>CAVYBC010000001.1:0-28737 GCA_963766615.1 Terriglobia bacterium
TGCAAACCCCGCGCTAACCTAAGGGACTTGCTATAATTAATCGTTCCTATGACAACTTCAGCGGTGGACACGGGCAAGAAGATTCTCTTGTTGAAACCGCGGGGCTTTTGTGCGGGTGTTGTGCGGGCCATTGATGTCGTGAAAATTGCGCTGGACCTGTATGGCGCGCCCATCTACGTTCGCAAGGAAATCGTTCACAATCGTCACGTAGTGGACGAATTGCGGCGGGCCGGCGCCATTTTCGTGGAAGAGCTTTCGGAGGTGCCGGAAGGCGCCCGGGTTATTTTCAGCGCCCACGGGGTATCCCCGGCTGTTCGCGCGAAGCTAAGGAGCGAAGCCTCCAGGTCATCGACGCTACCTGTCCTTTGGTCACGAAGGTCCATTTGGAAGCGGTTCGGTTTGCAAAAAGCAGGATTACACCATCGTGCTGATCGGCCATCGCGATCACGATGAGGTTACCGGCACATTGGGCGAAGCACCGGAAAGCACAATTCTGGTATCGGACGTGGAAGATGTGGATCGGCTGGAAATCAAAAATCCGGAACGTGTAGTCTATCTTACGCAAACGACTCTGTCCCTGGATGAAACGAAGGACATCGTCCGCCGGTTGATGAAACGTTTTCCGAAAATAATCGGACCCAAAACTCAGGACATTTGTTACGCAACCGAGAACAGGCAGCTAGCCGTCAAAGCGGTAGCGCCCTTGTGTCAGGCTTTGCTTGTGGTTGGATCCCAAAACAGCTCCAATTCCCGGCGTCTTGTGGAAGTTTGCCAGAAGGCGGGCGTTCCCGCGTATCTGTTGGACGATTGCAGTGAAGTTCAGCCGTCCATGGCTCGAAGGGGTCGATACGGTGGCAGTCACCGCGGGTGCTTCCGCGCCGGAGCATCTGGTGGAGGAACTGATCACCCACCTTCAACGTAATGGTTATACATTCCTGGAGGAAGCGGAAATCAAGGAGGAGGATGTGCGATTTACACTCCCGTCCGATCTTGAGAGCTTTACTCCCCGTCTCTATACGGTGCGAACCTAGCGCGAAACGATGAAGTCGAGTCTGCAAGCATACGATACGCTGCATGGCTGGAAAAGCTGCGACGCGATACCGAAGAGCCGCTGGCAGCCTGCTTGACCGGAAGTCCCCCGAAGGCTTTTGGTGGGCGGATCTGACTGCAGACACGACGCTGGAGTCCGACTATATTCTGACCGAACTCTGGCTGCATCCGCCCGTGAATGGCGTTTGGAATCCGCCCACCCGCCCTGATCGAACGAGCGGTCGGTTCGATTCTGTCGCGCAGTTGGAAGACGGGGGCTTCAACATCTATCTCCGCGGGCCATCCGAGGTCAGTGCCTCGATCAAGGCGTATACTGCCTTGAAACTTGCCGGTTTGCCCGCCGATGACGGCCGCATGCAGCGCCTTCGGTCTCGCATCCTCGAGCTAGGCGGCATTCAGGCGGCCAACAGTTACGTTCGCATCAACCTGAGCATCTTTGGTCTTTATCCGCGGAGCGCTTGTCCAACGATTCCGCCTGAGATCATCCTTCTGCCGTTTCGCTTCATCTATCAGATGTCTTCGTGGACGCGCGCGATTGTGATCTCTCTGGCTATCGTGCATGCGGCGAACCCGAATCGGCCCGTCCCGGCCGGTTTCTCGGTAGAAGAGCTGTTCCTTCCCGGGGCGCCGGTGCGGCCGGAACGTGACCTCAAAAGTATTTCAGTCTGGCGAAACTTCTTCCTCCGCCGGACAAGGTGCTGAAGGTCTGGGAGCGCATCGGTCCGAAGTTTCTTCGCAAATACGCAGTTCGCAAGTGCGCCGAGTGGATGTTCCAGCGTTTCGAAGGCTCGGACGGTCTCGGGGCCATCTACCCGTCCATGCAGTACTCCATCATGGCTTTGGATGTGCTTGGCTACGGGCCGGAGCATCCTTTGCGCCAGCAGGCTGAAAGGGAATTCAACAAGCTGATGGTGGATGACGACCGCCGCGGCTTCTACATGCAGCCGTGCTTTTCGCCGGTGTGGGATACCGCTATTGCGACTCATGCTCTGGGCGAAAGCTGCGTTGCCCCTGCTGATGCGATGCGCAGCGTTGCAGACTGGCTCTTAACCAAGGAAGTAAGACGCAAAGGCGATTGGTCGATGAAGCGCGCCGACGTTGAGCCTTCCGGCTGGGCCTTCGAATTTAACAACGAATTTTACCCGGACGTCGATGACACGGCCATGGTGCTATTGGCCATGGAGCACGCCCACGCCGATCCGGCCAAGCAGCACGCGTGTATGCGCGCTCCATCAACTGGCTTTTGGCAATGCAAAGCAAGGACGGTGGTTGGGCGGCTTTCGATGCCGATAACAACTGGGAACTTGCTGAGCCATGTGCCGTTTGCCGATCACAACGCGATGCTTGATCCGTCGTGTCCCGATATAACCGGGCGTGTGATCGAAGCGTTGGTGCGATCGGAGTGCAGCCGAACCATCCGGCCATCGTCGCGCGGCTTGGAGTATCTTGGAAATCGCAGGAAGCGGACGGAAGCTGGTATGGCCGCTGGGGCGTGAATTACATTTACGGGACGTTCCTGGCTCTTCGCGGATTTGAAGCGGCCGGCGAAAGCAATCGCGAGGCGCATATTCTTCGCGCAGGCGAATGGATCCGTTCCATTCAGAACGCCGACGGCGGATGGGGCGAAAGCTGCGCCAGCTACGACAATCACACGTTTACGCCCGCGCCGAGTTCTCCATCGCAAACCGCGTGGGGCGTGCTGGGGCTGCTGGCCGGCGGCGACACCACTTCCAGCAGTCTGTTGAAGGGCGTCGAGTGGCTGGCCGAACATCAACGCGAAGACGGCGGCTGGGATGAGGAATTCTCCACGGGCACTGGGTTCCCTCAGGTGTTCTACTTGAAGTACCACTACTACAGGCATTCCTTTCCGGTGCTGGCATTGTCCATGTATCGCAAGACTAGAGGAGCTACAAATCATGAGATTTCCTTTAACGCAGGCAGCCAGCATGGCGACCTACATCGCCAAGAACAAGCTCCGCCCGCGCCCCGAGTGGCAGAAAAATCTCGCTCAGGTGGACGACCCTAGAAATCCGTTCAAGATTATCCACACTCAGATTCCTTCCGCCAAGTCTGAGCGCAAACCGCATCCGCTGATCAACAAGCGCTTCCCGCTGGTGCTGATGCTGGAGCCATTGCATGCGTGTAATCTCACCTGCACCGGCTGCGGACGCATCCGTGAATACGAGTCGACCATTCGTGAGCGCCTGAGCCTGGAACAGTGCCTGAAGGCCGTGGACGAATGCGGCGCGCCCATGATTTCGATCTGCGGCGGCGAGCCGTTCCTGTTCCCCGAATTGCCCAAGCTGTGCGAGGAGATCCTGGCGCGCGGCCGCTACATTCAGCTCTGCACCAATGGCATGTTCATCGGCAAGCGCCTGAAGGAGTTCAAACCGCATCCCGGTCTGACTTTTAACGTCCACCTGGATGGCATGGAGAAGAATCACGATCTGGCGGTGGAGCGCGAAGGCGTGTTCAAGGCCGCCATCGAAGGCATCAAAATCGCCAAGGCCGCTGGGTTCCGCGTGTTCACCAACACCACGGTCTATCGCGAGACCGACATGAAGGAAATCTGGGAGATGTTCGAATACCTGGAGCCTTTGAAAGTCGACGGCCACACCATCGCGCCTGCTTATGGCTATACGTCGGTGAACGATCAGGACCTGTTCATGACGCGCGATGACATCCACGAAAAGTTCAAGGACATCGGGAAAATGTCCAAGCGCTTTCCGCTGGTCTCTTCGCCGGTCTATCAGGAATTCCTGAAGGGCGACCGCGAACTGCCCTGCACGGCCTGGGGCAACCCGACCTATAACGTCAAGGGCTGGAAAGGCCCGTGCTACATGATCACGGACATGCACTTCGATACGTTCGAAGAGTTCATGACGCAGGTGCCGTGGGAGAGCTACGGGGAAGGCAACGATCCCCGCTGCGAGCATTGCATGATGCACTGCGGCTATGAACCGTCGGCGGCGTATGGGGTCAACGCGAAGTTCACCGATCCGTTCAAGTCGTTAAGCTGGCTGATCGGGTAGGCGGACCTAATGGCCGCGGATGAACGCGGATGAACGCCGATTGAAACCGATTCTTATCACGGGCGCCACGGGATTCGTCGGCTGGCATGTTGCCCGTAAACTTCTCGACCGCGCCTGTAGCGTTCGTGCGCTGGCGCGCGATCCCAAACGGCTGCGTGAGCTAGACGGCGTTGAGGGCGTGCTGGGCGACCTGCGCGATCCCGCGTCGCTGGAGCGGGCCGCGCAAGGCTGCTCGGTTGTCTATCATGTCGCAGCCGATTACCGGCTGTGGGCTCCTGACCCCGAGGAGATGTTTCGCTCCAACGTTGCGGGAACGCGGTGTGTGCTGGAAGCCGCTCGCAAGGCTGGGGTGGAGCGCGTTGTCTACACGAGCACTGTGGGTTGCGTCGGCATGCCCGCGGGGGAATCGGGAGACGAGACGACTCCGGTTTCGATCGAAGAAATGTCGGGGCCATACAAGCGCTCGAAATTTCTTGCTGAGCAGATCGCGCTGGAATTCGCGGGTAAAGGATTTCCTGTGGTGATCGTGAATCCCACTGCCCCGGTGGGTGATCACGATTTCAAGCCGACTCCCACGGGGAAAATTGTGGTCGACTTTCTGCGTGGTGCGATGCCGGCCTACCTGGATACGGGGTTGAATCTGGTCGATGTTCAGGACGTCGCCGAAGGGCATCTGCTGGCCTGCGAACGGGGCAAGGTTGGCGAACGCTATATTTTGGGCGCAGAGAACATGACGCTCCAGCAGATCTTCGAGAAGCTAGGCGCATTGACAGGTAGGAAAGCTCCGGCGATGAGAATTCCCTATGCGGTCGCCTACGCGGCGGGCGTGGCATCCACGGCTTGGGCTCGAGTGGCTGGTGGCGAGCCGCGCGCGCCTTTGGATGGAGTGAAGATGGCTCGCAAGAAGATGTGGGTGAAACACGACAAGGCAGCGCGCGAGCTTGGATATCGTCCCGGGCCTGCACGCGAAGCCTTACAGCGCGCCGTGAACTGGTTTCAGTCCAATGGCTACTGCTGAAACCCTTCCTACGTGGCTGGTGGTGGCGGCCGAGCAGCGCGAGTTTGACGGCATTCGCGAGCAGTTGGGCGGAGGCGTTCCGCTTTCCTGGCCCGAGGCCCGGTTCGCCCGTGAAGTGATCGCGCGTGGCGTTCGCTGGTGGCTGGTGGCGAACGGACCTGGTGCGCGACTGGTGAAGGAGGCGCTTGTAGAGCGGAGGGGTGTCGACGGAGTCATCAGTACCGGGTATTGCGGGGCTCTGGATCCCGCTCTTTCCGTCGGCGACATAGTAGTGAGCGGCGAACCGCCCGCAACCGGGAGAGCTTTTGTTCGGGGACGGGTTCATTCGGCTCATTGTGTGGTGGTTACCGTGGCGGAAAAGAGAGAACTACACAAGGCGACCGGCGCGGCCGCGGTAGATATGGAGGCTGCGATGGTAGAAGAGAAAGCCGCGCAGTGGAACGTACCTTTTCGCTGCATTCGTGTAGTTTCCGATACGGCTCAGGAAGACCTGCCGCTGGACTTCAATCGGTTTCAGGATTCCTCAGGCAGGTTCTCTCTGGGCCGCATCGCGATGCACGCTGTTCTTCGACCTTTCAGCGTGCTTCCGGCCCTGCTACGCTTGAATAAGAATTGTCGTAACGCTGGTAAGCAACTAGGAGTCTTCTTTGCCGATTGCAGATTCTAAGGCTGCCCTCGCCTCGGGGGCAATCGCAGTCGCCTCCACGATGAGAGCAGCTGTCTATAGGGGCGATAGCGTAGTTTCCGTGGATCCGATTCCGGTTCCGGAAATAGGCGCTGGCGAAATTCTGATTCGCGTGGAATCCTGTGGGATCTGCCACACGGACCTGAAAAAGATCGCCTACAATACTCTGCCCGCTCCACGCGTTTTCGGTCACGAAACGGCGGGCGTAGTCGCGAAAACTGGAAGTGCGGTGCGCCGCTATCAGCCCGGGGATCGGGTCATAGTTTTCCACCACATTCCGTGCGGAGAATGTTTCTATTGCGCGCGAAAGCTGTATGCGCAGTGTCCGGTTTATAAGAAAGTCGGCGTCACCGCGGGATATGAACCTGCCGGTGGCGGCTTTGCCCAATACGTTCGTGTGATGGATTGGATCGTCGAACGGGGAGTCGAGATCATCCCAGACGGCGTGTCCTTCGACCAGGCCTGTTTTGTCGAGCCTGTGAACACATGCCTGAAAGGGGTCAAGCAGATCGACCCGCGGCCCGGAGACGTGGTGGCTATTCTGGGGCAGGGTCCCATTGGGCTGATTTTCACGATGCTGGTGGCCCGTACGGGGGCAAAAATCGTGGCCACCGATACGATGCCTACGCGGCGCGCCCTCGCCCGGAAGTTTGGAGCACTGGAAGCTTTCGACCCCCGGGAAGACTCGTTTGAAAGCGCGGTACGCTCCATGACCGATAGCCGTGGAGCGGATGTGGTGATTGTCGCGGCCTCGGCCAAGGGAATCGTGGAGCAGGCGGTCCGATCCACCCGCCCGGGTGCCCGAATCCTGCTTTTTGCGCAAACTTCGCATCAGGAGCGAATCGATATCTCGGGCGCCAGCATCTGTATGGAAGAACGGACTTTATGCGGATCTTATAGCGCTTCGGTGGACCTGCAGAAGGAATCCGCCGATCTCGTTTTTAGTCGCGCTTTACCGGTGGAAGAACTGGTATCGCACCGCTATCCGTTAAGCCAAATTCATGAAGGGATTGAACTGGCGTTGCATCCTGATGAAGGATCGTTGAAGATAGTGGTACAGCCTCAAAAATGAGCTCTTTTGCCCAGCACATGACGGCGGCCGTTCTATACGGCAAAGAACACCTTCGTATAGAGACCGTGAGAGTTCCCCTCGTGGAACCGGGTGACGTACTGGTACGGGTGCGCGCGGCTCTGACCTGCGGCACGGACGTTAAGGTCTTTCGACGGGGCTACCACGCTCGAATGATCCAGCCCCCGGCTCTTTTTGGACACGAACTGGCGGGAGACATCGTCGCGGTGGGCGTTGGCGTCAAGAATTTCAAAGTCGGCCAGCGTGTGGTGGCGGCCAATTCGGCACCCTGCGGCGAGTGCTTTTTTTGCCAACGCAACCAGGAAAATCTCTGCTCGGATCTGTTATTCAACAACGGCGCGTATGCGGAATATATCCGTATTCCCGCGCGAATCGTTGAAAAGAACATGCATCAGCTTCCTGAGCACATCAGCTATCAGGATGCGGCGCTGGTGGAGCCTCTGGCCTGCGTGATGCGCGGCCTGGAAGAGACGGGAGTCCGGCCCGGAGACACGGTGGCCGTGATTGGATTGGGTCCCATCGGAATGATGTTTGTCCGTCTGGCTAAATCGGTATACAAGGCTCGGGTGATCGCGATCGGGCGGCGCCAGTCTCAACTTGACCGTGCCCAGCGAATGGGTGCCGATGAATTAGTTCTCAACGACGAGGGCGCCGACGTTGTGGGACCCGTCAAGGCTCTAACCTGTGGGCATGGGGCGGACGTCGTTATTGAAGCCGTCGGCGTGCCGGAAGTATGGCAACTGGCCATCAAACTTCTGAGGCGCGGTGGAGTGATTAACTTCTTTGGTGGATGCCCAACCGGTACGGAGGTCGGTGTCGACACAAACTTGCTCCACTATTCGGAATTAACTCTGAAGGCGAGCTTTCACCATACGCCGGTTCTGATCCGCAAGGCTCTGGAAGCGGTCAGCCGGGGATACATCTCCGCCAAGGACATGGTGAATCGCGTGGAGCCGCTCACGAACCTGCTGGAAGTGATGCAGCACCTGATGAGCCATAACGGGCATTTAAAGACCGCCATTATCCCCTAGTTTGGAGAAACGTTGGTCGAGGTTCGGAATTATTTTCTTTCCCCTATGGCGTTTGTTGCATCGAAAGATGCATCCTCACGCAAATGGTCCCTGGAGGAATCGCTAGCCTACACACGCTGGCTCGCGACCCATCATTACGAAAATTTCCAGGTAGTCAGCTTCCTTCTTCCCAAGCGCCTGCATCAGGACTTCTATAACGTTTATGCGTTCTGCCGCTGGGCCGACGACTTGGGCGACGAAACAGGAAACACTCAGGAGAGCTTGCGGCTGCTGAAATGGTGGCGTAGCGAACTTCACTCCATGTCCTCCGATTCGCACCCTGTGTTTGTAGCCCTAAAAGGCACTGCGGAACGCTATGAGCTGCCACAGGTGCTGTTTGACGATTTGATCACGGCCTTTGAACAGGATCAGACGGTCACGCGCTACCAGAACTTCCAGGAATTGTTTCATTACTGCCGCTATTCCGCCAACCCCGTGGGACGGCTGGTGCTGGGCTTGTGTGGATATCGCGACGTGGAACGTCAGGCGCTTTCGGACGCCACCTGCACCGCTCTGCAACTCGCAAATTTCTGGCAAGACGTTATTGTCGATCTGGAGAAGGACCGGGTCTATCTTCCCCTGGACATTCTGGCGAAGCATCACTATTCGGTGGAGAGTCTGTTCGCACGCCGCTTTGATGGGAATTTCCGCTCGGCCATGAAGGAATCCGTGGAAGTGGCACGCGACCTCTTTTTGAAGGGACTCCCTCTAGCTGGACAAGTCGATCGCCGACTTGCTATCGATCTGGAACTATTCAGCCGCGGTGGGCTCAAGGTTCTGGAGAAGATCGAGCGGCAAGACTATAACGTTCTCAGCGCCCGTCCTAAGGTCACCAGAATGGAGCGGGTGGCGCTGCTGCTGGGAGCCGTAACGCGCCGGGCCTTTTCGCGCGCCGCATGACCGTCGCCGAATCGTACGCCCATTGCGAAGGGGTCGCGAAGCGCGAAGCCAAGAATTTCTACTATTCGTTTTTGCTTTTAGCCGCGTCCGAACGCCTGGCCATGTGCGCCATTTACGCTTTTATGCGTTATTGCGACGACCTGAGTGACGACGAAGGTATCGCCGATCGCGCCGCTGCCATCGGGCGCTGGAAAGCCGACCTCGAATCCGCCCTCGCCGGCAAGGCTCAAGAGCATCCACTATGGCCCGCCTTTATGGATGCGGTGGCGAGCTACAAAATCCCGCACGAATATTTTTTCCAGATGATCGAAGGCGTGAGTTCAGACCTGCAGCCTCGCCGCATGGAAACGTTCGAAGAGCTTTATCACTATTGCTATCACGTGGCCAGCGTGGTTGGGCTCACGGTCATCCACATTTTTGGTTTTGAGAATCCGGAAGCTCTGAAGCTGGCCGAAAAGTGCGGCATCGCATTTCAGTTGACCAACATTCTCCGGGATGTGAAAGAAGACGCGGAGAAAGAGCGCGTCTATCTTCCTGCAGACGATCTTGGGCGTTTCGGCATTGACCCTTCTGAATTGCGAGCGCCTAACGTCTCAGGAAAGTTCCGTGAACTTCTTCGCTTCGAGGCCGGGCGCGCGCGGCAATATTACCGTGAGTCCGCACCGCTGGTGGCGATGATTCAGGCCCGGAGCAGGCCGTCGCTGAAAGCGCTGATCGGAATCTATTCGCGGCTGCTGGATAAGATTGAGGCCGCTGACTACGAAGTGCTGTCGCAGCGGGTGCGTGTGCCTAATTGGGAAAAAGTGTGGATTCTGGTTCGTTCGCGCGTGGCTTAGGTCAGGCCCCGGCGATCTTGAGCGTATTTATTTCCCCAATAGGAAGCGCAGGCTGACGACCGGCCCGAACAGCGTACCGCGAACATATTCGTCGGAATTCGTGCTGGTGCGGAAATGGAAGTATCGACCTCCGCCGGCGATTTCGATGTGGGATAGGCGGAACACCGCGGAAGCTTCGGCGTCGGCAATGTAGGAATGAATGATCATTCCAGAGCCTCTGACTTCCAACCGGAAATGCGTGGAGGGAACGAAGTCGGCCCCAACGCCCAGTGTGGGCAGGTATATGTTGCGGGTTCCTGACGCAGTGGTGGCGTTAGTGTCCAGAGGCGCGCTGATGGTAGGCTTCGCGCTTACATATTGAAATTCAAACAAAGCCTTATAGCGAATCTTTGCGGTGGGTGGGGCTGGGTACAACAGATAATCCCAACTGATCTTGACGTTACGAACGCGATAGTCGACTTGAAGCTTGTCCCCCTGCGGGAAAGGGTTGCCAAAGAAATTCGAGTCCTGCGTCGCCGTGGTTTGACCGGATCCCTTGGCCTGAAATCCTGAAATCACCAGGCGATTGTATTTGCCCGCTGGCGTCGTAATCCGGATGCCCGGAGTTTGACTCTTGAAACGAGGCAGTTCCAGAGTCTGCACTGAGGGCGCGGGCGACTGGTCGCCTCCTAAAAGTGTCGCCGGGCCGTCGGTAAGCCAATAGAACACGCCGATAGAAAAGCCATCGGTCGGATCTTCCGGGACATTGGGAATAACCTTGGTAGCCTTGTTTTCAACTGTAGGAGCAGGCGTGGCTTGGGGAGGCCCGGCTTCGGGCGCCTGACCGGCCACGTTGATCTCCAGCAGCAGACAGGCGGCGATTATGCTCGCCGGGAAGAAAGACTTCACTCGGTTCCTCATTCTCTTGGGTGGGATGGTGCTTGGACAAGACCCAAACTTGGATAAAGACCCAAACCTACAGGATAAGACGCGGCGGGAGTTGCCATCAAGTCTGTTTAACCTTGTCTACCTTGGCTTTTATCGTTCTGCGGTCGAGTCCTATGCGCCTTGCCGTCTCTTCGTAGCTTCCTGTTAGGCGATAAACAAGGGACGCGTAACGGCAAATCAGATCCTCCGCTTTCAGACGCCCCGCGCTGAAATCGCGTTGCAAATCTTCGAGGCCAATGCCGGTTTCTGGTGACGGTGGAGACGCGCGAGGGCTCAGGGAAGGCCGGTAATCACGGCGGATTAGCACATTTTTAACGCATTGCTCCAATTCGCGATAGTTGCCGGGCCACTCGTAACGCGGTGGAAGATTCTCCGCGATCCAATCAATCACCTCGCGAGTAACCTCCGCAGCCAGTTCCGGCGCGCCGGGGCCTGCTACGCGGCGGGACATATAAAGCACCAGTTCGTTCAGGATCTGCGGCGACTCATGGAGCTGTTCGGCCAATGGCGGAGTCACAATCTGGTCCGAACAAAGCCGATAATACAGGTCCTCCCGGAAAAGGCCGTCTCGCATGCGCGCTGCGAGATCGCGGTTGGTGGCGGCGATCAGTTTGCCTTTGAATTCCCGCGTGCTCGACTCGCCCACCGCGTGAAACGTCCTGGTTTCGATTACGCGCAGCAGCTTTACCTGAATGCTGGGGTCGAGGTCGCCTAATTCGTCTAGAAACACGCTGCCGTGCGCGGGACATGTTTCCAGCCACCCTTTGCGATCGGTGATAGCTCCCGTGAATGATCCCCTGCGGTGGCCGAACAACTCGGATTCAACCAGCGTGGGCGAGAGCGCGGAAATATTGATCGGAAAGAATATCGCCTGTTGATCGCCCTCAAAACGAAGTGTGCGCTCGTCGAAGGGCAGATAACGAGCCTGAGCGATGGCTCGCGCGGCCAGTTCCTTGCCGGTGCCGGAGGGGCCTGTGATCAGCGTCACGAATTCGCCCATGCGGGAATAGAGGGTGCGCCAATAACGGCGCATGTCGTGTGTGAAAATGGACTGCCAGATGGATGCGCGAAGCCGGGCGGCGGGAAGAGAACTGCCGATGATGTCGCGCAGAATCTGGTCGAAGGCGCGTTGAAGCTGGCGGAAGCAGGCGAATGTGTGAGCGGGTTGGTGGCCGGAAGGAAGGGTCACGCCAGGGATCGCAAGGAAGTGTCGCCAGTCCTCGAGGAAATCTTTGTAGAAGATCCACTTGGCTTTGGCGATCTGAGGGTAGTAGCGTTGATAGAGCAGTTGTAGGACGGCGTCTTCGTAAAGCTTGAGATGGGGAATAGGTACGCCGGCAGTAATTCGAGTCCGGAGAGCCTTTACCAGAGGCTCCAGTCGCTGAGCTATGCGCAGGACGTTGGCGCGGGGACGGTCCGGTTGATCGACGTCTAGGCTCCAGAGGGGTTCGGCGTCTTCGAAGTCCTTCCCCAGGGCGGCACGCTCGAAGCCGGTATGCTCGGGGAGGAAGGGATTGGAAAAGGCGGCTCCGGATACGGCCTCCAGGAATGCCCGCTCCGAGCCCGAAAGAAACGGCATGTACAATTGTTGCATGCCAAGCTGTACATTGAATGTACAGCCGAATGTAATCAGGGTCGCTGACCGATTGATTTGAAAGGGAAACAAGAAGGTCGCCGAGCTGCACTAACCAAAGCCTCAAGATGGAACAAAGCAAAAATAATTTCAAAGAGCTGTTGAAGGATTGGGGCTTTCAGTCCTTCCTGTGGACGCAGTTCCTCGGCGCCCTGAACGATAACCTATATAAGACAGTCGTGAGCCTTCGGGCCGTGCATGTGGCGGCCAATGGCGGGACCGAATATCTTTCCCTGGCGGGAGCGGTGTTTGTGGTTCCGTTCCTGTTGTTCTCCGGCTACTCGGGCCACCTGGCCGACCAGTTCTCCAAACGCAAAGTCATGATCGCGGTGAAGGCGTTTGAGATTTTCGCAATGCTGATGGGCCTGGCTGCATTTTTCTCTTCCAGCATTCCCTTGATGCTGGTGGTTCTATTCCTGATGGCTCTGCACTCCACGCTATTCAGTCCTGCCAAGTATGGAATCGTCCCCGAAATGCTGCCCGCCGAGCAACTCTCTCGGGCTAACGGTTTGCTGGAAATGACGACGTTTGTCGCGATCGTGATCGGCACTGCGCTCAGTTCTGCGTTGTTCCCGGTGTTTGCAGGGCAGCCCTGGAAGATGGGAATCGGGATGGTGGGCGTGGCAGCCATCGGATTTCTTACCAGCTTCAAGATTCGCGACACGGGTCCGGCCGGAGCCGACAGATAAGTTCCTGTGGAATCCGTTCGCCGAGGTGATCAAGGGCACGCAGCAATTGCTGAAGGATCCCCCGGCTTGGATGACCGTGATGGGGATTTCCTACTTCTGGATGCTGGGCGCTTTGTTCCAACTGGACCTGCTGCTGTATGGCACGGAAGTGTTGAAAGTCGGCGACACGCAAGTGGGCCTGATGGTGACGGCGCTCGCGGTAGGGATCGGCGCAGGCAGCATTCTGGCTGGAAAGATTTCAGGAGATCGAGTGGACCTGGGCCTGGTGCCGCTGGGATCGTCGGCGATGGGTGTGATGTGCCTGTTGCTTTATTCGGCGCGCTCATCCTACTTATGGTCGATTGCTACGTTGATCGGATTAGGCTTGGCCAGCGGACTGTTCATTGTGCCGCTGAACGCGTATCTTCAATACCGCTCTGGTCACAGCGAAAAAGGCCGTGTGCTGGCGACCAACAATTTTTACAACACGTTTGGATTGCTCATCGCTTCCGGTGTTTTGTGGGTGTTTCACGACAAGATGGGTGTCTCGTCGGCGACGCTGGTGCTGGGCGCGGGTGTAGTGACCATATTCGCGACGCTCTATATCGCCTGGATCATGCCTGACCAGTGGGTTCGAATGGTGATGCGGATGGTTCTCCACACGCTATTCAGGATGCGTTATCGGGGAATCGAGCACATCCCGGCGCGCGGGGGCGGGCTGCTGGTTTCCAATCACATGTCCTATCTGGACGGCTTCCTGATCGGCGCGGCAACGGAGCGCCGGATCCGGTTCATGGTGTGGAAGCCCTTTTGCGATCACCCTGTGTTGGGCTGGTTCCTGCGCGCCTTTAAAGCGATTCCCGTAACGGATGGTCTCAAAGGTGTGAAGGCGGCGATTGATGGCGCCAAGAGGGAGATGGAAGCCGGTCACCTGGTTTGCATTTTTGCGGAAGGCGCGATCAGCCGCACCGGCAGTATGGGTCCTTTCAAGCGCGGCATGGAGCGCATGGTGGGCGGGTTGGATGTCCCGATCATCCCGGTTCATCTGGATCGCCTGTGGGGCAGTATCTTCAGCTTCAAGGGCGGAAAGTTTTTGAAGAAGTGGCCCGAGCGGGTTCCTTATCCTGTGACCATTTCCTTTGGCGAACCCATGCCGTCGAGTTCGGACGCGCAGCAGGTGCGTCAGGTGGTTACTGAGCTAGCCAGCGATGCCGCCGCATTGCGCGCGGCGCCCGGTGAAACGCTGGCGGCACGGTTTGTGAAGACAGCGCGGAAGACCTGGTCGAACCTGGCGATGGCGGATTCCACCGGCCGGGAATTGACGCATGGCCGTGTGTTGGCGGGGGCTGTGATCTTTGCCGATTGGGCTCGTAAGAATTCGGCGCCGCACGAAAAGATCGGCGTGGTCATGCCGGCCTCTGTTGCAGCCGCACTTGGGAACCTGGGGATTTCTCTAGCAGGCCGCGTGCCGGTGAATTTGAACTTCACCTCGGGCAAGGAAACCGTGGCCTCAGCGGTGGATCAATGTAAGATCCGTGTAATTGTCTCATCGCGGACGTTTTTGGAGAAGGCCAAGCTTGAGCCGACGCCGGGTATGGTCTATGTGGAGGACCTTCTGGGCGGCGTGAGTAAGGGCACTCGCCTGTGGGCTTTGATCCGTGCGCGGCTCTGGCCGAAAAGCTGGCTGGTCGACCACGGCGAGCCAGATGATCTTGCCACCATCATCTTCTCCAGCGGCAGCACCGGAACGCCCAAGGGCGTGATGCTTTCGCATCGCAACGTACTCGCCAATATCGACTCGGTGTTGGAAGTATTTCCCTTGGACACGCGCGACGCCATCATCGGCGTGCTGCCGTTCTTCCATTCCTTCGGATTTACGATGACGCTCTGGCTGCCGGTGATTGAAGGATGCCGCGCGCTTTATCATGCCAATCCGATGGATGCCAAAATCATCGGCGACTTGGTGGAGAAATACAAAGGCACCTTCCTGCTGGCGACGCCGACGTTCCTGGCCAACTATACGCGGAAGTGCACCAAGGAGCAGTTTGCTTCCTTGAAATATGTTTTGGCGGGCGCGGAAAAGGTGCGAGAACAAGTCTCGCATGCCTTTGAAGAAGCCTTTGGCCTGAAGATTCTGGAAGGCTATGGCTGCACGGAAATGGCTCCCGTCGTCGCCGTGAACACGCCCGATTGGGGCGAAGGCAGGGACGCGCAGATCGGTACGAAGTCGGGGACGGTGGGGCATGCCATTCCTGGAGTTTCAACCAGAGTGGTCGACCCCGAGACGGGCACGATTCGCGAGAACAATGAGGAAGGCTTACTGCTGGTGCGCGGGCCGAATCGGATGCTCGGCTATTTGGGGCAGCCGGAGAAGACCGCCGAAGCTTTCATGGACGGCTGGTATAAGACGGGCGACATCGCCATTGTCGACGACGATGGCTTCATTCGCATCACCGATCGCCTCGCCCGCTTCAGCAAGATCGGCGGCGAGATGGTGCCGCACGGCAAGATCGAAGACACGCTGCATGAAATGGGAATCACCTCGGTGGTGACCGGCGTGCCCGACGAACGCCGAGGCGAACGGCTTGCGATACTCTACACGACATCGCCGCTGGAGCCGAACGAGATCTGGAAGAAGCTGGGAGAGACAGAGTTGCCCAAGCTTTGGATTCCCAAGCAGTCGAGCATTCATCGCGTGGATGAATTGCCTACGCTAGGGACTGGGAAATTGGATCTGCGTAAAGTGCGAACGCTGGCGGAGTCGTTGTCGAAAGAGGATGCAAGCGTGGTGTAAGGAGCGGCTCAAGGATCCTGGAGGTGCTCCGCGGTGGTTGTTCTACGGCATGTTACGATCCGGCATATGAGATATTGGGCGCGTCGGCCGGGCACCGCTGCCATTGCGGTCTTGACTCTGACCCTCGGCCTCGCAGCGGCGACGACCGTTTTCGCTGCCCTGTGGAGCGTCGTGCTTCGGCCCCTGCCTTACCATGATCCGAATCGCCTCGTCGCCGTTCACGCCCGCCTTGCCGAAGTGCCTCTGGCTCGGCTGAACCCCTCGCCACTGGACTTCAGCGAACTGAGCGCGCACCACGAGCTGTTCTCCGACGTGGGCGCGTATCAGTTCGAGGATTACATTCGCACCGGCATTGAAAGAGCGGAGAAGATCAATGCGATTGCCGTCACGCGCAGTTTGCTGGATCTCCTGGATGTGAAGCCCGTGCAGGGCCGATTGTTCCAACCCGATGAGACTCCTTCGGTTGTCATCAGCGAACGGTATTGGGAGAGCGATTTTGGCCGCGATCCCGCCATTCTGAGCCGCACGCTCCAACTGGACGGCAAGGCTTATCCCATCATCGGCGTCATGCCTTCCTGGTTTGCGTTTCCGAACGAAGTGACGCAGATGTGGGTTCCACTTACATTCCGGCCGGCGCAGCTTCTCAACGGGAAAAACTATTACCTTCGGACGTTAGCGCGCCTACGGCCGGGCCTGGAGTTTACGGACGCATCCAAGGCAATCGATAATCTTAGCCGCGAGATCGCTCGTACGGCGCCCGCGGATCTGCCCAGAGCGCGCCCGGGTTGGACCTTGTTCCTTGCGCCGATGGGCGCCGATGACGATGGCTCCCGACGGCAATGGATCGGCATTCTATGTGCGGTGGCGGCATTTCTGTGGGCCATTGTCTGCTGGAACTTTGGAAGCCTGCTGCTGGTAAGGTGGACCGAGCAGAAATTCGAGCTCGCAGTACGAAGGACCTTAGGTGCGACCCGGGGAAGCCTGGCATGGCGAGTGGTGCGGGAAGCGTTAACCCTGGCGGCGGTTTCGGGCATCGGCGGCGTCCTGCTTGCTCAAGGCGGAGTCTGGCTGATATCAAACTATGGGCGGGTCGGCAGGGTGCGGATGGATGCGGAAGTGTACTGGTTCTGCGCGGGCCTGTCGTTTCTTACCGCAATTCTGGCCGGACTCTATCCGGCGTTGCGCGTCACGGGCGAAGTAACTTCCGAAGCATTGCGCGAAGCGGGCCACCAGCACACTGAGGCCGCAGGGACGCGGCGCTGGCAGCAGGGGCTCATCGTTGCCCAGGTCGCAGCCGCGACGGTCATGCTGGTCGCCGGTGGCTTGTTCACTCGCAGCCTGATTTCGCTTCTCCAGGTGCCGTTGGGTTTTGATGCCAACAACGTGACGACGTTTGAAGTGAATCTGCCCACAGGCCGCTATCGCGATGCGGTCCAACGAAAACGCTTTTTCCAGCAGATGGTGGAACAGGTACGCGCACTTCCCGGCGTGACCGCGGTATCGGGCTGTACGCTGCTGCCGTTCGGCTACGGCGAAAACATCAAGGTGTTTTCCATTGAAGGCAAGCCGAAGCCCAAGGTAGAACCATTTGCCGATCTCAACCTGGTTCTGCCCGATTATTTCACCGCGATGCGGATTCCCTTGCTGAACGGCAGATTTTTGAACGAGCAGGATACTGACAAGCAAGTTGTCGTCATCGACGATACGCTGGCGCGGCGCTTCTTCGCTGGAGAGAATCCGATCGGGGGCAAGGTTCGAATGCCGTGGGGCGTGTTCGAAGTAGTTGGCGTTGCCGCAAGCGTGAAGAACAGCGCGCTGGATCTTGAAAGCGCACCTGAGATTTACTTCCCGGTTACATCCAACATGCCGGGATCTACCATGGTGATCCGGACGGAACCATCCAGCCCCGAGATTTCAAAACTTGTGGCGGGAATCGTCTCCGGCATCGATTCCGATGTGCCCATTTACGACATTATTCCCGTAGAGGAATTCGTGGAGAGGTCTTTAAAGACCCGCCGATTTGTGGTGTGGCTGGCAGGCGCCTTCGCCGCCATCGGTACAGGACTCGCATCGCTGGGAGTGTTTAATCTTCTGTCTTACACAGTCCAGATGAAGCGGCGCGAAATTGGAATCCGCATGGCCGTCGGAGCCAGCGGAGGACGAATCGCCTACTGGATTTGCCGCAGCGGGATTGTGTTGGTATTTGCGGGGCTGCTCATCGGGACATTCGCGTCCATCGCGGGGCAGAGCGTCGTCCGCTCGCAATTGTATGGTGTGGGATTTGCGGAACCGTCTGTCTGGATGGCGGTGCTGGGGATCGTCGGAGCCATGGGAATACTCGCGTGTGCTCTGCCCGCGTGGAGGGCCGCGCGAGCAAATCCAGGAGAGTGTTTAAAAGACGCCTAAGCCCGCCCCAAGCGCAACACCTGTTCGCGAAGCTGTGGCGATTTCTGGAGCAGCCGTAAATAGCCCGTTTCTTCGGGCGCCATTTTTGCCCGCATGATTTTCTTAGCGGTTCGCTCTGACGATACGCGAGGCAGCAGCGACTCCCATGCGCTCCGGCCCGTTCCGCGCTCGATCTTCTGGCCGAGCTTTCGCAGCGAGAAATGGCCCCACTCAAGCGCGTCGCCATAAACCAGCGGCATGTGGGCAAGGCTTCGCAACGTCGACGACGGTGTTCTATAGCCCGGCCGTGTGCGAATCTTTTCCTCCTCCAGCGAGGAGAGATGAGCGATCTCCTCCGTCACTGGCTGGAATCCAAGCTTGCGATAGAACCAATACGCACCCGACGCGATAGCTTCCTCGTTTTCGTCACCCAATTGGTAAGGATCGATAGTAAAACAGCGAACGCCCAAACGGTCGCGGAACAGTTTTAAAGTTCGGGCGTAGAGCCAGGCCGTCTCACCTTCGCGAAATGTATAGTACAAGTTGAATCCCACCTCCATGCGCTCAAAGAACGACAGGCCTTCGAAGTATCCGATCGGCACGCCGTTCTTGAAATACATTCCGGAGTGGTAGGAGCGGAACGGCAATCGCCATTCTTTCGGAATACCGCAATAGTAGAAATCGACGCCACGGCCTAAGGCGGCATGATAGAAGCGGGTAGGGTCCGGGTGGCAGAAGCCCCACACTTCGCGATAGCGCACGGCGGAGGTGTCGATCATGGTGTCCATCATCCTGCGGGCTTGCGCCGAGGCGAGTCTCTTCACAGCGATGGCCTGCGAATGGAATTCCTGGTTGATCGAGATATCGCTTCTCTTGAGAAACGCTCTATCGTGATAGAAGACCTGTCTGCATGGGATTCGCGTCATAGAACGCGAGGCGGAGCTGGATCCGATCTCCCATCGAAGCGGAATTTCCAACGCATCATAGGTAGAAGGATCCACGTGAGCAAGCAGCCACGGCAAAGAGCATCGCGCCGCCTCAAACCAGCCGCGCCAGTCGATGTGAGGCTCGACCGACCAATCCTCGAAGGCTGCGGGAAGCAACCTTGCGAGCACGGGTCCTAACCGATCGGGTCGTTCAAAGGCGTCCCAATCGATCCTTAGATGGGAGCCGTGGCGGGCGACGAGGCTCGACGCAAACTCATGGCTGAAGTTGGTGGAGAGCGCGGTTCCGGCGATCCCGGAAATTTCGGGGCTTTCAAACGGAGCGAGGTCGACTCTCTTCAAGCGCTGCGCAAAGGCGAATAGAAGCTTGTCGGCGAGGCGCAGTACGCCGGGGCTTTGCGGATAGGCTCGCAGGAAGAGGACTGTTTCGTGAAGCAGGATCAAGTCCGCCGTATCGCGCACGCGCAGCCGCATCAGGGTTTCCAGCAATGTGGTAGTAACCTTGGCAGCCTCCCGGCCAAACTGGCCCTTCATGGCCACAAGTTGTTCCAGCGCTCGCATCGACTTAGTGTAGCGACAATGGCGATAGGTGGCCTCGCGAAGCGAACGGGCTGCAGCGGTGCTATTATCTACTGATTGCCGACATCTAGAGAAACGCGCGAACTGGCCACCGCGCTGAGCCAGTTGCATATCTCGTGTAATCGAGCGGGGCGAATCCTGCACGACCGTGTGGGGCCTCTGCTGACCGCGGCGGGACTGCGGCTGCAACTGTTGCGCATGGATCAGCCCAGAACCGCTGACGCGGTGGCGGAGGTTTTGCAACAACTCGATGAGGTTATGGATGAGGTTCGTCAAGTCAGTCAGACGCTGGCTTCCTCGCCCGCCTACCGCATAGGCCTTCGCGGCGCCTTGGAAAAGCTCATCAGGGAATGCTGGGCGAAGTATGAGGGAACGGTTCAGATGAAGTTTTCCGCCACCGCCCGGCTCGAACCGGAATTGGCGGCTTTGTACTACGACGCAATCGCATCGGCAATAGATGAGGCGATGGCGCGGCCCGGGTCCAGCAAAGTGGCGCTTAGTGTCACGGGAACGGGTCGGCAGTTGACCGCGCGAATACAAGACAACGGACAGGCTACCCGGAGGGCCGTATCCGGGATTTCCCGGGTACTTGCTGAACATGCAGGATTTGTGTTCTCAAAGGCTACAGGAAAGGGTACAATTGTTCTCATTCGCTATGGGCTATCGCGTCCTTCTCGTGGATGATCACAAGATTATGCGTGACGGCATCAGAGCCATACTGAGCCGTAACACGGAATTCGAGATTGCTGGAGAAGCCGAAACTGGTCCCGAGGCGTTGCAATTCGCCAGGCGGCTCCGGCCTGAAATCGTGCTCATGGACATTGGGCTGCCCGGCTTGAACGGGGTGGAGACCACCATCGAGATTTTGCGCACGAATCCCGAATGCCGGATCGTCATCCTTTCTATGTACGATGACGACAATTCCGTATTAGGAGCCATGCGCGCCGGCGCACGCGGGTTCATTTTGAAGAAGGCGTCTGACCTCGATCTGGTCGGTGCGCTGCGGATGGTGGCGACGGGGGGAATGTACGTTAGTCCGCAGGTTTCCGATCGCCTGCTGGAGCGCATTCAAAAAGGCAATCTGGAAGTGAAAGCTCCTCCTCCGGCGCTCTCCACGCTTTCCCCGCGCGAGCTTCAGGTGTTGCGTCTGGTGGCGGAAGGCAATAGCAGCAAGGAAATAGCAACAGTACTTGCTTTGAGCGAGCAGACGGTCCGCAGTTACCGCAAGACCTTGATGCGAAAGCTGGGTGCTAACAATGCGGTGACTTTGACGCAGCTTGCGTATTCGTCGGGGTTAACTCAGGTGAGACGCGACGAAGAGAGAGTACATACGGCCGCTCCCATCCAATAGCTTCGAAGCCGATAGTTCGAAACCGCCGTTTGAACCGAATGATACATATAAGCCGTGAGTCTCAGTGGGGTCCGCTCGAAGTGTTCGACGCGCACGTGCATTTTTTCTCGCACACCTTTTTTGAAAAGTTGATCGCGCAGAAAAGTGGCTTGACGCTGGAAACCGCGGCCGCGCAGTTAGGCTGGCAGATGCCGCCTGAATCTCCTGAACAGTTCGCTGGCGTCTGGGCGCAGGAACTGGACCATTATGGCATTGCAGGCGCGGCCCTGATGTCGAGTATTCCCGGCGAGCAGAGTTCTGTGCTCGCGGCGGCACGAGCTTTCCCGCAACGGTTTCTTCCTTTCGCGATGGTGAATCCACGGGAATGGAACTCTACGCCCTTGGAAGGAATTCGCGTGGCGTGCCTGTTTCCGGCGATGCATCGCTATTCCATGAAGGACGCGCATGTGCAACCCGTATTTGATTGGGCTGAGCAGGGTGGCCGGGCGGTTTTCGTCCATTGCGGTGTGTTGAGCGTTGGCGTACGAGGGAAACTGGGTCTGAAGTCGCCTTTTGACATGACCTTTTCCAATCCGCTCGACTTGCAGGCCGCGGCACAGGAGCATCCGAATGTGCCTTTTATCGTCCCGCATTTCGGAGCGGGTTACTTTCGCGAAGCGCTCATGCTCGCGGACCACTGCCCTAACGTTTACTTCGATACGTCCAGTTCCAACCAGTGGATGAAGTATCAGGAATCGCATCTGGATTTGCGCCAGATATTCAGGCGCGCCTTGGATGTGGTGGGTCCGGCGCGGTTGTTGTTTGGAACCGATTCGTCATTCTTCCCCAGAGGCTGGCACCACGCGATTTTCGACGACCAATCCAAGGCTCTGTACGAAATCGGACTCAGTGCGCACGACGCTAAACAGATTTTCGGCCACAATCTATTGAGAATTATTCCTCCCGCCTAGCACGTATTTGACGTGAAGGTGCGAGCCATCTGGTCGGGTCGAAAGGCTTCTTTCGTTTACCCTGTCTCGCCTGAGCCGCGTACGGCCGTTCTTCTGCGCTGCTTCCGCGCGGGTGGCAATATACGAGTATTCCCTCAAGGCTGGTGCGAGGCAGCCGCCGCTTTTCAACCCGCGACCATTGCCGGGTCCAAGGAGCAACTCACAGCGCTGCTGGACGCGCCTCCGTCCTCCGTGACCCACGCTTTGATTTGCCTTCTGCGGCCTTCGGAAAATCTGATAACCGAAGCCGAGCGGGCTCAATTCTGGCGTGTCTTTGGCGTACCACTGTTCGAACAAATTGTGGACCCATCAGGCTGTGTGATCGCGTGGGAGTGCGAGGCTCACGATGGATTGCACGTCGACTCTGATGAGATTGAATTAGAGGGATACCGGCTGGACATCAGCCCGTGCGGGTGTGGAAAAAAGACCCCGAGGCTTCAAGTGGTCGCGCAACCTGAGTTGGAACAAGCCGCGGCTGCGGGGACGTTATAATGCGAAGAGTCCCACTTGTGCGAGCGTGGCGGAACTGGCAGACGCACTGGATTTAGGTTCCAGCGACCGCAAGGTCATGGGAGTTCGACCCTCCCCGTTCGCACCACTCCCTCGGAGTCAATTCTGCGTATTCTCCCCCGGCCCGCCATCCCCCGCCGATCCACCGGAGACGATTCTGCCGTCGGGGAGTTGTACGCGGCGGGCGTCCATTAGTTTGGAACCGTCCTTGGCCTGATAGCCGTCCACCACGATCGTGTCGCCCAATTTGATGTCGCCGCGTTTGAAGCCTCGGCGCCCCAGTGCGCCGGGAGCACCCGCTTCACAGGCCCAAGTGGTCACGTTACCGCTTTCGTCTTTCATGTCCACATAAAAGTACGAATGGGGGTTGGTCCACTCAATCTTTGACAGCGTTCCTTTTATGCGGATGGCCTTGGACGCGTCGAACTCGGCGGCGAAGGAGTGATGCGCGGCCACAGGCAGGGCCGAAATCAACACAAAGCTTGCGGCGGCGATGCCAAATCGTTTTGTCACCATCGGGCCTCCTAACGTGGGCTGGCTGCTTCTAGGATAATATCAGGACAAACACCAACGGCGAGGAGACACAAATTGAGAACCCTACAGATTGCGATGCTCAGCTTAGCTGGAACCGTTGTTTTCGCGCAATCGGCTCCCGCTCCTAAGACTGCCGACGGACATCCCGACCTCAGCGGTTACTGGAAAGGCACCAAAGCCACCCAACCGGGAGGCAACATCGGGAAGGACCTTCCGGGTTTCAAACTTCCGTTGACCCCCGCGGGCGAGGCGGCCCTGCAACACAACCTTACCGCGACCATCGACCCGGAAAGCCTTTGCATCATCGGCGGAATTCCGCGCCACAACGCCAGTGGCCTTCCCTTTGAAGTTCTGCAGGGCGCCCATAAGGTCGCCTTTCTCTATTTCTATAGCTACTACCGCCTAATTCCTATCGATGCAAATCGGAAGCATTCGGACGACCCGGACCCATCCTTCTTTGGAGAAGAAATCGGAAAGTGGGATAAGGATGCGCTGGTGATCGATTCAGTCGGATTCAAAGGAGAAAAAGTGTGGATCGATGAGAATGCGAACCCTCACAGCGACGCATTACATGTAGTAGAGCGCTGGACCAGGCCGGACATGGATCACATCCATGTGGAAACGCTGATTGAGGATCCCAAGTTTTACACCAAGCCGTTCACTTATTCGAGAACCTGGGTGCTCGGCAAACCCGATGAGGGGCTCGAAGAGTATTCCTGCAGCGAAAATAATCAGGACCAGAAGCACCTGGGCTTTGGACCCGGACCCATAAGAAAGGATGGGACTCGGGGCTACGAGAATCCTGCGCCGCTTCCTCCGCCGCTGCCGTCAAAGTAGGTTGTAGAGAAAGTAGGTTGAGGGGCTAGTGCGAGATGGCAGTGTAGAGTGTCTGCTGGTTCGCAACGCCGCCCTGGGTCAGGGTGATCTGCGTGGCGTCGTTGGCGGCTACATTCGGCACCACTACGTTGAACTGGTAGAGACCCACCGAGCCGGGGGAGAGTCCCTGATAAGCCAGCGTGGCCGATGTCTGGCCAAAGAGGACCTGCACAGGGGTTACGAGTTTGTTCTGACCCTGAGATATCTGGCCCGCCTTTACAGCGGGAGATACGGCGCCGAACCCGACTCCGTAAAGGATGATAGTATCGCCGGGCTTAGCGTCTCTCGATGTTATTCCAGCAATCGAGTTGGGAGGCAGAACATAAGTGCCATCGGCAAAAAAAGCCCCCACGTATTGTTTGCCTCCGATTTGGAGCTGTGCCGGCGCGAGCAGCCCCGGCATGGTGGCGACGACATTAATCCCGACCGGCCCCGACGAACCTGACGCGTTCGAGACGAATATCTGCTGAGGCCCGGGCCCCACACTGGAAGGAATCTGCGCATTCACCTGGGTAGGGCTGACGTAAGAAACGTACGCCAACTGACCGCCGATGGCGACCGAAGTTCCCGACAAAAATTGAGGTGCGTTGATCCCGTTAAAGTCGCCGGCCGTCCAACCGCGAGTAGTGTTAGCCAGATTGGCGCCGTAGACTTCGATCCACGAACCAGGAGCCACAGTTGGAAAGGCGCCGTAAGCGCTTGCTCCAACCACGCCGCCGGAAACGATGGTTGGTGCGCTGGGTGCTGGAGTGAGAAGGCGAATCGCGTGATTCCCGCTGTCGGTGACGTAAACATTGGCGCCCGATACCGCGACGCCGGTGGGGAAGTTGAATTCCGCTACAATCGCCGCGCCGCCATCCCCTCCGTAACCTTGAAGACCGAGGCCCGCGATGGTGTAGATGGTGCCGTTCGGCAGCACCACACGGATTCGCTGATTAAAGGTATCGGCGATGTAGACATTACCAGCTCCGTCCACCGAGACCCCGCGAGGGTGATTGAGCAGGGCGCTGATAGCTGGTCCTCCGTCGCCTGCATATCCGCCCGCGGTACCGGAACCGGCAATGGTGGCGATCTTCCCATCGGTGGTTATTTTGCGGATACGGTTGTTGTCTGTATCGGCAATGTAGAGGTTGCCTGCCGCATCCAGCGCGAGCCCTTGGGGCCTGCTAAGGGCTGCTGCCAGAGCCGGTCCGCCGTCACCTGCAAGGCCCATATTACCGTTCCCCGCAATGGTGTTGATGTTGCCATCAGTGGTCACCTTGCGGATGCGGTTATTGGCGGTGTCGGCGATATAGACATTTCCGGCCGAATCCACCAGCAGGGCCGAGGGCAGGTTGACATTTGCAACGTTGGCGGCCCCGCCGTCGCCGAAAAAGCCGAGCGTCCCGGGGGTCCCCGCGAAAATGTTGATATTTCCGCCCGATACGACACGGACCTCTGCGTTCGGAGTATCAGAGAGATAATATGTCCCGGAGCTTGCCACTGCAATACCGGATGGGTTCGTCATCAAGGCGGCAGTCGCTTTGGCCCCGTCCCCGGCGTTGCCAGCCGTGCCGGTACCCGCGACGGTGGAAATGCTCCCTCCCGTCACGACGCGAATGCGATTATTGGCGGAATCGGCGATGTAGACGCTGGAACCCGCAATGGCCACGGCGAAGGGCGTGTTCAGTTGGGCGCCGGTAGCAGTCGACCCGTCCCCGGAGAAACCGGGCGTGCCGTTTCCTGCGAAATTCGTAATATTAAAAGAGGGTGCCTGGCCTTCGCACAAGCTCAAAAACAGAGTGGCAGCCAAAAGGGCGCCGGTCAGGTTTCGCAATAGTTTCATTAGTGGATGATTACTCGGGCTCGTCCCACGAACAGAAGGATTACCTCTTAGTTTAAGTCTTTCGGAGCGTCCAAAGTTCGCCCAGGTGCTTTCAAGACGATATTTGACGGACGTAGCCTGAGGGCGGCGGGTTTCCAGGGACTCGAGCGCTTGCGAAGACGGATTTACCGGCCTGAACAGGCCTCCACCAGTGCGGCCCTCAACTTCTCCTGCAATTCCGCTGAGAGCTTCTGGCCAGCCGATGTCAGGTAGAAGACATCCAGCGCCTTGTGCGCCTCGGTATCGATCAAGACGACTTCGATATTGCAATTCTGAAGTGAGATGGTGTGAGCCAAATCGTACAGCAGGCCTGGCCGGTCCTCGGCAACGATTTCCACCAGGGTCGCCGATTGGGAGGCATCGTTATTAAAAGCGATGCGCGGAGCCACACGAGCTTTGCCGGGCAGCAGCGGCTTAGGTCGTCCGCGCAGGAGCTTGTCGGCGTCCAGCTTGCCTTCTACTACCTTGCGAACAACACCCCGCAGGCGATCGACCTCGGTTGGGTTGAGTTCCAGCGTCCGGTGAGGATCGGAGAAGGTAAAGGTGTCCACCACCACACCCGACGCGTTGGCAAACGCTTCCACCTTCACGATGTTCAGTCCGAAGCTCGAAATCGCCGCGGAGACGCCTGCGAACAGTCCGGGCTTGTCTTGCGTTAGAAGTGTTAGTTTATGCACGCCGCGCTGATGCGTGATCTCCACCGCCACAGGTCGCGATTCCAGTTGCCGCGCCAACTGGACGTGTGAGTCCACTTCGGCGGGAGCATGCGTGCGGAGGTACCGCGTAGGCAGGCCTTCCAGGAACAGGGCCCGTTCCGAGCCTGCACCCGAGGCATCGTGAATACGCGAAGCATCCAGCTCGCGCGTGAGTTCATCATGCACCAGCAGGTACACGCGCCAAAGCTGTTCCAGTCGCCAGGGGGTCATCGCCTGGGGATTCACCGCGCTAATGTCGGCGAAGGTGAGAATGGCCAGCATTTTGAGGCGCTCCACTGTACCGACACGTTCAGCGAGTTGCCGCGCCGTTTCGGAATCGTGCAGATCGCGCGAAGTCATGACGCTGGAAAGCACCAGGTGATCGCGAATCAAAAATACAATTGCTTCCAGATCTTCCTTGGGCGCGCCAAGCCTCTGCAGCACGCGCCCCGCGATCTCCACTGCTTCCTCGGAGTGATCGCGGCCCGAGCCCTTGCCGATGTCATGCAGCAACAACGCGAACCGTACCAGGGAAACATGCTCGATTTCCTTCAGCAGTTCCTTGAAGCGTCCGTCGGTGATCGCTTCAATAGAATCGATGGCGACCAGAGTGTGTTCATCCACTGTGTAGCGATGATAGAAATCCCGCACCACGGCGCATTCGATGTTGCGCCATTCCGGCAGCGCGCTATGAAGCACGCCCGATTCCTGCATCGCCCGCAATCCAGCCGAGGCATGCCCCAAGGTCAACAGACGTTTCCAGTCTTCCCACTTGGCCTGCGGAACAAAACCGTTCAGCCGCTCTACCGTTCGCGGGGCCAGACGAAGGCCATGACGTCCCACAAATTCGAACAGGCTCAGGTCGCGCGGCGGCTGCGGGTTGCGCAACAGCACACGCTCCTTGGAGACCGTGAAGTCGGTGGTAGAAAGGCGCGATCGCCAATCATGAAACCGGCCTAGGAGCGAATCTTTCTTTTCGGTGGCCGTCTCTACCGCCTGGCGCACGGCGCGATCGATGACGCGGGCGTGCAGGTAATACTGACGCATCAATTCACTGGGGTCGGTGGAAAGCGAGTCCTGGGCTTCAAACGTCAGCGTGTTTTGATCTCTGCCCGCTCGCTCGTGCAGGCGCACTCGAATGCCGGACAGAAAATGAAACGAAGCTTTGAGGTCGGGGATTCCATCCTGTGGTTCCAGTGCGAGCAGCCAACGAACGGCGTGCAGATCGCGAAAACCGCCGGGAGCTTCTTTGATATTCGGCTCCAGATGGTAAATCGTGTTCTGGAATTTGGAGCGCCGCCCTTCCGCCAGGCCCGCAATCTGATTGGCGATCGTCACGGCCTTCTTTTTTAGAAAAATGGAAAAATTTTTCTCGAGCGAATCGAAAACGTTTCGGTCGCCGGTAAGGAAGCGGCGGTCCAGCAGGCTGATGGTGAACTCGGCATTATCGGACTGCTCGGAGATGCACTCGGCGATGGTATGAACGGAATGGCTGGGACGGAGCTTCGCGTCCCAGAGCACCTGGAGGAACGCGGAGATCACCTCTTTGGGAGGCATGTCCTTTTCAGATGGAATCAGCAGCAGCAGGTCCACGTCGGAATGGGGAAACAACTCCTTCCGGCCAAATCCCCCAACCGCGGCTACTGCAAGTCCGGCCTGATTGCGAGCGCCGAACGTCTGCTGGTAGGCAATCCGAACTTTTGTTTCCACATCCTCCGACAGTTCCGCGAGGGTCTTCTGGACCTGCTCGGCCGAAGGCGGGGGATGGACCACTGTGTCTGTCACTGTGCTCTCTTCTCCTTGCTAATGCCGTTTCATAAGGCGCTGTCGCCGCGGTCATCGTTGCGAATGCGAATCGCCTCCGCAACGTCAAAAATAAAAATCTTTCCGTCGCCGATTTTCCCGGTTCGCGCAGCCGCGGAGAGTGTGTGGACCACCTCTTCCAATCGGCCGTCAGGCACCACCATCTCTATCTTTACTTTCGGCAGAAGGTCTACTTGATATTCCATGCCGCGATAGACCTCTTTGTGACCCTTCTGGCGTCCATGGCCACGTACTTCGGTGATGGTCATGCCGTCCACCCCGATTGACTTGAGCGCTTCCTTCACTTCCTCGATTTTGTGGGGCTGAATCACGGCTTCGATCTTCTTCATCGGTTTCTCCTGATTGGCTCCGTATGGATCGCAAATGCAGGCATGGAAATCAGGTTTACGAATCGAAATTGTAGCCTTCTTCTCCGTGCATACTGAGATCGAGACCCGCAATTTCTTCCTGCTTATCCACCCGTACACCGAGTACCGCATCACA
>CAVYBC010000002.1:0-308378 GCA_963766615.1 Terriglobia bacterium
CGACCGCAAGGTCATGGGAGTTCGACCCTCCCCGTTCGCACCACTCCCTCGGAGTCGATTCTGCGTTTTTTCCCCCGGCCCGCCATCCCACCCCGATCCACCGGAGACGATTCTGCCGTCGGGGAATGGTACACCGCGGGCGTCCACAGTTTGGAACCGTGCTCGCCTGATAGCCGTCCACCACGATCTTAGCCCAATTTGATGTCGCCGCGTTTGAAGCCTCGGCGCCCCAGTGCGCCGGGAGCACCCGCTTCACAGGCCCAAGTGGTCACGTTACCGCTTTCGTCTTTCATGTCCACATAAAAGTACGAATGGGGGTTGGTCCACTCAATCTTTGACAGCGTTCCTTTTATGCGGATGGCCTTGGACCGTCGAACTCGGCGGCGAAGGAGTGATGCGCGGCCACAGGTAGGGCCCAAATCAACACAAAGCTTGCGGCGGCGATGCCAAATCGTTTTGTCACCATCGGGCCTCCTAACGTGGGCTGGCTGCTTCTAGGATAATATCAGGACAAACACCAACGGCGAGGAGACACAAATTGAGAACCCTACAGATTGCGATGTCAGCTAGCCGGAACCGTTTTGTTCGCGCAATCGGCTCCCGCTCCTAAGACTGCCGACGGACATCCCGACCTCAGCGGTTACTGGAAAGGCACCAAAGCCACCCAACCGGGAGGCAACATCGGGAAGGACCTTCCGGGTTTCAAACTTCCGTTACTACCGCCGGCAAGGCGGCCCTGCAACACAACCTTACCGCGACCATCGACCCGGAAAGCCTTTGCATCTCGGTGGAAGTCCGCGCCACAACGCCAGTGGCCTTCCCTTTGAAGTTCTGCAGGGCGCCCATAAGGTCGCCTTTCTCTATTTCTATAGCTACTACCGCCTAATTCCTATCGATGCAAATCGGAAGCATTCGGACGACCCGGACCCATCCTTCTTTGGAGAAGAAATCGGAAAGTGGGATAAGGATGCGCTGGTGATCGATTCAGTCGGATTCAAAGGAGAAAAAGTGTGGATCGATGAGAATGCGAACCCTCACAGCGACGCATTACATGTAGTAGAGCGCTGGACCAGGCCGGACATGGATCACATTCATGTGGAAACGCTGATTGAGGATCCCAAGTTTTACACCAAGCCGTTCACTTATTCCAGAACCTGGGTGCTCGGCAAACCGGACGAGGGGCTCGAAGAGTATTCCTGCAGCGAAAATAATCAGGATCAGAAGCACCTTGGCTTTGGACCCGGACCGATACGTAAGGATGGGACTCGGGGCTACGAGAATCCTGCGCCGCTTCCTCCGCCGCTGCCGTCAAAGTAGGTTGGAGAGAAAGTAGGCAGAGGGGCTAGTGCGATATGGCCGTGTAGAGTGTCTGCTGGTTCGCAACGCCGCCCTGGGTCAGGGTGATCTGCGTGGCGTCGTTGGCGGCGACATTCGGCACCACTACGTTGAACTGGTAGAGGCCCACCGAGCCGGGGGAGAGTCCCTGATAAGCCAGCGTGGCCGAAGTCTGGCCAAAGAGGATCTGCACAGGGGTTACGAGTTTGTTCTGACCCTGAGATATCTGGCCCGCCTTTACAGCCGGAGATACGGCGCCGAACCCGACTCCGTAAAGAATGATAGTATCGCCGGGCTTAGCGTCTCTCGATGTTATTCCAGCAATCGAGTTGGGAGGCAGAACATAAGTGCCATCGGCAAAAAAAGCCCCCACGTATTGTTTGCCTCCGATTTGGAGCTGTGCCGGCGCGAGCAGGCCCGGCATGGTGGCGGCTACATTAATCCCGACCGGCCCCGACGAACCTGACGCGTTCGAGACGAATATCTGCTGAGGCCCGGGCCCCACACTGGAAGGAATCTGCGCATTCACCTGGGTAGGGCTGACGTAAGAAACGTACGCCAACTGGCCACCGATAGCGACCGAAGATCCCGACAAAAATTGAGGTGCGTTGATCCCGTTAAAGTCGCCGGACGTCCAACCGCGAGTAGTGTTGGCCAGATTGGCGCCGTAGACTTCGATCCACGAACCAGGAGCCACAGTCGGAAAGGCGCCGTAAGCGCTTGCTCCAACCACGCCGCCGGAAACAATGGTTGGTGCGCTGGGCGCTGGAGTGAGAAGGCGAATCGCGTGATTCCCGCTGTCGGTGACGTAAACATTGGCGCCCGATACCGCGACGCCGGTGGGAAAGTTGAGTTCCGCTACAATCGCCGCGCCGCCATCCCCTCCGTAACCTTGAATGCCGAGGCCCGCGATGGTGTAGATGGTGCCGTTCGGCAGCACCACACGGATCCGTTGATTAAAGGTATCGGCGATGTAGACATTACCTGCTCCGTCCACCGAGACGCCGCGAGGGTGATTGAGCAGGGCGCTGATAGCTGGTCCTCCGTCGCCTGCATATCCGCCCGCGGTACCCGAACCGGCAATGGTGGCGATCTTCCCATCGGTGGTTATTTTGCGGATACGGTTGTTATCTGTATCGGCAATGTAAAGGTTACCTGCCGCATCCAGCGCGAGTCCTTGGGGCCTGCTAAAGGCTGCTGCCAGAGCCGGTCCGCCGTCGCCTGCGAGGCCCATAAGGCCGTTGCCCGCAATGGTGTTGATGTTGCCGTCGGTGGTCACCTTGCGGATGCGGTTATTGGCGGTGTCGGCGATATAGACATTTCCGGCCGAATCCACCAGCAGGGCCGAGGGCAGGTTGACATTTGCAACGTTGGCGGCCCCGCCGTCGCCTAAAAAGCCCGGCGTCCCGGGGGTCCCCGCGAAAATGTTGATATTTCCGCCCGATACGACACGGACCTCTGCGTTCGGAGTATCGGAGAGATAATATGTCCCGGAGCTTGCCACTGCAATACCGGCAGGGTTCGTCATTAGGGCCGCAGTCGCTTTGGCCCCGTCTCCGGCATTGCCTGCCGTGCCGGTACCCGCGACAGTGGAAATGCTCCCTCCCGTCACGACGCGAATGCGATTATTGGCGGAATCGGCGATGTAGACGCTGGAACCCGCAATGGCTACGGCGAAAGGCGTGTTCAGTTGGGCGCCGGTAGCAGTCGACCCGTCTCCGGAGAAACCCGGCGTGCCGTTTCCTGCGAAATTCGAAATATTAAAAGAGGGTGCCTGGCCTTCGCACAAGCTCAAAAACAGAGTGGCAGCCAAAAGGGCGCCGGTCAGGTTTCGCAATAGTTTCATTAGTGGATGATTACTCGGGCTCGTCCCACGAACAGAAGGATTACCTCTTAGTTTAAGTCTTTCGGAGCGTCCAAAGTTCGCCCAGGTGCTTTCAAGACGATATTTGACGGACGTAGCCTGAGGGCGGCGGGTTTCCAGGGACTCGAGCGCTTGCGAAGACGGAATTTTTACCGGCCTGAACAGGCCTCCACCAGTGCGGCCCTCAACTTCTCCTGCAATTCCGCTGAGAGCTTCTGGCCAGCCGATGTCAGGTAGAAGACATCCAGCGCCTTGTGCGCCTCGGTATCGATCAGGACGACTTCGATATTGCAATTCTGCAGTGAGATGGTGTGAGCCAAATCGTACAGCAGGCCTGGCCGGTCCTCGGCAACGATTTCCACCAGGGTCGCCGATTGGGAGGCATCGTTATTAAAAGCGATGCGCGGAGCCACACGAGCTTTGCCGGGCAGCAGCGGCTTAGGTCGTCCGCGCAGGAGCTTGTCGGCGTCCAGCTTGCCTTCTACTACCTTGCGAACGACACCCCGCAGGCGATCGACCTCGGTCGGGTTGAGTTCCAGCGTCCGGTGAGGATCGGAGAAGGTAAAGGTGTCCACCACCACACCCGACGCGTTGGCAAACGCTTCCACCTTCACGATGTTCAGCCCGAAACTCGAAATCGCCGCGGAGACGCCTGCGAACAGTCCGGGCTTGTCTTGCGTTAGAAGTGTTAGTTTATGCACGCCGCGCTGATGCGTGATCTCCACCGCCACAGGTCGCGATTCCAGTTGCCGCGCCAACTGGACGTGTGAGTCCACCTCGGCGGGAGCATGCGTGCGGAGGTACCGCGTAGGCAGGCCTTCCAGGAACAGGGCCCGTTCCGAGCCCGCACCCGAGGCATCGTGAATACGCGAAGCATCCAGCTCGCGCGTGAGTTCATCATGCACCAGCAGGTACACGCGCCAAAGCTGTTCCAGTCGCCAGGGGGTCATCGCCTGGGGATTCACCGCGCTAATGTCGGCGAAGGTGAGAATGGCCAGCATTTTGAGGCGCTCCACTGTACCGACACGTTCAGCGAGTTGCCGCGCCGTTTCGGAATCGTGCAGATCGCGCGAAGTCATGACGCTGGAAAGCACCAGGTGATCGCGAATCAAAAATACAATTGCTTCCAGATCTTCCTTGGGCGCGCCAAGCCTCTGCAGCACGCGCCCCGCGATCTCCACTGCTTCCTCGGAGTGATCGCGGCCCGAGCCCTTGCCGATGTCATGCAGCAACAACGCGAACCGTACCAGGGAAACATGCTCGATTTCCTTCAGCAGTTCCTTGAAGCGTCCGTCGGTGATCGCTTCAATAGAATCGATGGCGACCAGAGTGTGTTCATCCACTGTGTAGCGATGATAGAAATCCCGCACCACGGCGCATTCGATGTTGCGCCATTCCGGCAGCGCGCTATGAAGCACGCCCGATTCCTGCATCGCCCGCAATCCAGCCGAGGCATGCCCCAAGGTCAACAGACGTTTCCAGTCTTCCCACTTGGCCTGCGGAACGAAACCGTTCAGCCGCTCTACCGTTCGCGGGGCCAGACGAAGGCCATGACGTCCCACAAATTCGAACAGGCTCAGGTCGCGCGGCGGCTGCGGGTTGCGCAACAGCACACGCTCCTTGGAGACGGTGAAGTCGGTGGTAGAAAGGCGCGACCGCCAATCATGAAACCGGCCCAGGAGCGAATCTTTCTTTTCCGTGGCCGTCTCTACCGCCTGGCGCACGGCGCGATCGATGACGCGGGCGTGCAGGTAATACTGACGCATCAATTCGCTGGGGTCGGTGGAAAGCGAGTCCTGGGCTTCAAACGTCAGCGTGTTTTGATCTCTGCCCGCTCGCTCGTGCAGGCGCACTCGAATGCCGGACAGAAAATGAAACGAAGCTTTGAGGTCGGGGATTCCATCCTGTGGTTCCAGTGCGAGCAGCCAACGAACGGCGTGCAGATCGCGAAAACCGCCGGGAGCTTCTTTGATATTCGGCTCCAGGTGGTAAATCGTGTTCTGGAATTTGGAGCGCCGCCCTTCCGCCAGGCCCGCAATCTGATTGGCGATCGTCACGGCCTTCTTTTTTAGAAAAATGGAAAAATTTTTCTCGAGCGAATCGAAAACGTTTCGGTCGCCGGTAAGGAAGCGGCGGTCCAGCAGGCTGATGGTGAACTCGGCATTATCGGACTGCTCGGAGATGCACTCGGCGATGGTATGAACGGAATGGCTGGGACGGAGCTTCGCGTCCCAGAGCACCTGGAGGAACGCGGAGATCACCTCTTTGGGAGGCATGTCCTTTTCAGATGGAATCAGCAGCAGCAGGTCCACGTCGGAATGGGGAAACAACTCCTTCCGGCCAAATCCCCCAACCGCGGCTACTGCAAGTCCGGCCTGATTGCGAGCGCCGAACGTCTGCTGGTAGGCAATCCGAACTTTTGTTTCCACATCCTCCGACAGTTCCGCGAGGGTCTTCTGGACCTGCTCGGCCGAAGGCGGGGGATGGACCACTGTGTCTGTCACTGTGCTCTCTGCTCCTTGCTAATGCCGTTTCATAAGGCGCTGTCGCCGCGGTCATCGTTGCGAATGCGAATCGCCTCCGCAACATCAAAAATGAAAATCTTTCCGTCGCCGATTTTTCCGGTTCGCGCAGCCGCGGAGAGTGTGTGGACCACCTCTTCCAATCGGCCGTCAGGCACCACCATCTCTATCTTTACTTTCGGCAGAAGGTCTACTTGATATTCCATGCCGCGATAGACTTCTTTGTGACCCTTCTGGCGTCCATGACCACGTACTTCGGTGATGGTCATGCCGTCCACCCCGATTGACTTGAGCGCTTCCTTCACTTCCTCGATTTTGTGGGGCTGAATCACGGCTTCGATCTTCTTCATCGGTTTCTCCTAATTAGCTCGTATGGATCGCAAATGCAGGCATGGAAATCAGGTTTACGAATCGAAATTGTAGCCTTCTTCTCCGTGCATACTGAGATCGAGACCCGCAATTTCTTCCTGCTTATCCACCCGTACACCGAGTACCGCATCACACACTCTCAGAATGACATAGGTACCCACAATTCCAAGCGTGATGGCGATCAGGCAACCGACTGCCTGATTCAACATCTGCCCGGCATTGCCGTCCACCCAGCCCATGGGCTTCCCTTTGAAAAGATCGTTGACGTCCTTAGTTGCAAAAATGCCTGTCAGCAGAGCCCCCAAAGTCCCGCCTATTCCATGTACGCCGAACGCATCCAGCGCGTCGTCATAGCCGAACTTCTGCTTCACCTTGGCCACCATCAAATAACAAACCAAACCGGCCGCGAAGCCAATCAGCAAAGCGGGAAACGGCTGGACGAACCCGGAAGCCGGCGTGATCGCCACCAAGCCTGCGACGCAACCTGAGATCGCGCCCAGCACGCTCGGTTTTCCTGAATGGATCCATTCGGCGCCCATCCAGCTCAGCGCCGCGGCCGCGGCTCCAAAATGAGTCGCGACGAACGCGCTGGTGGCAAGCGAAGAGGCCGCCAGGGCGCTGCCCGCGTTGAATCCGAACCAGCCCACCCACAGAAGACACGCGCCCACCGCGCTCAACACCAAATTGTGGGGGCGCATCGACTCACCAGGAGGCCCGAGCCTTTTCCCTAAATAGAGGGCGCATACCAGCGCAGACATCCCCGACGTAATGTGCACCACCGTTCCACCCGCGAAATCGAAGGTAGGGAAGCGTCCGCCCAAACTCGCGTTCAGCAATCCACCCTTGCCCCAGACCATGTGCGCCATGGGGAAATAAACAAACAGGGCCCAAAGCACGGTGAACAGCAGCATCGCCGAAAATCTCATGCGCTCCGCGAATGCGCCCGAGATCAGAGCCGGCGTGATAATGGCAAACATCAACTGGTAGACCATGAAGGTCTGCTGCGGAATGGTGGGAGCATAGTCGGCATTCGGGGCCGCACCCACGCCACGCAGGAACATATACTTCAAATCGCCCACAAACGCACTGCCGTCCCCGAACGCGAGACTATAACCCACAATCGCCCACAACACCGTCACCACGGCCATCAAAATGAAGCTGTGCATCATGGTGTCTAAGACATTTTTCCGGCGAACCAACCCGCCGTAGAACAGCGCCAGCCCGGGACCGGTCATCATCAGGACCAAAGCGGCACTCACCAGCATCCAGGCGTTGTCCCCGGCCATCTGGGCCGCTTGGACCGCCTTCTCAAGATCGTCCATGCGCTTCGCCTCCGCTACCGGAGCGGTCTGCGCCAGCGCGACTCCGGCGTACAGAGAGCCAAGAGCCAAAATCAGAATCATGCGCGCGGTTCGAACGAGGAAGGCGCGGGTCATGGAAACACACTTGGTTTTCATAGGTACGCTACGAGGCGTGGAACAAGTATACGACCCCGGCGCGGTGGGTCTGTGTTCGATTCTTTTAATGCAGTGGATTGAAACTTTCTATGATCAAGAGGGCTGGCTAAGTGCTTGAATTGTTTCGAGGTTGCGGGCGATCTGTTCCTGCAAATGCTGGCTCAATTCGAACCCCAAGCGGAATTTCATTCCCGCGCGGCGCGTGTGCCGGACCGATGCCGTGCCAATGAGCTGAATGCGGTCGAAGCGCAACGTGACCACGGTGCGGACCTGCATGGAGACGGGCAGTTCGAGAAGGAGTCCGTCCGCGGAAAGGTCGACGCAGCGGCCCCGGGTGAACTTCGCCTGGCCGCCGTCCATCCAAGACACCTCGATGGAGCCGGTATAGGCCGTCCGTTTGTTCCGCCGTAGATCGCGGTGCCCCATAAGCGCTACCAATCGGCATTTTGCCGGGAAACTACATGCCGAAAGGACAGGCGCGCGATAATTGGAAATTGCGTCACTCTCACATTGCAATCGTTGGCGCCCCAATGGACTTAGGGGCTGGCCGCCGCGGCGTGGATATGGGGCCTTCCGCCTTGCGCGTGGCCGGTCTGAACGAGAAGCTCCAGAAGCTCGGCTACGATGTTCAGGATTGGGGCAACGTGGTGGTGGACCAGCCGGAGAGCCTTCCCTCGGGTCCGTCGCACGCGCGCTTCCTGCCACAGATCGTCCACACCTGCGCGCGGCTGTCACAGTTAGTGGAAAAAGCGGCAGACGATGGCCGATTTCCGCTGGTGCTGGGAGGCGATCATTCTATTGCCGCCGGAACGCTAGCCGGGATGTCGCGGTTTTTCCATAAAACAGGAAAGAAGCTGGGGCTGATCTGGATCGACGCGCATGCGGATATGAACACGCCTGAGTCGAGCCCCAGTGGAAATGTCCACGGCATGCCTCTGGCGTGCGCGATCGGCTTGGGACCACACGAACTGTCCCATCTGGCAGGTTATTGTCCGTCCATCCATCCGAATAACGTCGCGATTGTGGGGCTGCGTAGCGTGGACCAGATTGAAGTCGCCAATGTGTTGGGCGCCGGAGTGCATCCATTCACCATGCGCGACATTGATGAGCGCGGGATGCGAGCGGTAATCGCCGACGCAATCCGCTTCGCGTCAGATGGTACGCAAGGGTTCCATTTGTCTTTCGACATGGATGCCGTGGATCCTAGCGAGGCTCCCGGGGTGGGAACGCCTGTTCCCGGTGGCATTACTTACCGGGAGGCGCATCTGGCCGTCGAAACCATTTGCGATTCCACACGCATGACATCCATGGAAGTGGTGGAAGTGAATCCGGTGCTCGATATCGCCAACCGGACTGCTTTGCTGGGGGTGGAATTGGTGACGTCAGCCATGGGGAAGAGGATTCTTTGATGCTTAAGGTAGCTGTGCTGTACGGAGGCCGCAGCGGCGAGCATGAAATTTCGATCCGCTCCGCGGAGTCGATTATCGCCGGGCTGAACCCATCGAAATACGACGTGAAGCGCCTTTTCATTAGCAGAGAAGGCCGTTGGCAGCCCGGGCCGATTCTGCCGGAGCCCGGTGAAAATCCCGATATCGACCTGGTGTTTCCCGTTTTGCACGGGACCTTCGGCGAGGATGGCACCATCCAGGGGCTATGCGAACTCGCCGGCCTGCCCTATGTGGGAACCGGCGTGTTCGGGTCTTCGGCATGCATGGATAAGGACTTTCAGAAGCGGCTCATGAAAGAGCGCGGGATTCCGGTAGTCGACTTCATGACGGTCGGCCGCGACGACTTTCAAATCGACCAGATCTGTGAGCGGCTTCCATTCCCCATGTTTGTGAAGCCGGCCAACCTCGGATCTTCGGTGGGGATTTCAAAAGCGAAATGCCGGGCCGAGCTGTACGCGGCCGCTTCAGCTTGCCTCTGAATACGACCGGAAAATCATCATCGAGCGCGGAGTGATCGGGCGCGAATTTGAGTGCGCCGTATTGGGCAACGACAAACCCAAAGCTGCCGTGCCCTGCGAAGTGATTCCATCCCGCGAATTTTACGACTACGAAGACAAATACATTCTGAATACGTCCAAGACCCTGTTGCCCGCGCCCATTTCTCTCGATCAAACCGAAGACCTGCGTAGCATGGCGGTAGAAGCATACAAGGCGATGGGTTGCGAGGGACTCTCGCGAGTCGATTTTCTGATGGATGGAGAATCCGGTGAGCTGTTTGTTAACGAGATAAATACCATGCCGGGATTTACTTCCATCAGCATGTATCCGAAGATGTGGGAAGCTGCGGGCTTGAGCTTCGGAGCGCTGTTGGACCGTCTGATCGAACTCGCACATGGAACGTCATGAAGCGCAGAAGGCCACGCGATACACGCGGTAACCAATGAAACTGTTGTTGCTATTGCTGCCCGTTTGCGCGAGCCTCGCGCACGGAGCCGACGCTGATCCCGAGCGGGAAATCAAGAGGATGGTGGACGTTTTCTCCATCCTTGAATCCCAATCGGCCGATCCCATCTCGTCGGAAACGGCCATTTACCAGGGCGCCATTCCGGGTATGCTGCGGACGCTCGATCCGCATTCGATCTTCTTCGACCCAGGCCAGTTTCAGCAGCTCCAGCAAATGCAGCGCAGCGAGCAGAAGGGTTTCGGAATGATTGTCAGCGTGCTGCCTGGCCGCGTGGTCGTGCTGCAGACCATGGATGGAACGCCTTCGGCCAAGGCCGGCCTTGCCGGGGGAGATGAAATTCTTGCGATCAACAACATCGCGCTCTCGCGTTTGGACTCCGATCAATTAATTCAGTTCATGACCGAGGCCAGGCAGCATGAAGTGGGTCTGGATGTACGGCGTCCGGGTAATGTCAGGTTGCTTCGTTTTACATTGACGCCGGTGGTGGTGGATACGCCCTCGGTGGATCGCGCCTTCCTGCTAAGTCCCGGCATCGGCTTTCTGCGTCTGACCGCGTTTGAAGGGCCCAGCGGAAAGTTGGTCAAGGAGACGATCGAAAAACTGGGCGGCGCCTCATTAAAGGGACTGGTGATCGACCTGCGCGCCAATCCGGGCGGCGACGTTAAATCGGCAGTGGAGATCGCGTCTTTGTTTCTACAGCCCGATCAGTTGATCTTCACAGTAAAAGGTCGCGCCGCAGGGTCGGAAGAAGTGCGCGTGAAAAAACTCAACAGGCCTTACACGTTCCCTATCTCGGTTTTGGTGGACGCAAAAAGTGCCAGCGCATCTGAGATTTTCACGGGAGCCATGCAGGACCACGATCGAGCCACCGTCATAGGCGAGCCGACGTATGGCAAGGGTTTGGTGCAACAAGTCTATCCTCTTTCCTCGGGAAGCGGCCTCGCATTGACCACCGCGCTTTACTATACGCCCAGCGGCCGCTCCATCCAGAAGGTACTTGCGGGAGTGGAACTCACGGCAGCCACCACCGTTGAAAAAGGCCCGTTCAAAACGGACAAGGGCCGGACCGTTCGCGGCGGAGGTGGCATTCAGCCGGATGAAATCGTTGTTCCCGACACGCAAAGTCGGCTGCGGTCTGTGCTGGATGCCACCGGGTCGTTCACGGCCTTCGCGACGGATTATTTGCGAACCCACGATATTCCCGAGAGTTTCGAAGTGCCCGGCTCTATGCTGGATGAACTAAAGGTGTTTCTATCAGAGCGCAACATTCAGCCGTCGGTGTCGGATTGGCTTAAAGAGGGCGACTGGATTCGGAGCCGGCTAAAGCAGGATCTGTTTAACCTGAAGTTCGGAGTCGCCAAAGGGGATCAGTTGGAGTTCAAGAGAGACCCGGTGGTGAAGGCGGCGCTGAGGCACCTCTAAGTCGTTGCCGGCTTCGGTTGCCGCGATCGGAAATACGTCAGAATCAGCGGCATCACGCTCAACACCACCACGCCAATAACCACCTTCTCGAAATGCTTTCGGATCAGCGGGTATCCGCCTAGGGCGTAACCCGCCAAGCGTCATCGAAAGCACCCAACCCAAACCGCCGACAACGTTGAAAGCCAGGAACCGGGCGTACCGCATGCGCCCCACGCCGGCCATGAACGGCGCGAAAGTGCGTACGATCGGGACGAACTTCGCATAGATCAATGCCTTGCCGCCGTGCTTCTCGTAGAACTGCTGCGTCCGGGTCACGTATTCCTGCTTGAACAGTCGCGAATCTTTGCGCGAGAAAATGCTCGGTCCCGTACGATAGCCCAGGAGATATCCGCTTTGGTCCCCTAGAATGGACGCCGTCGCGAGAAGCGCGCAGATTTGATAGATATTGAGCTCGCCCGCTCCGGCCACGACGCCGACCGTAAACAGCAGCGAATCGCCAGGAAGAAACAGGCCTACTAATAGCCCGGTCTCTGCAAATACAATCGCGGCGAGCAATAAATAGCCGAACCCACCCGTCACCACCTGGGACAGAAGATAAATCAGCTTGTCCGGATCGGTGAGACTCCGCCAGACTTCTAGAAGTTCAGCCATTCAGACTAGCGCCGGTAGGATCCGACCAGCTTCTGAATCGCATCGCGATGCACTTTCACTTTGCCTTCGTCCGTCAGCTTGGTAAGGATCGAGTCCATCAGAAGGTCGTACTGATCCTTGGCTTTCCTCTGCTTGATGGCGAACACAAGCTGTTCACGCTCTGCCGCGAAGGCGCCCATGTTTGCTTCGGTGCGGCCGATAATTTTGTACACGATGTCTTTGCCCTGAATCATGCTGGGACCAAGCACCGTACCTGCCGGCTTTGGAGAAGGCCTCTTCCACATAGACCGCCGGCCCGAGCCCTTCCACCGAATCGTTCCGCGAGAAATCCGTGGAAGTGGTCGCTTCCAGCTTCATGGATTTCGCAACAGCTTCAGGATCCTCACCCTTCTTAATTCGATCCGCGGCTTCCATGGCCTTTTCATGGGAGATCTTCTGCGTCTGCTCCGCGATGTAAGCGGAGCGAACGCGGTCGGTAACTTCGTCAAGCAAACGCAGGTCGTGGCGGAGTCTTGTGATTCAAAACGATAACCACCAGGCGATTGCCCGGAAGCGTCAACACTTCGGAAACACCGTTATTCGCCAAGCCTCGCAGGGTCGTATCGACTTCCGGCGAAACACCCAAACCTGGGATTGGCTCGCCCGGGCCGCCGTTGGGGACATCCACCAGGTCCGCGCCGTACTGTTTGGCAACCGCGGCAGCCGAAGTGGGATCTTTCACCAAGGCGGCATGCATCTGGTCGCCTGAAGACTGCATTTTATCGGTTACCGCCTGCTTGCGCAGATCCGCCAGAAGGCCAGCCTTTACTTCGTCAAACGGTTTGACGTGCGCCGGTTGTTTCTCCAGCACTTCGATAATGTGATAACCGAACTGCGTGGTTACAATCGGACTCAATTGATGTGGAGGCAGGCTGAACGACATTTTGTCGAACTCCGGTACCGTCTGACCTTGGACTAAGAAGTCCAGATCGCCGCCCTTGTCCTTGGAACCAGGATCGTCGGAATATTTCTTAGCCAGCGCGGCGAAGTCGCCACCGGCCTTCAACTGTTTAAGAACATCTTCCGCCTTGGCGAGCGCGGCCTTCTTCTCCGCATCCGATGCCTTGCTGTCCGCCTTGATCAGGATGTGCCGGACGTGCACGCGTTCCGGCATGCGGAAGTTGTCCATGGAAGCGGCGTAGGCCTGATGAAGTTGCTCATCGGTGATCTGGAGAGCGGCCTCCATCTTGTCCTGATCCAGCACCAGCACCTGATAGGCGTATTTCTCAGGCATCGAGTATTTGGCGTGATTGACTTCGAAATAGTCCTTAAGTTGCTGCTCGGTTGGCTTGATCTGCTCAGAGAACTTGCCCGGCGGGAATGCTATGTATTGGATCTTCGCGCGCTCGTATTTCTTGCGATACTCGTCTTCCACTTCTTTAGGGCTCACCACAACCCCCTGGAGAGTCGCGTTTTCCAGTTTGCGGACAATCAATTGCTTGCGTAGAGCCTCTTCGCCCATCGTGAACAGTTTGGCCTTGCGAAGCATAATATTGTTCCTCGACAGCCTTGGCGTCTGCGCCAGCCTGAAATGCCTGCGGAATCTGAGACTGAAGACCGGTTATCAATTCGTCATCGGTCACCGTCAGACCCATGCGTTCGGCTTGGTAGAGTGCCGCGCGCTGAAGGATCATCTGCTCCACAAACTGCGGGAAGTAGGCCGCCAGCATGTCGGAATTGATCTGCTGGCTGGAGGTGACCTGCTGGAACATGGTTTGGGCGTCCTGGCCAGTCACCTTTTCGTTGCCGATTTCAGCAAGAATGTGGGGTCCGTGCCGGTATTGCCAGTGTTGCTGCCGAAGCCGGGGATTAGCGTAATAACCATGGAGGCAGCCACTGCAAAGAGCAGGCCGCCTAAAAGATAGCGCGTTGCTTTCTCACGGCTGCGGAACAGGTCGAACATAGTGCTTGAAGACTCCTAGACTTAAATGGACGGGGGTACCAGAAGTTAGTATATCTCAGGTGTTCGTGCCCGACTGTTTTGGGGGCCTTAAATTCCCCGCCGGATGTGAATGCTGCCGCCCGAGGTGCTCAGGTGCAGCAGCGGACCGCCCCCGTTCACCGTTCCGCGCAAAGTGTGCCCGCCGGAATCGCTTACCACGCCTACACTGGGAACTCGGAGTGCACACTGCCGCCTGACGTCGAAGCATCAATTTGAAATGCGGCGTTCGGAGCCATCGCCACCGTGATTCCCCCGCCCGAAGTGGATGCCTCCACCGCATTAGCAGCCTGGCCGATGACGATGCCGCCGCCTGAGGTGTGCGCGACCACACGGCCCGTGGTCCTTGAGATATCGATTGACCCGCCGCTGGTATGGGCATCCACATCGCCCGTCAGCGTCCTCGATTCGAATCGATCCGCCGGAGGTGTGCAGAATCGCCCGGCCTTTGCTTGCGATCAATGTGATGCTTCCGCCTGAAGTTTCGCCATTCACCGGGCCGCCGATGCTCCCAAAGTGGAGCGAGCCTCCAGCGGTGCGGGCATTTACCTCTCCCTTAAGGTCCCCCACCCTCACCGACCCTCCGCGCGTGTGCAGATCCGCTGAAAACGCCGACGGTACCTTTACCCGGAATTCCACGCTTTTAAGCCAGTTCGAGTATTCCAGGCACTTTCCATCGTGGCAGATGCCATGGTCCAGGTGACCCAGAATGCCAGTCTGCTTCCATCCATCCTTAAATGTGCCCCGGATGAAAATGCCTGAGCCCTGGCGGCTTACATCGAGTGTGAAGTCCTTCAGCATACGGTCAAATTCCGCGCGGGAGGCGGGGTTGCCGCGGAAGATGGCCTCCACTTCAATGGTCCCGGTTGCGCCGCCAGTCACCTCAATCGATCCGAAATCCACGTCCAGCCCAAATCGCGTAGCGGATTGAACAGGAATCGATTTGTGGACACTGTCCTCGGTTTCAGCCGCCAGAATTGCCGCACTGGCGAACAAAACGGCTGTAATAGTAGCCCTGGAAATGAGTGTTCGGGGCATCATCGCGCACCTCCTGCGTTGAATTCCTGCACGAATTAAACATATGTACGCGGCAAGGATACTTTCGTTCCAAAAATCTGACACATTCCTGACAGAGATCAGCCCGGAACGAGAGTTATAATTGAGTCACAATGACGCCACGGGGTGAGTGGCCGATGCCTAAATGGCCGATGTTCCGACGATGGGCTCCGGCTTGGCTTAAGCCTCCCGCTAACCTCTTTTTTATTCTTTTCCTCCTTACCCTTGTATCCGTATCCGCCCTGGCTTGGTTTGGCTGGCGATTATTTGAACAGGAACGACTTGTGGAGGCCCAGCGCTCCCGCGAGCGATTGGAACAGGCGGCCGACCGCATCGCCGCCACCCTCCGAGGCACTCTGGCTGAAACGGGCGACAGGCTGGGAGAGTGGGAAAACGCCGAGAATACCGCTTCCGATTCGCCCGGCATGGTGCTTCACATCCAGGACGACACGCTCACCGTGGTTTCACCAGGCAAGCTGATTTATTCCCCCTTTGCCTCAGCCCAACCGGAAGCCTCTGCAGCAACCTTCGCTGATGGGGAAGACTTGGAATTCGCTCAGAAAGAACCACGCAAGGCGTTCGACTTCTACCAGAAACTGACCGAGTCGCCCGATGCCGCTGTTCGCGCAGGAGCCCTGTTGCGAGCGGCACGAGTGTTAAGAAATCTGGGCCAGATAGAGTCCAGCCGTGCGCTCTACCGCCGCCTTGTTGGAATTAAGTCGGCGAACGTGGCCGGCGCTCCCGCTGATTTGGTGGGATTGCAGGCTCTTTGCGAGACGGGCAGGGAAGGGTCGCCGAACCCCTCCTGCCAGACCATTTCTGATGGACTTCACCGCGGCGAGTGGCAGCTCACGCAGGGACAATTCGAGTTTTATAGCTCCCAGTCGCACGCCGATCCCCCTGCCCCCGAATCATTGGCCTTTGCACAATCCGCCTCACGAATCTGGGAGGAACGGGCCCGCAATCCGAACCAGCGCGGCCAGGAAACGGTCTGGATCGGCGACCATCCCTATTTTCTGCTGTGGCGCGGCACGCCCGACCACCGCGCTGTGCTGATCGCCAAGCCTGAGTCGATCCTCAAACAAGTGTCCGCCACCGAGGGCATTCGCTATGCACTCACCGATAACGACGGCCGCGAGCTGACTGGGCAACGCTACCCTTCTACCCATGGAGCGGTTCGAACCGCGGCGGAGAGCCAGCTTCCCTGGACCCTTTTTGTTACTGCCACCGACCCCGTCACCACCTCGGGCCTGATCACGCAGCAAAGATTTCTCTTGCTGAGCATCGCGGTCATGGTGTTGTTCCTGGTTCTGGGGACCTACTTCATCGCCCGCGCGATTCGACGGGAATCGGAGACCATGCGCATGCAGTCCGATTTCGTTTCCGCGGTATCGCATGAATTCCGCACGCCCCTGACTTCGGTTCGTCAACTCTCCGAATTGCTGGCCCACGGCCGCGTGCCGACCGAAGAGCGCCGGAATCTCTATTACAAAACGCTGTTGCGGGAAAGCGCGCGGCTGGAGCGGTTGGTGGAAGGCCTCCTCAACTTCGGACGCATGGAAGCAGGCGGTCGTCAGTATCATTTCGAGGAACTCGACGCGACCCGGCTGGTGCATCAAGTGGTCGCCGAGTTTGGCCCGCAACTGGAAGCCCAGGGCCGCCGTATCGAGCTTTCGGGCGCAAGTGACCCGCTGAAGATCGACGCCGACCCCGAAGCAATCAGCGTGGCCCTGCGCAATCTGGTGGACAACGCCATCAAATATTCTCCCGATCATCCGACCGTTTGGATCGATTGGGGTCTTTCCAATCAATATGTCGCTATCCGCGTGCGTGATCAGGGTCCCGGCATTCCAGAATCGGAGCGCAGAAAAATCTTCCGCCGGTTCGTCCGGGGCAGCGCCGCCGCGGCGACAAACGCGAAAGGCTCGGGTGTCGGGCTGGCGATGGTCCGCCATATAGTGGCCGCGCACGGCGGCGAGATCACGGTAGCAAGCGAAGCGGGGCAGGGCAGCGTCTTCACCATGCTGCTTCCAGGGGTGCGAGCGGCATGAAGAGGATCTTAGTCGTGGAAGACGAGCCAGGTATCGCACTCGGCCTGGAAGACGATCTGAAAATGGAAGGCTATGAAGTCGAAGTGATGGGCGACGGCGTAGAGGCTTCGCGCCGAGCCAAGGAATCGGCATTCGACCTCATCGTGCTGGACGTTATGCTTCCCGGCAAAGACGGTTTCGAGGTCTGCCGCGACCTTCGCAGAAGCGGTATGCGCGCGCCCATTCTGATGCTGACCGCCAAGGCCCGCGAGGAAGAGAAAGTCATGGGGCTGGAGCTGGGCGCCGACGATTACGTCACGAAACCTTTCGGCACTCGCGAACTCCGCGCACGCATCAAGGCGCTCTTGCGCAGGTCGGCGGCTTCAAACGGTCCCGAGCCATCCTCTTATTCCTTTGGCGACGCGGAGCTCGATATCGACCGCGCCGAACTGCGCGTCAACGGCTCGCCCGTGGACCTCACGCCCCTGGAATTTAAGTTGCTCCAATTTTTCCTTCGCGCTCGCGGCCGTGTGCTCACGCGCGAACAATTGCTGGACGCCGTCTGGGGCCTGGATACGTTCGCATCCGACCGCATCGTCGACAACCATATTGCGAACCTGCGCCGGAAGATCGAGCCCGACCCGGCCAACCCTCGTTACCTCTTGAATGTCCGCGGATTGGGGTACAGATTCGATGGTTGAATTCTTAGGTGTCGAATTCTTACGCAATCGTGACAGTTTCGCGAAGGTTCCCCTACGAGCGTTGTCTAAACTCGGAGCCGTGATAGTGATGCTCTCAACAAGTCTTCCCGCGGCAACCTTAAGCCCGGAGGCGCAGATGGAAGCGGCGACCTATCGCGAAACAGTCCTGGGCGACTTGAAAGGCGCGATCGAACAATACAAAACCGTCCTGGGATTGGAACGAAATCTCCAGGGATCCAAGCCCAGAGCGACCACTGCACGGGCCCTTTTCAAGATGGGCGAGTGTTATGAGAAATTGGGGCGCAGAGCGGAAGCCCAGGCGCTCTACACCAGGCTCATCGCCGAATTCGCGGATCAGACAGAATTTTCCGCGCAGGCTCGTGTACGTTTGGCCGTCTGGGCCGACACCTTGCCGAGCCCGCCGCAGCTCAACTTCGCATTGGGTGGTCCAGGTGACGTGCCGGCCGGATGGTTTACGCCCGTGTTACCAAAAGATTCTGGTTGCCCGGCCGGTTTGAGTTGCACAGTGGTGCTGGTGCCCGATGGTGCGCCGATGCGTGTCACAGGCGATTTCATACAGAGCTTCAGCGCGGCCGCCTATCGGTCCAAGACCGTCCGCCTGCGCGCACGTGTGCGCGTGGAAGGCGACCCAGCTCAATTGTGGATCAGCGTCGATCGGACCAAAGGCGCTGGCGAGCGCGTTTCGGACCGCCCTCTTGCGCCCGGGGATTGGACGGCCTCCAATGTTTCGGTTCATGTTGAGGACGACGCCACGCTTTTGAATTTTGGAGTAAGTTCAGCGGGACACGGACACATCTACGTCGACGATGTTTCGCTGGAAATATTGCCGCACTAAATAGCGCTTAAAAGGAGCAAATCATGTTCAGACTCAATACAGTCGTAGTGTGCCTGCTCGCCGGTGGAATGCTGGCGTCAGCAGAACGGCAGTTCAAATCGCAAGCCGAATATGACGCTTATAACGCGGTCTCCAAGGACCTCGCTGCCAATAATCCACAAAAAGCGCTCACGGACCTGGATGCCTGGAAGCAAAAATTTCCCGACTCCGATTACAAAGACGATCGCTCCGCGCTGAATGTTCAGGCCCTGGCGGCTTCCAACCAGCCGGCGAAAGCGTTGGACGCCGCATCTGAGTTGCTGGCCAAGGATCTCAGTACGGCCCTCTCCGGGCCCGCCCAGCAGATCAAGCTTCTCTACGTATTGGCCCAAGCAATTCAAAAAGTGCCCGATCCCACACCGGCGCAACTAGCCCTGGGCGCTCAAGCGGCGCATCAGCTTGCCGCCTACGATAAGGCTCCTGAGGGCGTCGCAGCCGATGCATGGGCCCAGGCGCGAAAGGATATGCAAGGCGCCGCCCATGCAGCTTTGCTCTATACCGCGCTGATCCCGCCCACGCAGGCGATGAATCATAAAGATTGTGAAACGGCCGAGACTGAGGCTCGCAAAGCCATCGGCGAATTTCCGGCCAGCGCGCAAGCGGCCTGGTCGCTGGGCAGCGCGCTCTTGTGTCTGCAGAAAACTCATCCCGAAAAGGCGCCCGCCGCCATCTACGAATTCGCCCGCGCCTCCAGCCTTGACCCACAAACCGCGATGGTCGACCCCAAATGGCAGCAGGGAACCGCCGAGCCCTACCTGGAAAAAATCTATAACCAATATCACGGCGCCGACCCCGATGCGTTGAAGCAATTAAAAGCGCTCGCGATTACCTCACCCCTTCCGCCGGCCGACTTCACGTTAAAGAGCGGCGCGGAAATTGCGCTGGAGAAACAGGTCGACTTCGAAAAAGCCAATCCCCAACTCGCCTTGTGGATGAAGATCAAAGGCGCTCTCACGGCTCCCAACGGCAGCGACTATTTCGATTCCGAATTGAAGAACTTCTGCGGTGCCCGCGCTTGCAGGAGTAGTGGTCGAGGCCAAACCGGCATGCCACCCTAAGGAACTGCTGGTCGCAATCAAAACGCCGAACCAGGACAGTCCGATAGGCGAGATCCTCCTGAAGCTCGACAAGCCCTTGAACGGCAAACCCGAAGTCCCCGCCGACATCCAATTTGAAGGCGTACCGTCGGCATTCAACCCGAGCCCGTTCCTGTTGACCATGGATACCGAGGCCGCAAAAGTAACAGGTCTAAAAGACACTCCCTGCGTAATCGGCAGGCGATAGCCACGCTTTGACGAACCCGATTCCCCGACGCATGCGTCAATAGATACAGACCTGCGTCCGGGGAAGGGGTGTCTTTAGATGTTCTTGCTTCATTTGTTGCTGGCGCTTTCCGTCGCAGCCCGCAAGTGCTTCTGAAGCCGATGCCTTAGCGATCTCGGCCAACATCCAGGCCAAGCATCTTCCTTTCGGAACCATCCTGGACCCTATCTATTCATCCGCGTCCAGCAATCAGATCATCGGCTACACTCGCTGCGGGGACTCCGCGCTCTGGACGGGAGCCTACCTCGCAGCCGAGGCGTTCCGTTACAAAGTGACCCAATCACCGGACGCCTTAAAGAATGCCCAGGCAGCCCTTGCCGGACTCAAGAGCCTGTCCGACGTGACTGGCACCAATCTTCTGGCGCGTTGCATCGTGCAGGCGGATTCGCCTTACGCCCAGGGAATCGCCAGCGAGGAATCCGCCAATGGCATTCATCAAGCCGCGCCCATGGTTCTGGGTGGGCAACACCTCGCGCGACGAGTTCGTCGGAGCGATCTTCGGGTTGGGCGCCGCCTACGATCTGATTGACGACCCCACCACGAAGTCCGGTATCTCCGATCTGGTCACCCGGCTCACCGCCTTCCTCACCGGACACAACTGGAGCATCACCCTGCCGGACGGGTCCACCACCACGTCCTTTTTATCCCGTCCCGACGAACTACTGGCGATTCTGGAAGTAGCCAAGCACGTCAACTCATCAAAGTTTTCCACCTATTACTCCGAGCAGAAGCTGTTGTTCGAAGCCACCGTGCCGCTGCCCATCGGTTTCGACATCATTAGCGACGATTCGTACTTCAAGTACAATCTCGCCTCCATGTGTTTCTATAATCTGCTTCGGCTGGACGGAGCGGACCCCTACCAAGCGGCTTACAGTCTTCTGCGCGGTCACACCGGCCCCCAGCAAAACGCATTCTTCGATATTGTCGACCGCGCGTTATCGGGACCCGATACCGCTCGCGACCAGGAGACCCGCAATCTCCTGGAACAATGGCTACAGAGAACGAAGCGCGATCCCTTTACAGATGCAACCAAGCTGGTGGCCGACTGCGGCAGCGCGGCCTGCCTGCCGATCCCCCTGCTGCTGAGGCCGCCAGCGGATTTTCTTTGGCAGGTAAGTCCGTATCAGCTTTCAGGCGGCGGTTCGAGCATCGTCGAAGGCGCGGGAATCGATTACATCCTGCCGTATTGGATGGCTCGCTACTATGGCGTAATTTCGCCTAGTCCTGTCACGTCTTCAGCGGCAACCACCAGCACCGTAGCTCCCAATTCCTTCGCGACTCTATTCGGTTCCAATTTGGCGAACACAACCGCGACGGCTTCCGTAATTCCCTTGCCCTTATCGCTGGGCGGCGTCATGTTAACCGTTACCGACTCGGCTGGTGTCGCGCGGCCCGCCGGCTTGGTTTATGCGTCGCCCACCCAAATCAATTTCGTAGTCCCGGACGGCACCAGCCCCGGCGCTGCGACGTCTTCAAGAGACCAACGGATCAAACACCCAAACCTTCGCGGCAACTGTGCAGAGCGTGGTCCCGCAGTTGTTCAGCATGAGCAGCACGGGCACTGGTGTCGCCGCCGCCACGGCCCTTCAGACACAGGTGAACGGAAACCTTCAGTCGCCTGTAACGGTGTTCCAGTGCTCCAGCGGCACTTGCTCCTCTGTGCCGATCGTGCTTGGCGTCGATACGCCGATTTACGTTTCGTTCTACGGCACAGGCATCCGTGGCCGAAGCTCTCTTTCCAACGTTCACATGACCATCGCCGGCACTTCGGTTTCAGTCCAATTCGCAGGTGCGCAGACCACCTACCCAGGGCTGGATCAGGTAAACGTCCAGTTGCCCTTGAGCTTGCGAGGCGCAGGGGAATCGAATGTGGTTCTCACTGTCGACGGCCAGGTTTCAAACACGATCACCATCCGTATCCAGTGAATTTCTAAGATGGAATGATGCAACGGGCACGATGGCTCGCCAGCGCCGGGGGAATCACTGTTCTCATCCTCGCCGCGGCGAAACTGCTGGTGCATCTCTACGCAAGCCATCGCTACGGATACTTCGTTGACGAACTTTATTACCTCGCCTGTAGCGATCATCTGGATTGGGGCTACGTTGACCAGCCGCCGCTGGTCGCCGTGATCCTGAAATTCTCTCGCGTCTTATTCGGCGACTCCTTGCAGAGCATTCGTTTCCTTCCCGCCGTCGCCGGTGCCGCCCTGGTGCTGTTAACCGGCGTGATCGCCCGCGAGCTGGGCGGAGACCGATTCGCGCAAGGCCTGGCCGCGTTGTGCACACTTCTTGCCCCGGGTTTTCTTGCCCTGGATGCGTTCTACTCCATGAACTCCTTCGAGCCCCTGTTCTGGATGGGATTCGCCTACCTGCTGATCCGCATCATCAAAACAGGAAATCAAAAGCCCTGGATCTGGATTGGCGTGCTCTGCGGATTCGGCCTGCAGAACAAATACTCCATGCTGATATTCGGCGCTGGAATAGTGACCGGGCTTGTGCTGACTTCAGAGAGACAGGCGTTCCGCCACAAATGGATCTGGATCGGCGGCGCGATCGCAGGTCTGCTGTTCCTGCCGAATCTGCTGTGGAATATTCAGCACCATTTCCCATTCCTCGAATTGCAGGCCAACATTAGGCGCAGCGGGCGCAATGTCGATCTGAACCTGCTGGGTTTTTGGGGCCAGGAAGCATTGTCGATGCTGCCCGTCACTGTACCTGTGTGGCTAGCGGGCCTGTGGTATTTCTTTTCCAGCGCCGGAAAACAATTTCGCGCCTTGGGGTGGGCGTGGCTATTCACAGCGACCGTAATCGTAGTCGCCAATCCTCGGATTTATTACCTGTTCCCCGCTTTTCCTCTCGTGTTCGCGGCGGGATCTGTCCAATGGGAACTCTGGACCAAAAGAGTGAAATGGCCCAGACCCGTTGCCGTAGGCCTCGTGCTCACGCTCGGCGTAATTCTCGCGCCACTGGCGGTCCCAGTGTTGCCCGTAGAAACTTACATCCGCTATTCCAATGCGCTCCATCTCGCGCCTCCCCGCATCGAAAACAACCAGCTCGGCCCGCTTCCGCAACTGTACGCCGATCAGTTCGGCTGGGATGAAATGGCCGCAGTGGTGGGACAAATCTACAACCGCCTGCCACCCGACATCCGCGCGAAGACCGCCATTCTTGGTCAGAATTATGGACAGGCCGGCGCAATCGATTTCTTTGGCCCGAAGTATGGATTGCCAAAAGCCATTAGCCCGCATCAAAATTACTTCTTGTGGGGAATCCGCGATTACACGGGAGAAAGCATGATCATCCTGGACGACCGCCAGTCCGTACTCGAAGGCCTGTTCGATCACGTCGAAAAGGCCGGCCATGTGGAGCATCCGTACTCAATGCCTTACCAGCACTTCGACGTATTCTACTGCCGTGGATTGAAGAAACCGCTGAAAGACCTATGGCCGCAGGTCAAGAAATGGAATTAGCTTCCTAGCCCGCACTCTTCATGCACCGCCCGCACCGCGCTCTCCAGACCCGACCGTCGAACCACCACCGCAATCGTCAATTCACTCGACCCCTGCGCAATGGCGATGATGTTGATCTGCCCCCGCGAAATCGCGCTGAAAATCCGGCCTGCCAGTCCCGGCGTCCCGCGCATCCCTTCACCCACGATAGCCAGCAGGCCGACGTCGGCATCCACCTGAAAGGGCCGCAGGTAACCGTGAGCCAGCTCCAGGGAGAAGTCTTCTTCCAGATGCTCCAGCGCCCGGTCCAGTTCGGCTTGTCGAACCAGGAAACAGAACGTCTGGCGGTAGCTGGAGCTTGTGAGAGCCAGCAATTCCACGTTGGACCGCGCCAGCGACTCCAGCGCGCGCGCCATCACTTTGGTTCCACTAAGAGCTCCAGCGGCGGGCTCTATGGAGACCAACACCACGTCAGCCATGGACGTAACCGCGTGAGGGCCATGAGCCCCGGGTGTGCCGGAGAGCTTCGGCACGATGCGCGTGCCCGGCTTTTCCGGCGCGAAACTGTTCTTGCTCCACACCGGAATCAGCCGTTCCGCCAACGGAGCCAGCGTCCGGGGGTGCAGCACTTTAGCGCCGTTATAGGCGAGCTCGGCCGCCTCGGCATACGTCACTTCGTCCAGCACTTTGGCGCCGGGCACCAACCGGGGATCGGCGCTCATGATGCCGTCGACATCAGTCCAGATCCACAACTCATGTGCGTCCAGCGCTGCCGCGATAATCGAGGCTGAAAAATCCGATCCGCCCCGGCCCAGAGTAGTAGGACGACCGTCCAGTGTCGACCCATTGAAGCCCGTGATCACCGGCATGATCCCCTGATCGATCAGAGGCCGCAGCGTCAGCGCCGCACGCTCCCGTGTCTGGTCCATCAGTGGGGTAGCGTTACTGAATACCGCATCGGTTGCGATTACATCGGCGGCATTAATCGCACGCGCTGGAATACCTTGGGACTCCAGATACTCAGCCATCAAAAAGGCTGAGAGCCGCTCACCGGTTGCGATAGCTTCGTCCACCGACCGGGGAGGCCTCTCGCCGAGCATGAGCATGCCTTGCGCGATGCGCGCAAACTCGTCCACCAGCCCTTGCAGTTCCGCCAGCGCCTTTTCCTGGCGACCCTCCGGAAGCAGTTCCTTGCAAGCCAGTGCATGCCGCTGCGAAATCTGTTGAAGGTTCTGATCCAGATCGGCCTGATCGCCCGCCTCGGCCTTGCGAAGAGAATCCAACAGCAGATCGGTGATCTTGGACATCGCCGAAACAACAATAGCGACAGGCCGCCGAGCCTGTTCAGTCGAAGCAAGTTCCGCTGCGACACGAATGCGTTGAGCCGAGCCCATGCTGGTGCCGCCAAATTTCATCACTAAAAGATTAGACATGTTTATCGGACCCGCGACGGTCACGGAGCGGTCAGGAATGCATCGACTTCCCATTCGACGTCTTATCACGCACCAGCTTGAGAATCGCCTCTTCTACCTGTTCCAGCGTCAGCGAGCTCGAGTCGAGATAATCCGCATCCGGCGCCTGAGACAAAGGAGCCTCGGCGCGAGTCCGATCGCGCTGATCGCGTTCCGCCATATCCTTTGCGATCCTCTGGCGCTCTGCTCCCTCGGCTCCAACTTCCCCTGCTCTGCGTCGAGCCCGCTCTCCCGGATCGGCATCCAGATAGACTTTTACTTGCGCCTCGGGAAACACCACCGTGCCGATGTCGCGCCCTTCCATTACCGCCGAAATCGATGACGCGATGCGGCGTTGTTCCTCGCGCATCGCCCTTCGCACTCCCGGACAAGCCGCCGCCTGGGAAGCGGCATCACTTACTTGGGGTTCGCGAATCGCCGAGGTAACATCTTCGCCATTCAGCAGCACCTGAACCCCCGAAAACTCAATGCGAGCCTCCCGAGCCAACTGCTCCAGCCGATGCGTGTCTTCCAGAGGGATTCCTGTGCGCAAAGCCCACAGCGCCACTGCCCTGTACATGGCTCCCGTGTCGATATATACAAACCCCAGCCGATGAGCGACCCGTCGCGCGACCGTGCTCTTGCCTGCTCCGGCAGGGCCGTCGATCGCCACAATAATCCGTTTCCCCATGAAAGATCTCTTCACGCTAGCGTAGCAAGCCCATCCTGGCCGCCACCACAGTCTCAATTCCGGCCTCTCCGCGCTAACAGGATCTATCCTATTAGAAACATAGAGGAATTGGTAACTTCTCCGGCTCAAATAGAGTAACCTTAATGATGCCCGGTACGCCTGTATCAGTTGTTGCGGTCTCTGCCGTTCCGCAAATGCGCTTCTCCAAGCCGGGAAGTATACTTGTAGTTCAACTTTGTGAAAGATTCTGTGAACATAAAACCTTTGTCCAGAAACGCCTGGACTTTTCTCGCCGCTCTTCTCATTGCGATCCTCACACTTGCGGGATGCGGGTCGTCCAACTCCGGTACCGCCGGAAATGGAGGCGACACAGGAGGCAAAAAGGGTGGTAAGAAGGGCGGTGGTGGCGGCGGAGCCGTCCCCGTAATCGTAGCCACCGTCGAAAAGAAGGATGTTCCGGTCGAAGTGTTAGTCGTGGGCAGCGTTGAGGCCTATTCCACCATCAGCCTGAAGGCCCAGGTGCCGGGCCAGCTTACCAACATCTACTTCCAGGAAGGCGATTACGTCAAAAAAGGTGCCAAGTTATTCAGTATCGACGCCCGGCCCTACGAAGCCCAATTGATGCAGGATCAGGCCAATGTGGCTCGCAGCAAGGCGCAGTTGAGCCAAGCCGAGGCAAACCTGAAGCGGGATGTCGCACAGCAGCAATACGCCAAGGGTTACGCCGAACGCACCATGAAATTGGTGGAACAAGGCATTGTCGCCCGCGAAACAGGCGACCAATTGGTTTCCAGCGCGGACGCGCTTGGCCAGACAGTGGTAGCCGACCAGGCAGCAATCGAAAGCGCGCGCGCCCAGGTGGCATCCGATGAAGCCACCATCGCTAACGCTCAGGTCCAGTTGAGTTACACCAATATTACGTCGCCGATCGAAGGCCGGACCGGTAACGTGACGGTGAAGAACGGCAATATCGTCGCAGCCAACACGCTGGAACTGATGACCATCAATCAGGTGGAACCCATCTACGTGACTTTCGCGGTCGCCGAAGCGCGACTCTCTGAAATCAAGAAGTACATGGCCCAGGGAAAGCTCTCCGTCATCGCGGCTCCGCAGGATGGCAGCGGCAGCAGCGAGCGGGGCGTTCTCACCTTCGTGGATAATGCTGTCGACTCCACCACCGGCACCATCAAACTAAAAGGAACCTTTGAGAATACGGACCGCGCCCTCTGGCCCGGCCAATTCGTCAATGTCACGTTGCGTCTGACTGTTCAGCCGGGCGCGATCACCGTGCCCAACTCAGCGGTGCAGAATGGACAAGACGGCCAGTTTGTTTACGTCGTGAAGGAAGATCGGTCGGTGGAAGCCCGCACGGTGCAGACGACGTCTCGCGTGGGCGAAGACATGGTGGTCTCCAGCGGCCTGCGAGCCGGTGAGACCGTGGTGACCGAAGGTCAATTGCGGCTCCAGCCCGGCAGCCGCGTGACCATGCGCCAAGCCAACGGCGAGCGAAGCGGTCCCGGAGCCGCCGCTGCTGGTCCCGGTGGCGGCGGTGGTGCACCCGGTGCCGAAGCGGCAGCCGGTGACCCAGCCGTTAAGGGCGAGGGTTTCAAAAAAGGCTTCAAAAAGGGTGAGGGGTTCAAAAAGGGTGAGGGCTTTAAGAAGGGCGAAGGCCGAGGACGAGGTCCTGTGAAGGGCGATGGGCCCGCTACGAATTAGGTCTCGTCTGGCATTCTCCAGTTTTGCTGAAGCGGTGAGCCATGAACTTTTCTGAAGCATTTATAAGACGCCCCATCGCCACCAGCCTTTTGATGGCGGCGATCGCGCTTTTCGGCACGGTAGCCTACCAATCCCTGCCCGTCAGTGACCTTCCCAACGTCGACTTTCCCACCCTCCTTGTAACTGCCGCGCTGCCCGGCGCAAGCCCCGATACCATGGCCTCGGCGGTCGCCACGCCTCTGGAAAATCAGTTCTCCACCATTGCCGGAATCGTCGCCATGACCTCGGTGAACTCGCTCGGTTCCACCCAAGTCACCCTGGAATTCGACCTGAACCGCAGCTTGGACGGCGCCGCGGTCGACGTACAGGCCGCGATCACCCAGGCCTCCAAATTACTTCCTCAAGGCATGCCGACGCCACCCACCTTCACCAAGGTGAATCCGGCCGATCAGCCCGTGCTCTATGTCGCCCTGACATCGAAAATGGTGCCGCTGTATACGCTGGACGAGTATGCTGAAACCCGCCTGGCGCAGCGCATCTCGATGATTTCCGGCGTGGCGCAGGTCCAGGTGCTGGGCGCGCAAAAATATGCCGTGCACGTACAGATGGATCCTCATGCGCTGGCCGCGCATCAGGTCGGCATCAACGAAATTGAAGGTGCGCTGAAGAACTGGAACGTCAATCTGCCCACCGGACAGATCACTGGACCGCAGCGCTCTTTCACTCTGCAGGCCAGTGGACAGTTGACCAGCGCCGAGCAATACAAATCCCTGGTGGTGGCCTATCGCAATGGAAACCCCGTGCGCCTTCAGGAACTGGGCACCTTGCTCGATGGCGTGGAAGATGACAAGACGGCATCCTGGTTCTACACCCCCGATAGCGTGGAGCGATCCGTGGTCCTGGCCATCCAGAGGCAGCCCGGAACCAACACCATTGAAGTAACCGACAACGTCAAGAAGCTTCTCCCCGCCTTCAAGGGCGAACTGCCTCCGTCTGTAGAGACCAACATCCTCTACGACCGGTCTGACACTATTCGCGAGTCATATCAGGACGTGGAATTCACCATGTTGCTGACGCTGGGACTGGTGATCACGGTCATCTTCCTGTTCCTCCGCAACATATCAGCCACGGTGATCCCATCGCTGGCCTTGCCGTTCTCTATCATCGGAACATTCGCCGTGATGTACCTGATGAAGTACAGTCTGGACAACCTGTCCATGATGGCTTTGATCCTGTCGGTCGGCTTCGTAGTAGACGACGCCATCGTCATGCTCGAAAACATTTTCCGGCACATGGAAATGGGCAAGAAGCCCCTGGCGGCATCACTGGTGGGATCGCAGGAAATCGGATTCACCATCGTTTCCATGACCTTGTCTCTGGCGGCGGTCTTTATTCCCGTCCTGTTCATGGGCGGCATTCTGGGCCGCTTGTTCCGCGAATTCGCGGTCACCATTTGTGTCGCGATTCTGATTTCGGGCGTGGTCTCGGTCACGCTCACGCCCATGTTGTGCAGCCGTTTTCTCAAGGCGCCCGAGCACGGCAAGGAATCGTGGTTCTACCGGGTCACCGAACGCATGTTCCAGGCCATCCTGAATGCTTATGACCAGAGCCTCCAGGTGGTGTTGCGCCATCGCTTTGCCACTATGATGGTCGGCACCCTCGTGCTTGCCGGGACGGCATATCTGTTCGTCAAGATCCCCAAGGGATTCATCCCCGATCAGGATACAGATCAGCTCTCCGTAATCACCGAAGCAGCGCAGGGGACTTCTTTCTATCAGATGTCGGATTACCAGAAGGAGGTGGCCAAGATTGTTCAGGCCAACCCCAACGTCGCGGCCTTGATGTCCACGGTTGGCGGCACCGGCGCAGCCACACTGGGCGGCCCCAACTTCGGCGAATTAGTGGTCCGCCTCAAGCCCCGCTCGCAGCGCACCAAGCTGGTGAACGAAATCATCGACGACCTGCGCCCTCAACTGGCTGAAGTGCCCGGGTTGAAAGTGTATCCCCAGAACCCGCCGACGATCCGCATCGGCGGCCAGGTTTCTAAGAGCTTGTACCAGATCTCGCTGGTCTCTCCCAATAAAAAAGAGCTTTACGAATCCTCCGACAAGCTCGTGGAAGCACTGAAGAGCGTGGATGGCCTGGACGACTTGACCAGCGATTTGGCGGTCTCCAGCCCGCAGATCGACGTAGATATCGATCGCGATAAAGCCGCGTCGTTGAACATTAACGCCAGTTCCATTGAGAACGCATTCTATGATGCGTATGGTCCGCGTTGGATCTCCACCATCTTCTCCTCAACCAATCAGTACAAAGTGCTGCTCGAACTGGAGCACCAATACCAGGCCGATCCCAAAGCGCTGTCTCTTCTGTATTTCAAGAGCACCAGCAATCTCCTGATTCCTCTGGATACTCTGGCCAAGGTGAAGCAGGATGTTGGCCCGCAGTCCATCAACCACTACGGGCAGCTTCCCGCGGTAACTCTTTCTTTCAACCTGAAGCCGGGTTACGCTCTCGGCGATGTAGTGGCCAAGGTAGGCGACGTTGCTAAAGAAACCCTGCCTCCCACGATCAGCGTTTCCTTCCAGGGCGCAGCCAAAGCGTTTGAAAGTTCTCTTGGTAACCTGATGGTCCTCTTGGTTGTGGCCATCCTCGTGGTCTACATTGTGCTGGGCATTCTGTATGAAAGCTACATCCATCCCATCACGATTCTTTCCGGATTGCCCTCGGCCGGATTCGGAGCTTTAGTGACGTTGTTCCTGTTCCACATGGACCTCAACATCTACGCCTTTGTCGGCTTGATCATGTTGATCGGCATCGTGGAAAAGAACGCCATCATGCAGATCGACTTCGCTCTGGAAGTGGAGCGCAACCAGGGTTTGCCCCCCGTAAAAGCGATTTACGAAGGCTGCCTGATCCGTTTTCGCCCCATCATCATGACCACCATGGCCGCGATGTTGGGTGCGGTTCCAATCGCGCTAGGCTACGGAGCGGGCGGCGAAGCCCGTCAGCCATTGGGCCTGGTGGTGGTCGGCGGCCTGATGTTCTCCCAGTTAGTGACTCTGTATCTGACGCCGGTGTTTTACACCTACATGGCGGCACTGCAAGAGAAGCTGGGCAAGAAGAAAAAGAAGACCGTCCTCCAACGCGAACCAGTCGAGACCCCGGCCTGAGGTGGGGCAGGTTCCCGACCTGCCAGAGGGCTTAAGCCCTCTTCCAAAAAGTCATTCACAGCGCAATCGCCTAATAAAATCAAGAAGTTCCACGATTCCGCTAGACCGCCCGTGCTATCTTCAAATCGAGAAAAGGTTCTTTCACCAACAAGTTTCTTCCGGGCCCGGAAGCGTTGCATTGTGGTGGAGCGGAACTTCCGGAGCCCCTGGAAAGGCTTACGAGAGCTAACTATAGGGATAGCCTCGACGGAAGAGCTTGAGATCGCGATTTCATAACATCTGAAGGCTGGTTAACGGCTCAAGATATCCGAGAGTTGCACACCGTAGACGAGATTGGCTCGTGAGGTGGATCTCAATTCATTGGCGGTCGTGTGTAAAAACGCGGCCGCCCGCAACGCGTGGGATTAGTGTGCCCGCATTTACGTCGAAAAATACAAAACCCCGAGCTCATCGCCCGGGGTTCATACCAACTAGAAAACTGCCCTCTACTTCGCGTAAATTACGTACGTGTTGCAGATCCGATCATGCAGCGCCCGCTTCTGAGGGTCGAACCCGGCCATGATGTAGCCGATGTAGAGAATGATGCCGCTCAAAATATAAGCAAAAGAGCGGCCCACCGCCAGGCCCACACTGATAGGACCACCATCGGTTCGGATCACCTTCAGCCCCAGCGCCATCTTGCCCAGCGTCGCACCCCGCTTCGGCAGGAAGTACGCTTCATAAGCGATGAAGAGTGCCAGACGAATCAGGCTAGCCAGCCCCTGGGCGGCGATCATTGCAGGAAGGGCCGCCATGGCCGCGCTCGGATCGTTCTGATTGATGGCCACCGCGCTGCCGATTCCCAGGAAGGTCAATGGTAGCGTGATGATCAATCCAACGATGCCCACTATAATGCCGTCAATCAAAAACGCGACAAAGCGGATCCAAAACCCGGCGTAGCGATACGCTCCGGGCACCTGCATCCCGGGCGATTGCATTCCTCCCATTCCTCCCACCGCGGGTGCCACCCAGGGCTGCTGGACCTGTGGCTGGGGAGTCATCACAGGCTGAGCAGGCCGCGGAGCTTGCGGCTGCGGCGCCGGTGCTTGATGCACCACCGCGGCGCAGGCTGCGCACGTCGGCGCGCCATTTACCATTTGGAGCTGACTCACCGGCGTCGGGCGTCCGCATTGCGAACAGAATCTTGTTTCCTCGCGCGCGGGAGCAGCAGGCGCGGCCCCTGGAGCAGCCGGTTCTTTGGGCTTTTCGGCGAAGAATCCACCCGGAGGGATCTGCATCACCACCGTCGGCGCGGCAGCCAGTGGCGTAGTGCGGACGGCCGAGTACGGCTTCCACTCTGGCATCCCCTCTTTCCACACCAGACTGTCGTCGCGAACCACACCCTGACGGACTAGATTCTCAAACTTCTCATCATCCACCGGGCCGGCCTGTTGGCCCTGGTTTGCGTAATACCACGCCATCGAAAACCCCTCCTTATACCGCGCGCCGCGTTGTCACGGGCATATGAGCTAACAGTGTATCTCTTTCGGACGGTCCTCTACAAAGGGGTAGAATCTAGACCCTCGCTCCTCCGCTGACGATCAGCGTTTCCCCGCTCACGTAATCGGAAAGAGGCGAACAGAAAAACAAAACCGGACCCGCCGCTTCCTCGGGCGTTCCCATCCGGCCCAGAGGACAAGATTGCTTCATCGCTTCAATCGCCTGCGGCTGCACGCCGACCTTGATTTTGCGGCCGCTCACGTCGATCTCTTCCCCCAGCGGTTGCACCAGTCGCGTCTCAATGAACCCGAACCCAACCGCGTTGACGTTGACGTTATAGCGACCCCACTCTTTCGCCATCACATTGGTCAGCCCCACCACCGCGGCTTTCCCGGAACCATAACCCGCCTGCCCCGCAATTCCGTCGACCCCTGAAATGGAGGTGATGTTCACCACCTTGCGCATCACTCTGATACCCGCCGAGATTTCTTTTTTCGCAGTCTCACGTATCCAGGCGGAAGCCGCTCGGAGAATGCGGAACGGCGCGGTCACGTGGATCTCCAGCATGGCCTGGAACTGTTCATCTGTGGTCTTCTGAATCACGTTGTCCCACGTGTAGCCGGCGTTGTTGACAATGATATCGATGGCGCCGAACCCATTGATGGTGGCCTTCACCAGCTTTTCCGGAAATTCCGCCGCGGTCACATCCCCCGGCATGGCCTTCACCGATCCGCCGGCTTTGTCAATCAACATCCCCGTTTCGAAAACCACCTCGCGATCCAGGTCGTTCAGCATGACGTTCGCGCCTGACTCGGCCAGCGCCTGTGCTACTGCCCTGCCAATGCCTCGTCCGGCCCCCGTTATCAGTGCGGTCCGGCCTTTCAAAGAAATGCTCATGAAAGCTGTATAACACAAATGGTGAGGGATGCGACAAAATTGGAAGAGTTCTTGGGCATAACACCGTGATGACAGCTTTCGATGAGATTCTCAGTGCCTGCAAGGCCGGCGATCTTCGCCGCGCGGCCGGCCTGATCCGCGAAAATCCATCCCTGGCCAATCAGCGCAGTATGCTGGGCTCGGGTCCGATTCATGCCGCTCATTTCGCAGGACACCACCGCGTGGTCGATCTTCTGTTGGCCTATGGTGTTCCTCTTGATGTCTATCTGGCCGCTGAACTCGGACGGCTTGACCTGATACGCAGCTGCGCTCGATGCGGATCCGCAGACTGCACAAGCGTTCAACGGCGCGGGAAGCACGGCTCTGCATTGCGCCTGTTATTGGGGGCAAGTGCCTGCCGCTCATCTTCTTCTCGATAACGGAGCGGACCCCAATGCGCCCACTCGCGATAACTTTCTTCAAATCAGGCCACTCGGCTGCGCAGTCGCCACGCCCGATGTTCCCAATCCCAGCGATCAGGAAGAAGTCGTATTTGAGTTGGTAAGTCTGCTCATCGCGAAGGGCGCGGACGTCAACGGCCGCCGCAGGGATGGCCTCACGCCACTGCACAGCGCCGCTTACCGAGGTCACCTGCGCGTGCTCAACCTCCTGCTCGCGCACGGCGCAGACCCGACACTAAAAGGCTTCGACGGCACGGGCCCACACGCTGGTCAAACTGCGCTGGACCTCGCCTCCGCGCAAGGTCAAGACGCCGCCGCGGAACTGCTAGCAGCTCCGAAATAATCTACAATTTCGCCGCGAAATGGCGATGAACGTGCGGGTTCGTGCCCAGCTCCGGGTGAAACGTCGTCACCATATGCCTCCCATGTTCAATCCACACAGGAGTTCCTTCGTAAGAAGCCAGCACTTTCACGTCAGGGCCGACACTGCGAATGATGGGCGCGCGAATGAAAACAGCCTCCATCTCTTTCCCCGCAGCCTCGATCCTCGCGATCCGGCTCTCCACTTGCCGCCCATAGGCATTGCGCTCCACCGCGATATCCATCAGCCCAAGACTCGGCTGCGAAGGACTAAACACCTCGCTCGCAAGAAGAATAGCTCCAGCGCAAGTTCCAAAAATTGGCTTCCGCGCTCCAAAAGCCCGTAGAGGTTCAAATAGTCCTTCCAGCGCGATTAATTTGAGCATCGTCGTGCTCTCGCCGCCCGGAATAATCAATCCGTCGCAGGAAGCCAGATCTCGCGCCGTGCGAACTTCCACAGGATTCGCGCCCGCTCGCCGCACCGCTTTCACATGCGCTTCGAAATCGCCCTGTAGGGCAAGAACACCAATGTTTTTCAATGAATCACCAGCCCCGCGTCTGCAGCAACTCCGCCTCTGGAAGTTTAGAGACGTCGAGCCCCCGCATGGCCTCGCCGAGTTCTTCGCTCGCTTCCAGAAGTTTGACGGGATCGTTGTAGTAAGTCGCGGCCTTCACCATCGCCTTGGCGCGCGCTTCCGGATCTTCCGATTTGAAAATCCCGCTGCCGACAAAAACCGCCTCGGCCCCCAACTGCATCACCAGCGCCGCGTCGGCCGGCGTGGCGATTCCGCCCGCTGAAAAATTGGGCACCGGTAGCTTGCCGTGAGCCGCCACCCACTCCACCAGCTCCAGCGGCGCCCCGAGATTCTTGGCTTCGTGTACCAACTCTTCCTTGCCCAGGATAGTAAGATGCCTCATCTCCTTGACGATGGTCCGAATGTGCCTCACCGCTTCCACAATGTTGCCCGAACCCGCCTCGCCCTTGGTGCGAATCATGGCCGCGCCCTCAGCAATGCGCCGCAGCGCCTCGCCCAGATTTCGCGCGCCGCACACGAAGGGCACCTTGAAAGCCTTCTTGTCGATGTGGTGTTCTTCATCGGCGGGAGTGAGCACTTCGCTCTCGTCGATGTAATCAACTTGCAAAGCTTCCAGCACCCGCGCTTCCGTGAAGTGGCCGATGCGAGCTTTTGCCATCACCGGAATGGACACCGTGTCCATAATTTCGCGGATGATGCGGATGGATGCCATGCGAGCCACGCCGCCATCCTTGCGAATATCGGAAGGCACGCGTTCCAGCGCCATCACCGCAGTCGCCCCCGCCTTTTCAGCGATCCTCGCTTGCTCCACGTTGGTGACGTCCATAATGACGCCGCCCTTCAACATTTCCGCGAGACCCGATTTCACACGAAAATCGTCACTTAGAAACACGCCGCGCATCCTTTTCGATAAGTGGATTGGGTAGGCCGGACAGACGGGGAATACGGCGGACGGGACTTGGCGAAAGTATAAGCGTCATCTTGCGCCTCTGTCAAGGAAATAAGAGAGGCTCAAGAATTCAGAAGAATAATCAGTATATTCTTGACAGCGGCAGAGGCTTCTGTTAATTATTGAACTAACTTCTCGCAGGTGAATCGTTGCCTGCCACCCGTCTATCCAGCTCCAAGCCCTGAGCACTTCTTGCCACGTGGCGGTTTCGAATCCCGTCTTAGCGAACTAAACCAGGACCTGCTGATTCTCCCATGGCGGAGTAGTGCTGCCCCGTCGGCGCTTGTCGCCCAAACCCCAATATTTAAGGAGTGTTATGTCCCGGAGAATCGCCCAAATACTTTCGATGGCCACCCTTTCGTTGACCATGCTTCCCGCGCAGTCCTTTCAAGGAGGAATCCGTGGGACCATCAGCGATAGTACCGGCGCGGTCATCAGTGTGGCGAAAGTGACGCTCACAGACGAGGCGACAGGCATTCCGCGATCGACTCTTTCCGGCACCGGGGGTGAATACACTTTTGCCGCTCTCAATCCAGCCACTTATATGGTGGTGATTGAAAAGCCAGGTTTCAAGACATTGGAAAAGAAGGGAATTGTCGTAGGTACGCAGGAATTTATCATTGTCGATCTGGCGTTGACGGTGGGCGACGTGACGCAAAGTGTCAATGTCACAGCGGCAGACGTCCCGTTGCTGGAAACAGAAAACGCTTCCACCGGCCAGGTGATCGACACTCAGAAGCTCGCTGATCTCCCCAACATGGGCCGTAACCCCTTTTACGGCGGTGTCAAAATCACTCAGAATGTAACGCCGGGCGGAAATCCCCAGTTCAACCGTATGGAGGACCAAAGCGGCTCCTCGCAGATTTCGATTGCCGGAGGCCCTGTGCGCGGCAACAATTACCTGCTCGATGGCATCTCGATTTCGGACTCCACCAATCGCGCCGTGATTATCCCCACCGTGGAATCCGTCCAGGAACTGAAGCTTCAGGCCAACACCTACGACGCCGAAGTCGGCAGGACCGGCGGCGGTACGTTCAATTTGTTCCTCAAGTCCGGCGGCAACGACTATCATGCGGCCGCCTTCGGCTACTCCTGGCTCCAGGCTGGACTCGCGAATTCCTACTTCAGCAACGCGGCAGGACGAAATCCGGACGGCTCACTGAAGTCGCCCATTCCAGATCAGCCCTTCTATAACTACGGCGGCGCGATCGGTGGACCGTTCAGCATCCCCAAGCTCTACAACGGCAAAAACAGGACCTTCTTCTGGGTGACCGGCGAAGCCTATCGTCAGAAAAAGCCCTCCTCAACCGTACTGGCTGTGCCAACAGCCCTGGAAAGAATAGGCGATTTTTCTCAAAGCAAAACATCCACCGGCGCGCTGCAGACCATCTACGACCCGACGACGAATCCTCGTCAAGCCTTCGCGAACAACATCATTCCTCTGACACGATTAAATCCCGTCGGGCTGTCTTTGGCCTCTTATTACCCGCTGCCGAACATTGCCGGCAAAGCCTTTGGAGCGTCGAATTTCAACACAACTGCCGTCGAATATGATCGCGCCGATCAAGTCACCGCGAAGATGGATCAGGTAATTACCTCTTGGTGGCGCGCCAGCGCATCTTACCTGCATTACGGCAGCCGCGAAGGTGCGTACGCCTATTTCGGCTATCAGGATCCTGGAACCCCGAATCAAAGCATGTTGGTCCGGCACGTGGATGCGACCCAGGCCAACACCACCCTTACGCCGTCCTCCACTATGGTCATCTCGCTGCGCTTCGGCTTCAATCGCTTCCCCAACAAGACCTATCAGTTGGCCAGCGACGGCATCGATCTCACTAAGTTAGGCTTCCCGGCTTCCTTTAATTCTGCGGTCGCCTACAGAGCGTTCCCGGCTATCACGATGACCGGCGACGTAGGCAGCTTTGGCGGTAGCGGATTTAATCAGTCGAATTTCTATTCGCGCAGTTTCTCCGGAAGCGTCTCCAAGTATCTCGGGCGGCACAGCGTGAAGGCCGGTTATGACTACCGCATCATTCACGACTCTGGCATCAACACTGTGACGCCCGGCGCGTTCACGTTTACCCAGGGATTCACCAGCCAATCCGGCACTTCAACCGTGGCAGGGACCGGCGCCAGTATCGCGAGCCTCCTGCTGGGATACCCGTCGGCAGGGACTGCAACGCTCTCCCTTCCGATTGAAGATCATGTGACCTACAACGGTTTCTTCGTGCACGACGATTTCCGGATCAGTTCCAAGTTCACCCTCAACATCGGTCTTCGCTACGAGTACGAAACCGGACTCACTTCGTCGCTCAACAGCCTGATTGTTGGCTTCAATCCTACGGCGGTGAACCCGATCCAGAGCCAGGTCAAAGGCATCACTACTAACGGCGTCATCCAATACGCCGGTCAAAACAACAACGGAACATACGCCACCAGTCCGACCGCGGCTAAGTTCTCCCCTCGCATCGGCTTTGCCTGGAATGTCAAGCCGAAGACGACCATCCGCGGAGGGTACGGCATCTTCTGGGCGCCTTATACCTTCGGCCTCGCCAATCCATTGGGCTTCACATACGCGACCCCTTACGTCGCATCCAACGATGGCAACATCACGCCAGCCAACTCGTTGAGCAATCCTTTCCCCAGCGGGCTCCAGCAGCCTCTGGGAAACTCCGCGGGAGCATCGGCAGGCCTGGGCGGCCAGGCCTTCTCGGTCTACGCCGCGAACGCAAAAGCAACACGTGTACATCAATATTCGATCGAAGTTCAGCGCGAGTTGCCCGGATCAATCGTGGTTGCGGGCGGCTTCAGCGGGTCCGTCACGCATGACCTGATTCAGGGCACTCCAGATCTGAATATCAATCAGTTGCCGGACTCCTACCTGTCCATGGGAAGCGCTCTCAATAACAAGGTCGCCAATCCCTTCTACGGCACCAGCGCCGGAGTCCTGAACACTGCCGCCACCACCGTAACGCAGGCGCAGTTGCTTCTGCCGTTTCCTCAGTTCGGAGCGATTTCTCAACAGTTGTCCAGCCAGAATCACGCTCTATACTATTCCGGATACGTCAAAGCCCAAAAACGCATGGGACGAGCGGTAAACGTTCTCACCACACTGACTTGGTCGCGCAATGAGGACGCGTCCAACGCCGGCACTGGCAACGTCTTCAGTTCCCAGCCCACCACCGCCCAAGATAACTACAACCGAGGGGCGGAATGGGGCCTCTCCACCATCGATACTCCCTGGCGCTGGAGCACGGCCGTCAATTATGAGCTGCCCTTTGGGACTGGCCGGAAATTCCTTTCCAAAGGCAAGATAATGGACATCGCCGTCGGCGGGTGGGCCATCAACTTCAACACCACCATCCAGACAGGATTCCCTCTGGCTATCTCGCAAAACAATTTGAACAGCATCATCGGCACATCCAACCAGAGGCCGAACGCCACCGGTATATCGCCCGAAACCAGTGGCTCGGTAGAAGACCGCCTGACCAACTACATCAATAAGGCCGCATTCTCACAGGCCCCTCAGTTCACCTTCGGCAACGTCAGCCGGACCATTTCGATGCGCGGACCCGGCATCGCCAACACCGACTTCTCACTCTTTAAGAGCTATGCCTTGGAACACTTCAAAGCCCAATTTCGCGCCGAAGTATTCAACCTGACCAACACGCCCCAGTTCTACGGTCCGGTGACCAATATCAATTCTTCAACCTTCGGGCAGATCACCCAACAAGCAAATTTCTCCCGGATCATCCAGCTAGGAGTCCGCTTCGAATTCTAGCTACAGCACCAACCATTGTCTGGGATTGGCCGCTGATGAACGCCGATAAACGCAGACAGGATTTTTGTTTCCAATCTGCGTTTATCCGCGTTCATCGGCGGCTATAAATTTTTCAAAGCTTCTGACCCCGGGGGGGCCCGCCCAAACCGCAAATACTAACTGATATACTCAAGGCGTCGTAATTTCAGGACCAGGAAGTCCTACCATGCGCCCCGTATTCGCTTGTGTCGTGCCCATTCTCGCCTTCGCTGTAAGTTCCAGCGCAGCCACTCCAGTTGTTCCTGAACGGCTAACCGTCGTCCTGGACTTCACCGGCCCCCACTCCAACCGATCCATCCAGGAAATGAAAAGCGAACTTCAAACCATCCTGGACAGCACCGGCCTGGAGCTCGATTGGAGCTCTCCTGAAGAAGCCAGCAAAGTCACCACAGACAACCTGGTGGTGGTCCGCTTTAACGGCGCCTGCATCCTGGAACCGGTTCCTTATCTCTACGACGAACGCGGTCCCCTGGCCTTCACTCACACCAGCGCCGGCGAGCCTCTTCCCTTTAGCGAAGTCGCCTGTAACGCCGTAACCGCCAACGTGCGATCCGCAATGACTGGCGGCGACTACAAAAAAGCCGACCTGCTGCTGGGCCGCGCCCTGGGCCGTGTCGTAGCGCACGAATTAGTTCACATGCTTACCCGTTCTACCGCGCATAGTCACCTCGGTATACAGAAAAGCGCCCTATCCGGGAGCGAACTAATCGCCGATCATCTAAAGTTAAGCGACCCTGATTTGTCCAAAGTACAACAAGGCCGCAGGTAATTATAGACCCCATTACTTTTTTGATTGACGACTCGCGATTGATTTGATACTCTGCTGTCGTCGCTAGTCTCCATCCCTGTAGGAAGGAAACTAGTTCCCCTCCCGGTAAGAGCCTTCCCGCTGTGTAGCCCCTCACTGTAGAGCTTTCGTGTGTCCACGCGCACACCAACAAGCACTCATCGCCGGAGGTGTCTCACGACGCTACACAAAACAAAAGCTTTCTTAAGTGCATTCCCAGTGCGCGCTCGCGGAAGTATGTAGAACCTGGGACTTGCATCCCGCCAGGCGAGGTCTGGCGAACCATTTACCCCCAACCAGCGAAGAGGCGCCCGGTAGATTCGTCCCCTTCTTGAACCAGCGCAAGACATTGCGCCATGAACGAAAGGAAGAATAATGAGTCTCACGCTTAGTAAGCAGCAGCAATCCGACTTTTCCAGACGAGGCTTTTCCCGACGGCACTTCGGCCGGATCGCGTCGATGATGGGCGCGGGCGCTGCAGCGATGCCGTTTTTTGGGGAGCATGCCCTCGCGCAGCTTTCCCAGGTAAGGGGAATGCCCGCCGACGCGGTGAAGATTAATGCGAACGAGAATCCATTGGGCCCCTGCCTGGAGGCCGTAGACGCGATTCATACCGTAGTCAAAATGGGTGGCCGATACAGCTACGAGTTGACAGACGATTTCCGTGAGACCTTGGCCTCCCAGGAAGGCTTGACCCCCGCTCACATCGCGCCCTTCCCGGGCTCCAGTGCGCCACTCCATCAGACGGTGCTCGCATTCACCTCGCCCACCAAGAGCTTCGTCATCGCCGACCCAGGCTATGAAGCCGGAGAGCGAGCCGCGAAGTTCATCGGCGCGAAGGTCGTCCGCGTGAAATTGACCAAAGACTATTGCCACGACGTAAAAGCCATGGCGGCAGCGGATCCCAACGCGGGCGTTCTCTATCTCTGCAACCCCAATAACCCCACCGGCACCCTGACCTCCAAGGAGGACATCGAGTGGCTCGCCGACAACAAACCGGCTGGGTCAATTCTGTTGATCGATGAAGCCTATACCCACATCGCCGGCGCGCCCTTCATGTCGTACTTGGTCAAGCAGAACAAGGACGTCATTATCCTCCGCACCTTCTCCAAGATCTATGGCATGGCGGGCATCCGTGCCGGAGCCGCGATCGGCAAACCCGAGCTTCTCGAAAAAATGACTCCCTACAGCGCCGGCGCTCTTCCCATCACCGGCATGGCCGCTGCCAGCGCAAGCCTCAAGTCCAAAGATGTCGTGCCCACGCGCCGCAAGATCATTGGCGACGTCCGCATGGACACGCTAGCGTTCCTGGACAAGCACGGCTTCCAATATGTGCCGTCGGTTTCCAACAAGTTCATGGTCAACGTGAAGAAGCCGGGCGAGGACGTCATCCAGGCGATGCGCAAAGAAAAGGTCTATATCGGCCGCGTATGGTCCAGCATGCCGACCTACGTCCGAGTCTCCGTAGGCACCCAGGAGGAAATGGACAAATTCAAAACGGCATTCCTCAAGGTGATGGCTTGAATCTTGGCCGATCCATCCGCGGCGCCGGGTATAGTTGGGCGAAGCTGGGGGGAGATGCCGCGGGCGGTACCGTCGCGGCGTTGATCGCTCTGCCTTATGGCCTCGCTATGGCAACTCTCATGGGGTTGCCTCCGGTGCTGGGGATCTTCACTTCGATCCTCACTTCTCCTGTTACGGCGATCCTGGGGCGCAATCCGGTGCTGATCGGCGGCACCGGAAGCGCCACGGTTCCGTTCATCGCGGAGGCGGTTCGAAGCCAGGGAATCGCGGGCGCCGCCAAGGTGTCGATTGTTGCCGCCGTCATCATGATGGCCTTCTGCGTTCTTCGCCTGGGCCGCCACATCGCCCGGGTTCCCCACGCCGTCGTCACCGGTTTCTCCTGTGGCATCGGCGCGATCATGGTAGTCTCTCAACTCGACGTCATTCTCGGCCTTCCTACCACTCATAGCTCCAGCACCGTCGGCCAACTGGCCGCCGTCTTCGATCACCTCGCAAGCTTCCATATAGCCCCATTCGTCACCGCCTTGGTTGTGGTTTTGGCCGCCACCGCATGCACAACGTGGTTGCCGCGCGTTCCTGCTCCGCTCATAGGAATCGCTCTAGCAGTCCTGGTCGCGAAGATCCTCTCTTTCCACACAAGCGAAATCGGAGTCCTGCCCTCCGGCCTTCCCCCCTTCGTAGGATTCTCCTGGAGTCCCCAAGACATCTACATCGTGCTCCCAGCCGCGTTCGGACTAGCGTTCGTAACTTCGGTGAACGTCCTAATCACATCCCGAGTGGTCGAACATTTTCGTGGCCGTCACCGCCGTCATTCCATCTCCGATGCCGACGCCGAACTAGGCGCCTACGGCATCGCCAACGTTTGTGCAGGCACATTCGGCGCGCCTCTTAGCGTAGGCATTCCCGCCCGCAGCCTGGCCGCTGTCCGTTGCGGAGGCACCACTAGGCTCTCCAATATTTTCCATGCCCTGATCCTGATCTTGATGCTTCGTTTCGCAGGCGGCCTGATTTCCCACATCCCCTTAGCCGCAATGGCCGGAGTCACCGCCTGGATGGGTTTCTGCCTGCTCGACTGGAGCGCCTGGCACCGCTTGAGCAAAATGACTCAAGCCGACGCACTAGGATTTCTGGTAACCGCTGCCTCGGTTGTGCTGGTAAATGCTGTCCTAGCCGTGGCGATAGGATGCCTGGTCTACTGGACCCCCGTCCTCTACCGCCGCTGGTTTGGCGCAGGCGAACAAATCCCCAACCTTCAAATACCGTAGTGTGGCGCACGCTTCAGCGTGCCGGGTCGAGATTCATCTCGACCTTCTACTTACACCGATCCGCGAAGTTCGGCTTCTCCCGATACTTGTCGTGACAATTGGCGCAAGCCGTAGTCATCACATCCGCCGCATCCACAATCTTGTCCTGACTCTTCGCCTGCGCCGCCTCATAGACCTTCTTGCCCGCGTCCCGCAGTCCCTGTACGAACTTGGGCCAATCGGCATTCGCGATCGGGACCGCCACGCCATTTGCGCACTTGCGTCCCGGAAGGCTCAGCAGGTTCGCCGCTTCAGAAAGCGCCAGCGCAGCGTTTTCCACTGACTGCCACTTCCCATAAGCGCTCTCCAACGGATTGGTCGCCATGGCGGGATCCTTCGCCGGCTTCACATCATTTGGATTTTGGTCCTGAGACGCAAAAATCACATTCGAAGCCGGATAGATAATCCCCTTCATCAACTGCCCCAGCGACGCACTCACCACCGGTCCCGCCGCAGCAGGACGAGCCTGCTTAGCCGCCCCTGCCGCAGGCGTCTGCGCACTGGCCGAAAACATGAACGATACGATCAACACACATAGCCCCGCGCCGTAAGGCCGGGGATTCCGCCCAGCAATAAGAGTCCTGAAAACGTTGTTTGCCCTCATAAGTCCAGGCAAGTATACAACGAATATGCCGCTTCCTCTCGCCGCAGGCCAAAAGATAGGCCCCAAAGCCCGTCAGCCGGTGCTAACATCCATGAGGACAACCATATCTGGTGGCCGAAGACCACGTAGAGCTTCACAATGATCCAAAAAATACCGGCCGTTCTAGCCCTGATCCTGATCGTCAGCTTCCTTCTGCCCAGCGCCGCCTTCGCGCATAACGTCTCCAAGCGCGACGCCTCCTTCGTCGAGTCGAATCAAGGCGCCGCGATCATCCCCTTCCTCTACCTGGGCGCCAAGCACATGGTCACCGGTTACGATCACCTCGCGTTCCTGGTAGGCGTCATCTTCTTTCTGTACCGCCTCAAGGACATCGTCACCTACGTCAGCCTTTTCACCCTCGGCCACAGCCTCACTTTGATGGCCGGTGTCTTCGGAGGCATTCACGCCAATCCATATGTAATCGATGCGATCATCGGATTCTCGGTGGTTTACAAGGCCTTCGATAATATGGATGGTTTCAAGCGCTACCTCGGCTTTGAGCCCAACACCAAGGCCGCCGTACTCATCTTCGGCTTGTTCCACGGTTTTGGATTGGCCACCAAGCTTCAGGAACTCGACCTCTCCAAGAACGGCCTGATCCCCAACATCATAAGTTTCAATGTCGGCGTAGAAATCGGACAGGTCCTGGCACTTACTGCAGTGTTGATTGTCCTCAGCTACTGGCGAACCAAGAGCGGCTTCCTCTCCCACGCGTTCGCAACCAACACAGCCCTGATGGCCGTCGGCTTCGTTCTCGTTGGCTACCAGATCGCGGGTTATTATCTCGGAGTATAAGCATGACTGATCAAAATCCAACGCCCCCCTCGAAGGCTGCGATTGCGAAAGCCACCAGCATCGCGCTACTGGTAGCCCTGATTCTTCTCTTCACAGCCGTGCTGCCCGCCGAATATGGTTACGATCCCCTAAAGACCGGCAAGGTCCTCGGCCTAACCGGCATTTCGCAAGCCGAGGTCAAGGAAGTGAAGGGTGCCGCTCCAACCGTCGCGCCCGGACAGACTGGTGTCTACAGGCCGGAATCCAAGATTTACAAAGTCGACTCCGAAGACTTCGAACTGCGCCCCGGCGAAGGCATGGAAATGAAATACCACATGCAAAAAGGCGCAGGCATGCTTTATGGCTGGAAGGCGGACGGCAAACTCACCTACGAATTCCACGGCGAACCCGACGTAAAGCCCAACAAGGACTACTTCGAAAGCTATGATCTTGATGACAAGGTCGGTAAAGAATCCTCCTACGGCTCCTTCACCGCTCCCTCCACCGGCATCCACGGTTGGTTCTTCAAAAACAAAAGCAATAAAGAGCTCAAATTCCACCTAACCGTGGCCGGCTTTTTTGACTCCGCCAAGATGTTCGCCGGCGGCCCCGGCGAAGACGTCCCCGTCGAAGACGCGAAATAACCTTCGGCTACCTTAGGAAGTACGGCGCTGGCCTAGACCCTCCGCGATCATCGTTGTGACGAGTGTATTCAAGCTGACGCCTTCCTGACGAGCCTTGGCGACCAACCGCGAGTGAAGGCTCCGTGGTACACGCTGCCTCCATTGCCCACTAGCTGAACTCGGCGTTGGAATCGCGTCACCATGCTTAACGCAATTCGTGAGGTAAGCCCTGACTGCGTCTGAACCGTTTTTCAGCGCTTCTTCGGGAGTTTCTCCATCGGAGATGCATCCGGGCAGGTCCGGATACTCAATAGCAAATCCGCCTCCGTCTGTTTCTGAGAGTGGACGAATCGTGAATGGGTAGGAAAGAATCAGAGCCTTGTCAATCTTCATGGTTTCTCACCTAAGGTGCTGACGAAATCTAGAAACAGTCGAATATACACGGGTTTGATGGGCCGATGCGCGGGTACTGAAAGCCGCCCTGCAGTGGGATGCCGGAAAATGACGTGGCTTGTTCCATGCTGATCGTGATCGATGCCCAAGCTGCGGGCGACAACTTTCAAATCCTCGATCCGCCAATCGCGAGGATTCCGCCGCATTTTAGCGACAAGTTTCGCCGCGTTTGACACTACCAATGGTATCACATGCGGTACCACTCGGGGGCCAGAGGCAACTTAAGATTGTCTGAAAATATTTTAGTTGACACTAAGTTGCATTGCAGACTAATATGGTCTTACTTCGCTGATCGATGCGGTTTTGCCACCCAGTTGCAAAGAGTATCAGTCAGTAAAAAAGCGAGAGACGCGTTGAGAGGATAAACGCAAATCCAGTCCGGGAACCGAATCCTAGACAGAGTGGGCTCCCGGACTGGCAGATCGACAAACCCCGTAGGGCTGGCGCCCACTTCATTGTAGTGCGCCCGCCTCACGGTTTCAATTTATTCCGAAACGGTTCTGGAGGATAACATAATGGGCCTCAATGAAGGTGGTTCGAAATGAGGATTCGCTTTAAGCGTCATGGTTTGAAGCGGATCAAAAGACCGGCCCAACGCTTCTTAGCGACCGGAGCACTAGCATTTTACACCGTAGCTGGAAGCGGAAAATATGCCCTGGCCCAGCAATCAGCCGACGTCACGAAAGTATCCCGCAGCCAGTCTTCGAATCTGCCAGTTGTACGGTTCGACATTCCTGCAGGTAGCCTCGACTCCGCGATCGCTAAATTTACTGCTGCAACAGGGTTGCATGTAAATGTTGCAAACGACGGGCTCTTCTCCCTCACTACGAAAGCAGTCAGCGGCCTCTATACTCCCGACGCGGCCCTGAAAATCCTGCTCGCCGAAACCGGATTATCCTACCGCTTCACCTCAGCGACCGACGTCGTGATAGAGATCGCCCCCATCACCTCAAGCGCCGACGTCACCACCTCCGTCGCGGCCCCGATCGGTTCCTCCGCCAAGTATTCCGAACCCCTCCTCGACACTCCGCAGAGCATCGACGTCGTCTCCCAGAAAACGATGGAGGAGCAGAACGTCACCACTCTGCGCGACGCCCTCCGCAACGTGGCCGGCATCAGCATCGCCGCAGGCGAAGGCGGCGCGCAGGGCGACAGCCTGACGATCCGTGGTTTCACTGCTCGAAACGATCTCTACATCGACGGTATGCGCGACTTCGGCAGCTACTACCGCGACCCGTTCAACCTGGACGAAGTCGACGTTATCCAAGGTCCCGATTCCACCAACTTTGGCCGAGGCTCCACCGGCGGCGTGGTCAACCAAGCCACCAAGCTGCCAAACATGGACCGCTTTTTCATGGGGTCATTCGACGCCGGCACCAACGGTACCCGGCGCCTGACCGCCGACCTCGACACGCCTTTCAGCGCGTTCGGCACTCCGTCCGCTTTCCGCCTCAACGTGATGGGCGACGAAGGCGGAGTCGCGGGACGTCCCGTAGTCAACAACCGCCGCTACGGTGTCGCGCCTTCTCTTTCCTTCGGCCTGGGCAAGCCCACCCGTCTGATCATCAGCGGACTCAACCAGCAGGCCGACGACATCCCCGACTACGGCATTCCGTGGCTCTTCAACGGACCCGCCCCCGTCTCACGCCACAACTACTACGGTTTTGACAACAGCGGCAACTATCTCCGCACGCGCGACAACATCGCCACCATCCGCTTCGAGCACGACTTCGGCTCTCACTTCACCCTCCGCAATCAGAGCCGCTATGCGCGCTACGACCGCGACGTCCGGATCACCGAGCCTCAGGCCATTCTCACCACCACGCCCGGCGTTACGCCCGGTCTCTCAACGCCGCTTTCGGCCATCGTCATCAACCGCAACCAGCTCGCAAACAACAGCATCGAAGGTTTCCTGGCAAATCAGACCGATCTCAGCGCGCATTTCAAGACTGGCTTCATCGAGCACAGTGCTACCGGCGGCGTCGAACTCGACCGCGAGGATTCCGATCCTGTTCGGCCCAAATACACGAACGTTCCCACCACCAGCCTGTTGAATCCCGATCCCACACAGCCCTTCTTCGGGACCGCCGCCCCCAGCAGCAATGTCCACACCCGCGCCAACACGGCCGCTGGTTATCTCACCGACGTGATGAAGCTCGGCCATCGTTGGGAACTCTCCGGCTCCATGCGGCTGGACCGCTTCGACACTCACTACACCCAATCGGTAGCTCCGGCTGCCGCGTACAACCGCGTGGACCTCATGCCTTCCTGGCACGCCGCGCTAGTCTACAAACCCGTCGCCGCTGCCAGCCTCTACGCTTCCGCGGGAACGTCCTTCAATCCTTCCGCCGAATCACTCTCTCTAAGCGCCACCACCGCCAGTCTGCCGCCGGAAAAGAACCGCACCGTGGAAGCCGGCGTGAAATGGGATTTCGCGCGTCCACGCGTCTCTGTTCACTCGGCCTTGTTCAGTACCGACAAGCTAAACGCTCGCGAGCCCGACCCCACCAATGCTCTGCTCAACGTCCTCGCCGGCAACCAGCGCGTGCGCGGGTTTGAGGCCGGAATGAACGGTCACCTCACCAGCCGTTGGGATGCGCAAATGAGTTACGCCTATCTGGATTCGCGCGTAGTCTCCTCCAACGCCTACCCGCTCGCCATAGGCGCGCAACTCGCCAACGTTCCGCGGCACACATTTACGTTCTGGCAGACTTTCAAGCTGCCGTACCACACCACCTTCGGCGCGGGCGGCAACTTCGTGGGCACTCGCACCGCCAGCGCGACCACTCCGCTCGATCCGATCACCGGTCTAGTCAAACAAGCCCCCGGTTACTGGGTCTTCAACGCAATGGCCGAGCATCCGATCACCGAACACATCACGCTCCACGCCAACATCTACAACATCGCCGATCGTTATTATTACGATCAGCTCCACCCCGCCCACATCGTACTCGGCCCCGCCCGGTCCGCGTTGATAGGCGTCAAATTCCGGTTCTAAACATGCTCCTTCCCATTCCCTCCGTCCTCACCCCCGACCAAGTAGCCCACGCGCGCCAAATCCTGGAGCGGGCCGATTGGGTGGACGGCAAAGTCACCGCCGGCCACCAGTCCTCCCACGCCAAGGACAATATGCAAATCCCGGAGAACCATCCCGCCGCTCGCGAGGTCGGCGAAATGATCCTCTCCGCGTTGGGACGGAATGTCCTGTTCATTTCCGCAGCGCTGCCTGCACAGGTGTTTCCTCCGTTGTTCAATCGTTACTCGGGCGGGCAGGCCTTCGGCACGCACGTCGATAACGCCATCCGTCAGGTAGCAGGCTCAGGAGCCCGCATCCGTACCGACCTCTCCGCCAGTCTCTTCTTCTCCGCTCCCGAAGAATACGAAGGCGGCGAACTGGTGGTCGAAGATACCTACGGTACGCACCAGGTAAAACTCCCTCCAGGTCACATGATTCTCTATCCGTCGACAAGTCTGCATCACGTCCGCCCGGTGACGCGCGGCACCCGCCTGTGTTCCTTTTTCTGGATTCAAAGCATGATTCGAGACGACGGCGAGCGTACCCTGCTCTTTGATCTGGACACCGCCATTCAAAGCCTCGACCAGGATCCGCCCAGCCCCGCTGCAGTACAACTCACCGGCGTCTATCACAACCTGGTCCGCCGCTGGGCCGACGTATAGCAGTCACAGTCTTCAGGGCCTAAGTGTGCCCGCCGATATCTTCTTTACGTGAACCTCGGTCAACTTCATGAGCTTCGCCCCAGGCACAAACTTAGCCAGCTCTCTGCTCTGGAGCGCGAATTCCAGATTTCTCCAGGCCAGGTTCGCGTGCTCCCGCATGATGCTCTCCGCGCGAGCGCCGTCATTGCTTGATATCGCTTCCGCCACGCTCCGATGGTGATCCAGCGCGAGTAAAAATATCTCTCGAAACTGCGGCGCCAAATAGTGCCGCCGCAGAAATGAGCTGGGCGACGCGAACGGCAAAGAGGACACGTGCTCCAGCGCGCGCCGAAGTATCCGGCTACCCGACAAGCGAACCAGCTCCGTATGAAATTGGACATTCAATTCGATGTACGCCGCCAGGCAATCCAGCGTGAGTGTGCGCCGTTGCACCAGCGCGATCATTTCGTAGCTAAGCGCATGTAAGGCCGCCACCTCGCGCGCATCTTTCACTCTCTCCGCGGCGAGCCTGGCCGCGTTGCCCTCCAGCAGACCTCGCAATTGAATCGAGTCATAGATGTCGTCCACCGAAAATTGCGGCACCACAAACCCGGTAGTGGGTCGAACCTCCAGCAACCCCTCGTTGGCCAACCTCTCCAGTGCAATCCGAAGGGGAATTCGCGATACCTTCATTTCCTCCGACAGCGGAACTTCACGGATTCGCTCGCCGGGCTGGAATTTCCCTTCTAACAGCAGCTCTCTCAACGACAGCGTGGCACGTGCAGTTTGCGATCCACCTTGCGAGTCTCCATTCACTGGATCCTTCGCGCGCGAAGTTTTGGCCGGGGTCGAACGGACACGGGGCGGCGGCATAGTTCTCTTTCTCAAAATTGCCACTAAGACGCGAGAAAGAGTTCCGCCATCACCGCCCGGAACCAGCGGTTGGCCGGGTCGTGCGTGTAGCGCTCGTGCCAATGTTGAACGATGTGATAGCTGGGAATCGCAAAAGGCGGAGGAAAGACTTTGATCTTTCCAGCCGCCGCTAAGTGCTTGCCCAACTGCGCGGGCAAGACAGCAATATAGTCGGTTTCAGCGATCAGCGAACCCACGCCAAGGAAGCTTGGAACCGTAAGGCCGATCGTTCGCTGAATGTGCTTGGCTTCCAGTGTTTGTTCCACGATTCCGTGCCCTGTGCCCGACGTTGAAATCGCCAGATGCGCCTCCGCCTCAAACTGCGCCAGTGTGAGCGCCTTTCCAATTCGCGGATGGTCGGCCCGGACAGCACAAACAAATTTCTCGCGGAATAGCCGTTGTTGGCAAAACCCGGCGCCCATCGGTGGGATGAACCCGACCGCCAAGTCTCCTGCTCCTGATTCAAGACATTTTGCTGTGGTTTCAGAGATTCTTCGGAGATCGATGTGAACGCCAGGCGCGGTCTCAGCAATATGCTTGATTAACGGGGGCAACAGCGTTACTTGAGCGATGTCGGTGGAATAGAGGTGAAACGTGCGGTCGGAGGTTAGTGGGTCGAAGACAACATGGTGCCCCAGAACCGTATGCAAAATTCCCTCCGCCTGCTTGAGCAACCGAATCAGCTCGATTGCATGCGGCGTAGGCTCCATGCCTGACGATGTTCTGACGAAGAGAGGATCGTTGAAGTGCTTGCGGAGCTTTGCCAGCGTCATGCTAATGGCAGATTGGCTTAGGGCCAGGTTCTCGGCTGCGTGGGAGACGCTTCTGGTTTCGTGAAGTTCGCTGATCACTTCAAGCAGCCTCAGGTCGATGTTCCGTATGCTGGACATGCGGTGCGGAGGTTGAATGCGCTTGAGCCTCGGCACCTTGGATTGACCTAACGTCACGGTAGGTCCTGTATGTTGCGCGGCCAGACGAGAAGGCCTAAATTCGGCCGCAGGGGCGGCCATAGCAATTGGATACGCATCCGACATGGGGCGTGAACAGCTCCTTAACCTAAATCTCGGTACAGGCTAGCACAGAAATGCATGCATTACCAGGGTACGCTCGCGAGCAAGGTCACGCACGGCGTCGCAAAACCACCCGGAATCCACTTACTATGCATGCATATTGGGGAATGTGGCGCACGCACTCGTGCGTGCCGCGTCGACAATCGTGTCGACGCCTGGAGCCTTATGAAACATTGACAGGCGTCGAGAAAGTCTCGACGCGGCACGCAAAGTGCGTGCGCACATCGGTTGTTGGGGGCCCTAAAAACGCTTCAGGCCCGAAGGACTCGGGCCTGAGCGGGGGTTAGTTGTAGCGCGAGACGATTTTTAGCAGTATGGTCGGATTCTGCTATTTGGTCAATGGAACGCCGTTGATAGTCGATATCATTCCCGTTGACCCGTTAACCTTTTGCTTACGGCAGCGAGAACACATAAATCGAGTTGTGTCCTCTCGGCGTTTTCATTTCAGGAAACTCACCCGAAAGTTCCGGTACTTTGGGATTGTCTCCAGTCATCACCGCGACGTACTGTTTGCCATTCACTGCATACGTCACGGTACTCACGGAAATGTTCCCGCCCAAGATCGACTCCCATAATTGCTTGCCCGTGGCGGCGTCAAACGCCCGGAAGCGCCGGTTCATATCGCCATGAAAAACCAGATCGCCCGCAGTCGCGAGCATGCCGCCATTGCCGGGGGTGCGGCCGACGTCGAACCGCGTGATCTCGCCAGTCGACAGATTGATCTTCGCGAGTCCCGTCATCGCGTTCGGATCTGAGCCCGGCCGTGGAACCACCTTCCACGTTTCCCGGGTCCCCGGACCCGCAATCGTCAGGTCGCGGCAATTATCAATGTAGGAAGTGTACAGCGAATTCGTGTTTGGGGAGTAAGCGGTCGGCCAGTAGCTTCTGGTGTTCCAGTAGCAGATCACGTGCTGCTCGCCGGGCTTCTTGAATACCAGATCCCAATTGATTGTTGTCTTGCCCGTCTTCGGATCGATGCCCGACAAAACCCAGTTGGGAGTATCGAACGGAAACGGGTGTCGCCCATAAGAACTGGCCGTTACCCCGATCCAGCGCGAAGATCCCACCTGCCTCCCCGATCGCTACCGTGATGTCGCGCTCCTCGCCCTTCTTGATGTCGGGATTGATGTACTTCACGAACTTCGGATCGGGATTCACGCGCGTGTGCACCAGCGTCCGTTCGTGCGTATAATCGGAATCCCAATCGTCGCCGGGAAGATGCTGGTAATACCATGCGAGCTTTCCCGTATTCGGATCCAGCGCGATCGTCGAGTTGCTGTACAGATCGGCGGGCGCGGTCTTGGACACCGCTTCTGGATTACCGTTGTGGCGAGCCATGCGCTGATCCGGCATAGCGTTTGCGACGCCCCAATAAATCAAATGTCGCGTGGGATCGTACGTACCCGGCAAGCCCCACGTAGATGCGAGTCTCTTGTCCAGATCCGCGCCGCCCCATGTTTCATCGCCGGGTTCACCGGGTCCAGCCGTGGTGTAAAACTTCCATAATTCCTTGCCCGTTTTTGCATCGGTCGCCATGATGAAGCACTTCGTGCGCGGACCGCCGCCGCACGATCCGCCCGAAATCGCTTTGCCGTCGACCACGAAAGCACCCGAGCTGTTTCCGCGCCCATAAGTATTCGCCGTCCATCGAAGTTCACCGGTGCGAGCATCCAGGCCGACCTCGGCATCCGGCGCATCATACACAACGATGTCATCGTAGATCGCCAGGCTCTTCGGCCGAGCCTGTCCTGCAACATTAGCCGCTACGGGCCGCTTGTATTCCCAGAGCACATCGCCGTTGGTGGCGTTCAGAGCCTGCACCACCGCGCTTGGGTTGATCACATACATGACGCCGTCGTGAATAAGAGGAATGGTTTCGGTCTGGCCGGCTCCCATGCCGCGCTCCCAAGCCAAGCGGAGTTGACTGACGTTCCCCTTGTTGATCTGCTTCAGCGGACTGAATCTCTGGCCGTCGTAGGTTCTGCTGAACATCAACCAGTCGTTCGGACTGGGATTCAGCAGCATGTCTTCGGTGACCGGCTTGAAATTCTGGACCTGCCCGAAAGCCGCCGCGCCACACGCAGCGATTGCGAGAATCAGTTTCTTGGTCATACGCTTCCTCTCAGCTCAGTGTGCATCATAAAGGAAAGCGCGGGTTATAATCCACCCTTGGGCTTGGAGAAAAATCATAAATGGTAAGGTGCGCACTACTAGTAACGCTGGCCTCAGGGCTCAGCTTGTTCAGCCAGTCGAAAACTTCACCCGCGAACGGCGATTGGCCGATGTTTCTCCACGATCTGGCGGGAACTCGCTATTCGCCGCTGACGCAGATCGATACGAAAAATGTATCGAGCCTCACCCCGGCTTGGATGTATCGCTTCAATCGCGAGGGCAAGACGATCAAGGGTAACAGCCCGAGCGAGCTTTATCAGGAGATCACGCCGATCGTCGTGCAGGGTGTGATGTACCTGCCGGCCGGAGACCGCGTTGTCGCGCTTGACCCGGTGACGGGCAAAGAGATTTGGACGCACGAAGTGGAGGGCGGACTCGCGTCGTTTCGAGGGGTGAGTTATTGGGCGGGCGATCGCAATAATCCGCCGCGGATCATTTATACGTCGGCACACAAGATGATCGGGTTGAACGCGAAGACGGGAACTATCGATCCGGGATTCGGGAAAGAAGGCGAGGTCCCGCTAGAGGTTGCTTACGACGGCGCGCCGACCATTTACAAAAATCTTCTGCTGATCGGCACGAACTTCTATGGTCCGGGCGACCGGCACATCAATCCTGCGCTGGATCAAGGAGGAGGCCAGCCGGGCGATGTTCATGGCTATGATGTCCGCACGGGCAAACAGCTTTGGGAATTCCATACCATTCCGCGCCCTGGCGAACCAGGGATCGAAACCTGGCAGAAGGAAGGCAGCGGCGCAAACAGGACCGGCAATAATGTTTGGGCGTTCGCGCTTACTGTTGATGAAGAGCGCGGGATTCTTTACCTGCCTGTAAGCGGTCCGGGCGCGAACTTTTATGGCGGCGACCGGCCTGGAAATAATCTGTACGGGAATACTCTGGTTGCAGTGGACGCGCAGACGGGAAAGGTCAAGTGGAATTTCCAAACGGTTCGTCATGAACTGTGGGATTACAACCTGCCGCCCGCACCCAGCCTGATTGACATCGTGAAAGACGGCGTGAAGATTCCGGCGCTGGTGCAGGTGGGCAAGTCGGGCTACATGTTTATCTTGAATCGCGTGACGGGTAAGCCAATTTTTGGCGTGGAAGACAGGCCCGTGGCGCAAGGCGACGTGCCGGGCGAGTGGTACGCGCCTACGCAGCCATTTCCGTTGAAGCCCCCGCCGATTTCGCGGACCAGCTTTACAAAGGACGACTTGGTAAGGCCGGAAGACACGACGCCGGAACATGCCAAGGCATGTCTCGGATTTGTACAACAAGCTGAATCTCTATAATGGCGGTCCGTTCACTCCGTTTCTTCTTCATGAGGCGGGCGTCGCTTCCAAACCTTCGCTAGTTTTCCCTGGCTTCACCGGCGGGGCGAACTGGGGCGGAACGGCTGTCGATCCTAAGCTTGGTCTTATTTTCGTGAACACCAAGGACGCTCCGGCGGTGGGGTGGATGGAGAAGAATCCCAAGTATGTGCCTGGCAATCCGGATGGAATCGAGCCTTATATTAGGACCGCGCCGCAAGGGGCAGGCCAATTCAGCGCGACCGTGCGGGATTCCGCGGGCAAAGTGATTGGAAATTGGCCATGCTATCGTCCGCCGTGGGGGAGGTTGATCGCGGTGAATGCGAAGACCGGCGACTTCGCTTGGGAGGTTCCGCTCGGCGTGACGGATTCGCTGCCCGAGGGCAAACAGAACACGGGATCGACCAACAGTGCTGGTGTGATCGCCACTGCGGGCGGCCTGATCTTCGTCGGCTCGACCGCGGACTCGCGATTCCGTGCGTTCGATTCGCGGACGGGCAAGGAATTGTGGGTAACCAAGCTCGACCACACTGCGACAGCGATCCCGATGACCTATCTGGGCAAGAACGGGAAGCAATATGTCGCGATCGTGGCCGCGGCGGCCGGGCGCGGCGACAACCAGGGCCTGGTTGTTTACAGCCTGCCGTAATTGATGGGCTGAATCATTTTAAGTGATAGGCCCGGTTGAGTTTGCTGCCCGGTGAAATATAATCGTACTGGCCTCAAGCTGATGAAAATTTTAACGGCCAGCCTGTTCTTTAGCATTCCGATCTTGGCGCAGAGCGGGCCTCAGGTGCGCCAGACTCTGGACAAATATTGCGTCACCTGTCACAACCAGAAGACGCGAAGCGGGTCGCTGGCGCTGGATACGATGGATTTCGGCGGAGTCCCCGAGCACGGCGACATTTGGGAAAAGGTTGTGTTGAAACTTCGCTCGGGCACTATGCCTCCGGCAGGCATGCCGAGGCCCGACCTGGTTACGTATCGTGAAACGGCATCGTGGCTCGAAGCCAAGTTGGATACGGCTAAGCCCTACGCGGGCCGGCCGCTGCTGCACCGGATGAATCGCTCCGAATATGCAAATGCGATTCGCGACCTTCTGGATCTTCAAATAGACGTCAACGCGCTCTTGCCACCTGACGATTCCGCTTTTGGGTTTGACAATATTTCAGAATCGCTGGGTGTTTCACCTGCGCTACAGGAACGGCACTTATTAGCTGCGCTGAAGATCGCGGCGCTTGCGGTGGGAGATCCTTCTCAACCGGCCTCCAGCAAAACCTGGCGCATTCGTCAGGACCTATCGCAGAATCGCCAGGTGGAGGGCCTTCCGCCAGGAACAGTGGGCGGCACGCTGGTACGTGAGAATTTTCCGCTGGACGGCACGTATCGCCTGCAAGCCAAGCTGTACCGAACTAATTTGAATATCGTGCGCGGTTTGCAGACAGGCCACCAAGTAGAATTCAGCGTGGACGGCAAGCCTGTTTATCGGACCTCGATTGGCGGTAAGGAAGATTTGGCGGCGCTGTTTGAGAAACCAACCGATACAGGCGATGCTGTGGACGCACGCCTGAATGTGGAGGTTCCCATCACTGCCGGACCGCACATGGTGAGCGTCGCGTTTGTGCAGAACGCGCAGTTTGCTGAGCCGGTGCGGTTGCAATCGTTCTTGCGCAGTTCGGTGGACAACTTCGATTGGGCCGGTGATCCGCATCTTCAAACACTGACGGTGAGCGGGCCGTTTCACCAAACTGGCGCGGGCGATACACCCAGCCGGAAACGCATCTTTACTTGCCGTCCGCAGAGCCCTTCTAAAGAGGAAGTCTGTGCGCGGACCATCGTCACTACGCTTTTGAAACATGCCTATCGTCAGCAGCCGACGGCTCCCGAGATTCAGCAGGTGATGGCATTCTACTCGGCTGGACGCCGCGGCGGGACTTTTGATAGCGGCATTCAGGGTGCATTGGAACGCATCTTAGCGAGCCCACGATTCCTATTCCGCGTTGAACACGAACCGGAGGGGATTGCGGCGGGCGATTTGTATCCGGTCTCGGGCGTCGAACTGGCGTCGCGGCTTTCCTTCTTCTTGTGGAGCAGCATCCCCGACGATACGCTGCTGGACCTGGCAGGCCAGAACAAGTTGAAGGGTACGGCTGCGCTCGACGCACAAGTTCGCCGCATGCTGGCCGATCCGCGAGCCGAGTCGCTGGTGACCAACTTCGCGGGCCAATGGCTGCAGTTGCGCAACCTGGATCACTTCCAGCCCAACACCGATATATTCCCGGATTTCGACGATAATCTTCGGCAGGCGTTCATACGGGAAACACAACTTTTATTTCAGAGTGTGGTGCAAGAAGACCGCAGCGTACTGGACCTGATGACGGCCGATTACACATTTGTCAACGAACGGCTGGCGAAGCATTACGGAATTTCCGGCATTTATGGCAGCCGCTTTCGCCGTGTTCCTGTTTCGGACGAAGCTCGCAAAGGCTTGCTGGGGCAGGGAAGCATCTTGGCCTTGACCTCGCATGCCGAGCGCACTTCTCCGGTTGTCCGAGGCAAATGGGTTTTGGAGAATTTGTTAGGCCTCGAAGTTCCGCCGCCGCCTCCCGACGTTCCCCTGCTCAAGGAGAGGAAGGAAGGCGAGAAGCCGCGCACGATGCGCGAACAGATGGCGGAGCATCGAGCCAACCCGGTGTGTGCGGCGTGCCACAAGACGCTGGACCCGATCGGTTTCGCGCTGGAAAACTTCGATGCGGTAGGCGCTTGGCGTAACGACGATGCCGGCAATCCGATTGATGCTAGCGGAGTGCTGGCGGATGGCACGAAGGTCGACGGGGCGGTGGAGCTAAAAAACGGGTTGTTGAGCCGGCCTGAGAATTTCGTCACCGCTCTTACGAAGAAACTCTTGACCTATGCTTTGGGCCGGGGGCTCGATGAGCGCGATATGCCGCAGGTGCGCACCATTGTGCAAGCAGCGGCGAAGGATAATTATCGCTTTTCGAGCCTGGTTCTGGGCATCACGCGGAGCACGCCGTTCCGCATGAGCACCGCGGTTGGCCCGATTCAAGAGGAACAGGTCGCGAAGAAGTGAGGATTTCATGTTTGTAAGCAAGCTCGCTCTTTCACGCCGCACAATTTTGCGAGGAGCGGGCTCCGTCATTGCGCTGCCGTTTTTGGATGCGATGATTCCAGCCCTGACGGCCGCTGCCGCACCGCGTCTTCGTTTCGGAGCGGTCTATTTTCCCAATGGCGCGATCATGCAGCAGTTCACGCCCAAAACATTCGGCAGCGACTTTGAATTTACGCCCATCCTGAAGCCACTGGAGCCGTTCAAAGAAAATCTTGTTGTGGTGACCAACCTCACGCGTTCGCATCCGGGCAGCCAGGTAGGCGATCATGCGGTGAGCGCCGCGGGATTTCTCACGGGCGTGTGGCCCAAGCGCACAGAAGCCGAAGATGTGCTGGCGAACACCACCATCGATCAGGTTGTGGCGCAGAAGATCGGGCAGGAAACGCCGCTGCCTTCGCTGGAACTCGCGACAGAAGATTTTTCGGGCTACGTGGGAGGGTGCTCGCCGGGCTTCAGTTGCTCCTACATGAATACGATTTCGTGGAGCTCGCCTAAGACGCCTCTGCCCATGGAGACGAATCCACGCGCGGTGTTCGAGCGGCTTTTCGGCGAACCGGGCACGCCGGAGCAGCGCCACGCGCGGCTGGAGAAGCAGCGCAGCATTCTGGATTCGCTGGCCTCCGACACGAAAGATCTGGAACGAACGCTGGGGCCGCGCGACCGGGCCCGCGTGAGCGATTATCTGGACAACATCCGCGAGCTGGAGCGGCGCCTTCAGCAGACCGAAACGCGCAGCGCGACTGAGACGTCGCTGGAAGCTCCTATCGGGACACCGGATAATTTTGACAGCCACGTGCCCATGATGTTCGATCTGGCCGCGGCGGCTTTTCAGGCAGATGTCACGCGTGTGTTCACCTTCATGATGTCGCGCGAGCTGAGCCAGAGGACTTATCCGCAGATCGGCGTGGGAGAGCAGCATCATTCTGTTTCCCATCATTTGAACGATCCAAAGAAGATGGCCACCATGGTGAAGATCAACACTTACTATGCGGGGCTGTACGCGAAGTTTCTGGAGAAACTCCGGTCGACACCGGATGGAGATGGGTCCGTGCTGGATCACTCGCTGCTGGTTTACGGCGCGGGGATGGCGGATTCGAATGGCCATGCTACCGATCCGCTACCTATGGTCTTGATTGGCGGCGGCGCGGGTAAAGGGCAGCGTCATGTGCAGCTTCCTACGCGGACACCGATCGGAAATTTGTGGCGCAACGTGGCGGAGACGTTCGGGGCTCCACAGGAACAATTCGGCGATAGCACGGGGAAGACGGATGTCCTGGCGTAAGGCCATCGCCGCGTTGATTGTCTGTGTGGGGCTGAATGCGGCCACGCTGAAGGAAGCTGTGGATGCCGGCGATCGCCAGACTGTTCAGGCGCTGCTGAAAGCCCATGCCGATGTGAATGCCGCGGCTCCCGACGGCGGTACGCCTCTGCTCTGGGCTGTGGGTAATGGCGATCTGGAAACTGCTCGGCTGCTGCTGCAGGCGGGGGCCAACGCGAAGGCAACCAACCGCTTCGGGGTTACGCCGCTATGGCTGGCGGCTATGAATCGCGACGTGAAGATGGCTCAAGCGCTTTTGAAAGCTAGAGCCGACGCGAACGCTGTTCTTCCAGGCGGGGAGACGATCCTCATGGAAGCTTCGCGCACCGGTAGCGGCGAATTGGTGGAACTGCTGTTGAAGAGCGGGGCCAACATCGCTGCGGCGGATCCGTCCTTTGGAGAGACGGCGCTAATGGTGGCGGCTGCCCAAAATCAGGGCGATGCGGTTCGCGTGTTGCTGAGTCATGACGCGGGTGTGAACAGCCGCACCGTCGCTCTGACATATAACAAGGATCGCTTCGGCCTGGAGGGCGTTCTGACTATCCTTCCGCACGGGAGTTGGACTCCGCTGATGTATGCGGCGCGCGAGGGAGCAATGGATTCGGTTCGGGTGCTCTGCGAGTCGGGCGCGGACTTGAACCTGGCCGATCCGGACGGGTCCACTGCGCTGCTGCTTGCCATCGAGAATGGTCACTACGATACGGCCGCGTTGCTGCTGGAAAAAGGTGCTGACCCTAACCGGGGCGATTCGACGGGGATGGCTGCGCTTTATGCGGCGGTCGATATGAATACTTTGGGTGAGGTTTTTGGACGGCCCAATCGGGTGTCGCCCGACCACCTTTCTGCGCTTGGACTGATGAAGGTCCTGCTGGATCGGGGAGCGAACCCGAATCAGGGATTGAAGAGCGCTACCCTGCAGCGTGCGCATACGCCGGGCGAGCCGACCCTGCAAGCGGGAGCGACTCCCATTGCAAGGGCTGCGCGCGCGGGTGATGTGGCTTCCATCGAGTTGCTGATCGCGCATGGCGGAGATGTTTCTCTGCCTCTTAAGAACGGAACGACGGCGCTGATGTTCGCTGCCGGGCTCGGCCGGGGCGTCAGCGCGTTTGCCAAAGATTACGGGACCGAAGGGGATCTGCTTGCCGCGGCTCGGGTGCTGCTGGCGCATGGCGCCGATGTCAACGCGATCAGCGCGGCGGGCCAGACTGCGATGCACTTCGCCGCTCAGGCCGCCGACGCGAATTTTCCGCAGCCTTCCGATGACATGGTGAAATTTCTCGCCGCACATGGAGCTAAGCTCGACGTGGTGGATAAGCAAGGACGGTCGCCGATTGAAATGGCTCAGGGCAAGGGCCTGCGAGGACGAGCTGGAGGACCGGTGAAGCCTCGCGAAGGGACGATCGCGCTATTGGGCCAGTTGAAGACAGCGTCCGCCACGCATTGATCGTGATGCGAACCATCAACCAGGAGAAGGTAGCTAGTGTGGTGCGTCACTCAGATGCGACCTTATCCAGGGTACGACGGGCGCGAGTGACTTTTTCGAGGATATCCGAGGCCTTCGCCGTCCAGATGAAGGGTTTTGGCGCTTGGTTGTAATTCTGGATGTAGTCTTCGATAGCGGAGATTAGTTCGGGAACGCTTCGGAAAACACCACGTCGAATCCGGTTCTCTGTGATGTCGCGAAAGAAGCGCTCGATCATATTGAGCCAAGAAGCACTGGTTGGCGTGAAATGCATGTGGACGCGCTTGTTCCGCCCCAGCCACGCTTTGACCGCCGGGTGTTTATGCGGTGAGTAGTTGTCGGCGATCACGTGGATGTGCTTTTCCTTGGGAGTATTACGGATGATCAGGCGAAGGAACGCTAACCAGTCTTCGTTGGTATGGCGGGGACGGCACTGACTGAGGACCTCGCCGGTGAGGACGTTGAGAGCCGCGAATAACGTGGTGGTTCCATGGCGTTTGTAGTCGTGCGTCATGGTGCCCTTGCGGCCTTTCTTCATCGGCAAACCGGGCTGGGTACGATCCAAAGCTTGAATCTGGCTCTTCTCGTCCACCGAGAATACGATGGCCTGCTGCGGTGGGTTCAAGTACAGCCCGACGATGTCTTCGAGTTTTTCAACGAACTGCGGATCGCGGCTGACTTTGAAGGTATCGACCAGATGCGGCTTGAGCCCGTGGGCATGCCAGGCGCGTCGAACAGTAGCCTCGCTGATTCCCAAAACGCGGGCCAGGGTGCGGGTGGTCCAATGGGTCGCATGCGCTGGCTTTTCCTGCGTTGTTTTCCGGATGATTTCGTCCGGATTGATGGTTCGAGTTCTTCCTGGTCGGGGCGCATCTTTCTCAATTCCGGCCATGCCGTACTGCAAAAATCGCGCTCTCCATCGTGCAACCGTGTGGCGCCCGAGTTGAAGCGCAGAGGCGATTTCCTGGTCTCGCTTTCCTTCGGCTGCTTGCAGGATGATGTTGGCTCGCTCCACCAATCGCAAAGCAACTGACCGGCGCCGCGCGTAGGCTGACAACTCGGATCTTTGCTCCTCCGTCAAAACAACTTGGGCGGCAACTCGCATTCGGGCTCGTCTCCTATTAAGACAAACCCGATTGGTTTGTATAAGTAGCGCTATTTACGACGCACTACACTAGTTGCATAGGTTATCGGGCGCATTGTGGTTGACACTAGACTCGCTGTGCAGCTTTGGGTGATTGGCGCGGTCCTTGGCATCGCCGGATGGGCCTTGTTCATTCGAATGGCCGTCGAGCTGAACCGGGCATTGCCTCCCGGGAAAAGACTGCCGCTCATACGGTTTCGCGAAAACCTGGATCATATCAAACGACTGCATGGTGACTACTTTCCTAATAGCGTTGTGCGCCTGTGGGCATTCCTTCTGATTGCAGCATCCGCTAGCTTGTCCGCGACTGGCGTGATTGTTGGCGTGATTGCGGGCTCGAAGCACTGGTAAGCCTCGGGTCGCGCGACCTGCATGCAGGTTTCCCAATGTCCGTTTAAATGATGCCAGGAATCAGTTTGGATGATAGTCCACCCTTTGAGTTTCACAACAGCTAAGCGTATACTTCTCATGTGTTTATAAATCGCCGAGTCTTAGCGATCTCGATCTTCTGTATGTCTGGCTCGGCCTTGTGGGCCGATGCTGGGCAACCGCAACGGTATACAGAGCTCACCAAGACTTATTGTGTGAAATGCCATAACGATAAGGCTAAGATCGGGGGGCTTTCCCTGCAGTCTGCCGACGTTGAGAATGTCCCAAAGTCGGCTGAAACGTGGGAAAAAGTGATCCGCAAGATCCGCACTGGGGCGATGCCGCCGCAGGGAGTTACGCGTCCGCCCGCTGCAGAATTAGATGGGTTCGCCGGCTATCTGGAAACCTCGCTCGATAAGGCTGCCTCGGCGAAAATGAGTCCTGGCCGGTCGCCTCTTCGGCGGCTGAATCGGGCCGAATATTCGAACGCGATTCGCGACCTGCTGAACCTGGATATCGATGTCTCCGATACGCTTCCAGCGGACGACGAAAGCAACGGGTTTGACAACATCGCCGACGCATTGCGATTCTCGCCGTCGTTGATGGAGCATTATTTGTCGGCATCCTGGAACATCAGCCGCCTGGCGGTGGGCAACCCTCAGGTTGCGCCTTCGACCTCGACGTATCGTGTCCGGCCGGACCTATCGCAGGATCAGCATATTGAAGGGTTGCCGCTGGGGAGCCGGGGAGGCATCGCCGTCCGCCACAATTTCCCCGTGGATGGCGATTACGTTCTGAAAGCGCGGCTCTGGCGCAACACTTTTGATTTATTGCGAGGCATGGAAGATCCGCACGAGATTGAGATCGCGATGGATGGGGCGCGGTTGACGTCGGTCACCATCGGCGGTCATGAGGATTTCGTCAAGATGGCGGCAAATCCCGGCGAGTTTGGAGCGGCGCTCGATCAGAAATTGACGGTTCGCACTCCGGTGAAGGCGGGTCCTCACATGGTGACGGCTACCACGATTCTGCGCAGCCACGCCGTCCGTGACGATCTGATCAAGCCTTTTATCCGGACGACCATTGATGGCCTGGATATTACCGGAGATCCGTCGATGGACCGGCTGACAATTGAAGGTCCCAGCAATGCGAAGGGAGCCAATCAGACGCCCTCCCAAAAGCGCATTTTTGTGTGCCACCCGGAAAATCAATCGCAGGAATTGCCTTGCGCGAGGAAGATACTATCGGCTCTGTCTCAACATGCTTATCGCCGTCCCGTGAAGGATGCCGACATGGAACAGTTGCTGACATTCTTCCAGCGGGGCCGCAACAACAAGGGGACCTTCGAAGCGGGTATCGAGTCGGCGTTGCAGTTGATTCTGGCCAACCCGGAATTCCTGTTCCGCTTTGAGGACGAGCCTGCGGGCGCGCCGGGGGTGGTTTATCGGATCGACGATATTGCGCTGGCGTCGCGATTATCGTTCTTTCTGTGGAGCTCGGTTCCGGACGATCAGCTTATGGCGCTAGCGGTGAAGGACAAGCTGAAAGATCCCGCCGTGCTGGACGCGCAGGTTCGCCGGATGCTGGCCGATCCTAAGGCTAATGCGCTGGTGGATAACTTCGCGGAGCAGTGGTTGTTTCTGAGGAATCTGAAAAACTCGGCTCCGAACATGACGGAGTTTCCGGACTTCGACGATAATCTGCGGCAGGCCATGAAGGAAGAAACCAAGCTTTTCTTCCTCAGCATCATGCATGAGGATCGCAGCATTATCGACCTGCTGAACGCGGATTATACGTTCATCAATGAGCGGCTGGCGCGGCATTACGGTATTCCTAACATTTATGGAAGCCAGTTCCGGCGGGTCTCGGTCACCGATCCAAGGCGGCGCGGCCTTTTAGGGCAGGCGAGCATCCTCACTGTTACTTCGTATCCGAACCGGACGTCTCCGGTGCAGCGCGGTAAGTGGATTCTCACCAACATTCTGGGAACTCCCCCGACGCCGCCTCCACCTGGTGTGCCCGAATTGAAGGAAAGTGGGGCAAATGCCCCTACGACTTTGCGGGAACGGATGGAAGCTCATCGGGCCGATGCGGTCTGTGCCGGATGCCACAAGGTGATGGACCCGATTGGGTTCTCGCTCGAAAACTTTGATGCCATCGGACGGTGGCGCGCTTCGGATGAAGGCGCAAAGATCGACCCGAGCGGAGTTCTTTATAACGGAATGAAGGTTTCGGGACCTGAGGATTTGCGGGCCATGTTAACGGCTCGGCCCGAGAACTTTGCGGGCATCGCAGTGGAGCGGTTATTGACCTATGGAATCGGGCGCGGGCTTGACTATAGCGATATGCCGATGGTGCGGAAGATTGTCAGTCAGGCCGCTGGTCAGAACTTCCGTTTCTCGTCGCTGATTCTTGGGATTGTGGATAGCCCGGCGTTCCAGATGAAAGAGCACAAGACGCAAATTGCTTCGCGTTGATCGGAGATTAGCATGACGTTTATTACTAAGAAACATCTTTCCAGACGCACGGTGCTGCGCGGCTTGGGCGTATCGCTATCACTTCCGCTTCTTGACTCGATGCTGCCCGCGCAGACGCCATTGGGGAAGACTGCCGCGAAGCCCAAAGTGCGGTTGGCGTTGTGCTACATCCCACATGGCGGGGTCATGGCGAATTGGACCCCGGCGGCCCAGGGCGACAAGTTTGAGGTGTCGCGTATTCTCATGCCGCTTGCACCCTATCGCGACAACGTGGTGGTGGTGAGCAACCTCGCTCACGCGATGGCTGCGCCGGGTGGGCCGGGCGATAATGGCGGCGATCATACGCGCTCGCCTGCGGTCTTTCTGAATGGCGTGCATCCGAAACGCACGGACGGAGCGGATATTCGAGCCGGGGTCACGATCGACCAGATCGCGGCGGCGCAGCTTGGCCAGGAGACACCGATCCCGTCGATGGAGCTTGCCATCGAGGATTTCAGCGGTCTGGTGGGTTCTTGCGACGTTGGATTCAGTTGCGCCTACATGAATACGATTTCCTGGCGCACGCCGACCACGCCGCTTCCCATGGAGATCAATCCTCGCGCCGTATTTCATCGCATGTTCGGCGACGGAGCCACGGCGGAGGAACGTCAGGAGCGCATCGCGCAGCAGCGCAGCATTCTGGACGCGGTGACGGGGCAGACTCGCAAACTGGAAAACGAGCTTGGCGCAGCGGACCGGTCACGGGTCGCCGAATATCTCGACTCGGTGCGCGAGGTGGAGCGTCGAATCGAGCTTTCGGAAAAACAAACTCAGGGTACGGCCGAGGTGCCGGAGTCTCCCGTCGGCATTCCGGACGCACACGACGTGCACACCAAGCTGATGTTCGACCTGATGACCATCGCGTTTCAGACCGACCTGACTCGCATCGCGACCTTCATGATGGCGCGCGAGGTGAGTTACCGCACGTTCCCGATGCTGGGAATCGCCGAGGGCTTCCATCCGGCATCGCACCACCAGAACAACGCGGACCGGCTAGAGAATCTCACAAAGATCAATACCTATCACGTCAGCCTGGCGGCGCATTTCCTGGAACGGCTGAAGGCAACGCAAGACGGCGACGGCACGCTGCTGGATCATTCGCTGATTCTCTACGGGTCGGGAATGAGTAACAGCAACATCCACAATCATTCGCCGCTGCCTGTGTTTGTCGCGGGCGGCGCGGCAGGCCGGTTGAAGGGTGGCCGCCATCTGCTGTATCCCGAAAATACGCCGATGTCGAACCTGCTGCTTTCGATCCTGCAAAAATCGGGAGTTGCTATCGATAGTGTTGGTGATTCAACTGGGCCGTTGACGGAGCTTTAAAATGCGAAATCGAATCTTCATTCTGCTCGCGGGCGCTTTGACGCTGGCGGCGCAAGTTCCCAGCGGATCGGCGCAGGTTGCCGACGCGGCTCAAATTCGCGATACCGACAGCTTGCGGCGGCTATTGGCCCAGCACGCCAACCCGAGTGTCGCGCAGCCGGATGGAACTACGGCGCTGCATTGGGCGGCGCACTGGAATGATGTCGGACTCGGTGAAACTTCTCTTGAAGGCTGGGGCGGATGTGAAAGCGGTGAACCGGTTTGGCGCGAGTCCTCTGTCTGAGGCTGCCGGAGGCGGGAATGCAGAAATCGTCAACGCATTGCTGGCGGCGGGAGCCGATGCGCGCACGCTGACGACCAAAGACGGCGAAACTGTCCTCATGACAGCGGCTCGCGGCGGCTATCTGGACGTGGTTAAAGCGCTGGCTGCGCATGGCGCCGATGTCAACGCGCAGGAGCATTACAAATCGCAGACCGCTTTAATGTGGGCCGCGGCCGATGGCCATGCCGACGTGGTCAAGTTCCTGCTGGATCACGGCGCGGACTGGAAGGTGCAATCCTCCTCGCGCGAAAGCAAAATACCCAAGCTGAGCGCTGCTTCGTCGGTCACGCCGATGTCGCGCGGCGGCCTTACGGCTCTGCATTTTTCGGCTCGTGAAGGCGACGTCAAGTCGGCCGGATATATGTTGGATGCGGGAGCGGACATCAATATCGGAGATGGGGATGGAACCAGTCCTTTGACGGTTGCGATTCTGAACAAGCACTACACGTTCGCGAAGTTTATGCTGGATCGCGGCGCCAACCCGAATGTCGCTGACGTTCGCGGAGAGGAGTCGCTTTACGCGACTCTCGATATGCGTAACGAAGATTATTCGGCGCTGCCTTTGCGTAAGGGGGATGATCCGGTATCCACTACGGAGATGCTCCGGGCGCTGCTGAAGCATGGTGCGGACCCGAACGCGGCGCTGACAAAGAACCTGCCGGGGAAAAGCGGTATGGATGCGGGCGATACGAGCCTGGACAAAGGGACGACTCCTCTGATGCGGGCTGCCCGCGCAGGCGACGTCCCTGCAATGGAATTACTGCTGGCGGCGGGTGCCGATCCCAAGAAAATTACTGCCGAAGGAAATGACATCCTGTTGTTTGCAGCCGGCGTCGGCTATCGGGACAAGAGCACCTATGGCGATGAAGCAGCCGCGCTGGCGGCGGTGAAACTTGCGCTGAAGCTAGGCTTGGACCTGAATCGTACTAACAACAAGGGCGAGATCGCGCTGCACGGTGCGGCATTTCGGGGAGCCGATACCATCGTTGCCTTTCTGGCTGAGCAAGGGGCTTCCCCGAATGCCAAAAACAAACAGGGGATGACGATTCTGGATTACGCCATGGGCAAGGCGGTGCTGTTCCAGTTGCCAGTGCCGCATGACAGCACGGTAGAACTGGTTCGCAAGCTTGGGGGAGTGGAAGGGAAAGCCCCGAGCGCCCCGGTCACCGCTGTCAGCAATAAGGGCGTCGTCAGAGACGATCATTAATTTCGGGTTACGAACACAATTCCCTATCAAGCGGGCTGATTTTCACTATCACCCCCAGCCAATCGACTAAAGCGAATTTTGCGGGTATTCTGTTGCCCTAGAACAGAAATGAACGCCCACGTATTGCGCGCTCGCGCTCTGCCTAAAGTTGAGCGTGAGCAAGTCTTTTGGAAATCGGCGAAAGTTGGCTGGCTCGGGCCCGCTCATCAGCCCATGACTCTGATTACGTTCGTCAACGGGAAGAAAGGCCACGGCTTCGCCCGTTTCGCTCCGAATGGCTCGACTGAGGAACAACTACGGGCTCTTCGAGCATATATTGAAACCATGGGATGTCCGAAGCGGATCGCGACAGCGGAAGGGTTGGGTACCATGAGTCAACTGCCGCGGGCGTTGAAGGAACTGGGAGTTTTGTGGGCTTCGCAGAACCAACCGCCGGCGGACGGAGTTTCAGCGCGACTTTTCCGTGATATTCAAGTGCGGATTGTGCCGTCGTTCCAGGAAGCCGGAATATCGACGATCGAAAAGGCCAATCGCTTTTTGGACCAAGTCTATTTGCCTCGATGGAATTCCCGCAGAGAGCCGGCCAACTTCGAAGCCAACCAGCCAGCGCCGTCGAATGAAGATTTGGACTCAATCCTGAGCGTGGTGACTCTCCGCGTATTGAATAGCAGAAACGTACTTCGCTACAAGAATCGAACTTATGGAATGCCTCCGGGCGCGGTTCCTCGGGGACCGGGGGGATCGGTCATCCGAATTGAAGCGCGTTTGGACGGAGGCGTGCGATTCCGGCTGGCGGATCAAAATGTTCCCATCGAATTAATAGAACGGGACGCTGCTCATCAGGCGGCTGCTCATCAGGCATTGGGGGAAGGCAAGAAAGCCAAGAAGCCGCGGAAAATCGGCGGATACAACCGGTCGTGGATGAAAGGTTTCCTGGACCGTCCGGCGCCGCAATTGTGGAAATCTTTCGGCTCCGTTTAAACACATCATTTTGGATGATAGGGGGTATCAATGAGTCGCCATCGACCAGCGAGTGTCAAGCAGATATTATCGTTGGTGCATAGTGTTAGATAGGAGAGAAGCATTTGTTGAAACATTTTATAACCCCTTGTAGCGGATTAATTCTCATGGCGGCGGCAGTGTTGCCTATACAGACTTGGGCGCAGGAAGCGCCTGCAGCTCCAAAACCGGCTGCAGCAGCGGAAGGAGCGGCCCCCGCGCGAGCTCCTCGTGGTCCTCAGCCTCCCACTGGTCCTGCACCTCGCACTGCCGACGGGAAGGTGGATTTCAGCGGCAATTGGGCGCCGAATGCGATCCGGCAGAATATTAATCTGGCCTCGGTGGGCGGCGAACCGGAAATGGCGCCCTGGGCCCTGAAGGTCTATCAGGAACACAAAACCAACATTTCCAAAGACGATCCGGAAGCGCGCTGCCTTCCTCCCGGAGTGCCGCGTATGAGCACCACTCCGTACCCGTGGACGATGATTCAGACTCCGAAAATGGTCGTGATCGTCTACGAGGGCGGAGCGCATATCTGGCGGAAGATCTTTTTGGATGGCAGGCCCCACGATCCGAACGCAGTGGAAACGTGGCTGGGCGATTCCACGGGCCATTGGGAAGACAATGACACCTTGGTGGTTGAAACAGTTGGTCAAAATGCGATCACTTGGTTGGACGAAGATGGACATCCTCACACGAACAACATGGTGGTGACAGAAAAATTCCGCCGTCCTGATATGGGCCATCTGGAAATCGAACACGAGATTAAGGATCCGGAGGCTTATCCCAAGGGTTGGAAATTCACCACTCATCCCACCATGCTGAATGGCGAATTGATCGAGTACATCTGCCAGGAAAACAACCGCGACGTCCAGCATCTGCAAGGCAAGTAGTCTCATGAAAGTGAAGTTGATGATCGCTGTGGCGGCGGGGTTACTCTGTGCGGGCATCCCGCTGGCCGCTCATCATTCGTTTGCGGCGGAGTACGACGGCACCAAACCCATCACCTTGAAAGGCAAGGTGAACAGGATGGAGTGGGTAAATCCTCATTCGTGGGTTTATGTCGACGTGACGGATGCGAGCGGCAAAGTGACCACCTGGGCCTGTGAAACCGCGCCGCCGAATGGCCTTTACCGGCAAGGCTGGCGAAAAGACAGCTTAAAGGCTGGGGATGAAGTGACCATTGAAGGATTCCTCGCCAAGGACGGAACGCCAACCATGAATGCGCGATCGGTCACCATGGCGGATGGTCGCAGAATGTTTGCGGGCAGTTCAGGCGACGGCGGGCCCGAGGCGAAATCCAATTCCAAGTAGCACAACCGGCGGTCTGGCCGGTCTCACATCCCGCCCACTCCTGACGGAGTCCGGCGGGATTTCTTCTATATGATGATTTCGATTAAGAATCTACGCGTCGCCACAGTGCTTGGCGTCTACGAGGAAGAACGCCACGCCGAACGCGATATTGTCATCAACGTGCGAATCGAATATGACGATCGGGCGGCGCGGCTTAGCGATTCGCTGGCGGATGCGCTGGACTATAAGGAGATTCGCGACAAGATCGTGAAGATTGTCGGCGCGGCGAAGTTCCGGTTGCTGGAGACGCTTGCGGATCGGATCGTCCAGGAACTGATTTGCGACGCGCGGATTCTCAAGCTGGAGTTGGAGATCGACAAGCCGCGTGCGATGCGGCTGACGGACTCGGTTTCGGCTATTGTGCACTGGCAGCGGGAGTGAGCCGGGAGTGAAATACTGTATAGGGTAAAGGAGCATCCATGTCACTAACGCGGACCGGGCTACGTACGCAGACGTTTCTGAATTTCGCGTTCTAATAACTGCCGGAGCCGCTGGCGCGCACGCGCAGGCCTTCGCCGATGTCAAGGGAGCGCTGGTCGATTACACCCAGGCGGACCTGATGCCTCGCAAGTCTTGCGGAGAGCTGGTCAGTTTAAGTTGAAGGAGATTGTCGCAGATCCAGGCGTCGATGCTGCCGGCTGAAGGAACCAGGCCCGCACACTGCAGCGTGACCGGGATGCTTTCGCCTGAAATCGCATTCGAGGTGAACTTGCCCACGGCTTGGAACGGTCGCTTTTACATGATCGGCAACGGTGGCCACGCGGGCGAGGCACTTGACGATGCTGGACGAGTGGCGCAGCGCAATGAGGCGGTGAGGTTGGGCTTCGCGTTCGCGCAGACCAATACCGGCCATGACTCGAAGAAGGAACCGGGCGCGACGTTCGTGCTTAGCAACCCGCAGAAGGCGATCGACTACGCTTATCGGGCGGTCCACCTAACGGCTACCACGGCTAAGGAACTCACCAAGGATTATTACGGGAAGGCGGTTTCCAAAGCCTATTGGAACTCCTGCTCCAATGGCGGACGGCAGGGATTGATCGAGGCTCAGCGCTTTGCCGAGGACTTCGACGGGATCGTCGCCAATGCGCCCTGGGTTGACCAGACCGGTTTTACGATCGCCTCGTTGTGGAATCAGAAAGCGTTATCCGAAGCTCCGGTCACGCCGGCCAAACTCGCGCTGGTGGGGGAGAAGGTGATGGCTAAGTGCGACGCGGTTGACGGTTTGAAAGACGGCTTGATCGATGACCCGCGAAAATGTGATTTCGACCCCAGACGCGACGTGACCAAATGCGCCGAAGGAACCGATGGGGCCGATTGTTTAACCCCCAAGCAAGCCGAGGCGATCGAGAAGGTCTATAGCGGTCCTATGAGCAACGGCAAGCCATTCTTCCCTGGCTACATGGTGGGAAGCGAAGGCGTAGTGCCGGGACGCGGCGGCGCGGCGGCGAGCGGATGGCTGAACTTGATCGTCGCTGTAACGGCGGACGGCAAGCCTGCAGACTTCAACCTAGCCGAGAACACGATGAAATATCTGGTGCCGACGCCGCCCAAGCCGGACTACGATTACAAGACCTTCGATTTCGATCGCGATACTCATCTGCTGGACGCGTGGAGCAAGCAGGTGGATGCGAAGAACCCGGACCTTTCGAAATTCAGGAAGCATGGCGGCAAGCTCATCATGACTTACGGATGGGCGGACTCGATTCTGGAGCCGATGATGGGCGTCAATTACTACGAAGCAAGCCATGGCGAAAAACGGAACTGACGTCACGCCTCAGTTCTTCCGGCTTTTCATGGTGCCGGGTATGGCGCATTGCGGCGGCGGAATCGGGCCGGATCGTAATGACGCCGTTTCGGCGGTGATCGACTGGGTGGAGAAGGGAAAGGCTCCGGAGTCGATTACGGCCAGCCGAGTGGTGGGCGGGAAGGTCGTGCGGACGCGGCCGCTATGCCCGTATCCGCAGGTGGCTCGCTATAACGGGCAGGGCAGTATTGACGACGCGGGTAATTTCCGTTGCGTCGCGCCATAACTCCGAATTCGAATTTAGAAGTAGAATTTGAATATGGAGTCGGCCGAATGAGGCATCGACTTAGTTACTCAATCCTCTTTACGCTGATCGCCGGCGTGGCTATCGCACAGGACTCAGCACAGCTCTCCACAAAGAGGGAAGTGATGCTCGGCGACCAAATGGCGGCGACGATCCGTACCCAGCAGCCAATGGTCACAGACCCGGAAGTGACCGCGTTTGTCGATCGGGTTCTCGGGGCGCTTTCCCGTAATGAGCGACTGAGGCTGCCGATCAATATCAGTCTGATCGACAACTCAGATTTGATCGCATCGGCACTCCCTGGTGGACATTTGGTGCTCAGCTCGGGAGCGATTCTACGAGCGGACTCCGAGGCCGAAGTGGCGGGCTTGCTGGCGCATGCATTAGGTCATGCCCAATCCGGACAATTCTATAATTCGGGTAAAACACCCCAATTGGGAACAATTCCCCTTGTGTTCGTTGGCGACCAGTGGGGAGTATGCAGGAGGACATCGCTCCAAACGATCCTCATGCCCGTCGCCATGCGGGAGCAGTCGGGGCTCTTCGAGACCCAGGCCGACATGCTCGGGCTGGGATACATGACTAACGCCGGCTACGATCCACAGGCTCTGGCTGGCGTTTTCGATCACTGGACGGGGAAAATCCCGCTCAGCGACGATACCAAAACGAAAGCTTTAGAGTTGAGAAATGCTGCCGTGAACCCGATCGAAAACTCTTCGGATTTCGATGCGATCAAGGCTCGTCTTACGCCGCCCAGAGTGGCCGCGAGACGTCCCACCTTAATCAAATAGTTTTATTTGCCCTTGGCGTCGGCCTGGGCTTTTTGCTTAGCTACCGCAGCCTCGAAGGTCTTTTCGTATTCGGCGACGTGAGCCTTATAGCCTTCGGGGTCGATAAACGGATTCGGGTCTCCGTCCTTGCGCGCTTTCAGCTTGTCGTACTTCGCCTGCAGGCCATAGAACGAAGCATGCGAGCTGACCCACACTTCGACCGGGAACGTAAGGGCTTTTTTATATGTCTCCCTCATGTCCGCTTCGATGGTCGGATAGTCCTTGTTGTTCAGATACTGCAGGAACTGGCCGTTCAGGCTGCACTCAACAAACACGTTGTACGTCTTGCCGTTTTCTTTCAGCTGAGTGGTCCAGGCGAGGCATCCCTTGGTGTGGCCGGGCATCACGTGGGCTGTCAGCGTGGTTCCGCCCAGGCTGACCGTGTCGCCATCGTCGATCACTCGATCGACAGGGTGAACCTTGCCGCCCGGTTGAAATTTCTTGGTGTCTTCCAGGTCCATGCGGCCGACCACTACCTGGGCTCCGGTCAATTCCTTGACCGCTGCGTCTCCTTCGACGTGGTCGGGGTGCGCGTGGCCGGCGATCAGGATTTTGATGTCGCTAAACTTGAAACCCAGATCCTCGACGCTCTTCTTGATGATCGGCACCGATGATTCGTAATTGCTGTTCATCAGGATGTTGCCCTGCGGCGTGACGATCAGGAAAGAGGCGAGCTCCTTGGTCCCCACGTAATACATGTTGTCCATGATCTTGTGGGGCGGAAACGGATCGTTCCATCCGTTCGGAACCCTGGATTGAGAAAACGCCGCGCTCGAAGACAGTGAGAGCGCGAGGAGCGACAAAGTCAGTCGGCGCATGCTTGCTTACTCTTTTGGCGGTTCTTTGCTGCCGACGTCTTTGGCGCCGGTATAGCTGCTGCCGGTGTCGAGCTTGCGGCCGTCGGGGAATTCGATGCTACGCGAATTGGCCCGCAGCGCGCCGTCCTTGGAGGGGAATCCATTGACGATAATCTTGGTGCCTGCGGGAAGCGAATTCCTATTCCAGCCAGCCCTTAACAGGACTCCCGGCGCTCCGCCCTCTACCATCCAATGGTCCACTGTGCCGTCTGGTTTCGTGACGTCCAGATAGAGCCAGGTGTGAGGGTTGGTCCATTCCATCTTCACCACCTTGCCCTCCAGCTTGATCGGCTTGGTGGAATCGAACTCCGCGGAAAAGGAATGATGGGCCAACGCGGGAGAGACCGCGGCCACCAGCAGGCCTGTGGTCGCCAGAATCGTCACCAGTTTATTGTTCATAATCCTACTCCTAGTTTACTTTGTAGAGGGCTTAGGCAGCTCCATGTGCATCAAATCGTGATATAGCAGTTTATCGGCGAACGGCACGCACTTATGTTCCAGTACCTCGGCATCTTTATCGACCAAACGATATAGAGGCATTTCGATGGTCCACGGCTTTGAAAATGTCATGGGATCTTCCATCGTCGCTTCGTACTGAATGTGAGTGGAATCGATGAGCTTGAAACGCTCGGTGACCTTCATGGCTGCGCTGTGAAAATTGCCTGCGCGATCCAGCCACGTTTTTTCGTTCTGGCCAATAGTCGTTACGACCAGGGTGTTGCCTTCCCAGGCTCCCATGGACTTACCCATCCAGGTGTCCACCGGTGGCTCGGAATGATCCTTCATGAAGATGATTCTGTTGGTGGCCGCGAACGGGTAGACCATCAGGGGGTCGCCGTCGCCCTGGAAAATCTGAAAGGGCATGTTGTGGTAGGTGACACGGGGAACGCCCAGCATGTAGCACTTGGCTTCAGGGTCGGTGTGCGGCCAGCTGGCGCGGTTTTTGTTTCGCTCTTCCAGGGCTGCCGGCAGATAGGGGATGGTCCCGCCACCTTTCAGGACGCTTTTGCCAGCGGGGATCGCGGCGATCGCGCCCTCCGGCCAGAATTCGTCGAGGGCTTGGGCGCTGTGCGCTTCCAGGTTCCAGTAGGCCGTGTTGATCGCCTGCCAGATGCCATTCATGTTCGGGTGGCCGGCGATTGTTGCCGGGCGGTTGGCTTCCTGCGCTGCGGCGGGCAGAATCAGCGCTATCGAAATGAGCGCGCCGATGAATCGATTTTGCATCTGTCTATTCTCAATCTACCAATACTAAAAAATGCGGGTCGCAAAACACCTCGTCAAGCATAACATGGGCGTTTCTGGATCGATACTCGTTACATCCCATTGAGTCTTCAACCAAAGTGATACCGGTTGACAGTCTGAATGATATTCGAGATGGAACAGTTTGCCAGCAAGTCCTGGGGAAGGTAATATAGTCTCCGGATGGAGATCGCTCCCGGCGATATCCTCTAAAAGAGGAGTTTAAGCAATGATCAGACAGATTCTGGCAATCGGCGGAATGAGCATGGCGATCACCCTGGCGCAAACGCCGGCTCCAAAAGCTGCGACGTCTGCCAAGGCTGCTACGGCTACTGGGAAATATACGCCGCCGAAGACGCCCTGGGGCGAGCCTGATCTACAAGGAATCTGGCCGATCAATCATCTGATCAACGTCGGGCTGGAGCGCAACAAAAAATACGGTGACCGTGCTACGCTCACCGAAGACGAGGCTGCGGCAGCTGAGAAGGCCCTGCATGCGCGCGATGAGCGCTATCAGACCGGAGCCATTCCGCAGGCCGACGCCGGTGGAAAGGTGACCAAGCAGACGTCGCTAATCGTCGATCCGCCTAACGGCCGGTTTCCTGAGCTCACTCCATTGGGAAAGAAGCTGCAGGCCGAGATGAAGAGCAGCTATAAGCCGGGCCAGACGGTATTCGACAGCGTGGAGGATTTCGCGGCCTGGGATCATTGCGTTACGCGCGGCATGCCGGTTTCGATGGAGCCGCGCAATTACAACAATGGAATCCGCATAATGCAGTCGCCCGGGTACGTGATCATTCTGCTTGAGATGGCCCACGAGGCGCGCGTCATTCCCACCAAAGCCGAACCGGCTCTCGATCCCAGCATCAAACAGTGGATGGGCGAGTCGCGCGGCCATTGGGAAGGCAATACGCTGGTAGTGGAGACCGCCAATTTCAACGGACTGGTCGGCCAAACAAGCGCGGGCGTCCCAGGATCGCCCGGCCCCTTGCAGCCGGAGACCGATAAGATGCGCACCGTGGAGCATTTCACGCGGACTGCGGCGGACACTATCGATTACAAGATGACCATTTCCGATCCGGACGTCTTGGCGACGGGTTTTTACACGATCTCGTACCCGATGTACCTCGACAACAAGTACGAGTTTTTCGAGTACGCCTGCCACGAAGGCAACACGGCGATCCGTAATTACATCGAGACGTCGCGTTTCGAACGGGAGCATCCGGATAAGGTCGGTAAGCCTGCGCCTCGCGGGGGGCGGCCGCCTCAGTAGGTCGGTCTAGCCGCCAACAAGCGCGACGCCCGCCAGCACTGCCAGTGCGCCTGCTGCTCTTCGAGTATCCAGCTGTTCGTGCAAAACGAATTTCGCGAGCAGTGTCTCTAAAACAAAACTAGCCGACGATGCGGGCACGGCGAAGCTGAGCGGTTCATTTTGCACCAGCGCCATAAACGCGAAAAACGATACGGCGTTGCAGGCGACTCCTAAAATCAACAATCGCCGCCGTGCGATGGTTTCGATCAGCCGAGCCAACCCTCGCGCACTTACCGACTGTTCCCCGGCGCTCTTCATCTCATGGCTTTGCAGCAAGTCTCCCATCACCGTCGCGATTACCGTAACGGCCACCAAGAGCCACCTCATTTCGAGTCCTCGACGGGCACGGGAGTCTTTTGCGATGTCGATCCCACCAGGGCGGCGCCGGCGAAGATCAGCAGGGTCCCCAGCCATCGCTGGCCGGATACAGCCTCATGCAGGAACACCTTGCCCAGCACGACTGCGGCGATGTATCCGATGGCGGTTACGGGCAACACGAAGCTCAAATCGGCAAGGCTGAGCAACGCCATTCGAGTCAGCAGGGCGAGCGCCAACGCTATTACGCCCGTCGCCACGAAAGGGTTCAGCATGGCGCGCAGGTAAAGCACCGGGTTCATCGACATTTGCTCGGGGACCTGCTTCATTCCCCACGCCATGGACGAATTTCCCGCGCTCTTCAATGCCAGGAAGAGCAGCAGAACAGAGGTAGTCTTCATAGTCATCCGCCGGCGCGCCGGAGAAGTTTCTCGGCTTCCTGCCTGGGAGGGTCGTCGGGAGTGAGGCTCGAGTGCAGATAAGACTCGAGCAGGGCTCGCGCCTGTTCCCGGTTGCGGTTGTTTTCGATATCCGTCCTGGCTTGGGCGAAGGCGACCCTCGGCACGCCCGGCGCCAGCTTCATGGCATGCGCAAAAAGCTGATCGCTTTCCTGCAGCCGCCCCCGTTTGGCGAGGTAACGGGCCAGATCCACCACGCGCCCCGGCTCGGTAGGGGCAAGCTGCATGGCGCGGCGCAGATGAGCCTCTTCGGCGGCGTAGTCTTTTCTTCGATTGGCAAGCTGGGCTTCTTCAAACTCGGCTTCGGCGGGCCGCTCGCTCGCGATGCTCTTCGCGAGGGCCTCGGCTTTATCCAATCCCCCGCCCATGATTCCTGGCGCGTTGAGGTAGAAATCGAATAAGTCGTTCTTGGCTTCGCGGTTGTGCGGGTCCAGGGCGACTGCCTTTTCGAAATATTGGCGGGCTTTCAAAGCCCTGGGCGCAGCGCTCATCCAGTTACTGCTCTCCGCACGACGGCCCCAAGCACGGCCCAGCCAAAGGTGGTAGTCGGAGTCGGTGGGCGAAATGGCGAGGGCCTTCTCGAAAAATCCTATTGCTTTCTGATAGTCGCCCAGCATGAAGGTGTTTTTGCCGCTCAAAAAAAGGCTGGCCTCATCGGGTGCGGGGTCGTTCGCCAAAAGATGGAGGGATTTCTCATATTCGGTGTGCTGGTAAAGCTCGCCGGCCTGGCGGAGGACTTCCGGAGGCGCACCTAAGGCGGCCGCCACCAGCGCTAGACCACTCAATAAACGCATACACGGTCGGGATACGTAATTCAGTTTAGCGGATCTACAAAAAAAGAGCCCCGCCGGGATTCGGCGAGGCTCATTTGCTAAGGAGAACACTAAGGAGAGATTTTGGCGACTCTTACGGGATCTTGAAGTCCACGTTACGGTCACTATTCAACTTTTGGCTCTGGCCGATGTCCACGCTCGAAACGGGAGCCTGTCTTTCCTGTCCGTCCTGCGTCATCCAATGAATCTGATCGCCCTCGACCTTATAAGCCGTCGCGGCGACAATCGTGTGATCCTTGAACGCGATCAGGAAGTAGTTGGTGCTGGCATCGTTAGCCTGCGGCTGAGTCTGCTGAGGCGCCTGCTGCTGCGGGTACTGTTGCGCCGGATACTGTTGCGCCGGATACTGTTGTTGCGGGTACTGTTGCGGATACGCAGGAGCAATCGGTGCAACCTGATATCCATAAGCGTTCGGATCATAGTAGCCGTTGTAATAATACGGGTCGTATCCGTAAGCGTAGCCGGGATAGTAACCCGGATAGTACCAGCCACCTAAACCGACGTAGAAACGTGGATAGCCATAGTAGCGGCCACCGTAATAATAGCCGCGGCCACCATAATAGCCACCGCGATACACACCCACGGCGCCACCGTGATATACACCGACGGATCCGCCACGGTAGGTGCCTACTGAGCCTCCGCGATAGGCTCCCACGGAGCCCCCGCGATAGGCGGAACCTCCCGAGAATCCGCCACGGGCGACGCCACCACCGCCGGCGTGTCCACCACCGCCGGCATGCCCGCCGCCTCCGCCCCCGCCGCGGCCGTATGCGGGAACCAGCGACAAGGCTGAGAACAAAGCCGCGCAAAGAGCTAATTTCGTATATCTCATGCCCTAAGTAGAGCAACTAACGGGCCATTGGCCAAGTTATTGTCGGCATTGGTTATCTCCATGTAAGTAGGTGGCTTAAAACCACCACTCCGCTGAAAACCACCACCCCGCTCACTCATACTCCATCATCGCCATAAACCCATAATCCATATGGATCTGCTGATGGCAATGGAATAACGTCGGCCCTGGATTATTCGCCAGCAGGTACGCCTGCAGGCGCGATTTCGGCTGCACAACTACGACGTCCTTAAACACGCCTGACGTCTCGCGTCCCTCGACGTTTCTTAGCTCGAACGTGTGGCGATGCAGGTGAACCGGGTGGGCCTCATCGCTACGGTTGTCAAACACCAGCCGGTAGCCATTGTTGCGCTTCACTCGAATCGGATCCGTCTTGGGAAACTGCTTGCCGTTGATCGCCCATCGGTCCGGCGTGTGTTTTCCCGCAAACTTTTTCTCGAACGTCAAAAGAATCTCCTCCGCCTTGGGCTGCGACGCCGGAGGGGCGCCGAACGCCGTATAATCCCAACGCTCATTGGACGGAGGCGTCCAGACCGGGGCGCCCGACCGGCCCGCATATTCAATCACCACGCCCATGCCCGCCTGACGATCGTGATCGTCGGTCGCACCCAGAATCCACACACCCGGCCGATTCATCTCCACCACCGCGTCGATTCTCTCGGCGGGGCCTAGTTCCAGGGCCTCGACTTTTTTGGGGGTCGCCACTGCATTGCCATCCAGTGCGACTACCTCGAATGTATGCCCCGCCAGAGCGATCCTTCTATGGACGGTTGCGCTTGCGTTCAGGATGCGAAGCAACACGCGATCGCCCTCCTTCACTCGGATCGGTTCGCCGTAACCAAGAGAATGGTCGTTGATCGAGAACAGTTTGTAGGCGACGTCCAACCCCTCGTCTTCCATAGTCGCCAGGTAGGGCTCCCATTCGCGCAGGGCCAGAAATTTTTCCTGGTCATACCTTGCGGGGTCGCTTGCGGGCTCGATGTAGAGAAAACCAAACTGACCTGTGTAGCTGGCTCGCTTCAGATCCTGACGTGCCTGCGTATGAGTGTGATACCAGCGCGTCCCCGAGGGTGTCGGCGTGATGTTGTAGCGCTTGTAGCTGTTTGGCGCGACCATCGGCGTCCCCTCTTCCATCGACCCGTCGACGTCAGACGCCACATGCAGCCCATGCCAATGGACCAGCTCCGGAAAAGTCGAATTGTTATAGACGTCGATGCTGACCGCCTTGCCTTCCTTCATCCGCAACAGCGGCCCTGGCGCGATGCCATTGTACCCAATCGTCTTCACGATTTTCTTGGGCGCAAGTTCCACGGAGACAGGCCCGATCTTAAGAGTGAAGTCGGCGGGCGAGGAATTCTGCGCTCGCAGAAAAGGACCCGCCAGAGCGGTAGCTCCCAACCCGCGCAATAAATCTCTGCGCCGCATCGCTATCAATCTTAGAATATTGTCTATGGACGAATCGCTCCCGTCGTTTAAGTACTTTGCCGATCCTCTCGCCGCCGGCTCTTTCAAAGTCGATTCCGACACTCCGTGCCTGGGCTGCAACCGCATTCGCGGCTACATCTATACAGGGCCTGTCTACGTCGAAAAGAATTTCATCCTTGACGATCACCTCTGCCCCTGGTGTATCGCCGACGGGACCGCCGCCGAGCGGTTCGGAGCAAGCTTCAACGACGCGGGAATGATGGACGACCTTTCTGAAGAAGTCATTCAGGAAATCGCGGAGCGCACTCCTGGTTTTGAGTCTTGGCAGGGCGCGGGGTGGATGGCCTGCTGCAAGGATGCGGCCGGGTTTCTGGGTCTGGCGGGTTCCAAGGAACTCAAGCGCGATTTTCCCGATGCCATTCCCGCAGTCATGGCGATTCTGGAGGATGACTACGGCTACTCCGGCAAAGAACAAAAGGAATTTTTCAACGCCCTGAGCAAAGACGACCAGCCCACGGCCTACATCTTCCAGTGCCTGCACTGTAAGAGCTACCTGGCCAACGTCGATGAGTCTTGAAATACTCAGTCACATCGATTTCATTTTTTCCTTCCTTCACAAAGCAGGCCACTTAGCTCGATTTCGAGCACATGCCGCGGCCGGATTTGGCGTTTGCCGTTCTATTCTTAAACCGGCAAAGGTGCGCGCATGCAATCAACCAATCATCCAAATGTCCATGAACCATGGCGGCAATGGTCGGAGGGGGAAACTCTCCATGTCGCCTCGGCATACTGTAATCCGGTGCGGTGGCAATCCCGCCGGGAGCTGATGAACGATTTCCGCCAGCACATGGCGGCCAGCAAGAACGTCCAGCTTTATGCGGGCGAAGTCCAGTACGGAGACCGGCCCTTCGAGGTCACCTCGGCCTCAAATCCTCGCGACCTGCAGCTGCGCACGCGCGATGAGATGTGGCACAAGGAGAATCTGCTGAACCTGGTGGTGCAGCGCTTTCCTTCCGATTGGAAATACGGCGCGATTATCGATGCCGATTTCCACATGACGCGGCCCGACTGGGCGCTGGAAGCCATCCACCAGTTGCAGCTCCACGAATTCGTCCAGCTCTTTTCGAGCTACGCTCCGCTCTCCGCCGACCACCGGCCGACCTCTATTTCGCCCGGCTTCGCTTACACGTTTCTCACCACGCGCAAGGCGCCATCGGCGAACCTTCCGTCTCACGTCGGCTCGCCGGGCGGGGCTTGGGCCTTCCGCAGGGAAGCCTTTGATCAGGTCGGAGGACTTCTCGACACCTGCATCCTCGGTTCGGCTGACTGGCACATGGCTACCGCCATGGTCGGGGTGGCGGATCGTCATTGGGAAATCCGCGAGTGCACCGATCCTTACGTGCGCAAGATTGAAGCCTGGGCCCAGAGGGCGACTGCTCTGAAGGGCAACATCAGCTACGTCCAGAACCACGCTATTCATCACTTCCACGGGGCAATGTCGAAGCGTGGCTATGGCACCAGGGGCCGCATTCTCCGGAATCATCAATTCGATCCCGACTTGGACCTGAAGCGCGATGCCCAAGGTCTATGGGGGTTTACCGGCAACAAACCGGGACTGAGGGACGACATTCGAGCTTACTTCCGCGAACGCAACGAAGATTCCCCCGAGCTAGGGCCACGCGATCGGCTGCTTGTTTGAGCCGCATCCGGGCACTGCTGCTCACGCTCGGATAGCCTCGTGCCGTAAGGCCGGGGATTTCTGCTTCGGTCCGCGAAGTAGGATCATTAGATATGCCTATTTCCGCGCGAAATCAACTCGAAGGAAAAGTAGTGGAAGTCACTCTGGGCGACATCATGGCTCACGTTGTAGTGAAGATCGGCAAAAGCCACATCGAAAGCGTAATCACCCGTCGTAGCGCCGAAGAGCTCAAGCTCAAGAAGGGCGACAAGGTCAAGGTGGTGATCAAGTCCACCGAAGTAATGCTGGATAAAGACTAACGGTCGGTCAGCTCCCAGGGAAAGGCTTTCGACGGAGTGGTTCCAATTTTTCCGGCTCGGCAAGCCGTGCAATTTCCGCCCAGATCTCTCGTTTTCCGTTCTCGCGCCGGACGCGTTTTGATCCGTCCTTAGCGACCCGCTTTGGTCCCCAAAAAGCACCTTGGCCGTGCTTAGGGCCGCAGTGTTCCGTCTTTTTGACTTTGGAGCCCATAACAAGGCGTGGTTGTTGAGACCTTGCAGCCTACTTCTGCGGCGGCGATTGTGGGGCAGGCGCGGGTGGCGGGACTGCGCTTCCGTCCGGAGGCCCTCCTCGGCGGAATCCTTTACGGCCATCGGTCCGGGGCTCGCCTTTTAAATCAGCGGGAGCTGACTTCATCCGATTCCGCATCCGCTCTTCTTGACGTTCCCGCAACTGCTGCCACTGTTCAGCCGTCAGCACATTACGCATTTTCAGCGACATTTGCGAAATTGTCTTGGTCATTTCCGCGCGAGCATTCCCCAGCCGCTCAATCGCATCGTTGGCGCGCCGCTGATCGGCGGGTGCGTCGTTGAAGATGTCCTGGAAATCCCCTTGCGCCTTCTCCTCATTCGCGCGCAGGTCGATCAACCGGCTGCGATACTCCGCCACAATCGAGCGGATCTGTTTGTTTTGTGCCTCGGATAAATTCAAGCCGTTGGCGACTGGATTATCCCACCACTGAAATCCGATACCGCCAGGAAGTCCCTTTCCCCGAGATCCTTGGGCGAGCAGCGCTGCCGGAACCAGCAGTAACGCTACTAGGAACCCTCTGGACATGGCGCTATTGATTCTCCTCAAATAATCCGCGAATCGGTTCTACTGCGCGAGGCTCAGCCGTCAGTTCCATGGACACAGCTTCGGAAAACAACTGTGCATCGCCCTCGTCCAACTTCTGCGCGGCAAGGATCTTCGGCGGATGATGCGTTACGGGTTGATACACGTATACGCCTAAGGCCAGCAACGCCGCCGTGGCTAGTGCTGGAACCCAGGCATGAAAGCCGCCCGGCTTCTCGCCCATCCGGCTATATACGGCCCGGCGTTGCGCGGCGAGAAGATCGGCGGGAATTTGCTCCGGAACTGTCAGCTCAGCCCGCCTTGCCTCCAGAGCCTGATAGCGGGCGCCGCATTCCGGACAACCCTCCAAATGGCTTGCACCTGTATCCATCCCGTACAGGCGCTGAATCAGTTCATCGCGTGTTAAATGCTCGCTCATTTGCTTCCCTCGTACAAATCGCGAAGTTCCTCGCGCAGCTTTGCCACCGCGCGGAACATATGCACCTTTACGGTGCCCACATCCAGGTCCAGATGGCTTCCGATCTCCTCCAGACTCATTCCTTCAAAATGCCGCAGCGTGAATACCGCTCGCTGGCGTCCCGACAACCTGTTCAGCGAAACGCGCAGCCTGCGTGAAACTTGATCCGCGAAATACTTCTGTTCCGCCTCAGGCGACGTGGACCGGGTCTTCAAAAGAATCGCCTGCTCGTCTTCGGGCGACGGCCTGCGCCGCCACAATTGCCATTTACGCGACCGCAGCCGGTCCATGCAGGCATTCACGGCGATCCGGGTCAACCAGCGGGCAGGGTCATCGATCTCCGGCGCGTTCTGCTTGCTTAGCGCCTGGTAGGCCTTAAGAAAAACATCCTGTGTGGCCGAATCCGCTTCATCACGGTCTTGCAGGAGCCGTTGGCACAGAGCATAGACGCGCCTCTGTTCCGAGGTCATCCACGCGCCGAAATCCTGCAAAACGCCGCCGTCCCAGGCCGCCGATCTTACGGCTGAGGGGGCGGCGATGATACCCGCCATGGCTCCCATTTTACTGCCACTTGATGTTGAAAGAACTACTGTAAGGAAAGACGGAATCCAAGGCCCGCCGGTTTACCAGGCGTTACCCGCGAGAGCGGAATTACTATTGGATGCCGAAAGCGGCCATCCGGGCCGGAATCATGGCCCCGGGCTGCTCGCGCTCTTCTTCCTGAGATCCGAAATCGTCCAGGAGCTTCGAGATGGCCAAGCGGCCGCTATCGGAGGCAAGTTGCGAAGTGGTAAAGATGGAATCCACCTGCATCTGGTCCAGGTCGCGACCCTCTTCCAGCACCATTTCGCGCTCTACCCAGTTGGAAAGAGGGATGTTGCGGAAGAACAGGCGTTCCTGCATGATCATGCTCTTTTTCATGGAGTTGGCCGTCTTCGATTCGCGCCCGTAACTGCGCTCCTCCACCCGGAAATCCTGCATGAAATCGTCCAGCGCCGCGCGGCGGCTGGAGGCTTCGGTCGCTTTGACCTTCTCTTCCATGGTCACTTTCTGGGAATTGATAATCGCCCGCGCTTCGGCCAGCGATTCCCGCTCTTTGGAAATCGCGATTTCCATCTTGGCTTGCATGATGTAGAAGGATAACAGCGCGCTGCCCGCGGCGACGAAAACAGGAAGAAACATCCAGAGAAAGGCATCCATGTGCATAGCGAGGTGAGTTTCCACGATTGTATTGATCGGCGGAGCATGGGCCAAAAGTTATGGTCTTAGGCAAAAAACCTTAAACAGCGTAAGGACTTTTGACCTTCGTTAGCTGTCTTTGTTAGCGATCTATGCCATCAGTAATACTCGGCCTTTTCGGCCAGCGATGATACGATTAATTTCAGCACCTCCCCGTGCCCGGTTTGACAAAATAGGGACTCTCTATGTGGATTGTCAGGTTAGCTTTACGGCGTCCCTACACCTTCGTGGTGATGGCGGTTTTGATCGCCATTCTGGGTGGCGCAGCCATCTGGACCATGCCGGTGGACATCTTCCCCTACATCGACATTCCCATTGTCAGCATCGTGTGGCAATACAGCGGCCTTTCCCCGGAGGAAATGGAGAGCCGTATTGTCACCAATTTCGAACGCGCCCTGACCTCCAACGTCGAAGATATTGAGCACATCGAATCGCAATCCCACCAGAGTATCGCCGTTGTTCGCGTCTATTTTCATCCCAACGTTCAGGTGGATCTCGCGCTGTCGCAAATCGTCACGCAGTGCCAGGTGCAGGTTCGGAATATGCCTCCGGGAACCTTCCCGCCGCAGGTCCTGAAATACGACGCGGCCAGCGTTCCTATTCTGCAACTAGGGCTTAGCAGCAAGACGCTCAAAGAGCAGGAAATTTTCGATCTCGCCAATAACTTCGTCCGCACCCCGCTTGCGACGGTGCAGGGAGCCAACGTTTCCTATCCCTTTGGCGGCAAGAACCGGCAAATCATGGTGGACCTGAACCTCCATGAGCTATTCGCCAAACAGCTTTCTCCCATTGATGTGTCCAACGCCCTCAATCTACAGAACCTGATCCTGCCCGCCGGCACCGCGAAGTTCGCTCAGACCGAGTATCCGGTTCGCCTCAATAGCAGCCCCACGGTTCTCTCAGACTTCAATAATCTGCCGATTAAGACCGTCAACGGCGCCACCATCTATATGAAGGACGTGGCCACCGTCCACGACGGCTTCACCCCGCAGCAGAACATCGTCCGTACCAACGGGTCACGCGGCGTGCTTCTCACCGTGACGCGCAATGGCAAGGCTTCCACGCTGGCCATCGTCAACGCGGTGAAGAACGCGATGCCTAAAGTGATGAGCACCGTTACGCAGGACCTGAAGCTATCCATCTTCGGGGATCAATCGGTGTTCGTGCGCGCCTCCGTCGAAGGCGTGCTGCGCGAGACGCTGATCGCGGCATTTCTCACCGGTACGGTGATTCTTCTTTTCCTGGGCAGTTGGCGCAGCACCTTTATCGTCTGCATTTCGATTCCGCTTTCGATCCTTACCTCGATCTGTCTGTTGAGCCTGCTGGGGCAAACCATCAACGTCATGACGCTGGGAGGTCTGGCGCTAGCGGTCGGCATCCTGGTGGACGACGCCACAGTGGAAATAGAAAATACGCATCGCAATTTAGGCATGGGTAAGCGGTTGGTGAAAGCGGTGCTGGATGGAGCATCACAGATCGCGGTTCCGACGCTGGTTTCCACGTTGTCGATTTGCATTGTCTTCGTTCCAGTGCTGCTGCTGACGGGTACGGCTCGCTATCTATTCACTCCTCTCGCGATGGCGGTGGTGTTCGCCATGCTCGCCTCCTACATGTTGTCGCGAACTCTAGTTCCCACCCTGGTTCACCACTTGCTTGGAAGTGAAGCGGAGATGTATCGAAGCGGCGGGCACGGAGGCAAGGGGTTTCTCTGGGCCGTCCACCGCGGCGTGAACAATCTGTTCGAACGGCTGCGCTATCGCTATATGGGCCTGCTGGATTTCTCGCTACGCCACAGGGGACCTGTTCTGCTTACGTTCCTGATCTTCTCCTTCGGGTCATTCTTCTTAGTGCGCTTGATCGGCGAAGATTTCTTCCCAGACGTGGACGCCGGCCAGATCCGCCTTCATGCCCGCACCGCTGCCGGCACGCGCATCGAGGAGACCGAAGTCCGCATGGCCGAAGTGGAGAAGGAGATCCGCGCCGCGCTCCCGGCGGGTGAGGTCGAAACAATTCTGGAAAACATCGGCATCCCCAACGCCTGGGGCAGTATCGCGCAGGGGGATGTGCCCAACATCGCGGCCACCGACGGGGAGATTCTGATCTCGCTGAATCACGACAAACATGGTCCTGTGCGCGAGTATGAAGTCATGCTGCGTAAGCGTCTTCAGGAGCGCTTCCCCGGCATGATCTTTTTCTTTGAGCCTGCCAACATCACCAATCAGATTCTGAATTTCGGCCTGCCCGCTCCGATCGACCTCCAGGTGACGGGTCGCGACACGGCGAATAATTTCAAGATCGCCTCCAGGCTGAAGGACCGCATCGAGCGCATTCCCGGTGCGGCCGACGTCCACATTCATCAGGTCTACAAGCAGCCGCAATTGAACGTAAACGTGGACCGCGTCAAGGCGGGTGGGTTGGGCCTCACCCAGCGCGACGTTACCAGCAGCGTTCTCATCTCGCTTAGCGGCAATAATCAGGTGGCACCCAGCTTTTGGCTGAATCCCGCCAATGGGGTCAGTTACAACGTAGGCGTGCAGACTTCGCAATACCGCATCGATTCTTTGGACGCGCTGCTGCGGACGCCCATCACCGCCGCGTCTAGTGACGTCAACACCACCACCGCTGGCTCGACTGCGGGCGTGGCCAGCATGGGCAACGCGTCGGTAGGAGCCTCGCCCAGCGGCGCGTCACAAGCGTACGGAAACCCTGGGGCCCTGACGAACCCGACGCAGCTTCTTTCCAATCTTGTCGACGTCCAGCGCAGTTACGGCCAGGTGATTGTGAATCACTACAACGTTGCTCCTGTGTTCGACATCTATGCCAACGTGGACCGCCGCGACCTGGGAAGCGTGGGCAGGGAAGTGGAAAAAATCGTTCAGGAGGAACAATTCCACCTGCCGCGCGGCACCACCTTCAACATGCGGGGCGAGTATGAAACCATGCAGAGCTCCTTCGTGCGGCTGGGACTGGGCATGGCCTTCGCGGTCATCCTGGTCTATCTTCTAATGGCGGTAAACTTCCAGTCCTGGCTTGATCCGTTTATCATTCTTACCGCGCTGCCCGGAGCCATCGCCGGCATCCTGTGGATGCTGTTTGTCACCGGCACCACGCTGAGTGTTCCGTCTTTGATGGGCTCCATTATGTGCGTCGGCGTGGCGACCGCGAACAGTATTCTGTTGGTGACCTTTGCCAATGATGAACGCGCGGCCATTCCTCTGGCTCGCGATGCGATGCTTTCGGCCGGGTACGCGCGTATCCGCCCTGTGCTGATGACCGCGTCGGCGATGATACTGGGTATGCTGCCCATGGCTCTGAGCCTGGGTGAGGGCGGAGAGCAGAACGCTCCTCTGGGTCGCGCTGTAATCGGCGGGCTGCTGGGGGCTACCGTCACGACACTATTCGTGGTCCCCATCTTCTACAGCTATCTGCGCAACAAGCCTCCCGTGGATCAGGAGCGCCGTCTGGAAGAGGAAGAACACAACGAAACCTTGGCGGCTGAATTGGATTTGATGGAGAAAGCTTAGGCGAATGAGAGACAGCGAAACCAATCCTCCAAGCGAGTCGGCCGAGCAGCAACTGCGGCGCCGCGTCGAGGAATTAGAGCGTCAGCTTCGCGAGCGCAAGCCGGCGGCTCATGCCGGTCCTCCCGCCGAGCGTTGGCGCCCTTCCGGCGTCACCATTTCCGCGCTTGTGTTGGGATTTGTGGTGCTTCTGGCGGTAGCCTTTTTCGCGGGCTACGTTCCGTTGCAGAAGCGCGACGCGTTGGTGCGCGCCGAATCGCAAGAGCGCGGGAAAGAATTGCCGCGCATGGAAGTGATGCGGATCGGCCGCTCCTCGCCAAAAAGCGAGCTGAACTTGCCGGGCACACTGCAGGCAGTCACCGAAGCCCCGATTCTCGCGCGCACGGACGGGTATTTGAAAACCCGGCTGGTAGATCTTGGCGATCATGTCCGCGCCGGACAGCCCCTTGCAGAGATCGACGCACCTGAGGTCGATCAGCAAATCCTGCAGGCTGAAGCCGCCGTTCAACAGGCTCAAGCCGCGCTGGAACAGGCTGAGGCGGCATTGGCACAGGGCAAGGCCAATCGCGATCTGGCCAAGGTTACGGCGGATCGCTGGAAATCGCTGGCCGCGCAGGGAGTGGTTTCGCAGCAGGATAACGACACCAATCAGGCGCAATTTGTCGCTCAGACGGCCAATGTGCAGGCGCTGGAGAAGGCAATCTCCGCGCAGCGCTCAAATGTCGCCGCCGCAAGGGCGAACGTGGCTCGCTTGCAGGAAGTGCAGGCCTACCGTGTGGTGAAAGCGCCGTTTGATGGCGTGATCACTCTGCGCAACGTCGATGTGGGCGCGCTGGTAAGCACCGGCACTACTCTGCTCTATCGCATCGCGCAGTTGGGAACGCTTCGCACTTACGTAAACGTTCCGCAGGATAATGCTAACTCGGTCCATACAGGCCAGCCCGCGCTGTTGGCGCTGTCGAATTTTCCGGGCCGCCGTTTCTCGGGCAAGGTCGCGCGAACGTCGAATTCGCTCGACCCATCCAGCCGTACATTGCTGGTGGAGGTCGACGTACCTAATTCCGACGGAGCTCTTTTTCCGGGTATGTACGCCGACGTCGACTTAAGCGCCGCGCGTCCTAGCCCGCCCTTGCTGGTTCCCGCCGGAGCCCTCATCATCCGCGCCAACGGAGCGCAAGTCGCCCAGGTCGACGCGGACGGGATCGTGCATCTCCGCAAAATCACAGCCGGCCGCGACTATGGAGATCGCGTGGAGATCGTGCAGGGTGTGGAGGAAGGTGCAACGATTGTCACTGCTCCTGGGGACGCGGCGCAGGAGGGGGCGAAGATTGTGCCGGTAAGCGGGGGGAAAGAGAATTAGCCCCGCGACTCCCTGGCCCTCCTCAACATCCCCTTCATGACCCTCTCCGTCCAGGTACCGAAGGGCTGATCCGTAGTCAAATACGTCCAGGTCGCGCCTCTCTCCGTCGGATCCAAACGACCTTCTTGAGCCTCCTCAAGCCGCTCCGCAATCGCCCCGTCTAACGATTCCTCCAACTCGCGATACATCACATCCACGGCCTTCAGATACTCAAATAGCGGCTCGCGCCCGCCCCAGGAAACCCAGTGGACTCCCTGACGCAGTTCCGTGATCGAAGCGAGATAACCCGACCAAAATTCGTCCATCACGGTCAGTGCGACCACCCTGTCTAACTCCGATGCCCTCTCCTCCGTGCCGGTCAAGATCGCTTGCCGCCGAGCCTGCCAGCGCTGCCGCTGGCCTTCGATCACCATCTCGTATTTCCACAGAAACGTGCGAATTCCGAGGTTCTGCCCTTCGGCGATTCTCTGCACCGCGTCCACGTCGTCTTCCGGATTGAGAATATCGGCCGCATACCGCACAAACAAATCATCCTGTAGGGAGATGAAGAATCGCGAGCTCCCGGCATCGCCCTGACGGCCTGAGCGTCCCCGCAATTGGTTGTCGATGCGCCGACTCTCATGCCGGTTGGTGCCGATCACATGCAGACCGCCCAACTCCGCCACAGCCGTCCCCCAGCCGGATGTCGGTCCCGCGTCCGGCCATGTTGGTCGAGATAGTGATCGCGCCGCGTTCTCCGGCCCTGGCGACAATCGCAGCCTCGGTCTCGTCGTGCCGGGCGTTCAAGACTTCATGAGGCACGGTCAGCCTGGCCGCCAGCCTTTCCGATTCCTCTACGCTCCGGGTCCCTACCAGCACCGGACGCCCCGTCTCATGCACGCGCAGAATTTCTTTGAGTACCGCCTCTTCTTTGTCCCTCTTGTAGGGAAACACCACATCGGATGCATCTTCGCGAATCACCGGCCGATGCGTTGGAATTACCTCGACCTCCAACTGATAGAGCTCACGGAATTCGGTCGCCTGCGTCTCGGCTGTTCCCGTCATTCCGCACAAATGCGAATACAGCCCTACCAGGTTTTGGAGCGTGATTGACCCGAGAATCTCGCCTTGCGTCTTCAGCGCGACGCCCTCTTTCGCTTCGATCGCCGTGTGCAGGCCTGCGGGCCAACGGCGATCCTTTGCAACACGCCCCTTGAACTCGTCTACGGACTCGATCGCGCCGTTCTTGACGATATAGTCCACATCGCGGCGCAATAAGGCGTGTGCGTGCAGAGCGTCTTGAATCGCGCTAAGTATGCCCAAGCTCTCCTCATCGAACAAACTGCGCAGGTGAAACGCCCGCTCCCCTTCGCGAATGCCCCGATCGGTAAGCGAGATGTTGCGGCCAAATTCATCCACGTTGAAATGCTCGAAGCGGCGGAAGTGGCGGACCAATTGATCGGCTCGAAGAGCCAGCGGAAGCTCGTCGCGCGGAATTCCTCCCGCGATCACCAGAGGAATCCGCGCCTCGTCGATCAGGATGGAATCGGCCTCATCCAGCACCGCGGACACGAACGGCCTATGTACCTGCTCATTCGGACGGAGGCACATCTGGTCGCGCAGCAGGTCGAAGCCGCATTCGTTCGCGGTGACGTAGGTGGCGTCGCAGGCATAAGCCGCGCGACGATCCTCAGCACTCATGCCCTGCTGGACGAATCCTGTCTTAACGCCCAGCATCCGATACACAGGACCCATCCACTCCGCATCGCGCCGCGCCAAGTAATCGTTCACCGTCATGACGTGAACGCCCTGACCCTGTGTTGCGAGCCACGCCACGGCGGGTACTGCGGCCAGGGTCTTGCCCTCGCCCGTCTGCATCTCGGCGATCTTGCCGTCGGCGAGCGCCAGCGCGCCTGCGAACTGCTCAGCGTGCATCTCCAGGCCGAGCACTCGTCGAGCTGCTTCCGCGGCAGCGGCAAAGGTGTGGACTAAATCGCCAGGCTCGCGCAGCCGGTCTTCGTCAGCGTCGCGCAAGCGCGCCCAGGCTTCTTGAATCGGCGCAATCCGATCCAGGTTCGGAAACACCTTGCCCGAGAAAATCGACCGAAGGAATGGCCAAGTCACCCCGCCTGAGATCCGTCCAGTTTCTCCCCGCTTAGAATTTTCGTGAAGCCGCCGAAGTCCGCGCGTCCTAAGGCTCCAAACGCTGCGCCCAGTTTGAACGGGAACGCGCCGCCCCCATATTTCGAAAGCAGCGCCGCGGCTCCAGCGACCTTATCGATGCGGGCGATCTTCTCCCCTGCCAGCGGATCGGGCGCCGGATGATAGACCGCGCGAATGCCCGGGTACAAGCGAATCTTCTTTCCTGCCCGCTTGGCCTGCGCTGCAAGATCGGCATCGGCCCAATAGTGGCCAAAGCGCTCATCGAAGAAATTCATTCCGCGCACAAACGTCTTGCGAACCATCAGCGCGTCCATGGCGGGATATTCTACCGTCACCACGTCTTGCGATTCATCAATCACGATCGGTTTCAACTCACCGCCCTTACACACCGATGCCAGCTCGTCTTTCCCCGGCATTTTGTAGGCGCGCGATACGGACTTGCCTTCCTCGTCGGTCAGAAGGGCACAGGCCGCTACCGCCTCCTGGTCCTCAGCCAGCCGCGCGGCGAGCAGAGCCGCCGTATCGGGCTTCACCTCTACGTTGGGGGAAACAAAAAACAGCAGATCCGCTTTGGCCGTCCTGGTTGCGATGTTCATCGCTCTCGCAGCGCCCAAATGATGCGGCAACCGCAGCATGTTGACCGCTTTGAAATCCGTGTCCACGCTGGAACTGCGATCGTTGCTTCCGCAATCCACCACCAGAATTTCCAGCTTGTCGCGATCTTTGGATTGCTCCAGCGCCTGCACCGCGCGGTGCACAGCGGAGCCCTGATTGAAGGTGACCAGAATCGCGGACACCTGCGGCCCAACGGGCCCTTCCACGGAATCCGGCCAACGAAGGCTCGGGCGACGTTGTTTGATCGGAACGAGGTGCGCCGCCTTTGCGGAACCGCTGGTCTTTTTCCTGTGGCATGGGGGTGAATCCCGATCATAGCGCGAACCGGATACAATTCTGTCCATGGCGGCAAGAACCAACAAACAAACCATTGAGATTTGGGTTGGAACCAAGAAGGGAGCGTTCGTATTTCGCTCTTCCGACCGAAAAAACTGGACCATCTCGGGCCCCGAATTTCGGGGCTGGGAGGTGAATCACGTGGTGCAGGACCCGCGCGATCCCGCCCGCTATTACGCGGCTGTGAACAGCGCATGGTTCGGTCCGCACATCCACGCCTCCACCGATGGCGGCAAGACCTGGCATGCTTCTGAACAAGGCTTGGCCGTCCAAGGATTGGGCGAGGTCGCGGGCAAGCCGGCCACCCTCGCGCGTATCTGGCACATTCAACCCGGCCATGCCGACGAGCCCGGCGTGGTCTACGCGGGCGCCGATCCGGGGGTGCTCTTCCGCAGTCGCGATTGGGGCGCGTCCTGGGAAGTTGTCGATGGCATTACTCGCCATCCTACGCGCGACAAGTGGATGCCCGGCGCAGGCGGCATGACCGTACACTCAATTCAAGCCCTCGGCAAACGCCGGTTGATCGTAGGAATCTCCGCCGCTGGAGCGTTCCGCTCGGCCGATGGCGGCGAAACGTGGGAACCGCACAACGCGGGAGTGCTAGCCGACTTCCTGCCCAACAAACGTCCCGAGGTCGGCCAATGCGTTCACAAACTGTTAGCCCATCCTCGCAAGCCCGAGGTGCTCTATCAGCAGAACCACTGCGGCGTCTACAAGGGAAAACTCAACGGCAAGAAGTGGACCGACATTTCCGAAGGCTTGCCCACTCGCTTTGGTTTCGGTCTGGCGGTTCCCAGCGCGGAAGAAGAGACCCTCTTCACCGTGCCCATGGAGTCCGCCAACTACCGCTGCAACCTGAACGGAAAGCTCTCTGTCGCGCGTTCCCGCGATGGAGGAAAAACCTGGAAGTTGCTCAACAAGGGCTTGCCCGATCACGACGCTCACGTCACCGTGTTGCGCGAGGCCATGACCTCCGATCCTCTATCGCCTGCCGGCGTCTACTTCGGCACCTCTACCGGCGCCGTGTACCACACCCGCGATGCCGGAGAAGCCTGGCATCCCCTGGCAGCCAACCTACCAGCGGTCTATTCGGTGACCGTTGCGACGCAGTAGGATGTTTATTGATTTACGACCTTGGGGCCATCATCCAGCCCGTAGATAACCGGTTTGGTCTGCTTGGGGACGCTTGTGTCGCGCACGGGAAGATATTTTGCAGCGGCCACCAAAGTCGACAATTGCTTGCCCACAGCGCTGGCGGCGATCTGTCCAAACCGCTGTTGCAGTTCATTGGCTTCCATCGACATTCTGTAGTGAGCCGTGGTGCCTTCGAGCGAGATCGGGCCGATGGCGGTTTGAAGGTTCTTCATCGTGACGGGGGCCGGAGGTCCGTTGAATTCGAACGCCAGGTCGCTGATCAAGCGATCGCGAATGGAGACGGTCAGCATGAATCGCTTTAGTCCTGTACTCGCTGTTTGCGGTCCTGCCAGGGCGGGCGAGCCGATCATCCAGAATTCACACGACGCCTGTCGCTCCTCAGCAAGGCGAGTCACGTCTGTCGGCCACGCCGGTGTAGCCATACGCCGCACCGATGCGTCGACGGCATCTGCATGACCCAGCAGCATAGCGTTGCCCGAAATCGGCACCGCTTTCATTCCGGACTCCGGAGCAGGAATCGCTGCGTTGGCCACTTGGCCGGTGACCATCACCACAACGCGATTGCCGCGTACAGATACGGCCACCTGATCCACATCGGAGAGCCCATCGAAAATCTTCTGCAGGTCGTCTGCATTCAGCCCTTGCTGGGCTCCGAGCTGAGCGATCATGTTGCGGGCCAGAGGCGAGGCGGAAAGAGTGCTGAAATTCAATCCGATCAGCGCATCCGGAAACGGATCCGCGAAGCGCCAGTCGATCGCGCCGACAGAGATTATGGCCGGTGCCGCCGATGTCCCGCTAGGGACGCGGCTTCGCTGCGTGTTGTTGGGCGAAAACGTATTTGTCACCACGCTTTTGGATTTTTGCTCGGTTGGAGGCTGGGGCTTAATCGCGAAGTCGTGGCCGGGGCAATAGGGAGCTCCGGGATTTTTGAAGCAGGCATCCTGCCAGCTGAACTTCGACTGACCCCAGGAACTCGCGGCACAAACGAGACCGGCGGCAAGGATACAAGTCTTCATAATGTCGATTCTGAGGTTGAAAAACGCGGGTTGGAATCAGGCATAAACCTGAGCCGCTGAGGGAAATTGGTACCACTTCGGTAAGCGTTCGTGTCTTGACAACTATACTGTTAGTGAGTATAGTTGCATAGAGTATACTTACCCATGGCTGATTCTAAACCGCCTGATCCGGATTCCCTGCTCCCGCTTCCAACCGCCGTCTTCCACATCCTGATCGCCCTGGCCGATCGCGACCGCCACGGCTACTCCATCATGCAGGACGTCTCCACCAGGACCGGTGGCAAGACCCAGTTGAGCGCCGGGACCCTGTACAGCTCCATCCGGCGCATGCTGGAACAAGGGTTGATCGAAGAACTGGCCGACAGTCCCGACCCTTCCAGCAGCGATGAGCGGAGACGCTATTACCGGCTTTCCCGGTTCGGCAAACGAGTGGCCGCCGCCGAAGTGGAACGCCTGAATATGCTGGTTCGCCAGGCTCGCGCGACGGGGCTGGTGACAGGAGCATAGAGATGCGCGCCAAGGCCGTGTACAGGGCTCTGTTGTACTTCTACCCGGCAGCGTTCCGGCACGAGTATGGCGACCAGATGCTTTACATGTTTGCCGAACAACTGGACGACGCGCGTCAAAGCGGAGGCCAGCTTACTCAAGCGAGGCTGTGGCTGCGAGCCGCTCTGGACGCATTCATCATTGCTCCCCAGGAACATTGGCATGTGATTGCTCAGGATTTGAACTACGCTCTGCGTACCATGGCGGCGAGTCTGAGATTTACCGTTTTCGCTGTGCTGTCGCTGGCTCTGGGCATTGGGGCCAACATCGCAATTTTCGGCTTGTGGAATGGCGTGCTGCACGCGCCCCTCCCAGGTGTTCAGAAGCCCGAGCAACTGGTGATGCTCTCCGATCCCGACACTCCGGGGATGTGGACGGGCCGATGGATTAGCCGCACTGACGGACCCCGGCAACGGCTCACGTACTCTGAGTTCGAGCAATTGCAAGACAACGCTTCAGCCTTCTCGGCACTGATGGCTTCGGAAAGCAATTTCGATACGTGGAGGGGAAGGTACGGAAACGGAGAGTGGGAGCAGGTCAAGGGGCGTGTGGTATCGGGAGAGTATTTTCAGGTTCTGGGGGTGACGCCGGTTATTGGCCACGCATTTACCGTAGCCGACGATCAGGGCGACGCGCCTTATGCGGTGCTTAGCTACAGCTACTGGCAGAGCCGGTTCGGCGGCCGTCCGGAGGTGCTTGGCCAGACGCTGACGATACGAACGAAGATGCTGACCATCATAGGCGTCGCGCCGCAAGGGTTTTTCGGGGAGACAAGTGGCCAGCAGCCGGACCTGTGGATCCCTCTCCGCATGCAACCATCGCTGAATCCGGGCCGCGACTGGCTCTCCGACCAGGGCCCAGGGAAGACAATGTGGCTGAACGTCTTCGGAAGACTCAAGCCCGGGCTGACGCAGGCCCAGGCAGAGGCTCAGGCGAATGCTCTCTTCCAGGCGGGCCTCGAGACGTTCTACGGGAACAATCTTTCCCCGGAAAGACGAAGGGACTTTCTGGACCAGTACCTCCGAATCCGTTCGGCTGCGCGCGGAGCGTCGGATGTGCGCACTCAATTCGCGGCTTCGCTCACCACAATGCTGGCCGCGGTGGGTGTGCTGTTACTGATTGCTTGCGCAAATCTCGCGAATCTTCTACTTGCGCGTGGCGCTGCCCGCAGACCGGAGATGGCTTTAAGGCTGTCGCTGGGAGCGAGTCACGGCCGGCTCATCCGCCAGATGATGACCGAGAGCCTGACGCTTGCCGTCCTGGGCGGCTTGGCTGGTCTTGTTGCGGCGGTCTTTCTTCACGCCGCGCTGGTACGGCTGATGGGTGGGTACGATCCGGAATTCCACATGAATTTCTCGCTGGACCCTTTGGTTCTGGCCTTCGCGCTCGCATCCACGCTCGCTTCCACGTTGTTGTTCGGCCTTCTGCCGGCATGGCAGGCCACGAAAATGGATGCCGGAGAGAGCCTGAAAGATTTGGCCCGCAACACCACTTCTTCCCGCGGCCGGATGCGTTGGGGCCGGTTCCTAGTCAGCATGCAACTGGCGCTTTCCCTGCCTCTGTTGGTGGGAGCGGGATTGCTGACTCGAACAGCTTACAATCTCCAGCGGGTGGAACTTGGTTATCCCGCCGGGCATCTCCTGCTGGTGCGGATCGATTCTCGAGAAGGAGGTTATGACGCGCTACGCCGCCAACGCTTGTTTGAAGAACTGCTGGGCGAGTTCCAGCGGAATCCCGCGATACAAGCGGCGAGCTTTTCACTTCTCGGAGTATTTAGCGGAGGAAATTCCGCACTGGAAGTCCAGGTGGAAGGATACGCTGCGAAAAGCGACAATGACCGTGGCTCCGCGGTCGATACTGTAGGCCCCGGCTACTTCTCGACCTTGGGAGTTCCCGTGGTGCTGGGCCGCGAGATCCTGGAGAGCGATCACGCCGGCTCTCCAAGGGTCTGCGTGATTAACGAGGCTTTCGCCCAACAGTTCTTCCAAGGCCGAAATCCCATCGGAATGCATATTACGGCGACTGACGAGGGCGGGAAAACGACTTGCCAGGTGGTGGGCGTCGCCAAAGATGCGCGCACCCAACATTTGCGGGGGAAGATTGAGCCCCGTTTCTACGTGCCGGCCATGCAGCCTCCTTCAAATATCATCTACCCGATCTTCTTGATCCGGCCGGCTACGGCGTCCGCTCCCGCGCTCGCGGCTGTGCGCGACTCGATTCAGCGCGCGGGCACTTCGATCCCAATTGTTAAGTCCGCTACCATCGAAGAGCAACTGGCCCCGCTAACAGCTCAGGACCGCGCTATCGCGCAACTCGCAGCGGCGTTCGGAGCGGTGGCGATCGCGCTGGCCGCGGTTGGGTTGTATGGCGTGCTGTCATACGGCATCGCCAGGCGCCGGAGCGAAATCGCGATCCGCATCGCGCTTGGCGCGCGGCCGCGTGCGGTGACCGCGATGATTCTACGCGAAACGTCGGGCGTCATTCTGACGGGCCTGGCGCTGGGAGCAGGCCTAGCCTTTGCGGCATCGCGCTGGATCACGAGCCAGCTCTATGGAGTGGCTCCGCAGGACCCGCTGACATTAATGCTCTCAGCGGCCATGCTGGTCGCCGTGGCCATGGGCGCAACTTATCTGCCGGCGCTGCAAGCTTCGCGGCTGGACCCTATGGCGGCCCTTCGCAGAGAGTAATCGGGGATAGAATTGGAGGGGATTCCTCTCATGAAAATTCTGCCCATCGCCCTGCTCTTCGCAGCGAGAACGCTCGTGATGGGTCAATGGCTCGACTATCCCACGCCTTCCATCCCGCGAACCGCCGACGGTAAGCCCAACTTCGCGGCCCCAGCGCCCCGCACGTCCGACGGCAAGCCGGATCTCTCCGGGCTGTGGAACATGAATGCGGGGCCGGGGCATCTGGCTAACGTTACTGCCGATCTCAAACCCGGTGAAATTCGGCCGTGGGCGGAGGCGCTCTACAAGCAACGCCTGGGCGACCTGGGTAAAGACGATCCCTGGACTGCAAAGTGTCTTCCCGCCGGTCCTCGCGTGATTCTCACGGGAGCCAACGGTCCGTCTCAAATCACACAGACTCCTCAACTGATCGTGATTTTATACGAGGACCTCACCTATCGCCAGATCTTCATGGACGGCCGCGAATTGCCGCGCGATCCGAATCCGAGCTGGATGGGATACTCGGTTGGCCGTTGGGACGGCGACTCGCTGGTGGTGGAGAGCACGGGCTTCAATGAACGGAGCTGGCTGGATATGGGCGGCCATCCTCATACCGAATCGCTGCGCATCACGGAGCGGTTCCGACGCACTAGCTTCGGCCACATGGACCTCCAGGTGACCTTCGACGACCCGAAAGCCTATACGAGGCCCTGGACCATCTCCTTTGGAGTGAACTTCGCCGCCGACACAAGCATGCTGGAATATGTTTGCGCCGAAAACGAGAAGGATCGCGAGCATCTGATAGGCAGAACGGCGGAGGAGAAGGGCGTCACGGTCTCGCCTGAAATCCTCGCGAAGTATGTGGGTATTTATGAAACGGTAGCAACCACAGGGTCGGCGATGTCGGCACGGATGTTTCGCGTCACGCTCGCGGACGGGCAATTGATGATCGAAATCGGCGGCAATGGCAAAATTCCTTTGATCCCGTTGAGCGAAACCACTTTCTCGCCCCGCCTGCTGGGCACCTATGAGTTCGTCAAGGACAGCCGCGGCGTGGTGACGCACATGATAGCTTACGCAACCGAGGGCGAAGTAAAAGCGGCCCGAAAAGATTAATTTTCCTATCTGAAGCCGTTGGAACCTGAGGCAACGTTACAGCATCTTTTTAACTGAGACCAGAAAAAAGGGGCCGGCTGAAGGCCTCGATTTGAAAGAGAGACATACGTGAAAAAGATACTTGGAATTTCCTTACTGACGGCGGCAGGGTTAATGGCTCAAGCGACTGCTCCAGCCACTCCTCCAGCGACTTCCACCACTCCGGCTCCGTCAACGAAGGCGCATACCGGCAAGAAACATCATCACAACAAGAAATCGACCGGTACCAATCCGGCGCCCGCGGCCTCAACGGCTCCGGCACCGGCGGCTGGAAAGTAATTGGCGAATCGCATTGACGCTTCATGAAAGGGCAGTGGGCTGAAAAGCTCGCTGCCCTTTTTGTGTTTTATAGGGGCGAGAAGGCGATCGCCCCAGCTGCAGTGGCGGCCCGCCGGGCGGAATCGATTTGCCCGAGGTGATAGTTGAAGTGTCCTAAGAGGTGCAGCAGGAAGTGTCCCTTTGAAAGGGGCGCTCCCAATACGTCCTGAGGATAGCGAGCATCTGCATCCAGGATCGTGGCAATGATGGGTGGAATTTCTAGGATCAGTTGACTGACGCGATGCGAGAGATCCGCTTTGCTCAATCCCTTGCTGGAAAATTCCTCGGGGCGGTTGCGCTTGTAATTGGCCGAGCCCAATTGCCTGGCGATGTATTCCCGCAGATTGCCTTCCAGGTGCAGCACCAGGTTGCCCGGCGAGTTGTTCATGCCGTTGGCGACCTGCCAAAGAGAGTGGTCGTCGGGGAAGCCTTCAACTTCCTGCAGCAGACGGTTGAGGTCGCGATGAAACATTGCGGCGAGGGAGGGACCGAAGCTTTGCATTCCTTTCTTAAAGTAGCAAGCTTGTAAGAACCGCTAGGTGCCGTTAGTCGATGAGTTTTTCGGGCGGCTCAGGCAGGAAAAACGTCAGGATCAGCGACAACGCCACAGCAGTGGTGCCGACTACCGCCGCCGCTGAGGCCAGTTTGGCCCCAGGCAAAACGCCCGGCATGACCGCTGAGAGGTGCGTGGTGACGAACGCCATGGATGTGCCCAACATGCGGCCGCCGACGTTGACCGCGAAACCTTCGCCCGTGCCGCGCAAGTGTACCGGATACACTCGCGGCAGGTAATTTCCCCAGAACGTTAGTTGTGCCACCGTAAAGAATCCCGCGACGGCGATGGTCCAACGAAAGATCTGCAGACTCTCGGATGCGGTGAACAGATAAATCAGCGGCATCAGAATCACGGCGGGCACTAGAAAGATGCGCAGCAGCTTGCGGCGGCTCACGATCACCAGTGCGAGCCCCGCCATCGCGATACGGCCCGCCAGCCCGCCCAATTCCTGAGTGCCTTGGATGCCGGAGACCGCCTGCCCGCGCAGAGCCGGAGCCATGCTGAGCACTTCGGGAATTCCGGCGGCGATTTGCGGAGCTTGTTGAAGAGCCCCGAACGTGCATCCGTACGCGCACGCCAACATGAGCGCCGTGACGATCGACGTCAATCGAAAGCGGGGCGTGAAAATCTCCGCCAAGCTTGGGCGCTTCAGCGTTCCGAGCTTCCGCTTTTCCTCCCATTGTGGCGACTCAGGCAGAAATGGCCTGATCAGGATCAGCGGCAGCGCTGGGATCATGCCCGAGATCAGCAAGTATCGCCACGCCGAGTGTCCGCCAGCGATCGCGGGAAACGAGGGGCCATAACGATTGGCGATGTAAAAAATTTCGGCAGAAAGCACTCCTCCGAGTGAAGAGAACGCCTGGGTGTAGCCGATGATGGCTTCCCTCTGTTTCGGCTCGGTGAAAATTTCCGCGAGCCACGCCACTGCGGCGACGAACTCCACACAGGACCCCGCGAAGGCCGCCGTGCGGAATACCAACAGCGTGGTCAGACTGGTCGCTGCTCCTGCGGCGAACGCGGCAATACTGTAGACGATGATGCTCCATGTAAGTACGCGCCGGCGCCCGAACCGGTCGGCCAGATAGCCTCCGCAGAAGCCGAAAAATCCACCCACCAGCGGCGGAACCCAAAAGAGAATGCCCGCCCAATCCCGATACTCGGACGTGCCGGGTCTCAGATTTGCTAATTCCAGCAGCGCGGGCTGCAGGATAAGAGGACCCACCAGGATTTCGTAGATGTCGAACAGGAACCCTATGGAGGCGATGACGACTACTGTGTAGCGGACTAACTTCGAAAGAGGCTGGGACGGGGCCGGGGACATGAACGTTTCAAGGTAGCACGTATACGCAAGACTACGTAGTCACTTCAAACACCGCAGTCTGCGCGAACAGATTCGGAAACGACTTCACCTGCCTGGTGCCTGCCAGAAAGATTCGACGAGTGATGCGCCAATTCTGCTTCTCGACCAAGGATTCGAAATCCAGCACAGTCAGGAAATGGATGTTCGGCGAATCGTACCAGTCGTAGGGGAACAGTCCGGTCCTCGGCGCGCGTCCGCTCAGTAGCCACGACAACCGCACCGAGTAGTGGCCGAAATTAGGGAACGCTACGATGGCATGCTTGCCCACGCGCAGCATTCGCTCCAGCACGCGTAAAGGATAGCGGGTTTCCTGCAGCGTTTGGGACAGGATTACGTAGTCGAAAACCTGGTCGGGGTAGTCATCGACCGCGGTTTCCAGGTCGCCCTGGTACACCGAGACTCCACGGGCGATTGCCTTCTGGACCTTGGCGCCCGAGCGCTCCACACCGCGTGCCTCAACGTTCTTGTGCTCCTTCAGCCATGCCAGCAGTTCGCCGCCTCCGCAGCCCAAGTCAAGCACGCGCGTGCCGGGCTGAATCAATTCGCCGATGATGGCGTAATCGTGGCGGCCGTAGACTTCATGTAGTTGGGAGAGCTCAGGCACGCCGCTGAGCCTTGGCCTTCGTCAAAGACTTGATGGTGCTGGAGAGGAATCCACGAACCAGCTCAGTCTGTTCGGCTACCTCCACCAGAAACGCGTCATGGCCGTAGCGCGATTCCAGATTGCAGTAAGCCACGTCGCAGTTGCGGCTGCGAAGCGCGCTGACGATTTCCAGCGATTGATAGGACGGGTAGAGCCAGTCCGACGTAAAGCTGACTACCAGAAACCGCGTGCCGCCCCGATCGAACAAGCCTGAGAGGGCACCACGCTGCGTGAGATCGAAATCGTCCATGGCGCGCGTGATGTAGATATAAGAATTTGCGTCGAATCGGTCGACGAATTTCGAACCTCTGTAAGTGAGATAGCTCTCCACTTCGAATTGGTCTGGCGTGCGCAAGCGTCGGCCGAATTTCTCGCGCATGCTCTCATCGCTCATGTAAGTGATGTGGCCGACCATGCGAGCTACTGATAGCCCGCGTCCCGGAGCGCGGGCGCCGTAGTAGTCGCCGTGATTCCAGTCCGGATCGGCCATAATGGCCTGGCGACCCACTTCATTGAAAGCGATCTGCTGCGCGCTATGACGAGTCGTCGTAGCGATCGGAATCGCCGCGGCGACCGATTCCGGATAGGCCACAGCCCACTCCAGAGCCTGCATCCCACCCATGGAACCACCTGCAACACAAAGCAGTTTCTCGATTCCCAGCGAATCGATCAGCATCTTCTGCAGGCGAACAATATCTGTGACAGAAATCGACGGAAACGTCATGCCCCAGGGCCGGCCTGTCTCCGGGTTGATCGACCCGGGACCCGTCGTCCCCCGGCACCCGCCCAGAATGTTGGAGCAAATGACGAAGTATTGATCGGTATCAAACGCCTTGCCGGGCCCGATCATGCTGTCCCACCAGCCGCCCTCACCGGCCGCGTGCGCGTCGCCTGAAAATGCATGCAAAGCAAGAATGGCGTTGGTGCGGGTGGCGTTCAGAGTCCCGTAGGTCTCGTAGGCGACCTCCACGTTCTGAAGCGACACCCCAGCTTCTAGGTCCAGCTTTTCAAACTGGGCAGTCGCGGCCGCGGTGATCATCTCCTGGGTCGGCATGGATAGAGTTAACTCTTAGTTTAGCTTGCCGGTTTTACCGGTCAGACATCCACCACTTGCAGTTGCGGATCGATTCGCCTTAGATCACCGGCGTCGCTGGTGATGACGGCCTGCGCGGCTCGCCGTGCGCACACCACGACATGTGCGTCGGCGATGTCCGAAGTTCCCGTTCGCCGCAACAGCAGACCGACCGCCGTGGCGTCGGGACCATCCAGCGCAACCAGGTCCGTTTGGGACTGCCGGATCAACCGCGACAAGCGAGCCTGCTTAGAGGGGTTGCGAATTGCCTGCGCCAGCGCTGTAGCGGGAATGGTGATGCGCGCGCCCAACTCGACTGCGCGGGCCACAAGAGCGATAACACGCCGATCGTCGCGATCCAGGGCGATTAGGCCCCCGGCGTCGAAGGTAACTCCGCTGCTCATGCTGCTTGTCGCCCGCCCTTCTTCTTGCCCGCGACGAGGATTTTGTCGGCCCACGCCCGTTCGCCCTTGGTTAACTGTCCGCCAGTCTGCCGAAGCGCATCGGTGAGCATTTCGCGCCAGCCCGCGGCATCTGAAATGGCAATTCCAACGGCATGCTTGACGAAGGCCGAAATACTGGGGGAACCTCCGGTGGCCACGATGGCGCGAATCTCATCCAGTTGCGCGTCGGGCAGCGTAATAGTGATCTTCGTGGTAGTCGCCATACCAAAAACAATACCACACGCGTATCGTAGCCACCCCTGCCGGCCAAGTGTGAACATTGCATGACTGCAAATTATCCTGCACCCATGCCGCGGCGTGTGTTTCAATAGGAATTACCCCCAGTTCTGGAGGCCGATCCGATTGAAACCCGCAGTCCTCGCCCTGGAAGACGGCACCGTCTTCGAAGGCCAGAGTTATGGTGCGCCCGTAGAACGAGCCGGCGAGGTCGTGTTCAACACCGCCATCACCGGCTACCAGGAAGTATTCACCGACCCGTCCTATTCCGGACAGATCGTCGTCCTGACCTATCCGCAAATCGGCAACTATGGGTCCAACGATGCCGACAACGAATCGGCCCGGCCTTTCATAGAGGGCCTGGTGGTCCGCGAATTTTCGCCGCTGGCCAGCAACTGGCGATCGGGTGAGACCGCGCAGCAATTTCTCACCGGCGCAGGCGTGCCCGTGATCACCGGCATCGATACACGAGGCCTGGTGCGCCACCTGCGCTCGCGCGGCGTCATGCGCGGAGTTCTCTCCGCCGGAAGTTCGCAGGATCACCAGCAACTAGTGGACAAGGCCCGTAATTCGCCATCGATGACCGGGCTCGATCTGGCTACGGTAGTCTCGACCAAAACATCCTATCCATGGGATAAGCCCGTCGAGCCGTGCTCGCCTTCGAGCATTGTGGGCGCCGCCGCCGCGCCCGAGTTTAAAGTAGTCGCCTACGACTTCGGTATTAAACGAAACATTCTGCGGCGCCTCGTTCAGGTCGGCTGTGAGGTCACCGTAGTGCCCGCCGGAACTTCAGCCGAGGATGTACTCGCGCTGAAGCCGTCCGGAGTGTTTCTTTCCAACGGCCCCGGCGATCCCGAGCCGTTAACCGAACAAGCGGCCCAGGTTCGCAAGCTGATCGGCAAAACGCCGGTGTTTGGAATTTGCCTGGGCCACCAGATTTTGGGCCTAGCCCTGGGCGGAAAAACCTACAAGCTGAAGTTCGGACACCGCGGCGCGAATCATCCGGTAATCAACAAAATTACCAACAAAGTGGAAATCACTTCCCACAATCACGGATTCGCAGTCGACCCCGATTCGCTAAACCTGAACGAGGTCGAAATCACGCACATGAATCTGAACGATTCCACGCTGGAAGGTTTTCGCCATCGCAGCCACCCGGTGTTCTGCGTGCAGTATCATCCGGAGGCGGCTCCGGGCCCCCACGATTCCCATTACCTGTTTGACGATTTCGTGAAGCTGATGCGGGAGGCGAAGTAGATGCCTCGCCGCAACGATCTGCACCGGATTCTGATCGTCGGGTCGGGTCCCATCATCATCGGCCAGGCATGCGAGTTCGACTACTCCGGCGCGCAGGCCTGCAAAGCTCTGAGGTCGGACGGCTATGAGGTGGTGCTCATCAATTCCAACCCGGCCACCATCATGACCGATCCCAACCTGGCCGACCGCACCTACATCGAGCCACTCAGCGTCGCCTACGCCGAGGAAGTGATCCGCCGCGAACGCCCGGACGCGCTGCTCTCGACAGTCGGTGGGCAAACCGGATTGAATCTCTCCATCGCGCTGGCCGAAGCGGGCGTGCTGGAGAAGTATGGAGTTGAGCTGATCGGCGCCAAGGTCGATTCCATCAAGAAAGCCGAAGACCGCCTGCTGTTCAAAGACGCGATGCGCAAGATCGGCCTGACGCTGCCGCAATCGCAACTGGTCAACTCCGTGGAGAAGGGCCTCGGGTTCGCCAACCGCATCGGATACCCCGTGATTCTGCGGCCCAGCTTCACCATGGGCGGGTCGGGCGGCGGCATCGCCTACAATCGCGAGGACCTGGTACAGATTCTGGAACAGGGCCTCGACCTTTCGCCGGTCCACGAAGTCCTGATCGAAGAGAGCGTGCTGGGCTGGAAAGAATTCGAGCTCGAGGTGATGCGCGACACCGCCGACAACGCCATCATCGTCTGCTCCATCGAGAATTTCGACCCGATGGGTGTTCACACCGGCGATTCCATCACCGTGGCTCCCGCGCAAACTCTGACCGATCGCGAATATCAGATGATGCGCGACGCCGCGCTGGCCTGCCTGCGCGAGATCGGCGTGGATACGGGCGGCTCCAACGTGCAGTTCGCCATCAATCCGCAGGATGGCCGGATGGTGATCGTGGAGATGAACCCCCGCGTATCTCGAAGCTCCGCGCTGGCTTCGAAGGCCACCGGTTTTCCCATCGCGAAAGATCGCCGCGAAGCTCGCAGTAGGATATCGCCTGGATGAAATCAAGAACGACATCACGCTGAAAACCCCCGCGTGTTTCGAGCCGACCATCGACTACGTTGTAGTGAAGATTCCTCGCTGGCAATTCGAAAAATTCCCCGGCGCGGAGCCCGTGTTGGGCACGCAGATGAAGAGCGTTGGCGAAGTGATGGCCATCGGGCGTACCTTCAAACAGGCTCTGGGCAAGGGGATGAGGAGCCTGGAGACCGGTAAGGCCGACGGCGCCGTGAAGTACCAAGAGGATTTGATCGAGGCTCGCCTGATCACGCCCAACCCCGATCGACTGGGTTACATTCGCTATGCGTTTGAACAAGGCTACACGGAGGAACAGGTCAATTCGCTCACCGCCGTGGACCCGTGGTTTCTGCGGCAGGTGCGCGAAATGGTCACGCTAGAGCACGACGTCAAAGCTCTGTCGGCATCTTCCGTAACCAAAGAGCAGATGCAGCAAGCCAAGCGCGACGGCCTGTCCGACAACACGTTAGCGCGCGCCTGGAAAACGACGCCTTTAGAGGTTCGCGCGCGCCGCAAGGAATTGGGTGTCAACGCGGTCTTCAATCGCGTGGATACCTGCGCGGCAGAGTTTGAAAGCTTCACGCCTTACCTCTATTCCAGCTACGAATCGGAATGCGAGGCCTCGCCTTCGGACCGCAAGAAGGTGATGATTCTGGGCAGCGGTCCGAATCGCATCGGGCAGGGAATCGAGTTCGATTACTGCTGCTGCCACGCCGCCTACGCGCTGAAGGATTTCGACGTGGAGTCGATCATGGTGAACTGCAACCCTGAAACCGTCTCCACCGATTACGACACCAGCGACCGTCTTTATTTCGAGCCTCTGACGCTCGAAGAAGTCCTCAACATCTGCGATACGGAAAAGCCCGACGGCGTGATCGTGCAGTTCGGAGGACAGACGCCTCTTACGCTGGCTCTACCGTTGAAAGCCGCCGGCGTGCCCATCATCGGCACCAATCCCGAAAATATCGATCTTGCCGAAGACCGCAAACGCTTCGGCAAGCTGCTGGACGACCTAAAAATCCCGGCGCCTGAAAACGGTTCGGCCACCAACGTGGAGGGCGCCTGCGATGTCGCCCGATCCATCGGTTTCCCTGTGCTCGTGCGCCCCAGCTACGTGCTGGGTGGCCGGGCGATGGTGATCGCCTATGACGAGGACACCGTGCGCCGCTACATGCAGGAAGCCGTGATTTTCTCGCAGGATCGGCCCGTGCTGATCGACCGCTTCCTGGAAGACGCGACCGAGGTCGACGTCGACGCGCTAGCGGATATGCAGGGCAGCGTTCTGATCGCCGGCATCATGGAGCACATCGAAGAAGCGGGCGTGCACTCGGGCGATTCCAGTTGCGTGCTGCCTGCCACTTCGCTGGCTCCCGAAGTGATCGCCACCATTCGCAAGTACACCGAACAACTGGCGCGCGCGCTGAACGTAATCGGGCTGATGAATATCCAGTATGCGGTAAAGGATGGCACCGTCTACGTGCTGGAGGTGAACCCGCGAGCATCGCGCACCGTGCCATACGTCAGCAAAGCCACGGGAGTGCCGCTGGCGAAGATCGCCGTAGGGCTGATGCTGGGCCACAAGATTTCCGACTTCACCGACAAAACGGGCGTGCTGCCCGTGCCACAATTCTTCGTGAAGTCGCCCGTGTTTCCATTCAACAAATTTCCGGGAGTCGACCCGACGCTCGGGCCGGAGATGCGCTCGACCGGCGAAGTGATGGGGGTCGGAGACAACTTCGGCGAGGCCTTCGCGAAAGCGCAATTAAGCGCAGGCACGCCGCTGCCGGACAAAGGCCGTGTGTTTATCAGCGTTAACGATAAGGACAAGTCCTCAGCCGTGGCGCTCGCCGGACGGTTCACGGAATTGGGGCTTGAGGTAACCGCCACGCGCGGAACCGCTGAGGTGATTCGCGCCGCCGGAATCCCCTGCAAGGTCGTCTTCAAAGTGAATGAAGGCCGCCCCAACGCCGTCGACTTGCTGAAGGCAGGCTCGCTCGACCTGATCGTTTACACCGGAACATCGGGCGCGCACGCATTCACGGATGAGAAAGCAATTCGCCGTCACGCGGTGACGTATCGCGTCCCCTGCATCACCACCATGAGCGGAGCCCGGGCCGCCGCCGAAGCCATCGCGTCGCGCCGAAGGGACCCGGTCCGCGTGTGGAGCTTGCAGGAAATCCACCAAACCAAAATGGCCGCGGATGAACGCCGATAGACGCGGATAGAAATTAACTTCAATCGGCGTTCATCCGCGTTTGTCGGCGGCCATTTTTCGAACCTAACGTTGAGTCAACGTATACGGGTGATCCCACAGCGCCATCGACCCAATCGAATCCCCCGTAATCACGATCTCCACGCGCCGATTGTCCTCGCGTCCTTTCGCCGTAGCATTGGACCCAAGCGGCCGCGTGTCGGACAGGTCGCGGACCGAAAGCATTGAGCTCGGCAAGCCTCGACGCGCCAACGTATCTTCCACTGTCTGCGCGCGCCGCGCGGCCTCAGATTCGCCCGCGGCGGTATCGCAATGCCCTTGCACTTCCGCTTTCAATTCCGAGTGAGCCATCAGTATCCGGCTAATGCGCCCGAGTTGATCATCATAGGAACTTCTCAAAACTGCGCCCGTGAATCCTGCGTCGGGAATGGTCACCACGACGCCGTATGCGGTGTCACGCGTGGCCCCGATGCCATTCAACTGCCCTAGGAGCCGCGACCGCGCTTCACGTTGCGCCGATTCGCGGGCCTGTTTGTCATGCTCGGCATTTACAGTTGCCACTACAGTGGCGGTTTTGGCGCGCTCCGCATCCAGCTTGGCTTGAATGTCGGCAGCCTTGCTCTGCGCCTCTAGAGCCTGTTGCTCGGCCTGCCGCCGGGCATTGCGGTCCGCTGTTGCCTGCGCGATCGCAGCGTCGGATTTCGCTTGTGCCTCGCGAGCCTGGGCCTGGGCCTCCGCGCGCGCCGCATCGGCTTGCAGGGTCGCCTGCTGTGCTCTGGATGCGTCGGACTGAGCTGAGGCCAGCTTCTCTTGCTGCTGGCGCTGTTCCGAGATCATCCGCGCGTCCTCAGCCGATTGCGCCGCTTCACGCGCTTCCTGGATCGCCAGAGTTCTATCGGCCTTCCTCGCATGGCGCTGCTGCGCCTGGTTAAGCAGCGATTCCGCCTTGGCCAGCCCGTCTGGGGCATACTGCGCGGCTCCCGCCGTGCGAGCTACTCCAATCGCGTTTTGCGCCTGATAGATTTCGATCAGCTCTTCATATTCACGAGCCGATACCTTGGGTCCGTTCGCCTCCGCGGCCTGTAGAGTCGCTGGAACCTCCCACGCGTAATGTCCTCGCGGAAGAAGTTCATAACGCGCGTTTACCTGTTCGATGATGCCCGTAGTATCCGGGCGAACCTGGTTCTCCATCACCACCACATCGCTCGGTTGACGCACCGCCGAGTACGGCTCAGCGGTCACAATCATGGCGAAAGCCTGCAGATCGGTAGTCACCAGAATGTGGCTGCGGTCCACGCTATTGGGAATCACTTCGCCCAGGTTGTGCGGACGGCCATCCGGCGTAAGCGCCCAAAGAACATAGGTTAGATATTCGCGGCCGAAAGTGGAAGGCACGGTTACGTGATTAAAGCTCACGTCGATTTCCGTGCGGCCTTGCTTGGATTGAACCACGGCTTCGCCCTTCGCCTTGGGCATCAGAACCGTGCCCCTGAAATCAATCATCGTAGGCTCGGATCGGTACTGATAGTTGATAGCCTTGACGGTTCGTTCTACCACCGTTACGCGATAGATCGGCACATGATCGTCAGGGATGTGGCCGTCAGCCGAAACCTGAGCCTGCTGGCAGAATATCGGCAGCGGACAGATCGCCAGAAATGCCGCGCCGGAGACGAATCGCAGTTTCATAACAGACCTCTCTGGCAAATGTTTCAAGCAAATCTGTTGCCACCAGCGATTCGAGCTTTACATGCAACAAAAGGCCGCGCAGCAGTATCCTACCTTGACGAACTTTCTGGCGAGGTCAGGTAAAATCTACGGCGGCTAAATGCTGTCCTTCTCTCGGCCAGTCTTTCCATGTAAAATCATTTCCGACCAAATGAAAACCGCTACCATCCTTCTTCTAACAATGGCCGCCACCGTCTCGGCTGCTCCCGATTGCGATCGCGCCTGCCTCACCGGCCTCATCACGCAATATCTAACTTCGATGGTTAACCACGACCCCTCTGCGTTGCCTGCGGTCAAGGCGAGGTTCACCGAAGACACGGTGGACATGCACACGGACGACAGTCGCTTGTGGAAGGACATCTCGGGCCTTGGCTCCTACCGGCAGGACATTCTGGATGTTCGCGAGGGAGTAGCCGCTTCTCAAGTCGTCGTGGAGGAAGCAGGCTCACCGGTGTTGCTAGTCGTGCGCATGAAGGTCGAGCAGAAGAAAATTGTCGGGATCGAAACGCAAGTCACCCATACGCAAAAAGAGGGCGGTCTGTTCAACCTGAAGGGCCTGGAAAAACCCGGCGCCGCGATGGGCCAAATGCCGGCGAAATCCGAACTCAACTCTCGTGCTGACGCGATCAGGATCGCGGAGCTGTATCCTGCCGGTCTAAAGATCGGAGACTTTGTCACTACCAACACTCCGTTCGCGAGTGATGGCTACCGCAATGAGAACGGTGTCATCACGGCAGGCAAGGGCTGCAGCCGCGCCGGCTGCGAAGATATGCAAAAGCAAAAGATCATGAAGCATCCGGCCATTACCACAAGGGTCGCCGCTGTGGACGAAGAACAAGGGATCGTTCTGCTAAGAATGAATTTTGGCGACACCGGCTCCTACGGTCCTGGCAACGCGCTCATCGTTTGGGAAGCCTTCAAGGTCTACGGAAGTCAGATCCACGCCGTGGAAGCCTTCATGAAAATCATGCCGGCCACGCTCGGCTCCGGCTGGGACTAACAACCTACTCGATCTGCCGCATAATGCTCTTAACTTCGTCTGTATAAGCAGGCCGGTGGTTATACATAAGGAGCTTCTGCTCCAGCGTCTTGCCCTTGTAGTATTCGCCCTCTACCAGCACCCAAGCCATAAAATCGATTCCCACCAGCACAGAAGGGAACCGCTGCAGTCCCGGATGATATCCCCAGCGGTTGTTCTCCCACTGCGCCAAGCCGCACTGCGTCTCGCGAATGGAGACCGCGGGAAGAAGCCGATAGTCCAGTCCATGTGCGTCAGCGGCTTTCAAATACTCCGGGACGTAGTGTGGCGCTGGGCACGCATAGAGCTCGAAAAATTTCTCCAGACGCGCAGCCCGCGGGTCGGTTTTGGGGGGGAGGGGCCTCAAAACACGAACGTCCGTAATTGTGTGTGCGAACAGCGCCACGCATAAGCCGGCCACTCCGAAGGAGCGCGCCAGAAAATAGAGCGGAAATCTCCCCGCGGCGGCCAAACCACTTGCGGCCCACCTGGGCTTAACTCGAATGGTAATGACCACTTCCATCGATTTCGGCTAGAAGTTGCTCTTACTTTAGGCGTTACTTGAGTAGATGCGGCACGTCCCGCTCATTTTCGCCGCAGATAAACTCGATCAAATCCGTGTCCGGCATCAGTCTCTGCCGCACCGTCACGGTCCACGGCTTGGTATAAACCTTGGGATCGTCCACCGTAATCTCGATTTCCAGATTTCCGTAGTTGACCCTGCGAAACCGCTCTGTCATTTTTCCCGCATTGGTCAACTCGCTTCCCTCCACGTCCAGCCAGACGTCGTCGCGAAAGCCGTTCGTCTCCACCACCAGCGTGTCTCCATCCCAGTGCCCAACCGAGTAACCATACCACCACGGCTCGGCATCCTTCCCGGGCAAAGGCCTGCCGTCGATGAAAATCTGCCGGACTCCCGCCTGGGCTTCGTACAATATCACAATTACGCCCGGCGTTTGAATGACCTTCCTCGGCTGCGGATGCGTGTGGAGCTGCATCAGTCCAATCGGCAAACAATGCGCGTCCGGATTGTCCTTGTTATTTGCCGACATGCGCTGCTTGCGCAGTTCCAGGGCCCAGGGCTGGAACGGAAGCCCATCCTTCAAGGTCGAGCCGATGTTGAAAAACTGGTTGATTCCTACAGGCGGCTGCCCCAACCCGATGCTAGCGTCGGGCGGCGGAGGAGGCGGCGACCCGGGAGGCCGTGTGAATGTCCAAATGCCGGAGAGATCCGGTTTCCCGTCCGCTGTCTTCGGCGTGGGTGCTTCCATATTGACCTTTCCGTCCGCTGTCTTGGGCTCTCCCTTCAGCGGATAAGACGGCCATTGCGCGAGCAACGCTCCGGGAATCGAGATCAGAATTAAGGGGATCAAGGCTTTCATTTTGGAGTGCTCCATTTGCGCATCACGGCCTCGCCGCGTCAACCACTTTACACTTTGTCCCGACCCATTTTGGACGCGCTAACCAGCCCCGGGTGTAAGCCCGGGGTTTGCCGAATTTGCCCAGAATCGCGAACCAGCAGGCTGACGCGGTTGGAACTGGCCATCCACGCTGTTCGTGGACGACGGGCCAGCCCGACACTGTCGGGCGGAGGCCGGCCTGTTTACCTTATTTCAGTTCTTCGACAGGGATGTCGAAATGAGCGGTGTTGACTACGCCAGCGCGCTGGAACTGCACCCATACGCGGTACATCTGCGCCCGCGGGAACACCACGTTGAACTGTACGTTTGGCCCGCCATCGGCCAGAAAGGGATGCGTGTGTATCAGGTCGATCAGGTCATCGCTCGCCGCCAGCATGTGGCCCCAGGCGCCCAGATACTTCTCGAAGCCTTCGGTGGGTGAGACCTTGAAGAACATCATGGTCTTGGTGCCGACGATCGGCTGCGGAGGGTCGGTCACCAGTTCGACCGTCATATTTTCGGTAGTCTTGGTTGAATAATCCCGAGTCAGTTGAGGCGGACCGGGAGGATCGCCTGGCACAAGCACCGTCTTGGCGATCAACTGCGGCGTAGCGCCGTCGGGATAGAAGTCGCCCAGCAGCCGGTACATGCCCGGCTTGGGAAATTTGATCTTGTAGTGAAAATCGCCATCCTCGCCCAGATAGGGATGATCGTGGACGAAGACTTTCATATCCTCGCTGACCACGAACATGTGGAACAGCTTCTCATGGACGATCTGAAACTTCGTGACGCTGCGATCTTTCCAAGGGTCGTGAATGGAGAAGATCAACTCGGCCGGCGCACCCACCTGCGGCGCTCGAGGGTTGACCATCAGATCCATGTGGTACTCGACTGGATCCGGAATCCCCTCCTTGAGCTTCATGCCGCAGCGAGGACAAACCCCCGGATTGTTGGATCGGACGTCCGGGTCCATGGGGCAGATAAACACCCCGTCGATATTCGGCGGCACCGGAGCCTGAGCCAACAAAAGGCCCACCAGCAGCACGACACCGAACACAGCCCGAACCCAATTCGCCATCGCCTAAATGCTCTCATAGCGAACTGGCGGTTTCAAGGCATCTTCCCTAGTAGTTGAACTGGAACCGCTGCAGCAAAGCTCGTTCCGCCGGCCGGTTGCCCCCAAGGGCCGCGACCGCTCCTCCTTCGAAATTGGTATTGCCATAGTCCAGCGAGATTCTCACTGCGCGATTCAAATACCAGTTCACGCCCCCCACCCATTCATGGGCGCGGCGCGGCGAGGTTGCCTCCGAAGCGAAGCCGTAATTGTAAATTCCTGGCTCCATGTTAAAGTCGCTGACGCGCACTGCCAGTTCCACCGCCCCCCAGCCATGATTGGAAGGGTCGAAATTCCGCCGAGGCACCAGCGTTCCGAAGCCCTTCTTCTCTCCCGTTAAAAGATAGGTGGTCTGCACTTGCCAGGAGCGAATGGCGATGTCTCGGCGAACAAGGCCCTTTTGAAAGCCTTCTTCAGCGAGCGTATATTCGGCTAGCACCCCGAACGGACCCGTGTAATAGTAAGCCTGTGGGGCCAGCCGGGTCCGATGCCCCGAGTGCGCGACGGCCGGAGCAAACGTGAAGAATGCGTTTTGCCCAAAGGTCCTATAGACAGGCAGAGGGATGCCATCCACGTTGCCGCCAGTGGCGCCGATCCCGATGCCCAGGCCGCTCAGAAAAATGTTGTCCTCTGGCAGAAACGGTGTGAGGAAGATTCGGCCGGCATAGTCACGATGATCGCTGACAGAGCCGTCGCTCAGGCTGTTATCCGACACACCGTTAAAGACTCCAACCTGGTAGGCGACCCTGTGCTTGATCAAGTCTCCTGAAAGTTGGTAGCCAATGTCGCGGCTCGGCACCAGCAGCGTAGGCAGGCCGCGTTCGATGAAGTTGGTATCGTCATCGGATTGCAGGCGCTCCAAACCCACCGGAGGTTTGAACTTGCCCACCCTCAGATTGGCCCTTGAGAAGTAGTTCAACTGAGCGTAGGCGTCAAAGAGGACCACCGAGCCTACTCCGAAATCAGGCCGGACATAGTAATCCACGTACCGAAAGACGGTTCCCGAAACGGTGGGCCGGACGCGGCGGGCCAGGATCTGGTCCATCAGGGAATCCGAGCTATTTCCTAAAAACGTGCGATTGTCGATCTGAAGGTCGGCTCCGAACCGAATGGAAAAGTCGCCATCGGCAGATTTCACCGTCAATCCGGCGCTGTTGTCGGCTGCTACGGAAGGCATCGCCTTAGCCTTCGCTTCAGCCTCCTGCTCCACGACTTCCTCGTGGCGGATGGAGGCCTGCAGTTGCTGGTCAAGGCTATCTAGTTTTGCTCTAAGTTCTTGAATTTGCTGCTGCAGTTCCTGGGTGGACTGAGCCCAGAGGGATCCTGAGGGAACCGCTAACACCAACGCCAACCCTAACCGTCTGAGCAGCATACTATATCAAATCCATAGACAAGATCATAAAATCGACTCTAGGGAATGTCAAGTTTGTCTATCGGAAATAGTATGATTTGGTTAGGCGCGACCCCAAAACGCAAACGCTACCGCGCCCAGAATCAACGCGAAGGACACGGCGTAGTTCCATCGGAAACTTTCGCCTAAATAGAAATAGGCGAACACTGCGAAGACGATCAGCGTGATGCACTCCTGAATGATTTTGAGCTGATAGCCGGTGAAACGGCCATATCCGAGCCTGTTGGCGGGCACCTGGAAACAATATTCGCCCAGCGCGATCAGCCAGCTTATTAGAATCGCCGCCACCATGCCCATGGACTTGCGCTTTAAGTGGCCGTACCACGCGAAGGTCATGAAGGTGTTGGAAATCAGCAGAAGAATAACGGTAGCCATTACCGCTGCGCACGCTCCAGTGCTTCGCAGAAATAGTATTCGCCCCAGATGACCGACTCATCCACGGCGAGCCCTTTGTGAACGTGGAAGACGCCGCCTTTTAAAATTCCTTCCCACTGCGGATCCGACTTGGCGAGGTGTTTGTCGCAAAGAGAACGAAGAATCTGCACGGCTGTGGACCAATACAGATGTCCCTTGAGCGAGTCCGGCACCAGGCGGCAGAGATGCAAAAGCCCGGCGGCGCAAATGGCCGCGGCGGAGGTGTCCTGCAGGATCCTGTTTTCAAGCGGCGCGTTGAAGTCCCACGGCGGAATGCCATCGGCCGGGCAATGGGTGATGTAAAAATCCGCGCAGGCCTGCGCCGTTTCGATGAAATGAGGATCGCGGCTGTAGTCGTAGCAGGAGGTGAAACCGTAGAGAGCCCAAGCCAGCCCGCGCGACCAGCAGGAATCGCCGCGATAGCCCTGGTGGGTGGCATGCCGGAGAAACTCGCCTGTGTCGGTATCGAAGAGGCCTTCCTGCGCGGTGGACCCATCGCCGCGCACCAGCACGCGGCGGGTGGTGTGAGAATGCCGCATGGCGATCTCGCGCAGGCGCCGGTCTCCGGTTTCCCGGGCAGCGAAGAAAATGAGAGAGACATCCATCATGATGTCGACGGTTAAGGAATTGTCGGCCACGAAGGATCGTAAGTATTGGCCCTTTTCCTGGTAGCGAAGAGCCAAGGTCTTGCCCGCTTCTACCAGGACCTCGCGCAGATTGGGATCGTGAGTCAGCCGGTACCAGCGGTGGAAGGTGCAAAGAAAGAGCAATCCCAGGTCATGCACGTCGCGATCGGCCTTGCGGATCTCCAGCGGCTTGGTATAGCGCAGAGCCTGGTCGAGCCAGTATTTCGATTCCACGGACTCCTGATCCGCGTGCTTGTGAAAGATCCACATCATGCCCGGAAGAAACCCGTCCGACCAATGCGTGGATGCGGGAGTGCTGTCACCCCAGCGGCCGTTGGAGGTGTGCAGCGGATAGAGCAGTGGGTGCTTCTCCACCAACTTGCGGACCTGCTTCTGCCCGAACTGAAATGCCTGGTCGAACAGATCTCCGGTTTCGCTCGAAAGATGAATCACTTTTTCAGGTTCTCCAGTACATCAGCATGCCACGCTGGAGTATGACACGTCCCGAACGTGTTTGAACCAGCCCTTCGTGGGGATTGGACTCCAAAAGGGCTGACGTGCGCGGAGCGGTGGTGAGAGGCGACATCAATAAAGCGCGTTCCATCTCCAAAGTCAGCCCCGCGTGTTTTCCATCGGCGTAGAGATCGGTGAAGGTGAAGCCCACCACGGTCCGGTCGGGGTAGCGTTCCAGGCGGGTGATGCGCCCCAGTAGAACCGCTCCCTTTGCAGCTAGAATTTTTCCCTTGTATTTCAGACCTCCTGCGAGAACGCCATGCAACTCGTCGCCCGCGGCGGCGGATTCGAGGTCTATGCTATCCGCCAACGCGATTTGCAATTCAAGACCCGACGGCAGCAGGATCTCTTCGTCGGGAGGCTTGGGCGCTACGCCCGGGTCGGTTGCGGTTACTTCATCGAAGCGCAGAACGGATTCGCCGGTGTACTGGCGGCAGGAGGAGAAACGCACGAAGTTGCGGCTCTCCATGCCATTGGGCTGTCGCATGTCGAGCTGGGATTCATGGGGCAGCAAAAAATCTTCGTCGCCGATGCGGGTGCGGGCGTAGTCGATTCGATCGCTGGAATAAGACAGGCCGAGCGTGGGAGGAATGTCGTCGGCGATCACTTCCAGCCTGGCCGCGTCGAGCGTCTGCCGGTCCGCCCAGAAGGAGCCATGATAGGAAACCACGGCGGTGCGGTCGTCCACGCGGAGCTGGTAGCCGCTGATGATTCTTGAAACCTTGAAATCCCATCGGACCAGGGGAACGCCGTTCACCGGGTCATCGCCATGGTAGACAAAGACCGGCGCGCTGGAGAGAAAGACGGCACGCGCGAAGAGCGCAAACGCTCCGTTGCCGTAGCTTCCACCGGAGATCAGTGTGCGCAGGTCGTCGCTTTCGAACTTTTTCGATCCGGGCCAGGCAAACATCTCCTTGCCTTCCACGAGGGCCACTTCCATGCGAAGGGTGTCCTGCATCTGAAACTGGCGGGCAGGTCCGAGGCGGCGGGTCCGATCCATGGTCTCGATGCAGGTGTAGTTGGGGATGTGGCTCAGGACGTCGTGCATGTGCGCCCGGATTCGTCCCAGCAGCACGGATTCAGGCGACACCAGTTCTTGTGCCGACAGAGAACCGGCGGTGAAAAAGCAGAGTAAAGCGAGTCCCCGCATGCTGGAATTATTATAGGTCTGCTACGATCAAGTCTGATGCCTGCAAAAGTGATTGTGTTCAACCACGGTCCGATCCGGATCGAGGGCGACTTTGAAGTAGTGGACGCGGAAGGAAAGCCGTTCGGTTTGGGCGGGAGAACCGCGATTGGCTTGTGCCGCTGTGGCCATTCCGAAAATAAACCGTTTTGCGATGGCGGACACAAGCGAAATAATTTCGAGTCTGCATGTCCGGCCAGGGATTTGGCGCCTCCCGCGCCCAAGGTCTAGGTTTTACAAAACCGTTCTATAACTTTCGCGGCGAAAGCAGCGGCTGCATCGTATCGCATCCGCATGCATCTAATTTGCCATGGTTAAATTACGACGAGCTGAAGAACGGGGTCACGCCGATCGAGGCTGGCTGAACAGCAATTTCACCTTTTCCTTCGCCGATTATCACGATCCGGCGCACATGGGCTTCCGGTCGTTACGTGTGATCAACGATGATGTGATCCAGGGCGGAAAGGGCTTCGGGGCACACGCGCACCGCGACATGGAGATCATCACTTACGTGCTGGAAGGCGGGCTGAGGCATCGCGACAGCATGCACGAAGAGCGCTCCGTTGGTCCCAACACGATTCAGAAGATGTCGGCGGGAACGGGAGTTGTTCATAGCGAATTCAATGCGTCGCCCACCGAGCCTGTGCATCTACTTCAAATCTGGATTCTTCCTTCCGAGGAAGATCTGCCGCCGTCCTATCAACAGATTTCTTTCGCCCCAGAAGAAAAACAGGGGCGATTGAAGCTGCTGGCCGCGCCGGAGAAAGTGGATGGCTCGGCGCTCATACACCAGGATGCATGGGTGTATGCAACAGTGTTGGATCCGGGGCAGCGGGTTGAAAAGCCGATCGGCCCTGGCCGTCACGCGTGGGTTCAGGTGGCGAGTGGCGAGGTAGTGCTGAACGGTCACGCGCTCAAGACCGGCGACGGAGCCTCGGTCAGCGATGAGAACGTGGTGCGGTTGGAGGGTGCGGAGGCAGGCGCGGAAGTGTTGCTGTTCGATCTTTCGTAATGGCGATCGTGAGCGAAGTTCATATTCTGGTCATCTTCTCCTGCGATACTGGCGCCGTAGAGCCGCTTGCTCTTGCGGCCGCGGTGGGAGCGGTGCAGGCACGTGCCCTAATTCGTCTGCGGCGTATTGTGAATCCCGGCGAGGCGGTATTTGAGGGAACCGAGCGCCTGGATCAGGACTATGTTGCGCCTCGCGAAACCGATGCCGCTTGGGCCGATGGCTTCATGCTGGCTGCTCCCGGCCGCTCGGTTTTACACTTTTTTAATACCGTTCACGCGCTGGGAGGAATGGTTGGAAAACCGGTCGTATTTTTGTCCGGCGAGCAAGCAGGCGAATCGTTAAAGAGCACAAACGTTCTATCCAATGTTGAAGTGGTAACCGTGGATCGCGAGGGCGCTGTTCTAGCCGGACGCCGCGTAGCTGAAACGGGACGAGCCCGGCGAGGATCATCCCTATGACATCCCTAATTTTCTGATGCGAACTATGCCGACACGACTAAACCGCCGATCTATGTTGCAACTTTCGGGGGCGGCTTTGTTGACGGCCTGCTCGCGATCGAAGCCTGAAGAGGCTCCACTGGCGGACCTTCCGGTGATGCCTCCGGGTAAGGTCGCGGCCGCCGGCGTGACGGGGCCCGACGGCGTGCGACTCATTCAGGTAGACGGAAAGCATAACGTTTGGACCAAGAAAGTCGGCAGCGGAAAGATCAAGGTTCTGCTGCTGCACGGCGGACCTGGCGCGAGCCACGCCTACCTGGAATGTTTTGAAAAACATCTGCCCCAGGCTGGGATTGAATTCTATTATTACGATCAACTAGGCTGCGGCTTTTCCGACAAACCCGACGACCCAAGCCTGTGGACGGTGAATCGCTACCGCGAAGAGGTGGAGCAGGTGCGCGGCGCGCTGGGATTCGAAAATTTTATCCTTTATGGCCATGGTTTTGGAGCCGCGCTGGCCATCGAATACGCGCTAAAGTATCCGGCGACGCTTAGTAAGCTGGTGCTCTCCAACATGACGGCGAGTTCGATCTCCTACGAAACCTATTTGCACCAGCTTCGTTCCACGGTGGCGCCCGATATTGTGGCCAAGATGGATCAGTATGAGAAGGCCGGCGAGTACAACGATCCGCGCTATCAAACCCTGGTCCACCAATTCCTGTTTGCCAAGAACCGGTGCCGGATGGACCCGGTGCCGGAGCCCGTCGAACGGACTTTCAAAGAGATGAACCACTCCATCTACAACACCATGCATGGGCCTAATGAATTTCTGGTCACGGGCAACATGAAGGCATGGAATCGCTGGTCGGACCTAATGCGGATCGAGCGGCCCACGCTTGCCATCGGCTCACGCTGGGACGAAGTGGACCCCGCTGAGATCGAAAAGGAAGCCCACGTGCTCCAGCACGGAAAATACGGCTACTGCCCCAACGGCAGCCAGATGTGCATGTGGGACGACGAGCAGGCTTATTTCGAACAGTTGATTCCGTTTCTCAAGGCGTAACTCCTCCTAACTCCCCGCTGGCCTGGATGCCGATTTCCACGGTGTCCTTCACTCGCAGGAACAGCGTGCTCGGGTTCTTCATTCCCCATTTGACATACGGGACGGGAAAACTGATGTCAGCCGTCAGATGCTGATGGTCCACGTGAGCCTTCACGTTCATGGCCAGCTCATGCGCCGCGCCGTGAATGGTCAACTGGCCATTCAGGCTGACGGCGGACTCGCCTTCGAGATTCACTTTGCCGTCGACACGATCGGGCACGAACGTAATTTCGGGATACATCGCGCTCTCCAGGATGTTCTTGTGCATGCGGCTGTCGCGAGCGTCGCTGCCGCTATCGCCGCTTAAAGCATCGACGATGATCTGGCCGCCAGCCTGACCGGTGGAGGGATCAAACCAGAGGTCGCCGGATTTGAGTTTGAAGACGCCGTGAACCGTATGAAGAACATCGCCCAGTGTGAAATGGACTTGGGTCTGCGAGCGATCCAGATGGAGGCGCACCTGCTCGCCCGAGGCCAGTGCCGCGAGCCCGAGAACAAGGATCGCTAGCCGTTTCACGCGGTAGCCACTTCCCAGCCGAGCATGGCGGCGGTGGCCGCCAGTTTTCCCATTCCGAGCTTGCCGACGTGCATCGCCAGAAGATTAGCGAAGAGGTCGGGGTGCGCTTCCATGGCGCGCAGGGCACGGGCGCGGAGTTGAGGCCAACGATCCATGGTGAGCATGAGATGGGCCATCAGGCGGGGGTTGCGGGAGATGCGGGTATGTTCGCGCTGGTAGCTTGAAAGGTCGTTTTGGCGGAGGGCTTCGGCTAGCGCGGAGGCTTGCTCAAACGCCAGGCAGACGCCTTTCCCCGTGATGGGGTCGACTGTTCCCGAGGCGTCGCCCAGCAAAGCGACATTGCCGCGCGTCACGCGGTGAAGTCGATGCGTGGCTGCAACGGCTCCGCGCTCGGCGGTGACCACTTCACAGTGTTTAAGGCGGGCGTGAAGAACGGGAAAAAGAGGCAAAGCGCTATCCATCCGGAACTGAGCGTCGCGCGACATGAGGACCACGCACACTTCGTCGGGCGCCACGGGGGTGATGTAGAACTGGCAGCCGTCGCCCCAGTGGATTTCGACGAACTCAGACCAGGGCTCGACGCGGTAGTGACGGCGGAAACTATAGCGGGAAGCAGACGGTCTGGCGGCTTCCAGGCCTGCCCAGCGGCGAACGCTCGACCGGGCTCCGTCGGCTCCGACGATCCAGCGGGCGGTGATTGCTTTTTGCCCCAGCAGTACTGAGGATCCCTCGATTCCGGTGACAGGGGAATTCCATTTGAGGTCGACGCCAGCGCGGTCGGCGTGCCGGACCAATAGATCATGGAGGACAGTGCGCCGGATGCCCAGGCCGGGCGAGCCCAGGAATTCGGCAGCCACAGAGTTATCAGGGCCGAGAAAACGGATTCCGCGGAAAGGGTGGCCCAAGCCGGGAGGGATCGCAATGCCCAGACGGGCGATGGTGGTCAATGCATCGGGCATGAGGCCTTCGCCGCAGGCTTTGTCGATGGGAGGGCTCATCGAGTCGGCGAGGGTCACGCTGAGGCCCGCACGCCGGGATGCGATGGCCGCGGCGAGGCCGGCGGGTCCGCCGCCCAAGATGAAGACGTCGGTATCGAAGACGTCGGTGTCGAAGCTCAGCGAAGTGTCCTCTCTTATATATTTGCGGCGCGATACGCCATTCCAAGCGCCTCGGTCCAGAACGCGGGCGAGAAATGCATCACTTCTATGACTGAGCTGAGCGCATCCACAAAACAGTCGATTTGCATCGTGGTCACGCTCAGCGGAGGCGCGGCTTTCAGCACCATGAAGTTGTTGCCGCAAATCTGGGTGAGGATGTTCCAATCCCGAAACAGCCGCATTACCAGGATCTGGCCAAACATGCCGGGGTGGATGGCGCGGAAGGCTTCAAACGGCACACGCAGAGTCACCTGGGAAGGCGGGCGAAATTCGATGCCGCACAGCAGACCAAGACCGCGGACGCCGGCGACCATGGGAAAGGCCGCGAGCCGCTCCCGCAACTTGCCGCGCAGATATTCACCCATTGCCAGGGCCTTGTCGCCCAAATGTTCCTGCTGCAAGACGTCCAGCGTGGCGAGGCCCGCGCGCATGGCCAGCGCATTTTCGCTGAACGTCGAAGTGTGGACAATGGAGCCTTTCAAAGAATCGTAGACGGCGCGGTACACGCGGTCGGTCATCAGTACGGCGCTGACGGGCACCAGCCCGCCGCTTAGCGCCTTAGCCAGGACGATCAAATCCGGTTTGACGTGAAACTGGTGGGCGGCCAGGAATGTTCCCGTGCGATACAGACCGGTCTGCACTTCATCCAGCACCAGCAAGGTTCCGTGGCGATGGCACAGGTCGGCGGCTGCGGCGAGGTAGTGCGGCTCGGGAACTTTTATGCCTGCTTCGGATTGTACGGGCTCGACGAAAAACGCCGCCACCTTCCGGCTTGCGAGTTTTTTCTCCAGCGTGTCCAGATCGCCGAAGGGAATGCTTTCCGAGCCTTCCAACATAGGGCCGAACTTGTCGCGCCAGAAGGCGTCGCCCATCAGTGAAAGAGCGCCGCAGGTGAGCCCGTGGAAGGCGCCGTCGCAATAGAGCAGACCTGTGCGTCCGGTTGTCTTCCGCGAGAACTTGATCGCGGCTTCCACTCCTTCGCTGCCGGAACAGGCGAAGAACACTTTCTCAAAAGGCTCCCCCGCCAGTTCGCATAGTCGCTCTGCGAGGAGCCCGGCCAAATCGGATACATGGCTTTGTACCATCGCCGGACCGAGCCGCTCGAGCTCCCGATGCAGCGCGGATAGGATGGCGGAATGGTTATGGCCGGTGTTGTGAACGCAATAGCCGGAAAGAAAATCCAGAATTGTGCGGCCATCGGCGGTTTGGAGTTCCATGCCCTCGCACCGTTCATACTTTACGTTCATCTGCAGAATGTCGAGCAGGCGGACCCATTGCGGGTTCACGTGCTCTGAATAGGCGAGGCTGGTGGACACGGCCTCGGTCTGATAGAGCGGCATGAGGATAGCCTTTAGACGAGGGCCAGCGGGCCCTTCGTTGCACCCAATGTCGCGTAAGTGCCTTAAATTTCAATGAAGGAAGGGGTTGCGCAGGGCCTGCGGCTATTGTATGATTATTCAGTCGAGTGAATAATAATTCAGAGAAGGAGGAATCGCCGATGGCTGCCCCGAGCTTTGTAGACTCTGTGAACCCGGACTTCGCGCCCCGGGATTTGACCTCGGATCTGGATTTTTCACCAGCAGCTCTGGCGCGCGCGGTCGATCTCTCGCTGCAAATGAAGCGGACCCCTCTGCGGTTTGCGCGGTCGCTGGAAGGGCGCTACCTCAGCCTGTTGTTTGAAAAGCCGTCGCTGCGGACGCGGATGACGTTTGAGCTTGCTATCCGCCAGTTGGGCGGAGACTCAGTGGTTTCTATAGGGCCGGTTGCGGAGCGCGAGCCGGTGAAGGATGTCGCGCGCAATTTGGATCGCTGGACGCAGGGCATTGTGGCTCGGGTGTTTTCTCAATCGACCATTGACGAACTGGCGCAGTGGTCCAGCGTGCCGGTGATTAACGCGTTGAGTGATCTGTATCATCCCTGCCAGGCGATGGCGGATGTGGTGACGTTGAAAGAACATTTCGGACGGCTGGAAGGATTGAAGATCGCCTTTGTGGGCGATGGCAACAATGTGGCGCACTCGCTGATGCTGACGGCGGGGCGTTTGGGCGCGGAGGTCGCTGTGGCTGCGCCGGAAGGTTATCAGCCGAATGCGGAAATCACGGCGCAGGCTTCTCAATGGGCCAACATAACGGTGACGGCCGACCCCGCCGAAGCCGTAGCTGGCGCGCACGCGGTCTACACCGATGTGTGGACAAGCATGGGTCAGGAAGCCGAGGCGGAGGAGCGGAAACGGATTTTCTCTCCCTACCAGGTCAGCCAGGATTTATTCGGCAAGGCGCGGCCGGATGCGATTTTCATGCACTGTCTGCCCGCCAAGCGCGGCCAGGAAGTTACCGGCGAAATGATCGAGTTGCCACAGTCTGTGGTATTCGATCAGGCGGAGAACCGGCTGCATGCGCAGAAGGCGCTGCTGCTGATGTTGCTGGGCTAACCCCAATATTGTCGCGGCTCCGAATGTAACGGAGCGGACATTTGAAAACGGTACAATTCGAACTTATGCAAAAACCAAAGAAGGTAGCGCTTGCCTATTCGGGCGGGCTTGATACGTCCATCATCATCCCGTGGTTGAAGGAAAATTACGGCTGCCAGGTAGTCGCGGTTTGCGGCGACGTCGGCCAGGGTGGCGATGAGCTGACAGGCCTGAAGCAGAAGGCTCTGAAGACGGGCGCGTCGGAAGTTCACGTCGCGGATTTGCGCGAGGAATTCGTCACCGAATACCTGTGGAAGATGGTCCGCGCGGGCGCGGAGTACGAGCACAAGTATCTGCTCGGAACATCGATTGCGCGGCCGCTGCTGGCGCAGAAACAGGTTGAGGTCGCCCTAGCCACTGGATGCGACGCGCTGTCGCATGGCTGCACGGGCAAGGGGAACGACCAGGTTCGCTTTGAGCTGACCTACAAAGCGCTGGCGCCGCATCTGCCGGTGATCGCACCGTGGCGCGAGTGGGACATCGTCTCGCGCGAGGATGCCATCGAGTATGCGAAGAAGCACTCGGTGCCTATTGCGCAGTCGACTACCAAGATTTACAGCCGCGACCGCAACATCTGGCATATCTCTCACGAGGGCGGCGCGTTGGAAGATCCAGCCAACCCCGCTCCAGACGAGATCTGGATGCTGACTAAGAGCCCCAAACAGGCACCAGATAAGCCCGCTCTGGTCACCATCGGGTTCGAAAAAGGCGTGCCGGTGTCGGTGAATGGAAAGAAGCGGACCGGCGTGCAAGTAGTGGAAGATCTGAACAAGATCGGCGGAGAGCACGGCATCGGCCGCGTGGACCTGGTGGAGAATCGCTTCGTAGGGATGAAGTCGCGCGGCTGCTACGAAACGCCTGGCGGAACGCTGATCATGGCGGCATTCCAGGAGTTGGAAGCGCTGACGCTGGATAAGAGCATGTCGCATTACAAACAGAAGCTCGCACTGGATTATTCGGAGCTGGTCTACAACGGGTTGTGGTTCACGCCGTTGCGCGAGTCGCTGGATGCGTTCTTTGAAAAGGCCAGCGAGACGACCACCGGAGAAGTGACGCTGCGGCTGTACAAGGGCAACATTGAGCCGGTAAGCCGGACCTCGCCGTATTCGCTTTACTCCATGAAGATCGCCAGCTTCACCATGGGTGCCGAGTATGATCAGCGCGATGCTCGTGGTTTCATCAACCTGATCGGCCTGCCGATTCAGGTGCGAGCTTCGGTCATCAACAAACCTAAAAAGAAGGCCGCCAAAAAGTGAGCATGAAGTTGTGGGGAGGCCGGTTTGAGCAAGGGCCCTCGGAGGTCTTTGAGCGGTTCTCCGGGTCTCTTCATTTCGACCGCCGGTTAATCGACGCGGATATTCAGGGCTCGCAGGCTTTCGCGCGGGCCTTGGAAGGGGCGGGCATTCTAACCGCGCAGGAACGGGAGCAACTGGTCGCCGCTTTCTGCTGCCATTCAAGCCGACGCGCAAGATCCTAAGTTTTACGAAGGCGCGGACGACGAAGACGTTCACACGCTGGTGATCCGCAAGTTGAAGGAGCGCGTGAAGGGACTGGCGGACAAAATTCATACCGGCAGAAGCCGGAACGAACAGGTTTCGCTGGATGTACGGCTGTGGCTCCGCGGCGAGATCGATCGGGCCAGAGAACATCTGGCAGGTCTTCTGCAGGCGCTGGTTGCGTGCGCGGACAAGTATCCGGACGCTGTGATTCCAGGTTACACGCATCTGCGGCGAGCGCAGGCGGTGTTGTGGCCTCACTATCTGCTCGCGTATTTCGAAATGTTTTCGCGCGACCTGGAGCGGTTGGAGCAGACTCGCGCGCGGGTCAACGTGCTGCCGCTGGGGAGCGGGGCCCTTGCGGGCAGCGGGTTTCCGTTCGACCGCGAGGCCATTGCGAAGGATCTGGGGTTTGCAACGATCACTCGCAACAGCATGGACGTTTCCGCCGATCGCGACTTCGCTTTGGATTTTCTCTATGCGGCATCCACAACGATGTTGCATCTGAGCCGTTTGGCTGAAGACTGGATTCTTTATTCCAGCGAGGAGTTCGGCTGGATGGAATTGGGCGACGGCGTGACTAGCGGTTCAAGCTTGATGCCGCAAAAGAAAAATCCTGATTCGCTGGAATTGATTCGCGGAAAATCGGGACGCGTGTTCGGCGATTTTACATCGCTGTACACCACGATGAAAGGTCTGCCGCTGACCTACAATCGCGACATGCAGGAGGACAAGGAGCCTCTGTTTGACGCCGCCCATCAGTTGAATGGCTGCCTTGAAATGGCCAAGGTTGTAGTGGAGACGATGCGGCTGAAAGCGGAGCAGCCCGCTCAGGCCGCGGAAGAGAGTTGGGTGGTGGCGACGGATCTGGCGGAGGCTCTGGCTCGCCATGGGACGCCATTCCATCAGGCGCATCAGATTGTCGGTAGGCTGGTGCTGGAAAGCGTTCGCACCGGAAAGAAGCCCGCCGATTGGACCGCGGATCAATTGGTGACGTTCGCGCCGGAATTTACGCGCGACATGATTCGTCTGATGAAACCTTCGGAAGGAATGCGCACGCGCGAAATTCCTGGGGGCACGGGTCCCGAGACGGTGGCGGCGGCGTTGGCGGTGGCGCAGGAACGGCTCGACTCGCGGGGTTAGGGCGATGAACAAGAGCTTTCGCCAGGGCCAGATTCAAAAACTGATCCGGGCAAAACAAATTCACACACAGGACGAATTGGCCACCGAGCTTCGTCACGTCGGAGTTCCCGCTACGCAGGTGACTCTTTCGCGAGACATTCGCGAACTGGGTTTGGTGAAGACTGCCGCTGGATATGTCGAACCGGGCGACGCCACGCCGGCGGTTCGTACAGATGTCGCATCAGCTGTGCGCGACACCGTGCTCGACATTCGAGTTGCGCAGAACCTGCTGGTGTTGCGAACGCCTCCCGCGCACGCAAACCTGGTCGCGTCGGCTCTGGATCAAGCGGAGTGGCCCGAGGTCACAGGTACGGTGGCGGGCGATGACACGGTACTGGTGGTGACGCCGGACGCGAAGACGGCGCAGAATCTTCGCACGCGGTTCCTGACTTTCTTGAAGTAGGCTGATATATTGACTTCCTTTCTTGAGCGTGCCGGACGCTGGTTCTTGGAATCCGGAATCCAGGAGGCTGACGGAGGCGTTGCGCGCTACTACCGCTCCGATCTCGGAGCCAACGCTCCAGTCTCGAACGAAATCACCGGCTATGCGGTGAGCGCGCTGGTGTATCTGTACGAGCAAACCGAACAGGAAGCCTATCGCCATGCAGCGCTGCGGGCCGCACGTTTTCTAACGCGCACCGCGTGGGACGAAGCGAACTCGACGTTCCCTTTCGAGCCTGGGTCCAACCTCGGCTATTTTTTCGATACGGGTATTATCGTGCGCGGGCTTTTGGCTGCGTACCGGATTAGCGGAGACGACGAATTTCGTGAGCGGGCGCATCAAGCCGCGTTGTCGCTGGCGTTCGATTTCCTGGGCGAAGGTGTGTTTCATCCGGTGATCGAACTGCCGGAGAAGCAGCCGCTGCCGCACGAGCCGAGGTGGTCGCGGAGTCCGGGCTGCTATCAGTTGAAGTCGGCTCTGGCGTGGCACGATCTGAATGACGAGCATGCGGCGAAGTTGTTTGAAGCGGTGCTCGCGTATTCGCTGGGTACTCACGAATCGTTTCTTGCGAGTGAGAAGAATCAGGAAAGGCTGATGGACCGCCTGCACGCCTACTGCTATTTCCTGGAGGCGCTGCTGGCGGTTTCCGGTCGCCCTGAGGTTCGCGAGGCGTTGGCCTGGGGATTTGCGCGAGTGGGGGCTCTGTTGCGTGAGACTTCGCCGATCTTTGAACGGTCCGACGTGAGCGCGCAGTTGTTGCGGGCCAGGCTGATTGCTCATCATCAAGGCGCGGTTGAGTTGGATCAGGCGGCGGCGAGGGAAGAGGCTACGCGTGTGGCCGCGTTTCAAGCTGTGGAGAAGGAACGCTCGCGTCGCTGGAGGATTCTGGTTCGGCTCGAAAGCCGGGCAGACGTTGCCTTATTCAAACCCTGTGTCGACCGCATTCGGGATGCAGGCGCTGAAGCTGTGGGAGGATCATCAAAATGGTGAGTGGAGCTTTACGCTAGGCGAACTGGTTTGACGTGGTCAAAGTTTTATTTGCTTCGGCCTCTGAGGCTGTCATCGCGCTCGTCATAGAGCGGATGAAAAACATTTTCCCCGAGTTTCCTCTGGTGGTGGTGTCGGAATTTCCGCCTCCACATGGCGAGTGGATCAAGTATCACATCAAGCGAACTCCTCGGGAGAACCAGGAGTTCGTTTTGGCTCACCTGGCGGGGCGGGGAATTCGTTTGGCGGCGATTATTCTGGAGCCGCGCACGCCGCATGGAGCGCTGCGAAAGCTGGGGCGCGCGATGAGCCCGCGGTTTCGCCTGATGGTGTTCAACGAAAACGGCGAACATTTCATGCTGCGGCCGGACAATGTCGGCGTCATGTTGCGGCACGGACTGTGGCGCGCGGGCAATCTGCTGCGAAGCCAGATGCGGCCCAAAGGAGCGCTATATGAGCGTGCGAAGCTGCTTAGAGATCCGAACGCTCGGCGGTTGTCGATTCTCTATCGGCGTGCTCTGGAGCGTGGGCGATGGCTTGCGGCGAATCGGCGTCCTGCTGCGCCGGTAAACGTAGACGCAGCGTCGAGGGCGGATGGGATTTCGGTGGTCATTCCTTCCCGAAATGGGCGCGAGTTGCTGGCGGAATGCCTTCCGCTGCTCTCCGGCGCCTCGGAAGCCATCGTCGTGGACAACGGGTCAGACGATGGCACGGTTGAGTTCTTGAAGGCGCTGTATCCGAACGTGATCGTCGAGCATGACGCGCAGCCGTTGTCGTTTGCACGCGCGGTGAATCGTGGAATTCGAAAGGCGCGGTATTCGCACGTGTGCCTGCTGAATAACGACATGCTGGTGGAACCTGGATTTCTTACGGCCCTGCGGCAACCTTTTGAAGACGTGCCCGCTTTATTCAGTTCCACTGCGCAAATCTTTTTTCCCGAAGGGCAGAGGCGCGAGGAGACGGGCAAGACGGTGCTGCCCGACCAGCGTCCCGTGCTCGACTTTCCGTTGCGCTGCGACGATCCGCTGGAGGGTGAGGACCAGAGCTACGTTCTTTATGGCAGCGGCGGGTGCACTCTATACGATGCCGGAAAGCTAGCTGCGTTGGGCGGGTTTGACGAGATGTACGAGCCCGCATACGTGGAGGATTTGGACCTGGGGGTTCGCGCATGGTTGCAAGGAGGGGCTAGCGTGTATGCGGGTCAGGCTCGCGTGTTGCACAAGCACCGGACCACCACGACGCGCTACTACACTCCGGAGCAACTGGACGACGCTTTGGAATTTAACTATGCGAAGTTCCTGGCGCGGGCGATTCCGGACCTGGAATTGTTCGGTCAGCTTTGGCGCGAGAATACTCTGCGTCTGAAGGCCAACAAGAAGGCTCGTGCGCTTGAGGTTGCATCGCGTATGGAGGCCGCGCCGGTTCCTCAAGGCGACTGCGGATTCTTTGACCTGGTCAGCGGGCATGTGGCGGTGTTTCGCGGGCGGAAGCGATCCGGCAAGCCGGTGGTACTGGTGGCCAGCCCTTATCTGCCGTACCCGCTTTCGCATGGTGCCGCGGTGCGCATCTACAATCTGATGCGTCGCGGCGCGGAGGACTTCGATCAGGTGCTGGTGGCCTTTGTGGAGTCGCCACGCGCTGTGCCGCAGGAATTGCTGGATTTCTGTGTCGAGGTGGTCACGGTGCGGCGGCCGGGCAGCCATGCTTTGCCGTCGACGGATCGGCCGGATACGGTGGAAGAATTCGATACGCCTTCGTTTCATGCGGCCTTGCGGCAAACGGTGAAGAAGTGGTCGCCGGGAATCGTGCAGTTGGAGTTCACACAGATGGCGCAGTACGCGGACGATTGCGCTCCCGCGCGAACATTATTGGTGGAGCATGACATCACCTATGACCTCTATGCGCAAATGCTCAGGAACGGCGAGGAGTGGGAAACGCGGCGGCAGTATGAACGATGGCTCAACTTCGAGCGGCGCGCGTGGAAAATAGTCGATCGCGTAGTGACGATGTCGGAGAAGGATCGGGCGCTTGTGGATGGCTCGGTTGCGATCGGGAACGGAGTAGACCTGGAACGCTTTCGGCCGTCGGGCGGCGAACCGGATGCACGCAGGCTGCTGTTTATCGGAAGCTTCGCGCATCGGCCCAACGTCCTAGCTCTGGAGTTTTTTTTGAGCCAGGTGTTTCCGAAACTTTGTGACGTGACGCTCCACGTGATCGCCGGGCAGCATCATGAGAGGTTCTGGAATTTGCAACAAGCCGGCGTTGAAGTGGAAGGGTTTGTTTCCGATGTTCGCCCGGCCTATGAACGCGCCACCGTCGTGATCGCGCCGCTAGTGGCGTCGGCGGGGACCAATATCAAGATCATGGAAGCGATGGCGATGGGAAAAGCGATTGTTTCCACTGAAGCCGGCATTCACGGACTCGAACTTGAGCGCAGCAAGGATGTGGTGGTTGCCGATGATGCGGAAGGCATGGCGGCGGCGATTCATCGGCTGCTGGATTATTCGGAAGAGCGAAAGGCATTGGAGCGGCATGCTGCAGAGACAGCAGTGCGAGTCTATGGATGGGACCAGATGGCCCACCTACAGCGAAGGCTGTATCAGGCGATCATGAAGAGCAATTCATGATGAAACTGTTTTATTGTTAATCCGGGTTCATTCGCGGAACTAAAGTAGGACGGGATGAATCTTGATGTACGAAGGCATGAAGCCTCCTAAGGAGAATTTAGAAATATGAGAACGAAATTGACAATTTTGGCACTCGCGATGGCGACGGGCCTGACGCTGGCGGCACAGACCCCGGCCCCGGCCACGCCTGCACCGAAAATGGCGCCCAAGATGTCGTCGACCAAGACCTCCACCACCACTCCGCCTACCGCGGCAGAAATTGCTGATGCGAAGTCCAAGGGGATGGTTTGGGTCAACACGAGCACCAAGGTGTATCACAAAGACGGCGAATACTACGGCAAGACGAAGGCGGGCAAGTTTATGAGCGAAGACGACGCCAAGAAGGGCGGCTACAAGCTGGCGCAGGAGCCTAAGCCGAAGATGGCGGCCAAGCCTGCGACAACTACTACCAAATAACGCTTCTTCTAAAGACGCGCAGACACACTACTCCCACGCGTTGCGGGCGGCCGAATTTTTAGTTTCGGCCGCCAGTGAATTGAGATCCACCTCACGAGCCAATCTCGTCTACGGTGTGCAACTCTCGGATGTCTTGAACCATTTCTAGTTTTCAGACGGTATGAAATCGCGATCTCAAGGTCTTCCGTCGAGGCTATCCCTATAGTTAGCTCTCGCAAGCCTTTCCAGGGGCTCCGGAAGTTCCGCTCCACCACAATGCAACGCTTCCGGGCCCGGAAGAAACTTGTTGGTGAAAGAACCTTTTCTCGATTGAAGAATAGCATGAGGGTTCCAGGGGATTTATGGAACTTATAGATTTTATTGACGAATTTCCGTGTGACTGGTTTTCTTAGAATCCCCGCCCTAACGGGACGGGGCTATACGAATTTCGAGCGGTGCTTCTGCGTCGGGCATAGTGAAGGACTTGGCGTCCACGGTGGCTGCGTCAATCTTTTGCACGCGAATCGCTGTTTTTCCGGGTTGGGCGTCGGCGTGGACTTTGAAACGGATGGTCGCGATCACGCCGTCCGCGATCAGTTTTTGTCCTCCGAACAATACGCAGGTGTAGGAGTACGGCTTTTGCATCGCGCAGGCGATGACTTTGCCGGAGTCCTTTCCTGCCTTACCCACCTCTGGTCCGCCGCCCACCACGTCGAGTAACTGAGCGGGGAAGATGGTGTCCCATTTAAGGATCGCCGGCGCCTTCCCAGCAGGGGATGCGATCGATATCTCCACTTGGAACTCAGAGCCCGGCGAGGTCTGCACTGGCCGGATCGTCAGGGTCTGGGCACTTGCGGCCGTTGTGACGATGAAGAGCCAGAACGCGGATCGCATAACTCTACAGCTTGCGGGCGAAAAGGGCGTAATCGAGGCCGCCGAATAGCGATTCGCGTACGCTCTGCGGCAGGTCTGCCAGCGCGGGGACCGTTTCCAAGGCGGGGGCCAGGCGCTCAATCTCAACGTTGCCGAAACCGGCTTCTTCCAGATAGAAGCGCAAGAGGACTGCGGGGACGGGGCGAGTGTGCGTGGGGTCGATGTAGAAGTGCGTGGCGAAAATCGCAAGGCATTCGGGGTTGGGCGTTTCGAACGCAGCCACAGCGCCAGGACGAAGCTTCTTACCGAGCAGTTGAATCAAAACGGGCAAGCGGCTGGGGCTGAGATGCTCCACCACCTGAGAGCAATAGAGGCCGCCGAAAGAACGGTCGGGCGCGGCCGCGAGGAATTCAAAGATGTCGGCGACCTCCGCCGTCAGCCCCTTGGAGCGACAGAGTGTGATCGATTCCTGGCTCAGGTCGATTCCGCGCGCCTGGAGGCCCGCCTCGCGGGCTGCTTCCAAAAATTCTCCCCGGCCGCAGCCCAGGTCAATGATCTCGCCTTGTGTTCCTTGGAATCTGGCGATGTAACGCACCTGATTGGCGCGAATGCGTTCTTCGGAGCCTCGGAAGGCGTTGGCGAAACGCATCCAATCTATGGGAATCGGCTCTTCGGCGTCTGCCGCGGTCGTGACGATGGTAGGGGCTTCCTGTGCTGGAACCTGCTTCTGGCGGAGCGTGCGAAGTTCAGTGTAAATGAGGCTTTCGTATTCGGCGCGAATTTTCTGGAGGTCGTCCCAGAGGCGCTTCTGCACCTGAATTGTATTTGCTTCCAGAGCCGATTTGAATTCGCCGTGCTGCTTGCGGGTGAGGTCGCGGAAACTTTCTTCCAACAGGGTGACGCGATGCTGAAAGGCTCCCTGCAATTCGGAAAGGGAACGCAGCAGGTGAATTTCACTGGCCATGCGGCGTTCCTCGAAGCCGGTTCTCCATTCGGTCCAATGGTGGCGGATGTCCTTCAGTTCTTCGGTCTCGGCTCGATACCATGCCGATTCCCGCTCGTACTTTTCGTTCTGGCCCTGAATGTCTTCACGGAGGCGCTGCTGGTGCGACGCCAGGGCGGCGAGGCTTCGGCTGACCTCGGTAAGGGCTTCGATGGACGCCTGCACGCATCCCATTGCGGCGCGGTTGAATTCCACTTGCTCTCGCACGTGCCAGTCCAGCGAACGCGCGATGAGTTTCTTGATTGACTGCGCAATGGAATTCTTGAGACCGGCGGGCCGCGGATTCACGGTGCCGATGGCGGCCACTTTAGCCTCGGCGGCATCGCGCGCGTGGACCAGGGGCATGAGGTTAGGGGCTTCTACGCCCTCAAGGCCCAGCGATCCTTGCGGCGAGCGCGCCTGGGCACGCTGGCGGATTTCCTGAATGGCGGCAGTCAGTTCCTCATCGCGCACGCTTGGTGCTCCTCGGTTTGCGTTTCCATGTGCGAGTGATGCGGGTGGAAATACCGCCGCGCGGCGTGAAGTCGCCTTCCAGCGATACCCATAGCGGATCGGCCGCCCGCACCACGTCTTCCACCATGCGATTCACGATGTTTTCCTGAAAGATTCCCAGGTTGCGATAGGCGAGCGTGTACATCTTCAGCGACTTCAATTCCAGGCACAGCTTATCGGGCGAGTAGCGCAGCGTCAAGGTTCCGTGGTCGGGCAGGCCGGTCTTGGGACATACCGAGGTAAACTCGGGCATCTCAATTTCAATTTCGTACCCGGTGCGGTATTGGTTCGGCCACGTTTCGATCTCGGGCAACGGCGAGTCGACGCCGGAGGCAGCATGATCGTCGGTGTACTGGCGCTTCATGCCGTGACGCTCTGCTGCGGCGATACGGAAATCATGGCCGCTAGTAGCCCCAGGAACTGGCCGACGTCGGTGACTACGCCGACAGCCTGGCCTGTGCCGCGATCGCTCACTTTTGTGGCGACTGCCGGGTTGATATCGACGCACACGATTTTCACCCAACTGGGCAGCATGTTTCCGGTGGCGATGGAATGAAGCATCGACCCCAGGCACAGGACCAATCCTGCGCCCTTCAGTTGTTCCGCATACGCGTCCTGTGCGCGGTTCATGTCGGTGATGGTATCGGGTAGGGGGCCATCGTCGCGCAGGCTCCCGGCCAGCACGAAGGGCACTTTGGCGTTCACGCATTCGAACATCACGCCGGAGGTCAGCTTGCGCGACTCTACTGCTTTGGCGATGCTGCCCGCGTGGTAGATGGCATTGATGGCGCGCATGTGATTGCGATGGCCGTGCTCCTCCTGGCGTCCGTCGCTCTGGCGCACTCCTAGGGAAGTGCCCAGCATGGCCGATTCGATATCGTGAACGCCCAAGGCGTTTCCGGCCAGCACACCATCCACCCATCCCAGGCGGATCAGGCGGGCCAGCGGTCCTACGCCGCCGGTGTGAACCACGACGGGGCCTGCCACCACCACGATCTTCTTGCCTTCCTGACGAGTCTGCTGCATCAGCACGGCGGTCTGGCGAACGGCGGTTTCCAGTTGACGTTCCGAGGAGATGCCGTTGCTCATGAAGGCGAAGGCCAGCCGGTCGCGTTCCTTGGCCTCGGGCACGACGCGGATGCCGCGCATCTTTACCACTACACGATCACCCGCTTTCAGATCGCGCAGGCGGCGGCACGCGGCTTGGCCGTTATTGACCACGATCATAGCGTCCATGCGCTGATTCTGGACCTCCAGCCATTGGTCCTGATGACGCACCAGCGTTTTATGGTTGGTGGTGGAGTAGAAATCGTCCGGAGCGCAGCAATCGCGGTCGACCGTCTCCAGTTCCGCGTCGCCTTTATCGGCGGGAGTGCAGCCCAAACCCAGCAACTGGCCAATTAATTGCTGCATGTCGGCGCTGTCCGGCGCTTCGATTTTCATGCGCAGGTAGGACGGGTCGGCGTTGGTGCGTCCGATGCGGAATTCCTCGACTTCGAACTTCCCGTTGCATTCGACCACGGTGTCGAAAATGCGTTCCATCAGGTGGGAATCGATCAGGTGGCCTTCGGCCTCGACGACTTCTTGGAGCATGGGTAGATTTCAGGATACCCCGAGTCTGTAGCCGGTCGCCCTCAAGGATTCCCCCGCGCTCACGCGCTGGGGCTGGGGAACTGGCAAACGGCATAGGACGGCGTCCTGCTTAGGGTCGTTTAGGCTAGGAAAACGCAGGGGTTTTGTGATTAAAATGGTTTCTGGAGTAACTCCCAAAGCCGCCGCTGCGCCTTCATTCCGGGGGCGGGGCCTGATCATCCTATGAACCTTTCCGAGATCTTCATCCGGCGTCCGATTGCAACCAGCCTTCTGATGGCGGCGATCGCTTTGTTCGGGGTGCTGGCTTACCAGACTTTGCCGGTCAGCGATCTGCCCAGCGTCGATTTCCCGACAATCAACGTCCAGGCCAATTTACCTGGAGCCGACCCGGATACGATGGCTTCATCGGTCGCTACGGTATTGGAACGACAGTTCACCACCATCGCCGGGGTGGACTCGATGACCTCCAGCAGCAGCACCGGCGGGACCCAGATCACCTTGCAATTCACTTTGGACCGGGACCTGGATGGAGCGGCTTCCGACGTGGAGACCGCGATTGCCGCGGCCACTCCGTTGCTTCCCCCAGGCTTGCCCTTTCCGCCGTCCTTGAAGAAGACCAATCCTTCCGATCAGGCGATCATGCAGTTGACGCTGCAATCCGACACTCTGTCCATGAGCCAGTTGGATGATTACGCCGAGACCCTGATCACGCCGCGTCTCTCCACCATCCCGGGCGTGGCCCAGGTGAACGTGAACGGCCAGCAGAAATATGCCGTGCGCGTGCAGGTGGACCCGGACAAGCTGGTTTCCAAGAAAATCGGGTTGAATGAAGTGAATACCGCGGTGTCCGGCTGGAATCCCAATCTTCCCACCGGAGCGTTGTACGGCCCTGGCGTCACTTATACCGTCACCACGAACGCGGAGATGAAGAACGCCGAGCAGTTTTCGAAGCTGATCATCGCTTGGCGGAATGGACGGCCGGTGAGGCTGGGCGAGGTCGCAAATGTGATCGACAGCGTGGAGGACGTGCACCAGGCAGCATGGACCTATCGCGGCGACAGTTCCCAGCGGGCCATCCAGCTTCAGATCCAGCGGCAACCGGGCGCCAACGTTATTGCGGTGGCCGACGCCGTGAAAGATGCTCTTCCCGCCCTGCAATCGCAGATTCCCCTGGCGGCTAAGCTGGCAGTCCGATTTGACCGCTCTAAAAATATACGCGAGTCGTTCAAGGACATTCAGTTCACCATGGTCCTCACCCTACTGCTGGTGATCGCCGTGATTTTCGTCTTCCTTCGGAATATGTGGGCGACTATTATTCCATCGCTCGCCTTGCCGTTTTCGCTGCTGGGTACCGTTGCTGTTATGGCGATTCTGGACTTCAGCCTGGACAATCTTTCCATGATGGCGCTGATCCTGTCTGTTGGCTTTGTGGTTGACGACGCCATCGTCATGCTGGAAAACATCGTGCGGCACATGGAACACGGAGAGGGCCCTCTGGAAGCTTCCATCAAAGGGTCCAAGGAGATCGGCTTTACCATTCTTTCCATGACGCTCTCTCTGGCGGCGGTGTTTATTCCGGTTCTGTTCATGGGCGGCATTCTGGGCCGCTTGTTTCGCGAATTTGCGGTAACCATCACGGTGGCCATTCTGGTTTCGGGCGTCGTGTCCATCAGCTTCACGCCCATGCTGTGCAGCCGCTTTTTGAAGGTGAAGCGGGAAGGCGAAGAGGGACTGCTCTCCAGGGCGTTGGACTGGCCTTTTCAAAAACTGCTGCGGTTCTATGAAATAAGCCTGCGGGTGGTGCTGAAACATCGGCCAGTGATGCTGGTCGCGTTCTTCGCGGTTCTTGGGTTAACCGTTTTTCTGTTTGACCGTGTTCCCAAGGGCTTTATCCCGGACTCCGATCAGGACACGTTGCAGTTGAACATGCGTGCGGCGCAGGGAACTTCGTTTTACAAAATGGTGGAGTATGCGCGGCGCATCGCCGACGTGGTCAAGCGGAATCCCAATGTCGACGCGTTCCTGGCCAACGTGAACAGCGGCAACTATAGCAACATGAACCTGACGCTGAAGCCTTTGAAGGAGCGCAAGGAGGGAGCTCAGCAGATCATCGATTCTATGCGCGCCAGGATGAACAGCTTCCCCGGTTTTCAGGTGTTTATGAACATGCCGCCTTCGCTGCGCATCGGAGGGCGGTCGTCCAACAGCTCGTATCAGTTTACGTTGCAGTCGCCGGACACACAGTTGCTGTTCTCCGAGTCGGAAAAGATGGAGGCCGCCATTGCGACTCTTCCTGAAGTGACGGACGTCAATACCGATCTGCAAATCAAGAATCCGATTGAAAAAGTCACCATTGACCGCGAGCGGTCGGCGCTCTATGGCCTGAATCCATCGGAGATTCAGAACGCGCTCTACAGCGCGTACGGGCCGCAGATCATCAGCACCATCTACATGCCCCAAGGCCAATATCACGTGCTGGAAGAGGTGAAGCCCAGCGATCAGGAGTGGGTAGACAACCTCAGGAAGATCTATTTCAAATCCGACAATGGCCAACTGGTGCCGCTCAGTTCGCTGGCGAAGTTGAGCCCGGACGTGGGTCCCCAAAGCATTCCACATTCCGGCCAGTTGCCTTCGGTTACCGTGTCGTTCAATGTGAAAACGGGAGTTTCGCTGGGCACCGCGGTGGACAAGGTGACGGCACTCTCCAAAACGGTTCTGCCGGCTAACGTCACGGCGAGTTTTTCAGGTAACGCGCAGGCGTTTCAAGCCTCGCTGCAGAACCTGACAATGCTTCTGATTGTCGCAATTGGGGTGGTGTACATCGTTCTGGGCGTGCTCTATGAGAGTTACATCCATCCGCTGACCATTCTGTCGGGCCTGCCTTCGGCCGGAGTAGGGGCGCTGCTGACGCTGATTCTGTTCAAGGGCGAGTTGAACATTTACTCCTTCGTGGGCCTCATCATGCTGATCGGCATCGTGAAGAAGAATGCCATTATGCAGATCGACTTCGCACTGGAAGCCGAGCGCAAGCACGGCAAGAATCCCGCCGAGGCGATTTACGAAGGCTGCATTATCCGGTTCCGTCCCATCATGATGACCACTATGGCGGCTCTCTTCGGCGCTCTGCCGATGGCCTTGGGGCAAGGCGCGGGCGGAGAGGCCCGGCGTCCTCTGGGACTCACGGTGGTGGGTGGTCTGCTGGTTTCGCAGGTGATGACGCTGTATCTGACTCCGGTAGTCTATACCTACATGGCTGCGATGCAGACGTGGTGGAATTCGCGGCACCCGGAGCAGAGTATGGAGATCGAGCCGTTGCCTGGGTTTGGGGACTAGCTGAAGGCCGAGATCAATCTCGGCCCGGCACGCTGAAGCGTGCGCCACCTCTACACTAAAAGTCAGCATGCAATCAGAAGAATTCCGTGCGGCGGCGCATCAGGCTGTGGACTGGATCGCGGACTACCTTCGCGACGTCCGCGACTACCCGGTCGTCCCTTCCGTCAAGCCAGGCGATTTGATCCGGCGGCTTCCTGCGTCGGGTCCGGAACATGGCGAGCCGATAGAGCGGATCCTGCGCGATTTTCGGGAGTTGATTGTGCCCGGAACCACCCACTGGAATCATCCTCGTTTCTTTGGGTATTTTTCCAACTCTGCGTCGGGTCCCGGGATTCTAGGCGAGATGCTAGCCGCGGCGCTGAATGCGAATCACATGGTTTGGAAGAGCGGTCCGGCGGCGACAGAGCTAGAACAGGTCACGTTGGGCTGGCTGCGACAATGGCTCGGGTTGCCGGAGGAGTTTTTTGGGCTGATTCACGACACAGCCTCCACCAGCACGATGCACGCGGTGATCGCGGCACGTGAGGCGGCGGTGGGAGAAGCTCGTTTGACGGGCGATTTTCCCAGGTTGGTTCTTTATACGTCAGAGCATGCCAATCTCTCAGTCGATCGGGCGGCGCTGGCGGCGGGGGTGGGCCTGCACAACATCCGGCACATTCCAGTCGATGACGCGTTTCGCATGCGGCCGGAGTTACTCTCCCGCGCCATTGAGGAAGATCTGCGCGTTGGCAAGAAACCGTTCTGTGTGGTCCCGACTCTGGGCACGACCTCTTCGGCCAGCGTCGATCCTCTGGCGGCGGTGGCAGAGGTCGCACAACGCTACGGGCTGTGGCTGCATGTGGACGCGGCGTACGCTGGCCCGGCGGCGATTCTGGAAGAGCATCGTCATATTTTGAACGGAGCCGCGCTGGCCGATTCGCTGGTGCTCAATCCACATAAGTGGCTGTTCACGCCGATGGATCTGAGCGTCCTCTATACGCGCAGGCCGGAGGTGTTTTGCCGAGCGCTTTCGCTGGAGGAGACGCCTGCTTATCTCAAGAACACCAGGGAGGAGAGCGCGGTTAATTTCTCGGATTACAGCGTCGCCCTGGGGCGGCGGTTCCGGTCGCTCAAGTTGTGGTTTGTCTTTCGAACTTATGGGCGGGAAGGAATCGCGCGGATCCTGCGTGACCAGATTCGGATGGCGCAAGAGCTGGGAGAGTCGATCGAGAAGGATCCGCGTTTCGAGCTATCCGCGCCGATCGAGTTCTCTCTGGTTTGTTTCCGGCTGAAAGCGAGCGATGACCGCAACCGTGATCTGCTGGAACGTATCAACGCGACAGGTCACGCGTTTCTCACCGGGACAACGCTAAAGGGTAAGTTCGTGCTGCGGATCGCGATCGGGAATATTGGAACGTCGGATGAAGATATCGCCAGCACGTGGGCGAAGATCAGGGAACTGGCGAACTAATTGCCGGCGTGCTCCAGGGGCAGCGGCGGCTGCTGCGCCAGAAGATGGTTCAGATCCGGCAGCGGGGCGGACTTGGGCGCGACCGGAAGCAGGTGTTTTTCGATCATTGAGATGAGATGATTCGGCTGCACTGGTTTGGCGATGTAGGCGTTCATGCCCGCGTCCAGGCACCGCTCTTTATCTCCATTCATGGCATGCGCGGTCATCGCGATCACTGGAAGATTCTTCCAGCGCGGATCGCGGCGTAACACTCGCGTGGCTTCCATGCCATCCATCACCGGCATCTGGACATCCATCAGCACGACATTGTAGGGATGCTGCGCCGATTCAAGCATCGTGATCGCCTGTTGGCCGTCGCCGGCGACGTCAATCTGATAGCCCTTCTTACGCAACACGGCGATGACCACCTTCTGGTTCACCAGGTTGTCTTCCACCAGCAGCACGCGGGCCGGAGATTCCCCAGCGCCAATCGCTTTGACCGGAACCATGGCAGCGCGGGGTTTTTCGGCGGCGGGGGCGCGTTCCATGGGAATAACCAGGGTAAACACGCTACCGCTGCCCCACTCGCTCTCAACACGAATGGAGCCGCCCTGCAATTCGGCTAACTGGCGCGAAATCGCCAGACCCAATCCGGTGCCGCCGTATTTGCGGGTGATGCTGGAATCGGCCTGGGTAAATTTCTCGAAGACGTGGGCCAGCTTCTCGGCGGGAATGCCGGAGCCGGTATCGTGAACTTCCACGCGGACGTCCATTTTGCCCGAGGCCGGCTTACCCGGTTCGGGGGCGTGAGGAGTCGTGATCAGCAGCACGTTCACCCAACCGTTGTCAGTGAACTTGACCGCATTGGAAATGAGATTGGTGACAATTTGCCTCAGCCGCAGCGGATCGCCGTAGACTCGGATCGGTCCAGCTTCCGGCCGTTGAAAACGTAATTGAATGCCCTTCTGGGACGCTTTGGCGAGAAACGCCATGACGCAATCTTCGACCACGGAGGTGGCATCCATGGGAGTCTTTTCAAAGAGCATCTTGCCCGCCTCGATCTTGGAGAGATCCAGAATGTCATTGAGCAGAGCGAGCAGAGAATAAGCACAGCGCTGCGCGGTTTCCACCTGGTCACGCTGCTCCGCGCCGAGCCTGCTATCCAGCGTCAGGTCCAGCATACCCAGCAGTCCGTTCATGGGGGTGCGCAATTCGTGCGACATGTTGGCCAGAAATTCACTCTTGGCGCGGCTGGCGGCGAAAGCGGCGTGCATGGCTTTTTCAAGCTCCGCCGTGCGCTGATGGATGCGCTGCTCCAGAAGTTCCTGATGCTGGCGGATTTCTTCTTTGGATGCGGCCAGCACTTCAATCATCCGGTTGAAGCTCTCGCCCAGGTACTGAATTTCATCGTTGGTATTGCTGACCTGGATCGGCTCCAGCCGGCCTTGCCGAACCGAAGTGATGCCCGCCTCCAGGAATTCAAGAGGCCGGGCGAGCAGACCCATGGTGAAGCGGGAAATGAGGGTCGCCAGAATCGCGACCACGCAGCACAATACGATTCCCTTGGTCCAATTGAAGGTGTTCTGCCAGATGTCGAAGAAGAGGACGGTCGCAACTACCCATCCCACCAGAGCACCCGTGAACCAAGCGAACTTGGACGAAAGAGACCGGAATTTTCGGGAGCCCCCCACGTTTTAATGGTCAGGCTTCTGTCATGTCCAGTCCCATCCAGCGTAAACCTTAGACCAGGGATCAATTCAAAGTAGATCGAACCTGAAAAGAGTACCAGTGAAAAGCCTACTGTCAGAATTTTTACGCCTTATGGGGTCATATTGCTATTCTGAAGAAACAAGTGTCCCCCCGGCTCTCCACCACACTGTGCGGAGTACCTCTCAAAACCCCCGTATTGGCTGCCTCCGGAACGTTCGCTTATGGCGTTGAATTCAAAGACTTAGTCGATCTGTGCGAGGTTGGGGGAGTCGTGGTCAAGGGGCTATCCAGGGAGCCCATGGATGGTAATCCTCCGCCGCGGGTCTGGGAAACGCAGGCCGGGATGATGAACTCCATCGGCTTGCAGAACATCGGAGTGGGTGCGTTTCTACGGGACAAGCTTCCTCAATTGAGGACCCTAGGGACGCAGGTGTTTGCCAACGTGTTCGGCGACCGGGTGGAAGATTACGCCGAGGTAGCCAGGGCGCTGGAAGACGCCGAAGGGCTTGCCGGGTATGAGCTGAACGTTTCCTGCCCCAACACGAGTGAAGGCGGGATGTTCTTTTCTAGCGACCCAGGGCTGTTGGCCGAAGTGGTGGGGGCGGTAAGGAAGATCGCCCGCCGACCGCTGATCGTAAAGCTCTCTCCGAATGTCGCACGCATTGAACCGCTTGCTTTAGCGGCGCAGGATGCTGGGGCCGACGCTGTGTCGCTGGTGAATACCTTTGTCGCCTTGGCCATCGACCCGGTCGCACGGCGGCCGCGGATCGGGGCCGGATTCGGAGGCCTCTCTGGACCGGCCATCAAACCCATCGCCCTGCGAATGGTCTATGAGGCGGCGCAGGCGGTGAAGATTCCCGTGTTGGGTTTGGGAGGCATCGCAACTGGCACGGACGCAGCGGAGTTTCTGATCGCCGGAGCGTCGGCGGTGGAGGTCGGCACGGCGAATTTCTGGGATCCGCAGGCTCCCGTTCGGATCGCGCACGAACTCGACCGGTTTATGGCGGAGCAGAAGATTGAGCGCAAGTGAAGGACCTGACAGGTACATTGAAACTATGAAAAAGATCGTATCCACCGAGCAAGCCCCCAAGGCCATAGGACCCTATTCGCAGGCGGTAGTCTGCAACGGCTTCGCGTTTTTGAGCGGCCAGATCCCATTGGACCCCGCCAGCGGCCAAATCGTCGAAGGCAACGTGGCGGTTCAGACGGAGCGGGTCCTGGAGAACCTGACAAGCGTGCTCGAAGCATGCGGCGCGAGCCTGGATAGCGTGGTGAAGACCACCGTTTTCCTCAAGGATATGGGGGAGTTCGCGCTGATGAACGAAGTCTACGGGCGATACTTTTCGAGCAACGCCCCGGCGAGGTCCACGGTGGAGGCGGCGCGGCTACCCAGGGATGTGCGGGTGGAGATCGATTGTATTGCGCTGGTGTAGTTAGTGCGCTGAGTATTGCGCCTGCGGAGGATTGAGCTTGATCTCTATCGTGCGCTCGTCTTCGGTGACGTCGAACGTCTGGCCGAAGGTCTGATAGTTGCTGGCGATGATCTGAATCAGCACTTTGCCTTTTGGGATGGAAGGGATCTTCGCCATGCCTTCCTGGCTGGTGCGGAGTTCCCAGGATTTCCTGGATCTTGGACATCTTGATCGGATTGATGCCCTGTTTAAATTTCACGATCACGCTGGCGTTGGAGACAGGCTTGTCGTATTGATTGGTGACGTGAATCGAGAGGACCGTTTTGTCGTCCGCCAACAGGGGCAGGGCTACGATCAGAATCATCGCAGCAAGTGACTTCCGCATGCGACGATTATCGCACGCTCATGGAATCAGAAACCGTCTTCGGATCGTTGCAGTATTCGGTGACTGCTTCCGCGGCGAGATAGCCGCTTCGCACAGCGCCCTCCATGGTGGCGGGCCAGCCGGAACGGGTCCAGTCGCCTGCCAGGAAGAGATTTGGGATCGCGGTGCGGTTCAGAGGACGATAGGATTCCAGGTTCGGCAGCGCGGAGAACGTCGCGCGAACTTCCTTCACTACGTGGGCCTTTTCCAGTTTTGCCTCGCGTACGGCGGGAAAGAACTCGGCCAGCTCTGTGACGGCAAGTTCGATAATTTCTGCGCGAGGCATCGGGGTCAGGCTGCGCGAGGCGCTCACCACCAGTTGCAGGTAGCGACCTTCGCCCTTATTGAACATCCACTGGATGGTCCGATCTAGCAGAGTGGCGTGCGGCAGATCGGTGATCGGGCGATCGAACCACAGAGTGAATGCCGGTGATCGGCGAATGCTCGAAGCTGCTCAGGTCGAGGTTCAATTCGGGCAGCATCGCGCCGGCGCGCTCGAACGGCAGCGCGCTTACGTAGGCGTCGGCCTTAACGTCGTTGCCGCCCACTCGGACACTTAGTACTTTGCCATTCTCAATTCGAACCTGGTCGACCGGCGAGCGAGGATGAATCTCAACCTGGCCGATCTTTTTCCACGCCTCGCTGCCGTAAAGCTGACCCAGAGGCACAGCCGGGACGCCCATCTCATAGCGCAGTCGAGTTTTGCAGAAAGCCCAACTGGAACACCTGCAAGCCATGCGATGCGGCCATGCGAGGCAGCTCTTCGTTGATCGCGCTGACCAGCACCTGACGCCAGAAGCGCTCTACGGCGCGCGCGGGTTGGCGCTTCTCTTCCAGCCATTGCTGCATGCTGATGTGCTCCAGGTCGGCGCGCTTTCCGTATTCGCGTGCGGATGGCCTGGAAGGCGCGAGCCACGGCGATTTTCTCGGTTAGATTCAGGAAGCTGAGGCTCAGAAAGGAGCGGGTGAAGTGAGCCGGGGCCGGCAGCATTCCAGCACGAAATCCGCTGCGCCTGCCGCCGGGCTCAATAAAACAAAATTCGCGATGGAAGCGGACGCGGTCCTGGACGCCCAGGCGCTTGTAGAAATCCAGAAGGTTATCGCAGCAGCGCAGCAGGATGTGCTGGCAGTTGTCGATGGTTTCCGTGCCGGATTCGGTGTTGAGTTCGTACGAAGTTGCGCGGCCGCCTAGAAAGGGTCGCGATTCAAAGAGTTGTACGTGGTGGCCGGAGCCGCCAAGGGCTGCCGCCGTCGCCAAACCGGCTAAACCACCCCCAATGACTATAACTTCTGCCAAGTGGTCAGTGCGCCGGGACGCGGGACCGTTTCCCTCCGCCCCAGTCCCCATTGATGATTTCAATGGCGAGCCAGATCACGATCGCAATGAATAGTACGTCAGAGGGTTGAAGGTCCATTGGATGTTTCCAGTATCGCCAACTCAGGGAAAATCATCAAGCTATATGCGCTCCAGTACTAGATTTGATACTTCTTAACCTTAGTACTGCGTTCTCCATCAGGCGCAGGCCGCAGCTTTCTTCCAGGGTCAGGATGGATTCGGGATGGAATTGGACTGCCTCGATTGGCAGCTCGCGGTGGCGGATACCCATGATGATTCCGTCGTCGGTCTCAGCGGTGACTTCGAGACACGCGGGCAGGCTCTCGCGGAGCGCGTGCAGGGAATGATAGCGGCCCACGGTGAACTCGCCGGGCAGCCCTTCAAAGATACCCAAGCCCCAATTGCGAACCCGCGATGGCTTGCCGTGCATCGGGTAATCCAGCAGGCCGAGTTCGCCGCCGAACGCCTCGACGATACCTTGCAGGCCCAGGCACACTCCGAAAATCGGCACCCCCAACTTCACCGCGTGACGCACCAGATCCGGCACGCCGAAATCGGAAGGCCGCCCTGGGCCGGGGGAGATAAGAAGCAGGGAAGGGTCCATGTCGTGGATGACATCGAGCGGAAAGCCTGCGCGATAGGTGATGACTTCGGCCCCCGTCTGGCGGGCGTAATTGGATAGAGTGTGGATGAAGCAGTCCTCGTTATCAACCAGCAGCAGCCTGAGGCCTCGGCCTTCACGAGGATTGGGACTGTATGGTTCCACCTGGCGCGGCTGCGCTTCCAGCGCCCGAAAGAAATTGGACGCCTTCATGTGGCATTCGCGATCTTCGTTTTCGGGGATGGAGTCGTAGAGCAGAGTCGCGCCCGCGCCGTAACGAGCGATGCCGTCGCGCAGATGGATGGTCCGGATGGTGATGCCGGTGTTCATGTTTCCATCGAAGGACAGCATGCCGACCGCACCCGTGTACCAACCGCGCGGCTCTTTTTCCAGATCCTCAATCGCCTGGGCGGCCCATTTCTTGGGAGCCCCGATAATCGTCACCGACCACATGTGTGTGAGGAATGCGTCCAGCGCATCGAAGCCCTCGGCCAGCATGCCTTCCACATGGTCGACGGTATGATAGACGCCCGCGAAGGGCTCGATCACGCGTCTTCCGATCACCTGGACGGAGCCGGGTTGGCACACGCGGGACTTGTCGTTGCGATCGACGTCGGTACACATGGTCAGCTCGGACTCTTCTTTGGTGGAGGTAAGAAGAGCGCGGATATTATCGGCATCGCGCATGGGGTCGCCTGTGCGGCGCGTGGTGCCCGCGATCGGCGACGATTCGATTCGCTTGCCCTGGACGCGCACGAAGATTTCGGGCGACGCTCCAATGAGCTGTTCCTCGCCGAACTGTAAGAGAAATTCGTAGGGGCTGGGGCTAGCCTTCTTCACGCGCTCAAATAGTTCGGGCACGCTGCCTTGGTAGCGAGCGCGGAACATCTGGCAAAGAACCACCTCGTAGTAGTCTCCACGGCGCATGCCTTCGCGCACGGTTTCGACCTTGGCCTGATACTCCTCCGGCGAGTGGTCGCTGGTCACGTGGCCCCTCACAGTGGGTTTAGTGGCTTTGAGGCGCGCACCGGTGCGCTTTAGCCCGCGCGTCGAGGTTTCGCCCAAGGTGAAATCGTAGCGGTAATGCTCGATCTGTTCCAGCTTGTGATCCATGAAGTACAGCTCGTCGCAGAAGAAGAGGCGGAGGTCGTGGAGGCCCTGGCGGGTCTTCTTCAATTGGATGGGATCGAATTGCACCAGCAGGTCGTAGCCGAAGGCGCCCACCAGGGCGAGCTTGGAGCCGAGAGGATGTTGAAACTCGTTGAGGATGGTCCTCAGGATGGAAAAAGCCGAGGGCTGTTTGCTGCGCTCTTCTTCAGGGAAGAGAGCTGGCAGGGGTTTCAGACGTCCGCAGATCGAGCTTGACGTGCACACCAGCGATTCCCAATGCGGATGCGGAGTCAGCAGCGGCTCCAGAATCCGGTTAAGTGCCTCGCCGCGAGCATTCAGGGCGCGCAGTTCCAGTTCGCGTCCAGCCGAGACAATTTCAAGCGAAGGGTTGAGTCCGGCGATGTCCCAGCGCGCATGACGGCCCGGAAATTCGTAACCGGAAGAGAAATAGATGCCACGCTGGGTGTCGAGCTTTTTGAGCAGCGGATTGAGTCCTTTTTCATAGGGGATTTTCGAGACAGTCCGCTCGACCAGGATGCCGCCGGGAGTGGTGTAGGACGCTAGCATTCTTCTTAAATGGCCGCTGATGAATGCAGATGAACGCGGATGAAAAACATTAGAAAGTCTGATCGGCATTCATCAGCGTTTATCTGCGGCTAAAGAGCCGGTTTACTTCGATGTGGGCTGCAGCGCCTTCGCGCGGCCCAGCGTGCGGACTACATTCTCCATCAGCCGCAATCCGCAATTGCCCTCTAGAGTCAGAATCGATTCAGGATGGAATTGCACTGCCTCAATCGGTAAATCGCGATGGCGAATACCCATGATGACGCCGTCTTCGGTCTCGGCGGTGATTTCAAGACACGACGGAAACTTGTCGCGAATCGCGAAGAGAGAATGGTATCGGCCGACGCGGAATTCTGTAGGCAACCCCTCGAAAATTCCTTTGCCGGTGCTGCGGATCAGCGAAGGTTTGCCGTGCATGGGATAGTCGAGCACGCCCAGTTCTCCGCCGAACGCTTCCACGATTCCTTGCAAACCGAGGCACACGCCGAACACAGGCACTCCTACTTTGGCCGCGTGGCGCACTACTTCGGGCACGCCGAAATCGGAAGGCCTCCCAGGGCCGGGCGAGATCAGCAATAACGAAGGAGCCTCGCGTTCGATCATCTCCAGCGGGAAGCCGGTGCGGTAGGTCATCACGTGAGCCCCGGTCTGCCGTGCGTAATTGGCCAGTGTATGGATGAAGCAGTCTTCGTTGTCCACCAGGAGCAAGCGTACGCCGTGGCCGTCTTCCACCTTCGGCTTGTGAACCGGATCCGCGGCGACGTCCACATTCAGCGCCCGGAAAAATCCAGTGGCCTTCAGGCGGCACTCTTCATGTTCGTTTTCCGGGATCGAATCGTAGAGCAGTGTCGCGCCGGCGGGGTAGCGAGCTTCGCCATCGCGCAGGTGGCATGTGCGAATGGTGATGCCGGTGTTGATATCGCCATCCAGCGATAACATCCCCACCGCGCCACCGTACCAGCCGCGCGCGTCGTTTTCCAAATCTTCCACGGCTTGCGCGGCCCACTTCTTAGGCGCGCCGATAATGGTCACGGCCCACATGTGCGTGAGGAACGCGTCGAGCGAATCGAAGCCAGAGGCCAGCGTACCTTCCACGTGATCCACAGTGTGGAACAAGCCCGCATACGATTCAATCAGGCGGCGGCCGATCACTTTCACCGATCCGGGCACGCACACGCGCGATTTGTCGTTGCGGTCGACGTCGCTGCACATGGTCAGCTCGGACTCTTCCTTCATCGAGTTGAGCAGGTCGCGAATGGCTTCCGCGTCGCGGAGAGGGTCGCCTGTGCGTCGCGCAGTTCCGGCGATGGGGCAGGTTTCCACTCGCCGCCCTTCAACGCGCACAAACATTTCAGGCGACGCGCCGATCAACTGCTCCTCGCCCAACTGCAGGAAGAATTCGTAGGGGCTGGGGCTGGCCTGCTGGATGCGTTCGAATAGCTCGGACGGACTGCCGCTGTAGGGTGTGCGGAAGGTCTGCCGCAGCACGACTTCATAATAGTTGCCGCGCCGCATGCCTTCGCGCACAGTTTCCACTTTCGCTACGTATTGGTCTGCGGTATGGTCGCTGACGACGGGCCCACGGGGAGCCTTCTTCGCGCGTTTGATGGGTCCGCCCTTACGGGCCAGGCCGCGCGTCGTGATTTCGCTGCGGGTGAAGTCGAACTGGTAGTGCTCGATCTGTTCTTTCTTGCGATCCATGAAATAAATGTCGTCGCAGAGGAACAGGTGCAGATCTTTCACGCCCGTGCGAGGCAGTTTCAATTGGATCGGATCGAATTGCAGCAGCAGATCGTATCCAAACGCGCCCACCAGCGCGAGCCTTCCTGCCAGAGGATCGCGGAATTCGTCCAGCAGCGCTCGCAGAAGCGAAAACGCAGACGGCTGTTTGCTGCGCTCTTCTTCAGGAAAGAGCTTGGGCAATGGCTTCAGCGTGCCGGACAGCACCCCATTCACTTCCTGAAAAGAATTCCAGTGCGGATGCGGCGCGAGGATCGGGGCGAGCATTCTATTTATCGCCGAGCCGCGGTCATTCAAAGGGCACAGCGTGATTTCACGGCCCGCTGCGATCAACTCCAGCGGCGGGTTGATAGCCCCGACGTCCCAGCGCGAATAACGCTCCGGATATTCGTATCCAGAAGACAAATAGATTCCGCGCTGCGTATCGAGCTTACGCAACAATGTCTTCAGTCCTCTCTGAAAAGGGACCTTGGAGAGAGTGCGGTCAACTACAATACCGCCCGGCGTGGTGTAACTTTCGGGGCGCATAGGAGAGTACCTATGAGGATATCACGCGATGGCCTTCAGGCCTTCCAAAGCTCGTTCGCAATCCGAGCGCGACACGTCGTTGTGAGTCACCACGCGAATCCGCGTTCCGCCGACTCCGCACAACAGTACACCCTGATCTTTTGACTTGGCCACGAAATCGGCGACCGTGATTCGTGTCTCTTTGATATCGAAGATCACGATGTTGGTGGCCACCGTGGTGGGGTCGAGGGCGATGCCGCGGAGCTTGGCGATGCCTTCCGCAAGAAGCCTCGCATTCGCGTGGTCCTCTTCCAGTCGCTTGGGCATTTCTTCCAGCGCGATCAGGCCGGCCGCGGCCAGAATCCCAGCCTGGCGCATGCCGCCGCCTAGGATTTTACGATACTCGCGCGCCTGGTCCATCGCTTTCGCCGAACCCACCAGCATCGATCCGACCGGAGCGCACAGGCTCTTGGAGAGGCAGAACATTACCGTGTCGACTTTGGAAGCGATGCGCGCGGGGGAGATTCCGGACGCTGCGACGGCGTTGAAAAATCGCGCTCCGTCGACGTGAACTTTCAAGCCCCGCTCATGTGCGTGATCGCAAATCGAATCGAGTTCTTCGATGGGGTAGAGGGTGCCGCCGCCCATGTTGTGCGGATGTTCCAAGCTGATCAGCGCAGTGGGCGCGGCGAAATCGCCTGCGACTTTGATTTGCTCTTCGATTTGCGGCCACTGCAGAATGCCGTTGGGCGATGGGATCGCGCGGATCAGGCAGCCGGAGAACCAGGCAGGCATGGACATTTCCCAGTCCAGAATGTGCGCGCGGTCGTCACAGATGATCTCCTCACCATGCCGCGTGTGGAGCTTGAGAGCGATGGTGTTTCCCATGCTGCCCGTGGGCACGAACAGCGCAGCTTCTTTGCCCAGGATTTCGGCTGAACATTGTTCCAGCAGGTTAACGGTAGGGTCTTCGCGATATACGTCGTCGCCGACCGGAGCCTCGGCCATAGCCTGGCGCATCGCCTGAGTGGGACGAGTTACGGTATCGCTGCGCAAATCGATCATAGAAACTCCGCGAAAACTTCATTGGAAAGCAGCACTCCGCGCGGGGTCAGCCGCAGGCGGCCGCTGGATTCTTCGAGCAGGCCTTCCTTCAAAAATCGTTCCACGGCGGGTCGGGATCGCGTGGCTGCGGCCGGGATTCCTTCGCTCAAACGAAGCCCCAGGAAGAGGGGTTCGCTTAGGGCATCAGCAATGGTGCGCTCGGCGACTGCGGACTGCCCTGATCGCCATTGCTCGACGTAATCTGTAGCCGATTCGACATTCTGCCAGCGCATTTCTCCGTCGAAGGAATGCGCGTCTGCTCCGAAGCCGAGGTAGGGCTCGCGGCGCCAGTATTTCAGGTTGTGGACCGATTCGAAGCCGGGCCGGGCGAAGTTTGAAATCTCGTAGCGGGCGATGCCGAGGGTCGCCAGTCGCTCCACCGCAAGTTCGTAAAAGTCGGCGACCTCATCTTCAGAAGGAACATCGCGAGCGCCGTATCGTTTTCCGAAAGCCAGGATCTCTGACCCGAGTCGAGAGTCGCCATCGACCTCCAGCATGTAAACGGAAACGTGAGGCGCATTCAGACGTTCGACCCAATGGAGCGATTCGTTCCAGCTCTGGCGGGTCTGGCCTGGAAGGCCTGCGATCAGGTCGATGTTCAAATTGGTGATGCCGGCTTCGCGCAAAATGGTTATTTCCTGTTCCACAACTTGCGCGGTATGTTTCCTGCCGGTCCGGGCGAGTTCCTTCGGAACGAAAGACTGCACTCCGAGGCTTATGCGATTGATGCCTGCGGCCCGCCATGCTTCAGCTTTTTCGCGAGTGATACCGCCGGGAGCGGCTTCGATGGTCGCCTCGCGCCAGGGCCGACCGGGGATGTCCGTATGAATGTTCGCGAGAATGGCGGTGTCCATCTGGCTGGGAGTTCCGCCGCCCCAGTAGATCGTTTGCGGAGTCCAGGTCCACGGAAAGGCGCGGAGTTCGGCGCGCAGAGCTTCAGGGTAGGCCTCGCTCAATTCGCGTGGAAATACACCCGATGCGAAGTTACAGTAGGTACACTTCTGCGCGCAAAAGGGATAAGAAATATAAACGCCGGGCATGGGTCAAAGGGGCACGGGTTCGCCGAAGTGCTCCTCAAGGCATTCCGTAATCAGAGCAACTAGCGATTGACCGGTGGTGGGCAGCACGAACTCGCGCCTCGCTTGGTCCCAGGCCAGCTTGAAACTCTTCGAGAGAGCCGATACCCATACCTGGTGCACAGGCGTGTTCGGGCTCACGACGAACTTGGCGGGCGAGTCTTCAAACTCGATCACCAGCGCTCCCGCACTCATATCTGATTCAAGAGGATAGTCGTTAGAGGCCGTCGTTAGACGGCTATTTAGGTCGTGCAACGCCTGGTCGGAATGCAGGCGAAATTCGTGATCGTCCACAGGTTCCAGTCTACAGCAGTAGCCTTTCCGGCAGAGGATTTCAGGGCGAAATCTGATTGACATGATGTGCCGATTTTGTTATCTTTAGTGTTCGTTAATCTTTGGCTGTTGGCACTTTTTGCAGCCCGGCGGTAATCTCCGGCCGACGAATCCCTCGCTTTTGTCTACGGCGCTTGAGGATTTGTGCCGACTTCAATAGGAGACCGATGAAGCAACATTATTTTGTACTGGTGCTAGCCCATTCCCTTCATGGGCGTCTGCGCCGGATACATATACCACATCAAACTTTGTATGTGGTTCTAGGACTAGCACTTTTTGGCTCCGTTTCACTATTTGGCATGGTTTCCAGCTACCTACGAATGACCTGGAAAGTAGCCAACTACAATAGCCTGCGGTCGGAAGTTGAAACGTTACGGGTGCAGTACCATGAGCTCCAGCGCGATAACGACCAGAAACAGGAACAATTGGCTTCGCTGCAGTTAATGGCGAGCGAAGTTAGTATGTCACTAGGGCTTAGGCGCCAGTTTGAGGGTCAGGACTCGATTATGGACGAGGGTCCCCTGGTACCCACCTATCACGAGTCAATCGAGCAGTACAACTTCCTTAAATCCGCCAGTTTCTCTCGCTTGCAACGCAATTATGCGCACGCCTGGCAAAAGAACGTGGTCCCAAGCCTGTGGCCTGTAAATGGCCGAGTGCTTTCAGGCTTCGGAGCACGCTCTGACCCGTTCAACGGCGAAGGCGCGTTTCACACTGGGGTAGATCTTGAAGCTACCATGGGAACCCCCGTACATTCGGCCGGAGACGGCGTGGTGTATGAGGCCCAATATATGAGCGGCTACGGCAACATGGTGATTGTCGATCACGGTAACGGGATGCGCACGATGTATGCACATTTGTCGCGTTACAACGTGATTCCGGGCGAAGAAGTCCATCGGGGCGATGTGCTTGCCTTTTCAGGGGCGACGGGAGCAGTTACCGCGCCGCACCTTCATTTCGAGGTCCGCGTAGGCTCGAGCCCGGTGAATCCGTTCCCGTATCTAACGCGATCAGCGATGCTGCAGAAGACTACTCCCGACTTCCCGTTTTAGCCGATTCTTCAAGTGTTACGATCGATGAATGTCGCCGTCTGACGGCCCCGTTAGGCTCTGTTCGCGCCGGGTTTTCCTGTACGCAGCGTCGTCTGCTTGTTTTGCGGCTACGGAAACGGGCAAAGGCCGCACGGTTCCCTCTAGCGCTTTTCGCTTTGCCGACCCTTCCACGGAGTTTCCCGTCACCCGTCTCACCGATCCGCAATTTCCAAGCTTTCTGCCACGGCATTACAACAACGGAATTTCGCGCAGGAACTTCCTCGTTTTTTCTTCCACCATGTCAGGCCGCACGGAAGCCTACAGGATGGACCTCAAGACCGGCGTCTCGCGCCAGCTTACAGAGGCGATGGATTTAGAGCCGCGTTCGATCAGTCTTTCGGGCGACGAGCGTAGTCTTTTTTATGTGGATGGCCCCTCGCTGCAGGCTCTGACGTTATCGAATCTGCGGACACGAGAGGTGTATCGGATCCCGGATGGTTTTGAGCGTGGCCCAGGCTTCAGTGTTTCCGAAGACGGTCTGTATGCGGCGCTGATCGAGCGCAATGCCCTGCACTATCGGGTCAGATTGGTTAGGGTAGCTGATGGAATGGCGGTGACATTGGCAGAGGCCGATGAGGAGTTGAGCGATCCGATCCCGCGCCCCCGCCGCGCTTCGGTGCTGTACAAGAGGGGCGACTCGGTTTGGCTGGCCAACTATGACGGGCAGCAAAACTATCGGCTGCGGCTGGTGGATGGGGCCGTGGCGGAGGCAATCTGGTCGCCCGACGGCCGCGATGTCCTGTATTTAAACGTACCCTCCGACACCCATAAATTGCGGAACTTACGGGAGTATACGCCGGACGCGAACGAAGAAAAAGCCATCGCCAATACTACCCAATTTGCGTGCTTCGAACGGAATGCTGATGGGTCGGTATTCGTGGGGGCTAGCGGCAGCAAGGCGTCTCCTCATGTCCTCCTGCTGGTGCGGACGGTGCGGCGCGAGTTTACACTGTGCGAGCACCGTGCAAGCGATCCCCGTATGGTGGAACCGATGTTTGCGCCCAACAGCCAGCATGTCTATTTCGGCAGCGATCAGCACGGAAAACCTGCCATTTATGCGATCGCGGTTGAAAAGTTGGTCACCGAAACAGCCGATGAACAATAGACATCTTTTGGGAGACCACCATGCGATTTCTTTTCCGTGCCGTTGTTCCAATGGCGTTTCTGGCGCTGGCCAGCATTGCAAGCGCCCAGCCTAAGCTCGCAAAGCCTTCGCGAGCCGGGGTGGGGGCGTGTAAGGATCGATGCAGCGTGCAATATCATTTTTGCAAGAGTCATGCGACCACCAAGCTTGCCCGGAAATCCTGCGGGCAGGTAAAGAAGACCTGTAAGGGACAGTGCGGCGGCTAGGCGGAAGCCCCAATCCCTACCGTTAAGGAAAACAAGGAGATCTGACGATTTTCACATAGAGAAGTTGTGAGAATCCTGGAAGTCATCTTCATGATCCTCGGGGGCGTCTGGCAGGGCGCCCGCATGGATCTGAATCTATTGGAGATCGCCGCCATCGCCGGGGGGGCCTGGGCATGGAAGCGCGGATGGCGTCCCGAGTGGAATTGGCTGCCCAACCCGAGCAAAGCGTGGCTGTGGGCGATGGGGCTTGCGGTGATAGTCCCGTTATTTCGGATCGCTCTGGTTCCCTTTTTGCCAGCTCCAGTACCGCTGGTGACCGACGAGTTCAGTCATTTGCTGCTGGCTGATACGCTTCTCCACCACCGATTCGCCAACCCGACACATCTCTTCTGGCCGCACTTTGAAAGTCTGCACATCATTCAGCGGCCGCACTACGTTTCGAACTATTTTCCCGGTCCTGCTGCGGTGCTTGCTTTGGCGCGACTGGTGGTCGGGAATCCGTGGGCTGGTGTGTTGGCGGAGTGTGCAATCTTTCTCGGATTGTTGTATTGGGCTCTGCGAGCTTGGATGCCAGCCCGGTGGAGCTTCTATGGAGTCATGGTGGCGGCTTTGAGGTTCGGCATCGGCAGCTACTGGATGAACGCGTTTCACGGAGGCTTCCTTCCTGCCGCGGCGGGAGCGCTGGTGTTTGGGGCGTTCGGAAGGCTGCGGCGAAGATCGTCGTTTGTGGACGGCGTGATTCTGGGGCTCGGGTTAGCTGTGCTGGCAGTGTCGCGCCCTTTTGAAGGAGCGCTCTATAGCCTCCCGATGATCGGGGCTTTGCTCTGGCAACATCGAAGAAGTTTTGTCAGCCTGACAAAAATCGCGGTACCTGCCACGGTGCTCTCGGGTTGCGCGGTCGCCTTCCTGGGTGTCTATTTCACACAGATTACCGGAAGCCCATTCGTCACCACTTATCAAATCAGCCAGAAGACTTATGGATGGCCGATGGGCCTGGCATGGACGCCTCCGCCCAAAGTGGAGCATACCCATATTGAATTTGCGCGCTACTACAAGTACGAACTCTCTGAGCGCGGGACTGTGGATGGGCCGATCGACTTCTTGGAATATCTGACGTTTCGGGTGCAGGAATATTGGCGGTTTTTCTACGGGCCCGTATTGACGATTCCGCTGTTGTTCGTGGCGGGCGTGTGGAGAAGACGACGCCTGTTCTTTCTCGCGCTTTCGGGCGCTGTGTTTGCGGTGATGCTGGAAGGCGCGGCGTCGCCGCACTATATTGCGCCGGCCACGGTGGTGCTGGTAGCGATTCTGGTGGAATGCGTGCGCCACATGCGCGCGGCCCGGGTGCAGCTGACTGGGGCGCTTCTGCTGGCCATGGGCGCGGTGCTGGTGCTGCGTATCAGCGCGCAGGATTTGCATCTGCCTTACTCGCAGGAAGTGAACTTTCAATCCTGGTGCTGCCGCGTGGAAGGCAACCTGAACAAGTCGCGGCTCATTCGCCAGCTCGAACAAACACCAGGGGGCAATCTGGTCTTCGTGAAGGCCAAAACGAACGAGAAAAACTTGTTCCAATGGATCTATAACGACGCCGATATCGACGCGTCGCGCATTGTGTGGGCTCGGGATTTGGGGGAGGCTCGTAATGCTCAGCTCGCGGACTTCTACCATGGGTCACGCACGACGTGGCTGGTAGACCCGAACGTGGAGCCCGCGCAAATCATACGATACAAACCCAACACCCTGACCAGCGACGACTTTGTTCCTCCGGCCGATGGCCTGGGCAAGTGACCTCGCGTAACATCTTTCGCACGTTACCTTAAAAGATCCTGATCACGGATTCGTAACACTCTTGTGCGCAACTTTTAACATTGCGTTGTTAGAGTCGTATGGCGCGGCGTAAGCACCTGCGCCTGACGGACTAAACGTCCTTCCAAGAAACGAATCGGAGAAACTCGATGTTGAGATTCAGACGGATATGGGTGCCCGTAGTTATTGCGGCTGCGGCAGTCGTTCCGCTATCGGCGCAGGCGCCGTTCGGAGGCTTTTCGCCAGGAAACCTGGTGGTTTCCCGCAGTGTCTATCAGGGGACCGCTTCCACCGTAACGCCGGGGCAGGCTCTGCCGCCGAGCTGCCCAGCAGGCAATAAGAGTTGCACCACGGCGAGCGTGAACGGGAGTTATCCCGGTGTGTGGGCGAACGAAGGGCCCGACGCCAGCTTCGGGGTTACGTCGCCAATCTTTCTGGATCAGTTGACCACGGGCGGGGTTCTGGTGAATACCCTCGCCATCGATCCGACGCAATTAATTACCAGCTTCTCATCGAAGTCCGAAGTAGCTCTGAATCTCTCTATGGACGGAACCAAAGTCACTTTCATGGGCTACACGAGCTCCATTTCGAATTCACCGGGCGTCAATGCGCTGGACGTATCGAATTCCAATACGCCGCTGGTTCTCGACACCACCAACCCCGTAGGCACCAGCTTCAACCGTGCTGTGGCGCAAGTGGACGCGACCGGAAATCTGCAAGTCACGCTGGGGAATGCCTACAGCGGCAACAATGGCCGCGCAGCCATTCTGGCAAACGGCACGTATTACACCGTGGGGAACTCCAACAACGGATCGGGTACTCCGGCAAATGTCGTGGCCGCTGGGGGCGTGCAGTTCCTGACACCATCGGCCCTTTCGCTGGCGAATCAAGGTCAGGGCGCGCCCATGAATAAGGTAGGAAGTTTCAGCGTCACACAGTATGGCTTCACCGCGGACAAAGCGGGAAAAGACGACAATTTCCGAGGTCTGACGATCTTCAACAACACTCTTTACATCACCAAGGGCAGTGGCAGCAACGGGATCAACACGGTGTATCAGGTGGGCAGTAGCGGCAGCCTGCCGACCTCGGGTACTTCGTGGCCCCTCACGATTCTGAACGGCTTTCCGGCCACACTGGCCAAGAACGCGGGCCCCCAGAGCGACTTTCCCTTCGGCGTTTGGTTCGCCAACGCCAATACACTTTATGTGGCCGATGAAGGCGATGGCACGCCCGCCGACGCCGCAGGCAGCACGCAGGCCGGTTTGCAGAAATGGGTGTTCAACGGCACTACATGGCAGCTCGCCTACGTTCTTCAGAAGGGTCTGAATCTGGGGCAAGCGTACAGCGTTCCGGGATACCCGACCTCCTTGAACCCGGCCACCGATGGTTTGCGCAACTTGACCGGACGGTTGAACGCCGACGGCACTGCCACCATCTGGGCCGTGACCTCTACCGTTAGTGCCAACGTGGACGAGGGCGCGGACCCGAACCTTCTGGTGATGATCACCGACGTGGTCGACAACACAAACGGCGCAGCGGCATCGGGCGAGCAGTTCTCCGTTGTCAAAACGGCAGGCTTTGGCGAGGTATTGCGAGGTGTGTCCTTCACGCCCGGTACCCTTGCGAACCCCGCGCCTCCGAGCCTTCCGGTTACGTCCAGTGCTTTGGCCTACAGCCGCGCTACCCGCACTTTTAACGGCACGGTGACGCTGACCAATAATACGGCGACCGCGGTGACCGGTCCCTACTCGGTCGAGTTGACCAACCTGCCTGGCGGAGTAACGCTGACCAATGGGGTTATCATCAACAGCCTGCCCGCGGTTCAACTAGTCGCGACGGGTGCAACACTTAATCCGGGTCAATCCGCCACGGCCGCCATTTCGTTCAGCGACCCATCCATGACCACCATCACGTTCACTCCAGTGGTGGTGCAACAGTAGCGAACGATTCAAGGAAAAAACAAAATGCTTAAATCTAAACTTACACTTCTTTCTTTGCTTGTCTTGGGCTCCGGAGCCGCTTATGCGGACAAGATCGTGGAAATCTCTGTGGATACTCACACCGTGACGGGAACCACGGGATACCTGGACTTTCAATTCAATCTGGGTCCGCTGGTAACACAACCGGCCACGGTACAGATTCTGAATTTCCAAGGCGGCACGTACATCGGGGGTACGCAACAGCTAACTGGCGGAGCTTCGGGCGGACCTTTGCCATCGACCATCACGCTGGTCAACTCGAGTTCCTTTGACGATGCCTTTGAGGGCGTATCGCTGGGGAATTCGCTCTCTTTCCTTCTGGATTTTGGCGGGCCGGCGGTGAATTCTCCGAATGGTACGGCCACTTCAACCAGCGAGTTTCTCTTCTCTATGTTTTCAGACGTGAATGGGACTGTTCCTTTGCTGACAGGCGATCCCAATGGCCTGCTTGGAAGCGTGACCGTGAACCTGGACGGGACCTTGAAGACTCAGTCGTCGTCTTCAAATTTGGGTTTTGTTCCCGAACCGGCTGCCTTCTGGATGTTGGGTGGAGGGCTGAGCATTCTCGCCGCTTTACGGCGATTTCGCCGCTGAGCCCAAAGGCCTGCCCGCAAAACCAAATCCGACCCAGGCTTGACCGTTCCGATTCTCGAGAGCATAATTCGGCTGTAGTTACAGCCGGACCGGAACGGTCAGGCCCAGGAGAATTGCGATGCGGCGGCTTGCCTTGGGTTTTTTGTTCTTGAGCGCGGCGCTGACTATTCGCGCCGCCGATCCGGTGCTAGGGACGTGGCATCTAGATGTTGCGAAATCCAGGTATGACCCTGGGCCGCCTCCGAAGAGCCAGACGCGAAGATATCGCGAGGAAAACGGCGAAGTGAAAGCGGTCGTAATCACGACATATAAGAACGGAAACACTGACACTGTTCACTACCCTGCAAATTACGATGGGAAAGAACATCCAGTGTCTGGTTCTCCTGATACAGATGGCATCTTGATGAAGAGAGTGGACGAGTATACGGCCGAATCCATTCTCACTCACGCCGGGCGGACGATCGGCACCACCCGCCGAACAGTGGCACGTGACGGTCGAACGATGACCATCACCTTCACAGGGCCAGGCCCAAACGGGGATCCGGTAATTAACAGGGCGTTCTACGAGAAAGAGAAGGAATAGGGCGGATCCGTCTACTTTCATCACGCAAATAATTTCGCCAGCCCGAATGCCGCGCCGGCGGCCAGGCCTCCGATAATCGCGGTGCGAAGGCCGCTCTTAATCATCGGCGTTCCCGTGAAGTGACCCTTTACCGCTCCGAATGCGGCGAGGGCGAGAATCGTGGCGATCACCGAAATTCTTAACGCGGAGGCCGCGTTGGGTTGCAGGATGTAAGGTGTTAGCGGAATTAGCCCGCCGGCAATATAAGAAAGCGCGATGGTCAAGGCGCTGCGCGTGGCTCGGCCGGCGATGGGTTCCTCTAAGCCAAGCTCAAAACGCATCATCCAGTCCACCCATACTTTGGGCCGGCGTTCAAAGGCGGAGAGAATCGGGTGGCTTTCTTGCGGAGTGAGGCCGTAGCCCTCCAGGATTTCCAGGACCTCCAGGCGCTCGTCGTCTTTGCGTTCGACGATTTCCATTTCTTCCCGGGCGCGCTCGCTTGCGTAGTGTTCGGCATCGCTTTTGGCGGCGAGATATCCTCCCAGGCCCATGGCGATTGATCCCGCGGCGATCTCGGCTAGGCCCGCGACGACGATCAGCTTGGATGCATTCACGGCGCCCGTAAGTCCAGCAGCCAAGGCGAACGGGACGGTGAGTCCGTCGGCCATGCCAATCACGATATCGCGCACCGTGTCGGAGGATTGAAAATGGCCTTCAATGTGAGGGGTTACCGGCATTCGAGTCCTATCCGATTTCAACATGGTCCGCGGTGTGTTTTAGAAGCTCCGCGCGCAGGTACTTGCCGGTGTAGGAAGCATCAATCAGGGCCACTTGTTCCGGTGTGCCCTCGGCGACGATGCGGCCGCCCTTGTCGCCGCCTTCGGGGCCCAGATCGATGATCCAGTCCGCGCGGCGGATCACTTCCAGGTTGTGTTCAATGATGAGAACGCTGCCGCCTGATTCGAGCAGGCGCTCGAAGGCATCCAGGAGCTTCGCGATGTCGTCGAAATGGAGGCCCGTCGTGGGCTCGTCGAAGATGTAGAGCGTGCCTTCGCTAGAGGCTTGCGCCAGATGAGCCGCGAGCTTCACGCGCTGCGCTTCGCCTCCGGAAAGGGTGGTCGCGGATTGCCCCAGGCGGAGATAACCGAGGCCCACATCGCGCAGTACGCCAAGCTTGGCGGTCAGCTTCGGATTCGAAGAAAAAAAGCTGAGAGCCTCTTTAACGGTGAGCTGCAGGACTTCATGAATGTTCATGCCCTGGTAGCGGACCTCCAGCACGCCCGATTTGTAGCGTGTGCCTTTGCAGTCCTCGCAGATCAATTCGACGTCGGCCAGGAATTGCATCTCCACAGTGACGGTGCCATCTCCCTGACAAGTCTCGCAGCGGCCGCCTGGAACGTTGAAAGAGAAATGGCCAGCGGTGTATCCGCGGCGATCGGCGTCGGGCGTCGAAGCGAACAACTCGCGGATGGTGTCGAAGGCTTTGATGTAGGTGACCGGGTTGGATCGCGGGGTCCGGCCGATGGGAGATTGGTCCACCAGGATGACTTGCGTAAGCAGGTCGGCCTTTTCGACTTTTCTGCAGGTGATTTTTTCCGGGGGCACGCCCCAGTCTTCGGGCTGCGCGCCGGAGGGTGCCTGCCGGTCCAGGCGTTCCTGTAGCGATTTATAGATGACTTCGTGGACCAAGCGTAGATTTGCCCGAACCAGACACGCCAGTGACGGCGACCATCACGTGAAGGGGAATTGAGCACGTCGATTGCCTTCAGGTTGTGGGCCTGCGCGCCTAGGAATTTTATGGCGCGCTTGGGATGGGGCACGCGGCGTTTGACGAAGTGAGAAGTCTTGAGCTCGCCACGAAGGTAGCGGGACGTCAACGAGGTGGAGTCGTCCTGCATGAGCTTCGGAAAGGAGCCTTCGAAGACGATCTTCCCGCCGTTTTCGCCGGCGCCGGGGCCGAGGTCTAGAATGTGGTCGGCAGCGCGCATGACATCCGGATCGTGTTCGACCACGACGATGGTGTTGCCCAGGTCGCGCAGTTCTTCCAGGATGTGAATCAGCCTTTCCGTATCGCGGCTGTGCAGACCGATGGAGGGTTCGTCCAGGACGTAGCATGCGCCGACGAGCCGCGAGCCTAGGCAGGTGGCCAATTGGATCCGCTGCGCTTCGCCGCCCGAGAGCGTCGCTGAGAGGCGATCGAGCGTGAGATATTCCAAGCCGACGTCGTTCAGGAATTTCAGGCGTTGGCGGATTTCCAGCAGGACGCGATCGGAGATAGCCGCCTCTTCCGGAGATAGTTCCATCGCTTCAAAAAAGCTGAGTGAATCGGCGATGTTCATGCGGACCGCTTCTGCCATGTTCTTCCCTCCGACCTTAATCCAGAGGGCTTCACTGCGGAGGCGCGAACCGCCGCAGTCGGGGCAGAGTGTGTATCCTCGATAGCGGCTGAGGAAAACCCGGACGTGGACTTTGTATTTCTTTTTTTCGACTTCGTTAAAGAACTTGCGGATGTAGCTATAGAGGTAGGCACGTTCGTCTTCACGGAGGTCCATGATGGCGACATTGAGCCGAATTTTCCCTTTTGATTTTTGCTTGAATTCGGGAAGATTCTCCGCGTACTTGGGCTTGGTCCACGGGTCAACCGCGCCCTCCTGAATGGACTTGGAGCGGTCCGGAGTCACCAGATCCATGTCGAAATCGATGGTATTGCCGAAGCCCTGGCAGCGTTTGCAGGCGCCGAAGGGAGTATTGAAGCTGAAGAGAGATGGCTCGGGAGTGACGAATTCCTTGCCGCATTTCTTGCAACTGAACTTCTGGTCGAAGCGGATGGTTTCGCCGCCGCCCGCGGGCTCGAACAGGATCTCGCCCGATTCGCGATAGCAGATCTCGACCGTGTCGACCAGGCGCTGGCGGGCGGTGGGCGAGATCACTACACGGTCGACCAGCACGGAGAGCGCCTTCGCAAAATCGATGTCGAGGAGGGACTCCGGAGTGGAGAATTCGAAGACTTGTCCGCCCTGATAGAGGCGATTGAAGCCCTTGCGGCGCAGTTCGAAGAGGCGGTCGCGCAAAGCGTCGGTGGTTTTCTCCGGAGCCACCGGGAACAAGGCGTACCAGCGCGAGCCTTCGGGTAAAGCCAGCAGCTTTGCGGCGACCTGGTCAACAGTGTCGCGCTCGACTAGGATGCCGCAATCGGGGCAGTAGGTACGGCCGGCTCGGGCCCAGAGGAGGCGGAGGAAATCGTAAAGCTCGGTCGAGGTGCCGACAGTGGAGCGCGGGTTGCGGGTTGTGTTCTTCTGGCGGATGGCGACGGGCGGTGCGATGCCGTCGATCTCGTCGACGTCGGGCTTTTCCATCCGCTCCAAAAACTGGCGGGCATATGCGGAGAGCGACTCGACGTAGCGGCGCTGGCCTTCGGCGTAGATGGTATCGAAGGCGAGAGACGATTTTCCGGATCCGGAGACGCCGGTGACTACGGTAAGGCGGTCATGGGGGATGTCCAGCGTGAGGTCCTTAAGATTGTGGACACGCGCGCCGCGGATTCGGATGGAGTCATTCATAGGCAGGGGGCGCGGACGATGTCGTCTGCGTTCTGGACGGTCGGCAGGCCACAAAAAGCGATGGCCCGCCCCACTGTTCTCTATTATAGGAAAGTCGTCAAGATGAACTACGCTGCTGTTCGAAAGAAGCTGTTGCGCTGGTACGACCAGAACCGCCGGAATCTACCCTGGCGGCGGACGCGCGATCCTTATGCAATCTGGATTTCGGAAATCATGCTGCAACAGACACGTGTGGCAGCGGTGATTCCCTATTGGGAGAAGTTCCTGGCGCGGTTTCCCACCGCTCAATCGCTCGCGCACGCTCCCGAAACGGAAGTGCTCACGTTGTGGAGCGGACTGGGGTATTACTCTCGCGCTCGCAATCTTCAGCAAGCGGCAAAGGAGATCGCGGCGGGGTCGGAAACGTTTCCAACGAATTACGATTCCATTCGAAAATTGCGGGGCGTGGGGGAATATACGGCGGCGGCGGTGGCGAGTATCGCTTTTAGTTTGCCTCACGCGGTAGTAGATGGAAACGTTCGGCGGGTGGTGATGCGTCTATTCAGTAGCCCGGAGGTGGACGTCCAGAGCGAGGCGGACCAACTGCTGTACAGGCGAGACCCAGGGCGCTGGAACCAGGCGCTGATGGAGCTGGGAGCGTTGGTCTGCCTCCCCAAACAACCTCTGTGTAATGCGTGTCCGCTGAAGGCTGATTGCCTAGCACGTCGGGCGGGCACGCAATTCGCGATTCCACCGCCTCGCGTGCGGATCGCTGCCACCCGAGTAAAGAAAACTCTCCTGATCATTCGTCGGCGACAAGAAGTACTACTTACGCTGAGCCCGCGCGTCAAAGGGTTCTGGGAGCTGCCTGAACCCGATACCGCCGGATTGGACCTCGTCCGCATCGGCAAGAAACTGGGAATGTTCCGCCACGCGATCATGAACTGTCTCTATTGTTTTGAGATTCGCGAGGCGACACTTGCGGCTACCGGGGTTCCGCGCGGCGATCGCTTTCGGTGGTGGTCTCTAAAAAAACTTGAAGAAATTCCACTTAGCACCGCAGCACGGAAGGCTCTTTTGGGGTTAGGGTAGGCAGGCACGCCTTTTCGGACGGAGATTTAGGGGACCAATGACAACAGCGCAGAAGATCGTGTGGACGAGTGTGGGTACGTGGGTAGCGATTGTGCCGGCGTTGCTGCTGGCTCACGCGTCAGGTCCAGATCCCAGATACACGGGTGCTCCTGGCGATGTGACTGTCCACCCCATGGCCTGCGCTTCGCAAACCTGCCATACCAGTGCCGTGAAGGGTGGCCCAATCAACTTCTACGGCGGGTCCGTTTCGGCCGTCTTTTCCGGAGGAGGCTCGTACACGCCGGGGACGCCGCAAACTGTCACGGTTAGTGTTTCCGACCCGGCCAATTCGGTTTACGGATTTCAAATGACGGCGCGTTTGGATACCAATCAAGTGAATGGGCAGGCGGGTACGTTCACCCCGGACGCGGCAGGAGCCACGTTTGTGATGTGCGACAGCGGAAATCCGAGGTTGCCGGGCAAAAGCTGCCCCTCCTCTCCCAGCCCAGTGGAGTTTATTGAGCACTCAGCGCCCAGCCGGAATTCCTTCACGTTTACTTGGACGCCTCCCACAACTGACGTCGGCCCCGTTCACATCTATGTTGCCGGTAATGCAGTCAACAACAATGGAGTTCAAGACGGTGGCGATCATGTCTACACGAATAGTTATGTCCTAAACTATGCGCCCCCGATTGTCTGCGTGACGGACACGCCTACAATCAATGCGGTCGTATCCGCCAGCGCCTTTGGCCAGGCTAAAACATTCGCAGCGGGATCGTGGCTGGAGATTTACGGATCGAACTTCGCCACCAACTCGCGGTCGTGGGGAGGAGCGGATTTCACAGGCAATACCGCGCCGAAGATTCTGGACAAGGTGAGTGTGAGTATCAACGGTGTACCTGCCGCGGTGAATTTCATCAGCGCCAACCAGGTGAATGTGCAGGCTCCCGCCGACGCGACGACGGGACCGGTGAACGTGACGCTGACCAATTGCACTCAGACAAGCTCTCCCATCCAAGTCACGAAGGCGGACCTGGTTCCAGGATTGTTCACGGCCACCATCAACAACAAACAATACCTGGGGGCCTTTACGCTGGCCGGAAGCGCTACGGGCAATCCGGATAGCCCTGCGAAGCCGGGCGATATTATCGTCGCCTATGGCATTGGGTTCGGGGATACAACACCTTCCGTAGTTCCCGGCAACATCGCGACGGCGCTGAATTCATTGGCGAACACATTTACGGTATTGTTCGGGACCGCGCCGGACCCGAAACCTGTTTACGCCGGTTTGGGGCCCGGGTTTGTCGGGCTATATCAATTCGACTTGACGGTGCCGAAGCTGGCCGACGGCGATTACACGATGAGTTTCCAGGTCGGCAGTGTGAAGGTGGCGCAGACGCTATTGCTTACAGTCAAGAATTAACGGCCTCGTTCGTCGCCCCACAGGTCGACGTGCAGGCGCGGGCTGAGGCGGAATAATTCTTTCTTGGCGATTTCGGCCAGCCATCGGCCGCGCTCCTGCACTACCTGGGTGGATGTTCCTTCGGGCATCAGCACTACCTTGGAACGGTCGGCGTTCAGATCGCGGAGCATCGTGTTGATTTCAGGCAGGTCCTCCGGGGACGAGACCACAAACTTCAATTGGTAATCGTAGCTGCTCATAAGCTTTCGCAACACTTCAGGCTGATATCGCAGGCGATCGTGCTGCTGGGCCCACTTGCCGTCTTCGCGGGTGTGGGGCGTGGAGTTGGCCAGCTTCGGGCTGATGCTCATCAGGTCACACGCGACAGGCTGAAATACTGTTCCTGCAGTTTCAATCGTGATGTGTAGTCCCTCGGCGCGCAAACCCTGCGTAAGAGGAACCATCGATTCCAGAAGCATCGGTTCGCCGCCGGTGACAACGACGTGGCGCGCGGGAAACGATCGCACGGTTGCCAGAATCTCTTCCGCCGGCATTTCGTGGCCTTCGGGCTTCCAGGATGTGTAGGGAGTATCGCACCAGACGCAGCGGAGATTGCAGCCGCTTGTCCGTACGAAGACGCTAGGGACGCCCACCAGCGTTCCTTCGCCCTGGACTGAATAAAAGATTTCAGAGATTTTCATGCGTGGTAGGGCAGGGGGTCGAAGACGCCTGCTTCTTCGAAGCCCTTCTTGCGAAGTAAGCAGGAATCGCATTGACCGCAGGGACGGCCGGTTTCGTCTGGGTCATAGCAACTGTGCGTTAGAGCGAAATCAACGCCGCTTTGAACAGCGAGTCTCACGATGTCTGCTTTGTTGAGGTCTTTCAAGGGCGTGTGAATTTTGAGATGAGTGCGGCCCTCCACGCCGGCTTTGGTTGCCAGGTTGGCCATGTGTTCGAATGCTTGCGTAAATTCGGGGCGGCAATCGGGATACCCGGAATAGTCGATCGCATTCACGCCGATGAAGATGTCCGAGCAATTCAGCACCTCGGCCCAAGCCATCGCGAAAGAAAGAAAGATTGTGTTGCGGGCGGGGACGTAGGTAATAGGGATGTCCTTACCCACCTCGTCGACCGAATTATGCTTGGGCACGTCAATGTTGGCGGTGAGTGCGCTTCCGCCGAAGGCTCGTAGGTCGATGCGGATGGTGCGATGCTCGATGGCGCCCATACGGCGAGCGATCTGGGCGGCTGCATCCAGTTCCACGCGATGGCGCTGGCCGTAGTCGAAAGAGAGCGCGTAGCAATCGAAGCCATCGCGCCGGGCAACACCGAGGCAGGTGGAGGAGTCGAGCCCCCCGCTTAACAGGCAAATTGCTTTCAAAAGACTATTCTAGCGGGTGACTGGACGATACTATCGGTATGCGTGACGTTCCCGCGGAGCTCCTGGGCAGCGCCAAGGTTCCCATGCTGATCCGTTGCGCGTTGGGCGACTGGCTCATGATCGCGGCTGTCTGGCTGGCCGCTGCATACACGCCAAGGCTCTATCCGGTTTGGGTGGTGCTGTTGGCAGGGCGGATTCACGCACTGGGTGTGGTTCTGCACGACGCTGTGCATCTGCAACAGCGAAAGGACATTCGTCAGCGGGTGTTGGAAGTGCTGGCGGGGTATCCAGTGGGGTCGACGATCGAAGCGATGCGTTATCACCACCTGCGGCATCATCGTGAAAACGGGCTCGTCCATGATCCGTATTTCAAGGCTTGGATCGGTAACAGCGCGGCGCGGTTCTGGCTGATGTCGCTACGGTATTTCCTCCTGCTGCCTTTGTGGATTCTTCGAGGCCTTTATGGTTCCCTTGTGGTGTACGTGCCAGCATTACGCAATAGCTACGGGCGGCTGTTTCTTCAGGATCGTTACGGCTACGATTTGACCAACAGCAAAGAGGTGATGCAGTGCGCGCGGGAAGATCGGTGGCAATTAGTGTTTCACCTCGGCGTGCTGGTACTGGCGAATAATCACTGGGGCTGGTTTCTCGCATACTATCTGGCGCCCGCGGTTCTGGGGGGGTATCTGGCAGGTTATCGTCTGCTTGTTGAGCACACAAGGGAGCCGAATCACGATCGCGGGTTTCTCGCGACGATCCGTTCCACGTGCGATCACCATTTGGGTTGGTCGGGCTGGCTGGTATTTGCGCCGCATAATGTGGGTTATCATCGCGTGCATCATTTGCATCCGCAGGCGGCGCTGGAAAATCTTCCAAAGCTTAGGGACTGGTACACGAAACACTATCCCGAGATTTATCAGGCGTAGATCCGCCAAAGATCTGCGACCATCCATCGCGACGGTCCAGCGCGGGAGTCTTGACGTCACCGAGGCGGCGTCCCTTTTGCATTTCCGCTCTCAAGAAAATTCTTGCGCCGTTTGGGGCACGGAAGGGGCGAACGCAATGGAGTTGACCGAGACGGCGCGCGTAGTCGTAATGGAAATTAGTACGGAGTCTCGTGTCGATCATCTCGGCGGCGCGATTAAGGAGTTCCTCGCTCTCCAAGGAATCTATGTAGAGCACGTAGCCGGGCTGAGAACTCGTATCGCACGCGAGCATCGCGAAGGAAGGGGACATGGAAAGGCTTCGAAAGACTTCCTGCAAAACGTTTGAAACGTGCGCATCACTGAGTTTTTCGCCGAACCAGTCGGAAACATAATGTTGACGGCCGAGGAAACGGACGAGGGGGCACCCATTGAGGTGTCCGGTGACTTCAATTAAATCGCCCAATTGGTACCGGTAGAGTCCGCCGCCAGTGGTGAGGATCACCTGGTAGCGGGCTCCGCGTTCGAGTTGATGCGCGAGCAGCGGCCGATCGGAGCCAGCCGGCAGAAACTCCAGGAAATGGGACCGTATCGCCAGGGCAGCGCCGTCGCGGTTCGTCAATGGGAAGGAAACGAAAGCTTCCGTTGCGATCAAGCCTTTGCCCTGAACTCGGCAGTGAGGAAATAGCTTCGCCAGTCTTGCCGCGGGAACGGCGGCATTGGAGTCGGCCCAGCAACTAATCACACGGAGTTTCGGCCATAGGGTTCGGTAAAGATCTTGAGGGGAGCGGGCTGTGAGGGCTTGCCGCAATTCCCGGGCACGGCGTGAGTCGGCTGGACAACCTATTCCGTGTTCCAGATCGTGGGCGATGCGAACGCCCCATTCGGGTAGCCGATCGAGCAGCAAAAACAAAAACGACGGGTTCCAAACAGAGATCAACCGCAAGCTTCGCGATCGCACCAGGAAAAGCAAAGATGTGTACCGGAATTGATCGAGATCAGAAGCCAGCCGGACCTGTGCGGGCACGGCCATAACCGCATTTACCAGATGGCGCTGCCAGCCGCCGACATACGAGGTATCGTCTTCGAAGCCGATGGGAATGCCGCCGGAGGTCTGCCGTACGATCTCCGTAACGGGACTGAGAGACCAATACGCCTGCCCTCCAAGCAGGGCGGGCATGTGCAGGAAGAGATCGGCGATCCAGGCCCGGATGCCTTTCTGGAATTCCTGCTGCAGCGACGCGGTATAGGGAATCAACTTGGTTGCGCCCGAGGAGCCGCTGGTCGGTTCAAAGAGACGAATCTTCTCCTTGGTCAGGACATTTGGCACGCCGGAGGCGGCGCTATCAATCCATTGTTTGTGCTGATCGTAGCTCCGGAGAGGTACTCGCTGCTGATAATCGGCGACGGAACGGATCGAAGAGAAATCATGTTGACGTCCGAATTCGGTGTCGTGGTTCTGGTCAAGAATTCGCTGAAGGATGGCGTGTTGCTCTTCCGCAACGCGGCGCGTCGCGCTTCGAAAACGAGCGGACTCAGAGGCACAACCAGCAACCCACAACGAGTTTGCCAGGGTACAAATCATGGTCCGACCATGCGTTCTCCGGCGCGCGTGAGATTCGTGCGGGAAATGCGAGTGAGGCAAGCGAGTTCGTCGCCTTCCCCGTGGCGAGGATTCATCGCCGTGAAAAAAGCTACCAGAGAGTCGCGCAGACGGTGTTCCGTGATGCAGGCGACACCTTGTCGTAGAGGAGTTGCGTGGGGAAGCCGGACGATACCGGAGCAGGGGTCATAGTGTGCCCCGAATTTTCGCTGGCCCAGCGAATTCAGAATGAGCCTGACATCAGCCGGCATGACGGCGTTGGGATGCGGATAGAATTCGCGAAAGAAGACAGGCAGAAAGCGGAATGTTTTATATCCCGAACAGATTAGGAACCAGTAGACTTGGACGTTGGGCCGGTCGGCTTCAATAGAGGCAGCTTCTGCGAAGACGGTCCGGCTCCAAAGGCGGCTGAGGATCGTCTCCCCCCAGTATTGGCGCGCGACGATAGTATCGCCGGAGAAAAAGGCCACGACGTCCCGCCCATCGACCGGAAGTTCGATTCGCATGTAGGTGGAGAAGCCTTCGATTCGGCCGTGAATGTCGCGCAGCAAGACGACAGCTTCTTTTTCCTCCAGATCTGCTTCGAAGCGGTCGCGGGTGGTTCCGTCGAAGTAGGAGGCGAGCAGTTCGTACATGCGATGGCGGTCGCAGGCGGTGAGGCCGGAGCGTTGCGCTACAGAGCCGGTCAATCCCTTGCTGCTGAGCGATTCACAGGGTAGCGATTTCGACGTAGGCGGGACGTCCATCAAGTTGTTCATTAAGGCCGCCTCCATCGGTCCATTCGGCGAGATAGAGCTGGCTGGGATAGATGATATGGCTGTAGTCGCGTGCCGCGGCAAGCAGGGGATCGTTCGCGTCCAGCCCCACCAGAAGATGGCGGAAACCGCGCGCGGCCGCGAGATTGTACAGCTCGCGCAACACGGCGCGGAATACAGCGACATCATCCTGGGCGATGCAGATCAACGACGCGTAAACGCTCTTGAGTTTTTCACCGGGCGACGGTAGAGGAGCGCGGCCAAGCCACGGGGCGCCCAGATTATAGATGGGCGCTATTGTCTTCAACCATCCTGTATAACCCTGAATCACGATTTGCTTATAGCGAGACTGATCCCACAGAGCGGCGATCCCAATGACTCTGCCATCCCGTCGCGCCAGTGTGAGGTCGCCGATCTCCAGCCCAAATGAAGAGAGGCCGCGAAGGGATTCCTGGGTCCAGACAGGGGAAAATTGACGGCGGGCGCCGTTGGTCTGAAGGAAGCTCTCAATTTCATGCAGCTCATCCATTCGCGCTGCGGAAATCCCCACCTCCATATCTGATGCCGGTTTTGACCGATGCACGTGGATGGCAAGGGTGCGATAGTCTGCGACCGGGTGAAAGGCCGGGAAGGCGCGGCGGCGATTGCGAATCAAAACGCTCGTGGCCTCGTTGTTGCCGCCGACGATGGATGCCAGATAGCCCGGTAGCGGATCGCGGTCGTGCATCTGCTTAAGTTGCGAAAAACCGCGGGAGACCAGCCATCGGCCGCGAAAACGCGAGTCGACTCGAAGCTGCCCTAAATAGCCGATGCGTCGCGCAACGCCATTGATGAACATGCTGCGAACCGAGCGGCAGGCGACGCCGACGATCTCCGTCCGGTTTTCGGGGCGAGCGATCAGCACCTGGCAATCGTCGCCGGTGACTTCGCAGCCCAGTCGAAACTCGGGCTCCCGTTCGTAGGTAAGCCGAATCCGGCCCGGCATCGGTTGACGCCGCAGCAGTTCGCGAATGGCTTCGTCGTCTGCCGGAGTCGCAAGCGTCACGTCGAGTTGCATTAGAGAGTTCTCAATTCGAGCGTCGCATCTGGGTAGAGGCTTTCGGTGTGTCGTGCTTTAAGCAAAGGCCCTGAGTAGGACTCATCGCCGAGAGGGAAATCCTTACGTTGGAGCACCTCGGAACGGAACAAAAGGTTTATCGAGAAGAAGTGCGTCCACATGAAGAAGCTCTTCCCGTTGACTTGAAAATCCAAGCCTCGACGAAAGATAGACGGGTATCCATAAAACGCCTGGCGAGCCTCGATACAACGCTCTTTCACTTGCTGGGCGGTCATTCCGCGCGGCGCGAAGGGCACCATGCCGTAACGATACTCCGGATCCAACCACCAGGGATCGTAGAGAAGACGCCCTTCTTTCTTGAGGCGGTCGTACAGCGGAGTTCCAGGGAACGGTGTCAGATGATTAAACGCGACGATATAAAAACGATTACGCTGCGCAAAGGCCAGGGTTTCACGAAGCGTGTCGCCGTTATCTTCGTCGTAACCCAGAATAAAAGTCACGTACAGGCGGATGCTATGACGGCGCAGATTTTCCAGCGCTTTTTCGTAGCCTCCCTTCATCGTGTTGAACGATTTTCGCATCTGGCGAAGATTGTCGGGATTGAGAGTTTCAAATCCGATCAGGAGACCCTGGCATCCGCTTGCCTTGATGAGCTGGAGAAACTCTTCGTCATGCGCGGCGTTGATGCTCGCCTGGCTAACCCATCGAATCTTGAGCGGAATCAGGGCGCGGAAAAATTCCTTGGCCTGCTCCATATTCGAGGTAATGTTATCGTCGACGAAAAAGATGAGGGGTTTCTTGATGCGCCCGATGTCGTCGATAATCTCGTCAACAGGACGGCGGGTTTGGGTGTTGCCGAAATAGGACTGGACGGCACAGAATTCGCATCGGAAATGACAGCCTCGACCGGCCTCCACCAAGCCGACAGGTAGGTAGCGCTTTCCTGCGAAGATAGAGCGATCGGGTTTTAATCCGCTGAGCGGAGGACGCTTTGAGCCCCGATAGACACGCCTTAATTGGCCGTTGCGAAAATCGTTCAGGACTGTGGGCCAGAGGCTTTCGGCCTCGCCTACGACGATCGATTCCGCGTAGTCGCTGGCTTCATCGGGGACCAGAGTGGGGTGAAACCCACCCATCACAACGGGTACGCCGCGCCGGCGGTATTCCGATGCGATCTGATAGGAGCGCTTGGCGGTGTAGGTTTCGACGCTTAGGGCTACCAGGTCGGTTGACTCATCGAAGGGGATCGACTCGGTACGATCGTCGTAGAAACGAACTTCGGTTTCGCCGTCGCGAGGAGTCAAGCCTGCCAGAGTCGCGGGGGCTAAAGGCTCCATCTGCCAGGTGCGAATATAAGGCTGCCCGCGCCGCCGTCCCACGCATGGATGTACCAGGGTCAGGCGCATGGAATTCTCACGCGCGCGGTGCGAGCTGCCAATCGCACGTATAAAAGGTATCCAGATGATTGGCGTAAAAACGGTACCCAAAGTTGGCGGGAATGGAGATGGGTAGTTGCGTTCGCGATCCGGCCAGCCGTTTCCAGATGGACCGATAACTATAGGTCTTCTTCCAGGCGCGGCGCGTATTTTCCAGCAGTTCGTCGGCCGTCATATGCTTCGGCTCAAACACAACGTGCTGGCCGTCATAGAGACTCCAGTTCTCCGTGGTGATTCGGCCCTCCGCCTTCATCCTGTTGAAAAATCCTGTAGCTGGAAAGGGCACGGCGATGGCGTAGCGCGGGAGGTCCATGCGCGATTCCATGATGAAGTCGACCGTTTCGTCGAAGGACTCCGGAGTATCGTGATCGAAGCCGAACACGAAGCATCCCATGATCGCGATCCCGCGATCATGAATCCGGCGCACCACGTCGTAATAGCTCCGGCGCATATTGAATGCTTTCTTGGCTTCCTTCAACGACTCCTGATTAAGCGACTCGAATCCGATCAGCAATCCTTTGCAGCCGCTGCGCGCGGTGAGGTCGAGCAGTTCGTCGTCCCAGGCGATGGTGGTTGTGACCAGGCCGGCCCAGCGAATCTTTAAGGGGATGAGCGCGGTAAACAGTTCTTTCGCGTAGGGGATGTCGGCGATGAGGTTGAGGTCCAGAAAAATGAGACGCTTCGCACCCATTTGTTTGATGTCCGCGATGACGTCGGCGACAGGCTTCTGCAGAGGCTTTCCCCAAGCGGTGGGGACCACGCAAAAATCGCATTTGTAAATGCACCCGCGCGTGGCTTCGATGGTGTCCCCTACGTTGACTAAACGCGAATCGAAGAGTTGCCGCTGAGGAAAGGGGAGATTGGCAAGGCTTAACTGCGGGCTTTGATCGTAACGTCTTCGCATGCGCCCTGCCATGAAATCGCGAAGCAGTTGCGGCCAGGACTCTTCGGCATAACCGGCCACAACGCTATCGGCATGTTGCATCACTTCTTCCGGCATCAAAGTTGGGTGAACGCCGCCGATCACGACAGGAATTCCTCGTTTCCGGAGGCGCGCGCTGATTTCATAAGAACGCGGGGCGGTGCCGGTGATGGCGGTGATGCCGACCAGATCGGCGTGGATAAGGTCGAGATCGATCTCGTCCACTCCTTCGTCGATGATGCTTATGTCGGCTGAAATTTCAGGCGGCACAAGTGAAGCCAGAGTGGTGAGAGTCAGCGGCGCATAACGCATTGTCTTTTTCCAGATGCCTCCACGGTGCCTATAGAGGGGGCCACGAGGAGAGAGAAGAGTGATGCGGGTTTTTCTGTCACGGCGCGGCGATATGGTGGACGACGGTTCGATGGATACGAGGTTGGAATCGCCGGCCATCTTTTCTCCTTACGTTCAAATCGACTGGGGATCGATTTCGCCCGATATTAGCACGACGAGCGGGTTCTAATTAGGGCATTAGGACGCTTTTAAAACTGTCCCAAGGGGACGGCTCGGCCCGGCGGTGCGTCCTATTGTGGTAGGAGTCGTGCGACCATAGCGTCAAGTAGATTGAGGAGCGACCCGATGGGCGATGCACCCGCGATTTGGTTTCTTCCAGAGCACATTACTCATTTGTATTATTCTCCGGTCTACGCGACTCTTTCGCACGCTCAAAAGCTGGCCTACAATCGATTACACGCCTGCTATCACTGCGAGGTCTGCTCCTTCCTGGAGACCGAATTGCCGCGATATTACTTGAAGGCTGCGTCGGGTCCGAACATTCCTAGCCGGCTCATGGAAGAAGCTCGCGCGCTTGCGGATTCCGAGAAGCGGCACTCCGCGGCATTCCGTGCTTTGGCTCGAAAATTCGCGCCTGAATTGTATTCGGGGAGGGATTATGTTCTTGCCCAGCCGTTTTTAAAAGCATCGGTCATTTTTAGCACCATGCTTAACTGGCGGGCACTACGGCCCATGCTGCTTTGGATCGCGTTGATTCAGGAAGAGCGCGGAGTGTATTTTGGTGAAGAGATTCTTCGCTGCAGCGAACAACTCGATTCGCGAATGGTGGATTGGCAGCGCGAGCACTTGGCGGATGAGACCGATCATCTGAGCCTGGGTGCGGAGTTGCTCCCTCTCTACTGGGATGGGAGTCCAAGGTGGGTGCGGCGATTGAGTGGAGGGTTGCTGCGGCTAGTGTTGAGGGAGTTTTTGAGCGCGCCTAAACGTTCGGGCGTGTATGTGATCGAATATCTGGTAGAGGCATGTCCAGAACTGAGGCCCAGAAGGGGAGCGTTGATCGACGCGATGCGTGCGCTGGATCATAACCCGGAGTTTCACGAGAGCTGTTACTCGCGCAAAATCGTGCCCAAGACCTTCAGACTTTTTGATCGCTATCCGGAATTTCGCGATTTGGGCCGAAGCGTACGCGGGTATTCTCCCGAGGTCGAATCATGAGGGCGGTGGAGTATCCCACACCCGCGAGGCTGAATCTAGCGTTAGTGGCGTGTGTTTTGACGGTACTGATCGCGATTCTTTCCATGGCCGGGCGAGTTCACGGCTGGACGCTGCTGGGATTGGCGATCGCCTATGGGCTGGTAATGAATTCGGGCTATGCGCTTGCTCACGAATCGGAGCATGGCATTTTGCATCCGAACCAGAAGGTGAATTTGTGGTGCGGAGTGGTCTTGATGCTGTTCTTTCCTGCACCTTATCATCTGATGCGCCAGGGTCATCTGGGACACCATATGCGCAATCGGTCCGATGACGAGGCATTCGACTTCTATTTCGAAGGTGAGAGCGCGTTGTGGCGCTGGCTGCAGCTTTATGGAGTTCTCACGGGTTTCTTTTGGGCCAGTATTGTCTTAAGCAACATCGTCTGCGCAATTTCAGCGAAGCTGTTGCGGAGGCAGGTCACCCCGTTTGAGCGCACCACCATCGCGCTGCAACGAACACTAAATCCGCGGCACGAAGCGTGGATTCAGTGCGAAGCCCTGGCAGTCTTCTTGCTTCACGGGACGATGATGTGGATCTTCCACGTCCCATTTCTTCACTATTTCGGTGTGCTGTTTGGGTTCGGTTTTTTGTGGTCGGCGATGCAATATGCCCACCATTTCGGCACCACTAGAGATGTGCTTCGGGGAGCCAGGAATCTCAAAACGTTCAAGCCGGTGGATTTGCTATGGCTGAACCACAATTGGCATTTGAACCACCACATGCACCCGACTGTGCCTTGGATTCATCTCCCAAGGATCAGTGAAATCGGCACGAATCGCGGCAGCTTGGTGTGGGCTTATTTGCGGATGTGGCAGGGTCCGCGATTCAATTCGGAGCGAGTAGAGAATCGCTTCGCTGGACGGATCATTCAGTGACCGGGGCTGAGGGGACCCATAGCGCTCGCCTGACACTGCCCGATTATCCCGTGCGACTGCGGGTATGGATGCTGCTATTGAATTTCTTTCCGCTGGCCCATTTGGCTTCTCTCGTGGTTATCGCATTCGCAAATCTACCTCTGTGGGAGCGTGTCGCCGGCGTTTTGGCGAATCTCCTTCTGCTCCCGCCGCTGCTCGCCAGAATCGTCCACACGCTGGCGCCACTGCCCGGGACAACGATCCCGGTAGAGAGCGGAGGGTTTCTGGCGTGGTGGGCGACGGCCCAGTTTCAAATTATCTTTAATCGGTTGCCCATGATTGAAGAGACACTGCGCATGATTCCCGGCGTGTATTCGAATTGGCTCAGGTTATGGGGATCGCACATCGGTAGGCTGACGTATTGGTCGCCGGGCATGGTTGTTCTGGACCGCGAATATCTCGATCTGGGCGATGACGTTGTGTTTGGCGCGGGCGTGCGCTTGAATGGTCACGTGATCCTGCGCAACCGGCAAGGCAGATTGGAACTTGCGGTGGCCCCGATTAAGATTGGTTCGAGTGCTGCCGTGGGCGGATATTCGTTATTGACGGCAGGAACGGAGATTCCACCGGGAGAGTCGACACGCGCATATCTTCTTTCTCCTCCGTTCACGGTCTGGCGCGATGGGAAGAGGCTCAGAGGAGAAAATAACAATGCCGAGTAGATGGCTGCTGTTTCTTTTTTGTGCCGTGATCTGGGCGCAGGATAAGGACATTCAAAGACCGCCGGAAGAAGAGGCGGAGTGGGTCAAGATCCGCGCGTTAAAGCCAGTGTATGAGGACGCGGTAAGTTCTAACCAGTTGGAGAAACTGCGGCCGTATATCGCCAGTAATTTTCGCGGCGTGCTGGTGACCGGCGCCGAAGCGCGCTCCTTTGACGATCTGCTGAAGCGCAATCAAGAGATCCGCGCCCTGATTGGCACTGGCGGAAGTTATCAGGTGAAGGTCGCCTATGAACCGGGCACGATGTCCGGGAACCTCGCCGAAGCACACGGAACGGCGCAGGAGACTGTGGTGACCGGCTCCGGAAAACATTTCGAGTATGTTTCCCGTTGGCTCGCCAATCTCATCAAGGAAGAAGGAAACTGGAAGCTGTACCGGATCCAGTCGACAATCGATCCGGTGGATAACGTCTTCGTGCAGGATACGGTAAAGTACACGCGGCTCTTTGTTGGCGGCGGCGGGCTGGTGATCGGGGCTCTGCTTGGTTTCGTACTCGCTCGATTCCGCCGCTGAACCGTTCGGCAAACGCCTGGCGATTTATCTTCAGTGGAGTGTCGCGCTTACAGTGCTGTTCTTAGTCACGTATGGCGGGACGAACTGGCTGGCGTCCATGCGACACAATCTGTTCCATATTTATTTCCAGAGGGAACTTGCGATTCCATTTGTGCCCTGGATGATCTGGGCGTATCTATCGTTGCAAATCTTTTTCGTGCTTCCTTTGTTGGTGCTTAACTCGACGGGACTTTCGCGATTTGGCCTGTCGCTTGCACTGGCGACTTTGGTCGCTGCGGCCATTCACTTGGTGCTGCCGGCGGAACTGGGCTGGGCTCGTCCTGCAGCGGTGTCCGGCTACCCCGTCTTTCAGCGATTTTTCTTGTTCGACCGGCCTCATAACCTCGTGCCTTCGTTGCACGTCGCCTACAGTGGGCTCACCTGCATGGTGGTGTGGAATGCGAACAGGGCACTTTGGATTCGATGGATCGCCGCCGTATGGTTCGGATTGTTGATTTGCTCCGTGTCCTTGGTTCATCAGCATCATTTGGCCGGTATTGCGAGCGGAGTGGCGCTGGCCGCGATTTGCTTCCAATGGTTCAGACGGGGCACGATGTGAAAGTTTTGGTCATCACCGGCGGGCTGCTGTCAGGCGTGGAGCCCTCGCTGACGAGCTCCGTTCGCAAAGCACTTCAACAGTGGCTTGCGTCTGAACACGCTTGGTTGGATGTGAAGATTAAGCTGGCGTTTGCCGAGTTCCTGATACACAGGCCTCGGGCCACAAATCAAGAGTTGTGGGCTCCCGATCTTACTGAGGTTCTCCTTGCAACGTTGCTCAAACGGGAGGGTATGCCTTACGCGTTGGCCACTTGCAGCGATCTATTCGACAAGCCTGCAATCGTCGACCGGCTCCTCTCTGAAACGGACTGCGTTTTGTTTCTACGACCTTTCTGCGCGACTTGAGCGAACTGGTTCCGCTGCTGAAGAAGGTGAAGCGGAGCCATAACCGGGTCATCGTGGGAGGACCGTTGGCCACCCTGCTTGGTGATAGCTGGGACGGGACCGGCGAGATTGACGTTCTGGCCGCGGGGTATGGCGAGTTCCTGATTCCGTCGTTAGTGAATTGGATGAGGTCGGGATTTACAAACCTGGTCCCGCCGGAGGGTGGCCGGCTGATCCAGCGGGATGGTGCGCAGATTCTCCAAAGTGGAGTTCCTCCGACCAACAATCTCGATTTTCTAATGACGCCCGATTGGTCGCTCTCGCAGGCCGATCATGAAAAACGCTATCGCATGATTTATTACGAGAGCGTCCGCGGTTGTCCCTACCGGTGTAATTTTTGCAATTATCCTTATCTGTTCAGCGACAATCGCTTTCGTTATAAAAGCGCGAGGCGCATGGTGGAGGAGTGGGAACATTATCTCAATACCATTGACCTGGATTACATTACGTGTCTCGATTCTTTGTTTACGGTGCCCCCCGCGCGTCTCATCGAATTTTGCAAGACGCTGATTGAGAGGCGTCTGAACAAAATTAAGTGGATCTGTTACGCCCGCGCGGATGATCTTGCAGATGAAAAAACTACGGCGCTGATGAAATCCGCAGGGGCGCACCAGGTTCAGATCGGTTTGGAATCCGGCGACCAGGGCCAACTCGATAACATGGACAAATCTTGCACGGTGGAGTCGAATGCTCGAGCGATTGATCTGTGCCGCAAATACGGAATCACCACGGTAGCATCGTTGATCGTTGGATTCCCGGGCGAATCCCGGGAAACCCTAGCCAGAACCCTCGACTTTCTCCGCAGCCATCCGCCCGATTTCTTCTTTCTGGCTCCTTTCAGTACGCGGGCTACGGGTGTCCCCATGCTTTCGGCGTCGAACCGGGCGCGATTCCAACTGGAGACCGTAAATCATCTGCGTACCGGGGCGCCCTATTGGCGTCATCGGACCATGTCGGCTTTGGAAATGGGAAACCATCTGAGGAATTTGCACCGCGCCATCATGAGCGAGGGCATCTCACTGCACGGAGCCCTTTACTATCATCGTTTGGTGGATTATCAAGCCAGTGAACGCGAGGCTCTCCTCCAGCAGCAACGGGAACTAGTGAAGACCTCGCCGATGGTTTCCTGGATGTTTGACAAGCTGAACGCGTTCGTCGACTCAAGGCTCGCCCGGGATACAGAGAGATGCTTTCCCCCGACAGAAGTCAGGCCCGAAGGCGGCTTGGTGCAGTTGCGGTAATCCGCTAGGGCATAAGCAGCCGACCTTAGGTGAGATCTGGCCTCCAGAAATTCTTCCTAATGTGTGTAGTCTTGATCGGGTTCGATTATATTGAAAGCGGCATAAAACGTTACAGGGCAATGCATTCGCGGTGGAACGTGACGTGCTGGTCTCAGTTTGAGGGCCGATCCACTAACCTATGCCGGTGGCGATGCAACAAAAATATGACAGATCCGCGATGCCAACAATACCGGGAAGCGCGACTACCTTGGCCCGCTCCGAAACGCACGATTTTGTTGGTCGACGACAACAAGGCCGACGTTGAACTTGTTAGGCGCTCCCTAAGTATTGGGCCTAATGCCCCGACGTTACTGGTGGCCGACGATGGAGTGGAGGCGCTTCGCATGCTTCGCGAGACTCTAATTCGCGAACATGCCGAGCCGGCGCTCATCCTGTTGGACCTCAATCTACCCCGCAAAACCGGCCACGAAGTACTGGAGGAGATAAAGGAGGACCCCGCTCTACGCCACATTCCGGTGGTCGTTCTTAGCAGTTCGAATTCCGAGCGCGATGTGTCGAAGGCGTACGAATTACACGCCAATTGCTACCTGACCAAGCCGATGGATCTGGACGGTTTCGCAAACATTCTCCAAAGTATTGAACGCTTTTGGCTGTCTATGGCGGAATTGCCTTCTTATCATTATTAAGCCCGTCACCAGCGTGATCTGAAGCGTCATCATCGGCGTCGTGGATCCGGTAGTGTTTAAGCTTCACGTGCAGCGTTTTGGCGCTGATTCCGAGAATCGTCGCGGCCCTGGTTTTGTTATTTCTGGTCTGCCGCAGCGTGGCGCCGATCAACACCCTTTCCGCTTCGTCGATAGACATGCCGACTTCAATCCCGACGCCGTGAACTGCGGCTGATGCTGCGCTAAGGTAGTGTGCCGGAAGATCCAGATGCTCGCGGAGTAAAAGGCCTTCTCCAGCCAGAATCACGGCGCGTTCCAGGGTGTTACGCAGTTCTCGAACGTTGCCCGGCCACCGGTGAGCCTTCAGCGCGTCAAGTGCCGCCGCGTCCAGCTGAGCTACATGAGTGCCATGCTTCCGGTTCAGATTTTCTATGAGGGCCGAGGCGATGGCCGGTATATCCTCAATGCGATCGCGAAGAGGAGGCAGGTGAATGTGAAAAACATTGAGCCGGTAAAACAGGTCTTCGCGCAGCTTCCCCTCGTGCATGGCGCTTACGGGAGCCCGGTTGGTGGCCGCGATGACGCGCACGTCGGCGAACATTTCCGTCTTGCCCCCCACACGCTTGAATTGGAAGTCCTCCAGAACCCGAAGCATTTTGGCCTGCATCGGCAGCGGCATGTCGGCGACTTCATCCAAAAAAAGAGTTCCTCCTTGTGCCAATTCCAGGGCCCCAATGCGACGTTCCAATGCCCCTGTGAAAGCGCCCTTCTCGTGACCGAATAACTCCGTCTCCATCAAGGTCTCGGGCAGCGCCGCGCAGTTGATCGCCACGAAGGGTTCCGCGCCGCGAGGACTGAGGGAATGGATGGCACGCGCCACCAGTTCTTTACCGGAGCCGCTTTCGCCGGTGAGGAGAACTCCTGCGCTGGTAGGTGCCACCTGCCGGATCAGGGCGAAGATATGGAGCATCTGCGGAGAATTGCCTGTCAAATCCCCAAGTGCTCCCGTCTGGGCCAGTTCCAGGCGCAACCGCTCATTGTCCGAGGAGAGCCGCCCGTGGTCGGAAGCCCGCTGCAACAGTGCATACAGACAACTTACGTCTACTGGCTTCTCTAAAAACCAGAACCCGCCGTGATCGTGAACGGTCTCAAGCGCTAGTTCGATGCTCCCAAAAGCGGTGAGGACAATGGTGGGCGGCAGGGCACCTTCGGCTTTCAGATGCCGCATGAGTTCAAAGCCATCCATGCGGGGCATCTTCAAATCGGTCACCATCACGTTGGGCGCGAAGGAAGACAAAACCTCTAGAGCTTCGGCCCCGTCCCTCGCGGTATCCACCTGATGCCGCCACCCGATAATCACTTGCCGCAGTTGCGCAAGTTGATCCTGATCGTCATCAACAAGCAGAACACGCATACGTTTCGCCTGGAACTTAGGAGGTATCTACCCCCAAAGATGGGTAGGCCTCATACGGGAGATCGTCACAAATCCTGGTTGGCCTTAGGCTTGGCTCAGCCTCTTTCTTCAGGATACAACCGACAAAGTGAACGTGAGGATGCGCAATTTCTTCCCCCTAGTTACGGAATGTAACAAGATGATTCGTTATCTTCGCTCTAAACTATTGCCTAGGTGGATGGCAACAAAGTTGCTACGCTACGTCGTTACCACAATTACGCCGCTGGGCTGAAACAGGCCCGGCAGAAGGACCCTTATGCGCGCCGTTCCCGTGGCGGAAATCCTGGATGCAAATCAGGTACTGGCAGCCCTCTATGCCTTCAAGAAGGGCGACTTCTCGGTCCGGCTTCCTGTGAACCAGGTCGGCTTGGCAGGCAAAATTGCCGACGTTCTTAATGACATTTTCGAATTCAACGAGAACATGGCGAACGAACTCCGGCGCGTCAGCACGGCGGTTGGCAAGGAGGGCAGAATTGGTCAGCGCGCCTCGCTCAGTTCGGCAACGGGCGGGTGGAATTCGTGCGTCGAATCAGTGAACAGCCTGATCTCCGATCTGGTGCAGCCATCCACGGAAATCGCCCGCGTGATCGGAGCCGTGGCCCATGGTGACCTGTCCCAAAAGATGTCGCTGGAAGTGGAAGGCCGTCCCCTGCAGGGCGAGTTTATCCGCACCGCCCGAGTGGTCAATACCATGGTGGACCAATTGAACTCCTTCGCCAGCGAAGTAACACGCGTGGCTCGCGAAGTGGGCACCGAAGGCAAGCTCGGCGGACAGGCGATGGTGACGGGCGTCGCGGGCACGTGGAAGGATCTGACCGACTCGGTTAATTCGATGGCGTCGAACCTCACCAATCAGGTCCGTAACATCGCGGAGGTCACCACTGCGGTGGCCCGCGGCGACCTGTCCCGCAAAATCACCGTCAGCGTGCAGGGCGAGATTCTGGAACTGAAGAACACCATTAACACGATGGTGGATCAGCTCAGCTCGTTCGCCAGTGAAGTGACGCGCGTGGCGCGTGAAGTCGGCACCGAAGGCAAGCTCGGCGGCCAGGCGGTTGTAACCGGTGTAGCTGGAACATGGAAAGATTTGACTGACTCCGTCAATTCGATGGCGTCCAACCTGACTTCGCAGGTCCGCAACATTGCCGAGGTAACCACCGCGGTAGCTCGCGGCGACCTGTCCCGTAAAATCACCGTCGACGTGCTCGGCGAAATTCTGGAACTCAAGAACACCATCAACACGATGGTGGACCAGCTCAGCTCGTTTGCCAGCGAAGTAACGCGCGTGGCGCGCGAGGTGGGTACAGATGGAAAACTCGGCGGCCAGGCGGTCGTTAAGAACGTCGGCGGCGTGTGGAACGATCTGACCGATTCAGTTAATTTCATGGCCGGCAACCTCACGGCGCAGGTCCGCAATATCGCCGAAGTGACCACTGCGGTGGCCAATGGCGATCTTTCGCGCAAGATCACGGTGGACGTGCGCGGCGAAATTCTCGAACTCAAGAACACCATCAACACGATGGTGGACCAGCTCAGCTCATTTGCCAGCGAAGTAACGCGCGTCGCTCGCGAGGTGGGTACGGAAGGCAAGCTGGGCGGCCAAGCCGAAGTAAAGGGAGTGGGCGGCGTGTGGAAGGACTTGACGGATTCGGTCAACTCCATGGCGGGCAATCTGACGGCCCAGGTCCGTAACATCGCCGAAGTAACCACGGCGGTGGCCAACGGCGATCTATCGCGCAAGATCACGGTCGACGTGCGCGGCGAAATTCTGGAGTTGAAGAACACCATCAACACGATGGTGGATCAGCTCAACGCGTTCGCGAGCGAGGTAACTCGCGTAGCGCGCGAGGTCGGAACCGAGGGCGAGCTCGGCGGCCAGGCGCAGGTGCGTGACGTCGGCGGAGTTTGGAAAGACTTGACGGATTCGGTCAACTCCATGGCGGGCAATTTGACGGCCCAGGTTCGCAATATCGCCGAAGTGACCACAGCGGTGGCCAATGGCGATCTCTCGCGCAAGATCACGGTAGATGTGCGCGGCGAGATTTTGGAATTGAAAATCACCATCAACACGATGGTGGACCAGCTTAGCTCCTTCGCGAGCGAGGTGACTCGTGTCGCTCGCGAAGTCGGAACGGAGGGCAAGCTGGGAGGTCAGGCGGTGGTGAAAGGTGTAGGCGGAGTCTGGAAGGATTTGACGGATTCGGTGAACTCTATGGCATCGAACCTTACCAACCAGGTCCGCAACATCGCGGAGGTCACCACCGCCGTGGCGAAGGGCGATTTGTCCCGCACCATCACGGTAGAAGTACGGGGCGAAATTCTGGAATTGAAGAACACGATTAACACGATGGTGGATCAGCTCAGCTCCTTTGCCAGCGAAGTGACTCGCGTCGCAAGGGAAGTGGGCACTGAAGGAAAGCTGGGCGGTCAGGCCGATGTGAAGGGCGTCGCGGGCACATGGCGCGATTTGACGGAGTCGGTCAACTCGATGGCAGGGAACCTGACGGCCCAGGTTCGAAATATCGCCGAGGTCACCACGGCGGTCGCGCGCGGCGACTTGTCCCGCAAGATTACCGTCGATGTGCGGGGCGAAATTCTGGAACTGAAAAACACCATCAATACGATGGTGGATCAGCTTAACGCATTTGCCAGCGAAGTAACTCGTGTGGCGCGCGAAGTGGGAACCGAAGGGCGCTTGGGCGGTCAGGCGGACGTGCGCGGCGTCGCCGGAACGTGGAGAGATCTGACGGAGTCTGTGAATTCAATGGCCTCGAACCTGACCAATCAGGTTCGCAACATCGCGGAGGTTACCACGGCCGTGGCCAAGGGCGATCTTGGCCGCAAGATTACCGTGGACGCGCGCGGCGAAATTCAGGAACTGAAGAACACCATCAACATCATGGTGGATCAGCTCAGTTCTTTCGCCAGCGAAGTGACGCGCGTGGCGCGTGAGGTTGGTACCGAAGGCAAGCTGGGCGGTCAGGCGGACGTCCGCGGAGTTGCAGGTACCTGGAAGGATTTGACCGATTCGGTCAACTCCATGGCGTCGAACCTGACTGCTCAGGTGCGCAACATCGCCGGAGTTACTACCGCAGTTGCAAAGGGCGACCTGACGACGAAGATCACCGTGGACGTTCGCGGCGAGATTCTGGAATTGAAGAATACGATTAACACGATGGTGGATCAGCTCAGCTCGTTCGCCAGCGAAGTGACCCGCGTGGCGCGCGAAGTGGGGACCGAAGGAAAGCTGGGAGGTCAGGCCGATGTGCGTGGCGTCGCGGGCACCTGGAAAGATTTGACGGAGTCCGTCAACTCCATGGCATCGAACCTCACGGCTCAGGTCCGTAACATCGCAGATGTGACCACCGCGGTGGCGAAGGGCGACCTTTCGCGGAAGATCACCGTGGATGCACGCGGCGAAATTCTGGCCCTGAAGGACACCATCAACACGATGGTGGATCAGCTCAGCTCGTTCGCCAGTGAAGTAACCCGCGTAGCGCGCGAAGTGGGAACCGAAGGCAGGCTCGGCGGCCAAGCCGATGTGTACGGCGTGGCGGGCACATGGAAGGATTTGACTGAATCGGTCAACTCCATGGCGTCCAATTTGACGAACCAGGTCCGTAACATCGCGCAAGTGACCACGGCCGTGGCAATGGGCGATCTTTCGCGCAAGATCACAGTGGACGTGCGCGGCGAAATTCTGGAACTCAAGAACACCATCAACACGATGGTGGATCAATTGAACTCCTTTGCCAGCGAGGTGACACGTGTCGCCCGCGAAGTGGGCACAGAGGGCAAACTTGGTGGTCAGGCCGAGGTCCGCGGCGTGGCCGGCACGTGGAAAGATCTCACGGACAACGTGAACCTGATGGCTGCCAATTTGACCACCCAGGTTCGCGGTATCGCCACGGTGGTAACCGCTGTGGCCAATGGTGACTTAAAACGCAAGCTGGTCCTGGAGACCAAGGGCGAGATCGCCGAGCTTGCCGACACCATCAATGCCATGATCGATACCCTGGCGACATTCGCCGACCAGGTTACGACCGTGGCCAGAGAGGTCGGTATCGAAGGAAAGCTCGGCGGCCAAGCCCGCGTGCCCGGCGCGGCCGGGTTGTGGAGGGATCTCACGGATAACGTAAATCAACTTGCAGCGAATCTCACTAGCCAGGTGCGCGCGATCGCCGAAGTGGCGACCGCGGTGACCAAGGGCGATTTGACCAGATCGATTTCCGTGGTGGCGCAGGGCGAAGTAGCGTCCCTGAAGGACAACATCAATGAGATGATCGTCAACCTGGCGGCCACGACACGCAAGAACACCGATCAGGATTGGCTAAAGACCAACATTGCGAAGTTCACGCGTATGGTTCAGGGGCAGCGCGATCTGCTCACCGTAGCGCAGCTTTTGCTATCGGAACTGGCTCCGCTGGTCAGCGCCCAACGCGGCACGTTTTATATCGCGGAGAGCGCCGACGGCGGCTCGGCCGTGCTCAAGTTCATGGCCGGCTACGCGATGGACAGCCGGGAGGAAGATGCACCTCAGCAGTTAAGGTTTGGGCAGGGCCTGGTTGGACAATGCGCCCGCGAGAAGCAGCGAATTCTGGTGCGCGACGTTCCCGATGGCTATGTGCGCATCAGTTCCAGCCTGGGCGCTTCCACGCCCACTACCATTGTCGTGCTGCCCCTTCTGTTTGAAGGCGAAGTAAAGGCCGTGGTCGAGCTGGCTTCCTTCCAGCAGCTATCGAATATTCATATCGCCTTCCTTGACCAGCTCACGGAAAGTATCGGCATCGTTCTCAACACCATTGCCGCTACCATGCGGACGGAACAACTTCTGCAGCAGAGCCAGGCACTGGCCGAAGAACTTCAAAACACCAACGCCGAGTTGCAGGAAAAAGCGCAACTGTTGGCCGAACAGAACACGGAAGTCGAGGCCAAGAATCGCGAAATCGAGCAAGCCAAGCACGCGCTGGAGGAAAAAGCCGAGCAGCTCGCACTGACATCCAAGTACAAGAGCGAGTTCCTTGCGAACATGTCGCACGAGCTTCGCACGCCGCTCAACAACCTGCTGATTTTGGCTCGGGTGCTGGCCGATAACACCGAGGGAAACCTCAGCGCGAAGCAGATCAAATTCGCAGAGACCATTCACTCTTCCGGCACCGACCTGCTGGCGCTGATCAACGACATTCTGGATCTTTCCAAGATCGAGTCCGGCAAGATGGACGTGGAGGTCGGCAACGTCCGCTTTGTGGAGATGCAGGATTATTGCGTCCGGACCTTCCGTCACGTGGCGGAAGGCAAAAACATCGGCTTCACCATCGACACCGACGCCCGCCTGGTGTCCGAATATATTCGCACCGACGTAAAACGCCTGCAGCAGGTGCTGAAGAACCTGCTTTCCAACGCGCTGAAGTTTACCGAGCATGGTTCCGTGAAGCTGGAGATGAACCTGGTAACCAGCGGTTGGAGCCCCACGCACCCGGTCCTGTCTCGTGCCAAGAATGTGATTGCGCTCTCTGTCACGGATACGGGCATTGGCATCGCGCAGGAAAAGCAACGAATTATTTTCGAAGCGTTCCAGCAGGCCGACGGAACCACCAGCCGAAGGTACGGGGGCACCGGCCTCGGCCTTTCCATCAGCCGCGAGCTTGCGCGTCTGCTGGGCGGCGAGATTCGCCTGCAGAGTACAGTCGGCCGTGGGAGTATTTTCACGCTGTACCTGCCGCAGGCTTACATCTCATCGGCGCCGAAGCTGGAGTTGCCACCGGAAGGACCACTTGGTGTGGAGGCGCACTCTCAGAGCGATGTCGACCTGATCCTGTCTCCCGCCAACAGCCTGGTACCCAAGGAACTGGTGGAAGAAATGGTGGTTGAGGACGACCGCAATCTGGTTACTCAGGGTGATCGGGTGTTGATGATCGTCGAGGACGATGCGACCTTCGCGCGTATCATGATTGATGTCGCCCACTCGCGCGGCGTAAAGGTAGTGGTGGCAATGCGGGGAGCCACGGCAATTTCGCTGGCACAGGAATTCGAGCCGGCGGCCATTACGCTGGATGTGCGCCTTCCTGACATGAGCGGCTGGACGCTCCTGGACCGCTTGAAGCATGATGCGCGGACGGCGTCCATTCCCGTACACGTGATCTCCGGACACGAAAATAACCGGCGCGGATTCGCTTTAGGCGCGGTGTCCTGTCTGCAAAAGGCGATGACCCGGGAAGAGTTGCAGGAAGCGTTCGGGTTGATTGAGCGCTCCATGTCGCATCCGAAACAGGTTCTGCTGCTGATTGCAGAGAACGATGTTCGGGCGGCCGATATTCGCGATCTGCTTTCCGGAGACGATATCGAGATTATCAGTGCCCCCAGTCTCGCGGCGGCCTCAGAGGTTCTGGCAACCCAAACCGTGGACGGGATTGTGCTGGATTGGATTCTGCCCGACTCGGAGGGCATCCAGTTTATCGAAGCGGTTCAATCGCACTCAAGAATGCAAGTTCCCGCCATTGTCGTTTCGGGCAGCCACCCGCTCTCCGAACAGCAGATCGGCGAAATTCACCGGTGCGCCCGCATGGGTCCGGTGCGCTACGCAGCCACAATCGAACAGTTATTCCGGGAAACGGTTCTGCTGCTCCATCGGCGCGAGGATACTCTTAGCGGTCATCAGAAGCAGGTTCTGGCGGATCTTCAAACCGATCCGATGCTGGCCGGGCGCAAGGTGTTGGTGGTGGACGACGACGTGCGAAACATCTTTGCGCTCTCCAGCGTGCTGGAGCAGCGGGGCCTCAAGATTCTCCACGCGGAAAATGGGCGCGCTGGAATTGAGCTCCTGAAGACTACGAAAGATGTCGACATTGTGCTGATGGACATCATGATGCCGGAAATGGACGGCTATGAGACCATGCGCGCCATCCGCAAGCTGCCAGAATTCCAGACTCTCCCCATCATCGCGTTAACCGCGAAGGCAATGAAGGGCGACCGTGAAAAATGTTTGCGCGCCGGCGCGTCCGATTATGTCGCTAAGCCCGTCGACTTGGATCTTCTCTTCTCCGTAATGCGCGTATGGATGGCTCGCGACGTCGATAATCGTTTTGAGCACGGAGCTGCTGCGCTGCCCAACTGGATGATGGAGCCCGAGATGAGCCTGGAGGACGACCGCAACTCGATCCAGCCGGGCGACCGGGTCTTGCTGATTGTGGAAGACGATCCGGTTTTCGCGCAGATCATGGTGGAAGCCGCGCACGCGCATGGGTTGAAAGCGATCGCTGCATTCCGGGGAGCCATCGCGATTACCTTGGCGAAGAATTTCAAGCCGGCTGCCATCACCCTGGATGTCCGCCTCCCTGATATGAGCGGCTGGGTGGTGCTGGACCATCTGAAACATGACCCCGACACCCGGCACATCCCGGTACACGTCGTTTCGGGCGTGGAGACCACACGCGATGGGTTCGCCCTGGGCGCGATGACGTGCCTGGGCAAGGCGGCCGGAAAACATCTGCTTGACCAGATCTTCCCGCGAATTGAGGAATCAATACAGAAGGGGAAACGGACGCTGCTCATCCTGTGTGGGTCCGAACCGATGCGGGAGGAGATTCAGACGTTCCTCTCCCTTCCCGATTGCGAGTTTCTTCACGCCTCCGGCGAAGCAGAAGCACAGCGACTGCTATTAGAGAAACGCGTCGATGGAATCGTCCTGGATTGGGCGGTCTCCGAATTGGGCGGAATGGGATTCATCGAAACTATGCAGCACCGATTCGAGGGAGCGGTGCCGCCCATGGTTATTCTCGGTTCGCCTCGTATCGATGCGGCGCGCGCCGGCGACCTGCACCGTCTGGCCCGTATCAGCGCGGTGCGCTATGCCCCATCATTGGAGCGCCTGCTCAATGAAGTGGTTCTCCTGCTCCATCGCTCCGAGGAAAGCCTGTCGTTGCACCAGCGGGAGGTCCTATCCCAGGTTCGTGAAACCGACCTCGCCCTGGCTGGCAAGAAAGTCCTGGTGGTAGACGACGATCTGCGCAACATCTTCGCGCTCACCAGCGTTCTGGAACAATCCGACATGGTGGTTCTGCACGCGGAAAACGGAAAGTCGGGCATCGCCACGCTGCAACAACACCCGGACGTCGATCTGGTGTTGATGGACATCATGATGCCGGAGATGGATGGATACGAAACCACCCGTGCTATCCGTCAGCTTCCGTTTTTCCGCTCCACTCCGATCATCGCCCTAACGGCCAAGGCAATGAAGGGAGACCGCGAGAAGTGCCTTCAGGCGGGAGCCTCGGATTACGTAACAAAACCTGTGGACCTGAACTATCTTTTCTCCGTGATGCGGGTCTGGCTGGCGAAACTCGGCGACCCCGCCGGCGTTTTGGCGGAGGATGGCCACGGCAGTAGCTCCGTCGTTTAACATTGGGGTTTAACGTTAGGTTATGATCTTGAGCCACACGGGAGGATCACCAGTGCCCACAGCCGCGGATCGGGTGAAGCTTCTGCTGGTGGACGACGATCGCGATAACCTGCTGGCGCTTCAAGCCGTGCTGGAGCCGCTGGGCCAGGAGTTAATGCTGGCCGAAAGCGGAACCGATGCGTTGCGGCTTTGCCTGGATCACGATTTCGCAGCGATTCTTTTGGATGTGCGGATGCCGGAGCTCGATGGCTTTGAAACCGCCGAATTGATTCGCGCGCGGAAACGGTCGCGGCAGACTCCCATTCTTTTCCTCACCGCTTACCGCAGCGACGAGCAATTGTTTCGCGGATACGATATGGGCGCCGTCGATTTCCTATTCAAGCCCATCGTCCCTGAGATTCTGCAAAGCAAGGTGGCGGTTTTCGTCGAGTTGAGCCGCACTACGCTGCTTCTTCAATCCCAGGCCGAAGAACGGGCCCGGGCCGAACGCAAGTTTCGCGCTGTGCTGGAAGCCGCGCCTGATGCGATGGTCATTACACGCGAGGACGGTATTATCGAACTCGCAAACTCGCGCGCGGACGTGATGTTCGGATATTCCCGGGCGACTCTGATTGGACGAGATATTCGCACGCTGATCCCGGGATGGACTTGTTCTCACCTGGTTCCTGAAGGCCCGCGGGCTGCTCCTGGAGACACGGCGGAGCGGATGATCGGTGTCCGCCATAACAATTCTTCCTTTCCCGCCGACATTACTCGGAGTCCGTTGACCACGCCCGAGGCCGCCTTGATAACCACCGCGATACGCGATGCAACTGAGCAGGTGAGGGCGGAAGAACGAATTCGCAAGCTGAACCTGGAATTAGAACGACGGGTGATGGTCCGCACCCGGGAACTGACCCAATCCAACGAAGCCCTGCAGCAATTCGCCTGGGCCGCCAGCCATGATCTTCAGGAACCGATTCGAACGGTTCTTTCCTATTCCCAGTGGCTTTCTCAAACCCTGAATGGAACCCTGGGCGAGCGCGAAAACAAGATGATGCAGATGATCCAGGACCATGCCAACCGGATGCATCAACTTTTGTCAGCGTTGCGCCAGTACATCCACGTGAGCGAATCCGGCCAGCAGGAGTGGACTACCGTGGATTGCAACGCGGCTCTCAAAACTGCGATTGCCACTCTGCAAAGCGCGATTGACGAATCCGGAGCTCGTATCGAGTATGAGGGGTTGCCCAGTATTCCGTCTATCGAAATCCTGCTGATTCAACTGTTTCAGAACCTGATTGGCAATGGTATTAAATACCGTTCGTTGCAACCCCCCGTGATCCGCGTGTCGGCTGAGCCGAAGGAAGGCGGGTGGCATTTTTCTGTTCAGGATAATGGGATTGGAATCGATCCCAAGTATTCCGATTATATTTTCGGTGTGTTCCGGCGGCTGCACGGAGTGCAATACTCGGGCACGGGTATCGGTTTGGCGATTTGCAAAGCAGCGGTAGAGAGACTGGGAGGCAGAATTTGGGTGAAGTCGGATGCCGGTGCAGGCGCGTCTTTCCATTTCTTGCTGCCGGAGAGGACCAATGAAAGACTCCAAGCAAGTACACGTGTTTCTGGCTGAGGACAACCTGGCGGACGTCTGGCTGGTGGAGGAGGCGCTAAAACGCCAATCCATCGATTACCGCCTGGAACACTACCTGACGGCCGAAGACGCGATTCGTGCCGCCCAACTATCCGGGTCAGGGGAGGGTTCCGTGCCCGATTTGATGTTGGTGGATTTCAATCTGCCGCGCGGAGACGGAAGGGACGTACTCGCCGCGGCCGCATCGAATCCGAAACTAGCCGGCGTTCCCAAGGTGGTGATGAGTTCCTTTCTTCGACAAGAGGAAATGGAACAGGCGATCCAATTGGGCGCTCTATGCTTCATTCCAAAACCGACAGGTCTGGACGCATTCCTCACAACTGTGGGTACGAAAGTGACGGAACTGCTGGGCTCGAGTGCACGCTCGGTGTCCAGCGGCGATTGATCCGGCCAGCCTTGGGAGGCCGGTTGCATCGCCGTCCGGCCCACGAGTAGCCTGAATAGATGTCTACCTCCAATACGGGTGGTTGGAGGCGCTTTCTTCCTGGCACGGCCGAAGAGGTCCGTACGCATTTCGCCAGCTCGCACGACGGTCAATCTGTTCTGGTAACGGGGGCAGGTGGATACATCGGCTCGGCCTTGTCCCTTGCGATCGCCCAAGCCAATCCAAGCTCCCTCATCCTGCTGGACGCTTCCGAGCAGAATCTTTACGAGATCGACCAGCGGATGGCAGAGGATTTCAGTAGCGTGCCACGTCAGGCAGTGTTGGGAAGTGTAGGAGATGCAGCGTTGCTCGATCACATCCTCACGCCCTACCCCCCAGCCGTCATCTATCATGCGGCCGCCTTCAAGCACGTGCCTCTGCTGGAACTCAATCCCAGGGAAGCTGTGCGGAACAACGTCATAGGCACGCGTGTTCTGGCGCAGGCCGCAATCCGGCATGGGGTGTCAACCCTCATTCTGGTTTCCACCGATAAGGTCGTGAATCCCCGCAGCGTCATGGGTGTTTCCAAACGGGTCTCGGAGTTGACGGTGACCGCACTCAGCAGCGAACAATGCCGCATGAACGCGATAAGGTTGTGTAACGTGATCGGATCGCCCGGCAGTGTTGTCCCGGCCTTTCTGCGGCAGATATCGGATCGCGAGTCTGTTACAGTGACGCACCCGGACGCGAGCCGATGGTTTCTAACGTTGAGTGAAGCAGTGGCCACCATACTTCGTTGCGGCGCCGCGCCTTGCCAGGGAAGAATCCTGGTGCCGGAACTCGGCGAGCCTGTGCGCATCGCCGAATTAGCGGCGTTCCTGATTCAGGAAAGCGGCACCGACGTCCCCATCGTGTTCACAGGTCTTCGTCCAGGGGATAAACTCACCGAAGAATTGGTTTCAATGAGTGAGATTCAGGATGGATTCGCGGAAGATCTCCGAGTGGTCAAGACACGTCGGATTGCGCTTGGAGAGTTGGATGAGTGCATAGGAAGGTTATCTTGCCGCATTGCCACGCATGACCGGGCCGGGTTGATTCAGGATCTGTGTGCGTTGGTTCCGGAGTACGTGCCCAGCAACCTACAGCGATGAAGCGCACGATTGCGGTGGTCACAACCTCGCGAGCCGATTACAGCCTGCTCTATTGGCCTTTGAAGGACATGGCTGCACATCCCGACCTGGACGTGAAAATCATCGCTATGGGATCACATGTATCACCCGAGTTCGGTTGCACCATCCGGGAGATAGAGCGAGATGGGTTCCCTGTGGATCTCCGTGTCGAATGTCTGCTGAGTTCGGATAGCGATATTGGCATGGCGAAGACGATCGGCGTGGCGACGCTCAGCCTCGCCGACAGCCTTGGACAGATGCGGCCCGACCTCTTAGTGCTGACCGCGGACCGCTACGAAATGCTCGCGCCGGCCGCGGTGGCCCTCGCGTTAAGAATTCCAGTAGCGCATATTGAGGGAGGCGAGATCAGCGAAGGTGCGATTGATGACTCGGTCCGCAATGCTCTCACCAAACTGAGCCACATTCACTTTACATCGACGGAGGTGGCCCGGGAGCGCGTCGTCTCCATGGGAGAGGAGGGTTGGCGGGTTCATCGTGTAGGCGCACCGGCACTGGATCATTTGCGGCGAAGTCCGCTGTTGAGCCGCGAAGAAATCGAGGCTCGCCTCGCGATTAATCTTGCGCGACTGGCGGCCGTCGTCACACTGCACCCCGTCACCATTGCTCGCGATACCATTCGCGAGGCGGAAGCCTTTTTCGCGGCTCTGCGGCTCATTCCGGGTCAGCTCTTGTTTTGTTATCCGAACGCCGATGCCGGCAGCCGGGTGTTGATCGAGAAGGCAAAAGAGCTTTCCTCTTCGCGCGAAAATACGCGGCTGTTCGTCAATCTGGAACCCATCGTCTACTGGAGTCTCCTACAGTATGTGGACCTGATCCTGGGCAATTCCAGCAGTGGAATCATCGAGGCTGCTTCGGTGGAACTTCCTGCCGTCAATGTGGGAATCCGGCAGCGCGGACGAGAGCGCGGACGCAACGTGCTGGACGTGGAACCTGTCGCCGATCAGATCGTCGATCGCGTGGCGACGGCTAGAAGCGTTGACTTCCGGAAGTCGCTTAAGGGGATGGATAACCTCTACGGCGACGGTCACGCGTCCGGCCGCATCGTCGAACTTCTGGCCTCGGTGAAGTTGGGCGAAGACCTGTTGATCAAGCGGGCCCCTTCCAGATGACGATCCCGCTCTCCCAGCCCGACATCACCGAACTCGAAATCGAGGCAGTGACCGCTGTATTGCGGACCTCCCGCCTCAGTATCGGGCCGAAGATGCTCGAATTTGAGGAGTCGATTGCACGGCTGGTAGACGTTCCCTATTCCATCGCTGTCAGTTCCGGCACCGCGGGCCTCCACCTTTGCCTCCGCGCTCTCGGCATCGGCGAAGGTGACGAGGTGATTCTTCCATCCTTCACCTTCATTGCTGTCGGCAATGTAATTTTGTCGGAGCGCGCCAGACCAGTGTTCGCAGACATCGATCCGGTCACGCTGAACCTGGACCCAGGCAAGCTGGAATCGGCCATCACGGAGAAGACCCGGGCGATTGTCGCCGTGCACACCTTCGGACATCCCGCCGACCTCGATCCAATTTTGGAAATCGCCAGGAAGCGCCGCCTGCCCGTGATTGAGGACGCGTGCGAAGCCCTCGGCGCGCAGTACCACGGGCGAATAGTGGGGGGCATCGGCACTCTGGGAGTCTTCGGATTCTATCCCAACAAGCCCATCACCACCGGAGAAGGCGGAATGGTCGTCACTCGCGATCCCGGTCTGGCCAAGAATATACGGGCACTTCGTAATCACGGAAGGAACCCGGACGACGGTTGGCTGGAACATCGATTGCCGGGGTACAACTATCGCTTGTCTGAGATCAACTGCGCATTGGGGGTTGCGCAGATGAGCAGGCTACCCGAAATTCTGAAACGCCGCGAGGCTGCTGCAGCGAGATATTCCTTGGAACTTCGCGGAAATTCCGAAGTGATTGCGCCGCCTGTCGAAATCCCTCACGCGCGCCAATGCTGGTTCGTATATGTGGTTCGTTTGTGCGAACGCTTCACCGGAGCCGACCGCGATTCGATTTGCATCCAACTCAACGCCGCTGGTATCGGGTGCGGGCGCTACTTCTCGCCGTTGCATCTTCAGCCGCTCTACGCGCCTTATGCCTCAGGGCGCGACCTCGCGGTCACGGAGCAGGTCGCATCCAGGACTCTGGCACTTCCTTTTTTCAACCAGCTTACGGGGGACCAGATCGTCGAGGTCTGCGCCGGTCTTAAGAACGCGATCGGCATGGTGGTTCAGAGCCGCAAAACGTAAAGCAGATGGCCCTGTGCACTCCAGCTCATTTGCCGCCCCGTTGAGTAGTCCACCACAAACCGATTCTCAATCTTTAAGGCGGTGGATCGGCATAACTCTTCAACTTCCTGATGCGTGAAGACATGCCCTGTGGTCACGCAACGTGTCTCGCCTGCGCTCCATGACACTTGAACGTCGCCGTCAACGCGGCCGGACAAGCAGTCGCGCAAGAAGCGCAGAGTGGTCGGCAACGCTCCGTATTGCCGGGCGTTGTAACGATGATGGACGTCGATGAAGATCCTGCCTTCAGGAGCGACCAATCTGGCGAACTGGCGAAGGGACTCTAGTCGTGCGGACGCGGGGAAGATGTGCCCCAGCACATTCCACAGACACACGATGACGTCGAACTCAGGCTCGATCAGGTGCAGATCTTCGGCCCGCATGGTTCGGTACGCGGTGCCCGCAGATCCATTCCGTTGCATGGCAACGCTCGGTTCCACAAGCGTCACCTCTTCAATGCCGCAGCTTTGCGCAATGCGGCGCGACCTGGTGCCATCGCCTGCGCCGACATCCAGCAGCGAACGGCACCCTGCAGGAATGGCCGAGATCACCAGCGCGTCGATGGCATCCAGATACCTGCGTCGTTGCCGGACCAACTCCGCGAATACGGGCGCGATCAAATCATAGGCGGCTACCGGTTCTAGCGGCACAGACATTGTACGGCTCAGCGGCAGGGCTCGCCGCTGCCCTCCTGCAGATTCACCACACGGTCCACCGCGGCTTGTTTCCACGATTCGCAGCCTCCAGCGAGCCATCGGACTTGAAACCGGTCAATACTGCTTTCGCCGGCCAGTCCGAAGTGGATTCTGGGATCGTTGGCCGCGAGGTAGCTGCCGTCGCTCCTAGCCCATTGCTTGACGGATGTCCCATCTTTGCGGAACAACTCCACAACGCTGCCGTACCCCGATCGATTCGTGCGCGTCCCTTCCAGACGGACCTGAATCCAATGGCCGCGATCGGGCACAGTGTTTAGCAGAAGGCGCGCGGGCCCGTTGTTGTTGGTGACTAAAATGTCCACGCCGCCGTCATTGTTTACGTCGCCGAACACCGCGGCGCGGCTCACTTCCGCGGTTTCGAAAGCGGGCCCGGCGGAAGCGGTTATGTCGACAAATCCCTTGCCTTTGCCTGCGTTGCGCAGAAGCAATTTACGCTCTCGATAAGGAAAAGGGTCGCCAGGAGGATTCAAACCGTTCGGCACAGCCATCCCCTTAACAGCTCCATTGGCGCTGAACAAATCCAGCAGACCGCGATTTTCCATATCGAACAGGCCGACTCCGAAGCCGGTGAAGGGCAGGGAGATATGAGCCAGTCCCGATTCCTCAGTGGAGTCGACGAAGTCCCCGCCCGGCTGCTTCCGGAACAGCGTGAACGCCTCGTTCGGAAGATTGGTCACCACGATCGCTTCGCCGCCGTCGCCATACATATCGCCATTGGCGATTCCCATTCCGGCTCGTGGTTTGCCGTCGGAGGCGTACGCTAGTCCGTGCGTGAGACCTTCTTCGTGAAAAACGCGATCATTCGGTTTCGACTGCGGACTGCGCCGCTCATTCATCCACAGATGATTCGCCGCGCCGTCGTTGGCGATCAGGAAGCCTGGATATCCGTCCGTTCCGAAGTCCCCGGTAAGGATGCCGAGCCCCGGTCCCTTCTTCGCACTAAGGCCTACTTCCGCGGTGACGTCTTTGAACTTTCCGTTTCCCAGATTGTGATATAGCTGCGTCACGTTTCCTTCAAAGGGCGATGGCCCGCAATAGTCTTTTGACCCCTGAGGCATATAGCAGGGCCGGGGATAAAACTGTACATAGTGGACCACGGCCAGATCCAGCAAGCCGTCTCGGTCGTAATCCAGGAACGCTGCGCTGGTCGACCAGGAAAAAGAGGCGACTCCGGCTGTCGCAGTCACGTCGGTAAACGTCCCATTGCCGTTGTTGTGATAGAGAATGTTGTGATCGTAGTTGGTCACATACAAATCGGTATAGCCATCGTTATCATAGTCGCCGGCCGCAACACCCATGCCCTTGCCCGCGTAGCCCAGACCGGAGGATTCAGTGACGTCGGTGAAGCTGAGTTTGCCGTTGGGGTTCAGATTGTTGCGATACAAGCGATTTCCGGGCTTCCAGCCTGACAGCAGGGGCACGAGCGCCTTCCCTTGCGGGTCTGTTGGATAACCCTGGACCAGGAAAACATCAAGATCGCCGTCGTTATCGTAGTCGATAAGCGCCGCGCCCGACCCGACCATCTCTGGCAGAAGATATTCACCGGTGGCACCGGAAAATTGCCAGAAGTCGATCCCACTCTGCTTAGCGATATCTTCAAAAAGTGGGGCTTTGTGAGTGCTTGAAGGCTGGCAGGAAAGGAGAAAACCGGCGACCAAAGCGAACAGGAAATATCCTGATTTCACGTCGCTACAGAATCGCATGCGTATGTTATGGTGTCAACAGACTTATGAAGCGGCAAGCCGCAATTGCGATAGCGATTCTGGCCGCAATTGCTCAATTCTCGTGCAGCAGCGCGATTCCACCTGTTCCTACGGTACCGCTAAACGGCCTCGATTCTGACGTGCAGAACGCGATTGAGACGGCCCGCAAAGAAGCGGTTGCACAGTCCAAAAGTGGACAGGCTTCCGGCCGCCTCGGAATGGTGCTGCAGGCACACACGCTCTATCCTCCCGCGGTGCTCGCTTACCAGCGCGCGATCCGGCTGGAGCCGAAAGAATTTGCGTGGCGCTATTATCTGGGTTTGTCTCTACAGCAAAGCTCGAACCCGGAATCGGCTTTGGAGTCGATATCGGATGCATTGAAGATTCGCCCCGACTATGCTCCTGCGATTCTGAAGCGCGCGGAATTACTCTTTAAACAAGGGCGCTTCAAAGAAAGCGACGAGTCACTTGGGCCACTTCTTGCCCGGGATCCCGATTCGGCCCCGACCCTTTATTTGCTCGCGCGTGTCAAATATGCTGAGACGGATTTTGCAGCCGCCGAAGATCTGTATCGGCGGGCCTGCCAGGCTTATCCGAACTTCGGAGCAGCCTGGTATGGTCTGGCGGAAACTGGTAAGAGAATCGGCCACGCTGACGATTCCGCAAAATTCTACTCCCTGGCGGAGAGCCACAAGAATGACAAACCGCCGGAGGGTGACGAACTGCTTGACCAGGTCTTCAAACTTGCCACTGGAGTAGAAAATCGGCTTGCTCAGGCCAAAGAACTCATGGGGCAGAGAAAGTTCGATGAAGCTTCGCGGCTCTATAAAGAGGTGCTGAAGCAGTACCCGGACAACCCGGACGCGCTGGTGAACCTTCTTTACATGGCTCAGTTTCCCAATCAGGCGACTCCGTCCGAAGCAGAGTCTCTGTATGTGCGAGCCCGCAGTATCGGCCCTAAAGTTCCGCAAGTCTACATGTATTACGGGACCGCTCTCGCAAGCCAGGGCAAGTTCGCTGAAGCGAACGCGGCCATCAACAAAGCCATTGAGTTGAAGCCCGATGACCCTGAAGCTCAGTCGTGGCTGGCTGATCTTCTGGAGAAAGAAAATCAACCCGCGCAAGCGATCGCTCATTATCGTCTTGCGCTCGCGGCTCAGCCTTCATTTCGCCCCGCCCGTCTGGAACTGGCCAAACTTCTGCTCGCCCAGGGCCACAGCGGCGAAGCGATTCCCGTTCTGCTTCCTGCCTTGCAGGTGGACGATTCCTACACGACCGTCGTGATGATGTTTCTCGCGCAGGCGTATGCCAACTCTGGCGATAAGTCGCAGGCCACGGACTATCTTAAACAGGCGCGGGCCCGAGCTCTCAAAAGCGGTCCTCCGCAATTGCTTGCGCAGATCGAGCAGGGGCTGCGGCAACTGGGGTCGCCGCTTTGAAGCGTTGGGCAATGGCGGCGGTAGTGCTGTGCGCGTCCTGTTCCCGGCCAACAGCAAGGACCGATGAGACCGCGCTGACCCAACATCGCAACCTCGGCAAAGCGTTTTACGAAAATCCAACCACGAAACAGGAAGCCGTGGACCAGTTTCGCGCAGCGGTCAAGATCGCGCCGAACTCCCTCCGCGACAAGCTTAACTTAGGCTTAGCGCTGTTGCGCGCGGGAGAAGAACGGGAGGCTGTGAAGCTCCTCGAAGAGGTTCAAAGCCAGGACCCATCGCTTTCCCATACCTGGTTCAATCTCGGCATCTATTACAAGCATCAGGGGGACGCAAGCCGGGCCACCCGCCAGTTCGAAGGAATGATTGAGCGTGTTCCCGCCGAAGCGGTTCCACATTTTCAGCTTGGGTTGCTTTACCGGCAGCAGCACCGGGAAGCCGATGCCAAGGCTCAGTTTGAAAAGGCGGCAGAACTCGATCCACAATTCGCGGCCGCACGCTTCCAGCTTTACAACGTCTACCGTTCTGAGGGAAACAGGGCGAAGATGAATTTCTACCTCGCCGATTTCCAGCGCGTTCAAGCGTTACAGAAAACGTGGGTGATCCCAGAGGACGCCGAGTGGTGCGACTACGCCGAAATCTACGATCCGCGCGAGACACGCGCTATGGAAGATCTATCTCCGGAGCCTCCGAGCAATCCGAACTGGATCCTGATAGACTCCACCGGCAATGGTCAAGCCGACCGGCTGGTATGGTCAGCCAAGGGTGTCGAGTTGTTTCTCCGCGGAGAGCAATTAGCGAAAGAAACCGGCCTCGAAACCCTAACCGGCGTGATCGGCGTCGCTCCAGGCGACTTTGACAACGACGGCCTGATGGATCTCTGCGTGCTCCTGCCCGCTGGGCCCCAGTTATATCGCAATAGTGGCGGCAAGTTCGTTCGCCAACAGGCCTCTCTTCCGGCCCGCCGCTTCGACGCCGCTGTATGGATGGATTACGATCACGATTATGACCTCGACGTAGTCTTGCTGGGTTCTAAACCTGCGTTGATGCGGAATCAAGGCGCGGCCGGCTGGGCGGATCGCACTGGAGACTTGCCTTTCGTCCAGGCAAATGGGCAGATCACCCGTGCTGAGAAGCTGCGCGTCATGCCGGATAGCAAGGCTTTCGATCTGGCGGTATTTTATAGCGACCGACCGGCGGTCCTTTACCGCGATCGCCTGGGTGGGCGTTACTCAATAGAGGCACTCCTCGAGCAGACCCCCGTCAGCCCTACCCTGATCGACGCCGACTTTCTTCGTAACCAGGGCGCCAGCCGTCGCCATTGGATCCGTGTTCAGCTTAAGGGTGTCCGCAGCCTCAAGCTTGCGCAGGACGCGCTGGTCGAAATCAAGGCCGGGAACCTCTACGCGCGGCAGTTTTACTCCGGCGTGCCTCTCCTTTTCGATACAGGAGACAATTCCCTCATCGATGTGGTCCGCATCACCTGGCCCAATGGACTGATTCAGAATGAAGTCCGGCAGGCTGCGGACCAGACACACCTGTTTACGGAAGCGCAGCGTTTGTCGGGATCGTGCCCGATGATCTGGTGCTGGAACGGACACGACTTCGAGTTCATCACCGACGTTCTGGGGGTTGCTCCGCTGGGCGCTCGCGATGGCGATGGCAGCTTCTTTCCGGTGGACCACCAGGAGTTCATCCAAATCCCCGGTTCTTCTCTCCGCGCCCGGGAGGGCAAGTACGACGTGGCCATCACGGAGGAACTGAGCGAGGTTTCCTATCTGGATCAGGTCCAGTTGTACGCGGTGGATCACCCCATCGGCACGGAAATCTTCACCAATGAAAGATTCAAGTCGCCGCCTTACCCGGACTTCCGGTTGTTTAACGTCAACCACCGCATCTATCCACGGTCAGCGCGTGACAGCCACGGCGAGAATGTGCTACCGCTCCTGACCGTGAAAGACCAACGTTATCCCAACCATTTTGAGCGCTCCGAAACGGGCGTTGCCGATTTGCATTCGCTCGATCTGGATTTCGGCTCGGCATCTCCCTCGGGCAAGTCGGTTCTGCTGATGAACGGATGGGTGGATTGGCCTGACGGAAGCACCTTCCGAAGAGCCTCGCAGGAATCCAAGTCGGGCCTGATCATGCCGTATCTCCAGGTACAGGACGCGAGCGGCGCGTGGCGAACGGTCGACCCGGACATGGGAATGCCCGCGGGGAAGCCGAAGACAATCGCGGTCCCTATTGAGTTTCTTTCGGCAAGCCGGAAAGTCCGGATCGTCACCAACCTCTGCGTGTATTGGGATGAAATCTTTCTGAGCGAGGAAACCTCCGATGGCGGCTTGCAAATAGACCCGATCCCCATGGACTCCGCCGATCTGCATTTTCGGGGTTTCTCGGAGTCCCGGATACACCCTCTGCGCCAACAACCTGACACGTTCTTCTACGGGTCCGTTTCGCCTGCTTCTTTCTGGAATCCCACCTCGGGTCTTTACACCCGATATGGTGCGGTGACGGAGTTGCTGAAAGACCTTGACGACCGGCTGGTCGTCATGGGGTCCGGGGATGAAGTGCGCCTTCAATTTCGCGCGGGCCCGCCCCCAGGCCCTGGATCGACCCGCGATTTCCTGCTGAAGGTCGACGGCTGGGCCAAGGATCGGGATCCTAACACCGCCTACTCTGAAAGTGTCGAGCCTCTACCCTTCCACGGAATGTCGCGGTACCCTTATCCGGCCGGCGAACACTATCCTCGCGATGCCGTTCATGACGGTTATCAGAGGACTTACAATACGCGGCCCGCCCAGGTCCTGCTTGCGCCTCTCACCCGCAATTAGATGGTGAATCGCGTTTGTAAAATCTAGAAACCAATTACTAACCCGCCGTCAAATTCCCGTCAAATTTCCCCTCGTATCATTGCCTCTCTATGTAATCTCCGTTACACTCAACCCGGTTGCTGGGGATTGTTCTTGTCTGGACGTGCGTCCGGACCCCGGGATTGAGTTCCGCAGAACAAGGGGTATAGCTTTGAAACAAAGTATCTTAATCGTTGGAATGTTCCTGCTGGTTTCCGCGGCGGCGTTTGCGCAGACGGATCGCGGTACCATCACCGGCACAGTTTCTGATCCGGCGGGCGCCGTGGTTCCCAATGCCACCGTGGAAGTAAAGAACACGGAGACGTCTGCCGTGTTTAGCGGCGCCAGCACCAACACTGGTAATTTCACTATTTCGTCGATACCCGCGGGTACTTACGAATTGTCGGTGAGCGCAAACGGCTTCAAGAAGTTTGTCCGCCCCGGACTGATCGTCCAGGTTGCCCAGACTATTCGTGCCGATGCATCTCTTGCCATCGGGTCGTCCACAGACACCGTGACGGTGAATGAGGAAGCCCCGTTGTTGAAAACGGAAAGCGGGGAGTTGAGCCACCAGGTTAGCTACACCGACGCGACGGCTCTTCCGCTGTTCAACCTGAACGGCGGCGGCGGAGCGCTAGGTAACATTAGAGATCCGCTTTCGGTGTTAACTACGCTGCCCGGCGCGAGCTTCGCGACCGACAATACCCTCCGCGTGAACGGGTTGCCCTCCAGTTCTCAGGCGATTCGCGTGGAAGGCCAGGACTCCACCAATGGCATGTGGAAAGAATCCAACCAGGCCGTGCAGCAAGGTGTTGAGGCCATTCAGGAGGTGTCGGTCCAGACCAGTAATTTCGCGGCCGAGTACGGCCAGGTCGGCGGCGGGTACATCAACTACACGATGAAGTCGGGCACGAACCAGTTCCACGGCTCGGGCTATGACTATTTTCAGAACGAGTTCTTGAATTCCGGGACGCCTTTCACTAACAACGGAAACGGCGAGCACATCAGGAATGAACTGAGGCGGAACGACTATGGCTTCACATTCGGCGGACCCGTAATCATCCCCAAAGTTTACAACGGCAAAGACAAGACCTTTTTCTTCTTCAATTTTGAACAGTTCCGGCAGAGCACAACCAATAGCACAACAATTGCGACCGCTCCCACGGCGGCCATGCAGAGCGGAGACTTCAGTGGGAACACGTTCCCGGTGCCGGTCGCTCCCGATCCGCTGGGCCGCAGCTTCCTGACGTATACAATTTTCGATCCAACCACAGCGCGTCAGGCCCCCAATGGTCAGACGATCGAGGATCCTTTTCCAAACAACACGATTCCGAAGTCCAGGATAGACCCCGTAGCGGCTAAGATCCAGTCGACCTTCATCTCTCCCAATGCGCCGGGTATCGCAAGTAACTACAATGTGCCGTCGTTCTCCAACTACAGGCACACCACCATTCCGTCGTTCAAGATCGACCAGAACATCGGTTCAAAGATGAAAATCTCTGGGTATTATTCCCAGACCTATCAATTCTCGCCGAACACGAACGGATTTTCCGCGGCCCTAGCGCCTGTAGCGCCCACCAATCAGAGGGCGCAGACCGTTCGCATCAACGGGGACTACACTGTCACCCCGACCTTGCTCGCGCACGTGGGAGCCGGTCTGCTTTACGACAACCTTCCCACCATCACTCCTTCCACCAGCACCAGCAACCTCTGGGCGCCTAACCAGCAATTCCCGGCCAGCAATCTGACTCCTTCCATTGGGGGATTGAATAGCATTTTTACGGGCGGCCTAGCGCTTGGATCGGGTTTTGGAGCTCCGGCGCCAGGGGTCGGCGCATTCTCGGCCCAGACCCTGAAAGAAATCAAGCCTACGGCCAATGCGAACATGACGTGGGTCCGTGGGAACCATACCTTTAAGTGGGGCGCGGAAATGACTCTTGAAGGTTTCCCGCAGCAGAGTAGCGCTCGCGCTAACGGCCTTTATGGCTTTGCCGGTTTCGAGACTGCCAATCCCTGGGAATATGGCAATCCAGCCACGGGACTCTTTCAGACCGGATTCCCCTACGCTAGCTTCCTGCTGGGGCACCCCGACAGCCTGAACGTTTCCGCCATTACCGACAGCCGCCTGGGCAACCACTCTTTCGGGTTTTTCTTCCAGGACAACTGGAAAGTGACGCGCAAACTCACCGTCGATCTTGGGCTGCGGTACGACTACGCCTCGCTGTTGACGGAACAGTACGGCCGTATGCAGAACGCCGCGTTCAATACTCCAAACCCGGCCGCCGGCGGCTTGCTTGGGAGCGTGATCTACCAGGCGACCTGCAATTGTTCCTTTAACCACAACTATCCGTGGGCTTTCGGGCCGCGGATTGGTGTGGCCTATCAAATCGGACCCAAGACGGTATTCCGTGCAGGTGGCGCGATTGCATACTCAGCCTCTTCCGATAACGCGTTCTTGTCCTATAGCGTTCCGGACTTTCAGACCTTGTCCGCCCCCTTGGGAACCGGTCAGGGAATTCAATCCACACTGGCGCAGGGGAATCCCTTTGCTCCCGGCAACGTCTTTGGAAATCCTGTGTTGACATACCCCAACTTTAATTCGAGGTATCCCAACCAAACCTCCGCAACGGGCTGCGGTCCCGACGGCAAGACGCCATGCGTCCCGTTCGAATCGCCTTTCATTTCAATCTCTCCGAACACCGGCAGATTGCCTCGCATCTTCCAGTGGAGCATCGGACTGCAGCACGAGGTCCTCCCGAACCTGCTAGTCGAAGCTTCCTACGTGGGCAATCGGGGCGCATGGTTCACCGCCCCGACGCTAGATTCGCAGGCCTATAACGCGCTCACTCCGCAAGGTTTGGCCGCGACCAGGGCCTATGGATCGACCACCGGGATCAATACCAACAACCCGGCCGACCTTACGCTGCTCACCACTCCTATCAACAGTCCGGCGGTGATCGCCCGCTTCCCATTGCTCGCGAATCCCAACAACGTCTATCCGGGATTCCCGTCCTATCAGACGCTCGGCCAGGCTCTGCGGCCGCAGCCGCAATGGAATGGCATTCCACCTTTCCTGGGACCGCCCATGGGTGACACTTGGTACGATTCGCTGCAGGTCAAGATTACCAAACGTTATTCCCACGGGCTGAGCATGCAGGGATCTTACACGTTCCAGAAGGAACTGACCAACGGCGCGAGTTCTAACACGGGATATCTGACGCCCAACGCGCCGATCATTAACGACGTATTCAACCTTCCGACCACCAAGCAGATTTCTGGCTTCGATCATCCACAAGTGCTGGTGATCACCTTCAGCTACACCTCACCAAAACCCAATTTTTGGGGCAAGACTTTCCAGTACATCGCCCGCGATTGGACTTTGGGCGGAGTTCTCCGCTACCAAAGTGGGACGCTGATGGCGACTCCTCCATCCGCCAACAACTTCCTGCAGGAACTGCAGCGCGGTACCTCTAACAACCCGGCCTTGTGGGGCGGTGGCAACACGCTTGAAAACGTTGTCCCCGGACAGCCCTTCTTCCTGGTGGACCCCAACTCGCACTTCGATCCCACCAAGACTCTGGTGCTGAACCCCAAAGCCTTTGCCGACGTCGGTTCCGGCCAATTCGGCGGAGCCGCACCCTATTACGTTGACAACCGGTGGCAGCGCCAGCCTGCCGAGTCTCTCAGCTTTGGCCGTATCTTCCGAATCAAAGAGCGGTACCAATTACAGATTCGCGCCGAATTCCAGAACGTCTTTAACCGTGTCTTCTTCACTCAACCGACCGCCCAAAACACGGGCACGGCAGCTGCCAATAATAACCCCGGCGGCGCGTTGTCGGCTGGTTACGGGTTTGTCAACACCTTGAACGGAGCGGGAACTACACCTCGAACCGGACAACTGGTTGCCAAGTTCACCTTCTGATACACTGGCTCACGCGAAGGGAAGTTTTAGAGGCCTCGCCGGGAACACCGGCGAGGCTTTCTTCTAGGATTAGCGAATGAGGAATAGAAGCCTTCCGTACTGGACCGCGATCTTATTTCTCATTCTGCTGGTGAACACGGCCTACGTGGCGGCATTTTCTTCAGCCACGGTTTTCTACATGATGAACGTCCTGGGACATGTCGTCCTTGGCACAGTCCTCACCTTCGCGCTGCTCTCTGTCTTGCGACGCACAGGACTGGCTGGTGCGCCTGTCGCTGTGGGCGTTCTGCTGCTGGCGTTCGCTCTGGGGGCTGTCCTGACGTACGCAGGAAACATTCGCGCCAATCAATGGCTGCTCTGGGCGCATATAGCAGCCGCGGCACTGGGTGTAATCGCATTGATTCCGTTCGTTAGGAAGAAGGCGTCTCAGCAAAGCGGGTGGTTGCAATTTAGAAGAGGTTTTGAAGCCGCACTGTTCATACTCATCGCGCTACCCCTCATTAGCCATAGCTACAAACACTTCTTTCCCGACCCTAACGATCGCATCGCCAATCCGCAAAACGCTCCGCTGTCCATGGAAGGCGAAGGTGGTGGGCCAAAATCGCCCTTCTTCCCGGCTTCCGCGCAAACCAACGTCGGCGGTATCATTCCTTCCAACTTTTTTATGGACTCGGAAACTTGCGGAGAATGCCACAAGCAAATCTACGACGAATGGAATTCATCGGCACATCATTTTGCTTCGTTCAACAATCAGTTTTATCGCAAGGCTATTGAATACATGCAGGACACGCAGGGCTCGCCACAGCCGAGCAAGTGGTGCGCGGGATGCCATGATCATGCGGTGTTCTTCAATGGACGATTTGAAAAGCCGATCAAGCAGCAGATCGACACTCCTGAGGCTCATGCCGGGCTGGCCTGCACCAGTTGTCATGCCATCGTGCACGTCGATAGCACCATGGGCAACAGTGGCTTCACCATCGAATATCCGCCCCTACATCAGTTGATGACCAGTAAGAATAAGTTGGTGCGCGGCCTGGTCGATTTCATGACCTATCTGAACCCGGAGCCTCACCGCGAGACGTTTCTAAAGCCTTTCATGACAGAGCAGGCTTCCGAGTTTTGCTCCACCTGCCACAAGGTCCATCTCGATATTCCTGTCAACAACTATCGTTGGTTCCGTGGTTTTAACGACTACGACAATTGGCAAGCCTCGGGATTCGGCGAGGGCGCGCGATCGTTCTACTATCCGCCCGAAGGCCAGACCTGTTCCAATTGCCACATGCCGCTGGAGCCCTCAAAGGAACTGGGTAACCGTGATGGCAGGATCCACTCGCACCGATTTCCGGCGGCGAATACCGCGGTGGCCAATGCGAACAAAGACGCCGAACAGCTGGCAATCGAACAGAAATTCCTCACCTCTGGCTTCATATCGGTCGACATCTTCGCCGCCTCCCCAGTGCAGAATACAGGTAAGCAAATGGCAATGGTCCGCAGGGCCTCTACCAGTCCCAAGCTGAGTTCAGGTTCGGCAATTGGAGAAGAAGCGGAACAGCAGGGCGACACGTTCATTCGCGAGGTCGGCGATGTCGCCGCTCCTCTCGATCAGGCGCACCCGAAATTTAGCCCAGGTTCATCGGCGCGTGTCGACATAGTCGTCAGAACACGCAAAATCGGCCACTTCTTCCCTGGCGGCACACTCGATTCCTTCGATATCTGGTTGGAGCTTCAGGCCACCGACGCCTCTGGCAAAGTGATTTTCTGGAGCGGACAGGTCGAAGACGGCGGCAAAGGGCCAGTGGAGCCCGGAGCCCATTTTTACAAGGCATATCAGCTAGACAACGACGGTAATCAGATCGACAAGCGCAATGCCTGGCAGGCACGTAGCGTGCTTTACGTTCACGCAATCCAGCCCGGCGCGGCTGACACAGTCCACTATCTGCTGAACATTCCCAAGGACGCCCGCGGCCCGATCCACCTGACCGCGAAACTCAACCATCGCAAGTTCTCCTGGTATTACACTCAATTTGCTTACGCCGGCAAACCGAAACCGGGCGAAGAAGCGAAGATTGGCCTGGATCACAACGGCGCTGCCTACAGCTTCAGTCCAGCCAATATTCCCGCAAACGTTTCAGGCGAGGTGAAGGGCGAACCCCCCGTGACACCTATCACTGTGCTGGCAAAAGCCGAAGCGAGCATCGATCTAACCGACAACGCCCCAACTCTAAAATGGCAGCAGGTCGCCAATAGCAAGACGCGTGAGCGCTGGAACGACTGGGGAATCGGGCTTTTGCTGCAAGGCGATCTTAAGGGCGCCGAGTATGCCTTTACCAAAGTGACTGAAGCCGAACCTGCCTATGCCGACGGTTGGCTCAACGTCGCGCGTGCGTTGATCCAGGAAGGCGAGACCGAGCGGGCCAAACCGTTCATCCAGAGATCCCTAACGGCCAATCCGAATTTGGGCCGAACATATTATTTCCGTGCGCTGATCGAAAAGTCGGATGGCGACTACGATGCGGCGCTGAAGGATCTGGCAATCGTGAACGCTAAGTATCCGCGCGACCGCGTGGTGTGGAATCAGGTCGCACGAATCCAGTTCTTAAAGCGAAACTATAAAGAATCAATCGAAGCCCTGAGAAAAGTCTCTGAAATCGACCCCGAAGATCTGCAGATGCACTACACTGCAATGTTGGCTTACCGGGGAATCGGCGACCTCGCCTCCGCGGAGCGCGAGCAGAAGCTCTTCCAGCGCTTCAAAGCCGACGAATCCTCCCAGGCGATTTCGGGCCAAGCTCGTCTAGCGAGCGCCGAAGACAATAATGAACGACAGGCAATTCACGACCATGAGAGCATCGACTTGAAACCTCCTCCTAGGCAAACTGTACGGGCGTTGCCTCCTGCAAAGGTAGCGGAAAATCGAATTGAGGAACGCAAGTGAGATGGGCGATCGCCGCCGTGTGTTGCATCGTACTTCTGATGGGTCTGACCACCGGCATTGCTTCATCGCCTGCGTCGAGCGTCCAGTTCACCGACGTGACGGCGCAGGCCGGAATCAAGTTTGTTCACAACGCCGGTAAGTCGGGCAAGAAATATCTTCCGGAAACGCTCGGGTCCGGCGCGGCTTTTTTCGATGCGGATGGCGATGGATGGATCGACATCCTGCTGGTGAACGGCAAGGACTGGACGTCGCGCGGTCGGCATTCGACTGCTGCGCTCTATCGGAATAATCATAACGGAACGTTCACCGATATCACGCGCGGCAGCGGGCTAGACGTGGAAATGTACGGTATCGGAGTTGCTATAGCCGATTACGACAACGACGGTCGCGACGATGTTTACATCACTGCACTTGAGGGCGACCGCCTCTTCCACAACGAAGGCAACCGAAAATTCAAAGATGTAACCGCTCAATCGGGAATCAGAAACGCCAATTTCGGCACCAGCGCCGCTTGGCTCGACTACGACCGCGATGGCAAACTCGACCTGTTCGTCGCCAACTACGTTCAATGGACTGTAAAAGGCGATCTGTGGTGTTCCATGGACGGCACCGTGAAGTCCTACTGCACGCCCGAATCCTACAAAGGCACTTCCAGTAAACTGTTTCACAATTTGGGCGGAGGACGCTTTGAAGATGTGACTCGCCAGGCTGGCCTGGGCGATCCGAATAGCAAATCTCTCGGCGTCACGATTCTCGATTTTGACAACGATGCCTGGCCCGACATCTTCGTCTCCAACGATACTCAGCCCAACAAGCTCTATCACAACAATAGGAACGGTACTTTTAGCGATCAGGGCATGGCCGCCGGCATCGCCTACGGAGAGGACGGTGTTGCGCGCGGAGCTATGGGCGTTGACTGGGCCGATTACGACCGCACCGGCCGCGCGCATTTGCTCGTCGGCAATTTTTCGAACCAGATGCTGGGCCTCTATCACAATGAAGGCAACGGCTTATTTGTCGACGAGGCTCGCAAGTCCAGCGTGGGGCGCGAGAGCTTGTTGTCGCTCACCTTCGGCGTCTTCTTCTTCGACTACGACCTGGATGGCTACCCCGACATTCTGACGGCCAACGGGCACATTGAGGAAGAGATCGGACGCGTTCAACCGAAAGTCAAATATCAGGAACCGCCTTTGCTGTTTCACAATGTGGGAGGTACGAAGTTCGACAACGTGTCGAACGACGTAGGAAAAGACTTTACCAAACCCTTGGTTGCCCGCGGCGCCATCTATGGTGATTTCGATCACGATGGCGACCTGGACGTTCTCCTGACCTCAAACAACGGACCGGCATACCTGTATCGCAACGATGGCGGCAACAAGAATCATTGGATTTCCATCCGCACCGTAGGCTCAAAATCAAATCGCGACGGAATCGGCGCCTCCATTTCGATCGCGTCCCCCTCCGGCAAACAGTGGAACGTCGTGCGGAGCGGCTCCAGTTACGCTTCGCAGAGCGATCGTGCTATCGTTTTCGGGCTGGGGCAGGATCCGGCGGTAACATCGATGGAAATCACCTGGCCCAGCGGAACCAAGCAGAAGTTCTCCAATCTAATGGCGAATCAGTTCATCACTGTCGATGAATCGCGCGGCATCTTGAAGTGAGCCAAATCCTTCAAGGCTCAGGCACACGCCAGGCGCAGTTGATTCGCGATGGCGAAATTTCCGCCGTCGAACTGGTTCGCTTCCACCTCGCCCGCATCGACGAGATCAATCCCACCATCAACGCGGTCGTCGAAGTCCTTCGAGAGTCTGCGTTGCGTGAAGCTGCGGCGGTGGACAAGAGGCGAGCGGCGGGCAAGCCGATGCGGGTCTTCGAAGGCGTGCCGTTCTCGATTAAAGATTCCATCCAGGTGGAAGGTTCAGTTTGCTCCGCTGGCACTCTGGGACTTCGTAATTCCCCTCCCGCGGCCGAAGACGCTACATTGGTCGCTCGCCTCCGCGCCGCCGGTGCGATTCCGCTCGCGCGGACCAATCTGCCGGATCTGCTCTTCGCATTTGAGACCGACAACTTGATCTATGGGCGCACAAATAATCCGTACGATTTGTCACGCACCTCCGGCGGGTCGAGTGGAGGAGAGGCCGCGCTTATCGCCGCCTGCGGTTCGCCGTTCGGCTTAGGAAGCGATGCGGCTGGGAGCGTCCGGTTGCCGGCGCATTACTGTGGAATTTCCAGCATCAAGCCGACTTCCGGTCGTCTTTCACGAGCGGGCCACATTCCCCCGCCCAGCGGCTGGATCGAGATGCTATGGCAGATCGGTCCGATGGCGCGTTGGGTGGAGGATCTTTGGAGCATCATGCCGGTATTGCTCGGGCGATGCAGTCGCGACAGGACTATGATTCCGATGCCCTATGGAGATCCAGCGCACGTATCGTTGCGCGATTTGCGAATCGCATTCTTCACCGATAACGGCATCGCTACTCCGGATGATGACACTGTGGCCGCGATCCGCGATGCCGTTCGCCAACTCTCGCCGGAAGTAGGGTCTATGGAAGAATGCCGGCCCGAGGGGATCGAAGAGAGCTACGACCTCGAAATGAAATTCATAGGTCCAGATGGCGGCGACAGCCTGTGCCACTACCTGAAGGAAATCGGGAGTGTAAAAACACATCCGCTATTGGACGGCTGGCTCGCGAAATTGGAGCGCTGCCGCACGGGAATCGACGGTTTCGCGGAATACTGGGCAAGCCTCGATCGTTTTCGCGCTCGAATGTTCGCGTTTCTCACCCGCTACGATGCGATCCTCTCGCCTGTCGCCGCGCACCCCGCCGTAGCGCACGGTACCTCTATTGAAGAGTCCATATTTCGCGGATTCAGTTATACGATGACGCATAATCTCACCGGCTGGCCCGCGGCCGTGGTCAGGTGCGGAATGTCGCGCGAAGGTCTGCCGATTGGAATTCAGATCGCCGCGCCACCGTGGCGGGAAGATATCGCGCTTGTGCTAGCTCGGGCGATAGAGCTATTTTCTAGCCACGATCATCACGCAAACGTTCTGCCGCGATGTTGGCCGATCAAGATCTGAACCATGCGATGAGCCACCAGCTCATGCAAGGTGAGGAGTTCCTTGTTAGCCGTAAAAATGGCCGCGGCATCTCTTGGGTCTGCGGGAGGCCCTCCAGCCTTCAAGGCTTCTGTCGCTTCGTGAATGACCGGGTCGGAGATGACTTCGCCGGCCATCTCCCATAGCGTGATAAATCGATCCACCGCGGTAGGGAAGCTGACTTCGAAGACTCCGAAATTACTGGTCGTGCGCGGAGGCTTGTAATCCAGGTTGAACGGCCCCTGGTAGTTGTGGCTCCTCAAGAGCACCAGTACATTCAGCCAATCCAACGGATTGACCAAGCCGACGCCGATATCGACGTCGTGCTTCAGCCTGTAGCCGTCATTGATGTCGAAGTGGAATAGCTTGCCCGCTAACAGCGCGCGAGCCAATGCCGCACGCGGTGCCGCTCCCCACATCAGCTCGTGCAGATACTCAGGGTTCAACCCGACCATCTCCGGATGCGTCAGCAATCCCGACGAAATAAAGGCCAACATCGCATCGCTAGTGGGCAACAGAATCTCTGCCTGCGGCTCGAAGGGCTTCGCTTCCAGACAATGCTTCAAGGTCGGCCGATTCTTCTTCGCCGCGACCTTGATATCGTGCTCGCAGGCCGCGTTGAGAGCCTCCGCATACCAGCGCAGCGTCTGCGTCTCTTCAATCGCGCCCTGCACGTAGTAGCCCAGCGACCCCGGCCAATACACGGCAAACCGCGCGCCAAGTTCGTGGCCGATGTCCACCGTATTTTCCACTCGAAACTTGGCGTACTCGCGAACTTGTGGCTGCTCCCCCGCCGGACTCCCCGCCCAAACAGCATGATGAAACGTCTCCGCGGTCACCATGGAACACCCCACGCCGTTTTCCGTCAGAGCCTTCCGTATGCGCGCGACAATGTCACCCTGGTGGTCTGTTCCTATTGCATCGGTTGGGATCACATCGGTGTCATGAGTGGTCCAATGGCCGATACCCATCTCGCCGAATTTTTGGATTACTTGCTCAAATCCGATTTCCTCGCGCGTCGGTGCGTGGAATAGAGCGTGGCCTGGATATGCCGCCGCCCATTGTGGTCCGGAGATGAAATACCTGCGCCGGGTGGACGGGCTGTAAGCGCCTCCACAAGCTTTGGTGAGGCGTGAAATCAGCCCTTGTTGGTCCTTCACTGCAACGGGATTCATGAGTTAAAACCTCTATCGTTGTACCATGAAACAAATCATGAAGATCCGGGATATCCGGGCCACCACGGTTACTGTCCCGCTTGAGGCTCCGCTACGTCACGCCAACGGTTGCCACTGGGGCCGATTCGTGCGGACCATCGTGGAAGTAGAGACCGATAACGGCCTCATTGGCCTGGGTGAAATGGGTGGTGGAGGCGAGTCGGCGGAGCAGGTTTTCCGCGCGATGAAGGCTTATCTGGTGGGGCACGACCCCGTCCGCCTGGAGGAAATGCGATTCAAAATCGCGAACCCGACCGCATCCTTATATAACAACCGTACCCAGATCGTCGCCGCCCTGGAGTTCGCGTGCCTGGACATCGTGGGTCAAGCCTGGGGTGTCCCCGTTTCAGAAATTCTAGGCGGGCGATTGCGGGACCGTGTGCCCTTCGCATCTTATTTGTTCTTCCGCTATCCCAATCCGAAGAGTGGATCTGGCGAAGTTCGCACACTGGATCAAATGGTCGCGAACGCTGTCGCGCTCAAGGAAAGATTCGGTTTCACTTCCCATAAACTGAAGGGCGGTGTCTTTCCTCCCGACCACGAATTGGCGATCTACCGAGCCGTCGCCGCCGCGTTGCCGGGCGATTCCTTCCGCTTTGATCCGAACGCTGTCTGGTCCACCGAACAGGCGATACGCTTCGGCCAAGCGATAGAAGATATCCGCAATGATTATCTGGAAGACCCGGTCTTCGGCCTGAACGGGATGCGCCGCACCCGCGAAATGGTCCGCATTCCGCTGGCGACCAATACTGTAGTAGTCAACTTTGAGCAGCTCGCCGCGAACGTGTTAAATACCGCGGTCGACGTAATCTTGCTCGATACAACTTTCTGGGGCGGCATCCGAGCCTGTGTGAAAGCCGCTGGAATCTGCGAGACATTCCAGTTAGGCATTGCCGTTCATTCTTCGGGTGAGTTGGGAATTCAACTGGCCACCATGCTTCACTTGGGTGCTGTGCTCCCCAATCTTTCTTTCGCCGCCGACGCGCACTATCATCACCTTACCGACGACATCATCGAAGGCGGCCTCATGAAATACGAGGGCGGATCGATCCGCGTTCCCGCCAGTCCCGGCCTGGGCGTGAAACTCAACCGTGAGAAGCTTCGCCAATACAGCGAACTTTACAAGCGTCTGGGCGGATATCCTTATGATCAGGACCCCGGCCGTCCAGGATGGTCACCGCTGGTCCCCAACGACCGCTGGGCCGATCCTGGTCAGGAATACGCCGTAAACATTGATTTCTAGAAGGAGACGTCTTGCAAGTCACGCACCTCATCTTCTCTTTCCTGGTGGCGGCAAGCGCAAGCTGGGCCGAATCGGGTTACGATGCGTGGCTCAGGTACGCTCCACTCTCAGGAAATTCGCTCAGCCGAGCCAGCCGCGATGTTCCAACGGTGGTCGCAATTGCGGGCAAAGGAACTCTGGAATCCAGCGCACAACAGGAATTTGTGCGCGGCGTGAAAGGCATGCTCGGCCGGACCATTGCGATGGAGACCGGTGTGCCGAAAGAGAGCGCCGTGGTGATCGGAACCGTGCAAGAACTTGCCGCCTTGGCGCCGCAATGGAAGATCGCGGCCGATCTCCCAGCCGAAAGTTTTTCGCTCAAGACCATCCAGTCTGGCAACGTTCGCTACATCGTCGTCACCGGACCAGACGAGCGCGGCGTCCTCTACGGGACCTTCGCTCTGCTTCGTAAGATCGCCCTAGGCGAATCGATTGACACTTTGGATTCATTCGACTCGCCCTACTTCCCCGTACGATGGCTAAATCACTGGGACAATCTGGATGGAACCATTGAGCGTGGCTACGCCGGCCGTTCTATCTTCTGGGACGACCTTCATGCCCGCGCCGATCTTACGCGCGTTTCGGACTACGGGCGCATGCTCGCCTCGGTGGGAATCAACGGCTGCTCCATCAACAACGTCAATGCCAATCCGCGGATTCTGGCTGCCGATTTCCTGCCCGAAATCGCTCGCGTAGCCGAGGCTTTTCGCCCCTGGGGCGTGCGAGCCGTGATCTCGGTCGACTTTGGAAGCCCCAAAACGGTCGGTGGACTAGATACGTTCGATCCCCTCGACCCGGCCGTGATCGCCTGGTGGCGATCCGTATTCGATCGCATCTACACAGCAGTTCCCGACCTTGCGGGTGTCATCATCAAAGCGGACTCGGAGGGCCGCGTGGGACCTTCAACCTATAACAGGACTCATGCCGATGCCGCCAACGCAGTGGCTCGCGCGCTGAAGCCTCACGGTGGACTGCTTTTCTATCGAGGCTTCGTGTACGACCATCACATGGATTGGAACAATCCGAAAAACGATCGCGCGCGCGCAGCGGACGACAATTTCCGCAACCTCGACGGCAAGTTCGACGACAATGTCGTAATCCAGATCAAGAACGGGCCCATCGACTTTCAGGTGCGCGAACCCGCCTCGCCTCTATTCGGAAATCTGGAAAAGACCAACCAGGCGATCGAGCTTCAGATCACCCAGGAATACATGGGTCAGGCTCGCCACACGGTGTTTCTCCCGCCGATGTGGAAAGAAGTGCTCGACTTCGATCTGCATGCCCGCTCAACGCCCACGCCGGTAAAGGGGCTAGCCTCCGGCAAAGTATTCGGACGTCCAGTGGGTGGCATGATCGGGGTCTCAAACGTGGGGCTGAACGAGAATTGGTCCGGCAATCACATGTCGCAAGCGAACCTCTACGGCTTTGGACGCCTGGCTTGGAATCCGAACATAGGTTCACAACAAATCGCCAGAGAATGGACGCAGTTGACGTTTGGCGCCGATCCCAAAGTGGTCGACACCATCATGAAGCTGCAGCTTACCTCCTGGCGCACCTACGAAAATTACACCGGACCCTTGGGGCTGCAGACCCTGACCGACATCACTGGAAACCACTACGGAGTTTCTGTGGAAGCTTCCGAACGCAACGGCTGGGGCCAGTGGCACCGCGCTGACGAAAAAGGCGTCGGCATGGACCGCAGCGTCGGCACCGGCACCGGATACGTCGGACAGTATCGTCCCGAGGTGGCGGCTAAGTACGAAACCCCACTGAACACGCCCGACGATCTGCTGCTGTTCATGCACCACGTTCCCTATACCTACAAGTTGCATTCCGGAAAAACGGTGATTCAATATCTCTACGATTCGCACTATGAAGGTGCCGAAGCCGTCGAGCAGTACGTGCGTGACTGGAAGGACCTTCAGGGCCGGATAGATGAGCAACGCTATTACGAAGTTCTCGCGCAACTCGAATATCAGGCAGGGCAGGCTCAAGTGTGGCGCGATGCGGTGAACCAGTGGTTCCAGAAGGAGTCTTCCATCGCGGATGAGAAGGGCCGCGTCGGTCATTACCCAGGTCGAGTCGAAGCAGAGGCGCTGAGTCTCTCTGGATACACGGTGATGGACGTAACGCCGTGGGAAGCTGCCTCTGGAGGCAAGGCGATCGCCTGTAAAATCAGCCAGTGCTCCGCCACCCATGAATACAGCGGTCCCGAAGGCCTACGAACCATTCGCGTCCAGTATTTCGACCAGAACAACGGCGCATCCAAATACCGTGTGACGCTAGGCGATCGGTCAATCGATGAGTGGACTGCGGCCGATCACATCCCCACCACGAAAATCGACGGATCATCGTCCACTCGCCGGACGATCCCCAACGTGTTTCTGCGGCCGGGTGACAAGATTCACATCACAGGCATCCCGGACGGACAGGAAACCGCTGCTTTGGACTACATCGAAATCGTGGAAGGTCAGTAAATGTACTGGCTAGGCGTGGACGTCGGCACAGGAGGCTCGCGAGCCCTACTGATTGACGCGAAGGGCAAAGAAATCGCGGTTGTAAGTGCGCCGCATGAAGCACCGCGCATGGAACATCCGCTGTGGGCCGAACAACGCCCTGAGAACTGGGCCGACGCATCCGTGCAAGCCATTCGTGGCGCGCTCGCGCAAGCCGGCATTTCGGGCGATCAGGTTCAAGGCGTTGGGCTCTCAGGCCAAATGCACGGCTTGGTGATCCTGGACGACGCCAATCAGGTCATCCGACCATCGCTCATCTGGTGCGACCAACGCAGCCAGCCTCAGGTCGATTACATCAATGCCAAGATCGGTAAAGAAAAAGTTTTAGACTACACCGCCAACCCCGTTTTGACGGGCTTCACCCTGCCGAAGCTTATATGGGTGCGCGACCACGAGCCCCAGAATTTCGAGCGCGTTAAAAAGATGCTGTTGCCCAAAGACTACGTCCGGTTTACGCTCACCGGGGAGTTCGCAACGGAAGTATCCGACGCGTCAGGCACGGCGGTGTTTGACGTGGTCCGACGAAAATGGTCCTTTGAAATGATGGATGGGCTCGGTCTCGACCGGACTATTCTTCCTTCGGTCTATGAGTCCAGCGATGTCTCCGCGCAAATCAGCGCGTCCGCTGCGCAGCTAACCGGCCTCCGGGCTGGAACACCCGTAGTAGGCGGCGGAGGAGATCAGGCCGCCGGAGCGGTGGGCAACGGAATCGTCGAGCCCGGAATCGTCTCTTGCACACTCGGCACCTCGGGCGTCGTGTTTGCGCACACCGATCAAGCTGCCTACGATCCCCGAGGTCGCGTTCACACCTTCTGCCACGCCGTCCGCGGTAAGTGGCACGTGATGGGAGTCACGCAGGGCGCGGGTTTGAGCCTCCAATGGTTCCGCAATCAGTTTGCTCCGAACTCGACTTACGACCAATTAATGGCCGAAGCGAGCGGAGCGCAAGCCGGATCGCAAGGCCTGCAGTGGCTGCCTTACCTGATGGGCGAACGAACCCCTCACCTGGATGCGATCGCGCGAGGCGGCTGGATCGGCATGACTGCCAAACACACTCGCGCCGATCTGATCCGGTCGCTCATTGAAGGCGTTTCTTACAGTCAAAAAGACTGCCTCGATATCGTCGAAAATCTTGGCGTCTCTGTCTCCAGCGTGAGGGCGTCCGGCGGCGGCGCGCGAAGTCCCTTCTGGCGGCAGGTGCTGGCCGACGTATTGCGCAAGCGCGTCTCCACTCTCAGCTCGCAGGAAGGTTCGGCGTACGGGGCGGCGTTGCTGGCGATGGTCGGCACCGGCGAATTTTCCAGCGTTGAGGAAGCCTGTTCCGCGACGATTCGGGAAGAATCGTCAGTCGAGCCGCGAGAACAGGAGTCTCAGATTTACGCCAAGGCCCATGCGACTTATAAAGCCCTCTATCCGGCCCTGCGCCCCATTTACTCGCTGATCGCGAGCGGATAAAATCATTCGATAGTTATGCGAAATAAGAATTATCCATTATTGGTGTCTATGTTCGCGGTTGTCGCGGCGACGAACGTGTCGGCCCAGCCGCCCCAGGAACTTACCGCTGCCCAAGATCATCAGAACATGATGGATCAGCTCGGCATCAAGGCGTTGCGTCCGGGCCCCAGCGGAAAGGAGACCGACCCCAACCATGCCAATTACGATGAATCCACAGCCAACCCCTATCCGAACCTGCCCGACGCTCTTACATTGAAGAATGGGAAAAAGGTCGCGTCCCCGGAGATGTGGTGGAAGCAGCGGCGCCCCGAAATCGTCGAGGATTTTGATCGCGAAGTGCTGGGCCGCGTGCCCGCCAATGTTCCCAAAATCAGCTGGACGGTAACGAACACCTCCAGCGCCACCGTTGCTTCGCGACCAGTAGTTAAAAAGCAACTGACCGGTCACGCGGACAACTCGTCCTACCCGCAGATCAGCGTCGACATCCAGATGACTCTGGTCACGCCCGAGAACGCCACGAAGCCCGTTCCCGTGATGATTCTTTTTGGAGCGGATCGGGGCGGAGCGCCCGCGTCCTCAGTTCAGGAATTAATCACCGATGGCTGGGGCTACGCATACGTCAATCCCACAAGCGTTCAAGCCGACAACGGCGCAGGACTCACCAAAGGCGTCATCGGCCTGGTCAATAAGGGTCGGACTCGAAAGCCCGACGATTGGGGTGCGCTGCGAGCCTGGGCTTGGGGCGCCTCACGAGGCCTCGATTATCTTGAGACCGACAAAACCGTGGACTCGAAGCGAGTCGGCATCGAAGGCGTTTCACGGTACGGCAAGGCCGCGCTAATTACCATGGCGTACGACACCCGCTTCGCCGTCGTGCTGGTTGGTTCTTCCGGCGAAGGCGGAGCCAAGCTGCATCGCCGCAATTGGGGTGAAGCCGTCGAGAACCTCACCGGCACCGGTGAATACCATTGGATGGCCGGGAATTTCCTGAAATACGGAGCCTCTGAAGCGACCTTTGGCAGCAAGAACCCGGGCGACCTGCCCGTGGACGCTCATGAGCTGATCGCCCTATGTGCCCCGCGCCCGACCTTCATCAGTTACGGTGTCCCCGAGAAGGGCGACGCGAAATGGCTCGACCATCAAGGCAGCTATATGGCCGCCATCGCCGCCGGTCCTGTGTTCCGGCTCCTCGGCGCGAAAGACCTGGGGACATCCGACGACTACCATACGGAGAAAATGCCGGCCGTCAACGTCGGCATGCTCGACGGCCAGCTCGCATGGCGCCAGCACGACGGAGGACACACAGACGCGCCCAACTGGAAGTACTTCATTCCCTGGGCGGATAAATTCCTGCAGCACACGCCTCCTTCCGACGTAGCCGTATCCAGGACCGACAATAATTCCCTGATCGCCCACAACCAGTTCCTCGAGAAGGCGAAGCACGGCCGCATCGATATTTACTTCGAAGGCGACTCCATCACCAGACGCTGGGGCGCGACGGATTATCCGGAACTGCTGGCCAACTGGAAGCAAAATTTCTTTGGCTGGAATGCCGCCGATTTCGGCTGGGGTGCCGATACCACCCGGAACATCCTGTGGCGCCTTCAGAATGGCGAACTGGATGGTGTGAACCCGAAAATCATCGTCCTTCAGGCGGGAACCAACAATATCCCCAAAGCCATTACGTCAGAAGAAAACGAAGCGGCCGATATCACCCGAGGGCTGAGCGAAATCGTCCACACGATGCAGGCCAAGGCCCCCGAAGCCGCGATTGTGATTACCGGAATTTTTCCGCGAAACGACAATATCTCTGCGCTGCCGCTGATCAACCGGATCAATGGCAATCTTGCTCAGCTTGCTGACGGAAAGAAAGTCCGCTTTCTGAATGTCAACGACAAGCTTGCCGGTCCCGACGGCAAGCTCTTGGCGGGCATGATGAACACGGACGGTCTCCATCCTTCGATTCGCGGCTACCAGGTTTGGGCCGACGCGTTAAAGCCCGTAGTCGCTGAAATGATCGGTCCTCCGGGTCGCGAAGACCACGCTCCCCCACCCACCGGCGATCCCTCTAAAATACAAACCGCGCGCCCAACTGAATAGTACGCGGCCGGTTGGCCTGAGTCGTAATAGTGCCGAACCCCGAGTTGGTTACCGTCGTGTTCGGAGGACTGAAAACCGGGTGGTTCAACACATTGTAGGCCTCGAAACGCAACTGCAAGCTCGTTTTCTCGGTGATCGAAAAACGCTTCGAAACCGAAGGACTCCATTCATTAATCCCGTCCGCGCGCAAATTCGGGAAGGTGGTGGAGAAAGTTCGGATGTGATATTGGAACTGATCCGCTGACTTCGTGTCGAATGCCGACGTGTTGAAAGCGGCCGTGTTGGTTTCGCGATTGTTCAGCACAATCGGGGCGCCGAAATATACATAGTCGCCGGGCGAGGTGGTGCTGCCATTGGTCCAGGTGATGGGGGCTCCCGTCTGGTAGGTATAGATGCTATTGAGGCCCCAACCGCCCACCAGCGCATCTGCCCAGCGCGATTTGATGTCGAAGTGCCTGCCTCTGCCGAAGGGAAGTTCGTACACTGCCGCGATCACGACTCGATTCGGATGGTCGAAGGGCGAAATTCGCTTCTCCAGTTGAGTGTCGGTGTCATTCAGAAACGTCATCCGCTCAATTAGCTTTGAGAAAATGTAATTACCCACTAGCGTCAGCCCTCCTGAAAAGCGTTTCTGAAAACGCACGTTCAGGGCCTGGTAGTATGAGGATCCAATCGAATTGTTGTATTCGATTACGCCCGTACCGAAGCTCCCCGTCCCCACGGGGAACTGCGGAAAGCGGGCAAGCAACTGCGCCACGCTGGCGGACGACGTATTCTGCGATGTCGCCAAGCCGGAAAAGGGATTCGAAACGCTGGCGGTCAGGGTGTTGATGGTGTTCTGGTCGCGCACTGGAGACGTGCTCAAGTACTGAACGGGAATCCCGTTGAGCTGCGTCACGTAAACAGGCAGATGCAATCCGTGATTCCCCACATAAGAAACCTCCAACACGGTGTTGGGCGTGAAGGAATGCTCAAACCCGATATTCCAGCGCAATGAGTAAGGATCTTTGATGTTCGGATCGAGGAATTGAATCGTCTGTCCGGCAAACGTTCCCAATCCCTTCGCCGAGCCAACCGGCTGCGCGATTCCTGTAGGGAAAGGGTTACTCAAAGTCGCCAACGGACTGAGGAAGTTGCTGGGCTGGATCACCTGCGTCGTTTGGCTGAATCCGTACTGTTGCAGAATCGGGTTGGTGGAATACTTCCCCGTGATATCCAACTGCGTGATGCCCACCGGCTGAACGTACATCGCAAAGCCGCCGCGAATTACCGTCTTTCCCTTAAGCTTGTCCGGCGTCCATGCGAATCCTGCGCGAGGACTGAACAAGTGAGACGTCTGGTTGTACAGCGCCCCATCGTTCGGATAAGTTAACCCGCCCAGCACGTTGAAGCTGCCCACGGGAATCTGCGGGATCGGATGCGCGTTGTAGGCCGCGATTGCTGCAGGCGCCAGCGGGTTAGGTGTCGTGGTATCGAAACCATCGACCGTGCGGCCGTACTTCTCCCGATAAGGAGCGTCGTAGTCGAACCGTAGGCCGAGGTTCACCGTGAAATTCCTACGGACGCGCCAATCATCCTGCACGAACCCCGCCGCATAATGTTCGTAATATCCGGCCGCCGTATTGAGATCGAACTGCCCGCTGGTGGGCAATCCCAGCAGGAACTCCGCCAAGTCCTGACCTTGAACCACTGTGGACGATGCGCTGGTCGATTGCTTCACCCAACTATTGGCGCTGAACGAAAACGACCCGGCCGAGTTGCCGAAGCTGGTGGTGTTCAACACATATTGCCGGATATCGACTCCCAGTCTCAGGTTGTGGCGTCCTCTTGTGGTGGACCACGTGCCGAACAACTGAACCGATTGCGAAGGCAGCTTGTTGGCGCTGTTGGTCCCCAGCGTCGTGAAACCAGTCGCGCCCGCAAATGCAATGTTCGGCAATTGAGGATACGTTGATGTCGTGGCCAGGTAGGACGGAAACCCCAGACTGGTAGGATCCACGCCCGCGCTGGGCGAAGGGTGAGCCTCATCCATGCGCGTGAAATTCAAGCGCACGTCAATAAAGTTGGTCGCATTGATCGTGTAGACGTTGTCCAGGCTCCCGCCCCAATTGGCTCGCGTAAGGATGGACCCGGTGGAGACATTGTTGAAGTAGTTATTCTTCGTCTGGCTGTAGCCAGTACGCCGGATGTCGAAGAAGATGCGATCCTTCGCGGAAAGGTTGTAATCCATCCGACCCAGTTCGTTATTGTAAGTATCCGGCGTGGGAGCGGTGGTGCCGAAGTTATTGAAGCCGAGCCCCTGTCCCGGCAGATTCGGTTCCGGCATAAGTTTCAAATAGGCCAGAGCGATTGGATTCAGTTGCGTAAGCGGAATCTGGTTGTTCGCATACGGCTGGCGAGTGACCGTCGTCCCGCTCAAAACCCCAGTGTAAGGATTGTAGAGCTGCGCCAAGCCGGCGAAATTCCCCTGCCGTTCCGCGTCGGTGGCTACGCTTAGGAAGGTCGTGTTCGGCTGGCTGTCCTTCAATCCTTCCCATGCGAAAAACCAGAAAAGCTTGTTGCGGCCGTCAAACACTTTGGGGATCAAAATAGGGCCGCCGGCCGTCACACCGTATTGATTGTAATGCGTTACAGGATTGCCCAAGCCAGCTTTGTTGTTGAAGAAATTATTCGCCGCCAGATTGTTGGGCTCGTTGAACTCATATGCCGACCCGTGCAACGAATTGGTGCCCGTCTTCAGAATCTGGTTGATGGTGCCGCCGCTGGTGTGGCCAAAGGAAGCATCGGTGTCGAACGCCTTGACGCGAACTTCCTGCACGGCGTCGGTAGGCGGGCTGTAAGCAAGGCGACCATCCCACGTCGCGTCCGGCGACCCGTCGATCAGAATTTCATTCGTCTGCGCTGGCGCTCCTCCGATACTCCAGCCTGCCGCGCCAGCGCTGTCGAAGGGATGAATCAATGACGGCTGGCCGGTGGCCAAAACGCCGGTGGAAAGCGACGCGAACACCAACGGCGTGCGGCCGTTCAAGGGCAAATCCTCCACTTCTCGCGTTGTGATGGTTTGTCCCAGAGAAGCATTCTCAGAGTTGATGAGCGAAGCGTCCGCGGTCACCTCGACCGTCTGCGTCGTGTTACCGACCTCCAGCGGAATGTCGATCGAGATATGATCTCCGGAACCCACGTGGACAGATTTGCGGAGGAATTCTTTGAAGCCAGCGGCCTGCACCGAAATCGTATAGTCGCCGGGCTGTAGAAAGGGAAGCGTATAATCGCCGGCCGAATCGGAAACCGTCTCGGTTTTGGTGCCGGTTTGCACTTCGGTCGCCACCACTTTGGCGTTCGCCACCCTGGCGTTGGCAGGATCTGAGACCGTCCCTGCCACAGTGCTGCGAAATTCCTGGGCGTGAGCGAAACCGGCCATCAGAAAGACGGCGCATAGTTGTAGTGCCAGACGAAACTTGGTCTTCATAAAATCTCCCCCCGGGGCATAGCTCCGTGCAAACGAAGCCCTGGAGTGAACTATAGGATCGCTACAGGGTGATGTCAAAACGATTTATCGGAACGCACCGTTCAAGGAAGCTAAATGAAGGGAAGGACTATAAAACGGGCCCGATTCTCCACGGAACAAACTCGTGATGGCCCAACAGCTCACTGGATGTTTTCAGCCCCGAAGCGGCAGCCAGCACCCGCTCGAAAATCTCGCGGCCCACCTGTTCCACCGTGGCAGTCCCGTCCATAATCCGCCCTGCATTCAAGTCGATATTGTCGCGCATCGTGTCGAAAATGGCCGAGTTACTGGAGATCTTCACCACCGGCACGGTGGGAAACCCGATCGCGCTCCCGCGGCCCGTAGTAAACGCGATCATGTTGACGCCTCCGGCCGCCAGCCCCGTAAGCGAAATAGGATCGTAGCCCGGAGTATTCATGAACACGAATCCCGGCGAGGTAATCGGTTCCGCGTAATCCACCGCATCCATCAAAAGCGACGTGCCGCTCTTCGCCACCGCCCCCAGCGACTTCTCCGCGATGTTTGTGAGCCCACCCTGCTTGTTGCCGGGCGAAGGATTATCGTCATAGCTGCCGCCGAAATGGCTCAAATATTGCCTGTACGCTCGAACGTATCCAAGAAGCTTCTCCGCCACCTGTGGACTACGAGCCCTCCGCAACAGTAAATGTTCCGCGCCGAATATTTCCGTAGTTTCGGCCAGCACCGCCGTGCCTCCAATAGCCGCGAGCATATCCGAGCACACCCCCACCGCAGGATTTGCCGAGATGCCCGAAAAGGAATCCGATCCCCCACAGTTCAATCCCAGGACAATTTTCGATGCCGGAATAGGCGAACGCTTAAAGCTGGCGGCTAGATCCAGAGCCCGTTTTACTTCCTGAACCCCAGCCTCCACCGTGGCGCGAGTGCCTCCGCTCGATTGCAATGTAAACGCTGTGAACGACCCCGAATAATCGCTCACCTGGTTGACCTCGCAACCCAGCCCGATCAGCAGAGCGGCTGCGACGTTAGGATGATGAAGCACTCCCGCAATCACGCGATGCAGCTGTTCCGTGTCGGGGCCGACCGTGTGACCGCAGCCCTCCCCATGAGGAAAGGCGACCACTCCATCCACGCCCTCTGGCAGAGCCTCCGCTGGAAATCGAGCCGCGATCATCTCCGCCGTATGCGAAGCGCAGTTGCTTGCGGCCACCACCGCGACATAATTACGCGTGCCTGCCCGCCCATCGGGCCGTAAATATCCAAGGAAGTTCGGGATGTCGTGGTTAGGCGCCAGCGGAGAGCGTTCCTCGGTCGGAAGCGCTTCAAGTGTGGCGACGCCCTCAAGCGAAACGTTGTATGTGTGGACGTGCTCACCCGCCTCGATCAACGTGATCGCCTTGCCGATCGGGCACCCATAGCGGACCACTTGCGCTCCTGCGGGGATCTCACTGACGGCGATCTTATGACCTGCGGGAATCGCTCGCAGCGCTCGAATTTCCCGGCCGCCCACAACCACCGGTTGCCCGGCTGCCAACGGAACCCGCGCGATAGCGACATTATCGGCAGGATGCAGTTGGATCGCGGCAGTCTCGGCAGTCACCGCGGGCAGAATGTGCAGAAGGCTCACTGACCCCACTATAAAAGAGATTCGCCGCCCGCCCAACCCGCGCCCCGCTGAATCATATCTTTAGCGTGAGTAAATTGATAGCCTGTTAGCGTTAATGGAAGTTCGCCAACTCGAATTGTTCCTTGCAGTCATCGAATCGGGAAGCGTCACGCGCGCTGCCGAACGAGTGTTCCTATCGCCCGGCGCGGTCAGCATGCAACTCCATCAATTGTCGACCGAGTTGCGAGCCGAGCTGTTCATCCGCAGCGGCCGCAAGTTTCTTCCCACACCTGCCGCTCTGCGATTAGCCGAGCACGCGCGCAGAGTCATCCAACAGATCCGTGAAATCGAACAGGAGTTCGAAGCCGACCCTTCCCGCGACCAAAGGCCCCTGCATTTCTCCACCGGCGCGACAGCCTTGATCTATTGCCTGGGCCGCCCCCTTCGTCAGGTCCGCGCCAAGTATCCCGAGGCGGAAATCCAAGTCACCGTCGCCGCCACCGAGCAAACCGTCACCGGACTCCTGGAGCGGCGCTACGACCTGGGATTGATCTCTCTGCCCTACCCCGAGGAAGGCTTGAAGATTGTCCCTCTGTTCGAAGAGGAATTGCTCATCCTGCAGCCCTCCCGATCGGTGGTCCACAGCACGACCATAGGAACCATCAAGCCCGCCGACCTGAATAACGTTCCCTTCCTGCTTTACCCGCACACCAGCAACATGCGCTCCATCATTGACGGATTCTTTCGCGAATGCGGAATTACGCCGCGCGTGGTGATGGAGGCTGACGACACCGAAGCCATCAAGGGCCTCGTGGAATCAGGCTTCGGCTATTCCATTCTTCCGAAATACGCCGTGCGAAGCGGATCGCGGCACTTCAAAACCTTCCGAGTAGCAGGGCATCGCGTAGCCCGGACCCAAGCGCTGGCGATGCCGCGCACCGAATATCCCAGGGCCCTTACCACAGCCATCGCGGACGTCTTGCAAACCGAACTAGCAAACCTCTAACCCGCTGCGAGCTTCTTGCCGTTCAGCTTCACGTTGTTGATCTTCAACCCCTGAACGTGGTCCAGAATGTTGGCCTCGGCAATCTGGTTGAAGTCGCAATTTTCCAGCCGGATATCGCGAATCGGCGAAGATTCAAATCCGCGCAGTTGCAGCGCGTACTTGCTCTTACGGCAAGTCACCCCCTTAATCTCGATGTCATGCACCTGTGGCCGTTCCGGGCCTTTCTCGCCTTCCTCATACGTGAAGTCGATCTGCAGAACCGCATCGGAAACCTGCCCGATGTGGATATTGCGGAAGAAAATGTGTTCGATGGTCCCTCCGCGCATAGCGTTCGTCTTGAAGCGCAGAGCCTCGTTCAGGTTCGGACTGTCCAGCCTGCAATTCTCCACAAAAACGTTCCGCACATTGCCCGACATTTCACTGCCGATGGTCAGCCCGCCGTGGCCGTCTTTCATGTCGCAATTCCGGATGACGACATTCTGCGTAGGAACCGCCACGCGGCGCCCATCGCGATTGCGCCCGGCCTTGATCGCGATGCAATCATCGCCGGTATCGAAGGTGCAGTTCTCGATCAATACGTCGGTACAGGAGTCCGGATCACAACCATCGTTATTCGGACCATGGCTATCCACCTTGATACCGCGTACCGTGACGTTGGTGCACAAAACGGGATTCACTTCGAACATAGGCGAGTTCTTCATCGTCACGCCCTCGATCAGGATATTTCGTGAATGGCAGAACTGCACCAAATTGGGCCGCAGGTAAAAGCCCTCGCCTAGGAGGCGCTCGCTTACAGGCGTATCCTTGGCTCCCCAATCAAACAGCAGGTTGCGGCCATGCTCCTGGTTCACCAGCCCTTCGCGCCAGCCGCAATTTGTGCGACCCTTCCACGGCCACCAGTGCTCGCAATCCGCGTTTCCATCCAGAACTCCTTCGCCCGTCACCGCGATGTTCTGCTGATTGTCAGCGTAGATGCACGCCGAATAGTTCATGCATTCCACGCCTTCCCAGCGAGAGTAGACAAGGGGCAAATACTTAGTTGTATCCCTGGTGAAGAGAAGAGTCGTCCCGGCAGGCACATGCAGATTCACGTTGCTCCGCAGATGGATAGGCCCCGTGAAGAAAGCGCCCGCTGGAAATGTAACCCGTCCTCCTCCCGCCGCGCTGCATTCCGAAATCGCTTTCGCGATCGCTGCCGTACAATCGGTCTTCCCGTCCGCAGCCGCGCCGTAGCGCGTGACATCAAAGGCGCGATCCGGAAAGACGGGCGCCTTCACGCGGCCCAAGATGCTTGGGACCAAGTCCCACCCGCCCGCGGCCGAGCCTTCTGAAGGTAGCAATCCCATGGCGGCCGCAGCAGCGCCGGCCTTCAAGATCTCACGACGACTAAGGATGTTCACATTGAGACTATGAAGATGTTTGCCGCCGGTGTCAAATCCGAATCACTGAACGAATGGTTAAGTCCGCGTAAACGCTTGCTCTTCCGGATTCAGAACCATTGAAACAACCGTTCAGCAATTCCAGTTTGACTGCCCCGCGCCCGCAGCCTAAAGTGAAGTGTCAATATGCAGGTGAAGCTCTCTGTGGTGCTTCTGATCTTACCCGCGCTGCTCTGCGCCGAAGCTCGCCATCCCTCCAAAGTCGTGGTGGCTCTCGACGGCACTGGCGACTATCGCACTGTTCAGCAAGCCGTGGATGCAGCCCCAAAAGATGGGAGCGTAATTCAGATCCGGCCCGGTGTCTACCGCGAAGTAGTAAACGTCGAACGCCCCTTCATCGAGTTTCACGGTCTGGGGACGAAGCCATCCGACGTCGTATTGACCTACGACCTCAGCAACGGCACAGCCGGAGGCACGGGCAAGTCGGCCAGCACAACCATCAACGGCGACGACTTCTACGCCGAGAACCTGACCTTTGAGAACTCCTTCAGCAAAAACCGTCCCCTGACCCAGGAAGGCTCCCAAGCGGTCGCATTGCGGGTCACCGGCGACCGCGCAGTCTTCCGCCACGTCCGTTTTCTCGGATATCAGGACACGCTGTACGCGAACGGCAAGGGTTGCGGTACCGACGCCGGTCCCTGCCGTCCCGCCCGTCAATATTTCGCCGATTGCTACATCGAGGGAAACGTCGACTTCATCTTCGGTGATTCTCTCGCCTACTTTGAGAATTGCGAAATCCGCGCACTGGCGCACAAGACCGTTATGGTAACCGCGCAAAGCAAACGTTATTACGGAGAAAAGAGTGGCTACGTCTTCGACCATTGCCGCATCACCGCCGAACTTGGCGCGGATAACGTCTACCTCGGCCGGCCCTGGCGATCCCATGCAAGTGTGGTCTTCGTCAATACGTATTTAGGTCCAGAGGTCAACCCAGCCGGATGGCAGGAATGGAAGCACGACGACAAGCTCTCTCTGCCCACCGTGTTTTACGCCGAATACAACTCCTCAGGTCCCGGTGCCAAGCCTGCGCAGCGCGATTCCCACTCGCACCAGCTAACCGCCGCCGAAGCCACTCGCTTCTCACTCGAAAACACACTTGGTGGTGACGACAAATGGGATCCTCGCAAGAATTAGCATGCTAAGAAAAGCACTACTCCTGATACCTCTGGCAGCATGCGCTTTTCCGCAAGACACGCGCCAGGTTCGCGAACCATCCATTCCGCCAACCTGCTCCGCGCTGACAGCGCAGTCCGCAACGCTAGATGAAAATCGTCCCGACACCGCGCGCATTCAGGAAGCCCTAGACCACTGCGCTGCCGGACATGCCGTAGAACTGAAGACCGGCACATTCCTCTCCGGACCCATCTCCCTCCGCCAAGGTGTGACTCTAGCGATCGACTCTGGCGCAATGCTGATCGCCTCCCGCAACCCCCGCGACTACGATCTCCAGCCCGTCTCCTGCGGCATCGTCAATAAGGAAAGCCACGGCTGCAAGGCGCTGATCGGCGCTGACCACGTGTCAGGCGCAGGAGTCATGGGTGATGGAATCATCGATGGCAGAGGCGGCGCGACTCTCACGGGACAGAAAGTCTCTTGGTGGGACTTGGCGCAGGAAGCCAAAGCGAAAAACGAAAATCAAAATGTCCCCCGTCTGATGCAGATCAATAATTCAGACGACTTCACGCTGTACCGCATCACCCTGAAGAATTCGCCCAATTTTCACGTGTCGTATTCCGGAGGCACCGGATTCACAGCCTGGGGAGTGATCATCGATTCGCCTAAAACCTCCCGGAACACCGATGGAATCGACCCTTCCAGCGCCACCAACGTGACCATCACCAACAGCTTCATCCGCGCCGGTGACGATAACATCGCGATTAAGGCTGGCTCAACGGGACCGTCGACTCACATCACTATTGCCCACAATCACTTTTATTCGGGCCACGGCATGTCCATCGGCAGCGAAACCGACGGCGGAGCAAGCGCCATCCGCGTCACCGATCTCTCCATCGACGGAGCCGACAACGGAATCCGTATCAAATCAAATTCCAGCCGCGGCGGACTGGTGCGCGACATCGTCTATTCAGACGTCTGCATAAGGGACACCAAAAATCCCATCATGATGGACACACATTATTCCTTCCGTGGCACGGCGACCAACAAACTGCCCATCTTTCGCGACATCAAACTTGAGAACGTCCGCATCCTGAGCCCCGGAGCGATCACCCTCGACGGCCTCGACGCCGCATCTCCCCTGGAATTGACTTTCGACGGAGTCACTCAGGATCAACCCGATCGGATGAAGACAATCTCCCACTTCGCGAACGTGACAAACGCGCCAGGCAAGCGAGCGGCAAATCGATGCGACGGTAAATTCATCCCATTTCCGAGTGATAAATAAGGAGCGATCATGACAGCAACAGAAACCTCTTCAAGAATGGTGTTCCGCAAGACCGGCGCACAGCTTGGGCGCCATATCTCCGTGACGCCGGCCAATAGCACCAACCAGCATCTCTCCTACGGCCGCATCCGCCTGGAAGGCGGCACGAAGTCCGTCTCGTTCGACAATCACGGAGAGGAGACAGGTCTGATCGTTCTCTCTGGCTCCCCTCGGGTAAAGGTGAACGGCCAAGCTCACGAGCTCGCCCGCTTCGACGGGATCTACATCCCCAAAGGATCGTCCATCGAAGTTCACGCCGACCACCCAGCCGACCTCGCAGAGTTCTCCTCCGATGTCGAAGGCGACTATCCGCTTCAAGTCGTCCGCTACTCTGACGTCGCCTCCGACACCACTCTAAAATTCACCGCCGGTTCAACCAGCCAGCAGCGCGTGGTGAATATCGTCATCGGCAAAAACGTGGAAGCCGGCAGGCTCCTCGGTGGGTTCACTATATCCGAACCCGGAAACTGGACCAGCTGGCCTCCGCACGAACACGCCGTTATGCTCGAAGAGATGTATGTCTATTTCGACATGCCCGCGCCCGCCTTCGGACTTCAGCTTGTCTATAACGACACGGAGTATCCTGAACTGGTGACACCGGTGCGCGATGGCGATGCTGTTCTTATGCCCCGAGGCTACCATCCCAACGTTTCCGTGCCCGGCCATAGAATTTGCTTTCTGTGGCTGATGGCCGCGCACCGCGAACGTGAAGACAGGAAGTTCGGCGTAGTAAACGTGCAACCCGGGTTCGGCTCGGGCGGCTCAGGTCTCGAAGCAAGCCGGAAGTAATGGAAAATATCCGCACAGCAACGCCGCAGCAATTCTCCACCCCGAGCCCTTCAGGCCCCGTAGGCAAATACCGCTGGCGCATCTGTGCGCTCCTCTTCTTCGCCACCACCATTAATTACATGGACCGGCAGGTGCTCGGCGTGCTCGCTCCCTACCTGCAAAACGTCATCGGGTGGAACGAACTTCAATACGGCTACATCGTGACCTCCTTCCAGGCCGCCTACGCCGTAGGCTTGCTGATTGCTGGAGGCATCATCGATCGCGTTGGAACCAGGCTCGGCTATGCGTTAGCTATCGGCCTCTGGAGTCTCGCGGCGATGAGCCATTCCCTGGTCCACACCGTGCTCGGGTTCGGAGCAGTGCGATTTCTGCTCGGCTTGGGCGAATCCGGCAATTTCCCCGCCGCCATCAAGACTGTCGCCGAATGGTTTCCGAGGAAAGAACGCTCCTTCGCCACCGGAATTTTCAACTCCGGCTCCAACGTTGGTGCGATCGTCGCGCCGCTGCTCGTACCCTGGATCGCACTCAATCTCGGCTGGCGATGGGCGTTCGTCTTCACAGGAATTTTCAGCGCCACGTGGTTGGTGGCCTGGACCCGCTCCTACCGCCACCCTGAACAGCATCCCAAGTTGGGCGTCGGCGAACTCGCCTATATTCGCAGCGACCCGCCTGCCTCCACCGCCAAAGTTCCGTGGCTCCAACTCGTGCCGCACCGGCAAACATGGGCCTTCATCATTGGCAAATTTCTAACCGATCCCATTTGGTGGTTCTTCCTTTTTTGGCTTCCCAAATTCCTCAACAGCAAGCACGGGCTCACGCTCGATAAGCTCGGTCCTCCGCTCGTGGTCATCTACGTCATGGCCGACGCCGGCAGCATCGGCGGCGGGTATCTGGCTGGATTCTTAATGAAGCGCGGCTGGACCCTCAACCGTTCGCGTAAAACCGCCATGCTGTTCTGCGCGTGCTGCATCGTGCCCGTGGTCGCAGCGGCAAACGTAGAGAGCCTCTGGGCAGCGGTAGCCCTCATCAGTCTGGCAGCCGCGGCGCATCAAGGCTGGTCGGCCAATCTCTTCACGCTATCCTCTGACATGTTCCCGCGCCACGCAGTCGCCTCGGTTGTCGGCATCGGCGGTTTCGCCGGTGCAGTCGGAGGAATGCTGATCGCCACCTTCACCGGCTTTCTGCTCCAGTTCACCGGCAGCTATGTTCCGGTCTTTATCATGGCCGGATCAGCGTACTTGATCGCGCTCGCAATCATTCACTGGCTGGTCCCGGGTTTGGATCCTGCGCCCCTAGCCGACTAAATGCCTCTCTCAATCAAGCCAAACACAGAATGCCGCTGGGACCTCGTCGCCCTGGGCGAAGTCATGCTGCGCCTCGACCCGGGCGACACCCGCATCTCCACCACTCGCCAATTTTCCGCGTGGGAAGGCGGCGGCGAGTACAACGTCGCCCGAGGGTTGAAACGTTGCTTTGGCCTTAACACCGCCATCGTGACCGCCTTTGCCGATAACCCCGTGGGAAGGCTGCTGCAAGACCTCATCTACCAGGGCGGAGTCGATCAATCCCTGGTCCGCTGGGTTGATTATGATGGCGTCGGCAGAACGGTTCGCAACGGCCTGAACTTTACAGAGCGCGGCTTCGGCATGCGCGCCGCGCTGGGATGTTCGGACCGCGGCCACACCGCAATCTCGCAACTAAAGCCCGGCCAAATCGATTGGGATGCGATCTTCCAACAAACGCGCTGGTTTCACACGGGCGGCATTTTTTCCTCGCTTTCTGAAACCACCCCCGCCGTCGCGATGGAGGCCATCCAGTCCGCCCGCAAGAACGACGTCGCCGTATCCTACGACCTCAACTACAGGCCGTCCATGTGGCAAGCCGTCGGCGGAAAGAAGAAGGCGCAGGAAGTCAACCGAATGCTCGCGCCGCTGATCGACGTGATGATCGGCAACGAAGAGGACTTCTCGGCCGCGCTAGGTTTCGATGCTCCCTCCACCGAAGAGATTCAAGTGGACACGTTCCGCAAAATGATCACAGAGGTGAGGCGCGTGTTCCCGTTCTCCGTCGTTGCCACCACGCTGCGAAAAGCCACCACCGCCAGCCGGAACGATTGGGGCGCGATCTGTTATTGCGATGGCGAATTTCACGAAGCTCGCCAGCGGCCTGACCTGGAGATTCTAGATCGAGTCGGCGGTGGAGATTCCTTCGCCTCCGGCCTCATTTACGGCTTCCTCACAGGGAAATCCGCGCAATGGGCAGTCGAGTGCGGCGCAGCCCACGGCGCACTGGCGATGACTACTCCAGGAGACACTAGCATGGCGACGCTGCAAGAAGTGCTGCAAGTGATGTCCGGCGCTGGAGCGCGTATCGCGAGATAAATTTCATGACTAAAGCACAGGTCCGTCAACGAATCATCGATAGCGGAATCGTCCCGGTAGTGCGCGCTCCGTCCGCCGAACTAGCGCAAGCTGCTTCCGACGCAGTGGCCGAGGGAGGAATCAGCATAGTCGAAGTCACTCTAACCGTGCCAGGCGCCGTTGAATTAATCGCCCATCTCGCGCGGTCTACCAGCGGGATTCTCATCGGCGCGGGCACAGTGCTCGACGCCGAATCCGCCAGGCGGTGCCTCGACGCAGGCGCGCAATTCCTGGTGAGCCCCGGCTTCGACCCTGCAACCGTGGAACTCGCCTCCCGCGAGAGCATCCTGATGATGGCAGGAGCGCTCACGCCAACCGAGGTCATTAACACCTGGAAATCCGGCGTCGATTTCGTGAAGATCTTCCCCTGTGGAAACGTCGGCGGCCCGAGCTATATCAAGTCGCTCAAAGCCGCGCTACCCCACATCTCCATGGTGCCGACAGGAGGAGTAAATCTCAACACCGCAGCCGCGTTCCTGGAGGCCGGCTCGGCGGCTCTTGGTATCGGCAGCGATTTGATCTCCGCGGCCGCGCTTCAGTACGGCTCATTCGACGCCATCACCGACCTGGCCCGCCAATATGTCGCGATTGTCAACGCCGCGCGCCAACCCGCGCACGCATAAAAGAATGTTTCCCGATCTTGTTCTGACGCCAAACAACGAAATGCGGCATTCGAGCCCCGAGCCCGGTCTGACTCGCCTGATCGGTGCTTACAACGAAAAGCTATTTCTTGCCGAACATCACATGCAAGCAGGTTGGGTCGGCGCGGCGCACAGCCATCCGCACGATCAAATGGCCTATGTGATCTCCGGCCATCTGCGCATTCGCGCGGGCGATCAAACCTTCGAAGTCCACCAGGGCGACAGCTTCGTAATTAAAGGTGGCATTGAGCACCAGGCTTCCGCCATCGAAGCGTCAGTGGTGATCGACGTCTTCACCCCTTACCGCGAAGACTATTGATTCACGCCACTGGCCAAGAATCCGCCGTCCACCACCAGCAGATGCCCCGTGGTGAAGCTCGCTTCATCGGAAGCCAGATAGACCGCCGCGCCGACCAATTCCTCCAGTTCCCCAAACCGTTTCATCGGCGTCCGCGTCAGGAATTCTTTGCCTCGGTCCGTTCCCCGCAGCAAATGCGTATTCAACTCCGTCTCAAACAGCCCCGGCGCGATCGCGTTTACGCAAACTCCATGCGGCGCCCATTCAATCGCCAGCGACTGCGTGAGCGAGGCCACCGCCGACTTGCTAGCCGAATAAGCCGCAACCTCATACATACCGACAAACGAGCCCAGTGAAGCAGTGTTGATAATCCGCCCATATCCTCGTTCAATCATGTGGCGTCCAAACACCTGACATGCGCGCAACGTGCCGGCGAGATTCGTGTCCAGAATCTCATTCCACTCCGCGTCGGTCACGTCCAGCGTCTTCGTTTTCTTGGTCCGTCCTGCGCAGTTCACCAGAATCTCCACGCTGCCGAATTCCTTCACCACGGCATCCCGCAGGCGAACTAAATTGGCCTTGTCTGAAACATCCGAGGTGATCACCATCGAACGCCTGCCCAGCGCCCGAATCTCCCCGGCAGCGGACTCCACCAGAGCCTCGCGGCGCCCAGTTGGTACGACGTTTGCGCCCGCGCGCGCCAGTCCTTTCGCCAGCGTTCTACCGATCCCCGACGTCCCTCCAATAACAACCGCCGTCTTACCCGAGAGATCAAACATTGGCCGCGCCGCAGAATCGTTCATAGTTGGATCGGAACAGGCGCCTCACGTCGCTCTGAATTTCTTCGCGGGACACCGGCCGGCCATCCTCTACCATCAAGCGATACATATTCGTCAGTATAGGAGCCAGCGTGCGTCTGGTGTTGCGCCACTTGTAGATCACCTGTTCCAGCACCCGCGCGTCGGAATGTTGCGGGATGAAACTGGTGCCCAACATCTCCAGCCGCTCTCTGGTGATTTCTTCGACGATCGAAGGGTTATTCAGGAACCACCAGCATCCGAACGGCATCAGGTTCGCGAATTTGCGCGCATACACACACAGTTCATGCTGATTCTCGCGGCTCAGCACGCTGATCAGGAAACGATTGTCGGGATATTCCAGGCACAGCCGCTCGACTCCTCGAAGATCTGATTTACCAACGGCGTCCCCAGCCAGCCTCAGAGCCGGGTTCACCAGGTAGCGCACGCCGATCATCAACGAAATCGGGATGCCCCTTTCGCGGCAAGCCGGCAGAATCACTTCCTTCAGAATCTTCACGCGGACGCTTTCTTCCGGATATGCAAACGTGTCCGGTAAGGACACCGCCATATAGACAGGCCTCATCCGAGTACACCAGGAATCGATGAATCGCCTGACTTCCTTCATAGACCCACCCGACGCATTCGCATCCACTCGATAGCCTTGCGCCGCCAGCTTCTCCCAATGTTCTGCCCACTTATTCAGAATCCGATCCAGCCTCAGCACGGGATGAAATTGCGAATCGCGCTGCGGGTTGTTCTCCCACAATCCCGCCTCGTCCGGGTCCAGAGGATCGTTGGTCATCACCGCCTCGCTGATCCCCGCAAGCTGGAAGACGTGCCGGATGTGCGCGCCCAATTCCTGTGCCGCGAAGTAGCTGCGAGCCTGCCTTAAATCCGATTCCTGTGTCGGCAATCCGAACGCCTTCAGCACAGCGATCACGCCGCGGGTTGACTCGGAGACAGGCGCGCGCTCCAGAAAAAGCGTCCGCCAGATCAAGTCCGCCTTCGCGGTCTTTGACATCTGCCAATATTGCTCCGGACGCACATCGGAAACGCGAAACAGCTCGGCCTCCAGATAGTGATAGGTGAGCAATTCGTCAATCCCCCACAAGCCTAGCTTTCCCAGCGATGGCATGTAGAGGTGTGTGTGGATGTCGATAATCGGAGTTGCGGCCAGTTCCTCTTCCACAACCGCTTGAAGTGTGGAAGGGCCAATCCCGGCGGCAAGTCCGTTATCCAGGACAAGAGGGGAGTTCATACGATTCTACTTTTGACCTTAAACTTGCTTGGCGATGGCAGTCAAATCTTTAATGCTGAATGATCTGTTGAGCAGAACTGAAGCCAGGCTCATTTTTGCTCGCCAAATTGAATGTTTGACTCGGACGTGAACTGCTTCCGGCGGCCCGACCCATCTTTCAATACCACCAGCAAACCCGCCCTTGGGACGGACGACACTACGAAGAAGTATCGCTGCCGCAGCCTCCTCACGTCGACGGCAACCGACTGGTGCGGGCCCACAGTAAAACGCGCCGGCGAACCAGATTTGCCTCCGCACTGATCTCTTTCTCTTCTGTTTGTCTCGCAAAACGTCACCACGGTCGGTTCGTCGAAACCATTCACAAAATAGACCGTTTTGAACTGAATATCCCCAGCCCTGAACCCCCACTCGCCTCTGGTAGAGAACTCTCGCGCATCACGCGGATACTCAAACAAATCGTTTCCACTTAGAATCTCCACAATCGGCGTCACGGTTAGTCCGCCTAGCCCGTCCGAAATCACCCTCGCCCAGCACATCTCCTCCTTGCGCGAATTCTTATCGACACGGATATCGACCACCTGGTGCGGAGCTAGCTTGAATTCCGGACCGATCGGCAGACGATCCCCTTTTTCCGAGTAGACGTCCACCCGCACCGACCGGGGGATCTCTGCTTGATTCGTGAGCCTGAGAACGGACCACTCATTGGGCCCGTAACTTAACGCCGGAATATTCCACACGCTGCCGAAGGGATCGGGGGCGGGCAGTCTATCGGTAATCGGCTGCGCTGCCAAAGCATGCGCCAAAGCCGCATATAGGAACCACGCTGAGATTGTTCTCACGGAGTTCTCTCGCCTGTTTAATATAGTAGCGACGATTGCCGCTGTCTTCTGGGGCACTCATCCCTTGAGGAATGGTTTCAGAGCGAGCCGGAGCCCGAATATTCTTCCGCGAAGCCTCTGTTGAAAAATCGCGGTGCCTCACCCGACGCCTGTAGCTTAAAACAAGAAACACGGCTGCGCAAACGAAAGGCGCCGAAATCGCGACGGCGGAGAGCATGACCCTTTCCGCTCCTCCTGGAAGAATATGAACTCGTTTACTAAATTACAATCGTCACCGCCGTTTTAATATACCTGCTAGCAAGTAATTCGCATCCCGTACATCCAGTACACGCGCTAGGAAATGACACCCTTCCGCACCGCGTACAGGATCAACTCCGCGAGGCTGTGCAACTTTAGCTTCTCCAGAAGATTCCGCCGATGCGTCTCCACCGTGAACGGACTCAAATGCAGGAATTGTGCAATTTCCTTATTCGATTTGCACTCCGCCACCAATTGCAGAATCTCCCGCTCGCGCGAGGTCAGTTGATCGTAGCGGTCTTCGCTTCCCCGCGCTTTGATTTCGCGAACATGGTCCTCTACCAGCATCTTGCTGATCTCCGGACTGAAAAACGTCTTGCCTTCATGCACCGCTTTGATCGCGTCAATCAAGTCGCTTTCAGCCGAGTCCTTCAACAGATAAGCCCTTGGCACCCACCTTCAGAGCACGAAGCACGTACCCTTCATCGGAATGCATGCTGAGGATCACAATCGCCGTCTTAGGAAATGCCGACGTGATCCGTTCGGTTGCTTCGATGCCGCTCAGATGCGGCATGGCGATATCCACCACGGCCACGTCCGGCAGCGTCGCTTCGGTTTGCTGAACCGCCTCCCGGCCGTCCGCCGCTTCGGCCACCACGCTGAACTCGGATTGGCTCTCCAACAGAAGCCGAAGTCCGCGGCGCATCACCGTATGGTCGTCGGCTAACAAGATGCGGATCGGTTTCACCGTTGTTAGTGCCGCATTTGTTAGCGCGATTGTCATTCGCCGACTCCATCCTAGACGGATTTTCAGGCAGCGTGAACAAACTACTAAGCTTTTTGCCGCAAAATACCAGCCACTTGGTATGGGGCCGAAGCGGTTTACATCGTATGTTATTGACGTAGAAGAATCTCTTACCTGGGCACAGGGGTGCTCACCGAAAAAGAATGACCGACCAAACCGTTCTGACCGCGCTGGATCTGAAGAAACTAAACGCCATTGATACATGCACGGTCTCCAACGCCATCGAGATACTGAACGTCCGGCTGCGAAATGAGGGCTTCATCGCGGGCTGCCTCCAATGCCGGTTTTCGGATCCTTCGCCCCTGGTCGGTTACGCGGCCACAGGTCGCATCCGCACCACCATGCCGCCCATGACCGACCGCTGCTATTACGACCGGATGGATTGGTGGAACTATGTGGCCTCTCTTCCAGAGCCGCGCGTCATGGTGCTGCAGGACGTGGAACCAACTCCCGGGGTCGCAGCCTGGGTCGGCGAAGTTCATGCCGCCATCGGCCAAGCCCTGAAGTGCGTGGGCTGCGTAACCAACGGAGCGGTGCGCGATCTCTCCGCGGCGGAGGCTCTAGGCTTCAAACTATTTTCTGGCAGCGTGGCCGTCTCCCATTCCTACGCCCACATCATCGAGTTCGGCGAACCCGTGGAAATCGGCGGGCTAAAAATCCATTCCGGCGATCTCATTCACGGCGACCGTCACGGCGTCCTCACCATACCGATCGAGATCGCCGCCAAAATACCCAAAGAAGCAGCGAGGATCCGCGAAGATGAGCGCGAGCTGATTCAATTCTGCGCCTCGCCCGAGTTCTCTCTGGAGGAGCTGTCAAAGCGAATGCCTCGCGCTAGCGCGGACTGCGATCTGCCGTTGAGCCCCCGTTCTGGAAAGCTGTCGAGGAAAACCGTATGAGTTCGAAAACGCACATCCTTTTTCTCTTCTCCCTGCTCGCTGCCCTTGCAGTAGGGTTGGCTTCCTGCGGGAGTTCGGAAAAAGTTCAGGCTAAGAATGACGCGGCGAACTCGTCCGAGGTCTCTGTCGGCGTCGTGAAGATTGCCAAAAAACCTCTTGGTCGTACGCTGACGCTCTCTTCCGAACTGGTCCCCTTCCAGGAAATCGACGTGTACGCGAAAGAGTCCGGGTTTGTGAAGCAACTCAACGTCGACTACGGATCGCGCGTTGAGGCCAACCAGGTGCTGGCCACGCTGGAGATCCCCGAACTCCAGCTGCAAGTGAAACAGGATGAGGCCGCCATCAAGAACGCCGAGGACCAGATTACCCACGCGCGAAATCTGTTAAGCAGCGCCGAGGCGCAGCACAAAGTCCTGCAACTGCAATTCGGACGATTGCAAAACGTCTCGAAATCAAAGCCAGGACTGGTTGCACAGCAGGAAGTGGACGACTCGGAAGGAAAAGCCCTGACGTCGCAAGCGCAGGTGGAGGCGGCGCAGTCGAATTTGCTGTCTGCCCAGAGCCAGCTTCAATCTGCCCAAGCCAAACGCGAGCATGACCAGGCCTTGGCCGACTATTCGAAAATTACCGCGCCTTTCGCGGGCATCATTACGCAGCGCTACGCTAATTTCGGCACCCTGCTGCAGGCAGGCACCAATTCAAGCACGCAGGCAATGCCTCTGGTCCGGCTCTCTGAAGACGACAAGTTCCGCCTGGTGATTCCCGTGCCCGAATCCTACGTCCAATACATTCATGTCGGCGACCCTGTCAGCGTGCTGGTTCAGTCGTTGAACCATACCTTTCCGGGAACTGTGGCCCGCTTCTCCGTCGACGTCCGCGAGGACACCCGCACAATGCACACCGAAGTGGATGTGCCCAACCCCAACCGCACGTTGCTGCCCGGTCTCTACGCCCAGGCCACCATCACGCTGGAACATAGAAGTGCCGCCATCGCGTTGCCCTTGCAAGCGCTGAACCAAGTGAATGGAGTTACCTCGGTCGACGTCGTCGACGCGTCCAACAAAATCGAATCGCGGCCCGTAGTGTTAGGAATTCAGACCGCAACGGACGCCGAGATTGTTTCCGGTCTACGGGAAGGGGAGACCGTTGTAGTCAGCGACCGAAGCAGCCTGAAGCCTGGCGAAGTGGTGCGTCCCAAGGTGATTGAACTGGTCCAGTATCAAGGTCAAGAAGAGAAGTAACTCAGGGCCATGTCCCGTTTCTCCATCCGCAATCCGTACTTCATCGTGGTCATTTGCCTGGCCCTCCTGGTGATCGGCGTCACCAGCGTGCTGCAGATGCCGGTGGATCTGTTCCCTTCCATCAATCTCCCGGAAGTCGTAGTGGCTACTTTCTACTCGGGCATGCCACCACAGGACATCGAAACCGATATCACCAATCCTCTGGAGCGCTTCTTCACATTGGCTTCCGGCATTGACCATATGGAGTCGCGCTCCCTGCTGGGCGTCAGCATGATCAAGGTGTACTTTCAGCCAGGGACCGATGCCGACGCCGATGTAACCGAGCTTTCCAATCTCGCCCTTGCAGATTTGAAGCGCCTGCCGCCCGGCACGCTCCCTCCGGTGGTCCTGAAATTTGATGCCTCCAGCCTGCCCGTGTGTCTGGTGACACTGAAAGGCCAAGGTCTCTCTCAGACCCAACTTCACGACGTCGGCCAGTTCACCATTCGCAACCAGATCGCTGTGGTGAAGGGCGCCGAGATCCCGCCTCCTTTCGGTGGCAAGTATCGCCAGGCCATGGTCTATGTAGATCCCTACAAACTGCTCTCGCGGCAGTTGAGCCTGATGGATGTGGTCGACTCCCTGAACAAAAGCAACCTCATCCTTCCCGCGGGCGACGTGAAGATGGGGCCGTTCGACTACTACGTTTATTCCAACAGCCTGGTGCAGAAGGTCGCCGACCTCAACCAGCTCCCCATCAAAACCAAAGACCAGAGCTGGGTTTCCATCGGCGACATCGGAGAAGCCAAAGACGCCAACCAGATTCAATACAACATCGTGCGTGTCGACGGCCAGCGTTCCGTCTACCTGCCCATCATGAAGCAGGGCGGCGACACCAACACCATTCAGGTGGTCAACGGCATTCGCGGCATGATCGGCAAGCTGTTCGACATTCCGAAGCAACTCGAAGCCGCCGTGGTCTTCGACCAATCGGTGTTTGTAAAAGAAGCCATTCGCACGCTCATGGGTGAAGGCATGATCGGCTTGGCCCTCACCAGCCTGATGATCCTGATCTTCCTGGGAAGCCTGCGGGCCACTGTCGCTGTCTTTCTCTCCATCCCTCTTTCCGCCGTAGCCACGTTCGTGGTCCTGAATCTGATGGGCAGCACGGTGAACACGATGATTCTGGGCGGTCTCGCGCTGGCATTTTCGGGCGTGATCAACAATTCCGTGATCACGCTGGAAAACATCTACCGTCATCTCGAAATGGGAGCGACGCCGGAGACGGCTGCCATCCAGGGAGGATCGGAAGTCAGCCTGGCCGTGCTGGCCGCCACGCTCAGCACCGTAGTTGTGTTTTTCCCCGTGACGTTTCTCTACGGCGTCAGCAAGTTCCTATTCTCCGCGTTAGCCGTGGCCGTCGCCATTTCCCTGTTCGCCTCTTATTTCGTGGCGATGACGGTGATCCCGCTGTTCTGTTCGCGGTTTCTCAAAGCGTTTTCAGCCCGGAGCAGACCACCGAACCCAGGCGAGGCTTCAACGCGGCGTTCCACAGGGCTTTCACCGGCCTGCTCGATTTCTATGAGCGCTGCGTGCGCCGCGCTCTGAAGCGCCCCGTTCTCACCATCGCAATGCTTGCCGCGCTCTTCGCTTGCAGTCTGGCGATCTATCCCTTTTTAGGTGTCGCCTTCTTCCCCCAAACCGATGCCGGACAATTCACCATCAACCTGAAGGTCCCCACAGGCACGCGCATCGAGGCCACAGACGACTACGTTGCGAAAATTGAAGCCCTCGCCAAACACGTGGTCAGTCCAGCCGACTTCAAAATGGTGGTTTCCAACATCGGCATCGTTCCCGATTTCTCGGCCCTCTACACAACCAACGCCGGCCCCTACACGGCTACGATCCAGGTCGCCTTGAACGACTCACACAGTGTGAGCAGCTTCGAATACATGAACCGCATGCGCGCTCAAATCGCGGCCAGATATCCCGACCTGCGCACCTTCTTTTCCAGCGGCTCCATGGTGGACGCGATCCTGAACATGGGCGCGCCCGCGCCAATCGATGTCCAGGTCAGCAGCCGCGACCTCGACACCACCTACAACGCAGCCGAAAGCCTGGCAAAGCAAATCCGCAATCTGTCCGGCATCGGCGAGGTCTACGTTCCGCAGGACATGAATTATCCCGCCATCCGCCTCAAAGTGGATCGCATTCACGCGGCCGAACTCGGCCTCACGCAGAAAGAAATCGTCGACAACGTCATCACCGCGCTCAATTCCAACACCATGATCGCGCCCAATTACTGGGTGGACCATCAGACCGGCAACGACTATTTTCTATCCGTCCAATACTACGAAAACGGCGCTCCCGCGATTAACAATTTCGTCGACCTGAAGCAGATCCCACTGCGCCGCCGGGCCGCCAATCGACGTCCTGCGCTAACAGACCATCTGTTCCAAACCCCTGCAACTGAGGCGCCCATCACAACGCTGGGCAACGTCGCCAGCATCGATTTCATCCAATCCCCCACTGAGATCGACCACTACCAGATCCAGCGCGTCGCCGACGTTTACGTCACGCCCTCCGGTGAGGATCTGGGAAAGGTCTCCGCGCAAATCACCAAACTTCTGGCTTCGCAAAACTTCCCAGCCAACGTCCGCATCAACCTGCGCGGAATGGTGCAGGCGATGCAGCAATCTTTCACCAGCTTCGCCATCGGCCTTTCGCTTTCAGTCGTGCTGCTGTTCCTGATTCTGGTTGCGCAATTCCGTTCCTTCAAGGATCCGTTCCTCATCATGCTGGCGATCCCCATGGGCTTCATCGGTGTGCTGGTCGTCTTGCCGCTGACCCACACAACCCTGAACGTGATGTCGCTCATGGGCGTGCTGATGCTGGTCGGCATCGCCGCCTCCAACAGCATCCTGATCGTCGAGTTCGCGCATCGCCTGGAGGAGGAGCGGCCAGTCTGTCGAAGACGCCGTGATTACCTCCTGCCGCGTGCGGCTGCGGCCCATCTTGATGACCTCGCTCGCCACCATCATCGGCATGATCCCCATGGCACTGAAGCTGGGCACCGGAAGCGAGCAGTACGCGCCGCTGGCCCGAGCCATCATCGGCGGCCTGACCTCCTCGGTTCTGTTCACCGTCTTCATCGTGCCCGCCGCGTACCTTCTGGTTTATCGAAGGAGGCCTGCCGCCGCAGCTTAATTCCCGATGCCACGCTTCTCCATTCGCAATCCATATTTCATCATCGTCATCTGCCTGGCGCTGGCCGTCATCGGCGATCACCAGCGTCGCGCGCATGCCGGTGGATCTGTTCCCGCCGATCAATCATGCCGGAAGTCGTGGTGGCGACCTTCTATTCCGGCATGCCTCCGGAGGATATCGAGACCGACATCACCAATCCTCTCGAGCGTTTCTTCACGCTGGCCTCCGGCATCGACCACATGGAGTCGCGCTCGCTGCTGGGCGTCAGCATGATCAAGGTGTTACTTCCAGCCCGGCACCAGCGCCGACGCCGACGTCACGCAGCTGTCCAACCTCGCGCTGGCCGATCTGAAACGTCTGCCGCCCGGCACGCTGCCGCCGGTCGTGCTGAAGTTCGACGCGTCCAGCCTGCCGGTCTGCCTGGTCACGGTGAAGGGCGAGGGGCTCAACGAAACGCAGCTTCACGATCTGGCCCAGTTCCAGATCCGCAACCAGATCGCGGTGGTGAAGGGCGCCGAGATTCCCGGCGTGTTCGGCGGCAAGTACCGCCAGGCGATGATCTACGTCGATCCCTACAAGCTGTTGTCGCGCCAGCTGAGCGTCATGGACGTGGTCAGTGCGGTGAACAACAGCAATCTGATTCTTCCCGCGGGCGACGTCAAGATCGGGCCCAACGATTACTACGTCTACTCCAACAGCCTGGTGAAGGACATTCAGGACCTGGATAACGTGCCGCTCAAGACGGTGGGCTCGCAGTGGGTTTCCGTGGGCGATGTCGGCCAAGCCAAGGACGCGAGCCAGCTGCAATACAACATCGTCCGCATCGACGGCCAGAAGTCCGCCTACATCCCCATCATGAAGCAGGGCGGCGACACCAACACCGTGCAGGTGGTCGACGACGTCCGCACTCTCACCAGCCATCTCTTCGACCTGCCCAAGCAGCTGACCACCAGCATCGCCTTCGACCAATCGGTTTTCGTGAAGAAGGCGCTCAATACCGTGCTGCATGAAGGCGTCATCGGCCTGGTTCTGACCAGCCTGATGATTCTGATTTTTCTCGGAAGCATGCGCGCCACGTTCGCCGTGCTGCTGTCCATCCCGATTTCCGCGCTGGCCACCTTCGTGATTCTCTACATGCTGGGCAGCACCGTCAATACGATGATTCTCGGCGGACTGGCGCTGGCTTTCTCGCGCGTCATCGACAATTCCGTCATCTCGCTCGAAAACATTTATCGGCATCTGGAAATGGGTTCCTCGCCGGCAGTTGCGGCCGAGCAGGGAGGCGCGGAAGTGAATCTCGCCGTCCTGGCCGCGACGCTGGTGGACGTGGTCGACTTCTTCCCGGTCACGCTGCTGATCGGCGTCAGCAAGTTTCTGTTCTCCGCTCTGGCGCTGGCATTTTGCCTGTCGCTGCTTGGCCTCGTTCGTCGTGGCGATGACCGTGATTCCGCTGTTCTGCGCGAAGTTTCTGAAAGGCGTCCATCATGGCGCACGCCGAAGCATGCGACATCTTTGGGCGGACGCTTCAACACCTGGTTCAACCGCGGATTCAATCGCCTGCTGGATGTCTATGAGCGTTGCGTCCGCCGCGCGCTGAAGCGTCCGGCTTTGACGCTCGTGGCGCTGCTGGGTGTCTTCGTCGCGAGCCTCGCGATTTACCCGTTCCTGGGCCGAGCTTTCTTCCCGCAGACCGACGCCGGGCAATTTACGCTCAACATCAAAGTCCCCACCGGAACCCGCATCGAGGTCACCAACCAATACGTCGCCCGGATCGAAGACATGATCCGGCAAGTAGTCCCGCCCTCCGATCTGAAAATGATCGTCTCCAACATCGGCGTGGTCAACGATTTTTCCTCGCTCTACACCACGCAACGCCGGCCAGTACACCGCGACCATTCAGGTCGCGCTGAATGAGGACCACCAGATCAGCAGTCTGATTTATATGGATCGCGTGAAGGATGAGCTGACCGCCAAATTCCCCGATGTCCGCGCCTTCTTCCAAAGCGGCTCCATGGTGGACGCCATTCTAAATTCCGGCATGCCCGCCCCGATCGACGTGCAGGTCAACACACGCGATCTTGCCAACGACCTATAACGTCGCGCAGGATCTGGCCCGCGACATTCGAAAACTTCCCGGCGTGGGCGAAATCTATATCCCGCAGGACATGAATTATCCGGCCATCCGCCTGAACGTCGACCGCGTACATGCAGGCGAACTCGGCCTTTCGCAGAAAGACGTTGTCGACAACGTAATCACCGCTTTAAATTCGAACACCATGATCGCGCCCAACTATTGGGTCGATTACAAAACCGGCAACGACTATTTCCTCAGCGTCCAGTATGCCGAGCACGGCCAGATCGGCAATTCACAACCTGGTCGACCTGAAACAGATCCCTCTGCGCGCTCCGAATCTGAAAGAACCCACCACACTCGATTCCGTAGTGAAGCTGGAAAATCTCAAGTCCCCAACCGAAATCGACCACTATCAGATCCAGCGCGTCGTCGATATCTACGTCACGCCCTCCGGTGAGGACCTGGGCAAGCTGACCAGCGCAATCCAGCAAACCATCGCCGACGCGAAGCTCCCCTCAAATATCCGCGTCAATCTGCGCGGCATGGTGGAAGGCATGAACGCATCGTTCAAGAGCTTCGGCATCGGGTTCGGCATTTCCTTCATCCTGCTGGTCCTGATCCTGATCGCCCAGTTCCGTTCCTTCATCGATCCATTCCTGATCATGCTTGCGATTCCCATGGGCTTCGTCGGCGTGCTGATCATCCTGCCGCTGACGCACACCACTCTCAACGTCATGTCTCTGATGGGCGTGCTGATGCTGATCGGCATCGCCGACTCCAACAGCATTTTGATCGTCGACTTCGCCCACAAGCTGGAAGAGCAGGGCATGGGCGTCGCCGACGCAGTGATCACAGCCTGCCGCGTGCGGCTGCGGCCGATTCTGATGACCTCGCTTCGCCACCATCATCGGCATGATCCCCATGGCGATGAAGCTGGGCGAAGGCGGCGAACAATACACGCCCATGGCCCGCGCCATCATCGGCGGCCTCACGTCCTCGGTGCTGCTCACCGTGTTCATCGTGCCGGCCGCTTACCTTCTCGTGTATGGCAGAAAGGAACGAAAGAATGCTCCTCAAATACCATAACCCTTACCGATTTCTCGCGATCTCTCTGGCGCTGTGCGCGCAAGTAGCCACCGCGCAAGCACCACCCAAGCTAACCATCCACGATGCCGAAGCAATGGCGCTTCAAAATCATCCGCAGATTCAGGCCGCGCAAAATGAAGTGAATTATTCCAATCAGCAAATCATAGAGAACCGCGCCGCGTATTATCCCAACGTGACCGGCGATCTGACCGGCTCGCAGGGCAACAACCTGGCGCGCGTCGGCGCGGGCGATCTCTCCGCATCCCGGCTCTTCAATCGCGTCAGCCCCGGCGTGGTGATCCGCCAATTGATCACTGATTCCGGTCGCACTTCCAATCTTGTCGGCAGTTCGCGTCTCGAAGCCCAGGCTGCGGCGCAGAACGCGCAGGCCACTCGTTTCGACGTGCTGCTGGCTGTGAATCGAGCCTACTATGACGTCCTGCGCGCGCAGTCGGTGGTGCGGGTCGCAAACCAAACCGTCAGCGCCCGCCAGCTCCTGAGCGATCAGGTTACCGAGCTTGCTCGCAATAATCTGAAGTCGCAACTGGACGTAAGCTTCGCCGACGTCAACGTTTCCGAGGCGAAGTTATTGCTCGTGCGCGCGCAGAATGCTGTCGAGCAGAACCTTGCCGAGCTTGGCCGCGCCATGGGTTCCGACCAGCCTGCGAATTATCAGCTTGCCGATGAGCCGCTTCCCCCAGGACCGTCCACGACCGCCGATGCGCTGGTCGCGCAAGCGATTAGCAACCGTCCCGAGCTTGCAGGCCTCCGCTTTTCCCGCGATGCCGCCTACAAATTCGCGGAGGCCGAGAAAGACCTATCGCGGCCAACCGTCAGCGCCGTCGCAGTAGGCGGATTTACGCCCTACATCAATACCCCGGGCATCCCGGTCGAGTACGAAGGTATCGCAGCCAACGTCAGCATCCCGGTCTTCAACGGTCACCTTTTCTCGTCCCGCCGCGAGGCAGCCAACCAACGCGCCATGGAATCCGATCAGAGGCTTCGCAATGAACAGCAGCAGATCTCTCGCGATGTGCGCGTCGCTTGGGCTGGAGCCAACGACGCATTTCAGCGCATCGACGTCACCGCCCAGTTCCTTCGCCAGGCCGCCCTGGCATTGGACTTGGCTCAGGGCCGTTACAACCTGGGCCTATCATCTATAGTCGAACTCACCCAGGCGCAACTGAACCTGACGCAAGCGGAGATTGAAAATCTGAACGCGAAGTACGACTATCAGACGCAGAACGCCGCGCTGCAATACACGCTCGGTCTGCTGCAATAGCCTGAATGAAAATGACCGCCTGTTTTATGAGAAACAGAGCTTGCCCCTGCGGCGGATCGCCATCAGTCTCGCCATCCCTCCATGCGCGATGCTCGGCTTGCTCGTCTGGCAGGTTGTGCTGGGCCATAGTTGGGGAAGCAATCCGATGTCGAACGGCAACGTGATCGGCTGGACCATTTTCCTGTGGATCATCTACGTGCGCCTGCTCACGGTGCGATTAGTCACCGAGGTTCGCAATGGCGATCTGGTCGTCAGCCTGCGCGGCCTATGGAGGTCCCGGCGCATTCCACTTCGCGAAATCCAATCCATCGACACGATCAGGATCGACCCGCGCGATTACGGCGGATACGGAATCCGATCTACACGAGAGGGCACTGCCTATATCGCAACTAACGAGCAGGCCCTGAAATTGGAACTTAAAAATGGAACGGAGATTGTGGTGGGATCAGAATACTCAGCCGAGCTAGCCCGCGTGCTCCGCGCTAACCGCGCGGCGTGCTGAGGACCTTCTTCACTTCCTGCAGGAATTCCTCTGTGCTATAAGGCTTGGGGAACACATGGAACTTCTCCAGTTCCGATCGATGCCGCAGCCGGTCGTCATCCAGAACCCCGCCCAGCATCAGGACCCTCATCTTCGGACATTTCGTACGCAAATAGGTTGCGGCGTCATGACCGGGCAAGCCTTGAACGTAATTCCGGGTGACCAACAAATCAGGCGAACTATGTTTCAGCCGATCCACCGCTTGCCCCAGATCGCCTGTGGACAGCACCATGTACCCCGCGCTTTCCAGTTTTTCCGCCAGCACGGAACGCGTGATCGCATCGGAGACCAGCAACAGAACGGTCGTCGTCAGGAGGGAATGGTCAGGCATGGCTCCTCCAGTTTAAATAAGAAAAGGGCTGGAGCCCGAAGGCCTCCAGCCCAATCAGAATTAACGATGTCCACCTCCGCCGCCGCCGTGAAAGCCACCGCCGCCATGGAAGCCCGTAGCTCCTCCGTGGAAACCTATCGATCCTCCACGGAAAGCGTTTCCACCAACGGCCCCGCCGCGGAAACCGGCTCCGCCTACGCTATAAGCGTGCCCGCTGAATGCCGGGCCTCGAACTCCAGCCTGGAAGTGAGGCCGGTAGCCGGGCCAAAAGCGATGGTAGCCCGCATACCCGAAGTAAGGGGCGTAAAAAGGTGAATAAAATCCCCAGCCGAATGGGCTGAAGAAGGCGCCATCGGCAGGGATGAATGTGTAGGCGTCAAAGTACGGATCCCAATACCAGCCGTTGCCGAACCAGCCCGGGCCGTAGACTCCTCCACCACCCACATAGAGCCTTGCTGTATCGATGTTAGCCTCTGATATATAAGAGGACCGCAGGCTTGCCCAGCGGTAGAAGTCGTCCTCAAATGCCTTCTTGTCGAAGCCGGTTGCCTTTAGCTTTTCGGTCGAATTGAAGGCCAGTTCATGTCCGCCCTTCACCTTGACTTGATTGTCGGCCAATTGGACCATTGCCTCTCCGTCGAAAACGCGAACCTGTCCTCTATCGGCATCGAAGTCGTACAATCCAACCTTTTTCAACTGCGTGCTGGCAGCGCCGGTATTGATGCGAACATTATTCGCCGGGAAAATTTGATCCACTTCCACCAGCGCGCGGCCTTTGTTCAGCGTCACTGTCGTGTTCACCAAATCCGGCGAAACCATTTGAGCCGAGCTGTTGTCGCCGAGCCTGAAGAAGATACCCGGCGTGAGAAGAAATTCAACCTTTCCGTTTTGTGTCGAAATCGACTGGCCCGCAGCCAGCCTTGCTGAACCTACTGCGGTCTGTGCAAGGGCCTGATTGCCCAGGGACGCTTGTCCCTCAACGTAATTTACGGTTCCTGGTTCTGCTGGAACCGAAGCCCAAACGGTGCAAGCCGCTAATAAAAAGCCTCCGAGTAATGCAAATTTTGATCGCTTCATGATCTTGCATAGCCTCTAACTAACGGATGCTGACAGCGATCGCTTGGTTGCTAGCCTTGGGAAGGTAGAAAGAGACCGGTAGGAATGGTAGCGTCTAGAACTGAATGTTGATTCCAGAGCTCATATTAGGCGGCATGATTTCCTGGAACGGCACACCGAGAAAGTTCGCGACCTGGGCCGCGATTGCGGTTTCCGCGCCCTGGCCGCCCATTAAAGTCACTCCGCCTACAGATGTGCTGGAAGATGTCTTCTGATGGTCCAGCGCCAATTCGCGCCCATCTTTGAAGACCATAACGGATTGCGCCACCAGCACCTGTTGCGGGGCCCCGCCCTGATTCCCGGATTGGCCCGTGTTCTGCAACTGCCATTGTTTGCGAGTCTCAATGCGGAAAATGTCACTAATAGGATACGTGGAGTTCTGTCCTCCAACCAGTCGCTTTTTCGAATAAGCAACTTGCCCGCGCGTCTTATTCATAACCAGGGAGATCGACGAACTGAAAAGGATCACAACGATGCCGACGACCACCAGCGCTAAGCCGATCCATAGGGCAATCGAGTTCGACTGGCGCAGGAAAATCGCAGCCAGAACGCCGGCGACGATCAAAACAGCGCCGACGACCATGCCTGACGTACTGCCTTCGGTGAGCACCAACTCATCTGCTGACTGGCTGGTTATTTTCATTTTTGTGGTGTTAGATCGTATCACGAAAGAAGGTAAGCAGGGTGTATCACGACGTTACAGCAGCGGCAGTTGCGATATAGTGCGGATGATATGCGCCGACGTGAATTCTTACCGCTCGCTGCCTCGCCGTTTCTGCTGAATCTGGCGTCTCCTTTAAATGGTCAGGCTAAGGGCCGCGTGAAGCAGGGCGTAACGCGGGGCGTGTTCTCGCGCGAGATGAGCCTGGAAGATTGTTGCCGCGAGGCCTCGAAGCTGGGCATACAGGGATTCGATTTAATCGGACCTGCGGATTGGCCTGTCTTGAAGAAGTACGGCCTGGTCCCATCGATGTACCCGCCGGGCCCCGGAGGAAGCATTCCGGATGCGCTCAATCGCACTGAAAATCACGACAAACTTGAAAAGGCCATGCGAGCCGCGATCGACGAATCGGCCGCGAACGCTATTCCCAACATCATTACCTTTTCGGGAAATCGGAAGGGCATGGATGACGCCTCCGGCGCGGATCATTGTGTGGCATTTCTAAACAGGATCAAAGCGCAAGCCGAAGACAAAGGCGTCACCGTCTGCATGGAGCTTCTCAACAGCAAGGTGAACCACAAAGACTACATGTTCGACCACATGGCGTGGGGCGTGGATGTGATGAAGCGCGTCAATTCGCCGCGTGTGAAAATCCTCTACGACATCTATCACGCGCAAATCATGGATGGTGACATCGTCCGTACCATTCGGGACAATTTCCAATGGATCGGCCACTTTCACACCGGCGGGAATCCGGGCCGCCATGAGATTGACGACACACAGGAATTGAACTATACCGTTGTCGCACGCGCGATCGCGGACTTAGGTTTCACCGGATTTATATCCCACGAATATTCCCCCTCGCCGGGGCACGATCCGATTGCCGAACTCAAGAGGGCCATTCAGATCTGCACGGTCTAGGTTATGAAGAGTCTTCTGGTGCTGCTTGCGGCGTGCGCGAACATATGCGCGCAACCTGGTCCCACGGCCCGGCCGAAAGTGGACCCGGCCGCAGCCGCGCGCGGCAGAACCACCTATTTGCAATACTGCATCAATTGTCACGGTAGCCTCGCCCAGGGAACCGACCAGGGCCCCGATCTGGTTCGATCCGTCGTGGTGCTGCGTGACCAGCTCGGCAGTGAACTCGGCCCCAGCCTGCGGCGGCTCGCCAACCACAAAGCCGATCTCACGAGAGGCCAGCTCGCTGACCTCTCGCACTTCCTGAAGGATCGCATCGAGTACACCGCAAACGATCGCAATGCTAGTGAGCCTCCCAACGTCTTAACGGGCAACGCCGCGGCCGGCAAGGAGTATTTCAACAAGCAGTGCACGGCTTGCCATTCCGCTACTGGCGACTTTGCGAGCATCGGAACGAAATATCCTCCGGACGAGCTTCAACAGCGGTTCCTGTTTCCGCGCCGGAAGCCTATCGCGGTGACGGTAAAAGCCGGGCTCGATGCGCCCGTTTCAGGAACGCTGGATCGCATTGATGATTTCGATGTCTCGCTACACGACTCGAGCGGCGAATATCACGCCTGGAAACGAGGCGCCGGTGTAAATGTCGACCTCAAGGATCCTCTTTCACGGCACCATGACTTGCTGGATGAGTTGACTGACGAGAACATTCACGACGTGGTGAGGTATCTAAGTACTCTTAAATGAAATACGCTTTCTTCCTCTTGTTATCGGCATCGCTTTGGTCACAGGCGGCACTCGATCCGGCTAAGCTTCTACAGCCTCCCACCGATACCTGGCCTACTTACAACGGCGATTATTCCGGCCAACGCTACAGCACGCTCACGAAGATCAACGCATCCAACGTCAACTCTCTTGCGCTCGCCTGGGTCTATCGAGTCAATCCCGGCCCCGATCAGGCGGGCGGTGGCAGGAACACTCCAGTCATCAAATCGACTCCGCTCGAAATCAACGGCGTGCTCTACTTCACCATTCCCGATCACGTATGGGCAGTCGATGCTCACACGGGACGCGAGGTCTGGCATTACGAATGGAAGAATTCCAAAGGTGGCTGGCACATTGGGAATCGCGGCGTGGGTGTCTCGGGAAACTGGCTCTATTTTGAAACGCCGGATTGCAATCTTGTCTCGCTCAATCTGAAAGACGGCAAAGAGCGCTGGCACAAAGAAATCTGCGACTTGAATCAGTTCTACTACGCATCCGTCGCTCCGGTGATTGTGAAGAATCACGTGATCACCGGCGTCAGCGGCGATGACCTCGATATTCCCGGCTACATCGAATCGCACGATCCTGTAACTGGCGATCTGCAATGGCGCTGGTACACACATCCGCAGCCCGGCGATCCTGAGGCTGCGACTTGGCCAAGCGTCGAGGCGATGATGCATGGTGGCGGCATGACCTGGGTGCCCAGCACCTACGACCCTGAACTAAACCTGCTCTATTTCGGAACCGGAAATCCGCAGCCGGTAATCGCGGGCAAGGGCCGCAAAGGCGACAATCTCTACACGGAATGCATCATTGCGCTCGACCCGGACACAGGAAAACTCAAGTGGTATTTCCAGCCTTCACCGCACGACACTCATGACTGGGACGCGGTGCAAACGCCCGTGGTGTTCGATGGTGAAATCGACGGAGAGAAGCGCAAGCTGCTCGCCCAGGCCAGCCGCAACGGCTGGTTTTTCGTGCTTGATCGCACGAACGGCAAATGCATCCTCACGGCGGAATTCGTAAAAACAAATTGGGCCACGGGCGTGAACGAAAAGGGCCAGCCGATGCCTAATCCTCAGAAGCAGCCGAAGCTGGATGGCGCGCTAGTGTCGCCCAATCAGGGTGGCGGCGTGAATTGGCCTCCTCCAAGCTTCAATCCAGAGACCGGTTTGTTCTACGTAAATGCGGCCAGAGCTTTCAGCGTCTACTATCTCTACGATGACGACGACAAGCCCGAAGGCTGGGGCGGCAACGATAAGGGAGGATGGTCGGAAGCCATGCTGCAGGCAATCGACTATAAGACGGGAAAGATCAGGTGGAGTCACAAATGGCCCGGCAATGGAGCAGGCGTGCGATCGGGGTTATTGAGCACAGCGGGTAAGCTTCTCTTTGCTGGAGACACGAATCAGAATCTGGTCGCGTTGGATCCTACTAATGGAAAGCCGTTGTGGCATGCGGGCCTGCATGCTTCGATGTCGAACGGTCCAATCACGTATGAGCTTCAGGGTGTTCAGTATTTGCTGGCTGCCGCCGGAGACAGTCTCTACGCGTTCGCGATTAATTCACCACCGCCCGAACTGCGCTTCGCTTCGCTGTTCTAAAAGCTATTTGCCGAAGCGGCGTCCGAGAATCATTTTGACCAGCAAGTGATCCGTCGACTGCGTAATTCCCACGCCGACGCCGAAGTTGAATTCCCACTTGGGGGAGAGGTCCAAGTCGATTGCGGGAACAATCTGTTGTTCCTGATCGCGCAAAGGATCGAAGCTGGTGATCGGCCCGATGGAGCCGTAGTATTCGACGCCGCCTTGAATCTTTTTTGTAAAGTTGTACCCGGCTTTGAAGTTTGGCGAGAACACCACACCCTGGTTCACGCTAGGCCCGTGAAACGACCGGTCCAGCACGGGGTTGAATGCCAGATACCAGCGGCCGATATTTTTATCGATGATTGGCCTGATCTCCAGCGTCCAGGTATCGGGAGAGAAGCGGTAGCGTTGATAGCCGAACTCAAGCGAGAGGCTGACACCCACTGGCCAGTTCCACTCTTCCGGCACGCGCACGCGAGGACGGATGTGGTCGCCCACCCACTGCCAGCCTTGGCCGCTCTGCGCGGAGGTAAAGATGTAGAAGCCCGTCTCAAACCAGCTGGTGATGCCTTGTGTGATCTCGATGGTTTCGTGTAGCTGGTGCTCGGTTCCCAAAACCCCGTTCATGATCCCCTTGCTGCCCTGGATCGTGAAATTACTGTGGAGTTCCACCATGGTGGTGTGGGGATCCTGTGTTTCGCCGGGGTAAACCTGCACCTCATAATTCCCTTGAGCGTGCATGGGAAGAAGCGGAAAAAATGCCAAAAACAATATCGCGAAGATTGGTCTGGTAGCGGCCACACGACAGCGTAACATGGCAGGTCTTTGGCGCCAAAAATCCTCACGATAATTTAAGGTTTCGGGCGTTAATTCCCGTTCTACAGCCCTGTCCCTTGACACTCAGTTGCATCGCATATATGCTTCCTTCGATTGTTCGTGGGGGTATTCAATGCAAAAAGCTTCAGTCGTTACGGCCACTGCTGTTCTTTTCACGCTGAGTTCAGTTTGTGTTTGGGCTCAGTCTCAATCTGCCTCTCAAATCCAGGGATCTGTTTCCGACGCTTCCGGCTCGGCGGTTCCCGGCGCGGAAATCAAGGTGACGCAAACCGACACCGGCACGGTTCGTACGGTCACGTCCGAGGACAACGGTGCGTATGTGCTCGCGAATCTTCCCATCGGTCCCTATCGTCTGGAAGTGAGTAAAACGGGATTTAGTAAATATGTTCAGACCGGTATTGTGCTGCAGGTGGCAACCAACCCCACCATCGACGTGTCTCTCAAAGTAGGCGCGGTGACCGAACAGATTCAAGTGGAGGCCAACGCGGTTCAGGTGGAGACCGAAGCGACCGGCGTGGGCAACGTGATGGAGAATCGCCGCATTTTGGAATTGCCATTGAACGGACGGCTGGCGACGGACCTGATTCAGTTGACCGGCGCGGTGATCACGCAGGGAGTCGCGGGGGCCGGCGGTTTTCCGAATACGGGAAATCTGGTGGTGGCGGGCGGACAGTCGAATGGAGTCGGCTACTACCTGGACGGAAGCATTTTCAACAATCCCTGGGATAACGCGAACATACCCTTTCCGTTTCCCGATGCTCTGCAGGAGTTCAAAGTTGAAACGAGTTCGCTGACCGCCCAGAACGGGATTCACGCGGGGGCTTCCATCACGGCGGTGACGAAGTCCGGCTCCAACGCGTTCCATGGCGACGCGTTCGACTTCTTTCGCAATGGTGATTTGAACGCGCGCAATTTTTTTGCGCCCACGCGCGATACGCTGAAGCGGAATCAATACGGCGGCACGATCGGCGGGCCGATTCTGAAGAACAAGCTGTTCTTCTTCTTCGGCTACCAGGGGACCAGAACCAGGCAGGATCCTTCCAGCACGAACGCCTTCGTGCCCACGCCCGCAATGCTGGCGGGGGATTTCAGCGCGTGCCCGACGGCGATACCGGCAGCGCTCGCCAGCCAGTTTGTCAACGGCAAGATTTCTCCCACGCTATACGATCCGGCCTCTGTGAAACTGGCGCAGGCATTGCCTCCAACCACTGGCCCGTGCGGGAACACTTCCTATGGACTGGTGACAAGAATCAATGAAGGGCAGTATGTGGCTCGCGGGGATTACCAGATCAGCCAAAAGCAGTCGCTGTTTGGACGCTACACGACGACGTCCTACTATCGGCCGCCGTCCTATAACTTCACGCCCACCAACCTTCTTTCGACTGGCCAGGCCGGCTTAGACGACCGGACGCAGTCCTACATTGTGGGCGACACGTATCTGTTCAGTCCGACCACGGTGAATTCGTTCCGCGCCGCGTATGACCGGATCGCGGTTCATCGCGAGAATGCGGATTCGTATTCCGCCTGCGATCTGGGCGTGCAGATGTATTGCGGATACCTGCCTCACCAGAGCTACTTCTCGGTGACCAACGATTTCAACGTTGGCGTTTCCACTGGAACTCACGGCATCAGCCATAGCAATACTTATCAGCTCACCAATGACATCACCCTGGTGCGCGGTAAACACCAGATCACGTTGGGCGCAAATGCTGCGAATTACCGCATGGTGTTCTATGGCACGGTGTATGCGCAGAATCAGTTCATCTTTCCCAGCCTGCCTGCTTTTCTGCTGGGGCAGTTCAACTCCAATGCGATCTCGACGCCGAATGATTTGATTCAGGGCAAATATTTCTTCGCGACGTACGCGGCCGATACATGGAAGGTGACGCCGAAGTTGACGGTCAACCTTGGTCTGCGTTGGGAGCCCTATCTGCCTCCTCAGATGAAGAACGGCGCGATCTACAATTTCAGTGTTCCGAATTTCTATGCGGGCGTGAAGACCAAGATTTATAACAACGCGCCTCCCGGATTTACGTTCCCGGGCGACCCTGGTTTCCATGGGCAGTCGGGCCAGGAGAGTCATTTCGAATTGTTTGCTCCGCGTATTGGAATCGCATATGACCCCAAGGGCGATGGCAAAATGGTGATTCGCGCGTCGTATGGAATTTCCTTCGATTACGCCAACGGCCAGTTGTTCGTGAATACAGCCGACGCGCCTCCGTTCGGCGGCACGGCGATCTTTGCCGCCAACGCCGCAGTGAAGAATCCGTTCACCAATGTTTATGGTTCCAACCCCGGCGCCAATGTGTTTCCGTACGTGGTGAACGCGAATGCGCCGTTTGTGCCGTTTGGTACTTTCATCACCATACCTCCGGATCTGAAGGTTCCCGAAGTTCATCAATGGAATTTGGTGGTCCAGCGCCAGCTTGGCCGCGACTGGCTGGTATCGGCCACCTACGTCGGGAGCGAAGCGGAGCACCTGCTGGATTCATATCAACTCAACCCTGCGACCATCGTTCCCTGCAACGGTGTGCCGCTGCCAAACAGCTGCAACACGGTGGGCAATCAGAATGCGAGGCGCGTGTTTTCGGTGGCCAACGCACCGGGCTCGAACTTGATCGGGTTTATGGACACCTATGATTCCGGCGCGACCTCCAGCTACAACGGATTGATCCTGAATGCGTCAAAGCAATTGAGCCATGGCGTTAGCGCGAACGCGAATTACACGTGGTCGCATTGCATCGGCGACTTGACACTGGGCAACAGCACCGGCAATGCGGGAGCGGGTTTAGTGAATCCGAATAACCGGCGTTATGACCGGGGCAACTGCCAGTCCGCGCAAATCGGCGGCGTGTTTTCCGCGGACCGGCGGCAGATCTTCAACGGCACCATCGTGTATGAAACGCCGAAGCTGAACAATCGCATCCAGGATATGCTCCTTTCTAATTGGAGACTTTCCGGAATTTACAGGGCGCAATCGGCGCCTTCGCTCACCGTTGCCACGGCGACCGACATCGCGCTCAGCGGGTCTGGTACGCAGCGGCCGGTACAGGTGTTGGGCAATCCTCTTTGCGCCAATCCGAATCCACAGTGCTGGATTAACCCCGCGGCCTTTGTGAACCCGGCTCCGGGCACGCTCAGCGCGACGGGCCGGAACAATGTTCCCGGGCCTTCGTTCTTCCAGATCGATATGGCGGTGGTTAAGCTCTTCCGGATTACGGAACGGCAAAACGTGGAGTTCCGCGCGGAAGCGTTCAACGTTTCGAACAGCTACCGGGCGGGGATCTCTTTGCCATCGCTGGCCGCGGGCGGGGCGGGCGTGGTTACTACGTTCGGTGCGGCGAATTTCGGCAAGGTGACTAGCGCGCTTGATCCTAGAATTCTGCAGATGGTTCTGAAATATACGTTCTGAGTAGGCACACTACTCCCACGACGTTGCGGGCGGCCGAATTTTACTTCGGCCGCCAATGAATTGAGTTCCACCTCACGAGCCGTTCTCGTCTACGGTGTGCAACTCTCGGATGTCCTGAACCATTTCTAGCTTTTGGACGTTATGAAATCGCGACTCCAAGGTCTTCCGTCGAGGCTATCCCTATAGTTAGCTCTCGTAAGCCTTTCCAGGGGCTCCGGAAGTTCCGTTCCATCGTATTGCAACGCTCCCAGGCCTGGAAGAAACTTGTTGAAGAAGGGCCGATGAAGATCCTCTTCTCGACTTGAAGATAGCATGAGGGTTCCACGAGAATTGCGGAACTGTCAGATTCTATTGGCGAATTGGTTTGTGACTGGATTCAGGCTGAGAGGCGCGGGAGGAATTTCAGGGCGTTTTCGCGGTTGATGCCTCGGAGTTCTTCGGGCGTGAAGCCGCTTTGGTCGACTCCAGTGGAGGTCGCGGGGGCGTTCACGAAAGGGAAGTCGGTGCCGTAGACGATTTGCGACGGGCCTACCAGGTTTTTCAGCGCCTGGAGTTGAATTGCGTTGGCGGCTCCGGCGGTGTCGTAGAAAAATCGCCTGACGTGGTAGAGACGGGAATTCATTTCGACCGGCTTGGCGAGCGTGGCCGGGTCGAGCGCGCCCAGGAAGCGGGTGGCGACTGAAGTCAGGGTTCCGCCGGCGTGGGAGAAGATGAACTTCACGTCGGGGCAGCGGGTAGCGGTGTTGCTGACCACCAGGCTCATCAGCGTACGCATGGTGTCGGTGGGATATTCGAGTGTTTGCGGCGTGACGCCCTGCACGGGGTTCAGGCAGCAACTGGCTTCCAGAGGATGGGTGTAAACGACTGCCTTGCGCTTGTTGAGTTCGTCGAAGATGGGGGTGAAGGCTGGGTCGCCGAGGTACTTGCTGCCGTAGCTGGTGAGCAGGCCCACGCCGTCGGCTTTCAAAGTGTCGAAGGCGTATTCGATTTCACGCAGACTTCCTTCAATATCCGGGATCGGCAGCACGGCGAACAAGCCGAAGCGGCCCTTGTAGGCTCCCACCATCTTCGCGGCGGCGTATTCGTTCATTTCGCGGGCTATTTTGCGGGCTTCTTCGGCGTCGCCGAAGTAAACGCCGGGGGCGGTGGGAGAGAGCATGGCGGTTGCGATGCCGGCTTTGTCCATGGCGTCTAGATTCTTGGCCGGGGAATAATCTTTCCAGATTGCGAAGCCGGGGACGGGGGCTACTGCGTTCTTCCTGGCTAGCAGGGCGAGGTAATCGGGGGAGACGTAGTGCTGGTGGACATCGATACGGCGCTGCGCGGGCGGTTGGGCCAGTAGTGATGCAGCGCCGCCTGCGAATGCGGCTATTATTTCGCGACGCGATGGTTGATGGAGGTTTTGGGATGGCTTATTCATGGCTTTAGTGAACTAGAAGTTTGTTGCGAACGCTGTGCAAACGAGTTTTTAGGGCGCTCCTATCACAGCAGAATCGGCGGGCTTTTGCCCGTGGAACTGGTTGCTGATTACTGGGATGCCGCGCTCTTTCATCAGGCGCGTGAGCAAGGCGACCGTATCGGTGTGATAGATGGCCGACGACATGCCGATGGGGACGCCTTCAGCCCAATTGAGCGGCGTCATGCGAGTGCTGCTGACGCCGAAGCCGTAGTCTTCGCCTTTATCTTGGGCGGCTAAATTGGCTCCGTGGTCGACCAGAAGCTGAACGACTTTGTTTGCGCCTTTGTAGCCTGCGCCATGAAGGGCGGTGATGCCGTGATCGTTGGCGAGATTCACATCGGAGCCTCGGTCGAGCAGAAGCTTCACGACTTGCAGCGTTTGGTCCTCCGAGTATTCGCGCAGCAGACCGTCGGCCCAGCCGACGCCGGAGGCGACCATCAGCGGGGTGGTGTGATCGAAGGTCGGGATGAGCGGGTCGGCTTTGTGGTCCAGGAGTAGTTTGACTACGGTGAGGTCGCCGCAAAGGGCGGCCCGCAGGAGGGGCGTGGCGCCTGCTTCTTTCAGCCACGCTGCCGTCATGCCCTGATGGATTTCGGTGTCGGATTTGATCTGCGCGTTGGGATTGGCGTTGTGCTCCAGAAGGGTCTGGATGAATTGTAATGCGCCTTCAGAGCCGGGGCCGGGGATCGCGGTGGTTTCCTGGTTGCGATTCTTTACGGCGAGGTAGAGAGGCGTCCAGCCTTTGGAGTTGGCGAGGTTTACGTTCGCGCCGTGGTCGATTAGGAATTGGCCGATGTTATAGAACCCGTCCTGCACGGCGACCAGCAGCGGGCTGCTGCCGTCTACGGAGGGCTGGTTGATGTCGGCACCGGCGGATGCGAGGGCGGTGACGGACTCGAGTGAGCCTTCACGCACGGCGAACAGCAGAGCAGTGAGGCCGCCTTTTGGCAGCTTCGTTAGGAGTGTTGGGCGGCGCGAATCCAAGGCCTCGGCGTTTGGGCGGGACGATGGACGGCGGATTGCGCGTTCACTTCCGCGCCGTGTTGGGCGAGCAGGCTGATGATCGCGCTATGGCCTTGTTCGGTGGCCCACATGAGAGCTGTGGTCCCGCGCAGAGTCTCTTTCGCATTTACGTGGGCTCCGCGGTCGAGCAGGAGTTTTACTGCGTCTAGATTTCCGGAGCGGCAGGCTAGCATGAGAGCTGTCTCACCGTGAGGAAGCACGGGAGCGTTTGGATCGGCACCGGCTTTCAGAAGGCGCTCGACCATCGGCGTGCTGCCGTTTAGGGCGGCGAGAAACAGCGGTGTCGCGCCGTCGCGGTTGGGGGCGTCGACTTTTGCGCCTGCAGTGATGAGGAGGTCGGCGGCTTCCAGGTCGGCCCAGTGCGCGGCCCAATGGAGGGCGGTGGTGCCGTCGGATTGCGGGAGGTTGACGTCGGTTTTCTTCTGAATCAGGGCGCGGAGGGTTTGATGGTCTTTGGACTGTGCGGCATTCGCGACTTCGCTGGAGGCTGCGAAGCTGGTTACGGAGAGAGTGCAGAGGAGTAGTGGAAACTTTACGAGCAACCCCCGCGCTGACGCGCTGGGGCTGGCCGGTATCGCTCGGCTTTGGGCGAGCTGTGTAGAGCGAGGCTGAAGCCTCGCGCGGGCTAAAGCCCACCCTCCAATACCGCGCGGTTTTTTCCTCATAACGAAATTGTGCCGGTGCTGTCGCCGATGCGATTCTTTTTCGACGCCGAACATGTGCAGCGTGGTCAGCAGCAGATTCGCGGTGGAGCCGGAGGCCTGGATGTGACGGCCACCTTTGTGCTGCCCCATCGCGCCGCCGATCAGCATGTTCGGCACGGCTTTGTGGCTATGCAGATTTCCGTCGCCCATATTGCTGGCCCATAGGATCAGGGTGTGATCGAGCAAGGTTCCGTCGCCATCCGGCGTTGCTTTCAATTTGGTGAGAAAGGGCGGCAGGCATTGGACGTGGAAGCGATTGATTTTGGCCCAATCCTCCACTCGCTTGGGAACTCCGCCGTGGTGCGAGGAGGCGTGGTTGGCTGTGGTGACGCCGGATTCGGGATAGCTGCGCATGCTGACATCGTGCGCGAACATCAGGGTGGATACGCGCGTGATGTCGCCCTGAAAGGCCAGAGCCTGCATGTCCCACATGAGCTTGATGTGCTCCTCGAAAGATTCGGGCATGCCGGAGGGGACTTGCGCGTCGGGCGACGGGGTCGCTCGATTTCGCGACGTTCTGAAGGCGGCGTTCGATCTCGCGAATGTCTTCCAGATATTCGTTGAGGCGGGTGCGGTCGGTTGCGGAGAGGTTCCTGTTGAGGCGGTCGACTTCGTGGGTGACTGCGTCAAGAAGGCTCGCCTTGGCTTGCCTGCGTGCGCTGCGCTCCAGAGGGTTGCTGCCATCGCCGAACAGGCGTTCAAAGACTGCCTGCGGATTGGCTTCGTGCGGGAGGGGGCGCGTGGGGCCGGACCAGGAAACGGAATTTACGTAGGCGCAGCTATAGCCCCACGGGCAGGTCGCCAAGCGCGCTCTGATCTTCGATTCCCAATTGGATCGAGGGCAGCGCGTTATCCTGACCGTATTTCTGCGCGATCATCTGGTCGATCGTGGTGCCGAGGTAGATGTCGTCGCTTACGGTTTTGCGCGGGGGCACGCCGCTGAAGACGGCGGCGCTGCGCGAGTGATCGCCACCGGTGAGGCCGGGCGGAGGCATGGAGGCGGTGGCGTCGAGGCCGCTGATGATGGTGATCGGAATCTTTCCAGGCTTCTAGCGGCTTCAGGACGAAGGGAAATTCGCCAGGCTGTTGTGATGGTCGAGTATTCGGGGGCCCAGCCGTGGGGGTTGAAGATGCCGACGAAGCGCGGGATTTTGTTGGGGGTGGCCTTTGAGGCGCGGGGAACATCGCGTCCAGCAGGGGGAGGGCTAGCGCGGTGCCTGCGGCTCGTAGGAGGGCTCGGCGGGGGAGATGTTTTTGGGTCAGGAACATATGGCTAGTTGTGCGGTTCTGCCTTGAGACGAGATGCCGTGTAAGAGCCGCTCCATGACCGTCGCGGCTCCGAGGGCTCCGAGGCTGCGAGAACTGAGTTCTGGGCTTGCGGTTCATCTGGAATGGGTCGCTTTTGACGATTCCTAGGATCAGGGATTGAAAGCGGTATTGATTGGGTTCGGCGTCGTTGACGATGGCACGGACTACCGGCATGTCGTCCGGATTCCACGCCGCGGCCTAGCGCGTAGGTCATTAGCTTTTCTGTGAACGTGCGTACGAATTGCGGAGAATAGCGCACCAGGGACTCGCGCAGGTCGGTGACGCTGGCGATTTTTGTTCCGTCTACTAGAGTGCCGGTGGCATCGACTGGCTGACCTGATTCTGTTAGTGCGCCATTTGCCGATGCCGTCGAAATTTTCCATGGCGAAGCCGATCGGGTCCATCATTTTATGGCAGCTTGCGCAGGCGGGATTGGCTCGATGCTCTTCCATGCGTTGACGCATGGTCTGTTCGGCTCCAGCCTGATCGCTGCTGGGTTTCAGGGTGGGGACGTTCGGAGGAGGGTCGGGAGGGATGGTGCCCAGCAGGTTCATGAGGATCCATTTCCCTCTTTGAACCGGCGAGGTGCGATCGGAAATTGAGGTCACCAGCTCCACGCTGCCCTTGCCCAGCAGGCCCCGGCGGACGTCAAGCGCGCCGTCGAGTTTCACGCGGCGGAACTGGCTGCCGTAGATATTCGGGATGCCGTAGTGGCGGGCCAGACGCTCATTGACGAACGTGTAATCGGCATTGAGAAGGTCGATCACGCTGCGGTCCTCGCGCAGGATGCTTTCAAAGAACATCTCCGCTTCGGTGCGGAAGGCCTGGCGGAGGTTGTCGTCGAAGTCGGGATAAATAATGCCTTCGGGAGTGGAACTCTTGAGCGTGCGCAGTTCCAGCCACTGGCCTGCGAAATTCGTGACCAGTTCGTGGGCTCTCGCGTCCGAGAGCATGCGGTGGACCTGGCTCTCCAGCACCGCGGGATCTTTCAGCTTGCCTTGAGACGCCAAGCGAATGAGCTCGTCATCGGGAACGGTGCTCCACAAAAAGAAAGACAGGCGGCTGGCAAGATCCATGTCGCTGATGCGGTAGGCTTCGCCGGGTTTCACGCTGGCCGGAGCGTCTTCGGTGCGGAAGACGAATTCGGGATGGGCCAGAATGAACTCCAGCGCGCGCTCGATGCCGTCTTCGAAATCGCCTGCGTTTCGTCCGGCTTGATAGAAGCTCAGGAGCTTTTCGGTGTCGGCCTGGGTCAGGTTTCGGCGGTATGCTTTGCGCGCGAGTGATGTGAGGATTTTTGTGGCGCAGGGCAGCTCTTGCGCGCTCGATTCGGGTTTGCAGGAGAGTATTTCATGGCGGCTGGGCGTGTCGGTTGGGCGCGCGCCAGCGGACGGGCCGGAAATGGTGATGGAGCTGACTTGAGGGGTGTTGGTGAAGCCGTCGATTAGGTTGTCGTCCAGAATGCTGCGCTGGTAGTGGCGGTTGAGGTCGACGTTCGGCACGTAGGTGGTGGCGAGAAACGCGGCTCCTACATCGTGCGGTCCGCCTTTCACATGGATGCGCACGTCGAGTTTCTCGCGAAGGGTGTTCAGCACCACGTCCTTACCGATTTCGAAGAGCTTCAGGCGCTCGCCATCGAGGAGCAGTTCGAGTTTTTCGTCTTCGCTATCGCCGCCGTAGAGGCCGCCGACGGTGGTGCGGACGGGTTCCCAGGAAATTACATAGTCACCGTCGGCAGGGAAGTAATGATGAATCAGCATGCCGCCGCGAGTGCCGAAGGGGAGGCCTTCGATGTGATCTTCCTGCGAGTAATCTTCGCGAGCGTGGTAGATCTTTCGTATCGGGCTTGGTTTGATGGCCCAGCGCGAGACGGCTGATTTTCGAGGCGGCGGTGACGTAGCCTTCAACCAGCGTGGGCGAGACTTGGAGGCCGCTGGAGACGTTATCGAAGCCGTAGCTGGAGTCGTCGGCGGGCAGGTAGGCTGCGGGGTCGATATCGAGGCCCAGCAGGTCGTGAATCGCGTTCGCGTATTCGGTGCGGTTCATGCGGCGCGCGGCGGGCGCGGCCAGTTTGGGCTTGAGAGCGGCGGCGCGGTCTAGTTCGGTTTCCAGGGCCACGGTGACCGCTTCATAGGTCGCGGCATCGGGTCGCGGCATGCCTTGCGGGGGCATCATTCCGGCCCGGAGCTTGCGGACGACTTTCTCCCAAGTGTCGGAATTCTGGCCGATGTGGGTGACGTCCAGGGTGTCCAGCGCTAGGCCGGCGGTTTTGAGTTTTTGGTTATGGCAGGCGAGGCAGTATTGATTGATTACCTGGCTAGGGGATTGGGCGAGCGCGATGCCGCTGGTAAACACAACCGACCAGGCGAGCGCCTTCATTCAGATCGAGACTCCCGGAGGAATTTTTATCAGTTCGATGCCTGGGAGTCAAGGGTAGAGCTTTGGTGTCAATAAGGCTTTCTCCTTTTTTTGGAGCGTGTTGAAAACATAACAACCGCTCCGTGACCGTCGCGGCTCCGAGAATTGGTTGAACCGCCGGGCCTGAAGCTGCGTATCTCATTACTTGCCAACTCAACTTGTTTATGCGGGCCAATGGTAGCCTTGCGTAAGAATCCAATTTTTCGTGGGACGCTGCGGCTCGGACTGCCGGCGGCCTGCTGGAGGTGTTTCCAGTTTATGAATAGATCATCCCTGCTCGTGTTGGCGTGCGGCTTCGTCCTTGCCGCATCCGCCACCGCGCAAAACGAACTGAGGGTCGACCCTGCGCCCAGCCATATGTTCGACAAGCTGACGCGTCCGTATGAGGCGCGCTCCGTGGCGCCGATCCGGCTGACGAATTCGCCCCGCATGGACGCTCTGATTCGGTCCGGGAATTTGTATTTGACCGCGCAGGACGTGGTTGCGCTGGCGATTGAGAATAACGTGGACGTAGAAGTGCAGCGGTACACGCCGCTGCTGGCAGCCGAGGTGCTTCAGCGCGCTCGCGCGGGTGGAGCTTTGCGAAGCGTCGGGGTGGGCGTGGCCCAGGGTCCTCAGAGCGTGAGTCTTCAGGGGGTCAGCATCAATTCATCGGGCGGCGTGGGGGCGTCGAGCGGTGGGGTGGGTTCCGGAGGCGGCATCGTGACGCAGTTGGGCCCGCAGATCCAGTCTCTGGATCCGACGCTGGTTATCTTTTCCCAGTTCGCGCACTCCACCAGTCCGCAGAGCAATACTTTCCTTACCGGGACGACTTCGTTAATTTCTAATACGCGCGCTTATTCCGCTATCTTCTCTAAGAATTACGAATTTGGTTTGACCGCGCAGGTGACCTACTCCAGCACGCACCTCAAGCTGAATAGTTTGAATTATTCTCCGAACCCCTTCACCAACGGCGATTTGGATGTGCAGTTGACGCAGAACCTGCTGCAGGGTTTTGGAAGGGCCGTGAACGGCCGCAACATTCGCGTGCAGAACAACAACGTCAAGGTTTCCAACCTGCAGTTCGAACAACAGGTGGCGACCACGGTTGCGGCGGCTTTGGATCTGTATTGGGACCTGGTGAGCTTTCAGGAGAACGTGCGCGCGCGCCAGCAGGCGGTGACGCTGGCCAATCAATTGATTGTGGATAACAAGAACCAGGTGGATGCAGGGTCGCTGGCGCCGATCGAGATCACGCGCGCGGAATCTCAGCTCTACGCAAGCCAGCAGGATCTGGTGATCGCGCAGACGAACCTGCTGCAGCAGGAAACCATTCTGAAAAACTTTCTTTGCCGCGATGGAATCACAACGGCGGGCCTGGCTAATGTGCGCCTGGTTCCTTTGGATCGGCTGACGGTGGCGGAGAAGGACGATCTTCCTACCCCGGACGACATGGTCCGCGATGCTCTGTCTCATCGGACCGAACTGGCGCAGGCGCGGCTCAACCTGGAGAGCAACCAGATGAACCTGGTGGGCATCAAGAATTCACTGAAGCCCACTCTGCAGGCGTTCGCCGAAGCGACCAACAACGGACTCACCGGGGACGTCGCACCGGGCGCCGTGCCGGGCAATCCGTATTTTATCGGCGGATATGGAAACCTGCTGGCGCAGATCGCGCGCCGTAATTTTCCGAATTATTCGGCGGGCCTGTCACTGAACATTTCACTTCGGAATCGGGCGGCTCAGGCCGATTATGCGACCAGTCTGCTGGAACTGCGGCAGAATGAGCTCAATCTGCGTAAGAGCACCAACCAGGTGCTGCTGGATGTGCAGAATGCGGTGGTCGGGTTGGAACAGGCGCGGGCGAGGCTGGAGGCGGCCACGAAATCGCGAGTGCTGGCGGAGGAATCGTTAAAGGGAGATCAGACCAGGTTCAGCCTTGGGGCGACCACTCCCTATCAGGTGATTCTGGATCAGCGCGACCTGGCCAATGCGAACAATTCCGAGACGCAGGCGATGGCGAATTATGCGCACACGCGCATTTCGCTGGACCAGGCCAGAGGGGAGACACTGAGCGTCAACCACATCGCACTGGATGAGGCGCTGAAGGGTCGGCTGAGCCGGGTCTCGGTTATTCCGGGCACGCTACCGGCGGAGCGAGGTGCGCGCTAATGAATCGAGAATTTTCGCGAAAATTCGTTGCGGTCGCCGTGCTTGCAGTGTGGAGCTCTTCGTTGTGGGGACAGCAGGCGTCGATTCAACAAAGCATTGAACCGCAGACGCCACCATCGGCGAAAATTCTGCATCCTTATTTGGCGAAGATTGTTCCGCCGGCGCGCATGGGGAATTCGACGCGGATGACGGACCTGATGCGTGCGGGCACGTTGTATCTCACGGCCCAGGACGCGATTGCGCTGGCGCTGGAGAATAACATCGATCTGGAGGTAGCGCGCTACAACCCGATTATTTCGCAATGGAATCTGATTCGTTCCCAGTCAGGCGGGCCTCTGCCGGGGGTTCCCAGCGGGGCATCGCAAGCTGGTACGGTCGCTTCGGGACAGGGAGTGGCGGGCAGCCAGTCGGCGGCGGGAGTGACGGTGGCAGGAAATGTGCAGGGCAATGGGCAAGGGTCGAATGCGACCATTTCGCAGATCGGCCCGGCGACGCAGACGCTTGATCCTCTATTTCAAGGGAGCGCGGTTTTTGCTCACACCAGCAGTCCGCAAGCCAACGCTACCCAGAGCCGCACTTCGAATCTGATTGCCAATACTCGCTCTTACAATGGCACCTTTAAGGATGGGTTTCTTACCGGCGGCAACGTGACGTTGTCGATGTCGGATCACTACCTGAATGAGAACGCGACGACTGACTTTCTAAATCCGTCGACGGCTCCCAGCCTTTCGATCAACATTCAGCACAATCTCTTAAGCGGGTTTGGCATTGCGGTGAATGCCCGCACCATCACAGTGTCACAGATCAATCTGGATAATACGGCGCTGAATTTCAAGAATACGGTGAGTAGCCTGACGGGGCAGGTGTTGAACGCCTATTACAATCTGGCGGCCGATTATGTCGACCTCAAGTCCTCGCAGTCCGCGTTGGACGTGGCTCGCGGTTTTGAAGAGGTGGTGAAGAAACAGATTGAAGACGGCGCGGCTTCGGATGCCGATTTGATTGCCGCGCGCACCCAAACCGCGTCGGCCGAGGGGAGTCTGGCCGACTCCAACGCGAGCTTACGGAAGCAGGAAATGCAGTTGAAGGGCATGTTGAGCCGGAACGGGATTGCGGATCCAATTCTGGCGGGCGCTCGCATCGTTCCGCTGGACCAGGTGACGATGCCGGAGAAAGACGAACTTCCTCCCTTTGGGACGATGGTTCAAACGGCACTCGATAATCGGCCCGATCTGGCGGTGAATCGCGCCAATGAAAAGTCCAGTGAGGTTTCGGCGCTAGGCACTCGCAACGGCCTTCTGCCGACGCTGCAGGTAATCGCGGGAACCAGCCAGGTGGGGCTGGCGGGGGCTTCGACAGGGCTTGCGAATCCGTACTTCGTCGGAGGCTCGGGCAACGCTCTTGGGCAGGTGTTCCGGCGCAACTTTTACAACCTGAACGGGGGAGCCATTTTCTTTGCTTCAGTGGGGAATCATCAGGCGCAGGCCGACTTCGCGATCGACCAGTTGCAACTCCGGCAGACGCAGTTGGGGAATCGCAAGGACCTCGCGCAGGTGGAGGTGGATGTGATGAACGGGACCATCGCCCTGCAGCAGGCTCGCGCGCAGTATGAGGCTGCGGTTCATAGCAGGATTCTGCAGGAAGAACTGTTGACGGGCGAGAAGACGAAGTACGATCTGGGTGCGTCCACGCCTTACCTGGTCACACAGCAGCAGCGCGACCTGGTGAATGCGCAGTCGCAGGAGCTTTCGGCGCTGGTTGGGTATAGCTCGGCGCGGATTAATTTGGATCTGACGCTGGGGACGATTTTGGAGGCCAATCACGTTTCGATTGCGGAGGCCGCGAGTGGGGTGGTGGCGAGGAAGTCGGCACTGAAGTAGGCGAGGCTGAAGCCTCGCGCGGGCTAAAGCCCACCCTCCGTGGCTGTTGTGACAGAATGCTCTGTCAGGAGGCTGTATGGAAGCCATCATTTCTAATTTGCTTAGCCGCTTTGAGAGCGGAGCGCTTTCGCGCCGGGGCTTGATTGAGGGACTTGCGATGCTGGCCGCCGCGGGCGGGGCTGAAGCTCAGGACGGCGGCGGGCTCAAGGCGGCGAAGATCGATCATGTGAGCATTCAGGTCACGGATTTGCCGCGGTCCATTGCGTTTTATGAAAAGATTTTTGGGCTGACTACCGTGGGCGAGGACAAGCCGAACGAGATCGTGCGCCTGGGAGTGGCAAAAAAGGCGTTGGTGTCTCTCCATCACAAGAGTCCCACTGGCCTAGTGGATCATTTCGCGATTGGCGTAGAGGGCTTCAATCGGGATGCGGTGACCAAGCAGTTGAAGGCGCTTGGGATTACTCCGGAAGACAATCTGGACGCTGGCTTTCATATCAAGGATCCAGAGGGGATGGCCGTTCAGATTATGGGTGCGTAAGAGGTGTACAGTTACTAAGGTGAACAGGAGGACCTCGATGTCCAGATTTGATGTGCTCTATGCTCTGCCGCTGGCGGCTGTACTTGCGGCCGCGCAGACTCCTTGCGATCAATTGAAGCTTTCGCTTCCCGATACTGCGGTCAGCTCGATTCAGTTCATTCCGGCGGGTCCTTTTGTCGCGCCGGTTGTCGCGCCGGTTCCGGACGAAGCTCCTGCTGCGGCTGGGCGCGGTGGCGCTGGCGGACGAGGCGGAGCGGCGAGAGGTCCGGCGCAGCCCGTGCCTGCTTATTGCCGCATCATGATGGTTCTGGCGCCGTCGTCGGATTCCCACATCGAAGCCGCGATGTTCCTGCCTACTGAAAACTGGAACGGGAAACTTCAAATCGTCGGCAATGGAGGATGGGCCGGCACGGTCAGCTATCCGGCGATGGCGGCCGCGCTGCGCGAAGGCTACGCGACTGCTTCCAACGATACTGGACACCGCTCCAATGACGCGGGTGGGGGCGGGATGTTCGGGCTCGGACATCCGGAGAAGATCACCGATTTTGCGTATCGCGCGATGCATGAGACTGTCGTCAAGGCGAAATTGATTACGGCCGCGTTTTACGGCAAGGGGCCGAAGTACTCCTATTACAATGGCTGCTCGACGGGCGGACGGCAGGGGCTGGTTGAGGTCAGCCGGTTCCCGGAGGATTTTGACGCGGTGGCGGCGGGTGCGCCTGCGAATCCGCACGTCCATCTGCATGCGGCCGGGGTGGAACGGTCGCTGGAGTTGATGAAGAACGATGCGCCGCTGACGCCGGCCAAGGTGGAGACGCTGCACAAGGCGGTGATGGATTCCTGCGACGCTCTGGACGGAGTGAAGGACGGAATCATCAGCAATCCGGAGAAATGTCACTATGATCCGGCCGCGCTCTTATGCAAGGGCGGCGAGGATGGGCCGGGCTGCTTGACCGCGGGCCAGTTGCAGACAGTTCGGATCGTCTTTGGCAATGTGAAGACCAAGAAGGGCGAGGTGATCTGGACGGGCTATCCTTACGGAACCGAGTTGCAGCTTGCATCGCTCCGCACGGTTCCCAAGGGCCCCGGCGGCGTGTGGGACGTGATCCGCGTTTTGGGCCACCAGGATAAGGATTATGACTGGCACAACTTCGATTTGGATTCCGAAGTCGCGCTGGCTGATAAGGCCGGGATCGACACGCTGACCTTCGATCTGTCGGCATTTAAGGCTCATGGAGGGAAGCTCCTGCTCTATCACGGATGGGCCGATCCCAGTATTCCTCCGGGGCATACGGTCCTGTTCTACAAGGAAGTGCTTCAGACCATGGGGAAGAAGCAGGACGATTGGATGCGGCTCTACATGGAGCCGGGAATGGCTCATTGCGGCGGAGGCGCCGGGCCGGACCAGTTTAACAAGATGGGCGTGATTGAAAGGTGGCGCGAGGCGGGGCAGGCTCCGCAGGCGATTATCGCGTCGCATGTTACTGGTACGACGGTGGATATGACGCGGCCGCTTTGTCCTTATCCGCAGGTTGCGGTGTATAGCGGGGTGGGGAGTACCAACGACGCAGCGAATTTTTCGTGCAAGGCGCAGTAGGGCGCGGAATATTTAGGCGCATAGGCTAAGGGGCATATGCAGAACCTTAGGCGGTCGTACCGCTGGTTCTCGGTCCCTTCCCCCCTCTGCAGTACCGGCCCTAAGGTACTTTCCTCTAAAGGCTCCGCCTTAGTGCGCCGATAGAACCTTTAGTAGAATGGCCGGAATTCTCAAACAGCTGGGGGTAGAGTCGATCCCGAGTGAGGCAGATGCCTCGGAATTAGACACGCCGCTTGAGGAGTTGCAGTTCGAGCCGAATGAGCGGGAAATGGAGCTCGCTGCCGCGCATGCGGAGCAGCGCAAGGCTTCGGCTGCGGAGCGGGTCAGGCTTTGGTTGGAACTGGCAGTGCTGCACCGCAACATCGCGCTGAAAGGTCCCGCAGGACAGAAGCGCGCCCGGTTGAAGCAGGCGGAACTGGTGGTCAGGCGGGCTCTGGAGATCGCGGCTCAGGCCAAAGACAGCCTGGGTTATTTGTCCTCCGTGGACACGCTGGCGGAAGTCCTGCTGGCGATGAAGAATTATCCCTCAACCGAGAAACTTCTGCGCGAGGGAATCAGGCTGGAAGCTTCGCTGGCGCATCCCGATCCACTGCGCACCGCTCGCCGCATTCACCTACTGGGACTGGTCCATTACCGGGCCGGAAAGGCCGAAGACGCTGTTCCGGTGCTGGAACAAGCGGTGAAGCTGCACGAAGATACTTTTGGGGCCGAACACGACGAGACGGTCCGCATTCTGGCTGAGTTGGGAGCGGTTCATCGGGCTCGGGGCCGTCAGGACATGGCCCAGGTATGTTTGAAGCACGCGCTTCGTTATTACCAGAAGGCCAAGGGAGTCACCGCTCCGGAAGCCATCGAGACTCTTTCCCAACTGGTCGGCAGCTTTGAAGATTCAGACGATCGCGAAAGCGCGGCGGGCGAGTATGAGCGGATGCTCACGTTGGTGGAACGCGAAGTAGGGCGAAGCCTGGATGATACCGGAGAGATGCAATTCAGCGTCGCCTCCGTGTACATTCGCTGGGGAGAATATACCCGGGCCCGTGAACTGCTGTGTGAATGCATCGGAACCTTCCGTCGCGGAGGTGGAGCGAGGCTGGCTGTGGGCCACGAAACGCTGGCACATGCCGAAGAAGCTCTGGGCCACTACTCCGATGCGGTGAGGGAATTGGCCAATGCTGGGAAGGCTTGGGCCAAGTGCAAGAATCGCAACGCGGAGCTGGTAGTAAATATGAACTACCGTGCCGACCTGCTGGATCAGCTTAAGCGCAAGAAAGAAGCGGAGTGGCTGCGGGAACAGGTGGCGGAGCTGGAAGCCGAGGCGGCGCAGAAGGATGCCGCGCAGAAGGAAGCTCCACTGGCGCAACACGCGATGTTGAGGCCGTCGTCAGCTTAAGTTGGTTGTCAGGAACTTCCAGCGCTCAGCCCCTGGTTTCTTTGCTGGTTCGCGATTTTGCGCAGATTCGGGAACCCCCGGGCTTACACCCGGGGCTGGTTAGCGTTATCGGCGGTTACTTCGTCGCTGGGGCTGCGGCTGGGGCCGCCGGGGTGGCTGCTGCCGCCTGGGCTCCCAATTCGGGACTATTCACGTTGGCGGGTTCCTGCCCCCAGTTATTGCGGATGACCAGAGTCTGGTCAGAGAAAAAGGTTCGTCTGCCCGAGCTGCCGTAGGTTTCGGGATTGGCATTGACCGAATAGCCAGTCGCGGACCCGGCGACCGTATAGATGTAGCCGCCGTTCTTTCCGTCAGACAGGCCTTTCGGGATCAAATCCGACGCAGCCGGGCCGGCCGCGCCGCTGGCTGGCGGTCCAAGCGCCACCAAAGAATCGGCGTACTTGCCAAAAGTCGAGTAATATTGCGTCTCGGCCTGATGAATGGTTTTGATTTCCTGAATGGCCGCAGTTTCGCGCGCCGACATCAATTGCTGGTTTACCTTAGGGACGGCAATCATCGCAAGAATCAAGATGATCGCGATGACGATCAGCAACTCAATCAGGGAGAAGCCTCTCCTCCGGCGGTTATTCTGCATAGGCACCTACTAGTTTAAGACGCGCGGGCGAGCATGGGTGTGGGAAAAATTATTGCAGGCGGGTTCGTTCCCGGGTGACCAGTTCGTCGAATACGGCGAGGACCTGCTTGCGGTAGACGTAGGCTCGATGAAGCCGGGCCTGCACTTGCTGCTCATTGCGGTGCCGTTTGAGGAGCTTATCGATGAGCTTTTTGGGGACATCGATATCCCGGCGGAGCGATTCGGCGGAATGTCCGCGCAGAAACAGCCCGTAAAACAGAGCCGCTTCCCTCTGCGGCGCCATGGGATCGAACTGTTCGACTTGCACGGCCATAACCGGCGACCCAAAAAAGCCAGTATAAACAGGCGGCGATCTGTCCGCAAGTCTTAAACGCGAAATTAACCCAGGGGTAAACCTTAGCTTGGTTAGGATTCTTACCAATCTCTTCGGTGGGGCTAACTGGATGCTTCGGCTAAACTTAGGAGCGGTCTTGTGGCCTGAGGCCTGGGCCGCTTCGCAAAACCCCTTGAAAGTGGTGGTGTTCCGTTAGAGAAGTGCAATGCTACCATTAGCTTGTCTCCCCATGGTCCAAACGGTTCCAGGTATTCTTGCACGCATTGTCGAGCGGAAACATGCCGGACTGGCGGAGCTGCATGCAAGGCGGGAAGACCTGGAACAACGGGCTGAAGCAAGGGGTCCGGCGCGCGATTTTCGGGCGGCGCTGAGGGGCCGGAAACCTGCCATTATTGCCGAGGTCAAGCAGGCATCTCCTAGCAAAGGAACGCTTGTTTCAAACTTCGACCCGGCCTCGATCGCCAGGTTTTATGCTTCGGGCGGGGCGTCCGCTTTGAGCGTCCTGACTGATGAGGAATTTTTTCGGGGGTCCTGGAGCGATTTGGAGGCTGCCCGGGCGGCGGTCCCCGTGCCCGTTCTGCGCAAGGATTTTACGATTGACGAGGTCCATATTGTGGAAGCGGCGGCGCACGGCGCGGATGCTATTTTGCTGATCGCAGCTATCTTAAGCGAAGGCGAGATGAGGCGGTTCCGGGAACTGGCCTCAAAGTACGGCATGGCGTCGCTGGTGGAGGTCCACAGCGTCGCCGAATTGGAGCCGGCGCTCGGTTCCGGCGCGGAAATCGTAGGCGTGAATAATCGCAATTTGCATACTTTTGAGGTTTCCTTGGATACGTCGGAGGAACTGGCTGGTCTGATTCCGTCCGGGGTCATTAAGGTCACCGAAAGCGGGGTGAACTCGCGCGAGGATGTGCAGCGGTTGCGCAAGTCGGGCTATCAGGCGTTCCTGGTGGGCGAGCATTTGATGAAGTCTGCTGACCCGGCGCAGGCTCTGAGGGATCTGCAGTCATGATGATCAAAGTTTGTGGGATCACTCGGCGGGAAGACGCGGAGGTTGCTGCGGCGGCGGGTGCGGATGCGCTGGGGTTCATTTTTTTCGCATCGAGTCCACGGTATGTAAGGCCGGATAAGGTCGCTGAACTTGCGAAGGGCCTGGCGGTGCTGAAGGTCGGGATTTTTGTGCGGGAGAGCGCGGCGTCCATTGAAGCGGTGATGCGCGCGGGCGGACTGGATATCGCTCAAGTGTACGGCGATGAAATTCCACAGGGCGTTCGGGTGTGGAAGGCTTTTCGCGTCACGGGTCCTTTTGATGCGGCTCTTGCGGAGGGCGCGGAGGCCGTGCTGCTGGACGGACCAGCTAACGGTGTCGCCTTCAACTGGGAGTATATACCGGCGGGTCCCAAAGTGATTCTGGCGGGCGGGTTGAATCCGTTGAACGTCGGTCAGGCGATTGAGGTGGTGAAGCCCTGGGGCGTGGACGCGAGTTCGGGTTTGGAGTCGGCTCCGGGAATTAAGAATCCGGAAAAGGTCCGGCAGTTTGTAGAGGCAGCACGGAAGGCATCGCAATGATTACTTCGCAACCGGATTCGACAGGCCATTTCGGTCCTTACGGCGGGCGGTTCGTGCCGGAGGTCCTGATGGCGCCCCTGGAGGAGCTGGAGCATGCCTATCATGCCGCCTCCGCCGACCCGGCGTTTCGCGCGGAGTTGAACGATCTGCTGCATCACTATGCAGGCCGTCCGACGCCGCTGTATTACGCCAAGAGGCTCTCGCAGGATTTGGGTGGGGCGAAGATTTACATCAAGCGCGAGGATCTGCTGCACACGGGCGCGCACAAGATTAACAACTGTCTGGGTCAGGTGCTGCTGGCTCGGCGGATGGGTAAGAAGCGGATTATCGCTGAGACGGGCGCGGGTCAGCATGGGGTGGCGACGGCTACTGTCTGCGCGCTGTTCGGGCTGGAGTGCGTGGTCTACATGGGCGAGGAAGACATGCGGCGGCAGCGCCTGAACGTCTTCCGCATGCGGTTGCTGGGCGCCAAGGTGAGCTGCGTGACGAACGGCGCGCGGACGCTGAAAGATGCGATCAGCGAGGCAATGCGCGATTGGGTGACCAATGTCGGGACAACTTATTATCTGCTGGGGTCGGCTCTGGGGGCGCATCCTTATCCGGTAATGGTCCGCGATTTTCATCGCGTGATCGGCGGGGAGACTCGTGCTCAGATTTTGCAAGTCGAGAGGCGCTTGCCGGACACGCTGTTTGCGTGCGTGGGTGGAGGGTCGAACGCGATCGGAATGTTCCACGCGTTTATCGGCGATGAGGGAGTAAAGTTGGTTGGCGTGGAGGCTGGGGGACATAGCGACAAGCTGGGGGAGCATGCGGCGCGGTTTTCGGGAGGACTGCCCGGAGTTTTGCAGGGCACCTATAGCTATCTGCTGCAGGATGAGGATGGCCAAGTCGCGTTGACGCATTCGATTTCGGCGGGGCTGGATTATGCGTCGGTGGGTCCGGAACATGCGTGGCTGCATGACCGGAAGCGTGCCGAATATGTGTCGGCGGATGACAAGGCGGCATTGGCGGCCGCAGTGAAGTTGGCTCGCACGGAGGGGATTATTCCGGCGCTGGAGTCGGCTCATGCGGTGGCGGAGGCGATACGGAGGGCTCCTTCCGATGCGGGCAAGGTGTATGTGGTGAACTTATCGGGTCGGGGGGACAAGGACACGGATATTTATCGCGAGAATTTGCCGGAGTTGGATGTTGCGGATGTCTAGAATCGGGCAAATGTTCGAACGCCTGAAAGGCGAAGGTCGCGCCGCGCTGATCGCCTACCTGACTGCGGGCGACCCTACGCCGGAACGGACACCGGCGCTGGTTGCGGCACTTGAGCGCGGCGGCGTGGATCTGATCGAACTTGGCGTGCCGTTTTCCGACCCAATCGCCGATGGTCCCGTCATCCAACGTGGGGCGGATCGGGCTTTAAAGGCCGGAACGACGGTCGCCAAGGTGTTGAATATCGCGCGGGAGATTCGGAAGACATCGCAGATCCCGTTACTGCTGTTTACATATCTGAATCCGGTGCTGCGGTATGGGTTGGAGAAACTTGCGGCGGACGCGAAGGCAGCGGGGATCGACGGGTGCCTGCTTACGGATTTAAGCGTGGAAGAAGCCGGGCCGTATGTGACTGCGATGCGGGGCGCGGGGCTGGATACGGTGTTTCTGGCTGCGCCGACTTCGACTCAGGCGAGGCTCAAGTTGGTAGCCGAATACTCCACCGGGTTCGTCTATCTTGTGTCGCGAACGGGCGTCACGGGTGAGCGCGCGGCGTTGTCGGAATCGCTTGGTGGGCTGATCGAGCAAGTACGCGGTGTGACTACGCTGCCGCTGGCGGCGGGTTTCGGAATCTCGACGCCCGAGCAGGCTTCGCAGGTGGCGCAGATGGCTGATGGCGTCGTGGTAGGGAGCGCTCTGGTCCGTCTGATTGAAGAAGGAGCAGACCTGGCCGGGGTCGAGGGCTTCGCCCGTTCGCTTGCAAGCGGAATGGCAAAAGGAGCGGTTCACAAAGGATGACACGCGACGAAGCAAACCGGCTGCTGGCCGAGAGCCGGGGCCATATCGACCAGATCGATGTGGAGCTGGTGCAGTTGTTGAACCGCAGGACGAAGGCAGTGGAGGCGATCGGCAGCGCGAAAGAAGCCGCCGGCCTGCCGGTTTACGAACCCAAACGCGAAGACGACGTATATAAAAACATATTGAGCAACAATGCAGGGCCGCTTTCGCCGGAAGCGCTTCGCAGAATTTTCGAACGGATTATGGATGAGATGCGCAGCCTGCAGAAGATGAGGCGCGAGGAAAAAGGAGCTTCATAAATGCTGGTGGTGATGCAGGAGGGCGCTGCGGAGGAGCAGGTTCAGAAGGTCATCGACAGGCTGGTGGAAATGGGGTTCACCGTCCACCGGTCGACTGGCGTGCTGCACACGGTTCTGGGTGGCGTGGGCCCGGCGGATTCGTTTGATCCGGCCGATTTCGAAGCAATGGAAGGCGTGAAAGAGTGCCATCGCATCGTGTCTCAATATAAGCTTGCGAGCCGGCATTTTAAGCCCGCGGGTACGGTGATCAAGATCAAGAACGTGGAGATCGGCGGCAAGCATGTGGTCACCATGGCCGGGCCGTGCAGCGTGGAAAGCCGGGAGCAGATGGATGCCGTGGCGGACGCGGTGGCTGATGCGGGCGCTCAAATCATGCGCGGCGGAGCGTTCAAGCCTCGCTCATCGCCATACAGTTTTCAGGGCATGGGGGAAGAAGGACTGAAGCTGATGCGGGCCGCCGCGGACCGGCGGGGGCTTTTGATCATCAGCGAGGTGATGGATTCTTCTCAGCTTCCCTTGTTGACCGCCTATTCCGATATTCTCCAGATCGGCGCGCGCAATATGCAGAACTACAATCTTCTGCGCGAGGTCGGCAAGGTTCGTACGCCGGCCATGGTGAAGCGGGGGATCGCGGCGACCATCGAGGAAGTCCTGCTGGCGGCGGAGTATATTTTGAGCGGCGGCAATTACGACGTGATGCTGTGCGAGCGCGGCATCCGGACGTTTGAAACTTACACGCGCAATACCATGGATATTTCGGCGATCCCGGTGTTGCAGAAGCTCTCTCACTTGCCGGTGATCGGTGATCCTTCGCATGGAACGGGGCGTCGCGATATGGTGCTGCCTCTGGCGCGCGCGTCCGTTGCCGCTGGCGCGGACGGCCTTCTAGTGGAAACTCATCCTGACCCCGATCACGCTTTGAGCGATGGCGCGCAGACGATCACATTTCCGCAATTTCACGAGATGATGCAGCAAGTGCGCAAGATTGCTACGGCTGTGGATCGCACCGCATAAGAGCTTTCGACGTGGATACTCTAGCCATCGCCGGGGTCGGGCTCATCGGCGGATCGTTTGGGCTGGCGATGCGGCGGGCGGGGTTTAAGGGGAGGATCCTCGGAGTCAGTTCTCCGGCGGTGATTCAAACCGCGCTTACACGGGGAGCGATCGACGAAGGCCTCTCGCTGGAAGAGGCGGTTTCACGTGCCAATTTAATTTACCTTGCGCGCCCTATCGAGCAGATCCTTCGAACGCTTGACATGATCGGCGGGCATGTGAAGCCGGGGGCTCTGATTACCGACGCAGGCAGCACCAAGCGAGCCATCTGCGCTCGAGCGGGGAAGACTCTTCATGATGTTCGGTTCATCGGGGGACATCCCATGGCAGGCAAAGAGTCGCGCGGCGTGGAGCATGCCGAGGCGAGTTTGTTTGAGGGACGGCCTTACGTTCTGACTTCTCGCGATAACGTGCTGGAAGATTGGATCGCGAAGATGGGAGCGAAGCTGGTATTCCTGAGCCCGGCGAGGCACGACCGGCTGGTTGGGTTGGCATCGCATCTTCCTCAGATGCTTTCGACGGCGCTGGGATCGGCGTTGGCGGATGAGCCCGAGGCTGCTAAGGTCGCAGGACCGGGCGCGATGGACATGACCAGGCTCGCGATGAGCTCCTACGAGATCTGGCACGATATCCTGGCGACCAACGGAGACACGATTGAGGCGGCGCTGGATGGGATGATCGGGAAGCTGGAGATGTTGAGGGCGTCTCTGCGGAGTCCGGAGATGGAGAAGGAGTTCGAGCGGGCTGCGGAAGCGGCGAGGGCGCTGCGGTCGGTTCAATAGCTATTGCCAAAATCGCAGCAGGCGCGTAAACTGCCAGCATGCGGACACTCCTGCTCTTCGCTATCGTTTCGACTGGCGCCTTTGCGCAGGATCAACCTCAATCTGCCGGGAAATTCTATGGGCCGCTGGCAACGCCGTGGAAGATGAAGCTGCCGGTGAATCCGCAGACGCCGCTGTTTAACGGACTGGTTCTGCCCAAGCTCAAAATTGTTGATCTAAAAGCGCCCGGTGGGAAATGCGTGGTGCCGCTTGTGGAAATGAAGGTGCCGTCGGCTTCGCAATTGCCGATGGGAGTCATCACTCCGCCGCCCAATGCCGCGGCGCCGGGCGGGGAGACTAAGACGCTGCTTCCTCCCTGTGAAAAATGAGTGGGCCAGCCCACCTGTGAATCGGTTTCACACCTGTAAGTTTGTAAGTGGTTGAAAAGGGGTTGCAACCAGTTGGTACCCGGCGTGCGTCCAAGGAAAACAGTCATGAAAATGCTGTGCTTGGTTTTGACGGTTGCGTGGACGCTCTGCGGTCAGAGCGGACCGCCAATTCCAGCCCAGCCAGTCGCATTGGCCGAAGCGTCCTCGTTTGCAGAAGACAGCGCTCCGATGAATGTGAACGCGCGTTATACGGTTGAAAGCGCCCACGTTATCGGGTGGCGTGTAAAGCGTCTTAGCGACGGGCTTCGCTCTAAGATCGACGGACTTTCTGGTGGGAAGTACGATCATCCGCGCGTGGAAACGCTGCGGCAGGCCATCGAGCAGGAACTGCATGTGCCGGGTGTTACGGTTAAGGTCGCGAAAGGCGCTGTTCCCGATAACGTCGTGGTTACCTTTGAGGTGCCGCGGTCCCACGAGCAGGACGTCAATTTTAACATCGCGCGGTTTCTCTACGACTCGAGGACGGGCTTTACTGGGGAAGGCACCGCCACTACATTCTTCCACGGTAATGCGTTCACCTTTGGACTGGTGAGCGATGGCGATACTCAATTGGAGCGTTTCGCTGGCATCCGCGCCAGCTTTGAGCGGCGGAATTTATGGCGGGACCGGCTGGGGGTGCGTTTCACTTTCGCTAGCTATCACGATCAGTGGAACGCTGCGACGATTTCCGCGAGTCCCGATGAGATCTATCGGACCCGTGAAGTTTATGAACCCGAAGCGCTGCTCGTGCTGACTCCCGCACTGGAGCTCGATTTTGGGGTCCGCATTTCGCGCTATCGGCTGGCTGCGCCGGTCGCGAATACCGAGTCCTCCAACGCGGTGGTATCTACTCTGCGCTACCACCAGCGTTGGGGATCGGAAACAGGCGAAGTGGAGCAGGAGGCTCTGGCGTCTTACGATTTGACAGCCGCTACAAAAATGCTGGCGAGCGATCCGCTGTACACCCGCAATATGATCAATGCGACTTATCGCGCCAAGCGCCGGCACAATTCACTGGAACTGGTGTTCATGGCGGGGAAGATTACGGGAATCGCGCCATTGTTTGACCGCTTCGTGCTGGGCAATGCGTCGACACTGCGCGGCTGGAGCAAGTTTGCGCTAGATCCTCTGGGGGGCTCGCGGGTGGTGCATGGCTCTATCAACTATGCGTATCGGAAGTTCCAGGCGTTCTATGATGCCGGCGCGATTTGGGACCGGCCGCAGCAGCGCGAGGCGAAGCAATCCGCCGGGGTGGGGTTCAAAGCGAACCGGTGCCAACTGGCGGTGGCGTTTCCATTCAGGTCGGGTGGTGTGGACCCGGTTTTCTATGCTGGTATGAATTTTTAAAGGAACATGTTCACCCCCTTGCGAGCAATCAAGTGTTGGTGGCTCATCGTTGCTTTTTTGTCCGGGCTCGCCTTGGCTATGTTGGCCGAGGACCTGGTCCTGGAATCGCATGATAACCGGCTGGAATTCCTGGCGCCGCGGGTGCATTTTCTTTCAGGCAAACCTTTGGAGCGCCTGAGGAACGCGGCGGAGGTTCCATACGATATTCAAATCACGTTGTGGGCGGGCGATCACTCGCGTGTTTCGCAGAGGGCAACCGATGAATTCGTGGTCAGTTACGACCTGTGGCAGGAAACGTTTTCGGTGACGAAGCTGCAGGCGCCTCGCAGAGTGGGTAGCCATTTCAGCGCGTCGGCAGCCGAGGCGTGGTGCCTTGAACAAATGACCATGGACATTACCGGTGTCCCGAGCTCGGAGCCTTTGTGGGCGCGGTTGGAAATTCGCGCGCAGGACCCACCCAGAGATGGCGCGGCGCCGTTCGGCCGTGGAAACATCACCGACACGGGAATCAGCCTGAATAGTTTGCTAGCAATTTTCACCCGTCCGCCGCCATCGCCGCAGTCGCATTGGGAAGCCGATGTGGGGCCGGTAACGCTGGACGCCCTCAGGCTCCGGCGAAGGTAGCGCAAAATTATCGACAATAGTGATGCCGGGCAGGTCCCGGCTAAAGGTGTATTCAGGCGCACATGAATCGGTTGCGCAACCGGCTGATTGCGGTCTTTGTCCTGGCTACACTTGTGCCCTTAGGCCTGACGCTGTGGGTCACGCAAAATCTTTTAGAGCGCAGCTTCGATCTGGCGCCGTTAAAGGAGCTCGATTCTCTTTCCACTTCCTTGAAGGACACAGGCCGCGTGCTGTATCAGCAGACGCGTGACGCGCTGAAGCGGGATGCGGAATCCGGAGCGATCAAACCCGAGCATCTGAAACCGTCCGAGGCGCAGGCGTTCTGGGATCAGGGAGAGGCGCAATCCTTCGAACTGGCCGGAAATAAAGAGGACCGGCTGGATTATTACGTGCGGGGCAACGAGGAAGTCCTGCGATATTCGCGTCCCATGGGGATGTCGATGTCCGGGTTGACCCAGCAGTACGCGGGAGCGCGCAAGTTCATGGAGCAATCGGGCGGGCCTAGTATCCGGCGAGGGTTCAGTTCCTTTTTGTTTTTAGTGGTGGGGGCGGTGTGGTGCTTGTCGCTGGTCACGGTGATCTACCTGGCGCATCGCGTGAGCGAGCCGGTGCGCAAGTTGACGCAAGGGTTGAAGCGTGTGGCCGCGGGGGACCTGTCGGTGCGTGTGACGGAGGGAGGCTCGGACGAAGTGGGAGCGGCACTGCAGGCATTCAATCACATGACGGCACAAACCGAGATCGCCCGAAAGCGCCTGGTGCAGATCACGCGACTGGAAAGCTGGCAGGCCGTGGCACGCAAGATGGCGCACGAAGTGAAGAATTCCCTCACACCCATCCGGCTGAACATGGAGGAAATCGCAAGCCGTAACGGGCGCGTGGATGCGGCTTATCTGGAGCAGGCCTCGCAGATTGTGGTGGACGAAGTGAATACTCTGGAGCGGCGAGTGCGCGCTTTTTCGCAATTCGCTTCGGAGCCGCCAGTTCTGCCCGAAGAGATTGATGTGAATGCGGTGGTGGAGGAGCGTGTGGCATTTTTGAAATCCGCTCATCCAGAGGTCGGCTATGAGCTGGATCTCGCGTCCGAATCGCTGGTCGCGCTGGCGGATGTGGACCTCATTAAAGGCGTGTTGACCAACCTGCTGGAGAACGCGGCGCAGGCTGCGGGTGCGGGTGGACGGGTGATGGCGCGAACGGCTAGCTTCGAGGAGAACCGCATGATTGAGGTCCACGACACGGGGCCGGGGTTGAGCCCCCAGGCTCGCGCGAGTTTGTTTGAGCCGACCATTTCCTTCAAGAAGGGCGGAATGGGCTTGGGTCTGTCGATTGCGCGGCGCAGCGCGTTGTTGTGTGGAGGCGATTTGCAGGAGATTCCAGGCGAATTGGGGGGCGCGGGGTTCCGCGTGGTGCTGGCCCCGGTTGTGCCTCAAGCATGAAGCGAATACTGGTTGTCGACGACGAAGAAAACATCGGACGGTCCCTGAAGCTGATTCTGGAGCGCGAGGGCTATTCGGTCGCGCTGGCGGGCAGTATCGCAGAGGCCAAGGCCCGATCCGACCGGCCGGACCTTTATCTGATCGATGTGAAATTGCCGGATGGCAGTGGCATCGACCTGGTGCGGTGGCTCAAGCAAAAAGAGGTCACCGCGCCGATGGTGATGATTTCGGGCCACGGCACTATCGCAGATGCGGTAGAGGCGACTCATGCGGGCGCGTTCGACTTTCTGGAAAAGCCTTTGGGCCGCGACAAAGTATTGCTGTCGCTTCGGCACGCGCTGGAACAAACCAAATTGCGGGAAGAGAATGTTCGCCTGAAGGAGCAACTGGGCGGAGCGCGAATGATCGGGTCCAGCACTGCGTTTGAACGGGTGCTGGAGCAGGCCACGCTTGCGGCGGGCAGCGATGCTCGGATCCTGCTCACGGGGGAGTCGGGCACCGGGAAGGAATTGCTGGCGGCTCATGTTCACGCGCACAGCCCGTTTTCGAATGGACCGTTCGTCAAAGTGAACTGCGCGGCGATTCCCACGGAGTTGATTGAAAGCGAGCTGTTTGGGCACGAGAAGGGCGCGTTCACAGGGGCGACCTCGGCACGGCGCGGCAAGTTCGAACTGGCCGATACGGGGACGCTTTTTCTGGACGAGGTCGGCGACCTGTATGCGGCATCGCAAGCGAAACTGCTTCGGGTATTGCAGGAAGGCGAGTTCCATCGCGTGGGCGGCGAGCAGCCGATTCGCGTGTCGGTACGCGTGATTTCGGCGACCAATCGCGAGCTCTCCGACATGGTCGCCCAACAGAAATTTCGCGAGGATCTGTACTATCGCCTCTGCGTAGTGCCCCTTCGCGTGCCGGCCTTGCGGGAACGCAGCGAGGATGTTCGTGACCTGGCCGAATATTTCCTGCACGAGTTCTGCGCGCGCAACAATTTCAAGGCCAAGCAGTTTGATCCCGCGGTATTTGAAGTCTTTGAGGCGTACGCATGGCCAGGGAACATTCGCGAGCTTCGCAATACCGTGGAGCGTATGGCGATTCTGGCACGCGGGGAGACGATCGAGATGTCGGCGGTGCCGGTGGAATTGCTGATCGCGAAGGGCGGGCGGAACAATTTGCGCGAGGCACGGGAAACGGCGGAGCGGGAACATATCCTCAAGGCTCTGGACGAAGCTGGCTGGAACGTCTCAGGCGCGGCACGGGTGTTGGGTATGGAACGGACTAATCTGCACAAGCGGATTCGGGCTTTAGGTCTGGTACGGGAAAAATAGCCGAACTATTTTGGGCACTCGGGCGTCTATAGTTAGCAACGACGGTTGATCAACTATGGACGAGCTGCTCAAAGACCTTCACTACTCTCTCAGAACCTTTTTTCGAAGCCCCGGGTTCACGCTGACTGCCGTTGCCGCGCTGGCGCTGGGGATTGGAGCGAATACGGCGATTTTTTCTGTCATCAATACCGTGCTTCTGAAACCGCTGAACTATCCGGAGCCCGACCGGCTGGTGGCGATGATGAATGTTTCGCCCGAGGGCTCAGGTCCGGCCGCGTCTCACGCGAAATTTAACCTCTGGCGCGCGCAGACCAATGTGATTCAGGATCTGGCTGCTTACAGGACCGGAGTGGTGAACCTCACCGGCAACGACAAACCCGAACAGGTCCCTTCGGAACAGGTCTCGGAATCGTTCTTTCGTCTTTTTGGGATCACGCCCATTCTGGGGCGGAGCTTTACGAAAGAGGAAGATCTGCCCAAAGGCGGTAATGTTGTTGTTCTCGGTAATGGGCTGTGGAAGAGGCGATACGGCTCGGATCCCAATATGATCGGCAAAACGGTGAACATCAGCGGCGATGCGTTTACCGTGGTTGGTGTGCTGGGGCCGAATGCGGATAAGAGTCTCGATCCGGTTCCCGACATCATCCAGCCGTTTCAGATCGATCCGCAGAGCACCGAGCAGGGACACTACTTTCAGGCTACGGGACGCTTAAAACCTGGAATTTCTCTCGCCCAGGCCAATGCGCAAATGAAGGTGGCCGCGGCGGAGTTTGAGCGCAAGTATCCGCACGCGCTGGCTCCCAAAAATACATTTGGCGTCGAACTTCTGCAGGAGTTGCAAGTGCGTGGCGTCCGGCCTTCGCTGCTGATTCTGGCCGGCGCGGTCATGTTTGTTCTTCTGATCGCCTGCGCCAATGTTGCCAATCTTCTGTTGGTGAGAGCTTCCACGCGGCGCCGCGAGATTGCGATTCGCGCCGCGGTTGGAGCGGGCCGTGGAAGAATCATCCGGCAGTTATTGACTGAAAGCTTGGTGCTGGCGCTTGTCAGCGGAGTAGTGGGGTTGGCGTTGGGCACCCTGGGAATCAAAGCCCTGCTGGCGGCGAGCCCCGGCAACATTCCGCGGATTGGAGCGGATGGCGCAGCAGTGGAACTGGACTGGCGCGTGCTGCTGTTTACTTTTGGTGTAGCGCTGGTAACGGGAGTACTGTTCGGGCTGATTCCGGCCCTGGAATCGGCGCGCACGGATCTAAACTCGTCGCTCAAGGAATCGAGCGGCCGGTCCGGATCGGGCTTCCGGCAAAACAAAGCTCGATCTTTGCTGGTGGTGGTTGAGACTGCTTTGGCTTTGGTGCTGCTGATCGGCTCGGCTCTGCTGATCCGAACTTTTGTCGCGCTGCGATCGGTGAAGCCTGGCTATGACACGCACAACGTGCTCACAATGCGCATGTCGCTTTCCGGCGACAAGTATCTTAAGACTGCCGGAGTCCAGCAGGTGCTGCACGACGGGCTGGAGCGTATCCGCGCGGTACCGGGCGTGGAATCGGCATCGGCCACCTGCTGCGTTCCGCTGGAGGGCGGCTATGGGCTTCCATTCACCATTTCCGGCCGTCCGCTTACCGATGGTCCTTACCACGGCGGCGGAAACTGGCAGACTATTTCACCTGGCTTCTTCGACGTCTTCAAGATTCCTGTCTTGAAGGGCCGCGCGTTCACGGACCGCGATGATGCAGCGGGTCCGCCGGTTGTTCTGATCAACGAGAGCATGGTCAAGAAATATTGGAAAGACAGCGACCCGCTGCGGGACCAGATCGTCATCGGACGCAACGTAATTGTGGGATTCAACGATCCCCCACGGCAGATTATCGGCGTGGTTGGCGATGTGCGTGATGGCGGGCTGAATCGCGATCCCAATCCGGGGATGTACATTCCCAACGCTCAGATGGATGACGCGATCAACGCGCTGAACGTCCGCCTGTCGCCAATCGCGTGGGTGATTCGTACGCGGGGAGAGCCACACTCGGTGAGCGCCGCGGTGCAGGAGGAACTGCGTCAGGCTAGCGGTGGATTGCCGGTGGCGCGTATTCGCACCATGGAAGAGATCGTGGTGCGCTCGACCGCTAGGGAAGACTTCAACATGCTGCTGCTGACCATCTTCGGGTGCTCGGCACTGGTGCTGGCGGCGATCGGGATTTACGGGCTGATGGCCTACACGGTGCAGCAGCGCACGCAGGAGATCGGCATTCGGATGGCTCTGGGCGCGGAGTCGGGCGCATTGCGAAACATGGTGGTGGGCCAGGGATTGGTGTTGGCCCTGGTCGGTATCGCGATCGGCTTGGGTGCGGCTTACGGATTGACGCGACTGCTGACCACGATTCTATTTCAAGTGAAGCCGCTGGACCCGATGGCGTTCACGGCGGTGCCGGTGGTGCTTACGCTGGTCGCACTGGCGGCGATCTGGTTTCCCGCAACTCGGGCTACGAAGATCGATCCGGTCACGGCGCTCCGATCTGAATAGATCAGTGCCTAGCGAACAGTTCCTCCCAGGAATCATCCAACTCTGTCCACCGCTCCGGCTCGTTCCAAGAAGCGGCCATTTCGGGCACGTGCAGCATTCCGTGACCTTCCATGCAAACCATTTCCGTGCCTGCCCAATTCAGCAGCAAGGAACCGGGGCACCCGACGTGCGCTGCCATCCCGAGCCCTCGTAAACAGATTCGGCAACGGCGCCGCTGATCCAGAATGGACCACGCCAGCACACCCATGGATGCCATCAGGAAGAGCCATGTGGAAAGGGGTTCCGCCCACAGATCTGTCCCGCCGGTCATGGTGATGGCTGGGGCGTGCGTGAATTCGAGACCCGCTAACAGAATCGACAGGAGCGCCAGAATCGTTTTCTCGCAAAAGAATATCGCCTGCCTGAGCGCTCCCTTTTCAAACAGCGAAATTCGAAAGCGCAAGGCGACGCCGGTGATGATCGTGGCCATTCCCACCGCGAATCCGAAGGAGATGAAGACATCACGCACGCGCTGCTGAACCATGGAAACGTCAATCAGACTGTTCCATCCTTCCAGTCCGTTGGCCTGGAGAATGGAGATGAACTCGGCCTCCACGGACTGTTTTGTGGTGTCGGGGCGGATGCGCGCGACCACTCCTGTTCTTGGATTGGGGGATTCCTCCACGGTCCAGACCCTGATGTCCCGCGAGAGAAACCAGAAGTTTCGCTCCAGGACGCCGATCACCTGATAATTCCGACCGGCGAGGTTGATGCTCTGATCCGCTGAGATCCAGTGATTACGCTTCGCGCGCTCGAAAAAATCGTAGCTCAGGACGACGCCGGCTTCGGTTTTTGAAGATTGGAACAAACGCCCGCGATCGGCATGAACTCCTAACAGTTCGAAGAAATTCGAGCTGACCTGCGCTCCCAGCACAGGTTCGCGATGGGCGTGATCGGTCTTCTTCCACACGTAGGTCGCAAGGTCCTGCACGGTCAGGCTCTTGTGCCGCCATAGACGGAACCAATCTCTCCGAATGCTGGACCGCACGGAGACGGGAATGCCGCCTTGAGCGACGGTCGCGATTCTATCCGCGTGAGCGTAAGGCAGCGGGGTGACTATTGCGCGAGTCACGGGGAGGCCCAAGCTCAGCACGCACACGGCCGCGAGCACCGTGGCTAGAAAACCTAAGCAAAACTGGGGGGAATCCATGCGGCGATGGCCGGGGATGTCCTCCTCAAAATGATTCCGGCGATTCCATAGGGCGTCCTGAAAAGAACCCCAGGCGAAACGCCACAATTCCGTATGCGCCGAGGTTTGTCGCAGCTTCAAAACAGAGCGGGCATGGGCGAATTCGGCTTCCCATTCGCAGAGCCAGTCCTGGCGAAGAGATCCGGGAACCAGCCAACTGGCCGCGCGGATCAGGTGACTTGCCAGGTGCTTCATACCTTCTCCTTCACGTGCTGAAGAAGAGGGAAGCGTTCGACCGCCTTGGCCAGGACATCCTCGCCCAGCCGCGTTAGCGTGTAATACTTCCGAGCCGGGCGCTGCTCCGCAAAGGCCTTCTTCGTCTTTTCCCACTTGGAGCGGATCAGTTCCAACTGCTCCAGCCGGCGAAGGGCCGGATAGATGGTGCCACTGGGCAGGCCGGTGGCCTCCATGATGTCGAAGCCGTACATGTGGCCCGCGTGGATGATTTGAAGAATCAGAGCCGAGGTGTGGGAAAGCTTGATGTCGTCAGGCATAGGACTTGGCCGATTATACACCCGCCTATTGTAGAAAGCTACATAGGGTGCTACAATCGCCCTGCGATGCTTGAAGTCCGCCACCTGGTGAAGACCTACCGCAGGATTCCCGCCGTCGACGACGTTAGCTTTTCCATCCGTTACGGAGAAGTGCTGGGCTATCTGGGGCCCAACGGGGCGGGGAAAAGCACCACGGTCAAGATCCTCATCGGCCTGATTGAGCCGACCCATGGGGAGATCCTTTTTGAAGGCCGCGATGTCCGCTCGGACTGGCCCGGTTTTCTGCGCCGTGTGGGTTATGTTCCCGAGGAGGCGTATCTCTACCAGCACTTGAGCGGCCGCGAATACTTGCAGCTTTTGGGAAGGCTGCGGGGCATGGGGCGTAAACTGCTCGATGCACGCATCGATGAACTGCTTCGGTTGCTGTCGATGTGGGAGGACCGCCATTCGCCCTTGGCCGCTTACTCCAAAGGCATGCGGCAGAAGATTCTGATATCCGGCGCGCTGCTGCACAATCCCGAACTCCTGATCCTGGATGAACCGTTCTCGGGTTTGGATGTAAATACTGCCCTGGTCTTGCGCACTCTAATCCGCGCACTATCTGAGAAAGGCAAGATGATTTTCTACAGCTCGCATGTGCTGGAGGTGGTCGAAAAGGTCGCGAGCTCGGTACTGATTCTGCGCAAGGGCAAAATGGTGGCGCACGATCGTGTGGAGAATCTACGGGGCCTGATGCAGCAATCTTCGCTGGAGGGAGTGTTCGCACAACTGACCCAACAGGAAGATCCGTGCCGATTGGTGCAGGGAATCTTGAGCGCGATGGAGATCTGATTCAGGTGCTGGACCAATCGATCAACGTCAATGAATCCGTCCGCCTTTTCTTCAGGCGCGCGCTGGATAGCGAGCGTCTCGCCACTCCGTCGATCGAGCTCTTCCGCCACTTCTTCGCTCGACTGTTCGACAGCGAGTTCGTGTCCAGCCCCGGCCAGCTCAAGGTGATTCTGGGCGGAGTGATCGGGATTCTCGCGTCGCTGGGAGGGATTCTGGCACAGGTCTACTATCACAAATATTTGGTGCTGCATCAGCTCGATTCACCGGACCCATATCGCAGAGCGCTTCTGGCCGACATCCTGTTTCTGGAAACACTAGTCATGGTGATCCTGGGACTTTTCACCGCGATCCAATGGTCCGCACTTTATCCGACCTTGCGCGACTACCTGGCGCTGGCAGCCCTTCCCATTCGCATGCGGCAGATTTTCGTGGCGAAGTTCGCGTCTTTGACGGCCCTTGCCGGAGGTGTTCTGCTCACCATCACCTCCGCACCGAGCTTCATTCTTCCCGCGGTGATCAAGGGCCACTACGAACAAGGCACTGTGTTTCACATTCCGGCTTTATTTGTTTCCGCGACACTGGCCGGTCTGTTCGTATTCTTTTCGCTGATCGCCGTGCAGGGCATCGTGTTGAATCTCACCCCGGTACGTCATTTCGGCAAAGTCTCGCTGACGGTGCAAGGACTCTTGGTCGCGGCTCTGATCGGCGGATTGCCCTTCGTGCTCTCTATTCCGAATCTTTATCCGTACATGGACCAGCGCCCCGCCTGGGTGATGTGGGCGCCTCCAGTTTGGTTCGTTGCGATCCACCAGACCATGATGGGAGTGCGCGACCCCTTCACTTCGGAACTGGCCCGCCGAGCCTGGATCGGAGCCCATCGCGTCTATTGTCGCTGCAGTGGCGGCGTACTGGTGGAGCTACAAGTCCCATCGCAGGCGAGTTCTCGAATCTCCCGGAGGGGAAGGGTCGGGCGGCGCCGTGTGGCTGGAAACGCTGCAGGAACGCCTGGTCCCCCAGGCCAGACATCTCGCCGTGTTCAGCTTCATCGCCAAGACGCTTCGCCGAAGCCAGCAACATCGTTTGATTCTCACTGGGTTTGCGTCTTTCGCCCTGGCCTTGATCGTGGAAGGATTCCTAGGGGCTTCGCAGGGCACTCGATCTGGGTTCCGGGCTCCGTCGGTGGCGATTCCCCTCGCGTTGTCGCTATTTTTGTTGGCTGGTTTACGATACCTGTTCCGCCTGCCGGTGGAACTCCGCGCCAATTGGGTGTTCAGGATTGGCTCAGAAGGTCATGGAGCCGAGTTGTTACGGGGCGTCGAAGCGTTCCTCTACTGCATTGCGCTGGCGCCTCTTGCGCTGATGTCGGCGGCGGTGGAGATCGCACTGCTGGGGCCAAGCATGGGACTGGCGGCCGCGATCCTGACCAGTCTGTCCTCCCTGATCCTCGTGGAACTCGTATTGTTCTCGTTCCAGCGGATACCATTTACTTCCTCTTATCTGCCGGGCCGCAGGCCGCTGGTGGATGTGTTGATCGGCTACTTGCTTGCCTCCGTCGTCTACGTTTCCGTGCTGGCTTCTCTGATTGCGGCCTGTGCGGAAAGCGCGCTCGAACCACCGCTATGGCGGCGATTCTGCTGGCGGCCTGGTACGGTCTGCGGTACGCCCGCCGGACGTCCTACGAGATTCACCGGCTGGAGTTCGAGGAACTGCCGGAGACGATTGTGGAAACGTTGTCGATCGAAAAAGACTAGCGCGGGCCACTACTATTTCAGGAACTTATTTGGCTTTCTATCGTCTTAGTAGGACATAAGTCAGTGACCCAACTAGTCCAAGACCTGCGCTATGCCCTGCGAAGCCTTCGCGCGAGCCCCGGCTTCACCATCGTCGCCATCCTCACGCTGGCTATAGGAATTGGGGCAAATACTTCTATTTTCAGCTTTGTGGACGCCGTACTACTAAAGCCTTTACCGTATCAGAACGGCGACCGGATCCTTCGGGTCCTGGAGAAACGACCCGACGGCGGCTTCAACGGCATCTCTACCCTCAACTACCTGGATTGGAAAAACCAGAACACTTCGTTCGTATACATGGCCCCGCAAACCGGAGTGCAGGTGACCCTCACCGGTCTGGCCGAACCGGTGATGCTGCGGGGCGCGCGGGTTGGGGTTCACTATTTCGACATATTTGGCATGAAAGCTGAAAAAGGACGCACCTTTGCCGAAGGCGAGGACGAACTCGGCAAAGACAAGGTTGCGGTGATCAGCCACGCTCTTTGGGAGAGCCGATTCGGCTCCGACCCGCAGATTGTCGGTAAGACTGTCCTGCTGGATAATCAGCAGAACACCATTGTTGGGATCCTTCCTGGCGGTGGGGCTTTCGACCGGGCCTTCGCCCAGATCTGGAGGCCTCTGGCATTTGAGCCCTCCAACATGACCCGGAATTTTCATTGGTTCCAGTCCTACGCTTTGCTCAAGCCGTCCGTTTCTCTAAAGCAGGCGCAAACGGAGCTGGACGCCATTGGAGCTCGCATCGCCAAAGATTACCCGGATTCCAACAAAGGCTGGGGGATTGGGGCGGTTCGCCTTTCCGAAGCGATCGTAGGTCCTGAGATGCGCACTTCTTTATTGGTGCTTATGTCCGCGGTCGGAGGGGTCCTGCTGATTGGCTGCGCGAACCTGGCCAATCTTTCGCTTGCCCGCGGAGTCTCCCGCGAACGGGAAGTTGCCGTCCGAGCCGCACTCGGCGCAGGCCGTTTCCGCCTAATCCGACAATTCCTGACTGAGAATGTGTTGCTCTCGCTGATCGGCGGCGCCGCCGGAGTCGCTTTCGGCTATGCCGGAATCGCTTGGCTGAAAACGCTCATTCCGCCCTACACACTCCCCAGGGAAGCGGACATACAACTGGATCCCCGCGTTCTTATTTTCTCGGTTGCGATTTCTGTCCTCACCGGGATTTTGTTCGGGCTCGCTCCCGCGCTACAGGCTACCAGCCCGGACCTCAGCTCCAATATGAAGGATGGAGGACGAGGCTCCTCAACCGGTGGATCGCGCGGCAGGTTGCGAGACGGTCTTGTGGTCGCCGAGGTCGCCATGGCATTTGTGCTCCTCGCCGTGGCAGGCCTGTTGATCCGAAGTTTCTTTGGAATGATCCACAACGATCCCGGCTTCGATTCGACCAACGTTCTGACATTCGGAATCCCGACCACCGACAAAGCCTACCCCGATCCGCAGCGTGCCAATGAATATTTTCGGCAGCTTAGCGCGGCGGTTCAGCGTGTACCGGGCGTCCGTGAAACGGCGCTGACGTGCGCGGCTCCGTTGCAGGGTGCGTGTTACGGAATGCCTATGCAGGCCGCCAGCCACGCCATGGTCGATCGGGCAAATCGCCAGGGCGGATTTTACAAAGTCGTGAGCCCCTCCTACTTTCATGCGCTCGGTATCCGCCTTCTTAAAGGCAGATTTCTGAACGAGCATGACACCAAGGGCGCTCCTCCAGCGCTGGTGATGAGCAACCGTCAGGCGCAAAAATTCTTTCCCGGCGAAGAGCCTATCGGCCAGCGCATTCTCATTCAGGAAATCGTCCCAGGCAAAACCGAGCTGGGCCCTGAGATCGCATGGGAAGTGGTCGGAGTCATCTCCGATGAAAAAGTAAGCGGTCTGAATGATGAGAAGAGCGCCGGCGTCTACGTCGGCTATGACCAGAGCCCTGTGTACTTCCAGAACATGATCGTGAAAGCGAATCTCTCTCCGGAGAGCTTGCAGAAGGCTGTGGAAACCGCACTTCATGGCGTCAATAAGGACCAGGCTTTGGTGGATATCAAAACACTGGATCAGGTTAAGTCTGAATCCATGCAAAACGATGAAATGGGCGCGATATTGATGAGCTTTTTTTCGGGTATTGCGCTGCTGCTGGCGGCGGTCGGCATCTACGGAGTCATCTCCTATTCCGTAGCGCAGCGCACACACGAGATGGGCATCCGCGCGGCTCTGGGAGCTTCGAGTCAGGTTTTGCTTCGCATGGTGCTGGGCCGCGGATTGCTGCTTACGCTGATGGGATTGGCGATCGGTCTAGCCGGCACTCTTGCAGTGTCCAAAGTACTGACTTCTATTATTTATAACATCGGCGCGCGCGATCCCTTCACCTTGGGGTCGGTCGCGGTGATTCTCGCGCTGGTGTCGTTGACTGCCTGCTTTATTCCTGCCCGGAGAGCTACAAAGGTCGACCCCCTGGTGGCGCTTCGCTATGAATGACAGAATGTATAAAATACTCAAAGGAGATTACTGGAATGCCTGAGGCGCTCATTCGGATGGATCATGTGAATAAGGTCTTCGTCACCGACGAAGTAGAGACACATGCCCTGGAAAGCATTCATCTGGAAATTTTAAAAGGCGAGTACGTATCGATCTCGGGGCCATCGGGCTGCGGGAAATCGACTTTGCTGGCGATCCTGGGCCTGCTCGACTCGCCTTCCGACGGAAGCTACGTGCTCAATGGCCGGCCCGTCGACGGTCTGAAGACCAGCGAACGCGCCCGCATTCGCAACCGCGAAATTGGTTTCATTTTCCAAGCATTCAATCTTATTGGCGACCTGACGGTTTACGAGAACGTCGAACTCCCGTTGACGTATCGTGGTATGCCTTCTTCCGAGCGGAGGAAGCGCGTGGAGGAATCGCTGGAGCGCGTTCAGATGAGCCATCGCATGAAGCACTATCCATCGCAGCTCTCCGGAGGTCAGCAGCAGCGCGTGGCGGTAGCTCGCGCGCTAGCGGGCGAGCCGTCTATTCTGCTGGCGGATGAGCCGACCGGAAACCTGGATTCCGCTAACGGCGAAGCGGTGATGGATCTGCTTAAAGAGCTGCACAAGGCTGGATCGACCATTTGCATGGTCACCCACGACCCGCGCTACGCCGCTTTTGCTGATCATTCCATTCACTTGTTTGACGGAAAGATCATTGAGGGTGCGGCGGCACCACGCGCTAATTAACGCCGTCCGCTCCATCGGAGGCTCTAGGCTAACCCATCCAAGAAGTAGGGCGGGCACGCTGGCGGTTACGTTCTTTAGACTCTTTCTGTTTCTGGTGATAGAGTTTGGTAACGTAATTTTGCTGGTGAATCACACAGTGATAGGTGCCCTCAGCTCCTGGAGCCATCGCAATTGCTTTGGCGCTTTCGCCCTAGCAACCGGACCATAAGGAATAAGTAACTTTTGCTCTTGTTCGGATTTCCTGACTAGAAAGTGCCCATCTAGTTCCATCGTCAGGTCAGCCTCAAGCTCCTTGCGCCGGTCACGCTCCTCAAGTTCCCGCCGAAGGCGCCTATTCTCGTTTAGCGCATCGCTCAAAGCTCCAAGAGAATCTCTTGAATTAAGTAGACGGTCCGCACCTCGGCAGGCTTGACCTCTTCCCGCTGAATCGCGCCACGCAGGTCGCGAACAAACTGGAAGCCATCCTTGCCGGCCTTGATGGCAGTCACCAAATCCATATACGCTCCTTTCAGGGTCAACCGTCTGGCGGTGCTCCTTGGCTAAATCTACGCTAGTCCTGATACCATCGAGTCAAGAATCGCTGGCCAATGAAAAAGGCCGCCCCTTGCGGAGCGGCCTAGTCAGATTTCCTCACTTGCCGGGTCTGGCTGGAGGTTACGGACGATTCACGTTTTCAGCCTGTAGACCCTTAGGCCCCCGTTTAACTTCAAACTCTACTTCGGTCCCCTCCTCCAGTGTCCGGTATCCGGACATTTGGATGGCCGAAAAATGCACGAACACATCCTCGCCGCTGGCTCTTTGGATGAATCCATAGCCCTTGGCGGCGTTAAACCATTTCACAACACCCTTTTCTCTCACTACTCTTTCTCCTATTCCATTCCCGGTGTGCCCTTTGCTCGTTGAAGCGGGACCAGGACGTAACCAATCAAAAACCCTTGGATTATCGCACGTAATCTATTGTCGTGCAAGCACTTTGTTCCAAGCCGACAGGAGTTTAGGGAGCAAAACCAGTTGGCTTGAAGGAAGTCCTTGCGCTTCGGCTATGGGTTTGGTAGTCTGGTTCTGGTCGTCACGAAGTAAACTGCCCCTGACCCACAAGAGGTACCAAGAGTCGAGGGGCCCCTGCAAGCGGATCGAAATAAAACTCCGATTCCCACTTGCCAAGTGGACCAAGGTTTGCTAGATTAGTTGATGCCAGCAGTACTAGGCGCGAGGAAGTTTCCGCGCAACGAAGTTAGGGTTGAGGCAGCAGCAAGACGCGGTTTTGGGCTAGAAGAGCTCGTACTGAAGTCCCGATAGCAGCCCCTGAAGTAGTTCTTTCAGAATCCCCCAAGTTTCTTGGATGCAAGTAATGGTTGTAATGACCTCTTGCGTTCAGAACGGCTTTCGAGGCCGGCTTTCGTTTCATCTTCCGCAAGGATCGTGGGGCGAGTAGCGCAGATCTTTGAAAATCTGGTTGGATGTGACCTGAAGCAAACATGCATTTGCTTCAGGAGAGAAATCACATGGCCCCTGCTTGCAGGGTGCGCTATGTGAAATCTTAGAAAATGTTCGTCAGTAACTTGAGTTCAAAACTGAAGCGATCAAACAAATCGGTAAAGGCTGAATTTATTTAGTCTTTGCCAAAAGGTTCAAACGAGAGTTTGATCCCGGCTCAGAATCAACGCTGGCGGCGCGCTTAACACATGCAAGTCGCACGAGAAAGGGAGCAATCCTGAGTAAAGTGGCGTACGGGTGAGTAACACGTGGATCATCTACCTTTTAGTGGGGAATACCCCTGGGAAACTGGGGACAATACCGCATAAGCTCGTGAGAGGAAAGCAGCAATGCGCTGAAAGAGGAGTCCGCGGCTGATTAGCTAGTTGGTGAGGTAACGGCCCACCAAGGCGAAGATCGGTAGCCGGCCTGAGAGGGCACACGGCCACACTGGCACTGAAATACGGGCCAGACTCCTACGGGAGGCAGCAGTGGGGAATCTTGCACAATGGAGGAAACTCTGATGCAGCGACGCCGCGTGAACGATGAAGCCCTTCGGGGTGTAAAGTTCTTTCGACGGGAACGATAATGACGGTACCCGAAGAAGAAGCTGCGGCTAACTACGTGCCAGCAGCCGCGGTAATACGTAGGCAGCAAGCGTTGTTCGGAATTACTGGGCGTAAAGAGTGCGTAGGCGGTGCTCTAAGTCTGTTGTGAAATCTCCCGGCTTAACTGGGAGGGTGCAGCGGAAACTGGAGTGCTTGAGGGTGGGAGAGGTAAGCGGAATTCCTGGTGTAGCGGTGAAATGCGTAGATATCAGGAGGAACACCTGTGGTGTAGACAGCTTACTGGACCACTTCTGACGCTGAGGCACGAAAGCGTGGGTAGCAAACAGGATTAGATACCCTGGTAGTCCACGCCCTAAACGATGCATACTTGGTGTGAGCCATTCATTTGGTTCGTGCCGGAGCTAACGCGTTAAGTATGCCGCCTGGGGAGTACGGTCGCAAGGCTGAAACTCAAAGGAATTGACGGGGGCCCGCACAAGCGGTGGAGCATGTGGTTCAATTCGACGCAACGCGAAGAACCTTACCTGGGCTCGAACGGCTTAAGATCATCTTTGGAAACAGAGACTTCCCGCAAGGGACTTGAGTCGAGGTGCTGCATGGCTGTCGTCAGCTCGTGTCGTGAGATGTTGGGTTAAGTCCCGCAACGAGCGCAACCCTTGTCCTGTGTTGCCACTCCGTAAGGAAGCACTCGCAGGAGACCGCCAGCGATAAGCTGGAGGAAGGTGGGGATGATGTCAAGTCATCATGGCCTTTATGTCCAGGGCTACACACGTGCTACAATGGGCGGTACAAAGCGCTGCAAACCCGCGAGGGGGAGCTAATCGCAAAAAACCGTTCTCAGTTCGGATCGCAGGCTGCAACTCGCCTGCGTGAAGCTGGAATCGCTAGTAATGCCGTATCAGAATGATGGCGTGAATACGTTCCCGGGCCTTGTACACACCGCCCGTCACATCACGAAAGTGGATTGTACTAGAAGTCCTAATCTAACAGGCCCAAGGTATGATTCATGATTGGGGTGAAGTCGTAACAAGGTAGCCGTAGGAGAACCTGCGGCTGGATCACCTCCTTTCTAAGAGAACGTGGCCGAAGATGTCGAAGAGATCCTGAAGCTCTTGCAAAAGAGTGGATGGACATAGTAAGCATTAGCCGTTTCGGTCCATGGTTTGATCGTTCGATCCCGATGCTGCTTCGGCAGCAGGCGGTGAAGGCGATTAGACAAGCTTCAAGTTTCTCTTACTCGGTTATATGTGGACATTTTCTGTGGTAGCGAGCTGGTCTTGCTGCCCACATCCAATCGGCCTCGATAATTTTTCGGGCGTTCGGGGGCTTGCTTCATGAGCCCCCAAGCTCCCAAAACAGGGGGCTGTAGCTCAGTTGGGAGAGCGCCTGATTTGCATTCAGGAGGTCGCCGGTTCGATCCCGACCAGCTCCACCAATTTGAAGTCGCTCTGAGCTCAGAAGGCGCTCAACGCGACCCTCAAATGGGCCTGTAGCTCAGTTGGCTAGAGCGCACCCCTGATAAGGGTGAGGTCGATAGTTCGATTCTATCCAGGCCCACCACCTAAAAAAGCTGAATCAGATATCGATAGGCCTCAGGCAATGTAAGTATGCCTGGTGCGTATCGGTTGCTGATAAAGCGATCGCGATCTTTGAAAATTGAATATTGACGGGCAACTACAAAAGTTGCAATGGCTGCCATGAAGCCAATATATGGCAGCCGGTAGCGCGCATGATGAGAATCGCCATCTTAACCGGATGGCGGTACGCCGACAGTTTTAGGTCGGCCGTATTCATCGAGACTACTCTGTATTTAGAGTAAATTTTATGGTCAAGCTACTAAGGGCATGCGTGTGGATGCCTTGGCGCAAATAGGCGATGAAGGACGTGGCCAGCTGCGATAAGCCTCGGGGAGATGCAAGCAATCTATGATCCGGGGATTTCCGAATGGGGAAACCCGACAAGTGTCAACACTTGTTATCGTGCGATGAATTCATAGTCGTACGAGGCGAACGGGGGGAAGTGAACCATCTCAGTACCCCTAGGAAGAGAAAACAACCGTGATTCCGATAGTAGTGGCGAGCGAACTCGGAACAGGCTAAACCGATCGATCCGCAAGGAGAGATCGGGGTTGCAGGATCACAAAATCAGGAAGAGGCCAGAGGTTTTGGCTTCTGGTTTTTTCCTGATCTAACGAGGGATAAGAAAGCGTTAAGAGAACGGTCTGGAAAGGCCGGCCATAGAGGGTGACAGCCCCGTATCTGAAAATGCAATCTTCTTTCAAGTGACTCCTAAGTACCGCGGGACACGTGGAACCCTGCGGGAATCTACCGGGACCATCCGGTAAGCCTAAATACTCATTTGCGACCGATAGTGAACTAGTACCGTGAGGGAAAGGTGAAAAGAACCCCTGCGAGGGGAGTGAAATAGTACCTGAAACCGCATGCCTACAAGCAGTGGGAGGGCTATGCCGCGCAAGCGGAATGCCTGACCTCGTGCCTATTGAATAATGAGCTGGCTAGTCAATCTCAGTGGCAAGGTTAAGCGTAAGCGAGCCGAAGCGAAAGCGAGTCTGAATAGGGCGATTTAGTCGCTGGGATTGGACGCGAAGCGGGATGATCTACCCTTGGCCAGGATGAAGGTCGTGTAACAGCGACTGGAGGTCCGAACCGGTGTTGGTTGAAAACAGCTCGGATGAGCTGAGGGTAGGGGTGAAAGGCTAATCAAATTCCGTGATAGCTCGTTCTCTCCGAAATAGCTTTAGGGCTAGCCTTGCGTGGTCCGTCGCGGTGGTAGAGAACTGATTGAACTAGGGGCCTTCCCAGGTTACCGAATTCAACCAAACTTCGAATGCCGTACACGTGTAGCGCAGGAGTCAGACGGCGGGGGCTAAGCTTCGTCGTCAAAAGGGAAAGAGCCCAGACCATCAACTAAGGTCCCTAAATTCATGCTAAGTGGGAAAGGAAGTCGAGAGGCTAAAACAGCCAGGAGGTTGGCTTAGAAGCAGCCATCCTTTAAAGAAAGCGTAACAGCTCACTGGTCGAGCCGCTCGGTGCCGACAATCCATCGGGGCTAAAGCATGATACCGAAGTTATGGATGCGCAGGTCTCCGGATCTGCGTGTGGTAGGAGAGCATTCTTACAGAGGTGAAGGGCGAGCGTAAGCACGTCTGGATCTTTAGGAAGAGACTCTGCCAGCATAAGTAGCGAAAAACCAGGTGAGAACCCTGGTCGCCGTAAGTCTAAGGTTTCCTGAGAAAGGTTAATCCGCTCAGGGTTAGTCGGAGCCTAAGGTGAGGCCGAAAGGCGTAGCCGATGGACACACGGTTAACATTCCGTGACTATGGGAGTTCGATCAAGACCGATGCGGGGACGCAGCACGTAAATTCCTCTGCGCAATGGTTTCAAAGAGGAGTGAAGTGAGGTTGGGAAGGGGAAATCCGCCCGGCCGTCTGCCAGGAAAATCCGCTAAGGAGAACTTTCGTATCCGTACCACAAACCGACACAGGTGGACGAGATGAGTATTCTCAGGCGCTCGGGTGATGGTCTGTTCAGGAACTAGGCAAATTAAATCCGTAACTTCGGGATAAGGATTGCCCTCTTCGGAGGGTCGCAGCAAAGCGCATCAGGCGACTGTTTAACAAAAACACAGGTCTCTGCTAAGTCGAAAACGACGTATAGGGGCTGACGCCTGCCCGGTGCTGGAAGGTTAAAGGGAGAGGTTAGCGCAAGCGAAGCTTTGAACTGAAGCCCCAGTGAACGGCGGCCGTAACTATAACGGTCCTAAGGTAGCGAAATTCCTTGTCGGGTAAGTTCCGACCTGCACGAATGGCGTAACGATCTGATGACTGTCTTAACAGGCCGCCCGGCGAATTTGTGGTTCCGGTGAAGACGCCGGATGCCCGCCACAAGACGGAAAGACCCCGTGCACCTTTACTATACTCTATCAATGAATTATGGGGTGCTCTGCGCAGGATAGGTGGGAGGCTTTGAACTCGGGTTTTTGGATTCGAGGGAGCCAACGGTGAGATACCACCCTGAGCATTCTGTGATTCTAACTTATAGCCGTAATCCGGCTAAAGGACATTGGTAGACGGGTAGTTTGACTGGGGCGGTCGCCTCCTAAATTGTAACGGAGGCGCTCGAAGCTTAGTTCAGGAGGTTTGGAAATCCTCCATTGAGTGCAATGGCATAAACTAGGTTAACTGCGAGACCAACGAGTCAAGCAGGTACGAAAGTAGGACATAGTGATCCGGTGGTTCTGTATGGAAGGGCCATCGCTCAACGGATAAAAGGTACGCCGGGGATAACAGGCTGATCGGAGTCAAGAGTTCACATCGACGCTCCGGTTTGGCACCTCGATGTCGGTTCATCGCATCCTGGGGGTGTAGAAGCTCCCAAGGGTTAGGCTGTTCGCCTATTAAAGCGGTACGTGAACTGGGTTCAGAACGTCGCGAGACAGTTCGGTCCCTATCTGTGGTGGGCGCAGGAAATTTGAGAGGGGTTGTCCTTAGTACGAGAGGACCGGGATGAACAGACCTCTTGTGATCCAGTTGTCACGCCAGTGGCATAGCTGGGTAGCGAAGTCTGGTTGGGATAAGCGCTGAAAGCATATAAGCGCGAAACCTTCCTCGAGATGAGATTTCCCAAGCGAAAGCTAAGAAGGGCCGTGGAAGACTACCACGTCGATAGGACGGATGTGTAAGTGCAGTAATGCATTGAGCTGACCGTTACTAATAGCCCGTTCGGCTTGACCATAAAATTTTACTGTGAATACAGAAGTGGTTGAGCGCGCTTAGTTTGAAGTAGTAAATTCAAGTGGCAAATTTGTGGACCCGTCAATATTCAATCTCAAAGAGCTCTCCCTTAAGGAGGCTCTTTGATCAAAACCCTTTTGGGTGACCCTAGCGAAGGGGTCCCACCCGTTCCCATCCCGAACACGGAAGTTAAGCCCTTCAGCCCCGATGGTACTGCACGCGCGAGTGTGTGGGAGAGTAGGAAGTTGCCCAATTAAATTATCAAAGCCCCCGAGTTTGACTCGGGGGCTTTTGCTTTTAGCGAACCTCCTCCGCGCTAAAGGGATTGAGCGGTGTCGCCGATACGCTTGGTGCCGGCCACTGAAAGACAGCCGCATGCCCGAACGAATCATTGCGCTCTCGCAACAAGTATCGAAGGTCGCTACCGCCAAGGTGGATCAGGTGCGCAAGGTTACGCGCAGCACCAGAATTCTGGCCGTGAACGCAGCCATTGAGGCTGTTCGCGCGGGCGAGGCAGGCGTCGGATTTGAGGTGGTGGCCAAGGAAATCAACGCCTTTTCGACCGCCATCAACGTGCTTGCCGACGAACTGCAGGAAGAGCTCAGCGCGAAGATTGAGCAGCTCACTGGGTTAGGGCGCAATCTGGTGGCTCAGATTCGCGGCGCCAGACTGGGCGACCTGGCGCTCAATATGATCGATATCGTCGACCGCAATCTTTATGAGAGGTCCTGCGACGTGCGTTGGTGGGCTACCGACTCGGCGGTTGTGGGCTGCGCCACCAGGCCCGAGCAGGCGGTGCGCGACCATGCTTCCCGGCGACTGGGCGTGATCCTGGATTCCTATACCGTTTACCTGGACTTGTGGATCGCGGACAACAAAGGCAACGTTCTCGCCAACGGCCGGCCGAACGAATATCGAAGTGTCCGAGGGACGAATGTTTCCTCGGAGAACTGGTTCCGCAAGGCGCTTGCCACCGCCGATGGATCCGACTTCGCGGCATGCGATATTGCCAGGAACGCCGCGCTCGGCGGGGCCAGCGTAGCGACTTACTCAACCGCCATCCGTGAAAAAGGCGCCAACGGGGCAGAGCGATCGGAGTCCTTGGAATCTTCTTCGATTGGGATAAACAGAGCCGGGCCGTCGTCGAAGGTGTCCGGCTGAGCGATGAGGAAAAGGCGGGAACACGATGCATGTCATCGATTCTCAAAACCGCGTCATCGCCATTTCGTCAGGCGCGGCGGCTGGCGGGATTCCCCTGTTCGAACAATATCCACTGAAGACCGACGGCAAGCCAATGGGATCTTATGTAGACTCCTGCGGAAACCTCGTGGGATTTGCTCAGACGCCAGGTTACGAAACCTACAAAGGCTTAGGTTGGTACGGCGTGGTCACCCAAAAGCGCACTGCCTGAAGTCTGAAGTAGAATCAACTTCAGTGAGGAAACACTCTATGAAGCTACAGACTGGTCTGGTTGCGGCGCTGGGATTTGCGATGGTAGTTTACGCAGCCGACGCTCCCGCGCCGGTTGTCTACATGGATGCCGCGAAGGTTGCTGGAGCGCTGGCCAAGACCGGGCTTATCACCAGCAATTCAGAATTCATGGTGGCCGGGGCGCATCGCGAGAAGCCGGGACAAGTGGAGGTGCATGAAAAGACCACCGACATTCTTTTCGTCGTTGACGGCGAGGCTCTATATGTCACGGGCGGAAAAATGATCGATGGCAAGCAGACCCGACCGGGCGAATGGCTCGGCACCAGTATCGAAGGCGGCGTTGAGCATCATCTAAAAAAGGGCGACGTCATTGTTGTCCCCGCGAACACCCCGCATTGGTTCAAGGAAGTCACCTTGTGCAATAGCTATATGGTTCGAGTGAATAAACCGTAGTCCCGCTTAACGTAATCCTGGCAAATACCGCCACCGTGTCCGACTTCGATATTCCGCATAGGTGTCTGGAAACTTCTCGGCGAGGTCCTCTTCTTCGGAAGGCGATCCGTAATTCAGAGCCCGCCAGGAAAAGAATTACGGGGAATACTAACTTGATTCCGCCCGAAACTACGAACCCCGTTGCTACCAGCATCGCGAGAAAAGCCAGGTAGATCGGGTGACGCAGCCAGCGATATGCTCCGCCGGTAACCAGTTCGTTCGCATCGGCGTCCTTGGGCACGGATCGAAGCGCCCACGCAAACAACGCGGCTCCCAATGGAGCCAGTATCAGCACTCCGACCATTTCAAACCTTCGCGGACGGAGTGGTCCGCTCGCCATCGATCCCGTGATGGCGAAGGCCGCGGCGACCTGCAATAGGGTGCCGATCACCACTGGCGCGGTTAATCGCGTAGCCGCCGTAGCTCGTCTGCCAAGGCGCGGTACGGCGCCAACCACCGCGGCGATGGCAAAGACCAGCCATGCCGCGAGGTAGGTACAAAACGCCGCAATCTTAGAGGGTCCACCGCCATCTCTGCTCCGTAACCTCAGGCACATGATAGCGATGATCCGGCCTTAGTTTTGGGTGGCTATCAAAAGAGTCTGCGTCCCCTTGGTTCCCCCCAAAAGAAAGGTCAGTGAATTCGCCGCATTGGCGCCCACCTTGGGCACCACCACGTTGAATTGATAGAGACCAGTAAGAGAGGGCGTGAGGCCATCATAAGGAACTGAGGCCTGTACGCCGGCGATCGACATCTGAAGTGGCAGGTTCAACTGGTTTTGCCCGCTGACAATGGTTCCGGCGGGAAAAGATGGAGTCACGGCACCGAAGCCTACACCGTAGAGAGTGATCGTTTCCCCAACATGCGCGGGACGCGACGCGACGCCGGGAAGGGCATTCACTGGTAGGGCGAAAGTTCCGTCAGAGTTAATGGCGCCGACGTAGGTCTTGCCGCTCACGGTGAGCGTCAGCAGACCTGGCTGGGTCTGATTAATGTAAATCGGGTATGGTCGCTGGCGCCATTTGCATTGGTTACCGTAATGCCTGACGGGCCTGTGAACGGCGCATCTGATGACACCAGGGCATTGATTTGGCCGGGACTGATGTAGTCGATATACGCAGGTTTGCCTCCCACCGATACACTGATTCCACCGAGCGTTGTGGGGCCGACACCATTGGTAAAGTCGCCGCCTGCCCATCCCTGGGTCGCCGTCGCCAGATTGTATCCGTAAATTTCAATCCACGATCCGGGGGCGATCGAGGTAAAGCCTCCGAAGCGCTGGCGCTCACAATACCGCCGGGAATAATCACCGGGGGACCGCTGAGGGGCAGCCAGCGTGAATGCGATATCATCTGCCAGGTAGCTTGCTGCCGGAAAGGTGATGGAAATGTGCACGCGGCGCGTTCCGGATGGCAACATACCGGAATGGGAGTCCTCAGTCAGGCCTGCGCCGCCAGGATGGCTGGTCGGGCCTAATGTTGCGGTGGTCGCCAACTGCGTGCCTGTCCAATCAAGAAAGCGTATGTTAGGGTCGGGCTAGTGGTTCCCGCCAATCCTCCAAGCCAGGCTGAATCTAAACGTCACTGCTCCCACATCGATCAGCGTGGCTGCGGGCGAGACGTCGATGTCCTGATAGCTATTGGCTCCATTCAAACCGCCGGTGAAGAGGTTCACTCCGCGATCTGCGGGACCGGGAACCGTTGTTGAAATCCATCCTGTTCCTCCGTAGGGCGCAACCGAGGCGCCATTGGCGGTGGACCATGCTGGAACGGTGGGCGCGGGCGTAGGCTGCGGCTTTCCGCCGGCTGCTTCTGCTCCAGGATTGACGACCAAATTGGTACCCAGCACGGAGCCTGGATTTGTTCCCAGGGATTGAAGACCAGCGACAAGCTGTCTGCCACTCCGGATGCGCACTGGGCTGCGTTGAGACAGTGTCCTGTAATCGTGAGGGTAACCGTCACGCGCGCGGTTCCCGGCGGCACCAGTCCGATCTGCTGTTGAAGCGACGTTCCGTTAGATGCGTAGCCTAGAGGACCCAACATCACCGTATTGAACGTTTGTCCGCTCGAATTCTTGAAAGCCACGGCCATCTGCGCGGGAGGAGCAAGCCCCGCACCCTTGACGCTACCGAGAAAAGCAGCGGCGGTAAACTTGATACTCCCACCACTGATAATCCCTGCGAGAGAAGAGACATCGATGTCTTGCGTGAGAGTTCCACCGGCCCCGTTACTCGGACCACCGACAAAAAATTGAAACCCATGATCGGCCGGCGCGGGATCGGGCGACTGCAAGAGACCGGTAAGATTATAGGGAAGTACATTGACCGTTCCGCTGACGGTCCACCCGGGGATGCTGGTCGCGAGCGTGATGACGGTCCCGGCCGGACCCTTTTCGGCGTCGCCATTTACAATCAGATTACTGCCCAAATTCTGGGCGGAGCTGTGTGTATGAATGTTACAAAAGCGAACGGGAACAGACAGGCGCGAATCAGATATTTTCCAATTGTCACGAAATTTCTCCAAGAATATAGAGCGCGGATGGGAGCAAGGAACGACTTTCGAGCTTTGAAAATCATCCTCGGCTAGTACGCGCAAACTACGCGCACTTCAGCTCATTTTTTTTGCACGCGCTCAGCCCTGAACGCGCGATGTTCCAGTTCAGTTGCAAATTGGAGAAGGGCTGCTCACGCGTGAAGGCCCTTCGCTTTCCCGCGCGATTTATTTCTGGCCCCTTCCGAAGTAGAATAGCGGACGCCCAGGTGGCGCGCCATACAGGACAAGATTTCTGTTCGGCGAAATGGCTTGAAAGTGCAATCGTCAAAGCCTCTGCGCAACACCGCGTCACGCTCCGAAGCAGACGCAGTCGCGGTTATGGCGGCGATCTTTGCCACAGCCCCGCCCATCCAATTGGCGAATCCGCCGTGTACGCTTCCATTCCACTCAACTGAGGCAGGCCCAGATCCATCCAAATAAAGTGCGGCCGCCATCGCAGGAACGCATCAACCCCAAGTGCTCCATTCTCCGCGACACTCACCTGAAAGCCGGCGAGCGTGAGCATCTTCCTCAAGACCGTGGCGCTTTGAGGATCGTCTTCGACAATCAAAACGCGCCATTCCAGTTGGCCAGATTCAAGGATGAAGGGATGGACCGGACCCGCTTCTCCGCCGTACGTCTCCGACTCCGTTGCCAGTTCCACGGGCAGTTCGACGAGACGAAACGCGAACCTCGGCCCACCTCGCTCTCAACCTGCAGCGTTCCGCAACATCAGCTCTACAAATCGGCGAGTAATTGTCAACCCTAGGCCTGTACCCGTTTGTCGGTCCGGAGTTGCGCACCTGTTCGAACGGTTCGAAAATGCGACCCAGGTCGTGTTGCGTTATTCCCACGCCACTGTCCTCAATATCGAAACAAAGCCGTGCGCGTCCGGGTTCGGCGGCCGGCTGAGCGCTCAACCGTAAATTTACGCTTCCTTCTTTTGTGAATTTAAGGGCGTTGCCGAGCAGGTTGATAAGGATTTGCCGCAACTTCGGCGCATCGACGTGGACGTAGCGCGGCACTCGAGGAGCTTGCTCGTAAACAAGCCCCAATTGCTTCTCATCCGCCCGGCCCCGCATCATTTCAACGACCGTTCGCACCGTGGAGAGCAAATCGCTGGGTGCGATGGCAAGTTCCTCTTTACCAGCCTCGATTTTGGCGACATCCAACACGTCGTCAATCAGTCCCAGGAGATGTTGGCCGCTGCGGCCGATGGGGGCGATGTCTTCACATTGACTGGGGGTTGGATCACACTCGCTCAGGAGTTCTGAGGATGCCAGGATGACGCTGAGAGGCGTACGAAGTTCGTGGCTCATATTGGCGAGGAACGCGCTCTTGGCCCGGTTGGCGGACTCCGCCTGGTCACGTGCCTCCGTAAGTTCGCGCGTGCGTTGATCAACTACCGACTCAAGATGCTGCTGGTGCTGCTGCAATTCCTTAAGTGCCTCCTGCAGCCTGCCAATGATCTGTCCCACCGGGATCGTATTGATCAGCACGGCATGAACGAGCAAGTTCCAAACTCCCAGCGGCGTTGCTCGGGCCTGGACCGGAGGAGTGGGGTGCGCATGCACGTCCAGAATCGTAAATGCCAGTGCGCCGAACAGGCACCAAGCCGCAGTCCTTACGGCGTCTTTGTATCTGCAGGAGCCAGCTGCTGAGACTGGCAGGGACACATAGAGCAGCGCTCCCGGGCTGTGTATGCCGCCATAGGAGAAGCAGACCAGCGTCGCCCAGCTCAAATGCCTGCGAGGTAGGCCAAACTGGCGCGCCGAAAGTCACCGAACCGGAGCAGCACGAGTGCGGCGGCGTTAACACTATCCAAGACTGAGCGTGTCGAATATCCGTGCGAAGCTCACCCTGCGCGATCGGTATCGTGGCAATCCACACGACTACACTTCAACACGACGAGAATCACGAGGAGAACATGAAGCATTCTTGCCGTCTGATCGCCGGCAAGCGAACCTCGAAGCCCGACGAATGGCGGTGACGCGATTTGTAATTCGCGAAATGTAGGATTTAAACCTCAAAATTGCCTCTTGAGTTTCGAGCCAAAATAATGATAATACAGAATTCGGCACACTTCATACGGTAATGGTCGCCCCACTGGTGTTTCAAGGTATTATGACCACACTCCACCGGCAGGCGGCACGCAGTCGATGTTTGGCTTGCGTTAGCTGAGTGCTTCACTGATTTCTGGCGCGACTTCCACCAGAAACTTTACCGATCTCGCAATCAGAAAAGGCTGTGAGCCGCGCTATGCAGACCGCGCGCTTTGGTTCGATCGTCGCCGGCCAAAATTTTTACGTGCGGTCTGAGCAGGACGCGTACGAATTGGCCGGAGCCGTCTTCGTTCTCTTCCATCAATCCTGTAGCGGGGTCCTGGTAATCGAGAACAGTGACTCCGTTGGACGAGCACAAGTGCAAATACCAAAGCATATGACACGAAGAGTGATTTGCCACCAGCAACTCCTCGGGATTGTAGCGGGTCTCATCGCCTAGAAAGGTTGGGTCGCTGGATGCTTGAATCGGCACCTTCCCTTCGACGGAGATGGTATGGGCGCGCCGATAACTTGTATAGGTCCGGGTGCCTTCTCCATCGTTGCCCGTCCATTTCACGCGAACGTCGTAGGTGTGATGTTTCATTTC
>CAVYBC010000003.1:0-95776 GCA_963766615.1 Terriglobia bacterium
CAGGTTTCAACCTGGGGCTTTTGCTATTTCGAGCGCTCGACTAATTTGGCCGAACTAATCATAGACGACGGTTTTCAATCGCCCCTTCCCCGCTGTCTTCGTTGTGGAGTAGTCTTCTCGCCGAGTATCATACACATCTGCTTGAACGATGCGGAGGCAATCACAACCTTGGAATTACCTCCAGCACCGGCGTGGGCCCTGGTTCCAGAGTTACCGCCGAGGGGCGTTACGATTCGCGACCAACCCGATGGATGGAGTTTGGTTGCTTCTGCGAGATCGATTCAAGCGTTTGAGACGTGGCTAATCTGCCTCGTGTGGCAGATTCCGCTGGTGGCTTCACTCCATGCGTCCGGGAGTGTTGGCCTCGTTGGCTACTTCCTCGAGGCATTCACGCCATTATTGATTTCCAAAGCTCTGCTTCAGTCTTGTGGACATTACGTAATCTCAGTGCAAGGGGGCACCGGAGCAATTTTAACCGGAATTGGCGGGTTTGGCTGGAGGCGGACTTTTCGCTGGCACTCTCTTACAACGGTAGCTTTAGAACGCAAACCCGCCGGACGCGGCAGCATTCGCAAAACAATCGTCGTAGATGCTGAGAAGAAGATACGGTTCGGAGAAGAGCTGACCGACAGCCAGCGGGCCTTTATTGCCTCCTTCATCGTCGATAAGAGCAAGACCGGATCATAGCCGGTGTTCGATGTGCAATCTCGGCGAAGCTTTTTTGAATATCGAGTCAAAAAAGTATGAAGTGAGTAGACCGGGGGGCGAGACGTTAGCGAACAGGCATGACAGCCATGATCTCGAATCGCCCTCCGCGATTGTATTTTGGAAAGCCGGGCCCGGCTAGTTCAGCAGAGTGCTAATGACCATCGAGGGATCGTGCCCTCTGGCCACCTTACGTAACGCGTCCCCTAAGACCCGGAATTGCGCGATCGTAAGGTTCTCAATGGGCGTCGCCAAAAGTGTTGTCAGCTGGGCCGCTGTGTAGCCCGGTCCCAGATCCTTCGTAACTGTCTTCGTTCCTGATGTGGTTGCCGCCATATTCGGATTTCCTTCCTGCCGCGAAGATAACCCGCTTAGGGAACGCGCGAGGGCTAGACTAACTATTATGTGATTGGTTCCGTGAGAGATAAAGACTGCGCCCAGGACGTTCCGCGCAGATACCCACGACTCCCCTCTATGTTAGGATGGCACTTGCCTCGAACAAGATTAGTTGCCAATCTCGACCATGCCGATCTATGAATATCTCTGCCGGCAATGCGGCAACCGTTTTGAGTACTTGGTTCTCTCGTCTTCCCCCGCCGCGGAATGCCCGTCCTGCCACAAGCCGGATCTCACTCAATTGGTCTCGCTCTGCGCCATGAGCTCGGAAAATACCAGGGAAACCAACTACAGCGCCGCACGTAAGAAAGCCGTCAAGGCACACAAAAACAAGCAGCAGGACGAGCATCATGACTTGCACGAGCATTTTAACGATCCCAAAACCAAGAGTTGAAGTCCGGGACGTTCAATCCGTGCTGTAATTGATCTCCAGCCTTCGCGCCTGCACTGCTGCAAACACCAGAACCGCCAGCGTCAACACGAACAGCCCCGCAATCGCCGCAGGCGCACCCACAGGTTCGGCTGAGGATATCAACAACCGCAACGGCAAAGGCAAATCCTGATCCGGAGGCGCCACCACCGGGCACAACGACTGCAGATAGAAAATGACGCTGATCTTCTTGAGAAACCCCGGCAGGAACAGGTTGATAAATTCCCACTGCAGCACCACCACCGCCGGAATAATCGGGTTGCGGAACAACATACCCGCCGTAAGAAACACGCTTCCGTATCCCAGGCACGCCAGCATCGTGACGCCGAGGTACGACGCCACATGACCCCATCCCGGCCCCTGCAGATATTCGTGCAGCGCGCCCGGATCATAGTGCCACGCCAGTGCCAGCAACTGCAGTGCGGTTCCCGTCGTGAAGATCGCTACCGTGGCGATCAGCCCCGCCAGATACTTTCCCATCAGCAAAACTTCGCGTCGTATTGGCGACAGCAGATAGAAATGCAGGCTCTTTTCCAGCATCTCCGCTCGAAAAAGATTGGTAAAGATGCCGACGCACCCGAAGAAAATCGCCAGGCGAAGGTAAAAGAATTGAAATACCGTGGCAAACGCGACCGAGTCCTTGGCGATCGAATCGCGCGTCTGCTCATTGACGCCCGTCACCCTTCCGTCAAAAAGGGAAACTGTTAGGTCGCTTTCTCCATCCGTGTAGCGATAGAAGCCGACCTCTTGTCCGCGGCGCGTGGTGCGCAAGAATTTCGAGTAAGGCTCGCCGAGCCTGGCTTCCATCTCCTCTTTTGACATGTCCGGCTTCACCGAGTGCAACACGGCGGACGAAATCGGGTGTGCCCCCGCAAGCGCTCTGCGGTGTTCCTGGTCCCTCATCGTGTCGATCGAATGGATCATCCATAACAGCGCGGGCGCGAAGGCCAGCAGATAAACCCAAAGGCCGCGCCGGGAGAAAAACGTCTTGCGAATCTCCAGCCCCACCACGGTGCGAACCTGCGACCACCATTTACTCATCACCGTGTGGACTCCTCTCCACCCACCAAATACTCATACACGGAATTGACCGTATCATCGGCCGGTGCGACACTCTCAATCCGGATGCCAGAAAGCGCAATCTGATTCATCAGCCTGAAGAAGCGGTCCGCATCGCGCGTGCGGATCAACAAACCCCCACCATCGGGATGGATGCGAGCTTCCACAACGGAGTCCTGCGCGAACACGCGCGCAGCCAGAGCGGAAGGCTGATCGCAGCGGATCAGCACCTGCATAGGATGGTCCTGAATTTCGCCGCGCACCGCGCGAATCTGGCCTTCCGCTACCACGTAGCCCGCGCTTAACAGAATCACCTGATCGGAAAACAAATCAACTTCATGCAACACATGGCTCGACACGATTACGTGCCGACCCTCTGCCGCGAATTGCCGGAACAGCCCCAGCGTCTCGGCGCGGACCATAGGGTCCAGGCCATTCAGCGGCTCGTCCAGCACCAGCACCCGAGGATCGTGCGCGATCGCCTGCGCCAGCTTGATCCGCTGCCGCATCCCTTTGCTGTATCCGGCCACTTTACGATCGGCCGCGCCGGTCAGTCCCACGCGTTCAATCGCGAGCCCCGCTATTTTCCTGCTCTCCTCGTCGGAGCGCCCCGCCAAGCGCAGAAACGAAGACACCAGTTCCATCCCCGTCAGTCCCCGCGGAAAGGAGTCGAATTGTGTGGAATAGCCTGTGACCTGAAACAGCCGCTCCGGATCGGACGGTGGAATTCCCAATACGCGAATCTCGCCGCGGGTCGGCCGCACAAGCCCTGTGATCAGATTCATCAGCGTTGTCTTCCCTGATCCGTTCGGACCCACCAGGCTCGTAATGCCTGGCGGAATCGAAAGAGAAACGCGATTGACGCCCAGCACTTCGCCGTAGAAGCGCGAGACATTTTCGAAGGTGATCTGGTCCGCCACCTATTTCACGACCTCGAAAGCGCGCACGCGTCGGCGTACCAGCCAGACACAAATACCGCAGAAAACCGCCAGCGAAATCCACGCGCTCAGCGCTGAAATTCCCGTTGTAGAGTCGACCTTAAACATCTGGTTCCAGATCGTCGAGATCACCGAAGAAAGATTGATCAGCGATCCGTAGTCGGTGCGAAGAATCGTGTTCATGGCGACACCGAACCCCGCGCCAGCGAAGTACACCCCCAGCAACAGCGCCCCCGCTGCGATCTTCCATCGCACCCACGCCGACAGCGCGACCCCCAACAGTGCCAGCACCAAGCACCACAGCAATTGCCCGAAGAATAGAGCGGCGCCGATCCTTAGATTGTCACGGAACCAATCCCAACCGGCAAGCTTTGCTTGCATGGTGTAAACCAATAGACCCGGAACCCAAGTGATCAATGACAGCAGCGCCACCAGCAGACTCATCTTCCCCGCCACGTACTCGGTTCGCGTAAAAGGCCGAGCCATGTAAAGGGGCATGGAATTATTGGCAAAATCGGGCGCTACCAGGTTCGGCCCCACAACCGCGGTGAGCAAATAAGCCAGCACGCCTTGAAAGCGGCAGAAAAATGCAAACAAGTTGGCGTCCACGGTGAACACTCTGCCCGCCGGAACATTCAGCGTACTGAGAACCGAAAGATTGTTCGCCAGGTAAACGTAAGCCAGGCACCCCATCGGAAAGAAGAAACACGCGACCAGGAACGCAATCAGAAACTTGTACTGAAACACGCGCCCGTAGCCGAATCGCGGCAGGATCAGAAACCGGCTCCAGGTGGGAGTAAATCCGCCGGTATATCCTTTGTAGCTGCGTTTATAGACCGACATTTAGTTTTCCATGGCCCGGAGAAAAATCTCCTCCAACGTATCCAACCGATAATTCAAGCGCCGCAACTGCAGATCCCTCTCCTCGGCCAGCCGATAAATCTCACGCAGCTCGAACCCCGGCGGCAGCACCATCCGAAGTTTTCCACCGAACGCAGTTGGAGCCGTCTCGCATCCCAATGCGTTCAGCGCTTCCACAAACCCCTTCGGCTCACCCCACGCTTCCAGCTCGACAAACCGCCTGTTAGAGCTTCGTTCTTCTTCCAGATTCGAATAGTGAACAATGCGCCCCTGTTTGAGGATCAGCACTTCCTGACAAGTCTCCTCGATGTCGCGCAACAGGTGCGAGCAAATCAGCAAATGCATCTCACCCGACTCCCGCATTTCGCGAATCAGACGAATCATGCGCTGCCGCGCCGGCGGATCCAGTCCATTGGTCGGCTCATCCAGAATGAGCAGCTTCGGCCCATGCACAATCGCCTGAGCGAGCTTCGCCAGTTGCTTCATCCCCAGCGAATACGTCCCCAGCGGCCGATACCGCGCCTCGCCTAGCCCCACATAAAACAAAACTTCGTGCGCGCGTTCCAAAGCCGAGTCCGACGGCAGCCCCGAAAGCTCGCCCATCATCCGCACGAAAGACACGGCGCTCATATCCGCGATGAAGGAATCGTTCTCGGGCATGTACCCGACGATGCCCCGAATCTGGCGCGCATTCTTCACGATGTCGAGCTGAAAAATCGAAGCTGTGCCGGAAGTAGGAGGGCAGAACCCCAACAGCGTCTGAATCAGCGTCGATTTGCCAGCGCCGTTCGGCCCCAGCAGGCCAATCGTTTCGCCGCCGAGGGAAACCCGCAGATCATCCAGAATCTGCCGCTGCCCGAACCGGACTCCGAGCCCGGCCAGTTCGATAACCGACTGATTTCCTTTGGTCATAATAGTGTTGAAGGCTTTTAGTACGTCTTATGGTGATCAGATGTTCCGCTCGGCGTCACTACCCAACATATAGGGTATCGTGCGGGGAGCCCCCAATATTATGGGGTCCACCCGCTTTACTTTTCCGAAAGTTCGGTTTAGGATGAAGTCACTCCCCCCGATGTGAACTCGTGTCCAATAAGCACGTCCAATCAAAAGAGGTTCCCGCTTGCTGAAACTCAAACGCGTTGACATACATGGCTTTAAGTCTTTCTATGATCGCACTGAAATGCGCTTCCATGGTTCTGGAATCGCCGCGGTGGTGGGGCCAAACGGGTGCGGAAAATCGAACATCAGCGACGCGATCAGCTGGGTCCTGGGGGAACAGAGCGCGAAGACTCTCCGCGGCACCCGTATGGAAGACGTAATTTTTGCCGGGACGCGCGACCGCAAGCCGCTCGGAATGGCGCAGGTGACCCTCACCATGGTCGACCCCGATGCGAAAGTGAAGACTCCCGAAGTAATCGTCGTAAACGGTCATGAGAACGGCCACGCGAATGGACACACCAATGGGCATAGCAACGGCCATGCGAATGGGCACGCCGCACACAAGCCCGAGGAGATCACCATCACTCGGCGCCTCTATCGCTCCGGCGAAAGCGAATACCTGATCAACGGCCGCAGCGCTCGCCTGCGCGATATTCAGGATCTCTTCAGCGGTACCGGCCTGGGTCCGGAGAGTTACGCGATCATCGAGCAGGGCCGCATCGGCCAGATTCTTTCTAACAAGCCCGCCGACCGCCGAGCCATCATTGAAGAAGCGGCCGGCATCGGCAAGTACAAAACACGCAAACGCCTGGCCGAAGCGAAGCTGGAAAGCTCGCGGCAGAACTTGGCCCGCGTGTTCGACATTCTGGAAGAAGTCGGACGGCAGGCAAATTCCCTGAAGCGCCAGGCGTCCAAAGCCAAGCGCTACGAAGAACTGCGCACCGAAATGACGGCCCATCTGCGTCAGGCCGTATCCGGCAGGTTCAAAATGCTGGAGCGCGATGCGGCCAAGCTCGCCTTGGACTTGAACCAGGCGCAGACAGCCTTTCAGACTCTCTCCGCTCAGGTGGACGAGAAGGAAGCGGCCCACACCGCATTACAGGAAGCCTGTTATGTGACCGACGCGAACTTAACGGCGGCTCGCAGTCGTGTGGCGGAATTGAATCTGGAAACCGAGCGGACGCGAGGCCGGTTGGAGTCGCAAGCCCGCCAAATCGGCTCTATTGAAGAACGCCTCAATTCCGGTGAGACCGAAGCCCAGACGCTAGAAGCTCGCGAGCAGCAGGAGCAGGCCGAGCTTCTGGTCCATCAGGAGGCCGTCCAAAATCTGGAACAGGAAAGCGTCTCCGCGCGTCAGCTTCTGGAAGCAAAGACAGCCGAGCGGGATTCCAACCAAGCCACCCTCCGTGAGCGGGAACGCGGCATCGAAGCGGCCAGGATGCATGTCCTGAAGCTGCTGGGCGAAGCCTCCACGCTGCGCAATCAGCTTGCGCAGATCGACGAATATCTGGCGTCGATGGAGCGCGATTCCACCCGCGCCCGCAAAGAAGAGGAAGGCGCCACCACGGAACTTGCTCGCCTGGAGCAGGTGAAGACCAGCCTGTCCGCACGCCTCTCCGCCCGGCAGATGGAGCTCGAATCTCTCGCCGATCAGCGCAGCCGCGTCGAAGCCGACCTGCAGGAGCGCCGCGCGCGTATTCATTCCTCACGCCAGAGCCTGGAAGAAATTCGCACCGTTTTATCGCGCCAGAAGGCTCGCAAAGATTCGCTGGAAGAAATTCTTTCGCACCGCGCCTACACCACCGAATCTGTAAAGCGGCTCTTTACGGCGATCGACCATGGACAGATCGCCGGATTCAAGCCTGCTGGCGTGCTGGCCGACTTTGTCGAGGTCGGCGACCCGGCTTGGGAAAAAGCCTGCGAAGCATTCCTGCACGATGAGCTTGAATATGTGGTGGTAGGCGGTTGGGCCGATGCCGAGCGCGGCGTGGAAATCATGCGCGCTGAATCCGACGGCCGCGCTACATTCCTGGTTCATCCCGAAATCAGTGCCGCGTCTCCCTTGGCTCCCGACCTCTCTTCCGACCCAGGCGTCAAAGGCAGATTGCGCGATACCCTGCGTCTGATCAATGGTTTCGCCAAAGCCCCGCAGGGCCTGCTCCCCCGGCTCGCGCGCTGTTTCCTGGTGGAAGATCGCGGCGCCGCGCAAAGGCTCTCCACCGCTTATCCCGATTGCTATTTCCTGCTGCCCGATGGCGTCAGCTATCACGGACACGCCGTTAGTGGCGGGCGCAAAACCGGCGGCGGTCCCCTCGCGCTGAAACGCGAGCTTCGCGAATTGAGCGCCCAAGTGGAAACTCGCGAGCGCGAGACCGATGCGCTTACTTCGGAATTGGAGCAACTGGAACGGGAAACCGCTCTGCTCGGTGAAGAGCTGGAGCACCTGCGCCATCAGCAACAGACCCAGGAAAAAGATGCTCTCGCGCTGGATCACGAGCAGCGCAAGCTGGCCGAAGAATTCGCGCGCTCTGGTTCGCGCCTTTCCGTGGCGAGGCTGGAACTGGAGCGGCTGACCCGCGAAGATCAACGCACCCGGGAGCAGCGCGAGAACAGCCAAAAGCTGGTCGCTGAAAAAGAGCTGGCCCGCTTCGACCAGGAAAAATCGCTGGAAGAAGCCCGCGCCGAAATCGAACGTCTCCAGTCCCATGCGCACCACGTTGGCGAAGAGCATGCCGCTCTGCGCGCGGGCCTGGCTAGTTTAGACGAGCGCGGCCGGTCTGCCAAGGCGGCCGTCACGCGCCTGCAAGGCCAGCTCCTCCAACTTAAGAACCGCCGAGAGCAGTGGTCGCGCGAAATGGAACGCCTGGGAGTGGAGCGCGCCCGCCTGCTTGCCGATAACATCGAGCTCGACCAGAAGGCCCAGTTGCTGGTGGAAGAAAAGGCAGCGGGCTTGGCTGCAGTTGAACAGCTATCGGTGGAAGCCGCCGAAGGTCGAGCCTCTCTCGCCTCGACGGAGGAATCACTCCGCGCCACTCGCATTGAAACGCAAACAATGCAGGAACAGAGGTCGCAGATTGAAGTCGATCTGGTGAAGCGACAGGCGGAAATGAAGTACCTGGACGAAACAAGCCGCAAGGATTTGCAGATTCCCGCTGCCGAAGTTGCCGCAGCCGAAGAGACGGTTCTGGATGAAGCCGGCGTTGCGGAAGCCGAGCAGCGGTCCCAGGAAGTGCGCGCCCGGATCGAAGCCCTCGGTCCAGTGAATCCTCAAGCTTTGGAAGAATTCCAGGAAGCTCAGCAGCGCTATGATTTCCTCAACACCCAACGCCAGGACCTGCTCGACTCTATCCGCGATACGGAGAAAGCCATCCAGGAGCTCGACACCGAATCGCGGCGTCGCTTCAAAGACGCCTTCGAGGCTGTGAACGAGCATTTCCGCCAGATGTTCCGCACCTTGTTCGGCGGCGGCCAAGGCGAGATGCGTCTAACCGATGAAACCAATCTTGCCGAAAGTGGAATCGACATCATGGCTTCGCCCCCTGGAAAGAGGCTGCAAAGTGTCGCGCTGCTCTCGGGCGGTGAGAAATCGCTAACAGCGATGGCCTTGTTAATGGCGATCTTCCGTTACACCCCGAGCCCCTTCTGCATCCTAGACGAAGTGGATGCGCCCCTGGACGAATCCAACATCCAGCGCCTCACGCGTCTGATCAAGGAAATGTCCCGTGAGACGCAGTTCATCGTAATCACCCACGCCAAGCGCACCATGGAAGCATCTCAGGCCCTGTATGGCGTAACCATGCAGGAGCCCGGAATCTCCAAACTGGTCAGCGTGAAATTCGATCCGCTCCCTCACGCAGAGGAGCCGTCCAGCGTAGCCGTAGGCGCGATCTAAAGCGCGTTTACATCACCAGATGTAATCCTTCGCTTCCCTCCGCCGCGCATAGCTGTCCAGCACATGTACCACACGGAGTTTCTTCAGCTTCGTGGGCGATAACGCTCCAATCGGCACGAACAGGATCTTTCGCCCCAAGTGCGCCGATATCGACCGGAAAATAGATCGCGGCGGCTTTGGTGCCACGTACACCACAAACCGTTCTACCGAATAATCCAGAGCCGCCATTAATAACCGCTCGGACTTCGTCTCTGCAAATTCGTAATCGCTGTCCGACCACACATCGAACAGCCGACGTGGAGGCAGCGTCATCAAGTAGCCGCCATATTCGCCGCGGCCTATACCGGGACCGACCAGATTGTCGAAAGGCGGCGTCGAATAAAACGCCATGTCTGATTCATTCTGATGCTCGCCCAGCCAGGTCGTCAGATACTGGTAGCGATCCTCGCGGTCCTCGTCGAAAATCACCACCACAGCGCCGACCTCTCCCGCGAGCCGGTCCGCCTGCCGGACATAAATCTTCTGCTGATGCCAGTTCCGAATAGTCTCGCGAATGTCGATGCCATCCAGGATTGAAGTGGTAAAAGGCTCTACCCGCACCCTCTCCTCTGACACTATCGCCTTGGCCTTTTTCTTCAGGAATCGGCCGTATTCCTCGATCACCAGATCCTCAGGCGGGTAGCTGCAGATCGCGTCGCCCGTGGTCTGGCGAGCCCATTCCCCAGGGGTCTTTTCGCGCTTACGCGGTTTGAGGCCCACCGGCATCAGGCGTTGCTTGGGGCGGGGAAGCCGCCGCCGTATGCGAAGTCTCTTGGTGTTGAGCCAGATCTCGCCCGCCGACAACTTTACCGTTTCAATGGGAGCGGAATCGTGCTGGGCCAGGTAGCGATTGGCCATCTGCCAGACTTCCCAGCCATAGTTATCATCGACGATGGACCGCGCCGCGACGGTCAAGTCATAAACGCTGGCCACCAGGTCTCCGCCGACATTGGCCAGATTACGTGTGTAGCGCGCGATCATTCTCCGCTGCCAGTGAACTATCTTGTCCCCAGTTGATTCGGTATACTTCGCCTCGGCCTCTCGCAGCAGCTCGAATTGCACCTTTGGCCGGTCCAGCGTTTCCTCATTCTTCAAATCCAGGCGAAAGAATTCGTAACGCTCCTGCAAATACGGATATTCAACGGTAATTTCCGCCAGGCAATCCGGATGAGGATTCAGCAGCCGCGGCTGGTCGCGTTTCTTGCGCGCAGGCGGCTCCTGGGGCGCTTCCATTGCGTCCAGCAGCGGGTCGAGCAAATTGAGCGAGACCACCACAACCACTTGCTTTTCCGGCTCCGACCCCTGCAGCTTCCAGGCCATCGCGCCGGCATGCGCTGTGACTTCCTCAGTGCGTGTCTGCGGCCATAGCCGGTAGGATTCGACGTATTTTTCCAAACCGATTCGCTGGATCGCATAAGTGTCGGGGTAAGAATCCGGCAGATGGGGACGCTCATTGGAATCCGGCTCCAGAAAAATGACCTCGGAGCCGATCTCCTGCGCCGTACGAAGCGCCTCGGTGAATGGGTCGGCGGGCTCCACTGGGACATAAACAGCCCGGTCTCCGTCGCCGTCCTCTTCCATATAGAGAATCGCCGACATCTGCGGCAGACGCTCCAGCGCCTGGTTGTAGGCGGCCGAGAGAGACCCGGGAAGCTCTACGGCGATCAATGGCGGCCGTTCTTCCAAAAGCAAGCGCCGCAGTGCGACGGAGAACTCCATCCGTCCGGGCACAACCGGAAAATAGCGGAAGCGCCCGCGCTTCAGATTCCCGAATTGTAGATCAGATTCCATATTTTCTATGGCCGCGGATGAACGCCGATGAACGCAGATTTAAACCCAATTTTATCTGCGTTCATCGGCGGCCATAAAAAATCCTACTTCCCGGGCGCATAACGAACAGCCTCTTCCCCCAGCGTCTGCTCAATCGCTGTCCGCAGCAATCCATAGTTCGGCGCAATGGACTCCGCGCATGCCATTTTCAAAGCAAATCGCGCGATATTCACACCGTCCCGAACTGTGTACCGCTCATCTGAAGCATGCGCGTGTTGCAGGAAATCCGTCACGTAGTTCAGCACCTGCTCATCTGCGAACGGAAGGTTTTCCCGCAAAATCGCCATCTCTTCATGCCGCTCCGGAAAGTCGATCGTAATCTGCGGCTGCAGACGTGAATGGATATATTCGGGCAAATCGAAGGTGCTGGCGTCATCGTTCATGGTTGCGACTAAACGGAACAAGGGGTGCGCTTTGATCTTGATCCCCGCCACAATCGATTCCACATAGCGCCGATTGTCGAGCAGAGGAGCCAGGCTCGCCCAGCTTTTCTCGCTCATCCGGTTGCCTTCGTCCAGAATCACGATTCCGCCCCGCAGCATCGCGCTCACCAGCGGCGAGGCGACATAGCGGAGCTTCGCGGCACCCTCAATCACCGGTGTCACCAGAAGATCTTCCGGCCGTGTATCTACCGTGGCCTGAAGAATATAGACGTCCCTCCCGAGCCTTTTTGCTGCCGCATAAGCCAGGGTGGTCTTGCCTACACCCGGTTTTCCAAGCAGCCGCGGATTCATCGGCAGGTCATTCTCATCGATTACTAGCCAGGCGGCGAGCAATTGCCGCATAACTTCCTCCTGACCCACCCAGGTCACGGGAAGTTCATCCGGATGAGCAAGATGCAGGGGTATCCCCTCGATTTCAACAACCATGCGCTTAGAGTAGCATTAGCGCACAGCACGCGACGTGCTCCTATGGCTCAGGTAACCAATCTCACGTCGCGTGCGTTGTGCGCTGGTTATTGGAGGCGCGGGCGTTTCGCGTCTGCCATTGCTATACTAAAACTTTGGCCCGCGTGGCTTACGCTCTCTGGGCCCGGAGTGTTTTGTGTTCTTTCACTTACGCGACCTGGAAGTACGTCCCGCCCTGTTTAAAGTCGAGATTCCGGCGGGCAAGATCGAGTTTTTGGATCCTAAGCTCCGCCAGGGGGGGCCGTTGGAGGCCTCGGGTAAGGTCGAGTTGGCCGTGGAGGCCCTCGGCGAGATCCGCGTGAAAGGCCATTTGAAGGTTTTGATGGAATGCGAGTGCGACCGGTGTCTGGAGATGCTCGCGCTGCCGATCGACGCGGATTTTGAGCTTTTCTACCAGCCCGTGGAAGCGGGCCATGGCGGGGAAGAGCGGATTCTGGATAACGACGAAGCGCAAATGGGTTTCTACGAAGGCGAAGGCGTGGAACTGAACGACGTTTTGCGCGAATTTGTTTTGTTAACGCTGCCGATGCAGCGTTTGTGCAAGGAAGATTGTGTCGGAATTTGCCCGGTGTGCGGGCAGAACCGCAACAAACAGGCCTGCCAGTGCCAGACCAAAGCGGTGGATGACCGCTGGTCTGCGCTTAAAGAGGTGGTCCTGAAAAACGCGAAGAATTAAGCCGCGAGGAAGAACGAGTAATTCAAGAAAATGCCAAATCCCAAACGACGACACTCCAAACGCCGCACCTCGGCGCGCCGTACGCACGATTCGCTGCGCCGGTCCATTCTGGCAGAGTGCCCCAATTGCCATGAGCCAAAGCTCCCCCATCGGGTCTGCACCCACTGCGGCAAATACAAGGGCCGCGAAGTAGTTGAGGTTGCGGAAGAATAGCAATCCCTGAACAGACATGTTGACGATTGCCGTCGACGCCATGGGTGGGGATGCCGCCCCCAAATCCGAAGTTGAAGGCGCCATACAAGCAGCGGCTTCCCTCGACGTCAGGATTGTTCTGGTCGGCCTGGAAGAGGTCCTCAGGAGGGAGCTCGCTCTCTATCCGGAGGCCTCTCGTCTTCCTATCCAGGTGCGGCACGCGAGCGAATTCATCACCATGGAGGACTCGGCGGCAAAGGCCGTCCGGACCAAAAAGGACTCCTCTATTCGCGTGGCTTGCAGGATGCTGCGCGACGGCGAAGTTCACGGCGTAGTCTCCGCGGGCAACACCGGAGCCGTGATGGCCACCGCCAAGACCGTGCTCGGCATGGTCCGCGGCGTGGACCGTCCCGCTCTCGCCACACCGCTTCCATCATTGAACGGCAGCCCGGTGGTCGTCCTCGACGTCGGCGCCAATGTCGATTCCTCTGCGGAAATGCTCGCCCAGTTCGCCGTGATGGGTGAGATCTACTCCCGCGTCATCTTCAAGAATAAGCGGCCCAGGGTCGGCCTTCTGTCCATTGGCGAAGAAGAGCACAAGGGCAATGAACTAACCAAAGCCGCAACGCCTCTGATGAAGACGCTGCCGATTCACTTTATCGGTAACGTCGAAGGCCGCGACATTTATTCCGGAATCGCCGACGTCGTAGTTTGCGACGGATTTATCGGTAACGTCGTTCTTAAGGTCAGCGAAGGCCTGGCCGACATGATCCGCACCATGCTTCGTGAAGCTTTAACCGCTACGGTCGCGCGCAAGCTGGGGGCAACGCTCACGCGGTCGGCCTTCGCTGAGTTCAAGAAGCGAGTCGATTACTCCGAGTATGGCGGGGTGCCGCTGCTGGGGGTCAAGGGCGTCAGCATCATCTGCCATGGCCGCTCCAACCCCAATGCGATCAAAAATGCCATTCGCGTCGCCGCCGAATTCGCGCACGGCAAAGTTAATGAGAAAATTGAGGAAGAACTAGGCCAGACTGTCGCATCTAAAGTTTTAGCCAAATGAAATCCGACCGGCGCGCACTGATTTTCGCTCTTCCCCTTTTTCTCGCCTCAACCCTTTCTGCTCAAAAGCTCGACCCGGTTCAATGGACTCTGACCTCCGACGTAACCACAGCACGCGCCGGATCGACCGTTCCTTTGAAGCTGACGGCGAAACTGGAACCAGGCTGGCATCTTTACTCGCTGACTACTCCCCCCGGCGGCCCCATCCCCACCACTGCCGCGCTCGCCGACAATGCATCGGTCGAAAAAGCGGTTCTTTATCAACCCAAACCCGAACGCAAGCTGGACCCGAATTTTGGAGTCGACACAGAGACGTTCCTGAACGAGGCAGTCTTTTGGGTCACCGCCGAGTTGAAGAAGGACGCCAAAGGTACGGTCGACCTGGAGGCTCAGATTCGCTATCAGACCTGTGACGACCGGCGCTGCCTGCCTCCGCGTAAGAAGTCTGTCCACTTCACGGTGACGGTGGATAGCTCGGCTACCCCGCCTGCAGCGTTTGTGATGCCCGCGGGCTACACGGAGATCAAGCCGGGTGCTCCGTCTGCGGAACCCACTCCGGTAAGCACGCAAGCACCACCGGCTTTCGTTCCTTCAGGGTCGGAGGGTCTGGCCACCTTTCTGCTGGGCGCATTCGGGCTCGGCCTCGCGTCGATTTTTACGCCTTGCGTTTTCCCGATGATCCCGGTGACGGTGTCGTTCTTCTTGAATCAGCGCGGCGGCCTTGCGCAAGCAGGCGTATTTTCCTCCGGCATCATCGTTCTCTTCTGCGCGATGGGCTTGGGAGTCACCGCGGCGGTTGGACCGTTCGGCGTGGTTCAGTTGGGTTCCAATCCCTGGGTAAACGGATTCATCGCGATCGTGTTCTGCGCCTTCGCGCTAAGCCTTGCTGGGAGCCTTTGAAATCACGCTGCCCGTCCAGCTTGTTGACCAAGCTGGATCAAGCCTCACGTAAGGGCGGCTACTTCGGCACGCTGCTGATGGGTTTCACATTCGCCCTGACCTCCTTCGCCTGCGTGGGACCGTTCGTCGGCAGCCTTCTGGCTGCATCCGTGCAAACCAAGGGAGCGCAACCGGTGCTCGGCATGGTGAGCTTCGCGACGGGATTGTCGGCGCCATTCTTCTTCCTCGCCGCGTTTCCTTCCTACCTGAAGAAACTTCCTCGCAGCGGCGGCTGGCTGATGCGTGTCAAGGTCGTGATGGGCTTCGTCCTGCTGGCGGTGATGCTCAAGTATCGTTTCCAACATCGACCAGGTTCTGCAAACCAATTTCCTGACGCGCGAACGCTTCCTGGCCGCATGGCTGGTGCTCTTCGCCCTGCCCGGTTTCTATCTTCTGGGCCTGCTGCGTCTGGAAGGAGTGGAGGCCAGCGATCGCCTCGGTGTCCCACGCCTGTTGGTCGCGAGCTTGTTTCTGATCTTCTCCTTCAGCCTGCTGCCTGGAATGTTCGGCGCGCCGATGGGTGAACTCGAAGCCTACGTCCCGGCCGCTCCGCAGAGCGCGACAGGCACCAGCGAATCCGGCTTGGCGTTCATGAAGAATCAGTATCGCGAGGCTTTGGCGAAAGCGCGGGACGAACATAAGCTGGTCCTGGTCACCTTCACCGGCTACGCCTGCACCAACTGCCATTGGATGAAGGCCAATCTTTTTCCCAAGCCCGAAATCGCCGCCGTGCTGAAAGATTTCGTGCTGGTGGATCTCTACACTGATGGCACGGATGCGCCCTCGGTAGAAAATCAAAAGTTGCAGGACTCCCGATTCCAAACCGTCGCCATCCCCTATTACGCGCTAATGGACGCCGACGAAAAGGTAGTAGCTACATTCCCCGGGTCGACGCGGGATGCCAAAGAATTCCTGGCCTTTCTGAAAAAAGGGACGGGCGCATAGGAAAATGAATCGGTTCCTGCTGCTGTTGAGCTTCGCGCTCCTGCCCGTATCCGCTCAACCGCCGCTGCGAGGCTTTCCGCAAGACGAATGGAAGTCCCATCGCGAGCTTGAAGAGCGAGCCCGAGCTATTCCCCAGCCCGAACGAATCCGCACCTACATGGAGCGCATGGCATCGCGTCCTCACGCCGCGGGATCGCCGGCCTCTAAAGCGGTAGCCGACTACACAGCGGCCCAACTTCGCGACTGGGGCTATGAGGTTCGCGTCGAAAAATTCGAAGCTCTGCTGCCCTATCCCACTTCGCGCTCGCTGGAAATGACCTCGCCCGTGCGCTACAAAGCCGAAATCAAGGAACCCGCCGTTTCTGAGGACAAGGACACAGGCGACCCCAACCAACTCCCGACCTTCAACGCCTACTCCGCCAATGGCGACGTCACCGCGCCAATCGTCTACGTGAACTACGGCGTGCCCGAAGATTACGAACTGCTCGCCAAGCAGGGCATCGACGTGCGCGGGAAAATTGTTCTCACGCGCTACGGCCGGAGTTGGCGCGGCGTCAAGCCAAAGCTCGCGCAGGACCACGGCGCAGTGGGCTGCCTGATTTACTCCGACCCTCGCGAGGACGGCTATTTTCAGGGCGATGCTTACCCGAAAGGTCCCACGCGGCCGGAACAAGGAGTCCAGCGCGGCAGCGTGATGGACATGGCTCTCTACCCAGGCGATCCTCTAACGCCCGGTTGGGCATCAGACCCCGGAGGCAAGCGCCTTCCAATCAGCGAAGCCAAAAACCTGATCAAGATTCCAGTGATGCCGATCTCCTGGGGCGACGCCAAGCCTCTGCTGGAACAACTGGGCGGGCTGGTGGCTCCCGAAGAATGGCGCGGCGCGCTGCCCATCACCTATCACGTGGGCCCCGGTCCAGCCACCGTACACCTGAAGCTCGAATTCGATTGGACTAACAAGCCTCTGTACGACGTCATCGCGACCATGCCCGGAGGCGTGTTTAAAGATCAGTGGATAGTCTACGGCAATCATCACGACGCCTGGGTAAATGGCGCAAGCGATCCGGCCAGCGGCGCCGCTTCCCTGATGGAGGCTGCTCGTACACTGTCGTTGCTGCGCAAGCAGGGCTGGCAGCCCAAGCGGACCATTGTGTTCGCGCTGTGGGACGGCGAAGAGTTCGGACTGGTTGGCTCCACGGAATGGGCCGAAAAGCACATGGAAGAGTTGCAAAGTAAAGCGGCTGTCTACATGAACTCTGATTCGAACGGCGCGGGCACCATCAATGTCGCGGGCTCGCACACCTTGGAGACCTTCATGCGCGAAGTAGTGCGCGATCTGCCCGACCTTGGGGTACCCAAGATGGATCAGGAAGCGGAGCGCGGCAAACCTCGTGAAGGCGCGGGCCGCAGCCGCCGCGGACTCCGCATGGGAGCTTTAGGCGCGGGTTCGGACTACGTGGCGTTCCTCGACCATCTGGGCGTCGCCAGCATGAACATGAGTTTTGCCGGCTCCGACTCAGGCGGAGTCTATCACTCCATCTACGACACCCTGACCTGGTTCCGGCGCTTTTCGGATGGTGACCTCGCCTTTGGCCGAGCCCTTGCCCAGGCGACGACAACCACCATTCTGCGGCTTGCCGATTCTTCCATCCTTCCGTTCGACTTCAACCCCCTCTCCCGTACAGTGGACGGCTACGCGAGCGAGATCGAAAAGGAATCGCAAAAGAATTCGGGCACAGTGGATTTGCGTGAGCTTCGCGTGCAATTGGGCTCGCTCAACCTGGCTGCTCGGTCTTACGAAGAAGAACTCGCCCTGTGGTCTAAACGCCCTTCTGCCCCACCTTCAGAACGTCTCACCAAACTGAATGAAATCCTGGAGCACGCCGAGCAGACACTGCTCTTGCCGGAAGGACTACCGGGCCGTGAGTGGTATCGCCACAGTTTGTACGCCCCCGGTCTCTTCACCGGCTACGGCGCAAAGACCCTGCCCGGCATTCGCGAAGCCGCCGACGCGCAACGTTGGGATGAATCCAACCGAGAGGCAAAACGCGTTACCACTGCTCTTCGTACAATGACGGCGCAAGTGGAAGAAGCCACAAAGCTCTTGCACTAAGCTCAATTCTTCTGCTCCGGGAACTTAAACCCAATGTAGGTGCCGGCGCTGATGCCCATCAGACCCAGCAGAGTCGCGCTGAAATCGGGCATCGTCAATTCACTCCACACTTTGGCGATGAACACGATCCCCAGAATAATGGTCCATACCACGATTTGAAACCGATGGAAGCTCATGCCTGTCGCATCGCAAAGCAAGTCGTTGATGAACGTATCGTGTACCGGAGTTGCTAGTTGCGCGTCGACGTCCTGTATTTTTGCGGCGGCATCGTTTACCGCCTTTTGCTTATCCGCAATTTGTTGCGCCAGCGCCGCCGGAACAGGTGCAACTCCACCAGCGGAGGCCTGAAGGTTAGTCACATCGGATTCCAGTGACGCCTTCTGCGCCATCAAGTCATTTTTCTGACTCTGCGCCGCTCCGTTCTTACTCGTATCGACCACGGCGGCAGCCAGGCCCGTGGCGGCGCTGATACCCATCAGGCCCAAAGCCCCTTGAGAAATCGAGTCCAAACTCCAGGTCATCATGAAGACCAGAGCGAATCCCGGCGCGATCAGGAAGAACCAGAACGCCATCTGGCACCGCGCAAGGCTATAAGCCTTTCGTCTCCCATTCGGCGGCGGCGGGCCGCCCTCCCTCAAGATGTCACTGGCTCTCGCCGCCCAAAAAAAGAGAGCGCCTAGAAATACAAATAGAAGAGTCCACCAGACGAGGTAGACCTTGTTGACCACCACAAGTTGGAAGTCGTCGACTTTGCTGAGCGCGGGCCGGCCGTCGCCGATGCCGACGCTCAGTGGGATTTTCCGTGGCTGCAAAGTCGGATTGCTTAGAAGCGCGTACCAACTGTCTTTATTGTCGGCGGTGAGATCGAGAGAGAATTGCAGTTGTTCGTGTCCACGGTCCGGAATGTTCACGCGAAGGTTCTTGAGACCTTCGCCATTCAAATAGAGAACAAATTTGGGCGTCGCGCTCCCGGCTTTGGTCAGACAATCCGACAGACCCTGCACCATCACGTCGATGTTTTGCTTGAGCGCTCCGGATGTGCTCGTCCCCTGCTTGAGCACAGTCAAAGTGTCGCTGGTACATATGGCATCCGCTCCAAACGCGGCCGACGCAATCAGAAGGACAAGAATAGGCGCAAGCCGGTAGACCTTTGACATGCGATTGTCTCCTTTATCGCATGAATTGTAGTCATTTAATTTACCTGCTTGCAAGTTTTCGCGCGGCAATGTCGACGCTGCGGGCCACCGCAAGAGCGCACAAATACAAAGCCGCCCCCACCAGCATGGTCGCCCTTAGTCCCAGATAAATCGCGAGAAGAATTGCCAGAGCCGATCCCAACACGCTGGCGGCCGCGTTCAACGACCATGCCCAGCGGACCGCTACTGCATGCCGCCGGTTCAGCCATCTGAGTCCTGTGGGGAATGGCACGCCCATCAGAAAGGCCGCGGGTGCTACTGCCAGAGCGGTCAGGAATAATTTCGCGGGTAGCCTCCACGTAGCTGCGGAAGCGACCAGTGGTCCCGCGGCAAATGCAAGCACAGCAACCAGTACCGCAATCATGCTTAACACGCGCGTGAGCCGTTGGTGCTCATCGCCCGCGATAGACGAGCTGAAGTAGCTGCCTAATCCGCTTGCCACAAGCATCGAGAATACAATCACGGTGAGCGCGTATGTCGGCCGTCCCAGCAGCAACACAAATCTTTGGATCAGCGCCACCTGAATCAGGATGTAACCGGCCCCGAGGCACAGGAAATACCACAGAAATGTCGAGACGCCACTCTCGCGAGGCAGCCGTGCGCCCAGCAACAGCCGCGGCAGAACCAGAATCAGCAGCGTGGCGGCGATGCTTAAGCCGACCACCCCCACCAGCATCGGCACAGCGCGATTGACTTTATAGTCTTCGCTCTCGCGACTCGCTTGGGTGAGAAAGCTCAAGAAATCTCGAGGTTGGACGGTATAAAAAAAGAAAGGCCTGTCATCGCTCACCACGGAAACATCGTAGGTGTAGTCGCTAAGAAATGCCGACGGGTCGGGACTCTCTACCAGTTTTTGAAACGGGTTGACCGGCGGGTCGCCCGGAAGGTATAACGACTCCATCCCAGCCTGTTGCACAAAGTCCCGCGCACGGGCGACGTCGGCTTCGGAGAACGGCTTCCGTGAAATCAGTACCGTGTCCAGAGCGCCATATCCGTGCAGGCGCTTAGAATCCTCTCGAATCGCCATGAAATGACGTGCAGGCTGATCCTCACCCAACCGCTTCAGCGCATCCATCCCCAGCGTGACTAGCCGTAGCGACTCGCGCGGTGGATCGAAGCCCCAACGCGTGAACGCGAGCACGCCGTCGCTGGTCAAATGCGAAAGGTAGTCGTAGAAGGCGTCCGAAGTATAGAGATTGTTTTCCGAGAGCGCGAATGCGCCCGCCGCGGTGGAGGCCCACGTGTCCACCAGCGTTGCCTGCACCACCTGATACTGTTCCCGCGCGCCTCTGATAAAGCTGCGGCCGTCCTCCACCACGATCCGCACCTCGGGTCGGCGATAAATTCCGTGACTCTCTGTGAGCATGCGGTCGCGCATGATGGTGTTGGCGATGATGGGGTTGATCTCTACGCCCGTGATGTCTTTGCTTCCCCCCGCCAGCGCGCGCGCGACGTCATATCCTCCACCAGGACCAATCACCAAGGTTTTCGCACCGGGCCGCATCACGTAGGGAAAGCCTGGACCTTGATAAAGCAGCTTGCGGACTGTCTCCGGCGATATGCCGCGGTTGAAATCGAACGGCGCAATGCCCGTCCCGGCGTCGCCATCGAGGATTATCGTCCAATATGCCTCGGGTTCCCAGCTCACATCGGCATGGATCACGCTGACGCGCGAAAAGCTGTTCCATTCGACGTACCGTTCCGGAGGCAGAGGCTGTCCCTTGGCGGTGCGCACATCAATCAGATGAGTTTTGCCGTTGACAATCATCAACCCTGTGAGCAACAGCGAAATCAGTACTGCGGTGGCGCGTCGCCTGTGTCCTCCAGCCTGATGAAACCAGATGGCCGCCGACACCGCGTAAATCACCCCCGCCGCGATCACCACATTCGGGCCGCCAAACAAATTGAGGAACGGAATCAGCAGCAGACATCCTGACGCCGCGCCTGCCAGATCGAAGAAGTATGCACGGTCCACTCGCTCCACTGCCTCGGAAATCGCGAGAGAGACGACGGTGCCGGCGAGAAAAAACGGGAACGCGGATGCGAAGTAGACCAGCGCGAGTGTCCAATTGCCGGGCACTCCCGCGCGTGAGAGTACAAACCACAGCGACCCCACCACGCACAGCGCATTGGCCAGAGCCAACCATCCCAGCTTCGCCCACAGATTGCCCGGTTTCGCCGCAACCACGTAGGAGAAAACTCCGCCCGCTCCCAATCCGAACAGAGCTATCGAAATCGCCAGAAAAGCGAAGTGGTAATAGAAGACGACGGAGAAGATCCGGGTGAGGGAGAGCTCCAGGATCAGCGTCGCAAGCGTGGTAAACCCCAGCCCAAAGTAAAGCTGCGTCCAGACAACGCCCGGGGCGTTCACCGCTCTGGTAAAGCTAACTCGCGACAAATTACTACTGTAGCAGCCTAAGGTTCTTTTCCAGCCATGTCGCGCCAATATGCCCGGGTGCTTCCGCTCTTGAAAGAGCAGGAGGAATCGTGTTCAAACATACGATTGTTATTACAGGAATTACTTTGCTCTCAGCATTCGGTGCGGTAGCGGGTACCGTCACCACCCCGACGGTCAACGTGACAGTTACCAATACGTCAGGTAATGCGCTGCTTCAGCAATTCGATCCCAGCCTGGCGGCGTCCATTCCGGCAAACCCGGCCGATCTGACTTTTGGCGTCGCCAATCTATCGTTGACCAATGGAGCGATCGAAATGATTGTCATCGGACTGGCGGGTCTGATCTGGTTGTGCCGAAGGCGAGTCTTCAAGGCCCTAGGCCGCAATTAGGAAGCGCACCATTCCACTACTCTCGCGGCCCGGTGGGTTTCTCGGAAAGCTTCGAAGCGACCATCGGAGCCGCGGCGGTCACGGAGTGGTTCTTACTCGTGGTCGACGCCCCCTCTTTCAAAAGCCCATCCAAGAACGACCGCATGTAAACCTCATCCTGAAGCTCCGCCCTCCCCATCAATTCGCTCTGCGCCCGGACAATGCCTTTCCGGTCCACCACCATGACCTGCGGCACCACGAATCGCGACATCACCGAGATGCCCAGATAACTCATCACCGTATCGCGCGACGCCACGCCGACGGGAAAGTTCACGCTGTGGGCTGCTACGAATTCGCGGACCAGTTCAGGATGACCCTGCGTTTCCTCGTTAAACGCGACGCCCAGAACCCGCAGGCCCCGCGGGCCCAACTCTTTTTGCAGTTTGCTGAAGATCTCGGCGGTCGCCTGGCAGTGTGGACAGTTGGTATAGAGAAACTGCACCAGCACGACGTTGCCTCTCTCTTTGATGAGCTGAGTCTTTTTGCCCGAAGGCTCTTCAATCGTCAGTTCGCTAGCCGTGCGCGGAACGGGCTGTTTGGCCCAGGCTGCTCCCATGCTCAACGCTATGGGCAGAATAGCGATCAGTTGTCTACGAATCATGTCTCTCTCCTTTTTCAACACTTCGAACCCACCGGGCACACGATCCCTACAGACTCCGCGTGCACAGGCATTTCATTCCACACCGCCAGGCACGACCCCACCTTTCCGCGGAGCCTCGCCGATTCCCAAATGCCAAAACTCAGCAACACCACCAGGCCGCAGACCACCGGCACCGGCACGCGAATGTAGCCACGAAGCAGGAAGTGCCACCAGCTATTGCGCCGCTGCTCCAGCACTCTCTGTTCCAGCGAAGCCGGCGTTTCAGGAGCTCGCCATTCCTTTAATAGGGAGCGCAATTGCGGATCGTTATTTGGTTCCATGCAAAGTACCTTTCGTTTCTTCCAGCAGCGGAGCCAGCGTGCGCCGAAGGTTCGCGCGAGCCCGGTGCAATCGCGACTTCACCGCGCCCACGTCCACCAGCGTCGCCGTTGCGATTTCTTCCATAGACATATCTTCGTATTCGAAAAGAATTACGGCCTCGCGCTGCAGCACCGGCAACGCCTGCACGGCTCGCGCAATAGCCTCGGCCCGCTCCATTTTCAGGAAGTCGATGGGCGGACAGATAAACGAATCCGCCTCCAATTCCTCATGCGGACGTTCATCACGCAGACGCTTCAGCAGCAGGTTGCGCGCGATTCCGAACAGGTAAGCTCGCAGCGGACCCCTGCCGGAATCGTACGCGGAAGACCTTCGCCATAGCGCCAGGAAACATTCCTGAACCACGTCTTCGGAGGCCGTGCGCGATGCCGTCATCCGGTACGCAAAGCGAAACAGATGATCCTTGTGGCCATGGAAGGCTTCCCTGAACTCCGAATCAGTCACTCTGTACTCTAGTTTCCGTCAGGGCCCAAAAGGATTCGCCGGCAGGAAAGTTTTGTCAGGAAAATTTTATCGCAGATCTTTCAGGATTTCACGAGCAGCGTTGTGCCCCGGAGCCCCCATCACGCCCCCACCCGGATGCGCGCCCGACCCGCACAGGTACAAACCCTTCACCGGCGTCCGATACTTCGCCCATCCCGCCAAAGGCCTCAGCACGAACATCTGGTCCAGGCTCATCTCTCCGTGAAAGATGTTCCCGCCCGTGATGCCGAATCGCCGCTCCAGATCCAGAGGCGTCAGCGTCTGACGATGTTCCACAACCGACCGGATGTTGGGGCAATACTCTTCGATCACGTCCAGAATTCGCTCCGAGTAAGGCTCGCGCTCCTGGTCCCAATCGGTATCGCGAAGCGTGTACGGCGCGTACTGAAGAAAGATGCCCATGATGTGACGTCCTTCTGGAGCAAGGGTCTTGTCGTACATGGTCGGCATGGTCATCTCGATCAGAGGGGATCGCGACGGACGACCGTACTTCGCATCGTCCCAGGCCTTTTCGATGTACTCGACGGACGGGCAGATGTGCATCGTCGCGCCATGCTGCGGCCCGGGGGATCCTGGGTATGCTTTGAACTCGGGGAAGCCGGACAGAGCCAGATTCATCTTCAGCGATGTCCCCTCGCTGCGGAACTTCCGTATGCCGTCGAGAAACTCTGGTTCGACCTCTGCCGCGTCCATCAATTTAAGAAATGTGCGCCGAGGATCCAGATTACTGGCCACTACATTGGCCTCAATTTCTTCGCCGCTTTCCAGCACCACCCCACGCACGCGCCCATGTCGCGCGACGATCTTCGCCACCGGCGTCTCAGTCCGGATGACTGCGCCGGCTTCCCGCGCGGCCGCGGCGATCGCGTTGGACACTGACCCCATGCCTCCCCGCACAAATCCCCATAAGCCTCGATGCCCATTCACGCCACCCATGCAATGGTGCAACAGAATGTAGGCGGTTCCAGGCGACCTGGGCCCGCCATTAGCGCCGATCACTCCGTCGGTAGCCAGCGTCACCTTCACTTGTTCCGATTCGAACCATTCGTCCAGGAAATCCGCAGCGCTTTGCGTGAAAATCCTCACTAGCCCGACGATTTCTTTCTTCGAAAGGCCGCGCAGTTTTCCCGCCAGTTTCAGATACTCCATGAAATCGCCCACGCCCGAGGGCGGAAAATCCGGCGGCGTCGTCAGCAATAGCGATTCGGCCACTACGGCCAGCCGTTCCAGGTGATCCTCATACTTGGGATAGGCTTCGGCGTCGCGCTTCGAAAATTTCGCAATTTCAGTGAGAGTACTGGACCGGTCCTGCCACATAAAGAAGTGACGTCCGTCGGGGAAAGGAGAAAAGAAAGCGGGGTCCTTGGCGTCCACCACGTAACCGTGGCGGGGCAGATCGAGGTCGCGGACCACCTTCTCCTGCATCAGGCTGGCCAGGTAAGAGGCAGTGGACACGCGATAGCCGGGCCAGACTTCTTCTGTGACTGCGCACCCGCCCACCAGTTCTCGTGCCTCCAGTACTAGCACCCTTCGTCCCGCGCGAGCCAGATAGGCCGCAGTCACCAGGCCGTTGTGCCCACCGCCGGCCACGATAACATCAAATCCTTTGTCCACGGATCAATAATAGCGAGGGATGGCCGATAGGTTGTATTGAGTAGCAACACTTGCGGGCGCTCGACACGACCGGGGTGCTCCTCCCGGAGTTCGGGTGTAAACTAAATGTCGAGACACATCTAGGTCACCGGTGGCGAGCAACATTATTCGCGATGGACGTGTCCCACCGCAAAATTTGGAGGGATTTTGATCCAGGATCTGGACAATACCATTGCAGAATTGCGCGAGGAATTCGAACGAATTCGGCTGGCTCTAGCAGCTCTAGAACGGTTGGCCGCCGGGGGGAAAAGACGAGGCAGGCCGCCAAAATGGCTGGCAAAGGCTCGCAACTCCGCGAAAACGGGTCCCGAGGCCAAAACCGCAAAGAAGAGGGCTCAGAAGGACTTAGCCGGTGCCGATGCTCCTCCCAAGCCTGCTCCCGGCAACCCGTAAGGCATTGCTAGAGAACACAAAATCGTTCCGTGACCGCCGCGGCTCCGAAAACACTCGTCAGCATTTTCAAGGAGAGTAAAGATCCCCGGCGGCCACGGAACGGCTTGTTTTGGCGTTAGCGCGATCCGTTACGGGCGTGATGAGCTCTGATCTGGCGGCGGTTTGAGTTAGGGCTCTCCGGAGACGCTAGAAGCTTTTCCATCTGATCGAGCCTGGCGCGAATCCAGCTCAGCTGTTCCTTCCATTCAGCGACAATGCGGAGGTACTTAGTCTCCGCCTCCTGCATTTTTCGTATTTCCACTTTTAAGCTGGCGATTTCGGCCCTTTGTTTCGCCGACATCCCCGCCCAGACGGGCATGGGCCTTGCGGGCGCGCTTTCATCGGAAGGTTTGTTGGCCATTGTCTCTTTCATGTGTTCCACCCCCTGCTCAGGTTTCTCCCGACGCTACCCGTATAGGAGGAATCCGAGTAGCGCCGGTGAGCCTCCTTCGGTTGTCCGGTCGCTGCCATGTAGCGGCAGCCCCCATCCTCGGGAGCTAAGTGTCAGCCATAATTGCACGCGGCTTGCCAAGTGTAAAAAGCCGATTTTACTGGGCTTTTGCGAGAACTATAAAGTTTAAGCAGTACTGTGTTCTCATCTGTGACACGGTAATCTCAGCAGTGAGAAGAAAAATGTACAATAGGCCCACCGCATGTCCGCAAACGGCAAAGTAAAGCTTATCGCCATCGACGACGACCCGGAATCACTCCAACTCGTGGAAGGCTTCCTGTGCGAATACATGGGCGACCAATTAGAAGTCACTTCGTATTACGATCCTGTCAGAGGTTTGGATGCGGTTCATCAGGAAAGGCCTGATATCGTTCTCCTGGATCTCCGGATGCCGAACCTGGGAGGGATGGAAGTACTGGAGCGGATCGTTGAGTTGGATCGCTCCATCGACGTTCTGCTGCTAAGCGCTCATGACTCCGCCGAAGCCGCGGTGGAAGCCATCCAAAAAGGCGCCTCCGACTATCTCACCAAGCCCATCGACCTCGGCCGCCTCCGTGAGCGGATTGGCCGTTCCGTTGAGGCAGGGCTGCAGCGCCGCAGGGCCGAGCGGTTGGATAACGAATCTCTGGAGGCCTGCCAGTTTGAAGGAATCACCAGCCGCAGTCCCGCAATGCTGGATGTTTTCACGTCCATCCGGCGCGTGGCTCCCTATTTCCGGAATGCCTTAATCACCGGCCCCACCGGTTCTGGAAAGGAACTGGTGGCCAAGGCGCTTCACCGGTTGAGTCCAGGACAGGGCGCGAGTCCGTTCCTGGTATGCAATTGTGCTGCGCTGACGGAGACTCTGATTGAGAATGAACTCTTCGGGCATGCGCGAGGAGCATTCACCGGCGCGACTGAGGACAAGGCCGGATTCTTCGAGATGGCGCACGGGGGAACTCTGTTCCTGGACGAGATCGGCGAAATGTCGCCCGCTGCTCAAGCCAAAGTATTGCGCGCGGTGCAGAATCAGGAAATTCAGAGGGTCGGCTCCCCGGCCATCCGCAAGGTGCAGGTTCGCGTCGTGGCGGCGACCAATCGGGACTTGGCTGAGGAAGTCCGCGAGAAGCGGTTTCGCGAGGACCTTTACTATCGCCTGGCAATGATCGAATTGAAACTCCCCTCGCTGGCGGATCGAAAGGAAGATCTGCCGCTGTTGATTCGCGAATTCATAACCCGGTTCGCTCGGCAGTACGGCAAGCAGATCGCCGGAGTGACGAGGAAAGCCGAGGCTGTGCTGCTCCGCTGCCAGTGGCCGGGCAATATCCGCGAACTGGAAAATACGATCGACTTTGCCTGCATGATTTGCAATTCGGCGCGCATTGATGTCCCGCACCTGCCGGAGAGATTGCTGCGCCCACCGGCGGCGACGGTTGCGCCAGGCTCGCATCCGCTGGTGTCGCTGGAAGAAATGGATCGCATGCACGCGCGCTCAGTTGTGGGTCAACTGGGCGGCGACAAAACAGGAGCCGCCGCCGTACTCGGGGTCAGCCGCGCGACACTTTACCGATTACTAGCCGACTAAAAACTCAAACGCAGGCCGAATTGGATCTGCCTCGGATTGGTGCCCGGGTTGGTATTCAGAATCAGACCCGCGCTGGGATTGTTGCCGTGGACCAATCCATCGCTGGACGGTTTGAGGTTGGCGGTTGAAAAGATGTTCAGGTTCGGCGTTCCGAAGTTTTCGTGGTTCAGGATATTGAAGAACTCGGCACGGAACTGCAGGTTGATGTTCTCGCGAATCTTGGTGTCTTTGAGCAGAGAGAAATCCATGTTGAACAGCTTCGGTCCACGAATCTCGTCGCGTCCTAAATTACCCGGAGTTCCCTCGGGTTGCAGGACGAAGCCCGCGGGGTTGTACCATTGCGTGCGGATGTCCTGTTCGATGGAGTCCGCGGTGAATCCAGGGGCCAGGCTTGGCCTCTGATTACCGGTTGCCGATCCGCCCACCAGAGCGCGGTCGAAGCCTGTGGTTAATAGAAGCGGCGGCCCGGTAGTACGGCTCATGATGCCGTTCAATTGCCAGCCTTCGATCACGCGATTGCCTTTGAACGGGAGCTTATAAACGCCATTGACGCGGAAGGAATGGCGCAGGTCGAACGTACAGCTTCCCCGATCGGAGCGAAAATCATATGGATTGGAACGCGGCCCCCCGCCGGTTTCCAGACCGCTGGAACCCGACCCATCGTCAATACAGTGCGACCACGTATAGGCAAACTGCGCCTGCACATTGTTGCTAAAGCGATGCACCAGGTTGGTCTGCATCGAGTTGTAAGAAGAGTTGCCGTTGGATTGCAGCGCATTGATGGTTCCGAACGCCGGACTCCATCGCGCATAACTGAGGCCGCCCGAGGTCACGCCATTGGCATTGGCCGCGCCAGGTGTCCCAAAATGCAGAACCCCGTTCGCATCTTTCACCCCGATGGGAGGATTCTGGTCGCTCTGCGTCTCCAGGTGCGATCCATGCGAGCCCACATAGCCTACCGTGAGAATCGTGTTCCACAGCAGTTCCCGCTGGACATTGAAATTCCATTGATACAGCGCGGGAGCCTTGGTGGTGTTGAAGTCAACCGTTTGCCCGTTGCTGGGCAGAGGCGGGTTCACCTTGCCGACAAACGGGTTGGGGAAGGCGATGGTGGGATTGGCCGCGCCCGGAGTGATGATCACGGATGGGAAGGGAGGTCCAGTGACATAGCCGGAGGTCCAGGTGCGCGGGGCCAGCACGTTATGCGTGTCGGCAAAGCCGGCGCGAATGGACGTTTTGTGATCCTTGAACGGGTCGTACGCGAAGCCAATCCGGGGTCCCCAGTTGCCGTTATTGGGATTGTTGGCCCACACATTCTGCACCAGCGTGAACCCCGTGGATGGCGTGCCGCCGATGCTGTTAAACGGAGGATTGGTGATCACCAGCATGTTGTTCATGATGCTGTGCGGATTCGTGCCGAAGTCGAAACGCAGACCAAGGTTCACGGTCAGTTTCGAGGAGACCTTCCAATCGTCATTGATGTAGGGCATCACCAGCAATTCGCGCCAGGCACGGTAGGCATCCGGATTGACGCCCTTGAAGTCAAAGGGCACTGGCGTACCCACCGGGAACGCGCCGCCGTAGCGGATCACAGTGCCTTGCATGAAACCCAGAAGGCTCGCGAAGGTGAAAGATCCCGCGGCGGAGAACGGCTGATTTTCGTAAGTCTGAACGAACGTCAGGCCGATTCCCATTTTGATGTTGTGCGCCCCACGAGTAATGTAGACGTCGTCGGAAACGCTGGACTTGTTTTGCAGCAGCAGGTAGGGCGCCAGCGCCGATGGCCCCAGGCCCGTCAGGCCGGTAATCGCGATGTTGCCGTCCTGTCCGCCCAGATGCGGATAGAACTGCAGTGAGGGAGTGGTGCCCAGGGTGGTTGCGGAATTCTCCGTGCGCACAAAGCTCGCCCGCGCGACGTTGATGATGCTGGCGGAGATGAGATGTTTTTCCTCGATGGTCACGTATTGGTTTCTCGTAGGCTCGCTATCATTCCAGCCGGGGATGTTGGTATTGGGGAAAGGGTTGTCGAATTCGCCTTTGTCAAAAACGTAGCGAGCCAGGAAACTATCTTTTTCGGAAAACGTGTAATCGAATCGCCCCAGAATGTAATTCTCATGGCCGACCTGCGTGCCGGTCTTCGAGATGGTTCCGAAGCCGGCCGGACTATTCGGAGCGACGGGATAGGTCGCCATCACCGCCGCAATAGCAGGCGAGGCGAAGCCGACGTGCGCCAGGCCCGTGGCGGTATTGCACGGAGCCGCGTTTCCGGCAACGGCGCAGGGCAGGTCGCCGTTATGCGCGTTGGCGTCGGGCACGATCACCGGATTGGTGAGCACGTGAGCCAATCGCACGCCTTCGTAATTGAAAAAGAAAAACGCTTTGTCTTTTTTCACCGGACCGCCGATGGATCCGCCGAATTGATTGCGGCGGAACGGCGCGGGCGAAGCGCCTTCGAAAAAGTCGCGAGCATCCAGGGCGCTATTGCGGAGAAACTCAAACGCGCTGCCGTGGAAGCCGTTCGTTCCGGATTTCGACACGGCGTTCACCACCGCGCCGTTACCTCCGAACTGAGCGCTGTAGGTGTTGGTCAAGGTCTGGAATTCGCCGATCGCGTCAATGCCCAACGCGGTTCCCAGGGAACCTCCGCCGGTTCCGTGATTGAAGAAGTTGGTGATGTCCGTGCCATCCAACAAATAAGCCTGACCCTCGGGACGTCCTCCCGCGATGGAGTAGGTGTCGCCCTTCCCGTAGAAGGAAGTGGTCGCCGTCTGCGCCACCTGCACACCCGGCGCGAGCGTGATCAATTGCTGGAAATTTCGCCCGTTAAGCGGAAGGTCCACCATCTGTTTCTGCTCCACCAGGTTCGCGACCGTTGATGTGGACGTATCCACCTGCGCCACTTCGGCCTGCACGGTAACGGTTTGCTGCGCGGTTCCCACAGGGAGGCTGATGTCGACCACGAATTGGCTGCCGACCGTAAGAGTCACGTTCTGGCGCACCACGGTTTGAAAGCCGGTCTTATTCGCGCTAACGGAGTACTGGCCGACGTTCAGACTAGGCTGGGTAAAGCGGCCCTGGCTATCTGTGGTCAGAGTTTCAGTAACGTCGGTGCCGGAGTTGCGGATGGTGATTTGGGCATCGGCGATGGCGGCTCCGGAGGAATCGGTTACGGTGCCGGAGATGGTTCCTGTGGAGACCTGCGCCGCCAATGGGAGCAGGCTTCCGCCTAGGAGAATTAGAAATCCAAGACGACATTGCATACAACTACCCCTTTCAAGCCCCAACAAGTCAATCCGTGATGCTCTGAAAAATAACGAAGTTACTGGATTGTATTACGAGCGTTAGGTGGAGTCAAGGCACTTGCTGCATGCAGAATTACTATTTCGCCAGGGTTTTTGCCCAAGTGATAATCGCGTCGGCGACTGCCGCCGGCTGCTCTACAATTACCGCGTGCGCGGCGTTGGGAATCAGGACCGTGGTCATTCGCTTGGCGCCGAATTCCTCAATCAATTCGTTGCGGCTGGACGGCGGGCGATAGGGATCGCTCTCCGCTTGAATGTCGAGAAGGGGAGCGGTTCCTGCGCTCCAGTACTCCTTTTGCGGGGTCGCATCGCGCGCGATTGCTTCGGACTTCTGCACGTCGGGATGAAAGCCTTTCAGCCAGATACTCGCATCGTGACCGGGCGCAAAGAAGACTCGCTGCAGTCGGACCAGCCGTTCGGCGGCGGGTTGCGACATATCGGTCGCGATGGCGGTTGAGGCGCGGACCTCTGGATCGGCATTCTTCTGCGAAGCGGCAATCAGCACGACGCCGCGGGTCAACTTGGGGTAATCTACGGCGGTCATCTTAGCGACAAAATGCCCGAAGGCATGCCCGGCTAAAATCGCTGGACCGCCTTCGTTCTCGATGACCTGGCCAAGGTCCTTCGCCAGGTCGTGCAGAGTGATGTTCTGGAGCGGACCGGTGCTGGCGCCATAACCACGGGGCTGAGGACGCACGACCCGGAATCCCGCTTTCGCGATTTGTTCCGCGATGGGATCGAACTCCTCTGAATCGCGGCCCAGGGATGGGAGCAGCACGATCAGCGGGCCTCGGCCTTCGGCGATCACTTCGATGGTTACGTTGTCATTGCGCAGCGTATATCGCCTCCGCGCATCGATTTGCGCCGAGGCGGTGACTGCGAACGAGGCTAGCGAAATCCACGCCAGGATGTGCATCGAAATCATCATATTCTGTTTTCCGGCTTCTGTTTGTGGGACAATCTTCCCCCGTGAAGACTTCACGCACATTTTGGATGGCCGCGCTCTGCGGCGCGCTTTGCGGGTGCACGTCCGCGCCGCCTTTCGCGCTGAAAGAAATGGGATCGTTCCACATCGGCGGGCGCGACGTTGAGATTCACGGCAAGAAAGCTCCCGACGTCCAGTTCACTCCGGGCGTGCCAGGCCAGTTCGATCCCAATGGCACTTACGAAGTAGAGCAGATGTATGTCCAATACTTTCTTCCCGCCAATCAGCATGGAAAATATCCTCTCTTGTTGTGGCATGGAGCTTGGTTAACTGGCGCAACATATGAAACCACGCCCGACGGTCGCGAAGGATGGCTCAACTATTTTCTGAAACGCGGCTGGCCGGTTTACAATTCCGATGCTGTGGAGCGAGGCCGTTCGGGTTGGGCGATGTTTCCCGATGTCTTTCCCGGAGACCCGCTTTTCCTGACCAAGGACAACGCGTTTGAGCGTTTCCGCATCGGCCAGGGGCAAGGGTCCTACAATGCAGATCCCAGCAAACGCAAAGTTCCTCCCGGTAGCCAATTTCCGATGGAGGCGTTCGATCAATTCGTAAAGCAAGGCGTCCCGCGGTGGACCGTGAACAACAAGGCTGTGATCGACGCCTACATCGCGGAGGTGGATAAAGTCTGCCCGTGTGTGGTTCTGGTGCATTCGCAGTCGGGCCTCTTCGGATCGATGGTTGCGGAAGCACGGCCGGATAAAGTGAAGGCGCTGATCATGGTTGAGCCGGCCAACGGGGGAGCGCAGCCAACCGCGCTGAATACCACGCCGATACTCGCCGTTTGGGGCGACTTTATCGCGCAGGATCCGCGATGGTCGAAGATCAGGTCGGTGGTGAATCAGTATTACGACGCGGTGCGCGGGGCGGGAGGGTCGGTGGATGTGCTGGATCTTCCTCAGGCGGGCGTGCATGGGAATTCGCACATGATCATGATGGATAAGAATTCAGATCAGGTGGCGGGAAAGATTCAGGATTGGCTGATTTCTAAAGGCCTTTATCAATAGTATTGACTCGGAAAGCTATTTCCTATACAGTGTTGGTTAAATGGCTCGCCCCGACTCCCTTGGCCAATTCGAGCAGCTTGTCCTGACCGCGATTCTTACACTCCGCGAGGAAGCTTACGGAGTGACCATCCATTCTAAAGTTGAGGACTTGGCCAAGCCAAAAACGGTTGCTCTGGGCGCGGTTTATGTCACGCTGGATCGCTTGGAAGACAAAGGCCTGATCGCGTCCTGGCTTTCTGATCCGACACCGGAGCGCGGCGGTCGCGCCAAGCGCTTTTACAAGCTGGAAGCTCTTGGGGAACGTGCTCTGCAGGAATCGGCTGTTACCGCGAAACGAATCTGGGACGCGGCCGAGTCGGTATGGGGCAAGAAGCGGTGGGGAAAACAGGTGCCCTGATGCGTTCTGGCCCTTCCAAGGCAGCAGAGGCAATCGTGGCGATCTTGATCCCGCCCGCGTGCCGCGAACAGGTGCTGGGAGATCTGCACGAACGGTATCGGTCGTCCATTCAATACGGTTGCGAAGCGTTTCTTACTGTTCCACTTGTGATCCTCAGCAGAATTCGCCGCACTGCGGACCCGCCTGTGGTCCTGCTGCAGGCAATCGCGTTGTACATGTCGTTTTTCGGAGCAGCGTGGCTGCAAGGCGGAGTGCTTCTTAGGGAACCGCTGGGCTCATTTCGGTTCGCCGTGCCAGCCGGGATCGCGTTGCTGGGCCTGGTCCTCCATGACGCCTACGCGAACCCCGGACCGCGGAACATTGCACGAGGCCCTGGTGTAGCCATCGCATTGACCGCCGTGTCGCAGAGTATGTTGCTGGCGAGCAAATCGTACCTGGCTCTGCCGGTTTGGACCACAATCCTTGGTTGCGCCACAGCCTTGATAGTGTCGTCCGTCGTACGGATTTTGTTCCCGCCGGTATCCGACCGCCTTCAAGGAGTAAACGCGCCCGCTGCGTGGCTGAAGCAAGACGACGGATCCCGAGGAAGTTCGTCCGGCGTCGTGCGAGTCATCCAAGGGATTACAGGAGTAGTTGCGGTCGTCGCTCTGGCAGCATTGATGATGGACCAGCACGCGCCTCCAAAGCGCCCAATTGTCTACTTATTTCTAATTGTGTTGGTTGCCTATGTGGTGTCCAAACGAGATTGATCTAGGACGTCGTGCTTTTTCTCTCGCCCCAAAGTTGCTTGCTCGCCAGCGCCGCTCCATCTGAGAGCGCCTTGAACTTCGCCCATGCGATTTGCGGATGCACTCGCAGACCCATTCCGCAATCAGTGCCTGCGATTACGTTCTCGCGGCCTACGATGTTGGCATAGCGGATGATTCGATCGGCCACCAGTTCCGGATGCTCCACTACGTTGGTATGATGCGTCACCACGCCCGGTATGAGGATTTTTCCTTCGGGAAGTTTTACGTCTTGCCAGAGCTTCCATTCGTGTTCGTGTCGCACATTGGCGCCCTCCACGGAATAAGCACCGGCGTGGATCTTTAGCATGAGATCCATCACGTGTTCCAAAGGCAGGTCGTGTGTGTGGGGTCCATGCCAGCTTCCCCAACAAATGTGAAAGCGGACACGATCCTGGGGCAGGCCTTGCAGTGCATGGTTCAGCGCCTCGACTCTGATCTCAGCGAATTTCCTGTAGTCGGGAATGGAAGGCGTGGGCACGATCATATCGTAGGTGTCGGGCAATGCCGGGTCGTCGATTTGAAGGATGAAGCCGCCATCCACGATGGCCTTGTATTCGTCCTTGATGGCGTCGGCGAGCGCGAAGAGGTACTCTTCATCGTTGGCGTAATGCTCGTTGTAAAAGAAATGTTCCAGCCATCCCGGCGCGAGCACGCACATGAAGGTGTCTTCCGGCTGGACATTTGCTTCGGCCAGTGCGGCGCGGAATTCCTGCAGGTCCCGCTTGACCTCTTCCTGGCCGATGTATTTAATGGGGCCCGAGCAAACTACGCGTTCGCCGGGACTCGCCAGGAAATTGAGGTCCTCGTAAAAATCGGCGAATTCGATCCGCTCTCCCGTTTGGAGCGCCATGAAGGGAGCCTCGCCGGGCTTTAGCTTACGGGTTCCCAAACCGCTGAGGCGGCGGCCATAGTATCCGATGCCGCCGAAGCCCATCTTGCCGAGCTCGCCATCGCTGATGATGTCGATACCGGCCTTGGCCTGCTTCTGGAGGACGTCCACAATCCCGCTGCGGACACGCGGACGCGCAGCGGCCATATCTACGCTGCCTCCTTGCATGAAGGTCCTAGCCAGGTCCTGATAATCAGGCGGACCATCAAGCCTGCCTGCGTGGGTGGTGAGAATGCGATGGGTGCTGCGCTTCATCGGGTCATTTCCTCCTGCGCCCGCGAGTATATCATCGGGAAGAATGGACCCAGTCGCGAAATCCGAAACCGAGCAGACCTACGTCGAACACTCGCGCCGGCTGATTCGAGAAGGCGATCCTCTGCTGGCGCTGGAACAAGTGTTAACGGGGCTGCAGTCGTATCCCAGATCCGTTGCACTGCGGCAACAGCATGCACTGGTTCTGGCGCGGACCGGGTCGCCGCAGTCGGCCAACAAGATGCTGCGGCGATTGGTTGAGGAAGGTCATAGGGATGAGGAAACGCTGGGACTGTTCGCGCGCACGTACAAGGATTTAGGCCTGAACGGGGGAGGGAAGCAGGACCTGCTCAAGGCCCGTGACTTGTATCTGGAGGCTTATCGATTGGAGGAAAGTCCGTGGCCGGGAGTGAACGCGGCGACTTTGTCGCTAATGCTTGGGGACCACGATGATGCTGTTCGCATCGCGTCCGTTGTACAGAAGGAGACTTTGCAGCGGCTGGAACATCCGGGTTCAAGCGATGAGTATTGGTTGAGGGCCACGCTGGGGGAGATCGCTCTGATTCGTGGCGGCGTGAACGAAGCCGAAGAATATTATGCGCGGGCGGCAGGTATCGCGTGGGGATTGGGAGATCTGGTTACCACGCGCCGCAATGCGAGAGCTCTGCTGCGGCATCAGGGATTCGATCCGACCGCCCTGGATGGCTGCTTCGGAATTCCGGTTGCCGTTGTATTCTCCGGCCACATTATCGATCGGCCGGGGCGAGGGACTCCGCGCTTCCCGTCGGACCGCGAAGGCGTGATTGCGGAACAGATCCGCGAGCGGTTAAGGCGGTATGGGAAAGTCACCGGTTACTCCGCCGCCGCGGCGGGCGGCGACATTCTGTTCCACGAAGCAGTGAAAGAATTGGGCGGCGAATCCCATGTGGTGCTGCCATGCCCGGCGAAAGAGTTTGTAGAGGAGAGCGTCCCCGACGGCAATTGGAGGGTTCGCTTTGAAAGGGTTCTTGCGAACGCGAAGGACATTGTGATTTCGTCCGACCACAAGGCCCAGACGCATGGAGCCTCTTATGAGTACTCGAATCTTTTGAGGGATGGTTTAGCGATTCTGCATGCGCGGCAGATGGATTCGGATCTGGTGCGGATGGCCCTCTGGGATGGAGGTCCCGGTGACGGACCCGGAGGCACGGCGAGCGTCGCCACCGGATGGTTGGCACAAGGTCACACTGTGGAACGGATCTCAACGGGCTTTGACGCGGAGGTTCGCGCGGGTTCTGGCGGGGCAGGTCCGGCCGTTATCGATCGTCGAGACAATATACGGCTGGTAGGCATTCTATTCGCGGATGCTTTGCATTTCAGCGCGATCTCCGAACCTTGCATTCCCCATTTTGTGGAGCATTTCATGGGGGCAGTCGCGTCCGCGCTGACCGCGTCGGCGGTACGGCCGGTGGTTAAGAATACCTGGGGCGATGGATTCTACTTTGTTTGCGAGTCGCCTCACGAAGCGGCGGCACTGGCGCTGGATTTATGCGACGCCATCACGGCTGTAAATTGGAGCAAGCGGCAATTGCCCGCGGACCTCGCTTTGCGAATCGGATTGCACGCCGGGCCAGCCTATTATTGCGTCGATCCAGTGCTTGGCGTGCCGACGTTCTTTGGAGCGCACGTGAGCCGGGCCGCGCGTATCGAACCGGTGACTCCCCCGGGTCACGTGTATGCCAGCCAGGCTTTTGCGGCGATTGCGGCTGCCCAGGGCCCGGCGGACTTCGCGATGGATTACGTTGGACGGGTGCCGCTGGCAAAGTCGGCGGGCATCATGCCTATGTATAGGTTGTCGAGGAAGGGTGTCGAGTAAGCCTTTACTGCTTCACTCTTGCAGCAAACTTCTGCAGGTCTTCCGGGACGTTCTGGTTCTGGAAGTAGCCGATTTGCCGGTCTGTCTCCTCCTGAACGTGCGACCTTATTGTCTTTCCATCGGACGCCACTGCATCTAGTTTGGCGCCGTTATCCAGCAGAAACATTCCCGCTTCCCATCGCGAGAAGATCGCGGCCATCCAGACGGGTGTTTTTCCATCGGCCGAAAGCAGGTCGAAATTGGCGCCTTTTTGAGATAACAACTTGAGGTTCTCGGTGGGATGTTCCGAACGGAAGCAGGCGTAGAACACGGGCTCCTTCCTGTCTCCGTAACCGATGAGAGAATTGGGATCGCCGCCGGCGTCGAGCAATAGGCGTAGGGCGTCGCTTTGGCGCATGCCGCAGGCGAATTCGAGCCCCGGAGTTGGTTTCGCTCCTAAAGACAACAGCAAAGAAATCATTTCCAAGTGACCGCCGATCGGCTGCGCTTTTGCTTCCGCGGTGGCCGCATCTTGTGCCGCGAAAGCCAGCGGCGTCGAATTGTTTTCGCCGACTGCGTTGATGTCGACGCGCGCGGCGAGGTCGCGGACTTGTTTCGCGTCAAGATTGTGGATGGCGGCAAGGAGCTTCTGAAGAGTTGGATCGGTGAAGATATAGCTGCCGGCGGCGGCATGCCGGTTATCGATGGTGGTTGTGATCCACTGGCGTGCCAGCAGGGCGGCGGGCACCGCCGTGGCGACTAGAAGAATCACGTGCAGTGTGGGAGAGTTCGTCTTCCAATAGATCAGCGACACAACGCCGAGAACGAGAAACGGGAGAAAGATCAGAAAGAAGAGACCCATCTCCTTGCCGCCATCGGAATGTCCGCTCTCGTTCAGCGTGATCACGAAAGCGACCACGAAGAATGCGGCCTCAAGGGCGGCGAGTACCCAGAAGATTTTGTTTACGATGGCCATTAGAGAGTTATGTTGTGCAGCACAGTCGGCCAGGCGGTGGAGCGCGGGTCGATCAATTCGAAATGGCCTGCGCCCTTAATGGGAACCAGCGTCGCGTTGTGAGAGGCGCGCGCGAACTGTTGGCTGATTTCGAACGGCACGATGCGGTCGGCATCTCCGTGGAGAACACGCTGTGGGACGGAAATCGGCAGGAGTTCCCTGGGTGACGTTTTAGCGTAACGATCCGGGACTTGTTCCGGGGTGCCTCCCAACAGCTCCGCTACGATGCCGCCGCTGAGCCTGAGAGTCCAGGCGAGTTTCAGATCCGAGACCGCGGCCAAGGGAATGACTGCGCGAAGAGGCATCGCCTTTTGCGCGGCGAGCCAGAGCGCGAGATGACCGCCAGCGGAATGGCCGGAGACGACGACGCGAGCCATGTCTAGGTTGGTTAACTTTTGGGCGTGCAGGGCGCCATTGCGGACGTCGTCCATGGTGCCGGGCCATCCGCCGCCGGGCTGTCCGACTCGGCGATATTCCAGGTTCCATGTAGCAAATCCCGCGCGAGTGAGAGCGGCGCAGAGGTGGCCTGTGTGGGCCAGGTCGTATTCCGCGCGCCAATAGCCTCCATGAATAAAGATGACCAGCGGGTGAGGGCCTTTGCCGGAAGGGAGACGCAGGTCACCGAACTGGTTGGGGTCGTTGCCGTAGGGGATTCGGGCGTCGGCCTTGGGAGGCTCCAGCTCCAGGATGTCCTGACTGAATGCGCAGGTCGCGGTGAGGGCGGCGGTGAAGATTCTGCGGGTCATCACTTAATGTACGATTGATTTTATTTCGCGGATGACGCGGTCGATTTCCTCATCCGCTGTATAGAAGTGTGGAGCGATGCGGATGCCGGCGTTGGGGCGATAGTCGACTAGTACTTCGCGGCGCGCCAGTTCGGCGGTGACTTGTTTTCCGTTGGGGACGTCGATCACGACCACGCCGCCACGAGTTTCTGGATTTCGGCAAGAACGCACACAAAGGCCGGCCTCGTCGGCAAGCTCGATCATGCGCTGGGTCTGGCGAATGGATTTGGCGCGGATCGGCTCGACGCCGATCTGGTTGACGATCTCATAGCCGGAACGCGCCGCGTAGAGGGCCGGAACGTTAGGGGTCCCATTCAAAAAGCGGAACGCGTCGGAGGCGTAATTGATGGGGCCGGACTCGAATTGAAATGGATCGCGATGGGCTGCCCATCCCGTTGCAGCGGGATGGAGCTGGGATGCGAGGCCCGGCCGCACGTACAAATATCCGGCACCGGGCCCTCCGCACAACCATTTGACGGAGCCGCCTGTGGCGAAGTCGACACCGAGAGAATGGACGTCGACCGGCAGGATTCCCGCCGATTGATAGAGGTCGGCTACGATGAACGCTCCGACTTCGTGCGCGCGTTTCGTGATGGCGGCGAGGTCCTGCACGAAGGAGCTGCGAAAGGCGACGTGCGAAACCGAGACGAGTCGGGTGTGTTCGTCAATCGCGGCGAGCATCAACTCCAGGGGAAGCGTCATGCCGTCGGGCGAAGGAACGCGCTGGACCTTTGCTCCCTGGCGCTCCAATGCGTAATAGATGTAGTCGTTGGAGGGGAAATTCAAGCCGTCCGTGACGATTTTGTTGCGGGCGCCGTTCCAATCGAAGCAGGAGACGACCACCTGCTGGCACAGAGAAACGTTCTGATGCATGACCACTTCGCCGGGGCCTGCGCCGATGATGGAGGCGATGAGATTGCCCGTGGTGACAGGCATTTCCCACCATCCTTCTTCCCAGGCTCGGATGCCGCGCGATGCCCAGGTGTCGGCGTATTGCTGCATCGCTGCGGCGGCTCGGCGGGGCATGGCGCCTAGGGAGTGGCTGATCAAATACGTGGTGTGGGCCAGGATCGGGAATTCTTCGCGCCACGCGAGCAGGGGGTCCACGATCCTGATGGTAGCGTGATTCGGGCGCTACAATCGATTACCTTGAGTGAAATCAAACGTGATGCGGGGTTGGTCCGCGCGGTTGGAACGTGGGGCCTGACTGCGAGCCTGGTCAACATCCTGATCGGCGCGGGTATCTTCGCTGTGCCGGGAGCGTTGGCCGGTTCCATGGGGTCATATGCGCCGGTTGCGTTTCTGGTTTGCTCCATCGCGATGGGATCCATTGCGATTTGCTTCGCGGAAGGCGGGAGCAGGATTCCGACCAGCGGCGGTGCTTATGGGTACATCGAAGAGGCGTTGGGGCCGCGTGCCGGGTTTATCGCGGGGACGCTGTTGTGGTTCGGCGATGCGCTGGCGTGCGGAGGCGTGTCGGCCGCTCTGGCGGACGTCGCGACAAGTTTGCTGCCTACGTCACTGAAGGTGGCCGGGCATGCCGTAGTCATTGTGGGAGTGATCGGCACTATCGCGCTCGTGAATATTGGCGGGGTTCGGCATGGCATGCGGTTGATCAACGCGGCGACTGCATTGAAATTGGTCCCGCTGGCGGTCTTCATCGTCGCAGGAGCGAGCGCCATGCATGGGGCGAATTTCGCGCAAACCGTTGTGCCCACTACGGCCGGTTTCGGCCGAGCGGCGATCCTGGCATTGTTCACGCTTACGGGCATGGAAATATCGTTAAGCGCAAGCGGGGAGATCGCTCAACCGTCGCGCACGATTCCACGGGCGCTGGGGATCGCGATGATTTCCGTGACGTTGATCTACATCGTCATCCAAGTAATCGCACAGGGAATTTTGGGGCCTTCGCTTGCGAATTCCGCGGTGCCTCTGGCGGAGGGTATGGCGCGGGTCCATCCAGGGCTTCGTATCCTGATGCTGGTGGGCGCAGGATTGTCGATGTTCGGATGGATTGGAAGCGATCTTTTGGGTAGTCCTCGAATCCTGTTTGCTTTCGCCAGGGATGGGTCGCTGCCGGGAGCGCTGGGACGATTGCATTCGCGCAACCACACGCCGTACGTCGCGATTCTGTGGTACGCGACTCTGGCGATGGCGCTAGCTTTGACGGGAACGTTCGCGGAACTGGCGGTGGTGGCGACCCTGGTTACCGCAGTCGTGTACATTCTTGGATGCGCTGCGGCATGGAGGCTCGCGAGAGATGGGGTCGCCCAGGCCGGTCCGCCGTTGAATTTTCGCTGGCTCAAGGCGGCAATGGTGACGGGCATCGCGAGCATGCTTGTACTGATGGCGCTTGCGTCGCGTGCGGAGATTATTGGTGTGGTCGCGATGACTGGTGTGACAGCTATCGCGTACCAGGTGTTCGCGTGGAACCGCTTGCGCGTTCGAAATGGACTGCCGGTGGCGCGTTAGGCTGTCACTTTCTCTCTTTTCGTCTTCGAAAAACATTCTCGGAGGCCCCCAAAGCCCGTTGATCACCCTGATCTGGCGCAGGAGCTGTTTTATTGTTGCAGCAAACACCCACGGTGCTGGCGCCTCAAGGGGGTTGCCTAGGTTGCTCTTCCCTCTACTACGCGGCCTGACCTCCGTTGGGACTTCCAGGCTCTTGCCCATAATCTAACGCAGGGACTGGGAAATGGGCGGGAGAAAAATGAATAAGTTTATGAATCGATGGAGGATGTTTGTTGCGCGAGAAGATTTACGGCACATGTCGCGACGACATAAGTTGTTAAAACACATTTGCGTATATTATAGAATTCGAATATACTGTTTTTATGCGGGATGCACTTCGTCAATTTAAAGCGGAGGTGTTTCAGGCTCTGGCTAACCCGACTCGTATCGCGATTGTGGAATTACTCCGGGATGGGCCGCTTTCCGCCGGGACGCTCATTACGCGGCTGGGGATTGAACAGGCGAACGCTTCCCAACATCTGTCCGTGCTGCGCTCAAAGCAGATCGTGATCAACCGGAAAGAGGGCAACCAGGTCTTTTACAGCTTGCGCGATCCGATCCTGAGCGAAGTACTTGATCTCATGCGGCGTTATTTTCAAGCCCATATCAGCGGGACTCTGGCCACGCTTGGAGAGATTGAAAAAGCGGAAGTAGGCCGTCAATGATAGCCTTGCCGCAAACGCCACTGGATAGGTGGCTGCCAAAACTGGTGCTTTGTCTTCGCCAATACAATTTCCGTTTTTTCACTGCTGATGCCATTGCCGGGTTGACGGTGGGATTGGTGGCGTTGCCGCTGGCGATGGCCTTCGGCATCGCTTCCGGTGTTACACCGCAGGCCGGTATCTATACGGCAATCATTGCGGGGTTTTTAATTTCGGCGCTGGGAGGGTCACGCACGCAGATTGGAGGGCCGACGGGCGCGTTTGTGGTCATCATCGCGGGTATAGTCGCAAAGTTTGGGTTGTCGGGTTTGTTCATGGTCACGATGATGGCGGGCGTGCTGTTGGTCGCTGATGGGTGCCACGGGGTTGGGCACCGCGGTGAAGTTCATCCCTCGCCCGGTAACGATTGGATTTACGAACGGCATCGCGGTATTGATCGCTTCGACTCAGATTCGAGACTTTCTAGGTTTGCAGGCGGGGGCAATTCCCAGCGAATTTATCGGGCGCATGCGCGTCCTGTTCTCGCACTTGAACACAATCGATCCAAGAACCGCTTTGGTAGCCTGTGGATCGCTGGCAGTGATCGTTTTGTGGCCGGTCATCACAAAACGGGTTCCGGGGTCGATCATCGCGGTGCTGCTGGGAACTTTGGCTGTCGTCGTTTTTCGACTGCCGGTGGACACGATCGGCTCAAAGTTCGGGGGAATTCCGACCGGGCTCCCTGCGCCCCACTTGCCCACGTTTCGGGCCGACCTGATTCTTCCTTTGTTGCCATCGGCTTTGACGGTCGCACTGCTGGCTGCGGTCGAGAGCCTGCTTTCGGCGGTGGTGGCGGACGGGATGAGCGGCGACAAGCATAGTTCCAACGTGGAATTGATCGCGCAAGGAGTGGCTAACCTGGCTACACCGTTATTCGGTGGGATAGCCGCCACCGGAGCAATTGCCCGGACCGCAACCAATATTCGTTCAGGGGCCAAGACTCCCGTGGCCGGGATGGTCCACGCGCTTACCTTGGTGGTAATTCTTTTGGTAGCGGCTCCCTTGGCCAAATTCATTCCACTGGCCACATTGGCGGCGGTGCTGTTCGTTGTGGCCTACAACATGGGCGAGTGGCGCGAAATTGGCGCAATTCTGAAACTGAGCCGCGCCGACATCGCGGTTTGGGGCACCACCTTTGGGCTGACGGTATTGGCGGATTTGACCGTAGCAGTGGAAGTCGGGATGGCCCTTGCCGCGCTGCTCTACATCTACCGGATTTCACAAACCACTACTGTCGCGATGGTGACACCGGAGTACGTTGAGCATGGACGGGCCCACATCTTGCAGGATAAAGACGTTCCTCCGTACGTGACGATCCTGCGGATTCACGGGCCATTTTTGTTTGGAACAACCGACAAACTGGCCGAAGAAACGGAGGACCTTAAGAAGTTCACGTCTGTGGTCGTTCTGCGGGTGCGCAACATGACGGCGATTGATGCAACCGGTCTCCATGCGCTTGAGGTGTTTTCCGACCGGCTGCGAAGGACCGGCCGGACTCTTCTCATTTGCGGGGCGCGCGAGCAACCGGCGCAGATGCTGGAGCAGGCTGAATTTATTCGCCATCTTGGAAAAGAGAACATCCTTCCGCATGTGGATGCCGCGTTGAAGAGAGCTAGAGAAGTGAATGCGGCCTATGGAGGTGTGAGCAAAGAAGCCGCAGCGTATCTGCAACGGGTTGCGTTGTGAAACTCCTTTTGCGTTAGGGGTGGGGTAACGTGCTAACGCAGAAGTTGGGCAATGCGTTCTTCAATGATTCTTCCTGGTTCGAAATTCGCGGCACGTTGAAAGAAAGCCGGGGCCTGCTGGAAAGCTTTGCGGGGGATCATCCCGATCAACTCGCCCGCGCCTGCGTGGGCTCCTAACCGGATTGCTTCTTCGTCGATGGTTCGTAGCAGATCCATCAGGGGGATTTCTTCGAAATGGGTCAGGTTCATGGAGACCTGGGCGCAGTCGCGGGATTTCAGGTAGAGGCCCATGGCCTTCACGTGCGTGAAGCCGCCTGACGATTCGCGGATCTTTATGGCGATCTGCTGCGCGATCTTCGGGTCGCGGGTTTCCAGGTCGACGTTATAGGCGATCAGAATTCTGCGGGCGCCGATCATGCAGGCTCCCGCCGCTGGGATGCGCGGGGATGTCGCCTATGTCGGGAGGGGCTCCATCGAAGCCTTTACGGCGGGTCTTTTCCAGGCGGGTGCGGCCATGCTTCCACGCGGCTGCTTCGTAGAAATAGGATGGAATGCCGAAGCGGCGCCAGATTTCTGCTCCGGCTTGGTGTGCTGCTTTGGCGCAATCCTGGAGGGATTCCGAATCGTCCAGGGGCACGAATGGAACCACGTCGGTTGCGCCGACTCTGGGGTGCTCGCCGGCGTGGGATCTCAGGTCGATTAGCTCCGCGGCGCGGCCGACGGCTTGGACGGCTGCCTCCACCACGGCATCCGGAGGGCCGGCCATCGTGATTACGCTGCGGTTGTGGTCGGCGTCAGCCTCGTAGCCTAGCAGCAGCACCCTGGGGGTGCTTTCAATGGCCGCTGCGATTTTCTTGACCTTTTCCAGGTCGCGGCCTTCGGAGAAATTTGGTACGCACTCGATCACTGCTCTAAGATCATAAGGAGTGGCTGTCATCCCCCGCAAGAAGACCCTGGACCGTGTTTTGTCCCGCGCCGGCCTTGGTTCACGCACAGAAGCCCGCCGCTGGATCGCGGATGGACGAGTGTGCGTGAACGGAAAGAAGGTCCAGACGCCGGATGGCTGGGTGGATCCGGAGCGCGACCGCGTGACCTTCGACGGCAAGCCGCTGAAGGCCGCGCACAAGGTTTATCGGTTGCTCTACAAGCCCAAGGGATACCTGACCACCTTCAAGGATCCTGAGGGGCGGCCGACGGTTTACGATCTTCTTGGCGACAAAGAACAGTGGGTTTTCCCGGTGGGGCGGCTGGATCAGGATACCAGCGGGTTGCTGCTGCTGACCAACGACTCGGAGTTTGGAGATTACGTTTCGAGTCCTGAGTCGCACGTACCTAAGACCTATCTGGTGAAGGCGTCGAGGCTGCTGACGGATGAGGAACTGGATCAGCTTCGCAACGGGCTTCAGTTGGTGGACGGGCCTACGCGGCCGGCTGTGGTGGAACGCGTTCGCGATGCGGAGAAGTATTCTTTCATTGAGATCACGATCACGGAGGGGCGCAACCGGCAGGTGCGGCGGATGGTGGAGGCGCTGCAGGCCAAGGTTCTCAAGCTGGTTCGGGTGCGGATTGGGAATATTCGGATTGGCGATTTGCAGATCGGCACGGTGCGGGATTTGACGGAACAAGAAGTAAAGGCGCTGTTTCCTCGTCATACGCGCGAACGCTCCGGCAGAAGCCATGAAAAAGTTCCCAGCAACCCCCGCGCTGGCGCGCTGGGGCTGGCCGCAATCCGTAACCAGCCCCAGCGCGTGAGCGCGGGGGGTGCTCGTCAAAAACGGCAAGCACGTTCAAGGAAGACACGTTGATCACACCCAAGACTCCCGAGGAACTCGCGGAGACCCTTCGCACTCTGGCTCAAAACCATAAGACCATTCGGCTGGGAGGCAATTTTTCAAAAGATCGGCTGGGAGGCGCTGTTGGCGCAGCGGGCGAGGCGGTTTCGACGTCGTGCATGAATCGTCTGCTGAAGTACGAGCCGAAAGATCTCACGATGAGCGTCGAAGCCGGGATGAAGTTTGCCGATCTGGAGCGCACGCTGGCCGAGAACAAACAGATGATTCCGCTCGACCCAGGGTGGGCTGCGCAGTCGACCGTGGGTGGCGTGATCGGCGCGAATCTTAGCGGGCCGCGGCGGAGGCTCTACGGCACGGCGCGCGATATGGTGATCGGGATGACTTTCGTGACGCTGGAAGGAAAGCTGATTCAGAGCGGCGGCATGGTGGTAAAGAACGTCGCGGGGTTGGATATGGCCAAGCTAATGATCGGCTCTTTCGGCACGCTCGCCGCGGTTGCAGTCGTGAATTTCAAATTGTTTCCGATGCCGCATGAATCGCGCACGTTTGTGATGGAATTTTCCAGCGTAGGCGACGCGATTGCGGAGCGGGATCGCATCCTAAACGGCATTCTGCAGCCTTCCGCGATCGATCTGGTGAATTGGCCGGGGAAGCCGTGGCGATTGCTTGTGCGCGCGGGGGGCAGCGAGGCTGTACTCGATCGGTACGCGCGGGAGTTTCCGCAAGCGAAGTCGATTTCGGGTGACGAAGAAGCGGCTCTTTGGGCCGAGGTTCGCGAGTTCACACCGAAGTTCCTCGCAGCGCATCCTGCGGGTGGCGTCGTCTCCACTTCCGTTGCGTTCACGCAAATGCGAACGCTGCTGGAAGCGATCGCGGTGCCGGTGATTGTTCGCGCGGGGTCGGGTGTGGTGTATGCGCACTACGAAAAAGATGCGCCTGCCACCGATCTGGGACCGTCGGTCTCCATGATGGAGCGCGTGAAAGACATGTTCGATCCTGAGCATCTGCTCAACCGTGGACGGCTTTATGGCCGCATTTAATCCGTTGGAACTCGACGCGCCGCAGCAAAAGGACTTAGACAAGTGTGTCCACTGCGGCCTGTGCCTGAACGCATGCCCTACGTATCGCGAATTGCATCTGGAAGCAGATTCGCCCAGGGGACGCATTTATCAGATGGTGCAAGTAAAGAATGGCGCCCCGATCACGGAATCGTATCAGAAGCACATCGATTTGTGCCTGGCCTGCCGGGGGTGCGAGACGGCGTGCCCATCAGGTGTGCAATATGGGCGGCTGGTGGAGGCGGCGCGAGCCGATATTGAGAATCGGGTCCAGCGGCCGTTCCTGACGCGATTGCTTCGCAGCCTGGTGTTTAAACATTTGCTGCCTAGCCGGGGGAATTTGCGGCTGGCAGGCGCGGCCATGCGGGTTTATCAGGGCTCGGGACTGCAATGGCTCACTCGAGCGTCGGGGATTTTGAAACTGATGGGCTCGCTGGGAAAGGCGGAAGCGCTTGCGCCAGCGGTGGAGTCGCCTACTTTTTTCTCCTCTATTGGCAAAGTGTTTCCGGCGCAGGGGGAGAAGAAATATCGCGTGGCGTTCCTGGCGGGGTGCATCGCCAATGTGAGTTTCGCAAGGCTCAACGAAGCTACCGTCCGGGTGCTGCAGGCCAATGGTTGTGAGGTGGTGATTCCGGGCGCACAGACTTGCTGTGGGGCTTTGGCGGCTCATGCCGGTATGCGGGAACAGGCGCGGAAGCAGGCTCGTATTAATATTGATGCTCTGCGAACGGAGTCTTTTGACGCGATCATCAGTAATGCGGCAGGCTGCGGGTCGACGCTCAAGGAATACGACGAGCTGCTGGAGCACGATCCACAATACGCCGAAGCCGCGAAGATATTTTCACGCAAGATGAAAGATGTGACGGAGTTTCTGGCGTCTATCGAACTGAATCCGAAGATGGGCGAGGTGCGGGCCACGATCACTTATCAGGATTCGTGCCACCTGGCTCACGGCCAGAAAATCCGCACGGCTCCGCGCAAGCTCCTGAAGATGGTGCCGGGGCTGACATTTAAAGAGATGGCGCTGGCTGACCAATGCTGCGGCAGCGCGGGCATTTACAACGTGGTTCATACGGATCTCTCCATGAAGCTTTTGGAAAAAAAGATGGAGACGGTGAATCGGACCAAGGCGACGCGGATCGTGACGGCTAACCCCGGGTGCATGATTCAGTTGAGGGTGGGGGCGCAGAGGTGGGGGAGCGGGCAGGATGTGTCGCATGTGGTGGAGATTTTGGATGAGGCGTATCGGAACGCGTAGCGTTTAGGCCGACAAAGTGTCCGACCCCAAACACTTCATCTGACTATTCCTATTGGGACCAAGGTTCTGACGCATTCGGGACAGGTAGGGGTTGTCGTCCATACTCCGGCTTCGCCGGAACACCCGTATCGAGTGCGATTCTCCGATGGTGAGGAAATCGGCTACCGCCGAAGCGATCTCGCGATTTTCAAGCATGAAGACGCGGAAATTCCCAGTCGATTCGATACAAAGGAACTGCACCGCTTCGTGATTTTCCGTTGTATTGTCGGATCCACGGCCTATGGCCTGAGCCAGGAGGGCTCAGACGTGGATCGTCGCGGTTTCTACCTTCCTCCAGCGGACCTTCATTGGGGATTGGCCAGGATACCGGAGCAATTGGAGACTGACCAGGAAGAATGCTACTGGGAGATCGAGAAGTTCATCCGCCTTGGCCTGAAGGCGAATCCCAACATTTTGGAGTGCCTATATTCCCCGCTGGTGGAAACGTGTACGCCCCTTGCATCCGAGCCGATCGAAATGCGATCTGTGTTTCTTTCGCGCCATATTCACCGCACCTACAACTCCTATGTGTTGTCGCAATTCAAGAAGCTGGAACGGGATCTGCGCAATCAACACAGCTTTCGCTGGAAACATGTGATGCACCTGATCCGCCTGTTGCTGTCCGGGATCGCGGTTTTGAAACACGGCCTTGTCCCCTTGCACGTCGATGAACATCGCGAGGAACTCCTCGCAATCCGGCGCGGCGACGTCGCTTGGGAACGGGTGGATGAATGGCGACTGAGGCTACATCGGGAACTCGATCAAATGCTCACGACGACTCGGCTGCCCGAACATCCTGACTATGATCGTGCCAACGACTTTCTGCTGCGAGCTCGTCGACATGCAACGGGTTTGGAGTTCAAGCGTTGATCAATTTTGAACTATTGAGGGCGGAGGCCCGCGGACATCCGTACAAATTAATGTTCGCCACTGTTAGCGGCGCGCACCTTTATGGATTCCCCTCGCCAGATTCCGACTACGATCTTCGTGGCGTTCACATCCTTCCGCCCGAAGAGATGCTGGGGCTATTGCCCAAACGAGAAACCGTGGAAATTGAAGGCATGCGGGCCGGAGTGGAACTGGATTTAGTTACCCATGACGTCCTGAAATTCTTCGCAATGCTTCTGAAGAGAAACGGATATGTCCTGGAACAGCTCTTTTGACCTCTTGTAGTTGAAAGCAGCCCAGAACACTTGGAGTTGAAGGATATTGCTAAGGCCTGCGTGACTCGGCATCATAGCCACCATTATCTTGGCTTCGCGGCGACTCAATGGAATCTGTTTCAGAAAGAGAGTCCGCCTCGCGTCAAGCCCTTGCTTTATGTTTATAGAGTGTTATTGACGGGTATTCATCTAATGCAGACCGGACAGATCGAAGCTAACCTTATCAACCTGAACGAAGAGTTTCGATTGCCATATATCGCGGAGCTGGTGGACCGAAAGATCTATGGCGCGGAAAAATCCCGCTTGGATTCGCCGGAGTTTGAGTTTCATCGGACTGAATATGAAAGGTTGGTCAAAGAGTTGGAGACCCAAGCTGAAGTGTCGACGCTGCCTGAAGAGGCGGGGTGCCGCGAGGCACTGAATGACCTGCTCATCAGAGTTCGCCTCCGGGTCGATATGAATCACAATAGATACTAGGGAGTATGAAAATCGGCCAGCGTGGGCAGGTTACGATCCCGAAAGAGATCCGCGAAAAGTTTGGCTTGCGCACGGACACGGAGGTCGAATTTCGCATCGTCAATGGCGCAATTCTGCTAGCGAAGACCCCCAAGAAACTCAACTTGCAGAAATGGAAGGGGCGATCCAAGGGTAGCTTTGCAGAGCTGGGCTATAAAGGCAGGGGTGTAGTGGACCGCTTTATTGAAGACGTCCGTGGCCGCTGATTTGCCAGCTAGTCCTATCGCCCAGCCGCCATCCGCCTCTGCTGGGCCGGTTCGGCTTCCTTTTCCTTCTTCGGCAGCAGCATCTGCACGGAGAATACTTTGGGCCATCGCAACTCGCCGCCCGAGCCGTAGCCTGCCAGCGCATAGGACAGGACGTGGACCAATGCACCCATCCCCATCCAGACCTGCCAGTGAGAAAAGAGACCGGTGAACACGAATTGGCCGGCTAGTCCCATGTCCGAGGCCAAGCGCCAGACTCCCAATACGTAGGCTGTCAACGCAAGTGGCTTTAGCAGAGCAGCCGCGGTGAACGCAGCGTTCCGGTTCTTCCCCGACTTCCGGGCGACACGCGGTCCCTTGCGAAGTTGGATGCGGACAATCATTTAAGGCTTTTACCTGACCCGACCCGTGAAACCAGCTTATCAGGAAAAGAACAAAAGGGAACGGGGGTGTTTGGGGTAACATCGCCCGGAAGATCCCGATCTAAAGTACTGGATGTTGGTGGCCGAACTATCTCGCCAGTAATCAGCGCACAACGCACGCGACGTGAGATCTCTTACTTAGCCATAGGAGCACGTCGCGTGCTGTGCGCTGGGTCTACCGTAAGCGGTTTGTTAAAAAATAATGTTCCCAACCACCATGGGCCAGTGTCTAATCGATGAATCAGACGCGGGTTAAGGCAGTTGGAGGGTCGCCTCCCAAACGCCCGGCGGAATGATAGAGTTTAGTTAATCCAACGCTGTCTCTTTATCGTATTAGGAGACGCGGGTTGACCGAATCGGGTTGCGAAGGAGACGGGGCGATGCGGCTCTTATCAGTTCTCTCGACGCTTGGGCGGGGTGCGGCGTGCTTATTCCTGGGGATTGCACAAGCACAGAATGCTGCTCCAGATCTGGCTCGCGAGGCCGGGCAGTTGGAAGCCAAAGGCGAGGCTGCGCAAGCCGCCGACCTGCTTTCTCAAGCGGCTCTACGGTCGCCCGACAATCCAGCGGTCCTGCGCGCCTACGCCGACTATCTCGGCCGCCACAACGATCGCGGCGCTCGGGCGGCCTACGAGAAGTTATCCACAGCTTTGGCACGAACCGGAGCGAGCCCGGATCAGCGGGCGGCGGTCGATCGCCGTCTGGCCATACTTGACCTGCTGGCTGGGGATCGCGATGCGGCGGCTCGGCATCTTGCTGCTTATCGGACTGAGGGCGGCACGGGGCTGAGCTTGCCAGCCGGCCGTGCTGCAGATGCCCAAGCCGGGGCTTTTATCGAAATCACTGGTCCACTAAGGTCGTTTGCGCGCATGGCGGCGCTATCTCCGGATCTGTCGCCCGCCGACGTGCTTCCGGCCCTGGCGCGGAACATCGTGACCAATGGCTATCAGGCTCTTTCGGCGAGCGAAGGACTGGAGCAGACGGAATACCTGAAACTGGTGGTCCGTTATTTGTCGCAGGCGCGCGAGTTGGAGAAGCTGGGTGGCGCGGATAAGGTGATCAAGGTGGAAACGTGCGAGTCGGCGGCAACCGGCGATCTGCTGCGCGTGCTTGGATACCGGATGCGCGGCGGCTGCGGGTCGGACGTGGTTCTGGAGACGGTCAATGCGTCGCGAGCCTTTCTGACCATCGATTCCGGTTTTCCGCTTTCCGAGCTCGAACAGGCCTTGCGCACGAACAAGCCGTTCACCATGGACTACCATCCTGCTCGCATCCCGCTGATGTACGACATTGAATATTGGCAGTCCGCCAAGGACAAAACGCAGGGCGAGTTTATCGACTATTTCATTTCCGACCCCTCGATGTGCCGCCTGTATCTGGGGCTTTCCAAGCTCGATCCCGATACCGCGGAGGAACTGCGCAAACAGATTCCGGCGCAGCGGCTCAAACTTTACGCCCATGTGCTGGACTTTTTCGGCGGCATGTTCCAGATCCGGGACGGCAAGGCGGTGGTTCCGGGCGGGGTACGCTCAGAGAAGGCTTGGGGCGATCTGGCGGGGGCAAGTACGGACAAAGGCCCGCAATTCTTCGAAAAATTGCTGCAGCGCGATGACGGGTGGCTTGCCAGCTATTTCGATGCGCTGTCTCGCGTGAATGGGCCGGTGAAGGATTACCTTTCTGATCCCGATCGGCTGAAGCGGTTTTACACCGCGATTCGAGGACGCGTTACCAGCCCTGGTCCCGCGCGGCCGGTGTTCCGTTCCAATACGGACATGCTGCTGTTGACGGCGCGGCTCCGTATCGACCCCAACGGCAAGGTTCATTTGCCGGGCGACCTGGACGATTGGAAGAACCTGTTCGCCAACCATCCGCAGGGTAAGTACGATGCAAAACTAACCCATGCCGCGCCTGCCTGGAAGGATGCCGATGACGTTCTGGAGGCGCTTTTCGGCTTGAGCCGGAAGATTACCGAAAATGAGCCTCTGAAGATGTTCATGGCTCTGACCGATATCGATCGCAACCGGGCGCAGCCGCTGAAGGCCGCCACGGTGGACCGGCTGTTGCGCGAATACCATTTGCTGCACGATCAATACCCTTTGTTCGCCGAGGTGCCGACGATATCCGACGAGACCATCCTGGCATTCCTTGATACGGTCCATTCGATCAATGCGATTCGGGACCAGGGTCTGCGCGCGGATGCGGCAGGTACGTCGCAGGCGCTGGTAGGTCTGTGGCAGATTTTCGCGCGGCAGCAAACGATTCCCGCGGCCCAAGCTGACCCGGCGCTGGCTGGAATCTTGACGCCGTTCGCGAAGATCCAGAACGAACGGGACATTTTCGATGCCGGACAAGCAGGAGTGCGGTTATTGCTGAAGGCGACCAATTCGCCAGCCAACGCATCCCCTCAGGACCGCATGATCGACCTGCTGGCGGGAGCCGTTCCAAAGGATGTCTCGGACACGCACCAGCAGATGATCGAGGATATGATCCGGGTGTTCGAGGCACAGAAGCTGGCATCGCTTTCCGATCTCTTCGGTCTTGCCGATAACCTGGATAGCGTCACGCGCGGCGAGAAGCTTAACACGCAACTGGCACAGAAGCTCGCCTCGCGCATCAGTGAGATTCAGCTTCCGCGCTCGGCTATGAGCGGCATGGAGAAGAACTCTATGGCGTTCGGATATTGGACGGAGCGCCACATCGATGCCCAGCGCAAAGTTAATTTTCGCGTAGCCATCGACAAGTCCGCGAACGATCCGGCCAAACTGAAGGATCTGCGCGGCCAACTGGCGCCGTTCCTGCGCGATACTCTGGTGGGATTTAACTATCTGCATTACGCCCCGCCCGGAGCGCAGGTGCTTCACACCAATCCGCTGTTTGTGCGCAGCCACGATTTCATCGGCATCCAGGGCTCGGAACAGACCTGGAAGGTTACCCAGGTGTTCGGCTCGGGCTGGCCGGCAAGCGCGGGTGGACGACTGGTCGGGTCGCTGGTCGCGCTGCCGTACGCGCTTGCGGAGGCCGAACAGAACTTCCTGATTCCCAGCAAGGAACAGGCGCTGATTTGGGGCGATCTGGTGCCGCAGATGATGTTGACCGCGGTGATCCCGAGGTGGTGGACCGTTTCATCTGCGCAAATCCATTACGTCGGTTCGGAGATGCGGTATGCGGAGGAGTTACTGGCGGAAGCAGCACTGAGTCCGCAAAGGCGCGCGCAAGTGATCGCGGGATTGGAAGCCTACGCGCCGCCGGCCCGGCTCAAGAAGGTGGAGCGGTTGCTGGCGGAAGGGGATGTACAGGCGGCCGCGGACAATGTTGTGCCGTCGGAGATGTTTCTGTTGGCGTCTGGGATGGCGGGGAAGGATCAGGATTCGCCACTGGCGGCCGATCTGCGGCGGCAGGTGTCTGACAACTCCGTGCAATTGAGTACTCGGGCTATTTCGCGAGCTTTTGGTACACCCAAACCTACTTTGGCGACATCCTACGAGCCGGAGCTTTTGAACCTGAGAACATTCCCGACACTGATGGGCTATTCGAGCCGCATTTTGGCGGAAAGCTGGGAGTCAAATCTCCTCTACTATGCCGCCCTCGCCGATGAACTGCATGTCCGGCCGGAGGAACTGAACGTGCTGGTTCCCGAATGGACCCAGCAGACGGTGGAACGAATCTTCGCCACTCACCTGGAAGACTGGCCGGCCCTGTTGCGGTCGCTACGCATGGTGGGCGATGATGTCCGCAAGAAATCCCAAAAGCAGGTTGCGGGAGCTGACAATTGATGTCGAACCAATTAATACCAAGCCAATTAATACCGAAGCGGAGGACGTTTACATTGCCTTCTTTAAAGGTATGTCGAAGAGTTGGACTGCTTGCTCTGGTAGTCACGCTGGCACTGGCGCAGGAGCGCCCCACGTTCCGTGTCAAAGTGGACATGGTGGTTTTGAGTTTTCAGATCACCGACAACAAGGGCCACTACATAAACGGGCTGAAGCCCAAGGATTTTCGGATTCTGGAAGATGGTATCCAGCAGAAGATGGCCACCTTCGGCGAGGGCGATAAGCCGCCCGCGCAGTTGAATGAGGATGGCTCGCTGAAAGTGCCAACGGTCGAGACACAGGGCGGAGTGGTGTCAGTGGATTCACGGCCGGACGCTTTGACCGGCACCAACGTTTTCGTGTTATTCGACACCAGCAACTACATGTATCGAGGCTTCGTTTACGCCTCCGACGCGATTGCCGATTTCATTCGGGGCCTGGACCGCGCTGATTCGGTCGCCGTCTATACCTATAGCCGCAATCTGACGCGAGCCACAAGTTTGAGCCGCGAACGGACGGAGGCGATCTCGGGTCTGCGAAAGGCTGTCGCGGGAGACGATTCGGCTCTCTACAATGCCCTGCTGTTGACGCTGCGGGATGCGGCCAAGGTTCCCGGACGGAAGGTCGTGATTGTATTTTCCAACGGTCCTGATAACGCGAGCATGGTGGCGCCTGACGACGTTCGTGCCGTGGCCGAGGACGAGGGGATTCCGATTTATGTGATCTCCACCGCGCAAGTGAATAAGGATCCGATTTCCTCCAACGTGTTCAAACGCATCGCCACCAGAACCGGCGGAAAGTCGTATTTTGCGCCCAACTGGCAGAAGCAGGTGGAAGCCTTCGAAGCGATCCGCGAGGACTTGGGAAACTCCTACACCGTGACTTACTATCCTCAGCCGAACCCCAACGAAGGGTTCCGCAAGATCGCGGTGGACGTGGTCTCTGATGCGGGAAAGAAGTATCGGGTGCAGTGTCGGCCCGGGTATCGGCCTCGGGGCGGCTTCTAATCGGCTATAGCAGGTGCGCGGGAGTGGCGTGCCGCTTCCAGTTGGCGCGTCTCCTTAGCTGCTGGTTGACTTCCTCCAGCGATCCGAAGAATCCCGCAAACGAATTTTGCAGCCGCTTCGGTCGTTTTCGACTCTGCTGAAAATCGCGATGGCGGAACCGGTCCGTGGAGGCGATCACGGCCATGCCCATCGGCCGGTACTCGTGAGTGCCCTGGGCCCAGGCAAGACCTTCCTCCTGGTCGATCCACAAAGCGAAGCCCACAGAGCCAGTACATCACATCCGATAACGACCATCGATTCGTACTCGCATTAGACTAGAGAGAATGCACCGCGCAGTAACTTTTGCTCTTTTAGGATTTGTTCTTCTTTCCCCAGCCAGTGGCCAAAGGGTAATCACTACCTTTGCGGGCACGGACTGGCTTTTTTCCGGGGACGGCGGCCCCGCCAGGAATGCTCCTATCAGTGGAGAAGGCGGCCTGGATGTCGCCGTCGATTCGAGCGGCAATTACTACATCTGTGACCAGAACAACTACATGGTGTTCAAGGTCACTCCAGATGGCGTCATTCACAACTTTGCCGGGAATGGTTTCGGGCAGAGCTTCGCGTCGGGCGACGGAGGGCTGGCGGTGGACGCGGCGCTGTTTATTCCCTTCGCGGTCGCCGTCGATCCTTCGGGCAATGTGTTTATCACCGAGTATGACCAGCGCATCCGCAAAGTGACTCCGGACGGAATCATCACCACCTATGTGGGAACCGGCGAGCCTGGTTTTTCGGGCGACGGTGGCCCAGCCGCGCAGGCGACCATCAATTATGCGTCGGGCCTGGCTACCGACAGCGCGGGCAATCTCTATATTGCCGATACAGGCAATAATCGGATCCGCAAAGTGACGCCTGACGGTATGATCACCACCATCGCAGGAACCGGCAAGCTGGGCTCGGTCGGGAATAATGTTCCTGCTCTCTCAGCGCAACTCTATGCGCCGGTGAAGCTCGCGGTCGACCTCAAGGGAAATATCTATGTGGTCGAGACAATCAACATCAACGTGGTAGCGGTGGTCCGTAAGATCGATACGAACGGGATTATTTCCTCGGTCGCCGGAGGAGGGTTGGACGCTTCCGAGGGTATCGCGGCCACGAAAGCAGCTTTGCTGCCCCTCGCTGTCAGTACGGACACAGCCGGCAACTTATACATAGTGGATTACCACTTGGGCGCAATTCGCGAGGTGACCGGCGATGGTCTGATCCATACGGTTGCGGGAAGCTCCCCGAACGCGGGATTTGCGGGGGACGGTGGTCCCGCGCTTAAGGCCGTATTTCACTTTGGAACCTCACCTGGGTTAGCGATAGACAAGATCGGCGATATTTATCTCGCCGACGATGGAAATAACCGGATCCGCGAGATTACGCCTGACGGGAGTATCAACACCATAGCGGGCAATGGTTTGTTCAGGTTCTCGGGCAACGGAGGACCGGCCGTCGACGCGACCTTGAACGACCCGACCGGGCTTCTGGGCGACTCCGCCGGAAACCTCTATATCGCGGAAGGAGAGGCCGGACGGATTCGTAAGGTGGCTCCGGACGGAACCATCAGCGTGATCGCGGGCAACCATGGAAACACGTATGCGGGCGATGGGGGACCGGCCATTTTCGCTTCCCTGGGTTTTCCCACCTACATGACCTTCGCGCCGGACGGATCGCTGGTGTTTGCGGATCTGACCAGTTGCGTGGTTCGGTCCATTAATCAGGCGGGCATTATCTCCACCATCGTTGGCAACAACATCTGTTTCATTGGCGGCGATGGAGGGCCGCCGCTGAAGGCGTCTCTTGCGGGACCGAGCGGCGTCGCTTATGACACCTCGGGAAACCTATTCATCACGGACACTTACAATCACCGTATTCGGGTGGTTCGGGCGTCTGACGGTATTATCCTCACCCTGGCCGGCGATGGAACGCCGAACTTCTCAGGCGACAACGGTTCTTCTCTGAAGGCCGAAGTGAATACTCCGGAAGGCGTCCGGGTCTATAACAACACTGTCTATTTCGCCGATTCGGGCAATAACCGGATTCGCAAAATCGATTTGGCCACGCTGACCATCACCACCGTTGCGGGCAACGGAAAGAACGCCTATGCAGGCGATGGCGGCAAGGCCACCGCGGCATCCTTGAGTCTTCCCACGAGCGTAAACTTTGACGCAGCGGGGAACATGTACATCGCCGATACGGACAATTCCGTGGTGCGAAAGGTGGACGCGAACGGAATTATTTCCACTTTCGCGGGCGAGAACCCCTTTGACACGTTGAACGATGGCGGCTTGGCCACCATGGCCGCGCTTGGCGGTCCGCAGGATGTTTACATCGATCAGGCAGGCAATTTTTTTATCTCGGATATTTACTTCGCTCGGGTGCGGGAGCTGCCGGTGGTGCGGCCCACGTTCCAAGTCTCGACCACCAATCTCGCTTTTACCGGGCAGGCTGGGTCCAATCCGCTGTCTCAGCGTATCGATGTGACGGGAGGGATTGCGGGGATTCCGTTTACGGTCGCATCTTCGGCGAGCTGGCTCACCGCCATCTCTGACCTCCGGAAACATGCCTTCGGGAATGGATATAACGGCCGATCCTTCGGGTCTAGCGGCGGGTACCTATCAGGGCACGGTGACGATTACAGCGCCCACCAGTGCGACGGTCTCGGTGTTCGTCAGGGTTGCTTTTACGGTGACCGCGGCGGGGCAGCCAACCCTGAGCGCGAAACCGTCGACGCTGAGTTTTTCAGCCGTGATTAATGCGCCGGCAGCGACTCGAACGATCACGGTGTCGAACCTTGGTGGGGGATCGATTGCTTTCTCCGCGGCCACCACCACTACCTCCGGAGGATCGTGGCTGACGCTTTCTTCCTCGAGCGGAACCGTGGCTGCGTTCGGGTCGCAATCCCTTGTGGCGACCCTGAATCCGGCGGGGCTGGGCGCGGGGACCTATTCGGGAACGGTGATTATTTCCGGCGGCACGGCATCCTCTGGCGGTCCCGCACAAAGCGTCACGCTTCCGGTGACGATGACGATTTCGCAGGTGGAGCAGACGCTGCTGATTCCGCAAAGCGGGCTGACGTTTTACGCGGTGTCAGGCGGCGGCGCACCTCCTCCGCAGTTTCTCAGCATTTTGAATACGGGCCGCGGGCAGATGCCGTTTACAACGAGCTTCTCTACCGTTACGGGAGGGGGTTGGCTGTCTGCGTTCCCGCGCTCAGGTACCAGTGACGCGGCTTCCACCGTGGTTCCCACTGTGCGCATCGACGTCGATCCGTCGAGCTTGCAGCCTGGGATTTACTATGGCACGGTGCAGGTGCTTGCGCCGACCGCGGCGAACAATCCGCAGTTTGTCTCTGTGATTCTGAATGTTCTGCCCCCGGGAAGTAATATCGGGCCGATCGTGCAGCCTACCGGATTGATCTTTACGGCCCAGGAGGGGTCGCTTCCCAGTTCGCGAACGGTTCTGGTCCAGAACACAAGTTCAACGGCTTTGACGTTCCACTCGGGCATCACCACTGTGGATGGAGGCTCCTGGCTGGGCGTGCTTCCCGGTGACGGAACGGTGACGAAGGCGCAGGCGGTGCCTATCGTCATCCAGCCGGAGACGGAGGAGTTGGGCGCGGGCGTCTATCGAGGATCGATTGCATTGTCCTTCTCAGATGGCAGTGTTCGGGTGATTGCGGTTGTGGTGGTGGTGACGCCGGGTTCGAACAATTTCCAGAATATTTCGGCAGCTCATCCGAAAGCCACTCGCGACGGGAGTGGCTGCAAGGCAAGTACGCTGGTGCCTGTCTTCACACTACTTTCCTCAGGCTTCAGCGCTACCGCGGGCTTCCCTGGCCAGGTGGCGGTTCAGGTAGTTGATGATTGCGGCGCCTCGATGACAACCGGAGACGTGATCACCAGCTTCTCGAATGGCGATCCGCCGCTTCGATTGACATCACTTAAGGACGGAAATTGGGTGGGCACGTGGACTCCGCAAAGAGTAGTCTCTCCGATCACGGTTACCGCCGATGCCGCTATTGCGGATCAAAGCCTTAAGGGCGAGGTGACGTTGTCAGGTTCATTGCAGGCCGCAGGGGCGACGCCCATTTTTGGCTCGGCGGGGGTGGTGAACGGGGCCAGTTTCCTCTCCACTCTTTCGCCCGGAAGCTTCGTGACGCTGTTCGGAAGCAATCTGGCCCTGAATACGCAACTCGCCCCTAGTGTTCCGTTGCCGACTGTGCTGGGTGGAAGCACCATTTACGTGGCAGGAAATCAGATACCGGTTTACTATGCCAGTAACGGTCAGGTCAATGCGATTTTGCCGTACGGGCTGGCGGTCAACACTACTCAGCAGATACTTGTCTCTACGGGGTCGAGCCTGTCGGTGCCTCAGAGCTTCACTGTGGCGTCAGCAGCTCCAGGAATCTTCGCGACAACCGGAGGGCAGGGAATCATCCAGGGGTACGACGCGAATGGCAATGTGACATTGGCCGATGCAGGCCATCCCGTAATGGCGGGTCAAACGATCGTGATTTACTGCACGGGGCTGGGCGAAGTGACTCCCAGTATCACGGCCGGGACCCAGACTCCTTCGTCCCCGCTCTCAACGACGGTTAACCCGGTCACGGTGACCATTGGGGGAATTAACGCGCCGGTCGCGTTCGCTGGATTGACTCCGCTACAAACGGGCGAGTATCAGGTGAACGCCGTGGTTCCCCTGGAGGTCGCGCCGGGGAATCAGGTTCCAGTGGTGGTGACCGCGGCGGGGCAGGCGAGCGCGCCGGTTACGATTGCAGTTCACTGAGCGAGTTCAATCCACGCCTGCGCCGGTGTGATAAATATCATGCAGCCGGATCAGGCCCAGGCATCGGCCAGTGGACCGATCCACTACCGGCAGCACGGAAATCTGGGACGGCCGGTCTTCCATGAGGCACAGCGCATCATGAATCAGGGCCTCGGGCGCAACAGTGGTGGGCGACTTGGTCATCACATCGGAAGCCACCAGCGGGCGAATATCGTCGTGACGCTCGAAGGCTCTGCGGACGTCGCCATCGGTAATCAGCCCCAGCAGGGCTCCGTCCGGTGATACCACGCAAGCGGCTCCCAGCTTGTGGCGGGAAATCCCGATCACCACTTCTTTCAGTCGGGCATCGGGCGTGACCCATGCCACCTCACCGCCCGCGTGCATGGCTTCCTTCACCTGGACACGCAGGTTGCGGCCCAGTTGTCCACCCGCATGCAGGTGCAGGAAGTTTTCGCGATTGAATCCGCGCGCCTCCATCAGGGCCACGGCCAGCCCATGCCCGATAGCCAGCGCAACAGCCGAACTGGCAGTAGGAGTAAAGCCATCCGGGTCTGCTTCGCGCTGTACGGAGGCGTCGAAGACCACGTCCATTTCAGATCCAAGCGGCGAAACTACCGTTCCCAGAATTCCGATGAGCGGCGCGCCCATCGCCTTTAGGCCGGGCGCCAGTTCCAGCAATTCCCGCGTGCTGCCGCTTTTAGAGATGATGAGCGCCGTATCGCCTGGCTGGCACATTCCCAGGTCGCCATGGGCAGCTTCCGACGCATGCAGAAAAACCGCTGGGGTGCCCGTGCTCTGTAGCGTGGCGGCTAGTTTTCGTCCCACGTGCCCGGACTTCCCGATGCCAGAAACGATAACCTTTCCGCGGCGCGTGAGAACTAATTCAACGGCCCGATCGAGGTTGTCGCCCAGCCGCTCGGATGCAGCCTGAATTGCCTGCGCCTCGGTTTGCATCGCGGCTCGAGCCGATAGGAGCAGGGAGTTGGTACGCTTCGGAGCGCTCACAGGCGTAATGTAACACGAGTACAATTGTCCAATGCAAAACGCGATGGTCACCGGCGCAAGCCGAGGCGTGGGAAGAGGTATCGCCTCCGCTCTTTCGAGCGCTGGCTATCAGGTTTACGCCACAGGTCGCGGTATTCTGTCCGCTGATCTGCCAGATGTTGTGGTCCGAATCCCTTGCGACCATCTCAAAGATGAAGAGACCGCGAGGGCCTTTGGTCGGGTAGAATCGCTGGATGTGCTGGTGAATTGCGCTTGGGGCGGGTACGAAAAGATGTCCGAGGATGGCGTCTTCACCTGGGGCCGGCCGTTTTGGGAGCAGCCCGCGGACCGATGGACTTCGATGGTGGACGCCGGCGTCAGGGCAGCCTTCACCGCCTCGGCCCATGCGGCGAAGTTGATGGTGCCTCGTGGCAAGGGCCTGATCGTCAACATCAGTTTCTGGGCCGCGCAGAAGCATATCGGCAATGTTATCTATGGGATCTCCAAGGCAGCCACGGATAAGATGACTGCTGATATGGCTCATGAGCTTCGTCCTCACGGCGTGAGCGTGGTTTCGCTTTACCCCGGGTTGGTTCGGACCGAGGCGGTCCTGGATGCGGCCAGGCAGGGATGGCTGGACCTGAAAAACAGCGAGAGCCCCGAGTTTCTGGGCCTGGTGGTGGCGGCGCTGGCGGTGGATCCGCAACTGACTGCGCGGTCCGGGCAGGTTGTGGTGGCGGCGTCGGCGCGCGAAGGAACTTGGTGTTCGCGACCTGGATGGCTCCCAGCCAATTCCGTTGACACTTGAGACGGTGTAGGGTATGTCGCCAAGATAACCCACTAAGGTCGGTCCCCATTACTTCCGTGCTCGGCGTACCATAGGTCAAAACCCTACCCATGCACTAGGTGGTTTACTGCGTAGTATTCAGACCGCTATTCACCGTACGATGGATTCGATGTCATGGTCTGATGACACACGGTGTCTGTATTGCGACGGCAAGCTTCCGTTGTATCGGAAGCTTACCAACGGTCAATTCTGTTCGACCGGCCACCAGAAAGCGTATTGGAAAGAGCAGGAGCGCCTTGCGGTAGAGGTGCTTCACCGCACCCACGATGCGCTGATGGCGTTCCGGCCGGCGCAGGACATTGAGCTTATTATCGGCCCCGCGGTGGGCTGGAACGGCCAGAGTCCCGATGCGCCGCCGACACAGGCGCCTCCAGCTCAGGAACCGGCTCGTCGAGAGCCTGTTGCCCCTCGCGTCGAGCGGCCCGCTGAGCCGGTACGCTCCACTGAAACTGTACGGCCGGCGGAGCCTGTGTATGCGTCCGCACGGCCGATGGCCCAGGCTCCCCCGGCAGCACAAGCTCCTTCGGCGCCAGAACCGGCGCCGCCTTCGTTCGCCGATTTCATCCAAGGTTCTCCTGACGGTCTGTCGCCAAGTTGGACCGTACTGCCCTTGATGCAGGTAGCGGAGCCAGTTCAGGAGGAGCCGGCCTTCCTGGATCTTTTGATCCGCGACTCGGGGCAGCTCACGGTGCTTGCTGTGGTGCTCGATGGGTACGGCGTCGAGGAACCAGTTGAGATCCCGATTTACGCCACCGAGCCTGCACAGGTAGCGAGCCGGTTGGAGCATGCCAGCCGGTTGGAACAAACAGAGGATGGGTTGCTCGCGCTCGCAGAAAATGTAGGGTCTGTCCAGCCGGTCACCGAACCGGAACCCGCGCATGCGTTACATCAAGAAACGACGTTGCATCCGCTGGTTCCCGAAGTTAAGCTGCATCGGGCAACTCTGAAACCCGCCGCTTTCGACCGGGTAACGGAGCCCGTTGCATTCGTCCAACCGGAGCCGGTGAAGGTTGCCGAGCCGGTGGTAGTAATTGAGCGCGGTGTGTTAGAAAGGCTGGCCGTGCCCGAGTCAGATCGGGTGTTTCTTCAACGAGAGACCTCGATGGTGGCAATGGGGCCGGATGCTGAAGTTACGCCGGCTGCGGAAGCAGCAGCAACAACGCCTGTCAGCGAATCCTTACTCGTTACTGAAGTTATAGAGCAGGCCGCGGTTAACCCGGTTGCCGAACAACCTATACCGCCGCTTGCGGGTTGGCAGCATTACCAAGCTTCCTTTGGAGCCGTGTGGAGCGACACCGCCTCATTAGTGGTGCGCGAGTCTTCCCCCGAGATTCCCTCCGACTTTTCGTCACGGATGCCCGCGATGCTGGAAAAGCCTGCCCTGGCAGCTTCAGCATTTGAGCCTTTCGCCTCCGGCCGGGAGCGGTCTGTTGAGGACAGCGCGCCGGTACCCCTGTTCGCGGGCTGGCAGCATCACGAGGCTTCTTTTGCAGCCGCATGGAGCGGTACGGCTTCTCTAGTGGCGAGCGAGTGTTCCCCCGAGCTTCCCACCGACTTTACGCTTCGGATGGCTCAGATGCTAGAAAAGCCTGCTCTGGCTGTTTCAGCATTGGAGCCTTTTTCCGCCGGGCCGGAGCAACCTATTGAAGAGAGCGGACCTGTGCCGCCAATGGCGGGCGAGCAGCACTACGAAGCTTCTTTCGCGGCCGCCTGGAGCGAAACGGCTTCGCTCGTTGCATCCGACTCCTCCCCCGAGTTCCCGATGCCTCAGATGTTGGAAAAGCCTGCCCTAGCGGCTGCTTCCGCATTTAAACCCTTTTCCGGCAAGTTGGAGCAATCTGTCGAATTGACGCTGGAGGCTGCGGAGGTCGCACCCCAACCCCGTTTGGCGCTGACCTGGTTCAGGCTGGGCGCATTTAATCCTCCCCTTCTAATCGTCTCTTCGCTCACAGGTTTTGAGCCCCGCGTCCGCCTGGCGGGCGGATGCCGTTATGCCACGAACGGTTTGAGCCCGGCGCCTCCCTCGAACCCATCGTGCGAGGCCATAATTTTGGGAGCCGAGCGGAGAGCCATCGAATATCCCAAGTTAGCAGCCTCCGACTGGCAGGCTGGAATGCAAACGAACTTCGCGCCCGACTTCGCGGCTCTGGACAGTCTTTCAGGGTGGAAGGCGGAGATGTCCGCCCAGGCAATCCCACGCGAGAAAGTTCGCAAGAGCGCCGCCGAGCCGGTGGCAGCTTCGTCTCCAATCTGGATTCCTGCTCTTCGGTTGCAGCCGTTGCGGTGGGTCTCCTCCCAGCCCCTGACGCCTATGCCACTGGAAGAATCGCCGAAGCCTGCCGCTGCTGCTGCGCCTGAGTCTCCTGCGCCGCCGAAAGAACATCCTCAGATCGGCCACCTGTTGGTCGGTTTCTGGAAAAACGCACCCCGGGATCTGCGGCTATTGGTGTTTGCGATTCCCGCACTGTTAGCTTTAGCGTTCCATCCCTCGCTGCCCAAGGTTCACGTCTCCACGGTTCAGGCCACCGAACCAGTGGAGAAGAACGTTGGACAAGCGGTTAACGGTTCCTGGAATTCTTTCAAGCAGGTAGTCTCGGAGCGGGCTGCGGTGCAACTAGATGAGGATTTCCGAACCGGACTCGACGATTGGTCCAGTCCTGGTGGCACGGCCACCGAATGGTCGTTCGACGCGAACGGATTTGTGCGTCCAGGATCGCTTGCGCTCTACAGTCCAAGCCTGTCTCTTGCCGATTATGAAGCACAGTTCCTGGCGATTATCGATCAGAAGGCCTTGAGCTGGGTGGTGCGGGCCGAGGATTTCAGTAATTATTACGTGATTAAGTTGGTGGTGGTGAAGCCTGGGCCGCTGACTACGTTGGGTTTGACTCGTTACGCGGTGATCAATGGAAAGCCGCAGAATCGGGTGGATGCCGTAGTGCCGTTCACGGCTCGCCCGGACATGATTTACCGTGTGCGCATGGACATACATGACGATAGCTACGTACTGGCGATTCAGGGCCAGATTGTGGATGCCTGGTCTGAGCCGAGGTTGAAGAAGGGCGGGATCGGTTTCTACAGCGCGCGGGGCGAAGAGAGCCGCGTGCGGTGGCTGCAGGTGTCGCATCAGTACGACATGTTGGGACGCCTGTGTTCCTATCTGGCGCCGTACGACTTGTCGGCTACTAGTTTCATGCCCACGGAATCGACAACTAAAAGTAATTCGACAAAAGACAACGGGAGCTGGCAACGATGAATCAAACGACGAAGCAAAACGCAACTGACGCACCTCGCGGGGCCACAGGTATTGGTCCCACAGCGCTGGCCCGGTCGGTGGCCTTACATCTGGAAGGAAAGCGCAAGGAAGCTCTCACGGAGCTGAACGGCGCGATCGAAGCGGGCGAGCAATCGCCGGAAATTCTGGCAGCCAAGGGACACATTCAGTTCGAGCTGGAACAGTTTGACGACGCCGTCAAGACCTACGAAAAGCTGCTGGAAGTGGTGCCGCGCCACGCTACCGCGAATTTCAACCTGGGCATCTGTTATGAAAAGCTAGGGCGCTGGCAGGAGGCGACGGATTCGTTCCAGAAATCGCTGGCTTCCGATCCGGCAAGGCAGGAAGCCCAACTGGGATTGGGTATTTGCCTGCTTCACCAGGAAAAGCCGGAGCCGGCTATCGGTTGCTTCGACAAAGTTCTGGCCGGCCGTCCCGATCAGCCCACCGCGCTGTTCGGAAAAGCTGTAGCTCTCCAACTCCTGTGGAAGTTCGACGAGGCCATGACGATCTACAACCAGATTCTGGCCCAGAATCCGCAATCTGAAGAATCGCTGGTCAACCTGATTACGATCGGAATGGCTCGCAAGGATTATGCCGCGACGCAGCAGTATTCCGAACGGCTCCTGGTGCTGCGGCCCTTCTCGCAGGCGGCTTTGGAGGGTCTGGCGACGTGCGCGTTCCAGTCCAGCGACTTCGAAGCGGCCTCGCGCTATTGCGCCAAGCTGGTGGAATTCACGCCCGACCATTTTGAGCGCTGGTTCAACCTGGGTGTAGCGGAGCAGAAATGCGGTCGCCGCCCGGAAGCGGCCAAGGCGTACGCGGAGGCGGCCCGTGTTCGTCCGGACGCCAAGCAGGCCCAGGTCAACCTGGGTATTGTGCGGCAGGAATCCGGCGACCTGACCGGGGCTCGTGAGTCTTACGAAAAGGCATTGAAGATTTCACCGGACCTGACCGACGTCCTCTACAACCTGGCCAGCGTCATGGAGCAACAGGGTGAAAAGGAAGAAGCCGAGCGGCTCTATGTGAAGCTTCTGAATCGCGATTCCGAATGGGAAGACGCTTGGTTCCGCCTGGGCTATCTGCGCCTGGAGAAGGCCGATCATCGCGGCGCCATGGAAGCCTTCCAGCAATGTATCCGCAAGCGCCCGAATTGGCCGGAGGCGCATTTAAACCTTGGCCTGGCGTCCTGGAACGTCGGCGATCGTGACGCGGCTTCCCGGTCGTTTGAGGCGGTGTTGGAAGCCGATCCGCATTCCTTCGACGCGCTGCGCGGTCTAGCTGCCCTGGCAGTGGAACGCGAGGATCTGGACAAGGCTCTGGACCTTCAAGCGAAACTGATTGAAGCAGGCGAGCGGACTCCGGAACTGTTCTACAACACCGGCCTTCTGCTGCAGAAGTCAGGTCAGATTGAAGACGCGATTCGCCTGTATCAGGAAGCACTGACGGAGCGTCCGAATTTCCCGGAAGCGATGCTGAACCTGGGTCATGCCTTTAAATCGAAGGGCGCCAATGATGAGGCTCGCAACTACTGGCAGCAGGCGCTGGCGCAGAAGCCGGAGTTGGCTGCGGGATATTTCGAATCCTAGGTTTTCTAATACTCACGTATGATGGACGGCGGCCTTCGGGTCGCCGTCTTTTTTTGTCGTCGTCAAACACAGCTAAAATCTAAGTAGCTGACATGCCTAGTGTCGTCACCCAAGAATCGTTCCTCTCTTCGGATCCCCCACGGAAGCACTGGTCCCGTGCGGAGTGTGACGCCCTTGAAAACGCAGGCCTTCTCAATGGAGAACGTCTGGAGTTAATTGAGGGAGAGCTGATCAGTAAGATGGGCAAAAGACGGCCGCACACGATCACGACCACCTTGGTGGCTGATTGGCTCAGGCGAACATTCGGAGCGGAATTTGTGAATTCGGAAACCCCCATTGATGTTGCGCCCGAGGATAACCCGACGAATGAGCCAGAACCAGATGTGATCCTGCTCCAGCGGTCGTACCGGGAATATCAAACTTCGAATCCGCGCCCGTCCGATCTTCGCCTGTTGGTCGAGGTGTCCGAGACAACCCTTGGCTTCGACCTCACGAAGAAGGCCGCACTCTATGCGCGAGCGGAGATCGCCGAGTATTGGGTGTTCGATCTGTTCGCTCGACGTCTGATCGTCCATCGCGATCCGAGGGGTCGCCAGTATCAGTCGATCATGGCTTACGGAGAGCAGGAAATGGTTGCTCCGCTTGCCGCGCCTGATGCTGTGTTGAAGGTTGGGGATGCCTTTTAGCGCCAAAAACGGCGCTAGGCGCTATTTCCCTAGCAAGTGGGGCTCGTACTTGGCGCTTGTAACGACTGCGCGTCCATTCATGAACCGGTAGCTGACCGTGATTCTGCCTCGCTCTTCAACGGATACGGGAGGCAGATTGAGATCGCTTCTATATGTTTCCACTACCTGAGTCATCGCTTCGAAATCGTCGGTCACCGTCCGAACTGACATGTTTGCGGGCATGACCTTTTTGACGGCCTGACCAATCGCCTCAAAGTCCGGTGCCACGAGCCCGCTCGGGCGGAACATGTAAAACACGTTATCAATTCGATTGTGGTTTCCTCCGTCGTGCGACTTGGCGATCAAGATCGGTTCGCCGTCTAATGTAACGATTTCGCTCGCGGGGAACAGCTCGGCGCGGCGCACCTGTACGTTAATTTCCCGATACTGGTCGACGCCTGTCATCACTAAAACAGACCTAACGTCGGAGTAGTGGCCGTTTCTTGAATACCATAAATCGTAGATTGTGAATTGTCCGATCTTGCCTACCTCGGCCAGCTCGGCGGATTTAAAGCCCGGCGTAGCGCAGTCGATGGCACGGCCCAAAGCCATGCTGTTGGGACGCAGGCACGGATCAACCCGGAAGTATGCAAATGAATGGGGAGGCGGTGAATCTGTGAAATACTCCGCCCCTGACACCGACCGCTCCCATCCGGCGAAGGTTGTCGTCGCCATCAGCGCGAAGCACGCGAGAAGCCGCATATCTCGTCCCGAGTCTATCATTCATTGTTTCTTACGCGAGGGCTGTTAACGTCTCGGCCAAAGCTTCCAGCACGACCGCTGTTTCCTGCTGCGCCGGTAGAGGGACACGGAGCACTCCGGCAGGAGTGAATTGAGCTCCCGGGCGCGTCGACACTAACGCCATTAGCTTTTGCGGGTCGATCTGCGCCCCAGGGTGGAACTTGATCATGAAGGCTCCGCCTCGGCGGTCGACCGCTTCTATTCCCAGTTGCTGTGCCTGAGTTTTGAGCAGACCGAATTGGACCAGCGTCTCGACGGCCACGGGGAACCGGACCGTAGCGGTCTTCCAGTTCTCCGCGGACCTTGTCGGCTTGCTCGGGGTCCTTTGCGTCGGCGATCCGTTTGTAGGCCCTCAGGCGCTGCTGTTCGTCGGCGATGTAATCTGCGGGGATGCGGATATCTAAACCCAAATTGAGCGCGGAATGGACTTCCGGGGCGACATGCTCGCCTTTCAACTCCTGCACGGTTTCTTCCAGCATCCGCAGATACATGTCGAAGCCGACGGCGGCGATGTGGCCGTGCTGCTCGCCGCCTAAGAGGTTGCCTGCGCCTCGCAATTCCAGATCGAGGGCAGCGATTTTGAAGCCTGCGCCAAGGTCTGAGAATTCGCGCAAGGCGGCCAGGCGCTTGCGGGCGATCTCACTTAGCTCGGTATCGGCGGGCACCAACAGGTACGCGTAGGCTCGCCTGTTGGATCGGCCGACACGGCCTCGAAGCTGATACATTTCCGAAAGGCCGTAGCGCTCGGCATGCTCAATGATGATCGTGTTTGCGAGCGGAATGTCGAGGCCGTTTTCGACGATGGTGGTGGACACGAACACGTCGTATTCGTGGCGCATGAAGCCTAACAGCACGCGCTCTAATTCCTTCTCGTCCATCTGGCCGTGGCCGACGCCCACGCGGGCCGTGGGGACCAGTTCCTTGATCCAGACCGCGCGCGTAAAGATGGAATCCACACGATTGTGGATGAAGTAGACCTTGCCGCCGCGGCTCAGTTCCTGTTCAATGGCGGTTTTGACCAAGTCGCCATCGAAGTGCGCGACCACCGTCTGGATCGCCAGGCGATCTTTGGGAGGAGTCTCAATGACGCTCATGTCGCGAATACCCAGAAGCGACATGTGGAGAGTGCGCGGGATTGGCGTCGCGCTCATGGCCAGTACGTGCACGTTGCTGCGCATCTGCTTCAGGCGTTCCTTGTGACGCACGCCGAAGCGTTGTTCTTCGTCGACGATCAGGATACCCAGGTCGGCAAACTCAACGTCCTTGGAAAGAAGTTTGTGCGTTCCGATGGCGATGTCCACTTTGCCCGAGGCAAGATCTTCCAGCGCGGGTTTCATATCTTTTGCGGCGCGGAATCTTGAAAACATTTCGACGCGCACCGGGAAGGCAGCGAAACGGCGCTTGAAGGTTTCAAAATGCTGGAATGCGAGCACCGTGGTGGGCGCGAGCACTGCGACCTGCTTGCCGTCGCCCAGAGCTTTGAAGGCCGCCCGCATCGCGACCTCGGTCTTGCCAAAGCCGACGTCGCCGCAGAGAAGACGGTCCATGGGATGAGAAGATTCCAGGTCGCGCTTGATTTCCTTTACGGCGGCGAGCTGGTCTTTTGTTTCGGTGTACTCGAAGGCGTCTTCGAATTCGCGCTGCCAGTTGGAGTCGGGTGAGAAGGCGAAGCCGTCGGCCATGCGGCGCTCGGCGTAGAGCTTTAACAGCTCATCGGCCATGTCCATCATCTTGGCCTTGACGCGGGTCTTGCGCGCGGTCCAGGTCGACCCGCCGAGCCTGTCCAGAGCTGGCCCCGACTCGCCTCCGCCGCGATACTTCTCCACTAGGTCGAGCCGCGCCAGAGGAACGTAAAGCTTGGCGTCGTTGGAATACTCGAGCAGCATGAAATCCGACTTCACGTCACCTTGCACGATTTCGCGCAAACCCTGGAATCGACCCACGCCGTGTGTGGTGTGCACGACGAAGTCGCCAGGCTTCAGGTCGGCCAGGTCGGCGGCGAAGGCGGAGCCTCGCGTCTTGGTGATGCCGGGCTGTGGTGCGAAGTCGGATGTATCGAAGAGATCTTCCGACCCGATGAACGCGATGCGAGCTTCCGGGAAGACGACGCCTCGACGAACCAGCCCTTTGATCAGGTACGTGCTGGCGACTGGACCAGCCAAATAGGCTCGTTCCGCCAGGTAGGGCGACGCAGCTTCGTTAGGCGCAAGGCCCAGTTGGAAAGGCACCGAGTATTCCCGCAGAACGTCGGACAGGCGTTCCAGTTCTCCGTTGGTAGGCGCGAAGAACGCCACGCGATATCCCTGCTCTACCATCGTCTTGGCCTCATTCACGGCCACGGGCATATTGTTGTGGAACGCGAGCGATGGCCGAGTAGCGATATGTGCGGCGCCGAGGCCCAGGTCCAGTTCGCGCAACGCAAGCTGCATGCACTTGTGGATGATGTTTTCCAGCTCAGCCCATTGGAAGAAGTTTGCGGCAGCCAGCGGCACGGTCTCTGGATGCTCGGAGTTGATTTGGTCTACTCGCTTGAAGAGGCGCTCAGAAGCGGAGCGGATCTGATCGGGCTCGTCCAATACGACCAGGGCGTCAGCAGACAACGAAAGAAGGGAATGATGGCGAGGCTCGACCAGAGGCGCGGAGAATTCCCAGCCTGGAAAAGGATCGCCAGGGCTGGCGACGCCCGAGTAATCCAGCTTTTCCGCGATTTCGTGAAACAGCTTGCGCGACCGCGGCTGATCCACCATGGGAAGAACGCGGGCTTCCTGAATCTTGAGCACAGAGCGTTGGCTCTCCGGATCGAACCTGCGGATAGATTCGATTTCGTCTCCAAAGAATTCGATGCGAAGGGGGCGGGCGCTCTCTACACTGAAGACATCCAGAATGCCGCCGCGGATGGAGTACTCGCCGAGCATTTCCACCGGGTCGTGCTTTTCGTAGCCGATCGATTGGAGGTGAGACTCGATGGTTTCGAGTGGCAATTCATCACCGGTGCGGAGGTCGAGCGCAAGGCGGCGGTAGAAATCGGCGTCATGGGTGCGCAGCAGCGCGGAGGCGATCGGGGCGATCGTGATCGGCGCGGTGTTCTCCGCCAATCGCCAAAGGCCGATGGCGCGGTCCCCGGAAATATCAGGATGCGGCGACAGGCTCTGGCCGGGCAGAACATCGAGCGCGGGAAGTAGCTGAGGCTCGCCCACGCCGGGCCGGTCGATCAGCAAATGGAAGAACGTGGTGCAGAGTTCCTCCAGCAGTTCCGCGCTCTGATTGCCGTCCGTAAATACGAGGATCGGTTTTTCGGTGGCCTGCCAGGTCAGGACAAGGTAGAGCGCCTTAGCAGCGGAGGTCAGGCCGGAGAGCGCAAAAGGCCCGGGATCGCGGCGGGTGAGGCTGGAGACAAACTGATGGAAGGCTTCCTGACGGACGAGAGTCTGAAACAGATCGCGGACAGCGGGGTGGGTCACGGATTAGTGTGAAGACCACCTGGTGTTCGCGCAAGTTCCGTTGCTGAAAGTTCCCATTCGAGAAGACCTTTACTATTGTAGGTCTCTCACTTCGAGGTCGGCTGTTTAGTTGGAAACCGCCACTGCGGCGGATTTCGCTTCGTCAAGGCTTGCGCGCACGCGGAGGCGGACTGGAATGATCTGCGGTTGTGGTACCGGAGGCCGCTTCGTACCAGCAGCCTTGCGTGAAGCAGGGCGGACCCACCGCAATCCGTAAAAACGCGTTAAACAGCCCAGGCAGCGCATCGGTACCATCATGCTCAGCAGAGCCAGGTAGTCGGTATGGTGGATTTTCCACGGGACTACTTTGGACATTCCGCAACACCAGCACTTCGGCGCCATACGGCTGCGGCGATACGCAATAATCATGCGGACCAGCCACAGAGTGGCTCCGCATCCGAAGAAGGCCAGGATGAAATTGGTCAGGTGCATGCCGTGATTCAAGCATGGCCCACCCGGAGCAAATCTGGTATTAGGAGGAATCTACGAGGCGACAAGCAATTTATCTTAGATAAGGGAGGCTCTTCGAAGGCCGCCTGTACTATCGGACTAAGAGAAGGTGGCGGTTGCCCGCCACCCAGTGAGGGCTCGTCTAGGATTGGGCGGCCTTGGCTGGCCAACTTGGAGCTTCCACACCGAATTGTTTGGCGTACTCCGCATTCAGCCGCTGCCAGCCGGCGAACCCCATCGCTCCGCCGCCAGCGATGCGGCCGATGGGCGTTCCGCTGAGAAGGCGATCCAGAACATCGAAACTAATGTGCCACCCGGCGGCACCCATTGAGATGAAGCGGCGATCGATGGTGCTCCACAGCGTCAGCCGCGTGCCGCCACCGAAGGCTTCCAATTCCCAACGGGTATCGTTGTACTCAAGCACCTTGGGAGCGTCGGCTCGCGTCACTGTCGCTTCTTGCGCCTTGGGTGCCCCCACCCAGGTGAGCTTCACCGTCCCAACCCTACCCAGGTTTCCGTCGACTTCAAAGGGCGCCCACTCGCGCAGTTGCGACGGGTCGGTAAGTGCCTGCCAGACTTTTTCCGGCGAGTGGCGCAGTTCTCTGACGAGAATTAGCGTCCACTTCTCTCCATCCCTTCGTACCTCCGCCTGGATGGCAGGGCCCGGTGTGTACTGTTCTTGGTTGGTCATTTTTTTCTCCTTGTCTTCTTTTTCGTTGATGTGGATTGTTCCATTCGGTCGAGGTGGCGTTCGAGAGCATCGACGTGAGCGGACCAGAACCGTCGGAACGGAGCCAGCCAGGCATCCACCTCCTGAAGTGGTCCTGGCTTGAGCCGATACAGACGGCGTTGTGCGTCCACTGCAGATTCCACGAAACCGGCGTCCCGCAGTACCCGCAGGTGCTTTGACACAGTCGGCTGCGGCATACGAAGCTGACGTTCAATTTCGCCAACCGACTGTTGCGATGACACCAATAAGCTCAATATCGCGCGGCGGTTTGGCTCCGCAATGATTTCGAAAACAGATTCCACACTCTTTATATACTCCAAGTGGAATATACCTGTCAAGGAATATAATCCTTAAGATGCAGGTACGTGCTAAATTGATCTTTCGGCTCGTCCTAGCGCGAAAATCGCGCATTCCTGGTAGAGTGGCCTTGCCGCAGGAGCAAAACGAATGACTCTTCAAGGCCGATGGCTTTCCCCGATCTTCTCAATCGCAATCCTGGGGCCAATACCTTGTCACGCCCAACCCTATCCCGCAAAGGTGCTGGCAGGCTTGCAATGGCGTGATGTAGGACCCATGCGTGGCGGAAGGACGTTCGGCGTTGCCGGCCACGCCAGCCAACCCGACACCTTCTACATGGGTTCCGTCGGAGGGGGTGTATGGAAGACCGAGAACTCCGGCCGCACCTGGTTTCCCATCTCCGACCAGGGCATTCCAATCGGCTCCATGGGCGCAATTGCCGTCGCTCCTTCCGACGCGAATGTAGTCTATGTGGGCACAGGTGAATCCGACATCCGGAGCCAGAATTCTTACGGCATCGGCATGTTCAAATCGACCGACGCCGGCAAGACGTGGTCCCACATCGGCCTGGACCAAACCAGGCAAATCGGACGCGTTGTGGTTGATCCAACCAACGCCAATCGTGTGTACGTTGCCGCTCTTGGGCACATCTACGCTCCGGACCCGGACCGTGGTGTATTCCGGTCCACCGACGGCGGAGCGACGTGGAAGAAGGTGCTCTTCGACGCGACGCGGCCCAACGACGTTGGTGCGGTGGATCTGGCGATCGACCCCAAAAATCCTCGCGTCATTTACGCCGCGCTTTGGGCAACACGGCGTCCCCCGTGGTCGGTCTACGCCCCCACCAATCTGCCCGGCGGTGGACTTTTCAAATCCACTGACGGCGGCGACACGTGGAAGCGTCTAAGCGGAGGACTCCCCTCCGATGAGTTTGTCGGCAGAATCGGCATTGCAATCGCGCCGAGCGATCCGAAACGTTTGTGGGCGGTCGTGGACGACCTGGGCAGCGCTTCGCCCCCGCCTCGTCCGGCTCGGGGCGCTGCTGCGGGCTCTGTCGCTGATCCCAACCCGGCTGCCAAACCCACCGGCGGCATTTACATTTCGAGCGACGCCGGCGTCACATGGAAGCTTGCGAACGCCGAACCGCGCCTTGGAAGCCGAGGCTGGTACTTCAACGGAGTTGCGATCGATCCCGTAAATCCAGACCGCGCCTTCATCATCAACACGGCGACATACCTGACCACCGACGGCGGCAAGACCTTCGTGCCTGTTAAAGGAGCACCCGGCGGCGACGACTACCACCAGCTCTGGATCAATCCCAAAGATCCCAACCGCATGGTCCTCAGCAGCGACCAGGGAACTGTCGTCAGCGTGGACGGATCCAAGACCTGGAGCACCTGGTATAACCAGCCCACCGCGCAGCTCTATCACGTGGCGGCCGATAATCGCTTCCCCTACTGGCTCTACGGTGCGCAGCAAGATAGCGGCGGCGTGGGTGTAAGCACACTCTCGCGGGAAGGCGTGCTGTCGTTCCGCAACTGGGAACCCACTTGTTTGGCCGGTGAGAGCGCAACAATGGTCCCCGATCCAAAGGATGGCAATATCCTTTATGGGAACGGGAACGGACGTTGCGATCAGGCCTTAAATATTTCTGTTCCCCTGGGCGGTGAACTGCCGCCTCCCGATCCTAACGATCCGAACCGCAAAACCTGGACGCTTCCGCAGGTATTCTCGTTGGCCGACGAGGCGCTCTACTACTCCAATCAATTCGTGATGCGCTCGCGCGATCGCGGCAAGACTTGGGAGAAGATCAGCCCCGATTTGGCGCGCCTGAATCCGCCTGTGCCCGCCAATCTTGACCCCTTGACGGCGAAGGATATCGACCAGCCGATGACCGATCGGTTTGGCGTCGTGTATACGATTGGCCCGTCTCCACTCCAGGCCACAACGGTTTGGGTAGGCACCGATGACGGTCTGATTCATGTCACACGCGACGACGGCAAAACCTGGAACAACGTGACGCCGCCCGCCATGACGGCCTGGAGCAAGGTCTCACAAATCGAAGCCGGACACTTCGACGCGGAGACTGCCTATGCCTCAGTAGACCGGCATCGGCTGGCCGACGACAAGCCCTACATCTATCGCACTCACGATGGCGGCAAGACTTGGCGGAACATCGTCAGCTGGCATCCCTGAGGGCGCCTATGTGAACTCCGTCAAGGAGGACCCCAAAGCCAAGGGCTTGCTCTACGCCGCCACCGAACTGCGCGTCTACGTTTCTTTCAACGATGGCGACCAATGGCAGCCGCTGCAGAACAACATGCCCGTCACCTCCATTCGCGACATCCTGGTGCACGGCGACGATCTCGCCATCGCGACTCACGGACGGGGTTTCTGGGTGATGGATCAGATGGCCCCGCTCCGCGAACTAGCGTCGAAAGGACCACAAATCGTTTCCTCAAACATCTGGCTCTTCCAGCCCGGCGAAACCTACGTGATTCGGACCGGCAGCCAGAATGGCACTCCCATGCCTCATGAGGAACCACAGAATCTGAACCCTCCCTCCGGCGTCCTGCTCTACTATTGGCTCAAGGTCCCGGCCGCCAAGCCTCTGAAACTGGAGCTGCTGAATAGCGCTGGAGTCGTGCGGGCTTGCGCGGCCAGCGATACGCGTGTCCGGCCGGTGGACACCGAGGCTATTAACGTTCAGGCGATTTGGGAGCAACCTGCTCCGCCGCCAACAGCAACCGCGGGAATGCAGCGTTTCGCTCTCAACGCAGCCGGCGTGCGCGCCGCCACCTCGACTCAGCCCGACGCCTGTACTTCTTCCATGCCTCCCGCACAAACGCGTGCCGAAGGCCTGAACCGAGGGACTCCGCTGCTCCCCCCAGGCCAGTACACTGTGCGCTTGACTCTAGATGGTCAGACCTACACACAGCCAGTTACCCTGAAACCCGATCCGCGAGAAGTGCATTAAACAACCTCCGCGTTCCCGTAGTCACCACGGGATAGTAAAGCAAAAGGTCGACCCCTCTCCAGGTTCAGACTCTACCCAGATGCGCCCCCTGTATCGTTCAACAATGCGTTGGCAAATCGCTAGTCCCATACCCGTGCCCGCATATTTGCTATTGGAGTGCAGGCGCTTAAAGATTCCAAAAATAGTCTCCTTATAAGCGTCTGGAACACCTATCCCGTTATCCGCAACCTTGATTACGGACCGCCTATCGGCAATTGTGGCAGAAATGTCGATCCTCAAAACGACCTCTTCCCTGCGATATTTGATTGCGTTGCTCATCAGGTTTTGAAACACCTGTGCGAGGTGGCTTTCATGCATTCGAACAATGGGCATGGCGCCGATGGTGATTTGCGCCCCGCTCTCCTCAATCGCCCCCGCTAGATTGTCAAGTGCTCCTTCCAGCGGATAAGTCGCATCTATCGGCTCAAGCTCTCCGTCCAAAATGCTCGATGCGTGCGCATACGCAAGAAGGTCACTCAAAAGGTTGTCCATGCGCTGCGCGGCTGAGCGGATGGAGGATAGATATTCAGCCCCGTTCTTGTCCAGCAGGCTGCCATATTCTCGGGCCAGAAGTTCGCTGTAGATCCCGATACTGCGGATCGGTTCTCTTAGGTCGTGGCTGGCCGAATGCGCGAATTGCTCCAAATCGGCGTTGGCTTGCAATAGCGCCTCCTGCCGGCTGCGAATCTCGTATTGGCGCATACGGGCTCGTAAAGCGCTGCGAACCGAGCTTTCTATCGTCTCGGGACGAATGGGACGCTCAATCAGCGTAAAATTCCCCAGCGTTTGTAAGGCTTGTCCGCGAAGATGGTTTTGAAGTGTGGGCCTGCCTCCGGAGGTCAGGATGATAAAAGGAGGATCGGACCAGGGAGGCTGGGGCTTCAGCCACTCCGTGAGACCATGAATAAATTCCTGGCTCAACGCTTCATCCGCAATAATAGTGGCGCCAGCGCCTTCCCCAAGCATTCCCAGTATTGCTTGAGCATCGGCGGCAATTGCAGTTTCTATTTGCAGAGCGGCTAGCGTGGCTGACAGCAACGGCGCGTCACGACCGACTGGTGCGAGGATCAAGACTCGCATTTCAACCGCGCCTCGTCTAAACATGCCCTCTACTGCTTGCCGCTAAGCAAAGTGTCGGCTTTGCCCCGATAGCGAGGGACGCCGGTGAGAACGCCCTCAAACTGCTCCAGCGTCTCGCCCACCTGTATGCCCCCTGACCCGATTTTCAGTTCACGAAGCGTGCGCTCGTGCGATCCCCGGCGCTTCTTGACTACGGAAATCGCTTGCCGGACCGCTCCGCCAGCCTCGAAGAATCGCAAGAGAATCACGGTGTCGGCCAGAAAGCTTACGTCCACTGGCGTTTGCATGGCCGCTCCCATCATTCCGTGCTGCGCGACGGTCAGTATAGTCACCACTCCCCTTTGCCCCAGATAGGAAAGAAGTTCATGCATGTGAATCAGCAGGAACCGTTCGCTGGGCATGCCATTCAGGTAACCGTTCAGACTGTCGATGACGATGAAGCGGGCACCTTCTCCTTCCACCTTTTGCCGCACCCCGGAAGCGAACTCGCCAGGCGAAAGGTCCGCGATGTCCACCTGTACCAGTTCAAACTGTCCGGATTCCAGGAAGGGCTCGAAAGTCATTCCGAAGCCTGCGGACCGGCGCAGGAATGTTTCCCGGCTTTCCTCAAACTGATAGCACACCACGCGCTCCCCGCGTTGCAGCGCGGTCAGGAGATAGTGCGAGCAAAGAGTTGTTTTCCCGCAACCCGCGGGCCCCAGAATAAGGGTGCTGGATCCGCAGTCGAGCCCTCCGCCCAGCAACGTGTCTAGCTGAGCACTTCCACTCTGCAGGGCCCCATCGTATTTGATTGGGGATGGGCTGCGGGCGGACAACCGGGGATAGATTTCCAGGCCCCCGCTCTTGATTACAAAATCATGGCGGCCATCCTGAAAACGAACCCCGCGCATTTTCACCACATGTAACTGGCGGCGCGTGACACCGTATTCCCGGGCCTCGCGCTCCATTCGGATCACGCCATGGGCGATGCTTTGTAATTGTTGTGCGCCCTCGATCGATGTACAGTCGTCAAGAACCAGTACCGTGCAATTTCTACCAGCGAAAAACTGCTTTAGCCCCAATATTTCCCGGCGATAACGAACGTTGGTCTGGGAGAGGATTTTCAGTTCCGATACGGAATCCAGCGCAACACGATCCGGATTCAAGCGCTCTACTTCTGCCCGAATACGCTTCACGGTTTCGCCCAATTCCACATCGGAAGGATGGTAGACGGTGTAATTCGCCTCCTCCTGCAATTGCTCAGAAATGGAATTCAGCTCGATCTGGTCGATCCCGTCCAGGGTCCAACCATGCGAAATCGCAACGTCATTTAATTCTTCCGCTGTTTCCGATAGGGTCACATAGAGCACTCTCTGGCCCAGACGGACGCCCTCTGTCAGAAACTGGATTGCAAATGTGGTTTTCCCGCTTCCCGGCTGCCCCTCCAAAACATATAAGCGGTTTGTCGGTAAACCACCGCCGAGAATCTCGTCCAGACCGGCAATTCCGGTAGTTTGTTTTTTTCCTGCGGTTGGCTCCGGCTGGTTCTCGCTCATGCTCTCCAAAAAAGCCGTGCAACTCAGGTGCCACAAATTGCTACATTTGTGGCTATCTAAGCGCGGGCATCCAGGCCGAAGTCCCGCTGCACCGCCGCGTACCAGGAATCATCGTCCAGAGCGTTCCAATCGATCCATTGCTCATCACTCATCGACGCCCGCCAGCCCACGAACGGAGCCGCATCCGGGCCCGAGAGGTGCCGGAACTTCCAGGTGCCGCTTTCAATAATGCCTCGAATGATCCCGGCAGTCACCTCGGGCGGCACAGGCTTTGCCAAAGCTGCCCGGAACAAACCCGAGAACCGCGCTGGTTGCGGGTAGGCCGAGTGGATCGAATCTCGAATATCGCGAGCCATGCGTGTGTCCTGAATCCCAGGCTCTACCACGGCCACACGAATGTTGAAGGGCTTCACTTCGCCGGCCAGCGCCTCACTGATCGCTTCCACGGCGTATTTTGAGGCGGCATACGCACCCAGCGGAGAACTCGAAATATGGCCGGCCACCGATGCGATATTAATGATGCAGCCGTCGCCCCGCTCTCGCATCTGCGGCAGCACCGCCTGGATGCAGCGGACAGTTCCACCGTAGTTCGTATTCATGATGGCCATCACGGACTCAATAGGCAGCTCTTCCACTGTGCCGTGGTATTCAATGCCCGCGTTGTTTACCAGGACATCAATAGCTGCCGGAATCGAAGCGACGCAGGAGCGCACGGATTCTGTCGAATCGACGTCCAGCGTCAGCACGTCCAGCTTTAAGTGCTCCTGGGCGGCAATCTGAGCCAATTCAGGCGACTTTGCGGGATTTCGCATCGTCGCAAATACCTTGTGGCCCGCCCGCGCAAGATCCCGCGCCGTCGCAAATCCTATTCCCGAACTGCATCCTGTAATCAAGATGTTCATAATGCACGGTAGTCTAACATCCCCCAGACAAGATGTAGTCAGTGGATCTTGTCCAGGCCCTCGGTCAGCTCGATTGACACTCCCCAAGGATCCATGATCGTCGCAGTGGCGATGTTATTCATGGCTGCGTCTTTCTTCTTGTAAGGCCGAATGGCCTTGATACCCTTCGCTTCCAGCGCTTTGCAAAACGCCTCCAGGTTCTTCACTTCAAATCCAACATGATCTACAACGCGGCCGGCTGTGGGGACGTGAGTGATAGACTGATCGCCTTCCCACCGGAAGAAGTTGAGGCTGTATCCGACGCCTGGCAAGTCGGCGCCAATGAAGAAGTCGGTTTGCCCTGCACGCAACGTCGCGTCGAACGCCTTCATGTACCACTGCTGCATCTCCACGTACTGCTTGTTGATGAAGTGGATGTGATGCGCCACGATAGGCGCCGCGTCTTTTTGATCACCCGCTTTTTGATCATTGGTAACCAGTTCGATTTTCACCCCGTCAGGGCCGAGAAAATACGCAAAGCGTCCATACACCGCCGACGTGCCCGATGCCGCTGGTGGAGGCTCACCCGGCTTCGGCTCCCGCCCCGTAGTTTCCTGATATCCCGCGCCTGCCAGCTTCTTCGCCATCGCCGGCACGTTCGGTACTGCGAAGCCTATATGATCGAAGGCGGTGCCGCGGGTCGGGCCGGCCGGCTTCTGCACGTGTAGGAATACGAACGCGTCGGGAAACTCAATGACATCGATGTTGCCGAACTTCATTGCTTTGCCGCCCAGCGTGTCGGCCCAAAACTTCTTATGGGCTTCGACGCTAGTCACGTTGAGGTGATAGTGACCGATGCGGATCGGTGCGTCCGGATGACTCAGGAGTTGCGCGAAAGCGGGCGGGGCGGCGGATGACAGCGCCGCGACCAGAGCAAGAATAGTTGTTCTCATTTGACCTGCCCTACTTAATGTCCGCGAGTCCTTCCGTCATTTCGATATTCGTTCCCCAAGGGTCTTTGATGAACGCGATCGCTATGCCAAGTTGGGGCACCTTGGTATAGGGACGATCCAGCTTGATGCCCTGGGCTTCCAGCTTCTTCGTGAACGCCTCGAGGTCTCTGATCTCGAAACCGATGTGATCGATCGCTCGGCCGGTCGTGCCGACGGTCGGCGTCGGCGATGGCGAGAAGTTCAGGGCTACGCCGGGCAGTTGATCCTGTACGAAAGCGGATGCCGGATTGGCCGGCAACATCTTCGCGCCGAACGTCTTCGCGTACCACGCCTGCATCTCGGTGTTCATCTGCCCGAAAAAGTGGATGTGATTAAGCTGAATCGGAACCTTCTGCGATTTGACTTCGACGAACTCTACTTTGACATCCTCCGGACCAAGCGCAAATGCGAGGTTCGTCGTCGGACTGGCGGCCGCAATGTCGTCGGTCACCTTCACGTTCGCGGCCACCGAATCGGTGGTGATCATTTTGAACCCATTCGCCTTGATCTTTGCCACCAGCGGCTTGAGATCGGGAACGGAAAAGCCGATGTGGTTAACGGTCGTGCCGATCGAGCCCCCCGTAGGCGCCTGCATCGGACGGAAAAAGATCAGAACATTCGGGAACTTGATGATCTCCTGCTGCCGGTCACCTGAACCGATCTTGGCCACGATGCCGCCGAGCGTGTCGGCATAGAACTTCTTCTGTGCCTCCATGTTCGTGGTATTCAGATGATGGTGCCCATAGACGACCGGACCTTCTCCTGCAACCAGAATCTGCGCATCGGCAACGGCCGGCGTGAACAGCAGGATGGTCAGCCCTATTCCAGTCAATAAACGTTTCATGAACACCTCCATTCTCGCCAAGTCTACACGATATCGCCTGTGTGCTTCCGATATACTCTAAACCGAAGCTGATAACGTCCAGGGTATGGCGACATGAATATCCGCAAATTGCTCGATTGGCGCAAGCTCCTCATTTATTCGCATCGTTGGTTGGGCATCGCAATCACTGCGATGTTCCTCATCTGGACGCTATCAGGCGTGGTCCTCATGTATTACGGCCATCCCCAAATCACCACCGGGGAGCGCCTGCTGCGGCTTGAGCCCCTCAACTTTTCGACGGCAACCATAACGCCGGCTGAGGCCGCTGCGAAGGTAGGCATCAAACCGTATCGCGTGCGATTGTCCATGTATAACGGCCGACCCGTGTATCGCTTCACCAGGGTCAGCATCGGCAACTGGTCCGCGGTCTATGCAGACACGGGTGAAGTCCTTCCGGCAATGGGCGGCGAACAGGCTCTGAAATGGATGAAGCAGTTCGCGCCCGAGTACGCCTCCACAATGACCTACGACGGTTATCTCGAGAGCCCCGACGAATACACCAGAATCCCCACACTGGCCGGATATGTTCCCCTGCATCGCATTGCGATGAACAATCCCGCAGGCACCGAATATTACGTCTCCGAAAAAAGCAACGACATCGTTCAGAAAACGGACCGGAGAGGCCGCACTCTGGCTATTTCCGGCTACGTCCTTCACAACCTGTTCTTCTTTCGACAGCGAACCTGGTGGACGCCGTTGCTGGATTTCATTGCCTGGACCGCCATGCTCATGGCGGTAAGCGGTGTGGTCCTCGGAATCTGGCGCATCGCGCTCAAACCAAGATTCCGTCACAAAGGTGTTGGGTCCTACACGCCATATTCCAGTTGGATGAAGTGGCACCACTATGCCGGCTTGGTTTTTGGTTTGTTTTCCATCTCCTGGATCCTAAGCGGGATGATCCCCATCAGCACATTCCCCATCCCCGGATGGACGGACGTGTCAAAGCGCGTCGAAAGTAACGGCGAGGGTTTCATTATGGGGAATCCCACCATTTCTGCAAGGTCGACGATGACCAAGGACATGGCGCGCGCTATTACTGGCGGTCCCTTGAACCTGCAACAACTCCGCATCGATAACATGCGGAATGCTATCGGGCAGATCCAGGAAAAGTTTGCTCCAAAGGAAGTCGAGCTCATCCAGTTTAGAGGCGAGCCCTACTTCCTCGCTTACCAGCCTCCCACGACCAAAGACGAAGCCGCGCGCTGGACCACCAACAACGCGATCAACTCCGTAAATCTCCCGCAGGACAACCCGCACCTGTTCGTATCCATTCGTCATCCTGAGAACGGCGCGATGACGTCCTTCACCAGGGAAGTGATGGAACAGGCATCCAGGGAGGCGATGCCGAATGTTCCCGTCATCGCGAGCGATTGGCTGACAGATTACGACAATTACTATCACCAGACGACCACGTCATTCGAATTGGGCCGGCACAAGCCCGCGTATGTGCTGCCTGTGCTGCGTGTGCGCTACAACGACGCGAACCAGACTTGGCTGTATTTCACGCCATCCCTCGGCCAGATGGTAAAGTTCGACCAGCGCGATCGCGCGAACCGCTGGGTCTATTACGGCCTGCATGCGATGGACTGGCCAGGCCTGTTTAATCGCCGGCCGTTGTGGGACATGGTGACGATCACTTTGTTGGCAGGCCTTGGAGCGATGAGTATCACGACGCTGTTGCCCGCCTTCCGTCGGCTGAAACGGCACGCGGTTCATGGATGGAAATGGGCGTTCCCGGGGAAGAAGGTGCGGACCGCGCCAAGTCCGGGATGGGCTCTAACCGATAGAGATCGCATTTCCGGAGACTGACAGCGTGCGGCTTCTAGAGGCAGAACGACTACGGTAGCTTCACCGCGTACAGCTTAAACGGCAACGGGTCCTGGCCCTTATTTTTTCCGTTGCGATAGTCCTGTTTACCTTCCACCACCCATGCCATGCCCTTGGTTGCTGTGGTCGCAGGTGTTGCCTGCATCCCTTCCTTCAGCGTCTTGATGGTCGCCGTATTGGTCTTGGGATCTACCGTGACCAGCGCCAACCGGCCACCCATACGTGTCGCGTTGCCGTTCTCTGCCTGGACGAACTTATTCTTGCCGATCGCACGTAATCCATCAGGAGCACCCAATGGACCTGATAGCTTCAACTCAGTTACTTTCGTCGCTTTACCATCCGGGCCTAGATCGAGCCTGATCAGTTTGCCGGCCGTCACGCTGTTCACATACAACGTGTTCTTGTCGCCGAAAGCGAGACCATCCGCACCCGCCAATAGTGGATCCGCCGCAGCTTGCTCCAGAGCCGCCGCGCCTTTTTTCAACATGAAGATCTTCGCCCCTGCCGTGTCCGACGCGTATGCCGTACCGTTATCCGCAACCGCGATGTCGTTGCACACGGCGCCCGTCGGCATCGCATACGATCCTTTCGCCGTGCCGGTTCCTAGATCGAACGCCTTCAGGACTCCCGGGCCCGTGTTGCAAAGCCAAAGCGTGTTCGCCTTTTCGTCCGCTAGCACACCCAGCACTGTGGTGAATCCGTTACCTTCCCTTGCGACGAACGGCTTCACTTCCGTCTCGCCGGGTTTAATCTTGTAAACACCGCCGGGGACGCTGCCCAGGATGATCGTGCCATCCTTCAGCGACGTGATGCTCTCAGGAAAAAGGTCCTTAGGTTGGTTGATGGAGATATCGACGATTTTGTTAGCCGCGAACAAAGCAACGCCGATGGCGCACACGTTCATGGCCGCAGCTCGACTCATCCACGCGGATGTGAAGATTTTCATTCTCACTATCATCGCTTAAACGCGAGCTGCTGCGATTGCGTATTCTCCTGGTGAGACTCGGGTATCGTCGAGCCCAGTCCCTCTCGAAAAACACGCATTAGCGTTTCCTTGCTTGTCCATAGCCCGGAGGACCGCGCGTCAAACATTCTGAATCAACTCCCACTGTCTCTTCATCGTGTCTCCGGGATGAAGTACTCGTCGATCGCGGGCTTGGCTGCTGGCACCGCCGCGGATACCAGCCGGGGCTGTTGCGGCGAGGAAACACCTGGGTACAAATAGGTGCACATTTGATATCTAAAATGTCCCTGGCTGGCTCCCGCGATCCAAAGGACGCCTATCCCGCTTCGGTTTCGGCTGCGGAAGTCCAGGATCAGATGAATCACATCCTCGCCGGTCCTGAGTTCCGCCGCTCCGCGCGTCTTCAGCGCTTTCTGCGATTGGCTGTAGAACGTAGTCTCGCGGGTGAAGTCCACTTGATGAAGGAGTATATAGTTGGCCGAGAAGTCTTCGACCGTGGAGCTGACTACAACCCCGCTGTCGACTCAATCGTTCGGGTGGAGGCTCAACGGCTGCGAAGAAAACTTCGAGAATACTACGAGGCTCACGGCCGCGAGGATCCAATCCTGATTACCTTCCCATCGGGTAGCTACGTCCCTGTGTTTTCACGAGTAGCTCATCCGGAACCGTCCGGGAAGCCTTCAGAAACCGAGCGTGTGGTGACCCTGGCCCGGCCGAATCCTCGCACGGTAGCAGTGCTCCCCTTTGCAAACCTCAGTCCCGAACCGGAGCAGGAGTATTTCTGCGACGGGATAACCGAGGACATCATCAGCGCGATCTCCTCCATTCCGCAGTTGCAGGTAATCGGCCGGACCAGCCTGTTCGCTCTAAAGCGAATCGAGGACCCCCACGAAATCGGCATACGCTTGGGAGCGGGAACCATTATTGAAGGAACGGTACGCAAGGCTGGGGAACTTCTCCGGGTTTCAGCACGGATCGTCGACTCAGGGACCCGGCGAGTGCGATGGTCGCGCGTATTCGATCGTAAAACGAGCGATGTTTTCTCGATCGAAAACGAAATCTCGCGCTCCATAGCCCGCGCATTGCGCGCGGTGTGGCAGCCGGAATGGATCCATAAGGCCCCGAGCACGGAAGCGTACGTCCTCTACCTGAAGGGCAGGCAGGCTTGGAACCAGATGAACCGGCTGGGCTATCAATCCGCCATCGAGCAGTTCGATCACGTGATTTCACTCCATCCCGATTTTGCAGAGCCGTATGCCGGGCTGGCCGATGCCTACACATGGTTGGCGATGTGGGGGATGATGCGCCCCAGCGAAGCCTTCGCAAAAGGCAAGCACGCGGCTCTGGACGCCTTACGGTTGGATCCTGCGTCGGCGCAGGCGCATTCATCGCTGGCGGCAACGAAGTTCTTCTTTGATTGGGATTGGCAGGAGAGCCTGGCGCTGTTGAAAAGAGCCCTTGAGCTACAGCCCGGCTACTTGGATGGCCTTCACATTTACGGAACCTGCTTGTTCATCCTGGGACATTTTGACGAGGCTCGGGCATGTCTCGAACCAGCGGTGCAATTGGACCCCCTGTCGTTCCGCATGAATCGTACTTTGGGCTCTCTCTGCTATCTCCAGGGCCGCGCGGATGAAGCTGAGAGGTGGTTGGAAGCGGCCATCGCCCTCGAACCTCATTCCATGGAATCTCACTATTTGTTGGCACGGCTGCATCTTCAACAGGGAAGATACGATGCGGCGCTGGGCGAAGCGATGAAATGTCAAAAGTATCCCTCGGGCGCGCTCAGTTTGGGCATCTTAGGAGTCGCGCTGTCGCGCAATGGCAACCAGGGTGGGGCTTTGTCTACCATTGAACGCCTGGCGGAAATGTCCTCAGTCGGGTACGCGGATCCGCTGGCCAGCGCGCTCGTTCATGCTGCTCTAGGCAACATCGGCGAGGCCATCGAATGCCTGGGAAACAGCTTGGAAGAACGTTCTCCGGGTGCACTACTCTTGAATATCGACCCGCTGTTCGACGAGATTCGTTCTGATGCCCGGTTTCAGAATCTGGTCTCTGCCCTCAACTTCTCTTGATCTGCATCCAACTGTAATCTAACGGTTAGCTCTCTGGTGCCTGTCAAGTTGATGCCGCATTCTGAAAGCACAGTGGGCCGAGCGGTGCGTGTCGAACCCACGTTAAACAAGGCACTCTCTTCGGTATTCCTCCGATATCGTGATGAGGTGCGGCCGCTCGGTTGTGGTTTTGGGAGCACGTATGCTCGGTGCTCCCAAAACGTTCGAGAAAGGCGGTAAATCGAATGGCACGGCTCAACACTCCTTTGGATCCTTCAAAGACGGGGCGGGACGCAGTTTCGCTCGAAAGCAACTTGCGTCGGATGATCGTCGGTCAGGACGAGGCAATTCAGCAGATCGTAAACGTCTATCAGATGAGTCTGACCGGGATGAGCGCGGCAGGCCGCCCGATCGGCAACTTTCTATTCCTGGGGCCCACCGGATCCGGCAAGACGCGAATCGTCGAGGCCACCGCGGAGGCTTGCCTCAACAACCCGCGCGCGGTAATCAAAATCGACTGCGGAGAATTCCAGCATAGCCATGAAATCGCGAAGTTGATCGGCTCACCTCCTGGATACCTGGGACATCGCGAGACCCATCCCGTGCTTTCGCAGGAAGTTCTCAATGAGTATCACACCGATAGCATCAAGCTTAGCTTCGTGCTTTTTGACGAAATCGAGAAGGCGTCAGACACTCTGTGGAATCTGCTGCTCGGCATCATGGACAAAGCAACGCTGACTCTGGGAGATGGCCGCAAGGTGGATTTCTCTCGTGCCATGATTTTCATGACCAGTAATTTGGGCGCTGCGGAGATGAGTGCCCTGATGAGCCCCCGCCTGGGGTTCCACGCCGCGGAAGCGCGTGAAAATGCGGCCAATGGCACGGTGGACAAAGACATGCATGGCAAGCTGGCTCAAAGCGGCATCCAAGCAGCGAGGCGCAAGTTTACGCCCGAGTTCGTGAATCGTCTCGACAAAATCGTCACCTTCCAGCCGCTGGGCAGGCCGGAACTCAAGAAGATTGTCAATATCGAACTGAATTCGGTTCAACAGCGGATTTTCAACACAGCGAATGGCCGTGCCTTCGTGTTCAAAGTTTCCGACTCCAGCAGGGAGTTCCTGCTTGAAGAGGGCACGGACCTGAAGTACGGTGCGCGTCATCTGAAACGCGCGATCGAGCGTCTGCTGGTTCAGCCTATGGCGAACTTGATCGCAACCGACCAGGTGCGTGGCGGGGACTATCTCCGCGTGGATTACGACCCCTCAAAACGCGCGCTGCGTTTCGCCCTTGAAGCGGAAGGGTTGCCAATACAGGATCTGGCGTGTTTGGTGGATACTTCGGTGATTCCGTCCCCGGCCTCCATCAACGGACGCGCAGTGGGAACCCAGAAATCGCAAGCCGCGAGGACGTCGCGGAGGATCTAGCGAGGTGGTCGCTAAGCCGCCTCTAAACTGCTGCCATGGGCAACGCCTGCGCCGGCTTGGCGCATCCTGGCGCGACATCAGAGTCAGATGCATGTACGTACTTGGACAGCAGGAGCGTCTGCTCGTGATCCGGCCCGTATCGGGCGAGGCTCGCTTCATAGAGTTGGCGAAGAAACTGAAGTGCCAGATCGCGATCGACTGACGGTTTGCTCTCCGCTGGTTCCATTACCAGCCTAGTGACCCAACGGCGCAAGTCGTTTCAGCACTCCCACCCTTTTTCTGCGAAGGCCACTTATTTAAGGTGCGGCGTATCCTTCTGGTCCTCCAGGCAGATCTCGTCTACCAGGTCGGTGTTCAGGGCTACGCGCTGGTGTAGCGTCACGGTCCACGGTTTGGTGTAAGCCTTTGGATCGTCGACCGTTACCTGCACATCCAGGTGGCCGTAGTCGAGCCTCCGGATCCGCTCCTCGACTTTGGCAGCCGACGTGATCACGCTACCAGCGTTGTCGATCCATAAGTCGTCACGAAAGCCAGCCGAGTTCACCACCAGGGCATCGCCATCCCATTTGGCAGAGGAGTAACCCTGCCACGATGGGTTCGGGTCCACGGGCAGCGGCCGGCCATCCGTAAAGATTTGCCGGTAGTTGGCATTCAACTCGTCTAACATCACCAACAGACCACGCGTCTGAACGTATTTGACCAGGTGGGGCAGGCTGTAATTACGTAGAAAGTTATCCGGAAGGCAAATGATATGCGGGTCGTCTTTGCCTTTGTTTGCTGTCCGTTCCTTCACCAACGCCGCAAGCCACGGTTGGTACGGCAATCCTCCCTGCAGGCTCACACCAAAATTGAAGCCCTCCTTACCGAAGGGCAGTTCGGACCCGCAGACCAGCGAGTCGGGGTTCTGATTCTGATTCCGGCAGTTGATGTTGTTCGACAACCAGATGCCCGAGAAATCTGGCTTGACGTCCGCATCCTTAGGAGCCGGGGCCGCGAGGTTGGGCTTTCCGTCCGCTGTTTGGGGGACTCCCGCCGTTGGATACTTTAGCCACTGGGCGCGTGCAGGTCCCAAAGCCAGAACGGAAACCGACCCCGCAATGAAGGTCAACTGGAGAATGAATCTAAGCATATTCTTGGCCGTTTATGAGAACATCCCATTCTACGATTTCTGGCGCTGAAGTGAAGGAGCACAAGGCCCCTGTCAACCTGCGCCTGCTCGTAACTCATTGAAATCATGCGATGTAACGTACGTTACAAACCCACCCTAACTTACTCCTACAGCAGCGGACCAACTGTCAAATTTTCAGATTCTATTTGGACGAGTAACGGCTCAAGTACTTACGACTGACTGGCGCCAGGGTTTGTCGGCCTTTATCAGTTCAATGTGGTAGTTCCACAAGTCGCCGACAACAACTTGGTTCCGGTCACTTACTCCCTGGCTGGAGTGCCGGGAACCCAGACCCTCTGTACAGCCGTAAAACAATGATTCCGTCCGATCGCGTCGGCTAATCCCCAACGTTCGGCAGATCCGCAATCTTCCAGCCACCGCCCAGAGCTTTGATCAGCAGGACGCTAGCTTCCACCCTGCGCCGAAGGATATCGATTTCGGTCCGTTCATTCGTCAGCGCAATCGTCTGCGCGGTGATTACCTGAAGATAGTTGTCTACACCGCCCTGATAGCGATTCGTGAATATCTGGAGCGATTCTTCCGCTGACGTTACTGCGTCGTGCTGCTGTACTGCTTCGTGTTCCAGTACACGCAAAGCAGCAAGATTGTCTTCCACCTGCTGAAACGCCGATAGAGTGGTTTCGCGATACCCGGCGACGGTGGCGTCGTAGTTTGCGATAGCTGCATCGGAAGTGGCGCGGCGGCGGCCGGCATCGAACAGAGTTTGCGTCATCGAAGCGCCAACGGCCCAAAACCGGCTCGGCCAATTAAACCAGTTTAGGAGCGAAGTCCCTTCCAATCCTGCGGATGCCCCGATGGAGAGCGTCGGATAGAATGCCGCGCGCGCGATGCCGATTTGTTCATTACTCGCCGCGACACGCCGTTCCGCTGCAGCGATGTCCGGACGCCTCTCCAACAGTTCCGAAGGGACGCTGACCGGGAACGAGGGAACCTTAAGAGACTCGATTCGAGACGCCAGGCTGAAAGACGCGGGCGGCTGGCCGATCAGGACCGCGATGGCATGCTCAAACTGCGCGCGCTCCGCATCAATGTCCGTGTCCTGAGCCCGCGTCGTCTCCAGTTGTGTCTTAGCCTGCGCCACATCGGCCTTTGGCGCAGCCCCGCCTTCAAAGCGATTGGTGGTGAGCTGCAGGGCGTCCGTGTAGGCTTTCACCGTGTCATCCAGAAGCCGTTTCTGCGCGTCGGCGCTGCGGAGCTCGAAGTAATCGAATGCCAACTCCGCTTGAATGCTCAGCTTCGCGGTGGCGAGGTCCCCTGCCGTGGCCTGAGCTTGCTCGCGGGCCGCGGTGACGCTACGGCGCACACGACCCCACAGGTCCACTTCATAAGAGACATCGAAGGGAAGAAGAAAATCTCCTGTACTGCCCGAGTTCGCACCGAAGTAGGGGCGATTGGAGGAATCACGCAACGAACTGATTCCAGGGCCGACGGAAATAGTCGGGAATTGCGCGCTGCGATCAAATTTAATCATCGCGCGAGCTTCGCGGAACCGCGCTTCCGCCGCTTTCAAGTCCTGATTCTCCGCCGCAACCTTCTCTTCTAACTCCGTAAGCTGCGGATCGCCAAACACCTGCCACCAATCTGGCGGAAGATCGGGCTGGCCGGGATGTGCCAATTGCCAATCCTTGCTTTCCTTGAACTGATCAGGAAGCGGTTCTTTGAATGCCGGCGTCGTAGGAACGCTGGGCTTGGCATATTTGGGTCCGACCATACAACTGGAGAGCAATGCCCCAATGAAGATTGACGTAAGAAGGACCCGTTTCATTTTGCTGCCCCGCCTCCCGCGCCCAAACCAACAGAAGCTCCCTGGCGGACCGGAACGCCGCTTAGCAGAGAATCGGGCGGATCCACAATCACCAGATCCGACGTCCGCAATCCGGAAACCACTTCCACCGTCGCGCCATAGTCTCGTCCGATTACAATCGGCACCAATTCGGCATGGCCGTTCCACACGATGCCTGCACGCAATCCTTCACGGCGGAATAGCAGCGTATTCGCAGGGATCGTGACCGATTGAACACGGCCGGGCAGCTTTAGATGGACCGACACATAACCGCCAGGCAGAAGTTCCCCTTGCGGGTTATCCACATCGACTTCCACTAGCAATGTTCTGGAACCCGCATCGATCGCGTTCGCGTTTCGCACCAGTGTTCCGTGAAACACGCGCCCGGGAAACTCGTCCAGGGTAAGCGTAGCCGTGGCTCCGGCCTGCGCCGCATTCGAATAAACTTCGGGAACCGGCACGAACACGCGCAGCTTATCGATTCCGGCCAGATGAAAAAGCTCCCTGCTCAAGCCAGCCGAGCCGGCGTCGATCAGCGCGCCCGTATCGGTGTTGCGCACCGTCACCACGCCGTCAAAAGGCACATAGACCTTCTCGAAAGACTGCAACTGTTCCAGCCTCCGGACACTGGCTTCCCTGGAATCCACCATTGCCTTTTGAGCCGCCATATTGGAAACGGCCTGATCGGTTTCCTGCTTGGACACCGAGTTGCTCTTCAGCAGAAACTGCCATCGCGTCGCGGTGGTTTCAGCCAGATTATACGCGGCGCGAGCAGCCTCCAGATCGGCATTCGCTTGCTGAAGCTGCTGATCGATTTCTGGCGTTTCGATTTCCGCCAGCAGATCTCCCTTCTTGACGCGAGCTCCAATATCGAAATACCACCGCTTCAGATAGCCGCTGGTCCGCGCATAGATGGGCGAATCAATATAAGCCTGCATGTTTCCCGGCAGCACGATTTCCTGAATCGCCGCCGCCGAGGTCGGATGAACCGTGTTTACCGTAGCGACTGCCGCTTCACTGGTGGCTTGTGTCAACGCCTCGCTGGCTGCGGCGCGCGCCTTCAGGCCCGACGAAATCAAGTACGCGAGGACGGCCAACGCTAGAGCGAGAGCAATCCAAACAAACGCACCCACCCGAGGTTTGACAATTTCTTTTTGTTGAGTCTCTTCCACAGTCATAAAGCAATTCCTCCTAATGTGCCCGCCGCCGATTGTGCAACAACGCAAACACAGCGGGTACAAACACCAGCGTGGCGACCGTTGCGCACAGCAGCCCGCCGATCACAGCCCGTCCGAGCGGCGCATTCTGTTCTCCGCCCTCTCCCATTCCCAGCGCCATCGGAATCATGCCGATGATCATCGCCAGCGCAGTCATCAGCACCGGCCGAAACCGTGTAAAGCCCGCCTCGGTCGCGGCCAAAAGGGCGTCTCCATGATCGGCCAGCCGCTCTTTGGCGAAGGCGACCACCAGAATGCTATTCGCTGTCGCCACACCGACGCACATAATGGATCCCATCAGCGCCGGCACGCTCAATGTGGTGTGGGTCAGAAACAGAAATAGAACGATGCCCGCCAGCGCGGCCGGCAATGCCGTCACGATGATGAATGGGTCCAGCCACGACTGGAAGTTGACGACGATCAATAAATAGACCAGAACAATAGCAAAGGCCAACCCGGCCAGCAGCCCGAAGTAGGAACTGCGCATTGTGGAAACCTGCCCGCGTATGTTGACAAAACTTCCGCGCGGCAACAGCGCGCGATTGTTGTCCACGATTTTAGAGATGTCTTTCGCAGCCGCGCCCAAGTCGCGATCCTGAACGGCGGCATAAATATCCACCACGCGCCGGATGTTGTAATGGCTCAGCACGGCCATTTCGTTGGACCGTGTGATGGATGCCATATCGGCCAAAATCTCTGGACGCGCGGCCGGCTGCTGCGACGTGACGGGGAGATTCTGGAAATCCTGCAGGGACTGGATACGATATTGGGGCGTCTGTTCCACCAGGTTATAGCTGACGCCGTTCTGCCAGTTCAGAAAGAAGCTCGGCGTGGTTTGGAAGCTCCCACTCAGCGAAACCAGCAAGCTGTTGGCGACATCGCGCGCACTGTATCCGCTTTCCGCCGCCTTGGTACGATCGACGGAAACGTGAAACTTCGGATAATCGAAATTCTGCTGGATCCGCAGGTCAGCGAGTCCGGGAACATGCCGGAGTTGATCCAGCATCCGGTTGGCCACCTGGCGGTTGCTCTCCACATCGGCTCCGTCAATCTGAATGTCGATCGGCGCAGGCAGACCGAAGTTCAGGATCTGGGTCACGATATCGGCAGGCAGAAAATAGAACGTCACGCCCGGAAATTCCAGCGGCAACTGCTTGCGCAAATCGCGAATGTAATCTGCCGTGGGGCCGTGTCCTTCCTTCAGCGCGACCAGAATATCGGCATCCCCGGCGCCAATCAGACCGGACGTTGCGTGTGTGTAGTTGATCTGGCTATATGGCAGGCCGATATTGTCGATCATGCTTTCCACTTGCCCCCCGGGAATGCTCTTTTGAACGGACGCCTCCACAAGGTCGCAGAGCCTCGCCGTTTCCTCAATTCGCGTCCCGGTTTTGGCGCGCAGCTGCAGAATGAATTGGCCGCTGTCTGTATTCGGAAAGAAGTCCTGCCCTAGAAACGGCACCAGCAAAAACGCGACCCCACAAAGACCAAGGAAAACCGGTATAAACACCTTGCGCCCCTGAACCAGCGCCGCCAATAGCCGTTGATAGCTTCGGCGCAGTGCTTCAAAGCCGCGCTCAAAGGCCCTTTGGAACCAAACCAAAGGATTTCGGGACTCGCCGGATTCGTGCTTTGCACGGAGTAAATACATCGCAAGCGTAGGAACTAGCGTGCGAGAAAGCACATAGGATGCGAGCATCGCAAACACCACGGCTTCAGCTAAGGGAACAAAGAGGTATTTTGCGACCCCGGAAAGAAAGAACATCGGGAAGAATACAATGCAGATGCAGAGAGTGGAAACCAACGCCGGTACCGCGATTTGCCCCGCGCCTTCCAGAATCGCGTCACGCAGCTCGCGCCCTTCTTCCAGGTACCGCTCGATGTTCTCGATAGTGACGGTCGCATCGTCCACCAGGATTCCCACCGCCAGCGCGAGGCCGCCGAGCGTCATGATGTTGATGGTTTCGCCCAGCAGGCTCAGCACGATCACCGAGGTCAAGATCGATAACGGAATCGACACCGCGATGATCAGCGTACTTCTCCAACTTCCCAGAAAGATCAAAATCATCAGTCCCGTCAGGCACGCCGCGATCACAGCTTCGCGAATCACGCCTTGCACAGCCGCCCGCACAAAAACCGATTGATCCGCCAGCGGTTGAATCTTTAACTCCGGCGGCAACGTGGCCGCGACGCGCGGAAGAATCCCTCGGATTCCGTTCACAACATCGATCGTCGAAGCGTTTCCCGCTTTCAAAATAGTGACCAGGGTTCCGCGGCGCCCGTTATTCCGCACGATGTTGGTTTGCGGGGAGAACCCGTCGCTGACCTGCGCCACGTCGCGCAGATAGATGGTGGCGTTTCCTGCGACCTTCACCGGCAAATCGTTCAATTCGGCTACCGTTCGAGGACTCGAATTCATGTCCACGTCGTACTCAAATTGATCGATCTTGGCTGTGCCCGACGGCAAGATCAAATTTTGCAGATTGATCGCATTCACAATGTCGGGCGCCGCGAGTCCCTTAGACTGCAGCTGTTGAGGGTTCAGGTTCACCATGACCTGACGCTGCTTGCCTCCAAAAGGATAAGGAACCGCGGCGCCCGGGACGGTGACCAGTTGCGTCCGCAAAAAATTCTGCCCGATATCGTTAAGCTGGGATTCCGTCAGCCCGTTTCCTGAAAGGCCCAACTGAAGAATCGGCACGCTGGAAGCGCTGTAGTTGATGATGAGTGGGCTCTGCGTTCCCGGAGGCAACTGCCGCAGAATCGTCTGCGAAGCCGAGGTTACCTGCGCGTTTGCTGTGTCCAGGCTCGCGTTGGGCTGCAAGAAGATTTTAACTACCGACTGGCCAGCTAACGTGGTCGACTCGATGTGTTCAATGTTATCGACCAGTGTCGTCAACACACGTTCGTAAACCGTCGTGATGCGGCCTTCCATTTCTTCCGGATTAAGGCCCGTGTAAGTCCACGCCACCGCGATGACGGGAATATTAATGTTAGGAAAGATGTCTGTTGGGGTTCGCAGAATCGCGACAGGCGCCAGCAGCAGGATCAACAACGCCAGCACAATGAATGTGTACGGACGGTTCAGCGCAATGCGGATAATTCCCATGCGATTCGCTCAGCTAAACCAACCCGGGTTTAGCGCTCACCAACTTGGATGGAGCCCACCACCTCTTGGCTTCACAGTTAAATCAGGCAAGCCTGATCGGAAAAACCGATAGACTGCAAATATGGAATTACGCCATCTTCGTTACTTCCGCGCGGTCGCCGAATATCAAGGTTTCAGCCGCACAGCCCAGCGCTGCACGTCGCTCAGTCGGCCATTAGCGAACAGATTTCGGACCTGGAGCGCGAGATCGGCGTGCCGCTTCTGGTTCGTGGACGCCAGAAGGTGAGCCTTACGCCTCATGGAAGAATTTTCTTGGAGCAGATCGAAAAGGTTCTTGCCGGAACGGACCGCGCCGTGGAGATGGCGCGACGATCTCTGCGGGGAGAAATCGGGACTCTCAACGTCGGATTCTTCAACGGGGGCACAGGAACGCTGGTGCCCGCCATCATGCGCGATTTCCGCAAGCGTCATCCGGGCGTGCGCGTCTCGGTAGCGGAGCTTATACCCAGCCAACAAGCCGAGGGCCTGATGAGAGGTACATTGGACATCGGATTCACACGACCTCTAGACCCGCCTTACGATCGCAACCTGCGATACGAGCTTCTTTATCCCGATCCTTTCGTAGCCGTGTTGCCCAAGGGACATCCGCTCGCGCGCCGTCCGGTGGATGTGCGTAAACTTGCGGGCGAGCGTTTCGTGATGGTCGCTCGGGAGACGTCGCCAACGCTCTTCGATAGGACCGTTGCGATCTGCTCTGAAGCTGGATTCTCGCCGGAAATTTCAGCCATTGGCAGCGTCTGGTCGTCGGTGGTGCTGCTTGTAGAAGCGGGAGCCGGCATCGCGATTCTCCCCAGCAACCTGCAGCAAAGCGGTGTACGCGATGTCTCGTTTCAACCCATCCTCAACCGTGGCGCATCCATCGACCTGGTCATCGCCTGGTCCCCGCAGC
>CAVYBC010000004.1:0-349601 GCA_963766615.1 Terriglobia bacterium
TGTCGGGCGCCGCGAGTCCCTTAGACTGCAGCTGTTGAGGGTTCAGGTTCACCATGACCTGACGCTGCTTGCCTCCAAAAGGATAAGGAACCGCGGCGCCCGGACGGTGACCAGTTCATGCCGCAAAAAATTCTGCCCGATATCGTTAAGCTGGGATTCCGTCAGCCCGTTTCCTGAAAGGTTTTCTGAAGAATCGGCACGCTGGAAGCGCTGTAGTTGATGATGAGTCGGCTATGCGTTCCCGGAGGCAACTGCCGCAGAATGGTCTGCGAAGCCGAGGTTACCTGCGCGTTTGCCGTGTCCAGGCTCGCGTTGGGCTGCAAAAAGATTTTAACTACCGACTGTCCGGCTAACGTGGTCGACTCGATGTGTTCAATGTTATCGACGAGTGTCGTCAACACACGTTCATAAACCGTCGTGATGCGGCCTTCCATTTCTTCCGGATTAAGGCCCGTGTAAGTCCACGCCACCGCGATGACGGGAATATTAATGTTAGGAAAGATGTCTGTTGGGGTTCGCAGAATCGCGACAGGCGCCAGCAGCAGGATCAACAACGCCAGCACAATGAATGTGTACGGACGGTTAGCGCAATGCGGATAATTCCCATGCGATTCGCTCAGCTAAACCAACCCGGGTTTAGCGCTCACCAACTTGGATGGAGCCCACCACCTCTTGGCTTCACAGTTAAATCAGGCAAGCCTGATCGGAAAAACCGATAGACTGCAAATATGGAATTACGCCATCTTCGTTACTTCCGCGCGGTCGCCGAATATCAAGGTTTCAGCCGGACAGCCCGAGCGCTGCACGTCGCTCAGTCGGCCATTAGCGAACAGATTTCGGACCTGGAGCGCGAGATCGGCGTGCCGCTTCTGGTTCGTGGACGCCAGAAGGTGAGCCTTACGCCTCATGGAAGAATTTTCTTGGAGCAGATCGAAAAGGTTCTTGCCGGAACGGACCGCGCCGTGGAGATGGCGCGACGATCTCTGCGGGGAGAAATCGGGACTCTCAACGTCGGATTCTTCAACGGGGGCACAGGAACGCTGGTGCCCGCCATCATGCGCGATTTCCGCAAGCGTCATCCGGGCGTGCGCGTCTCGGTAGCGGAGCTAATACCCAGCCAACAAGCCGAGGCCTGATGAGAGGTACATTGGACATCGGATTCACACGACCTCTAGACCCGCCTTACGATCGCAACCTGCGATGCGAGCTTCTTTATCCCGATCCTTTCGTAGCCGTGTTGCCCAAGGGACATCCGCTCGCGCGCCGTCCGGTGGATGTGCGTAAACTTGCGGGCGAGCGTTTCGTGATGGTCGCTCGGGAGACGTCGCCAACGCTCTTCGATAGGACCGTTGCGATCTGCTCTGAAGCTGGATTCTCGCCGGAAATTTCAGCCATTGGCAGCGTCTGGTCGTCGGTGGTGCTGCTTGTAGAAGCGGGAGCCGGCATCGCGATTCTCCCCAGCAACCTGCAGCAAAGCGGTGTACGCGATGTCTCGTTTCAACCCATCCTCAACCGTGGCGCATCGATCGACCTGGTCATCGCCTGGTCCCCGCAGCGGGAAGGGCCCATTCAAAGTGCATTTCTGAGCGTTGCCCGGGCGCAGCGCGATCGAATGGAAAAGCGTTAAGTCAGATAAACACCGGTTGCCACCCGGCACCAACGCAGTCCTAACAACTTGCCACGATCTGGTCGATCCGCTGGATCTTTCCTTGGTTGAAAGTAAACCACTGGACCGCTCGAATGCTATAGGCCTGTCCGGAAGCTCTAAGGACTCCGGTCTCCGCCAAAAGGACGACGATGGAGTCACCCTGAGAGATGATGCGCTCAATTGCAGGCTGTTGACTGGCCACTAGGGCGAAATTCTTCCTGGTTGCTGCTACAACATCGTCGCGGCCTCGCCAGTCGCCGTCCATACCGCCAAATCCGCGAATATGAAGTTCAGCGTCTTCGGTCAGCGATTCTCCCAGCGCCTCAAAGTTGCCCTGGACCACAGCGCTGTACGTCGCGTGGAGAACGGCCTGAGGATCACTGACATCCGTGTTCGCCGCCGGGCGCACTGTCTGAAGTAGTCGGCCCGTATATTCCTGGTCCATGACGATAAAGTATGACAGAGCAGACGGATTTGTTGACTGTCGTTGACTCATCGCGCGATTCCGGCGCTATACCTGTAGTTCCTCTCCGACTCGCGGGTCTCTTGTTCGATGCCCTACTATTGGGCACCTGATTGCACCAGCTTCTGTATGTACCACCACATTAAGAAACTGATGTACACCGTCCGGATCGGTCAACCCAATCCAAGATTTGGCAATATGCTGCTGGAGCAGTTTGGAGGGGCAAACGGCGAACTTGCGGCCGCTATGCAGTACTCGGTTCAAGGGTTGAACTGCGATGACCCCGAACGAAAAGACCTTCTCATGGATATCGGTACTGAGGAGTTAAGTCATCTTGAAGTCGTCGGAACGTTGGCAAGAATGCACTTGAAACCTCTCAAGCACGATAGGAAGGCTGCGCACGAGGACCCCTTGATATCGATAGCCGGTGGGGGCGGTGTCGCCCTCTCTAATTCCATGGGGAACGCCTGGACCGCGGACTACCTGAAGATTACGGGGGAGTTAGACGTAGATCTTCGGAGCAATATCGCCGCTGAAGCTCGGGCCAAAATCGTTTACGAGCGCCTGATCAACTTCACCGACGACCCGGGAACAATTGATACCCTTCAGTTCCTCATGACGCGTGAAATTACCCACATGAAGGCGTTTACGGCCGCACTGGAGAGTATGGGTAAACCGCGATTCTCTATTGGCCGCATTCCTCCCACGCCGGGTCTGGTCGACCAGTACTTCAACGATTCAACAGGAACAGGGGATCGCGGGGAACCCGATGCCATTGGACCATGGAACCAAGGTGGCGATTGGCAGATGGTGACTGCCCCTGCGTTTACGGAGTTGGCATCCCCCAAAGCCGGAACCCGCCAGGACAATTCAAACGATTCGATCAGCAAGCACTAGGAGACCTTTCATGACACAAATCAAAGAATTACTTGTGGATCAACTGCGAGACCTGCTTCATGCAGAGACTCAGCTAACCGGTGCCCTGCCTAAAATGGCGGCGGCAGCGAACCAACCAAAACTTAAAGAAGCTTTCGAAAAGCACCTCATCCAAACGGAACAACATGTTGAACGCTTAAAACAGGTCTTCCAGCTGCTGGGCGAGAAAGCGACACCGAAACCGTGTAAGGCAATGATGGGGTTGGTGGAAGAGGGCCAGGAAACGATCGCCGAAGGCAAGAACAAGGAGCCACTGTCGGCGGATCTTTCCCTAATTGCCGCGGCGCAGCGCGTAGAGCATTACGAAATTTCCGCATACGGTACCGCCAGAAGCCTCGCGCGGCAACTCGGCGCCATAGATTGTGCGCGTCTTTTGACGCATACACTCGGCGAGGAAGAAGCGGCCGATTTTCTGCTTACTGCGATTTCTGATCCGCTCATCCAGGAGGTCTCTCTCAACGATCTCGATGCGAACGTAGATCTCGAAACCGTCGGCGTCGGTGCGGGAAACAAGACCACTCACCGAAAGAAAAACTCAAAATAGAAATCCCGCAGCCAGTGAACAGTTCCATGGGCGGGCTGATCGACGAGGATGAACAACAAGTCACGTTCTAGTACTCACGGGGCTCTAACAAGTGCGGCATGGCTTAGTCAATCCGTTGCTTTTGTCCCCTTGGGACGTTTGGGCCGGTTCGATTCCTCCGAGCGAACCGGCCTTTTTCAGCTCGACCGTTCCGGCGAATCCAGGGTCTTATGACGCTGAGATCAGAAACGGATTGTCCAGGTCCTGCTCTAACAGGCATGCGGCCCGGTAAGGTCGGGGGACTCCCGCGGACGCGCACGGAATTTTCCAAATCTCGCCGGACCGCTACAGAGAGAATGGTGCGCAACCGCTCATAGATCAGGCTGCGGCGCATGGTCAACGTCATTTTGAGGAATCGCCCCCTCCATCCAGCACCGCAAGGTGGTCAAGAAAGAAGAAGTCCTCACGCAATACGGAGAAACGATGACCAAGAAGAAATCGCCACCGCCTGCAGACGACATGATGACTACGGCGGCAAAAGCTATCGGGTCGACCCTGGGTAAACTCGCCGTTGCCGCGGGGCTGGAGCACGTCACGGCACCAGCGTCGACAAAGGTGCCCGCGCGTAAGAAAATCGTTCAGAAATCAGCCGCAAAAAAAGCTCCGCCGAAGAAAAGCGTCCCAACGAAGAAGAAGGCAATCGTCAAGAAAGCCACTGGCCGCCCAGCGCCAAAGAACAGGTAAGTGTCCCCTTCCGATCCCACTACATGCGAATCAGTAGCGGATGCCCCGACATCAAGCCGGATTTCTTGGATAGAATCACGATTGGCGTGACCAAAGGAGCCCGAGTGAAACGTCTAATGTCTTCGGTGGTAGCGATTGGTGCGATCTTCGCGACTCAGCCTGTCCGGGGAGAGTTGCTGGAAAAGAGCAAGAAGGTGGGAGGAACCACAGTCCACTATAAGGTTGTGCTTCCTAACGGATATGACTCTGCCAAGGCTTATCCGGCCATTCTGGCATTCGGCGGAGGTCCGCAGACCATGAACACCGTGGATAGCGTGCTCAACCGGAATTTACGCCCGGAAGCGGAAAAGCGCGGCTACATCGTGGTCGCCCCGGCCGCGCCGGACGATCAATTGTTTTTCGAAGACGGGGCGCGCATCTTCCCCGAATTTCTGAAAATGATTCTGGCCGACTACAAGATTCAGGACAACAAATTTCACATCGCCGGACCATCGAACGGAGGAATCGCCGCGTTCCACGTCGCGGCGGCCAATCCTCAGTACTTCCTTTCCATAACCGCCTTCCCCGGATACATGTGGGAACCGAGCATGGCCAAGCTCCAGGCTATTTCGAAGATGTGCGTCTTCATGTATGTCGGGGAGAACGATGAATACATGTGGCACGGAGAAATGCAGAAGGAAGCGGAAGTCCTCCGCTCCAAAGGCACAGTGGCGCGCTACACAGTCGAGAAGGGCCAGCCGCACCGGATGGAGACCTTGGCAGGCGCCAACGCTGGACGGTTGTTCGACGGATTTGAAGAGACGAAAAAGGGTTGCAGTAAATAGGCAAAAAGCTTGGATGTGGTGCCGCCAGCATGCTAGAGTGGGAATTATTCTTCGGGCTGTGGCGCAGCCTGGCTAGCGCGCTTGCTTGGGGTGCAAGAGGTCCCGGGTTCAAATCCCGGCAGCCCGACCATTAGCCTTCAAAGACTCGCTCTCCTTACCGAAATATTGATTCGTTTTGCGCATCCTCTAATGAGTAACTGTAGAGGACTCCCGAAATGAGCCTTAGAGGCATGCGGGCGGCAAGATTATAGAGTCCAACTAATTTCGCTAGTCTATCGTACGAAGTAGCGGCTACTTGCAGGCTGGTTAAGCTAGAATTTTGCTAGCGGTATAAACACCGACGAATTGGAGGTCCACTATGGGTGTTAGAACGGTTGGCAGCAAGTTTGTGGAGTTGTGTAGGCAAGGCAAGAACTTTGATGTGATGCACACGATGTATGCGCCCGACATTGTTTCGGTTGAAGGCGACGGCAAGGAGACCGCCGGCCAAGCTCCGGTGATCAAGAAATCTGAGGACTGGGCTGGGGTCAACACTTTCCACGGCGAGACCGTGGCCGGTCCGTTCTTCAATGGCGCGAACCCGGATCAGTTCGTTGTCTACTTCACCCTGGACGTCACGCCCAAGGCCTCCGGTCAACGCACCACCCTCCAAGAAGTCGGCGTCTATACCGTCAAGAACGACAAGATCACGCGAGAGCAGTTTTTCTACGACGGCGCTCATTGACCGTCTTACGCGCGCCCAGAAAACTCCCGGGTCTCAGTAACTATTTTTACTTTCTCGCCTTGCTTGATAAAGAGCGGAACACGGATCTTAAGCCCTGTCTCCAGAGTGGCCATCTTGGTCCCACTCCCGCTCGACGTATCACCACGTACTGCGAGTTCCGCCTCGGTAACCTCCAATTCGACAAACATTGGCAACTGTAAACCAATTGGGTTGCCGTTGTACTTATTCAACTGAAGCAAGGTGCCCTCCACCAAAAGGTCCAACGCGTTCCCGACGACTTCAGCGGAAAGGGTTAACGTGTCGAAGCTTTCTTGATCCATGAAATAGGAGTTTTCCCCATCGCTATACAAATAGCTCACCGGAACCAACTGTAAATCCGGCTCTTTAAACTTTTCACCCGCCTTGAAGGTCTTATCCAACACTGCGCTGGTAAGAAGGTTGCGCATCTTCAGACGTACCAGGGTCTGCCCGCCTCGGGCAGTAGGCGTGCTTATCTCCGCATCCATGCAGGCGAACGGGGTGTTTTCAAACTCGAAGACGTTCTTGCGCTTTATGTTGATTGCATCAATGAGGGTGGCCATTTTTAAATCCGAGATCCTTCGCTTTCAAGTATAGAAGGCGCTGCAGGCTAAAAACCGTTCCCAACCACTACGAAGCCAGCCCAGTAGAAGGGATGTTTATACTGTGGATTTTTAAGTAGCGCCAGGGCCGCGGTGCGCAGAGCGTCCGCTTTCCCGGAGAATTCGGCGTGCGACTTCAGGTTCTTGTGGAAGGCGACCATCAGCTGGCTGGTACTGGCGGAATCCACTTTCCACTGGCTGACTACCGTGGTCGGGGTGCCGGCGATCAGAAAAGCCCAGCTCATCCCGATCATGCCCTCGCCGAACCGGTACTTGCCGCGCGCGGTCTCGCAAGCCGACAGTACTGCCACATCGGCGCGCAGCCTCATCTTCAAAATCTCGCGCGCCGACAGGACGTTGTCTTCCATGTCGCCGCCGGTTCGGTTCAAATTCAAGAAGGACGAGAGGGGATTGTTGCTGTCCAGCACGCCGTGCGCAGCGACGTGCAGAATACGGTAATTGGGGGCGTCCGCCTTCCACCGCTGTTTGTCCGCCTGCTCGCCCATCAGAACTTTCCCCGTTCGCGAGCCATAGATCTCACCCACCTGGCGTAATTCCCGGCTCGCCTCTGGAAGCACCGGGAGCGATGCCGCCGATTTCGCCGGCGCTCCAATGGCCAACAGCGTCCGTGAGGCGTCTGCCGGACTTCGCGGAAGTGCCTTCATCTCGCGGGCCGCCGCCAGCGACGGTGCGTAAAAAACGGTCGCTTCCTCGATCAGATGCTTCCCATCGGGGGATACCAGAGCCTGAAACGGCAGCTCCCATAGCGGACCATCCGGCACAATCACCAGCCGCTTCTTATTTCGCAACGCCGCCGCCGCGGGACCCAGAAGGCGCGCGTACAATGCCCGTGCCGATTCGCGGTAGTTCAGGTCGCGGTTGGCTAGTTGCGTCCGGAATTTGTTGATATCCGCCTCGAGTCCTTGCGACCTCACAGGATGCGATTCGATGTGTGGCACGCCTGCCTGATCGCGTGTGACGGTAAACACAAACGCCGCGCGATTAGCCCCGTGGTCAACAACTGCAAACTCCAGTACCGCTGTTTCGGAGTTGCCGAGCAGGCTCGCCAACTCCGCCTCCGCAAGGGGCCTGAATTCGCCGCGTTGCGCCCGCAATTCGGGATGCTTCTGATACAACTCAGCCAGCAGTGAATCCATCTCCGACTTGAGTTGGTCTCTCCGCGCCAGCGTTTCCGGCTTCACGTGGGTGCCCTCGGCGGCCAACTCGCCATCCAAACGACCAATCTGATTCGTCAGATCGCGCTCGTGCTGCTTCTCCTCCTCCGTCATCGCTTGGTTGATTTCCGTGCGCGCGCCGCGTAGTACATCCAGCAGCAGCCGAGCCTTGGCTCGCTCGGAGTACTGTAGCGCCTCGAAGGGCTTCCCATCGCGGATCAGCAGCCGCGCCATCCCCAGGTACGGTCCGCATTTTTCGTGGAAGAAGTTCTCCCGCTCGTCCTCGCCACCCGAAAGCTTTACAGATTCGATGGCGGCAATGGCGTCAAGGTAAGATTTGCGCGCGTCCGTGAATCGCTGCGCGCCGATGTACGCGTCGCCCAGTGAGTCCAACAGTTGATGCAAGATGATCGGCCCCAGTCCTCGCGCTTCGGGGACCAGTTTCTCCCCGCGAGCCACCGCATCCTGATACCTGCCCGCCCGCACCATCCACTCGATTTGATCAATGAACGGAGTGAAGGCATCCCGCCGCTGGTCACTGCGGTCGAAATACTCGATCGCGGGTTGAATTTCGACTAAAGCCCGGGCGTTATCGCCGGTCCGCGAGTACAACTCCGCGCGGTTGGCGCGGATGCCCATCAAGATCGATTCGTCGCCTGCAGCGCGCGCCTCTGTTTCGGCGTTGGCATCCTCCGCCAGAGCCTGCTGGGTGCGGCCGAGGTACGAGTACATGGCCCCAAGGTTGGTGTGGAACATAGCCATCCGTGTGTGGTCGTCGGGTGCGATGCGCGCGGCCAACCCGGTGGCGCGATCAAGATACTGGACGCAGCGGCTGTAGTCTCCCTGCTCGCAGTACAGCACGCCGAGATTGTTCAGGGCGTTGGCCAGGAAACTGTCGAATCCGCCTGCTTCCGCGTCCCGGGCAGCTTGCCGTAATAGAGTGGCCTTCCCGTCCAGGTCGCCCTTTTCACCCAGCATCACCGCAACGTTGACTTTCATACCGGTGACCATTCTTTGGTCGCCAACCGCGGCGAAGGCTTCGCCGGCCCTCCGGCCATGTTTCTCGGCATCGTCGAAGCGGCCCAGGCCATATTCGGCGGACATCTGTCCGTTGAGAGCGTCTCCCAACTGGGCGTTGTCGCCCGCGGCTTCGGCGGACTTCGCCGAGGAACTGAACGCATCCACTGCCTGAACCAGTTCCTGTTTCCGCACCAGCGCCCGTCCGATCATCAGCCAGGCCTGCGCTTCGGTTTTGCGGTCCCCAGCCGGCGTGGCCTTGGCGAGCACGGCGCGCCACGCCTGGATGGCGCCGTCGTAATCGCGTTTGTCCATCAACTGCTTCGCGAGCACCGAGGGATCGGAGCCGCTGTCCTGTGCGGACAGCAGCACGGCCAGGATCAGCAGGGAAAGGAATCTAGGCATGCTTTGATCACCCTTTAGAGATTATCGAGTGTTTGCCGGGGCTGGTGGAGTGCGGGACAACAAGTTCTTATATTGACCCTCTTGCGTTCTCTTGGGTTTCTCGGGTTCCGCGGGACATGCGAGTGTGTGTTTTCAGTAACTTCCTGGGTTCGAATGGTATGCGCCATTTCTCGGGCCCGGCGATCTGGATAAGGTTCGTTGTTTTGGAGGTGCATCTGGCTCGCGTGCAGTTTCACATTATGTGAATACCAGACAGGGCGACGCAGCCTGTAGTTTTGAAACTGCAAGTGTCTGATCCGGCGGGGATTGCGGAGATTAGTTCGCGCGAACTACAGGACAGTTGGGTTGGTTCTTGGCCAAGATGCCGTGCGTTTGCCTCGAGGTGAGGCCATCGAGTCGGGGTATGAACTTGGCTACACACAACAAGGGAGCCCGGAGCGCGAGAACCTCCAACGCCAAACGTATTAGAGTAATCTAGCGTGAGGAGTGCGGTAATGCCCCTCGTGGAGATCACCCCAGAGAAGGGCCGGCCAGGATGAGTTGGATCTCAAGCACGTTGCCACGAGCCCGCACGAAATGCTGGATGCGAAGGCGCATGGCAGCGGTGTGGCTTCTTCCGCTCGCCTCCGCTCTAAGCGCAGCGGAACCCGCCTTAGCGAGACTCGCCGTGAGCAAGGGTGAGGACATCCGGTTTTCCCACCTGACCCGCAAGGACGGTTTGTCGCCCGGTCAAGTCCGCGACATCCTTCAGGACAATCAAGGTTTCTTGTGGTTTAACACCTCGGGATTCCTGAACCGGTACGACGGCTACAACTTCAAATCCTACAGTCGCGATGCGGCCCACCCGAACTACCCGGCCGGAGGTGTTCTCAACTGCATCTACAAAGATCGGTCCGGGTATCTCTGGATCAGCTCCAACGAAGAGCTCGATCGGTTCGATCCCATTACGGAGACTTCCACGCGATTCCCGATCGACCGTAACGGTCCGCACAGTCTTCTCGGGCCGGTCTCGCACATCAGCCAGGACCAGGCCGGATTCCTTTGGCTGTCCACCCTGACCGGCCTACACCGACTGGACCCGGCGACCGGGACGTTTCAACACTACTCTGACAATCCTTCTGATCCGGCAGGTCTGAGCAGCTCGGTGGTGAGGTCGACCTATGAGGACCGGGAGGGCACGCTATGGGTTTCTACGCTGGCCGGTCTTGACGCCTTCGATCGGGGCACACGAAAAGTGACGGAGCGAATCCGCCTGGACGTTCCCCAGGCGCAATCCATCAAAGCGCTCGAGGATCACGCGGGAGTGCTATGGATCATTTACACGTCGGGCAACGGACTGGCCTCATGGGATCGGCATACGCGACGGCTGACACTCTATTCGTTCAAAGACCGCGAGCCTCCGGCCACGGAGCTTAGCGGCGCGGAGAGAATTTACGAAGACGCCGATGACAACCTCTGGCTGACCACATACGGCAGCGGTCTGGTCAAGATCGATCCAACCCGGCAGACCGCGGTTCAATATCGCGCCTCAAGGCGTCCAAACAGCGTCGACATGGACTCTCTCCTTGCTTTGATGGAGGACCGCGAGGGGACCATCTGGCTGGGCGTGGCGGGCACCGGCGTGAATAAGTTTCGGAGAAAACCGCTGCCCTTTAAGCGCTACATCATAGAACCCGGCAGTCTGTTCGAACCCTTCATAACGATCAACACCAGCGTTTACGTAGATAGCCACGAGAACATCTGGGCGGGCAGTCCCATAGGGCTAACGCGGATCGATGGCAAGAGCGGGGAGTTCAGCCTTTTCCGGCAAGGGGGGCGTGGCCCGGCGAGGCTCTCCAACGCGTTCGTCATCTCGATGGTTGAGGATCGCTCCGGTTATCTGTGGATCGGAACGTATGGCGGTGGATTGAATCGCTACGATCCACGCACGCGGACGTTCACAGTCTTCCGGCATAACCCCGCCGATTCCGGCAGCCTGAGTCACGACATCGTCTACAGCCTGTTGGTAGATCATCAGGGCACCCTTTGGGCGGGAACCGGAGACGGACTCGACCGCTGTGATGATCCCGCAACGGGCCGCTTCCGCTCCTGGAAGGCCGGGCCGGGCGGTACATCGCAGCAGGAAGTTCCTGGGATTGCTGAAGATTCGAAAGGAGTGCTGTGGTTGTCCAGTGGGACGCTTCAGCGCTTTGATCCAGCGGATGGACGCTTCACCGCTTACAGGCTTAATCCCTCCGGAACGGGAAAAGCGGACAAGGAAGGTTCCTCGACTCTGGTCGGGTCCGGAACGAAGAGAGTGAATAGCTACCTCACTGTCGATCATTCGGGCGTGATTTGGGCAGGTACAGGGAACGGGTTGCTGCGCTTTGATCCTCAACAGGACTTGTCCACTACCTATTATGAGAGTGACGGCCTGCCATCCAACTCCATCAACGCAATCCTCGAAGATCACAATGGGAATCTGTGGGTCAGCACCGCCGGCGGGTTGTCCCGGTTCAACTCACGCACCAAGACGTTCACCAATTATGATGAGGCGGACGGCCTGACTTCAGATAACTTTGAGGGCTTTCCAGTTGCCTACCAGTCCCGGCGCGGTCAGATGTTCTTCGGCAACTCGCGCGGGCTCACGTCATTTTGGCCGGACCAAATCGCTGAAAAACCATTGGTCCCGCCTGTTGTCCTGACCGGATTGTCATTACTGAACCGGCCGGAGGAGCCCGGCCCAGGCTCGCTGCTTACAAACTCCATCACGTTTACGCGGTCGCTGACAATGTCTCACGAGCGGAACATGTTCTCGTTCGAATTTGCCGCTCTGAGCTACCTGGATCCGCTGAGGAACCAATATCGGTACATGCTGGAAGGCCTCGACCATTCCTGGATCCCGGTGGACTCCGGTCACCGGATGGCTACCTTCACGACCTTGCCCGCGGGAGATTACACCCTGCGGGTTCAGGGCTCCAACAATCGTGGGGTGTGGAACGAACAAGGGCTTGATCTGCAGCTGAAGATCCTTCCTCCCTGGTGGGGCACATCGTGGTTTCGCGCTGTTTCGGCAGTTGTTCTTTTAACACTGCTATGGGCGGCCTACCAGTACCGCGTCCGGCAACTGCGGTGGGCCTTCAACATTCGCCTGGAGGAGCGCGTCGATGAGCGGACGCGCATTGCCCGCGAGCTGCACGATACGCTCTTGCAGAGTTTTCAGGGGCTGATGCCGGTTTTCCAAACGGCGCGCAATCTGCTTCCCGGGCAAAGCGATCGGGCGGCGGAAGTGCTTGACGAAGGTCTCCACGACGCCGCGGACGCGATTGTCGAGGGCCGCAACGCAATACAGAATCTGCGAGTGAAACCGTCGCTGGATCCCGATCTGGGTTCTCTACTCAACGCCGCCGGGAAGGAACTGGCGCACTCATCTGAGGCGGAGGGGAGTGCGCCTGCATTCCGCGTGGTCGTGGAGGGATCGCGGTTGCCGCTCGCTCCACTCCTCAGGGACGAGATGTATCGGATCGGCCGCGAAGTATTGCGCAATGCCTTCCGGCACGCGCACGCGAGCCGCATCGAGGCAGAAATCCGGTACGAACGCGGCATGTTCCGGCTACGGATTCGCGATGACGGTAAGGGGATCGACTCGAGCGTTCTGAAGGAGGGCGCGCGTCGCGGACATTGGGGCATCCCGGGCATGCACGAGCGCGCCAAGAGTATGGGCGGGCACTTGAAGATCTGGAGTGAACCTGGTGCAGGCACCGAGGCGGAGTTGACCGTTCCGGCCCGCATCGCATATGAGAAGTCTCCCTCGAAAAACGGCTGGTGGGCCAGGCTCGGCCGGCGTTTGCGGCTGACTGCGCCAAACAGGGAAGCGTGATGGCGAATCAGGCCCTAATTCGGATTCTTGCAGTAGATGACCATGCGCTCCTGCGCAAAGGCATCCGCCTGCTGATCAGCACGGAATCTGATATGCAACTGGTAGCAGAAGCTTCCACTGGCAGGGAAGCCGTGCAGGAATTCCGAACGCATCGGCCCGATATCACTCTTATGGACTTGCAGATGCCCGAAATGAACGGAGTGGAAGCCATTATCGCCATCCGCGGCGAGTTTCCCAACGCGCGACTCATTGTGCTGACAACTTATGCCGGCGACGCGCAAGTACTCCGTGCATTGAACGCGGGAGCGCGCGGGTACTTGTTGAAAGGAAAGATCAATACGGAACTGCTTGAGACGATCCGCGCCGTCCACGCGGGGCAGAAGCGAATTTCCCCCGAGGTGGCGGCTGAGTTGGCCGAGCATGCCGGAGAGGAGTGGTTGAGTGAACGCGAATTGGAAGTGCTCCGCCTCATCGCCAGTGGAAACGCCAACAAAGAGATCGCCGCTCAGCTTTCCATCGGCGAGGATACCGTGAAACGGCACGTGACGAACATTCTAAGCAAGCTCCACGCCAACGACCGCACCCATGCGGTCACGATCGGATTGAAGCGCGGAATTATTGAGCTCTGACTCCCACTAAAGTGGGATCGACAGACACCAGTTTCGGCTGTTCCGTTCCTTTTGCCAATTCCCTACGCTATAGAGGGAACTTGTGCAACGCCTATTTTCGAGCTTTGCCGATGGTTGGCCTGGCGCGGGCCTTCTGCTGCTTCGGCTGCTAGCCGGGAGCGGCCTGCTCAATGCCGGCATTGTGTCGGCGCAGTCCGCTTTTGATACTGCGCAGACGGTTCCCCCCGTCCTCGCCGCGGCATTCGGGGCGATGCTTGTCGTGGGCTTGTTCACACCCTTCGCAGGAATTATGGCGGCCACGGTTGAGGTCTGGATTGCGTTTTTCCATCCGGGATACCGCTGGCCGCAGATTGGCCTCGCCGGTCTGTGCCTCAGCCTTGTCATGATCGGACCCGGCGCCTGGTCCATCGATGCGCGGCTTTTTGGCCGGAAGCAGATCGATCTGTCGGAACTTTAGCGTAATCCGATCCCCCCACGAAAGTGGAAGAAGCAGCTATCACGATCTCATCAGCCCACAGTTCCCGGTTTGGGGTTTGTCCGCACGGCGGAATCAAACGACAATTGACCACGAAGCACAGAACCAGACGATGGGTTGAATGCGATGGCAAGGAAGGAGCAAGGTCATGACAGGGACAGGCATGGGAACTATGCAATCAGCTGCTGGCGCGGTGATTGCCAAGGAAACCAATTACTCAGGCCTCTGGGCTTTGGGCAGACAGACGCTTCCGTTCATACCAGGCGTTGGCGCCGACCCGGCCAGTCACGGCGCGGACGGGGACTTCGACGGGATGAGGGAAGACGTCGCGATCGAAAGGCTTAGTTCCGAGGATGAGATCCAATTCCCTCAGAATCCCGGCGGGATGATTGGCGAATCCGCAGCCTTTCAAGAAGCCCTTAGGAATATCCGTTTGGTTGCCCCGACCGGTGCAACTGTACTGGTGCATGGCGAAACGGGCACGGGCAAGGAGTTAATCGCTCGGGCCATCCATGACCTCAGTGAACGAAGCAAACAGCCGTTCATCAAAGTCAATTGCGCCGCGATTCCGGCCACTTTGCTGGAGAGCGAGTTGTTCGGTCATGAAAGAGGCTCGTTCACCGGGGCCTGCACGCAAAAAATCGGACGCTTCGAAACGGCGCACAAAGGCACGATTTTCCTCGATGAAATCAGCGAAATTCCCCTGGAACTGCAGGCGAAGCTGCTCAGGGTCATGCAGGAGCGGGAGTTGGAGCGTTTGGGCGGAAATCGCACGATTAGAGTCGACATCCGAATCGTTGCCGCCACAAACCGAAATCTGCAGCAGATGGCCGAGGAGGGTAAATTTCGCAGCGACCTCTATTACCGCCTGAATGTGTTTCCGTTGGCGGTGCCATCCCTAAGAGAGCGCCGCGACGACATCCCGCTTCTCGTTCGCTACTTCACCCGGAAGTACGCCGTGCAAATGAACCGCGACATCGAGGAGATTCCCTCGGTGAGCATCGAATCCCTGATGGCCTACGATTGGCCGGGCAATATTCGCGAACTGCAGAATATCATTGAACGCTCAGTAATTCTCAGCTTCGGCCGAGCGCTGCAAGTGGTCGTTCCGGCCCGCACCAACGCTGTTTCGCAACCGGCGTCATCGCCACCTGCCTTCAATGAGATCGAGCGGGAGCAAATTCTGAAGGCTTTGACCGATTCAGGCGGACAGGTTGGAGGCGCCCGCGGCGCGGCGGCCATGCTGGGCCTCCCGCGCACCACGCTTCAGGCACGCATGAAGAAGCTTGAGATCAAGCGCGAATACGCCTGGCGCGGAGTCGCCTTCCGTCCGAGTCCTACAATTCAAAACTAACCGGAGACTGACCCGAGGCGATTGCGCTTTGACATGCGTCACGGCACGACGGCATGGTCGTGCCGAATCCGTGGAATGACAGGACGCCATTTTGCGGGACAAGAACCGTTGGCTCAGGAATTACCAAATTTAAGGTGGATTCAGGGAGGGCATTCAGGAATGAAGAGCAAGGCAAGCACATCAGAGGCGGTGATATTCGCACCGCAGCGCGCAATCGCGGCGCACGCGCATGCGACACTTGGGTACAAGCCGGGTGGAAACCTCGGCTCCGATAGTCATCCGGCCTCAGCCCCTGACTTGGTGCACAAAACAATCGTATTTGGCCGCCGCGCTTCACCTTCGGCACCGGCAACAAGGGCAGCCCACATCCGTCTGGACGAACGCAAACGAATCGCGCAGGAACTTCATGACACCCTCCTGCAAACTTTCCTGAGCGCCTCCCTCCACCTCGGCGCGGCCCTGCACGAGTTTGACTCAGAATGTCCGGTCAGGCTGCGGCTGACCAGAATACTTGAGATCATGCGCCAGGGTATTGACGAAGGCCGCAACGCGATTCATTGCCTCCGCTCGGCCGACGCTTCCTCCCAGAACCTTGCTACTGCTTTGTCGCGCGTTCCGCAGGAAGCGGGCGTCGGGCCAGGTGTTGATTTTCGCCTCGCTGTGACCGGCCGGCCAGTACCGCTACCCGCGGCAGTTGAGCAGGGTATTTACCGGATCGGCAGAGAGGCTCTCCTGAACGCTTTCCATCATTCCGGCGCGGAACGTGTCGAGCTAAGCCTTGAATACTCAGGCATCGGCCTACAGATGAGAATTCGCGACAATGGACGCGGAATCGACGCCCACCTGCTGGAGAAAGGATGCGACGGCCACTGGGGCCTTGCGGGAATGCGGGAACGCGCTGTCAGAATTGGCGGGCAGCTCAAAATTCTTAGCGACGCAAACAGGGGCACCGAGGTTCATCTCCTCATGCCGGCATTCAAAACGAAAGTGGCGCCTGCCCGCGCCTGACAAATTTGAGCCGCTCGACTCGGACGCCGATTATTTCGCTCGGCGTCCTGCGTCGTAATACAAGTTGCCGCTGAGCTTCGCAGGTTACTTAGTTTCCCGAACGCGAATGGGGCTTCCGCAGTGATTCAGAGCCTTCTTAACCGTGAGCGTTTTTAGCCACAGATGCGTTGAACCTTTCGGAGGTGAACGGAACTGCGATATGGGCCGGTTATGCATCGGGCAGCCTGATCCCAAGCCGCTCCGCGACGGCTCCCTGCGATTCGTAACGAGAACTTAGGACAGTGCATTTAAATACTGTCATTAAGCCTATGAAAAGGGTATTTGAGTGTATGCTGTCCCGCCGTGGCCCCGCCACGATATACGGCCATGATAGGAAACCTATCAAAGTCATCACGGTCGATGGCGAGCGCGTCGAGGAGGAGTGATTCCCCTCGTCAGACGGATTTAAACCCACCGGCGACCCATGCGAGAACTTTCCAGAGCCCGTACACGATTGCTGGGAAAATAAGGAACAGTATCCAGGTTTCAATATCTGCCGAGGTAGGGACCGGTGGGGGATGAAGCGCGCGGCATTCCGCTTCCGAGGTCTTCCACGGGGGTGGATCGCCAGGAATCTCTATGGGATTGCCATTGCCGTCCATATGATTTGGCATTGGCCCGGCACTAAGGCAGTCGGATAGTTCGTGTCGTTGGGCGGACCTTACAGCATCCCAGTCAAAATAGATAAAAGTTCCGCCGATTGCATAGTAACCAATCGCGAGTACCAACGATAGACGCCGTAATCCGCGACGGACGTTCATAGGGTCAACCTTATCATTGGCCCAGGAAGTCCCCATTCACTGGGTCTTCCGATTGAGAACCGAAAAACTCGTTCATACCCTGAAGACCAAGTCGCACCGATCTCTTGCCGTCGGTCCAAGGAAAGTTTTCGGTGGGAGAGAAGAGGAACCTAGTTGCCTGAATCGCGCGTAGCGTATTGTAATGGCCCACCCATCTCCGAGTCATTTGAACCGGATCTCTTGGTTGCTTCTTCCAGACGCCACGCAACAACACGTGTCTGCTCAAAGGTACTGTGACCTCAGTATGATTGAGGCCGAAACCTGGTGATAGAAATGGCGGCGCAGCTACTGTGAAGACGATGGAGACAGGTCGATCAGAGGAAATGAGATTGCCTGATGAGCTTATCAATATGCACCAGGTACGGGCCTTCAAGGTCGGGAAAATGCTCGCCGCTCCATCGAGCATCATCCCGAGCTGCCAATTGGTACTCGCCTTAATCTCCACGTCTCGGCACATTATTATCTGCCTGGCACGTTCGTAGGAAATATCTTCAGCCGAACTGTAGCCGCTTTCCTTCATCCGGAGTGTGAGCGCATCCCATCGTTCGGGCGTCTCCACGGAGAGTTCCAAGAGGTGCTGTCCAACTTGCCCCATAAAGCCGTCAATGGTATTCCGCACTGCTGGGATGCGCGTGGCTAGCAAAGCGATAAAGTACAGGAGGGCGTCGCGCGAGTCAGGATGTTCGGGGAGTGCCCGAGTCTCGATCACCTCTCTGATTATCGGTGCGGCTCGATCTTCTATTCCTGACAGGAGTTTCTCAACCGCTTCGGGGGACCTGCCTTCCACCCGATAGAAGTCTCGACTATGACCGCAATTCGCAGAAATTGTCGGCCACTGTCTCTCGGTTCTAAGATCGGAAACCCACAGTTGATCTTCACGGGTTCCAAGCGGAGAGAAGTTGGCAAGTAGAAATCGCGGGACGAAATGGTGAGCGCGGGCTATTTTGGGCACGAGTCCGATTCCGAGCGTGATCACAATTGTAGCTTTAACAAAACTGGCGCTTTGTTGAGAGGAATTCATGTGCCCACCCTGTGCCCCCTCCGGCTCAATTCGGTGCCAGTCGGTAGCCTAAGGTATTGAGGAATAACGTGAGGCACTCCGTGAAGTGCCGCCTATAAACCTATGAGCTCACCTGCACTAAGGGCTGTGTTCCAAGCTCTTCGGAAGTGGCCAACATTAAATTCCTGATGTTCAGAAGGCCTTTGGAAAACAGCTTTTCCACAGGAAAGCGTCACCTGCGGGCTAAACGCCTGACCTAGTGAAACCGCAAACGGTCAAAGACGTCAACCCGATTGATTTAGCACATTCGGTATTTGAGGTCTATCCCGGATTCCTCCCCGGGATTCCTTTTTCAGAGGTGAACGGAACTGCAACACAGCCCGGCTACTCTTCGGGCAACCTGACCCCCAACCGCTCCGCGACAACTCCTGGCGCTTCGGGAAACTGAGAAAGAGGAAGACCTTTCTCGCGCCAATTATCGAGTCCGCCTTCCAGTACCCAAACGTTCTCCACGCCTATTCGCTTCAATGCAATCGCTGCCCGTGCGCTCACGATGTCGCGCTGCGAAGAACAATAGAGAACGATCTCGACATCGTCGGGTACGGTAATCCGTGGTGAATGCCGCAACCGTGAGGGATCAATGCGGAATGCACCTGGAATTGCCTGCGGGCTTTCACTTCCGGTCTCTTCCTCGAAGGCTTGGTCCTCGTAATCCTGGAGGTCGAGCAACGCGAGCTTGCTGCCGGATCTAAGTTTTCGATGCAACATTCGCGCACTGATGAGGCGGACCCGCAGTTGGCGAGTCATTCGTATCAAAATCAGTCCGCGCCAGCCGATGTACAGGCAGAATGGAACACCGATCGCTAGGGCCAGGGCAGTCCCAAAGTGTTTCGCCCAGCCCACCGCAATTTCCAATTGCTCGGAGAAGACATACCCGAGCCCCACATAGAAGCAGGACCAAATGAGACTGCCGATCGCATCCAGTGCGAGAAAGGATGCGGGGGAGACCGCTTCGGCTCCTGCAAGTGGAGGCATGACGGCATCGAGTCCGGGTATGAACTTGGCCACACACAACAAGGAGAGCCCGTAGCGCGAGAACCTATCATGGGCATCCCGCGAGCATCTTCGCGGATCCGCCGTAAGACGGCACAGTAGCCTCATGGCCTGTGAACCCCACTTCCGGCCAAGCCAGAACCACAGCCCATCCGCAAGCAGGCAGGCTAAAACACTCAGAAGTATAACTGTGCTCGCCTTCATGTGCCCGTGTGCCGAAAGTGCGCCCGCCGCCATCAGAAATGCAATGGCCGGTACGGGCAGGCAAAGTTGATTTGCCAGAACGGCAAGCAGAACCCCGGTATATGTCAGTTCAGTAGGAAGTGTCATGTGTGCATCACCTTGTCTGCGAACATTAGAGTGTTCCCGCCAACCTGGCAAGATCCGCCGCCGCGACGCTACGGTCGTACTGGGCGCGTAGCACATCGGCCTGCGCAGCCGAGATTGCCGCCTCCGCATCAAGCAGGACCGACTGATTCGCGGTGCCCGCTTCCACACGATCCGAGGTGACGCGCCGCGCCTCCGTGGCCGATGCCAATAACTCCCGTGCCGAATCGAGAGCGGTCTCGGCGCGGTTCAGCCTGCGAACCGCTTTTTCGATGTCGACTTGAACGTGCCGACGAACCTGAGCCAGATTTTCTTCGGCCTGCGCGACCTCCGCCCGGCGCTCCGAGACTTGTCCGCGACGCTTGCCGAACTCGAAAACCGTCCACTTGAGGTTTAGGCCGACTACTCCAGTGTTTGGGGAAACGAAGGGAGCGCCATTTTCGTGAATGTACTGTACGAACGCTCCGACCTCAGGAATGTACTCGGCCTGCGCCGCGCTCACGCCCGCTCGCGCCTTTTCGATCTGATGGCCGACAGCCTCGATCTCCGGGTTACGCGCGAGAGCCACTTGTACGGCCACGGTCGTTGTGGGCGCAGGGTCTGATGCGGATGCGGCGTCTGTAACAAGTGCGTCCGGCGCCGCCAGGTCGAAATCCGTATCGAGCGGCAGCCCGGTAAGGTCCGCTAGTTCCAGCTTCATGTCGGCTACGGCGTCCTGCAATTGGCCCAGCGCATGTTGTGTCTGCGCGATCTGCGCCTTCACTTCGACGGCCTTCATCTCCAGCGCTACACCCGTATCAACAGCATTTCGGGTTTCCACCGTTCGCAGTTCGACCGCGCGAATTTGCGCATTAATCGCGTCACGGCGCCGCTCCGTCGTGAGAATGGCGAAAAACAGCTCCTTCACTTTGAATGTGACCTCGTCCGCCGTGCGGCGCGCCTCGGCCCGTGCACCGGCGGCATCGGCGCGAGCCGCATTCACCTCCGCGCGAGTTCTGAAGTAGTGCGTGATCGGTTGAGACAGAGTCGTTGTGCTCAGGAGGAAGTTCGAATTGCCCTGGGCAAGCGACACAGCGGAGCCCGGCAGCGGCCCCGTCTGCGGGTACACGCCCAAGGCGCCTTGCGGTATCTCGATCCGCTGTTGATTATTAATGTGCACAACGCTGGAATCGTTCGCGAGCGACGGGAAGTAACTCGCCCGGGCCTCGCGGATGCGAGCGTCCATCTGGCTCACTTTCTCGCCGGCGATCTTGACTGTGGAATTGTGTTGTGTCGCGAGCGAAACTGCCTCGTCCAGCGTCAGCGTGCGAGTCTGAGCATGCGCCGCAAAGCCGCAAACGATGGCGAGGAGCGCGGCCGCCATGGACAGGACTTGGACAGGGAGCCGCGCTTGTGAATCATCACATACAGCACGGGAATCACAATCAGCGTGAAGAACATCGAACCTATAAGTCCGAATGCGATGGTGCTCCCCAGGGGCGACCACATACTCGAACCCGAGAGGATCATCGGAGTGACCCCGACGGCCGCAGCCATGGTGGTCAGGAAGATGGGCCGCAGTCTGCGCTCTCCGGCCTCGACGGCCGCTTCCTCGATTGCGACGCCTTCCTCCATTCGGGCGCGGATGTAGTCGACCAGGATGATGGCGTTGCGCACGACTACGCCGCCCAGGCTTACGATGCCCAGGAACGCCGTAAAGCCGAATGGATTTCCTGTCACCAGCAGGCCGAGCGATGCGCCCAGCAACCCGAGCGGAATCGCCGCCATGACCACCAGCGGATCGATGACGGAGCGGAACTGAAACATCAGGATCAGATAGATCGCGATCATACTGACCAGCAGCGCTTTCACCATCTCGGGAAAGGTGTCGTTCTGGTTTTCAAATTCACCGCCGTACCAGATCCGATAGCCGGGGGGAATCGGTATAGAATCGACCGCCGGTTTGACGCGGGTCAGCACCTGGCTGGGCAGCACGCCTCCGTCGCTCCAGGCCCGGACCGTGAGGGTACGGACGCCATTGCGCCGGACAATCCGGCCGGGGTCCCAGACCGGGGAAACGGTGGCAATGCTGTTCAGCGGTACGCGGGCGCCAGTCACAGGAGAGATCACGTAGGTACTGGAAACATCCTGCAGGTTCTGGCGGAGCGCCGGCGCCAGCCTCAATGAAACCGTCACATCGCGATCACCCTCCCAGTAGGTAGTAACCGGCGCCCCATCGAAGCCACCGGCAAGTTCCTGGCCGATGCCGGCGTTCGTGAAGCCCATACGGTTGGCAACCTCTTGGCGGACGTTGACTTTGAGGCGATACGCATCCTCGCGCCAGTCGTTGTGAACGTCCAGCGCGCCGGGAGCGCGCGAGAGAACGTTCTCCACCTGACTACCCAGGCGCTGGAGGACTTTGTCGTCCTCGCCGGTGATGCGGACTTCGATGGCCGCTTCCTGGACCGGCCCCTGCTGCAGTTCCCGAAGGAACACACGCGCTTCGGGCGCGGCCTGTGCGAGCTTGGGGCGCAGCGACTCCACCAGCCGCGTCGTGGCTTCCGCCGACTTCGTCGCGATCAGCAACTGCGCGTAATTCTTGTCCGGCAACTGTGGATTCACGTTGTAGTAGAAGCGCGGAGCGCTGGATCCCACGAACGAGGTGTAGTTGACGACTTCTTTTTCGTGCTGCAGCACCGCCTCGATGCGCCGCACCGCGGAATCCGTCGCTTCCACCTTCCATCCTTCGGGAAGCCAAATGTCGGCCACGAACTGGTCGCGCTCCGCGAAGGGGAAGAACCGTTGAGGAATATGTTGCAGCGTCAATGCGCCTCCGATCACGGCAAGAACACCCGCGGCGAGAGCAATTGGTTTTCGTCTCATAGCCAGGACAATGACGCGGTTGTAGATCACCTGCAAGAGTTCGAGCGGTGAACGACGCTTTTTCCCTTGTTCAGCCGTCTCCGCGTTATGAAGGCCTTTGCGGATAAAGAAGCGGGCCAGGAGCGGCGTCAGCACCATCGCGACGAGGAACGATGTTGCGAGGGCGATGGCCACGGTCAGCGGCAGAGCGCGAATGAACTCACCGGTAGCGCCCGAAAGCATCAGGAACGGCAGGAAGGAGCAGATGATGGTCAGGGTCGCGGTAAGCACCGGAATCGCAAGCTCGGTAGCGCTGCGCCATGCCGCTTCTTCCCGATCTACGCCCTGATCGAGCAGTTCGATGTAGTTATCCGCAATCACGATGGCGTCATCCACCACCATGCCGAGCACGACAATGAGCGCGGCGATGGAGACCTGATGCAGCTCGATGCCGAAGGCGTTGAGTAAGCCGAATGTAGCGGAGACGGTGACTGGAATGGCAACCGCCGAAACCAGAGCCACGCGGAAGGGCAGAAGCACTATGGTGACCAGAATTACCGAGGCGATGGCGATGCCGAACTCGCGTATGAAGTCTTTCACGCGCTGAGCCACCACCTTGGGCTGATCCGCAACCATGTCGATCTTCAGGTCGGGCGGAAGAAGCGGGCGCAGGCTATCCAGAGAAGTGCGGAGCTCGTTGCCGAAATCGACTATGTTGTTGCCTTCCTGCATCTCGACGGAAAGCAGGATTGCGCGCTCGCCGCGAGAACGCGCGTATTGCGTGGGGTCCTTGTACATGCGCTGGACCTGGGCAACGTCGCCTATGTAAACCGGTTGTCCCGTGCGCGTCATGTCGACCATCACGTGCCGGAGCTGTTCCTCAGTTTGAAACGCGCCAGTGGTTTCGATCGGGGGTTTTCCGTGTTCTGTCGGAACAGACCCGGCATCATGGACCGTGTTGCGGCCCTGAAGCGCTCTCATGACTTGATCCGGGGTTACGGCATACTGCGAAAGCCGGTCGAGTGAGCCGGTTACTTCGATCTCCTCCTTCTGTTCGTCGATTCGCTTGACCTTTGATACAGAGCGAATCCGCCGGATGGTGGCCTCAATCCGCTGCGAATAGTCTTTTAGTTCGCGGTAGTCGTAATGGTCGCCATGAATCGCCATCAGAACGGCAACCGTATCGCCGAAGTCGTAATCGACCACCGGGCCCATTACGCCGTCGGGAAGACCCGTCGCCTTTAGTTCCGCCATGTCAAGCCGCAGCTTGGACCAGAACTTTTCCGTGTCCTGGAGGCTGTCTTCCAGCTCCACGTTGACGAACATGGCGCCGTTCATGCTGGTCGAGTAGGTCTTCTCCCGCCGTACTCCTTCGAGCTTGAAGAGCCGCTGCTCGATTTTCTGAGAGATCTGGTTCTCGACTTCCACGGACGATGCACCCGGGTAAAATGCGGCGACAATTCCGGTGCGCACGTGAATCTTCGGGTCTTCTCTGCGCGGCATGCGAAGCAGAGCATAGGCGCCGCAGGCGACCAGCATCACAGTGAGGGCTATGGTCACCTGTGGATAGCGAAGCGAAAGACGTACGGGGTTCATTGCACACCTCCCACGATCTGGACCGAGGTTCCTTCACGGAGTTTCTGTTGGCCAGCAACGACGATCTGCTCGTCGCTGTTCAGGCCCGAGCGAATCTGCACTTCACCGCCCATGGGCGGACCAACCTCTATGCGCCGGGCGTAGACGCGGTGGCGGTCCGGATGATAAACGTACACGTTGGGCGCGCCCTGAGGATCGCGAACAATTGCCTCGCCGGGAATCGTGAGCGCCTGTGTTTTTGCTGTGCCGAAGATCCGGGCTTCGGCCACCATGCCAGCCAGCAGCACAGGACCAGGATTGGGGACTACGATCTTCACTGCGTAAGTACGCGAAGCCGCTTCCGCGGATACTCCGATTATTTCGACCTGACCTTCGAAAGACTGTCCTTCGAGCGAGGGCAGCGAAATATCCGCCTTGGCGCCCCGCTTGATCTTGCCGATCTCCGCCTCTGGAACACCTACGCGCACCTTGGCGGGATTAAGGTTGACGATGGAAAGCACCGGCGTCCCCGAGGCGATCGTCTGGCCGGGCTCGACTCGACGCATCGATATATTGCCCGTTATCGGCGCCAGCAGCCGGGTATCACCCAGTCGCTTCGAATCCTCACTGGCTTGCGCCTTCGCGGCCAGCGCCTGTGCGATGGCTGCATGTCGATCTTCGAGCCGCGTACCCTCAACGGCCATCTGATAACGCTCGCGCGCAGTGTTGTAAGCCGCCTCGATCTTCTGAAAGTCGTTCGGAGGCAGGCTTTTTCGCTCGACCAGGAATCGCATGCGCTTGTACTCATCTTCCTGGCGATTGAGGTCGATGCGTGCTTCTTCCACTTCCTGTTTCCGCGGTCCCGCGTCCGCCTTTTGCGCCAAGGCTTCCGCCATTTGCCTTTGGGCGTTTGCCGCGTCGAGTGCATTGCGGTAGTCCGTGGGCTCGAGTTCGGCGAGGACCTGTCCTCTGGTGATATGCTGGCCCTCTTCTACGAATACCCGGGCCACCTTGCCTGAGACCTGGAAAGCCACATCCGTCGTTTCCGATCCTTCGACAGAACCGCTGGCTGTGACTGAATCCTGGCGTTCCACTACCGCTGGGGTGCGGATCTGAATCGGAACCAGATCTGTTTCCTCGCGAACCGCACTGGCGGCCCGTTGGCAACCTGTCGACATAACCAGACAAGCAGCCGTTATCAAAAGCATCATTGTGAGACTTCGTCGCATTTGCGTCTCCTCCTCGCACCTGGAAAGTGCAGATCAAACGCCAGAGAATAGCTTTATGGAGTCAATAACTTACAGACACTCGCGCCGAAATTGCTTCGGCACATTGGGCATCTGCCGAAAGTCGTGCCGAAGCGAGATTGAACTATGAGCTGAGTAGCGATAAAACCGATTTCGGCGCCTGCCAATTACTTTGCCGAGAGTCAGCGTGACCAAGGACGGCTAACAGTTGTCGTTTCAGCGCTTGCAGGTTGGCGCGGGGCCTGCATTGATCCTACAGAGAGGAGATTATTAAATGATTTGGATTCAAGCCGCCAATAACCCGGGCCGCATCACGATCGCGATCGACGGGCAACTAATCGCGCGAGTACCTGGCGGAGGTTTGAGGCCTCGATCCGAAAGTCGATGGAACAGCACAGGGCCGTCGTCTGTTCTTGCGAAATGTTTGTCATATTGATGAAAAAGGCCACGCACTACTTTCTCGACTGGCGGCTCTGGGGGTGGAATTGAGCGCCGCCGGACTGTACAGCTCCCACGTTGTCACCCAAGTAAAGCGACAGGGAGACGCGCGATCACAGATAGCTTTCGGCACGGTGTTTCGGCGTTTGACTTCGGCACTTGCCCGAGGCAGTCTGGAAAGGCCCGCTATATCGTTGAATCGGCAATTTCGCTCCGGACATTGGCGTGCCCTTGTGGGATGGCGTATGAGCCAGTCGGAATCTATTATGATCGGCACTATGCCAGCATCCGCAAACGAGATCTATGAGGCGGTTCTGTCGCTTGCGCGATCGATCGCCGGACGTACCGATCTCGAAGCACTGCTCTCCGGCGTTCGCGAATCTCTCCGCCGGATCGTCAGCTTCGATCATCTCGGGCTGATACTGCACGACCCCGATTCCGGCGATATGCAGGGGCATATTCTCAATGAGCCAGGTAATCCTGTGATCACAACCCTGCAGATGCGGGTTGAGGCGGATCCGGCCGGGTGGGTATGGATGAACCAGCAGCCGCTGATGCTCCGTCTCGATGCTGAAACGCGCTGGCCGGAGTTCGTTAGCCGATCCCGTATCGAGTTTGGGCTCAGCACTCTCATACTCGTTCCTCTCACCGCCGGTGAGAACCGGCTCGGGGCATTCGGTTTCAGTTCGGTGGCGCCGTATGACCCCAGCCCGGCGGAAATGGAATTCCTGGAGCGTGTTGCCACCGAGTTCGCCGTAGCGGTAGAAGGCTTTCTTTCCAGGCAAGCCGCGGTGCGCGAACGGGATCGCTTACGCACGCTGTTCGACATCACGAATGCGTTGGTTTCGAAGCTGGCGCCGGAGGAGTTGTTTTCCGCCATAGGTGCGCAGCTCTTGAAGCTGATCCGCCACGATTACTCCATGCTGACGGTATCGAATTCGGATAGCGGCGAGCTGGATCTTTATGCGCTGCATTCCACAGGGCTCCCGTTCATCGATGAGCTGAAGGGCCCCTTCGATCCTTCGGGCATGCCAGCGGCCGAGGTGCTCGCAACGGGTAAGCCAGTAGTGGCATACGCCACCGATATCGAGCGCTATCAATCGCCAATCTTCGGAAAGTTTGTTGCGCTGGGATTCAGGTCGGTATGCTCGGTTCCGCTGGTCGCCCCGAATCGAACCATTGGTACATTGGCGCTTTGTCGAATGACGGAAGATACGTGGTCCGGTGATGACATCGCATTTCTGGTGCAGGTGGCAAATCAGATCGCAATCGCAGTGGAGAATTCGCTCTCGTACCGTGAACTGGCGGAAATGAAGGAGCGGCTGGCCACCGAAAAACTTTATCTGGAAGACGAGATTCGCCTCGATCACAATATCGGGAACATGGTGGGGCAGGGACTCGCCTTCCAGTCGATTTTGAAGAGCGTTCAGATCGTTGCGCCAACCGATTCGACGGTTCTCATTCTGGGGGAGACCGGAACCGGAAAAGAACTGGTCGCCCGGGCGACTCACGAATTGAGTCCAAGGAAGAAGGGCAGCTTCGTTAAAGTAAACTGCGCCGCGATTCCCGCAAGCCTTCTCGAGAGCGAACTTTTCGGCCATGAGAAAGGTTCTTTCACCGGTGCGATTGCGCAAAAAATTGGGCGCTTTGAGCTGGCTCACAAAGGCACGCTGTTTCTCGATGAGATCGGTGAGATGCCGCTCGAACTTCAACCGAAGTTGCTGCGCGCCATCCAGGACCAGGAATTCGAGCGGGTGGGCGGCACCCGCACGATCCGGACCGACGTCCGCTTCGTAGCCGCCACGAATAGGGACCTGAAGGCGATGGTGGACGAAAAGGAATTTCGCGCCGATCTGTACTACCGGCTCCACGTCTTTCCGTTGAGCGTGCCGCCGCTGCGGGAGCGCCGCGAAGACATACCGCTGCTCACGCGCTACTTCGTTCAGAAACATGCACAGCGAATGGGCCGGGCAATCGATAACATTCCGACATCCGCGATGGAAGCCCTCACGCGCTATGACTGGCCGGGCAACATTCGGGAGTTGCAGAATGTGTTGGAGCGGTCCGTCATTCTGACTCATGGGAACACCCTGCAGATTGCAATGTCGGACCTTGGGCAGACTGGATCAAGCGTGCTGAGCCCCCGCGGGTCGAAGGCGTCTCAGACGACGGAACGGCAGGCGATCATAAAAGCACTCGAAGATGCGAAGGGCCAGGTCGGGGGGCCGGACGGCGCGGCGGCTCGCCTCGGCATGAAGCGAACTACTTTGCAGTCCCGCATGCGGAAACTAAACATCGCGCGCCAGTATCGTTGATCATTCGCACGCCGCCAGTGAGACAAACTCGAAAAACTCGGGACAGTACTGCGGAGGCCGTCGGTGCGTTCGTGGCTGGCGCATGCGTGTTGCGGAACGCCGGCTTAAGGGGCGGAGGAGACGGCTCCCGGGTCGGGCTTTGTGCTCCTATCCGGCTCAGGAATGTCGACACGATCGAAACCGCAGCGCGTGATTAGCGCAGCCAATCGGACATCGGCCCGAAGGCAATCCCATTTAGGATCGACTTGCAGCAGCGCCAGGTGCACATCACGCGCCTGATAGGCGCGCTCAAGCCAGTCGACGGCTACGTCGCGCTGACCAAGCCCGCAATAGACAAGCGCCGCCGCATAGGGTGGTACGTACCGTTCACGCGAGACGGCTTCTAGCGTATTGAGCACTTCCAGCGCCTCTCCATTGCGCCCCAGCTTGCCGAACAGGTAGCCCCGCAGCGCAATCACTTTGCTATTTCCACCGCTGAATCGCCCAGCCTTTTGCAACGCTTCGAAGGCCAACTCGCTTTCACCCAATTGCTCGCAGGCCTGCGCGAGCTGGTAGTAGCCGACCCAAAATTCCGGGTCTAGAACGTTGGCACGGCGCGCGAAACCGACTGCCGTGGGGTAGTCGCGCGCGCCAAAGGCGACCTGTGCAGACAGTGCATGATGCACAAAGTCAAGTGGGTCCAACTCGCGCGCCGTTTGCATGGCCGCTAGCGCGGCGTCATGCCGCTTCATGTGCGACAAGAGGATCCCCAGCGTGCGATGGGCCAAGCCATAGCCGGGATCGAGCCGGATGGCGTCGCGGAAAGCCGTTTCCGCGCCCTCCCAGTCCCAGTCGAGCCAGAATTTCACCAATCCTAGTGAGGCTTGCGCTTCGGCGAGATTGGGGGCGGCGCTGATCGCGTGTGCGACTGCGTCGCGAGCCCTCGGCCCGACCTGGAGGGGAGGGGCGTCGCCGTTGATCGGACTTGCAGCGTAGGCATCGGCCAGCCCTGACCATGCCAGCGCGTAGCCGGGGTCTATTTCCGTCGCGCGAGTAAAGAATTCAAGTGCGCGGCGCGTCGTCAGCGGCGAGAGCTGGGTCCAGAAATAGCGCCCGCGCAAGTACAGATCGTAGGCGTCCACATTCAGCGTTTGCCGGCGCGCAAGCCTGTTCAGGCGTTCGGGTGATAGCCGCACCTGGATTTGCTGTGCGATCGCGGTGCTCAGTTCCCGCTGGAACTCAAGCACGCTACCCGGCTCGCTGTTGTAGGTTGCGGACCAAATCTGTACCTGATCCTGGGCTCGAATTAATTTGGACGTGATGCGCACACTCGCGCCCTCACCGCGAATCGAACTTTCCACCAGAAATCCGGCGGCCAACTCGCGGCCGATCTCGGCGAGCGATTTGGTGGTGCCTTTATAGGCCATCATCGAAGTGCGTCCGATCACGCCTATATGTTCAGGATCAATCTGGCCGAGAGCCGCGATCACCTCTTCCGTAAGCCCGGCGGCCAAGTATTCATGATCCGAACCCGGGCCAAGGTTTTCGACAGGCAGCACGCAAAGCGTCACGCGCGATGTGTCTTCGCCGGCCTTAGGACCGATGACTTCGACAGGCACGCCGAATCGATAGCCTCGCTTGGGGACAGTCTGGATAAAGCTGGACCCATCCGCTGTGTCCCCAAGAGCTTTTCGCAACTGAGAAATTGCGTGGGCCAGTGCTACTTCTTCCACGTGACTGTCCGGCCATAATCGATTCAGAAATTCGTTCTTCTCCACCAGGCGGCCCGGGTTTTCCAAGAGCAGCAACAGGGTGTCGTACACCTTTGGAGCGAGCGGCACACGGTTGCCCTGGCGCATCAACTGCTTTTCGCTCGGGTAAACCGAGAAGCACCCAAATTTGTATGCAATTGGAACGCTGGACATATTTCGCCGCTGGTGGTCAATCTTATCAGGGAACCTACAAGTCGCATTTCAGTCAGAAAACTTCAGGTTTTCTCCAAGACTCCGGCGCGGGCAAGGGCAACAATAGCTTGAAAGGCAGGAGAAACATCATGAAATCAACGATCGAAGGAACGTGGCGTGTGACGATAACCCAGAACGTATGTGAGACCGGAGCGCCCATCGGCCTTCCCTTTCAGTCTCTTTTGACCTTCGCCAGCGGAGGCACGCTGAGCGGAACAACCGCCAATAGTGCGTTCCTACCCGGCCAGCGCAGCACCGATTTCGGCATTTGGAGCGGGGAGGGACGCAACTACAAGGCTCTCAGCGAGGCGTTCATTATTTTCACCGGAGGCCCCTTCACGCAAGGGTCGCAGACCATCAGCCACGTAATCAACCTGACGGATGACGGGAACGGGTTCACCGATGTCGCTTCCGTCGAGTTCTCCGACTGCAACGGCAAACCCGTGGCGCCCACGGCCACGGGACATGGCTGCGCTACCGCCGTTGGCCAGCGCGTTCGGTAGGGCTCCGGACGCGACATTATGATCTCCAAACCAATTTGTTCGTCGCTGACCGCCGCCTGGGTCGTGTTTGGCCTGGCGTCTTCACCCGCTTTCGGGCAGTGGGCCAACGTAAGGTCATCCAACATACCTCGCACGCCGGACGGCAAACCGAACCTTTCCGCGCCGACACCGCGGGCGGCCGATGGGAAACCGGACCTTTCCGGACTCTGGGTTGTCTCGCAGAGCTTTGTGGACGGCGTTCCAAAATATTTTCGGAATCTCGCCGCGGATCTTAATCCAGAGGAAGCTCCCAATATGCAGCCGTGGGCAGAGGCGCTGGTGAAGCAACGTCTGGCGGACTTAGGTAAGGACATCCCCACTTCGCGCTGTTTTCCTCCCGGCGTTCCTTTGATGCAAGCTGTTCCCGCTCCATTCAAGATCGTTCAGACGCCGGGGCTAGTCGTCATTCTTTACGAGGGATGGACCATTTATCGACAGATCTTCACCGATGGCCGGGGACTTCCCAAGGATCCCAATCCGTCGTGGATGGGATACTCGGTCGGATCCTGGAACGGAGATACACTGGTGGTCGAAACGGCCGGGCTCAATGATAAGTCGTGGCTGGACTTGACGGGTCATCCCCACAGCGAAGCTCTCCATGTCTTTGAGCGTTTTCACCGCAGCGATCTCGGGCGGATGGAGATTCAAATCACGATCGACGACCCGAGCGCTTACAGAAAGCCGTGGACCGTTACAGAAGGCATACACCTGCTGCCCGATACTGAACTGCTAGAGTTTATCTGCAACGAGAATGAAAAAGACGGTTCGCATCTGGTGGGCAGGTAGCGTGGTTCACCTGCGTTTGATCCTTCTCGTGACCGGTTGGGCAGCCGTCTCCGCAGCGCAGGCCCCTCCGCAACCGGCTTTCGAGGTTGCTTCTGTCAAGCGCAATCTGTCAGGTGAAGGGCGGTTCAGCCAGACATTGCAGCCAGGAGGACGATATGTGGCGATCAACATACCCCTCCGTATGCTGATCATGCGGGCCTATAGACTTCTGGAGTTCCGGCTTTCCGGGGGGCCGGCTTGGATTAATACGGAACGTTACGACATTGTCGGACTCGCCCCTGGCGCCACCAACCCGGACGAAATCACTCCTCGACTGCAAAGCCTGCTCGCGGAGCGGTTCAAATTGGCCGCGCACATGGAGAAAAAGGAAGTCTCCGTGTTGTGGTTGGTGCGAGCGGACAAGGACGGGCGGCTCGGGCCGAAGTTTCACACGTCGACTGCAGGCTGCCCTCCGCTCAGCCCGCCCCCTGCGTGCATCATGAAGCTCACGTCGTCTACTTTGGTGACGGGCGGCTCACCTATGATTGCCTTTGTAAACGCGCTTTCGCAGTACACGGGGAAGATTGTTGTCGATCGAACCGGACTTACCGGGCTCTTCGAGGCTGATCTCAGGTGGACGCCTGACCTACCGTCCAGAGTGGTTTCTACCCCACCCGGTGGTCCCGAGACTCCGCCTAGCGATGACCCGAGTGGACCGTCGCTCACAACCGCATTGCAGCAGCAATTGGGTCTCAAGCTGGAGAGCCGAAAGGAACTCGTGGATATGCTGGTCATCGACCGGATCGAACATCCAACCGAGAATTAGCTCCCTCAGTCGGGAGCGAAGCGAGGGAATGAGATCGCCAGCGGAGACACTCCGTCTCCGTGCGCATGGCATTGGCCGGTCGGCCTCCCGATCGATCCCCTTGGGACTTGGTTATTTGAGGCGAGGTTCGCGCTGGGGAAGTGAGACTTCCAGAATCATCTCGATGAGTTCCCGGACTTTAAAGGGCTTACGAAGGAACCATGCTACAGGCCTGCCCAGCGAAGCAACGGCGGCAGCCTTGCTGTGGGCACTGGTCACGATCACCGGTAGGCCTGGCTTCAGACGCACGGATTCTTCATAGACCTCGCGGCTGGGAGTGCCTGGGAGACTGATATCCAGGAGCATCACATCAATGCTGTCCTTGTCTCGTCCAATCGCTTCCAACGCGACCGAGCCTTCTTCAGCCTCAAGAACAGTAAAATTCTTCATTCTTAACATCGTGGAAAGGGCTTGCCGTAACATTCGGTCATCTTCCACAAGCAAGATAGTGACGCTTCGGGATGCCGGTGTTTTGTCTTCGACGGGTGCAGTAACGGGCGGTGGCTCCTCTTTATAAGGCAGCATGATTTGAAATGTAGAGCCCTTGCCGGGCGCGCTGGAAACGCGGATTGTCCCGCCAAGACGCTCAACGATCCCCTGGACTGCATTAAGCCCCAGGCCGTGGATGCCCGAGACTTTGGTGGTAAAGAACATCTCGAATATTCTGGCCTGCACCTCCGGCGTCATGCCGCGTCCCGTGTCGGAGACCTCCAGTTGCACATAATCGCCTGCCGGCAAGCCCTCAAAAGCCGGCGGAGGCGATTCATCGCGCACCGTCACTTGGGCTGTGGTCAAGCGGATCACTCCATCGCGGTCGCCGATCGCCTCGGAAGCGTTCCTGATTAGGTTCATCGCAATTTGCCGGATTTGAGAGGGATTCGCTCGCAACAGCCGAAGCCGCTTATTGAGATGATTTTCTACCACCACATGTTTCGAAAAAGCCGTTTTGAGCGATTCGACCATGTCTTCCACGATTACCGAGACATTAACAAGTTCGCGCGTCTCGTCTTCTTGTCCCGCGTAAACGGTCAACTGCCGCGCCATATCGGCACCGCCCATCGCCGCATCCCGTATGCGCTTGACCTCTGCCGCGGGGACCGTGCCGCTGGCAAGAGCTTCCAGTATAACTTCCGAGTAAGCCATGATCCCGGCCAGGAGGTTGCCGAAATCGTGCACGACACCACCGGCCAGCGAGCCTAATGTCTCCAGTTTCTGGCGGGCAAGGTCGAGTTCCTGTGCGCGCTTGAGATCAGTAATATCGATGCAGGAACCGATGTATCCCACAAACCTTCCATCTGGCTCGACGCGTGGGACTCCGTTATCCAGCAGCCAACGGAACTCTCCGTCCGCCCGGCGCAAACGGTATTCCATTTTGAAGCTGCGGCGTGCATCGAACGACGAGTGATATATCTCGAGGCAACGCTGCGAGTCCTGCGGATGCACATTCTCAACCCACCCGTCGCCCAGTTCCTGCTCCATTGTCCTGCCTGTGAAGTCCAGCCATGACTTGCTGACAAAAGTAGTGAGCTTGTCCAGGCCGGAAATCCAAAGCATGGCCGGCGCGGTGTCAGCCATACTGCGGAAGCGCTCTTCACTTTCTCGCAACATCGCTTCGGCCCGTGTTCGTTCGGAGATATCGGTGAACAATCCCAGAAGCCAAACCATCGCTCCGGAATCGTCGCGCACGGGCGCGCAGGAGATATTGACCCAGATTGGCGATCCATCTTTACGGCGCAGACGAAAATCAAAGGGCGGAGCGCCAGTCGTCTGCAGCTCAAACTGACGCTGCGCCTCCGCTAAATCTTCTGGAAACACAGGATCGAAGCAGGATAGTTTTTCCATGGACTCGATATCGGTTCCCAGAATTTGCGCCATACGCTCGTTGCAGAATATCGTTTGGCCTTGAGGGCTGACCACCCAAATACCTTGCGGCATCGCTTTGACAATTCGGTGGTACGCGTCCTTGTTCAGCTTCATTTGATCGATTCTCGCGCCTGGTCTTCCCAGCACTAAGATGCGATTGAGATAATAACAGGGATGGTTGTATCCGCGTCTTAAAGTTTCTAAAGTTTTGATTTATGCATGCAGCCAGACTGCAGAGGCAAAGGTTGCTACAGGGGGCGCATGTCGGAGGACATAACAGGGACCCTGTGCCGCTATATCCGCGGCGGCCTGCTTGTGGCCGGTCTTGCGACGGCTCTTTTGCATGCGGAGCCAAACAGCACGCTGACAGGCAGGGTGATTGATCTGTCCGATCGAGTGGTACCGGGCGCGGAAATTCTGGTCCGCAACCTTGCAACGCTTGTCGAGCGAACCGTCACTTCCAACGCCGACGGCATCTACGAGATCGCTGCGCTACCTGTCGGCGTCTATCGGATGCAGGTGCTCGCTCGTGGATTCCGGCCCTACTCGGTAGAAGCGCTGACGACGCAGGTTTCCCGAATTCTAATGGAGGATATTCGCCTCCAGCTCGGCGATTTTTCGCAAGTCTTTGTTGTAAGCCGCACATTAACCCACGATAAGGCTTTCGAATCGATCGCGCGGGAGGAACTCCAGTGCAACCAAAACGAAATTGCCATCCACTACCTAACCGACCTCAGCCTGGAAGAATTGACGGCGCGGGTCAAAGACCTTCCAAGGGATTTCGTCATTATTTATGTGTGGCAGCAATTGCGGGATCGACGGGGTAACGTTCTAGAGTCGCCTGACGTCCTTTCGGTCATCGCCGGTCAGGCCAATGTTCCAATCTACGGCATGTCCGCCACAGATGTCGGACTCGGAATCATTGGAGGCCATGTATATACGCAGGAAGGCAATGTAACTAAATTGGCGGAAATAACGTTGCGCGTTGCAGGCGGGGTCACGACGCAAGATATCCCGGTGGAGAAGGCTCCGGAAACACCCATGTTCGACTGGCGCCAGCTTAGGCGCTGGAATATGGATGAGGACCTGTTACCGCCGGGTAGTGTCATTCAATTCAGCGAGCTGACAATGTGGCGACAGTACGTGAAAGCGGAAGCCGCCAACTTGCGACACGTGATCGGCCTGGAGCCGGGGCAGCCCGATTACCGGATACTGATCGTGGATCACCGAGAGAGTTGGCTTTTGCTCTTGCGGCTGCTGCAAACTGTGGGCTTCAACGTGCATGTGGTAGAGGACGGGGAACGGGCAGTGGAAGCCTTCCAAGCGTGGCGGCCCCACTTTATCTGGATGGATATACGCCTTCCAGTGATGAGCGGATTGGAAGCAGCGCGTCGTATTCGTCAGATTGAGGGGGACGTGAGGGATGTCAAAATTGTAGCGGCGACAGCCCCGGCCTTTAGTTCTCAGCGCGAAGAGGTGCTGAAATCGGGCTTCGACGACTTTTTGCGAAAATCCTATCGTCCCAGGGAGATCTTCGACTGCATGTCCTACCAGCTAGGTCAAATATGTATACGGAGCGGAGCCGGCCGCGCCTGCCGGGGATCCGCCGGCCACATTAAAGCCGCAGGACTTCGCGAGCCTTCCGGCAGCGCTGCGGGACGAACTGGAAGATGCCGTGGTCTCACTAGACGCTAAGCGGATCGCGACGATTGTACACGAGGTGTCGGCTCAAAATTCCCTAGTGGGGAGCACACTGGAGCGTCTCACGAACAAGTTGGCTTACTCACCGATTCTCCAAGCACTCCGGAGCTGTAAAAGCAGGTTCGGGGAAGCGGACGCATGACAATCCTAGTTGTAGAAGACGATATTGAATCCCGGACGCTGCTGACCACAATACTGACTGCGGAAGGGTACGAGGTGCGTGCCGCGGACGGAGGCGAACTGGCGCTGGAGTCTGTCGCTGTACGGCGGCCAGAACTGATCCTGCTGGATATCGGGATGCAGGGAATGGACGGCTTTGAGATCTGCCGCCGCCTTAAAGAGAACGTAGAAACCCAAGCCATACCGATTATTTTTCTCAGCGCGAGCAGAGAAGCGGCGAAGGCCGTAAGAGGGCTCCGGCTGGGTGCTGTCGATTACGTGGGGAAACCATTTCAACGTGAGGAACTGCTGGCTCGCGTTCGAACCCACCTGGAGTTAAGCAGGCTGCGGGCTAACCTTGAACAGCAGGTGGAGGAGCGAACAGCCGAACTGCGCGAAAGTGAGCAGCGTTTCCGCGACATGGCTAACGCCGCGCCGCTGATGATTTGGACCTCCGGTGTCGACAAGCTGTGCACCTTTTGCAACAAAGGGTGGCTAGAATTCACCGGCAAAACGATAGACCAGGAACTGGGAAATGGCTGGATAGAAAGCATCCACCTTGATGACATGGCGCGATCCTATCAGACGTATTCCTTGGCGTTTGATGCGCGTCGGCCCTTTCAAATGGAATACCGGTTGCGCCGCGCTGATGGAGAATACGGATGGGTGCTGTCTAAGGGGCTTCCGCGGTTCGCATCGAGCGGTGCTTTTACAGGTTACATTGGGTCTTGCATCGATATTACGGAGATCAAGCAGAACCACGAACGAATGCTCACTGCGCAGAAGCTGGAGAGCCTCGGTTTGATGGCAGCCGGCGTCGCACACGATTTCGGCAACCTCTTGGGCAGCATATACGCTGAATCCGACCTCGCCTTATCGGAAATGCCCCCAGAATCACCGGGACGTCAAAATTTGGAACGGATAGAAGGCCTGGCGAAGCATGCGACCGAAATTGTGCACCTGCTGGTGGATTCCGCGGGAGCCGGCGTTGATACTGAGGCGTTGGAGCCGGTGGACCTCTCCCCTCTTGTTGAACAGATGCTTCGACTCCTGATAGGTTCCATTTCGAAGGGAGCCGTGGTTAGCAGCGACCTGGCAAGGGACTTACCACCAATTCGTGGTAATGCCGCACAGATCGGGCGGGTTGTTATGAACCTGATCACGAACGCTTCGGAAGCTCTAGAAGGCCGGTCAGGGACCATCACAGTGACCACCGGGAGAGTGCGTTTACGTCCAGAAAATGCCGCCAACTATCTTGGTAAGCCACCAGCCGGCGACTACATCCGGTTGAAAGTGGAAGATACAGGCCGCGGAATGGGCCCCGAGACTCGCAGCCGGATCTTCGATCAATTCTTTACGACCAAGCCCCACGGCAAGGGGCTCGGGCTTGCGGCGGTCCGCGGGATTGTCCAATCCCATGGAGGCTCCATCCAAGTCGCGAGCACTCCGGGCGTCGGCACGACGTTCGAGATACTATTCCCGGCCGCGTCTCAAGCCGCAACGGCGTAACTGCTGGGCTGATCGGCCTACTACTTCAACGTCTTCACATAGGCTGCTATATCATCAGCCGCGTCGGTGGTCACGGGCTTCATTTTCCCTTTGCCCTCAACGATGATCTTCTTAATATCGGCCGCGCTCATGGCCTGAACTTGGGCTGATTGCAAGTTCTGCATTTCAACCTTCATCATTTTGGCTATCGAGGGATTGGCTGTGCCATCCGTTCCATGGCAGGACTTGCAGGACTTATCGTAAGATGCCTTGCCGTCTGCCGCATAAGCGCCAACCGAACAGACAGCCAGGATTACCACTGTGGCAAAAATAGTTCGCATACTTTAGAACTTCCTTTCTTTTAGTTCGTTCTCTTTCATCCCAGAGTTTTCAAACGTCCTCCGAGTGGCTCGAGCTACAGGACAGATGCCTCAGGTGAGCTTTAGATGAGAAATATTGCATTGGTGGACGTTGTGACGGCGGGATGCGCCGTTCATGGAGTCTTTCCAGCCCCTGAGTTCAAAAAGGCAATTAAATCAGCCATTTCCGTGCCGTCGAATCGGGGCCATGGGATGTTTTTCCCACGCATCATTTCCTGCATTTGCGGGCCATGGTGCCAAAGGGCAGCAACCATGGCGCTGCCTGAGAATGACCCTGCGCTGGCAGACAGCTTGGGCGCGCCGCCTTTTTCGCTTTCGTGACAGGTGACACAGTGCTTCTGCGTGAAAGCCTTCCGGCCGGCCGCGACGCTGCCCGAATCCTGGAAGAACTGTCCTGCCCATAGGTAGCTTGCCAGTTCCCGCATTTCATCCGCAGTCAGCCTCGGAGGGACGGCCGCCATCTTGGACGAGTGGTTCCACATATCCACGCCAATATCTGTGAGCGTCTGTCCCTTCAACCGGTCGGCCAGCGCAAGCTTCCCGGTGTGGCAGGCTGCGCAGCCCTTACTGGTGAAGAGTTCCTCGCCGAGCGGGCCTGCCGTAATTTCTAAACGACCCGACGCTGGTGTGCGCGAACCAGGCGTGTTACGAACGTAGATCAAAATGTCGGCCAGATCCTGGCTGGTCAGTTCCGGCCAGGAGATCTTGCGGCGCGCAAATTCCTGGCGCATGGTAGCGGCGTGATTCCACATCGCCGTTACAAGACTGATGGGGTCGCGCGCCGATTGCCATTCGACAATGGGCTTTGCCTCCGGAGCGCTGGAGCGGGTTACTCCGTGGCAATCCGCGCAGTGCTTTTCTGTGAAAACTTGTTTGCCGCGTCCCGCGTCGGCGGGTCGTTCAAAGAAACGCGCAGTGTAGAAATAGGCAAACAGGTCTGCCGCGCCTTGCTCATTCAAATCCGGCAACGCGATCCCTTGAGCGCGCATGGATGACCACATGGCCGGTGCGTGATTCCACATGGTCGACGCCAGCGTGGAAGGGTTGAAGTTGCGGTCCGATATCTTGCCCAGATCGGGAGCAGCGGAGCCGCCTTTTCCGTTGACGCTGTGGCATTGCACGCACGCGAGGGTTGTGAAGAGCGCTTCTCCTCGCGCCGAATCTGCCGGCATGCGCGCTGCCTGCGCAGCAACCGCGAGTACGAGACCGAAAAGAAGATTCCGATTCATCGCGTGAACCTCAGCCCGGTTGTAACTAAATGCGACCGGAAGCCTTCATATAGGTAGAAGGCCTCTCCATATCCGTAGTACCGCCATTCCGAGACCCATTGGATGTTCTTAGCGATGGGCACTGATACTTTGGCCTGGGGTTGATAGTAACTGGTCGGGCGGCTACCGGAGGAAAGAACGAGGGACCCGCCCCCGGTAATCTTTGTTCTTCCGGGGGGGGCCGTCGAGTGTGGCGCCCACTTCACTCCCGGCAGATTCACGGTGAACAGGGCTGTGGCCGTGTGGGAATTGTCGGTGTAGATCGAGATTTGCGGACTAAGGTCCTGCGGCGAAAGGTATCCGATATTCGACCGCAGATAAGAGTGCCCGTAGGACCCCTCTAACTCCCAATGCTTGCTCGCGCCCGGAGCCCAGACTAAGGAGAGGCTTTCCTGATTCGCTTTCGCCTCGGAGTTTATGCCGGGCGTGGGATTCTGAGTGTTGAGCAAAGTGAAGTCCACCGCGATGTTCAAGGACTTTATCACTTGATAGCGGCCCTGCGCGCGAACCTTCTGATAATTGTAAAGACTGGTGCGGAAGTAAGCGCCGGTAGAGGTGGCTACTTCCGCGTCTGACGTCAACGTAAGGTTGCGCCACGGACGAAAGACCACGCCTCCCAGGGCCACCTGGCGATGGAGATCTCCTTGCGAAACGGTCTGCAGGCCCGCCGGAAGGATCGAGCTCGCGTCGCCCCATACATAGCGATATCCGCCCCGCAGACTAAGCTTCCTGCTGACTTCGAACAGAAGCTGAATCTGCTGCTGATTGTAGTTGGTGACCAGCGAAGAAGCTAACAGAGCGGCGATCTGAGTGGCAGGCGTCGTGTTCAGAACCTGGCTCGATGCCGCGGAAGACGCTCCGTGCAGCCTGTCCGTCAACCAGGATTCCAATATCCGCAAGCGTTTCAGGGGTCGAATTTCGGCGCCAAAGCTTCCCGTCGTGTGCGGCAGCTTCGCTTCGGCATTGATCAGCGTCTGCTGGCTGGTGTAAAACAGCGCCTGGTTTTGCAGATACAGAGAGCCGGTGGCGGAATCCTGATAGTGAACGTCCGCGTCTGGCTGGCTGTACAGGAATTGTCCATAAAGATCGAGCCAGGAAAACGGATTGGCCGTGAACAACCCTTTGCTGTACGCGCTGGAGCCGCGAATGCCGTAGCTCGCCAATAAGTTTGACAGGGTGAGCGTGTGCCCTAAGACCGGCGTCGATACGTTGCCGGTGTTCGTCTGCGCGTTATAGAGAGTCTGGTCGTTCTTGTACGTCGTTCCGCCCTCCTCAAGGGTCACGTGGAAATGCCGCAGTTCGAACCGGACCCCGCCGCGGTAGAGCGCTGTTACGTCGTACATCGTGGTTGGGACCGGGTACTCATTGCCGTCGGTGACGAAAGCAGTTACGCCCGTCCCCGAACCTGAGTCGCGCTCAAACGCGAGATAAGGAATGAACCAGTTGCCCGGCAGAATATCGAGTGAAATGCTGGTGAGCCGCCTCCGCATATCGAAAGACTGCTCATTCAACACAACGCCGCGCGTCAGAAGAGGGTCGGCGTAGGAAGGCAGGTTGTCGTAATAGGCGATGTCGCGGTAATCAGCGCGCAGATCGTAAATGCGCGATTTAGAAGCATCGGCGTGCAGCGTGCCATAGGGATCGTCGCCCCAATTAGAGGCGCGAACATCGATTCGATCGAACCAGCCGCATCTTGGGATCGGTGATGGTAAAGTCCGCACCCAGCAACTTCGGACCGGAACCGAGGTCCACCAGGCTGCGGTAGGTGTCCATGCTGCCGCCGACGCCAGTCAGCCAACGGTAGCCGACGTCAATCGAGCCGGTTACTCCGACCTCCGTCGAGGGAACCGGGGGCGCGGCGGGAGGCTCTTTCGCAGCGGCGGGGGGCGCAGCAGGGGTCGCTTCAGGCTTTGGAGCTTGGGCTGCGTCGGGGGCTGCTGCTGGAGTCTTGGCCGGGGCTGCGGGGGCTGGAGCCTGGGCAGTGGCAGGCGCTGGAGTTTGGGTGGGAGCCGGAGCCTGGGTAGTGTCAGGAACCGGCGTCGGCGCAGGATCCTGCGCTGCCGCTCCCATTCCGATCGCGATGCCTAGGACCAGGAGCGGTTTCATTTGAGCAGGCTCCGGTCCACGTAACTTCCGTGGATCTTCTGATGGCAGACAGTGCAGTTCTGATAGCGAGGGGAGTTCAAGTTGTGAAACGACGGCGGAACGACACCTACGACGCCCGCGACCGGCGCGGTAGGAAGATTCGCATGACACTCCAGGCAAACGAAGCGGACTTCCTGACGGATCAGCATGCGTGGATTCACTGATCCATGCGGCTCATGACAAGTGCCGCAGCCTTCAAAGCGCACTGGTGCGTGTTCAAACGTGAAAGGTCCGCGTTTGTCGCCATGGCATCCCACGCAACCGCTATCGTTGGCAGCATAGGTTTGGGTCATCGCCTTGGAGATGGATCCGTGCGGGTTGTGACAATCCACGCAGGACATCGCTCCTTCGGGGACTCTGTGATGGCCCGGCTTTTGAAAGGCCGCCCAAACATTCACGTGACAGGAGGCGCACTTCTCATTGATCGCCACTGTCGCCCGCGTTACCAGATTCTTCCCGTCGTTTTCGTGCACGGAGTGGCAGCCGACGCAGGAAACCTCGTCGCGCGCGTGGCTCGACTCGATCCTTCCTACGTGCGTGGGTTGATTCAAGTGGCACGTCAGGCATACCTTGTCCGATGCGATCGCGGTAATTTTGGCTGGATTGCGAATATCCTCCGCCGAAACTGTCTCCGTGTGTTTCTGCGCCGGCCCGTGACAGGATTCGCAGGCCTTGCCGGCCCAGCCGCGTTTCTTATCGGAGTCGACAATGTGATGAGGAGTCTTCTGGAACGCCTTAAAGATGTCTTCGTGGCAGGTCTGGCAGACTTCCGAACCGACGTAGGGGGCCGCTACATTTTGCGCCGTCAAACGGGCCGTTCCGATTCCCACTGCGCCCATCCAAACGAGAATCTGAATGAGCCGCGGCATTTTCGTCTCTCCGTCAGTACTGTGCATGCACCTGGTCGACTGCGTATGCAGAACCCGATGCGTGGCAGACAGGACAGCTCTCTCCGATTTGATTCGAGTTGCTGAGAGCGTGGGAAGCCGTAGCGGTGTCCGCATGGCATCCTGTGCACGCCGAGGTGATCGGCTGCACCGGATTGATCGGGCCCTTGTGGATCGGTCACGCATATTCCGTCCAGCAGGCAGGTTCAGCTCACTACCGTTCACATGGCACATGGCGCAATTGCGCGTATCGCCAGACGAGCCTGTCGGGGACATAGCGGCATACAAAACGCCGCTGAAATCGTTATGGCTTCCACCGAAGCCGACCACCACGTACGGACGATTGGCGGGGAGATTGGCTCCCGTGTGGATACGATGCACCAGCAAATTGAAGTTGATGCCCTGGGGCGGGAGTGCCTGGTCCGCAGGCACATCTGCGTTAGGCCGTTGCGCGATGTCCGTATTCGACGGATTGTGGCAGAGCACGCAATACTCGGTTTGGTTCCGCGCCGATCCGTGCTCATTGAAAGCCACGTGACAGCCCTGACAACTGCTGGTGGCCACCACTGTGCGCCGTGGAGTTACCGTGGAGCCATCGACGGCGAAGTTCACCACCTGATTCTTGGCTCCGTAAGAAATCGATCGTTCCGCGGTCGTGCCGGCAAGCACCGTTTCGCTGCGTTTCGATTCCACACCGATGGAATAGGTTCCGGTCGCCTTAGCTGGAATGGCGTGAAGGAAGGTGTACATACAGGATCCATCGGCACCGCAAGTTCCGGCGGTCAGAGCGCTTTCGCTGACATAACCCGGGGTTGTCACGTCGCTGCCGAAACTGGTATAGCCGTAGTCCGAGGCCGGTCCGGCCATGACGAAGCTAAGGGAACTTAATTGGGAAGCCGCCAGCGGTTTTCCCGCGCCGTCTTTGATGGTGTAGGAGACTACTGGCTTTGAGCCCGCGGTTCCATTGGAAATCTTAGTGATGGCAATCGCGATGCCGCCCAGCAGGGAAGACTCCGTCGGAGCCACATGAGCGCCCTTGATGGAGGCGTCGAAATCGATTTCACCCTGCGGAATGTGGCAGTTCGCGCACAGGTTGTCGTTGGGTTGGGGACCGCCCGCATGATTGACGCCGGTCGAGAAGTTCACATCGTTGTGGCAGGCCCCGCAGGCGTCCCGCGAGGGCTTGGTTAAATAATTGGTTGCTTGCGTGGCGCCGGAAGTTTGCGAATGACAAGTTTCGCATCGGCGCGGGTCGCCCGGATCGGCCGGGTAGACAACCTTTGAGTAGTCGGTCCCGCTAATCACAAGAGGCTTTCCATCTTCCACACTGGGCGTAGAGGCGCCCATGTGGATTTGGTGGATCATGACCTTCAATGCAAGAATGCCCCCTGTGCTCGTATCAATCAACTGGTGCGTGTGGCAAAGCGCGCACATTTCGATGCCGCGGCGCCTTCCGCCGTGGAAGGACAACTGATCGTGACAGGAGTTACAACTCTGTGTTCTGATCACATCGTGGACTTTGGTTACCGCGGACCCGTTCGGCACGAAGTTGAACGTAGCACTAGCGTAGTTGGTGCCGAGGTTATAGTCGGTCAGGTCTCGCGAAGCATAGATGCCGATGGTATGTGTAGCGGTCACATCGAAGCCGGATGGCGCCTTGGTAGCAAACACGTACTGATATTGCCCCGGTGCGAGATTCGTAACGACGCCGCCTGAATCGGCGCTCGGTTGGATCGTGGATGGTACCGCGGGTCCGGAGTTGGCCTTGGTTGTGTAGGCCGTATACTCGTCCTGATTGTTCGGCAACACGGCCGCGATGTAACTTATGCTCATCGATCCCGGCGTGGTGATACCGGCCGCATCCAGCGGAAGTCCGCTCGGATCGGTCAGCGTATACACGGTCGTAATGGTCCCATCCGCCGCGATCTTCGCGCTATTAATGGTGACTGTCAGGCCGGGCTGAACGAACTGAACGGTGGCGGCGTCGGCATAATGAGCCTTTTCGTGTGGCGAATAAGGGTTACGCGTCGCGCTTGACAGGGTAAGTGCAAGCGCCATGACCACAGCCGCTGCCCTGGCAACACATTTCCAATAGCAGGTGTATTCGTTTCACAGCAGGTTCCTTCGTCTTACTGGATGTGGCCCTCAAGACCGATTTTGGAAAACAGCACCTGTTTTCCGTTGCTAGCCTCTAACCTCTTTAATTCCTAAAAGGCGCTTCAGACGCAATAAATTTAGTTGCGAGAATGCGCCTGCACCTGCGGACTCGAGGAGGCATACGATTGCTCCAAGGGGACGATCCGGCTGGAGGCGCGCAGGTAATTCAGCAAATGACAGAGCGGATCGGAAAGGATCAGATCGTCCAGGGCCACCCATCCGTCGCCCGAGTCCTTTACCGTGAGCTTTCCCGAAGTATCCTGCAGAGCCGAAACGAAGGCCTGGCGCGGCATCGGCGCCACATAGACCTTGACATTGGTCGCCAGGAGCCGGCCCACGCCTTCCAGCAAGGTTCCAGGCAGATTCTGGTAAGAGGCCTCCTGGAGGACTCTTGCCCCGGCTGCAACACTCATTACGAATCGCACCGGTTCCACCGAATGACGCCGCAAGTAACGCGCCAATAGATAGGTTTCCAGATAGTCGCTGGCAACGACGGGGCCGCCGGGAGTCAGTTGACGAATGCACTCCAGCATCAGGTCGAGGGAGACTTCCTCAGAGCGGTTCACGTGGTGAACGGAGAGCTCGGTTAGTGCGACCGGCTCGCGTTCAAACGGCCCACTTTCCGCAACCAGCATCCTGCAGGCCGACTGCAACGATGCCGTGTCCAGCAGTTCAACTTTGTCGAATGTGCCGCGCAGAACCAGGAGAGGCCGTTTTCGCAGCAAGCTGGATGGCTCAACCACGCGCCCTGTGCTATCGAAGACGATCGCGTAGGACATGTGAAGGCCTAATAGCGCCAGGCACCAAGCACGAGCGTCCTGGTTTACAAAGGCTGGACCGTCGAATTCAATCACATCGATTTCTATCCGGTCGATGGAGAGGTCGTCGTAGAGTCCCGTGAGAAAGTCTTTCACATCCGCTCTCTGGGAATAGGCGGCATAGATCAGGTTGACGCCAAGGACTCCGACGGCCTGCTGCTGCAGTGCCGCAGCCGGATCGCCGAGGTTGATATGCAGCAGAATCTGGCTGGGGGCGGCGCCGGGGGCGATTTGGAAGCGAACGCCAACCCATCCGTGCTGCTCATTGTCGCCCCGATAGTTGCGGGCCGCGATTGTGTCCGCAAATGCGAAAAAGCGCGTTTCTTCCCCGCGTGCGGTGACGAGACGCTCCAGAAGCAGTTGGTACTCGCGGTCGAGCATCGCCAGCAGCCGCTCTTTGGACACGTAGCGGGTTCCGGCGCCGTAGATCTCGTCGCTGACTATCTTGTCATACGCGGAAATCGTTTTGGCTACTGTGCCGGAGGCGGCACCCACACTCAGGAACCACCGAGCCACTTCCTGCCCGGCGCCGATTTCGGCGAGCGTGCCGTAAATTGACTCTTCGAGGTTTAAGGAGAGCGCCTTGCCGTGAGCGTCTTTATGCTGGGAGGTCATCGCCTCTGCACCTTGGAGATCCGTTCTGCGATGCCGAGTGTCTTCAGGATTGCCGGCGAAGTTTCCTCCACGGCCAGAGACTCGTGACAGGCGTTGCAGTCCTGCGAGATCGTCTTGCCATCCGGCGCGGTATGCGATCCGTCGTGGCACCGGAAACATCCGGGAAAATCCATGTGACCCAGGTTATTCGGATAGGTGCCCCATGTGACCTTGAGATCGGGGAAAACATTACGGTCATAAATGGCGAGCACGGCTTTGCCGGCCAGGCTGATGTCCTGGGCTCGTCCAGCGACGAGTTCGGGGTAATTTTGTTGATAGAAGGCCGTTAGTGCCGCGGGTATTTTGGAAGCGGCCTCCTCACTCGACGTGTAGCCGACTTTCAACACCTCAACGCCTTTTTTCTTGATAAAGGGTAAAGTCACGGAAATATCGCCGCCGGCCAGCGCCTTATCCATGGCGTGCTCCGGAAGATCGAACGCGTGGGTAGGACGGTTGTGGCAGTCGACGCACTGCATTTCGAAACTAACTCCGGCTTTGGGCGAATCGCCGGGCGGATCGGCAGCGCCAAACTTACGGGACTCGCCGGTGGCTGTATTGCGGTATTCAACTACCGGGATGACTTGGCGCGTTGCATCCGCAGCCGTATACCGGATTTGGATTCCAGGGCCGAAGTGAGCACTATGAATCCCTCCCATCTTGTTCCCTCCCACCATCATCAGCAGGACAGTTTCGGACTGCGTGTTCCCCTCGTCGTCGGCAAATTTGGGGAAGACGCGTAAGCGCGCGCCGTTGGATTTATCCGGCCAGTGGCAGTTCTCGCAGGTTTCGCTAGCGGGCACGAGACGACCGCTCTCCAGGGCGGGAGGGACCGGCTTCGGCGCTGTGTTCGACACAGTTTGAATCAACTGGCGCATTCCGCTGACCTTGCTGTCGACCCACCCGGCGGCCCCAGGCACGACGTGACATTCGACACATTCCAGGCGTGAATGCGGAGAATTTTGGAAGGCAGCGAATTCGGGCTTCATGGTGTGGCAGGTCGCTCCACAAAACTCCGGGGTTTCCATATGCTTTACGGCGCGGTAAGTGAGTTGCGTTCCGAGCAGGACATTGAAAAGAGTCGTGATACCGAAAAACACGGCAAGGCGACGTAGCGCCACCTTGCGATCGAAAGTTGGTTGCCCCAGACCTTCACGAATCTGTCGTTTGCTCAAGTACACGCCGATTGGGACCAATGCCAGTCCCAACAACAGTACGGCGGGAAGGATGAGGAGCAGGATTCCCGAATACGGGTTGCCCGCATGTCCCCGAAGCTGCTGCGGCGCCAAGAACAGGGAGGAAATTGCCGCGGTCAAGATCAACGCCAGACCCAGTAAGCTCACCCAATGCCGGGTGAGGAGAAACCAGCTCGGCGTTTTTGGGGTTGGATTCATGACAAAGGCTCCTGGTTGTTGAGGCTTGCCCCACACGTCGCGAGGGCAGGCAGATCCCGAACTCCGGTATGCCGGACCTCGTAAATCGAAAGATGCAGATTGATGGTCTCGGATCTAGAGAGTTCCGCGGCGCAGCCAGCAGTCACTGATCTATTCAGAAACGACTCAGTCGTGAACCTTTTCTAAGGCCGTGCGGAGGACATAGTAACCTCCGGCGGCGCAAAGGAGCGACGCAAACAGGATGCCGACTTTGGAAAATCCAAGGAGCGGTTCGGTATCGAAAGCAAGGTCGCTGACAAAGAGCGCCATGGTAAACCCGATGCCGGCCAGAATCGCCGCGCCGTAGATCTGTCGCCATGTAACTCCAATGGGCATGTCCGCGAGGCGACAACGGATCACCAGCCAACTTGTTATCGTGATCCCTGCCTGTTTTCCCAGGACCAGGCCGAATACAACGCCGAGGCCTACCGGATGGGCCAGAGCGTGAATAATCTTGGTGTCCAGCACGACGCCTGCGTTGAACAGAGCGAAAACCGGCAGGATCACAAATGCGGTGATGGGATGAAGAAGGCGCTCGAACGCAAGCCCGGCCGGCATCACATCGCTGGTCGCCTGGTGCAATTCCTCCATGGCTTCCATCTCTTCCGACTCGAGCGTGGTGGTGTGTTCGCCTATCAGTCCGCCCGCCTCAAGCGTAGCCAGCCGTTGCCGGGCGAGAGCGAAGAACTGTTTTGGCTGAATGAGTCCGCGGACGGGCACGACCATGGCCAGCAGAATTCCCGCTACCGTTGCGTGAATCCCCGATGCAAGGACGGCGAGCCATACGGCAGTCACAAGGACCGCATAAACAGCGATCCGCTTGACTTTAAGCCGGGCCGCCAAGACGATCAGCCCCAGAAAAACGCCAGCGGCGATCATGGCTCCTATTGAAAGCCGGTCCGAATAAAACAGGGCAATCACCAGGACGGCTCCCAAGTCGTCGGCAATGGCAAGAGCGGTCAGAAAAATTTTGAGGCCGGCCGGAACTCGTGGACCCAACAGCGCCAGTATTCCGACAGCAAAGGCGATATCTGTGGACATGGGAATTGCCCATCCACGGGAGCTTGGTCCTTGGTGGTTGAACACAACGTATATCAGTGCCGGCAGCAACATGCCGCCTGCCGCCGCGGCAACCGGAAGAACAGCTTTTCTCCATGAGGAGAGTTCCCCGACAAGAATCTCACGCTTAATCTCTAGTCCCACCACGAAGAAGAACAATGCCATCAGGCCGTCGTTGATCCAGTGGCCAAAGGAGAGCGCGAACCGCGAGTCGTTCCAGGTGAAGCCTATTTTCGCTTCGAGAATGTGGAAATACGCGCCTGACCACGCCGAGTTAGCCCAAGTGAGCGCGGTGAGGGTACAGATGAGCAGCAGAATGCTGCCAGTGGCTTCGGACGCGAAAAACCGTGCTGTCGCGCTTTTCTTTCTCCGCGGATATCTGTGACGCCGCGCTAGTCATGCTACCTTCGCAAAGCTCAGCGTGACAAGATTCTTACTGCCATCCGCCGCCCAGTGCTTTATACAACTGCACAAGGGATGTCAAGACATCCCGCTGACCTTGCGCGAGCTGCTGTTCCGCAGCCAGCCGTTGGCGCTCCGTATCGAGCACTTCCAGATAGCTGCTGACGCCGCCCTCGTAGCGGGCGTTCGCCAGCATAGTTTGGTCGCGAAGTGTTGCCGCGAGCTGGTTTATGCTAACCGTGTATTCCTTGGTCTTCTGGTAGCCAACGAGGGCGTTGGAAACATCGTGGAAAGCTCCATTGATCGCTTTCTGGTAGCTGATCAGCAGTTCTTCGTGCTGGGCCTTCGCTGTCTTGTAATTCCCAGAGAGTCGACCCGCGGTGAAGATCGGCAGATCCACCACACCACTCATCCCATAGGCTCCGCCCGTCCGGGTGGCGATTCCAAGCAAGTCCGACGTCTGATATCCGCCGGTCCCGGTGAGATTGATACTGGGGAAGAATGCGGCCTTGGCGACACCTACCCGGGCGTTGGCGGCGATCAGTTGCTGCTCCGCCACGCGGAGGTCGGGACGGCGTTCCAACAGAGTGGAGGGCAGGCCTGATGGAATTTGTGGAGGCTGAGGTTGATCGGTAAGGCTCCGGCCGCGCGCGACTGGACCAGGCTGTTTGCCCAGTAGGGAGTTGATGAGATTCTCCGTCTGCTCCCGTGCCTGCTCCAACTGAGCAAGGTTTGCCTGAGCCGAATCGACCAGGGTCTTGGCTTGATCTACTTCCAGTAAGTTCCCAACACCGCCTTGTTCGCGGGATTGGACGAGCATGAGGGAGTCCTGGCGGGTCTTGATGGACTCCTGAACCAACACGAGTTCGGCGTCATACTCGCGCAAATCGAAATAAGCAGAGGCGATTTGCGCAACCAGAATCTGCATCACGGCCTTCTGGTTCTCTGTGGTCGCGAGGAGGTCCGCCTGCGAGGCCTCGGTAGCGCGGCGCAGCTTGCCGAAGAGGTCGATTTCCCAGGAAGCGATACCAAAGATTCCCGCGGCCGACGTAATCGGGGCATTGAGGCCCGTACGAGAAGCACCTCCCTGCGCGTCCAACTGTGGAAACAGGGCAGAGCGTGTTGCGGCCAGTTGCCCTTCCGCCTGAATTACCCGCTGCGCGGCGATGCGGATATCGTAATTTGCTTTCAGCGCTTCCGAAATTAAGCCGCGAAGCTGGTCGTCCTGGAAAAGGTCGAACCACTTTACGTCGCCCAGAGAAGCTTGTCCGGGCTGGGGTTCGCCGGCACGAAACTGAGGTGGCGCCGGGATGTCGGGCCGCTTGTAGTTGGGCCCCACCCTGCATCCGGCGAGGGCGACGGCGAGGCAAATGGGAATGAGTGTACGTCGCATTTAGGAATGTGCCCCTTGCATTGCGGGCTGAGCGCTAAGTTTTCCCTGGATCGCTTTCCGGTCGCCGGTAACCAGGTAGGCCGCGCTTTGAATCACCACGTAGAGCATGGGGATAAAGAAGAGGCCCACGGTAGAGGCCATCAGCATGCCGGAGAACACGGCGATACCAATGCTGACGCGGGCCGCGGCTCCTGCCCCGCTAGCCAACACCAGCGGGACTACACCCAGAATGAAGGCAAGGGCCGTCATCATAATGGGCCGGAAGCGGAGTTTCGCGCCCTCCGTGGCCGCCGTTACCAGGCTCATGCCTTTCTCATGGTTCTCCTTGGCGAACTCAACGATCAGAATGGCATTCTTTGCAGCCAGCCCCATGAGCGTGACGATGCCGATCTGGACATACACGTTGTTTTCCAGACCCACCGCGTTGACGCCGATGAAGGCTCCAAATACGCCGATTGGCAATCCGAGCAGCACGGAGAAGGGCACTGCCCAACTCTCGTACTGCGCCGAAAGCACCAGGAAAACGAAGACCATGGCCATACCAAAAACTGGTCCTTGCGTACCGCCCGCCTCTTTCTCCTGGTAGGCGACACCGTTCCATTCATAGCCGTAGCCCTGGGGAAGCTGCTGAGCGGCCACTTCCTCCATAACGTCGAGGGCCTGTCCGGTGGAAATGCCGGGACCGTTGGCGCCGTTTATTTCCGCGGTCCGGAACATGTTGTAGCGTTGCAGGATGTCTGTGCCGGTGGTCATACTTATCTTGGCGATCGTAGACAACGGCACCATCGAGTTGTCGCTGGAGCGGACGTAAATGTCATTGATGCTTTCCGGCGTCTTGCGGAAGTCCTCTTCCGCCTGCAGCATCACCTTGTAGGTTCGGCCGAACAGATTGAAGTCGTTGACCTGGAGGCCGCCGAGGTAGATCTGAAGGCCCTGAAAGACGGTATTGATAGGGATGCCTAGCGTCCGCACCTTATCGCGGTCGATATCCAGCTTGACTTGGGGAACGGAGGTGCTGAAGCCAGAATAGATACCGGTGAGCTCAGGACGCTTGGCCATGGCCTGCATGAACATGTCTTTCTCCGCCGCCAGTTCCTGGGGAGTCCGGCCGACCTTGTCCTGAAGTTCGAAGACGAATCCAGAGGCGTTGCCGAGACCGTTGATGGGAGGCGGCGGGAACACCAGCGTGACAGCTTCCGGATAGGCGGCAAACTTCTTGTTGGCGGTGCCTATAATGACCTTGAGCTGCTCTTCCTTGCTTTTCCTCTCGTCCCAGGGCTTGAGCATGACAATGAGGGATGCGCTGTTGGAAGTGTAGGCATTGGTCAAGAGGTTGAGGCCGCCCGTGGTGAGGACTTCTGCCACACCGGGAATGCCCTTCAGATCCGTTTCGGCGCGCCGCATCAATTCGTCGGTACGCTCCATGGAGGCCCCGTCGGGCAGAGTGAAGACGCTAAAGAAATAGCCTTGGTCTTCGTTCGGAACGAAACCGGTCGGCAGCTTCATGAGGAGGCGACCTGCTCCAAACCAGAGTCCGGCAAGGCAGGCGATGCCGATCGCTATCCGGCGAATGAAGAAGCCCACACCACCGAGATAACCCGCCGTGAGCTTGTTGAATCCCTTGTTGAACCATCGCAAGAAGAGGCCCACAGGGCCACGCATTTCCTTACGCGGCCGGAGCATCATGCGGCATAGGGCGGGCGTAAGCGTCAGGGCCACGATGACGGACAGGATCACGGAAACGGAGACAGTGACGGCGAACTGCCGGTACAACTGTCCAGTAATGCCGCCCATGAAGGAGACGGGCACGAACACGGCGCACAGCACCAGTCCGATAGCCACCACGGGGCCGCTGACCTCATCCATCGCTTTTTCCGTTGCCTCCAATGGGCTTAAGCCATGTTCGATGTGGTGCTCCACCGCTTCGACCACCACGATGGCGTCGTCCACGACGATTCCGACCGCGAGCACCACGCCCAGCATCGTCAGGGTGTTGATTGAAAAGCCTAGAGCCACGAACGCCCCAAATGTCCCTACCAGAGAGACGGGCACCGCCAGCATGGGGATAAACGTGGCGCGGATGTTGCCCAGGAAGATGAACACGACGATCAAAACCAGGATGATGGCATCTCTCAGGGCATGGAAGACCTCGTCAATGGCCACCTTCACGAACTCGGTGGTGTCCAGAGAAATGCGGTAGTTGAGCCCCGGCGGAAAGTTCTTGGCGCTGTCTTCCAGTAGTTTCCTCACCTTGTCCACAGTCTGAATGGCGTTCGCTCCGGGAAGCTGGTAAACGATCAGCACGGTCGCGGGGATGCCGTCTTTGCGGCCGAAACTGGTATAGCTCTTGCCGGAGAGCTCGGTTCTCGCGACGTCCTTCATTCTGAGGATGGACCCGTCCGGGAGCGTGCGGACGATCATGTTCTCGAATTCGGAAGGATCCGTAAGCCGCCCCTTGGCGTTGACGGTGTATTGGAACTGAGTGCCTGACTTCGCCGGCGGCTGTCCCACCTGACCAGCGGGAGCTACCAGGTTCTGCTCGTTAATCACATTGGCGAGATCGGAGCCTGTCAGCCCGAGTTTGGCCAGCTTGTCCGGGCGCACCCAGAAGCGCATGGCATAGTCGCGCTGCCCCACCAGATATCGTGGACCCGACACCCGGGATGCGCGCGATGGGATCCACCAGGTTGATCGAAGTGAAGTTGGAAAGAAACGTGGTCGTCGAAGGTGCTGTCGGGGGAATAGACAGAGATAGCGAGCAGCATGTCTGGCGACTTCTTTTTTATAGAAATGCCGTAATTAATCGCGTCTTGCGGCAGCTTGGCGGAGGCTTTGTTCACGCGGTTGTTGATGTCGACGTTCGCCAAGTCGAGGTTGGCGCCCACCTTGAAAGTGCAGGTCAGCACGTAGCGGCCGTCACTCGACGACTTCGACGACATGTAAATCATGTTTTCGGCGCCGTTGACCTCGGCCTCCACGTTGGTGGCGATGGATTGCTCCACGGTCTCGGCGTTCGCACCGGGGTAGTTGATTTCGACCTCGACCGTTGGGGGCGAGATCTGCGGATATTGGGCAATGGGCAGGGTGAAAATGCCCAGGCCACCAGTGATCAGGATGATCAGGGAGATGACGATCGCAAAAACGGGCCGGTGAATGAAGAATTTCGCCATAGCCGCTAAACCTTCTCCGCGGCTTTCTCAGCCGTCAGCGGCCGGTCTGTGGGATTCACCGTGTCACCGGGTCGGACCTTCTGAATTCCCTCCACGACAATCCGTTCACCACTCTTAACACCCTCGGTGACAATGTAGTCCTGGCCTACTCGCTGGCCCAAAATGACACTGCGGAGCGCCACCTTGTTGTCGGATCCGACTACATAGACAACCTTGGAGCTTTGCATTTCGGTGACCGCTTTCTGGGGCACCAGCAGAGCGTTTTCCGCCACCGTGGCAGCCAGCCGGACACGGGCGAACTGTCCCGGCCTCAAAAATGCCTGCGGGTTGGGAAATTCGGCAACGAGGCCAAAGGTGCCGGTCTTCAGGTCAACCGCGCGGTCGGCGATGATGATGCGTCCCTTTCCCGGGAAAGATAGAACCGTCCGCCAGAATCAATTCCAGTTCCCCGCCTCCATTCTTCAATTTGCCTTGGTCTTTCATGCGCTGATACATCAGGTAGTCGCTCTCGCTGATGCTCACATAGACGCGGACCGGATTGACATTGGAAACGGTCGTCAGCAGGGTCGCCTCGCCTTGGCCGACCAGATTGCCGGGAGCCACCAGACGGGTACCCGCGATTCCGTCGATGGGTGTCGTGATGGTGCAATACTCCACGTTTAGCTGATCCTGGCGGATAGTGGCATTGGCTGCCTCTACGGCCGCCTGTGCCTGCTGAATCGTCGCGGTCTGGTTCACCTTGCTGGTGTTGAGGGCCGCCTGCTTGCCCTCCACGTCGGCTTTGGCGCCCTGCTGAGCGGCTAGCGCATTGTCGTAATCTTGCTGTGGCACCGCCCGCAATGCGGCCAAAGGTTTGAGCCGATTGACATCCTGATCGGTCTTGTTCAATTGCGCCAGCGCAATATTCAGATTGGCCTCTGCTACGGCTACCACGGTTCTGTCTTGAGCCTGTGTCAAATCCGCCTGGGCTTTGGCTAGTTGTGCCTTGGCCTGCATGAGCTGCGCCTCAAACTCGCGCTTGTCGAGGGTGAAGAGCACCTGGCCAGCCTTCACCATCTTGCCTTCTTCGTAGCTCTGATTCAGTAGGAAGGATTTCACCCGGGCGCGAATATCCACTGAGTCAGTGGCGTCAACGCGCGCGGTCAGTTCGGTGAAAATCGGCACAGTTCTTCTGAACCACAGGAGTAACTACGACGGACTTGGCTGGAGCGGGGGCTCCGTCCGCCTTCACCTCCTGCTTCTCTCCGCAGCTCGCCAGTAACACGATGGCGGCCACGCATGCCGCGGCGCTGAATGGTCTTGTCGATGGTTTCCAAGGGTAAGCCAATAACGAATTCATCCGACCCTCTCGATCTCAAGCAGTCTTGCAGGTAATCGATGCCTGACATGAGGGCTCGATCCCTTTTTTGTTGAAATTTGGGACTGCGGACAGGTCGTCACTTCAGCCGATCGCAGAAAAAGAATCCGCCAGAAGCCGGGTCCAATCCCCATCGGGGGGAACCGGGAGCGAAACGTGATCGAGCAAATAGACGAAGCTTTTAGTCGCGCATGGAGTCAACTACTGGCGCGGCCAACAGGTTCGTTTCAGTTTCGATTTATTCTGCAACCACTTGTGGCAACTATCCTTGGTGTCCGTGCGGGAATGAAGGACGCCAGGACACATCGTTCCCCATACTTTCAGCGGCTACGGACTGAACAATCCGAGCGTGCGGCACTTATCCGGAGCGGTTTGAAGGATATCGGGAGATTGTTTCTTTTTGCGGTGGTCCTGGACTGCATCTACCAGGTTGTAGAGATTCGATGGATTTATCCCCTACAAGCGGTGATCGTAGGCTTCGTACTGGCGATTATTCCCTATGTCGGAGTGCGTGGGCCGGCGAATCGTCTTGCAAACCACATGATCGCGCGCCGTGACTGACATCCGAAGGATTTCAAAACAGATCTAACTCGAGCTGGCTCGGCCATATAAAAAGAAGCTCTCATGAATGGCCCGAATCCGCTTCAATGTCGGACTCGCGGAAATAACTCGAAAGGTGGCAAGCTTACGGCCAAGCACAGCAAATCCGGGAACGGTGACAACGCGGAGATGAGCCGCAAGGACTATGAAAAGGAACTGCGCAGGCTCCAAGCGGAGTTATGCAAACTCCAAGAATGGGTGAAGCACAAGGGTCTGCGGGTCATAGTTGTTTTTGAAGGCCGTGACGGCGCAGGAAAGGGCGGCACTATCCGGGCGATCACGGAACGTGTGAGTCCCCGTGTATTCCGCGTGGTGGCCCTTCCCGCGCCATCGGATCGCGAAAAGAGTCAGATGTACATGCAACGTTACGTCCCCTATTTTCCCTCCGCGGGCGAGATCGTCATTTTTGATCGAAGTTGGTACAACCGGGCGGGGGTGGAGCATGTCATGGGCTTTTGCACGAACTCGCAACATCAGCGCTTTCTTAAGCTGTGTCCGGTGGTGGAGAATTGGGTTGCCGAAAGCGGGATCGTGCTGATAAAGTACTGGCTCGAAGTAAGCAATGAGGAGCAAGAACGGCGATTTAAAGCCCGCATTGACGACCCGCTTCGGCAATGGAAGCTCAGTCCTGTGGACCTTCCCTCACGCAGCCGCTGGTATGACTACTCTCTCGCGCGTGACATGATGTTGGAGGCGACCGACACCGAGACTGTACCCTGGTACATCCTGCGGTCCGACGACAAGAAGCGGGCGCGGCTAAACTGCATCTCGCATTTTCTCAGCTTGATCCCGTATAAGAATCTACCCCGCGAAAAGGTAGACATGCCGAAGCGGTCAAACAAAGGCGCTTACAACGATCAAGCGACGATCCAGGATCGGCGCTTCGTGCCAGAGAAGTCTTGAAATCTGCTGTTGCTTGCGGGGCTGAATTATGAGCGCTATCGCACGCCACCCACACCATAAGACGCTCTCGGTCGCTCAACCGGCCGAGAGCACCGGCCAGAGCCATCCGCTGGGTGCAACCCCGGTTCCCGGAGGAGTCAACTTCAGTATTTACTCCCGCGACGCGTCCAAGGTGGAGTTGTTGTTCTTCGATCGAGTGGATGATGGGCGCCCTTCGCGAATCATTCCGATCGATTCCGCCACGAACCACACCTACCACTATTGGCATGTGTTCGTGCCTGGGGCGGAGGCGGGACAGATCTACGGTTTTCGGGCTCACGGACCTTTCCAGCCAGAGTGTGGACTTCGATTTGATCCGGCCAAGCTCCTCCTTGATCCTTACGGCCGCGGCGTAGTAGTCCCCAAAGATTACCAACGTATTGATGCCGGCAAGGAAGGCGACAACGCACCCACGGCGATGAAGAGCGTGGTAGTGGATCCACAAGCATACGATTGGGAAGGAGATACGCCCTTACATCATCCTTCCTCGCGAACCATCATTTATGAGATGCACGTGCGTGGGTTCACCGCCCATAACAGCTCGGGCGTGGCTGCAATAAAGCGGGGCACCTATTCGGGCCTGATTGAGAAGATTCCGTATCTCCAGCAATTGGGCATCACCGCGGTTGAACTGTTGCCGGTCTTCCATTTTGATGTCCAGGATTGTCCTCCGGGCCGGATCAATTATTGGGGCTATGCGCCGGTTTCATTCTTTGCGCCGCACGTCTCGTATAGCTCGCGGACCGATCCGTTGGGTCCTGTGGATGAATTTCGCGACATGGTCAAGGCTCTCCACCGGGCCGGAATCGAGGTCATTCTCGACGTTGTGTTCAATCACACGGCGGAAGGCGACCATCGCGGCCCAACGCTGTGCTTCCGCGGCCTGGACAATAGGGCTTACTATATCCTCGAACCGGATCGCTACCACTACGCCAACTATAGCGGCACGGGCAACACGCTGAACACCAACCATCCCCTTGTCCGGCGCATGATCTTAGACAGCCTTCGACATTGGGTCACGGAAATGCACGTGGATGGGTTCCGGTTCGATCTTGCTTCGATCCTATCGCGGGACTCGTCCGGCCACGTGATGTCGAGTCCGCCAGTCCTGTGGGATATAGAATCCGATCCGGTGCTCGCGGGGACAAAGATGATCGCGGAAGCGTGGGATGCCGCCGGCCTTTACCAGGTGGGCAGTTTTATCGGAGACAGCTGGAAGGAATGGAACGGACGCTTTCGCGACGATGTCCGCGACTTCTTCCGTGGCGCAGAGCATTCCGTGACGCAATTTGCAGACAGAATGGTGGGCAGCCCACAGATGTACGGTCACGAAGAACGCGAAGCTGAGCAAAGCGTCAACTTCGTTACGTGCCACGATGGCTTTACCTTGAACGATCTGGTCTCCTATGGCAGGAAGCACAACGAGGAGAACGACGAAGACAATCGCGACGGAGAAAACCATAACAGAAGCTGGAACTGCGGTGTAGAGGGTCCGTCCGAAGATCGCGAGGTGGAGCGATTGCGGAACCGGCAGGTGAAAAACTTCTTGACCGTCACTATGCTTTCACTGGGCGTACCTATGATCGTTATGGGCGATGAAGTGCGGCGCTCTCAAGGTGGCAACAACAACGCCTACTGCCTGGACAACGAGACGAGTTGGTTCAACTGGACGCTGCTTTCCAAACACGCCGATGTGCACCGGTTCGCAAAACTGCTGATCGCACGCCGTCTGCGGCGAGACGTAGAGCACGAGCGGCAACGCGTCAGTCTCAATGAGTTGATCCGGAATTCGACGCATGCATGGCATGGCGTGAAACTTGGGCAGCCCGACTGGGACTCCAACTCCCACTGCGTGGCCTTTGGTGCGGAACTACGCGAAGAAGGACTCCGCCTCCATCTGATCTTTAACGCGTTTTGGGAGCCGCTTGATTTCGAACTGCCACGATTGAGCGATCAGGGGGACTGCTGGCGGTTATGGATCGATACCGCGTTGGACTCACCCCACGAAATTGTCGAGTGGCAATTGGCGCGGCCTGTTTCTGGCCCCGCTTACCAAGCTGGCCCGCGCTCTGTGGTGGCCCTGATCGGGGGCCCAGGATTTCGGAAATAAGCATGGCCCGCGTGGGGCTGATTCGCATACACGCGGTCGATGAAGCCCTAACGGACCTGCGGGTCAGTATGGGGAATGACAAGTAGCCTCTGCCGGGAAACACACCACAGGGTTACTTAGTCGGGGACGCATACGGAAAGTTCGTCCGTTCGTTTCGCGCAATGTCTTCTTTGGATAACTCCGCAGACGAGTCCAGGAAGTCCCGGAGCCGCTTCGCCCATCCATCGAACGCTTGTGTGACCGCGCGGAACTTCTCCTCGTGGGAGTCGATCGAGCTCACAGCCATGCCTTCACCAAGGGTCTTCCGATCCACGGCCGCCGCGATCTGTTGACCCGTTTCAGAATCCACAAATTCGATTTCAACGCCAACCTTCTCAATATTTATAGCTCGTTCCAGCGATTTGTCATTTTTCTGATCCGCCGGGACAGCCGGTCCTACGTCGACGCCGACTATCGCCGAACGAAGCCGTAGTACCAGCGGGCCGCTTGATTGCACGACGGGAAAAGCGTCCCCCACGGCTTCTGTAATCGCGTCCTGGAAGTATTCCGCCAATGCAGCCCGGCCGCGATCCGGCAGGGTCTTCTCGTCGGTATTCGATGCAAGGTAAATGACCGGCGGATCGACGATCACGGCCACGTACTTGTGCAGATTCTTGGCGGGGTCCTTCGAGACGTAGGAGACGGTGCTTTCAAATACCGGATTCGGCTTCAGGTTATCGTAGGAACTCAGAAATCCGGTGAATGGTTTGTCTGCCGGGATCTTTCTCACGTTTGCACTCGGTTCGCTGGCTGGGCGCGAGCAGGATACGACCGTCATCATCGCGACGGCCAAGCCGGAGAGTCTCTTCTTGGTCCACATAGGATGCTCCTTTGATTGACGGCTTAAAACATGGGGACAGACCACTCTGTAGACGGCCCCTATCACTTGTGCCAAGTAAGAATGGTCCGTGGGGAAGGAGCAGTCTGTCCGCATTTCTTAAGCCGTGTTATTCCCGGTCACGACAACGAGAGAGGCGATTAGTTAACTGTCGGTTCAACTGGCTAACTACCGCCTCTAACGTATCTGGGGCGCTAGCGATGTGCTAGCCTCCTTTGGCCTGCGAGCTTTGAATTCGCAGCATGTTAAAGACTTTGAATGCCCCCGACACGGAATTGCACTGAATGAAGGCCACGTCCGAGTCGGCCTTGGTCGCTACCGAGCCCAACAGGATGATCTGGCCGTTCTTGACCACGATCTTGATGTCGGACCCGTTTCCCCAAAAGTATCTCGCCAGCTGCCGCTGGAGCGCCACTCGCGCGGCGGCCCGGATTTGCATGTCGAAGCTGCCCAGCGGGAGGAGGGCTATATTGTTGACGACCGATTCCACACCGGGGATGTCCTTGACGACGTTGTAGGCGTTGTTCCGGTTCGTGGTTCGGATCGTCCACCCAGTGAGGATGACGTCGGGCCCATTTTGAGTAAACGAAATGAAATCGAATTCGCTGACGTAGGGCATCATCGCGAGCTCATGCCGTATTTTTTCGTAGAGTTGCGCGCTGCGATCGGTCTTATAGGTGCGCACGTCGAGTAGCCTCCGGGCAGGGTCTCCCTGTGCTATAGACTCGGCTGTGATTGGGGTCGCCGACTGGATCTTTGCAGTGCCGTTGTTCGCTTTGACCTCACCGGACACTTCCGCCAATTGGCCGGCAAGGGGTTCAATCATCTTCTGCTTATTCACGTTAAGGACCAGGTTGTTGCGCAGTTGTACCAGTACCGGCTCGGAACCCTCCTTGACGGTGCTTTGGCTGCACTCGATCCTGGCCGGTGTAATCGGACCGAGCATGATACGGGCACATAAGTCCGAGTCCACGTAAGCGTGGAAATTAGAGACTTCCCCCGCTGAGAGACTGCCCGAAAGTACCAGAACGAGGGCCACACATAACGTCCAGCACCTCGTTGTCCAGCCGGCTCTTCGTACCACCCGTATACATCGGTTGTGATCCATAACGCCTCGATGACGGCCCCCCGGACTTTGATTTAGATTTTTTGGGATGGATCCGATCACTGAAAAGAGTCGCCGCGCCGGTATTGGCATCATAGTCGGGACGGGACCGTGTGCCGGCTATTGGCATGAAAATTCTCACAGCATTGCGAAACTGGATCAGACAAGACGAGAGGGGCTTCCGCGGCCGGGACTTTGCGGTCGCGGCGGGATTGGTGGGCATCGCCACGATAGTCAATTTAGTCGCTTGGCCCAATGGCTCAGATCAGGATGGCCACTACTTTGCTCTCGTGGCGGCCGCTCTCATGAGCGCCTTCTATGGAGGCCTTGGACCCGGATTGTTCGCGACGGTCGTGGCCGGTTTCAGCAGCGCTTATTTCACGCTGGCACCCCAATTCTCGCTGCGGGTCGCTGATCCAAGTGCGACCGAGCGCCTTGTGATATTCCTGGCCGAAGGAGCTCTACTTAGTTTCGCCGCTCATTTTATCCGGAACCACGACAAGATAGAGGTCCCCAGAATCGGCTCGCACAAATACATTGCAATTCCGGTGGCTGTGGGTGCAGCCACTGTCGTAAAGCTGATTCTGCCAAGCGTGGCCTCGGAACTGCCGTTTGCGTTCAATTACGCGGCAATCTGTGTATGCGCCTGGACAGGGGGACTGATGCCGGGCACTCTTGCTACTGTCCTTTCGGCGGGCCTGACGAGGTATCTTTTCCTTGCCCCACTGCATTCGCTATCCGTCGCCAGCCGAGCAGAGAGGATCAGGGTCGCTCTGTTCGTAGTAGAGGGGTTGCTGCTCTCGCTTTTGGGAGACTCTCATGCCAAATTAAAGCTAGTCGCGGCACGGGCTTCGATCCAGGCACGAGCCTACATGGCTGGAGCTCTGAGATTAGAACAGGATACTGCGGCGATTCGGGCCATCTCTCGAGACACGATCTGGGAATGGGGACTGGACACCGGCGAAATTATCCGGACGCCTAGCTGGCAGGATGGCCTTTCCAGTGCACTTCCCGTGCGGGAGGAGTTTACATCCTGGCTTGAGCGCATCCATCCCGAGGACCGGATGGATACGGTTACACGACTGCAGGAGGCTATCAAAGAAGGCCGTCAGGAACTTCAGTACACCTATAGGCTAATGAGTCCTCGCGGCAGCTTTCTCTCCGTCTCGGATCACGCTTTCATCATCCGCGGAACTGACTGGAAACCGCTGCGAGTGATCGGCCGCAGCGCTGAGTCTCCTGGCGGATTTCAAGAGCCGTTCCCGGGAAGAAGACAGTCATGAAGAGGAATGTTCGCTTTCTAAGCTTGTTAGGTGTCCTTTCCGGAGCCTGCCTTAAGGCTCAGGAGGCCCCGAGAGTGGACGTATTTGCGGGTTATTCATACCTCTTGGCTAACCCGGCCCAGAGCTTCGGCTCTTTCCACAATGACGGCGGCGTGGGCAGCTTGGCTTTGAACCTAACCGACAACCTTGGAATGGAGTTCGAGTTCGGCGGTTATTACAATGGGGACGTCAACAGGACGGCCGTTAAAGCCAAAACGACGACCTTCATGGTCGGCCCGCGCGTATCCCTTGGGAGGTCGCGCCAATTCGACCCGTATGTTCACGTCCTTTTCGGGGGTGTTTTCACCTCGGACAGTAAAGTGGTCGCAGCAAACTCGGCGACTTCCATCCCAGGGGGCTCGAATGCCAACTTTTCGGAACGCAGTTTCGCCATGGCTGCAGGAGGCGGGCTGGACTTCCGCCTTGGCAAGTTAATCTTGTTCCGTCCGATCCAGTTGGACTACGTGCTGACGCGACTCGAGGATCTGGGGTTTAGCGGCCAACCGGCCCAAGCCCGGAGTCAGCACAATCTGCGTGTTAGCGTGGGGTTCCTATTTCAGTTTGGAAGACCGCGATAGTTGCACGCCTTGATCGATGATATTCCGGCGTGTTTTGCCGCCGTAACCTACACGACGTTGAGATCATCTCCACAGCCACGGGAATGAAAGTCGGAGAGGAAACACTGGCCGTAGATAGGCTGGCATACAGCGTTCCCGGGGGACAACGAAGCCACCGACAATGCCATAGATGCCCGGCCTAGAGCCCACGGCGGTCCCTTATGGTTCGTCGTTGGTTAATTGCCAAGTCTTGTCAGGGTTATAGCGCTCCATGGCTTTGAAGGTGATAAGTGTATCGGTACCCAAATCCTTCTGATAGACTTTTCCATCGAAACTGACAATGAACGTCTCCACCCCTGTGACGCGGTACTGCGCCGGCGAGGCGACGAGAGCGAAACCGCCGATCATGGCGCCTTCCACGACAAAATCCAGCTCGCCCAAGGGCGCGGCAGGGCCCTGCCCCTTCAAAACCTTGAAATAGTAGCCTTGGAAAGGTTCACCCTGAGCCAGGTAACCTTGTTCCATCGCTTTTGCTGCTGCCTCGCCGACGGGGCCGTCCCAACTTCCGTCCGGGTTTTGCCAAGCGAGACCGTCATGCTTGCCAGGTGTACTAATGATCAGCTGTGCATATTGATTCACCGGGGAGCCGTCATGCCTGGTCGAAGCGTACTCGTGCTGCGCCTCTACGAAACCGCGGCAGACTGCTATAGCGTTCAGTTCGTTCTCGCCAATGCGCCGGAATAGGGCCTCCGTGCGCCCCGATGCGGAATCGTAAAACCACTGTCCGTTTTTTTGCTTGACGATGGGGATCGGCATCGGCCAATCGTCTTTGCCGATCAGGAGGTCGGCGTGACGGCGCGTCGAATCCACCGAGACGGCGCTCTTCTCTCGAGCCATCGCCGCAAAGGCAGTGGCATGAATCTTGTCCTGGGCAGCATCTTCGGTTTGCACAAGATCCTTGCCATCCGGACCGAGAATCTGGAGCAAGGCAGGCACATCGTAATCGGTTGCCGCCTCAATCAGGGCTTTAGCGGCTTCTTCCGGCGTGGCAAACGTCTTCTGTGACGGGGAGGCAGCCTTCTCCTTCGATTGCGGTGCGGCATGGGAAAGTGCGCCTAGAAGGGTGCAAACGATTGCCGCGGTCAAGATCGAGCCTTTCTTCGATGTGCCGCCGTTTTGTGTTTTGGATCTCATTTGTTTCTCCTTCAACATGGGATCATTCGTTTTCATTGTTCTTACCTGCGCCTTCCGCCGCCACCGCCACCGCGGGACCGCCACCGCCGCCGCGGGAGGCGCCGCCGCCCATGCTGGACGAACCGCGCGATGAACTGGAGCGAGCAGAGCTTCCACTCATGCCACTGCCGCCGCCACCGAAGGCGCCGGAACTTGAACCCCTTGAACCCCCACCGCCCGAAGTTTGCCGATTGCCAACGTTATCTCCACCGCGATTCGCTGCACTGCCAGCGCCACCGGCCCCGCCGCCGTTCGAGCGGAAACTATTGCCGGATCCAGCCCCGCCGCTGCGGTCGCCGACTCCTGCGCCTCCGCCCCGCTCGCCCGCGTTTTGACGCGCGCTCGCCTGACGGTTGCCGGCTGAATCTCCACGCGTGGTACCGCCAAACTTATTGGCCGTCGACCGGTCGCCGTAGGGCGCTCCCCCGCGGTGCTGCGGATTGTGTTGCCAGTTGCCCCCGTTGGCGCGATTGCCGTTGCCGCGGTTGCCACTGCCGTTCCCTATGTTATTGGTCCGATTGCTGTTGCGGTTGAAGTTATTGTTGTTGTTGATATTGATCGTGTTGTTGCCTCCCCATCCGCAACCATAGCCCCAACCGCCACCCCACATCGCTCCCATGGCGAGTCCAACGCCGAAGGATAGCGCCACCCCCGCGGCGTAGTAGCCTGCGGGATAAACGATGGGCGGATATGCATACACAGGCGCTACACCCCAGACCACGACGGGGTCATAACTCGGCACATACACGACCTGTGGGTTAGACTGCTCGATGACAACCACAGTTTTGGACTCCACGACCTTGGTTTCCACTTTCATCTGCTCGTTGGAGGTCAGCTTGCCGGCGTCCTTTGCCTTTGCGCGCATGCGCTGGACGGCGTCCATGACGCCCGACTCCTGGGCCAGGAAAGCATTTCCCAATTCTGACGTCCACTTGATGTTCTCCTCCATTTGCTTCACCACGTCCGGCAGGGCCGCCATGCTCTGTATGCTGGGATCCCAATTCTCCTTCTTCACTGCGTCAGCCAGGGCCTTGTCTTTCAAGCCCTTGTGCTTATCCAGCCACTGCCGGAGTTGGACGATCTCCAAAGGATAAGTGGACGCCGCCAATACCTGAGCCAGCAGAGGATCGGGATAGAGCGCGATGGGTGCCACCAGACTATCCAGCTGGTCGGGAGTTATCGGCGCCGCCGCTGCTGCGTCGGCCGGGGCGGGGGCCGGTTGCTGTGCCACCAGAGGCACGTCGCCGGGAACCAGCAAGACGCAACACAATAGAGCAACTTCGCGAATCCATTCACCTCGAGGTCTAAACATAATCCCTCGCTTCCTCTTACGGTGTGGGCCGGCTAGCTGCGGCTAGGACGCGCGGCACCCCTGTTCCGTATCTTGACGATTAATGTGCCAATCGAGCGGATTCTTTGTTTTTAGGCCGGCTTGGACGTCTGGCGCCCGAGCGAGATGAGCTTCGTGACGGCCAGAAAAAAGAAGTCCCTCGCTCAGGATGTGAATCTGTGGGTTGAAGGCATGATCGTGAAGGTGAGAACGACGTCAAGCAATGGGTGGTCGGCCACTATGGGGCGCTACCTAACCGCCCTTGGAATGGTTCTTGTGGCCATCTATGCAGGGGCCGCGACTCATCGCGCTATTTCGTCGCGCAACGCATTGCGGGAATTCGACAAAACGCATCTACTTGTGCGTCCCGAATTCCGGAAAGCATCAGACAGTCGAGAGGCCAATCAAGAAATCGATTTCAGCCTTTGGTCCAAGGGCAGGCTGGAGGCGTACCGCGCCAGCCAAGAAACGAAGAAAGGTTCGCCTCTTGCGGTTCTACGGTTTGAAAGGTTGAAAACCCGTATTCCCGTATTTGAAGGAACCGACGATTGGACGCTGAACCGCGGCGCCGGCTGGATAGTTGGAACAACACCGCCGGGTAAGGCGGGCAATATCGGGATTGCGGGGCACCGCGATAGTTTCTTCCGCATCCTAAAAGACATTCATGACGGCGACGCAGTGGAACTGATTTCGGCGGCTCGCACGGCCACATACACCGTGAGCCGTGTGGAAATCGTGGATCCCGATGACGTCTCCGTGCTTCAGCCAAGTCGGGAGTCATCTCTGACGCTGGTGACATGCTATCCGTTCTATTTCGTCGGCCCTGCTCCCCGGCGATTTATTGTGCACGCGGCCCTGAGCAAGCAGGCGGCTATGGAAAAGCTCGCGAATTAAAGTTTCACCCTCGCCGGTGAACCATCCAACTTGATGAAGAGGAGATCGAAAAGTGAGAACAAATGTCAATAGTATTCTAACGGCGCTAACTGCTGCCGCTGCCATGGCTGTGAGCGCGGCGGCGCAGCAACAGATGCCACAGACGACGAAGCAATCCATCCCAGGCAGCGCAACGATAACCACCGAGCACTTGCAAGGCACGGTGGAGTATGTCGAGGGAAATACCCTGGTGGTCCGAATGGCGGAGGGAGGGATCCGGGAGTTCAACGTGCCGGAGCAGCAGGAAATTCCTCATAGATGGGCGGGAATTGACGGTTCACGAGCTGAAGCCAGGAACGAAACTTAGCGCGATGATAACCACAACCACGACTCCCATCACGGACCGAACCACTACCGTTGGAACAGGCAAAGTTTGGTGGGTTGCGGGCAAGACAGTAATCCTAACGTTGCCCAACGGCGAAAACCGGCAATACACGGTGAAGGACGATTACAAGTTCACCGTTGACGGCAACAAGAATGCCACTGTCTCCGACCTCAGGAAGGGCATGACGATCTCGGCGGAAAGAATTGTGGAAGAGCCCAGAACGGAGATTGCCACCAACACAGTTGTGAGCGGACAAGCCCCTCCGCCGCCGGCTCCAAAAGCCGTTGTCGCTCAGACGCCGCGTCCCACGCCTGCTCCTGCCCCAACGGAAGTCGCCCAGGCGCGTCCGGCACCTCGTCCGGAGCCCGCACCCGTACAGGTAGCCCAAGCGGCGCCGCAAGCACCAGCCCAATTACCCAACAGCGGTAGCAAGTTTCCCTTGGTGGGTCTTGTGGGGCTGTTTTCGATGATTGCCGGATTGGGATTGTGCCGAGTCGGCCGAGGTGAAGACGCTTGAGACTGGAACCCAAGAATGGCTGAAAACGGCGGCGCTGGTACGACCTGTTCACGGCAAGGCGTCGGACCACCAGATAGGAAAGGAGCCCACGCACTGTTACGTGGGCTCACTCTTTTGCTCTCGACCTTCGCGATGGCCGTCGCGGGGGACGTGGGTGCCTTCCCGGCGAACGGAGTGGATCTTAACTCCTACAAGACTTACAAGATCTTACCGCCCAAAGTGATGACCAGCAGCGGACTCCAGGAAGACGAGCCCACCATAGGTCCGTTAGTTCGGGAGGCACTTCGCAAGGGACTTAACGAGAAGGGCCTCACGGAGGTGACGGCGCAACCAGATCTGGAGATTGCCTCACTTGTAACGGCGGTTTCCATTCCCCAGCTTGAAGCCATAATCTACAGCTGGACCTACGAGGGCACCTCCATCGCGGGAACCGCGCCAGTGGCTACCATAGGCCGCTACAACCGGGAAGGCACCCTTTACGTGAACTTCATCGACCCGCGCAAGAACAAAGGCGTTTGGCTGGGGATATCGACACGAGCACTGGGAAAGCCTTCCAGCCGCGAGAAAGATATTAATAAGGCAGCGGAAGCTATGTTCAAGAAGTATCCTTCCGTCAAATAGGATCTCGATCCCGTCATTTCTACGGCAGGGGTATTGCATATACGCCGCGGCTTCGACTGAGCGCAAGCAGACGATCGGGACTCCCAGGCAACACCAGCAGCGCGATTATATCGTCGGGGTGGTCCCTGCCGGCCGTGAACGGCGTCCAGGTGCCCCCCCCATCGCGGCTCAGAAAAATCCCTCCAAAGGTCGACGCAAACAGAACTCCCGGCTGGGCAGGGTGTCTGCAGAGAGCGCTGACGGAGGTGCCTTGCAGCGTTCCGGCTTCAAGGTGCCAGGTCAGCCCCGCGTCGCGAGACTTCGCCAGACCTCGGGACGTTGCGGCCAACAGGTCGCCATTTTTCGTTGTTACGGCGTCATGAACCCGGAGATCGTCCTGCAAGAACGGTTCCGGCGTTGCGGGCTCTTCGGGCTGAGGTGTGGCCCGGAGATCCTCCCACCCGGCATCCGAGTCTGAGAGGCGAAGGATCGCGCCGCCACCGGCACTCAGCGTGCTCACGTACAGGGAGTTCTCCACGGTTGTGAGCTCGGCAAAGCGCCGGTTGGTGAATCCTTGGTTGATCTCCTGGAAAGTTTCGCCGCCGTCGTTGCTGCGGAGCAGGCCCGCCTCATCCGTGGCAATGAACACCCGATTCGGCTGCTCCGGATCGAATGCGATCCACCGCGTGGACTGAGACGAGAGCTTTCTCCAGGTGTTGCCGCTGTCGACGGATTTGATCAACCCCAACGATGTTCCTGCCAGTAGAACGTTTGGTTGTTGAAGGTTCTGCGCGAGGTGGTACGTGCGGTAGGATGCGCCTTTGGCTTGGGCCAGTTTTGTCCATTCATCTCCTCGGTCGAGGCTCCGGTAGATCCCTCCACACGTCGCCGCAAAAATCCTCTTCCGGCTCCGATCATCGACAAGGATGGAGAAAACGTCCGAATCGTCGAGCATCTTGTCATGGATGGACTGCCATGTGGCTCCGCCATCAGTGGTCTTCCACGCCAGGTGTGGAGTTCCCGCATAGAGGATGTTGGACTCCCAGGGATCGAAGGCGAGCGAGACCACCGGGTTCAGTCTCGGGAATGTCGAGGGGCGCGATCTGTTTCCAGGTTTGTCCCCCATCGCGAGTCAGCCAAAGGCCATGCTCGCCACCGGCTGCCATCACTCGGGAATCCTGTGACCAGATGGCGATGGACCAAATGGCCGTCAAACCGGGCTGCGGGATTCGCTCCCAGGTCATGCCGCTGTCGGCGCTGCGCATGATCCCGGAGTACTTAGGCGTTTCACTGGACAGACCCACAAAGTACACGCCGGGATTGCGGCGGTCCACCAACAGGGCATGGAGGTTGGAGCGCAATTGAGCCGGGAACGGAAGGGCCTTCCAGGAGTCGCCGTTGTCTTCGGACCGGTAGAGTTGAGCGTTGTTGGTCGCGGCCACCAAAACGCCCGGCCGATGGTCGACCTGCACAACCGCCGCCGATCCCCCGAACGGGCCCAGAGGCTCCCACTCTCCAGCCATGGCGGACGCCGCCGCCGCTGCTATGTATGCCAGGATTTGTGGTCGCATATCGAGGCCCGTTTGTTGATGCGGCCCTGTGCGCCCGCGGCTCTCGAAAGTTACTGCGGACAGCCGAGGCTATTCACTCCAAGGGTCGCGGCGCCTTTCGCGTTCGCGGCCGATGGCGGGAGTGTCCCACCAGACGGCACAAACCAGACTTCCACGCGCCGGGACTTGGCGGCGTCATCGCTGGCGGCTACGGTCAGACCCGGTCTCTCCGCCACGGCTGTCGAGCCCGCGCAGAAATTTGGCTTGTAGGTGACCCCGTTTTCGGCCGCACCCGCGGCGTTCACCAGGATTTGGGATGCCGGAAATGAAGTGCAGACACCTTGACCCGCGCTAATCACAGCGGCGGCATTTAGGGCGCGCTTCGAGTCCAGGCTTTGGGAAGCCTTCTCCGACCCGTCAATATGGCCGACGATAACCACTCTTCCCTGCGGATCGCTATCGGTCAGCCTGCGCAGTTCCTCCAGTAGCACGCGCTTGCCGCAGTTGTTCACGCGATCGCTATTTTGTGCAAACAGAACATCGGGAAGTTGTGTGGCGGAGAGAGCGGCCCTCTGTTTGACGACGACAGAGGTCTGTGCGGACCCGGATCCCTGTGCATCGGAAACTTTTGCCATCAGCGTAATCGTCCTGCGCTGCTCGGAACTGGTGGGAGGGGCGAGTTGGACGTTAGTGGAGTCGAATTGATTCCCACTGATTGTGCCCTCCGACGCAGAGTACGTGACTGGCGTTAAAGGACCGCCGCATTGGCCGGGAGTGAAATTTGACGTGAGAGTCGCTTTCTCTCCGAGGTTGATCTCGGATGGAGACACGCTGACAGTTCCCGACGGTACGGTGTATCCGAGTACGGTAATCGTCGTCTCCGCGGAGGCGTCGTTATAGTCTTTTGCCGTTACCCTCAGGCCGATCGTGTAGGCCCCTGGGGCGCGGCCTGTGGCGCCAAACTCAAACGTTGCCGACTGACTTACCGGTTCCCGGTTAATCGACCACTGAATAGTCGTGCCTTCGGGCAATTGGCCGCTCGCGGCTACACGAGCGGAGGCTCCTGGGCAAACCTGGCTGGGGTTGGCTTGAATTCCCAGACTGATATTCTGCTTCGGGCAATCCTGGTCGATCGGGATCGCAATCCCGCCCGCACACTGCTTGGTGCGCGGGGGCGGAAGAGTTATGGCGGTTGTGACGGGCGGACTTGGACGTTCTCCTCCGAAAGTGAAACTCAGGCCCGCGGCGTACCGCAAGTTGTTCTGGTTCCGGTTCTGCGAAGGCGCGCCGGATTGGCCAAAATCCTCCAGACGGGTCAGCACGTAGTCCAATTGAATGGGGCGCAGCATCAGGTGATGATTCAGTTTTATGTCCAACCCGCCGCCCGCCGCCATGGCAAAGGCGTCCTGACTCGCCCCGATCCGGGTGGTCGTTGGCGTGGTGCTCGTGGGAGTGGGGGCCACGGTGACAGGGATGCTAGTGGTCAAATGTATGCCCCCGAACAAAACGTGAAAGTACGGAATGACTCTTCTCGCGCGGCTCATGGAAAACCGCGGTCCGAACAAGTAGGTCAATTCGGTAGTGTCGAACTCAATGTTATTGATGTTGCCATTGTGGTACCCGCCGAACTCTGCTTCGAGGGCAATGTGGGGGTTGAAGTTCAAGCCGAACGTCCCCAGACCGCCGTTGTTTGTGAAGGCCGGAATATCCCGAGCGGAATTTGCCCGCAGAAATGAGTAGCCCAGAAACAGGTCAGCCTTGGGGGCGTCCTGTGCCACCGCGAAGGCGCCCGCTAACAGCGCATACGCCACCGAAAGTGAAATGAATCTCATGACAGTCTCTCCCCTGAGTGAAGCGTTAAATCACTCTGCCGCAGCCCCGCTTCCGCGGAAGCCGATTCTAACCTCAACGTCGCCGCCTATGTTTTCGAGTGAACAACACGATGATGATTCTAAGAATGGCACCGGTCTAAAGTTTTTTGTTTTGGCTAATATCCAGGCCCGTTTTTCGAGGGCTACGCTTGTCAGCCTTGGGCCGCGTTTCAGCGAGTGTCTTCCTTCACTGCTGTCGAGATTTGAGCATTCTGCTTTGTCCGCGTCATGCGTAAAACTACTTCGGACCATGCATTGAACAGGTCTCTAGGCCGATCGAGACGATATTCAAGCCCTCGTAGCTTCTTGATGATGCTGCTGATGGGGTCCTGCGTGCGAGCCGGCAGCTGTTCCGAGCTGTAGCTGAAGTAGAAAACCGGTGTGCCGGGATTTTCGAGCGAATCCAGCGACTGTTTAGAGACCTTGATACCCGCGGGCTCCTTACGTGCCAAAACAATCAGAGCGTCGGGCTTTTCTGTCTTGAGCCTTTCGCGGATAAGATCGCCGGCAAATTCACCGGGACCGACGCCCGAAGCCAGCCGCTTGGCGTCGACCAGGCCGAACTTGAGCGACTTAATTGCCTGCCCCAAGGCCGGCAGATCGATTGTGCCGGTATCCTCCTGATAAAAAATCTGCTGGGCCGCTAGAGAACACGCGATAATTGACGATTGGATACGAGGATCCTGCCCGATACGGCGCAGTATTGTAACCAGACTCTCGACATCCCGGTCTTTCAACTGCACGGATGAATGATCTGGCGGGTCGAAGTTCACGATAATACTGACATGCGGCAGGCCACTTTTGGACGCGATAATGACTGGTGGTTCGTCGGTAAAGAGCGGCTCGACCGCTTGCACCAAAGCCTTGGGAACCCACTCTCTTAACTGGGTATCCTTGGAATTCAATCTGGTCTCCAGGTCCCAGAACGCTGCGCAAACGCGACCCCTTTGGTCGCGCATCAGCCAGTCGACATGGTATTTGCCTTCTCCCAGGGTGAACATACCGACGAACGTCTTTTCTCCCTTGCCCGCCTTATCGATGGGAGGCACGTGAATTCTCTGGAACATGTACAAGGGATCGCTTGTGCGATCCTCGGAAATCACGCGAAAAACGATCGTCAGGTCATTCCCGTCTCCGACCAGGTGTCTCACGGGAATGTTTCCTTGGAATCCTGCGTGAAAATTGAAATCCCAGTCCAGCTCCGGTTTTACTGGGGAGACGTAGCAGGGAAGGTCGTTGCGTAATTCCTGCCGCTCGAGCGCGGCCATATCGGCAGCGCCCAATTTCAGGAAGCTCCCGGGTTTTAATTCCGACATCAAAGTTTGCCCATAGCCCAGGCCAACCAAGCCCACGCAGAAGGGAACGCCAGCGGCGAAAACGACGGTTAACCGCGCCACCGCATCCCGCGGCGCCGTGGCAAGAAATCGGGCAGATTTGTCCTTGTACATATCGTGTTCCAAGGCTCAGTGCCTTTAATGCGCCTGATTCGCCCCCTCCAATCAGCGGCTTAATTTTTCCCTGCGCCAATCTGTTGAATGTTTTGGATCTTGTCCGGCCACACGTCATCGCCACCCTATGGATTCGGAAGAGGTACACGCGTGAAGCAAACACTTTGGGCGATGGTTGCAGTGACTTTTGCCGCCGCCCTGTTTGGCCAAGTGCCCGTGAAGTCGCAGCCGACTCAAAAAAGCCCGGCTCCGCTTATCACCGACCAGGAAAAGAACGTTCGCGCCTACATCGAACTTCTCCGCAGCGACATCAAGGACAACCGGGCTCAAATTATGGGGCTCGTCATGCAACTGGATGCTGGCGATTCCGCCAAGTTCTGGCCCGTCTACAAGGAGTTTGAGACCGAATACACGCTGTTCGGCAATGAGGTGGTCGCGTTGGTCCGGAATTATGTTGCCAAGTATGACGACATGACTCCCGAGGTCGCCGACCAGCTCGCGACAAAACTGCTCGACCTGGAGCAGCAGCGCAACAACCTAAAGCGCAAGTACTACCAGAAATTCAAAGAAGCGCTAGATCCGATAGCGGCGACAAGATTCCTGCAGGTGGAGAACCAAATCGAACGAATCCTCGACTTGCAGATCGCTTCGGAACTTCCTGTTATCGACGATACCCGCAGGAACCGACCATGAGACGCCACTCGCTGTTTGTCTTGACTGTGATCGCGGGGGTGGCCGGGCTGCTGCATGCGGATTCGGTTGCATTACGCAATGGCAAGAAAACCGAGGGAACCTTGGTAGGTGCAAATTCCCGACAGATCGACTTCCTGACCTCCACCGGTGAGTCGCTCCGGCTGCCTATCGATGACGTTGCATCCCTTACTTTTTCCTCATCCAAAGCCACTCCCCCGCAGCGAACGGCAGTCGTTCTTCCGGCCGGCACGCTGCTGCGCGTCCGGACGATCGATCCGATTGACGTCGACAAGACTCAGGCGGGTATGCAGTTCCGCGCTTCTCTCGACGATGCCATACTGTCTGGCGGCTCAGTGGTTGTCCCCCGCGGCGCTGATGTCATCCTGGTGGCGGCTAAGGTGGAACAGGGCGGCAAGTTCAAGGGCAGCGACCTGATCCAATTGAAGGCGATTTCCATTGCCGTGAACGGCAAGCCTCTTCAAGTAGTAACCAGTCTTTCTGAAACTAAATCCGGCGGAGAAGGAAAAAAGACAGCCGGAAAAGTTGCCGGAGGCGCAGGTCTCGGGGCTATTATCGGAGGAATTGCGGGTGGAGGCAAAGGCGCTGCTATCGGCGTACTGGCCGGCGCGGCGGGTGGAACGATTCTCTCCGCCACGGGCGAACCGCATTTGAAGGTGGCCCCCGAGACCAGGTTGGAGTTTCAACTGGCAGCCGACTGGAAGGTTCGTTAAGGCCGCACGAAAGGAGCGAATATGGATGTCTTCACTCTGCAGGATGACGGAAGCGAGCGGTTACTTGCCGCCGGCCTCGATTCAAGAGAGGTAATTGAGCTCCAGGAGCAGTGGCGTTACACGAAACCTTTCGGTTCAGGGATCAAAATCGTGGTACGAGCGGATGTCCAGACGCTTTTCGGTTTCCGAACCACTGGCACGGAGACCGGGGTGGCGGGTGAGACTCGGCACGCCAAAATCTTCATCGGCTAAAGAATAGGTGTAGTCAATTGTGTGGGAGCGCTCCGCCAAGAGCGTATAGTCGTACTTCAATCTGTCACCACCCAAGCCCACATTCTGCTCTGCGTGTTCCCTCGGAACGACGATCTCCCGAGCGCCGTCGTTGGGAACCGGCATAAGCTTCAGTAATATGTCGTCGCGGGCGTTCCATTTTTAGGGTTTCCTAACTGTCCGTCCCCTTCTTGAGAACCTCCTTCCTGCAACACAGTAGCGGATTGCGAGCGGCGCATGTAAGGGTCTACCGATGTTACCCGGCAATTATCGTGAGAAATTTTCTGGAATCGCAAGAATTCTCAAAATTCTAATTGCAATCGTGGTCGCAAAGGATCTCCAGGATGGTATATTAGCAAGCCGAAACAAATTGTAGAGTTCTTGGAGAGTGCCCTGACCCAGCCCAAACCAGACTCGCGAGTACTCAGGAGATCGGAATCCGGCTCTCTCCCTACGGCTACGTCCGCCGATCCGGAAGCGTCAACTATTCCCATAGTCGCAATCGGCGCTTCCGCAGGCGGACTCGATGCCGTGCGGGCCGTCCTGGCCAAACTCCCTCCCGACTCCGGCATCGCGTTTGTTGTGATCCAGCACCTGGATCCGGCCCGGAAAAGTGCTCTTGCAACCCTTCTCTCGCAGGCCACCTCGTTGCCTGTGGTCGAAATTTCAAATGGGGAGAAAGTCCAACCGAATCAAGTTTATGTCGTACCCCATGACAAAAGAGCTTCTGTCCGCGACGGCGTACTTTTGCTCGGACCGATCACGAGCCGGAACCGTCAGCGCCCTATTGACGATTTCATGACATCTCTTGCTACAGCGCTAGGGGATGCCGCCATTGGCGTCGTACTCTCCGGAATGGGATCGGACGGCACGTATGGTCTTGGAGCGGTGAAAGCAGCGGGCGGCGTGACGTTTGCGCAGGATCCCAAAACCGCCCAATGGGCGGCCATGCCGCTGAGCGGTATCGAGTCCGGAGACGTCGATTTTGTTTTGTCACCTGGGCGTATTGGACTCCAACTGGGACGCCTTGCCCGCCGCTTTTACAGGGCGCCGGAACGTGAGCGCTCAATTTGGGATGTCGACAAGATTCTCGAGATCCTTCGTGCCGAAACGGGGATAGATTTCAACCGCTACAAGCAATCTTTTGTCATTCGCCGCATTCTCCGGCAGATGGCTCTGCAAGAAATAGGGACCGTTGCAGAATATCTCAAGCTCCTCCGGCGCGATCGCAAGGAGCGGGAATCCCTAGCCGATCATATCTTCGTCCCGTTTACGAGTTTCTTTCGCGAAGCGGAGAGTCTCAAAGCGTTGCAAAGATATCTACGGCCGGACCTGCTGCGGAAGCCTCCTAAGGAACCCGTGCGGGTCTGGGTGACAGGATGTTCCACGGGGGAAGAAGTCTATTCGATCGCCATGCTCATGGTAGAGAGGCTTGGACCGATGGCGAATACAAAGGCGATCCAGATATTTGGGACCGACATTCGCGAGCACGCCGTGGAGTATGCCCGCGCTGGCGTTTACTCTGGGGCTGCCGTCGCCGGCGTGACCGCGGCGCGTCTAAAACGTTTTTTCACCAAGTCCGACGGCGGTTACAGGGTCAACGAAGAGCTGCGCAGGTTGTGTCTCTTCGCGCGGCACGATCTGACCCGGGACCCTCCTTTTTCGAACCTGGACTTGATCAGCTGCCGCAACGTCCTGCTCTACTTGAGATCTGAGTTCCAGGATCAGGCTCTGGCTGTGTTCCACTACGCATTAAAGCCGCGTGCTTTTCTCTTAACCGACAATTCGCTTACCGACAAAGCGTCCAGCCATTTTACGTTGAAGGATCCCGGTCACGGCATTTTCTCCCGCAAGCCAGATGCAATCAAATCGTGGGCGGAACGCGCAGCCTTGTGAAGAGTCACCGGCAAGAGCTGGGTACAAGGATTGCGGCTGTTACGGGACAGAGCGTTACTCAAGCAGCTTTGATGGCGGCCAATGAGCAGTTGAGCGCTGCCAACGAGGAATTGGAAACCGCCAACGAAGAATTGCGAGCTTCCTATCAGGAAAACGTCGCCATGGGTCTGGAATTAAAAAACCGGAATATCGCACTGGATGCATTGGCGACCGATCTGGGAGCCCTGCTGACAGGTGTCGATATTCCGGTGTTGGTACTGGACTCCCGGCTCCGCATCGTGCGTTTCACGTTAGCCGCGGCGACCCTGTTCCACCTTACGGCAACCGATGAAGGTGCGTCTTTCCTAAGCGCCGCGGCCAATCTGGGTGAGCTGCCTTGGACGAAACTGCTGGCGGACGTAACCCGCCGCGGGCAGACAGTCCAACACGCGTTCCAACACCGGAACAGCCGCTGGTATTCTCTGCGGATGAAACCATTTGGCGAGGCGCGCAAAGAGATCAGCGGAGTAATGGTCGTCCTCCTGGATGAAAACGAGCTCCGCCGCTCCTTGCTCGACACCCGCGGCTTGCTGGCTGAGAGCGAATCCACAGTGCGCGTACTGCTGGACGCCTCGCCGGAAGCCATTCTTGCGGTTAACGCCGGGGGCAACATCGTGTGGGCCAATAACACCACGGCGGCAATGTTTGGCTACCCCATCCCGGAGCTGTTGGGGCAGCCAATCGACATTCTCATTCCGGAGCCCTTCTGGAAACGTCATGGAGGGTTCCATAAGGCGTTCCTTGCCGAAGGCAGATCCAGACCCATGGGATCCGATTTGGATCTCCAAGGTCTCCGCAAAGATGGCAGCCTGTTCCAGGCTGAGATAAGGCTCGGCGCCACAAAAACGCGCACGGAGACTCTCGGCGTCGCGTTTGTGAAGGACATTACGGAACGCAAAAAGCTGGATCAGGCGATCCGCCAGCGAGAGAGCGAACTGGTAGCCCTGTTCGACTGTTCGCCCGACACTCACGCGCGTTTTGATTCGAATATGCGCGTCACTCACGCTAACGCGGCGTTTGGGAAGATGTTGGGAGTCGATGCGCACACTGTGCTCGGTAAAATGTGCCGTGACTTGCCGTTGCCTCAAGCCAATGTGCGGATCGGGGAGCGTTTGCTCAGGGGGGTCTTCCGAACGGGCCAGCCGCGAACGTTTGAATTCTCCATTCCCTCGTCTGAAGAAGTGACCCAATACGAAGTGCGGTTTGTCCCGGAATTGTCCCCCGACGGCTCCGTTGCGGCCGTTCTAGCGATCGGGCGCGATATCACCGAGGCAAAAAGGATCGAGCAGGCTCTGCACAAGCACGAGCGCGATGTGGAGACACTACTCGACAATTCTCCCGATGTCATCGTTCGCCTGGATCCGAAGCGTCGAACCCTCTTCGTAAATGCCACATGGGAGAGATTGACGGGTGTTTCGCGGAAAACGGCTTTAGGAAAGACTAGCCAGGAACTTGGGCAGCCTCTCGCTCTTTTTGCCCTCCAAAATCGCGCCTTCCGGCAGGTTCTCAAGACCCGTAGCCCGGTGACGGTCGAGTTATCCTTTCCCTCGGCGGATGGGCCGCGGGTTCATGAAGTGCGTCACATTCCTGAACTCGAGGACGGCCGCGTGTCTTCGATCCTCTTGATCGGGCGGGACGTCACTGCCCAGAAACGCCTGCAAGAACTGGCGGTGGCAAATGAGCGCGATATTCATGCGCTCACCTCAAGTCTTATGGTCGCCCAGGAAGAGGAACGCCGCCGGGTGGCGCGCGACATTCACGACTCTCTCTGCCAAGGATTAAGCGTCCTGACGGCTGAAATCGGGGCCGCGGTCCATGATCTGGATCCCTCCAATCCGGTGAAAGAACGCCTTCAGGCGGCGCGTGAGCGTGCGTTGCTCATCACAGAAGAGGCTCGCGACATCGCGCGCCACCTGCATCCTGCCATTCTGGAGGACCTGGGTTTGGCCAAGGCTCTTCAGAGTCTCTGCGACGACTTCAGCCAACAACACGGTATTCTTGTGACATTCCGGGTTCATGGTGGTCCCCCCTCCCCGTTTCCCATCGAGGCAGCCTCATGTGTGTACCGTGTTGCCCAGGCGGCCCTCAACAATGTCGCCAGCCATTCCCGCGCGAAACATGTATCGGTTCTGTTGTCCGGGCGTCGCGACCTTCGTTTGTCGATTCGCGATGATGGCATCGGGTTTGATCCCGTCGCGGTGCGGGGCGCCGGCGGCCTTGGATTAGTCAGTATGGAAGAACGTATCCGCATGGTTGGCGGCACGCTTCGCTTGCGATCTCGATCCGGCCACGGCGCGGAAGTGCATTTGACAATTCCCCTGACTCGAGAAACCTCATGAAAAAAGCACGGATTCTGACGGCGGACGATCATCCCCTCGTTCGCGATGGTTGTCGGGCTGCTCTTGCAAAAGACTATGAAATCGTAGGAACCGTATCAGACGGTCGGAGCCTGATGGAGGCCGCGCTACGGTTAGTGCCAGACTTAATCGTGCTGGACATCTCGATGCCATCCCTGAACGGTTTGGAGGCCGCGCGCCAAATCAAAGCGGCTCTTCCTGAGGTCAAGCTGATCTTTTTCACCATGCACTCGGAGCAGTCGTATTTGCAGGCCGCATTCGAAGCCGGCGCTTCCGGGTATGTGCTCAAGTCATCAGAGCGCGAGGTGTTGCTCCGTGGAGTCCAAGCAGTCCTTAAAGGCCAAATTTATGTGCCCCAGGGCCTCCCGGTCGGAGTTCAAGGCGCAACCGATCCTGGCCGCGTGGCGAAAGCGTTAATGCTTACACCTCGGGAACGCGAGGTTCTTCAACTGATCGCCGAAGGCAGGTCGGGCAAAGATATCGCCAATAGTCTCCAGATTTCTATTAAGACGGTCGAATATCATCGCGAAAACATCAAACGGAAACTTGGTGTAACCACAATTGCCGGGCTGACTCGAAGTGCGCTCTCAGGGGGACTCCTCTGATTGCGGTTGGCCTCAGGGGGTCGCCCCTTACTGTTACCCGGTAGTTTCCCTAGTACCAATAGGTCTAACGATGGATATATCCTGAAAACCACGTTAAGGTAAAGCGTCCCTACGGGGCCAAAAGGGTGGCAGATTGTAAAGCGTATAGTGTCTGCCCTAAGGACCCGTAAGACGCCAGGTAGTAAGAGGATAAAACGGAGTGATACGTCGTGTTGAACAGAACAACCTCCCCTATTCGCAATCAACCACGGCCAAATGCATTTTCCTTATCATCGAAAATAGCTTGCCAATTTGGAAACATACGCAAATCACCAGGGACTTCCTTAAATCCCCATGGGAGCCCGTTGCCAGGTGAACCACGCGAATTCCGCCCTCCCGATGATCGGCTCCCAACGGTGCCGGAGATGGAGCCGTTCCACCCGGAATCTACAACGCCGCTGGGGATGGTTGCTCATGACCTCCGTCATCCTGCCGCTGCCTTGGTGACCTACGGCGAATTGCTGGCTGAGGCAACCGGTCCGGAAACGCGGGGAGAGCAGTTGGCTTTGATCGACTCGATCCGTTCCGTCAGCGATTTCCTGTTACGTCTGCTGGACGATGCGTTGGAGCTGGCCCACGTGGAGTCCGGTACCGCTCAACTGCGGACCGCGCCCTCGATAGTCACGGACATCGTTGCGCAGTGTGTTGCGATGAGCCGCCCGCTGGTTGCCAGAAAGCGAATGCGCCTCACCTTCCTCCAACGGGGTGAGCCGCTGCTGGTCCGGCTGGACGCGCTAAAAATGAGCAGGGTCTTCAATAACCTGATCGAAAACGCGATTCAGCACTGCCAACCCGGCGCGCGGATTGAGGTTCGACTCTCGTTCGGCGAGGACGCGGTTCTTTTTTTCGTTCGTGACAATGGCCCAGGCATCGCCCCCGCCGATCTCAGCACGCTGTTTACTCCGTTCCAGAAAACTCGCTCTGCCTCCGACCAATCCGGCACCGGCCTGGGACTTGCCATTGCAAAGCACACCGTGGGTCTTCATGGCGGGCGGATCTGGGCCAACAGCGAAGTCGGGAAAGGCGCAACTTTTTACGTGTCTTTGCCGGCGGCGATCAACCCAGATAAAAAATCCTGAAGCGGGAGGAGCAGGTGGTCATCTCCATTGCATGGGGAAAGTGTCGACTTTCCCATAACGCAATCGCCGGACGGGAGGCACAAGGGTCGTGGCGGATGACCGGATGTCCTACAACGCGCCACTCATGCAATGGCCGTCAATCTACCTTGTTGCCGCTTTTGCCCTTGCTCTGGCAATGGGCGTCACCGGCGATTTCGCGGCCTGCGGTTGGATACACTTGCCAGCATTTGGGATACCACTCCTTACTGCTGGCCACTACGTTGCGATCCTGCTCGCGGCCATCGCCTATGGCCCCAAATTCGGTCTGGGAGGTGCGGTTCTTGTCGCAATAGCTCACCTTTCGGTCGCTACAATCGCGTGTGGCCAAGCCATCTCCGCTCAAGGCGAGGTGGTCGCTTTCATCGTGGTCGGCCTTCTTGCCGGGTTTCTGGTTAAGAGTACGCAAGCGCGGGCAGGAAAGAGAATCACCCAGACCAGCCCGACCAAAGCCACCCGGCAGAATCGTGACGAGGGATCCCAGATTTCTGACGCAGGAAGGGGCGGGAAAATCCCTGTAGGCTTCGTTCGTGCCGTCCGGGCGCCTCTCTCCGCCATCGAAAGTGCGGGATATGTTTTGGAGGATTCAACCTTGACGGACGAAAATCATCACGAAGTGGCAGGTATTATCTTAAGAGAATGCCATCGTCTCGACGTTCTTCTCAGGTCGCTGGAAATTGTGCAGACGTGGTCGCCATCTTATGAGGAGGTAGCTCTTTCTTCCGTGCTTGACGAAATAATCCGGCGAGGAGATCCGCTCATAGAGGCGGCACACATTACTTTGCGAAAAGAGGGGGGCTCCGACTCAACGGTAGTCTGCGACTCCGAGCTAGTTGAACAGGCGGCGCTAAATCTCCTGGCTAACGCGACACGAGTCTTGGAACGCGGCGACGAAGTCTTACTTTCCGCGTATCGTGTCAAGAACACCGCCATAATCGAAATCTCTGACCAGCGATTGGGCGTCCTGGCTCAACTCGGAATCACCTTGGCCGCTACGTCGGAAAGCGCTACTCATGTCTGAGGCGGGGGCACAAATGGCTCAGGTTGAAGGTTCAGATCTTCCTCGAAGGAAACTCGGCACCATTCTGGTGGTGGAAGACGACTCGAGCCTGCGCCGCCTGACCCAGGTGCAACTGGACAAGCTTGGCTATCAGACCAGGATTGCAGCGGACGCGGAGGGAGGACTGGAAATTCTACACCAGGAATCCGTGGACCTTCTAATCTGCGACCTCCACCTTCCGGGGGCATCCGGACTGGAATTGTTGAGAAGGGTCCGGGCCGAGCATTCCGAAACCAAGTTCGTTATTGTGACTGCATACGGGTCAGTCAATTCGGCTATTGAAGCCATGAAGTTGGGAGCGTACGACTACCTCACTAAGCCTCTCCATCCTGTGGAATTGCGAACCCTCGTAGAGCGAGTGTTCGAACAGCAGCGGCTGGCTGAGGAAGTACAAGTGTTGCGCTTAGGCGTCGATCGAAAATACGGCTTCAAGAGTTTGATTGGGGAATCCACGGGGCTGGCCAACGTGATCGACCTGGCTTCGCGAGCCGCCTCGACCGATGCGGGCGTATTGATTACTGGAGAAACCGGTACCGGCAAGGAACTGCTTGCAAAAGCCATCCATTTCAACAGCGCGCGTCGCGATCATCCTTTCATCATTGTGAATTGCGGCTCCATTCCGCGGGACCTGGTGGAGTCCGAGCTTTTTGGACACGTCAAGGGCGCCTTCACTGGAGCTGTGGCTCACAAGCGCGGACGCGCGGAAATGGCCCACGGCGGTACTCTGTTTCTGGATGAGATCGGCGAGATGCCGTCGGAAATGCAAGTCCGTCTGCTTCGGATGGTTCAAGAGGGCGAGGTACAAAAGATCGGCGCTCCCAATGCCACCCGCGTTGACGTGCGAATCATTGCCGCAACCCATAGAAACCTGGAGGAACGGATCCAGAGTGGTCACTTCCGCGAGGATCTCTACTACCGCCTGGCAATTGTTCCGATCGAACTTCCTCCCCTGCGCAAGCGGATGGATGATATTCCTGAACTGGTGCAGTATTTCTTCACAGAGAGCAAGGCAAAATACCATCGAGAGGATCTGCGGCTTCCAGCCTCGCTAAGGGGCTACTTCAACCTTTACGACTGGCCTGGAAACGTGCGTCAGCTCGCGAATTGCGTCGTGCGTCTTGTGGTGCTAGCCCAAGGACCGGACATCGCAGTGATGGATCTCCCCGAGTTCTTGAGAGACCTGCGGCTTCCAAGAGCCGAGCCTGCCAGCGCCCATCCTTCAGAAATGCATACTGAAGACAGGACCCTTGATGAAGTGGAACGCCAGGTGATCATGGAAGCGATGGAGAAATTTCACTGGAATCAAACACGCGCTGCCAGCCATCTCGGTGTCACTCGTAAAGTTCTCCGCGGCCGCCTTGAACGGTACGGAATCAATAAGCGCGGGTTACCCCAATCGGCAGGGGAATAAAAGAGCTCATCGATGGCGCGGCAGATTCGGTCAGACCAGCACGTTATTCAAGGGTGCCATAATAGCCGTGCCTCCATGAAACGTGCAAGTGCTGCTCTCCGGCAGGCTGAGGAACTTCTACTTTGACAGTGTGGTATTTCCCGTCCAGGGGCCGTTCGGGGGGAGTGTAACCCAGGACGTACTCGGCGTGTGCCTCCGCGCTGAGAGTTGCTATCGCTTCAGGCAGCTCATCGAGTTTAGGAACCCGGTACCCGTGTCCGCCGCTCTCGGCGGCGAGCTTGTCCAGCGCCGGAGTATGGCTTTGAACGGAAATAGAAAAGATCCGGACGTTGGCCTCGCGAACCAGGTTCTTCACTTCGGCTTCAGTGTAGCGGCTGTTGTTGTCGCCGCCGTCCGATAAGACCAGCAGTACGCGGCGGTTTTGGCTCGCCTGCTTCATGTGATGGATTCCCATTACCATCGCATCGTACAGCGCCGTCCAGCCACTGGGCTGAACCGCCTGAAGATCTTTTTCGATGACGTCGACATTGTGAGTAAACGAACGGACCAGTTCAGGCTCATCCTTGAAGGTGATGAGAAAAAACTCGTCTTGTGGGGAACTCAAATGGAGAAACTCGTTGATGGCCTGTCTAGCCTCTCCCACTTTGTTCCGCACACTGCCGCTGATATCCAGGATGATCCCGATGGAGATTGGCCCATCATCGACGAAGAAGTTCGACAGATCCTGTTCGACTCCGTCTTCCAGCAACCGAAAATCCTGTTTGCGCAATCCTTGTATGGGTCGGCCGTAAGAATCGATTACCGTCGTTGGGATGAAAACCTGGCGAACATCAGTTCGAATGGTAGGAGATCGCCTTGCTTTATTGTCTAGCTGGACACGCGGGCCGATGGACGCTTGGGCATAGACGGGGCTAGTGAGGAAGCCGCAAGCCAGGACGATCCACCCTATCGCGATTCCTTCGCGTTGGATCCTCCTGGCCCGCCTCCACGGTGGGAGGGAGACAAGTTGCATGGGATACTCGGCCCATCCTTTCGCCGAGTATCATAATATACACCAATCGCACATGAGCCGGGATGGTGGCCCCTTAAGCCCGTTGAGAAAACGCTACCTCCTTCCGGTTTGGTGTGCGCGGCGGCCAGCGAACGCCAAGCCACTGATGTCTCTTGCCCGTTTCGCCGTAAAGGCGATCGGCGCCAAGCCTACTCGCCGCCGAACTTGAACACGACGCCGCCCAGGTAGCGGAAGTTGTTCTGATTGTTCGTCTGCGTGAACGGATTCGTATAGCGAGTGAGAAGATAGTCCACTTCGCCTAGCCTGAGGGCAAAGTGCTTTCCGGCATTCAGATCGACTCCGCCGCCGACAGCCATCGTAAAGGGATGTTGACTCTCGTACGCCGAGGCCTTTCCTCCATTGGCGATGACCTCATTATGAAGGTCCGCGTATGCGCCGGTATTGGAAGCTCCGAACAGAATTTCAGTAAAGAAATTGGCACGATGGGCATGAATTCCCGCCACGGGCCCAAACATATATGTGAACATGTTGGCGCTGGACTTGTAAGTGCCGATCGGAATGATGCCGACACTTGTTCCAATGGGCGCCGTGACAACTACAGTCGTTTGGGTACTCTCATATCCCTGAAAATCGCCCTTGATGCCGAAGTACTTGCCGAAGTTGACTTGAGTTTGTACACCACCACCATTGAACGCGCGGCTCTGGAACCCGGTCACAGTCGGGTTGTACTGCAGATAGCTATAGTTGGCGATTAGCTCATATTTCGGCCCGTCCGCCGCAAACGCGCCTAGACCGGTGACCGCGGCGAGCATCAGAAAGCAAATACCCTTTTTCATGCAGAATTCTCCTTGTTTTCCAATCAGTTACCGGGACCAGTCCGCGAGAGGTGACCCGTTGATCAATATGATGCGAACGTTTGGGGTGGGCCTTATTCTTTTTCGGAAATGCCCACTGCAAACAACAGGTTGGATGGCTCTTTCCCGTGAGAAGGCAGACTCGCATGGTTTCGTTTTTCCGGCGCACAACGAAAGGACACAATCCTTCAGTTGTCATGTTTTAATGTGTTTACCGGCGGAGCGAGAACCTAGCTCTCCCGATAGTTCAGCAAAAGGACGCCAATCGAGACGAAGCAAATCGGCCAGATCCACGCTAGAATGCGTGTCCGGTCCTGAGTGAGCCGGATCTCGAGCCAGCGCGACCAGCCCGCCATGACTGCTAAAATCGCCAGGCCCGTGTGGCTCAACTCTGCAAGAAACGCTTCCTTCACGTTACCCAGGGAATGCGAGTGCGACAGCAGAAAAGCGCCGCCAACAGCGCACACCAAGGGAAACACAAAGCCCGCGCGCTTTGGGGAAATGCGTTCGGTTCGAACGGCCCATTCAAATACCCCGAATGCGATGACCAGGACAACGAAAAAGCGGTGCTGTGCCACTTCGGCCACCTGAAAGCTCTGCCAGAATCCACGCGGACCCAGCGGCCAATTCTCGGCGTCCGCCCGCAGGAACAAGAAGGCCGCGAGGCCGAGGAAGACCAGCGGCCAGTGCTTCGCCCACGAATATCGCCGCGACAAGAGAGAAAGGACCCCAGCCGCAAGTACCACCAATCCGGCCCAGTGGTGGTTGTATTCAGACCAGGCAATATCGGCTGGCGTGATGGATTGAGCCCGTTGACCCGGCACGAAGGATCCGGGCGTGGTGGCTGCAAGGGACGTGCTCAACGGGGTCACCGGGGAGAGTTCCCCCAGCGCCGGGGTGCGCATTCGCGGCCATACAGGCTTCATGCGCTCCGCGATTTCCGGCAAAGTCACCCGGCCCACATTTACATCGATCGCCGGAGGCGAAGAGGTAAGCGAAGCGGCCGCCAGTATTACGGTGAAGCCGATTCCAATTTCCGCCTCGGCAAACCGCCTCAGAGGAAGCAGGCTGGGGGAGGCGCCGGCGCGGATCGCTTTAACGATCCTCCAATTCAATGCCCCCAGCATAAGGAGCAGCGCTGTCAGTATTACCTTCGACGACAACATGATTCCATAGGTAGTCCCGGTTAAAGCCGCCGGGTTTCCAACATAGAGGAGTCCCATCGCCCCGCCCGCAATGAAAAGTAGGGGAACCGCGATCATCGCCATTCGCGAGAATCGGGCGGTGAGGGACTGCGCTGCCTCACTGTTAGAATCCTTTCTCAGCGCCCAGAGCAGATAGGGCAATCCGCCGATCCAGGCGGCGCCGGCGACATGGTGAACAAGCGTCAGGAACGCGAGCGCGCCCCTATGTTCCAGACGGGCCGCCGCGTGGCTGGTCATCACGGTGCCACTCAGGATTAGAACGCAGCCTGCGGGCCACGCGAGCTTCGCCCACCTCGATGGCCCGAATCCAGCGATCAGAAAGGCTCCCGCGACGATCAATGCACCGGCGATACAATACCCCGCGCCTTGCACTTCTGCCCACGTCAGGTCAGCCGAATTCACCAGGATGGCTGAATTAGCCCCGACGAATAGGATTTGGGTGGCCGCAAGCAGGATTGAAAAGAGAATCAAGAACCGCGACAAATCGCTGCCGGATGTCTTGCGCGCAATTACCAGTATGAAAATCACGCCGCCTACGGTGAGGGCTTCGAAGGCGAGCGTCATGCCACGCAGCAGGACGGAGGCGAATGCAAAAATGTCCAGTAGTTGCGCCACGGTTAGATTACCGAGCGCTGAACGGCACTTCGCCGCGGCTTATATGTCCATCCTCGGCCAGTACTTGCCACCGCAGGATGTAGGCGCCCGGCTTCAGCTGCGATAGCGCGGAGGTGAGAGTGTCAGGCAAAGGCTGATCGGCTACGAGTGGACGCACTTCGCCACCCGGCAGAACCAACATCAACCTGGACCGTTTCGCATCTATTCTGGCGTTGAATCGGAGTTGCACCTGCACCGCCTTGCCCTGAACGGTGTCATTGGCCGAGGGGGCAGCGGAAAGCAGAATAGCATGAGCGCTGAGCGGCGCCGGCAGAGAAACAAGAAACAGCACACCGAGCAGCAATGCTAGGCCAAGAGCATTTCTCATATTTCTTCTCCTCTAAAAGCGGAATACCGGTCCGGCAATGAACTCAAACTGGTTCAGCAAGCCGCCCCCCACAGCGACCACGCAGGTCACCGCGCAGACGACACGCTGCGCATCGCCGTGCACCACCAGTGGCAAGTACTCCACCTGCAGCCGGACTCCCCAATGCCGCTGCGGAAATATCTTGACGCCCGCTCCCAGCCCAAAAGTGAACTTGGTGGTGCCGCTGATCGGAGTCGATAAGCGCGCGGCGCCCAGGCTTCCCAGCACGAATGGTCTTACAGCCTTGGCTTCATCGAGATTCCACTCGTGAGTCAAGTCCAACAGATAGTGGTCCAGCGTCACGGCAGCCCTCACGAAGGCCGCGGCTAGAGGAGTAGGGACGGGGGTGGTTTCCTGGAAGGCAAGGTTGGTGTTCTGGCGCATCCATCGGAACTCGACCACGGAGCAGTCCTCGCAGCCCTCTTCATCGTGGAATCTGTAACCTGCGGCGACACCGAAGGTGAGACTGCCGGTAAGACGGGCACGAGCTTGTCCCGGCTGGCCTTCCTGCTGCAGGTCAATGGAACCGCCGGTTGTCGCGCCAATGAGTGGAGTAATGTCGACGCTCTGTCCGTGAGCAGATGCTACATAGACGATTAGCGCGATCGGCATCCACCAGATCTTCACGATCCCGCTGCATCCATAGACCGCCCTAATCGGGTTCATAGCTTCCTTCCTGCAGATTTATTTGTGGAAGGGATGCACTCCAATGCGCGCACGCACTAAAATATGTGCGAGCTAGCCCTGAAACAAATCGCGGTTGTCCGACTCGGGTTCACCCGCAACTACGCTTTCGATTCGGTTCCAATGGTAGGTATTGCGAACCGACGCGCGTTCTGAGATCCTCGACGGTCAGAGCCAGTGTGTCGAACCGGAAAGCAACGCAATCGCCAGTCTTGAATCGAATAGGTTTTCGCGTGCCCAAAAGTCTGACTAGCAGAACCGCTTTATGGCACGGGAGAGAATATCGGACTTGCCCCTCCCTAGCCAATACGCCCCTTAACTCCTGAATAGCGTCTTGCACATTCATAGGTCTTGCCGCCAGTCGTGAGTCGAACTCGTGGCCCGGCTTGTGTTCGCTAGCGCTGGCCCGGAAGAGCTTCCTCGGGCTTCACTTCTTCTCCCGCAAATTGCTCCCGCATGATGCGGGACTGTGTCCGCTCAACTTGGGTTTCCAGGACAGTTTTCGCGTCGACGCGCCCGAAGATGTCGAGCATCAAAGCCACCGTGCCGGTCCACCCCGTTTGATGATTCGCTCCCAGGCCTGCGCCGTTGTCACCGTGGAAATACTCGTAGAACAGGATCAGGTCTCGCCAATGCGGATCTTCCTGAAACTTTTTCGTCCCCCCGTAAACGGGCCGCCGGCCGCTCGCGTCCCGCAGGAACGTGGCCGTCAAACGCCGCTCGATCTCGTTGGCCACCTCGAACAATGTCATGTACTGCCCGGAACCGCTGGGGCACTGAACCTTGAAGTCATCGCCAAAAAAGCCATAGAGATGTAACAGTGCGCGAAGAATCAGCAAATTGACGGGTATCCACACTGGGCCCCGCCAATTCGAGTTGCCGCCAAACATCCCGGAGTCAGATTCGGCTGGAATGTACTGTACCTTGTATTCCCGGTCGGCTACAAAAAAAGAGAACGGATGATCCAAATGATAACGGGAGAGCGACCGGATTCCGTATGGCCCCAGGAATTCGTTCTCGTCCAGCATGTAGCCGAGCACCCGTTCCAGCTTGGCCTTGTTAAGGATCGACAGCAGCCGCCGGCCCTTGTATCCGATGAATCCCTGTTCGGTGGGCGCGATCTGGGAAATCAGATCCGGATGACGCTTCTTGAAGAGCGCAACCAGTTCCGTCAGTTTTGGATAGCGAGTCGCCGTATCCGCCTCGATGATTGAGGAGGCACATAACGGCAGCAGGCCCACCATCGATCGCACTTTCAGACGTGTAGCTTTGCCGCCCGGCAAACGCAGCACGTCATAAAAGAAGCCATCCTGTTCGTCCCAAATCCCGTCATGGTGCTCACCGATGCGGTCCATGGCATACGAAATCCACACGAAATGCTGGACGAACTTGAAAGCCATCTCCTCGTATACCGGATCGTACTCGGCTAAAATAAGCGAGATTTCGAGCATGCACTGGCAATAGAATGCCATCCATGCGGTCCCGTCTGCCTGCTCCAGGGTCCCACCCGTCGGGAGTTCCGCGCTACGGTCGAACACGCCGATATTGTCCAGACCCAGGAATCCGCCGGCGAACAGATTGCGGCCGGAGGGATCCTTACGGTTGACCCACCAGTTGAAGTTCAGCATCAGGGCCTGAAACGATCGTTCCAGGAAACGTATGTCCGACCGCCCCAGCGCCCGCTCCATTTTGAAAAGATACACAGTTGCCCAGGCGTGCACCGGGGGATTCACGTCGCTGAAGTTCCACTCGTAAGCGGGGATTTGCCCATTGGGGTGGAAATAAAGACTCCGCAGCATGAGCAGCAGTTGTTCTTTTGCGAAATCGAAATCGACCTGCGAGAGCGCCAGAGTGTGGAAGGCGAGGTCCCAAGCCGCGTACCACGGGTATTCCCATTTGTCGGGCATGGAGATCACGTCGGCGTTTAGCATGTGAAACCATTCCGCGTTCCGTGCGGCGGGCCGATCGGATGTTATTAGTGGATGGCTATTGTGCTCTGTTAGCCATCGTTCGAGATCGAAATAGTAAAACTGTTTGCTCCAAAGCATTCCTGCCAAGGCTTGGCGATGCAACCGGCGCTGATCTTCGTTCAGGGACTGAGGCGTGATGCGATGGTAGAATTCGTCGGCCTCACCGATGCGTTCCTTAAATACCTCGTCAAAGCTTGTGAAACCATCGCTCGCTGGTGAGGGCGAGAGCCGCAACCGGATTGTCCTGCTCTCGCCGGCGGGGACTTCCAGCACATAGTGGGCAGCGGCCTTGGTTCCTTCCAAGGCGGGATTCACCGCATTGACGTCTTTCGAAATGATATAAGAGTGAAACGCATCCTTGACGTGAGGGGAAAGGTTGGGCTCGCCCCAAAGACGGCGGGCATTCGTCTCATTTTCAGTGAACAGCAACTCGGGGTGGCCATCGCACGACAGACAGTATTCTCCTAAATCCGGATGTGTGGCCTTGATCACTGTCGGCGCCGTCTGGCGGATTAAGGGCTTACGATCATCTTGCCCCCACGACCAGGTGTTGCGAAACCACAAGGTCGGCGCCACACGAAGCCGCGCCCTCTCCGGCCCGCGATTGTGAACGGTAATTCGGGTGAGCAGTTCTTCCGGGCCCTCTTTGGCGTACTCGACGAACACATCGAAGTACCGGTCCTCGTCGAACGTGCCCGTATCCAATAGTTCGTACTCCATCTCCTCACGCGTGCGGAGGTGGTTCGTTTCCACCAGATCGCGATAGGGAAACTCATTCTGCGGATATTTGTACAAATACTTCATGTAGGAATGCGTCGGAGTGCTGTCAAGGTAGAAGTAATACTCCTTGACGTCCTCGCCATGGTTGCCCTCGCTGTTGGTTAACCCAAACAGGCGTTCCTTCAGGATGGGGTCCCGCTCATTCCACAGCGTCAGTGCGAAACACAGCCTCTGTTTGTCATCGCTGATTCCTGCCAGTCCGTCTTCGCCCCATTTGTATGCCCTGGAGCGGGACTGGTCATGGGTGAAATAGCCCCACGCGTTCCCGTCGTCGCTGTAGTCTTCCCGGACCGTGCCCCACTGCCTCTCGCTGAGGTATGGCCCCCATTTTTTCCAGGGGATTCCGGTTTCGCGTGCATCGTTCAGTCGCTTCTGTTCTGCTACATCCATGATTTCTTTTTCAGCCATATGGTTCTTCCTTACTCGACTCGGAGGGGATGTCCCCGAGGAGCCACACGACACATTTTTGTTGCGACACCGTCGCTATGGAAGCCGGTCCAGGACGATCATGTTTTCATATGATTTGCCATCCGGCGTCGTGCCATCTCGAACAACCGTCATCGTCTTGCCGTCCGCCGATATCGCCCGCTTGTCCTTATAGACCAGTTTGCTATTTCTTGTACCTGTGGCCACGATGGTGTTCGCGTCCACGCGCTTCAGCGAGACCGTGTCCACGGAGGATGCACTCCTCAGCGAGGTCGAGGTCGTCACCTTGCATGGAGTTCCATCCAACTGGCAACTGAAGGTAAGATCGCTGGCGAATCCTTCACTATCGGCGGCCGATGCGCTTGATTTCAAACCGGACCCGGAGGGTTCAATCTGGATCGTTGCGAAGAAAAAGGCCGGCGCACCCTTCTGGAACTTTGATCGCTCCGCATTCAGCTTCCAGACGCCTACGAACGGATCGAGCAGCGGCTAATAGGGACAACGGTCAGGGTAAAGAGAGCAATCCGCCTCGCGATTTTCATGGCTTCCTCAAGTTGAAGATGCGAGACGCGTGTCCCCGGACACACTAAGTTTCCAAACCAGGCTGGGCCAGCCGGAGTTAAGGCCAGATTTATTGGATCGCCAATTGCGGTGAACGCATCGACCTTGCAAACGCTGGGATCTGAGCCGCCGTAGCGTTTCTCTCCGTTCAGATGTACATCTATGGCCCTCGCGGTGTTGGCCGCGCCATGTTGGACTCGGGCTTTGAGAAAAGGCGACCTGATTTGACGTGGTCCGTGCGCGATGAGATGGCATCCTCATTTTCGAAGATGGGCGAGAGTAGCGGCTCTTATTACGATTGCGAACGCTTGGGTTCGCGCTCAGGAAGTTGCATTCCCTGAAACATCCGCCTCGCTCGGCGATTCCCCACAGGGAACTTTGACGGACCCCTCTTCGCCCGGCTCGGTTGGCGACGACGGAACGGCGAGAAAACAGGTGGCGACGTGCCTGGAGCCGCCGCCTTTCGTCAAATGGGACGACTACCGGGGTCCCTTTCCGAAACTGGTGGGACTCATTGCCGGGGGGCTGGAGCTCAAATCGGCAAATCCTCCGCATTACAAAACCGGAACCGTACTGTGCTCGCTCAAGGTGAAAGACCAATTCATGCGGTTCGTTCGGGGCACCTTTGATCCGCTCACACTTTTGTCGACTGCCTTCGACGCGGGAGTGGATCAGTCCTCCAACCGGGATCCGTCGTTCGGACAAGGCGCCGCTGGATATGGGAAACGTTTCGCGGCCGACTTCGCCCAACAGACAACGTCCAGATTTCTTTCGGGTTTCGCGTATCCAACGATGTTCTCAGAAGACCCCAGGTACTACCGACTACTTCACGGCAGTGGAAGGCAGCGCCTCTTCCATGCAGTCGAGCACACCTTTGTGGCGCAGCACAACAACGGCAAACCCATGTTCAACGCCTCGAAATGGCTGGGAACAGCTAGTTCCGTCGCCTTCAGCGACGTTTATCATCCAGGGAACGAACGCGGGTTGGCTCCAGCTCTCAAATCCGGTGGCTGCTCCCTCGCCATTGGTATGGGGTTTGACATTCTGCAGGAGTTTTGGCCTGATATCGCCCGCACGCTAAAGATGCCATTCCGCGGCGCACAGCCAACCCTTGGAGCGAAGTCTCTCAACTAAGGCGCGGACTAAAATCCGCTACCAGTTGCCCATCCGCACCGCGATTCCTGCTTTTACTTGAAGCCCTCTAGGAGATGCGAAGCCCGGGAGGCCGGCGGCCCACGAGCGCGTGTATTCCAGTCCGATCAGCCGCAGGCTGAGCGCCTGGTTTAGATGGACATCCAGGCCACTCCCAACAGCCATGGCGAAACCGTTGTGTTCGAACTGCTGGGTATATTGCGAGTGATCGGGAGGGGCGGAACCCGTCCTGTTCGCTAGATTGACCAGGTAGGCTTCCTCTTGCGGAAACGCTAACTCCTGTGTGAGCTTGTTTCCGCCGCCCAGGATTTGGAAATAAGGAACCAGGCGGGTGGAGTTGGGCGGGGTCCAGCGCGGCCCGACCATGTAAGTGAGCGAATCCCCGGTGAGATTTCTGGCGAGTGCATTCATCTTGCAGCCATTGACATCCAAAACGACTTGCCAATCGGAACTAACTCGGAAGGCCGCTGTTGCTCCTCCACCCGCGCAACTGCCGGTGTGGCCTGTGAACGCATAGGCGTTGGCGGCAAACTCGAATGGCGCTACGCCAGGTTTGCGCTCGGGTTCCAGGCTCTTTTCCCTTTTTGCTCGGACCACCATCGTTTCGCCATGATCGCGCGGGCGGGCCCACGGCCATTGACCGCTGAGGACGTTGGCCAAGCTACGAGATGGATTCGCGCCTCCGCGTACCAGGATCCTCACGATTCGATTTTGCGTCCTTCGTTCAATGAAACGAACCAGGTACTCGTCCATCGCATCTTCCGCGACCATCCAGCCCAAGCCTATGGCAGGGGTGACCACATGATCTACAAAACCCTGCTGCGGATAAAAAGCCTGGATATTCCCAATAGCCGCCTCACTCATCACTGGCCCGATTTCCGTCCACTCGCTATAAGCCCAGGCGAAGGCTCCGGCGCGCAGCCGGCTTTTCCAGTAGTCGCGATCCTTGCCGAAGTGCACATTTCTATATTTAGGATCATTCAGCGTCCAGATGTACCCCACCACTGCCCCTTGCATCGGGTGGCCGACGTAGTTCACATAAAATGGATCGCCATCAGCCCAGCCATGCAAGTTGGTCACGGCGTTGATATAGCCGCGAAAATAGGGCAGGTCCGGATCTCGCGTCCCCGCCTCGGTAGCATAACGGAATGCATTTTCGAGCAGAAGGAAGCGAAACGAATCCTTCAAAAGGGGCTTCCACTGGACGCCCGCCTGTTTCGAAGCCACCAGTGGCGTGGCGATCGGGTCAGGGTCCGGCTCATCCGGAGAGTCCGCGGGAGGATTCGCAGAGCCGTCTTGTGTCCAGCCAATTCCGGCGAGCGCAAAGAACAGGCACAACAGAATGCGGCTTCTTAGGTGTTGTTCTCGACGAATGTTTTCCCCTGCGGACAAGCACGCCATCAGCGTCACCTTTTCGGAATTGCAGACTCTGTCAGAGCGGATGAATCAGGAAAGAGTCGGTGCTCATTTTCTTTGTGGACACGCAGAATCTGTCCATAAAGTTAAAGGGCTTCGTTGAGAGGAATTGAAGTAATTGCGTGGCAGCTTTTTGCCGTCTAGAAGAGTCTGCCCAAGCTGAAATAGAACCGGTGATGTCCGCTATCCCCGTAACTTCCCCCGACGAATAACGGACCGAAGAGAGTCTCGACCACGAGGCCCACACTGCCGTCGGTCGGAAGGCGGGACGCCCCGGGGGCCCCGTATGCATGCGCTACTTCATAAGCCGACGTGAAATACGTCTTGCGGCCTATAAGAGGAGGCAGGCTGAACAACTCGTAAAGGTAACCCACACGGCCGAGCCAATACTGGTCCGTCCGGAGTTCGTTTTTCCCGTAGGCATTCAACTGGCCCGGCCCACCCAGGAAGAATTGCGGTACGCCCGTATTGTAGTGACCGAAAGTGCTGCCGCCGTAGCCTTGCACGTAGGCGGTGCTCCGCTTGCTAACTCGGCGAAACACGCCGAAATATGCCTCGGCGAGCGGAAACCCCCTGCTCGCGCCAGGTGATGCGTCCACCCAACCGGTGCGCAAGCTCACGATCTCACCGGAGCGAGGCACCACGGGGCTGTCGAGCCGGTCTAAGTTGTATCGAACCGAAGAAATGCCAGTTCGGCCAGCAGGCTCAGGCAGAACCGGTGAACCAATGGTAAGTTTGGGGTCCAGATATCCGCCTTCATATCCGATACGGAGCTCGCTGAAGCGGTCGAACGCGTACCCCCCGTCGAACCCGCCGCCGTAGTCGCGGATCCTGTATTGCCCCAACTGCGTCGTGCGGTGATACAAATCGAAGGGAACGTTGGTGGCGAACGCCCGCGGGGCGATGAACCATTTGCTCGCTGCTGTGAGCGGGTGGTAGTATTCCGTCGCGAGTCCCCATGTGGAACCGATCGATATATCCGTGCGCCATTCCGACCGGAATCCGCCCACATCCAGGGCGGTGATGCGGGCGTTCATGGTCCATTGGACAGAATTTAGATCGCTGCCATCGACGAGAAACCCGATATTTAGGAGCGGAGGCGCATAGTCCTTCTGTTCAGCTTGAATTCGAAGGCCACTCTGGCCATTGCGTTCCGTTGTCGCGTACGAAAAGCGCGTGTACCGGCCGATTCCCGAGATCACGTCAATGTCTTTTTCAAGACGGTCGAAGTCCATTTGCTTTCCCGCGTTGTCCGCAAGCCGGTCTTCGATCTTTGCTGCCATGGACCGGTCAACGCCGCTCACCTCCACGAAAGCTGGAGCGGGGGGCGCAGCCACCCGCTTGGCGTCTCGGGACGCCAGGTGTTGCTGCCACGCGGCTTCGTCGAGCGCCAGCTTCCCCAGCAGCGCCGCTTTCGTCTCCGGCGCCTGCAAACCCTGGCCGATGATCTGAGGGGTGGCAGAGTAGCTCGTGCTTGTATAACGGGAAAGATCCACGGATATAACCAAGTCTGCTGTTTCGAGACTATGAATCTCGTTTGCCGCGATCATAACGCCGACCGACCGGCCCATCACCCCAAGCAGTGATTGGTTGCCCTGCGGTTTGGATGGTGTGTTATCGAGGTAAACCGCGATGACGATGTCCGCACCCATTTTCTTCACCACATCCACGGGCAGGTTGTTTAGAAGTCCGCCATCCGCCCAGACGCTCTTTTCGGTCGTGACTGGAGTAAAGACCGCCGGCAAGGACATGGTCGCCCGCATTGCCTCGCCTAGAGATCCGTCTTCAAAGACGTGCTGTTTTCCCGATGTGAGGTCCGTCGCTACGCAGCGAAAGGGAACGGGAAGGTCGTCAAACGTTTTCAGGTTGGAATATGGAAAGGCGATGCGGTTAACCAGGTAGGTAATTCTCTGACCCGAACTCAACCCGCTTGCTGCACTGAATCCATTGCGGAGACCGAACTCCAGACCGTTCTGAAAGGCGCGCTTGTCCTCCTTGCGCCGGTACGCGAGGGCCTTGAAGGGAGGCTGTCCCTCCATCGTTTCCTGCCAATCGATCTTGGAGACAAGCTCGCGAATCTCGGCCGCTCGCATGCCTGTTGCGTACATGCCCCCCACCAGGCCCCCCATGCTGGTGCCCGCCAGGTAGTCGATCGGAATGTGATGATCTTCGAACCACTGTAGTACGCCGATGTGGGCCAGACCGAGCGCCCCGCCCCCTTCCAGAGCAACGCCGATCTTAGGGCGCGCGATGGCACTGGGGAGTTGCTGGCAGAAGCAACCGAGTGCGGACAGCAACAGGCAAAGGAGACGCATGAGATCAGCCAGGTCGATTTACCTGGCTGGATTCTTGGGCGCGTTGTGGTGAAAGACTCTGTTGGCGGGAACCGCGACGTTGGTCATCAGGTTCCAGGGCCCGGTACGGGTACAATGGCGCAACATGCGCCGGCGCAATTCCGCGCGAGCGCGCAGCAGCCGTGACTTTACCGCGGCGACGGTGATGCCCAACCTTGAGGCCAGATCGCTTACCGGCAATTCTTCCACGTCGCGCATCACAAGTACGTTGCGCAATAACGGCGGAATGCTGCGAATCTCGCTTTGCAGGACCTTTAGCACTTCGCGCTTGCCAAGTTCACCCTCGGGATCGGCATCGGGAGCAGGCAACTGGAGAGGTGCGCTGCCGCGCTCGGGTTCGATGTCATCCAAGTGAACGAATTGAGCCAGGCGTCTTTGGCGGATCAGCATGAGGCATTGGTTCTCGACAATCCTCAGTAGCCAGGTGGAAAATTCGGCCTCGCCGTGGAATTGATCGATATGCTTGAAAGCCTTCCAGCACGCATTCTGGGTTTCTTCTTCCGCTTCGCCGCGGTGGCGAAGAATTGCGGTAGCCAGGTTGGCGCATCTGCGGCGGTGACGCAGAACCAATTCCCCAAATGCATCCCGATCGCCTTGCTTGGCTAAGGCGACCAGTTGCGCGTCCTGCAGTTTGACCGTGCTGTTGTCGACGTCGGTTCTCATAATTTCCCCTTCTTTGCTGAATCGGTAAGGCTTCGGGGAAGGCATTGCACTTACCTCGCCGCGGGAAGAGAGAAGGTAAAGCTCCATGTTTTCAGGGCAATTTAGCCAATTAAGTGATTCGGCCCTCCAGCGATTGGCCCGCATGGCGCAACTCGTGCCTTGCGCTGTCCCGGCAGGGCCGATGTGCCCGGAACTTCGCCGGAATTTGTCTTGCATCGACCAATTCGTCCATTGGTCCGCCCTGCTCAAAGACCGTCTAAACAGGACATGGTTGCAAAAACATTACAATACCGTTACGGTTTGGTGGTGCCACGGGGCGGTTCAGGAACGATCGAACTGCGGGGCTATCGAAGAGGCCAAGGCGGTAAAAAAAAACGGGCGGAGAACTCTGGGCGGTAGTCGGTTGCGTCCGGCTTTAGCGCAAAGCGCCCGGCGTGGGACCGGACGCTCACCAGTGGCCTTAACTTCCCCGCCACGCCGGGCTGCGTTGTGCGCTGAGTTAGTGGGAGAGCCCACAGCGCCCGGCGTGGGACCGGACGCTCACCAGTGGACTTAACTCCCCGCCGCGCCGGGCTGCGTTGTGCGCTGAGTTAGTGGAGAGTTGGAATACTTGTTGGTTTATGATACGGTCTCTAACACCGGTGGGACCGAGCGGCAGGGCCTGCCACCAATGTTGACCCGAGTCGCGGAGGCGGTCGATCCGCGAATGCACTGGGTCCAAGATCGCCTATGCCCTAGGGCGAAGACAACGACGTAAGGCGAAGAAGCACGCCAGAGGCGCGGTAGCCCGGTGGGACCGGAGGGATGTTCAGCGCAGTTTTACAATCGCTCATGCCATGCCTGTACGACGGGAATCGCCCTTACGACACCGGGCACGGTTTTACGTTCCAAACCCCATCTGCATATTCGGAAATCGTCCGGTCGCTCGAAAACTTTCCGGAACCGGCCACATTCAGAATGGCTTTGTGCGCCCAAGCGTTCGGGTCGGCATACAACCGGGCCAAACGTTCGTGCGCTTCGACGTAAGACCTCAGATCCGCAAGGTGCATATAAAAGTCGCCGTCGGTCAGCAGCATGTGGCGCAAGGGCGCGAACACTCCGGGCTCGTTCCGGCTAAAGTGATCTGAGAAAATCAGATCCAGCGCGGCTCGCGTCTCCGGCTCGTTTTCGTAATGCCACTTCGGGCTATACCAGCCGCGGCTGGTGGCTACCTGTTCCGCCGACAGACCGAACAGAAAGAAGTTCTCTTCTCCCGCTTCCTCCGCCATCTCGATGGTAGCGCCGTCGCGCGTACCGACCGTCAACGCGCCGTTCATCATGAACTTCATATTGCTTGTGCCGCTGGCTTCATAGCCCGCGGTTGAAATTTGATTCGACACATCGCTCGCCGGGATCAGTCTCTCTGCCATGGAACAGCAATAATCCGGCAGAAACACTACTTTGAGACGGCCGCGCACAGCGGCGTCGCCGTCAATAGTTCCGGCCAGATTGTTGAAGAACTTGATCATTAGCTTGGCCAGCCGATACGCCGGGGCCGCCTTGCCCGCGAAGAAGAAGGTGCGCGGCAGCATCTCGAGATCCGGATTTGCGCGCAGCCGGTTGTACAGCACCACAATTCGCAGCGCCATCAGCATCTGGCGCTTATATTCATGGATGCGTTTCACATGGCAATCGAAAATCGTATTGGGGTCTACAGTCTGGCCGGAATACGTTTTGAGCCAATCGGCAAACTGCGACTTCGCGTTGCGCTTGGCGGAAAGGAAAGCATCGCGGAAGGCTTGATCGGCGGCCAACGGCCGCAGCTTGCTCAATTGGCTTAGGTCGGTAATCCATCTGTCGCCTATGGCGCTTGTGATGACTCGGGAAAACGCGGGATTCGCCAGCAGTAGCCAGCGCCGCGGCGTGACTCCGTTGGTCTTGTTATTGAAACGCTCGGGAAACATTTCAGCCAAATCCTTGACGGTGGTCGCCCGCAACAACCGGGAGTGAATCGCTGCCACACCATTGGTGCTGTGCGATCCTACGATCGCCAGGTTCGCCATCCGTATCTTTTGGCTGGCTCCGTCCTCAATCAGGCTCATGCGCTGAATGCGCCCTTCGTCGCTGGGGTAGCGGACACGCACCTCATCGATGAAGCGCCGGTTAATCTCGTGAATGATTTCGAGCTGGCGGGGCAGCGCGATCCGGAACCATGCCAGAGGCCATTTCTCCAGAGCCTCAGGCAGTAGCGTGTGGTTCGTATAGCCCAGCGATGCCTTGGTGATGTCCCACGCCTGATCCCATTCAAGATGCGCCTCATCCAGCAGAATTCGCATCAGTTCCGGGACCGCCATGGCCGGGTGGGTGTCGTTAAGCTGGAGTGCGGCCTTCTGCGAGAACGTGCTCCAGTCGGAGTTGTTGCGCAGGAAGCGGCGCACCAGATCGGCCAGCGAGCACGCCACCAGAAAATATTCCTGCACAAAGCGCAACCCCTGACCCATGCTGGTGGTGTCGTCGGGATAGAGGACCCGCGTGAGAGACTCGGCCGACAGAGTCTCAGCCAAAGCGCCCACAAAATCGCCGCCGCTGAATTCCTGAAAATCGAAGAAGTCGGGTGCGGCCGCGGCCCACAAGCGGAGCGTGTTGATGGTTGTGCCGCCATACCCTACCACCGGCCGGTCAAACGGGACCCCAATCAAACGAAGACGGCCGTCCTGGAATTGCCCGCAAGCTTCCACCGTGAACCTCGAAGGAGCAGTTCAGCCGCACCTCCACTCTTTCTTCAAGGCGCCTTACCTCCCAGGGGTCCTGCGTGAGAAGCCAGTGGTCCGGCTCCTCGCATTGCCAGCCGTCCCGGATGACTTGTTTGAAGAGGCCGTAATCGTATCGAAGTCCGTAGCCCATGGCCGGCAGGTGCATTGTTGCAGCCGACTCCATGAAGCAGGCCGCCAGGCGTCCGAGTCCGCCGTTCCCTAGTGCGGCGTCTGGTTCCTGTTCCAGCAGGTCGATCCAATCGAGGTGCTTGTGGTGGATTGCGTCCTTGACAACCCCCTCCAAGAGAAGATTGGTCACGTTGTTGGCGAGTGACCGGCCGATGAGGAATTCCATCGAAAGGTAGTAAAGGCGTTTCGGATTTTCGCGTGCATAGGTCTGTTCCGTCAAAACCCATCGCTGCGAAAGTATGTCCCGTATGGATCGGGCCAAGGCTTCATACCGGTCGCGTGGCGTTGCTGCCTCGAAGCTGATCACGTTGTCGAAGAGGAGATGACGCTCAAACAACGCATTATCTGCCCCTTCGAACCGAAGCGGACCGCATCCGTACTGCTGAAGTAGATTTGAAAGGTTGTGCAATCCCGCGGATGCTGAAGGTTCCAAGGTTGTTTTCGGGCCCATCTTAACTACCTTTCTAAGTGGAGCAAGGACGACGCCTCGACGAACCACCAGCACGATGCCCGCGGCGTATAGTTCGGTGCTTTTAATTCGCCCGAATTCACTCCGTTTGCTGCGCGATTACAGCATTACGTGGTGCGTATCGTTCCATAGCCGGATTACCGGCCGGGAAAGGTCGTTTTCATAACCCAATGCGCTCAAACTGGCTGTGCTCAGCATAAAGGACCTGGCGTTCAGCGTAGGTTCGATACCGATCCAGCGGGCAGCCAATACGCGAATGAAGTGTCCGCTTGAGAACAGCAGAACGTCGCCCTGCACCGCACGAACGCGGCCCAAAACGCGATCCGCGCGGGCTGCAGCCTGCCGGGGGGACTCACCCCCGGGGCATCCATCCCGGAAGAGCTGCCAGCGCGGACGCTTTGCGCGAATCTCGGCCCCTGTGAGCCCCTCATATTTGCCGTAGTCCCACTCAACCAGATCCCGATCGATTTCGGCGATTCCACCGAATCCGGCAAGCTCGCTGGTTCGGACAGCTCGCTGCAGTGGGCTTGTTAACACCTTGGCGAAAGTCAGTCCTTTCAGCCGATCCGCAAGCCGACTGGCGTTGCACTCGCCGGCCGCCGTCAGAGGAAGATCGGTAAGCCCTGTATGCTGACCTGTCACACTCCACGCAGTCTCGCCGTGCCGAGCCAAATAAATGATCGGAAGCGGCTGAGTGAAACCCCACGTTTCCACAACGCGCGACTGGAGTTCTAGCATCCGTGCGCTGGATTCCTGGCCCAAGATAGGGATTCTTTCTATTTCTGTTTGTACCCGTCCCAGCGGCCTCGCGAGTCGCCATGGTCGTCGACAAATCTTGCATCGCCGCACCGTTTTCACCATCAACTCAGCGGCCATCCCACAGCGCTATTTGGTACAAGCCAGTAAAGAGAGAAACCTAAGGAGCCTTATGAAATCAAGCAGAATAGTGTTGCTAATCCCACTGCTGGCGATCGCTGCGTGGGCACAGGACGTGCGGTACAACTTTGCCGCGAACGCCAATTTTGAGAAGTACAAGACCTATAAATGGGTCCAGATCAAAGGCGCGGATTCGATCGACCAGATTACGGACGGACAATTGAAGAGCGCCATAGATCAGGAGTTAGCCACTAAGGGTCTGACCAAGACTGATGCCGACACTGCCGATCTCTTTGTGGGCTATCAGGTATCGCTCGGTACGGAGAAACAGATTACCTCTTACGATAGTGGTTGGGGTTACGGCCCTGGTTGGGGCGGCTGGGGGTACGGAGGCGGAGGCGGCGGATTCAGCACATCCACAACTTCAACTATCGTCGTCGGCCAGGTGGACTTCGACATGTACGACTCCAAGGAAAAGAACCTCGTGTGGCGCGGCACGGCAACCAAAACTCTCGACCCGAAAGCAAAACCTGACAAACGGCAAAAGAACATACAGAAGGGTGTCGCCAAGCTCCTGAAGAATTACCCTCCTCCGCCAAAGAAGGCCTAACCGGACCAGCGAGTTCCGCGAGGCGCCTAAGTTAGGAAACCATAGGCGAATGCACCAGCTTGCCATTGCGATTCTGGTCTGCCTGGTAAGTTGCATTGCCCAGGAGCTTGAACCCCGCGCTTACTCCGTCTCGCCTGTCGGCGCCAATTTTGCAGTGGTCGGAATCACCCGATCCGCGGGTGATATCGATTTTGATCCCTCGCTTCCCATTGAAAACGCGTCAGGCCGTTTGTACGGCGGCTTCTTGGGATACAGCCGCTCCCTCGACTTCTTCGATCGCTCTGCGAGTATCGCCGTCGCTTTTCCGTACCTTTGGGGAAACCTCCAGGGCGATCTAAACGGTTCTCCCCAACAACTCCGGCGGTCGGGATTGATGAGCCCGACCATGCGTTTCGCTGTAAACCTCTACGGCGCACCCGCGATGAATCTCGAAGAATTCGCCGCTTATCAACGAAAAACCATCGTGGGGGCCAGCCTTACCGTAACCACTCCCCTCGGCCAGTATGACCCGGCGCGATTCGTCAATATTGGCACCAACCGTTGGGGCGCCAAACCGGAAGTGGGGCTGTCGCGGCGTTTCGGGCACTGGTTCTTTGACCTCTACCTTGGGGTGTGGCTCTTCTCCGCAAACGACGACTATCAAGGCAGGGTGAGAAAGCAGGAGCCCCTTCTCAGCACTCAGACACATCTGACTTACGCCTTCAAACCGCGCTTATGGGTAGCCTTCGACGCGAACTTTTACACCGGGGGGAGAACCTCGGTCGATGGAATTCCAGGTAACGACGTGCAGCGCAACTCCCGCATCGGCGGCACTCTCTCGATACCCCTGTGGAAGCGTCAATCCCTGAAATTCAGCGGATCGACGGGCGCTATCACAAGGACTGGCGGCGCCTTCACTTCAATCGGCGTCGCCTATCAGTATTTGTGGGGAGCCGGCCTGTGAGAGGTCTGCTGTCCATCATGCCCGAACCGACTCGGTTAACGCGCGCCTTTGCGGCACGGCTTGGGCGGTATTCCCTTTGTCGGCGACCAACAGAGTCTGTGCCGGTAAGGCCAGACGCGTGCCGCTCGATTCGATCGCATTCATGATCTGGAACAAAATGTCTTCCCTCGTCGCGAGGAACACCGGTGTGTCTGAGGTGTGGATATATGCGTACAACTCCAGATCCAGAGACGAAGCACCGAACCCGATGAAGCGCACGCGAGCGTCCTCCGGCTCCACGATTTCCTGAGCGGCGAGTATTCGCCGGACCTCGGCGAGGACCTCCCGGAGTTGGGGGGCCGTGGTTTCCCGGCTTAGTTGGATGACACACTGCATCAACATCCTGGTCCTCCCCGACAACGTCTCAATCTCCCTGACGGCCAGTACGCCGTTCGGGATGGTAAGCGAGGTACCCTCATTCATGCGGAACGTGGTCGAGCGCAGGCGAACGTCCTCTACGGTTCCAACGCGATCGGCCAATTTGTACTCGTCGCCGATCCGAAGCATCCCGTCGGATAGCAAAGTCACGCCACCCAGGAAGTTCTCCAGGGTCTTTTGCATGCCGAGCGCCAGCGCGATTCCACCAATGCCCAAGCCTGCCAGCGCGGTGCGGGTATCGAATCCGAGAATGTTCAAGGATACGAGAACGACCAGGAGAATGAGGATCGCATCGAAGACACGACGTCCCAGGAGGACTGCCGCGCTCCCGGCGGCCCACCTGGTTCCGTTGAATCGATGCGCCGCCATGGCCGCGGTTCGCTGAACCAGGCGCGACATCAGCCAGGCCACCGCGCATGCAAGCAGGATCCCAGACACCCGGCTGTAGTAATAGCGCTTTAGGAGCGGCAGTTCCAGCCAGATTGTCAGGATGTAGTGGATCACTATTGCCAGGACGAAGGTGAACGGGCGGTTGAGTTTCCCCCTGCCTTCCAATTCGACATGAGCCCAGTAAGCGTGGGCGCGGCGAGACAGGGCTGTGATAACCCATACGATGAGCATGGCCCCGCCACACGCGACAGGTAGGAAAACCAAAAGCAGCAACCACTGAGAGAGGTTAACGCCGAGGATGCTTTTGCGCACCAGGAAGTCGGGTATCCCCTCGACGAAAGGCTGTTGGTCCAATTTCGCATGCAGGCGCGGAACCTCACGCAGGGTTTCAGGTGCCACCAGCCATACAGACGCGCTGGATGGGACCGGTACGTGAACCAGCAGAAAATCGGTCTTTTCCCCGCCCACGGTGATCGTCCCTGCGAACTCCATATTGAGGGCGAGGCCATCGGAAAGCGATCCTTCCGGTTGGTCGCTTAGGAGAGACAGGTGTCCGACAAAAGCCCGATCCAGCAGGTCCTGGACTTGCCGGGCAAGGACTTCCCCTTGGCGGCGGCGCTCGCTATCGCTGAGTTGCAGGTACATTGCGGCCACGGAATAATTGCCGCTTTGAGCTGCCCGCAAGAAACCCAGAGCGCTCTTCCTGGGGGTTTCCCGCCCATAAGGATCGGTTTGTTCCGGTTGGGTGACGGTGGAATTCTTGGGCCCGACAGATTGTGAAACAGCAACATTAGTAGCCACGCAGGCCAACGCAGCCGCAAGAATGGCGCGAACTCGGAAGCGGGAGGGCACTATTCTCACCCTTGGGCGATAGACACCCGTTAATAGTGTACGGATTCTATTTTTCGCCGCGACGGCGAAAAAACTAAATCGGCAGGTCGCAGCTGTGCATCTTCCCGTTTGGGCGTTACTACGAAAGCTCCAAGACATCATTACGCGGGCCCTATTACCGCTCTGACTTCCGCTCGTTAGATTGGATCAGGGAAGCGTGTAGAACTTAGTGCTTCCGTTTGAAAGCCGCAGTGCTAAAAATAGAAAACATTAGAATGTGGTTCAACTCGAGGCATTAAGCGGGCAATATCCCACGCTTTCGCCAGAGTCGTCTTCACAATTTCCTGAACAGGTCCGAATCGACATAGGCTCGGAAAGCGGAACCCTCGTCGTCTGCGAGCAGTCCCCCCGCGAATAGTAACGGTAATGTGGCGGCTAGAACAATTCTCATTTCTAGCTCTCCTTGGGGAACGAAAAGTTCACTCTTCCACCGAACATCTGTAGGCATTCGGCCGCTGTGATGCAACCGCGGTGGCGCCGGTTCTAAAGTTTTACGCCGTATCTATGGAACAGTGTGCACCTGGATCAAGTTTGCCTCGCCAGCACTGTCGGATGGGATTCCGCCCAGTACCAATACCTTGTCGCCGGAGGAAAGACAAGTCACGATGGGCCACGGCAGACGCCGCCCGACTGACCAGATAGGGCATGGTACGGCGGAGCAGCCTTTGGGGGGGCATGGCGCCATCTCAGGGAAAAGTCGTCTGGCAGTTACACCCTTGTGCGCGGGCACCGCAATCAAATGAAAGTGATTGGAAACGGTATCCCACAGCGACCTGCAAATAGCTCGGCAGGTCCAAGAACACCGTACGGTCGTGATCGCGGTCGAACGCTCTTGCTCGTCCCCTGCCGCGCGGGGTGATGTGGTGCGGCAACTGCCGGTGCCACGATTCGCTTGCTCCTCGGCATATACAAAGGTAGTGTGGATGGTTTGCCGAACATCTCCCATAGAATTGGTGGAGGCAGTCGTTGGTCCCGATTTCCGCCAAACCAGTGGCACTTGTCGACAAATGGTCGTCAACCATCCTTTTTTTGAATCCCGCCCTGCCAGATACAATCTCTGTTGCGACGGCTACTGTGAGGATAATCATGTCTTCAAACAAGATCAACGAATCGCGTGAGCGGCTAATCGCTGGGGCGCAGCGGTTTCAGCGCGAGGTTTATCCGCAACGAAAAGCCGAATATCAACAGCTCATGCGAGAAGGCCAAAAGCCGCACGCGCTATTCATCACCTGCGCCGACTCCAGAATCGATCCGGAACTGATCACGCAATCGGGGCCAGGCGAGATTTTCGTGTCCCGAAACATCGGCAATCTGGTTCCCGCCTATGGAGATGCGTTGGGCGGAGTTTCGGCCATCATCGAATACGCCGTCGGCGCACTGCAAGTCAGCCACGTGGTAGTTTGTGGACATACCGAGTGCGGGGCAATGATTGGATCGCTTCATCCCGAGAAGGTGGCGCAGTTTCCAATCGTGAAATCCTGGCTGCGCCACGCCGACGCAGCTCTCAGCGTTGTGCGGGCGAAAGCGCACGACGAAGCCGCCACGCTCGATCAATTGATTGAGGAAAATGTCATTCTGCAACTGCAGCATCTGCGCACTCATCCTTCCGTCGCCGGACGTTTGGGGCAAGGCACGCTCGGGCTTTCCGGGTGGGTCTATGACATCGCTCACGGCGCCATTCGCGCGTACGACGAAGCGCAGCGTAAATTCCTGCCGGTGACGCCCGCCAAACGAGCCACCTCCGGCACCGCGAGCAAATGATCGTAGCCAAGCGCGCCAAGTTCCTAGGGTTGGCAATCTATGTCGGTCGGCCGATTGTATTTCTCTTCGCTTTTGACCTGGCAGTAGCAGTAGCCTACGTGTTCGGAGGGTGGCGATGGATGGCTCACCCGGAGATCCCGCTTTCGATCTTCGGCGGCGTCATCGGCGTGCTCGCAGGCTTCCGCAACACAAGTGCCTATGCTCGTTGGTGGGAAGCCCGCATCATCTGGGGATCTATCGTAAATAATTCACGCAGTTTCGGGCGAGAGGTCCTCACCATGATTACGGCCACCGGGTCTGGCGAGGAAACCGATCGCGAGGTTTGCGAGATAAAACGAAGGCTCGTCCTGCTTCAGGTCGCACATGTTCACGCCCTCCGGAATCACCTGCGAGGCCTGCCACCGTGGGAAGAGCTAAACGGCGTAATTCCCGAAGAGGAAATGGATCATCTGAAAACTCAAAAAAACGTTCCTCTCGCCATTCAACAGAAGATGGCTGCGTTGCTGGCTTACTGTTATCAAAAGGGCTGGATCGACAATATGCGCTGGGCGAGCCTGGACCGGACGCTCAGCACTCTGATGGACGGCCAGGGAGCATCCGAACGAATCAAGAACACGCCTATGCCTCGGCAGTACGACATGTTTATAAGCCGCTTCATCGCCATCTATTGCCTGTTGTTGCCGTTGGGAATGGTGAGTAGCTTGCGGCTGTTGACTCCGATCGGCTCAACATTTGTGGGGTTCATATTCCTCGCTTTAGATAAGATCGGCCGCGATCTCGAAACGCCCTTTGAAAATCTACAGCATGATATCTCCTTGACCGCGATTACCCGGAACATTGAAATCAATCTGAAGCAAATGCTTGGGGAAAAGGATATTCCGGAGCCGTTGGCGCCAGTCGACGGAGTCTTGTGGTGAGGGCCGGGGCGCGAAACACCGTGGGCCGCTGGCGATCCCCTCCCGCCATCGCGGTAGCCAAGAGCCACCGTATCGGCTGGCGGTCGCCGCATCGCGGCCTTCACATAAAGTGCGCCGCTGATCAGAGGCCAGCCCCTATGCTATCTCCCTCGCTTAGCGCGCAGTCTATCAGTAAATCAGATCAAGTCGTAGCTAAGACAATTTATCGCTTTGAGCCGAGCCCGGCTTAGTTCCTTCCGCCGGAACGGACGGGCTTCGCCGTCCGTCGCCCGGTCTCGGCCCTGAACGGCGCTCGGGTTGCGTCCCGCACGGCCCTATGATCGGTGACGCACTCCTTCGCGAGCGCACGCCACTGGGGGATTCGATGGTCTTGGTAAGTGGAAGGGCCAGTTATGAGCTGGTGCAAAAATGTTTGATGGGCGGCGTTCCCTTGCTCGCCGCTGTCGGCGCACCGTCCAGCCTCGCGGTGTTCACTGCGGCGCGCTCCGGCATGACACTGCTTGGTTTCTTGCGTGATGGCCGCTGCAATGTCTATAGCCAGCCAGCGAGGCTTCAGCGCACAGGACGCCGCGGCGCCCTCTCAATTGTCAAAACCCTGCCGCGTGCGTGGAGCCTGAAGAATGAAACTGCGGATACAGAACAACTCCTTGCGCTTCCGGCTGACGCAAATGGAAGTAATGCAGTTGAAAGAAAATGGCCACGTGGAAGACGAGGTCCGGTTTACCGCGGATCGTGCACTGCATTATTCTGTGGCCTCTACAAATGCTCTTGAAAGCATCGAGGTTGAGTACGCCGCCGACTGTCTCCGGGTCTTCCTACCAGGGCCGTCTGTCTTGGCGTGGGGCGGAGAGCGATCAGGTATCAATCGCAGGTCACAGCCGGGTAGAGGTGCTGGTCGAAAAAGACTTTCCTTGTCTCCATGACTCCGATCGCAACAAGGAATCATTGATCGCGTGACTCAAGATGTTTGGGTGACGAGCCATCCCTATCTCCAGCCTGTTGCGTCCCTCCATGCACAGATCAACAAGGACATGGAAGGAACTATGAACCCATGTTTTGAAATGCCTTCATGGGACGAGTACACTCGTGATTTTGCCGCCGGTGTGCCCCTTCTGCGGAGTTCGGCTGTCGCGATCGACTGCCTGCCTGCGGAGAAGATAATCCGTTGGAAGGTCGAAAGACTGGCCGCGAGAGCCATGCCCCAGATCGCGAACGAGATCCTGATCATAGAAGCGGAGCTGCGTGGCGAGCTGGCGTCACCGCACCGTGTCGTGGCCTGGTTGCTCGACGAGAATTCGTTCGCTTCCCAAAGTCCGGGCCTGCTTCGGTATATCGGCTGGACCACGCTCTCTCAGGTTCTGCGCCCTTTGGTGAACGAGTTTGCGAAATGGCGCGGAGAGGACCGCTGGCTCCGCAGCTACTGTCCAACCTGTGGAGCGCCGCCCGCCATGGCGCAATTGGTAGGCTCGGATCCGGGCCGCCAACGATTCCTCTCGTGTGGCTGTTGCAGTACTCGCTGGCGTTACCAGCGAACTAAATGCCCGTTTTGCGAAAGCCAGGACGATCACAAGATCTCGATCGTGACCGTCCAAGGCGAAGGGGGGCTGCGCATTGACTATTGCGAATCGTGCCGTGGTTACCTCAAGACCTACGATGGTGAGGGGAACGAGGAGGTCATGCTGGTCGACTGGACTTCAATTCACCTCGACGTAATCGCCAGGGATCGCGGACTGAAGCGGCTCGCGGCGTCGCTTTACGAACTGTAAATTTACGTCAGCATCCTGCCATCGAACCTGAATGGGAATGGGCGACTCGTTCCTGAGACAGCGCAGCGTAAGCTAGCTTTAGATGTTCCAAAAAACGATGTATTCGGTTCCAGCGGATACCAACGTCAAAGCCATCCACCTCGAAAACCAGCCCGGCGCAGCCCCGCGACGACGTAGGGAGATCGGCGCATGATATTCCAGATGAGCCCGCTGCGGTAGTTCTCGATCATGAGCACCACGGGACCCTGGTCAACGCCAAAGTGATGAGGTGTCACCCACCAGCCGGTCGGGCTGCCGGGAATTTTGTAGGTTTCGTTGAACGACGGCTTGAAGCCGTAGCGTTTCGTAACACCAAGATCGAGCTTTGCCAAGGCGCGAATGGTAGGTATTACTATCTCCGGTGCGAATGGGAGCGAGGCGACCACAACCCACGGAGCCAGAGTTCCGTCATCGGGTCCACAGGGCGCCCCGCGGGCGTAATAGTCATAGAATTGCCTCTCGATTCCGTTCACCCTCCGGTTCTCCCACCCGGGACCGTCGGTCGCCGTGATGCCCCAGCGGAATTCACCGTAGCCTTCAAACTCCAGCGGGTTGCGAATCGCATACTCCTGGTGCACATAGGTCGCCTGCCGGCTGTTCTGGAAGTAGTCGGTGCCGTGCTCACGCATAAAGGCATCGCGAAGATCGCGGAAGTCGATCCAGAGATGCGAGAGTTGATGCGTGAAGAGCGGACCGGAATAGAGCAGTTCGCGATCGTAAATTTTCTTCCACTCATACGTCGAGCAATAGGCGGTATAGCTCTCGGGTGGCAGCGGAAAAGTCGGCGAGCCGAGTCCAAGAAGGTAGAGCAGGAGTCCCTCATCGTAACCGGTATACCTGTGTGGGATGAAACCGGTCTCCGGTTTCCAGCCATGTGAGATCGCCGCGCCGCCATTCAAAGCCCATTGCCAGTCGGCCCGGCAGTAAAGTGCGTTGGCCAATTCCCGCACCTCTCGCTCCGTCTCTGTGTCCGCGTCGAAGTAGGCGGCGCAGCAAAGCATTCCCGCGAAAAGGAACGCGGAGTCGATGGTGGAGACCTCGCACGCCCAAGTGCGGCGTCCCGTGTGCATATCGAGAAAATGGTAGTAGAAGCCCTTATACCCGGTGGCGTCGGGCTCTGGCCCTTGCTGGCTATCCCGGAAGAAGCGCAGTCTTCGCAGTGCAACCTCGGGGGCAAATTCGCGAGATAGAACAGCACGTTCCACCAGCACTGGGATGCTCGCCAGACCAAGCCCAACAGCAGCGATGCTGCATGGAGCCGAAGCGACGGTCTTGTCACGGATAAGACCGTTAGCCGGATTGGACTCATGGAGGTAATAGTGAACCGTAGTCGCCTGTAGCCGGTCCAGATCCTCATCGCTGGGATGCCGGGTCAAATTCTCCCGATCGTGCAGATCCTGCTGATGGTGCAACTGGTTCATGGCATGTTAGTCAGCAGCGTGTCCCCAGTCCTCTGCCGGCGCCGTCGTCACCCGGATCTCGTGCCGAATCCCGTCATTCGCCAGATCGACGACACCCTCTGGTACGGGCTGCCCGTCGAGCGTGACGGTGCTAAGGCCGCGCCCGCTCCCGCTGTTTTCGACGACTACCTGATAGGTGGTTGAGCCGTAGCGGTAGGTAATCTCATACCCAGGCCAGCCTGCGGGAACGCAGGGCACAATCTGGAGGCGGCTGCCCCGCAGATGAAAACCGAGAATCGCTTCCAGGCCGGTGCGGTACAACCAGGCCGCGGAACCTGTGTACCAGGTCCAACCGCCGCGGCCGGTATGCGGGGGCGCCCCATACACGTCGGCTGCCACCACATATGGCTCTACCTTATACAGAGCGACCTTTTCGGGAGCGTCTGCGTGGCGGATCGGGTTTAGTAGGTCGAAGAGTTCCGCCGCCCGCTCGCCTTGCTTCATCAAGGCCATCGCCAGCGCTACCCAGGTAGCGGCGTGTGTATACTGTCCGCCGTTCTCCCGAATACCTGGCACGTAACCCTTGATGTAGCCGGGCTCCAGGACGCCTTTGTCAAAAGGCGGATCGAATAAGAGGATGAGCCGATCGGCCGATCGCACTAGTCGTTGTTGCACCGCCTCCATAGATTTCCGGGCGCGCGACGGTTCTGCGGCGCCCGAGATTACGGCCCACGACTGGGCGATTGAATCGATTTGGCACTCGTCATTAGAAGAGGAACCAAGAGGCGTTCCGTCGTCGAAGTAGGCCCGGCGATACCATTGGCCGTCCCATGCATGTTCCTCCAATGCCACACGCAGAGCTTCAGCACGCTCCCGGCACCACGAAGCCCTCGCGGTGTCGCAACGGCCTTCGGCCAGGGTGCTGAAGTCCCGCAAAGTCGTCAGCATGAACCAGCCGTTCCACACGCTCTCGCCCTTTCCGTGGGCGCCGACCTTGTTCATTCCATCGTTCCAGTCGCCCGTGCCCATCCGTGGGATGCCGTGAGACCCGAGTTTCAAGCCGTGCTCCAACGCCCTGACACAGTGTTCGTACAACACTTCTGTCTGGTCGCTCACGTCGGGAAGATTAAAATCCTCCTCCTGCTCCGGTTTCAGGACGGGCGCCCGCAGGAAGGGCATGCGCTCTTCAAGGATATCGACGTCGCCTGTGACCCGGACGTAATGGCAAGTGACCAGCGGAAGAAAATAGAGATCATCCGTAATCCGGGTGCGAACGCCTCGCCCGGCCGGAGGGTGCCACCAGTGCTGCACGTCGCCCTCTTCGAATTGCCGCGCCGCCGCTCGCAGGATCTGCGCACGGGCCTCCTGCGGCGCCCCGTAAACCAAGGCCATCGCATCCTGAAGCTGGTCGCGGAATCCGAATGCTCCAGCCGACTGGTAGAACCCTGACCGGCCCCACATCCGGCAGGCGAGCGTCTGATAAAGCAACCAGCGGTTCAACATCAGATCGATTGCGGGGTCAGGCGTCCGAACCTGAACAGACGCCAGGATCCGATCCCACTGCCCCCGGACTTCTTCCAGGGTCAGCCGTGCGCGGAACGGATTGGCGTATGCATCGGCCAACCGGCGAGCTTCCTCTGCGCTCTCTGCCTGGCCGAGAACGAAGACAATCTCGTCGGTGCCACCCACGGCGAGTTCCAGTTTGGCCATGATCGCCGCACAGGGATCTCCGAGTTCAACGGCGCGGTCAGACAGGCGCTCCCGGGCCATAGCGGCCGGCGACGACGTCGTCCCCCCGCGCCCAAGGAACTCTGCCCGATCTGTGGAGAATGAGCGAGGCCGGCGGCTCACTTCGGCGAACGCGACCCGGCCCGCGAATTCGCCAGCCCACGCGTTCGTTGCGAACAACGCACCCGACGCCGGGTCGACAGCGGAGATCACCTGGAGCGGCGCTTGATGGCGCTGGGTCCCCAGCACCCACTCCACGTAGAGAGTCGCCGAAAGCCGTCTCGGCCTGTCGCTCAGACTCCTGATGCGCAAGTGGAACAACTTCACCGGAGCCGTCGGGGAAACCAGGACCAACAGCTCCTGCTCTAGACCATGACAAGTCTTGATGAACCAGCTATACCCCTGGCCGTGGCGGACGATGGTCGTGGCTTGGCCACCACAAGGCGACGGTGTCGTCGTCCAGAACTCGCCGGTTTCTTCGTCACGAAGATAAACCACCTCACCCGGCGGATCACTGATCGGATCGTTACTCCAAGGCGTGAGGCGGTTCATCTGGCTGTTGCCTGCCCATGTATAACCACCCCCGGCCTCCGTCACGAGGCAACCAAAATCGCGGTTGGCGAGCACATTGCTCCAGGGAGCCGGCGGCCGTTCGCCGCCGCGCAGGTAGATGACGTACTCGCGGCCATCCGGGGTGAACCCGCCCATGCCGTTATCGAAGAGCAGAAGCTCGCCTGCCGTCTCCGCCACATCGCCAACAGAGGACGCAAAGGAATCCTGCCCGCTAGAAGACCATCGGGCACTGTCCAGGCTTGCGTCTCTGACCGTGTCATCGTCGTGCACGCCCTCGGCGCCCCCCACGCGGTACAACTGCTCGTCCAGGGTTCCCTGATCATCGCGGATAATCACACGGGCAGCAGCTTCCAGCAGCGTCGCCTCCTCCGCAGAGAGGTCAGCAGCCTGGCGCAAGAAGATTCCACCGGCCTTATCGGCAAGGGCGGCCTCCGGGTCGTCCTGAATCAAGGCACACAGCTGGCCGCGTAGCTCGTCGCTAGCGTCATTTAGGAGGACCAGATCCGTCTTCAAACCGCACCAACGCCAATACCTGTGCGCCTGCAGAAGCTGGCGAGCTAGTTTCACGTCGGTCGTGCTGGTTCGCAATAGTACGATAGGCAGGTCCCCTGAGATACCGAACCGCCAAAGTCCCGGCTGGCCGAGCTTGTTGCGGGCTACGGACGCGGGCGATCTGAAGACTGGACTCGTAGTAATAACGTGAGCAGCGAATCGCTGGAACACTTGAACATCGCCCGGGACCAGTTCCAGCGCGGCAAGCTGCGCCTTACCATTACACTCTGCGTCGTTGAATACGCGATCCACTTCCGTCAGGTCTCCGAAACGGACTGCAAGCGCCAGTCCTTGGATGCGATCCTGCGGCATCGCTGTGATGAATGCCAGGACGGCAGATGCGCCGGGCGCGAGCGAGACCTTCTTGCGCAGACTGAAGATGGGGTCCAGCACCGGACCGACGGTTCCCGACAGCGTCTGGACGGATTCCAGCGCCGCCGGATTCGCGACAGAGCGGCCTCGGCCCAGGAAGCGCGCCCGGTCCGTTTCGAACTCGATGTCACGAAGCGCCGTGCCGGAGATCCCCCTCGGGCCGGCCACGAAGTGCAGCGCCCAAACGGGCTGCTGGTCACTGGAACGGGGCCGGCGGCGGCATAATAACGCCCCTTGCGCCTTTACGTATTCTGTCTCAAGGAAGAGCTTCCCGAATGCAGGGTGTGCTTCGTCTGCCTGGCGCGAATTGAGGACCACCTCCACGTAGCTGGTCACTTCCAGCGTGCGATGCCGGTTTCCATGATTCCTCAACGTGATCCTGCGAATCTCCGCATTCGTGTCAGCGGTCACCACGACCTCATAATGGGCTTCAATGTCTCCATCGCGACGCTGAAAGATTGCGTGGTCCGGCCGTAGGTCCGCCGAGTACTCATCGGCACTTCGGCCCAGGGGCTGCCGGCAAGTGGACCAGACTCGGCCGGTGTCCAGATCACGCAGGTAGCAATACTGGCCCCATGACTCGCAGGTCGCGTCCTCGCGCCAGCGCGTCAGGTCGATTCCGTCAACGACACTGTACCCACTCCCTGCGGCCGTCAGAAAGACACTATAGTGGCCATTCGACAACAGGCAACTTCTTAGGGGAAGGGAAATAAGTGGATCCTTGATAGGACCGATGATGGATTCATCCACTCCCGCGTTGATATTACCGCCAGGCATTCCAGATCATCTTTTCGGCAAGGACGTCGGGGCACCCACATCGTGCGGGCGAGGATTAGGCCTGTAGTTCAGATGCATGCGAAGAAGTGGTGGATTTATTTTCGGCGAATTACGGCATCCGGTCTGAAGATCGCGGTGCCGTCCCTTGGCATGAGCGCCGATTCTTCGGCGCTTGGGCGTTCCGGTCGATCGCATCGATGGCCAAGCCGTAGCGATCGATCTCGTTATTGATTGCTAATTCCAAGGGTGTATGAGACAGCGCCAGCGATCGAGGTCCAGTGTAACCGTTGCCGGTTATCTTTACCTGGAAACATCCTTCTCCGGGATCGGGGTCCACGATTTATCCGGGTTAAAGAATTCCATTTTCTTGAATTGGTCGAGCGTGTCCAGTCCAAGGTCTTTTTCATAAATCACGCCGTCGTGGCTGACGATGAAGGTCCGCACCCCCGTTACGTCATACTCCGCAGGCGCAGCCACCAGGGCAAAGCCGCCGATCATGACACCCTTCACCACAAAGTCTATTGCGCCAAGCGGCGCCGCCGGGCCTTGGCCCTTTAGGATTTTGAAGAAGTAGCCATGGTAAGGGTCCGAGGTCGGGGTGTAGCCATCTTCAATCGCTCGTGCAATGTTCTGGCCGATGGGTCCATCCCACGAGCCGTCAGGGTTTTGCCAAGCCAAATCATCCAGTAGTGTCCTAAAACTGCGTTGAGAAGTAATCTCAAAATTTGTCAATCAAAGCATCCATGATCCCGCTCGTGGTCGTGTAGGGCCTTTCGAGCCTCGACGCACGATTCGTACAGCGTCCTAGATTCATTGCTCGCCTTGTCGGCCCTCATGTGATCCAGCAGTCCTAAATACGTACTCGCGTAGACATCCAGGTTCCTTCTGAACTGCGCGAACAACTGCTCCCTGACGTGGCAAGCCTTCGTGGGTGTGGCCATGGAGCGAGGATTGTAGCACTCGATCGGAAAGGCTGTAAATGCTACATTTGTTCACAATTGAACAGCGAAACGCACCCCGGAACTGGCAGAATGAGAGCCATGAAATTAACTCGGGATCTATCAAAACTGGCACTCTCGGTTCGCTGTCCTACTTGCGGAGCGAAGCCTAAAGAAAAGTGCGAACTTGGGGGAGGCGCTCCTCGCTTTACCCCTCACCAGGATCGCAGGCTGGCTGTTCCTACTTCAGCAAAACAGGTGGAAGCCCCATGATTGGGTTGCTTTCTCAGCATGCTAGCGAATATCCCAACTTAGATAGCCTCAATACTCTCGCTCGGCCCCCTACGCGCTTTGGCGCAGGACTCGCGACTCCTTACTCCCCAAACATCCATGGTTCTGGTCGTGTTGCTCCAAGGCTTCCCATGCCTCAACACAGGAATCATATAGCGCCTGCGTATCCTTTCTAACCCTATCGGCGATCAGCACTTCCAACAGCGCCTCTGTGTGTTGGTCGATGAGTTTCCTATATCGCGATGCTAGCTGAGCTCGAACAGCACAGGTCGTTGTCGGAAAGTCCATGCAGCAAAGATAAACTAAGGTTACATGCCGTTACATCTCCCGACCGGCACATCTTTACGTAGTGTCCTAAAACTGCGTTGAATAGTAATCCCGCTCAATCCTAGCAGCATCCGTGCTTGCGCTCATGGCTGCGCAGCTCATCTCGAACCTCTGTGCAGGCATGATACAACTCGTGGGTCTCTTGGGCAGCTTTATCGATAGTCATATCTTCCAGCAGCGACAGCATGGCTTGGTGATAGCAACTCAGCATTTTGTCGTATTGAGACGCAAGCATGTCTCTAAGCGGACAAGCCACGCCTTGAGCGGAGCCCATGCAGAAGCTTACATCGGCAAGGGCAGCTTTGCTAGTTAGATCCGGCCTTTCATGACCTTTACCAAACAAAGTGGAACCATACTCAAACGGACCGAGGAAAAAGAAGGGGAGCACCATTATTGCCATGCTCCCCGGCAGAATACCGAGGCCGTCGGGGGGATAGCCCCGGATGGCCCAATAGACTACAGAAAACGTTTTTACAGCAATGGCCAAAGAGCATACGACCATGCAAAACGTCTTATATGCTCAAACGGACCCACGGGAGTGCGGATGACGTGCTTGGCATACTGCCTGCCGCACAAAAAATGAATCAGACCGTCGCCATCATGAATCGGGTCAGTGCAAAGGGAGGATTGTGCTTGTATTGTACAGAATGTAACGCCTTGCTTTCCGAGTATAAGTTGACTACCGAACGATATGCGGTCTTGAGCGGGACGCTCGAGAGGGCCGGCTTCCCTGAAGCGTTCAAGGATCTTGAGTTCCAGGAGCTGAAAGACCAGGTAGCCGAGGCACGGCTCAATTGCCACCGAACCAGAAACGCCCTGAGCACCCACCAGGAAAGTCAGGTCTGCCGTAGATCCAGGCCATCCCACCACGGCAGCACTGCTCGTACGGACTGGGAATCAGCTGCTGCTTTGGGACTGAGACTTCAGAATCCCATTACTTAGCGGCGGAGCCTGCGCCGGTCCTAGAACCTCAACAATTTTTCTTAACAGATCCTGGTAAGTGAACGGTTTGGCCAGCAGGTGGACTCCTTCGTCGAGCACCCCTTGGTGCACGATTACGGTGTCGGCGTGCCCCGACATGTATAGTACTTTCAGCCCCGCTCGTGTGCCGAGAAGCTTGGCCGCAAGTTCCTTCCCGCTCATTTTCGGCATCATCACGTCTGTGACGACCAGATCGATTGGCCCGTCGTACGACTCGGAAACTTCCAGCGCCTGCGGTCCGCTTGCTGCTTCCAGTACAGTGAACCCGGCCTTCCGCAGCAACCTGGACACGGGCTCACGCACGATATTCTCATCTTCCACGATTAGAACCGTCTCCGAGCCCCCGCCAGGGGCCGCCCGCGCGGCCTCCGGGCCATCCTCGCCGACCACCTCGTCGATCCGGGGAAAATAGATGCTGACCGTCGTACCCTGCCCAAGTCCGGTCTCCACCGAAATATGCGCGCCGCTCTGCTGCACGATCCCATAGATAGTCGAGAGTCCCAACCCGGTGCCGATTCCTCTGGGCTTTGTGGTGAAAAACGGCTCGAACAGATGTGCTTGCACCTCAGGACCCATCCCCGTTCCGGTGTCGGTCACGGTCAGCCGCACGTAACGACCGGGAGGAACCGACCTCTGTCCTACGATGGAGAAGGCCTCGCCCAGTTCCGCGTTCACTGCTGCGGCGGAGATCTTCCCGCCGCCGGGCATCGCGTCGCGGGCGTTCAGCACCAGGTTCAGAATCACTTGTTCGATCTGTCCGCGATCCGCTCGAATCGCCCCCAAATCCGGGTGCAGGTTGACGACGAATTCCACGTTCTCCTGAAGCACCGCGTCAAGCATCGGTTTCATTTCGCTGAGAACGCCGCCAATGGAAAGTACCCTGGGCTCCATCGTCTGCTTGCGGCTGAAGGCAAGCAACTGCTCTGTCAGCTTGGCGGCGCGATCCGCTACGGTGATGACTTCTTCCACCCTCTGCACGACGGGATCGGATGACTCGAGTTCCATTTGCACCAATTGACACTGCGCGATGATGGCGGTCATGAGATTGTTGAAATCGTGGGCGAGACCGCTCGTCAGTTGTCCGATGGCCTCCATCTTCTCGGTCTGGCGTGCGTGTTCCTCGGTCCGCATGAGCTTCTCTTCGAGCCGCCTCTGGTTGGTGACGTCTCTGATGTTGAGGCGGATGAGCTTCCGGTCTCCCTCCACATAACTGTTCCCAGTAAGCTCCGCTACCACGCCCGGCTCTTTGGAGTGGCTCAGCACCAATTCCCTTCGTACCGTTCCCTGCCTGTCCATTTCCGCCAGCAAGTCTTGATCGAGAGCAGTGCCCCCCAATGGAGCGGCCTCCCAGAAGCGGCGGCCCACCAGATCCTCGCGCGTGCAGCCCAGTAACCCCAACAGGAACGGATTCACGTCCACGATCTCGCCAGTCTTCCCATCCGCGATCACAATTCCGTCCGTGGCGGCTTCGAACAGCCTCGAGTAGCGCACCTCGGCGGCCCGTTTCCGCTCCGTGACGTCGAACAGCGCCAATACGGCGCCATCGATGCGATTGTCCGTGGTCCGGTAGGGGCGAATCGACATGGAGTAGGACTTGCCCTCTGAGTCGTGCACCTCCAGGTCCACCGTGGTCAGACTGTCGATCGCTTCGCGCAGCCGTTCCTCCAGCCGCTGCACGTCGATCTTCGGCCGCAAATCGCTGATTGGTCGGCCCACGTCGGTGGGCAGCAGGTTGAGCAATTTCTCCGCCTGCGGCGTGAACCGCCGGATGCGCAGATCTCTAGCCACCATGAGAATCGGTATGTTCACGCTGGCGAGAACGTTCACCATATCGTTATTGGACTGAGTCAGCTCCCAGTTCCGGCTCTTCAGCTCTTCGTTGACAGTATTCAGTTCTTCGTTAGTCGATTGCAGCTCCTCTTTCGCGGTTAACAGTTCTTCGTTTGTGCTTTGTAATTCTTCACTCGCGGACTGAGTCTCCTCGTTCGAAGACCGGAGCTCTTCGACGGTTGCTTGGTGGTCCTCGAGCACCACCCGCAGATGCTCCTTGGCGGTAATGAGATCTGCCTCCAGTTGTGCGATTCGGCGGCGGCCGCCAACCTTTTTCCCCTTAGCGGAACTGGCAGCTTCGCTCTCGTCGCTCTGGACCGTCTCGAACATGATCAGGTACTGCCGCCTGGCGGACACCGGTGTGATGATTGGCGTGATTGAGAGCCTTAAGTGGCGCAACTCGCCTTTGTCGGCCAGGCTCAGCGTGCTGCTGTGCACCGTCCCTGACCGCTGCGCCGCCCTGGCCACTAACTTTCGCAGTTCGGCATCCAGCCCGCTGCGGGTCAATTGGAGTAAATTCAGCGTCGCTTCGTCCGAAATATGCTGCAGATACGCGTCGGTTTCGCCGCGGACCTGCAGAACTTCCAGGTTCTCGTCCACCAAAACCGCGGCCGGAGCGCTCTTGGCGAGCAGCAGTTGCTCCATGCCGTCCTTGTGACCTTCGGGATGCGGCGTGGCGGGGGATTTGGGTACGATCTGCTTCCATTGCGGACGTTCCACCTCTCCGATAGACTCAGCCTGCGGCTGGGGACCCGGGCTCCGGGAATAGAAGCGGTGCCGGGCTTCGGCCGGCTCGAAAAGGCCTGGCATCCGCCCCACGGTCTCGGAACTTCCCAGTATGAGATAGCCAGTGGAATTCAGCCCGTAGTGAAACAGTCGAAGGGCCTTAGCCTGCAGGATCGGGTCCAGGTAAATTAGCACATTGCGGCAACTGATCAGGTCAAGATGGGAGAAGGGAGGATCCTTCACCACGTTTTGACGTGCGAACACGCAAAGATCGCGAATGGACTTACTGATCTGATAATGGCCTTCCACCCGGCTGAAGAAGTTCCGCAGGCGCTCTGGCGAAACGTCCGCAGCCACACCTTCCGGATATCTACCGGCCCGCGCAATCGACAGCGCCGGCTCGCTGATATCGGTGCCGAAGACCTGAATTGGGATGTGTTCGCTCGCCTCATTCATGTACTCCGTGAGTGCGATGGCAAGGGAATAGGCCTCCTCCCCTGATGAGCAACCCGGTACCCAAACCCGCACGGCGCCGGCCGCGCCGCGTTGCGCCATCAGCCGGGGCAGCACGTTCTTTTTCAGGGCTTCGAACGTCTCGGATTCCCGGAAAAAACAGGTCACGTTGATGAGCAGGTCGTTAAACAACTGCCGCACCTCGCCGGGGTCCTCGCGCAGAGACATGGCGTACTCGTGGATGCCCGGAGAGTTCCGAAACGCAATGCGCCTCTCGATGCGACGCGACAGGGTCGCTTGTTTATAGTGGGCGAAATCCATCCCCGTGGCTTTCCGCACCACACTGAGAATCTCGCGCATGCCGGCGTCCATATTCCCGCTCGATTCCTCCCGGCGCGCCGGCTCTGAGATATACGGGTCGCGGCACAGACGTGCCACTTCAGCGGCGAGTTCGGCCGGTTGCAAGGCAGCATCCACGTAACCCGCCTCAATAGCGCTGCGAGGCATACTGTCGTGTTTGGCTGATTCCGGCAACTGCACCAATACCACGCCACCCTCGCCCTGGATTGCTGCTGCTCCTAGGGTTCCGTCCGTGGCCATTCCGGAAAGAATCACGGCTATCGCGCGGGATCCCAGCTCCTTCGCAAGCGAACGGAAGAAGTAGTCGATCGGGTGATACAGGCCCGCGCGTGGTTCGAGCTGTAGTGCACCCGCCGCCAGAGTCATCCGCCTGTCTGGCGGGATCACGTAGATATGGTTTCGCTCTACGGCCGTCCCTTCGACAGCCACGTCCACGGGCATGGAAGTCCACCGGGGCAGCAACTCGGACACCACACTTTCGTGATCTGGAGAAAGGTGAAGGATGAGTACAACCGCCGCACCCAGGTCAGGAGGCAGAACCTTTAGAATCTCGGCAAACGCTTCAAGACCCCCGGCCGATGCGCCGAAGGCCACAATCGGGCACTTCTCCTGGGGCACTGTGCTTCTCCCTTTTTATGGCAGGGCATGATGCCGCCGTGCCGGGGCCACAGACTTTGGGCAGCTACTAAAGTATTATCACCCATCGACAACCGGATCGTTGAACTAAGCCGCTGGCGTTTGCGGGGGACCCGGGAGGTGTATTGAAGGGGAAAGCGGGGGAAGGGGTCAGACGTCTTTTCCTGACGTCTTTCCTAATCTATCAACAACCTCAGTTGATCATACGCGACGATTTTCCGGCACAATTTCCCTCGAGGTAATCTCATACTGGAATGCATCTGGATCCAGGCAGTCGAGACGCCCATTGTCCGTTTCAGCTTGCGGATACATGAAAAAGCCAATCTTTTCGCCAGCCGAGCCAGGCAGCGTGACGTCGTGCCCGAAATTGTAGGCGAGCCAATTCATTTCCCAGTTCCCGAATAGACGCGCTCGCGCCTTTTGAACCATCTCGTCATTTAAGGAATGGTTTCCTGGCGGTTCCTCTAACACCACTTTGCGAACGTCCGCGGGATCGACAGGAATCCAGCCGAAACCGTCAATGTGAACTTCAGCGCGGCAATGTTGTGCCTTGGTGATGTTTTCAGAGGACGTGCCCAGGCTCTTATACCCCAACGCGGATTTCGCAATGCGGATCCCGTACGCGTCCCGCGCCGGAAGACCTGCCGCCCGAGCCAAGCCCACGTAAAGGGCATTCAGATCGGCGCATTTGCCCCCCAGATCCTTGGATTCCAACATGAAGCGGATGTCGCCGATCCCGCAGCCGCGAGTCTTCGGATCGCGAAACGTGTTATCAACAATCCACTCATAGATTGCACGGGCCTTTCCCAAGTCACTCTTCATGCCGCTAGTAATTTCCATTGCGGTCGTTTTTACGATTCCGTCAGTTGGCAAAAGTCGGGTCGGCCGGAGAAAGCGCGCTAAGTCTGAGCGGTTGGTCTGGAGTGTCTTGCCTGGAGCAGAGATATCAACTGTATAGTCCCTCGTAGCGACGCGACTTGTGGCGGTTAGCAGAGGACGAGCACCGGGCGCGAACTCCGCCGAGATAATTCCTAGCCCTTCGACTTCTGCTTCAATGAGCGATACTCTGCCACCTTCGGCCCTAAAATCGTTAGCAAGAGTTTTTTGGAATGGATTCTCGCTGATGAGGGGCGCAGGCAGCCACATGCGAGTTGCCCCCGAAGGCTTTAAGATTTCGACACTGGTTCTGATTTCAAACGTTCTCCAGCCTTGGGGCGCTGCCGCATCCAAACCTAGGCAGCGCTTATCTGCGAAGGCTAAGCTGGCGGAAATAGCACTTGCGTATCGGATAAACGCGCGACGATTCATTGATCACTAGGCTCCTTAGCGATGCATCAGAGCGAGAGATTACCCAAAAAACAATTGGGTCCAAATTAAGTCATTCGTCCCCATAGCGGCTCGCCCGGTGACCATCCTCCCAAAAATATTGCCACCCCATTTTCATATGTTTGTGGCCTTCCGTCCCTACCCGCGCCCCGCCCCCCGGTAGATCCTTCCCTCAGAGCGGACCCGTCCGCCAACCCAAAATACTATGGCAACCGAACGTCAAATCCAGGCCAACCGCGCCAACGCAAAACGGTCCACCGGACCCGTCACCGAAGAGGGCAAACAAGCTTCTTCTCAGAACGCCCGCTGCCACGACCAGCTCTCTAGCTGCATCGTGCTGAAAGCGGAATGCACCCCGCTCTTCGACGAATTAATGAACTCCCTGATCGATGAGTTTCAACCTCGCACCGCCAATGAGACCGCCCTGATAGAAACCATGGCCGTAGCCCGCTGGAAGCTCACCCGTAACTGGATCATGCACACGGCCCTGCTTGAACTGGAGACCGTGAGGCAGGATCATTCCATCGGCAGTGATCCCGTTATCACCGCGCTCGCATTCAAGAGCCTGGCCGATTCCTCGCACTCGCTCCAACTGCTTCACCGCTACGAGATCTCGTTGGATCGCCAGTATTCCCGCGCCCTGAACAATCTCTTAAAAGCTCGCGCCGCCCGAAACGAGAATCCGCCACCGCCGAAGGTCTCCATGGAAGCAGCGGGAGTCGAACCAGACCCCGCCGAAAAAGTCGAGACACAGTCCGCACAAGAATTACCAAAGGAACCCAATTTGCCTCCCCAATCAGCCCGAAAAACCGTAGACATCCTCGGCCGCAGGCCGGTTTCCGTGCCCGTCACGACTTCTCCTACCCCAAACCGACCCGTCCTGACCCCGCGGACCGTGCGTCCAACGCCACCCGGGATGAAATAGGCTGTCGATCCCGGTTTGTTAGGCAGGCTCCTCGATAAAACCGTGTTCATCCGAGCCAATAATGCCCTATTTTCTTAGCGATATCGATTTAAACTGCGCCATTTCCATCTCCATGAGTGGTAACCACTGTAGTGTGAAGATCTATGGACGACACGACATTGAAAAATTAGATCGGCATCTTGCGGCCTGGCATCGTTCCGCTGTCAACCGGAACAGGGCTTATCATCAAAGGCCCAAAAAGCCCATCCACGGGGGGATTATGCGAATCCATGTAAGACACTTGGCCATTTTGTGTTGCATCGCACTTATCTCAACTTTCCCCACCGCCGCACAGACCCCGGAACCACAAACCACCGCGGAACTTCGCCGTCAGCTCGACGCTTTGCGGACACAAATGGATAGTCAGGCTAGATTGATGAATCAGCTTCAGGCTCGCCTCGACCAGTTGGAGAAGGCGAAGACTGTGATAACCGCCACCACGCCTGCGGACCAGGAACCGGCTCCTCCTCCCGCCCCCGCCAGCACCGTGGGGGAAGAGACAGCCAACCGTCAGACCTTTGCACAGGACCAGCTGGCAGCGCCGCGTATCGACAATGCTCCCCTTGATCCCAATTTCCCCGGCTTCTTCCGCCTGCCTGGCACGTCAACGTTCCTGAAGGTCGGCGGGTACTTCAAGACGGATTTTATTTATGATGGCAAGCCAGCCGGATACGCAGAAAGCTTCATTCCTTCCAGCTTTCCTCACGACGCGCCGGGGGTAAATAACTCGACGGTGTCGATCCGGCCGACCCGGCTAGATCTGGACTTCCGGGTGCCGGTCCACGCGCTCGGCGATGTTCGTTTCTACATAGAGGCAGATTTCTTCGGCACCAACTCCACCACCCCGCACCTGCGGCATGCCTACACCCAGGTCAAGAACTTGCTCCTCGGCCAGACCTTCTCCAATTTTCAGGATCCCGATGCAGGCCCGGACACGCTGGATTTCCAGGGCCCCAACAGTTGGGTCGCCATTCGCAACCCTCAGATCCGATACAGCGTAAAACTAGCGGAAAGGACCAGCCTCAGGTTCTCGGTTGAAAAACCGGGCTCTGACATATTGTTCACGACACCGCAATTCACTGCCCAGCCTGACAGCCCGGTTCCAGATACAGTTGTGACTTTCCGTCACGAGTACGACAGCGGTCACATACAATTCGGCAGCCTCTTCCGCGACATAGCGGCGTATCTTGCCAACGGCAATCGTGACAGCGTCTTTGGTTGGGGTCTCAGCCTGACCGGCTCCCAGAAACTCTGGGGCAAGGACACGCTCGTATACCAGGCCGCCTACGGTGCCGGCATTGAGCGCTATCTGAACGACACGTCCGGCCTCGGAATCGACGCAGCCCCGGTCAGCACTTATCAGAAATACCTTCGGGCTCTGCCCGGCACCGCTACCTACTTCGGTTACCAGCACTGGTGGGGGGCGAAAGTACGCTCCAACGTCGTCTACGGTTTCTTGCAGGTCAACAATACGGCTTACGAGCCCGGTTCGACCTACCACAAGAGCGATTACGTTGCCGGCAATCTGATATGGAATCCATACGGGTCTCTGAACCTCGGCTCTGAGTTTCTTTACGGCCGGGTGAGGAATAAGGATGGCTCATCCCAAAACGCCCCCCGCATTATGTTCAGTGCGAAGTACGACTTCGACTTTGTGAGACCAAAGTAATTTGAGCGCACAAGAAAAAGCCTACAAGACCATGAGTGCGGCAGTGCCAATGAAAAGGTCCCGAGTATCCGCCGGGATTTCCCATCATGGTCTCCGGTCAGGTGATCATGTTCGACACGATCGACTTCATGCGAAAGGAGAATAACCTGTGCTGGATTGGATCCTGGACGTCTTCAGAAAACACCCGGAGACGGTGTTCTTCTTCGTTCTTGGAATCGGCTACCTGTTTGGAAAGATTTCCCTCGGCAGTTTCAAGCTGGGCGCGGTAACCGGTACGCTGCTGGCAGGCGTGCTGGTAGGGCAGCTTAATGTCAAGATATCCGGCGACGTAAAGCAGTGTTTCTTCCTCCTGTTCCTCTTTGCCATAGGCTTCCGCACGGGGCCGCAGTTCTTTCGCGGACTCCGCGGCGGAGGTCTGCAGCAGGCTGCGCTCTCCGCGATCGTCGCCACTACTGGACTGATCGTCGCTTTCGGCGTGAGTCTGGTCCTTCGCTACGATATGGGCACGGCCGGCGGTCTGATCGCTGGATCGCTTACCGAGTCCGCTACCATCGGGACCGCCGGCGACGCCATCAACAGCCTCCCCCTGCCAGCCGATCAAATACTGGTCCTTAGCAACAACATCCCCGTCGCTTTCGCTGTCACTTATTTGATCGGGGTAATAGGCGCCGCGTGGTTTCTGGCACAGATCGCGCCCAAGATATTAGGCGTGGACCTGGCTGAGGAATGTCGCAAGCTCGAAGAGAAAATGCAAGGCGGCAGTAAGACGGGAATTTCGGCGCGGCACAAGTTTGAATTTCGCAGCTACTTACTGCAGGAAAACTCCCCGCTGGTCGGACACACGGTTGCCGACTGGGAGGCGTCCCGCTCCGAGGAACGCCTTTTCATCGAGCGCATCCACCACGGCGGGGTCGTTGCGGACGCTGAGCCATCCGTAGCGCTCCACGCAGGGGATACTATCGGTGTCAGCGGCCGCCGGGAAATACTAACCGAGAAGCTGGACCCGGGCAAACTGGGACTCTGCGAGGTCGATGACCTCGAGCTTCTCGATACCTCCGTTGACGTCGTGGACGTTGTCGTCACCAACGGCGATATAGATGGGCGGACTCTGAGCGAGTTGGCCAGCCGGCCGATGGCGCGCGGAGTATTCCTTCGCCAGATTTCGCGTGCGGGATCGCGTGTGGCCCATTTTCCCGAAACACAAATCCAGCGCGGCGACGTTTTGACTATCGTCGGACCGACTAGCCGCACTGCGGCCGCGATTAAGGCTATCGGGGTTGCCGACCGCGCAACCGACGCCGCGGATATGGTCCTCGTCGCACTCGGGATTGTGGTCGGCGCTTTGATCGGCATACCCGCATTGCATTTCGGTAGTCTCGAAATCGGCCTCAGCATAAGCGTCGGCGTATTGTTGGGAGGGCTGGTATGCGGATGGTTTCACTCGGTCAAGCCCCACATTTTTGGTAGCATTCCGGGACCCACGCTATGGATCTTCGAATCCATCGGACTGACCGGATTCGTGGGCATTGTAGGACTCAATGCCGGCCCCGATTTCGTCAAGGGTTTGAAGACGTCGGGACCAACTCTCGTTATAGCGGGGCTGGTTACCATTCTGATTCCGCTGCTGATTGGAGTGCTCGCGGGGCGCTACATATTCAAAATGCACCCCGGCGTAATGCTCGGCGTCATTGCGGGAGGTTGTACTTCCACGCCCGGGCTTGCGGCCGTGCAGGAAGTCGCAAAGAGCGCGGTGCCTACTCTTGGCTATGGAGTCGCCTACGCCGTCGGCAATGTCCTGCTGGCTCTATGGGGGACTGTAATTGTTTTGCTGCTGAAGTGAAGGCGGACCGAAACTCGATCATGTTCTACACAGGACTCACCAACTTCGACATCAGATCAAACGGCAAGAGGAGATGAACGATGTTCGACTGGTTCGCCTCGACGCTCAAGCAATATCCGGAAATCGCGATTTTCCTGGCGCTGGGGCTCGGCTATTACTTTGGCAAGTTCACGTTCAAGGGTCTCGGCCTGGGTTCGGTCACAGCAACGCTGCTGGCCGGCGTTGTTATCGGACAGATCGGGATTACCATCGCGCAACCCCTTAAGGCGACGGTCTTCCTCATGTTTCTGTTCGCTGTCGGCTATGGGGTTGGGCCGCAGTTTGTCCGCGGTATCGCCAAAGATGGCGTGCCACAAGCCCTGTTCACGGTGGTGCAATGCGTGTTCTCGCTATTCGTTCCCTACCTGATCGTTAAGCTTGTGGGTTACGACTTTGGCTACGCGGCAGGATTCTACTCCGGCTCCCAGACATTATCCGCGGCCATGGGTCTTTCCACCGACGCCATCAATCGGCTCGGCCTTGCGGCCGCGGATGCCAAGGGCATGATCGATTCCATGCCGATCGCCTACGCGGTCACCTACTTGTTCGGCACCATCGGCTCGGCCATCGTGATCGGACTCTTGGGCCCCGCCCTGCTGCGCATCGATTTGCCAAAAGCCTGCAAGGACTACGAAGAGAAACAGGGAGGTGGAGGCGGCCAGGATCTTGGCGGAGCCGGTTCCGCGTGGCACCGCTGGCAAGTGCGGGCCTACCGTGTGAAGCCGGGTGGTCCGGTCGTTGGACTGCGCGCGGTGGAGGCCGAGGCGCTTGTTCCCGACTCGCGCCTCTTCGTGCTGCGCCTGCGGCGTAATGGCGTGATCGAGGAAGGCGGCGCGGAGACTGTCTTACTTGGGAACGATGTTGTAGCGGTCGCCGGCAGGCGCGAGGTGCTGGTGAGTGCGATTGGAGACGGCGCGGAAGAGGTCGAAGATCCGGAGCTGATAAGCATGCCCATCGAAGGCGTCGACGTTTACCTGAGCAATAAGGAACTGGAAGGGAAAACCCTGGCCGAAGTTGCGAAGATGCCTGGCGCGCGCGGCGTGTTCCTGAAGAAGATCGTGCGAGGCGCGGTGGCGACATCGATTCCAATCCTTCCCAACACCGTGATCTGTCGCGGCGACATTATGACCATCGTAGGGCGTACGCAGGACACCGCGACAGCGACGAAGTTGATAGGCGTTGCCGACCGTCCCACCGATGTCGCGGACGTTGCTTTCATCGGGGCTGCCATTACGATTGGCGCGCTGCTCGGCGCGCTGGTGTGGAAAGTGGGCGGGGTCCCTATCACGTTATCCACGGCCGGGGGCGCGCTCTTCGCCGGGCTGATTTTCGGGTGGCTGCGCTCTGTCCATCCCACGTTTGGCCGTATTCCTGGGTCAACGGTCTGGTTCATGAATTCCGTGGGTTTGAACATCTTCATTGCAGTCGTGGGCATTTCCGCGGGGCCGGGTTTCGTGAACGGACTTAAGACGCAGGGTATTGGCCTGTTCCTGTGGGGAGCTCTTGCGACCACGGTGCCCCTCGTTTTGGGCTTGTTCATAGCCAAGTATCTCTTCCGGTTCCATGACGCGCTGGTGCTCGGAGTCGTCTCTGGCGCGCGCACCACAACAGCATCGCTCGGGCTGGTTTGCGACCGGGCCCACAGTCAGGTGCCCGCGCTGGGTTACACCGTGACTTACGCGGTAGGCAACACATTTCTCACGATCTGGGGCATGGTCTTAATCATGCTGCTGGCTTAGATGATCCCCGAAAGGACTGTTAAGAGATGACGACGGAAACAATCGACCTGAAGACTTTTGAATCGCTCAGCCCGTTTGAGATCAAGGACGAGCTGATTAAGCTTGCGAAGAAGAGTTCGCATCGTACGCAGTCGGCTTTTCTGAACGCCGGCCGCGGTAACCCCAACTGGATTGCCACCACTCCCCGAGAAGGCTTCTTCCTGCTCGGCCAGTTTGCGATCACCGAAAGCAAACGCGTGATGGATCATGCCGCCGGTTTGGGAGGAATGCCGCAGCCGAAGGGAATTGCGGGACGTCTGGACTCGTGGCTGCTCAAGCATGGCGACATGCCTGGCGCGCCCTTCCTCGCGCAAATGGTGGCGTTTGCCGTGAAGAAGTTCGGGTTTGACCGCGACGCCTTCGTCCACGAACTGGTGGATTCGATCATCGGTGACAACTACCCCGTTCCCGACCGTATGCTGGTCCATAACGAGCGCATCACGCATGAATACCTGATGTGGGCGGTGTGCGGGAATCCCGTACCTAAGGGCAAGTTCGACCTCTACGCGGTGGAGGGCGGGACGGCCGCCATGTGCTACATCTTCAAAACGCTCAAGGCGAATCGCCTGCTGCATGCCGGCGACACGATCGCACTGGCGACCCCGATCTTCACGCCCTATATCGAGATGACCCACCTCGAGGACTACGATTTGAAGGTAGTCACGATCGCGGCTCCGCAGGAAAACCGGTTTCAATTCACCGACGCTGAGATCAAGAAGTTGGAGGACCCGAAGATCAAGGCGTTCTTCGTAGTCAATCCCGGCAATCCGACCGGCATGGCGCTCAGCAAGGAGACCATCGCTAAGCTCGCGACTTTGGTGAAGACGAAACGTCCCGACCTCATGCTCCTCACTGACGACGTGTATGGAACATTCGTCGAGAACTTCCGCTCGCTGCTCGGAGAACTGCCTCACAACACCATCGGCGTGTACTCGTATTCGAAGTATTTCGGTTGTACCGGATGGAGGCTCGGAGTCATCGCGGTTCACGAAGACAATATTTTCGACAAGAAGATCGCGAAGCTGCCGGAAACCCAACTTCTTGCATTGGATAAACGGTATGGCGCAATTACGCTGGAGCCGCGCAAAGTCAAGTTCATCGACCGTCTCGTCGCCGATAGCCGCGACGTCGCCCTCAACCACACGGCCGGGCTCTCGCTGCCGCAGCAAGTGATGATGACAATGTTTTCGCTGACCGAATTGATGGATGGCGAGAAGCGATACCAGCAAGCGTGTCGCGAAATCGTACATCGCCGCGTCCGCGCGCTAATCGATGGCCTTGGCCTCACCGTCGGTGAGAATCCCTACTTCGATTGCTACTACGCTCTGGTCGATTTCGAGTTCTGGGCCAAAAAGAACATTGGCGAGGATGCCGTGGCGTACCTCAAGAAGAATGTCCACCCGCTCGACCTTGCCTTCCGGTTAGCCGAGGACCACGGCATTGTCCTGCTGAACGGCGGCGGCTTCGATGCACCGGACTGGTCCTTGCGTGTCTCCCTGGCGAACCTGCCCGACGAAGTGTACGACGACATCGGCCGCGGAGTTCGGGCCATCGCGCGCGGCTACAGGTCCGCATTCGAGGCTTCAAAAGCCTCTGGAAAACGCTGAAGTGACCGTGTGGGGCGGACGATCGTTTTTCGTCGTCTGCCAACGCCCAGGGATGTTCACTGCACCCGGATGGTGATACCAGGCTGACTTGCAGTGCCGTTTACCGTCACTACCACAGGTAGGTCTCCGGTGCGGGCCTGGGAGGGAATTCGAGTCTGCGCCAGAAATACGCTCTCGACCTGGCCCGGAGCGGCGCTTACCTGAACAACGTCCGCCGCTATGCCTCCTATGGTGACCCGGACGTTCCGAAGCTGTCCCCCTCCGGTGCCGAACAGCGTGACCACGGAGCCGGCGGCGCCTGGATTCGACATGTTGTTTGGGCTGCCGTCCTGATTCAGAATCACGCCCTGGCCGGCGCCCGAAAAGTCGGCTGAGAATAGTCCCGGGGCCGCATCCGCGGTGCGCACAGTAACAAGGTTCGACATCCCTGAAACGGAATTGATTTGCACTCCGGCCGTCAGAATTCCAGAAAGTTCAGGGGGAACCACGGCGCCGATCTGCGTGGAACTCACATACAGAAGCGGCGCGGCCACGCCGCCGATCAATACCCGGGTACCCGCCAGCGTCGTTGTCGGGGAATCCGAGACGGTAAGCTGGTCGGGTCCGAGGGCCGATCCAAGAATGGCTATGACCTCACCCGGCACCACCGGGCCCGTCTGAAAACTCGCCCCATTCACGATGGAGTTCTGGGTGAATGTGGGCCGGCGCGGTGAAGCTGTCACATTCACCAGCAGGGAGAAAGAATTGCTGCCTAAGTTGGGGACGGCGAGGTCTAACCTGCCATTACTGTTCAGGTCAGCCACGGCGATGCCGGACGGGCCGGCGCCGGCGGGAAATGTAACGAAGTTCTGAAAGCTGCCGTCTCCCACGCCCTCAAGAATCGAGACGCTGTTGTTTCCGCCCAAAGAAACGGCAAGATCTGGCACTCCGTCGTTGTTCAAATCCCCGATCGCGATCAGCCCTCCGGGAACTGCCCCGACCGATAGTGGATACGATAACGGGCTCCCGCCCACGGGGAATCGCTGGGTCTGGTCGAACGTCGCGTCCCCGTGACCCAACAAGATGATCACTGGGCTCGCAGAACCAGACGAAGCCAGCACTGCCAGGTCGAGCCGGCCATCATTGTTAACATCGTTGGCTGCAACGGAGACAAGCGCGCTCCCGGTATAGACATCGCCCGATCGCTGGAAGTTGCCGCGCCCATCGCCAATCAGCATCGAGACAAATGGCGATCCTCCGTTGGCGACCGCAATGTCTGTCCGGCCGTCGGAGTTGAAGTCTCCCAGGGCCAGGGACACAGGATTAATGCCGACGGAAACGCTGCGCGTCATGACGAATAAGCCGTTTCCTCTTCCAGACAGAATTTGGACGCTGTTGGAGGCAGCGCTGCCGACGGCTAAATCGAGTTTGCCGTCGCCGTCGAAGTCGGCAACGGCCAGCGCAGTGGGGCCTGCCACCGGCGTAGAGATCGCAGGAAGAAATGTCCCGTCCCCGTTACCCAACAAGATCAGGATGGAGTTGGAGCGGCCATCTACCACCGCGAGGTCGAGCTTGCCATCCAAGTTGAAATCACCTGCAGCCAAAGCTTGCGGCTGGCTGCCGGCTACGAAATCGCGGCGCGAACGGAACGATCCGTTTCCGATTCCGAGGAAGACAGAAATGTTGGATGACCCGCTGTTTGAGACTACGATGTCCGGCTTTCCGTCGCGATTGAAATCGCCTGCGACGATGCCGGCGGGGGCGCTTCCCACGGGAAAATTCAAGGGAGCAAGAAACGATTGTGCTGAGAGCGTTCCCGCCAGGGTCAGGGCTACGAGATTGATGAGCGTGCGCATGCGCTGACACGATGCTCGAAATCGGGAGCAGGCGCAGAAAACGAAATCGAGCATGGCCGCCAGAAATAAAAGGTCGCGGCGGCAACTGGCGGCATCTTATCAGAAAACACGGTACCCCGCTCAGTCTGTCCAAAACATGCCGTTGTCAGCAGGCGATAAACTCGGCCCTTACACGATCCTCGAAAAACTAGGCGCGGGTGGCATGGGCGAAGTTTACAAGGCGCGCGATGTGCGCCTGGAGCGCGTCGTCGCCCTCAAGGTTCTTTTGCCGAACGGACAGCGAGACCCTGGCACTGACCAACGCTTCGCGCAGGAGGCCAGAGCCGCCTCCTCCTTAAATCATCACAACATCGTTACGATTTACGACATCGGCAACGACAATGGAGTCGACTATCTCGCGATGGAGTTGGTCGCCGGGAAATCACTTGACCAGTTGATCGCTCGCAATGGGCTCCGCCTTAACGAGATCTTGCGCTACGGAATGCAGATCGCCGAAGCCCTCACAAAGGCACATGCCGCGGGAATCGTCCACCGCGATATGAAGCCCCCCAATGTAATGGTGACGCCGGAAGGATTGGTAAAAGTCCTGGACTTCGGCCTTGCCAAAGTAACCGAGACAGACGTCTCCGAAGGGTCGCACGAGCGCACCGCCACCGCTGCACTAACAATCGAAGGGACAATCATGGGCACGGCGGCATACATGTCTCCCGAACAGGCCGAAGGCAGACACGCGGATGGCCGGTCCGACATATTCTCTGTTGGGGCGATCTTGTATGAAATGGCTACGGGTCAGCGTGCCTTTCAAGGTAATTCACAGATGGCCGTGCTTTCCTCCGTCCTAAGGGACGAACCCAAGGCGGTCAATCAGGTCGTCCCAGACATTCCCCCGGAGCTTGCCCGGATCATTTCGCGCTGCTTGCGAAAGGACCCCGCCAAGCGCTTCCAGCACATCGCGGATTTAAAAGTGGCATTGGAGGAGATCAAGGAGGAATCGGACTCCGGCAAGCTTAGAATCGCAGAAGCGGCCACGTCCTCACGCCTTCGATGGCCCTGGGTTGTCGCGGCTGGAGTCGCGATTGCGATGTTGGCTGGCGGCCTGGCGGGATACGTCATCAACCACAGGGACGCGGGTGGCTCCGCCAGAAAGACACTCTCGCCGGTGCCCTTAACAAGTTATCCCGGCGACCAGACCTCACCCACCTTTTCTCCCGACGGGAACCAGGTTGCGTTCTCGTGGAATGGCGAAACCGAAGACAACTACGACATTTATGTGAAACTCATCGGTTCGGGCCTTCCACTGCGCTTAACCACGGATCCCGCGCGCGATTTTGGTCCGCAATGGTCTCCCGATGGAAGAAACATTGCGTTTCTGCGCGAGCTGCCCGAGAACCGCGTCGCGGTCATGCTCGTCCCTCCGCTCGGTGGCCCCGCGCGAAAAGTTGTCGAGTTCTACAGTCAGATGCGCATTCATCCCCTGGCCTCGCTCTGCTGGACCTCCGACTCGACTTCCCTGGTTGTATCGGCCTCTCTTAATGCGACCGATACCAATCGTCTGCTTCTTGTCTCCGTGGATACAGGCGATTTCAAAACTCTCGCCATTCCGCCTCCACCGGAGTCCGATCTGAACCCGGCCTTGTCTCCAGACGGGAATACTCTGGCTTTCTTCAGATTCGATGGATCCCTCAGCCGGCTGTCGACCGTGTCGTTTACAGCGGATCATCAACTTCAAGGGCAGCCCCGGGAACTGCCTGCCGGTGACTCTGATTCCGGGCCGGCCTGGACCGATGATGGACGCGAGATCTTGTTTGACTCAGGTCCAACGCATTCCTCCCAACGCTTGTACAGCGTCGCGGCATCCGGTGGAAGTCCGCCGGTTCCCGTGACCGAAGCCGGACAAGGGGTCGGATCGCCCGCGGTCGCGCTTCAAGCCCACCGGCTGGTCTATGAGCGCTTTTTTCAGGACACAAATATCTGGGCTGCCTCCCTGGACAATCCTAAGGCCCGCCTGGAGAAGCGAGTGCCCTCGTCTGGTCAGGAAGTTTTCCCGCAGTATTCTCCGGACGGAAAGAAGTTGGCGTTTCATTCCGATCGCAGCGGCACGGTGCAGATCTGGACTTGTAACCTGGATGGTTCGGGCTGCTTGCAACTAACCTCCCTCGCGGGAACAAGCCAGGGAACTCCACGCTGGTCACCTGACGGCCGCCAGATCTCATTCGACTCTAATACGAACGGATACCAGATCTATACTGTCAACGCGGATGGCGGAAAGCCGCGGCAGATGACTACCGGACAGGGGATCAACATCATCGCAAGCTGGTCGCACGACGGAAATTGGATCTATTTCGGTTGCAAGCGAACCGGCCGATTCGAAATCTGGAAGATGCCCTCCGGCGGAGGTGAACCGGTTCAAGTGACTCACAACGGCGGGACCGCTGCGGTCGAATCCGCCGACGGCAAAACGCTCTACTACACAAAGAACAACGGACCGGACGGAATCTGGAACATGCCTGTTGAGGGTGGGCCGGAGGTTCAGGTTGTGAAAGCCATCTGGCGATACAATTTCGCGGTTACCAGCAAAGGTATTTATTACACGCCGCCCCGAAGTAGCAATGGATCTTCATCGGTACAATTCCTCGATCTCAAGACGGGAGCAACAACCCAGATCACAAGAATTGAGAAAACAGTGGATCTAGGGTTGGCCGTTTCTCCGGATGAGCGCGAAGTCTTGTTTGCGCAAATTGACGTCGGCGGTACAAATCTGATGATGATCGAGAAGTTTCGTTAAGCCCGCGATTCCTGGGGCAGGAGAAATGCAGGGAATGCACGTACCGGCTGTTGGAAGTAAATCTTATAGCGGCGGGCAAATGCTGATGGTATCCCGTCCACACTGGTGCCCATCAGCTTGTCGTACACTCCATCCACAAAGAACATGTCCACTTCACGGTGGTCTTTGGTCTGCACGCGGCCGCGGGGCGTGCAGCAGATAAAGTCCTTAACTCTGGAATGAGTTCTCTCGGAAAGGTTCACCCGGTTCGCCGCGCCGCTGGACTCCATGCGCGAGCTGAAATTCACCGAATCGCCCCACACGTCGAATGCGAATTTATGAATTCCCACCACGCCCGCAATCACTGGACCGGTATGTAAGCCAACCCGCATCTGCCAATTGATGCCCTCTTCCGGGCGCGCCATGGTTCGCACCGCTTCCACCATTTCGAGCGCGGCCAGCACGGCGTCCACCGGATGCGACGGGCGGCGCTCCGGCATACCGCTGACGAACATATAGCTGTCGCCAATGGTCTTCATTTTTTCCAGGCCATAGCGCGACATGATGCGGTCGAAGGCAGTGAAATACTCATTCAGCAGACCTACGATTTCCTCCGCCGCGAGCTTTTCGGTGGAGAGCGTAAACCCGACGAAGTCCGTGAACCCGATGGTGACGTCCTCAAAGTACATCGGCTCGACGGTTCCATGATCCTGCAGCTCTCCGGCGATCTTGGCGGGCAGAATATTGCGTAGCATGTCCTGGGCAGCGCGCTTCTGCCGCTCGGCTTCCTGCAGGGCAGTCTCGACCTGAGCTCTTCGCAGCAGTTCTTCGTCGCGCAATCGCTTACGGTCCAGGATGGCGCCGATACGCGCCCGCAACAGCACCGGATCGAATGGCTTCTGCAAATAGTCCTCGGCGCCCATCTCGATGCATCGTACCACGCTCTTGATTTCGTCCAGCGCCGAAATCATGATCACCGCCACTTCCTTACACAAGGGGTTCGCCCGGATCCTCTGGAGAACGGCAAATCCGTCTAGTTCCGGCATCATGATGTCCAGCAGAACCAGGTCGAATGCTTCGGCTTCCAGCTTCTCCAGTGCGAGGAGTCCGTTCTCAGCCGTATTTACCGAGTAGCCCTCGCGCTCCAAGCGCCGGGACAGCATGTCGCGATTGTCCGGATTGTCGTCGACCACCAGAATCCGGCCACTGACCTTCGGCCTTTCCGTCTCCACTTCGCGCCCGAGGCCTGAATCGGACCCGGGACGCCACAGAATTTGTGTGGGAGGCGGAGGCGCGGGCACAGCTTTGAGATGAGTCTCTATCGCTTTGAGCTGTTCGATCGGCTGAGGCTTAGGGGCCGGTGGCTCCGTTCCACGAGTCCACTCCGCTGAGACTTCGCCGGCCAGGGTTTCCAGAGTGTGGACCGCGCTGCTCAGCTTGTCGAGGTCTCCACTCCACTCTTTGGATGCCGGTTCGGCGCGAAGCTCCGCGAGGATTTCCGCCATGTAGACGCTGCGAGCCGTTTGGTCTTCCTTGAGCTCTTGAAAATGTTCCGCATGCAGTTCCTGAGGCTCGCGCGTCAGCAGTCGACGTTGTACTTCCAGGCACGCCTGCGCCGAATCGAGCAAACGGCGCAAGGCAGTCTCGGCATCCCCGCGCCCGGCCGCGCCGGCGTCTTCTAACAACATTTCCCCATAGCCGATGATGTGGTTTAGAGGAGTCTTCAAATCGTGACGAATCTTCGAAAGCGCGGCTAACGAAATCGCTGCCGACGTTTCTTGACCCGCCGCGATTTCAGTTGCCATGGACGGCCTTCACTCTCTCTAATTGAGCTTCTATCTTTGAGACGAGTCTGGCCAGGTCGATGGGCTTGGTGTCGTAGTCATCGCATCCGGCCTCGATCGCCTTGGCCCGATCCCCTGTCATCGCATGGGCTGTCAGCGCGATGACGGGAATGTTCTTGGTCTGCGGATGCGCCTTGACGCGCCTGGTCGCCTCCCACCCGTCCAACACCGGCAGGCTCATATCCATAAGGATGATGTTGGGTATTTCGGCGATGGCTCTCTCGACCCCGGCTCCGCCGTCCACCGCCATGGTGATCGAATAGCCTTTGCGCTCCAGCCGCCGGGACAGCATGTCCCGATTCATCTCGTTGTCTTCAACAATTAGGATTCTCATCTGCCCCTTTCGTCATCATTTCACCAAGGCCTCGGCGTGTTCGGAGGCCTCGATTTGAGTTCGCATCGACAGCAGAGCCCTGGTTTGAGAAACCAGTTCGCTCACGTCCATGGAACCGCTTTGCATGATTGCCTGTACTCCACCCGAGAGCCGTTGACGGTCCACGGGCGTGATTTCTTTTGCTGTCACCACCAGGACTGGAATCGAACGATTGCGCTCGCTTGCCCTCAGCCGTTCTACGAACGTAATGCCGTCCATCTCCGGCATCATCAGGTCCAGCAGGATGACGTCGGGACGGCGCTGTTCCACGCGCTCCAGCGCCTCGCGGCCATTCACGGCTTCTTCCACCATCCAGCCGTCGCCTTCCAGAGCTCTGCGAAGCAGTTCGCGATTCTCGGGTAGGTCATCCACCACCAGCGCCTGTCTGGAACCGCGGTGAGAGGAGATGCGTCCCAGCACGGCGATCAGCCGGTCGCGATCGAATGGCTTGGTCAGATAGTCCGTCGCACCCAGCGCGAAACCGGTCTTGCGATCGTTCACAATCGATAACAGAATCACGGGAATATCGCGCAACTCCGGATCCGATTTGAGATGCGTCATCACTTGCCAGCCGTCCATGCCCGGCATCATGACGTCGAGCGTAATGGCGTCGGGCCGCAATTGCCGCGCCAGTTGGAGGCCCTTTTCGCCGTTTTCAGCGTATTCCACGCGGTAGCCGTCTTTGACCAATGTGCGCCGCAACAGGTCCGCGACCACCGGGTCGTCGTCGATCACCAGCACCACCGCCGCGGAGGCCGGAAGCGACTCCGCCACCTTGGCCAGTTCCTGTTCCGTCTTGGTCGGCTCGGCCGGCTTGGCTTGGCCTTCCACAGGGCGGGGAATTACTTCGGCCGGGATGCGCATCGTAAAGGTGGTTCCCTTGCCGGGCTCGCTGCTGACGGTCACATCGCCATTCATGAGCTGGCAGAAGTGCCGGCTGATCGCCAGGCCCAATCCTGTGCCGCCGAACTTTCGAGTGGTGGACGAATCGGCCTGCTGGAAAGCACGGAACAGCTTCGCCATCTGCTCCTTGGTCATGCCGATACCGGTATCGGAAACCTCGAACGTAATCACGCCATCGTTTCTGGAAATGGCGAGCTTTACGATTCCTTCCGAAGTAAACTTGCAGGCGTTGGATAACAGATTCAGCAGGCACTGCCGGACTTTGGTGGCATCGGCCTTAATCGTTCCCAGTTCCGCCGGTTTTTCAACGACCAGTTGGTTCGAATTCTTATTCGCCAGAGGTTCGGCGACGGCTTGTACTTCCTCGATGGTCTCGTCCAGCGAGAAGCTTTCGATGTAGAGATCCATCTTGCCCGCTTCGATCTTGGAGATGTCCAGCACATCGTTGATCAGCTCCAAAAGATGCTGGCCGGCCGAATGAATCTTCTTCAGGTCCTTTCCATACTCTTCGTTGCCGTCGTCGTTGGCCATTTCCTGAAGCATTTCGCTGTAGCCGATGATGGCGTTCAGCGGGGTGCGCAGTTCGTGGCTCATATTCGCCAGGAAGTTACTCTTGGCCTTGTTGGCCGCCTCGGCCGCGTCTTTGTCCCGGCTGAGATCGGCGGCCCGGCGGCGTTCGGTGATATCGCGGATATTCGCGACAATTCCGTTGACCGCGGGACTGTCCATCATGTTGTGCAGCGAGACTTCAAGGGTTCGGATCGCCCCGCCGGAATGACGCGCGTCCACCTCCACCTGCTCGGAACCGCCCCATGCCGCCGCCGAACGGCGGATGGCCTCCTCCAAAGCCAGTTTTCCCTTGTCGTCCAGAAAATCGCCCAGCGCTCGTGCCGACGCTTCGGTCTCTACGCCCAGAATCCGCACAATGGACGGACTGGCGTACTTGAACCGCCCTTCCTTGTCCAACAAAGCAATAATGTCGGAGGTATTTTCGATCAAAGAGCGGTAGTGCAGTTCGCTCTGCCGGAGTTTCTCTTCGGCGCTGCGAAGGGTGGCTTCGCGGCTGGCGATCTCTCCCACCATGTTGCGGAAGGTTCTCGCCAGTTTTCCCAACTCATCGCGCCGCCTGGCTACGCCCTCCAGTTCGCTGGTCATCTCGTAGCCGCCCAGGCTCACATGTTCGGCCGCGGTGGTCAGGCGGCGAACGGGCTCGGTCAGCCTCCGCGCTACTATGCCAACCACAATCACCAACAGAATGACAGCCACGCCCGCCACCATCGCGGTTTTTATGGCCAGTTGGCTTGCTGAACCCGTAATCTCTGTTTCAGGAACGTTGAGGACCACCTTCCAGCCTGTGAGAGGCGCCTTAGCCCAATAGATACGGCGCGCGATGCCCTTTTCCAAAAGACGTGTGACACCCGAATCCTTAGCTCCGATCTCATTGCCGCCGGGAAGAGTCCGGACGTCGGCTCCGACGAAGTTCTGCTTTATGGTCAGGGCCTCATTCGGATGCGCCATCAAATGTCCCGACTTGGTGATCAAAAAGCCATAGTCCTGAGCGGACTCCTTTGTGTCCGATTGCTTCACGTCGGGGCGAAACCGGAGCGAGCTTACGAGGGCCCGAATCAGGTCCAGGGACAGGTCGGCTCCAGCGACTCCCTCAAATTTCCCGTCCTTGGAATAGAACGGCGTAGTGACGCTAACGATCTCCGACTCCGAGCCTCCGGCGTCGAAATACGGCTCGGAGATATTCAGTTGACCAGTACTTTTGGCTCGGGCGTACCATTCCTTAGAACGGTCGCGTGGACCGCCCCGCGGCTGAAGGGCGTTGGGCGCGCTGTTGCGATCTACCCACGGCATGGCGTCCGGGCCAGACGTGGTATCTTCCGGAGCCAAATACACTCCAAAGGCCTCTTCCGGCCCCAGGCTGTCCAGCAGACGGGCAAGGAAAGGCACGATTCCGCTGGCTTCGCCGCCGCCGCTGGCTTCCTTGCGGGCCGTAATGGCGCGGGGCAGCACGGCAACCCGGTCCAGATAGGCGTCAAACTGGTCGGCGGTGGACTGGACCTGCTTCAGGGCTTCCGTGTTGCTCTGCTGTTCCAATGCGTTGCGGGCCTGCGAATAGCTGAACCAGATGGTCACCATGAGGATCACGCAGGTGGCGGCCACTACTGCCAGGGTCAATTTCTTACTTAGCGATCGAGTACGTCCCGATTCGGTTCCGCGAGGTTCGAGTTCCGGATTTTCGTCCATCGTTTTGAGAATCGGCACTAAGGCTTTATTTATGCATGCCCCTCCATGGAATAAGTCGATTTTTCGGCCTCCAATAGGCCTTCCTGCCATCGCGTTCTATATAGGGGCTATTGCCCGTGGTCGATATGAGATCAATCATGAAGCGCTCTTTTCGATATGGTGCCGCAATTCTAACTCCGGCTCTCTTTCTGGTTGTGTTGGCGCATGGGGCCGCCAACCCCGATCCGACCCCCAATGTGGACGACCGCATCTTCCTGCCCAGCCCTGCCATTCGCCAGGCGGCGATCTTCAAGCAGGAGCCGGAGTACCCGGCTGCCGCTCGTCAATTTCGCCTGAGCGGGGAAGTGATTATCGAACTGACTGTGGGCGTGGATGGCAAGGTGGAAAATGTCGCCATTACCAAAGGCTTTCCGATCCTGAACGACGCCGTGGTGAGGGCTGTCAAAAGGTGGTCATTTTCACCCTACCTGGTGGACGGACATCCCAGACGTTTGAAGAGCACGCTGTCGTTCAACTTTCAGCTCTAATCTTCGGAACACTAATGAACATTGGAAACATGCTCGCTGAGCTGCGCCAGGAACTTGAGCATATAGATGCGGCGATTCTGGTGGTGGAAAGGCTCGCGCGCGGTCAAGCGAAGCGCCGAGGCCGTCCCCCCGCCTGGATGACCGCGGTGCAGGACGAAGCTCCTAAACGGCGCGGAAGGCCGCCCGGCAGTAAGAACAAACCTAAGAGGTAGACACCAGCTAATGATGCAGCCCGAGAATAGCGCTGGTCAAAGACACGCTATCAATTCCCCAATGCAGGGCAATCAGCGGCAAGAGGCGGCGGTGGCGGTCCCAGAGGACTCCGATGACCAAGCCTGGTAAGCAGCACGGGTAGCCCGGTATTCAGCAGGACAGAGCCGAGATCTCCGGCATGCCCTTCGCCTCCGGATGCGAGGAAATAGCGCGAAGGAATGTGCCAGGCGGTAAACAGGAGAGCGGCGCCGATGATCGCGACGATTCGCCCGAAGCGCTGCTCCAGGCGGGTCTGCAACCAGTAGCGAAAGAAGAATTCCTCGGGAATTGCGGCGTTGAAGAGTGCAATCAGAATGGCGATGGCGATGCGGGCGGCGACGCCTGGGGAAACGTCCCCCTGAACGCGTTGGACCAAATCCGGCAGGTATCCACTATTGATCGCGCATCCGGCGGCAAGCGCGATGAGCGACCATAGATAGTCCCGGGCCGTAAGACCTCGCGGAGCAATGTCACGCAGACCGTAGCCGAGTCTCCAATAACTCAATAGCGGTAGCACCAGCAGGCAGCAGAGCTTGAACAGCAGAACGTACCAGTAGTCGAGGAGGAAGTCCGGCGACCCGAGTACGGGCAGCGGCCAGTGGCGAATCAACTGCGCAGTGCAGCCCGAGAGGATGACGTAGGCGAGGGACCATCCCAGCAGCAGAGAAACTTCGAGCTTAAGATCGATTACGCGGATCTGCGCGGCCGGTATTCGTTGTCTTGTCAGCCACGTTGCCATATATAGCGGTATTTACGTGGAATGAAACCCGGCTGTTCCGTGGTTTTGCAGTTTTGACATCCTGGCAGGATCGGCACCGGGCGTCGTATGATGTGAAGCGCACCAGTATGATGAGATCTCAGCAACATTTCCATATCGTCGGCAGCCTTGGTGGCTCTGGTTGGCGGAGCCACCGTGCTGCTTGCGCAATGGCCGAAACACCCAACCCAGGGGCCAAGAACGGAAAGCGGCGAACTCGACCTGAAGGCGGCTGCACCCAAGGCGCCGGACGGACATCCCGATCTTTCGGGCGTGTGGCAGCCGATGCGCCTCAATTTTGGCAACGGTAGGGGCAAGGGCAAGGAAAAAGCCACGCCCGCACGTGCGCCGGGAGAACCACCGGCGGCTCAGTTCGGCGATGTAGGTGCGGGCTTTGAGGGCGGACTCCCTTTCACGGAATGGGGCCGGAAGACGAGGGACGATCGCAAGGCGAACAACAGCAAAGACAACCCCGACGCCCACTGCAGGCCACTGGGGCTGATGCAACTCCACACACATCCCTTTGAGAAGAAGATTGTGCAAGGGCCCGGGACGGTCGTAATCATGTACAACGCCAACAACGATGTCCGCCAGATCCTTACGAATGGCCAGACACTCCCGGAGGCGGGTCCAGAGCTTGCGCCGTGGTGGTACGGCTATTCGGTGGGCAAGTGGGAAGGCGACACCTTGGTGGTGACCACCGTGGGGTTCCGCGATGATGTCTGGCTGGATGTGAATGGTAGTCCGCTGACAAGCAGCGGAAAATTGGTGGAACGCTTCACGCGCCTCAATTTCGGCACGCTGCAAATCGACATCACGATTCAGGATCCTAAGGCGTATACGGAACCATTTACTGTCCGCGTGATGCAGCAGTTGATGGTTGACGGCGAACTATTCGAGTCGGTCTGCGAGGATCGGGACGCGACGCACTATCTGGGCGACCCGGAGTACAAGCAGAAAGCGGCCAGCCAGAAATAGACGGCCCCTCGATATAATAGATCCCATCCGCACCGCGTCGCGGGCAGGAGAATTCCGTGCACCTTCACCGAATCCTTGCTGCGGCTTCCTTCCTATTTGTTCTGATTCCTGCCGACGCGCAGAAACTGCTCACAAGCCAGGACATTTGGCGGAAGCGGCAGCGACTCACCAGCAGCCATCGCCGCCGACGCGGTGGGCAATATTTATGTCGCCGGCACCACCACGTCCGCCGATCTGCCCGCGTCGCATGGCTTTCAACCCAAGCCCGCGGTGATGCCTCTTTCGATTAGTGCCGATGGGGGCGCTACGTTTATGGGCGTCACGATACCGGACGTTTCTGAGATCGATTCGCTGGCGTCGAGTTCTAATGGGACCGTGATCTACGCCGACACAGCCTCGGGATTGTTCCGCAGCGATAACGGCGGGACGAGCTGGTCGGCTGACTGAAGCCCGGGATTCCGGTATCGGCACAGGTTCTGGCCGTCAGTCCGGCAGACTCGAACATAGTCTATGCGGGCGCGAAGTCGGGATTCTACCGGAGTAGCGACGGCGGTAATCACTGGACGCTGATCCCCAGCCCGATGAGCCAGAATCTGGATGCGATTTTTTACCAGATTGCGATCGATCCGCTGCGGCCTTCGAATGTCTGGGCGACGGCGAGTAATGTTCCGAACCCTTGCGGCGTTTACGCGAGTACCGACGGCGGCAGTACCTTTGCCGCGATCACTCTGCCGCCTCAGGGATTCGACCCGTTCAGCAGCGCAACCAGCGTGGCCTTCGATCCCAGCCATGAGGGCACCGTTTACGCGTCGGGCCAAAACATTCCAATCTTCAAGTCGATCGATGGCGGAATGACGTGGAACGTACTGGCGCAGATATATGGTCCAGTGACAGTTGACCCATCGAACAGTTCGATTCTTTATGCGCTCAGCGGCTTTGGTTTGCAGAAGAGCACGGACGGCGGCCTTACTTTTTCCAAGATAGGCGATGGCTCCATAGAGCTGAATGAGTTTGCGATTGACCCGTCCAATTCATCGCGGCTCTATGCCGCATCTATGCAGGCGCTCTACACGAGTGCTGACGGCGGAGCCACCTTTACGACTACCAGCATCCACGCCGTATCGCAGATCGCTGTCGCACCCGGCCGAATTCTGGTGAACGCGCTGATTCCGCCGCAAGCCTATGTGGCGAAGTTCTCGCCCGATCTTTCGCAATTGCTGTGGGTGACTTATCTGGGCGGCACCGGCTATCAGGCGGTATCGGGACTCGCGGTGGATGGATCGGGCAACGCGTATGTTATCGGGACAAGCAATGCGCCGGACTTTCCGGTCACCACTGGGGTGTTGCAAACCAGCGGCTCGGCTTTTGTGGCAAAGATCAGCTCGGATGGCACGGGATTGCTCAAGTCTACTTTCATTGGCGGCGCCCGGACTTCTCTCAACACAATTGCAGTGGATCGTTCCGGCGCGGTTTATCTGGCAGGCATTCAGAGCGGCGCCGGACTGGTTCGCTTCTACGCAGGCTTTTCAAACGGCGATTCCAGGCCCATGCCAGCGTCCGCCCGATCCCATAACTTTTTACCCGTTGAGTACCGGAGCTGGCTTTGTGACGAAGATCAGCGCAGATTTTTCAAAGGTCATCTACTCCACATATCTGGCGGGAACCTGTGGAGGCGATATATTCGGGATGCAAGTGGACGACTCAGGCGTGGCGACAGTGGTCGGCGGCACGTTTTCCTTGGACTTCCCAGTAACTCCGGACGCGATGATGACTACGGCTCCGGGTAAAGATGAGAGCGGGTTCCTCACGCAGATTTCGCCGGACGGCGGAAGCCTCAAGTACTCCACTTTTCTGGGAGGCGGAACGACCACGGAGGCCCACGCTTTTCTCATCAATAGCGCGGGCAACTGGGTGGTGACCGGAGGGGGATCTCCGGCGCCGACTCCGGGTTCGGCTCATGCAGCTTCCAGCGCCTTCTGCCCGACGAATTTCATCCTTTTCATCGGCCCACCAGTACCGCAGCCGCCAACCAGCGGCGAGGATGCCTTCGTGACGGTGTTCAACTCCCATTCGACGAGCCCCATCTTTACGGCTACTGTGGGCGGCTCGTGCCTGGATGAGGGCGACTCGATCGGGCTGGATGGAGCGGGCAATATTTGGATCGCGGGCCGCACGTCGTCGACGGATTTGGCTGCACGATCCATGGTTGGAGGGTTGGGCGCGGGAGGGGGTGGGTTTCGCGCGGCATTTTCGCCGGCGGGTGATGCGTTGGTCAGTAGTGATTATGTAGGAGCGGCACCTCGATTGGTCTCGGCGGATGGCAGGGTGGTTGGCTCGGCTGCAACCTACAGCTCTTTGCTGCCATCGGGCGCTTTCAAGTACGCGACATCGCTTGCGGAGTTCGATGCCGTCTCCGCACCCCAGGTGCAGATCGATACGCTGGCTTCCTACTCAGGCAACAGCTCACTTTACGCCGTCGCGCCGGGACAGGTGGCGCTCATCGAGGGCCGAGGCTTCGGACCGGCTGCAACGCAGTCAGGCACAGTGAAGAATGGGTCGGTCACCAACTTGATCGGCGCAACGCAAGTGACCTTCGACGGCGTGGCGGCTCCTCTGCTGACACTGCAAGACCAAAGCGTCGCGCTGGTGGTTCCGTTTGAATTGCAATCGTCGTCGACGATGGTACAGGTCTTACGCAATGGCGAGCTGGTTTCGAATCCTGTGAGCCTGCCGGTAAACACCAACAGCCCCGATGTTTTGCTGGTAGTGAACTCGGATGGCACTGTGAATTCGGCACAGCATCCCGCTCCGGTGGGCAGCACCATCGCGATGTTTGTGACTGGGCTGGGAGCGGAGAATCCGCCGGTGCCGGATGGGTCAGTAGCGGCCGCGGCATCCGCGACTCCGCCGGTGCTGGTGGGTCCGGGCGTGATGATCGGATCGGTCCCTGTGCAGGCGTCCTATGTGGGAGCGGCGGTCGGGCTGGTGGCCGGGATTGTGCAGGTGAATCTTCCGGTGCCGGATGTGAATGGTCCTGATGGGAAGGTGCTGGTTCAGGCGACGCAATTTAACGGCTACGTATATGTGTCGCAGTAGAGCTTATGTGTCGCAGTAGAGCTGCTGGAGGAACTGGTGCCGATTCTTATCAACAACTTCCCAGGTTCGTATCGCACCGCCAGATTTCAAATCGACTCCGTTCCGCAGACTCACTACCCGCCAGCCATCGCGGACAGCGGGCAAGCAATGTATCTGGCGGAGGGAAGCGCCCCTCTCCTTAACTATCCTCCTATTGGTTTCAATAACTTCCCAGGTTCGAATCGCACCGGCGGTTTTAGATTGGCTCGTTCCTCAAAATCACTTCTCACCAGCCATCGCGGACGGATATCCCCGTCCGCGCGTGAATGGTCCATACGGAATATTCGGTTGTGAAAGATCGGCCGGAACCGGAATGACCTGGTCCCGCGATTGGATTGTAGGCCGAGGTTCCAAGGCCGAGGGTTGCCTGATTGGTCAAGAGCTTCAGCCAGCGAGAGATATAGCTGCGGATAGGCGCGTGATGCGACCTCGATGGTAGAACGAATCGAAAGGCTAGGAGCCACGCGCAGGGGAAGGACGTCCTTATTGTAGAAACGCTGTCCCCCCGATAGGGATCACTACCTACAGCCGGAGGATCATCATGCGTCACTTCTGCAAGCTATCCATCGCACGATCAGCGGCTGCGTTTGTCTGTGCAACTGCTCTGTCCGGAAGCAGCCTGCCCGCGCTCACGCCTCAACTTTGGGATTTGACGTATGGTTCAAACGACACCTTTACCTCGACAACGGGAGGTACGGGGGCGACGCTGCTGGCAGGCAACACCGTTCTGCTGTATGGAACCGCGACCTCGGCCAGCGGACAACGTGTGCTCGAATTTGATCCCTTCACCTCGGCCGACGTTTGTTATTCCACAACCTGCCCTTCCTCAACGGGACAATATCCTCAGCCGAATTTCGTGTTCAACATCGGTTCGTTTGTTTTCGATCCGTACAGTATCGTCTCCGGCACGAGTATTTCGTCGGCCGCCGTTTCCTTGTCGTTCTTTGGAGATCTTACCTTCCTCGGCTCGTCGCAGGCGTTTCCGTCAGGCACCGGTAGTCCCACTCTCTTCACGGGCGAGGATCCGGGCGGTACCACCAGCTACGTTTACTTCGTTAACGGGGATGGAACTACTACTTCCGTTCTCCACGTCACCGATGGAACCGTGGGCAGCGTCTTCCTTACCGGAGTCCTGATCGATCCGCCGGCAACCGTGACATTCGACATTCTCGGCTTCACTAACCTTGGGCCGAACGAGTTTGTCACGACGCCCGAGCCAGGCAGCTTTGTTCTAGTCGCCTTGGCGGGAGTTGTGCTGATTTGCATTGGGCGGAAACGGGTCGTCTGAGCTGCAAGTAAGTTATGCACGATCAGGTGTAGTTGCTTGTGATCGGGTGTAGCGTCGTCTACCAGGCGTAAAGGTAAAGATTGAAGCGATTCTTGATGGCGATGACGTTGTTGGCTGATCACTTTGCCGTCGAAACGTATTGAGCGCTGCGAATCGAGTCGCCGTGCCATTGCGTTTATAGTTGTGCGTCGTGGTTTCGGGTTCGTCCGCACTTCAGCGCATGCTCATCCATCTGTTTTCCAGATAGTCGCTCTTCGAGTGCGCGAAGGAGGACTGTCTTCCGGTAACGGCGTCGCTTGACCTGCATCGTGAGGCTTGCCGCAGACCAAACCTTGACAAGGGCGTGGAAGGGGCAGGGCACGTGCCGTACCGATCCCAGGCCTGGCCGTCGTGTACTACACTTCCTCCCAGAATTTGAGTTTTGGAATGAGAAATGCACCCACGAAGGGGCAGTGGCGCATTTCATCAGCCCACTCAATAGGGCAGAGAAAGGTTACTTTATGAAGATAATCAAATCGTTCGGCTTAATGGCAATTTTTACGGGCCTTCTTTTGGCTCCCGCGCACAAGGCTAATGCGCAGGTCGCAGTCAGTATTGGAGATCCGCCGGTTTGCCCGTACGGCTATTACGAAGAGCCTCCTTACAACTGCGCTCCTGACGGATATTACGGGCCCGAATGGTTCTCAGGCGGTATCTTCATCGGCGCTGGTCCCTGGTTCCACGGCCCGGAACATTTTTACGGGCATGTCGACCATCACTACGATTATCGTGAGGGATATCGTGGAGGATTTCCTGGTCGCGGCGAGCGTCCTGCAGAGCATCGAAGAGAGTTTCATGGCGAGGCCAGGCATGATGCGCATGGTCATGAAGCGCCGCGGGAACGGAGATAAACGCCGCTAAAGATTGGCCAGGTTCTTGACTGGGATGATACGGCGACGCAGTCGCCGTCTCCTGGTTGATCTTGCCCTCAATTCTTGGAGCAGACTTTGAGACGGTTCACTCAAACACCTTCGACAAAATAGCTGGGGCAGAATGGCGGGCTTTCTAGGTTGGAATGTACAGTCCTAACTTTCCGCCTGACTGTCAGTCCGATTGACCCCTCCGTGGGGCTGATTGGAGGAGCGGCTGGTACTCCTGAACCAGGCATGGTGGCGCTGGCGGCGACTGGGTTGCTCGGCGCTGCTCTTTATCGGCGGCGAGCCGTCGTGTAGTTCGCGCTGGGTGTTGCGCGGGGGTGTGATAAATCTCCGTCTGATCACGCATTACCCGAAATCAGTTCACGGGAAAACGGCTAGGATTGTTCGACGATCTTGATCCACGCCCTGAGAATTTCAACTCCTTGCCCTGCGGCCTTCTGGATTGCCTTCTTCTCCTCCAGCCGGTTTGGTTCTGAGCCCAAGTCAAGGCGCGTCTCGGACAGAAAGCTCTCCAAATCCTGATCGTCTCCGAGGCATTGGTGGAGCACCCGTTTGGCTCCTTCTAGATGAATCGCGTACTTGTTTGCGGCGTCCGAGGCCGAGGCGTGCTGAATGACCCACTCGAATTCGGAGGCTAGCTTATCGAGTCGTTGCTTTGCCACGGGGTAAGGGACCTTGAACCTCATTGAGACTTCCTGCATGGGAACGCCGCCTCCAGTGCGGCCCGGACTGCTTGCCCCGAGTAGAGGTTCAATTTTTCCGGATGATCCTGAAGTCACTTCACGAGCACAAGGCGAATCTGATTAACGGAGAATCCATCTTCGGGAAGACATATGGTGGAAATTTTGATGCTACCCGGCTCGGCCCCTTTGCCATCAAGAAAGCCTTTCAGATACCATTGGCAAGGATGCTCGCTGTTGGAAGCTCGTGGCGCAGAGCAACTGACCAGAAGATTTTCGGCTCGGGAGGGTTGGGCACCGGCGACAGAAGCACCCCCACCCAGCACTATTATGAGAATCGACAGTCGGAGCATTGTTCGCCTTTCAAATGTCACAAGTTTCGCCAGCTACATTATGCCTCCAACACCGGGAATGCTGCATGGACAAGAGGCTCAACCTTAGTCGCCTTTGCTAAACCATAGCCGAGAAGACGACGATGCTTTCTGCGAGGACAATTCCCATTGCCCGAAATTCTATACTAAAGGCATGGAGCGGGGCGAATACATCGAACAGCGCAACGGCGGATTCTACGTCGCCGGTACGCGCGTCTCCCTGGACTCCATTGTGTACACTTTCAAGGCCGGAGACTCGCCCGAGACCATTCGCCAGAACTTCTCTTCTCTCACCCTGGAGCAAGTGTACGGGGCGATTGCTTTTTACCTCGCTCATGAGCAAGAAGTGGATGCCAACATCCGTGAAGGTGAAGAAGAGATCGAGCGCTCTGTACCGCCCTTGAGTGAAAGCAGACCCGAACTGTATGCCCGTCTTGAGCGCTCCCGCTCCGAGATCTCACCGCAGGATCTGGCTAAGCATTGAGCGTTCGTTTTCAGGCGGACAACGACCTGAAGAGGATCATCGTAGATGCGACGCTGCGCCGCGAACCCGGCCTTGATTTTCAACCGCTCATGCTGCCCGTCGGGGCAATCTCGACGACGATGCGGTTCTGCGCCTTGCGGCATCACAGTCCCGAATTCTCGTAAGCCACGACAAGCGGACCATACCGAAAGCACTTGCCTCGTTTGTCGCGCCGGGCCGTGCGAGCCCGGGAGTGCTTCTCGTCATCCCTCAGAGCGCGCCTATCCGCGAAGTGTTCGAGGCGTTGGTTCTGATTTGGGCAGACGACAGAGCAGACGATTGGAGAAATCTGGTCGCCAAGATCCCGTTTTGATTCGTACGGTTCAAAACACGACGGGTTTTGGACGTGAAGGGCTCGTAATTGAGGCATCGTTCGATCAAAGCTAGTCCTGAAGCTGGACTCCGATCTCACGAATTGTGAGTCCCGCAAGGACTTGGCGCAATAGGCTCGATCGCGATCCGTCAGCTTCGGTATAACGGGTGGCCGCGAGCGGTCGACCGAACGAAGTAGTGAGGGAAGTACTTCTCTTCCAGGCACGGCTGTCGGGCTGCGACGTTTCGGATGGCCGGCTTAGCGATTGATCATCCGTTGCGAGCCCTCGCTGTAACGGGCTCCTTCCACCGTGATCTCGAATGTGGCCCTTTCAATTTCGCGGAGTTCCTCTGCGCTGAGGTCGATCGATGCCGCCGCGAAATTCTCCTGCAACCGATTTAGTTTCGTCGTCCCTGGAATGGGGACGATCCACGGCTTCTGAGCAAGAACCCAGGCGAGTGCGATCTGAGCAGGTGTCGCCTTCTTCGGCTGAGCGATTGACTCCAGCAGATCCACTAACCCTCGGTTCGCCTTCCGCGCCTCCGGCGAAAAACGAGGCACAGTGTTGCGGAAGTCGGCGCTGTCAAAAGCGGTATTCTCGTCGATCTTGCCTGTGAGGTAGCCTCTTCCCAGCGGGCTGAATGGAACAAAACCTATCCCGAGCTCTTCCAGAGTTGGAATGATTTCAGCTTCCGGCTCTCTCCACCATATGGAGTACTCGCTTTGAAGTGCCGCGACTGGCTGGACGGCATGCGCCCGCCGAATCGTTTGCACTCCGGCTTCAGAAAGGCCGAAGTACTTAACCTTGCCCTCCTGAATCAAGTCCTTCACCGCTCCCGCTACGTCTTCGATCGGCACGTCGGGATCAACGCGGTGTTGATAGAACAGATCGATGACGTTGGTCTTGAGTCGCTGGAGCGAGGCCTCGGCGACCTTCTTGATGCTCTCCGGACGGCAATTTTGCCCTATTTGTTTTCCGGTCTCGTCGAACTGAAAACCAAATTTCGTTGCAATGACCACTTGCTCACGCACCGGAGCCAGGGCTTCCCCCACGAGTTCTTCGTTGGTGAACGGACCGTACACTTCGGCGGTGTCAAAGAATGTGACGCCGAGTTCGACCGCCGACCTGATCACGGAGATCATCTCCTGCTTGTCTTTGGGCGGACCGTACATGACGCTCATCCCCATGCAGCCAAGCCCGAGGGCTGAAACCTCAAGGCCGCTTTTTCCAAGTTTTCGCTTTTTCATTCCGGGCCCCTCCAAGAGGCCTTCTATTCACCTCCAGACTACGTCTGAGCCTTCCAAAGACGGTATCCAGATCCTCCCGATCTATTGCCTAATCCTCTCGCGCAGGAAGAAATCCGTGGGGAATCCAGATTGGGAGGAGCTATCCTTTAATTAAGCCTCAGAGAGCAAGGCGCCATGAAAAACCGCAAAGAGAACGCATTCCCTGCAGACGATCGAAGGGCCCAATTGCGCTTGGAGTTAGCGCAGAAGATTGACTCCCTAATGGGGTCAAGAGAAAAATGGGTTACCGACCTGCCCGGCTTGATGCTGGTGAGAAGAACAACTGTCGCCGCTCCAGCGTGCGGGACCTATGAGCCGAGCATCGCGGTAATCGCCCAAGGGCGGAAGAGGGTCGAGCTCGGGAAGAAGACCTTCATCTATGACGAGTCGAAGTACCTCTTGACGTCGGTTGATCTTCCCATCGTCAGTCAGATCTTGGACGCAAGTGAGCGGCGGCCGTTTCTTGCCCTCTCGCTTGCTCTCGAAATGCCCGTTGTACGCAAGCTTTTAAGCCGCGGGGACGGGCAAGCGTCTGGGCCAAGTTCCGGCCATCCCGCCATGGCAACTGGTGAAACCTCAGCTCAGTTGCTCAGCGCCTGTTGCCGCTTGGTAGAGGTTCTTGAAAACCCGCAAGACATCCCTTTTCTGAGTGGCTTGATTCAACACGAAATTATTTACCGAATACTGCAAGGCCCGGAAGCGGCGCGGCTCAGAGCGATCGCAACACGAGGCGATCAGAGCCAGCGAACGACTAAGGCGATCTCCTGGATCAAGGCGAACTTCGCAAAGCCGCTGCGTGTCGACGAACTCGCACGCGTAGCCGGAATGGGAGTCTCCACCTTTCATAATCATTTCCGCGCACTGACGGCGATGAGCCCTCTTCAGTATCAAAAGCAGCTTCGGCTGCAGGCGGCGCGCTCGCGCATGCTCATCGATGGACTCGACGCGGCAAGCGCTGCGTTCGAAGTGGGATACGAGAGTGCGAGCCAGTTTAGCCGCGAATACAGCCGCTTTTTCGGCCAATCGCCCATGCGCGATATTCGAGGCCTCCGGTCGACAAACGCTTCACCTTTGGAAGCCATCAAGAGGCAAGACGCCGCCTAAACCTTGCTCTCGCTCGCCCGCTTAGATCCGTTCCTTGCCGAATGGGAATTGCAGTGGATCTCCGCAGTTTTTGATTGAGTGCCTGGCGCGTGGGCTATCGCACGCCTAAACAATTTATCCCAATGTGTTACGAGGTGACAACGATAGAATTATTCCATTAACGGTGAATGGTCCTGACTGCAAGGTGCTGGTGCAGGGGACGCGGTTTAGCGATTGTGTGTGTTGCAGTCATCGCTAATAACGATTAAAGCTGGTCTTGATACTGCTCCGGAGCGACCTTCACTAGCTGCGTTCGGGATTTTACATTCACCTTGTCGAACAGAAGCCGAAGAGATGCTTTGACTGCGCCCTCCGAGATCTGAAGCTGGGCTCCGATCTCCCGATTTGTGAGTCCCGCAAGGACGTGGCGCAATAGGGCTCGGTCGCGCTCTGTTAATTTCGGTATCACGGGTGGTCGCGAGCGGTCGACGGAACGAAGCAGGGAGGGGAGGTACTTCTCTTCCAGGCATGGCTGTCCGGCGGCGACGTTTCGGATGGCCGTGCAGAGGGCTTTGCCGGAATGCTGTTTGTGGAGAATTCCATTCACTCCGGCTTGCAGCAGGTGCTCACGGCTTCAGATCCGCTGATTCCCGCTGTGACGACAAGGATCTGCCCCTCGAAATCAGATTTTCTTGCGGCTTCCACAAACCCCAAGGCGTTCTTCGCCTAGATCTACATCCAGCAGGACCATGTCGACCGCGCCATTCAGCGCTGCCAGTGCTTCGGCGGATGAGGAGCACTGGCCTACTACGCTCAGGTCGGGCTCTCTTTCGATCGTGCGGGCGAGGCCCTCGCGGACCATCTCGTGATCGTCCACCAGGAGAAGACGGATTACTTTACTAGGATGCAGAACAGGCATGAGAGCTGGGCTGGTCCAGTTCCACTACAAAGCAGGATCCATCGAAGAGTCTGGATTGGTGGCGATTACTTGCCCTTGCTACTGGGTCAGCGGGTTGGGCCCCTGTGCGATTGGAACTGTGGCCGGTGTCCTGGTCATCGTCGCAATGGAGCTGCTGGAACATCTTCGCATCGACGATCCTGTTGGAGCCTGGCCCGTTCACGGGGCGTGCGGTATCTGGGGCACGCTTTCGCTGTGCCTGTTCGCCAGCGGAGAGTACGCAGCGGGCGGTTCGAGTCCATTCGGGATACCCTCCATTGTTCCTAAGTCAGCTGATGCTCTCACGGGCTTGTTCTATGGCGGTGGAACGAAAGTCCTGGAGGCGCAGTTCATCGGCAGCGCGATCGTCTGCACTGCGACGTTTGCCAGCGCGATGGCAATGTTTGCCGCACTGAATGCTCTCGGCATCCTGCGCGTTTCGCGGCAGGGCGAGCTGGTGGGCCTGGACATCGACCAGCACGGAATCTCGGCTTACCCCGAATACGTGCTTTCAGGCCATGGGGCGGCTGCCGCTCATGCGGTGATGGCGCATCAATCTGGGGACTGATCCTGTATAGCTGTGAAACATTTATGGCCGCGGATGAACGCAGATAAACGCCGATTGAAGACACAGATCTTTGTCCGCGGCCATTTTTATCATGGCCTTATTTCAATACCAAGAGCTGCGCGGCGAGCGTCTCCGGCACCGGCTCGACCGTTCCATACTGCTCCGGCCACGTCTTGCCGGGCAGGTACAGCGTTCCGAACATTGCATCCACACCAGGCAGAAGTGCCGAGTAGTTCTTGTTGATGCTCTCCTGACTGGAAGTGTGGTGCCAGTGGTGGAAATGCGGAGTCGAGACCAGGTACTCAAACCAGCCGAAGCGCCAACGTAGATTGGCATGGATGAAGTATCCCCAAAAGGCTCCCAGAACAACTACGATCAATGGGACGGCGTCCAGTTGTGCCCCCGCCATCGGTTGGGCGAGCCCTAGAACGTACATCGGAACATAACCGCACAGCCGGGTGAAGATCAGATCCACAGGGTGAGCTCGCGTGTTGATGAGCCAATCCATCTCCTCCGCCGAATGATGGACGGAATGGAAACGCCAGAGCCACGGGATCTCATGCGACCAGCGGTGCCCCCAGTACGATCCGATGTCCCCTACGGCGGCGGCCAGGATGACGCGGACCACCAGAGGCAGAGCCACTGTCCATTGGTACAGGGTTCCCGCAAAAAAATGGTGGGCGACCCGCGCCAACAGGCTCAGGGGAAGGATCAGGAGCAGGCGGGGAAGAATCCCGCTGAGGAAGTAGTAAACAAGATCGGTTACGAACGCTTTGCGAAAAAGTTTTTGGCGTCTCAAGCCCCATAACTTTTCCAAAGAGCCAAAAACGCCCATCAGAACGGCAAGCACGACCGTGAGCTGGAGCAAATCCCTCACAAATACAAGAATCGGCTGCATGGCGCGTGGGCAGCAGGGCGGGCCGAACCACCATGTGCATGTACTGATTCTCTCTTCAGTAACCAGCGCACAACGCACGCGACGTGAGATCAGTTACTGGCCGTGGGAGCACGTCGCGTGCTGTGCGCTGTAAACCAGTCTCCCAGTACCGGAGCCACCCTGGTACCGGGTTCTAAGTACCTTTGCACTCCTCACAGCGGACAGCTCCCAATTGTTGCGAAACGGTATCCAGCGCAACATTGTCATATGATTTGTTCCCGTAAGAGTCCGTGCAGTGGGCGATTCGCCTGGGTGTTGTGCTGTGCAGTTGGACTCTTTATTTTTACCCCCAGTGCTAAAGCGGCGTTGTCCTTTAACAACGGAAGTTTCTCAAACTGTTCGGCCACGAGCGGCGGCGCGACCGCTGCTAGCTGTCCAACCGTTGCGTCAACAAATGGCGGCTTCGCTTTCGGCGACACTCCCAGCGGACTTGGAAACTACATGCAAAGCTGGACCATGCTAAATCCGAACAATCTTCACTGCGTGGTGACCCACTCCACCCAGGACAACAATGTTTGCGGTACGGGCTGGACGGGCGGTTCTTCGAATCTGACACTGTATGCGCTTGCCCCGACCAGCCCCGATGGAGGGAACTACGTGGTGATGGACGCCGATACGGTACATGGCTACAACGGAACGATTTATCAAACGGCCACCGGAATGACCGTCGGCAAGACCTACGTACTGACTTTCTATCAGGCGGCAGGGCAGCAGACGAGCAACCAGGGGTTCGCGACGGACTGGTGGTCGGTCGATGTCGGCGGAACGGTAAACGGGACCAATATTACTGGGGGGACAACGTTTGGAAGTCAGACGCAAAATTCCATCTTTTGGCGCGACCAGTCTCTTTTGGGGACACCGGATACGCCCGTTTGGCAAAAGATTTCGTATGCGTTCAAAGCCACAAGCGCAAACGAAATCATCTCGTTCACTTCCTCCAGCCTCATGAGCAACACAACCAATGGAGTACCGCCCTATCTGTTCCTGGATGGCGTCACACTCCAACTCTCACCGGAACCAGGTTCGATTTTTCTGACTGCATTGGGGGTTATCGGGTTGCTGATCGTACGGAAACGCATGGTCAGGCGGGCGGCTGCGGTGGAGTCCGTCAAAGCACCCTAAAGGACCGCTTCCATTTACTGCTGCTGTCCGGAGGAATTCAGCAGGTCGATTATTTTTTTGAGTTCCTCGGACGGCTCGCGGCCGTTTTGCTTGGCCTGCTCTAACGCCGACTTTATCATCGAGTCCACCCAGGCACGATCGCCTTGCCACACCAGTGGAACGCCGTGCTCGTGAAGGTACAGAACCATTTCCCATCGCGAACACGCGAAAGCTGCCATCACGGTCGAATTTCCGTAACGGTCCGGCAGTAAGAAGTTGGCCCCTCTCGCCGCAAGAAGTTTCAGATTCTCCAGACTTGCTTGGTAGTTGAAACAACCATAGAACGCGGGTTCGGCCGCGTTCGGTCCATGCGCTATGGTTGCTGCGCGTTCCTTATAGTTGGGGTCTGCGCCCGCGTCAAGCAGCAGGCTCAGGGCCTCGGGGTGGGCCGCCCGGCACGCGGCTTCCAGAGCCGGATTGGGTTTGGCGCCTAGCGACAGCAGCAGGCGAACCATTTCCAGACGCCTGTGACGCTGGTCGTCCTTGTCTTTTCCATCGTTGGCGGCGGCGGCGAATTTTTCCACGGCGAATTTGAGAGGGGTATAGGTTCGATTCTGGCCAGAATCCGGCGACACCGCGTTGATATCCATTTGGGCAGCCATTTCCCGAACCTTGTTGGAGTCCTGGGCGTAGATGGCTGCCAGAAGTTTGGTGTGCGCTGAGTCGGTGTAGATTCTCGCGCCGGCATCCTCACTACGCTGATCCAGGTAATCGCTCCCGAAAATATACGGGACCACTACGAATGGTAAAGCCACCAGCGCCAGCAGAATCCAGTGAGACGACGCAGAGCGCGCATTGCGGTAGGCCAGCGCGAGGATTGCCGACAAGAAGAGGGGGACAGCGATGAAGAGGTAGACAAAAGGATGGAGGGTAGACAGCCTTTGATTGCTACGTATGGCATCAAAGAGGATATAGAGCCCATAACCGATCGGGGGAATCGTGTCGGTGATGAGCAGTATCCAGAAGATTTTGCCCATGCGCGACATCATTTGAGTGTACGCTGTGGCGCGCATCAGGCGGGTTTAGTGAGACGCGCCATTACATCCTTCATTTGCACCTCGTCCGAGTCTTTGAGCGTTCTCAGGCGGGTGTACAGATCTTCCGCTGCGTGATGAAAGCCGCCGCGGCAGTCCTGCCGCCTCCAGCGTAGCGGCGATCTCGCGCATCTCCCCGGCCCAACGCCAGGCTTTGGGCGCGGCGCGGAGGATGTCAGCTTCCACCTTTCGAGTAAACGGGTCCGCCGCGCGACCATGCGCACTTCAATTCTTCCAATACCGACATCTCTCCGGCGGCGGCAATGACAGCGGCAATCAGCGCGGTGGACCCTTTGGACCATGCTGCATAACACATCTTGAGCGCGGACGCCTTGCCGACCTCGGCGCCGACGAGCTCCACTTCCAGGGGCCCGGCGGTGAACAAAGAAGCAGCTTTGGCGGCTTCGGGACCGCTCAAATAGATCCACGTTCGGCCTCGCTCCTTTGCGGGAAGGCCTACAATGCCGCCGTCGACGAAGCTTACGCCGGAGGCTTCCATACGCTGCGCCATTTCCTTCTTGGAATCTGGAGACACGGCGTTCAGGTCGGCATAGAGTCCTTTGAATTCGGAGCGGGCAATGGTCTCCGCAACGCTAGCGGCGAACTCGGGAGGGCACACACTTACGATCGCTTCGGCTTGGTGGGCGAGCGCGTCCACAGTCCCCACATCGTGAAGCCCGGCCGCGTGGGCTCGCTCCGCGGTTTGGGCGCCGCGGCCCAGTGAGACCCACAGCACTTCGTGTCCGCTGTTCTTCAAAGTGCTGCCGACCGCGAATCCCATCTGACCGGGATGAAGAAGCCCAATACGCGCCATGCCCCGATCATACTGAAGTGGTGCACTATGTCGCGGCTTGGTTGCTGATGTTTGCGGTCTCCGCCCCCGCCCAACGGATCGAAATCACTAGCCTTCCTGCTTACGGAAAGCAAGGATCAATTGAGGGCCGCGTGACGCAAGCCGACCTGAGCAGGGTTTCTGTGGTGATCTTCTCGCGCGTGAAGGGTTTCAGCATCCAGCCAAGCTGCCGGCAAACCTCGGTGCAGCCTGACGCTTCAGGGTTCTTTTCGGTTCGAGTTTCAGAGGCTGCCAAAGCCACACACTTCGTCGCGCTGCTGGTGCCCAGGGAGTTCGTTCCTTTGTGCCACACCAACGAAGCGCGCGTCCCGGATTACATCGAGGCGCAAGTGCTCGCATCGGATTTTCGGATTCGGCCTCAGCCGCATGAGAAAGTGATCCGCTGGTCGGGCTATGAGTTTCTGGTGCGGGAGTGGACCGGCGGCCCCGGAAATTGCGTTTACGACAAACACAATGTCCATGTGGATCGGGAGGGACGTCTCCATCTCGCGGTGACCCGGCGCAAAGGGGTCTATACCTGTGCCGAGGTGGTGCTCGCCAGAAGCCTGGGCGGGTACGGGACTTACCGCCTGCAAGTGGCCTCGGGTCTGGATACGTTGAGCCCGGCCCTGGTTTTCGGATTCTTCACTTATTCGAGTTTCAGTTCGCATAAAGCCAACCGGGAGATTGATTTCGCGGAGGTTTCGCAATGGGGTTCGGCTGCCGATCCTCGGGACGCGCAGTTCGTCGTGCAACCCGCGGATGCCGAAGGCAACATCAAACGCTTTAGCTTGAATCAGGCGAAACAGCCGTGTCTTTGAAGGCGTTTGGAGGCCTGACGCGATCGCGTTTCGGGCCTTCTCGGAATCTTCGCCTCTGCAGGTAAATTGGCGGCATCCCGGCTCGATCCGGCCGCTTGACCAGACCCTTCACTTGAATCTGTGGACCTACAGCCACCCGGTCGCCAGGGCGGAAGTCGTATTGCAGAAGCTGGAGGTTGCGTCGGATTTGAAATAGTGTCCTAAGGACACTAGGGGATTTGACCGGTCTTCCGGCGTCGCGCTAAACTAAAGGTTCATGGCTAACACAGTATCCGCGCTAAAGCGTGTGCGCGTCGCAGAACATCGGACTACGGTGAACCGGGTCAGGAAGTCACGCCTTCGTCACCAGATTCGAGCGATGCGCCGCCTGCTTGCGGCCAAGGATGCCAAGGGCGCCACGGCGTTGGTTCCGCAGACGTTCCGGTTGATCGATCGCTCCGCCAAATGGGGCATTATCAAGAAGAATACAGCGGCGCGTTACAAGAGCCGTCTGACCCTGCACCTTCGCAAGCTCGCCGCCTAAGGCTTCGCAGTTAAAGACAAAATCATCTCTTCCATCACGATGCGGTCGTCCGGCCGTGCATCGCGAAGGGAGCGGTCCGCCTCAAATACGCGGTGAATCGCGCGCTCCAAGCCGTTCTTTCGGAAACGACTCCACTGTTTGTTCAATCTGCCGGGCACGCTCCGGCCAGATGCGCGCCCCCAGTTTATTGAAGTGACCTTGAATGGCATTGGCGCCTCTCAGGCCGGCATCGCGTGCGGCCAGGGCCATGCGAAATTGCGTGGCCAGGAAGGTTAGAGCCAGCGGCATGTACTCGCCTTCGCGCGCCAGCATGTCCAGAAGTTCCAGCGACCTCTTGCGATCCCCTCGCCCCAATGCAGCAACCAGCGCGAAGATGTTGGCTGCCTGTGCATCGGGCACTAGCGCCAGAATGTCTTCCGCCGTTACCTTTCTCGATCCCGCGTAGAGGCTCAGCTTTTCGATCTCCACCGCGATTCTGGACGCATCGCCGCCGGTGGCTTCCAGCAGCAAGGCCAGCTCCACCAGCGGCAATTGCAGTCCGGCCTTTTTAGCTTGGCTCTGAGCGAATGCCCTGGCGGCGTCCGGCGCGAAAGGGCGAAACTCCACTTGCGCTGGGATGACGGAGAAGAATTTCTGGACGCGCTCCAGACGAGCTTTGTCTTCGCCTTCGAATTCGAAGCGCGCCGAGTCGACCACCACGACCACATCCGGAGTCGGCTCGCGAAGGTAGGCGGTTAGCGCGTCGGCGTCGCCGCCGGTTGTGGGCTCATCGTCTTCTCTTCCCACGACGGCTTTTCCTCGCGGCAGGGCAGCTTCGGCGCGAGCTAGCCAGATTACCCGTTTAGAAGCGAACAACGATAGCGACCGCGCGTCATCCAAAGCGGCTGCTAGCGGGGTTTCGTCCAAATCATGTTTGGTGAAGCCACTTTCGCGGTCCTCTTCGCCGAGCACCTTGGCGATCAGAGCCTTGCGGCAGCGGTCGCGATTGTAGCTTTCAGGCCCCAGGAAAAGATATGCCGGCAGCGGGCCCTTCTTTTGCAATTGGTCCAGGAACTGTTCGGGCGTCATTAGAAATTGTTGAGAATAGACGAGACGACGTTGCGGGCTGCCTCTTGGCTGGCGCGGTCCAAAGCGGCGTCGCTCTCGTCGAAGTATTGCTTCGGGTCGCCGCTTATTTCGTATCGTTCGCGAACTTCGAAGCTCGGGCGGGTGAACAGCACTTTGCCGGTGGCGCGTTCGGTGAGCGAAACCTGAAGAAGCAGGTGAAGCTCGACTACCGTGGCGCGGCCCGTGTCGCGGTCGACCACTGTGGCGAATGCGGAATATCTGATCACTGCGCCGCGCAGAACCATATCAGCCTGATTCACATCGGTGATGACCTTATAGCGGGTGCGCGTCAGGAACTCGCGCGAGAGGGCTTCCGGAATGTGATCAGTGAGCTTGTAGCGAGTGGTGACGTTTCCCCAGGCGGGAATGGCGATGGTCTTTACGGTCGCCGGGATCAGTTCGCCTTTGCCGGCGACGTGGTAGCCGCAGGAGCTTAAAGTTGTTAGGCAAAGAATTGCTAAGAGCTGCTTCACAAATATTCTTTTGCCACGGCAACGGCATTTTCCGCCGTTAAACGCAAATTGTCGGCGACCACCCAGAACCAGCAGGCCCTCGGATTGTTGCGGTCCACTCGAATTGCGCCTACGCTGAGTCCGCTTTGCCCGACCGATCCGATATTCGAAGGAGGATCATCCTGCCTGACATCGAGATCAGCCGAATCAAGGGCCTTTGCGAGCACCTCCGTGTGAACGGTCTCTTCGAACTCCGCCCACACCGAGAAGCTATAGCCGTGAAATACGGGTACCTGAATCATTCGCAACGATGGCATCGGGATTCCGGGCCAGACCGAAAGCAAAGAAGCCAAGTGCCGCTCCAGGCGCTCCTCAACGGAATCCAGCGGCTCCATCGCCTCTTCGCCGTAAGCAGGCAGCAGATTGAAACTAACCTGGGTGTCGAAGACGTCGGTTTTTAGTTTTTGAAAACTCAGCACCGCCACCGTCTGCTGGCGCAGTTCTTCCAGGCCCTTCTTGCCACGCTCGCTGGCGGGTTCAAACACGTGGATCAAGGTGCGGCGCAATTTGCCGCCTTGCGAAAGAGCTGCAAGAAAAATCGTGAGTGCGATGGCACCCGGATGCGCGATCACTTGAACCGCGTCGCCCAGGCCCGCGGGTGGCAGAGGCTCGGCCATCGGGGCACGCAACCGCGCATTGGGACGCTCCTCAAGGGCGCCTGATAAGTCAATTAAGCGCGTGTCGCCTTTAAGATTGGCTTGCTCGGCCACCTTCGCGGCTTTGCGGCTGGATGCGGGCGAGCCTGCCAGAAACGCGACCTTTACCCCGGCCAGGCTTTCCGCGATCAGAGGCGTCATTACAACGACATCCTCTTCTTCCGCGGCAAGAACTGTGGAACCGTCCGATGCGGCAGCGATCAGTTGCACGCGCGGGGCGACCGGCAATGCGTCCAGCACTTCGCGAAGTTCCTTGGCGAGCAAGGTATCCGCACCCACCACAGCCACCAGCGGGTGTTCCCGAACGTCAGCCAACTTGGTGCTCCAGCTTTGGTTGCGGCGGGGGCGGACGCAAGCGGCGGCGGAAAATGCCACCTGCGCGAAGCACAATTCCGCTGGCGACATAACAAATGCTCAAGCCTAACAGCATTGCTTGCGAAAAATTCCAGATCAGGTAAATCAGAATTGCCATTCCCACGAACGTCAACGGGGAGCGAGGCTTGGTAAGGTTGAGATCTTTGAAGCTGGGATAGCGCCAGGTGCAGACCATTAGAAACGCCAGCAGGAACATCAACGCGAGCCATGCGATCGACCACATCCAGGAGCGCAGAGGAGTGCTGTCCGCCGCATAGACGATGGACGCCACCGCGGCGGCGGCCGAAGGAATCGGGAGTCCGACAAAATACTTGCGGTCCGGCCTGCCAGGATTCTTGGGCACCGGATTCTTCTGGATGTTGAATCGCGCCAGGCGCATCGCTCCGCACAGCAGGAAGAGAAATACGAAGAAGTATCCAGCGCGCCGGAGCTGTTCGACGCCCAAAGGGTTCTCGGCCATATCGACAAACTGCACTCCCCACGCAAATGCGAGCACTGCGGGAGCGATGCCGAAGGTGATCACGTCGGCCAGCGAATCCATTTCCCGGCCGAAATCGCTCACGGTGTTGGTCATGCGGGCGATGCGGCCATCCAAGCCGTCCAGAAACACGGCAACTCCGATGGAAATGGCGGCGGCCTGAAAATGCAGGTGGGCGCTGGCGGCGTTTGCCAGAAACACCATGGCGCCCTGAAAAGTTTCCAGCAGCGCATAGAAGCCCAGGAACACGTTGCCGGCGGTGAATAGCGTTGGCAGAGCATAGGCCGCGCGCCGTGGGCGGCGATCCGGCGAATTGGGATCAATCAGGCGATCCTGAAATGTCATGCGGCGTCCCCTCCCGAGACAGTGCCCGAGTGGATTCGCGCAATCACGCTGGACGCAGCCGCGACGCGCTGGCCCGTTTTGACCGCGACATCCCACTCCGGTCCCAGTAGTACATCGACGCGAGAGCCGAATTTAATGAGACCGATGCGCTCCCCGGCGTCGACCACATCCCCGGCCTTCTTATAAACAATGATGCGCCTGGCAATCAGGCCGGCGATCTGTTTGAACGTTACCTTGGTTTCCACTCCTCCAATAACGCCCTTTACAGTCAGAATGCTCTGCTCGTTGGCCTCGCTTGCTTCAGGCTTGCTGGCGACCAGAAACTCGCCTTTCTTGTAGTTGACGCAGGTGATTTTGCCTGGGATCGGCGTGCGGTTCACGTGCACGTCGAAGACATTCAGAAAGATACTGATGCGATGGCCTCCCTTGTCAAGAGGCACCACCGCAACTACCTTGCCATCGGCGGGCGAAACAGCCACAGGCCCTTCTGGCACTGCGCGGTCGGGGTCGCGAAAAAAATTCAGGCAAAAGACCGCCAAAATGAAAAACGGAAGCGACCACGGCCAGCCTGCCAAATAGATGACAAGAAGGCCGCCAAGAATCAGTCCTCCGGCGTACGTATAGCCGTACTTAACCATTTGCTGATTCTATTGTCGCATCGCGACGGCGTTTCCGCGCGGATTCCGACGTTACTTTACGCCGAGCCGAATCAGCATGTTTAGAGAGAACGCGAAGATTCCCGCGCCGAGCAGCACGCAGACTGGCAGGGTCAGCACCCAGGCCAGCAGCAGGTTGCGCAGAGTATCCATTTGCAATCCCGACCGGTTAGCCGCCATGGTGCCCGCGATTCCCGAGGAGAGCACGTGCGTCGTACTCACGGGAAGGCCCAGGTTATCCGCGGCCATGATGGTCGCCATGGCAACCAATTCCGCGGAGGCGCCCTGAGCGTAAGTCAGGTGTTCTTTCCCGATCTTCTCGCCGACAGTAACAACGATGCGCTTCCAACCGATCATGGTGCCCAGTCCGAGCGCTAGCGCGACGGCGACCTTCACCCAGATAGGGATGAATTTGGTCAGCTTATCCATGTGCCCTTTCAGCGTCGCGACGGTTTTCTGTTCGGCCGCGTTTTCGAGTTTCTTCTGCTTGATCAGCTTGCCGAGTGCTTCCGAGGTCAGATACAAATCGCTGCGCAGGGTGCGGCGCTCGTCGGGGTTGAGTTCGGTGAGAGACTTCTTGTTCGTGAGAAGCTCAGAGATTTCGCGGCACTTGGAGCCGATTGCGGCGAAGGTTCGGTCGGTTACCTTTCCGGTGGTCCTCAAATATGCCGACAATTCGTCGGCAGCGACCTGATATCCGGCCATGGCAACGCCGGGAGAGTGCTGATCCATTTGGCCGATGATGGTTTGGGTGGTCGACTGAAGCTCCACGATGGAGGCCTGGGAGGTGTTCAAGTCGACGGCGAAGGTGATGGGGACGATGCCGATGAGGATCAGCATGATGAGGCCCATGCCTTTCTGGCCGTCGTTGGAACCGTGCGCAAAGCTGACGCCGGTGCAGGTGAGCATCAGTAGGCCGCGAATCCAGGTGGGGGGAGCCTTGCCCGGTTCGGGAGCGGCGTAAAGGTCGGGACGTTTGATCAGTGCCTTGCACAGCAGAAGAAGAAGTGCGGCGCAAGAGAACCCTACAATCGGGGACACCAGCAAGGACATGCCTACTTCCGACGCCTTTGCCCAGTTGATACCTTCGCCGAATTGATGTGCGCCGGACATGGCGGAGTTGGCCAGACCAACGCCTAGTATCGCTCCCACTAATGTGTGAGAGCTGGAAGCCGGAAGCCCGAGATACCAGGTGCCCAGGTTCCAGATGATGGCAGAGATCAGCAGCGCGAACACCATGGCGAAGCCTGCTCCGGAGCCGACGTTGAGCACCAGCTCAACCGGCAACAGCGCCAGGATGCCGAATGCTACTGCGCCCGTTGACATGAGGACGCCAATCAAATTCCAACAGCCCGACCAGACGACCGCATAGGTCGGTTTCAGGGTGTGTGTATATATGACGGTCGCCACCGCATTGGCGGTATCGTGAAATCCATTTACGAATTCGAAGCTCAAAGCGAGCCCCAAGGCCAACAAAAGAAGAATGCCGCTACCTACGGTAATACTTTGTCCGAAGAGTTCCATTCCGAAGGAGTGTATAGCAGCAATACTACATACAGATTACAGAGGGACGAATTATTACAATCAGCGGACGTGCTGGGAAATCACCTTTTTTATCGCGGAGATAGCTATCATCAGCAGAGCGAAGAAGAGGAGAAATAACAGTAACAACGGTAACAGGACCATGACTCGCAGCCATGCTCGATGGATGGTATTCCAGGCGAGAAACGAATATGTGCCCCACACCGCAAAGAGAAGCGATGCCAGAAAGATTCTGGTGACCGTGGTCACAACGGAGACCATTGCCTCCACGAAACTCAGCCGTGGCTTAAAATCGTGAGGCAGAGCGAAACGTTCGAATTCGGACCGGTCCTTATCATCCACCGGATCGGCTGACGGGATGAGAAGCTCCAGCAGTTTTGCTAAGACCGGGTGATGCGCCTTCTGATTCAAAGCTGCGCTTTTTGGTTAGGCATTCAACCGCTGGCGAGTGATCTTCATCAGGGACTCATGCGCACCCAAACGGGCCCATTCATCGGATGACCCGTCGGGCGTCAAGCGCGAATAGTTTCCATCGCTGCCAAGCACCCAGGCCTGGCGGCGATCCTTCAGGTAGACGTCCAGGATCTCCCAGAGCTTCTCTTTTGGACCTTGCGACGTAACGGGCGTTATGACCTCGACGCGCTTGGAAAGATTGCGGTACATCCAGTCCGCCGAGCCGATGTAGAACTCGCCCTCCACCGGATTTTCATGGCCGGCGGCGAAATGGAAAATGCGGGAGTGCTCCAGAAATCGTCCGATGATGGAACGGACGCGGATGTTTTCCGTTCTGTCCGGGAACACCAGGACGCAGGCAGCAGAAACCGCGGATGATCAGGTCCACCTGGACGCCGGCCGCGGAGGCTTCACACATCGCCTGGATCATTTCCGGGTCTTCCAACTGGTTTAACTTGGCGACGATTCCCGCAGGCCGTCCCGCCTTTTTGTTTTCAATCTCTCTTTTGATCAGCGCCAGGAAGCGAGGCCGCATGCCGGTGGGGGCGACCAGGAGCGATTCATATGTTGGAGTCTGGGAATGTCCGGTGAGATAGTGAAACAGTTTGACCACGTCTCGCGTGATCTTGGGATCGCACGTCAGCAATCCCACGTCGGCGTACAAGGCGAGCGGTCCGCACATGGTAATTCCCCGTGCCGATGTGAACGTAAGCGCGCAACCCCGTGGACTCCTTGCGCACCACCAGAATCGTCTTGGCGTGAACTTTCAGGCCCTTGACGCCGAACGTGACGTGAGCGCCGACGCGTTGCAATTCAGCGGCCCAGTGCAGATTCCGCTCTTCGTCGAAACGAGCCTGGATCTCGATCACGCACGCAACCTGCTTGCCGGCCTCGGCTGCTTTCATCAGGGAATTTACGAAGGGCGTGTCGTCGCCGATGCGGTAGGCGGTCATCTTGATCGCGACGGTGTGCGGATCCTGCGATGCAGCGGCCACAAAGTGTTCCACACTCGCATCGAAACTCTCGTAAGGATGACTTAAGAGGATGTCCTCCGCGCGAATCGCTCCGAAGAAATCGGGATGGGGATCGTTCAGAGCCGGCGGAGTTACAGGAGCCCAGGGAGCATCGTGCAAGGCAGCGCCAGGCAGCGACAGCAATTCAAATAACGATGTGTAGTCCACCTCTTCCGGGAGATCGTACACATCAAAAGGCTGGAGGCCGAAGCGATCGCAAAGAATGGTTCGGATCTCGGGATTGCTTCCCGGCCCGAACTCGAGGCGAACCACGGGTTCATAGCGGCGAAGACGGATCCGCTCTTTTACCTGCTCGCTATATTCGTCGTCGGGGTCCTCTTCCAGTTCCGGTTCGGCATCGCGAGTCAGACGAAATAATGTCGCGCCGGACAATTCCATCCCGTCGTAGAGTTTGTGAATATTGCCCCGAATCACTTCATAGAGAGGTACCAGCAGCGTCTGCGAGGGGTCCACATCGGCTCTCACCCGGACCCACTGCTTCACCACAGTGGGGACTTTCACCCGCGCATACATCGTTTCGCCTCGGGCGGTGTCCTTCAACGCAAAAGCGAGCGATGTGGAAAGGCTGGAAAGAAACGGAAAAGGATGCGACGCTTCGATCACGATGGGGGTCAACGCGGGCGATACCTGCTCGTCGAAATACCGGCTGCATTCCTGCTGCTGATCCTCGTTGAGCTCTTCCCAACGGCGAATGAGAATTCCTTCGGCTGCGAGGCCGGGAAGAATCCCATTGCGGAAGCACTCGGCCTGACGCAGCAGGCCTGTGACCAGTTTTTCGCGCAGCTTGCTGAGCAGTTCCAGCCTCTCAGGGTTCAGTTGCTTGCGCAGCACCGCCACGCGCTTCATGAAGAACTCGTCCAGGTTGGAACTGAAGATGGCCAGGAACTTGGCGCGCTCCAGTAAAGGCGTGCGCTCATCCTGTGCTTCGGCCAGCACTCGATCGTTGAAGTCCAACCAGCTTAAATCGCGGTCAATCCACAGGCCGGACAGCACCGGCCCGGCGGGCGCGTTCAGGACTCCACTGTCCCCGATCGAAATCATGGTTTCCGAAGCAGCGCTCATCCGGTTCTCCTTTTGAAGTCCACCCATTGTACTTGTAACTGAGACTGGCGCATGTGAATTGGGTGTTTCAGTTGCGCTGCTAGAGCGTGAAATTCGAGGTTTGTTGCCAGCTTTCGAGCGAGTCGTCACATTTTGACTGTACTCAAATTAAGCGATTCGGTGGGCCGGAAAGAGATCGCCCGCCTATTCCGCCCTCAACGTGATTGAGGGATCCACCCTTGCCGCGCGCCAGGCAGGCACCCAGCAGGCGATCGCCGAAACGGCTACCAGCAGCGCGATGACCGCCAGATAGGTAATCGGGTCGAGCCGCGAAACGCCGAACAGCATTGTCACAATGGCTTGGGTCATAGCTGCTGCTCCGGTCACTCCAATCAGAACACCAAGCCCTGTGAGTGTCATCCCCTGGCGAATCACCAACGCGAGGATCTTGCCGCGCGACGCACCTAGCGCGGACCGCACCCCGATCTCACGGGTTCGCTCTGTGACGCTGCCCGACAACACGCCATAGATGCCGGCAGCCGCAAGCACCAGCGAGACGAAAGCAAAAGCTTCGAATACGATCATGGTGAAACGCCGTTGCGACTCGGATGCGGCAAGTAATGTGTCCATCAAGGCGACGTGGATAATCGGCTGATCCTTGTCTACCGACCAAATCGCATTCTTGACGGCTGGGACAAGCGGCGCAGCGTCACCCGAGTTGCCAGCGTCGCTACGCTCCGAACGGGCGCGAAGAACCAGCGACAGGCTGGCATCGGCAAACCAGGATTGGGCGGGCGTCAGGTACACGGCTTTGGGTTGCACTTCCGCCAGGGACGTCTGCTTCACGTCACCCACCACGCCGGCGACAATATACCACGGTCTGTTCGCAGGGCCGACGTGAACACGCTGGCCAATTGGGTCTTGGCCCGTGAATGCAACTTTTGCCAAGGATTCGCTGATGAGAACGACGGGCGGCGCAAATTCGCTGTCACGCTCATTGAGCAGGCGGCCTTGACGGAGCGCGATACCCATCGTCTCAAAGTAGTCAGGCGTCACCACATATCGAAACACTTGGAAGCTGCGCTCATTCTCGAACTGCGCGCCATACACGCCAAATTGATCCCCGCTCAATGGAAGCAAGCTGGTGAACGCCGCGGAGGTGACACCGGGAAGACGTCGTACCTCGTCCAGGGCCTGAGCGAAGAACCGGCGACGGGCTGTGTCGTTATCGAACCGCCGTCCGGATTCCTGAACTTGCATGGTGAGCACGTGCGAGGCGTCAAACCCTGGAGATATGGCGAACAAAGTCTGCAGGCTGCGAAACAGCAAACCCGAGCCTACCAGTAGCACCAATGCGAAGGCGATCTCCGATACGACCAACGCGCGGCGTGTCCCATGGTATCCGCCGGCTGTACGGCGCGAACTGTGTTGTATTCCCTCGGCCAAGTCACTTCGGGATGCGTCCAGCGCCGGAATGAGTCCGACCGCGATCCCGATGAGTGTGGTGACGCCAAAGGCGAAGAACAATACCGTATGGTCAAGCGCGATCGCGTTCAATCGAGGAAGTCCAGACGGACTCAGCGCCACCAATGTCCGTACGCCGGCTTCCGCCACGCCCATCCCGAGAACGCCGCCGAGCATAGCGAGCAGCAGACTTTCGATCAACACCTGCCGGATCAGACGCGATCGTCCCGCGCCCAGCGCCGCGCGCATGGAAAATTCGCCCCGGCGCTGTGCCCCGCGGGCCAGGAGCAGATTTGTCACGTTCACACATGCGATCAGGAGCACCAGCGCGACCGCGCCGAGAACCGCAAATAGCGCGGGTCTCACGCCGCTCGTAATCTCGTTTTGGAGCGAGTTGACTATGAACCCGGACGAGAGGGAGGCCCACGGCGGCCGGGGAAACTCCGGTACAGGGTTGTGCGCAATGAGGCTGAGATCCTGATTGGCCTGATTTACCCCGATGCCTGGCCGCAGCCTCCCCACCATGCGCAGATTGTGGCCCCATTCCCGGGTATTCAGATCGGTGATATTCTGCGGATCGTCCTGCAGGGGCGACCAGATCTCCGCCGAAGGACTCAAAGTGTTTTCGAACTTGGCGGGCATCACACCAATGACCGTATAGAGATTGCCTTCGAACTCAACCGCCCGCCCCACGATGGTGCTTTCGCCCGAGAAACGCCGCCGCCATAGACTATCGCTGAGGATCACCACCTTTGGGCCCCGGAACTGATCGTCGGTTTCGTTGAAGTCCCTTCCCAACGCCGGTTGCACTCCCAACACGCGGAAGTAGCTCGCGCTCACGTTCTGCCCTTCTAATCGCTCCGGTTCGGCTTGGCTGGTAAAGGTTGGCTGCCATGGCCGAGTTACCGCGACCGCATCGAAGGAGTGGCTCCGGGCAGCTAATTCGCGATAGGTATGAAATGTAACGTCGAGCCGCAAGCCCTGGGACGTATCCCAGATCATCATGATCTGCCCGGCATCCGGATACGGCAGCGGCTGGAACAGAATGGGATTCACGGCGCTGAAGATTGCGGTGCTGGCGCCGATGCCCAGCGCTAGCGTCAGCACGCTGACCAAAGTAAAAGCCGGAGTCTTCCGAAGGCGGCGAGCCGCATTGCGCAAATCGGCGAAGAACGTCCCGATCGCGTTCTCCCATCCGTACGAGCGCACCTGTTCGCGGACCATCGTGGTGCTGCCGAATTGCATCCGCGCCGCCCGTCGAGCCTCTTCGGCAGAGAGTCCGCGCGCAACAAACGCATCGGTAGCCTGTTCCATGTAGTGCTGGACCTCGTCGGTGACGTCCCTGTCGGCCGCCGTCCGGTTGGTGAGCACGCGCAGTCCACGTGCAAGCTGGCGCCAAAGCGACATAGGGTTAACCCTCCGCGTTCAAAAGTCGAGCGATGGCCGATGCCCGGCGCTTCCAATCCGCTGTATCGATTTCGAGCTGTTTCTTTCCAGCGCTGGTGAGCGAATAGAACCTCGCGCGCCGGGAGTTCTCGGTTTGACGCCATTCCCCGTTCAGCAATCCGGCCCGCTCCAGCCGCTGGATCGCCGTAAGAAGCGACCCCGGGTTGACCTTGAAGACCCCGCGCGAGATTTGCTCGACGCGGCGGGCGATGCCAAAACCGTGCATGGGTTCAAGGCTCAAAGTCTTGAGGATGAGCATATCCAAAGTGCCCTGGATCACGTCGGTATTCGGACTTTCCATAGGGAGCTGTTGCAACAAATATAACGGCGTTCCATATGATTGTCAAGATGTGACAATCATCATGAACAATGAGGCCGCCGAGCCTAGTAAGATATTTCTAGTTGACATACTATACCAATAGTTGTATTCTCACCACAGATGCCTCCAGAACCTCCCATGCCTACCCCGGCCGAAGTCGATATTCTTGCCGCATTGTGGCGGCTAGGCCCGGCCACCGTGCGGGAAGTACACGAAGAGCTGGCCAAAGACAGCGGCTACAACACCACGCTCACTCAGATGCGGCTGATGACCGATAAAGGGCTGCTGCGGCGCAGCGAGCGCTTTCGCAATCACGTGTATGAGCCGGCGGTGCCCCGTGAGCAAATGCAACAGCGGATCGCGGGCGACATCATGCAGCGGGCCTTTGGCGGGTCGGCCAAGGGGCTCATCCTGGGAGCGCTGGGCGCCAAGCCGGTAGCCGCCGATGAATTGGCGGAGATCCGCCGCATGATAGCCGACCCCGACAAAAAGAAACGAGGGGAGAAGTGAACGGAATCGAATTGCTGGGAGCCACGCTGCTTCACTTCCTCTGGCAGGGTGTTCTGATCGCCGCGGTCTACGCGACGGCGCGCCCATACGCCTCGCGGCCCGAGGCCCGCTATTTGCTGGCATGCGCGGCCCTAGCGGCTATGGCGGCGGCGCCGGTGGCGACCTGGGCGGTGCTGCGGCAGGTGTCGACGGAGGCGATAGCGATGGCGCGCTCTATCCCCACGGCGGCGGCGTCTCCTGGGGCAGGTTTCCTCGGCGATTTGCCTCGCTTTTTTGTTGAAGGCTACGAGCAGGTTCCGCCCGGTTGGTTGTCGTGGGTAGCGGCAGCGTGGATGGCGGGCGTCGTGGTCTTCTGGGTGCGCCTGCTGGGCGGATGGATCATCGCGGAGCGGCTTCGCCGCAGGCGGGTACAGCCCGCACCTCGTCATTGGCAACAGACGTTCGACCGGCTCCGGGCGCGGCTGCGCGTCTCACGGCCCGTGGAACTGCTGATCTCCGGACTCGTGCAGACACCCGCCGTTGTCGGGCTGCTTCGGCCTGTGGTGCTGGTGCCGCTGGGCGCGTTAGCCGGTCTGCCGCCGGAACAGATGGAGGCGTTGCTGCTCCACGAGCTGGCCCACATCCAGCGCTATGACTACCTGGTGAACGCGCTGCAAAGTATGGTGGAGGCGCTGCTGTTCTATCATCCTGCGGTGTGGTGGGTGTCTGGCCATATGCGTTCCGAACGGGAGATGTGCTGCGACGACGCAGCGGTGGCGATCACGGGAGACGCGGAAGGCTTCGCGCGCGCCCTGGCGCAAGTTGGGGAGCAGGCGCACCACCAGGCGGCGGTTCTTCAGGCGGCGGGTGGTTCCTTGGCGAACCGGGTAGGGAGACTACTAGGAATGCCCCGGCCAGCTTCTCGCTCACATTCTTTCGGGGCTGTAGCCACCGCGGCGGCGCTGGTTGCGATCACCGCCATGGCAGTAGTGGGACAGACCGCGCGGCCCAAGTTTGAAGTCGCCTCCATCAAGCCAACAGGCAGCCAGGGCGGGGGAATGATGCGGCCTTTTCCGGGGCGGCTGACGGCAAGTGCGCCGGTCCGGGTGCTGATGCAGGCCGCCTATCATGTGCAGCCTTTCCAGATCGAGGGTGGTCCGGAGTGGTTCCAATCGGATGGCTACGCGGTGGATGCGAAGGCGTCCGGCAATCCGGACCATGAGCAAATGATGCTCATGTTGCAATCGCTGCTGGCGGAGCGGTTTGACTTGCGGATCCATCGCGAGCCGCGCGAGATGATGGTCTACGCGCTGGTGCCCGCCCGCGGCGGGCTCAAACTGCCGCCTCCGAAGGAGGGAAGCTGTGTGGAGGAGACGGAATTGGTGGGCCCCTTGGCGAACCCCGGAACGCGAATGCAGCCTCCGGACCAGGGTCCCGCTCCCGCACCTAGGTGTGGGGGTTTGGACGTGCCGCTGGAAGCTGGAGGCGCGCGCATGCATGGTGGCAAAGTGCCGATAGCCGAGTTCGTGCGCGTGCTCTCGCGGGTGCTGGGACGTACGGTGACGGATCAGACGGGATTCTCCGGGATATTCGATATAAATCTAAAATTCCTCCCGGACGATACGACGTCGGGATTGCCTTCCCCGCCTCCCGGAGCGATCCCCTCCGAGATCGCGAGCCCGTCGATCTTCAGCGCGATCCAACAACTGGGGCTGCGGCTGGAATCGACGAAAGGGCCAGTGGAAGTGCTGGTCATCGATCATGTGGAGCGGCCGTCGGCCAACTAGGGCCGCAGTCCCGGCTGTTGCATCATTTGAATTGAGGTAGTGAATTGGAAATCACTTTCGAAAGTTTGCGCCAGCTTTACCAGTCACTCTCCGACGAGGAACTCCTCGCCATTGAGCGTAATGAACTCACCGGCGCGGCGCAGAAATGTTTTGACGCAGAGGTGGAAAAGCGGGGGTTGGCCGAGGCACAAGAATCGGAGACTGTTTCCGCCGAGGAGGACCCCAGTTGGATGCAGGACGCGGCGTGCGCGTGTTCGTATATGAGCCATCCTGGTGATTCGGCGGCCACCGACGCCGAGAACGCTCGCGAGGCTTTGTATCACGCGGGGATTCCCTGCCGGGTCTCCGCTATGGAGGTTGCATGGCCGACCGGCGATCAACCGGTGAAGCATGAATACCGGGTGATGGTCCCCGGTGCATTCAGTCTGGAAGCCGTCAGTGTCCTGGACAAGGAACTGTTCAACCCCCAGATGGAAGCCGATTGGAGCAGGCACTTCGCGTCCATGACGGATCAAGAATTGGGCGCGCTGAATCTGGATGCCATTTGCGCCGGACTTGTCGACAGAATTGCACGCTTGAAGCGCGCTTATAACGAAGAGATCTCGCGACGCTTCAGGCGGTCTGACGACTGATTGAAAGGCTCTATTGGTGCCGCAAGGCCGTCATCGGATCTACTCGCGATGCGCGCCTGGCCGGCGCGTAACCTGCCGAGATCGCGGCCACGATCAGGGTTCCCACCGCGATTCCCATCGCCGCCGGATCGCTCGCCTTGATGCCATACAGCGATGACTCCACCAGCCGCGCCGATGCATACGCTACCGGCACCCCGAGTGCGAGCCCAACCGCCGCCATCACAAACACCTGCCGCAACACCATCCACACCACTTGCTCACGCCGTGCGCCCACCGCCATCCGTATACCGATCTCGCTAGTCCGTCGCGCCACGATGTACGCCATGGTGCCGTAAAGTCCCACGCAGGCAATGGCCAGCGCCAGCGCGGCGAAGCCGGTGCAGAGCCGCGCAAACAGAATCTCCTCGCCCATCGTCTGCTGAATCATTGCCGCCTGGGTCCTGATTTTCATTACCGGCACGCGAGCGTCGGCTTTGTGGACAATCTGATTCACTGTGTTGATCAATTCCAGCGGATCGCCCGCGGTCCGAAGCGCGAAGGTTATATCGTCTGACAGATACAGGTTTTGCTGGTAGGCCATATAGACCACGGCCGGATACTCGCCCTTGAGATCGCCATAACGGGCATTTTTCGCGACGCCGATGATCTCCAGGTCTTGCTTACGCCCTCTAACGCTGAGAACGACATGCTGTCCCATCGGATTTTGTTCGCCGAGGTTCGCCTTGGCCCATACTTCATTCACAATCGCCACAGGCGGCGAACCCAGGTGGTCCCGCTCGTCGAACTCGCGGCCGGTCAACAGCGGGATGCCCATCGTTGTAAAAAATCCCGGACCGGTCGTCAAGATGTGAGTGCTCATCCTGGGAGAGCCGCTTCCATGCCCATCCGGCGCGTCTTGCAGCGGCTCCTTGCCGACGGGAATCACGGGCGATCCCCAGGTCCCCTCGCCCACCAGGGGCGAATTGGACAGGGTCGCGCCGCGAACCAGAGGAATCGCCTGGAACTGCTGCTGCAAATCGCCATAGAAAGAGAGGATCTCAGGATCGCGATGCCCCGCCTGCTGCGCGTTGAGCTTGAACAGTAAGACATGATCCTGATGGAAACCGAGCTCGACCGATTGCAGATTGGACAGCGTCCGCACAAATAACCCGGCGCCTACCAGCAACAGAACCGAAATCGCGATCTGCGAAACAACCAGTGCGTGACTCAACGTAAAACGGAGCCAGCGCAAGCGGGGCCGCCGATCAGTTGCCTGATCGCCTTTGAGGACGGGCATCACGTCCACACGCGTCGCCCGAAGCGCCGGAGCCAGGCCGAAGAGCAGCCCAGTGGTCAGGGACAGTGCGGCCGCGGCCGCAAGAACATGCCAGTTCAAATCCGCGTGAAGAGTGAAGGTGTCGCTCCCGCGGGCCAGCAGTAGCGTCAGAAATCGTACACCTCCCATCGCGAACAAAATTCCCGCAGCCCCGCCGATGAACGCCAGCAGCACGCTTTCGGTCAGCAATTGCCGGATCACGCGCCACCGGCCGGCCCCCATGCTGAGCCTCACCGCCATTTCGCGCTGGCGCGCCGTCGCGCGGGCCAGCAGGAGATTAGCGACATTGGCGCACGCAATCGCCAGAATTAAACCAACCATTGCGAACAGGAAATACAAGGGCTTGGAATACTCGCGCCGCAGCGTGTCCAACCCCGTCGCTCCATCGGTGAGATGAAATCCGGGAAGATTCTTGCGCTCCATCTCAGTGGTGGCCGTGGTTGCGACCCACCGGTCGAACATAGGCGCCAGCGCCGCCTGTGCCTGAGCCATCGTCACGCCCGGACGGAGCCGCCCCATCATCTCGATCCAGTAGACGTTGGGGTTCAAATACCATTTTCCGATCTCTTCCCGGCTCCCCCAGTTCGTCTGCAGCAGGAAATTGGCGTGCACCGGAATAAAGAATTGAGCCGCAATGGAGGGATCGACTCCGAAAAATCCGGGCGGCGCAACGCCGGCCACCGTGAACGGAAGGTTGTCGACCAGAATAGACTGTCCCACGGCGGATGCGACGTCGCCGAATCGAGCCTGGGCGAAGGCGAAGCCGAGCATGATTACCGGAGGCGCCCCGGCGCGATCGTCATCGGGAAGCAGGAGCCGTCCCGCCGCGGGCGCGACGCCGAGCCCGCGAAAATATTCGCCCGAAACATACTCGCCGGAGCCGATCTCGGCCTGGTTGTGAATCACCAGATTCAAATTGCGCGTGGAATAGTAGCCGAACAAGCTCGCAAAGATCCCGTCGGATTTCTGGAAGAGCTCAAAGGCAGGATACGGAAAGATTCTAGCGGTGACGCCGTACTTGCGATCGTCGTCATACCAGTTGCCGCTGCCGCCGTGAAAGACCGAGCCTCGCTCGATTTTGTTGTGCCAATTCAGCACGGCCAAACTACTGGGATCCGCCACCGGAAGCGATCGCATCAGCAGCGCGTCCATAAAGCTGTAAATTGCGGTATTGGCCCCGATGCCGAGCGCAAGTGACAGCGCCGCCATCACGGTGAACAATGGATTGCGAGCCATGGTTCGTAGCGCATAATGCAAATCCTGAATCAACTGCTCCACCCAGGTCCACGTCCATGCCGCGCGCGTTTCCTCTTTCAACAGCCCCGCGTTGCCCAACTCGCGCCGCGCCGACCACTGAGACTCGCTCTCCGGCATACCCGCGCTGCGACGTTCTTCTACCTCTTCCTCCAAGTGAAACCGCAACTCCTCGGCAAGCTGATCTTCCTTGTCTCGCCGATGAAAGAGCCATTTAAGCTTGCGGAAAAACGCCATCATTGCCCCTCCTGATCCGCTGGATTTAAGATCAGCCCCATCGCGCGCGCAAACGCGTTCCATCGCGAGTGCTCCGTTAGGAGATGCTTCTTGCCGGTTGCAGTCAGCCGGTAATAACGGGCGCGCTTGCCTTTCTCCGAGAGATCCCATGATGCTGAGATCCACCCTTTCGCCTCCAGCCGATGCAGTGCTGGGTACAAAGAACCCGTCTCGACCTGCAGCAGATCCTCTGAAGTGCACTGAATATGCTTGGCGATGAAATGGCCGTGGGCCGGGCCCGCGGCGAGAGTCCTGAGGATGAGCACGTCGAGAGTGCCTTGGAGAAATTCTACGCGTGAAGACGGCTTACCGGGCATTGTGTAGACATTCTACGATATATTCTGTAGGATGTCTACGCAGCGGTTCAGGATTCCGTCAGGCTTGCCCTAATGCGATTCAGCCGCGCCCACAACCCCGCGAGCTTGTCGAGCTTCAACGCATTGGCGCCGTCCGACAACGCTCTCTCCGGCGACTCATGCACTTCCACAAACAACCCGTCGATCCCCACCGCGACCGCGGCCTTGGCTAGCGGCTCGATAAACTCGGGCTGACCTCCGGAGCCTGTCCCGGCCGCGCCGGGAAGCTGGACGCTGTGCGTTGCGTCAAACACAACCGGCCATCCGAACCCACGCATAATCGCCAAGCCTCGCATGTCGACCACCAGATTGTTATAGCCGAACGACGATCCCCGCTCCGTAAGAATGATCTGGTTGTTGCCCGTCGAAGCGACCTTGTCCGCCGCGAGCCGGATATCGTAAGGCGAAACAAACTGCCCCTTCTTTATATTGACGATTTTTCCCGTTCGCCCTGCGGCCACCAGCAGATCCGTCTGCCTGCACAGAAACGCCGGGATCTGCAAAATGTCCACCGCTTCGGCGACAACGTCGGCCTGCTCAGGGCCATGAATGTCGGTAATCACAGAAAAGCCCCGGTCGCGGATGCCTTTCAGGATACGCACACCTTCCTTCAACCCTGGCCCTCGATACGAGGTCACGCTGGAGCGGTTGGCTTTATCGAAGGACGCCTTGAACACGAAAGGAGCGCCGAACTTCGCGATTTCGCCGGAGAGAAACTGCACGTGCTCTTCGCTCTCAATCACGCACGGACCAGCGACCAGAGCCAGAGGCGATCCTCCGCCGATGGAAACCGATCCTGCTTTAAGCAGTGACGTGGTCAACTCGGGCTCCCGATCGCGCCAGGCTTCTGCGCCGCTCATGCTCGTCCAGGCTGGCTCCAATGAAGGCTTGGAACAGAGGATGTGGCTCCAGGGGCTTGGACTTAAATTCGGGATGGAACTGGCAGCCCAGATACCAGGGGTGGTCGGCCAATTCACAAATCTCGACGTACACGCCGTCCGGAGTTTCGCCCGTCAATCGCAGGCCATGCTTCCTCAGCGTGTCTTCGTATTCTCGGTTGAACTCGTAGCGATGCCGGTGCCGTTCGCTGATTTCTTTTTCGCCATACGCCGCGCGCGCGAAACTTCCCTCGGCTAACTTACACGAATAAGCGCCCAGCCGCATGGTGCCGCCCAGTTCATCCACGCCTTTCAACTCGCGCAACTTATAAATGACGCGATCGGGCGTAGCCGGGTCGAACTCGGTCGAGTTGGCCTGCTCCAACCCGCAGACGTTGCGAGCGTATTCAATCACCATCGTCTGCATGCCCAGGCACACGCCAAAGTACGGAACCTTGAACTCGCGGGCGTAGCGAATAGCGCACAACATGCCTTCCACGCCTCGCCGTCCGAAGCCGCCGGGCACCAGGATTCCATCGAATTCCGAAAGGTCCTGTGCGGCGGAGGGCCACTTCAAACGCTCCGATTCGATCCAGGTAATTTTGACCTTCGCATCGTGAGCCAGTCCGCCATGAAGCAGCGCTTCTTTCAAACTCTTATAGGAGTCCTCATATTCAACATACTTACCGACCAGCCCGATGGAAACTTCCTTGGTTGGATTCTTGAGACGCTCCACCATCTCCGTCCAGCGGGTCATGTTGCTGGGGCCGGCCTTCAACGCGAGGCTCCGCATGATGATCTCATCCACCTTCTGCTCGGCGAAGACGATGGGGCATTCATACACGCTGGAGACATCGGAAGCGGTAATCACGGCCTCTTCGGTCACATCGCAAAACAGGGCGATCTTCTCTTTCATGTCCTGCGGAATCGGCCGGTCCGTACGGCACATCAGAATGTCAGGCTGAATACCGATCGCGCGCAGTTCCTTCACGCTGTGCTGGGTGGGTTTGGTCTTCAATTCATGCGCGGCGGCGATCCATGGGACTAAAGTGACATGAACAAACAGCGTGTGCTCGCGACCCAGCTCATGGCGCAATTGACGGATGGCTTCGAGGAAAGGCAGCGATTCAATGTCGCCCACCGTGCCGCCGATTTCGACAATCACCACATCCACCGAATCAGACGACACTTTTCGCACGGCGGCTTTGATCTCATTGGTCACGTGCGGAATCACCTGAACGGTCTTGCCCAGGTAGTCGCCGCGGCGCTCGCGCGAGATGATCTGTTCGTAGATGCGGCCGCTGGTGAGGTTATTGGCCTGGCTTAGCGGCGTGTGCGTGAAGCGTTCATAATGGCCCAGGTCGAGATCGGTCTCCGCGCCGTCGTCGGTGACGAAGACTTCGCCGTGTTGAAAGGGGCTCATCGTGCCCGGGTCGATGTTGAGATAGGGATCGAATTTCTGAAGGGTCACCTTCAGCCCGCGGCTTTCGAGCAGGCATCCTATGGACGCCGCCGCGATTCCTTTACCTAGCGACGAGACCACACCGCCTGTCACGAAGATGTATTTGGCCATCTAATCGTTCACCCCGCTCTTTTGAAAGTTGAAATTTTCGAACAGCCCCGCCACGTGCTTCCAATCCTCCGGCGTATCTACGCCCAGCGACTCGTAGTCGGTCTCCACTACGCGAATTTTGTGCCCGTTTTCCAAGGCGCGCAACTGCTCCAACCGCTCCGAACGTTCCAGTGGACCAACGGGCAAGTCCGGATAGCCCAGCAGAAAATCGCGCTGGTAAACGTACAGCCCGATGTGCTTGAAGTATGCGGTTTCGTCGGCGGCCTCGCGCGAGAACGGAATCGGCGAACGCGAAAAGTAGATCGCATCGCCCTTGGAATCCGTCACCACCTTCACCACATTGGGATTGTGGATTTCCTCCGCACGCTCGATCCTCTTCTTCAGCGTCGCCATCTGGACGTCTTCCGCATCCAGCACGCCGAGCACAGCGGCATCAATGGCGGCGGGATCGATCAACGGTTCGTCACCCTGAATGTTGACGATGTACTGAGCATTGGACGCCGACGCTGCCTCGGCCACGCGATCGGTACCGGAAGCATGGTCATCCCGCGTCATCAACACGCGAGCCTTGAAACCCTCCGCGGCGGAGCGAATGCGCTCGTCATCCGTGGCGATCACCAGGCTGGTGAGATAGCGAGCCTGTGAAGCACGCTCCCACACGTGTTCCAGCATAGTTTTGCCCGCAATTTCGACGAGGGCTTTACCTGGGAATCGAGACGAAGCGTACCGGGCGGGAATGACTCCTAATATCCGGAGCGGCACAATAAATTCTAGCACGGGAACAGCGTCGTTCCGCGCGCGCGATTGCTACTTTTCTAACGCGCTACTCAGCAGCGTCTTGATCACAGCCTGCCTGCTGATATTCAACCGCGCCGCCCGTTCGTCTAGCTGCCGTAACATGCCTGGAGTCAGATCCACATTCACGCGGCGGACGGGCCGCACCACCGTAAACTTGTTCGTGAAATAGGAGGAAACATCTTCTCCCCGCGAAGCCTTTTCTGCGATCTGGTCGGCGGAAATCTTTGACTTAGATGTTTTCGGCATAACTCTGTTCTTCCTCTTTCGTCGACTTCCAAGCCGTGATCAGATGGTAATACTCACCGTCATCATCCCGCCGCGTTTCGAAGATCACCGAGCAAAGCCGCCCCCGGCACCAGCCAATTGCGCGGAACTGCTGCGGATCGTCATTTTTCTGGTCGACCAGGTACGCCTGGTCGAAAATCTCTTGCGCCTCGCTCAGGCTTACACCGTGCTCCTGCTTGACCGCCCTGCTCTTCCCCGGATCGAACTCGAAGCGCATGGTTATATATAACAGTTATACCAACGGTCCTCCGCGATGGCCACATCTGGGTTTCGGGATTTACTCCAGAAATGTGACTGCTATACTGTAGCCAGAGTAAGGCCCATGCGTACCTTTATAGCGTTGTGCATGGCTTTTACGGCGGTATGGGTGGCCCTTGCAGCCGAGGGCGATGACAAGACTGATCCGAAGCGCGCGGATCCCCTACAGCCGAACATTTCTGTGACGCCACGGGTGCGCCCAAAAGGTTCCACCGACGAATCAGTCACCGATCGCAAGGCCGATATTCGCATCGACACAACGCTGGTATTGATTCCCGTGTCTGTCACCGACCCCTTGAGCCGCTTCGTTACCGGCCTGGAAAAAGAAAACTTTAAGATCTCCGAAGAAAAGGTGGACCAGGAGATCACTCAGTTCTCCAGCGAAGACGCTCCCCTTTCGGTTGGCTTGGTTTTCGACACCAGCGGCAGCATGGGGGCCAAGCTTCAGAAGTCCCGTCAGGCTGTGGCGCAATTCCTGAAGACCGCCAACCCGGAAGACGAATTCTTTCTGGTTCAGTTCAACGATCGTCCCGAGCTGACCGTTCCCTTCACACCCGATAGCGAAGAACTTCAAAATCGGCTCACGTTTGTGGAGTCCAAGGGCCGAACGGCTCTTCTGGATGGCATCTATATGGCCATGAACCAGATGAAAAAAGCCCGTAACCCGCGCAAGGCGATTTTACTCATATCTGATGGAGGCGATAACTCCAGCCGATATACCGAAAGCGAAGTGAGGAACGCAGTGCGCGAAGCCGACGTCCAAATCTATGCCATCGGCATTTTTGAGCCCATCGCCGGCCGCGGGCGGACCCCCGAAGAGCTTGCTGGCCCGGGCTTATTGACAGAGCTGACCGAGCAGACCGGTGGTCGCCATTTCGCCGTGGACAACCTGGCGGAGCTGCCCGATGTCGCCGCAAAAATAGGATTGGAATTGAGAAACCAATACGTGCTGGGCTACGTGCCCAAGAACACCGCCCGCGATGGCAAGTACCGCCGCGTGCAGGTAAAGCTGGTGAAGACCAACGGACTGCCTCCTTTGAGAGCGATGTACCGAACGGGATACTATGCGCCGGCTCAATAAATGGACCCTTGCCCTCATCCTTAGTGTTTCAGGCGGCGTGATTCTTTCCGCTTCCTATTTGTGGGCGCAACAGCCCGCGCCTGCTCCTCCACCAACCGCTGCTGCCAATGGCGATCAAGACGAAGCACCGACGTTTCGTGCCGATACGCGTCTGGTGCTGGTCCACGCCAGCGTCCTTGATAAAAGCGGGAAGCTGATCACTGACATTCCCGAGTCCGGCTTCAAAGTCTACGAAAACAATGTCGAGCAGCCCATTAAGATTTTCCGCCGCGAAGATGTCCCGGTATCCATGGGCATCATTATCGATAACAGCGGCAGCATGTCGCAGAAACGCAGCTCGGTGGCGGCGGCTGCGCTGGCGCTGGTAAAAAACTCCAACCCTGAAGACGAAGTTTTCATCGTCAACTTCAGCGACGATGCCTATCTTGACCAGCCCCTTACCAACAGCATCAAGAAGCTGGAAGAGGCGCTAGACCGGCTGGATGCCCGAGGCGGCACCGCCATGCGCGACGCCCTGGGAATGTCGATCGACTACGTCAAAGAAAAAGGCAAGAAGGACAAGAAGGTCTTGGTGGTGGTCACCGATGGCGATGACAATGCGAGCAACGAAACGTTGGAGCAGTTGGTGCGCAAAGCCCAGGCGAGCGAAGTGCTGATTTACTCCATCGCATTGCTGGACGACGAGGTCCCGCGCCGTGCCAAGAACGCCCGCCGCGCTATGAAGGAACTGGCCGAAGCGACCGGCGGAGTGGATTTTTATCCCAAGACATTGGGTGAGGTCGAACAGATTACGCCGCGCATTGCCCACGAAATCCGCAACCAATACACGATTGCCTATTCGCCGCTGAATCTCCAGTTGGACGGCACATTCCGCAGCATCAAAGTAGTTGTGAACGGCTACGGAAAGCCCACGGTGCGAACCCGTAACGGTTATTACGCCAGCCCAGCGCCGCCAGCCAAGCTCCAGCCCTCCGCCAACAAAAGCAAGTAAGGATGCTCCGGTTCTTGTGGCTTGCGACCCGGGGACATCGACTCGCACCTTGGAATAGTCCCTATCTACGATGGCGCATTGAGACCTATTGGGGGCTCCATGCAGAGAGACTCACCGGTGCTCAAGTCCGAAGGTTTGTATGGCAACATCGCGGCGAGCTGTGGGGATTTCTAAGATGGGCCGGCCGCATGACCCGTTAGCCAGCATCCTCAAATCGATTGTCCGGATTGCCCGTCCCGTGAGGGCGGGGATTCTTATTCGCGTCATCTGATCAGCCCCGCCGCCGCGTCGGGTGGGGACAAAACTTGGGCAACCTAGTGTTTCACAACCGACCGCCTCTTGTCTTTCTTTACATCTTTCGCTTTAGAATCCTTCGCCTTGGCGTCCTGCACCTCTGGCGGCGCCGGCGGTAGATCCGGAAACGGTTTCCCTCCTGGAGTCGAATTTGAGACCGCTTTCACTCCGCGCAAATATAAAAACATCGCCTCCAGATCATGATCCGTGATCCCCGTGTAGGATTGCCAAGGCATTAACGTAAAATCTTTCGGACCCGTCGCAGGAGGATTGCCCTGGTAATTCGCGTACGACCGCATCCGCTTTTCGAATTGAAGGTAACTCCATCCGCCGATGCCCGAGCCCATGTCCGGCGTTATGTTTGCAACCGTGACCACGCCGAAGAAGGCGTCTAAATCGTTTCCTCCGGCGAATCGCATGGTGAGGTCAGGCTGAAACCCTTTCAGTGGCGTGTGGCATGATTCACACGCCGCGATTTTTACCAGATAGTCGCCATACGCCTCGCCCCCATCCGGGTCCGCCGCAGTAACGCGAACAACAGGGGTCGGCAGGCCCTTGATCCACATGGATGTCGGAAAGGTGATGCTGGTTCTCGGCAGTTGACTCCGCACCGGAGGCAGGCTGTTCATGTACGCGACAATGGCCTGCACATCTTCATCGCTCAGGAAACGGTAATACTGATACGGCATGAGCGGATAGAGAGCGCGACCGGTCCTGTCGACCCCGTCACGAATGGCTCGGATCTTGTCGCCATCACTCCAGTTTCCCAATCCGGTTTCAGGATCTCTGGTCAGGTTGCCCGCGGTAATGGAGCCGGGCAAGCCGTTAAACGGCATCGCCTGGCCCTTGCCGAGGCCCTTGGGATCGATAGGCGCGCCGAACTTCTTGTAGTCTCGTTCCGAATGACACGTGCCGCAAGCGCAGACAGCGTCGAAGAGATATTGGCCGCGCTCAATGCGCTGCGGACTCATATCCACTGTGATGGTCGCCGCTGGAGCAGACGAAGGGCTACGCAGAAGCAGATAGAAAAACCACCCGATGAGAAACAGAGGAGACGAAAGAATCAGCCGTTTGAAGAAACGCTTCGTCTTTCTACGAAGGCGAAAACGCATAGGTAATCTAACAGTGTATTCTACAGGGTCCTGGTGACTTTGCTCAGCGTCCGCGGACGATCCGGATTGAGTCCTTTTTCCTCCGCCAGCGCCGCCGCAAACAACTGCGCGGGAATGATGTAAGGAATGGGCGTGTACAATTCATCGGGGGCCGCCCACTTCTCGGCGCTTCTCTTCCTGCCCAAGCGCGCCGGAATTACAAGCGCCCTTTCATGCGCCGCCGCGCTTCTATTACCGACGTCTGTAATCAGCAACGTTTCCGCTTTCAACCGGACCAATCGCGAAAGAACATCTTCGATGCCCGGCCACGTGGCTCCGCAAGGCGCGAACATGAACACGGGCAAAGAAGGATCCACCATGGCAATGGGACCATGCATGAAGTCGGCCGAGGAAAATCCTTCCGCGACCACATAGCAGGTCTCCATCATCTTGAGCGCGAACTCCTGCGCATTGGAATAATTGAGGCCGCGGCCGATCACCACCGTCCTCTCCACGAAGCGATATCGACCAGCCCGCTCGGCCGCGGCGGCCTCCAGGGACAGCGCCGCGTCAGCCCATTCGGGAAGCGCGCGCAGATCATCAAGCCGGATGCGAGCGCCCACAGCGTGAGCCACCATATAGAACATCAAAAGCTGACCCGTATATGTTTTGGTCGCCGCCACACTGCGCTCCTTGCCTGCCTTTACAAGGAAGACATGCTCCGCCAGCGCCGCCAGTGTGCTCCCTGCCTCATTGGTGATCCCCACCGTAAGAGCGCCCTGCGCTTTGGCGCGCTCCAGAACAAGGTTTGTATCCGTCGACTCCCCCGATTGAGAAATCGCCACCACCATCGCCCCCGTCAAATCGAGCGGGGTCTGATACAGCGTCGTGACCGAGGGCGCGGCCAGCGATACCGGAATCCCGGTCATGATCTCCAGAAGGTAGCGCCCGAACTGCGCCGCATTATCGGAAGTCCCACGCGCGGTCAGTACAATCAATCGCGGCCGGTTTCGAGCGACGGCCTTAGCGAGCTTCGCCCCCGCACTCAACCCCGACCGTAGCGTACGCTCCAATGCAACAGGCTGCTCGCGGATCTCATCCAGCATTCGTGACATGCGTTCTCATTGTAAGAGAGGACTGGCTTGACGCTTATGGTCGTCGTACCATGAGAAGACTCTTCATGTCCGATGCCGCTAGCACCCTTTCGAATCTTGATCTCCTTGAGGCACGCCTTGGGTCCGCGTGGACGTCCATCCGCAAGGCTCGTGAAGACACGATGGTTCGACGTAAAGACCTCAACGCACTCCTCCACAAGCGCAATTCTCCGGACACAAGCGTAGTCGTTTTTGGATCTGTGGCGCGAGAAGAAGTCACTACAGGAAGTGACACCGATTGGATTCTTCTAATCGATGGGCAATCCTTTGCTGAGCATAAAGAGCAGGAACGCGAGATTGAACGCACCTTGGCTGACAACGGGTACGTCCAGCCAGGGAGAAGTGGTGTCTTTGGAAAAATGGTCGGCAGCCATGATCTTGTGCACAACATCGGAGGGGAGGACGACCTAAACTCCAACACCACTCGCCGCGTGCTCTTGCTGCTTGAATCTCTTGTTATAGGAAACCGTGAAGCGTACGATCGTGTACGACGCCAAATCCTGCGCCGATACCTCGAAGATGATCGGGGACTCACCCATTCCAGTGTCGATGTCCGCATTCCAAGGTTCCTTCTCAATGATCTGACTCGTTATTGGCGCACTGTGACAGTGGACTTCGTCTACAAGCAGCGTGCCGAAAACGATAAGAAATGGGCGTTGCGGAACGCCAAGCTAAGAATGTCTCGCAAGCTGATATTCGCTGCAGGCTTGGCACATGTGTTTTTCTGCCACCTCGACGATGCGGCTGAAGAAGCCCGGAAGGCATTGAAAGACGCAAAAGATGTTTCTGTTCTAACAGACTATATTGGACAACAGCTCACGCTCACACCGCTTGAGATTATCGCCAAGGCGTGCCTGGATCTGCGGATTCGCCCCGACACTGCTAAAGCGATTTTCGACAACTATGATCGGTTCCTGGCAATACTTGATGACGCGAAAAAGCGTGGGGAATTAGGAGAGGCTCAAACCCATCAGGACCTGCGGGAATCTGAGGTCTGGAAGCAAGTTGGGGCTGTGAGTAGGCCTTTTCACGAGGGTCTAGTAGCGCTTTTCTTGCGTGATGATGAAAGACTCAAGGCACTGACCATGGAGTATGGAGTATTTTAATGAGGCGCATCGGATTTTCCACGGGCGCCCTGGCAAGAGGGGATTTTCGAAGAGCACTAGCGATCCTACGGGTCTATGACATTTCGATTGTTGAACTCTCAGCCTTGCGAATCGACGAACTAAGACCGCTACTTCAGGCTCTCCCGGAGTTGGAGTTAGAGCTGAAGAACTTCTCCTTCGTATCCGTTCATGCACCGAGCCGGTTTCCGAAAGCGTCCGAAGGCTGGGTACTTGATGGGCTTCGCCAGCTCTCCGAAAGAGGTTATCCAGTCGTGGTCCACCCTGACGTTATTTTCAGTCCAGACCTGTGGCAGGTTCTTGGCGACAAACTGCTTGTCGAGAACATGGACAAGCGTAAGCCGATAGGCCGAACCGCGAAAGAATTACAAGAGATCTTTCGAGCACTCCCTGCCGCCCGTTTTTGTTTGGATATTGGCCATGCCAGACAAGTAGACCCCTCCATGACCGAAGCATCACTTCTGCTCAGAGCATTTGGAGACCGGCTGGAAGAAGTCCATATGAGCGAGGTCAACACGGCCAGCCGGCATGATCCAATCTCCTTGAATGCGGTGACGGCATTTGGCGCAATCGCTGCATCGATACCGGAAAAGATTCCGATTATCCTCGAGCCCCTCATCGACGAGGGCCAGAGCGATGTCGAAACTGAGCTTCGACGAGCAGCGAGCGCATTCGCGCTGGCCGCAGTCTAAGCTTTAGGGCATACCGGAGCGGTTCTTCTGGCAAACTGAAACAAGATGCTCTCAGCCCCGCCCTTGTTGGGGTTCCACCACGCGACATCCTTCGCCGGGAATCCAAATGTGAATATCGAATTCCACAAAGCACAGCTCGGATTGCGCCTGGTGAGGCGCACTGTGAACTTCGACGAGCCTGCCGCCGAGCATCTCTATTTCTCAAGCGGAACCGGCACCCCAGGAACAGTGCTCACCACCTTCCCTGGTTACTCCGTGCGCCCTTCCGCGCGCACCAACCTGGTGGTCTGCCTCAGCGGAACCGTCCCCGTCCGCGTTCCATCAACACGAGCCTCGCCGCTTTGGCGAAGACATCCTCTCTCTGCGCGACCCCGATGGTCTTCTTCTGGAATGCAAGCCCGGCGAAGGCCCTTTGCACCTCCATGCCGTCACTTTAAAAGTCGCCGCGCCCGAGCCGACCATCGCATTCTTCACACAGGTTCTCGGGTTCTCGAAGGTCGCCCACGACGGAACCCGCACGCGCCTTGAAACAGCGAGTGGAAAAATTCTAGTAGACGTTTTGGAAGATCCCGCCGCAGGCCGATCCCGTTTCGGCGCGGGCATCACTCATCACATCGCGTTTCACATCGCCGATGAAGCGCAACAGCTCGCTTGGCGCGAAGTTCTCGTCCGCGCGCAAGTGCGCGTCAGCCTAGTCAAGGATCGCTATTATTTCCATTCCATCTATTTCCGAGAGCCTAGCGGTATCCTGCTCGAAATTGCCACCGGAGGCCCAGGCTTCCTGATCGACGAGCCCGAAGCACACCTGGGCGAGAGCCTGCGCCTGCCGCCGTGGTTTGAGCCGATCCGCGACAAGATTGAGGCACGGCTCAAGGAGCGCGATGTCGTTTAAGCGAGCCTGGACTCCGCTCAGCCACCGGATGTTTCGCGAAGTGTGGATCGCGGCTATGGCATCAAACGTCGGCACCTGGATGCAGACCGTCGGCGCGTCGTGGCTGATGACCACACTATCGGCCTCGCCTCTGATGGTCGCCTTAGTGCAGACCGCATCCTCCTTGCCGATCTTTCTGGTCGGCCTGCCCGCTGGCGCCATCGCCGACCTGGTCGACCGTCGCCGCATGCTGCTATTCACGCAAAGCTGGATGCTGTTGGCCGCGGCCCTGCTGGGTTTCTTATCGATGGCTGGAATGGTAGGCCCGTGGTGGCTGCTCGCGCTAACGTTCGCACTTGGCCTGGGAGCTTCGGCCAACGGACCCGCGTGGCAGGCGATGATTCCCGATCTGGTGCCTCATGAGGAATTGCCCGCCGCGGTCGCGCTGAATTCCATGCAGTTCAATATCGCGCGCGCCATCGGCCCGGCCCTGGCCGGTTTGCTTCTCGCGGCGACCTCCAGTGGCGTGGTGTTCCTGGTCAACGCCGTTTCATTTCTGGGAGTGATCGTGGTCTTATGGCGGCAGGCCACCATCCCTCGCGCACACCCCAAGAGCGAACGCCGCGTATGGGCTGCCCTGCGTGAAGGACTGCGCTACGTCATGGAATCGCGCGCTCTGCGCACAGTGCTCTTGCGCCAGGGAATCTTTGTCCTGATGGCCAGCGCTCTCTGGTCACTATTGCCAGTCGTGGCAAGCCGCGAGATCCACGGGTCGGCGCTTGCGTACGGAATTCTTCTCGGCTGCCTCGGTGCTGGGGCGGTCGCGGGCGCGGCGATGCTGTCCTTTCTCCGCGCGAAGTATTCTTCCGATTGGATCACGGTTTCTGGAACGCTATTGTTCGCCGCAGCCACAGCGGGCCTTGCGCTGGAACGCAAGTTCGTTCCTCTCGCGGTGGCGATGGTCGCCGGCGGAGTTGCATGGATGATCACCATGTCCACGTTTAACGTTTTCGCCCAGACCAGCGCGCCAGGATGGATAAAGGCGCGCGCACTCGCGTTTTATCTGCTCATGTTTCAGGCTTCTATCGCGATCGGTAGCAGCATCTGGGGAGCCATCGCTGACCGGCTCGGCGTGCAAGGATCGCTGCTGCTCTCTGCGGTTGCCCTCGCGGCCGGCCTGGCTGCAACCCTGCGCTTTCCTCTCGTCCATAATGTTGTTACGGAACAAACTCATGTCCACCATCGAAGCTGAATTTCTGCGCTACTCCGGTGAAAAACTCGACCAGCTCTGCAGCCGCATCGAAACCTGTCTGGATCTCTTGACCGTCGAACAAATCTGGACGCGCGGCGGCGAGAATCAGAACGCCATCGGCAATCTTGTCTTGCATCTTTCCGGCAATGTGCGCCAATGGATTCTGCACGGCGTAGGCGGCGAAGCTGATCACAGAGTCCGCGACGTGGAATTTTCAACGCGTGAGAAGTTATCGGCAGCCAGCCTCAAACAACACCTTCGCCCCACTGTAAATGAAGCCGTAGCTCTGTTCCCATCCGTGAGTGCCCAACAACTCATGGAGCGGCTAAGCATCCAGGCGTATGGCGACATCACCAAACTGCAAGCCATCTACCACGTAGTGGAACACTTCTCCGGCCACACGGGCCAAATCATATTCCTGACCAAATGGCTAACGAGTCAGGACCTGGGCTTCTACGCCCACCTGCAGAACAAAACTCACCACGAGACCGTTCCATAAAACTATCCTTTGGAAACGCAGTGCAATTGCGGAAGGCGCTAGAGCGACGAGCACGGGTAAAATTGTCGTTTTCTCTGTAGCGATTTCCTATGTACATGCGCTTCGTGACCTCCCGAATAGATACGGATTCCCGCAAGCCTCAAGGAGTGTTCGTGGCTGCTTACGCCATGTTAGATTCTGGAGACCTCAGCCCGGATGAGTGGAAGCACGTGCGTGAAATATTGGATTGGTTCAACCAAAACTTACCCCACCCTCCGAAGAACTTCGCGGCGGGTCGCGCTATCTTCTGGTTCAGGTCGGGTAAGAGCGCAAGCGAGTGTATCAGTCGGATATGGGAATTGGTGTATCTCCTGCGGGGGCACGGACATCACGTGGAAGTCCACAAGTGTCGCCATTTGGGCAATATTTTCTATTACGACAAGTTTCAAGTCGCCGCCTACCCTTCCAAATTGGACCACAAGATCATCGTGCAATGACGTCCTCGCGGGACGGCGGCTGGGAAGTTGCACTGTTCAACAACGATAGTCACACGGTATTTGCCTAATCGCTCCAACATTTTGCGCAAGTTCCCTTGCGGCTCTCTGGTAGATTTAAATCGAGAAAAGGATCTTCACCGGCTTTTCTTCAACAAGTTTCTTCGTGCGCACGAAGCGTTGCATTGCGGTGGAACGGAACTTCCGGAGCCCCTGGAAAGGCTTACGAGAGCTAACTATAGGGATAGCCTCGACGGAAGATCTTGGAATCGCGATTTCATAACGTTTGAAAGCTAGAAATGGCTTAAAACATCCGAGAGTTGCACGCCGTAGACGAGAACGGCTCGCGAGGCGGAACTCAATTCACTGGCGGCCGACCTAAAAAATCGGCCGCCCGCAGCGTCGTGGGAGTAGTGTGTCTATTCTTCCCGCAACGCGACCATCGGATCAACACAAGCGGCGCGTGCGGCAGGCAAGACGATTGCGAGCCCCGCAACCACCAGCAGCGTCAAAGAAGCCAACGTTAGAATCCCAGGATTTGCGGCTTGAATGCCGTACAGCAGTTTAGAAATGACTCGGCCAAAAGCCACCGCCAAACTTAATCCCACGGCGAGCCCCGCGAGGACCGGCCCTCCGCCCTGCCGAAGAATCAACAGAAGCAGGTCGCGCGTCTGTGCGCCCACAGCCCTCCGCACACCGAACTCCGCCATCCGCTGCGTGACCAACTGCGAGAGAACGCCGTGCAGCCCGATGGCGGAAAGCAGCAACGCCCCAACGGCAAAGAACGCGAGCACCATCGCCCGGAAGCGCGGATAAGCGAGCGTCTTCGCAAGGCGAGCCGTAAGAAGCTCGACATCGTTCATCGGAATGGCCGGGTCTACGGCCGAAATCTGACTCTGAATTTGCTGCCCTACCAGGCCCAGGTCCCCTTGCGCGCGGACAGCGATTTGCATCGCCGGTCGAGGTTCCTGCGCCAGAGGACGGTACAAAATCGGAGTTTCCACCCAGCTCATTTCGTTCATCAACTGAGTGTGTTTCAAGTTCCCCGACACGCCGACAATCGTCAGCCACGGCATAGATCCGCCTGCCAGCCGGATCTGTTGACCCATAGGATCGTCGTGAGAAAAGTATTCCCGAGCCAGCGCTTCATTAACGATCGCAACCGGCGGAGAATGGTCGCGATCCTGCGCCGTGAAGCTCCGGCCGCTGCGAATGGCGATGTTCAGCACATCGAAGAAACCAGGGCTAACGGCGTCCGCACCGGTGTCATGAATTTCATTCCCCTTGGCAACGGGCCGGCCCTGAATTTCAATCGCCTGGTTGCCGCCGGCCTCGGGCGGAACCTTCGACGCCAGCGCCGCGGTTACGCCGGGCAGAGATTCCAACCGTTCTAGTAGCCGGTCGTAAGCAAGCAGCCTCTGCGCCTCTGTCGAATAATGAAAGACCGGCAACGAAACCCGCGTAGTCAGCACGCCGTCAGGATGGAACCCCAATTGTTCGCCGCCCATCCGCAGGGCGCTGGTCATCAACAAGCCAGCGCCGATCAGAAGAAGGAACGACATCGCCATTTCAACCGCGATCAAAACCTTCGCGAGGCCATGCCGCCCTTGCACGAAGCCTCGTCCAGAGGGCTTCAAGCTCTGCATCAAATCGACTCGCGACGCCCGAAGCGCCGGCAGCAACGCGAAGATCAACGCAGTGGAAAAGGAGAGCGCGAGAGCAAACCCGAGCACAGCCAGGTTCACTTTTACTTCGGCGCCCACGCTCAGCTCAATCGGGTTTGCCAGACGGTAAGCTCGCACCGCCCCATAAGTAAGCGCGACTCCCAACGCCCCGCCGAAAATCGCCAGAAGCAGGCCCTCGGTGAGCACCTGCCGGATCAATCGACCGCGCCGCGAGCCCAAAGCCGCTCGCACAGCCAATTCACGCCGCCGGTCCGTAAGGCGGGCCAGCAAGAGGTTCGCGACGTTGAAGCACGCGATCATCAGAACCAGCAACACCGCGCCGAAAACCAGAAGGAGCGTGGTGCGCAGAGTGCGGCTGGCGAGAAACGTAAATTCCCCTTGAAGATCGTAAACCACGGGTTCGATATCGCGTGCCTCTTGACCCGCATGGGTGGCACGAAACAAACTCCGAAGCTCGGCTTGAGCCTGTGCAAGAGTCGCTCCCGGTTTCAGCCTCGCGAAAATGCCGACGCCCATCTTATTTTGATCGGGGACAAAGTTCGGACCGAGTAACACCCATGCCTGCGTCTGCGTTGGGTAGAAGCTGAATTCCCGGGGCATAACGCCAAGCACCGTGCATGGCTTCTGATTCAGCGTCAGGCTCCGGCCGGTAACGGAAGGATCTGCGCCCAGCACCGACGTCCAGAATTTGTGCGCGACCACGATAGAGCAGCCACGCGTCTCATCTTCCGCCGTGAACGTGCGTCCGATCGCCGCGCGCACGCCGAGAGTATCGAAGAAGGAAGCGGTGGCAGGAATGGTGACAACTTCGCGCGCCGGCCCGACGCCAGTCAATACGCGTCCGACGCTTGTCGCCCACGTCGCAGCCGACACACTTTCCAGAGTCTTCGCATCGCGCCTGAATTCCGCGTAATCTTCGTGGGTTCCGAAAATCTTGGATAGACCTTCCTCGCGAGTGCTCGTCATCCACACGGCGGCCAGCCGGCTAGGATCGCGATATGGCAACGGTCGCAGAAGCACCGCATCCACAATGCTGAAAACTGTGGCGGTCGCCGCAATGCCTAGTGCCAGCGTCAGGATCACAACCACCGTGAAGCCGGGACGTTTTGCGAAGGTCCGCGCCGCGAAGCGCAAATCCAGCAACAGGTCTGAGCACCATTCCTTCATCCAGCTTAGGACGCGCGTGACCGCGAAGCGTTAGGCCAACGGGTAAACACAACGATGGGCTGGTTTTTGTAAGTGGTCCTCCGCAGTTCGCGGTAACCGCACTTTTCTGCGACCCGCATCGAAGCCCGATTTTCAGGAGCGATAATACAGGTGGTTTGAACCGGTCCGAAATGGCTATCACCCCAACACGTCGCGGCTCGCACCGCCTCGGTCGCGTAGCCTCGGCCATGAAATTCGGTCGCCAATACCCAACCGATTTCGGGAGCGTCTTTCAACGCCCCATCCAAGCCGCGCTTGAGATCGGCGAATCCGACCTCGCCGGCAAATTTGCCCGATGCCTTTTCCTCCACCACCCAATATCCAAAACCAAGCAGAGTCCAGTGGCCGGCATAACGATGGAGCCGCGCCCAGGACTCCTCCTCCGTGAGCGGCTTTCCGCCGATGTGCCGCGTAACTTCCGGGTCGGCCCACATCGCGGCACACGCGGCGAAGTCCTCTAGACGATGACCTCTTAGAGTGAGCCGCCCCGTTTCGAGAACAGGTATCTGCATGAAAGCATTCTGACATTTAACTGTTTGTAATTGTGCTGTAACATTTGTCTGCATGCATTTGTAGGTGAAACTTGCTAGGCTATCGGATTACGCCTACAGCACTAACAAGGCGCCAGGCCTTAAAACTGGCATCAGCGGCGGTGTGCCTGGGAAGGGTCGCACGAGCTGCTTCATCGCCGATTGCGAGATCGCCGTATCTCCAGCGACTTCTTTCGGACCGCGTGTCCATCCTGTGGACCACCCCACAGCCGTCCGCCGGGTCGGTTACCGTCCTCGGGTCGGACGGCTCTACCGCCACGGTGGCAGCGGTCATGAAGCCGTATGCACCGTCTCAAACTGCGATGGCCTCGTCGTTCTATCAGTATCAGGCCGATGTCACGGGGCTGCAGCCGGGATCAACCTATTCTTATCGCGTCTCTGTGAATGGCCAGGCGGTGGCATCCAACCCGGCGCAGTTTTCTTTTACCACTCCCACGCCCGGGAAATGCTCGTTCCTATCTTTCGGAGACAGCGGCGCGAATTCCTCGCAGCAGCTTGCGCTGATCAAGCGGATGCTTGCCGAACCAGGAATCGGCAAGGTGATTCATTTGGGCGATCTGGCTTACAGTGCGGGTACCTTTGGAGAATTCGAAACCAATTATTTTACTCCGAACGCGCCTTTGATGAGCCGGTTGCCGTTCTTTGCCACGCCCGGCAATCACGAGTACATCACCGACAGCGCCGCTCCGTTTCTGGCAGGCCACGTGGCCGCCGTCTGCGGGGTGCCCACGCAAGACACCGGCAGGTATTATTCGTTCGATTGGGGCGACGCGCACTTCGTGTCGATCGATTCCAACCTTCTGCCGACCCCTGACGCCGCGAGCCGGATGCTTGCCTGGCTCGATGCCGATCTGGCCGCGACCGGCAAGTTTTGGAAGATCGTTTTTCTGCATCATCCGCCTTATCCAACGGGATTTCATCTGGGCGATCCCATCTGCGTGCTGGTGCAGCAGAATGTCACGCCGATCGTTGAAAATCGCGGCGTTCAATTAGTGTTGGCGGGGCATGAGCATGGCTATGAACGCTCATGGCCGCTTCTGGGTGGACAACAGGTTTATTCGGGACCATCCACCACCTACGTCATCTCCGGAGGAGGTGGAGGCGCCATGGAAACCGTCGGCTCGCTTCCACAGTGCGCGCTTTCGATTCAAGCGTTCCACTACTTGCGAGTGGACATGAACGACACTCAGTTATCTGTCACCGCCACGGGAATAGACGGCAGTACGGTCGACCAATTCAGCCTCGCACCGCCTCCAGTGCTGCCGGCATCGAGCGTGGTGTCTGTCGGCGATCTTACGCCGGCCATCGCGTCCGGATCGCTCGCGAGTATCTTCGGGCAGAACCTGGCGATACGGCCCGCTGTAGCCAAGAACTTTCCGCTGCCCAACCAACTCGGCGGCGTGACGGTTACGGCGAACGGCGTTCCAGTTCCGGTGCTTTACGCTTCGCCTTCGCAGCTCAATGTGCAGATTCCGTATGAAGTCTCGGGGCAGGTGAGTCTGCAAGTGAACACGCAGAACGGTTCTTCGTCGACTTCGATCCAGGTGTCTCCGGTAGCGCCATCCATTCTCGCGATAGCTGTGCAGAACGCTCTTTGCACACCGGCGAATCCTGCGCAGCAATCAGGCATGGTCGTGATTTACGCGACAGGCTTGGGCGCCGCGGTTTCGCCGGTCGCTACCGGCCAGGCCGCGCAAGGAGCCAGCCCGATGGCAGCGCCGGTGCAGGTCTGGTTGGGCAGTATCGCGCTGCGACCTCTCTATGCTGGACTCGCTCCGGGTCTGGCCGGTGTGAATCAAATCAATTTTGTGATTCCCGCCAGCCTGCAGGACGGAGTCTATTTCCTTCGCATCACGGCGGGGACTGCTTCCAGCCAGCCGCAGAGTTTGAGCGTGGGTCCGGCGCCTGGTGCTGCGCAGAATAGCCGGTTGGTTCCGGTCGACATGAATCGCATTGCAGTGGGCCAAATCTAGCGATCCGCAGATCGTGCGATACTGCAAACGTTGAAGCAGCGATACACAACTTGGGTAGTTGCACTGCTCTTGCTAGCCGCCGGAGTATTCGGTGCTCCAGCAACGCGCGTCGCGACACCTCGGGCTTCATCCAGCATTGTCTGGGTTTACAAAGCGGCGAAAGCGCGGCTTGACGTCTCGGAAATCCGCCATGCCACCCTTCCGCTCCGTCGTGCTATCGTTCGCAGGATCGCCGTCGCCGAAGATTGCCTCTTTGGCCCCACAACGATTCTTGACTCCGCCCTGTTTCAACGCCCTCCTCCCTCTACCTCACTTCGCACCTAATTAAAAACCCAGCAGAAGAAAAAGGAGGGCGCCATGCGCCGATTCTGGAATTCTATTCTTGCGCCTACGCGTGATGGGCGTGAAATTCGACGGATCAACGCGATGCGAACAGGATACCGGGGCCTGACCGATTCGGACCTGCGCGCAGCCGCATTAGAAGCGAGAGAAATCCTGACGCTGTTCGCAGTCACGGCGGAGGTGGCCAGGCGCGTTCTGGGTCAGGATATGTTCGACGTGCAATTGAGAGGAGCGCTGGCTCTTGCCCGCGGAAGCGTTGCCGAGATGCAGACGGGCGAAGGGAAAACGCTTGCGGCTGTGCCCGCCGCAGCATGGTATGCCCGCGCGGGTCGAGGAGTGCATGTGATGACGGTGAACGATTACCTGGCTCGGCGCGATGCTGCCTGGATGGGGGATGTATATCGCTACCTGGGCCTCTCCGTTGCTCACCTGCAACAAGGGATGAGTGTCGCCGAGCGCCGACACGCGTACGCAAGCGACGTGACCTACGCCACCGCCAATGAGATCGGCTTCGATTTTCTGCGCGACCGCCTTGCGCTCTCGCTCGACCACCAAGTGCAGCGCCCCTTTGAGGCAGCGGTGATTGATGAGGCCGATTCCATCCTGATCGACGAAGCGCGCATTCCGTTGGTGATCGCGGGAGGAGAGTCCGGCGACAGCGTCGATGCATACGCGGCAGATGAGGCGGCGTGCTGCTTGCGGCCTCCCACGTATTGCACCATCGACAGCGGCGGGCACAACGTCGCGCTTACTGATGAGGGAATCGAGGCCATCGAGAAATTCTTTGCTTGCGGCAACCTGTACGAGCCTCGCAACCTGAGTCTTCTCACTGCGGTTCAGGATTCGCTGCACGCCCATGTGCTGCTACGCCGCGATGTGGATTACCTGGTGAAGAATGGCGCGGTGGAAATGGTGGACGAATTCAAAGGAAGAATCGCACAGGACCGGCGCTGGCCCGCGGGCTTGCACACCGCTGTGGAGATCAAGGAAGGAGTCGCATCCAAGCGCCAGGGAATGATTCTTGGTTCGATCACTCTCCAGCATTTGATCGCCCTCTACCCAAAAGTGTGTGGCATGACAGGCACTGCACAAACACAGGCGCTGGAGTTTGAAAAGATCTACGGCATGCGCGTGGAGACCATCCCCACCAACAAGCCCATGATCCGCGTCGATCAACCCGACGCAGTTTTCGCAACCAGGATGGAAAAAGAGACCGCCGTTCTGGACGACATTCGACGGGCGCACAAAGCAGGACAGCCTGTGCTGGTTGGTACAGGAAGCGTGGAGGAATCGGAGCGCTTGAGCGCCCTGCTCGACGACGTTACTCATCGCGTGTTGAACGCCCGCAATGACGAATGGGAGGCGGGAATCATCGCACAGGCAGGCGAGCAGGGAGCTGTGACCATCTCCACCAACATGGCCGGCCGCGGCACGGACATCCGGCTGGGCGAGGGCGCCACGGCGGCTGGAGGACTGTACGTGATCGGCACGCAGAAGCACGAAAGCCGACGCATTGACAATCAGCTTCGAGGACGCGCCGGGCGCCAAGGCGATCCAGGTTGCTCGCGATTCTTCGTCTCGCTGGAGGATGACCTGCTGGTGAAATACCAGGACCTGGATCCGAGGCTGGGCACCGATCTTAACTCTATCCAGCGACTGGTGGAAGGTCAGAACCTCGATCAGAGGCTTTCACTGCAGAGGTACGAACTTCCCGTGGAGGGTCAGCGTCACCGCATCCACGGCTTCCGGCAACAGATTCTGGAAGGGAAGACAGAATACTTTTCGGAGCTGGAGAAATCAATCGCGCTGCGGACCATCGACGACGTCTGGGCTGATTACCTGGCGCGCCTGGCGGAGTTTCGATCGGGCATGCCTTGGCTGAACTGGGGCTTGGTGGGATTGCCGATGCTCTCCGTGGGTCGCCGGGATTCGCAGTACGAATATGCGCAGAAGATTCACCAATGGTTTTCAGAACTGGAAGCGGACCTGCCGTTAGAAATCGCGCGGCGTCTGGAGGAAGCTAAGGAAAGCGGAACTGGTCCATCGGAACGCGGCGCGGTGTGGACGTACCTGGTGACCGATCAGCCATTCGGTACGTTGGGCCACAGATTCGCCGCGGGCCTGCGGCGAAGAGTCAAATGACGTCAGGCCGATTCCAACTCTTCTTCCAGGAGTTGCTTCTCCACCAGCTCCGCATAATATCCTCCGCGGGCCAGCAGCTCGGCATGGGTACCCTGGGCGGCGACCTCTCCTTTTTCCAGGACGACGATCTTATCGGCTCCCTGAATGGTCGATACACGATGCGAGATGAGAATCGTCGTTCGGCCACGCATCACCTCGGCGAGCCCAGTCAGGATTCTTTCTTCGGTTGCGGTATCCACGCTGGCAAGAGCGTCGTCCAGAATCAGGATGCGAGGGTCGCGCAGCAGGGCGCGCGCGATGGCCGTGCGTTGTTTCTGTCCGCCGGAAAGCGTGATGCCTCGCTCGCCCACTATCGTGTCCAGGCCTTTGGGAAAGCCTTCGATGTCTGACGTCAGCCCGGCGATTTCCACCACGCGCGCAATCTCGGCATCGGTAGCCGAGGCGACCCCGAACGCGATATTCTCGCGCAAGGTCGCGCTGAACAAGAAAGTCTCCTGAGGCACGTAGCCGATCAAGGACCGCAGCTCGCGCGGATCGAATTCCTTCACGTCCACTCCGTCCAATGCGACGGAACCCGGATGAGGGTCCATCAGTCGCGGCACCAATTGAGCCAGCGTGGTCTTCCCACTGCCGGTATGTCCGACGATCGCAACCGTGGAGCCGCCGGGAATGGTCAGATTTATTCCGCAAACAGCTTGGCGATCACCGTACTTCAGCGTGACATTGCGGAATTCGATTTCACCTGCGACTGGCTTCGGCAAGCCTCGAGGGTTCGCAGGCGCGGCGATGCGAGGCTCTTCACGCAACACGGCGCGCACGCGTTCCAGAGATGCTTTACCGCGCTCCATCAGATTGGCCACCCAGCCCATGGCGATCATGGGCCACACCAGAATTCCCATGTAGGTGTTGAACATTACAAAGCTGCCGATGCTGATTTTGTTTGCCGCGAGCCTGGTGCCGCCCATCCACAACACCAGCAGGAAGGAAATCCCGACCAGCGCTTGCAGTAGTGGATTGAACAGACCTGAAATTTTAGAGAGGCGCAGATTCTCATCGATGTAATCGCGATTGAGTTCTTCGAACCGCTTCAGTTCCTGCCGCTCTTCCACGTAGGCCCGTACCACTCGCACGCCGGAGAAGCTTTCCTGCACGCGGCTGCTGATGCCGGAGAACTGTTCCTGAATGGACTGAAACCGCTCATGAATGCGGCGCCCGAAATGCAGCACAGCAATGCTGATCAACGGCGCAGGGGCGAGCGCGACCAGGGTCAAGGGCCAATCCACCCACAGCATCACGCCGACCGCGAGCACCAGGGTCAGCGACGTTTCAAACCAATACATGATGCCCGGCCCCAGCATCATGCGCACGGCGTTCATGTCGTTGGTAGCACGCGCCAGAACGTCCCCGGTGCGGGTGCGCCGGTAGAAGCTGCCGTCCAGAGTCATCAGGTGGGCGAAGAGATCGTTGCGGAGGTCGAACTCGATATCGCGCGAGATGCTGATGAGGATCACCCTCATCCAATACTGAAAGAGTCCCTTAATCGCGGACAGCCCGACCAGAAGTCCCGCCCAAAGAAACAGGGTTTCAAGGGCGGCATGAGCGGTGAGGCCGTCGATGCCGGCACGGATCACCAGGGGCAGCGCGGCACCCAGGAGGTCCTTCATCGCCAGGGCGCCGAAGCCAAGTACAAAGCCGCGTCGGTTGTGATGCAGGTAGGGCCATAGAAACGCGAACGCGCCGGGAGATTGTTTGGGGGCCTCCACCTCTAAGACCATTTTGCCAGACCGCTCAGCCGGAGGATGGAAAGAAAATCAGATTCGGCGGGAGCCTTTGAGGGGGGCGCCCGCCGTATTCATCTACAACCTAGAAAGCGGCGAGACCTTGCGCCCCGGCGGGAGGCAAGCCATTGCTGCCGGTGATCGCGGTGAGAGAGCCGTCCTTTAGATTAATTTGGAAGGCTCCGATGGTGCCGTTGCCGGCGTTGACCGCATAGAGGAAGCTGGCGCCGCCCTCTGTCACCGCAGCCAAATCGTTCGGGCCCATCTGACCCGGCGCGGCTGTTCCACTGACCAGTGTGACACTGCCGTCACTAGCGACCGCGTAGCTGGAGATAGTCGCGCTCAAGTTGTTGGCGACGTATGCGAATTCACCATTCAGCGGTTCCAGCGCGATCCAGCAGGCCGCAGTCCCTCCATCACCCACATGAGAGCTGATGGACTGCAAGATGCCCGAGTTGGTAACCGTGTATGAGGAAACCGCGCCCGTCGCGCCCGCTGGGATACTTATAGCCGACCCGAACAGCTCGGTTACGAGCATGTGCCCATGCTTGTCGAAAGTGAAACCGAAGAAACTCGGCAGCGCAGGCAGGGAGCTCGGACTGATCGCCGGGTTCTCTGCTCTGCCATCGGTACCTATTGGAAAGATATAGATGGTGTTCGTACCCTTGACGGTTACGATCAACTGGTCGCCTTCAGGCGTGAACCTGACCTGAGCCGGCGAGCGCGGGAAGGACGGCGGGTTCAAGCCGCACGCGAAATCCGCTACCGGAGCTCCGGTCAATCCTGCGAACCCCTGGGCCGAGGCTGCACTGCAATTTGCGCCAGAGCCTGTGGGCGAGCCTGGAAAGATATCCAGCGCGGCGGTTATCGGGGTCATGTGGCCGGTTCCGTCTACCTGGAAGCCGGTGACATTCGGGCTCACGTTGCAGTTGCCCGGCCCGCCCGCGTTGAGTACGTAAAGCAGATCCGACGGCCCGGGGTCTCCACCCCTGCCACGTCCGCGCCCGCCTGCGTTTCCGAGGCTCCGGACGGTGAGGCTATCGGGAAATAACCCGCCGGAGGGGACCTTACTGACGAAGGTCAGCATGCCGTTGGGGCTGACAAGGAACGAGCTGATCGAGCCTTGCTGGCAATCACTGTTATACGCGCCGGAGCCGTCATTTGCTTTACTGGTTTCTGTATTCACAGCGAATAGCAGACGATGCGACGGATCGAGTTGCAGACCGCCGGCTGAGCCCAGCGAGTCGACCCCGCCTAGCTGCAATCCGCTGCCGCCTCCTGTGGTCGCAATCGTCTGCATCTGGGTCAGGTTTCCATTCGCGGCGCGATGGTAGGACACAATCTGGTTATTCCCCAGGGCATTGGTCATCGCGTAGACTGCGCCATCGGCCCACGCGATTCCAGCGGGGAGCGTGCAGAGCAACGCGCAAAATAGAGATTTCTTCATAGGTCGGTACATCCTCCTGTTTCGTGGCATGCGGCATTATGTTCGGAAGCTCATAATCTTGGCAAGCAGATATATCGTGACACGAGACGACGAAACATATCAAATAGGGGTGCAATGAGGGCTCGGCCGCCAAGACAGAAAAAACCGGGGGGTGCGAGTGCTTAGTGCTGGAACTGGTCGAAGGCGAAGCCCGGCTTACACACCAAACCAGTTGGCCACGGTCTTTTCCCACTCGACCAGGAACGTCTTCTCGCCCTCGCGATTGTGCCACCAGCCGCCGGGTGAAAAATAGGGATCATGTGCGGGAATTATCGTGAATTCAATGTCCGGAGCCACGGCCCGGAAAATCCTCGCCGAGCGCCGCGTATGGTAGTCGCTGGTCACCAGCAGGACGTGGCGGGCGCCGAGCTTCGTCAACTCGGTTTTCAAATCTTCGGCTTCCTCCTGCGTGGAGTGCGCCGTGTGCTCGAAGTGAATGAAGTAGGCTTCAGGATATCCGGCCTTTACAGCGAAGGGGATGGCCAGGTCGCATTCATAGACGCCGTAAACGGGGCCAGGGCCACTCACGATTACTTTGGGAACGTATCCCTGGCGAACCAGTTCGGCCGCGCGAAGAATGCGATTGCCCAGTTGATCTCCGGCGAGTACCAATGCGATGTCAGCTTGCTTGGGCTGGTCATCAAGAACAAGATAGCTTCCGAGCGCGGTCAGGATCCGGGCGTGGAAAAGGATGACGGCAAGCAGCGCGACGATGAAAATCAGCGCGAGTTTTCGAGTCACTTATGGAGGGGTAACGGCGGCTACTGCTGATCAGCCTTCTGCTGGTCCGCGCGTCCATCAATGTGACCGACGGTTTTCAGGCGCTGGAACATGCGCTCCACTTCCTCTTCGTCTTCTTTGCGGAGCAAGGGATAACGAGGGGGAGGAAGCTGACGCCGCTCAACCGGGGCAGGCTCGCCCCAGAACTGCCGGTAGGAAACACCGTCTAGCAGAGCTTCGCGGGAATGCCTGCGCAGCAGGCGCAGCAGCGCGTCGCAGGCTTCCAATTTGCCGGGGTAAATCACCAGAATGCGATTCTCACCTGGCAAGGTGAGGTAGGCGCCCAAAGGAGCCTTCCAATTGGTTTGGTCTACGCGACGGATGTCGGTCCAGAGAATCGCCCGGCGGCCCACTTGCAGATGCGTGTCGTAAATTTCAATGACTGGTTGGCCGAGGAGAACGAACAATCCCGTTGCGGTTAAAAGAAAGAGTCCGACGGCGATCCATGCCAGAGGCCACTGCCAGGCTACAACGGCCGAGAGAGCGGTCCCCAGTAAGGCGGCGCAGGCCAGCAACAGAAACTTGCGGGAGGGTGCGAACCGGGCCAGGGGACTACTCATGATTAAAGACTACCACTGTTGAAGTGGCAACTTGCGGCTCGGGGAACGGAGGTCTAAATCGAGCTAGCCCGGAGTGGGAAACGTCTTCGAAATATGATCGTGCCAGGTGAGATTCTCTTCGTCCACCAGGGCCCAAACCAAACCCAAGCCGGCTGAAACGAGGCTTAGCACGCTGGCCACTTGCCTCATGCCACGCTGGTCGCGATCCGGAGCGCGGCCGTCGAAATCCACCAGGCGCAGACCCGCGAATCGCATGCCGGGCGTGTCGCCATTTGCGATGCACCAGAGGAAGCGGTAGAACAGCGCGATCACCGCGGCCACGCCGATTAGAAACGGCACCGTCTGGCGGTTCAATACCATCTCGCCGCCGGATAGGAAAAAGATCCCCAGGAAAACTCCAAGGGCGATTAGAACCATGCTCAGGTCCACTGCCGCCGCGATAATGCGATGGGCCGGAAGCGCCACAGGCGCGTCGCAGTAGATGACTTCCACCTGCATCTCCAGGGGAAGATTCTTTACGTCTTCGTGAAACTCGAAATCGCGCTGCGAGTTCGACGGAGCGTTGCGGCGGGACGCCTGAGCGGTCCGTCCGGTTCCCGCACCGCTTCTTGGCGCGCGCTGGGCCGGCTCGCGCAGAGGAGTCAAGGTCGGAATCGGAATCACCTTGGGCGCGTTTGCGTCCCGAAACAGAGATTGTTGGTATTTGAAGGTCTCAGGCGATTTCGGCGAGCCCGCAAGTCCACCGGGGATACTCTCCAGTCTCTGCGACTCTGCCTTGGGAGTCTCCAGCGGCTGAACCAGTCTTAGGTAGTCCAGCGCCGGGGCGGTGGAGGTTTGAATGGGAGCCGGACGAGGTTCGGCCGGAACATCAGACGGCACGTAATCCTGTGGGGCAGGCCGGGCGCTGGCGAAAAGAAGCCTGTGTCCACAGCGCGCACAACGGCGCTCGTCCGGTTCACAGACTGCGTGACAATACTGACACTCCACTGGCTTCTCCTCACGTAACAGCCAACTCCTTGACGTACCTCCCACCGCTCTGCTACGGTGCTCGATTGGGCTGTACTCTTACGAGTTCGCTGCTTCTACTTAGCCTATTAGTACTGCTTGCCTTATATGTTCGTACCATAATCGTCCGGATTTGTCACGAACTTTATGCTGGTCCTGGGGCAGTTTTTTTCATTGGAGCCATAAGCTTAGGCGCTCAAACCTTCCGGCCTACTTTACCTGCGCCCTCGCAAACCATAGCTGTTAGCCCAAATCCGAACCTTCGAGCCCCCCGTGCTGGAGCCCCGGGACAGGACGAATTTCGCTTCTCCGCAGTCGTCCAGGATATTTCCGGTCACATCTATCATCTTCGTGGCAAAGCAGTTATAGAAACGTCGACCATGCGGATCGAGGCCGATGAGGTTGACTACAACGACGAGACCGCCGATGCCGAGGCGAGGGGACACGTAGTATTCGAGAATTTCGCGCGCGGCGAAAAGATGTATTGCGACCGGGCGGAGTACAATACCGACCAGGAAACGGGGAAGTTCTATACGGTTACGGGGTCAGCTCCCTCCCGCATCGAAGCGCGGCCGGGGTTGCTGACGACTTCAAATCCTTTCTACTTCGAAGGCAAATGGGCGGAGCGCCTAAAAGACAAGTACATTCTGCACGAAGGTTTTCTCACTGATTGCATTGTGCCCAAGCCGTGGTGGCGGCTGAAGGCCAAAACCTTCGACGTGATCCCCGGCAAGCGCGCCATCACGCACGGGTCATGGTTTTATCTGCGCAATTTGCCGTTGTTCTACGCGCCGTTTTTTTACAAGTCTCTGGAGAAGCAGCCGAGGCACAGCGGGTTTCTGTCGCCCAACATCGGCAACAGTTCCACCCGAGGACGGCTGGTGGGGTTTGGTTATTTCTGGGCGATCAACCGCAGCTACGACCTGACCTATCTGGGCCAATACTATTCGGCGCGAGGCTTGGCGAATCATCTGGACTTCCGCGGCAAGGTAAACGACAAGACTGACTTCAGCGTGGGGGTGTTCGGCATTAAAGATGGAACGCTGGACGGCGTCCCCTCGCCTGGAGGCGTCCAGATTACCGCGGCCGGGAAGTCGATTCTGGGAAACGGTTGGGAAGCGCGCGGGGAGCTGAACTATCTGTCCAATTTTGGTTTCCGCCAGCAATTCACCGAGTCCTTTCAGGGCGCGGTTTTTTCGGAGACGCACTCGGTTGGATTCCTGACGCGCCATTGGTCGGACTTCGCGTTCAACGCGGTGGTGCAGAACAATGTCAACTTCGAAAGCGCCACGCCGGGCGACCAGATTACAACGCGTAAGCTGCCGGAGGCGGAATTTGTCACGCGCGAACATGCGCTGTGGAATCTGCCGCTCTATTTCTCGCTGGATTCGAGCGCCGGGTTGGAGCGCCGGGATCAGCCGCAATTTCAGACGCGCCAGTTTGTGGATCGCCTGGACTTCGCGCCGCATCTTTCTTTGCCGCTGCACCTGCTGGGATTCGGTTTCCTGGCGACGGCCGGCATTCGCGAAACCACCTATGATTCCAGTTTTCAGAACGGCATTATCACGGGCGACAACGTGCTCCGCAATTCTCGCGATTTCACACTGGACATCAGGCCGCCGTCGCTTTCCCGCGTTTATGAAGGACCAAAATGGATGAAGTTTTTGGGGATTGAGGATGGCTCCAAGTTAAAGCATGTCATAGAGCCGCGCATCGTTTACCAGGATGTTGCGGGCATCGACAACTTTCAGAAGTTCGTACGGTTTGATGAAAACGAATTGTTGTCGGACACCAATGAAATCGAGTTTTCAGTGACGAATCGCCTGCTCGCCAAAAGTAAGGACGGACACGTGACCGATTTCCTGAGCTGGGAGGTTGCCTACAAACGCTACTTCGACCCAACGTTTGGCGGTGCAATCGTCCCTGGGCAGCGCAACGTGCTCTACACCAGCGCTGACTTCACGGGCTTTACGTTTCTGGATGGGTATCGACACTCGTCCCCGATCGTGAGCGCGTTGCACCTGCAATCGAAGATCGGTTTTGAATGGCGCACGGATTACGATCCTGTTCAGCATCACATCGTCAACAGCGCGTTTACCGTGGATGGGCGCTATAAGAAATACGCCTTGTCGATTGGGCACACGATTGTGAGGACTGACCCTGTTCTTTCTCCCAGAAGCGATCAGGCGCGGGCCAGTTTGATCTACGGAAACAGCAACAGCAAGGGCTTTAACTACGGGGTCGCGGTCTACTACGACTATCGCCTGCACCTCTTGCAGTATTCGCAGGTGCAGGTCACCTACAACACGGATTGCTGCGGGTTCAGCGTGCAGTACCGGAGGTCGGAAGTCACTGGACTGCCGAACGACACTCAGATTCGGGTGGCGTTCGCGGTGTCCAATATTGGTACGTTCGGGACGCTGAAGCGGCAGGAAAAGATTTTCTAGAATAATGGCCGCAGATGAACGCGGATAAACGCAGATAAAAACAAAATCCTATCCGCGTTTATCTGCGGGCATGAAGTTTTCTCAGCCTTTCACGCCCAGGGACGAGCCGATTCTAGAATTTCACCTTGGGTGCTTCCTTGGCCGCTTCTTCCGCTTTGAAATAGACCTCTTTGTGGAAGCCGAATAGGGACGCTGCTATGTTTTTGGGAAACAGCTCAATATCCGTGTTGTACTTCATCACGGCATCGTTATAGCGGCGTCGCGAAACGGAAATGCGATTTTCAGTGCCCGCCAATTCGAATTGCAGGTTCTGGAAATTCTGGTCTGACTTGAGTTGTGGATAGTTTTCCACCACCACCAGCAGGCGCGATAACGCTCCGGTCAATTGAGAATCCGCGGCAACCTTTTCAGAAGGCGTCTGGGCGCTGACCATCTGTGCCCGCGCCTTGGTGACGGAGTCGACTACAGCCAGTTCCTGTTTGGCGATTCCCTTCACGGTTTCCACCAGGTTGGGAATTAGATCGTTGCGGCGCTGCAAATCGGTGTCGATCTGGGCAAACGCGGTCTCGACGGCTACCCGTTCGGTAACCAGGTCGTTTCGCGAACCGATCAGGCCTCCGCCCAGAACGAGGCACAGCAGGACAACCACAACTATGCCGATAATAGCTATCTTCATTTGGTCTCCTCATTTTTAAACTCGAGGCCGTCCACGAACGAGACCAGCCTGTTAATAGATTCAAGATACCTCGCGAACAATTCTCCCGGATCGGAGAGTCCGGCGCCGGGGCCGTCGTCCCGAACGGGCTTGTCCTCGCGGATATCCAACAGTACCTCAAAGGGAACGGTGTCCATGGGAACGGCGCGCGCCAATTGCGCGACTATGGCACGGCGGTCGGTCTTGGGATGAATGCCCGCCGCCACCAGCGCATGCCGGCCCAGCGTGCAGAACGTCGTGACGGAATCCAGACACAGTTTCAGGAGCGGCTCGGGCTGGGAGAGAATGTGGGCGCCCTGCTGGCGAAGACGCAGAAGCTTGGAGCGCAGCTCGTGTTCCACCTGCACGCGATGGTATTTCATGTCGACGCTGACTTCGGCGATGACGTCCACGCCGTACAGAATCTTGCGGCGGTCTTTCATGTCGCGAAACTCAATGGCGAAGCTGTCGGAGGAATGATGCACTTCGTCTTCACTCATCAGCAAAGTGCCAGGGTGGCCTTGCGCGGCCCACCATTTGAGCACGGGCTCGCCTTCGCCCAATTCACGCGGGGTGACTTGTTTGAGCACGCAGAGAATATTGAGGTCGGAGAAGCGGTCGTGCTGATCCTGCTGCGCGCCGGAGCCGTACAGCACCACCGACACCAGCCGGTCAGAGAATGCGAGTTCGAGTTTTTGTAGCAGCTCTTTGAGATGTTCCATATTCACCATGAACAGGCGTTCGATCTTTACCAGTCGCTGGAAGCGCCTCCGCCTCCCGAGTCTCCGCCGCCAAAACCACCGAACCCGCCGCCGCCTCCACCACCGCCGCCGCCGAATCCGCCTCCGCCCCAGCCTCCCCGCCGATCGCCTCCCATTAGATTGCCCAGAATCATACCAGCCAGGAAGCCACCGCCGCCGCCACCACCGCGCAAGACCGCGAAGAGAATCACAATGCCGATGATGATGATCGGCCAGGGAAGCCCTCTGGGCTCGCGCGGCATGTAAGTCGCGGGGGGCGGGCCGGAGCCGAGTTGCACGCCCATCTGTTGCGCGATCCGTGAACCGAATTGCTGAGCAGCCGCCAGCAGTGCGCCACTGTAATTCCCCTGGGCGAGTATCGGCCGGATGCCCCGCAGGATTTGACCAGCGTAGGCGTCGGGGATGTCGCCTTCCAGGCCAAATCCGATTTCCGCACGCTGCTTGCGATCCTTGATGGAGAGCAACAACAGGATGCCGTCATCCTTGCCCTTCTTGCCGATGCCCCATTCGTGAAAGAGACGATTGGAAACGTCTTCAATAGGCTCGTCCTCCAGGGAGGGCACCAGCACGACGGCTAGCTGCGCTCCGGTGGCGGCCTGAAGCTGGGTGCAATAGGCTTCGAGCCTTTGGGCGCCGGGGGCGTCGAGCACGCCGGCGAAGTCGTTCACGTAGCCGTGGGGTTTTAGCTTGGAAGTGTCGAGCGCGTACGCATGCGCAGCTAGCGCGAGCAGCGCCAGAATTGGGCTCAAGTTTTTATGGCAGGACAGTGCCCTGCCTAGCATCTGCACACTACATTCTAGCCAGATCCTGGCGCGTAAGGCGGAAACCATCCAACCTTCCCAGCATCGCGATCGCAAACTTTCGAGGATCGAAGAATTCTTTAGCCAGTTCCCGCACCTCTTCCGACTTCACCTGCTCAATGCGTTCCAGCATTTCGTCAATGGTGAAGAAGCGGTCGAAGTAGAGCTCCTGGCGAGCGAGGTTTGCCATGCGGCTCGACGTCGATTCCAGGCCGAGCACGAAAGAGCCTTTCAGATGATCCTTGGTACGGCGAAGTTCATCGGCTGAAATGAGCTCGGTGCTCAATTCCCGGACTTCATGCGCGATCGACTCAATCACCTTGCGGGCCGATTTGAGCGAGGTGCCGGCGTAAATCAACATGCAGCCCGCGTCGCGGTACATGGACAGTTCCGAATAGACGGCGTAAGCCAGGCCCTGCTTTTCGCGGATGTTCTGGAACAGGCGCGAACTCATGCCTCCGCCCAGCACCGCGTTCAGAATGTAGCAGGCGAATCTGGATTCGTGCGTCATGGGAATCGCGGGCACGCCCAGGTAGACATGGACCTGCTCCAGCGATTGCTTGTCTTTAAAAATCAGCGGCGCGTTGGCTTTCGGCGTTGCTTTGAGCGATGGCGAGCGGCTGGGTTTGAGATCGCCAAAGCGCTCGTTGGTTAACTTGACCAGTTTCTTGTGGTCGATATTGCCGGCGGCGGTAATGAGGATATTGGAGGTCGAATAATATTTGCGGTAGTAGCGCTCAATACGGGAGCGGTCGAAACTGCGAATGGTTTGGCGCGTGCCTAGAATCGCGCGGCCCAGCGCGTGACCCTTCCAGAAATTGCTGGAGAAGATTTCGTGGATGAGATATTCCGGGTTGTCCACTTCCATCTTCAGCTCTTCGAGAATGACGCCTTTTTCTTTCTCGATATCCGAGGCGTCGAACAGGGGATGGCGGACCAGGTCGGTCACGATGTCGAAGGCTTCGGGCAGGTGCTCGTCTAGGACCTTGACGTTATAGCTGACCAGTTCCTTGGACGTGAACGCGTCCAAGCCTCCGCCGATGGAATCGACGGAGCGGGCAATCTGTTCGGCGGAGCGGTTCTTGGTCCCTTTGAAGACCATGTGCTCAATGAAATGCGAGATTCCGCTCTCTTCGTCGGATTCCTCGCGGGAGCCGGTTCCGATCCAAATGCCGACGGAAACACTGCGGACATGGGGCATTCGCTCACTGATGACGCGGATACCGTTGGGGAGCACCGTGCGCTCAATTTCACGAACTGGGTGGCGGCGATTGGACATCTAGACTATTCTACCGCGAGGCCGGGAGGGCTCCCGATGTTACTATTGGTACGTGGCGCAAAGTATTGTAGGAATGGAACTTGCGGACCTCCGGTCGGCCTTGGGCGACGCCCACCCGGCATTTCGCGCCAAGCAGATTTATGACGCGGTGTACCGGCTCAGGTTAACCGACCTCTCTGTAATTTCTTCACTGCCCAAGGCTTTTCGCCAGGAACTGGAGCGCCATCTCCCGTTGGGATTGCCGGAAATCGACAAGTTTTACGACTCACAGGACGGCACCCGCCGCTATCTTCTAAAGCTCAATGACGGCAAAGACGGTGGAGACGGTTTGGATGCCGGAGGAGACCCGGTCCACCGTTTGCATTTCCAGTCAGGTGGGATGTCCCGTCGATTGCCATTTCTGCCTCACGGCGCTGATGGGGCTGGAGCGGAGCCTGACGGCGGGCGAGATCGTGGGGCAGGTGCTGCGCGTCGCGGCGGACCAGGGAATCACTGCCAATGTCGACCGGCTGAACATCGTCATGATGGGCCAGGGCGAGCCGCTGCTCAATCTCCCTAACGTGTTGAAAGCCACCAGGCTTCTGACCGATCCCGAGGGCATGGCCATTTCGCCTCGGCGGATTACGGTGTCGACCTCGGGCATCATTCCGAAGATCGCCGAATTGGGGCGCGAGCCGGTGCGTCCGAAACTGGCGATTTCACTCAACGCGTCGACGGAAGAGCAGCGTCAGGCCCTGATGCCGATCACGCGCAAATATCATCTGAAAGATTTGATCGAGGCCTGCCGCCATTATCCGCTGCGGCCTTGGGAGAAGCTGACGTTCGAGTATGTTCTGCTGAAAGGCGTGAATGACACCGATGCCGATGCTCGGCGCGTGGCGAAGATGCTGGCGAATCTGAATGCGAAGGTCAACGTGATTGCGCTGAACCCCGGCCCAGGCATTCCTTATGAGACTCCCGAGGTTGGGCGCGTGGCGTCGTTTCAGGAGATCGTCAAGAAGTCGCTGCCCTGTTATGTGCGGAAGCCGCGGGGGCTGGATGTGTACGCGGCTTGCGGCCAATTGAAGAGAATGGAACCGCTGGTCGAAATTCGACCGTAACCTTTTGGACCGTTCTCCGGTTTACCCTTGTGAGAACCAGTGGACGAATCGCTTCTGATCGAAGCCGCGCAGAAGGACCCGAGCCGCTTCGCCGAACTGTATGAGGCAAACGTGGATCGCGTCTACGCCTACATCGCCCGCCGCGTACAGGACCGGGCGGCGGCGGAGGACCTGACTTCGGAGGTCTTTCATTCGGCGCTTGCCAACCTGGGGAAATTCATGTGGCGGGGCGCTCCGTTTGCTTCCTGGTTGTATCGCATCGCGGCCCATGCCATTGCCGACCGTTGGCAGCAATCGCGCCACAACGTGAGCGAAGTTCTGCCGGAAAATTTGCCCGGAGGAGTGGAGGAAATCGAACGGCGGGCGATGTTGTTCCAACTGGTGGATCAACTGCCGGAGGATCAGCGCCGCGTGATTATAGGCGCGTTTTGTGGAACAGAAACGAATTCAGGAAATCGCCGAGGAGATGGAACGCAGCGAAGGCGCTATAAAGCAGCTTCAGTTCCGGGCGCTGGAGACACTTCGGGGACATATGGGGAGAGCCAATGCCTGAACGCTCTTTCGCTGAACAACTGGATGAGCTGATCGACAGCTTGCTAAGCGGGGAACCCGAAGCTTCTTCCGGCGCGGAAGAGCTGGACTCGCTGATGCGGGTCGCGGCCGATCTGCGGGATCTGCCTGACGCGGGATTCAAGGCTCGTTTGAAGTCCGATTTACAAAGGAGAATTTCTATGACGGCAACAGCAGTGCTTCCTTATGTTCGCGAAGGGTTTCACGCGGTCACGCCCTATCTGATTGCAGGGCAGGGCGCGGAGATGATTGATTTCGTCAAGCAGGCGTTTGGCGCTCAGGAGATGTTCCGCTCCATTGGCGCGGCGGGAGGAATCCACTGTGAAATGCGCCTGGGCGACTCCATGCTGATGATGGGCGGAGGCGGCGCTTATACCGGTCCGATTGCTCCGGCGGCACTGCATTACTATGTCGACGAGAATCCGGACAAGGTCTATCGTCGCGCGCTGGAAGCGGGCGCCACTTCGCTAATGGAACCCACCGAAAGCTATGGCGAGCGATTCGCCTGCGTCAAAGACGCGTTCGATAACGAATGGTATATCGCTCGGCGGCTAAGCGGGCCTTATGTGCCGGAGGGCCTGCATGACGTGACGGTGTCCTTCCATCCCGTCGGCGCGATGCGGTTCATTGAGTTCCTGGAACAGGCGTTCTCGGCCGGGCGCTTGGAGGTGCATCAATCGCCGGAAGGAGTGGTGCAGCATGCCAAGATCAGGATTGGCGATTCGGTGGTGGAGCTAGGCGAGGCGCATGGGGAATGGCAGCCGATCGCGTCGACGATTTATCTTTATGTGCCGGATGTGGATGATGCTTACCGTCGTGCGTTAGCGGCGGGGGCAACGTCGGTAGTGGAGCCGGCGGACCAGCCTTATGGGGATCGCAATGGCGGAGTGAAGGACCCGTTTGGACACACCTGGTATCTGTCGTCGCCGATCAGGAAGTAGGGCTTATTTACAGCGATCCGCCGGATTGCGCTTCTCGCGATATTTGTTGTGGCAGTGCGCGCACGCGTTCGTCAACACGCCGGCGGTTTCGATCATCTTGTCCTGATCCATGGTTTGAGCCGCTGCGTAGGCTGACATTCCGGCATCCTTGAGTTCTTGAACGAACTTGATCCAATCCGGATTCGTGACAGGCACTTCCACACCATTGGAGCACTTGCGGCCAGGAACCGAGAGGAGACTCGCTTCTTCCGCGATTGCCAGGGCGCTGTTTTCAACCGCGGCCCACTTGCCGAAAATGCTGGTGAGGAGGTCGGTGGCCATGTTTGGGTCTTTGGCCCTTGGCACTTGGTTTGGATTCGCGTCTTGGGCTGAGAAAACGACGTTCGAGGAGGGGTAAAAGGTCCCCCGCATTAATTGGTTGAGAGTTGCCGGCACCTGGGGAGCAGGCGCCGGCGCTTGAGCTTGAGATAGCGAGCTCGCGACGAGTAGCGCCAGTACGGCTCGGCTAATTCGAGTTGTCTCCACTTAGTGTCTAAACTGAGTCGTGATTTTGCCTGTTTCGTACACTTCGCAATTGGCGCGTTCGCCAATAATTCCGTCGCCGCCGCCTAGCCGCAGGATTCGGGTCGGCATCACCCAGGGCTCAATGAACGAATCCGGATCTTCGATGGTCATGTCGTAGTGGAGTTCATTTCCAACACGCGTGAGTTTCTCAACGATGTGCATGTCGGCGGAATGGAAGAGGCCTCCTCGCCCCAACCACGTCGTATCGGTGAATGAGGTGTTGTCAATGACGAGCGTATCGCCTTCCCATTTACCGATGCTGTACCCATAGTACGTAGCTTCGATCGACTTCTCCGCGTTACGCGCGCGTCCGTCGGTGGGGATGTCGCGGAATTCCGTGTTTCCACCGCCGTAATCGGAATACTGCCCATAGAAGAAGATGACGTCTTTGTCGGTTTGGATGATCCGCCGGGGTGTGCCCTGCCGCGGGAGTCCTAGCGGCTGACAGGTCATAACTGGATCGTACTTGTTCGTCCATTGATCGAGGTCCTGAATCTTATCCCAATACTCGGGCTTGTAATTGGGGCGACTCGGCCCAAACCGCGAGGGCGAGATCCATTCATAATCCACCCAGAAGTTGTCCTGTGCTTCTCTGCAGCCGATGTCGCCGTTAATTCCCCCACCCGGCACCTGCGTTGGACCGCATCGGCGGGCCCCACCACCTGTAACCGGAAGAGGGGCTCCACCCCAGTTTCCAGTCATATCCGGGTGGCCGTCGGCAGTCCGCGGAGTTACGGCAGCTACAGTCTGTGTCGGTTTTGCGTCGGCATTCAGAGTCCAGTTAGCAGGCTGATTCGTTGGCTTAATCGCCGCCTTCACGCTGGCAGGAACCGGCATCACGACATACATCTGTCCCGTTTCCGTCAGCGTCGTCGTAATGTCACGAACCACGGTGCCGTTTTGCTTCTCGATCATCCTGCCCGCGTAAAACGCTTCGGCAGGATTCAAAGGATTGTTCCAGTCCTTGTAGTTACTGTAGGTGAACTCGTACGTCTTGGATCCATTTTTCACTACGACACTCTCCGGCATGAACTTCGCGTTGAGTGTCGCGGTCGCGATTGCATTGGGGACGCCCGGAATCGGGAACGTCACCACGGGCTTATTGTTTTCCCACGCGACGGAGGTATTTCCGGCCTTCTCGACGTCGGCAGGTACGCGTTGCGGCCTGGGGGCCATTTCCGGTGGATCGGTTGTTCCCGCCATCGCGGCCTTGAACGCACCCTGCGGACCTGCCCACAGGCGAATCATCCGTTCCTGTACGGTTGCGGGCATCGGCGTCGCCTTGCCTTTACCGGGGACGAGTTCGGCACCAGCAATGTCTTCGTTCCAGGTATAGGCTCCACTGAGGACTTCGACATTGGAGCACGACTGGCCATTGGCCCGAGTGCCGGTGTACTGAACCCGCTCGCCGGAGGTCTGGTAGCTGATGCTGGTCCGATACTTCGTCACATTGCAGGGCTGCCCGTCCACTTGAACCGTGCCCTTGCCTGTGTATTCGAGCGACATGAGCAGGTCTCGCTCTTCGCTACTTCGGAGCATGCCCATATACCAGGCCCAGTTGAACAAGACAGATTTCAGGTCCTTCGCGCCGGCTGCAGGAGTGTACGGCGGAGCGCCTCGACCGCGACCGCCACCTCGGCCACCTTGAGCTGGCGCTGCAGGGGGGCCGCCTCCTGCTTGTGCAAACACCGAGGGCCCGCTGACCGTCAGGGCGATTGCGACTGCGATACTCGTCCCAAAGATCTTGCCTAGAACAGGCTTTCGTAAAACAGACATGATAAAGCCTCTTCTTTTTAATCGTTCGCGTTACCGGCGGAGATCACGATGGTGTGGCCGTCGGCATAGGTCACGGTCTTGAGGAAGCCCAAGGGACTGCCGTCCTTGGCAGGGAGGAATTTCACGGTGACTTTGTCTCCTTCATGGAGCGCATTGGGTCCGGTTTTTCCTACGCCCCTTTGGGCAAGAGCGGTTGCCGAACCGAGCGTCAACACCCAATCGCTCGTCGTGCCGTCCTGATTTTTCACGGTGACCGTCAGCGCTCCGTGCGGATTGGTGAACTTCACGCTTGCGACAGTTCCGGATAGCTCGACGTCCTTATGCATGTCATACACGCCCGCCAGAGAGTGATGGGCCTGCAAGGAGCCAGTAGCCGCGATCATCCACGCGCACAAGGCCGCGCATCCCAAAATCCGCTTAATCATTCACGCACCTCCCAAAAAGTTGTGATCGGCACCCGATGCCGTTAGAAAGCATAGCACCGGGAAAGCCCACGCTCAATCCATATCTGCTATTTGACATAGGCGAGTAAACGGCCCGCAGTGATCGCTCCAAACCAGCATACAAGCGATACGCACGCCAGCATTTTTGCGCCTCCTGAGAACGGTATCTGATCCAGTTGTGGATCCTGGAAGACTTGCCGGCGCATGCGTACAAGAACGATCATCCCCGCAAATACGAAAATCATCTTGAGATAGAAATCCAAGGTGGTCAGCTTGGTGGTGGCGTCGGCGATAAGCATCATGGTTCCGGTGATCGCGTTCACAACGAAGCCGATCCACAAGACCGGGAACACGCGCTCGAAGGGTTTGGTCGGCACTTCAGAAGGCCAGAAACCCAAGATCATCAGGTCGAGCATTGCCGCGCCTCCAGCCACGATCGACATGCCTAGAGTGTGGACCAGGAGAATGGTCGGGAATGCCCAAACGCTGGGGGAGTTCTTCACCCACATGCTGAACTGCAATTGTTCGAGAAATTCAAGAAACTGATGCATGCTCTGTCCCTTTATCGTTTATGTTCCTGGCGCGCCGTGCTGCGATCTACCAAATAGCAGACGAGCCCGAGCAAGGCTGTTACGCCGGTCACCATTACAAGTACCCCTACAACTAATGACATGGTTTTCCTCTTCTTCTCGCCCGGTTAGAATGAAGTGCCCAAAAAGGGCAACATGCTTCCGCAATACATGACGGCCACCCATAAAACAAAGGCCGATACCGCCGCGATTTTGTTTGTGAGGGGCGCTTCTTCTCCAGGTCCCAGCGACCAGGGTTCGTCGAGACAGGTAAAGTACAATGCGTTGATCCCGGCGATCAGCACAAACCCCAACTTCCAATAGAAGGCTTTATTTCCCGTGTACTGGCCGGGGTTTCCCACGAAGAAAATCAGTCCAGTTACCACGTTTACGCCGAATCCAAATGCGGCCCATGGCAACAGACGATGCAGTGAGGCGAAGGACACACCCCTTCAGGAATCCCAGAACCCTGAGATCCACTAACAGAACCACGCCCATCAAAAGAGACAGGCCAATGAAATGCAGAGTCTCGCACGTTGGCCACACCCACGGAGTCTCGGTAATAAACGAGCCGGCGGTGCGCGCCAGAGGAGGGGCTGGAGGGTCTGTATCTGCGACGTCCCGGATTTCCGCGTGCCGAATGTCACCACCCATGTTGGCGGCGCGGGCCATCAAGCCGAAGGTCGCAGCGGTCAGGATCAGGATCACTGCCAGATTCCAGTTCGGTATGCGCGCGAGGCGGCGGAATTGCCACAAGCCAAGCCATGCAAATGCTCCTGTGGCTTCCATGAATGCCATCGCCACCATGGCCGCTCCCTCGTGGCCCTCTATCTGCGCTTTCGATACGCCGGGTATCGCTTTGATCTTCTCTTGCGCGCCATTCCCGCTCATATAGGTGGGGATCGCGATGAGGGAGATTCCCAGCAGGATCACGAGGCTCATGCGCTTCAGATCATCGCTCTTAGTGACAAGAGCGAGCAGGAACAAACCGCCGCCGATAATATTGCCGACAGTAGGAAAATGATTCAGCAAAAGATGGATGTGTGTTAAGTCCATAGTGATTCCCAAACCTTATAAACGCGAGGCCGACCGCCTACTATAACACCTGCGATCTTTTCTACGGAACACTGTGATTACAATTACCTCTATGAAGTTACTGTCTGGTTTGTTGATGGCCGGCCTGACTTTGGCGGCACAAGATGCCGCCGATGCTCCAGACCCGCATGTCGCGGCCGCGCGTGGTGCAGCGGGCGATGATTTTCAGAATCTATTCAACTTTCAGTGCAACGGGCCGGGACCTCGCGCCCCGGGAGTTGCGGCGCCCGGTGCAGCAGGCCGGGGCGGAGGACGAGGCGGCGCACCCAGGCAGCCGGGTCCGCCGGACAAATCGACATGGTATGCCGAACCGGTGAAGGTCTTCGACAACCTCTACTTTTTCGGCCAATCCGAGTATGCGGTGTGGGCGATCACGACCTCGCAGGGCATCATCGTTCTCGACACGATCTTTGATTACTCGGTGGAAGAAGAGGTCGCAGGCGGGATGAAGAAACTGGGACTGGACCCGGCCAATATTAAATACGCCGTGGTGACGCATGCTCACCCGGACCATGATGGCGGCGCGAGGTTTCTGCAAGAACATTACGGCACGAAAGTGATCATGTCGCCGGCCGATTGGGATGTTCTCGACAAGAGGACCAACGGCACGAAGCCGAAGCGGGATATCGAGGCGACCGACGGCCAGAAACTCACGCTTGGCGATACGACGCTGACGCTTTACATCACTCCCGGGCATACGCCGGGCACGATCTCCGTTGTGTTTCCAGTGAAGGATAACGGGACGCCGCATCTGGCGGCTCTGTGGGGTGGGGTGGGGCTCAATACGGACAAGATGTCGCTTGAGAAATACATCAAGTCCGCACAACGGTTCAGCGGAATCGTGAAGCAGGCGGGGGCGGATATCATTTTGGCCAACCACACGGATTGGGACCGATCCAAGATCAATCTGCCGCTATTGGCGAAACGTGCGCCTGGGGTTTCAAATCCGTACGTTGTAGGTAATGAAAAGGCGCTGAACTTTCTGAAGGTCGCCGAAGAGTGCGCGACGGCGCGGTTAAAGTATGCGAATTGATTACTTCCAGTCCGCCGTAAAAATATTGAACTCGTACTTGCCGGTTGCTTTATAGTCCGACGCGAAGACCAGCTTCTTGCCATCGGGAGAGAATTCGGCGAAGGACGTGAAGCCGCCGTAGTTGGTGACCTGCTCCAGGCCGGAGCCGTCGGTGTTGATCAGGTACAACTCGAAGTCGCGGCTATCGCACTTGTGCTTGTTGGATGCGAATAGAATCTTTTTGCCGTCCGGTGTGAACGTTGGGGCGAAGCTGGCGCAACCGAAATCGGTAATCTGCTTCGCGTTCGAACCGTCGCCGGAGGCGACCCACAGCTCCATCTTCATCGGCGTGGTGAGGTTGTCTTTCAGGAGGTCCTGATACTTGGTTTTCTTCTCGGTCGTGTCGGGATGGTAGGCGCGCCACACCATCTTGGAGCCGTCGCGCGAGAAGACGGGGCCGCCGTCGTAACCTTCGGTCTTCGTGAGCTGCTTCTTGTCCGATCCGTCGGCGTTCATGGTCCACAGGTCGAGGTCGCCGGATGCAAGCGACGTGTAGATGATCTTGTTGTTCTTCCAATTGACCGTGCCTTCGGCGTCGTAGCCGGGCGTGGTGGTCAGCTTCTTTTCAATCTTGCCGGTGTCGGTGGCCAGGTAAATATCGAAGTTGGGATACACAGCCCATACGTAGCCTTTACTGCGATCGGCGGGAGCCGGGCACGACGCGCCCCCTTCGTGCGTCGATGCGTAAATAATGTGCTTGTTGTCGGCAAGGAAGTAGCCGCAAGTGGTGACTCCTTTGCCGGTAGAGACCATATGAACGTCGGAGCCATCCGCGTTCATGATGTATTGCTGATCGCACTCCGCGCCGTCACGAGTGGACTGAAAGATGAGCCGTTTGCCGTCTGGCGACCAATACGCTTCCGCGTTCTGGCCTCCGTGGGTGAGCTGCTGCAGATTGCTGATCTGGCCGAAAGCTATCACTCCAGTAAACACGCCACAAAAAACCATCCAACAAACCGGGTTCTTCATAAGCGACCATTGTATTAGAACTGTTATGAAGCTTGGTGTAGATTTTGGGACGACCAGAATTGTGACCGCTGTGGTTGATCGCGGTAATTATCCTTTGGTCCCGTTCGAAACTCCGGAGGCGACGTTTGAGTGGCTGCCCCCGCTGGTGGCCCTGCGCGGCGAGGAGCGGCTGTATGGGTGGGATGCTTGGGCTAAGCAGGCGGATGCCGAGCTGGACCGTCGTGCGGTCCATCAAGCGCTACCTGGAGGACGCAGGGCCCGAGACGGTGCTGGAGGCCGGCGGCACACGGGTTCGCGTGGCCGAACTTCTGGAAGGCCTGCTGCTGAAATTTCGCGAAGGCTTGCAGGATCACTTCGGGCGGCAAGAGAAGTTCGAAGTGATGCTTGGTGTGCCCGCGAACGCGAATAGCAATCAGCGGTTTCTGACGGTGGACGGGTTTCGGCGCGCCGGGTTCACGGTGCTGGGGCTATTAAATGAACCATCGGCGGCGTCGATCGAGTTCGGACATCGCCAGCGATTTTCGGGAAGCCTGCTGGTTTACGACCTGGGCGGCGGCACCTTTGACGCATCGCTGGTGGAATTGGACGATAAGGCTCATACGGTGATCGCCACCGAAGGCATCTCGACTCTCGGCGGGGACGATTTCGATCGCGTGCTGGGAGAGATGGCGTTGGGAGCGGAGAAGCTCGCGTCGCTTGACCCGGGCGCTCTGTTCCGGCTGGAAGAAGAATGCCGCAGGCAGAAGGAAGCCTTGCACCCGAATTCGCGCAGGATGGTTGTGGACCTGGACCTGGTGCAAGAAGGCCTGGGGCAGGAGATCATCGCTGTGCCGGATTTCTACGAGCGATGCAGGCCCTTACTCGACGAGACGGTGGCCGCTACCGCAAGGCTTGCGTCCACCACCGAGATCGACGCGCTCTACATCACGGGCGGAGGCAGCGAACTGCCGTTGGTCGCGCGCATGTTGCGGGACGAATTCGGGCGCAAGGTGAAGCGCAGCGAATATACGAGATCGGCCACGGCGATCGGGCTGGCGATTCAAGCCGACTCGAGCACCGGCTATGAATTGCGCGAAGTGTTCACGCGGAATTTTGGTGTGTGGCGAGAATCCGAAGCGGGGCATAGGATGGTGTTCGACCCGATCTTCCCGCGGGGCACTCGTCTGCCGGCCTCGGGCGAGCCGCCGTTAATGGTGCAAAGGACTTATTATCCGGTTCACAACATCGGGCACTTCCGCTATCTGGAAGCGACGCAGGTCGGCGTGGATGAACAGCCTGCCGGCGATATTACGGTGTGGGACGAGATTCTGTTTCCCTTTGATCCGGCTCAGCGCGGATTCGACTTGGAGCGGACGGCGGTAGAACGGACGCTGGACCAGCCGCAGGAAGTACAGGAGTGTTACGCGTGCGACTCTACCGGCGTGGTGACCGCGACGGTCCGCAATTTGACGTCGGGTTATGGGCACGATTATCGGCTCGGCAAATGGAGCGCCAAAGCGGCGGTGGTCAAGCCAAAGGGCAATAAGCGGGCTCGGAAGACGACGGCGCAAGGACCAGGAGACTAATCCACCAGCGGCCAGAATTGTTGGACGCGACCGCAGGCTTCGGTTAGCGCCACATCGCGAGCACTGGCGGATAGCAACATACCGCCCCAGCTAAACTCAATGTGTGTCGGAACGTTCATGTCTCCAGAATCTGAATTTCATCTGCGAATCGAGCCAGACAACGAAGGCATGTTTGGTCCCTGTAGTTGCTGCGGAAACATGACGCGACGGGTTTGGGGATACATAAACAAGGACGAGATCCCCATCGCGGCATACTTCGTCGAGTGGACGCCAGGGCATGCCCATCACACTGCCAACGTCGACTTAATAATCGGGAAGTGGGGTGAAGCCACGAGCGCGCTGGACCGAAAAGCTGTGGCACTCGTATTTCGTCAGGAGCCAACCGGACCGGAATTCATGGTTGTAGATGCTTCCGAACGACCAGTCGGAACCAGTTCGCTCGTCACCGAGGCGCTCAGCCGAGAACAAGTGATTGCCAAGCCGATTGCGGCCACCGTCTTTGCATTGTGCGACTGCGTATACGCCCGCGATGAGCGAATAGCCGAATTAAGGCGTATGGCCTCCTCGGAATGAAGTTTCAGCAGTATGCCAACCGGGAAGACCTAACCCGCAAGCGGCCAGAAGATTTCGGTCTTCCAATCTTTGGGATCGGGATAATCCGCGGGATCGGTGATATATGATTCCCACGGCGCCCCCTGCGCCGTGAGGCCCTCTGCCTCGACCCATTGCTGGACCGCGGCGTGAGCCGCGACGAGCTGATCGTAAGGGCCCATGTGGGTCGTGAACGCGGCGAATCCGCCGGGAAGCACGTCCGGGCGGACGTCGCCCTCGCCGGGATATGCGGTTGCGACGGGCAGGCCGGCTTCAAGAGTTAACAGCCCTGGCCCCCATTCCAAGTAGCGCGCAAAGGGAGGACCCGCCATCGCCGCGCCACTTCGTTGGGCATACAGGGAGGTTTGACCGAACATTTCCCCAAGAGCCTTTGCGATTTCATCCCGCTTGATTCTGCGCCGGATAACCAGTACGTGCTGGGGAGCAATCTGTTCCTTCGCGATCGAATATGTCATGTTATTTTCCTTTGGGCGAACGTCTGCACTGGTGTGAAAAAGGCGCACGCACGGGCCTACCTGTCTCACCAGCGCGGCGTGGTCTTTCATTTTGGATTTGGCGATTCCGCGTTTGCGGTAACTGGTTGGAGTCATCTGAAATCGCTGGCGAAAGGCGCGCGAGAAGACTTCGTGACTCTGGAAGCCGCAGGCCAGCGCGACATCAAGTATCGAATCCTGGCAAATCAACAGCATCACGGCTGCGCGCTCCAGACGAAGCCGCAGCGTGATTTGCTTGGGTGTTTCTCCCGTGGTCGAAGTAAAGATGCGGTGAAGGTGAAACGAAGACAGCCCTGTCTGGCGGGCGAGCTTCTCCAGGGACAGATTCTGGTCCAGGTGCTTGACAGCGTATGCGAGCGCGGGTTGAATCTTGCGGAAGCTCACAGAAGCCTGCCGAAAAATCATGAACCCAGTCTAGTGCAGGCACCAGACTGGGTTCTTGACGATTCTTGCTACTGTGGCTACTTATTTCTTCGTGACCGGTTTATTAAACATGGCTGCGTCGATGGGGACATTCGTTTTCACGTTGTTAATCTTGAAAACGTCGCGACCATCGAGCCATGAATAGGTGTACTGGAATGGGAACTTGATGCCGCCAACATCGCGGTAATCAGCGAAATCCATCTGTGTGGGAATGCGGCCGATCGGCGAGGCGCTATAGCGCACCACCCGCAGCAGCAATCCGGAGGTCTTGTCGAAATATAGCGTCGCCAGGAAGCCGCGAGGGAGGGTTCCCTGAACCACCCAAACGTCTTTATCGCCGATAGTATCGGGGGAGCCGACACGGTAGTTGTTCAGCGCGGTTTTGATCTGGCCGGGGAAGGACAAGAGGGCATCCAGCCGGGCGCCGTCCAGTTCGCTACCCTGCAACTCATACTGCGAGATCAGGCCGCGAGGCGAATTGACCCAGCCAGCTTTGCCGTTGTAGGCCCTGGTGGAGTCGCCGCGCTCCGGGTGATCTTTGAACAGGATCTGCGTGGTGCGCATGTCGGGTGCTTTGGCGTAAATCGTGAACGATCCGCCGCCGCCCAGGCCTTCATAGCCTTCGCTGGTTCCGGTGGAGATGAAACTGGTCAGGGTCGCGAGCTTCTTGGCTCCGCCTATGGCGTCAAGATATTTGTCGATGATGTCCGTCGCAGGCGGGACGCCGCCTTGGGCAGGTGCGGCAACGATGTCGGTGTGTTCGATGCTGGGCGGGCCGTATAGTGCGTCCAGCGCAATCGTTGTGGCGGGCAGGTCGCGGCCGTGATGGCAGGTCCAGCAGGTCACCATCTGGGCTCCGCCGAAGTTGGTCTTGTTGATGGCGGCAACCATCTCCACCATCCTGCGGGCGGTCTTCTTTTTGGACGTGTCGACTACCCAATCCACTTTGTCGGAACCGGCTGAGGGATGGCAATCGGCGCAATCGTAGCCTAGCGCCGCGGCCATGACGCCCATGCTGCCGAGGAAGTCGCTTACGGTGATTTCTTTTAGCGTACTGGTGGTGACGTTTTTAAAATATTCGCCTGCCGTGGGCGGTTTTGCGGCAGCAGCCTGCGCCTTGGCACGGCTGACTAACCCGTCACCGGTGAGCCAAACGGCGACCATGGCCGCGGCTGCGAGGGTCACGCCCCTCCACGAAAACTTCATCATCGAAAGCCTCCCAACAAAGATTGTAACCAGATATCGATTGTACTCCGTCGCAGGCTTGGCAGGGGCTGCTGATCGGCAGGCGATAATCTGGCCGTATTCCAAAAGGAATACTTAGAAGGCGGAATCTTTCGGCCAGTTCGTTATTGCGGAGGAACGACGGGCTTAACCGGAGGCGGTGGCTTCACCGGGGCTGGGCGCGCAGCGGGCGGTGTACGCGCGGGAGGTACGGCTGCGGCTCGCGCCGCTGCGGCATGCGCGGCCGCCTCTTTCGCGGCTGCCTGCCGATCTGCCAAAGCTTTTTGTTGCGCGGCTCTCGCGGCAGCGGCATCTTCTTGGCGCTTCTTCAGAGCTTCCTGCTGTGCGGCGACGGCTGCGGCCCGGTCCTGTTTTTGCTTTTCGAGCGCCGCGGCTTGGGCTGCTGCGCGGTCGGCTCTCTGCTGCTCGATGGGCGACATCGGCTTGGCGGCCTGCGGCGCTCTCGGGTTTTCCGGTACTGGAGCGCCTGGCCTGACTTCAGCGCCCGCTCTGGTTTCAGAGGCCGATACCCGGCCCGATCTGGGGTCAACAGGGGTTTCGCGACCCGGCCTTGCTTCAACAACAGGAGTCTCGCGACCCGGCCTGACATCAGCAGTGGTCTCCCGACCCATCCCCCGGCTGGCAGCGGGAAGCACGTCGGTTCGTTGAGCGGGCGCAACTCGCTGGCGCTCCATCGACGACATGGGGCGTCCCTGGCCATTAGCCAGAGCCCGTTCCTGCATGGCAAACGGAGCAGGCGGAGGCGGTGGAGTAGTGCGAGCTACGACGGTGCGATTCATCACCGCCGGCGGGGGCTGACTGATTCTCTGGCGGCCGTCCGAATGCCCCAGCACACTCTCTTTCTGTGGCGCCGCTCCGGAGAAATTGCTGACCCGCGCTCGAGCCATATCCGTACGCGAGACTGGCATCATGTTTCGATCCGACACGTGGCCGCCGCTCACGAATGTGTCGCGCGAAACCATGGTCGGGTTGGTGCGATACATGTAATTGGCTTGGGTCGGGTTCACTCTAGTCACGTTTACGTTTGCCACGTTGACGCTGGTGGCGTTGACCATGTTCATGTATTTAGAGCTCGCGTTATAAGAAGGCACGTAGACTTCGTTAGGTCCCAGCGGGAACCAGCCTACGCCCCCACCCGCGGCCGCTGGATTCGCGCCGGGAACTCCGGACCACGCAACCAGCGCCGGTGAATAAGCAGCCTGCATGCCTGCGCCGCCGGGGAGCCAGGCCCAGCCTACATCCACTTGAATCCATCGCCCATAGTGGAACGGAGCGAAGCCCCAGGGCTGATCGTCCACCCAAGACCATCCCCATGGGTCCACCCAAGCCCAATGGCCGAAGCGATACGGCTCCCAGCCCTTCTGCACACGCGGAATCCAGGCCATGCCGTATCCGCGCACGGAGAGCCAGGTGCCATTGTCGTCCAGGTCGGCTGTTCCCACCATGCCGTCGGCGACATAAGCCGAGGACATAGATTCCGGCCTCCGGTCCCGCGCGTCGAAGTAGCGGTCGTGATCGGCTCCCGTTGGCGCGCTCACGTTGACCGTCGGTGACTGGATGCCTGAGACGGTGGCGGATTGATTTTTCGCTAGCGTGACGTTCCGCGCTCCGGCGGAGGCTTCCACCGATCCATCGGTAACAGTCACCACGCTGGTGTCCCCGGTTGCGGAGACTTTAAGTTGATAGCTGCCTGCCTTCTTGATGGCGACTGCGGTGTTGGGAGTGTCCACCTCCACAAGTTCGCCGGGATTGACCCGAGTCAGGCGGACCGACAGATTGCCCTGCGTGAGTTTGATCTGCGTCGTGTGGTCGTCTAGATTCAGGATTGTGAACCCGGTCTTCTCGGAGACGCGCAAGGCGCCATTTGCGATTTCCACTTCGGCGTGGCCGATCTCATCCACCCACAGGCTGTCGCCCGTGGTGAGTGGACGATTGATCTCCGCGGCAGTCCATTCCTGGACGCCCGCAGGTTGTAAGGTCACCGTTCCCTCGGTGAGGCTCAGGCGGGCGACCCGCGCAGGTGGATCGGGGTTGACCGGAGGAGCGGGTGTCGGCGGAACCACTCGTCCGCCTCCAACCGGATTCGGCGCCGGCGTTGGTGGAGTAGGAGGAGGCGGTGGTGTGTCCGCCAAGCCAGTCACGTCGCTGGAGGCCTTCCGGGCAAGCAGAAAATCGCCCGTGCTCTCTCCCAATTGATAAGGGATCTGAGGCCTTTGATGCTCCGCTCCATATCGCCTCATGTTGTCGCTGACCCAATTTCTCAGATCGTCGAACGTGATCATTCCGTCGGGCCCGGCGGCGTCGCCGCGCAGGCCCTTGGCGACGTAATAAGAGAAGACACCCTGTTCCAGGGCCTCATCCTCGTAACTGACCTTGCCGGGGCCGGTGGAGTAAAGGATTCGAAGACCTTCGGAATCTTCAAACTGTTCGAAGGGTCTGCCGGTTGTACCAATTCCCTTCGCCGAAGGGTCGTTGCGGCACGCGTCGATGAAAAGCACTCGTTGCTTCGCGCCTGTGGCCGCCAGAAGTTTTTGCACTTCCGATACCGCGAGGCCCTGCGCTGCTAATTGATCCAGCGTGGTGTCGTACGTTGCGAGAAAGTTTTCTCCACCGATTCGAAAACCATGGCCGGAGAAATAGAAAATCGCCGTCCCTTTGCCGGGCTCCACTTCGTCGGCCATGTATTTCAATTGCTGCCGGATGCGCGAGGCTGTCGCCTGGCGATCGGTCAAAATGATCGGTGTGTAGCCTTGCAGCTTGAGCGTCTTGGCGACAGTGCGGATGTCGCTGACAGGGTAATTGAGCTCGGGAATTCCACTGACACTCGAGTCGTAATCGCCGATGCCGACCAGTAGCGCGACCTTGAAATTCTTCTCCAGGATTTCGGTTTCCTTCGCGGCCTCGGCTCGGTGAATGAGGGCTTTGGGACCGGCGGGACCGGTTCCATTCGTGGGCCCGGAATTTGCGCGGCGAGGGGGGCGAGCAGGTACGCGCCCACGGTAAGTAGAAACGGAATGATGGCGATTCTAAGGGTCTTCATGCGCTGAGGTCCTCCTTCCCTTGGCGTAACGATGTACTACGGAGTGGTTACGACAAGCATACTCCGTTCGTGACTGATTTTGGAGGCCGACAAATAAGGTACGTTCTAAGGTCCTCCGCCGGATTTCGCCACAAACAGCTACACTTGCATTTAGGTGGGTATTCTTTACCTGCTGGCAGCGCTTGTTGCCGGGCCTTTACTGGCCGATACGAGCGGAGCCCCGGGCACGCCGGTGTACACGGAGGCCAGCATCGCCAATGCGGCCGCGAATGTTCCGGACTTCTTCGCTCCCAATACTTTTCTGACCATTTACGGGCAGAATCTTGCGTACGTCACCAAGGCCATCTCACCCGACGATATTCAAGCGGGCATGCTGCCAGCCGCGTTGCAGGGAACTGGCGTCACCGTGCTGATCAACCAGATTCCCGCCGACATGTACTACGTTTCTCCGAATCAAGTGAATGTCCTGATTCCCACATCGCTGCGGCCCGGTCCGGTAACCATTCAATTGGAGAACTATGGCGCTGCCGGCCCGCCGATCTCCATTCCCTTGGGAAACGCCGCGCCGGCGCTCTTTCAAATCGACGCCTCCACGGTGATTGCCACGCATGGCAACGGTCCGCTGGTGACGAACAGTTCCCCCGCTCAACCGGGCGAGGTTGTGGTGCTCTACGCCACTGGGCTCGGCGTGACCTCACCCCCGGCGATTCCGAATCAGATTCCGCAAGTAATCGCGCCCCTGGCGGACATGGGCCATTTTCAGGTTCTGTTAAACGGCACGCCCGTAGCAGCTAAGGCGATTCAGTACGCGGGAGTGACGCCGGGCTTTGCGGGATTGTTTCAAATCAACCTGCTGCTGCCCGCCAACTCTCCTTCCAATCCCGAAATTCGTGTGAGCTCCTCGGGCGTCATGAGCCCGCCGGGCCGAATCCTTCCGCTGAATCAAGTGCAATGAAACGTGGGTCTCGTGCGTAGCGTCCCTGTATGTTAGTTGGACGTGGGATAGACTGAAGTGGAGGAATATTTGTAATGGGTTGGCGAGCTTTCCTGGGGTTGCAACTGCTGGCGTTGGTTGCGAGCGCGCAAACTGCTCCGGCTCCATCCGAGGAAGCGTCACCCGTTCCCAAAATCTTCGACGTCGACACCGGCACGCGTATTCCGCTGAGCATGGTCAACAGCGTCAGCACCAAACACTCCGTCCCGGGCGACCGTGTGTATCTGGAAACTGTGTTTCCTATCGTCATCAACGGGAAGATCGTGATTCCCACCGGCAGTTATGTGATGGGTACCATCACCAACGTCCAGCGGCCCGGCAAGGTCAAAGGCCGCGGCGAGTTTTACCTGCGCTTTGATTCCCTAACCCTTCCCAACGGTGTAACCAGGGATTTCCGCGGACGTGTGGATGGCCTGGACGGCCGCGCGAGCGAGGAACTCGACAAGAACGAAGGCAAGATTAAGAGCGAAGGCACCAAGGGGACCGATGTGCGCACGATCGGCGAGACCGCGGCAACGGGCGCCAGCATCGGGGCAATTGCGGGTTCCATCGGTGGATCGGGCGGAATGGGCGCGGGAATCGGCGCTGCCGCTGGAGCCGCAGCGGGACTGGTCGCCGTGCTCGTGACGCGCGGACCTGACGCTGTTCTCGCCAAAGGAACCACGGTGGAGATGGTGCTGGATCACAAGATTCAGTTCGAAGAGTCCGATCTGGATTTCTCCGGCGCGGCTCCCCGTCGTTCCGTCGGCGAGGGCAGCGGGCCTTTGCCGAGCAAGAAGGCGCAGACCGCTACCAAACGGTGGCCTCTATAAAACGCCGACTGCGCCACCTTTCTGCTATCGTGGACCTGTGAAGTCGCCGACGCTTTTGAGCGACCGTGTAAGCACCGCTGGCACCGTTCCCGCATTCCGTCTCTTTGGTGTTCCGGTACGCTTCCATTTCACCTTCCTGTTGTTTGTCGTGTTTCTGATCGTCAACGACTTCGCCAGCAAGGAAGGCGGGGGAACGTTTGCGCTCTTCGTTTTAGGTCTCTTCGCCAGCGTGCTCTTACATGAGCTGGCGCATGCGCTGACAGCGGCGAAGCTCGGCCTGCGGACTACTGAGATCGTCATGTTCCCGATCGGCGGCGTGTCCCGCATGGAGCGTCTGCTCAGACCTTCAGAGGAACTTTGGATCTCCTTCTCCGGGCCCCTGATGAATCTGGTAATCGCGGCGGCCCTGTTCGGTTTCCTGGCTTATAGCAACGGGAGCATGCCGATTAAGGTTGCCGACATTGTTGCGCCCAGTGATGCAAATGTGCTTCCCAGGCTGGCTTACGGCAACCTGCTGCTTGCTTTTTTTAACCTGATTCCGGCCTTCCCCATGGATGGCGGACGAATTCTGCGGGCGCTGCTCAGTTTTGTCCGCTCTGAAGAAGAAGCCACCCGCATTGCTGCGTGGATGGGACGGATGCTCGCAATCAGTATTGGTCTCTACGGTCTGCTATATGGCCAATACATGTGGGTGTTTATCGCCTTCTTCATCTACCTGGGTGCCGCTCAGGAAGGGGCCGCCGCGCTGGGCCGAACGCTGACGCACGGCATCCCTGTGCGCGCCGCGATGATTAAGGAGTTCCACCAGCTGAATCCCGGTGACACGGTTCGCCATGCGGCCGACCTTCTGCTCTCCACTTCGCAACAGGACTTTCCAGTGGTACACGGAGGGCAAGTGTCAGGGTTGCTGAGCCGCAATCTGCTGGTAAAGGCCATGGCTTCGGAAGGTCCCGATGCTTATGTCGCCGGCGTGATGGATCGCGACTTTCTGTCCCTGGAGCCTGAGATGGATTTAGCGGAAGTGCTTCCGCTGATGGCCCAGGCTGGAATGTGTGCGCTGGTAATGGATGGCGAGCGGCTGGTGGGCTTGCTGACCGCCGATAATCTGAGCGAATTCCTGCTACTGCGACGGGTCGGGATGGAACCGGTAGTCTAGCGCTTTTTCAGCCGTTCAAATTCTGCCATCAATTGCTTGGTGATCCGATCGGCCACATCGGCGCTCGCTCCCCGGAATTTCGCGCCCGTACTTTCCTGCGTGGTCGCCCACATCACATCGCCATCTTTGTTGACCAGCCGCACCGTCGCCAGCGCTTCATGCTTTCGTTCCTTAGTGTCTGACGACTCCTTCTCCCCAATCGAGAGGTCCTTAGATTGACGCGTGCTCTGATCGGCCCGATTGAAGCCCGAACCTGCCCCAGAACTTTGCCCGCTTGATCCACGCAACCCTACATTGATGCTGTCGGAGGTATTAAAAGTGTCCGTATAAATCAGGTCCTCTGCCGCTCCGCGAAGAAAAGCGTCCGCGCGGGCCTCATTCTCGGTGACCACGAAAAGCTTGCTGCCCTCCAGTGCCGAAATTAATAGGTCGCGCATCTGGGCCGCTGTTTCTCCGCCGGTCAGTCTGTCCACGTAAACGCGTTTCACTGTCAGCAGTTGGACCGAAGGATCTTCCTGAGCGTGCCCGATATCCGCCGCCAGAGCGCCAATCAGCATCAGTTTGGAGATGGTCATTTGCCTGCCTTACGAGCTTCCTCGTCTTGATATTCCACCCGCCGGCCTGTGCGAGCTTCCAGGCTGACCAGGGTAGTGCGGATATTCGATTTATCCACCTGGAAGACCAGCGCCTGCTGCTTACCGTCCTCGTCCGTATACCCGAGGGTGAGAAAGTGCTTACGGCTTTTCGTCATCAGGAAAAGAGGCGAGATGACCACCGCCAGGGCGATTCGGCGGTCCACTTGTTGGCCGTATTCGACCAGATTTATCTGGGAATAGGCCACGCGCAGGCTACTCTTCTTGGAATAGAAGGCGAGATAGTGGTCATCGCTGAGGTCGAGCGAGCCTCCGGCCCCAGACCCGATACTCCGGATGGTTCCTCCGGCATATTCAACATGGCTCTGCGCCAGGGCGGGGATAGAGACACAAAATGCAAGTGTTAGCCCCAGTGTCCAACGTAAGTGCACAAGAGATAGTCGGATCAGGGGCCTCCTATTCTCATGCGAATTGCGGTCCTAAGCCATCCGCTTTACACCCTCGCGAATGGTCCTTTCTCCCACGGCGGAAAACCCAAAGATGAATTCGTTGCCTGGCGGCTTGGTCAGATAATATCCGTCGGCCCTCAGCAATTGGACTCGGTTGCGGTTGGCTCGGTCGACGATATGCGGGTCGTCGATTGTCGCCATAAGGTGCATTCCAGCGGCGTCTCCCATTACGCGCACGCGTTCGCCGAAATGGCGGTCGAGTGCTGCGACTAATGCTTCGCGGCGCGACCCGTAGAGCCTGCGCATGCGCCGGATGTGACGCTCCAGATGCCCTTCATGCATGAAATCGAAGAGGGCCTTTTGTTCCAGCACCGCCGTGTTGCGATCCTGGAGCCACTTCGCGCGCGTAATGCTTTGGATCAGCCCTTTAGGCGCCACCAGGTAGCCTATACGCAGGCCAGGGAACATGACCTTGGAGAATGTTCCAATGTAAACGACTGGGACGTCGCCCGCCAGCCCTTGCAGCGACGGTAAAGGGGGGCCGCTATAGCGGTATTCGCTGGAATAATCGTCTTCGACAATCACGGCTCCGGTGCGTCTGGCCCAGTCGATCAACTCGAGCCTGGTGGCGAGCGACATAGAAACGCCCGTTGGGAACTGGTGCGACGGCGTGACATAAACCAGCCGGGTCTTCTTACCCAGGTCGCCCAGCGCGAGTCCCTCCGGAGTCGCCGTTAGCGGCCGCAACCGCGCGCCCGCGGCTTCGAAGATCCTCCGCGCGCCTTGATAGCCGGGATTTTCGAAAGCGACCTCGTCGCCGGGGGAAAGCAAAAGGCGGGCGCACAGATCCAGGCTCTGCTGCGATCCATTCACCACCACTACTTGATCCGCGGTCGCGCGAACCGCCCTGGTCCGCGACAGATAGGAAGCGATTTCGGCGCGCATGGGCGGGTAGCCGGCGACGTAATCGGTGTAGTCAAACGTATCCTGCAGGGCCTCGCGCAGGTGCCGGTTCATCAGTTTTCGCCAGATCGCGAAGGGGAAATGTTGAAGATCGGGGGTGCCGTTCGGAAAGGAAATCACGCCGGGAGGAGGGTACGCGCGATTATAGTCGAAGCTCAAGCCGTTTCCGAACGCGGAGAGCCGTATGGTCGCGGGCGTGGTTCCACCGGCATCCGAGCCCTTGGAGAAGGCAAGCAACGCGTCAGGCAATTCGCGGCAAACGAATGTCCCCGAGCCTTGTTCCGTCTCCAGATATCCTTCGGCGATCAGTTGTTCATAGGCGTCCGTCACGGTGCTGCGCGCGACCTCAAGCGTGGCCGATAGTTCACGGGTGGAAGGAACCGATTCGCCTGGCCGGAAGCGGCCCGAAAGAATTCCTTCGCGCCATTGCTGGTAAATCTGCTGGCGGAGCGGGATGGCGGATGTGCGATCCAGAAGAGTAGCGAGTCGCATAAGTGGACTGCTTGAGAATAGCAGGAGTGGATCTTTCCGCCAAGCCACTACAGAGCTAATATTGCTGGTATATGAGCGCTGTTTCTTTCACCGAACGCATCCGAGTTAAGCGCCATCCGGAGCGCGCTCTCTACAACCACGCCGAGATTTACGCGATTCTCGATGAGGGCTACGTCTGCCATGTCGCCTTTGTAGTGGATCAACAACCACACCTGATCCCGACCGCATACGCGAGAGCGGGCAACGAACTCTACATCCACGGCTCGGCGGCGAGCCACATGCTGCGGTCGCTTGCCCAGGGCGTCGACGTTTGTGTCACGGTGACGCTGGTGGATGGATTTGTGCTGGCCCGATCCGCCTTTCGCCATTCCTTGAACTACCGCTCAGTGGTTGTGGTCGGAAAGGCCCGGCTGGTGACCGATTCGTTAGAAAAGATGGAAGCCCTGCGATGCTTCACCAATCACGTGGTGCCGGGCCGGTGGGAAGAGGTGCGGCTGCCTAATGAAAGAGAGCTGCTGCAGACCACCGTGCTGGCTCTGCCGCTGGACGAAGCGGTCGCCAAAGCGCGCACGGGACCTCCGCTGGATGCCGAGGAAGATATTTCGGCAAGCACTTGGGCGGGCGTCATTCCTTTGGTGACGCGGCCTGGCGGAGCAATACCGGATCGGCACGTGACTGCGGAAACTCCGCGAGTGGATCCAGGCTTGTGGCCGCGGTTCCGAGGCTAAGGCTTCTCTACCGGCAACCCCGCCTGATTCCACGCGCGCCATCCGCCATCCAGCGAGATCACATTCTGATAGCCCATCTTCCCCAGCGCATCGGCTGCCAGCGCCGACCGGAATCCGCCGCCGCAATACAGCACTAGCGTCTTAGACTTGTCGGGGACTTCCTTCTCCACGTCGCGCTCGATGGTCCCTTTGGACATGTGGACCGCCCCAGCCGCATGCCCGGCCGACCATTCGTTGTCCTCGCGCACGTCCACCAGGATGTGTCCATCGCGAGGCATCTTCTGGTACTCGTCTATGTTCACTTCTTTGACGCGCGACTTGGCGTCGTTCACCAGCTTGAGAAATCCGGGATTATGGCTTTTGTGTGGAATGGACACGTTAATTCATCCTCTCGATGCGCGCGCCTGCACCCTTTAGCTTCTCTTCGATGTGCTCGTAGCCGCGATCAATATGATACACGCGGTCGACAATCGTTTCTCCCTGCGCGCAGAGTCCGGCTAGAACCAAAGACGCACTGGCCCGAAGATCGCTGGCGATCACCTGCGCCCCCGACAACGCCCGAGGACCAGCTACCAGAGCCTTCCGACCATCCAGCCGAATATTGGCGCCCATGCGAGCCAGTTCCTGGACGTGCATGAACCGATTCTCAAAAATGGTTTCTGTCACGATGGAGATTCCCTCGGCCTGGGTCATAAGCGCCATGAATTGAGCCTGCAGGTCGGTAGCGAAGCCGGGATGCTCTTCGGTAGTCATGTCGACGCTCTTCAAATTGCGCCGCCCGTGGATCCGCAGCGCACCGGGTCCGGCATCGGTGACATCGATTCCCGCCTGTTGAAGTTTTGCGATCAAGGCGCGCAGATGCTCGGGGACACAGCCGGAGACCACTACGTCACCTTTGGTAATGGCCGCGGCGATCAGGAATGTTCCTGCTTCAATGCGATCGGCAATGATGGTGTGAGTGGCGCCGTGCAATTTCGCTACTCCCTTCACGCGAATGGTGGAACTCCCTGCGCCTTCGATGTTGGCTCCCATTTTCTTGAGCAGCTCCGCCAGGTCGACCACCTCCGGTTCGCGGGCCGCGTTCTCGATCACCGTCTCGCCTTGGGCGGCAACCGCAGCCATCAGAATATCCTCGGTGCCCGTGACGGTGATGCGATCGAACTGCACTAGCCCGCCCTTCAATCCATGAGGAGCGGTGGCCTCAATGTAGCCATGTTCCTGGCGAATCTCCGCGCCCAGGTGTTCCAGGGCGGAGACATGAAGATCGATGGGCCTGGCGCCGATCGCGCAGCCACCCGGCATGGAGACACGAGCCCGCCCGCAGCGGGCAACCAGTGGGCCCAGCACCAGACTGGATGCCCGCATGGTCTTGACTACTTCATATGGAGCTTCAGGCTGTGTGATGTTGCTGGCCTGCACAATCACGCGGCATCCCTCTTGACGGACTTCGGAGCCGGTGTGCTTGAGCAACTCGATCATGGTGCGGAGGTCGCGTACGGGAGGGATGCGGTCCAGCGTGACTGGCTCCGCGGTTAGCAGACATGCGGCCAGTGCCGGCAAGGCCGAGTTCTTCGACCCGCTGACGCGAATCTCCCCTTCCAGCGGTGTTCCGCCTTCAATCCTAAACTTGTGCACTTTACTTTAGAGCCTCTCGGATTCTTCCTCTAGATTGGGCGAGCTGTTGCTCGGCCTGATCGCGCGTCATATTTTTCTTTTCCATCACAATTGCGGTTCGGACGCTGCGGCCGGACTGTTCCAGAAGCTCGGCCGCACGCTCAGGGGATGCACCTGTCGTCTGCTGGATGATTTCTATCGCCCTCCGTTCCAGTTTCTGGTTGGACGGCTGAACGTTCACCATCAGATTGCCATAGACGTGGCCGAGCTTGATCATCACCGCCGTCGAAATCATGTTGAGAACCAGCTTGGTGGCGGTGCCCGCCCTTAGGCGCGTGGAGCCAGTGAGAATCTCCGGGCCGGGGGATGGCTCCATGGGGAAGTCGACCAGGCTCGATAGCTCCGCATTTGGCGTGCAGGCAATTCCGCAGGTTATCCCTCCGATCTCGCGGGCTTTCTCAACGGCCCCCAACACATAAGGCGTCCTGCCGCTGGCCGCGATGCCTACCACCGCGTCCCCTTTACGGAATCCCGCGGCAAGAAGATCGCGGCCTCCGGCAGAGGGATCGTCTTCGGCGGATTCGCTCGACCGGCGTAACGCGGAGTCACCTCCCGCGATGATTCCTTGGACCAATTCGGGTGCAACGTGAAAGGTCGGAGGACACTCCGAGGCGTCCAACACGCCTAGCCGGCCACTGGTTCCAGCTCCTATGTAGAATAGACGGCCACCCGCCTCCAGCGCTGCGGTAATGGCATCGACCGCTAGGGCGATCCGGCCAGCTTCCCGGCCTACCGCGTCCGGGACTTCCTGATCGGCATAATTCATCAGGCCGAGAATCTTGTTTGTAGGGAGGGAATCCAGATGCGCGGAAGCAGGATGGGTTTGCTCTGTCAGTGGTTTCTCAGTCATGGGCGCAAAGAAAAAGAGCGCCCCATTAAGGGCGCTCTTTGTATGTTATTGATAGGAGGTAGTTTTACGCGCTGAACGAGCTTCCGCAGCCGCAGGTCGACTTCACGTTGGGGTTGTTGAACTTGAACCCGGAGCCCTCCAGGGTCTCCACATAGTCGACTTCCACGCCGTCCAGGTAGAGGAGGCTGGCCTGATCGACAAATACCTTTAGATCCCCGAACTTATAAGTCTTGTCCAGCATTTGGGGAGTGTTCTCAAAAGCCATCGAGTAGCTGAACCCGGAGCACCCGCCCCCGACCACGGCGATGCGCAAACCCGACGGTTTCGGCTCCTGTGAGGAAAGAATCTCGTGAACCTTGGAGACGGCTCCTTCAGTAAGTTGGATCATGAATTGGCTCCTTGCCTAAATTGTACTATCACCAAAACCGGCATGTGCCGTCATCCCTAGAGATGGCACAAACGAGGAAAGGGATTCACCCCTCGCCACTTTCGATTATACCAGCAACGTTCCCTCAACCGGACCGAAAGGATCTGATATTGTGAGGGAGCTGAAACCTGCCTGGGCGCGCTCACGTCCAAGGGGTCGTATGAGCGGCTTGAGTCAAGCGATTCCGTTCCCAGCGGCCGGCCAGCAGGTCACATCCCAGGTTACTGCCAAGGCCCGCGTGGATCACAAAAATAGCGACGAAGCAGCGCTGGTCCGCCGAGTACAGGCGCGGGACGAGATTGCTTTCCGCGAGATCGTGGAGCGATACCAGACCAAGGTTTTTTCCATCATCTACGGCATTCTGCGCAATCACAACGACGCCGAAGACATCTCCCAGCAGGTCTTCGCCAAGGTCTATTTTTCGATCAAGAATTTCGACTCGCGCAGCTCGCTGTTGACGTGGATTTATAAGATCACCGTGAACGAATGCTACGACTACCTGCGCAAGAAGCGGGTTCGCAAGCTGGTTTACGAAAGCGATTTTTCGGAAGACGACGCTCAGCGCATGGAAGCGTCGGAACCGGCGGTCGACCAGGCCGCTCCGGTAGACAAGCAGCTGGCACAGCGGGACCTGGTGGTGAAGCTGCTGGCGAAGGTTTCCCAGGAGGATCGCAATCTGATCCTCTTGAAGGAAGTGGAAGGCCATTCGGTGGAAGAACTGGCCTCCATGACAGGCTTGAACGAGAATACAATAAAGGTTAAACTTTTCCGGGCCCGGCAGAAGCTGGTTAAAGCCGCTCACAGACTGGGCCGTGTTACGAGTAGCGTCGTTAAGGGCTAATTAGAACGGGCGATAAAGACCCGCGAAACGTTCGTTAATTTCTTGTTGAGGGAAGATACACCATGCATCTAGTGATGCGGGATCGACTTGAAAAAGCATTAGCCGGAACGCCTGACGAGGAAACCCGGCGGCATCTTGCGGAATGCCCGGATTGTAGTGCTGAATTTGGGTTCATGAAGGAGCACGCCGAAGCGTTGCGCCTGCTGCAAGCCCCGGTGGAATTGGAGCCCCGCGCTGGTTTCTACGCCCGAGTGATGGAGCGCATCGAAGCCGAAGGCGCTTCCATTTGGGATCTCTTCTTCGAATCCGTATTCGGCCGCAGAATCGCCATCGCGTCCCTGGCTCTTGCACTTTTGTTTGGCGTCTACCTGATTTCCGCGGAACACTCCGATGCTTCCGTCGTTGCCACTGCGGACCAACCCGTACAGGTGATGCCTAGTGTGGACCTTGGCCCCGGCGTCGACCAACCGCCAAGCCCGCTGGTGCCAGATACTTCTGCTATTGACGAGCAGCCGCGGGTGCAATCGGTCGGTTTGGGCGGAGCAGTAACTCCGGATCAGGATTCCGTTCTGGTGAACCTGGTTACCTACCGGGAGCAATAAGGGTCCTGGTTAGAAGATCTCCAATGACGATGGGACACCGCCCGCTCTGGCAACATCCTCAGATCATTTCAACCCTTCTGCTGGTGTTCGTAGCGGGTGGAGCAACCGGGGCTCTGGCGTTTCGGCTGATGCGAGTGCATCAGATGGCGTCCGCGGCTCAGGTCGCACCCAAGGAACCCAGCCGCGATGTAGTACTTCAGCGATTCAAGACCGAACTAGATCTTTCACCAGAGCAGACTGCAAAGATCGCTATCGTTCTGGAAGACTTCAGCCATTACTATGAAAGTCTGCAGGAACAGCAGACGGACCTCCGGGCCACCGGCAAGAACCGGATCGTAGAAATCCTGAATCAGCAGCAGCGCGAGAGGTTCGAGAAGATGATGAACCAGCTCGCACCGCAATTGACGCCGGCGAAGTAGGCCGCCCGCAGAATCCCCGCGCTGACGCCGCGCGGCTATACGACTACTTGCTGGGAGTGCGTCAAGTAATCCGAATAAGGTCCCTTGAAATCCTCAATCGCCTGGCCGTCGAAATGCCAGATACGCGTGGCGACCTCATCGATCACATCGTGATCATGCGTGACCAGCAGCACAGTCCCCTCATATTTCTGGAGCGAGATATTCAGCGCGTTGATGGCTTCCAGGTCCAGATGGTTCGTCGGTTCATCCAGCACCAGGAAGTTGGGTTTCTGGAGCATCAGCCGGCACATGATCAATCGAGCCGCCTCGCCGCCCGAAAGCGCGTTGGTCCGCTTGGTTGCATCGTCACCGCTGAACAGCATTTGACCCAGCAACCCGCGTAATTCCTGCTGCCCGGCTTGCGGATCGAATTCATGCAGCCATTCCAGCAGCGTTACGCCTTCGCGAATCGACTGCTCGTGGTCCTGAGCGAAGTACCCGACTGCGACTTCATGTCCCCAGGTCACCACGCCGCCGTCGACGGGAAACTTTTTATCCTGGTCGTCTACAAAACCGTCCGCGTTACGGATCAACGATTTCAACATCGTCGTCTTGCCGGTTCCGTTGCGCCCCAGCAGCGCGATCTTTTCGCCGCGAGCGATGCTGGCGGTGAAGTCCTGAATCACCTTCTGACCGTCGTACGACTTGAACAGCCCCTTGACTTCCAGCGGATGCCGGCCCGAAGGACGGTTGATCTGAAACCGAATGAAAGGCCGTTGGATATTGGAGCGCGCCAGTTCGGTGGTCTGCAGGCGCTCGACTTCTTTCTTACGCGAAGTGACTTGTGACGATCTGGTTCCGGCCGCGAAGCGTGCGATGAATTCCTTCAACTGCTCAATCTTCTTTTCGCGCTGCGCATTGGTGGATTCCACGCGGGTGCGGATCTGGGTCTTGGCCAGCACCATGTCGTCATAACCGCCGTTGTAGGTGATGATGGTTTGGTAGTCGATATCGGCGGTGTGCGTACAGATCTCGTTTAGAAAATGGCGATCGTGCGAAATGACAATCAGGCAACCGGTATAAGCCAGCAGATAATCCTGCAGCCAGTGCACGGAATCCAAGTCCAGGTTGTTGGTGGGCTCATCCAGCAGCAGCACCGTGCCGTTTGAAAAGAGAGCCTGTGCAAGCAGAACGCGAACTTTCTGCCCGCCCTGCAGTTCACTCATCTTGCGGTCATGCAGGGCTTCGGGGATATCCAATCCAGCTAGCAGCGCCGCGGCGTCGGTGTCAGCCGTGTAGCCGCCCTCATCGCCGACGATCCCTTCCAGTTCGCCCAACCGCATGCCATCGTCGTCGGTAAGCTGGTCGTGAGGTTTGTTGTAGAGGAGTTCGCGTTCCTGCAGCGCGTCCCACAGCGGCGCATTGCCCATGATGACCGTATCCAGCACGCGAAACGAATCGAACGCGAATTGATCCTGCCGCAGAATGCCGACCTTCTTCGGCCGTGTGATGGAGCCCTTGGAAGGTTCCAGTTCTCCGGTGAGAATCTTCATGAAAGTGGACTTGCCTGCGCCGTTCGGGCCCGTAATAGCGTAGCGCCGTCCGGTGAGAAACGTAGTAGTTACGTCCTCGAACAAAATGCGGGCGCCGTAGCGCATGGTGACATCGTTGACTGATAGCAAGGTAAAACTCTGATCGGGGATTAGCCGGGCGTCTGCAAAAACGAAGCAGAATGACGTGCGGCTTGATTCAATTATACAGTCAAACCGTGAAGACGCCCTCTAAGCCGGCCCGACAGAGAGAAAAAACTTTTTCAATCGGCTCGACCAGTTGCGCATCCTAGCTATGTTGGCTCAATTCGTCCCTAGACTGGTTCGACGATAGCTGGCCAGCAGAGGGAGAAATATGTCATTTTTCGCCTGGATTATTTTGGGGCTGATCGCCGGATTCATTGCTAGCAAGATCGTTAACAAGGTTGGTCAGGGGATTGTTCTCGACCTCATTCTTGGAATCGTCGGAGCACTCGCTGGGGGATGGCTGTTCAATCAGTTTGGTGCCAGCGGAGTCACCGGATTGAATCTCTATAGCCTATTGGTGGCCACTATAGGGGCCGTAGTGGTCCTGGTTTTATACCATGCGATTCGGCGCGAGACTTAAGCTGTAGCCGCTGAACGCGAAAAGAAGAATATCAAAAGGACTGGGGTGGTGCTATTCGCCGTCGGACCCCATCCCATCCCGGTCGCCAGTGGTTCGGCCCACGAAGTATCCTACGACGATCGCAAGGATAAGGCACACAATAGTGGTCAATTGCTGTTCAGTTTGCACAATTTCTCTATTGTCACACATCACAACGCCGCGACTTCCCAATTGCGAATGGATCCCCCAAAGGATCTCCTGAAGCAGCCAGCTCCAAGGCTGAGCGACATTCTCGTCGTCTGAAAATCATCAGAAGATTCGATCATCGTGACACCCTGTAGTATCTCGCGGCGGGCTTCAGTGTTCGGCACCGCCGGAATGTCGAGTTAGAAGCAATCTTGCAGGTAAAACGAATCAGCGCGGGAGAAGATTGAGTAAAGGAATCACTACTAGCACGGTCCCCGCCAGGACAGGAACAGAGCAGCCTGCGCGACGGAAGGGCCGGTCGCTTTTTGTGCGTATCGCTTAAAAGTTATAACCAACGAGCAAGCGTAAAACCGGCGCCGGCTGGGCATAGACACTGCCTTTAATTTCTGCAAAGACGCCGCTTCGTAGTCGTACACCCGCCAGGATATTTAGCGCTGTATCGAAGTGGAAATCCGAGAAGCCGATACTGCCGGCTCCACTCGGTCTCGACAGGTCTCGGGAAACGAAATTGAATCCCGGCCCGACGCCGAAATAGACATCCCACCGGCCTCCGTTGGTGTAGACCGGCATTGTGTAGATCACCTCGGGATTTATCGCAAACAGGTAGGTGACTTCGCCCCAGTCGAATTCGACATTTGGACGGAATGCGAAGTTCTTGCTGAAAATAGGGCCGATCTGAGCATGAACGCCAATCGCGATTAGCTCGGGATTAAGTGCGGCGCCGCCGCGAAAGCCGAATTGGAAGCGCCGCGTTGCCCGTTTGATTGCCTCCTCGGCACTTACTACTTCAGGTGGGATCACCGAGGGTTGGGGGGCTGCCGCACCCGGAGCCGGACCGGCGCGCGTTACGGTGACATGGTAAGCAAGGCGGTAAGTGGGGTCTCCACTGGGATACGAGACCACTACGACCTCGGAATCGACCGGAATTGCAGCTGGCTTAATCGTGCTTTGATCGAAGCTGAAGAGTCTGAACCGTCCATCGTCAGTTCTAATTACCATCGTAGTGTGAGAGACGGAAATAACCGTTCCAGTAATGCTCGTTTGCAGGCTGGGTTCCTGGGCCCGCGCGGCAACTTCCAGGAAGGGCATGCTAATGAATAAACAGCCAAAGGCGATGGCCCACCGGCACCACCGCGAGCGGCATTGCAATGCTGTCCTAATCTGTGAGCCTCCACAATTCTGGTGAGTCATTTGTTTGGCTACTCTTTCTCAGGGTGGGACCTCAAATCCGATCCCTTGCGGCCTCCGGGTCACCGTAGTGACGTTTCTTGGGCTTTCGCGATTCTTTTTTAAATTTCGCTTTTCAGCTAAAGCTTGTTGAATAACGAAGCGAGACAGGGCGTTACGCCGCATGCCGCGTTGCACGCGTGTCAATGCCAGTGCCGCTTGTCATGGAAACCCAATCCAGCGCCCTTTTCCGCTGAAACTCAAAAGGCTACAATCGATACACTTGGCGCATGAGCTTCCATCGCATCACTTGGGCAAGCTTGGCAATTTTGAGCGCGGCTACCGCTGCGGCTCAGACGCCTTTAGAGCCGGTTGCTGAAGTTGCGAATATCAGGTTCTACAGTAACGAACTGCTGAACTTGCACCACACGCTTTACGCGGCCGCGTGGGCGGGCCGAACGGGAGGCCGCATTCTGGCCCCAAAACTTCCCCATCCCTTAACAGCGCCATTCACTCCAGACGAGCGCGCTATCTGGGACCAGGCGGTTCACTACTACGACGCCCAAATCGCCGACAGGGATCCCCTAAACGGGCGGGGAATGGATGGAATCAAGACGGCGCTGGTATCGGGCAAGCTCGACGACCCCGCTATCGACAAAGAACTAAGAGCGGCGCTGGAGGCCGCACAGCCTCTGTTTCATCGCTATTTCTGGCCGGAACAGGACCGCGTCAATCGCGCTTGGATCGCCGCGATCACGGAGCGCGTCAAGGCAATCGCGCCGGAAGTTATTCCGCGGCTTGAGAAGACTTACGACTCGCATTGGTTTTCCACTCCCGTGCGCGCCGATGCTGTCTGGGTGGGGCACTGGGGGCAAGCCTACACCAGCGTAAATCCGCCGCACTCGGTTCTTTCCAGCACCGATCCTATGGACCAGGATTGGTCGGGGGCCGAGCTGGTATTCCATGAGTTCTCGCACGCACTCAATTTCAAATTGCAAGGGAAGCTCAGGAATGCTCTGGGCGATTCCATTCGCCAACACGGAAACCTTTGGCACGCCACCCAGTTTTACCTCACCGGCGAGGTCGTTCGTGAAGTGCTCGCAGCACGGCAAGTAAACTACACACCCCTGGTTTACTCCTTGGGGTTGTTCGACACCCAGTGGGCTGCGTATCGAAACGTCATCGAGGGAGTTTGGGCGCCGTATCTTCAGGGGCGTTATTCCATGGACGCAGCCGTTGCGGGAACTGTAATGGTGCTTGCGCCGCCCGTTGCAGAGGTCGCGAGCATCAGGTTCTATAGCGACGAGTTGTTGAATCTGCACCACACACTGTATGCGGCAGCTTGGGCGGGCCGGAGGCCGGGCCTTTCTCTGGCCGGGAAACTCCCGCATCCCCTGACCGCGCCATTCACCCCGGAGGAACGCGTTGCTTGGGAGCAGGCCGTCCAATATTACGATTCGCATATCGCTTCCCGCGATCTATTCAGTGGGCCGGGGATGACGGGTATTAAGTTGGCTCTTGTCTTAGGCAACCTCAACGATCCCGCAGTTGACAAGGACCTGCGAGCCGTTTTGGAAGCTGCCCGCCCAGTGTTTCACAAATATTTCTGGCCGGAACAGGATCGCGTGAATCGTGCCTGGATCGCGTCTGTCACCGAACGCGTCAAGACCACTGCGCCAGATGTGATTCCCCGGTCGGAAAAGATCTACCAGGCAAAATGGTTTTCCTCTCCCGTGCGGGCCGATGCAGTCTGGGTCGGTAACTGGGCGGGTAACTTCACCACTAGCGATCCGACGCACTCTACCCTTTCAAGCACCGATCCAGTAGACCAGGAGTGGTCCGGAGCCGAGGCGGTATTCCACGAGTTTTCACATCTTTTGGTAGACACGTTAACCGCCAGGCTCAATGAAAAGTTGGGGGCGGCCGCGAAGCAGAACGGTACTCTGTGGCACGCCGTTGAGTTTTATCTGACGGGTGAAGTCGTTCGTGACGCTCTGCTAAAGAGGGACGTGGATTACCAGCCCGTGGTTTATTCGAGTCTATTCGCCGGAGTGTGGCGAGCGTATCGAAAACCGATTGAGGAAGCCTGGGAGCCCTACCTTCGAGAGCATTCCTCGATGGACGATGCGATTGAAAAGACAGTCAACGCGGTCGCCCCGCCGAAGTAGGGAGGGTGCCATTCGAGCGGTCGCACCCGTGACGCCTATCACTCCGACCGCAAGCTCGTGCCGTACTGTCATCAACAGGTCAATGACGATTTAGATCGCGTTCGAGTCCCGGGATTTACCGCCTTCCGGCCAGAATGGCTGTGGCGATTAATGTGATGGCAAAATTCCGGGAACCTGGCGCGCTGATTGCGGTAGTTTTGTAAAAGCCCATGGAAGAGACTGGAACTGAACGAGAGGACGTCTGGGGGCGGATTGCAATGGCGAATTGGCGTGACACGCCATGCGTTCGGGGACGGGTCGCAACAGAAGACGACGCAAACGCAGGCAGGGCTGTCTTCTACCTTGATCTTTCCGACGGGCAGGAGAGCCACCCAGTCGACCTTGATCTCCCCCGCTGCGCCATCCTGCATGAAGAAGGTGAACGCGACCTTCCCGTAATCGTCATCCAAGCGGAGGAGGGTAACAACGGCACCGTCCAACTCATCGCCGGTTATCGCCCCCTAACGGGCGGTGGCGGAATCTGCATGTTGAGCCAGTTGGAGTTGCTTCCGGAGCCCGATCATCGTTTCGTCGAGTTACCACCAACAGCACAATGACCTTTCGCGGGGTGGGCAACCAAAAAGGGCGAACCGCGTCGCCCTGCCATTTCCGGCTCCTGAATCGGCGATCCGGTCGCTTCCAAACGTTGCTCGTACCCTGCGTTCAGGCGGCTTCACTGAGCACGTCGACAGGGCCTCTCCGTTCTGTTCTTGACAAATACTTAGTTTGTCTCCTGAGCCCGTTCGCAAAATCGGAATGTCCCCAATGGCCCCTTTGTACCCCGAAGCCGCGACCGCCTCGCATAGATATAAGCTGTTAGTAGGAGACTGACATGGATCGCTGGGAATTGCTGTACGCTGCGGGCACGCTCGTCACCTTATTTCTACCCCTAATCATTGTTCTGTCGGGAACGCATTGGAGAGCAGCGCAAGACAAGGCGTACGAGCGCCGTATGGCCGAGCACAGGATGAATGCAAGACTCCTGAGACTCGACATTTGATGGGTTCCTAAAGTTTCTGAACGGCTACAAGAAGGATGAGTTCGCCTTCTTAGCGCACTTCTTCTGCTCCTGCTCGCTGCTGCTTCCATCCAGCCTCGTGCTTCTGGGCGATTTGCGTAATGCTCTTGCCATGGCTGGCGATCACGAAGCTTCCTCGCAAACCTCAAGACTCCCGGCGTTCCCTTTCGATTCTGTAGAGTTCGAAGCCGCCATCTCACTCGTGTCGTAGAGCCACCATCGGGTCCACTTTTGCCGCCTATCTGGCTGGAGCGTAGCCAGCCAGGATGGCGCACGCGGCGAGGATCGATACGGAGGCGGCTAGAGCCCACGGGTCCGTTGGCTTCATGCCCCACAAGAACGATTGGATCAGCTTTCCGGCGCCTAAAGCGACAGGGACGCTGATGGCCAGGGCGACCGTCGAAAGAATCAGGACTTCACGCAGGACCATCCACACAACTCCGCCTTGTTTGGCCCCAAGCGCCATGCGGATTCCGATTTCGTGGGTGCGGCGGATGACGTTGTAGGCCATCGCTGCGTAGAGTCCGACACAGGCGATGGTAAGGGCAAGGATCGCGAAGGCGGTGCAGAGCTTAGCGAACGTAATTTCCGAATTAATGGTTTCGTCGATCGCCTGCGTCTGCGTCTTGAGGGCGAAGATAGGGACTCGCGGGTCGGCGCGGCGAACGATTTCACGAACTGTGTTGGCGTAAAGCATAGGGTCGCCCGTGGTATGCAAAATGCAGGTCATTTGCGTGGGATCGGGGAAGCCTTGATCGAAGGGGATGAAGACCGTGGGCGGCATGTCGCGCTTGACATTTCCGTATCGCACGCTGCGGGATAGTCCGACGATCTCTACCTCGCGCAAGCCTTGGATTCCATCGGACACGGTCAGATGGCGACCTATGGGGTTGTTGGATCCGAAGAACGCCTTTGCATAAAGCTCGTCAATCACCGCGACGGGATTCGAGGCTGCATGGTCGCGTTGTTCGATTCCGCGGCCGAGAAGAAGGCGGATCTGCATGGTGTTGAAGTAGTCCGGGCCGACCGTCAAGACACGATGGCTGGAATTCGGAACCTTCTCCGTACCAGTAGGGAAGATGGGGATTCCCATGGTGCCACCGCTGGCGAGCGCGTTATTGGCAAGCGTAGCGCTCTGGACTCCGGGAATCGCCGCAAATTCCGTCCGCAGATTCTGATAGAAGATCGAGATTTCGGGGACACGATGGCCGGCCTGACTCGGGTTCATCTGAAACAGCAACAGGTTGTTGCGATTGAATCCGAGCTCGATGGATTCGATGTTCGAGAGCGTTTTGAGGAACAGCCCGGCGGCCACAAGGATGAGTAGAGAGATCGCGATTTGAGAAACAACCAGGATCTGGCTCAGGTTGACGTGCAAGAAGCCAAGGCGCACGCGAGGTTGTGATGTCCTATTTTCTTTCAGAGCCGGCATGACGTCGACTTTGGTGGATTGAAGCGCGGGGATGAGGCCAAAGACCAGTCCGGTAAGAAGGGAGAGGCCGGTGGCCCAGAGAAGAACGTGCCAGTTCAGGTCGGCCCGAAGAGTGTAGTTGGCTCGGCCATTGGCCAGCAATAAGGTGAGGAATCGAATGCCCCACACCGCGAACAGCAAGCCGAGCGCTCCTCCCATGAATGCGAGCAATACGCTTTCGGTGAGAAGTTGACGCACGATGCGGAAGCGGCTGGCTCCGACGCTCAGGCGCAGCGCGATTTCGCGGCGGCGAGCGGAGGCGCGGGCAAGCAGGAGGTTGGCGATGTTGGCGCACGCGATGGCGAGGATTAAGCCGACCAAGCTAATCAGCACATAGAGAGGCTTCGAATATTGACGGCGTAGCGCGTCGAGTCCGCCGGCGCCTTCTTTGAGGAAGAGCTGAGGAAGGTCCGCACGTTCGCCATCATTCGCGGCGGTGCTTGAGACCCATTGCAGAAACGGTGGAGCAAGTTCGGCCTGCGCCTGAGTGCGCGTCACACCGGGGCGAAGGCGAGCCATCATCTCAATCCAATATGTGTTCGGTTCCGCGTAGCGTTCCGCGATACCGAAGCCACGCGAGCCTTTGCGAGTGTCGAGCAAAAGGTTGGTGCGAAGGGGAATGTAATAGTCGGGGACTTGAGCGGGGTCGATTCCATAGAACTCCGGCGGAGTGACACCGACGACGGTGAAGGGGATGTTGTTGATGAGAATCGATTGGCCGATAGCCGCGGCCGGTCCTCCGAAGCGGCGATCGGCGAAGGATGGGGTGACCACAATGACGGGCGGCGCTCCCCCATGGTCGTCGTCGGGCGCGATGAGCCGGCCTAAACCCGGGAGCGACTTCCAGGCCTCGGAAGAAGTCGCCCGAAACGTATTCGCCGCCTGCGAGGTCAGCTTGACCTTTGATGGTGAGGTTGAGAAGTCCGGTTGGGTAGTAGAGGAACAGGCTTGAGAAGACGTTAGCATTCTTGCTGAGTAGCTCGAACGCTGGATAGGGAAAGACGCCGCCTGTGTAGCCGGTTTTCGCGTCGTAGTAGGTGCTGCCGGATGAGCTCGAAATGCCTTTCATCACAGCGACCGATCCGTTAGGCACAGCTTTGCCATCTCGCGAAGATCCGCGGCCCTGGGCGTGCCAGTTGATCATGACGAGAGACTGCGGATCGGGCACGGGGAGCGATCGGAGGAGGATCGAGTCCATGAAACTGTAGATGGCGGTGTTGGCTCCGATGCCGAGAGCGAGGGAGAGCGTGGCGAGCGAGGCGAAGACCCAGTTTTGCCTCATGGTTCGGAAGGAGTAGCGGAGGTCTTGGTGGAGTTGCTACCAGAAGGTCCAGGTCCACATGGCTCGGCTTTGCTCCTTTAGCAGGGTGACGTTGCCGAATTGCGCTTGTCCCCGCGGGTTTACGTCCGCGGCTCCCATCATGCTGAGGTGGTGGCGCATTTCTTCTTCCAGGTCGCGCTCAAATTGATCGCGGCGGAAGTAGTAGCGGAGGCGGCGGAGAAGCTCGGCGATCATATTTCCTCCCTGGTCAGTGTTCCTCAATGACGCGCGTAATGGCAGTGGTGACCCGCTGAAAGCCCTGGATCTCGGATTCGAGCTGCTTGCGGCCCTTGGGAGTGAGGCTGTAGTAGCGGGCCCGCCGGTTGTTGTCGGACTGCTTCCACTCGGCGACGACCCAGCCTTTGACCAGCATGCGCTGAAGAGCCGGGTAGAGGGAGCCTTCCTCCACTTGCAGCACGTCGTCCGAGGTTCGCTGAATATGCTGGGCGATGCCGTAGCCGTGCATGGGTCCCAGGCGGAAGAGGGTCCTGAGGATCAGCATGTAGAGGGTGCCGGGTGGGATCTCGGTCCGGGCTTCCATAGTTAGACTATACGATAGTTAAACGAGGGGAGTTCCCAGAGGTTAGCAAGACTCTTTTTTTGAGGAAAACCGGCTTTAAAGGAAATCCAGAACCGACAAGCGCCCAGGACCTGAAAACGAAAGAAAGACTAATCTATTTACGGTTCGCACTGTGGGCCGACATTCCGGTCCAGCGGCTCAAAGGAGAAGACCGTAACTCTTTGATTTGCGCCCTGCCCATTCAAAACACCTTTCACTTGTACCTTGCTGCCGACCAACTTCAACAAGTCGGATTCCTTGTGGTCATCCTCGAGATCGGGGAGCTTGTAGGAGCCTGTGCCCAGCAGCAACTGCCGCGACAACGCCAACTCCGATTCGTAAGTTTCCGATCCGTCATGAACACGTGGAAACTCACCGACTCGGGTTACCGACCAGTCGCCGCCATGCGCCAGGCAGCCCACCACTCGAATTGTTGCCGCTGGAGGCAGGGGCTGCGGCCCATTCTTGTCGACAAACAGAACAGTATCCAGGTCGGTCTTGGTTAACTCTTTCGGGCCGGCGGGAAACTCGTTGACGGAAAGAATGTAGGTCAGGACGTCCAAATACTGCTGCTCCGGAAGCGACCCTTTAAGATCCTGCGGAGGCATCCAGGTTTGGATGTGATGAAACAGATTGCTCAAGTAGCCTTCACGCCAGTTTTCGGTGAACGTGCTGGTGTGAAGCGCCGGCGCGCCTCCCGTACCGTTGAGATCCGGTTGATGGCAACGGGCACAGCTTCGGCCATATACAGCGAGTCCACGGTCTGCTTGTTCCTGCGTGTAGACACCGTCCAGCGTCGTACGAGTGGCGGCGATGATGGGGATTCCGATTACGATCACGCCCGCGACCAATGCGAGTCTATTTGCCACAGCCATCGCCGATCGACTCCAACGATTGAACACTCAACGTGTAAGGATTTACCACTTTTGTCAGCACGCCCTTAGCCTGCACTTTGTGGCCTTTCATCTTGGCTGCGGGAAAGTCCTCGGCATTGATCAGCTTGTAAGTGGACTGGCCCAGCGGAAGGGCACGCGATGCGGCTAACTCCTCCGGTGTGGTTTGGTCGCCTACGCGCACTCGCATCGGATTGGATCCCGACGTCAAGGTCCAATCGCCTTCCGCATTTGTGGCGAGGCAGCCGACGGTGCTTACGAGTGCACTTGCGGGGAGAGGCTTGGGGCCGTCGGCACCCACCAACAAGATGCCCGGAGTCTTCGCCGCCGTCAGATCCGTCGCCCCCGCGGGATAGCCGTTCACACGCAAAAGATACGCGACTATGTCGACATAATCGGATTCAGAGAGCGTGCCAGGCTTGTCGGCGGGCATACTCTTATGAATAAAGCTGTAGAGGAAACCTAGAGGGGCGTCGCGCCACTGCTCAATAAATTGAGGACCCTTAGGGGCAGGCGCCTCTGGCTCATCGCCATCATGACAAGCCGCGCAGATTGCCTGGTAACGTTCCTCACCCTTTTGCGCTTGCTGCTCCGTATAGATCCCGTCGAGCACGGTCGCTTGCTTCATCTGAGGGTAGGCTAGAAATGCTACGGCCAGCGCTGCCACCAGGCAGCCGCCCAAGGGATGAATCTTCATGCGCGAAAAGCTACTTCTTCTTTGCGTTTCCGCCCTTGGTCCTGCTCAAGCCGACCGCTTCCAATCCGTGTTCCGTCATCAGCTTCGAAATCAACGCGACAGCCTCCTCGTGATAAATGGCCGACTGCATACCGATCTGGATTCCAGTTGCCCAATCGAGCGCAGTGTTGCCCGGACCGCCCTTACGTTCATATTGCGTCTCACGGTGGCTTCGGATGGAAAGGTCCCCGCCTTTGGCTACCAGATACTCGATACCAGCGAGGAAGTTCTTATGCGCTGCGCCGTGGAGAGCCGTCACTCCGTCGGCGTTGGTGGCGTTTACATCGGCGCCTTTGTCGATAAGGATCTGCATCCCTTCGAGCGATTCTTTCTCCGTTCCAAAATCGTGTGTGAAACCGTCGGCGTATCCGACACCCGACAGAGCCATCAGCGCCGTCGTCTTGTCGGTGGTTGCGATATTCGGATCCGCGCCGTGCGCCAGCAATAGTTTCATCACCGGAAGGTCCGCGCAGAAAGAAGCCCGCAGAAAGGCCGTAGCGCCCGACTCGCGCAGCCACGTCGCCGCAATTCCGTTATGGACTTCCGTGTTGCCGCGGATACGAGCGTTCACATTTACGCCGTGGTCCAGCATGAACGTGATCGCTTTGAAAAGACCGTCCTCATCCACTTTAGGATTCGGCATGGTTCCCTTTTCCATGGTGCGAGCTTTCACTGTCAAGTAAAGTGGCGTCCAACCTTGCGCGTTGGCCAGATTGACATCCGCGCCGCGCTCCAGCAAATAGTTGATAGTTTCGGCGTTTCCATTCATGGCGGCTACGATGAGCGCCGTATTGCCGTTCGCCGATTGCTGGTTGATCGGCGCGCCGGCGTCAAGCAGGACCTTCATCGATTGCAAACCGCCCTCGCGCGTTGCAAGAATCAGCGCCGTGATCCCGCCGTTGCCGCCAGCGGGAGGCCGGGCGAACGCATCGGGATCGTCGTCGTCGACGGCGGGTGCTGCCTTGGCTCTCGCAGCTGCGGGAGCTGCCGGGGCGCTTCCTTCCGGAACAATCCTTACTGGAGCGGCGTTAGCAGCTAACTCACTTCCGCCCGATGGAGCAGCGGCCTTGGCGGCGTCTGGAGCGGGAGTGGGGGGAGCAGCGCCTTTGGCTGCACGTCCTCCTCGCCCAGCGGCAGCGGCCGCAATCTTGGTTTTCGCATCCACCTTTGCTCCGCGCTCCACCAACAGCCTGACCACTTCCGGGTGATTCTGCTCAGCGGCCCACAGCAGGGCGGTGCTGCCGCGTAGTTTCTCAACGGCTTCGGTCTGCGCGCCTTTGTCGAGTAGCGCGCGCACGGCCTCAACGTTGCCAGACCGCGCCGCAAACATCAGCGGTGTTTCGGACTGCGACAGGACCGTCTGATTCGGATCGGCGCCCGCGGCCAGCAGCCTCTGGACCATGGCCGCATTTCCGCTTTCCGCCGCGATGTACAGAGCGGTCGCGTTTAAGCGAGTCGCCGCCTTGGTGTCCGCACCCGCCTTCAACAGCGCATCCACGGCTGGCGCGTTATCTGCGTGAACGGCCCATTGCAGCGCTGTGGAACCGTCGGCTTGGGCAGCATTGACATCCACCTTCTGCGCGATCAGGGCCATCACGGTCTTGAAGTCGCCTTGGGCTGCCGCATCCGCTACCCGGCTTTCACCGAAGCCAGCCAGAGGCAGCAGCAACGCAATTAACGCTGCAACTCCTACGAAGAGTTTTTTCATTCGAAACGATCCTTTGCTGTGTCTGAACTAACCGATCGCGACCGCCCGTGTGCTGTCACCGATGCTGGGCGCGTCGATATCGTACATGTGCAGTAGAGTCAGCAACAAATTGGAAGTCGGACCCTCCGAATTAATATTCAGCTTGGGGTGATGTCGACCCGAGGCGCCACCCAGCATCAATGAGCCAACGTTCACGTGGCTGTGTTGATTGCCGTTACCCATATTGCTGGTCCAGAACAGCAGGGTGTGATCCAGAAGATTGCCGTCGCCGTCCGGAGTCTCTTTCATCTTCTTCGCAAAACCGGCGAAGGTCTTCATGAAATAACGATTGATCTTGGCCCAGTCTTCGCGGCGCTTATCGTCTTCGCCGTGATGCGATGCGCCGTGGTTGGCGGTGTTGGTGCCGGATTCCGGATAGGAGGTCGAGCTCTCGTCGCGGCAGAACATCATGGCGGAGACGCGAGTGATGTCGGCCTGGAAAGCGAGATGCTGAATGTCCCAAACCAGCTTGATGTGTTCATCAATGGAAGGCGGAGGGCCGAATGGCATCTCCAGACCGGGTCCGGAGCTTCCCACCACCTTGGAAGCTAACTGCAAGCGGCGTTCGATTTCGCGGACGTTGTCCAGATAGTCATCCAGGCGAGCCCTGTCACTATGCGGCAGATCGCGCTTCATATCCGCGATCTTGTTGGTGACGCCGTCCAGCACACTCACCGCGGCTTTCTTGCGCGCCAGGCGCTGTTCCGGGTTGGCGCCATCGCCTACCAGGCGTTCAAACATGATCATCGGATTCACTTCGTGAGGCAGGGGCTTGTTGGCCGCCGCCCACGAAATGGAATTGGTATAGGCGCAGCTATAACCCCACCCGCAGACGCCCGTGGCTGAGCCGGGATCTTCGATACCGATCTGCATGGAAGGCAGAACGGTCTCCTGGCCATACTTCTGCGCGATTAACTGATCGACGCTTGTGCCGCACCAGATGTCGGGCCCACCGGTCTTCTTGGGTGGCGCGCCGGTCAGGGACGCAGCTGCGCGGGCATGGTCGCCGCCGCTGGTTCCCGGAGGCGGCATGGAGGCCGTGCTATCCAGACCGCTGCAGATGGTGAGTTGATCCTTGAACGGCTCCAGCGGCTTATGAATGAAGCCCAGCCCGGTGTTGAAACCTTCCGCCGCGGGACGCTCTGAGAGACGGTTATCAGCCCAGTAAGTGGGAGACCAGCCATGCGCGGAAAAAATTCCCATGAAGCGCGGAGCTACGTTCGCGGCCGTCTTGGCAATCGGCGTTTGCGCCGGCATCATCGAATCTAGAAACGGAAGCGCCAGCGTAACGCCAGCACTCTTAAGAAGCGTACGACGCGAAAGGAATTTCTTGGTGACGAACATGGCTCTCCTTAAAATAGCGATAAAAATGAACTGCTAGCGGCTGGCACGGACATCCGCCTCAGCCCGATTATTTTGAAACGGCTGACTCTCTACAATACCCAGGATCAATTCCGAAAAGCGATTCCCTTTGGCGGCGGCGCGCGCCACAACGCCGCGCGCAACCGGGATATCAGCAGGCTCAATTCCACGGCTTAACGCATAAACCATCAAACGCTCGGTAAGCGACTGCACAAACCTCGGCGAATAGCGCATCAACTGCTGCCGCAACTCCGAAGTTCCATCGAACTTGCCGCCATCTACCAACTGGCCGGTGAAGTCCAGCTTGTTGGTGCCGTCCATAGTCCGGTAACGGCCAATCGCGTCAAAATTCTCCATCGCGAAACCCATCGGATCCATCATCTTATGACAGGAAGCGCAGGCGGGGGCGGCGCGGTGCATCGTCATCTGCTCGCGCATCGTGATGATCTTTACGGGACCAGTCTCCGAATCCGATTTTAGGAGGGGAACACCCGGCGGAGGTGGCGGCGGCTGCATTCCGAATACGTTCACCAAAATCCATTTGCCACGTTGAACCGGCGAGGTGCGGTTGGCGTAAGATGTCGCCGTCAGAATCGCGCCCTTGCCCAGCAGACCACGGCGCAGATCGAACTCCGGCCCCAGTTGAATCCTGCGGAACTGACTGCCGTAGACGTTGGGAATGCCATAATGACGCGCCAGGCGATCGTTGACGAAAGTGTAATCGGCATTCAGAAAATCCACCACGTTGCGGTCTTCCTTGAGGATGCTCTCAAAGAACATCTCCGCTTCCTGACGGAACGCCTGCCTCAGATTGTCGTCGAAGTCGGGATAGATGTCGCCTATGGGCGCAAATCCGGAGAGGTTGCGCAACTGCAGCCACTGGCCGGCGAAATTCACTGTGAACTGATGCGCTTTCGGATCGGCGAGCATGCGCTTCACCTGCGCAGACAAGCCGGCGTGCAGCTTATTCTGCGCGGCAAGGTTGATGAGATCGGCATCTGGCGGGGCGCTCCACAGAAAGAAGGAAAGCCGCGACGCCAGTTCCAGGTCACTGATGCGATAAACTTGCCCGGGCTTTACTCCTGCAGGAGCCTTTTCCGCCCGGTACACAAATTCGGGATCGGAGAGGACCATTTGAAGGGCGCGCTCGATTCCATCTTCGAAATCGCCGTCATTCTTGCCCGCCTGATACAGATTGAGCAGGCGCTCCAGGTCGGCGCCATTCGACGGACGGCGAAACGCGCGCGCTGCCAGTGAGGCCAGAATCTTCTTGGCGCAGGGCAGTTCTTCTGCCGCGCTGGCCGGTTTGCAGGTCAGAATCTTGTCGCGGCTCGGGCTGCTCGCGGCGCGCTTGCCATCAAAGGGACCCGAGACCGACATCGAGTTCACGTGCGTCAAGAAGTTGAAGCCCTGGACACCCTGGGTGAGCGAGGTACGCTCCCAGTGCTTGTTGAAATCGTCCGCCGGAATCGCGGATTTGGAGACAAAGACCGCTTCCACAACATGCGGCCCCGCGGTAACGTGGACCTTCGTGGGATGACGATCCGCCGCCGTGCCACCGCCCTGCGGCGTGTCCTTTTGAAGGTCGTATAGTCGAATGCGGTTCCCGTCGAGCGACATGTCGAGGAATTCGCCGGCCGCCTGTCCCACCAGACCGCCCGCATTGGCTCGAACCAGGGTGAAATCGAAAGCGTATTCGCCATCTGCCGGGAAGAAGTGAGTCACCTTCAGCCCGCCGCGCGAGCCGAACATCATGCCTTCCATCCCGTATACCTGTGAGTAATCGGATGGCGCGGTATAAACTTTCTGCTGAATGTCAGTCCCGTGGCCCAAGGCGGCTCGGCTAATCTTTGCCGCCGCCGCGACATACGCTTCGACCAGGGCAGGGGAGGAGGTTAACGCACCAGCATTGTTGTCGAACCCGAACACCGCATCGTCGACAGGCAACAGCGCCGCCGGATCAATCTCTACTAAGGTGAGGTCCCGAACGGCATTCGCGTACTCGCTCCGATTCAGGCGGTGGACACCCGGGGCGGTCAGGTTGGGATTGGCGGCAGCCGCAAGGTCCAACCGGTGCTCAATCGAGCTCGCCAGCATGTCGTAGGTCTTAGCATCGGGCCGGGGTAAACCCGCGGGAGGCATCATGCCCGCCCGCAGCTTGGTTACAATCTTTTCCCCAATCTCCGCGTGTTCGCCAATTTTCGCCAAGTCCAGATCGGCGAGGCTGAGCCCCCCGGATTTGAGCTTCGGGTTGTGGCATCCCTGGCAATACTTAGCGATGACGGCCTTCTGCTCGGTCAGCCCAGTGGCTCCCGCCTTGGAGGCCGTACCGGGCGCCGGTCCGGTCCCGCTGTCAGCCCACAAGGCCGCTGCCGCCGCAAACAGGGTGGCGCTATAAAGGATACGATTTTTCATAGAAGACATCTGGAACTCAAGAGACTACCCAGTGGGTCACGAATTTTCATGATCTTTAGGCTCAAGTTCCTGGCCAGAGCAAGTGTATCGAAGCTACGGGCAAACCTCGTCTGCTAAAGGGGATAAAGTCTTGAAATCTTTCGGTCAAAGAATCTCAAGGTCGCCGAGACGTTTGAAGTAAGTGAAGGCCGCCAATCAGACCCCTATTCTCATAGTTTCTCGAGGATTTGGGATCGCGAAACGGCAATCGCGACTGCGGAGCAGAGTTCCGAGCAATTACTCTATCGCCTCCGGCTTCTTCTTCTTCTTGTCGTCCCCCGGAACGAGATGGTGATTGAGCAGCCAGTGATCCAGCGGCAGCAGAACAAGATTTACGATCAACACCGCCCCGGCGGCGATCAGCGCGTATCCGGCGTGCCCCGATCCAGCCACCATGCCGATGCCGGCCACAGACCACAAGGTCGCGGCTGTGGTGAGTCCTTTGACGTGTTCTCCGGATTTAAGAATGTTCCCGGCTCCCATAAAGCCGATGCCACTGATGATCTGCGCGGCGAGAGGTCCCGAATCGCCAAACAGTCGGGCGACCATGGTGAAGACGGCTGCGCCCGCGCATACCAGCGCGTTGGTTCGCATTCCGGCGTCGCGGGCGCGAAGCTCACGTTCCAGGCCTACCAGGGACCCCAGGAACAGGGCCAGCCCGAGGTTTTCGGCAAACTCTTGTGTCGTTACGATGACCATTTGATTACCATTTGATTTCGAAGTGTACACGTTTCCCTATGTTCATGCAAAACTTTCTAAGGGGTCCGCGATTATGTTGAGGCTGCTCAGCGTGGCGTTGTTTGTGATGGGTTCTTCGACGGCTGCCGATCTGGTCCTGCGCGGCGGCAAAGTGATCACGTTGGACCCATCGCTTCCGCAGACCAGTGCCATAGCGGTAACCAATGGCCGCATCAGTGCCATCGGAAGCGATGCTCAGATCGCGCGTGAGATTGGTCCCGCGACTCGCGTAATCGACCTGAAAGGACGAGTTGCCATTCCCGGCTTTATCGACGGGCATGCGCATTTCACGGAGATCGGCGAGGCGAAGACGATTCTCAACTTGCGCAACGCGAGGAACTGGGATGAGATTGTCGCCATGGTCGCAGCGGCGGCGCGTGAAGCCAAGCCTGGGGAATGGATCGCGGGCGGCGGCTGGCACCAGGAGAAGTGGGACAAAAGGCCTGAGCCCAATGTGCGCGGCTTTCCCCTGGAGGAATCGCTCAGCCGCGTGTCGCCGAACAATCCGGTTCTGTTGAGCCATGTGAGCGGTCACGCCGTGTTCGTCAACCGAGCCGCTCTGGCCCGCGCTGGTGTGACTCGCGCTACTGCCGATCCGCCTGGAGGAGAGATTCTCAAGGATACCCAAGGCAACCCAACCGGCCTGTTAAATGAAGGCGCGCAGGCCTTGGCCAGGAACGCAATGGCTCGCGATCTGGCAAAAAGGACTCAGGCGGAAAAAGACGCGGAAGCGCAACGTGTGATCGATCTTGCTTCGGCTGAGATTCTTTCCAAAGGAATTACGAGCTTTGAAGATGCAGGATCGCCTCCTGATGTGATCGCGCGTCTGAAGGCGCGTGCCGATAAGGGGCTTCTGGTTCCCAGACTGTGGGTAATGCTGCGCATCTCAAATGCGGAGTTTGCCTCGAACGCCCCGAAATACAGGGTGATCGGCGATGGCGACAATCATCTGACGGTTCGCGCCATCAAGCGATATATGGACGGAGCCTTGGGCTCGCGTGGGGCGTGGATGCTGGAGCCTTACGCCGACTTGCCATCGTCATCTGGTCTCAATGTGGAGGATCTGAAAGACATTGAGCAAACCGCAAAGATCGCGATTGAGAACGGCTATCAGCTTTGCGTTCACGCAATCGGTGACAGGGCCAATCGCGAAGTGCTCAATCTCTACGAAAGGACTTTTCGCGAGCACCCGGAGAAGAAAGACCTGCGCTGGCGCATTGAGCATGCGCAGCATTTGAATCCCCAGGACATTCCACGGTTCGCCAGGTTGGGAGTCATCGCTGCGATGCAGGGAATTCATGCGACCTCCGATGCGGCCATGGTGATACCGCGGCTGGGACCGAAGCGCGCGCAAGAGGGCGCGTACGCGTGGAGAAGCCTGATCGACTCGGGCGCGCATGTCGCCAACGGAACCGATGCGCCGGTTGAAGATGTCGACCCGATCGCCAATTATTATGCGACGGTGACGCGTCGCACCTCGTCGGGAGAGCTCTTTTTCCCGGCGCAACGCATGACACGCATGGAGGCGCTGCGGTCCTATACGGTAGAGCCCGCCTATGCCGCCTTTGAAGAGAACCTGAAAGGCCGTTTGAAAGTTGGGATGCTGGGAGACATCACTGTATTGTCACAGGATCTTCTTACAGTACCCGAGCAGGACATTCTGAAGACACGCGTCGAATACACCATCGTCGGGGGCCAAATCGCCTGGCAGTCCGGCCGCTAACTTGCACATGTGTTGTGCGGGGGCCGCGATTGTACTAAGGTGATTGAGGTACACCCAAAGTGCAGGCAATGCAAGGAATTCCCGTGCTGGTCACAGGTGCGGGGCGGGGCATCGGAAAACGTCTGGCCATGGGATTCGCCGCCCAAGGCGCGCGGGTGGGATTGATGGCCCGCAGCAAAGCGGAACTGGATCTGTGCCACCTGGAGATCGAACATAACGGAGGTTCGGCACTCCGGCTGAAGGCCGACGTTTGCGATTTCGAGCAGGTAATGGCATCGGTTGAGCGAATGAAGGTGCCGTTCGGATCTTATCCTCGAGTGCTGGTGTGCGCCGCGGCGGTACTGGGGCCCATCGGCCCATTTGTGGAAACGTCGCCCAAGGTTTGGAACGAAGTGATCCACACCAATCTCTCAGGCGTTTTGAACTGCTGCCGCGCCGTGCTGCCGCACATGATGGAAAAGCGCAGCGGCAAGATTATTCTGCTGTCTGGCGGCGGCGCTGCCCCTGCTCGTCCGAATTTCGCGTTGTACGGCGCTACCAAGACCGCACTGGTGCGCTTCGCGGAGAGTCTGGCGGAAGAAGTGAGCGAGCATAACGTTCAGGTAAACTGCATTTCGCCAGGAGCCAGCTATACAGTGATGACCGATCAGATCCTCGCCGCCGGAGACCGCGCGGGATGGCGCGAGATCGAAGAAGCCCAGAGGGTTCGCGTCACAGGAGGCGTGCCGGCGGCGAAACAGATCGAATTGGCATTGTTTCTGGCTTCGGAACAGTCCAACCATATCAGCGGCCGCCTGATTCATGTGGAAGACGACTGGAAGAAGCTGAAGGCGTCCTCCATGAACCCGGAGTTGTATCGCCTTCGCAGAGTGCAGAAAGTTTGAGCTCCGGTAGCGCGCTCATGGGATCATAAAGGTTGCGTTCCTCACCTCTGCTTCCCATTTTTCTGATCGTCGCCGTGGATGTGCTCGGCCTCACGATCATGATTCCCCTGCTGCCGTTTTACGCCGAGAAACTGGGAGCCTCGGCGATGCAAGTGGGCCTCTTAATCAGCGCCTACGCGGTCTGCCAGTTGTTTTCCGGACCGCTGCTGGGGAAGCTTTCGGACCGCACAGGCCGCAAGCCCCTGCTGCTGGTGAGCCAGGCGGGAACCTTTATTGGGTTCATCATCACGGCGTTCGCACCCACACTGAGCATTCTGGTGCTGGCCCGCTGCATTGACGGCGCCACCGCAGGCAATCTCTCACTGGCTCAGGCTTACATTTCGGACATCAGTAAACCCGAAGAACGTTCCAAGTCCTTCGGCGTGATTGGCGTCGCATTCGGATTAGGGTTTCTGATCGGCCCCGCCATCTCTGGATTTCTGGCGTCCTACGATTATCGCTATCCCATTTTCGCAGCCGCGGCGCTTTCTGCCTGCAGTATCGCCGCAACCTATTTCTTGTTGCCTTCGGCCGAGCCGGTCTTAAAGAACCGGCGAAGCAACAAGCGCGGGTTGTTTGACTGGGGGGCTTACACAGAGTATTTCCGTCAGCCCAAGCTGGCGCCGCTACTCTACGAATTTCTGGCGTTTGCTTTCAGTTTCGCGATGTTCACCACCGGACTTCCTTTGTTTTGCCAGAGAAGGCTCACCTGGAATGGAGGCGAGTTTGGCGCAACCCAGGTTGGTTATACATGGGCCCTGGCAGGACTGATCGGAATCGTCCTGCAGGGGTGGGCTCTGGGCAAGCTGGTGAAGCGTTTTGGTGAATCGCCGCTCAAGAAGATCGGATTCGCGGGCTATGCGGTGGGCTACGCGATTTTGGCTTTCTGCCATTCTATTTCTGTCCTCTTGGTGGGGATTGTGGTGTTGTCCATAGGCGGCCTGGTGCGGCCCACACTCACCGGCATGATCACCCAGGCTTCGCGAGCCGAAGAACAGGGAGTGGTACTGGGGCTTACCCAATCCTTGACATCGATCTCTCAAATTGCCGGACCTGCGCTCACTGGATTTCTCATTCAGCGAGATGAGGTGAGCGGATGGGGGCTAACTGTCTCCGCTGTTGCACTTATTGGGCTTCTGTTAGCCGCCGCATCGGACTCGGCATCGCCCGGGCGGCAACCAATCCGCACTTAGTACCTAATTCGGCTAACGTACCGTGTCGATTGATGGGAGAAATGCATCATTTCACCCTCGTTAAAAAGCAACGGTCGCTTTGCAGGACAACTGCGTGAACCTCATACGGGTGTTCGCCTGCGAGCCGCAGCCGATTGTCTCAGAGGGTCTGGCCAGAGTTCTCGGCAAGTCCGAAGATCTGGAGTACCTCGGCTCCGCGGCCACGGCGCGGGAATCGCTAGAGGCGGTTCGCCAATTTCATCCCGACATTTTGCTGGTGGACCAATCGGGCGGGCTTAAGGTTGTTTTTCAATTCATCTCCGATGTGAAGAGCACGTGGGCCGATTGCCGCCCCGTGTTGTGGATCAATGAACTGGCAGAGGTAGATTGCTTCCGTGCGCTACAAGTCGGTGCGCGCGGCATTCTCAAAAAAACCATGCCGGTGGATTCGGTGCTGGAATGCCTGCGTTCGGTGAACAGCGGAAACGTATGGATTGAACATTCGATCTCAGAGAAATCAGCAGGTCCGGAACGCCGCCTTAGGCTCACGCCACGTGAGCGCGATATTGTTCTGCAGGTCTGCGGCGGATTGAAGAATCGCGAAATCGCGGAAGCGCTGACCATCACGCCCGGAACGGTGAAGGTGCATCTGATGCACATCTTCGAAAAGACTGGCGTGAAGGACCGGTTTGAATTGGCGGTGCATGGCCGCCGTCTGCTGGGTTCGGCTGAGGCTCCTGCGGTAGAGCGTCCTCGCGAAGCCACGCGGGCTATCGGCGCACAGGCCGAGTAACCTATTTCCACATTGCCCGGAAACTGCGCTGCTTCTTACCAGCACCTCGGAACCTGTAATTCTCTTATGGTTGGCGGGCTTGCGACTAAGGCTCATGCCCATGGACCCACGGTATATTACCTAGTTCTTCCCTCGGGTCGTTTTAAGACCTCTCCCCCTAAAGTACTGGTGATTGACGGGCGAACTATTGGTATAGAATGACTCCCTCGCAAACGGTTGGAGCTTTGGGGCGGCCTGGCCAAGGCTCCCGCCGTCACAGCGCCGAATTACTGCTTCAAAAGCCATGGGCTCGCCTGCTGATTCCATCGCTTTCGGACCTGTTCTTTCTGGCGATACTGGTGTGGCTCTTCATGAGCTCCGGTGGCGGGGCGGGTTGGCAGGGTTTGCTGGCCGATGCCGACGTGGGTTGGCACATCCGCACGGGCGAATACATTCTCGATCATCACTCTGTTCCCCACCAAGACCTCTATTCATTCTCTAAGCCCGACGCGCCCTGGTATGCATGGGAATGGGGCGTCGACCTGATTGATGGAGCACTCCACCGCAGCATGGGCCTTAAGGGCGTCGTGTTGCTGGCGGGCGTGCTGATTTCGCTGTTCGCGACAACCTTGCTGCGGCGCATGGTGTGGCGTAACGTCCACCTTTTTGCCGCGTTGATCGTATCGCTGCTGGCGGTGGGAGGGGCCTCCATTCACTTCTTGGCTCGTCCGCATATTTTCACGCTGGTGCTGATGTCTGGTTGCGTGTGGATGGTGGAGTCGGACCGAAGGACTCCGCGGAACCGCATCTGGTGGCTGGTGCCATTGACCATGGTCTGGACCAATCTGCATGGTGGCTTTCTCGCGCTGATTGCTCTGTTGGGATTGACGGCGGTGGGGATTGCGATTGAGGCCATGATGGGAATCGAACGCTTTCACGGCGCCTACCGCTATGCGGCTTTGACGGGCGCCTGCGCCTTGGCATCGCTCGTGAACCCGTATGGAATTCAGTTGCACAAACACGTGTGGGATTACCTGCGCTCGGATTGGATTCGCAACATCATTCAGGAATTTCAGGCGCCCAATTTCCGCAATGAAAATCTGTTGCAGTACGAGGTCCTGCTGCTGGTGGGCCTGATCGTGGCGGGGTTCCTGTTCCGCCGCAAGCAGGTTGCGGAAGGGTTATGGATTTTGTTCTTCGCACACATGTCGCTATCCAGCGTCCGCCATGTGCCGATCTTTGTGACCATCGCCGCGCCCGTAATCGCTGTCGAAGTCTCCACCTGGTGGACCACCTGGAGCGCATCGGCGAGCAGAACCTCGATGGTTGGAATTCTCAACCAGATGGCCGCCGATTCGATGCACGGGTTCCGGCGGACCAGTTTGTGGGTTCCTGCGGTCGTGTTCACCCTGGTCCTGTTGGGGCCGCCGTTTCCGTGGCCGAAAGATTTCCCGGAAATTGCATTTCCCGTGAAGATGGTTCACGCGCACCAGAAAGAAATCCTGGAGTCGCGCGTGTTGACCTCGGATCAGTGGGCCGATTATTTGATTTACACCGATCCCCGTACTAAGGTCTTCGTCGACGGGCGGAGCGATTTTTACGGCCAGGAGATCGGCGACCAATATTTGCACATGTATTCCGGCAATTGGGATTGGAACACGCTGGTGAATAAATACCGCTTCAATCTGGTGCTGCTACCGGTGGAAAGTCCACTGGTGCAATTGCTGAAGATCACGCCGGGATGGCGTGTGGAACAGGACAACGGTAAGGAGATCCTCTTAGTTCACAGGTGACACTGAGTACCACTTAGGAATGTCGGTCCCAGGAGGGGCCCAGGCTAATGAAAACCACCGATCCGACCGAAGTAGTAAGGGGAGCACTATCGAACCATGAAGCCGGGGGGGCCGGGCCAGCGCGGATTGGGCAGTGGCGCGGGAAAGCCTTCTTTCAAGGGCAAACGGCTTCCGTCCCTTCCGATGGAGTGGATGGATCCGATGAGCTGGCGGCTTCCGTCAGGGAAAGCGCTCGCGGAATTCGCGCTGCAGGCAGGGTTTTTGGCGCCGCTGATGTTAAGCGGCCCCCAGGTGAAGCGGCCCCGGAAGGTTGCCGGGGTGGCCCCGCCGGGTTCTGAAAAGGTTGGAGCGAGCAGTCAGGTCGCGGTCGGAAGTCAGGTGGCGATAGGGAGTCAGGTGGCCGGAAGTCAAGTGGAGGAGCCGGAACATTCCGGCACCTTTCGGAAAACAAGATGAGCGCACAAGTGTGGATCGCAATTCTGGTGGGAGTGGCGGCAACGGTGGATGATCTCCGCCGTCGCCAGATCGCCAATTGGATTCCGGTGGCGGCTCTGGTGAGCGGCCTGGCGTGGCAAGTTTCCCAATCCGGGTGGCGTGGCGCGCTCGATTCTGTGTTAGGGACGGTGGCCGGCTTCGCGGTTTTCCTGGTGTTTTATCTGCTGGGCGGCATGGGCGGCGGAGACGTGAAATTGATGGCCGGGTTTGGCGCTCTGTTGGGTGCCCGCAGGTTGTTTGAAGCTTCGTTGTGGACCGCGGGCATCGGTGGATTGCTGGCGGTTGCGGTACTAGCGATTCGCCCCTTGTGGGGGTGGGTCAAAGAGTCGGGGTGGGTCAAAGGGCGTTGGGGGAACAAGTCGGCTGGCGTGAACTCAACGCTGGATCCGGAACAAGTAAAGAAGGACGACTCCATCCCCTATGCGCCGGCTATCACGCTGGGAGTTTGGTTGTCTTTAGTGCCTAAGGGCTAGAGGCGGGAGTGCCCAAGGGCTAGAGGTCACGGGTTAACGAAGGGTCGAAGGAGAACTTTATGGATCGCAGGTTTTTGACGGTGCTGGGTGTCAGTCTGGTGTTCGCGCTGATGGTTTCAGCCGTGTTCTATCAGATGACGGCGCGGTCTAGCAGCGGGCCTCGGAAAGCGGAAGCAACCGACACCAGGGACATGGTGGTGACCACGCGGCCTCTGGGAGTGGGCGTCATTATTAAGCCCGCCGATATCAAGATCGCCAAGATGTCCGCCGAGGGTTTCCCCAAGGGCGCGTTCACTAAGGTTGAGGAAGTGCTCGACCGGCCGGTGATTTCCAACATGCTGCTGGAAGAGCCGGTGATGGAGGGTCGCCTGGCCCCTAAGGGCAGCGGCCTTGGCCTGGCTCCGACCATTCCAGTCGGGATGCGCGCCGTGACGGTGCGCGTGAATGATGTGGCGGGCGTGGCCGGATTCGTGCTGCCCGGCATGAAGGTGGATGTGCTGGTTACCGGACACCCGCCCAACGCCGAAGGCAGCGTCACCAATACAGTGCTGCAGAACATGCTGGTGCTGGCCGCGGCGCAGACCATTCAGGCAGACGCTCGCGGACAGGCGATTCAGGCCCCCACGGTAACCATTCTGGCTACACCTGATCAGGCGGAAACGTTGACCTTGGCAAATAGCGAAGGCCGCGTCCAACTGGTATTGCGCAACTCCAGCGACCAGACGATTGAGGCGACCTCCGGCCGCTACGCTTCGGAGCTTTATGGACAGGCGGTGAAGCGAATTGCCCCCAAGCCTTCCGACGATGGCATTCCGCGCCCCAGACCGGTGGTAGCGGCAGCGCCTCCTCCTCCGCCGCCTGTAGTCGCGCCTCCTCCGCCTCCTCCTCCGCCGGACCAGATCGTGATGATCCGCGGCAACACGAGGACGGTTGAGGTTATTCCGAATCGCTAAATTGTTTGGCCAGCACGACTTACTAAGGAAAAGATCATGACCGTAAACAGACACCTCCTCATCCAGATCGCACGCGGCCTCGCGGGGCACCGCCGGATAGCTCTTCTGAAGGTCACCGGGCTGAAGCTTACCGGCGCCGCACTGGGGCTTTCGGTGCTCGCGTTGTTACCGGGCCGGTTGAACGCCCAGGCTGCCGAGGATCTTCGCCTGACGATCGGAAAGAGCGTGGTGATCGACTATCCCTCCGATATTCGGCAGATCTCCACCAGCAATCCCGACATCGCCGATGCGAGCCCGGTGACCACGCGCGAGATTCTGTTGCACGGAAAAGGCATTGGGGCCGCCACCATGGTGGTGTGGAGCAAGACGGGCCAGAGAACCTTTTATAACGTAACGGTGGATCTCAACCTGGATTCGCTGCGCCGCTCCTTACGCGAGGACTTTCCCTCCGATAAGGTGGAGGTTCATCCCTCCCGTGATGCCATTGCCTTGACGGGCGTGGTTTCGAGCAAGGATGAGGGCGATCGGATCAGCGCCCTGGCGGCCACCTACGCGAAAACGGTGGTGAACAGCATGCAGATCGCCTCGCCCGTGGACAAGCAGATCCTGTTGCGGGTGAAATTCGCCCAGTTGGATCGGCTGGCCTCGCAGAACTATGGCGTGAACTTCATTTCCACAGGAGCAACCAATACCATTGGTGGTATCGCAACTGGTCCGGCGTCGGCGAACATTCAATCGCTGCAATCCAAAGGCACCGCGAATCAGGTGACGGCCACCATCAGCAACGCTCTGAATATCTTCGCATTCCGGCCGGACCTGAACCTGGGTGCGTTCATCCAGGCGTTGCAAGGCAACAACATCCTTCAAATCCTCGCCGAGCCGAACATTGTCACCAGCAACGATAAAGAAGCGCAGTTCCTGGTAGGCGGCGAGTTTCCGGTGCCCACATTACAGGGCGGAGCCAACTCCGGCGCCGTCACCGTGCAATTCCGCGAGTTCGGCATCCGGCTGACCTTCCACCCGCTGATTACGGCGAACAAGACCATCAAGATGTACATCAAGCAGGAAGTCTCCACCATCGATACCGCCAACGGCGTCGTAATCAACGGCTTTACCATTCCGGCGCTGGCTACCCGCCGCGCGGAGACCAACGTCGAACTGGGCGAGGGGCAAAGCTTCATCGTCGCCGGGTTGGTCGACAACCGCGAGACCGACAGCTTCTCCAAAATCCCGGTGCTTTCCAGCCTCCCTATCTTCGGCTCTTTGTTCAAGGTCCGGGCCGAATCCAAGAACCGCTCCGAACTGGTCATGATGATTACCCCCGAGATCACCGAGCCTCTGAACCCCAACGACGCCAAACCGCTGCCGACGTTCCCGCGGGACTTCCTGGTGCGTGTCGAGCCGGGTGATCTAAAGGCGCCGTCGGCGAAGAAGAAGTAGGAACGCGTTTCGGCGCGCGTGTCGATTGGGTAATCCGATGGCAAGAGAGTTTTCGACCAGCTGCAGGAACGTGTTGATTTTACGAGCATGAGTGCAAGTGCCAATTACGAATCCGAGATCACCGCATTGCTGGTTGCGCCAGACCGCGCCCTGGCACAGCAATTTCTGGCCACCCTCCCGCACACCAAAGCCTTCCAGGTTCTGGCGGACCTGAAAGCCTACCCGACCCAGTCCAATCTGGAGATGCGCCTGCGGCAGTTGAAGCCCATGGTGTTGTTGATGGACATGGCTTCCGATCAGGCGGCGGCGTTGGATCTGGTGAAGGCCACCGCGGCGTTGACTCCTCCCATCCATGTGATTGTGCTCCATTCCCACGCCGATTCGCAGGCGATTCTCCAATCCTTGCGTGCGGGCGCAACGGAGTTTCTTAGCTCGCCCTTCGACATCTCCTCCCAGCGGGAAGCAGTGGCCCGCCTCCGCAGGCTGGTGTCGCCCGAAGTTCCGCAGAAATCGGTGGCTGGCTACGCGGTAGCGTTTGCGAGCTCCAAGCCTGGCTCGGGCGCTTCTACAATCGCTACCCAGAGCGCATTTGCCCTGCAGCGGCTCACCAATAAGCGCGTCCTCCTGGTGGACTGCGATCTCACCGGCGGGACCATCGGCTTCTATCTCAAGTTGAGCCATCCCTACTCGCTGGTCGACGCGATGAAGAATGCTGACCGGCTGGATGCGGGCATGTGGAATTCGCTCACCGTCAACTACGGCGGCGTGGACATCCTACCGGCACCTGCGGCGCCCTTTGCTGAACCCATTCCGCCCAACCGCCTGCGCGCGCTGATCGATCAGGCACGCCAACTTTATGATTGGGTGGTGCTGGACCTTCCTTCGGTATTCCAGCGCACCACTCTGACGGCCATCTCCGAGTGTGATTGCGCGTTTTTCGTCACCACATCGGAACTGCCGAGCCTGCATCTCACCCGCAAAGCGGTGACGCTGGTGGACCAGTTGGGTTTTCCCAAAGACCGCTTTCACATTCTGGTGAACCGCGTGGAACGGCGCGACGAAATCGGGCTGGAGGATATGGAAAAGCTATTCGGAGCCAAAGTACACACCCGCCTGCCCAACGACTATTTCTCGTTGCACCGCGTGGTGACCCTGGGCCAGCCCCTGGGCAACGAGGGTGACTTGGGCAAAGCCATTGAAGGCATCGCGGACCGGCTCACCGGGATGCTCAGCGGTACCGCCAAGAAGGGCGCAGTGGGGGTACGTGAATTGAGGCCGGCGTTATCGCAGGCCTAAGGGAAGCGTGAATCAGATCTATGTTTTCGTCTCTGGATAACGGCAACAAGAATACGCAGCAGGTCTCCTGGGAACAGAGGCTGCTTAAGAACTCCGGGCGAAATAAAGGAAGCCTGAAGCCGGAGTATCAGGAACTGAAGTTCTCTCTCCACCGGAAACTGGTGGACAAGATCAATCTGGAAGCTCTGGCCTCCATTGATAACCAGAGAGTGCGCGCCGAGGTTCGCCAGGCAGTCATCCAGTTGATTGACGCTGAGCCGACGCTGCTCAGCTCGCTTGAAAAGCAGCAGATCTCAGACGAAGTCCTGGACGAAGTGTTCGGCCTCGGGCCCCTGGAACCGCTTCTGCAGGACCCCGGCATCTCCGACATTCTGGTGAATACGTACCGCCAGGTGTACATCGAGCGCAAGGGCTTGCTGGAACTGACCAACGTTACGTTTCGCGACAACCAGCACCTGCTGCGCATCATCGACAAAATCGTCAGCCAGGTAGGCCGCCGCATCGACGAATCCACTCCCATGGTGGACGCCCGTTTGAGCGACGGAAGCCGCGTCAACGCCATCATCCCGCCGCTGGCCGTGGACGGGCCTCTGCTCTCCATCCGCCGTTTTTCGACCGATAAACTGATGCCCCCCGACCTGGTGGACAAGAAAGCCATGACCCCGGGCATGATGGAACTGCTGGAGGCCGCCGTGAAGGCCCGCATGAACATCATCATCGCGGGTGGAACCGGCGCGGGCAAAACCACTTTGCTCAACGCTCTTTCCGCCTTCATCAGCTCCAAGGAACGCATCGTCACCATTGAAGACGCGGCCGAGTTGCAGTTGAAGCAGCCGCACGTCGCCCGCTTGGAAACCCGTCCCGCCAACCTGGAAGGCAACGGTGCGGTGCGGCAGAGAGAATTGCTGGTTAACAGTCTCCGCATGCGGCCCGACCGCATTGTGGTCGGCGAAGTCCGCGGCGAAGAAGCGCTGGACATGCTGCAGGCCATGAACACGGGTCACGACGGCAGCTTGACTACGGTCCACGCCAACACCCCTCGCGACGCCGTGTCGCGCCTGGAAGTAATGGTCTCGCTGGCCAACGCCAACATGCAGGTGGTGTCCATCCGCCAGCAGATTGCGGCCGCGGTTCACGTGTTGGTGCAGGCTTCCCGTATGAGCGACGGATCGCGCCGCGTGGTTTCCATTACCGAGGTAACCGGCATGGAAGGCGAAGTGGTCACGCTGCAGGATCTGTTTGTGTTCGAGAAGCGGGGACTGGATCCCGACGGTCGTGTGGTGGGCCGCTTTGCCGCCACCGGAATTCGCCCCAAGTTCTACGAAAAGCTTTTGAGCGCCGGCATCCGGCTGCGTCCGGATTTGTTCGACGAAGTGGTGGAGGTCTGACCTATGTTTGGGTTTCTGATGGTCCTGGTGGCTGTGTGGGCGGCTTTTCTTGCCGCCTGGTTCGGCGTATCGAAGTATTTCAAGTCCTCCGACGTCGACAAGATTAAAGCTCGTCTGTTGGGAACCCCCAAGGCCAAGGCGGCGAAAGCCAAAGCGGAAGCCGCCGCGGGTGCATCGGTGATGCAGGCTCAGGCGACCACTCAGAACCGCTTCGCCCAAATGGTGGTGGACAAATACAAGTTGGCGCCCAAAATCGGTGTGTTTTTGGAACAGGCAGGCCTCAAGTGGGCCCCGGCGCGGTTGATCCATTTATGCTGGCTCACATTTTTGGGAGCCACGATCGCGCTATGGCTTCTGGCACCCATACCGCACTGGATCGCACCCGTGATCGGCCTGGTGGCCTCGATGGCGCCGATCGGCTATGTGTGGTTTAAGAAGAGGGGCAGGCTGAGGAAGTTTGAGGCGATTTTCCCGGACACGCTCGAGTTTATTGCCCGATCCATGCGTGCCGGTCACGCCTTCTCGGTCTCTCTGGAAATGATTCATCGTGAATTTCCGGAGCCCGTCTCTGGCGAATTCCGGCGCACCTTTGAAGAGCACAATTTGGGGTTGCCGATTGAAGTCGCGCTGCAGAAACTCGCGCAGCGTATTCCATCGCTCGACGTGCATTTCTTTGTGTCCGCGGTGCTGTTGCAGAAGCGTACTGGCGGCAATCTGGCCGAGATTCTGGACAAGCTGGCCTATGTCATCCGCGAACGGTTCAAGCTGCGCGGACGCATTCGCGCGGTCAGCGCCCACGGCAAGATGACGGCCACGGCACTGAGCTGCATTCCCATCGCGGTTGCGGTCCTCATGTTTTACACCAACCCCGATTACGTCACATTCTTCTTCACCGACGATGTGGGGCAGTTGATGATGGGTGGCGCCATTTTCTTGCAGATTGTCGGCTATCTGATCATGAAAAAGATCACCAATATCGAGGTCTAGAGCTTTATGACATTCCTTTTTACCGCATTGTTGTTTCTGTTGGTGGTAGTGGGCCTTGCCGCGGCCGGCATGAAGATTTGGGTCCGCCCCAAGGAAGCCATGGAGCGCGTGGTGGGCGGCGGCGACGCCAACGATTCGATTCCGCTGCATCCCAGCCTGGCGATGCATGCGTTGATCGCCAAGCTGGGCAATTTCATTCCTCAATCGCCCAAAGACGTCACGGTGATGCAGAAGCGCCTCATCCGCGCCGGCATTCGCAATGAAGGTGCGCTGAAGCTTCTCTATGGCGCCAAGGCTTTCTTTGGCGTGGCCCTGCCGGTGACGACGGCGTTTTTTGTCATCCCGGCCGCCTATGACCCGGGCAATAAATTCGTCATCCTGCTGGTTGCTGCCGGTATAGGTTTTTTTGGTCCGAACGAATATGTCCGCCGCCTGGCTTCCAAGCGCCAGCATGAGATCGCCCGGGGCCTGCCCAATGCGCTCGATCTGCTGGTGGTTTGCGTGGAGAGCGGCTTGGGCCTGGATCAGGCCATCCTACAGGTGTCCAAAGAACTCGATCAAGCTCACCCCGAGATCAGCGAAGAATTCGGGTTCGTCAACCTGGAACTGAAAGCCGGAAAGCGCCGCGTGGAAGCGCTGCGCAATTTAGGCGAGCGCACCGGTGTGGACGACCTCAAGAAGCTGGTGGCGGTGCTCATTCAGGCCGACCGCTTCGGCACCGGCGTGGCGCAGAGCTTGCGCGCGCACTCGGACTTCATGCGTGTGCAAACGCGCCAGATTGCCGAGGAGAAGGCCGCCAAGCTGGGTGTAAAACTCATCTTCCCCATCTTCTTCTGCATCCTGCCGTCCCTGTTTGTGGTCACCGTGGGTCCGGTAGTGATGAAGATCATGCGGGAACTGGTACCTATGATGCAAAACATCTAGTACTTCCCTAAAGGTTAGGTCTAGCAAGGCCGAATACATTCTTGTCAGGAAAGGAGAAAGAACGATGGACGGTTCTACAGTTCGAGTAGTTTGCGCCGTGCTCGCGATCCTGTTTCTCGGGATCATCGTGCTTCGCCGCAAAAAGAGCACCGAATAGGCACTGTGCCGGAATTGAGCCGGAAGCCGGGAGCAACAGGGCCCTCGTGCCGGCAGGCGCGAGGGGTTTCGGGCAGTACATATTGGGGTAGCAATTTTTGAGTGCAGTTGGAGCTTTCGAGGGGCGGGAGCATGGAGTAACCCGCCCCGTCTCCCAACGCTGGCGCACAGATTTTGGGGACACTTGCGCAAACAAAGCGCCGGCGCGAATGATCTTTTGGCCGGTTGAGCAGGTGCCAGTGGGCGTGTTTTGAAGAATCTATAGCTTTTTAAGAAACAATATGGAGTCATTGTATGCTTCGTAAGTCTTGGGCTTTGGCAGTGATGGGAATCGTTTTCGCGGCGGGATCGGTGTGGGCGGGAACCTTCGGACGCGTAGTGGCCATTGGAGGCGCTGCGGCCGACCTTGCTCTGGATGAGCCCCGTGGCGTGCTCTATATCGCCAATTTCACAGCCAACCGCATTGAGGTGATGTCGCTGGCCAGCGGCACCGTCCAGACGTCAATTAACGTCGCCGCGCAGCCAAGCTCTCTGTCGGTCTCGCCCGATGGGCATTGGCTGATCGTGGCCAACTATGGCAACAATAGTTCCCCGGCATCGCCGCAGAACGAGCTGACTTTGATTGACCTCACAGCCAACTATGCCAAGCAAACCTTCGCGCTGGGCAATCCTCCGCTGGGCGTTGCTTTCGGCATCGACAATAAGGCTCTGGTCGTCACCACTGCGGAATTCATTATCTTCGACCCTTTGGTGGGCTCCACCAATACCTTGTCCACCATTTCGGCGGTAGCCAAGCAGGCCCTGCCGGTACCTGCCGCCAATTTCCCACCCGCCATCGTGGGAGCCACCGTCGCCGCATCGGCCGATTACACCACAATTTACGGCCTGGGCGATAACCTCGAGTTTCGCTTCGACGTGGCTCATCAGGCTATGGCGGCTTTCCTCTATTCCTCCAGCCCTCCGCAGGGTCCTCGCACGGTCAGCGTGGCCGCCGACGGAAGCTATGCCGCCTCGGGCTGGACCCTCACGAATTTCAACCTTCAGGACGTCGGTGAGTTTCCTTCGCCTTCCGGTATCTTGAACGTTGGCGGACATGCGGTCGATTCCGTGCATGGGCTGATTTACTCTCAGGTGCCGACGGCTATCGGTGCCCTCCCGACGCTTACCATCCGGGATTCCGATAATCTGACCCTTCGCGCCAGCCTTCAGCTTCCTGAGAACATGGCCGGGAAAACCGTCCTTTCCCATGACGGGAGCACCGTCTACGCGGCCTCCGACAGCGGCGTGATGATTCTGCCGGTGGGCAGCCTGAATAAGTCGCCGCAGTTAGTGGCATCGGTTAGCGATCTCATATTCTTAGGTAATTTCTGCGATCGCAACGTGGCCACCCAGACCTTCACTTTGGCCGATCCGGGCGGAGCCCACATCCCGTTCACGATTTCCTCCAGCAACTCCGGCGTGACTCTTTCGCCCAGCTCCGGCGTCACTCCGGCGCTGATCACGGTGCGGGTGGATCCTAACGTGTTCGCTCCCCAACAAGGCACCTCGACTGTAACCGTAGCTTTCGTGTCATCCTCAGCGGTGAATGTTCCCAATCCTGTCCGCGTGCTCATCAACTCCCGACAGCCCGACCAACGAGGCACGTCGGTAAAAATCAGCGGAACCCTGGTTGACCTGATGGCGGACCCGGTTCGCAATCAGTTTTACGTCCTCCGGCAGGACCTGAATCAAGTGATGGTGTTCAACGGCGCCAACAATACCCAGACGGCCACGCTTCGAACCTGCACCAAGCCGATGTCCTTCGCAATCACCCTCGATAACAATAGTCTGCTGGTCGGTTGTGACAATGCGCATATCATGAGCGTGTTCGATCTCAACTCCCTGCAGCCGTTGCCGTCTATCGATACCGCGTCAGGTTATGTGCAATCCATCGCGGTTTCCAACAAAGCCATTTTGGCGGTGATGCGGGACGGCGGTGGCGGTCCTCCTTATATTGCCCGGATTGACACCACCGTGCGAACCTCTTCCAAGCCGGCCAGCCTCGGTGTATTCAAGAATTCGGTCGCGCTCAATTCGGTGCTGGTGGCTTCCTCCAACGGCTCGAAGATCTTTATGGCTTCCGCTGACGGAAGCACCATGCTTTACGATGCCAATCCCGACACCTTCACGGTATCGCGCAAGGATTTCGGCTCGCTCTCCGGAGCCTACGCGGCCTCGCCTTTCGACCAGTTCGTGGTAGGGAACGTCATGCTGAATTCCTCACTGGTCCAGACGGCGCAGTTTGAATCCTCCACCGGAAACTCATCCGGCTTCACCTTCATGAGCAGCAGCGCAGGCGTGCGTACAACCACACCCGACGCGGTCAGCCCAGGCATCGCGGAACACGTCAACCTGGCCACCGGCGCAAGCATCCGCCCCACGCGCTTGGTGGAAGCACCTTTGCTCGGTCTCACACCTACGGCAGCAACCTCGGGCACCAGCTGCGTAACCAATACCACCAGTTCAGGCAGCACTCAGACCTGTATTAACGGGTCAGTGGTGACCACTATCGTTTGCAGCACCACCACGACTTCTGGCGGAACCTCCAGCGCCTGCAACACCACTACCAGCACAATTACCACCGCCACTGGCAACGTATTTACCCGATCCCTGGCGGTGATGCAGAATCAATCGGAGTTCGTAAGCCTGTCGACGTCTGGCATCACCATCCTGACCGCTAACTATGACGCGGCTGTGGCTTCGCCCACCATTAACGGCGTGGTCAGCGCCGCGGATAACAAATCGGCGGCGGCCCCTGGGGGATTGATCTCTATTTACGGCAGCCAGCTCAGCCCGACCAATCTGGCGACCAATGAGGTGCCTCTGCCGACCGCCTTGGGCAACAGCTGTCTCACCATCAACGGGCTGCCGCTGCCGTTGATCTTTGTTTCGCCTACCCAGGTCAACGCCCAGATGCCTTTCCAGGCTACGGGGAACGTGACCCTGATTGTGCACACACCCGGCGGAGTGAGCGACAACTTTAATGTCGTCGTGCCGAGTGCCTCGCCTGCCGTGTTCATGAGCGGCGTGGCGGGCCCTGAAACGACTCTGCCCACCATTGTGCGGGCCAGCAACAGTCTTCTGGCAACCGACTCCAATCCGGTCCACCACAATGACATGCTCACGATCTACCTGACGGGATTGGGTGCCGTGAGCCCGGTGGTTGCCAACGGTTACCCCGGTCCTTCCAGTCCGCTGGCGGTCACGCTCGCACCTCCGACGATTACGCTTGGGGGCGTGAACCTGCCGGTGGTCTATTCGGGCCTGGCGCCCGGACAGGTGGGCGTCAACCAGATCAATGTAAGTGTTCCAGCGACCGTACCGCCGGGACTCTCGGTGCCTTTAGTGATCTCACAAGGTGGCTCCACGAACTCGATATCTATGCGCGTCGTGGATTAAAAATCGATGACCAAAAAAATCGTCGGCTAATAGCGTCCCATAAAAGAAAGGATTTGTTATGAATCGGACCAGCATGCTCGTAGTGTGTTCTTCGCTTGCCCTTGTCCCCGCCGCGATGGCGCAACGTTGGGAAGTCGGCGGCGCGATTGGCGGCGGCTTTTATTCCTCTCAGGACGTGTCGAGCGGGGGAAGCTCCGCGTCAGCAAAGATTCAGAGCAACATCTCCGGCAGTGCCTGGGTTGGCAGCACGGGAAACCGGTGGGGCGGGGAAATCCGCGCTGACTATCAGGGCGGAAGCCTGCAGCTGAACCAAGGCGGAACACAGGCCACCTTCGGTGCGAATTCTTATGCTCTGCATTACGATGTCCTGTGGCATTTTGCCGACGCCGAGTCGCGGGTCCGCCCGTTTGTCGGCGCCGGCGCGGGCATCAAGGTCTACCGCGGAACCGGTGCGGAGACTGCTTACCAGCCGCTCAGCAATTACGCCCTTCTGACCAAAGAACAGGATCTGACACCACTGATTAGTGTTGGGGCGGGCATTAAGTTCACCGTCAGCACGCATATCCAATTCCGCGTGGAAGTGCATGACTATCTCACGTCCTTCCCGAAAAAGGTAATCACTCCCGCCCAGGGCGCGCACGTCGGCGGCTGGCTGCAGGACTTTGTGCCGATGGCCGGGTTGGCGTATACATTCTGAACTGATTGAAAGCACTAACTGAAAACTGGTACTAGCTGAAACCGGCGGGCGGTTCGGGGTAGTATCAGGCATGGGCAAATTTTTGTTAGCGATCGCTTTCGTCCCCGCCGTCCTGTTCGGCCAGAATCCGCCGGCGTCTTCTTCTGCGACGATCGCTCCTCTTGAGCGTTCCTGAGAAATTTGAGTCCCGGATCCTGTCTACCTTCGGACCGACCAAGTTGATTGTGGTTGGCTTCGAGGCTGCCTACGATCAGGCCACAAATACTCCGAGCGAATGGAAACAAGGGGCGGAAGGTTTCGGGAAGCGGTATGCATCCGAGTTTGGCGTCAGTGCTGCGCGGCAGGTTTTTGCGTTCAGCCTGGAATCGACATTGCATCAGGATCCCCGCTACTTCCCGTCCCGAGAAAAGGGTTTTTCCAAGCGCTTGAAGAGCGTCATCAAACAGACCTTTATAGCGCGAAGGGACTCCGGCAGCGATCAGTTCGCGTATGCCAGAGTCGGCAGCGCGCTAGGCGCCGCGTTTCTGTCCAACGCCTGGCAGCCGAAGAGTACAGACACGGTGGGCAATGCCTTTTCGACTTTTGGGGTTACCATCGCGGGTGATGGAGCCTACAACTTTCTGCAGGAATTCATCCCCTTTTTCCGACCCAAAGAACTCCGGAATCAATAAGTCTTACGGGCGGGGATGACCTCAACCCCAACGTAGGGTCGCAACGCCTCCGGGACAACTACGCTACCGTCAGCCTGCTGGTAGTTCTCTACAATAGCGAGCCAGGTGCGGCCAACCGCGAGGCCGCTCCCGTTCAAAGTGTGCACGAAGTCGGCTTTGGCCTTCCCCGATTTTGCGCGGATCTGCGCTCGCCGGGCCTGGAAGGCCTCAAAGTTAGAGCACGACGAAATCTCTTTGTAAGCGTTCTGGCCGGGTAGCCAGACTTCCAGATCGTACGTCTTGGCTGAACTGAACCCGGTGTCCGCGGTACACAAGACGATTCTGCGATAGGGGAGTTTGAGCCGCTCCAGAATTTCTTCCGCGTCCCGGGTCAGTCCCTCGAGCTCTTCGTAGCTCGATTCAGGGCGGGCGAATTTCACCAGCTCCACTTTCTGAAACTGGTGTTGCCGGATGATGCCGCGAACATCCCTGCCATAGGACCCGGCTTCACTGCGGAAGCAAGGCGTATAGGCGCAGTACTTAATAGGAAGCGAATCCAGGTCGAGCGTCTCATCGCGATGCAGATTCGTTACCGGGACCTCCGCGGTCGGAGCCAGCCAGTAATCGGTTCCCTCCAGCTTAAACAGGTCGCCTGCGAACTTCGGCAACTGGCCGGTACCATACAAACTGGCCGAGTTGATCATGAAGGGCGGCAGCACCTCGGTATAGCCGTGCTCCTTGGTATGGACGTCCAGCATGAAATTAATCAGCGAACGTTCGAGCTTAGCGCCCAGGCCCATGTACACCGCGAATCGGGCGCCGGTCACCTTGGCGGCGCGATCGAAATCGAGAATTCCCAAGGCCGGCCCCAGATCCCAGTGAGGCTTTGGTTCAAAGGAAAACTTCGTCGGTTCGCCCCACTTCTTGATCTCAACGTTATCGGCCTCCCCTTTTCCCACCGGAACCGATTGGTGCGGCGTGTTGGGAATGCCGCTCATCAATTGGCGGAAGGACTCATCTAGCGAAGTCGCCTGCTGCTCCAGCGTGGCAATGCGATCCCCCATCTCGCGCACCTGCTGCTGGCGCGCGCTGGTGTCGTGACCTTCCTTTTTCAGCTTGCCGATCTCCTGTGTTCCGGCATTGCGCTGCGCCATCAGTTGCTGGGCATCGTTGAGAGCAGCGCGGCGCTGTACGTCGAGGGCGCGGAACTGATCCAGGTCAAGCACGAAGCCGCGATCGGCCAACCGCTGGGCGATAGTGTCCAGGTTATTGCGGAAGAAAGATAGATCGTACATTACGATTAGACCGCTCCGTCTTAGGCTGTGAAAAATTTATGGCCCCAATTTATGGCCTCAGATGAACGCTGATAAACGCCGATTGAAAAGCCAAATCTTATCCGCGTTTATCGGCGGCCATGAGGGGGCTTGTCTACCGCTTCTCCATCGGCACCCAGTGCTGTCCCGCAGGCTGTCCGATGTAATCGGCGCGCGGCCGGATGAGCCGGTTGTTGGTGTACTGTTCCAGGATGTGCGCCGTCCAGCCGGACATGCGGCTCACCGCGAAAATGGGCGTGAAGAGGTCCACCGGAATGCCCAGCGAATAATACGTGCTGGCCGAGTAGAAATCGACATTGGCATTCAGGTTCTTGGCTTCCTTGTTGTACTTCTCGATCACCTTGGAGATCTCGTACAGCTTTACGTGACCCGTGCTCTTTCCGAGTTCCTCGGCCATGTTCTTAAGGAACGCCGCTCGTGGATCCACCGTGTGATAAACACGGTGGCCGAAGCCTGGAATTTTCTTCTTTTCCGCGAGCATGCCTTTGACCACGTCTAGCGCCTGCTCCGGCGTGTCGATCTTCAGCAGCAGTTTGATGACGTCCTCATTGGCGCCCCCATGCAGAGGCCCTTTCAGCGCGCCGATGGCCGACGTAACGGCCGAGTAAATATCGGAAAGCGTCGCGGCGGTGACTCGCGCGGCGAACGTCGAGGCATTCAGCTCATGTTCGGCGTGTAGCGTCAGCGCGACATCGAAGGCCTTCTCCATCACCTGGTCGGGCTTCTTGCCGGTCAGCGTATATAAGAAGTTGGCCGCGAATCCCAGCTTCGGATCGCCCGGCACCACGGGATGCCCGTTGCGAAGACGGTCGAACGAACTTACCAGAGTGGCCGTCTGCGCCATCAGCTTGAGAGCCTTCTGATGATTGGCTTCCGGAGCCATATCCTGCGCCGCCGGGTCATGAATGCCGAGCATGGAAACGGCGGTTCGCAACACCGCCATGGGGATTCCTTTGGGGACGCTTTTCAGGAATGCTTCCACTGGCGCCGGGATGGCCCGATGTTCCACCAGGCCGGCTTTCAGTGCGTCCAATTCGGCTTGTCCAGGAAGTCTTCCGTTCCACAACAAAAAGATGACTTCCTCGAAAGAGGCGTTCTCGCCCAACGTGCGGATGTCATAGCCCTGATAGCTTAAGATCCCCGCATCCCCGTCAATCCAGCAGATTTTCGACTCTGCCGCGATAATTCCTTCTAACCCCGCCCCACTCACCGCCATGTTGATCCTGTCCGCTCCCTTTTTTGGACGCGAGTCTTTGCGCTCGCGCAACGCACCATTCTATCACCGGGTCTCATCTGGCTTCTCATCTAACCTGTTATTTCAGCCGTCTTAAATAAGCGAAAATAGACCATTCTTCATATGATTTCGGCATGCAGACCACAAGTTATTGCACTGCGATATAAAGTTTCTGGGTGGTGAAGATCCCTCCGAGCGTAAACGTAATAGGCGTCAAAGGGTTTGCTGGTACCGCGGGAACCACGACATTGAATTGATACAGGCCGGTGTAGAGCGGCGCCAGGCCTGCGTATGTGACCACCGCCTGTATTGCCTGCGTTCCTTCGAAAAAGATCAGGAACGTCGAGGACAACTGGTTGGTTCGCGTAACCACCTGGCCGGCAGGAATACTCGGCACTGTGGTGCCGAAGCCCACACCGTACAAGATGATGGTGCTCCCTGGTGTTGCCGCTTTCGAAGTCACTGAGGGGATCGCGCCAGGCGGCAGAACATAAGTGGTCCCGTCGGGAAAAGTTGCTCCCACGTATTGATGTCCCTGGATCAGAAATGAGGCCGGAGCCAGCAGCCCAGGTGCGGTTGGCTTTACGGTGACGGTAAAGGGATCGGTAGAACCGTAGGGTGTGTTCAGAACGATAGACTGAGCACCGGGCGTTACGTTGAAAGGAAGCAGCGCATTCACCTGCGTCGGGCTGATGTAATCGACGAAAGCCGACTGGCCTGCGATCGTCACGGTGGTCCCACCCAGCGAGGTGGGAGCGTTCGGTCCGTTAAAATCGGCGTTGCCCCACGATCGCGTTTGGCTTGCCAGATTCGATCCGTAGATTTCGATCCACGTACCAGACGAGACTTCAGTAAATTCACCAAACGCGCTGGCGCTCACGATGCCACCAGGGTTAATAGAAGGCCGTCCGGTGCTAGCAGCGCTGGAAAGTTGTTGGATGCAGTTTGCTGCCGCCAGAATGACGTTCCCTCCGCTGATGGCGATACCGGCCGGATTATTGAGGTTCGCGCCGAGGGCCGCCATGGACGTGGTGGAACAGGTTGGTCCCGACCCGCCCCCGGCGATGGTGGTGATGATGCCATTGCTGACCTCGCGAATCCTGCCGTTTCCCGTATCGGCGATAAAGAGATTGCCGGACAAATCCACCGCGACTCCGAACGGCAAGATTGCAGCATTGGTTGCCAGGCCACCGTCGCCGCTGGATCCGATGTTTCCGTTGCCCGCCACCGTAGCGAGAGTTCCGGCCGAAGTATCCAATTTAAGGACAGCCCTGGATCCCGAGGCTATATATAAGTTGCCGACAGAGTCCGCGGCAATGAAATGAGGACTCACCACCGGTTGCGTCGTAGCGGGTGCTCCGTTGGTAACGTCTCCCACAGAGCCGGCTCCGGCCACAATCGTCAGCGTGCCATTGGCGATCTTCAAGACGTATCCGCCCGAAGTGCCGCATGCGGCATAAACGTTGCCACTCGCGTCGGCGGCGACGCCAATGGGCTGGAACATCGGACTGCTGGTGGCGGGTCCATTCACCGGGTTTCCATTGCTGCCGGTTCCCGCAATGGTTGTTATAGTGCCGCCGGAAACTTTTCGTATGACGTAATTAAGGGAATCGGCGATATACAAATTGCCAAACGAATCGACGGCCACACCCTGAACACGATTCAGCAGAGCACTGGTTGCCGGGCCGCCGTCGCCCGCATAGCCGGATTTCAATCGCGTGCCAGCCACCACCGAAAGAGTTCCGCCGGAGAGCTTGTAGACGACATTATCGATTCCGCCCCCGAAGTAGATGTTTCCAGCCCTATCCACGGCCACCCCCGTTTCATCGTCCAGGCCTTCATTTAATGCGGGCGCGGGGAGGGGCGCGGACGAAACCCCGGCTCCAGCGATGGTTGAAACCGTCAGGCCTTGCGCCCAAATTTCAGGGGTAAAAAACAGGATAAGGCCAACCAGATAAAGGCGGTTCATGTTCGCTTCTCCGACAGTCGACTATTCTATCGCTGGACCTCGCCTAACACCTTATGTAACGTGCCATTTCAGCCGTTATTAACATTGGAGGCTAAGCCGAAGGACCGCGCTCAAATAACCTGTTCCGTATGGTGATTTTGCATGCAGGAACTACAGGTAATGGGTCATTGACAATAGGAAATCGGTAGTGTAGCATTCTTGAAAGCGAGTACTTTTGGGTCTAGTAGTTCAGTACTGTTTTTTGGGTTAGTTTTGCAATTACATACCGTTTTCTAAATTTGGGCGGCGCGCCGCTTCTGGTCCTGCTCGGACTACGTTTGTGCGCGTCTGCTTTGGGTTGTAGGCGAGGTTAGACCATGTTGTTATCCCAAGGGGAGGATCAATGCGAATTTTAGCTGTAACGTTGTGCGCATTATTTTTTGCCGCTCTGGCTTTTCCGCAGGCCGGCACCGGAACCATCACCGGAACAGTTGTTGACCCCGCAGGCGCGGTAGTAGCAGGCGCTCAGGTCGAGGTCAAGAATACGGATACGGGCGTTCTGTATCCCACCGTGACCACCAACACTGGTGCTTACACCACAATCAACCTGCCTCCGGGCGGATATTCGGTCACAGTCACCGTTCCCGGCTTTAAGAAGTTCGTTCGTAGCGGCATGAGCCTTGCCGTTGCCCAGACTCTGGGAATCGATGTTTCACTGGAAGTCGGCGCCACCAATGACTCGGTGACGGTCAGCGCGGAAGCTTCCCTGCTGAAGACCGAAACCGGCGACGTCGCCCACAACATCACTCTGCAGCAGTTGGACAACCTTCCGGTTCTGGGAATCGGCGGCGCCAACGCGGGCAGCTCCGGTGTGCGTAATCCGTTCAACTCCACCGTCATGATTCCGGGTGTTATCTACAACCCGAACTTCACCATGATCGTCAACGGCGCTCCCTCCAACACGGCGGCGTATCGCGTCGAAGGTATGGATAATACCAACCACACCGTCAATTACGCGCTGCAGGAAAATCAGCCTTCTGCCGACGCGATTCAGGAAGTCGCGGTGCAGACCTCGAACTTCGCTCCTGAATTCGGTCAGGCCGGCGGCGGTCTGTTCAACATCACCATGAAGTCCGGAACCAACCAGTATCATGGCAGCGGTTATGAGTACTTCGTGAACGAAGATCTGAACGCCGGTGCTGCGTTCTCGACCAGTCCTGGCGGCAATAAGGTTCGTTCGCGCAATCGCCGCAATGACTTCGGCGGAACCATCGGCGGTCCGGTGTGGATTCCCAAAGTCTACGACGGCCACAACAAGACGTTCTTCTTCTTCAGTTTCGAAGAGTTCCGCGAATCCTCAGGCCTCCCGTTCAGCGATACGCTGCCGACCGCCGCATATCGCAATGGTGATTTCTCCGCGATTTCCGTCAATGGCGGAGCCAATCCAGCCTTCGGTATTCCGCCCACGTCTATCGCTACGGACGCTCTGGGCCGTCCTATCTATGCGAACGAGATTTACGATCCTGCGACCCGGGGCACCACGCCGGGCGGGCAGGGTTTCTCCAATCCGTTCCCGAACAATAAAATTCCTTTGACCCGGTTCGACCCGAGCGCTGTTAAGTTGCTCGCATTGCTCCCGAACGTGTCTAATGGCAACCTGACGGGTAACTATCAGGGCTTTAATCTGGGACAACGCGTTTCGAAGATCCCCTCTGTGAAAGTCGACCATTCGATCGGCTCCAAAGCCAAGATCGGTTTCTTCTGGGGCACCACGGGAACCGATTCTCAATACTCCAGCCCGAACGGCAACGCCGATGGTCTGCCTGAATTGCTCACCGGCGCGCGCGGCACGTTCATCCATGCTCTGACGGAGCGGCTGAACTTCGATTACACGCTGACCCCGACCATGCTGCTCCACTTGGGAGCCGGTTATTCGCGAATCCGCTTCATCGATACCGCCCCGTACACCAAGAATGGCGGAGCGTTCGATTGCACCAGCATCGCCATCAACGGATGCTTCATCAACTTCAACTTCCCGACATTCCAGACGACGGCACTTGCCGGTACCTCGGCCGCCACCTTGGGTGGATTCCAACAGTTGGGTAATGCGCAGGCGCACACCACCACCAATACTGAGCGCCCGACATATAACGCAAACACCACCTGGATCCGCGGCAACCACACCTATAAGCTGGGCGGCGAAGTCTGGTTCCAGGGCAACATCACGGCCCCGCCTTCCGGCGTCCTGTTCACCGCTGCCACTACCGCTAACGGCGGCGCTACGGCGCAGCCCTTCTCCCCCGCGGGCGGATTGAGCGGCCAGGCTATGGGCTTCCCTTTTGCGAACGTTCTTCTGGGCGACTATACCACCATCTCTCAAAGCGCTCCCACCGACTCTCGCATGGGCAAGTCCCAATGGGCGTTATTCCTTCAGGATTCCTGGAAGGTCACCCGCAAGCTGACCGTCGACTACGGTTTGCGCTGGGATTATGCTACCGCCAACCGCGAACAGTACGGCCGTTCCTCCAGTATCGGTCTGACCACGCCCAATCCCGCAGCCGGCGGCCGCCTGGGTGCTCCGATCTTCGAAGCAACCTGCAACTGCACTTTCGTGAACAACTATCCTTATGCGATCGGTCCGCGCCTGGGTATTGCTTACCAGATCAATGACAAGACCGTCATTCGTGGGGGATGGGGCGTAGCCTACGGATTTGCCGCCGACCTCGGCGCCAGTTCCTCGGCGATTTCCAACAACACTGCCGGTGGCGTCAACGGCTTTACCAACGTTCAGACGACGGGCGCACTTCCTCGGCCGATTTGGCCCAACTTCGATCCGGGTCAGAGTCCTCTTCCCGGCCAGATCACTGGGTTCAACGGCCTCGGCTTTGTTGATCCCAGCGCTGCCAGGCCGCCTCGTCAGAACCAATACTCCATCGGCATCCAGCGTGAAATCAGCCGGGACTTCGTACTCGAAGCGTCCTACGTCGGTAACCGAGGCGTGTGGTGGACCGGAGTAACCGCGGTCAATCCCTACCTCAACCAGGTTGCTCCGTCGACGTTCGCCAAGTATGGCTTGAATCCCTATACCAACGCGGCCGATAACCTGCTGCTCAGCTCGCAGATTGGAAGCGCAGCAGTCATTTCCAGGGTTGGAAATGTCGCTCCGTACGCGGGATACGCCACCACTAACACCCTGCTGAATGCGCTGCGTCCCTATCCGCAGTTCTCAACCGCGACTGTGACGAACTCGCCCACCGGTAATACCTACTACGATTCGTTGCAGATGAAGGGCACTAAGCGTATGTCCCACGGCCTGCAGGTCAACGGCACGTTTACGTGGGCCAAGGCAATGGATTCCGTCCGCGAAGACCTCTTCAATCCCACTTCGCAGAAGTCTATTCAGCCTACGGATCAACCCTTCCTGTTTACCACCAACATCGTTTACCAGACGCAGAAGTATTTCAGCAATCGGACGGCTGGCATGATTGTGGAAGGCTGGCAGCTGGGAGCGTTCCTGCAGTATGGCAGCGGTCTTCCGTTGACGCCGCCTAGCGCGACTGTCACCAATAACGTGGGCCTCACCCAGGAAATGATCCGCGTTCCCGGTCAGCCTCTGTACTTGAAGAACCTGAACTGCGGCTGCATCAACCCGTATATCGATCAGGTCCTGAATCCGGCCGCGTGGGCTAACCCCACCGCCGGCACGTTTACCGGCAATCCGGCGCCCTCGGCGGTCGGAAATACGTCGGCTGGGTTCTTCTATAGCGATTTCCGCCAGGCGCGGAGACCGCTAGAGAACTTCAATATCGGCAGGAACTTCAAGATCAAGGAGCGGATGAATCTTCAGATCCGCGCCGAGTTCGCGAATATCTTCAACCGCGCGCAAATTGGCAATCCGTCCACCGTCAATCCGACGGCTAAGCCGACAACCCAACCCGGCACCGGCTTCTTGACTGGTGGTTTCGGTGCGTACACCTTGTCCACGGTCGTCGCGGGCAGTACTCCGACCTACACTTCAAACGGTGTCGTAGGCCAGATGTTCTCGCAACCCCGTCAGGGAACGCTGATCGCTCGGTTCACGTTCTAACAACTGCTGTACTTTTAAACCAAGGCGCTGGCCCCGGATACCTCCGGGGCCAGCGCTTTTTTGCATCACACTGCCCGACACTGCCTTATCCTTCGTCGGCTGAACCACTTCCCGATTCAAAACTCCCCCGGCCCCTGTCCATCGCGCTACCATCCCATCGGGGAGGGCTATTCTGTGGTCACTTGCGATGAACATTTCGAACCAAAGCTTATAAACCGGTTTTTCCGAACAAAGCCAATTTCCACCAGGCCGAGTCGATTTTCGAAACGGAGCCAATTTGCATCACGATGCCCGTCCTGAGTTTACGAAACGAAGCCAATTTGCAACCCGCGAGCTGCCCGCGTGGGCTGGCTTCTATTTTGCCCGCACTGCTACACTGTGTAAGGTAATTTGAATGGCTGGAACAACCAGCGGAACGATGCTCCGGACCTTGCCCGGAAAACTGGAACGCGACGACCTTATCCGCGCGTTTCGCACCATGTATCTTTCCCGTCGCATTGACGATCGGGAGATACTGCTTAAACGCCAGAACCGTATCTATTTCCAAGTCTCCGGAGCAGGTCACGAGGCCATTCAGACTGCGGCCGGCATGGCCCTTCGCGCTGGGCACGATTGGTTCTTTCCTTATTACCGCGATCGCGCGCTTTGTCTGGCTCTGGGACTGACCACCGAAGATATGCTGTTGCAGGCAGTGGGCGCGGAGAAGGACCCTTCTTCGGGTGGGCGGCAAATGCCTTCGCACTGGAGCTCGCCACGGTTGCACATTGTTTCTCCTTCATCGGCCACCGGTACTCAGTTCCTTCCCGCCGCCGGATGCGCCAATGCGGGCCGTCTGCTTCACTCGGGCGGCGATGAGATTACTCTGGTCTCCACTGGCGATGGGGCAACCAGCGAAGGTGAGTTTTGGGAGTCTCTGAACGTCTCCTGTCTGGAACGGTTGCCTCTTCTTTATCTGGTTCAGGACAACGGTTACGCCATCTCCGTCCCGGTGGAGAAACAGACTGCGGGCGGCAATATCGCCCGCCTGGTCGCAGGCTTCCCCGGCCTCAAGGTCTACGAGTGTGACGGCACCGATTTCCTGGCCTCCTACGCCACCATGCTTCAGGCAGTAGAGCATTGCCGTGTGGAGCAAATGCCGGTGCTGGTCCACGCGCTTTGTATCCGGCCCTACGCGCATTCGCTTTCAGATGACGAGAAGCTCTACAAATCCGCCGCCGAGCGCCGCGCTGAAGCGTCGCGCGATCCCATTCGCAGGTTTCCCGAGTGGCTGCTGGCGGAGGGCATTTTGGATCCGCATGGGCTCGACCTCCTCACGCATGAAGTGGATCTGGAAGTGCAGGAAGTCACCGAGCGAGTGCTCAAGGCGACACCGCCGCCGGTGGGTTCGGCTCTGCGCTTTCTCTACTCCGATCGCGTGGACCCGACCTCCAAAGAATTCGAAACCGAGCCGCGCTTCTCGGGTGACCCTCGCACCATGGTGGACACCATCAATCTCACGCTGCATGAAGAAATGCGCCGCAATCCGTTGATGATTGTGTTCGGAGAAGACGTAGCCGATTGCAGCAGGGAAGAGAATCTGACGGAAGTCAAAGGCAAGGGCGGCGTGTTCAAGGCCACACAAGGCCTGCAGATCGCGCACGGCTCGCAGCGCGTATTCAATGTCCCCATCGCCGAAGCGGCCATCGTCGGCCGCGCCGCAGGAATGGCGACACGAGGCTTGAAGCCGGTGGTGGAGATCCAGTTCTTCGATTACATCTGGCCCGCGATGATGCAACTTCGCGATGAATTGGCGAGCCTGCGGTGGAGATCCAACAACGGCTTCTCCGCGCCCACGGTGATTCGCGTTCCCATCGGCGGCTATCTCACGGGTGGAGCCGTGTATCACAGCCAGTGCGGCGAGGTGATTTTCACTCACATTCCCGGCTTGCGGGTGATCTTTCCTTCTAATGCGCTGGACGCGTGCGGCCTGTTGCGCACAGCGATTCGCTGCGACGATCCAGTGCTGTTCTTGGAGCACAAGAAACTGTATCGCGAGCCGTACAACCGGTCTCCCATGGCCGGCCCCGATTACATGATTCCCTTCGGCAAGGCGAAGATTGTGAAGCCGGGCTCGAACCTGACCATCATTACGTACGGCGCGCTGGTGCAGAAGTCGCTGCAAGCGGCAACGCAAATCGAGCAGCGTAACGACTCGCTTTCGGTCGAAGTGATCGACCTCCGTTCTCTTTCGCCTTATGACTGGGAGAGCATTCGCGCCTCGGTCGAGAAGACCAGCCGCGTGATGATTGTCCACGAGGATTGTTTGTCCTGGGGATACGGAGCGGAGATCGCGGCCCGTATCGCCAATGAACTCTTCACATCGCTGGACGCTCCCGTTGGGCGTGTCGCCGCTTTAGATACATGGGTCGGCTATCACCCTCAATTGGAAAATGAAATTCTTCCGCAGACAGAAAATATTGTCGCGGAAGCGGATCGTCTGCTATCTTTCTGAGCCAGTCAATCCCAGATGGAATTCAACTTCAGCAGCGCTTCCTCGTATTGATGCAAGGCGAACAGGAACGGGCCAAAGCCGTTGTAGTTCCACTTGTGGCGGAAGGGTTGTTCGAAGTCTTCCCAGACCACATGCTCGCTGCAGGTTCGAATCTTGCATTGCAGAGGCCAGCACGCCGCGTCTCCGCAGTGGCAGGAAAGAACCCATACGCCTGGAGTCCAGAACCGGTCTTCGGGCTCGCCCCGGAAGTAGCGTTCCAGCGGCCCGTAATTGAAATGGTCAGGAAGAATTCCGTCGTAGGCTCCCGCGGGCTCGAAGCCTTTGCTGGCTTCAAAATCCGCGACCAGTTTGGTGAGGGGAACTCCGTTGATCACCGGAGTGACGATCCGGGCCGATTCCGGCTCGGGGCGTGTTTCCACCGAAAACGAGAGTACAGCGTTGACTTGCATCGAGGCAATCCGCAGATAGCCTATCACGATGCAATTTCAGAAACAGGGGGGTGTTGTCTTTATGCGCGAGCCAGGCGGCGCAACACGGTGACGGGCAGGGTGACGATGCCCCAGATCAACTCCAACACGCCTCCGACGGCGACTCCGACGATGCGGAAAGGCAGCAGAATCAGCCACACGATGGGATACACAAAGAGCGCGGCAATTGCGACCGGCCAGCAGACCACCAGCAACAGACACCACAGTAAGAAGGTAAACATCGTCCGCCTCCAGAATAATCTAACGGAATCGCGAGGGGAAAAGTTCCTAAACGAATGCGCGCCATTCGATGGACGCGTTTGGGCCGCCATCCGCGGTCACTGGGCCGCGGCGGCGGAGATACTCGAGGTGCGAAAGGACCTCCATGACCGCAAAGTGGTGATGCACCGGAGGGAGGCCGCGCGGCCACATGCGGCCTACCAGCGCGTGGGCGGTGAGAGGTTCGTCTTTCAGAAAGGAGAGGATCTGGTTGCAGCGTTCGCCGTGGTGCTCGGATAGTATGTCCACCAGCCGCGCGTGATCGTGAAACAGGCCGCCATGGGAGGGGATGACCCATTCGATATCCAAAGGCTTCAGCAACTCAAGCGAATCGAGGTAGCGTGCCAGCATGTCCTCCTCGGGCCGCCACGCGATGTTCGGGGTGATGGCCCGCAACAGATGATCGCCTGAGATCAGGTAGCGTTGGTCCGGCGAGTAGAGGCACAGATGACCCGGTGCGTGGCCCGGTGTGTAGAGCACTTCAAGCAACCCATGCTTCGCAGCGATTCGCTCGCCACCTTCCAGCGGTTGATAGGATTCGATCTGCCGATAATCACCGCGATTGTGACGAAGATCGCGCAGCATCGTTTCCTGCAGATCTTCGGGGACGGCGGCGATGCGCATCGCTTCCTGAAAGATGGAGGGACGAGCGGTGCTTGCGATCTGTTCTGAGTGCTGGGCATCCATGGCGTGCATGCTGATGCGTGCTCCGCTCCGCTCGACGACCTGAGGGACGAGGCCGATGTGATCAGGGTGCGCATGCGTGAGGAACAAGCGCTTGATGTCCGTCCACCGAATGCGATGCTGCGCGAGGCCCTCTTCCAGAGCCGCAAGACACTGGGGCGTGCCATGGCCTGCATCCACCATCAAATAGCCGTCTTCCAGTTCGATCAGATGAACGTTCACCGTGCCGAGCTCGAAAGGAACGGGCAGGGAAATGGTGATCAGGCCCGGGAGCAGGCTCAAGCTATTACTGCCTCTTCGGCATGATAAGAGCTGCGGACCAGCGGACCGCTCTCCACATGTCGGAAGCCCATGCGGTAGCCTTCGCGTTTGAGCTCGGCGAATTCCTCCGGTTGGACATAGCGGAAGATCGGCAGATGCTTCGGCGACGGCCGCAGATACTGGCCGAGGGTCAAGATGTCCACTTGGGAGCCTCGAAGATCGCGCATTACCTGCAACACTTCATCGATGGTCTCTCCCAACCCCAGCATCAAACCGGATTTCGTGGGAATCGCTATGCCGGCCTTCTTGACGTACGCCAGCATGTCCAGCGAACGTTCGTAGCGCGCGCCCAAGCGAACCTGCCGGTAGAGCCTCGCCACCGTTTCGGTATTGTGATTCAGGATATCGGGGCGGGCGTCAAGCACAAGATCCATGGCTGCGTGCGAGCCCTGGAAGTCGGGAACCAGAACCTCTACGCCGCAGCCGGGAATACGATCGCGGATGGCTCGGATGGTCAGCGCGAATAGCTCTGCGCCGCCGTCCTTGCGGTCGTCCCGATTGACGCTGGTGATCACGGCGAACTTCAGCCCGAGCGTGGCACAAGCTTCGGCGACGCGGCGGGGCTCATCGTAGTCGACTGGAAGCGGACCGCCCTTTTGCACGGCGCAAAAGCCGCAACGGCGAGTACAGACGTTGCCAAGAATCATGAAGGTCGCGGTCTTACGATTCCAGCAATCGCCTACATTGGGGCAGGCCGCGCTCTCGCATACGGTGTGGAGCTGTAGCGTCTCTACCAGTTCTTTCAATTTGCGGTAATTGTCACCTACAGGCGCCGGCGCCCTTAACCAGCCTGGACGAGGCACCTTCGGTTCGATGGTCACTAACACTGATCTCGATTTTAGCAGGCCGATGGAATCGGCCCGTCAAATCGGGCTAGTGGAGAATGAGCTTTTGGACGCGCCAGTTGCCGAGTTCGCCGACATAGAATTCGGTGTCGCTGCGGCAATCGATGGCATTCACAGTGCCGAATTCCTTTGGTAGCTTGCCTGCACGCCCGAACCTGCCGACCAGCTTTCCGTTCAACTCCATTTTGTAGATCTCGCCATTCAGATCAATGTCGTTGGGAGGGTTGGAATTGGAGCTGTAGAGATATTGGTGTGCTCCCGGTGAGATGCAAATCGCCGACGGACTTCCCGCGTTGAGGAATTGGGTCTTGAACGTCCCATCGCTGTCGAAGACTTGAATTCTTCTGTTGCCTGAGTCGGCGACATAGACATTGCCTTGCGCATCCAGCGCGATGCCGTGCGGTGTATTGAACATTCCGGGCGCGAGTCCTCTGGATCCCCACGATTTGATGAACTTTCCATTCTTGTCGAACTTCGCGATTCGGGCGTTGCCGTAGCCGTCGGCCACATAGATGTTGCCAGCTGCGTCCCACGCAACGTCGGTGGGGCGTTGGAAGAGATCGCTCTGCGCTCCGGCACCGGGAAGCCCTCCTCCACGGCCTAGCGGCGGGCCTTCGGCGCCAGCTGCCTGGCCAGGGCCACCGCGCCCTCCAGGAGCGCCGGCGGCAGCGGGCTGCGGCGGAGGGGGATTGGACGGAACACGCTCGGATTCAGACTTCCTGCCCAATAACAGTTGCACGCGGCCGTTGGGATCGAATTTGATCACCATGCTGGACATCTGGTCGACGATCCAGATGTTGTCCTGTGGATCGATTCGCACTTGCTGGGCAACCATGAATCCATACGAATCCTGTCCGATTTCGCGGACGAATTTGCCGGTGCGGTCGAATTGGAAGAGGCGCGAGCCTCCGTGGGCAAAGGGCCGAGCGGTGCCGATCGTAATGGTCGGATGGCCGGTGCGCGTGTAGACAAAAATATCGCCCTTGGAGTTTGCCGCAACGCCTGCGACTTCGCCCAGGTAGAGGTTGTCTGGCAGCTTCAGCAGATCGGAAGAATCGAAGGGAATTTCAGGTAGGGAAAACTGAGCGGCCATGGGAATGGTGACAAGCGCGGCCGCAAACGAGATGTTCAGGAATTGTTTCATGGGAGTCTTCCTTATCTGGAGGCCGAGCCGGAGGCTGGCGGCTTTAAGAGAAGCTTCTGCACTCGCCACGATTCGATTTCAGCTACAACAATCTCATTTGGGTTTCGGCAATCCATCATATGAACCACCTGAAAGCCCCCGAATTCCTTACTGGCATGACCGAACCTGCCGACGATGGTTCCGTCCAACTCCATCTTGTAGATCTCGCCGGTGATGTCCCAGGTTCCGGGGCCATTGCCGTTGGGGTTGGAGTTGGAGGTGAAAAGATATTGGTGCGGGGCGGGGGAGATGCAGACGGTCCACGAGTCGCCGATGTTGTCGTAGATAGAGCGTAGCACCAGGTTGTTGTCGAACACCTGAATCCGATGGTTGGCGCGGTCGGCGACATAGACATTGCCTAATGCGTCGACGGCGATGCCGTGCGGCGTATTGAATTGGCTGGGCTCCGCCCCGGGCCTTTCGCTGCCCACCTGGCGAAGAAATCTGCCGTTTTTGTCGTACTTCACCACCCTGTGATTGGTGTAGCCGTCGGAAACAAAGATGTTGCCTTGCGGGTCCCATGCGACGTCGGTAGGTCGGCCTAATATGTATTTTTCGGCTGGCGGCGCGGGGCCGTTGGTAGTGGCCAGAGCGCCTTCGACAGCGTCGGGCCGATGGCCGAGCACCATCACGATGCGGCCGGCGGAGTTGAACTTCATGACCAGATTGGTTCCCTCGTCGACTACCCAGATGTTGTCCTGGGGGTCGACTCGGACGGAATGCGCGAACTCGAACCCGTAATTTCCTTCGCCGATTTCGCGAACGAAAGTACCGTTCTGGTCGAACTCAAACAGGCGGGTGTTGGCGCTACGGGTGTAGACAAAGATGTGTCCTTTGGAGTTGGTCGCCACGCCCATGGACTCACCCAGGTACAAATTGGGCGGAAGCTTCAGGAAATTCGGCACCGATTCATACTGTATTTCGGGAACATTCTGGGCTTTGGCCTTGGTCTGCGCGAAGACCGAGCTAGCCAGAGGCAACAGCGCGGCTACGAACGTCAGACATCGCATCATGGTGGACCTCCTGGAGGTTCGGACCGGCCGAACATGATGAATCTATCACATGATGGTTGCTCTTGGTTCATTTCTTCGCGCTGGGCGGATGGTAGAGTGAGGCCCCGGAGGGTATTTTCAGGTAGGTAAGGGAACGCGGGAAGTGGTTTATTCGCAGATCAAGAAATCGGCCTATGCGCTGCCTCTCACGGTGACGAGAGTGTCGGACACTCTGCGCAGACTCACTGTGAATGAGCCTCTTGGCGCCGGGGTCGGGGAGGGCGTTCCTGTGCGATTTGCGTTGACCATGGACCTATCTTTAAGACCCTAAGAACGCCCCATTACGGTCGCGGCTTCCGAGGCCACTAGTTGTTCGAGGTCGCCTTCTGGTTCTTGATTTGAAGTTCGTTGACTACCTGACGGACGTTTGGGACGTTGGCAGCGACATTTTGAACCTGTGCACGGGAGTTCTGGGAAGCTACTTCTCCTGTAAGTTTTACTACGCCGTTTTTCACCGAGTAGTCCACGCCCTTGTTCATACCGTTCTGTACCAGTGCGGCGTCCAGATTCTTCTGGATACCCTGGTCCAAATCAGAGTCCACAGTTTTGGCAGTAGATTCTTCGCCGGGCGGCCGAACAGCGATTTGGTCGGCGACCACCTGACCGGCAGCCAGGGATTTCGCTAGCGTTTCGGCTGCGTTTTTATCGGCATCAGTAGTAACGTGTCCGCCCAGTGTGACTACCGCAGCCTTGGTGTCGTCTGACACGGTGACATCGTTGAAGCCTTGTTGCTTCAGCGCATTCTTGACGTTGTCGGAGACATCGACAGTTTTGGGAGTGGTTGAGCATCCGACCGTTCCGATCGCGAGCGCGAGCAAAGCGTTTCTAAAGTGATACATTTTGGGTTGCTTCCTTTCGGTCGGGCAACGGGCGTCAAAGTCGCACGTTACCCTCCTGCTAGGTGGTAAGCATTTGGGGGGCCACTGGCCGGTTTAATTGCCATGGTGCGAGTGTAAAGAAGAAAAATGCGAAGAAAATTCTAGCAGCTTAGAAAAGGTAAATCGCCACGGAAAAGGGCCTTGCACTTGCCTACAATCCAGGAAGTACAATAGGAGCATAGTGTTTCAGCCTCACACCAACCTGAGTGATCAGGTGAATGGGAACATTATTCGAAGCGAAATTGAAGGCGGCGTTTATTTACGCGACCTGCCTAATGAAACTACGCTTGAAGTAGAAACGCAAAACCGTTGGTACACAATTGTGGTGAAGCGCGATTGTGAAGCGTTGATCTGTGGCCATCCGCGATTTTGCCCGGAGCCGGTTCTTGTGTTCATCCAGGGAAGCAACTGGGGAGGCTCAATGCTGAAGACCGCATACCTGGGGCGTGGGATGCACCTGGAGTTCCGGCACCCGGAATATAAGGGCCCCATTGTTACGTCGCGGATCGTGGATATTCGCATGAGGTCGCAGGTCGCCGCCTGACTCGAGCCAGTAGACTGGCAACTGGTATGCTGTCAGTTAGAGCGGACACAAGCAAGAACAAATCTGCCGCGTCCGTTGACGCGAACCATCCTGGAGGGAAGACTGTTATGGAAGACGATAGCAAGCTGTCTTATTTTTTTCTGGGCTTAGGGCTCGGCGTGGCTGTGGGTGTTTTGTTTGCCCCCAAATCGGGCGTGGAAACGAGGGCTCTCTTGCGGGACAAGGCCGACGAGGGCGCGGAGTACGTGAAGCGCAGAAGTAACGAATTGCGGGACCAGGCGGCGGAGGCAGTGGAACGCGGCAAGGATCAGGTGCAGCGTCACAAAGACAACCTTTCGGCTGCTGTGGAAGCCGGCCGGGCCGCTTATCGAGAGGCTATCAACAATCCTTCAGCCGACTAGTCAGCAAAGATATTTCAACTCATGATTTGTCTGCGGGGATAGAAAGAGATGACGCCGGAGGCCAAGCCTCACGGGTCGAACGGATATGGACGAACACCTCCTGTTGGAAGTGATGTCAGTCTTCGTGGTTGTTGCCGCCATCGCATTGTTGATTCAGGCGGGATACCTGTTTGGGATTTACCGGTCGGTGCGCGCCATGGAGAACAACGCAGCGCGCCTGATGCCCAAAGTGGAGACTTTGGTGGTTAGTTCTCAGGCCGCAGTGGAAGACGGCCGGGTCAGGATGGCCGAGCTTACAACCAAAGCCCACGCGCTGATGGACACGTCGCAGAAGCAACTCAAGACCGTGGACGAGTTTCTCACCGATGCCGCAGCTCGCGGCCGTGTTCAAATGGATCGCGCTGAGATCTTTCTGGACGATGCTATGGCTCGCGCACAGGACACCGTCACCATGGTGCATGGGACGGTGATTACGCCCCTGCGCCAGATCAACGGAGTCGCCTCAGGAGTGCGAGCAGCTCTTCAATTTTTCCTTCGCGGCAACCGCCCGAGTCCGGATCGAGCGACCGTGGACGAAGAGATGTTTATTTGAGATGGCGGCGGGGCGCGTTGAGGGATTTCCGCCTATGTTCCGGCTCTGCGCACTTCCCCTCTTCGCGATTCCCTTCTTGGCTTTGGGCTCCCTTTGGGGCGCGCCATCGGACAACGTCACCGCCGCACAATTAGCAAAATCCATTCGCGATGCCGGCCTCGATCAGGAGGAGTGTTATCGCGTTCGCGACCTCAGCTATTACAAGGAAGACATCAAACTCTATTTCCACGATGGCTACCTGATCTTCTCCAAGCCCGTACGCGGCGAGCGGCTCTCGGCAGTGTTCTCCGCGGATGTAGAGGGTGGCGATGGCGAGGTCATTCTCTTTCCTCCGTTCAAGGGAGAGCGGCAGTCCATGGCGCATTTTACGCAATCTCCCAATTTGGACGAACACTTCAGTGCCGCGCTGCTGGTGTTCTCCGACGACACTGCGCGGCAGCTCTATGAGCAGATCAGCCAGGAAGGGGTGGGCAAGAAAGCGCCTGAAATGGGTCCTCTTATGCGCGACCAGTGGAACTCGGTGGTCCAAAACGTCACGGAGAATTTCGACATTCGGATGGTGATGGACTTGTTGAACCCGAATCGCGATTCCACCGCCGCGCGCAGCCGTGAGGGGCTGCTTTTTGCCGCGATCGCCGGCAAAGCGCTAGGCAACTTTGACGTTGTAGACGACCCCCGGCAGGAGCAACAAATCATGGCCGGCCAGTTGAAAGACCACAACGGTGCGGAGTCGCGATATGACATATGGACGCACTTTTCCGCTCGCAGTGTTCGAACGGGAAAGAGCAAGCCTCTGGAGGAGGGTTTCAAGGTGCACCATTACCGCATCGACACTTCTATCCTAGGCATGGCCGGCGACTCTTCCGGGTCGCAGGGACTAAAGCTGAAAGCGATGACTGAGGCGACCATCCGTCTGGGAGACAGTCCTCGGAGGGCTTTCCCCTTCCAGGTTTCTCGCGCGATTCAGGTGAAGGGCGTTCAGGTGGATGGCAAGCCGGCCGAAGTGTTGTTTCGGGAAACATCGCGCGGCCGCGCCCTTCAGGCTGACCAAAACGAACCTTTTGTGGTGGTGGTACCGGAGCCACTGGCGGCCGGGAGTGAGCACGTCGTTGAATTCCAACTCGAGGGCTCGGTGATCGCTTTTGCGGGCAAGGGCGTCTACTTCGTGGAGGCTCGCTCCAACTGGTATCCCCAGAGCGGCTTCAATTTCGCCGACTACGATTTGACGTTCCATTATCCACGCGCGTTGACGCTTGTGGCGCCGGGGGATTTAAAGGAGGAATCGGTTGGCCCAGGCGACAACCCGGAGTCGAAAATGTCCAGGTATGTTACTCCCGTCCCGGTTCGAGTGGCCGGCTTCAATCTGGGTGAGTATGAAAAGGTGTCTGGAAACGATCCAGCGTTGCGCGTGGATGTCTATGGAAACCGCAACCTGGAATATGCGTTGGTGCCCAAGCAGCGCGATACGCTACCGCTGTCGAATCCCATTGGAATTCGCGTCGGCCGGACTACACCCGCCGCCACGGCGTCTTCCATCGCGCAAATGCAACTTCCGCCCGACCCTTTGGGGCGTTTGCGTGCGGTGGCCGGAGATGTATCGGCCTGCTTCCAGTACTTCACCAGTCTGTTCGGGCCGCCTGCGATGAACAGTCTTACAGTGGCTCCAGTTCCGGCGTCGTTCGGGCAGGGCTTCCCGGGTCTGGTGTATCTTTCGACCATCGCGTACATCGAGCCGACCGAACGTCCTGCTTTCGCGCGCTCGCTGCAGAATCAGGTGTTCTTCTCGGACCTGATTCAAGCCCACGAGGTGGCGCACCAGTGGTGGGGTAACGTCGTAGTGCCAGCCGGGAATCAGGATGAGTGGATCCTGGAGGGCCTTGCGAATTATTCGGCGATGATGTGGCTGGAGAAGAAAAAAGGCCCCAAGATCCTGGAGCAGTTGCTGCAGCAATATCGGGATGACCTAGTTACCAAGGAGGAGGGCGGCCGCAGCATCGAATCGGCCGGTCCCATCACCTGGGGCTACCGGCTTGAGGCTTCCGATTCCGCGAATGCATGGCGCGTAATCACCTACGAGAAGGGCGCGTGGCTCTTCCACATGATTCGCAAGCGCCTGGGAGACGAGCGATTCCTGAAGATGCTGGCTGAGTTGCGCCGCCGCTACGAATTCAAGGTGGTTACCACCGAGGACTTCCGCGCCTTAGTCAAGGAATTTCTGCCTCCCAAAGTGTCCAAGAACAGTGTCGACTTGTTTTTCGACAATTGGGTTTACTCGACGGGCATTCCGAGCCTCAAGCTAAGCTATGCGGTGAAGGGCGCTGCCAAACAGTGGAAAGTCTCCGGGACCATCGATCAATCCGGCGTGGACAACGATTTCACCGCCGAAGTGCCGGTAGAGATCCAATTCGCCAAGGGCCCGTCGCAGATCGTCTGGGTCGAGACGTCGGATGAGCCGGCCACGTTCTCGACTACCATCCAAGACCTGCCTGTTAAGGTCACGCTGGGTACGGGGACCACGGTTCTGGCTGTCAAGAAGTAGAACGGACGCTAAAGAAGGCGTTCCGATTTTCGGGCAATGGAAGAAATCGCCCAGAGTGCCGCGGCAATTGCGACCAGAGCCACAGCCCAATGGAGGCCGGTGGAAAGAAGTTGTGGCGTGAATTCGGGCCATTCGAACCGGAAGCGCCTGAGTTGATCCCATCGATCCAGCATCCAATGCCAGGCGGTGTGGCCCGCGAAAGCGGACAGAATGATGGTGCCCATACGCTCCGCGACAACAAAGCGGAAGAGGACCTCTAACAGAGGAATTAAGAGCAGCAACACCAGAAGCTGTCCGAGTTCGACGCCCACATTAAAGGCAAGTAGAGAAGTCACCAGATGAGTCCCCGCGAATTGAAGTGTCTCTTTGAGGGCGAAGGAAAATCCAAACCCGTGGACAAGGCCAAAGAGAAATGCGATGATCCAACGGCGATGGACGGTGGAGGAGCCTATGATATTTTCCAGCGCCATGTAGAGGATCGAGGCGGCGATTAATGTCTCGATCAAGGGAGGGAACCAGAGCGCGGTGGGCCCGAGCCCAAACGCTGAAGCAAGCAGCGTGATGGAGTGCGCCACGGTGAAGGAAGTGACAATCGGCACAAGCGCGGTAAGTTTGCGGAAGGGAATCGCAAGACAGAAGAGAAAGAGCAGATGGTCGGTGCCGTCGAGTATGTGCTGGAAGCCCAACTCGATGAAGCGGGCGGCGGCTTGATGCCAGCTTGGGTCCAGGCGGATATTGCCGGGATCTCCCGAAAACTCGAGCGCGCGTTCTACGCCACCAGGGGCGAAAAATCGCAGAGTCGTGATCACCTGCACGCCAAGGCGCGCCACAGCCGGATGGATAGAGAACCGCGAGCGATCCGACTGGATGGGGTATTGAAGCAGCACATCCAGGTAGGTTTGGTCCCACACGACACTGGTTTCAGGAGCGAGCGGGGGACCTTCGAGATGAGTGAGCGCCGTGTCCCATGAAGAGAAGGAACGGTCGGATTGGAGCGCCACGCGAGCCTCAACGATCGCCGGGCGGGGAAGACGAACATCGTTCTCTTCCACTTGGAGAGCATCTACCAGCCATACTGTGGCGGAATCCTTTAGAAGAGGCTCAATGTTTTCCAGTTCGAGGTAGCCGCTTTTATTTTCCGGAAATTGTTGATCTCGCATCGCCCGCATGGGTACCCGGACTGCGAGTCGCAAGAGATTTCCTTCGGGCTTGAAAAACACCTGGACTGTGACATCGTTCGGGATATCGTGTGCGTGCGCGGCGAATGTGAATGCCCAGGCCAGCAACCAAACTCGGGCCATGGCAGAGATTGTATGATACTTTCCTATTCCGACGGGGGGCCATTCTTGTACAGCTATGCATCTTGACCGTATAATGGACGAAGTTGGCGCTATCGTCTAACGGTTAGGACGAAGCCCTCTCAAGGCTTAAATACGGGTTCGATTCCCGTTAGCGCTACCAATTCCTCATACACTTACGGGCTTTACGCTGTGACGCGCGACGCTCCAGCCGAAAACCGGCGGAGCCTTTCCGATAGATTGCCATCCGACGTTGATGGGTGAGGACTCCGGACTTCTGTGCGCACGAATGAACCAATAAATCGGAGAACCATAGTCCGGAAAGACGACCGCTATCGTTTAGGCCGCGGAACTCGGGCGCTCTTCAATGCTGCCAAGCGCGCCAAAAAATCCTGCCGATCGACAACGTAGTGGAACTTCACCCGACCCTCTCCACCCAAGGTTTCCAGTAACTGCTCCAGTGCATCCGAAGGATTCGCAGTCGCTATGCCCATCTTGCGCAGATACCCTCCGCCGCGCAGCCGTTGAAACAGGTTCAGCAGTGTGAGGCGGCCTTCGAAGGTCTGGCCCCCGGCCTTGTGCGATCGGCTCAACAGGTACTGGATCAACAACACTTCGTCAAACAACACGGGCGCGAGATTAAGGCACTGCCCTTCTACTTCAAATCCCTCTTCCAATCGCCGCGATCGCCGCACGTAACGGATCTGTTTGAAAATCGCTGTCCAGTCCTCTTTCGGTAAACGCCGTCCCAACCAATGACCCGCCGCTTCAAGCAGCCATCCGCGCGATTCCATATCAGTGCGGATTCCGGGGCAAGGCGAAAAGGATTCCGGAGTGAACGCGAAAACGATTCCGGGGTGAAGACGAACACGATTCCGGGCTGAAGGCGAACAGTGATTCCGACGGGAAGGCGAACGGTTTTCGCCCGAGCCCGGAATCGTTTTCGCGATGCCCGGAATGTTTTTCAAGGCACAGCGGCGCTGGACATCATACCCGGCACAATGAACCCTCTTAGGGAGGATCAGAGTGCCGGCCAGGAGACTGTCCATGCGTAAATTACGGGAGGTCCTACGCCTCCGATTCGAACTCAAACTGGGCTATCAGCAGATCGGGCGAAGTTGCGCGATCGGAGTGAGCACGGTTCACAAGTACCTGAAGCGAGCCGAGGCGGCGGGCATCACTTGGCCGCTACCCGAGGATTGGGATGAAGCACGGGTAGATGCGGCGGTATTTCCGCGCCGGGAGCCCACGATCGCGGAGAAAAATCCGGCGCGCACACCGCCCGACTTCGCCGCGATCCACGAGCAGTTGCGCAGCAGCAAGTACGTGACCCTGCAACTGCTATGGGAGGAATACCGGCAGGGGAGCCCGGATGGCTATCGCTACTCCCGGTTCTGCGAGTTGTACCAGCGCTGGCGATCGAAACTCGATGTGGTGCTTCGCCAGGAGCACAAAGCCGGCGAGAAGATGTTCGTCGATTGGGCGGGCGCGACGATTCCGGTGCACGACCGTCACACCGGCGAGGCTTGGCCCGCGCCGTTGTTCGTGGCCACGCTGGGCGCCAGCAGCTACACCTTTGCCGGATGCACGCGTGACCAGCAGATGGAATCGTGGCTCCGGATGCACGTGCGCGCGTTTGAACACTTTGGCGGCATTCCCGCGCTCGCTGTGCCCGACAACACCAAGACCGGCGTAACCAGAGCGCATCGTTACGATCCGGATCTCAACCCGACCTATTACAACTTCGCGCTGCATTGCGGCTTCGGCATCGTACCCGCGCGGCCCTACAAGCCGAGAGATAAAGCGAAAGTCGAAAATGCCGTGCAGGTCGCACAGCGTTGGATCGTGGCGGCATTGCGTCATCATCGGTTCTTCTCGCTGGAAGAACTCAACGTCGCCATCCACGAGTTGCTCACCAAGCTGAACAACCGGCCGTTTCGCAAGCGTGACGGAAGCCGTGCGTCGGTGTTCGCGTCCATCGACAAACCGGCTTTAAAGCCGCTCCCGGTCGAGCCGTTCGATCTGAGCGAATGGTCGCGCGCACGCGTCAACATCGATTACCACGCGAGCTTTGATTCCAACCTCTACAGCGTGCCCTACAATCTGGTGCACGAGCTGGTCGAGATCCGCTCGACGCCGACCACTGTCGAGATCCTCCACAAAGGCACTCGCGTAGCTTCGCACCTGCGCAGCCGCGGGCGCGGACAAGCCGTCAGCAACGACGAGCATCGCCCCAAGAGCCACCGCGCACATCTGGAATGGACACCTTCCCGCATGGTGCATTGGGCGGAAACCATCGGCCCCAACACGGCGCGACTGTTCGAGCGGATCATGAACGACTGGCCGCACCCGGAGATGGGTTATCGCGGCTGCCTGGGGATCATCCGGCTGGCCGGAAAATACTCGACACAACGCGTGGAGGCGGCTGCCGAACGAGCCTTGTTCACCGGAGCGTGCCGCTACAAAAGCATCGAATCGATTCTGAAGAACTCACTCGATCAAGTGCCGCCATCGTCACCACCACCCGCCATCACACCGCCGCACGACAACATCCGCGGTTCCGAGTACTTCGAGTAAAGGAGCCCACATGCTACAAGAACCGATGATGGAAAAACTGACGGCTCTGCGGCTGCTCGGCATGGTGGACGCATTAAAGGCGCAAGAACAAGATCCGGCGGCGCGCGAGCTGAGCTTCCTCGAGAGGCTTGGCCTGCTCGTCGATCAGCAATGGACTTGGCGCGAGAATCAGGCCCTGGCGCGGCGGCTTCACTCCGCCAAACTGAAGGGTGCCTGCGTCGAAGAGATTGATTATCGCGCTTCTCGTGGGCTGGACAAGAGCGCCATCCGCGCGCTCGCGCAGAAGTCGGCTTGGGTTCAGAATCACGAAAACATCTTCGTGCTCGGACCGACCGGCGTCGGCAAAAGTTTCGTGGCTTGCGCGCTGGCGCAGAAAGCGTGCCGCGATGGATACGCGGCGCTCTACACTCGCGCCGCCGCACTGTTTCGAGATCTCGCGATCGCACGCGCGGATGGCAGTCTCCGCGCTCTTCTGGCCAGGCTCAGCCGCATCGACGTGCTGGTGATCGACGACTGGGCGATGGCGCCGCTTGCCGAAACCGAACGCCGCGACTTCTGGGAGATCTGTGAAGACCGCTATCAGACCCGCTCCACGATTCTGACGTCGCAACTTCCCGTGACGCGCTGGCATGAGCAGATCGGCGATCCCACCGCCGCCGACGGCATTCTCGACCGCCTGGTTCACAACGCTCATCGCATCGAGATGCGCGGCGATTCCATGCGCAAGAAACGTGGCCCGCAACCGTCGAGCTAACGCTCGCCGGGGTCACTTCGTGCTGAGGCGGGGACAAGGGCTGCCGCCCCTTTCCCCGCACCCCTTTCTCCGCTAGCGGCACTCTTCCTCCGCTGCGCTCCGGATAGTTTTTCTTGACGAAGCCGAACACTTCCGGCACAATCGGGATGCCAGCGTCGCTACGCTCCGAGAACTGTTCGCCTTCGGCCCGGAATGCCGTTCGCGTTCCCTTCGGAATCAGTGTTCGCCTTCGCCGGAATCCTCAATTCAGACTCGCGCTGGTTTTCGCCAGCCACTGGTAGAGTGCGTCCCGCTCCGTCGATTTTTCTTCAATCACGGTAAACTGTGCGGTCTCGCCGATTTTCTTGATAAGTGCCCGCCGGTGGACGTCCGTTGCCTTGCCTCCCTCGATCCTTACGATTCCTAGTGGCGCATGCCATCGGGGCGGTGCACCGCAATAGGGGCACTCTTCGGCGGGCCAATCGAAGTAGGGCCGCGCGGGCGCTACGGTTGATAGCTCATCAAGCGACGGACTGTAACGCCGGATTTCCGACCGCGCGCGTTCGGCACTAAGTCCCATGTGCCGGGTCAGTACATCCAGCGCGCAAGCCAGGCATAGGGCCACCTTCCGCGTTACGACGGACTCTGAAGGAAAGCCGCTCAGGTCAAGCTCCGCAGGCTCGCGCATTTTTCTCGACTTGGAGACTGCGGTCTCTGCCGCCGTGTTCAATGTTCTTTTTGCGGCGGCCTTGCGTGCGGGTACTTCCTTCGAGGTTTTCCCGGCCATACGTCCAGCGTGGGTGCCGGGATCCTCCTTTGTCAACTTGATCGGGTGATTGCGCTACATCAAGATGCGTTATTTAAGTCGTGCTGAAAGGCTCTACCAGACACAGCCCCTCGTTGTGGGCGGACAAGACACGCGCATTTAGGCCCAGGAATTTGGTTCTCAGAAACTAAAGCGGGCAATCAACGTCCCGGATCTCGATGCTCCATTTAGCGTGGGAACCGTGTTGAGAGCCGCGGTCGCATTGATGATTCCGAATCCCGCGGTGTACTGGCCGAGGTTGTTTCTTGTGAGCGCGTTTTGCGGAGCGACCGTCGTCGCCGGCGATTGAATAAGGGTGCGGTTGAAGATGTTCGTGAATTCCGCACGGACTTGCAAGGTGTATCTTTCCTTAATGCGGAAATTGCGTCCGAAGTTCGCGTTCTCAACGGGTCTCCGCCGGCCTCGGAAGTCGGAATAAAGGGTGCCGATCGCGGGCCCCGTTTGGCCCACAGGGACATTCTGCCACGCGGCCGGGTTGAGGACCTGCTGCGTGTAGGGATTGATGGTCCCGTTAATATCGGCAAGATACAGCGGCTGGCCTGAAACGCGAATTTGTTCGCTAGGAAGGAGATTCGCTGTCGTGCTTGCCGGAGGCACCAGGAATGGAGCGCTCTGATACTGCGCGAATACACCAATCTGCCAATCCTTGAGCACCACATTGGCAAACTTAAATCTGTTCGAGAATTGAGGCGCGGGAGTGACGTAGGTGATGTTAAACGTCAGCTGCTGTGGGGAAATCTGCTGCAAGTCCCATACGGAGCTTTGCGGATTGAAAAAGTCTTGCCGGTTCGCCCTGACGAAACTCTTCTCGAAAGTGTACGCGCCGGCGGCCTGAAGTCCGCGCGAAAGACGCTTGGTCACTTTTACCTGTAGGGAGTCGTACCTGGTGCCTCCGGTAGGGGCCTCCGCCACAGCCAGCGCGCCAAATTGCGGATATGGATACAAGGCTGAGAGGAGGGAGTTGGTCGGTGCAAAACCTGTGTAAGGCAGCAGCAGACCGTTTGTTCCCAGGCCGGCCGATCTCATCCTGCTCATTACCGCCGTGCTGTTTAGCGGCTGGCTCAGCAGTTGATAATCGGCATAATTCTGAGCCACCGTGTATCCCGCCGGACCCGTCCCTGGGTAAGGATACAACCCATATTGCGCATAGGCGACGGGGGAAAGTTGGCTCTGGAACCCGGGGGTCCCGTAAAGAGTTCCATTCAGCCAGACATCGCGATTGGCTACATAGGATGCGTCGACGAGGAAATTTTTGGTGATTTCGCGCTGAATTCCGATGCTCCACTGGTTCTGGCGGGGAGGACGATTGAAGTTGCGATCGGGAAGATAGGGAGCCGGTGTGGTCGACCCTGGATTCGGATAGACGTTCGGATTGGTCACCGGCCACACAGGCCGCAGAATCGCGTTCGGCGATTCGATATTTATGAATGGATTGACGCCTGAAGGCGCGTTGACGGCATTCGAGCCAATGCTGGGAACTCCATCGTCGGTCGGGAACTGATAGACCAATCCCCATCCCCCGCGAAGGACGGTTTTCGAATTGAGCTGATACGCAATCCCGATGCGAGGAGCATACGCCCATGGGTAAGCCGACCGGTAGAAGGAGCAATTGCAGGTGTTGGCAAACATGGTGGCGCCCAAATGGCCCCCTGCATTGGCGTTGACAGCGGTGGGATTGAACTGTCCCACGCGTCCATGTTCTTCTTCGATCGGCGTACTGTAGTCCCAACGCAAGCCGTAGGTGAACGTGAGCTTGCTGGTGATCTTCCAGGAATCCTGAGCAAACCAGGCGTAAGCCATGTGCCCCTGCCGATAGTCTTCGCTAGGTGTCTGTGTCGTGCTTTGGTAGTCACCCAGCAGGAAGCTCGCATAGCCAAAGCCAGTTGTAAAGTTGTTGAGGCTCACCGTCGGTGTGAACGGCTGCGAGGTGGGACCGGTGCCCGCGGTCGTGTTGTTCGGGCCGAGGGCGAGGGTTACGCCAGCGAACGGCTGACTGATTGCGCCCATCTGTGCCGCCTCGCCGCCAACCTTGAATGTGTGGCTCCCCCGGACCCAGGTGAGGTTGGAATTGTAAGTCGGCTTTTGATAATAGCTGTTGGTCTGGCCTTGGTTCGCCGTTCCGACGGTCTGCATGCCGCCAGCCCCGCTGCAGGGGTTTCCGCCTGCGCACATACCCCAAATAGACGGGAATTGTCGATTGATCACAAACCCGCTAAGGCCAAATTGCGTCGGATCGAAGCTCAGGAATGGTGCGTGATCCAGGAAGTTGACGCGCTGATACCCGGCACCGAGGTGCAGCAAGAGTGTCGGCGTCAGGGTATGGTCGTAGTTCAGACGGATCGTTTTGGTGTCGATGAACGTCCCGCGATATTGACCGATTTCAAGGGGCAGCCCGTCGGCGTTGCCGAGCGGTGAAGCAACCTGGCTGGCGGTGCCCGTCGTCGAGTAATAGAAAGCGAATTTGTCTTTGGCGGTCAGCGATTCGTCGATCTTAATAGACGGAATGGTCGTAATGCGCTGGCTAGGGACATCTCCCGTGTAATTCTGCGTCAGATTGCCGTTCTGAGCGACAGGCCACAGAGCTTGCAGCTTCAGCGCGATGGGATCCAGGCGGGTCATGGGGATAACGTTGTTTGGAAATGGATTGGCGTAGCCGAGATTGTTGGCTGGGTTAACGGCCCTCGTCAAGGGATCGTAAACCTCATTCGCATAGATGGGACGTCCCAGGGCATCCGAGACAACGGTGGGAACACCGAGCGGCGTCTGCTGGATGCCATATTGGGAGCACAGACTGCACGTCCCATTGGCGGAAATGGCAGAGAAGTCGCCCTTCAAGTATGCGGGCGTCGGAACTGTGTCGTTGAAGGTGAGTTGGGTGTTTTCGCGGAACTGCTCCCAGCTATAGAAGAAAAAGGTTTTGTTGCGGCCGTCATAGACCTTGGGAATCCAAACCGGACCACCCAATGTGCCACCGTAGTCGTTACGGCGATTTCTGGGGCGGTACTTGCCCCCCGAAGAACTCTGACTGAACGCGCCCGCTGCATTCAGATCTTCGTTGACGAAGTATTCATAACCGGTACCGTGGAACTGATTGGTTCCCGACTTCATGACGATGTTGTATACACCGCCGCCCGCATTGCCGAATTCGGGAGCGTAGTTGCTGGTCTGGACGGAGACTTCCTGGACTGCGTCGGCGCTAGGCTGGCGCACCTGTGTTGAAGAAACGCCGGGGGTGTTATTCCGCGAGTCCTGCCCTTCAATGCGGACACCTTCAGAGTTGTTCTGCAGGCCGTTGATGATGAGGGTGTTCGAAGCGCCGGCCCCCGTTGGGGATCCGAAGGTGCTGCCGGGGAGCAGTTGGGTCAGAACAAACGGGTTGCGGATACCCGCTGTGCCTGCGTTAGAAGCTCCGATTCCGAGCAGAGGAAGGTTGTCCAACTGGCTCAGGGTGACGTTGTGTGCCGTCTCAGCGCTTTCCGTGCTGAGCAATGAAGCCTGTTCGTTTACCGTCACCGCTTCGGAGGCCGTGCCGACTTCCAGGGGCACATCCTCCTTGATGGTCGCTCCCGCTGCAAGGGTAAGGTTCGTGTGGTTGTAGGTCTTGAAGCCTGAGACCTTGACGGTGATCTGATAGGTTCCGACCGGTAACTGCGTGATGGTGTAATTGCCCGTAGTGGTCGTGGCTGCTTGGTAGGCGACGCCTGTTTCCGCGTTGCGGGCCTCGACATTTGCACCTACGATGACGGCACCGGCTGGATCCAGGACGGTGCCGTTAATCGTTCCAGTGGCGGCCTGGCCAAATACATTCAAGCTTGCCACCCCTAAACATGCGGAAAGACACACTACAGCTAACCCTGTTCTCATAAACTCCCCTTTAGACCTAACCTCTGAGCTTTCGAGACTTGTCCCTACGTCTCGCGCGACTCGCGAATCCCCCGTCGCGCTCACCATCGAGGATGGCGCCGACGTCCGCGCCCCCTCTGCCCCGGAAGGAGCTCTATTTTATGTGCCCGGCAGTGAAGTCTTTGTTGTTCTCTTCGCAGGAGTATTCCATAACTTCCCATTCAGGCTTGAGTGTGAAAATCCTCGTGTTTTTCCACGGTTTCGTAAAGGCCTTTGAATCCTCGATTGTGATCTCGTAGGAGATGTGTTGGGGGTCGGTTAGCGTAAAACGCTCGACGGTGTGCATCTGGTCGCTGTGTGGATGTCCGACTGTATCCAGGTTGGTCTTGTCGTTGAATCCGATCGTGTCGACAACCAGCGTGTCTCCATCCCAACTTCCCACGCGGTCTCCAAACCAGAGTGGATCCGGATCTTTAGGATGCACGCGCCCATCTATGTGTACGATCTCGAAAACATTCCACGCTTCGTAGAGGACAGTGAAGATCTTGTCGGTTTGCATAAACCTGACTGGGAATGGTGAGTTCATGGATCGGGTCAGGCCTTGGGGCAGACAGTGTCCGGTGTAGTCGAATTTGCCGGGGTCGTAATCTTTGAAGATTTGGGCGTACTCCGGAGTGAAAGGAATTGTTCCAGGTCCTTTCTGCGCCTCACCTGCAGTTCGCGACATATCGGGAACATAGGGCCGCTGCCAAACGCCATTAAAGTCGGGCTTCCCGTTGGGAAGGCGCGGTATCGCGGACGAGGCGGGAGCTGACGCAGGCTTGGCGGGTGCTTGAGCAACTGCCGGAATGCTCATGCACACGGTCAGGGCGCTTGCTGTCAAGAAAGAGGCTGGAAAGTATCTCACTCAAAATTCTCCTGTGAACGAACGAAACGGGACGGCTAACGCTGGCGGGAGAATTCGCGCAAGCCTGTGCGGGGCGGAAGCGGAACGGCTTCTTTTTAGCGACAATTCACGCGTCATGCTAACACGGCATACAGTAGTGTATACAGCGTCCGATTGTACGCCTCGTCCAAGTGGCTGTCAAGGGAATGTTGCATTCTCGATTTTCTGCTTGACAGTGTTCGGACCCCAGCGTAGCCTGACTTAAGCGCGAAACGGCAGAGCATGCTAGTTTGAGCGATACGAGATAAGCGCAGACGTTCGGCCATCTCGTACTCCAAGGAGAGAAGAATGGGAAAGCTCAGGCTGTCCATGGCCTGCTGGGGTTATGATCGGACACGCGCACTACTGGAAGAAAGAGTCTCGGCGGACGGCATTGAATTAACCTGCCTGAATTTGCCGGTAGAAGAAACGTTCTTCCGTATGCTGCGGCATCGCGAATTTGAGATTGCGGAATTATCGCTTTCTTCCTATACTGTTTCGCTCCAGCGCGAGAATCCACCGTTCATCGCGATCCCAGTTTTTCTGTCGCGTTTCTTTCGGCATTCCTGTATCTACGTGAATGCCAAAGCAGGGATTCGCGAGCCGAAGGACCTCATCGGAAAGCGTATCGGAAACCCTGAATATCAGATGACGGCGCCGGTGTGGATTCGCGGCATTATGAGCGATGAATACAATGTTCCCCTCACCAGCGCCACGTACTTGAGCGGGGGCGAAGAAGAGCCCGGCCGCACCGAAAAGGTCGCTCTGTCTCTGCCTCCGGAAATTCGGCTGCAAGCGATCCCGGAAGACAAAACTCTGTCTCAGATGATCGCGACGGGGGAGATCGACGCATTGTATACAGCTCGGGCGCCTTCCACGTTTTATGACGGATCTGGAAGGGTAAAGCGGCTATTTGAGGATTACGAAGCGGTGGAACGCGAGTATTACCGCAAGACGAAGATTTTTCCGCCCATGCACATTGTGGCGATCCGGCGGGACGTTTACGACAAATCCCCTTGGGTGGCTCAAACTTTATTCAAGGCATTCAAGACCGCGCAGAAAGAAGCCTATGCGGAATTGCGTGAGACGGCGGCGCTGAAATACATGCTGCCGTGGCTGGTCAGCCATACGGAGGAGACCGAGAAACTGATGGGGCGCGATTTCTGGCCGTATGGATATGAGCCTAATGTGCCGGCGCTGGATACATTTCTGCGCTACCACCACGAACAGGGACTTTCAAAACGCCGTCTGACGCCCAAGGAACTCTTCGCCTCCGAAGCGCTTGAGTCATTCAAGATTTAACCTCATGAGCTCGGCACAAGCAGCGGCCCTGCCGCCTTCGCACAAATGGTGGGTGCTTGAACGTGGTGACGTGGATGCCACGGTAGCCCAGGTGGGATTCAACCTGGCGCAGATGGTGATTCCTGTATTTCTGCTGCTGCCGGTGGGGATTTCGGCAGAATTCAGCGTCTCGCATTTGCTGCCCGGGTATGCCCTGGGATTTCTGGTGGGCTCGTTGGGGCTGGTCCAACTGGCGGTGCGCCTGGCCCGCCGGGAAGGACGTACGAACGTCACGGCTCACGTGTATGGCAATAACGTTCCGGCGATTATTGCTTATACGCTCTCCATCATGTTGCCGGTCTATTTGCAGAGCCACGACGCCAATCGAGCATGGGCCACTGGCGCGGCAGCCGTCGCCTGGACAGGCATCATCAAGCTGGCGGCTGCGCCCTTTGCAGGTGTGATTCGGCGATGGATTCCAGCGCCGGCCGCGATGACGGTGTTCGGGGCCGCGATGTACAGCTACCTGGCCCTGGTGCTTTTACAGCGCGTATTCGACCAGCCGTTTGTAGGCTTGATCGCGCTTGCGATCATCGTGGTCAGCGTGCTTGCGGGAACTCCGATTACGCGGTTCCGGATACCGCCATTCATCGTCGCGTGGCTGATTCCCTTGGCTGTGGGAATCGGCATCGGATACGTTCATCCCCAATGGTCCGGCATAACTTTCCGCGCTCCTTGGGCGATGGTTCCTGATCCATTGCATACACTCGCGCTGGCGTTGCCGTACATGTCGGTAATTGCGCCCATGGCTTTCTACCACGTGCTGCAGGACATCGCTTCGGCGGCGGGAGGCAGCGCGGCTGGAGACGATTATGATGCGCGTGGGTTGCTCGCCTGGGACGGAGTCGGCACGCTGGTCTGCGGCATGGCGGGCAGCGTCGTGGCCCCCGTTGTATATGCGATGCTGCCGCCCTATAAAGCGATGGGGGCGCGCATCGGGTACGCACTTTGGACCCCGATTATTTTCATAGTGGCGGTATGCAGCGGCCTGACGCTGTTTATCGCGCAGCTATTTCCGTGGCCGATTCTGGCGGCGATGATCGCCTATGTTTCCGTCGGCGTTGGCATGGCGACTTTGCGGCGCGTCGATCCGAAATATCTAAGCGTGGTCTTGCTCGGCTTTGTTTTGCCTGGGGGCGCGGTGGTTTCGGCGGCCATGAATTCGGCGCTTCCGGCTCTACAGCTCTCGGCAGCTAATCCAGCGGTACAGGCGGCTCTGAACCGGTCGATCTACTGGTCGTCGATTCAGGGGCTCGGGAATGGCTTTCTCTTTCTAGTACTGGTGGTGGCGGCGCTGTTGACCGAAGCAATTGACCGGCGGTATGGTCTCGCTGCTGTTTGGTGTTTAATCGCTGCGGTCTTTTCCTGGTTCGGACTGATGCACTCGGCGTTGATCCAGTGGGGAGCACAGCCCGCCTATGCTGCTGGATGGTTGGCTGCGGGGGCGATTTTGTATTCGGCCCGCTGGTGGGGCGCGCCGGCGCCTGCCAGGCACTGATTTCAGAAGAATTATTTCCAGACCTTGCGGGCTGTTTGCGCAACGAGCTCCAGCTTGCGCCACTGCTCGTCCATCGACAATAGATTCCCTGGCGCTGTGGAAGCGAATCCGCACTGCGTACTGATGGCGAGATTTTCCAGCGGAATGTATTTAGTCGCCTCATCGATGCGACGCTGTAAAACTTCTGGCGATTCCAGTTCGGGCTGTTTTGTAGTGATCAATCCCAATACAACGGTCTTTGTGCGCGGCACCAGGCGAAGAGGTGCGAAGCTGCCTGAGCGATCGGAGTCGTATTCCAGCAGAAATACATCCGCGTCCAGGGAACCAAAAAGCTTTTCTGCGATCGCGTCGTAGCTACCCTCGGCGTACCAGCGGCTGCGGCTGTTTCCCCGGCAGATATGAAGCGCGAAGATCGATCTGTCCCGTCCGGCATCATGGAATACCGCATTATCAGCTGCAATTGCGCATTCTAGTTCGCGATCGGGATCGAGGCCTTCCACTTTCATGCGGGCGCGCTGGCGCGGATCGAAATAGAACGAATAATAGGGCGCATCGAATTGGATATAAGCAGCGCCTTCCGATTGCATCCACGCCACCTCATCGCGCAGGATTTCTACAATATCGCTCAAGAATTCGGCGCGGCTGGAATAGCATTTGTCCGTAACGCCGCGTTTGTAGCTCGCAATCATGAAGTTCGAAGGCGATGGAACCGTGATCTTGAACGGACCTGGCGCCGAGCGTTTCAAGAACGGTAGTTCGTGGGCCGTGAGCTTGCGAACCTTTAGGAGTTTGCTTCCTCCGGCGTAGGCAGTACTTGCTTCCTTACCACCCCCTGGGCCGTGCCAGTCCAGGTCTACACGGTCTGCAACAAAGCCGTTCACCGCTTCGGCCATGTCGCTCAACCACGAGCTACGGCGCATTTCGCCATCGGTATAGATATCGATTCCCGTAGATCGCTGGTGCGCCAATGCGTCCAGAATTGCCTGGTCCTCCAGCGCGCGCAACTCTGCCTCTGGAAGGCCGCCTTGCGCGAAAGCGCGGCGAGCATCCTTCAAGGCATCGGGGCGCAGCAGACTCCCGACTTGTTCCGCTCGGAATGGCGATTTCACTTTAGGTGGCTCACCTGGCGAGGGCGCTGGTATCTATCCGAAGCAAGGACGCGCCGGGCAAATTCGATCCGTGCTTATGGGAAAGCGCGATTTCGACATTTTTCCGCGCCAGGCGGGCGTGTTCCCGGGTAATCATTTCCGCCCGCGTCCCTTCACGATTTTCGATTGCCTCTACAATGGCCTGATGTTGTGCGATGGCAATTGGAAACACAAGCTCGAGAGCCTCAGGAATGATCAGGGCACTGGCAGCGAACGGTATGGATTGGAACCGCTTCAGAGACCACCGCATCATTGTGCTCTTCGATAAATCCATTAGAGCGGCGTGAAATTGCGTGTTTAATTCCGTGAAACCGATGAAGGAATCCACACCGGGCTGGCCTGGATCGTTTGGGTGCGAAGGGAGCGCCTCCATTAACCGGCAACATCGCCGCAGGCGGTCGAGCTCGCGGGGGCCGCTGAGGCGCTCGGCGGCCCACCGGGCAGCCGTTCCTTCCACCGTGCCCCGAAGGTCGATCGCATCGTAAATTTCGGCGATGGTAAAGGCGCGCGCTGAGAATCCGCCGTTCGGACTTACCTCCAGCAGTCCCTCCTGCGCGAGCCGATCCATTGCCAGCCGCACTGGAGTTCGGGACGCCCCAAGCCTGGCTACCAAAGATAGCTCAGAGATTCGATGTCCGGGGCGGAAGTCGCCACGAAGCAGCATTTGGCGCAATGTAGCTAGGGTACGCGCCGTTTGTGACTCGGCTTCGTCAGAGGCGCCCGCCTGTTGCTCTTCTTTCTCATCGTCCACCGGCATCTTCTTGGCCAGCTGTATGGTGTCTTTGTTTTTTTTCATCCGTGTGGTTTTCATAACCGCATCATGCTACGCGTGTGCCCAGGCAGAGCGCGCTTGGCCTTGACCTGTCCAAGAAGGCGAATACAAGGGATACTTTCCACATTGTATCCGCGGCGTGTACAGCCAGGGCATTCCTTGACAAGCACTCCACAAGAGCTTATCATGAACGCACGGCGGCATACAGTATTGTATGCAATAAATTTACTCAATAAACATGCGGCCTAAATATACTTTTTTCGCAATTGTGTTACTGGCCATATCCGTCGCGCAATCTCCTTCTCAGCAACCTCCTGCTAACATCGATTTCACCCGGGATGTTCAACCCATCCTCATCGCAAATTGCGCAGGATGCCATGAGGGGACTAGCGCTCCCGCCGGTCTAAGGCTCGACTCCGCGGCAGGTGTCTTTCAGGGGAGTGACTCGGGGAGGGTTATTGTGCCCGGTAATTCCGGCCAGAGCGTGCTCGCGCAAAGGATCTCGGATCCAACCGGCAATCAGATGCCGCCAACGGGTTCTCTTCCGAAGGCGCAGATCGCCTTGATCGCCACATGGATTGATCAGGGAGCGAAGGCCAACGCCGTCACGACCCAGGTCCCGGCGACGAAAACTTACCCGCCGTCCGTCGCATCCATCACATCCGCAGCCGTGGAGCATTCCTATTTCGAGGCTTATTGTCAGACGTGCCATCAGGGCGCCGGCGCACCGCAAGGTTTGCGGATCGACAAACTGGACACAACCAATATCGCGAAAGACGCTGAGAAGTGGGAGCGAGTCGTCTGGAAGGTTCGAGCGGGCATGATGCCTCCAGCCGGTAAGCCGAGACCGGACGCAAAGACTCGCGACGCAATGATGTCCTGGCTGGAAAATGAGCTCGACCGTCACGCCACCAGCACCTTCCCCGCGCCGGGGGTGCATCGGTTGAACCGGACGGAATACGCCAACGCGATCCGGGACCTGCTGGACCTGGACATCGACCCCTCCAAGTTCCTGCCCTCCGATGATTCAACGCGCGGCTTCGACAATGTCGCCGCTGCTCTTTCTCTTTCCCCGGCGTTGCTGGAGGGTTATACGTCGGCAGCAGGAAAGATCAGCCGGTTGGCGATCGGCGACGTTACCAGCTCTACCCAGGTGGTATACCGTGTTCCCGAAGATACTTCGCAGGACTATTACATAGAAGGAATGCCCTTCGGTACTCGCGGCGGCATGCTGGTAAAGCATGAATTTCCGGCGGACGGCGAGTACGCGATCAAAATTACTCCCATCAGCAAGGGCAACATGGGCAACACCAATCCGTTTGGAGAGATCCAGAACGAAAAGCTGGAGTTCGTCCTGGACGGCAATCGCATAAAGCTTTTCGAATGGGACAGAGAACGGGCCGCCGATGACGGCACGCTGAATGTAAAGTTCAAAGCAACGGCCGGGCGTCACACGGTCGCGGTGACTTTTCTGGCGACCAACTACGCTCCCGGAACCGACCTAGACCAACATTTCCTTAGAAGCACAATTGAAACCGGTGGACTTCCCGGCTTCAAGTTTTTTCCCCATGTGGGAAAGATCAGAATTGATGGCCCGTTTAACGCCTCCGGAGCGGGAGACACGGAAAGCCGCCGCAAGGTTTTCGTTTGCCGACCCGTGAGTGGGGGGCAGGAACAAACCTGCGCGCGGCAGATCGTCAACGCTCTGGCTAGGCACGCCTACCGGCGTCCGGTGACTGTTCAAGACACCGAAACGTTGATGGGCTTCTATCAGCAGGGGCGCAATGCGGGCGGCGACTTCGATCACGGCATCGAAATGGCCTTGCGCCGCGTGCTGGTGGACCCCGAATTTGTATTTCGCTTGGAAACCCCGCCGGCTAACGTCAAGGCCGGACAAAAATATCGGATCTCCGATCTCGATCTCGCCTCGCGGCTTTCGTTCTTCTTGTGGAGTAGTCTTCCTGACGAAGAGCTGCTCAACACCGCGACGCAAAACAAATTGCACGAGCCCGCGACGCTCGAGCGGGAGGTGCGGCGGATGTTGGCCGATCCGCGGTCCAATCAATTGGTAACTAACTTCGCAGGGCAATGGCTCAGTCTGCGCGCCTTGCAGACCCAAGTTCCCGCAAGCGCTTTGTATCCTGATTTTGACGATAATCTTCGCCAGGCCATGCGCACAGAAACCGAGATGTTCGTGGACAGCGTTGTTCATGAGGACCGGAGCGTGCTGGATCTCTTAGACGGCAACTTTACTTTCGTAAACGAGCGTCTGGCCAAGCACTATGGGATTCCGAATATTTATGGCAGCAGCTTCCGCCGCATCGATTTGCCGTCCGAATTCGAGATGAGGCGCGGTCTGCTGGGCAAGGGCAGTATCGAGACCATCTCGTCTGCCCCTGATCGCACTTCGCCGGTAGGCCGGGGCAAGACCATTATGCAGATCTTTCTAGGCGTTGAGCCTCCGCCTCCGCCGCCGGACGTGAAGATCGATCTCAAAACCGACGATATTCGAGGCGGCGCGGTTCCCTCCATGCGCCAGCAGATGGAAATGCATCGCAAGAACGAGCCATGCGCGACCTGCCACAAGATCATGGATCCCATCGGATTCTCCATGGAGAACTTCGATGCGATTGGCCACTGGCGCATTACCGACGGCGATAGCGCCATTGACACGTCCGGCTTCCTGGTGGATGGATCGAAACTCGACGGGGTGAGGGGCATGCGCGAAGCGCTGCTGCGCTACTCGCCTCAGTTCGTTCGGGTTCTGACCGAAAAGTTAATGATCTATGCGCTCGGGCGGGGGACCGAGTATTACGACATGCCCTTGCTTCGCTCCATTGTCCATGAAGCAGAACGCAACCATTATCGATTCTCCTCGTTCGTTCTCGGTGTAGTGAAGAGTGATGCGTTCCAAATGAACACCAAAGGAGCGTCTTAACGGCGAGAGGAGTCGAACAGAATGTTTATTAGCAAGAAATATATTCCCAGACGCGCATTTCTTCGCGGTGCGGGAGTGACTCTGGCGCTGCCGCTACTGGATTCGATGATCCCGGCGCAAACTCCCTTGCGAAAGACCGTTGCCGCAGGAACTACACGGTTCACAGGCATTTTCGTTCCGCATGGAATGGCGCCGGGCTATTGGGTGCCCGAAGGGTTGGTGCTCCAGGCCGAAAAGCTGCCGTCTATTTTGGAGCCGCTAAAACCTTTTGTAGATCAGACTGTTTTGTTGAGCGGGCTGTGGAGCAAGTCCGCCGAACCTCCCCCTGGTGTTACCGGTGCCGACCACTGGGTTGCCGCGGCGTACATGTGCGCTTCCAAGCCTAAGAAGACAACCGGCGCCGATATCCAGGACGGGACCACGATTGATCAGATGATCGCGCAGAAGATTGGTCAGGATACGCTGCTGCCCTCGCTTCAGCTCGCGATCGAAGATCCGGGTGCAAACTCGAGCAATTGCGGCGAGGGATATAGCTGCGCCTACACCAACTCTATTTCCTGGGCTTCACCCACGCAGCCGCTTCCGATGGAACTGAATCCTCAGGTTGTTTTCGAGCGCCTGTTCGGAGACGGCAGCACAGTAGAGGAGCGGGCAGCGCGACGGGAACAGGACCGGAGCCTTCTGGATTCTGTCACCAGCAGCCTGGCGCGCCTTAAGAAGAATCTTGATCCAGGCGACCGCTCCAAGCTGGATGAATATACCGACGACATCCGCGAATTAGAGCGCCGGCTGGAGATCGCGAAGAAGGCATCGGGCACGGTTTCCAGTGAGGGAATCGCCGTTCCCGCGGGAATTCCTGAATCCTTCGATGAACATGTAAAACTGCACTTCGACCTGCAGACGCTAGCGTTCAAAGCCGACATTACGCGCGTTTCATCGGTGCTCTACGCCCGTGACCTGACAGGTCGCAGCTATCCTCGCAGCGGTACCACATCGAGCTTCCACGGAGCGTCACACCACGCGGAAAATCCGGACAAGATCAAGGACTATTCCAAGATCAACCGCTATCACGTGGAGTGCCTCGCCTACTATTTGGACAAATTGCGGAAGACTCCCGACGGTGACGGCACTCTTCTGGACCATACCTTGATCATGTATGGATCGAATATGGGCGATTCCAACCAGCACCTTCACTTTGATGTGCCTCACATTTTAGCCGGCGGCGCGTCCGGGCAGCTGAAGGGTGGCCGTCATCTCGACTATCCGATCAAGACCATTTCCACCGGGAATTTGTTATTGAGTGTATTGAGTATGTACGGAATTCGACAGGATAGTATTGGCGACAGCACGGGAATGCTGTCGGGATTGGTATAAAAATATGCGGCTCACATATTTGATCCTCGGAGTAACGGCATCCCTCGCGATGGGAGCCTCCAGCAGCCCGGTCGCCGATGCGGCACAGAGCGGGAACAAAGAGGCAGTACGGGCTTTGATCCAACAGAAAGCCGATTTGAACGCGCCCCAGCCTGACGGAGCAACCGCGATCCAATGGGCCGTTTATCGCAACGATGGAGAGTTGGCGGATCTGCTCATCGCCGGCGGCGCGGACGTAAAGGCCCCGAACCGGGATGGTGCAACACCCTTGTTCCTCGCATCCTTAACCGGGAATGCCTCCCTAATCGAGAAGTTGCTCAAAGCCGGCGCCGATGCCAACGAAAAAGAACTGGATGGCGCAGCACCGCTTATGTTCGCCGCCCGCAACGGAAACCTCGCCGCGATCCAGGTCCTGCTGGATCATAAAGCGGACGTAAACGCCAAAGAAGCAGTGCGCGGCACTAACGCACTCATGTGGGCCGCCGAGCAGGGCCATCCCGAAGCAGTAAAGATCCTGATTGAGCATGGCGCAAATGTGAGCACGGCCTCAAATGTGGACACAAAGGGCAACAAGGCTTATGTCGCCCCAACCGCGCGCCAGAGAGCGATTAACGATGGAATCGCGCTGGATGGTACTTTCACTGGCCGCAGAGGGAGGGCCAGAGCACCAACCGCGGCGGCCGCAAGTACTACCCCCGCTCCTGCTGCTACCGATGTCGCCGCTGCCGATGAAGCTGCCGCGCAAGCCTCTTTTGGAAGAACGCGCGACAAAGAAGGCGGCGGCCTTACTCCCCTGGTTTACGCCGCCCGTGAGGATTGCCTGGAGTGCGCAAAACTCCTGGTGGAGCACGGTGCCAACGTCAATCAGACCACGAAATACGGCTGGACGCCAGTTCTTACCGCGACTCAGAATCGGCACTACAAACTGGCGGCCTATCTTCTTGAACACGGCGCGAATCCCAACATCCTGAACAACGGCGGCTGGAGCCCTCTCTACATCGCCACCGATAACCGCAATATCGAGAGCGGCGATTATCCTGTGCGCAAGCCGGACATGGATCATCTGGCCTACATCAAGTTACTGATCGACCACGGTGCGAACGTGAACGTCCGGGTATGCGGCGCACAATCGACTCCCGAAAAATGCGTCGGCGACAACACTGAGACGCGCACGAACTTCACGATGCAGTGGTTCTACGAGGACGGAGCGACGCCGTTCATTCGCGCGGCGCAGTCGGGGGATGTTGTGCTCATGAAACTGCTGCTGGCCCGCGGCGCGGATCCGAAAATTGCCACCAGCAATAACGATACGGCTCTCACGGCGGCGGCCGGAATCGGATGGGTGGAGGGCGTTACTTACGAATGGTCGGAGGCTCAGAATCTGGAAGCGGTTAAAATGTGCCTGGATCTCGGCTTGGACCCCGAAACCCGGGACGGGGATGGCCGAGTCGCTCTCCACGGGGCGGCACATAAAGGGCGCAACTCTGTTGTGCAATTACTGGTCGATCACGGGGCGAGACTCGACACACCGGACGACGGTAGCCGCGACAGCATTTCCGGCGCCATGTACGGCCATCTCTGGACGCCCATCGAATACGCTCGCGGGTTGGTGCGCGTAGGCGTCCAATCGGCGATCGCTCATCCAACGACGGAAGCTTTGCTCAAGCAGTTGCTCGAACAAAATGGCCTGCCTGTACCTCCGCCGCTGCAAGCCTCCATCTGCCTTGCGCAAATCTGCAAGTGATTCTCGCTTCCAACGGCAGGCTCTTCGTTTTGACGGGCTCATAAACGCAGGACTCGGCTGGTTGATTGTCTCTCGTCACCGCACTTAAATTCGCGTGTACCGAAGTGCATCTAGGTTCATGGAGGGGCATCGCCCGCTCGAAAGCTGCCAGCGACAACTCGCGCTCATCACAATAACCAATCGTGGTACCTGGGCAGCTTAAACAGATCCCACGCGCTATAATCCTCAAGTCATGACGGTATATTTGTTTGCTCGTTGGGCCGGTCTTACGATCACCCTGGTTTATGCCACACTGTACCTGCACGCCCAGGGGAACTCGCCGCTTCGCATTGCCGGCAACATGACCACCATTGAGTTGTCGCCAGTGCTGGTGGCCGCCAACGGTACTTATCGGGGTCCCATCACGGTCGTCAACGGAGGCATCCCCGCCGTCATGAATGGAAGCGTGGACGCCGCGACCAATGCCGAGACCCAGCTGCTCCGCCAATCGGTGGACGATCCCAGCCTCCGCGTAATCTTCACCGTTGCCGAGAGTTTCTATCGCATCGTCGCCCGGCGTTCCTCCGGTGTGCAGCGGGTTGCCGACCTAAAAGGCAAGCGCATCACCACCCCCCGCAACACCTCCGCCCACTACTTTCTGGTGAAGATGCTCGCCACCGCGAACCTTAAAGAGGAAGATGTCACCATTGTTCCCATCACCCCCGTGACCGACATGTCGGTGGCGCTCAAGGACGGACTGGTGGACGCGCTTGCGATGTGGGAGCCCGAATCGGAAAACGCGATTGCCGCGCTTGGCAAAGACGCCATGGTGCTGCAGGACAAAAGCGTGTACCGCGAGTTGTTCAACCTGAACACCTCCACAAAGGTTCTAGCCGATCCCGTCAAGCGCCACGCCCTCGTCGAATTGCTCAGGGCGCTGGTCAAATCCTCAGAACAGCTCCGCCGCAGCCCTAAGGAGTTCTGGCCTTACATTTCCACGAAACTAAACTTCCCGCCGGAACTCATAGCCAGTAGTTGGCCTGAATTGCGCTACGCGGGCTCCCTGGTCGGCGACTTGCTGGACGTCATGGAAGAGGAAGAACTGTGGGTAGCCAAAGAGCGCAGCCGAATGCCGCGCGGACGCGCTCAACTGGTCACTTTGATCGACGATTCCCTTCTCAAGGAAGCGCTCGCTTCCCGGTAGGCGTACCAACCCGTCCGGTACGGCATTGTACTTAATTGGCCTTACGAAACTGGGGCCTTGCTTCCGATGCAGCAAATCCACCCTTTGCCTGGTTCTGTGATGACCTGAACGTCTGAGTAACCGGCGTCTGCGCACAGTTCGCGATGCTCCTCGACGCTGAGAAGCGCCATACCAGTTTTTTCAGCGTATCTCTCCACAGCTTTTGAAGTGAAGGCGTCTGATCCCTTGTAGACTTCTGCGATGATGATTAGCCTGCCGCTGGGCTTCAGGACTCTCAAAACTTCGCGCATATCCGTCGGCAAAGCAGGCCACCAGAAGTGCGTTTCGACCGCCGTGACTACATCAAAGGCGCCATCTGAGAATGGCAACCGGGAGACGGACGCCTCCCGAACTTCAACGCGTGCAATATCGATCCATTGCTTGTTCGTTCGCATGGCCATCGCCACGCTCTCCGTCGAATGATCGATGCCATAGACCTTGCCTTGACTGGCGATTGCAGCCAATTTGCTCAGGGTTTTACCTCCGCCGCAGCCTACATCCAGGATCATGTCCTCTTTCCCTATCGAAGCCTGCGATAAGCCCCAATCCGTAACCTTGGAGTGGCGCGAATTCATGTTCCGCAGAACCAATCGTCCCAGCCATCCGGTCGGGTTCTGGCATTGATTTACGGGTGAGTTGCTGCCGGCCATATCAGTTAATCCAGCCGAAGATTCTACGCAGTGGGCCTCTTAATTGGCAACAACGGCCACATCGCAAAAACCCTTCTTGCCACCGCGCCGCAGGTGCCACAGCTTACACTCAAACTACATGCTCAACCGGGGCTATGCCTGCAGGACAATCATCAGCAGCAAATGCCATGGACAAACCCTGCTCTCCCACTTGGCAAGCCTTTACACCCACTCAACCCCAGAAGCCTGGCAACAAAAACTGAACAACGGCGAAATCACCCTCAACGGCGTCATCGCTACCGGAAGCGAATCGGTAACTTTAGGCCAAACCCTTGTCTGGAACCGTCCACCTTGGATCGAACCAGACTCCCCTCGGCACTTCGAAGTCCTGTTTGAAGACACCCATCTGTTGGCCGTCAACAAACCTAGCGGGCTGCCCACCCTTCCCGGCGGCGGCTTCATGGAAAACACCCTTCTGCGCTTGGTTCAAAAGCAAACCCCCAACGCAAACCCCGTCCACCGGTTGGGCCGAGCCACCACCGGCATCGTCCTCTTCGCCAAGACACGGCAGGCGGCCTCTAATCTATTCGCAAACTGGAACACCCCCAAAATTCAAAAGATCTACCGGGCTCTGTCTCAAAACATTGCACGGCACGACGCCTACGAAATCCTCACACCCATCGGCCTCGTGCCGCACCCGCTCATCGGTTCCGTGTGGGGGGCCAACCCAAGTGGCAAACCGTCAAAGTCATTGGCAAAGGTGATCTCACGCACCCCCAGCACCACAACATTTGAGGTAACCCTAAATTCGGGCCGACCTCATCAAATCAGAATCCATCTGGCCTCGATCGGCCATCCCCTGGTAGGCGACCCTCTGTATGGCTTAACCGGCCAGCCTCTTGAAAATCTCCCCGGCCTCCCCGGCGATGGAGGATATTTCCTGCACGCCCAATATCTGAAATTTCACCACCCCATCACCGGAGAACAGATCAATCTTGAGGCAGTTTTGCCGTCCGGAACCTAGCCAGATACGGCGTTCGAGAAAGTGAGCCCGCTCTCCCGAATCGACGGCTCGGTTGAGGTTGGCAGCCCAAAAATGGCCGACGGCAATGTGAGTTATCGAGTCGGATTCGCCACGGATAGAGAATCCGCGTGCTTACACGATCAGTTGACGTGTTGGCAACTTCGCGGGAGCAATCGGGTTCGATGGCCGGTCGCGGAGTAGCAGCGACTATCTTCGATCCGGCAGCGCGAACACGTATAACCCATTGCCCGTTTCGGGACCATGTACGTCGTCCGCCACGATTCTGGGTACGTTGCGAGGGCTGCCTCCGCCATTGGCTGTGGTCACTGCCAGGTACTGTTTGCCGCCCGCGCTGAACGTCAGAGGAAAACCCTGCACGGACGCCGGAAGGCGCGTTTCCCAAAGAACCCGACCCGTATTCGCATCGAGCGCGCGAAGTGTCCGATTCAAGTCGCCTACGAAGGCGATGCCACCGGCGGTGGACAAAACACCGGTTAGAAATGGCGCGCGCTGTTCGAATTTCCAGATCTCGCGCAGCGTTCGAACATCATAGGCAGCTACCTTGCCGACGTTTCCGTTCGATCCGGGCATCTCAAAGTAGCGCGCGCGTGCCCCGCCTCCGGCTCCGACACCTTCTGACTTCTCCACCGCCTGCGCAGCGAATTCAAGGCAGGTTTGGCTCAGCGGCACGATCAGCCGGTTCCCCGGAGGATAGTAGGACATCGCGGGCCAGTTCTTGCCGCCTTCGGTCGAAGGACAACCCAGCACGCCTTCGCCGATGCGCTGTTCCACGATGTCGTTGCGGTAGTGCGGTTCGCCCGTCGTGGCATTGAAAGAATCGTAGACATTCTGGAACACCATTTCTTTATGTCCCAGATACTTTCCGGTCTTGCGATCCAGCTTCCACAGAATGCCGGTCTTCCCGGCGCTGAAGACGTAGCTCTGACTCTGATCGTCCACCAGAACGCGTTCGAAAACTTCATCCAGATCCAGAGTCTCGCCTGGAGCGTGATTGTAATACCAGGACAGTTTGCCGGTATCCGCATTTAGCGCGAGGGTCGAGTTGGCGTAGAGAGTGGCACCATTGCCTGACCCGCGGCTGGCGCGCATCCACGGCTTCGCCTGAGCAGTTCCCCAGTAGGTAATGTTCAGATCGGGATCGTAGCTTCCGGTGATCCAGGTTTCCGCACCGACACGGAATTGGTTGGGAAGGCTTCCCCAAGTATCGCCACCCGGCTCGCCCTCGAGCGCCACCGTATAGAAGCGCCAGAGCTCCTTACCGGTCTTGGCATCGTACGCGCTGATGAAGCATTTCTCGGCTCCATACTGCTGGCAACCGCTGAGGCCTTGGATCAATTTCCCCTTGACGGCAAGGGGCCCACTGGTAGTGGAATGTTGGGCTTTGGAACGGTCGCCGATGGTGGTGTCCCACACGACTTTTCCGTTGCGGGCGTCGAAAGCCATCAGGTGCGCGGCGCTCGAGGTCAGGTACACGTTGTCGCCATAGATCGTGATGCCGCGCATGGAGGGCCATGCCGGGTTGGTTCCGTAGCGATTCTCCCAAATCAGCTCTCCCGTCTTGGCGTCCAGAGCCTGCAGCACTCCGCCGTTGTTATTCACATAGAGGACGCCGTTATGTACAATGGGCGCGGGCTGGTTGCCGAGCATGACACCATCCTGCATGGCCCAACTCCACACCATCCGCAAATCGCCAACATTTTGCGTGGTGATCTGATTTAGAGGGCTGAACGAGCTGGCCTTGTAATCGCGGCGGATCATCAGCCAGTCGGCGGGGTCTGGATTGCGCAGCATGGCGTCTGTGACGGGGACATAATTCTTCACTTCGCCGGCAACCGTCACGCCGCGCGGCGCCGGCGGGGCTTCCTTTCCCTGCTGCTGAGACTGTTTGGCATTGTCTTGTTTCGAGTTGGCTTGCTTGGTTTGTGCGCCGGCAGCCTGCAAATATGCAGCTCGCTGGCCGGAGGAGATGCTGCGGATAGCGACAGTGGAGGCTGCAGTGAGTATTTGGTCGCCGGCGCGGGCACCGTTAGCATCCAGAAGGAAGGCCGCCAGATTTTGATAGGAATCACCTGGAAGAGCAGCGGCGCCCGGAGGCATGGTCGATTGGATGTATTTGATCAGGTCGCCGGCAGTACGGTCGCCCCACTGCGCCATGAAGTTGGCGCCCGCCAATTGCGGTCCTTCCCGCCCACTGAGATCAGCGGCGTGGCAGGAAACACAGTTGGTCTCGTAAGTGCCGCGTCCTTCCGCAACCTGGTTCTGCGTATATGGTCCGGCGGGGCGTTGCTGCGCGATTAAAACTGCGACACCGCAGGCTCCCGCTGTGGCGAGGATCAATTTCTTCTTCATCGTTCCCCCTAGTTCTGGACCTATCCATGGATTGTCCAGCCTACTATCAGATCATGAACGGACGCAGATCGGCATACTGCTGGCCACGTTCATCTCGAATCGGACATTCTGGGAGCCGGGAACCTGGGCTTACGTTCGCGCCGCTAGTTCGATAGAATCCACCAATACGCGATGAAGATAAATATTGGAAAAGGCCTTGCTTTCGCCGCCCTCGTGGCTGGGGGCGTTACGTTTTGGACGCATCGGATCAAGAAAGTCGAGGCGGCGACGATCATGGCGCCGCGTTTCGAAGTCGATCCGCTCTGGCCTAAAGCTCTGCCCAACCATTGGGTCACAGGGTCCACCATCGGCGTATCTGTGGACTCCCAAGACCGGGTGTGGACGATTCATCGCCCGAACACGGTGGAGGATAACTTCAAGGCTGCGGATCTGAAGCTCGGGGAGTGCTGCAAAGTAGCTCCGCCCGTTCTGGTATACGATCAGGCCGGCAATATCGTAAATTCCTGGGGTGGCCCAGGGCAGGGTTACGACTGGCCCGATAGCAATCACGGCATCATGGTGGACCACAAGGGTAACGTGTGGATCGGCGGCAACGGCGCCAAGGATACTCAAATTCTCAAATTCACGGGTGATGGCAAATTCCTGCTGCAATTGGGAAAGCATGGGGTTCATAACGGAAGCAACGACACCGAGAATTTCTGGCAGCCGACCCGGATTTTTGAAGACGTCTCCGCCAACGAGGTGTACATTACCGATGGGTACGGAAACCGGCGCGTGATCGTGTTCGACGCCGACACAGGCAAATACAAACGCCATTGGGGCGCCTATGGGAAGCAGCCGACCGATGATAAAGAGCCTCCCTATAACCCAGCCGCCGCCGAAGATTCCGCCGCGACGAAAAGGGATGAGTCCAGTCTCAAGAATTTCAGCACTCCGCATTGTGTGATCGTTTCCAAAGACGGCTTGGTGTATATTTGCGATCGCGTCAACGATCGCATTCAGGTGTTCCGGAAAGACGGAACCTTTGTGAAGGAGGTTTTCGTCGAACCCAAGACGCTGCGCTCCGGTTCGGTGTGGGACATGGAGTTTTCGCGCGACCCGCAGCAAACTTACATCTATGTAGCTAATGGCGTGAACGAGAAGATCAACATCCTGCTGCGCAGCTCGCTGCAAGTTCTTACCTCTTTCGGCGACGGTGGACGTGGGCCGGGACAGTTTTTTGGTTGCCACAACCTGGCCACCGATTCAAAAGGAAATCTGTACGTGACGGAGACCTATACCGGGGCTCGTGTACAGCGCTTCATTTTCAAGGGAGTGGGGCCGGTGGAGCGCGACCAGGGCGTGGTTCGCCCGGTCGCGCGATAGTTGCAAGCACTAGTATCATAATGTCTGCCAAGTAATTTACCAGTCTGCCTGGGGGCCGGAAGGTAATAAAGGCTGCCCAATAGTAAGGTTGTTTCCGTGCCTCTGTTTCAATAGAACGATTCTGCACACTACGAAGTGCCGTCGCGGTACCGGTAGTCGGTGTAAGCTTCTGTAAAATAGAGGCATTAGTTCGCTGGTGCCCTGATCATCGACTTTCCAAAGACTCATCATCTGATTTCGCGCCCCGGCGATGACAAAACCGCGCCGCAGACCATAGACACCGTCGCCGTTTTGAACATCGCCCAACCGGTATCGCAGGCTGACAAGACTACCAGCGAAGTATTCCGCAAGTCGAGCGTGGCTGCTTCGAACGCCGTCAAGGTACCGTCATCTGGTCCGCCGCACGGAGAGTTGGCGCAAGCAAACGCCAAGCCTGAACGTAGAAGGGGATCCTCCCCGGACAAGAAGGCCAGGGAGGACTCGTCAGCCTTGGCGGGATTCGATGCGGCCAAAATCGGGATCCGATGCCGCCAATGCGGAGTCCGACGGAAGCATAACAAAGCCCCTCGAACCTTCTGCTCGCTTTGGTCTTGCAGGAAAGAGCCGTCACTTGCGATGTGCAGAATGCTCGGACTGTGAACCTGTTTTAGGGCGGTCTCGCTGGCGTCCCGGCCAGATAGCAACTGAGCCCCCTGCAAAACTCCCTGAATACTCGCAGCTTCGGACGCGGTTCCAGGAAGCCGATCAAAAACAAATTTGAAATTCAGGGAGCGCGGACCTCGTTGCGGAACTCATTAGTGCCGCTCGTGGGACCGAAGTCGGGATCGGCGAAGATCAAAGGTTTGCCTGTCCCTATGACACTTTGGATCAGAAACTCGCGCCCAGAAGTGAGGTAGAACGAATACTTCGATAAAAGAAACCGGCCGTCGTCATCCATTGCAGCCGAGAATGGTACAAGATTCAGCGAACCATCCGGCGAGAGATACACCTTCGTAGCCGCGCCTAGGCGGCTTCGGATAGGCTTCACGATCCGTTGGTCAAATTCTCTGGCAACGTGGCTCGAATCGCTTGAAGGAGAGACGCGGGCCATGCGAAATTTTCGAACAAGATCATCCACCACGGAGGCTGGCCCGAGATTTACGCATTCAATCGGGCCTTGAAGCGCGACAATATAGGCCAGGAACCGGGCGGGCCCAAACGCATGGACTGTGCACTTGCCCAGCTACTGAGGACTGGACGGCAACAATAGGAATTATCGAGTGCCTCTGCAAGAGAGCGAATCGAATTTGCCATGCCGGCATCGACAGATCAGTTCTCGGTAGGCGTCTGTTCGCAATGGTCGACGATCAGAATCTCGGCAGCTTCCCGCTTCTTCTCCAAGCTGAGGCCGAGCTTTTCAACAGCCGCGTACATCGTTGGCCCGCTCAGTCCGGCGTCAAGTTGCGCCCGCAGCATCCATTCCAAGTGAAGATCGTAGGTGCCGGTGAGGCCGGTGCGATCCACAATGGGGCCCTCACGAAAGTAGGCGGGTGAAAGCGATTGTAATTGCTGCGCCAGTTGGGTGGTAGTGATGTTATAACAATCTGCCGCCGCCCCCATTTCCGTTCCTCCGACCACCACGCGAGCGCAGCCGGGAGGGCGCCCCTCGTTCGGCACGGAAGTCTGCAGCTTGGACCCGCCCTTGCCGATTCCGAGCACGTAGGCCTCCGTGCTTCAGGACTCTCGATGCACCTGCAGTTTAAAGCGCTCTTCCAGCAGACTCTGAAGCATTAGGGGGATCTGGTCCTTCCTGGCGTCGTCGGGGACTTTGGCGATGATTTCGTAGTGCATGACGACGGTAGGGTCCGTGGTTGGCTCCGTCAGCCAGCGAGGACCGGATAACTGATTCACACCGATGTTGTATGCCAGCATGATGATGTCGTCCAGGCGGCGGTTGGAAATGCGGACTGTTCCGCCAGGTCGAACATCCAGAGTTGGCATGTAGCTCTCGGAGTTGTTGCCAGGAGGTACGACGCGGACCGATGCGACCTCGAATCGAGGCCGGACTTGACCCGGCGCGAGGGCATCAAAGGCAAACAGGAATAGAACGAATGAAGGGAGTTTCAAGAGAACCTACCTGCGGCGAATGTATCACGCGTAAATCCGGCGCGACAGGAGCTGTTGTTCCGAAAACTTGTACGTATGTTTACGGGTGGCGCCTCGCCGCTGGCTCTGGGGAGAACTGGGACAGATAGGATGAGACGGCTGGCCGCCTTAGACAGCGATAAGCTGTAAAACGCACTCGAGAGGTGCAAAGGAGAACCAGCCATGAAGAAGAATAGCAAAGCCGCGACGCGGCAGCCAGCCGAGACGATCGGGGTGGATCTGGGCGACAAGCTCAGCCACTACGCGATTCTGAACGAAGAAGGTGAAGTGATCGAGGAGGCTTCGTTCCGTAACAATGCGGAATCTATTGCCAAGCATTTCGCCAAGCAACCTCACGCGCGCGTAGCGATGGAAGTGGGCACGCAGTCGGCGTGGATTGCGCGCGAGTTCAAGAAGCTGGGCCACGAGGTGATCGTGGCGAACTCGGGCGAGTTGAAGTGGATCACATCGTCCGATACGAAGAACGACCGCAACGACGCGGTGAAGCTAGCGCGGCTGGCGCGCGCCGACCGCAATCTGCTTGCGCCGGTGGAACACCGAACCGCGGAACAACAAGCCGATCTGGCGGTGATTCGCGCGCGCGATGCGCTGGTGCGCACGCGAACGCTGCTGGTGAACACGGCGCGAAGTCTGGCGAAGGGTTTCGGGTTGCGCCTGCCGTCGTCGATCACGCACACCTTCGGCGCACGCGCTCTGGCGGACCTGGCCGCGCATTTGCATCTGGCCATGAAGGGCCTGCTGGAACACATCGACCAGTTGAGCCTGAAGATTCGCGACTACGATCAGCACGTCAGAGAAGTGGCTGCAAAGTATCCGGTGGCTGGGCAGTTGGCTCACGTTCCCAGCGTGGGCACACTCACCGCCGTGACTTATGTGTTGACTTTGGGCAGTAAGGAAAGATTCGCGCACAGCCGCGACGCTGGCAGCTTCCTCGGTCTGCGTCCGCAACAAAAACAATCCGGCGAACGCGACCCGCAGTTGGGCATTTCCAAAAGCGGCGATCCATATTTGCGCAAATTACTGGTGCAATGTGCGCATCAGCTACTCGGGCATTGGGGCAAAGATTCCGAACTACGGCAATGGGGACTCTCCAAAGGAACAACGGGTGCAGGAAAGAAACGAGCCGTCATCGCGGTGGCGCGCAAGCTTGCGGTACTGCTGCACCGGCTGTGGAGGACCGGGGAAAGCTTCAAACCCTTTCCTCATATGGCGTAAGGTTTTCGTTGCAAGTGAGTGTTGTGGGAACCCGGATTTTCCGGCGACTGCGCCGTGGGCTGTGAGCTAAAGAGCTCGTGGGACAGATTGCAGCGCCGGACTTCGACTCTGAACCTATTCTGCATCGAGCCAGCACCAACCGGCTCACTAAGAATGCGCATGGAAGCCTGGGTTTGAAGTGGGTTCAAGTGATTCGAAGATCTGCCGTCGATTTTTCTTGACAGGTCGGGGCCGTCTCATGGAAGCCTAAGCAGGCTCGCTCAAGAATCCATCATTAAGAACTCCCGCGTCCCGATCTTCCGCCAACAATGCGATTCGCCCACCAAATCCACCCCGCCCGTCGGCCATTCCCGCTAAATTCTGCAACCTATGCTTACCAAGTATTCCGCACATCTGCTCGTCTGAGGTTCCCGCTCACGTATTGCGTGATCTGGAAATTCACAACAGTCAGCGAACCACCAGCGGCAAAGCCTCATCCTCGACCGGTAGCCTACCGTTAGTTCGCCACGGAGACATCGCACAGCCCTTAAGAGTCAGACGATCGATGGCTTGGGAATGTGTGATCGATTAACGGCGTGTCGAAAACAGAGGGAAATCACGGATTCTCCACCATCGCTCCCGCAGGAGGTTTGCGGTTCCGCCACATGTCAATCAGCAGCAGCGCTGCCCCGATGGTGATTGCCGAATCAGCCGCATTGAACGATGGAAATTCGTAGGAGCCGAAGAAGAACTGCAAGAAATCGGTCACAGTGCCACGGAAAACACGGTCCCACAGATTCCCCAGCGCTCCGCCGAAGACCAACGCCAACCCAGTGGTGACCCATGGCGAGGTCATGCCCGAGGGAGGCTTCCACAGCATTACTGCGATCACCACCATCACCACGAACGAAACGCCAACCAGAAAGAAACCGCGCCAAGCTCCCGGCGAATTGGCGAGCATTCCAAAGGCGGCCCCGGGATTTTCGGTGTGAACTATATTGAAGAACCCGGGAATCACGGGCTTCAGGTCGATATTGCTAAAAGCGCTGCGAATGTAAATCTTGGTCAGCCGGTCGATCAGAACCACGGCCGCAATCAGTGCGAGGGATCGCAGCCGAACGTTCATAGACCCATTTCCTTCAATGCAGCCGAGCACGTGTCGCAAACCGTGGGAAAGCGTTCGTCCTCGCCCACCGCTTTCGAATATTTCCAGCACCGTTCGCACTTCTCACCCAACGCGAGTTCAACGGCGACCTGAACCGTCTCGCCACGTTGCAGTTCCACTTGAGAAACGATAAACAGCTCAGGCAGGGCGGCCGCATGAGCCTGCAGCACCCCGAAATCGTCGGCCGGAACCGTGATTCGCACCGCCGCCTCAAGCGACTTACCGATCAGTTTCGCCTGCCGAGCCTCTTCCAGCGCCTTAAGCACAGGCTCGCGGAGAGCCATCAGCTTGTCCCAGTGCACCAGATTCGCCCGTTGCGCATTGCTGAATCCCGACGTCAGCTCTTCAGGCTCAGGTAGCAACGCCATGTGAACGCTCCCCGGCGCCCCGGCAGGCTTTGCCGTGTAACCCCAGACTTCCTCCATGGTGAACGCCAGGATTGGCGCGGACAGCCTGGTAAGCGCATAATGAACCCGGTAGAGCGCGGTCTGCCCGCTCCGCCGAGCCTTGCTGCGCGGCGCGGCGGTGTACAGGCGATCCTTCAAGACGTCGATGTAGAGCGCACTCAAGTCTGTGGTCGCGAAGTCGTAAATGGCCCGGTACACCTTATGGAATTCAAGCGAGTTATACCAAGCTCTGCACCGCCGGATTAAATCTTCGGTCCGCAATAGAATCCACTGGTCGATCTCCAGCATTTCAGCGGAATCAACCGCGTCTTTGGCCGGATCGAAATCATACAGATTGCCCAGCACTCCCTTGAAGGTGTTGCGCAGCTTACGGTAAGCCTCGATCAGCCGGTCCAGAATCGTGTCTGACAACCGGACGTCTTCTGTGAACTCGACCGAGGCGGTCCAAAGCCGCATCACGTCAGCCCCATATTTATTGATGATCTTGGAAGCCTCTTCTGCCCCCTTGGACTTGGAAAGCGCGCGGCCCTCGCCATCCAGGGTCCAACCATTGGTTGCCGATGCCCTGTACGGTGCCGCCCCTTTTAGAGCCACTCCTATCAGCAGCGAACTATGGAACCAGCCTCGATATTGGTCGCCGCCCTCCAGGTACATGTCGGCGGGCCAGGGCAGGTCGTTCTTATGTGTCAGGACGGCAAGATGACTCGCACCCGAGTCGAACCAGACATCGAGAATGTCGTTCTCTTTCCGGAAGGTGGCGCCGCCACACTTGGTACACGTCACCCCATGTCCGACTAGTTCTGCCGCCGACCGTGTGTACCAGACGTCCGCCGTGTGTTCACGGAATAGCTCGACGACCTTGTCCAGCACCGTGCGATCCGTCAAAGGTTCATTGCACCCTTCGCAATAAAACACGATGATCGGCACACCCCAAGCCCTTTGCCGTGAGATGCACCAATCAGGCCGGGTGGCGATCATATTAGAGATGCGCTCCTCGCCCCAGGCGGGAGTCCACTTCACTTTCTTGATCGCATCCAAAGCACGTTGCCGCAGATCGCGCCGTTCCATGCCGATAAACCACTGTTCGGTCGCGCGAAAAATGGTTGGCTTATGGCAGCGCCAGCAGTGCGGATAGCTATGCTCGATTTTTCGTTGCGCCGCCAGCGCCCCGGCTTTGGTCAGGAGGTCGATTACAATGGCATTCCCATCCCAAACCGATTTGCCGATCAATTCCTCGGGCAGCCGTCCCGCGGCTCCCTCGGCATGGAAAAACCTGCCCGCTGCATCGACCGGACAATACGTCGCGATGCCATTCTGCTGGCCGACGATGTAGTCCTCTTGTCCATGCCCGGGCGCCGTATGTACCGCCCCCGTGCCTTGCTCCAGGGTCACGTGGTCGGCCAGGATTCCCAGCGAGTCGCGATCCAGGAACGGATGCCTGAAGACTGTACCTGAGAGCTTAGCACCCTCAAACTCGGCGACGATCCGGTGCGATTTCCATCCGCAGGCCTCCACGGTAGCGGCAACAAGATCTCGCGCGACGATGTAAACATCGTCCTCAACCTCCACGGCTGAGTAGATGTATTTGGGGTGGAACGCGATCGCCATGTTGGCGGGAATGGTCCACGGAGTTGTGGTCCAAATCAGCCCCCAGACCTTCTTGTGTTCCAGCTCTGAAGCGATCGCCACCGGCGGGGACGTCAACGCGAACCGCACCCAGATAGAGGGACTGGAGTGGTTCTCATACTCCACCTCGGCCTCCGCCAGAGCGGTGCGATCCTGGATGCACCAGTTCACTGGCTTTAACCCTTTGTAGACATAACCCTGGTCCAGAAAATCGACGAACGCGCCGGCGATCACCGCCTCATATTCGGCGCTCATGGTCAAGATAAGGGTCGGCCCACCGGCCCAAAACGCCCAGGCGGATAAAGTCCTGGCGCTGCAGGTCCACGTACTTTTCCGCATACTTCCGGCAGGCCGCGCGGACCTCGGCAATCGGCATTCCAGCCTTCCTGCCGCCTAACTGACTGTCGACTTTGATCTCAATGGGGAGCCCGTGGCAATCCCAACCAGGTACGTAAGGCGAGTCGTAACCCTCCATGGTTTTGGTCTTGACGATGAAGTCTTTCAGCAGCTTGTTGAAGGCGTGGCCCAGGTGAATGTTGCCGTTCGCATAGGGGGGGCCATCGTGCAAAATGTAGGTAGGTCGGCCTTTCCGGGCAGCCCGGATACGATCATAGAGTCCAGTTTCGTCCCAATGTTTTAGCAGTTTTGGCTCCATTTGAGCCAGGCTCGCTTTCATGGGGAAATCGGTCTGGGGAAGATTGAGGGTCTTTTTCAACTCCGTCGCCGGAGGAGTGCCCGTGCCAGAGGTGCTTTGGTCCATTAGTTCTATCTATCCTACCAGCCCATCCCGGTACCAGAACCGGCCCTGGCTACTAACATGCTGGCAAATCAGTAAAGTACCCTCGATTCCCAAAGATCTACTTTCCTGTTGACATATAAATCCAAGTAGGCTTAATATTACACTTCGTTGTGAACATTTTGTTCACAATGAAATAAAGAGGGCCGTACCTCTTTGTTGATATCGCGAAAGCAGCACTAGTGTGAAGTGGTGGTGCTTCGCGCGATTTATTTGACGGACAGTTTCTACGAAGAAACGAGGACGTGAGCATTGCATGACGTTCCAAGTAGGCGAGAAAGTTGTTTATCCCAACCACGGCGTTGCGACCATTGAAAATATCAGTAGTCGCGCGTTCGCCGGTCAATTCGAGCGGTTCTACCTGCTCAGGCTAACTTACAACAGTTTGACCGTGATGGTGCCGTTTTCTCATGTGGAAGAGTTACGGCTCCGCAAGGTCACCCGCAACGTTGAAATCACCCGTGTGATGAGCTTCCTCTCGGAGGGCCGGTGCCGCCGGTTCCACGATTGGAAAGATCGTTTTAAGGAAAACACGGAGAAAATGCGCGATGGAAGTCTGCTAGCCGTCGCCGAAGTGTTAAAAACTCTATTAATCCTTCAGGCAGACAAACCGCTCTCTTTTAGAGAAAAGAAGATGCTGGATCGCGCGCGCCACATGTTGATCATGGAACTATCCACCACGCGCGGAATGGGCATCAAACAAGCTGAGGAACTACTGGAGCAGGCGCTTTCCAAGGCGCAACTCCACCTGCCACTGCCGATTTAAGCAAAGAGACCGCTCCCGCCAGCCTCACGGCAACTAGCCGTGATTGCTAGGGGGCGGTTTTTTTGTTCTCTGCGATCCTCTTAAACGACGTTACCTTCCACTCCGTTCCTTCCTTTTTCATCACCAGCAGAACCGAACCGTTTTCGTTATACCTGTCGAGAGCCTCCGCCAGCGCGACCTCTCCGGTGACGAATCGGACCGAAACCACGGCAAATCGCCGCGCGGGAGCCAGTGAGATAACCGCCTCGCCGAACGGCTGTTTGGAGATCACGACGGTTCCCGTGCTGGTCATGCGGGCGAACTCCGTGGCATCGCCGAAGTCGGCAGTGAACAACCCCGGCTGATTATCTCCGAGCCTCGCGATTGTACGCTCGATCATCGGCCGGTCTGTGCTGTCCTGGGCCCAAAGCCCGGAGGCCAGCAGAAGAGAAACGCAAAGGATCATCTTCATGCGCGTAATCATATCATCGGCGCACAGCACGTGATGTGCTCCCATGGGTCAGTAACTGATCTCACCTCAGGTGCGTTGTGCGCTGGTTGCTGGAGAGAGCGGTATCCTCTAATGTAATGGCAGCGCCGCGAGTCTTGCGCTCACTCTATTTCCAGGTTCTGGTGGCCATCGCCATTGGCATCCTGCTCGGGTGGTTTGCGCCTCAAACCGGAGCCGCCATGAAACCCCTGGGCGACGGGTTCATCAAGCTGATCAAGATGATCATCGCGCCGGTGATTTTCACGACGGTCGTTCTTGGCATTGCCGGTACGGAAGAGCTGAAGAAGGTCGGCCGGACTGGCGGATTAGCCCTTCTCTACTTCGAAGTCGTCTCGACCATTTCGTTGCTGCTCGGCGTACTGATCGTCAACATTGTGCGGCCCGGGGCCGGCATGAACGCCGACTTGCGCACGCTCGATACCAGCGCCCTGGCCGCTTATGCCGGCCCAGGAAAGATGACCAGCGTCAAGGACTTTATCCTGAACATCATCCCCACCACCTTCCTCGACGCATTCACCAAGGGCGAGATCCTCCAGGTCCTGCTGCTCGCTGTGCTGTTCGGCATCGCGCTGCAGCAATTGGGCTCTCGCGCAAGGATCGTGACTGAGGTGATCGAGAAAGTTTCAGCGGTCCTGTTTGGCATTGTCGGGTTGATTATGAAAGTAGCCCCCATTGGAGCCTTCGGAGCCATGGCGTTCACCGTCGGCGCTTACGGCTTGGGCAGCCTGCTTATCGCTCTCAAAACTGATGGGAACGTTCTATCTGACTTGCGTTCTCTTCATCTTCCTGATTTTGGGCTCTATCGCCAGGATCCATGGCTTCTCTATCTTCCGTTATCTGCGGTACATCAGCGATGAAATTCTGATCGTCTTAGGAACCTCGTCCTCTGAAGCCGCATTGCCGCGCATGATGGCGAAGATGGAAAGCCTGGGAGCGGGACGCTCCACGGTAGGCTTGGTGATTCCCACCGGTTATTCGTTCAATCTGGATGGAACGTCGATTTACCTGAGCATGGCCGCCATCTTTATCGCCCAAGCCACGAACACGCCCCTCACCATCTGGCAGCAACTGACGCTGTTAGTCGTCCTGATGCTCACCTCGAAAGGCGCAGCCGCGGTAACGGGCTCTGGCTTCGTGGTACTGGCGGCGACTCTGTCGGCCACAGGAACTCTTCCAATTGGGGGGCTTGCTCTGATTCTGGGAATCGATCGATTTATGTCGGAGGCCCGCGCGATCACTAACGTGATCGGCAACGGCATCGCGGCTCTGGTGATCGCCAAATGGACCGGTGATCTTGATATGGCGGCTCTGAACCGTCAACTCCATACGCCGCAAGAGAAGCTTGATCTCCAGGAATCCGTTTCTATCGGCGGCCAATAAGGCCGGCGCTTAGTGTTGTACCGAGCCGCCGTTTTCGTGGCTTACCGAGGTTAGTCTCTTCGACATTGCGGCGTCGTGAAGCTCGCGCTCGGCCTGCAGCCAATTGGCTTCCGCTGAATTGGGAGGGCAGCCCTGCTGCATCCATATCTGATGGGCGCGTTCCTCGATCTCAGCCGCGGTCGGTATCGCGCCTAAGCCGGTTTTGGGCTTTTCCTCACGCTCGGCAAAAGGACTAGTATGATTCATATTTCTCCGTTAAGTTAGATCCCGCCGATTGAGGAGATGTTTCCTATAGCCACCTGGGAACCAGAACCCAACCGCGGCTGAAATAATCGCTGAGGACGAAGACCAAAAGAATCGCCATCCAGAAGAATCCCGCCGCTACGAACAGCTTGGTCATGGAACTGGCGCGCCTGACGTCCATAAAAAACGCCACCACCAGAGTCCCTTTGATCACCGCGATGGTCATCGCGACCACGAAGTTGTACTCGCCCAGTTCGAGCTTCGACACGGCGACCGTGGTTATCGTCAACGCCAGAAGAGCGGCGAACACCGCCGCGTAGGTTTTGACCGAAACTACCTGGTGGCTCATTTTGTATGTCCTATCAAGTACAGAAGCGGGAAGAGAAAAATCCAGACAATATCGACAAAGTGCCAGTACAGCCCGATCATCTCAACCGGCGTGTACCACGTCGCGCTGAAACGGTTGCGAGCCGCCATGACGATCAAGGTCGTCAGCAGGCCCGCCCCTACGATCATGTGAATAGCGTGCATCCCGGTCATCGCGAAGTACAGGTAGAAAAGTATCTGAGCCTGATGGACATAGCGGGAATCCGCATATTGGAAGCCTGGGCCGGGGATGTGATGGTCCACCCACTTTTCGTGGTATTCGACGTATTTCAGGCCCAGGAACACGCAGCCCAAGATCAAAGTCAGAATCAGAAAGGCGATCAAAGCCTTTTTCTGCCCCAGCTGCGCCGACCGTACCGCCAGCACCATGGTGAAGCTGCTGCAGATCAGCACGCCGGTGTTGATCGCCCCGATGGTGACGTTCATGAAATGGCTGGTGGACGCAAAAGCATCCGGGTACATGTTCCGGTAGACCGTGTATCCTCCGAACATGCCGCCGAAAAACATGATTTCAGTCACCAGGAACACCCACATCCCGAGTGTGGAGGATTCCAACTGTTGCGCACTATCGTCAAAGTGATGACGTAGTTCGGGCGAGTGAGCAGCGAGGGTGGTGAGGTGTTCAGCCAATCTTCACCTCTTCTTCTTCGCCCGAATAATTGTAGGCCGGCTCGGTAACTACCGGTGGATAGTCGAAATTGTAGGTAGGAGGTGGCGTGGGCGATTGTTCCCATTCCAAACCCTTAGCCTTCCAAGGATTCTGCGGCGACTTTGGCCCGTTCTTCCAGGCCCAGGCGAGGTAAATGATTGGCAACAGATAGCCGACCGCCAAAATAGACGCACCCGCGGTGGACATCACGTTCAAGACTTGGAATTCCGGAGGATAGTGAGCATAGCGCCGGGGCATCCCTTGATAACCAAGGATAAACTGCGGGAAAAAAGTCAAATTGAATCCCACAAAGACTACGAGGGCCGCAAACTTGGCAATACCCTCCGGATACATCTTTCCCGAAATCTTCGGGAACCAGAAATGAATGCCTCCCAGGTAGGCCATCACCATGCCGCCCACCATCACGTAGTGGAAGTGCGCGATCACAAAATAGGTATCCGTAACGTGGACATCGACCGCCATCGTTGCCAGAAACAGCCCGGTCAACCCGCCAATTGTGAACAATCCGATGAAGCCGAATGCATACAGCATAGGGGTATCAAAGGAAACCGAACCCTTGTACATCGTGGCTGTCCAGTTGAAGACCTTGATCGCGGATGGAACGGCCACCATGAAGCTGATGAACGAGAACACCATGCTCGCGTACATGGATTGGCCCGCCACAAACAGATGATGCCCCCACACCAAGAAGCCCAGCACCGCGATCGCGAGGCTTGAGATCGCCACAAAGGTATAGCCGAAGATCGCCTTGCGCGAGAAGCAGGCCACCAGTTCGCTGATCACCGCCATTCCCGGCAGAATCATGATGTAAACCGCCGGGTGCGAATAGAACCAGAACAAGTGCTGGAACAGGACCGGGTCTCCCCCCAGCCTGGGGTCGAAAATCCCGGCATGAAGCAAACGTTCCAGGCCCAGCAGGACCATGGTAATCGCGATCACGGGTGTTCCCAACACCTGGATCAGGCTGGTGGCATAATGTCCCCACACGAACAGCGGGAGGCGATTCCAGGTCATGCCCGGAGCGCGCATTTTGTGAACAGTGACGATAAAATTCAGGCCAGTCAGAATCGACGAGAAACCTGAGATGAAGATTCCCAGGGCTGCCAGAATCACGTGGGTATTGGAGTAGGTAACGCTGAAGGGTGCGTAAAACGTCCATCCCGTGTCTACGCCGCCCTGAACGATGGCCATGAGGGCAACCACGCCGCCCACGATGTAGATGTACCAGCTCAACAGATTGATTCGGGGGAACGCGAGGTCCCGGGCGCCGATCATGATGGGGATCAGGAAATTACCCAGCGTCGCGGGGATGGAGGGAACCAAAAAGAAGAACACCATGATGATGCCATGCATGGTGAACAGCTTGTTATAGGTGTCGTGATCGAACAACCCCTCCGGCGTCAGCAGGTTCAGTCGCATCATCACCGCGAAGATTCCCCCTACGAAGAAGAACGCGGTAATGGAAAACAGGTAAAGCAACGCGATGCGCTTGTGGTCAGTGGTGAACAACCACGACTTCCACCCATAATCGACATTAAGATAATTCGGCTTCGTTTCGGTTGGTACAAAGGGGAGCGTGGTACTCATTTGTTACTCCGTTGAGCAGCGGGAGTTGCAGGCTTCGCGGGGGCGGGCGTTTGGGGCGAAAGGCTCTTCACGTAAGCGATCAATTGAATCAAACCGTCCTCGCCGATCTGGCCCTCGAAGACGGGCATGATGTCGCGATTGTAGCCCTTGACGATCTTCGCGTTTGGATTCAGAATCGACTCGCGAACGTAGGCCTCGTCTGCAACTACCGTGCGGCCATCATCCAGCACCACCGGATGGCCGAATACATTGAGCAGAGAAGGGCAGCGGCCCTGTGCGTTGGTAACGTGGCACGTCACGCAGCCGTATTGCTGAAACAGTTTTTCACCCTGGTCACGTAGCGACCCGCCCGTGCCCCCCGCCAGCCAATTTGCGTAATCACGCCGCTCCATCACGGTCACCCAGCCGCCCATGTCCGAATGATTAGTGCCGCAGTATTCCGCGCAGAAAATGTGATAGCGGCCCGTCTGCGTGGCCTGAAACCAATAGGTCTGATAGCTGCCCGGAACAACGTCATGCTTCAGTCGAAAAGCCGGGATATAGAAGCTGTGGATCACGTCCTCACTAGCCAGAATGAGTTTGATCGGCTGGCCGACTGGCACGTGCAATTCATTGATTTCCCGCTGGCCGGTGGGATATTGCACCTTCCACATCCATTGCTTGCCGGTGACATAGATGTCGAGAGTATTGTTGGGCGGTGGCGAATAGTTTTGAAAATAGAGTTTGGTCCCCCACGCGAACATAACCATCATCACCAGAAAGGGAACCACACTCCAGGTGATCTCCAGAGGAAGCGACCCATGAATGGCTTTCGGCGCTGGATCATCCGAGCTTTTGCGGCGATACTTGAGCGCAAAAAACACGACCGCGAAAAAGATGAGGATTGTCATCCCTACGCCGACCACAAGCAGAAACGAATACAGCGCGTCGACCTCTCCGGCCGTGGTCGAAGCTCGGGCGGGGAAAATAGCGAACGTGCCCATCAGGTTGTACCTCTCTGCTGTGGCGAGCTTCGAAAATCGCGGCGAAACATGACGATCATGAATGTCGCGAGCACTCCCAGCGTGATCAGAGCGGCCAACCGCAAGACATTCATCACCACCAGGGCATATTTTCCTGTGGTGGGGTCGTAGTGGAAGCAATAGAGCAGGACCTGGTCCGTTGGCTTGCCGATGGTTTCATCGGAAGCTTCCACCAACCCTAAGCGCACGTCGCGCGGCGGATATTCAATGCCGTAAAAATAACGCGCGATGCGGCCGGCAGGAGTGAGAATCATAATCGCGCTGCTGTGCGCGTATTGGTTGGTCACCGAATCGTACACAAAGCGGAACCCTAACGCATCCGCAAGAGCCTTGCTTGATATCTCGGACCCGGTGAGAAAGTGCCATCCCTGCGCGGCAGCCTCGCGCTGCCAATCGTTGGAATACATCTGTTGTATGTAGGTCTGTTTCTTGGCCTTGGCCATGCCGGGTGTTTCGCGGGGATCGAAACTCACCGCCACCACCTGATAATCTTTCCCAGCCGTCAGGTCGAGATTCTGGACGCTCCGCACGATCCCGTTCAAGACCATGTTGCAAAGCGATGGGCACTGGTAATAGACCAGAGCAAGCACAACCGGCTTGTTGAAATATTGGCGGAGTTGCACCTCGCGGCCCGATTCATCGTTAAATGTAAGATCGAGCGGAATGGACGCACCCATCTTCTGATTGATTCCGACCTTCTGCAGCAACCGGGAAGGAGCGTAGACTTGCGGCTGTGGCGGCGCGTAGATTTGCGCGGAGACGATTCCTGAACACGCAATCAATACAGGCAGCATTAGCTTCATTTCTTGGAGCTTCATTTCTTCGCCTCATTCCGGGTCGGAAACCCGCGTTGGAGCATCAGGTCCATCGCGCGATCGATGGGAATGTGCACAACTCCCGTTTTCTTATCCACCCAGCCGTAGGTGGAAAGCATCTGATCCTCTTGAGCATGAAGTTGCCGCAGCTCGATCGCCGGGTGTTCTTCAAGCCGAGGCGCTGGCGGAATTTGTTGATCCTCCACGGACATTGGGTTGACCTGAATCGTTGCGATGGCGTGGCCGCCCAGGTATTTGAAGATGCCGTACACAAAGATGCCCACCGCTACTGCCGTCAACGCCAGGCCGATACCGGTGTAGACAATCGGCCGAATATCGGCATCTCGCGTCTCATGACCAATGGCAGTGGGGGAAAGATGTTCTTCCATTACGCGTCTCCGCTAAAATGCCACCGTTTCCCGCGGTGCGCCTTGAACGCGAGGATCCCTCACGGGCAGCAGCGGCCGAGATCTCAATTGCCAAAAGAACACCGATAGCCACAAGCCTCCGATAGCCACCGGTATTACGAAATCTATCCAATGAACCCGAAGGTGTTGCTTGAAGAACGCCGGCTCCGTGATCCAAAAGACATCCACCAGCCGAATCAGGATCAAAAGCATACAGACCCGGAACAAACGATCTTCTTTACGTTTTACGGCACGGAGCAGCAGCAGCGCGAACGGCACTGCGAAATGAAAGATCACCACCGCTAGTGCGACCCACCCCCAGCCGCCCCGCAGACGATTCAGATACCACGGAATCTCTTCCGGCAAATTCCCCGACCAGATGATGATGAATTGGGAAAACGACAAATACGCCCACAACACCATGAACGCGAACATCATGTTGCCAAGATCGTGAATGTGTTGCGGCGTGATGATCTCTTTCAGTGGAGAAATCTTAGACAGAATGACCACCAGCGCGATGACAAACGCGAACGACTCAACCATTTCGCCCACCAGGAACATCGCGCCATAGATCGTCGAAAACCAATTAGGTTCCAGCGACATGATCCAATCCACAAATGCGAACGTCGCAAGGAATGTTAGAACAACCAGCCCTGGCGCGCTTAACGACCGCATCTTCCTGACGAGCCGGTCATCGCCCGTGCGGTCCTGCTCCGCCGACCATTTGCTCAATAAATAGGAGTACAAGAACCAAATCGCGAAATAGAAAACCGCCCTGCCCACAAAGAACGGGATGTTCAAATAGAAAGTCTTGGCCTGAACATTGGCGTCGCTGATCGCCTCGGGCTGCGACCAGGGATACAGAATGCGGACGCTCAATAGAATCGGGATCAGCAGCAGCCCCATGAACGGCAGGGTTCTCGCACCGGCCTCGCACATGCGGCGAATCGGCATGCCCCATTTCCCACCCACCACGTGATGCATCATCAGGATGGCCAGGCAACCCAGACCCATACCGGTCCAGTAAAGATATCCATAAAGGTAGGACCGCAGAAACTCGTCTCGATCCAGCAGCAGGTCGACCAGCGCCACCACCGTTGCGACCACGCCCACAATCAGTGCAATGCGCTGCCATCGCCCGAACCGTGCATCCAGCGAAACGGAAGGAGTCATTGCGGCGCCCCCTTGTCCAAATCGGCGCGCTTGTCGGGAGGAACATCTTCCACCCTCGCGTTCTCGCTCAACTGCAGGACCCGAATATAAGCTGCAATCCTCCAGCGGTCGTCAGGCTCTACGCGGGAGGCATAACTAGGCATCGCGCCAAATCCGTTTGTCATCACGTCGAAGAAGTGGCCGGCCGGCGCCTTGATCAATTTGTCGGTGTGATAAGACGCCGCTTGGCGAAACCCACGCCGCACGATCATCCCGTTCCCGTCGCCAATCCGGCTGTGGCACGGCGAACAGTAGATGTTGAATCGTTGCTGCCCGCGGTCAAGATCCGCCCGCGTGATTTGGAAGGGAAAGTCGTCGACGTCCTTTCCGTCGTCCGTCTTGCCCGTGTAGCGAGCCTTATCGATGCGTAAATGCCCGCGTGCAACCGTTCCCTCCACAACCGGACGGGCCGACCTTCCGTCCCCAAAAAAGTCCGTCGCGGCAAAGGGCTTGTATCGCGGCTGATCGTGCATGTCTTGCCGGCAACCTGCCAGTGCGAGCAGCCCGGCCAGAGGCCGCAGATGTTTAAGGCGCAACATCCATCACCTCCAGGGCGTTCGTATTTTTCAGGAACTCACGGATCGTATCTGGCTCGAACCTCGGATCGGTGGATTCAATACACAGAAAGAAGCGATCCCTTGAAGCCCTCGCGAACCGGTCCACATTGAAAACCGGATGATAGGGTTGCGGCAATCCGTTGAGGATCAGCATTCCGACCATCGCCGTAATGCACGCCACTAGGACCATACACTCAAACGTAATGGCGACATAAGCAGGCCAGGAATTCAGCGGCCTTCCCGCGACGTTGTGAGGATACGCAATCACGGTGATCCACCAGCACAGGCTGAATCCGCCCGACGCGCCGCAGATTCCCGCCGCCAGAACCAGACGTTGCACCCAACTGCTTCGAAACCCGATCGCCTCGGCCAATCCCTCCACAGGCATCGGCGCATATGCATCCATGTCGTGATATCCCGCCTCGCGAGCACTCTCCGCGGCATGAAGCAGAGCCTCGGGGTTGGCGAACTCGGCCATGATGCCGTAGAGATTCTCGAGTTTTCCGGAAACGCTAGTCTCCGTGAGCATGCGTCGGCTCCGTATGATGGACCACTTCCCGCATTTCGAAAATCGAAATCGCGGGTAAGCCTCGAATAAACAAAAACATCAAGCACAGGAATACGCCGATCGTTCCCGCGTAGGTGCTCCAATCCCAAATCGTCGGATAATACATGCCCCACGACGAAGGAACAAAGTCGCGGGTGAGGCTGGTCACCACAATTACAAATCGTTCCAGCCACATCCCAACGTTGACCACCAGAGAAATCAGAAACACCGCGGGCACAGACATCCTCACGCGTCTGGACCACAGCAATTGCGGAATCAGAATATTGCACAGGATCAGCAGCCAATAGGTCCACCAATAGCCCCCGGCCCACATCCGATTCACGAAAGCGTAGCGCTCATATTGATTGCCGCTATACCAGGCCATGAACGCTTCCATCGCGTACCCATACGCGACAATCAGGCCGGTCCCTAACATCACTTTCGACATGCATTCGATGTGACGCATGGTGATCAGGTCTTCCAGGTGATACCAGCGGCGGACCGGAATCGCGAGTGTCAACACCATCGCGAAGCCCGAATAAATTGCACCCGCCACGAAGTAGGGCGGAAAGATCGTCGTGTGCCATCCCGGGACAATTGCGACCGAGAAGTCGAAGCTGACTACCGAATGCACTGAAACCACCAGAGGGGTGGAAAGCCCAGCCAGCAGCAGATACGCTTTCTGATATCGCGCCCAATGTTTGGCGGAATTCCGCCATCCCATCGCCAGCATCCCGTAAATCTTCTGAGCCACCGCATTGCCCGCCTTATCGCGCATCGTGGCGAAATCCGGAATCAGACCTGTGAACCAGAACAGGAACGAGACGGTTGCATATGTCGACACCGCGAAGACATCCCAGATGAGCGGACTCCGTGGCTGCGGCCAAAGCCACATCGTGTTGGGATACGGCAGGAGCCAATAAGCAAGCCAGGGTCTTCCCAAATGCAGAATTGGAAACATGCCCGCGCAGGCGACTGCGAACAACGTCATCGCTTCAGAGAAACGATTGATAGACGTGCGCCAGTCCTGCTTCAGCAAAAGCAAAATGGCCGAGATCAGCGTCCCTGCATGCCCGATTCCGATCCACCACACGAAATTAACGATGGCAAATCCCCAGGCGATGGGAATCACAATGCCCCAAACGCCCACCCCACGCACGAAAAGCCAGGTCACCGCCACAAGCAGGAGGTTCACCAGAAGGAACGCGCAGGCGAAGCCGATAAACAACTGTGGTGGCGTCTTCAGAAACGGCCGAAACACCACACCACCGATCTCATCGGTGACGGTGCCGTAATCGTGTCCCGGCCCGATGATCTTATCCGGACCTGGGTCCAGCGTTGCCACGCCTGTCCGTTCTTGATCCTCTGGGTTCACTTATGCCTTCCTCTCCAGATCCGGATTAGGGTTGCGCAGCCGAGCCAGGTAGGTTGTGCGCGGCCTGGTGTTCAATTCCTCCAACAGGCTGTAATCGCGCTGCTGCCGCTTTAGTTTGGAAACCCGGCTATTTGGATCGTTCAAATCGCCGAAGATGATCGCTTGAGCCGGACAGGACTGTTGGCAGGCCGTGACGATTTCCCCATCCTTCACAGGCCGATCCTCTTTTTCGGCATTGATCTTCGCCCCATTTATGCGCTGCACGCAGTAGCTGCATTTCTCCATCACGCCGCGGCTGCGGACACTTACATCGGGATTGCGCAAACCAAAGAGACTTTGGGTGTCCCAATCCGCGTAAAGAAAAAAGTTAAACCGCCGCACTTTGTAAGGACAGTTATTGGAGCAATACCGCGTGCCGACGCATCGGTTGTAAACCATCTCGTTCAAACCTTCTGCGCTATGAACGGTCGCGGCCACTGGGCAAACCAGCTCGCACAGGGCATTCTCGCAGTGCATACAAGGCACGGGTTGGAAATACAATTCCGGATCTTCGATCGGGCCTTTGAAGTAGCGATCCACTCGAATCCAGTTCATATGCCGGCCCTTGGCGACTTCCTCCTTGCCGACCACCGAAATGTTGTTTTCCGACTGGCATGCGATCGTACAGGCCTCGCACCCCATGCACGCGTTGAGGTCAATCGACATGCCCCATTTGTGTTTGTTGTATTCCCACTGCGGAAACATCGATTTGTCGCTGGAAACTTGCTTCTCCTTGGGCCGTGCAAATTCCGGGTCCTGATGATATTCGGTATAGGTCGCGGCCCGGAAGGGATCGCGCTCTTCCATTGTTTGCGTGTGCTGCGTATTGGCGAATTCGTAGCCGCCGCCTTTTCGCGCAAGGCTCACTCCGGACCCGCGCCAAAGTGCGTCCGTGGTGCGAAGTGCGTAGGCATCGAAGCCAATCTCATTGGCGACCCGTCCCGCACGCGTGCGCCCATAACCGAAGTGCACTGTGATGGATTCATCCGCCTGCCCCGGCATAATCCACACTGGGCCGTTTACCTTGCGGCCTTGGAATTGGATTTCAACCAGATCGCCCGTCGCAACGCCATGTTGGCCGGCGCTCTTGGCCGAAATCCAAACCGCGTTGTCCCAGCTCATCTTGTTTTGCGGCTTTGGCATTTCTTGCAGCCACGCATTGTTGGACATCGACCCGTCCCCAACCGACGGATCCGGACGGAACACAATTTCTAGCCCCGACGCAGCGGGCAGAGGCTCGGGCATCTTAGCCTCGGGTGGCGTAACCTCGGCGAACGCAGTCCCCGCCAGTACGCCGTCGTGCAAGGACGTTTGCCAGAAATCGTCGAAGTCCTTGGTGTTGTGGTTTACCTGCCAGTACGCGTGGACAGTATCGTGCGAAGTCAGGTCGGCTTGATTGGTAAGCACATTCATCACTTCGTGCGCGCTCTTGCCGTCATAAAGAGGCAGGATCAGGGGTTGAGTGATGCTGACCGCCCCGTCGTAAGCGCGTGCATCGCCCCACGACTCAAGGTAATGCGCCTCCGGAATGTGCCAATGGCACCACGCCGCCGTCTCGTTCGAATACAGGCCCAGATGTGCGCGAAGCTTCACCTTCATCAATGCGTCGAGGAAATTCAAATCGGCCGGTGCATCATACACAGGATTCCCGCCCAGAATCACTAAGGTCTGCACCGAACCACCGCGCATATCCTTCACTAATTCGCTGATGGATGTGATCTCATCCACCGGACTCGCCTCTACCGGGTTGGTGTAGAGCACTGTCTTGCCGGTGTTTCCTAATGACGAATTCAGGGCGTGAACAATTGCCTGGACCTGCGGTGGCTGGTGCTCACCCGCAATCACGATGCTGGTACCGCGATGTGCTTGCAAATCTTTCGCTATAGCCCGCACTTCGGCAGCCACGTTGGCGCTGGGGCTTGCCCCAGCTTTAGCAAGATTCGTCGCGAACTCTGCCACCTGGGCCGCCGACATGCGAAAGCGATGGTCCGCCATGCTGCCTGTCGTCGACGGCGAAGCTTCTGCCACATATAAACGAGGCGGAATCACATTGGGATCTTCCGCGGCAGCGCGTCGACGTGCGCTGTAGTCGCTCGCATATCGCAGAGAACCCGGCATCGTCGAGCACAGGAAATCCGCATCCAGCGAAACGATGACATCGGCTCGATCAAAACGATAAATCGTATTGAGGACTTTGCCGAAGGCCGCCATCGAGCCGGCACGGACCGAGTGCCGTCCGCAGGGGTCGTACTGATGCCACTTCGCAGCCGGAAACGCGGTCAGGAAATCTTGAATCTGTTGGGCGAGCGTCGGCGAGGTAATCGTGCCGGTTAGAATTCGGAAACTCTCTCCTCTATTCTTTCCCGCAGCGTCGCGCGCCCCCGCGATCGCACTAATGAAATTCGACCATCCATTGATATTTCCATCGCGCGTCACCACTTGCGACCGGTCCGGATCGTAGAGAGTCAACACGCTGGCCTGCATGGCAGCGCTGGTCGCCCCCAGGCTCGCGGGATGTTCCGGATTGCCCTCTATCTTGGTCGGGCGCCCCAGATGACTCTCTACCAGCACGCCCGTGGCGATACCTGCTACGCCCATGGCTGTGGCGTAAAACAACGGTTTGCCGGGAACCACCTCTTCCGGTTGGCGCACGTAGGGCACAATCAGTTCTTTGGGCTGTTTCGTGCATGCCGACGCTCCCGCTAGCGCGATGGACGCACCCATCAATCGCAGAAACTTGCGGCGGGAGGCAGGGTCGTTCCAATCGGGCGTGCGATTAGGAAACTCATCTTCCACAAAGGCGCGAAACTCGTTGGTCGACCCCAACTCCTCCAGGCTTCGCCAGTACAAGGGGTCGTTGTTATTCATTCCGTCACCGATGACATGTCACGCAATCCGTTAAGCTTTGAATCTTGTATTCCTGCACCAATCGCGCGCCCAACTCCGCCTGACTGTCGGGATATTGGTAGGCGATGTTAAACACCTGGTCCTTCGGGCGTACATACTGCGCAGGATCGCGGTGGCATCCCACACACCACTGCATATAGAGCGTATTCACTTTGAACATCAGCGGCATTTGGTCCACCCGGCCATGACAAGTCGAGCATCCGATGCCCTTATTTACGTGAATACTGTGATTGAAGTAAACGAAGTCGGGCAAATCGTGAACTCGCGTCCACTCCAGCGATTTCCCTGTTCGAAAGCTTTCGCGCACCGGCTCCAGAAGCTGCGCGTTGGTCCAAATTTGTGAGTGGCAGCTCATGCAGGTTTCCGTGGGAGGAAGTCCTGCAAACGCCGAAGTCTCCACTGACGTGTGACAGTAGCGGCAGTCGATCCCATCGTCCCCAACATGATGTTTGTGGCTAAATGGAACCGGCTGATCTTTGGCCACCTCTACATCTGTCGTGAACGATCCTGCGTTGAGTTTATAGGCCGCCCAAACAAGGCTCCCCAGAAATACAACAACGGCCACAATGCTGACCTTGGCAATGCTATTGGAGCTGCGATGAAAAATCTGTGCCATCGCTAGGAGTATCCGAGCGTTCCAACACCGACAGTACTCGGGTTGAAACTCCTCATACTTTGAGGCCTACGTTTTGCTAGATCCGATCATTCTTTGAAACGTTTCTCATTCGAAAGTCATTTTCAAAAGTCGTTGAGTCAAGTGCCAATCGAGTAACTGGTGGGGAACCATTTGATGCCAGCCGCTCTACATACAGCCTTTGGGGGATGCGGTTCGCGTCGCCGCTACACGGAAAAACCTATAATATGCAAAGGTTGGAGATAATCCGCGACAAGTCATGAATACCGGCAGGCAGCAATTAGTTGAGGACATTTTTGCCTCCGCTCGGCGGCGCCAGCCAATGGACCGGCCTCCCTACCTCGCCCAAGCCTGCCAGGGCGACACGGAACTACTTCGCGAAGTAGAGGAGATGCTCTCGCGTCACGAAAATTCGCACGAAACCGTCATACTTGGCCCAGTGGAGCGCGAATGGATCGGGCCATACCACGTGGAAGGACGTATCGGAGCCGGGGGAATGGGCGAAGTGTACCGCGCGCGCGATCTCAAGCTGAAGCGAGAGGTTGCTATCAAGGTGTTGCCCACCGCGCAGATGAAAGATCAGCAGGCCCGGGATCGTCTCCTCAAAGAAGCGCAAGCTGCCTCTGCGCTGAATCATCCCAATATCGTCACCGTTTACGAAATCAACTCCGATCGCGGAATGGATTACCTGGTGATGGAGTACGTCAAGGGCACTACGTTCGACAACTTGATTGCCACCGGGCGACTTTCTCTCTCCGACCTCATTCGCTATGGCACGGCGATTGCCTCGCCCCTGGCCGCCGCGCACTCTGTCGGCATTGTCCATCGCGATATCAAACCAGCCAACATCATGATCGCTGCCGACGGTCAGATTAAGATCCTGGATTTCGGTTTGGCCAAGCTGCAACCCTCTGGGGGCGATCCGCAGGCGACCGCGCAAATGTCGACTCCCGGCGTCATCATGGGCACACTTTCCTATATGTCTCCGGAGCAGGCTCACGGTCAACCCCTCGACGGCCGATCGGATATTTTCTCGCTGGGCGTTGTGCTCTACGAAGCAGCCACCGGCACGCTTCCTTTTAAGGGCGCCAGTGCGATGGCGATCCTGCAGGCCGTCGTCTCCGAGGAACCGCCCCGGCCCAGCTCCCTCAACCCTTCGCTTCCCGCCAGATTTGACCGCGTCATTGCCCGGGCGCTAGCCAAGAATAAGCAGGAGCGCTTTGAGACTGCCGACCAACTGAGCGAAGCTCTGCGCGACATTAATCAATCCGGAGATCTTCCTCCCGCGCCATCCGCGCCCCTATCGGAGCAACCCCAGGACGGAGCGGTGCGAGTAGATGTTCTCTACCTGGATATCGTGAAGAGCACTCGCAACACTACCGACGTCCAACATCAGATGAATCGGCGCCTCACCGAAATCATACAAAAGAGTTCCGATTTCCAGCGTGCCACCGAAAGGGGAGAGCTGGTTTCCTTGCCCAGCGGCGACGGTGTCGCGCTCGTGTTTACGCAGAGTCCCGAAGCACCCCTTCGCGTCGCCATCGAAATCGCGCGCGAGCTGAAAGCCCAAACTCAGTTCCGCGTCCGCATGGGGATTCATAGCGGAATCGTATACCGAGGTCCCGACGTCAACGGACGCCCTAATTTTTCAGGAGAAGGAATCAACATCGCCCAAAGGGTGATGAGCTGCGGAACGGGAGAGCACATCCTGCTCTCGCCCATATCCGCGTCTGCCCTGCGCAACATTACCGCCTGGAAAGACAAGATCGTCTTTTTGGGTAATTACCGCGCAAAAGACGACATCATCGCCGCCTGGAGCTACGTAGACGGCGAGGTCGGAAGTAACTCGGCCCTGGAGGCGATTCCGCTGAAGGCTACGCACGTCCGTAACTGGGCGATCGCCGCGATCCTCGCCATCGTGCTGCTGGCCGGAGCCGCGTTTTGGGTGTGGAGCAGCCGCATCTGGGTGGAACAGCGAGCCTTCAGCTACTCTTTATTGCTCCAGAACCCGAACGGAACCACCTCGGATGTAGCGCCCTACTCAGTGCTTCCCAACAGCGCGAAAATAAAGCTGAAAATTGCGAGCCCTCAGGACGGCTTTCTCTACATCCTGGCCGAGTCTCCCAACCCTAATGCGCCTTCCAGCTTTTCCTGGTTGTTTCCGGAACCTGATTACCAGGGTTCGTCCGCCGCTGTAAAAGCCCAAACCAGCCTATCGGTTCCCACACCGCCTGACCGTTTTATCGGCATCTCGCCTTCGGCGGAGCCTGACATGATCCATTTCATTTGGTCTAAAACTCCGTTAGAGAACCTTGAGATGGTGAAAATTCGTCTGTTCAATCAGAGGAGTGGCGACCTTTCCAGTCAGGATGTCGCCCTGGTCAAGAACCTGCTCGGTCCTGATTCCACTGAATCTCACGAAACACGCAATGGTTCCTACACAGCGGTTCAGGGCAGGGTAAATCCATTGACCGCACATTTTACGTTAGGACATATGTAATGACTAAAAGAACCCGCGAATATTTCATATGGGCTGGAATCAGCGCCGGCATCACCGTGGCCTTCGTCGCAGCGGCTCAGGAACCTGAACCTGTGCCTGCTACATCGCGCGGTCTTCACAGCGAGGTCTTTTTAAGTACGCGTACGCAGGACAAGGACTCGTCCAAATCGGGGGGCAAGACCACCACAACCGGCCAAACCGGGGCGGGCCCTTCAACGGGCAATGGCACTTCAACGGGCAAAGGACCTTTGCCGGGGAATGGCGCCTCAAAAGGGAATGACGTTCCAAAGCAAGGCGACACGTTTCTCGGGTTGACGTTGTGGCAGATGGTGATAGCCCCTGACGCGGAAGTCAAGACCCGCGGCTTCTCGCACCCGAAGGACAAAGAAGGAAAAAAGGATTGGACGGCCGTTCGAATCGCGTGGGACAAGCCCGTTCATGAAAACGATTATGTGGTGTTTACATTCGAATCAGCACCACAGGGGTACCTCTACGTCATCGACCGAGACGCCTTCGCCGACGGATCTTTCGGAGATCCAATCCTGATTTTTCCAACCAAACGAATTCGAGACGGACGTAATGACGTCGAGCCTGGTCACCCGGTTCAAATTCCGGATCCCACTGACCATCCCCCCGCTCTTCAGGTAGACCCCGCCAAACCCGGTCAAACCGGCATTCAGTTGATCGTGATCGGCAGCCCGCAGAAGATTCCAGAACTCCAGGCTGGAGACGATCAGAAGAAGATCCCTCCGGCATTGCTCGCACGTTGGCAAAAACAGTGGGCCACCAACGTGGAACTCACTACTGATCCCAAGCTTGATGGCGTGGCGATTACTTTGGCGGAACAGGCCGCCCTCTCGGACTTCAGTCACCCGTTGAGTCCCAAGGACAAGGCTCCTACGGCAATATTCCATCGCCGAGGACCCGCTGGCCAGCCGATTTATGTCGCGGCTATTCTCCGCTTGGATCCAGCAGTAAAGAAACCCTAATCCGGCGGATCCGGACCCAATTAACTGGCCGAAGATCGCCCCCGTTTCATCTCCGCAACACCCGCTCTCCGGGCTTCATTGAATGACCGATGCAGCGTGCCCGCCACCGCTCCCACCGTCTTGGAAGCTCCCTCCACCTTGGCGCCCAAGCCTTCCGTGTTCTTCCCGATGAAGTCCACCGTCCAGGTGAACACAGCCGGTATGATCATCGCCGCGCCCACAATCCCTAGTCCGATGCCAGCCACGATCAGACCAGAACCAGTAATAGCCATTTTCTGATTTGTATCCATTTTCCGGCGTACTCCTTGCCTCTATTGAACCAAACCGGAAAAAACCGCGTATCACCCCTTGACGAATCTGTGACGCTGTGTATACTGAGCATACTGAGATGAACGAAGCGTTCGGAATTTCGCAATCCGACAAGCGGCCGATGTACCTCCAGATTATGGAGCAGATCAAACAACGGATCGTCGTAGGAGACTGGCCCCCCGGCCAGACGATTCCTTCCATCCGCCAGCTTGCCGTCGACCTCCAGGTCAGCGTGATCACGGTCAAAAGGGCCTACCTGGAGCTCGAACGCGAAGGCGTGATCGTAACGCAACACGGGAAGGGTTCGCATGTTGCCCAGGATCAAGGACTCGGTGCGCAACTGCGCGAGCAGGAACTGCAACAGCATTTGGAACAAGCAACGCGCATTGCCGCGCTGCTGGGCATTCGTCCGAAAGACTTGGCCGGACGGCTTCGCGAAGCCGGCGACCGCATGGCAGAAGCAGAAAAGGAAAGCATATGAGTGACCTTGCTATTGAACTCAGCGGCGTCGGGAAGAAATACCGTTTCTTCACCCTGGACAATATTGACCTGCAGCTTCCGGAAGGACAGATCATGGGGCTCATCGGGCCCAACGGCGCAGGTAAATCCACCACCATTCGCATCCTCATGGGCTTGGTTCATCAGGACTGCGGTGAAGTACGGGTGCTCGGCCATCGTATGCCCGCCGAGCAGGTCGCAGCCAAGTGGGACATCGGGTTCGCATCCGAAGACATGCGCCTCTATGAGTCGATGACACTGGGCTGGCACCTCAGCTTCATGCAATCGATTTATCCGAAGTGGGACGACGCCTACGCCTTAGTGCTCCTGAAACGATTCGGACTCAGGGCCGACCAGAAAATCAAAGGACTTTCGCACGGGCAGCGCGTGAAGGCGACCCTGTTGCTCGTCCTGGCCCGCAAGCCTAAATTGCTGGTTCTCGATGAACCGACCACGGGCCTCGATCCAGTGGCCCGCCACGAAATTCTGCGCGAGCTGACAGGCGTCATGGCCGACGAAGGCCGCAGTATTTTATTTTCTTCCCACAACACACAGGATGTGGAACAAATCTCTGATCAAATTACGTTTATAGATCGAGGCCGCATTATCGACTCCATGGATAAGGAGATGTACCTGGATCGCTGGCGCCGCCTGCGGCTGGAAGTGCCCGCGGGCATTCAGTTGCCCTCTCTCCCAGGAATCATTGGCGTGCGGCAGGAGGGCAGACTGGCGGTGGCAACGGCGAATGCCTTCGTTCCCGATCTTGCCAGCGCCTACGAAAACACCGGCGCCAGGATTCAGCGCATTGAGAACATGACGCTGGAAGAAATTTTCGTTGCCAACGTCGAATATAGCCGCGAGGAGGTGGAAGCATGAACAACTCAGTGGTCGCGCAATTGGTTCTGAAAGACTGGCAACTCCAGCGTCCAATGATCTTTATTTGTTTCGTGGCTGGGCTGATCGCTTTGGGTGTCCTTCAATTCGGAACCGAGCCTGTCGTTGTAGTTGGCGGTGTCTTCTTTTTCATCTCTTTGATCATGGTCGGCACCATGCTGCCTATGGCGGGAATAGTGAATGAAAGGAAGAAACAGAATCTGGCTTTCGTGATGAGTCTTCCCGTCACGTCCATCCAATACACGACTGCGAAGTTGGT
>CAVYBC010000005.1:0-101677 GCA_963766615.1 Terriglobia bacterium
ATCTACCGTGGGAATGTTTCTGATTCCCTGGCTGACGCTGGTGGCGACGGCTGTGCTGCTTATTGAGGTTCGTGGCGTCCTGCCCCGCGGCACAATACCAATCGTGATCATCCTCGCGATGCTGCCAATGGTCGGCTTGGCGATAATCACGGGCGCTGCGCTAGTCGGCGAATCGGAAGGGTGGGGAATTGCGGCGAACATGTTTTGCAGCTCCACCTACGGTCTAACGTGGTACTTCTTTACACGCGTTCCAGGGCTCATGCACGACATAAAGGCTCCGGTCGCGGTATGGAACTCCAGCGTGCTGACGGTGCTTAGCTGCGAGTTAGGATCCGCGCTGGTGATGTTGGCTCTTACGTATTATTTCCAGTCTAGAAAGCGCGACTTTATTTAACGCAGGCCGGTTTATCTCCCCCGCGCTGGCGCGCTGGGGCTGTTGGGATCGAGCCAGCCTAAGTCTCTATCTACCCGCTCTGCCAATGGGAGAGTGAAACCGTTGGCCCGCCCCAGCGCGTGAGCGCGGGGGTTCCAGGAGCGAAACGTCAATCCGAAATAGGAAAGGAAATGCCATGCGATACGTGTGTCTCTTTGCCCTGATTGTGCCCGCGTTCTTGTCCGCACAAGACGGTGCCGCCATCTATAAAGAACGGTGCGCCTCCTGTCACGACAAGCCCGAGGGCCGTGTCCCGGCGATCGCCGCCATCAAAGCCATGAGCGGCGAAGCCATCTATATGACCCTCACCAGCGGCGTCATGAAGTCCCAAGCCGAAGGCCTCACTACCCCGCAGATCTTCGCTCTGATCGGCTACATCGCCCCCACAGGCCAGGCGCACCCTCCCGTGGACCTGAAGCCGACGTGCAAATCTCCAGCCCCGGCGTTTCCGCCCGCCGCCGGCTCCCCACAGTGGAATGGATGGAGCCCCAGCCCGACCAACTCGCGATTCCAGGAAGCCGCGGCGGCTAAGCTAACAGCCTCCGACGTTGGAAAGCTCAAACTGAAATGGGCATTCAACGTTGGCGACGTCACCGTAGTCCGATCCCAACCTGCATTTGCCGGCGATCGCGTGTTCATCGCGACCCAAACGGGAGTGATCTATGCGCTCGATGCCTCCACCGGCTGCGCCCGCTGGGCGTTCCAAACCGGCGGAGCCATCCGTTCAGGCGTCAGCGTCGGCGACGCCAATGGAACCCCTGCCGTCTTTGTTAGCGATGGAGGGACAACCTACGCCGTCAATGCCCAGACCGGCGAATTGATCTGGAAAGTGACCACGTCCGGTCACTATGCCACCATGGCCACCGCGACCCCTCGATTCTACAAAGGCGTCCTCTACCAGCCCTTCGCCTCCTTCGAGGAAACCATGGGAGGCGACCCGAAGGTAGAATGCTGCACGTTTCGCGGAAGCGTGGTTGCCCTCGACGCTGCCACCGGCAAGAAAATCTGGCAGACCTTCACCATCCCGGAGGCCTCTAAGCCCACGCGCAAAAGCCCCGCAGGAACCCAACTCTACGGTCCTTCCGGCGCCGCCGTCTGGTCAAGTCCGACCATCGACGAGACTCTTGGAGTCCTATACGTCGCAACAGGAGACAACTATTCCGACCCGCCCACCAACACCAGCGACGCGATTCTGGCCATGGACCTGAAGACCGGAGAGTTGCTCTGGTCCCAGCAGTTGACGCCCAAAGACGCGTTCAATGTCAGCTGCAGCACTCCGCAGCGAAGCAGTTGCCCGGAGACCGCCGGTCCGGATTACGATTTTGGCCAACCCCCCATCCTGGTCAGTTTAGGCGCAGGAAAGCGAGCTTTGGTGATCGGCCAAAAATCCGGCATGGTCCACGCGGTGGACCCCGATCAGAAAGGCAAGATCCTCTGGCAGACTCGCGCAGGCGCAGGCAGCGCCCTCGGTGGCAGCCAATGGGGCTCCGCCGCCGATGGACAGAAGGTTTACGTCGCCATCTCAGATATCGTAATTGGCGGGGTCGCGGATCCAAAATCGCCGATAGGCTTTCGGATGACACTCGATCCGAACAAGGGCGGCGGCCTGCACGCATTGGATCTCAAAACCGGCAAGATCGTGTGGAGCGCAAAGCCCTCGCCTTGCGCGTCGGACAGGACCGACTGTTCCCCTGCGCAATCGGCCGCCGTGACCGCCATCCCCGGGGTAGTTTTCTCCGGGTCCGTCGACGGACATCTGCGCGCCTATTCCGCATCCACAGGCGAAGTTTTATGGGAAGCCGACACCGAGCGTGAGTTTCCCACCGTCAATGGCAAACCCGCCCATGGAGGATCGATGGACACGGCAGGCCCAGCTATCGTCAACGGCATGGTCTTCGTCAACTCCGGCTACGGGCAATGGGGGGGCATGCCCGGTAACGTCATGCTGGCCTTTTCGGTGAACGGACAATAAAACTACTCAGGAAGCAACGCGAAGGTCCACACCGACCCGCCGGTTGGGATCTTGCCTTCCGCGTATCGTGTAGCCAGACCTCCTCCGAGCCCCGATGCGACGGTCACATACTGCCGCCCTTTGTGCGTGTAAGTAATGGCCGTCGCATTCACGCTCGACCCCGTCTTGAATTGCCACAGCGTCTTGCCAGTGGCCTCGTCCAAAGCCACGAACTCGCCCGACAGCTTGCCTGTGAACACCAGCCCTCCGGCCGTGGCGAGCATTCCTGCCGAGCCGGGTAAATCGATCAGTGGAACTTCCCATTTCTTCTCGCCCGTGATAGGATTCATCGCCAGAAAGTGACCCATCACATCCCCCGGCTTCACCGGCAGAATCCTCGCAACCACTCCAGTAGAGTCCCTGCCAGGAACTTGTGGTTTGGGCGGCGCGAGTTTCTGGACGCGCGGTACGTTCCAGGTGCTCGCATAAATCAAACCAGTATTGGGGTCGAACGCGATCGGCGTCGCATTGGTCCCGCGCGATGGCCAGATCTCCACCTCTTCCCCGGCCAGAAAACGCTTGCTCACATCCGTCAGCATGGGCCGTCCTGTCCCCATATCGATACCCGACGCCCAATTGACCTTCACATAAGGATGCGCGGCGATCAGCTTGCAATTGGTCCGGTCCAGCACATACAGGAAGCCATTTTTATTGGCCTGAATCATCACCTTCCGAAGCTGCCCGTTCACCGGAAGGTCCGCCAGCACTTGCTCATCGGTCGCGTCCACGTCATACGTGTCATTCGGCGTGTACTGGAAATAGCAAACCATTTCACCCGTCTTTGGACGGATAGCCAGCACGCTATTGGTATATAAACTATCCAGATTTTCGCGCGGCCTCGGATCGTACGGCTCCGCGTTCCCCGTGCCCCAATACACCAGGTCGAGCTGAGGATCGTACGAGCCCGATCTCCACGTTGGTCCTCCGCCGACCTTCCACGCATCGGTGCCTGCAGGCCACGTCTCAGAACCTGGCTCGCCTGGCGCGGGAATCGTATACTTGCGCCACAGTTTTTTCCCCGTGTCCGGATCCCAACCGTCCAGGAAACCGCGAGTAGTCGACTCCCCTCCGGCCACTGGAGAAATCAATACGCCATTGGCGACAATCGGTGCCGCAGTCGAGTAATAGCCGTCGTCCGATTCAGCGTATTTCTGGTTCCATAGCTGCTTACCGGTAGCCATGTCCAGCGCGACCAGGTGATTGTCCACCGTGACTCGAAACAGCTTTCCGTTATAAATTGTAGGCGCGCCTCTGTTGATTGGCGTCCTCCCAATCCCCGATTCCAGTTCCGCCCGCGTGCGCCAGATCTGTCGTCCGGTTTCCACATCAATCGCAAATGTCCACCTGCCATTGATCACATACATCACGCCGTTATAAATGGCGGGAGCCGCCAGTTCGCCCTGGTCATTCATCAGGCTCGTGTTCCAGACGGGCACCAGCCGCTTGATATTCGATGTGTTGATTTGTTTGAGCGGGCTGTAGCTCTTGCGGTCGAAGCCCATGCTCTCGGTGGTGACGTTTTCGGTATTCTTTCCGTCGTTGAGTAGCTCTTGTGCTGTTTGCGCCGACCCAAGCACGGCGCAAAACCCGGCTAGCAATACCAAGCGAATTGTCATCATCGTCATATCCTTAAAGTTGGCGACTGCACCGTAATAGCTTACTCTGTTGCCTGGCTGAAGGCACCCGGCACTAGTCAATGATCATTCCCGCACGGCTAATCAACAATTGCACTCACATCCCTGAACGGAAGAAATGGATCGGCAACTTGTCGGCGATGCTGGAACAGCTATCCCGCCGATGGTCCCTGCGCGTTCTTGAGCCATTCGACCATGCCAACGTGACCTGCTCCTGGGTCGCCGCCGCCGTTCGCGCCGATGGAACTCCGGCGGTATTGAAACTTGGAATGCCCCACATGGAAGGAGCGCATGAAATTCAAGGTCTCCGCTTCTGGAACGGCGACCCTACCGTACAATTGCTTGAAACAGATGATGACCTCGGCGCGATGCTGCTGGAGCGGTGCCAGCCAGGAGACATGCTTCGTTCCGAGCCGGAGTTTAAACAGGACATAGTGATCGCGACCTCGCTGAAGCGGCTTTGGCGAAACCCGACTCCGCCACCGGGCCTCCCTTTCCGGCCCTTATCAGAGATGTTGAATAGTTGGAGCAGCGAAACACTGGCTCAAGCTCAGCGCTGGCCCGATTCCGGTTTGGTAAAAGAAGGATTGCGGTTATTCCAGAAGCTAGGCAAGCCTGCGTCAACAGATAAACTGCTTGCTGCCGACCTTCACGCCGGCAATGTCTTGCGAGCCCAGCGCGAGCCCTGGCTTGTGATCGACCCTAAGCCGTTCATCGGCGACGTAGCCTTTGATGTCGTTCAGCACCTCCACAATTGCGAAGCCCGCCTTCACGCCGACCCGATCGGTTTAGTCAATCGCCTGGCTGATCTCTCCGAGGTGGACGCAGAGCGGCTCCGCTTGTGGACCTTTGCCCGTGCTGCCGCCGATCCGAGGCCAGCGTGGAACAACCCTGTGTGGATCGACATCGCCAAGGCCCTGGTTTTGTAGAGGGTAGCGAACGCTAGCGCCCCGCGCCAGCCGCGACTGTTACCGTCACATCGCGCGACGTGAATAACTGCCCGTCGTTGGCAGTCACACGCAGCACGTAAGTCCCTGGCGCGCTGAAAGTCGCCTTCGACGTCAGCGTGACCGGTTCTCCATGCACCACCGCGCTCGCATCCGGAGAGAAAACAACCTTGCCCGGACCCCGGTATTGAATCCATTTGATCTGTACCCCGATCGGCCGCTTGGGCTGCGCATCGCGATCCGGGTTGGACGGCGCTCGCTGGTATGGTTTGGGCAACCCATCATCGGTGGCTGTCGCGGTCAACGTCGCCGCATTCGGCAATGTGACCGTCTCCTCCGGACTCACCATGATGCTGGGAGCCTTGTTATTCGGATCGGGAACACCGCCGCCCATATTCTCCACGATTACCGAATCGCTCAGTTCCCACTCCGGTTGCAGCCATCCTTTAGCCTGATCGGTCTTCCCGCCCGACGTCAGCGACCAGATCACCTTCTGCTGTTTGTCCCAATCCTTGGGCACCACAACCTTAAACAGGAATCTCTGTCGCCGCGGATAGAAATGCGTGGGCTGGCCTTTGTCGCCAAATACTTCGGCTCCCATGGTGATGCTGTTCTCAGCGCCCGTTGGGATATCTACTTCCTCTTCGTAATTGCGATTGAGATACCCGAAGACGAGGCTGAACGTCCCATCGGGATTACGCTCCCACCCCTCAAACACAGGAGCGACGTTCTGCCCCCGCGCATATTGGACCTGAGCGTTTACTCCAGCGCCGAAAAGAAACGCGGAAATACCTGCGGCAAACCAGAACCCGCGCATGACTTAGTTAGACTTCGCCGAAAGTACCTTCTTTTTTCGCGCGTCCTGAGCCTGCTTGAACTCTTCATCGGAAAGATTGTAGTAGCTGATCCACGCCCCGCCCATCTCATCAATGGTCCTCTGTCCGTAGGTAATCAGATTATCCGGATCGGGGTTGAATTTGTTTCCAGTCGAGTTGTCGTACCAGGAAGTAATGTGCAGAATCGTCCCAGCCGGAAGCAGCGGCTGGTCGTCTTCGTCATAAAGATAGACCAGGTGCCATGCGAACTGATACTTGTTCACGCAACTCAGCATTTCCACTTTGTGTCCGCCCGGGTAAATCGCTTCCATGCACGAAGCCTTCCCGCGATTATGCAAATGGGGCTGGAACGACAAGAGCCTGGTCGGCTTGGTGAGCGTCTGATACCCGTCAAACCGCACGTTATCGGTGTTGGCGGGAATGTCCAGATCCTTCGGGTCCCCCACCTTCTCGGTCGTCTCCAGATACTTCGGCTTGTAGCCTTTGGGATAAAGGCTCAACCCCAGCGCGACGTTCGCCAGCGTCTCCTGCCCGGTCGAATGAAGATGCAGATTGAAGTTGATCTTCGTCCCGGCCTTGATCAATCGGCCCGCGCCATCAGGGAACACATCGGCATTCTTGCCCAGCGCATACTCATTGAGAAACGCGCCCTGAACGTTATCGCCATCATCGGCGTCATCTTCATGCTTCATCGATGTCGTCACGTGGTGGACTGCTCTAAAACCCTTCAGCGTCCGAATCTCGATCCCGCGAATATATCGATCCTCGGTAAGCCCCGAATCCACCAGAACATCGATCCACCGGTCCGCCCCCGTCGCCGGGATCAGCATGTCTTTCGGAAGCTGCACGATCAGGTCCGGCTCACCCAGATGCCACTTGTCGGTGTCCTCGAATTTGCGCGGCGGAGGCATGTCCGCGAGATTCCCCTTGGCGGCGCCCGTATCGGCCCATTGAGCCAGAGTCGCGATCTCGTGATCCGTCAGCGACACATCATTCTTGAAATTATGGATGCCGACGTTCTTATCGATATACCAGGGAGGCATCTCGCGTGCCAGGACCTTCTGTTTGATCGACTTCGCCCACGGCCGAGCTTCCTCATAAGTCAGCAACGACATGGGCGCAAACGTATTGGGCCGATGGCAAACCTGGCAACGCTCCTGCAGGATCGGCGCGACATCCTTGGTAAATGTGACTTCTCCCCGCGCGGCGATAGCCCCTGCCGAAAGGACAAATCCCACTGAGACAAACATCCGGAATTTACGTGAAATCCGCATCAGACCGCCTCCTGCACACAATTGTTATTGCGTGGACCTAGCCATTGAAATGTTAGACACGGGAGTTTACCGTGTCAAGCATCAATGGGTCGATATTCCGTGCGCGACTCTGTTGACTAAATTCCTTCAACCCCCTATCCTCAAAAGGAAAGTAATCCGAGGAATGCTCGGGAAGGCGGTGAAATTCCGCCACTGCCCCGCAACTGTGACCGGCGAAGTATAGGCCGGGCGAAGTCACTGCCCTTCATCAGGTGGGAAGACTTGCAGCCCATTAATGGTCTTGCCGGAAGTCAGGAGACCGGTTCCCTGGAAATTTAATCGCGTTACGTCTCGAGGGAGGACGTCTCAATGACACCATTTCTATTTCTATCTTTTCTGTTCCAGATCCACGGCACCGTAGTGGACCCGTCTGGACGTCCGGTCGAAGGAGCGCAAGTCTCCTGCGGCGCGGAAACCACTTCCACCAATTCATCCGGAGCGTTTGAAGTTGCCCAGTCCTGCCAGGCGAAAGTGGAGAAGTCTGGCTTCGCCACGGCAACTACGGCACTCGACTCTTCTAAAGACAATCGGATCGCGTTGAGCCTCTCAACGCAGAGCGATCGCGTTATCGTCAGCGCCACCGGCGCACCTTTGCCGCTGGAAGAAGCGGGCGTTTCAGCCACCATTTTTACCGCACCCGATTTCGATCCCTCGCGCGGCGCGTTTGTCTCCAACCTCCTCCGCGACGTGCCTGGACTGAACGTCGTGCAGACCGGACAGAACGGGGGCATCACCTCCGTGTTTGTGCGCGGAGGATCATCCAGCTCAGCAATGGTGCTGCTCGACGGCATCCCTTTGACCGAACCCGGAGGCTACTACGATTTCGTCCATCTCACCTCCGCCGGACTCGATCGCATGGAGGTTGTGCGCGGTCCGGAAAGCGCGCTCTTTGGCGCCGAAGCGTCCAGCGGCGTGGTCCAGATCTTCACTCACCAGGGCGATGCCGAATCTTCCAGGCCGCACGGCACGCTGGTCTACGAGCGTGGATCGTTCTCAACCGATCACTGGTCGGCGGCGCTGGATGGTGGCCTTTTCCAAAAAATCGACTACGCTTTCACCGCCGATCAATTCCGCACCACCGGCGAGTTTCCAAATGACGCTTATCGCGTTACTTCAGGCACGGTCAATCTGGGTTACGCCATCTCCGACGTAACCCGCTTGCGGGCGGTGTTCCGCACGTTTGATGCCTACAACGGCGATCCCGGGCAGACATCGTATGGCCTTTACGATCTGGATGCCAACGATCGCAATCGCGATGCGGCGCTGAGTGTGCGCCTCGATGACGCCCGCGGCAAGCGATATGTACAGCGCTTCCTGGCCGGATATCATCGCTATCGGGACACGTTTTCTGACACCGACGCGGAGAGCTATAACGTCGCGGCGCTGGTCAATACGCAACCCAGTGGGACCTACTTCGTGCATCTGGTTCCGTTCAACACCATCGGTCCCAATGTAGTCGCGACGAATGTAACGCTGTATCCTTTTCCTTCCGCGACTTTCACGAACCGGGCCACGGGCAGCTACCAGGGCACGCTGACAGAGAATCACGGCTCGCTGATCTTCGGCTACGAATTTGAGCGCCAGAACGGCACAATCTCCGGCACCGATGTCGACCGCACTAATAACGGCTTTTTTGCGCAGGAACAATATTCGCTAACCCCGCGCATTTTCCTCAGCGGCGGCCTGCGTTTCGAGCACTCCAGCACCTACGGTCAGGAAGTCGCGCCTGCGGGGGGCCGTGACTTTCCGTCTGCCTACTGAAACATTTCTGCGTTTCAGCGTCTCCCGCGGAATCAGGGAACCCGCGCTCTATGACAACTTCGCTCATGAGACATACTATGTGGGCAATCCCAACCTGAAGCCGGAAAAGACCGTCGCCTACGAAGCGGGGCTTTCCCGCAGCTGGCTCCACAACCGGCTCCGCACGGGCGCTACGTATTTCTATAACGACTTCACCGACCTTATCGAGTTCGATTTTTCCGCGCTCGTTGCCACATCCATCAACATCGATCGCGCCCGGGCTCAGGGCATGGAATTAACTGGAGACGTTCGCATCGCGAGCCACGTCACCGCGCACGCATCTTATACACTGCTGGATACGAAGATCACTAAATCATCCAGCGGCGACCAAGGCCAGGAACTAGCCCGCCGGGCGAGAAACTCCGGTGCCGTGTCGATAGAAGTCTCGCCCCGTCGCTGGTCGTTCATGCTTGGTGCGCGAATTGTCGGCGAGCGGGCCGACAACGACTTCGTCTTCGGCATCACCCGCAACCCCGCCTATCAGGAAGTTTTCTTAAACGGCTCCTGGCGATTGAATGCCCACCTCATGCCGTTCCTCCGCGTCGGCAACCTGCTCGACCAGAGCTACCAGGAAGCGCTCGGCTATGAGGCTTTGTCACGCAACGCGACGGGAGGTTTAAAATTCACATGGTGAGGCATGTGGCGCACGCACTCGTGCGTGCCGCGTCGAGACTCATCTCGACGCCTGGATGGGTGCTGCTTTGGCAGGCGTCAAGAAAGTCTCGACGCCACATCGCACTCCTCCTTGCTTGGGCCGCCCTGGCATTCGCGGCCCCGCCCCAACGGATCGTCTCCACCGCGCCCAGCATCACCGAACTTCTCTACGCCCTGGGCCTCGGTGATAACGTCGCCGGGGTCACCCGCTTTTGCCGCTACCCTCCCGAGGCGCAGTTGAAGCCCAAAATCGGCGACTACACCTCGCCTAATCTGGAATCCATCGCGGCCCTTCGGCCCGACCTCGTGATCGTGCAAACCAATCCTGTCCGCCTCCGCGAACGATTGGAAGCAATCAAGCTGCATGTTCTGGAAATCAATCAGGACAGCGTCCCCGCGTTGTACACTTCCATCACCCAGGTGGGGACCGCGACACAAACAGACGCGAAAGCGGCCACGCTGGTCCGCGATATCCGCAATCATCTGGATCAAATTCAGAACCGTGCCTCGAAGCTTCCGCACCCCAAAGTGATGTTCGTTGTAGGGCGCACTCCGCAGCGGCTCGACGGGCTCATTGTGGTCGGTCAGGCTTCCTACTTGAGCGATCTCATCACCATCGCCGGTGGCGTGAACGTCTTTCGCGACGCGCCAGCATCCTACCCGGCCGTTTCCCTGGAAGACGTGCTGGCGCGCAATCCGGATGTCGTGCTGGACATGGGTGAAATGGGCGAAGCCAGTGACATTTCCCAGAAGCTCAGGGAAGCTACCATCAATCTGTGGAAGCGAGCCGGTTCAATCAACGCCGTTCGGCAGGGACAGGTGGTTCCCATCGGATCCGATATTTATGTGATTCCCGGCCCGCGCATCGTGCTGGCCGCTGACGACCTGTTCCGCATTTTTCATCCCGGCCTCAAATGACGTTCTGCGCGAAAGAGCTGGGCTTCGCCTACGGCCTCCAGCAGGTCTCTTTCGAATTGCCGCAACACGGATTCGTCGCCGTCGCTGGACCCAATGGGGCAGGGAAGTCGACGCTCGTGGGAATCCTCGCAGGCTTGAAAACTCCTTACCGCGGCTCGTGCCAATATGCGGGCCGCGAGGTGACCGCATGGAACCGCCGCGACTTCGCGCGCGAAGTTGCGTTCTTACCGCAGACTCTCCGCCTGGAATTTCCCTTCACCGCGGAGGAAGTCGCCTTCATGGGACGCGCCCCCTACGTCCGAGGCTGGTACGCCTCCGAACTGGACCGAAAGGCCGTCGACCGCGCAATGCAGCTCACCGACGCAGTCGAGTTCCGCGCCCGCGACATTCGGTCGCTTTCCGGCGGCGAGCGTCAACGTGTCATGTTGGCCGCGGCCCTGGCCCAGGAGCCTCGCGCCTTGCTTCTTGACGAGCCCGCCACGTTTCTGGATCTCAAGCACCAGCTCGCAATCTATCGCCTGCTCTCGGAGTTGGGGAAACAGATCCTGGTAGTCGCGGTCACGCATGACCTGAACCTCGCTCTACAATTTGCCCATCACACTCTGGTGCTGGATCGCGGCAATCTGGCCGCGCAAGGCAAGCCCGCCGAGATCCTGGTGCCTGCATTGCTGAAGAGCGTGTTCCAGGTCGACGCGCAACTCTACACCGGAGAACATGGCTCCTTTATGAGATTCGATGCGTAAGGTTTTCTGGTGTGCCATCGCGCTACTTGTGGTCGCATTGCTGGCGCCCCTCATCGGAAGTGCCCACATAAGTCTCAGCGCCGCGATTGCAGGTGTCACGCCCGATCATGAAATCTTTTTCTACGCCCGCCTTCCCCGCGTACTGCTGTCCCTGCTGGCAGGAGCCGGCCTAGCCGTTACGGGCGTCGTCTTTCAAGCCATCCTTCGCGATCCTCTGGCCGAACCCTACACGCTCGGTGTCTCCAGCGGCGCATCCGTCGGAGCGGTCCTCGCAGTTTGCCTCGGGTTCCGAGCCACTAGCCTGGCCGCGCTCGTGGGCGCAGTCGCCGTAATGGCGGTGGTTCTCGGGATGGCCAACGAAGGCCGCCGGATAAGCTCGTTCACGCTGCTGCTCACCGGCGTCACCATGAACAGCCTGTGCTTCGCGATCATTCTTTTTCTGCACAGCGTGGCGAGCTTCGCGCAGTCCTTCGCCATCTCGCGCTGGTTGATGGGCGGCATAGAGGCGGTCGAATATTCCACGCTCGCGTGGTTTGCGGTGGTCATTCTATCGGTAAGCGCAGGAATCATCGTCTATGCCCCCGCGTGGAATCTCATTTCCCTAGGCGAGGACTGGGCTTCGTCGCGAGGCGTGAAGGCCGGAACCATGACGGTGTTCGGCTTCCTGGCCGGATCCGTGCTCACCGCCGTGACCACATCGCTCTGCGGACCAATCGGATTTGTGGGACTCATCGTGCCTCACGCGCTACGCCTTTGGCTGGGAGCCGATCACCGCGTTCTGCTGCCATGTTCCCTCCTGCTGGGCGCCGCCTTCCTGGGTGTCTGCGATACACTATCGCGTGTTGTGCTTTCGCCCGTGGAAATTCCCGTCGGCGTGGTGACCGCGATTTGCGGTGCGCCGTTCTTCCTATGGCTGCTCCGGACCAGGCGGCGTAGCGCGTGGCAGTAGCCGGACTGTACCCCGTATGGGGTGCGCTGTGGGGCGGAATGGCAACCGCGTGGTTCCTTCGGCAACCCCACTCCGTTGCACTATGGCTACCGTTCTTATGGCTCGCCGTCGCAGGCATCGAGCAGCGATTCCTCACCGCTATGGGTTGGTGGCACGTTCTCGGCGCCGCAGCAGTCCTCCCGGTCTGGTTCTATTTTTTCGGCCACTTGGATCCAGCCCGTCTGCTGCTGGCCGCTCTGGCGGCTCACACCATCTCGCGGGCCGTTGCCATTGTGATGGTCTGGATATCGCGACCCACAGCGACGGGCATGGCCCTGTCGAAAAAGCTCGATAGCTTCGCCGCCGGATTCGCGATCGCCTGCGGGGCTGCTACGGCATTCCTGTTCGGTTTCCGCCCGGGCTTCATTATGCTGCTGGTCGGATTCCTGATCCTGCGCCTGATCCGTCAGCGCTATTACGATCGACAGGGCGGTGTGAACACAACCGCGCTCTCTTTGACCCAGCACGCCACCGAACTCACGACGCTACTGATAGCCGTATACATCCGGTAAGAGAAAGTATCGGCGTTCATCCGCGTTCATCGGCGGCCATTCAAACAGCCTACTTCAGCGCCGCCACCAGCGTCCCCGTCTGCCGCAACACATTCAGCCGAGCCAACTCCGCCGTGTGCTGCGTATCGTAGTAAGCCAGCCACTTCTCGTTCTCTGTCGCCCGCGACGCCTCTACCCTGGCCAGCGGCGTACGACCCTCGTCGTATTGAGCCAGATCGATAGAAAGCTGTTCCCGCGCCAAATCCAGATCCGCCCGAGCCAACTCGCGCGAGGTATCGGCATGCCGCAAGCCCTGATAGGCTCGGCGCAAGTCCGACGTGATCCGGTTGCGTGTCCGGTTTACCTCCGTTCGGATTTTCGCTGCCTCCGCCTCCGATTGCGACGCATAAGCCTTGCCCGCCCGTCCCGCTAATACCGGAATCTCGAAACTGGCTCCCAGTTCCACATTGTTCCGGCTGAACTTCTGGAAATATTGCTGAAAGTTGTTGTACTTCGCAAGCAAGGAATACTGCGCCACCAGGTTGATCTTAGGGAGCCGCTCTGCTTGAAACCCTTTGATCTCCAGCGTCTTGATTTGCAGGTTCGATTCGAGCTTGCGCAACTCCGGGCTCTCCGTCAGAGCCTTCTCAATGGAGGCGTCTTCGGATGGCGGCGCTTCCAGCGCAGCGCGATCCTCCGCCGAAGGTCGCACGCTATCATTGGCGCTGAATCCAAGCGCTAACGCCAGCGCAGTCTCGGCGTTTTGCAAATCCGCAGCCAAACCCTCCGAGGTAAGGCGCGCTCGCATCAGGTTCAGGTTTGCTTTCTTCGATTCAATCGGCAACTCCCTGCCTTCGTTCACGCGCGTTTCCACCAGATCCTTCACCCGTGAAAGATTTTCCAGTTCGCGTTGCACCGCCGCCCGGCTGCGTGACGCTTGTTCCGCATCCAGGTATAGTGATGCGACGCGATAAGCTGCTTCATCCTGTCTAATCGCGATATCGGTCTGTGACCCGCGCGCAGCCTCCGTTGCTTGAGCCACCACATAGCTCTGCGGCCGGTCGAAAAGCGACATCACCGTTTTGGCCTGCACGATGGAAGGAGCATTGCCGTCGATGCTGCTGGGGAATCCATAAGTCCACGCCGCGCCACTGCCGGCGAAGATTTTCGGATTAAACGGGTCATGCGCGATAGTAATCTGCGCCCGAGCCTTTTGGCTATCCAGCCGCGCCACAATCACATCAGGATTCTGCTCTATCGCCAAAGCGACAGCTTCCCGCAGCGTCATCACATGAACTTCCGCCGCCGCACTAAAACAGGAAAGAAGAAAGACCACGAAAACCTTCATGGTTTCAGTGTAGGGCAGACGATCGTTTTTCGTCGTCTGCCGGTGCTAGCTACTCATACCGCAGCGCTTCCGTAGGATTCAACCGCGAAGCCCGATTCGCCGGCAACAACCCAAATATCAACCCCACCAGCAGCGACACGGAGAACGCAATCACAATCGACAACCAAGAAACCGGAATCTGAATATCATCCGTAAAAAACTGGACACTCAAAGGAATCGCGACCCCAATCAGAATCCCCGCCACGCCCCCCACCAGGCTGATCAGAATCGCTTCCAATAGAAATTGAGCCAGCACATCCCGCCGCGCCGCGCCCACCGCCATTCGCAATCCGATCTCCCGCGTACGCTCGGTCACCGTCACCAGCATGATGTTCATAATGCCGATGCCGGAAATAATCAGAGCAATGGTGGAGATCAGGATCAGCACCAGGGTAAGCACCTTGGCGATACTTCGTGCCGCATCCAGAATCGCCGCCAGATTGTCTACCCGGTAGTGCGCCCCCGGCCTGTGGCGGCTTTCCAGCAGCGTCCTCACATTTCGCGTCAGTGACTCCACGCCATCCGCGGATTTCGCCTGGACATAGAGAGGATCGATCCGTTCAAGGCGCGCGAAGTATCGTAGCACCGTGATCGGGATCATCACATTTTCGCCCGAGATTTCAGACAGCCCAAAGCTCTCCGTCTTCTCCTTGAACGTCCCGATTACCGTGAACTGCAGACCATGCAGTTTGACGGTCTGCCCGACCGCTTGTTGCTGGCCCCCGAAAAGCCTTTGCGCCAGACGCTCCGTCAGCATCCCCACTCGATGCCGCCCCGTCACGTCGCCTTCGTCCACAAAACGGCCGGACAGCAAGGCTAAATTTCTCACAGCCGGGTAATATTGATCTGACCCGATGATGGAGATGTCTTCCTCACGGCCCGCCACCCTCATCCGGTCGAAGTTGTTCATCACGCCCGTCGCGGCAACGATGCTCGACCCCAATTGCGTGCGTACGGCATCCACATCGGAAATCTTGATGTAGTCCGCGTCGGAAGCAGCCATGGACGGATTGTTGCCTCCGTCATACTGCGCGTATACCATATTGGAGCCGATCCGCTGAATCTGGTCCAGAATATAGTCGCGGCTGGTGAGAGAGACGGTCACCACCAGAATCACGCTGGCATTGCCGATCACCAGGCCCAGGGCCGTAAGGAACGCGCGAAACTTGTTTGCGGCCAGCGCGGCCACGCTGGCGCTTAGAGCTTCGCCTTTAAACATGCGTCTCTTTTTGAAACGTAGATCAATTCGGAAGCTTCTTCAGCAGTGCTTGCGCCTGCTCGCGCGGAGGATCGTCGGGAGTCAGCTTGGATTGCACATATTCCTGCAGCAGCTTGCGCGCCTCTTCCAGGTTGCGGTTCGTCTGTACATAGGTTTCCGCCCGCTGGTAGAGCACCTTAGGTTCCTGCGGCGCCATCTTGGCCGCTTTGTCGAACATCATTTCGCTCTCGACGAACCGGTGCAGTTTGGCGAGGTACTTCGCAATGTCGATCACCCGGCCCACTTGGTGGGGTGCAAGCTCCGCTGCGATGCGCAACTGGGCTTCAGCATCGGAATACTGTTTCAGCTTGTCCTTGATTTGCGCCTCGGCGTAGTGGCCTTCCGCCGGATTCAACGTGCCGATGTGCGCCGCCATTGTCTGGGCTTTGTTCAGCCCACCACCCAAAAAGCCGGGAGCTTCCAGGTAGTAATCGAACAGGTCGTTGACCGCCTCCTGATTCTTCGGATCCAATTCCACAGCCTTCTCAAAATATTGGCGAGCCTTGGACGCATTCCCAGGTGCGGTCAGCATGCTCCCTGTCTCGGCCCGCCGTCCGTAGGTTCGGCCCAGCCAATGATACAACTCGGAGTTGGACGGTTCCATGTGAACGGCCTTCTCAAACGCATCGCCCGCCTTTTTGTATTCGCCCAGCATGAACCAGTCTTGCCCGGTCAACTTGATCACGTCCACATCCTTGGGCAAGCCGCTTAGGACCTCCAGCGATTCGCGGTACTGCGTTCGATGATACAACTCCTCGGCCTTGTCCCATTGAGCCGATTTGGACCCCGCCTGTAGGCTCTGAAATAGACCGGCCCCCAATATGGAGAAAAGCAGCGCTCCCCTCATTTTAGATCCCTGTGTGGTCATCCTATCCCTTTTTGCCTATTAGACGCATCCCTGAAAGCCAGGATTCATGCAAATTCGTCTATCCTGGAGCCTGAACGAATGTGGTAACTGTTGTATCCTGTTAAAGGATATGAGCCAAAGCTCTGGAGGTAGATAAAGACCCATGCACGCAACAGCACGTAAACTTTTGATTACATTACCCGTCGCGCTTGTTCTTGCAAGCTCGGCCTGGGCTCAGACTACCGCCATTGAAGGCGATGTAAAGGGCGTCGACGGCAAAGGTCTTGCCGGCGCCACCATCAAGATCGTCCGAACCGACATCAAGGCCAACTACAAAGTAAAGACCGACAAGAAGGGCCACTATTACTATGGTGGTCTCGCCATCGGGACCTATAACATTACGTTGGAAATCGAAGGCATGGATGTCGACCAGGTGTCTGGTTACCGTAGCGGCCTGGGCGACCCCAAGCCCGCCAACTTCGACATGAAGGAAATCCAGGCTCGCAATGCCGGTGGTGCGGCCGCCGGTGGAGCTGGAGGCGCGGGACCCACGGCCGCCGAACCGGAACGCGGCATGAGCGCGGCGCAAAAGGCCGAGTACGAAAAGAAGAAGAAAGAAGAAGCCGCTGCGATGGCGAAGAATAAGGAGCTGAACGACGCCTTTAACGCCGCTCGCGAAGCCCAGACCGCCAAGAATTACAACGCAGCCATCGAAGCCTTCACCAAGGCCAGCGTGCTCGATCCGAACCAGCACGTGGTCTGGGGTAATATGGCCGATAGCTATGCAGCCCGCGCAGCCACGGAAACAGGCGAGGCGTCCACAGCCGACTACACTAAGGCCGCCGAGTCCTACCAGAAGGCCATCGTGATCAAACCCGATGACGCGGCCTATCACAACAACTACGCCCTGGTGCTCGCCAAGAACAAGAAGTTCGACGAGGCCCAGGCGGAGCTGACCAAAGCCGCCCAGTTGGATCCCCAACAAGCCGGCAAATACTACTTCAACCTGGGTGCCGTGTTCGTCAACACCGGTCAGAATGATCCCGCCACCGACGCTTTCAAGAAGGCAATCGAGCTCGACCCGATGTACTCGGAAGCCTATTACCAGCTCGGCCTGACGCTGTTCGCTAAGGCGACCACCACCGCCGACGGCAAGATCGTTCCGCCCGCCGGTACGGCCGATGCGTTCCAGAAGTATTTGGAACTCGCGCCCACGGGTCCTAACGTGGATAGCGCCAAAGCCATGCTGGAAGCAATGGGTTCAAAGGTCGAAACTTCATTCCAAAAACCGGGCCAGAAAGCTCCTCCGGCCACCAAGAAGAAGTAGTGTTCCGGGCGCTCTTCTATCTGATCGCGATCGTGCTGGCCATCAGCGTGATCCGGTCGATAGTAGGGGTTCTGTCCAAAGCATTCTCGGAATTCACGAACGCCTCCAGTGAACCGTCCAGGCCGCGAACCCGGACGGTTCCTCCCGCCGAATCGCTCAAAAAAGATCCAGTGTGCGGCACCTACATCGCCCCATCCACGGCGATCGTTCAAATGGTGCACGGCGAAAAGGTGTTTTTCTGCTCTCCCGCCTGCCGCGACAAGTTCAACAAACCCGCCTAGTGGTCTGGGCCACACAGATTGAACATTATGGCCGCAATTATGGGACAGTCGATGTGGCGCGCAATTAAATCGCGCAAGGGGCATTGGGCGCGGATAGCCCCGTCCCGTGAGGGCGGGGATTCTCAAGGTCCATCTCGACATTTTGGTGTCATGGCCCGAATTTCTTCACTTTTCAGCAGGCTCCAAATCGCCGCGCCACATCGGTCACCGCAAATTCCTACAGCGGATACTGATCAGGAATTGCGACGCGGACGACAGCCGTGTCCGTAAGGGCACGGGTCGTTTAACGCCGGTGGAACCCGTGCCCTTACGGACACGGCTGAACTGCTACTCAGGAACAACGATAAATATTTCTCTGCGACAGGCCACTAGGTAGTGATCAAGCCCGCCTAGGTAGTGATCAAGTAAGATATACTTCCCCAGAAAGGAATCCAATCCTCATGCGTTTATCACGTCATACCATGCTCGGTCTGGTAATGCTCGGCGGTTCGCTCTGTGCTTTTTCCCAGGCCCCTAAAGAAGGTGCCGCCAAGGGAGCACCGAAAGGAGGCCCCCGCCGTCCCGCGCTTTTCTTCAAGGAAGACTGGAAACAGACCCCCGGCGGTGGAGAGCATGGCCTGACTCAGGGCAACGTCGCGAACGAGAACCTGGAACTGAAACTCTACGGCGAAGATGCCAAGAACCTGCAACTCACCGGTGCCGACGGCGACGACAACAACCCCACCCACGCCTGGACCGGCCTCTGCGAAAAGCCTTGCGCCATGGCTTTGCGCGACAAGAAAAACTTCGCCGATTTGAGCGGCCTGGCCCGTATTCAGTGGGTCACCAAGATGTCCGGGTTCCATAAAATCCATCCCATCGTGAAGCTAGCCGATGGCACCTGGCTGGTGGGCGACGTTGCGGACGGGTCGGTCGCAGATTGGCTTCAATCCGACATCGCCTTATCTGAAGTGCGCTGGCTGAAGCTCGATATCGAGAAAGTCGTCACCAAGGGTAACTGGGTGGATCACCCCGACCTGACCAAAGTGGACGAAATCGGATTCGCCGACCTGATGCCCTCCAGCGGCCACGGCCCCGGCGGATGGGCCGACGTAGCCCGCTTCGAAGTCTTCGCCAAGCCCGTCGCCCGTTAAATAATCGATCGCTTCTCGATGCTCGTTGGCTTGAACAAATCGGAGTACCTCCCGAGGACTTCGACAGGGTGTTAGCTCTACGGGCGCGGGATCTCGAAATCCTTGGGCGGTCGCACCGTGATGGATGACCGGCGCGGGGAATTATCAACCGAGTCCAGAAGTCGTTATTAGGCGAGCTTGAATAAGCCGCCTCTGCGTAGGCGTGGATGGCGACCATATTTCGTCCTACGGAACTACGCGCGTCCGTCGGCTCGCTTTAGTACGTTAGCACCAGCCTTCCCTTACGCCCTGCCACGTGGGTAAGCGCAGAAGGTTTAGAAAGAATAACTTGTCGATTCTATGCAACGCGCCCAAACACGGGTCGGTCGAATTGATGGGAACCTGGGGTTGCGAGTGCTAAGTGTTACGCCGAATCGCCCATTTGCCGTTTGTCGCGTAGCCTTGCAGTGTGAGATCAATTCGTTCGTTCTTCCCAGCAATTCTCGGTGGTTTGGTTCTAATTCATCCGGCATCGGCAAGCATCAGCTACATCGGAAGCACCCTTGGCACCAATGGTGCCGGGGACACGCTGAGCGCACTGGTGACCATATTCCTTCCCGGAGAAACCGACGTCTACGGCCACTCCTGTACAGGAGTCGTCGGGACATTGTGCATGACCCTGGTCAATACGCAGGTCGGAGGCACCAAGGCTGAGGCTGACACACTGGGCGGTGTATACTTCTCCGTCACAGGTAGCCCTACTTTGACGGCCTCGAGCGCCTTGGCGGATACCGTTATAACTCCTCCAAGCACCACCAACACTGCTGTCGCGGTATTAAGTGTTACACCACAGAGTCCTGTGTTGAATGGCGGTTGGGCTCTAGTGACAACACCAGGAACAGATACGGTCAATTCGAGTCTTCCGAAAACGGGCTACGCCTGGGCTACCGATCCCAACAGTGGCTCAGTCGCCGGAAGCTACAATGTCGGCACTGACAACTATTCCATCATCTCGGGAACCAATGTGGGCGCGATCACGGGTGGCACTCCTGTCATTGCTAATGAGTTGTTTCTGAAACTGACCGGCTTTAAATCGGGAAGTACTTCGCTGGCTCTCTCGACGATTAGTAATGTCGTCTTCTCTTGGAACTCGACGGGTCAATTTTCCGCCAATGGTGTGGTCACTCCTGAGCCGGCAACGGTGGGGTTTGTGGGGATAGCGTTGATCGGAATCGTCGCTCGACGGAAGGCGCTGCGCCGCCGCAATTCTGCGATTTAAAGCGCGCAGCATAAACGGCAGCGCAGAGCACAGTGTTTTTGTCCAATCAATCAGGTAGGACGGGTAACTCGGGACAGTGTATTTATCAGTTTCTCATGCCTAACAATCGGATAAACGTCCAGAGTCTGTCGGAGATAGAAGCACGATAAAGCACTTGACCGATGGCCCGAAAACCGTAATCTGGAAAAGTGAACAAGCGCTTTCGAGTATGCGACCTCAACCAGATATTGCTTCCTCCGCCCCGCCTGCAAGACTGGTTGCCAGAAGGTCACCTGGCTCGCTTCATTGCCGATGTGGGTGACGAGTTGGACCTATCGGCAATCTACGCGGAGTATGAACGCAAAGATGGCCGCGGATTGTCCGCCTATCATCCGCTGCTTCTGACTCGCTTGCTGTTGCATGGCTACGCGACCGGCGTGACCAGTTCACGTCGCATCGAACGGGCCACGCACGACGACATTGCGTTTCGCTATCTGGCCGCCGATCAGCATCCCGATCACGACACGATCCGCTCGGACCACCTGAACACTCTGGCCGAGCTCTTCGTGCAAGCCTTGCGATTGTGTCAGAAAGCGGGGCTGGTCAAGCTGGGCAACGTGGCCATCGACGGCACGAAGATAATGGCCAACGCCAGCCTGCACCGGTCGTTTTCCTATTCCAAGTTGACGGAGCGCGAACAATACTGGAAAGAGACCATAGAGAAGCTGCTGAACGCCGCCGAACAGACCGACCGCGAGGAAGACCAGAAGTGGGGCGCAGGCAAAACAGGCGAAGAGTTGCCCGCCGAACTGGCCCACGCCAAGAGCCGGTTGGAACGCATTCGCCGCGCCAAGCAGGAGCTGGAAGAAGAAGCGCGGCAGCAGTTGGAAGAAGCGCAGAAACACTTTACGCCGCGCCCTGCGGGCCGTCCGCGCAAGGACGCGGCGCCTGTGCAGAAGGAAGATACTCAGCAAAGGCAGAGAGCGAAAAAGCGACTGCGTCGCGCCCGCAACAACGCGTCAGAGCCGGAACGCCAATACAACTTCGTAGACCCGGATTCGCGTGTGATGCTGGACAACGCGCGCAAGTGCTACACGCAGGCCTATAATGGATATACGCAGGTGATCGTGGCGGCGGAGCTCACGCAACAAACCGTGGATCGTCAGCAGTTGATCCCGATGGCGGAAGCGGTGCAAAAAAGCAACGGGCAACCAACCGACCGCGATCACTGCCGACACTGGTTATTGGGATAGCGTGAGCCTGCGCGATGAGCGGCTGAAAGGCATTGAAGTGCTGGTGTCGCCGGACTCCAAGGCGCTAGCTCCCGATGCCGTGCTTCCTCGCACGGTGCCTCATACCGAAGAGGCTCGCTACATGCGCGAAAAGCTGGCGGCGGAAGCGGGGAAGGCTCTATACAAAATGCGCAAAGCGATTGTCGAGCCGGTGTTCGCACAGATCAAAGAGGTCCGCAATATCAGGCGCTTTCGCTTGCGCGGATTCGAACAGGCTAGGGCGAATGGAAGCTGATTTGCGCGACCCATAATCTGCTCAAGCTTTTTCGTTATCGCGTAGCCCGGGCCCCGTTCTAGTGGATGGCTGAAACGAGCTTTTCCAGAACTCCGCTGCGTGTCAACTCCATCGCTCATGCACATCAAAGGGAAGCTCCCATTTATTGCGAAACGCGACGCATTTTACTCCGACAGACTCTCCGTCTGTCCCGCATTTCTTACATATGTCAAGCCTGTCACCATCCTGCGCAGCGGCCCAGTGGCTAGGTACGAAGCTCGCCGGCAGCCGACCCTTTGCGGCGGCTTCCGCCATTCCCCACTGACTGGCGCGAAAAGTCTTCTATTCCAGCAAGAGTTCGCACACCGATTCAAGATCTTCGGAGGGAACTTCGGCAGTCTGCAACAGCCGCTGGTAAATAGACCCGTCGCCGTTCGCGGCGCGAGCGATCCGAGGAGCATCCCCCGGCTGGCATCCATATAGGACCATAAAACTCGCCAGCTTTCTTACTTCCGGCTTCTTCTTGTACGTGATCTTGCGCAGCAAGTCGATCTGCTGCGAGGCTTCCGCACTGCGCAGCACATCGCCGACGCCCGCGAAATTTCCGAGCCGCACCAGGCGGAGCGCCGCTCGATGGAACACGCGGGATGTCCACCGATTCCGGTTTCCCATATGAAGTTCGCGGTGTCTATTTCATCGATTCGTCAAGCAACCTTCAAGTTACGCTGCGGTCCCGAAAGCAGTGAGATATAGTGTGTTTGATTGGAAACGATATCTTCGCTTGCGCGAATTCCTCGTACGATTGGAAGAGCGTTGCGCCTCCGTGGTCCACTCGCCGGAGACGCAACGGCGCAGCTTCTGAACGCACTTTTGGTGGGCGTCCTGTGCTGGACGCTTTTCGACATCGGCGTTATCATTCCGCTATTCGCCACCAAACGGGCGCTATCCACGGCTCAAGCGTTCTGCGTGGTAGTGCTGTTTACTGCTGCACTGGCTCTTCTCTACCGAGGTTCACTCAGGGTAGCCAGCCTGGTGTATCTGTCCGGGATCTGGGTGCTGTCGACTATTGTGATTGTTCTGACCGCAGGGATCCATAGTCCGTTGCTCCTCTTCTACATAGCGCTGCCGATTTCGGCTGCGTGGCTTATGGGGTACCGGGCAGCTCTCCTTTGTGCGGGAATATGCCTGGCCTCCTCGCTCGCGATGTCGGTGTCGGAACTAAATGGCCTGCCGATGCCTCGGTACATGCGGGAAAGGCCACTCGGGCTCTGGGCATCCCTGGTCGTGGCAATGATTATGGCGGCAGTTCCCGTTGCGAAGGTTCTCCAAAGTCTCAAGCAAGCCCTGATCCAATCCGAGTCTGCAGGTCAGGCCCTCCGCGAGAGCGAAGAACGGTTTAGGATCATGGCAGACACCGCGCCAGTGATGATCTGGGTTTCTGGTCTGGATAAGCTGTGTACTTTTTTCAATAAGGTCTGGCTGGATTTCACCGGGCGCACGATGAAGCAGGAAATGGGAGAGGGGTGGGCAGAAGGTGTGCATCCCGATGACGTTGGGTCCTGCATTGGCACTTACTCCGCGGCTTTTGATGCCCGCCGAAGCTTCAAGATAGAGTACCGGCTCCGCAGGAAAGACGGAGAATACCGGTGGGTCCTGGGCGAAGGTATTCCCCGTTTCACACCGGGTGGAAGTTTCACCGGTTTCATCGGCTCTTGCATCGATTTCACCGAAATCAGGCGGAGCCAGGAAGAGGCTCTTGCCCGTCAAAAGCTGGAAAGTGTGGGCCGGCTCGCTCGAGGAATCGCCCACGATTTCAACAATCTGCTGGGCGGTATCCTCGCCTCCGCAGAAATCGCCTTGGCTGAGCGGGAAGAGACCTCAAAAGACATGGAAGCGCTTTTGAGAATCCGAACTGCGGCTGTTCGCGGTGGGGAGATTGTTCGTCAATTGATGACTTTTGGCGGAGAAGAAGGCCAAGCGTTCGAGCGAATCGACCTATCGCTCCTGGTCGAGGAAATGCTGCAGCTCCTTAGGGTATCGGTTTCGAAGAGTGCGATTCTAGAGAACGAAGTTGGCCAGAACCTTCCCCTCGTGCTGGCCAACCCAGCACAGATTCGGCAGGTGGTCATGAATCTTGTTCTCAATGCGTCAGAGGCGATCGGAGAGCGCGCCGGAGTGATTCGCGTCACAACCGCACTGGTAACGGTCGGCCCTGACATACATCTATCAGATGCAACAGAGCTGACCCCAGGCGACTACGTCAGACTGGAAGTTTCAGATACGGGTGGCGGAATGACACCCGAGGTGCAAGCGAGGATCTTTGACGTCTTCTTCACCACCAAAGCAACCGGCCACGGCTTGGGGCTCGCTTCCGTTCAAGGAATTGTGCGCACTCATCGGGGAGCAATCAATGTTCTGAGTTCGGTGGGCCAAGGCACGCGCTTTGAGATCCTGCTTCCGCAGGCCGATAGACAGCCTATGGAGAAGGCCGCGGCGCAGAATTCCTGAACCGAGGGAATCCAGCGCGGGGTTCGTATGGTTCTAGAACGGGGAATAACGGGGACGGGAATAACGGGGACAGATAGGATGAGACGGCTGGCCGCCTTAGACAGCGATAAGCTGTAAAACGCACTCGAGAGGTGCAAAGGAGAACCAGCCATGAAGAAGAATAGCAAAGCCGCGACGCGGCAGCCAGCCGAGACGATCGGGGTGGATCTGGGCGACAAGCTCAGCCACTACGCGATTCTGAACGAAGAAGGTGAAGTGATCGAGGAGGCTTCGTTCCGTAACAATGCGGAATCTATTGCCAAGCATTTCGCCAAGCAACCTCACGCGCGCGTAGCGATGGAAGTGGGCACGCAGTCGGCGTGGATTGCGCGCGAGTTCAAGAAGCTGGGCCACGAGGTGATCGTGGCGAACTCGGGCGAGTTGAAGTGGATCACATCGTCCGATACGAAGAACGACCGCAACGACGCGGTGAAGCTAGCGCGGCTGGCGCGCGCCGACCGCAATCTGCTTGCGCCGGTGGAACACCGAACCGCGGAACAACAAGCCGATCTGGCGGTGATTCGCGCGCGCGATGCGCTGGTGCGCACGCGAACGCTGCTGGTGAACACGGCGCGAAGTCTGGCGAAGGGTTTCGGGTTGCGCCTGCCGTCGTCGATCACGCACACCTTCGGCGCACGCGCTCTGGCGGACCTGGCCGCGCATTTGCATCTGGCCATGAAGGGCCTGCTGGAACACATCGACCAGTTGAGCCTGAAGATTCGCGACTACGATCAGCACGTCAGAGAAGTGGCTGCAAAGTATCCGGTGGCTGGGCAGTTGGCTCACGTTCCCAGCGTGGGCACACTCACCGCCGTGACTTATGTGTTGACTTTGGGCAGTGAGGAAAGATTCGCGCACAGCCGCGACGCCGGCAGCTTCCTCGGTCTGCGTCCGCAACAAAAACAATCCGACGAACGCGACCCGCAGTTGGGCATTTCCAAAAGCGGCGATCCATATTTGCGCAAATTACTGGTGCAATGTGCGCATCAGCTACTCGGGCATTGGGGCAAAGATTCCGAACTACGGCAATGGGGACTCTCCAAAGGAACAACGGGTGCAGGAAAGAAACGAGCCGTCATCGCGGTGGCGCGCAAGCTTGCGGTACTGCTGCACCGGCTGTGGAGGACCGGGGAAAGCTTCAAACCCTTTCCTCATATGGCGTAAGGTTTTCGTTGCAAGTGAGTGTTGTGGGAACCCGGATTTTCCGGCGACTGCGCCGTGGGCTGTGAGCTAAAGAGCTCGTGGGACAGATTGCAGCGCCGGACTTCGACTCTGAACCTATTCTGCATCGAGCCAGCACCAACCGGCTCACTAAGAATGCGCATGGAAGCCTGGTTTGAAGTGGGTTCAAGTGATTCGAAGATCTGCCGTCGATTTTTCTTGACAGGTCGGGGCCGTCTCATGGAAGTCTACCCCTTTCGCAAAATTCCCTGAGCGGAATCCCACCGACGAGCCACTCTTGTTGTGATGGCACGAATGGCGCGCGCCGTGGCAGTCGGGATGGCGCATCACATCACGCAGCGGGGAAGTACCGGCAAACCGTCTTCTTCGACGACGGCGACCGTCAACTCTACCTGGCCATATTGCAGGAAAACGCCTCGCGCTACCGCCTTCGGCTTCTTGGGTTCTGCTTGATGTCCAATCACGTCCACCTGATCGCGGCGCCGGAGCGGGAGGATTCCCTAGCCTGCGCGCTCGGCCGCACGCACGCCGACTATGCCCGCTGGCTCCACATCCGCCAACGGCAGACCGGCCACCTATGGCAGAACCGTTTCTATTCCTGCCCGCTGGATCACGGTCATTGTTGGGCTGCGATGCGCTATGTGGAGCGCAACCCTGTACGAGCTGGAATGGTTGAAGCGGCCTGGCAGTGGACGTGGTCCAGCGCCTCCGCGCACGTGTCCGCCTTCGACGGCACGGGCTTACTGGATCTGCAAGAATGGCAGACATGTTGGACCGGCCCACTCTGGAAACAGGCGCTGCAAGACGGTGTGGGAGAAGCGCTCCTGGCGGAGCGAATTCGCTTGGCGACTCGCACGGGCCGTCCTTTAGGCACCCGCGATTTCGTCGTCGGGCTGGAGCGGGCCTTGGGCCGTCTCCTACTGCCGGTCAAGCGAGGCCGCAAGCCACAAGCGCATTCTGCCTCCACAGGATTACTCGGCGCGAAAGGGTAGCCAGCCTGGTTTGCACTCTCAGTGGAAGGTTCACTCCAGTAATGGGGTAATGCGGTTTATGGGACGCAATTCCTCGCCTAAAACAGGGATCGCTGACAAGCGTCCTTCACCGTCACCGACGTTCAAAATTTCTTTCTTCCCCTGCAATCATCCGTTTACGACCCTCCAGTCCCCCGTTCGCCCGACCCTTGGGTAGATCATCCCCTCAGAGCGGACCCGTCCGCCTACCCAAAACTATGGCAACCGAACGTCAAATCCAGGCCAACCGCGCCAACGCAAAACGGTCCACCGGACCCGTCACTCAGGAAGGCAAGCAAGCTTCTTCGCAGAACGCCCGCCGCCACGACCAGCTCTCTAGCTGCATCGTGCTGAAGGCCGAATCCACCCCGGAGTTCGACGAATTGATGAACTCCCTAATCGATGAGTTTCAACCCCAAACCGCCAATGAGACCGCCCTCATCGAAACCATGGCCGTCGCCCGTTGGAAGCTCACGCGCAACTGGATCTTCCACACCGCTCTGTTGGAGGTGGAGATAGTGAAGCAGGACCCTTCCATCGGCAGTGTGCCCGTCATCGCAGCGCTCGCCTTCAAGAGCCTGGCAGACAACTCACACTCGCTCCATCTCCTTCATCGCTACGAAGTCTCGTTGGATCGCCAGTATTCCCGCGCTCTCAACAACCTCCTGAAGGTTCGCGCCGCCCGAAATGAGAATCCGCCGCCCCCGCCCGCCGCCCCCGTAGAAACAGTGGGCATCGACCCAGACCTCGCCGAAGAAGTCGAGACCCCGCCCGAACAAGCATTACCAAACGAAGCCAATTTGCCTCGCCAATCGGCACGAAAACCGGTCGAAATCCTCCGCCGCCGGCCCGTTTCCGCGCCGGCCACCACTCCCTCCACCCCAAACCGCAGCGTTCTGACGTCGCAGACAGCGCCTCCAACGCCACCCAGGAAAAAATAGGCCGTCGATCACCGTCTGCAGGACAGGTTCCTCGCAAAAACTACGTTCAGCGCACAGCTGCGTTGTGCGCTGAGTTAATGGAGCCGACCTAATAATGCATTATTTTCTTAGCGATATCGATTTGAACCGCGCCAGTTTTCTCTCCGCGAATGGTAACAAGTGCAGTGTGAGGATCTATGGACGGCACGACATCTCAGCAAGCGCCAACCACGCTGCCAGGGAACCGCGAAGTCCCACGAACATCGTGTGCTTTGCCCGCGAGCAGCTCAACTTCGACCCCGACCCTCGCCAAACCGAAGTTCTGGAAAGCACCGCCAAACGCGGCATCCTGAACTGCACGCGCCAGTGGGGAAAGTCCACCGTTGCGGCCATCAAGGCCCTCCACACCGCTCACTCAAAACCGGGAAGTCTGGTCCTGGTCGCCAGCCCAGGCGAGCGCCAGAGCGCCGAATTCCTCAAGAAAACCGAACAATTAGTCCTCCGCCTGAACATCAAGCCGCGGGGCGACGGAAAGAACTCTTGCAGCCTGTTGCTGCCGAACGGTTCCAGAATCATCGGTCTTCCGGGCACCGAAGCAACCGTGCGCGGTTTCTCCTCCGTCGCCCTGCTGCTGATCGACGAAGCCGCCCGCGTAGCCGACTCGATGTACAAAGCCTTGCGTCCCATGCTGGCGGTAGCCGACGGCGACCTGTGGATGATGAGCACTCCCTGCGGCCAACAAGGCTTCTTCTACGAAACCTGGCAAAATGGCGACCCCGCCTGGCACCGCGTCAGCGTCCCCGCAACCGAATGCCCGAGAATTTCCAAACACTTCCTGGACGAAGAGCTAAAAGCCACCGGAAGCACCTCGTTCCGTCAGGAATATCTATGCGAATTCACCGAAAACGCCCGCCGAATGTTCAACCCAGACCTGCTCCGCGCCGCCCTGCGCGACATAGAACCGCTTCGCCTGTAGCATCTTGTCGGCAGCATTTTCAATCAGCGTTCATCCGCGTTCATCTGCGGCCATTAATCTTTGAGCGTGCGCGGCTCTTCAGAGGCGCTCCGGAGCCTGCTTCGACGCAGAAGGACGGCCTGATACGCACCGTCGAAAATACAAGCAAAAGGAGCAACAACATGACCAGCGGCCCCTCGTCAGCAAAAGCCGGCCGATTAAGCTGTAGACAATCTACTTCCATGGCTGTAGACTATCTACAGCCATGTCGAAGCCCTACCAGAACCGCGTTGAGCTGCTGCAAGGCACGCTCGACATGTTGATCCTCCAAGTCCTCGTCTGGGGAACGCAGCACGGCTACGGCATCGCCCAGGCAATCCGTTCCGGCTCCGGCGATGTCCTCCAGATTGAGACCGGTTCCCTCTACCCCGCGCTGCATCGCTTGGAAAAGCAGGGCTGGTTGAAGTCGGAATGGAAGCAGACCGACAAGAATCAGCGTGCGAAGTTCTACGGCCTTACCGCCGCCGGCCGCAAACAACTCACCGCCGAGCAATCCCGCTGGAACCAGATGAGCGCGGCTATCGCCGGCCTGATGAATCGAGGCGAAGTATGACATGGTGGACCCGTCTCTTCCGCCGTTCGAAACTCGACCACGAACTGGACGACGAGATCCGCGCCCACATAAGCATGGCCGCGAAGGATCGGATCGACCGCGGCGAATCGCCAACCCAGGCTTCAACCAACGCCCGCCGCGAGTTCGGCAATCAGCTTCTCATCAAGGAAGTCACCCGGCAGAAATGGGGATTCTCTTTGCTGGAGCGCCTTGGGCAGGATCTGAGGTTCGCGTTTCGCCAACTGAAACGCAACCCCGGTTTCGCCGCCATCGCGATTCTGTCGCTGACGCTGGGGATCGGCGCTAATACAGCGACTTTCTCCGTGCTGAATGCCGTCCTGCTCCGCTCCTTGCCCATTCGCGATCCGCAGGATCTGTACCGCGTGCGGCTGGAATCGCACGTCATCGTCGCACAACGGTATTCCTACCCTGTCTTCGAGAAGCTAAGAGATGCGGCGAAACCCGCTCCGGTCGCGGCCATGAGCCAGACCGCCAGAATGAATATCGGCGTCGAAAGTGGAGCGCAGCCCGAACGCGCCAGCGTGCAATTGGTTTCCGGCGAATTCTTCTCCGTGTTGGGCGTCGGAGCCGATCTCGGCCGCGTAATCTCCGGCGAAGATAATTTGACCCCTGGCGCTCATCCCGTGGCCGTGCTCAGCAACAGCTATTGGAAGGAACGCTTTGCGGGCTCCAGCGACGTAATCGGACATTCGCTCACGCTCAACGGAGCGCGATTCACCATCATCGGCGTCGCCGCGCCCAGGTTCCGCGGAGTGTTTCTGGAATCCCCAACCGACCTATGGATTCCCGCCATGATGCAGGCCGATGTCCGGTATCACCAGAATTTCAGCAGCAACGACGCCGACTCTGAAAAACCCTGGACTCCCCAAAGCGGGTTGACGTGGCTGGACATCGTCCTCCGAGCCGATCCCGGCGGCAGGGCGCAGGCGCTGGCCGTGTTGGACGCCGCGTATCGGCAGCGCCTCCTCGCCGTCGCAGACTCTATCGGCGATCCGCACCAGCGAAAACTGTTTCTCGACCGCCGTCTGGTACTGCAATCTTTTGAGCTGGGGCAGTCGCGATTCCGGGACCGTTTCACCCCGCTTCTGTTCGTGTTGATGGGAATGGTGGCGATCGTATTGCTCATCGCTTGCGCCAACACAGCGAACCTCCTGCTGGCCCGTGCCTCTGCGCGGCAAAAAGAGATCGCAGTTCGGCTATCGATAGGCGCTGGACGAGCGCGCCTCGTTCAGCAACTGCTTACCGAAAGTTTTCTGCTGGTCGCGATCGCCGCCATCAGTGGACTCTGGCTGGCTCGCTTTTCCGCCGATGCTCTGGTCAAAATGGTGGTCCGAAGTATGACTGGCCAACAGCCCTCCATGATCCATCTGGACGCCCGGGTACTTGCATTCACGGCCATCGTCTCCATCCTGGCCGGTTTGCTATTCGGCTTGGCTCCGGCTTTTCGCGCAACCGGAGTGAATCTGGGTGCGGCGCTCAAGACGGCAGCGCGCACCGTGCAAGGAAGCGGCCGGTGGTCCTCCGCGAAGTTCCTGGTGGCCGCGCAGGTGGCCCTTTCGCTGTTGCTGGTGATGGGAGCGGGCTTGTTTAGCCGCAGTCTCTATAATCTTTCGCGCGTCGAATTGGGTCTCGACCAAAACCGCATCCTTACCATCGAGTTCTCGCCTCGAACCTCCGGTATCACTGAGCAGCAGATTCCTTCCTTCCACGCGAAAATGCTGGAGCGGCTGCGGACTGTTCCCGGCGTCGTCTCGGCTGCCATGGCCGAATGCGGCTTGGCCAGCGGCTGCCAGTCCTCCAGCGGCGGCATTCACATCGCCGGCTATGATCCCGGCCCGGGCGAAGAAATCACGTTTCAAGAGAATCGCGTGAGTGCCGCCTACCTTCCCACCGTAGGCATTCGCTTGTTGCAGGGCCGCAATTTTGACGCGAGGGACAGCTTGCGATCAGCCCCAGGGCGTGAGCCCGGGGGTTCTGGACTGTTTCAGCAACCTGCGGATCGCACCGATACGCCCAAGGTCGCCATTGTGAATGAGGCTCTGATCCGGCGCTATTTCGCGGGCCGCGAAGCCCTCGGCCAGCGCTTCGGTTACAACAAGCCCGACACCGAAATCATCGGTGTGGTCGCCGACGCCCATGTGAATAGTGCCCGGGATCCCGTGTCGCCCATGGCGTTTTATCCGCTGGAGCAGATCATTGTGTTCCCTCGCAGCCTGGAAGTCCGCACCAACCAGGACCCGCGCGACATCATCACCGCGGTCAGGGCCGCCATCTCTGAAGTTGCTCCCGCGCTTTCCATTGAGAGCATCACTCCATTGGCGCTGCAAGTCGAAACCACCACCAGTCCGGACCGAATCGTAGCGCTACTCGCGTCGGCATTTGGTTTCCTGGCCCTCGGCCTGGCCTGCGTCGGCCTTTACGGAGTCATGTCTTACGCGGTCGCGCGGCGAACCCCGGAGATCGGCTTGCGGATGGCATTGGGTGCGCGGCCCGCGTCCATTTTGGCGGGGATTCTACGCGAATCGCTCCTGCTTGTCTCAATCGGCTTAGCAGTCGGCTTGCCTTTGTCGCTGCTCGGGACAAGGCTCGTTGCAAGCGGGTTGTTTGGAATCCAACCCGGAGACCTGTCGACCCTGATAGCAGCGATGCTGCTGCTCACCTCCGTCGTCTGCCTGGCCGCATTGATCCCAGCATGGCGAGCCTCGCGCGTAAGTCCGATGGTCGCCCTCCGTCAGGAGTAAAGATGAAGTTCAAAAGAAACAAAGACCGTGAACTGGACGACGAGATCCAAGCCCATCTCGCCATGGCCGCCAAGGATCGAATCGAGCGCGGCGAATCGGCGGCTTCAGGCGGCAGCCAACGCCCGCCGCGAGTTCGGCAATCAGCTTCTCATCAAGGAGGTAACCCGCGGCATGTGGAGTTGGATCTGGCTCGAAAAGCTCACTCAGGATCTTCGCTATATACTCCGCCAGATGCGCCGCAGCCCCGGATTCACCACCGTCGCAGTGTTGACTCTCGCACTCGGCTTGGGTGCCACCACTGCGATGTTCTCTATTGTTAACGGCGTCCTTCTGGAGCCGCTGAAGTATCATGATCCAGATCGGCTCTTCCTTGCCCGCACCGTCCCCGCTGCCCGATTCAACATGGCCGGGGATTTTCCCAATAATGCGAGATTCTTCCATGAGTGGCGTGAGAAGTGTCAGAGCTGCGAGCAAGTCTCGCTCATCGATTACGCCGAAATGACGCTGGCCGGCTTGGGACAGCCGGAGAAACTGCCGACTCTTGCGGTGTCTTCTAATTTTTTCAAAACTCTGGGCGTCCAACCCGTGCTGGGGCGCGATTTCCTTCGCGAAGAAGAACCCATCGGCAAGTCCGGCGAGGTCATCCTCACAGACCGGCTTTGGAGATCGCGCTTCTCGGCCGATCCTTCCGCATTAGGGAAAGGCATCCAACTCAACGGAGAAACCTACACGGTGATCGGCGTGATGCCGGCGGATTTGCATCTTCCTAAAGGCGACCAATGGGGAGCCTTCTTCGGGCCCTCGGCCAACCCGTTGATCTTCCGACCGCTGGGCATCGATACTGCGCGAGAGGCGAGTAACGGCAACTTGAATTACACCTCGGTCATCCGCACGAAACCGGGCATCGGCCGTCTGGCGGCCGCGGCGGAGCTGACCGCGCTGACCCTACCCTTCCAGCGCGAAAACAAAACCGAGCTCGAAATTTCCTTGACCCCGCTCCAACAACAAGTCACCAGAAATGCCCGCTCCGCCCTATGGCTGCTGCTGGCCACCGTGGCTGCCGTACTGTTGATCGTCTGCGTGAATTTGGGTAACTTGATGCTGGTACGCGCTGCCAGCCGGTATCGCGAGGCCGGAATCCGTATCGCCTTGGGCGCGAGCCGCTCCGGGCTATTTGGCCTGGTGTTGAAGGAGTCGCTTGTGCTGGTCGCCATGGGCGGCGTTCTGGGCTTGGTGCTCGCCCGGTTCGCATTGCAATTGTTTGTGGCGTCAGCGCCTATTGGTCTGCCGCGTCTGGAAGAGGTTGCCATCGATTGGCGAGTGCTGAGTTTCTCAGCGGCGGCCATCTGCCTCTCCACAGCGATTTGTGGATTGTTCCCCGCCTGGCGCTTGTCTGGAATCCAACCGCAGCAATCCTTGAAGGCCGGCACTTCCAATGCGACCGAAGGAACGGGAAAGCTAAGGGTTCGTGAGTGGATGGCTGGCATCCAAGTCGCGCTCTCTACCTTGGTACTGATCGTCGGCGGTCTCCTGATGATCAGCTTCCTTCGGCTGATGCGCGTCGACAGAGGCTTCGAAACCGCCCACGTGATTACTCAGGACGTGTCGTTTCTTTCACCCAAATACGCCCAAGGCAACCGGCGTCGCTTTGTGGAAGAGATCGTTCTAAAGTTCGGGCTGGTTCCCGGTGTGGAAGCAACGGGTGCAACGAATATGTTGCCGCTGCAAGGAGAAGGCTGGATCGGAGAACTCACAAGTCCCGACCTTCCCCAAACCAGCGACGACCAGGCGACCCTGACGAACTTCCGCTTCGTCGGCCCCGGTTACATGCAGGCGATGGGAATCCAGTTGGTCGAAGGCCGCTTCCTCGACGAATCCGACAAGGGTCTTCCGCGCGCCGTCATCAGCCAGAGTGCGGCCCGGCATCTTTGGCCAGGCCGGAGTCCCATTGGGCAGCACGTGCTCGGGAGCGGCGCAGCAAGACCGTCCCTGGAGGTGGTGGGGGTCGTAGGCGAAGTCCCCGCAAATGGCCTCGACCAGAATCCGCCCATGACCGTTTACGAACACTACTGGCGCATGCAGCCCATCGGTATGGTGTTTGCGGTTCGTACTAAAGCCGACCCCGCCGCCGTCATCGGGTCCGTTCGAGCTATCGTCTCTCAGGCCGACCCGGAAATGGCCCTTCCCCCCGCGCGAACTATGGAACAGGTGGTGGAAGAATCCGTCGCCGCGAAGCGATTCCAAATGCAATTGGCCGTCGCTTTCGCAGTATCGGCATTGCTGCTGGCGTCGCTCGGTATCTACGGCGTGATTTCCTTCACCGTCTCGCGCCGCACTTCGGAAATGGGCATCCGCATCGCTCTGGGCGCTCAGGCGCCGCAGGTAACAGGAATGATTTTGAGCCAGGGAATGAAACCGGTTCTGCTTGGATTGGCCGCCGGCGTGATCTGCGCATGGTTCACCGGCAGCATGATATCGAGCCAGCTCTTCGATGTCACGCCGCACGACCCGGTCGCCATCTTCACCGTGACCGCGCTTCTTCTCTTCGTAGGATTGGCCGCTTGCTGGTTCCCCGCGCGTCGCGCCACGCGCATCGATCCGCTCACCTCGCTTCGCTGCGAATAGCGTTTCCTATTGGACAGCGATGGTCACAGTGTTCGACTGTACCCCCGCAATGGTAAGCACCACTGGCACCGAGTTCCCCGCAGCGACGCCCGCGGGAATCGTGACGTTGACCTGGTACAATCCCGCCAATCCCGGCACAAGGCCTGAGAAACTCACCTGCGCTGAAGTTCCTCCAATGGTCACCGTAGGCTGCACTGTGGTGGTCTGCAGCGGACTAGTGTTAGCCGCCGCCCCTGCCATCGCGGTCGGAGTAACTGCGCCGAGTCCACTACAGAAGACCTCGATCACGTCGCCCGCTGTCACAGGATGTGAATCCGAGAATGCGCCCACAGGCGCCGCGATCGTTGACGAGCCCGCGATAAGAATCGCTCCTTGTCCCGTACCTCGCTGATTGGTGGCGAACAGCCCGGGCGATACGCGAGCCATCGGCAGCGCAAGCGTATTGCTCGCGAGAGACCCTTGGCTCACCGTTAGAGCCAGGCTGCCGGCGGTCGTCACGCCGTAGGGAACCTGAAAGTTGATTTGTCCCGGCGAGACGAAATATAACGGCACCGCCGATCCTCCCACGGTCACAATCACGCCGCCCAGCGTTTCGGGCAGCGGAAACGCCACCGCCTGCTCCGTCTGTCCCGCCAGATTCGCTCCATAGAGTGAGACTACCGAACCTGGCGAAGCCGTAGCTACGCCCGATGGGTTGGCCGCGCTAACCGCGCTATTGTTTTTCAGCAACGGTGCGGGCCCGATGACGAAGTTCGCGGGCAGGGAAGCGCCGCCCCCGCTTTGCAAGTTGATAACAGTGACCGCTCCGCGGCCTACCGCTGCGATATCGCTTGCCGGAATGGTGAGCGTGATCGTGTTCGCGCTGGCCGACGTAATCGACCTCTCCAATCCGTTCCAGCGCACGTGCGACGAAGAACTGAAATTCGTCCCCGCAATGGTCAGAGTAAAGTCCCCGTCACCAGCATTCTTGTTCGATGGCGCGAGCGATGTGATCACTGGACCCGATCCTGCGCCCGGTCCCAGCGCGTAATCATAAACTCCGCGCCCATGCGTGGCTGCGCGTAGCGTCCGCGAAGGACGATGCAACACCAGACTGGTAACGGCCGTCCGCGCAATCCCCGATCCCAGCGCCGACCAGTTCGCCCCCCCATCGGTCGATACTTCCACGCCCAGATCCGTGGCCAGATAGAGCGTGTTGGTAAGGTCGGGGTCCACCACCAAATCATCCAAAGGCAGGTTGGGAAGATTGTTGGTAAGGTCGGTCCACGTCCCGCCCCCATCTGTCGACTTGTAGATGTGTCCTACGAACGCTTCGGCCGCTGTAGCGAATCCCGAATAAGTCACGTATACCGTGGCAGGATCGATCGGGTCCACCGTGATGTGCGTAACGGCGCGAGTCGGAAGGTTGGAGCTCACTTCCTTCCAGGTCGCTCCCCCATCTGATGTCGCATAGACGGCTCCCGATCGTGCTCCCGTATAAATCGTATTGGGATCCGTGGGTGCCACGGCGATAGCCGAAATCGTATAGGTGCCGCTGGTCGACGACGGCATGGGAGCATCGGTCAAGTCGCCCGAGATAGGCGTCCAGAGCCCGGCCCCATCGGTGGTGCGGTAAAGGCGATACGTTCCGTAATACAGCCGGAGCGGATTCGAGGGGTCCATTGCATAGGTCGCGATAAAGGGAACACGATCTTTCGGATTGATGCCTTGGTCCACGTCGATAATATCAGCGAAATCCAGCCGGTTAGTTTTAAACAGCGCGACATCCACATACTCGGCGTAGGCGACATTGGGCGAAGCTGGATCGATTGCCGTCGACCCCCCGTCGCCTCCGATCACCCTGGACCATTCCACGTTGTTCTGATACAAATGGGTCCCGTTATCCTGCGCACCGGCCAAGGTGATGGTCGGATCGGTCGGATGGATGGAGAGGGCCGAATAATACTGCGTCAGTGAGAGCGTCGTATTTAAATTCCGCCAGCTTATGCTGCCCGAAAAGCTTTGCGTGCTCCACACGCCGCCATCGTTGCCGTCATAAAGCCGAAGGCCGTCTTGTGAGAACTGCAACGCGTGATTATCTACGTGCGGAGTATTTCCGTTCGACCCATTCGCAGGCAGCCCTCCCCACGTTACGCCCGCGTTGAGCGAACGGTAGATCGTCACGCCGCCTGCAAACAGAATGGTGGGATCGGAGGGATGCTGGCGAAAAGTCAGGTTGTACCAGCACTGCGGCTGGCAGAAATCCGGTGCGACGAACTTGCTCCAGTGCTTTCCCAAATCGGTCGTTTGGTAAATGCCATTGAGAGTCGCGCCGGAATCGCCAATCGGATTTGCGACCACCGCATAAGCCGCGCCCGCAGTGGTGCCCGAATTCGTAAGCTCGATTCTTCCGACTGCGGTGCCGCTAGGCAATGCCGCCCCGATTGAGCCCTTCACCAAAGTCCACGTCTGGCCGGCATCGTTGGACTGATATACGCCGTTCGTCGCCGCCCCGAAAATATTCCCCAGAGCAGCCCACGCAATTCCGGAACTGGATGGGTCGAACATCACCGCGCTTCCTGTGCCCGGCAATACGCTGGACCATGTGAGGCCCGCATTCGTGGAACGATAGATTCCCCCAGAAGAGGCAGCCAGCACGATGTTTCCATCAGTAGGATCCACGACGATCGACCCGATGCGCTGCCGCGAAAAAGGTCCGAGTATATTAGTCCACGCCCCCCCCGCATTCGTCGACTTCAAAATTCCAACGCCGCTATACGCATCGGCATTAAAATTTTCCTCCCCGGTCCCCACATATACGACATCGGGATTTGAAGGATCGATCGCGATCGACCCAATCGCCAGCGATGGCTGATCGTCGGTGATCGGGGTCCAGTTAGCGCCCCCATCAGTGGTTTTCCAGACTCCGCCATTCGCCCCACCCGCGTACACAAGATCGTCACTCCGCGGGTCGATTGCGAGCGAAGTAACCCGGCCGGAGGTCACATAGCCGGCGCCCAGGTATGCGATGGGCTGGGGACCGATGGGCGTCCAGGTACCGGAAAGGGCCGCCGCCTGCGCGTTGGATTTCCTGGATTTCTGGTCCCGCTCCATCCGTTCCAGCGCCCTGTAAGCCCGCAGTCGCGCGCCCTCTGGAAACTCCGCCGCCGGATTCTCCCGCTGATCGTAAAAAAAGTGCCAGCGCTCCAGGGGACGGTCGATGCTTTCATCGTCATCCTCTTTTTTTTGAAAGGCTGAAAGGGAAATGGCGGTCAAGGCGAACAGAACAGGCAAGACCCTACGCCATTTTATGGGAAACATCGCAAAGTAAGGCAGGGATGGAAAATGGAACCATAGTAGTATAGCATAGGCACAGTAAAACAGCCCGTAGTATCATCAACGGTAGATTCATGACATACTTTGTTCGCACAATGGAAAGGCACAAAGAAAGCAAGAAAATCTTTGGCGCCGAAGTGCCCTTTTCCCAACTCGAAGACGCCAAAGAAGAAGCCAAACGGATTGTGATGACCTCCCGTCCGGCTCTCATGCTGCAGGCCGATGCGTGTTTCCGGAACAAGATGCAGGTGCGCACCAAGTATCGCTGTTGGATCAATGAACGCGGCGAGTTTCAAGAACGAGCATTAGTTTAAGCGGCGCGTCGTAACTCAAATACAGCCTGTTCCAGCCGCCGTTCCAAGGTGATCTCCACCAGCGTAGTCTCCTGAGGCCGCAGGATATTAGCCACCGTCGCTTCCCTTGACCGGAACTCCCCTTCCAGATAGTTTACTGGTCCGCTTGCCGGCCTGGCGCTTATTCTCAGCCCCAGCTCCTTGGTCTGCTGAAACACCCGGTGGTCCACATAATACGTAAGAGCATTAGGCGTCACCTGATTCCGTTGCCTATCGATAAAGAAGCCCTTCGGCAAGTGGCCGGGATCGTAGTCCTCCCCTGTGGTCAGCAGCGCGTCAAAGTCCTTCACTGGCCGACCCGCCCCGTCTTTCACCCGAAACACAATCATGCATCCTTGCTCCCGCGCGTCTTTCAGCGTGGATGCAAGCTCGCCCGAAACCTCCTCATAGGCGGAAGCGCTGGACACCCCCAGGCATCGCTCAACCCATTGCGCAGCAGGATGATGAGCCGCATTCTCTAAAGTGATGCTGGATAGAATTCCTATAGTGCTGCCAGAATGAGACAGCCCGGGGAGAATCCCAAAAGCGCTCGCCGAGCTGCGCTGTTTGTGGACCAGGCTAAGCTGTGGGCCGGCCTGTTTCAACTCAACTTTATTGAAATTCAGATTGGCCGCCGCCGCGCGGACCACTCCGTCCGACCCTCTTTCCCCCGTGTAGCTATTCAAATGGTCGTACAGCTTAGGGTCGATCCCGCTCCCAATCAACGAGAACACAAAAGCCGAAGGCGGCTTAGCCAATGCCTCCAAATTGAGCCGCCAGCTTTCCAGGCTCCCAAGTTCCAGCCAATCCAGAATCTGCTGACCCGGCTCGCGCTGCTCCAACCACATCGCCATTCGCGCCAGGCGTCCTTTTCCCAACTGCGCCAAAGCCGAGCCATGATTAGGCGGCGCCAGCATCACCAGATGGGTTAGCCATTCACTGCGATACCGCGCAAGCCACTCCCGCGCCACTAGGCCTCCGGTCGAATGCGTAATGCAGGCAAACCTCGTGTCCGGGAAGTTCTGCTGGCGTGCACGCTCGAACGCCTCCACCAGGTCGCCCATACTCACCGAATCATCGGTGGCGATGTAGTCGGAAAGCCAGACATCCACCGAGCTTAAACCCATCCGTTCGGAAAGCCATTGCGGAAGCGCGCCGTAGTCAGCCGGGTTCCGCACTCCCCATCCATGAAGGAAAACAAGTAGCATTGCGAGCCCATGCTAACCCCGCCTCGCAACGTTTCTGCGCAATTCTCCTCCGAAGGCCCGCGAAGATGGCTCTTTCTACAATCGTTTAGCAGTACGAAACGGCTAGGAAAATGGTCTGTGACCGGCCTGGGCGAAATACGAAAAAGTAATAGCGCCTCCGGTCCTTGCCAGCTTCTATTCGTCCCTTCACACTAGGGTTCCAATGAGCCTCTTCCACGACCTCCGCTGGCGACCCGCCAAAGTTTTGTTCGTCTGTCAGCGGGATTCCGACCTCCGGCCAGATCGAGGACGCCCTCCTGCGGACCAATGCCAGCGACGTCTTGGACCCCTCCAGCACCACAGCCCCACAACTCCCCAATCTCGATCCGGCGTCCTTCGACGTGATCGTGAATCTATCCGGCAACCAGATCCCCGACCAGCCCGGCGTCTACCTGCTGACCGTGCCTATGGACACTTTGGAAGAAATCGTCGAGTTCCTGGCCAACCATTTCCGCTGGGCTAGAGAATGGAAGTTCAGCGAAGAAGCCGAGACCCAAACCACACCAGCGCCGACCCCAGCAGCACTCCGGCAATCCGGCGCGGCCATGGCGGCCTCACTCTGAAGGCAGCCAGCGTAAGCATGGCCACCCCCAGGATCTGAACCAGATTCGCCCCCACCAGGTAGTTCTTAGGAAACCCGGCAAACATCACTCCTTCAAACGCGCCCGCGCCAACCACCGCGGCCCAGCGACCCCCGCCATCGGGCAAAAACAGAATCTCCACAGCCAGGTACGCGACCGCCAGCGCCACAGCCGACTCCAGGAACTGCGGCGAAAACGTTGTGGGAATTTTCGCGGCCAGTAGCGGCGAAAGCCATTCCACGGCCATCAGCACCGCAACCATTCCCCCCGCCTGTTTCCACGAACGCCCCGCCAGCGCGATCCCCACCAGCAGCAGAAGGCTCGCCGGCGAAGTGACCTGCCTGTAAACGCCGTTCGTTAAATCACGCACCACCATCTCTGCCGGTGAAGGCGGCCGAAAACGCAATTCGCCCCTGGGCAGAGTCTGATCGAAAACAATCTGGTCCTGATTCTTTCCCTGCTCAGCCGTCAGCAAATGAATGTGATTCGGCACCGTCACCTGAAAGAAGGTGCACTCCACCGCGAGCTTGTCCGGAATCAGAGTTGGAAACTCGTAGTTGGCCGTGCAAACGTACATGCCCCCATCGGCGCGGCAAGACGACTTGGTTCGATGTCCATCCCCGAACCGAATATGATCCAGCAGCGTCGTCTCCGGGTTCTGAATATTGGCGACTTCGTAAATCGGGATGCGCAACTCATAGACGGCCGTCGGGCCATCTACGCGAAGCTCCCCCGTGCTGATGCTGACCGTGTGAGCGTAGGCGAAGCGGGGAAGGGCAATCCAGAACAGCAGCGCGACCGTAGCTCTACCATGCATCGCGATCTTCGGTCACAGGAGCTTCCTTGTGCAGACGCTTCATAATCACCCGGATGGCCGCCATCAAAGGCACGGAGAAAAACATCCCTGGGATTCCCGCCACTTGCTCGCCCGCGATCACCCCGAACAACACCACCACCGGATGAAGCTCCACGCCCGAGCCCATCAAAAAAGGGTTGAGCACATAGTCCTGGAAAAAGCGGTAGATCAGCAGAAACAGAAACACCCACAGAACGTGTGAGTACCCGCTGAACGCCGCCACAAGAAGAATCACCGCGGCCGCCGTCAGAGGACCCACCACCGGAATCAGCTCCAGCGAACCCGCAATGCCCGCCAGCAGCACCGCATAGGGAAGGCCAATCGCTGAAAGCACCGCCACATGGGAAATAAATGTGCATGCGGAAAGCGTCACAAGCGCCCGAATATAGCGGGCCAGCATGTGATGCAAGTCCTCCAGAATGTCGTCGGCAGTGGCGCGAGTATCGGGAGTGAACAGCAACACGACCTCCCGCCTCATCTTCGCGCCGTCCTTAAGAAAAAAGAATCCGAGTATCGGAACCAGCACCAGGCTCAACACCGTCCCTAAGCCCGAAACAATCTGCGTGCCTGCTCGCGTCAGAATCGGCAAAACATTTTGGCCGAGTTCTGTAATCCGGTCCTGCAGCAACTCCGATAGTCTGGTTCGCGCGGGTTCCAGCCATGTCGGCAGCCACATGTTGCCGATTGGATCCTGCTTCAATACGTCTGGAAGTTTTCCAGTCAGTGCGGCGGCCTGTTCGGCGACCCTCGACCCGATCGCCACAAAAACCGTAGCGATCAATGCCAGGATGACCACGTAAACGAAGGCCAATACCGCCAGCCGCGAGATCCTCGCGGGGACCACGCGCCCGGCCAATTGAATCACCGGCTCCAGCAGTTGCGCAAAAAAAATCGCCAGCGTGAAAATCACCACCGCCTGGCGAATCGTATAAATGCCCGTCAACAGAAGAGCGAAAACAAAGAGTGTCCACAACGCTTTGAAAATTCGCTGATCGATTCCGAGCATTCCTATTAGGATACTGCCTGAAAGGATCTAAGGTCAGTTTTCCGAAGGACGCTCGACATGGTCGATAACCAGCACCTCAATGGGCCCTCTGGTAGCTTCCAATCGTAGTCCGAGCTGTTGCTGAATCGCCGTGAACAGGTCGGGCTGAGTGGATTCAGGCGTGCCCTTCAGCCCTGCGCCACTGAATTGACTCTCCTCGGGCGTCCATTCAAGATCGAAATCAAATCGCCCCGCAAGCCCGGTCTTATCCACCACTGGACGATCCAGCGCGGCCCTTTGGAAAGCAGACGCCAACTCCGCCATGGTCGCGTCCTGGCCGGGCAGTCTGACGGCCTTGGGAGAAAGATAGAAAATAAGAGGCCGCTGCCCACCCGGAGGCTCGGTGGCCTCCTTTAACTTTGGACCATTCTTTGCGACCGTCAGCGCATAAATCGCGAACTCCTTCTGTTCGCGATGGAACTTAAGCTTGAAACGGTCGGCCAGAAGCGTCCGAACCATCGACATCTGCTCCTCCAGATTAGGCCGGATCTCCCCAGGCGTCGTAGCGAGAATATCGTAGGAGTCCGCGGCGACCCAAGCCGGACCACCTAAGATGGCCCGCGCCGTGAGATTGTAAGCATTTTCGATCAGGTTATGGACCGTCTGGTTCCTTCCAACAAACTCCGCGCCTTCCATTCTGAGGTAGCGGCCCTTACCCCAATCAGGCGGCGTTGCCTTGACGGTTGCCACTTCAAATGAGTCAAACCTCGGACGGGGGGATTGAGCAGGCATTCCGATCGCCGCGAGGACGAATACCACAACCAGACGACCGATTCTCAGCATTCCTCCAGAATACTCCCCCCAATGTGGCGCACGATTCATCGTACCGGCGGGCGATTTATCGTCCGCTCCGGAAGCGCACTCTTTGGCAGCACAGGCTGAGATAAATCTTGGTCCAGCAGCCTCTACGGCAACCGCTTCTACGGCAAGCGAAAGTTGCAACCGTAGCTCGCGCCGCGACGGGCTTGCCGTCTTTCATGCCTGGCCTGAACTGCCACTTTTCAACCACCTCTATCGCCTTCTCATCCAACCCCATCCCAACCGATCGCACCGGAGGACATCGACGTTGAGTACGTGCCCACCCAGATGCTTGCAGAGGCTTTGAGAATGAAACATTTTGACGGCATTCAGTACAAGAGCCAGCTGGGAGACGGCATGAATGTTGTGGTATTCGACCTGTCTGCGCTCGCGATCGGGGAACGGAGCTATGGACAGCACGACGTGTGTGCTACAAGCTTGAGCCTCATGGTGACGAAATGAGGAAAGTGTCGCTCTTGAGAGCGAGAACGCCTTCGGTTGAATCCCGATTGTCGTGACGCGGTCGCACCCACGAATGGCGCATCCTCCGTGGCTACCGATAAGGATAACGAGTCGGTCAAAGTGCTTTCACCACGTCAGAAAGTCTGACGATTCACTTGCCCACAACGCCATTCCGGCTTTCGTCGAGAAATGAATTTCCCGGCTGTGTCAGAAGCAAGCGTAGATTCAATGCAGATGTTCCGGGCTGAATGTCCACGGGTAGTGCTGACGCCGCTTCGGCTCCGCTCCCCGGCCATACAGCGTGTAGACGGTAGGGCGTCTCAACGAACACCCGCACCGCAAATCGGCCGGATTGATCTGCAATGGCCTGCGCTGTGACATTCCGAGAGCTATCCAGCACCGTCACTACTGCTCTCGGCTTCGGTTCACCCTCACGCGTAAGCACAATGCCTTCAATGATGCGCTCAAGTTGGGGTTCTGGAAGGGTGAAGTCGTAGGTTTGTGTCTCGGGTTTTCCAGCGAAATCGATAACCGTAGCCAGCGCAGCGTCTTCTGTTCCGGGAAAGTACCAACGGGGGTAAGGAGTATCGCGCGTCGCTGCGTGATTCAAGTTGATTCCCAGGTGATACTGCCCCGGCCTGACGATCCGAATCTCGTACTCGCCGCCCGGCCCTGTCATCATCCCGTCGCCAGGCAAGTCTTGTATCGGACGGAATTGTACTTCAATTCGCGCAGCCGGTTTTCCGCTCTTCAACCTCACATGGCCTACAAGACGGAGAGTGCGGAATAGAGTCAAAGTTGTACAGCCCCTGGCATGCAGCTGAACCTTTGGATCGTCTGGCAAATCTCCATCCGCCTCGGCATGAACCACGTATTCCCCAGGCGCCAAACCGCTAAACATGGCCTCGCCCGCGGCATTGGTCACTGAACGAAGCCGGGATTGGTCTCGCGCGGCGACGATCGTCGCTCCAGGTTTTCCCGGTGAACCAGGCAGGCCAGTTTGGACTCGAAGAGAACCTGTCAGGGGAGTGCCGGCCATGGCTCGAAAATAGGAGAGATCCTCAGCTGCACTTGCCAAGGGCTGGGTACGCGAGCAAATGCCCGTCTCGAGGCTTCCTCCTGCATTGTTGTAGGCATAGATCACATAGTCAGTTCCAGTCTGGAATGGATATCCGCAGTCGCCCCCTCCTTGACCGGTTAGAACTTCGATCTCGCCTTGAGCCGGATCAATTCCGCTCAGCACTTCGTGAATCTGAATTCGGATCTTGCGCAGAGGCCGCGGCAGCGGGGTAGGACCATCCCCCGCAGTGCGTCGGCCCAAGAGCGTCCCTGTGGTCCCCAATACGACAGGCCTGGCGGTAATTTCCAGCACTGTTCCAATGAATGCGGCTGACGCTCTCCCCGCTGCGTCGCATGGCGTCCCCGAACCCAGGCAAGAGCAGCCCCAAAGTCGGGGAAGAGTTATCACGATCAAGGCGGCTGTGATAACAACGCGCATACGGATATTCTCCCAGAATCCGCTATAAGCAATTCCCCGCCTGCGGATCGCGGATACACAACCTTCGACATAGCGGCTGCGGAACGCTATGAAAGCGCGGAGAGATCTAGACGCCTGATGTTCTTCATTTGCTGCTTTGGAGGCCGCATCGCTCCCACGATGGGGATAGCGAGCGGGTCGTCGAAGACCTTCGGGTTATCGATGAGCTGATGGACGGCTCGACGCAAGGCCACGCGATAGGCAGTGCGGCTGGGCTGGGCAGCTTCCACCTAAGCTAGTGAGAAGGCCCTGAGGTGATGGCCGACAGATCTTTGCGGATGTCGATCTCGCGGCAGGAAGGATTTATCCTGTCGGATATGGACAACATTCGCATCTCCGCAATGCTGGATGAGGCAATCAGGAAGACCGTCGTCTTTTCTGATTCGTCGCCCCGAACGGCGATCTCCCGTGCAGGGCCGGGACAATCGGCGGCGTGCTGCCAATCAAAGGGTTCTTTCTTGAATCTTGCCGCGAGTTCGCGATGCAGGCGTGCGGCAGCAGGGGAACTGAAGCGGGCGGCGTCTTCGTCATCGAGAAGCAGCCACTCGTCAATGAAGCCGCCAAAGTGAGAGGCGATGGGACCTTGCCGTGTGACATGATCATCTCGAATCTGAAAACTCGAAACTCCTGGACGATTCTCAAACGTCAGGTCGCGCATCCCGGTGATGTAGCGGAATGTCACTGTTTTGTCTCGAATCCCGATCTGGATTTCTTCATCGTTGCGGGCCGTAACTCCTGTGTTGAGGACATCTCTCATTGCCGCGCCGTGAAACAGGTCAATTCGAAAGCGACCGCCATTCCATGCGCTGGTACAGTTCGTCGCGGTCCACGCAGAGGCAACGATGCGTCCCTGAAGAGGATTGTCCTTCGAAGCAGCCAGGGATGCCAGATAGTAGCCGTGTGTATAAGACCGCTCTGCGTTCAACCAACCAAGCCTAAGGAGAGGAGCCCGTTGATAGATCGCCACTGTTTCGTCTCTATTGCAGAAGCCACCAGTGTAGATACCAAGGGTCACCGCCATAAGCTCGTCCGCCCCTTGAATAGGGCCGACTCGCACAGTTCCGAAATAGCCTGCGTAGGTCTTGTCGAGTTGGTCCTCTATCGTCCGCGGACCATCGGAGAGAAGGTTCGCCTCTCGGAGTTCTGCGTTGATCATTGCCGCCGAATTTCCGGCCCGAACTCGCGAATCGATCCAGGCGAGGTATTCTGCCCGGACGGATTGAAACTGAAGGGAGGTGAATTCGTAAACCTTGTATGCGCGCATGGGGAACAAGCGGCCCGCCATATGGGCCGTGTCTTCCCTCATCCCCGCCGCGAAAGCCGGAATGCACAGAATCAGGCCGACAACGAGCCTACGCCCCGTCCCCATCACGGCCGCGAACGATGCGGATCAATTTCTTTGTGTCCGTCCCCTTGTCGACGGTGACGCTGAAGAAGGGGAACATCATTTCTTCCCAGGTCATGTCGCCATAGTAGACGGTCTGATTCGGGTCGGGGTTGAACTTATTGTTGGCCGAGTTGTCGTAGTGCGCGATTACCTTCATCCGCGTCCCTTTCGGAATCTTGACCGGCTTCGCCTCGTCGTACCCAAGTTGCCAGTTGAAATCGTAGCGGGGCACGCTGAGAATCGTTTCGGTTTCGCCACTCGGGTAAGTCAGCACGTAGGTCATGTCCTTGCCGCGAACGTGCATGTGAGGAAACATGTTCACCAGTTCCACGTCGGCCAGAAATTCGGCGACCATGGGCGGGCTTTCCCAGTTGGGATTGTTGGGCGGAATGGCGAAGTGCTTCGCGTCGCTGGGAGCGGATGTCCCGATGGTGACGTAGCTGCGAGCCGCGGGTGCTTTGGCGACCGTGAAGCCGAGGCGCGGGCGATCCACTACTTCCTTGCCGATCGGCGTGTAGTGCATCTGGAAGACAATGTCCGTGCCTGCCTTGATAAGCTTGGCGGCCTGGAACACCCGGTAATCTTGCGTAAACTGCCCGGGCACATAGCAGCCTTCCACGCCTGTGGTTCCTTCCAGGACGGACTTCGGAAGATTCTTTCCGTTGTTTCCAGCCTCCTCCGGGACCGCGAGCCCTTTCTCATCGCGGATGCGGGGCGACCAAAACGGCGTGTTGTACTGTGTGTCAGGCGAGTGCTCCTTGAAGTACACGCAGATGTGATGCGTTACCGCAAGCTCGCTGGGGCGGATCTCCATGGAGGTGACCCAGGTGTCCTCTTTGAAATTGCCGGGCACGGTGATATAGGCCCACTCGATGACGTTTGCCTTAGGTTTGGCGGGGACGACAGTCTCCGGGCCGTTGACGATGAAATCCGGCTGGATTTCCCAACCGCCTTCGGGCCACTTCACCGCGGCGGGAGCATCTTTGCCAGCGCCTTCGGGCGCGCCGGAATCGGCCCACTGCGTGATGACGTCGATATCGGATTGCTTTAGCGACCGGTCATTCAGGAAGTGCCCATAGCGAGGGTCGGCGAACCAGGGCGGCATCTTGCGCGTGACCACCGCGGCCTTCATAGCTTTGGCCCAGGGACGGGCAGAATCGTAGCTCAGGAATGACATCGGCCCGGCTTGGCCTGGACGGTGGCAGCTCTGGCAGTTCTTCTGCAGAATTGGCTCGACGTCTTTGTGGAAGGTGACGGAATCGGCCGCAAATGCGCTTCCCAACAGCATAGCCGCGCCGGCCCAAAAAGTAAGTTTCATGGATTCCCCCTGGGTTCAGGATATAACGGCGACAGGAGCATAATGGAAGTACGATGCGCCTGATCCTTTTGTTCCTGGGCTTGTTGCTCGCCGGGGCTACCGCCTTCGCCCAAACGCAAAGGCTCTATCTTAAGGACGGGACCTATCAACTGGTCCGCGAATACAAGACCGTCGACGACCGCGTGAGCTACTATTCCACCGAGCGTGGCGAGTGGGAGGAAATCCCGAAGGAACTGGTTGATTTCGACCGCACCAAAAAGGAAAACGGTGAGCGCCAGGCGGCCATTGAAGCAGATGTGAAGGCTCAGGCCGAGGAAGACGCAGCCATTCGCCTCGCAGCGAAGGAAATTCGGGACGTTCCCGAAGAGCCAGGCGCCTATTGGATCCACGACGACAAGTTCCAGGCGATCAAGGTCGCCGAGTCCAAAGTGGTCAACAACAAGGGCCGGAACGTGCTGAAGGTGCTTTCTCCGGTTCCGCTGATCCCAGGCAAGTCGACGGTGGAGTTGGATGGCGTAACTGCTCCGCTGAAGATCGCCGATGCTCGCCCGGAGTTCTATATGCGCCTCTCCGACATTGAGTCGCTGGCGATCATCAAGCTGACTCCGAAGAAGAATTTCCGCCTAGTGGAGAATGTGGCAATCTTGCCGGTAACCAACGAAATGATGGAAGACCGGCAGATTATCCCGACCTTCAAAAAGTCCAGCGGCGAGCAGTTATTCAAAATCTGGCCGGAGAAGGATCTGGAGCCGGGTGAGTATGCGCTCATTCAGTACACCGACGGCAAGGTGAACATGCAGGTGTGGGATTTCTCCATTGGCAAGTAGCGCTACGTTCGCAGATGGGCCCGGAGGAAACGTCCGGTGTGTGATGTCTTGCAGGCCGCGATTTCTTCAGGGGTGCCCGTAACTACCACTCGGCCGCCCGCATGCCCGCCTTCCGGTCCCAGGTCGATCACATGATCGGCCGTCTTTATCACATCCAGATGATGCTCTATCAAGAGGACCGTGTGTTGCGCATCCACCAGCCGGTTCAATGATTCCAGCAACCGCTCGACATCGGCCAAGTGCAGGCCGGTGGTCGGCTCGTCCAGGATGTAAACGGTGTGCTTGGACCTCTGCAGTTTGCTCAACTCGGTCGCGATTTTGATGCGCTGGGCCTCGCCTCCGGAAAGCGTCGTAGCGGACTGTCCCAGGGTCAGATACCCGAGGCCCAGATCGTTCAGTACTTCGATCTTTTTGCCGATGGCTGGCTCGTCCGCGAAAAATCGCACGCCTTCCTCGACCGACATATTGAGGACGTCGTCGATGGTTTTCCCCCGGACTGTAACGTCCAGGGTCTCGCTGTTGAAACGAGCTCCTTTGCATGCTCCGCACAACACCTCCACGTCGGGCATGAAGTAAAGTTGCGTGGTGATCACGCCCTCGCCCTGGCACTCCTCGCATCGGCCGCCTTTGACATTGAAACTGAAGCGGCCGGCCTTGTAACCACGCTCCACTGAGAGCGGTGATTCCGTGAACAGGTCGCGAATGTTGTCGTAGAAGCCGATGTAGGTGGCGGGGTTGGATCGGCTGTTGCGCCCAATAGGCGACTGGTCGATGCTTACCACCTTGTGCACATGCTCGACGCCTTCCAAGCCGTCGTGCTCTCCCGGTAGAGTGCGTGTGTCCACCAGGCGCTTCCAAAGAGCCTTGTAAAGGACTTCGTTGATCAGCGTGCTCTTACCCGAGCCGGAGGCACCGGTGATGGCGACCATGGTCCCTAGAGGGAACGTGACATCTACGCCCTGAAGATTGTTCTCACGCGCCCCTCGCACCGTGAGCAGCTTCCCGTTGCCCTTTCGGTGCTGCTTGGGTGTTTTGATGGATCGCTTGCCCGAGAGGAATTGTCCCGTCGGTGAAGCTTTGCAGCCCAGTATGTCGTCGATGGAACCTTGCACCACTACTTCGCCGCCATGCACGCCCGGCCCGGGACCCATCTCCACAATGTGGTCGGCTGAGCGAATGGTGTCCTCGTCGTGTTCCACCACGATGACGGTGTTGCCGATGTCGCGCAGCCTTTCCAACGTGGCGATCATTTTCACATTGTCTTTCGGGTGAAGACCGATGCTCGGTTCGTCCAGGACATAGAGCATCCCCATCAAGCCGGAGCCAATCTGAGTGGACAAACGGATCCTCTGCGACTCCCCGCCCGAGAGCGTTCCCGACCTGCGATTGAAGCTTAGATAATCGAGCCCGATTCCCAGCAGAAGTTGTACACGAGCCCGAATTTCGCCGAGAACATGACGGCCGGCGTCTGCGCCGCGACCCGTCGGCTTCACCGCGCCGAGAAACGAGTACAACTCGTCAAAATGAAGCTGGCCGACATCGTACAGAGTCTTGCCTTCGATGGTGAACAGCAGCCGGGTGGCACGGACGCGGGCGCCCTTGCAGTCGGGGCAGGTGTGCTCCACCATCACTTTGTCGAGCCAGGCTTCCATCCCCGAATTTGCTTCGCCTCGCTGACGGTAGCGGCGGTAATGCCGCTCGATTCGACGCGCGATCCCGCCGAAACCGACTTCCTTGCCTACCGCATCTTCGCGCTTGACCTTCGCCTCCGGCGGCATAAGCATGACCAGTTTCTTGCCGTCGAGCCCTTCCAGAATCGCGTGCCGCGCGGTCTCCGGCAGCTTTTCCCACGGCGTTTCGAGCGAAAAACGTAAGGATTTGGACAGGCTGTACATCACACGTCCATCCCAGGTGTCCGGGTTGTATTTGAACGCCTCGCGCACAAAACAGCCGCCTGTAATGCTGCGCTTCGGATCAGGCACCAGCAACTCGGGATGCGTCAGTTTGTGGATTCCCAAGCCTCCGCAAGTGCGGCATGCGCTTTCGGGATTGTTGAACATGAAGTACTCGGGCTGAATATCGCCATAAACGAAATGATGCGTCGGGCTGCACAGGCCGCGGTAGAATCGTTCCGCCTCCGCTTTGGTCGCGCCTTTAATCACTTCCACCCGCAGCAGACCGTCGCCCACCAGAAGCGTGGCGGCAATGCCTGCCTTGATCGCTTTTTCGTGTTTACGTCCGACCACGAACCGGTCGACCACTGCGTCCATATCCTTAACTGTGGATTCGTCCAGCTCTACCTGCGCGGAAATGTCCACGGGCTTGCCGTCGACGATCAGGATCCGGCAACCCTTCTTGCGCACCTCGGTCAATACGAAGTCCAGATCCTCGCCGTATTGTTTGAACACGGGAGCGCGCAGCTCTATCTGGGCGCCTTCCGGTAAGGCGAGGATCGCCTCCAAAATCTGGCTTGCTGTCTTGCTGGGAGTTGGTTCTCCTGATGCGCGGGCAGTGGGGCTGGCCTATGGTCGCGTAGAGCAGGTTCAGGTAACTCGCAATATCGGTCATGGTGCCCACGGTGGAACGCGGGTTGTTGCCCATGGTTTTTTGTTCAATCGAAATTACAGGGGACAACCCGTACACGAAGTCCACATCCGGCTTGGCCACTTGGGTGATGAAGCGCTTGGCGAAGCTGGAAAGCGATTCCATGTAGCGGCGCTGCCCCTCCGCGTAGATGGTGTCAAAGGCGAGGCTCGACTTACCGGAGCCAGACAACCCAGTGACGACAATCAACTTGCCGCGCGGAATCTCCACGGATATGTTCTTGAGGTTATGAACCCGCGCGCCCTGTACGGCGATTGTCGTACGGGCCGCTTTAATGGGCTTAGAACTCATCTGGCCACTCTCCCGTATAGACAAATGCCAGTTCCTCTACCTGGATGTTGCTCTTCTTCGTAAGCAGTAGTGGTGTGGAGGCCTTGGCGATGAGTCCGAGGTCGGCCAGGTACTCGCAGGCTGAGCTCACGCTTTCGATGTTGAAGTTCCGTTTGAAGTGAGAGTCAATCTCGGTCGCCGACCGAGCCTCGCCCACTTCGCGCAGATGATCCAGAACCGGCTGGAAGATTGTGGGTACCCGTTCCGCCATGTACCTGTCAATCGATTTTAGAGCCGCCTGAACGTTCTTGGTTGTCTTCTTCTGGTTGAGCAGTTCCGAATAGATGGTCTTGAAGAAGCCTGGGTTCAACTTCATGGCCTGGGGAATCACTTCGCGGTCGGCCAGCAGGCGGGCTCCGATCACCTCGATACGGGCGAGCGGCGTTGCGGCGTAGAGGATCCAAAGGGCGGTGTAGTCCAGATCGCCGCGAGTCACGAACCACTTGTGTGCCTTATCAATGGGCGCGAGTGCATGTATGCCAGCGGAAAGGAGCTGAACTTGAGTGTCGCGCTCGCCGATCTCGTGCAGCCTCGCGCACAGCGCGGCGATGGTTTCATCGTGCGTGTAGAGCAGGCGCCCCTTCGCCAGCAGCGAGTGCATGAACGAGTTGCGAACGCCTCCTTCCACAGTCTTGCGGAACTCGGCCCTCGGCATCAGGAAAGCATGGACGTTAAGCCCGCCCGCATATAAGGAGAGGCCTGACCTTTCGACTTGCTTGTCGTCGATGGTTACCAGCGCGAGGTCAATGTCCGATTTTTCCCACACCGTATCGTGGGCCAGGCTTCCGCAGATGATGGCGGCCAGGACAGACCTGTCCTTTTTCACCTGCGCGACAAGATCGTCGAGCGCGTCGGAGAACTTCTTGTGGACGGAGGCTTTTGGAGTCTTCACGGCCTCAAAGAGGATTGTAACCTTGGTTATCGTCGAATTGAGAGGGAGTCGCTCAACTCGTGTTTGAGCCGGTTCTGCTGTTCCTGAGTGCCGCAGAGCGGGGACCTTGGGGCGTCCCCCGATGTGATTGCTCACGTGGATGGGCGTACCGGCCAGATGACGGGAGAGCGACATCACAGGAGTAATCTGGCGCGACGCGCTTTCGGCCCATGTCCGACGTAGCGACTATCCGCTCATCTGGATTTGAGCGTTCGTTCAGAAGTTGAGTCGGGTGCGACGAATCGGTTCTTGACGGAAGTTCACAGGGTCTCCAGGATACGCGGGGATGAGTTGGTTCGGCCATTGAACCGGCGCGGGCGGGGGCACTCCAGGGACCTTCCATGTAGAATACTACCCATGCCCCGGCTATCAGTGCAGATCGGGCGCGTCTTGCACTCAAGAGACCTGCGAATCCTTAGCGTGATGGTGGCCGGCATTGCAGTTTTCGGCCTTCTGGACGGATCCCTTTGGAGGGGACTGCTAAGCCCGACTCTCGCGTACCGTCCCGCCATACTGTTCGCGCTCACGCTAGTGTTGGGATGGCGGGGGTTCGTTTGGAGTCAACTCCTCTTTTTTATAGCGTTCCTGGGTTTCTTTGGCTGGAGAGGCGCCCTTTTTGTCACACCTCTCTATCTAATCTCCCACGCCTGCGCGTTGGCTGTAGCCCAGAGGCTTGCGAGGAGCAAACCTTGGCTATTGCGGGAGAGATCGACGCTGGCATTCCTGGCAGGCGCCGTTCTGGCGCCAGCCGTGCCGGCGTTACTGCAAAGCACGGTCCTTCCCGTTGTGGGTATCCCAGTGCCTGCCGGCATCCCAAACACGTTAGATAGTTGGCTGCGCGGTGCGGCAGGAATTTTGGCCGTGGCTCCAGCAGTATTGGTATACCTTTTCGGGCCGCTAAAGGAATGGACCGCTTCACGCGCAGAGAATGAATGGGAGGGGGCGTTCGTTACCCGGAATGCCCTGGAATTGGCTGTCGAAGTGGCGGTGTGGACAGCTACTTTTTGGATCAGTGTGCATTTCAAGGTGCAGTATGGTCTCAACGTAACCTACCTGACGTTCATCCCGCCCCTCGTGTTGACGCTCTTCCGCGGCATGCGTCTAGCCGTCCTGGCGTTGGCCGCGAACGCAATTATCGGTACCACTCTGTGGTACCAACTGCATTGGGAGCAAGCTCTGTCGGCAGACGACCTCCGGCTGCTCATTGCCATTTACTCGGCGACAATTCTCGTATTGGCAGCAGTGGTCGATGAACGCAAGCACGATAGGGGGCAAGTGGAAAAGCTGCGCGTCGCGGAGGCCGCGTTGCGTGAGAGCGAAGAACGTTTCCGTCGGGTGTTCGAAGAGGGGCCTCTCGGTCTCGCCCTTGTGGGCAGGGACTTTCGTTTCGAGAAGGTCAATAGAGCCCTTTGTGAAATGGTGGGTTACCCTGAGGCGGAGCTCGTCCAGAAAACCTTTGCCGAAATTACACATCCGGATGACGTAGAAGCGGATGTAGAACTCGCCAAGCGGCTCTTCGAGCGCGAGATACCCTACCGGATGCAAAAACGATACCAGAAGAAAAACGGGGAAATGATCTGGATCAACCTGACTGCATCGATTATTCGTGGACCCGACGGCCGGCCTCTCCACGGACTTGCCATGATCGAGGATATTACCGAAATCAAGCACACCCAGGAGGAGGCCCTCTTCAGGCAGAAACTGGAGAGCGTGGGAACGCTGGCGGGCGGGATTGCTCACGATTTCAACAACCTCTTGGGTGCGGTGCAGGCTCAAGCGGAGCTGGGTTTGTTGCAGTTGGATGCGGGGTCGTCATGCAAGGAAGAGCTGAACGCGATCTCTGATGTGGCGATGCGCGGCTCGGAGATCGTTCGCCAGTTGATGATCTATGCCGGAAAAGAAAGCGGGGATGCCGGGCCGGTCGATCTTTCGAAGACGGTCGACGAGATACTCTCGTTGCTCAAGGTTTCGGTGACCAAGCACGCCGTGATCGAGGCCCATCTTGGCCACGATCTTCCGGCCATCCGTGCCGATGCCGCACAACTACGGCAGATTGTGATGAACCTCGTTACGAACGCCTCGGATGCCATTGGTGATCGGGATGGAGTGATTCGGGTGATCACGAGGTGTGTGAACCTGCAACGGGAATCCGGTGCGAGTTCATCCAGAATGTTGCCGGATGGCGAGTTCGTGGAACTAGAGGTCTCCGACACTGGTTGCGGCATGTCTCTGCAAACGCAGGCTAAGGTCTTCGACCCGTTCTTCACCACCAAATCCATGGGCCGAGGACTTGGAATGGCCGTCGTACAGGGAATCGTGCGCAGTCTCGGCGGAGCGATTCATCTGGCAACCGAACCGGACAAAGGAACTACATTTCAAGTGTTGCTGCCATCCGCGAAAATCACTTCTGCCGCAGGCGGCCAAGCGATATCCGGCCGCGAGCAAACGGCGGCCCCTTCTCAGCATGGCGCCGTTCTGGTTGTGGAAGACGAGGACCAGCTGCGCCAGGCTATTGGGAAGATGCTCCGTAAGGCTGGCTTCCGGGTATTCGAAGCTGCCGAGGGTTCTTCTGCGATCAAATTTCTGCGTGCAGACGGGGCCCAAATCGATGTAGTTCTGCTGGATATGACAATGCCAGGGCCTACCAGTCGCGAAATCATTGCCCAAGCCGTGAACGCGAAGCCCGATATAAAGGTGATTCTGACCAGCGCCTATAGCCAGGAGATGATCGCAAGCTTAATGAGCACGCCGCAGATCCACAGCTTTATTCGCAAGCCGTTTCAATTCACGGATCTCTTGAAGGCGCTTCGGAGTTCATTGTCCTCATAGCTCAGAATTGACTTGCGTTCCGCGCTTGTGGCCGAGTCCTCCTCGGCGTTCAGGCGCGCAGCGCAATGATTATTCCGCCTCCGTGACAAGCGGAACGGAGTGTTCCACTTTGGCGGGTCACCGCCTTCGATCCCCAAGGGACGGTCGATTGGAATTCACCCGAGTTCAAGAGGCTACCTAATTGATTGCCAATGAGATAGTCACCCAGGTGATGGGGCCGCGCAGTTGTACCGTCAAATGGTTCAACCGCTAGTTCGGATGAGGTAGCGACGTAAAGCGGAGATCGGACAAGAATTGTGGCGGCCTTTTACATCAAATTGCGCTACTAGCTGTGATATGAAATATATTGCTGAAACTTGCTTGCTTTCCGTAGGGCTAACGATCGGGGGCTGCGCCAACCGATTCGCTGTGACCCGAATTCAAGAGATTCCAAAGACTCCAACCGTCAAATCCGATACACTGCAGTACAATCTTCCGCGCACAGTGGTCACCGCTCAGGTGACGGTAACAAAAATGACTAAGGAGCCCGGAGTTTTCGCGCCGTGGGCGGACCTGTTCCTCGCCGCTTTGGGCGCCAAGCCCGACGATGTGATCCGTCAAGAAAAGGTAGGCATTAAGGTCAAGTCCGCAGCCATCAGCCAATCCTCCGAGCCCGATCCTGACCAGGTGTATTCGATGGCCGTCAAAGCAACGGCATGGGAGCAGTTATGGCAGGATCGCAATGGGACGATGAAGTTCAACTCACAGGGAGTGCTGACGAGCGGGCTGATCACGGTCACCAACACCGCCCCGGATACAATCCTTTCGCTCGCCAGTTTAGCTTCCGGAGTCGTCAACCGAACGGTTCTGGCTCCAGTAGGTGGTAGCGGACCGGGTGCGGCTGCTGCGCATAACCAGTGCGCCACGCGCGCAACGCCCGAGGAAGAGACGATCTTGGACAACTTTTCTAAAGTGACCTACCTGCCGAAACCCGAAGACGATCAGACAACCTTCTGCCAGCTTCGCAACCCAAATTGGGGGAACAGCCTAGAGGAGCTCAAAAAGAAGGTTCCTTTTTATGAAGCCTCTGTCGAAGCCGCGGCAAAGGATCTCACTCAGGTTGCCGTTCTACGGCAGGCTCTTGCCGAATACCGCAGCATGATGGCGACGATACAGTCTTTGCCAGGTGCAATTCAGGTCGCTCAAGCGCCCAAAGATGTACAAACAGCACTGAACGCGATTCTTCAGTCGGAACGAGAGGATTACCTTGGGAGTAGCTCCCCCGAAGATTGGACGCCAGCGTTTATTTACCGACCGCCGTCCCGACCTCCCCAAGCTAGTGGCGTCCCCGTCGCGCCGGTGTCTCTTTTCTCCTACGATCCCGGCCAAGGCATCTGTACGGTTGATGACAGTCAGCAACGGGAAGGGATCCAGATTCCAGACAACTGGAAAGTGGATAAATGCGCAAGCCCGCGACAAGTTACGCTGCAAGTGGCCTGCCCGCAAGGCGTCTCACCATCAGGAAACGGATGCGACGATCTGGCTCAGCGCAGCGGGCTCGCGGTCAAGCCAGCGACTGGCGTTCGCGGATTCCCTTACCGTCTACCTGCTCCCCGGCTGATCCAGATTCTCGACGGGGACAAAGAGAAAGGAAGAGCCGGGGCCACAATCGCGCAGTTAGGACCGGTGCTCACGCTGCCTTCCTCCTTGGGCGGATTCAGCACTGACTATGACGCCGAATTCGATGAATCCACAGGCGCACTTGCTTCGATCAAGTTCGGATCCAAAGCCGCGGTGAACAAGGACACGGTCGATTCGGCATCCACGCTGGTGACGGGCACGATAGACGCGCGCCAAAAGCAACTGGCTTCCGTCAAGGCTCGGGCAGATACGGCGGCCCAGAGCAACAGCGTCGGCGGAGAACTGGACCGGCGGAAGACCTTGCTCCAGAGTCAGGCCGATTACTTAGCGGCATGCGCAGCGGCGGGCCTGCAATGTCCTCTGCTGGTCGGCCCCGATGGCAAACCAATTTCTCAATGATGCGGCCAGTAATATGGGCAGTTTGAACTTTACATGCGAGCCGTACAGCACGAATTATTGGTGCTGGGCCTCAGTGACCGAGGCGGTTCACCGTTTCTATGCGGGCGAGGGGCCAAGCATGTGCGCTATCGTCAATTCGCAACTGAACCGCGCTGATTGCTGCGAAAGCGGGCCGGGAGGCGTCTGCGATGTGCCTTGCGACCTGGAGTCGTCTCTGAGGGCTGTGGATTGCCTTCAGAATGGAGTGAGCTCGGCAGTAGCGCCGAATCTGATTCGCAGCCAACTCTCCATCCGCCGCCCCCTCGGGGCGTTTATCGAATGGAGCCTTGACCGGCCCGGCCATTTCGTTGTCATCACGGGCATCGAACCGAATAACAGCCTGTGGATCATCGATCCCCAAACCGGGCCGGGGAGTCCGCAATCCTGGGATTATCTTGCGTTCCGTGATCGGTATCGCGATATCGGCCATTGGCGAGCGACTTATTTCACAAAGCCGCCTTCGGATTGACAACCATGAACAAGACCGGGAATCCTAAAACTCCTGCCGCGGTCCGGCGATATATCGCCGGTATTGAAAGCCGGCGCACGCATACACTTCTCCGGCACGCTGTTCCGTTGGAAGAACTGCTGAAGGAAAATTGGATGGACCATTTGGCGATCTCGGGTCATTCGGTGGTCGCCCTAACGAGCCGACGCTGGCGAGTGATCGGTTTTGAACTTGTCAATCGTACACGCTGGAGGTCCCACAGGACCGACGATACGGCCGCATCCATTGGAAAAGTCTGCGACTGGATCAAAGAGGTTCCGACGCAACCCGGAATTCAATCCGCACTCGAACCTCGACTGCTTCACGTTCCCGAGCTTGGATTGCTTGCGGTTGTATTGCACGGCAGCGCCGATCAGATTCTGTTCGTAATTCGCGCTGGTTCGAGCGGCCTGGACGAAGGCCAACTTGTGGCGAGATGCCGGTATCAACCACAACTGCGCGCCGCGGCTGAACAACGACTCCACCCCCCTGCGCCGGCCCCAGAAGGCGTTGCGGAATTTCCCGGGATGTTACGTCAGAGAAAACCCAAAATAAGCAGGTAGGCAAAGTTTTCCCGGAATCGGCCGGACAAACGCTTGAACGCAACTTCAAAAAAGTGACGCAAGCCCCACGTCTGTGGGTGCCAATCATTCGGATCTGGACATCGTGAATCCGATGGATCGCTTCCGGCTCATCGCGCGATCAGTAAGGAAAATGCGCGACGAGTAGGAGACCCGCCCGCCTTCTCAAGGGCACGACCAAGCTTCATTGGCTGGATTCGTCGGCCACCTGGACGAAGGAGCTACGCTTTCTACGAATAGCGCGTTATCCGCCCGCGGCATCTCAATTGCCACCTCGAAGACTTCGGTAAACGCTGGTCGACATAGAAGGACCTATCGACAAGAGCCTCGGGACAAAGGAGGCGTTGGCGGTGCGCTTAACGAAGCTCGCCATCTAAGAAGAGAAGACGCTCCAGGGAACTTGCGTACCAGCAGAGCTTCCAGGTGTAGTGCTTTCAGCGTTTGAGCACCGCCTTGACCCGACCGTCCGAACCTATCTCTAGCTCATCGGCCCCCGGAGTCGGACCGCCTACCGTAGGGATACCGCGTGCCGAGAGCCATCGAGCTGGTATACCAAGCGCGCTACATCGGCGAGGTGCGGCACCGTGAGGCGAGGAGTCCTGAGGCTGTGCCGAGGTTCAGATCCACCACGAGGAGGCCAGCTCCGGGGCGCGCGTTGGTGTAGGATGTCATCAGGTCGTCGAATAGGAGCAATCGTATGAATGTCCGCCACCTCGTGCCGTCCGTGAGCCGCTGGCTCCTGTCCATGGGATCCCTCATGTTGGCGGCCGGCCTGCAGCCGCCGGTTCACGCGTCAGGCGTAGACCTCTCGAAGTTCAGGCGCATCGAGCCGCAATTCATCGCGGCGTTGGGAGACCCCGGAGCCACCTCCGGCAACGGCGCGCAATCCTGGGGCTTCTGGAACCAGGACCCCGGCCCGCGCGCTTGCAAACTGGACCACTACCCTAAATTGAAGGCGGATGGTGTGGCGCCGGCACAGTGGAAATTCGACGCGGAGGACTGGTGGCTGGAGGAACACGGCTTGATCATGGAGAAGCCAAGCTTTCCGCTGGCTCCTGGGCAATACCTCGTCACGGGCGACCGCGAGGTGACGACCGTGCTGACAATTCACCCCAAGGACAAGAACGGCAATCAGCGATGGGAACTCGCCAACGGCGCAACCCTAAACGATGTTACCCATCTTGGATGCCGCTCTGCACGCTACACGCCGGCGACGGCTAAAAACTCGTGCTCGCCCGCGAACGTTGCGACGACGGGTTTTCCGGTGAATCCAGGGGCGGCCATGCCCGTCGTGAACGGCTGCCACAAGCAGGACTACACGGTGCTCATCGTCGTCGGACTACCCGCCACACACTGAGTGGCCGCAAGCAGGGCGCGACCGCTCGCCACGTGACCACGCCGACACCCAAACGCTACTTCTCCACCGAGTGGCCAGAGCGCCTCTATAACAAATTCATAGCGGAAGGATCAGACTATTGCTCCCGCCTGCGTTCTCGGAGATCGATCGGGCGTATTGAGGTTTCGCTCACAACTCCGCCCTAGACCTTCTCTAACGTGAGATGCGTCGCGTATTCCGAGGCCTTGCGATCGGTTACGGAGAATCCAAGCGAATGCAGGTCCAGGCCCTGAAACAGAGGTTCACCCTGGCCAAGGAGGACAGGCACCGATGCAAGGTGCAGGGAATCGATCAGTCCGGCCTTCAGGTACTGCCGGACTGTTGACACGCCGCCTCCAATCTTGACATCTTTGGCGCCTGCGGCCTTCTTCGAGAGTTCGAGCGCTTCTTCGATTCCGCCAGTAACAAAGAAGAAGGTAGTTCCTCCCTCCATGACCAGGGGCTCACGCTCGTAGTGGGTCAGAACAAAGGTTGGAGCATGATAGGGCGGAGTGTCGCCCCACCAGCCCTTCCATGACTTGTCCGGCCAAGCGCCACGCACGGGACCGAACATGTTGCGGCCGAGAATGAAGGCGCCAAAGTTGTCCATCGCGCGGTGGGCAAACTCATCGTCGATGTCCCCGACCGACCCACCCTCTTGCCCGTGCATTGAGCAGAAACTCTGCGTGTGAAAAAACCACTGAAAGATCTCGGTTCCACGCTTGCCCAGCGGATCGCTCAGGCTCTGCTCAATCCCAGCGCCGAAACCGTCCAATGAAACGCTAAAACCCGCTACACGAACTTTTGACATCTGTGCTCTTTCCTCCCCGATTCTTGTCGTGACATTTTGCTCCAGACCGAAGCTCGCGTTCATGGTGCGCTATTTCTCCGCCGCTGCTCGCTTGCCTTCATGATTTCGCTCATGTCCCCAATTGGCCGAATCTCGAAAATGTTGCCAAACGTCAGCGCCGGATGCTGGCCGATCAGCTGTACAGCATGGTTCATGTCCCTCGCCTCAAGGACGAGAATGCCGCCGAGTTGTTCCTTGGTTTCCGTATAGGGGCCGTCGGTCGTTGCCACTTTGCCGTTCTTCCAGGACAGGGTCAGGGCGGTTTCCGGACCCTGAAGCGCTTCGCCGCCACCCCAATGCCCGCTAGCGCGAAGATGGTTGTCATAGTCAAAGCATCTGTCGAACATGGCGTTTCGTTCGGTCTCAGGCATGGCATCAAATTTGTCTTTGTCGTAGTACCCCAAACATATATATTTCATCGTTCTTTTCCTTCTTCTTCTCTCTCCAGTAACCAGCGCACAACGGCACAAATCGCCTGTGGGCGGTCACTACGGCGCGCGTTCTGGGGCCGCAATGACCAGGTTGTTTACTTGCTTCCGCCGGATCCTTGTTCTGGAGCCGGGTAGAAAAGGAGCTCGCGCACCTCGCCCACCGCATCGCAGGTGATGGCAGCCTTGCGCGCCCACGCGAGAGCTTCGTCCAGGTCTGCGCATTCCAGTATCCAGAAGCCGCCCATGTGCTCCTTGGTCTCGGTGTATGGCCCATCGGTGACGAGCACCTTGCCGTCGGGCTGCTTCCGCACCGTCTTCGCGTTGGCGGCCGGGGAAATTCCGCAGGCGAACTTCCTGACGCCGGCAGCAATCAATTCGCGGTTGAGCGCGTGGATCTCCTCCATCATCGTTTCGGTTACGGTGGACGGGTCAAAGTCGTCGGGGAGGTAGTTAGCGACCAGATATTGTGGCATGACGTTTCTCCTTATTTTCTGTGGTTTGTTTGTGATGACTGGTTTCCTGTTCACTTAGGAGCGCACAGCGCGGGGCGCTCGCTGGAATGAAGAAACATCGCGACCCGCTGCGTTGTGCGCGACGTTACTGAAGAACCGTAGCTCATCGTTCCTTTGTCCTATAGTCGTTGGGGAAACCGAAAATCGACAGCCACTCCCATTTTTATTTCAAAGTTTCTTATTTCAACTGCCGAATCCGTTCCTGCAGGAATTGCCGCTCCGGTTCCTGGTGGGTCAGCGCCAACGCCCTCTCGTAAGAAGTCCGAGCCTCAGAGGTTCTGCCCAGCCTGCGGTACAACTCTGCACGGGCTGAATGCGCCAGGTAGTAGTCTGCCAATTCACCATGTTCCAACAACGCGTCGATATGCGTCAGACCGGCCCCTGGACCATCGCGCTCGGCAATTGCCACGGCGCGATTGAGATGGACTACCGGCGAAGGCTGAATGCGCACCAACTGGTTGTAAAGCGTAACTATCTGCCGCCAGTCGGTCGCCGCAGCCGATTCCGCCTCCGCATGGACAGCCGCAATCGCAGCCTGCAGTGTGTAAGCACCGAAGCGCCGGGACCTTAGAGCTTTCTCCACCAATGCCACTCCCTCCGCGATCAGCTCACGGTTCCAGAGCGAGCGGTCTTGATTTACCAGCAAAATCAGCTCTCCGGTGAGGGAGGTTCGCGCGGCGCGGCGGGATTCCTGCAGCAACATCAGAGCAAGCAACCCAATCACTTCCGGCTCTGGCTGGAGCGCACAGCGCGGGGCGCGCTCGCCTAACGAAAAAACATCGCGACCCGCTGCGTTGTGCGCGATGTTACTGAAGAGTTCCGTCAGCAGCCGTCCTAATCGAATAGCCTCCCCAGTCAGATGGGCCCTGGTTACCTCCGTTCCCGCCGCAGCCGAGTAACCCTCGTTAAAGACGAGATAGACGACCTGAAGCACCGCGTCCAGCCGCTCCGGCAACTCCTGCGGCGACGGCACCTCGTATGGAATCGGTGTCTCTCGAATCTTTGTCTTGGCGCGCACGATGCGTTGGGCGAGAGTTGCCGGCGTAACGAGAAATGCGCGGGCAATCTCTTCCGTAGTCAGGCCGCAGACTTCACGAAGCGTGAGCGCAACCTGTCCTTCCGGAGGCAGAGCGGGATGGCAGCAGGTGAACATCAGACGGAGGCGATCGTCCTCTATCTCTTCATCTCCGGTCTCCTCATTTCCGGCGCGAGCGTCGTTGACGCGCGATTCCAAGTGGGCAACAAGATCTCTCTGTGCCCTGTCGAAGCGCGCGCGCCGACGGATCACGTCGATGGCCTTGAAGCGTGCCGTTGAAATCAGCCAGGGGCGTGGATTGTCCGGAACCCCAGTCTGAGACCAGAATTCCAGCGCGGCGGCGAATGCCTCATGCATCGACTCCTCAGCCAGGTCCAAGTCTCCCAGCAGGCGCACGAGCGTCGCCAGAACCCGGCCCGATTCCGACCGGTATAGGGTCTCAATGGTCCGGCTGAGTTGTTCGGGCTCAGGCGGTGGCATCTATAACAAGCTAGCCGGCAAAGGGCGTGGTGGCGTCATCATTGGAGATAAAGTAACATGCCGCCGCGCTCCGTTTTGCCGGCATTACTTAGGAGCAAGCGGAATGGTTCGATACAAATCTCGCCTGCACCCCACTACGAATCACTAGATCCGTGGCCTCTAGAAGAGATCATAAACAAGGATGTCCGCTACTGCGAACGCGTAGAGAAAAATGAAGCTCGCTGCCGCCAAAGCTTGATGCGGATCAACGTGTCCCTCCCTCTGAGCAGTGTTGCGCCCGAAGCCTTCGAATACCGGCTGGGCTCCCGCTCCGCCCTGGAATGGGTGATCGACCATTACCAAGTAAAAAGGCGAGTCCGACCCTAACCGCGAGGACGACCCCAGCTACATCGTCAGCTTGGTGGGCCAAGTGATCCGAGTAAGCATAGAACCACCAAAATCATATCCCACTTCCCCACCTGCCGCTAGCCCTGATGATTTGGCGCACGATTTCGTCGTGCCGCGCCGAGATTTTATCTCGGCCTTTCCTCCTTTCCTTGGTGGGGGACTTCCAACTGACTCCGCGCTGTGCCGGGTGCCCGACTGCTTTTAGCGATGATGTGATATCCTCACTAAACATGCTCAAAAGGCGAAAAAAAGCGCAGTCGGACTGGTCTATTGGACGCTATGGGATGATCGCGGCTGCCGCATTGGCGGCTGGTCAATCCGTCGACGCGGGAGTCATTACAACGATATTCCCGACTCCTGTTGATCTGTCGGTGATTGGGAGTCAGCTGGATATCAATCTGGACAATTCCGGTCTCGTCGACTTGAACTATACGGGGATGTATACCCTATTTGGATCGGGCCTCTTTGGCACAACCACGGGGTTTGGCGTCATCACCCACCAACCCGACATATTTGTCCGGAGTGGCGCTTTTTTCGCGCCTGTCGCGATTGGTTCACCAGCCTTCTTTCATGTTGGAGACGTTATTAACCCTCCCAACGTCACATCCACCTCCTTTGTCTACCCCGGCGCGATTGTGCTGGACCGCGCTTTACCCGATTCGGATCCAGGCCCCAGCTTTATGGGCTTTGGCATCTACGGCCCCGGCACGACGTACAATCTCGGGTTTGTCGAATCCAACGGCCTCAATGTGATCGGCTACGCTTACGAGACCAACCCGGACACGGCCATTACGACGTTCGATCTTGCAACGGTCGCGCCGGAGCCGGGAACTTTGTCTCTCTTCGCTCTGGGAGCTGCGGGTTTGGCGTTATTTCGGCGGAAACGCAACCCAGCCGAATAACGGCTGCATGAGCATTAGTGCGCCGAGAGCTCTGCTGATCGGTTGGGAAGCGGCTGACTGGCAGATAATCCAGCCGCTCCTGGAAGATGGTTCCCTCCCAGCCCTGGAAGGGCTGATTCGCAACGGCGTCATGGGAGACTTGCGGACCCTCTACCCGAATTCCCCAAATCTGCTTTGGACGTCTCTGCTCACCGGCAAGGCCGCAGACAAGCACGGGATCTTTGGACCTTTCGCCCTTAGTCGAACGCTCAACGTGTCGGCTGCAAGCTCCCTCTCCCGCCGGGCGAAGGCTCTCTGGAATCTGACCTCAGAACGGGATCTTCCCACGCATGCGATCGGCTGGCCCGGCGCATACCCTGCTGAAGCGATCCAAGGCATCTTTGTTTCTCCGCAATACGTCGATGAGCGTGTGCGGAATGCCCAGACCTGGACCCTTGCCGAAGGCTGTATCTCGCCCCCTCAACTAAACGAAACCCTGGCTCCCTTACGGATCGCCACTGCGGAAATCCCTCCTTCCGCCCTGCTGGAATTGGTCCCGCTTGCTCTCAAAGTCGATCAACGCTACGACGATCGCTTAGGGAGGATCGCAGCGGGCTTGGCGGCGATGAGTTCCATTCACAATGCCGCCACGTGGGGTCTGGAGCAGAGTCCCTGGCGATTCGCATCCGTTTACTACAACGCCATCGGTTACTTCTCTCACTTGTTCATGCGCTATCGGGGACTTAGCGGCGAGGATGCTCGCCCGGAGGACCGCGAGGTCTATTCGGATGTTGTCCCGAATGTCTATCGGTTCCAGGATCGGATGCTCGCGAGGCTTTTGGAAATCGCAGGGCCGGATACGATTGTGGTGCTAGTGTCCGATCACGGCTTTCGCTCTGGCGCCGACAGCCCGCGGCGGTCGCACACCACCTTCGATCAGCAATCCGCCTGGCGCCGGGAATACGGCATCCTGTGTGTCAGCGGACCCGGCATTCGCAAAGACGAGCTTGTTTTTGGAGCGGGCTTGCTCGACGTAGCGCCCACGATTCTCTCGATGCTTGGCCTCCCGGTTGGTCGCGATATGGATGGACGCGTCCTGCAGCAGATTTTCACGCAGCCTCACGCCGCTCTTTTCTGTTCTAGCTGGGAGGAGAGAGCAGGAGAAGAAGATGCCGCGAACGACGGCGCAAACCTCAAATCGGATTCCGTCATGGCGCGAGGTCTTTCCGAAAGCTTTATCGCCCTCGATCGTACCGATTCCCAGCTTGCCGGCTTCAGCAACGTCGGCTTCGATCTGGCTTCCGTATACATGAGCTCTGCCCGTCCCACTCTCGCGCTCCCGATCCTTCAGTCGCTGGCCGAAGCAGCCCCTGAGAGTTTGCGTTATCAGCGAGCCCTAGTGCAATGCTGTCTCGCCGCGGGGCGCGTGGAGCAGGCCGAAGAGATTCTTTCGCGTCTTCTGGCGGGCCGGGAAATATGTTCCTGGATGCATCTCTATTGGGGAGTGATTCGCATGCACCGCAAGGAAGAGGACGTGGCGCTGGCGGCTTTCCAAATGGCGGAAGAAACTGCAACCGGAATCGACCAACTTTCCACTTTTATTTCCTCCGCCATTGGAGACGTCTACCTCGCAAAGAAGCTCTGGGACGAAGCCGAACAGGCGTATATATCCGCCCTCCGTACCGATTCCGAAAATGCCAACGCGCACGCCGGGCTAGCTGCCATCCGGCTAAAGCAGCGGCGTAATGAAGAGGCTGCCGCCTGCGCCCTGAAAGCCGTTCAAGTTCGCTATGACAACGTGAATGGACACTATTGTCTGGGCGTGGCAATGGCGCGTCTCGGACACTACGAAAGAGCCGCTGCTGCTTTGGAAGTAGCATTGTCGCTCGCTCCCGACCACCCCAGAGCGATGCGCCACCTGATCAGACTCAGGGTTGAGTCGCAGCCGCTCACGATGTCGAGTCTCTAGTTCACCGCCATGCTGCCTTCAGGCGACCTGTTCGAGGCCGGATGGCGCCAATACGAAGAAGGGCGTCATAAAGACGCCGAGTCGAGCTTCCGCGCGATCCTGCGGAAGGAACCTGGAAATCCTATCGCCATCCATGGGCTCGGATGCATCGCACGCGACCGTGGAAACCTGGAATTGGCTCTCGAACTCTTGGCCCGAGCTTCTCACCTATTGCCGGAATCGGCCGATATCCACAGCGATGTCGGGTGCGCGCTTGTCCTTCGCCGCAAGTTCGGTCTCGCGATTCAACGATTTGAGCTAGCTCTGCGGCTCGATCCTCGCAGGCAAGAAGACTATGTCAGGCTCGCGGGCATCTATTCGGAAATCGGACGATCAGACAACAGCCTTGAGACCTGCCATCGCGCGATCCAAAATGATTGCGCCGGACCTGCGCTGATGGAGCGGATGACGGGAGCCATGCTCACGCAGGGCCGTTTGTCCGAAACCCTGGATGAGTGGCGGCGAGTCCTGCGGGACAAACCGAATGCTGCGCTTCACTCCAGCCTTCTATTCTGCTCCCATTATCTGCCGGGGCAATCTGCCGAAGAGATGTTCTCCGCCCACTGCGAATTCGGACGAGCGTGGGAGCGGCCATTTGGGTCAGGCGATCCCTCGGGCGACGTTGGCGAGAAAAGGAGTCCTTCAGACGACCTTGACAAGAAGAGACTACGCATCGGATACGTGTCGGCAGACTTTCGGAGGCATTCCGTAGCTCATCTTCTGCGGCCGGTACTGTCTCGCCACAATGCCGGTCGATTCGAGATTTTCAGTTACTCCAGCGGGATAATCGCGGACTCGGTTACCCAGGATTTTCAACAAATGGCTGGAGATCATTGGCGGGACATTAGCAAACTTAGCGACGAAGATTCGGCAGCTCTCATTCGCCGGGACGCGATCGATATTCTCGTGGATCTTGGCGGGCACACGGGAGGCAACCGGATGCTCCTGTTTGTCCTAAAACCAGCGCCTGTACAGGTGACATGGCTTGGCTATCCGAACACGACCGGCCTGCGCGCCATGGATTACCGAATCACCGACGCCAAGGCCGATCCACCTGGCTTGAGCGATCGCTATCATACCGAACGCTTGGTTCGCCTGCCGGATTGCTTTCTATCCTACGATCCACTCTGTTTTCTTCCGCCAGTTGCCGAGCCACCCGTTTTGCGGCGGAGGTCCATCACATTTGGTTCGTTCAATAACCTGATGAAGTTCTCGCCTCCCGTAATCGGCGCTTGGAGCAGTATCCTTCGCAAGCTGCCCGACGCGAGACTCATGCTGAAGCACAAGGATTCGGCGGATGTGGGCGCTCAACGGTATCTCTTGGCGGAGTATGAGAAGCACGGAATTAGGCGGGAACGAATCCATTTCGTCGCGCCCGTGCCAGCACCCCAACTCCATCTCGAATCTTACCGGGATATCGACATCGCACTCGACCCTTTCCCCTACAATGGAACGACGACAACTTGCGAAGCGCTGCTGATGGGCGTGCCTGTGCTCACGCTGGCCGGGGAAACCCACGTATCGAGGGTCGGAGTAAGCCTCCTCACGAGCGTTGGTCTTTCGAATTGGATCGCGGAATCGGTGGAAGACTATGTAAGCCTTGCCGTCCATTACGCGGCGGATAGCTTGGGATTAACGGAGGCCCGGAACTGTCTTCGAGCTCGGTTCCATGCGTCCGATTTAGGCGATGCCGCTCGATTTACTCATCACCTGGAAGAGGCGTTGGAGACGATTTGGAATGAAGCGACGTGTCTTTGAGGAAAGAACAGCCCGCATTGTCCGCTGACATGTGAGTTCAAATTTCAGATGAATGATTTTTTCACCGCAATAGAGGTGGGCGATATCGCCGTCGTGCGCAGATTTCTGGAGCAAGACGCATCAGCGGCCAACGCTCTTGATTGCCGGTTGACGCCGGTCGATCCCCTGTGGAAGGAGAAAGCCGCGCTCGTTGGCGATGGCTCGATTGGCGAACCGCCGAAACCTCAGGTTTTCAGGCCGTATCCGGCCCTGCATGTTGCTGCCTGGCATCGACGGACAGAGATTGCTCGCCTGTTGCTGGATCATGGCGCGGAGGTGAACGCGGCGAATAAGTTCCAACAAACCGCACTGTACTTCGCGATGCTGTCGCGCGACCAGGCCCTGAATATGGAATTGATTGAGCTGCTGGTGGAGCGCGGAGCGGACGTGAATGCGAGGGATAAGAGGGGAAACAACATGCCGATTCAATTGGCATTTGGGTGGCGCAGAGATCCCCTTCCTGCGATCGAGTTGCTTTTGCGAAATGGCGCAGACGTAAATGCCGTTAGCAGCGAGGGTAAGACGGCGCTGGATTGGGCGATGATTTACTTGTGTTCTCCTTGGGATCATGCCGCCCGCGTGGAACTCTTGCTGCGCTACGGAGCCAATGTAAATCCAGTTCGCACGGGGGAGTTCCCGTCCCCTCCGTTGTGTATGGCGGCACGCATTGGAAATGCTGCAGTGGTTCGCCTGCTGATTGAGGGTGGCGCGGATGTGAATGCGATGGACCGATGGGGAACTCCGCTATATCACGCCGCATCGAGGGGGCACGACAAGATTGTCGCGTTGCTGTTGGCGGCGGGCGCGGATCCTCGGGTCTCAGGGCGTCATATTGGCTGCAAAGACGATGACAAATTCGACAAGACGCCCCTCGATGTCGTCCGGCCATTCGAGGACACGTTGGATCATTTCGAGAAGTATTGGCGGAACTATGATCCAGTGGGACGACATTAAAGACACGGTAGCCGAGGGGCACAAGACCTCTTTAACGCGGCTCTTTGAAGCTGGAGGATTCAACGCACAGATCTTAGGCGCAAGTGTCGCTGGGGACGTAGACTATGCGCGTCAGCTGGTTGGTCAGGATGCCACCTTGGCGAGCATTCCAACGGGAGAAGTTACACCCCTACGGTTGGCCGCTTACTATGGGCATCGCGCGGTGGCTGAGTTGCTCATCGAATATGGGGCACCTCTCGATCAAGCAGCCAGTGACTCCAAGGATTTTCCTTTGCATTTGGCTGCGGCCCAGGGTCATGCGGATGTGGTGGCTTTGCTGCTCGAAGAGGGGGCCCATGTCGATAGTCGCGCTCACCATGAACGAACGCCCCTTCTTGAGGCCGCGAAACACAATCGTGTGGATGTGATTCGCTTATTGGTGAGGGCCGGCGCGGACCTGGAAGCGCGCGGAGGAGACGTCTGGGAGGATGGTCGGACCGCCCTTCAGGAGGCGGTCCATATCGACTCAGACGCGGTTGAAGAACTCGTGCGGGCTGGCGCGAACGTCAACGCCGAGCCAACTGCGCGACCATCCCTGCCGTTTCAGATTGTGGACGAGAATACCGGACCTGTGATTGGTGATTGGGGCGCGCGTCCGCTCTATCAAGCAGTGTGTCTTCGGTGGCCAAAGGTGGTGAACTTTCTACTCGATCACGGCGCCGATATCAATGCGCTGTCGTTCGGCTGGAGCGCACTGCATGCTGCCGTGGCGATGCCGGATAAGACCATGGTCGAGCTCTTGCTGCGGCGCGGGGCGAATCCGCAGGTGAAGTCCGATGTGAAATCGCCGCTCGGGGAGGAATATGATCATCGGACGCCGACGGAGTTGTTGGCTGGATTTCGGCGTTCGGGAGTGTTACTGCGTAAAGCAGTGGCAAGGGTATGAGAAGGTCCACTGGCGTCTGCAACTACTCCAAGCTCGCCGATGCCTGACGGCGCGATGTAGCCTCAGCGCGCAACGTCGGTCGGCGCAATTCCGGGTCTCGATAAGTCGCCCTTCTGTCGTCTGGCGGCAATGCCCATCCACGAGAGCAATCACTTGGGGCGCCTCCTAAGGCCCCCGCTCTGGGCGCGTAACGCGCCACTCGTACGAAGCCGGATTGGGGCGCCTCGGGCGAGGAGTCCGATCGCAGGAAGCTTGTAGGGAACTAGGGCTATAGCATTTCCAACGCCGTCCTTTAGGACCCAAAAAGCCGGCCACAGGCTGGTCGGTTAAAATCGGGAGATGAAGCGGACTAGATTTGGTTTGTTTCTCTTGCTGACGGTGGGCGCGTGGGGGCAGCAGCCCGATATTCCGAAAAGTTTCACGCCTCCGACCAGTGATTACGACTACGAAAAGCGCGAGGTGATGATTCCGATGCGGGATGGGGTCAAGCTCCATACCGTAATCGTGGTGCCGAAGGGCGCGCGCAATGCTCCGATCCTGCTGACGCGGACCCCATACAACGCTTCCAAGCGCGCTTCGCGCAACGAGAGCCCGCATATGTTAGCCACGCTGCCCTTATCGGACGAGGTGTTCGTCAACGGTGGCTATATCCGTGTTTATCAGGATGTGCGCGGCAAGTACAAATCAGAAGGCGTGTATCTCATGACGCGTCCTGTTCGCGGCCCGCTGAACGATTCATCCACCGATCATGTGACGGATGCCTATGACACGATTGACTGGCTGGTAAAAAACGTATCGGAGTCGAACGGGAAGGTCGGCATGATCGGTTCGTCCTATGAAGGATTCACCGTTCAAATGGCGCTGCTGAATCCGCACCCTGCGTTGAAGGTGGCCGCTCCGGAGAGTCCCATGGTGGACGGTTGGATGGGCGACGACTGGTTCCACTACGGGGCGTTCCGCCAAACTAATCTGGATTACTTCACCGAGCAGACCACCAAGCAGGAGGAGGGTTCTCCGGTGGTGCGCGCGGCGCTGGACGATTATGAAGCGTTCCGCGAGGCGGGATCGGCGGGCGACTACATGCGGGCGCGCGGGCTGGACCAACTGCCATGGGCACGCAAGGTGATGGAACATCCGGCGTACGATGCATTCTGGCAGGGGCAGGCACTGGACAAGCTGATCGCGCAGAAGCCGCCTCAGGTCCCGACCATGTGGCTTCAGGGGCTGTGGGATCAGGAGGACATGTGGGGAGCGATTCACAGCTATCTGGCGCTCAAGGAGAAAGGACAGACGGATCACAACTTTCTAGTGATGGGTCCGTGGCGGCATTCGCAGGTGAACGGGGAAGGATATGGACTGGGGCCGTTCAAATGGGACGGCGACACGACACAGCAATTCCGGCGGGACGTACTGAAGCCGTTCTTCGATCAGTATCTGAAGGACGGAGCGCCCAAAGTGGAGACGCCACCGGTGTACATATATAACACCGGAGAGAATCATTGGGATCGGCTGAAGAGCTGGCCGCCTGCGTGCGAAAAAGGATGCGGGTCGCCTTTGAAGGCTCTGTACCTGGAAGCTGGGTCCGGGCTGGGATTTACGAAGCCGACGGGAACGGGATCGGATTCGTATGTTTCAGATCCGTCCAAGCCAGTGCCCTACATCCCACGCCCGATGCGGCTGAACGATGGAGACCGCTGGAGGCCGTGGCTGGTGACCGATCAGCGGTCCGTAGCGGATAGAACCGATGTGTTGACCTACGAAACGCCGGCGCTCAAGTCCCCCGTGCGGGTGAGCGGCGCGCCGATCGCGGACTTGCTCGCCCAAACCACGGGTACTGACGCGGATTGGGTAGTGAAGCTGATCGACGTGTATCCGGACGAGGTTCCGAGCCAGACCGAGTTGGGAGGATACCAGTTGGCGGTCGCAATGGATATTTTCCGCGGGCGGTATCGGGATAGCTTCGAACATCCTTCAGCGATTCCGCCCGGAAAGACGCAAGAGTACAAGTTCACCCTGCCCACGGTCAACCATGTGTTCGAGCCCGGCCACAGGATCATGGTGCAGATCCAATCGAGCTGGTTTCCCCTGTACGACCGCAATCCGCAGAAGTTCGTCGAGAACATTTTCAACGCAAAGCCAGCAGATTATACGAAGGCGACCCAAACCGTGATGCGCTCGGCGGCGGAGGCCAGCGCGGTGTGGTTGCCAGTAGTGGGTGACCTGAAATAAGGGCGCAATCCGGTGTCGCTCGGGGCAAATGACGCGCTACCCGGAAACTGAGCGGAAAATCTCCGCCCCTGCATTAGTAACGAGAAGTCCACTCTACCTGGAGTGAGCAGGCAGCGCTTAGTGATAACCTACGCAGAGGAGAAGAGATTCGTGAAGAATTCGGTCCGTCAATTGATTTTTGCGGCGAGCATGTTGCTCTTATCGCGCCCCGCCCCGGCGCAGTGGTTAGGCTATCCAACTCCCGGTGTTCCAAAGACCCCGGACGGCAAGCCCAATCTCGATGCTCCCGCCCCGCGCACGGCGGACAACAAACCCGACTTCTCCGGCATGTGGGGCTGGATCAACATCGGCAAGCCGTGTCTCGCGGCCTGCAACGATACCCAGATCTCGCGCGAGTTCATCAATATCGCGGCCACGCTTAAGGGAGGCAACCCTCCCTATCAGCCTTGGGCCGCCGAGCTTGCCAAAAAACGGAAAGGGGAACAGGGAGCCGATCCTAACGTGCACTGCATGCCCCGCGGCGCTCCGCGCATCTGGACCGACGACTACTACAAGCGTATCTTCGAAGTACCCGGCCGCCTGCTCATCCTAACCGAGCGCAACATGCAATACCGTCAGATCTTCCTGGACGGCCGCCCCATGCTGGATGATGCGAATCCAACATGGAACGGCTATTCAGTCGGCAAATGGGACGGTGACACACTGGTGATCCAAACCACCGGTTTCCGTGACGACCTCTGGCTTGATGCCAACGGCAATCCGCTGACAGAGAAGGGCAAACTAACGGAAAAGATTCGCCGCCCGAATTTCGGAACTCTGGAAATCGAAATCACAGTGGACGACCCCAAGGCGTATACCGCTCCATGGACAGTGACCCTAAAAGAGCCGCTCATTCTCGACAGCGAACTGTTGGATTATTACTGTCTTGAAAACGAAAAAGACTTTCCGCACATGCAGAAGCAATAAGCTTTTTGGAGGGCGAACGATTCGCCGCCGCGAGTCACTTCAGGGTGTCGAGCGTTAAGCTTCGTCGCACCAATCAAACCGGTAGATGTCGTCGATTTTCGACCCGGGGGGCATCTCCGCAAGTTCTTTCAGATAGCCGGTCCGTAAATCGTACACCCAGCCGTGCAGCGTGGGGCGTTGCTCATTGTGCCATGCCCGTTGGACGATGGACGTCTTGGCAAGGTTCTGCACTTGTTCCGTGACATTGATTTCCACCAGCCGGTCCCAGCGCGCCTGTGGGTCGGAAATGGATTCAATGTGGTCATGGTATATCCGGTAAACGTCTTTCAGGTGCCGGAGCCACTTGTTGATCAGGCCGAAATCGTGGTGCTTCATGGCGTTTTTTACGCCGCCGCAGTTATAGTGACCGCAGACGATGACGTGCTTCACCTTTAGCACCTCCACGGCGTATTGCAGCACACTGAGGATGTTGAAATCGGTATGCACCACCATGTTGGCGATGTTGCGGTGGACGAACAGCTCTCCCGGTTCGGTGCCGGTGATATCCTCGGCCGGCACGCGCGAGTCGGAGCAGCCAATCCAGAGAAACTCGGGTGACTGATCCTGCGCTTGGCTCTCGAAGAAATCCTGGCGAACCTTCAGCTTCTCCTGAACCCAGGCCTTATTCGCCAGCAGCAGTTGTTTGTCAGATTCCATACGCTCCTCGCGTTAGTGGCCGTTGCTCTGCCAACCCTTGGTGTCCACCTGAATACCCTTGTGCGCGGCCATTTGCCGGAAGTCCTCGACGATTTCCTCGATATCGTGGTCGATGAATAGAGCCCGCGTGCCATCGATCATCACCTGCGACCCATCCGGCAGAGCGCGCAGCTTCCTGCGGAATTCGTTTTTGTTGATGAAACTGGCGTCCTTGGTAAAGCGGAATAGATAATTCGAATCCTGGCTTACCACCGTGATTGCTTCGTGATGATTCGTGCGGATGACGAAGAAGACACCGCACACCAGTCCCACCAGCACCCGGTCAACAGATCGGTGCCCACCACCGCCAGCACAGTGATGATGAATGGAAGAAACTGATCCCAGCCTTGCGAATAGACCTTCTTGTAGAGCGACGGCTTCGTCAGCTTGAACCCCACGATGATAAGGATGGTGGCGAGAGCCGCGAGAGGGGTCAATCTGAGGATCCCTGGCAGCAGGACCACAGACAGAAGAAGCAGCGCGCCGTGCATAACAGAGCTCATTCGGGTGCGCCCGCCCGCATCGACGTTAGCCGCGGTCCGCACCAGCACTGAGGTGACCGGCAGTCCGCCGATCAACCCCGATAAAAGATTGCGACGCCCTGCGCCCGCAGTTCGCGGCTCGCCGAGGAAATTCGTTTGTAGGGATCAAGCCGGTCCGCCGCTTCCAGGGAGAGCAGCGTTTCAAGGCTTCCCACCACCGCGATGGTCAAGGCGCTGGTCCATACCGTGCTGTTCGAGATAACGGAGAAATCCGGCCAGGTGAATTGCGAGAAGAAATCGGCAATGCTCCCGGCACAGGCAGATTGACAGATGGTCCGGCGGCATCAGTTTCAAGCCAGGCGCGACCACGCCGAATAACTGGTTAAACCCGATTGCGGCAGTCACTACCGCCAGTTGCCCCGGCACAATCTGAAAGAGGCGCGATTTGCGGGCCAGCGTGTCCCAGAAAATGAGTAGCGCCAGACCCACTGTGAAGATAATGATGGCGCCGAGCGAGGCGCTCTGCACGGAGTGGGCGAGCTCGGTTAGCGTGTTGTTCCCGCCCAACTGGAGAAAACTAAAATCGCCCTCGAAATCGGTGTCCCGGCCCAAGGCATGCGGAATCTGTTTCAGAATGATTAAGAGGCCGATTCCTGCGAGCAGGCCCTTGACCACTGAGTTGGGCACGTAGTCGGCGATGGCGCCGAACCTCAGCATTCCGAAGATAAGCTGGAACAGGCCGGAGAGGACCACGGCCACCAGGAAGCCCCGGAAAGATCCAATCCGCTGCACTGCCGTCAGCACGATGACAACGAGGCCGGCGGCGGGTCCGCTGACGCTCACGTGGGAGCCAGACAGCAGACCGATCACAATGCCCCCCACGATCCCCGCAGTGATGCCGGCGAACATGGGCACACCGGATCCCAACGCAATGCCGAGGCACAGGGGAAGGGCTACGAGAAAGACAACGATCGCGGCTGGGCCATCATGTTTGAGGACATTTCCAGAAATCGCTTCCGTCGGCACGGCAGAAAGGGCCGCCCTTTGCTGCTGTCATGTCCATTCCCAGCCTAGGATGCGCCAATAACAACGGAGATTCAGAAAGGGGTCCAACGGTGGCGTCGGATGCGTCAGGTTACCTGTCCGGCCCTAATAACACGGTGTAAACTCCCACCTCGGTTCCTCAACTCTTCCGGCTCCACAAAACCCAGCTCTCAATCTCTTGAGTCATTTGGAGGGGTGACTCATCAGACCATTAAAAGTCTACTCGATGTCCAAAGCGGCGAACCCGGGCGGGCCTACGGAGTTACCGACACAGCAAGATCTACTTCTTAGTCGGCACGATCTTCTAATGACGAGAATTCTACGCGCCGTTGGATTCGCGTTCCTGTGGTTCATTCTCGCCCTCCTTACGCTGTGGGCGATCGCCGCGCTTTACGTCGATTTTCGGATCGCGGCACTGCGAATTCCAGTCACTCTGGCGTATCTTGTTACGGTCGTGGCGATTCTTTTGAAGGACAAACCACGCCTTTGGGAAGCCTCGCTATTCCTCGCGGGCTTCGGCATTGTACTGGTCTGGTGGCTCAGCCTGAAACCTTCCAACGATCGCGATTGGCAAGCTGACGTCGCTCGAACAGCATGGACTGAAATCGACGGAGATCGAGTCACGATTCACAATCTGCGCAACTGCGACTACACCTCTGAGAGCCTTTATACAAACTGCTGGCACGATCGGACGGTCTACCTTTCGCAGATCCAAGGTGTGGACTTTGTCTTCACCACCTGGGGAGTGCCCTGGATTGGCCATCCGATTCTCAGCTTTGTTTTCGAGGATGGCCAGCACATCGCATTCTCCATAGAGGCGCGTTATCAGGTGGGTGAGTCGTACTCGGCGATTCGCGGGTTCTTTCGGCAGTACGAGTTGATCTTCGTTGTTGCCGATGAACGCGACGTGGTCCGCTTGCGCACGAACTACCGGAAGGGCGAGGAAGTTTATTTGTACCGTACCAATATGCAGCCGGAAACAGCACGGTCCATGTTTCTCACCTATAACGCTTACGTGAACAAGCTGCGAAATCAACCGGAGTGGTACAACGCCCTGACGAAGAACTGCACGACTACTCTCGACAGACAGCTTTCGGCTCAGGTTGCCGACCCCCAACCCTGGAGCTACGAGCTCGTGGTCAACGGAACGCTGGACCAGTTGCTCTATAACAGAGGACGCTTTGTCACAAACGGTCTCTCCTATGGTGAGTTAAAAGAGCGGGCTCATATCAATGCCGCTGCCAGGGCAGCGAATCAGTCTCCCGATTTCTCGGCGTTGATCCGGACTCAGATCATTCGCGAATGAACCACTCGGCTACCGTTCGGTAATATTTTCTTAATCCTGTGTTCAGCCGCGTCGGATGCCAGCAGTGCAGGCATCAGGCTCATTTTCTCTTGAGCAGACTTTACTGCCAGCGGCCTGCAACGAAGATAGAATCTCCGTTTGCAAGTGTTGGCAAAATGAAAGCGGCTTTCACTTTCTCTCGTGCGCGCCACCGTACAAGGTAAGAGTCTTCAAGAAGCCCGTGGCGTCGCTGGTCGGCTTCACGTTTCCCGACAAAATGTCTTTGTTTTCAGCTTTCGAATGGTAGATAGCTTCGTTCACGTCGCTATCGGCGCGCAATGTCCCCCCCTGCAAAGAGACTCCGCCGAATACTCCCCGGGCGCGGGACCACGTGAGGATATCGGCCCGCATTGTGGCGTCCGTCTGCGCCGTTACGTCGCGTCCAACTGGACCCGCCGCCGCCGACACCTCGCCGCCCAGGGTGAACTTGCTCGCCAGCACCCCTTTCTTCCCGTTCTCACTCATCACCAGCAGGATGAGGTCGGTTTCCTGTGCGCCAATCTGCAGGCCGAATCCGCCGCCCTCCACTCGCATGGCTGCGGGCGCGGTCCATCCTCCGCCTGGATTTCTGCAGGATGCAAAGCCTCGGCCGTATTTCGCCGAGAAGACGAATCCGGCCTTCTTCATGTTTGGAATCACCACCGCGCAAAACGCTTTCTGGAAAAGACTGCCTGGAATGGCCTTGTCGTCAGCGGCCATGATCTCCTTGATCACCTGGTCTGATGCAGTCAGACGTTCGATGTCGGATTGGTCTGCCCAAACGCGCGCGGCGCTGGACATAAGCAAAGCAAGTACAACTGTTTGTGACATTATGAAATTCCTTTCCTGGTAGTCGGCAAGGCTCAGCTACCGTTTGGCATCGCCGATTGTGGTGCCAATTATTTCACCCGATACAATGAGTTCCACGCGACGGTTCTTCTGTCGCCCCGCGGAGGTGTCGTTGGTGGCGACCGGCATTTCCTTCCCAAAGCCCTTGGACGTCACCGATCCGCTGGCCAGCCCCTGCGCCACCAGGTAATCGCGAACAGTGGAAGCGCGCTGATCCGAAAGCTTCTGGTTGAAATCATCCGTGCCGGTGCTGTCGGTGTATCCCTCCACCTCCAAATTCAATCCCGCATGAGCCAATAGAACTCCGCAAAGCTTGGCCAACTGCTCGCGGGTGGGGGGACGCAGCTCATATTTGCCGGTATCGAAAAGAACATCCGCCATCGTGATCACCAGGCCCCTCGCTGTGTCGCGGGTTTCCAGGATGCGATTGAACTGATTCAGCAACTGGGCTCGCAAGTCTTCCGCGGCCTGGCGTGCCCGATCGGCATCCGCCTTGGCGGCTTCTTCCTTGGCCCGCAAGGCATCTGCTTCTGCTTTGGCCTTGGCGTCGGCAAGCCGTGCTTCCGCCTTCATTTGTGCTTGCTTGGCCTCGGCCAATTCGGCTTGACGAGCAGCCTCAGCCTTCATTTGCGCTTCTTTGGCGGCAGCGATTTCCGCTTGACGTCGAGCCTCGGCGTCCGCCAACCTCTTGGCCTCTGCTGCCTCCGCGGCCGCCTTCTCTTCCGCCTGAGCCTTGGCTGCATCGGCGGCTGCGGCACGCTCGTTTGCGATGCGTTCCTCTTCCTTCTTTTCCGCCGTCAGCGCGCGCGCGTCCTCAGAGAATTGCGCCGCCTGCCGGGCTAACGAGACAATTTCCTTTCGATTCGCTTTTTGGGCGAGGGCATTCTCCGCCAACTTCAAACCTCCATCGGCCTTGGAGAAGACATCGGGCGCGTACTTTTCGGCGCCTCTCGATTTAGCGATCTCAACGGCATTGCGCGCCTCGTACATTTCCAGCGGGACATTCTTCAGATCCAGTGACAGAGCCAGCGGATTGCCCAACTTCTCGTACTGGGCGCGCTTCATCAACGGATAGTTGTTCACCGGGAATATCCGCCCTTTGGTGTTCTTGCGCAGGACGTTCTCCAGAATCAGCACTTCGCTCGGCTGCCGCACGGCCGAATAAGGTTCCGCCGTAACGAACAAAGAGAAGGTCTGCAGTTGTGTGGTGGTTTGAAGCTTGCCCTTGCCATCGTTGTCATACAACACTTCGCCCAGATTGATCGCGCGGCCTTCGGTCGATACGGCCCACAGCACGTATGTGAGAAACTCGGTACCCAAACGCGTCGGAGATGCCAACCCGCTTATCTCCGCCTCTATCGTCGTGAGCCCTTTTTTTGCTTCGACTCTGGCTTTACCGTCCGCCTCGGCGATCAACCCTGTACCCTTAAGGTCGATTGTTGTGGAACCCGCCCCCTGGTAGCCGATCGCCGTAATAGACCTGCTGGTGACGCTTGAAGCAGGAGCTTGCGGAGCTTGGGCCAGAATGACGGTCGACAGCAAGCAGAACACGAAAACCGCTATCACGGCTTTTATCAGGCGATTCACTCCGCTGTTCATTAGTAGATGCGAGCTCCCCTAATCATGGTTGGACTCCCCAGACAAGGATGCCGCCAGCACGGTAATTATTCAAAAAAGATGCTGTGGACACGTTCGGGCCCGTAGTAGCTTGGCCGAGTGGATCAAATGCATTGAAATGCTTTGCTTACGGGATGATGCGATTCTATAGATCGCCTCGGTCTGGATCTGCATCCCAGTCTCGATAAGATTCTTGTTTTGCGGCGGAGGCAGTTCGCGCCAATTCGACCGGTTGTAGATCCCCAAACGAAACCGAATGAGAGCATTTTTACCACCGATCGAGAGACGATACACCAACACCATGCGGCCAACTGGGGCCATTCTCTGCCTGGCACTGTTTCACGCCGCAACCGCCGGGGCTAAGACCAAAAGTGACTTTGATCCCGACGCTCCGTTCCATGCGCTGAAAACGTTTGCCTTCGTCGCGGGAATCGATCTGGGCAAAACCGGCCTCATGGACGATCCCGATACACGCGCACGGATCGGAAATTTTGTGAGTGGCATCCTCGAGACGCGCGGCCTCCACGAGGTGCCCCGAGATCAGAAATACGACGTCGCCGTTCGCGTCTGGATCGCCCTCAGGGACCGTCAAACTGTGACGACCACTTCCTATGGCAACTGGGGCGGTTACGATCCATATTGGTCTGGACCTTGGGGATATTGGTATGAGGAAACCGTGATCCATGACTACAAGGAGGGGACTCTGATCATTGACCTGTTGAACCCCGCCAATAAGCAACTGATGTGGCGCACGTACTTAAAACGCGACTTCAAGGATCGCGAAAAAGCCTATGATCAGGCCAAGAAAGAGCTCAACGCAGCTTTTGCGAAGTACCCTCCGTCGGCGAAGGAATTGGAAAGCAAGAGCCGTGAACGAGCCAAGGAGGTGGAGCGGTGATGGGTCGAGAGTCCCTTCGACCGTTCGAAGAAGCACAAGGCTAAATTCCCGGATATCAGAAATCCCACGCAAGGAAACACGACGCTAAGCATCCCGTGCTTGTCGTGGCGCGGTCGCTCAAGCCTGACAAACAACCAGTTTCCCGATCGGCGCCAATAACTGTCATCCTAGTAGGACTCCGACAAAGGGAAACACCTGGCAACATCAAGGTTCTTCGTTTGGTTGACTCGGACAGCGGCTGCAGTTCGGCGATCGAGTTTTCGCCCCATTCTCCCAGCCCTCGTGCCGGCGCTTTGGCTAGTCTTCATTCCAGGATTCGCATCCGCCCAATCTGGAAGTGCCCGGGTAATCACACAAGGCACGGTGACGGACAACTCCGGATCGGCAGTGGCGGGCGCCATCGTCACCCTGGAAGCAACCACCTCCCCAGGCCAGCGCACTGCGAGCACAGACCAAGCCGGATCCTTTCGCTTTTCAGCCGTCGCGCCCGGGAATTACAAGGTCACGGTCGCCGCCGCTGGATTCGCAGTTTGGACAGCGGCGAACGTGGCGGTGGCTTCGGGCGAGGATCAACCGCTTTTCGTCGTGCTCCAGGTGGCTGCCACGTCCTCCTCAGTGAACGTTACGCTTCCACCACACGAGCTTGCCGCGGAGCAATTGAAAACCCAGGAGAAGCAGCGTCTGTTAGGCGTGTTTCCGGATTTCTTTGTCAGCTACGTACCGAACGCTCCTCCCCTCACCGCCGCGCAGAAATTTCACCTCGGCTGGAAAACCATCACCGATCCGGTCGTCCTCATCGACACCGGAATCGCCGCAGGACTCCAACAGGGGAGCAACAAGTACCCTGAATTCGGCCAGGGCGCGGGGGGTTACGCGAAGCGTTTCGGAGCCCTGTACGCCGACCGCGTCAGCTCCGCCATCGTTGGCCACGTCGTCATGCAGTCGATCCTTCATCAGGACCCGCGCTATTTCTATAAGGGCACCGGCAGCTTCCGCTCGCGAGCACTCTACGCCATCGGAACCGCATTCGTTCGCAAGGGGGATAACGGGCACTGGCAGGCCGACTACTCCGACGTTCTGGGTGGCTTGGCGGCCGCCGAGATCTCCACGCTATATTATCCGTCCAGCTCGCGGCCCGTTCGCCGGCTTGTCGATAACGTCATGCTCGGATTCGGCGGTAGAGCGGTTCACAACCTGTTGCATGAATTCGTCCTCCGCAGGCTGACCATACACCCGCCCCAGATAACGGCGGGACTCTCTCAGCGGGTTCTGCGCGAAGGAACGCAGGTGTCGCTGATTTCAACCGAAGACTGGAGCTCCAAGAATACGGAAAGCGGCGGGCCGATCGGCTTCATGCTTGCCAGTGATATTGAAGTGGACGGCGTCATCGTAGGTCCACTCGGCTCCATGGCATGGGGCGAGGCAAGTTTCGCCAAGGGTTCTGGCGGCGATGCCGCGGCCACACGCGTAGGACTCGGGAAGGTGCGTCTCAAGCTCGGCGACACGGACGTGCCGCTCCGAAGCACGCCTCTGAGAGATGGTAGCGGAGCATTAGAGTATCATCACCTCGAAAATTCTGGCAGAATCGCCATCGTGGTGTACGTGGCCGAAAATATCACGCTTCCGCCCGCACCCTGATCGGCGGTTCCTATTTCGCCCCGACGGCCGCCAGCCCTCTGGCCGCCATTGCGCGGATTTGCGGATCGGTATCCGGCTGCGCCGCCCGGAATTCCACCGCTGCCCCCGCCTTGTCTCCTTGCCGCGCGAGCACCGCCCCCAGATCGATGTGCGCCTTGCCGAAATCGGGCCGCAGCCGAATCGCTTCTTTGTAGTGAGCAACTGCGTCGGCAGTCTTGCCCGTCGCTTCCAGCAACCCGCCCAGGACCTCGTGCGCCAACGGCTGGTTCGCATCGGCTTGCAGCGACCTTTCCACATGGGTCCGCGCTTCCGCCAGCCGGTTCATCCTTGCCAGGGTGATGCCGTAACTCAATTGATTGAGCGCGCCGTCTCCCGCTCGCTCGAAGTGCCAGAGAGCCTCCCCCAAATCGCCGCGGTTCGCCAACAGGTACGCCAGATACCCATGAGCCCCCGGCAGCGCGGGCCGGATCTTCAACGCCGCCCGGAATTCAGTCTCTGCTTCACGAACTTGGCCAGTCTCCGTCAGCGTAGCGCCCAGGCTGTTGTGGCTGTCTGCGAATTCGGGGTCCAGTGCAATGGATTTGTGGAACGACTCGATCGCCGATTTCTTGTCCCCCAAATCGGATTGCAGCAGCCCCAAGTCATACCAGGCCTCAGGCTGATTCGGGTCCACCTGAACGGACTTCAGCATCGCGTCCAGCGGTTCCTGCGACTTCCCCAAAGCCCGCAAAGGCTGCGCCAACCGCGCCAGCAGCAGCGCCGAACCCGGCTTCTTCTCAAATGCGACCCGGTACGCCGCTGCCGACTCCTCGGAACGCCCCGCGCGCTGCAGCGCGTCGCCCAACTCCATATAGAACTCGGGCCTCTCCGGCTTCCGGCTGGCAATCTCCTGTTGCAGTCGCGGAATCCCTCCCTCCAGATTGCTCTTGTGAGTCACCTGCGCGACAGCTGTGTAGAGGTTGTCCTTGTCTCCATATGGCACGACTTCGCCGCGATACTCCAACTGTGGACCGTGCCTTTCGGGAAACTCCGCCAACAGATTTGCCGGCGGGCGCCGCTGGATCAGATGATCCGTCATTACAGCGTGGACCACATCTTCGGCTCGCCGCTTCGGCATATGGCAGCCAACGCAGTTGCGATCAGAAGGATGCTGCTTCACCGCGATTGTCCTCGGCTTGTGGCACCCCGCGCAGGCCTTGTTGTAACGGTCGACGCCATCCTCACCGTGTCGAATATCGTGCGGATCGTGACAGGTCGTGCAGCCAAGCGCCCCGTTGCTTTCCAGAAAACACGTCGACTGGCGCAGCCGGTAAACCGAATTCACAATCTCGAACTTACCTTCTCTGCCCGACCCCGGCGCGTGATCGAACGAGAATTGAAACGCGCTGAACGGCTCCCCTGGAAGATAGGAAAACGGCCCGCGGTCGTAGCGGCGGATCGAGTTCGGCAGAGGCCCGCTCGTCGTTTCCAGATGACACTGCATACACACCTCCATCGAGCGCTCTTTCCCCAGCCTCGACGGATTCACAATCGAGCTCCGCATCTCCGGCACCTTCGCGCCCGGCTGTTTTACGGTTCGAACATGGTTTCCGCCCGGACCATGACATCGCTGACAGTCGATCCCCTGCGGCAATTCCCCTGCAAACACAGGCTCCGCTCCCGCCTCTTGGTGGTCTGAAGGAACCAAAGGATACGAGTTGTGGCAGAACATGCAGTCGTAGCCGATTTTCCTCCCCACCGGCGGATCGCTCATGTCGAACCCAGGATTCAGCGCCCAACTGCCTCCCTTTTCGGCGTACCAAGCCAGCGGTAGCTCGATCAAAGTACCGCGCGTCGTGCGATGAAGATACGTACGGACATGGTTGCCCGAACCCATCACATAGTCGATCTTCGACTCGCCCGCATTCTCCTTCTGGCCCTTAAATCCGATCTGCCACCAGCGTTGATACCAGCCCCCTTCCTTGGCGACCATCTCATACCAAGTGGCCGACGCGCGATGGAAATAGGCCTTCGGGTTTGGGACACTCCCCGCGTCCGGAGAGTGGAACGCTCTCGCCATGCCGGTATTTGAATAGTTGCGTGCGATCGCCGTGTGACATTCCGCGCAAATGCGGGTGTCAACGTACTCGTTTTTCGCCAGGGGCTTCACTGCCTCGCGGCTGGAACACGAAGTCAGTGCAACAAGGACCCCGCCTGCCAACCCCACCCAGGCTTTGAAGCAGCGCCTCATCACACAAAGCTCATCATAACCCTTTGGGTTTGGTCTCACGTCCGCTCCAGCGCGTCGATTGGCCACTGACCTGCTCAACCCAATACGTGAATCGACCCCAGAAGACGCGCTCTGACGCAAGAATGACCCACTTCAATTGCTGGGTGCTTATATTCGCGTCATGGATTTCCCTCGCCGCCAACGCCGAACCGGTTGCCGTGCGGCATGTCCAGGGTTTTATCCATGGGTTTCTGGTGGTCAAAGACTTGAATAACGCGATATTGGGAGCGGGAGAATTAACGCAAGTTTCGTCCGGAAGCCGGGTGACGGCAACACTCAATCTGCATTTAAAGGATGGATCGCTCTATCAGGAGACCTCAGTTTTTTCCCAGCAGAAGGTGTACAAACTTCTCAGCTACAAGCAAGTTCTGAAAGGTCCCGCGTTCAAGATTCCACAAACCCTAACCATCGACGAGCACGGGAGCGTTTCCGTCGTCGCCACACAGGACGGCAAGGAAAAGACCGTCAACAAGCAGATCGCGCTGCCGCCGGACCTCGCCAACGGTATTGTTACCACCCTGCTGATTGATGTCGATCCCAAAGTCGAGACGACGCTATCGATGCTGGTTGCCACGCCTGAGCCGCGGATGGTCAAGCTGAAGATCTCTTCGGAGGGCGCCGATTCTTTCTCGATCGGCGGATCGCCCAATAAAGCGACGCACTATGTCATGAAGATTGATTTAGGGCCCGTCACCGGAACTGTGGCGAAGGTGATCGGCAAGCAACCTCCGCCCACTGAAATGTGGATGGCAACTGGAAACGCGCCGATTTTTCTCAAGTCAGAAGGCCAGATGTTCCAAGATGGGCCAATCTGGCGGATCGAGATGGCGAGCCCGTCGTGGCCGAATCCCCGGGTCGGCAATAAACCCTAAACGATAATTTCCAACGCTGGCGAAAGGAAACATCACGGTTCACCCGGTACCGGTCCGAAGTCCGGCGGTGGTTTTCTATGCCGGGTTGCCGCTTCGAAAGCTGAGGCGATGCGGAATAGCATTGCTTCTCCAAACGGCCGCGCGATGAAGTCGACGCCGACGGGCAAATTCGCTTTGATCGGGCCGACCAACTGTGTGCCGCCATTCCCATCTCTCGCGCGATCCCAAATCTCAGTAGTAAAACCCGCGGGTACCGTGATTGCCGGGAAACCTTGCTGCCCGATGAGTGACCAACCAATGGGAGCACGGCCATTCGCGTTTGGCTCCCGCGGCGATGTGAGCTTTCGCGGCGGGACCGTCGACATCGGAGAGACGAGCGCGTCCAGCCGCTGATCCTGCATACACTGCAACAGAAGATTCTGAAGCGCGAAGCGGGTCTGCAGGCGCACCGATGTGTCCAGCACCGTTGAGCGCTCTGCTGCCAGTCTTGCCTGTTTCCGATCCGGAAAATTCGCGTCCTCATAAAACGTTCCCTTTGAGATCAGGTCGGAGTTGGTTTTGATGTTGGCATCTCCGCGCTCTTGCAGATAGCGGTTCATCATGTATTTGCCTTCGCCTTCGACTCCGGGCGTATTGAGGCTGCGGAGCGAGAGAGCTTGCGGGACTCGCGAGGGATCGGCGCGCAGATCCAGAAACGTCGATATTTGATCGGGCTGAGAGAACAGGTCCCGATATTGACGCGCAAACGCGCTGTTCAAAAGTTCCGGTCCGTAACGTGTGATGCAGCCCTGGAAAAGTGCGCCCTCCGGACCCGGGTCTACGATGGTCGCACCAAGTTTGCGAAGGTCAGCGATGGCGCGCTCAACGATATCGATACTTTCCTCGTCCGCCTTGGAGAAGAGCTTCTTCGACATGTATTCGCGGATCACGCCGATCCGGAGACCATCCAGGCGCCGTGCGCTCGCGGAAGCCAGGTAAGGCTCTGCCGGCTTCCGTCCGATACTGAACGCGGTTAACTCATCCCTCGGATCGTAGCCGGCGATGACATCAAGTACTCGAGCCGCATCTTGTGTGTTGCGGCAAATCGGCCCGGTTCGCATGCTCAAGCCCGCACCCATCATTCCCTTGCGGCTGACGAGTTCCTCCGTGGGCGCGATCCCAACCAAGCTGTTCACGGATGCCGGCCACCGGATGGACACCACCGTTTCTTCGCCGATCGCGCAGGTCACCAGATTTGCCGCTACCGAGGCCGCTGACCCGGCGCTGGACATGCCAGGCTCTCGCTCCGTATCGTACGGATTGCAAAAAGTCCCACCAAAGGAACTACGTGCCCCGTCCACGGCGTATTCTGCGAGATTTGCCTTAGCCACGATAATCGCCCCCGCATCCCGTAAGCGTTTTACGAACGTGGCATCCTCCGGAGGGCGGTCATTCGCATACTGCACGTCTGCGCCGGACGTGGTACGCATGTCGAATGTGTCGTACTGATCCTTGATCGCCATGACGACTCCGTGCAGCGGCCCAACCAGCTTGCCCGTCCGTTTGAATTCCCGATCCTGGGCAGAAGCGACCTCCAGCGCGTCGGGCATGTTTGGATTGTTATCGTCCAGGTCGGTCATGCTGCGCGCCTTGCGGGCATCGAAACCTAATGCCTTGCGAGAGGCCGGCCGCAGGTTTAGTGTCGAAAGCGCGTTGATCTGCCGGGCGTGCGGAATCGTCGTGATGGGACCGAGAATCCCCATTGGCTCACTTACGCAAGTGTTGTTATGAGCCTTGATTCGCTTCAAGTACGACTCGAGAAGACCCACACTCGTGATCTCTTTGGCCATGATGGCCCGCTGAATATCTGCAATACTGGCTTCCTGCAGGTGAAACCTCGCTGGAGGTTGCTGTTGTGCGCCAGCGTTGGTGCTCGCCGCGATAAGAGCGGTCAGAACCTGGATGTTCCGCCAGACGTTCGGATAATGAGTTTGGTGCATAGCGTTGGTGAGGACTTACCGGCAACAAGTATAATCCGGCAAGGGCTCTGATAGTCTGTTTGAGGAGGTTTTTGACGATCATGCGTGTAGCCATCAATACCGCGATTGCCTTGGCGGTCGCCGCGGGACTGTTGTTCTCGCAAAATGACAGTAAGCAAGCGGAGCAGAAGGGTTTTGGCAGGGCCAAGGCGCCGGAGCGGGCGGGCTCTATGGACAAGATCGTTGTGCACGGGGCTTCCCTCGAAGGCAACCTCGAAGGGGATTCGCCCGACCGGGACGTGATTGTCTACACGCCGCCGAGTTATGGCAAGGAACGGAACCGGCGTTATCCAGTTCTGTACTTCCTGCACGGCTACGGAGCGCATGCCGAGCTCTACACCAATGCGATGTGGGCCTCGGACGGGGCCGACAAAACAGCGGCATCCGGTACCTCCAAGGAAATGATCATCGTCTTCCCCGACGCTTTCTCCAAGTACGACGGCTCCATGTACTCGAACTCCCCCACCACGGGCGATTGGGAGACGTTCATCACCAAGGACCTGGTGAGCTACATCGACAGCCACTACCGCACCATCCCGACGCGTGAAAGCCGGGGCTTGGCGGGACACTCGATGGGAGGTTATGGAGCCTGGAGGATCGGCATGAAGCATCCCGAAGTGTATACGGCGATTTATCCTATGAGCTCGTGTTGCTTGATGACCAATCCATTCAATGCGCCGCCTCCCCGGCCTGCCGCGCCTCCGCCTGACAACGCAAAAGCCAAGGGGGGTGGAGGATTCGCCAAGGTCGGCTCGGCACAAGCCGCCGCCTGGGCTCCGAATCCTATGAACCCGCCGGATTTCTTCGACCTTCCCACGAAAGACGGCAAAGTTGTCCCCGAAATCGCCGCCAAGTACCTGGCGAATGCGCCGCTCGCGATGGTGGACCAATATGTGTCACCGTTGAAATCCTTCCGCGCAATCATGATGGATTGCGGAACGAAAGACGGGCTCTTTGGCTCGAACAACGAATTGGATCAGTCGCTGACGCGCCTGGGCATCAAGCACGTCTATGAAACCTACGACGGCGACCACACCAACCGCTTGAAGGAACGCTGGGAGGAGCACGTCATGCCTTTCTTTGGCAACAACCTGTCCTTCTCAGCAAAGGCTGCAAAATGAAAACGCATGAGTGACGAGCATACTCGCCCTGGCGAGGCGGACTTTGTTGCGTTGCTCTCATTAGTTCAGACCGGCAAAGTGGCTGAGGCGATCTCAATCGTAGAAACGATTCCGAACCCAATGGAAGCTTCGGTTGCTTTCATTGAACTGTCCCGGCAAACCTATCGCGAACTCCACGATGTCTCTTCGATGGTTGCGCTAGCCAATGCCGGAACTCAATTCGCATTGTTGAAAGCCGCATCCTCGCAAGAACCTGCGGACGCGGGGCAACTGAGGAAATATGCAAGGACACTTGCCTACAACACGGCGGCCAATTGCTGGCCTGGTTGGGGGGATGCCGGAATCGACATAAAAGAAGATCATCTGGAAGCGGGGCTGAAGCTGGCGCTGCTTTGCCGGGATCTGGTGGTGGAATTGAATCTTGGCCATAAAGCGCGCGGAGGGGCCCACTGGCTTCTAGGAGCGCTGCATCTCGCCATGGGCCAGTGTGCGGGAGCGCTCGATGAGTTTCAGCTTGCAAAGAGTGAGTTTCAAGCTGGTGTCGAGCCGGATTACGTCCTGATGGCCGAGGGCTACACGGCACTGGCGCTAAAGGCACAACCAGAATCCCGGATAGCCGGCGATCATGAACTGGCCCGCATACTGCGGTTACTGGGCGACCGAGGCTCCAAAGATGCACAATTCTTCGCGAATCAGCTCATCACCGCGGATCGGATGCTATGTGGCGGGAGCTCCGAGAAATATGCCGAGAAGAATTATCCCTAATACCGTCCCGGAGATGAACGCAAAACGAAAATCGCGCTCACGGATGTAAACTACGAGCATCAACAAAACGCGAAGGATGGGAAGCAGAATAAACAGTACGATTCCTACGCTGACGATTCGCATATTGGGCAGAGCCGCCAGCTTCGGGATGGGCGAATGAGAGCCGATCAGCGCAAGCGCATATCCCAAGCCGATTGCCGCGGAGGCCGACCCGCTGCCATAGCGCAGTAGAGCCGCCAGCAATTCTTCCAGCCGCCCAGCCCTGTTCATAGAGAGCCCTGGATCAAGTGGACGCCGAATACGGTGAGAAGCATTTGTATACCAAGAACCACCAGAATCACAACGAACAGAAGCCGAAGCCTGTCGTTCGATACGATCATGAGCAGGCGCGCACCGGCAATCGCGCCGAGCGCTGATCCAAATGCAACAGGCCCTGCGACTTCGGTAACGATGCTGCCTCGCATGAAATAAACACCGGCACTAGCCGCTGCGGTCACCCCAATCATGAAATTGGATGTCGCCGAAGAGACTTTGATGGGCAGTCGCATCGCCGTGTCCATGGCGGGAATTTTGAGAACGCCGCTGCCGATGCCCAGTAGCGCGGAGATCAAACCGGCTCCGTACATGAGTACCATGCCGATTGCCACACCATGTACACGATATGTAACTTCGCGGCCAACTTCCCGATCGTAATAGCGCGAACCCAGCCCCAGTGCATCACTCCAGTTGCGTGCGTGTGCCGGAGCGGAGCCAAGAACCGGATTACGGCGTCTCACCAGCATCTGGTGCGCGGAAAGAAAGAGAATTACAGCGAATAGAAGATACAGATACAACACGGGCACGATTCCGGCAAGCAACACTCCGGTTAGAGCGCCCGTTGTGGTTGCCGTTTCCAGCACAATCGCCAGCCGGACATTGGTCAGGCGATTCTTCAGGAATGGTCCTGCTCCGCCGCACGAGCAGGCAATGACGGAAACAAGGCTCGCGCCGACCGCCGTATGAATCTCGACGTGGCCGAACATCGTCAGAACAGGCACAATGAAAATCCCGCTCGCCATGCCAAGCATGCCGCCGAGTGCGCTGGCCGCCATCGAAACTGCGAACAGCCACAAGCTGAAGCTGTCGGCCATCTCAGCGGACTCCAGCTTCCGTCTGCGGCCGGCGCGCCAGCCGGGTTACGAAGCGGATCTGGTCGCCTCGGTAATAGAGTTTTTCGTAATCGACCGGCTGATGACCGCTGGTGTACGAAGTGCGCTCTATCAGGAATATCGGGCTTCCGGCAACAATGCCTAGGGCCCTCGCTACCGTCGTATCAGCAGATACGGCTTCCAGACGGTACTCCGCTTCTACCAAAGGAGTCTCGTACTTCTGCTCGAGCAAGGAGAAGATCGGTTCCGTTTCCAGGTCGTTCTCCAGGATTCTCTCGCCGATTTCCCGTGGTAAATAGGTTTCATCAAACGACAAGGGAGAATTGTCCGCCAATCGGACGCGTTGAATGCGCACCACCGGAGTTCCCGCTGTGATCGCGAGCTGACGAGCTACGGATTCACTCGCCGGAACGGTTTGTTTATCAAGCAGGCGGGCAGACGCCTGGCGGCCGAGAGACTGCATGTCTTCCACGAATCCGCTCAACTGCGTCAACTCCTGCGTAATCTTAGGCTGTAAGACGAACGTGCCCTTGCCACGGCGAATCTCGATCAGTCCGCGGCGTATAAGGTTCTGAATTGTTTGCCGGACCGTGGTGCGACTGACCGCGTAGCGTTTGACGAGTTCCTCTTCTTTCGGCAGCTGACTCCCAGGAGCAAGCGCGCCAGCAGCGATTTCGGCGGCAAGAATCGATTCGAGCTGAGCATATAAGGGCACCGGGCTCTGAGGATCCATCTTCATCATTGACATCATGACATAATGATGTCACTATGTCAATAGTGAGGGAATATGAAGGAATTCAGCGTTTTCGTTCTTAAACTATTGACCCAGGCCCCAGCGGCTCGATGGTCACCTATTCCACTACGGCTGATCGTCGGATACGGGTTCATGCAGCATGGGTTCGCCAAACTGACAAGGGGGTCCGACGCATTTGCCGCGATTCTCCAGGGGATGGGCGTTCCTGCTCCGCACCTCATGGCATGGTTGACGATACTCACCGAACTCCTCGGCGGTCTGGCTGTGCTGTTGGGAGCATTCGTGACGATTGTCAGCGTGCCGATGACGGCTGTCTTATTGGTGGCTATGTTCAAAGTGCACTTGCCGTATGGTTTCAGCTCGATCAAGCTCCTCGCCGTAACCGCGACGGGCGCCACGTTCGGACCAGTGGGTTATGAGGTCATTCTGCTCTATATAGCCTGCCTTGCAGCGCTCGTTATCGGCGGCTCGGGCCCATTCGCGATCGATGGACTCGTCCACAAGCGCTTAGTTTCCCTCCGATGACATCAGCGCTGTCCAATCCGTCAGGACTAGAGAATTCAATTCTTCGGATGCATCCCCCGCGATCGCCAGGATGCGGCCGTCCCGAGTGGCTGCTCCCACGTTAGCGCTTGCGCGGGTAGGGGCTCGCAGCGAAAACAATGGAGAACGCTCTCCCAGGTGAAGACCATCGGGACCAGTCAGGACCGGCTGAACGGTGAGGCCCGTCGGCAAGTCCTGGGAATAACCGAACAACTGGCGCCCATCACGGCTAAAAAAGGGAAAACTCGAAAATGTCCTGCTCACCAACCGGGGAGTTGCCGCGCCCGGAGGATACGGCACAATGTATGCACTCTCCATCGCGTCGCCAGAGAACAATAGCCAGTGCCCATCCGGAGTCAGACGAGCGAATCCTCCGATGCGCGAGTAGGGAAAATCGAGCAGCAGCTTCTCTAATGTTCCGTTTTCGCCTGCACGGGCAAGATCTGCCCGATACAGAACAGTGTTTACACCCGTCGCGTCTCTAATGAGCAAAATGATGGATTTTCCATCGGGAGTGATGTCCTCCAGAGACAACAGCGATGCTTCCGGGGGGCCGTGGACCAAGATTTCAGAGACGCTGCTGTCTATGGCCTGGCGGACGACGGCCCAGGAGCCTCCGCTTCCATCCGCGTAATAGACGGAGCGGCTATCGGCAGACCACAATACCGTATCGCCTATACGGTCACCGTGAGAGAGTCGCACGCTGGTATTGCGCTGAAGGTTGTAAACCCAGACCTCTTTCTCGGGATACCCTTGGATCACCGCGGCGCGTGTTTCATCCGGCGAGAGCGCGAGCGAAAGCTGGGTGCCGAAATCACCGATGGTGCCAAGACTCGCTCCCGCCCGATCATACCAGCGCAGCCGCCAGATCGGCAGCGAGGCACGAGCCTTGCTCCATGTAATCGCGCCATTGTTGGCAACAGAGAAGTTCATCCATCTGATGCCGGAACGGATGTTCAGATCCTCCAGGATCTTCACAGGTGCGGACGCCGGGACGCCGGTCTTCGGGTTGATGGGCGCTGCGACAACCGTTCGTCCTGTGCTGTTGTAGAACATGTACCACCCGCCCGTTCGCGGGTGGCGAGCAAAGGCAACCCGATAGCCCGAATCCAGAAGACGCTGTGGCGGCGCACCCGGGGCTCCCAGGTTGGCGCGGAAGAGGTCTCGCCCCTCGCCCGCTGTTTTCAGGAAAACAAAGCCATCTCCCTCGGGAAGGAATACCGGCTGAAAGACGGACTCGCCGGGTTGAAGCGAGATGGGAAAGTCCCGAACTGAGCCGCTGGCCAGATCCACAATGTGAAGTTTCCTCTCGGAGGCAAAGAGGATCGTTCCATTTACACCTCCCCGCCAGGAACCCCCTAATGGATGAGGCGCGTCCGCGACGGAGCGAACGGAACTCTTCCCATCCAGCGACAGCAGTTTCAGACGGCCGTCGGCGAAGAATGCAATGGCGGAGGAATCTTCGGCCCAGAAAACCTGTTGTGCCCCACCGGTTCCCGGAAAACTTCTCCAGTCGAGTTGGCTCGCCTCCCGTAATTCCAAGGAACGGCCGCTGCGCAGAAGATAGCGCCCATCCGGACTGAATTGGAAATCTTCCCGGTCTGGAAGGCTGAAGCGGACGGGAGTGGAATGCGACGGGTCTTTGCGCAGCCAAGCAACCGCCAGGACTAGGGCGGCGGCGGCGCAGGCAGCGGCGATGTACCACGGAATGCGACTCGGAGGGTGGATCTCAGGGGCCGGTCCAGATACCGTCGCGGGCGTTCCCGCGATCCAGCGCAATTCGTCACCCAGATCCCGCGCTGTTTGCCAGCGCTCCTCCGGATTCTTCGCCAAGCACTTCTGCAAAGCCCGGTCCAGAGCCTGAGGCGCCACGCTGGCCACTGACGGAGCGGGACGTTCCAGAATGGCCGCAATCACGCTGGCAGCCGAAGGACCGTTGATGGCGCGCTTGCCGGTGAGCATCTCATACAACACCAATCCAAAAGCAAAGATGTCGCTACGTGCATCGATCGGATGAGAATCCGCCTGTAACTGTTCAGGCGACATGTAATTCAACGTCCCTATGATTTCGTTCTTGCCGGTAAGCGCCATGGTGAGGGTGGCGCCGTCCATCGGCGCAACAGGGGGCGCCGCTTTCGCCAGACCGAAGTCGAGCAATTTGATGCCGGTTTTGGTCACCAGAATATTGGCGGGCTTCAGATCGCGATGAGTAATTCCCTGCGCATGTGCCGCAGCCAGCGCCTCGCAAATCTGGGCTCCGAGCTTCAAAGCCTGGTCCAGCGGCATCGCAGCGGATTTTGTGCTGGAAACCAGAGGCGTGCCCTCAATGTATTCCATCACCAGGTAATTGGGGCCAACGTCGTAGAGCTGGCAGATATAAGGATGGTTGAGCGCGGCGACGGCACGAGCCTCCCGCTCGAAACGCTCGCTGAATTCTTCCTTCGAAATCTTCAAGGCGACGGTTCGGTCCAGCCGTGTGTCGCGCGCCTTCCACACCTCCCCCATGCCGCCTTCGCCCAGGGGCGAAACGACCTCATAGGGACCGAGCTTGTCGCCGGCGGAGAGCCGCATGGCAAGAAAGTTTCAGTCTAGTGTACCCCGCCGTTTGTTTTCGCAGTTTCTGCCACCTCGGCAGGCTCGCTTCGGACGGAAAATGGTGGCTGAAAGAAAAAGGGGAGCTTTATCACAATTCCATTGGCCAGCTTTCCGACCGCCGCCGGCGCGGTCGGCGTCTAGGGCGCTGGTGTCCTCTGCTCACAAGTACCGAAGTTTGACCGATAGTACATTCAGTTCAGTGCGTCTGATGTGGTCTTCCCGGTCACTCCGTGCACGAATCGAAAACCAAAATACGGTGTTCTGTTGATGGCCTCGTCTATCCAGGAAGGGTAGAATTGCTTACACGACAAGTTAATCGGCCCTCACAAGCCGCAAGTTGTGTCGCTCTGTTGTTTCGCCGGGAAGAACACGAACTGGAGTAAGGAGATAACGACAACGCGCTATCCCCAAATGGCAACCAGGACCGTTCTCCCCGGCGTACCAATAGTAACCCCAGGATTCCCCGATAGAGAATAGACAGTTGGGACTAGGGTCTTCAGGTAAATCACGTAGAGGGTACCGCGGCTAAGACACCTACCAGAAGATAGGATCGATTGGCGCAGCGCCGGTGACCCTTTTCGTTCGATACTCAGTTCCTCAGGTTGGCCAAACGTTTCCCCTTCAACTTGTAGTCCTTATCATCCAGCTTGGGGTTCAACTGCACGCTGTCGAAGTGAGCGTCGACGCCATGCTGCCAGCCGTCTGGTTTAATCTGCAAGCTTCTTGGGTAAAAGGCCTTGCCGGCCTTAACGTAGTCGGAATAGTTGATGCTTCCGGAACCCACACCGGTTGGCGTCACGATCCGAACGCGTTGGGGAAGTAAATCCTTGTCGAGGCCAATGGAGATTGCCTCCGTACCTGCTTCACCGAACAGATTGAACTCTTCGCCTGCGAACGGAGTTGCATGGTTTGCACGCATCTTGAATCGGGGATCGGTAAGCCTTGCAAGCAGCGCTGAAAGCTGGCTATCGCGGATGACACCGAAGTCCGTCGCAAGTTCAAGGGCATCCGGATCCTTCTTCTTGCCGGTCTTATATTCAGCCCCAACGAAGAGCACTTCGTGTAACATGCTCCCGCTGGCCGTAACTTGAAATAGCGCCCGGTCCGGCCTGTTCCGCATGAACAGCGTCCATCGGAGGCTCTTGTTATCGCAAGTCCAAACCGTCGTGCTGCCGGTCGCTTCCACCGAGGCGAGCTCCTTCACCCCCTCCGCGCCCCCAAGGGCCTCAATGACTTTCTGGAAGAGCTCAGTTCCGAAGGCTTGTTGGGTCGCGAGATCCGGATCGAGAACGGCCGTCACGGAGACGGTCCTATCCTCCTCAACCGCTACTGTGACCGGGTGTCCAACGTAACCGGCCTTCTTGAACTCGACTTCCCACTTGCCTACGGGGAATTCCGCGATCTCCATCATTCCTCCCACAGTAGGTCCGCGCGAGGTGTTGTTGATGTTCACCTCACATTCGGCAGGTGCGCACGAGAGCACAAGGTGTCCCGCGGGTGGGCGCTTCGGAGGAGCAGGTTGCGGCGGTGGTGCAGACGGAGGCGGTGCCAGAGTCGCCGTTGTGGACTTGCCTTTCGTCCTCATCAATTTCAGCATGTCTTCGGACGCCCCCGCTGCTTTTAACTTTTCGACCGCTTCGGAGGAGACCACAAAATCGAGTCCGCGATGTTGGATCGCCTCCTTCCTCCTTGCCACTGGGATGGCGCTTTGGTGCAAGAGCTGGATTACTTGTTCGAACCGGAATGGCGGACCGCTAAGGAAAGGGTCGCTCGTTTTCCCCGTCACTGGAGGCTTGGGCGTGATTCGGGCGGTTTGTGTCTGAGCGAAACAGGCACATCCCGCTATGAAAAAAATGGCTGTGCACAAGGCTGAAACGGAAGGCCCTAGCGCAAAGGGTGCCGCGGCATGCTTACAAGGTTTAGAAACCCTGCCGCGGTAGCCGTTTTGCGCTGAGTTACTGGAGAGCGCAAAGGGTGCCGCGGCATCTTTACAAGGTTTAGAAACCCTGCCGCGGCAGCCGTTTTGCGCGGAGTTATTGGAGACTTGCATCCTATTTGATCGAGGCTTCCGCGTCTTGCGCCGCACGGATCTTCACCTTCCACGCGCGAGCTTCGGCGTGTGAAGGGTCGTCCGCCAGAATCGCGTCAACCAGCTTCATTGCCTGAACATAGTTCCCTGCTTCCCACAGCGACGCCACCTGGCCGTGTAGAATCTGCTCGGGCTGCGGCTGGGGAGTCTCAACAGGGGTCGGCGGATTCTCGACTGCGAGCGTAGGAGGAGGGGGCGGCTCGTTCTGTGTCGCGCTGGGGAGAGTACTCTCGGATCGATTCGCTTCACCCTGGACCTTGGCCGGTGACGCGTTTGTCCTTTGGTGCGCCAGGAAAGCCGCAAGGATCAAGATTCCTATCGCCGCGGCCCCCACGAACACAAAGAAACCCTTGGGGGATGGTAACGGAGGCGCCACCTGCTCGATTTCTACACTCTTGACAGAGTCAGCGAGGTTTGTCTGCGGCACCACTTGAGCAGGAGGCATCGCAGCTTGAGCTGTAACGGAGCTTGGTGCCACTACCGCGGCCCCCGCCGAAGGCGCATTCTCAACAAGAGCCGAAGGCGCATCCTCAACAAGAGACGGTGGCGCATTCTCAACAAGAGTGGATTGCGACGCGGCCGGCGGAGGTGAGGCGGCACTCCCAGCGGCCCGTTCACCAGCGGCCCCTTCAAGGGATAGGTCGGGATTCGCCGATTGGGCTGGCGTCGTGATCACGCTGGGACTAGAGTTCGCGCCGCCTATTGCTCCTGCGGTAGCCGCCGCGAAAACACCTATGCGGGCCGGTATTTCTGCCGCCGGATGCGACTGGTGCGTTTCCCGAGTGCCTGCCAAAACTTCGGCCCGCGCCGCAATTACTGTTGCGGATGAGACCTCGGAGACCGGAATCGCGTGTTCCGTCTGGAGGTGCCGGGCGATCGTATATAAGCTGACAGCGAACTCGTCCGCAGTGCCTGCCAAAACCTCCGTACGCTCGGCCGTTATTGGTGCGGATGAGACGTCCGAGACCGGAATAGTTTGTTCCGCCTGCAGTTGCCGGGCGATCGCATATAAGCTGACAGCGAACTCGTCCGCCGATTGCAACCGGCGCTGAGGATCTTTTTCCAACGCCCGCAGCAGCAGGCGTTCTAATCCCTCCGGAATCTCTGGATCCAATTTCCGCAACGATTGGGGTTCAGCATGCACAATCTCGCGCGGGATCAATCCATCGGGAACCTGAAACGGATAGAGGCCCGCTATGAATTCGTAGAGCAGGATTGCGACGGAAAACAGATCCGACCTTCCGTCGGAGGGCTGTTCCAGAATTTGTTCCGGCGATAGATAATTCGGCAACGAGGACGGTCCTGCACCGTCGCTTGCGAATGAGACAGGCCATCTTGCGATTCCGAAATCGAGAATCCTTGCTTCTCTGTTCGCGGCTATAAAGATATTACTCGGCTTGATATTTCCGTGCGCGATTCCTTTGCGATGGGCGAACGCAAGGCCGTCACAGATCTGCGCCACGAATTTGAGCTTCTGCACTAGCGGCCATTTGGCGCCTTCTTGCAGACATTGGCGCAGGTCAGTACCTGCAAGGAGTTCTGTTGCGATATAGATTGCGCCATCCACTTCACCCAGATCATGGACTCTTGCAATGTGGGGATGTTGTAGTTCCGCGCATGCAGCGAGCTCGCGACAGAACTGTTGCTTGGACGTTGGGGGGGCTGAACGGAGGACTTTCAGGGCAAGCTCGACGTCACGGAAGGTATCACGGGCCCTGTAAAGGGTCCCCGAAGGTCCACTCCCGATCTCCTCGAGTAGTTGATACTTACCGAAGGTTTTCATACTCACCTCGCAGGGGCTACGCCTACGCACGCCGAGCCGATGTAGTCCTTCATTCGGCGGCGAACGGCAATCGCAAATCTTTCAAGCACAATCGATCCGTTAGATCGACAGAGTACTCCGAGGGGTATAGGTACTAGGTGAAGATTAGAACCCCCACTCTCAGCCTCCGGGCCCGTGATGTCGCCGAAGCCCAACTGATCCATATCAGGGAACGGAGCCGTATGCGAGAAAGGTTCTACTTGCCTGTCTCAGCGAGTTCGTTAGTGTGTCTGATGGTCTCGATCAGCCGTGTCCGTCAGGGCACGGGTTGCGGGACGCCGAAGGAACCCGTGCCCTGACGGACACGGCTGAATTGCGGTTTCTTCGGAGGTTGATGCTAACGTTTTCGCTGCGAACAGGCCACTAGTTCTTCTAATCGTGTCGATTCTGTCTTTTCCGCGGAGCACGAGCAGAAATGCTACAAGGTAGAGCTTGACACCGATGCGTTCAAATAGTCGATGCAGTTAGACAGAGGATGACGGATGCCGCCGGAGGGGGTGCGCGCGAAACTTGCGCGCCGCAAAATCCTTCGCCTCCATCCGTAGATCCCCTAAAATAGCAATTGAAAAGGGGAAAACTATGAAATTGGAGCCCCAGGATCTCATCACGTCACTAGGCGGAGATGCCGCAGTGGCCGCCATGTCGCACGAAGAGCGAGCCGACGCTTTGGAACACTACATGTTCCGCGCGACTGTAGTTGGCAAAGTTCCCTCTCTCGCCGAAGTCGAGGCGCAGATAACCACTAGGCCGAGCCGTAGAGGGGCCGGGAACCTGTTTGTATCCCATTTGGGCAACGTGAAGATACTACCCGAGATGCCGGACAAGCCGGCGCTGGCCGACTACTTCAAACTGCGCTTTCAGACCACCTCCAACCACGTCCTGCAAAGCGCCAACCTGGCGATGAAGAACGGTATGTCCGAAGAGATCATCCTCGCCTGCCTGCTGCACGATACGGTCCAGGAGTTAATTAAGGTCGACCACGGCTGGTGGGGCGCGATGATGTATGAACCGTACGTTTCGGAAAAGGTCGCCTTCGCGATCCGCTATCATCAGGCCCTGCGCTTCTACGAAGATAAGGACGCGGGTTACGGATATCCCGATGTTTACCGCCGCATGTTCGGCTACGATTACAAGCCGGAGCCGTATATAGAGGCAGCCTACCAGATGGTCCGAAAGCACAAGTGGTACATGGAGCCTCGCATGGTGACAGTGAACGATCTGTACGCCTTCGAACCCGGCGTGAACCCGGAACTGGAGCAGTTCACTGACATCATCGGACGCCATTTCAGGCAGCCGAAGGAGGGCTTGGGCTACGACAACAGCCCCGTCGCGCATATATGGCGGTCCATCGCCCGCCCCGACATGCCGCTGTAGGCCCGGTCTCAAAATACAAAAACCCAGCCGCGCCCCGGCCGAACCCGAACTTGGCTGGCCAGCGGATGTGGCCGCACCTAGAACTTCACGATCTTGCCTTGGGTCTTCTTGTCGCCTTCGCCCGCCGTTCAATCTCCGTCGAAGGACCTGCGGCCATGTTTGGCAGGCCCGCTTCTTTTACTGCCCACTGAACCATGCCCACCTTTGGCGGCCTGTCGCTTACGTGGAGCGCAATCCGGCCCGAGCCCGCTTGTTGGAGCGCCCCGAATAATGTCCGTGGTCCAGCGCGCACCCGCGATTAGAATTGCAGCAAGATAGGAGCGCAGCCAGAAATCCTGACAGCCTCGCACCTTCCGCGTTCCAGGGCGTGCTCCCTCTACCAGTCAGACGGCCGACCGCCGCTCCGTAAACGACTTACGTTGTAGCGAACGAGTTCTAACTGCGGCAGACTTCTCGAAAAAACTTTTGCAGCCTGACGATCCCAACGAGCATCGTGACCATGAGTCGGCGCTGGACTTCGGCTCGTGAAGGGCATCGCCAGAAATGGGGTAGATGGTAGGGGAGGAACGCCATGAGTGCGGACGATGGCCGTCAGGATCGCGGCGCAAAGGCAACTTCGGGCATAAATCGTCGCGAGGTGCTCCTCACCGTCGGGGGTGTTGCGGCCGCGGTTGGCGCTGGCGCCCTGGCCTGGGGCGGCCTGGAGTTCCTGGTCAACAACAAGGAAACCGTCGGTGGCGGCTTGAACTTTACCTACCTGCAGGTGGTCAGGGTGTTGGGGACGCTGGTCTGCGTGCTCGGCGTTATCCTGTGCTTCCGCACGGCTCGGACGCGCTTCGACGACGGTGGAGCCGCGCGGAAGGACGTTAACATCGGCATCGCGCGCGTGCCCGCGCTTGCCTTCGCCCGGCTGGTCGCGCTGATGGCATTCATCGTTCTGCCAGCCACAGCCGTCTTCCTCGCGAACTACCACACGTTCGAAGGCGTACACGAGGTCCGCGGGTGCGCGAGTTGTCACGTGATGCTGCCGATGGTTAATGACATGCGCGATCCCGGCAGCGAAACGCTGGCGGCGCGCCATTACAAGAACAAGTGGATTGCCGAGAATCAGTGCTACCACTGTCACAGTGACTACGGCCTCGGCGGAGACCTCGAGGCCAAGATGACCGGGTTCCGGCATCTGGCACGCTACACGACGCGCACGTATCACGAACCGATCGTGGCTCGCGTCAAGTTCGACAACAATAACTGCCTGCAGTGTCACGAGGGCACGCCCCGATGGGTGGCGGTCCCGTTGCACATCGAGTCACACAAGGAACTCGCCGCGAACCAAATGACGTGTCTCGAGTGCCACGGGGACGCGCACCCGACGGCGGTGCAGCGAACCCCCGGCTCGAGCGACTACTCCCGACTGATGGAGCGGATCAAATGAGGCTGCTGCGGTGGGAGGCGTTGTGCGCCATCGTGGCCTTCGCGCTGACGCAGACGTTCATTCTCGTTCCAGGTCCCTATGCCATGGCGCTCTTCACGTTCATCGCCCAGCCGCTCTTCGCGATTGTGGCGATTGGGTATCTGCTCAAGGTGAGGGCTGACCTGCGAAAACGCGCCCTGTAGCAGGTGGCTTCGTTGGGCATCTGGGACAGTACACACTCAAACACCATAGCGGAGGGCGAGCGGGACGGGGTAAACAGGGTCAGAGTGCGCCGGGATAAACCGGCATATTGTAGGGGATGAAAGAGCCCTACAGGAAAGGAGAGAGCGACTCCATCCTGACCTCGAGTCTTGCGAGTGCCGCCGCGAGGCGGCAGGCGAAGCGTAGACAGAGGCATTGGTGGGCTGGGCGATTGAGCTCCGAAAACTAAGATCCGGACGCCGACCCTTTTCTGTCAGCGGGAAGGCCACACCAGCCGCGGGCGTTAAATCGCGAGCCACGGCTGGGTCCGGCGTAGTCGAAGATCCCAGGCACGCCAAGAAACAATATGCACGAGAACCGGGAGACCTCTTTGGTGTCTGCGCAGGCAGACCGGTCCGGGAAGGCCAATAACCATAAGCCGGACACGCCCGCCAGAGAGGAGTCGGACCGCGCCATAGTACCGGTGAAGCAGCCGAACAAAGAGGCGCAAGCCCCTGCGGAGGTTGTGGAGGGAAGGGCGCCGACCAAGGAGAACGACGCAGGACCCGGCACGAGCCCGACACAGAGCGGGGAACGAGTGTCCCAAGGGTTAAGCGGCGTGCGTGAAGTGGTACGGGAGAGGAAGCAGGAACGGTTCACGGCTCTGTTGCATCATCTGACGACCGCTCTATTGCGGGAAAGCTATTACGCCTTGAAGCGGAACGCGGCGCCCGGAGTAGACGGCCTGAAGTGGAGCGAGTATGAGCACGGTCTGGAAGATCGGCTGCAAGATCTTCACGGCCGCGTACACCGGGGAGCGTATCGGGCACAACCCTCGCGAAGAGTGTACATTCCGAAAGCCGATGGGCGGCAGCGCCCGTTGGGCATTGCGGCGCTGGAGGACAAGATCGTTCAACAGGCGGTGGTGACGATCCTCAACGAAATATACGAGGTGGACTTTCGGGGCTTTTCGTATGGGTTTCGACCTGGACGCAGTCCGCATCAGGCGCTGGACGCGCTCAATGCGGGCATCCAACGGAAGCGCGTGAACTGGATACTTGATGCCGACATTCGGGGGTTCTTGGATACGGCTTCATACTGCCCCCTGATTCATGAAAGTTGTTCGAACAGCGCCGGCTGCTGATCCACGACTTTTATTCGCAAGCCTTTACGCCGGCCTTGCCTCACCAGCACAGCTTTTAGCTCGCCGCGCTTGACACGCTGCAACACGGTCTGCCGCGAAACGCCGAGTTTCATCGGTGGTCTCGATCATCGGTAGATACTCCGGCGGGGCCTGCTGTACGATGCGCGCCCGCAGCTCATCGGTGATTCGAATCTGCTGGGGTGCCCCTGAGTGACTTGCTCACCGGCAATGAAACCGTCTGCCAGCCAGC
>CAVYBC010000006.1:0-456761 GCA_963766615.1 Terriglobia bacterium
GGCACCACCCCGGGCAATTTGTTCCAGATCGCGACCAGCCGTTACATAGGCCACTCCGCGGCAACGGATAGAAATTCCTTCTCAGTGGCGAATCCTTCCCCGTCAGAGCACTTGCGCGCCTCGTCAATCGAACCGTAGGCTTTGGCGCCGTTGGCGGCATCGATAACGTACCTCTTCATGCTGTTTTTCACCTCCTGTTACCCGGAAACTGGTTCTTTTAGGAAATTCCTGCGCAGTCCATTACTCACTCCACAGGCCTGAACAGTCAAGCAGAATATTGCCGCCACTAGCAGCGAGTGGTGAAACGTTGTATCAAGTGTGACCTCGTGAATGTTCTGGTCGTCTTAAGATCATGGCGATGGGGCGACGAAAGAAGCGGGTGCGGCAAGAGGGGGCATGGGCGCCCACCGCGGTGCTGCCGGTGAACGCGAGTCATCCGTTTGCCAGCGGCTAAATCTGATGCTGGACGAGAGTAAGTTTGACGAATACTTGAAAGCGATCTGCGCAGACTTCTATGCCGGTGAAGTGGGTCGGGCCGGGCTGTCGCCGGGAATTATTTTCGGCTGCTGGTGGTGGGCTATTTCGAAAAGGTCGATTTAGAGCGCGGAACGCTTGCGGGGGCCAGCGATGTGTGTCGGTCCGGTCGTTCGTGTGGATCGCGCTGGATGAAAGCGTGTCGGACCATTCGACCCTCCCGCGCACCAAGCGTTTGATGGACGTGGAAACGCATCGGGCAGTGTTTCAGTGTGCGCTGCGGGCGAAGGGGACCACGATCGGCATGGACGCGACAACGCTGGAAGCCAACGCTGCGCCACGCTCAGTTGTGCGGCGCTACACGGGAGATCGTTACGAAGAGTTCCTCACACGGCTGGCGAAGGAAAGCGGCATCGAAACGCTCACACGAGAGCAGTTAGCAAAGCTGGATCGCAAGAAGGGATCCAAGGATGACTGGGCCCATCCGCAGGATCGGAAGCGCGCTTGGATGATCGCACACATCTGACTCACAGGGTCGAACACGTGGTGGACATGGAGACCGGAGCAATTGTCGCGGTCACGCTGTACGGGGCTGACGAAGGCGAGACCGCAACCGTTCAAGGAACGGTGGCCAAGCCGGTGACCGCATCACATCCGTTGTTGCCGATACCGAGAGCGACGAGGTTGTCACCGACAAGGGCTATCACATTCGGATAGCCCGAACCTCCCTAAAGTTCCATTCTTTCGAAGCCCCTATCCATCGTAGACTGGAGACACTGTGAATGTCGCAATTATCGGTACAGGATATGTCGGTCTAACCACCGGAGTCTGCCTCGCGTTTCTTGGCACAAAGTTGTATGCGTAGACGCCGATCCCAGAAAGGTCGATTCGCTCAAGCGAGGCGAGGTTCCTTTCTTTGAACCCCATTTGACCGAACTGGTTACGATGGCGCACACAAATCTGCGCTACACAACCGACTACACACAGGCAATCCCTTCAGCTGAAGTGATTTTTATCGCGGTCGGCACGCCGGCGGGTCCCGAAGGCGGGCCAAATTTGAAGTATCTGGAAGCAGCCGCGCAAGAAATTGGAGAGCACTTAGGCCCTCATTTCACCGTGATCGTGAACAAATCCACTGTGCCGATCGGCAGTGGAAACTGGGTGGGGTCCCTGGTTCGCTCCAGCATGCAGCGCAATGGAGCAACGGCAAGCTGCTTCGCGGTAGCTTCTAATCCGGAGTTTCTGCGGGAGGGCTCAGCATTGCTCGATAGCCTTTATCCGGACCGGGTCGTGATTGGCACGAACGATTCGAAGACCTCCGAAGTTCTTTACACCTTATACCGCCCTTTGCTAGACCAGACTTTTGCGCCTCCGGCCTTCCTGCCCCGCCCCGATGGTACCGGTGCAGTGCCATTGATATCCACGGATCTGGCGTCGGCGGAGCTGATCAAGTATGCAGCCAACGCATTTCTGTCTCTAAAGATCAGTTACATCAATGAAATCGGAAGTTTGGCGGAAAAGGTGGGCGCAGACATTACCAAGGTGGCCAAAGGGATTGGGCTGGATCGGCGTATCGGAAACCGGTTTCTACAAGCCGGCGTAGGGTGGGGGGGCTCCTGTTTTGGTAAGGACACTGCCGCACTCATCTCGACTGCCGCGGAGTATGGTCTTGAAATGCCGATCGTCAAGGCGGCTCGCGAGGTCAATCGCAAGCAGCGGGAACGTGTCTTGGATAAACTTCTGACGGAACTCAAGATTTTGAAGGGCCGCACCATTGGGATTCTCGGACTTGCATTCAAACCGGATACCGATGACTTGCGGGATGCGCCTGCCATTGATATCGCACGCAAACTATTGGAACGCGGCGCGATCGTTAAGGTCCACGACCCCGTGGCGATGTCGCGTTTTCGGGCGGAAAACCCGAACCTTCCAGTGATTTGCACGGAGGCTGCGGAAGAGGTCGCGTACGATGCCGATGCTATCGTTCTAGTAACAGAGTGGCAGCAGTACATCGAGTTGGATTGGCAATGGGTGGCAGCAAGGATGCGTTCGTCGATTCTTGTGGACGCCAGGAATGTGCTCGACCGCGAGCGGATGAAACAAGCGGGCTTCCGCTACGTTGGTTTGGCCGGGTAAACTAGGAGTCGCGCCCGACCTCGGTCCGAATGACGTTTCTTCCAAATGTTCAGACCCGAGTCCCGAAGGACGCCCCATGGTTCGCCGGAGGTGTGCAATCTTCTTGACCGCTTCGGTGACGCACCACCCGTGGGAGGTTCCGGTTCCGGCCGGAAAGAACCCCAGTTTCGCCTGCATCCAGCCGTCGCTCTGCCCGCTCTCATCGGTTATGAAAAGCTCACCGGAGAACGATACTCGCATCTGGTAAGCACGGGATTCATTAAGAGCCTTGCGGTGCGCCCGTTGCCGTCATTGAAAGATTGGATTTCGACCAGACGCCGTTGCGCCGTGAACGCGGTCTGCGGCATTTCCGGAGCCGAGCTAGCCATTTTGTGAAGGCCTATCAATGCCGGGATTTCCTCCGGTAAGGAAATTCATGCCGGTCCAGCTTTGGTGCGTACTTAGCGAGGGAGGCCCGTTTTGCGCCCCGCAATATCCGGGCAGGAACGGTGGATAACAAGCCGGTGGAGATTGCGGACGTCGTCTTCGGTCTGCGGCATCTTTTTACCCGCCACCTCGCACACGTACCTGATCGCGTCGTGATAGTCGAGGGCATCGCAAGGTAGATCGACCGTTACGAAGAAGTGCTTAGGTAATAAAAACAGCCTTTTCGGCTTGCTCTTCAAAAGAGAGAAGCCATTACAAGAGAAAAGTCATCTCCGAGCCTCGTAGAAAATGGACTGCCTGTCGGAGCCGTACAAACTGGGCCTAAATGTGATCGCGGCTACGGTGGCGGCTTAGGAGCCTCATTCGCCTTTCAGCACACCAGTCCCCGTGGGTATCTGCGCAGCAATTTGGGAGGAAGTCCCATTCCGTAGTCTACGGATCTCTGAGCACCTCGATAACTGATTTAAAACACAACACATGTAAGCCTAGGTGAATTGGCATGCAATCTGCTATTCAAAGAGTTTCCAGAGGCGTGTAGGTTCCTCGGCCAAACAGGCGCACTAGAGCTAGTGTGACTAAAAGGGCGGTAGCTTGTCCAAATCCTGCTACAGAGATAGTCGCGGTTCGTCTCACAAGCACAATAGAATCACTGACATGGATCACCCTAAACGCACTGCTCCGCGGTGGTTTGCACTACGCGTGAAATCGCGTCATGAGCACGTGGTTGCGCTCGCTGTACAAGAAAAGGGATTCGATGAGTTCTTGCCTTTGTATGAGCGAACTGCACGTTGGTCGGATCGCGTCAAAACCATGCCATCCCCCCTTTTTCCGGGATACTTATTCTGCCGTTTGAGCCCTGAAGATCGTTTTCACATCTTGACTATCCCTGGTGTCTTGCACTTTGTCGCGAACGGTAAAGAACTCATCCCATTGGATGAGGCGGAAATCCATGCGCTCCAGCTTGCAGTCCGAGCCAAGCTAAGTGCCGAACCAATTCCTTTTGTGGCCGATGGACCTACGCTATTGCTGAGCGGCGGGCCGCTGGCCGGAGTTCAAGGTTTTCTGGTGGAGGAGCCCAGACGCAGACTTGTGATTTCCTTGTCCTCTTTTCAACGCTCTGTAGCCATTGAGATGGAAGGGGATTGGATCGAGACCGAGGCCTCGGACGAAAACGGCAGCAGTCCCAGTATTGCCGCAACGGCGTCTGGACAATAGAAGCGGAAAGCCAGGAGTACTGTCACGTATGAAGGCCAACCCTAATGCAATGAGTTCGCGATTCGCGGCCACGGCGCCACGGGCAATAAACTCTGGGGAGAAGCCAATTGAGGCCCAAAACCGCGGCAAGTCCGGCAATCTATCGTCGCCGGAACAACCGAAGGCGCATTTAGGTCCGGCAGGACTATCCTTGTTGGTGAAAAGGTGCATAGATATTGTGGGGAGTTCCCTGTGCCCTCATCCTGGGAGCACCTTTGCTGGTCTGCATTGCTATCGCGGTAAAGCTCACCTCTGAGGGGCCGATTCTGTTCCGGCAAACCCGGCATGGTCAATTTGGCGAGCCTTTTACCTTTTTGAAGTTCAGGTCTATGTATGTCAGCAATGACACTAAGATCCACCAGGAATACGTAAAGAAACTCATTGCCGGCGAGCAAGATGGAAAGGCCTCAGGTGGCACAGCCACTCAGGTCTTCAAGATAACGAACGACCCTCGCGTTACCCGCATCGGCGCCTGGCTCCGTCGAACGAGTCTGGATGAAGTGCCGCAGTTCATCAATGTGCTCAAAGGGGAGATGTCGCTGGTGGGTCCGCGACCTCCTCTCACTTACGAGTTGGAGCATTACGAAGACTGGCATCATCGCAGGCTCGATGTTAAGCCCGGACTCACGGGGCTGTGGCAGGTCAATGGAAGAAGCCGGACGACATTTGACGAGATGGTTCGTATGGATCTCGAGTACGCAAGAACTTGGTCTCTGTGGCTGGATATCAAAATCCTTTTGCGCACTCCCCTCGTAGTACTCATGGGAGACGGCGCCTATTAACACCCGTCGGGTTGCCAAGTAGCCTTGGCAAGGGTATTTGCAGAACATTTAGATTTTTGCCGGAGGACGAAATAAAATGATTCGATTTGGCGTGATTGGCTATGGATATTGGGGGCCCAACATCGTTCGCAATCTTCAGAGCGTGGATGGGGCTACCGTGGTCTCAGTTTGTGATTCAAGTCCCAATGCACAGCGGAGGGTGAAGCAGGCCTATCCGCACGTTCACGTTACGGCCGACTGTAATGAGATTCTGACATCTACCGACATCGACGCGATCGCGGTGGTCACTCCTGTGTGGACCCATTTTGAGCTGGCGAAAAAGGCCCTGCTGAATGGGAAGCATGTGTTTGTTGAAAAGCCGTTTACTTCAACTTCACAGCAAGCACTCGAGCTGATTGAACTTGCCGAGCGGAAAAACCTTCAGATCATGGTGGACCACACCTTCCTGTTTACGGGATCGGTGAAGAAGATCCACCAACTGATGAATGACGGAACGCTCGGAAAGCTTTACTACTACGATTCAACAAGAGTCAACCTGGGCCTGTTTCAACACGATGTAAACGTTCTGTGGGACCTGGCGCCGCACGATCTTTCCATCATGGACTATCTGATTGGCGAACGGCCCGAAGCCGTCGTAGCGACTGGCGAATCGCATCTGAACGGACTTCCCGACGTCGCCTACATGACGGTGTATTTTCCGGATAATGTCATCGCCCACATCAGCGTCAACTGGTTATCGCCCGTCAAGCTCCGAACAACATTGATCGGCGGTGAAAAGAAGATGCTGGTGTGGAACGACCTGGAGGCCGACGAGAAGATCAAAGTCTACGATCGTGGCGTACAGATGAACAGCCGGGAGGGTGTTTATAACCTGCTGGTTAGCTATCGGTCCGGCGACATGTGGGCTCCCAAGATCGAAACCACCGAGGCATTAAAAGCCGAGTTGACCTACTTCGTGGAATGCATTCGTTCCGGGGAAATTCCGTTCAACAACGGCATGGCCGGCCTGCGAGTCGTCCGCATGCTGGAGGCGGCTGAGGAGTCCCTGAAGAAAAAAGGGGAGGCTGTCTACGCGTGAGCGACTATCGGTGCATTGCGGCGGACGTGAAGCTTGGAGCGGACGTCAAGCTGTCCCAGTTCGTAAACCTCTACGGTTGCGAAATTGGTGACGAAACCAAAATCGGCGCTTTTGTCGAGATTCAGAAGAACGCGCGCGTCGGTGCGCGTTGCAAGATTTCGAGTCATACGTTTGTGTGTGAAGGCGTGACCATTGAGGACAACGTCTTTATAGGTCACAACGTCGCCTTCATCAACGACAGTTACCCGCGTGCGACGACTGCGGAAGGCGAGTTGCAAACGGCGAGCGACTGGAAAGTGGAAAAGACTCTGATCAAGAAAGGTGCCTCCATCGGCTCTGGCGCACGATTCTGGCGAACCTGACCGTCGGCGAGAACGCGATCGTCGGTGCCGGTAGTGTTGTCACAAGGGACGTTCCCGCGAACACAATCGTCGCGGGCAATCCTGCAAGAGTGTTTCGAAAAGTTGAAATGGTAGTCACGGAGGCTGCAAATTGAGCGCAAACAACGGAATTCCTTTTCTGGATCTGGTACCCCCCACAAGGAACTGAAAGAAGAACTGCGTGAGGTTTTCGAGAAGGCGATGGACACAGCCGGCTTTATCGGCGGGCCGATGGTGGCAGGCTTTGAAAGCGACTTCGCCGCGTATTGCGAGGCGAAGCATTGCGTCGGCGTCGGCAGCGGCACAGACGCGCTTCGCTTCGCTTTGATCGCCGCCGGAATCGGCGCGGGTGAGATCGTAATCACGGTGCCCAACACATTCATCGCGACTACGGAAGCCATCTCCCAAGCCGGAGCGCGGCCTGTTTTTGTCGATATCGATGAAGTCACCTATAACCTGGATCCGCAGAAGCTTCGGGAGTACATCGAATCCCAGTGCGAGTTGGATTCGAAGACCGGGAAGCTGATCGAAAAGAAATCAGGCCAAAAAGTGGCGGCCGTCATTCCGGTCCATCTGTACGGCCAGATGGCCGACATGGATCCGATCCTTGAGCTTGCCGAATCGATACAACTTAGTCGTCATCGAAGACGCATGCCAGGCGCACGGAGCGGAGTACTTCTCGAAGAAGGAAGAACCGTTGGTGCAAAGCCGGGCTCAATGGGCCTGGCCGCTGCGTTTAGCTTTTATCCCGGTAAGAATCTGGGCGCGTGCGGCGAAGGCGGCGCGGTGACGACCAACGATGCGGAAATCGCTAAGAAGATGCGCATGCTTCGCGATCATGGTCAGGCGCAAAAGTACTATCACGATATGGAGGGTTATAACGGCCGGTTGGATTCGCTTCAAGCGGGTTTCCTGAGCGTTAAGCTGAAACATCTTCCCGAGTGGACGGAACAACGCCGGCTCGGCTGCGGAACGGTACCGTGAGCTGTTTGCGGGGGCGGAAGCGGCTCCTGTCCTGCCCTATGAGCCGGAATGGACCAAAGCGGTCTATCACTTGTTCGTGGTGAGGGTTCAGAACCGGGACGATTTCATGAAACAACTCGCTTCAGTGGGCATTGCTACGGGCATCCACTACCCGATCCCTCTGCATCTTCAGAATGCCTACAAGTCGCTGGGATATTCTAACGGGGATTTTCCGGTCACCGAGAAGGTGGCGCTGGAAATCGTCTCGTTGCCGATGTTCCCGCAGTTGCAGCCGGAGCAGCAGAGCAGAGTGGTTAGCGAGGTAGCAAATTGCATGTCCGCTGAGAAGGTCTGTTAGCTTTAGACCCCTGGTGAATCTGGTGTTTCGCGCGGACTCATTAGCGACGCTGTATTTCTTTCATCCCCTACGTCGCCTGGCGCCGGTGAAACATCGGATTCCGATTCTGATGTACCACAGTGTCTCCGACTCCGCAGACAACGGAAAACATCCTTATTACCAGACCGTAACCACACCAGAGGCCTTCGCCCGGCAAATGCAATTCCTTCATCGGAATGGATATTCGGTTCTGGACCTTGACCGCGCAGTTCGATACATGGAAGCGCCGGATCCGGCAGTTCGGCCGGTGGTGATTACATTCGACGACGGATTTCGGGATTTTCACAGGAATGCGTTTCCGCTCTTGAACCGTTACGATTTCACAGCCACCATGTATTTGCCGACTGCCTACATCGGTAGCGCCGCCAAGCAATTCAAAGGCGTCGAGTGCATGACCTGGGATGAGGTCCGTGAACTACGTCGGGAAGGAATAGATTTCGGATCCCACACAGTGACACATCCGCAGCTTAAGTCCATCTCGCATGACCAGGTCTGTCACGAGGTTCGATCTTCCAAGGAAACCATTGAGGACGAACTGGGGAGCCCTGTCAAATCTTTCGCTTACCCCTACGCCTTCCCAGAAGGAAACGTCACTTTTACACAGAAGCTCCGAGGGATTCTGGAGGAGACGGGCTTCGAGAACGGCGTTTCAACAATCATTGGCAGTGCCGACCGAACCAATGACAAATTCTTCCTAAAACGATTGCCCATCAATTCGTGTGACGATGACCGGCTCTTGAAAGCAAAGTTGGACGGGGCTTATGACTGGCTGCATTCGATCCAGTATGCTTCCAAATGGATCAGCAGGGGAACCGCTCAATGAGCATACTGCAAGGGCTGAATGGCTATTACCAGACGTGCGGAGTCCGTGGTGTTCTCGCCATATCCACTTACCGGTTGGTGGGGCTCCCCAAGGAAATAAGGATCCAGCCCGAAGGAGTCAAACACGCGGTGCATTTGCGTGTGCGGACAACCGATGTTTCTGTTTATCACGAGATTTTGTTGAGAGGTGAGTACGCAATCGATCTTCCCTCCCCGCCGAAAACCATTGTGGATGTAGGGGCGAATATTGGAATGGCTTCTCTTTTTTTTGCGCATCGCTACCCGCAGGCACGAATCATCGCCGTTGAGGCTGAGCCTTCCAATTTCACGATGCTCACCAAGAACGTGGCGGGCTATCCCAACATCGTTCCTATTCACGCGGCGCTCTGGAACAAGGATGGGGAAATCAGCGTCAGCGATCCTGATCCTGCAGACGGAGCTTTCGGCAAGTGGGGGTTTTTTACACACGAAGGCGATGGAGTACGAGTGCGGGCGGTAACAATGCCTACGCTCATGAAGGAGAAGGGCATCGAATCCATCGATCTGCTGAAGGTCGATATCGAAGGCGCCGAAAAAGAGGTCTTCAGCGAGTGTGATTGGATGGACCGTGTCGACTGCCTGGCGATCGAGCTGCATGACCGGTGGAAGCCGGGATGCACCGCCGCGGTGAGTGCGGTTACGGCAGGGTTCCGCAAATTCGAGAAGGGTGAGACGAGCTTTTATGTGCGCTCTGGCAGAAATGCTGGATGAGCGCAACAACTAAAAATATGTTGACCGAATTAGTAAAGCGGGAACTTCGGCCGCTACGCCGGCGTGTGGACATCAAAGTCTGTGGCCAAAAGATCAAGCGGTTGACCTCCCGGCTGACGCCGGCGGAAGCCGTCGATTTCGCGTTGAGAGATCGCGCCATCAGCGCTCAACAGGTCCCCTGGGAGATTTCGCAGTTTGCGAAGCTGGTGGCCGAGTCGAAGCCGAAGACCATCGTTGAAATCGGAACCTCTCGTGGCGGAACGCTCTTCGTCTTATGCCGATTGGCGCCCCCTTCCAGCACAATCGTCAGCGTCGATATGCCTGGTTCAGGGTTCGGCGAAGCCTACAACAATCACCACGTTGAGCTGTTTAAACTATTCCCTTCAGAACAGCAGAAATTGCATATTGTCACGGCCGACTCTCACCTTCCTGAGACAAGAGACCGCGTGAACGCCCTGCTTGGTGGCGCTCAGGTCGATCTGCTCTTCATTGATGGCGATCACAGCTATGAAGGCGTCAAGAAAGACTTTGAAATGTTTTCGCCTTTGGTTTCTCCTTCGGGACTGATTGTCTTTCATGACATCGCCGAACACACCAAGTTCGCGGGCTGCCATGTGAAGCCTTTTTGGGATGAGGTTAAGCGAAATTACCGTCATCAGGAATTCATAGAAGACCCAAGTCAGGGTTGGGCAGGAATTGGCGTGCTGTGGAAGGCAGCGCAGGGAATCTAAAGTGAGCGTTCATAACGGCCGGGTTCGAGTTCTCTATAGCTTTCCGCACAAGCTTGGTGCGGAAAGAATTTGTGAGACTGCCTGGCAGCAGGTGTACGGACTGGCTGCCGCCGGCGCCGAAGTGCTGGTTTGCCCAGGGGTTCTCCATCGGCCGTTGCCTGACAACAACATTTCTATTCGACCGACGCTTTCACGCGGCCGAGCGCGGCTGCCCTATAAGCTCCTGGGCCGGGTCAGAACCCTTGCGCTACATGACTCTATAGTGGCTAATCGACTGAAGAAACTGGCGGGCCAAATCGACATTGTCCACACGTGGCCTTTGGGCGCCCTAAAGACTCTGAGGATGGCTACGAGTCTCGGTATTCCCGCGGTTCTGGAACGACCCAACGCTCACACTCAATTTGCCTATGAAGTCGTCGCCGCCGAATGTAAGCGGATTGGAGTAAGCATGCCATCGGGCCACGAGCACACCTACAATCCTGATCTACTCAAGATTGAGGAGCAGGAATATCGCCTCGCCGACTGGCTGCTTTGCCCTTCTGACTTCGTGGCCAAAACGTTTGTGGATAAAGGCTTTCCTCGCACGAGGCTGGCTCGTCATCAGTATGGATACGACGACAAAGTGTTCCATCCTCCCGCTGAAGAGCGGAACGGTTCCAGCCTGACCATGCTTTTTGTTGGGGGCTGCGCGCCACGCAAGGGACTGCATTTCGCGTTAGAAGCATGGCTCCAGTCTTCGGCCAGTAAGAATGGGACGTTCAAAATAGCCGGTGGGTTTATCCCGGGCTATGCGGAAACGCTGTCATCCATGTTGTCGCATCCGAGTGTCCAAGTCCTCGGTCACCGCAAGGACGTGGCAGAGCTTATGCGAACGAGCGATATTCTGGTCCTGCCCAGCATTGAGGAAGGTAGCGCCCTGGTCACTTCCGAGGCCCGCGGAAGTGGATGCGTCCTGCTGGTTTCAGAGGGAGCCGGCGCGATCTGCACGCACATGGAAAACGCGTTGGTCCACACAGTGGGTGATGTCGCACAACTTACCCGCCAGTTGAATCTCTTAGACCAGGACAGAGCATTGTTGCACCGCCTACGGACGCAGTCACTAAGTAAGGCTCACGAAATCACCTGGAAAGCGGCTGGCGTAAGACTGTTAGACGTATACCGCGAGCTTATCTCCAATTACAAGGCAGTGCGAACCCGGCAGGAAGTCGGGACGGTCGTGCGGCAAGTCCAATCTGCCTAGATCTAGAGTCAGTTTCAAGAAGATCTATGTCAATAAGCCATTTAGATACTTTAACTTATTTGTACTAGCCGCAGCTTTGGTCGGGTAATAAGGGGACGGTAAGGGATTCGTTCGATTGACGACTCTTGATAGTACTGGTACCCTAGGCTCCAATGGTACTACCAAACAAATTCATGATCGTGCGGATCGCCCTGTTGGGAGCCTCCGCAGCGTTCATTGCCCCACTTGGCAATGCGAAAGATATCTACATCGCACAGAATGCCTCAGGCACCAGCAATGGGTCTAGTTGTGCAAATTCCTATCCTTATACTTTCTTCAACACATCCTCTAATTGGGGAAGCGGTTCGACCCAAATCAGCCCAGGAACGACAGTCCACCTTTGCGGCGTCCTGAGCGGCAAAATCGTGTTTCAAGGGAGTGGAACGGCCGGCAACCCTATTACCGTATTGTTTGAAGCGGGCGCAAAGATGTCCGCACCGAGTTGGGGTACGGGACTAACCGGTGCGGCTATCGCTGCGCAGGGTACGATGTCGTATTTAGTCATCGACGGCGGTGTCAACGGACTCATTGAGTGCACGAATAACGGAACCAGCCCCACCTACGCGAAGAGCGACGACACGGGCGCGACCTACATGGCGAACTGCAGTAACTGTACCGTCAAGAACCTGACCGTCTCAAACATGTATGTGCGCACCAATCTCTCCGACCTGGCGGGCCGCGGCTCAGAAGGTATCGATATTTCCGGCGGCCAGGGGAATCGCATAACAAATAACATCGTGCACGATGCGGAGCTAGGGATTAAGCACTCCTTGACCGGAGTTCAGAACGGCATCGAAATCGATCACAATACCGTTTATAACACCAATCACAGCATTTCGAGTGGCGCAGTATCGGATGTAACGGCGACGAACTTCCTGATCCACGATAACGAGATCTACAATTGGGCCAATTGGGATGAGCCGAATACAAACGTCAATCATCACAACGGCGTTTTCGTTTATTTTTCGGGCACGCCGGCAACGAGCACCCTGTCCAACTTATTGATTTATAACAACTACATGCATGGATCCGTGGGCAACTATATGACCGCCATGATTTTTATGGACGTCACGACCGGATCGGTTGTCAGCCCGACAATCTTCAATAATATTCTGTCCAGCGACAACAGTGCAAACAATCCGACAAACGGACTTATTGCGCTAGGTCCGGACGTGAATTCTCCCGGCATTTATAACAACACGTTCAACTTCTCCAGCAACAACGGCTCTATGTGCCTGGCTATGACGTCGACAAATGATAATATCCGAAACAATATTTTCTCCAACTGCGGGAGAATATACTATATCAATGGCGGTGGGATCGCTGTAAGTGATTACAATGATTTCTATGGCGACACGACTTTCGACGGGTCTGCCGTTGCACTGGTGGCCTGGCGTCTTGCTTCCGCTCTGGACATGCACTCTATCTATCAAAATCCGCTGCTGACCTTAGGGACTTTTGTACCGGCGACAGGTGCGCCAGAGATCGGGGTCGGTGTAAACTTGTCGTCACTTGGCATTCCCGCTTTGCTTTTGGATAGAAAAGGAGCGCCAAGGCCATCTTCGGGGGCATGGGACATCGGCCCCTTTCAATCGGGGAGCACGGTAACCTCTGGTCTTGCTGCGCCCGGACCTGTGATCGCTTCGGTTCAATAGTCACCCAACCAAGATTTTTCAATTTCACGGTTCAACTCTACGACAGATTGAACCGTTTGGCCTTTACTGGCATCTCCCGCCTCGATTTTCAGTCATGATCATGCGATTTTTTGTTGCCGCACTAAAGAGAGCAGGCGGTGCTGGAGTCAAGCGCCGGATTTGGGATAGAGAGTTTAGCAGCGGCAAATGGAATTACCTCGACAGTAGTTCCGGTCTGGTGCACGCTCGCGATGTGATACTCGACCCGGTCGACCGCTACTTGTCCGACGGCAATATATTGGATCTTGGATGCGGCGTTGGATCCACGGGTCTCGAGATCGCCAACAACTACAGGATGTACACGGGGGTCGATATTTCAGCAGTAGCGGTCCGTCAGGCCGAGTCGATAGTTCAAACCCACCCGCAGAGATCTGCCAGAAATAAGTTTGTCGCATCGGACATTCGTTCGTTTGAACCGCGCGAATCTTACACGGTCATTCTGTTTCGGGAATCAATCTATTACGTTCCCTTCCCCAAGATTCGGACCATGCTCTCCAGGTACTCCACCGCTCTCGCCGAAAATGGAGTCTTTATCGTCAGGCTCCACGACAAGCTGAAATACAAGCATATTATCGAGTTCATAGAGGGAAACTTCCTGGTGAAAGAGAACTTGGCCCCGGAAGACGGGAAAACTGCAATTCTCGTTTTTGCACCGCGGGTCAGCGCCTGAGAACTCCGATTCAGTGCCTGCAAATATCGATTCAACGCCGGTTCTTCACTTTGTCCAATGTTGGCTGCCCCAAACCATGACTTGGCAGTACAACCATCTGGCGTTGCTGCCGAGTAATGTTAAGAGTCACATCGTTTCTCAATGGACGGAAAATCTCGAACAATTTCCCATTGAAAACTTGTCGTCTCTCAATAGAAAACCGCAACCGATAACAACAATCCAACGGGTACAGCGGCGGCTGGGAATGCCGTTCGGAGATCAGAAAAAGCATCTGGGTCTTTTGGAAAACGTGATGCGCAACGTGCGTCCCGATGTGCTCCATTCTCACTTCGGAAACTGCGGCTGGGCTGCGGCAGGGCTGGCGCGAAAATATGGCGTTCGTCACGTTGTAAGTTTTTACGGCCTCGACGTGGGATACCTTCCCCGCATGGATGAGCGCTGGGTGGCCCGATATCGAGAAATGTCCCGTCGGGTGGACGCGGTACTTTGCGAAGGTCCACATATGGCTCGATGCCTTGGAGAGGTTGGCGTGGACCCGGAAAAAGTCCGGGTGTTCCGCCTCGGCATCGATCTCGACAAGATCGCTTTTGTACACCGGAATGCTCGCCGGCAAGGGCCGAAGCGCTTTCTAATTGCCGGTTCCTTCCGAGAGAAGAAAGGCATTCCTTACGCTTTGGAAGCATTGGGAATGTTGGCCAGAACTCAACCAGACATGGAAATCACGGTGGTCGGGGATTCGGGCGGAAGTGAACGGGAAGAAGCCGAAAAGCGCAAGATCAAAGGCGTTGTAGAACAATACGGACTCGGTAAAAAGACTCGTTTTCTTGGCTATCAACCCCATAGCGTGCTGATTGAGGAATTCTATCGAAACGATATTTTCGTTTCACCCAGTGTCACCTCTGCTGACGGAGACACTGAGGGAGGTGCACCTGTAACTGTAATCGAAGCCGCGGCCAGTGGCATGCCCGTGGCCAGCACCTTCCATTGCGACATTCCATTTATTCTGTCCGAAGAAAACAGGGCTTATCTTGCACCCGAGCGCGACTCCGCGGCACTATCAAACTCCATTGAGCGTCTTTTTGAGTGCGCGAACTGGAACCCCATAGTCTGTGCGAACCGGCAACTGATTGAAAAAGAGCTCAATGTGAGGCGTCAGGCTCAGAGACTGGCTGAAATTTACCACAGCCTGAATTAGGACGGGCCGCCGAACGCGCCAGCCCACAAATGGTCAAGATATTATTCATCGCCTATTACTTTCCGCCGGACGGAGGCGGGGGTGTGCCAAGGGCGCAAAAATTCGCCCGCTACTTGCCATCTGAAGGGTTCACTCCCATCGTGTTGGCGGGTCCCGGAGCCGGCGGGGATCGGTGGCAGCCCACCGATTCAACGCGTCTTGCCGATATTCCGCCGACAGTCAAAGTCCATCGCGTGCGTGGACCCGTCCCCGCGCCTTCCCCCAAGTGGAGACGCCGGATAGAGGGCTTGCTAGCGCAGCCCGACACGTTCTCCAAATGGTGGGTATCGAGTGCAGCCAAACTCGGTACAGAGGTGGCTGAGGACGCGAGCTTCATACTCGCAACCATGCCGCCATTTCACAGCGCCGAGGTCGCCGACGCCATCTCTCAGAGGCTGGGAATTCCGTGGGTAGCCGACCTAAGGGATCCTTGGGCAGTCGATGAAATTCAAGTTTATCCGACCGCATTACAGAGACGGTGGGAACAAAACAAAATGGCCCGCCTTTTATCGGGCGCTGAGATTATCGTGATGAATACATCGGATGCGGCCAAAGCGCTTGTTGAGGCGATTCCGCAGCTTGACGGCAAGAAGATTCTTACGATTCATAATGGCTTCGACAAGGAAGATTTCGAACGCGAAGTCCTGCTAAGGCTAGATGCAAAGTTCCGAGTGGTTCACGCGGGAGCGATGTTAACCGATGCAGGATTGCGCCTGCGCGGCCAACGTTTGCATCATCTTCTGGGCGGCGCCGTTTCTGGCATTGATGTCTTAACCCGATCTCCCAAAATTCTGATGGAAGCCTTGGAACGCTGGCACCAGCGGCGACCGGCAGTAGGAGCCGATCTCGAGATGCTTTTCATTGGACAGGCCTCGGATGCCGATCGGGCTATCGTGGAGAATTCCAGCATCTCGAAGTGCGTACGTCTGGCGGGTTATTTGTCGCATGTGGAGACCTTGCAATTTATCCGGACAGCCGACCTTCTTTTCCTTCCCATGCATAATCTGTCCGGCGGAAGGCGATCCACAACGGCGCCCGGCAAGACATTTGAGTACATGGCTTCAGGCAGGCCTATTCTCGCGGCGGTTCCCGATGGCGACGCACGAGACTTTTTAACACAATGCGGCACTGCGCATATTTGTCGTCCCGATGATATTGGGGGCATGATCGGGATACTCGATCGTGTCTATGACGCATGGAAGGCAGGGGAGCCGATTCCACACCTGAACCGCGAGCATTGCAATACATTTGAAAGACGCGTTCTTACGCGGGAACTTGCTACGGCATTTCGCACCTATGTTTTGCCCAAACTACCCCGCGTAGAAGCGCTCGCAAAGATCTGACCCGTTACCGGCAATTGCCCAAGAAGAATCTAGAAAGAGGTCAACGTAAGGAAATGGTTCCGACCGAAAAATACGTCCGCAAGCAATTTCTCGTTTTCGCAGCGCCCCTCATTGAAGAGCCCGAGATCGAAGAAGTGGTCGCAACCATGCGTTCGGGCTGGCTGGGCACGGGCCCCAAAGTCGCGAAGTTCGAGAGCATGTTTCGGGATTATACGGGCGCAGGATACGCCATGGCTGTAAACTCCTGTACTGCAGGTCTCCACTTGTCCATGCTGGCCTCAGGAATCGGCGCCGGGGATGAGGTCATCACGACTCCGATGACTTTTTGTGCCACCGCCAACAGTATTATTCACACGGGCGCGACCCCAGTGTTTGTGGATTGCGATCGCGATACGCAGCTCATAGATCCGCAACGGATCGAAGATGCTATCACGCCACGTACCAAGGCAATCGTGCCTGTTCACTTGTGTGGACGTCCCTGCGACATGGACGCGATCATGGACATTGCTGCCCGGCGGAATTTGATCGTTATCGACGATGCCGCGCATGCGATCGAGACGGTCTACAAGGGCCGCAGAATAGGAACCATAGGGCACCTGACAGCTTTCAGCTTTTACGTAACCAAGAATGTGGTGACGGGCGAAGGAGGGATGGTGACTACCTCCAACCCAGATTTCGCCGACAAGATCAAGATGTATGCACTTCATGGAATGAGCCGGGACGCGTGGAAGCGTTTTTCCGATCAAGGGTATAAACATTACGAGGTGCTTGTGCCCGGCTTCAAGTACAACATGATGGATTTGCAAGGTGCCATCGGAATCCATCAACTGGCTCGCGTAGAGGAAAATCTGCGCACCCGAAATCGTATCTGGCAAACCTACAATAAACGGTTCGCCGGCCTGCCCATCTGGCTCCCCGCTCCTGACGAAGCAGATACAGTGCACGCGCGGCATTTGTACACCATCATGGTGGACAAAGAACGGTCGGGAATCTCGCGCGACGATTTCATGCAACGTCTTCACGGCATGAATATTGGTACCGGAGTGCATTATCTCGGTGTCCATCTTCATCGCTACTATCGGGAGCGCTTCGGATTGCGGCCGGAGGATTTCCCCAACGCGACATGGATTAGCGAGCGAACCGTCTCCTTGCCGCTTTCCCCGAAGCTTAATGAGGAAGATATCGCTGACGTTGTGGACGCAGTGAGCAGTTGTTTTGATGCCTGAGCGCTTCACGCTCCACCTGTTGAGAGTGAGTTAGAGGAAATTTTGAGCACTAGTCGAACAGCAGCGGCGCTCGATACAGCCCCGTTCGAGGTGAGTCATCTTGCCGTCGGCTTGAAGCAAAGATCGGCTCGGGGCGCAGCGGTCACGCTCATAAGCCAATCCCTCAAGTTTCTAGTCCAACTCGGGGGCACGGCTGTCATGGCCCGGCTGGTGACGCCCCAGGATTACGGATTGATCGGTATGGTTTCGGCAGTGACCGGGATTCTCCTGGTGTTCGGAAATTTCGGCCTCTCAAGTGCGATTATTCAGCAACCACACGTAAATCAACGCCAGATGAGCACTCTCTTCTGGCTCAACACCGCGTTGGGGCTCGGCCTCACGTTCCTGGTTGCCGCTCTGGCGCCTGGCTTGGCATGGTTTTATAAAGACCCGCGGCTTTTGCCCGTTACCATTTACTTGGGGCTAGGGTTCCTGATCAGCGGACTCGGAGTTCAGCATAACGCTCTGTTGAAGCGACAGATGCGATTTGGGACGCTCTCCGCAGTGGAAATCAGCTCATCTGTAGTTTCAACCGCGGTGGGAATTGTGTTCGCCATGCTTCATTATGGCTACTGGTCGCTGGTAATCATGCAGCTTTCCTCTTCAATCACGTTTTCAACCATGTCCTGGATAGCTTGCAGGTGGCGTCCCGGGCTGCCATCCCGCAATTCTGGAATCCGCTCCATGGTCGTATTCGGCGGCAATCTGACGTTTTTCAACGCGTTGAACTACTTCGTTCGCAACTTTGATAATGTCCTGATAGGCTGGCGTTGGGGACCCGGGATCCTGGGGCAGTATTCCAAAGCCTACAACCTCCTGACTTTTCCACTTTCCCAAATCAACGGACCTATATCTAACGTTGCTGTACCCGCCCTCAGCCGACTTCAGAATGATCCCGATCGCTACCGGAGTTACTATCTGAAGGGCTTAAAGTTGCTGGCATACGCTACCATGCCACTGATCATTGTCTTGGGCGTATATTCGCAGGAGATCATCTATCTAGTATTGGGTCCACAATGGGCCCCGGCGGCAAATCTTTTCCGAATCCTCGCCTTCGCGGCGATTCTTCAGCCTATTGGCAGCGCGACTGGGTGGCTTTTCACATCTTTGAATCGCGCCGACGTGATGGCACGCTGGGGCTTGATTTCTGGTCCTTGTTTTGTTCTTTCCTTCATTATTGGGTTGCCTTGGGGTGCCGCAGGAGTAGCGACTAGCTATAGCATCGTAGGTTGGCTGCTGAGCTATACCCTTTTCAAAATGGCTGTTGCAGACACTCCCGTCTCTCTCAGAGATGTCGTTTCTGCAGTTTCTTGTCCTCTTGCTGTCGGCATCGTTTCGGGGCTCACCATGGCCGCCTGCCGTGCAGCTCTTCCCCAATACGGGATACTCTGGCGTTCTGTCTTCTCTGCGTCAGCCGGCGTTTTCATTTTCTTTGTAATGAGACAATTCTCTACTGTTCTTCGAACTGATATTGCCGACATAGTGATGACAGTGCGTGCCATCAAACAATCGGAAGCCTAAAATAATGTTGCCCACCAACCTTAAAAACCCAAATTGGGACCAACTGGCGACGATTCCAGGGTTAGCACCAGTTCTGGACCCACGGGACAAAACTGGGACAAAGAACGCCTTGATGGACAGGATGCATTGGCTTGCTCTTAAATCTCGGATCAAACCTGCCGAGCAACTGCTCGATTTTGGTTGTGGTGTTGGACGCTTCGCCCAGCGAATCCGACAAACGGGCTCCCAATACACTGGCGTCGATCGAAGTTTGGAGATGGTTCGCAGCGCAGTCAGGAACACTAACGGAATGGGCACAAAGTTTGCTCAATTCGACGGATTGCACCTGCCCTTCCCCGACGCTTACTTTACGGTGTGTATCTGTTGTTTCGTCCTCCAATACCACAGCAAGACAAGCTCCGCCAACACGATGCTTCAGGAAATGCACCGTGTCCTGAAGCCCGGCGGCAGACTATTGCTCCTTGAACAAGTGAGCAGATCCGGCCAGAAGTCGGAAACGGTTGCGGTGTCATCAACAGAAGAGGACTTCCGCTCTCAGATTCTCGATCTATTTGAAGTGAAAAATGTTTTGCGAGTCCGCGCAAGCTATCCAACTCGGATTGCCCGCCCCCTACTGAATGGCGGACCCTGGATGCGTAAGACTCTTCCTGTGGTCGCCAAGCTGGAATCTCTAGCAATCCAGTCGATGGGGCCGAAACGGATAAGCAAACTTCCCTATTATGATGTCCTGTTCGAGACGGTGAAACGTCCCACGGCCGCTAGTGCCCGACAAGCCGGCTGATCGCCTGAATGACCATCCGTATCGATAGCGTCGGTATCGCCACCAGCCCGAAATGGGATGAGGTGTGGAATAAATGCGCCTATGCGACCTACTTCCACTCGCGGGAGTGGGCGGAAACCTGGGGCGTTTATTCAAAAGGCAATCTTCGTCCCGAACCGTTGCTGTTCCGCTTTTCAGACGGACTAGAAAGTATTTTTCCGCTCTCCGTACGGAGATCGTACCGGGGTCTTTTTGAAGAATATGTTTCCTCGCCAGCCGGAACGTTCGGAGGGTGGATCTCGGAAGCGACGCTCAGCCAGGAGCATGTCACACTTGTCATGGCTTTTTTGAAAAACCGAAAAGCGGGCCTTTACTGGCGATTGAACCCATACGATGACGCATCTGCTTTTGTGACATCAATCACCGCGTCTGATGTCACACACGCGGTGGATCTTCGTCCGGGATTTGATACCGTCCACCGCAACATCTCGGCAAGTCACCGGACCGCGGCGAGGAAAGCCGCAAGGTCCGGCGTCAGCATTGAAGAAAGCTGCCGGATGGAAGATTGGGCGGACTACTACGGGATCTATGAAGATTCCATGCGCCGTTGGGGATCAAGCGTATCCTCGCGATACTCGATGGAGCTGTTCTCCGAGATGCGGCGACGGAATTCTCCTTCAACAAAACTTTGGTTAGCCAGACACAACGGTACGATAATTGCCGGAGCCCTTTGCCTTTATTCCAAGACTCATGTGGCGTATTGGCACGGCGCGACGCTAGAAGAGCACTTCAACCTCCGGGGACCGCACTTGCTCTTCGAAGAAGCAATTCGGCACGCGTGTCGACAGGGGTACGCCTGGTTCGATTTTAATCCCAGCGGCGGGCATGAGGGTCCGAAGACTTTCAAAGAACGTTTCGGCGCCCAACCGCTTTCCTGCCCTGTAATTCACACCCGCGCTTTTACGTTGCGGGCTGCTGAGAAGGTTCGCAATTGGAGGTGGGCGCCTGCACCGAAATCGGAACAGGTTCAGGTCCAAGGTAACTCGACGGACAAACAGATAGATGTCGTTTCCCATTGATTGGGTCACGTTTGGTCTGGTCGGGTTGCCGGTTCTAGAGATTGTAATTCGATGAATGGCCTAGACAGAGTAAAGTTCGGAGGTGGTCCGGCCTCATCCGTGCTGCACCCCGCGGTGCTCGTGATGATGTTAATCACGATCGCATTGATGTGGGCTCTTCCACGACGACATATCGTAGTGCCCTACCTGTTCATGATATTGATCGCGCCTTTTGGCCAACAGATCTATGTCGCGGGTGTACATCTTTTCGTAATACGAATTCTAATCGTGTGCGGCCTGCTTCGAGTGCCCTGGAAGATGGCGGGATTTAATGTGCTCGACAAGGTCTTCCTGCTGTGGGCCAGTTTTCGGGCGCTGGCTACATTTCTCGAATTCGGAGAACTTCAAGCCGCCATCAACCAGGCTGGATTTTTATGGGATGTCGTGGGTGGATACTTACTTCTCCGATTTCTCATTCAAGACGAGGACGATATCGCAAGCGTCATAAAGACGTTTAGCGTTGTCGCGATCGTCCTGGCATTTACGATGTCGGGAGAGCACTTCACAGGTCGAAACGTCTACGGGCTCATCGGGGGCCACTCCGTATCGCCAATTCGTGATGGAGCAATCCGGGCGGAAGGGCCCTTCGCCGGCCCGATACCGGCAGGTACCCTTGGCGCGACTCTCTTATGCCCCTTTATATGGCTCTGCTGGTCGAGAAGGTCGATGCTTTTTGGAGTCTTAGGAATTATTGGGGCGTCCGTGATGATGTGGACCTCCGCGTCAAGCACCGCTCTCCTCGCTTTTCCGGCGGGGATCCTGGCGATCTGCTTCTGGCCCCTCCGAAATAGCATGCGGATGGTCCGTTACGGGTTGGCACTGATCCTGACAGCCCTCCATCTCGTCATGAAGGCACCTGTCTGGATGCTGATTGCTCGCGTCAGTCTGGTGGGCGGAAATTCGTCCTACCATCGTGCGGAACTTGTCGACCAGTTTGTCCAGCACTTCAGCGATTGGTGGCTGATTGGCGTCCAATCGACTGCCAGCTGGGGGTGGGATATGTGGGACCAGGCAAATCAGTTTGTGGCCGAAGGAGAAGGAGGCGGGTTGGCGACTTTCATTTGCTTCATTCTCTTGGTGAGTTGGAGTTTTGGACGCCTTGCAACGGCCAGGAAGTTAGCAGGTTCAAACCGTAAGAGCGCGGTGCTACTCTGGCTGCTGGGAGCTACACTCTTTTCCTATGTCGTGGCCTTCTTCGGAATAAGCTTCTCCGACCAGACACAGAATGTCTGGTTTGCTTTATTGGCGATGATATCCGCCGCCTCAGCACCTTTCCTCTTGAAAACTGCGGAGCAGAAGGCAGAGTCCCCTACTCTGGCTACAGTCTCCCCACAGTTGGCCGATTCCGGGCAACCGACTGGCCAGCGTGACTTGTGGGACGAATGGTGTGCGAATTATCGAAAGAACGCCCAAGCCATACACAGGGGCTAAGCGAATCGGTTTTCGACTTTCTTCCAGCAGCAGCCTTTCAGCTTTAAACAATTTTGAATGGTAACCCTCTCGATCGTTTTCGTGAATTGGAATTCCACCAGTTACCTTCGGGAGTCAATCGCGAGCGTTTACCAGTGGACCAAGGATGTCGCATTCGAAGTCATAGTTGTTGACAACGCGTCACCGGTAAGAGATGTCGATGTATTGAAGGACGAATTCCCTGACATCCTGCTTCTTAACAGCTCCAAGAACCTGGGATTTGCAGGCGCCAATAATTACGGTGTAAAACATTCCTCGGGAGAGTTCATTCTCTTTCTAAACCCAGATACAAAGTTGATTGGGCCTGCCATAAAAACACTTCTCGACGCCGTACAAACTCTTCCGCGCGCCGGCGTTGTTGGCTGCAAGCTCTTGAATGGTGATTTGAGCCTTCAAAGCAGCTGCGTGCAGATGTTTCCAACTATTCTGAATCAGGCCCTAGATGTGGATATTTTGCGAAACCGGTGGCCGAAGAGCCGCCTGTGGGGACTAGCCCCTCTCTTTTCTTCCAACCCCGAGCCCGCGATCGTTGAAGTGATTTCGGGAGCCTGCATGATCATCCCACGGGTCGTGTTTGAGACCGTGGGCGGATTTAGCGAGGACTACTTCATGTATGCCGAAGATCTGGATCTTTGCTATAAGGTCGTGAAGGCCGGCTATCAAAACTTCTACGTCGGTTCGGCGAGCCTAGTTCATTACGGCGGGAAGAGTAGTACGCCACAATGGGCGACTGTCAGGAAATGGGAATCCATCGTTCAGTATTGCGCGAAGCATCATGGACGGTTCTACACTCTGAAATTCAGATTTGTGATGAGTTGCGTCGCAGTGATTCGGATTGCCATCCTCGCATTGGCGTCGCCACTAGAAAAATCACCGCAAGCCCAAAGCCCGCGTTATTCGCCTTCGGCAAAATGGACCGCTATTTTGAAGACTCTGTTGATGCCGAACTCGCGTCGTGAACCATCGCTCAGTAGCCCAAATTAGACTGGATCTTCTATGCCAAGCACGATTCCGGCGAACCTAGAATACGTTGTCATCACGCCCGTTCGTGACGAAGAAGCCAATCTGGAATTCACGATCCAGAGCATGATTGGCCAGTCGTGTCGCCCGGCTGAATGGGTAATAGTGAACGATGGCTCGACCGATAAAACCGGCACCATCATCGACCACTATGCATCCGAGCATCCATGGATCCGGCCGGTCCATCGGACCAACCGGGGCTTCCGTAAATCGGGCGGTGGAGTCGTTGAAGCATTCAACGACGGATACCGGGCATTAACTTATAAAGATTGGAAGTTCATCATCAAGTTCGACGGAGATCTCTCATTTCAGCCCGACTATTTCGAGAAATGTCTGGCCCACTTCGAAGGCGACCCGAAACTTGGTGTGGGCGGCGGGGCGATTTACCACATAGTGAATGGTGAGCAGGTTCTCGAGCGCTGTCCTGCATTCCACGTGAGGGGCGCCACCAAAATCTACCGCAAAACCTGTTGGGATGCGATCGGCGGGTTCTGGCCGGCACCTGGATGGGACACCTTCGACGAGGTGAAGGCGAACCGCCTCGGCTGGACGAGCCGGAATTTTCCTGAGCTGCGCCTGACGCATCACCGCCAGACAGGCGCAGCCGATGGTCGCTGGAAGAACCTGGTGAAAAATGGCAGAGCGAACTACATTTGTGGCTACCATCCTCTCTTCATGCTCGGCAAGTGCCTCCGTCGTCTGCCTAGGAAGCCCTACTTCATTGGGTCGGCAGGTCTGTTCTACGGTTTTATCACCGGCTATCTGCAACGAATTCCTCAAGTCGATGACCGGGAGACAATCGACTACCTGCGCCGGCAGCAACTGGGGCGATTGACAGGCAACGAGACGATCTGGAGATAGTTCGTCATTTTGGATCAAGAATCGAAGTCGGATAACTAAATACCGTGTGCGGAATCTGCGGCAAATTGAATTTTAACCGAGACTCAAACGTCTCTCCTGCCCTCGTGAAGTCGATGGCGGACACGATTGAACATCGAGGACCTGATGACGACGGATACTACGTCTCGGGCCAGATTGGCCTCGGTTTCCGCCGCCTTTCCATCATCGATCTGACCACAGGCCATCAACCCATATCGAATGAAGACGGCAGCGTCTGGATCGTCTTCAATGGGGAAATTTATAACTACCAGGAACTGCGCGAGTCTTTGCTGGCTAAGGGCCATCGCTTCACCACTCACACAGACACGGAAGTCATTGTGCATCTGTATGAGGAACTAGGAGCCGCCTGTGTCGAACAGCTGCGGGGCATGTTCGGTTTCGCGATTTGGGACGTCAGAAATGAGACCTTGTTTCTCGCTCGTGATCGTGTCGGCATCAAACCTCTGTACTACTCGGTCTCCGGTAATGCAATCTGGTTCGCATCGGAAATCAAGGCGATTCTGGCTGATCCGGAAGTGACCCGGGAACTCGCTCCGGAGATGATCGACCGGTTTCTGACATTCAAGTACTTGCCAGGAAACGAAACGCTGCTGCGCAATGTGCAAAAACTCGCACCGGGTTGTTGCATGACCGTCAAGAATGGGCGAACTACAATCCAACAATATTGGGACCTGAAAGTCTCCCCATCCAACCTGAGTTTGCAGGATGCGGAAGTCGAACTTGCCCGGCTATTGGAAGAAACTGTCGCGCAGCATATGATCAGCGACGTGCCGGTGGGCTTTCTTCTAAGCGGAGGAGTCGATTCGACAGCGATGTTAAGCATCGCTTCCGGCAAGACTCAACGCCAAACCCACAGTTTTACGGTAGGATTTGATGGCGGTGTTGTCGACGAGCGGCCTTTTGCACGGCTGGCCGCGAAGAAATTCGGCACCACCCACCACGAAATTACAATCAGCTCCAAAGAGTTTGAAGACTTCCTGCCGCAGTACATTTGGCACATGGAGGAACCTGTTTGCGAGCCTCCGGCTGTTGCTCTGTACTATATATCCCGGCTTGCTCGGGAGTCCGTAAAGGTGCTGATCTCCGGCGAAGGGGGCGATGAAGCTTTTGGCGGGTATCCCATGTACCGAAACCTGCTGTGGCTTGAGCGCCTCCGAGCGTCGCTGGGCCCGCTTCGAGGGATCACTTCATCGTGTTCCAGCCTGTTCGCTCGCCGCATTGGTTTTCAAGGAGCGGAGAAATTTGCGCGGCATCTAGGGGTTCCGCCAGAGTTTGCTTATTACGGCGGACTCTCCAATAGCCTCGGGGATACGCGGCGGAACTTTCATCATCTGTATTCCAGTGACTTCCGCGATGCTTTGGATACACGTGTGTCAGTGGCTTCGGTTCGGGAACGCATCCGTAAAGACGGCTCCCGTGACCGGATCAACCACATGCTCTACGTGGACACGAAAACGTGGTTAGCAGACGATCTTCTGGTGAAAGCGGACAAGATCACGATGGCAAACTCCATCGAATTGAGGGTACCGCTGCTGGATCATAAATTGCTTGAATTCGCTAGCTCTTTGCCCGGCAGCTATAAAGTGCGAGGCCTGACCACGAAGTACCTCTTAAAAAAGGTCCTTGGAAATCGTGTACCCACTGAGATCTTGAAGCGCAAGAAAGTCGGTTTTCCAGTGCCATATGGCCACTGGCTGCAAAAGGATCTGAAACAGTGGCTCCGCGACATTCTCTTGGATCGCACTACACTGCAACGAGGATATTTCGCGAAAGAGGCCGTTGAGGGCTTATTGGCCGCTAATTCTCAGTCAGGCGCCCATGCCAAGGAGTTGTTTTCGCTGGCAGCTTTGGAACTCTGGCACCGCGCCTTCTTGGAACTACCGATGGTGTACTCGGCACTTCCTCCTGCCCATCATGGCTAAGTCGACGAAACGAACCCAATAAGCTGATGAAAATAAAGGATGCCAGCCCATTGGTGACCCAAGCTAACGTTTAAAACAATGAACACAACTGCAAAAATTGAGCGTCAAGCACGACCCAATAACCCGAAGTCCAGCATGCCGGATTCCCCCGACTGTGATGTAGCCATTGTCGGCGCAGGGCCTTATGGATTGTCCGCGGGGGCGCACTTGAAGGCTAAGGGCGTCGGAGTGGCAGTATTCGGCGAACCGATGGAATTCTGGGCAAAAATGCCGGTGGGTATGCTGCTGCGGTCGCCCAGACCGGCATCCAGCATTTCCGATCCACGTTTAGAGTACACGTTGGACGCGTATGAAGCCGAAAGTGGCACAAAGCCCGTTGCACGCGTTGCCAGAGAAACGTTCGTCGAGTATGGAAGATGGTTTCCAAAGCAACTAGGCAACGATTTGGATCGTCGTAGTGTCACTGAAGTACGGCGGGAGCGCTCTGTTTTCAAAGTCACGCTTTCCGACGGTTCTGTAGTAACCAGCCGGCGGGTTGTGGTTGCCGCGGGAATTGGGCCCTTCAAGAAAGCGCCACAACCCTTTGCCGACCTTTCCCCTGTTTACGCCTCCCATTGCTATGATGGCCGCACACTCTCTGACTTTAGGGGCAAGCGGCTCATCGTTATAGGCGCCGGACAAAGCGCCCTGGAATCCGCCATCCTCCTCAAAGAAACCGGCGCGCGTTCTGTCGAGATCGTCGCTAGGATTCCAACCTTACGGTGGATCGGAATGCATAAGCGGCTGCATGAATTAGGGCCTATCTCGAGTGCATTGTACTCGAAGCACGACATCGGCCCAATTGGCCTCAGCCGCTTAGTCGCATACCCCAAGTTGCTGTACCGATTCCCCATGGGATTGAGGGACCGCATACGAACTCGTGCGGTGCGCTCTGCTGGTGCACCGTGGCTTATACCGCGTCTTCCTGACGTGAAGATTTCAACGGGCCGCGCGGTTCGGTCCGCCAAGGAAATACACGGCGAAGTTCACCTGGTTCTCGACGATGGTACCAAACGGGTCACCGACCACGTTCTGATGGGAACCGGCTACAAGGTGGACATCTCCCAATACGATTTCCTTCCCTCCGAACTGACTAAAGAAATTCGGCAGTTGGACGGATCTCCAGACGTGTCGGCTGGCTTCTGCACTTCGGTACCGGGCCTCCATTTTATTGGTGCATCAGCGGCGAAAAAGTTTGGACCTCTCCTGTATTTCGTCACCGGCACAGAGTTCGCTTCCACGGAATTGACTTCTTATATCTCTAGAAATCGGCTAGTTACTCGATGAGGAAGAGCATTGAGTTCGAGGACGTTGTGACGTCCAAAGACGTACGGAATCCGGGTGGCCTAACAACCTCGACCAAACCTATCGGGGCACTAGTGGTAGGAGGCGAACATCCTGGTTTGGGCGTGGCCCGCAGCCTCGGGCGGCATGGGATACCGGTACACGTTGTAGATGACCAGCAGTCTATCTCGTCATTTTCTCGTTATGTCAACCAGGTAACTCGCGTAAAGGACCTACGCGATGAACGCAAGGCTGTGGATGCTGTTCTGGAGGTCGGGCATAAGTTTGATCTTCGGAATTGGGTTTTGTTTCCTACGCGAGACGAAACCGTAGCCGCCTTCTCCCGTTATCGAGCAGAGCTGGCCGAATTTTTCACCGTCACGACTCCTGACTGGAACACGATTGAATGGGCGTGGAACAAAAAGAAAACCTACGACCTCGCTACGGAGCTGAACATACCCTGTCCACGAACCTTCAATCCCAATGGCGCTGAGGGCTTGGCGGAACTCTACCCACACCTCCCATTGGCGATCAAACCGGCTGTGAAAGAAAACTTCTTTTATGCCACCGGAGCAAAAGCTTGGCGGGCGAACACGCCGGAGGAGTTGCGTGATTTATATGGAAAAGCCGCCAGACAGATCAAGGCCGAAGAGATTCTGATTCAGGAGATCATTCCAGGGGACGGCCGACAGCAGGTCTCTTACTGTGCGCTCTTTCGCGATGGAGAGGCTCACAGCACATTGATCGCGCAGCGGTCACGCCAGCACCCACGTGAGTTCGGCCGGGCTGCAAGCTATGTAGAAACGATCGACCTTCCAGAGATTGAAGAACTCTCCGCAAGATTTCTCAAAGCGATTGATTACTATGGCCTGGTAGAAGTCGAATTTAAGCGGGATACCCGGGACGGAAAATATAAGTTGCTGGACGTCAACGCCAGAACCTGGGGATTTCATAGTCTCGGTTCTCCCTCAGGAGTCGACTTTCCGTACCTGTTGTTTGCGGATCGAGTCGGGACACCAATTGCTCGGTGCCATAGCAAGCCCGGAATCGGCTGGCTTAGGTTAATCACTGATGTGCCTGTTGCCGTTTCCGACATTCTTCACGGCTGCTTGAGTATGAAAGGCTATCTTGCATCTTTAAGAAGAACTCGGATTGAGTCGGTATTCTCAAGCGAAGACCCTTTGCCCTCCCTCGCGGAACTCGTCTTATTGCCATATCTGATCGCCAGAAAGTACTTCTAAAACCTCGTCGCCTGCCATGATCTTAAACAGAATCTACTACCTCCTTAAGCCGTTGCTCCCATGGCAACTGCGGCTCGCGATGCGGCGATGGCGGGCCAACCGCAGACGAATCGCTTATGCCGACATTTGGCCCATCAACCATAAGGCCGGCGCTACTCCTCCCTCTTGGCCAGGATGGCCCGACCAGAAACGTTTTGCCGTGATTCTCACCCACGATGTTGAGGGACTTAAGGGGTTGGGCCGTATCGAAGCGCTGATGGAAGTTGAGAAGAAAGCCGCCTTTCGCTCGTCATTCAATCTCGTCCCCGAAGGCGAGTATCGAGTCCCGGATTCTCTACGGAAGACCCTGGACGACAACGGATTCGAAGTCGGAGTTCATGGACTTGAGCATGACGGAAAACTTTACAATTCAAAGGCCGGCTTTGCCCACAAAGCCAAGTGCATCAGAGAATATCTCACAAAGTGGGGCGCGTGCGGGTTTCGATCTCCCCTCATGCAACACAAACTGGCCTGGCTTCATGAATTGAAGGCCGAATACGATTCGTCGACCTTCGATACCGATCCTTTCGAACCTCAGCCCCACGGCGTGGCCACTATCTTTCCTTTTTGGGTACCCGGGCCGAACGGCGAGGGTTATGTAGAGTTGCCGTACACGCTGGTACAAGACCTGACTCTTTTTACCGTCCTCCGTGAGAAGACCATCGACATTTGGAAAAGAAAGGTCGATTGGATCGCCGAGCAGGGCGGTATGGTGCTGTTGAACACTCACCCAGATTATATGTGCTTCGAAGGAGAAAGGATGCGGGATGAATTCCCCATTTCTCTGTACGAAGAACTCCTCCGATACATCCAAGAGAAGTACGCCGGGCAATTCTGGGGTGCCTTGCCGCGCGAAGTATCGCGATATTACTGCAATAGCGTTCCGGTAGCTTGCCGGAACACACGGCGAAGAGTGTGCATGATCACCCACAGCAACTATGAGGGTGATAATCGAGTGCGGCGGTATGCGGAGGCACTGGTGAAGCGTGGCGACGAGGTGGACGTCATCGCCATCGCTAAAGGTTCCATTCCTCTGGGGGAGGAAAACATCAGCGGCGTCACGGTAGATCGTATTCAGCACCGGGAGCGTAATGAAGCTGGAAAATGGGACTACGCTTGGCGCCTGCTGCGATTCCACGTCTTCGCCTCGATAAATCTTACACGGCGCCATCGTGAACTTCCCTACGACTTGATTCACGTACACAACGTACCGGACTTTCTGGTCTTTGCGGCGTGGTATCCCAAGTTTATGGGCGTGAAACTGATCTTGGATGTTCACGATATTGTCCCGGAGTTCTTTTCGAGCAAGTTTGGAGCGCGGAAGGAAGATGTTTATATGACGCTGCTCAAGAGGATCGAAAAAGCATCTGCATCTTTTGCCGACCATGTGATTATTTCGAATGATCTGTGGCGCGAGACGTTCGTTAGCCGGTCGGCGCCCCGGGACAAAACCTCGGTCTTTCTGAATCATGTTGATCCCTCTATTTTTTATCCACGAGTGAGGGCTCGCAAGGACGAGCGGGTTGTCATCCTCTTTCATGGGACGTTTAATTGGCACCAAGGACTGGAAGTTGCAATTGAAGCGTTCGCCCGATTGAAGAACGCCGTGCCGAAAGCGGAATTCCATATCTATGGGGGTGGTCACCAGGAGAAGCTAATTCAGCTTGCTGATCAACTCGGGGTTGGCGAGAGCGTGAAGTTTTGCGGGGGCGTGTCCCTTGACGAGATACCCAACATTGTTGTGAACGCGGATCTGGGGGTGGTCCCCAAACGGGCGAGGTCCTTCGGAAACGAAGCCTATAGTACGAAGATCATGGAGTTCATGTCCCAGGGGGTGCCGGTTGTTGTATCTCGAACGAAGATTGACAGTTTCTATTTTGATGAGAGCGCGGTCTGCTTCTTTGAATCCGAAAATGTTCAGGCCATGACTGAAGCAATGTTAGAAGTCCTGCAAAATGCGGACAAGCGGCAATCGCTCATCCGGGGCGGGCACGACTACGTCGTTCACCATGGTTGGGAGGCGCGGAAGCTGGAATATTTCCAATTGGTAGACTCTCTTGCGACAGAGCGGTTCGGGGACTCCGACGTAACCCAAGTCAAAGCCGCGCGCGATGCGCAAGCGGACCTCCCGAGCTGATGCGATCAGAAGCAGCTCTTTGGTGAAACGCCCTTTGTTTATATAGCACTTGGTTAAGGAAACCTGCCGTACGGCGAGCTCATAATAGTGCAACCTGATCCACATGTGTTGAGGGGTGAGATCGTCTCGCCTGAGTCAAATGCTGGCGCAACAAAGCCCTCCCCTCGAGAGAGCGATGGGCGAGCCTTAAGTTCTGCTAGAACAAGGCAGAAGTTGTTGGTGCGAGGGGTCCTTGAGTTCCCGCTACTTCGTTATCTGATCGATTCCGGCAAGGGTAGTCCTCGCTATCGGCACATGCTGAATCGATGCATGCCGGCATCGATCAAGAACAGAGGGGTTTATGAGTCCTTCGAAGACGCTTCCGCGGCGGTACCCAAAGGAATTCGCGTAGGATTCGATCATAACGAAATAGCCAACGTCTACAAATGGTTTGAAGACTGTCTCCTTTCCGGTGACTATCCGGCAATGTTTTGGATGCGCGATCTCCTGGAGCGTGAAACTCGTATTTTCGACCTTGGCGGAAGTGTCGGGATTACGTTTTACTCCTGGAAACGCTATATTTCCTATCCAAAGAACCTCGAATGGGTCGTCTGCGAGCTTCCCGCGGTATCCCGGGAAGGAACCCGACTGGCGACAGAGCGACAAGAGGACCGTCTCCGCTTTACCTCAGACTTTCGGGATGCGGAAGGCTTTGAAGTCGTGCTGATGTCAGGCTGTCTTCAATACATTGAGACACCGGCGTGGAAACTGCTACACCAGCTAAAGCATCTGCCGCGGCATTTGATCATAAATAGGATCCCCTTGCATGACTCACTGCAATGCGTCACATTGCAGAATGTCCGGTGGATGGTTTCTCCCTACCGTATTTTTAATCGGCAGCGCTTCATTGCTGAGCTAGAGTCGTGTGGCTATAAGCTTGTCGACAGCTGGCAGGACGCGGAACATAGCTGCTGGATTCCTTTCTATCCGGAGTATTCCGTTGATTCTTATTCTGGCCTCTACTTTCGGAGAGAGGAAAAGGATTGAGGGGCGAGAGGAAAAGATGACATACCCAGCAAGCAAATCCGAGCTTAGGGTTCACGACCTCTTCATTGAGCAGGCTGCCCGGACCCCCGGAAATCCCGCCGTGATCACCTGTTCGCGGACCCTGTCCTATGGTGAATTGCTCTCACTATCACGAGGATATGCACGGCGATTGTTAGGGCTTGGGATCAAGCCGAACGAGTTGGTAGCCGTTGTGATGGAAAAGGGCTGGGAACAGATCGTCGCCGTCCTAGGCATTCTTCAATCCGGGGCCGCGTATTTGCCTATCGACTTGAATGTGCCCAAAGAACGTCTCTGGTATCTGCTGCAGAATGGTGGCGTTCAAATCGTCCTCACGCAGTCGAGGGTGGACACATCGCTAGAGTGGCCCCCGAACGTAGTCCGAGTATGCGTCAACGAGCAGGTCGTGGAAGCGGACGATCATTCGTTAGATTCTGCCCAATCGCCTGACGATCTGGCTTACGTGCTTTATACTTCCGGTTCAACAGGGACGCCTAAGGGTGTCATGATCGCGCACAAGGGATTGGTTAATTGCATTTTGGATACCAATCGAACATTCCAGGTGAGTGAAACTGATCGGGTACTTGCCCTCACGGCTCTTCATCATGATATGTCGGTGTACGACATCTTTGGCTTGTTGGCCGTAGGCGGCGCGGTGGTTATACCTGACCAGATGCAAGTTCGCGCCCCCGACGCATGGATGGAATTGATCGAGCAAGAGGAGGTGACGATTTGGAACTCGGTCCCTGCCTTCATGGAGATGATGCTCGAATTCGCTAAAAGCCGAGATTTGCACCTTCCTGGTTATCTCCGCCTCGCATTCCTCGGAGGAGACTGGATTCCCCTGACGGCGCCATCAAGGATCCGATCACACTTTGGAAACATACAAGTGGTAAGTGTCGGTGGACCTACCGAGACCACGCTTTGGAACATATGGTATCCGATCAAATCGGTAGATCCTGAATGGAAAAGCATTCCTTACGGTCATGCCATTTCCAATACGCGCTACTACATTTTGGATGAGTCCCTTCAAGATTGCGATTCAGGGGTACCCGGAGAACTTTGTTGCGCGGGTGTCGGTGTGATGAAAGGATATTGGCGCGACGAGGAACGAAGTCGAGCCCGGCTTGTGACGCATCCCAGAACCGGCGAGTTGATTTGCCGGACTGGGGATAGAGGTCGCCTTCGCCAAGATGGTGAAATCGAGTTCCTGGGGAGGAATGACACGCAAGTCAAGATCGCAGGTCAACGCATCGAACTAGGCGAGATTGAAGCAACTCTAGCTACCTGTAGCGGAGTAGGAAAAGTGGTAGTAAGTGCGATACAGGTTGGTGCCCACAAGAGGTTAGCGGCGTACGTGGTCTCAGAGGGTGACGAATCGCTGACTCCCCAGAAACTCAACTCCTATCTCGATAGTAGGCTGCCGTGTCATATGATCCCGCGGGCATTCGTTCAATTGGATTCCCTGCCCCTGAACAGCAACGGGAAACTCGATCGCAACGCGCTTCCTGTCCCCTCAGCCTGGACAGAGGACCAGAACCACAAGGTTGTTCTAGACACTGACCAGGATAGGGAACCCAAAAGTATCGAGTCAAAGATCCGAGATGTGTGGCGAAAATCGCTGGGGCTTGAACGCATCGAAGCGGGCGACAACTTCTTTGACCTTGGTGGGAATTCAGTGTTGTTGGTCGAGACTCACTCACAACTGCAGCAGTGTTTGAATCGGGAGATCTCGATTACGCGATTGTTTGAGTTCCCCTCCATTCGGTCTCTGGCACACTTTCTGGATAGCCAGGAAACTGGAGAGTTGACATTTTCCCATTTGCAAAGCAGAGCGGACAAACAGCGGTCAAGCAAAGAGCGAAACCGTAGGATGACGACAAGGCTATGAAGACCGGCGAAACAAACGATCTAGTTAACGGAGTCGCGATCATCGGGATGGCCGGCCGTTTTCCGGGGGCCCGGAACGTGGCTGAGTTCTGGAAGAACCAGCGGGAGGGAGTCGAATCGATTTCTCAGTTCTCTCTGGACGAACTAGAAGCATTTCGCTTGGGAAAACTTGCCCAAGATCCCAGTTATATTCGTGCGAGATCGATACTGGAAGACGTTGATCAATTCGATGCTGCCTTTTTCGGAGTCTACCCAAAAGAGGCAGAACTCATGGATCCCCAGCATCGAGTATTTCTGGAATGCTGCTGGGAGGCGCTAGAGGATGCTGGCTATGATCCTTTAAACTCCCCAGGATTAACGGGTGTCTATGCGGGTGCCAGCCCATGTACGTATCTGCTCAGGAACGTCTGCTCAGATCGGCAATTCATTGAAAACTATGTGAACGGCTATCAGGTGCAGGGCTATCCAGTAACCCTTGGGAGCAACGGGGATTTCCTGGCGACCCGTGTTTCTTACAAGCTCAATCTAAAAGGACCAAGTTTTACAGTGCTCTCCGCCTGTTCCACGTCGCTGTTGGCTGTCGCTCAGGCGTGCCAGGGATTGGAGACTTTTCAGTGCGACGTCGCGTTGGCCGGAGGCGTTTCCATCACGTTTCCACAGAAGAGAGGCTACCTCTATCAAGAAGGTGGTATGGTCTCACAGGATGGCCACTGTCGAGCTTTTGACGAGCAAGCAAGCGGTACCGTGTTCGGCAGCGGCGCGGGCGTAGTGGTGCTGAAGAGATTGGAAGACGCCCTCTCCGACGGTGATCATATCTACGCTGTAATACGCGGATCAGCCGTAAATAATGATGGGATGGAGAAGGTCGGATACTCGGCGCCCAGCGTAAAAGGACAAGCCAACGTCATCGCGATGGCACAGGCTATGGCCGGCGTAGACCCCGAAACGATTACGTATATTGAGGCCCATGGCACCGCCACACCACTGGGCGATCCCATCGAAGTGGCTGCATTGATACAGGCGTTTCGCGCCAAGACTCAGGCTGCGGGTTTCTGTGCCCTTGGCACAGCGAAAACGAATGTCGGCCACCTCGATATCGCGGCCGGCATAACCGGGCTGATCAATGCGGCTGGAGCGATAAAGGACGGATTGCTGCCGCCTACGCTGCATTTTCGTCGACCCAACCCGAAATTGAACCTGGAAGGCAGCCCCTTCTATGTCAACGATACTTTGAGGGAATGGAGGCCGAAGGATGGCCCGCGTCGCGCCGGTGTCAGCGCGTTTGGCGTGGGCGGGACGAACGTGCACGTGATTCTGGAAGAAGCTCCCCCCGTAAAAATCAGCTCTGACGATCAAACACCGCAAGTGCTGATCCTTTCGGCCAAGTCCGAAGCGGCGCTGGAACAAGCCACTGTCAATCTGGCGGATCACCTCGGTAGCCACCAAGACTTGAAGTTGGCCGAAGTGGGCCATACGCTGCGGACCGGGCGACATCATTTCGAATACCGGCGTGCGTTTGTCGCTTCCGACTTACGTGGTGCGGTAGAGATGTCGCGCGGAGCAGCTAAAACGAAGACGAATCCAGCGTTTACCCGCCCGACCACCGCGTACCTGTTTCCGGGTCAAGGAGCCCAATATACCGGGATGGGTAGCGGGCTATACAAAGAGGTTCCACTCTTTCGCAAGACGGTCGACCAATGCGCAGAGATTGTCGCCTCACAGCTGGGATGCGATATTCGGACGGTGATGTTTCCCTCCACGCCCGCCGACGTTGAGGCCGCGAAACTCCTGGTTCGCACCGAATTTGCGCAAACATCGATCTTTACGATCGAGTACGCGCTTGCCAAGTTGTGGCAGGCGTGGGGAATCGAACCTGGCGCGATGATCGGCCACAGCGTTGGTGAATTCGTGGCGGCTTGCATTGCGGGTGTATTCTCACTGGAAGACGGACTGTCCTTAGTTGCAGCCAGAGGTCAGTTGATGCAAACCTTACCTGAAGGAGCAATGCTCTCCGTTCGCATGCCGGAACGCGAGATCTCCGGTTTGTTGAATGGCAGTCTGTCGCTAGCCGCGGTCAACAGTCGTGAGTTGTCGGTTGTAGCTGGACCCCTGCAAGCTGTAGCTTCGCTCGAAGCAAAGCTAGAGCAAAACGGTGTCGCCTACCGAAGGCTCTCGACGTCTCATGCCTTTCATTCATCGATGATGGATTCGGTCATTGAGCCCTTTTCTCAACGAGTCAGAGGGGTGCGGTTAAAGCCCCCCACGATTCCGTATGTTTCCACGGTGACCGGCACGTGGATCACTCCGGAACAAGCCATCGACGCAAACTACTGGGGAAGCCACCTTAGGAAACCTGTGCGTTTCTCAGACGCAATCTTAGAGGTGATGAAGGCCTCCGAATTAGTGCTTCTGGAAGTCGGGCCGGGAACGACTTTAAGTACGTTGGCGCGTCAACACGCGGTAAAACGGTCCGATTTACAGGCAGTCTCGTCGCTTCCTGTAGGCGATAGCGCACAGTCGGACCTTTCTTCGGTGTACCAGGCTCTCGGTTCGCTTTGGTCCGCCGGGGTCGAGCCCGATTGGGCTGAAGTTTACTCACAGGTTAAGCCCAGACGGGTCTCGCTGCCAACATACCCCTTTGAACGCAAACGATTCTGGATCGATCCACCTACGGAACCAGACAGCTCTCAAGAACCGGCTAGCCCATCGGCCCTAGGACCTTCCTCCTATTCTGATGGCCCAAAGATAACATTGTTGGAGAAGGAGTCTCCTCATATTATGGGGGGTGAAATGGACCGGCGTACTCGAATACAAGCCGTACTCTCGGAAATCCTTGAAGATCTCTCTGGCGCGAACTCCACGCCGTTCGAGACTAATACTACTTTCCTCGATATGGGCCTGGACTCCTTGTTTCTTACCCAGGTCACTCAGGCAATTCGCAGCAAACTCAGCGTGAAGATTACTTTACGCCAACTCCTTGACCAGCAATCAACACTTCAAGATCTGACTGAGTACATAGATAGGATGTTACCTCCTGACGCCTTTCCCCCTCCGGCCCCTGCTCCCTCGAACCGTGTTCCCTCGCCTTTGGAGGTTAAATCGTTCACTGCTCTAGCCGCATCTCCCGCGATGGATGATGCTTCCGCACCAGACACCCCGGTTAGTTCCGCGCTAGAGCGAATCGTTAAAGAGCAGTTGCAAGCGATGACGCAGCTTATGTCGCAGCAGTTGGAAATGTTGAGAGGTACACATTCCTCTCCTGCGGGCCCTATCGTTGGGGTATCTGCTGCCGCAGTGTCCGGTACAATGACGCTGCCGGCACGGCCCTCTGAAACCGCGGTCTCAGAGGGAGATGCCAAGCCGTTTGGCCCCTTCAAGACGGCCTTAAAAACCTCGCCCGAAAGGCCGACAACAGAACAGGAACGGCAAGTTACTGCCCTCATCGAGCGCTATACGCGACGAACGGCCGGATCAAAGAAGGTGACTCAGGACTATCGCAAAGTGCTTTCTGATCCGCGCGCCGCTGCAGGCTTTCGGGCGGAATGGAAGGAGATCGTATATCCGATCGTCACTGTCCGATCACGAGGGTCGCGACTATGGGACGTCGACGGCAACGAGTACATTGACCTGGTCAACGGGTTTGGACCAATTCTATTCGGTCACCTGCCCGAGTTTGTAAGTCAGGCGGTAAAGAACCAGCTTGAGCAAGGGATAGAGACGGGCCCGCAGTCGCCTTTGGCCGGAGAAGTCGCACAGATGATTTGCGAACTCACGGGGATGGAGCGAGCTACCTTCTGCAATACCGGTTCTGAGGCGGTCATGGCCGCGATTCGTGTCGCCCGGACTGTCACCGGGCGCACGAAAATAGTGACCTTCACGGGTTCCTATCATGGAACGTTCGACGAGGTCCTGGTTCGGGCCGCCAAGACAAAAGCAGGTGTCCACCGCTCCACACCGGTCGCCCCCGGGATTCCGCAAGAAAAAGTGGATAATGTTTTCGTCCTGGAATATGGGGCTCCGGAATCACTCGTTTTCATCCAGGAACATGCGCAGGAACTTGCGGCAGTGCTCGTTGAGCCAGTCCAGAGCCGCCACCCAGACCTGCAGCCTGTAGAATTCGTCCGCAAGATCCGTGCGATCACAAAGTCATCGGGAGCAGCTTTAATCCTCGACGAGGTCGTTACGGGTTTCAGGGTTCACCCTGGTGGGATACAGGCACTATGGAACGTCCGCGCCGACATGGCGACGTACGGGAAAGTCTTGGGTGGAGGATTCCCCATTGGCGTTCTTGCTGGATCGGCTGAGTATATGGATGCGCTTGACGGAGGCGCATGGGCCTACGGCGATGATTCCGGCCCTGACAAAGGCGTTACGTTCTTTGCGGGGACGTTTGTACGTCACCCCCTTGCCTTGGCCGCCTGTCAGAGCGTTTTAGGACATCTTAAGTCACAAGGTCCAGGCCTTCAGGAAGGGTTGAACGCGCGAACGGCGAAACTGGTTAAACATCTCAACGAATTCTTCGACCGGAATCATGTTGGCACGCAGATTGAACAGTTCGCCAGCATGTTCTATCTCTCTATGCCGGCCGATCAGCACTTCGGCAGCCTCCTTTTTTACTATCTGCGTGAAAAAGGCATACACATTCAAGAAAATCGTCCCTGTTTTCTCACCACCGCACACAGCGAGGCGGACCTCCAGCAGATCATTCAGAGTTTCCAGGAAGCAATTCACGAGATGCAAGCGGCGGGGCTTCTGAAGACTCCGGCCGGGGCGGGAACGGGGGAAAATGCCCTTGCCGCGAAAGAGATGAACGGGCAGGCATCTCTCCTTGCTTCTCAGAACGTGCCGGCCGGTGTTTCTCAAGAGACGCCCTTGACTGAATCCCAGTTGGAAGTCTTGCTGTCAGCCCAAATGAGTGTGGAGCGGTCCTGCTGCTTTAACGAGTCCACGTCTCTACGTATGCGCGGCGAGCTTGATGAGTCCGTCCTCAGGGGAGCGTTGCAGAATCTCTTTAATCGGCATCAAGCATTGCGCGCAACTTTCAATCCCCACGGCGAGTTCCAACACTTTGCGGCATCCATTCACGTAGAGCTTCCGATAATAGATCTCACCAACCTCGCCGTCGAGGATCGTGAGCCAAGTCTTCAGCAAATAGTCGATACCGATGCCCGCCTGCCCTTTGATCTCGTAAAGGGACCCGCGGTTCGCACCCAGCTCGTGAAGCTGGATCGCAACAATCATGTCCTGCTGTTCACAGCCCACCACATTGTTTGTGACGGCTGGTCAACGAACGTCATTTTTGATGAATTGTCGCAGATGTACAGCGCTCAAAAAGAGCACAAGCAGTGCGCTCTTCCCGCTCCGATGAGTTTTGAGGAATACACAGCTATCCAGGCGAAACACCTCCAAAGCACCGAGGGGACCAAGGTCGAGGACTATTGGGTCAACCAGTTTAAAGAGCCGGTTCCTCTACTGGACCTTCCATTAGATCGCCCGCGTCCCACCGTCAAATCCTTTGAGGGTGCTACTCACCGTCGAAGAATTCCGGCCGAAACCTATCTCATGATCAAGAAGGCGGGAGCGCAGCAAAAGGCCACTTTGTTCGTGACGCTGTTGGCCGGGTTCCAAGCCTTACTGAGCCGCCTGAGCGGTCAAGAAGACATCGTGGTTGGGATTCCTGCGGCGGGGCAATCCCTGCTCGACGATCAGGTTCTTGTGGGTCATTGCGTAAACTTTTTGCCTCTGCGTGGCCGATTACGAGGAGACCCCTCGATATCGGAATACATTCAGCAGGTCAAGCAGACTCTGCTGGATGCATATGACCACCAGAACTATACCTATGGACGCCTCATCCGGAAGCTTTCCCTGCCACGCGATCCGAGTCGTCTGCCGCTCATCGAAGTGCAGTTTAACCTCGAGCGAGTAGGAACCGGTCTCAAATTCTCAGGAATTGAGGCGGACCTGGATCCCAACCCCAAGGCGTTTGTCAATCATGATCTCTTTCTGAATATCATTGAATCGAAAGACGGCTTAATACTCGATTGCGACTACAATACTCGTCTTTTCGATGAAGCGACAATCGATCGCTGGCTCGGCCATTACATGACGCTGCTGGAAGCATTATCCACCGACGCCAATCAACGCGTGTCCATGCTGCCCTTGCTCACTAAGTCTGAAGAGCATCTCTTAGCAGTGGAATGGAACAATACCCAGTCCGATTATCCCAAAGGGAAGTGCGTCCATCAGTGTTTCGAAGAGCAGGCGCTTGCGAACGCCCCATGCTATTGCGGCGGTTTACGAGGATCAACAGCTCACCTATGAAGAACTAAGCCAGAAGTCTAGCCAACTCGCAGGGTATTTAAGGAAGGTGGGAGTTCGGCCGGGTGTGATGGTTGCGGTGTTCGTAGATCGCTCCCTAGACATGATTGTTGGGTTGTTGGGGGTGATGAAGGCGGGCGGGGCTTATGTGCCCATGGACCCGACATATCCCGCGGAACGAATCTCATTCATCTTAGAGGACGCTAATGTTCCAGTTCTGCTGACTCAGAAAGCAATTACTCAGAACCTGGCGAAATCAGCGACTCGGATCGTTTACTTGGATTCCGACTGGAGTCAGATTGAGCGGGAAGGCAGTCAGGTTGGGTCCGTTGCTGTCTCACCGAACGATTTGGCCTACGTCATCTATACCTCCGGCTCCACCGGAAAGCCGAAAGGTGTTGAGATTCCACATCGCGCGGTTGTGAATCTTCTCTTTTCGATGAGCAAGAGGCCTGGGTTCAGTCAGCGGGATACTCTGCTGGCAGTCACGACCTTGTCGTTTGATATTGCCGGACTTGAACTGTTCCTTCCATTATGCGTTGGCGCGAAACTGGTAATTGCAAGCCGCGAAGCTGCTGCCGATGGCGGACGGCTTATGGCGCGATTAGAGAGTTCACAAGCCACGGTCATCCAAGCAACTCCGGTTACGTTCCGTTTCCTGATCGAGGCCGGATGGAACGGGGGCGCAAACCTTAAGGTTCTTTGTGGCGGCGAAGCCCTGCCTCGCGAACTAGCAAATCAGATTTCTGAGCGAGTTGCGTCCTTGTGGAATATGTACGGTCCGACGGAGACAACAATCTGGTCATCGACGATACAAATCCATTCGGGCAAGAGCCCGGTAACTATCGGCCCGCCCATCGACAATACGCAATTCCACGTTTTGGACAGGTGCGGACAATTAACTCCAATCGGGGTGCCCGGCGAACTCCACATTGGCGGAGATGGTCTGGCTCGGGGCTATTTCCGACGCCCGGAGCTAACGGCAGAAAAATTTGTTCACGGGCAGATCTTCAATCAAACCGAGACGCGGCTTTATAAAACCGGCGATCTTGTTCGTCGCCTGCCCGACGGAACATTTGAGTTCTTAGGACGACTCGATTTCCAGGTGAAACTACGCGGCTTTCGGATTGAGCTTGGCGAAATTGAGGCTGCTCTAGCCAGGTATCCCGGAGTCGGCGAGGCCGTAGTTGTACTTCGAGAGGACATTCCAGGGGACAAGCGTCTTGTTGCCTACCTGACGTCGGATCAACAAGCAATCACCGTTACAGCGCTACGCGAGTTCCTGAATGGGAAGATCCCCAATTACATGTTACCGGCCGCAGTGATCCGCATGGACCGGATGCCGCTTACACCGAATGGGAAGGTTGATCGGCGCGCTCTTCCGGCTCCCGATGCCGGACAAGCAGCCATGGAGAGGGAGTATATTGCTCCCCGAAGTCCACAGGAAAAGGCCCTCGCGGATATCTGGGCCGAAGTACTTCGCTTGGAGCGCGTAGGCGTTCAGGACAACCTATTTGAGCTAGGTGCGGATTCGCTGCATATCTTCCAGATAGCGGCGAGGGCAAATAAGGTTGGAATTTCACTTGCGCCCGCACAATTTTTAAAATATCGAACGATTACTTCCCTGTTGGCCCAACTCGACAGCAAGGGCCAAAGTAGTGAAGTGGCAGCACCCATCGTTCGCGTCGCACGTGAAAAGTATCGTGTCAAACAGCCCGTACAATGAGTGAGCTAAGATCTTCGGCAGAACCTAGCGCGGTCTTGACCGGCCAAGACCTTTTCGTGTTGCCCTCATCGTTCGCCCAGGAGCGATTCTGGGGGCTGGACCGAATGAACCCCGGTAATCCTGCGTGGAGTGTGCCAGTACGTTTCCGGCTCCAGGGTTGTTTGGATCCATCCCTTTTGGAGCGAGCGTTCAATGAAATTGTCAGGCGTCACGAGATACTGAGGACCATTTTCACGCTTGAATCGGGAGAACTTGTCCAGATTATTCTCCCATCCTTGAAAATCCCCGTGCAGGTAAGAGATCTTCGCCACCTTCCGAAGGCTGAGCGGGATGCCGAAGTGGATCGGCTTTCCTTCGATGAGGCTCATTGGCGATTCGACTTGACCACAGGCCCGCTCTTTAGGGTCGGATTGCTTCGGATTGAAGATACGGATCATATCCTGCTTGTGAATGCTCACCACTCGGTTACAGATTACTGGTCTGTGGGTGTCATTTCCAACGAGTTGGGAGCTTTGTATGAAGCCTATAGTCTAGGGCAAGAGACGCCGCTTCCAGACTTGCCGATCCAATATGGTGACTTTGCCGTTTGGCAGCGGGAACAATCAACGAGCACCGGGTTCAAGAAGGAATTCGCGTACTGGAGACAGCAGCTCGAAAACCTCCCTCAGTTGGATTTCCCGGTTGACCATGCGAGACGTGAATTTCCAACTTACAACGCGACAATAACTTCGCAACTTCTACCCAACTCGCTTACGGATGCGGTGAAGGCTTTGGCAACCCGCGAAGAGACGACCTTTTTCAACACCATGCTCTCGGCTTTAGGCGTACTTCTGCATCACCATACCGGCCAAACCGACTTCGGCATCGCAACCCAGGTCGCGGGGAGAAGCACCGTAGAAACCGAAGCGCTGGTGGGCCTATTCATTAACACGGTCGTATTTCGGGCAGACCTTTCAGGTGATCCTACTTTTCTACAACTGCTGAGGCGAACCACAGAGGTCGGGCTCCTGTCACTGAGCCATCAAAATGTTCGATTTGAGCAACTGCTTAAGGAGCTTCGTCCCAAGGACTATCCGAGCCATCACAACCTCTTTCGAGTAAATTTTATCTGTCAGCGGGATCCCGTAAAGCCTCAGGAATTCTCTGGGATCAAGTTGACCGTAATTCCCTCGAAATCTCAGGGCGCGCTATACGACTTGCATGTATTTCTAATCATGCGCAACGAGGGTTGGCGTCTAGCGTGCGAGTACAACACAGATTTGTTTGAGCCCGGTACGATCACCGATTTGCTCAATGACTATCGCCGGATCTTGGAACGCATCGTCGCCGATCCAGGCCACGTATCCGAAATGTCCCGAATCGAGGGCCTTGGGGCTCCGAGGCATACGGTGAAGCGTTCTCTGAATTCTCCCGATGAAAATCTGGCCACTCTTGACAGCAATGCGAAGGGGTCCGCCACAGACTCGTCGGAAGAATCATTCGCCTTGCCTGCCAGCGTAGCCCAGCAGCGATTCTGGGTGCTAGAGAAGTTTGCGCCTGGTAATCCCGCTCTTAACATGAGAGCGTGCGTACGGCTAATAGGTTCGTTGTGCCTTTCGAGACTTGAACGGAGTCTCCAGCTTCTCGTGGACCGCCACGAAACCTTGCGGACTACATTCGACCAAGTAGATGAGAAAATCCTTCAGGTAGTATCGTCTTCCCGAAAGGTAGTCTTAGCAGTTTGCTCTCTCGAAGATATTCCTGCCATGGATCAGGAACGTAAACTCTGGGAAGCCATCCGCGCAGAAACGAGCGCTACCTTCGATCTGGCACGGGGCCCGTTACAGCGTGCACGCCTGTTCAGGCTTGCGCCACAAAGCTATGTACTCGTGATTACGACCCACCATATCCTTACGGACGGGTGGTCGCAAACTATTATTCAACGTGATCTGTGGACAATTTATGAGAGTCTCACAGCTGGCACTCAGCCGGCGTTGCCGCCGCTTTGTGTCCAATATGCCGACTACACGCAATGGCAAGAGGAATGGCTTGCGTCTGCAGCCGCAAAAGAGCAGTTCCAATTCTGGGAAAAACAGCTCGCTGGGCCCCTACCGATTCTGAAGTTGCCCATCGACACTCCGTCCCCAACCAGAAACCCGCCGCAAGGGCCTATGGAGACCCTACTGCTCGATGACGAACTGGTTCGGTCATTGAAGATTCTCAGCCAATCGCAAGAAGCAACGATGTTCATGGCGATGCTTGCTGCATATGCCGTGCTGCTCCATCGGTACACAGGGCAGGAGGATATCCTGATCGGAGCGCCTGTTGCCAATCGCAGACCAGAAACTGAGCCCCTTATTGGCCCTTTCGCCGGCCCCGTTTCGCTTCGTTTGCATCTATCCGGAAATCCTACAGCGCGAGAGGTTGTCAGACGTGTTCGAGAAACAACTCTTGAGGCCCTCAGTCATGCAGAGTTACCGTTTGAGGTTCTGCACGAAAAGATCAATGCCCATTCGACAGGGGGTCGAAATCCATTATCCCAGTGCTATTTCTTTTACCAAGTCGCATTCTTGCAACCAAGAGAATTGCCTGGGCTGACGGTAACTCCACTTCCCGATTTTGGATTAGGAACGCATTTTGAATTGCAAATGGGGGTCTTAGAGCGGAGCGAAGGCGTTCGTGCTCAATTGGAGTACAACCCCAAATTTTTCGAAGCAGCCACGATCAAAGAGATTCTCGGCGTCTATGATACGGTTCTTCGCAGGTTCGTGTCCAATCCCGACCAACACCTCTCCGAATTCCAAGGGTCTCCTGATAGGCATGTCCTCTTTAAAGCCGAACTTTCCGTTGCCACCGATATTACGAGTGCGCGAGACGAGACGGAGAGGAGGCTGGTAAAGATCTGGGAGGAGGTGCTTGGTGTTCGGCCGGTGGGCCGGAATCAGAACTATTTCGATCTTGGTGGCCACTCGCTGAAAGCGGTGCATCTATTTGCGTTGATAGAGAAGGAGTTCCATAGGAAGTTACCCCTGTCCACTCTCCTTTCGGCTCAGACTGTAGAACAAATCGCCCGCATACTTCGAAGGGACGCAAGCGAACCCACGTGGTCACCTTTGGTGGAGATTCAACCAAACGGTTCCCGCCCACCGTTGTTCTGTGTCCACGGAGGCGGCGGAAACGTCTTGATCTATCGCGAGCTATCCCAGGAACTGGGAGCCGACCAACCTATGTTCGGATTACAATCCCAGGGACTGGATGGAAAGCAGCCGCTGCTTACGCGTATTGAGGATATGGCGGCCCTGTATGTCAGAGAACTTCAGAAGATCCAACCGGCTGGTCCATATCTGCTAGCTGGTTATTGCATGGGCGGTACGGTGGCACTTGAGATGGCTCAACAGCTTTCAGCCCAGGGGCACACGATTTCGATGTTGGCTCTGCTGGACACAATGAATTGGTCCAAGCTGTCTCCGTCCACTCTTTGGGACAGGACCCTCTACCAGTTGCAGAGAATCGTTTTCCATGCGCAGAATTTTTTGCTCTTGAAGCCCAAGGATCAGCTCTCGTTCTTCCGGGGCAAATTCGCCACCGTAAAAAGCAGGTCGAAGGTCTGGCGCGGTGAGTTGCTCGCGATGCTCGGGCAAGCGGAGAAACCGTCGAATTCAGAATCCCTGTTGCTAGCTGAGATTTGGAACACGAACGACCTTGCCGGTATGAACTATGTACCCAAAGCCTATCCCGGTGTGATCACCGATTTTCGGCCTGTGAAACAGTACTGGAGATATCGAGACCCGGGATTGCATTGGTCAGATATCGCGGCGGGTGGAGAGGACAAGGTCGCCCTCCCTGTCTATCCCGCCGGTATGCTGCTGGAGCCTTTCGTAAAGGATCTGGCCGCGGCCATCAGAGTTCGCATTGATAGCGCAATTCAAACGTACGGGACCCAAGTGAATCCAACTGAAGGGCAAGCCTCTTCATTGCGCACCCTTCAAACACAACACTTGAACGGCTCGGCCAATTATCTTATTCAGCCTGCAAGCGAAGTTATGAGCGAGTCCGCCCGTTAGATATACGCTGCAACCTTATGGACCAGATGCATCGTTCCGCATACTAAGAGAGACTTTATGGACGCACACCTGATTTCGGATCGCAATGCTCCAACGCGGCTCATTCAGCCCAGCGACATTTTTGCGTCTCATTTCAATCGCCAATCGTTTGAATTATTCCACGGCCTCGCGCATCATCCTCTCTTCTCTCTGCCACGCCTGCTTGATCTCGCCAAAGACACGCAGAAGCATCGGCCGGGTGACCTGTATTACGATGCCGGTTCCGACGTACGGGTGGACCAGCGTTGGAACCAGATGGGTCCCAAGCCCTCTGTCGAAGAGGCCCTCCGACGAATTGACACCTCTGGAGCATGGATCACCCTGCATCAGTCGCAAAAAGACCCAGAGTTTGGCCTGATCTTTGATCAATGCATGTCCGATTTTCAGGACTTCACGGGAATTAATGTGAAGGAGGTAATGAAAGTCGACGATGCACTTATCTTCATCACCTCGCCCCGTCGCGTAACCCCTTACCATATAGACCGAGAGTGCAACTTTCTATTGCAGATTAGTGGAGAGAAAACCATTTACGTCTTTGACCAGAATGACCGCGCGGTTTTGCCCGAACAGGAATTGGAACGATTCTGGTCCGTCGACAACAACGCGGCAGTCTATAAGAAACATCTTCAAGATCGGGCAAAGACGTATCGCCTGGTACCGGGGAACGGCGTTCATATTCCCGTGAATGCGCCTCACTGGGCCCAAAACGATAACAATGTGTCCGTTTCGCTAAGTGTCAATTTCACGTGGAAAGATTCGGCCCTTGGCAATCTCTATCGCGCCAATTTCTGGCTGCGCAAGCTTGGAATCCGGCCAAGCCCCCCTGGCCGATCCCGCTACGGGGATGTCATAAAAAACAGGTTGATGGCGGCAACATTTGTTCCTGCGGCGGAGGCCGCCAGGGGTACCGTTCGGCAGCTGCGGCGACTCCGAGGACGCGAAGTCAGAATCTGAGAGATTCCTTAGAGGCTTTAGAGTTGTGATGCGGGATCGCCGAGATTGGGCTTCTTTATGAATCGCAGTGTTGGGCTTCTCTGTATCTGCCTGACTCTCGGCCTACTGTACGCCGGTCTCCGGCCCTTCGGCCCGGTCGCGAATGAGGTCGCGTGGTTGAAAGGTCGGAATGGTCTTCACTTCGGAGAGTATGCGGTGCTACTGAGTTCAAAGCCTTTCGACGTTTGGGCGTCGGACACGGACAGAGAGTGGAGCTTTGAAATGTGGCTCCAACCTGGGATGATTCAAGATACGAACACCTTGGTGAGCTTTTACTCGCCCGCTAACGCATCGGAATTTTCGATTCATCAGTTGAACAGCGACTTGGGAATCGATACCCTACCCACTGGCATCGTCGTTAGGAATATTTTCCAAGAACATTGTCCGGTGTTTCTGACAATCACATCGGGTACCGGGGGAACCAAGGTTTACAAAAACGGGATCCTTGTCGCCTCCGAACAATCCACCTTTCCTTCTAAGTACTTATCCGGTCGATTGGTGATTGGAAACTCGCCTCACTCAAATGACAGTTGGTCTGGGGAGTTATACGGATTTGCAATGTACAGGAACGAATTGGTTCCGTTGGAGGTCGTCCGCCGTTATGAGGCGTGGAGGGGAGAGAATCGAGAGTCGAGCATTGTCCCGAGCGAATCCAGTCTCGCGCTCTACACCTTCGATAATCAACAGGGCGCGACCGTAACCAATAGAGTGAGAGGGGCTTTGGGCCTTTACATTCCACGATATTACACGGTGCTGAGGCAGAGAATGCTCGAGCCGGTCTGGAAAGAGATAAATGCTTCCCCCGGATACAGAAGAGATGTGATCGTTAACATTGCGGGCTTCATTCCTTATGGCTTTTTCCTCTATTCCTACTTCGCACGTATGCGTCATGTGCAACATTCCGTCGTTCTCGCTGTGACCATTGGATTTGCAGTGAGTTTAACGATTGAAATGCTTCAGGCGTATTTGCCCACCCGAGACTCGAGCGGCTCAGATGTTGCAGCCAATACACTCGGAACCGCGATCGGAATTCTGTTATACATCGTAGGGGGAAGGATTTTGAGGAGTTTTGTCCAGTGGAAAGGGCGGAGCACTCAAAGCGCCTGATGTGTACATCTGATGAGTCGATCTAGTAGGAGAAGGAGATACCAAATTGCCTGAAGTAGAGAGCGATATACACGAAACTATCGCCCGCGTGGTGGGGCTTCTCTCACGAGGGCGATGGTGGATTCTGGGCATCGCCTGCCCCATCGCAATTGGGACCGTGGCGTTCTCGATGCTTCTCCCTAATCGGTATAGCTCTGAAGCGATTCTCGTCGCTGTGCAACAGCAGGTTTCAAGTCGCTTCGTGGACGGGAACAATACTGCCCCGTCCGTAGAGATCCAAACCATGGCTAGGGAGGTCCTGTCCCGCAGTAGACTCGCGACGATTATCAACGAGTTAGGATTGTACCCGGACCAACGCGGCGTTCCAGTGGAACGCCTTGCCGAACGGATGCAAAGTGAAGTAGCTGTTGAACCCATTGACGACGTAGGCCGCAACGACTTTCGATCCTTCCGAATCACCTATACTGCGGTCGATGCAAAACTCGCTCAGGCCACGACGAGCCGGTTGACCTCTCTATTCATTGAGGAGAATCTAAAGAACCGAGGGGACCGGGCAGCACGGACAGACAGTTTCTTGACAGCGCAGTTGGATCAAGTCAGGAGCAGCCTGGCAGAGCAAGAAAAAAGGCTGGAAGCCTTTAAGGTACAGAATTTGGGCGAACTTCCCGAACAGCAGGCTTCGAACTTTGCAGCCTTGTCGGACCGCCGCATTCAGCTTCAAAATACCATGTCCAACCTCGATCGTGTTCAACAACAGCGATCTTTCTTGGAATCCCAGATTGAAGGCCGCCTGGCGAGCCTGCAGTCAGACCGATCAAATCTGCTAATCAAATTCACCCCGCGTCATGCGGAGGTCCTGAAGAAGGATCAGGAAATAGCAAAGATTCAATCTTTCCTGGATAAGGTCAGGATTGGCTCAAGCGTGCCGGCTGTGGGGGGCGTGGCTCCCGAAGATGCCGCTATCGCGCAGTGGGCCAGCCAAGCGGACGCCCTCGCAGTGGAAACCCAAAAGCTAACCCAGGACCAGCACCGATTGGAAAGTGAAATCGCCGGCGTGCAAAATCGCGTGAATCTTTCGCCCCTTCGGGAACAACAGTTAGCTGCAATTACGCGTGACTACGATCTCTATAAGAAGCAATACTCGGATTTGCAGGCAAGCCAACTGGCGTCTCAGCAAACCGTGAAATTAGAGGAGAGGCAAGAGGGTCAACAGTTTCGTCTCATAGATCCACCGACTCTTCCTTTGAGTCCTTCAAGCCCCAATCGTCTTAAGATCAGTCTCGGGGGCGCTGGCGCAGGACTTTTCCTTGGACTTGCGCTGGCTTTGATCATGGACTTCCGCAAAAACTGTTTTTATAGGGAAAAGGAAATTAGCCGAAGCTGGTCTCTTCCCCTGGTGCTGGCTGTGCCGCTGATGCTGACGCCAATGGAAGAGCGTAATCGGACATGGAGGAAAGTCCTCGAGACAGCGGCGGCAAGTGTAATGTTGGTGGCAGTGGTTGCTGTTGAATATTACGTGTACAGACATGGCTAACGCGGAACATAGAGCGGCATTCGGATTTTGAACTTCTCTCGTATCTCAACGGCCGCCACATTCCAACCAATGCTTCAAACCGCACAAGAGGAGGTCTATCTCATGCAGCCTTATCAGGCGAATGATGGCCAGCACCATTCTTGGAGGGAAAAGGCTCCAGTTTTCGTTCTGGGCTGTCCCCGATCAGGCACAACCTATCTGTATGACGCCATCTTATCCTCGGGAAACTTCGCCGTTTTTCTTGCCGAGAGTGAAGTATTTAGTTTGGTCGGGGCGGCTTTTGGAAGTTTGAAGTCAGAAACCAATCGAAGGAAAATGGTGGACGTCTGGTTGCAGAGCGATCACTTCAAAAGAAGTGGCTTAAATGCCGACGAACTTCGTGAAGAGGTTATATCCAACTGCAGGAGCGGTGGGGATTTCTTACGAATCGTAATGGAGCGTATTGCCGAACGCCAAGGCGTTGCGCGTTGGGCGGACAACACTCCCTCTCACTTACTATATATGCCGCAGATCAAGGCGGCGTTTCCTAACGCACTGTTCATACATATACTTCGGGACGGACGGGATAACGCAACGTCCGCTCATCGGATCGGATGGCAGGCGGATTACGGCCGTTTTCCGTGGGACAGACGTCACGGCCTGTTGGTCTCAGCGGCGCTCTGGGATTGGATGGTCCAGAAGGGCCGAAAGTTTGGTCGAAGCCTCGGCGCTGACTACCTCGAAGTTCGCTATGAAGACCTCGTCGAACATCCGCGCGAAACTTTCAAAGTGCTCGGTGAATTTATTCACCACGACCTAGACTATGACCGCATCCAGCAAAACGCGCTCGGTACGGTTCGGAAACCCAATTCTTCGTTCACGGCAACGGCGGGAACAAAGAATGGGCCTTCCCAAAACCACGGCAGCTCCGATTCTTTCAAGCCTATCGGGCGCTGGAAACAACTAAAAGATCCAGACACAGAGCGCATGGAAGCAATGCTAGCTCCGCGTTTGGCGGAACTTGGGTATGACTTTAATCGATCCGCGCGGATCGACTTCACAGCGTGGAGGATACGCGTCTTCTACCACTTCTACCGTGAGATTAAACACATGCTCAAAAGCGGCCCCTTTGGGGAATTCTTCGTCGCAAGGGACCGCCTGAAACCGGGCTACTTAGACCGGAAAGCCTCATATTGGAAATCGAACGGCAGTGAACAACATCAGGGCAAATTGCCGATTGCCGGAGCCTCCGAAACCGCCCGCCTCGAAGAACCCTCAGTCTAATGTATCCGTCAGACTAACCCAGGTCAGCCGCGCGCGGCCTTCCAGTTAGCCGGGGTGAGCGGAGCGACTTCCGAGATTCTTCTGCCGCTCATTTCGGGCAGGATCGCGAGCAGGTAGTCTTTGACTGGGATGCTGAGTCTGCGGCAGGACTCCACCACCGATAAGATCGCGGCGACCTTGGGGCCGGACTTGGCGCTGCCCACGTGCAGCCAGTTTTTGCGCCCTAGCGTACCGGCCGCATGGAGTTCTCCGCCACGTTGTTGGACAGCTCGACTTGGGCATGATCAAAACAGCGCCGCAGCTTGGCCCACATATTTAAGGTGTAATTCACGGCCTCGCCCAACGCGCTTTTCGGCAGCAGTTGTGAGCGCAGCTTCAAACACTCCGAATGGACCTCCGCCACCCACGGCTGTGCGTGCTCACGACGCAGAGCCGCGCGCTCGGCCGGGCTCAACTGTTGGCTGCGTGCGTGGCGATCCACCAAAAACAATGTGTCCATGCGCGTGACCATCGCGATCACCGCGCCGTCTTTCGGATTCACTTTGATCGCGTCGACGAACTTGCGCCGCGCATGTCCCCAGCAGCCCACGTGAATCAAACCAGGCCCGCCGATTTGATCGTAAGCCTAGTAGCCGTCGGTTTGTGAAATCCCCGTCCAATCTTTCAGAAACTTCGCCGGACCGTCGCGCCCGCGGCCCAGTTGAAAATTGAATACCGTCTCTCCACCCGGCGTTCCGTATTGCCACAAGTAACCGTAAGCGTACGACCAACCCAGGTCAGCGCCGAGCGGCGGCCCATCGAGCTGGGGTGAGCATAGCGAGTTCCGAGAGCTTCCTGCGATCCATGCCGGGCAGCACGGCCAGCAGATAGTCTTTCACCGGCACGCCCAAGCGGCGGCAGGATTCCACCACCGAGAGAATCGCCGCGACCTTGGGTCCGGACTTCGCGCTGCCCACGTGCAGCCAGTTCTTGCGTCCCAACGCGACCGGCCGCATCGAGTTCTCCGCCACATTGTTGGACAGCTCGACTTCGGCGTAATCGAAACACCGCCGCAGCTTCGGCCACATATTTAAGGTGTAATTCACCGCCTGCGCCCAGCGCGCTCTTGGGCAGCACCTGCGACGCGCAACTTCACGCACTCGTCATGAATCTCGTCGCACCCACGATTGCGCGTGTTCGCGGCGCAATGCGGCCGTTCGTCCGCGCTCAGCTGCTGTTGCCGCGCGTGGCGATCCACCAAAAACAACGCGTCCATGCGCGTGACCATCGCGATCGCCGCGCCATCTTTCGGATTCACCTTCACCGCATCGACAAACTTGCGCCGCGCGTGCGCCCAACAGCCTACGTGCACCAGCTTCTGCTCCGCCGACGTTGTCATAAGCCTGATAACCGTCGGTTTGCAAAATCCCATTCCAATCTTTCAGGAATTTCGCGGGACCATCGCGCCCGCGGCCCAGTTGAAAATCGAACACCGTCTCGCCACCCCTGGCTTGAGCCGTATTGCCACAAGTACGCCTGATGATCCGCGCCTCTGCCATCGTGCATCTGCACCGGCACGATCGTTTCGTCGGCTTGTATATAGGATGCGCGCAGCAGATCGGCGCGCATGCCGCCGACCACCGGCTCCAGCAACTCGCCCACCCGCATCACCCAGCCATCCAGGGTCGCGCGCGAAATCTCCACGCCCGCTTCGCGCTCCAGCATCGCTTCCTGCCGGTACAGCGGAACATGATCGCAATATTTCGCAACCACCGTTTCGATCACTACGCGGTCGCTGGCCAGGCCCTTTTCCACGATGCGCGGCTCCAGTTCGGCCATCCGCACTTGCGAACATTTTCCGCACGCGCGTTTTTCGCGTTTGGTCACGCGCACGAACCACTTGGCCGGCTCACGATCCAGCACTTCGCTCGTGTCGTAGCCGATCACCGCGGTCTCTCCGCCGCAGCTTGCGCAGTTCGCCTCGCAGGCAATCACTTCTTCGATGCGCGGCAGATTCTCCGGCAGCGGCTTGCGGCCCGGATGGGGCTTGCGCTCGCGCGGCTCGGCGGATCGGCTCACGCCGCGACTTCCGCTTCCACTTCCTCGCGCGTGGTGGCACGGGCTCCTGTTCGCCCAACAACTCCAGTTGCAGATCACTCAGCGTTTCACTGGGCGGTCCCAGAAATCCGATGCGCTGTTTGCGCAGCCGCTCTAGCAGCAGCTGAATCTCGGCTTCTTTCTTTTGGATGGTCAGCTGCGCCCAGTGCAAGCTCGCGTTCCAGCATCTGCAATGCGCGCTTGCGGATCGGCAGCGGCCATAAAGGAAGCTCTATTTTACGGGAGTTTCGAATAATATGCGAGAGCTTTTTACGCGCTTTTGCGATACCAGTTGCGCTGCCGCGTTTGCTTCACATCCAGCCCGTTCACCAGCATCGCCAACTCTTCTCCGATCGCATGGTGACGCTGTGCCTGCCTTCCGCTTCCGGCCATCGGAAACGTCCCTTCTCCAGACGCTTCGCGCACACCCACAATCCGCTGCCGTCCCACACCAGAGCTTTCAATCGCGTCCGGGTTTTGTTGGTGAATAAAAATAGATGTCCGCTCAACGGATCATGCCCGAACTGATCGCGCACCGCCCGTACAAGCCTTCGAAGCCTTTTGGGGATTCCGGCGAAGCCGAACGCACATTCCGGAAGGAATCCGAACGGCATTCCGGAATGAAGCCGAACACCATCGGAGCGTAGCGACGCTGGCATCTCGATTGTGCAAGAAGTGTTCGGTTTCGTCAAGAGATACTTGTCCGGAGTGCAGCGGAGGAACAGCGCCGCAAGCAGAGAAAGGGGTGCGGGGAAAGGGGCGGCAGCCCTTGTCCCCGCCTCAGCACGCAGAGACCGGAGCGCGATCAGCGCTCCGACTTGATGCCGTTGCTCATTCAGGGCCAACGGCGAGTACCCAGTTGAGAGTTGTGACGAACTCGACCGCAAGCAGCGGTTGACCGTGGAATGCCGGAGCGTCCGGACACTTTGCGGTGAACCAGTATGCGAAGCCGTTTAACCCTATGTTCTTCTCTCCCGCTTCGATCATCTCGCCAACAAAATAAAACCAACCGCCGTAAGTAACCTTTCCGTCTTCAGCGGGTCCGGCCTCGTACACCTCTCCTTCCTTCGAAGGATCGATGCCGAGTTGATCGAGCAACTGCTTAAATGATTCGGGATAAGCCGAGTCACGCTGCGTTGCGAAGTTCTGGCAATAGATGCAACCGCATTCATCGGCGTCTCCCTTCTCGAGGCCGGTGTAGACGCGTCGCGTTCTGTCACGGTCATACCGGATCGCCTGATCGCCAACCCTTAGCTGCGTATAAGCCATCTCCCATCGAGTTTCCCAGAAGATCAGGTGGCGTTGTTACTGGGATTAGCGCTCCTGCTTACCCCGGTTCTTGCGCATTGAATCGCCACGCATTTCGATGCGGTGTGCGTTGTGGACCAGCCGATCGAGGATGCCATCAGCGGCGGTGGGATCGCCGATCTGTTCGTGCCAGCGTGTCACAGGCAGTTGGGAAGTCAGGACCGTTGAGTGCACTTGGTAGCGGTCCTCACAGATCTCCCAGAAGTCGCGCCGCTCCGGTTCCGACAACGGGGCCATAGCCCAGTCGTCGATCACCAGCACGTCGATACGACTCAGGCGGGTCAATAAGCTGCGCAGACTTCCGTCGGCGTGAGCAATAGCAAGGTCGCGAAACAGCGCAGCGGCGCGCATGTAAAGAGCTGAGTAACCGTCGCGGCAGGCCTTTTGCGCTAGCGCACAGGCAACGAAGCTCTTGCCAACGCCGGTGGGTCCGAGCACGAAGATGTTCTCGTGATTTTGAACCCAGGCCGACTTCTGCACCAGAGCGCGAATCACGCTTTTGTCGAGTCCCCGCGAGGTGCGATAGTCAATGTCTTCTACGGAGGCACCCTTCAACTTGGCGGCATGCAATCGCCGCGCCAAGGCCTGATTCTCGCGCCAAGTCCACTGCTGATCCACGAGTAGGCCGAGCCGCTCCAGGAAACTCAATTCCCTTGCAGCCGGATCTTGCTCCTGTACCTTCAACGCATCCGCCATGCCGAGCAACCGCATCGCGGTCAGTTTTTCCATCATTGGTTCTTGTAGCATGGGGTCTCCTTACTCGAAGTATTCGGAACCGCGGATGTTATCGTGCAATGGAGTGGAAGTGGGCGGCAGTGATGATGGCGGCACCTGGTCAAGCGAGTTCTTCAAAATGGACTCGACGCTTTTGTAACGGCATGCGCCGGTGAGCAGCGCGCGCTCGGAAGCAGCTTCGACACGTTGCGCGGAGTACTTGTCCGCCAGACGGATGATGCCCAGACACCCGCGATAACCCATCTCTGGATGCGGTTTGTCGTTCATGATCCGCCCGAACAGCCGTGCCGTGTGGGGACCGATGGTTTCGGCCCAGTGAACCATTCGTGAGGGAGTCCATTCCAGATGAGCCTGGTGGGAACGTGGACGGTGCTCGGCAATAGTGACGGTGTGTTCCTGACCACGCGCACGCAGGTGTGATGCCACGCGTTGACCCTTGTGGAAAATCTCAATAGTCGTGGGCGTCGAGCGTACTTCCACCAGTTCATGCACGAGGTTGTAAGGAACGCTGTAATAGTTCGTGTCGAAGGCGAGGTGGTAGTCGATGTTGACCCGTGCGCGGGACCACTGGCTGAGATCGAACGGCTCGGCAGGCAGAGGATTCAGCGCGGCTTGTCCAGAGACGCGAACTGCGACGTCCGCGAGCCTTCCCGCTTGCGGAATGGCCGCTGGTTGATGCGGTCGCGCAGCTCGCGGATTGCTTGGTTCAGTTCTTGGATTGAGAAAAACTTTCGATGGCGCAGCGCCGCGATGATCCACCGCTCAGCCAACTGAACGCCCGATTCGACCTTGGCCTTGTCGCGCGGTTTGTAAGGTCGCGCTGGAACCACTCCCACTCCATAGTGCATGGCCATCTCCTGATACGTGGGGTTTAGATCGGGATCGTAGCGGCAGGCTTTCGTGACGCCTGTCTTGGTGTTGTCGGGTACCACCAGCTTCGGAACGCCCTGGTAAAACTCGAAAGCACGCACGTGCGCACCAATCCAGTTCGCCAACTGCTCATCGCTGGTCGCCTCAGCGTAGGTGTACGAGCTGGCTCCCAGTACAGCGACGAAAAGATGCGCGTGATGTGCGGGACCACCGCGAGGGTCGTAGATCGGGATGGTGGTACCCGCCCAATCGACGAACAGTTTCTCGCCGGCCTTGTGTTCCTGACGGAGCACTACATCTTGCTTGCGGCGCCAGCGCCGGTACAGCTCGCAAAAACGGGAGTACTGATAGCCGTCCGGGTTGGCCTGCCGGTACTCCTCCCAAAGCAACTGTTGGGTTACGTGTCGATGCTGCTGTCGCTGTCGGTGCAGCTCGGCGAAGTCTGGCATCGGCAATGCCGCCGCGCGAGCCCGCGGTGGACCGCCGAACAGCGCGGTTTCCAGCCGATCCTCCCCCCAATCTTCGCCGAGCGGCCACGTGACTCCGGCTGCTTCGGCTCGTTGCAGGTATTCGTGGACGGTTCCCAGGCCAATCGAGCAACTGCGAGCGATCGCTCGCAGTCCCAGGCCCACTGAAAACTTCAATCTGAGAACTTCTTTGATCTTGCGCACGGACAATCTCCTGGCTGGCAAGCTAATCCTCCCCCTTTCGGGGAGGCTGCCTGCCATTGTGTTGTCCAGCGCCACTCAGCTTGTGGAAATCATTCCGGGATCAAGCCGAACGCGGTTCCGGAATCGGCCTGAAACTGTTCGGCTTCATCGCGGAATCGGTGTTCACCTTCATCCCGGAACACTGTTCGGGTTCGCCCCGGAATACCGTTCGGAATCATCCCGGAATCGCGTTCACGTTAGACCGGAATCCCCACCTTTGCGCATATCGATCACTTCGACGGCGATGTAGATCTTAGTGGCCGGCCCCAGGCCGAACATCAGGCGCCGACGATGCGGATCAGCCTGGTCAGTTCGGCGTCCACGAATCGCCACGAGCTTTCAATGCGCCGCCCGTTGACCAAGCTCAACGTGAACTGCCCCGCCGCCTAGTTGGCCGCCACTTCGACTTTCACCAGGCCTGGTGATCGGCGACAATTAGAACTCCCGGCCGACGACAATTAGAATTCCCAGTCAGCGACAACTATCAACGACCATCGAAGCTTGCGCCTTTGGGCGCGGCGGAGATGGTAACCGACGCACAAGTCAGGAGGTTGAAGAAGTTGTCGAAAACAGAGACGAAAGAACTGGCGGCCGCCAAGGCTGGCATGGACGTGAAGACGGCGAGGAAGTATCTGGCCGACGGCAGATTGCCGAGTGAGGCGAAGCCGGAGCGAAACTGGCGCACCCGCGAAGACCCCTTTGAACGGGTCTGGGATGAGATCCGCGAACAGATCCGGACCAATCCGGGTCTGGAGGCCAAGACGATCTTCGAGGCGCTGCAGCGCCAACGCCCTGGCGAATTTACCGACGGTCAGTTGCGTACTTTGCAGCGGCGGATCAAGCGATGGCGCGCGACGGAAGGGCCAGGCCAGGAGGTTTTCTTCGCCCAGCAGCATGTGCCGGGACGGCTGGGGCAGTCCGACTTCACCAGCATGAACGAGGTCGGCGTGACCATCGGCGGGCAAAGGTTTCCGCACCTGCTGTATCACTTCGTGCTGACGTACTCGAACTGGGAAGACGTCACGATCTGCTTCTCGGAGAGCTTCGAGAGTTTGAGCGAAGGATTGCAGAACGCGCTGTGGGAGTTGGGCGGCGCGCCGCTCGCGCACCGGACCGATCGCATGTCGACGGCGGTGAACAACATGACCGACGAGAAAGAGTTCACCACGCGGTATGAAGCGCTGCTGCGGCACTACCGGATGGAAGGGCAGAAGATCCAGGCGCGCAAAGCCAACGAGAATGGCGACATCGAGCAGCGGCATTACCGGTTGAAGCGAGCCGTTACGCAAGCGCTGCTATTGCGTGGAAGCAACGACTTTGCCGGCGTAGCAGAGTACAAGCAGTTTCTGCGCCAGTTGTTGATGCAACTCAATGCCGGACGCCGCGAACGATTGCAGGCGGAGATGCAGTATCTGAAGGCGCTACCGGAACGCCGGTTGGAAAGCCTGAAACGCGTGCGCGTGAAGGTGGATTCGGGCAGCTTGATCTACGCGGACCGGAACACCTACTCGGTGAACAGCCGCCTGATCGGCGAAGAAGTGGAAGCGAGGCTGGGTCTGGAGACGGTGGAGGTCTGGTACGCGGGCCGCCAGATGGAAGTGCTGCCGCGCTTGCGAGGCCGCGGCAAGCATCGCGTCGATTACCGTCACATTATCGATTGGCTGGTGCGCAAGCCGGGCGCGTTTGAAAACTACCGCTATCGGGAAGAGCTGTTTCCCAGCAGCCGCTTTCGCATGGCCTGGGACGCCTTGCGCGAACTCGTGCCTGCTCGCGCCAATAAGAGATATCTGGAAATCCTCCAACTGGCCGCGCTAGAGGGCGAAGCGCGTGTGGATGATGCGCTGCGCACGCTGCTGGAGCAGGGCGAGATCAGCGCGGGGAAGCTGAACAAGGAAACCATTCAGGCCATGCTGACGCTGGAATCCAACTTGCCGCCGGTGACACAAGTCGCCGTGGCCGAGGTATCGCTGGCGAGCTTCGACGATCTGTTAAGCAGCGGGGCGATGCAATGAGCAAACCCCGCAATGTCGCCACGGAGCTGAACGAATACCTGAAGGAACTTCACTTGCCTGCCATCCGGCGCTGCTTTGAAGAACGGGCTCGGCGGGCAACGCAGGAGACACTGAGCTACGAGCATTTTCTATTGGAGTTGGTGGAGCAAGAATGCCAGGAGCGCCGGGCCCATCGCATCGAGCGGTTGCTGCGCAGCTCGCGTTTGCCCCTGGACAAAACCCTCAGCAACTTCGACATGAAACGCCTGCCCGCCAAAGCAGCCCGGCAACTGAAAACGCTGGCTGACGGGGCGTTCCTGGACCGGCGCGAAAACGTGCTCGCGTTTGGCAATCCCGGCAGCGGTAAGACGCACTTGTTATCCGCGCTCGGTCAGGAACTGATTCGCCAGGGCCGCCGCGTGACGTTCACCACTTGCCAACGGCTGGTGCAGGATCTACTGCGGGCCAAGAAAGAACTCGAACTTACTCGCGCCATCAAAAAGCTGTCCTACTACGAAGCTCTGGTAATCGACGACATCGGCTACGTGCAACAGAGCCGCGAGGAAATGGAAGTGCTGTTCACGCTGCTGGCGGAACGTTACGAGCGCGGCAGTGTGCTCATCACCTCGAACCTTCCGTTCTCGAAATGGGAAGCGATTTTCAAGGACCCTATGACCACCGCCGCCGCCATCGACCGCCTGGTTCATCACAGCGTGATCGTCGAACTCAACGTCGCCAGCTACCGCGTAGAACAGGCCAAGCAAAAGAAGGGAGACGAATGAAAAGGAAAATGTCTTTTTTGTACTGGAGGCTCCGCCTCCAGACCTCCGGGATTTATCGCATTGGTGCCATCCCAGACGGCCGGCGGGGCGGGACAAGCCCGCCCCAGCCTGGTCTAGCCCCGGAGTCAGCGCTCAGGTTGCATCCCTGCAGAGCCTTACCCTCTGCTCCGGCCAGCACCAGAATACGGGCTCAGCTCAGCGTTGCAAAGAGTGTAGTTGTCGCTGATCGGGAGAAATAGTTGTCGTTGACTGGGAAAGATAGTTGACGCCGGACACCTGGCCGCCGCGCTTGCTTCTGTGGCTTCTCGGCATGCTCCCGTCTCCAATAATCGAAGGGGGTGAGCGCTATGTTCCGCTGCTGACAAAACTCTTGCCGCGAATACCCGCTGGCACGGTACTCCTCCAGCATCCGTCGCATCTGTTCTGATCTTTCCGTCGGCTTACCCATGCCGCCATCTTCGACGATCAACGTCACTTGCTCAAGATGGGTTGCTCAGACGCTTACGGTTGGCCCGCCGCAGTGCGTGCAGTTCTCCTCGCACGCGATCACTTCTTCGATGCGCGGCAGATTTTCCGGCAGAGGCTTCCGGCCCGGATGAGGTTTGTCGCGCCCAGGCGCGATGGGCTCGCGCCGCGCCTCGGCTTCCACTTCCTCGCGCGTGGCGGAAGGTTCTTCCTCCACGAGCAACTCCAACTGCAGATCGCTAAGCGTTTCACTCGCCGGCCCGAGCAACCCGATACGCAGTCTGCGCAGCCGCTCCTCCAAAAGTCGGATCACGGCATCCTTCTTTTGAATCGTGAGATGAGCCCAGTGCAGTTCGTGGCTGGTCGAACTTAACTCGCGTTGCGCTGCAGTCAGCGTTTGCTCCAACATCGCAATCCGCGCTTGTGGATCAGACGCTGCCATAGAAGAAGCTCTATTTTACGGGAGGTTTGTTCGTTACGCGAGAGGTTTTTCACGCGCTCTTGCGATACCAGTTGCGTTGCCTGGGTTGCTTCACGTCCAGACCGTTCACCAACATCGCCAGCTCTTCCGGTCGCATCGTGACGCTGTGCTTGCCCTCTGCCTCCGGCCAACGGAAACAGCTCTTCTCCAGACGTTTCGCGCACACCCACAGCCCGCCTGCCGTCCCACACCAACGCCTTCACGCGCGTCCTGGTTTTGTTGCTGAAGAGAAATAGATGTCCGCTCAAAGGATCGTGACCCACTGGGTCCCGCACCAGTCCGTACAAGCCTTCGAATCCTTCTCTCATGTCGATAGCTTCGATAGGAATGTAGATCTTGGTCGCCAGACCAGGGAACAACATCACGCTCGTTCGGCAACGCGGATCAGCCGAGCCAGTTCTTCCTCATCGAACACGAAGGAACTCTCGATTACGCGCCCGTTGCCCAGGCGAAGCGTGAAACTCTGCCCCGCTGCTTCCCCTCGCGCCACTTCCACTTCCACCAACCGCGGCTTGGTCCGCAACTGCCGCCGCCAGTAATCGAAGGTCGTCAGCGCCATGCCGCGCTTCACACAAAACTCCCGCCGCGTCAGGTTGCTCTTGGAGAACTCTCCGACCATCCTCCGCGTCTCGGCACCACGAGCCGTCTCCTGCCTCATCCCCTTTTCTGCAGGCGCTTGGTGTCGCTCCTCAAGACGGGTTCCCCGGACGCTTACGCTGATACTCGTTGTGTCGACTGACGGTCATCGATAGGAGAAACTGCCGCCAAAAGGCAAGGAAGTCAATGCCTGGCCCTTACCAGAGCTATCGGTGAGGTTGTTTTCGAACTCGTAGTCCAGCAGATCACCAGGGCGGTGGCAACCGGGTCGGCGGGTTCGGCGGCGGTGGAGGATGCCGCGGCGGAGAACAGCCGGAAATACGCCATGTCCCCTTGCAAAACATCGACTCCGCTAACGGTCGTGCCCCCGATGGTCAAATAACCGCTGGTCGCCGATCCACGCAAGTCGTCTGTGCCGGAGCCGGGCGGTCCCGGAGCAACCGACGTTGGTCAGTTCAGCCCCGGTGGAGTCCCACACGCGCAAAGTCTCGTTGGTTGCGCTGCCATCCCTTTGCGCGCGCAGGGTGATGTCGGTACGGCTGCCAATGTCCACATTGCAGCCCGAGGTCGCCCCGGTCCAGTCCTGCAAGTACAGATACCGGTCGGTGGCAGTGGAATAGAGCAGTTTGATCTCAAAATTGCCGACTGCGAAAGCATAGATATATCCACTCCACGTGGGTGGGAGATTGTGAATCCGGGTTTCCACTCGCCATTGGCTCAATCCCGTGTATGCGCTATTGCCCACCGTGCCCTGCGCCTGAAGCGCCGCACCTTGGAACTGCAGCGAGAAGGTCTGTGAGCCGCCTGAAGAACCCGAAGAGCCTGAGGAGACATAGGAGAAACTGGCGCCGGAAGGCAGAGAAGTCAATGCCTGGCCCTTACCAGAGCTATCGGTGAGGTTGTTCTCGAACTCGTAAGTCCAGCAGATCTCCGGTGGAGCTAGGTCAGCGGGCTCGGCGGCGGTGGGGGATGCGGCGGCGGAGAAGAATCGGAAGTAGGCCATGTCGCCCTGCAAAACATCGACTCCGCTGATGGGCGTACCCCCGATGGTGAAGTAACCGCCGGTTGCAGATCCACGCAAGTCGTCTGTGCCGGAGCCGGGGTCCCAAAGCAGACTACATTGGTCAATTCAGTCCCCGTGGAGTCCCACACGCGCAAAGTCTCGTTGGTTGCGATGCCATCCTTTTGCGCGCGCAGGGTGATGTCGGTGCGGCTGCCAATGTCCACATTGCACCCTGAGGTCGCCCCGGTCCAGTCCTGGAAGTACAGATACCGGTCGGTGGGAGTGGAATAGAGCAGTTTGATCTCAAAATTGCCGACTCCAAAAGCATACATATATCCATTCCACGTGGGTGGGAGATTGTGAATCCGAGTTTCCACTCGCCATTGGCTCAATCCCGCGTATGCGCTATTGCCTACCGTGCCCTGCGCCTGAAGCGCAGCAGCGCCTTGGAAGTGCAGCGAGAGGGTCTGTGAGCCGCCCGAAGCCCCCCCCGACGAACCCCCCGAAGAGCCTGAGGAGACATAGAAGAAGCTGGCGCCGAAAGGCGAAGAAGTCAGCGCCTGGCCCCTCCCAGAGCTATCGGTGAGATTGTTCTCGAACTCAAAGTCCAACAGGTCTCCGGTGGAGCTAGTGTCTGTGGGCTCGCCCACGGTAGTCGCAGCGGAGGTGGAGAAAAATCGGAAGTAGGCCATATCACCCTGCAAAACACTGTTATCGCCTGTACCCCCAATCGTGAAATAGGCCCCGGAAGATCCTCGGAAATCGTCGGGGCCGGGCCGGACTCCGAAACAGGATACATTGGTCAACTCAATCCCCGTGGAATCCCATACGCGCAAGGTCTCGGTCCCATCGATAGCCTTTTGCGCCCGCACAGTGATGTCGGTGCGGCTGCCAATGTCGATCTGGCACCCCGAGGTTGCGCCGGTCCAGTCTTGGAAGTATAGATACCGGTCCGTGGGACTGGAAGAGAGTAGTTTGATCTCAAAGTTGCCGACCCCAAAAGCATACATATATCCATTCCATATTGGTGGGAGATTGTGAATCCGAGTCTCCACTCGCCATTGACTCAATCCCGCGTAAGTGGTATTGCCCACCGTGCCCTGCGCCTGGAGCGCCGCGCCGGAAAAAACGATAGAACTATGCGGCTGCACAGCCGACGATGTACCTTGGCTAATCGATATTGCGCTGCCAACGCCAATTCCGGTGATTGGCATTCCGGTGGAGGTTGAGGCCGAGACCTCCATCATCTGCACGGGCACGGAAGTCCCTAGAGCTCCTGAGGCAATCTGAAAGGTAGCTGTCGCCAGGGCGCCATCGGGAATTGCGTTTGAGTTCATTCCGTAGGCCACACAAATTGTTCCAGTGGCATTGGGTGAGCACGCAACGCTCTTGCTCGCCGCAGAGAGACTGGATCCCCCTGTGATACTCACACTGGTAATGCTAGAAGCAGAATACCCCAGAGTCCATTGAACAGCGACCGGTTGTGCCCCTCCCGAAGAGGCCAGGGAGATAGTCAAACTCACGGCTCCACCCGGGACGGCACTGCTCGAACTCAAGGAAACCATCGCTTGTTGCGCGAGAGCAGGACTCGCAATTGTCAACAGAAGAAGCAATGCCGTCGACTCCAGCCTTCGGGCGCTTGTCAGGCCACGAAACTTCAATACACACCTCCAGAAATTGACGAATCTACTTTTAGGCGCGCGGATCCCCATTGACCACCCTGTGGCATGCGGAGAACATAGCTTTGGACCTGGGCCCGGCCAGACAGGTGACCGAGTTGTCAGGTGCAGTAAACTGCGCCGGGCGTTAAGTGCTGGACAGGCGTGATGAGCGATTACAACAAAGAGGTGGAAGAGCTCTTAAGCGTTACAACACGGGGCAAGATTCAGCTTGGTTCGAACAGCGGTAGGTACCGACCTCATCTAAAAGGACTCGGTCAGCCAGAGTAGCCATCAGCATGGCCACGCGATCTTCAAAATACTCCATGGAAATACCGGGGTCGAATTGTCGAAAAAGCGCGTGCGCCACGGCCCGATGATCACGCGTGCTGACGTCACCGAGTTTGCGGATGAGAAATTCGACCAAATAGGCTTCCGTCAAGTCCTGATAACCTGGCTTCAACTCCGCAACAGGAGTCGCCTGAGCTGCGATCCCAATGGGGACTGGAGACCCGTCGCATGTGAGAAGAACTTCGGCATTAAGCATTGCCTGTAGGACGGCATTGGCGGCCACATCCCAGTTTGAAAACTCGAATCCGGACGCCACGGCGGTCTGCTGCGCCCGAACGGAAGAATTACGAGTCAACCTGGAGAGAATGGGTGGTTCAGGGGCCGATGCGAGCAAACTCTCTACTGCGGAGAATAAGAAATCCCGGGCTCGCTTTTCGGAGTAAATGAAATGTTCCCGGAGACAATTGACCATTTGTCCAGATCGAAGCGGTCTCTGGGCGAGAACGCTCCGCCGGTCCTGTTTGTATTGCATAGATGGCTGAGGGCCGATCAGAGCACGAAGAGCGCCAAACAGGCTCTGCCGCGAAACAAAAGTCCAAACTAAGGGAAAGACAAGACTTCTTCGCAAGGCCTCCACTGCGAGCTACAAAGAAGATCTGAAGGTTCCAAGACTTTATTACGAACCATCCCGTAAAGTTTTCCGAAACTCGGCCGTACTCCTCAGAGGGTCTAACGTTATCTCCCTATCCCTGCAGATCTGGTAAAGTCAGAGCATGAACTGCTCAGGCAACCTAGCGCAATAGATGCCGGCTCCCGGATTCCCAACAAAACAAGTGGCTGGAGTAATCTTCGCCCTCGATCTGTTCGGAATTTTGATCTTTGGGTTATGGCCTTTCGGACATCCTCGAAACGATGTGACTTGGGTAGCCGGACGGGATGCTATCCGGCTGGGAAAGCGTGGGACGATCTTGAGTTTGGGATCCTCGGTCGAGACGGGGTCGTGCACGCTCGAAATGTTGCTTCGCCCTGCCCTTTCGGATAGTTCCTCCACGATATTGGCTTTCTACGGAGCGAATGGGACGGTGGGAATTTCGCTCCATCAATCGCTAACCGATCTTCGTTTAGACAATGAGATCGGGCAATTGAGACCGAGCGCGAGGTACGTGAATAATGTTTTTCGAGCCGGGCGCCCTATGTTCCTGGGCATCGTCACGAGCACTGAGGGCACCACAGTCTACCTGGATGGCGCGCTAGCGCGGCAGCTTCCGGGGTTCCGATCTGCAAAGCCTTGCAGTGGAAGCTTTGTGGTTGGTGACTCACCAACAGTTAACGATACCTGGCAGGGTGAGTTCGGCGGATTGGCAATCTACCGTGATACCAGTTCCGCCTGGGCAGATGGAGTTGGATTATAGGTCATGGACAAATCAAGCCAAGCCTCCGGAGAGTCCCAGGAAAGCGGACTCGTGGTATTTGTTTAACGAGCATTCCGGGAGGCTCATCCGCGATTACGGCACTTCCGGAATCGATCTGCAAATTCCCGAGCGTTACGTAGTCGTCCTGCAGCTCCTCCTCGAAAATCCTCTGCGAGCCTTTGAACCGAACCGAGGATACGTTGAAGATCTAGTAATCAATCTCGTAGGTTTCGCCCCGTTTGGAGTGACGCTTTACGCATTTCTTTTCGCATGCGGACGGAGACGATACGTAGGTTCCACAGTGGTAATAGCCGGCCTGCTGGCCAGCCTTACCATCGAGACGCTACAGAGTTACCTGCCTACACGCGACTCGGACTTGACTGACGTGCTTACGAACACGCTTGGCACTTGCTTGGGAGTATACCTAATCTCCCGCGTGGTTCGATTTTGGTACAGCCCAGCCTAGGGTCGTGAAGTACGGCGGCGGTGCAACAGGAAGATCACAGCGCCGAGGCCCGAAAGATCTACCCCTAGAAGGGCGAAGAAAGGTGCTTCGGGCGTTTTGACCAGGAATTCCTGGGGCGGTGCATTCTTTGTAGAGCAGGCGGCAATGCTTCCCGGGCAAATCTGATAACTCGAATCTGGCGAGTAGATAGTGAACTGGGAGATATATTTGTTAAAGTTAGGATCATCAGCCCCACCCACAGCGCCAATCGCCTCGTTCAATTGGAACTCCGCACCCTTGTAAGCATCCGTTAAAATGGGGGACGGATCAGTTAACTTCGTTCCTCCAAAGGCTTGGTTCAAATCACTTAGCGCGTTCGGATCAAACACGGACCAGAGCGCAAAATGGATCTCACCCACGGTCGCGGCGTCCGAAACAGGGGTGGCCAGCAGCTTTAAAGCAAGATAACCCACTTCGTCATAGGCCTGTTGAAGCGCTTGGGGGGACAGAGAGGGGCCGACATTGGCCGGATCTGGATTGGTCGCGTTTCTTGTTTTAGCTAGAGATTCGCTACCCTGATAGATGTCCGCCGTCCAATATTCGGGGATATAACTTTCATCCAGGTAATCGTCACAGATCACCGCCGTGGGCGTGCCGCCATTAATGGAGGCAGTATATGGACCAACATAAACGCCGGCAAAACCACCCGTGTAACCCGGGTTTATGAGATTCATGCAAGCGGATGACGCGGGTGCCGGCGTCTGGGGGCAGTCGGCGAAAGCCGCCGGCGCAACGCACATCAGCGCGCCCAAAACTATCAGATTCGTTATTTTGTTTTTGTTAACCATTAAGGTGCTTTACAACTCCTCCGTTACGGACACCTGTAAGCTAGCATTTCTTCACCTTAGGATCAAGTCCATTACGTCCTAGTACTTGAGGCCGGAAGGTCTTGTTGGTTGTTTCTAGAATCATGACACTGAGCCACCGAGTACAGACCGATTGAGCCTCAATGCCTCGAAGGCGCATCTCCCAGGGGAGTAGCTCGTAGTCCACGGCCTCCGTCGCAACTTCGTCGCTGGAGCAGGCGACTTAGAAAAGAGTATGGGAACGCTAATAAGTTGTAACAAACTGGGAGCAAGTCCAATTCATCAGCATCCCTTTCCCCAAAACACTCCCGGAATATTCTCCTATTGTTTCGCTAAAGCACTGTTAAATATAGACTTGTTAATGTTATTCCGTTTGGGTGTCGAACTGCACTCATGATGTTTGAGACTGCCTGTCTGTGCATAGGCCCTTCGCGACCATCTTTCGGTCGTTACGCGGGACTTAAAGGGCGGTAGCTTGGCCTGAACGGCACGGTTGGGTTCAGAAATCGTCCTGGCAGATCGATCCCCAACGCGCACGAGAACGTGATTCTCCTGGCTGGATTCCAGTATTCTTCTGGACGTTTCAGTCGCGCTGAGCTCATGCGGCGGTGCGTTTTGAACCTGCAGTTCACCGTATCTCCGACAATGGCCCTGAGTATAATTAAGGCTAGTGGCCGCGTTGTGGATGTCGGTTGCCAGGTTGGCTCGCTAAAAAACGCATGATCAACTTTTCTGAAATTCTTTGGAAGCCTCATCATCGATCGGAGCGAGGCGCCCGGCCATCCATTGTGGACTCGGTGGCGGAAAACTCTAGTGTAAGTCAGGAATTAGCCCTCATCCGAGTTGAGCAGGTTCACATTCGTCCGGAAACCAGAATCGCTCTTTTAACCGACCCGCGAAGCCCCGGGGCCGACCGGTTCAGATTTCTAAGAATGCGCCTTGGCGAGTTGAAGGATGCAACAAACCTAAACAAGCTTTTGATCACCAGCCCTCTTCCCAATGACGGTAAGTCCACAGTTGCGCTGAACCTTGCCACGGCGCTGGCAGAGGGCGGTCGTCGGCGCGTGTTGTTGCTTGAAGCAGATCTTTATCACCCAACCCTGGCGCAAAGACTGGAACTTCCAGCCGAGGTGGGGCTAGCGGAATGCCTTGAGAATAGCGTGGATCCATTCTCAGCAATCCGACTCCTGCAGCCGCTGAACTGGTACCTGCTGGGAAGTGGGGTGGTACGCGGAAATCCAACGGAATTGTTGCAATCCGGTTCGTTCCCGAAATTACTGGAAAGGCTATCTCCCCATTTCGACTGGATTTTGGTGGACACCCCCCCGGTTACTCCTCTCACCGATGCTGTCTCGCTTTCGCGGCATGTCGATGCCACTTTGTTAGTAGTGCGATCAGGGAGCACTCCGGTGGAATCCGTAAAGGAGGCCGTCAGCCTTCTCGGACAGAAGCATGTCCTGGGCATCATCTTCAACGCGGCGGACGAGCTCAATCAGCTTTATTCGAAATACTATGGGCATTACGCCCAGAAGTAGCCTGTCTAGCCTGTTGCGCCGTGGTATCGCCCTGGAAAACCTGAATTTCGAAAATCCTGGTTCCGAAGCAACAATGTCTTCGAAGAACGTCTTGTTTGCGCTGGGATTGATTCTTTCCCTTGCCCTACTGCATGGTCCAATTGGCAGACTGGTAAGTCTTGCGGCGCAGTGACGACCGATACTCGCACATCCTTCTGATCCCGTTCCTCAGCATCTTGCTGCTGTGGTTGAGTCGAAGGAAAATTCTTGCTTCGCCACGCGACGGGTTGGCTCTGGGTCTTCCCATGCTTGTGGCTGGAATCGGGCTATCGATTGCCATGGGCAGGGTTCCCTTCCCTGCCAGTGAGGACTTGAAGTTTTCGGCAACCATCTTAGGTGTCGGTGCTGGTTCTGACGGGGGAATTCGTTTTGTGCTTCGGCAGGCAAGCCTGCCGAGCCGCCATTTTTCCCTTGTTCCTACTCTTTTTTATCGTTCCGATTCCCCCAGACATCATGGACAAAGCCGTTCTTGCCCTGCAGAAGGGTTCCGCGGAAATCAGCTATATCCTGTTCAAGCTGGTGGGCATTCCGGTTTTTAGGGACGGTTTCAGGTTTTCATTGCCTGGAGTGGACATTGAAGTAGCGGCCGAGTGCAGTGGCATTCGTTCAAGCCTGTCTCTATTCCTAAGCAGTCTTATGGTCGGTTATTTAACGCTTGAATCGCGCTGGAGCCGCGCGGCGTTCTCGTTGCTTACAATTCCGGTGGTCATCTTCAAGAATGCGGTTCGCATCGTTACAATCTCGTGGCTGGGAGTTTATGTAGACCCAGGGTTCTTTCACGGGAACCTTCACAAGTATGGCGGGCTGCCGTTTTCGTTGCCGGCCATTGTAACTCTATTTTTTGTGCTGATTGCCTTGAGAAAAGCAGAAACGATTGCCTCAAAAGCAGATTCACGGGGCGGCCCTGCTGGTTGCGGGAATCAAATAATTGTTAGATCGGGAGAAAGGTTCGAATTCCGTGAAGGATAGACAAGTCGCGAGATGGACGCCGTTGCTGATCGGCGTTTTGCTGCTGTGGGGGTGTTCCACAGATCCAGATACACAAAGGGTCAATTATCTGAAGAAGGGACAGCGTTATGCCGCTGATCACCAGTATCAGGAAGCCATCATCGAGTTTCGTAATGCAATTCATCTCGATCCAAAATCCGCGGAATCACACAATCAGCTTGCCAGCGCATACCTGGCCGCCGGCAACAAGGACGCGGGCTTTAGCGAATTGCAGGAAACCATCGCGCTTGACGCAAAAAATGTCGACGCGCAACTGAGGCTAGTTGGTTTGCTGCTGGAGCGCAGGCAATACAAAGACGCTGAAGCCGCGACAGAGAAGGTTTTAGCGATCGACGCCAACAATGCCCAAGCTCACTCCGACTTGGGGCAAGTGTATTTCGCGATGCGGGACTTGCCACGAGCAACCTCAGAACTGCAAAGGGCAGTGACGCTTAGCCCCCAGCAAATCAACTACTCCCTGGGTCTTGCTGCTATTGATTTGGCTTCCGGCAAACCGTCAGAGGCGCAGGGTGTCTACAATGACGCGATCAAGGCGAATCCAAAATCGGTTGACGGGCACGTGGCTCTCGGCGAATTCTACTTCTCTCAAGGGAAATTGGCCGAGGCGGAAGCGGAAATACGAACTGCGGCCAATCTGGATTCTGGGGCCGTTACACCGCGGCTCCTATTGGCTCGTATTTACGCGCGCACAGGAAGGGGAACGGAGGCCGAGTCAACCTACACAGATTTGAAGAAAATCGCACCAGACAATCCACAGGCATACCAGTCGTTGGCTCTCTACTATCTCGCGACCGGGCGGAAAGAAAATGCTGCAAACGAGTTTCAAAGTTTGCTGGCGTCGAAACCAAAGGATAATTCGATCAAGTCGTACCTGGCGGACACCCTTATCGATCTTCGGCGAGTATCGGAAGCAGCGCCTTTGGTGCAGGATCTTTTGATGCAAAACCCCGCCGATCCCAAAGCTTTGATGTTGCACGGACAAATCCTGATCGCAGAGCGGAAGTATCAGGAGGCCGCGACTGAATTGGATCGGGCTGTCAGGGCCGACCCGAAATCGGCAAGAAGTTACTATTTTTTGGGCATCGCGCAGAAGGCGCTGCGTCTGGGGGATTCTGCCAAGTCCTCTTTCGCACGTGCAATTGAACTTCGGCCAGGGATGACGGAAGCGGATGCGGCGTTGACCGGTTTATCCGTCCAGAACGGTGAATCTGACAACGCACTGCGCCGAGCCGACCATGCCGTCAGCGCGAATCCAGCCTCCGCCCTGGGTTATGTAGCTCGGGCACAGGCTTTGCTTGAAAAAGGGGACCTGCGCCAGGGCGAAGCCATGCTCGAGTCTGCGCTGCATCAGGATCCGGCATCCCTTCCCGCTCTGGCAATTATGGTCAAGTTGTATGGCAAGCAGGGTAGAACCAAGGAGGCCCTGCAACGGCTCTCAGGATTAGCCGCGACCCGGCCCAATGAAGCCGGTCTCCCACTACTGATGGCGGTGTGCTATTTCGACTTGAAGGACGTCGACAAGGCCGAGTCCAGCGCCAAACGGGCCATCGTACTGGATCCGAAAACGTCGGAAGCATATGCCATGCTGGCCAACGTCGATTTCGCCAGGGGTTCGGCGGAAAAGGCAAAAGCCCACCTTCGAACGGCGATAGAAACCAATCCGCACAATGTGTCAAACTACCTTGCCCTGGAGTCCTCATACAAGAGAGAAGGCAACTGGGAAGAGGCCAAAAAACTGTGTGAGCGAGCCCACCAAATGGATGCTGGCTCCCCGCAGGTCGCGATGGAGCTGGCGTTTCTTTACCTGGAGCATGGCGGCGACGTCAACATCGCGCTTTCGTTGGCGCAAATGGTCAAGCAGAAAATCCCGGACTTTCCGGCCGCCGCCGATCTACTTGGCTGGGCTTACTACAAATTAGGATCCGCCAATTCCGCCATTCCGCATTTAGAGGAATGCGTGCGAAAGGTTCCCGATCAATCCGTGTACCAGTATCACCTCGGTATGGCGTACATGGCTGCGGGCCGCTCAAAGCCTGCGGAACAGTACCTGCGACGAGCCCTGGAGATCGATCCCAGCCTTGCCTATGCTTCAAGCGCCAAAGCAGCGCTGGATCAAATCTCCAAGTTCTCTCGATAGGCCAGACACTAAACTAGGGAGTAGGAATCATCGCCTGGACCGGCGGACTCGAATACGCGCTTTCGTTTCCGCTCCCATCTACGGCAGTAGCAACATAGAAATACGTTTGTCCGGGTTGGGAAGTGCCATCCGTGAAGGTCGTGCTCGTAACGAGAGAGGAATTCAGCTTCGTATATGTCCCGCCCGACGTAGTTGACCGGTAAACGTTGTAGCCGGCTACGTTGGATGACGTGCTTGCCCCCCAAGTCAATATCGTAGGATGGCACGTCCCACCAGGCAACGCGGCCTGTACGACACGCTGGACCATCGCGACATTACAGCCTCCGGTTCCGTTGATGGACGCGGTGCACGCCGACAAGCCGAGTACCATATTCACGCCCAAGGTAACGTCCGTGATGTTGACTGTCCCATCCGCTGTTAAGTCACACGGGCTAACGGCCCAGGCCGAGAACGGAAAGAGAACCGTCGTCAGGGCGGCCAAAACAACCCCTGGCTTGGCACGAATTCGCCTCGGATGGTCACAACGGAATATTTGGTTCACAGATCGACTCCTTCTACTTCTTTGCTGGTTCTCAATTGAGATTTTGTAGGCCAAACTTTCGCTTCCCAAGTACTAAACTATAAGAATCGGCAGTTCGTCTTGTCTCTTTAGGCATGGGAAGAAAAATCGCCACCTCATATGACATCGAAACCCTCTCAGCCGTTACAAGAATCTCAATCTCTACCTAGAAGACGGATCAGAAGCCAAGTTGGCCTCACCAGTGTGCTTGGCATATTGAATCGCAGCCGTGCGGCTGTCCACCCCGAGCTTGGAATAAAGACTCCGCAGATGCCAGCGCACCGTTTCGCGGCTGATGAACAGGTGTTCGGCAATCTGCTGGTTCTTGAACCCAAGACAAATCAATTTGAAAATCTCCGATTCCCTTTGCGTGATTTTGCGCGTGCTGCCTTGTAGAAAAGCCTCTTGAGCCACCTTCGAGAGGACTCTCCGGGGCAGCCACAATTCCCCTGAGCAGATGGCGATCACGGCCTTCCGCATCATCTGGCGAGTGATCTTGTAAGGAACCACACCCGAGCATCCCATGCGAAAATACTGCTCATAGGAGGCGTCATCGGCACTATCTGAGAACACCAGGATCTGAAGGTCGCGGCGGCTGAGCATATCCCGAAGTTGCTTAAAGGGAAGCACTTGAATGCGACTATCTTCGATCACTAAAATAGCTGGCGCCAAGCGCCTAGATAGGGCCCAAATATCGGCGCCCAGATCCTTACAGCGGGCTAGTACAAACTCGGAGGGGCCGTCGGTCTCATCCAAAGATTGTTTAAGCAATTTCCACAGCTTGCCGGATCCTTCCAGACAGATGACTGCTCCAAGATTTCCGCATGAGATTTGTGCGTCTGGCATACCACTTTTAAGATCGGGCATTAAGCAGGAAACCCTGCCAACTGTTCGGTCAACCAGATGGAGGATAACGTGCAAGCAAGTCATGAGCGGAAACGCTATGTTACTGAAATGCAACAAAATTACACAGTCCCCAGCATCTGTTGCATTACCTAAGTACCCTAACTTTTAGTACTTCTTGCTCAGATTGAGACTACCGTGAAACACTTCGAGCGACGAACACGCACGCGGTTGCGCTTAAGACTCCCCATCCTTTTGCTTAGGGGTGAGGCAGAGACCCCGCTGTGGACCGAAACCGCCGACATCAGTAATAACGGGTTTTATTGTAACACCGCACAGCCATTCGCACCGGGTGATGAGTTAAAGTGCGTCATTGTGTTGCCCACTCACTCTCCCGGCACCCCCGATAACAACGAGCGCCTTTACCTGGAAGCAACAGTAGATGTTGTGAGAATTGTCATGAACGAAGGCACCGGGTTTGGGATTGGCTGCGAAATCCGACAGTATCAGGTGATCAACAACCAGAGGCTGCCCGCCTGGGCTGGAACAGAGGCTGAACAAAAGAGGGCCGAAACGATTATCGAACAGCTAGCGTGACATTGCTTGGCCCTTCAATCGCTCCCACTGAGAGCAGGATCGGCACCGAGAAGCTTGAGACGACGCTCTGAGGTATTCTGACGTTTACCTGGAGAAGGCCGGATATCAGTCCAGGAGCTGCACCTGCGTATAGTATCTCCGCATCCTGACCTCCGATTTGGACCGTGACCGGTCCCAAGGGTTTGGGCAGAATATTTCCCGCAATCTGGCCGTCTACCCCAATCGGGTCGGTCTGCCCTGCCCCGGTAGCGAACAAAACAACAACAGTCCCTTTTGCTGCCGGATTTAATGGAGAATTCACCGTTGAATCTTGATTGAGAACGGCGCCCTGCCCTACCCCGCTGGCATCCAGCGTAAAGATCGCGGGCGAAGCGGGAACTACCGGAATCATCAGATCTGATATCAAACGAGCCCCATTCAGAATTCGCATATCCGTGGACGTGTTCCCTGCCACTGCGTAGGGAATCACTCCATTAATCTGGTTCGGCCCGGCATACAAAAGGGGCGCGGGAACTCCGTCGAATAGCACGCGTGTAGCACCCAGGGTCGTGCTGCTTGGCCCGGCCGATGGTGCCGTTGTGGAAATTGGACCGATACTCGAACCGAGCAGCGTAAACACTTCGCCGGGTGCTACCGGTCCGGACGAGATGCTGGCTCCATTGAGTACTCCTGATGGCACAATGGGTATACTCTGATCGATTGTCCCCTGCACCGTCACGATCCCATCCACCCCGAGAACAGAGACGAAAAGACCGTAGGGATCTGTGCCCGCGGTGTTCGAAAGCGAGAGGGCCAGCTGCCCGGGCGGGGCATTCGCTTTCAGATCGACGAAGAGGTTGAGAAGAATGCCGTTGGGAATCAGATTGGGATTTAATCCTACTATCACAAAACGTCTTCGATTCGGAGCCAAGTCTGCAGCATAGAGTAGTTTGCCTGCGTCCTTCGCGGCACTGGCGATAGTCGCGATGATGGTAATCGCCGTATTGTCGTACTGCACGTCGAACTGCACGCCGCTCATCGCAGAATTCTTGGAATCGAGCACAACCGGAACCAACAGGCTGCTTCCGGGAGAAGCCGTTTGACTTGGTATAGAAATCTGTGCAGGAAGAGCGAGAGCGGCAGCCGGCATAATGCAGAACGAAGCCAACAGGAGCGCACCTAACTTTAGAAAGTCCGCCGCTGGCTTTAAGAAGGCCGATGTTGGGAATCTGTTTGGGAAACGCGCTCCAGAATTTGCACTTCTACCTGCTTTCGGGAGACATTCGGTGGGTAAATTCGGCACCGGGCAGGAGGAAGGCAATTTGGGCTCCATGAGTACAGATTTCACCCCTTAGAAGAGTAAGAGTTACTACTTAATACTAGTAATAAGTACCGAAAGATAGGATAGCTATAAGTCGACAAGCAGCATTCTAGAGGCTCGCTGGAGATGGCACTCGCAAGTGCTTAAGGACCGGGACATGATTGGCATACCTCCGGATCGCCGAGGCCGTCAACGCCTCAAGTTGCCTTATTCCATCGTGTTGCATCGCATGGGTGAGACCGCGGGCGTCCAAACGGCCACCGAGTACATAAGCAGTGACGGCTTCTTTTGCATTTCAGAACAACCCTTTTCCCCGAATGAAAAACTGGATTGCGAAGTTGTGATCCCCAACCCTGATTCCGGATCCTTAGGTGGGGAGAGCATTGTGTTGCATTGCCGAGCTGAGGTTGTTCGCGTGGTAACGGACGGGATTAAACCAGGCTACGGACTCGCCTGCCGACTGAATGACTACACCGTCGGTCGAACGATCTTAAAGCAGACCCGTGCTAATCCCCGAATCCAGCCGCCGCCGGCCTAGGTTCTCCTAACTGGACTTATCGCCAATCCCGAGTTTCTTCATCTTATAGAGCAGAGCTTTATACTCAATCTTGAGCAGTGTCGCCGCCTGTTTGCGATTCCAGAGCGCAGCGTTCAAAGCTGAGAGAATCACTTCCGCTTCAGCGGCCCGATGAGCGCTGTCTACATTCTTCAGGACCGACGGATCTGGAGGGGGGGATTGCTTGGGTGGTGAGTATGCCGGCAAAGAATTAGCGGACCGGGCACCAGTCTCAACGTCCCTTGGGCTTGCCGCAGGCGTACGCCCTAACGCCAGGCTTCGCTTGTGAGCCCTGCGGAGCAATTCCTCGGAGACCGCTTCCGCATTTCTCATGACCAGAAACTTGCGTATCACATTTTCGAGTTCCCGGATGTTTCCTGGCCATTCGTGTTCCAGTAACGCATCCCGCAGCAGCGGGGGCAATGCGACAGCAGGCTTATCATCGGTCGCATGGGTGCGAAGGAAGAACTCGGCCAAAGGTAGAATCTCATCCCTCCGGTCGCGTAAAGGGGGAATATGGATATCGATAATGTTTAGCCGGTAGTAGAGATCTTCCCGAAAGCGGCCCTCGACGATTGCCTGTTCCAGGTTGCAATGAGTCGCCGCCATGACTCTCACATCGACTTTAGTGGTTTCCTTGGAACCCAGGCGCAGGAACTCATGGTCCTGGACAACTTGAAGAAGCTTCGCCTGAAGCTTGAAGTCCATGTCGCCAATTTCATCGAGAAGAATAGTGCCCTGGTTGGCCATCTCGAATTTGCCGGGCGTGTTCTTGAAGGCTCCAGTGAACGCCCCCTTGTCGTATCCAAAAAGTTCGCTTTCCACCAGTTCCGACGGGAGCGCGGCGCAATTGAGCTTCAGGAATGGATGCGCTGCCCGCGTGGACTTCGCATGCAATTTGCGGGCAAGTACTTCTTTGCCCACTCCGGTTTCACCTTGAAGAAGCACCGGCACATCCGAATTGCCGATCCGCTGGACCAATAAATCGAGCTTCTGGCTCCACGCGCCAATGACCGGGATGACTGGCTCGCGACCACGAGCCGTCGATTTGTAGGCCTGCGGCAGAAGGGAATGGGCAGGCAGGGCTTTCTGGATTGCCTGCGAAAGATCCTGATGGCTAACAGGTTTCGCCAGGAAATCGATTGCGCCGCCTTTCATCGCCGCTACAACATTAACCGGCGAGGAGGCGCCGGACAAAACAATTACGGGAAGACCAGGACGCACCTTGCGGAGCTCCTCCAGCGTCTGGAGGCCATCTTTAAAAGGCATCAGCAGGTCGAGTAGTACCAAGTCGATGTCGGCCCCGTCCGGTTCAGAGGTGAACCGCTCCAACACATCGTCACCATTATCGGCGAATTCGACGAGATAGCCCTTACTTCCCAAGGCCGCACCCAGGTAGCTTCGAACTTCTGACTCGTCATCGGCGACAAGAATTGTGCTCATGTGTTTTGGTTACGAAGCGAGGACACCGCCTGGATGGCTCTGTCCTTAGACCGCTTGGGCCGATCGAGGCCTGCCTTCCTCGCTTAAGCGTCGAAAGCGTCCATCTGTCTGTCTGGGATCGAAGGGCAAAACAAGCGAAAAAGTCGCGCCATCGGAGGCGGACGAAGCCCAGATGCGGCCGCCATGTGCGGTAACGGCGAGTTTACAGATAGCTAAACCTAAACCACACCTCGAACGGTCATCCCCGCCACCGAGAGAAGTGTATTGTTCGAAAATCGCCTCCAGCATCGTGGGCGCGATACCCGGACCAGAATCTCTGATGTCAATCCGGTAGGCATTGGGAGATTCTGAAGAACTCGTGGTGGTTGAATGATCGAAATCCCACGAAACGGGATCGCCATAGACGTCAATTCGTCCGTTCCGCGGGGTGAATTTACACGCGTTTTCGAGGAGATTGATAAGGAGTTGCTCGATCTGTTGCGACTCCATGAACATGGTTCTCGACGCAGGGACTACATGCGAAATCACGTGCAGTTGTTTTTCCTGGATCAGACTGCAGACTTCCTGCAAGGCTCGGCTCACACACTTCTCAATATCACCCGGTTCCAACTGCGGAGTCCGCTGCACACGACCTTGGACGCTGAGTTCAAACATGCCGGAGCTCATTCGTCCCAAACGTCCAGCGCTGGACTGCAAACGCTCAAGCAGTTCCCGCTGCGGACCGTTCAACGGTCCCACCTCGCCTTCCAAAAGCAGCCCGCAGATTCCGCGCAAGGACGTGAGTGGTGTCCGGAGATCATGCAGGGCCCGCGCCAGGAAATTAGTCCTTTCCTGGTCGTACTGTTGTAGCCTCAAATTAGCCTGAAGCAGATGTTGGAGTAGTTCGTCCCGGTCCGATCTCAGCGCGGCAGCTTCCCTGGGATGATCGAACCTGGAGGCCCAAAGTTGGCGGAAGCTGTCTAAAAACGCTTCTAATGCGGGCCTTGTGACGGGCTTCAAGAGCAGGCAGACAGGTCTGCCTTGTACCATATCGCTGAAAGCCGCCAAATTGTTCGGATGTACCAGAAACAAGTGATTCCAGGAACCTGTCGTCGAAAACGAGGTTGGCGCTGAACCTGGTTCGAAATCAAAAACACAAAGCTCCGCCCCTGTCGGTTTCTCACCAACTTCTAACAAACCCGTGCCGACGACCTCCGACACAAAGTCTCGAAGCTTTTTATCGCTTGATACTAAACAAACTTGCATCCCCCGACCGCCTTTGCCTACGTTCTCTGATCTCTTGACTCTCTTCCAACCTCTGCTGCAACCCAGGGTCGGTTATGGAGCCTGCACGTGTACCAGAAATTAGGCTTAGATACAAATTTTGCAGACATTCTGCCATGGAAAGAAGGGGGGGTTTAATACCACCCCCAGGGTGGCCATGCCCAGGTACCAGCCACCTTAGGACGATGTTCTCATGACGCACGGAAGCGCAAAAATTGAATAGATTTGTGGATATCAAGCGCATATACCGGGGAGGTTGGGCGAGCGAACCGAAACGAGGTAGGCAGTGGTATAAGGCATCATCCCCTTCTCGCCTAAGGTGGCTTCTTAGGCGCCGCCGGAGACTTTCCAGAATTTGAATTGCCGAACCTGGCGGCGTATAGTGAAATCTATTAGTGGATTAGAAAGAGAATTTAGGGGGCCTCCAGCAAGGTGATCCAAGTCCTGGTGGTTCTGCTTGTACCATTGACAATCCTGAACAGATCAGGCATCGTTGGTACATTCGATCTCTTTTGCGGCCATGATTTTAGAGTGGGGGTGTGCATGATTTCGGAAGATCTGTCACGTATCGGAGGCGAATCTCACCCGTGGTTTGCTTTGCGTGTGCGCTCCAAGCACGAACAGGTCGCATCCCTTCACCTTCAGAGCCGAGGTTACGAGGAGTTTTCTCCAACCTACAAGGTTGAGACACAATGGTCGGACCGGAAGAAGTTGACGGATAGGCCATTCTTCCCTGGTTATGTTTTTTGCCGTTTGAACGCCGATGACCGTTTGCCTGTGCTTACCGTTCCCGGAGTTGTCGGGATTGTCGGGTTTGGAGGCGGGCCCACAAGTATCCCCGAGGAAGAAGTAGAACGCGTCCGGGCGATGTTGGGATCCGGTCTTCTGGTTACCCCGTGGCCGTTTTTGAAGATAGGACAACGCGTTCTCATTGAACACGGACCACTGGCGGGGATTGAAGGCATCCTTCAGGAGGTAAAGGGGCGGTTTCGAATCGTCGTTTCGATTAATCTGTTGCAGCGGTCGGTATCGAGTGAAATTGAGAGAGCCTGGGTGCGCCCTTTAAACTCACCGCCGTCCGAGGGCTTACGACGCCGCGAGGGAGTGGTATTAGACCGTCATATGCTAGACTCGATGATTTCAGCCAAATGATGGACGGTCGCTATTTTTTAGTTTGCGGGATGTTTGTGTTCGGAACGGTAGTGGCGCTTGCCCAGCAGCAACCGACTCCTGTTCAGGGGCCAAACGCTGCCCCGCCCCCTGCCACTTCGATACTTCCGAATTACATTTTAGGGCCAAACGATCAAATACTAATCCGGGTTCCCCAGTCGGATGAAATCAACGAACGACCATTCCGGATTGACTCCGAAGGGTTCATCACGCTACCTATCGTGGGTCGCGTCCGAGCTGCCGGATTGACGGTTCAGGCCCTGGAGGCGGACCTTACCGTCAGGCTCCGGGAATTCATCCGGGAGCCACAAGTCATCGTTTCAGTTACGCAGTTTCGAAGTGAGCCGGTTTTCTTTATGGGAGCGTTCCGCCTTCCCGGAATTTATCCTCTTCAAGGCCGCCGGACCTTGATCGAAATGTTAACTGCCGTAGGAGGCCTGCAGCCAAATGCAAGCCGGCGGATCAGAATCGCACGTCGTAGCGAGTACGGTCCCATTCCGTTGTCCAGCGCCGTTCTAAGTCCCGATGGCAAAACCAGTACGGTTGAGATCAGCCTGGAAAGCTTGACGCAAAACTTGAATCCGGACGAGGATATTGCGCTCCTGGCTTACGACGTCGTGACGGCTGATCGGGCGGAGCGGGTTTACGTGAGTGGAGAAGTCGCAAAAACCTCGGCAATCGAACTCGCCGAACGCGATTCAATTTCTGTCACGCAAGCCTTAACCGAGGCGGGCGGATTTACGCAGTATGCGATTCGCGACCAGGTTCGAGTTTTAAGGCCTATATTGGGCACCACATTGCGCGCGGAGATCAACATTGACCTTAAACGCGTTTTCGAAGGGAAGGACAATGATTTTCCATTGTTGCCAAACGACGTGCTCTTCGTCCCTCGAGACACAAAGCGGGCCGTACTTGTGCCTATAGGGACTTCTTTTCTCGGATCGCTTCCGTACCTGATCGTGAGCGCTCTTCTTCGTTAGTTATTCTATGAAATTTTCTGCCAACGGAGGCTTGCGGGCGCGATGGCTGTCGCCGTTTCTCGCTGTACTGCTGGCCTTGCCCCCGCATGTCGCCGCCCAACAGCCCGCGACGCCGCAGCAGCAACCTATAGCTCTTCCCACAGTGCAGACTTTAAAAGTTCTTCCTCTGGCCGGGAAACGGAGCGACTAACGATTTGGAGCGTGGGATCATGTCCCCTCTGGTCGTTCAAATTCTGGACCAGAACTCGCGGCCGGTCGACGGTGCACAGGTGGTGTTCCGATTCCCATTGAGGGGTCCGAGCGCAGTATTTCCAAATCAACAAACGTCGCAGACGGCGAGGACCAACGCCGATGGTCAGGCGGCAGCGGTTGGTTGGGTTGCCAACAAAGAAGTGGGAAGTTTTCAGGTACAGGTGAGCGCCTCGCGGGGAAATGAGTTGGGATCCGCCACGATTTCGATGACGAATGCCACCCGGGTCGTGGCAGAAGCCCAGACAAAGCATAAAAGTAAGTGGTCGTCCAAATGGGTGAAGATCGGGATCATCGCGGGGGCAGCCGGCATCGCCGCAGGCGTGGTTTTGGCGACTCGCGGCGGAGGCGGCTCTGGTAATACCACTGTCACGGTATCACCGGGTTCACCTACGATTGGAGGCCCCCACTAGGGTCATGCGTTTAGGACTTGTGTTGCTTCCGCTCTCTCTGTCGGTTGGCTTGCTCAGAGCGCAGCCTGCCCCGGTCAACGGCGCTTTGGAGGGATTTACCTTCGACGCGCCGACCAGGAGTATACGGCCTGTGATCGGTTCTGTGGGATCGGCTTCCCTGGGACAACCGCTACTCAGTTCCAGCTTTGCTTCCGTGGCCCCGCATCAAAACTACGCGCTTGCTTTTCAGGGCGATCGATGCATTCTTGTTACTGGATTGGGTTCCGGCCAAATCTCCATGGTTGAGGTTCCAGGCTCCTTCTCCCGGCCTGAAGGCCTGTCCTGGTCGACAGACGGGACCACGGCAGTTCTTTACTCACGTACTGGAAACTCGATTCAGATATTGTCGGGAATTCCCGCGGCAGTGACAGTGAGTCCATCTAGAAGCGTGTCGGCGCTGGGAGGATCGCTTTCATCGGTAGCCACAGACGTACATGGAGCGCGCGTTGTGATTGGAATGCTTGGCGATGTATCGGGCGTCTATCAGACATCAAACGGCGGACTGTTCTCCCCTCTTCTTCCCGGCATAAAACCGGTATCGCTAGCGGTAACCGATGATGGCGGAACGCTCTACGCGCTGGATGGCGCATCGGGTCAGGTGGTGCAACAAAATCTGGCTGATCTAAGTAGCCAGTCGTGGCCTTTGGACGGACTCACGGACCCGGTCGCGTTACTCTCCGGGCGCGACGTTACCGATCGATCCGTTGTGTACGTTGCCGGCCGGAGCGACCGCTTGCTGCAGGTTTTCGATGCCTCGACCCATGGCGTTGTTGCCACTTTGCCCCTCAGCTTTTCTCCCCATGGCATTGAGCCGTTGGGCAGCAATAGCTACCTATTCGATTCGCGTTTGACAGGTGACGATATCCTGTGGTCCTTCACCAATGCCTCACAGCCAGCACTTTATTTTGTTCCGGCAGTGCCGGTCGAAATTCGAAGGGACCGGGACGTTCGAAGGAATCCGGACAGATGAGGCTGAGTCCGGCTGCTAAGAATATCGCTCTCTTCACAGCCCTCACTGTCGGGGCCTTTGCTCAACAAATCCCTTTTCAATTGGTAGCGACGGTAGGCGGGAACGCAGCAACTCTCCAAAACGGAGGGGCCCTCGCTCCGCTGAATGGTGCGGTAGGACAAACTCAAACAGCTCAGGTCAAGGCGACCTATACAGGCAGCGGCCAGGTCACGATTTCTCAGCAGCCTGTCGTGATCGGGTCCACGACATTTACTGCAAACCTCGCAGGGATACCAGTTACACTCACTTCCGGTGGAAGCGTATCGGTGACCGTACAATTCAAACCGACCGGCCCAGCCCAAGCCACAGCACAACTGAGTCTGGCGTATACGGAGGTGGTATCTGCCTCGACCGCTGGAGGAACGCCCACCACCAATTCGAGTTCCATCAACCTGACACTTACAGGTACAGCACCTAATTTCGTACTGAGCTATGTCTTGCAGTCGGATCAAAACGTGGTTTCGCTGGCACCTGGAGGGTCGGTGGTATTCCCAGCGACACCCATCAACACAACAGCCCAAGCGACACTGAATTTGCTGAATAATGGCAGCGGGCCGGGAATAGTAACGGGAGTATCGATCACGGGCAACGCCTTCCGTCTCAGCGGGCGTCCGTTGTTTCCGCTTACTCTGTCGGCCGGGCAATCGCTTTCACTCACAATTCTCTACCAACCGTCAGCTGTTAGTTCAGACACGGGACAAATCCAGGTCACCTTCGACTCGGGTTCCCCGGTAACGATCAACCTGCAAGGCACCGGAAGTTCGCCCACGTTCACTTATCAGTCTCTTCAAACAAATCCACCCACAACGATTCCATCAGGAGGCACGGTTTCTTTTCCCGATACCAACCTGGGGCAAACCAGCAGCATCGTGTTGCGGGTTCTTAACACGGGAAACGCACCTGGTATCGTAAGCTCGGTTAGTTTCAGCGGCCAAGGATTTCAATTGGGCACTCCCCTGACATTGCCGCAAACCATCGCGCCAAACGGAAGCATAACCTTGACGCTAAACTTCTCGCCGACGCAGCCCGGCACTCAGAAGGGTAGTCTCTTTATCAATTCGGATACGCTGCTGTTGTCTGGCGTCGGATTGGGTCCGCAATTGACGTTTTCCTACTCCGCGGCTGGGACAACTGTCACATTGAACTCGACAAACAATTCGGTTATTTTCTCCCCGACGACGATTAGCCAATCCACGCAGGTCAGTTTCGATGTCAAGAACACGGGAACACTACCCGCCACGATTTCAAACATTGGTATTGTCCAGCTAAACAGCCCCTATACACTGTCCGGCCTTCCCGCGCTCCCTCTGAACTTGCCTCCCAACACGGACTCACGGTTTACGATTACTTTCACGCCCACCGCACTGGGATTTGCAAACGGAACGCTCCAACTGGATGCCGCAACGGTGGCGCTGGTCGCCTCAGGCACACAACCTCCGCCGCTCCCCAGCTACACGATCGGAGGCGCTGGAGGAACTGTGACTCCTGGCACCCAGCCAAACATTAATCTGACCCTCGCCAGCCCCTACCCCGTGGCGATCTCGGGCGTCCTGGCGGTAGCGGCTTCAGGAAATTTGCCTGCTGATCCAGCGGTCCAATTCGCTACCGGTGGACAGACGGTGGCGTTTACGATTCCAGCTAATAGCACTAGTGCCGTGTTTGGAAGCCAAGGGACTCAGATCGGGCTCCAAACGGGAACGGTCGCGGGCGCAATCACCCTCACGCCGTCCTTCTCAACATTGGCCGGCAACGTGCCCCTTACGCCGGCAACACCCACTACGTTGCAATTGACTATTGCCCCTCTCGCGCCTACTCTACAGGCCATTACGCTCAGCGGTCAAACCGCGAACAGCGTCCTGATCTCTGTAACAGGATTTACAACGTCGCGGACTCTTTCGACATGGAATGTTCAGTTTGCAGCGGCCCCTGGCTTCAGCATACCGGTCACGAATTTTACGATTGACGTTAGTCAGATCTCAACTGTCTTTTTCCAGAGCACGGCATCGAGGGCGTTTGGCAGCCAATTCACCTTGGCCATCCCCTTCACGTTTCAGGGAAACATTCCTACCGGCCAGACGGTATTAAACAGCATCGCGTCGGTTGCCGTTACAGTCTCGAATGGACAGGGAACGTCAAATTCCATCAGCGTACGCGCCCAATAAGACCAGGGTCTGACTGACCCCATTCTGATATCCTTCGGTTTGCACCAAGATCCATGTTTATAAGGATTCGGTTTCCCGAAAAGGCGCCGCAAGAGTTGCCTCCAGAGCAGCCGGTGGCCTATCCGATTCGTCCAACGTCGGTAATTGCATCCGTCGCAATCCATTGTCTTGCAATCGTGTGCTTGGCGGTGATGCCTCCTTATCAGCCGGTGTCCAACACACCGATCCTGGATGAATTGATTCAGCCCGATAAGCACAAGATCATCTATTACAACTTTCATAAACGTCCTCCTGATGTGGATCCCTTGACCAAAACGGGCGATTCGCCGCAGCCACGTGCGACCGAACCGTCCGCGCAGGTTGTGATCGCGACAGCGCCGAATCCCAAGTCGACCCAGCAAATGATTTGGCTTCCGGTGCCTAAGATCGAAATCCATCAGGATGTGCCCACGCCCAACATGATCGCGAGGATGAACACTTCGTTGCCTTCCCTGCCCGCGCCGCCCAAAGAGAAACCCGCGCCCGCGGTGGAGGGAGCGAAGGCGACGCAGCCAAATAGTTCGCCTCCGGATGTGCAGGGCGACACCACTCACGCTCCCGAAAGTGCCAACAACGCCTCCATTGTCCCGAAACAGACTCGTGCCTTTGTGCCGCCTCCGCCTTCGGTCAATCAGCCAAAGCTTGCTCTGCCGACGATGATTTCTGATGCTCCCGCGCCGGTAGTCAGTTCCCCAACCATGGCAAACCGGCTTCCCCCTGGTTTAGGAATGCCCGTTTTACAAACCGCGGCGCCCCCGCCGCCCACTGCCCCCCTAGCTCCCGTGTCAAATCCCGGGAATGGGACTGTCGATGTAGCTGTCGCGAGCCTCCACCCGGCCGACATCGTGAAGAACACCGTGCCGGAAGGTGAACGCCCCGGCCGTTTCGCGAAGGCTCCCGAGACAGGCGCGCTATCTTCGGGCGACATCGGCAAGACTGCGGCCGTGATTGTGCCCAATCTGACGGTCCGGGAGGACAAATCCAAGCCGGTGAGGGCGGCCCCCGACCCGAATTCCCATCCGGTTCTTTACGCGGAGAGGGTGCGGACCATTCCCTTTTCGACTTTGTCCGTTCCGCTTCGCCCCTCGAATCGATCGATCCCCAGAACCGTGGAGGCTCGATTTCAGGGTCGTAATGTCTACACCATGGTAGTGCCGATCGAGAATCTGCCTGCCTATTCTGGAGACTGGATCCTCTGGTTTGCGGAACGGCAACCGGTGCCTGGGCAAAATCCGGTCATGCGGGCTCCGCTTCCGTATCGAAAGATGGAAGCGGTTGATCAGAAGGTCCAAGGGAACGCCAACGCTGAGCGTGTTCAGATCTGGGCGACGTTGGAAAAAGATGGCCGACTTGACCAGATGGCCGTATCTACGAAGGCGGGTTCCGAGACGGAACTAGCCATTGTGCAGGACTTGGAATCGTGGGAGTTCAAGCCAGCCACCCGCGACGGCGTGCCCATCGATGTCGAGGTGGTTCTGGAAATCACCTTCAATCTCCCTCCCACGGTTGCGAAGCGGGTTATACCCTGACGCAAAAGCAGGATACTTCCATTGCACGCTTGGCTCGCAGTGTTGAACCCTCACGTCTGAAAGTACCGTCACTTGACACGTGGATGTAGGGGAATGCTATCGCCGATTCGCTGAAGCTGCCTTGAGAGCGATCTTCACCGTGTTGCTCTGAAGCACGGTCCCATCCGCCAAAGTGACCTTGATAAAAAGGGGTATCGAGTCTCCAATAGACACCTGGTCAGGCAACCGTAAATTCACCTGATACAAGCCAGCAGCGCCGGGGGCAAGTCCGGCAAAGTCCGGCGTGATCTCGGCTTCGCCGACGACGACAGAGACTTTGTTCTTCAGCCCGACCAGTCGATTCGAGAGTGCGGGTTCTCCGGGAAGGACGTCTTCCACCGGCTCGCCCAGACCACTCGCGTATATCGTCAGGAACTCACCAGCCATAGCAGGACGGCTCGGTATCGCCTTGATCGGACGCCATTGCGATTTCATTCGTATTGGCGATCAGGACTACTCCCTGCTGTGTGCCACTAACTGTAAATAGTCCCGGAGCGGCGGGCTGCATCTCGCTCAGTATCGGTAAAGAGAGAAGTCCAGCCTCGCCTTCCACGGTCACGCTTAGCGCTGTTCCCGCCGATACCCCAGGACATTGAAAGTTGATTTGCGAATCGGATGCGAACAACAAGGGCGCCGCTGTATCGTTGATCTTCACCTGCACGCCCGCCAGCTTGGTGGGAAGCGGGAATGAATTGGCCTTTTGCGCCGATTGCACAGGCAGGCCTGTGCCAAGTATTGATGCCAACCCGCCCGGGCTACATGCATCGCCCGCTTGTCCGGTCGCAATGCTCGCCAGCGTAAACGTCGGCGCTTGCAGTGTTCCTATGCCGTTGGATGGGACCGCCGCGCTGCTGATCTCCCGATCAACAGCTTTGCCGAAGTGGGTTCCGCTGGGCGGGGGCGCAGGCGCCGCCAAAATCTCAACAGCGCTCAGGTTATAGCGATCAGATGTTGGGGCGGCGTCGTTGATGGTTACAGTTGTCCCGCTGACCGGCGTAGCCGCCGTCTGACTTTGCACCCAAAAGGTGTTGCCTACGGAAGCCAGGTATTGGTGGACCAATGTCTGACCCGCCGCCGGGAGTTCGTGCGATCGCCTTATCAGAATCATTGCCCACTCCAAACACCCAGGAGTTATTGCGAGTAGTAACCAACTTCGCGGAGGGGGCTCCTGATCTTGCGTTATTACTGGCGGTCGCGCCAATAGCTCCCGAGCCGTTTGTACCGGTGGTATCCGTGCCGGTAAAGCTCATCACGGTCATGGAGGCTGCCACTTTCTGAGACAGGGTCGCCGTCACTGATACATTGCTTTTTGGCGTGGCAGCAAACGCACGCCAGATTTCAGACGTTCCATGTTGAGTATTCGTTCTTACGGCCAAGACCCATGTCAAGCCAGCGCCCGAAATGCTCTTAACCGTCGTGTTGGTTGCCGAGTTATAGTCGGTCGCGATGAAAGCAAGCAACAACTCGTTGCTGGAAAGCGTGGAGAATGACGGCGACGCAATTGTCGTGCTCGCCTTCGATTGATCCCGCCAGACGCCCGCGTCCGGAGCAATTGAGGAAGTTGTTTGATTCGCCGCAACAGAGAAACCCATGCCAGTAAGGTTGCCGGTAGTGATGGCCATAGACTGGCTTGTGGGTGTAAAAGTATAGCCACTGCGGGACGGCGTGATGGTGTAGGTACCGCTCTTCAGTCCGTTGAAAGTATAATTGCCGGATCCATCCACCGTGACGGTTCCGCTGGAGGACCCGCTTAATGTCAATACCGTTCCACTTCCCATCGAGGATGGGCTGACCGATCCTGAAATGCTCCAGGTGGGTACCGTAACGCTAAGTACGAAAGATGGTGAAGTCCCGCCCGCGCTTGCCGTGAGGATCGCGGTCTGAGCCGCCGTGACCGCTGCTACCGAAGCCGTAAAGGAGGCGCTGGAGGCACCGGCGGGAACAGTAATCGTGGCCGGAACCGTGACACTGGCGTTGTTGCTGGAAAGAGCGACGCTCGTACCGCCGGGAGGGGCGGCACTCGTCAAAATCGCCGTGCACGTCGAGGTTCCGCCTGCATTGACGGTGGAGGGTGAGCAAGTCAACGAGCCTGACTGTACTAAGACCGTCAAGGCGATCGAAGTGGATTGAGTGATGCCGTTCAGAGAGCCTCTCACTGTAACATTCTGCGCAGTGCCGACAGTGGCCGTGGTGGCTGCGAATGTGGCGCTGCTTTGGTTGGCGGCAACGGTGACGTTGGCCGGGACCGTTAACGCACCACTGCTGGTGCTCAAAGTGACCAGCACTGGCTGTGAGGGCCGCTTTATTCAGCGAAACGGTGCACTGGGTTGAAGAATTGCTGCCCAAGGTGGTAGGCGAGCACGAAAGCGAAGAAATCTGCGCCGGTGCGAGTGCCCGTAAGAGTAAACGTTTGAGACGTGCCGCTCAAAGACGCAGTCAACAGTGCAGTCTGGCGACACTCGCTCCTCCGACCAAAGCCGCACCACTGAGCAGCACGGTACATACGGCAGATCCGGGTGCGCTTACGCTAGAGGGCGTGCAGGTTAGTCCCGTCAAAGTGGGAGCTATCGGCTGTGAGATTCCGATGGCGCCACTATTCGCCAGACGAGGGAATCACATTCCCGTTCATATCCGTTACAACCACGCCAGTGACTTGAATGGGCGCCAGGGTGTCCAACGTTCCGGAATTGATCCCGAAGGTAGCAGTGGCCACGACCCCGTCGCTCACGGTGTTGGTGTTCACCCCAAAAAGAACGCAGATCGTACTCCCATTGTTGTTGGCGCACGTGACTGTCTTGCCGGCGGCATTCGCGCTTGCTCCGGCCACGACGCTTACAGTCCCGATATCCGATACCGGGTAATTCATGGTCCACTGTAAACCTGCTGGTTGTGCCCCGCCTGTAGTCGCTAGAGAGACGTTCAAGTTCACGCTTCCACCGGGACTGGTGGTTGCGGAATCCAGCGTCAACGTTGCTTGCTGGGCAGAGACCGGCAACGCAGCAAATCCCACGACGAACAAGACTGTTGTCAGGGCTGCTCGGACTGAGAAAGAGTTCTTCTTCATGCTTGGGAGGGTTATCGGCCCTAATTCCGTGCACGAAGAGCTGGGACTATCCCTTACAAAGTACTGGTGGCAACCACCCTATCCAGTTAATAAGTACTATCGAATCGGTCGTACTACTGGCCCGGCCGTTAAAATGTGGGGTTTGTCCCGTTGCGTTGGGCCGCAATAAGGGATATTCACTACGCCAGAGTAAGACGACCAACGGAAGTCATACCACCGGCATAAGGACGAATTACTTGTTTACTGATGGCGCGTCCGCGGCCTGAATCGCGATGTTTACAGAATTGGTTTGCACCACTGTGCCGTCGCTCAAAGTCACGTTGACGTACATCGGGATTGAATCTCCGATGGGTACATCTGTGGTCAACTGGACATTCACCTGGTACAAACCCGCTAAGCCGGGAGCAAGGCCAGCGAAAGAAGGCGTAAGTTGGACCGTTCCCACGAGAACCACGATGTGATCAATTGCGGGGACCACGTGGTCAACGGGAGCGGGCGCTCCCGGAGCGACCACTTCCTGCACGGGCCCAAGTCCGTCAGCGAAAATCGAGAGGTATTCGCCCTGCTTGGCGGGTCTACTGGGCAAGCCATCCGTTACAGGCATCGCGACCAGGTTCGTTCCTGCGATGAGCACAGCCCCTTGATCGTTGCTATTGAGAATGAATAAAGAGGGACTGGCTTCCTGCAAGACAAACTGGAGCGGGTCGCTAGCCTGGCCGGAGCGCGGAGTAACGATCATCGTAATCGCCGAGCCCACAGGCAGAACGGGGCACTGGAACTGAATCAGCGTAGCGGTAATCGCCAGCAGCGGCAAAGCTATGCCGTTGGCCGTAAGTTGTAGTCCGCCCAGCGTAGTAGGCCACGGAACCACGTTGGCCTGCACGCAAATCAGCACCTGTAAAGCCTGTGCCAACTAAGGTCGCAAGAGAACCAGGGCTGCAGGTCTGGTCCTTCTGGTAGCTTGCCGCGTTATACAGCCCGGAGATATGGGGTTTGAGAGCCGGTCCAACATCGATCTGAACCGTTTTGGTTGCCGATAGGCCGGCGCTGTCGGTCACTGTCACAGTGACGTAGGTAGTGCCCGACTGAGTTAAGTCGGGAGTCCATTGAAACTTGCCACTACTGTCAAGAGTCGCCCCGATGGGTAGAGCAGATGAAGACATTTTCCACGACAAACCATACGAGTCCGATACTGAAGCAGTGAACTGGGTCATGACCCAGACATTGGTCGGGATTTCATTTGGAACGGTAAGCGCCGGCGGACTGCCAGGCATGATGGAGACAGATGTTTGGGCTGTTGCTCCCCCGGTAACCAGACTCACGCTTACCGACTGTTGCGAAGTGGGAACTCCGGCGAGCGCCTGGAAGTTGATGGAAGACTGACCGGAACTCGCGATAACCGTCGCCGGCACTGTCAATAAGGGGCTGTTGGCGTTGACGGTGATGGTGAACGCGCTAGTGGGCGCGCGGCTCAGCGTGATGACACAGCTCGCCGGGGAATTAGGCGATAGCAGCGCCGGAGTGCAGGACAATGAGTTCACTTCCACATTGGCGCTAAAGGATAGGGAAGCGGTAACCTGCGTGCCGTTGGCAGCGGCCGTGATCGAAGCCACACCATCCTGTGTGGCCGCCGCCACGGTGGCGGCGAAGTCGACGCTTGTTGAGCCCGACGCCACGGTTACGCTGGCCGGTACAGAAACTTTTGAATTGTTGCTCGAAACCGTAACCGCAAATCCAGTGCCTGGGGCAGGACCGGTTAACGACACTGTACAGGTCGAGGATCCCGGAGAATTGACGCTGGATGGCGAACAGGTGATCGAGCTCAGCTGGAGTGCGCCCGCCACCGTGATCGAAGTATTTTGAGATTGGCCATTTAGACTTGCGGTTACGGTCAAAACGGTTCCTGGCGCAAGCGTGCCTAGCGACGCATTAAACGTGGCGCTGTTCTGCCCGGCGGGGATTGTGATCGACGAGGGCACTGTCAAGAGAAGCGTTGCTTGAACTCAAACTGATGTTGGTCGGATTGGCGCTGCTCCCGGTGATTCCGACCGAACAAACTGTCGACCCGTTGTTCGCAATCGTGGAAGGAACGCAGTTCAAACTGCTTAACTGCAGTGTCTGGGCCGTTGCCGTAAGAGAAATAGAGGCAGTTTGAGTCTGTCCATTTGCCGTCGCCGAGACCGTGACCTGGTCGTTCCCGGTCAGAGTTGACGTAGTTGCGAGGAAACTCGCGGTGGCTGACCCGGCAGGAATTGTCAAACCGGGAGGCACGGTAAGCGCGGGCTTGTTGCTTGAGAGCACAATGTTAACCGTTCCGGTGGCCGCTTTGTTTAACGAAATCGTGCAGGTGGTTGAGGCATTGCTTCCGAGCGAAGTGGGAGAACAAGAGATCGAGGAAAGCTGCGATGGGGCGCTCGCGCTTAGCGTGAAGTTTTGTGAAGCGCCATTGAGAGAAGCTGTCAGGATCGCTGTCTGATCCGAGGCTACGCTGCTTGCTGTGGCCGTGAACGAAGCGTTGATCTGACCAGCAGTGACAGCCACACTACCGGGGATCGCAATATTGGCGTTGCTACTCGAAAGGGTAACGGTGGACCCGCCCCCGGGAGCCACGTCAGTCAGCGTGACCTTACAGCTGGCTGTCCCTGGGGCATTGATGGTGGCGGGAGAGCAAGTCAGGGAGCTGACTTGTAGGGTAACGGTCAGGCCGATGGTGGCCGCCTGGGTGATTCCGTTAAGCGAGGCGGTGACGGTCGCGCTTTGAGCACTGGGGACAGTTGCCGTGGTAGCCGCGAATGTGGCGGTGTTCTGGTTGGCGGCTACCGTCACACTGGCTGGAGTGGTCAGAGCACTGGTGCTGCTAGTCAAAGAAACGATGGAGTTGACAGTGGCAGGCTTGTTCAACGTGACTGTGCAAGTACTGGATGCATTGCTGCCCAGAGTAGAGGGCGCACAAGATAAGGAGGAGAGTTGCGCGGGGGCGGCGGCAGAAAGAGTGAAGGTTTGAGAAGCACCGTTTAGGGAGGCCGTGACATTCGCTTTCTGATCTGAGCTGATACTGGCGACCGTGGCCACAAATCCGCCGCTAATCTGCCCCGAGACAATCGTCACACTCGCGGGAACAGTGATGCTGGGGTTATCGCTGGAAAGAGCGACCGTTGAGCCGCTAGCAGGAGCCGCGCTCGTCAATGTGACCGTGCAATTGGAAGTTCCCGGCGCATTCACGGTGCCTGGAGTGCACGTCAGGCTGCCGGGTTGGATCGCAACCGTCAGAGCAATCGTGGCTGATTGGCTGATTCCATTCAGAGACGCTGTGACGGTTACACTTTGAGCAGTGGTCACCGTTGCCGTAGTGGCAGCGAAAGTGGCGCTAGTTTGGTTGGCGCTAACAGTCACGTTGGCGGGTACCGTCAGCGATGCATTGTTACTGCTCAAGCTGAGTGTGCTGGCGAAAGCACCCGCGTGGTTCAAAGTCACAGTACAAGTGCTGGACGCATTACTGCCGAGTGCTGAAGGCGAGCAGGACAAAGAGGTAAGCTGCGACGGCGCATTCGCTGTAAGAGTGAACGACTGGGATGCCCCGTTCAAAGACGCACTCAGCAACGCCGTCTGATTCGAACTGATGCTTGACACGTTGACCGTGAAGGAAGCACTATTCTGGCCTGCCGTGACAGCGACGCTTCCGGGAACCGTAATACTGGCATTGTTGCTGGAAAGTGCCACGGTAGCCCCTGACGGAACCGCTGCTGTCAGCGTAACCGTACACGTCGACGTCCCCGGAGCGTTTACAGTGGCAGGAGAACAGCTCAAACTGGATGGCTGCGCAGTGGCCGTCAAGGCGATCGTCGTCGATTGATTGATCCCGTTCAATGAAGCGGTAACCGTGACATTCTGTGCGGTCGTCACCGTTGCCGTGGTCGCGGCAAAAGTAGCGCTGCTTTGGGACGCGCCAACGGTCACACTCGCCGGAACGGACAACGATCCACTACTACTGCCCAAAGTCACTACGCTGCCGGTGGCAGCGGCCTTATTCAGCGTTACCGTGCATGTGCTGGACGCGTTGCTGCCCAAACTGGAAGGAGAACAGGACACCGACGAGAGTTGGGCCGGCGCATTCCCTGTCAGCGTAAACGTCTGAGATGCTCCATTCAGCGGAGGCAGTTAGCAATGCCGTCTGATTCGAACTGATGTTGGCGACGTTGGCGACAAACGAAGCGCTACTTTGCCCGGCCATCACAGCGACGCTGGCGGGAACGGTAATACTTGCGTTGTTGCTGGAGAGCGCCACGGTAGCTCCTGACGGAACCGCCGCCGTCAACGTGACAGTGCAATTGGAAGTCCCCGGAGCGTTTACCGTGGACGGAGAACAACTCAAACTGGACGGCTGCGCTGTGATCGTCAAAGCAATCGTCGTCGATTGGTTGATTCCGTTCAGAGATGCGGTAACCGTGACATTCTGAGCAGTCGTCACGGTTGCAGTGGTCGCCGTAAAATTAGCGCTGGTCTGGGTCGCACCAACGGTCACGCTCGCCGGAACGGTCAACGATCCACTATTGCTTCCCAAAGTCACGACGCTGGCGCTGGCGGCGGCGTTATTCAACGTCACGGTGCAGGTGCTGGACGCATTGCTGCCCAAACTGGAAGGAGAACATGACACGGACGTGAGCTGCGCCGGTGCATTCGCGGTAAGAGTAAATGTCTGCGATGCTCCATTCAGAGACGCATTCAGCAATGCCGTCTGATTCGAACTGACGCTGGCAACATTGGCGATAAACGAAGCGCTACTCTGCCCTGCCGTCACAGCGACACTTGCAGGAACAGTAATGCTTGCGTTGTTGCTCGATAGCGCCACGGTGGCCCCTGACGGAACCGTCGCGGTCAGTGTGACTGTACAACTGGAAGTCCCGGGAGCATTCACAGTGGCGGGAGAACAGCTCAAACTGGACGGCTGCGCAGTGACCGTCAAGGCGATCGTCGTCGATTGATTGATTCCGTTCAGAGAGGCAGTCACGGTGACATTCTGAGCGGTCGTCACGGTTGCCGTGGTCGCCGCAAAAGTAGCGCTGCTTTGGGTCGCACCAACGGTCACACTCGCCGGAACGGTCAACGATCCGCTGCTGCTTCCCAAAGTCACAACGCTGGCGCTGGCAGCGGCCTTATTCAGCGTTACCGTGCAGCTACTGGATGCATTGCTGCCCAAACTGGAAGGAGAACAGGACACCGACGAGAGCTGAGCCGGCGCATTCGCTGTAAGCGTAAATGTCTGAGACGCCCCGTTCAGCGAAGCCGTCAGGAGTGCCGTCTGATTGGAGCTGACACTGGCCACATTGGCAGTAAACGAAGCGCTACTTTGCCCGGCCGTTACAGCGACGCTGGCGGGAAGCGTAATACTCGCATTGTTGCTTGATAGCGCCACGGCGGCTCCTGACGGAACCGCCGCGGTCAATGTGACTGTACAACTGGAAGTCCCCGGAGCATTTACCGTGGACGGGAGAACAACTCAAACTGGACGGCTGCGCGGTGATCGTCAAGGCAATCGTCGTCGATTGGTTGATTCCGTTCAGAGAAGCGGTAACCGTGACATTCTGAGCAGTCGTCACGGTTGCACGTGGTCGCCGTAAAAGTTAGCGCTGGTCTGGGTCGCACCAACAGTGACACTCGCCGGAACGGTCAACGATCCACTATTGCTTCCCAAAGTCACGACGCTGGCGCTGGCGGCGGCGTTATTCAACGTCACGGTGCAGGTGCTGGACGCATTGCTACCCAAACTGGAAGGAGAACATGACACGGACGTGAGCTGCGCCGGTGCATTCGCGGTAAGAGTAAATGTCTGCGATGCCCCATTCAGAGAAGCATTCAGCAATGCCGTCTGATTGGAACTGACGCTGGCAACATTGGCAGTAAACGAAGCGCTATTCTGGCCTGCCGTCACAGCGACACTTGCGGGAACAGTAATACTTGCGTTGTTGCTAGATAGTGCCACGGTGGCCCCTGACGGAACCGTCGCGGTCAGTGTAACTGTACAAGTCGAAGTCCCCGGGAGCATTTACAGCGGCGGGAGAACAGCTCAAACTGGACGGCTGCGCAGTAACGGTCAAAGCGATCGTCGTCGATTGATTGATTCCGTTCAGAGAGGCGGTCACAGTGACATTCTGAGCGGTCGTCACGGTTGCCGTGGTCGCCGCAAAAGTAGCGCTGCTTTGGGTAGCACCAACGGTCACACTCGCCGGAACGGTCAACGATCCGCTGCTGCTTCCCAAAGTCACAACGCTGGCGCTGGCAGCGGCCTTATTCAGCGTTACCGTGCAGCTACTGGATGCATTGCTGCCCAAACTGGAAGGAGAACAGGACACCGACGAGAGCTGGGCCGGCGCATTCCCTGTCAGCGTAAACGTCTGGGATGCTCCATTCAAGGACGCACTCAGCAACGCCGTCTGATTCGAGCTGATGCTGGCTACGTTGGCGGTAAACGAAGCGCTACTCTGCCCTGCCGTCACAGCGACACTTGCAGGAACCGTAATGCTTGCGTTGTTGCTCGATAGCGCCACGGTGGCCCCTGACGGAACCGCCGCGGTCAATGTGACTGTACAACTGGAAGTCCCGGGAGCATTCACAGTGGCGGGAGAACAGCTCAAACTGGACGGCTGCGCAGTGACCGTCAGTGCGATCGTCGTCGATTGATTGATTCCGTTCAGAGAGGCAGTCACGGTGACATTCTGAGCAGTCGTCACGGTTGACGTCGTCGCCGCAAAAGTTGCGCTGCTTTGGGCCGCACCAACGGTCACACTTGCCGGCACGGTCAACGATCCGCTGCTTCCCAAAGTCACAACGCTGGCGCTGGCAGCGGCCTTATTCAGCGTTACCGTGCAGCTACTGGATGCATTGCTGCCCAAACTGGAAGGAGAACAGGACACCGACGAGAGCTGAGCCGGCGCATTCGCCGTAAGCGTAAATGTCTGAGACGCCCCGTTCAGCGAAGCCGTCAGGAGTGCCGTCTGATTGGAGCTGACACTGGCCACATTTGCAGTAAACGAAGCGCTACTTTGCCCGGCCGTTACAGCGACGCTGGCGGGAACCGTAATACTTGCGTTGTTGCTTGATAGAGCCACGGTAGCTCCCGATGGAGCGGCCGCCGTCAACGTGACCGTGCAATTGGACGTCCCCGGAGCGTTTACTGCGGCTGGTGAGCAACCCAGACTAGCAGGCTGAGAGGGCGCCACTAAGCTCAGGGTTACAGTCTTCGTAACTCCACCGCTAGCCGTCACGATCGCGCTTTGATTCGTACTCACCTGTGCAGCGGTTGCGGTAAAGCCTGCGCTGGTTAAACCCGCGCCGACTGTCACATTCGCTGGTACGGTAAGATTCGCGTTATTGCTGGAGAGCGGCACAGCGAATCCAGTGCCAGGCGCCGCCCCGGTCAGCGTCACAGTACACCCAGTTGATGCCGGAGTTGTGAGAGTCGTCGTCGTGCAACTTAAAGTACTCAGCGACACAGGCGTGGGAAGTGTGATGGTTCCAGACCCTCCTCCCGCCGGAATAGGAGTGCCCGCGGCCGTGGAAGCGACAACACCATTCACGAGGACCCCGATTGTGGTTGTGGAAGGGTTCGCCGCGATTTGAAAAGTTGCAACCGCTACCACTCCATCCGCGATGGTCGTCGTGTTAAATCCGAAATCCAGACAGGTGTTTCCGGAACAGTTCAGGGTCTTGCCTCCGCCGGTAGTGGAAGCTCCTCCAGCGACGCTGACAAGACTGACATCAGATGAATAGCTAAAAGTCCACTGCAAGCCGGCAGGCTGTGCGCCGCCAGACAAGATGACCGGAAGATCGACCGTTCCGCCAGGAACTCCCGAGGCGGAGCCCAAGGAAAGAGAGACGGTTTGTCCAAATGCGATTACCTGGAGCCCTAACAGGCTGACAAGGATTACATTGCGCAATGATTTTATCTCCCTGACGGGATAATCGGCAGTACCAGTTGGACCGTATAGCTAGTACTTCTACCTAGTACGGTCCTGTGAACTTTCTACCCACCTCCAACAGGCTAAGTGTGGGGATAAAATTCGTGAAGGAAACGTTTCTAAATATACTTTTCAGCCGAGTCAGGATTTCTTGGCTACTTGAGACCCGATTTCCACAGGTTGTCTATTGCCAGATCTTATTCGCGAGAAAAATCAAGACCCAAGATGGCAAGCCGCGCCAAGGGCAGCTAAGACTACTCGTTGGACATCAATGACATTGCAACTTCCGTTGCCGTCCAGGTCACCAGCGTTGCAAGCGTTCAAGCCTAGCGCCGCATCTATTTCAATCTGCAAATCGACGATATCCACAACCCCGTTGTCATTGAGATCGCACGTACCACTCTGCGTGGAGTTCGGCTGTAGCTTCAACACTGAATCATCTACAGCTTCGAAGTCGGACCCCTTGATGTTCCGCAGCGTGCCTAAATTGTCGTTATTCCACCGAGGGTCGGGCGCTCCAGAAATGTACCATGCCGACCCGTTGTCGGCGATGAACATTCCGTACGTCTGCAATGCACGCAGAATCACTTGTACGTCAGCGGTGTAGGTGGAAATATTAAAGCTCGAGCGCAAGCGAAAGCGTTGGCCCATCGCCGGATACTTCGGATCGGTCAGGCTAGAAGCGTAATGCCGCGCAGGCCAGACATAAGAATCCAGGGTCTGCGGAACAGTCAGCCTGATCGCATGTCGAATCACTCCGCTGGCGACCTCGTCGTAACGGACTAGACCGGGAAAGATCGGAAGTCCGGCGGCATCGGCCGAAGTCCATCCGGCGGGTCTCAGCCCGTTCGTTTTGAGGTTGAAAATAGCGCCCGAGCCGGCCTGCCAGCTTGACGATTGCGGAAACGCGCCATACAGCTCATACAAAATACAATTGTCGATGTCGACGGCAATGGCATGACGATCCCCCGTGCTCTGACTGCCACCCTCGATGGGAGCGTTAAGCGGAACCGCATAGGGTCCCGCGTCGCTCTCGTCAGCGTATTGGAAGGTCGCTGTGTATTTCGTCTGAGCGCCTGAGACGATCACAAACGGTATTCCGATCGGCGCCCCCTGGAAGGTGCCGGACCCAAAGTCGGCGTGGAGTGTCGTTGCGCTGCCAACAGTGCTGACGAGCGTCGGGGAGTTTGAAGCCACCGGAAGATGGTCGACGGGCTGATTCCAAATGCTGTTCGCTGGGAATACCGGGCATGATCCAATGGTCGGTTGCGCCGGGCAAAGAGAACCGGCAAATAGTATCAATAGCGGATAGGCGTAGGATCGTCCCATCGGATGCACCTCCTCATAGATCTGATAACAGAATGAAGGAGAGAACAATCAGCGGTTTCCCTGAGGCGATCTCGACGCAGTGTTAGATGGGATCAGAATCCGGCATATACCGGCAAGTAGCTGACAGCGAGGCAATTCCGGCTCCCGTGCTATCATAACGCCGTGTACAGCAGGCACAATAAAAAAGTCAAACTTGTCTTCGCTCTTATTGACTTATTGTTGATCTGCGTGGCTTTTTTCGCCGCATACCAAACCCGTGTCCGCCTGCATTACACCACTGTCTTCTATTACAATTTCTATTTCGAATCACGTGTCGGCGCCACGCTGTTAGTCGTTTCCCTGCTCTGCTGGCTATCGATAGGCTATTGGTTCAACATTCACGACAAGCTGGAAACCGTTCGCTCCTGGGCGATTCTGCGGGAGACGGCGCGGCAATGCGTTCTTAGCGCGATTTGTCTGGTTCTTGCCGAATACATGTTGCGCCTCGACCTCAGCCGCTTTTTCGTTTTGATCTTCGCGATCTATGCCTGGGTCTTCCTAAGTCTGTTCCGCTTTAATGCAGCGCGACTGACAGGAGCCTTCCGCAGACGATTCGGAATGCAGCATTTCGTCATGATTGTCGGCTCGGGCGAGAACGCACGGGAACTTGGCTTAGAGTTGGAGAACCTTGCTCCCCATGGGATCCGCCTAAAAGGATTTCTCGACGAGGAGGCAGGCCAAGTCTGGCTATCTCAAGGCTATGAACAATATCCTTTGTCGGATTTGCCGGATCTCCTCCGCCAACAAGTGATCGACGAGATCATTTTCGCTGTGGACAGCGCCAGATTAAACAAACTCGGAGAGGTGTTTCTGCTTTGCGACGAAGAGGGAGTGCGCACCCGGGTCGTGGTTGATTTCTTTCCTCACGTCAATAGCGAAATCTCGCTGGACAGGCTCGGGACAAAGCCACTGCTAACATTCTCCGCTGCGCCGCACGATGAGATCCGGCTGCTTTTGAAAAGGGTTACCGATGTTGTTCTGGCCACAGTCGCGCTCATATTCGTATCGCCTTTCATGTTGCTGATCGCCCTGCTGATCCGGCTCACTTCCACTGGGTCAGCCATCTTCCGGCAGGAACGCTGCGGGCTCAACGGGCGCAGATTCACACTCTACAAATTTCGCTCCATGTGCGATAACGCGGAAGAACTAAAAGCGTCCCTCAGCCATTTAAATCGCAAGTCGACCGCATTCAAGATCCCCAATGATCCCCGCCTTACTGCATTGGGACGTATCCTTCGCAAATTCTCTATCGATGAATGGCCTCAGTTGTGGAATGTTCTAAAGGGCGATATGTCGCTGGTCGGTCCTCGCCCTCCTGTTCCCGAGGAGGTGGCCCAGTATCAACCCTGGCAGCGAAGGCGTCTCCGCATGCGGCCCGGCTTGACCTGCCTTTGGACTCTGGCAGGGCGCGACCGGCTCGATTTCGAGAGTTGGATGAAACTGGACATGGAATACATCGACGGCTGGTCTCTGGAACTGGACTGGAAGATTATCCTGCGGACCATCCCTCAAGTCCTCAGCGGAAGCGGAGCGCACTAGCTAGCGCACGGCGTCCGTTTTGTGCGCGGGGTCACTGGAGAGCTGACCCATAGTATCGAGGCCATCGTTCGAGCTATCGTAGGAATGTGCCCGCCCGGAGCGACCATCCCTAGGAAACTATGTACGAAAGATTCTTCGGATTGTCGAAGACCCCATTTTCGTTGGTCCCGGATGCAAGTTGCGTCCATCTTACGCCACAGCACGCCGATGCGATAAGCGGATTGGCCTACGGGATACTGGATCGCAAGGGGTATTTGCTGCTGACCGGCGAGGCAGGCCTCGGTAAAACAACGGCTCTGTGCGCTCTGCGGGAACTGCTTGCCGAATCCAAGGTGCAGTGCAGCATCGTTTTTAATCCAATTCTTACTGCCAATGAATTTCTGGAAATGGTCCTCCTGAACTTTGGCCTAGACCAGATCCCGGCCAGCAAGCCACAACGGCTGAAGATACTGGAGTATTTCCTGGTGGGCTGTAGTGTCCAGAAAACAGTGTCCGCGCTGATCATCGATGAGGCTCACAAGCTTAGTCCCGATTTGCTTGAGGAGGTTCGCCTATTAGGCAATTTTGAGGCTAACGGGCAAAAACTTCTTCAGATCGTGTTGGTCGGTCAGAGCGAACTTCAAGATCGCCTCAATCTTCCGGAACTCTGGCAGCTAAAGCAGCGAATTGCATTGCGCATGTCTCTCCAACGCCTGGAGCGCGTAGCGGTCGAGCAATATGTCGAATTCCGTTGGGACAAGGCGGGAGGAAGCCTCCCCAGCCCTTTTACGGCCGAGGCATTGGAGGCTCTCGCAAAGTGGTCGCATGGAATACCGAGATTGGTTAATGCAATCTCGGACAATGCTTTGCTGGTGGCCTTCTCAGAGACGAGCCGGCAGGTGACCGTTCATCAGATCCGTGAGGCGTGCAATGAACTGAACCTGCCCACCCCACAACTAGGGGCTGCTCCCATAGTTCGGCCACCGATCTCTCTTGGCCGGCCTGGACCCAGCGCCATTTCACTACCGCCAAAAGTTCAAGACCCGCCTGTGGTTTTGGAGCCGCCGAAGGTTCCTGGCCCCCCCAAAGTCGCCCCAAACGGTGTCGAGAATGATGACGGCCCGAATTTTTGGCTGGAAAAAGAACAACCGTCGCTACTAAAAAGGTGGATGCGATTTTCGAAGTAGCCGACGTTTAGTTGGAGTAGACTTCGGATTGTTCCAAGCCCTTAGTGTCGGGCATTGCATCTATCAACGTCTTCTTCAACAGCCCCGCGAGTTCCGTCGTGCCCAGCAACACCTGTTCAACCTCGACGCCGACACGGAATTCCACCCCTTCCGGAGCTGCGTGTATGACGTGCGCGTACATCACACTGTCCGCTATTTCAAATTGAAGCAGGTCCTGAGGCTTTACGGCCAGGGGTAGAAGAATGCTTAGGCCGGAGTTTGAGGCATCGGTGACCCGTCCCAGGACCGCTTGCCTCTTCTCATCGAGCTTAGTGATGCGAGCTTCGAATTGAACTCGAAAACGCTCATGTTGACGACGTTCCATAAATTGTTATCGGTTATTTCTCAGTAAAGCTTTAGTGAGACACCTTAGACTAGCAAGCCGTTCAAAAGACCGTTTTGTTCAAGTAGATTTTACCAGCCGTACAAAGTTTAAACGCTTGCTTCATCTCGCTCCCCAGCTGGATTCTTGACCGTCGAAGGTTACCTCTACGACGTCATATCCTTCGCCATCTCGTTGTTAACTATGAACGAACCAGATCCTTGAACACGGTTCCATACTCCGTGAAGTACACGCTACGAATGCATCTGGTGGCTCACGTGCTGAGCCCTTCCCGAGGGGAAACAGATGAGATCCAATATCGCTCAAAGCGAACCCGCAATTTGGTCGCCACTGAATGGATTAGACGTGGAACGCCGGAGTCGTCCGCGCATAAGTCTGGCGCTTCCCGTTCTTCTAACTCGACCAGGAACGCAAACCCCAATCGAAGCCACAATGGAAAATGTAAGTTCTAACGGCTTCTACTGTCTTTCGCCCTATCAATTCTCGGCTGACGAGCTTCTGGACTGCGAAATATGCCTTCCAGGCGATGACGTGAGTTCTGTACCAGAGGCTGGCTTGCGCCTGAACTGCGAGGTTCGCGTCGTTCGGGTCGTCTCCAGAGGACCTCAGGGCTTTGGTATGGCCTGCCATTTTGATGAGTATGCAATAAGCCGCAGCGCTATTGAGTAGGCAAGCTCCCACGTGGTGAAACGGCGTACCGAGGCGTCTCACTGACCAAACATTCTACCCGCCCGCCACTTCCGTTCGACCCTCCGGTGTGGGACAATCTTCGCCGGTGGAACTCTTCAAACCTTCTAAGCTTGGGGTCCTGGTTATCCTCGGTGCCGCCGCGCTGCTGCGGGCCCAATCGCTTGCGCCCGATTTACTCATTACGAATGGGAAAGTCGTTACCGTTGACGAGCGCTTTACGATTACGCAAGCCCTCGCAATCCGGGCCGACCGCATCGTTGCCGTAGGTTCCAACGCCGACATGGCGCGCCTGGCCGGGCCGAATACTCGCCGGATCGACCTGAAGGGAAAGACTGTTATTCCAGGCCTGATCGACAACCACATGCATCTTCTTCGGGCCGCAACCACCTGGCAGCGGGAGCTTCGTTTCGATGGGATCGAGTCGCGAAAACAAGCCGTCGAGATGCTGCGCGCTAGGGCCAAAGCAGCGGGGCCCCAGGAGTGGGTCTATACCATCGGCGGCTGGACTCACCACCAGTTTGCCGACGACCCCAGAGCCCTCACACTCCAGGAGCTGGATCAGATCGCCCCCGACAATCCCGTTGCACTCCAGGAGTCCTACTACAAGATTTATTTAAACAGCAAGGCGTTGCACGCATTCGGGATCGAGGACAACAAGCCTGACCCGGCCGACTTCGTCAAAGGATCAATCCAACGTGACGCCAGCGGCAAACCGACTGGCGTGATCCAGGGCGATATCCCGGCCACACGTCCGGTTCAGGCGCGCCTTCCCAAGGTTGCCCCGGACCAACTCGAAGCCAGTACACAGGCCCTGATCAAAGACATGAATCGGACAGGGCTCACTTCCTTCGGAGTCCCCGGCTGCATCCCTGAGGTGTTGCAGATTTTTCAGAAGTGGAAAGCGCAGGATCAGCTCAATGCTCGCATCTTCTGCATCGATGGCGCCGCCGCTGGGTCACCCGAGCAAGTGGATCAGACTCTGCGCCAAGTCGGTGGCATGAAAGTGTTTCAGGGGGATCCGCGCATCGATACCATCTTCTTCGGCGAAAGCGTCTACCAACCTCTGCACGACCCAATGTTCGCCCTCAAGTCGACTCCCTCGCCCGAAGAATTGGTCCTGTGGGGCCGGATCGCGACCGAACTGGCCCAAAGGGGTCTGCCCCTGCATGTACATGCGGAACTGCATAACACCATCGACGCGTTCTTGGATCAGATCGAATCGATCAACCGCGAACACCCGATCAAGGGCCTGCGCTGGACCTTCGCTCACCTGAACCAGGTCAACGCCTCCCAACTGGAACGCATGAAGCAGCTCGGCATGTACGCCGCCGTGCATCCGTGGGCCGTCATCAATGGCGGCATCATGCATGAGGGTTTCGGAGACGGCGCATACGATATGCCGCCGCTTCGAACCATCCAGAACAGCGGTATTCAATGGGGTTTGGGAACGGACGGAACGGCTGCCAATCAAACCTCTCCGTTCATGACCCTCTACTTTGCCGTCACCGGAAAGATGGTCGGCGGCACTACGGTCATACACCAGACCATCAGCCGCGAGGACGCGCTAATTGCGCACACACGCAAGAATGCCTACCTGGTGTTTCAGGAGAACAACCTCGGCTCAATTCAACCTGGTAAGCTGGCGGACCTGGTGGTCCTCGACCGCGACTACCTCACCATTCCTCCCGACCAGATCAAGAACATCAAACCGGTAATGACCATGGTGGGTGGAAGAGTCGTATACGACGGCGGTCTTTAACAGAAGGGAATTTGAATGCGTATCTTCAAAACGGCTAAACACCTCGCAAGCCTCGCCGTCATGTCCATGGCTACCCTGCCAGCTCAATGGCTTGTCTTCCCCACTCCCGGTGTTCCCCGCCTGCCAGATCACACACCGAATCTCACGGCCCCCGCTCCTAAAACTCCAGATGGCAAGCCCGACTTTTCAGGCGTCTGGGTTACACAAGGCGGCTATACAGGCAATATCGCGAAAGATCTAAAGCCCGGAGAAGTGTCCTTCCAGCCTTGGGCCGAAGCGCTGTATAAACACCGGGTCGAGACCCAGGGACGCGAGGATCCGCAAGCCTATTGCGTTCTTTCCGGTGTGCCACGCGAACACGTCGTTCCCTACCCATTCAAGATTCTTAACAGCAATGGCATGATCGTAATCCTATACGAGGCGCTCCACAGCTACCGGCAGATCTTCATGGATGGCCGGGCTCTGCCTAAGGACCCTAATCCGACTTGGATGGGATACTCGACGGGCCACTGGGACGGCGATACGCTAATGGTGGAATCGTCAGGCTTTGTGGATAACAACTGGCTTGATAACAGCGGCCATCCCGGAACGGAAGCTATGCACCTGACAGAACGATTCCGCCGCCGTGACTTCGGCCACATTGATCTGCAGCTCACTATTGACGACCCTAAAGCCTACACCAAACCCTGGACCGTGAAGCTGGAACTTAAATACACCGATACCGAACTAATCGAGTACGTATGCAGCGAAAATGAAAAAGATCTTACTCATTTGGTGGGGAAATGATCGTCGGGCAAATCCAATTTGAAGATGCCCTCGTTGCGGAATAAAGCCATTAGTGCATGAGACGCGGTCACACGCAGACTCTCGATCGCACCCTCCCGGCCGCTCTCCCCTAAAGCCGTCCAGGTTTCGCCGTCGTCCCGCGACACGTACGCCTTGCCGAATTGCGCGGCATAAGCCGAGTGGCAGGTTAGCGGGTCAAAGGTTACCGAACTGACCGTTCCCTCGGGAATGCCTCTCACTCCAGCGGGATTCGCACCACTGGGAGAGAATCGCACCACCCCGCGCGAGCTCGCCGCCAGCGCCGAACCGCTGCACGAAAAAGCGATTTCACTCACCTGCCCCGCGCTGGGGGGCATCGTCCATTCTTTCCACACCTGGCCGTTGTCGGTGGAAATATACCAACCAAATTCCGTCCGGATCGCAAGAGAGGCGCGCGACGAATAGATCGCCGTCACCGGCAAACGAGTATGCCCGTCCACATCGATTGCGGTCCAAGTGGAGGCGCTCTTCAGCGAAAACAGGCCTCGCGACGTTCCTGCAAGCAGCACGTCGTCTGCCGTGAAACCCAGCGCACGGACATCCTTGAGAGACGCCGTCGGCACTACTTCCCATTTCAAAGCCGACCATCGATACAAGCGGTTTTCCGTAGCCGCGAATACGGACCTTCCGCTCGCGTCCGCTGCGAGCGCTCGAACATTCCCCCCGCCAAGCATTGCCGGAGAAGCAACCTGTCCCCACCCTTTAGTCGGATCGAATTTGAAGACGCCGCCTTGCTCGCCCTCGTAGGCCGTGCTCATCCACATGCCCGCACCGGAGACCACCAGATTGGCCGCATTGCGGGTTAGAATTCCCTGGCTCGCGGGAATGAGGTTTTCGCCTCCATCCCGCGTCATCAACACGCCGGTGCGTTCGGTCGCCAGGTAAAATGTCCGCGAATCCATGGGGCTGAATGCCAGCGAGTTGATCTGCAGCGAACTGAGTTGCCTCCACGTGGCACCGCCGTCGGACGATTTTAGAAGGCCCGACGTCGTCCCGGCATAGAGCACCTGAGGACGCTCAGGATCCGGTGCGATGATATGGGTGCGGCGGGAAGTTTTGGGGACGCCATTCAAAAGCTTCCATCCCACGCCGCCATTCTCGCTCAAATAGATTCCGCTACAGGCGCTGGAGAAGACCCGCCCCGCATGCGCCGGATCGATGGCGATCGAGAACACATCCGAATCGTCGATCATCCCGCCGCGTATGGAATGCCAGGACTCGCCGCCATCAGTCGTCTTCCAAGGCAGATGAGGCGTCCCGGCGTACAACGTTTTGGAGTCTTCCGGACCGAAAGCGAGAGCGGTGATGTCCTGCAACTCCGGATTTTGAGCAGGCGAAATTCGGACAAAGCCTCTGCCATGGCCTCCAACAAGATAAACACCATGACGGGTTCCTACAGCCACCACTGCAGAATCTCCGCGCCACTGAGCCAGCGATTCCACGGCGAGCCCGGCCAAGGTCTGCTGCCAATGCCGGCCTCCGTCGCTGGATTCCCAGAGCCCCATGCTCGTGGGGTCTTCACCCGAAATTCCAACGAGGTAATGATCGCTATTCGACGGATCAATCGCTATTGCTTGAATCGGCCCGGAAAGCGGGCGTCCGAAGGAAACGCGATGCCATGACTTGGATCCGTCTTCGGAGCGAAACAAGAGCCCGTTGCGAGCGCCGGCCAGCAGAGTACCCGGATGCCGCGGGTCGGCAACAATGGACAGCACGCTTCCGCCAAAGGGCCCACTTGCCTGCCAGTCTCCTCGGGCAACGCATGCGGCCACGATGGCGATCCCGAATAGTTTATACACGATCTTTCGCTGGGACGGCGTCGCGGCTCGAACTCTCCCAGCCGCGACGCGCACAACGCGGATTAAAATGCCGGTGCCGCCCTATTTCGGACAAGCCAACCGTTGCAACTCCGGCGTAGGCAGTACGTGGGCTTCCTTAACCGATGATGGCAAGGTCTTGCCGGGAGGTACCAGCCAAATCTCCACGCGGCGATTCTTCGCGCGCGCGTCGCTGGGATTCACCCGATCGGCCGGCCGCTCTGCCGGTGCAGCTTCGAAAGACACGCTGCAAGGAGTATCTTTGTACTCCGTCTCTGTCGTACCCACCCAATCCGCCGTAATGCGCGAGGGCTCAAGCGCCGTACAAGTGTCCTTGCCCGCGGTCAGAACGGCCGCTGCATTCATGACGCGACGGCGATCCAGTGTCCGGTTGCTCTGCTCGCTCGGGTCGACATGGCCGACCAGCACCAGGGTGTAGCCCTGATAAGCGCCAGTCAACTGCGGATACACGCGTTCAATCAAAACGCGTTTGGCGCAGTTATTGATGCGCGCGCTGCCCTCCGCGAACACGATGTCGCCATAATGCGTCGTCTGCGGATTGGTGGAAACGCGGATGGTGGAGGTACAGGAGACAGTGCCGCCAAAGTCATCGCGAACGGTGGCAGTGGCTGTGATGGTCTTGGTCTGCACTTGTCCGCTGGGCGGGAACGATACGCTCGTGGAATTGAAGGTTGTCTGCGCGGCGGTGGTGCTCGACAGAGTACCTTCGCTCACAGTCCAAGTAATACGAGTATTGCTGCCCGGTGCCACCCGCGCATTCACACCGAATGTTGAGGTCCCACCAACTTCCACCGCATCAGGGGCCGCCGTGCACGTAGCCGTGGGCGCTGGACGCGCAGCCGTATAGAAGGACGCACCAGCCGCCGATGCCGTTAGAGTTCCATCGGTGGCTTGAACGCCAAGGTTATGCTGGCCCGGTTGCCCTTCGGTAAAAGTAACGGAGTTGCCGTTGCCCGGAATTGTGTTGCCGTCGACGGTCCAACGATAAGTTAGAGGATGACCAAGGGTGTCCTGCGCCGTCACGCTAAAACGGAAGTTGGTACCATTCGGTGCCGGATTGGCAGCGCTGGTAGCGGGGTTAATCGTAATTGGACCCATGGTAATCCTGTGATCAGCCACATAAAGAGTAATCGGATCCGGGCTGGCCGGAGGGGCGGGATTCTTCGGTGCGGTGTCCGATACCTGCACGGACACCTTGTAATCACCTGCTTGCGCGGGCGTGTACATGATGCTGTTGGCATTCTCGCCGACGGGCATTCCGTTCACACTCCAGTGATAGTTCAAGTTGTGCCCGAGTGTATCGTGGGCGTTCTCGGTCAAACGGAAACCGGTGCCGGTAGCCGCTGGATTCGCCGCAGTCAGCCCCGCGTCACCTTGAGCTGGAGTAGCCGTTATCGGGGTCACATCGATCTTATGCTCCGTTTTAGGACCCTGTCCGCCAATATAGAAAACCATCCCGCCGGTGATCTCCGTGCCTTCCAGCCATTGGCCTTGAGGAATGTTGATGCTGAAGGTGGGATAGCGCGAAAGAACAAAGCGAAGATCGCCGCGAAGACCGAACCAGTTGGTCAGGCGAAGCTTTACGCCGCCGCCCATATTATATTGGCCGCGAGAAACGCTTTTCAGTGCGGGGAAAAATGGTGAGGCAAAATTCTGGGCATAGTAATCCTTCGCATCCCCTGTGGGAAGGAACCGCACGCCTCCAAAACCGATGTCCACAAAAGGACGCCAGCGCGAACCGAGCGGTGTAAAGTGATACACCGCGTCCCCATTGAAGTTGAAGACCCGAGTCTCAAACTGCGGCTTTAGGATATTGGGGGCGTTCGGAAAGGCGCCAAGGATTTGAAACGCACTGCGTTCGTATCCAGCGCTTCCTTCCAGCGCGAAATGCTGCGTAAGGTTCACGGTAAAGCGCCCGCCAAACAGAAGGCCAGCTTCCAGATGACTGCCGATACCGGCTGTGGAACGATGATAGGGAGTCGCGCCCGCGAACGGGCTGATTTCAATGCGCTCCTCGTTAAAGGTTGTAGAGCCCTGAGCGGACGCGAGAGGAGAGAAAGCAAAAAATGTGAGTGCACCAATGGCTAAAGTAGCGGCCATGCGGCAGGTTACGTCAGAGTGACAACAACTTTGAGTTGAGCGCATAGTATCTTTTACTCTAACCTTCTTGGTCGTATGGGTTCAATCAAGGAATTCAATGAGTTTCAAGGAAGCGAGGGTGAATGAATAGCCCAATCGAAGCGCTGCTGCGCAAAATCGACCACGACCTGGGTCCCGGATCATCGTCGGACCGCGAGACTCTGGAAGTGTTTTTCAAGCCGCTGCCCGGCGAGGAATTGCGATTTCGAGGCGTCCGCGCGCCCCAACTCAAGAAAATCGCCCAAGCTCTGCATCCGGCAGTCAAGAAATGGTCCATTGCCGACCGCGACGAGCTGTGCGAAGAACTCTGGCGCTGGGGCGACTTCGAAGGAGGCGCGATTGTCTGTTATCTCTATCGCCGGTTTGAAAAGCAGTGCGGCCCACGAGAGTTTCGACTCTTCACCCATTGGCTTGACGACTACGTCAACAATTGGGGCCACACCGACGGCCTGTCTTTATGGCTATTAGGCGCCTCGATCCAGAATCACCCCGAGCTTGTGCGGAAGCTCCTGCCTTGGACCCGCGCGAAAAAACGTTGGAAGCGGCGCTCTTCCGCCGTCTCGCTGGTATATTCCGCGAAACGTGGTGAGAACACCGCAGAAATCTTTCGCGTCGCGCAACCGCTCCTTGCCGATCCTGACGACATGGTGCAAAAAGGCGTCGGCTGGCTGCTCAAAGAGACCTATCCCAAGAAACCTCGCGAAGTGATGCGGTTCCTGATGCCTCAACGGCAGGCAATTCCCCGCCTCATCCTTCGTTACGCCGCCGAAAAAATGAGTGGGGAGGACAAGGCTCGGCTATTGGGGAACAAATAATCGGATGCGCTGACTCGCAACCGCACCCAGCATCTCGCGAATCGTTTTGCCGGTCTTGGGATGCCGTAACTCCGGCGCGAGTTCTGCCAAAGGCTCCAGCACAAACCGGCGCTCACCCATACGCTCGTGGGGAATGGTCAAATCAGACGTCGAAATCACTGCGTCACCGTAGAACACAATGTCGATGTCAACCGCCCTTGGACCCTTGGGACGTGATGGGCGACGCCCTAGCTCGAGTTCCAGCCGCTTCAACCTCGTAAGAAGCTGGCGTGGGAACAACGAAGTTTCGGCCTCTATCACCTGATTCAGAAACCACGGCTGGTCCACAACATCGCGAGGTTCCGTTTCATAAATACAGGAAGCGCCAAGGACGTGCAGTTCAGGGGATTCCATCCGCAAGATGGCATTTTGCAAAGCCGCAGCCCGATCACCGAGATTGGAGCCGAGCGCCAGATAAACAGTCTTCACTAGAACAACGATTCCTGCGCGCCCCTCACCCTGCGTACGATTTTGAAATATTCAAACGCGCGCTCCGTTCCCGTTCTGCCCCGCGGAGTGCGGTCCAGAAAGCCGAGCTGCATCAAGTAGGGTTCGTAGACTTCTTCAATCGTATCGGCCTGCTCATCGATGGACGCCGCAATGGTGTTGATCCCCACCGGGCCGCCGCCATATTTTTCCAGAACTGTCAGCATGATTTTCTGGTCGATCTCATCCAGGCCGAAGCGGTCGACTTCCAAAAGATTCAGCGCCTTCTCCGCAACTCCGCCATCGATGTGTCCCCCGGCCCGAACCTGCGCATAATCGCGCACACGGCGAAGCAGGCGGTTAGCAATTCGCGGAGTCCCCCGGCTCCGTCGTGCGATTTCCTCCGCGCCCGGCCGGTCAATCACCACATCCAGCAAATGGGCCGACCGAACCACGATGGCGCTCAGCTCAGCCTGATCGTAATGATTCAACCGCAGCACCAGGCCAAATCGTCCGCGCAGAGGAGCGCTAATCAGGCCCTGCCTCGTGGTGGCCCCGATCGCCGTGAACGGTTTGATATCCATCGCCACCGTCCGCGCACCCGGACCTGTCCCGATCAGAATGTCCATGCGGAAATCTTCCAGCGCGGAGTAAATCATCTCCTCCACATCGGGTAGCAGACGATGAATTTCGTCGATAAAGAAAACTTCGCGTTCCTGCAGGTTGCTGAGGATTCCCACGAGATCGAGTTTCTTCTGCAGCACCGGACCCGATGTCTGCTGAATCGTTACGCCCAATTCACTGGCGATAATCCCCGCCAACGTTGTTTTGCCCAGCCCCGGCGGCCCGTACAACAAAACATGATCCATCGCCTCGCCACGTTTACGAGCAGCTTCAATGGCGATCGAGAGATTCTCTTTGACCTTGGTTTGCCCGGCGAAGTCGGAGAGCCGCGAAGGCCGGAGCGTCGCCTCAAATTGGCGCTCCTCTTCGCGCAGCGACGCCGATACGATGCCCTGATCCTGCATGAAGATCCCAGTTTAGCGGACCAGCTTAAGCGCCCGCCGGAACAACTCATCGAAATCGTTAGACTCCGTTGCCGACCGCGCCTTGGTGAGAGCAGCCTCCGCCGCCGCCCTGGTCGCCCCAAAGTTCATAAGCGCTGAAATTACGTCCTCTTCCGTCGCATTGAAAGCGCTCTTAGGTGCTGACGCCTGCGCGGCCGTGCTGATCAGGTCCAGCTTGTCGCGCAGTTCCAGCACCATGCGCTCGGCGGTCTTTTTCCCCACTCCAGGAATGCGAACGAGTTGTTCTAGCGACCCGGACCGGATCGCCATCGCAAGATCCTCCGAGGAAAGTCCGCTAAGGGCCGTAATGGCCAACTTCGGACCGATCCCACTCACCGTGATTAGTTTTTCAAACAGCGCTTTATCCCGCGCCGAGACGAATCCGTAAAGCGCCAGCAGGTCCTCTCGCACGTGCGTGTGGATGAAAAGCTGAACTATGGAGCCTTTTTCGGGAAGCGACGAAAAAGCCGACACGGGAATTGTAACGTCGTAGCCGACTCCGCCCACATCCACAATCACCTGGTTGGGATGTTTTTCAAGGACTGTTCCTTTAAGATGCGCGATCATGATGACTTAGGATACGAGAATGCGCCGGCGATTTTTTGTGGACGAAGTGCGAAGCGGCAAAGCTGAGATCATCGGCGACGAAGCCAAACATCTTACCAGGGTCCTCCGCGTCGAACCCGGCCAGCGCTACGAAATCTCCGACAATCGCACCGTATATCTCGCCGAAATCGAAACCGCCCGCAAGGAGCACGTCGTCTTTCGCACGGTCGAAAAGCTGCCGCCGCCGCCCGCGCAAGTGGAAATAATTCTCTACGCCGCGCTGGTAAAATTCGACGCGTTCGAATGGATGATTGAAAAAGCCACCGAGTTAGGCGTGTCAGAAATCATCCCCGTCGAGGCGACTCGCAGCGAGAAAGGCCTCGAAATGGCCGCGCATAAACGCCTCGACCGCTGGCGTCGCATCGCGCTGGAGGCGAGCCAGCAATCTCGCCGCGCGTTTCTGCCGACGGTCACGGAGCCAATGGACTTCGACCAGATCCTCCATGAAGAGGCCACCTGCCGCTATGCTATGGATGAATGCGGGGGCCAGCCTCTTGCCGTGGCCTTGCCTTCAACGCGCGCCGCATCCGACCGTGTGGCGGTGCTCATCGGACCCGAAGGTGGTTGGACCGAAGATGAGCGCGCCGCCTTCGTCAAAGCCGGTTGGACGCAGGTCACGTTAGGCCCTCTGATCCTTCGCGCGGAGACCGCGGCCCTTGCCGCGCTTGCGGTGATTCAAGGCGGGTGGCTGTTACACTAAGGTATTGATCCATCGGTTAGTCGTTGAAAATCTTAAGCACCGGCCGGTGCGAACTTTACTCAGTGCCATCGCTATCGGGGTTCAGGTCACCATGATCCTGACTCTTGTGGGCGTGAGCGACGGCATGTTGGGGCAAATCGCCGAGCGTTCCAAGGGTACCGGCGCCGATATCCTGGTGCGGCCTTCCGGGGGTTCCATTCTAAGTTTTACCGGCTCAATGCCGGAGAAAATTGTGGATGTAGTACGCGCCGAGCCTCATGTCGCCCTGGCGACAGGCACTCTGGTGCGTTCTTATTCTTTCCTCGATTCCATCACTGGCATTCATCTTGACGAATTTAACCGCATGAGCGGCGGATTGAAGTATATTTCCGGCGGTCCGTTCACTGGACCGGACGATGTGATGGTGGATGATGTCTATGCAACTTCGAAAAAGCTTCATGCCGGCGATATGGTCGAGCTCGGCGGGCTGAAATGGCGCATCTGCGCAGATTGTGGAACAAGGAAAACTCTCGCGCATGTTCGCCCCCATCGAATCTTTGCAGGAAAAGTATTCGTCTAAAAACTTGGTCAGCGTGATCTACGTAAAAGCAGACGATCCGAAGAATATGGACACGGTAATCGACGAGCTCAAAATGAGGCTGGGCGACTACCCCGTATTCTCCATGGAAGAATTCACCTCGCTGATCTCCGTCGACAGCATTCCGATCGTGAAGCAGTTCACCGTCGTGGTGATCGGCTTGGGCGTAACGGTCGGTTTTCTGGTTGTGTTTCTTTCCATGTACATGGCGGTGCTGGAACGCACGCGAGAGATCGGAATACTGAAGGCCTTGGGCGCGTCGCCCGGATACATCATGAGCATTCTGCTGCGCGAAGCCGTGCTCCTGGCGATTGTCGGCACGCTGGCGGGAATTCTGATGACCTATGGAACGCGGTCCCTGCTCCACTTTTTGGCGCCCACCTGGACCGCGAGCATCGTAAAGCTCTGGTGGCCGATATCTGGGTTGATCGCCCTTGCCGCGTCGCTGATTGGAGCGATTTATCCCGGGCTCAAAGCCGCGCGTCAGGACGCCATCGAGGCTTTGGCTTATGACTGACGCTTTGGCCTATGACTGAAATCGACATCGAAGATCTGGCCAAAACCTATCACGTCGGCGACGTGGACGTACACGCGCTCCGCGGCGTGAACCTGCGAATCGAGCGAGGCGAGTTTGTGGCCGTGATCGGACCCAGCGGTTCCGGCAAGTCGACCCTCTTTCACATCCTCGGCGGATTGACTCCGCCCACTTCAGGGCGCGTGAAGCTCGACGGTCGCGACCTGGCGCACATGAGCGAGGCCGAACGTACCAATCTCCGCAAGACCACCGTCGGCTTTGTGTTTCAGAAATACAATTTGCTTCCCACATTGACGGCCGCCGACAACATCGCCATCGCGCGCGACATTGCAGGCAAGACCGGAGAGGCCGACGCACAGTTCCAGGAAAACCTGAAACTGCTCGGGAATCGCGGATCGCTTAAATCATAAACCTCGCGCGATGTCAGGCGGAGAACAGCAACGCGTCGCCATCGCCCGGGCGATCGTGAACGGCCCTGCTCTCCTTCTTGCCGACGAACCAACAGGCAATCTGGACACAGAAAATTCCACCGCCGTGCTGGAAATTCTGCGCAGCCTGAATCAGCGGATGAAGCAAACCATCCTGATGATCACCCACAACCCAGAGGCCGCCGCCTTCGCGCACCGCATCGTAAAAATGCGCGACGGCAGAGTCGTCGACTAATGCAGGAACTTTCCTGTCCAGCAAGGTGTCTATCAGGACACCATGTTTGAACAATCCCTGCTTCTCAATGACTCGATGGCAAGGAAATCCGGTGCATTTGCAGCTTCTTTGTCGGCACAAATTCTGTTTACCGGTGTCTTAATATTGGTACCGCTTGCGTATCAGGAAGTGCTTCCGATCGTGAAGCAGGCGGTTCCCCTGGCCGGCCCGATTCTTACGCCCCCTCCTCCGGAGTTACCCGCGCAGCCGCAGCAGCAGTCCTCGGCGTTACCACGTTTGCGTGTCCCAAGTCACGTCTTCATCGCGCCGAGGACTCCTCCCAACACATCGCCCCAGCCATTTGTAGATTCGCTCGACAACCCACCACCGAGCTACTGCCAAGACGGGCGGCCGGGACTTATCTCACCTCCCTTCAGTGACACAGGTATCACCCGATCCAGACATCGCGGCACCAACTGAGCATCGAGCCCCAGCCACGGCACCACCGCCGTAAAGCCGGACGGACCTCCCGTGCGCTTAAGCGAAGCAGTCCTCGCTGCTCAGTTGATCAAGAAGGTCGTCCCTGCATACCCGCGCTGGCTCGTCAGGCGCGAGTCTCAGGAACCGTGCATCTGGAAGGAGTCGTTTCCAAAGACGGCACCATCCGCAATCTTCAAGTATTGAGCGGACATCCTCTGTTGGTGCCCGCCGCTTTGGACGCAGTAAGGCAATGGGTGTACCGGCCCACTCTACTCAATTCCGTCCCGGTTGAAGTAATCGCACCAATCGACGTGGTTTTCACCCTGAACTGAAGAGCCGACTGCTCGATCTGATATGCTGCTTTTCGATGACATCCCGCATTTTTCTACTATCCGCCTTCGCTCTGTTACCTCTTTCGGCGGAGACGATGCTCGAGTTCAGCAATGAGACTCGATTCCAATTGGACCTTCATGTCCCCGACGCGGCATTAGCTTCCTTCCTGCCTCAAGGCTGGACCTCCAACCCGGCCACCGAAGGGGCTGCCAAGGACTGCAATCTTCGTGCGATCTTCATCGACCGCGTGACGATCAACGGTCCTGATGGCAAACCACTGGGCAAGGGATCCAATCGCCTGGTCTTTTTAGCCGCCCCAGTCAAAGATTCCCAGGGCGCAAGTGTTCAACTCGTCATCGGCGGACTGACCGAAGATCCGGCCGACGCACCAGGACCATTCGGCAACTATCTATTAGCCACGACGCACCAGATGCAACTAATCACGATGAGCGGCACTAACAGTTCCAAACCCATTCTGGAAACGCAGGACTGGGTTTTCGTTGCTGCCACCGGCGAACGCCTGGAACTTCACATCACCTACGAACGCGGCGTCGCGAGCAAGCGCAATAAGGCCGACACGAAATATTATTCGGCGAAGACTCCGTCGTTCTATCAGATCTCGCGCCAGGAACAAGTGCTCGACATCATGCGCAACGTCACCACGAAGCCTGAAGACCACGTGGGTAAATTCTCATTCAAGGCAACGGGCGGGAGCTATGCCAAACTCTTCGAAGGGCCGGTAACAGTTCTCAGTTGGGACAACGTGCTGTGGCTCAACCGGTCGATTTTGATTCCCTACTGCCTTGAGTTTCAGGACTCCAGGCTTCATGCTACTGCTTTCTATTCCCCAACTCGACAAGTTTCCCTTATGACGGCGATACAATCTTTTGTTTTGTAACCGCCTCCCGTCCCTGCCATACTGTGGCCATGTTGTGGGGTTACCGGACATAAGTGGGCCCACGAGCACAAATGCCGGGAACACAAATGTTGGCTAACTCATGACCATTGGAGCGCTACGGGAGGGCTACGCCGCGGGACGCAAGCCCACCGATGTTATCGCGGAGGTGTACGACCGCATCGAGAGCAAGCCGCTCCGGCCGGTATGGATCTCATTGGTGCCTCGCCAAACCGCGCTCGCGCGTGCGAAGGTTCTGGAGAGGCGATCCCCCAAGGCCGGTTCCCTTCCCCTTTACGGAGTGCCGTTTGCCGTAAACGACAACATCGACGTGGAAGGCATCCCCACCACCGCGGCATGCCCGGACTATAGTTACACCGCCTCGCAATCGGCCACCACTGTCTGGCGATTAATTCAAGCCGGCGCAATTCCGGTAGGCAAAACAAATTTGGACCAATTCGCGACGGGACTGGTCGGCATTCGAACTCCTTACGGCGCGTGCAGCAGTGTTTTCGACGAACAGTACATCGCAGGCGGGTCGAGCTCCGGCTCGGCCGTCGCGGTAGCCAGCGGCCTGGTCCCTTTTGCTTTGTGTACCGATACGGGCGGAGCCGCCCGCGTCCCGGCTGCATTTAACGATCTGGTTGCGTTGAAGCCCACCCGAGGAACGTTGAGCACCGCTGGAGTGGTACCCGCCTGCAGAACGCTCGATTGCGTATCAATCCTAAGCAGGACATGCGGAGACGCTCACGCGATTTGGAAGGCTGCTCAGGGTTTCGATCCCGAGGATCCGTTCTCTCGCGCCATCCCGTATGGCGCGGACGCGGCGCCCTGGCTCGCCGGCAAATTTCGCTTCGGTGTGCCCGCGGCCGATCAATTGGAATTCTTTGGAGACGCCGATGCCGCAGGACTCTATCGAGCCGCAGTGCAGCGATTAGAGGAACTGGGTGGCGAAAAAGTTGAGATCGATTTTTCCATCTTCCGGCTGGCCGCTGACCTGCTCTATTCGGGCCCCTGGGTCGCCGAACGCCTTTCCGCCCTGCGCGAATTTGTTCCCGCCCACGGCGAATCCATGCACCCCGTGGTCTACGAAACCATTGTGAACGCCGCGCGGTACTCCGCCGTCGATGCCTTCCATGCCCGCTATCGTTTGGAAGAACTTCGCCGAGCCTCCGAAGGACAATGGAGCCGCATGGATCTTCTCTTTCTCCCCACCACCGGAACCACGTATACGCACCAGGACGTCTCCGCCGACCCCATCGGCACCAGCACGAATCTGGGTTACTACGCGAACTTCGTAAATCTGTTGGACCTGGCTGCCGTGGCCGTGCCCGCCGGTTTCCGCGCCAACGGTCTTCCCTTTGGGGCTTCCCTCATCGGCCCCGCATTTTCTGAAGAAGCGCTCCTGTTGCTTGCCGACCGGTTCCATCGTTCGCAGGTAATTTTGCCAGGACCGGTCTTGAGCCTCACATCGGCGCCTCCTGGATGCATCGCCGTGGCAGTGGTGGGAACGCATCTCTCAAATCAGCCTCTCCATTGGGAACTGATCGAATCGCGTGCCCGCTTGTTCCGCGTCGCGCGCACGGCCCCTGGTTATCGTCTCTACACGCTGGACTCCGACAAGCCTTCGATGCCCGGCTTGATTCGCGACCAGAATTTCGTCGGACCTGGGATCGAAGTCGAAGTCTACGCCATGCCCAAAGACGAGTTCGGTGAGTTCGTAGCCTCGGTTCCGCCCCCTCTGACCATCGGAAACCTGGTGCTCGATAACGGCGAAGCGGTGAAGGGGTTTCTCACTGAACCGCATGCTCTCGCAGGCGCCACGGAGATTACCAGCTTCGGCGGCTGGCGCAATTACCTGGCACAAACTCCGCTAGCCGTCTAACCCTGATATTTTGGCCGTTTGGCGGCCATCCCGGACTGCCATAATAAGGAGTTCACCATCGGGATGCTCAAGGAATCAACCTCCAGGCGGACTCGCGCCACAACCTCAAGAAAAGCGCGGACGGAGCTACCCACCGTAGACCGCTTGCTGGACACCGCAGCCCTGCTCTTCTGGGAAAAAGGCTATACCGCGACCACCACCCGTGAGATCGCCTCCGCGCTGGACATCCAGCAAGCTTCGCTTTACTACCACATCGCCAGTAAAGAAGATCTCCTCCACCGGCTCTGCGTATCTTCCTTGCAAGGATTTCTAAGCAGCGTTCCCTCGGCCTTGGAAGGGACCACCGACCCCTTGGATCGAATCCGAATCATCATACGCACCCACATCGGCACATTGCTCAAACACCAGGAACGCAACGTCGCCATGCTCACCGAACTGCGGGCTCTCTCTCCGCGCCATCGCGCCGAAGTCGTCAAGCTGCGAGAAAGCTACTTGAACATTCTGCGCGGCGCCATCCAGGAAGCCCAAGCCTCGCGCCACATTCGAGCGGACATTCCTTCCACCTATCTCTGCCTGGCCTTGCTCAACATTCTAAACTGGACCTCTCTGTGGTTCCGCAAGGATCAGGCCCTCTCCGCCGAGCCTCTAGCCGAGCTGTTCATTGAAATCTATCTCCACGGGGTAGCCCTTCCTCCCGGGCGAGCCTCGGTCCCGGTGCCCGGGCTCAAGCCACTCGCAAGAAAACCCGTTGCCAGAGCTCCCAAGTTTCTTCAGGCCACCGAAAGTCTCACAGTGGAGCGTCTGCTGAAGGCCGCTGTTGCGGTCTTCTCACGTCAGGGCTACGCCGCTACCAGCACGCGCGAAGTCGCAGCTTTGCTCGGCATGCAAAAAGCTTCGCTCTACTATCACATCGAAGGTAAGGAAGACCTGCTGTACTTTATCTGCCGATCCTCCCTCGAACGCATCCGCAGCGACGTCGCCTCTGCGCTGCAAGGCGTTCCCGATCCTCTCGACAGAATCCGCCTGCTGATCGTCTCTCACATTGAGAGCATGCTGCGCGATGCCGACGAGCACTCCACGACGCTTGCCGAAATGCAGCTTCTCTCGCCGGGCCGCCTCACCCAGATCCGCGCCCTTCGCGATAGTTACGAAGATCTGGTCCGCTCCGTGCTGCAGGATGCTCAAAAGGCGGGCTTGGTGCGCGGCGATATCGACGTCAAGTATCTGTGCCTCGCTCTGCTGGGACTCATGAACCGCGTTCTCGTGTGGTACCGGCGCAAGGGCCCGCTCGCCCCGGGCCAGCTTGGAGAACTTCTGGCGGCAATCTTTCTGACTGGCGCCGCAGTCCATCCTGACTGACGCCCTGTCAAGCGCCACCTGTCAAGCGTTCGATAAGGCATCCTGTTTTCGTATACAATTGTTCGATTGCATGAAGGAGACTTCCAAAATGCTGAGTCGACTATCCCTGGTAGCAACCCTTACCGCCGTCGCTGCCTTCGGCCAACCCAGTTACGCGCCTCCCAACGACCTTCCCAATCCATACACCACAGTGCGCGATTGGGCCCAACTGCCTGACGACAGAAAGTGGGGGTCCACCGCAGGCATCGAAGTCGCTCCCAACGGTCACATCTGGGCCTACGACCGCTGCGCCGCCAATAGCTGTGCCGACTCGCCGCTCGACCCCGTCCTGGAATTCGATGCCTCCGGTAAAGCCCTGCGCCACTTTGGGGCGGGCCTGTTCGTTCAGCCCCACGGCATGTTCGTCGACAAGGACGGCAACGTCTGGGTGACTGACGCGATGGGCAAGGGCGACAAAGGCCATCAGGTTTTCAAATTTAGTCCCGATGGAAAAGTTCTGCTGACGCTAGGCAAAGCTGGCGTGGCAGGCCCTGGCCCCGACACATTTAATCAGCCAACCGATGTTCTGGTCGCTCCCAACGGCGACATCTTCGTTTCCTCCGGTCATTCGCCCGGCTACGGCGATGCCCGCATCGTGAAGTTCTCCAAAGATGGCAAGTTCATTAAGCAGTGGGGCTCCGCCGGTTCGGGCCCCGGCCAGTTTGTCGGGCCGCATTGCCTAGCCATGGATTCCAAGGGACGTCTCTTCGTAGGCGACCGCACCAATAACCGCATTCAGATCTTTGACCAGGAGGGCAAGTTCCTCGCCGAATGGAAACAGTTCGGCCGGCCCAGCGGGATGTTCATTGACAAGAACGACATTCTCTATGTCTCCGACTCAGAATCGAACGACAAAGAGGGCGCCTACGGATACAATCCCGGAGTTCACCGTGGAATCCGCATCGGTAGCGCCAAAGATGGCAAGGTCACCTCATTCATTCCCGACCCCGACCCCAAAGGATCTACCAGCACGGCCGAAGGCGTTGCCGCCGACCAGCAGGGAAACATCTATGGAGCCGAAGTCGGCCCGAAGGATTTGAAAAAGTACGTAAAGAAATGAAATTTGTGGTTGTTAAAACTGGTTGTTTGAGAAAGGAAGAGCAATCATGACACGCAATCTCCGCACCGGAGCAGCCTTCGCAGGCCTCCTGATCACGCTTGGCATCGCATCCACCTTCGTTGATCGGAAGGCGTCCGTCGAGGCCTCAACGGTACAGGCACCAAGATTCGAAGTCGACCCCATGTGGCCCAAGCCCCTTCCCAATCATTGGGTGATGGGCAACACGATCGGCGTTTCCGTCGACGCCCAGGATCACGTATGGATCATCCACCGCGCCGGGTCGCTCGAAGCCAAGGAAATTTACGCTGTCACCAATCCGCCCGGAGCCGAATGCTGCCTTCCCGCGCCACCGGTTCTGGAATTCGATCAGGCGGGAAACCTGATTGGCCATTGGGGAGGGGAGGACGGCCCTGGTTATGAATGGCCCGCCTCTAACCACGGCATCACAGTCGACTACAAAGGCAATGTCTGGATCGGCGGCAATGGCCGCACCAAGGCCGCCACAGGAGCCGAAGAAGCGGGCGGTGCCCCAGCCGCGCTGCGGCCGCCGCTGCTGCGCAAGCAAAACAGAAGCAGGCCAAACAGGCTCCCGGTGGCCCGCCTCACTATCACGACAGCATGGTGCTGAAGTTCACGCAGGACGGCAAATTCCTAATGGCGATCGGCAAAGCCGGTGGGAGCGAGGGAAGTAACGACGTCGCCAACCTGGGCTTGCCCGCCAAGACTTTTGTCGATCCCAAAACCAATGAGCTATATGTCGCCGACGGCTACGGCAACAAACGCGTAATCGTATTTGACGCCGAGACCGGCAAATACAAACGTCATTGGGGAGCATACGGCAACAAACCGGACGATACGAATCTCGGCCCCTACAAACCCGACGCCCCGGTCGCGCAGCAATTCCGCAACCCGGTCCATTGTTCCGAACTCTCCCACGACGGTCTGCTTTACGTCTGCGATCGCGTGAACGATCGCATCCAGGTCTTCAAACCGGATGGCACCTTTATCAAGGAAGTGTTCATCGCCAAGAACACCCTGGGCGACGGATCGGTCTGGGACATCGCGTTTTCAAAGGATCCTCAGCAGAAATACATGTACCTTGCCGACGGCGCCAACGAAAAGATTTACGTGATGCAGCGCGAGACGCTGGAGATCCTCACCAGCTTCGGCGACGGAGGCCGCCAGCCCGGCCAGTTCTACGCCGTCCACAGCATCGCCACAGATTCGAAGGGCAACATCTACACCACGGAAACCTACCGCGGCCAGCGCGTCCAAAGATTCGTCTACAAAGGCCTCGCGGCAATCGCGAAGAAAGATCAGGGCGTCGTGTGGCCCAAGAAATAAGGATGTGAAATTGGAAATGGCTAGGACATTCCACCACGCAACCGCGCTGGCGACCCTCCTAGCCATTCCTCTATCCGCCCAGCGCATCGGCGGTAAACCCGACCTCAACGGCGTCTGGCAAACAATCAACGAAGCCAATTACGACCTTCAACCCCATAACGCCCGCCCCGCCATGGCCGTCCGTCAAGGCCCCTACGGCCCGGTACCAGCCGCGCAAGTCCTCGCTCTAGGCGCCGTTGGCTCCGTCCCTCCCAGCCTCGGAGTTGTCGAAGGCGGCGAAATCCCCTACCAACCCGACGCCCTCGCGAAGAAGAAAGAAAATCAGGACAACTGGCTGACGCGGGACCCAGAAATCAAGTGCTACCTCCCAGGCATTCCCCGCGCCACTTACATGCCGTACCCGTTCCGGATTTTTCAGAACACCTCTCGCATCTTCATCACCTACGAATACGCCGGCGCCGTCCGCGACATCTACATGAAGGATCCCGGACCTCCTCCAGTCGATTCCTGGATGGGCCAATCCTTCGGCCATTGGGAAGGAGACACTCTGGTCGTCAATGTGACCGGCCAGAATGACCAGACATGGTTCGACCGTGCCGGCGATTTTCATAGCGAAGCCTTGCACGTAGTCGAGCGTTACACCCGCACAAGTCCCGATGTAATCTCCTACGAGGCCACCATTGAGGATCCCAAGGTCTTCACGCGTCCCTGGAAAATTCGCATGCCTCTCTACCGCCGCATGGAGCCAAACGCCCAGATACTCGATTTCAAATGCGTGGAATTCGTCGAAGAATTGATATACGGCCCGTTTCGGAAAAAGCCTTTGAAATAGGAGGAGCTAGAATGCGCTACTTCATCCTCTCTCTAATCGCGGCCTGCGCCTTGGCGCAAGCCCCCAAGCCCTATGCCGGACCCAGAACGCCCGACGGCCATCCGGACCTCCAAGGCACTTACGACCTCGCCACGCTGACTCCGCTCGAACGTCCGCCGGGCGCCCAGGCAGTGCTCTCCAAAGATGAAGCCGCCCGCCGTGAGACCCAGGCGGCGCTACAGAGACAACAAGGCGATCAGTCCATTAAGGCCGACCGCTCGGCACCTCCCAAAGGCGGCGATGGATCCACCGGAGCGGCGGGCAATGTCGGCGGCTACAACACCGGTTGGCTCGACCCCGGTTCTACCTTCACCGTAGTCGACGGACAAAAGCGTTCCTCCCTGGTCATCGATCCTCCGAATGGCCGGGTGTCTCCCGTCAAACCCGCAGCCCGACAGCGCATGCTCGCGCTGGTAGCTCGTCCCACCTCGGACGCACAGGAGAGCAACGATCCCGCGCTAGAACCCGGTGGCGCCTACGACGATCCCGAGCGCCGTCCCCTGGGCGAGCGGTGCCTGCTCGGCTTCGGTTCCACCTCTGGCCCGCCCGCGCTGCCCGATTACTTCTATAACAACCTCCATCAAATCGTGCAGACAAAGGACGCCATCATGATTCTGACGGAGATGGTCCACGACGCTCGAACCGTCCGCATTAACGCACAGCATCTTCCCAAAAGCATCCGCCAATGGATGGGCGATTCCGTCGGGCACTGGGAAGGCGATACGCTCGTCGTCGACACCACAAATTTCAACGACAAGACTCGGTTCCGGGGCTCAACAGAGAATCTCCATGTGATCGAACGCTTCACCCGCATCGATGCAAAGACCCTTTTATACCGCTTTACGGTGGAAGATCCGGAAACATGGGAGCACCCCTGGACCGGCGAATACTCCTGGCCCGCCACCGATGCACGCATTTATGAATACGCCTGCCACGAGGCCAACTACGCGCTAGGCGATATTCTGCGCGGCGCCCGGGTTCGCGAAACGGAAGCCAACACGAAGAAGTAGGAGGTCAGTCATGCGAGTAGAATTCTTGATCGTCACCGGGCTGCTCCTGGGTATTCCAGCGGCAGCCCACCATGCTTTTGGCGGCGAATTCGATGCCAACCGCCCCGTGCTATTGAAAGGCAAAGTAGTGAAAGTCGAATGGGTCAATCCCCACGCCTGGATTCACGTCGAAGTCACAAAGCCGGACGGCGCCAAGGAAGTCTGGATGGTGGAAGGCGGAAGTCCAAATTCGTTACTGCGCCGTGGCATGACCCGCGACAGCCTCCCCATCGGCACCGAAATCATAGTCGACGGCTATCAGGCCCGCGACCACGCCCTGCTCCGCGCCAACGGCCGCAACGTGACGTTCGCCGATGGAAGAAAGCTATTCCTCGGCTCCTCCGGCCCCGGCGAGCCTCCGAAAGACGCCGTTCCCACAGATCAGGCCAAACCTCCTGAAGTCCATTGAGTTTCGATGACTAAACAACCCCGCCTCGCGTCTCTGAGCTTAGTCTGCCTGATTTTCTCAGGCATGGCACCCGCCCAACCATCCCCCACCCCCAACGACTATTCCGCCCCCCACTCCTGGCTCTGCCGCCCCAACAGCCACGACGCTTGTGATGTCGACCTTACCGCTACCGTGATCGCACCCGGCGGCGCATTCACGCGCGAGAAGTGGGAACGCAATGCCATCGCGCCTGTCGATTGCTTTTACGTGTATCCCACCGTCTCCACCGACGCGACTCCCAACAGCGACATGAACCCCGATGCGGCGGAACTCAACGTAATTGCGCAACAGTTCGCGCGCTTTGGTTCGGTGTGCAGCACTTACGCGCCGTCCTATCGCCAGGTAACTCTGGCAGGCCTTCGCCGGGCCCTTGGCGCAGGTGGCGGCGGAGGGTCGCTCGATCATGGCGTCCAATATGACGACGTTCGGGATGCCTGGAACTACTATCTCGATCACGACAACAAGGGCCGGCCCTTCGTCCTCATCGGCCACTCCCAGGGCTCCTTCATTCTTCAGCGCCTCATTCGCGAAGAGATCGACGGCAAACCTGTCCAGGCCAGGATGGTGTCCGCGATTCTCGCTGGAGCCACCCTGGCGGTCCCGCGCGGGAAAGATGTCGGCGGGACATTCCAGCACATTGCCCTGTGCCGCGATGCAACCCAAACCGGATGCGTCATCGCCTATTCCGCCTTCAGGTCCACTATCCCTCCGCCTTCCAACACTCTGTTCGGGAAAACCACCGGCGAGAACATGACAGCAGCATGCACCAATCCGGCCGCGCTGAAGGGCGGCAGCGCTGAGCTACACGCGTATCTGTCCGCATCTGGACGCACCATCGTCGGAACCACGCCACCCAAGCCGTGGGTGACTCCGGCAGTGCCGGTCGAAACTCCGTGGGTAAGCGTGCCGGCAATGTTGACCGGCGAATGTAAGTCTAATGAGAACGCGACCTATCTCGAAATAACCGTCCACGCCGACCCGTCTGGCCACCGTACCAGTGAAATCGTCGGAGACATCGGCACACCCGACAATATTCAGGCAAACTGGGGGCTTCACCTGGTCGACATGAATCTCGCTATGGGCAATCTGGTCGATCTAGTACAGCAGCAGTCCAAAACCTGGAGCCTCCAGTCTCACCGTGCCGAGTGAGCCTGACTCTCTAAGCCTTCCCGCAAACGTCGGCGACGCGCATTAGGAGCAACCAGATCAGCCGGTGGCGTCGGATGTTTTTTGAGGTATTTTATCAGTCCGCCGCGGACCCACCCAAACTTAAAACCATAACCGGACTCATGCAGATATTGCATCGCTGCTTGCTCAGTCATCCCCTGAAAATACATCTTGTAGAGCGCGGCAATAACGGCGGTGCGATCCCGGCCTAACTTGCAATGAAAATACACCGGATGATAACGTTTGTCGCGCAGGATTCTCAGGATGTTATCGACATGCTTTTCTGACGGTGGGAAGGGAGAGGCATTCATGATACCTGGAATTACTGTAATTCCGTAGTGTGCCGCTTTCCGCCGTTCAAAGGAGGCCATAAAGGGAATAACTTCCAGGTCCACTATATACTTCACGTGCAGCGATTGAAGAAACCGGTAATCGGCATCGCTGCTAGGCTTCGATCCTTTATAAACCCCTTCATCCACACGCTCAAAATGTTGCAGCGGAGAGCCGGTTTGCGTCCGCTCAGGGGCCAATGCAAACTGGACTTGGCAAGGCGCCGCCGTTGATCCTAAAACCAAAGCGATAGCTACAAGAGGCTTCATCAGAGCGTCCCTTGCAGTACAAAGCACGACGAGTGCCACTGTTGGAGGGCCGCATTGCCTTACGCTACATAATCGGCACGATCGGGTTTGACACGCGACCCGGTTCCGAGCTAAGATACCTACCGTGCGATAGGTAACTCTAGGAGGCAGATTCCGATGCAAAATCGAGGGCTGATTACACTGCTGGGCACACTTGCACTGGCTCCTTTTGCGCTTCCAGCCGAGCTGGGTTCCAAACCGCCGACCTTCACCAAGGACGTCGCCGCGGTGTTCCAGGAGAAATGCCAGAACTGCCATCGCTCGGGCGCAATGGCTCCCATGTCCCTGGTTACCTACGAAGAAGTTCGCCCCTGGGCCAAAGCGATCAAGCAGCGCGTGGTCACGCGCACCATGCCCCCCTGGCATCTCGACAAGACCGTCGGTATTCAGCAATTCCAGAACGACATCTCACTCTCCGACGACCAGATAGCGATGATCGCAAAATGGGTGGACGCGGGCGCGCCGCAAGGCGACCCGAAAGACATGCCCGCCCCCAAGCAATGGCCAAAAGATGACGGCTGGCAGCTCTCCAAACAGTTCGGCGAGCCCGATTTAGTCCTCAAATCTGAGGACTACACGATGCCCGCCAAAGGCCAGGACGTGTGGTTCAAACCCCTGACATCGATCCCATTGACCGAAGCCCGATGGGTGAGAGCGGTGGAGATGCGTCCCGGCACACCCGCGGGTCGCAGGATCACCCATCACGCCCTCGCATATCTGCAACAGGAGGAGCCCGGCACAAACACCGGTCTCGCCACTCAGGGCCTGTTAATGGAATGGGCTGTGAACAAGAACTATGACATCTACCGTCCCAACACCGGCAAGCTGCTCGTCCCCGGCGCGCGCATCTGGTGGGAGGAGCATCTGCACGCGGTAGGCGAGGAGATCCGCGACCACGTCGAACTAGCCGTGTATCTGTATCCCAAAGGTCAGGAGCCAAAATATCGCACGTTCCTCACCGCGTTCCCGGCCACCCCAGGCGGAGCAGGCTTCGGCCGGCTTGATATTCCGCCCAACGTGGTTGCCGAGACGGAAGGCTACACATCTTTGCGAGCCCCTGCAAGGCTCGAGAATTTCCAACCGCACATGCATCTGCGCGGTAAGGCCATGTTGCTGGAAGCCCTGCTTCCCGATGGCACCAAGCGCACACTCAGCTACGTCGACCATTTCAGTTTTAACTGGATGACCAACTACATCTACGCCGACGACGCCGCTCCCGTCTTGCCCAAAGGCACATTGATTCACGTAGTGGCCTGGCACGACAACACAGCCAATAACAAGAACAACCCCGACCCCGACCAATGGGTCGGGTGGGGCGACCGGACCGTAGACGAAATGGCGCACGCCTGGGTGAATGTGACGTACATTAGCGAAGACGACTATCAGGCGTGGCTCGCAAAACACAAACCGAGCCCCGTCACCACCGCCGCAAACCAGTAGCAATGAGCGCAAGATTTCGAAGCGACGGAGGGTGGGCTTCCAGCCCGCACAGGGCTTCAGCCCTATTCCTTGTGCTGGCGATAGCCTCCCACGCTCAGCAAATCCGCATGGAGCCTCCCCACGACTCCGGCCAAAGCGTGACCGGAGCCTTCGAAGGCTGGTTCCCAAACGCCGACGGCACCTTCAGCATCCTGCTGGGCTACTACAACCGCAACACCAAACAGGAACTCGACATCCCCATCGGACCCGAGAATAAATTCGAACCCGGCGTTCCCGACCAAGGCCAACCCACACATTTCCTGACCGGTCGCCAATGGGGAGTCTTCACCGTCACCGTCCCCAAAGACTTCGGATCCAAGAAGCTTACGTGGACGCTGACCGCCAACGGAACCACTACGGCGATTCCCGTAAACCTCAATACGCTCTGGGAACTCTCGCCCTTGAAAGACGCGACCGGCAACACGCCTCCGTTTCTCGGCTTCAACGAGCAAGGTCCCTTTGTCCAAGGTCCGCGGGGCCAAATGGAGCCGATCGTGACCACCGCTCTCAAACCGACTCCAGTTACGCTCTGGGTCGCTGACGACGCCAACGTTGCGCCTGGTGCCCCTCGTCCCCGCACCCCCGCGGTAACGCTGGGTTGGAGCAAATTTCGCGGGCCGGGCTCGGTAACGTTTTCGAAGGACCACCCGCAAATAGACGTCCTCGATTTCGCCGCCCCGCCCAAGACTGTCTTCCGCGGCAAAGCAGTTACCGAAGCGACGTTCAGCGAACCGGGCGAATATGTTCTGCGAGTGCAAGCCAACGATTGGTCCGGCGAAGGGGGCCGCGGCTTCCAATGCTGCTGGTCCAACGCCGAAGTGAAAGTTTCCGTAAAACCAGCCGCCCACTGATTTTCAACAACTTCGTAGAGGTGCATATGCATAAAACTAGAACCCTGGCGATTCTCGCAGCCGCCACATCCGTCATCACGTGGGCGCAACAGCCTTCCACCAAGAACGGCGAATGGCCGCACTACACAGGCGACAACAAAGGGACGCGCTACTCTCCTCTGGATCAGATCAACGCGTCCAATTTTAAGGACCTCGAAGTAGCTTGGCGATTCAAAACCGACAACTACGGCACCCATCCCGAATACAAACTGGAAGGCACGCCCCTCATGGTTAAGGGCGTGCTCTACACCACCGCGGGCACGCGCCGGTCCGTGGTCGCCTTGGATGCAAAGACCGGCGAGGTCCGCTGGGTCTATAGCATCCGCGAAGGCAACCGTGCCGCCATCGCGCCACGCCAGCTATCCGGCCGAGGCGTCTCCTATTGGACCGACGGTAAAGGTGACGACCGCATCGTGTTCGTCACCACCGGCTACCGGCTCGTCTCTCTCAACGCCGCCACCGGCCAGCCCGTCACGACCTTCGGCAAGAGCGGCATCGTCGATCTGAAAGAAGGCATGGTCACCGGCACCGGCCAGCAGATCGATCTCGAAACCGGTGAGGCCGGCTTACACGCCACTCCGCTGGTAGTAAAGGACACCGTAATCGTCGGATCTTCGTTCAAAGAAGGCATGACCGTCGTCACTCACAACAACACCAAAGGCCTCGTCCGGGCCTTCGACCTACGCACAGGCAAGCTGCTCTGGACCTTCAACACCATTCCCCGCCCCGGCGAATTCGGCAACGATACGTGGGAAAACGGCTCCTGGGCTACCAACGGCAATACCGGCGTGTGGACTCAGATGACGGTCGACGAAGACCTCGGCCTCGTCTATCTCCCCGTTGAAAGCCCCAGTTCCGATTTCTACGGAGGCCACCGCCCCGGCGACAATCTTTTCGCGGAAAGCCTGGTTTGCGTCGACCTGAAGACCGGCAAACGCAAATGGCACTATCAGGTTGTGCATCACCCCATCTGGGATTACGACCTCTCCTCCGCGCCGATCCTCGCCGACATCAACGTCAATGGCAAAGCCATCAAAGCGGTCGCGCTGCCCAGCAAAGAAGCTTTCCTCTACGTCTTTGACCGCGTAACCGGAGAGCCGGTCTGGCCCATCGAGGAAAAAGCCGTTCCCCAATCCGACGTCCCCGGCGAAAAGACCGCAGCCACGCAACCGTTCCCCACCAAACCGCCGGCCTACGCGCGCAACTACCTGAAACTCCCCGACGACCTGATCGACTTCACACCGGAGATGCGAGCCCAGGCACGCGACAACGTGGCTCGCTACAAAACGGGCCCGATGTTTCTGCCGGCCATCGTCGGCGATGGCAAAGGTTTGATCGCGTCTCTCACTCTAGGCACTGCCAGCGGCGGCACCAACTGGCCTGGCGCAGCGTACGATCCTGAAACCCACACCGTATACGCGCAGGCGAATCAATCGGCTCTGTTTCCCATTTCCATGCGAACGCCGCCCGATGGTTTTTCCGACATCCGCTACGTGATGGGCCGCAATGACACCGACTTCCGCGTCTCAGAAGGACCAGGCTTCGGCAGCGCCGCCGACGCCCCCCAACCACAACGCCGCGCTGCTGCAGCAGCCCCCGCCGCCCCGGCTGCCGCACCCGCCGGAGCGCTCACCGTGCAAGGTCTCTCCATTCTCAAACCTCCCTACGCCGTAATCTCGGCCATCAATCTGGACCGCGGCGACCTGACGTGGCAGGTGCCCTACGGCGAAACACCCGACGTCGTGCGCAACAATCCCGCCCTCAAAGGCAAGGAGATCCCCAACACCGGTCAGGGCGGCAGCGTGGGCATGGTGGTCACCAAAAGTCTAATCGTATTAGGCGACAGCCAGGTCACGACGACCCCGTCCCATCCGCGCGGCGCAATGCTGCGGGCGTATGATAAAACCTCAGGCAAGGAGGTAGGAGCAGTGTACATGCCAGCGCCACAAAGCGGCTCGCCCATGACCTATATGGTGGACGGCAAGCAGTACATCATCGTCGCAGTGAGCGGCGGCGCGTACTCTGGCGAATACATCGCCTACCGCCTGCCCTCGGAATGAGCATATTGCTGAAAGACTCCGTACCCCCAGCCCTGAACGGCCGCGATTACGGACCAGCCCCAGGGCGTCAGCCCGGAGGTTTCGGACGCATGATCGCCGCCGTCACATTCTTCATAACTGGATTACTGCTAGCCCAAACCGGCCGCTCCGTATGGGACGGCGTCTACACCCCCGACCAATCCAAGCGCGGTGAAGCAGCCTACGCCAAGAGCTGCGCATCCTGCCACGGCAGCGCTCTCACCGGAGGCGAATCCGCTCCACCCCTTGCCGGTGGCGACTTCCTCTCCAACTGGAACGGCCTGACCGTCGGCGATCTGTACGACCGGTTCCGCACCACAATGCCCGCCGACCGCCCAGGCGGCTTAAAGCGCGAAGAGTACGTCGACATCCTAGCCTTCGTGCTCACCATGAATCAGTTCCCCGCAGGCAAAACGGAACTGGAACGCCAGACAGAAGTTCTAAAGCAAATCCGCATCGAGCCCAAACCCTAGGCCCTATTTACCCGCCTGCACCGTGGTCGCCGGTCCCATGCCGACAATCTGCAACACCACCTCCTCATCCTTCGCGCCATCGAAATGAATTCCTCCCGCCGTATGCTTGACAAACGACCCAGCCTTCATCGGCACAGTTTTATTCATGTCGTAATCAGCGCCCGTTCCCACCCACCACGTCCCTGAAATCACGGTAATGTAGCGATCGTTCGGATGATAGTGCGGACGGCTCCCCGTACCCGGTGGCCACTTCGCCAGAACCACATACAGCCCCGGCTTGCTTGGATCGCCATAGAGCACCGCCTGTTGAAACGTCTTGGCGGTCCCACTCCACTTGAGGTCTTCCGGCGCCTTGAAAGTTAGAATCGCCGGATCCAGGTCAGCCGCCCACGCGCGGCATAGCAAAACCATGGGAAGCAGTAAAAATCGCATGCACTGGAACTATACACCAGCCCCTGGAGGAGTCAAGACTTGAGAATTCCCTTGACTCCCCGCCGGCTTCGGCATAAACTACCTACCGAGCGACAGGCAAAACTACGGGGTAACACGCCTGTCAGTTTTTAAGGGGTTGGTGTGGCTTGGGGGGTCTTTGCCGCGCGTTCTCGCCCTCCTGTCTCAGAAGTTCAAAGTCTCTCTGTCGTCGACAAGAACGGCGTCTGCTGAAAGGAGACCTTTCATGACTCGAGCCAGGTTTGCTCAACGCACCCTAACGTGCATTGCCTTCTTGCTGTTTGCTTCGCTCGCGACTTCGCTTGCCATTGGGCAAAGCACCATTTCCGGAGTCGTGAAAGATAGCTCCGGCGCAGTGGTTGCCAGCGCCACCGTGGAAGCATCCAGCGAAGTGCTGATCGAAGGGACCCGCACCGTCAGAACAGCAGGCGACGGGCGATACACGATTGTCGATCTCCGGCCCGGCGCCTACGTAGTCACCGTAACGGCACCCGGTTTCACCACTCTCAAGCAACCGGTCGAAGTGCCCGCCAATGTGACCGTCCCTGTGGATGCCGAAATGAAGGTGGGCGCCGTCGGCCAAACCGTGACCGTCGAAGCACGCGTTGCCACCGTCGACGTGGAAAACGCGGCCCATCCCATGACGCTCACGCGCACTGAAATGGACGCTCTTCCCACCGGACGCTACATGCAGTCCATCGGCTCCTATGTGCCCGGCGCGCATCTGAACCTGCCCGACATCGGCGGCTCGCAGCAGATCGAACAGAACTACGTCTCCGTCCACGGCAACGGCTCCGTGCACGACACCTACCTGATGGACGGAATCCTGGTCAACACCACCTACGCCGACGGCCAGATCCAGCAGTACATCGATAACGGGATGATTCAGGAGTCCACCTACCAGACCAGCAACGTGACCGCTGAAGTGTCCTCAGGCGGCATGCTGACCAACCTAGTCCCCAAAGAAGGAGGCAACGCCTTCCACGGCCAGATGTTCGCCGGTGGAAGCAGCGGGTCCTGGCAGAGCAACAACGTCGACTCGAATCTAACCGCCCGCGGCGTCACGGGCCAGGACGCGATCGTGAAGATCACCGACTTCGACGGCTCCCTCGGTGGCCCAATCCTCCGGAATAAACTCTGGTTCCTGCTCACCGGCCGCTCGCAAACAACCTTCACGCAGGCCGCCAATTCGACCTACCCCGATGGCCGTCCCGGCATTCAGGATGGCGCCATTTACGCGGGATCTTTGCGTCTCACCTGGCAAATTAATCCCAAGAACAAATTCACAATCTTTGAAACGCGCAACTGGAAATACAAAGCGCACGAGATTCTCGACGGAGGGCAAATCGGCATCCCAGCCGACCCCTCCACCGCTTCCACGCAGCGCACCCGCTGGCCGATGTACTACATCGCGCAGGCAAAGTGGACCGGAACGCCGACGCCCAGACTCATCGTCGAAGCCGGCGCCACCATAAGTCATCTGGACTACAACGACCTCTACCAACCCGGCATCGCGCAAACCCCCGGCACGCCCGCCTGGTACGCTATGACATCCGACTATGACATCTCCAGAAACGCCCGTTACGTAGCGGGATTCCTGAATCAATATTTTCAGACCACACGAAATGTGCTGCACACCGCAGGCACTTACGTTACCGGCGCGCACCAGATCAAAGTAGGCGCGCAGTGGAGTTTCGGCCCCAACTACTACAGCGCAACCATGAACGGCGATGGATGGAATGAGTTCACCAACGGCGTCCCTCTGGCTTTCCTGGCCTACAACACGCCGTTCCATCAACGCCCATATCTAAATGCCGACGTTGGAATCTACGCTATGGATACCTGGCATTACAAACGCCTGTCGGTAACGGCCGGCATTCGGTGGGAGTATCTCAATGCCGAGATTCAACCGGAGTCAGCCGAAGCCGGCCGCTTCGTGCCCGCCCGCAGCTTCCAGAAAGTCGACTGCAACACGGTTAAGGGTCTAGGGTGCTTCAAGACTTGGGCGCCCCGCGTCGGCCTGGTCTACGACGTTTTCGGGAACCACAAAACCGCGATTAAAGTCGGCTTCGGCAGATATGCGACGCCCTACAGCACCGGCTACCTGGCCAACTTCAATCCAATGACGTTGAAGACGCAAACAGTCACCTGGAACGGCGGCACCACTGCTTGCGAACCCACTTGCTACGCCGTCGGCAGCTACACGCCGGCCGGCACTCCCATTCCCCCCGGCGGACTTGGTCCCAATCCCAATCCCTCCTTCGGAATTCCACCAAACATCAACCTCGACCCCCACTGGAGGCGCGAATTCAATCTCCAATACAACGCGGGCGTGCAGCAGCAGCTCGCCCGGGGAGTCACCTTGAACTTCAACTGGTACCGGCGCTCGAATTACCAGGCCACTCTGTTAACCAACTACGCCGTGCCGCCTTCGGCATGGACGCAGGTGAATGCAGTTAACCCATTGGACGGTTCCACGCTTCCGATTTTCAACGAGGCCTCTTCCTACATCACCAACGCCCCCGCGCCCGTGCTCTACCAGACTAATGCCCCACGCAGCCTGGTGAGTAACACGTACACCGGATTTGAAACCTCTGTCGTAGCGCGTTTGCCGAAAGGAGCATTCGTAGTCGGAGGATGGACCATTGACCGGCAGCTCGACCGTTCCTGCGCCCAGAGCGCGGGCAGCGCCACTACCGAGCTCGGCAATCCCATCAACGATCCCAACACGCTCCGTTTCTGCGATATGTTCGGTTCCCTCAACCAGAGCCTGGGCGCCGTCGGCAGTCCGCCATGGCAGAACGAGTTCAAACTGCAAGGTTCCTATCCGATCCACTGGGGAGTTGTCGCCAGCGCGTCTCTTTATAGCAACCGCTATCAGGGCAGTTTCTCCCCCGCGGGCAGCAGCGGCGTAGTCGCCAACGACGGCTATCTCGCGCGTACATGGACCGTCACCAAAACCACCCGCTATCCCACCGATTGCGTGCAATGCCCCGCCGCCACCGATGCCGCGGGACAAGGTGCCGGCCTCAAGGCGTTAGTCGACCCGACCATGAGCCAGGCATCCGAAGTGCTTCAGTTGGTCGCGCCCGGTCAGGTTCTTACGCCGAGGTTGAATCAGATGGACGTCGGCTTCAAACGCGTGTTCCGTTTCCACGACAAATACGTGCTGGAACCCACGGCGCAAATTTTCAACCTGTTCAACAGCAACGCCGCAGTAACTCAAGCGACAGCGGTCTCAACCACTGTGGCGCCGTTCCTGCCTGCGTCGTCCTGCAGCGCGAACACGGCGCTAAAGAACTGCGGCGTAGGCGGCCCCGTGACCACACTCACGAACCCCCGCATCCTGCGCCTCTCAATGATCTTCAAATTCTAGTAGCCTGTTAAAACAACTCCAGTAACCGTCGTGGCAGCGCCCCTCGGAGCCGCGACGGTCACGGAGCGGTTCTTATGTTTTCCGACAAGCTCCTGGGAAATCACTTCCCCTTATTCGCCGCAAAGAACGGCGTGATCCGATCGTTCAACGTGAACTCCATCCCCAGCCCGGGATACTGTTTAAGCACTCGCGACCGCATCTCCGCCGGATCTTTCGACGCCGCCACATTCGCGTCCCAATCAGCGATGTACTTCTTCATCCACGCAATCGCCGCCAAATCCCGCGTAGCCCCCGGACCCTCATGGCCCGGGAACAATAATGGCCGGCTTCAACGCCGCAATCTGATCCAGCGTCTTCATCCATTCCTCGCGAGCCTTGTCCCTCGGCACTCCAAAATAGACGTGATCGAAAACCGTATCCCCCGCCACCACCGCCTTCAAAGATGGGATGTAAACAAAACTATTTCCCGGCCCATCGCCCTGGACTCCGCCCGTGATCGGAAGCTCCTCGCCCTCCAGAGTCAGCACGGGACTGGAAAGTTCCTCCGGCAACACCGGATCAGGTCCCGGAATATTGTTGCCATAAGTAGGCAACCAAAATTTCTGGCGTGCCGGCCACCCCGTCTTCGCACCCGCGACCGTCGCCGGCAGCGCGACGATCTTAGCTCCAGGAAACGCCTGATGCAGCACCGCCAGCCCAAACAAATGATCCGGGATGCGGATGCGTCACATAAATGGTAATCAGATTCTTCTTCGATTCCAGAATCTCCGCCGCCAGCCGATGCGCTTCGCTCAGACTGAATTGCGGGTCGATCACCAGCATGTCTCTCTCGCCCGAAACCATGGTGGAGTTCACGTCATACCCGTTAAACCCCGCCCCATGATGAACCGTCAACCGCAGCTTCGGCTGCGCGCCGGCCATCGCGGCCACGCCAATCGCAAGAATAAGGAGCTTCAAATTAAATTTCCAGCTTCCCCGTGCTATCCCCGTGACGTTCTTCCGGAATCCCGAGCTTATCCAGCATCGTCAGCAGCAGGTTCGACATCGGCGTGTGCGGAGCATACTGCATGTGCCGCCCGCCCTGCAGTTGTCCCGAAGCCCCTCCCGCCAGAATCACCGGCAGAGGATCGTGATCATGCTGATTGCCGTTGCTCATGCTGCTGCCATACAGAATCATGGAATGATCCAGCAGAGTGCCGTCGCCATCCGGAGTCGCCTGCAGCTTGCCCAGGAAGTACGCCAGCATATCGACATGATATTTGTTGATCAACGCGTACCGGTCCATATTCGCCCGGTTATTCGAATGATGCGACGCCACGTGGAAGCCTTCACGAACCCCACTCTGCGGATAGACCGCCCCACTGGTATCGCGCGCATACATCATGGTCGCGATGCGCGTGATCTCCGTCCGGAATGCCAGCACCTGCAAATCGAACATGATCTTGAAATGCTCATCAAAGGACTCGGGCACGCCCACGGGAGCCTCCGGCAGCTTCAGCCCTGCAGGAACCTGCTTCTCAGCCTTCTGAATCCGACGCTCAATTTCGCGCACGTCATCTAGGTACTCGCTTAGCTTGGTGCGGTCCGCAGCAGGTAGATCGCGCTGCAGCGACGCCACCTGATCCATCACCGAATCGAGTAAACTGCGGCTCTGTTGCTTTCGAGCCAGCCGATCCGCGTTGTTGCTTCCATCGCCAAAAAGCTTCTCGAACACCACTTGCGGATTGTTCTCCATCGGCAGCGGAGTCGTCGGCGTCTTCCACGAAATGGTGTTCGAATACGCGCAAGCATAACCCGACCCGCAACTAAGCGCGACCTCCTCCACCGACAATTCCATGGATGGCAGCGGCGTATCTTGGCCGATGTGCTCAGCCGCAATCTGGTCGATCGTCGCACCCACACGAATCGAATCTTTCTCCGGGTGCGTGCCGCTCAGGAACACCGCAGCCGACCGAGCATGGTCCGCCCCCGCGTCCGATCCCACTCCACCCGCCGCGGGATGCGCTAGATTCGAAACCACCAGCGTGCGATCGCGAAATTTCTCCAGCGGCGTGAGAATTTCGGTGAACTCAAACCCCTTGCCTTCGGCCCTTGGAGTCCATTTGTCCATCGTCGCCCCGTGCGGAACGTAGATGCAGCTCAGCCGGCTCTTGGAATTGGCGGCCGTCTTCGCCAGTGGCGTCTGCGCCGGAACCATCGAATCGAGCAGCGGCAGCGCCACCGACACTCCCATGCCACGCAATAGCGTACGGCGCGAAAGATATTTCCTGGTCACGAAGTTCATCGGCTTGCCTCCTGTTTCACCCGCATCTGAAATGGATCGCTCTTCACAACGCCCAAAATCAGCGAAGAAAAGCGATTGTTATCGCGCGCCGCATCGCTCGCAATCGAACGGACCACCGGCATATCGTAATACCGGAGTGCCCGGCCCGTTCCGTACGTGAGAAGCTTCTCCGTCATAGTCCGCACAAACACATCCGACCTTCCCAGCAACGCCTGGCGCAAACTCGCAGGACCATCCAGCTTCGTTCCATCCACCAACTGGCTCTGCGTATCGATGGGAACCCCACCCTCATTCGCACGCCAGCTCCCGATCAAATCAAAGTTCTCCAACGAAAATCCAATCGGATCCATGATCTTGTGGCAAGCCGCGCAAACCGGGTTTGCGCGATGCTCCTCCATTCGCTGCCGAACCGAAGTAGGCTGCTGTGCTCCCTCCGTCTCTTTGAGCGGCGGAACATTAGGAGGCGGAAGCGGCGGTGGCGTACCAAGGATATTTTCAAGCACCCATTTCCCGCGCGCCACCGGCGACGTCCGATTCGCAACCGAGGTCACCAGCAAAAAGCTCGACTGTCCCAGCAACCCGCGCCGCGCATCGTCCTTCACAGGAACCCTGCGAAACCGGCTTCCATGGATGTCAGGAATTCCGTAATGTTTCGCCAGCGTCTCATTGACGAACGTATAGTCCGCACTTAATAGATCCGTGGCACTGCGATCCTCCCGCAGGATGCTTTCCAGCAGCATCTCCGTCTCCTGCCGGAAATCCTGCCGCAGATTATCATTGAACCCCCGCGCCTCCGGCCGCGCACTCTTCAACTCCCGCAAGTACAGCCACTGATCGCCGAAGTCGGTCACCAATGCTTCCGACTTTTGATTGGCCAGCATCCGCCGCGCTTGTTTTTCAAGCACCGCAGGATCATGCAGCTTGCCTTGCATTGCGATATCCAGAAGCTCATCGTCAGGAATGCTGCTCCATAAAAAGAACGACAAGCGAGATGCCAATTCCAGATCCGAAATTCGATACACCGCCCCGGCGGGCACGTTTGCAGGCTCCTTCTCGAACCGGAAAACAAAGCGAGGATCCACCAGCACCCGTGCCAACGCAGCCTCAATACCAGCATCGAAATCGCCATTCTTCCGCCCGGTTTGATAAAAACTCAGCAGTGTGTCCAGATCTGCACCCGAAGGCGGTTGACGATAGCCGCGACGAGCCAGCGTAGAGAGAATCTTCCTGGCGCATTCCGATTCCTCACCTTCCGACGCCGGATGACAAACAAAAATCCGCCGGCGGCTCGCCGTGTCTCCCACTCCAGTAGGTTTCAGAGGACCCGTGATCGCGATGCTCTGCACGCTCGGATCGCCCGCGAACGTCTGCCAGATATCGTCGGCACCCGGCGGACTCTTCCTTATATAAGTAGCCCCCAGCGTCTGCACCCCCGCCTTCACCGGAATCTGCAAATCGATAGACGCTCCGGTCGACACATTGACCCGTTCGCCGTTCAGCATTACCTCCACTTCACCCGCCGGTCCCACTCCGCCGACCCCGATTCCAGCCGACCTCGTCCGCACCTTAATCGAATATTCAGCGTCCAGAGGAAACGTGTGGCGAATCAGAATCCCGCCTCGCGTGCCCAGCGGCAAGCCCTCGATATGCTCGCTTTGTGAAAGATCCCCCGGCACGCGATAGGTAACCGTAGCCGGGCTGATCAGCATGTTTCCAACGGCCAGCCGGCTGATCTTCGAAGCCGCCGCAGCATAACGCTCCACCAGTGCCGGCGAAATGGCCAGCGCATCGGCAATGTTGTCGAAGCCCTCGCTGGAATCATCGGCGGGCAGCATCGTAGCGGCATCGATATCGACCGCAATCAAATCCCGAACCGCAGCCGCATACTCCGTGCGATTCAGCCGATGCAGTCCCGGCGTGCCAGGGTTCGGCCTGGCTTTCGCAGCAAGATCCAGCGACGCTTCAAGCTTGCTGGTAAACCCATCCAGCGTCGCCCGATCCGGACGAGGCATCCCACCCGGAGGCATCATCCCCGCCCGCAACTTGCGCACGACCTTCTCCCAAGTCTCCGCATCCGAACCGGCGTGCGTCAGGTCGAGCTTATCCAGCATCAACCCGGCGGTCTTGGTCTTCTGGTTATGACAGCTAATGCAATAGCGATCCAGCAGCGCCTGATCCTGCGACTTCACCTGCGGCCTCGCAGGCTGCACCAAGACAACTACAGCGGCCATCATCAGCACCGCAGCCGCGACCCTATTCATGCCCCATCAACCTCTTGATCAAAGCCATGGTCGAAGGTTTCTGCTCCGGCGCATTGGTCGCCAGGAAAACGCCCTGCGCCCAAACCAAGGGCGTGCGGCCCTCTTTGTCCTTCACATCCAGCCGAGCCCCGTTCTTCACCAAAAACTCGATGATGTCATCCGACCCGCGATTCGCCGCGCCAATCACCGCCGTCACTCCCATAGAATTGGTCGCGTTCACATCCCCGCCCTTTTCCATGCACAGCTTCACGGCTTCCATCAAAGCCGCGTTCGATTCCGTGTAAGTCTGCCCGGTCATCCAGTTGACCCCGGCTGCCGCCATCAACGCCGTGGTACCCGCCTCGGTCGCGATATTCGGATCGGCACCCTTGCTCAGCAGCAACCGCATCACTTGAATATCCCCAGCCAGCGCTGCCCTCAAGAAAGGAGTCTGCCCCGTAAAATCCACCCACGACAAATCTCCCAGCGGCGTCACAAACCGGCGAATCGGCGGGACCTCTTTCGTCCTCGCATTCACGTTAGCGCCGCGATCCACCAGCATCTGGATCAACTGAAACGCCGCATCGCGATCGATCTCATGCTCATTGTTCCGCCCATAATCGCGATCCCGCATTTCGATCGCTGCCCACACCGGCGCGCGCCCCCACCAGTCCGTCCCGTTTGGATTCGCGCCCTTTTCAAGCAGAAACTTCGCGACGTCCAGATGGCTATTCGTAATCGCCATCAGCATTGGCGTGATTCCATTAGCATCGGCCTGATTCACATCCGCCTTCGCGGCAACCAGCGCCGTCACGCTATCCAATCTTCCATCGCGAGCCGCATACAACAGCGCGTTCATGCCTCCCGGCGTAGCATCCTGAAAGCCTCGATCCGGCCACCCGCTGCGCACAATGCCAACTCCATGCGACCCTCCGCCCGCGCCCGGAGGCCGAACCGCGGGGGCCTTGCCTACCCTGGTCCGCGCATTAACCTCGGCGCCGTACTCCACCAGCAACTGAACCTCGGCCGCATGATTGGATCGCACCGCCCACATCAAGGCGGTCTGTCCCGTAGCGGCATCTTTGGCATTCACCGCCGCGCCGTTCTGAAGCAGCGCCTTAAGCGACTCCACCGATCCCGTGCGAGCCGCGGTCATCAGCGCCGTCTCCTTCTGCGCGTCCCCCGCATTAGGATCCGCCCCAGCCTCCAGCAGCTTCCGAATCACAGGCGCGTTCCCGTTGGAGCACGCAAAATAGAGCGGCGTAAAACCATAGCGATCCTGCGCCTTTGGATTTGCTCCGGCATGAAGAAGCAGTTCGACCATTTCCAAATCGTCCGCCTCCACCGCCCAATGCAGCGCCGTTGATCCGTCGACAAGAGGACCGTTCACATCCGCTTTTTGCTGAATTAGGGAGCGGATGGCAGCCCGATCGTCGCGCTGAGCAGCCTCGGCGACTCTCAGATCCGCCGCCTGCAAAAGCACAGGCAGCACAGTCATTGCGAAAATCAATCGGCGCATACTCAGGCCGCCTTCAACTCCATAACGAACCCGTTCGGATCTTTGAACCGTACAGAGTCCTTCTCATTCGAAGTCACCTCGGCTCCCAGCTTTTTAAGTTTGTCCGCGACCACCCTCCGGTCAAATCCCGCAACCTTAATCGCGATGCGATCCACGCCTGCCATTTTTCCGGAAACGACCGGCTCAAGGACCAGCCGAGTCTTAGCCGCCGCAAACACAGCGCCTTCCGGCTTCTTGTTCCGCGCGACCTCCATGCCGAAAAACTTCCGGTAGAACGCCGCCGACTTCTCCAGATTCGAAACTGACACCACAATATGATCGAACCCGATCGCCTGCACCGCGGGTTCATCCTGAGAAATCCTTCGATTCGGAATGATGGTCCTAGCCAACCCGCCCGGCACGCCCAGCAACTGCAGACGGAGCCCATCCGGATCGGCCGCCATTCCGCCCGGTCCCGCCGCCATCGTGATCCCCGCTTCCTCCAGCGCCTTGCGCATCTCAGGACCCTTATAGTCCTCGACCAGCGCGCAGAAATGATCGATCCTCGGCCCGGGATTCGGAGCATTCGCCGCGATGCCGCCGAATGCTATATAAGAGATGCCGATCTTCGCGTAAAACCTCGGCGGCGGATCCTTTTCCTGAAAAAGTTGCGGGTCGAAAATCATCCCATAAAACTTCGCCGCCGCCTCCTGGTCCGGAACCGTCATGCCGATGTGCTCCAGCCCCGAAGTGTTCAACGGCAATTCACCAGCCTGCCCGGCCCGGGCGCCGAACAACGCAGCAGCGCCCGCGCCCATGTAAGTTAGCATCTCGCGCCGGCTCGAACTCTTTTGATGATCAGACATAGCCATCATCCATCATAGTGACCGGACATCAGAAACTAAAGCGCATCTCGGCCGTCCCCTGTCTCGGCGGCAGCAAGGTCCCCCCGCCTACGTAATTAACAAATCCGAACCCTCCGGTAAGAAATCCCGTAGTTGGGCTACGCGTCGTAGCCGCGGTGGCATTAGTAAAGGCGGGATTCGCCATTTCCGTCCGGTTGAAGATATTAGTGAAGTTCATCCGCAGCGTCAGAGCCATCTTCTCCCGAATGCGAAACACCCGCCCCAGACTCATGGATTCCGAGGGCCGGCGCTGATAACGATAGTCGTTGTAGTAATACGCCGACGTGCCGAACTGTCCATCGGGCGCATCCGTCCACGCCGCCGGATTCAAAACCAAATCCTTCGTGGGATCGATGCAATGGCAGTTCAGATCCTTAAGAAACAGCGGCTGCCCCGGCACCCGATTGAACACCGTGTTCTGGAACAACAGCGTGCTCAGCCGATTATTTGATGTCGGCGCCGGAATCGGCAGCCCACTGGCATAACTTAAAGTCGCGCCGATAGCCCAATCCCGCGCCACATAAGAGAGAACCCGATTCGTTCCGATTTTCGGTAGCTGGTAATGCGCGGCGATCACGCTGACGAACGGCCGCGATAGACCCGAAATGGTCTTGTCATTGGCACGATTTAAAACATCATTCACCACCCCCAGTTCCGTACCCGACTGCAGTTCCTTCGCCCATGTGAACGCGTAAGTGAAATCCAATCCATGCGACAACCGCTGCGTCACCTTGGCCTGGAATGAGTCATACCAGGTCCGCCCTTCAGGAGCCCACAGTGGCGTCAGTCCACTGGAAAATTGCGGATAAGGCCGTAGCGCCTGAGCCACAGTCGCGGTAGTCGGAAAACCAGTATAGGGCAGTTTATTCTGGAAACGCCCTGCCGCACTCGACCCGATCGTTGCCCGCAATATCGCTCGATCCGCGGCGCTGTTAATATCCAATCCATTAGCCGACAAGATCTGCGACGTCAGAGCGTTGTAATTATCCAGCGTCGTACTAAGCCACCACGCGCCTCGATTGGCGACGTAAGCCCCTTCCACCACCAGATTGCGAAATATTTCCCGCTGCAATCCGACACTCCACTGAACCTGTCGCGCCGGACGGCCCGCGTTCTGATCCACCACCACAGCCGGCCCATTCTGAATCGCCGGGAAATTCGGATTCGGATACGACCCCGGAGAGAAATTAGGCCACGGCAGCACATAAGCCTGAGGCACTCCACCCGCCAAGGTCATCGCAGGATCACCAAATCCAGGAGCGCTAAAAGCGTTATTAGGAGTAGCATTCGTCTGCCCCGGCGTAGCCGTCGCAGTCCCGTCATAAGCCACCGCGAACCCCGCCCGCAATACAGTCTTGGGCGTGATCTGATAAGCCAACCCCAACCGCGGACCTAAAGCGTAGGGATAGTTCTTGCCGAAATTGCAATTGCAGGTCGCTTCATAGATCGTCGCTCCCGGATGGCCGCCCGCAGTAGGATTCGCAAGCGCCGCCGCGAGCGTCGGCATGCGTCCATACTGCTCCTTCGGGTAAGTATCGTAGTCATACCGCAGCCCATAGTCGAGCGTCAGTTTGCGAGTGATCTTCCAGGTATCCTGCGCGAAGACCGCGATGAAATGTTTCCCCGTCCGAACATCGGCGGGAGGATTCACCACGCCATTGTTCACCAACCCCAACAGAAAACTCGCATACGGAAATCCAACCGTCCCCACGCCGATCGTGGACGACTGCGCATAAGGCTGCGCTGTCTGGTTCGCCGCAAACACATACGACCCATTCGACGCCGTAATGATATGCCCGATATACCCAAACGTCCGCAGCTCCCCGCCAAATTTGAACGTGTGGTTATCGCGTACCCACGTGAGCGAAGTATTGAAGGTAGGCGAAATCTGTTTGCTGCTCGATTGCGTCGCCCCAACTCCAGGACCCATATTCGCCATCCCGCCCGTGCCCGTACAAGCCGGTGACAACCCGGCCTGGCACAGCCCGCTAATGCTGGGGAAACGGCCCACAGGCAAGGGCGATCCCACCAGACCCAGATTCTTCACCTGATCGTAGTCCGTCGTAGGGGAATGATCATTGAAAGGATACGTAACCGACCCCAGCCCCACGTGCAGCAGCATGGTCGGCGTCACGCTGTAGTCGTAATTCACGCGCCAGTTGAAGGACGTTGTGAAACTCCCGCGAGTAGCCGTGATGGTAGGCGGCAGACCCTCCGACCCATTCAGACTCTGCGAATATTGTGTCGCTGTCGCATTGGTCAAATACGAGCCAGAGATCCTCGACTTCGCCGTCAACTGGTGATCGATCTTCACCGACTCGTTCGACGTAACCCGATCGTTCGGGAACGACGGCAAGAAGTTCAACGAGGTCCCACCCGACGTCGGCGCGGGAATCAGGTTCTGAATCGCCAGCGCGACCTTATCCAGACGGGCGGCCGGAATCATGTTCCCCGGAAACGGATCGCGAACAATTTGACCATTCACGCTCCGGGCCGTCGTTGGATCGTAAATCGTGCCTTCCTGAATCGTGCGACCCAAGGGATCGGTCCCCAGCGTCCTGGTGGTCAGCGTCGTAGCGAAATTCCCCAAGCGATAAGCCGCCGTCGGCACCGTGATCGCGGTATCGTTCACCACAAAGAATTCCTTGTACTCCTCGCGGTTGTAAAAGAAGAACGTTTTGTCCTTGCCATTGTAGAGTCCCGGAATCCGCACAGGCCCACCGACGTTGAACCCGTAATCGTTCCTCCGGATGCGAGGCTTGGTGTTCACATAAGGCGTCGCCGCGTTGAATGCCTCGTTAGACAGATACTCATACCCCGCCCCGTGATATTGATTCGTCCCCGACCTCAACGTCACGTTAAACAACCCGCCGCCCACCGACCCGAACTCCGCCGAAAAATTGCTGGTCTGAATCGCCGTCTCCTGCATCGCGTCCACGCTGGGCTGCGTGCCCGCCTGCACCGAATTCAACCCGTTGGTCGCATCCATGCCGTCAATCTGCGTTCTCTGCGTGCCAATCGGTGCGCCATTCATGCGAACCCCGGTCAGGAATCCCGTCGGCGCATACGTCCCCGGAATAAGCTGCGTCTCTGTCATGTAGAAGCGCAACCCCTGGCTCGACGAAAACGTTCCTCCGATCGATAGCAAGCCCAGGTCAATCAACCGGTCCGCCGCTATGGTGTGGCTCAACTCGCCGCTTTCCGTCTTCAGTAGCGATACCTCGCCCGTCACCGTGACCGACTCCGTAGCCGCCCCAACCTCCAGCGCCACATCCAATCTCACCGTCTGCGCCACGTCCACTACAATGTTCCGGCGCACATACTTCTTGAATCCCGGCACCACCACCGACATCTCGTATTCACCCGCCGGCACCTGCACCAACGTGAAGTTCCCCGTCGCGCTGCTGGCCGTGTTGTAAACCACACCCGTGTTGATATTCTTAACCTCCACCGGAGCCGTTGCGATCACCGCCCCCGCGGGATCCACAATCGTGCCGGTAATGGTTCCTTTGTCCGACTGGCCCCACAACGCCGCCGCACAAAGAATGAAATAGAGAAGGATTGACCCATTGCGCATGTTAACCCCCTTTTGAAACCTGCATGGCACCCCTGCATGCAGGCAAGGCGATTCTATGCCATGTATACAGGAAGTGTCAATAGAAAAATAAACCGGCTGATAGGTCGCTTTAAGATTATAGACATAGTGTAATCAATGTTTTGATAACACTAACTCCAATTCATGTAGAAACTTAAGCGTTAATGACACTTGTGCGTGTAGACTAAAGTATGCATGCAGGAAAGTGCGGGTTAGGAGCCTACGACGAGCGCCTGCACCGACGTTGGAGTGATAAAATCATCGCCGGAGGTTCATCATGTCCACCCGCAGAACGTTCCTACGGCACTCCACGGCTGCCGCCCTCTCCTTCCGATTCGCCACCGCCCAGGACTCCAAATTCGTAATCGCAGACACGACCTTCGGCAAAGTCCGCGGCATCACCAACAACGGCATCCAAACCTTCAAAGGAATCCCCTACGGCGCGACCACCGCCGGCGCGAACCGCTTCATGCCTCCAGCCGACCCCATGAAGTGGACGGGCGTTCGCGACGCCCTCGAATATGGCCACAGCGCCCCCCAGCGCGACCCCGCCGCTCCGCCTCCCGCCCCCGGCGCATTAAGCGTCTCCGGCTCGAACCTCCCCGCCGAAGGGGAAGACTGCCTGGTGCTCAACGTCTGGACCCCGGCCCTGAAGAACGGCAAGCGCCCGGTCATGTTTTGGTGCCACGGCGGCGGATTCGCCACCGGTTCGGGATCTTCTCCTGATAATGACGGAACCAACCTCGCCCGCCGCGGCGACGTAGTTGTGGTGACCATCAACCACCGCCTGAATGTTTTGGGCTTCGCTAACCTCAGCGAGTTCAGTACCGACTTCGTAGCCTCCGGCGACACCGGCATGATGGACATCGTCCAGGCCCTCAAATGGGTACGCGCAAACATCGGCCAATTCGGCGGCGACCCAAACACGGTTATGATCTTCGGCCAATCCGGTGGAGGCCGAAAAGTGGAAACGCTGCTCGCCATGCCTTCAGCCAAAGGCCTGTTCCATCGCGCGACCATTGAAAGCGGCGCGGCACTCCAAGTCGCCGGCCGCGACGTAGCCATCAAGAACGCCGAGCGCCTGCTAACCAAGCTGGGCATCCAAAAAGCCGATGTGCATCAGCTCCAGAAGCTCCCTGTCGAAAAAATCATGGCCGCCTACTTCGCCGTTGTGAAAGACGAGCGCGGCGTCGATCAGTCCATGGACGGCTTCGCCCCCACCGTGGACGGCAAGATCCTTCCTCAGCACCCCTTCCAGCCCAAAGCCTCACCCGTCTCCGCCGATGTGCCCGTGATGATCGGCTGCACCCGCACCGAGATGACTCTCTTCTCCGCCAACGACGAGCCCGCCTTTCACCTCGACGACGCCGGTCTGCACACCCGCGTGAAGGACCTGCTAGGCGATCAGTCCACTGCCATGATCGACCTCTACCGCGGCCTCAACAAAACCGCGACGCCTTCCGACCTCTATTTCCTGATCGCCAGCGATTACCGCTACGGCGCCCCGACGATGAAAATCGCCGAGCGCCGCGCCGATCTCGGCAAAGGTTCCGTGTTCCTGTACTACTTCACTTGGGAAACTCCGGTGCAAGGCGGCCGCCTGAAGTCCCCACACACGATGGAAATCCCCTTCGCCTTCGACAACGTCAAGATCTCCACCCGGCTGACCGGAGGCGGCCCCGAAGCGATGGCCCTGGCCGACAAAGTAAGCGACGCCTGGATCGCCTTCGCGCGCACCGGCGATCCCAACACGCCCAAACTCCCGCACTGGCCCAAATTCACAGCAAAAGACCGCGCCACCATGGTGATCAACAATCAAAGCAAAGTAGTAAACGATCCCCTGCATGACCAACGCTTGGCAATGTTCCGCGCTATGAATCTTTAAATCCGGCTCGCAGGTGGTTCACCAACAGTCCCGGTCGGCACGATGCGCGATAACGCCGCGAGTGTTCAATTCAGCCAAAAGGGTGACGACGGCAGCGGACGGCTCGCTGGCTGCCGGCACGATCACGGCCCAAGCCAAATCCTCTCGAAATTCCCGCGAGCTGATGTGCCAGCGATTCAGGTTGGGAGGAATGGTCGCACCGATTTGGATTACCGACCAGTGATGTACCAGAGCCAGGGCATCCGCACGGCCGGGTAAAGGCCCGCGGACGATGAAGTGGTTGTCGCCATGGACGAGCAGGCCGACCATTCCTGCGTCAACCTAACTTCTTTTCCAACTCTGCCCAGCGCTCATAAAGCTGATCCACGGAAGCTTGGGCTTCTTGCAATTCGCGATAGGCTTGCTCCAGCAGCCGGCCGTCTTTCACCACCTCGGGGTCCTGCAGCGCGGTCCGCTTGGCATCCAAAATCAGTTCGGCTTGCGCGAGCCGCTCTTCCATTCCTTCATACTCTCGGGTATCCAGATAGGAAGGCTTTTTCTTTCCGGTAGCGGCAGGCCGAACGGCGCTTGGAGCCGGTTTGGACTTTTGTTGTTTCTGCTCCGCCACCCACAAGTCCCACTGCGAGTAGTCGGCGAAGCGCTCCGCCCCGCCCCAGCCATCGAGGCCGAGCACCACCGTCGACACGCGATCCAACAGATAGCGGTCATGGGTGACCAAGACCAGCGCGCCGGGAAATTCCAGCAGGCTTTCTTCGAGAATTTCGAGCGTTGGAATGTCGAGGTCATTGGTCGGCTCATCCAGCAGCAAAACGTCGGCGGGATCCAGCATCAGCGCGGCGATCAGCACGCGGGCGCGTTCCCCGCCGGACAATCTTCCCACCGGTTGATTGAGCTGTTCGCTGGTGAACATGAAGCGATCCGCCCAGGAGGCGACGTGAATCACCCGGTCGCGATAAATTACTGAGTCGCTATCGGGCGCTAGAGCTCGGCGCAAAGTGATCGCGGGGTCAAGACTGCGAATCTGATCGAAATAAACGATGCGGAGGCGGTCGGCGCGCTCGATTGTACCTGCCTGCGTTTCCATCTCGCCGCGAATCAAGCGCAGCAGAGTGGTTTTGCCACTGCCGTTGGGGCCAACAAGGCCGACCCTCAATCCGGTGGTCAGCGTAAAGTCGAGGTCTTTGAAGAGAGGCTTGCCCTCGTAGGCATACGAGACGCCTTCCAGGTGAACCAGTCGCTTGGTGTTGCGCCCGGTGGCGACAAAATCGATATCGGCCGTTTCGGTGCGGGCTCGGGAGCGATACCCAGCCAGCTCACTAATCATGTCGTTGGCTGTATCGATGCGAGCCTTGGCCTTGGTGGCGCGCGCCTTCGGTCCGCGCCGCAACCATTCGACTTCGGTACGCACACGATTTTCCAGGGCATCCTGACGCTTGGCCTGCGCATGAAGAACCTCGGCCTTCTTCTCCAGAAACGCGCTGTAATTACCTACCACTTGCAGGAAGCCGTCGACATAAATGCGATTCAGCTCTGCGATGGAGGTGGGAACGTTTTCCAGGAAGTAGCGGTCGTGGCTGATGAGGACAGAAGCAAACGTGGAATTGCGCAGAAGCTTTTCCAGCCAATCGATGCCGGCGAGATCGAGATGGTTGGTGGGCTCGTCGAGGAGAAGAATGGCTGGGTCCTGCACCAGAGCCTCGGCGATCGACAAGCGCTTTCGCCATCCCCCGGAGAGAGCCGACGCTTCCAGATCGAAGTTGTCGAAGCCGGTGCGCCCCAACGTTTCCGATTCGCGGGCAAGCCACTCGGCTTCCGGCACGCCGGCATTTTCCAGCGCCTTTCTCAGGACGGCCCTCACAGTGATCCCTGAAGGAAACTGCGAGTCCTGCGCGACATAAGCGAGCCGCGTCCCCTTGCGCCGGGTGACCTCTCCTGAATCGGGGTCGCGCCGGCCTGCGAGGATTTCAAGCAGGGTCGACTTGCCGGAACCATTGGGACCGATCACGCCGAGCCGGTCGCCTTCATAGATGGTCAAAGAAATATCACGGAAGAGGGGCGTAGCTCCGTATGATTTCGAAACGGCGTTGGTATTGATTAGGAGTGCCAAAGCTGGAGGGGGTACCTCTATTGTCGAACACTCGCGGCGGAAAAATCGAGGGACAATAAAGAAGGATGTTCGATTTCGGTAAAGAAGATCCCACCAGGCGCCGCGTTTTATGGATAACCCCAATTGCGTTGGGATGTCTAGGCTTGGCGTGGTTTCGGCGAAATGTCCTTTCGCCGGAGGTCCTTCCCAGCAGCGAAACAGGCGCGCAGGTTTCCGTCGTCAAGTTCGACGACCAGGGGCAGAATCTGGGCGAGGTGACGATTCCTAAAGTGGTCCGCGCCGACGCGGACTGGTTCGGTCGGCTCACGCCGCAGCAATACTACGTGACGCGTAAGGCATCCACCGATACCCCCTTTACCGGCACCTACTATCAACTTCACCAGAACGGCTTGTTCCGCTGCATCTGCTGTGGCAATGCTTTGTTCCGGTCGCAGGACAAATACGATTCCGGCACGGGCTGGCCGTCCTTCACCGCGCCGATCGCCAAAGAGAACGTCCGCAGCGTGAATGGCCTGGTCGCTTCGCTCGACATCGGCATTGAGGTGTTGTGCAAGGAATGCGACGCGCACCTGGGGCACATTTTCAATGACGGTCCGCCGCCCACGTCGCTGCGTTATTGCATCAACGAATCGTCATTGCGATTTATTCCGGCCTGAAGGCTTCTTTGCGCCAATAAGCTTCCACGCTTCGGTCAGGTGCGCTCCCAGATCTTCGTCGTCGATAGCGGCGAGCTCAATGCCAACCCACCCTTTTACACCGACGTACGGAGGGCGGAAGAACGTCTTGGGCCAGGTTTGAATGAGCGTCGCCTGCGCGCCAGGAGCCGCGGCAATCCACACCGCGACGTGCCCATCGCCATGATGATTGTTGGCGAACATGCAGTACACCTTCTTGTTGGTGAAGAAGGTCGGCTCACCATGGGAGATCTTCTCGGTGGTGCCGGGAAGAGCCATGCAGAGTTTCCGCACCCGATGCAGGTGCTCCTGGCTGTCTACAGGTTTTGACGCCACCTATTTCAATTTGTCGGCGAGCTTCGTCAGGGCCGCTGTAGCGCAGGCAGCGTCCTTATCGCCACCTGGAGCTCCGCTGACCGCCACCGCGCCTATGGTCACGTCACCGAACTTGATCGGCACGCCGCCCTGGGCGTTGATGGTGCCGGGGATGGTAGCCGGTGGAGCGGTGGTACCGGCGGGCAGAGGCTGGGCGGGGCCGGAGGGCCGATTGTAAAGCATAGTCGCGGTCGCCTTCATCTTGGCGACTTCGGTAGTGGATGCCGTCGCGCCATCGTCGCGCAACATAGCCTTGGGGGCGTTCATGCTGTCCACTACAAGAACGGTGACTTTGTAGCCGGCAGTGCGGCAGTTGGAGAGAGTCTCCTGCGCGATCGCCTGTGCGGCGTCGAGAGTGAGTACGCGGGATTGCGGCAGTTGGGCGGAAGCGCTGCCGGCGATTGCAGCGGCGATCAGGGCGAATTTTGTGAAGGTCATTGGTTAGGTCCTCGGAATTAGATTCTGCAAGGTATTGTATTCCGTTTATGGTCGCGGGTTCAGCCCCAGGGCGTAAGCCCGGGGTTTAGTGGTGAACCACTTTGTCCAGGTTCGCCTCTTTGTGCAGACTCACCGCGTCGCCATCGCCGCTTTTTACTTCGTTAAAAATGAACGTCGAGAGAATCGTCATTGCCCCCAGGACGAAGAAAGCCTTCTGGACACCCCCGATCATCTGTGCCGAGTCGGAATGAAACCGGTCGGGTATGAAAAACGCGGTGGCCAGCGATGCCGTTGCCACGCCGAAGCTGATCGCCATTTGCTGCATGGTGCTGGCGATAGTGCTGGCACTGCTGGCTTGTTCTTCGGTGATGTCCGCATAGACCAGCGTGTTCATGCTGGTGTACTGCAGCGAGGTAAAGAATCCGAAAGTGAACAGTTGGATCACGATCAACCAGATGGGAGTTTTTGGTCCGATGGTTGTGAACAGAAGGATCTGCAGGCCGATGATCAGGGTATTGGAAATCAGAACCGTTCGATAGCCAAAGCGGGCCAGGATGGGCTGCATGGTCATCTTCAGACTCATGGCGGCAATGGCCTGGGGCATCATCAGGAGGCCCGATTGCAGCGGACTGAAGCCGAGCCCAACCTGGTACAGCAGCGGGAAAATGAACGGGATTCCTCCGATGCCCAGACGCGTGAAGAAGCTGCCGCTGATAGAGGCGCGAAAGGTTCGGATGCGAATCAGGCTGAGCCTCAGCAGCGGGTGGGTGGTCCGGGTGGAATGGAATCCGTAGCCTGCCAGTAGCACCGCGGACAGCCCCAGAAGCAACGCCATTTGGTTGAGGCCAAGCGAGTGCTCGCCGAAGACCTCCAGCACATAGGACAGCAGTGCGACGCCGGAACCAAACAGCACCAGACCGCTCCAATCCAGCGGCTGCGTGCGCGGCTCGCGATAGTCGGGCAGATGCATGTACACCATGAAGAGGCCGAGCAACCCGATGGGCAGGTTCACAAAGAAGATGACTCTCCAATTGAAGTAGCCCACCAGGAATCCGCCTGCGACGGGCCCCAGCATGGGGCCGATCAGGGCCGGGATGGCGACGAAACTCATGGCGCGAACCAGTTCGGCTTTCGCGAAGGCCCGAACCATAGTGAGGCGACCCACGGGAACCATCATGGCTCCGCCGAATCCTTGCAAAATGCGGCATGCCACCAGGACATGGATGTTATTGGAGATGCCGCAGAGGAAAGATCCAAGAGTGAAAATTCCGATGGCGGCGGCGAATACCCGGCGAGTTCCGAAGCGGTCGGCCATCCAACCACTAATGGGGATGAAGACTGCGAGGCTCAAGGTATAGCTGGAGAGCACCGCCTTCATGCTCAGCGGAACCACTTTAAGCGCCTCGGCGATGGCGGGCACAGCGGTGTTGAGAATGGTGGTGTCCAGCGACTCCATGAAGAACGCTACGGCGATCAGCCAGGGGAGCAGGCGTTTGGACGTGGTAGGTGAATGGGGAACGGTTGGGGTCATGGCACAAATCCGCTCCGTCACCGTCGCGGCTCAAGATACACCTAGAGGTCGATTTCGTCTTCTTCGGTTTCCTCCAGGTCGGGCTTGCGGCCTTCGATGTCGATGTCCTCTTCCGACCATTCCTTGCGAGGATCCACCGGCAGATCGATTTTCTCCACGGGCGTTGGTTTGTGCGGAGTGCTCATACTCTTATTAGAATCCAATTGAAAGGAGCGGGGTGACTTGTAAAAAATGCAAAACCCCTATGAAGGAGTTGAAGGGGCACATTTATCACGGCAACAGGAAATGGAGATGCCCGAAGTGTAAGCGGGTGAGAATGCAGCAGCCTAAAAAATAAAGAACCGATGGGCCAGCCCGGTTGACGGGCCCATCGGTTCGCGGAGGTCCTAGAAGGAGAAGCGGGCGATCAGTGTGCCGTTGCGCGGCAGCTGATACAACTGGCCGACCACACCATTCTGGGTGTAGCTGGGCGCCTGATTCGGTCCGGAGACGGTCAGATTGATGACTCCGAACCCCGCGTTGTATTGACCCGCACCGTTCTTTGAAGGGTTGGATTGCGGAGTGGTGGTAATAGGATTCCCGATCTGAGTCCGGTTGAAGATGTTGGTGAATTCCGCACGGACGGAGAAAACGTATCTTTCCTTGAAGCGGAACGCGCGGCCGATATTAAAGTTTTCCTGCGGACGGCGGGCGGACCGGAAATCGCCGTAGAGCGTGCCCGTGGCGGGCCCAAACGTACCGTTCGCGGGATTCTGCCAGGCAGCAGGATTCAAAACCACATCGTTATAGGGATTGATGCAGCCGCAGTTCAAATCCTTCAGGTAGAGAGGCTGGCCCTTGACGCGAATCTGTTCGCTGCCGCCAAGGAAATTCGTGTTCGTGGCGGCGGGAGGTGTAAGCGGAAGGCCGCTGCCATATTGCACGAAGGCGCCAAGAGACCACCCACCGACCAAGGTGTTGAGCAGTTTCTTCGAGAAATAGGACTGCGTGTTGTACAGAATGTTCGCGTTGAACAGGAACGGCTGATCCGTGGTCTCAAGCGACTTGTTCGACGCCACAAACAGGTTCGGGCGGATCGATTGCATCGCTTTGGACCATGTAAAGGTTCCGTTCACTTGCAGGCCGTGTGCCATGCGCTTGGTGCCCTTCACCTGAAGCGAGTCATAGTAGGTATTTCCGGTGGGCGAATTCTGCGTGACGATCGTCGAGAACTGCGGATAAGGACGCAGAGCATTCAGCAGCGTGTTGGTGCCGGCGTAACCCGAGTAGGGGGTCACGTTGCCGACCCTGGAAGTAATCGCAGGCGCGTTGATGGCGGTATTCAGCAGTAGATTGTCGGCCGGGTTGTTGTAGGGGTCCAGACCATAATGCTGGAACACCGACGGTGCGACCTGGTTCAGATAGCTGGCCGGTCCGGGCTGACCCGTAATTCCGGGCAGCGCCCACCACACTCCGCGATTGGCCACGTAGGCGGCTTCCAGGACGAAGTTCGGCGTGATTTCACGCTGCACGCCGATGCTCCATTGATTTTGACGGGGAGGGCGAGCGGCGTTCGGATCCAGGAAGCCAAGGAATCCGCTGGTGGTCTGACCGGCCAGCGGGGTCTGCGCGGGATCGAAATTCGGCCAAATCGGCTGCGGGATGGTGCCGGCAACGTTGAGCTGGTTGAATGCTCCCGGAGAAGTGACAGCATTGCTCAGGTTGGCGGTGTTTTGGATATTGATGTCGTTGGGGAATCCGTAGGCGAGGCCCCAGCCGCCGCGGAAGACGGTCTTATCGTTGAGCTGATAGGCAATGCCGAGCCGAGGGCCAATCGCATACGGATATGACCCCACGAAGCTGCAGTTGCAGGTGGCTTGGAAGATCGCTGCGCCCAGGCGGCCGCCAGCCGCGGGGTTCGGTGTGGTCAAACTAAGATTGGCGGAGCGTCCGTGCTCTTCGGTTGCGGGAGTCGCGAGGTCCCACCGGAGGCCGTAGTCGACGGTGAGCTTGCGAGTGACCTTCCACGAATCCTGAATGAAAGTGGCCCACTGGGTTTTGAACATCCGAGCATCGACGGGCGCATACTGCGTAGCAGTGGTCACGTCACCCAAGAGGAAGTTCGCGTAGGGGAAGCCGGGCTGATTTCCACCGACGGTTGTAAGTGAAGCGGGAACGCCGGTTGCTCCAGTATTGGTGACCGAACCGGTGGAAACGGAACCCGCGGGACCGCTGAGAGTGGAGAAGTATAAACCAACACCCGTGGGAGGCGCGGTGATCTGGGCCTGCAGCCAGAATTCCATACCCGCTTTGTAGGTATGGTTGCCGCGAACCCAAGTCGCGTTGGCGTTTCCGGAGGGCCGCTCCGTATGCGTCGCCGTGTGGGCTAAGGCGTTGCCGAGTTGCTGCATGCCACCTAACTGGACGGGCGTGCTTACGTTACCGGCGACGATCGTCGGAAAGTTGAACGTGCCTTCGCAGCCGGTGAGCTTCAGCATCGCCTGACAATCCACCGTCTTGCCGCTGCGCGTGTACGGACCGCTGTCAAAGAAGTAGATCATCGAATAGCCAACGCCCGCGTGGAGCAGAAGGGTTGGGGTCAACGTGTAGTCGTAGTTCAGACGATAGGTTGGGCCGCCAATTGGAATCGAGCCGCGAGCGCCGGTAAGCAGGTCAGGCAGACCGTCGGCATTGCCGTTGGGCGTGGTGAACTGCGCCTGTGTATCGGTGTGGTGGAAATAGAAAGAAAGCTTCTGCTTCGCATTCAGCACGTGGTCGACTTTGATGGACGGAATGGCTGTGATGCGCTGGCCCAGGTTGTACCCGTTGTAATTGGCCTGGTACAGATTCGCGTTGGACAGAGGCGGCAGCAGCGCCTTGAATCGCAACGGCGACGGGGCTGAAACGTGTCAGAGGAATAATATTGCCCGGGAACGGAGAAGCGACGCCGACTCCATTCACAGTTTTGCGCGTGAGCGGATCGTAAATTTCGTTGGCGTACACTGGTTGCCCGGCTGCGTCGGTGGCGATCGGTGTGGACGGGACGCCGAGCGCGGTGTTAAAGTTCGCACCGCCATTGGGTGAGATCGCACTGAAGTTGCCCTGTTGATAGGCCGCGTTAGGAAGGGTGGTGAGCGGGAAGGTCAGTCCCTGCGCTTCCTTGTAGCGCTCATAGGAATAGAAGAAGAAGGTCCGGTTGCGGCCATCGTAAACTTTGGGAATCCAGAAAGGACCGCCGAACGTGCCGCCGTAATCGTTGCGGCGATTCACGGGACGATACTTGTTTCCATTACCGCTGAAGGAGAACGGAATACCGGCGTTCAGATCTTCATTGACGAAATATTCGAAGGCGGTGCCGTGGAACTGGTTCGTGCCCGACTTCATGGTGATGTTGAAGAGGCCACCACCGGCTTGTCCGTATTCAGCCGCGTAGTTGCTGGTCTGGATGGCCATTTCCTGAATCGCGTCGGCGTTCGGCATGTTTTGCATGATCGCGAAGGCGACAGTGTGGTTGGTGTTGTCCAAGCCTTCGATTCGGTACGCCGCGGTGTTCGTGGGTGCGCCGTTCACGATCATGGCGAAGTTGGCGAAGTAACTCACGCCGGGAAGGAAGACCACAGAGTTGTAAGGATTGCGAATGCCGTTGCTGCCCGCGTTCGCGGTGCCGACACCCAGGATGGGCAGTTCGTCCAACTGCGCCAGGGTCACGTTGTGAGAGACGTCGCCGCTCTCGGTTTTGAGCAGCGTGCCTTCGGCGGTAACCGTAACGGAGTCGGAAGCCGCACCGACTTCAAGCCGGACGTCCAGAGGAAGAGTCTGTCCCGCATCCACGGTCAGACCGCTACGGGCGTATTTCTTGAAGCCCGGCGCTGTTACCGTGACGTTGTAAGGGCCAGGAGGCAGCCTGAGAACTGTGTAAGCGCCGGTGTCCGTAGTCACAGTCGGGTAAGGGACACCCGTGTCGGTGCCTTTGACTTCGACGGCGGCATTGGCAACGACTGCACCGGCCGGGTCGGTAACGGTTCCTGTAATGGTGCCTGTGCCTGCCTGGCCGAACAAAGAAATCGAAAGCAGTACAGAACCGAGTGCAACTGCGAGTACGCGCATGGCTAACCTCTTTCGTGGAGACTGCAGTCCCGCTAGAGCGGTAACTTTCAAAACTAACCCCGAACAAACTGCTTTGAGGATTCTATAGCCTTCTCGGCCAGAACGCAAGCATGCAGGTCATGTTCGGTCTTATTTCTCACACTGAGTGGGAGGCGATTCTAGGACGGACTGGCGCGCTCCTCCGAGAGTACACCAGTCCGAGGTGGTATCCGTCTTATGGTAGCGATCAGGCTGCGGACTCAACCAGCTATCTTTTGGCCATTCTTACGGCGTTCTTGAGGCATTCCTGGGGCTGCCGACAGCCAGGCTGTAGAATCACAAGTGAGGGAAAAGCATGATCCGCAGGATTTTACAATGGCGGCCCAGCGTGGTGTTTGTATCGGCCGCGATCCTGATCGCCCTCATCGCGATTGTCGACTGGAAAGTCGAGTTCAATGCCACTCTAGGCTTTTTGTACATCTTCCCTATGGTTTTGCTGGGCACCATCGTGGGCTGGTGGCCGCTGCTATTGATCGCGATTTTCTGCACGTACCTCTCTGACCGGTTGGATCCATTTCCCATGGACTCCGAATATGCGCGCGATACGTTGATCTTCCTCACCCTGGGCATCACGGGCTTTCTTTCCCAGGCTGTGACCAAGGGATTCCGCAGAGAGGTGGAAAGCCTGGCGCGCCTGGAAAGAGAAGCTACAGCGCGCAGGGCGGCGGAGGAGCAATTGGAATTCTTGATCCAAAGCAGCCCGGCCGCGGTACTTACGATGACTTCGCAGGGAGAGATTCTGCTCGCTAATCCTGCGGCGCACCGGTTGCTTGGGGTCGCCGAGGGAACTTTGCCGGGAAAGCGAATCTCGCGATACATTCCCGCGCTGGGATCAGTGCCTTCTATTGAGGAGACCGCGAAGATTTTTTGTACCGAGATGCAGACGCGCGGCCAACGCGAAAACGGCGACGTCTTCCTGGCCGACGTTTTCTTTTCCACCTACAGCACCGCGGCGGGACCGAGGCTCGCGGCGCTGCTTGTAGATGGGTCGGAGCATCTGAGGGAACGCGAAGAAGCCAGCCTGGAACAGCTACTGGCAGGCTCGCGGATTCTGGTGGCGGCGGTATCGCACGAAGTTCGGAATGTGTGCGGAGCCATCGGCGTGGTGCATGAGAATCTGCTGCGAAACGGATCGCTGGAAGGCAATCAGGATTTTGAAGCGCTGGGATCTCTGGTGGAGACGCTCGCCAAGATTGCTTCCTTGGAATTGAAGCAGAGTGTGGGCCATGCCAAGCCATCCGAAATCGATCTGCGCGAGGTGTTGACCGACTTACGAATCGTGCTGGAGCCGCGTTGCGAGGAAGCCGACATCGCGTTGCGCTGGGATATCCCTGAGAATTTGCCGCTGGTTCAGGCCGATCGCCATAGCCTGTTGCAAGTCCTGTTGAACCTGACCAAGAATAGCGAGCGAGCGCTGGAGCATGCGTCGCACAAAGAAATCAGCATTCGGGTGGCGGCGCGCAAAGACGGAGTTTCGGTGAGGATCACCGACAGCGGACCCGGCATTCCGAAAGGTCACAAGCTCTTTCAACCTCTGCAAAAGGGCGCGGACGCAACTGGATTGGGGCTGTACCTGTCACGAGCCTTCATGCGATCGTTTCGAGGCGACCTGCGCCACGACCCAGACCAACCGGGCTGCTCGTTTCTGCTCGAACTGGCCGTAGCCCCAACGCCCGAAGAGCCTTCCTCAAAATTACTTGAACATGCACATCCGGCTCCTACTGCTTGACGATCACATTCTGTTTCGCGAGGGCTTACGCAGGCTGCTCGTTTCGGAACCGGACTTCGAAACGGTGGCCGAGTGCGGCACGCCGGCCGAAGCTCTAGCGGTGCTGGCGCGATCGCACGTTGACATGATCCTGCTGGATTTCGATCTGGAGGATGACACTGGGACGCGTTTCATCTCTTCAGCCATCGCAGGCGGATACAAGGGCAAAATCCTGATGGTGACTGCAGGAATGAGTCCGCCCGATATTTCGGCGTCGTGGAAGCTGGGGATCTCCGGAATCTTCCTGAAGCACAGCTCGCCGGCGACGCTGCTGGAAGCAATCCGGACGGTGGCCGCGGGGGGAGAATGGATCGACCCGAAGCTGGCCGCGGGTGCGGGCCGGGGGCTGGAATCGAAAGTCCCGACTTCAACGGGCCAACTGACCGCGCGTGAGCAACAGGTGTTGAGGAGCGTGTTTGAAGGGCTGACCAACAAAGAGATCGCGCACAGGATCGGGGTGTCGCAAAGTTCGGTGAAGGCGACGCTGCAGCAGTTGTTTGAGAAGACGGGCGTGCGGACACGCGGGCAGTTGGTAAGGATCGCGATTGAGAGATCGCTGGAGACGGCGCGGACGCCGTCGTGAGCAGAGACACTACTCCCACTCGGACGCTGCGGGCGGCCGAATTTTTAGGTCGGCCGCCAGTGAATTGAGTTCCGCCTCACGAGCCATTCTCGTCTACGGCGTGCAACTCTCGGATGTCATCAGCCATTTCTAGCTTCCTGACGTTATGAAATCGCGATTCCAAGATCTTCCGTCGAGGCTATCCCTATAGTTAGCTCTCGTAAGCCTTTCCAGGGGCTCCGGAAGTTCCGCTCCACCACAATGCAACGCTCCCAGGCCTGGAAGAAACTTGTTGAAGAAGGGCGGGTGTAGAATCCTCTTCTCGATTTAAATCTAGCAGAGGGCCGCAAGGGGAATTGCGCAACTTATAGATTTTATAAGGGAAGTCGCGCGTGACTGATTTTTTAGAAGAGGGCTGAAGCCCTCGGCAGATCGGAGACCTGCCCCACGTGCGGAAGAGCGGCTACCAGGCGAGCGGTGTACGGGTGGACCGGGTGGCGCAGGATCTGGTCCGGGGTTCCCGATTCTGCTATTTCACCTTCGTACAGAATGGCGAGACGATCACACGAACTGGCCGCGGCTGCCAGGTCGTGGGTGATGAACAGGATCGAAATTCCGTAAGTACGGCTGAGCTGTGTGAAGAGCGCCAGGATTTCGGATTGGGTTATGAGGTCGAGCGCGCTGGTGGCTTCGTCGGCGATCAGCAGCTTGGGACGATGCAATACGGCCAGGGCGATTAGGACGCGCTGAGCCATCCCCACGCTTAGCTCGCGTGGATAGCGGCGGAGAAAATCCTCTTCGGCGGGTAGACTGGCAGCAGTCAATGCGGCGAGGGATTCTTCCTGCCACCTGCCTTTGGTCTCCGGCCTGTGCGTGCACCAAGCTTCCTTGAAATGCGTAGCGAGGCGAAGACAGGGGTTCAGCGATGCCAGCGGACTCTGAGGGACGAGGCTAATTTCCCTGCCCCTGATTTTTCGCAACTCGGACTCGCTGGCCTCGACCAGATTTTTTCCCGCGAAATCGACTCGGCCGGTCAGCTTGGCATTCTTCCGATCCAGCAAGCCCAGCACCGTGAGGGCGAAGGTGCTTTTTCCCGAACCGCTTTGCCCTGCCAATCCGACAATCTCGCCCGCAACCATTTCAAGCTGGAAGCGCCGCAGCACTGCCGGCTTGGTCCGGTAATCCACAGAGACGTCGGTGGAAAGAAGAGCGTTCATGGACGCAGGTAGATTCGATCCGCGTTCCAGAGAGTCTGGGGCCACAGAGTCACGGGTTTGAAATTGCCCAGAGCCGGAGATGACGCGATCAGGTTGTGGCGATGCGCGAGATAGATGAACGGCAGTTCTTCGGCTACGATTTTCTGCACCTGGTCGAAAGCCACTTTGCGTTTGATCGGGTCGGGCGTCGAGGCCTGGATGGCCATCAGCCGATCCATTTCAGCCTCCCAATCGGTCGCCGGAGTTTTCTGATTCGGATTCCATTGGTGGCTCTCGCTAAAGCTGTTCCAGACGTGACTCTGGCCGTTGGGATCCACGTCGGTGTTGATCTGGCCCAGCAGGCAGGCCTCGTAGTTGAACGTCATCGTGATTCGCTCGATCAGCGACGGGAAATCCATTGGGGTTACCGTGACGCGAATGCCCAGAGCTTTCATGTCCTGCTGGATCATGGCGGCCATGCGTTCGCGCGTTTTGTTTCCGCCGTTGGTAATGATGGAAAACTCGACTGGTTGGCCGGTCTTGTCGCGCAGCACACCGCCGCTCATCTGGAATCCTTCGTGTTGCAGATGCTCCAGCGCAGCGGCTGGATTGGCTGCGGAAGCAACCAGCGAGCTGTTCCACCATTGTTTGTTGGCTGGCGAGATGGGACCGGCGGCTGGGCTGCCGTGGCCGCGATAGACGACGCGAACCAGGTCGTCACGGAGAATCGACTGAGAAATCGCTGCGCGAAATTCGCGCGACGCGAACCATGCTTTCTTGTTGGCGGGGATGGGAGCACCGGGAACCTGGTTGAACCAAAGCTGTTCGGAGTCGAGCGAAACACCCAGGTCGCGGACTGTGTCGGGCGCTTCCGCTTTCACGCGATCGAATAGCTCGGGGTCTAGGTTATTGACGATTTGAAATTCGCCCTTACGGAACCGAAGCAATTCCAGGTCGCGATTGCGTTGAATCTCGAAACGAATGGAATCGAGATAGGGAAGTTTGACGCCGTGCTCGTCTTTCTTCCAGTAGTTGGGATTGCGGGATAAGATGAGGTACGATCCGGCCTGGCGGGAGGTTAGAACGAAGGGCCCCAACACCGCCGACTCCATGGTTTTAGCAGCGGACGACTGCATGGGGATGTCGTCAAAGAGGCGTTCGACGGCGGCTATGGGCACAGGAAATGCGAGCGACACGCCGTAGTCGCCTTCGGCCAGGCAGGTGGTTTTTCCCTTGGACATCTCGAAATTGTCGGAAAACGGGGAGTCGAGCGCCGGGTCCATCAAGCGGCTAAAGGTAAAGCAAACGTCTTTGGCGCGGAACGGGGAGCCGTCGGAAAACAGGAGGCCGGGCCGCAGGTGGAAAGAGATGCGCTTGCCGTTTTCGCGAGTGTTCCAGGAAAGGGCGAGCTCCGGCTCCAGGCCCTGGGTTTGACGATTGAGGCGAATCAGAACACCGCCTGTGAGGTAGCGCACGATGCCCGAGGACTCGTCGGCGGCCTTGAGAGGGTCGAGAGTCTTGGGCTCGGCTTGCATCGCCAGGTTGAGCTGGCCGCCCTTATGAGGAGCATCGACGGTGGCGGCGTGAGCCAAGGCTACGACGCTCAAAAAAGCCAGGAATCTCATTGATGGACCTCTGACGGAAACAAGACGTGCAGGCACGATAGGACGATCACAAGCAGAAAGACGGGCGCGAAGAGCCAATATTGGGCGAACGGGTGCTGCCATCCGGCGGCTTGTGTTTCTAAACCTCGCAGCAGATTTCCCAGGCTGGGAAGGGGCTCGCTGACGCCGAGTCCGAGCATGCCCAGGTTCGCTTCGGCCAGGATGAAGAGAGGGATGGAGGTCCAGAATTGCGCAGCGAGCACGGGCCGCAGGTTCGGCAGGACATGATGAAGCAGGACGCGGGATTTGCTGAGCCCTCGCGATCGCGCCGCGAGGACGAAATCGGCTGAGACCAGTTGCGCGACGCCGCTACGAACCACCTGCGCGGGTCCGGCCCACCCCAGCACACCGAGCAGGGCGAACGTGATGGTCACCGAAATTTCGGGGGTCGTGTTGAGAGGCAATGCAGCGCGGACGCCCATTAGAAGAAACAGCCAGGGCAGCGAAAGTGTCAGGTTGGAACCGGCCGTGATCGATCTCTCCCAACGGCCTCCCAGCAGTCCAGCGATCCCGCCCACCAGTGCCGCGAGCAATACGGAAATAAGCGCGGCCGCGGGAGCCAACGCGAGGGAAATGCGGCTTCCGTAGAGGAGGCGGGCCAGCCGGTCGCGTCCCAGCTCGTCTGTTCCCAGAGGAAATGCTCGCGAGGGCGGCGAATCGGGCAAGGCCCGCACCTGTTGGTCGTAGGAATGGGATGGAGACGGCGCCTGAGAACAGGGCTGCCGCCAGGATTAAGCAGAGAACCGCTGCGCACAGCCATTTCATGGAAGTCTCCCTGGGGAGGCGGCGGAGATCAGGACTTCAGAGATCGTGTTGGCCGAGACAATGATCAGGCTGAAAAAAATGGTCAACGCAACCAGAAGGCTCATGTCCCGAGCCAGCGCGGCTTGCCAAGCCAGTTGACCGATGCCGGGTGTATCGAGAATCACTTCCATAGGGATGGAGGCGCTGAGAGCCAGGCTCACCGAGACTCCTGCAAAAGAAATGAATTGGGGAAGGGAAACGGGAAGGGCATGCCAGAGAAAAACCCGCGCGCGGCCTATCCCCCGGGCTCGAGCCATCAGCACATGCGACGAGCTGTAGGCCTGTTTCAGCATGCCGCCGGTATAGGAGGCGATCCGTGGATACAGGACCAAAGCTACAGCGACTCCGCCCAGCAGTGGTCCTCGGCCTCCCAGTACGAATAGGACGAGAGCGACCACCGCGGCGGGGATGCACTGCATGAACGTACCGCTGGCGGCGAGCCCAAACTGGGTGAAGGGACTAGGTCGAAAGATTGCGATCAAAGCTGCCGCCAAGCCGAGCACCCACGCGAGCACAAGCCCCGTGAGCAGCGAGATGACGGTAGGCTTGAGCCGCTCGGCCAGCAACTCGCCGGACGGGTCGTCCGAGGGAGCGCGAGACTCCTAGATCGCCCTTTAAGTACCTAATTAAAGATTGAGTGTAAAACGCTGCCACGTTTCCGTTTTCCATCTGACGATCACGCAGGCGCTGCAGACTGGATGCATCGCGGCGCGTATCCAACTGTTCTTCGTCCGATCCGAAGCCGGGTGCGTAACGAGCCAGGGTCGCGCTCAAAAGCCCGCCCACCAACACGGTAAGCGCGATTCGGAGAATGGGTTGGAGCAGTCTGGACATGAGCCCGCTCTTCAATGATCGACCCGCGCTAAGCGATGCTTTATGCAGGTTTTAGAGAGGGCACTCTGTCTCAATCGGGACAGAATGTCCCATCGGCAGTTCTACTCGTACGGGGCAGCATGGTTGAGGTCTTAAGTAGTACTTTAGATTCTCTGACTGATGCCTCGGTACTACGCCTGAGATCCTGGAACTCCCGAGGAAGGTCTACAGGCATCTACCGAAGATCGCTAATTATCAGCAACTTAAGAAGAGCAGCAGGGGATAAGTGCTAGTACCTATACATCCTCATTTGTTTTCTAAGGTATAGCGACAAACTGGCTCTCTCATGCGGCCAGCAAATTTCAGATAACGTCTTTAAAATCAAACCGGTAACAGTTTGGTTCCGCTCGTGCTTTAGAAGAACCCGCGTGGAACGAATCATGAAAAAGAAATTAGCAATTATACTGATGCTCGGGGCCGCAATCGCGGGTTCGAGTTTTGCCGGACCTAAGAACGGACCTAAAATCGCGGACGACTTGGACCTCACGTCCAAGGCCCCGGTCAACGTCAACATTACTTACGCGAAGCCTCCGGGTCTTCTGGACAACCTCAATCTTCTGGGAGCTGTTGGGAACCTGTTGAACGGCGTTCTCAATCTGTTGGGCAACATCCTGAACGTCACCCTGCCGGGCACCTCGATCGTATCGGTGGCGGCCAATCCGAACGTCACTTACATCGCCCCTAATCGGACGTTGCATCCGACGCTCGACTACACCACTGCGGCTGTCGATGCCAATGTCGCTTTTCAGAGCGGCTTTGTAGGAAATGGCGTCGGCATCGCGATTATCGACAGCGGTATCAATCCTCATCCGGATCTGGCAGGCCGCATCGTTTACAACGAGAGCTTCGTCGCGGGCGACGCTTCGACGCTGGATCCTTACGGGCATGGAACGCACGTCGCAGGCATCGCGGCAGGGAGCGGTTCTGTATCGGAAGGTCCGGGGTCGACCCGCACTTTGCGCGGCTTGGCGCCAGGGGCAAAGCTGATCAATCTGCGCGTGCTGAACGGCACCGGTGGAGGCACCGATAGCGCGGTGATCGCCGCGATCAATCGCGCGATCCAGTTGAAGTCGAAGTACAACATCCGCATCATCAATCTGTCGCTCGGCCGGCCGATCGTCGAGAGCTACAAGCTCGACCCGCTGTGCCAGGCGGTGGAGCAAGCCTGGAAGGCCGGCATCTTCGTCGCGGTGGCGGCAGGCAATGACGGCCGCTTGAACGTTTCCGGCAACCAGGGTTACGGAACCATCAACTCGCCCGGTAACGATCCTTATGTGATCACCGTGGGCGCGATGAAGACCCAGAAGACCTATCAAAACGGAGATGACACGATCGCGAGCTATAGCTCGAAGGGTCCTTCGGTGTTGGACCATGTGGTGAAGCCGGATCTGGTGGCGCCGGGCAACCTGGTGGTCTCCGACATGACCATCTCCAGCTACTTGTCCAATGAGTATCCGGCGAATCAGATTCCGTCGACCTATTACAGTTCCGCGCTCACTTCCCAGCTGCTGAGCGGGTTGGGTGTGAAGTCGCTGGCCTACTACACGCTGAGCGGCACCAGCATGGCGACGCCGGTGGTCAGCGGCGCCGCGGCTCTGCTGCTGCAGGAGAATCAGGCGCTTACACCCGATCAGATCAAGGCGAAGTTGATGAAGACGGCGGGCAAGAACTTCCCGGCGTCGAGCATCGCCGTCGATCCGGTGACTGGCGTTTCCTATCGCAGCCAGTACGACGTGTTCACCATCGGCGCGGGCTACCTGAATGTGTGGGCGGCGCTCAACAGTAAAGACCTGGCGACCGGGACCGCGATGTCGCCTACGGCGAGTTCGGCCTCAGCAGGCAGCACGAGCTACATGGTTTACGATTCGTCGGCGATCTGGGGGACCTCGGCAATTTGGGGCACTTCCGCAATTTGGGGTACGTCGGCGATCTGGGGCACCAACACTCCGCAAGCTTACAGCGCGATTTGGGGGACTTCTGCCATCTGGGGAACCTCGGCGATCTGGGGCACTTCCGCAATCTGGGGCACGGGAACGAATAGTGCCGAGTCGATTAACATTAACGGCGAAAAATAAGTAAACCGTTTTAGATCTATGACCTGTGATTCTAAGTTGAATGTATTACATGTCGCACTGAGGACTACCCTTCCGGGTTTGTCCGCTTTAACTGGGGACCTGGAACGTCCCAGAGCAGGCGAAACAGTCGGTGTAATCGACCAACAAGCGCAATTTCCGAGTGAGAGCCGCTACCGGAAACTGGCAGCCCGGCGCAGCCGAGTCATAGAGAGGTTGTTTTATCCCCCGAGTAGTATCGTATGGGGGAAATGTGGGGCAGGCGCAAGCCTGAATTTGAGGTAACGGGTGTGAACCGGGGAGATTCCTTGCCGGGCTCGGCCACTCTGAATTGGAGCTTCAATTCAGCATGGATTTTGCCGATACCGTCAGGATGGGTCTCCCCGATTTCGTCCTTCTCCGTAAAACGGACGTTAGGGATGAGAGATCGAAAATGAGCACACTGTCCATCCGCGCGCGTATTTTCATAGGGCTGGTTCTGAGTTCAGGATGCTTGGGAATTGTCGGCGCATTCCCGGAGCCTGTTCTACGCGATCTGCCCCGATTCCTGTGTTATTTCCTGCTCGCGCTGGTCTCGTCGGGACTGAAGGTATCGCTTCCTGGCGTGACGGGTACGATGTCGGTCAATTTCCTATTCATTCTGATGGGGGTCGCGGAGCTGAATTTGCCGCAGACCCTCATTCTTGGCATCGGCGCCGCGACGGTGCAGATCTTCTGGCATGCCAAGAAAACACCCAAACTAGTCCAGATTTTGTTCAATGAAGGCTCCATCGCGCTGGCCATCTGCATGGCATTTGTGGCCTACCGGTCTCCGCTGGCGCATGCATTCGGGTCCAGCGTACCGTTGATGCTGATCACCGCGGCATCGGCTTATTTCGTCTGCAACACCTTTCCGGTGGCGTGCATTATTTCGCTGACGGAAAAGAAGAGTCTGTATCAGACCTGGAAGAACTGCTATTTCTGGTCGTTCCCGTATTACATGGTCGGTGCGGCGCTGGTCTGCGTGATCACCATGATCAACAAGAACGTCGGCTGGCAGTTTTCGCTGCTGGTGCTGCCGGTTTGCTATGTGATTTACCGGTCCTACCGTTTGTACCTGGAGCGTCTGCAGACAGAAAAGACGCATGTCGAGCAGATGAACTCGCTCCACTTGCGTACGATTGAAGCTCTGGCGCTGGCGATTGAAGCGAAGGATCACACTACGCACGAGCATCTGGAACGGGTGCAGCACTACGCTACGTCGGTCGGCAAGATGCTTAAATTGAATGACCTGGAGCTGGATGCTTTACGTGCTGCTTCCGTACTGCACGACATTGGCAAGCTGGCCGTGCCGGAGCATATCATCTCTAAACCCGGGAGACTCACTCCACAGGAATTCGAGAAGATGAAGATCCATCCTGTTGTGGGCGCCGAAATTCTGGAGCGGGTGGATTTTCCCTATCCCGTCGCTCCCATTGTTCGCGCGCATCATGAAAAATGGGATGGCAGCGGCTACCCCGCTGGCCTGAAAGGCAAGGAGATTCCCATCGGGGCGCGCATTCTCTCCGCAGTAGATTGTCTGGACGCGCTGGCATCGGATCGCCAATACCGGAGGGCCCTGAATCTGGACGACGCCATGGCGGTCGTCATGGGCGAGGCGGGCAAGAGTTACGATCCCGAGGTGGTGTCGCTGCTCCAGTTGCACTATCGCCGTCTGGAAACGGAAGCCAAGGCCGTCAACCAGAAGAAGCACGTGAAGCTTTCCACCGATTTGAAGATCGAGCGTGGAGCCGCTCCCGCCGCTGGGTTTGAGTCGCAGCGCAAAGGGAACTATATGGCCCAGATCGCTGCCGCCGGGCAGGAAGCCCAGTTCATGCTGGAGTTAATCAGGGAGTTGGGGAATTCGCTCAATCTGAAAGAAACGCTGTCATTGGTATCGGAACGGCTCCGGGCGATGGTCTCCTTCCATGGGTTCGCAGTGTACGAATTACGCGATGAGGTGCTGCTACCAGTTTATGTGGTGGGGCAGGACTCGGAGTTGTTCTCTTCGCTCCAGATTCCCGTCGGCGAAGGAATTTCGGGATGGGTGGCGAAACACAACAAGATGATCGTCAACGGGAATCCGTCGGTAGAACCGGGCTATTTGAACGATCCCAAGGCCTTCAGCACGCTTCGATCGGCCATTGCGGTGCCGCTGGAAGGAATGAACGGCGTGGTCGGCGTGATGACCCTCTACCATGCGGCACACGATGCCTTCGGGCCGGACGAACTACGCATTCTAACCGGGATTAGCGCCAAGATCGGGCTCTCGATCGAGAACATTTTGAAGTATCAGCAGCTCGAGAATTTCGCGACCACCGATCACTTGACGGGTCTGCTGAACACCCGGTCGCTTTTCGAGCGGCTGGAAAAAGATCTGGCTCGCTGCCAGCGTGAGAAGACCACGTTGACGGTCCTGTTATGCGACCTGGACGGGTTCAAGCAAGTGAACGATCGGTTCGGCCACGCATCGGGCAACAAGGTGTTGCAGCTTTTCGCCCAAGGCTTGACCAGGAGCAATCGCGACTACGACATTGTCGCCCGCATCGGGGGCGACGAATTTGTGGTGGCTGTGGCCGGGTTGGACGAAGATTCGATCCGCGAAAAGATCGCCACGATGGTTCAATTAGCAGACGAGGCGGGGATGCTGGTTTGCAGGGAAAGCGTCATTTCTTTGAGCGTCGGCCACTCGACTTTCGAGGGCGCGACATGTCTGGGCAAACCGATTGATCCGAACGTCCTGCTTGCAGAGGCCGATCGGCAGATGTATGAAATGAAGGGCCAAAGGAAGCGGCCGCTGTTGGTGGCACCTGCGGTTGGCGATGCGGCGGAACTGGTGCACTAGTCTGGGATTCCCCCGCGCTTTCGCGCTGGGGCTGGGCCGGGTCAGTGATCGCGTGCACGTTATTGCAGCACGTTGGGATGGATTGAGCGATGTCCACGCTTTCTTCCTTTCCCGCGTCAGCTGATCATGAGACTCGTAATCCTGGGCGCTCTTTGCCTGCAATGGGTAACCGCCCAAAGCTTCGACGTCGCCTCCATCAGGCCATCACAACCACCGAGCGGTCCGCGGATCTGGGTCTCCTTCGAGGGAGGGCCGGGCAGTTTAAGGCCGACGCGCTTTTCTTGCAGGAATTGCAGCCTGCCGATGCTGGTGATGCGGGCCTACGATGTTGAATACTCTCAAATCGCGGGCCTGAAGAATCACAGCGACGATCTCTACGACATAGAAGCTACGCTTCGGGATGGAACGACGAGAGTCCAGTTTCGCGCCATGTTGCAGCATCTCCTTTCGAGCCGGTTCAAGATGACTCTACATTCCGAGATCAAGCAGGTTCAGGGATACGAATTGACGGTAGGAAAGAACGGCTCAAAGATCAAACCTACCGGCCAACTTGGTGAGGGCGCGGAGGCCCCGCGGTCCCAGCGATCCGAACAAATTATCTTGGACAGCGGAGGGTTCCCGGAACTTCCCGCGGGCCGGGCCGGCTACGAATCTGTAAACGGGCGGGCGCGCATGCAAGGCACAAATGAGACGATGGATGAGTTCGCTCGCAAGCTCGTAAATCAGTTGGATCTGCCGGTAGAGAACCGGACCGGTCTTGGTGGGCGATACGATTACAGTCTATATTGGGCGAGCATCTCGGCAGACAATGCTGGACCAAGCCTGTTTTCAGCGCTTCCATCCCAACTTGGTTTGAAACTCTCATCCAAAAGAGTCGCTGCCACGATGATTGTGATAGACAGCGTAGAAAAGCCTTCGGAAAACTAGCTTCTCGCTCCGTTCTGTGACTTTCGAGTCTGACTCTGGTATTACTTATGGTCTACCTGAGCGGCGTTCGTCGCTTGGATTCACCTCTTCCACTCAAGTAGAATTCAGTGTGGGCCGCAAAGGCCGCATCAGTTGGAAGGGGTTAGCTGTGAAAAGAAAAGTATTGAAAGTGGCTGCGGCGGTAGCTATGGCCGCTCCGTTTTTGGTTACGCCGGCGAAGGCGCAGTTCCCGGCGGAGAGCACGGTTCCTAAGGACAAGCGCAGGCCGAGGCCTCTGGCCAAAGCGCCGACGGGGCCCACGCCGCGAACCAAGGATGGCAAGGTTGATTTGTCGGGCAATTGGGGTTACGCCGGCTACACGTCCGATATCGCGAAAGACTACGATGTCGGCGAACTGCCCATGACTCCTCTGGGCGAGAAGCTGTTTAAGGAGCGTCAGGCCAATGAGGGCATCGAAGACCCGGAAGCCCGGTGCCTGCCGACAGGTGTCCCTCGGCGCGACCCCTACCCCACCAAGATTATTCAGACACCTAGCCTGATTGTCATTCTGTTTGAAGGCAACATCCACAGCTACCGTCAGATTTACATGGACCAGGAGCATCCCAAGAACCTTGAGCCCACATGGTACGGCCACTCGGTAGGTAAATGGGACGGCGATACGCTGGTGGTCGATACGATCGGCTTCAATGGCCTGACTTGGCTCGATATGGCTGGGCATGGCTCGTCTGACAAGCTGCACGTGATTGAACGGTACTCGCGTCCCGATTCGGGGCATTTGAAGAACGACATCACCATTGAAGATCCGGTGTATTACACCAAACCTTTCAAGGTTACGGAGATCACTCCGCAACTGGAGGGCGAGATTATGGAATACATTTGCACGGAGAACGAGCGGGATTCCAGGCACATGCTGGATCTGAAAAAGTAACCTGTTGGAAACAAAGAGCAGTTCTAAGGCGATACATACGGCATTTGGGGGATTGCAGCCGGGCGTAAAAGGGCGGAAGTTTAGAGGTATGGGATATTTCAATTTTTCCGGGCGCTCCAGCGCGCTGATGCTTTCGGCTTCCGCGGTGCTTTTGTTCACCGCCGCGTGTTCCAAGAAGGCGGTGGCGGTAAAGCCGACTGCTCCGTCGGCAAATCAGACGGCACAAAACAGTTCCGCACCCACTCCTCAGCGGAACTTCACCAATAATTCCAACTCCAATACGCGCTCGACCCCGGCGGCTGCCAACAACAGCAAAATGAATCCGGCAGAGCGGAAGGCTCTGAACGAGAGTCTCGCGCGCATGGAAGATGCGCTGTTTGACTATGACACGGCGAGCATCCGTCCTGACGCGATGAAAGCGTTGCAGGAAGATGTAACGGTGATCAAAACCACTTTGGCTAAGTATCCCAGTGAAGTAGTTAAGATCGAGGGCCATTGCGACGAACGCGGCTCGGCGGAATACAATCTCGCGCTTGGCGATCGTCGCGCCGCAGCGGCCAAGGAATTCCTGACTAAGTTAGGAATCTCACCCACGCAGCTCTCGCCGGTCAGCTATGGCAAGGAACACCAGGTTTGCAGCGACCACTCGGAAGCTTGCTGGCAAGCCAACCGCCGGGCGCACCTGGTAGCGGAGAACACTCCGCCGCCGGCCCGGTAAGCCTGACTTTCCTATTTTCTCCCGCTCCATGCGTCGCGGCCCAGCACTTCCTCAGCCGGGCCGCGATTTTTTCATTTGGCGAGAAGCGGCATCAGCAGAGCTAAAGGCTGAGGCGCGGAAGTACCACACCATTTCTGGTTTGCCTGCCACAGATCCTCGGCCAAATTGATATTTTCCGCGATGCTTTCGGTGTTTTGAGGGCGATTCCCTTTCAACTGCCTGGCTGCCCGCATCTCGAGCGCCGCGCCGTCAGCGGGCGGCTTGCAACTTTTCAGCAAGTCTGACGTCTGCTGGAGCAAATCCAGACTACGGCGATAGCGCTCCGCCACCGTTAAGCCTCGCATAGCGGGGTCGAGCGCTAGAATCTGTTCCACGGTCTGAAGGCGCGATGTCGCGTTGTCATCGACCGAGCCCCATGTGACGGCATTTTTCAGAGACTCCTGGGCAGGCTGATAGTCCTTCAAATCGAACTGCGACTCGCCTAATCCTGCCCAGGCGTTTCCGTCGTGGCTGTCGTTATGGACAATTTCCTGAAACACGCTTAAAGCCTGCATGGCCTGATGGAACGCGAGAAGTTTACGGCCGGCCCTCTCTTTCAGTGTGGCCGGAATGTGGCTCTGCTGCGCTAAACCAACCAGTTCCAGAGTGGCCTGCGCCTGCGCGCCATGGGCGAAGAGATAGTCAGCCAACTCCAGCGGGACTTCCTGACGTTCCTGCTCGCGTCCCTTCGGCCAAACGCCGGACATGGCCTTGTGATAGCTGGCGGTGGTCTGCGCCAGCGTTCCATCTCTGGCTTGGACTCGACCCATTTCCAGGTTCGCTGGACCGTTATCGGGATCGGATTTCAGAATGCCGTTTAGGTATAGCGCGGCTTCATCCAGATGCTCGCCTTGTACTAAGGCCGAGCCGAGCGTCAGTCGGTATTGTTTGTTGTTCGGCGTGGTGGAGAGGGCGGTACGAAAGCGTTCGATGGCCTCGTCGGCGCTGCCTTGGGCCAGCAATGCAAGACCGGCCTGGTAGGCTTTTTCCGCGCGTTTGTTGCGGTCGTTCTGGTAGGCACGGGTCACCATGCCAATGAGGATCAGGACGCCAACCGTAACGGCGACCATACGGAGCAACACCATTCCCGCGGGCAGTTTGCCTTGTTCCGGCTCCGGGTGAGGCTCGGTTGGTTCGATGGAGTAGGCTCGCTGGATGTCTTCCATCAGAAGCACGCCGGTAATCCGCTTGATGTTGTTGCGATTGATCACCGGAAGAACATTAGTCCGGCCATTTGCCATACGGCGCTGCGCCGTATCGAGAGAATGGTCCATGTGAACGTGGGGGAAGTGTCTGAGAGGCATGGAAACGCTCGCGTCGGCGCCGTGAATGACCGCGCTTAGCTTCCAGTCCGAATGGCCGCCCTCGACGGCCTCCCTCAGTTGGCGAATGGTCACCAATCCTTCCAGTTCATCGGTATAATCTCCGTCGGATCGGATTACAGGCCAGGAGTCGGCCTTGGATTCGAGCTTCGCCAGTGCCTCGACAACGGTCAAGGAATCGGGGAACGGAGTGCGGTCGGCGCGGAGCGCGTCCTCCACCAGCAGCGCGCGCTCCTTTGCGTGTCCCGCGGGCAGGTGGAGCCCTTCCTGGTGCTGCAATGCTTCATAGATGGGGACTGGCTGCAGCTTGGAGGAGATCGCATAGGCGACCAGGTTGGAAATCATCACCGGAACAATGATGGAGTAGTCACGGGTGATCTCGAAAATCATGATCACCGAAGTCATGGGAACGCGGACGATTCCGGCAAACGTGGTGCCCATGCCGACCAGCGCATATGCTCCCGCACTGCCCGTGTATTCGGGAAAGAGCGAGTGAACGCCGCCGCCCACTGCGCCACCGAGCATCGCACCGATGAACAGGCTGGGGCCGAAGATGCCGCCGGTACCGCCTGACGAGTAACACGTCGCCGTCGCGATCAGCTTCAGACCTACCAGCAGGAACATCAAGCGAAGCGCCATCTGTCCATTCAGCGCCTCGCCCACGTGAGCGTAGCCGACCCCCAGAACTTCGGGAACAAACCAGCCCATGATGCCGACCGTGAATCCACCCACTACGGGCAAATAGGATTGGGTCCAGTCGGGGAGGCGCATGAATCGCTCGCGTTGCCAGAGCAGCAGGCGGACGAACGCTACCGAAACCAATCCTCCAGCAATTCCCAGCAGGGCGTAGATCAGGAATTCGACGGGATGGACAAGCTGATACGACGGTACGTGAAACAAAGGCTCGTCGCCCAACACCAGGTGCATGACGATCCATGAGGTGGCGGAGCTTAACACGATGGAGCCGAGCACGGGAGCGTTCATGTCGCCCATGATTTCTTCCATCGTGAACAGGACGGCGGCAATGGGAGTATTGAAAGCGGCGGCAAGGGCGGCCGATACACCGACGGGCAGTAGCGACTTGACGCGCGTGGGGCTAAGGCCCAATTTCCTGCCGAGCACGGATGCCACGCCCGCTCCGAGTTGTACGGAAGGGCCTTCGCGGCCTAGGGCGAGTCCACTGGCGAGGGAAATGGAGGAAAGACCGAAGCGACCGATCAGGGTGCGGAAGAAAATCACGCCGTCGTTCAGGAAGAGGGCGACCTTGGTTTGAGGAATGCCGCTGCCGCGCGCGCTGGGGAAGTATTTCTTGAGAAGAATGCCCGTAATGAGTGCGCCCAGGACGGGTGTAACAAGGCGACGCCAGGGCGCACCGTTGGCGGGGTAAAGTCGAGCGCCAAGATTTTCCGTAACTACGATGAACGCCGCGACCACCAGACCGACGATGGCGCCGATTAAAAGGGTCAGAACAAGGAAGACTTTTTGTTCGTGCTGGCGGAGAAGGCGCGGGTCGGCCCAGGAACGCAAGCGATCCCGGAAGCGGGAAGACTTTGAAGTCTCCGATGCGATCATCAGGTTTTAACCGCCTCTGGGAGCCAAGGGACAGTACAGCCTCGTAACCATCCCTCAGCTCTCAAAGGGGTTGTTCGCCGTTCTTCTAGATTATGCGGGATGGGTACCTTCATGAAAATACCCTTGATAAGGTACATGCACTCCTTCAGCCAAACATACAGCATTGTCAGGATATGGTTGAAGTTGTTGTGAAGTCTACACTGAGGTGTGGCCTGTTTCTCGGGTTGTAATATTGGACTGACCGGCCCCAATGTCGAAGAATGAAAGCCTGCTAAAATCTGCAGAATTACAACCGGCCGGAATGAAACGGTCCCGCGGCAAGCGCGTGTGGCCTCTTCTGGCGGCAAGCTTTGGCGCACTGATACTGTTGATCAGCATCTCCGGCCTGGCGTTACGGCGCCACGCCCAACAAATCCAACGCGAAGTGATGGAGACGCAGAGAGCCTATCTGCAACACAATCGCGTGCTGGAGGAATTGCGTTTTCAAACACTCTCTCTGGCAATCGAGCTTCGCGACTACCTGCTGGACGATTCTCCAGAGGCGAGCAATCAGCAAAAGCACTTGTTGGATCGGCGCAAGCAACTGTTGAGCGCGCTGGATGGCATCGACCGTCTTCCGAGCAATGACGCGGCAGAGGTCGCGGAATTACGAAAACAGATCGATTCTTATTGGGACTCCGTAGATGCCGCGTTGCACTGGAGCGCGGCAGAGAAGCGAGAACGTTGGGCAGGATTCGTGAAGGGCCGCCTGCTGCCTTCGCGCGAAGCGGTGCTGGATCAAGCCGCGCGGTTGGGCGCGAACAATCTGGCGTTCCTGGACCAGCGGGAGAACTCGCTGCGTGAGGCCCTGGACGACGTGCAGACCTACATCGGCCGCGTGCTCGCCCTGGTGCTGATTCTAGGCCTGGCGATCTCCGGAGTAACTTTGGCGAGAATTACGAGGCTCGAGCATCGCGCCGGGCGTTATAGTCAAGATGTGGAGCAGGTCAGCGAAGAACTTCGGCTGCTTTCACAGAAGCTGGTGCAAGTGCAGGAAGCGGAACGCAAGTCGCTTTCCAGGGAACTGCATGATGAAGTCGGCCAGATGATGACCGCACTGCGAATGGAACTGGGCAGCGCGGAAGAGCGGCTGGGCTTGTCGGCGCCTCAGGCTTTGTCGCATGTGAAGGCTGCGGCCGCGCTGGCGGAGCAGACTTTGCGGTCCGTTCGCGGCCTGGCCAGGGGCCTGCGGCCATCGATGCTGGATGAGCTCGGGCTGGCTCCCGCGTTGAACTGGCTGGCGCGGGAATACTCGAAGCACACCGGTATTCATGTGAACCTGAACATTGATGGGTCAGTCGATCATCTGCCCGAGGATTACCGCATCTGTATTTATCGCGTGGTGCAGGAGGCGTTGACGAACTGCGCGCGCCATGCCCGTCCGCACGAGGTTCGGTTGGATCTGCAACGCGTAGGCAATGCGCTGTCGCTCACGATTCAGGACGACGGCGACGGCTTCGATCCCGGCAACGGCGGCAAGGGGATCGGATTGTTGGGTATGAAAGAACGGGTGCGGGAGCTGGGCGGCGTGCTCACCATCGCATCGGCCGCCGACCAAGGCACGCTGCTTACCGTCCACATTCCTTTGCGCTCCGAGGTGCTGGTATGAACGATTCCGGTGTTAGTCCTGTCGGTTTGGGTCAGCCCGCTGGGGACCTGGGAAAGACGCGCGTGTTGATCGCCGACGATCATGACATCGTGCGCGCAGGGATCCGCCATCTTCTGGCTCAGCAGGCCGATATTGAAGTGGTTGGAGAAGCCAGCGATGGTCGCGGCGCAGTGCAATTGGCCGAGCACCTTGCACCCAACGTCGTGATTATGGATATCGCGATGCCGAACCTGAACGGAATGGAAGCGGCGTCACAGATTCTTCGGCGGGATCACAAGGTGGGCGTCATCATCCTGAGCATGCACGAGGAGGAAGACTACCTAATGCGAGCTCTGGCCGTCGGAGTCCGCGGATATCTTTTGAAGGAAACCGCGCAGACCGATCTGGTTCCGGCGGTTCGCATGGTGGCGACCGGGAAAACTTATTTCAGCCGGCCCGTGGAACAGATGCTCGCGGACGACTTCGGCAAGCAGATGCAGCAACGCGGCATTTCGGATTCCTACGAGCTGCTCACTGAGAGGGAGCGCGAGATTCTGCAGTTGATCGCGGAAGGGAAATCGAATAAAGAGGCTGCGGCGGTGCTGGGGTTGAGTCCCTACACGGTAGAGACGCACAGGACGCACATCATGCAGAAGCTCGACCTGCACAACACCGCTGAGATCGTGCTCTACGCGGTGCGAAAGAAGATTATCGTTTAGCCTTACCGCTTGTAGCCGATCTTGCGCAACAGGCTGTGACGCCATTCGACATCGGCTTGGGTCTCCACGCCTTTGGGCGAGGAACCATCAATTACTCCCAGAATCCCCCGCCCCAATTCCGATTCGGCGATGATCACTTCGACCGGATTCGCGGTGGCGCAAAAAATGGAGCATACTTCGGGGATGTCTCGAATGCGCGCGAGAACATTGATGGGGTAGCCATCGCGCATCGAAATATAGAATGTGTGCCCTGCGGCGACAGATTGAGCATTGCGCGTCGCGCTCTGGATCAATTCGGGATCGTTACCGTCGACTCGCGTGAGGCAAGCACCGGAGGCTTCGTTGAAGGCGATGCCAAACTTCATCTGCGGCACCGTGTTGACGATGGCTTCATAGAGGTCTTCCACGGTTTTGATGAAATGGCTCTGGCCTACGATGATGTTCGAGTTCTCGAGTATTTCAAGGCGGATGGTTTTGAGTTCCACTTTTCGATCCTTCTAGCGGTCCTCACCAATATAATGAATCGTGGCGCTGCTTGAACATATCCGCAAACTGCCGCACGGGCGCGCGCAGCTAAAGCAATTGGTGAAAGAGTTGGCGCGCCTGGGGGCAACCAAGGCGTCGCTGGAATCCGAACTGCGGGCTCTGGTGGAGCGGGGCGATCTGGTGGAGACCCGCAGCGGCCATTACACCGCCGTCGGGTCGAGCCGCGAGTTCGCAACCGGCCGATTGAATGCGCATCGCGACGGATATGCGTTCGTGACTCCCGATATTCCCATCACAGGGTTGCGCGGAGACATCTATCTTTCCAAAGAAGAAGCTGAGCGAGCCATGCACGGCGATCGCGTGGTGGTGCGCATCGCGCGTATTGAAAACGACGGCCGGGCGCATGGGGAGATCCTCCGGATCCTGCGGCGTGCTCATGCGACTGTGGTTGGGGAATTCCGGATCAAGAAGGCCGGCTTCTTTGTGATCCCTCATGACGATCGCATCCGGCAATGGATCGAAATTCCCAAGGGTATGGCGCTGCCACGGAAGGGCGCGTCTCCGGATCGGGTTGGGGCCCGAGCGCAGGATGTTTCCTCGGTGCAGGATCTGGACGGGCTGATTGTCACTGCCGAGATTCTCGACTACGGCGAGGAGGGCGAGCGCCCCGCGGGCCGCATCATCGAGATTCTGGGCCATCCGGACGATTTCGGAATCGACGTCGAGATTCTGATTCGCTCTCATCACATTCCCCACCAGTTCCCGGACGACGTTCTGGCGCAGGCCCGCGCGTTACCTGGGCCTATTCCCGAAGACGAGCTGGCACGGAGGCGGGACTTCCGCACGCTCGACATCGTAACGATTGACGGCGAAACCGCGCGCGACTTCGATGATGCGGTGTGGGTGGAGCGCCTGGCGAATGGAAACTTCGCACTGCAGGTCCACATCGCCGATGTGAGCTATTACGTGCGGCCCGATTCACCCATCGATCGCGAAGCTGCGATGCGAGGCACCAGCGTCTACTTCCCGGACCGCGCGGTGCCGATGCTGCCCTTGGAGCTTTCTACCGATCAATGTTCGCTGCGTCCTCATGAAGACAGACTGGTGTTGTCGGCTTTACTGGAGATCGACCCGCATGGCGACGTCGTAGCGCAGGAATTCTGCCGTGGCGTAATTCGCAGTGCGGAGCGGATGACTTATACGGCAGTTCACGGCGTCCTGGAAGGTGACGCGGAGTTACGGGAGCGCTACGCGGCACTGGTGGCGCGCTTTGAGCTGATGCAGCAGCTCGCTTTGATTCTGAATAAGAAGCGGGTGCGCCGGGGGTCCATCGATTTTGACCTTCCGGAGCCTTTGCTGGAATTCAATGAATTCGGAGAGATGGTCGGGGTGACGCGCGCTCCGCGCAATGTCGCGCATCGGTTGATCGAGGAATTTATGCTTGTGGCGAATGAAGCCGTCGCCGGGCATATTGAGGCCAAGGGCCTGCCGATGATCTTCCGTATTCATGAGCGGCCGGATCCAAAACGCGTGATGGAGTTCGAAGAGGTGGCGGCGCACTTTGGATATTCCCTGGGCGCTGGAGCCGTGCCTGTGAAGCGATTTCGCGACACTACGGTCGCATTGGACAACGTCAACCTGACCTCACGCAACTATCAGCGGCTGGTGCAGAAGATCGAAGGCCGTCCTGAGGAACGAATCCTGAGCTATCTGATGCTGAGGTCGTTGAAGCAGGCTCGCTATAGCGATCGAATGAGGGTCACTTCGCGCTGGCCGCCGATAGCTATACACATTTCACTTCGCCGATTCGACGGTACCCGGACCTGATTGTCCATCGCATCCTGACGGCGGACCTGGATGGGAAGGTTTATGCGGGCGATTTGCGGAGGATCGCCGATCAATCCTCCGATGCGGAACGTCGCGCCGCTCAAGCCGAGCGGGAATTGGTGGAGTGGAAGAAAGTCAAGTTCATGGTCAACCACGTGGGGGATGAATACGAAGGCCTCATTATTTCCACCACGCGATTCGGATTTTTCGTTGAATTGAAGGACCTGTTCATCGAAGGTCTGGTGCCGATGGAGACGCTACAGGGGGATCGGTACACCTATCACGAGAACACGCGCAAGGTGATCGGCGAGCGGAGCCGCAAGCAGTATTCAATTGGTGATGAGGTTCGGGTGCGGTTGGATCGGGTGGATCCGGTGGAGAAGAAGCTTCAGTTTTCGGTCGTCGCGCTAGTGCGGGGTGGGAAGAACCGGTGAACTACTGATCGGTGCGATTTCATGAGAATAGCAATTTCAATAGAAGACGGACTTCTGCAAGAAGCGGACGAAACGGCGCGGCTGATGGGCCTGGGTCGCAGCCGACTTTTCGCGCTCGCGGTGGGCGATTTCCTGCATCGACGGCGGCAGGACCAGATATTGCGCCGCCTAAATGAAGTTTATGCAGATGCGGAGCCGGCGGAAAAAGAGCTGATGAAGAGAATAAAAGCCAAGGTTCGTTCCGCCCAAAGGGACCGGTGGTGAGCGATCGGCTCACTAGTAAATGGAAGATTCCCCCGTAGGCCTTGTCTTCCAGCGCCGATGAATCCAAAGCCACTGATCCGGATATTCGCGGATGACCCCTTCCAGCATCGAATGAATCCGTTGCGTGTCTTCCTGAATATTTCCGCTCATCGCGATCTCGGGATAGAAGCGCAGGATGTACCGCAGTTCCGCTTCCGACCATAAAGCAAACCCCGGCACAACCGGCGCCCCACTGTGGTGAGCGAACTTTACAAAGGCCGTGCCTGCACACGCCTTCATCCCAAAGAAATCCACAAACACACCTTCTGAGAGGCCGACGTTTTGATCCATCAGAATGCCTACCGCTTCGCCCGCGCCTAAAGCACGGAGAATCTCGCGGGCGGCTTCCTTCTTGCGAATGATGTGGTTTCCCGATAGCGCGCGGGTGTGTTCGACCAACTCATCCACGCGGGGATTGTCCAGAGGACGCACCACGATATGCATGGGTGCTGTCATCCAGGCGTGGGCGAAAGCGCTGAGTTCCCAATTGCCCAGGTGCGCGGTGGAAACCAGGACGCCTTTGCCTCGGGCCAATGCCCTGGTGAAGTTTTCCAGGCCCTCATAGCGAATCCAATGCTGGATGTTCGCGCGGTCCATCCGCGGCAGGCGCGCAAAGTGGATCACCAATCGCGCGATGGAACGAAAAACTCCGTCGGCGATTTCTTCGCGATTGGAAAGCCCCGCCATTTCCAGATTCCGCAGAGCGATTCTTCGCAATCGAGGGATGGCGAGATTCAGCAGGTGGGAACAGAACCAGATCCTAAGCTTCGCCTGACCTTTCGGGAACCACGAAAAAGCCGCTAGTAGCAGACGAGTGATGCAGTACTCGACGAGCCTCACTCCTAAGCTATCCAACCCCCGCCTAAGACGAGGTCACCCGCATAGAACACTGCTCCCTGGCCCGGGCGTCACGGCTCGTTGCGGCTCATCGAAGCGCACTTCGATTTGATCGCCCACGGGAACCAGAGTCGCTGGGGCGCCGAGGTGGCGATGGCGGATCCTGACCTCGGCACGCAAGGGTTCAGATGGAGGTGCAATCGAGATCCAGTTGACTTGATTCACGCGCGCGGAATCACGCATGAGCTCTTCGCCGTGCCCGATGGTGACGCGTCGCGTTTCAGGCTCGGTGGAAATAACATAGAACGGTTGCGGAGCAGCCACTCCCAGGCCGCGTCGCTGGCCGACTGTGAAATGATGCACGCCCGCGTGCTCGCCGACGACTTTTCCATTGGCGGTGACCAATTCCCCAGCCAAGTCCTGACGATCGATTCCCTGCTCCTTGAAATAGGCATCGATGAAAGCAGCGTAGTCACCATTGGGGACGAAGCAAATTTCCTGGCTGTCCGGCTTGGCGGCGGTGGGGATGCCGAGCGTCCGCGCAAGTTCCCGCACTGCTGGCTTCTCCATTCCACCTAAAGGAAACATGGTCCGGCTGAGCTGCTGTTGTGTCAGGCCGAACAGAAAATAAGTCTGATCCTTGCTGCGGTCGATGCTTCTCAGCATTTGCCAGCGGCCCGTCGGTTCATCATGGCGAAGCTGTGCGTAGTGGCCTGTTGCGATGCGCTCGGCGCCAACGCCATCGGCCATTTCTAGGAACTGATCAAACTTGATGTGGTTATTGCAAAGCGTGCAGGGAATCGGCGTTCTACCGGCCAGGTAATCGGCGACGAAAGGCTTTACCACCTGCTCTTCAAAGCGCTGTTCGAAATTGACGACGTAATAAGGGATGCCCAGATGTTGAGCGACGTGCCGCGCGTCGTACACATCTTCGATGGAACAGCAGCGGCCCGTGGCTCCCTCGCCTTGCACTTCGGGAAGGCGGCGCTGGTTCCAGAGCTGCATGGTGAGTCCGATCACCTGCTCGCCCCGAGCGTGGAGCATACCCGCGACGACGGAGCTGTCGACACCTCCCGACATGGCGACGGCAATTGGCTTAAGCATTGGTGAGTACCGGCGCAATCTTACGAAGATGGGCGACGCTTTCTTCCAGCGCGCTTAAGAGAGCCTCCACCTGCTGAGCGTCGTTGGATCGCCCGAGGGAAAAGCGAATGCTCGATCGGGCTTCGAGCTTTGTTAAACCGATTGCGAGCAGCACATGCGACGGCTCGGTAGCCCCGCTGGAGCAAGCCGCACCGCTCGATACGGCGAAGCCTCGCAGGTCGAGCGCGATCAGCAGAGCATCGCTGTCGATGCCATCGAATCGAATGTTGGTGGTGTTGGGCGTTCGCGGAGAATCAGCGCCGTTCACGTGAGTATCTGGGATGCGATGCAATATCGCCTGCTCTAATTGATCGCGGAGTTTACCTTCACGTTGGCATTCCGCTGCCCCGTGTTCGACGATCCACTGAGCCGCGCGGCCAAGCCCTACGGCTCCCGCGACATTTTCTGTACCCGCTCGCATGCCGCGTTCGTGCCTGCCACCATACTGCATCGGCTGAAGTTTGGTTCCCTTGCGCACGTACAGAGCACCCACGCCCTTAGGCGAATACAGCTTGTGGCCGCTGATGGAATAGAGATCCGCACCCAGCGCTTTTATTTCTACAGGCAACTTACCCACGGCCTGAACGCCGTCGGAATGAAACGGGATGCCGGCTTCATGTGCAATGCGCGCGATTTCCTCGACGGGTTGAATGGTTCCCAGCTCATTATTGGCGTGCATGACGCTGATCAGCCGCGTGTCCGGGCGGATGGCTCGGCGGATCGCATCCGGGTCGACTACACCGCTCGAATCGACGGGAACCGCGGTGAAGCAATTCGTATGCGCGCACGAGGCCAGCACTGCGGGATGTTCGATGGACGTGGTGACGATATGCCCGCCTTGGCCGAGTCCGAAAATAGCGAGGTTGTCTGCCTCTGTGCCTCCGCTGGTGAAGACGATTTCCTCCGGCCTTGCGCCCAGCAGCACGGCCACATGACGACGCGCGTCATCCAACTTCTTGCGCGCTGCCTGACCGAACGTGTGAACGCTGGATGCGTTGCCATACACTTCGGTCATCGACGGGAAGCATTGCCTCCAGCACCTCGGCCGATACCGGCGTGGTCGCATTGTGATCGAAGTAGTAGCGTTGCACGTCTTTTCTCTAGTTTAGAATAGTCACCGGGACCTTATGATTCTACGAGCCTTTTTGCCCGCACTCGTGATGGCCGTTGTTTCGCAAGCCGCGCCGATGAAGGCGCTCCTGATCGATGGGCGGAACAATCATGACTGGAAGGCCACCACTCCGGTACTTAAGAAGGCTGCTGGAGGAGACGGGCCTCTTCGCAGTGACCGTCGTGACCGCGCCGCCCGACAACGAGACTTTGAAATCGTTTCATCCGACCTTCGCGGGTTATGACGTGGTGGTGCTTAACTATAACGATTTCGGTCCTCAAAACGCGGGCGACTGGCCGGAGGCGACTCAAAACGATTTTCTCGCCTACGTAAAGAACGGCGGAGGAGTGGTCAGCTATCATGCGGCCGATAACGCGTTTCCGAAGTGGGCAGAGTTCAACCAGGTGATTGGCTTGGGCGGATGGGGAGGCCGTAACGAAAAGGACGGCCCCTACCTGCGCTGGCGCGATGGCGCACTGATGAAGGACTCGACTCCAGGAATTGCGGGCAGCCATGGTCCGCGGCATCCCTTTGTAATCGAGATTCGCAATGCGAACCATCCCATTGCGAAGGGGCTTCCTGAAAAGTGGATGCACGCGACAGACGAATTATATGATCGGCTGCGCGGTCCGGGTGAGAATCTCACCTTGCTGGCTACCGCGTTTTCTGCGCCCGATCAAAAAGGCACCGGAGAAAACGAGCCGATTTTGTTCACCATTCAATACGGCAAGGGACGCGTGTTCCATACCACCTTGGGGCACGACACCGCTGCTATGCAATGCGTTGGATTTATCGTCACGCTGCAACGCGGGGCTGAGTGGGCGGCGACCGGAAAGGTGACGCAGAAAGTCCCCGCGGATTTTCCGGGTCCCGATAAGGTGAGTCTGCGACAGTAGTCGCGGCTCCGATTTTTCTCTTTACCCGCGCGGTGCTATGCGGTATCATTAGGCTAACTACACCAACAAGGGTGTAGGTCCTCTCGCCCCTGTTGTGCGACCGCACTGTTTGCGATCCCAAAGTAATTAAATCTTGCGGGGGACCAATGTCATTACACGATTTCCGCAAGGCGGGCCATCCGCCGACGCTGCTCGCTTCCTTCCTCTACTTCGATATCAGCTTCATGGTTTGGGTGATCCTTGGACCACTCGGGCCGTTTATCGGTGAAGCTTACAAACTCTCTGCAACTCAAAAAGGTTTCCTCACGGCGATTCCGCTCTTGGGAGGCTCGTTCTTCAGGCCGATCTTAGGGTGGAGCACGGAACGCTTTGGCGGCCGGCGCACTGGATTGATCGGTTTGACCGTTAGCCTGATTCCTCTTTTAATCGCATGGAAATTAGCGGATAGTTTCTCTGCATTTCTCGCGTCTGGGATTGCTGTTAGGCGTGGCGGGCGCGAGTTTTGCGGCGGCCCTCCCACTGGCCAGCGCCTGGTATCCGCCGGAGCAGCAGGGACTGGCGATGGGTATTGCCGGGGCGGGCAACAGCGGGTCATTACTGGCGACTCTGTTCGCTCCACGCTTGGCTCAGGCGCTCGGATGGCGAAACGTTTTCGGGTTGATTGTCATTCCAGTGGTGATCGTATGGCTGCTGTTTTTCCTGCTGGCAAAAGATGCGCCCGGACAACGCAAAGTGAAGCGGTGGGCCGACTACGCGCCGGTCTTCAAGATGGGCGACACGGCTTGGTTCTGCTTCCTCTATAGCCTGACGTTCGGCGGATTTGTCGGTCTCTCCAGCTACCTCTCGATTTTCTTTCACGATCAGTACCATCTTTCCAAAGTGCAGTCGGGCGACTACACAACGTTCGTGATTTTGTTTGGAAGCTTTCTAAGGCCTGTGGGCGGGGCTTTGGCGGATCGCGTTGGGCGGGTATCGCTTGTTAGTCGGGCTGCTGGCGGGCGTAGGCTTGTGCATGGCAGCGGTTTCAACGCTTCCTACAGCCGGAGTGGCGCTGGCGTTTCTGGCGATCGGGATGGGGATGCTCGGCATGGGCAATGGGTCGGTGTTTCAACTGGTGCCGCAGCGCTTTCCCGGATCGGTCGGAATTTTGACCGGCGTAGTGGGGGCGGCAGGAGGACTGGGAGGATTTCTCTTGCCGTCGCTTCTGGGGACCTTGAAAGATCAGACAGGAACCTTCGGCACCGGCTTTGCGATCCTGGCGATACTGGCGTGCACTGGATTGTTTGCGCTGATCCTATTGAGGAAGCCGTGGAGCAGGAGTTGGCCTGAAGAAGCAGCGCTACGCGCGGGACTTCTGCCAAAGGCCGATAAGATAGTCAGTCCTTATGCCACCAGTGTCTGAGACGGAAATCGGCGCGGAAGTAAGGGAGTGCGATACGCACTGCCCTTACTGCGCGCTGCAATGCGGAATGAAACTGCAATCCATAGCGGAGGGTCCCTGGACGGTGACGGAACGAGATTTCCCCACCAATCGCGGAGGCTTGTGCCAAAAAGGCTGGACTGCTGCGGAATTGCTGGATCATCCCGATCGTCTGCTGGAGCCGCTGGTTCGCGACCGGCGCGATAGCGCGCTGCGGCCGGCGAGCTGGGAAGAGGCCTTCCAGCGCATCATCGATGCGATCGAACGGACGCAGGAGAAGTACGGCCGCGACGGCGTGGGAGTTTTCGGGAGCGGAAGCCTGACCAACGAGAAGGCCTACTTGTTGGGAAAATTCGCGCGCGTCGCGCTGCGCACTTCGCAGATCGACTACAACGGCCGGTTTTGCATGTCTTCCGCCGCGGCCGCCTCCATCAAGGCCTTTGGGATCGATCGTGGGCTTCCGTTTCCGCTGGCTGATATTCCGAAGGCCGACACGATTCTTCTGGTGGGCAGCAACCTGGCGGAGACCATGCCGCCCGTGATGCAGTATTTCCAGCAGCAGAAGAAGCGCGGCGGGTCGCTGATTGTGGTGGATCCTCGCGCGACGCCGACGTCTGCCGCATCCACGCTGCATCTGCAGATTACACCGGGGACGGATGCTGCCCTAGCCAACGGGCTGCTGCACATCGCGATGAAGGAAGGCTGGCTGGACGAGGAGTTCATCGCGGCTCGCACGCAGGGCTTCGATGTGGTCCGGCGCATCGCGTCTTCTTATTGGCCGGCGCGAGTGGAACGGATCACGGGGATCGCGGAACAGCATTTGCAACAAGCGGCGCGGCTGTTGGGCAAAGCCCGGACAGCGATGATTCTCACCGCGCGAGGGCCGGAACAACAGAGCCACGGGGTGGACAACGTGCTGTCGTTCATCAATCTGGCGCTGGCTTTGGGGAAAGCGGGAAAGCCGGCGATGCGGCTACGGCTGCCTGACCGGTCAGGGCAATGGCCAGGGCGGGCGGGAGCATGGGCAGAAAGCGGACCAGTTGCCGGGTTATCGCAAACTGGACAACCCTGAGCATCGCGCGCACATCGCGAAGGTTTGGGGTGTGGCGGAAGAGGATTTGCCGAAGCCGGGCCGGTCAGCCTATGAGATGCTCGATTCTATAGGTGCAGAGGGAGGAATTCGCGCGCTGCTGGTGTTCGGATCTAATTTGGCTCTGTCCGTTCCACGTTCGGCTCACATAGAGAAGCGTCTGGATGCGCTGGATTTCCTGATGGTGTCCGATTTCTTCTTATCGGAAACGGCCGAGCGGGCCGATGTCGTTCTGCCGGCGGCGCAGTGGGCCGAGGAAGAAGGCACGATGACCAACCTGGAAGGTCGTGTGCTGCGGCGGAAACGCGCGACTTCCCCGCCCCGCGGCGTGCGAACCGATGTCGACATTTTGAGCGAGCTGGGGTCGCGGCTCGGTTACGAAGGATATTTTCCGTGCGAGCCGCGGGTGATCTTCGACGAACTGCGGCGGGCATCCGTCGGGTGGCGCGGCGGATTATGCGGGGATCACCTATGATCGGATCGAGCGCGAAGACGGCGTCTTCTGGCCCTGCCCGAGCGAGGATCATGCAGGCACGCCTCGACTGTTTCTGGATCGTTTCGAGACCGACAACGGGCTGGCTCGCTTTCATCCCGTGGAGTATCGCGTCCCAGCCGAGGAACCCGATCACGAATTTCCGCTGTATCTGACCACGGGCCGCGTGATGTCGCAATATCAATCGGGCACGCAGACGCGGAGGGTGGCGGAGTTGCAGAAGTCGTCTCCCAGGGCGTTTGTGCAGATTCACCCGTCCATGGCGCGCACGTATGGAATCCGCCAAGGCGAGCAGGTCCGCCTGACCACGCGCCGGGGCACCGCTGTGATGGCGGCGGAACTGACGCCCAACATTCGCATGGATACTTTGTTCGTGCCTTTTCATTTCGCGGGGACGGGTCGCGCGAATTTGCTTACCAACCCGGCGTTGGATCCCGTGTCGCGAATGCCCGAATTTAAACTTTGCGCCGTTCGACTTGAGAAAGGAAACGCATGCTAGAGAAACCCGCATTTATCCAAGGACTTTTTTCCTTCGAAGGTACCGGGCTGGAAAACCCGATGTCGTTTCAGCCTCCGGTGACCTATCAGGTGCCCGCGGACAGGCGCTCGCAGACCATTTATCTTCGTGCCGGCAATGCCTCATCGGAACTTATCTACCTGGTGCTGACGCGGCGAGGCAAGCCTATGCGCTACTTTCCCATCGGAGCCAAGAATGCGGTACATGTTCCGCTGGCAGTGGTGGAAGACATTCCGGGAGGGAGCCCAGTTGAGATTTTGATTGCAGCTCCCGCGAGTGTTAAATCGTCGGTCCTCATCGACATTGGATTTTTGGAGATCGCCTGATGAAGAAACAAAACCTGGTGGTGATCGGTAACGGGATGGCGGGCGCCCGGACCGTGGAAGAGATTCTGGCCCGCGGCGGCGCGCACCAGTTCGACATCACCATGTTCGGTGACGAGCCGACCGGAAACTACAATCGCATTCTGCTTTCCGGCGTGCTCAACGGGTCGTATCAGGAAGAAGAGATTTATTTGAATCCGCTTTCCTGGTACGTGGAGAACAAGATATTTCTGCACGCAGGCAAACGTGCGTCAGGGCTGCTGCGGCGAGCCAAAGTGGTCTTCGGCGAAGACGGAAGGCCGGAGCCGTACGACAAATTGATCATCGCCACAGGCAGCCGTCCTTACATTCCCTCTGATGGAAGGGACCACCATGCCCGACGGCAGTTACAAGCCGGGTGTGTTCGTGTTCCGCAGCCTGGATGATTGCCGCGAGATCGCCGAGTACGCAAGAGGCAAGAAGACCGCAGCGGTGATCGGCGGCGGATTGCTCGGACTGGAAGCAGCACGAGGACTTCAGAACTTCGGACTGCAGGTCAGCGTGGTCCACCTGGCGGGCCACCTGATGCAGGTGCAGTTGGACCGCCCCGCGGGGAAGATACTCCAGGCGGATATCGAAAAGCTTGGCTTGAACGTGCTTCTGGAAAAGAACACCACCGCAATCATCGGCAAGGACGAAGTGCTCGGATTGCGATTCGCCGATGGCAGCACGCTGGAAACCGATATGGTGGTGATTTCCGCGGGGATTAAACCTAACTGGGAGATCGCCGCCGGGGCGGGACTCACCACCGAGCGAGGGATTGTTGTCGACGATCAGATGCGTTGCATCGACGATCGCGATATTTACGCGGTGGGCGAATGCGCGCAGCATCGCGGCCAGACCTACGGGCTGGTGGCGCCGCTGTGGGAACAGGCCAAGGTGCTGGCCGATCATATTACGGGCAAAAATCCTCGAGCCGCTTATCATGGCTCGAAGGTCGCGACGAAGTTGAAGGTGATGGGAGTCGAGGTCGCCTCCATGGGAATCGTCGAACCCGAGTATCCCGAGGATGAAGTGGTTCAGTTCTCCGAACCGAAGCGCGGAACCTACAAGAAATTGATTATTCGCGAAGGACGCTTGGTTGGTGGCATCCTGCTGGGCGATATCAGCAAAGCCGCCTACCTGATGCAGGCCTTTGACCGCAACACACCTTTGCCGGAGGAACGGCTGCAGTTGCTGTTCGATATCGGCGACCCGCCCAAGCAGGTCACCTTCGAGGAAATGAACCTCGATACGCAAATCTGCAACTGCAACGGCGTGAGCAAAGGCGCGCTGATGTCCTGCGTGGAGAGCGGCAAGCGCAGCCCCAAGGCTGTGATGGATGCGACGCGAGCAGGCATGGGCTGCGGGTCGTGCAAGACGATGGTTCGCGAAATTGTCGAGTGGGCTTGCGGCGGCAACACGGAAGAAGATCCTTCCGTCCACTACTATGTGCCGGGAGTTCCGCTGACCAAGCCAGAGTTGATCCGCGCGATTCGCGAATACAATTTGAAATCGGTCTCGGCCGTGTTTGATTATCTCGCCGGCGGCAAAGAAGACGCCGCGAGTAAGCCGGGGCTGGCTTCACTACTCAAAACGTTGTGGCACGCCGAGTATGAAGACGAACCGGATGCGCGCTTTATCAATGAACGCGTGCACGCCAATATTCAAAAGGATGGGACCTTTTCGGTGGTTCCGCAGATTCCCGGAGGCATCACCAGTTCTGCGCAATTGAGGCGCATCGCCGATGTAGTGGATAAGTATCATGTCCCGCTGGTGAAGCTTACCGGAGGCCAGCGGATCGACCTGCTTGGGTTAAAGAAGGACGATCTGCCGAAGGTCTGGCGCGATCTCGACATGCCGTCCGGCTACGCGTATGGCAAGAGCTATCGGACTTGCAAAAGCTGCGTCGGTACCGAATTCTGCCGATTCGGAGTGGGCGACAGTATTGGCCTGGCCATGAAGATCGAGCAGCAATTTCAGGGCTTCGACAGCCCGCACAAGATGAAGCTCGCGACCGCGGGATGCCCGCGCAACTGCTCCGAAGCGATGGTGAAGGATCTGGGAGCGGTCGCGGTGGAAGGCGGGAAATGGGAGATCTATATCGGCGGCGCAGCCGGATCTTCGGTGCGAAAAGGCGACATTCTCACCGTCGTTAACAGCCACGAAGACGTTCTGAAATATATGGGCCGCTTTATCCAGTATTATCGCGAAAACGCGAAGTACCTGGAACGAACGCACGGGTTTGTGGAGCGGCTCGGCATTTCCAAGATTCGCGCCGTGGTGGTGGAAGATAGCGAGGGGATCGCGGAACGGCTCGATCGGGAAATCGCCGAGTCGAAGGCTGGGTATAAGGATCCCTGGAAAGACATGGTGCGGTCGGCCACACCGAATCAGTTTTCAACGCTTCTTCCGGTGATTTCATAATGGAGCTGACGATGGGAGAAGTGACGATTGGTCCGCTGAGCGCGATCCCGCCCGGCGAGGGACGCAGCTTTGTGGCGGACGGAGAGAAGATCGCCGTGTTCTGCACACGCGGCGGCAAGGTATTTGCCGTGCAGGCCGAATGCCCGCATCGAGGCGGGCCGTTGGCGGACGGTTTATTGGGCGGAACCACGCTGATCTGCCCGCTTCACGGCTGGAAGTTCGACCTGACCACGGGCAATCCCTTGATGGGGGATTGCGCGATCAAGACGTTCCCGGTGCGGGTGGATGAAACGGGACAGATTGTTGTGGATATGGACGGGCCGCGATCGTAAGCGATTCGAAGAAAGACTAAGGCTTTAAGAACGACCTCTATGCCGGAGGTGTGTCTTCACAAAGACCAAAGGAACACTCATGCGAATTTCAAACTCTTTCGTTCTTCTGACGCTTGCAGCGAGCTCCGGACTTGCGCAATCGACGCCGGACACGATCAAGCTGGGCGACGTCAACTTCAGCGGGAGCCTGCGGTCCCGGATGTATGACTGGGATTGGTTTCAGCCCACGTCCGGCAACAACAACTATATTTATTCGGGCAACCTGCTGCGGCTGGATTTCTCGCAGAATCGCGATAGCTGGGATTGGAACGCGGAATTCGCGGTGCCGTTTCTGCTGGGTATGCCCAGGAACGCCACGGGCACGGGAGCAAATCAGGGAGCCCTGGGCCTGGGGTCAAATTATGCATCGGCCAACGGTGGAAGCCAGAATTCGGCGATGATTTTCCCCAAGCAGCTCTACATCCGGTTTGACGGACTCGCCGGGGACAGGGGACACACGCTGCAGATCGGGCGCTTCGCATTTCTGGACGGCAGCGAAATGGTCCCGAAGAATGCGACGTTAAGCGTCCTGAAGCGCGATCGGGTGAACCAGCGGCTGATTGGCGATTTCGGATGGTCGGATGTGGGGCGGAGTTTTGATGGCGTTCACTATTCGTACTCGCTGCCGTCTGACAATTTCACGTTCGTCGGCGCTGTTCCCACACGCGGTGTGTTTCAGGTGGACGGCTGGGGATGGAATCGCGTGGGCTTTGGATATGGCTCCTACACGCATGAATCGAGCACAGCCAAACATGCGTCAGATACACGCGTATTCGTAATTGAATACGACGATTTTCGCCATATTCTGAAAACCGACAATCGCCCGCTAGCCACTCGCAAGAACGACCTGGACAACATCGTGATTCAGACTTACGGGGGCCACACGCTCCATAGCTTCGAGACCAGTGCAGGCACCATCGACCTGTTGGCTTGGGGCGCGGCGCAGACCGGGCGGTGGGGCGTGCAGGCCCAGCGCGCGGGGGCGTTCGACGTGGAGGCAGGCTTTCAACCCAAGATTCTCCCCAAGCTGAAGCCATGGCTACGCACGGGATATTCGTGGTCGTCGGGCGACGGAAATCCGAACGATAACACGCACGGAACGTTCTTCCAGGTTCTTCCCACGCCGCGTCCTTATGACCGATTTCCGTTCTTCAATATGATGAACAACAAAGATAACTTCGGCATCCTCATTCTGCGGCCGCACCCGAAGGTCACCTTGTCGAGCGAGTTTCACGCTCTGCGGCTCAGCAATGCGAATGATTTCTGGTACAGCGGAGGCGGGGTGTTTCAGCCGTGGACGTTTGGTTATACGGGCCGGGCGACGTCAGGCCGGAAGTCGCTGGCAAATTTATATGACACCAATGCCGAGTTTCGCGTGAACCGGAAGATCACGCTAACGGCATACGTCGGATACGCTCAGGGGTTGGCGGTGATGGAGCAGATTTATCCGCAAGGCAAGGACGGAAGGTTTGGGTACCTGGAATTTATGTATCGCTTTTAGGCCAGATCGGCCGGGCCGATTATGTGGCTGCCTGGCTGGGACCATCCCAGAGTGCGGACCTTCTCCGGGTATAGCGTGAACACAATGGGGACGCTGGCATGGTCGCTAAAGACTACACCGGGCGTCCCTCTTTCGGTAGTCACCAGCGCGAGGTATTTGAGGACCGCATAGAGGTTGGTGTTGTGAGGAATGATGGCATCGTAATTCTGCGTCTGCAGATGCAGCACGATGCCCGTGGGGGCCAGGCGGCACGCCAGGAAGGCGGCGCATTCCACGGCGCGTTCGAACCAGTCTGAGGACCAGTCGGGGACGTCCAGGTCGAGGAAGATGGAAACGCGAAGGTCTTCTTGCTGAGCGAATTCGCGAACCTGGAGGCCTCCGGTATGCGCGGTTGCCTTCCAATCCACGTGGCGGGCGCTTTCAAACATCTCATAGGGACGAATGCGGTAGAAGTCGCTGCCGCGTCCCCGTCGTAACGCTTCGATGTCGCCTTTCACGGCTTCAAACAATTCTTCGAATCCCGGTTGCGGGTCCAGGCAAGGGTAGATGACCACCTCGTGATGGGCGGTGACCATCTCGCGCCGTTCAGAAAATCCGAACGGAAAGCTGGTCGAGAATTGGAAGTTGCGTTCTTTCTGCAGGCCCCGGCGGGGAAAATTGAGTTCGACGGATTCCTCGACGGAACCTCGCCCGGAAATAACAGGGAGATAGAGGGAGATGTGGAAACCCGAGTCGGGCGCGCCATCCAAGTGAATGCTGAACGACGGCATCCAGCGCTTCATGTTGCGAACGCGCACGGCGGCGCGAACCTTGCGGCGAGCAGAAAGATGTTCGGGAAGCAAGAGGTCGAGCTCCAGGCCGGCCAGGCCCAGGCGATTGATCAGGCTTGAGACCACCAGCGTTGCGAGCATAGCGGCGAGGATCAGGAACATCAGGTTGTTCGCCGAGAGAAACGCGGCCAGCGCGACGATCAGGAATGCCAGCATGTAGGCCATGCCATCGCGCAACACGCGCTGGCGGCGGATGGAGGGAAGGAAGATTCGGAGGTGTTCTTTCCAGGTCATGCTTCCCGTTTTAGGATGCGGCCCACAGCATTCACCAGTCTACGGTACGGAATCTTTTCGAATGAATCGAAGCCGATCCATTCGCCGTCGCGCCATGTGGAACCATACCAGCGCGCGAGGATGGCCAGATGTTCGGCATTGGGTGCGGCGCTTTCGCGTATCTTGATTTGCGCGGCCAGTTCGCGAAGCTGGCGGTCGAGGGAGCCTCCGGCGCCCGAGAGTTCGGAGGGCTGAACGCGGCGAGGTTCCTGCCAGGAACCATGCGCCATAAACCAAAGCTCGATTGCGCCAGGCTCGCAAGAGGGCAGTACGGCGATGCCATGGAGTTGATCGATTACGCGGGCAAGGTCGCCGGCCAAGGCCTGCACCTCTCGGATGCGTTCCACGCGCTGGTGCATTTGCTGCGCTTCTTCGAAGCGCATGTCAGCGCTGGCGCGGTCGCGGGCGGCTTCGGCCGGCTCACGTAGAGAGGCTCCGGCGGTGCGCAGGAACTGCTCGACGCGAGCGGCCTCGCTGCGGTATTCATCGATGGACACGACTTGCTGGCAGGGGCGCAGGCACTTGTTCATCTCGCCATAGATACATCCGGGATGTTCCGGGGAGGGCGACAGGTTCTCTTCGCAGCGGCGGAGCTGGAAGAGGTCGAGCAGCTCCTGCTCAAAGCGTTCGGCGGAGGCGCGGTTGAGGAAAGGGCCATAGGAAAGGCCTCGGCCGGCGCGAGTGCCGATGTGGGTTCGCGGGAACGGATTGTCCAGCGTGAGCCGCACGTAGGCGGGCAAGCGAAGGCGCGTGAGGCCCTGCCAGTCGGTTGGAAAATATTGTTGCGCCAGTTCCAGGAACAAGACCGAGGATTCGAGTTGCGAGCCAGTGGGCCAATACTCAATCCGATCGATGAGTCCCGAGAGATTGAGTACCTTGGAAATACGTTCAGGGCTGGAGAGGAGCCGCTTCAGCCTGCGGCGCAGCAGCGAAGTGCGGGCGAGATAGGGCTTCCCTTCCCCCGCACGGAGCATGAAGACAGCGGGACGGTCGGGGATTTGGTCGACTTCGGAAGGCAATGCCCGGAGGGGTTCCCGCACGTTTACGATTTTCTCTTACTCTCGTGTTTATACGGCACGCCGGTTATCTCGCGTGGTAGTAGCTTTCGCCGATGGTTCTTGCGGTTGAATATTCCATTTCGCAGAACGCGCGCTCTACGAGCCAATACAAGCCAGCCAAAGGGACCATCAGCGCAATGGCCAGGAGCCACGGATTTTCCGGCAGCACCGCTGCCAACTTCACTGCGAAGTAGGGAATAGGATCGCTGCCGAATCTGCGCCATGCCGTCTTACTCGGGATCGAGATCCAGGCCGCGGCCACGCCCAACGGAACCACTGCAATAAGGACGGCCTTTATGGCCGTTGGCACGCGGCGCATCCGGTGCCACTCCCAAGATAAGAAGCAGAACATCCAGCTCAGAAGCAATAACAGAGTAATGACCCAGTCGATCGCCATGACCCTGGGGCCAAGTATCACGGGACGAATCGGTGCCATTGGAAAGTGGAGCGCGACTTCATAGCCGAGGAAAATCCCAAGCGGTAACGGCGCCCAGATGGCCCAGAACAGTTTGCGGGGAGAGACCGGCAGGTGCGCCAGCAATCGCCAGTTGAACCAAGCGGTGGCAGTGATGCTGGGTATGATGGCCGCGATCGTGATAAAGGATGCTCCACCCAGCAACCAACTCAGGAAGACTAGAACAAAGAGGTAGGTGAAATAGATCTGCCTGAGCATCTTCCACCACGCGCGAATCGCGCTGAAACCTCCCTTCCCAGCGATAGTTGTCGAGGACTTCGCTCTCGTCGGCGCGACGGTGAAGGACTTCGGAATGCGGCTCCAGGCGAGCAGAAAGAATGCGATGTTGGCTACAAGATAACCGGTCAACACGCCCGCCGCGAACTGCGGGAGAGCGACGGCAAGCAGGACCATGACCGCGCCACCGGCAATCAGAAGAATGATGCAGGCGAGCAGAGGCTCATGAAATTCGCGAATCCGAATAGACTGTGCCGCAAGCAGGATTGCGGTAAAGCCGGCCGCGGCGTTCAAGAAAGGCAGAGCCGGATCGTGAACCACCACGAAACCCACAGCGGACATCGCCAGAACGGGAATCCACACCATGCCTAAGAGGACGATCATCTTGGAGACCCACAGATCGCGACCTTCCACAGGCAGCGCCGCGTCGAAAAAAGTACATCGAAAAGCGGTCTCTGGCGCCTGCGCGACGGCAGCCATATGGGCCATATAAAGCATGAAGGGAGCGCTGATGATACCCCGGTCATTTCCTTGCGATAGGACCAGCCAGACGGGAATGTAGATCAAGGAAGCCCAGCCTGCAATTCGCCACGCCGGGCTGTAACGGATCAATTTCCAGATCACATGCCCTCCTTTGCGGTTTTGCCGCCCACCAATTCCACGAACAATTCCTCCAAGGGGACCCGGATGCATTGGATTCCTCGCGAACCCAGCGGCGCGCGCAATTGCTCCTGCACCGTGTCTGGCGCGCCTTGAAATACGGCGTGCCAATCGTCGAACACAGGGCGCACGCGCAGGCATCCGGGAGTTTTTTCCAGCGCCGAGGCTTCCATCCACGCTTTGGGAACCATGGCCACACACAGGTCTTCACGAACGCGGTCAAGCTCGCAATCCAGCCGAATGGTTCCTTCATCCAGCAGCATGACTCTTGCGCCGATCCGTTCGATGTCGCCCATGTGGTGCGAGGAGAACAGAATCGCCGACCCTTCCCGATTCAGCAATTGAATAGAGGCCTCTAGAAATTCGCGCCGGGCCGCGGGGTCGAGCCCGCCGGCGGGTTCGTCCAGAATGAGTAGCTCGGGGCGGTGGCACAAGGCGAGCATCAAGGCGACCTGCCGCTTCTGGCCCTTGCTGAGCGGTTTGATGCGGTCGCGGTGGGAGAGGCCGAAGCGGTCGAGAAGGTCGCGCTCCATGGCTTGGTCCCACTTGGGAAATAGAGATCGATGCAAGGCCACCAAATCAGCGATTGACATTCCACCCGGCAAGACCTGGTCTTCGGCGACGTAACCGATGCGCTTCTTCACCGCTACGCGGGCTGCCTCATCAATGAGCAGCAGCGCGACTGAGGAGAACCCGCGTACGGTTTGCTCCGTGCCGGGGAGGCCGATAATCCGGGAACCGTTCGGGAGCATGAGGCTGCAAGAATTCTTGCCATCGCCGCGAGGCGTGATTCCCAAACGCTTGACCAACTCTTCCGTCTTCTTCAGGAATTCCGCGCTTTGCCGGTCGCCTGGGCTGGCCACGATCACCAGCGATCCGGGTTTGGCGTGGGCGGTGTGCAGAGCTTTGATTGCCGCAACGGTGGATTTTCCCCATTGCCGTGTACAATTCAAAATCCCTCGTTTGGCAGTGCTCTCCAACACTTCGGCCTGACGTGGGTCGGGTTCGAAGCCCAATTGGTCGCGGGCAAACTGCATTGCGCTTGCGGGTCCGCGCGGTTTGCGGGCAGCCGGAGCGGCGGATTGTTGGTAGCCTTGCCAGTCAAACGTCTTCACGCTACATGAACTAACATTTCCAGACGTAGAAACGGTGTGGTTCGAACCTTTATCGCTAAGAAAACAAGACTAGATTGGGCGAGCTAAAAGTTTGTTTTGCGCGGGATCACTTTTGACCGGATTTCGGCGGCTTGGTCGGCGTTTCTGATGCTTTGACGACCGGGGGTGGAGGGATGCGGCTGGTGATGGAGGTCACCGGAGCCGGTTTCGAGGTGCGGCGAGCTTGATTTTGGCCGCCGCCGGGTGAGGGGTTGGGAGGCAAATTGGGTTCCTTTGGAAATTTCTCTTCGGGTTCGGCTTCGGCTATGGTGGCCTGTTGCTCAGCGCCCGGTTTCGGCTGGCTTGGCGTAGGAGGGTCCTGCCTTTTGGCGGCGGCGCGGGATTTAAGGAGGTTGTTGAGAGCGCGGGAGTACTGGCGATCCAAAGATGTTTCATAGCGCTGCAGCAAGTGGAGCGAGCATGAGGAATCGGCCAGACTCTTGAAGGCAAGCGCCGCGAGAACGGGAGGATTGCCGGCTTCCTGATCCTGCTTGGCCATCTCTATCTCCAGCAGACCGGTATGGATGGTCCAGTTGCGCATGAGCTTCCAGCGGGCGACGGCCATGGTTTCTATCAGCGCAGTCTCATTGGCGGTGCGGGGTTGGAATTCTTCGATGAGGGAATCCATCAACTGGTTGAAGAAGGGCGTGGATTCGGCGGTGAGGACGACGCAGCTAGAGAGCTGGCCGTGGCGGAGCGCGTTTTGCGAAGAGGCTTGCTTGCCCTTTTCGGTGATGGGTCCGGTGGAGCGTTTTGCGTTGGCTCGGTTGGCCTGGATTTGACGTTCGGTTGCCATAATGTTTGGGGTTGGCGGAAGGGTCCGCTCTGAGGGGATGATATGGGCTTGCGCGCGAGATAGGGCTATGGCAAGTCCGCAGTGAAATGATTACAAGGGAAGAAATAAATTCGTTCGATTGTTGTGACCACCTCACCGCTACGGTGGCCGACGTATCGCGCGGCTCGCTGACGGGCATGGGCTGCAGGTGAGTTGTCGGGTCACGAAAAATCGATTGACAAGACTTACGCTATGCGTCCGCAGTCGTTCTGTTATTTCTTGTCCGCATCGCGCTTTGTTCGCGGCTATTCGAGCTACAGATGGTTCCCGCCTTAGCGTTAATGGCGCATTCCGGCACCCAGGGCGTCATAAGTTTCTGATAAACCTAAGGTTTTCCGTCCACGGTACTGCTCCGGCGCGGAATCCGCGCACTTTTCCCCAGCGTTACTCATCGTGCGAAATGAAACGAAGCTGAGTATCGAACCGCGACTGTGAATTCCACATCTGCGGTAGCGCGCGTTACGAGCGCGTGTCAACTTGACGTATAAGGCTTCTCCCGTTGGTCCGCCCGCGACCTGAGGGAGAAGCCGTTAGCGGAAAGTATCTCGCCCACCTGCTAATCGTGTAAACTTAGCCATTACGAAAAAACAATGCCTGTTTCCCTAGGCGACAAACTCGGGCACTACGAAGTCCTCTCAGTGCTGGGTAGGGGCGGTATGGGGGAGGTCTACCGCGCTCGCGACACGATGCTCAAGCGGGATGTAGCGCTTAAGGTCTTGCCTGCGACATTCCTCCGCGATCCCGAGCGCATGGCTCGCTTCCAGCGGGAAGCCGAGGTTCTGGCTTCTCTGGACCATCTCAATATCGGGCCGATTTACGGACTCGTAGACTCCGCAGACTGCCGTGCTTTAGTGTTAGGGCTCATTGAAGGCCCGACACTGGCGAATTGCATCGAGGCCCGACCGCTACCGTACGACGAAGCGGTTGCCATCGCGAAACAAATCATCGAAGCCCTGGAATATGCGCACGAGCGAGGTATCGTCCATCGCGATCTGAAACCTGCCAACGTCAAGATCACGCCCGAGGGCGTTGTCAAAGTACTGGACTTCGGCTTGGCTAAAGTCCTCGAAGGCGATCGGACTCAACCCACAGGGGCCGACTCTCCCACAGTCACTGTTGGTTACACGGAATCGGGAGTGATTCTGGGCACGGCCGCATACATGTCACCGGAACAGGCCGTAGGAAAGGCTGCCGACCGGCGTAGCGATATTTTCTCCTTCGGAGTTGTGTTTTATGAAATGCTGACGGGCACCCGTCCGTTCTCGGGAGAGACTTCAGGGGAAATGCTAGTCTCGGTCGCCAAGGACGAGCCCGATTGGTCCAGGCTCCCAGCCGAAGTACCCGGTCCGGTCCAACAACTGTTGCGCCGGTGTCTGGTGAAGGACCGGAAGCAACGGCTGCAGGCGATTGGCGAGGCCCGCATTGCGATCGAGAGCAAACCCCTCGAGTTTGAGTCCGCCAGCTCTGCGTTACCTGCGCATCCAGCAGGGCGCGCTGCCTGGATCGTAACGGGAGTGGCGCTGCTCGCGGTGCTTGGACTGGGCTGGCTGTATATGCGCCAATCCCCGGATACCCCACGTGTCACGAAGACCTCGATACTAATGCCCGCAAAGGCGTCTTATAACGATTTCAGGAGCCTCCCGGCGATCTCCCCCGACGGGCGGCGGATTGCGATCTCGCTAGTGATTGACGGCAAGAGGTCGATCTGGCTTCGTGATTTGGATTCGCTCGAAGCTCGACCGCTCTCCGGAACCGACGACGGCTACTTGCCCTTTTGGTCTCCTGATAACCAGATGTTGGGCTACTTCACTCCAACGACATTGAAAAAAATCGACTCGCGCGGCGGTCCCTCAACCACAATCTGTGAAGTTGGGAACGGAATTGGGGGCACTTGGAACCAGAACGACGTCATAGTCTACGGAGTGAACGCCGCTGGATTGTTCCGCGTCCCGGCCGCAGGCGGCAGTTCCTCTCCAATTGTCGAACCCGACCGCGCGGCAGGTGAATCAAGCGACCGGAACCCTTGGTTCCTGCCGGACGGTGTACACGTCCTCTACACTGCACGTAGCGTAACCAATCCCGAGAAGTCGCGGGTCCGGGTTGCAGATGTGAACGCAACTCCAACATCCAATACGAAGACCGATGTGATTGCGGTGGACTCAAACGCTGTTTATGTTTCGCCGGGTTTACTTCTGTATGTGCGAGACACAACTCTGATGGCTCAGCCATTCGATGCCGGCAAATCCAGAACAACAGGTGATGCAGCGCCCGTCGCTGAGCAAGTGAACTATGCCACCCGCGCGAGCGAGGGGATGTTTTCGGTCTCAGCAAAGGGCGCCCTGGTATACGCCTCAGCTGCCATGCTGGGCGGCGCCGACGATGCTAGGATCTTGTGGTTCGACCGCTTAGGAAATGAGTCGGGCACGCTCACCTTGCCCGTTACCCCATTCCTTGGCGGATGGCCGGCCATCTCCCCGGACGGTAAAACGATTGCTCTTTCGGCGTGGAACGCACAGTCCCGGGTTTTGAATATCTGGCTGCGTGATCTGACGCGAGAAGTCCCATCGCGGTTCACCTCCGGCCCTGGCAGCGCCAGATTCCCCGTTTGGTCTCCCGATAGCAGCCAGATCGCATTCGAGATTCTAAGGCCAGAGTCCAAAGAAACGTATAGGAAAGCGGTGAGCGGCGGCGAAATGGAAATCGTCAGTAAGGCGGAAGGGGAACACTACCCAAACGCATGGACGCAGGATGCACGGTACATCCTCGAACAACGGCCAGTTCCAAAACACGGGTGGGACATTTGGGTTGTCCCGATTGCTGGTGACGAGAAGCCTTTCCCCTACTTGCAAACCGAGTTTAATGAAACCAATGCACGCCTTTCCCCTGATGGGCAATGGCTGGCCTATCAATCCGACGAAAACAAGCGCGATGACATATTTATCATCGGCTTCCCCACCCCGGTAAACAAGAAGCAGATCTCGATCCAAGGCGGTACGATGCCGGTCTGGAGCGGCGACGGGGGGGAATTGTACTTCTTGAGCCTGGATGGGAAACTGATGTCGGTGGAAATGGGCGCGCGCGCGAAAGTCGCCCCGGGTAACCCCAAAGCGCTGTTTGAAACCCGCGCCGTCTTCGACGACGTCGCAAAGGACGGGCGATTCCTCATGACCGTTCCCGCCGAGCAAACCGCCTCGTCAATCCCATTGACCTTTGTCTTCAACTGGCAAGCGGCTTTCAAAAAGCCTTAGTGAGTTCATATGGTTGTGTCGCTTCCACTCGGGAATTACCTAACTGGTCGGCAGGTAGTCTGATTTGCCCGGGAGTGCTGGTGCGTTAAGTCGTAATCGCTCCCTCGGTGAGCTTAGGTTCCAGCGCGGTAGCGCGTTCATCGGGACTGAATCTGGTGAAGCCAGAACGAGACTTGGCGCTTGGCGTTCCTTCCTCCTTAATTGTCAGTCGATCGAGCCGAAAACGCGCGATCTGGCCTGGATTTCACGTTCGGTTGCCATAGTTTTTGTGTGGGCGGATTGGCCACCCGATGCGAGGATGGGGCATCGGCGATGCGAAGGGCCGGACGGGGATTGGCAAGCGATTGATTAAAAAGGGCGAATAAAAGTTGCCGCGGCGTGACGAAGGTCTTCGAGGGATTTTGGCAAGCGAATAGCCTAGCCTGGGGGTATGTTTGCTCACGAGTGACGGATGTAAGCGTTGGCGGAAGACTCCCCTCAGATTTTGTCGTCCTGGCCCGCAGGCTCGCCCCCCTTTTGCAGTTAACGATACGAGGGAAGTGGACGCGATCACTCTTCGCGGGCCGTTCCGCAAAGAAAGCGGCGGTGTTCATGGCTGAGATACAGCTACGCTGGGTGCTAAGCCGGGTGTAGCTTGCGGCGGACCTGGGTTGGCCTAGTGTGGCGTTTCACTGGAGTTCTTTGGGGAATGAACCGAAGCTCTAATCGTTGTTCCAGCGCGGTTGCGATCCGTTGCAACATGGTCAGGGAGTGGCCCTCATAGTCTGCGTCTTCCAGACGAGCAATCACAGGCTGCTTTGATCCGATCAGATCTGCAAGCTCGGCCTGTGAGAGCCCGGCATTGGTCCTGGCGTCGTAGATCATTTGTGCGACTTCGAAGTTTATCTTCGCCTGGGCAATACCAGTCTTCACAGCTTCGTTGTTGCCGGTCACCTTCCCCAGAATTCTCAAAGCATCTCTAGTCTGCGCCATGATTACCTCTAGTCCTCCTCTACATAGGAATGCGCGGCTGGATCGGTTTCGAAAGCTTTTTTCCTGCGCATCGCTCTTTCAATATCGGCCTTTGGCACCTTGTCCTCCTTCGTGAGCGCGTGTGCGAGGACGGCTGCATTTCTCCCGTGGAAAAAGTAAAGGATTCTGAAATTCACGCGGTCTTTCCGAATTCGCAGTTCGTAGATTCCCCCCGTCAGGATGTCGGCAAGGGGTCTCCGAAGTTCGTACCCAGTCTCGGCCAAGCGCCCAATCGCGGCCACACATCTTTCGTAAGCATGCTGATCGGAGCGACGCATCTGCTTCAGCCAGTCCAGCACCGGAATATCCTCCGGGTCTTCCTGATAGAAGATAACATCAGTTCTGGGCATCCGATTCGAATATCAGGTTATCACAATATTGTTATCGGTCAGCGGGATTACCGTTGTCCGCCGATGGGCGGACTGCTGTCATGCCGCGTTTACGTGCCTGCCCAATCAAGACATGCAAAGGAGTCGGGTCCTTTCCGGGCGGACGGGGCCTCAAGAGCTTCGAGGGCCGGCAATGCAGACGCAACACTCAATCTACGGTAGCGCAATTTCCCAACTTGCCTCAAAGACATTGCCGAAACTGAAAATGGTTCTGCGCGCCGGAGGAATCCCGCTGTTGAGGCACAACGCGCTGCAGCCATCGCGCTGCCTAGTTCACCACGGCGGCCCTCAGGACGTCCACAGGGCAGTTATGTCTGCCCTGTGGCCTTACTCATCATGGATCTCCTGGATCCCCCAGCCATGCACGATTGGAGGGATGAGAAAAAGTCGTCTAACACCTTTTCCCCTCTATCGTGCTACAGGAGCTTGTGGATCTTGCAAGTCCAATGGTAAAGACTTTGTCTTACCCTCAAGCGCATTCATTTCGATCACCAATAAGCGTATGGCGCTTGCCGCGGTTCCGAGTAGCGATTCAGCTTCATCCTCCGTAACCACCACTTCTGGATGAAGTATAGGATTCCTGTAGCTATCGCGAATGTGATCTAGCAAAGTCACAACCCGCTCCGAATGGTCAGGGTGGTTCCGAATGGCCTTAAGGTATATGGACCAATTTCTCATTCTGGTTGGCATGTCTCTACCGGTTACGAGCTCGAAGTAAACTGCCATAACTGCCTCTACTGCGCGTAGAATATGAAATGCTGAAGTCGTTGGATTATCTAAAGCCAAACATCGACCAGCCAGCCTAACATCGACTTTTGCTTGTTCGGGAAGTTTGCCCCGGATTGCTTCAGAAAACATGAATTCGGCTCTCTCAATAAGATCCGGCGTAGAGTAGGTTCCTTTTTGTGAAACCAAGTAGGTATCTAAGTTTTGCGCTTCCGCAGATAGAACCGTTTCAAATTCCTTCGCAGCCTCGCTGATCGTATTAGCAACATATCCAACAGTACGCGCTTCATCGCTAAAAAGCTTTATCGCTTCACTAATATCGCGAGGAAGGACTGCGTCGATTCCTCTTACCAATCTATCGGCAGGCGAAAAGCACACGCGCAAGGGTATATCGGTGAACATTTGAATGAGGGATTCCCTGCCTTCCCAGAGCTTCCAAAATACAACTTTTATCTCATCTGCATTTCCTATGGCCGTGAGTGGATGTACTTTGACCGCAAGATCGTAAAATCTATGCCCGTTTACCCTTTGCATGGTCTTTCTCCGAAAAGTCACGCAGCGCATTTTAGCCCTTTCCGCCGTCGTGATACATTACGGCTAGCGCGGGCCATTTGGTCATTGCAATGTTTTGGGGATTCCGGCGAAGCCGAACGCACATTCCGGAAGGAATCCGAACGGCATTCCGGAATGAAGCCGAACACCATCGGAGCGTAGCGACGCTGGCATCTCGATTGTGCAAGAAGTGTTCGGTTTCGTCAAGAGATACTTGTCCGGAGTGCAGCGGAGGAACAGCGCCGCAAGCAGAGAAAGGGGTGCGGGGAAAGGGGCGGCAGCCCTTGTCCCCGCCTCAGCACGCAGAGACCGGAGCGCGATCAGCGCTCCGACTTGATGCCGTTGCTCATTCAGGGCCAACGGCGAGTACCCAGTTGAGAGTTGTGACGAACTCGACCGCAAGCAGCGGTTGACCGTGGAATGCCGGAGCGTCCGGACACTTTGCGGTGAACCAGTATGCGAAGCCGTTTAACCCTATGTTCTTCTCTCCCGCTTCGATCATCTCGCCAACAAAATAAAACCAACCGCCGTAAGTAACCTTTCCGTCTTCAGCGGGTCCGGCCTCGTACACCTCTCCTTCCTTCGAAGGATCGATGCCGAGTTGATCGAGCAACTGCTTAAATGATTCGGGATAAGCCGAGTCACGCTGCGTTGCGAAGTTCTGGCAATAGATGCAACCGCATTCATCGGCGTCTCCCTTCTCGAGGCCGGTGTAGACGCGTCGCGTTCTGTCACGGTCATACCGGATCGCCTGATCGCCAACCCTTAGCTGCGTATAAGCCATCTCCCATCGAGTTTCCCAGAAGATCAGGTGGCGTTGTTACTGGGATTAGCGCTCCTGCTTACCCCGGTTCTTGCGCATTGAATCGCCACGCATTTCGATGCGGTGTGCGTTGTGGACCAGCCGATCGAGGATGCCATCAGCGGCGGTGGGATCGCCGATCTGTTCGTGCCAGCGTGTCACAGGCAGTTGGGAAGTCAGGACCGTTGAGTGCACTTGGTAGCGGTCCTCACAGATCTCCCAGAAGTCGCGCCGCTCCGGTTCCGACAACGGGGCCATAGCCCAGTCGTCGATCACCAGCACGTCGATACGACTCAGGCGGGTCAATAAGCTGCGCAGACTTCCGTCGGCGTGAGCAATAGCAAGGTCGCGAAACAGCGCAGCGGCGCGCATGTAAAGAGCTGAGTAACCGTCGCGGCAGGCCTTTTGCGCTAGCGCACAGGCAACGAAGCTCTTGCCAACGCCGGTGGGTCCGAGCACGAAGATGTTCTCGTGATTTTGAACCCAGGCCGACTTCTGCACCAGAGCGCGAATCACGCTTTTGTCGAGTCCCCGCGAGGTGCGATAGTCAATGTCTTCTACGGAGGCACCCTTCAACTTGGCGGCATGCAATCGCCGCGCCAAGGCCTGATTCTCGCGCCAAGTCCACTGCTGATCCACGAGTAGGCCGAGCCGCTCCAGGAAACTCAATTCCCTTGCAGCCGGATCTTGCTCCTGTACCTTCAACGCATCCGCCATGCCGAGCAACCGCATCGCGGTCAGTTTTTCCATCATTGGTTCTTGTAGCATGGGGTCTCCTTACTCGAAGTATTCGGAACCGCGGATGTTATCGTGCAATGGAGTGGAAGTGGGCGGCAGTGATGATGGCGGCACCTGGTCAAGCGAGTTCTTCAAAATGGACTCGACGCTTTTGTAACGGCATGCGCCGGTGAGCAGCGCGCGCTCGGAAGCAGCTTCGACACGTTGCGCGGAGTACTTGTCCGCCAGACGGATGATGCCCAGACACCCGCGATAACCCATCTCTGGATGCGGTTTGTCGTTCATGATCCGCCCGAACAGCCGTGCCGTGTGGGGACCGATGGTTTCGGCCCAGTGAACCATTCGTGAGGGAGTCCATTCCAGATGAGCCTGGTGGGAACGTGGACGGTGCTCGGCAATAGTGACGGTGTGTTCCTGACCACGCGCACGCAGGTGTGATGCCACGCGTTGACCCTTGTGGAAAATCTCAATAGTCGTGGGCGTCGAGCGTACTTCCACCAGTTCATGCACGAGGTTGTAAGGAACGCTGTAATAGTTCGTGTCGAAGGCGAGGTGGTAGTCGATGTTGACCCGTGCGCGGGACCACTGGCTGAGATCGAACGGCTCGGCAGGCAGAGGATTCAGCGCGGCTTGTCCAGAGACGCGAACTGCGACGTCCGCGAGCCTTCCCGCTTGCGGAATGGCCGCTGGTTGATGCGGTCGCGCAGCTCGCGGATTGCTTGGTTCAGTTCTTGGATTGAGAAAAACTTTCGATGGCGCAGCGCCGCGATGATCCACCGCTCAGCCAACTGAACGCCCGATTCGACCTTGGCCTTGTCGCGCGGTTTGTAAGGTCGCGCTGGAACCACTCCCACTCCATAGTGCATGGCCATCTCCTGATACGTGGGGTTTAGATCGGGATCGTAGCGGCAGGCTTTCGTGACGCCTGTCTTGGTGTTGTCGGGTACCACCAGCTTCGGAACGCCCTGGTAAAACTCGAAAGCACGCACGTGCGCACCAATCCAGTTCGCCAACTGCTCATCGCTGGTCGCCTCAGCGTAGGTGTACGAGCTGGCTCCCAGTACAGCGACGAAAAGATGCGCGTGATGTGCGGGACCACCGCGAGGGTCGTAGATCGGGATGGTGGTACCCGCCCAATCGACGAACAGTTTCTCGCCGGCCTTGTGTTCCTGACGGAGCACTACATCTTGCTTGCGGCGCCAGCGCCGGTACAGCTCGCAAAAATGGGAGTACTGATAGCCGTCCGGGTTGGCCTGCCGGTACTCCTCCCAAAGCAACTGTTGGGTTACGTGTCGATGCTGCTGTCGCTGTCGGTGCAGCTCGGCGAAGTCTGGCATCGGCAATGCCGCCGCGCGAGCCCGCGGTGGACCGCCGAACAGCGCGGTTTCCAGCCGATCCTCCCCCCAATCTTCGCCGAGCGGCCACGTGACTCCGGCTGCTTCGGCTCGTTGCAGGTATTCGTGGACGGTTCCCAGGCCAATCGAGCAACTGCGAGCGATCGCTCGCAGTCCCAGGCCCACTGAAAACTTCAATCTGAGAACTTCTTTGATCTTGCGCACGGACAATCTCCTGGCTGGCAAGCTAATCCTCCCCCTTTCGGGGGAGGCTGCCTGCCATTGTGTTGTCCAGCGCCACTCAGCTTGTGGAAATCATTCCGGGATCAAGCCGAACGCGGTTCCGGAATCGGCCTGAAACTGTTCGGCTTCATCGCGGAATCGGTGTTCACCTTCATCCCGGAACACTGTTCGGGTTCGCCCCGGAATACCGTTCGGAATCATCCCGGAATCGCGTTCACGTTAGACCGGAATCCCCAGTTCCACCATCGCAACTTCCGAGCCACGTTAAAGGGCTAGTATTCGGTGCAATTCAAGTATGGGGAGAATTGCGTATGGATGCAAGCCAGTCCTCGCTGGAATCAAAATCCGGCGTAAAGAATCTTTCTAGTCGCCCTAAGGATTACTCCCACGGCAACCCGTCCCCCGACTTTCTTTGGGTTGAAATGAGATTCGACCTTGATAAGGCCGACCATGGATGCGATCATTTCGCTCAATGCAGGTGGGAGGTCCGGCAGAGACGCAGCTACATCAGTAGTAGCCCGCATGGACTCCCACAACGAGCTTTCTGGGTCCAATCCGTCCTTGGCACGAAGCCAGAAATGATCCTCTCCGGTCCACACGATGTCGTTCGATCGATGCTGCTTAATCGGGAGATAAAAGAGGCCATTCCCTTCCTGGTTGATTTCCGTGCCGATCTCGAAAATATAAGGGCGATGGAAGCTCTCTGCATAACCGGCAATGAAGTAGCTGACAAGACGATCTCCTGGAAGATGACACTTCCAGACACTATCTTCCGGCATGGACTCTATGCAGTTAAAGGTGTCGCGCATCTTTTCTTTCAGCGCGATGGCAGTATTCTCAGGACGATTAAAGGCAGAAGCAGCGTTCTGCGATTCGACGAAGGCGGAAATCCATTGCTGGAACTCATATTTAATCCCCGGATGGATCAATATTGCCGCCGTGCCGATAATGATGTTATTGCTGAAAGGGAAAAACTTTCTAACGTGCTCATGCGTTGGGACCGCCTCTCCGTCTTTAACGGAATACAGCAGATCGTCAGCAGCCATTACAATTCCTTCTTCAGTCGCTGCGATTATTAGGGTAGTACCCCTCAGGCATGAAGGCATACACCGGAGTCTAGCTTGTTTCGGTGGGTTACCTGCGAACGGTTGCCTGGTGGCACCGAAGCCTATCTGCACTGTGGCCGCATTTATCACGCTGGATGGAACGTGATTTCGCGGAGGTTTCGCATGGCCTTTGACCAGAGAGTTTCGAAGCCGTGTGCCAGTCGCTGCGCCAGAGCGGCATCTCGCACCATCAACGAAGCCACTCGTCCCTGCGGAACAAAGGGATGATCGACGGATAGAATCACGAGATCGTCATCAATCACGTGGAAAGGATGGCCAAACTCTCCGGAATAACGGACTCCGGTCAAGTGGTCGAGGTTGGCTCGGTGCTTTTTCAGAAACGCGACCAACTTTGGCGCAGCGCGATAGCCGAAGCCGAACACAACCCGGTGATCCACGCTGTTGGCGGCAGCGTTGCGCGCAATGCGCCGGAGGAGCGGCGCACCGGAGTTTTTCGTACCGTCGATCGCCTCGATGTCCCCTTGTTCCATGTAGGACCAGACGCGATGCCGCGCTGCAGCGAGATGAACCAGGTGCCGTTTCGCATGACTGTCCTGTCCCATCGCCAGATCGACGAATGTTGTCCGTCCGGTCTCGCGGCCGGGAAAGGCCGCGAATTGTTCCTTTAACGCGCGAGCTTCCGTGGTGAAGCGGTCCGCGCGCTCTTGGGAGAGCTCGATCAGACGGGCGAAGACCGCATCTGTCGAACGCGCCGAAAAAAGCTTCGGGCGCGTCGGCTGGATCTCCACCAAGCCAAGCTTGCCGAGTTTCTCCAACGCGAGGTAGATCTTCGAACTCGGAATGTCGCCTTCACGGCATAGGGTTTCTGCATCCGCTACTCCCTGAACCATGAGCGTTCGCAGCGTTCGACGCTCGTACTGGGTGAGTCCCAACTCGACCAGAAGCTCCAGATCTCGAACCATAGGTTGCACGTTTTCTACTACTGATAGTAGTGGAAATAGAATTCCTCTCGTTTTACGCTGTTTCAGGGAGAGCAATTCGAATGAAACAAAATGCGCAGTTGATGGCGATGATCTACGTGGACTCGGTAGAGGACGCCCGCGCCTATTACGTGGAGAAACTCGGATTCTCACACGTGATGGGGATGCTCGGCAAAGACGGTCAACTCGACTTCTGTACGGTATCCCTGGGCGGTGCCCGGGTCATGCTCATGCGCCCGGCAGGAGGGGATCACCGGGACGAATGCGACTAGTTCCAAACGCCCGGTGGAACTTTATATGGAAGTTGCCGACGTGGAGGCATACCACGACCAATTGAAGAAGCAGAAGGTGAAGCCGACGTCTCCGCTTACCGACCAGTGGTGGGGAGATCGCACGTTTACTGTGCAGGACCCGTTCGGCTACCAGATCTGGTTCTTCCAGAATGTCGCGGAACCCAAACTGCCCGCCGGGGCCAAAGTTGTTTAGGAGGCAAAATGGAAGCACTATTGAATGAACTTCGACAAGAAGCGGAAGCCACTGGCCGCTTGCTGGAGCGGGTTCCCGAAGACCGGCTGGCGTGGAAACCGCATCTGAAATCGATGACGCTTGGACAACTGGCGTTACACGTGGCGACGATTCCCGGGGATCTCTGCCGCCTGGCTCATTTGGAAGAGTTTGATGCGTCGAACGCGAACTTTGAGCCTCCTTCTCCGGAATCGAAATTGGCGATCGAGGCAGCAATGAAGAAGAGCCTTGATGACGCTGCGGAATACCTTGGGGCGCTTGGCGCCGATAAGGCTGGGGCGACGTGGCGGTTGACGCTGCGGGGAACCGAGGTGTTCGCCATGACACGGGCCGCCCTTCTCCGTAGTCTGATGCTGAACCACTGGTATCACCATCGTGGACAACTGACAGTCTATTTGCGGCTTCTGGATGTGCCGCTGCCGGTGGTCTACGGGAGAAGCGCCGACGAGAACCCATTCGCCTGAGCGAGCGCCAGGGTGAAACGATATGGCCTACGACCTACAACGTTGTCTTGTTAGGGAAATCCGTGCACTTCTAAAACGGCGGGGATCTAGTGGTCTGGGTCACAATTCCTGATCAGTATCTCCTGTAGGAAGTTGCGGTGACCGATGTTGCGCGCATTTGGAGCCTGCTGAAAAGTGAAGAAATTGGGCCATGACACCAAAATGTCGAGATGGACCCCCTTGAGAATCCCCGCCCTAACGGGACGGGGCTATCCGCGCCCACTAGTGATCGCAATGCCCCGCGCGATTTTATTGCGCGCCACATCGACTGTCCCATAATTGCGGCCATAATGTTCAATCTGTGTGGCCCAGACCACTAGTTATTCTGCTTTCTTGACATTCACCAACTAATAGATCATATTTATAATGTTTTTGGCTGACCTAAGCCAACCGCCGGATTCGTCCGGAATGGGGCAAGAACGAACTCCGCCTTGAATGCCAACTGGAGGTCTTCGATGCAGCGTCCCCGGCGCCTCTTCGTGATTGCGGTGCTCCTATCGGGAGCATGCGGAATCCTCTTCGCCATCCCGATCTTTGTCCCCGCGCTCTTGTGTCTTTCTTTTCTCACGTCCTACGCCGCGTCACGCCAGCCAGAGCAACCACTCGCTGCTCGCCGTCGCTGAAACGGAATCGTGGGTTAGCAGGCAGAGGGTTCGCTGTCTACGTTACCGCTTTTGCAGAAAGGGAACGAATGCCACCAAAAAAGAGTGTGAAGGAAAAGGGAGAAGGAGACCAGGGACGTTGGCCTTCTCTCGAAAAGCAACTCAAGGCCGCGAATGTTACTCCCGGCAGCGCGCTGGATAAGTTCATCCGCGCGCATCAGACGCTTAAGATGCTGAGGCCCGAGGAAGCCACCGACCGGCTGGGATTGCCTCCCTGGATAAGAGTCTTCTGGCGCAAGCAACACCCCGACGGCAAATATTTTGGCCCCAGCGGCGGTTACCCACTGGTCCTTGAGCGCCTGGTCGACTGGATGGTGGCTCACCAGGATCTGCCGGGTTTCGATCCTAAGGCGGGAGGTCCAAATGGCAAATAACGTCAGACTTTCCGGGGCACAGACGAGCGCGCGAAGCGAGTCTGATGTGCGTTTCAATCCGAACAATGTAAATCAAATCATAGGAGCGTCGAACAACCTCTCGTTTAACCCGCAAGCCCAGTTCTACTCCACGGACGGTGGCGTTACATGGTCGCAAACCAATCTTCCCGCAGTGACAGGCGACTCGAACCAAAGCGACCCTTGCGTGGATTGGACCGGCGACGGCACCGCCTGGGCACTCACTGTCGGCGTAGGCGCTAGCAACCAGGTGCGGTCTTTTAAATCCACCGATGGAGGAGCTACGTGGACCTACGACTCGGTGGTTTCGGGAACGCAGACCAACGTGGACAAACCCAATCTCTGGGTGGATCACAGTCCGGCCTCTCCGCACCAGGACAACATGTACGCTCTCTGGTGGAACAGCGGCCCCACCTACGTGGCACGTCGAGCGGGACCCGGCGGCGCGTGGCAAACTCCGGTCCAAGTAAGCGGCTCTGAGACCACCGGTGGCTCCGACGGTGGAGACATCAAGACCAACTCCTTCGGCGATGTGTTCGCCTTCTGGCCGAGTGAGAGCGGCCAGAAGTTGTTCGTCGCAAAGTCCACGGACGGCGGTGTGACATTCGGCGCGCTGGGATCGACGCCTGTCAAGATTGCCGACACGTTTTCTTCATTTCTCTTTCACGTTCCATCCGATGAGCCATCGCGCGGGACTCTTCTCTACATCACGGGAGGAGCCTACCGCACTGCGTCAGTCGATATGGTCTATGCCATCTGGATGGACCTTGCCGGCGGGTCAGGATGCAATTCCACGGCGAACATGCCCGCCACTAACGTGGCTTCGACCTGCAAGACCCGCATCTGGTTCTCGCGTTCCTCTGACGGTGGCGCCACCTGGAGCAGCCCTGTCAAGATCAACGATCAGGCCGGATTGAACGATCAGTTCTTTCCGCGGCTCGCTGTAGATGCGGATACCGGCGCGATGATGGTGGTTTACTACGACACCGTCAGCGATCCCGGACGCAAGAAGACCGATATCTGGATGCAAACCTCGCTTGACCATGGAGCGACATGGTCAGGTCCGGCGCAGGTCACCTCGCAGGAGTCCGATGAGACCGCTTCGGGCTTCAACACATACCAGTACGGCGACTATATCGGTCTCACTTGCCAAAGTGGCCGCTTCTTCGCTTGCTGGACTGATCGCCGCAGCGGCTCGTTCGAGGAAGTCTGGGGTGCTCCGCTTGGCGTTGCATCGATGGAATTCAAGATCCAAGAGGACACTTACGGGCAGGACGAAGTGGCCGTTCACGCATCCTGGCCCTCTGCCTTCTGGCTGGCTATTGACGGCTTCTCCAACAGTTCCTTGGGATTCAACTCGCCCTCCGATCTAAACTCGCCGCCCAATCCCTCGCCTGTGATCACCGTGAGCATCGACGCGGGTTCCAACCCGACGCTGAGTGCCGCGCAGGTTGCGACAATCGCTGCGAATCTCCCCACAATCGCGTTTGGTCCTTCGCCGATTCTGGCCACCGATCCGACGCTAGCACTGGATCTGCAGGTGTTTTTCTATCCCTACACCGTTTCGTTCCCCAACAACAACGCCTTCGCGGCGCTCAATCTCCACCAATTTGCGTTCGTCACGTTGAGTGCTACTTTTACGGTGGGACAGGTCACGCTGACAACGCAGGCGAACCTCGAGTTGACCAAGGCTGAAGACCCACAATTCTTTAATTACAACCCGGCGAATCCTCAGGCCTTCCCCTCCTGGTTGAGTTTCGATCTGCGTGTGTTTTCCGTCACGCCGTCGCAAGCCCATCAGATGTTTAGTGTGCCCAACCCGGCCAACGCAGGCGGAGCTGTCGCTTACATCAGAAGCGTTCTGAGCAATCTGAACAACCCAAGCCAGATCACCAACGGCGACACATTCGACAACGCGCTCACGCAGAGCGAAGAACAGTCATCCCTGGGATTCCTTCAAAACGACGGCGTCTTCAACTTCGCCGTCGCGCGTGTCCGCATTCTCGCTCACACGGTTACCACGGTGAACAATGTGCGCGTGTTCTTCCGCCTCTTCCAGGCGGCGAGCACCGTTTCAACATTTGCCGAGGTTGGGACCGGCCAGGGCACGTACCGTTGGGGTACCAACGGCACGGTTGGCCACAAAATTCCTCTGCTCGGCGTGCAGACTGACCAGAACGGCAACCTCGAATACGTCACCGTTCCCTGCTTCGCCTCGGACCGCGTTAATCTCAGCACTCAAGCGGACATGAATACGCAGATTGACACTCCGAACGTCGGGAATATCACCACCGTTGCCGACACGGAGGTGGATACCTACTTCGGCTGCTGGATCGACAACAACCAATCCACTAATTTCCTGCCTGCCGGCGTTCCTGCTGCTCAATCGCAGTGGGACGGGCCGTGGCCTGGGGCACAATCCCTGAATAGCCTGGTGGTTGCGGCTCCGCATCAATGCCTGATCGCCGAGATTCGTTTCGACGACGCGCCTACTCCCCCAGGAGGCAACAGCGCGACCTCCGACAAGCTTGCACAGCGCAACATCGCCTGGATCGACGGGCCCAACCCAGGCACCGATCCCTCCCGTGTGATGCCGCACCCGTTCGAAATCCGCTCGACCGTGTCGTCAAAACAACCTGACGAACTGATGATCACGTGGGGCAGGACACCTCATGGAAGCATCGCCTCCATCTACCTGCCCGCAGTGCAGGCAGCGGAGATTATCACGCTCGCGAACCGCATGTATCCGGCGCACAATCTATCGATTTTGGACGCGCACACCATTCAATGCCCCACGGGCGACGCCACCCTGGTTCCTGTGCCGCAAGGAGTCGGGCGCTACGCCGGACTGCTCTCCATTGACCTGCCTTCTGGTATCCGGCGCGGCGAAGTTTATAACATCGCCGTTCGTCAACTCAACGTGGCCACAGCGGTTATCAACGTGCCCCCGCCCCCGCCCAAGGTCTCCGTTGTCCGGGCTTCTGCTGCTGCCCCCGCAAAGAGTTTCTCCTGGCGTCAGGTGGCTGGAGCTTTTCAATTCACCATCGTCATCAGCACCAAGAGCCACCTTCTCCTTCCTGAAGAGAGGTTGCTTGCCTGGCTCAAATGGCGCCTTGGGGTGCTGCCGCATTCCAGCCGGTGGTACCCGGTCCTCAAGCGCTACCTGCATCTGATCGAAGGGCGCGTCTCCGGATTCGGCGGAAACCCCGGGATCATTCATCCTTCGCCAAAGGGCACTGTTCCCGGCCTGCCGCATCCCCATCCTGGGCATCGCCCGCACCCGCGCGAGCATCGTATTGGTATCACGGGAAAAGTGATCGGCATCTGCTACGACCGCTTCGGAGACTTCGAAGGATTTATGCTGCTGTCGGAAGAGGGCCACGAGCATACCTTCTTCAGCCGCGAGTATGAGATTGAAGAACTCGTTCGCGAAGCCTGGCTTGAGCGCATGGTGATTACGGTCTTCGCGGAACGGCACGATCCCGAACGGCCCACGTCCCTGGTGCTGCGGCGGGCACCAAACGCAGGCAGGCACTAGGAGCCTGTGAAAATCGTAAGAACCGCTCCATTACTGTCGCGGCTTCCATGAGAGGGCCACTCTCTGTCAATGAAAATCTTTGGCCACCCGCAATGGCGTGGCCGACCAACGGGAGGCGCCACAGGGTCCTTCCGTTTTCCTTTTCTTAGAAAGGGTTTTCTCTTCCCCTCGCCGACTCGCCCTGCTTCCATTCGCACTCTTGTTATGGAGCTTGCGCTCCGGTGCCAGTTGGAGTCCTTCTTCTAGTTAACGGGGCTGCCTTCTCCGAGCCGAACTGAATCGCCTCCGTTGCCGGGAACGCTCGTTCCGCCGCGACATCGCAGTCACCCGAACCCGGCGATGGGTTCACCAAAACCCGACGACACGTTCTTAGGCTGCCTGACGGGAAAGCGCCGTGGCCTGGCTGTGGCGCAGCGGTTCGTACACTTCTCCGCCTACCCACAGCCGGTGCAGTAACACCGCGAGTTTGCGCGCCACCGCTACGATCGCGCGCTTCTTCGCATTCTTGCCGCCGCGCTCGGCCAGCTTCAGCCCCCACCGTTTCAGATCCGTATCCGGCCCCCGCTGGCGCAGAATGCATTGCGAGGCCTGCACCAGCAGCGAGCGCAAATACCGGTCGCCTTCTTTGCTGATACCCAACTGCGGCTGGCTCTGACCTGACTCGCTTTGTCGGGGCCGCAAGCCCACAAAGCAGCCCACATCGCGGCTCTTGCGGAAACGCTGGCCATCTTCCAGCGTCAACACAAACGTCAGAGCGATCAAGGTCCCGACTCCGCTGACCTGCTCCAGGAGTTCGGTTTCCGGATACTGGGTCCGGGCGATCTGCTCGATGGTGGTGTCCAACTGGTGAATCTTTTCGGTCAACGATTCCACTGCTTCCAGCAGCGGCTTCAACTGCTCGCGCATTGGTTTGGGCAGAGCGTCCATCTTGTCCACGCCCATCGCCTCGGCATCGCAGGCTGGCAGGCGCTCCCCCATGGCCTTGACGAACCCTCGCGCTGAGTTCACTGCGCTGGTACGCAGTTGCACCAGCGCGGCCCGCATGCGGATGGTCAGCAAATCCGTTTGCCCCTGTTCGCTGCGATGCCGGATGGGCCGCAACAACTGCGGATCCACACGCACCAACCGCGCCAGCGTCTGCGCGTCGATGCGGTCGCTCTTGCGCGAGCTGGCGCTGATCAACTGCACCTGCCGCGCGTTGGCCACGATTACCTCAAAGCCCAACCCACTCAGCATCCGGCTCAACCACGGCGAATGCGTTCCCACTTCGATGGCAATCCGGCAACGCTGCAGCGGCCCAAACTTCTCCACCATCGCCTTGCGCGTGGTGGCCACGCTGCCTTCCGACACCACCTCGCCTTGCGCTCCCAGCACGCAATACCGGCTGGTTCTGTCTCCCAGGTCCATGCCGATTGTGATCGGCCCCTGCTTCTGGGCTGTCGCCGTTTCGGACTCTGCTTAACCTTGCTATTCTTCTTCATGGCCGGTCTCCTTTGCACTTCGAGTGCGTTATCCATTGGGAGCTTATCGCATCCCGTAGGGGGATCGGCCCTCTCATTCCACTCCGAGAACGGCGCCTCGTTTTTTCAACAAGCTCTTAGTCGGCTCGTGCCATATGGACCGAGGAAGCCTCAATCCAGGCGACCCAATCCTTAGACACGGCAACGCGGTCGCTTCCATCCGGAGAAATTGTTTTTATGGTGTTCTTAACCGTGTCGATTAAGAACACCGCGGAGCCAGTGCCTACAACCAGGTGATTAGCGGCCGCGGCGCAATCGTGCACTCGGCCTTTGAGCGGGAAAGAGGATGCTTTCAGGTCGACGATGTCGTTCGGCTCGGATTGGGGCGACCGGACGGAGACATCAAGATTCGGGATTCCGCAGCCTGCGTTTGGCTCCTGGGGCGGCGGACATGGAGTGTTGTCTCTGGTCGCCATTCCGTCGCTAAGATTTACACGGTGAGATCCGCTCGCATCGCAAAACCACAACGCTCCGGCATCAAAGCGGAGGCTCTGGACCGTCCCATCGGTCGGGAATTGGAGTGCTGCCAGAGCCAGCGCCGCTTCTTTCGGGGGCGCTTTCGTCGAGCAGGCACAGGCCAACGCGGAGACCAGGAGTACGAGCGCACGCTTCATGTGATGGGGCCTAGCGCCAGATCAATCGCCTTCTTTTGGTTGGCCATGCCGAGAGCGTATTGGGCTTCCGAAGCGGTGTAATAGTTTTGCAATTTCATACAGTGCGCGACTCTGGCGGTGTCTCCACTGTTGACCGCGGTCAAGTAGTCGGCAAATATACCGGCGTACCTCTGATGGTGACTGAGCCATCCCGGCACGCCCTCTGACAAACTTGCGTAGGCGCAAAAGCGGCACATCGAGTGCGGCGGTTCGTAGACTACGACGGTATTCCCCGGGCTGCATTGCCACCATGCGTGCTGCGTCTTTTCCTGATCGGTGGCTAAATGGGCATTGCCTTTCTGTACTTCGGCCGCGGCATTCTCGGACTTGATGCATTCCCAGACGCCCATCAGGTACATATGCGGCACGTTCGCGCTAGTGGCTTTTACGTTGCCCAGATTCCAGTTCCAACAATTCTGACTCCCGGTTTCAACCATGTGTTGTGCCGTGAGCGTACGGGCGCCGTTTTGGGTCAAAGCCGGCCAGACCTGCGGGAGAGCCTTTACCAGATCGGCCAGCGCGGCCGTTGTTCGCGTGGTAACGCGTTCATTGGGGTTTTGCGTAAACAACGTTCCAGCCATCGAAATCCCTCCCTCTTCCGGTTTTCCTAGTTTCCGGCTCAGACTGCCCGGTTCAAAACGCGATTCAATCGCTGTACAAACAATCCCGGATTCTCCACTGCAACTCCCTCAATGAGGAGAGCCTGCTCCAGGAGCAGCCAGGAGGCGTCGTTGATGAGATCCTCGTCTGTAGCTGCTTCCAGCTTTTTGACGATTTCGTGATCCGGGTTGATTTCCAGAACCGGTTTCATCGCCGGGAAGCCGTCGCCCCGTCCCATCGCTTTCATCATCTGCTGCATCTTCATGGTGGGCTCATCTTCGTCGGATACGATGCAGGAGGGACTGTCCGCCAATCGTACCGAGGCGCGGACGTCCTTTACGGAGTCACCTAAAACCGCTTTGATTTTTTCGAGAAGCGGCTTCAGTTCTTCGGTTTTATCTTTGGTGGCCTCGTCCTTCAGATCCTCCCCGGTCGAGGTCTTGTTGACCGCCTTTAGTTCGATGTCGCCGTACTTGTCGATGCCGCCGAAGACGATTTCGTCCAGATCATCACCGAGGATGATCACTTCGATGTCCTTCTTCTTATAGATCTCCAGCAGCGGCGAGGTGCGAAGTACGCTCTCCGGGCCGCCCATGATGTAGTAAATTCCCTTTTGACCTTCCTGCATCCGGGACTTCACGTCCTTGAGGCTGGTCCACCCTTCGGCTTTGGTCGACTTCACGCGGATGAGATCGAGCAGTGCTTCCCGATTGATGAAGTCGCCATACAGGCCTTCTTTCAGCGGCCGGTTGTATTGGTCGATGAACTTCAAATAGTCTTCGGGCCGATCGCTGGCAACATTGCCCAATTCGGACAGGACCTTCTTCACGCTGGCGGACCGAATGTTGGTGAGGATGCGGTTTTGTTGCAGAATTTCGCGGCTGACGTTGAGGGGCAGGTCTTCGCTATCGATGATGCCGCGCAGAAAGCGCAGATAACCGGGCATCAATTCCTTCGAGTCATCGGTGATGAAGACGCGCTTGACGTAAAGCTTGACGCCAGGCTTGTGGTCGGCCTGATACATGTCCATGGGGGCTTTGGAAGGCACGTAGAACAGCGTGGTGTATTCCATGGTCCCTTCCGCGTTGGTGTGGAACCACAGTAGGGGCTCCTCCCAGTCGCCCGAAATGGTTTTGTACAGCTCTTTGTAATCTTCGGGCTTCAGTTCGGCTTTCGATCGCTTCCACATCGCGCTGGCGGAATTGATCTGTTCGGTAGTGCGCTTGGTGACCGACTTCTTCTCCAGTTCGCTCCACTCGCTCTTGTCCGCTGTGAGGAAGATGGGAAACGCGATATGGTTTGAGTATTTCTTGACGATCTCGCGCAGTTTATAGCTGTTCGAGTATTCCTTGCCGTTTTCGTTGAAGAAAAGGGTGACTGTGGTGCCCGCGACTGCGCGCTCCGCCGGTTCGATGTCAAAGCCCGATTTCCCGTCGCTTGTCCACTTCCATGCGGCCTCTTCAGCGGCTTTTCTGGAGATCACTTCCACACGGTCCGCCACCATGAAGGCGCTATAGAATCCGACACCGAACTGTCCGATGAGGTTCGAATCGCGTTTCGCATCGCCCGATAGATTGTTCAGAAAGTTTTTGGTGCCGGACCGGGCGATGGTGCCTAAATGGGCCACGAGATCGTCCTGGTTCATGCCGATGCCCGTGTCACTGACGGTCAGCGTGGACTTTTCCTCATTGAGTTCGAGGTCGATGCGGGGGTCGAACGGCAGAGATTTGTATAGATCGTCGGTGAGCGTCAGGTATTTCAGCTTGTCCAGAGCGTCGGACGAGTTGGAGATCAGCTCGCGGAGAAAGATCTCGGGGTGAGAGTAGAGCGAGTGGATGATTAACTGGAGTAGTTGATTGACTTCTGTTTGAAATTCAAGTTTTGCCATGAATTTCCTATTTTACAGTGGACCGACGAGAACCTAGTGTAATTACTTCGCGGCCTTCTTCACCGCAAACACCATCGCAGTCCACACTTCGTTCACCGAACAGATCTTGTAGTCGACCAAACCCAGATCCAGTGCGGCCTGCCGGATGAGGTTACCGTTGATCCCATTGCGCTGGCCTTTGGGCCACACTACCCAGAACTTAGTCCGCGCGGCCAGGCTTCGTTTCCTCGGCAACGCTCGGACGTACTCGTCGGGATCGCGAACGAACCAAACGGTGACAGGTAAAACTTCTTGCGGGTCTTCTTCGAGCGACGCGCCTTCTGGAAGCGCACCGAGGACGCGGATGTAGTCTGCGGGGGGATCGATCAATGCTACACGGGAATTGGCTGCGATGCCCATCTTCTGGGCGGTGGTGCGGCTGGCTGTCCGCTCCATCATCTGAGGCGGCACGACGGGCGTCGTGGGCGGCTTGGCGATGGCCCGCTTCACCGATGCGGCGACCTTGGGGAGCGTCGTGTATTCGGCGTCTGGGATCAGGTCGCGTATTTTTTGGACCTTCTCCGGGTCGCCATCGACGAAGATGATGGGAATGTGGCGGGTGCTCTTGGTGCCCCGTAGATAGACAGCCAATTCGCGGCCGTGGGCAGGAGACCTTGAGAGATCGATTACGATCGCTTCTGGTTTGGTATCGCGGATGTAGCGAACGTTGGACTGCGGCTCGTGCGTGTAGTCCACCTGATGGCCGGCGGCGCGGAGGGCGCGGAGCAGAGGCTGCGCCTCAGACTCCTTCCAATGCTGTAAGCGCACCCGGGCCATGAACTATTTTGTAGCAGGATCGGTGTGTGCCGGGACTCGGGGTCTCCTCCCACCCCCCCGCGTGCATAAAGCGCACGGGGGTCTTAAACCCCGGGTCCCAGCACCAGTCTCACCGTAGCGGGTGGCCCGGCGGCGGGGCTTGGTAAAAGCTATGCCGTCGGGCCCGCAACCCGAAGATCGCAGTCCGTCGATCTTCTCTGCATAGGTACGCGTGATCCGCGGGAAAAGGGGATCAAATTATTTTGGGAATCTGTTTTGCAGCCGAGAAAGGACCTGAGCGGCGCGTCCAGAGTCGATCGCCAGGGCCGCCAGCCGCATGCCGTCCCGCAGGTCGCGCGCGATGCCGCCGGCGAGCAAACCCGCCGACGCGTTCACCAGCACGATGTCGCGCCTGGGCCCTTTGACGCCGGCCAGAATCTCCCGGGCGAGATCGGCGTTTACTGCCGTGTCGCCGCCCATGAGGTCCGACAACTTCGCCAGGCTGACTCCGAAATCCTCGGGCATCCACACATGCTTTACGAATCCCGAGGCGGTGACTTCGAAGACCTCCGTAGGACCGGTGGTGGAGATTTCATCCAACCCCCCGTGCCCGTGGACGACGAAACTATGGCGCGTTCCTAACTGGTGCAGTGCCTCGGCCATCAGACGGGCCGCTTCCACCGACGGTGCGCCGATGAGTTGCGCCTCTGCGCGTGCGGGATTGGCAAGGGGGCCAAGCAAGTTGAACGCGGTTCGCAATTTCAATTCACGGCGCACAGGTTGAGCGTGCTTCATGGCGGGGTGCAGATGGGGCGCGAAGAGAAAGCCGAGACCGATCTCACGAATGGCTTCCGCCGCCTCTTCGGGCTCCATGGCAATACGAACGCCTAGAGCTTCCAGTACGTCGGCGCTGCCGCTTTGCGACGCGAGCGAACGGTTGCCGTGCTTGGCGACTTTTGCTCCCGCTCCGGCCATCACAATTGCAGCGACCGTGGAAATATTGAACGTGCCGGACTGGTCGCCTCCGGTGCCACACGTGTCCACTAAGCCGGGGCCGGCATCGATGGCGATCATGTGGTCGCGCATGGCCTGCGCGAACCCGGTGAGCTCATCCGCGGTCTCGCCTCGCATTTTTAGAGCAACCAGAAATCCCGCGATCTGAGGTTCGCTGGCGTGGCCTTCCAGCAGCAGGCTCATGGCGTGATGAGCTTGCGCGCGGGAGAGCGGCTGGTTGCCCGCGACGTGATGAAAATGAAGCAAGAATGACATATGCGTCTGAGGAGACGACCTGCGTTATGATGAGGGTTCTTCCTTTTATAACACTGCTCCATTTTTTGACACTCCATGAAGATTCATGAATATCAGGCCAAGGCACTCTTGGCGAAATACGGTGTACCTGTGCCGCGAGGCGAGGTCGCCCGAACCGTAGAAGAAGCCGCTGCCGCGGCATCCAGAATTGGCGGAAGCGTGGTGGTGAAGGCGCAGATCCACGCCGGTGGCCGCGGGAAAGGCGGCGGCGTGAAGGTCGCCAAAGACGCCGTTGAAGCCCGCGCGATTGCCGAGAAGATTTTAGGCATGACGCTGGTCACGCACCAGACCGGACCGGAAGGCCGCGTGGTGCAACGACTGCTGATCGAAGAGACGGTGCCGATCGAAAAGGAATTGTACCTGGGCATTGTGCTGGACCGAGCCAGCCGCAAGAACGTGTTCATGGCTTCGGCGGACGGCGGCATGGAGATTGAAGAGGTCGCCGCGAAAACTCCAGAGCGGATCTTGAAGGAGCTGATGGAACCGGGCGCGGGACTCGCTCCGTTCCAGGCTCGCAAGCTGGCGTTTGGAATTGGCATTCCGGCTTCGATGGTGACTCAGGCGGCGCAGGCCATGATGGCATTAGCCAAAGCCAATGACGCGATCGACGGGTCGCTGGCGGAAATCAATCCATTCATTCTCACCAAGGACGGTCGCGTGTTCGCGCTGGACGCCAAGATGACCATCGACGACAACGCGATGTTCCGCCACAAAGATCTGGCCGAGCTGCGTGATCTGAACGAAGAGGATCCACTGGAAGTGGAGGCCTCGCGCTTCGGGCTGAATTACATCAAGCTGGACGGCTCGGTGGCATGCATGGTGAACGGAGCGGGGCTCGCGATGGCCACCATGGACATCATCAAATATGCGGGCGGAAGTCCTGCGAATTTCCTGGACGTCGGGGGCGGAGCGAACGCGGATCAAATCAAAAACGCGTTTCGCATTCTGCTCTCCGATAAGGCCGTGAAGGCCGTGCTTATAAATATTTTCGGCGGCATTCTACGTTGCGACGTTCTCGCTACCGGTGTGGTGGCGGCGGCGCATGAGCTGTCGGTGAAGGTGCCCATCGTGGTTCGCATGGAAGGGACCAACGTCGAGTTGGGCAAGAAGATTCTGCTGGAGTCGGGCCTGAATTTCACGGTGGCCGATGGCATGCGCGATGCGGCCGATAAAGTAGTGAAGCTGGCGGCGTAGGGAAACACACATGAGCGTATTAGTCAACGAAAACACGCGCGTTCTGGTGCAGGGGTTCACCGGCAAAGAAGGAACCTTTCACGCCGAACAAGCCATCGCATACGGAACCAAAGTAGTAGGCGGCATCACTCCCGGCAAGGGCGGGCACAAACATTTAGGACTCCCGGTATTCGACACCGTGGCCAAGGCCGTGACCGAAACGCATGCCAATGCGATCGGTAATCTTCGTGCCGCCTCCCTTCGCCGCCGACGCGATCATGGAAGCCACAGACGCGGGCGTCGAACTAGTGGTCTGCATCACGGAAGGAATTCCCGCCGCCGACATGGTGAAGGTCTGGGCGTTTCTGCAGGAGCATCCCAAGACGCGGCTGATCGGTCCGAATTGTCCCGGTGTGATTTCGCCGGGCAAGTGCAAGATCGGCATCATGCCGGCGTCGATTCATTTGCCGGGATATGTGGGCGTGGTGTCGCGCTCCGGAACCCTGACCTATGAAGCGGTGGGTCAGTTGACGCATCTGGGGATTGGCCAGTCCACTTGTATCGGCATCGGCGGCGATCCGATCATCGGCACGTCGCACACCGATGCGATCAAGCTATTCAACGAGGATCCGGACACGCACGCGATCATTCATGATCGGCGAAATTGGCGGCAACGCGGAAGAAACGGCGGCTGCTTACATCAAAAAGCATGTGAAGAAACCGGTGGTCGGGTTTATCGCCGGCCAGACCGCTCCTCCGGGACGCCGTATGGGTCACGCGGGTGCGATTATTTCGGGCGGCAGCGGCAAGGCGTCGGACAAAATGGACGCAATGCGGGATGCCGGGATCACGGTGTGCGTGACCCCCGCAGAACTCGGCGAGAGCGTTAAGAAATTACTCAAATAAAAACACTATGGAACGTACATTTGCAATCATCAAACCTGACGCGGTGGCCGCGGGGCAGAGCGGCGAGATTCTCGCCATCATTCAGAAGACGGGTTTCCGCATCGTCGGCATGAAGATGAAGCGGCTCAGCCAGCATGAAGCCGAAGCCTTCTATGGGGTCCACAAGGAGCGACCGTTCTTCGGGTCGCTGGTAAAGTTCATGACCGAAGGGCCGGTGGTGGTGCTCGCACTCGAAGCGCCCGACGCAATCAAGAAGTGGCGCGACACAATGGGCGCGACCAACCCAGCCAATGCAGCCGAAGGAACCATTCGCAAGAAATTTGCGACTGGCATTGAACGCAACTGCGTGCATGGATCGGATGCGCCGGAAACGGCCGCCGTAGAGATCCCGTTCTTTTTCGCGGCGTCGGAACTGATCTAGCCTTTTAGAAGTTGGGGGATTCGATCGAAGTGTTGATCCCGCGTGATAAGCATCAGATCGTGTTCGAGTGCCAGTGCGCCGATCCACATGTCGTTATCGGGGAGCGGCGTACCGGCACGCTTCAGTTGAACAAATAGCTTTGCGAAATGGTCCGCGGTTTCCCGGCGCGGCACAAGCACCTTGAATCTGGGCTTCGCTAGTAGTTTGGCCAGGATGGCTTCGTTGTGTTGATGCCGGTCGCCTCCCAGGAAGCCCGCCTTGATTTCGGCCAAGACGATCAGCGGGATAAAAACCTCATCGCAAGCCTCAAGATACTCAGTTAGTTCTGTGTCCCCTCGGAAAAGATCGGTCAGGCGGTTCGTATCGATCGCAACTCTCACTTCCACTTATCCCAGTCGATCACTTGTCGCTGCGAAGCTATGATTTCATCAAAGCCAGGATCAGGAATCCACTTGCCGGCAATGTCGGAAAGATCTGACTTCTTTTGTCGCCCTACGGTCGCACCCACAAGCTCCTCTACAACAGCTTGGTTAAGGCTCAGCCCTCGCTTCGCAGCTTTTTCCCGCAGGACCTTGTCAACCTCTGGCGGAATCCCTCGGATCGTATATTGGATGGATGCCTGCGTCTTCATGCCTACATGATAGCATAACATGTAGGCACTGCTGCGGATCAGTTAAACCTGTATGCTAAAACCCATGCCCGATTCCCCCATTCAGATTCGCCGCGCGCTGCCTGAGGACAAAGTCGTCTGCGGCCGCATCTGCTACGAAGCTTTCGCCGCCATTAACAGCCAACACAATTTTCCTCCCGAGCTTCCCAATGTCGAGGCGGCAACCGGCATGGTGGGCCATGTGTTTGAGCATCCCGCCTTCTACTGTGTGGTTGCCGAAGTGAATGGGCAAGTCATCGGCAGCAATTGCATGGACGAAAGGTCTTCGATCGCAGGCATTGGCCCGATCACGGTCGACCCCTCCTCGCAAAATCATGGCGCTGGCAGGCTCTTGATGGAAGCTGTAATGGATCGGGCTCGCCAAAAGGCCTTCGCAGGTGTGCGTCTGGTGCAAGCGGCCTTTCACAATCGATCTCTTTCGCTCTACACCAAACTCGGATTCGACGCCCGCGAGCCATTATCGGTGATGCGTGGTGCGCCGATCGGTAAAACAATTCCCGGTTGCGAGGTACGAGCGGCTCGCCACTCCGACCTGGAGTCCTGCAACCAGGTCGCAGCCAAAGTACACGGCCATCACCGGTCGGGCGAGGTTGCCGACAGTCTGGACCAGGGTTCCGCGCTGGTGGTCGAGCGCCAGGGAGCCATCACAGGCTACGCGACAGCGTTCGGATACGGCGGGCACGCTGTAGGATGGTCCAACCTGGACCTGATGGCTTTGATCGCCGCCGCACCGGAAATCCCGGCGCCAGGCATCCTCGTGCCGACCCGTAACGCGGAGCTATTCCGATGGTGTCTGAGTTCAGGTCTGCGCGTGATTCAACCCATGACGCTGATGACCGTGGGGCTTTACAACGAGCCCGTGGGCGCATATCTCACGTCGATTCTCTATTGATAGCTCGTTTTGTTTTTGCGAGCTCGAAAAGCAATAGCAAGCAGCGGCACGGTGACCACCGCGAAGATCGCTACTCCGAATTCGGCAGCATAGGAAGCAAGCGACACCCTGATAAGGTGCTCCGAACTCCACAACATCGTGATTAGTCCAACCACGCCCCATCCGGTGCTCCGCGCAGTTCCGTTCCAGGCCCGGGCTTGGACTACTAGCAGCAGCGCGCCAGCAACGAACATCAAAGCGGGCGCCCAGTTCAACCCAATGCGCAACCAGTCTGGACAATCCCCACATCGCGGCGACTCCCCCGGCCACTCCGGGCACCACCATGCCAGGCTTCAGAAATTCGAGGTACGCCAACAGGACGCCACCGAGTAGCATGAAGTAAGAGGCTGTGGCCGTCAGTTCCACTCCTTTGAGTATGTCCTACCAAAAGATCCTCGTGAGGGCGACCAATTGGGTCGGCGACGCTGTGATGTCGCTGCCTGCTCTGCGCGCACTCCGGGAACGCTTTCCGCAGGCGCACATTGCCATACTCGCCAAGCCCTGGGTGGCCGACCTGTATCATCGCGAACCTTTCTGCGATGAGATGATTCCCTACACACCGGGGACTCTGGCGGACAAATTGCGCGCAGCTCGGGCGCTGAAGCCTCGCGCGTTTGATTGCGCGATTCTACTGCAGAACGCCTTTGAAGCAGCGGCAGTCGCCTTCGCCGCTCGGATTCCCGAACGGATCGGCTATGCCCGCGATGGGCGTGGCGCGCTGCTAACACGAAGCATTCCCGTCCCGCTACCCGGCGAGATTCCCACCCATGAGCGTTTCTATTATCTGGAGATGCTCCATCGCGCGGGTATCCTCGACCGGCTCCCTGAAAACGACCGCATCCTGCTCGACGGAGCGCCTGCCGCCCGCCAGGCTGGGCAAGCACGATTTGAAGCGCTGCACTTCGGTCCGCGGATCATCGGCGTCAGCCCTGGAGCAGCGTTCGGCAGCGCCAAGCGGTGGCTGCCGGAGCGTTTTGCGGAAGCGGCCAATACCGTCGCCCGCGAAACCGGGTCGTCGGTGGCCATTTTCGGATCGAAAGAAGAGCGCGACCTGTGCGCCTCGGTAGCGCAGGCCATCACCGCGCCCGTGAGAAACTTCGCTGGCGAAACCAAGCTGGGCGAATTCATCGAAATGACCGCCGCCTGCAGTGTTTATCTTTCCAACGATTCCGGCGCCATGCACATCGCCTCCGCGTTAGGCGTGCCGAGCGTCACGGTCTTCGGAGCAACCAATCACCTTACCACCGGCCCCACGGGACCGGTCGCGCGGCTGGTTCGCGAGCCTGTGGAATGCAGCCCGTGCATGAAGCGCGAGTGCCCGATCGATCACCGGTGTATGACGCGTGTGGATGCGAGCCGTGTGGCGAATGCCGCGCTTGAACTGCTCCAATAGAATATCCATGGCCGGCCCTCGCATCCTCGTAATCCGCTTCAGTTCGCTGGGCGACGTCGTCCACACTCTTCCGGCTGTCGCGACCCTAAAGCACAACTTCCCTTCCAGCGCGATTACCTGGATCGTCCGGCCTCAATGGGCGACACTTTTGGAGGGCAATCCACACATAGACGAGCTGATTCCATTTGCACGAACCCGCGCTGGAATTCAAACTGCAATCCGCCGTCTGCGCGAACAGAAATTCGACTTGGTAGTGGATTTTCAAGGGCTTATTTTGTCCGCGCTATTGGCGGCCGCCACGCGCTCCCGGCAGATTGTCGGTTTCCGTCTGGGCGAGGCTCGCGAGCGCCTGGCGAGTCTGGTTTACTCGACCGCCGTGCGAACCAAGGGCCCGCATCGCGTGGAAAGCTATCTGGACCTGGTCACTGCAGCGGGCGCTACCAGCCTGGTGCACGAATTTGCCTTGCCGCCCGGTGAGAGTGAAGGCGATCTTCCGCGGGGAAATTTCGTGTTGGTGTCGCCTCTGGCGGGCTGGGGGTCCAAACAGTGGCCGCTCGAATATTATTCCGCGCTGGCGCAATCGCTGGAACTTCCTCTGGTGGTGAACGGTCCGCCGGCCGCGGAACCCATTCTCCGGCAGATCAAAGGCGCGCATGTGCACCTCTCCGGAATCCCCGGCCTGATCGACGCCACTCGCCGGGCCACCGCGGTCATCGGTGTTGATAGCGGACCCTTGCACTTGGCAGCCGCTCTTTCCAAACCAGGAGTCGCGATCTTCGGGCCCACTGATCCCCTCACGCACGGCCCCTACGGCGGATCGCTCAAAGTGTTGCGCGCTCCGTCCGCGGTGACCAGCTATAAGAGACGTGCCGAAATTGATCCTTCCATGCGAGCCATCGAACCCAACGCGGTGCTCGAAGCGTTGGCAGCGCAGAAATTGGACCTGCAGAACGCGTGAGCTTTCCCAAACCCTACTCCGATGCCGTAGCGAAGCTGCGCGTTCCCGGCGGATTCGTTCTGGTGGCCGCGTTCATCTGGTTGTCAAAGCCGACGTGGATCTCACTCGCGGTGGGCCTGCCGATTTCACTGGTCGGCCTGGCGCTGCGCGGCTGGGCTGCCGGCCATCTGGAAAAAAACTCGACGCTCGCTGAAAGCGGACCTTACGCTCGCGTGCGAAACCCACTCTACATCGGGACCCTCACAGTTGCAGCGGGCCTGGTGGTCGCATCACGGCGATGGGAGTTGGGACTCCTGTTCGCAGCAGTGTTTCTATTGATCTATCTTCCGGTAGTACAACTGGAGGAACAACACCTGCGAGGCCTCTTCCCCGCCTTCGACGACTATTGCAGCCGCGTGCCTCAGTTAGTTCCCAAGTTACTCGGAGTCTCCCGCGGGCCCAAGGCTTTCCGCTGGTGGCTCTACAAGAAGAATCGCGAGTACGAAGCGGCAGGCGGATTCCTGGTCGGAGTTGCCATTCTGGTTTTCAAATCGTTGTGGTGAAGCTGCGCTAACGCCGCTGCTCTGCACGATAGAGATAAGATTGTCCAGGTGGATCAGTGGATCTCCGTAGACGATATTTTCGCCCGGCGACGCTTATTCGTTGACGACCTTCAAATCCACCAGCGACTGCAAATCCGCAATGAAATCTGCCACCGGCTTCACGCCCATATCCGCATGCTTGCGATGCCGCACCGAGACCGTTCCCGCTTCCGCTTCCCGATCTCCACAGACGAGCATGTAAGGAATCTTCTGCATCTGCGCATCGCGGATTTTAAGATTCACTTTTTCTTTACGGTCGTCAAGCTGTGAACGGAAACCCGCCGCTTCGAGCTTTTCGTGAACGCTCCTGGCGTAGTCGGACTGGCGATCTGTGATCGGCATCACCACCGCCTGCACCGGCGCCAGCCATACCGGGAATGCTCCCGCGTAATGTTCAACCAAGATGCCGAAGAACCGCTCCACGCTTCCGTAGAGGGCGCGGTGGACCATAATAGGCCGATGCCGCTTGCCGTCCTCGGCGACGTATTCGAGTTGAAACTTCTCGGGCAGGTTCCAGTCAAGCTGTACCGTTGAAAGCTGCCACTTGCGTCCTAGCGCATCCAGCAGCTTCATATCGATCTTCGGACCATAGAACGCGGCTTCGTCGGGAATTACCGTCACCTTGAGGCCGAGCTTTTCACTCGCGCTCTTTAACGCATTTTCCGAACGCGTCCACAGCTCGGGCCCGCCATCGTACTTCCCGCTAGCGCCTCCATCCCAAGTGGAAAGCTCGGCTTCATATTTCTCAAAGCCGAAAGCCTTCAGCACATCGATCGCGAACTCAAGGCAGCTCACGATCTCGCTTTCAATCTGGTCGGGCGTGCAGAAGATGTGCGCATCGTCCTGGGTAAATCCGCGGACCCGCATCAGGCCGTGCATGGTGCCACTGCGCTCGTAACGATAGACGGTGCCCAGTTCGCCCAGTCGCACTGGCAGTTCGCGATAGCTGCGTAGCTTATCGGCGTAGATCAGGATGTGACCGGGGCAGTTCATGGGCTTGAGGCGATACTCAGCGTCATCCAGTTCCATGCCCGTGAACATGTTTTCGACGTAATGGCTCAAGTGGCCGGATACCCGCCACAAATCGGCGCGCATGACGTGCGGCGTGTAGACCAGCGAATAGCCGCGCTTAAGATACTGATCGCGCATCCAGTCCTCGATGATTTTCCGAATCCGGCCGCCCTTGGGATGGAAGAAGATCAATCCTGGACCTGCGAGTTCCTGAATGCTGAAGAGGTCGAGCTCCTGGCCCAGCTTGCGGTGATCGCGTTTCTTGGCTTCTTCCAACCGGGCGAGGTACTCGTCCTGTTCTTTCTTGGTGAAGAACGCCGTGCCATAAATGCGCTGGAGCTGCTGGTTCTTCTCGTTGCCTTTCCAGTAGGCCCCCGCGACGCTCAGCAGCTTGAACGCCTTGATTTTCTTGGTGGACGGAATGTGAGGGCCGCGGCAGAAATCGATAAAATGTGGCCCCAGTGTGTACTCGCTGAATATTTCGCCCGCGCGCTCCTCAATCAGCTCACACTTCATAGGCTGATTCGCGTAAAGCTTCAAGCCCTCCTGCTTGGGCATGTACTTGCGCTCATAGGGGAGATCCCGAGCCTGAATCTCCCACATCCGTTTTTCGATTTTTTCCAAGTCTTCAGGAGAGAACGGCGCATCGCGCTGGAAATCGTAATAGAAGCCGGTCTCAATCGGCGGACCGATGCCGAGCTTGGTATCGGGAAACAACTCCAGCACGGCTGCGGCCAGCAGGTGCGCGGTGGAGTGGCGATAAACTTCCAACGCCTCGGGATTGCGCGTGGTCAAAATTTCGACCTTCGCGTCCGCGTCGAGACCTCGGGTCAGGTCCCAGAGGTCTCCATTAATGCGCGCCACGATGGCATCGTCAGCCAGACGGGGGCTAATCGATCGCGCAATTTCTAGGGGCGTTGAGCCTGGTGGCACGTTCTTTACGCTGCCGTCGGGAAGCGTGATGTGAAGATCGCTCATGGGTAATCTTTTAGATTACCAAGGCCTGCTACTTCGTCGCGAACGTGATGCCGAACCCGGTGGTGTAGATCACATCGTTTGTCTTGCGCCCCACCGGAGGATTGCTCAGGTAGCGGTCGGAGAACGAAAGGTTCCAGGTGAGCCACTTGAACAGTTGAGTATTGCCGCCCAGGTCAAAATTCATGCGGTATTGGCCGGTGTCCGAGAGGTTGTTGAACATGCGAAACGCCTGCGTCAGGGTGGCCCGGGTTGACACCTTCAACCCATAATCGTCTCCAAAATAGAATTCGCCGGCGCTCTGGCTATAAGACGGCAATGGGGCGGGCGAAAATTTTGCATGAGAGTAGTCGCCCCCGGCCACCACGCTCAGAAAGGTCTTCTCGCGCTTGAACAGGTTATAACCTGCGCCGCCGCCCCCGGTAATTCGAAGATCCAGGCTCTGGAAAGCATCGTATTCATAGTCGTTAAACACGTTCACGAAAATCTTCTTATTCAGGTTGCGGCTGTATCCGACGCCACCGCGGACAGCCTTCGCTGTGTCCGACGTTACCCCGTTAGCCAATGACGAAGCCTTAATGGAATTGAAGTAGAGGGTGATCTTGTCTGTATTCGTGGTCCGTGCCGCATTGATACCTACCGTAAAGGTACTAGTCTTGGCATTGCCAGCCGTACCCGCGATCCCCACGGTTCCAGTACCGGCCCACAAATCCAGCAGCCCAGGATGCAGAAAGCGCTCATAGTTTTTCTGTTCGTCGGCGTTGCGTAGGATTTTGACTTCGCCCTGAGGGACAGTCTCGCCGGCGACTTGAACTTTGCCGTCGGTGGTCACCAGATTGGTTTGCGCCTCCTTGCCGTCATTGAGCACCACATTCAGCGGGGTGTCGGTCTTGACCGAATCCACCTGATCCCATGGGATGGTAATGGTCCCGAATAAAGCGCTCTTCATCGTGACTGCGTTGCCGTCTTTCTTGACGATGCTGCCGGTCACCCGATCCCCGTTTTTCATGACCAGGACGTCGGCCGGAAGTAGAGTAGCGCCCAGCAGGCAGAGGAGAGAGAGTTTTGTGAAGTTCATAAGAGTACGGCCTATAGACTAGCTGATTTACGTTGAATTTTCATGTAGCTACTTGTAAGGGAACGTCGCGCGCGGAACTTGCGTTATCTTTAAGTAGAGGCCTGTCTTGACACCTTCCACGACTGTTCCTGCCCAGCCCGACGAGTCTGTTCTCGTAGAACAGGCCAAGGCAGGGGACCAACAGGCGTTTTCCGCGTTGGTTTCCCGCTATCAGCGCAAGATCTACCGCCTCGCCAAGAACATCACCCGCAACGACGAAGACGCGGAAGACGTTCTGCAGGAGGCGTTTCTAAAGGCTTACGAGCACCTGGACAAGTTTGAAGGCCATTCCAAGTTCTATACCTGGATCGTCCGCATCGCCGTGAACGAAGCTCTGATGAAGCTCCGGAAACGGCGGGGCGATCGCGAAGTTTCCCTGGATGAACCGCTTGGTTTAGGCGAAGAAGAGGTGAAACGGGAGATTGCCGTTTGGGAGGATAACCCCGAACAGCGCTATTCGCGCGAAGAAATGCAGGATATCCTCAATGAAGCAGTGGACGGACTTAAGGAAGATTTCCGAACCGTTTTTGTACTGCGTGACATCGAAGAATTGAGCACGGAGGAGACTGCTGAAGTGTTGAAAATCTCAATCCCGGCGGTGAAAAGCAGGCTGCTTCGAGCACGGTTGGCGCTGCGCGAGAAGTTGACCCGTAAGTTTAAGCGAAAAGGGGAAGACGCATTTGCTTACCTGTAAACAATTCCTCGGAGAACTGAACGATTTCCTGGATGATTCAGTGTCCGAGGAGATGAAAGCGGACTGGCAGCGGCATGTAAATGCCTGCCCCAACTGCTTTGTCATCGTAGACACGACCAAGAAGACTCTCCAGGTTTTTAGGGGCTCGGAGGTCAAGGAAATTCCACCTGACGTTGAAGCCCGCCTCATGCGGGCATTAGAACGAAAGATGGCCGCCAAAAAGCCTCACGCCTGAAGCGTTCAGGGAGCCGGGCACAGTCCTTTATAAAACGGACACCTCAGGCACTGATCTCCTGGCGTCATTGGAAATATCAACTTCTGCTGAGCTTCCCGCATTTCTTTTACTTTCCTCTTCGCTCCCTCTAGTTTTTCCTCTCCCAAATCCACCTCCACCGCATTTTCCGACCACAAATAGAACAGCACGGCCCGGGTAGGCACTCGACCCGCGTAGCGCAACAGCGCGAGAGCGTATAGGCGCAACTGAAGCTCGTACTCGCTGCGGTGGGATTCATCGCGGCCGCTCTTGTAGTCCAGCAGGATCAGTTCCCCGCCCTCTTCAAACCACAGGTCAATCTGTCCGCGCAGGACGATGTCCTCGACGGCGAACAATACATCGAACTCGCGCTCTACACGAGTAGCATGGGCGACCCGCAAACCTAGGGGACTTGCTTCGAATCGCGACCGGAGCTGAACAACTTCAGGTGAGTCGACCTCCTCGCCGGCCAAGGCACGGTGGACCTGCAAACCCAATTCGATTGCCCCCGAGCCCGGTTCGTCCGCTTCGGCTTCCCAGCCAAGATACTGGCTCAAGTAGTACTTGCGCGGGCACGCGTCAAAGATCGCCACCGAGGTGACGGAGGCGGTGGAATCATATTGGCCCGTAGGCTCGATCACCGGAAGCATGACGTCGATCGCGGGCACATTCTCCCGGCGCTCCGGCGGTGGCGGCACCTCCGGAATCTGGTCCGAGGAAGTGAACTCCGGAACAGCCGACTCAACAACCTTCTGCCAGGAGGAGGGTCGTTGTCGGACCGCATAAGAGAGGACCAGCCGATCCTCCGCGCGCGTCATCGCCACGTAAAGCAGACGATTCTCTTCGGCTTTATCCGCCGCTTTCTGCTGGTCCTGAATCAGCGTGTGGACCCGGCTGGGCACACCATGCCCAGTCACCGGATTGCGCCATTTCCAGCCTAGCCCCAGCACCGGAGAGAAATTGATCGCGGGGGAGCGAGAGTCAGTGCCTCGCTGCAGGGCGCTCACGAAGACGACCAGGAATTCCAAACCCTTGGCCTTGTGGATGGTTAGAACCCGAACCGCGTCGGACGCTTCGGGCGGAGGCGCTTCCGCTTCGCTCTTATTCACCCGCAGGCTTTCCAGATCGTCCAGCAGTTCGGCCAGCGGCCGAGGATTAGACGAATGCTCGCGCCGGACCCATGCCAGCATCTTGTCGACGTTGGCGCGGGCGCGAATGGGAAGCGAGCCCAGGTATCCGCACTCATCCAGTGCCTGTGCCAGCAATTGATCGGGAGCGACAAATCCCGCCATGCGTCTCGCGTCTCCGAACAGGCGCTCGAACTGAAGCAGCCAGCCTTCGCGACCCAGCGTATAGATCGCCTCATCGCCCATCCCAACCAGCGGGCTGCGTAATACCCCCACTGTGGCGATATCGTCCAGCGGGTTGACCAGCGCCTGAAGCAGGAGCAGGATGTCGCGGGTCTCCCGAGCTTCCAAAAAAGTGCGGCCCCCGCCAACCAGGAAGGGAATCTCGAAGCGGTCAAAGGCTTTCTCAAAAGGTCCGGTGGAAGTGAGCGCCCGAACCAGCACGGCTATGTCGCCGAATTTGTGTTCGCCTGCGTCCACCCAATCTCGAATGCGGCGAGCCACCAGGGCGGCCTCTACTTCGGCAGCCCTGTCGCCCTCGCCAACCAGCCTTTCCACCGCAACAGAGCGAGCTTCGAGATTAGTTCGCTTTGCTTTCAGGGGCCGAGCTTCGATGCCTTGCTGATCCTAGAAATGCCGAATCGACCACCGCCAGGATTTCGTCGCGGCTGCGGTAGTTTTCGTCCAATTGATCGACGGTCTGAACGGAGTTCCGGTATTCCGCGAAGACGCGCGGGTCGGCGTGACGGAAGCCAAAAATAGATTGATTGATATCGCCCACTGCGAAGAAGTTTCGCCGGATCAGGTCGATCAGTCTCCATTGCAGCGGGTTAGTATCTTGCAGTTCGTCCATCAGGACATACTCGAATCGATCCCGTGTTTCCTGGCGAATTGCCGGATTCGTTTCCAGAAGCTGAATAGTCTGCTCCTCTAGATCGCCAAAATCCAAGGTTGCTTCGGAGCGCTTGCGCTCGCGATAAAAATGATCCAATCGCGACAGAGCCTCGCGGAGCAGATCCGGGACACCCTGGTACCATTCCTCCAGCCACTGCGAGTGAAGCTCGGGCAGTAGATTGTCTTTAAGGGTTTGAGCGGCCTCTGCGGCGGGTCCTTTCCTGGACAACTGATTCCGCTTGACGTGGAAGTTTCCGAGCACCTTGAAGTGCCCGAGCTCTGGCACGTTGCGGGGCAGCAGGAGAAAGTCCCGAGCCCACTCGCGCAGCATGGTGGCATGATTACCGCTTAGAGACCGGTCGCTCAGAATGACGTGACACAACTCCCGCACTCGTGCGCTCACATCCGGAGGCACGGCAGGCGCAGGGATTTCACGAACTCCCGAAACGCGCTGCGTCTCATAGATCTCCAGCAGCGCCTCAGCCAGATCCTGCTGCGGCGTGTCATCACTGGTCGAAAGGTCCACGCCTTCCAGCAGCCGACGTACCTGGGTTGGATTCTCACCGTATAGACTATCCAAAGCCTGTTCGGCCGCTTCGCGCTTCAGGCTCTCCGCCTTGGCTGGATCCAGGATCGTGAAGTCGGGTGACAGGCCCGCCGCGATCGCATGTTCCTGCAGCAGACGAGTGCAGAACGCATCGATGGTGGTCACCCACGCTCGCTCCAGCTTTTCGCGCAACTCCGGGCGGCCCGAAAAACGCTTCACCAGGCGCTGCTTGATTTCGGTAGCGGCTTTCTCCGTAAACGTGATGGCCAGAATCCGGCCCGGGTCGATTTGCTGGTAGTCCACCAGCCATGCGAAGCGCTCGATCAACACCCGCGTTTTACCCGACCCTGGCCCGGCCACAACGCACACGTCCCCGCCCAGGCGCTCCACCGCTGCCCTTTGCTGCTCGGAAAGTTCGGTAGACGCGCTCACTCCACGCCCGCTTCCATTGCCTCGCCGAGCGTAGTCTCACGGCAGATATCGCGAAAGTCGCAGCGCTTGCAGATATCGCGATCTTTGGGACGAGGCGCGACTCGGCCCGTCAAAATGGCTTCATGGGTCTCAAGCGTGGCGAGCCGCGCTCCCTCCATCAACTCCCCTAAAGCTTCCTTCGTACGAGCCTCGCCGACCGTGCGAAGATCCACCCGATTGAAGTGCCATCCGCTCCAGGAGACGTTCTTGCGAAGACCGCAATAGAGCATTCCCACGGGGTCGAGCCCCAGCGCCTTCTGCGCCGCGAGCAGGTAGAGTCCCGCCTGCACCCGATCGCCCTCCTCGCTCTGTGCGACGCTCTTCTTGATCCGTTCGGCCGCGCTGTATTTGTAGTCGATCACCAGGGCCTGCTTGCCTGGGCCTACGTCCACGCGATCGATCCGCCCGGTAATGGAGAGGGTGGGATTAAGAGCAAAACTGACCTTCTGCTCGACCCTCACATCCCGCGGCACGGCGACCTGCTGATCCCTGAGAAATGCTTCGAAGTGACGGAGCAACTCCAATCGCACGGCCTCGGTGCGGTAGCCCAATGGAATCCTCTTCGCCGCGATCTCTTCATCGAAGGCCTTATCGAGCAGGCTGGCTCCGAAGATCGGAGCCTGAGCCCACAGCGCCAAAGCGCGATGCAGAATAGAACCTTGTAACAGCACATCGAGCCGGTCGCGAGGTTGAGGCGGCCGCTCTTTCAACCGCAGTGTCTTGCGGCCGAAAAACAAAAACGGGCACTGCAGAAAATCTTCAATGGCTGTCGGCGAAATTGTCTTGTGCCGATCCGCGAGCCGGGCCAGTTGCTCCGGTTCCTGAATCGGCGCAGTTGACCCGGCGTAAACTTCGCGACTAGGAGCCGGCCGCATCCGTGCACCAGAAAGCGGGGGCGGAGCGTGGTCCAGAAAGAAAGACGCAAGCTGCTCGTCACCCTTTTCGTTATAGCGGGCGTAGCTGAGCACCGTTTCCTGTGTGGCTCGTGAAGTAGCAAGATCAAACAGAAAACGCTCCTCCGCTTGTCGTTCCTTAGCGACGGAGAGGCCCAGGCGCGTGCGGGCTAAATCGCCCAGAATGGGATCTTCGCGATGGTAGTGAGGGAACAATCGTTCCGCCAGTCCGCAAACGAACACCACGCGCAACTGCCACTGCCGCGCTTCGAACACGTCGAGCAAAGCCACCGCATCGCGCCGCCGATCGGGAATCCGAAGGGGAGTTTCCGCCAGCACGGTTTCGGCTCGCTGCCAGAACTCTTTCAGGCCGAGCCGGCCGGTCCCGCAGGAAGCCGCAGCCAACTCCACTGCGTCGGCCCAATCGGTACAAGCGCGCGCGGTGGATCTCCAGGCGTTCGCGTGGCGGCGGGAATCCTCGCCCGTGATTTGAGGATAGGGGATCAGCTTCACCAGCCCATTGAGCCGAGCCGCCCATTCGGATGGTTCCAGGCGCTTCGAGTTCCAGTGACTCAGTTCAGCCAGAGATGCAAGAATTTCGGACGCGTCGGCAATCTCGCCTATGGGCAATCCTCGGCCCGGAAGGCTCTTGCGAAGCTGGAAGTCGAAGCGGTCGCCTGCAGCCGTCGCACCAACACCGGAGATGGGCATCCTTAGCAGGGCCGCTAGATCGGCATGATTCCAGCCGGTCAGCAATGCCCGAACCAGCCCACTTAGATACGAGACCACAGGATGGGAATCCAGCGCCGGCGCGAAATAAGATCGCACCGGGATTCCAAAGCGGCCCAGGGTGGTTTCCAGAATCGGGCCGTACGGCTGGGCGGAGCGGAGCACCACGCCGATATCGCGGAACAGGCACCCGGTTTCGCCAAGATTCAGGATCCTGCGCGCGATCTCTTCGGCCTCCTGCTCCATAGTCGCGGCTTGGAAGCTGGTTTGGACAGGCTTGCGAAACTCACCGCGGAATCGCTGTTCTTCAAATCCTGCCCGAATCAGCCGTTCCCTGGCAGGCGCCGCCCCCGGCGAATCGGGAAGCACAACGGCCACCTGGGTGAGCGAAGCAAGCGCCTCGACGAACGCCAGTTCCGCTCTGGAAAGTGAAAAGAACCCGTCCAGGACGATTTGGGAAGGCAGGTTCGCGGCCGATTTCACGATTTCTACAGCCGATCGAAGACGTTCCTTCCGGAGTACGAAGGGAGAAATCCTGGTCTGCGCCTCCCGAAAAACATCACTGATTTCAGGTCCCAGAACGTCGTCCGCCTGATCCGGCACCTCTTCAAAAAGCTGGGCGAGCGCCGCCCGAAAACCCCGAAATCCAGCCACGGCTTGAAATCTAGCTGGTTGGACCACCTCCAGCGCGTCCTGAATGGCTAGCTGGACCAGAGCAGCGGGTGCTGTGAGCCGGGGATCCCATTGGTCTAGAAACCCTGCCAGCGTCTGGACGCTCGAAGGCCGGATCGCCACTCCCTCCCGAGCCATCTGGTGGCGCAAATGCTCAGCCATGGTTGCCGTGGGCGTCAGCAGGACGGAACCCGGGGTGGATTGAAAACGTTCCAACGCGGCTGCGGACTTGCCCGAAGCCGGAGGACCGGTAAGAAGGAGATTCAAGACTCTACTATAAGGCTCCGCGTCAGCCCTTCCGGGTCGAAAAAGAAATTACAAAACTAGTACGTTTGCTGTATGTTAGTTTTTAAATTTCATGCTATCCTGATCCATCACCAGCCACGAAGGCGGATAATAAAGGTTCTTCAGCCGGTAACGGGGGGAGAAGGACCTGGGGATTTGTGCATTTTGTGCGGGATTGCAGGATTTACTCACTACAATAGACGAACGCCGGGGGCGGAACGAATCTGGGAACTGACACGGGCGCTGACCCATCGGGGACCAGACCAGCAGGATGTATGGGAATCACCGTACGTATCCCTGGGTGCCGTGCGGCTCAAGATCATCGACCTGGAACACGGGCGTCAGCCCATGTTGAGCGATGACGGCAACACCGTCCTGGTCTTCAACGGCGAAATCTACAACCACAACGAACTGCGCCGCGAATTAAGCTCGCTCGGCCACCAGTTCCGTTCGCGCTGCGATACCGAGGTAGTGCTGCATGCGTTCCTGCAATGGGACATAGAGGCATTTTCGCGCCTCCGCGGGATGTTCGGTCTTGCGATCTGGACGGAGTCAAAGAGGCGGCTGGTATTGGCTCGGGACCGCATGGGTATCAAGCCACTCTATTTCGCTCGCAGCAAGGAGGATCTCCTCTTTGGTTCCGAGCTTAAAACCATCCTGCTGCACCCGGGATTTGACCGCCGTCTCAACATGGCCGCCCTTTGGCACTACCTTAGCCTCAACTATGTGCCGGGTCGGAATACCTTGGTGGAGGGTGTCGAAAAGCTGCCCCCGGGAACGTGGCTGGAATGGAAAAATGGCGGCGTCCAGATTGAACCGTATTGGAAGCTGGCGCTTCAAACCCGATTCCCGCATCACCATGCCGGACGCGAAAGCCGAGTTGGACCAGCTTCTGCAGGATTCCGTCCAGGAGCATTTGTTGTCCGACGTTCCGCTGGGTGTCTGGTCCAGCGGCGGCCTGGATTCTTCAACTATTCTTCACTACGCCTCCCAAGCCTCGTCCAGCCGCTTGAAGAGTTTCTCGATTTCATTCCGCGGAAGGAAGTTCGACGAAACCCGCTACTTCCGTGAGATCGCCGAACGCTATGGCACCGAGCATCGCGAATTGGACCTCAACCCGGATGTCGAACTGCGAGGCGCGATTGAGGAGTTCGCCACCTACTCCGACGAACCCAGTGCCGATGCGGGCGCTCTTCCGGTCTGGTTCCTCTCCAAGTTGTGCCGCCGTGAAGTGACGGTGGCGCTTTCCGGCGATGGTGCGGATGAATTGTTCGGCGGCTACAACACCTATCGGGCAGACAACTATGCGCGGCGGATGAAGTTCATTCCACGGGGGCTTCTCCAACTGTCGGCCGATTTAGCCAAACGGCTGCCTGTCTCCACTACCAAGCTCGGCTTTGACTACAAGCTCCAGCGTTTTCTGGATGGCTCCCTGAAGCAGCCTGAACTGGCGCATTTCTACTGGAACGGAACCTTTTCGCATGCCGAGAAGAAGCTACTGCTGGAAGATGCGGATATGTGTCCGCGAGAGCCTTTGTTCGTGCCCGATAACGCATCGGGCCACTTGAATCGCTTCCTCTGGGCTGATCAGCTCTACTACCTTCCCGACGACATCCTTTATAAGTGCGATCGCATGAGCATGGCGCACTCTCTGGAAGTCCGTCCGCCGTTCCTGGATCACCGAATTGTGGAATTTGCGGCGCGCCTCCCGGAAAACCTTAAAATTCGCGGTGGGAAATTGAAATACATTTTGCGCGAATTGATGAAAGACCGCCTGCCGGGCTCGGTTTTATCGCGTCAAAAAGAAGGTTTTGACATCCCGGCTCACGACTGGCTGAGGACCACGCTCCGGCCCCTGCTGCTTGACGTTTTGAATGAACGCGATGTCCGCGAATCGGGGATTTTCTCCTGGGCTACTACGCGCCAATTAGTGAACAGACATTTGGAGCGGCGTGCTAACGTTGGATATCACCTATGGGGCCTTATGATTCTGTTCCTGTGGATGAAAAAGTGGGGGATTCAGCCGCCCTCATCCACAATGGAACCGATGGTCAGCGTTTCCGCTATCAGCTAATCGTTCTCGCCGTCGCGGCTGTCATTTTCCTCGGCTGCATCATCAGTCCTCCATCGTTAATGGACGATGTCGACGCCGTTCAGGCGCAAATTGCCCGCAATATGCTGGACTCGGGCGATTGGGTCACCGCGCATCTGGACGGGATCGCATATCTTGAAAAATCCCCCCTGAAATATTGGATGATCGCGATTTCGTACCAGGTATTCGGTGTCCACGATTGGGTGGCTCGTCTGCCGGTGGCGCTATCCGCGGTACTGCTGTGCTGGCTGACGTTCCGCATTGGCGCCTGGGCTTTCTCTCTTCGTGCAGGGCTCTATGCGGGGCTCGCAATTGCAACCTGCGTCGGCATGTTCTTGTTCACGCGCGTCCAGATTCCGGACGTCACCATCGCCGCGACCATTGCATTAGCCATGTGGGCGTTCTTGCGAACGCTCGATGCCGAGGAAAAGCGTCCGGCCATGTGGTCCATGATCATGGCGGCAGCCATCGGTACGGGACTTCTGCTCAAGGGGCTGATCGCGGCGCTCTTTCCCATTGCGGCGGCATTGCTTTATCTCGCATTCACAGGCCAGATCGGTTCTCGCCTGGCGTGGAAACGGTTGGCGCCGTTTCGTGGGACCTTGATTGCGCTCGCCATTGCGGTGCCGTGGCACCTGCTGGCGACCGTGCGCAACCCTCCGTATATCGATTTCACGGTTCACAGCGTGCCCGGCACCTATCGTGGCTTCTTCTGGTTCTATTTCATGAACGAGCATGTGCTTCGGTTTCTGAACCTGCGGTATCCGCGCGATTACAACACGGTGCCTCGCGCGTATTTCTGGCTATTTCATTTGCTGTGGCTGTTTCCGTGGAGCGTCTATTTTCCCGCCGCTGCGAAACAATCTTTCAAACCAGTGGACCGGGCCGGGCGGATGCGGCTTCTGTGCCTGTGCTGGGCTGGATTTCTGCTGGTCTTTTTCACATTTTCTTCGACGCAGGAATACTACTCCATGCCCTGCTACGCTGCCCTCGCGCTTCTTATCGGCAGCGCTGTGGCCGAGGGAGGAGCTTGGGTCCGCCGAGGACAACTGATCTTGGCGTCCGTCGCGACGCTGGCCGCGCTGGCGATCGGCTGGATCCTTTCGCAAGTCTGGAGCCTGCCTGCACCCGGAGACATCTCCCGCGCCTTGACTCAGCATCCTGAGGATTACACCCTCTCGCTGGGCCACATGGGCGATCTGACCATCGCCTCCTTCGCCTATCTGCGCGCGCCGCTGATCCTCGCGGGGATCGCGTTTGTCGTGGGGGCAGTCTTCAGCTTTCGCAGACAACTGTGGGCAGCCGTAGTGATGATGGTATTGTTCGTTCACGCGGCGCGGCTTGCATTGATCGTCTTCGATCCCTACCTTGCATCGAGGCCCTTGGCCGAAGCTCTCAATCATGCGCCTCACGGCACTCTGATCCTTGACGACCAATACTACACATTCTCATCCGTGGTCTTTTACGCCGAGGCTTACCGGGGCGACCGCATATTGTTGCTGAACGGTCGCGTCAACAATCTCGAATACGGCTCCTACGCGCCCAACGCGCCGCAAGGAATCTTCCTGGACGACCCCGGTTTTCGCGACCGCTGGACAGTCGCCCGATCTGTACTACATCGTGGTGGAGCAACCGCAGGTGCCTCGTCTGGAAAAGCTGGTGGGCTCCACCGCGCTTCATCAGGTAGCGGAGAGCGGCGGGAAGTTCGTATACTCCAATCGCGGTATTTAGCGAATGCGAGTCACCATCGACGCGACCTCCGCTCTGCTTCGTAGCGCCGGCATCAAGGCCTACACCTACTACTGGGTACAGCATTTGCGGAAGCTCGCGCGCCCGGGCGAAGAAATCCACGCTTTTCCCTATCTGAAGGACTTCGGACGCCTGGAGCATGAAGCTTCCACCCTTTCCAGAAGAGCCACCCTGCCGCGCCTCGCCCTGCTGTACGGCGTAAACATCGGAGGCCCGGCCGTGCTGGATACGGTTTTGCGCGGATCGCACATCTTTCACGGGTCAAATCAAGTACGCCTCGCTCCGCGAAAAACACTGCTCACAGCCACCGTCCACGACCTCACCTGCTTCCTGATGCCGGAGCTTCACACTCCCGCAAATGTTCGCGCCGACCAAGCCTTCGCGGAGCAGGTGCTCAAGCGTGCCGACGGACTGATCGCAGTCTCGGAAAACACCAGGCAGGATGCCATTAACATTCTGGGGATTCCGCCGGAACGCATCACTACGGTTTATTCAGGCGTTCCTGAAGAATACTTCACCGCGCATCCCACGCACCGGGCCCGCCCCTACGTTCTCTCGGTCGGGACCATCGAACCCCGTAAGAACCTCGATGGTCTGCTGGACGCATGGAAACTGATGCGCCCCGACCTTCGCGACACCTACGACCTGGTGGTCGCAGGACCGGCCGGATGGGGCACAGAGTCGACCCTGGCTCGCATTAAAGAAGAAGCAGTGTATCTCGGCTACGTGCCTGAGGAAAAGATGCCCGGCCTGTTTGCCGGAGCTACCGCGTTTGTGTACCCGTCTCTCTACGAAGGCTTCGGGTTCCCGGTGGTCCAGGCGATGGCAAGCGGAGTGCCTGTGGTGACATCCAATACATCCTGCCTTCCCGAGGTGGCTGGAGGAGGAGCTCTTTGCGTCGACCCAAAGAGCCCGCGGGAAATCGCTACCGCCCTGGAGCAGCTTCTGGAATCTGAAGAACTGCGCGAGCGGACCGGCCGCACAGGACGAAAGCGCGCACAGCGCTACCGCTGGGTGATCTGTGCCGCCCAATCGCTAGATTTCTTTCGCGCGGTTGCCGGAAAGTAGCAAAGGCGTCGGTATCCGTTTTCACTCCCTTTGGGCATGAATATGGATTACACTGGAGACGAGCTACACCCGATGCCATTGAAAGTCAAACGAAATCCGCCCGCAGCCAGCAAGCGAATCCGGAACACAAAGTTTCAAGCCGATCTTGCCCCAGCGGAGGACCGTGCCGTGCGCACACTCAAACAGGAACTTCAACTTCGCAGCAACACGGACTTTCTTTCCGATGCGGTGGCGCTATTTCGTTGGGCTGTTTCAGAGCGCAGATTGGGCCGCCGGATCATTAGCGAAACCCTGAGCGGAGAGCGAAACGTGCTGGTCCTTCCTCGCTTGGAACGGGTCGCTCCCGAAGCGAACCTGCCGCGCATTGAAATTCGGTGGAACGAACGCGAGTTAGCAAGCCTGGCAAAGCTTGCGTCGGCACCGGCGGCGCAACCTCCTACCGAAGCACTCGTGCGCGCAATGCGCGATTAAATGTCACTTGTCGTTCGCCGGCTTGAGGAGCCGGATGAAACTGGCGGCTTCGATTGCGGCGACATTCCCCTCAACAACTATTTGAAGAACTTCGCTTGGACAAACCAGGAGAAGAGCTCAGTTGGTGTCACCTACGTTGCTTTAGAGGAAGGCGCACCGCACGCGGTGCTTGGCTATTTCACATTGGCGACAGCCAGCGTACCCCGGGAAGCCTTTCCGAAGAAATATGTGCGAGGACTGCCAAACTACCCGTTGCCCCTGATTCTGCTGGCACGTCTTGCGGTCGATCGGCGATTTGCGGGAAAAGGGATTGGACATGCGTTGATCTCCGAAGCGTTTCGCATTAGCTTGCGCGTTGCTAACGAGGTCGGGTGCCGCTGCATTATTACTGATGCCTATCGCGAAAGAGTCGGCTGGTATAGTCGATACGGTTTCGTCCCAATCGAAGGCGCGCCGGCACAAGGTCCACAACGAATGTTCCTCGACATCCGTACGATTCGTAAGGCTGCGCGTTTCTGACAGCCTCGCAACAATATTTCCCTCCGCCTGAACGACTTCCCACTTCAACTCAGGCGCAATTTCGCGAACGCGATGTTATTTTCTAGGCAAGGAGATCGATTGCTCTTTCACTGGAGGGGTCGGTTCACCAGGAGCGATGCCTAGGCAACTTCGCGAGGGTTTGAGCACAGTGGACGCAAGGCTAGAGCGATATCGGGCTCCCGCGCCGTAGCGGGTGAACAAGACGGCCTCTGCCGCTGGGGGTGAATTTCAGCGGATCGAGGGCCCTTTAAATACGAATTTACTTAGCTCGCCTGGCCCCCATCTAGGCGAAGCTGCGCCTCAATGCGATTCGGTACCGAATTTCCGCCGAAAATGCGTGATTTCCTCCGGCGTAGGCGACCAGTTCGTGTCACAGGTGTTGCAGTGGAACACCAGTTCTCCGGACTTCAAGACATGTTCAAATTCTTCGTGACTGAACGTCACGGTCTGGTCATGGTTGTTCGGACAGACAACATCAAAATCGATTCGCTGGCTCAAAAGGCCTCCTAGCTGGCGTGGCGCTTCAGAATCTGCGGCAGGTTCTGCGAGAAGGCTGAACGCGCCAGCACCATATCGCATCCCGCTTCCTGTGCCTGCAGTTTCAACTCGCCCTGCACGTGAGACACGTAGCCGAGCACATTGATCCCCTTGGTGTCGTCGCCCGCCTTGAGTTGGGCGATCAGCTTTAACGGTTCGATCCGGTCGAAATTTAGATCGATAATGATCAACGCCGGCTGCATGCGGGCTTTGTCCATCGCGTCGAGTTCGCTCTTGACGAATTCCACAGGTAGACCCGACCGCTTTGCAGACTCGTTAATTTTGACGCTGAAGAACAGGTCTTCGACAACTGCCAGGACTTTTCTATTTCCCATTTTGGGGGTATCGGAAGGGGGGCGAAACTCAATTCTAACACGGGTGCGACGAAGGGACTAATTTTCTGTCATGATATGGTCTTGAACACACACCGATTTCCCGACTCAGTGGCGGCGGCCGAAGCCTGCGGCGCCCGCGCTGTAGAACTGATTGAACAGGCGCTGCAAGCTCGAGGAAAGGCGTCCCTGGCCATTTCAGGTGGTTCCTCGCCCAAGCCCATGTATCAGTTTTTCGGGCGCACCAAGATCGACTGGGGCAAGGTTCACCTGTTCTGGGTGGACGAGCGGGGCGTGCCCCCGACCGATTCCATGAGCAACTTCAAGTTCGCCAATGAGAATTGGCTGCAACCCGCGGCCTATCCGACCGCGAACATTCATCGCATAAAGGCCGAATTGGATGCCAAGGACGCAGCCAAACTTTACGAAGCGGACCTGACCACCTACTTCGGGACCAAGCCGGGCGAGATTCCCCAATTCGATGTGATGCATCTAGGGATGGGTCCCGACGCGCACACGGCCAGCTTGTTTCCTGGCGAGCCCTTAATTATGGACACCACCGGAGTGGTCGCCTCAACGTGGGTGGAAAAGATGCACCAGTTCAGAATTACGGTGCTGCCAGCAGTGATTTCGGCGGCTCGGAATCGCGTGGTTCTGGTCGCGGGTGCGGACAAGGTTCCCGCTCTGCAAGCCGTATGGAAAGGTGCACGCGAGCCGCTGAAGTATCCTTCGCAAATTGTGCCCAAAGAGGGGACCGAATGGTTCCTGGATGAGGCCGCCGCCAAAGCGATCTAAAATATTCCGTGGCGCTCCAGAATCGTAGCTAGGATCTCTGGAATCTCGAACACCGCGCGGTTTTTTATCTTATCGACGCTGGACCGATAGTCTGCCAGCCCTCGCTCTAATTGTGCGACCGCCTCACGAATCCCGTTAAAGTTCGGGACCACCAAACCGGCGTTCTTCTCCTTCACCCATTCCGCGTTATAGCGTTCCTGGGCCAGGGTCCACAGGTTGCGCTCCACGATGATCGGAAGCTTCATGTGAACCGCTTCGCTAATGCTTCCCGGGCCGGGCTTGCCGATGAAGAAATCGGCCAGGTGCATGTAGTAGGGAATCTCCGCCGTAAACCCTTCCACAAAGTGCGGCGCCTGCGACGGCAGGGCCCGCAGCTTTTCACCGAGCTTCTGATTTTTTCCGCAGATCAGCATCAGTTGCACATCAGCAAGCCGCTGGGCGATCTGCAGCATGACGTTGGAGCCTTGACCACCAAACAGCACCACGCCCGTCAAACGGCCAGGCGTTAATCCAAGGCGATTTCGTTCCGCATCCCGGTCGACCGTGATCGGCTCATAAAACTTGGGCCGTAGAATCATGCCCGACGTGGTGAAAATATCTCCGTTACCGTAGCCCATCGCCTTGGCTTGCTCTACCGCCTTCTCCGTACCGCAAACGAAGTACTGCTTCTGGCCCCGTTCGATCCAGAAATGCGGAGGGAAATCGGCAAAGTCAGTAAGAATTGTGACGAACGGAACATTCGGGCAGCGCGGCCTTCAAACTCTCATAAATGGCCCGGTCAAAATTAGGGACCAGAGAGACCACCAGATCCGGGCGGGTCCGGGTCCAGTATGCTTGTAGTAGGCGGACGGTTGGGCGATGGTAAAGCCGTATAACGCCGTGCATGAACTTAAGGCCCTGAGCGGAGCCGAGAGTCCATCCCTTGGCCAGCATCTGGTTGTAGATATCCTCCAGGCGCAGACCTGTTACCTTTCGAAAGACATCCAAAGAGTCAAGGACTTCCTGAAGATTCACCAGCCGGACTTCCCAGGGGCGAGCCTGATCGCTAATCAACGACCGAAGCGCGGTAGCGGCGGCGCGATGGCCTCCCCCGGCGTCGAAGTACACGAAATCGATCACCGGCTTGCGCCGAGCGCCGTTAACAGGATTAGTCACTATTGTTTTATACCAACGTCATTACGCTGTTATGCAAGGGGGTTAAAAGGTTAGTATGGCAGCCTCCCCCGCTACCGCGTCTCCGGCTCCGGTGACAGTTAGGGTCACCCGCGCCATTGTTGGCTTCGGCCAGCGTGCCGATTTCACTGTGATGCATCGCTGCAACGGCTGGCGAGCCCCGCGCTGGCTCCGCCTATGGATGGTCGCGGCGACACGCGGCGGCGATGGCTGGCTGTGGTACGGAATTGGCATTGTGGTCGTCCTGTTCGGCGGCCCCGACCGGTTCCATGCGATCCTGGCGGCGGTGCTGGCTGCGGCGACCGGCGTCGCCATGTTCATCAAATTGAAACGATCCTTCGGCCGCAGAAGGCCTTGTGCGATCGAGCCGCACTGCTGGGCCACGCTCTTGCCACCCGATCAGTTTTCCTTCCCCTCGGGCCACACCATAACCGCCGTAAGCGTGGCTGTTTCGCTCGGCGCGTATTATCCGGAGATGATTCCAGGCTTGTTCTTCTGCGCGGTGAGCGTCGCCGTCTCCCGCGTCTTGTTGGGAATGCACTTCCTCACCGATGTACTGGCCGGCGCTGCCATTGGCGGGTTGCTCGGGTTCCTCTCAGCCGACCTCCTGCAGACCATTTGGCTGTAGTACGCTTTCTGTATTGAAGCTACTCTTTATCCCTTTCTTAGCGCTTTCCGTCCTCGCCCAGACGCCATCGTTTGACTACGACCACACGGTCCCGTTGGCCATTCAGGTCCTTGGCGTGGAGAAACGCGGCGACGTTCAAGTAGAAGACATCTCCTTTCGCACAATCCTGGGAGGCCGCACTGCGGCATACCGCGTAGTGCCTCCCGGCAAGGACCGTACCGCGGGCGCGCTGTTCGTGCATTGGTACAACCCTGAGGCGATGAACTCGAACCGGACGCAATTCTTAAACGAAGCCGTGGAACTCGCTCGGCATGGGCTGGTGTCTTTGCTGGTTGCGACCCCGTGGTCCAATCCGAAGTTTTACAACGACCGGGACGTCTCGCTCGATTACGAGAACTCAGTTCAGGAAGTGAAGGACTTGATGCGCGATATGGACGTGCTGCTGTCCTACCCGCGTGTGGACCCGGCTCGCGTCGCCTACGTCGGGCACGACTTCGGCGCGATGTATGGCATGGTGATGACGGGCATCGATCAGAGGGCGTCGGTGGCCGCATTTCAAGCTGGAAACAGCAGGTTTGGCGAATGGTTTTTGTACAACCAAACCAAGCTCTCTGCCGCCGATAAACAAAAAGTAGTGGATCGTCTGACGCCGCTAGATCCCGTTCGTTACGTCGGCAAACTGGCTGGGAAGCCCGTTCTGCTGCAATTCTCCAACAAAGATTTCTATGTACCCAAGGATCGGGCGCAGGCCCTCGCGGATGCCGCCAAGGAGCCAAAACAGGTGATTTACTACGATGCCGACCATGAACTTAACCAGCAGGCTGTCCGCGACCGGATCGCTTTCCTGCGGGAGAAACTGAAGCTGCGATGATCTTTGGCGCGCACATCATTGTCTATAGCAAGGACGCAGACGCTGACCGCGCGTTCCTGCGGGACGTGCTCGGATTCTCTTCTGTTGACGTAGGCCGAGGATGGTTGATCTTCGCGCTTCCGCCTGCCGAAGTAGCGGTTCATCCCGATGCACAGAATGGCAAGCACGAGCTCTATTTTATGTGCGACGACTTGAAAGGCGAGATGGCGGCCCTTGCCGGAAAGGGCGTAACCTGTTCAGAAGTGCACGAGGAAAGATGGGGCTCGCTCACCCACATCCAGCTTCCGGGCGGAGGCAGAGTAGGCCTCTATCAGCCGAAACACGCATTGGCTATTTCGACATAAGCGCACAGCACGCGACGTGCTCCTATGAGTCGATAAACTGTTGTCACGTCGCGTGCGTTGTGCGCTGGTTATTGGAGAGGGCCGCAACCAGCCCTTCAATCGTATGAGGGTCGCCTTCGACGTCAGGTTTCAAGCCAGCCTCCCGCAGCGTCGCTGAAGTTACGGGACCGATGGAAGCAAGCTTTACTCCATCCAACGCGGCGGCTCCCACGGCCGTCACCAGGTTTGTCACAGTCGAGGAACTCGTGAACGTGATCCAATCGGGCTTGCGAGCCAAAACCTCCGCCGCGTGCTCCTTCAATCCAGCAGGCGTTTCTGTGCGGTAAGCTTCCACGATGTCGACCACCGCTCCGAGCTTGCGCAACTCCACCGGCACCACATCGCGAGCAATGGCAGCCTGCGGGAACAGGATGCGTTTCCCCTTCAGATCTTCGCCAGCGAAAGATTCAACCAGACTCTCGGCCACGAACTGAGGAGGCACTAAGTCCACCTTCAAGTGCAGTTCTTCGACAGCCGCTTTAGTGCCAGGGCCGATCGCTACAATCCGTGCCCTCAGCGCACGAAGGTCGCGAGGAGAAGCGTCCACCCGAACTGTGAAATGACGAACCGCGTTCGCGCTGGTGAAGATCAGCCAATCATAGGTCTCGAGCTTTTCAATGGCTGCGTCCATCCCGGCGCTGGAGGCAGGCTCGCGAAGTTCGATTACCGGCAGGAAAATGGCCTCGGCTCCCAACTCTTCCAATCGGTCCGCCAGATCAGCCGCCTGCCTTCTGTCGCGCGTGACTACGATGCGCTGGCCGCGAAGAGGCAGCTTGTCAAACCAGTCAAAGCGGCCGCGCAAGGAGACCACCTCGCCAATCACGAAAGTCGCCGGCGGACGGATTTTATATTCCGCAATCTTTTTGGGCAAATCCGCCAGCGTCCCGACCACGGTCTGCTGATCGGGCCGCGTAGCCCATCGAACCACCATCGCAGGAGTTTCAGGCGACCTGCCCTTAGCAATCATCTCCTTTGCGATCTCCGTAAAGTTGGCCAGACCCATGAACAGAACGACGGTCTCTGACGCGCCGACTTTGGCCCAATCGATCGCATCCACGCGATGACCCGTCACAAATGTCACGGCGGAAGTATGTTCCCGATGCGTAAGCGGAACCCCCGTATACGCGGCCATGCCAAGAGGTGTTGTAACGCCGGGCACAATTTCAAAAGGAATGCCCGCCGCGGAAAGGGCTTCCATCTCTTCCCCGCCCCGTCCGAAGATGAACGGGTCGCCGCCTTTCAGCCGCACGACGTTCCAGCCTCGGCGAGCGCGCTCCACCAGCATCGCGCTGATTTCTTCCTGAGAGAATTCATGCTCGGAACGCTTCTTGCCGACGTAGACACGCTCGGCATTGGGTGGCGCGTGGTCCAGCAGGCGCACGTTGGCCAAATGGTCGTACAGCACGCAGTCGGCTCGCTCCAGAGCCTTGACTCCGCGCAAGGTGATCAGGTCCGGATGGCCCGGACCCGCACCCACCAGATACACTTTCATGCCGAATATACCGCGCCCAAAATCTCGCGCGCACCGTCCTTGAGCAGCCTCTCGCCGAGCTGTTGTCCGAGCGAAGACGCGTCGGTCCCCGAAAGCTCGCCTCGAACAACGCGGGATCCATCCGGCGACGCCACGATGGCTTGCAAATGGATGTCCGAGCCATTCACGATTGCGTGCGCCCCAATCGGCACCTGGCATCCGCCGCCCATCACGGCCAGCAGAGCCCGCTCCGCAGTCACCGCCGTGTGCGTCGGGGCGTGATTCAGCTTTCGCGCAACCTGCTGTGCGGTGCCGCCATCATCGCGAGTCTCAATCGCCAGCGCACCCTGCCCTACCGCGGGGCACATGATTTCTACCGGGATCAGCTCCGTGATCCGATTCTCCCAGCCCAACCTTCGCAATCCCGCGGCGGCAAGAACGATCGCGTCGTATTGTCCTTCATCCAGCTTCCGCAGACGCGTATCGACGTTGCCTCGCAAGTTGTCGATCTTCAGGCTCCGACCCAACGCGTGCAGTTGAGCTGCACGCCGGAGCGAACTTGTGCCCACGCGAGTGCCTTCGCAAAGTTCGTCGAGCGATGCGCCGATCAGGGCATCACGTGGTTCCTCGCGCTGGGGGATTGCGGATAGAGTAAGTCCAGCGGGGAGGTCGGTAGGCATGTCCTTCAGGCTGTGAACGGCCAGGTCGATTGTCCCGGCCAGAAGCGCCTCTTCGATTTCCTTTGTGAAAAGGCCCTTTCCACCGACCTGCGCGAGCGGGACGTCCTGAATCTTGTCGCCAGTAGTCTTGATAATTTCCAAGCGAGTCTCAACTTCGAGTGCTTTAAGACATGCAGCAATGTGGTGGGCCTGCCAGAGAGCGAGTTGGGAACCGCGGGAGCCTATGGTGATCATCGGGGGAGTAACTAAAACCATGATACTGCCCTCGCGCGGGAACAGCCCTACAACTGATCGCGATATTGTTCCAGCGCGATCTTTACTAATTGCGCCCGGGTCCTCACCGCAAGTTTGTCAAACAGAATTCGCAACGAAGACTTTACCGCGCTCTCGGAAATCTGCAGCCGCAGGCCGATGTCTTTATTGGTCAGCCCCTGGAAAATAAACCGGAGCACGATCTTGTCACGCTCGGTCAGTCGCGGGCGGTCCTGTGATTTCGTGCGGTCTACGGAGCGGAATAGCGACACCATGTAGTCTTTTTCCAGATACACTTCGCCGCCTGCGACCTGACGGATCGCGCTTGCCAGAATTTCAGTGGAGTGATGCTTATGCATGATCCCGGCTACGCCTGCCTGCACCAGTTGCAGAGCCTCCTGGTCGCTGACGCCCGCCGTCACCACTAGGATTCGACCCTCAAAGCCGCGTTTTCTGGCCTCCACAATGAAATCGAGCGCGCGCTCCGAACCAAGATCCACATCCAGCAGCACAATCTCTGCTTGGCTTTCCCGCAGAGCCGCCAGCGCTTCCGAAGCTGACGCGTATTGGCCGGCGATCTTAAAGCCGGACTCTTTTTCAAGAACCCTCGCAAGACCTTGGCGAAACATCGCGTGGTCGTCCACCAGGAGCAGGTTGATTGTCGACATGGAACTCTCTCCCGCTACAGCTTGAGCAGACTTGGGCAAGTTAGCTCACCTCAATTCGTCTGTAATTCGATGGTAAAGCGCGGACGCCCCGCATGCGGATCGAATCGCAAATCTCCACCGTAGCTTCTCACAACCGCTCTCGATACGTACAAACCTAAACCAGCTCCATTGGCTCCCTGTTGAAACGCTTGAAACAGGTGTTGCGGAGCAGCGATACCGGGTCCGCTATCTTCAAAATGGACTAGCACCGGCCTTCATTGACCAACGTTTTTCAACTCAACTACGATATCTAATTCCCGTTGCGGAGTCTCCTGTACCGCCCTGTGGCTGTTCCGAGCCAGATTGAGGAACACCTGCAGCAGGCCGTGCGGATCGGCCATGACCATCGGCACCGCGGGCGGCAGCGTCCATCGCACTCTTCCGCCAATCTCCTTCCAGTTGGGCTCGATCACAATACGGAGACTGTCCAGAACGGGCTGGAGTTGGATCCTCTCCAGCGTTTCGCTGCCGCGCGAGTACAAGTCCAGTGCGGTGACTTTTTCCATCCCTTTCACCAGATTCACTAATCCCTGAAAATCGGGATCCTGTGCCAGCGGGTGGCGCTCCTGCAATTGGAGGCAAACCAGTGATACGGCTCCGGATAGATTGCGCAGTTCGTGGGAAACAGCAGCGGCGGTAATCTTATTCGATCTCTGCAGCTCCTGCAGATTCTGTTCCTCGCGTTCCCGCATTTCCTCCGACGTATCCACAACGATCGCCGCGAGCCGCGTCCCTTGCGGACTTTGGTAAGAAGAAAACCAACTGTGAGCCAGAAAGATTTCTCCGTCTTCCCTTTGTCCCTGGCACTGCGCCGCCGTGCGAAATCCTTCGGGGAGCGACTCCATGCGCAGAGCATCCGCCAACACCGGCAGGTAGCCGTCGATGAATCGCCCTTCCAGCGTCTCGCCTTCGGGAATCGCGAGCAAGCTGTAGGCTGCATGATTTGCCGCCAGAATGATCCCCTTGGCATCGAGAGTCAAAATTGCCGCGGGACTACTGGCCACCAAGACGCTCAATTGCTCTTCCGCTTCGCGCCGGAGCTTCTGTTCGCTCTCAATGCGCGCCAGATGCTCCGCCACCAGTCGGCGATTGCGAACCAGACCATTCACCAATAGTCCCGATGCCAGATACGAGGCGAAGGCGAACGCGAATCGCAAATACACCTCCGTCTGCGACCCCGGTACATCAAAGCGCGACCTCAGGTAGGCGCACAACAGGGCAAGCGCGGCCATCTCCCACCGGCTCAACCTTACTGCGGCCAAGACCATGGGAACGATGTAGAGGATGCCCAGGGAGAACGTGTTGCCTACCGACCAATCGAAAATCGCGATCCACGCGACCAGGATGGCGGTGGCCGCGAGAATGGTAGGCTTGGCGGTCTTGAGCCAAAAAGCGATCATCGCGTGTATCTGTTAGATAGGTTAACCGAACCCGTATCTCCAAGCTCTATTTCAGCGCAATAAATATGTCCGCCTATCTTTCGATTTATTGAGACTATCTCTAGACTGCGTATACAAATTTGCTTGTCCCAAGATTGAAAAGATTGATTGGACTCTTCTCTAACCCCCCGATAGACTACAACTTGCCTAACGCATCCGCGGCACATTGAGTACCGCATCCGGCCTCCCCGTTTGAGCTCCCGGCGTCGGCGTCGCACGCGATTTACAGTACGCGCACATTACTTTTCAGGTGGGTTGTGGACAGCCGGGCTGACCTTGCCGGCCGAAGTGTTTCTGGCGTGACCGAGCCACACGAGATAGAGAGCGCAATAAGGTCGCATTTAGATAAAAGCGAAAGAAAGGAGTTGCAAATAATGCACAAGAAGCTAACATTTTCAGAAAAAGTCACGCGGCTAAGGGGGCGCTTACGGGAGCCCGAATGGCGCAAATACGGCAAGGTGCTCGCGATGGGCAAGCTCACAGGAATTGGCCTGATCCTGCTGCTTGCGGTCATCATGCACCCCAACCTGTTGAGCTTTAGCACTCATGCGCAGGCGCCCGCGGCGGATCCGGTTCTGAAGGGCAACGACATCGTTAACCCCATCAACACCCTCTGGACTCTGCTTGGAGCGTTCCTGGTGTTCGGAATGCAGGTCGGCTTCACCATGCTGGAAGCGGGCTTCTGCCGCTCTCGCGAAACTGTCAACGTTCTGATGGAATGCGTGGTGGACACCTGCCTCTGCGGTCTCCTCTTCTACGCATGGGGCTTTACATTTATGTTCAGCCACGGTAACGGACTGATCGGGCTGAATTGGTTTTTCCTGCAGGGCGCGCCGCAGACCTATGAAACTACCGGCGTCGCGTTCCTGGCGTTCTGGCTGTTCCAGTTCGCTTTCGCGGATACCTGCTCCACGATCACTTCGGGCGCGATGATCGGACGCACAGCGTGGATCGGCGATCTTATGTATAGCTTCTGCGTGTCGGGTTTCATCTACCCGATCATTGGTCACTGGGCATGGGGTCCGGATGGTTTCCTGGCCACCATGGGCAGCAAAGGGTTCTTCCTGGAATCGCTCGGCATGAGCTTCCACGATTTCGCGGGTTCCACGGTTGTGCATACCATCGGCGGATTTATCGCGCTGGCCGGCGCCATCGTTCTCGGGCCTCGCTTGGGCCGCAAGTTCAAACGCGACGGCGGCGGGCCAATGATGCCGCACGATCTGACTATCGCCTGCTCCGGCGGTCTGATTCTGTGGTTCGGCTGGTATGGATTCAACCCTGGCTCAACGCTTTCCGCGATGGATTATGTCGGCATCGGCAGAGTCGCGGCGAATACCACTCTGGCGGCCTGCTCCGGCGGCTTGCTGGCGATGGCCGTTGCTTACATGATGAGTAAGAAATGGGACATGAGCTTCACCGTGAACGGCTTCCTAGCCGGCCTGGTGGCGATCACGTGCCCCTGTTACTGGGTCACTCCGCTGGGTGCGATCGCGCTGGGCGCAGTGGCCGGCGTCATCGTAGTCTACGGCGTCGAACTGCTCGAATACCTTCGCATTGACGATCCCATCGGCGCGGTGCCGGTGCACGGTATGTGCGGAATCTGGGGAACCTGGTCGCTCGGACTCTTCGCTAGCGGCATGTACGGCGCCACTGGTCCTTTCGCTCCAGACAACAGCGCACCTCTCAAAGGCCTGTTCTACGGCGGCGGATTCCAGGTTCTGGAAGCTCAGATCATTGGAAATGGAATCATCACCATCGCGACCTTTGTGGTGGCGATGGTGGTGATGTACGCGGTGAATTCCATGGGTCTGCTTCGCATTACGCCAGAAGGCGAGAACTATGGTCTGGACCTTCACGAGCACGGCATCTCGGCTTACCCCGAATATGTCATCTCTTCAATGGGCCGGCCGGGCGGCATGGCGATGGAATCCACCCATCACCTTTCCGCGACGGAACCTGCACCTGGTTTAAGCCGAGGCGAAACGGCTCGATAGGTTTTTCTCCGCCATGAGACGATAGGGACCGCCTGTAGGCTACAAGCGGTCCCTAATTTTCTTAGGGCGCGATTACCAGAACAAAGGACAAAACCAAATGAAAAAAATTGAAGCTGTAATTCAGCCCTACAAGCTGGATGACGTGAAAGACGCCCTGATTAAGATCGGGGCGGAAGGAATCACGGTCTGCGAAGTCCGCGGACACGGCCGCCAGAAGGGCCATACCGAGGTCTACCGGGGACACGAATATAAGATCGACCTATTGCCCAAGGTGAAGGTCGAAATTGTAATTCCCGACAACCTCCTCAGTCCTGTCTTGGAAACCTTGACCACAGCCGCCAGGACCGGCAAGATCGGCGACGGGAAGATCTTTGTGTCCACCATCGACGACGCGATCCGCATCCGCAACGGCGATCACGGCGACCAGGCTCTCTAAACCGACGGTTCGCGCGTGTTACCTTGGATACGGGATTCGAGCGGGCTCTGGGCACGCTCGAATCCCGAAGTAGTGTTACGTAGATGAAGAGCCCGCATTCAGAAGCCGGTAATCAAAAGATACCCACCAACATGTCCCAAGACGGTTCCCTACCGTCCTCCCAGATCTCGTACCCCCGAGTTGTTGTCGCCACAACTGTAGCCCTCTCTTTCATCAGCTTCTGGAGCGGAGCGGCTATTGTTCTCAGCGACTTAGCGTCGTCCGCATTCTACGCCGGCGGCGCAGCGGAGCAGGCCATCGGCCAGGCAGCCCCCTGGTTTGTACTGGGCGTGATGCTGTTCAGCTTTGCCGTTCGCAGCGTGTACCTGGAAAGCTGCAGCATGTACGTCCGCGGCGGAGTCTACATCGTGGTACGAGACAGTATGGGGCCGGTTCTGGCCAAATTCTCGGTCTCCGCGCTGGTTTTCGACTACATCCTTACCGGACCCATCAGTGCTGTGAGCGCGGGCCAGTATATAGGAGCGCTGATCAACGAAACCATGGGGCAGCTCCATCAGACTGCCCAAGTGAACGTGAATCTCTTTTCGGCGGGGCTGGCCATCCTGGTCACCATCTATTTCTGGTACGAAAACACTAAGGGCATCCACGAATCCAGCAGCAAGGCGTTGCGCATCATGCAGATCACCACCGTAATGGTGGGGATTCTTCTCGTCTGGGCGCCCCTCACCCTGACGATTACTAACCGTTGGGGTAACCTCCCGCCGGCGCCCACCCTCTCCAATATCCATTTTTCAAACGACGCTCAGGGTTGGCTTGCCAACACAAGGTGGCTCACATTCCCGCTGGTCGTGGTGATTATCGCCTTCGGGCACTCCCTGCTCTCTATGAGCGGATTTGAGACGCTTGCCCAGGTCTATCGCGAAATCGCATCCCCGAAACTCAAGAACCTTAAGATCACGGCCAACATTGTTTGCTGGTACGCAGTAGTTTGCACCGGCATCATCACGCTGCTGGCGGCGATGATTATTCCCAACAATCAGCACATACTGTTCAAGGACAACCTGATTGGCGGGCTCGCTATGAATCTTAGCGGCCCCTATGTGCTGCGGCTGGGCTTCCATGTTTTCGTGGTCATCGTGGGCTTCCTGATTCTTTCTGGAGCAGTGAACACCTCCATCATCGGCGCCAATGGCGTGTTGAATCGCGTGGCCGAGGACGGCGTACTGCTGCCCTTCTTTCGCGTGCCGCACAAGCGTTTTGGCACCACATTCAGAATCGTAAACCTGATCACAATTCTGCAGTTGGCGACCATTGTTTACAGCCGCGGTGACATGACCATCCTGGCCGAAGCCTATGCTTTCGGCGTGGTCTGGAGTTTCTTCTTCAAAGCGCTCGGCGTCACCGCGCTGCGATTTCAGCGGCACGATCAGGAATACAAGATGCCCATTAATCTGCGCATCGCAGGCCGTGAGATTCCTATCGGCCTGATGATTGTCACTCTGATCTTAGGCGCGGTAGCAATTGCCAATCTGTTCACCAAACAGTTGGCCACCAAATATGGCATCGCATTCACGGTCGGCTTGTTTCTCACGTTCCAGATTTCTGAAATCGTGAATCGCCGCAGGGCGCAGACCGAGAAGAAAGGGTTGGAACAGTTCAATCTGGAGCATCAGCCTGAGATCGATGTCAGGTCGCTCAACGCGCGGCCGGGCTGCATCGTCGTCGCTGTCCGGGACTACCGGCGCATGGAACACTTCAAGCGCGTTCTCGAAAAGACCAACCTGAGGCGTCACGATATCGTTGTGCTCACGGTGCGTCAGGCCGGCGCTGGAGAGTATGAGCTCTCCCAGGAACAGATCTTCAGCGATTACGAAAAAGAATTGTTCAGCCATGTGGTTTCGGTGGCGGAGCGCGAGGGTAAGCCGGTCGATCTGCTGGTAGTGCCTGGGGTGAATCCTTATGACGCGCTGGTGCAGGCCGCCAGCACATTAAAGGCGTCGCGCCTTGTCACCGGTGTCAGCGCTCGCATGGAATCCGCCGAACTGGCGCGGCAAATCGGCTTGGCATGGGAGAGGCTGCCGGAGCCTCGGCATTCTTTCTCTCTGGAAGTGATCAGCCCGGATCGAGAGTCGATGTTTGTGAACCTGGGTCCCCACCCTCCGCGCCTCTGGCCCGAGGATGTCGACCTCTGTCATGAACTTTGGCTAAAGCTGAGCGACGTGGACTCGCTGGGAGCCCGGCTGCATCATCGCGACATCGTCGGCGTGGCGCTGCGGCGGCTATTGCGTGATATCGACGGCCCCACCCGCGATTCCGTGGTGGACGACGTCCAGCGGGAAATGCGCAAAAACTAGATCTGCTAAATTTCCCCTCCGTTTACGATACATAAGCCAGGACGGTGCGAAATCACGCGCCGCGAATCGGAGGAACGAATTCTATGCGGAAATCAAGCCTGAAGTGCGCATTGACGGCTTTAACCCTGGCCGGGATGACCCAGGCGGGAAGTATCAACTTTGAAAACCCGCCTTCGGGGCTCGTACCAAACTCGAGTTTCATCGCCGGAACTTCAGTGGATGCGGATGCGCAGCTTACCAACCAATTCGAAAGTTTAGGGGCGATATTCAATACGATTGGAGGATCGCCTTACGCAGCTCTGATCGATCTGGGAACGGGACACGCCGTGAGCGGAACTAACGGGGTCGGTACGGTGAGCTCGGCCAACACCCTGGACTACACGCTCGATCTGGATATCCTCTTAGTGGTTCCCGGCACCCTCACACCGGCGGTCACCGATACGATCTCCATTCGCGGTGACGAAATACCGTCGTTTGGGAACGTGATTTATTCAGCTTATGATACGCTCGGAAACCTGGTCGCCTCCGGTGTCACTCAGGATCAAGGCGGCAGCACATTTTCGCTCAGCGCTCCGGGAATCCACGAATTTCGGCTGCACTCGGTGAATGGCGACGTGGCCTATGACGACCTTGTTTTCGATACGCCTGTCGCACCCTCGCCTACCGGACCGTCGGGTGCGCCTGAGCCTGCCACATTGGGGCTATCGGGACTGGCGCTTGCCGCTGGCCTCCTGGGATTGCGGAAACGCTAACCGGCCTTTTCACCCGCCAGCCTTTGCCGCAACCACGCTTGAGCAAAGCGCAAGTCATGCCGGATCGAGTGTACGGATCTGCCGGTCACTTCCGCAGCCTCTTCGGCGGTTAGCCCACCGAAGTAATGAAGCTCAATCGCCTGGGCGAAACGAGGGTTCTTCAGGGCCAGCGCATCAATCGCAAGATCCAGTTCCAAAAGGCGCAGCGGGCCAGCGTCCTGAATTGCGAACTCCATGCCGGTGACGGCATCAACGTGGCGGGCATTGCCGCCCCGCTTCAAAGATCCTTTGCTGCGGGCGTAGTCGACCAGAATGCGGCGCATCATCTGTGACGCCATCGCCAGAAAATGCGCCTTGTCTGCCGCAGGTGGATTTGCGTTTCCGAACATTCGCAGGTAAGCTTCGTTCACCAACGCGGTTGGCTGAAGCGTATGGCCGGGCCGCTGGCGCCGGAGGCATCGCGCGGCGACACCACGAAGTTCCGCGTAGACCAGAGGCATTAGTTCAGCGGGGGCCGATTGATCCCCTTGCCGCACCCTTCGGAGCAATTCCGTAACATGCGAGTCTGTATCCAAACACTCATTTTCGCACTTGCTACAACGGTCCTCCAATTGCTTAGGGTTAGGATGAGAGCTATGACTTCGTGAGCGATTTTCGCATATCAAGACAGGCCGTTTTGGATAAATCGTCTACTGGCGTCGCTTTGACCGTGCTGGCTGTTCTGGCGAGCCTGGCGGCCCTCCACTGGGCACAAGCGATCCTAATTCCCCTTGCACTGGCATTTCTTCTTTCCTTCGCTTTGAGGCCTGCCGTCGTATGGTTGCAGCGGATGCATTTTGGACGCGCGCCCGCGGTCCTGTTGACCGTCACCATCAGCTTGGCGCTGTTGGTCGCGGCGGGGTGGTTTGTCGCCGGCCAGTTGATGGACATCGCCACTCAGCTTCCTCAGTACAGAGCGAACGTGCATCATAAGCTGGAGGCGCTACAGGGCTCTACTCGGGGACGCTTTAGCCGACTCGCCCAGAACCTTACTGAAATGAGCGACGAGTTTGGGTCCCAACTACCCGGCGCGACGCCAACCAAGGCGGTTCCTGTGCAGGTGGTCGAAAAGTCACCGAGTAACTTTACTTCCGCCCGCGATCTCTTTGGGCCACTGGTCACGCCATTAGAAGACCTGGGAATCGTGGTGATCTTTACGATTTTCATCTTGTTTGAAAAAGACACGCTGCGGGATCGCCTGCTACGACTGGTGGGATTAGGGCAGTTGGGGCTGGCGACAAAAGCCCTGGACGACGCCGCCGAGGGAGTCAGCCGGTATTTGCAAATGCAGCTATTGGTGAATGCGTCCGCAGGTCTGCTATTCGCACTCGGCCTTGTGTTGATCGGCGTGCCCCATGCATTCCTCTGGGGTGCTCTGCTCGGCTTGCTTCGCTTCGTGCCCTATGTCGGTTCGCCCGTCGCGGCCGCGATGCCCGTCCTGATGACCGTGGTCGCCTCAGACGGCTGGATCCGCCCGATGCTAACGATCGGCCTGTTTCTGGTGCTGGAAGTTGTCGTCGCACAGTTCATCGAGCCATGGCTCTACGGAACCCACACCGGAATCTCATCACTCGCGATTCTTGCGGCTGGTATTTTTTGGGGATTCTTCTGGGGGCCCGTTGGACTAATTCTGTCTACCCCGCTAACCGTTTGCCTGGTGGTTTTGGGCAGGCACGTACCCTCACTTGAGCCCTTGCAGATTCTGCTTGGAAATGAAGCTCCACTGGAGCCGGAGGTTCGCTACTATCAACGCTTGCTGGCCTTGGACGCTTCCGAAGCCAGGGAAATCGTCGTTACGGCACTCAAGGAGAAATCGCTTGAGGAGGTTTACGATGAGATCTTATTGCCCGCCTTAAGCATTGCCGAGCAGGACCGCTATCGCAGCGAAGTTAGAGATGCTCGCATGGATTATATTTGCCAGAGCACAAGCCAGATTGTGGAAGAGTTAGGACACTCCACCGATCTACCACCTGCTCTTCCCTCTCAAACGACCGGCGGCCGGCTGTTCTGCCTAGGAGCGAGCGATTCGGCCGACGCAATCACGGCGTCCATGCTTGTCCGGGTATTCGAGCGTCAGGGATGGCAGGCCGCACCGTTTGCCGATGAGTCTTCGATTACCCAAGCAAGTGCCGACGACACAATCTGCCTTTGCGCCCTGCCGCCTTTGGCTTTGATGCATGCACGCAGTCTCGCCAAACAGCTGCGCAGTCGCTTTCCGGACACCAAAATTCTGGTTTGTCTCTGGGGCCTACCCGAGGAACACGTCCAGCGCGCCACTCACCTGCTTTCGGAGAGAATGGTCAGCTCGATGAAGACTGCCATTGAAGCGATAGCAGAGCACAGAGAGCAAGTTCAACCGGACACGTTTAGTCCGCCCGAGCCCACGTTGTTGCACGCATGATCCTCCCTGACCCCGGAGCGGCATCAAGTCCTGCACAACCCCACGGGCGCGGTACGCGGACGTATCTCACTGAGAAGCCGCATCGTATTCACCGATTCTTTCAGGACTTGGGGCCCGGCCTGATCACCGGCGCCGCCGACGACGACCCATCCGGCATCTCCACCTACTCCGTCGCCGGAGCAGCCTTCGGATACACAGGGCTGTGGACAGCGCTCTTTTCCTTTCCTCTGATGGCCGCGGTGCAATTGATGTGCGCTCGGCTCGGAATGGTGACCGGCAAGGGGCTTGCCGCGGTGATTCGCACTCGCTATTCGCCTTGGGTTCTCTGGCCGGCGTGCGCAATTCTGATGGTCGCCAACGTCTTCAACATCGGCGCCGATCTGGGCGGCATGGCTGACGCGATGCAAATGGTCACCGGAGTCCGAGCCTATGTTTGGACGCCTCTGTTTGCAGGTCTCATCATCTCGCTTCTCTTTTGGACCTCCTACAAGGCCATGGCTCGGGTTCTCAAGTGGCTCACGCTGGTTTTATTCGCCTATCTGATTACGGCATTTCTCGCGAAGCCGGACTGGAAGCAGGTTTTGCACTCCACTTTCGTCCCCCATTTGGAATGGACGCGAGCTTACCTTTCGGTTCTGGTCGGCATTCTGGGAACAACCATCTCGCCCTATTTGTTTTTCTGGCAAGCGGCGGAGGAGGTCGAGGAGGACCGGGAGCGCGGGAAGCTGACCGTCAAAGAACGCAAAGGGTCGACCAACCAGGAACTGCGCACCGCGGCGACGGACGTTTTCACTGGAATGGGCGTCTCCAATCTGGTGATGTATTTCATCATCCTCACCACTGCAGCCACGTTGAACGTACACGGCGTCAAGAACATTGAAACGGCAAGACAGGCCGCCGATGCGCTTCGGCCTCTAGCCGGGCCAGGAGCCTATTGGCTGTTCACTCTCGGCCTGATCGGAACCGGGATGCTGGCTGTGCCCGTGCTAGCCGGCTCCTGCGCGTATGCAATCGCCGAGTCGGCACGTTGGCGCGATGCGTCTCTCAACCAGACACCCAGGGTCGCACGCCAATTCTACGCCGTGATTGCGGTATCTGTGCTGGTTGGGCTCGCGCTCGACTTCACGGGAATCAATGCGGTGAAGATGCTCTTCTGGTCGGCCGTGTTGAACGGCGTTCTTGCGCCGCCTCTGGTGATCCTGGTGGTGATGCTTACCAGCGACAAGAAGGTCATGGGCACGCGAACCAACTCCCGCGGCGCAAGAGTGCTCGGATGGCTCTGCGCCGCAGTAATGACCGCCGCGGCACTAGCGCTCCTGGTGGTCTGACTGTTTTATCCCAAGGAACCGCCCAGAAACCACAGGTTGGCCGTCGGAAAATTAGCGAGGTTCGGAAACACTGCCACCATGGCACTGGACGGAATCCCGAACCACGAACAGAGTGTGGCTCCGTACTGATCGATGGAGGTGGTCGGAATCCAGCGGCCGCGAGTATCCGCATCGTCTGGCCCTGCGAGCTGGAACGTAGGGAATTTCCCGAACACTTGGCCGCCTGCTACGGCTCCACCCAACACCAGGTGATGGCTGCCCCACGCGTGATCGCTTCCGTCATCGGTGGTCGGTTGGAAGGTCCGGCTGAAATCCGACTCCGTGAACGTGGTTACGTTCTGGGCCATCCCAAGCTCCTGGGTGGCAGCATAGAAGGCCGCGAGCGCGGGGCTTAATTGCGGATGGAGGGTGTCGTGCGTCTGGAGCTGGGCGGGGCGCAAATCTTTCGGGAACAATGGCCTTGGATTTTCTCTGTTATGAGACCATGCAACTCTAAGGAGATGCTGATCCAGTGGGATCCGCGCTACAATGCGGTTCTAGATCACGCGAAGACGCGAGTGTTGGATGAATACGGAAAGCGCGGCTACGCATTCTGGAAGCGTCTGATTACAGACGGGCCCTTGTTTCTACCCGAACCAACAGACCCGGGCCTTGAAGTTGAGGTTTCGAGTTTCTGGGACCGAAGTGAGCAGGCCGTTCTGATTCGTGTCATGATTTCTGTTCTGGAGCTAAAACCGAAACAATCCCGTTGTAACGTGCCAACCACGTCTTTTCTTGTTTCTGAGGATGAGCATATTGAGGCCTTCTTGGAGAAAGCTGATACGCCGGGTTCCGAGCCGTGAGGTTTGTGCGGTCGAAGGGGGTCGATGGAGCAACGGCGCGAAGCCTCTGACCACAAAAAAGTGCCGGACAATGCGAACAGATCGCAAGATGTCGCCATTAGCCGGTGGATAGCGGCAAGTCGCCGGTTTTCATAGCGGTTTTCAGAAATCCATTCGTAGAATCCAAATATGAAACCACTTCACTCCATCTCGCTCTTGGTTCTCACCTCCGTCGTGGCTAACTGCCAGGCACCTGCGCATCCGGAATTCGAAGTGGCCTCCGTCCGGTCGGCGCCCATAAATGTATCGGGACAGGAAAAGGTGGCCCTTGGTGTGCACATGGATGGTTCACATGTGCGCATCGCCTCGTTCTCTTTGCGCGACCTGATCGTGCGGGCGTATGGCGTAAAGGCAGCCCAGGTGACAGGCCCCGATTGGATCGCCTCGGAACGTTACGATGTCAACGCGACATTGCCCGCGGGATCGACGGCTGATGATATTCCGGTAATGTTACAAGCGTTGCTTGACCGATCGCTTCAAGCTGAAAATACATCGCGACAAGAAAGAGTTTCCCGTCTACGCGTTGATTATCGGCAAGAGCCCGCTGAAACTGACTGAGGATGCGTTGGATCCCGAGACGACCGAGTCCAAGGGAGCAGTGAATGCGATAGCAAGCGGAAGCGCGGAGGGCGTCTCGGTCAACCTCGGGCGCGGAGCCTACTACACCTTCGCAGATAACCAATACGAAGCAAAAAAGATGAGCTTAAACCAGCTGTGCCAGCAGTTGGAACGTTACGTGGACCGGCCCATCATCAACATGACGGAATTGAAGGGCACCTACGACGTCACATTAAAATTGACGCCGGAGGATTATCAGGCGATGCTGATTCGCGTCGCCGTCAATTCGGGGGTCGTACTTCCTCCACAGGTTCTTCAATATATGGAAGGCAGTTCCATCAGCTCTCTCTTCGAGGCGATTCAGCAGGCCGGCCTGAAGCTAGACCCGCGTAAGGCGCCATTGGATTTGATCGTCGTGGACCAGGCGCAGAAGACGCCGGCCGATAACTAACACTATTTACTGAACGCCAGATTCTTCGAGAAGAACGGCAATACGACCTTCTCCATGCGATCGACAATATGATTCGTATGATCGCCGTCATACACCTCAAATTGCGTCTCAATCCCGTAGCCGTTTAGAACTTTGTTCAATTCGCGATTGCTGGTGGACAATCCATCTTTATCGCCCACATCGATGCCGATGTGCAGCGTCTTCAGGCTGGGTATGTATTGGTCGACCATCGCAAGCGGAGCGTTGGCTACCCATCGTGCAACTACCTCAGGCTGAATCTTGCCGTCCTTCGCAGGCAGATCGAAATAGAAGGGTGGATTTTGAGGATTCGGCGACCACGCCGCCGCTTCCGCCAGCAGAGTGGCAAGGCCACGGTCCGCGCCTTTGGCGTCCTCGGGGCTCTTGAGCGCTTCCGCCTTCGCCGATCCATCCGTTCTCGGATTCAAGTTCGCGTTGAGACAGCAGGCGCTCAAAATATAGATGCTCGAATACACCTGCGGATATTTCATTGCGATTCGAACGGTCCCGTAGCCGCCCATGGAATGCCCCGCCAATCCGCGGCTGGCGCGATTTGGAATGGTGCGATAGTGGCTATCCATGTACTCGACCATGTCCCTCGCGATGAACGCTTCCCAATCGCCTGTAGTCGCCGAATTGGAGAACATGCTGCCCTGATACATGGTGTAAGCGTTGGGCATCACCAGGATCACCTCGCGAGGACCGCCCGGTTCATACGCCCGATCCGCCGCTGCTGTCATCGTGTTGCCGTTAGCGAACGATCCGCGCCCTTCTGGTCCAAACCACCCTATGTCTGAATTCGTATAACCGTGCAACAGGTACACAACCGGATATCGACGGCTCTTCTCACGCTGGTAACTGGGAGGCAGATAGATCGACACGTCGCGATCCACAGGCTCTTTTGAAAGATTCCCTTCCAGCGATTTGCCATGCACTTTGACGCGTTGATACGTCCCGTGTAGCGCAGGCTGGGCTGCACTCGCCACTCCGGCGATGGCCGCGAGTATCAAAGCAAATTTAAGATGCACTATACTTCCCTCCCTTGAACACGGTTCATTTTACACCTCGGACTGGCCCCCCGTTGGATGTTATCCTTCCATTGTCCTTCCAACCCATGGGATCCCTCACCCCCGAATTCTTCTTCAGCGCGCTGTCTATCGTCCTCATCGACGTCCTTTTAGGCGGCGACAACGCCGTCGTGATCGCCATGGTGGTGAAGTCGCTGCCACCCAAGCAGCGCCGCATCGGAATTGGCGCGGGGGCGGGCGGAGCGGTGGTGCTGCGAATCATCTTTACTTTTTTCGCAGCCCAATTGCTTCAGGTGCGCTTCGTCAAATTTGTTGGCGGCATTCTCATCCTGTGGATCGCCGTCAAGCTACTCACCGAAAAAGAAGCCGACCCTGACAGCCGCTCAGGGCGCGCAGGGGATGTGGCGTGCCATATGGCTCATTCTGGTGGCCGACCTCACCATGTCCATCGACAACATTCTGGCCGTGGCGGCCGCCTCCAAAGGCAATGTCGCCCTGCTGATTTTCGGCCTGGGGTTGAGCATCCCATTTGTAATCTTCACCAGCACCCTGCTCTCCCGCATTATGGACCGCTACCCAATCGTGGTCTACATCGGCGCCGCGATCTTAGGCCGTGTAGGAGGCGAGATGATGATTTCCGACCCCTGGATCGTCAACATGCTGCACCCGGCGCACATCTGGGACATCGCCTCTCAGATATTTTTCGCGATCGCGGTGCTGGTGGTGGGCAAACTCCTCGCCGCTCGTCACAGCCCTAAGACCTAGGCAAGACGGAACGCGAGAAATTCGGCTTCGTAGCCCTGGCCGCCGATCGCAACGATAATGTACTGGCGGCCATTCAATGAGTACGTCATAGGCCCACCGGTCTGCGGCGCGGGCATGTAGACCGCGCCCACTTCTTTTCCCGTCGCTTTGTCGTAGGCTCGCAGCATTGCGCCGCGCTGCCCCGATGGCGTGGTGGCGAACCCGCCCTCTCCCGCCACCACCAGGGTCTTGGTAACCAGCGTCCCGATCAACCCGGCCGGCCAGTGCGCGGAATCGGCACACCCTTCAGCGCAGGGTTGTTCTTGATGTTGTCCGGCGTTTCTCCATGCGCGACCTGCCACAGAATATCGCCCTTGTTCAAATCGATCGCGCTAATGCTCCCGTAAGGAGGCTTCATCAGCGGCAGCCCCTGTATAGTCAACCCCGGACCGATTCCTGTGGCCGGAGCATTCGCCGCGGCATCGGCGCCCTGATCCGCGCCCGACCCTCCCGTGCGACGAGGGCCCTCCGTCGCGGTGCCTTGAATGAAGTTCATATCCGACATCCCCGGCTCGGGTGGGACCAGCGCAAGCGTGCTAAGCGCGCGCTGCGAAAATACATAAAAGATGTGTGTCTCCGGATCGTAGGACCCGCCCGGCCAATTGGTGCCGCCTTGCGATGTCGCCATCGCCAGAGTGCCGATCGGTCCCGAGGCTTTACTCACCACCGGCGGCGTGAAGATCGGCCCGAGCTTGTAATGCGAGACTCGTTCCACCGCTTCGGCGTGCAGCGCGGGAGTGAAATCGATCAGGTCATCCATCTGCAGCCCTTGCCGGTCATACGCGGGCGGTCTTGTGGGGAACGGCTGCGTCGGCGAATACTGTTCGCCGGGAACGGTGCCTATTTCAACCGGCTTTTCGTCGATCGGCCAGATGGGTTTCCCCGTGATGCGATCGAACACGTAGAGGTTGGCTTGCTTGGTCGGTTGCGCCACTGCTTTAATGGTCCGGCCGTTCACCGTGACATCCACCAGCACTGGCGCGCAGGGAATGTCCATGTCCCAGATGCCGTGGTGGACCAACTGGTAATGCCATTTCCGCTGTCCCGTTTTCAGGTCGACAGCCAGAAGAGTTTCACCGAACAAGCCATTGCCGGGCCGATGACCGCCATAGTAATCGCCGGTGGGCAGTTCCACTGGAAGATACACGATGCCCAATTCCTCGTCGACGGTGATCTGGCCCCAAACGCCGGCGTTGCCCGTGTAGGTGGACGAATCTTTGTCCCAGGTGTTGTAACCGAATTCGCCTGGAAGCGGGATAGTGTGGAAGATCCACAGGCGTTTGCCCGTTCGCACATCGAATCCGCGCACGTAGCCTTTCGTATTGGACTTGCTCTTAGGCACTCCGCCGGATTTCCCCGCCGCGCCGATGATCACGACATCGCCTGCTACCGCGGGGGTGGCGTGCAGCCCGATGTCGGGGTTGAGTGGATCGATGGCCTGATCGTCGTCCATCTTCAGATCGACGCTTCCGTTCTGCCCGAAGCTGGTGATCGGCACTCCCGTCTTGGCATTCAGTGCCCACAGCCGGTAGCCCGGTGTGACGTAGAGAATGCGCTCGTCGCGGCCATCGGTCCAATAGGCAAGGCCTCGTCCGGACAATTGCCTGGGAGCTGCCGCCCCACGAGCGCCTTCCCGCTCGCTATGCATCCAGATCAGCTCACCCGTCGCCGCATCCAGAGCAAACGCCGCGCGCCGCGTCCCACCGGTCGAGTAGATCACGCCGTTGACCATCAGCGGCGTGGCTTCCAGGTTGTATTCGGGGCGCGGGCCTAAAGAGGAAGTCTTGAATCGCCAAGCCAGCTCAAGCTTGCTGAAGTTATCGGCATTGATCTGGTCCAGCGGAGAATAGCGCGTATTTCCGGTATCGGCACCGTAACTGCGCCATTCTCCATTCTTCGCGCCGGTCTGGGCCGGGGCCTGCACCGCCGATATAAAGAAGCACGCGACAGGAAGAATCCGTTTCAGCATGTTTTCGATCATATCCTGTCGCGAGTTCACGTGACGCCCCATTTCTTACTGTGGCGGCATGGGCCGATCGTGGAGGATCATCCAGTTCATGCCGAACCGGTCCTGTAGCTGACCAAAGCGCGTCGCAAAGAACGTCTCCTGGATCGGCATAAATACCTTGCCGCCGTCGGATAGAGCGGAGAAGACACGCTCTGCTTCCGCGTCGCTTTCCACGCGCAGGCTTAAATAGGCGCTCCGCAGCGGCTCGGCGTTCGGAATGTCCGCCGCCATCAGTTCCGTGCCGCCAATCGTAATGGTAGCGTGCAGAACGGCGTCCTTCCATTTCGGATCAATGTGGCTCTGGTCGGGCGACTGGCCATGGGTCATCATCATGCCGACCTTTGCGCCGAGATGCTTTTCGTAATAGCGAAAGGCTTCAGCGCAGCTACCGGCGAAGTTCACGTAAGTATTCAGTTTCATATTTATCTCCTCTTGCTACAGCGTCTCTGTCAAAATCGATCGCACGCGTCGATCGCGCAGCCACAAGCCTCCCCAAACGCAGCATCCGAACAGAACCGGAAAGGCAGTGTCGAACAAAGGTCCACTCACGCGAACCTGCGTCGCAACAGCGCCACCGAGGTAACCGGTCAGCAAGACCGCACCCAATATTGCAGTGCGAGGGATCACGTAGAGCACCGTGCAGAATAGGAGGACCGCCCCAATGCCGACGATGGACGATTCCGGATAGCCCAACTTAACGGTGGCATCCACAACAAAGGGCGGCTTGAAAAGCTTCATGCCTCCGTCCATCAAAAGGAAGAGAGTCGCTAAGCCACTAAGAATACGGCCCGCCCAGAGACGTGTTTTGGATGGCGTCGATGTTTCGGTCTTGATCTGCATTGCGTCCATAGGCCCCGCGCTCGTGTGTTGGTTCATGTTTTGTCTCCTTACGAAAGCTTAGACTCAAACGGCATCGAAAACTCATCGGTGGGTCGAAAAAATATCGTATTCACAGACTGTCTGCCGGGAGGGGCGAGGGCTCTCTGCTGTAGAATACCCGGATGACGCCCATCGCTTTAGATCGGAGGCCCTTCTTGGGAGCGGCCGACCTCCGAATCCTTATCGTGATGATAGTTGGCGCGGCTATATTCGGCGTTGTCGACGGATCGATGTGGAGAGGCCTCTTGACTCCCACCATCGCTTACAAGCCCGCGATTCTGTTCGCGCTCACCCTGGTCTTCGGATGGCGGGGGTTCTGGTGGAGCCAAATTGTATTTCTGATCGCGTTCGCGTTATTTCTGGGCTGGCAAGGCGCCCTGTTGATCACACCTCTATTCGCGGTCTCTCATGCCTGCGCGTTTTGGACGTTGCGGGAGTTCGGTGGGAAGAGTTCCTGGCTCTCTGGAGAGAAATCCACGTTGGCCTTTCTCGCGGCCGCCGCCATCGCTCCCTTATTTCCTGCTTTACTGGGCGACTCTGCCTTGCGGCGTAATCGGAATTACGCCCCGTGGTGAAGTACCCCAATTTGTAGACGCCTGGCTCCGGGGATTTGCCGCGATTCTGGTTTTGGCGCCCGCAGTCTTGATGTGTTCGCGCAAGCTGGCCGAATGGGGCGGCGTGAGCACTGAGGGTGAGCCGCCACCTCCGATATCCGGCCGGAATGTTCTCGAGTTGGCAGTTGAGACGGCCGTGTGGGCCGTCGCTCTGTGGGTGACGGTGGAGTTCAAGGCGCGCTACGGCCTCAATATCACCTACTTGACGTTCCTCCCTCCCTTGGCATTCACGCTCTTGCGGGGGATGCGGTTGGCCACCCTGGCGATCGCGGCAAAGGGAATCCTTGCGACTACGCTCTGGAGTCTGCTGCATTGGGCAGGAGCCCTTCCCATAAACGATCTCCGCCTGCTTATTGCGACCTACTCCACCACCATTCTGGTCATGGCTTCGGTTGTCGACGAACGAAAACGCGCGGACAGAAAGGTCGAAGAGCTGCGCTTGGAGGGGGCCGCAATCCGCAAGAGTGAAGATCATTTCCGGACTCTGGCTAACTCAGCGCCTGTCATGGTCTGGCTGTCCGGCACCGATAAACTCTGTACTTTCTTCAACGATTCGTGGCTCAAGTTCACCGGCCGTACGCTCACGGAGGAGTTGGGGGAGGGCTGGACCTCCGGCGTGCATCCCGATGACCTTGATCGCCGCCTCACTACATATGCTTCATCGTTCGACGCCCGGCGCAGTTTTCAGATGGAGTACCGGCTGAGGCGTGCCGACGGGGAGTACCGTTGGGTCCTGGACCAGGGGATACCACGCTTTCGTGAAGATGATTTCGTCGGATTCATCGGCTCCTGCATTGACCTTACGGAACAGAAGCTGATCGAGGAGCGACTTACGGGCCAATGAAGTCCGGCTCTTAAACACCCATCGTCTGGCGAAGGTCGGGAATTGGGAGTTAGATGTCGAAACCGGCAAGATCCATTGGTCAGATGAAATGTTTCGGATGTATGGACTGCCAAACGACGCCCCCCGCGACTTCGCGACTTTCCTGAGCACTGTCCACCCCAGGGATCGGGCAACCATCCAGGAAGCCCTGGATAAGGCCCTTTCGAGTACCGTACCGGTCAGCGTGGAGTTCCGAGTGATCCGGCCGGACGGCGAGACGAGGTTTGCCCGCTCCGTGATCGAAGCGTTCAAAGACGATCGAGGCGCGGCGGTTCGTTTAGTAGGGGCCGCTCAGGACATTAGCGAGCAGGTACACGCGAGAGAGCTTCTGCGCGATAGTGAAAGGCGCTTGCGGAATGCAGAGCGGCTCGCTCATGTAGGTAATTGGCAGTGGGACATCAAGACTAACCGTGTATCCGGTTCGGAGGAAATGTTTCGGATCTTCGGAAAACCGGAGAATCATGTACCCAGCTATGGAGGATTCCTGCAAGACCTCATTCCATCGGACCGGGAGCGAATGGAGCGACTGATCAGAGACTCTCTTGAGAGGAAGATTGGCCACTCTACCGAGTATCAAATTGCTCACCCTGATGCTGGTTTGAGGATCATTTCCTGCATTTGGGAGGTGTTACTGGATGACGAGGGGTTGCCAGTCCAGATATTTGGCACTTGTCAGGACATCACCGATTCCCGGCGTGCGCAGGACGAAACCTTCCGCAGGCAGAAGTTGGAGAGCGTGGGAACGCTCGCCAACGGCATTGCGCACGATTTCAATAATCTCCTGGGTGCCGTGTTGGCTCAAACGGAACTGGCGTCGGAGCAGCTTGCAGCCGGATCGACTCCCCAAGAAGAGCTGGAGCGGATACGGGAGGTGGCGACCCAGGGCGCGGAAATCGTCCGCCAGTTGATGGTGTATGCCGGGGAAAAAAGCGACGCTCCCGCAGCAGTTGACGTTTCGCAGATCGTAGCGGAGATGGTCGATTTACTGAGAGTGTCGATATCGAAAGGCGCAGTGCTGGAAACCGATCTGGGCAAAAGACTTCCCACTGTCCGAGCCAATGCCGCGGAACTTCGACAAGTTGTGCTGAACCTGGTTACAAACGCGTCTGAGGCGATAGGAGATCGGGAGGGAGTAATCCGTGTGACCACGAGTCGCATAACCATAGGTGGAGTTCGGGCGCTCTCGATAGGCGCGCCCGAGGGTGAGTACCTGCAGCTAGAGGTGTCCGACACGGGGTGCGGAATGCTTCCAGAAACTCAGGCCAGGGTGTTCGACCCTTTCTTCAGCACTAAGTTCGCTGGGCGCGGCCTCGGACTCGCGGTAGTACAAGGGATCGTTCAGAAGCTGAGCGGGACGATCCATCTTGCCAGCGAGCCAAGTCAGGGCACTACGTTTCAGATATTCCTGCCTTGTGATGATGCCGGAGTTGGAGCAACACCCCATCCGGCCCCGCCCACCGAAGAATCTTTGTTCCCTTCGGAGGAGGCGGCCATCATGGTTGTGGAAGACCAGGACCTGATTCGGCAAGCCGTAGCGAAGATGCTGCGCAAGGAAGGATTTGAGGTAATCGAAGCTGCGAATGGGACTACCGCGATCGATCTGCTTCGTGCCAACGGCCACAGGATCGATGCAATTCTTCTGGATATGAACATCCCCGGACTTTCCAGCCGGGAGGTGGTTGCCGAGGCCTCGCGAGTCCGCGCGGACTTGAAAGTAATCCTGACCAGCGCTTATAGCGAACAGATGGTGATGGCCACCATGAGTTCACCGCTTATCCGAGGTTTTATTCGCAAACCGTTTCGGCTCGGAGACCTGCTGCAGACCTTTCGGAATGTGTTGTCCTCCTAGTGGCCTGTCGCAGAGAAATATTTATCGTTGTTCCCGAGTAGCAGTTCAGCCGTGTCCGTAAGGGCACGGGTTCCACCGGCGTTAAGCAACCCGTGCCCTTACGGACACGGCTGGTGGGGACATGCTAACGGATTCGCTGAGACAAGCCACTAGTCCCAACCCATCCTCTACATCACGAGGGAAGAAGCAACGGAAGATCGAAGATAGGGAAGAGAGCTTCGACGTCAAGAAAGGAGGTCACGCCGGCAATCTGGTCGTCTGCCAGTTCTAGAACAATCAGAGCCCACGCTTTGTGCCCTCCGTCCGGATTCGGCCGGTATTGCGCGTACGCGGGCCCGCCGCAAGCCGGCGTAGGAACCAGGCGTGATCCGCGGCATCCACAGCCTAACCCTAACATCCACGTTCGAACATCCCCACGCCCTTGCAACCAAAGCGAGTAGGGGGGCATGCACAACCTCACGTCCTCACGCATCAGGTTCGTCAGTCGCTCCACGTCGTAGCTTTCGAAGGCGGTTACATAACCTTTTAGCAGCGTTTGTTGCGCCTCCGAAAGGTCGACTGGATTATCATCGTGATCGCTTTGAGCAACGGCCGCGCGGGCTCGCTGCAGAGCGCTGTTGACAGAGGCCACCGAGGTTTCGAGAATTTCGGCGACTTCCGCGGCCGAGCATCCCAACACCTCCATAAGCAGGAGAACGGCGCGCTGCTTCGGCGCCAGATTCTGCAGAGCCGCAATGAAGGCTAACCGAATGCTCTGCCGTAGCATCGCTCGTTCAGAAGGGTCGGCTTCCGCGGGCAGCACGCAGGCGTCGAGCATTGGCTCAATCCAGGTTCGCCTTGGGATGCATGGTGAGAGATTCCATCGAAGGATTTCCCGAGGAAGGCGAGCCTTCTTCGATCGGGCGCGCACGTCGGCCTCTGTCCTTCAATTCGTCCAGGCATACATTGGTGGCGATCCGGTACAACCAGGTTTTCAGAGAGGCCCGGCCATCGAACTTATCCATACTTCGCCAGGCCCGGATCAGTGTCTCCTGCACCGCATCGTCGGCATCGAAGACCGAACCCAACATGCGATAGCAGTGCCCAATCAGGGCGGGTCGATGAACTTCAAAAAGGGAAAAGTCGTCGGTCAATTTGGTGCCTGTGGGTCACCAGCGCGCGACTGTGATAGCCCTTGTCGGTGACCAACTCGCGCGGCCCTTCCGCGCTGACCCGCAGGGCCACTTCGTCGTTGTCCGTATCCGCCACCACCGAGGTGATGCGCTCGCCCGCTTCGGTCACCGTCTCCTGAATCGTCTTGGTGTCGCCCTGGTCGGCCCCATGCAGCGTGACGGCGACAATCGCTCCGGTCTCCATGTCCACGGCGTGCTCGGCTTTGTGCGCCAGGTGGGTCCGCCCATCCTTCATCTTGGTGATGCGCGCGTCGGGGTCGTGCGGATGGGTCCAATCGTCGTTGGATCCCTTCTTCGGTCGCTTGCGATCCAACTTCGCCAACTGCTCTCTGGTCGGCGTCTCCATGCCGCTCTCTTTGGCCAGCCGTGTTAGAAAGTCTTCGTACTTCTCACCGGTGTCGCGCTGCACAATCGAGCGCAGCGCCGCGTTGGCCTCCAGCGTCGTTGCATCTACTCCGATTGTGGTTGGCTGAAGAGTGATACTCTGAGCGGCACAGGAGAATTCTCATGCGCCTCGTCGCCACTCTATCCGCTAGTCTACTACTGCTCGCTGGTTGTTCCGCTCCGCCACCAGCTGCCGAACCCACCGCGGTGCTGTTCGAAGGAGCGCGGCTGATCTCGGGCGGCAATCCCCCCGTTGAGAATTCCGCGTTTTTGATGGAGAACGGCAAGATTACGAAGGTCGGCGTGAAAGGCCAGGTGGAAGCACCCGCTGGAGCCGCACATGTGGACCTGACCGGCAAGACCGTGATGCCGGCCATCGTCGACGCGCACGCGCACCTGGGCTGGCAAATCATCAAGACGGGCCAGATCGGAAAAGACACGTACTCGAAGGAGAACCTGATCGATCACCTGACGCGCACCGCTTACTACGGCGTCGCCGCAGTGCAGAACCTTGGTATCGACCCCGGCGAGACTCCCTACGAAGTGCGCGCCAACCCCGTTCCTGGAGCATCCCTGCTTCGGACCGCCGGCCGGGGAATGGCAATGCCCAACATGGGACCTGGACAGGACTATTGGAAGCCGATTGCCTATGGCATCACTACCGACGCGGAGGCGCGCAAGGCCGTGGATGAACTGGCAGCCAAGAAGGTGGATATCGTCAAGATCTGGGTGGACGATCGCAATCACACGGTGAAGAAACTGACTCCGGCTCTGTACCGAAGCGTGATCGACGAAGCTCACAAGAACAGCCTCAGGGTGATCGCGCACATCTTCTATCTGGAGGATGCCAAGGATCTGCTGAAAGCCGGTATTGACGGGTTCGCGCACGGAGTTCGCGATAAGGACATCGATGCTGAATTTGTGAAGATGATGAAAGAGCGGCCGAACGTCTTCGTGATTCCCAATTTGCCTGACAATCCGGATTCGCCTCCCGACGCCGCGTGGATTCGGGAGACGGTTCCCGCCGCGGAGGTCCAGAAGATGGAGGACGCGCTTGCGAAAAAGACTCCCAAAGAAAATCAAACCGCGCGCGATTTCTTCGGAATCCAGGCGCGCAACCTGGCCAAGCTGAATGCTGAGGGAATTAAGATCGGATTCGGGACGGACTCCAGCAATCAAGTCGGCTGGACGGTTCATGCTGAACTGGCCGATATGGTGACCACTGGTATGACGCCGGCGCAGGTGATTCGCGCAGCCACTCAAACCGCGGCGGAGATCGTCAAACTGGACCAGCTGGGTGAAGTGGCTCCCGGCAAAAGCGCGGACTTCATTGTGCTGGATGCCAATCCCCTGGACAACATCACCAATACTCGTCGCATCTCCAAGGTCTATCTGCGGGGCAAGGAAATCGACAGAGCGGCCCTGCGAGCGTCTCTTTCGGGGACCGCGGAACCAGCTAAATAGCTACGCGGCAAGAAATAGTTTTGGGGCCGAGCCGAGCGCCATTTCGCGCTTGAACCGTTCCAATTCCGACTTCTCCATCCATTCCCACAGACACAGGCCCGCCGAATATTCCACGCCGTCCGATTCACAATCGCGAACCTCGGCTACCATCAGGTCGCTGCCCGTTTCCACTTTCACCACGCTGCCGACTTTCAGATCGTTACCGATTCTGATGGTCAGCCCGTCTTGTGACCAGCCCGTAAAACGACCGGAGCAGTTTCCATCGGCTCTTGCTAAGAGCGTAATGGCCACTGGTTCGTCGATATTCATGGAAGAGTTAGTAGGTGTTTCCATGACTCATTCTTAGAAAAGCTTGAGATTGGGTCAATGGAACCAAAGGGGGACCTTGAGGGGGAAATTCACTTAGCTCCGCCCCTTAGGCTGGTTCTGTATGCGGGTTTGTGCCCGCGCCTTTGCCTGCAAGAAAGGTCGACAAACTTCCCGCAAAATGAACAAAATCGGCAGGAATCATGATCACTGTAGTACTGTTGTTCTCTGCGCCCACCTCAGACACCATTTGCATGCGACGTAGCTCCAGCGCAGCAGGATTCCCCACCATTAATTGTGCCGCGTCGGCCAGTTTCTTGGACGCTTCCAATTCCGCCTCGGCCTTAATGATGCGAGCCCTCTTCTCACGCATCGCTTCGGCTTCCATAGCCATTACGCGCTGCATGTCCTGAGGAATCTCGACGTCCTTCATCTCCAGCAATTCCACGGAGACTCCCCACGGGGTGGTAACTTCGATCACGTTTTTCCGCAGCAGCGCGTTGATCTTGTCGCGCGCCTTGAGCACTTCATCCAGGTCGTGCTGGCCGATCACGTTGCGCAAACTGGTCAGCGCCACTTGCTGTACCGCGGCCCGGAAGTTTTCCACAGTGAGCACGGCTTTCTCCGGGTTGTCGACCCTGAACCAGAGCACGGCGTTTACCTTCACCGTAACGCTATCCCGAGTAATGGTCTCCTGCTGCTCAATCGGGTTCGTGACGACGCGGAGATCGATACGCGTTTCGTTTTCGACCCCCAATGGGATCAGCCAGAATAGTCCGGGTCCGCGCAGGCCGGTGTAGCGGCCCAGCCGGAACACGACGGCGCGTTCATACTCGCGCGCGACCCTGAGGCCTGAGATAAAGATCACGAGCAGTAAAGCGAACGCGGCCAAGCCTGTGAATTCCATGTCAGCTAGCGTACTACGAATGGCGCCTGTTATATTCGATAGCGTCATGAACATCGCAATTGTAGGTGCGACCGGATTTGTCGGATCGAAACTGCTGAATGAAGCGGCGCAGCGCGGCCATCAGGTTACGGCTATCACGCGCAGCCCGCAGAAGCTTCCGGAGGCGGCGAACATCCAGCCGGCGGGGCCGGATGTGAATGACCTGAATGCGCTCGTCGGGTATTTCAAGGGCAAAGACGCCGTGATTCATTCCTATGCTCCGGCCCGGGAACTCACTGCCGCTGAAAGGATCGAACAACAGCGCAGAGCAACCGAAACAATCGTCACTGCCTTGAAAGCCGCGGATGTGAAGAGGTTGCTGGCCGTGGGTGGAGCAGGATCTCTCTATGTGTCTCCGGGCGTGCGCAATATGGATCAGCCGGATTTTCCCAAAGAATACGAGGGTGGCGTAAAATCGACGCTGCTGATCAAGGAAATCCTGTTGAAGGAGCCTGAGCTCGATTGGACCTACTTATCTCCGTCTCACATGCTGGTACCGGGCGAGCGCACAGGCAAGTTTCGCCTGGGCCTGGATAACATGCTGGTAGGGCCGGATGGGCAGAGCAGGATTTCCGTGGAAGACTACGCCGTTGCGATGATCGATGAGTTGGAGAGTCCTCGCCATACACGGCGGCGATTCACCGTGGGTTATTAGAAATCCCCCCTCAGTGTGGCAACAAATTACTTGGCTCACCCGCAGGAGAGTGGTTACCGTCAAAGGGACGTGCCGGTTTCGCTCTAATTGGGGTAGTCGTTTGGCTGTCCCTAGTTGGCGGTATTGTAGGTTGGGCAAACAAGAACCGCATCCAAGGAGCGATTTACAAAACTACAAAAAGTAGTCTTGTGCTCTCTACCAAAGACATCTTTGTAGGTCACCAATCCCCAGATGTACACTCTGGCAACTCCACTTTTGACTGCATCTACTTCCGGCTGTGTAAAGACATGGTCCCCGCTGGTTGTAAGGAACTGCACTTGTTGGGGGAGCGAAACACCATCAGCTCGTTCTGGGTTGTCGGGGGTAGTATAAAACGGACCAAACGCGGATGCGGCGGGGACCATGGCGTCGCCAATACTAAATTGCACTGCTACAGCCGGAGTTCTCCCAGTGTTGGTCAACTCCACCTCAAAAATACTTTTCTCCCCAGTTTTTATATACACAGTCTTGCCACCGTCGGTAAATTTAGAATTAAAGGCGCGTGGTCCGAGCCAAGCGCGCAGATCATTCCTGGATACTTCAATGCTGGCGTTGAGTGCGGCCCGACTTTGCCTTTCGCTCTCAGCTATAGCAGTCCGGCTTTGTTGCACCGAATAATTCATTTCTTGCGCGAGCCAATGAACGTTGCCGATAGCTTGCCAAGCCTGATTTGTTGCTTCAGAACCGCTGCGCTTCATCTCATCGAGGGTTCCACGCATAACAGAGAGTTGGCCACCGTATATGCACAAAGCAATGATTCCAATGATTGCCAATCCCGCGTTAACAGCGAGAGCAAGGAGTTCAACAATCCTTACTTCGCTCACCAGACGCTTAAGGGTGCTGCTCTCATTGGCATTGGTTTTATTTTCGGAGTTTTGGGGAATGTCTTGTTGTGGTACGGGCGCAGGAACTGGAGAATTATTGCTTTGGGCTTTGTGTGCTGGTTGATTGCTGTGATCTTCACTGTTCATGGGGCGGAATTGAGCGTAGCTTACCACTTCTCATCGGAGGTGCTTTTATGACCTTCCTTGGTAACGCCTTGAACTTTCTATACTCAGGCGTCTTCTTGATGTCGCTTGGTTCTTCCTCTGCCTTGTCTTTTAGCTTTGTGGGCTCTGGGGCTTCCGCCCCGCCTCTGACGCGACACGATCAACCACCAGCCAGTAACCGATCCCGCCACCGCCGAACGCTAAGAACGTCGAAGCGCTCTCCCTCAAATACGATCTGCTTCACCTGCTTCCGCCCGCCATCGGATTCCCGCCGCAGCCACTCGCTGACTTCCATCCATCGGATCTCGCCCTCGGAGTTTCGAATCACCAGCATCACCAGAAAAGCCTGCGCCATCCAATATTCCGCGTGCCGATCTTTGGGAATATCGAAGACCTCGGCGTCGTCGCGCTGGCGTTTCCTAATGTAGGAGTCTCCCGATTTCAGTTGCAGATAAAGCTTGCGGCCGGTCGCGTGGCCGTCGTCGTTCTTGAACTCGATCTCCATATCGATTCCGTGATCGGAAACCGTAAGCTCCCGGCTGATTTGGCCCGCTAGAGCCACGGTGGATATGACGTCACCCACCAGGGCGCGATCTTTGCTTTCGTTGTCGAGCTTCGCTTGCGATTGCGTTGCCAGAGCATACGTTTTTTCGCGCATTTCAGAGCTCGCGAACAATTGTTCGATCTCGTCCCACAGGGGAACCCGCTTCTCGCAGTTGACGCAAAGGATGGTGGGTTCTGATTGCAACTTGATCCGTGGATCGAGCCATTCCTGCACGCGCTTTGCGGCGATCTCACTATTCCCCACCGGCGTGTGGCAAAAGGGGCAAACAGGTGTAAAGACGAAACCGCTCCACGTCCCTCGCCTTCTGAAGAAGGTGTTCATGGACGAACCGGCTGAATACGATCTTCTCGTCCACCGGCAGCTTGGGATCGCAGTAAGCCTGTAGTTCGCCCGCCCCCTCCCTGAGCCTGCTGAGTCTGACACCGAGCTTCTTGCCGGTGACGGTCTTGAAGTCCGCAGCGTATCGCCACAAGGCATCGTGATCGAACAGGTCGGTGTGATGGAGGCGCACCACCAGGCTCGCGTATACCTCGTCGAGGAACCCGTTGAAGCGGTAGGTGGTGAGCACCGCTGGGTAGCTTGTGATTTCCGGCCTCTCGCGGCGGTAGTAACTGGGAAACACCAGAACCGGGGCGGCTTTCCCGTACTTCTCGCGCAAGCACAGGCCGTGATTGAGCAGCGTGGAATGCATTGCCAGCAGCAAAATGCGTTCTTCGTCGGGCGGCAGGCGCCTCAGAGACGGCGGGAAAGCCATTTCACCCTGCAGCACCCGTTCTTCCGGAATCATGCCGCGCTCATGCTCATCGGACCGCAGGGTCTGGATCACCGCCTGCGCGTAAGCATTGATCAACTCGGGCTGCAGAAGCACCCAGTCGCCGAAGCCGAGTTCCCAGACCACGCCAGGGCCCTTCAAAAGGCCCGCCACTGCACGAACGTCACTGTCCCGGATAACCAGATTCCGTCCGGCAAGGCGCAATTGCAGAGCCTCGCGAAGTTCGTTAAATCGCAACAGGACGCGGCCCTCGTCTTTCAAACGGATGATCTCGTCCTTCAATAATTCGAAGAGCTTTGGTGTGGAGCGCTCAGCAATGCCGTTCCAATCAATCGCCTTTACGATTGCCTCTTTCAGTTCGGCGCACCCGGCGGACGTTTTCGCGCTGGTCTCGAATACCCGCAGGTCAAATCCGCGCTCCCGCGCAAATGTTTCCAACTGGGTACGGCTTACGCGCAGGCCTCCCGCATCAACGCGTCCGGCAGCAAGCAGCTTGGGGAAGGGTTTTCGGGAGCCACGCGTAATGTCTCGATCCCATTGGCCCAGCGATTCGAAGAGATCCTCTTTTTGCCCGTCAAAAACCAGGACAGCCAGAGCCGTGTCCTCCATGTACAACTGGTGAATCAACCGCTGGTCGGCCTGTCCACCGAAGTCCCAGAGCCAGATTTCGCGATCCACGCCGTCGCCGGCACTTTTGGCTGGCAGCTTTAACTGAGTCGCCCAGGCGCCGCTTGTGGATTCGGTGGCCTCCCATTGGTCCAGAGCCAGGCGCATGGAAATCCCAGTCTTGCCGGCCCCCGATTCTCCTACTAGCAGGACCTTTGCATTGGTGTATTGGGATTGTTCCGGGGCGTCTAGGAGCCGTGAACTCTCCTTTGGTATTTCGAGGCTCCAAACGCGCAATACACCGTTTTCAGAGCCCGAGAAGGCCAGGCGCCCATCGCGGCTGAACGCCACACTCATGACCCGGCCCGAGTGGCCTTCCAGCACCCGCACCGAGCGGCCCGTTTCCACCTCCCACAGCCGCACCGTTCTGTCGTCGGAGCCCGAGAGCGCCAGACGCCCATCGGGGCTGAACGCCATGGTCCTGACCCGGTCCGTGTGGCCTTCCAACACCCGCATCGCGCGGCCCGTTTTTACCTCCCAAAGCCGCACCGTTCTGTCGTCGGAGCCGGAGAGCGCTAGGCGCCCATCGGGGCTGAACGCCACGCCCATGACCCGGTCCGAGTGGCCTGCCAGCACCCGCACCGCGCGCCCCGTTTCCACCTCCCAAAGGCGCACCGTTCTGTCGTCGGAGCCCGAGAGCGCCAGACGCCCATCGGGGCTAAACGCCACGCTCCAGACCTGGAGCGAGTGGCCCTCCAGTACCTGAACCGCGCGCCCCGTTTCCACCTCCCACAGCCGCACCGTTCTATCGTCGGAGCCGGAGAGCGCCAAACGCCCATCGGGGCTGAACGCCACGCTCATGATCCGGTCCGAGTGGCCTTCCAGCACCCGCACCGAGCGGCCCGTTCCAACCTCCCACAGCCGCATAGTTCTGTCGTCGGAGCCGGAGAGCGCAAGACGGCCATCGGGGCTGAACGCAACGCTCCTAACCGCGTCCGAGTGGCCTCTCAGCACCCGCACCGCGCGCCCCGTTTCCACCTCCCAAAGCCGCACCGTCCTGTCAAAAGAGCCGGAGATTGCCGGACGCCCATCGGGGCTGAACGCCACGCTCCAGACCGCCTCCGAGTGGCCTTCCAGCACCCGGACTGCGTGTCCCGTTTCCATCTCCCAAAGCCGCACCGTTCCGTCCTCGGAGCCGAAGAGTGCCAGACGCCCATCGGGGCTGAAGTCCACACTCATGACCCGGCCCGAGTCGCCTTCCAGCACCCGTACCGCGCGGCCCGTTTCCACCTCCCACAGCCGCACCGTTCTGTCGTCGGAGCCCGAGAGCGCCAGACGCCCATCGGGGCTGAACGCCATGGTCCTGACCCGGTCCGAGTGGCCTTTCAGCACCCGCACCGTGCGGCCCGTTTCCACCTCCCACAGCCGCACCGTTCTGTCCTCGGAGCCGGAGAGCGCCAGACGCCTATCGGGGCTGAACGCCACGCTCCTGACCCGGTCCGAGTGGCCTTCCACCACCCGTACCGCCCGGCCCGTTTCCACCGCCCACAGCCGCACCGTTCCGTCCTCGGAGCCGGAGAGTGCCAGACGCCCATCGGGACTGAACGCCACGCTCATCACCCTGTCCGAGTGGCTTTCCAGCACCCGCATCAGGCGGCCCGTTTCCACCTCCCACAGCCGCACCGTTCCGTCCTCGGAGCCGGAGAGTGCCAGATCCCCATCGGGGCTGAACGCTACGCTCATCACCCTGTCCGAGTGGCCTTCCAGCACCCGCATCGAGCGGCCCGTTTCCACCTCCCACAGCCGCACCGTTCCGTCTTCGGAGCCCGAGAGCGCCAGACGCCCATCGGGGCCGAAAGCCACGCTCATCACACCGTCTGAGTGGCCCTCCATCACCCGTACCGCGCGGCCCGTTTCCACCTCCCACAGCCGCACCGTTCCGTCCTGGGAGCCGGAGAGCGCCAGGCGCCCATCGAGGCTGAACGCCACGGCCTGAACAGAATCCGTGTGGCCCAGGGAGATGGTTCTCTGGACGGGTACTTCGAGGCCTTGATGCTGGGGCGAGGTTCTATCGCGCAGCGGACGAAGACAGGATTCGAGCAGCGCCTGGTATTGACGTTCGTCCTGCTCACGCCAGTCCACGTACAGGAACTGTCGCAACGATCCCTTTATCTCCGCGGCGTCGAAACGGACTGGAACAAAGCGGCGTTGCTTATTTAAAGGATCTCGAAATCGGAACGTCTGGCTCTCCAGCGCGGCCCAGTCTGAGCTGAAGGCTTTCGCCGACATACAGAAGACCAGGACGCGCGAGGATTCCAAGCCTTCCTCGATCTTGGATGGAATGCTGTCGCCAGGGCGAAGCTCCCATTCATCAAACCAGACGCGGACTCCATTAGCGCGAAGCCGCTCCGCCAGCGCTCGGACGACGGCTTTATCCTTCGCGCTGTGGCTGAGGAATGCGTCGAATGGGAAGTAGACATCTTCAGTCATCACTTGGTTTGCTATCTTACAGCAATTCGTCACAACCCGAACTGCAGCTCTTTGTGCTTATTCTGTCAACAACTTGACCACCAAACACTGCCCCAACCCTTGGGGCGTCATGCGATCCTGTTGGTCCAGAGGAAATCTATGGCCCAACTCACTTGCGCCCAGTCTCAAGTCATCGCCGGGCTCCTGGCCGGAAAGTCCGTCTCCGCCGTCGCGCGCGAGAACGGCATCCACCGCTCCACCATCTACGAATGGCGGAATGAACACGCCTATTTCGGCCTCGTCCTCGATCAGTGCCGATCCCGCCACCAGGTCAATCTCTACGACCTCGTGCAGGACCTCACCGAACAAGCCCTTGAGATGGTCGCCACCATGCTTCAGTCGGAAGACGCAACTCTCCGTCTCCGCGCCGCGCAGGCCATCCTGCGTATTGCCCAACCCGGCCGCGTCCCCAAAGGCCTCCGAACCAACATGGAAATGGAAACCTTCGCGGATCAAACCGTCGCTCAAACGGCAAAACTGGACCCGCCGCTAGTCGAGGAGGAACCCGAATCCGACACAATCCGACAGAATCCGACACTTAAATCCGAGCCCGCTCGAAATTCCCGCTGCGCCTGCGGTTCGGGACTTAAATACAAGCGCTGTTGTGGAAGCGTTCAACCATATCGTCCCCCGCAGGCCATCTTATAATTGCGTGGGGTCGTCACAAATTGTCTGAATTGCTTATTTTTCTGGATGAGGCTTACGACCGGAAGTCGTGGCATGGGCCTAATCTGCGCGGAGCATTGAGGGGTGTTTCCGCAGAGGAGGCGGGCTGGCGGATTTCATCGGGTCGGCACAACATCTGGGAGCTTGCCCTACACGCGGCGTATTGGAAGTACGTGGTGCGGCGGCGGCTGACAGGCGAAAAGCGCGGGGCCTTTCCGCTTCCGGGCAGCAACTTCTTTCGAAGACCGGTGGAAGCAACAGAATCGGCCTGGAGGAAGGATCTGGAAATCCTCGCGGAAGAACACAGACTGTTGCGTGAGGTAGTAGCGGCGTTGAAGCAACCGAATGAAAAGCAGCGGCATATGATTCGCGGCGCCGCGGCGCACGATCTTTATCATGCGGGCCAGATCAGGCTGCTACGGCGTCTCTATTCGCCGCGGACCAAGTCTTCGTAGGTTTCGCGCTGGCGGATGATCTTCCACGACGAACCTTCCACCATCACTTCGGCAGCACGAGGCCGGGAATTGTAGTTGGATGCCTGCGTGAAGCCGTACGCTCCAGCGGTACAGATGGCCAGCAGATCGCCCGGAAATACTTCCGGCATCTGACGCCCGCGCGCGAGGAAGTCGCCTGTTTCACAAACCGGGCCGACTACATCGGCGATCAGCGTTGCTTCCCCGCCCTGCCGCACCGGTATGATTTCGTGATGTGCGCTGTAGAGCGCCGGGCGGATCAAGTCGTTCATCGCGGCGTCTACGATGACGAACTCTTTCTCGCCTGATTTTTTGCGATAGAGGACGCGAGTGAGAAGAACACCGGCGCCGCCAACGATGGAGCGGCCTGGCTCGATCATTACTTTTAAACCTCGGCCTTCGACTTTCGTGGCAAGCATCTTTACGAATTCGCAGATCGCAGGGGTGACGTCTTCGGGCTTGTACGCGACGCCGAGGCCCCCGCCGAGATCGGCGGTTTGAATTGGCAGGCCCATTTTGCGGAGCCGTTCGATCAGTGCGAGGACGCGATCCACGGCTTCAAATACTGGAGATGTATCCAGAATCTGCGACCCGATGTGGCAGCTTACACCTTCCAGCAGCAGGTTGGCATGCTTGCGGGCGCGCTCATAGATGCCTTCGGCCTCGCCGATGTCGACTCCGAATTTGTGCGCCAGCCGCCCTGTGGAGATATAGGCGTGCGTGTTCGCCTCGACGTCAGGATTCACGCGCAGCGCGATGCGGGCCTGCACTCCGAGGCGGTGTGCCAGCGCGTCGATCAGCGCCAGTTCGGGTTCCGATTCGCAGTTGAAAGAGTGAATGCCGGCTTTCAGCGCTGCAGTGATTTCTTCGCCGGTTTTTCCGACGCCTGAGAATACGACCTTGGCAGGGTCGCCGCCTGCCCGCAACACACGAAACAGCTCGCCGCCGGAGACGATGTCGAAGCCCGCGCCTTCCTGCGCGAGCATGCGAAGCAGAGACAGATTGCTGTTTGCTTTTACCGCGTAGCAAACCGTGTGAGGCGTGGATCCGAAGGACCGGTCGTAGGCCCGGAAGTTTTCCAGGATCGCGCCGCCTGAGTAGACGTAACACGGGGTACCCGCCTTGCGGGCGAGGTCGGCCAGGGGGACATCCTCGCAGTAGAGCGAACGGTCACGATAGGCAACAGGGGTCATTCCATGACCTTCAGCACCACTACCGTCTGGTCATCGGTAATCACGGTGCTGCCGCGAAATTTATCGAGATCGGCGAAGTAGGCATCAGCGATGGATTGCGCAGGTTCGGTGGCGTGCTTCTTGAGAAGCTTGGCTACGCGAGAGCGGGAATAATCCTCTCCCGCCGAGTTCAACTGGTCTCCCACGCCGTCTGAAAAGAACAAGATGGCATCGCCGGGCTCAACCTGGACCTCGACCTCTTCGTATTCGCGATCGTCCAGCAGTCCGATGGGCACACCCTCGGCGCGGGGCTTGATGATCTCACCGCGGCGGCAGAGATACAGAGGCTCGGCGCCAGCGTTGGCAAGGGTCAGACAGTTGAGACTTGGCTTCCAACGCGCGACGCAGAGGGTGGCGTATTGCGCGTCCACTCTTCGCTCCAGCAGAGCTTCGTTGAGGATCTTGATAAGTTCGGACGGCTTCCGGCGGCTGGGCGCCAGGGTTCGCAGCAGGCCATCGATCACCGCTCCATAGAGAGCCGCGGCCGCGCCCTTGCCGCTGACGTCGCCGAATGCGATTACAGCGTCGTCCTCTTCAGGGACAAAGAAGTCGTATACGTCGCCGGTAATTTCTCGTGCCGGACGCGAGCGAATTCCGACGGTCAGTCCCTTCAACTCCGGGAGCTGTGCGGGGCAGCAGGACTCGCTGAAGCTTGCGGGCGGCCTTCAAGTCCTGGTCCATGCGCTGTTCGCGCTGGGCAAGTTCGCCATAGAGGCGCGCGTTTTCAACGGAGCTTGCGATCTGGGGAGCGAGCAGCGTCAGCGTGCGCTTGTGATCTTCGGTGAAGAATCCCAGGCGTTCGCTTTCTACATCCAGTACCCCGATGACTCGATCCTGGACGATGAGAGGGACCGCAATCTCGGATTGGATCCCTGGAATGCGCATCACGTAGCGGGGATCCTTGGAAGTGTCGACGACACGAATCGCCTCGCGCGAAGCCACCGCCGCGCCCGTGATCCCCATGCCTAGGGGAACATTGTCAATTTTCGTTTGCCGATCGAACCGGACGGTGAACCGGCTATGCAGGACCGCGTTTATTTCATCCACCAGAAATACGCTGAAGGCGTCGTAATTGATCAGGGAACGCACGGTGCCGGCGATCTTGCCAAGCAGTTCGTCCACATCGAGGATAGAACTGAATTCCTGCGACAAATGAACCAGGGTTCGCATGGTGCGATTCTGCCGCTCCACGCGACGGTAGAGCTGCGCGTTTTCTATAGACGCAGCGACGCGGGCGCCGATCAGACGGGAGAGGCTCCGGTCCTGTTCGGTGTAGGCGTCCACGCGGGTGGCTTGCATGTCCAGCACGCCGACCAGTTTTCCACGCGAGATCAAGGGGACCGCCAGCTCACTGCGAACGGCATCCAGAGCGTTCAGATATCGCGATTCTTTGCGGACATCGCCGACCAGGACAGGCTCGCGTGTGGTTGCGGCGAGGCCTGTTACGCCTTCGTCGAGCGGAATTACCAGGGAGCGCACGATTTCTTCGCGATGGCCGATGGAGTAGCGGATACGTAGGCCGCGCTCGCGCTCGCTGTAGAGGAGGATCGCAAACAGTTCGTACGGGACTACATTCTTTACGATGGTGGCGACGCTGGAGAGCAGTTCGTCCAGATCAAGGGTTTCCGCCGTGACGCGCGAGACCTCAAGCAGGAAGTCGAGCAGTTCGACCCGCTCCTGGAAGCGCACTTCGGATTTGCGTGGATTGGCCATGGTCATTACGGTTCCGACCCTTGGGTCAGGCCTTTTCGCCCGCAGCTTCAATGATTTTTACACTCGCGCTCGCGCCAATGCGCGAGGCTCCTGCGGCGACCATTTTTTGAAGGTCTTCCAAGGTTCGAACGCCACCCGAGGCCTTCACTCCCATGTGCGGGCCGACTTCACGACGCATGAGAGCGACATCTTCGACAGTCGCGCCACCGGTGCTGAAGCCGGTAGACGTCTTGACGAAATCCGCCTGGGCGTTTTTTGCAAGCCGGCAGGCCGCAACTTTCTGCGGCTCATCGAGAAGGCAGTTCTCCAGAATCACTTTCACGATCGCGCCCGTGGCGTGGGCGGCTGATACCACGGCTCGAATATCGTCTTCCACCACGCGGTGATTGCCGGCCCGCAGCTCGCCGATGTTGAGAACCATGTCGATCTCTTCGGCGCCTTCTTTCACCGCGATCTGGGTCTCGTCTACTTTGCTGGAGGTCGCACTTGCGCCGAGCGGGAAACCGACCACGCTACAGACCTTGACGGGGGAGCCGGCCAATTCGTGAGCCACCACGGGGACCCAGTAGGGATTGACGCAGACGCTGGCAAAGCCGTATTTGCGCGCCTCCTCGCACACTTTGCGGATGTCGGCGGCGGTGGCCTCCGGTTTGAGCAGAGTGTGATCGATGAGGGCGGCAATGGAATGGTCGATGGCCATGAAGTAAATGAGGGGAAACCCATGATAGCATCGCGCTAAACTAAGTGGATGGATACAGTCGCAACGTCCCCTGTAGCAACGCTTCCCGACAAAACATCGCATTCTTCAGCCGCTTCGATCATGGAACTGGAGAAGCAATACCTGCTCCAGAACTATGGCCGCTACCCGCTTGTATTGGCTCGCGGCAAGGGCTGCTATGTTTATGACACGACCGGAAAGCGTTACCTTGATCTGATCACCGGAATCGGCGTGAACGCTCTGGGGCATGCGCATCCGCAGTTACTGAAGGTCATCCGCCAACAAGCCGGGCTGATGGTTCATACTTCCAACCTCTACTACAACCTGTATCAGGGTCCTTTGGCGGAGCGGATCGCGAAGCTGAGTGGACTTGATCGCGTGTTCTTCTGCAACTCCGGCGCGGAGTCGATTGAGGGTGCCCTCAAGATGGTTCGCGCACATGGCAAGAAGATCCACGAAGACAAGTTTGAAACGGTTGCCTTGGACGGATCCTTTCATGGCCGAACGTTTGGGGCTCTATCCATTACGGGGCAGGAAAAATATAGACGCGACTTCGAGCCGATGCTGCCGGGAGCACGCTTCGTTCATCGCAACGATTTAGCAGCCCTAGAACAGGCGGTAACAGATCGTACAGCGGGTATTTTTCTGGAAGTGGTTCAAGGGGAAGGCGGCATTTATCCCATGAACGCCGATTTTATCCGCAAGGCTCGCGCGCTGGCGGATCGTCACGATGCTTTGCTGGTGTTCGACGAGATCCAATGCGGCGTCGGCCGGCCGGGTACGTATTTCGCTTATCAGACGATGGAACCGGCGGTGATGCCTGACATCATGGTGGCGGCCAAGCCGCTGGCATGCGGGCTTCCCCTCGCTTTTATCGCGGCAAATGAGAGGGCTGCCCAAAGCATCGCTTCCGGACAACACGGGACCACTTTCGGAGGCGGACCGCTGGCTTGTCGCGTGGCGCTGGAGTTCTTCGACATTCTGGAGGGCCTTCTTCCGCAGATTGTCCATATGGGCGGCTATTTCCGCATGCGGCTGACGGAGCTGGCGCGCAAATATTCCTTCATTAAAGAGATTCGCGGATTCGGTCTGATGATCGGGATGGAGCTCGACTTTTCGGGCAAGCAGATTGTGCTGGACGCGATGGAGGCCGGGATCCTTATCAATTGCACGCACGATGTGGTGCTGCGGATGCTACCGCCTTATATCATCACGGAGGCGGAGGCTGACCGGGCGATTAAGGTTTTGGATAAGGTGTTGAAGAAGGCCAAGCCAGTTCCGGTTGCGCCGCACTAAAGCAACTCGTCGCGGCCGGACTTTTCGAGTTGCTTTACCAGGTCGCCAACTTGTTGGGCGCGGCTGCGGTCGGCGATTAGCAGTGCGTCGGGCGTGTCAACCACGATCAGGTCGCGCACGCCCAGCAATGCTACTAGTTTGCCCGAGGCGTCGACGTAGTTTCCGGTGCTCGATTGAAGAAGAGCATCTGAGCGCAGGACGTTGGCGGACTTATCCGGCTTGTGCAACTCATAGACCGCGTTCCAGCTTCCTACGTCGTTCCAGCCGATGTCGGACGCGAGCAGGCCGACTACGTTCTTTGCGCGCTCCAGAACCGCATAATCGATCGAAATGTTTTCGCACAGGGGAAACGTGGCTTTGAGTTGTTGAGGAAAGTTCTTCGAGCCGAAAGGAGGGAGGCTGGCCAGCAGGCTTGCGGTCTTGGGCTGAAATTCGCGGAGCGCGTCCAGCACCACGCTGGTCTTCCAAAAGAACATCCCCGCATTCCAGCAGAAATTGCCGGCTTTCAGGAACCGCTTCGCCGTGGGTTCATCGGGCTTTTCGCGGAATCGCAGAACTGGCACTGGTTTGAGTGCGCCCGCTCTGGTGCCTTTAGGAAACTCGATGTAACCGTAGCCGGTTTCAGGCCAGCGCGGTTGAATCCCCAGGACCACGATCTTGCCTTCCATGGCTGCTTTGAATGCGAGCCGCAGCAGGCGGACATAGCCGCTGGGCTTGCTGATGACATGATCGGCGGGGAAGACTCCCATGACGGCTTCGGGATCTACAGACTGGATCATTTGCGCGGCGAGACCGATGGCGGGAGCTGTGTTCCGTTGGGCCGGTTCCGCGAGGATTTGAGCTGCCGGGACTTCAGGGAGCTGCCGCACGATCTCCGCGCGAAGATAGTCGTTGGTAAGGACCCAGATTCGCTCAGGCGGCAGCACTGGACGCAGACGATCCACCGTCTGTTGAATCAGCGAGCGTTCGCCAAAGAAGCGCAATACCTGTTTTGCGTTGGTGCGGCGGCTCCGAGGCCAGAATCGCGTGCCGCGTCCACCGGCCAGTATCAACCCGTGGCGGGAATCGGTTTTGGAAGCCATCGGCTATTGAATCGTCACGCCGCGAACGAGTTTGAGTTCGCGGTCCCAGCGGGTTTTGACGAAGAAGTTTTTCGCGAGATCGATGAAGTGGTTGGCGGTGAAGTCCACCAGATCTGCCGTTTCCGCGTCGTAGGACCAGAAGATGATGAAAGGCTTGCCGATGATATTTTCGCGCGGCACGAAGCCCCAATAACGGCTATCGAGCGAGTTGTCGCGATTGTCGCCCATCGCGAAATAGCTTCCTTCCGGCACTACTAGTTCGCCGTTAACAACATGGTTGGCGAGCATCTCCTTGGCCCGATCTACTACCGGCCCGAAGGGTTCGCTGGGAAAATTATCGCGGTAGGGCTGAAGGTCCGGAAAGATGTGTTGGGCATACGGCTCATCCAGCTTATGGCCGTTTAGAAATACCGCTTTGTCGACCACACGAATGTGGTCGCCGGGCACACCCATCACGCGCTTGACGTAGTTCTGGCTGATGTCCATCGGATAGCGGAACACGATAATGTCGCCGCGCTTGGGTTCGGTATAGGGCAGGAAAAAGCGGCTGATCGATCCCGAGGGCGCATAGGAGAGCTTATCTACCAGAAGGTGGTCGCCTACGCGGACGGTCGCGTCCATGGACGGCGTGGGCACGATGAAGGCCTGAACCAGCGTGGTGGTGCCGAACAAAAGAATAATGATGTTGAGCGACCATTCGGAAATAAAGTCGCGCACCGAATCCGCCAGTGTCCTCTTCATAAAAGCCTCATTCTTTGAGTTGTGCTATTGGACCTTATACCCGTGCAGAAGCATGAACGTCCGGCGCCATCTTGTCTTGGAGAAAAAGTTCTGAGCCAGATCCAAGACGTGAGTGATGCTCACCGAGGAACTGTTGAGCTCGTCCGTGGGCGCATCGTAGGACCAGTAAATGATGAGGGGCTTGCCAATAATATTTTCACGGGGCACAAAGCCCCAGTATCGGCTGTCGAGGGAGTTATCGCGATTGTCCCCCATGGCGAAGAATGAATTTGCGGGGACGACCACTTCGCCGTTCACGACGTTCTTGGTGAGCATGTCGATGGCGCCCTTGTCCACCAGCACGTTCGGTTCACTCGGGAAGTTGTCGCGGTAGGAGTCAATGAAGTCCGATTTATGAACCTTGTACGGTTCGTCGAGCTTGGAGCCGTTCAGATAAACCTGCTTGTTCACGATGCGGATATGGTCGCCTGGAACTCCCATGCAACGTTTGACAAAGGTTTGACGGATGTCCACCGGATAGCGGAACACAATGATGTCGCCGCGCTTCACCGGAGTATACGGCAAAAGATATTTGCTGACTGGTCCTGATGGCGCGAAGGCGAGTTTGTCGACCAAAAGATGGTCGCCGATCAGTAGCGTGTCTTCCATGGATCCGGTCGGGATCACAAACGCCTGTACCAGCGTTGTGGTCAAAAAGAGGAGTAGCAAAATGGTGATGGTCCACTCAGCTATGGTGCCTCTTACGGGCTCGCCGGGGTCCTCTGGGGTGGAGGGAGCGGTCTGAATTGACCCATCCTGTGGGGCAGGTTCTACAAGGACGGTTTCGGGAGTAGATACCGGCTGCGCTTCAGGGGATTGGAAGGCGGATGGCTCCGCCATATTGTCCTGGCTCACTATTTCTATAGTAACGCGAACCGCAAAACCGATTTACTCCGGAGGGATGTCTTCAAGGTCTTCGGCGCGATTTTCAAAGCGTGTAAATTGGCCTAGGAAACGTAACGGAACGGTTCCGATGGGTCCGTTACGCTGCTTGGCGATCACCAGGTCCGCCATGCCCTTCAAATCTTCCCGGTCACGTTTGTAAATCTCTTCGCGATAGATGAACATGACCAGATCGGCGTCCTGTTCAATGGATCCGGAATCGCGGAGATCGCTCAATTGAGGCTTGTGGTCGCCAGGGCGAGTTTCCGATGCGCGGCTTAACTGCGACAGCACCAGGAAGGGAACATCCAGATCCTTGGACATCAATTTCAGGCCACGGGACATGGCGCTGACTTCCTGGTTGCGGTTCTCGGATCTGCCGCGGCTGCTCATCAATTGCAAGTAGTCGATCACCACCAGGCTCAGGCCGTGCTCGCTTTTCATACGGCGCAGCTTGGAGTGGACATCCATCAGGTTGACGCCCGGCGTGTCGTCCAGATACAGCGGGGACTCGGTCAGGTTGGCGAGCTCGACTTGGAGACGCCTGCGCTCTTCGGCGTTCAGAAATCCGGCGCGGAATTTGTGCTGGTCCACTCGGGCTCCGGCGCACAGCAGACGAGTCAGCAAACTCGATGACGACATTTCGAGCGAGAACACCGCAACGGGTTTCCGCATCCGGGGATGGGTGGCCACGTGTTGCGCGATATTCAAGGCAAGCGCTGTCTTTCCCATGGACGGGCGAGCTGCAAGGATCAGTAATTCCCCGCCGTGCATGCCACCAGTCATCTCGTCGAATTTTGTGAAGCCCGTGCTGATGCCGCGGACGCGCTGGCTGGGGTCGAGGAAAGCGCCGACGCCGCCGGGGAAATTTTCTACGATGACCTGAGGCGAGAGGAGCTTATCGCCGGCGCGGGCCTCTCCCAGTTTGAGCAGTGTTTCCTCGGCCGACGCGAGGATCTGGTCGGGCTCTTCTTCGCCTATCAAACAACGGTCGATTATTTTCTGTGCGCTGAAGATCAGCTTCCGCAGCGTGGACTTGTCCTTGACGATGCGAATGTAGCTGTCCAGGTTGGTGAGTTCGGGAAGACCCTGATCGAGCGAGATGAGGTAGGAAAGCCCATCCACGGATTCGAGCTGGCCTTGTTTCATCAGCTCATTGGCGAGCGTAACGCGGTCGATGCGCTCGCTCCGGTCGTAGAGATCCTTCATGCGCGCGAAGATGCGCCGGTGTTTCTCCAGGCTGAAGTCGTCCAGATCGAGGACGCCCGCGACCTGAAGATAGACGTTGTCGTTCAGCATGATGGAACCGAGCACGAAACGCTCGGCATCCACGTTGGAGGGAAGACCTTTTTCGAAGGTTAGATCAGCGGAGGCCATCAGAACTACTCTTTGTTGACTTTAGCGGAACCCGGCGCGGTTGCCAAGCGACTTAATGCGATTTCCAGAAGCTTTCAACGCAAACTTGGATGCGCGGCTTCCTGTTCCGCTTCGCGCCGCAGTTCCTGGTGCGCTTCCTCCGGCGTCACGCGCCAGTTATCGTCAGGCGCGGTGGGAAGCATGCCCTTGGTTGTGAAAAACTGGATCATCATTTCGCGGATGTCTTCGGTGGATCGCCATACTACTTTGGCTCCGCGGAATATGCGTGTATCCGGCACTGCCTCCGGCGCGATAGCTATTCACAGCTATTTCCACAGGTTTTCCGTCTTCCAGCGGTTGGCCTTGGAAGCGCAGGTTGACGATGCGGGAGCCTTCGGGGCGATGCAGATCGATTTCGTAGGACACTCCGGACGCCATATCGAAGTTGTAGCCGATGACGCTGGAATTGATCAGCGGGGGTTGTTTGCAATCGGCCGCACATGTTTTGAAGTATCGGGCGGCGTTTTCGAGCGCCTCGCGAATCATCTTTCCGGTGCCTTCGATGCGATACAGGGTGTTGTCGTACGGATAGAGCGCGGCGAGTTGACGAACGGTCACGCGGCCAGCGGGAACGGTCACCGTCAAATCGAATGCGGAAGCGAAACTGACCTGGGCTTTTGCCTCGTTTAACTCGACCATTTGGATGGCGTCAATCAAGGGGGTGTCTTCCACGCGGGCAAACGCCGCACTTAGGGCTACCTTTGCGTTGGCCACGGGCCGCTCCAGATATTTTTCGGCGGCTTCGTGATAAGGCTTGCCTATCGCCAGGATGGTCTCGTCGGCGGGTGTTTGATTCGTGACGGGAATGACGCGGCTTGCTTCCGAGACAAGCTTCCAGCCGTCTGGCGTCCGGTCGAGTGAGAGGTCGAGTTCGCCGAGCGACATGCCCCAATTCCGGGGTTGAAGCATCTGGACCCGGCCCACTTGGAACGAGCCCAGTTCGCTGTGGGTGTGGCCGAAGATGACGGCATCCACAGGAGTGTATTGAGCTATTTCGTAGGCGAGGTTTTCGTTGGGTAGGTCCTGCGCGGAAGGGGCGCCGGTTTTCGGGTCGCGATCGAGACCCGAATGCGCGGTCACAACGATCACGTCGGCGGTGTGGTTTTGGCGGAGCCCCTCGGCGATTTTCTTCACTGCCTCGACGGGATCGGCGAAGCGGAGGCCCGCGTAGTTTTCTGCTTTCTCCCACGCGGGAATAGCTGGCGTGGTTACGCCGATGACGGCTACGCGAATACCGCCGATGGTCTTGATGATAAATGGGGTGAAAGCCGAGTCGCCTTCGATGTTGGCTGCGAGCCAGGGGAATTGGGCGGTTTTGCGGGCCGCGTTGAGATTACGGAGGCCGTAATTGAATTCGTGATTGCCGACGGTCATCGCGTCGTAATGCAACGCGTTCATGGCCAGCATCATCGGATCGGCGGACGTCGCGCCATTACGGACTTCGGCTTGATGCACTGTTTCCAGCGGGGAGCCCTGGATGGTATCGCCACAATCTACCAGGAGCGTATTTGCGTTGTCGCGACGCTCTTGCGCGATGAGCGTCGCGATTTTGGCTAGGCCGCGAGGGGCGGGTTTGGCCGTGTAGTAGTCGTAAGGGAACAGATTGCCGTGCAGGTCGGTGGTCGCGAGGATCCGGATGTGCGCGGTTTCAGCGAACGCCAGAGCCGAAAAAAAGAACGCTAGCCCGGCTGAAGCCCGCGACATTACTGCTTGGCGGCCGGAGGTTTCGCGGGGGCCGCGGCGGGGGCGGCAGCCGGAGCGGCATCGGGAACTATCGTAGCCGATAGGATGCGGTCCAACATCGGGAAATTCTTGTCAAGATATGGCTTTCCCAATTGCTGGATTGCGTTTTGATCGGGGCCTCGGCCGCCCGGCGGCCCATCGCCATAACCCGTATAGAACTTGTCCACCACGGTATCCATGCCGGAGATCACTTCACCAAACGGAGCGAATCCGGAGGAATCCAAATTGACGTTGTTCCCATAGTTGATGAAGAACTGAGTGGTACGCGTATTGGGACCTGCTGTAGCGAATACAATAGTGCCCCGCAAATTGCTGTGGTTGACTGGATCGTCATTGATGTTGGCATTGAACCATGCTTTCGAAACTTCGGGCCTGGCGCTGAGTCCAAACTGCGCGACGAATCCGGATATCGCTCTGAAGAACGCCGCATCGGTAAAGAATCCGGCCCTCACCAGGTTGTAGAAGCGGTCCGCGCCCAGGGGAGCCCAGGATCTCGTGACTTGGATAATGAAGTCGCCTTTGGTGGTGGCGAATTTGACCTTGTAGGAATCAGGCGCCTTACCTTTGACGGTGGAGGGGACCAATAGATTTCCCTTAGAGGCCGAGGCTGCGGCCGGGGCGGCGGCCTTGGGGGCAGTCGCCATTTTCGGGGCCGCGGGAGGAGTCGCTTTCGGAGCAGGAGCCTGAGCTAGAAGCGCACATGGCAGGAGCAGGGCTAGAAAAACTTGTTTCATAGGTTCCTCACGATTTTAGCAAGCTCTAAGCCGCTAGACTACAGGAATGGTCCAACGACTGTTTTTTGCTCTTCTGATATTCACGGGAGCGGCCTTAGCGCAGGTCACCTCGAGCTCGGTCACGGTGACGGCCTCGCGGTCGACGAATCTGCAGCCGGATCAGGTCGTTTTTGGAGTGGCGGTTACAACGCCCGTAACCGGAACTCGCGACGATGCGGTCAACGCGCTGGGGGGCTCCGGAATTACGGCAGCCAATTTCACCGGGGTCTATACAAATACTCTGTACCCGAGCGGTACGAATACGCCTCTAAATGTACTGCAGTGGAATTTCAGTCTTACTGCTTCGATTTCTGATCTCAAGACTACGGTCGGGCTGCTCACTACAGTTGCGAGCGGCGCAGCGAAAAAGAATAATGGCATCTCCGTTTCCTTCAGCATTCAAGGCACGCAGGTGTCGGCCCAGTTGGCACAATCGCAGCCGTGCCCGATTGCCGGGCTCATCTCGGATGCTCGTACGCAGGCGCAGACACTGGCTAACGCGGCTGGGGTGACGTTGGGGGGAATCCTAGCCATGTCTTCGCCCGGTTCGGCTTGCGTACTGACAGTGAAGTTTTCGGCTTTCCCTATCTGAAAATTATGCGACTACCAGCGTCTGCTCTTCTCATCTTGTCGCTGCAGCTTGTGGCCTGGGGGCAAATGGATGACAACACCCTCACCGTGGCCCCTAGCCGGACCATTACGTTACAACCGGACCAACTGACTTTTTCTGTCAATGCCGATTTCGAATCGACCGCGGGTTTGGCTGACGTCCTCTCCGCGGTCCAAAGCGTGGGCATTACGGAGGCAAATCTTTCCGGTGTGTCGACCTTCAGTCAGAGCATTTACGGCGAGACTACACAATGGTCTTTTGTTCTGGCAGTACCTTTTTCAAAACAAGCCGATAGTTTGTCTGCTTTAGCCGCGTTGCAAAAAACGATTGGAGCGAACTCGAGCCGGTCCCTTAATTATTCGATTCAGGGGGCTCGGGTTTCACCTCAGTTGCAGGCCTCTGCAACATGTCCTTATGCTGCGTTGTATCAGGACGCGGTGGCACAGGCGCAGGAACTCGCATCAGCGGTGGGCCAGATGCTTGGGCCTGTCCTGACGGTCTCGGATGGGGGGAGCACGGAGAGTTCCCAGGTGGTAGTTACGGCCACGTTTAGAAGCGGCAATTTCTCCATTAACCCCGTGATCCTCGACCCCCTAGGTGGCGCAGGCCTTACCGGCTTTCCAACCTTCGCCAGCGTAATCAACAACCAGATCCCTGCATCGACGTCACAGAGTTGCACACTGGTTGTTCAATTCAAACTGCTGCATTAACGGGAGCGGAGGGGGCTTTAATTGTCGCGACGGAGCGTGAAGTCGCCTTTTTCAGAGCCTTGCGTCCACGTGCCCACAAGGGACCGGTGAACGTTGGTGATGTTTTCTATCTTGCCGTCCATCACAATGCGAACCGGCTTTCCGCTGCTATCTTTGCCTTGAGCCTCGAAGTGGATCGACCAATTGCTGGGATCGAGCGAGCCATTCGGAAATTTAACCGAGTCCGGCCCTGGGTTGATGATGCCACTGATGTTTTTCCCATCCCAGTCCAGCACCATGGTCACATCGTGACGTTCCTTGGCGTTCGGGCCCCAGGAGCCGTGCCATGTCCCGACCAGAGGATGGCCTTCCTGGGCCGACACTACGATCGTCAACAAAATTGCTGGCAAACATAATTTGAGTGCTCGCATGTTAGCGGAGGCGCTCCCAGTCTCTTTCGTTGTCCTGGCACAGGTATTCCTGAATCTCGCCGCCGGGGGTTCCGTCCCAATTTGTGTAGGTCCAAGGCACCGTGAAGCCGCCGTTCCAGGGTTTGGTGTAGGCTTTGGGGTCGTTCACTGTCACTTCATATTTCAGGTTGTCGTAATCGGGCCGCGAGAAACGTTCGGTGAGGTGGAGCGCGTCGGTATGCGGAAGGCCGCCGCGATGAAACCAGAACTTTTCGTTGTAGCCTTCCGATTCCACCACCAGCGTGTCGCCTTCCCAATGGCCGCTGGAATAGCCGAAATAGGTGGGGAGGCGATCCTCGTCTGCTTTGGGAAGGGCTCGGCCATCGGTGTAAATGACTCGCCAACTGCGCGGGCCGCCGCCGAAGACAATTACGATCTTTTTCTGGTCGGGTATTTCCAGAAACTCGAAACCGTTAGGAGTTTGGAACTGGCGCGGACCGCCTGGAGGCAGGCAGCGCGCGTGGGGATCGTCCTTTTGGCCGGCGCCTTGCCTGACCTTGTAGAGCGCGGCGGCCCAGGGCTGGAAGGGGACCTGGTCTATCAGAAGGTTCGTCGACAAGCTGCTGCCGCCATGTCCCACGATGGATCCGCCGCCACCCCAGAATCCGGTTTGGCCGGCGCCTGGTCCCAAACTTATACGTCCATCTTTGTTGCGGGGAGCGGGCGGGGATGGGGCGCGCTTCTTTCCGCGTCCGGGACCGGAGGTCTGAACGGGGCCGGGGGTATCTTGCGCGATCGCCCAGGGGGCTAACGCCACCACTAATCCGACCGTCATTGCCGCAGCCGTGAGGCGGTTTCGCATGGTTATCATCCTTGGATAATTTCGTCTGTTAGCGCGCGGGCGGAGGAGTGCCCTCGCTGGAGCCAGCGCCGAGTTTCTCGCCAGTCGCGGTCATGATTACGGTACGGGCGTTACCGTGGGGCGTGCCGTCCTTTGCCTTGGTCCCATGCACCGTGATGACGTCGCCGATCTTGATGCTGGATCGTTTCCAACCGCTGCGGGTGAGCACTGCGGGAGCTCCCATTTCGAACGCCCAGTTGGTCACTTTGCCCGTGTCGGCATCTTTGATATCGATGAAGAAATAGACGTGCGGGTTGGCCCAGTCAATTTTAGTCACCGCGCCCGTCATGGTGACAGGTTGTGTGCTATCGTACTCGGCCGCAAAGGAGTGGTGCGCGGAAGCAGGGACAACGCCCAGCAGTGCCGCAAATCCCAGTGCGCCCAACCCCAACGTCTTTCGCATCGTAATCATGGTTTAAAAATCTCCTGATGGCATTCATCTAATCACACCTCCGCGCGGGCGGCAAGTAGCGTTAGTGAGTTGTCGTCTTTGTGTGCGACGGGGCTTTCGACAGGCTGATCAAGTTGGCCAGCAGATCGTAGGCTCCGTCGGTGCCGGCCGGCAACTGGCGCCAGAGTCCCAGGCCAAGATAGATCCAGGTTCCTTTGCCGTATTTCGCCTCAACCAGCGAGCCTAGTTTTTCACCCGGGTTGTCCTTGAAGGAGTCCGTCATCGACACCAGATCCAGGTACTTGGGATCCTTTTCGCCGAGGAAGTAGAGACCACGCTCCTGAGTCCAACTGGCCCAGGTTGACGGTCCGACCTTATTCGGGAAATTAAATACCGGGTCTGCGGGGGCCAATATTTTTACGGGGACCGATTCGTCGGAGACGCGATTTCCGCTGACCTTTGCGGGGTAGGGCCCGTATTGCTCCTGATTGAACTCCATCTTGTTGTACTGCACGATGAAGGTGCCACCGCGTGAAACGTAATCCAGCAAACGGCGATTGTGGGCACGGAGATCGGCCCGGCGCTCGTAGGCGCGCACTCCGGCGACGATTACGTCGTGTTTGGATAGGTCGCCCCAGGCGAGTTCGTCCTCATCTATATAACTGACCTTGGCGCCCAGTTGTTCAAGCGCAGGAGGCACCTGGTCGCCCACGCCGACGATATAGCCAACATTGATGTTCGGAATCACTTTTACGTCGACTACCTTAAGTGCGGCCTCGGCTGGCTTGATTACCTGCCTGCGCTGGATGTGCGGGTATTCGATTACCTGATAGCCTTCTGAAAACTTCTCTGACGGGGCAGCGGGGGACGTGACGACTGCTCGCAGCGTGTACTGTCCGACTTTGGCCTGAGGAGGAGCGGTGATCTCAAAGCGGGCCGACAGGGCTTCGTCCTCATGGGTAAAGCTGAGAGGCGCGTTGGCAGGTGTCGCCTTCCAGCCAGCGGGCAGGTCGAGAGTTACTGAAGCCTCGGCTGTTCCCTTCGTGCCATTCACGACGGAGACGTGGACCTCGCGTTTTACGGGTCCAGATGTAGCGCCGCCCGACGCTGGGAAGATCGCAAGACCGGGAGAAACGCTAACGGAGAAGGCCGGGACCACGTTGAGTTCCATGCGCTTGTCGCCCAGGTAAATGTCGTTAACGTAGCGGAATTCGACGGGCACTTCCTTGGTTACCACTGCGTCGCCTGCCTTCACGCGGAAGGTGACGCGGAACGGAGTGGGAGCGAACGGAACACCGAACTCGACGCTGGGATCGAAAATCTGAATGGCTTGATTTTCAGGATGTTTCCAATAGTCGTCGTGGAAATAGGGGGTCGTCAGCTTGGCGTTCTTGGGGACTTGCGCGGCTGAGGTGCAGGTGTAGACTCCATCCTTCTTCACGTCGCTCGCGGCGCAGGCGGCTGGGGCGTCGAAGCCGTTGATGGAAACACCCGTAACGCTCACATTCGCCGCCCCACGGTTGACGGCGAGGATGGACAGTTTTACCGGCTGACCGGGAATCACCAGGCCGTCATCGGCCACGGCATCGAAGGAAAGGCCATGTGCGGTGAGCACGGCATCCTCATAATCGCGTTCTTTGATACGGAGGCGGAAGTCGATTTCATACCGCGCCGAATCGTTCAGGCCCATGTTCGCTATCTGGGATCGGAGACCGCGGATAGCGGCGAGGCCCGTCTCGATGGGTTGTGCAGTGGCATCGTAATTACCAGCATCGAAGGAGGTACGCGCGGCTTTGGCATCGGCGGCAATCGCGCCTAGCGCGGAGGTTAGAGCTGCGGGAGGGTTCGGCCCAGCGTATTGGGCGATGGCTTCGAGCCTGGTGTCGATACCGTCGAAGAGAGATGTTTCCATTTTGTCTTTCTGGCCAGGAACCGTGCAATCGATCAGCTGATATCCGCCGGCTCCGGGACCAGCGACCCCGCCTCCGCCGCGTCCAACGTTGAAGCCTGGTAGAGGGGGCAGGCCGGTAGTGCCCTGGCACTTGTGATTGCTGCGAGCGTCGGTGCCGATTTCGGTGTAAGTGCGACCCAGAAGCGCGTCGTAATTGGTGGTATTGGCAGGAGTCAGTTTCACGGGGGGAGTTGCCGGGGCAGTTTGTGCAGCCGGCGCGGGTGTCTGGCGAGCGCCGTCGCCGAGTCCACGACCCGGCCCTCCGCGGCCGCCGTCGGGTGCCGGGGGAGCGCTGAAGTAGATTTTCTTGGGCTGCCACGGCCGGAGTCCTTCACGGAGTTGCTCGGGATATTTCGATGGATCACCGGCTGCGTAGTAGGCTTCGCGGAATAAAATGGTGGTCGCCTCGTGAGCGCGATCGCCGCCGCGGCCCTGAATGTTCATGGTCAGGACAACGTCGGGACGCAGAGTGCGGATCAGGCGGACGTAATCGCCGACGATATCCTGCCGGCCCCACTTCTGAATCACTTCCTGGGGATCAAAGGAATAGCCATAGTCGATCGCCCGCGTGAAGTACTGTTCCGCGCCGTCGATGCGGTGCGCGGAGAGCAGTTCCGCGGTACGCAGCACGGCGATGTCGCGAAAGAGTTCCGGGCCTATTTCATTCTGCCCGCCATCGCCACGGTTGTTCTGCAGATCGATGGACCGAAGACCCATGCCGTGCGTGAACATGGCGAATAACGCGTTGGTCTCGTCGTCAGGGTGGGCTGGCGCCTGCATGAAGGTCCCATAAACACCGAGCTTCCGAATGGCGAGCGCGAGAGCGTCATGGCCGCTGGTCTGGCTGACGATCGGGTATTCCATGCGGGCCTGGGCATGAACCCCGACGCGGCTTGGCACGGATATCAGGACGATTAGTCCAATTGCGACTACGGATAAAAGGACGGGAAGGAGACGTTTCATAAGGATGTTTCGCTCACGCGAACAGTCTATTCATTCTAAGACGACTATCGTTCGCTCGTGACTGCTGCTCCTAAATGGAACTCATCCCCAATGTCACGAACCGGAATACGATCCTGGGCTGATCCGGCCGCGAGGAGCAACCGCTGAATCGGCTCGTCGTACGGTTCACTACTTAGTTTGAACGTCCGGTGATGCACCGGGAGAATGACTTCCGCGCCCGCATCATTCGCCATCGCCAGTGCCTGTTCAGGGTTGCAGTGCGCGTGGATCCAGGGATCATAGGCGCCTATTGGCATAATGGCCAGATCAATTGGCTTAGAGGAACGGAGCTTGCGAAACGCGGTCGTATACGCCGTGTCGCCGCCGAACAGTACCCGAAACTGTCCCGCTTCGATGAGATACCCGTTGTATCCCCGGTGCACGTCGGTGCGTGTTCGAGCTCCCCAGTGCTTTACTTCGATAGCACGAATCTGCGCGGGTCCGACTCGCTGGGTCTGGTCCCATCGAAGTTCATGAACCGCGCCATATCGGTTCGCTCGTAAAAGGTCGCTGGTGGAGGCCGCGGTGATAACGGTCGTTCTGGGATTCTCTAGTTTGCGGAGAGTAGGCCGATCCAGGTGGTCCATGTGCGCATGCGAAAGCAGGATTAGATCGGGGACTCCCACCTCGGCCAGAGTTACCGCGGGCTGCACCAGGCGTTTCATGCCCAGGACGAAGGGTCCAATTCCGATGCCAATCCGAGTGCTGAACACGGGGTCTGTGAGGATGGTGAAATCGTCAAGCCGAATCAATACTGTGCTGTGACCGATCCACGCGACATGTATGCCTTCGCGGGACCAGGCGCTGATGCGTGGAACCCGCGGAGACTGTTTCACGGGACGCTTTCTGTCTTCTGACAATCGGCGCAAGAAGATTGGTCCTGCCTGACGAACAAAATCCGCAAATGCTCGGACTTTTCTGGCGGAACTTAGGATTGGCGGCATTTACGCATTTCATTAGATGCGATGGTGTGGCGGGCGGACTCGGGGGATTATGTTAAACCTAAGTCGTGACTCTTTTTTCCTTCCTGGGACGCTATGAAGCGATGCTGCGATCGTTATTGCGAATCGTGGTCGGCTTTACTTTTTCGCTGCATGGATGGCAGAAATTCTTCGGCATCCTGGGTGGAATCGGCGGCGGCAGGGCGGAACTTGGGTCGGCGCTCGGGGTGGCGGGCGTGCTGGAAACGTTCGGGGGGCTGCTGATCATTTTGGGCCTCTTCACGCAACCGGTGGCTTTTATTCTCTCGGGTGAAATGGCGGTCGGCTACTTCAGGGCGCACGCGCCACGAGGATGGGCGCCGCTTACCAATGGCGGGGAATTGGCGGTCTTCTATAGCTTCTTTTTCCTGTGGTTGTGTTCCGCGGGCGCAGGTCCTATCAGCCTGGATCGCGCGTTTGGACGCAAGTATTAGTTCTGCGCGATACTCAGAACAGGAAACCACGATGACACATTTTTCTCAGTTTCGCGCAACATCGATCCTGCCGATTGCCCTGTTTGCATTGGCGGCATTTTCGGCGAACGCCCAGAGTGACCCCGATAGAACCGTAGCCGGCAACGGTAAATTTCCCACTGGCTGGAACGTCCGTCCCGATCGCGGCACCGCCGACCAAGTCAATTTCACTGAAGCGGGCAACGTGTTCCACTTCACAATGGGCTCGGCCGGAACGTTCTACAAGACGGATTGGACCAAAGCCGGCGACCAGAAGTTCTCGGCAAGATTAACCCAAACGAAGGCGCCGTCTCATCCCATCTCTTATGGACTGATGTTCGGCGGGAGCGATCTTGGCGGTCCGAACCAGACCTACTCCTACTTCTTGGTTCGCAACCAGGGCGAGTTTTTCATCGCCAATAAGGAAGGAAGCGCACGGCCAACCACCGTGGCGGAGTGGACCCCCAATGCGGCGATCGTGAAGCAGGGTGCCGATGGACGCCAGACCAATACGCTTGGCATTCAGGTGCAGGGCGACAACGTGATCTTCATGGTCAATGGCAAGGAAGTAACGCGGCTCCCGAAGAGCAAGGTCCATACAGATGGCATGTACGGATTCCGGATAGGCCACAATCTGGACGTCGACGTCGATCAAGTTAGCCGCTGAGTGGCGGCTAATCCACTTCCGGCATCATCGTCGACATCGTCACTTTCCGGCCTGAAGAAGTGGCTGCTCAGTGAGGAAACACTAGGGCCTTCGCACTCGGAGGAGACTGAAGGCAAGGGGCATCCATGGTATTGGGTCATCTGGCTAACCGGCGTGGACTATTTTTCCACGCTCGGTTATCAACCAGGAATTGCTCTATTGGCGGCGGGGACACTATCGCCTATCGCCACTGCGATCCTGGTGGCGGTTACACTCGCCTGCGCTCTTCCTATTTACTGGCAGGTCGCGGGGCGGTCCTATGCGGGACTTGGCTCCATCGCGTTGCTGGAAAATCTTCTCCCAGGATGGTGGGGGAAGTTCATGGTGCTCGCTCTCTTGGGGTTCGCCACAACGGACTTCGTGATCACCATGACGCTCTCTGCGTCGGACGCCGCTCTCCACGCAACCCAGAACCCTTACCTCCACCCCTTCCTGGGCGACGCCGATCTGCGCCTGACTCTGATTTTATTGGCGCTGTTGGCTGTCGTATTTCTGAAGGGATTCAGGGAAGCGATCGAGCTGGCAACGGTGGTTTGTGTGCCCTACCTGGTCTTGAATGTGGTGGTTCTAGGCCGGGCTTTCGTTGAGGTCGTCTCGCACCCTTCTTACTTGTCGCGATGGCAGAACGCACTGCTAGAACATGGCGACTGGCGGCAAATGACACTAGCCGCCGCGATCCTGTTTCCCCGGCTCGCACTTGGATTAAGCGGGTTTGAAACCGGCGTATCGGTGATGCCATTGATTCGAGGCTCCGAAGGCGATATCGCTGATGCTAAGCCAGCCGGGCGGATTCAGAACACGCGCAAACTGCTTTCGTCGGCTGCGCTGATCATGAGCGTCCTGCTGCTTGTTTCCAGCTTCGTGGCGACTCTATTGATCCCGCGCGCAGCCTATAAGGAAGGCGGCGAAGCCAGTGGCCGAGCTATCGCCTATCTAGCGCACATGTATCTGGGCAATGTCTTTGGGTCGATTTATGATCTCTCGACGATCCTAGTGCTTTGGTTTGCAGGAGCATCCGCCATGGCGGCATTGCTCCACCTGGTACCGCGATATCTTCCCCGTGTGGGAATGGCGCCGGAGTGGACGGCCTATTCCCGTCCGCTGGTGCTGTTGTTGTTTGGCTTCAATGTCCTGGTGACAATCATCTTCAATGCCAACGTGGATGCGCAGGGCGGAGCCTACGCGACAGGAGTCCTTGTACTGATGTCATCGGCGGCGGTGGCGGCTGCGATTTCCCTTTGGCAGGAGCATTCTTACGGGATCAGTGTCTATTGCTGGGGTGTGGTCCTCGTGTTTGCCTATACGACCGCGGTAAATGTGGTGGAGCGAACCGACGGAATTATCATCGCGAGTTTTTTCATTCTGTTTATTTTGATTGTGAGTGGCGTCAGCCGGTACCGGAGGGCGAAAGAACTCAGGGTGGGCGGCCATCGCTTTTGCGATGAAGAATCGGAGCGTTTATGGAATACCATCGTCAACCAGCGGGTCAACATGGTTCCTTCCCGGAGCCTTGAGAGACAGTGGCGAAAAGAACGAGCCGTCAGGTTGCGCAGACACTACACAGTTGATGGGCCACTGACATTTGTTCATGTGAGTCTGCTGGATAACCGCAGCGAATTCCTCTCTCCCCTGGAAATCACGGTGAAAGAGGAGGACGGCGAACATCTCGTGACGGCTTCCCAAGCTGTTGCCACGGCCAATGCGATCGCATATTTGAGCGAACTGATGCATCCGGCCGCCATCTATTTGGGATTGAGCCGCCTGAACCTTATGCGGCAATCCTTCCGTTACTTTCTTCTGGGGGAAGGGGAAACGGGACTGATGGTTTATACGATTCTGCAGCATGTATGGGAAGTCAACCCCTCAAACCAGGAACGGCCTCGTATTTTTCTAATGAGCGATTGAAGCCCACGCCGGAGCCGTGTTTATGGCTACGATGGGGTATCAAATGAAGTGGTTGGTGGTTCTCCTAGTGGCGTGGCCGGCGGTTTCGCAAACAACGCAAGGAATTCTGGTCGGCCGTATTACCGATTCGGTGACCGGGAGGAGCATACCGCTGGTATCGGTTTCGGTGCGGAACGAGTCGACTACGGCGGTGTTCCCTGCTCACGCTGACTCTGGTGGTAACTACGCGGTCGGGTCTCTGTCGCCCGGCGAGTATCGGGTAACCGTGACAGCCCCGAACTACCAAACGCAACAGGCAAGGGCCCTTCTTCTGCCGGTGGCTGGGCGAGTGGAGCTGAACTTCCGCCTCAGGCCTCTTTACGATGTTTTTGAGGCGAACCAGTTTCGAAGCTGGCTGGTTCCGGGTTCGCAACAGGCCATCGGCTTTTATGGCCCGGATGTGGACACCACCCGCGTTGCCGTCTTCAACGCGAATCGCGGACAGGCGACGCCGCTGGATAGCTCACTCTCTGACGTGATCTCAAACCAGACGATCGAAAACCTGCCGCTGGTTGGCCGCGATGTTTATGAACTGCTTCTCTTGCTTCCCGGTGTGACGTCAGACACTGCGACGGCTCGCGGCCTTGGTTTCTCGGTTAACGGGCAACGGCCGTCGTCTTCGAACTACTTACTTGATGGAGCGGAGAACAACAATCTTCTTGTTTCGGGTCCTTTGTCCGCCGTGATTCCCGAATTTCTGGAGGAGTACCGCATCTCTACGTCCAATTTCTCCGCCGAATACGGAAGGACAACGGGCTTTCTGGCTAACGCCATCACTCGCAGTGGGACCAATGATTGGCATGGCCGGGCGTTTTTCTATCTGCGGCAAGATCGTCTGAATGCGAACGGCTTTCAGGAAAACGCGCAGGGGATATCGCGGCCTTCATTCACGGAGCTTCAGCCGGGGTTCTTTTTAGGCGGCGCGCCTGTGAAGAACAAATTCTTTCTGACGGCGGGTTTCGTGGAAAACTACTCGCACGGCTTTGCCGATCCGCAAACTTTCGCGCTTCCGACCACCTCGTTCATCTCGCAAACAGATCCGTCTTCCTATGTAGGGCAGTTGCTGCGCAAATACCGGCCCTATGTTAGTCCCACAGGACCTGGTGACACAGGCTTAGCCGTGATTGCTCCAGCGAATTCCTTTGGTCGGGAGGACGCCTTGGTCCGGACGGACTGGAATGTATCGCCATCGCACCGACTGTTTGCTCGTGCGACAGTCGATGCGCTTCGCCAGCACGACCTCGCCAATAGCCCCTATCCAGACTTTCCTGTGCGCTATCGCCAAGGCTCCGTTTCGGTCTCGCTGGGCCTGCTGTCGCGTTTCGGCGCGGCTAGCCAAAATGAGCTCCACGTAAGTCGGACTAGTGAAGTGATCGCTCTCGACAATCCGCATGGGGAACTTCCAGTCCTTACAGACGACGAATACCTCCAAACTCCAGATGGTCGGCAGGCCAACGTTGCGTTGCCAACGTCCGGTTTCTACAGCTACCGCAACCGGGGCCGGAACTGGGAGACCTCCGACGCCTTTACCCGGATCGTGGGCAGGCATGTAGTCAAGTTTGGAGGCGGACTTCTGGCGCGCTCCATTGATTTGAACGTGCAGGTTTATCAAGCTGGCTACCTCCAGTTCGCCAGCCTTTCGGATTTCGCGCAAGGTCAGCCTCAGCTCCTTCTGGTTCAGTACGATCGGGCGGCCGAATTGGGAACCCCTCCGCCTTCCCAGCGCGATTACGCTTACAAGCAGGCCTATGGCTTTGCACAGGATAGCTTCCATCTAAGCAACCACATCAGCCTGGACTACGGGGTGCGCTATGAATATTTTGGGGCCCCGCTGAATACTGGCTCAGTCTCCGATCTCACCATCGCGCTCGCGCCAGGCGCGTACATTGGTCAGTCGATCGCGGGTGCAAGACGGGTGCTCACGCCTTCTAATAGTCCTGTTTACACGACGCGTCCGTCGAATTGGGCGGGGCGGGTGGGCGCATCCTGGAGTCCATTTGAAAATGGACGCACGGTCTTCCGGGCCTCTATCGGCATGTTCTACGACCGGTTGTTCGATAGCCTCTGGGAGAGTGCCGTCCAGAATCGCTTTGCGACCGCCGTATTTTTCTACAATAATCCAGTAAACCTTGGCGTGACGCTGACGGGACTTGAGCAGGCCGGACAGCCTATAACGTCGACTCAACTGTTTCCGGAGCAGGCTTTTCAGCCGTCGCTTCGCGACCCAAATACGAACAGCGGGTTTATAGGAGTCCAGCACACTTTTGCACCCGGACTATCGTTGGACGTCCACGGGCTGGCTTCCAAGAGCCGCCAACTTATCACCAATGACTACGTGAATCGCCCGTTTTCGGTACTGCCCAGCAATGACAGCCCCATCGGGAGTATAAATCCGGCCCTCAACTATATTAACTACACCGCCAATCAGGGTAGCGCCGACTATTCCGCGATGTCCGCGGTGCTTCGGTTCCGGAGATCGCGGTTTAGCGGGCAGATTTCTTATACCTGGAGCCACGCTATTGACAATCAGAGCGACCCGGCATCGGGGACCTTTGTTGACTTCAATCTTCTACGCAGCCAACAAAATGGGAGTTCGGGTATCTCCTCGTTCACGCGTCAATTCGCCAGCAGCCTGGACCGGGGAAATTCTGATTTCGACCAGCGTCAGAATATGGTGTTCTTCTTCACCTACCAGCCGCCCGGGTTGCCATGGAAGGGCCGACCGCGCAAATTGTCTGAGGGTTGGAACATATCTGGCTTGGGTGCCGTCCGTTCCGGCCTGCCTTACACAGTGTACGCGCCGGCGGATTTTTCCGGTCCTAATCCCGAGATCCTCATCAATCAGCGCGCCAACCTGATTGATCCCGCTCACGTCTACGTGTCTCAACCCACAACCGGAGGCGTGCAGCTTCTAAATCCTGCCGCTTTTGGGCAGCCTGGGCCGGGCCAGATCGGCAACACCGGAAGAAATGCCTTCACCGGTCCGGGACTTTTCAATACCGATATTTCCCTGGCCCGCAGTGTGCGGCTGACCGAGACTCTTCACCTCACCCTTCGCGCGGACTTCTACAATGTATTCAACCACGCAAATCTCAATAACCCGAATGCGTTTCTAGGGTCGCCGGACTTTGGAACTGCTCTTTATGGACGGACAGAAGCCAGCCAGGGATTTCCTTTGCTTGCGCCGCTGAGCGAATCGGCAAGGCAGATCCAATTGTTCGTGCGCCTCGAGTTTTGAACGCGCTTAGTTGCGATATCCTAGGGAGGACACAACCATGGCTAAGATCTCGGAAGTTTTGGGCGGCGCTGCTGCCATCGCGAAAGGGATGGGCATCACCTTCAAGGAAATGATGTCGCCTACGCTAACCGAAGACTATCCAGAAGCCCCGGCGCAATTCCAGGAACGCTTTCGCGGTGTACATGAATTGCAAAGGGACGAAAACGGCTTGGAGAAGTGCGTGGCTTGCTTCCTCTGCGCCGCGGCCTGTCCCGCAGACTGCATTTACATTGAGGCTGCCGAGAACACCGACCAGCTCCGCATCAGCGGGGGCGAGCGCTATGCCAAGGTTTATAATATCGATTACAACCGTTGCATTTTCTGCGGCTTTTGCGTGGAAGCCTGTCCGACCGATGCGATTACCCACGGTCATGGCTTTGAGATTGCCAGCTACAATACCTCAACGCTGATCTATCGCAAAGAGCAGATGTTGGTCCAGGTGCCTGCTGGAGCGCACTTTCCGCTTAAAGCGGACACTTCCAACTCCCCCGGCAGCGGGCATTAAGTTACCCGGATAGTATAAAATTTGTTCCAATGCTTGTTTGGACATTCGAGCCGCGCCTCGAGAGGGGATGCGCACCACCAGCCCTATGATTTTTCCAACAACTAATTTGGCTAGCCTTCTGCTCCTGACGCTGACCTTGGTCTGTTGGGGAAGTTGGGCCAACATGCAGAAATACCTGGCGAAGAATAAATGGCGATTTGAATTATTCTATTTCGATTTCGCGCTGGGAGTGCTCGCGTGCATGGTTATCGCAGCCTATACGCTGGGTTCGATGAACGGTCAGGAATTGACGTTTCAGGACAATCTGCTAATTACCGGTTATCGAAAGATGGCATATGCTTTAGGGGCTGGTGTGGTGTTTAACATCGGCAACATGCTGTTGGTAGGGGCAATAGCGCTTGCAGGTATGGCGGCAAGTTTCTCGATCGCGTTTGGCGTAGCGGCCGTGCTTGGTGCAATATTTGCGTACGCAGGCAGTCCTCACATGAATCCTATTCTCGCCTTCGGAGGGATGGTCTTGTTCGTGGCCGCAGCTGCTGTGGCTGCGTTCTCCTACTCGGGCGCCGCGGACGTGCTCAGCGAGCAGCGAAAGCAACAAACCTTTAAGGCCAGATCCCCGCGCAAGAAACGCCCCAGTCAGAATAGGACCCGGTCGAGCAATCATCCTGAGCGTCGCGGCGGGAATTTTCATGGGTCTTTCGGCTCCCCTGGTGGACTGGGCGCGAGAGGGAGAAAATGGGATCGCACCCTATGGGATCGCCGTCCTGTTCGCGGCAGGGCTGTTCGGGTGTGCCTTGGTTGCGGTACCGTTTTTCATCAACTTTCCCGTGCAGGGTGTCCCCATCACAGCCGGGACATATTTCAAAGGCACCATGATGCAGCACATCTTTGGAATTTTTTCAGGCCTTGTCTGGGGCGCAGGGGCTCTTGCAGCCTGGGTGTCGGTGGCCGCGCCGGCCTCGGTCCAAGCGGGTCCCGCGTTGACATACGCCTTCCTGGAGTGTTCAGCGGTGCTGGCTGCCATTTGGGGCCTCCTGGTCTGGAAGGATCTCGCCTGGAGTAGCCGATTCCGTACTTATACGGGCGGAGCGCTGGTATTGTTTCTAATCGGGGTCGGCATGGTCTCGGTCGCCTATCTGAAGTAGAACCGGACATTTCCCTCCACGGGCGACGCACGGAATGCGTCATATAGTTTGATGGCGGTACATTTGAACCCCAGCCGCGCGATTTTCATTCTGATAGCGGCGGGTCTGCCGGTTCTCGGAGGAGAGTCCGCAATCCTTGCTAGCGGTGCCCGTATGCATGTAGATCGTCATGAAGCTGCAGACGGCGTGGTGAAACTCTTTTCGGGAGGGGGCGTTACCGAACTTCCCGCCAGCGTAATCGTGGAGTTTGAGGCCGACGACCCGCTACCGCCCGTCGCCCAGCCTCCCGTTCCTGCTCCTGCAGAGGTCGTTCCTGCTACGCCGCAACCCAAGGACCCCAAAGGCCTGGTTCGCGGCGCCGCATTGCGCTCCGGGCTTCCTCCAGCGTTTGTCGAAAGCGTTGCCAGGACCGAATCGGCGCTGAATCAGCGTGCTGTGTCCCCCAAGGGCGCACTCGGCGTGATGCAATTGATGCCCGAAACCGCCCGGAAACTAGGGGCGGATCCAAACGACCTCGAACAGAACATCGACGCCGGAACCCGATTGCTGCGCGACCTGCTGGTCCGCTATAACGGTGACGTGGTGAAGGCTTTGGCAGCTTACAATGCCGGGGAAGGCGCCGTGGATCGGTACAACGGCCTTCCTCCTTATCCTGAGACACAGAACTACGTCAACAAGGTGATCCACGGATATTTGGCGCAGCACGATCCTGTTCCCTCCGATAGCACACCTCACGAAACTCACTCTGGCGTGACTCAGTAGGGCCCTGCTAACATCAAGACTTCATGTCTTCTCCACACGAAGCTCCCAAGATGCCGATTCCCGGTATACGCCACTTGGTGGCCGTCGGCTCAGGAAAGGGGGGCGTCGGCAAAACCACGGTTTCGGTGAATCTGGCCATCTCTCTTGGCGCGACTGGGCAAGCAGGTCGGACTGCTGGATGCCGATGTTTACGGCCCGAACGTTCCGCTCATGATGGGTACCCGAGAACAGCCGCGAGGCAACGCGGAGAATATTATTCCGGTTGAAAGCTTTGGCGTAAAATTGATGTCGATGGGTTTTCTGAACCCTGGCGACAAGCCTCTGGTCTGGCGCGGTCCGATGCTGCACAGCGTGATCCAGCAGTTCCTGCGCAACGTTCAATGGGGCGAACTGGAGTACCTGATCATCGACCTTCCTCCGGGAACCGGCGACGTCGCTCTGTCGCTGATTCAGTCTGCTCCTCTGTCAGGGGCGGTGATTGTGACAACTCCTTCAGAGGTGTCGCTGGAAGACGCTCGCAAAGCGATTAATATGTTTGGCCAGGTCCGGGTGCCGATTCTCGGTCTGGTGGAAAACATGAGCTATCTCATCGCGCCAGTATCGGGTGAGCGTATCGATGTATTTGGGCAGGGCGGCGGCAGACGGACTGCGGAAAAGATGGGATTTCCAATCCTGGCGGAACTCGCGCTCGATCCGGATGTGCGTATTGGCGGTGACTCCGGCTTTCCTGTCGCTTCGCGCGGGCCAGGTGACGCGCATGCTGCACCCTTCATTACCTTGGCTCAGAGGGTGGTCGAGCGCTGCCGCGAAACGCAGACCTCCGGTCCGAAAATCACGGTCGAGGACTAACCTTTCAAGCTCGATAGAGAGCGTTCTTGCGGATATAGTCAGCGACTTTCGGAGGCAGGTCGCTGGGTGTGCCCCCACGCGCCAACGCTCTTCGGATCTCCGAAGACGAGTGTGGAAGCGCAAGAGTCTCCAGGCGATGTACCTTGGCGCCGGGAGGAATTTCGTACACATGCCCTGGACGCGTCACCACGATGAACTCCACCGACCGGATCACATCCACGGCGCGGTGCCATGACCCGATTTCCGCAAACGCATCCGCCCCAATGACGAAATAAATATCGCCGCCCTCGGCCCGGACTCGCTCAATAGTGTCGATGGAGTAGCTCTTCTTGTCGCCCTCCTCCAGGCGCGAAGCCACAAAGCGCGGGTCGCCCTCACAGGCTGCCTTTACCATCTTCAGCCGATGAGCAAAGCTTGCGCTCGCCTGCTTAAATGGCGGATTCCCGGCGGGGATAAAGAGTACCCGGTCTAAATGAAATTGGTCAGCTGCCTCGCGGCCCACGATCAGATGGGCGCGGTGAATAGGATCGAATGTGCCTCCCAGAATCGCGATCCTCATAGGATGCGAGCCAGAAACTCTTCTTCACGATCCAGTTCCACGCCGATTTTGAGCCAGTAAATCTTCACTGGCGCAGCGAGTTGAGCGGCGCCTTCCCGCAGATTCATGATGTCCTTTTCCGTTGTAACCAAAACTTCCGCTCCCGCCGCACGCGCCTGTTGTCCGAGCCTGCGCAGGTCCTCCGGCCGGTAGGCATGATGGTCGCCGAAGGCCCAGGTCGAGACTACTTCCAGATTGAGCTGAGCAAGGGTCTTCCAAAAAGATTGTGGCGCACCCAACCCGCAAAAAGCCGCGACGCGGCGGAAAGGTGCCTTGTCCCGCGCGATCGGATTGCCCCCATCCAGTTCCACCCATTCACGCGGCACAACACGGCAACGAAAGACAGGCGCCTTCGCATTGTACCGCCGCACCAACCGCTCAATTCCGGCGACCTCCAGTGGATCGCCGAGATGATCCACCCGCGTAATGACAATCGCGGTCGCACGTTTCAGGCTTTCCAGAGGTTCACGGCGGCGGCCCAGGGGAAAAAGTCCCCCGGCCAAGGGGTTCAGCGCATCGATGAGTACGATATCTTCATTGCGATCCAGGCGCACGTGCTGAAACCCATCATCAAGCAGGAAGACATCCGGGTGCAATTCGCTCTCGAGCCTATGACCCACTTCCCATCGATTCGCACCAATTCCGACATGAGCAACGCCGGACCTGATGAACATTTGGGCTTCGTCTCCGGTCAGTTCGATAGGAGCGGCCTGGCCCTTCGGAATGACCACTGTTCGCGCAGCCGATTTTTTGCGATAGCCGCGCGTGAGTATGGCCGGGCTCCTGCCCGCTTGCGAGAGGCGGCGCGCCATGTGTTCGACTAGAGGCGTTTTGCCCACGCCCCCCATGGAGAGTCCACCAATGCTGACGACGCGGGTTTGAAGGCTCTTCTTTGTGGCGATGCTCCGCGCCAGATTCCACCGGTGACCGGCGCCCCACAGCCAGCTAAGAGGCGTAAAGAATAGTCTCGCAAGAAGGGTTCGAGGTGGATCCGGAACACCTTCTCCGGAAGCGCGAAGGATCTCCATGCTGATTCGCGAAACGGCTCCCCGCTTCGATATGGCGAGTTGCCGTGACCGTTCACCCAACTGGTTCGCGCGGATACCGTCGCTGAGGATGGCATCGACTGCAGAGCCAAGCTTCTGAGGACCAGGAATTCGCTCCAACGCCTTGGCCGCGGTAAATTCCCGGGCTATCTCCGCAAAATTCTCCATGTGCGGCCCCGCGATCACAGGCTTTCCAAAGAAAGCGGGCTCAAGAATATTGTGGCCTCCCTGTTTGGCCAGAGTGCCTCCCATGAAGACTACGTTGGCTTGTTCAAATAGCGCGGCAAGCTCGCCAATGGTGTCCAGCAGAAATACCAACGGCAACGCGGTCGAGTGTTCAGCCCATGACAATCGCGATCGCCTGACAAATGGAATTTGCGCCTGTTTCAATTTCCCGGCGACGGTTTCAAATCTGTCGGGCTTGCGCGGGGCGAGGATCAGCAGGAGGTCCGGATGCTTCGCGGCCATTTCCTGAAAGACCGCAATAACCGCATCGTCTTCGTCCACATCGCTCGTATCAAATGGTGGCATAGTGCTGGCGGCCACCCAAACCCGTGGCGACGCAAGCGTGTCGATGAATTCCGCGATCTCGGGAGCGATTCCCCCTGACGGAGGACGAAAATCATACTTGAGATTCCCCGCTACCTTCACCTTCACTGCCGGAGCACCAGCGAGAACGTACCGTTTCGCGTCGTCATTGCTCTGAACGTAGATCGCATCGGGCCAACGCAGCACATGAGTGAAAAATCCACGCGCTCTCTTGTAGCTCGGAAGAGCCCGTTCGGAGATCCTTCCATTGACGACCAGCAGTGAAGCGCCCGCTCGTTTCGTCTCACGGTAAAGATTGGGCCAAATCTCAGTTTCCATAATCACAACCAGCCTGGGGCGCAATCTTCGTAACGTTCGCCGTACAGCGGAGCGATAGTCTAACGGAACAAAGAAGACATGATCGGCCAGGCCCGCCAAGCGCTGCTCGGCGGTGCGCCTTCCGGCAATCGTGGTGGTCGACACATAGAGTGCAAGATGAGGCCGCGCAGCTCGCAAAACGCGTAACAACTCGACCACGCTCAATATTTCCCCTACTGAGACGGCGTGAAACCAGATGGCCGTGGCTCCCGTCGGATGAACCATGGCAGGAAGAAATCCCAAACGCTCCGCGAGTCCCGCGAAGTACCTGCGATCACGCAATCCCCGGTAAAGTAGATAGAGAGCGACCGCTGGACTGAAAGCAACCTGGAGAAGCTGATAAAGGAAATATATGAGACGTGTGGCGTTAATAGGTCTTCTGAGTATAGCGGTTCCAGCCTGCGTAGCTGTTGCGGGCGACAAGGACAAGGATAAAACCGCATTCAAGCCCGGTCTCGCGTCTTCCTACCCCGACGCGCAGTCTCTGGAGAAAATTACGATCGCCGCGGTACCGTACACGACGGCGGAAGAAGCTGCCACGGCATTCGGGAAGGCCGACCCTTACAAATACGGCATTCTGCCGGTTCTCGTGGTCATTGACAACAACACAGGCAAAACCCTGAAGCTCAATCTGGAGACTGAATATATCGACCCAGGTAATCAGCACGTGGAGGCGGTGCCACCCAGCGACGTCGTATTCTATGGAGGGTCCAAGAAAGCAAGCTGGAAGGTGCCCACTCCGAATCCTCTGCCGATTCCGCATGGCCCGAAACGGGGGCCTCTCAATACGTGGGAAATTGAAGGGCGAGCGTTCGCGGCGAAACTGATTCCGCCGGGGGAATCAGCCTCCGGGTTCGTCTACTTCTCGGTGGAGCACAAACCTGGAGCGCGCTTGTATCTCACCGGGATCAAGGACGCGGCCACCGGGAAAGACTACTTCTACTTCGAAGTCCCGTTTGAGAAGCAGTAGCTTAAACGGATTTTCCCTTCGCCTTTGGGGGCGGGACTTCGCTCCGTACGGGTTTCTTAGCGGGCTTGCGTCGCAGCAACCGGCCCACCGCACGAATCAAGTGGGTCACTTCGTTGGCACTCTTCTGGATCACCGCGTCGGCCCCGGTGTTCTCTTCATTGAGGCCAAGAGCATCCACAAATTCCGAAATCAGGATGACCGGCACTTCTGGCGATTGCATTCGAAGACGGGCTAACAGATCCAATCCATCGATCCGATGCAACTTGTCGTCTGTTACAACCAGATCGAATTTATCACGCGAGCATTGATCGAGCGCATCGGCGCCGCTGGAGGACACCACCACGCGGTGGCCCTGTTCTTCAAGCACAGCTTTGCGAGCTTTTCTTCCGTCCGCGTTGCTGTTCACCAACAAAATGAGAGCCCGATGCTCAGAGGCGGGTGTTAAATTTCTTCGAGACATGTCTACGAAACATATGGAAGGTATCAAGCGCGTGACAATCTTGTCAACGACTTTCTAAAGAATACAAAAGGTGCGAGATTGAGTGCTTGACTTTGATCGTTGAAGGCGACTCTCTCTTGCGAGTTCGCCTACTCAACGGCACGCGGGGCCTTGTAGCCTTGCTTCGCGACAATCTGATACTTGACCGGCTTGCCCTTCTCGTCGTTCACGCGCAAAGGCTCGCCCGTTTTAGGGTCGATCACTTCCACTTTGATCTTGCGGAACTTGCCATCGCGTTCCTGATTGCTGGGTGTATACGTGATAACGTACTGGTTCCGAAGCGCCTGAGCGACGTCGCGAAAGATTCCCGGGAACTCACCAAAGAAGCGCGGGAAGAACGACAATCCACCAGTCTCTTTGCTGAAAGTGCGGAGTTGGTTGTCGGCTTGCAGGAAGTCCATGCGCTGGCTTTCTCCCATGGAGCCTTCCGCTTGAATGCGCAGGGCCTGCATCAGACTGATGGAATAGATCGGCACGCCGTCTTCCTGAAGAGCGCGGCGAGTCTTATCAAACGTCAGCTTGCTGAATGTATCGATTCCGGACGATAGCACCAGGATTGCCTTGCGGCCTTCGATGTCTTGCATGCGCTCGGCCGTAAACACGAGCGAATCAAACAGGTTGGCTTCGGAAAACGCTGGAATCCTCAGACGAGACAGCGCTTCCTGCGCATCAGCCCGATCCACAGAGAAGTCGGAGAGAATCTCCGGGCGAATGTCGTACGCGATCACCGCGACGTAGTCATCGGGTTTCAGAGACTGTACAAAGCCATACGCAGCTGTCAGGGTCTGGTACCACGTCTGCGTGTACATGTTTTGAAAACGCGCGGAAAACTCCACCACCAGAGCCACTGTCATCGGCGCCTCGCCAATCGAGTAACCGTTCACCTGTTGCGGAACGTTGTCTTCCAGGATCCGAAAATATTCCTTGGGGATCTTCGGAATGAAATTTCCACGGCTATCCACCACGGCCACATCCACGCTTACCGTGGTCGCATCGGTCGAGAACGTCGGGGCGCCCTCAGGCGTTTTGTCCTTCTGTTTGAACTTCGATGGAATCTTGGGCTGTTCCTGCTCTACCGGAGTGCTGGAGTCGCCTTTCTTGCGGGGTTTCGCGACCGTGTCGCTAGTCGTCGGACCCGGCCCATCCTGAGCGAAGAAAAAGGGAGCCGCCACCAAGGACAGCACCGTGAGACTAAAGAGGACCTTGAGCGGCTTCATGATCGCACTATATCAAATATGACGCGGCGACATACATTCGCTAGCGTTAGCAGCTTTTTGCAGCGTAACCCTAATTGACCCAGGGTCCACGGCCCTGTTTGCGAAGATACACCTGGAACTTCTTCTTCGCGCGCTGCATCTTCCAGTTCTTGTAGGCTTCTTTGAGAGAACCGGTCATCGAAGTGCCGACCGACACGCGCCTCCTTTGGGGCATCTTTACAAGCACATATCCGAACACGAAGCCGCTTAACAGCGCAATGTTGGCCGCGCCGCCAGCAGCTCCGTACGATTGGAAGAACGTGATCGCCGCGACGATCAAAACGAAATACTTTATCTTGACCGGAAACAGGAAGTAGAACAGCAGCTCGCGGTCGGGCCACAGGGCCGCCGTAGCCGCAAGAATCGCGTACATGGCCCCGGAAGATCCGAGCATCGGAAGGGTAGGATTGCCAAATACGTAATCCGCCAATATGACGCAAACACCCGCAAGAGCTCCGCAAAGAAAATAGAAGCGCAGAAAGGCCCGGGTGCCCCACGTTTCCTCAAGATCCTTCCCGAACCACCACAACACCAGCATGTTGAACACCAGGTGCAGTATGCCCCCGTGGATAAACGTGTAGGTGACCAGCTGCCACATAAAGAGCGACTTCACCACCTCCACAGGAGTGAGAACGAAGTAGGAAAGGAAACCGTCCAGATGGCCGCGGGCGAAAAACTGAAGCAGAAACACCGCGCAGTTGGCGATGAGCAGCGCCTTGATCCCGGGCGGCAGCCCGCTTCCCGAGACGTAAGGACGAGCGTAGGATCGCGAGCTAATCGCCATGAACTCGTTTTCAGGATACCATCCGCGCGACGTCATCTTGCCCCGGCACGCTCTGGGGCCGTACAGTGTAAGAACACCATTTCTAGGACTCCCACCCTCATGGAAATCACACGCATAGTCGGAAGAGAGATACTCGACAGCCGCGGTAACCCGACAGTGGAAGCTGATGTTTATCTCGCGGACGGCAGCATGGGCCGGGCCGCGGTGCCTTCGGGCGCTTCTACAGGCGAGCACGAAGCAGTGGAACTGCGCGACGGCGACAAGGCTCGTTATCAGGGCAAAGGCACGCTCCAGGCGGTGAAGAATATTGCCGAGCACATCGCGCCCGAGCTCGCGGGAGCTGACGCCGAACAGCAGTCAGCGCTCGACCGTCGGATGATAGCCCTTGATGGAACTCCCAACAAATCACGTCTCGGCGCGAATGCGATTCTGGCGGTCTCCATGGCGGCGGCGCGAGCATCGGCGGCGTCGCAACAGACTCCGCTCTATCGTTACCTGGGTGGTGTCTCGGCCTGCATTCTGCCCGTTCCCATGATGAACATCCTGAACGGAGGGGCGCACGCCGACAACAGCGTGGATCCGCAGGAATTCATGATCGCCCCAATCGGCGCTACGAAATTCTCAGAAGCGCTGCGATGGGGCGCGGAGGTTTTTCACACCCTTAAGGGCGTACTCAAGAAACGAGGCTACTCCACTGCTGTGGGCGATGAAGGCGGGTTCGCTCCGAATTTGAAATCCAATGAAGAGGCGCTGGAGGTCGTGCTTGAGGCAATTAACCAGGCAGGCTACCAGCCTGGAGACGACATCTCCATCGCGCTCGATCCGGCCGCCAGCGAATTTTACGACACCAAGACCAGGAAGTATGTCTTCAAGAAATCCGACAAGAGCGAACGCACTTCCGATCAGATGGCTGAGTTCTGGGCCAACTGGGCGCGACAGTATCCGATCATCTCTTTAGAAGACGGCATGGCCGAAGATGATTGGGACGGCTGGAAGCACCTGACGGATCTGGTAGGGAAAAAGATCCAGTTAGTGGGCGACGATTTGTTCGTCACCAATACGGCCCGGCTCGCGGAAGGAATCCAGAAGGGCATCGCCAACTCGATCCTGATTAAGGTAAACCAGATCGGCACGTTGACTGAAACCCTCGAATCGATGAAGATGGCGTCCGATGCCGGATACACCTCCATGGTGTCGCACCGGTCAGGCGAGACGGAGGACACCTTCATCGCGGATCTGGTCGTGGCAACAGGAGCGGGCCAGATCAAGACAGGGTCGGCCAGCCGCACCGACCGCATCGCAAAATACAACCAGTTATTACGTATCGAAGAAGAACTGGGATCAGGTGCGCGATATCTGGGACGAAAGGCGTTCCGGCAGTGAGCGCGATGTCCGGGCGGCCTTTGATTCTGACCATCTTGGATGGTTGGGGCTATTGCGCCACCACCGAGGGAAACGCGATCGCGGCGGCGCGCAAGCCGACTTACGACAGGCTGCTGCGCGAATTCCCCAACACTCTGGTGCACACCTCCGGCAATTACGTAGGGCTGCCTGATGGACAAATGGGCAATAGCGAGGTTGGGCACCTGAACATCGGCGCGGGGCGCATTCTGTTGATGGACGTGATGCGAATCGACAAGATGATCTCCACTGGCGATTTCTTCCGCGATCCGACATTGCTCGCCTCGATGAAGCATGCGCGAACCCGGCGGCTTCACTTGATGGGGCTGGTGAGCAACGGGGGCGTACATTCCATGAACACGCATCTCTATGCGCTGCTTGAAATGGCGAAGCGCGAGCAGGTCAGAGACGTTGCGATTCATTGCTTCATGGATGGGCGTGATACCCCGCCCCAAAGCGGCGCTGGGTTCCTGGAAGAACTGCAGCGGGAAATCAGGCGGATCGGCGTAGGCCGCATAACTACCGTTTCGGGGCGTTATTACGCCATGGACCGCGATAAGCGCTGGGATCGTATTGAGAAGGCCAGAACAGCCATGGTGGACGGCGTGGGGGAGAAGAACACAGATCCCGTCGCCGCCGCGAAACGATCTTACGAACATGGAACCACCGACGAATTCATTGAACCCGTGGTGATCACCGATTCGCGTCAAGAACCCGTGGGTCGAATCCGCGAGGAGGACGCTTGTCTGTTCTTCAACTACCGGGCAGACCGTGGGCGAGAAATGACGCAGGTGTTGACCGAGTCGCCATTGAAGCTCCACTTCACGACGATGACCCAGTACGACAAAGCCCTGCCGGTTCCGTTCGTGCTGTCGAAGGAACATCCCAACAACATTCTGGCGAACGTAATGGCCGCAGAGCAGTGGAAGAATCTGCGCGTGGCTGAAACGGAAAAGTACGCCCATGTCACTTACTTCTTCAATGGCGGAAATGAAAAGCCCTACCCCGGCGAAGAACGAGAGATGGTGGCATCGCCTAAAGTCGCAACCTACGATCTGAAGCCCGAAATGAGCGCAGAAGGAATCACGGAAGTAACCATTGACGCCATTGAAAAGCGGGCATTCGACGTGATCGTCATGAACTTCGCCAATGCGGACATGGTAGGCCACTCCGGAAAGATGGAGCCGACTGTTCGCGCTGTGGAAACCGTGGATGCGTGTCTCGGGCGGATCTACGACGCCTTACGGCGAAAGGGCGGACGATGGATCATCACGGCCGATCATGGTAACGCCGAGATGATGATTGATCCCGTAACAAAGGGGCCTCACACGTACCACACCACGAACCCTGTGCCGTTTCTAGTTGTCGATGAAGAAAGACGGCCGCTACCATCGCAGGGATCGTTGCGGGATATCGCACCGACGATTCTGGGCATGCTTCGTATCGCGCAGCCCGTCGAGATGACAGGTCGTGACCTGCGACAAAAACCAGACTAGAGAGCAGCGGGGTCTGCGTCTGTCTTCGGAGCTGGAGCCGGCGGCTCCATGATCTCGAAATTCTGGGGCGTGAACATCACAGTTCTGACCTGTCCGCGAGGTCCGATGGGCCCAATCGCTTTTCCGTTCCAACGCACTTCGATCCCGCCCGCGTTCCCCACTTTCATTTTTGCCACGTCAAGGCCTGTCAGCGTCTTGGTTTGGCTGGGCTCTAGAACACCGGAGAAGATTTCCTTCCCGTCGCTGGCTGTAATGGAGAGCCAGGTCGCTTCCGTGGCCGAGAGGTTGAGTGCGACGTGAATGCCATCACTGTGCTCAGTGACGTTGACTGTCGGAGCGGTAGACGTGGTGTTGGCAACAGTCCTCACCGGGGTTGCCTTCGTGGCGCCTTGACTAACGGAGTGAGGCCTGTTCCACCATGCATAAAATCCGGTGCACAGTAGAAGCGCAAAAACCAAAGCGGCCACCGATACTCCGATTTTTCTGTCGGAAAAGTAATCTTTGTTACCTTCCGCCACCAGGGGATCAAGCGTTCGCACGGGTGGGCGATAGGAAGGATCAGAAGAACTCTGCTCCGTGAATCGTCCAAACCCAGCAGCAGCGGCTGCAGCCGCCATCGCACGCGGTTTTGAAACGACCGGGGCGGTAGTACGGGGTACTTCCGGAACCTGAGTTTCAGGCTCTGCATCCAGTGCCGACAAAACTGCCTGGAATTGTTTTGGGTCAATTTTCAGAACTGCAGCATACTGCTTTACGAATGATTTATAGAAGAAAATGCCAGGAAGCACTTTAAGGTCGTCAGCTTCGATAGCGCGAAGGTACCGTTGGGTGACGCAGAGTTCCTCCGCGATCTCTGCTAGTACCCGACCTTGATTTTCTCGCGCGCTACGAAGGGTAGCACCAACGGAGGTCATTGAATAAGCCTTTCCTCATGTCTGAGTTCCCTGCCCACCGATCCGTCTATAATACAACAACTAAGTGTCCCAGTCTCCTCCCACGGTGAGCGTCGTAGTCGTCAATTGGAACCGCCGTGAACTGCTTAAGGCGTGCCTGAAATCCCTGGCCGGCCAAACATACCGGAATTATGAAGTTATCATAATCGACAACGGTTCGGGGGACGGCTCCGCCAGCTTGGTAGAAGAATCGGCCGGAGGTTATCCAGTACCTTTGAAACTCGTCGTAAACCACGAGAATCGCGGGTTTTGCGCCGCCAACAATCAGGGGTTCGCCATCGCTCAAGGGGAGTATATTGCGCTCTTGAACAACGATGCGGAAGCCGATCCGGGCTGGCTGGAAGCTCTCGTGGATGCCATCAGATCCGACACCGGCCTCGGCATGGTGGCCTCAAAAATTCTGGTTTGGGAGGATCCCGGACGAATCGACAAGTGCGGACATCTCATTTATCCCGACGGACAGAACCGGGGGCGTGGCAGCGGACAACTAGACAGCGGACAGTTTGATCGTATGGAGGAAGCTCTCTGGCCCGACGGATGCGCGGCCCTCTATCGGCGTGCGATGCTAGAGAACATCGGCGGTTTCGACGAGGATTTTTTTGCGTACGCCGACGACGCTGAGCTGGGTCTCCGCGGGCGTATCGCGGGGTGGCAATGTCTGTACACGCCGGCCGCGGTGGTCCGCCACCACAGGGGAGCAACCCTGGGGCTCGGCTCGCCGCAACGGCTGACGTTGATCGAGCGTAACCGGGTTCTGTTAGTAGTAAAACTGTTCCCGTTGAATCTATTGTGGGCAAACGGCGCGTATCTTCTCGCAAGAATCGCGGCGGGGCTGTGGGCGGCTCTGCGCAACCGGGGAGAGCTCCGTCACTACCCGGGATCGTCGGGGAAGTTGACAGCGGCGATGGCCTTGTTGCGCGGGACGGTGTCGGCGTTGCCAATGGTGCCCCTTATGCTTCGCAAGAGGAAAGCCTTCCGCCCGAAATACAAGTTGAGTCCGCGCCAGATCCGGAGCTTGTTGTTACATTACCGGATTCCTCTGCGGGAGCTCTCAGAACACTCGACGTAACAACTCGTACGGAAGAAGATTTCGCAGTTCCGAGGGGTTCACCCTGTCCGGCCTGCGGAGCGACCCCATACATCAAGTTATTCCGGGCGACCGACCGCTTGTATCGTACTACCGACAAATTCTTCTACATAGTCGAATGCCGGAAGTGCAGGTTGATCCGAATGGATCCCCAGCCGACCCCCTTCGAACTCCGCCAATACTACCCACCTGACTATTGGTACGTTCCCGAGAAATCCGCAGCAGACCAAATGGAACAACGATACCGCCGCTTTGTGCTCGGCGATCATGTCCGTTTTGTGATGCGCGCCTTGCAGGAGAGCGAGGTCCAAGGAATTGTTCTGGATGTAGGATGCGGGGGCGGGCTCTTCCTGCAGATGTTGGCTGAACGCGGCGTCAAGCGGGTTGCAGGTTTGGATTTTTCCTTGGACGCTGCGCGGGCTGCGTGGACGCGCGCTGGTGTTCCAGCCGTATGCGCGACTCTTTCGCGGCCGCCGCTTCCCGATTCCAGTTGCTCGGTGGTCACGATGTTTCACGTGCTGGAACATCTCTACGACCCGGCCAGTTATTTGGACTCCGCCCGTAAACTGCTGAAGCCCGACGGACGTTTGATCATCCAGGTTCCCAATGCCGCCTGCTGGCAGTTTCTTCTGTTCGGAGAACGATGGAACGGCATTGATGTACCTCGCCATCTGATCGACTTCCGTCTGTCCGATGTGGATGGGCTGCTGGATTCGTGCGGCTTTGAAGTGCTGCGGCACAAACACTTTTCCCTCCGCGATAATCCGGCCGGCATGGCCACCAGCATCGCGCCGGACCTCGACCCCATGGCCCGCAGGCTTCGTCACATAAAAGAGTCGCCGCGAATGCGTGTGCTGAAAGACTTCGTCTATCTCGCATTGACGATGGCGTCGGTACCCTTCACCCTGTTGGAAGCCGTGTGCCGTGCAGGCTCAACGGTTATGGTGGAAGCCCGGAAGAAATCGTGATCTACGAGCGGACCCGCGCCCTGCTGCCCGGAGGGCTCCGCCGCTACGTTCTTTTCTTTGAATCGGCCATCGAAGAGGCAGTGGGGCGCTTCGCTGCTTCCCTTCCCCCAGGCGCACGATTGCTGGACGCTGGCGCCGGAGAAGGAAACTACAAGCATCACTTCGCCCGGCAGCGCTATGTAGGTCTTGACTTGGGCGTTGGGGACACACAGTGGGATTATTCCAAGCTCGACCTCTTAGGAGACCTGTCGCGGCTTCCATTTCGCGACGGCGCATTCGACGCGGCCCTGAATGTGGTGACGCTTGAACATGTGCAGGAGCCCGCGCAAGTGGTCAGGGAACTCGCGCGAACGCTGGCTCCAGGAGGTACGCTCCTTTTAATCGCGCCGCATGAATGGGAAGAGCATCAACAGCCGCACGACTACTTCCGCTACACTCGCTACGGTCTGGACCATCTGTTAAAAACAGCTGGGTTCACAGAACGGGACATCAAACCGGTGGGCGGCTTCTTCCGGTTGATGTCACGAAGATTGATGAATGCGCTCCAGTTCTTCCCTGGCCCGCTGATGATCCTGGCAGCGATGTTCTTCGTACCCCCCGCGCTGGTTCTGCCGCTGTTCGAACCTCTGGACCGGCGTCAAAACTTTACACTGGGATACATATGCTCGGCTCGAAAACCGTCCTGATTGATCCATGAAACGCCGGGCTGCTTTCCTCTTCGCGACGCTCGTATTCACGTGGCTCTTTTTCGCGGAGTACCTTTCGCCTTTTCGGCACGTTCACATCCCATTCGACCTTGAAGGCTATCATTACCCACTAGTCGACTACGCGTTCCAGAGTCTCCGGCAGGGTCGGTTCCCTCAATGGGATTGGAGTTCGTACGCGGGCATGACGTTCGTCGGTAACATGCAGGCGGCTTTGTTTTATCCCCCTACGTGGCTGATGTTTCTGTCAAGCCTCGGCAAGGAGCATGTTTCTTACCAGACCCTGCAGGTGTTCGTGCTGGCACACGTCTGGTTGGGCTCACTGCTTTGCTTCTGTTGGCTTCGCGCGCGCGGATTCGGGATGTTCGCGTGCGCCGTTGCAGCACAAATGTTCGGCTTCTCCGGCTATGTCTGCCTCCAATTGCAGCATCAGGGGCTGGTGACTGCATTCGCCTGGTTTCCCTTCGGCGCTTGGGGAATCGATGAAGCCGCAGACAACCGCGACTGGCGTCCACTATGGAAGCTTATCCTCGCATCCGCGCTTTGTTTTCTCACCGGATATCCACCGATGTGGTTCGTCTTCGCTGTAACGATGTTTGCCTACGCAGCGGGGCGGTTGCGCGTCGGAGTTCTTGCGGCTGCCGCGACCGCGCTTCCAATTTCAATGCTGTTGGCGATGGTCCAGATCCTTCCGGCGTGGGAGGCGGCACGGCTGATGGTGCTCAGTGAAAGCTATGGAGGAGGGATCAACGCTCCTCTTTTTTTCTTGTCTTATCTATTGCCGAATTACTTCAACTTCGGCTTGGATGTGCCGGTGACCACCAACCCTGGGATGGAATATCTATACATCGGTGCGCCCGCTTTGATCGGCCTGGCGCTTCTCATTCGATACAAACAATTCCGCGCGGCGCTACCTGCGCTCTCCGTACTTGTGGCGACCGGAGTTCTGTTGACCAATCCGTTCAACATGGTCGGAGCGCTGATTCAACATTCTTCGTTGCTCAATTCTCTAATCCGCTCCTGGTATTTCCTGGCAGGTCCGGCGTTCGCAGCGGCCTTCTTGAGCGCAGTGGGAATCGACGCTTTCTTGAAACAATCTCACGTCCACCGGATTTCAGGTTCTGTTTGTTGGGGCACCGCCGCCGCGCTCCTGGCATGGTCTGGGTGGGAGCTGTGGAGATGGTCTCATCAAGGGTTTCCTTCGAGCTGGGATTCCGCCTGGATCACGCTTGTCACCGTAACCCTCTTCGCAGCCGGTCTCTATGCCCTGAGCCGCGCACCCACCGAAACGAAGCCGTTGCTCTTCGCCGCTCTGATCCTCTTCTCAGGCGTCGACTACAAGGTTTTTGGAACCAGCAAACGTTTCAACGCCAATGTTCAGCAACCACCTAGCTTTCATGCCGACCGGTTCCCGAACATGGACACCGACGCCTATCAGGAGACGCGCGCCAACACCCAGTACCGCGTGCTTTTGGACCAGACTGCACCCATGATTGCGATCGTCCGTCACTGGGGAGTGAGAACGCCACAGGGATTCGACCCGTTGTTGACCACGCAATATCGCGAGCTGCTAGGCGATTCTGCTCATTTCCATACCGACCGGACGTTCGATGTCGATCCGGCTGATCGGGCTGCACTGAATCTTCTTGGAGTGCGTTACTTCCTTACGGGAGACACGGGAAAGTATTACGCCTTCCTGTCTACAAGTCCAATGTTCCGTTTGATTGGCTCGTCAGAGCCGTATTACAAGACGTTCGAGCTTCTGGGCGCAACGCCATCATTTGGTACGGAATCCGTCGCGGTGAAAGTACTCACCTGGAATCCGGAGCGTCGAGCTTTTCGCGTAAGCTCCGCAACCGGCGGACGCATCTACCTCGCCGAACAACTTCTCCCAGGCTGGACCGTGACTATAGACGGTGCAGCTTCTAACCTCGACCGATGGCACGAAGCGTTTCAATCCGCCGCCGTCCCCGCCGGGGAGCATACCGTGGAGTTCCGATTTTCTTCGCCCGGGTTGATTGCAGGTGCGTGGATTAGCTTTCTATCACTGGCAGGTTTGATCTGTTGGGCAAGTTTGCGCCTATTGCGTCGACAGAATCTCGCTTAGAACGCGTCCGATGGAACCGCTCGGGCGCTCCACCTGCAGAATCTCCGCCAGTGTCGGAGCGACGTCGTTCACGGCGACCCTGCTCGAATAGGTGCCTTGCTTGATCCCAGGACCGTAGAAAATCAAGGGCACATGAGTATCGTAGTCATAAGGACTGCCATGCGTAGTCCCGGTGGCATCGAACAAGTAATAAGGCTCCGGAAGGATGACCAGATCGCCAAAGCGCGGGGCGAAGAATGAGAGGCTCATCGAATCCCCGATGGGATCCCGCTGCACATTTCCTTTGAGCAATTGCTCGTAAGTATAAACACGAGCGATGTGGGGTGACTTACGCGCAGCCTCCGCCGCCACAGTTTCCACTTCCCCCGCATCCAGCTTTTTCGTTCGAATCAGATCCCAGTTCAAGTAGGGCATCGTTACCGTCCCGCCAATGATCCAGTTGCCCGCGCCATACCGCGCCACCAAGGCATCCGTCATGCTCTTCATCACGACCGTGTCTGAGAGGCGGCCGCCGGGCATATTGCGCTTTATATTCACTTCGGGTACCGGAGCTACACCATGGTCGGCGGTCAACACCACGAGCGTGTTTCCCGCTCCCACCCGCTGATCGACGTAGTCCAGCAACTTTCCTAACAGGCGATCGGTGCGAATCGCCATGTCCCGCACGGCCGGGTCGTCAGGGCCCACCGCATGGCCGACGTAATCGTTGGACGAGAAGCTGACGGTAAGCACGTCCACTCCTGAATGGCGACCCAGCTTCTCGCCGTCCAGCGCGCTTTCGGCAAATTCCTCGATCAGCTCATTGCCCCACGGAGTTGCCTCAATACCTCCGCAGAAACGCGTTTTCTGGCCGGCGACCATCGTGCAGAATGGTTCGGCTCCTTCTTTGGCGTCCACCGGCAGCCAACTCGCCCCTAACGTGCGCAGCGACCCGTGCTTTGCATTTACAGCCTGGACCCAGGAAGGCAAGTCGGATTCGTAAAAGGAACTGGTCACCCAATTGTTGGAATCGGAATCGTACCAGTAAGCAGCATCGGCCATGTGGCCTGCCGGCAAGATCGCTCCGCGATCCTTAATGGAAATGCCGATGGCGTGCGAATCCCCGCCTTGAATTTTCAGTTCGTCGACCACCGTGCTGACTTCCAGCCTTCGCGGAGACGAGCCCGGCTGACCCGGCACGCCTCCAATCAGTTTCGTGGCTGGATCGGAGACGCTGGTTACCGTGGTGCCGGTCGCCCGATCGAACCATTCGTTCGCGACGATGCCGCTGGCCGACGGTGGAGCTCCGCTAAGGAACGTGGAATGTCCTACCGCCGTCACGGTTGCCGAATGCCGGTGGTGGGCGTCAGTAAACACAGCGCCCCGGTCCAACAGTCTGGCAAATCCCGCGTGGTAGTCGCCACGAAATCGCATGGTGTAGTCGTAACGGAACTGGTCCACCACAATGGCTAGCACCAATTTGGGTTTCTGGACTGCGTCCGGCGGCGCGGCTCGAAGCGCGAACATTATAGATGCGGCAAAGAGAAAAATGCGTTGAATCCGCTTCATAGTTAGATGTCCCATGGAGTCTAATGCCCAGGATATAGCAACACAGTTACGCTCCGGTGACGTGTCCGATGAAGCTCGGGCTAGGACGAGAATATGTTTTTCAGGAAGCGGCGAAATTCCCAGTGACGGCCAGGGCACTGCGGCCACGGCGCGAAGCTGATGATGTTAGTCGAGCGCTCCACGTACAAAGCCACAGATTCGCTGCCGGGGAATGAGACGTCAAACACAACGCCGGCATCACAAAAATCAACGTTGTCAACCTTGGCGGCTTCCACGTTCCCATGTCCGCTCTTAGGTCCCCAGTCCTCGTTGAACTTTTCCAGATCGTAGAACTTGTCGGGCGCATCGGGATTGTACCCCCACATGCGATACGCCCCCTGATAGTCCTTCTGCTCCAGCTTTGCCAGGAAACCGTTCAGAGTGCGCTTTTCACTCCAGGTCCGGGAAACGTTTGGAAACAGAAAGTATGCCCCCACCAGCACTGCAACTGCGAGCCCCGCAAGAATAAATCGTTTGACGACACCTTCGCGGCGTGCCTCAGCGACGCCGTATTGATCCAGATACCCAGCCATAACAGCCCCGCTTCTATTTTATCGTGGCTCTTATTTGGCGGGGTAAGCCTTGTCGTAGGCGGCAATCGCGTCGTTAGTGATCTCCAGGGCGGGCTTGGAGAAAATGACTGTGGTTGTGTCCACCACCATGTCGAAACCCTTTTCGTCGGCTAGTTTCTTGACCACTTCCGTCATCCGGGCGCCCGCGCGTTGCAGAATGTCGTTACGATCGCGCTCCACATCGGCCTGCAAGTCTTCTGTCATGCGCTGCCCTTCGCGCTGCTTCTTGGTGCCTTGTGCTTGCAACTCGGCTTCGCCGGCGGCGCTGAGTTTGCCCTGGCTCGCCTGAAGCTGAGTTTGAATGTCGCTTAAGTCACGCTGTAACTTTTCAAGCGCGTCCTGGCGGGCCTTGTACTTAGTCTGAAGATCTGTCTGCGCCTTCTTGAGTTCTCCGGTCTCCAGGATCGCCCGCTGCAGATTAATCACGCCGATTTTCATTTGCTGCGCAGACGCAGGCACCGAAGAGAGAAGCGCACTGGCACACAACGCCAACGCCGGGAATAGAGTCGACCGAGACATAGAAACTTGCTCCTTAAAGGGTTCTTACTAGTCTAGCAAGCCCTTGAGCAGACGCAACAATCCTCAACTATTTTTTGGCCTTTTGAGTTTCAGTCCTACTTCTTGGCGGTTTCCTTGGAAAGGCGCGTCTTGGCCGCTTCTAGCTTCGATTTCACCTTGCCGGCTTCCTGCGCATCGTAGTCGGCTGGAGGACTGGTCTCCCACTCCTTCATGGACGCCTGCAACTGCGCGACCGCCTCTTTGATCTTGTCTTCCTTGAGCAAAGTGTCGGCGAAATGATCGTGAACCGTAGGATCCTTAGGCGTTTTGTCCACCGCTCTGCGCAGCGTGTCTTCGGCTTCCGACAAGCGGCCCAGACGATAATAGGCCCATCCCAGACTATCCAGGTAAGCTCCGTTTTCAGGGTCTTTGTCGAGTGCCTTCTGAATGAACTTCAGCGCTTCCTCAAGACGCATGTTGCGATCGGCCAACATATAGCCGATATAATTCAGCGCACCCGCGTTATCGGGATCTACCTTCAGCACCTTCTGAAATTCTGTCTCGGCCGACTCGACATTCTTCATGCGTTCGTACATTGCGCCGCGCAAGAACCAGATGTTTACGCGATCATCGTCATTTTGGGCGAGCTTTTCCGCCGAATCCAGAGCCTTGCCGACTTCACCAAACTTCTTGCCCTTGTCATAGACTTGGGCCAATCTGATATAAGTTTCCTTATCGTTCTTGCCATCCAGAAGCTTCTTTACGGAAGAAGCCGCCTCATCGGTCTTTCCGAGGTCGGCGAGCAAAGAGGCACGCGTAAAAATCACGATGCGATCCGTTGGCCACTTCTTGATGGCAGCATCAGATTCCTGTTCCGCCTTTGGAAACATCTTGGCTTCGCGATATGTATCCATGATCGACGCGCTCACGCGGGGAGCCAAGTCAGAATCCACATCGGTCATCTGCTTAAACGCATCCACAGCCTGTTCGGTCTGGTCGGAGCTGCGATACATACCAGCCAGCGCTTCCAGCAAGCCGATGCGAGCGCCGCGTTCCTGCTTGTTGTAGCTCTTCTTGGCGGTAGAGGCCAGAATGTCCTTGATGGCCTGTGTTGCTTCCGCGGTCTTGCCTTCCGCGTCCAGCAGCGTAGCTTCGTCGTACCGGACTTCGATATTGGTCGGCTCAACCGCGCGCGCTTTGGCTAAGATCTCATGAGCCTTCGCGTACTCGCGCTGCTGGCGATAAATCTTGGACATCCCCAGGTAGGATTGAATGTCGTTTCCATCGTCATCGATCAACCCTTGGTAAACCCCCAGGGCGTCGGTCAGATGGTTTCCAAAAATATAGTCCTGCGCCAGGGCGCGCTTCAAATCCGTCGCATTGGGAGGATTCAGTTCCAAGGCCTTCTTGATGGTTTCCGTGGCGAGATCGAACTCGCGCATCTGTTCGTAAACTCCGGCCAGAGCCTCCAGACTGCGTCCCGTGGGAGCCTTCTCCGTCGCCTTGCGTAGCGCGTCCGCAGCCTTCTGATGATCGCCCGAGTCTTCGTAAATCAGTGCCAGGCCCGTCAACGCGTCTTCATTATCCGGCTCCGCTTCCAACGCTTTTTCGAAAGCCTTCCGTTCGTCTACCGAATTCTGCGATACCTTATACAGCCGCCCGAGCATCACCCATGAGTCGGCGTCCTTTGGATCAATCGAGGTGATCTTCTGATACTCCTCGATGGTCTTCTTCAGCATCGCCTCATCAATCCGGCCTTGTCCGCCTTCTCCAATTTGGCGCGTGTAAATCTTGGCCAACAAGCGGTGGGCGTTCAGATCGTTCGGGTTCGCCTTCAGTGCTTCTTCAGCATCATTCTGCGCTTCTTTAAAACGGCCGGTGGCGAAGTACAGCTCCGAAAGTTCCTCGCTCAGCATCGCCGATTCCGGATCGGCCTTGATCGCGGCTTTGTAGTTCTCAATCGCCTTTGTGACGAACTCGCCGCGATTGCCCGCTGAACCCGCCAGATCGGCGTAGAAATGAGCCAGCGTGAAGTAGTAGTACGCAGCCGCGTGGTCCGCCTTGGACGCGCCGGGCGCCTGCGCCCAGGCCGCGGCCGGCAAACACAAGGAAACCAATAAAGTGCAGAGCACGCGGCTAGCTCGGTATCGCGCGCGTTCCTTTATAAATGGTAAAAGTCCGACTCGCTGTTGCATCCCTTTATCTCGTTTCCCTGGCCCGGCCCGTACTTCGGAGCAGACCTAGTAGACTTCATTCTTAGTATATCGGCTTCCCGCCCAAGCCCAAAGCGATGGGCTACGATAAGCCTTACGACCAGTAGCGCCTGCCCCGACATGCTCCCTCTTATCGTGATTGCCGGTCCGACAGGCTCGGGTAAAACTGCGCTCGCCCTCGACCTCGCCAAGCGCTTCGATGGCGAAATCGTGAATTGCGACTCTCTTCAGTTGTACCGGGGATTCGACATCGGGACCGCGAAGACTGCGCCGGAGAATAGGCAAGGAATCCCCCATCACCTGTTCGACGTGCTATCCCCCGAATCAGGTTACTCCGCAGGGGAATACGCACGAGCGGCTAGAGGAGTGTTAGCAGAAATTTCCTCGCGGAGACGCCTGCCAATCTTGGTAGGAGGTACGGGCTTCTACCTGCGCGCCCTTCTCACAGGGCTGCCGGTTCTCCCCCCCAAGGACGATACACTGCGCATACGCTTGGCTGGGCGTGAACTCCGTCGACCTGGATCGTTACACAGAATCCTTTCCAGGCTCGACACCAAATCTGCGAATAGAATTCATGCCAATGATTCGCAGAAGTTAATTCGAGCGCTCGAATTAAGATTGCTCACACTCGGTCCTCGACCCGAGTCGGATTCGGCTGCCCCTCTCGGTGGTTATCGAGTATTGATCATCGGACTGGATCCCGATCCCCAAGAACTCCGAAAACGTTTGGAACGTCGCACGCACGAAATGTTTTCAGCAGGATTGCTTGAGGAAGTCCGAGGTCTGCTCGCTTCCGGTTTGTCGGGCAACGAAAAACCCTTCGAAGCTCTGGGCTACAGACAGGCTTTGCAGGTTCTTCGCAGCGAATGCGACACCACACAGGCAATCGAGTCGACCATCATCGCTACGCGCCAGTACGCCAAGCGTCAGCGCACATGGTTCCGCCGCGACCTTGCGATGCGCCCTGCCATTCAATGGATCAACAACTTTGGTGAACAACCAGCCGCCAGGGAATTCGCGATCACTCTTATAGAAGACTGGTTCGCCAAACCCTGATTCGCAAACTTCTAGCAATTCAAAAACCACATCTTTTTTTAAAATTTGCGGAACCCTTTTCTCTTTGGCTCGTATCAATAGGCACAAGGGCATACGAGCCCAACAAAAAGAGCAAAAGTAAAGAGGAGTTAGTCATGAAACTAGTCAGGTTCGTCGTGTGTTTTGGCACTCTTGCCATGGCGTTTGCGAGCGCAGCCGAGCATTACACGGTTACGCTTCATCAATCCACGATGGTCGCGGGGACCGAGCTGAAAGCGGGTGATTACAAGGTCGAAGTCAATGGCAACAAGGCTATTCTTACCAGCGGCAAAAAGAGCGTGGAAGCCCCGGTCAAGGTAGAAAACGGAGACCAGAAATTTGCTTCCACAACCGTTCGCTACGCAACGGCCGGCGGAAATTATCAGATCGATGAAATCCGCGTAGGTGGCACCAAGACCAAGCTGGTGTTTGAATCGGGAGCAGAGGCGACAGCGCGCTAACCGTACTTACAGTAAGATCCTTACCGTAAGAAGTAAGCCCTCCCCGTTGGAATAGGTAGTCGCTCTTCCGGGCTACCGAATAGCGCGTTCCGATTCAGGGACACGCTACACTGAAACCATGCAGCGACGCCTCTTGACGCTCCTAGTGTGCTCAAGCGGCGTCGCTGTATTTTCCCAGAGTCCTCTTCCCCTATCGAGCAGTCCGCAGACCGTCGCGATTCTCCCCTTCGCCAACATTTCCAGAATCGGAATGTCGTCCTCCGATCCTTCCGCGCTGGACTGGATCGGTGAAAGCATCGCCGAAACACTTCGCGAAGCCGGTGGCGCACGTGGTGTGGCAACGCTGGAGCGAGACGAGCTGCTGGACGCATATCGGCGTCTCAAATTGCGGGAACGTCTTCAACTCACCGAAGCCTCCATCCTCAAGATTGGCGAAAGCGTCGATGCGGAGCAGGTTGTTTCCGGCACGTTCGAATATCGCCGTGCCGATTCCAACAACCCGGCCGGCGCGATAAATAATGACAGTCGCGGCTCGCTACGAATCTCCGCCCGAGTGCATGATCGCAGGCATATGCGTCAAAGTCCCGAATTCAGCGAGTCCGGATCGCTGGAAGACCTGGCCACTCTGGAAGCGCACCTAGCCTGGCGCGTTCTTTCCTTGCTTGCTCCCGAGCTTGCCCCGCCTGAAGCCGATTTCCGTTCGCTCCGCTCGCCGATCCGTCTCGACGCCGAAGAAAACTATATTCGCGGCCTGCAGGCCCAAACTCCGGAGTTGAAAGAAAAATACTTCACTCAGTCCGCGCGCCAGGATGTCCGATTTACACGCCCTGCCTATCAGCTTGGCCAGCTTCATTACAACCGCAAGGAATACAAGCAGGCCGCGGACTGGCTGGAAAAGGTCGGCGCAAACGATATTCATTATCGGGAAGCAAATTTCCTCTTAGGCCTCGCCCGCTTCCGCGCCGGCGATTACCCGGCCGCGCAAAAAGCATTTCAGATGATCGTCGCTGTGGTGCCCTTGAGCGCGGTCTATAACAACCTGGGAGCAGCGGAAAGCCGACGCAACCTTCCCCAGGCGGTCGACGACTTCCGCAAAGCGCTCGAAGGAGATTTGAGCGATTCCGACTATCACTTCAATCTCGGCTATGCGCTCTGGAAAAAAGGAGACTTTGCGGCCGCTGCAGAACGGTTCCGTTCCGTGCTGGAGCGAGTGCCCGACGATGATTTCTCCACCTTGCTGCTGGGCCGCTGCCTCAAGAAACAGGGATTCAACCCAACTTTAGACTCGCGGCTCACCTCGTTGGAACGGTTAAAGACCAATTACGAAGAACGGGCCTGGCGTCAATTAAAGTCCATGCTCGATTCCAGCGCAACCCGTCAGGACGGCGTTCCAAGACCTGTGGATTCGAAGTCTCCATGAAAGTTCGCTTACATTTGTGAAAATTCGCTTACGCTGGCACTCGCCCAAAACCGGCGCTCTTGCTTCACGGGATGCCTCCCAGACGCTGCCTCTGGAGCCCACTTCCCCATCCACTCCTCCGGCTCCCCCGGCCGTTCCGAACTCTGCAGGGACCGAAGACGGTATAATCGGAAAACTCATGATTGAGGCCTATGGCGCGTCGGACCCCGGTTGTGTCCGCGGCAACAATGAAGATTACTATTTAGTGGCGCCGTCCATCGGCCTCTATGTCGTCGCTGACGGCATGGGCGGGGCGCAGGCGGGGGAACACGCCTCCAAGCTGGCCGCCGAGACGCTTTGGGAGATGGTGTACCAGGACAAGGGATCCATGGATTCCAACGGCCTGGTCGCTGCCATCGAAGAAGCGAACCGCCGGGTGATGCACGCAGCCTCCGCCGATTCGTCGCTGGAAGGCATGGGAACTACCCTGGTCGCAGCGCTGGAAAGACCCAATGGCTTGCTTGTCGCCAGTGTCGGCGATAGTCGGCTGTACATGTTCGACAAAGGCGAACTGCGAGCCGTCACAGAAGACCAGACATGGGTGAACGAAGTCGGCCGCCGCTTGGGGCTAGATGACCAGGCCCTGCGCACCCATCCCATGCGCCACGTCTTGACTATGGCCGTGGGTGTTTCGCAACAACTTCGTGTAAATACGTACGTGCTCAATCCCGCCCCACCAGCTCAACTGCTGATTTGCAGCGACGGACTCCACGGCGTGGTGACTGACGATGAGATCAAGACCATCCTGTCGTCCGGCGAAGCCCCCGAAGATAAATGCCAGGATCTGATTGAAGCTGCCCGAGCCCGCGGCGGCCCTGACAACATCACGGTAGTCTTGTTAGTCGCATCGAACCAAAAACCCTCCGACTAAAATCTCGGAGCCTCGACCGTAATGGAACGGTTTTAAGCTCCTAAAACGACACGCTAACAATCCGATCGCTCCCCGCCACCACATGCATCAGGATGTGCAAATCATCCCGCTCATCGTCATGCCACCATGCCCCAACGCGCCGTTCGCCGGTCGTATTGGCTTTCAAATAAGCTCCCGACTCTTCTGCCACTTCTTTAGGGGTCTTAGTATGATGCAGCACCCATTCGTAAGTCCGCGTCAGCTTACTCTCCACCTCGACCCGCACAAACTCCCCCGCCGGCGCAGCATGAAATTGCGAATTGTCGTCCTCATCCGGCTCCCACAAAAAGAATTCACCGCCCAGCGACGGAAAGTAGTGAAGCTCCATCTTGCCCACAGCAGACAGAGGAAACAGCGACCCATTGCGGGCAAACATTGGGACCCGTCCAGGCGGCGCATCCACATCGACAGTCTGATTCCCTTGATATTCCTTGTTGGTCCGAAGATCCGTCCAAATGCCGCGCGGCAGACTAACCTGAAGCCGATCTCCTTCCGCGAGTACCGGAGCCATCAGCAACTCATCCCCCAACAAAAACTCATTGACTTGCCGATCCGAGCCCGCATCCCGTGAGAACTGCATCGCAAACGGATGGATCAAAGGGAACCCACGGTCGTGCGCTTCTCTTAAATAAGTAACCAGGTACGGCCTGAATGCATCTCGCGTCGCACGATCGGGCGCGGGACTGCTCGCTTGCGATCGATAGATCAGCGGCAGCACAGCAGCCAGGTCGAGAGCCCGCTGTCGCACCGGCTCCGGCGCGTCAATATCTGAAACATCAAGAGCCGGATAAAGCACGGCCGACAAGCTCAGATGATTGAGAGTTCGAACCAGGTTTGCAAGGGCCGCCCAAGAATCAATCTTCTGCCCCAGCCTCGTCGCTTCCTTGGGTACCCTCTCCGGCCGCAACAGCGCCAGCGAATCTATGGTCACTTCCGTCTGCCCTGCGACAATCAGGTTTTGTTCCAAAATCTCTTTAGGAGCGCCACCATGGTAGAAAGCAAACTCAATTTGCGCTGCGTTTCGTTTGAGCGCCGTACCTGCAGCTAAGTCGTAAGCCACTACTTCCTTGCCGGGCAGATAAACACCGTAGCCATTGTTGGTGTAGAAAAATCCGTTCGCCTGCTCTAGTTTTCGATCGTGCAGGTCAAGGGCAGAAGAGCCGCCTCCACCGAGCCCATAAACGTGATCCATCGGCGAAAACCGAGCCTCGATATCTGGGCCTCGTTTCTCCATCGAGATCGACGCTACGGGCGTGCTTCCGTTTCGCACCTTCACGACGGCGTCCGCCTTAGACACTTCCAGGGTCAGATATCGAGTGGTCATCTTGAGAACCGAACCACTATCCTCAAGCGCAACTAACACCGGATCGTGCTTAATTTGTAAAGAATCGATGGGCGCCGCATCCCAACGGCGCAGAACACGGAATGCGACCGGACTGATCCACTCCACCCGGCCCGCCCCATCATCGAGAGTAAGGTCGAGACTCCCCTCGCGCCAGGAATGCGCAACTACAGCTGCAGAGAAAGCACTCTGCACAATCACTGCGCCCAAAGCGACTCGCCCCAACATTCAGACCAGTACGATCCTCTCTTGCATCTCTCCGGTCACTCGCGCCCGATGCTCATCGACGAACACATTAACCTCCGACCGGACCCCGAACTCCGGCAAGTAAATTCCAGGCTCGATCGAGAAGCAAGTCCACGGAATCACTTTCCGCACATCGTGCGTTTCCAGATTGTCCATATTCGCACCCGTGCCATGAACCTCCGTGCCGATCGAATGGCCGGTGCGATGAAAGAAATAAGAACCGTAACCGGCAGCCTCGATGTGTTCCCTCGCCGCATCGTCCACCTGATAGCCGCGCAATTCCGCACCCGCTCCAACCGCATCTTCCACCCGCCGTACCGCCTTATTGCGCGCCTCCCTTACGATGTTAAAGATATTCTGGTTGGCGGAAGGAACCTCCTGGCCGCAGAAGCCGATCCAGGTGATGTCGTAATAAACAGCCTCGGGTTTGTCGAGCTTCGCCCACATGTCCATCAGCAGGTGGTCGCCCTTATGAATCTCCGAACAGGCGTCTTCCTTGGGATCGTAATGCGGATTGGACGAGTTCGCGTTGACGGCAATATCTGGTCCGTGATCCGTGAATAGCCCCTGCGACTTAAAGTGATTCAGAATAAATTGCTTCACCTGCCATTCGGTGATGCGTTCCCCGCGGCACAACGTGTCAGACACGCGCTGGAAGGCAGCCGCCCGCGTAGCATCCACGCGTCGTCCAGCTTCCAGATGATCGTCCAATTGCTGCTGATTCCAGCGGGCTTCAAAAAACTGAACCAGGTTGGCCGACGTCACGATCTCCGTTCCCAACCCGCGCACTAGTTCGACCGTCCCAGCGTCCACCATGGCGACGTAGGGGATCGCGCAATCCGGCGAATACTGCATTGCGATCTTCTTCGCCCCGCCCAAGGTGGCGCCAATCCCTTCAAGGAGTTCTTTCCATCCCGCATAAAGGCGCTGCTCGCCCGGCAGTTCGCGCAGCGTCTCAGCTTCGATCTTGTGAACCAACCGGCGAGGCTCTCCGTGCGCCGGGATAAAGTAAAACCACCGCCGCGAGACGATGGATCCGGCCGTGAATTGCAGCACGCGATAGGCTATGGAATCGCGATGGTGATGATCGAAAAACAGCCAGCCATCCAGCTTCTCTTCTCGCAGCGCCTTTTGAATTTCTTCCAGCCTCATAAGATTCCTTCTATTCAAAAAACGGCCGCCACTTCGCTTCGTCTGGCGGAGGCGTTGCCAGGCTGATCAGCCAGAGACTCAGCACAGACGCAGCCAGGGCGGGATATACCGCATCCACGTCCTTCTGGAAGCCCCAGGTGTTCTGCGCCAGGTTCCAGGCAATCGTAATTACCGTCCCCAGAACGATCGATGCGATCGCGCCGGAAGTGGTCGCCCGCTTCCAAAAGAAAACCGCCAGAACCACGGGCGTCACAGCAGCCCCATAAATTGTGTACGCGTAAAGCGACGCCCGCAACACACTTTCAAACTGCGTCGCCTGCAGCAGCGCGAAGATTCCTAAGGCTATCACCAGTACGCGCGACACGATCAGGCTCTGCCGCTCGGTTGCCTTAGGGTTGATAAAGCGTTCATAAACGTCATGAATCAAATTCGTGGCCGGTGAGAACAAATAATTATTCGCCGTCGAAATCACTTTGGCGAAGATGCCCCCCAGCAGAATCGCGCCCAGCAGTCTTGGCAAACCCTGTCGTGCCGTAAGCGGGATTATCTCCCGGGGCTGCTCCGTATGGAATTTCGCGCTGCCAATCACCGCCAGCATCATTAACAGCGTTTCCAGCAACACCGTTCCTACAATCCATCCGAAGACAGCGTACTTCGCGTCTTTCTCCGATCGGGCAGAAAAGAATTTCTGATACATGCCCTGGTTGCCTACCAGCAGCAGCATAGTCGGAATCAGCAGACCCATCGCAACCGAAAGTCCCTGGTCCCCCAGCACCGTGAAATGGCTCGCAGGCAGCGTCTGCCGCACCACGCTCCATCCGCCTGTGTCGCTAAGCAGCAGAGGCACGGCGACCATCATCGTCAGGGTCACCATCCCTCCGATGATCAGGTCCAGATAAGCGATAGACGCCATCCCGGCCGATGCCGTAAACGCGATCACAAACGCGGCCACAACATACATCCCCGTAGTGCGCTCCAGATCGGGAAAGATAAGGTGCAGAATGTCGCCGCCGCCCTTGAACTGATAACTGGTAATCACCGTGTAACTGATCACGATGGCGATGGTCGCAAGCACACGAGCGGCCGCGTTGTATCGGCTCTCCAACAAGATCGGGTACCGTGAACTGAGCAAATCGTCGCGCGCGACCCGCAATCAGCGCAATTACCAGCAGACCGCACCAGCCTCCGGCGGGTTGCCAAAGGGCCATAAACCCATTTCGATAGGCGTTCTCCGCGCCTCCAAGCAAGCTTCCCGCCCCGATCCACGAACTCAACAGAGTAAAGACCAGCACAGGCCATGCGAGCTTCCGCCCGGCAACAAAAAAGTCACTCCGAGTGTGCGAGGAGACCGTTTTATAGATGGTGACGCCGCACAAGACCGCCACCACCACCGAGACCACGACCGCATAGATCATGCCGGAATCCGCCGCCATTTCACGTTAGTTTTGAAATTCGCCAACCCCGCAACATCCCGTTTATCGACCACAGTAAATGAGATGCAGTCGTCCAGCCAGTCCTGGCTGAAACCCTCCGGGTACTGCGTGGCAACCGTCAGTGTATAGTCTTGCCGGGTGAGGAGGCAATCGAAAGTGAAGCGGGCTTCAAAGCAATCCCCAGCATCTACGAGCCCTGACTCGATCCCCTCAATCCGCGTGTTGGTTCCAAAAACGTCAATGCCCAGGCGGTTGCGAATCAGAACTCCTATGATGGGATTCTCCAGTTGCTGCGCCGCGCGGGCTTGCACGCGGATCGTGATTTCATCTCCGGTCTCGATGCTCTTCACCGAATCCCCGGCCGCATTCAGCAACTCGACCGATTCCACCCGGCTCACACCATCGCCATGCCGGTAAATTCCGCCCGCAGTTCGCTCGGATATGGCCTTATCCTGACCCTGCCGCTCCAGCACCAAACCCACATACCGGTTCACCACTTCACTTGGAGCACCATAGGCCGCAACCCGCCCGTCCAGCATCAATGCAGCCCGATCCGAAAGCCTCTTCACCAGCCCCAAATCGTGCGAGACGAAAAGCACCGTCACCTTGCGCTCTTTTAGTTCCTCGAACTTCTTTATGCACCGGTTCGCAAAAATCGCATCGCCGACCGCGAGCGCTTCATCGACAATCAGGATCTCCGGATCAACATGGATGGCAGTAGAAAACGCCAACCGCACATACATGCCAGTGGAATATTCTTTGACCGGCCTTTCCATGTACGACCCGATCTCAGCAAACCGCTCGATCGCCGGAAAAACCCGTTCCATCTCGCGCCGCGAAATGCCCAGAATTTCGCCGTTGAGAAAAACGTTCTCCCGGCCAGTGAACTCCGGATTAAAGCCGGCCCCCAGCTCAAGAAGCGCCGCGATCCTGCCTTTGGAGATCACCCGGCCGCGAGTGGGTTCAAGAATGCCGCTGACAATTTGAAGCAACGTACTCTTGCCGCTGCCATTAGGACCGATCACTCCCAGCACCTCTCCCCGCTCAACCGAGAGATTGACGTCGCGCAGGGCCCAAAATTCCTTGGGATGGTAATTACGGAAAAACGGCAGGACTTCCTTCAGCCGGTCCACCGGTTCCCGGTAAAGACGATATAGTTTGGAAACGTTCTGGACCTGCAGCAAGCCTTCAGTGTAACAGCCAGTACTCAGTTTGCCAGTTCAACGCAACGCCGCAACAATTGCGGCAAAGGTAGCCCGTAGCCGACCAGGCAGAATTGATCCAGCGCAAACAGAACCACGCTTTCAAGCCGCTTTCCTTCAGCCGTCAGAGCCTCTTTGACCCACGCAGTCGTAGGGTCGCTGATGCCCACCAGGTGACTCATTTGCGTTGCAGGAAACCCGTAGGCCGCGGCAAAATCGATAGACTCTTCGGCATTATTGAGGTCGCGGCCGAATGTAAACCCGAAGCATTCTGTCTTAAGTACGGTCAAAGCCGAAGGCGTCCAGGATGCCGCTGGAAAGTTGATCGCCTTGTCAAACGCCGTTTGGTTCACGTCGGTCGGGTACAGCACCTCAAAACGGCAGCTTGAATAAGTCGTTCGCACAAAGCTCATCACCGCATCCGTAAATGAACCAAGTAAGCCTGACAGAAATGCCACCTCAGTGGGGAAACTGGCCGGATTCGAACTGTTCGTCGAAAAAACCGGCAACGCGTATCCATTTACAGAAAGAAACTGCGACATCGTGTAGTCGTCGTAAAACGGCATGCCGTGATAGTCGTGAACCGGTGTGGGCAGGTTGTCGGACGTGAAATACCACCACTGGACTTCTCCAAACTGCAGAAACGGAACCATGCCCGCACTAGCCTGGATGGCCGCCATCTCCAGGTACACTTCCTGCCAATAAGCCAAGCTGGTCGGAGAAAAGTTGGTCTGCAGTGATGGCGTAGGCAACAGAACCGGATCGCCCAAAGGACCTCTCTGAGCGATACCGGCACTTATCGAAGGGTCGCCGTTTCCCAACTCCATGCTAAAAGCGCATGTGGCGTCGATTCCGTATCCGTGAAGCGCTGTCAGGTAGCTCAATGTCCAATCGCGCACAGCTCGATTCAAACGGGGCACAGCCGTCAAATCGGTCAGCCAAGTCCCATCCACCCCGCCAGAAAAGTGATCCGGGACCGTCACAGTAAGGCCAGCCGGCGGCTCGGGAGCCGAGAGCGTCAGATGATTTCCATCCGTTCCCATCGACCGCGAATAGACCGTAACGACACTCCCTGAAACACTAGCCCAAACCGACGTGTACCCTCGATTCAGTTCCTGCGCATAGGCGATCGCCAACGTTTCTGGCGTGTCGCCAATGTGAATCAGCTTCGTTAGAATCGGCGTCTTGATCGCTAGGCTGCCCGTCCTTACCCAAGTCAATCGTCACAATTGAACTGGGCGTCGGCGTACCGCTGAACTCGATGGTCGCCGACGCGTAGACTTGGCCCGCGGAAACCAATTCATAGAACCAAAGGGCACCAACATAATGATTGGCGCGTCCGGTAAACCCAAGCTGATCCACCAGCCAGGCCGTCCGTTCCGGCGCCAGCGCTATGGAATGATTCGTGTCCCAGTCCGTCGCAAGCGTCATGATCGGCTTGTCATCAAAGGAAGGGATGCTCGTAGACGGAACCGCAGCCTCCAGAAAATCGAAATAGAAATCCGCTCCCGAGCTACCGTTGTGAGTTATCTGAATCGTATGAGACCCAGGGCCGTATTCGCCCACCGGCCAGCGAATCAAAACATCCTCTCCTGGAATCAGAAGGTTCGGCGAAGCTATCGTGGGAGCCGTGCCGTCGACCAAAATACCGAGCGTTGCGCCATTGGCCGTGTACCTGGTTCCGAGGTAAAGAGTATGCGTCTGCGATGCGCCGTAAGTGAAGGTAACGGTGTCCCCCGGCGTTTGCGTCAATTGAATGGTCCCGCCCGAATAATTACCTTGCGATCCACTCCACGACCCTGCGTACACCATCTCAACCGCGTTGTTTTCATACCGCGAGCTACCTGGACCCGCCACCGAATAGGTACGGCCCGAACCCGTCACCGACCAGTTCGATACCACCGCCTGAAATTCACTCCGCACGTACGAGCCCGCCTGCAAATCGGCCGCATAAGTCCATCGCAACTTGCGCACCTTGTTCCAGGGAATGGCACCACCATCCCGATCCACCACGCTGCTGAATGGCAGTGTGATTCGCCATTTGGTGGGCGATTCACCGCCACTCAGCGTCTTTGCAGGTGAATCCCAGACCAATGTTTCCGATCCGGAGTTGTCGGAATAAATCCCGATCCGGTTCCCATTCGCTCCGGTAGTGCTGTCGGCAATGGAGGCGCCTACGGTGTAGTAAACACGTACCGTACTGGTCCCAACCAACTCCGCCTTTAAGATCGGCGACGTATTGATCGCATCTACAATCGCCTGCGCCACCGTAGTAGGCGTATCGTCAAAAAATATCTCGTGAGTGAAATGTTCGCTCAAATACGAAAGACTGACGTAGTCGCCGGCAGTGATGGTGCCCGACAATGTGAAGTCGGCGTAAGCGTTTACGAAGCTTCCTTCAATTGGAGTCGCATATGCGGGGTCATACAGTTTCACGAAATAGATGACTTCAGATCCGTTGTCTCCCGCCCAGACGCGCAAAAACGGCCAGTCGACGGTAGGAAACAAATCCGAATCCAGCGGAATACAATTCGTCCGCGTCTCTTCGTACGTAAGAGTAAGCCCGCTCAAGTCGCCATCCGGCAAGTTCCGGAACGAAGGATGTTCGTAAAGGTTATCCCGGTTCCACTCGACGACGGTCCAATCAAACTGCTGCCGCCAGGTTCCCGAAACCGTGAAACCGCTATCCGATGTGCTACTCAGAGCAGCAATCGCCGAAGGCTCAAAGAAAAAACACTGTAAATCGCGATTGGGCGTAAGTTTTTCAAGTGTCGGCATGGTTTGTTTACAGGCGGATCGTAACGGTAAGATCCCGCCCCGGCAGCGTACCGGTGGCGCTCGGGACCGACGTAATATCCAGCGCCAGCCGATCGCCCGAGGCCAGCGGCGGCAGTCCGAACCCGCTCACGGTATTGGAAACGATCGCGCCGTCCGCAATGGTCAAAGTGACGTAAGTGGTGCTCCCCATCCGCAGCGTCAGCTCAATGGACCCGCCCGAAGGAGCCTCCGTTACAACCGCGAAGATGTCACGGGCGGCATGCGCGTCTTCGATAACCAGTGCAGGCGCCGCATTGGTCTGAATCGCAAGGTACCCTTCCACTTGAATCGAGATCTGCCCGCTCGAAAGCGTCCGGATTCCATCGTCCGTCAGTCCGCTTAAGGTTCCATATGAAATGTCTCCGCTTCCTATGGAATTGGTCATGAATAACTCTGCCGCCGCGATACGAACATTCGGCAAGTAAATCTGATGACTATAACTTCCGCTGGCCGCACTCCCGAAGAAGCCCTTTACAAATGGAACAATAGTCACATTCTGCGACAAGTGATAGATGGGAACAGTCGCTAAGTGACCGGCACCCGTGCTTCCCAGCACCCCGCGCGAAACTTGATACTGCGCGCCGGCCCCCACCACATGCGTGATTTGCAGTACTTCACTTTCAATCTGGATCAGCCCACCTACAACTCCGCTTCCAGTTGAGTTGAGGGTAATCGTAGTATCGGTCGCGCTGATATCCGCCGTAATCGAAAAAGCAGTAGGGCTGCTCAATTCATTCCAGAAGAACAGCGTGAGAGTTCCCGCCACAATCGTTCGCGTATTCGTAAAAGACGTGAAACTGATTCCTAGCAGCTGAACATTTCCCTGCCCTACGGGATTCAGTCCGAACACCGGCGCCGGCGGGATATCCGTATCCACACCACCGCCGTTTCCACCGCTGATCTGCCATCGTGTGAACGGATTCAAATCGGCGGGACTTTCCTGGTTCAGCACGTTGGCCGAGCGTCCCGAGATCTCCACGGTAGTGCCCGGCTGGTCCGGAACTTGAATCTGCGCCGGGCTGGTGGAGCTCAGTCCTCCGAACTTCCAGGTTGTTTCCGACACCACAAACTGGCTGGTCGAATCCGGCGGAATGGTCCACGGGGGACTGATCGTCAGGGTCGTGGCGTCATTGGTCAAAATTGCCCGCTCCTGCCCGGCGCCTGCGCCACTCACAATCCGGACCAGGTCGCCTTTGAAGTCGTCCACCAACATGCCCAACGTGGTGTTGCCAATGGTTGCCGTCGTATGAATATTTGCCGCCATCTCAGGCTGGAGTTCCAAACGCCAGTAGAAGTTCGCGTGATCAAAATTCGCGTCCGGAGGTCCCGCCAAATCCGGCGTGATGCCGTTGTCCAAGAACGTAGTAGCGGCGGTCACGTTGTGCCCCACGCGTAGGAGCTGATACGGATTGGGACCTCGATAAACGTTCATCCCCGACGTGCCCGGCGAAAAGCTGAGCCCACTCAACGTCACCGTGTTAGTCTCAGTCCCGGAAGGAATCCTTGCGGCGATGGTGAACGAAAGCGCCGTCTCCGCTCCTCCTCCATCCAGTGCGCTGACCGCGTAGTAAAGGGTTTGTCCACCCGCGAGGGTTCCCCCTGTCGTCCCGACCGCCGGATTTAACCCCACCAGCGGTATCTGGACTCCCGACGCAGCCACCAGAGCAGGAGCCACGAATCCGACCGCAAGAACCACTGAAGTAGTCCCATCACTTAACGGAGTGTCCGTCTCCGTGATCCCGAATTGGTCCACGCCATCCGTGTCCAGCGTGCTCCCCACAAGCGGAAGCGGCAAACCGACATCGGCTCCATCCGTTCGCCGTCCCCCTGATGCGCTGGCAGAACCACTCGTATACCAGTCGTCATCGTGCCACTGGCCGGTGATCAGAACGGATTCATAGTTCTGGCCCGGCGCCAAGCTGACGATCCGAAATGGCTGCCGCTCAAACCCTTCCTTCAAATACGTCACCGCGATAACATCGCCCGGCAATAAATCAACACCGCGCACAGTGGTTTGAAACTCGACAAACGTATTCCCTCGTATCAACTTGGCGAGCTGGAGCTCCAAGGCCCGGGTCGCCTGGTCGAAATTGGTCAGACCTATGGAGGTAGAAGTTGCCGAAACCACCCGGCCCGTCAATGTCGAATCGTCCACATCCACCAGGGAAAGACTATCCTGCTGATAGTCGTTGAATTTGTCTTGAAATTCGACTGTCAACCGATTGGTTGCATCCGCGGCGCTCTTCGAATACAGCCGGATGCTGGGTTCTCCCGTCGACTTGCGAATAATCCCAGAGAATGCTGCCGAGCTATCGCTAAATTCGTATGCCGGCCATCCCCCGCCCAGTTGGTCCGTGCTGTTCGATCCCGCGGGCTTGTCCGGTTGTTGAAGGGCGATGGTGTTCTCAACCCGTAGCAGCAGGAGCCCGGAGGCATCATACGTCAACATTAAGGACGACGCACTGCGAATCCCGCGAAGCAATTCCGCCCCGCTGGTCCTGTTGCTCACCACCAGGTTGCATTCGAACCGCGAGATGGAGGCTGGGTTCCCGTAAAGATCCGTGGTCGTAAGCGGGGCCGAGCAGTAGTCCGCGGCGCTGGCAAAACTGGCGAGGTTCATATCGCTCGTCTGCCATCCCAGGCGACGCAGGACGTCGAGAACCACCCAGGCTGGGTTGTTCGTAAACGCAATCCCAAGCGACGTGCCGCTGCTATCGAAGCTCTCCAATTTCAGCCCTCGCACCAGCACCTGCACCGTCGGCAGGGATTGCCCATTGCTGATTCGATTCGGCACCACCACGCTGAGAACCGCCATGCTTCCATACGGGTCGCCCAGAGGATTTCCGGAGGAATCGGTAAAGTTCAAATCGAAAGCGCCCGACCTGGTCCCGGGCGTGACAATGTTGTACCAACCCGTGGCGCTCATGTCGGTTCCGCCCACGCCCTCGCCGATCTCAATACCGTTGACGAGCACCGTGATGACGCTGTCCATCTCACCCATGCCCATTAGCACTTCCATACGAGTGAGATTTCCGTCATTCCGCGCATATACCACCGGCGGCTGAAACCAGGCCGTCCCGTACACCAATGGCACAAAGTCGTTGTACAGCGCCAGATTGTCCACCAACGGCGACAAGTGAGTTCCGCTCTCTCCAAAGCTCCTCACTTGTATCTGTGAGGGTACAAATTCAAACCCGCCGAACCGTCGTGTCGTGCGCGCTGAATCGTCCTGATCAAACATGCCCCGAGCTTCGCAATTTGCCCGCGTGAAATCGCATGTCGTAAACGGCGCGCCGCTATCCAAGTTACCCACTCCGCCAGTCTGGTCCGGCGAATAGCCGCATCGATAAAGTGGCGAATAAGGCCCCTTCGTTCCTCCGGTAAGCGCCTCCAACCTTTGTGCCGCCGTTGAGGGAAAGGACCAAGGACACCGCCGCTCGATCCGAACCTCAGGCAGCACGATGCGCTGCAGGTTAAATCGATTGCTGAACGTCACCCGAAACGTCGATTCAGTAATCTCGTCCGCCGTGTTCCCCACTCCCCGAAACAAAACTCGTGCTTCTGAAACCGGCAGGTTGGTTCCGAAATCGAAAAAGACCAGTTGGATGGTTAGTTGACCGCCCTTGAACCCGGTCTCGCGCTCGATCTGCGAAAAGTGAGAGTCCGCGTTCGCCAGCGTCACGCTGATCTTCGCGGTGCTGTCCAGCCCGTCGTCGGAAGATGCGCGCAGCTCAAAGAGATTGTGGCGAATCATCCGCGCCGCGTAAGCGTTGCTTGCAAATGTGACCGCATGAGTGCTCCAGCGCTCCGTCGCGCCCGACTGCAAGACACAGTCGAACAGAAATACCGGTGCGGGTGTTGCTTCTTGCTCTTTGAGTTCGTCGATGGTCGGCATAACTTAGTTCTCCGTCGCAACAATCCGCACAACAGCGTCGTAGATATCGGTACCCTGTGCCTTCATCGTCACGGAATCGGTCGAGAAGCGAGCTCGCGGATACACGCCGCCTCCAGCCCCTGTCCGCTTGTAGTCTGATGGTCCAATCTGCGCATCCACCTGCATGCCGAAAAGATCCACAGATGCGCCCGCGTCTAACGTGACGCCGAAGGTCACACTGTCGGTCGCCTGCGCCAGATTGATCGTAAGGTTGAATCGCTTCCAGGTCCCATTGAGCTGAATGGGGAGGTTGGCGCTGGCTCCCGTTGTCAAAGCGGTCAGCGTGGCGTTCGATCCCCCCTGCGTGCGGGCCCACACGCTGATCGAATATTGGAAATTCCCAGGAACGTCCAATACCTGCGCCACCATTTGCGATGCTTCCCCATCATTTATAGCTCGCGTCGCGCCGGTCCCGCCATTTGGATCGTCAATGCCCGTCGTCAGTTGGATCAGCGGACCATTTGTCCAGACGGTATTCCCAAACTCCTCGCTGAACGCCAGCAAATTTCCCGCAGGGTCAAGGAATGTGAACAGCCCCCATTGCCCTGAGACCGCCGTAAACAGAGCCTCGATCGCATCTGCCTCGGCCCGGGTCAAACTCTTTAGCTGTAATTCCCAGTCGACGATGGCCGCGCTCGAGTCCTCATAGACGACCTTCTGGCCATCGCCCAGAACGTTAACTACCGTCCTGGTTGTGTGCTGCTTCTTCAGCGGATAGATACTCGAAGCGCCAGTCACCAGTTGCGGAAAAACGAGCATTACCGGTTCTCCTTTACCGTGACCGACGTCACGCCACGGCTTAAATCACTGAACGTCAGCGCGAGAGCGTCATCGTCAAAGCTACAGTCTTCGTAAACGGTGTCATCCCATGGATCGGTGAAAGAAAAACTTCCAAACCGCCCAGCTTGACTTAGGAAAAACGTTTCCAGCGTGCTCAGTTCGGCTTCATCCAGCAGGTCGAAGCGGATCACCCAGCGCTTCAATGAAGTTGTCCCCGTCCGATACCTTTGCTCCAGTCCGTCGATAAATCGGTACACGCTGGTGAAACATTGTTGCGATCGGTCGGATGGATACTGCGCCACCACGCCGGTTTTCAGTTTGGGGAAATCCGCCATCTATACCTCCCGTATGACATCGTTGAGAACACTCGATTCGAGCATCGCCTGACGAACCGCGAGCGCGATGTCATTGCTGTGATCGAGAAACGACTGGCTGTCCATCGCCTGAACTTGCACAGTGATCTGAGTCGAATTAGTTTGGGCCACGCTCGAACTGACCGGCCGGGGCTGGCCCCCTTGCCCGGTATCGACGCCGAAGGCCTGGCCTGGATCCGAACTGCTGACGCCCGCACTGACGTTGACCTTGTTGGGCGGAATGTACTGCGTCAGTGCCGCGGGTTGACTCGTACCCCCTCCGCCAAACAGCGAAACGATCCCTGAGATCAAAGGGCTAAGCGCCGAACCGATTCCGAACGTGCTAGACAGGGCCTCCCCAACACTGCTCAGAGTTGAACTTCCGCCTTGCGAGTCTCGCGTCGTGTTTTGCGTTACCGCCTGCGTGTTGTCGGTAGTCGCCTGTGTCTGTGCTTGTCCTGCGGTCTGGAGTTGCAGCAATTGCTGATTAAGTTGAGTAAGCGTTTCGGTTACCTGACTGGACGCAGCATCCGCCGTTCCGCCCGATGCGGTGCTCGCCTCGCCCAAAACCGATTGCACCGTCTGTGGCGTTCCGAACAATGCCGGACTCAGCAGACTTTTCGAATTGTCGTTACTGTTGGCCATTTGCCTGTTCCGTTTTCCATTCCTGCTCTAAAATCAGAAACGCGTCCGCGTCCCGCGCGCCGACGTCTCCCACCGGTCCTGCCCCAAAATGTTTTAAGGCGAAGAAGCGTTCCACCCGCTCAATGCTCTCGGGCGTCACAAAAGACTTGGGGCATTCCAGCGCCGTCACGTTCCCACGAAGCCAGACCAGCCTTTCTGGGCCCCGCTCGGTCTCAGCTAAAAAGCCGCACCGGCGCTTTTTCTCCAAGCCCTGCCGTCTGCACTGCTCGCACGTCCACCCGGCTTGCTCCGAACGCAAAAAATGGAATGCGACAATCAGTTTTTTCTTTCGGTTTGGTTCAACCCGCACTCGTCCTTAATACGCCCGAGTACTTCCTGAGCCAGGTCAAGAGGCCCGCGTTCAATGAGCGACTCCGGCGTCGCGGCTTCGCCGTCAATTTCAAGTCCTTCTATCTGCTCAAGGCCCCATTCCAAATAGCAGCGCTCAATATCGCCTTTGAGCACGGTGGCCTCAATCTGTTCTGCCGGCGTCCCGCTGGCCTCAAGAAACTCAATCTTCCGACCGATTTCGCGAAGCCGCCGTGCCAGATCGATTCTTCTGGCCAACGAAACTCGCCGGATTCGGTACCGGACACCGGGCAGCGTCGCCGCGTCTATCCAGAGCAGACTTTCGTGCTGCATGTTTTTAACCGAAGGCGATGTGGAGTTCATCATTTACCGATCCTTGAGCTCTGCTGTTCTGAAACTTCCACTGCAGTCTTGTCTCTCCGTCGTCAAACTCTGGCACGGCCGGAACCATCGCCGGCATGTACGCGCCGAAAAGCTGACCCGACTGCTCGCCAAGCTGCAACATGACGCTGATCGGCGACCTCTGACGCGCGGCCTGGTACAAGGCCTTCGTCTGATCGTCATCCTGCTCGAAAAGTTCGAAGTTCAGCGAGACGTTGCGGAGCCCGCCGGCGATGCAGCGGGCAAAATCGCTTCCGAACTCCTTCACCCGCAAATCAATCCCGTTATCGAGCGTAAGTTCCGCCTGCGTCAGCGTCAGGAACTGGGTCGGTATCGCGCCCATCCATACCTGCCCCAGGTGCCCTGGCACGATCGTATAGTCAAACCCGGTATCGGTTGGTTCCGCTGGAAACGACGTCAATCCGCCCTGACCGGGCTCGAAGCTTGTGGTATCGAGCAAATCCTGCGACGGTCCTGCGAAGACGAATTCCTGGAAGTCGCCATTCACCTTAATTTGCATCGTGTTCATCGCGGCGCCGTTCAGGATTCTTTGCACCACGGTCGCCGGATCCCAGTAATCGAAGATGCTCGCACTGCCAACGTCCGCTGAGAGAGAGTAGGTAATCGAGGTCCCTATCGCGCTTCCTGCTGTCAGCAGGCTGAAAGGAGCATTCAGGATCACAGTCGACGTATCCGCGATCGCCGCCACAAACCGGATCTCGCCTCCAAAAGCCACTCCCTGGCCGATGCTCAAACCATGAGGCGCCGCGAACTGAATCGTCGTCTGATTCGTGATCGACGCCACTGTTCCGCCGGTATAAATGACCGGGGCAGCACCCATGGCCGCCTGAAACAGCGGGCTGTGGCTGGGCGGCTGTGTCTGGTCGGTCCACTCCGTCATGAACGTGTTCAGTTGAAAGTTGGTCTTCTTACGGATTTGATTCGGCAATCCGACGAAGGTACGGCTGCCGGTCTTGTCGCGGCGGCTGGTTTGCTCGGGCACCTGCTTCGCGGTGAGCTTCACCAGCGGAATCCGATTTTGTGTAGTCACCACCGGCACACTGCCGTAGGACGTCTCCAATCCCACGTAAACGCGATTGTTGTTGGACGAAATGTAGCACATAAAGAATTACCGCCCGCCTCTTTTCTCTTTCTTTTTCCGTCTTGTTATTTCGAGAGATCCACGTCAAAACTTACTTTCGCGATCTGTATGAAGTTCTTCCCGCCGTGCTTGATCGGCTCGTACGAGACTTCATAAGCGCCTGCGAAGAATGCTCCGTCGCCCCAGCTACCGCGGTTCGCATCCAAAACTCCGGTTACCGCGTCGACGTAAAGCCGCAATTGTTCTTCCAGGCCGTCGATGCGGTCCTGCGATACTCGTACTTCGGCTACCGTGTGAGCCTTGCCCGAAAAGGTTCGGAACTTCTCGGTAAGCTGGTTGCGCACGCGATCTACGTATACGTGAACCACCGGATACTTTACGATCTTGGCCCGCTCTGTTAAATCAAACGCGACGTTCTGATTTACGATGTGCGCTGGTGGCAGCGGAGCTAGTGCCACACCGGAGTCGTTACCAATTTGGGTGACCCCCGCGTTGACTCCCGTATCCGGAGCGGACAAGAATCCGACCATCATTTGTACTGCAATGCTGCCTGTCTGTGCCATGTCGATTCCCTTAGCCTCGGTTGAAGTTTGAGCCACCAGTTACATAGGAATCGGGGACCTGCCCGTTCCCCGGTGCCATTCCACTCACGGGACCACTCTCGTTTAGAGTGAACGATCCACCGACCACCACTGGAGAAGAATTTTGCAGCGCCAGGCCTGTGGGCGCCAGACTAGCGTACACGTTGAAACCCGTCGCTCCGGCGGGCGGATTCACCGCCTGAATCACGGGAACCTGGCTGGCAGCCCCATCGAATGCCATCAAGATGCTGGGAGCCCCTTCCTGGCCCGTGGCGGAAACCCAGCTCACTTGGATGTAATAGGAGGCCGGCGAAGGCGACCCAAAAGTAAAGGTGACCTGCGGCACATCAGCCCGCGGAATCGGGTTATTCACTAGCCCTATTCCAAACCGCACCGTGTGCAGGCGAGCCGCACGGGCCAGCTCTTGGTACTCCAGAGCCTTCGCCTGATAGCGGTCGTTTAGCTGGTTGTTGAAGGCGTCCCGGTAGAACACTTCCAGGGAATGTAGTGCGTGCCACCTCTTCATCTGGGGGCTGACCACTACATCGGAGACACCCTTGGTCCTGCGAAGCATCGCCGCCATATCGGTGGAATGGCTTAACAGAATGTCGAGGATGTCTTCAGAAATCTCCTCCAGTGCAAGGTGGAGTTTAACCACCAGATCGATGCCTTCCATGTTCGAGACATCCAGCACTCCCGACTCATACACCCGCAGCGACTCTGTATCGTTTGGCAAACCGTCCGTGAGCAGCATTGTTGTTCGCCTCTACGACTTCTTCGGCACTCGAGCGCTGCCGCGCACTGGCTTGATGGACGAGACAGGTTTGGATTCTTCTTCCTGAGCCGCCTGCCACTTCTCCTCGGCATGCGCCCTGAACTGCGCCGTCTCTTCTGCGCTTGCCAGATCTGCTTTTCCGTCCGCAATGAGCCGCGCAGCCAGGACCCGCGCCACCTGCGTCTTGAGACCCGGCTTTCCGCCATCCGTGGTTTCCCGGCTGATCACCACGGGAAATTCGTCTTTAATCTCGCTTTCAATCTTTCGCAGCTTTTGATAATACAAACGTAAGTCCATAGCACTCTCTTCCCGTAAATGAATTGGGCGGACCAGTAACGGTCCGCCCTTGGGCGCAAAAGCGCCATCACTGCAACGCTCGACTAGCTATTTACCTGCACTCCGAAGTTATTCCGCAGCACTCCGACGCCATACAGCACGTCGACGGTCAACTGCTGCGCAAGCGTATTCGGCTGGTAGCTCATCGTGACGCGCATTCCGAAATTGCCGAGCTCGGCGTATTCCGCAATGGCGCCGGTACCGGGGAGAGGCTGCGGCAGGCGGCGAACCACCAACCCGATCGCATCTCTGCCGAACGCCAGGTTGTGCGTCGCCACGGGGCTGCTGCCGGTATGTGCCACAAACTGCGACCGGAAGATGTAGAAATCCTTCATCTTGCCGACCGCGCCGTCGATCAGCGCCCGCAAGCCCGCTTCACCAGCCGTCTGAAACTCACTGAAGCGAGGAATCTGGCGCAGCGCCGAATAAGTGGCTGAATCAACTACCAGGTACTTGGACGCGCTGGCCGGCATCTTCGCGTTGAACAGCGCCGTTTCCGCGGAATCGACGGTCGCTTCTGTGATTGCCGTGCCCGACGTACCCACAGGAGCGTTCGTTGTGAAGGCCGGATACAGGCTCAACAGGCTCGCCTCGATGCTCTCCGCCAAAGCTACAACGGCCGGCTGCATGTACAGCTTTAACAGATCCGGCACGGCCAGAACCTTGGTCACGTCGGGAATCTGAAAAGTTGCTTCGGCGTGTGTGTTCAGAACAATCTGAGCGTTGCCCAGGGACGGGTTCTGCGTCTGAACGGTCCCGCCTTCCGCGATGTTGTTGGCTACCAGGGTCGGGGGAATCGGCACGTTGATCGTGTCACCCGCCTGCGCCAATGCAGGCTCGTAATCGCGATTGACGAGGTTCCCCATCACGAGGTTCCCCATCAGGGCCGGCAGCGCGTCCGCGGCTACCAGTTTAACAATCGCATTCGCCACATTTGCTGAGGTAATTGCTGGCATATCTCTCCTTATGAAATCGACGGATGTCTTCCGTCTGCTCTTACGCGCCGCGGCCACGGTCTGGAACCAGAAGACGCGGCCGCGGCGGTTGATCGTGCGCGTTTCTGGATAGAGCAAAGGGTGCGGTGGCACCCTCATTGCAACCAAGTAGACATGCCTCCGCACGCACATGCGTCTAGCGGGCTGTTACCTGGGAGATTGAATTAAGCATTCGGCCTTGTCGACACAAGATGTCGGATGCTCCGAAAAACGGTGAGGCTAGAATCCACGCAGCGTCTGCGACGCCACTCGCGCTATTTCCTGGCGCGCTCGCTCCAACTCGTCCGCGCTCATGCCCGGCCGAATTTTGTCCAAATCCACGGGAGCCGATGCGGATGCATTGCGCTGGCTCGAGGTAGCACCGGACCCTCCGGTCAACCGGGCCGGCAGCAACTCGGGATTGTCGCCCACAAAGCGATGCAGGTAATCGCGATAGTCCGCGCCATCCTGGGCCTGAAGCCTTCCGTCATCTCCGCGTACAATCTCGTCACGCACTGCTTTGTACGCCAGCTCTACTTTGGCCACGCCCAATTTCTGAAGCTCAGCCCTTATGGTCGAGCTACGCTCTGCTTCTTCTGCCTTGGCTCGCGCGCGCTCGTTTTCTGCCACCAGTTCGTTCACCCGCTGCTCCAGCGTTTCCCGGCGCCGTTTTTCCTCCTGCAGCTCCGTCTTGTACGCCGGTTCGGAACGCGAGTGTTCCGCTTTGATGAACTCCTGCACCACCGACTGAACCAGCCCCCGAATGTCGTTTAATTCGTCTGCCATATCTCGTCTCCTTTAGCTCGCCTCGATCTCCGCGGCGACTTTGTCTTTCACGTCCTGCCGGGAGTCGCACAAAAACTTCAAAGCCAACTTCTTGAACATTTCTTTCTTCAGCGTGGGAGACTCCACTCCGAGAGCCAATAGCGCCTTGGCGTCCTCCAACTCCGTGCCCAAGTCCGCGATGTCGAACTCGTCCATCCCTGTCACGCTGACACTCAGACCGTCTTCCCGAGCCGCCTCGATAGCCTTCAGCACCCGCCGTATCTGTTCCTTTACGGCATCTCCGTACGCTCTCAGCACTTCTTGTGTGATCGAGAAATCGATCTGCTTACTAAGTGCCGACTGCTGAAACCTTCCCCCAAGCGAGCCTCCCGCCTGTGCCAGATAACAAACCCTGTAAATCTCTTCCTGCAAACTCGCCAGATTGTCCTGGGCGATTGTGAAAACCTTGCCCTCCGGTTCGGTCCATCCAAACCGGTCCCCAGGACTCATCTGGATGTAGTAACTCTCGCCGATCATCTGGCTCCAGTCACGTTCGGAGTAAACAACAGGCATCGAGAACAAGCCCATTGTCATCCCCCAGGAGAGTGCGTTCGATTTGTTGAAATGCTCAAGTTGTAGAGAACCCGACCGGTTAAGCATCCACAACCCTTCCGGAATGCGCAAACCGAACAGTGGAACCTGGTCCAGCTTCGCCAGTCCGTGGCGCCCTTCATCGACCAGAGTGCGTGACCCGGCGCCGCTGCCGGCGCGTGTTTCGCAGTAGATCCGGTAGTTCTGCTTGTCGTAATACGCCCACCGCGTTTCCACTCGCCAATCGGCGTCCTCAACTGTGTCTTTGCGGATGGACTTGGTCCGCAACACCACCCACTCGAAATTCCCTCTATCGTCCAGGCTCCAATTGATCAGATCTTCAGGCGAGTACTCCACCAGGTAGGCTCGAGACGCACCGGTCGCGTCCTCCTCGCCTCGGGTCTCAACATGGCCCGCCAGCCGCGGAAAGTCCACCAGGACGAAGCTGTTTCCCGTCACCAGACTTTCTGTGAACTGCCGACGGAAAAAATCGGCCAGACTGCTCCCCTTGCGGTCGACGTCATCCACCAAGGCCGAGAAGAACTGCTTTCCACCTTCGTTCTTGCCTTCGAACGTAAGCACCGGCTCCTCGCCGAACAGCGTTGCGGCATACCAATCCACAATCGACCCGATGTAGTTTTCGTAAAATACCCGGTTCAGGCGTTCCAGGTAGACGTCGCCCGGCTCTCTCTGCCGGCGGACCAGATACTCCTGCGCGCAATTTCTAAACTGCTCGCCGCCCACGTAGAGGTCACGGTATTTCTTCCATACCCTCTTGCGTGCGATATATTCCGGATGTTCGCGATCGATGTCAAACACGGTATCTCCCTTTTTCGCCAGTTACCACAGCGGCCGATTCTGCTCGCCGGTCCTATGTCCGTTTCCAAATTTCTGCCACAACAAGTAGCCCACCGCATCGGACAAGTGTGTCCGCTGGGCGTCTCGCTCTTTGTCGACTATCTGGCTGTTCTCCTTATACGTGACCTGTTCAAAGTCGCGAATCAGCTCCACGCACTTGGGGTCGACCATCAACGTCCGTCTCCCCTCTGCCGAGCACAGCTTCGAATTCGTTAAGAGAACCCGGTCCCGTACCAGCGGATTCGTCCGCGGCACGTCAAACTTCACCACTCCGTATTCCCCGCTCCGAAAAAAGTCGCGAAGCGTTCCCACGTCGGACCCACCCGTGGAGTGCATTTTTTGACCGCTTGCATCCGCATAAACTGTTAAACCTGCCGGATGGGGCGGAAACCTCCTCGCGAACTCTTCACAAGCCTGCATTGTCGTCGCCCGCCGGAGCACAATCTCGTCGACAACTCTCACTTCATTCCCTATGACCTGCGCAATCACTGAGGACATCGGGTCGACGTTAAAATCCAAAGCCCATTCCAACGGCACCCGCGGATCAACCACCTGTTTGCTTACGTTTCCTCCACGCTCAAACGTGTGATATACCTGCCCGGCGTGCAGATTGAGATACTCGCCCAGAACTTCCTGTTGGTAAAACCGCTCGTCGTAACTGTTCTTCAGCCGGTCGTAATAATCCGGCACCTTGCCCAGCAGATAGCGATTTTCAAACGGGCTCGCCACCACCGTTTCATAGCCCGATATGGCCGACTCGATAAATCGTTCATAGACCCAGTCGTAGCCTTTCGGCGTCCACACGGCGAAACCGCATAGCCGCTTCGCCTCCGGATCCCGAAGACGTCCTTCCAACCGCGTCCACGCCTCCTTCGACGTGTAAGTAAGTTCATCCAACCCGAACCACGCCAGATTGCTTCCGCGCAGTCTCTCGAACTCTTCAACCGCGCGAAACAGGATCTTCGATCGGACCCCTCGTACGACCACAAAGTTCTCCGCCCGGTTTACTTCATGCGGTATTTCATTCCGGTCCAGCGTCTCCAGCAGCGACGCCACCGTGGCGTCGCGCAACATGGGATATGTAGGAGCCCCAATCAAGCCCGTACGTCCAGGATTCAAGAAACTCAGTCGAATCGCCTCCTGGCATAACGCCTGGCTTTTCCCCGATCCGATCGGTCCAGAAAATCCCTTGAACCGTGCTTCCGAATCGTGAAATCGCTTTTGCGACGGAAGAGGCTTGTACGTGATCCTTAGTTCTCGGACTCCGGACCGGTCTTCTCCTCCGCCGACTCCTCTGGTTCCACCCATGTCACTTTGATCTCCCTTACTTCTTCCTCTTCCAGATCCTTCTGCAACTGAACCAGGCGGATGTAATCTCCCAAGGACGCCTTCATCTTTGCGTCCAGCTCTTTTTCCGCTTTCTCAACCAACTTGGCTACCGTCTCCGATTGCCTCCGCTTTATCCCTTCAGCTTCTTCTTGTTTTGTTGTCTTTGTTGTTCCAGCCATCGGGGTAAGTTCCTCACGATCGAAGGATAGACGACACCTTCAAAATTGCTGGAATTCTCAAACGAGAAGTAATTAGAACAAAAGGAGTTGTTTTTGCAAGCAGTGCCGTGTTGGCACGTTTTGCGGCTAGAAAATGGAACGCGGAACGGTCAAACTCGCGCGGAAAGCTCGGATTCCGCCAGATCCACCCATTCGCTATCGCTGGCAACCAGGCTGCGCGTGCCGCGATCGCTGACTCCGGGAACAATGGTGGTTTTCACCCATGTCAGGCGGTCGACCGTGAACCCGCGATCACCCTTGTATTCGCGCCACCTTGTCCGAGCGGTCTCGGCGGCTTCGGCGAAGTTCTCCGTCGCCAACTTGTGCGCCAGGGTAATGTGAGGGTGAAACGGCCACGCCTCGCCGCAACTTGCACAACCGGCATTGAGCACGCCATGCAAGGCTTGAACCACGGTGAATCCGTCGCGAAGTGCCAGATAGACTACTCGCGATGCGTCAAACGTCTCCACATCGCTCAGCGTCACGGGAAACGGACGACTCTTTGTGATGTTCGGTCCAAGTTCCGCCCAGGCTTCATCCCAGGAGTATGTCAAAACTCGTGGAGGCAGAATCGTCAAATGGGGCTTGCCTCGAAAGCGAGGGTCTAATTCCTGCCGCAGACCGCTGAGGAATTCAGAGAGAGGCTCAGGTAGGTAGGCTACTAACGCGAAAAATTCAATTGTCCCGCTGGAACTGCCACCATCGGCACTACCAACAGTTACAACCGACCCGTCCATTGACTTCAGTGTAACGCCACTTGCGTTTCGTCCGCATTCGCCTCGCGCTTGTCTTCCACCACCAGCCATTGCGCTTCCTCAAATCCGACGTACTTGAAGATTCGCAAGCCTCCGCCCTCCGATTCAAGCAAGTCGCCTACTTCGAGAGGAGTCCCTGCCTCCTTCATCTGAAAAAACGCCGCGTAGGGAGAGGAAGCCTCAATCGTGTCGCCGGGGGCGTAGTCCTTCGCCTTTAAAGTCGCCGTACCGCTCATATGCGGTGCGAACCGGAATTGTTGGCGCAGGTGATCTTTTAGTCGGTGGATTCTGAAGCTCGGCATAACAAATCTCGACCATTATCTCTCAAGACAATTCGGAATGGAAATGTTTTTTGCAAGCCCTTGCTCGTATCCCTCATGCAGCCAGCGCTCGATATTCTCATTCTTCCAGCTGATTGCATCACGCACGCCTCCCAGAGGCTGCGGCGGCGTGATCATATCCAATTGAATCTCCTTCGGCGTCGCAGGATGATGGCCGGCCACCCATCGGAATGGCTTCACCACTGCCTTCATCACCCACCCTGGAATCTCAGGTAACGCGTGCACCGCGACAATGTGTGTAGCCCCTAAGTCGACTGCCGCCCACACAGGGAGAGGATTCAACAACCCACCGTCGGAGCAAAGCCGTCCGTCGATCCAATACTGCCGGAATACGCCCGGTATCGCACAAGACGCTGCGATGTGGCGCCAGGTGATTTCATCGTTTTGAAAAACCAGCGGTTTCATTCGAAGCAAATCGGTGACTGCCACCGCGAAGTCCGTGCGCCGCCGGTGTTGCGACATCAGGAACCGTATGTTTTCGGGAAGACTGCCGAACTTCGTCAGTTCTCTTTCTTTCCACAAAGCGCACAGCCGCTCTCCCGATGCTCCGCACGCTACTGTGTAGCCATTTAGCGCGCCCACTGAAACTCCGACCACCAAATCCGGCCGGACTCGATTTTCGATCCCCGCCCAAACTCCGGCCTGCCACGCCCCAAACAACCCTCCTCCTGAAAACACCAGAGCTACCTTCATCGCATCCCTATTACAATGAGAACATACGTACGTCGCGAGACAGAATTTAATGAGACCCGATGTTAGTGGAGAGGAATGGCTTTTGACCCTAAGCAATACGGGCCGGATGTAGAGCGCATTTTGTCTCTGGGCCAGGACGGAAAACGGTTGATTCCTCTACACTTCACACCGTATGCAACTCAAGAGGTCCGGGACCTGATCAACACTTTTTCTCCGGCCGATTTGTTCCCCGATCTGGAAGAGCCCGAGGCACCGTTGGCGGGCCTTTGGCTCTATTTCTCGTGCTTTGAGGAGGCTCACAAGCTTGCCGAAATGTGCGAGACAGAAGAGGGGGACCTATGGCACGCTTTGATCCATCGCCACGAAGGCGACTCCGGAAATGCAGCCTATTGGTTTCGCCGCGCGGGACCGCACCCCATCTTCATCCAAATCGCCCGTGCCGTGGTTAAAATCATCCGCCGCTACCCCACCGCCGAATTCCGCACCGGCCGCTGGGATCCTTACGCCTTTCTCGCATTTTGCGATCGCGCCCGCAAACAACCCGGCTCCATCCATGAGCGCGTCGCTATGGAAATTCAACGCGCCGAGTGGCAAATCCTCTTCGACTACACCGCCCGGCCTCAATGAAACCTCGCCTCTGGTTGTCTCTTCTCGGTGCAGTCGCGCTTATCGCTCTGGTGTGGCAAGTCATCTCCTGGCGCAACCAGCCCATAGAGGTGCCCTTCACCAAAACCATCCGCGAGACCATCGTCAGCTCAATTGCTACCAATGGCAAGGTGGAACCCGTGGAGTGGGCCGTCGCCCGTGCCGAACGTCCGGGCGCGGTCACAAAGATTCTGATCCGTCGTGGTCAAAAAGTCTCGCAAGGAGAAGTTCTGGTCGAACTCGACGCTACTGAAGCACAGACCGACCTAGCCGTTGCGAACGCGCGAATCACTCAGGCCCGTGCCGAACTCGATGTCTTAGCAAGAGGCGGCCGGTCCACGGATCTGACCGACATTTCCAGCAACCTGGAACGCCTCAAGCTAGACCTCGACACCGCGCAGAAGGATCATGACACGCTGGCCCGACTTCTAACGAAACAAGCCGCAACGAAGTACGAGGTTCTTTCCGCCGAGCAGCGCATCGAATCGATCAAACTGCAAATCAAGGCTCTCAACGATCGCAAGGCCTCGTTGGTAGGCGCTTCCGACCGCACTTCCGCCGAAGCTCGTCTTCAAGACGCGCAAGCGGCCGCGCACCTTGCGGAATCGCGCATTCAGATGAGTACGGTGAAGGCTCCGGTGAGCGGTACCGTGTATCAATTCGACCTCAAGCAAGGCGCCTTCCTCAATTCGGGCGACGCTGTGGCTTCCATCGGCCTGCTGGACCGTGTGGATGTTACCGTCTACGTGGATGAACCCGACCTCGGCCGCGTCATGAAAAGCATGCCAGTCACTATCACCTGGGACGCACTGCCGGGCCGGCAATGGAAAGGAACAGTCGACAAAACACCTACGCAGATCGTCGCCAACGGATCTCGCCAGGTCGGCGAGGTCATTTGCCTTATTCAGAATCCCGACATGGATCTTCTGCCCGGAACCAACGTGAACGCCGAGATTAAATCCGAGTCGATCGAAAACGCGCTTACGATTCCCAAAGAGGCGGTGCGGCATGAATCGAACCAGACCGGTGTCTTTACGCTGGATGGCGATCACCTTGTCTGGCGCAAAATCGCCCCGGGTGTGAACAACACCACTCGCACTCAAGTCGAAGGGCTAAAAGACGGCGACCCGGTCGCACTGCCCACAGAAAAGCCGCTCAAATCGGGCATGCAGGTAAAGCCCAACTTTCCGTAACAAGCCCTAATCAGGAGGACGTCGTGGAAAAACGAAATATCGGATCTCTGAAAGTCTCGGTGGTTGGAATTGGCTGTAACAACTTCGGCTGGCGCATCGACGCGTCGAACACGGCCACAGTGGTTGACGCCGCCTTGGACGCGGGCATCAATTTCTTCGATACTGCCGACATCTACGCCAAAGGCGAAAGTGAAACTTTCCTCGGCAAAGCCCTGGGCCCACGCCGCAACCAGATTGTACTCGCGACCAAGTTCGGCCTTCCCATGGACGATGAACGCAAAGGCGCAAGGCCCGCGTACATCAAGCGAGCCGTCGAAGACAGTCTCCGTCGCTTGAATACGGACCACATCGATCTTTACCAACTCCACAAGCCCGACCCAACCACACCGATTGCAGACACGCTGGCGGCGTTGGACGAACTGGTGAAAGCAGGAAAAGTGCGCGAAATCGGTTGTTCTAATTTCTCCGCGGAACAGATCCGCGAGGCCGAATCCGCGGTTAAAGCAGGTGCCGCAAGATTCATCAGCATTCAGAACGAATACAGCATGCTTAACCGCGCCCCTGAAGCTGATGTTCTCCCGGCGTGCCTCCACGCCAAGATGGGATTTATACCCTACTTCCCGTTAGCCAACGGTCTGCTCACAGGGAAATACCGTAAAGGCCAACCCCTGCCGCAGGGGACCAGAGGAGCCGACGGCTTTGGGCCCAAAGTTTTCACGGACGAGAACCTGAACAAAGTGGAAGCTCTGATTGAATTCGCGAGCAGTCACGGCCACACGATGCTCGAACTCGCAATGTCGTGGCTCGCTGCTCAACTGGCGGTAGTTTCTGTAATCGCGGGGGCCAAGACTCCGGAACAAGCCCTCGCAAATGCGGGCGCGGCAAATTGGAAACTAAGTTCCAACCAACTGCGCGCAGTCGATCAACTGCTAAGCTGACTCCGCGCACCCAGCAACTTCTCCACATGCTTCGCCAGGACGTCAACCTCGACATTCACCTTCGACCCGACCCTAGCGGAACCCAACGAAGTATGCTCAAACGTGTGGGGAATAATCGTGACACCAACTACGTCATCCTCCAGGGCCGCAATAGTCAAGCTGATTCCGTCCAGCGCAATCGACCCTTTGTGAACTAAGTACCGGCTCAGGCCGGCGGGCACGCGAACCGTCAGCCACCAGTTTTGATCCCCCAATGGGTCCAGTTCCTTGATCTCACCAGTTGCGTCCACGTGTCCCTGCACAATATGACCACTCAACCGTGTTATTGGCGTCACCGGCCGTTCCAGATTTACCCTCGATCCTGCCTTTAAACTTCCTAGATTCGACCGCGATAGCGTCTCCGGCGCCAGATCGGCATCAAACGAACCCAAAGTGATTCCCACGGCAGTAAGGCATACGCCATTCACCGCGATGCTCGACCCCTCAGTCGCGTCAGAAAGTACTTGTGCGCACTTCACTCGCATCCGCGCTCCCGCCTTGCGGGGCTCGATCCACTCGACCGTTCCCAGTTCTTCAATAATTCCCGTGAACATCAGTTCGCCCGATGCGCCAGCCACGCTTCCACTGCAAATTCATCCGTGGCGATGGAGTGCAGCCGCACATCCCGAAACTGCAGCGCATCCTTGCGCTGACGCATCCCGACGCCTCCGGCAACAGGAAGAGAATGGATCCCTCCCAGAATTTTCGGCGCATAGTAAAAGAAAATCTTGTCGGCGGTCCCCGACTCCAGCGCTGACCAATTCACTTTGCTGCCAGCCTCGATCATCATCGATAGATATCTCTCCCGGGCCAGTAATTCGATCACTCCCTGAAGGCTCGCGCGACCATCACGGCGCTCCAGAACCTCCACTCGCACGCCCGCGGCCTCAAGCTTCTTGCGGCGCTCCGCGGAGCCAGCCGATGTAGTCACCGCCAGTACATCATTCTTTGCCGACGCTACCAGGCGGGAATCTACTGGCAGCCGCAGTTGGGAGTCCAGCACGATTCGCAATAGCGGTCTGCTTCGAGGCCCTCCAGTGCGATCGGACAACAGGCAGTCATCGGCCAGCACCGTGCCGATCCCCGTCAGGATCGCATCGGACTTATGGCGCAGCGTCTGCACGTGGGCGCGTGCCGTTTCGCTGGTGATCCATCCCGGAGTAAAACCCGGCACCCCATCATCCGGAGCAGCGATCTTGCCGTCCAAGGTCACCGCTGCCTTCAACATCACCAGGGGCCTGCCAGTCCGCATGAAATGGAAAAAGGCCTCGTTCTGATCCCTGGCCCTCGCCGCACCTTGCGTTTCCAACTCAACTTCGACTCCCGCGTCCCTCAATCGCGTAAACCCACGGCCGGCGACTTGCGGATTCGGGTCTTCCACCGGTGCTACAACCTTTTTAATTCCCGCCGAAAGTATCGCGTCGATGCATGGCGGCGTCCGACCGTGGTGCGAACAGGGCTCGAGCGAGACGTACATCGTCGCACCGTGAGCCCTCTCTTTTGCCTCTTCCAGGGCTAAGACTTCAGCATGCTTGACGCCCGCCCACGTGTGAAAGCCTCTTCCGACCACTTGCCCGTCGCGTTCGATTACAGCGCCCACCAGGGGATTCGGAGACACTTGTCCTTCACCCTTAGCCGCCAAGTCCAGCGCCTCTTCCAGATACCGGCTCATTTTTAGTCGAATAGTGACGCTACGAAATTTTCAGGGTCGAACGGCAGCAGATCGTCAATCTGTTCGCCCACACCAACGTAGCGAATCGGCAGATTCAGTTCGCGCGAAATCGCCACCACCACGCCGCCCTTCGCGGTACCGTCGAGTTTAGTCAAAATAATCCCAGTTACCGCTGACGACTCCGTAAATTTGCGAGCCTGCTCCAATCCGTTCTGCCCTGTGGTAGCCTCCAACACCAGCAGGACTTCATGCGGAGCCTCGGGAATCACGCGCGCCGCCGTGCGCCTCATCTTCTCCAGCTCCGCCATCAAGTTGACCTTGGTATGAAGGCGCCCCGCCGTATCCACAATGATGTAGTCGACCTTGCGAGCTTTGCCCGCCTGTAACGCATCAAACATCACCGCACTCGGGTCCGCTCCCGATTGCTGCCGGATCATCTCCGCCCCGGTACGCTGCGCCCACACTTCCAACTGCTCGATGGCAGCGGCGCGGAAGGTATCGGCCGCACAAAGCAGCACCGTCCGTCCTTCGCTCTGCAAACGCCGCGTGAGCTTGCCGATGGAAGTGGTCTTGCCTGCCCCGTTTACGCCAACCACCATGATCACCGCCGGAGGTTCAGCCACTTGCGGCACGGGACGCTCTGTCGCTTGAAGAACCTCCAGCAGGTGCTCCCGAATCAATTGCTTCAGCTCGGAGACATCCCCTACCAGATGCCGTTCCACTCTCTGGCGGATCTGTTCCAGAATCTCTGCGGTTGTGCGCGCGCCAATATCGGCAGTGATAAGAGCATATTCCAACTCCTCCAGCACATCCGCATCGATTTCCTTGCGGCCGCTGACCGCATCTTCCAGCTTCTCCATGAGGCCCGCGCGGGTCTTCTGGATACCAGCTTTCAGACGATCCAATAAGCTGAGGCCGCTCCCTTCCGGGGCAGGGGAAGGCGACGAGCCAAAGAGAGATTTGAACATGGGCGGGTTTAATCCTAATCTTAACAGCCGCCCATGCCTGAATTTCTAATCTAAACCGCTGCCGCTTGTCCTTCGTCCGCTGAAGGACCGTACATCCCCGGAACTGCGACGCCGGCCAGCCTGTAATAAACGGTCAACTGACCCCGATGATGAATCATGTGGTTCATTGCGAGGGATCGCAGGACGGCAACGCGAGGCATGCTCATGATCTCTTGCCCGTCGGCCAGAAGGCGCCAATTTTGCATCAGCGCTTGATCGCTAACGCCCTCGATCGCTTTCCTTGCCTCGGCGACGCTTTTGTCGAACGCTCCCAACACCTGTTCCCGCGAGGTTGCCGTCATCGCTTCAAAAGCCCTCTTCCCACCCGGATTGATATCCAGCGATTCAGTGCCGATCGTCATCGCCGCCCAAGTCGGCATCTCTGCGACGTGGCCTGCTAATCGGCCCAGCGTCATCGATTTCGGGTCCGGTTTCCATTGCAGTTTGTCTTCCGGCAGCCTCTCCAGCGCCTTTCGGGTGTTCGCCATCTCCTGATCAAATTCGGGTAATAAAGATTGAGCAATACTCATGTTTGTAGCCTCCACGCCGATTTTACTCTTTTGTATCTTAAGATCGCGAAGCTTGCGTTAGAATTGGTTAAACATCGTGGAACAGGTCGGACGCTATCTCATTTTGGGCGAACTGGGACGCGGTGCCATGGGCGTAGTCTACAAAGCCCAGGATCCCGCCATCGGCCGGATCATCGCGATCAAGAGCATACGGCTCAACGATCTTACTGAAGAACACGAGCGTGAGCGGCTCCGCGAACGCCTTTTCCGGGAAGCCCAATCCGCCGGAATTCTCTCCCATCCCGGAATCGTCACCATCTACGACATTTTTGAAGAAGCCGGCCTCGCCTACATCTTCATGGAGTTCGTCAATGGCCCGGCCTTCGAAAATATGCTCGGCGCGGCGCAAACTCCCGACAAAGATACGCTGCTGAGCATTCTGCGCCAGATCGCCTTAGCGCTCGACTACGCTCATCGCAAGGGAATCATCCATCGCGACATCAAGCCCGCCAACATCATGATTCACGAGGATGGCTCTGCGAAGGTGACCGATTTCGGCATTGCCAAAATTGCGTCGCAGGCGATGACCCAATCCGGCACCATCATGGGCACGCCTACTTATATGTCGCCTGAGCAGGTGCAGGGAATCCCTGTCACCGGCCAGGCGGACCAATTCTCGCTCGCCGTGATCGCCTATGAAGCTCTCACTGGTGAAAAGCCCTTCACAGCGGAATATCTCCCGACTCTTCTCTACAAGATCGTCCGCGAAGAACCCATTCAGCCGACATTGCTCAACCCGACGCTGGACGCTAAAGTCGATGGCGTCATGCGTCGTGCAATGGCCAAGGCTCCGGCAGACCGGTTCCCTAGTTGCGCAGAATTCATCGAATCTTTGGCCGAAGCACTCAATGCCGTCCCCGGCTGGACGCCACTGCCTCGCGGCGCCAGCCATTATTTATCGACGGTCGGTTCCCAAGACAAGAATCCGCAGCCCGACGCCCCGCCCACCATCGAAACGCACGTTGAGGAAACCAGGGCCATAGAGATGCCACCCTCTACGGCCGATGTTCCTGTACTGGCTAAGGCCGTACCCGTAGTCTCTGCCCCTCCATCGTCGCCTCCGCCGGCAAAGGAACCGATGGGTGCCACCGTTTTACTGCCGCACGCCGATACCTGGAGCGCGCCAACTTCACTCCCGCCGCCTTCGGAAAGCCACCTCTTTAGAAACGCCCTCATCATTGGGGTGTTGCTGCTTCTAGGCGTGGGAGGCTATCTCGCCTATCTGCGGCTCAACCCTCCGAACCCGGTATCTGCAACTCAGACGCCTGCCCCCGCAGATACGGTTCCTCCGCCAACACCGCAGGCCGCTCCACCTGCTCCGCCACAAATTCCTGTTACCCAGCCGGACGCTCAGCCCACTCCAGCGAAGCCTGTCGCGACCGCAGCCAATACCTCCACGACCCCGGTTGCCCCCGCCACCGGCGATTTTCAGCTCACCACTACTCCCGCCGGAGCAACCGCCGAGTTTGACGACAACCAGGAGACCACCTGCCACACTCCGTGCACCATCTCCCTACCGGCCGGCCGCCACACCTTCGTCGTGTCCGCGCCGGGCTATCGTGAAGCGCGCCGCATTCTGGAAATTCCACACGACACAGGCTTCATCGTGAACCTGGAGCGCCAGATGGGGACCCTAAACCTGGTGACCACGCCGCCTGGGCTCAGCATTACAGTTGATGGTCAGGAGCATGCGTCGAAAACGCCCACCACGCTACAGCTTACCCCCGGTTCCCATCGTATTGAAGTGATAAGAGGGACGGATCGGCAAGGGTTCGCGGTGGAGATCCACGACGGGTCCACGGTTACGCGCACGGTCGAATACCAGTAATTAGTCTCGGACGGTGGTGTCCAGGAACGCCCGCAACCGATGACTCCGGCTGGGGTGCCGCAGCTTGCGCAGCGCCTTAGCTTCAATCTGCCGGATACGTTCGCGCGTCACAGCGAAATGCTGGCCGACTTCTTCCAGCGTGTGCTCGCTTCCGTCCTGCAGCCCGAAGCGCATCTTGATGATCTTTTCCTCACGCGGACTCAGCGTCTTCAGGACTTCCGCGGTCTGCTCCCGCAGGTTCAGGTTGATCACGGCCTCTGATGGCGACACTACACGCCGGTCGATGATGAAGTCGCCCAGATGCGACTCTTCTTCTTCGCCCACGGGTGTTTCAAGAGAAATTGGTTCCTGCGCGATGCGCAAAACCTTGCGCACCTTGCCCACCGGCATTTCCATCTTAACGGCCAGCTCTTCTGTAGTAGGCTCGCGACCCAGATCCTGTTGCAACTGCCGCTGCATCCGGACCAGTTTATTGATGGTCTCGATCATGTGCACCGGAATGCGTATGGTCCGTGCCTGATCCGCTATCGCGCGCGTGATTGCCTGGCGTACCCACCAAGTTGCGTAGGTCGAAAATTTGTAGCCGCGCAGGTAGTCGAACTTATCCACAGCCTTCATCAGACCGATGTTGCCTTCCTGAATCAAGTCCAGGAATTGCAGGCCGCGGTTTGTATATCTCTTCGCGATGGACACCACCAACCGGAGATTCGCCTCGATCAATTGCTTCTTGGCGATCTCAGCTTCCAGTTCCCCGCGTTCGACAATCTGCAGTGTCCGGCGCAGCTCCGATGCCGTGGCTCCCGACGCTTCCTCGTGTTCCTGGATGCGATGGCTGTGCTGCTTGAGCTCCTTGCGCATCACCCCGGCTTGCGATGAGCCATTTTCGGGCGTTTCAATCTGACGCTGAATACGCGCAATCTCGCGTTCAAGCGGGCGAAGTTCGTCGACCGCTTTGCGCAGACTCCCGCCCAATTCGCGCCGCTTCAGCGAGCTGAACGGAATGGCCCGGATCAGCCTGGAGATCGCCACCATGGTCCGCGCCAGACTCCAGCGGATGGAACGGTGCATCTTCGGCTTCATGCCGCGCGAGACCGCCTGCAGCTTCTGCCGGAATTGCTGAGCCTTTTTGTACTGCTTTTCGATTTCAACGATGGTCTTGAGCAGATCGCTGCACTGCTCGGCCACGGTTTCGTCGGTGACCACCAGATCCGGCATCACCAGAATGTCGCGGATCTGATCGGGGTCCTGCTGGATGACTTCACTCAGCGCCAGCACGTCACGGATCACCAGAGGTGAACGCGACAAAGCCTTGCGGGCCGCTCTCTGGCCGCGTTCAATCCGCTTGGCCAGTTCTATCTCGCCCTCGCGCGTGAGCAATGGGACGGTTCCCATCTCGCGCAAGTACATTCGGACCGGGTCGTTGGTTTTTTCGTTGAAGTCCTGGACCAGTTCCAGGTCGCCGGCATCCTCGGTCTCTTCCAGCTTCTTATCGAATTCGAGTTTCGGCTCTTCCAGAATCTCGACGCCGGCGCTATCGAACTCGGAAAGAAGATCGTCGAGTTCGCGGCCGCCGCGATACTCTTCCGTCAGCAGCTCATTGACTTCGTCATAGAGGACGTAGCCCTTTTCCTTGCCACTGTCCATCAGCTGCTTCATCCGGCCGAATTTTTCGTCGTTTGCCACGCAGGTTGTTGCTCAGCCGCACAGGGGTGCGCGGCCACCTTGCTCGCCAATTGGAAATGCCGGTACGGATATCCGCGGGCGAGCTTTCTTAAAGACGATATCTAACGACATACCCCTATTTCCGATAACGCATTCCCCGTACATCAATACACCCGTTTCGCACTTCAGTGTACAACAATTAGATACGCGCAACGGATCTTCCGATAGGATCATTTTTGCGCTATTCTTTTTCTCTCTTGAGCAGCTCGGCCATCAAATGAATGGCCTCTTCTAAACGACCCTCTCGCTCTGCAAGCTTAACAGCGGCCCGCAACTGGTCTACTGCGCGCCTCTTTGCATCCGACTCCAGCCGCCGCAAACATGCCTCGGCCTGTTCCAGAAACACTGACTCCTCAACCGTTTCATCGGCCACAAAGGCCTCATGCAATAGAGTCTGCCCTTGAGGGCTCAACCGCCCTTCCAGCGAACCGAATACCACAGGCCCGTTGTCCACCGCCATTTGCCGCAACGCCTCGAAGATTTCCCGCATGACGAAAGCGGCCGTTAACTCCATCGTCAGGCGGTCCAATACCCGTGCCCGCACTACCTCGCTCGAAACCAGCGCACACAAAAGAATCTTCTCCAATGCAGGAATGGAAGCCGGCCGCGGCGACGGAGCAGAACCCGTTTTGCGATCCGGCCCAGACCTCTTGAATTGATCCAACACCAACGATGCATCCACGCCCAGATAAGACGCAAGATCGTTGGCTACCGCGGCGCGTTCCAGCTTATCAGGCAGTTTCTGCACCGCAGGCAACAAAAACTTGAACGCGTCCACTCGGCCCTCTGCCGCTTTCATGTCGAACTTTACCCGGGCCCGATCCGCCAGCCAGTGAAAATACCCGCTCGCCGAATCGAGCTTCGCCCGATAGACCTCAGCCCCATGCTGCTTCACATACTCGTCCGGATCGAGCCCGCCTTCAAGCGCCAGTACCTTCACACGCACACCTTCATCCAGGAACAGTTGGATCGCACGTTCGGCCGCGTTTGCGCCCGCCGTGTCCGGATCGAAGTTAACCACCACGGTATCGGCGTGCCGATGAATGCCGCGAATTTGGCCATTGGTCAAAGCTGTGCCACAGCTCGCCACCACTTCTTTGATCCCCGCCGAGTGGACACCGATCACGTCCATGTACCCTTCCACCAGCACAGCGCGGTCCGACTTCCGCATCCCTTCGCGCGCACGATGCAAGTTATACAGCACGGATGATTTTCGATAAATCGGTGTTTCACCAGAATTGAGATATTTAGGCTGATCCTCCTCCCGCATCGCGCGGCCTCCGAAGGCGATCACTTTTCCCGACTCGTTGTGGATCGGGAACATCAACCGCCCGCGGAATGCATCGTAGAAGCCACTGCCCTCCTGCCTTCGCTTCACGAGGCCGGACTCCTCAAGCTGCTCCGCACTGAAATCTGAGAGCCTCCGCACCAGCGTCTGCCCGGATGAATCCGAATACCCCAGCTGAAACGTCTCGATCGATTCCGCGCTAACTCCGCGCCGAGCCAGGTAGTCTCTCGCCGCCGCGCCTTGCTCTGAACGAAGATTCGCTTGAAAAACTTGCGCCGCGATCGCGTGCATCTCCATCAACGCGCCATGCAGCTTGGACTTTGCATCGGCGTACTCCGTGCGCTTGGGCATCGGAATGCCGAAGCGCTCCGCCAGTAGCTTCAACGTTTCGGGAAACGTCAGCCCGTCGATCTCCATGACGAACTTCAGCGCGTCGCCCGAGACGCCGCAACCGAAGCATTTGTAAAATTGTCTGGTTTGATTAACCGAGAAGGAAGGGGTTTTCTCTTGATGAAACGGACAGAGGCCCGTCCAGCGGCCCGTTGCTCCTACGCGTCGCAGGCGGACATACTCGCCGATCACCGGGACAATATCGATGGAGGATTTAAGCTGCTCTACGAAGTCCACTCACAACCAGGATGGCACGGTAGGGCAGACGATCGTTTTTCAGTCGTCTGCCAGCTCGAAGAGCGCCGATTTTTTAGAAGAGCCTGACTCTTGCCTACACGACCACCGCGAACTGCGCCCGCAGCGATTGACGTATCCGCAGCATCCTCACCCGGATGCCTGTGGACGTGATCCCCGACTCGCGCGCGATCTCTTCGGCGGAATAGCCTTCCAGACTTCTTTCCATCAACTCCCGGTCGCGTGTAGAGCATCGCTCCAGCATCCGCCGAACCTCGATTTCCTCCAGGTTCATCTGATATCGCGCTTCCACTCCTTCCAGCGTCGTGGAAGTCTTGCCTCGGAAACGCGCGCGGAACAAATTATTGGCAATCGAATTCACCCAATAACCGACCAATTCAGGATCGCGAAGCTGTTCTCTATGTTCCCATCCTCTCGCCCAGGCTGCCTGAGCTATTTCTTCTGCCTCTGGTGGCGCCGCTCCCCGTGACATCAAAAAACGGCGCGTGACCGCGTAGCCGGACTGGTACGCCATCGCGTAGTCACTTCTTTTCATGATGGATGGAACCAAAGCAATCTAAGTACCAGTACGGAAGTCCCACGAAATCAATGAAGAAGTATTAACCGACCCGGTAAGAAGTGCCGAAGTCCTAAATTATCTACCGGCTACGCCCGATGAAGAGTGTGTGGCTAAATGGTTCTATTTCTACCAGAATCCCCCAGTTTGGGGGGTACTCGTGAAGCGTTCCTTTGGCCCTCGTTCTAGCGATGTCAACGGCCAATATTTTGGCCGCCCAATCCCATCCGGGCTGGTGGACATACGCCTCGCCCGACGCGACCGCCCTGGTTGGGATTGACTGGCGATCCCTTCGCACTTCGCCATTTGCTGATGCTGTTCGCGAGGAATTGGGAGCCGACGGACTGGGATTCCCCGGCCTGGACTGCCTGGATCAGTCCACGCAGATCCTCGTATCTTCGCCTGCCCTTTTAGCCGTTGTCTCGGGATCTTTCACGGCCCCTGTGTTGGGGCAGCAGGCGGCCGCCAAAGGATTCCGCGCGGCCACTTACAAGAATGTCAACGTGTGGATCGCACCCCAGCCAACAGTGCTCAGCCTCGCGCTTATAAGCCCCCAGATCGTACTACTGGGATCGCGGAAAACCCTTGAAGGGGCGATCGACCGCGCAACAGACTTGGCCGCCGAGGAAGGCGAAAGCGCCCGCGCATCCAAGCGAAAGTATTCTCCCCTGCTGGCGAAGGCAGCCCAATTTGCTCGCAATACCGATATCTGGGTTGTTTCAAGCCGTCTGCCCGATCCGCTGGCAAGCCGATTTATCCCACTCGAAGTGGAGACTGTCGGTTTTGAGGGCTGGGTGTCCGCGCAAAACGGCCTACGCCTGGACGCAGTTCTCGTAGCTTCTTCCAAGGAGGAGGCTCTGGTGATTGCTGAACACATGCGGGGCAGCTTTTCCAATCTCACCTCGCTGGCCCATGGGATTGAAGTTCGTGTCGATGGGGATCAGGTCGAGTTGTCGCTCGCTGCCACGGCGGAGCAATTCAACGCCAGCTTGAAGAACACGCCGCCCCCGTTACCTGCGGTTGCTCCGCCTGCTGAGCTAGCCTCGGTCGCGCCGACCCCGGTCGCTGGTACGCAGCGTATTGAGGAAGAGAAGCCCAAGCAACCACAGGTGATCCGCATCGTCGGACTCGACCAGGGTCCAGTCGAGATCCCTTTTCCCGATTCTTCTGCTCAACAACAACAAAAGTAGAGTCCGCGTTAGATTTAAATCTGTCTGCGTTTAGGTTTAGAATTTTATAGAAGCAGCCGGATTTTGACCTTTGATTAACACGTGAACTGGGAATCTTCCAAACCCACGCCTGAGTCTATTTACGCCCGCGTCTTTCGCGAACTCCGTCCACGCACGCCCATGCCTGTAATACGTATCGACGTCCGGCGATACGCCAATGCAAATGCCCAGATCCGGTTGGAATCCGGCATTCTGATCGTCCGCATGGCGGACACGTTGGCAACTGCGCCTGAGGACGTTCAGGAGGCATTGGCTTGGATTTTGCTTTCCAAACTGTTCCGCAAGCCCATCCCACCAAGTGCAAACGATCGATACCGGAGATATCTCAACCGTCGCGACGTTAGAAAGGAATTGGACCTGGTGCGGAAGACTAGAGGGCGCAAGCAGGTGGAAGAACCTAAAGGCCGGCAATTCGACCTGGAGGCAATGTTTGAGGATCTGAATTTCCGTTATTTCTTCGGACTGATGGCCCGTCCCACGCTGGGCTGGAGCCCCCGCGCTTCCCGAACTCTGCTTGGTCACTACGACCCATCCCACAACACCATCGTTCTCAGCAGAATTCTTGACAATCGGAACACACCTAGGCTCGCCGTAGAGTACGTCCTATTCCACGAAATGCTCCATCTGCGCTATCCAGTCGAACATCGTGGCGCGAGGCGCTGCGTGCATACGCCGGCCTTCAAGGAAGCGGAGAAAGCATTTAAGGATCTTCTTGAAGCGAAGGCTATTCTAAGACGCCTCTAGCTACTTCGCCCGAAAGGCTCCTAAATCGGTTCCAACCCAGGAGTAGCGCGGTGGATAGCCGAATGCAAGGTCTCAAGCGGAGCAAGCAAGCCGCGGATATCGATCTGGCCAATTCCGCATGCGTGGAGTGTCAGACGCATCTCGACTCCTGCCAAAGCAGCCCAAAAGCGTACCTGTGTGCGCAGCAGAGTCGGAACCAGGTCGGCGTATTCTTCCGGCGCCACTGTCAGCATTACCCGAGCTTCTTCATGCAAGCTATGGAAATCGGAGGCCAGTTCGCAGAGGTAGACTCGAAAAACCTTGCGCCTTTGAACCCGGAACCGACGAACCAACGCTGGACCGACGCCTGGCCTGGCTTTGAGAAAGTTCACGTCCTCCTCGGAGAGGAGCCTCGCCATGGGCTCGTAACGAGCCGGCGAAAAACTTTCGCGGCTCATGTCGTCTGTCTCCAAATTCAAATACCGTTTCGCACGAATCAGTGCGAACGTGATAGCAGATCCTGACGTTGCGCAGAATCCCCCAACTAGCCATTGGTACATCGATTGTGCCTCCGGTGTTTCTCGAAACATAATAACGAAGAGAAACTAGAAATGCAACGATAAACTCTCCGATAATCGCGCAATCTATCTCGCTAAGCGCTCGAGACCCGCATTGATTTCGTCCAACTGCGTTTTGAGCCGCTGCATTTCCTCCGGATTCCAGCGGTGCCCTGTCGTTGTCGTATTATCATCGTCTTCCTTGCGCATCCCCTTGATCCAGAAGATGATACAGGCTATAGAAACAACCTCTGCGATGACGTTTACAGTCGCCACATCACGCGCTGCTGTATGCCTGATCGCGAGCAATAAAATTACCCAAAGTGCGGAAAAATAGAACACGAAACCAAGGAAGTAGGTAATCAGACTCTTCTTCATTTGGACCGGGAACCATGCCAGAAAAGCTCCCATCAAGCAGAGAAAAATAAGGATCGTCGAGTCCACGACGCCCTCCACTGCAAGCGTGTAGTGCAGCACAACCTGATCGGCAGGCACACTTCCGTAAAAAAATAGCCGGACCAGCGAAGCCAAAAAGGAAATCCCCAATGCATAACCGACCACATTCCTGCCAAACCGAGCCAATGCTCTTCTTTCCTGAAGGGACAGGCGGTAGATTTCTAGCACCACCAACGCTGCCAGAGCGGTCTTGATGGCATGGCTAACTGCATAGCGAACTATCAGATAGCGTTCCAGGACGGGCACCAGTGCAACGCAGCTCTCAACAGCATTAAATACCTGGTAGACGAAAAACCATCGGTAAACCCGATATAAGCCTCGCCTAGCGAGCAAGGCAACAAGAAGCAGTGTTCCCGCAATACTTATATACAAAAGCCATCCAGTCACTACTTTGGCTAGAGTAAATCCGCCCGCGGTCATATCAGGTAGATCGTACCATCTTGATGGATCAGTTACGGGGATGGCTCAGGAGGGAAAAGGACCAGTGCTTGCTAGAGGTTTGCGAAAAAGGCAAAAGCCCGCGACCGCAGAAAGTCTCAGCGGACTTCCTCTGCCGTCGCGGGCATCCAAAAGGAAAGTAAGAATCTTTCTAGGTGCCCGTTCCGCCGCCGTTGCATCCGCCACAGGTAGGAATCGGCATATCAAAAGAGGCCGTGTGGCTTACCGTTACCAAAGCCAGAGCCAGAGCCGCTAACCGCAATACATTCTTGAACATAGAAGTAATCCTCTTTCCTAAATCTGTAAGGCGCATAGCCTACGAGAATTAGCTTACTTCCTACGCATCGGCTTAAGGGATCTAACGGGGAGGTTTTCCAAGAATCGAACAAAATGGTTACGCAGGCAACTTTTGCTAGTCACATGACGTACAATACTGTCAAGATACTTTATGCCGCGGTTTCGGCTCAGGGGTATGCTTGCGAAGTCGGCGTCGGAGGACCTCTTCCGGCACACGCTGTCCCGAATTCCCACCATCTACGGGAAACTGGCCTATTTCGCTTCGCTAAAGGACTCCAGCACAGGAAGTTACCGTCACCATGGGCTCACAGCGACGTTCGGTCGGGAAGACGCGGCAAACGCCCTGAAGGCAGGCCATGAGGCTGTTTTCAAGGAATGGCTAAACTCAAGCCTTTCAGAGAAATACGAAGACCTGACGCAATACTTCGCCGCGCAGGAGGTAGCCCGCAACGATGCTGCCGCCCAATTAGTGGAGAATAAGCTCTACAGAAACTGCGTCACGCCTGGTGCATCCCCGGCAGAGAAAGAGGCCTTCGTAAGCGATCTGGAAGTCTTGCTTATCGCGCTCAGCTACGAGGGCGCCGACGCGAAGCGGGGTCGAGACTCATAGCTACCTGGGTGACCTGACCGATCACTTCAATCTCTTCCTGGTAAATGTACGTCTGCGGATCGCACATGCGAGGATGGATGTGGATGAAAAATAAGCTGCTTGTCGCGCAGCGTACACCATCCACAGGCGTAACCGGTGCGATGCTCCAAAAAGTAGATCGGCCTCTCGAATTCCGTTGTCCAGCCTGAGTTGACGATTCGCCGGCGAGTATCGTCAATAACCACCAGCGATCCAGGCGGAATCAGCGGGTACATGGACCAATCTTCAGTGCCGATCATACCGTAGCGAAGACCCTTCAAGTCAATTCGATTCAGTAGCATAAGCGGGAGCTTTCCCCACTTCTGAATCATTCGGCTCAGGAAAACCGTCTGAGTAAGGTCTAAGCCGGGGTCAAACGCCAGCGGGACCTGGACCTGGCCATCCCCGACTGTCTGGAAGCTCACCGGATGCGTGCTGGGATGCTCCATAGCGTGCGAGTCGGTCGGAAGCTCGGCAACGGAGATTCCATACCAACTCAGTACCTCGGTCAAGTCCAGGCCATAGATCGCCGAAAGAGAATACAGGCGATACGCGGAAGGCAAAGTACCTTTGTTTTCAATATCAGCAAGGCGGCTGAGGGCAACAGTGAACTCGTCGTTCTTATGAGTTGCGGCAATCTTCCCACTTGCCTCTTCCACATCACGGAATCGCAGGTTCAAGCGCTCCCGTACGCGCTTGAGTTTCTGTCCTGCTTCCTCCATGATAGAGGTTCGGGCAATTCCGTCGGTGCGGCCAGAAGTTGCGAACGCCATGAAACCTGCCCACGGAGCAAGTTGCCCCGTCCAAGAATTATAGCGGCGACTTTAGGAGATTAGCAAGCTTTGTGTTCTGAATTCAGAACAGAATTTTTCCGACTTACCCTTTTCGGAACAAATTTCGTTTTCTTCGACCTCAACAACCCAGGGAGGGATTTTGCGCATCATTATTGGCGTCACCGGCGCAAGCGGCACAATCTACGGCTGGCGCCTGTTGGAAAAGCTCCATCTTCTGGTTAGTGTCGAAACTCATCTCATCGTTTCACGCTCGGCGGAGCGCACCGCATTTCTGGAACTGGGAAAAACCCTAGCCGATTTCAAAAAACTTGCCGACCATTGGTACCCCTTGGAAGATATCGGCTCGCGTCTTGCCAGCGGCTCCTTTCTTACGGATGCAATGATCGTCGCTCCCTGCTCCATTCACACGATGTCCGCCATCGCAGCCGGTATCAGCTCGAACCTGATGATACGAGCCGCGGACGTAATCCTGAAAGAGCGTCGAAAGCTCGTCCTCATGGTGCGCGAGTCGCCCTTTCATTTAGGCCATTTACGGAATATGACCGCACTGGCGGAGATGGGTGCCATTATCGCTCCGCCGGTTCCTGGCTTCTATCACCAACCCCAAACCATTGCCGACCTGGTGGAGCACAGCGTTGACCGCGTATTAGACCTGATTGGACTGTCACCCACGGATAGCCGGCGTTGGGATCCGCCGGAATCCGGCCAAGAGCAAACAACGAAGGAAAAACCGACGAAGGAGCCAAGGAAGGGACCAAAGAAGGAAAAAGATGAAAGCCGCTTTCCAGGGAGAACCGGGGGCCTTCAGCCAGGAGGCAATACGGCAGATCTTAGGACCCAAGGCAAAATCCCTCCCATGCCAGCGTTTCGACCAGGTGTTCGCGGCGCTAAAGGAGGGCTCGGTCGATTGCGCGGTGGTGCCTATTGAAAACACTTTACACGGCTCTGTTTATGAGAATTACGACCTCCTGCTGAAATATGATTTTGTAATTTGCGCTGAAACAAGCGTGCGAATCGTCCACAATTTGATCGCTCCGGACGGAGTTCGTGTTCGCGACGTACGCAAAGTTTACTCACATCCGGTGGCGCTCAACCAGTGCCTGGACTTCTTTACCCGCAACCCGCAAATGGAACGGGAACCGTTTTACGACACGGCCGGCAGCGTCAAAATGGTCATGCACGATCGCCCCACGGGCGCCGCCGCCATCGCCTCCGAGATAGCCGCGAAGATTTATGGCGGTAAAATCCTGAAAAAAGGCATTGAGGACGACCGCCAGAATCACACCCGCTTCTTCCTGCTGGAGCCCTCAGGCTCCAAACCCAGGGTTCCATTCGGGGCTGGGCGTAAACCCTGGAAAACGTCTCTGGTGTTTTCCACACGTAACGTTCCCGGCGCTCTGTTCCGTGCCATCAGCGCCCTGGCTCTAAGAGACTTGAACCTGACCAAAATCGAATCCAGGCCCCTGCGCGGCAAGCCTTGGGAATACATGTTCTACGTCGACTTACTGGGCCACCGCGACGAGGCAAAGGTGCGAAACGCCTTGGGTCATCTGGCCGAGCTGGCCGATTTTCTTCGCGTCCTGGGGAGCTATCGTGCGGCTTAGCAAATATCAGCAACCGGGATCCATTCTCGAATCGAGGTCCGACGCCGCCTTGGAGTTACAGAAGGTTCTTGCAACGGCTCCCGCATCGTTGTCCGCAATCAGCGACGCGGAGGCTTCCCTGCCTCTGACGGCCGGCAAATGGTCGCGCAAACAAATTCTCGGACACCTGATCGATTCCGCCGCAAATAACCATCACCGCTTTGTCCGGGCCCAAATTGAGAAATCGTTAGAGATGCCGGGTTACGCACAGAATGAGTGGGTCGCCACGAACGCCTGCCACCATCGAAACTGGAACGACCTGGTTACTTTCTGGACTTCTTACAACCAACATATTTTGCACCTGATTCTAACCGCGCCTGCAGAATATTTAACCATCCCCTGCAAAGTGGCCGGGGATGAATCGGGATCTTTGGAATTCCTGATGATCGATTACGTCGCTCACCTTGAACACCACCTGCATCAAATCCTTGCAACGCGATAGCCCGAAGCGTCATCCAAACTCAAGAGAGTCACGTTAAGCTGGAAGAGAGTTGATGCATACCCGCGCCGCATTTCTCGTACTGACCACAACCCTGTTCGTTCATGCCGCCGATCTCAACCAGGCCCGGGACAGCCAGGACCGAGGATTGCTGGAGCAAATCGCGAACCAGTCTCGCGCCGCTGCTGAGAAGCAATCTCAAAGTGGAGAAGCGCAGTATCGTTTTGCTCTAGCGCAATCCTACCTTGCTGAAGTCGCCATTGAAGTAGGCGACAAGAATCAGGCCCGCACCGCAGCCGAAACCGGCATCAAAGCAGCTGAGAAAGCTGTCGAGTTGAAACCCGACACCGCCGAATACCATCGCGTCCTGGGCACGCTGTGCGGCCAAGTCATTCCAGCCAATGTGCTGGCAGGGCTCAAATGGGGAAAGTGCGCACAGGACGAGGTCGCAAAGGCAGTGCAGCTCGATCCTAAAGCGGCAATCAACTACGTGAGCCGGGGCGTTGGGAATTACTATCTGCCGGTGTCTCTTGGGGGCGGCGTGGAACTTGCCATCAAGGATTTCGAGAAGGCCGTCGAACTGGACCCCAAGTCGGGTGACGCCTATGTATGGCTAGGCATTGCACTGCGAAAAGCGAATCGCAATGCGGATGCGCATAAGGCTCTCGAAAAGGCTGTAGCGCTAAATCCAGCGCGGGCGTGGGCGAAGCAACAGCTAGCGAAGACGCCAGCATCTTAAGCTCACTTCGCTTTAAGCTCACTTCGCTCGTGGGGAGCCAGAATTTCGCTTCTTGCAGATTTTGTTCCACGACCGCCCCATCCGCTGCGTCAGCTTTCGAAAGAATGGATATTCGCGCTATTTCCCTGCTCCTGGTGTTCGCCGCCTCCGTTCAGGCGGGCGTCATTCAGGGAGAGGTCCTTGAACAGGCTTCCGGCAGACCGCTTGCGCGCACCATCGTCCGGCTGATCCCAGTACCCGGACAACCTGCCGGCGCGGTTCGCGAACTCCAGATCCGGGCCAACGGCACAGGACATTTCGTGTTCCCCTCGGTGCCCAGCGGACTCTTCCTGCTGATCGTCCAACGTGAAGGATTCTCCCCCGCAGCCTACGGACAGCGAAGACCTACCGGCCAAGGAACTCCCATCCTGGTCACGCCGGACTCCGACCTGTTCGCCGAATTTCATATGCGCCGCATGGGAGCCATCAGCGGCCGAGTTCTCGATGAGAACGGCATTGGGATAGCCGGCATCACCATCCTTGCCTATCGCGCCCGCTTTCCCCTGCGATCTGTGGCCGAGGCCAAATCGGATGACCGCGGCGTCTACCGCATCGCAGGCCTCGATCCTGGAAAATATTGGATTCGCAACGCGGCGGCAATCCTCGATGACGGCTCGGGACTTCTGCCCACCTTCGGGCCTCTGTCCCGTGAAACGCGCGACGCAAGGGTGCAGGCGGTCAATTTAGACGAAGAAGCCCAGGACGCCAACATCCAGCCCGAGCCGGGAACGCTCTTCCGCTTGACCGGCAAAGTGCAGTGCGACCGCGCCGATGGCACTCCGGTAACAGTTACGCTATCGTCGGAGACAGGCAAGCGCAGCACCAGATCCATGTGCGCCAGCTCTTACGTCCTAGAGGGTCTGGCTCCCGCTGCTTATGAAATCCTTGGCACCTATGACGACCCTGGTGGCTTCGGTTTCGTCGAACTCTCCCTCGATCACAACAGCGACCTGGGCAATATTCAACTCATGAAGGCGCCCACAGTCGACATTGAATTTCGCAACCCTGCTGACCGCAGTATAGTCACTACGCCCGTCACTGTGATCGGACGGCGTGACGATCTTTCCGGCAGCAACCTTCCCATCAAGATTGATTCGCCTAGAACCACGCTCGCTCCAGGGCATTGGGAGATGAATGCCATCGCCGGCCCGGGTCAATATGTACAAACGATCCTCAACCAATTTCGCACCGGTACCCGTGCATGGAGGGCAGAAAAACCCGCCGAGTGGCACGACGTCTTCATTGACCAGCGCGCGCCAGCACGCATTCAGGTTATGGTGTCTGACCGAGCTGGGCGCATCACAGGGACCGTCGCCCTGGCTGGCGCCTCCGTTCCCGCTTCGCCTGTATTTTTGTGGCCGGTGGCCGAGGACAACAGACGATCTTTAGGTGGGGTTCGCCAGACGCTCGCCGATACCCAAGGCCGTTATGAATTTCAAGGATTACCGCCGGGCGAATATCGGATCTTGGCGACGTTCGACTATACTCAGGCCGATCTAGAGGTTTTCGATGAGGCCCGCGCCCCCGGCGTCACGGTCGCTGCGAGCCAGGCTACGGTGTTCGATCTCTCGTTGTGGGTCGCGCCCTAACGTCCGCCCGCGGCTACAGCAACGTTAGCTTCTTCCGCGAAAAGATAGAACCCGAAGAGCGGTGTCAGGTCGCCTCTGCCCCACCGTGACATTTTCCATTGCGCCCGAATCTCTTTCACGTCAGGATGATTCTTAAGATTCAGCAGCATCGAATACGTCCCGCAGTAGAACTTCTGCGGAAATGCGGCGATTTGTACCCAGGAGCCGCCACTGGTGGATCCCCATATGGTCAGATCCAGACTCTCTTGTTCAATGATGCGGGTAATGCCCAGGGTCAGCAGTAGCAGGTCGCTGCTGCTTTCTTCCAGAGCGGTTTCAGGACCCATGCCGTCATGCCGGGCCACTGTTTCGGGGAGCAAAAACTGTGACTTCATTAGATCTCTCCCTCTCGTCGGGCGGAAAAACGTCTCTACAACATCATTAGACGCTGCTCCGCCTCTTTCAGCGTCTCATACTTTTTAGGAAAGCAAAACCTTATCATTTGCGATCCAAACTCGGGCTTATGAAAAAAGCTGGAACCGGGCACCGCGGCAATGCCGATCCTCTCCACCAGATGCCTGGCCATCGCGACGTCATTAGCGAATCCGAATGCCGAGATATCCGTCATGATGTAATACGCCCCCTTGGGCGTGGAGCATTTAAATCCACTCCGTTCCAGCATTGCCAGCGCCATATCACGCCGGGCGGTGTAGTCGGTTGCTAATTGCTGATAGTAGCTCGCAGGCAGACCCATCGCAACCGCTCCGGCCTCTTGCAGCGGCGCGGCCGCCCCCACGGTCATAAAATCGTGCACCTTGCGAATGGAGGCCGTAAGATCAGGGCTTGCCATCACCCATCCCACGCGCCAGCCGGTGACCGAATACGTCTTACTCAGGCTGTTCACAAGAATGGTGCGATCGCGCATGCCGGGCATCAGCATCAGCGGTGTGTGGACTTCGCCATCGTAGATAATGTGCTCGTAAATCTCATCAGTGATCGCGAGCACATTGAATTCCTGGCACAACTCCGCGATCACCCGCAGTTGCTCTCTTTGGAACACGCCGCCCGTGGGATTCGAAGGCGAGTTCACGATAATCGCTTTAGTCTTGGGCGAAAAGGCCCGCCGCAATTCGTCCGGGTCAAAGGTCCAGTGCGGCGGATAGAGCCGCACGAACTTCCGCTCGGCGCTAGAAAGCAACGTGTCCGGCCCAAAGTTCTCATAAAAGGGCTCAAAGATAATCACTTCGTCGCCAGGGTTGGTCACCGCCAGAAGCGACGCGAGCATTCCCTCTGTCGACCCGCACACCACAGTAATCTCGCGCTCCGGATCGACCTCCAAATCATAAAATGTCTTATACTTCGCCGCGATCGCATCGCGGAAGCGCTTCGCTCCCCAGGTGATCGCGTATTGATTGATATCAGCGGAGATCGCCTCGCGGGCCGCGTTCTTTAAGACTTCAGATGCGGGAAAGTCCGGAAAGCCTTGGGCCAGATTGACGGCCTTGTGCTGAATCGCCAGCCGAGTCATCTCGCGGATGACGCTCTCGGTGATGTTTTCAGTCCTTCGCGCGCGGAACCGTTCTCGTACGGCATGCTCCAGACTGGGTGTGGACGAACTCATGTGTCCCCATTCTATAACCCCGCCAAGCACGTTGGAGCTATCTAATGTTTACGCGCAACCGCTTAAAGAAATACGCCGGATACGTCTGCGTAACCATCGGCCTCGGAGCCATTTCGGGCGTGCCCCGTTCTTCATTGCGATAGATGTACGGCATCACGCTCACCAGTTCCCAGCCCTGATTGGCGAGCGTTTGCAACTCTCTTTGTTCGACCTGCTCGTAACGAGCAGGCGAGATCTCGCGAGGAAAGACCAGCTTCAATTCATAGACGTCCCGCGGTTCCTGCGGAGGGCTCCGCTGCGCCCACGCAAACACCACCACACCGATCGCAAGTATACCCAGAAGAACGGCGCGCCTCATTCACCTATTTGACGTCGCAACCTGGCTATCCGTGCAACCCGCGTTTTAGTGTGCAGGGTCCGCCGCGAATGCCAAGGCCGCCGTCCCGTAAGTTCTTCTGTACAGATCCGCGTTACGCAACACAATCTGCACATACGACCGAGTCTCAGCAAACGGAATCGTCTCGATGAACTCCGCCGGCTCATGGAAGTCGCCCCAGGTGAGCCACAATTTTGCGCGGCTCAGGCCCGCGTTATAAGCGGCCAATGCTGCTTCCTCGTGCCCTCCCAACTGCGTGGTAACCATTTTCAAGTAGTAAGTACCAAGTTGCAGATTCACCGCAGGCTCGAACAATCGCAGCGTCGAATAAGGAGCCAGGTGCAGCCGGCGGCTCAATTCCCTGCCCGTCTCCGGCATGATCTGTGTAAGCCCGCGCGCGCTGGTACGAGAAACCGCGCGTGGGTCGAACTCGGACTCCTGGCGGATCAACGCCGCCACCAGGAACGGGTCCAGGCTATTGGCCTTGGCGAAACGATCCAGGTCCGCGCGGAAAGGCAAGGGGAATGCAAAGCGCCAGAAATCACGCGGAGCAGCGTCGAAGGGCAAATTGAGATACCCCACCGCATATCGCTTGATGGACCGCAGAGCCTGCTCCGGTTTTCCCTTCCCTAATAGCAGGGAAAGCTCCATCGCCATCACCTGGGGCTGATCTTCCTTTTCCGCGCCGTAACGAAGCTCGACTTCCGCCCAGCTATCCATCCCCGCTGACGTCAGCAGCCGCGCCCTGGAGATTCTTGCTTTCGTTACGGGGCTCGCCTCGAAATTCCAATTGCGCGAACGTTGCGGAAAGTTGAGGTTCTTGATAAACGCCTCGGCTTCCAACGCGCCTTTGCTCTTGGGTTCGGCACGGGAGGGCATTGCGCTCAATCGCTCGCGCGCGGTCACTGCATAGTATTGATTTGGAAATTCGCGCGCGATGTCTTCGTAGTACACCCGCGCAGTACTCACATCTTTCGCCGTCTCAGCCAGCCTTCCTAGGAAATACAGCGCAGCCGATGCGGCCTCGGAGCCCGGATAGAGACTGAGATGAGCCCGCATCATTTCGCCCGCACCCGCATCGCGCCGCAGGTAGCGATCGAAGGCGACCTTCCAATGGCATGGCGCCGCGCGAGGGTCCTTAGGAAAAGCCTCGTAACAGGCGCGATAGAGCGGCTCATACTGCGAGGTCTGGTTGTCGAATTGAAGCCGGTCGGCCATCGCGATCAGCATCTGGAGCCGCCACGTGGAATCCGGGTGGGTCTGCCCCATCTTTTCCAAAGCCGCACTGGACTCCAGCTCATTTTTCAATCGCCGCGCGGACTGATAGAGATAATAGATTCGCTCCGCATCGGCATCCGGAGAGAGATTTTGCAGCGACGTGAGGTATCTCCGGGCACCCACGGTATCGCGCGAATTATAGAGCGCAACTCCAAGCCGCACCCTCGCCAGGTCGCGATCCGCGCCTCCCAGCTGAGGGATCAACGTTTCCAATTCCTTCTTCGCGCGAAAAGCGTATCCCGAATCGACTAGCTTCAGCGCCCGCCCCAGCATCACGTTCGCTAATGTGGGCGGATATTTCGGACCCAGCGCGATCCTCAGCCTGTCGATCGCGGTCTCCGCTTGAGCGGCCTCCATCGAAAGTGGATATCCAAAAAAGACGTGCTGATAATAGACCGCCGCGCTAACAGGATCCGAAGCCGCCTCAAACGCTTTGGCTAGCGCCAGGTCTCCGTCCGGTTGCGGAAGAATCGTGTAATTCTTGCGAAGCACTTCTACCGCATTCGGTGCCTGCGCCGTCTGCATATACGCATCAGCAGCGAGCAGTGCAGCCCGAGCCGTCAACGGCGATGGAGGATTCTGCTTCCATACGATTTCAAGCGTCTTGGGGACATCCGGATAATCTTTCGATTCCGATTGCGCCGTCGCCAGAAACCATGCGGCGTAGTCCGCCAGTTCGGGCAAACGTTTTGGCAAGGGGCTCAGGCTCGCAATTGCGCCAGGATAGCGTTTCGCGTCCAGCGCGTCGACTCCAGCTTTCAAATCCTTTAGACCGTCTGTAGCGGCACTGAGAAATAGAGTCCCCGCCAGCAAGCCGAACCCGGCCGCGACGACAGCGGTTCTACGCAAGAGGCCCCGGGTAATCAGGCCCCAACAGCGACGCGTTGTTTTGCGCCAGTACAAGAACCATCTCCTGATGAAGATAATCGGGAATTCCCCGCGCTTCCGTTAAGAATTTCTGCTGAAAGCCTGCGCGCGCCCCGTCGATTTGTGTTTTGAGGGTCCCGTACAAATTGTGCGCCGACCGCCCCGCCTTCACCTGCGAAGCCTGGTAAAGCGCGATCTCCGCCACTCTGACCCGAGCGAACCGCTGCGCCTGGAGATGATCGTCATTCATGTCTCTGGGCGGCTCGACATGACGAAGGCTCTCCACCAGCACAGCCACGCCTCGCGAGCAAACCGAGGCCGACTCTACCACGGAGGCCCGCCACAGAGGATCCACCGCGTTGCCCGATCCTGCACGGAGCCGTTCCAGGGCTTCAATCATTTCTCGCAGATGATCTTCGAATGGGTTCAAAATCCCATTGTCCCACTTACGCCGGGCGCTTCAATATAGCCATTGACAATATAGCCACTGTGGGTATACTTAACCCATGCGCGACGCGACACCCGACCCAGCCTCTCTGCTACCCCTTCCCCCCGCGACGTTCCACATCCTGCTGGCGGTCGCGGAAGAGGACCGTCATGGATACGCCATCATTCAGGAGGTAGCCGTGCGAACTGGTGGCGAGCTGAAACTGAGCGCGGGCACGCTTTACCGATCCATTCAGCGAATGCTGGAGCAAGGTCTCATCCTGGAAACTCGCGACCGTCCGGAACCTGAGCTAGATGACGAACGTCGCCGCTACTACCGGATCACTCCCTTTGGGATTCTGACGGCCAAAGCCGAAACCAGACGTCTGGCGCTTCTGGTGAAGCTAGCCCATCGCAGCGGGTTTGCGGCGGGCAAAGCCTGACCCGGAGGGTCTCATGCGATTTCTGCTCTACCTCTACCCCGCGGGTTTTCGCGCCGAATACGGCGACCAAATGCTGGCAATTTTCGAAGAACGCCGGCGCGACGCGGGCCCCTTCGGTTTGGTCGCTCTTTGGATCGCGACCTTCCTGGACACGATCGCGAACGCGGCCCTGGTTCACGCCGACATCCTTGGGCAGGATCTACGCTTCGCTTTTCGAACGCTGAAGCGGTCAAAGGGTTTCGCGATCACCACCATCGTTGTCGCAGCCCTCGGGATCGGCGCGACCACCGCGGCGTTCACGATGGTGGACCATGTTCTGATTCACGCCCTTACTTACCCGGATTCCGATTCTCTGGTCAAAATGTACGAAGAGCAGACCCTTTCCGGAGTCACCCAGGGAGATTTGTCTCCCGCCAATTACCGCGATTGGAAACAGCAGAGCACTTCGTTTGAGTCGATGGCGGCTTACAGAACGGTCTCTCTAAATCTGGTCGGCCAAGGTGAACCTCAACGTCTGGACGGCGCCGCGCTCACAAGCGAGATGCTTTCCTCCGTTCTGCGAGTGCAGCCCTTGTTCGGCCGCACCTTCCTGCCTGATGATGACAAACCTGCTTCCAACGACGGCGGACCTCTGCTGCTCAGCTATGGCCTTTGGCAGCGCGAGTTCGGCGGCGACCCTGGGGTGCTGAGTCGCAAAGTTTTGATGGACGAAATACCGTACACAGTGGTGGGCGTGATGCCCAGGAACTTCTACTTCCCCAACCGCGAAGCTCAATTCTGGACCGTCCAGCGCTTCGCGCCCACCGACTACGAGGATCGAAACGACACCTATATCTACGGCATCGCCCGGCTAAAACGTGGCGTCCCGCTCGCACAGGCGCAGTGCGGAAGTCCGAGGCATCGCGGCCCAATTGGAAAGAAGCTATCCCAAGGAATTGGCTCACACCAGCGCCAGTCTTCTATTGCTGAAAGACGACATCGGAAGCCAGCCCCGCTTGATGCTGTGGGTCCTGCTGGCCGCCGCGGTGTGCGTACTTCTCATCGCGTCCACCAACCTTGCGGGCCTGATGCTTGCTCGCGCAATGAAGCGTGCCAGAGAACTGGCCGTCCGAACAGCGATGGGCGCGGGGCGCGAACGGCTGGTTCGCCAGATGTTGACCGAGAGCTTAATTCTCGCTTTGGCAGGAGGTCTGGCAGGCATCGGCCTCGCTGTCGCCGCACTACCGCTGTTCTCCCGACTGGTGCCGGTCTACCTCCCGATATCCGATGTCCCTGCCATTGACGCGCGGGTGCTCTTATTCGCTCTGCTCGTCACCTTAGGCACTGGCCTGGGGTTCGGTGTCGCACCGGCGCTGCGCGTAAGCCGAGACATGGGCGCGTTGCGTGAAACCTCCCGCGCCGGCGGCGGAAGACGCGAGCGGCTGCGTGCAGCGCTGGTAGTAGCAGAGGTGACTGGTTGCGTCGCCTTGCTGGCTTGCTCTGGGCTGCTGCTGAAAGCGCTGCTGCGAATTCAGCAAGTCGACCCCGGGTTTCGCGCCACAAATGTTCTCACCTTGCGGACTCCTCTGCCCATGCCGAAGTACGAAAAGCCCGTCGCTCAAATCGCATTCCTGGACGCGGTACTCTCCGAAGTCCGCCAACTGCCCGGCGTCACCGAAGCCGCTTATATCAGCTTCGTGCCGATGGTGATGCGCGGAGGAATCTGGCCGGTCGAAGTGGAAGGCCATCCTCTGCCCGTCGCGGAGCGGCAGACTGCCAGCCTGCGATTCGTAACCCCCGGACTCTTCGCCGCGCTCGGCATTCCTTTTTCATCAGGCCGCGACGTAAGTGAAAGCGACACAGCACAGACCCAGCCAGTGGCCGTAGTGAGCAAGTCCTTCGTTCACCGCTACTGGCCGAATGAAGATCCCCTCGGCCGCCGCATCAACTTCGGCAACGCGCAGCGAATCATTGTGGGAGTGGTTGGCGATGTCCGCGTGCGCGGATTGGAACGTCCCAGCGAGCCGCAAGTGTATCTCGCCTACCGCCAATTCCCACGCGACGTCTCGGTCTGGTATGTACCAAAGGACCTGGTCATCCGTGCCTCCGGCTCAGCCGAAGCTCTCGCCCCGGCGGTGCGTCAAATCATTCGTAAAGCCGATCCTGAAATGCCGGTGTCCGACGTTCGCCTGCTGGAGGAAATCCTAACCGCGGAAACCGCATCCCGGCGCGTCCAGTTGAGCGCCCTGGGAGCCTTTGCTCTAATTGCGTTCCTGCTCGCAGCGATCGGAATTCACGGACTCCTCTCTTTCTCGGTGAACAGCCGGACCCAGGAAATTGGCGTGAGGATGGCTCTGGGCGCAAGCACCGGCCAGATCTTGCGAATGATCCTTCGCGACGGCGTAATCCTGTCGAGCATCGGCATCACGCTCGGCACGGCGTTAGGCTACGCTTCCGGACGCGGTCTGCAGGCACTGCTGGCTGGCGTACGCCCCGAAGACCCGCTCAGTTTCCTAAGCGCCATCGCTCTCTGTTTCGTAATGACTCTGGCAGGCAGCCTCCTACCCGCGTTCCGCGCAGTGCGCATCGACCCCACCACAGCCATCCGCGCGGAATAACCCAGGCTGCGACAATCAATTTGAGTGCCCGTTTACGCCTACGTAATCCTGGCCGCTGCCTGGCTGATCTGGTTCGCGCCCTTCCCGGTTAACGGCTGGGACTCCCGCCCCCCGCAGCGAAAAGATTCCCGAGCCCGCTGGGGCCTCGTCCTCCAAATCGTCGCCTACGCTCTGCTCTTCGCAACCAGATTCTGGGAATTCTCAGCCGAAGCTTGGCGTGTTTCACTCTCGCTGTTATTTTTCGCGCTGGCGATTCTTCTCTCCTCCACCGCGGTACGCGCCCTTGGCAAACATCTCCGTTTCGACGCCGCGCTGGGGCCCGATCACAGGCTGGTGAACTTCGGACCCTACCGAATCCTTCGCCATCCCATTTATACGTCGATGTTGTGCATGCTACTGGGCACAGGCTTTCTTATCACTCCCGCGTCCCTATTATCAATCGCCACTGTGGTGTTCGTCGCGGGCACCGAAGTCCGCGTGAGAGTTGAAGACGGACTCCTGGCATCCTGGTTCCGCGACGAATTCCTTCGCTACCAGAGCCGTGTGTCCGCCTACATTCCGTTTGTCAGGTGAGAAATTATCTGCGGCCTACTGGCGTGCCCAATTCCTGCTTGATCAGGGACGCATTCCGCTGCGCCTGCGCCTGCATCGGGCCTGCCATGGCTGCCGATTGTTCGCTGAATTTCTGACCTTCCTGCATCCTCGGCCGATCGCCCGTCAACTTCCCGAGCTGGTAGTTCGCCAATCCAAGATAGAAATACACGGTACCCGAAATGCTTGGATTCGTTCCCACGTACGGCAGCGCGGCTCGGAGGTTCGTATCGCAATCCTTCCAGGACTGCGTCTGCGCGGCGGTAGCCCCGGCGATGTAATAGCCTTGACCCAGATACAAGGCTCTTCTTTTTATCCCAATCCGCTTCAGACGTCCCTTCCGGCTTCGCTTTGGCCCTCATGGTGGCCGTCAACCGGGTCGCGTAAGCTTGCGCCTGCGCGGGACGGCTGCTCATGTAGCCACTGGCCAAAGCATACAGAGCATCTTCGTTCGCCGGAGCCCCTTTGAGAATCTTCTCCGCGCCTGCAAGTTGTTTGGCTGCCCCGCCGGTCTTCCCCAGCGCGTACAAGTAGGCCGGGGCCGCGGTCGACAAGTACTGGCTCTTCGGATTTACTTCGAACAGCAGATCAACCAACTCCACCGTCTTAGCTGGTTCCGCGCCCGCAGCAATGGCCGAAAGCGCATATTCAGCGTAGGACGATACTTCCTTGCCAAACTCTACGCGACCCTTCCAGTTCTCCACCGCGGAAGCATCGCTGGGCTGGGGTTTTGCAGCCAGCGCGGCGCCCAATTTGGCCGTTGCCGGAGCCAGCTTCGCCACCGCATCCACGTCCTTCTTTTCCACCGCATCCTTGAGCGCGGCGTAGGAATCATCCACGTCTTCCGCCCACATCAGCCCACCAATTGCCAAGAGCCCAATGAGAGCAAATCGTAATTTCACTTGAACCTCCCCAAAGCAGGTAATTATACATTCTGCAGTGGCACGATGGCTACACGATGGCTACCTTCTCACTGCAGCGGAACGTCCGTTATATAATCCATCATGGGTCGCGCGCAGCTTTTTCGCACCCCAGCCCCGCCTTTTTAATGTCGGCCCTTCCGATCCCGAGCCCCATCCGATTTTGCGACGTCAGCCTTCCGGTCCCTCTGGACCAGCCCTTCACGTATGCGTTGCCGTCGACCCTCGTTCATCGTGTTCAACCCGGGTGCCGCGTGCTGGTGCCGTTCGGCAGTCGCAAGCTTTCCGGCGTCGTTCTGGGCATCCACGCAGACCGCCCCCCCGGCACTCTGCGCGAAATACTCAGGCTGCTGGACGAAGAGCCAGTCTTCGATGCTGGCCTCATGAAACTCGCCGGCTGGATCTCCGAATATTATTGCGCGCCTCTTGGCGAAACCCTGCGCGCCATGGCGCCTCTATCAGGCGATGTCCGCCATAGTAAGATCTACTCGCTCACCCCTGCAGGCCGCGACACCGCCCGCCAATTGCACCTGACTTCCGGCGAAGGCGGCGAAGCAGATGACCCCGCCAGCCTGATCCTCAAGCTTCTGGACGGCCGCCCGCTCTCGGCCTCCTACATTCAGCAGAAGGTAAAGAACGCGGCAGCCGCGCTGCGGTCGCTCACGAAAAAAGCCTTCGTGGAAGTAGAAGACACAGCTCGGGAGCGCGACCCACTGCGCGCCTCGGCCAATCGCCTGCGCGCCGAATTTGTGAAAAGGACCGATGAAAAGCTTCCCAAGCCAGAGCGCGAGTTACTGGCCTACATGGAACTTCATCCCGGGCGCCACAACTTGAAGAAGCTGGAAGAATCGGTCGCCAAGGCAAGCATCGCGGCGCGTTCGCTCGCCCGGCGCGGCCTGATCGGGTTGACGGTCGAGCCAATCGGCATGGCCTCTGCCCCCGCTCGCGCCCCGCATGGCCTGAACCCTCACCAACAAGCTGCTTTCAACGCCATCCACAACGGACTCGCAGCCTCGGCATTTCAGGCATTTCTGCTGGAAGGCGTCACGGGCTCGGGTAAGACCGAAGTCTATCTGAATGCGATCGATTCGGTGCTGGAAGCAGGGCGCACCGCTCTGATGCTGGTTCCAGAAATCGCACTGACCCCCGCGGTGGCAGGACAATTCCTCCAGCGCTTCGGCGATCGCGTCGCGATTCTGCACTCCGCCTTTCACGATTCCGAACGAGCCGAGGAGTGGCGCAGGATTCGTGCGGGAACCGCTCGAGTGGTGATCGCCACCCGTTCCGGTGTGTTCGCCCCCATGCGCGATCTGGGCCTCATCATCGTCGACGAAGAGCACGACCAGAGCTACAAACAACAGGATGCTCCGCGCTATCACGGCCGCGACGTCGCCGTCGTTCGCGCACGCGACCTGGGAGCCGTAGTCGTGCTCGGCTCCGCCACCCCAAGCCTGGAGAGCCGCTTCAATGCCGACCGCGGCAAGTACACGCGCCTGGAATTGCCCGAGCGTATTGAGAACCGCCCCATGCCTCGCGTCAACCTGATCGACATGCGTCAGGAATTTCTGGAATCGCGTAAACAGGCGACGTTCTCACGCGTTCTCGTAGACGCCGTCACCGCGCGCCTCGACAACGGCGAACAAACCATGCTGCTGCTGAACCGCCGCGGCTTTTCGAGCTTCGTCGCCTGCCGCGCCTGCGGCGAACGAGTGGAGTGCATCAACTGCTCGATTACACTGACCTATCACCGCCGCGACCGCCGTATGCTGTGCCACCTCTGCAACTACTCGACGCGCGTACCCGACCGTTGTCCCAAGTGCGATAGCGACTATATTCAGTTCCTCGGCACAGGCGCGGAACGCGTAGAAGAAGAATTGCACACCGCCTTCCCTCGCGCCCGAGTAGCCCGGCTGGATCGCGACACCGTAGGAGGCAAGCGCGACTTCGAGCATATCCTGGCCGCCTTTCGAGACGGCGAATTCGATATTCTGGTTGGCACACAGATGATCGCAAAGGGCCATGACATCCCTAATGTCACGCTGGTTGGGGTAGTAAATGCGGACATTGGATTGGGCCTGCCGGATTTTCGCGCAGCCGAAAGAACGTTTCAGTTACTGACGCAGGCGGCGGGACGCGCCGGGCGCGGGAACACACCCGGAATTGTGCTCATTCAAACCATTAATCCCGACCATTACGCCATCCGCTGCGCAGCGGAGCAAAACTATGAGAAATTCTATTTCAAGGAGATCGAATTCCGGCGTCTGATGTCGTACCCTCCTTACGGGGCACTTGCCAACGTGATGGTGCGCAGCCTGAAGGAAGAGGAAGCGTTGAGCCGCAGCGCTGCGCTGGCCCGGCTCCTCAACCCGCCGCCCGAAGGAGTGAAAGTGCTCGGCCCCGCGCCGGCCAACGTCGCTCGCGTCAAAAGCGAATTCCGCTACCAGATGTTGATCAAAGCCACCAGCCGGAAGCTGCTTAACAGCGTCATTACTGACCTGCGCCGCTTCGCTGCCGGTGAGAAGTGGGCGCCCACCTCATTGATGCTCGATATCGATCCGATCACACTCTTATGAACGATTTGCGCCTGGTGGATCAAAACCTGCGCGCCGCGATGGGCTTTTTCGCTACAGCCACAGGCAGTGGACACGTCCACTCCTTTGATTCGTCCCTCGCAATCCACTCCGGGCTGGACTACGGCGTGTTCAACATCGCGCTGCTTACCGAGCCCGTGAAGCCTGGGCCGCGCGGCTTAGAAGGCCAGATAGCCGATTGCGCGCTGTATTATCAATCGCGCTCCGCACGCTGGTCTTTCTGGTTATGCGAAGAATACCTGGACAGCCGCACCCGTCGTCAGAGCAAACAGATTTTTCAACGCGCCAACCTCCGGGAGATCTCTCGCGCCCCGGCGATGATCGCGGCAGGCCTGCCTCCGGCGCAAAAGAAGTTGCCGCCGGTGGAGTGTATCCCGGTTACCAGCGCCGAAGGACGCTCCGCGTTCGGAGAACTCACGGCTATTTGCTTCGACATTCCCTTTCCCATCACCAAGAGCGTGTACCTGCCCGAACGCGCATGGCAAGGAGTCTATAAGGGTTACGTCGGATGGGTGAATGGAAAGCCCGTATCCATCGTCGCTACGGTGGTTTGCGGCGGCGTGATCGGAATCTATTCTCTCGGCACTTTGCCCGAACAACGCAGCCGGGGCTACGGAGAAGCTCTACTGCGCGCGGCCGTCCGCCAATGCCCCCCCGGCCTCCCGCTAGTTTTGGAGTCCACCGCCGCCGGCTATCCCCTGTATCGCAAACTGGGATTCCGGGAAGTAGGCAAATTCACCGTCTACTTGACGAAGTAGCGCTAGGAAGTCGTTACGACCTCCTCCTCCGAACCATCCCCATCAACACCAGCCCACCCCCCACCAGCAGCAGCGCTGCGGGCTCCGGTACAGTTTCAACCTGGCCGATGAGACTGTCTACTTCGGAAACACCGGATTTCACATCAGTTCCTCCACGGCTCGAAAGGGGCGTAGCCAGAATTGCCGAGGGCAGAATAATAGATAGAATTGCGAAAATAATAAACCGGATCGTCACCACGGTTCCTCCTAACTGCACAAATGGAACTTGGCTCTTTGAGCGCAAGTGCTCGTTGATGGTGTGATCCAGTACCGCTAGCTGTAGTTTCCCAGGTCGCAAAAATAAATTTAATCGCGCGCCCCGGGCCAAGTTACATTTCAATGACGCGCATGGCCCAGCTCCCCCCAATTACCGTAACCATCGCGGCAAGAAACACATACAACCCGTAATTCAGCCGTTCGCGCGCTGAGCGATCGCCAGTCAGGCCCAAGATCGTTGCAAGCAGCGCAGCCAGCAGAACCGTGAACTCAGGATGCGGCATGATCCCCTCCTTCCCGAATCTCAAACGCATCCGCCAACGCAAGAAAATTAATAAGTCCCGCGCAAAGCAGCAGAATCGTTCCGTATTCGTGCAGCCGTCCATTCGTATAATTCTGCGAATGATAGAAAACGCGAGCCAACAAATAGGGCAAGCCAGCCAACGCCTTTCCCACGACTCCCGCTCTCGCAACCAGCGACGTGAATCCATCGACTCCCGCCAGTTCGTCCGGCGCGATCCATAAACTGTCGCCCTGCAGCACGATTCCCGCCGCGAAAACCGCACAAATCACTGCGCTGGAAGCGCCGAACCGCAAGTAGCCGCGCTCGAAAAGGTACCCTCCGCCCGGCACTAGCCACCCGAAAACTCCCATCGCCAGTTTGTGTATCCACGTGCTGTGTATCCACGCGTTGCGCATCCACCGGTTCATTGCGGGACCTCCTGCGCATACTGCGCCCTTGGCACCAGCAGCATACGATCCCAGCGAGTCTTCGAGAAAAAATGCAGCCCCACATCAATCACGTGCGAAAGCGACCACGATTCCAGGTCCTCCGTCGGCGCATCGTAGGACCAATACACCACCAGCGGCTTCCCAACCACATATTCCCGAGGCACGAATCCCCAATACCGGCTGTCCTCCGAATTCTCGCGGTTGTCCCCCATCACAAACAAAGCGCCAGGAGGAACAATCACTTCTCCGTGCAGCACGTGATGGTCAAACATATCCACCCCGCGCGGCTTGGTGAAAGGCCCAGGCTCAGTTGGAAAATTGTCGCGGTAAGGAAAAGTTCCTGGATCGATATGCTGCGTGTAAGGCTCAATCAAGCGGCGTCCGTTGCGAATTACCTGCTTGTCAAACATACGGATGTGATCTCCAGGTATACCGATCACTCGTTTCACATAGGTTTGCCTGACATCCTCCGGATAAAGAAACGCGACAATATCGCCGCGATTCACATCTCGATACGGTATCAAGCGGCGGCCGATGTCGCCGGGCTGTGCATAAGCCACCCGGTCGACCAGCATGTGATCGCCAATCCGCAGATTGCCTTCCATGGACCCCGTCGGCACCACGTAGGCCTGCACCAGCGTGGTCGTCACGAAAAGATACATCAGGATCGTAACCGCCCATTCCGCCGCGAACCCACGGGGTTTCTGCTTCCGTCCGGCGGCCCAAACCTCGCGAATTCGCTCCGCGGGAGCGGTAGTCAACCAGTCGGCAGCGCTCCGCGCACCGAATCGGAGAACCGTCCGCCAGTTCCCCGCCCTCCCCGCATCGCGGCAACAGTCCTGAAACAACCGCTTCATTTCACAGCCATACTCAAGGCGAAATTGCTTCGGGTAGGCATACAGCATCACCGCATAAAGCCGCGTCAAAATCGAGCTGATCATCATGCTTTTCCTCCCGCCAGCAGCTTACGAGCCCGGGCAGCCGTCACCGCGCCCGCCAGCCTCTCCGCCTCCGCCCGAACCGTCCGCTTGCCCAACATCGTGATGCGGTAATACCGCCGCCGGGCGTCATCCAACTCGGGATCGGGCCGCTCATCCGACTCCTCCACAAGCCCCGAGGCAAGCATTCGTTTCAAACAGCCATAGAGCGTCCCCGGACCCAACTGCAGCCAGCCGTCAGTCTGCTGCGCGACGTCCTGCATGATGCCGTACCCATGCCGCTCGCCATCGGCCAGGGCCACCAGGATGTGGAACACCGGTGGAGTAAGTGGAAGCAGATCAGCCATGTAGATACATCCGTTACGGATATACTAGCCGGAATACGGCTCGACGTCAAGAAATGAAATAATGGGATCGATTGCTCACCAAGATTCTTCCAACCGCTGCGCTCCTGGCCGCATCCCTATCCGCCGCCCCGTCCCTGCACGACAGTTTCAACGCGCAACAGGCATTCGCGTATACCGCCCAAATCGCCGGTTTCGGCGAACGCTGGCCCGGCTCACCCGGTCACGTGAAAACCGAAAACCTCATCCATCAAGTGGTACAAAAGGACGGCGGCCGCATCGAAGCCGACGACTTCACGGCCACCACTCCCCGCGGCCCCGTTAAGGTCCACAACATCATCGGCAAATTCAACGTCAGCGACGATCCCAAGCAGCCCATCTTCATCCTCGCGGGCCACTACGACACTCTTTTCCAGCCCGGATTCATTGGCGCAAATGACGGCGCCTCCAGCACCGCCATTCTGCTCTCCTTCGCCGACGCGCTCGCCAGCCACAAGACGAAGATGCAAATCTGGCTCGTCTGGACCGACCTCGAAGAAGCAGTTAAGGCATTCACCGACGAGGACGGACTCTACGGCAGCCGCCATCTGGCCCAAAAGTTAGCAGCCAATGGCACCGCTTCACGGGTGAAGGGCTTCTTTCTCCTCGATATGATCGCCGCCAAAGGCCTCAGCGTGGGCCGCGAGACCGGTTCCAAACGTTGGTTGCAGGATTTCATCCAGCACGCCGCCGAAGAGCTTGGGTACGGCCAATATTTCTTTCAATACGAGACCGACATCATAGACGACCACGTCCCATTCATCCGCGCCGGAATTCCGGCCGTTGACGTTGTCGACGCCAAGTACGGCCGCATGGGCCCCCAATTCGACGGAATGGGCGAGTTTCACCATAGCAACGCCGACACGATGGACAAATTATCGGCGCACAGCCTTGAAATAGTAGGCAAAACCATCCTGCTCACCGTCGAACTCCTAGATAAGTGAACAATGACAAGTGAACGCCTCACGCCTTCGGAAAGTCCGGATGCTCCCTAACCCGCTCCGCCTGCGTCAAATGCCGCCGGTCATGCGCAGTAATCAAATGCAGCCTCGCCCCCAACGGCATTTTGACAAACGGCCGCAATGCCGAAGGCAACGCCGGCATAGAAGTCTTGATGCGACCCAGGTGTAATCCGTCCGCGCTACGTGTCAGCCGCCGAAGCTCGCCCGCGATCCGACGGTACTCCTTAATCGTCTCGTCCTTCCGGGCCTGTGAAGGCGGCACATACAACTTGGGCGCCTTGATCTTACGCTTGCCCCCCGGTTCCATCGTCTCCACGAATTTCTTGGAAAGAAATCCATATGTAAACGGACCCTCTCCCATCCGATTCCCCGTCCGCCCCTTCGCGATGGCTGCCTCCAGAGGCGCAAGATCTCCTCCATTAGCGATATTCAGATGCGTGATGCACTCCGCGATGGACCACCGCCCAGGCTCGGGCTTCCAATTAAACTGACCCTCCGAAAGGCCATGCGTCAGCGATTCCATATGGCTCACGTTGGCCTCAATCTCCACGATTAGCATCGCGATGTCCTCGCTCACTGCCATGCTCCCAAGCATACACGCGAGGACCGCCAACCGTTATATGATTACGAGGTTACAAGTCGACTTCAGGAGACCCGTGATGTTCTCGAAATCTTTCCGCCCCGCTGCGTTATCCGCGCTGTTCGGCATGCTGGGGACCGCCCCATTCGGTCGCTCGCCCAGCAACCCCGCCGCCCCGCCGCGCCCCTGCCCGCCGTGCTCCAGAATTACAGCCCCATGACAGCGGACCGCCTCAAGAAACCCGAAGACGGGAATTGGCCGATGATCCGGCGCACTTATGACGGATGGGGCTACAGTCCGCTTTCCGAGATTACCCCCGCCAACGCCGGCAAACTAAAACTCGTGTGGGGATTCTCCACCGGAGAAGTACGAGTCCACGAGGCCCCCGGCCTGGTCAACAATGGCGCGATGTTTATATCCACGCCCAACAACCAGGTGATCGCCCTTGACGCCAAAACGGGCACTGTGTTGTGGCGCTATCATCGTCCTCGACCGACGGGATCCAACGTTCCGCACGACACCAGCCGTGGCGTCGCGCTCTATGGCGACAAGGTTTACTTCGCCGCAGGCGAAGCCGTGCTGGTCGCGCTGGAAGCCAAGACCGGCAAAGAAATCTGGACCACTACCGTTGCCGACAACAAATCCGGCTACTACATCTCGCTAGCGCCGCTGATCGCCGGAGGCAAGGTAATGGTCGGCGCATCCGGAGGCGAATACGGCATCCGGGGATTCGTCGCAGGCTTCGATCCCGACTCCGGCAAAGAACAGTGGCGCACCTACACCATTCCCGCGCCCGGCGAACCCGGCAGTGAAACGTGGCCCAAGGGTGGCGACCAGTGGAAGACCGGCGGCGGCTCCGTCTGGGTCACCGGCAACTACGATATGGACACCAATATCGCCTACTGGGGTATCGGCAATCCCGGTCCCTGGATGGGCGATAAACGCCCCGGCGACAATCTGTATTCTTCATCCGTATTGGCGTTGGATGTCGCCACCGGCAAGATCAAAGGCCATTTCCAATACCACCCCAACGACTCCTGGGATTGGGACGAAGTCTCCCCGCCAATCCTGGTCGACTTCAAACGCGGCGATCGAACCATCAAAGGCTTGGTTGACTTCGCCCGCGACGGCTATTTGCGGTTCCTGGAGCGGTCTAACGGCCCCATCAAGTTCATCGAAGGCAAACCGTTCGTGAAGCAAAACGTATTCCTGCGCCTGGATCCCGAATCCGGCCGAGCCATCGTCGATGAATCACACAAGCCGGGAACCAGCAAGGAAGCCACCTACTGTCCATCTCTGTGGGGCGGCAAGAACTGGCCTCCTGCCGCCTACAGTCCCAAGACGCGCATGATCTACGTCTCCGCCAACGAAAACCTGTGCCAGACAATGTCCGGCCAGGAAGAGGTCGAGTACACGCCAGGAAAAGGCTACACCGGCGCACGTATCGGCGGCATGAGTATCCAGCCCGGTGCAGACCACGTGGGCGAAGTCCAGGCCTGGAATGTCGACACGGGACAGAAGGTATGGACCCACAATTACGCAAAATCGCCCAGCTGGGGAGGAGTGCTGGTTACCGGCGGCGGTGTAGTATTCAGCGGCGGCACAAATGATCGGATGTTCCACGCATTCGACGCCACTTCAGGCAAGCTGTTGTGGCAATTTCCCACGACCTCGGGCATCCTTGCTCCGCCTACGACTTTCACGGTCGACGGCAAACAGTACGTCGCAGTCGAATCCGGCTGGGGCGGCGATTCCCGCGGCATGCAGGGAAATTTGAACCGTCTCTTCCCGGGCCAATATCCCGAAGTGCCCGAAGGCGGCGCAGTCTGGGTATTCGCGCTCGAATAAAAGACTACTTACTTTCGCGAACCGGCTCCGTGATCCCTTCATTGGGCGTCCGGGCCGGACCCGAATAGTGACCTCTGTCCTGATCGTTCTCCTGACAGATGTACTCCATCAACTCGTCCCCAGGAGAAAGGCGAGCCCGCCCGACCGTTGTAAACGGCTTCTCATAAGCGCCGGGATCCTCGATAGTCACTTCGATCCTCAAGTTCCCCAGGTCCGTCCGCGTGTAGCGTTCGATCGTGTGGAGCTTCTCCGTGTGCGGGTGCCCCAGATAGTCGAACCAGAATTTATCGTTGAACCCGACCGTGTCCACCACCAGCGTCTCTCCTTCCCAATGCCCGATCGAATGGCCGTACCAACTGGGATCGGGATCGGCGGGGTGTTTCCGTCCATCCATAAAGATCTGCCGGTAGCTGTGGATGTTGCCTTCGTAGAGTATGAAGTAATGGGTCGGCGTCTGAAGAATTCTCCACGGATAAGGAGCACTTCTCGGAATTCCGAACGGCAGGCATAGCGACTCCGGATCGTCAGCCGCCATCCGGCCTTTGAAAACCTTTTCTGCCCAAGGCAGCATTACCACCACGTCTCCCGGCTTCAGAGCCTTCGAAATATCGCTCGAATTGCTGCCGCCGCCGTTCCAGGTGCCGGAAAGGTCCACGGTCCCGTCAGCCAGATGAGGCGTAGGACCCTTCACCACCGGTAGCGCCTTGAAGATTCCCGCGGGCGGAGCCGCTGGAGCCTGCGCCCAGCCAAGTGTTGCGAGGGTCAGACCGGTCGCGATCAACCTGTGGACTCGAAGATGCAAATCAACTACCTCCAGCCCCCGAATCTTTTCACAAACCGGCCCTCCGCGCAAGCGTCAAAGAGCCTCCTAAATTGAGGTCAGAAGCCGTAATTGAGGTCAGAAGCCGTAAAAAATCCAGGTCGTGCATGAACGACAAGAATCTTATCAGCGTTCATCGGCGTTCATCTGCGGCCAATCGCTTTTTTTCACTGCTTCTCAGTCGCCGGCCGCGCCGCGAAAATCACCGTGTGCCCCCCAGGCTCGAAAACCCCGATCTCGCGCATTCCATAAAACGTGACCCGTTCCGCCAGTGCTATAGCGTACCCTTGCAGGCGTTTCAGAATGTCTTCGAAATCCTCGACCTCGATAAATATCCCAACACTGCCCGCCCCCTCCTTCGGCGCAAATTGAGGCGCGTCTTTGCGGACGCTCTCCGCCGTCTGCAGCATCAGCTCCGCTCCGTCACCAACAAGAATCACAAAGCCGAGCCGATCGCCTTCCGGCACCTCGACCGTCTTCACGAAACCAATCCGGTCGACCCAAAAGGCCAGCGACTTCTCAATTTCTTCAACGATCAGTACAGGTGTAATCTTCATGCCCCGATGCTAACCGAGGCTGCGGCTTCGAGTATTGGAAAAAACGGCCATCGGCGTGAGGCCTGTAAAATCCTGAAAATCGCGGATCAGATGAGCCTGGTCGAAATACTCCGCTTCCAAAGCGATCTCAGACCAGGTGGGCCTTTCAGCCGACCCTGCGATCCTGCAAGCGTGCTGGAACCTCAGCACTCGGCACAGCCTTTTTGGCGTAAGGCCGCTCTCCTCCAGACAGCGGCGTCGAAACTGGCGCGGGCTCAGATTGGCTTGGCAAGCGACGCTATCCAGATCGGCACTTCCATTCGCTGCGGCGATCACTTCAATGGCCTGCTGCACCGGATTCGGCGCTTCTGCTGGAACGGTCAAGCTGCCCAGCAGCAGACCCATGGCTTCCTGAATCGATTTCGCATCGTCCAAGCGGCGCTTTAAGGCCGGTCCACGCCGCATCCACACGTCTTCCAGTGGCGCCGACCCATCGGTAAGCTCCTCCGGCGAGACGCCTAGAATCGTCCCGGCCATACCAGGCCGAAAGCGGATGCCAGTCAAGCTGACGTTTTCAGGAAACTGAAAGCGTTGCTCACGTGTCATGGTGCCGATAGCGCGGAGACCATGGCTGGGACCGTAAACGATATCCACGCATCCATCCGGTGGAACGCGATGAGCAAGTTCCTCCGTGCCGCTTTCCAGGAGCCAGGCGCACTCGATCCATCGCGCATGCGAAGCGGGTGGCGGCAGCTCTCGGTACAAGGACATTCTTAGAAAAATCGTAGCATCGCGTGCGCACCTACAGCAGCAGAGCCTCCACACGATGAGCGTTAACCGCCTGGTGTTGCGGCGACCACGCAAACACCGTGAAGCGCCCATCCTGCGAGGCCACCAGCGCGATGGCATCCGGCTGGTCATGTCCGAACTGCGCCGCCGACAAGTGGCGAGTGCCTCCCAAAGTAGAAGGATGAACCGTGCGCGGCGTCGCGCCTTCGATCGGCTCGGTATCCACCACCATCTCCACCCGTGAACGGCCCTCGCGGCGGCCAATCTTAGCGCCGAACGCCAGCAGATCGCACTGATCGCTTAACACCATCGCTCCATCCACAGCTGTCAAACCGGCTACTACCTCAATCGCCCCGCGTAACGCCTCCTGCCATGGGCGTTTGAGACTTTCCTGAGGACCTTCGCGAATCAAATCGGCGAGCTCCGAATAGGGCGGCCTCACCGCGTAGCGCGTCGGACCGATGATCGATTCCCGCCACGCTTCAGTCGCGTGAGGCACCAGCAGCAACGATCCCCCCCGTCCATGCGCCCGCATCGAAATGGCGAGCTGGATCAAAACATTGGTATAGTCCGCCGTAAATCGCGTCGCGTCCGAGCCCAACAGAGAAGCGACCATTGCGGGAGCCTCGGCGGGGTTAACTAACCGGTGGTCGAGCACCTTGATCTGATCGCCCTCCAGCACCGCGACGTTAACGAACTTGCCCGATTCCTGCCCCCTGCGCCGCTTCACCACCAGCAGCCCCGGGTCGATCACCTCCAGAACAAAGCACAGCGGCGGCAGCGATCGCGTAGCTCCCCAGACATAATATTCCTCGTCGTCGCGCCACACTCCTAAGTGGATGCCAGGACGCTCCACCGCTGGCGCAACGTGCGTCAGCGCTTCGGGAGCAAGCGGAAGCCTCTGCTCGAAAAGGATGGCAAGCCCCGCCTGCTCAGGTGGACAAAACGCGAGGGAAATCTTCGGGCGATAGCCTTCTTCACGGCGAAGACTCGCCCAGAAAGATGCGTCGATGATGGCCTCCATTGCGTCCTCACTAGGCAGAGGCGCCAGGTCCGATCGTCCACGATTGCGGTCCGCCGCATGCTGCTCAGCGAAGTTGAGATGCGCCCTCGCGGCCACAATGCGAGCAGCGGGATAAGCCGGATGTACCATCGTTCTCACTGTGGCAGGCGCGAGCCACCCCATGCAAGCAGATATGCTGAAAACCATGATCGTGATTTCCATGCTTCGCGGCATCAATGTCGGCGGCAACCGGATGATCAAGATGGACGCTCTCAAGGCCCTCTACGAGTCGCTGGGTTTGGAGGGAGTGCAGACATTCATCCAAAGCGGCAACGTTGTTTTCCGAACCAAAGATCGCGCGGTCGCTCCGCTTGCCAGGCGAATCGAAGACGCCATCGAGAAGAAATACGGCTTCCGTGCCGACGTTTTATGCCGCACGATCTCTGAGCTGCGTAGCGTCGTCCAAAGAAATCCCTTCGCCCAGCGGCCCGACATCCACCCTGGGAAGCTCCTGGTCGTATTTCTCTCTGGCAATCTCGACAATGAGGCGCGAGAAAAGCTGCTTCAAGTCAAGGCGGATCCCGAAGAGCTATTGGCGGATGCAGCGGAACTCTACATCTATTTTCCGAACGGTCAGGCCCGCCCAAAGCTTTCGATGGCACACGTGGAAAAAGCCCACAAGAAGGCATGGACGGGCCGGAATTGGAACACCGTCAGCAAATTGCTCGAAATCGCGGAGGGAATGTAAGAGAAAAGCCAGTCACACGCCAATCCCCCATTAGAATCTAAGAGTTCCACAAATCGCCCAGAACCCCCGTGTTATTCTTCCAATCGAGAAGAGGATCTATCGGCCCTTCTTCAACAAGTTTCTTCCGGGCCCGGAAGCGTTGCACTACGATGGAGCGGAACTTCCGGAGCCCCTGGAAAGGCTTACGAGAGCTAACTATAGGGATAGCCTCGACGGAAGACCTTGAGATCGCGATTTCATACCATCAGAAAGCTGGAAACGGCTCATGACATCCGAGAGTTGCACACCGTAGACGAGAACGGCTCGTGAGGTGGAACTCAATTCATTGGCGGCCGTGTGTAAAAATGCGGCCGCCCGCAACGGCGTGGGAGTAGTGTGCCTGTTCATAACCTGCGGTTCGCGTATCATGAAGAAGAACCCTTCCCCTGACAAATGAGTACATCCGCCGTCGCCGTGGGAAGCGCTAAACCTCTGCGCTTTTGGAACACGACAAATGGAAAAAAGGCCGTCATGGCCATCACCGGCGCAGCCTTGTTTGGCTTCGTCGTAGTGCACCTTGCAGGTAATTTGCAAATCTTTCGCGGACCCGAAGCTTTTAACGGATACGCCGAATCCGTACACGCCCTCGGTGGGCTCTTATGGATGGCTCGAGGAGTCTTGCTGATCGCCGTCTTATTGCACATCTGGTCGACCATTAAACTTGCCGTTGTGAAAAGCCACGCCCGGCCGATCGCCTACACGAGGTATCAATCTTCTACCTCCACCTATGCGTCGCGTAGCATGTATATGTCCGGCCCCATCATTGCGGCATTTGTGGTGTACCATCTGCTCCAATTCACTTTCGGCATGGGAGGAACGCCCTACGATCCGGCCGACGCCTACGGCAACGTCATTGCCGGTTTCCGAATCCCCATCATCGCAATCGCGTATGTGATCGCGATGGCTCTGTTGTGCCTGCATCTCCGCCACGGCGTATGGAGCGCTTTGCAAACCCTCGGACTGAATCACCCGCGCTACACACCGCATCTAAGAGTTTTGGCGACCTTGATCGCACTCCTCATTTTCTTCGGCTTCATATCAATTCCCATCTCCGTAATGGCACGGGTGGTTCCCCAGATTGTCTAGCATGATTCTCGACGCGAAGATTCCCAGTGGACCCATCGAAAAGAAGTGGGACAAATCCCGCTTTGAAATGAAACTGGTGAATCCCGCCAATAAGCGTAAATACGAAATCATTGTCGTGGGCTCCGGCTTGGCTGGAGGCTCGGCCGCCGCGACTCTAGCGGAGCTGGGCTACAACCTCAAGTGCTTCTGCTTCCAGGATTCGCCCAGGCGCGCCCATTCCATCGCTGCGCAGGGCGGCATCAACGCGGCCAAGAATTATCAGAACGATGGCGACAGCGTCTATCGCCTGTTCTACGACACAGTAAAGGGCGGAGACTTCCGCGCCCGCGAAGCCAACGTCTACCGGTTGGCGCAGCTCAGCGTAAACATCATCGACCAGTGCGTGGCCCAAGGCGTCCCCTTCGCTCGCGAATATGGTGGCTTGTTGGCCAACCGCAGCTTCGGTGGCGCGCAAGTCTCGCGAACGTTTTACGCGCGCGGCCAGACCGGTCAACAACTCCTTCTAGGCGCCTATCAAGCCGTGCAGCGGCAGGTGGACGCCGGCCGCATCCGCATGTTCCCTCGCACCGAAATGCTGGACCTGGTAGTGATCGACGGCCACGCTCGCGGCATCATCACGCGCGACCTGGTCACTGGAGTCATCGAATGCCACACAGCCGACGCGGTGGTGTTGGGCACCGGCGGCTACGGCAACGTTTTCTTTCTCTCCACCAACGCCAAGGGGTCCAATTGCACCGCCATCTGGCGTGCCTACAAGCGCGGCGCTGCCTTCGCGAACCCATGCTTCACCCAGATTCACCCCACCTGCATTCCCGTCTCCGGCGACTATCAATCCAAACTCACCTTGATGAGTGAATCGCTCCGCAACGACGGTCGCATCTGGGTTCCCTTGGCCAAGGGTGACAAACGCAGCCCCAACCAGATTCCTGAAGTCGAGCGCGACTACTACCTGGAGCGCCGCTACCCCAGTTTCGGCAATCTGGTTCCGCGCGACGTAGCCTCGCGTAACGCCAAAGCTGTCTGCGATGAAGGCCGCGGCGTCGGCACGGGCTTGGGAGTTTACCTCGACTTCTCCGACGCCATTCGAAGAATGGGTGAAGATAAAATTCGCGAACGCTACGGCAACCTGTTTGAGATGTATGAACGCATCACAGGCGAAAACCCTTACCAGGTCCCCATGCGCATCTATCCGGCCATTCACTACACCATGGGCGGCCTCTGGGTGGACTACCAACTGATGTCCACCATCCCCGGCCTGTTCGTAATCGGTGAAGCGAATTTTTCCGACCACGGCGCGAACCGCCTCGGTGCCAGCGCACTAATGCAGGGTCTCTGCGACGGCTACTTCGTCATCCCGTACACGTTGGGCAATTACCTGGCTAGCACCAAGCTCGAAAAAATAGATTCACAGCACCCCGCGTTTCAGGAAGCCTCAAATGAAGTAAGCGCGCGAACCAGCAAACTTCTGAACACCAAGGGTTCGCGCACGGTGGATTCCTACCATCGGGAGCTCGGTAAGATTCTGTGGGAAGACTGCGGCATGGCTCGCACGCGTGCCGGTCTGGAGAAAGCCATAGGACAGATTCGCGAGCTTCGCCTCGACTATTGGCAAAACGTCAGAGTCCTCGGTTCGGGGGAGGAGATCAATCAATCACTCGAAAAAGCAGGGCGCGTCGGCGACTTCCTGGAACTGGGCGAGTTGATGTGCCTGGACGCGCGCGACCGCGAAGAATCCTGCGGCGGACATTTCCGCGAAGAGCATCAGACACCGGATGGAGAAGCTCTTCGCGACGATCAGAATTTCTCTTACGCCGCCGCCTGGGAATACGCCGGGCAAGACGCCGCGCCAGTGATGCACAAGGAACCGCTCGCGTTTGAGTACGTGCACCCTTCGCAGAGGAGCTATAAGTGAAGCTCTCCTTCCACATCTGGCGCCAAAAGTCCGCGCATGACCCCGGTAGAATGGTGCGCTACGAATCCAACGCCCTTAACGAAGACATGTCCATGCTGGAAGCCCTGGACGTCCTCAACGAGGAACTGATCCAGCGCGGAGAAGAGCCTGTCACGTTTGAGCATGATTGCCGCGAAGGCATCTGCGGCGCATGTGGATTCATGATCAACGGCGTCGCGCACGGCCCTGTTCCCAGGACCACAGTTTGCCAGCTTAGCTTGCGGCATTTCAAGAATGGACAAGAGCTCTATCTGGAGCCTTGGCGCGCAGCCGCGTTTCCGGTTCTGCGCGACCTGATGGTGGACCGCGGTGCATTTGATCGGATCATTTCGTCAGGCGGTTTTGTATCGGTGTCCACCGGAAGCGCGCCCGACGGTAACGACATTCTGGTTCCCAAAGAACATTCCGATCTCGCCATGGACGCTGCCGCCTGCATCGGATGCGGAGCGTGCGTGGCAGCGTGTCCCAACGCGTCGGCATCCTTGTTCACGGCAGCCAAGATCTCGCATTTGGGTTTGCTGCCGCAAGGCCAGCCGGAACGCGGCGCACGCGCGTTGCGCATGGTGTCGCAAATGAACGAAGAAGCGTTCGGCCAATGCACCAACATCGGCGAATGCGAAGCGGTCTGTCCCAAGGGCATCCAGATTGAAGTGATCGCCCGAATGAACCGCGATTTTTTAACGTCTTCAGTGATGGATCGTCCGAAGGTCGAGGCCGGAGGCGTGGGTTAGGTTTCCATTCCGCAATTGGAAGCTGCCGGGCGGCTGATTGCGACGAACCTGTTAAAGTGATCTGATATGGGAGACCCTCGCCCAGAGACCCTATCGCCGGAGCCTTTCACCGGCGCGGATCTCTCCGCGTTGCCTTTCGATCCCATGCCCGGGATTGAGGCCTCCGGAGCGCTGCAACACGAAGTCGAATTGGCGCAGTGCCAAGGCAAGCGGATCGGCATTCTCATCGTCACTTACAACGCCGTTACCACTCTCACAAAGGTGCTCAAGCGTATCACTCCCAGCGTGTGGGCCAACGTCGAGGAGGTGGCCGTCTTTGACGACGCCAGTCAGGACGACACCTACGAACTCGCCATGGGCCTGAAAGCCCTGCGGGCGCTGCCGAAACTGACCGTACTCAAGCACACTCGAAATCTGGGGTATGGTGGCAATCAAAAGGCCGGATACGCCTATTTCATTGAGAGAGGCTTCGACATCGTCGTCTTATTGCATGGCGATGGGCAATATGCGCCGGAGATTCTGGCTCACCTCTACCATCCTATTGTCTCGGGAGAAGCGGATGCGGTCTTCGGATCGCGGATGATGAAGACCTACGGTGGCCCTCTCAAGGGAGGCATGCCTCTTTACAAATATGTGGGCAACCGGATTCTTTCCGTTTTCGAAAATTACGCGCTGGATCTGAATCTTACGGAGTTCCACAGCGGCTATCGGGCTTATAGTCTGCACGCCCTGAACAAGCTCGATCTGACGCAGATGACCGACGACTTCCATTTCGATACTGAGATCATCATCAAATTGCAGCATCAGCGCTACAAAATCGGAGAGGTTCCCATCCCGACTTACTACGGAACGGAGATCTGTTACGTAAACGGATTGAGGTACGCCAAAGACGTGTTTCGGGCCGTGCGCCGCTACAAGCAAACCCGCGCCTCCGTAGCCTGTTTTCCCGAGTTTCGCGAATACTTCACGCACTATCCCGTAAAGGAAAGCAAATATTCCAGCCACTACTATGTCCAACAATTGGTGGGCGCGGAACGTACAGTGCTCGATCTGGGTTGCGCAGAAGGCGCCGTCGCGGCGGAACTCAAGGCAAATGGAAATCGCGTCACAGGTGTAGATCTGTTGCCGGCCGCATCCAATTCCCATGCCTTCGAAGACTATTTCAGCGCCGACCTGGAGGAAGGCATCCAGCCCGTGATCGAGGCGCTTCAAGGAAGGCGCTTTGATCGCGTCCTTCTGCTTGATGTTTTGGAGCATCTCCGCCATCCTGAGAAGCTCCTGCAACAGTGCCGCGAAGTGCTCGCGCCACAAGGCGAGTTGATTATCTCCGTGCCGAATGTCGCCCATTTATCCGTGCGGCTCATGCTTTTGCTCGGACGCTTTGAGTACACCCAGCGAGGAATTATTGGACAGAACCCACCTCCGTTTTTCACCAGGAAGACGGCACGGCGCCTGATGCTTGGAGAACGGTTCGAAATCCGCGCGGAGAAGTTCACCGTTACACCTCTGGAATTGGTATTCGGCGTGGCGGGCACGAGCACTGGCTGATGAAGGCCACGAATCGTTGCATGGCCGTGGTCACCAACGTACTGCCTGGCCTGTTCGCTTATCAGATCATGTTCGTTGTGCGGGCTGCATCTCACACCTCTCGATCATAGAAAAGTCCATCGTTAAATCTAGTTCTATAATGCCTGGGTTATCGAAACGGGAGAAGCGCGAGCAAAAGAAGTCGGCACTGCCCCGTCAAATAAAAATTAAACCCAAGCGACAGCTGAGGTTTACCTGGCTGCCTTCACTGATCCAGAGTTTGCGTTCAGCCATCTGCCTGCCGGTAACATCCTACACAGCGATCTTGCTCCTCCAACTAAAATGGTTTGGGGAATGTGGTGGTACAAGGATCTGACTACCGGCGACACCACTCAATATTTCCTGGGTGCAATGGAGCTGGTTTAGACCGGACTCCGGCTCAGTTCTATTGGTCGCCATTATATACCTTGTACCTGGGCAGTTTCATGTTACATTTCACTACAGACCCTTACATTGATCATAATTCTTCACCGGTTGATCATCGTATTCGTAAGCACCACTCTAGTGCTCGCATTCATGCGCAGTTTGATACCGCCGGGCATCGCCTGGATGGCTGCTGCCTGGTGGGTGTGCTGCCCATAAATTTTAACGCCCTGTACGAAGTGCATCTTTTCGCAGTTATTCCCCTGTTGTTGTCCGTGCTGGCACGTGCTTTGGATTCCCGAGCGAACAGGGCCGGGGAATCGGTGCCGCCGGCCTGCTTCCACTGGGATTTGATGAGGAATGAGTATCTGGTGGCGGCCGCGTTGTTCCGGTTCTCAGCATTGGGCTGGGAATTGCTTCAACACCCGCGCGAGGATCTCGACTTCAAGAGACTCGGACTTGCTTACGGGTTGCCAATTCTGGTGGCCGCCCTTTACTGATTCTGGTTTGTTCGTCCGAAGAACCCTGCCAGCATTGCGGCCACCTGCGGGCAAAGCAAACGTTGAACGTGTGCCAGGTTTTGCAGCCGGATATCAGCAAAGGTCATCGGACTTTCAAGGTGAAGTCCTGGAGCGAGTGCGACCAACTCATGAACCGCGATTTCGGATCTCGCGATCTCACTTTCTGGAGGCCATTCGGCGAAATCCGAGAGCCATGGCGGAGCATGTGTGGTGGAATATTCAGCTTGCTCCCAGCCGGGCTTCAGGTCCTTCTTTTCAATTTCAGATCAGGATCGGCGAACCCGGATTATGCCCCAACTGATCAATCCGACTTCGTCCTGATACCCACCGTGTTGGCCTGCATGGCGTTACCGCGGGATTGGTCCTGTTGGTCCGTGAACGGAAATTTGGTGGCGCACGGAGTGGACCGAACAGCGCGTTTGGGCAGGTATTGCCTTGGGATGCACGGCTCTTTCTGTTTGTGCCGCAATGCTAAGCAATCGTCCAAGGCCTTCCTACATGTTCATCTTCGGCATTGGTTTGCGAGTCGTGATTGCCTATTGTTTCTACGTAATCGTCAGCCGATGGCCGAATTTGCGGAGGGCGGTGGCGGCAATTTCCGTAGTGCTGGTAGCAGCCCTCATTCTCAAGCCTAGCGTCTACGAGCAGCAACGCCTCAGCCGACCGCTCCTAACAGCAACTCGCCGCATTCAGCCGGCAGCAGCCGCTTTTGCTGAGCCCAATCCCCTGATGGTTTCGACAGAGTTTGGGACTGAGATCACAAGCTACGTGGGCCGGTGTAACTGCCCGGCCATCAGGTACGACGTCCTCCGAAAGGACGTAACCAAGGATTTTTCTCTCGCCCAGGCGCTCGCCACCAAGGGCGCAAACCTCTTCTATGCGGACGAATTGATCATGCATGACCCTGTTGCCAGCCAACTCGTGATGAATGCGAGCGCCTACCACTGGCGCGTGGTAGCGAGCGGGAATTCGGGGGCCGGGAACTGGGCTGTCCTCCGGAAAAATCTATAGCACTAATCTCCGCGCGGCGCATCTAACGTGCCGTGGATGTTTGGCCTTCTGCGGGAGCCGGCTAAGACATAGTACAGATGCCCTTGCCTCTGGCAGTTCACATCGGCTATACTCCGCAGAGAACTAAACCCTGTCTGTTGAAGCGTTATGATGATCCAGGGGACGCGGTTCCTGGGATTGAAACATCATTGGGGAGGTATGGAGTGTTACAGGTAAAGCAGCTCGGAGCGGTAGCAGCAGCAGCGTTTGTGTTCGCCTTCGGCTTGGCGGCGCAGGATAAGAAGCCGGAATGGAAAGACCGGGCTGAGTACGATCTTTTTGACGCAGCGCAAAAAGACGCGAATGCGACTACTCGCCTGGCTACCCTGGAAAAATGGAAGGGCGCGTACGCACAAAGCGATTACGCCAATGTCCGCCAGGACATGTACCTGATTACGTATCAGCAATTGAACAACGGCCGCCAGGCTTTCGACACGTCGGTGGACATTCTGAAGACGCGTCCCAATGACGTTCGCGCTCTGTCCGCCGTCGTGGGTTACATTTACACGTTCAACCCGCCACAGCCTGCCGACATGGACACAGCCGAGAAAGCGGCCAAGCATCTTCTGGCCGATTTGGACACGATTTACGCCGCCGCCAACAAGCCTTCCAACCTGGACGATGCTGCGTGGGCCAAAGCCAAGTCCGACATGAAGCCTTTTGCGCAGCGCACGCTCGGCTTCATCGACGTCACCCGCAAGGATAATCCTGGGGCAGAGGTCGAACTAACCAAGGCTCTGCAGTTGGATGGAACACAGGCGCAAGTCTCTTACTGGCTCGCTGGAGCCTTGCTGGCTCAGCAACAGAAAGATCCCACCAAACAGATGTTGTCCCTTTACCATTACGCCAGGGCTGCATCGTACGATGGTCCTAATTCTCTGGCGCCCGCGGGCCGCACCCAGATCCTGGCCTTCTTCAACAAGGCATATGCCACCTATCACGGATCGGCTGAAGGAGCGGACCAACTGCTGGCAATGGCCAAGGCCAATCCCATGCCTCCGGCCGACTTCAAGATCCAGAGCAAGAATGACATTCTTCAAGCCAAGGCCGATCAGGATGCCGCTGAAGCAGCTAAGGATCCTCAAATGGCTCTGTGGCGCAATATCAAGAAAGAGCTGACCGGCGACAACGGTCAGAGCTACTTCGACATGGGTTTGAAGGACGCCGCCCTGCCCAAGTTTAAAGGCAAGCTGATCTCCATGACCCCCGCGACACGGCCCAAGGAACTGGTGCTTGGCATCGAGAAGCCCGATGTCGCCGAGGTCACGTTGAAGTTTGAAAACGCTCTGGCTGGAAAAATGGAGACGGGCAGCGATCTCGAGTTTGAGTGCACCGGCAACTCCTTTACGAAAGAGCCCTTCATGCTGGTGTTGAATTGCGAGAAAGAACAGTTGACTGGCTGGACCGGAAAGAACGTCGGCGGAGCCGCGCCTCCGGCTAAGAAGGCTGTTCCGGCTGCTCCGAAGAAGCAGTAGGTTCGTCTCCCTCGTCTCCCTTCTCATTCGCCGCGTGGATCTGACGGCCCGCGCGGCGTAAAGCTTCCCTCAAGAGATATTCGATTTGGCCGTTGAGGCTGCGCAAGTCGTCGTCTGCCCAGCGCCGGACCGCGTCGAGGACTTGGGCGTCGATTCGAAGTGGAAAATTCTTTCTCACGCTTTAAAACAGGCTACTGATAAATGGTCCCGGTGTTGACTACCGGCTGCGCCGCTCGCTCCCCGCAAAGCACAACCAGGAGATTGCTCACCATCTGAGCCTTACGCTCATCGTCGAGCTTTACGGTGCCGTGCTCTTCCAGCTCTTTTAGCGCCAGCTCAACCATTCCGACCGCGCCTTCAACAATCTTCTGCCGGGCCGCCACGATGGCGGATGCCTGCTGGCGCTGCAGCATGGCGCCGGCGATCTCAGGAGCGTAGGCAAGGTGGCTGATGCGCGCTTCCTTAACTTCGACACCCGCCACCTGCAGACGCTCCTGGATTTCGTCACGCATATGCGCGGCAATCTCCGCCATGGATCCTCGTAGAGACTTCTCGCCGTCGTGCCCATCGTAGGGATAAGCCGCCGCCAGGTTCCGCAACGCCGCTTCGCTCTGCACCTTTACGTAGTTTTCATAGCTGTCCACCTGAAAGATGGCTTCATAGGTGTCGACTACGCTCCAAACCACCACTGCTGCCAGCTCGATAGGATTTCCGTCCTTATCGTTGACCTTCAGATGTGCGGTTTCGAAGTTACGCGTGCGCAAGGAGACCGGTCTCTTGGAGTACAACGGGTTCGCCCACCGCAGCCCTGCCGTGCGCTCTGTGCCGACGTAGTGCCCGAATAACTGGAGCACCATCCCCTGATTCGGCTGAACTCCAAAAAGGCCCTTCAGGCATATCAGCAGAATCGGAATCGACACTAGCCAACCCAGAACAGCATATGGGCTCCCCTGTTCTGCTTTTACTGCGTTTACAGCGCTAATCAATTCCCAGATTGCTCCGAACAGCGCAAGCAACAGAACTATCAGATAGGCGAAACCGGAAGCGGTCCGCCGCTGTTTTTCTTTCATGACTTGATCTCCTTTAGATATGCAAATGATATCACTTTGGAGGTACAAGTCAATACGCCGATACAAATGGCTGAAAATGCTGTTACATCTTATAGCGGCCCAGATCCTCGTCGTTGAGGTTCTCAAGCCATTTACGGATCTCTTCGCTGTGGGTAGCCTCTACTACGGTGGATGTGCTCTTGGACGACTTGAGCACCGTTTCCTCCACGTAGATGGGGCAATCCAGGCGTAAGGCAATAGCTAGCGCGTCACTGGGTCGGGAATCGACAGAAATCATTTCGCCGTCGCGCTCCACCCAGATTACAGCGTAGAAGGTATCTTCCTTTAGATCGCTGACAACTACTTTTTTAACACCGACTTCCAGTCCGAACAGAATGTTACGGATGAGGTCGTGTGTCATTGGCCGGGGGGTGGCAACTTTTTCGATCTCCAGAGCGATTGCATTGGCTTCATAGATGCCGACCCAAATGGGAAGGATCGCTGTCCCGTTTACGTCCTTGAGAACGACGATGGGCATGTTTGTCACCGGGTCCATCATGAGCCCGCGGATTTTCATTTCCACTTCCATCGCGCCCTCCTTAAAAGTCTTCAATTGACGGCCTCTCCGGCTAGGGAATACGGCCCAGCCCTGGTCACCTGGACCTCTACATACTTACCGAGAACGCCCTCAGGGGCAGCCGGCCATAGGAAATTGAGCGTCTTGTTCTGCGATGTCCGGCCGATCCACTGGCCGGTTGCCTTGTTGAAGCCTTCCACCAGGCACTCCTCTGTATTTCCTACGTATTGTGCATTGCGCCTGGTTTGAATCTTGCGCTGCGCTTCCTGTACCACGATGAGCCGGCGGGACTTTTCTTCTTCCGAAACCTGATCTTCCAACAACAGGGCCGCGGTGTTGGGGCGGCGGGAATACTTAAAGCTGAACAGAGAATCGTATTCTACGCGCTCCAGCAGGTCGAGCGTGTCTTCCAAGTCGGCCTCCGTTTCGCCCGGAAAGCCCACAATGATGTCAGTGGTGATCGCGATGGGGCGGGAGGCAGCCTTCATCCAGGAAATGCGCTGCATGTATTCGTCGCGCGTGTAGAGCCTCTGCATGGCCTCCAGAACGCGCGTTGAACCGGACTGTACGGGAAGATGCACATGATTGCATAGCGACGGGTTGGAATCGATGGCGTCGATAATCGGCTTGGTGAAGTCCCTGGGGTGCGAGGTGGTGAAGCGCACGCGGCGGATGCCCGGGACTCGGCCCACCTGGTCAAGCAGAGTGGCGAAGTCCCATCCCGCGGCCGAGGGATCGCGGTAGCTGTTCACGTTCTGGCCGATGAGTTGGATCTCAGAATATCCAGCATTAGCGAGCTCTGTTGACTCGCGAATCACTGAGGCGCTGGTGCGGCTGCGCTCCGGCCCGCGTGTAAACGGGACCACGCAATAGGCGCATGATTTGTCGCAACCTTCAATGATGGTGAGATAGGCGCGATGCGGATTATCGCGGCGCGTCATGGGAGTTTCAAAAGTGTCCTGTGTGTCCAGGCTGAGACCGGTGACGCGGCGATTGCCTGCTTCCAACTGGACCAGCATTTCGGGCAGCTTGTTATAGCTGGCCGAGCCGCACACCAGGCTGACGTGCGGAGCTTTTTCGAAAATGCGCTCGCCTTCCTGTTGCGCTACGCAACCCAGAACAGCGAAGGTCTTACCACCTTGCTGCCTCTTGAACTGATCCAGCCGGTGGAAGACTTTCTGTTCGGCTTTATCGCGAATGCTACAGGTGTTGTAGAAGACCAGCTCCGCTTCCTCAGGGGTCTCAACCTGCAGATAACCTTGCGCCATCAGGGTGCCGACGACTTTTTCGGAATCGTGAGCGTTCATCTGGCAGCCGAAGGTTTCGATATAGAACGTCTTCACTGTATTTATTGTACGGGAATCCATGTTTACTGATGTTGTAGCTCAGGTGTTCGCCGGATCGTTTCACGGGGGCATTTGGCTTAGCCTTAAGGTGTGCGAACCCGTTTTTTCACTCATCTCTGGTTCTTGAGTACCCTCGGAGCGCTCGCCTGGGCTCAAAACGACACGACTCTTTACAGGACCGATCTGAACGGACACCGTGTCGCAGAGGAAGCCTTCGACACCAGCCTGGTCAAGGACGGGCACGCGACCCGGGAGTTGAGTCAATCTGTCAATGGCCGTGTCGTGCCTCTGGAGAAAACCGAACAAACGGTAACGAAGTCGGGCAATAAGACCACTACGGAGACGATCATCAAACGCTACAACCCAACCGGCGAGTTGATCATGACGCAGCGGGTGGTGAACGAGAAGGAGACTCAAGCCAACGGTTCCAGCACCGAGACTGCGAAGACGTTTGCCAGCGACTACAGTGGCACCTTGAAAGAAACGGAGCGCCGCACGGTGAACACCACTGTGCAGGGCAGCGTCACGACGAAGCAGACGGAGATCGCTCAGCTTGGATTGGACGGATCTTTTCAGGTCGCCGAAAAGCGGTCTAGTGAATCACAGAAGGCGGGAGATCGCATGGATACGAAAGAAATGGTCTACCGCCGGTCTCAGAATGGCGAGATGTTCCCAGCGTTGCAGCACGTGACTGTCGAGACCAAGAGCGGCCAGACGACCACTCAGCAGGTCGCCGACTATGAGCCTAGCCTGACCGGGAATCTTCAACTGGCGCGTCAGACCGTGTCCACCACAACAAAGGACAAGAACGGCAACGAGACCAGCGAGGTAAATCTCTACGCCGCGGCGGCGGACGGACGCGTTCAAGAAAACGGGGCGCCGCAGCAGATCAAAGAACAGCAGTTGATCACGCGCAAGGTGGGGAGCGACGGGTCGGTGACCGAAGGCGTGAGTGTGCGGCGGCCGTCCATTTCAGATCCGACCAAGCTCGGCAATCCTCAGCAGATTTCGCAGACGACGTGCACGGGAAAGTGCATAACTCCTCCTTAGTTTCGATCCGCGGCCCCCGGCGTGCAGAAGTTCTCCGCAGTGACGCGGAGTCAATTTGATAAGCTCTTACTTAAGCGGGACTTAAGCTAGACTATCTGGCCCTTCTCGATCCGGGATTGGTGTGCACTATTCTCCACAGTGGAGCCTGAAATTCGCGCTAGCCGTCGTGGCTGCGATCAACGCCGGCTGCGCTGGTCCACCAGCCTACAGGTATGTGAATCATGTCCTCATCCCGCCCGCTGTTAAACAAGCCGGCTTAACTCAGCGCACCGTCACGATTCCGATCGCGGCGAAATGCGGTGTCTCAGAAGACGGCATCCAATTCGCCGCGGGGTCTTCCGTTCAGGTGACAGTCGAGCCGGAGAAACTGGTGGCTCATCCGGCGGGATGGCTTCAACAATGGGCTGAAAAGCTGGAAGATCAGGGCTGCGTGGCCGATGGCGAAGGACTCGTTCTGGCTACGCGAATAACGGAAATTGTGCCGTTGGACCCTATCGTAGCTTCCAATTTGCTGCGGTTCCCCGGTCTGATGTATAGGGATCTCGGTCCCGAATACAGGTTGTTTTCGGCAGCTCCTATCTTGCGCGAAGGCGCCAAGCCGGGTGCTGATTTGATTGTCTCCTCCGATCCGCAAGCCAAGGGAGGAGCGTTGACGGTGGACGTGAAGCCGACGCCCGACCTCATTGGTGTGGAGACTGCCTGGTATGCGATCCGCCAGAGGACGGACGGCGAGGGAATGAGCATCGCATTTCTATCTGCGACGGATCGGGTGGGGGACCAGGTGAGCCAGCCGGACAAGCCTCGCGGGGATTATTTGCATTTCTCCGATCGCGCCGCCTACTACCGGTTCTTTCTCCATACAGCCGATTCGCGATCGGACCATCTGGCGATTGTGCTCGCAGCATCCACCAGGGGTGAACTGCGGGAACAAACCAAGCTTTTGGAATCCGACGCAGGCGTTTGTGCAAAAGCTGCCGCCCAGGGATTGTGCGTGGAGGCTCCCTTCGGAAGCGCTTTGAGCCTTGCTCTGGTCGCGACCGTCAACGGAACCGAGGTCGCCCTTCGAGACACGTGGACTGTGCGAGGCGCTTTGCAAGCGGCCGGTGTCAGGCGCGTGGAAAGCGTTCTGCCGACCTTAGAAGTGAGGCGATTCTACAACGGTCAACTGGTGCCGGTTCGGTTCGACCGGTCGCGGACCGACGTCCTGGACCTGGCGCTATCGGGTCGAGAGGACATCCGCTGGCGGCCTCTAGAGTGACGACAGGAAGCTTTCTCCGTTCCCAATATGTGCGCCGAAGTTCTCCGCCACGGTCTGGCCCAGGTCTGAGAGTGAGCCGCGCGTTCCCAGATTGACCCCATGACGCGACTTCTTGCCATAGGCGAGCACGGGGACGTACTCGCGGCTGTGATCGGTGGAAGCCGTGGTGGGGTCGCAGCCATGGTCGGCTGTGAGGATTACCAGGTCGTCGTCCTTGAGGTGCGCTTCTAGCGAGGGAAGCCAGGCGTCCACTTCTTCCAGTGCCCGCGCGTAACCCTCGACGTCGTTGCGATGGCCGTAGAGCATGTCGAAATCGACCAGGTTGACATAGATTAGTCCCTGCTCGACGGCGTCCATGGCGGCCAGCGTCTTGGCCATTCCATCGGCGTTGGTTTTCGATTTTTCGTATTCGCGAATTCCCCGCCCCAGGAAAACGTCGAAGATTTTTCCGACGCTGAAGACGTCGATCTTGCGGTCGGCCAGTTGGTCCAGCAACATTCCTTGGGGCGGCGGCACGGCATAGTCGTGGCGGTTGGAGGTGCGGGTGAACGCTCCCGCGGGTCCTGTGAACGGGCGCGCGATCACACGGCCGACTTCCCATTTGCCGCGCAGAAGCTCGCGTGCGGTTTCGCAGATTTTATATAGCTCAAAGAGAGGAATCACCTCTTCGTGCGCGGCCACCTGGAACACGCTGTCGGCGGAGGTGTAAACAATCGGCGAGCCAGTCTCGACATGCTGCTCGCCCAGTTCCTTGATGATTTCGGTGCCGGATGCAGCTTTGTTGCCGAGCGTGCTTCGGCCGATGCGCTGCTCGAATTCCTGCATAAGCTCGGGGGGGAATCCGTTGGGGAAGAGAGGGAAGGGCTTGGCGAGATGGATGCCGACCATTTCCCAATGTCCCGTGGTGGTGTCCTTGCCGGGAGAGGCGAGGGTCGCTTTGCCGTACGCTGCGAAGGGGGCGTCGGCGGCGGGGAGGCCGGTCAGCGGCTTGATGTTCGCGAGGCCGAGGCGGCATAGATTGGGAAGCTTCAGGGGGCGCTGGCGAGCGACGTTGCCTAGAGTGTCGCTACCTTCGGGGTCGCCGTAGGAGAGGGCATCGGGCATGGCGCCGATGCCGACGCTGTCGAGGACAATCCAGATTACGCGGCGGAAGGTCATGGTTATATTTTGGCATTGTGGGGCGGCAGGTCATGACTCTGCAAGACGATCCACAAAACGTTGGAGGACTGCCCGAGTCTCAGCAGAGTAGTCTCTATGCGCCTCATCAAATGCCTGCCGCGCCACCAACAGCCATAGGTCGCGATCAGTGGGACTACGCTCATACGAGTTGAGACCGATCGACCATCTCTCGGTGTCAACTTCGTCTCCCAGAGTTTTTCGGCTCCGCCTCTCTATTGCATCAGCCCAGTTGCAGATTTGAATAATGTTCGGCTCAGACATTTCACCGAAACCCGATTGATGCGGCCAGAGTAGGAGCCCATAAAGGGTCTGAAAGGGCGAGCTGTCCCAGCGCCGGGGAGTGCCTGTGCAATTCAAAGAGCCACAGCATGAATCCAAGGGCTAGCTTCGGAGCCTTTAATACGAGGGCGTACCCAGTGACGGATCAGCGAGGCCGCCGACGTTTGCAGGAAGAAATCCTCCTCTGACAAGCCAAAAGCACCCTTTACGTATGCGCCGTTTCTCAGCAGAATCAAACAGGCTAACAGGCGCTTGATATGTCCTCGTTCGCCAGAGGGCGGCTTTTCCCCATACGAACGATCAGGGTCTCTCCACCTCTCCAATTCCAACACTTCGCGAGGGCACCATGAAAGCAAGCCCAACGGAGGATTGGGCCTCAGCTGAGCTTGAATCGCAGCAAAGTGTTTGGTGGCAAGTGCTCGCGAGGGACGGCTTTGTACTGAAAGACATGACCTGGGCATATGTGATCTGGCGAACCCTGGGCTAACGGGAGGCCACAAGAGCAAATTGTACGGGCACCACTGAGGAAGAGCCTGAATAGTTAGCATAGGCAGCGGCAGCAAGGGGTTCGAAATCCGTATTCCGAAATCATTCGACCGCGATTTCTTCGAGCATCAATCGGCTAACCTTCGTTTGAAGCCACAGAAGCAGTTCACACTCCGATGGAGGCGCAATCTTGAGTAATGATCCTGGGGCACCTTTCACACCGCCACTCTAGCAAGACCGTTGTCTTTCATTGGCGCTACTCTGGAAACAGGATGGCACTCGTCCCGCCCTACATCGCGAGCCTTCGCCCTTACGAACCCGGCCGGAGCATTCAGGAGGTTCAGCGAGCCTACGGCTTGAGCCGGGTGGTGAAGTTGGCTTCCAACGAGAATCCGCTGGGGCCTTCGCCTCGTGCGATCGATGCGATGCGGGCGCACCTGGATGGAGTTAACCGGTATCCGTCGGGCGGACTTGCAGCTTCGCGAGAGGCTTGCCGAGGAGTTCGAGGCGAAGGTCGGAAATGTGATTGTCGACTCGGGGTCGGATGGCATCATGAGCAATATCATCCGCACCTTCCTCTGCGATGACGATGAGGTGCTTACCACAGAGGCGGCCTTTGGAGGCTTTCAGGTATTGGCAAAGTCGCGAGGCGTCGCTTATCGGACGGTTCCGTATCGCGATTGGCACTACGATCTGCCCGCTCTCGCGGGTGCGATTACGGAACGGACCAAGATCATCTATCTGGTGAATCCCAATAACCCTACCGGGACCATTTTTTCGCGGCATGAATTCGACGAGTTCTACCGGCATGTGCCGGAGCGAGTGCTGATTTTGATGGACGAAGCTTATTTTGAATACGGCCGCCACAATCCTCGTTACCCGGATTCGATGCACTACCGGCATGACAACGTAATCACGCTGCGGACTTTTTCAAAAGTCTATGGACTGGCGGGGATGAGGGTCGGGTATGGGTTCGCGCATGAGGACCTGATTACTCACTTGCACAAAGTTAAGCTTCCGTTTGAGCCGAGCGGACTGGCGGAGGTCGCGGGGATCGCGGCGCTGGACGACTACGAATGGCTGCACCGGTCGCTGGAATTAAACGCTCGCGGGATGCGAAGTCTGATGACCACGCTTCCAAGCCTTGGGCTGCAGCCTGTTCCGTCGGAGGCGAACTTCGTGATGGTTCCGATGGAGACTGCAGATGCGGCGCGGCAGGTGTTTGAAGGATTGCTGCGGCGAGGCGTCATCGTCCGCCAGTTGACCACGTTCGGGCTTCCTAACTGCCTGCGGATTTCGACAGGGACGGAGGAGGAGATGGGAATGCTATTTGACGCCTTACAGGAAACAGCTGTGCGAGTGAGCACGGACGGACACAGGTAAGAGCAGACCTACTTCTTGTCGGCTGCCTTCTCGGGAGCTTTCTCGCCGGCCTTTTCGCCCGGTTTCGCTTTTTCTGCGTCGCCTTCTTTGCCCGCGGGCGAGGCTCCGGGAATCTTTTCCGTGCTGACCGTGGGCGTGTAATTGAACGGCTGGTATTTGACGCGCGTGTTGAAGTCGATCAGGTCAAACATGATAAAGATGCCCAGGAAGATGAAGCCCGCGATGGCGATAATCGCGTTCACCGGCTTGTCATCTTTCAAGTGCATGAAGAACAAGGCCACTAGAATGGCCTTGACGGACGCGATGAACAGCGCAATGGCGACGTTGCCGGATCCGAAGTCGATATAAGACGCGCCTACGGTGATCCCGGTGAGAATCAGCAACAGGATCAGAATGCGGAGATAGATGGCCGAATGGTCATGATTCTCCGCGTGCGCGGTGTGAGTATCGGTATGGGTGCTCATGAAATCAGGTAGTACAACGGGAACAAGTAGATCCAGATCATGTCGACGATGTGCCAATACAGGCCGACCAGGTCGACGGGAGTGTAATAGGTGCTGTTATAACGGTCCTGCCCGGCCTTGACGTAGAGGATGCTCAACAGGATGATACCGACCACGATGTGGATGCCGTGCAGGCCGGTCATCATGAAATAGAACGAGAAGAAGGTGGCGTAGCCGCGGCTGCCGGGGATCGCATCGCCGTAGTGGTTGTACCACTTGGCGGGGAACAGGCCTTCCGAAAAGTCGGTGGTGTATTCGAAATACTTGACCCCCAAGAAGACGCAGGCGCAGAGGATGGTCAGCATCAGAAACAGCTTGAGCTTAGCCTTGTTGTTTTGCTTGGCCGCGTTCACGGCCATGACCATGGTCCAACTGGAAAACAACAGAACCACTGTGTTCAGCGCGCCAGCCAAGCGGATCAGGTGGTGATGCGCTTCCACGAATTCGCGCTGGAAGCGGGCCTGCATCATGCCGAAGCCGACGAAGAGCCCTCCGAACAGCAGAATTTCCGTCGCCAGGAACAGCCACATCCCGATCTTGGAGGTGTCAAACTGCTGCTCCATGGTCGTGAAATGGTGCTGCTGATTGGGATCGTGATGACCGTGATCCTCGCTGTGACCGTGTACTTCGACGCTTGTTGTGCTCATGAAAATGAAGTTCGCCTTCTATTTGGCTGCTGGCGCTATGGGCCGGTAATCGTAGGGCTCGCGCTCCAGCACGGGCTGATCTTCAAAGTTCTGCGTGATGGGAGGCGAAGAGGTCTGCCATTCCAGCGTCGTTCCGCCCCAGGGATTGTCCGGCGCATCGGGTTCTTTGCGCAGGGAGGCAAGAAGATAGGACGCCATGATGATGAAGCCCAGACCGAGGACCCAAGAGCCGACGGTCGAGAAAGCGTGCAGCGGCTGGAACTGGTCCAGATAGTTGTAATAGCGGCGGGGCATTCCGCGGCTACCCAGGATGAACTGGGTAAAGAAGGTCATGTTGAAGCCGATGAACACCAGCACGCAAGCAATGCGGCCCCATTTTTCCGAGTACATACGTCCGGTCATCTTCGGCCACCAGTAATGCAACCCGCCGAAGAACGCGATGACAGTGGACCCCATCATGACGTAGTGGAAGTGCGCCACCACAAAGTAAGTGTCGGTCAAGTGGACGTCAGTAGCCAGAGTGCCCAGGAAGATGCCGGTGAGGCCGCCGATCGCGAACAGGATCAGGAAGCTGATGGCGTAGAGCATGGGCGTCTCAAAAGAGATGTTGCCGCGATACATAGTCGCCAGCCAGTTGAACAGCTTGACGCCGGAGGGAATCGCGACGAGGAACGTAAGCGCGGAGAAGATCACGGTGGCCAGCTGCGATTGGCCCGCGACGAACATGTGATGGCCCCACACGATGAAGCTCACCAAGGCCAGCGAGACGCTCGAATAAGCGATGGCTCGGTAGCCGAAGATCGTCTTACGCGAGAAGGTCGGGATCAGCTCGGAGATAATCGCCATGCCGGGCAGAATCATGATGTAGACCGCCGGGTGCGAATAGAACCAGAAGAAGTGCTGGAAGAGGACCGGGTCGCCGCCCAGGCGCGGATCGAAGATGCCGATGCCGAAGGAACGTTCCAGAGCCAGCAGGACCAGCGTGATGCCGAGCACCGGAGTCGCCAGGACCTGAATGACAGCAGTGGAATAGATGCCCCAGAGGAACAGAGGAAGGTCAAACCAGCCCATACCCGGAGCACGCAGCTTGTGGATGGTGGAGATGAAATTGATTCCGGTGAAGATGGAGGAGAAACCCAACACGAAAGCCGCCATGGTCATCAGCGTCACGGTGCCGTCGGTGGTTGTGGAATAGGGGGTGTAGAAGGTCCAGCCGGTGTCGACCGCGCCAACCAGCATGGACGTGACGCCCATGATCGCGCCGGTCACCCACAGATAGAAACTAGCCAGGTTGAGCCGGGGAAACGCGACGTCCTTGGCCCCCAGCATCAGCGGCAGGACGAAATTCCCGAGCGACGCTGGAATGGCGGGGATGATGAACAGAAACACCATGACCACGCCGTGCAGGGTGAACATGCGGTTATACGTTTCCGCCGTCATGATCTGCTGGCCGAACAGCATGTGCTTGGAGGTCAACAGCGAGAGGCGGACCATGAGGGCGAAACAACCGCCCAGGCAGAAGGCGCCGAGCACACCCACCAGGTACATCAGGCCGATGCGTTTGTGATCGAGTGTGCCGGCCCAGCTCCAGAACCCGGAGGTCTCGTTGAGGTAATTCTTTTTAGGTCTCGGGCGGCTTACGCTCGGACCAGTTGTGAGTGCGTGTTCCATATTCTCACCTTTAGTTCTGCAACGACTTAATAAACTCCACCAACCCGTGGATTTCGTTTTCCTTCAACAACCCTTGAAACGTCGGCATGACGGGCTCAAACCCTTTTACGATCTTGGCCTGGGGATTCATCATGGACTCTCTCACATAAGCTCGTCCACTTTGACCACCGACCCGTCGTTCATGGTTTCCATCTTGTTCCAGATGCCCTTCCAGCTCGGACCCTTGCTGGCGGTGCCATCCAGCGTGTGGCAGCTATTGCAGCCTTTACGCTCCCACTGGATCTTGCCCCAGGCGGGCCACTGGTTTTTGTCGCGGTATTCTTCCCACTCCGTTCCGCCGGTCTCCAGGAACTTGGCGTAGGCGGCGTCATTTTCCACCGTCAGCTTGCCGTGCATATCGGAATGGCCTTTGCCGCAATATTCGGCGCAGGTGAATTCGAAAACGCCCATCACATTCGGCTGAAACCAGACCTGTGTATAGCGGCCCGGAACGATATCGTGCTTCACCCGCATCACCGGCACAAAGAAATCGTGGAGCACGTCCTCGCTGGTCATGGTGAACTTCACGGGCTTGTTAAAGGGCAAGTGAAGATCGTTGATGGTGCGGGAGCCGTCCGGATATTCGAACTGCCAGAGCCATTTCTTGGCCGTGACCTGGATCTCCATGGCGTCGCCGGGCGCTACCGAGTATTCCATCCAGCCCTTTAGCCCGATAAAGAAAATAACCACGCAGAGCAGCAACGGAAGTATGGTCCACAACAATTCGAGCGGCGTATTGTGGGTGATGTGCGGCGTTACGCGGCCGGGCCTGTAGCGGAATCGCCAGGAGAAGTACACCGCCGCGCCGGTAATGCCGATGAACAGCACGGCGCACAAGACCAAAAGTCCCATGTAAACGAGATCGATCTCTTTAGCGAACTCGGAGCCCTGAGGGGGCAATATGAGGGCGCGAAGCCACTCCATTTATACAATTCCTTCCCGGTGGTTCGGGGCGCGTCCCAGCCCCGCCGCCAACGTTCGCGTCCTCAACCGGTCGGTCCGGAACAGACGCCACAACGTGAATGAAATAAGAAGAACGGTTAAGACCCCACCGGTCCGCATGACGTTCATCGCGAACAACACATAACGATTCGCCTGGGGGTCGTAGTGATAACAGAACAATAAAAGCTTTTCCACCGCCATGCGTCAGCTTGCCCTCGCCCGCCTCAGCCAAGGCGAAGCGCACATCGCGGGAGGGGTAGTGGATCCCGTACAAGTATCGCGAGATGACGCCACTGGGGGTCAGAATCATGATGGCCGAAGCATGCGCGAATTGTTGCTGCTTTTCGTCGTAGCGGTAATGAAAACCCATTAGCTCGGCGAGCTTTTTGGCGTTGCCGTCCCGGTCGGCCAGGAAGTGCCAGCCCGGCGCGGGGCGGTCATAGGTGCTCAGATAGATGGCTTTCTTCTCACTGGCTACGTCGGAAGTCTCGCGAGGGTCGATGCTGATGGTGACCACTTCGTAGTCTTTTCCAGGCGTCCAGGCGAGGTCGCGCATAGTCTGGGTCTGCGCGTTGAGGATCAGGGTGCACAGCATCGGGCACTTGTAGTAAACCAGGTCCAGAATGACCGGACGGCCTTGATTGAAATAGTCGGCAAGCTTCACGGGAGAGCCATTTTCGGCGGTGAAGGTCAGGCCCAGGTCGATGGTGCGGCCCAGATGTTCGTCGATTCCGACCCCTTGAAGTTGCCATGGAGTCTGGCCAGGAAGCAGCACCGGGGGATCGCCGGGGTTGGGCCCGCCGACGCGCGAATCGGGACCGGCGAAGAGGACTCCCGCGAACACACACACCGCCCCCAGCGCCGGGATGGCGGACCAGAACGGGGATGTACGGCGGAGAGTCATAACAAACTACTTCTTCTTGGCGGCTTTCTTATCGGTATTTTTGTCGGCGGTGGCTTTGGGAGCGGGTGTGACGGGAGCCGGTGTTGCCGGAGCCTTTGCGTCAGCAGGAGCCGCCCCTGGAACTCCCGGTGTTCCTGGTGCGGCCGCCGCAGGCTCTTCCTTCTTCGGAACGGTCGGCTTTCCTGGATAGAAGGGCTTGCCGCCGGCGACTTCCTGGAGGAATAAGTCTGTGGCGCGCTCCACGGGAATTCGCACCTGGCCGGTTTTCTTATCCAGATACATGTAGTGGGTCAAATCCCAGGCGTCCCGGCCGCGAACCATCTGAAGCTGCGAGTCGGGTGCGATGAGCACCTTCTCGGTCACCGCATCGCTCCAGATCTTCACGAAATACTGCTGGAGAGCCACCAGGATCGCAACCAAAGAGACAACGCTCAATATCGTGAAAAGCCAGATGGAGGTTACGTTGGGTTCCCCCCGGTCGAATCCCTCTTTCGGATCGTGGTGGCCGATCGGAGTGGTCTGAACGTGTTCGCTCATTCAATTGTCCTTACGCATTCTCAAAATGCAGGCTCTGTTCCAGGCGTAGATCTCCCACTGGAATCATCTTGTTTTTCTTGAACCTGCTCCAGAACATCATTCCGCACAGGCTGACGGTGGCCGAGAGCGTGGCGAAATCCAGCCAATGTAGCTGCGGACCCGCGGGACTGTAGACAGGCATCACTAGCCAGTAGAGATCCACGTATTCAATTACCAGGCTATAGCCCGCCACCAGACCAATCACCAGCAAGCTGCGCTTTGCCGGTCTGCAGAGCAGGACAAAAAAGGGAATCAGGAAACGGAGAAACGGCATGAGGATGCTAATCCAGAACCATCCGCCAGGAAGGCGTGTGCGATAAAAGATGGTCTCTTCCGGAAGGTTGGCGTACCAAATCAACAGGTACTGCGAAAACGCCATGTAGGTATAGAACGCAGTAAGCGCGAATAACCATTTGCCCAAATCGTGATAGTGTTCGGGGCTGATCACGTTACTGAGAATTCCCGCTTTGCGGAAGCCCAGGCAGATCAGGGTGACCACCGCCATGAAGCTCAAAGCGCCCCCAGCCAGATAGTACAACCCGAAAATCGTCGAATACCAAGCGGGCTGAAGCGACATCAGCCAATCGAAAGCGGCCAGCGACCCAACTACTACCACGAGAAACAATCCCGGAGCGCTCCAGGCGCTATTGGCATGCATTTGTTTGATGGAGTGGGTTCCGTCCTGCTTGGTGGAATTGCGGTAGATGGAAAAAATCCAGATGCTCCAGAGCGCGAAATAGATGTAGGTGCGCAGCACGAAAAAGTTCTCGCTCAGATAGCCGAGCTTGCCCTTGAGCGCCGCGCTTGCCTGCATCATGGGTATGTCGGTCCAGGAATAAACGGATTTCAACCCGAAGATCAGGGGAATAAACAGAATCGCACCTACCGGCAAGGTGATCATGATGTTTTCCATGATGCGCCGCATGGTGACGCTCCAGGCCGAACCCGTGAGGTACTGGACCATCACGAAGAAGAACGCTCCCAAGCCGATCGCCGAGGTGAACGTGAAGGCGACCAGGTAGGATCGGAAGAACCGTTCCGGCTCCAGAATATAGCCTGCCGCGCACGCGATGATGGAGATCAACGACGCCAGCATCAGCACGTTGCGGCCGGCATTCCACCGGCTCATCTCCATCTGGTAGGTCTCGCCGCGCGAAGGTGATGTATGTCCGCTCATTATTTCAGCTCCGCTTCAATCTTCGTCGCCCGGCACATCCTTGTCGGTGGAGTGAGCGGCTCTCTGCAGCACCCGCACGTAGGCGATGATCGCCCAGCGGTCCGCCACCGGCACCTGGAATCGATAAGGAGGCATGGTACGGCGGCCATTGGTGATGACGTTAAACAGGTCTCCGTCCGCTGCCTCTACCAGCCGCTGTTCCGTCAAATTAGACGGCTGCCAGATGGGCACCCGGGTGGGGACGATTCCCCGCCCCGAGCCGGTGCGGTCATGGCACGGCGTGCAGTTGACCGTAAATTTCGCCTCGCCCTGTTTGATCAGATCGGCGGTGATGGGTACCGGCATCTTACCCACGTAAAGGTCGCCTTCCATTCCCGTGTAGTAGGCCGTATTTTCGGTAAGGAATCCGCGCGCGATGGTTCCCTCCGGCGGAATCCGGCTCTGGCGGCCATCGGCGAAGACGTCAGTCAGGGTGGTTTCGCCTTGCGCCATAAACTTGGGCTGACGCTTCATGTCGTCCCAGACTTCTATTGGAGGAGTCCGTTGGACTCCCGTGCAACCGGTCAGAAACGCGATGGCGATGATGACGGCGACCAGTGGCAGAGCGCAATAGCCGCTTAACCATGCCAGGGCATGCTGATTGTCTTGACTCGTCTTCTGACTTCTGGGGGGTGTCATCCGATCACCACCTCCACCAGCTCCGCGCCCGTGCTGCGCATGTGCGCCGACGTGGCTTGCGCATCGAAGATCGGGTCGTCCGCCTCGACCACCAGGATGAAACCGGTCGTCGGTGGCGCGATGGGCGCTGCGGTAATTCATGGACGGATGATAGAGCCTGGGCAATCCGTTCAACCCGAGCATGCCGAGCACGCTTGCGAAGGCCGAAAAAAGAATTGTCAGCTCGAAAGCGATCGGAATAGAGAAAGAGAAATCGAATAGCGGCTTGCCGCCGATCACCAGGGGATAGTTGATGGCCCCGGCCCACCATTGAAGCAGAAGGGCGGTAGCGGTTCCCGAGAGACCCACGCAGATCACGATCCATCCGATCTTGGAACGAGGAATCCCCAGGGCCTCGTCGATCCCATGCACCGGGAACGGCGTCATCGCATCCAGCTTGGTATAGCCCATCTCATGCATCCGGCGGCCCGCGGCAATCAGGTCTTCAGGGGTGTCGAACTCGCCCATCACGGCGTAAATCTTGTCCGCCCCAAGCCCGATTCGCTCTTTGATGATTTCCAGATCGAGGGGGGCTTTGGTCGTACTCATTTCGTCACCGCCTCTTGCCCGGCGAAGGAATGTTTTTCAATGGCGCGAACCCCTTTGACTTCGGAAATGGCGATCATCGGCAGGAAACGCGCAAATAACAGGAACAGTGTCAGGAACAGGCCGATGGTTCCCGTGAAGGTGCACATATCCACCCAGGTCGGTTTGAAATAACCCCACGAACTGGGCAGAAAATCGCGATGCAGGCTGGTGACGATAATCACAAAGCGCTCAAACCACATTCCGATATTCGTTGTGATGCTGATAATGAACATTACCGGGATGCTGGTGCGCATTCGCTTGAACCAATAGAGCTGCGGGATAAGCACGTTGCAGGAAATCATCGTCCAGTAGGCCCAATAGTAAGGACCGAACGCGCGGTTGATGAAGGTGAACCGCTCATACCCATTTCCGCTGTACCAGGCAATGAAGAACTCGGTCGCATACGCGTAGCCGACAATCGATCCCGTCACCAGGATGATCTTGTTCATGTTCTCCAGATGCTTGAGAGTGATCAGATCATGCAGATTCAGCGACCAGCGCGCGATGATCAACAGCGTCATCACGCACGCGAAACCAGAGAAGATCGCGCCCGCAACGAAGTACGGCGGGAAGATCGTTGTGTGCCAGCCGGGAATGACCGACGTTGCGAAGTCGAAAGAAACGATGGTGTGAACCGAGAGCACCAGGGGAGTGGAAATTCCGGCCAGGATCAAATAAGCCGCTTCATAGTGGCGCCAATGCCGCGCCGACCCTCGCCATCCCAGGGCCAGGAATCCCATCACCACCTGGCGAATCTTGCCGGTCGCGCGATCGCGCAGCGTAGCCAGATCAGGAACCAGACCGACAAACCAGAACAGCACCGAGACCGTGCCATAGGTCGATACCGCGAACACGTCCCAGATCAGAGGGCTGCGGAAATTCTGCCACATGTTCAGGTCGGTATTGGGAACCGGGAACAGCCAGTAGGCTCGCCACGGACGCCCGGTATGAAACAAAGGAAAGATACCGGCGCAAGCCACGGCAAAGAGCGTCATCGCTTCAGCCGACCGGTTGATCGACGTTCTCCACTTCTGCCGGAACAGGAACAGAATGGCCGAGATCAAAGTGCCGGCGTGGCCGATACCGATCCAGAAGACGAAGTTCGTGATGTCCCACGCCCACCCGATGGGCCGATTGTTGCCCCACACGCCGATACCGGTTGAGACCAGGTAGGTCAGCATCGCGCCCAGCAGCAGCACGATGGAGCCGGTGCAGGCAAGGGTGATCCAATACTTGAGCGGCGTTTCAAATACTTTGCCCTCGGTAATGGAGCTGATCTTTTCCGTAATGTCGTGAAAGTCCGGGTTACCCGCCACTAAAGGCGGATTGACTTCCATCAACGCTGGATCTTGTTGAACTGCGCTCATGCTTCCAACTCCGGATTGGTATTGCGCAACCGGGCCAGGTACGTCGTGCGCGGCTTGATGTCAAGCTCTGCCAGCATGGCGTAGTTGCGTTCCTGCTTCTTCAATTTGGAAACTCTCGAATTCGGGTCGTTGATATTGCCAAACACGATGGCCTCTGCCGGACAGGTCTGCTGGCAGGCGGTCACAATCTCGCCGTCCTTAATATCGCGATGGCCTTCCAGCTTGGCCTTGATCTTGGTCTCCTGAATGCGCTGCACGCAATAGGTGCATTTCTCCATCACACCTCGCATGCGAACGGTGACGTCGGGGTTGTAGACCATCCCGGTGAGAACCGGCTCATGCTTATGGAAGTTCAGGAAGTTGAAGTGGCGAACCTTGAACGGACAGTTGTTGGCGCAATACCGGGTGCCGACGCAGCGGTTGTACACCATGTCGTTCAGTCCTTCAGGACTGTGCGTCGTCGCGGCCACCGGGCAGACGTTTTCGCACGGCGCATTTTCGCACTGCATGCACGGCAGAGGCTGCTCGACGGCTCGAGGCTCATCCTCGCTGCCGATGTAATAACGATCCATGCGCATCCAGTGCATCTCGCGTCCGCGCAGCACCTGGTCTTTTCCGACCACCGGGATGTTGTTTTCAGCCTGGCACGCCACTACGCACGCATTACAACCCGTACATGAGCTCAGATCGATGGCCATGCCCCACTGATGGCCCTTTTCGTACGACACTTCGGGGTAAATCGAATGGAGCGACGGAACCTCGCTCATCTCCTCGATCACCTTGGGTGTCTTCTTGTACTCCGCTACTGTGGCCTCGCGGACCACCGGCCGTTCGTCCTGGTGATCGGCGCGGCCCGTATCCATGATGCCGCCGATAAAGCCGTGTTCTTGCGTGGTCGCGTGGACATACCGCCCGCCGGTTGCCGTAATTTCGTAACCGCCGCCGTACCAGAACCCATCCGAGGTGCGAATCAGGTTGGCATTAAATCCGACATCTTTTCCGACGCGGCCCGCCTTGGTTCGCCCATAGCCAAGGGAAAGCGTAACCGAATCGTCCGCCTGACCCGGCTGCACCATCACAGCCGCCTCGACCTTGAAATTCCCCTTGGACACGGTGACCATATCGCCGTCGTCCCACTTCTTATCGCGCGCCGTCTTGGCGCTGACCAGCACTGCGTTGCCCCACACCAGTTTGGACATCGGGTCGGGAGCTTCCTGCATCCATCCGTTGTTGGCGAACCGCCCATCCCAGGTTGCAGCACCCGGTACGAACCCGACTTCCATGCCGGTAGACAGAAGTCTTCGGCTCGGCTCCCACTGCCGCCGCCACCTTCTTCGCGTCCAGTGCGACCTTCGGAACCTCGGCTTCTCCCGGAATAATGCCGTCGTGCAGAGCTTTCTTCCATGCCTGCTCGCGCGCGGCCGGATCTTTCACCTTGTCAGTCCACTGCCCGAGCCAATAATTCTTGACGATGTCGTAGGCTTTCTTATCCTTGGAGTCGATGGCCAACGCCAGCACTTCGGCCGGCGTCCTGCCAGCGAAAATTGGCGTGATCAAAGGCTGCTGAATCGCCGACACGCCGTAGACGGTAGCCGCATCGCCCCAGCTTTCCAGATAGTGCGCTTCCGGCAAATGCCACCGCGATGCCGCCGCGGTTTCGTTCTCGTCGAGCCCCAAATGAATCGAGTTGGCGACCTTCGCCAGAGCCGTTCCAAACTGCAAATCCGCCGGCGCCGAATACACCGGGTTGCCGCTCAGAATCAGCAGGGTCGAAACTTGCCCGGAAGACATCTCCCCGGTCAGGCTCTTCAGAGCCTCCACACCAGCAGGCACGCTTGCTTCCGGATACACCCGCTTGGCCAGCGTCATGGTGGCCCCCATGGACCCCAGCGCCTGATTGATCGCGTACGTAACGGCGTGAACAATGGCAGGCTGCCGCGGACCCGCCGCGACCAAAGCCCCCGCTCCCGCCGCCTTCAAATCCTTCGCGAGCGCCACCAAAAATTTCGATCTGTTGTCGGTCCCGCTATTGACGACATTCAAACCCGGAACCGCGCCGACCGCCGCAGCCAGGTCGAACGCAAATTGCTTGATGTCCGATCCCTTCAGGCGCAGCCGGTGATCGGCATTCATACCGGTCAACGAAAATTGACTCTCGACCGCATACAACCGGCTCATCTTGTCGAGATCTTCTTCATTTTCGACGCGCCGGGACTGCGCATACTTCTTCGTTGCCACCGGAGCCGGGAAATCCAACCCGAGGAAATCAAAATCCAGCGCGACAATCACCTTGGCTTTATCGAACTGCGGCCGCGCGTATACGCCCGGTCCGAACGCCATGTCAGCGCCCGCAAATTCGTTGTCGCGATTGAAGGCTTCGTATTCTACCCACTTGGCCTTCGGATACTTCTTCATCATCTCGCCGCGCAAGGCGGCTAGAGACGGCGAAGTCACATACTCGCTCAACACCCGCAGACCCGAGCCATCGCCCAAAGCAACCGTCTTCAAGTAAGCTTCAAAAGCCGCCCAGCTCGATTCTTTGCCGCCATCCAGAACCTTGGCCGACCGGTCGGGGTCATACAGGTTCAACAGCGACGCCTGGGCCAGAGCCGTAGCTGCTCCCAAACTGGAAGGATGCTCGGTATTGCCCTCGATTTTAGTAGGCCGGCCGTCATGCGCTTCTACCAGCAATCCGCTGGTGTGGCCGCCCATCGAAAAGACTGTCGCGTAATGGTACGCTGCGCCGGGGATGAAATCGACGTCCTCGACGCCCTTCGAATTCGGCAGAATGTGTTCCACCGGGCGAGTGCAGGCGGTCAAACCAGCGAGACCGAAAGAAGCGCCCATCAGCTTCAGCATTGTGCGGCGTGACTTGCCGTCCAGCAGGTCGCTCGCTCCCGCGGGAAATTCGCGATGGACCCACTCGTGGAACTCCGGCGTATCGGCAAGCTGATTCAAGCTGCGCCAGTACTTCTGGTTCGGCGCACTCTTCTGCGCGATATTCGTGATGTTCACCAAACTCATCGATGGCACCCTGAGCAATTCGTAGGCGGACTCAAATGCTTCTGCGCGATCAATTCGCGCCCGATCTCCGCCGGATCGCGATCCGGAACCCAATCCAGCTTCGTCACCAGTTCGGTCGGCCGAATGTTGGGCGCCGGGTTGCGATGACACTCCAGGCAAAATGCCATGTTGAGCGGTTTCTCCTGATGAACTTCGATTTCCTGATCGATACGCCCGTGGCAGCTTACGCAGCTCACGCCAGCCGAAATGTGCACGGAGTGATTGAAATACACAAAATTCGGAAGGACGTGTATATGGACCCATTCCACCGGTTTGCCCGATTCAAAACTATCCCGAATCGGCTGTAGGCGGGGGTCTTTATCCTTCACCTTGGTGTGGCAGTTCATGCAGGTCTGCGTCGCCGGAACCGCAGCGTACGCCGCCTTGTAAACTGTGGAATGGCAGTAGAAACAATCCAGCCCTAGCTGGCCGACATGGAGCTTGTGGCTATATGGAACGGGTTGCTCCGGGGTATAGCCCGTGTCGATCACGGTGGGGTAGGTATAGTACGCGTAACCGGCGATGCCGCTCACCGCGCCCAGGCCTATCACCAAACCTGCGACTTTTAAGATAATGTCAGACGACTTGGGAAAGATTGCAGCCACTATCGTTGGTCCTCAAAGATGCGCACAGGGTAATTCTATTTTCTATCACAGCGAGAGCCGTTCCGCAACTGGAGCAAGAATTCTTGTATAAAGAGAGCCGGTCCACTCCAGCAAGATTCTTTGGCAACCTTAAGGTTCGCCTGAAACTAATAGTGTTACATAACCTTTTCTTCTTAGTGCTGACGGGGGCCGCGTACTTCTCATTAATTCCTCTGTTTGAACGCCAGATTCAGGATGCCCAGAGGCGGGAAGTACTTCTTTTGGAGCAGGCTGCGAGAAACGGGGTACAAGCACGAATCCTCACCGACGCCATAAAAACCGAACAATCCTATGACAGAGCCCTGCAAAGAGCCAAGCTCACCTTGTTTCTTGTTTTGGGCATCATCTATATACTGGCGGTGGTCGCGCTGGAAGCGGTCATCATGCCGCTCTACGTTTATCAGCCTCTGCGCCGTTTGCTCGACGCCGATACCGCGACCCAAACGGGCGACCGTTCGCGCGAACTGATTCCCGAGCCCGCCATCCTGGGCGACGAGATCGGCCAGATCATGCGTTCCCGCAACGCCGCCGTTTCGGCTCTCCGTCATCATGAAGACGAGTTGGCCTTCGCTCTCCGGCGCCTGGAGGAACAGGACCGACTGGTAAGCCTGGGTATGTTATCGGCCAGCGTCGCCCATGAGTTGAACACGCCACTAGCCGTTCTGAACGGGTCGATTGAGAAGCTGATCGAAACCTCGCGCGATCCCGCAAACGCTGGACCGTCTCCATAGAATGCAGCGCGTGACTCAAAGGCTTCGACGCATCAGCGAAAGCCTCGTGGACTTCGCTCGCACCCGCAAAGAGTACATGGAACCTGCCGCCGTTCGTCCTTTGATCGACGAAGCGTGGAGCCTGGTGGCGATCGACGAAAGAGCCGGGGGCGTGGAATTCAAGAACCTCGTCCCAGCCGAGGACCGCGTAATGGGCAATTCCGACCGCCTCGTTCAGGTCTTCGTCAACCTGTTGCGCAACGCGCTGAACGCGATCGAAGCCCCCAACGGTCAGATTCAGGCTGGATCCCGCCCCCGGAAGCACAAGGGTGAATCCGGAATCGCGATTTCAATCGAAGACAACGGCGCAGGTATTCCCTCAGACGTACTGCCGGAAATCTTCGAAGCATTCGTGACTTCGCGGTTGGACGCGCGGGGAACGGGACTCGGCCTGACGGTGGCCGAAGGAATCATCACGCAACACGGCGGCACCATCGCGGCATCGAATCGCCCAGAGGGGGGAGCGAGGCTCGAAGTGTGGCTTCCGGCGGCGCCCAGCTAGAGACTCCTCTCTGACAGTAGGTTATATTTGCTTTAGGCTGGAGACAGTAGGAAGCAGGAGTAGACGCCCATGGAAGTGCATTTTACCCAGGAACAGGAAGCGCAGTTGGCGCAAATAGCCCGCCGTGATGGAAAGGCCGACGCAGGTGAACTGCTGAAAGCCGAAGCTTTGCGGCTCCTGGAAGAAGAAGCGCGTTTCCACGCCGCCGTCATGGAAGGTAAGGCCTACGCCGACCGGGGCGAGTTCATTGAGGAAGAAGAGATGGACGCCCGTTTTGAAGAGATGCTTCACTCCTAAATGCGCATTCGCTGGACGCCGCCCGCCGTAGCGGACCTGCAGAGCATCAGCGATTACCTGAAAGAACATCATCCGCAGTATCGTCAGCCGACGATGCGAAAGCTTTATGAGAAAATCCGCGCCTTGAGGGATGCCCCCCTTCTTGGCAGGCCTGGTCGTATCGAAGGAACGCGCGAGCTTTTGTTTCCTCCGATGCCTTACATCGCCGCGTACCGCGTACACGAGCAGAGCATTGAGATTTGGCGTGTTTTCCACACGTCGCAGAACCGATGAGCCGACCCAACTATCTGTCAGCAAACACCGTTAGAAGCCTTCAGATATTTGGCCGCGCCGCCCGGCAGTGCGCAGGCCCGATCGTGAAATTGACTTGGCTCCGACGTCTGCCCGGCGGAACATCAGACGATAAAGCCGAGGCTAGGCACCACCCCAGATTTCTATTTCTAGCAATTAGCCCGACGCTTGGTGAGGTGACGGTTATGGACGTTGAATTCAGTATTTGGTTAGCAACGAGAACGCGGTGGGCTCATCTCACTAAGGCTATTTCGATGTCTGCCGTGCCGAGGGTTGGCGAGTTCGTGAAATTTGCAAATAAAGAACTTGGGGATTACTTCGCCTACTCAGTTAAGCAGGTCACATATCGGGAGAGTGGCCAGATTGAGGTGTGGACGGAGCTTCTCGAAAACATTGATGATCGAGGGTACTCCTTCGAGGACGAGACGGAGTTCGATGAATATCTTGCGTCCTACGTAGCCGAGGGATGGACTTGCAGTCGAGGTGTTCAACCGAATAGGCGATTCCTTCACGACACGAGTGAACCGACCGCCGAGGACTCCGCCCCTCAAACCTAGCACGGGCGTTCCGCCTCTCGCAGACGGCCCCTTCGGAAAGAGGGGGCACAGCACCAATTTGACTGCCTCCCAAAAACCCTGCTACGGTTCGTAAATGAAAGCCGTTTTCGCCGCCGCGCTGCTTTGCGTCGTTCCGCTCTCTGCTCAGGAGAACATCGACGCGTTTTTCGACCGCTTTACCTCCGAGTGGATTCGCGGTAACCCCAACCTAGCCACTTCCGCGCGCTACTTCACGGGCGAAGAACAGGATCGCCTGGAACGGCAATTGACTCCGGAGACTCTGACTTATCGTCGGGACCGAATCGGACTCGCCCGCCAAGGCCTAGCCGAACTGCGTAAGTTCGACCGCAACAAGCTCACCCCTGCTCAACACCTTTCCGCCGACCTGATGGACTGGCAACTGGACACAGTGGTACGCGAAGAACCTTATCTCGACTACTCGTTCCCTCTGGAACAATTCGGCGGAGCCAACGTGAATCTGGTCAACACGCTCACCGTCGGACACCCTATGGGAACGGAGAAGGACGCCGTCAATTACGTAGCGCGCCTTGGGCAAGTGTCGCCGCGCATGGAGGAAGTCATCGTCGAGGTCCGGCGCCTAGCCGCGAAAAACATGATCCCGCCGCACTTTATCCTGCAGGCAACCATCAAGCAGATGAGCGACTTTATCGCCACACGGCCTGCCGACAATCCCTTCGCCGCCGTGTTTGCGCAGCGTATGCAGCAGGTGAAGTCGATCACCCAGCCAAGGAGGGAGGAACTGCGCGCCCAAGCGGCCAATATTGTCGAAACGCAGATCTATCCGTCCTGGCGAAAAGCCATCGCGGTGCTGGAACCTTTGGTGGACCACTCCACCGATGAAGCAGGTCTTTCGCGATTCAAAGGCGGGGAGGAGGCCTACGCTTACGACCTCCACCGCTTCACCACTACCAGCCTGACCGCGGCTCAGATTCATCAAATCGGTTTGGACCACGTGGCCAGCATCGAAAAGCAGATGGATGAATTGCTGCGAAAGCTCGGGCGCACGGAAGGTTCTGTAAAAGACCGGATCGAAAAGTTGAAGCAGGATCAGGCATATCCAAAGAACGAAGACGGCCGGCGGATGATCATGGCGGATGTAGAACAAATCCTGCGCGACGCGCAGAAGCGTTCCGAAACTCTTTTCGACCGCCGTCCCAAATCTGCGGTGATTGCGCAAGCGTATCCTCGTTTTCGAGAAGCCAATGCCGCGGCTAGCTACAGCGTTGGCTCACTCGATGGCTCCCGCCCGGGCACGATACAGATTCCTCTGCGTCCTGAGCGCCTGACCAGGTTCGGCCTCCGCACTCTGATCTACCACGAAGGAGTGCCCGGCCACCATTTCCAGGTCGCACTTCAATTGGAGGACCAGTCCCTGCCCAAGTTCCGCCAGATTCGCGCCTTCGGCGGTATCTCCGCATTGAGCGAAGGTTGGGGACTCTATGCCGAGCGCTTAGCCGCCGAATCGGGTTGGTATGGAGATGACATTGAAGGTCTGCTGGGCCAGCTCGACGGCGAACTTTTCCGCGCCCGCCGCCTGGTGGTGGATACGGGCATCCACACCCAGCATTGGACTCGTCAGCAAGCTATCGACTACGGCATCGAAGCGAGCGAAATTGAGCGCTACGTGGTCAATCCCGGGCAAGCTTGCTCCTACATGATGGGCGAGCTAAAGCTTCTGGAGCTTCGCGACAAGGCGAAAAAAGCGCTTGGCAACAAATTTTCGTTCTACGAATTCCATAACACGGTGCTGGGCACTGGCACGGTTCCCCTGGAACTGCTGGAGCGTCAGGTGGACAACTACATCCGAGCCACAATTGGGAGCACCAAATAACAGCGGGGAATATGATGGGAGCCGCAGGGAGGAGGGTTTTGTGATGGTGGGCCCGAGAGAACTCGAATCTCTGACCTCCTGCGTGTCAATTATCAGGGTGAATTGTTCTACATTGCTCACCCTTGATCGATGGTGCTCTAAATACAGGGCGATGTCGCCTCGGCTGATTCGCCCTGAGTACCACTAAACTTCGCTTGGTAATTGTGCGTAGGGTGCTTCCTTCCGTACATTCTTCCGTACACGGCCAGACCGATACCAGAATCGGCGTCGGGCAAACAATAGCGGGACTTCCTGTGTCCATCCGAGGTGTGGTGCCACCCGCCAGGATCGAACTGGCGACCTGCTGATTACGAAACGCGAAGAGTTCTGCCCATGGCGAGTGATGGGGTCTGCCGCGTGTCATGGAATGAACAGCTTTCCGTGATCATTGTGTATGGAGAACACCGGAGATCGATTCCGTGCAACCCTGTTGACTTACGCTGGGACTACCGGTCACGTTTGATGAGCAGGAGCTTGCGTGCGGTCATCATCCTCGTCCTGATCATCGTAGTCGTAGTGTTCCCCATGTTGCCAAGCGTCTTCTCCACTAAACTCGATCCCAATCAGATCGGGGGTTAATTCACCCAGGCCGATGACAATCTGATCAGGATGGGCAAGATCTTCGGGAGACGTATATTGAAGCAAGAACTCTGCAGTCACTGAGATGATCCGCGCAACGGTGGCTCTTTTCTTGCGCACAAAAAGCATCACGTGGTCTTCCGAATCCCACATTCCTGAATTAGGATCGTCCCACGACAAGTTGACGGTGCAAGTAACCTCGCATTCCACTTCGACAATCCCCGAGTTTTCGTCCAGCGATATGATACTTGGTTCTTCCTGGATCTCTATCTGATCAATGGTTCCGATTTCCGCATCTCCATCGCCAACGTCACTTTCCAGATAGGAGCCTAAGTTCGCGAAACGCCCCCGGACCAATTCTGCTAGTTCTGCGCGGCGGACAGTCAGCAATTTCCCAATCCTTGCTGAAGCCACGACCTCATGGCTAGCGATCTCGGTTAAAAACTCCGACACATCTGTCAATGGATGAAGTTCGTCTTCGAGTTCACAGGCTTCCCGAAATCTTTCGTCTCGGCTCACTATGTGAATCTCCACTTTTTGAGTCCTGGCCCAGTTCGCGAGCGCCGAGATCACAATCGCGTCTGGAAATTCATTTTTCTTGTCTTGCGGGCCGAATGGAGGCGAGGCGGTGATGTACTGATCGACAATTCTGGACACAGACGCAGCATCCATGTCCACTTCCTTCGCTCCGGCCTCCTTTAAGTAACCATCAAAGATCGAGATGACGCGATCAGCCAATTTAGGACGATCTTGTTTTTCAAAAATAGGCGCAAATTCTGGCAGGCGCTTCAGGACCCAACCCTCAACTGCAAACTTCTTTTGATTGGAGACTCCCGCTCCTACCGCATCCCGGATGAGCTTCCTGCACTCGGCTATCGTAATCTTCGTGGTCAACAATTGCACGTGACCATCTCGGATCAGCTCAAGGAGGCTGCCGAAAACACGACCTTGCATAGCGAATTGACGGTGTCGATACGCGCAAGAATCGATGAAAACGTAGGTGGCCATTTTCGGGCTAATGCTTGCGTCCATGGTATTGGTTAATCTTACAGTTGCTTACATCTCCCGGTCTAGACTCAATCAACCGACACTTGGTCGGCGTCGCTGTCATTGCTGAGGTACCAAGGCTTACCACTGACCGATTTGGGATTCCAGTGAGCGTACAACCCGTTATGACTGTCGTGTGCAACCTCTCCGGGCTGAGGTGGCCGGGGTTGCAGCCTCCGAAATCGTGGTTCAGTTCTTCGCCAAAAGTCGGGATCCGGGATCGCTTTCCTTCCGATGCTCATTGTGGATCTGGCGATCTCTTGATTAGCGTGGGCCACGCCATGATGCAGGTCTGCATTCAGGCCATCTCGATGTTCTGCGCCCCTAGCCTCTAGCGTCTGAAAGTACGACCAGGCACTCTCAACTCTTTGGAGAGCAGTTTGAATCGGACAACAAGAATCGCGAAACTTCTGAGCTGGCGCTTCATAGCGCCAGGCGTTCCGCCTTCGTGGGCCTAGCCCTCGTGGCTTCATTTCATCGCTTCGTATTCGGAAGGATGAAAAATCAGCGTCATACGCGTCGTCTAGCGCCCCGAGAATACTATGGAACTTGGCGACGACACTTTGGTCCCAGGAGCGAGGCGGGTTCTCGCGGAATCCAACAAAATGCGACTTAGCTAAGGCCTGCTGATCAGCATTCTCGCCCACGGTCCCGCCTTGGCCCGCCAAATTGTTTTTCAGGTGGCCGCCGGGGGCGGGAGCCGATCGCCAGGCTCATGAGGCCTAGCTAGGCGGCCAAACAACAATTCTAGCGAACTTGTTTTTTAGGCGTGCGGCCCCCGCGGGCCCAGATAGTTTCCGATATTACGGAATAATGTGTCGCTGGGCGCTGCCGAGTCCGGTCGAAAGACGCCCTGCTTGGGAAGACGACGGTCGATTACAAACACAGGATAGCGTTTTCCTGGACCACGATCTGGCGATAGGGGTTTCGCCGGTATCATCCGCAACTGCCAATCTTCCAAGAACCAGATCGAGCACAAATAGAGCACACGACCGCGCGATATCCCGTAATTGCGAATCGGTTTGAAACCGAGGCAAGGGCCGAGTATTAAAGAAACGTGACGAGGGCTTCACTCGGGAAACTATTGGCCCGGCGTCGTTTCCCATCTTTCTTTATCGCCGCCACTCGTGCTTTGCCTTCGGATTCGAGCAGGCAGAGTGCTTCCGTCATGTGTTTGCGCAGGTAGGGGGTGTGGTGGCTGACATAATCTTCGACTTGCGCAACGGCGGTCTCCTTGCCGGTTCCAAATTTCTGCATCATGGCGGTTGTGAGTGGCGTCAGTGACGGGCTCACAACGAAGAGGAGTTGCTGTTCGGAGTTCGTCGCATCAGAGAAGCTGAACTCGCCTGTCGGATCGACCTTCCACATTGCCTCTTTCATCCGCTCGTGTCCCTTCGGGTTGTTCGACGCGAAAAATAAGTAGTAGATGATGCGATTGCTCTTGTTGCGCATCTCGAAGTACCGGACGAAGGTGGCTGCTGCTTGCAGTTGGCGCAAGTAGAGGTCTTTGAGTGCCTCGATGCGCCGCCCACTCCCGAGGGCGATCTGGAGGGCTTCGTCCGTGCCGAACGCTTCCGTGATGGCGGCGCGCACTTTTTCGTTCGGGTGCGTGAGGAACCGGTTCATCGCATCAACCATGATGTTGATAAGAACTTCGCACTTCTCCTGCTGTAGGAGCCGCCTGATGAGCGTGTACGGGATACGCGCGAACCCAAATGGGTCAACGAGGGCGAACGTGGGAGCGAGACGCGCACTATCGGCGCGCAGTCCGTCCAACACGTGAGTCAGGTCGTCGGCAAACGTGCCCTGGTGGACATTCACGTCAAAATGCGACGGGAGTTTCATCGCCTCGATACATGTCTTCAGATTCACCACCCGCTTCGGTTTTTCCTCAATAAACCAAAAGACGAGGTTTTTGTCGACCTTTCTGGAGTGAATCCTCGCTGCTTCGAGAGCGACGATTGGAGACCCTGGTTGCCCGCCCGCGTACTCGCCCGGCCCTGCGAATCCGTCGATGTAGACGACGTGCTTATTAAAGGTCAGGAGGATCGGAAACCACGCATCAAGATACTTGCGAAGAATCTGGTGTTTGGCGACCGAGTGCGGATCGACCTTCCACCGCGTTTCCTTTGGTACGCTCACGGGTACCATTAAAACAAATACAATGGTTCTTGTGTGGAGAACAGACTCTCGCTGAGTAGCTCTTCAAAAGGACTTGGAGGCGACCGCCATGGCCACGAACTCCCCCATCGAATGGACCGACGCGACATGGAACCCCGTCACCGGATGCTCCAAGATCAGCCCCGGCTGCAAGCACTGCTACGCCGAGACGATGGCCGAACCGCCTCAAGGCGATGGGCCAGGCGAACTACCGCAACAGGGCTTCGATCTCACGCTCGCACCCGCACATGCTCGGACTGCCGCTGCACTGGAAGACGCCGAAGACGGATCTTCGTCAATTCCATGAGCGACCTCTTCCACGAGGACGTGCCGCGTCTCGTACATCAAGCGAAGTGTTCGACGTGATGCGACGCGCGCACTGGCACCAGTTCCAGGTCCTGACGAAACGCGCGGAACGCATCGAAGAGCTCAGCCCGGAGCTGCGGTGGGAGCCGAACATCTGGATGGGCGTCAGCGTCGAGAACGACAAGTACGCGCTACCGCATCGACCACCTTCGCAGGACCGACGGCGCACGTCAAGTTCCTCTCGATCGAACCACTCATCGGACCCGTAGGAAAGCTCAACCTGCGCGCGATCGACTGGGTGATCGTCGGCGGAGAATCAGGACCGCACGCCCGGGCTATGGACCCTTGCTGGGTAACGGGCCTTCGAGATCAGTGCCGGCGCGCGGACGTCCCGTTCTTCTTCAAGCAATGGGGTGGCGTCCAGAAGAAGAAGACGGGCCGTACGCTCGAAGGCCGCACGTGGGACGAGATGCCTGCCGTTGCCGAACTGGTATCGCTCTGAGCAGCACCTTACAATTCTCCTTGCCATGGCCTTCGCGTTCGTTTATAGCCCGTCGGGATTCCCAGTACATTCTGTACTTGCAGCCCTCGGAATTTGACTAGCACTCCGGCACGGCTACACCGCCACCCTCAATTTGATTGCATCGTTCGGAGCATGCACTAGATCCTGCTTTGTCCCAAGATACCGCTCAGTTGTTTGAACGGAGGCGTGGCCGAGAAGCATTTGGATCTGCTCCAACTCGCCACCGCCCGCCCGACACAACTTCGCGCACGTACGTCTCATATCATGGGGGGCGATGCCAGGAACACCGGCAGCCTCCGCGTAAGGTTTGATGAGCTGCCAAACAACCTTCTCCGACAGCGCGTCGCCCTGGGCAGCAGTCGGCGCGGTTGACGGAGCGAAATACGCGCCCGTCAGCGACTGCAGCCGCGCGATGTCCACGCGTCGATCGCAACTTTCACCCATGCTGGCATCGGCACGGTACGCACCCGGCCGTGCTTCCCGACCAGATCCACGATGCACCACCGACCGTCTCGTTGCTGGAGATGCGTGAACGTAAGGTTTGCGGCTTCAGATCGCCGGAGGCCGCACCCAAGGAGGACGGCCAAGATTGCGCGGTCGCGGAGTCCTTTGAGTGTCGTGATGTCCGGCGCGTTCAGCAGCGCCTGAGCCTGACGTGCCGACAGCCAATTCCCCATTCGAATGCCAACGGACTTGGCGCTCTTTACGCGGCTGATGCCGGCGGCCAACTCGGGAGCCAATAGCCCGTTGTCGGCAGCCTCGGCAGCCAGCTTCCGGATCGCGGACATTCTAATAATGATAGAGCTCGACCCCAGGCCGCGGACCTCCAGCGATACCCGCCACGCGCTCACGGTGGCCTTGGTGAAGCCGGGCCGGGGAGCCTGCTGGAACCATGCCAGGAACTCGTTCAGGGCCATGTTGTACACGCGTTTGGTAATCGGCGAGAGACGCTGTCGAGCACGAGCGTCTTCAATTTCTCCCACCCTTCGAGCTTTTCAACCACAACTAAATCAGTCATTTGTGTCCTTGTTATTGGGCATTATCGTTAGCTACGTCATGTGGACATTACCCCTCGGTGGACACTTGAAAACCGGCCATAGGCGGACACTTCAAAACCGGCCAACGAAGCGGACCCAGAACAAGAGTATTTATACCTTGCGGCAGCCGGTTACTGCAATCTTTTTTTGTGATTTGACGCGTCGGGTTTATACTGGCGAGACCTGGACGGAGGGTACGGCAACGCAGGGATGCAACCGGAGCGCCGAGCCAGGGGCCGGGATTCCGGAAGGCGAGTCTCCATTCCAGCTCGCTCTCCTGAACCAGGAATCCTGGCGGAAAGCGATAAATCCCAGGGCATGGGGACAGAGTCCCCGACTAATGGTGGCCTTTCCCTTTTGAGATCCGTTCAGGACCGAAACGCCACGCTGAGTGCTCCCTTGAACATTGCGCTCGTTATGGGTGGAATCAGCATTAGGAAAGCGAACGCAAACAGTGGGACTCCGATTAATGCGGGGGTTAAGAGGACTCCCACGGCCGCACAGCACCCGTAAATCACGTTCCTACCGTGAAACGGAATCTTCAACAAGCAAACAGCCACCACGAGCAGCCCGAGAAGCCCAAGTTCAGTCGGTACGCCGACGGCCGCTAAGAAGCAGTTTCCACAGAACCGTGCAGGTGCGTACCTCGGCAATGTGTGAAACCAGCGCCACCTTTGAACGGCAAACCAGACACTGAGGACGCCGAAGGCCAGCGGGAGACGGCTAGCCACGAAGTAAAAAAAGGGAACCATTTCACATCTAATGACGCCAACCAAGCCTAAAACGTCGAACCGTCGACACGGCTAATTATGGGAATTAAGAACGGCTGACTTGCCGAGGCGGTTCAGTTGGCTGCGGTTACTGGCCTCCTCCTGGTGCGGTCTTGGTGCGCCAACTTCGCGGACCGCACTTGAGCACGTGGCCGTGATGGAGCAGACGGTCGAGCATGGCGCTGACCGCGGCGTTGTCGCCGAGCAGCTTGCCCCAGTCTTCCACCGGACGGTTCGAGGTCAGCAGCGTGCTGACCCGTTCGTAGCGGCGCATCACGATTTCCAACAGATCCTCGGCAGCTGTTTGCGGCAGCTTGCGCATGCCGAAGTCGTCGATGATCAGCAAGGGCACTGTGGCCACCGACTCCATGTAGTCCTTGCGCGTGCCATCGGCCACGGCGTCGCCGAGTTCGTCCAGCAGGACGTGGGTTTCGCGGTACAACACGCGATAGCCCTGCTGAATCGCGGCCTGCCCGATGGCCTGCGCGAGGTGGCTCTTTCCGGTTCCACCGGGGCCGAGGAACAAAGCGTCTTCGCGCTTGCCGATGAACGCGGCTGTAGCCAGATCAAAGATCAGACTGCGATTCATCTTGGGGTTGAAAGTGAAGTCGAAGTTATCCAGCGTGCGGTGGGCATCGCGGAAACCAGCAAGCTTTCGGCGCCGTTCCAGCAGACGGTCGGAGCGGCGCGTGAGTTCGTCGGAAACCAGACATGAGATCAGATCGATGGGCGGCATCGATTCGGCTTGTGCCTGGCGTAAGCGGGTTTCGAGCACCGCCGCAATGCCGCCGAGGCGGAGCTGCGTCAATGCACGTTGAAGTTCAATCAGATTCATGGGAGGGCTCCTCGTTGAGAGTGGTTGAGTCTTGCTGGGTGCGGGCTTGAATGAGATCGCGGTAGAGCGTGAGCTGGCGGATGAGCGGATCGACCTGGCGCAGTTGCAGCGACAGCTGCGGACTGTGCTCCAGGTAGCGGCGCACGAAGTGGTATTCCGTCGCGCCTGTTTCCAGAGCCACAGCGCAGGCGTTCTCCGCAGACGCGACGCCATACTTCTTGGCCATCGAGAGCACGCCCAGGATGCGGCGCACCGCGGCTTCCCCGTGGTTGCGATGCAGGCCCTGGCAGAAAGCCCCGATGTGCTGGCCCGCCTTTTCGCAACGCGCCAGCAGTTGCCTGGTGGACGAAGGCGTCTTGGAGGGACGGTCTTCGTCTTTGATCCGGTGACGGCCGCGTTGTTGGCGCAAGTGCTCGCGCAGCAGATTCCCCGTCAAGGGATCCAGGATTCGAACGTGAGAAGCATCCCACTGCACCTGCACGTGACGGCCGATCCAGCCCGGAGGTGCACCGTAGTAGGCTGCTTCCACTTCCACACAGCCGTCCAAGTGCACCGTGCGCTCGCCGTATTGGTAATAACGGAACGGTTCAAGAGGCAAAGCCAGCAACGCAGGTTTTTCTTCGGCGAACATGGCCGCGACTTGCCGTTTGGTAGTGCCGTGGATGCGCGTGTCGGCCCATCGCTCTTCCCACTGGTCCAGGTACGCCTGGGCTTCTTTCGCGCTTTCGAAACGCAGTCCTTTGAGCGGCGTCTTCTGCGCGTGGCCGACACCCGATTCCACTTTCCCTTTGCGGTCCGGGTCCTGCACGCGACAGGGTAACGCGACAGCGCCATAATGCTTCAACACATCCCGGTACAGAGGATTGAGCGAGGGATCGTACAGATCGGGAGCCAGTACGCCTTCACGCAGATTGTCCAGCACCACAACGCGAGTCGCTCCACCCAATCTGCGGAACGCTTTCTCATGCAGCTCCGCCCAGGTTTGCGTGCTGGAGCGGAACACCAGCAGCCGGACCGATTTCCGGCTATGGCCCAGCGTCATCACGAACAACCGCATGCGGCGGTACTTGCCGGTCTGCGGATCGCGCACCATCGGCCCGGTGCCGTAATCGACCTGGGCTTCTTCGCCGGGCGCGGTTTCAATCACCACGCGAGCTTCCGGCGTGGGAACTCCGCGCGCCTTCCGCACGAAGCGCTTCACGCTGGCATATCTTCCGGTGAAGCCGTGTCGGTCCACCAGGTCCTGCCAGATGGCCATCGCGTTGCGGCCTCGGCCCAGAGCCAGTTCGATGAACTCCCGATGAGGCTCACAAGCACTGGCCGAGGGGCTGCGGCCAGGCTGAGCCACGGAGTTCTGAGGCGGGTTTTCGGCCTCAGGGTCGGTGGACACCTCTATGGCCGGTTTTGCCGGTGTCCGGCCCCAACCGCCCGGTGGCCGGAGCGTAATCCCGGCCGCCTTGAGATATCCGCTGGCCGTTTCCCGGCGGACACTGGTAGCCCGCTCAATTCGCCGCAGCGACCAGCCAAGCCGGCCTAGGGCAATCACTTGCTGTTTCTTTTCGTCGCTCAAGACATTGCTCACGTTGACGGAAGGTATACCCTCCGTCAGGGTCAATGTCCTGGATCAGCTATCCCGTTGGCCGGTTTTCAGGTGTCCACGTATGGCCGGTTTTGGGTGTCCCCCGAGGCACTACCTCTCCACGACCAACACATCAAGCGAAAAAGTGGTGCGTAGCCTGTGCACAGTGGGCAAGCTTTGTCCTGATCCTTGACTCCCGCCGTGCAATGTGTTCTAAGTCTTTGTCTGTGGGATATCAGTTTGCGGCCTGATGGATAGCGGAAGGTTCACCGGCGAGAGGAATGACACAGCGTCCTCTAGGAGAAGGGGGAGAAATGACCATTCAAATGAGTGCACTTGCGGCGCTCCTGCTCTGCAAGCTGGTGCTGGCAAGCGATGTTTCGGACCGTGCCAAGCTGCTCGGCAGTTGGCAGCGACAGGATGATTCCGGGAAAGAGGTGACTGTCTGGGTTCTTGAGGTGAAGGGCATGGCTCTTCACATCTCGGTGTCGCTCGGAGATAAGAAGATCTCTGAATTCGAGTGTCTACCTAGAGGAGAGGAGTGCGAAGGAACCGTTGAGGGTAAGAAGGCCAAGGTGACCATGTATTATGACGGTTCAGCACTCGTGCAACTCGAAACCAGAGAGGCAGACGTAACGCGGCGACGATTCACCGTTAGCGGGCAACCCGACATAATGGATATCGAGGTGATGCCGATCCTAGGCGCGGGCAAAGCGGAGACGCTGCATTTGAAGCGAATCAAGAACTCTGCTGGAAGTCGCCAACAGAGGCCATCCCTCAGTGCCGGTACCCTTCTTCTACCTTGGCCGAACCTCCTGAGGTCATTTCCTCCTCACCCGTTTTCGCCCGGTGCGTGACCGACGACATATAGTGTGTAGACGAACAATCGTTAAGGAGACGCATGTCCCGAACTGGAATGATCATCGCGGTCCTGGTGTTTGTGACCCTGGCCCTCATAGGGTATCTCACAATCCGGTAGGTTACTTTGGGAATGCGGTTCGAATTCATCGCTGCGATGTGCGTCACCCATCCGAGATAGTGGCCGTAAACTCGCTTCTTGACATTCTGCCAGGATAGATGCCTGATGTGCAGCATTATCGCTGAGGGGTGACCCGCGCCCTCAAGCACAGGAGTCAGAGCCGCCTTCAGTCATTTGGCAATCGAGCTTGATTTAAAACGTTCCGTCTCGGCCATCTGTGCAGTTCGGTGGCAGTGCGCAAAGACTCACGCACTCAGACGATCTTCCTCGACGTAAGCGTCTGTGATTAGCAGGCGATCATCCGTTCGTTAGACTGGCACAGGGTGTGCCGTATCGCCTCCCATTCCCAACCAAGTGCGTGTGAGTAAGCGCCATCAAAATTGGAACCGCGCGACCAATTGACCCTGCCTCGGCGCCGAAAACGTAGTGGCCGTATTGATGTAACCAAACCCCGCGGTTGTTTGCCCCGCGGTGTTGCGCGTCGGAGTGGCGAGCGCGTTTGTCGCGGTTGGATTGTTGGCCTCCGCCCGATTGAAGATGTTGGTGAATTCCGCTCGAATATGCAGGCTCGCTCGCTCTTTCACCCGGAATACTCGACCAAGGCTGATGTTCTCCACCGGACGGCGCTGATAACGATAGTCAGAATAGTAAGCCGCCGCCGTCCCCCATTGTCCGGGCGCTGGATTGGACCATGCATTCGGATTCAGAACGAACGTGGTGTTCGGATCGTAGCAATGGCAATTGAGATCCTTCGTGAATAGGGCCACGCCAGGCACTCGGCTGAAGAGCGTGCTCTGGAACAGGTAAGTAGACATGCTATTAGTTGAGGTCGGCGCTGCGATGGGCAGGCCGCTCGCATAGCGCAATAACGTGCCGATCTGCCAGTCCCGGCTTACGCAAGACAATATCCTGACGCCTTTGCTTGTCGCGCTCCATTTGGGAGTGATGTACGAACCCGAGAAAACAAACTGGAACGGCTGATCATAAGAGGACAGGGCTTTCTGATTGGGCCGGTTAAACACATCATTGGTTACTACTCCGCCACCGCGCCCGAAATCGTCTTCCACACCGCTGGTTAATTGTTTCGCCCACGTAAAAGCCGAGCTGAAGTCCAGGCCGTGCGCGAGCCGCTCCGTGGCTTTCACTTGGAGCGACTGGTACCACGTGTCGCCGATTGGTACCCAGTGAAAGTTGGTAATGTTGCCGTACTGTGAATAGGGACGCAACGACTGCGCGACGGTTGCGCTCGCGGGGAATCCCGGGTAAGGAAGTCCAAACCCCCGCGAAGCAGCCAGAGCAGAGCTAATCGGAGCCGCCAGCAACGTGCGGTCATCGGTGTTATTCAAGTTCAAGCCAAACGTACTCAACTCCTGCGGAGTAAGGCAATTTGGACAGATCAGCCCCGCCGCGTTCCACCACACACCGCGATTCCCGACGTATGTTCCTTCCACCACTAGATTGCGGGTAAGCTGCCTTTGAACGCCGGCGCTCCATTGCAACTGACGGGCTGGCCGCCCTGCGTTCTGGTCCTGCTCCTGCGGCGCTGATCCCAACACGCCCGGAAATAGGCCTTGGCCGGGATCAAAGTTCGGGAAGGTCAGCTTGTACGGCAATCCATTTCGGGTCAGATACGCTGGATCCCCATAAGAAGCTGTTTGGTATGCGTATTGGGTGACCGACGAAAGACCGAGGTTGTTGTTGTCGGTTTTGTAGTACGAGACACCCGCGCCTGCACGCAATACGGTTTTTGCGTTCAGTTGATACGCCAGCCCAACCCGGGGACCAAAAGCGTATGGATAATTCTTCGAATAAGCGCAGTTGCAGCGTCCACCACCGTATCCCTCACTGATGATCGCCCCCAATCTGCCCCCGGCGCTCGGGTTCGGCGTGGAGGGCGACCAGATTAAATAGTAGCCATTCCCGTCGCGCAAATAGGTCGAAAAATCGTAACGCAAGCCGTAGTCGACGGTCAGCTTACGAGTAACCTTCCATGAATCTTGCGCAAAACCAGATAACGAATGGGCGCCCATATGATTTGTAACTGGAAGCGCCGAAAATCCGCCATCAACCGCGCCAAGTAGAAAACTGGCGTACGGAAAACCTACTGTAGATGCTAAGCTGACGCCATTCAACGCGGGAAGCCCGGTTTCATTTGCACTGTAGTTCAGCCAGCCATTGCTGTATGTCTCATTGAACATCTGGTAGCCATTTACCATGAATTCGCCGCCGAACTTGAACGTGTGGTTACCTCGAACCCATGTCAGGCTGGCATTCCCTGTTGGCTTGCGGTAAATCAGGTGGATTTGATTTCCAGGTCCCATGGTGTAATTGATGCCGCCCTGGCTGGAAAACAGCGTCGAATTCGCTGCGCCTACAACAGCGCCGATGGTGGGGAACAACGTCGAATTCGTACCTGTTAGGCCGAGCTGCGCCACGGGATCGAATCGATCGCTGTGGTCATTGATCCGCGTAGTCACCAGGCCTCCACCGAAATGTAGGAGCAATGTGGGGGTAAGCGTCCGATCGAAATTGAGACGGTACGTATTGGAATTGACGAGCCGGGGCTGTCCGCTTCGAATGGGAGCCGGCAGCGGCTGATTATTCGGATTATCCTGCCGATTCAGCGACCAGAAGCCGGAGAGCTTTGAGGTTGAACTGATCTGATAGTCAGCCTTCACAGAAGGGATCAGCGTGTATTTCGGATTCACATACGTCGGAAGAAAGTTGTTAATCAATCCGGTGCCGGTCGCTGCGGGAATCAGATTCTGTATCTTCACCGCCACTGGATCCAGCCTGGCTAGAGGAATCGTGTTGTTCGGAAATGGATTCCGATAACGTAGCCCATTGACGACGAAGTCACTCGCTGGATCGTAGATAGTGTTCTCTAGAATGGCTCGCCCCAATCCATCCGTCCCCAGGTTTCTGTTCGTCAACGCTTTGCTGAAGTCCCCGCTGCGATAGGCGGCGGTTGGCACGGTTCCGGTCAGGTTGTTGGTGATTGTGGTCTCACCGAAGTGTTCGAAATTGAAAAAGAAGAAAGCCTTGTCGTGGCCGTTATAGACTTTCGGAATCCACACTGGGCCGCCGAGCATGAACCCCCAATCATTGCGTCGCTGGCGTGGGCGTAGAAGATGACCGTTGCCGTCGTTCGTGTAGGGGGAACCCGCGTTTAGGGCCTCATTCACGAAGTACTCGTAAGCGCCTCCGTGGAACTGATTCGTGCCGGACCTCATGGTGAGATTGAAGAGTCCGCCGCCAGCTTGTCCCAGTTCCGCGGCGTAGTTGCTGGTTTGTACCGCGAACTCCTGTATCGCATCCACGCTGCCTTGTGTCTGCGACTGCACCGAATACCAGCCGTTGGTCGCGTCCTGTCCTTCGATGCGCATGGCCTGCGTATTCGCGGGTAAGCCGTTTAAGCGAACCGCAACGTCCGGGTTGTAAGAGGCGCCCGGCAGCAATTGCACAACGGCGTAAGGATTGCGAATTCCAGACGCCCCCGCGCCCGCTCCGATACCCATTACCGGAAGATTGTTCATGGTGGCCGCGTCAACGGTATGGCTCAATTCGCCGCTTTCCGTTTTGAGCAAGGGCGCGGCGTCGGTAACCGTAACGGACTCGCTGCTCGAGCCGACCTCCAGCACAATGTCAACGCGGTATGTCTCTGCCACGTTCACGATGATGCCCTGACGCGTGTATTTCTTGAACCCTGCAACTGTGGTTGAAAGCTCGTATTGTCCTGCGGGCAACTGAGCCAGGGTGTAGTTACCGGTGGCTGAAGTTCCGGCCTGATAAACAGCTCCGGTTTCAACATTCCGAATTTGCACGGGCGCGTTGGCAACAACGGCTCCTGCGGGATCAGCGACGGATCCCGTGATGCTCCCACGGTCGCTTTGTGCGAGCACGACTGACGAGATCATCAGAGCCGAAATTAGAACAATGGCAGTGCGCATGAGCGTACCTCCCTAAGATCTAACAATCGGCAAACAGCGTATACCTGGCGAAGCAGGACGTCAAGGCCGCTAACCTTTGCTAACTTTTGCCGCTAACCTCTTCAGGAAGACTGGCGATCATTATTGTGGGAAAGTTTCAGCCCCGTTACCACACATATCGGGAGCCACGGTCCCGCTTCTACGCGCGGGACGGGCTTACTTGGTAATTGTTCCGCAAGCGATTCGATCCCCCGCGTTGCCCGTGGGATCGGTCTTATAGTCATCGGCTTTGGCGTGAATCATCAGAGCGGTGCCGCCGTTGGCGAAAAGCGAATTGTTCCCCGTGCCTAGGTTGACCATCGAGTTCGCTACGGTGACCTTCGCCGTGCCTTTGGGGCCTACCGTGAAGTTGAGCATGTCGCCCGCATGCGAGCCCATCGGGTTATCCTTGCCGTGTTGCTTCACGGCTGGATTGAAGTGGCCGCCAGCGGTCGTAAACCCGGGACCTTCGCACTTCGCGTTGGTGTGAATATGCACAGCGTGCTCTCCCGGAGGAAGATTCTTGAGATTCAGCTTGATCATGACGCCATTTCCACCCTTGTTTTCACTGATGGTGGCGGTCCCGACGCTCTGACCCTTACCATCCGCTAAGTTCACCGCAAGCGCGCTATTTGCACCATAAGCTCCGGCGGCAGCAAGCAGTGAGGCAAGCACTATTCCGAGGGGTTTTATCATGACATCTCCCTTGATGTGTATTCTACCCCTGCCACAAGTCCGAGAGATTATGCTAGCCAGGAACGGTGGGGTCCGGGGGAAGCCTGGCAGGATACAGGAATGACGGCTGTCTTCGCGCAGCGTTAATTCCTATTATCGTCGGCAGCTACCTATGGCGGCCTCACTAGACTAGTCGCGCGTTATGTGGCAAATGATTTTGCCGAGCATCTCCCATTCTGTGTTCGCTCACAAACCTGGCTTTTCACCAGCCGGCGATGGTCAGGGAGCGGTCGATCGACTTCAGTGCGGGTCTCGTTCAGCATGAGCTTTTGCCAACTTCGCCTCGCTACCGAGCGGCCTAAGTACGTCCTGAAGAATGGAAGCTCCAAACGGGGCACCCGTGGCTCCGCCATCCACCATCAGCTCAACTGCATTGACGTATGAGGAATCATCCGACGCGAGGAAGAGCACGGCTTTGGCAACTTCTTCCGGCTCACCCCAACGGCCCTGCGGAACCACAGAAGAGAAAAACTTCACCAACTTAGCGGAATCTTCCGCGGAAGCAGAGGCGCGGGGGCCGCGCTTCCATATGGGAGTTTTGATCGCGCCTGGTGCGACGACGTTCACGCGAATATTGCGCGGTGCAAGGTCGGCGGCGATGGAGCGCGCCATCGAGACGAGGCCGCCCTTCGTGGCTGCATATGCGGCGACGCCGGGTTGGCCGAGATAGTTATGTACCGACCCATTAAAGATGATGCTGCCGTTGTCGTTCAGCAGAGGCGCCGCTGAATTCACCGTAAAGAAAGCGCCATTCAGGTTGATGTGGATCACGTTCTCAAAAATGGCCTCGTCAGTCGAACCGGTAGGCGTCCGCCCAGAGATGCCGGCATTGGCGAAGACAATGTCGAGTTTCCCGAAATCTTTGGCTAGGGCTGCAAAGAGTCGCTTGCGATCTTCCGCAATGGTGACGTCAACGCGGTAGCCACGCGCGCTCGATCCAAGTTCCGCGATCGCTTCATCGAGCGTCTTCTGGTCGCGACCAGTAATGGCGACCTGCGCGCCCTCCGCAATGAAAAGTCGGGCTGTGGCAAGACCGATGCCACTGTTACCGCCGGTAATAAGAGCCTTTTTGCCTGTGAGCTTCATAATGCCTCCTTCCCCGGATGAGACGGCGGACGGAGAAAAAGGGTGCAGAGAATCTGAATGGTCCCGCAAGTTGCACGAACGCAATCTGAGGACGTACACTTTGGTCAGCTACATCTACGCTGGGAACAGGAAAGGATGAGCTTTCTCCGCGAAGTCCAATTGGAGAATGAGTTCGGGCCCTTCGTCGTTTTTCAGGAGGCGCTTGGATTTACTCCGAATCTTCTGCACGCGCAGAGCTCCTTGCCTCGCCTCATCGAGGCGCAGGCGAAGCTCGAAAACGGCGTGCGTTTCAACGCAGGCGCGATTTCGCGAATTCAGAAAGAGCGAATTCTTCTAAGCATTGCAGCCGATCGGCAAGACGCCTACTGCGTAGCGATGGACGATAGGGTTCTGTCCACACTTGGCGTGCCGGACGAGCAAATCGATGACCTGTTGAACGACTCTCCTAGGGCGGACCTATCGGCTGCCGAGTTGGCGTCCCTACAGTTCTGCCTCAAACTAGCCCGTGACGCTCCTTCGATTCAATTAGAAGATGTCGAAGAGTTGCGAGCGCATGGCTTCGACGATGAGGCGATACTCGAAAGCGTTGCATTGACTGCCCTGGCTATTTATCGCTGCACGCTTTCCGCAGGTTTAGGCCCGGAGTTAGATTTCGCCCCTCGAAAGCTCTCTCTTGCGAAAAGCAACTCAGCACGTGAGAAAGCTTACAGATTGCTACCTTTCGATAATGTCAGGGCGCGAAGCAAAGGGCCTTATGTGTCCGCTCCATATTTGGGTCCCAAAAAGTTTGCACCTTTTGCAATCATTGAGAAGAGTCACGGATTCCTACCTAACTTTTTCCGCGCCCAGACTTTACGGCCGGATTTGCTCCAAGCGCAGCTGGAGGCAACGGGCTGGATTCTGCAGCCCGAAGACGTCCTGACGCGCGTGCAAAAGGAATGCATTCTGTTAGCTGTATCGGCAGCGAATCTCAACTCCTATTGCGTTGCGGTGCACTGCAACCTGCTGAGGGGTCTGGGTATGCCATCGGAAGAAGGGGACCAGATCGCAGTGGACTACCATGCGTCAGACTTGGGACCATTAGACAAGGCGCTGCTGGATTTCGCGATCAAGTTGGGAACCCGCGCTTCAGATTTTTCCCGTGAAGACGTAGTCCATCTTCGAACACTTGGTTTCAGTGACGAACAGATTTTAGAGACCGAAGTGGTCACGGCTCTCAATAATTTCGCGAACACTCTTCAGATGGGACTCGGAATCGAGCCTGATTTCGGCCCGCCCGCTGTCTTCCAGGAAAATAAAGTGTATCTTTCGGGTGGTGCCGCCACTCCCATGCAGGGCGAAGGCAATATGCAGCTGGTCGACATACTGCAGGACGCGGACGCTGAATTGGTCGCCCAAGCGCAGGGTGGGAGCCTGGAGGCTTTCGAAGGGCTGGTTCGCCGGCACACCCAGTTGGTTTATCGAGCTCTGATGGCAATCTTGGGCAATCCTGCCGACGCGCAGGATGCCATGCAGGATACTCTCTTGAGTGCATTCAAGCATATCAGTGGGTTCCAAGGCCGCTCGAAGTTTTCCACTTGGCTGATCAGTATCGCCAGGAATACTGCACTGCAACATTTGCGAGGCCGGGGTAATGTTGAGAGCTTGGACGAAGGTGAAAGTAAGGAAGATCGGGACTTCCGGCCTCGCCAAGTGAGGGCTTGGCAGGCAAACCCCGAGCAATGCCATTCGAAAACGGAAATCCGCCAGCTCGTCGAAGCGGGAATCTTGGCCTTACCCGCCAAGTTCCGTGTTGTTGTGATGCTCCGGGATATCGAACAGCTTTCGACGGATGAAGTCGCTCGGCAGTTGGGCCTAAGCGTCCCTGCGGTAAAGACGCGGCTCCTGAGGGGGAGACTCATGTTGCGCGAGTGGCTGTCGCCTCACTTCACGGCCAGCACCAGGGGAGCGGTTTAATGATCACATGTGAAGAATTCCTCGCCGAGTTCGGTGATTATCTGGAGAATCAAGTCTCTCCAGAGATCCGTCAAGAGCTCGAGTTGCATCTCTCCCAGTGCCGCGCGTGCCAGGTGCTGTGCGATTCAAGCCGCAAGACTATAAAGATCGTGACCGAAAGTAGTTCCTTCGAGTTGCCGCTAAGCGTCTCCGACCCAATCATTGAACGCGTCATGACAAAGCTGCGTACCGACCGCAGCTAACAAAATCGAAATCCTATCGTAGTAGCCGCCTGCTTCACACCTGCGCTGTTGGAACTGTGTCGAACTTCGATCATTCGTCAGCTCATCTCGTGATCCTCGTACTCTTTGAGTCTCGCATAGGCCCTTTTTTTGTGCATCTCTGCAACTTTCGCGCGGGAAACGACTCCTATCGCCCGTGAGAGTTGAGCGGGGCAAGCTGAAGGGAAACGAAGGCGGCCAGAACTACAATATCCCCGACGGCACAGACCTGAGCAAATTCCAAACAGTATCGATCTATCGCGAGCGATTCAACGCGAATTTCGGCGCCGCCCCTCTCGAGAAGTTCTGAAGTGGAAAGTTCATTGCGCGCGGATTGGGCAGCCTGAAACTGCCCGATTCTAACTTCGGAAAGGAGCAACCATGATTGCCGGCGCAAGTTTGTGGCTCTTAAGCAAAAAATGGATCTTGGCAGGCATCGGTGTGCCGGTCCTCGTTGCGGCTTGGTGGGCGTTCCGCCCAGAGAAACTTTGGATCAATAAGCAGGTCAGTGAGCCGGCGCCGTTTGCCTCAAGCAGCGATTCTCAACCTCTCTACACAGGGCTGCTCACGGGTAAAGCGCACCCGACAAGCGGGCGGGCCTCGATCTATCGGGTCGGCGACGGCAAGCGGGATCTCCGATTGACTGGTTTCGCTACCTCAAATGGTCCGGACGTTCACGTCCAGCTCGCGCAGAGCGCTGACCAGAACCTAACGAAAGAGTTTGTTAAGGGCCAGCTGGATAGCGTTGAGCTGGGCCTTCTGAAGGCGAATCAAGGGGATCAAAACTACGATCTTCCCGATTCGGTCGACCTGCAAAAATACGACTCCGTGGTCATTTATTGCGAGCGATTTCACGCTGTGTTTGGTGTAGCCAAGCTAGAACGATTCTGACCGCTCACCCAGCGTTGGCAATTTTTCAAGAGAAGATTCAAATGACCAAGTATAGACATGCTTCTGTGGACGGTACCCGTGCTGTCCTTGCCTGGAGGGCGAGGTCACACCAAATTCCAAATCTACTTATAAGGAGAACTCTCACATGAATTTCACACATTGCAAGGTGAAGGCAATTTCAAGCGCTGTAGCCTCGACAATTGCGTTCACACTGACCGTGACTGCATTCGCGCAAGATTTGCCGCGGCTTCGCACCCCGCGCAGAGTGTTTCAAGGAAGGATCGACATACGCAACGCGAACATCGCCGATGCGGGCACGCCAGCGAATCCCAATACTGCGCAAGGCCCCGGACCGGGACCGAGAGGCCCTGGACCAGGGTGTGACCTATTCCCAGCGCCACCTTCTGTTGGCGCGACTGTGGATCTTTCTTACTTCGGACCATCCCCGTCGACGGTCAATCGCAGCCTGGTGGGTCCGGTCCAACTGCTCAACACAGGCCCCGTTAATGTGGCTGCGGGTACAATCACGATTCCTCTTTATCTGGGACATATGAAGGATGGAAAAAACATTTGGTACATCTTGACAGACGTTGATGACTCTGATGTGGCGCAAGAGCTGGGGCTTAATTTCTCTGCGAAGCTGACGTTTGCGGCGACTGCGGCGCGGACAGCGAACTTGGATCAGAACAACGATCTCGTGTTCGATAAGGGAACCGTTGATTTTTCCCCTGTCCGGAGCATCACTCCAGGGCCTCCTGGCCAGGAATTTCCTCCGCTCGTCTTTCAACCAGGATCCGTGGGTGACAAGGACTACAGTCCACTCGTTCAGGTGGTAAATGCCGCCGGCGTTATTTACAATGCCCCCATCGTCGCATTTAACGTCACGGCCAACCAGATCAATTTCCCCAATGGCAATGTGGACTACGGGATTGTCCACGACCAGGTAGTTGCCATCGATCCTAGCAATATGACTGTGACATTGAATCTGATCAACGGGTTCAGTTTTGGAAAGCCGGTGTGGTATATGTCGATGGACGCGAGCATACCGCTCGCGGCCGCCATCGAGCACAATACTCTTGCTCCCTTGATGGCGAATCTTCAGCTCGGGCGGGACGACAGTTTCTCCAGCCCGATCGAGCGGATCTTCCTCGCTGCAAACGGTCCAGAAGAAGGTGGATGCGCAAACCCGCTTCGGCAAGGGTTGTCAGCCGACTTGGCAGACGGTTTTCGGCCCAACAACGTCTTGGGCGGAATACCGACAAATGCCCTGGATTACTCTCCCACGTGGGATGCTCAGATTTACCAGTGGACCCAGGATGCAATTAACAAAGGATACCGGGGTCAGTTGCGCGAAGAGTTCCAGATTCTGACTTTCGTCCAGGACGGCCTGCTGACGGCGCCCGGTGGGGCGCCGTTCACGACAAGCAACTTCTCCATCAATTGTCCAATCGTTCAACGGCTCAATTGAGCAAGAAGGGCCGCTCGATCTATTTCTCGATTACGCATCGAACGTAAAGCTCTACCCGGCCTTTCAGGACTACTTCCGGAAGGCGAACCGTTTTTCATCTCTGCGGGGGCCAAGGCATTTCGAAAAGACATACCGAATGCAAGGGTTCAGTTCCTGGATACTGGCCATTTTGCCTTAGAGACACACGTTGTCGAAATCGCGGCCGCGATGAAAGACTTCTTTGAGGCGAACAGGATATGATCCCGGACCGGTGGAGC
>CAVYBC010000007.1:0-458916 GCA_963766615.1 Terriglobia bacterium
ACGAAATCAAATCGCCGGCAGTCAATCTGCAGACACGACAACAGTTGATCTCTCTGCTGGCTACTCTCAGCACTCACTTAAAACATCAGGCAGCAGCTCGTGACGTTTCAGCATGGTTAGTAAAGAACATCAAACAAACATTTGCGCTTCATCCTTCTTGGCAAAGTTTATCTGAGCTGGCAACACTAAGCGCGGCCATTAAAGATCAGGACTTGCGGCACGGCGTGGCTGCAGCCTTGGCGAAGAACATTGTGGACTCGAACACTGAGGTTATGGCGGGGCATCTTGCTCTCACGGGAACCGTATCCTCGCTGGTGGAGTTCAGCACCGACGTATCAGACCAATCCTTGACGTTGGAGATCGCACGATTAATCAGCCGCGACATTGAGGACGTCAGCGTGGAGCAAATGCGTTCGGAGGTGAGCACAGGTCTGACCATTCTGTGTGCCCACCTTACGGACTCCGAGTCTGCCATAGAATTTGCGAATACGCTTGTGTTGGCTATGGATCAACCACTTGCTAGACGAAAGACAACGATTGCCTTTGCACCCGCAGTCGCAGAGCTGTGCACGCACCTAAAGGACGCCCATCCTGCACAATCCGCCGCACGGCTGATCCTCAACGATCTCCGCCAGACGGACTTGGACAGTCCCAGCAAGACAGTCCTTAGCTTGGCCCTCGCGACTTTAGTTTCTCGCGTACCCGATCGGCAGGAGCGAACAAACTTGATGACGCCGATATTGGCGGGCGAAAGAAACAACTTGGGCTCTTGCAACTCAGCTCTTGCGTCAGCCACTCGGGCTGACGATGCAGGCGTTGCTGCGGAGATGCTTCGTTGGCCACAATGTGTGGGCAGTACCAATTATATTCTCCACATAGCACAGGAAAGGATTTCCGCAGGCAGTGGCGATAAACATTTAGAGTTTATTGACCTAGGATCGTTCCTTGCATGGGTCCGGGAGGAAAAGAGTAAGGGGAACGCGGTGGCGAATTTAGATGAAACGGAAGGGAAAACGGGGTCAGGGTAACGCGGGAAAGACGGAGATTTATCAGTTTGTCATGCCTAACAATCCGATAAACCTCCGTCTGTCCGAGAGTGTCCCGTCCCGAGTGTCCCGTCCCAAGTGTCCACGAAGGCGGCTCCGCCCCCTCAAGTTAGTGCAGAGGAATCCGGAATAAGTTGCCCTGAAACACCGCCGTCGAAAACACGTAGTGCTGGGGATCCAATCCGGGCGACACTTGGGCTTGCCGGATCATTTGGAAGTGAGCAAGCTCCTCCTCGCTGGCAGCATCCAGCTCGGTGCGCGGCAAATCGGCGAGGGCGAAACCACGTGGCATCGCAATCACGAAGGTTCGCCCCCCCAACGTCGTCGCGCGGCCTGCGGTACTCACGTACAAGTATTTCCCATCGGAAGACCAATGAACTTGGCACGGTCCCTTACAGATTGACCGGCTCCTGCGGTCCCGTGTGGAGACTGCAATGGTTCCAACAACTTTGCCGGATGGCTTATTTCCTCCCGCTTCCAAGCCTCCAACAGCCACCCATTCTCCGTCCGGGGAAACGTCGAACTTCTCAATAATCGTGGCATCCAGAAGGCGCTCAAGGCCACTTCCATCCGCTTGAATGCGAGCTAAGTGACCCGCTTTTTCCTCCAATTGCAAGAAGATCAGCGTCTCGTTGCTGCCGAAGCTTACGCGCACTCCGTCCTTGGTGACCAGGCGAGGAGGCGAACTGCGATCGAGCGGAGCAAGAAAGATCTGCGACGAGGTCCCGCTCGGCACTGTGAAAGCCGCCCTGGCCTGGTCCGGGGAAATATCGTAATCCATGATTCGTTGTCCCGTCAGCAAGGGATCCGATTTTCCAGACGCCAGGTCCCTGGACCACAACTCCACCCCTTCGGCAGAGTTGCTTTTTCGCACCAGGTAATACAGCCGCTTGCCATCCGGCGAAAGTTTGGGGGCCGATACCGAACCCTCAATAGAAACCGGATGATCGCCGGAGGGGTCATGCGTAAACACAGTGCTCTGCCGAACCCCGATGGAAGTAATCAGGTATTTCCCATCCGGCCCCATCGCCAGGCCTTCCTCCTCCGTGGGACCGAATGTGATCTGTTCCGGAGTCCCATCGGGAACACGCTGCCTCCAGAGATGCGAGCCGCCGTCAACACCAGCATTGAAGTACATCCAGCGATTATCCGGCGACCAGGCACCGGCTGAACACTCTCCTTGCGGACCCACCTGCGTTCCGGCGGAACTCCCGTCCATCGGTACCACGCGGCAACGTTGCCACGACCCCTGCCGGTCCATCTCAACAAGCAGGATCGAGTGTTGGTCAGGCGAAGGATAGGAGTAGTGCGCCATGCCACGCTCGTGGCTGGGGAAGTAGACCTCATGTTCGTCCGTCCGGTTCTCCCGTGCCGTTTTGATGCCCATGTGCACCACGGTCCCGGCCATGATCTCGGAAAACACGATACGATCCGTCCCATACCAACTGAGGCCGGCGGAGTTCGGCATCAGCCGGGTGATGGGCCCGCCAAGGACTGGCACGGTCCAGGTTTCAAAAATTGGAGGATTTGGATATACGGCCGTATAAGCGACGCGAGAACCATCGGGTGTAAACACGGGACCGTACTTGGGATGCGGATCGTCGGTCAACTGCTTCGATTCCCCATCCGGCAACAATTTCACATACACCTGCCCGGTGCCTTGAAAAATCCCGCCGCCCCGAAAGAACGCGACCATGCGTCCGTCTCTGGAAAGCGCCGGAGCGGTCGCGTAGTCGCTGAAATTCGTAAGCTGGACGAACTCCGAAGGCACCGTTACCGGGCCTGTCGGGGAACGGTAGTACCACGCAAGTCCGGCGATCGCGAAAAGGATTGGAAACAACACCCCGGCGTAGCGTAGCAGCGAGGGACTCGCCGCGGTTACTCGTGTCAACTCCCGCTCCAGCGCCGCTGCGGATTGCCAGCGGCGTTCGGGATCTTCTTCCAGGCACGTGCTTACAATTTTTTCCAGCTTTCGCGAGGGCATGCGCTTTCGCTGGCTCGCGGGCCGTACCCGGGTGAGCATTTCGTGGAGAACGCAACCGAACGAATAGATATCGGAGCGGGCGTCGGCTGGTTTGCCCTCCCTTTGTTCCGGCGCCATGTAGGCCGGCGTTCCCATCACCATCCGGCTTGCGGTCAGCGTTTCATCCTGGCCCGATTTCGCCAATCCGAAATCCAGAACCTTAATGCCGGATTTCGCGATCATGATGTTTGCCGGTTTCAGGTCGCGATGAATGATCCTCTTGCCGTGCGCCTCTTTGAGCGCCGCCACAATCTGCAAAGCGTAGGAGAGCGCTGTCTTTACTGGGAGAGGTCCGCCTTTCAGCCGGGCCGCGATCGTCTCGCCCTCCACCAGTTCCATGACGAAGTAATTCGGCCCCACATCGTAGAGCGTGCAGATGTTGGGATGATTCAGCGAGGAAATCGCACGCGCCTCCCCCTTGAAACGATCGCTAAACCGTTCCTGAGTCGTCTTGACCGCGACGGCGCGGTCCAGGCGCGTGTCGATGGCCCGAAAGACTTCTCCCATTCCACCCTCACCGAGTTTGCTTTCGATGCGGTAGGGCCCGAGGAACAGGCCCACGCTGATTTGAGTGACAGTCGGATCTTCCAGCAACTCCGGAGCGTTTTGAATAGCAGGCCGGTCGAGGAATTCGCCCGTGGCGGGCTGCAAGAGCAGCCGCTCTACTTCGCGCCGCAATTCGGGATCTGTGCGGGCCAGCAGCGCCGCGCGTTCCTCGGCGGTCGCCTCGTGAGCCGCATGGTAGAGCTCTTCAATTTGCCGGAACCGATCCGGAGTCATGGCTGCCGTCCGGTGTCTGTAGGGCTCAACTCCCGCAGCAGCCAGGCTCTGGCAAGACTCCAGTCGCGCCGTACCGTCCGCAGGGAAATTTTCAGAGCCGTGACGATTTCCTCTTCGGTCAATCCGCCGAAGTAGCGCAACTCGACTACCTTGGCCTGGCGCGGCGCCACCTGCGAGAACGCGGTCAGGGCGTCATCGAGGGCCAAGATGGACCGGTCGGGCGCGATCGACAGGATCGCCGTCTCATCCAGATTTACTTTTACTGCCAGGGCGCCGCGCTTCTGCGAATTCCGGGAGCGAGCCGCGTCCACCAGGATTCGCCGCATCATCTGCGCCGCCATCGCGAAAAACTGGGCGCGTTGATGCCACTCCACCTGGGTCACGTCGACCAGGCGCAGGTAAACCTCGTGGACCAAGGCCGTGGTTTGCAGGGTGTTCCCTTGGCGTTCATTTTTCATGTACCGGCGCGCCATCAGGCGCAACTCCGGATACACATGCTCCGCCAATCGTCCCAGGGCGGCTTCGTCGCCACCGCTCCAGGCTTTTAGTAGACCCGTGATCTCCTCAGAGGGTGCGTTGATGGATGGCCCGACGATGGGATGGCCTGCTCTCTTGGTGTTACGAGAAAGATATCACAAAGGCGTGGCCGCTTTCGCCGATCGCTTCCGCCTGTACTGGCGAAAGAAGACAGGCGACCAGAATGATGGCCTGTTTGAATAGAAGAATTTTATGAACGCAAAGGAGATTTTCATGAAACGCAGCACTATCGCAAAGAATTTTGCCATCGCCGCAGTCACCGCACTCGCTCTGGGCGTAGCGCCTATGGCGAAGGCCGACAACAAAGGATGCTCGAACGCAACACTCAAAGGTACCTTCGCACACTTTGCCAGCGGATTCGAGATTGCCCCGTCCCCCATCGCTGGCCCGATCGCGGGTGTAGGTACCGATACCTTCGACGGGAAGGGCAGTGTTACGGCCACTGCCATGCTAAGCGTCAATGGCAACATAATCCCGGTCACCGCAACGGGCACATACACCGTAAATTCTGATTGCACTGGTACCTACAAGATTCCTGGGACTACCTTATTCCTGGTGATCGCTGATAGCGGAAATGAGATTCATGCCATCTGTGTAGACCCCGGCGTCGTCCTCAACCACACGTTCCGGAGGCAATATCCAGCGGGCGACTGGAGAGAATGACGGCTTCCCGGCCCTTCGGACGCTCCAGATGTCCACAGGCCGGGGAACATGTCGTATCGCGGGTGACGGAATAGCATGAATGATGCTCGGGTATCCGCTCGCCCGCCTTCTTCCCAAGCATTTACCGGAGTTTTATCGGATTGCTATGAATGAAAAACTGATAAATCCGTCGGCCCCGCATTCCCGGCATTCCCTGCACCGCGAAGGCGAAGAATGACCAGTTGCTCCAGATCCTCGATAGCTTCAAGGCGGATGCGCTGGCGCAGTATGTGATCGGGTTCGTGCCTGAATCGAACGCGTCCTCGAAGCGGCACAATCTCGAAGTCAGGGTGGCGAAGAAGTCGAGGGGCCTGGTCGAGGGTGGCAAGCGCAGGGCGGTTTACTGATCGATTCCTTCAGCTTACTCTTGATGTCTCACCGGATCTCTGGGCCGCCGTCAGGCTCAGCCGCGTCAACGAATAGCCTTCTTTTCAGTAAGGCGGCTAGGCCAAGAAGAGCCACAGATCCCAGCAAAACCATCGATGGCGGCTCGGGCACAACCCCTCTCGTACTCACGCCCGGCTGGGCGTCCGCAAAGATCGCACCGCTGTGGGCCGTCGCAATCCACCCGAGGATGTCGCAATGCGGACAGCTCGCTGTGTTTTCGTTTAAAAAGCCGTTAATAAAGGATCCAATTGGGAGACTGGGGTCACTCGAAGCAAAGTTCTCAAGAGGCGAAATGTTCGGATTGGAAGCGTCTTGTATCGTAACGCTTGTAAAACTGACTTGGTATAAAAAGAAGCCTGTCGCCCCGGGATCTACGTCCCCCGTGCAAGGCTTTGCGCTCCCGCACGGACCCAGGTAAGCTCCTATCGGGTTGGCTGGTGAAGCGTAGATCCCCAAATAGGCATCCAGGAATCCGCTAGTCCAAGGAATCGAACTGAACAGCGTCGCGGTACCGGTAAGAGTTCCATCGAGATCGAATGACAATGATGAGGGGCTAGGGTCAAGGTTGTTCGGAATGAGAAGCTCAAGAAGCAAGTCCCCGGACTCAGTCCCGGGACTGGCGGTAAAACCAAAGCTGGTTGGCGGATTATTAGTCGTCGGGCTATTCGTGCCATCATCAACGCACTGCAATGACCCAGAGCAGAACCCATGCAGTGGACCGATTGACTCTGCCCAGCACGATATCCCGCCGACTGCTAACGTGGCCAGAAGTAAGAGCTGCTTCATCTTCCACCTCCGGTCGAGGAAGAGATATTGTTCGAATAGGTCCAGTCCCAGATCTGGTTCGCACCCTACGCCGGAGCGCAGAACATCAGGGACAAGGCAGTGAACGTGGCGTATCTAGGCATGCTAGGCCAGATGACAGACGCCTGATAAGGATCTAAAAACGATTGGCAAGGTTCCCGGAGATCACCCCGGCCCGCTCTCACTCGTAATCTGCGTAACGCCCCGTCTAAGTGAGGCTGGACTGGCCTTTTGGATTACTCCCGTTCAACGCCGATCTGGGAGATTGATCCCGACAAAACTCACGGCCGCGCAGCCGGCACCGGGGCTCATGTGGCTAGAACCGACAATTGTTCTTAACAGTTGGCTTCGTCCCAACGGGCGGCCCGTTTTCATTTTTGATTCCAGATTGGTTTCTCAGAGGAAGTTTCTATATTGAACGGAGGATCGTTGTAATTTGACAGTTTTGTATACTGAGATGAACAAATTATGAGTGCCGGTTTCCCAACTCGCGTTCACGGGCGTCAAGGCTATCCTGCGACCAAGTTCGCAGAGCGGCCGTCACCACCAGCGTTTGAGACAGCACGCGAAGTTCAGAACCTCCTGACTCTTTTGCCAGGCTCGGAACCATGAGTACAGCGCGATCCATTAGCCAAGTAGCCTCCCTCGACGGCGAGGAACGGTTCCGCGCCCTCTTCTTTCAGGCACCTGTCGGGATTGCGGAGACTGGCCTCCACGGGGAATGGCTTCTTCTGAACGACCGTCTCTGCGAGGTCCTGGGCTTCACACAAGCGGAGCTGCGCGGTACGACGTTCCTGGATATCACACACCCTGATGACCGCGAGGCATCTCTCGAAGCAGTCCGTCGGCTACTGGCTGGCGAAATTTCTTCGCACGTGATGGAAAAACGCTTCGTCCGCAAGGATGGCACCATCTTCTGGGGGAGGCTTTTCAAATCGCTTGTACGGGATCGAGACAACCGGCCCCAGTCTTTTCTCTCTGTGGTGGAAGATATCACGGAAAGAGTTCGAGCAGAAGGCGCTCTTCGGGAGAGCGAGCAGCGTCTCAGGCTGGTCCAGAACGCGGCCCATCTGGGCGTATGCGAATGGGATCTACGCACCAACACGCTGGCATACTCTGGGGAATACGCTGAGCTTTATGGTTTCCCCCCCCATCACCCTTTGAGGCGTGAGGAACTTCGTGAACGGATTCATCCCGACGACCAGGCGCGGGTGCAGGCAGGTATAAGAGAAGCTCATGAACGAGCGCGTGCCTGGAACACTGAATACCGGGTAGTGTGGCCGGACGGAAGTGTGCACTGGCTGCTCTCGAAAGGCACCGTTTTCCTGGATGAGTCCGCCAAGGCGTGCCGCACCACCGGAGTTGTTCTCGACATCACTGAGAACAAGCGGGTGGAAGCGGAACTGCGCGAAACCGAACAGCGGTTTCGAACCATGGCCGACGCAGCCCCGGTAATGATCTGGGTTGCTGGCCCCGACAAGCTTTGCACGTTTTTCAATAAGCGATGCCTGGAGTTTACAGGTCATTCTCTCGAGGAGAAAATCGGCGACGGCTGGATCGCGACCATTCACCCCGCGGACCGGGAAGGGTTCCTCGCCACGTTCGCTTCGTCGTTCGATACCCGCCAGGAGTTCCAGGCCTCATTTCGGCTCCGCCGGGCGGACGGCGAGTATCGATGGGTGCTGACCGTCGGGGCTCCACGCTTCACGACTGCCGGCGTATTCGCCGGCTATGTCGGCTCTTGCTTGGATATGACGGAAATGAAGCGCGCGCAAGAGGAAGCCCTCGCCCACCAGAAGATGGAGAGCCTCGGCGTGCTCGCCGGTGGTATCGCTCACGACTTCAATAACTTCCTTGGTAGTATCCTTTCGTACTCGGAACTCCTGCTGCAGGATTCCCCCCCGGACTCGCCCGCCCATGACGGGATAGAGAGAATCCGGACGGTGGCGGTTCGGGCGGCCGAGATCGTGCGTGAGCTGATGGCCTACGGGGGACAGGAGAGTCCTGTATTCGAAGCGGTCGATCTCTCGAAGCTGGTTGGGGAGATGCTCCATCTTCTGAAGGTCTCCATTTCAAAACGGGCCGTATTGAACATCGATCTTCCCGAGCGGCTGCCCGCGGTCCAGGCTAACGCCGCGCAGATGCGGCAAGTAGTCATGAACCTGATTACCAACGCGTCCGACGCGCTTGGAGAAGAAGAGGGCGTTATTTCGGTGAGGGTTTCCCCCGCCCCAGCCAGCTCCCTTGACGGCAATTTTGTGCGTCTGGAAGTCAGCGATAGCGGCTGTGGAATGACGGATGAGATCCGGGCAAGAATCTTCGATCCTTTTTTCACCACCAAGTTCGCGGGCCGCGGCCTGGGGCTCGCTGCCGTGCAAGGAATCATCCGGCGCCACGGCGGCGTCATCCATGTTGCCAGCGCGCCTGGCCAGGGTTCACGCTTCGAAATTCTGTTGCCGTCGACCGGCGAGCCGTCCGGCCAGGCGCACGCTCCGCGGGTATCCGCTGCGGCGGGAGAAGCCGGCGACCTCACCCGTACGGTCTTCATCGTGGAAGATGAGGATTCGCTCCGTGACGCCGTTTCCAAAATGCTTCGGAGGAAGGGCTTCGACGTTATTGAGGCGCGCGACGGCGAGAGCGGCGTTGATCTTTATCGGGCCAGAGCACGCGAGATCGATGTAGTGCTCCTGGATATGACCTTGCCTGGAATCTTCGGCCAGGACGTGCTGTTCGAATTACGCCGGATTCAGCCTGAAGTCAAGGTGATTATCACCACCGCTTACAGCCGCGAGTGGGCATTGACAAAGATTGGCGGGCAGCAACCCTGGCATTACATCCGTAAACCATTCAGCATCGGGGAGCTTATGGGCTTGCTTGCCGAAGTCGTCCCACTGCGAATGAGCGGCAGCGATAATTAGTATCAACGCCCGTAAAAAGACCTTCACGCATACTGTTCGCTGCGGTTCTGGCGTTAGCTCCACTATTGCTGCAGGGGCAGGGAAAAGACAAGGGTAAGGGCAAGGCGGCCGAGCCCCCGGTTCCGTCCGTTCCCACGATCCCCACGAACGAGTTGCGCTCCCTCAGGCTGGCTGAGGCCCCACACGCGCACCGTCTTGTCGTCGCTGGCGGAGGCAAGCCTGTTGCCAGGCGTTCCCGGCATCGCGCCCGTGACATGAGACGCACATGCGCGAAGTTGTGCCGGGCAGGTGGCGGGGAGCTTGAACAGATCCAGATGTTGTTGGGACACGCGTCAATACAGACGACGGAACGCTATTTAGGGCAATAACATACTTGACATTCCTGGCTTTGGCGGGTCATGCTTGGGGTGGCGTGACAGACCGGTGGGAGATAGATCAACGCGGAGGCAGAGGAAAACCGTTAGGAAACACGTTCTTTCCGACCACAATTCGAAAGGCATCGTTGCCTAACGAGACGTCCTTTTCTAACAGCCCAGCTTTGAGGGCCACTATTAAGATAGCGAGTCTCTCGTCGACTTTTCTTCCTGGCGACTGCGGCTCCAAAAATGGAGCAACCATCCTAGTATTTGATGGAGGGCCGAAAAAAAAATCTCCCACCGCGTACCCGTTTACGATTGTCACTCCGACAAAAGTGCGCCCAGGAGGAGGTGCGGAAATTGGCGGCACAGTCCACCCGATCTCGCTTAGAGCATTCTTAATCTCAATAGCGAACACCAAGGGTTCATCGGAGCGTAGGGACTGTATTTCTACCTTGGCCACTGGTAAAGATTTCAGAGCTTCCTTAAGCCGAACATCAACATGCCGATCCGCAAGTTGGTTCATTACCGACCCATTAAATTCCTTCTGCTTTTCGGTTGCAACTTCCAATGCCCTTACATCCTTCAGCGCACGCGCTACGGTGTTAATGGCATTGGATGCTGCGCCTGACGCCTTGTCAGCTTTATCTACTGCCCCCGCAGAAAGACTTTCTGCCATTCCAGCTTCGACTATCGCCTGTCCTGCTTGCGTGGAGGCGGCTTTGGAATCATCAAGTGCCTTACCTGATTTAGTAAATGCCTCTTCTGAGCGCTCACTCAATGAGCCTACTATGCGGCCAGACAAATTGTTTGTTTTTACCAAGCAGACTAGTTCAAACACTAGCGCGATAATCAGAACTAACGTTGATATCTTTGCAAGATTGTCCTTGCGACGATCTGGATTTCCCAAGGCTCGCCACAGTCCACCATTCATGAACCAATTGGTAAAATCTGCAACGAACTCACCAAAGCATCCGACTGTAACTAATCCAGCACATACATATTCACCAAGTTCCCAATTCTCAATTGTCTTTGTGAGTGACGCAACTTCAGACGCCGTGAAGGTCATACTACGTCACAAGCAGCGCGAGAATCGCGCGTTAATCGTTTGCATAATAGCGTTAGTAGCGCTGTTCGTTATGGGAGTCATCAAGATCGTCAGGGGATCATGAGCCACGCAATCTTTTTCTCTTCGCTGGCCGCTGCCCTGGTGCATGCGGATCTCCGTTACGCGGGGAATTCTCCTTTGCGGCTTGAACCAATTCATCAAGGCGCTTTTTCGGAACTGTTAGGATGCAACGCATGACTTCTTTGAAGTGCTCGAATTCAGGTTTCTTATCAAAGGCTGGTTCCTTCATAACCCTCCCGAAGCAGGCTTGCGCTTTCCGCGCCCCTGTCTCTTCTTGTTCATCACGGGCGCGTCTCTGCTTGGCTTCCAGTCTTGCCAATCAATTCCGCGTACGTGACGCGGTGACCAACAATCTGCTTCATGACATGGCAGAACCGCGCAGAGTCAGTGGACTTGCGGTTGTTATAACGAAACGCCTGCTCGTCGATGTAGCGGAACAGATGGAAGGGCTCGACGCTGATGTAAGTCCCATGCAGCCGCGCTTGAGCAAACTCGAGAAGTTCTCCATCGTGTTGGTGTGTACATTGCCATTCACATACTCGACCGCATGATTGATGACGGCGTGTTGATAGTCAGACTCAAGCCCGCTATACGACTTCAATTCATCAGTGAAGATGGCCGCGCCAGCTTCAACGTGCTGGCGCACTTGCTTCTGCAATTCAGACTTGCGGCGATTGCTCACAACCATCGCCCGAACGTCTCCTCCGCGCTCTACCATTCCGAGGACCATGGTCTTGTCTTTACCGCCGGTCCCTGTGATAACACGCTCACGCTTGGCGGCATGCATATTACGAGCCTTTTGACCGATGAAGGTCTCGTCTATTTCGACTTCGCCACCAAGCTTGTTAAAACCCGTTTCCTGCATAGCGAGACGGATGCGATGGTTCATGAACCACGCCGTCTTTTGAGTAACCTTCAATCCGCGATGGAGTTCGTAGGAACTGATACCATTCTTGCAGCTAGCAATCAGCCATACAGCACAGAGCCACTTTTCAAGAGCGATAGGGGAATCCTCAAAGATAGTCCCGGTCTTGAGCGAAAACGTCGGGCTCTCATGTTTGGCATAGCACTTCCAGACGCGTTGTTTCGCAAGCCAAGTGAGTTTATCCGCTCCGCAGCGCGGGCACTTCACGACGCCATTCGGCCACCGCAACAGCATCATGAAATCGCGGCAATGCTCGAAGTCAGCGAACCAGAGGACCGCATCCCTGAGTGTGTCTGGCGTTTCCATGTAATGAGTATGGGGCTAAAAGCGTGGAATGTCAAGTATGTTATTGCCCTACTTAGGTACAAAGCAGGATCTGGTTCATGCCCCGTTGAGGACAAGGCGCGTTTGTGCGCTTTGCAGCGTGTAGCGACTTGTGAGTAGTAAAACTGCGAAAACCTATTGGCGGATTCTCAATCCCTTGCAGCACCTATGCTCGCGCTCGTGGTCGTGGACGTTCTCTTTGGCCGCAACGCAAGATTGGTAGAGATCTGTCGCCTGCTTGTTTGCCTGGTCCGCTGTCATATTTTCCAGCAAGCCAAGGAAGACCCTACGGTACTCGTCCAAGCGTTGCCTAAACTGCGATTCGAGTTGCTCCCTGACGGGGCAAGCTATGGTCCCTGGTGCTGCCATTTTGGAAAACAAACTCTGACATTCAAAACTGAAGATTCTCTTAATCCCTGGAGCGCGACGGCCACACCGAGATGCTGGCGAAGATCGACCGCAAGGAGGTGTCAGCCCACTCTGCGGCGTTGGAGGCGGTCATCCGTCATCTCATGATCCGGCACTCGCACACCGTCGAGGGCTTCGCGCGCGCCCTTCGCAAACATCTGGATGAGAAGCAGCGCGCCGAGTTGAAGGGTCAATTTGATCGCATCGCTACCAATAATGGACGTGATCTGACTCGCCGGCATGCTGTACATTTACCATTCCCTTCGTTGCGCCAGGATTAGCGTGGCCAACGATGTACTGTTTGGCGACCATCGTCGCGGGCAGGTTAATCGAGAGCCCCCACGAACTTCCGTTTCGAGGTTCATTACTTTCAAGAATGCGGCATCGACTGGACCTGCACCAGAGACCTAACCGATAGATAACCGGTAGCATACGAAGTGGCGCCCATTTTCCGCCTGTAACCAAAAATAGTGTCGATGGGTCGAACGGGTTAGGCATACCCCCATGAGGTCGGCAAGTTGGGAGTGAAACACATGACCATCTCGTTTAAGTGCCGCACGCTCAGGTGGCCGTGGGGAGGTAACGCGGAACAAACCGGAGATTTATCAGTTTGTCATGCCCAACAATCGGATAAACCTTCCGTTTGTCCCGAAAGTCCCCTCTTGATCGTCCGGCTCCACCCGAAGAAGAATTAGTGAACGGATGCGGCGTGAACCAGGACCTATGTGTGTTCTGATCAGCTACACTTAGCTGCATCAAGCACATGTCGCTTTCCGTAGGCGATAGACTCGGGCACTACGAGGTCCTCTCCTTGCTCGGCGAAGGGGGGATGGGCGAGGTGTATAAAGCCCGTGATACAACGCTCCAGCGCGACGTCGCTCTCAAAGTCCTGCCCGCGTCGCTGTTGCGTGATCCCGAACGCATGGCGCGCTTTCAGCGCGAAGCCGAGGTGCTGGCTTCGCTTGATCATCCCAACGTCGGGCCGATTTACGGCATTGTGGACTCGGAAGATTCGCGCGGCTTGGTCCTCGCGCTGATTGAAGGGCCGACTCTGGCCGATCAGATCGCCTTAGGGGCGCTGCCGCAGGAGGACGCGCTTTCGATCGCGAAACAGATCATCGAGGCGCTCGAGTATGCGCACGAACGCGGCGTGGTGCATCGCGATCTCAAACCCGCCAACATCAAGATCACTCCCGAGGGTGTGGTGAAGGTGCTGGACTTCGGTCTCGCCAAGGTCCTGGAAGACGAGCCGCCCAAGTCTTCACTGCGCAATTCACCGACGCTGACTCTGGGACACACTCGGGCCGGGGTGATACTGGGCACGGCAGCGTACATGTCGCCGGAACAAGCCATCGGGCGGCCTGTGGACCGCCGCAGCGATATCTTCTCCTTCGGCGCGGTGCTGTTCGAGATGCTCACCGGCCAACGCGCGTTCGCGGGAGCGACCGCGCCGGATGTGTTGGAGGCGGTTGTTAAGTTCGAGCCGGATTGGTCGGCGCTGCCGGCGGGGACTCCGGGATATTTGCGGAGACTGCTGGCGCGGATGCTGGCCAAGGTAACGAAGGTAACGTGGGACAGACGGAGATTTACCAGTTTTTCATGCCTAACAATCCGACAAACCTCCGTCTGTCCCGAAAAGAAGAAGAAAGAAAAGTCTCGGGATGCCGTTTGAGAGGAGATAGGTAACTACACTAATCGCAAGCTCGGGGCTATCAATATCTATAACGAAGGTTTGAAGCGAAGCGTCCTTACGTACATCGCAATATATCGGCATGTAAGACTAATCTTGTTCCCGCACAGTTATCTCAGACTCGAGCAAGCCTAAAAGTGTTATCACTTTATCTCCGGCTTCCCAACCTCTTTCAACTTCTTGTTAAGTTCCGCTTTCCGTTTTGCTGAGCGAGCCGGTTGCACGAAGTAAAAATCGAACAGACTTTCAAGTACGTCCAGGTTCCATTCAGCTTCTCCCGGTTCAACCTCAAGAATCTCGCTAGTATTTGTACTCTTCATGGGATGAGCTGCGAAGTTCCCTATATTTCTGACAGCATGCAAGTCTTCGCAGATATGTGATGGTACTTTTCCCGTGGCTAGCAGATCGTTGATCTCCGTGTCCAAATCTCTACGCTTGATCCCTGCTTGCTCGCGAATTATTGTCTGCAAGGTCCGTCGAGTAATTGCCGCACTTGCTTTTGGGCTCAGTGTAAGAACGAGGCATCCCTCAATAAAGTCTTGGCGATATGGATCAGGAACTTCGCTCGGCACCTGGCGTTGAATGCCTGCGGGATAAAGACGCCCGTGCCGGTTCGTAACCCCATTTTGATGGGTGAACTCAAGATAGATAATCGGACGATAGCATTCAGAGCATCGTTGATGAAGAATTCGCCATGCAGCCGGAACCCCCGGCTTATTTCTTAGATCCGCCAGGATCGATTCCTGGGCTTGCAGAACGGCAAGCTGCTCGTGAATACCTGTGTTGCAGTGCGGACAGATCATCTACTCTCCTTGCCAAATCCGCCAGAGTGCCTACACTTAATGGCATGTTCTCCGAACTCCTGAAGAAGCTCGGCATCCGCTCGATCGATGGCCTACACAACTAGCCGCCCTTGGTGCCTGTTGTGGTTTATCCGAGCGTGATGTATGATACTTCGTCTGGCTTTTCATCTTTCGGACGCGTACCCAATACCGTGATGCGCAATTCCACTTCTTCCAACAGTTCATAGATCGCAAGTTTCAACGAGTCGTTATCAGCATGGCGCTCAATATGTTGAAGGGCGCTCCGCATAAGTTTGAAATCTTTTTCTACCTCAATTGTTAGCGAGCAATGGCTCATTATCGCTTTAACACTGGTCAAAATATCTCTCCATGCTTTTGGACTGACCCCCTTTTGGGGCCTCGTGGTGCTTATACGAACTAGGCCAAGTATTTCTTCAAGCATGTCTCGTTCCGGCCGTTTCTTGACTTTCTCGTCAGGAATAGGTACAGCAGCTATGCTCTTGTCTAAGTCATCCCACCATCTATCGAACACTCTATCCAAGACATCTGGTTCCAGCGCCATCTCTTTGGGCAGACCAGCATTCATCATCTTCAACACGCGCTTGATCTCATCTTTTGAGAAACGCGCCGATTGAAATTGGACGAGAGGACCCTTAAGATCGGTCGGCTCCATATCACCAAAGAGTAGAGGACACACTTTGGACTTATCCAAGTTCTTCCCTAGGGCTCCCGCTTCAAATATGAGCCAGGGTGCTTCTTGATTCTCTGGGGTTACAACGAGTAATCCCATTTGGCTCGCGTCAAGCTCTTTTCCAACCTCAGAAGCCCATCGAGTCCCCTTGCCCACATCATCTGGGCTGAAATAGGGCTTGGCTCCCTGAAGAACACTGGGAATCCATGATTTCAGAATCTCTCCGATTTGACGGCTGCGCTCACCGGACCAACTAATAAAGACTTTCATGGTCGATTCCTCCAATGAATCTCAAGCTTCTCGCCTTTCATCTTGATCCCATGATCGTGATAGTTTGCGGTATTAGTAGCCTTGTCAGGCTGACTTTCGCCAATCCACACGCTCCATCCTTCTGGCGCGTACACCGAGAACATCACGTCTATCGTTGGGAAGCCGAAGTACATTGTGTGATACCAGTCTCGGGGTTGGGTTATGGTCCCAGTCACTTCGAACCTAAAACGTTTCTTATTTCTTCGAGGTAGAATGTCGATAGACTTTTGGCAGGCGACTACACTCGTATCTGAAGTCCGTAGAATCGGCTCTGATTCTCTGATCGGCTTACCGTCGATTATTTCTCTCAGGATACAGTTTACTGGCCGATCCTCGAGATTGAATCTAAATCCGGCTAAGTAGCTTTCGGGACGCATGCTTTGGTTAACGACTTCAACTTCTTTGGTGAGCGTCAATAGAACCATTCCGTTCTCGCCTTCTTCAATGTGGCAAGTAAACCGATAGTCTCGTTGGTAGAGTCTCGTATCCAAGGCGATCTTCCGCAACTCTTCCCGCAATTCTGGCTCGTGATCGAAACCGATCATGTGCTCAAATATACTTTTAGATGCTTCGCGTAGAAGTCGAAACTTCACCAGTCGATCAACTGTTAACGTTAGTATGGAGGCCACTACTATGGCTTCCCTAGGGCGTGTAAAAGTTCGCTAGTTTTCGGTATCCAGAGCGAGAAATACTCTAATCTACTGAGATAAAACAGCAGGACGCCAACCCCGAAGATCCCTAGGATAATTCCGATAGACTTACGGAACTCCTCTTGTTCTTCTTGTGCTCGTGGGGAATCGCGGATTGAAAAGCCGCAACTTGGGCAGTTCATATCGCGCTAGATTAGCACGAACTCTTGCCAAAAAAGGCGAATCTTCTAGAGTTAGGGCATGTACGCCTAGGGGGCAACCGAATACGCATCAGCACAGGAAATGGTGCTGGTTAGTTTGGTTCGGGTGCGTGAACGGACCCTTTCCCTCCTCCCGGGAATCATCATCCAGCCCATCCGGGTGGAACTAGGGGGGGTAATGCGGGACGGACGGAGATTTAACACGTTGCGCGCGCCTATCCGCCGTCGTGGACCCGCAAGGGAAAAGCTCGACGACCTACCCGGTGACCATCGCTACAAATTTATTTCTTCCTCTGCAATCATCTATTTGCGATCCCTCCGCCCCCCACCCGCGCCGCCCATGGGTAGATCATCCCCTCAGAGCGGACCCGTCCGCCTACCCAAAACTATGGCAACCGAACGTCAAATCCAGGCCAACCGCGCCAACGGAAAACGGTCCACCGGACCCGTCACCGAAGAAGGCAAGCAAGCCTCTTCTCAGAACGCCCGCCGCCACGGCCAGCTCTCTAGCTGCATCGTGCTGAAGGCCGAATCCGCCCGCTCTTCGACAACCTCATGGACTCCCTCCTCGCAGAGTTTCAACCCCGCACCGCCAATGAGATCGCCCTGGTTGAAACCATGGCCGTAGCCCGCTGGAAGCTCACACGCAACTAGATCCGGCACACCGCAGTGCTGGGGTTGGAAACCGTGAAACAAGCCTGCAGGGATGGACCGAAATGTCTCCTTCTCCCAGCCCGGCGCGTTGACACCCTTGTGAAAAGCGCCGTACCATCCAGGTATGGACCCGACCTCGGAGACCTATCGTTACATCGTCCGTTCGTTGGGCGTACGCAGCGGGAATCCCATAGTTCAAGGCACCCGGGTTGCCGTCCACGACGTCCTTGGCCTGCTTCGGAATGGCGAAACCGTGGATACATTGAGAGCAAACTGCTTCCCGCAACTTAGCAAATCGCAGGTTTACGAGTGCCTGGCCTATTATGAAGACCATCGCGGAGAAATTGACTTACTGGTTGCCCGCCAGATGGCCCTGCCCTAAGTGAAGTTTTTGCTCGACCACGACGTCCCCGATGACCTGAGCTATCTGCTCAAACGACTCGGCCACGATGTCACACTGTTGCGGGAAGCCCTTCCCGGAGATTCCTCCGACGAAGCTGTCCTAAGATTTGCATACCAGCGTGGGCACCTTTTGACCTGCAACCGGGACGACTTTCTGCAACTGGCAACGCCGCCGCCGCACCACGGCATCGTTGTCGTCATTCGGCGTCGAACTCACTCGGATGAACGGGCCGCATTGTATCGGCTGTTGGAACGCGCAGGCAAGACCGGTCTCCTGAATAACATCAACTTCGCCTAGCTGCGTTTTTATTGGGACCGATATCCCGGCAAAGCGCGCCGAATCACAGTTGTCCAAAAAATCGACTGGCCGTCCACGACGCCGGCAAGCCCGATGACCCGTCTCGCACAATTTCCTTCTTCTTTAACATCATCGATTTCCCATCCCCACTCCCCTACCCGCGCTACCCTCGGGTGCATCCTGGCCTCAGAGCGACCCGTCCGCCTACCCAAACCTATGGCAACCGAAAAACAAATCCAGGCCAACCGCGCCAACGCAAAACGCTCCACCGGACCCATCACCGAAGAGGGCAAGCAAGCCTCTTCGCAGAACGCCCGCCGCCACGACCAGCTCTCTAGCTGCATCGTGCTGAAGGCGGAAGCCTTGCAAACATCGCGCGCTTATGGGCTTTAATTTCGTAAGCCTCCGGCTGCCGGAAGGAATACTTTTTTAAATCGGTTGATCGTACCAGACCATCCAAACGCGGAGGAGGATCCTTGTGAATAAATCCTTACCAGTTGCTTCGGCGTCCTGCGCGCTGCTTGCAATGCTCACAGTAGGCGTGTATTCGAAGAGGGCACAAGCACAGCCGCCACAGCAATACCCGATTTTGGACGCGGTCGCCAATAAGGTGATCCAGAAGTACCAGACATCTACCTGCGAGCAATTGTGGGTGAAAAAGGAGCAAAAAGCACCGCCGAGCGCCGAGGAACAAAAGGTGTTGCAGTTTCTAAAGAGTGACCCGCAAATGCGCACCATATTCCTCAACAAGGTTGCGGCTCCCATCGCGAACAAAATGTTCGAATGCGGGATGCTTCCTTGACGCAGCGGACCACAAGTTTCGTAGTCGGATGGAGCACTCGAATTCGCCGATGGCCCTCTTTCGGGGATTTTGACTCAGAGAAAGGAGACTTACATTGAATCGGAAAATAGAAATTACGATTGGGAAGGGGTTTGTTAACCCAGCCGCGTCAATCCGCAAACGTTGGCTAAGGCTCAGCGCGGTTACTCTTACCGTCACTTTTTCTTCTTTCGCGCAGAACAGTGCGCTCCAGGAAAAAGTTGCGGCCGTTAAGCAATCCATGGCGGAGAACGCACAAAGACTCCGCCAGTATCAGTGGATTGAAACCACGCAACTCACGCTGAAAGGGGACCCGAAGCCCCCGTCCCAAGAAATGTGCCGGTACGGTTCAGACGGGAAGGTTCAGAAGACGCCGATGGGCGCGCCTCCGCAACAACCCAGCGGCGGCAAAATGAAGCAAAAAATCATTGAGAAGAAAAAGGAAGAGATGAAGGATTACATGGGGGAGGTGAAGGGCCTGCTCGGTATGTACTTGCCCCCCGATCCGCAGAGAGTGGAACAAGCGCGTCAAGCCGGCAAAATCTCATTGAATCCCGCCGGGACCGTTGTGAATTTGGTCTTTACGGATTACGTGCAGCCGGGCGACCAGATGACTCTCTCGTTCGACACCAACGCAAAGAAAATCACCGCTTTGAGTGTCAACACATACATGGGCCAGACGAAGGATAAGGTTACGCTCGGGGTTAAGATGGGCAGTTTGCCGGATGGCACCGACTTTACGCAGCAGACGATTTTGAACGCCATCGCCAAACAACTTCAGGCGACCACGACCAATTCCGATTACCGGAAACTGGGGGACTAGAAAAATATCGGGGCGTCTGGGGACGGCGTCTGGAGACGCAATTACTCGGCAAACCAGGTTGCTGGCTAGCATCACAACAAGAGGCTCTTGCAAAACGAATCGAGGCAGAAGGGGCGTTGAAACAGGGGTTTGCAAAAATGATTTGGAAGCGGGGCTGAACTGCGCTAATTTGGTGTCGCCAAACAGCCTCATCAGAGAAGCCAACCCCACATGCAGCTTAACCCGCGCCAACTCGTTACGCAATTCGCCCACATGCTGCAGGAGGAATTATTCCCTCGGCTGAAAACAGTAACGGGGCCACTGAGTCCACACATGGAACTGCTGGCGGCAGTGATCGCGTTGATCCCGCTGGAGCGCATGCTATCGGCGCGACGCTCGGCCACTGGAAGACCGGCGAAGGACCGGGCCGCGCTGAGCATTGCGTTTGCGGCGAAAGCGGTGCTGAATCTTCCGACCACGCGCGATCTGATCGATCGCCTGCAGGTGGACCAGACGTTGCGCCAGTTGTGCGGCTGGCGCAGCGCTACAGCGTTGCCGCATGAATCGAAGTTTTCCCGCGCCTTTGCCGAATTCGCCGCAACCGAGTTGCCGCAGCATTTGCACGCCGAAGTCATCGCGGCGACGCAACAGCAGCGCCTCATCGGCCACATCGCACGGGATTCCACCGCCATCCCGGCGCGGGAATGTTTTCCCGAAACGGCGAAACAGAAGGCGGCCAAGAAAAGATCCCAAAAGGCGAATAAACGAGGCGCAAAGCCAGGCCGGAAGAAAGGGTCCGGTGGTGCTTTCGCCCGGGCCAAAGCCAGTGAGCGCGGGACTCGCATCGAGCGCCAGCGCCATCAGAAACTGGATCGCATGCTGAAAGAACTGCCGCGGGAGTGCGATATCGGGGGAAAGAAAAACAGCCAGGGCCAGGAACAATACTGGCGCGGCTACAAGCTTCATCTGGACGTCGCCGACGGACAGCTTCCTGTCAGCGCCGTGCTGACCAGCGCCAGCGTGCATGATTCGCAAGTTGCCATCCCGCTGATGACGCTCACTTCGCAACGCGTCACTCACTTGTACGAACTGATGGACTCCGCCTACGACGCCGATGCGATTGATCAGCACAGCAGGCAATTGAATCACGTTCCCATCATTGCGCCGCACCCGCGGCGAGGAACCAAGAAGTCCTCCCCGCTGCCGAAAGTGTTTCCCGACAAACCCACGCCGCAACTGACGTGGGCACAGCAGGACCGCTATAAGACACGCACGATGAGCGAACGCGTGAATGCGCGGCTAAAAGACGAATTCGGCGCCAGTCACCTGCGGGTGCGGGGAGCAGTGAAGGTAATGGCGCATCTGATGTTCGGCGTGCTGGCCCTGACGGTCGATCAGTGGCTTCGGCTGAGCGCTTCCGGCTAGCGCCGTCCAGCGGTCGGATTCCAATCACACCGGCCGTTTTCGCCAGCCTCCTCCACAGGCCCGGTCGCGGCGTGCCTCCGGAGGCCTTCCGCGGCTCCTTTGTCGCTGCCACAGTCGCCCCTTGAGCTGAAAACCGCCGCCAAACTGCCATGCCCATACACCGAACCCTTTGTCAAGCAGACTTCCGCTGAGTTCTGCAAGTGGGTGACAATCCCGCAATATTTCTTTCCTCCTTACCATCAGGCATTTGCCAGGCTTCGCTCCCCTACCCGCGCGACGCTCGGGTGCATCCTGCCCTCAGAGCGGACCCGTCCGCCTACCCAAAAAACTATGGCAACCGAACGTCAAATCCAGGCCAACCGCGCCAATGCAAAGCGGTCCACCGGACCCGTCACCGAAGAAGGCAAGCAAGCCTCTTCTCAAAACGCCCGCCGCCACGACCAGCTCTCTAGCTGCGTCGTGCTGAAGGCCGAATCCACCCCACTCTTCGACGACCTGATGGACTCCCTCATCGCAGAGTTCCAACCCCAAACCGCCAATGAGACCGCCCTGGTCGAAACCATGGCCGTAGCCCGCTGGAAGCTTTGGCGCAACTGGACCTTCCACACCGCGCTGCTGGAACTGGAGACAGTCAAGCAGGATCAGTCGGTTGGCAACGCCCCCGTCATCAATGCGCTGGCATTCAAGACCCTGGCCGATTCCTCGCACTCGCTCCATCTCCTTCACCGTTACGAAGTCTCCCTCGATCGCCAGTATTCCCGCGCCCTCAATAACTTATTGAAGGTCCGCGCCGCCCCAAAAGAGAATCCGCCGCCCCCGCCCCCACCGGTAATTGAAGCCGCTGCCCTCAACCCAGAGCCCGCCGCCGCCGACGTCGAGATCCCGCCCAAACAAGCATTACCAAACAAAGCCAATTTGCCGTCCCAACCAGCGCTAAAACCAGTCGAAATCCTCCGCCGCCGGCCCGTTTCCACGCCCGTCACAACGTCTTCCACCGTAAACCGGCCCGTTCAACGGCCGAAGACAGCGCATCCAACGCCGCCGACAAAGAAATAGGCCGTCCACCCTCGATTGTTTGGCAGGCTCCTCGCGAAAACCGCGTTCAGCCGGAAGAATAAAGCTCTAGTTTCTTAGCAATTACCATTTAGACGGTGCCATTTCTATCTCCGGCAATGGTAATAACTGTAACGTGAGGACGTATAACGATAGCGACGTAGGGGTCACCGCCGAGCGCACCGCTCGAAAACCGCAAAGTCCCTTAGGCATCGTGTCCTTCGCCCGCGAGCAACTCAATTTCAACCCCGACCCTCGCCAAACCGAAGTTCTCGAAAGCACAGCGAAGCGCGGCATCTTGAACTGCACGCGCCAATGGGGCAAGTCCACCGTTGCGGCCATCAAAGCTCTCCACACCGCCCACTCAAAACCAGGAAGCCTGGTCCTGGTCGCCAGCCCAGGCGAGCGCCAAAGTGCCGAATTCCTCAAGAAAACCGAAGAATTAGTCCTCCGCCTGAACATCAAGCCGCGCGGCGATGGAAAGAACTCCTGCAGTCTGCTCCTCCCGAACGGCTCCAGAATTATTGGCCTCCCCGGCACCGAAGCGACCGTACGAGGCTTTTCCTCAGTCGCCCTGCTGCTGATCGATGAAGCCGCCCGAGTAGCCGACTCGATGTACAAAGCCTTACGCCCCATGCTAGCGGTAGCCGACGGCGATCTATGGATGATGAGCACCCCCTGCGGCCAACAAGGCTTCTTCTACGAAACCTGGCAGAACGGCGGCCAAGAATGGCACCGCGTCAGCGTCCCTGCAACGCAATGCCCGAGAATTTCCAAACACTTCCTGGACGAAGAGCTAAAAACCACCGGAAGCACATCCTTCCGTCAGGAATATCTATGCGAATTCACCGAAAACGCCCGCCGAATGTTCAACCCCGACCTTCTCCGCGCCGCCCTGCGCGACATAGAACCTCTTCGCCTGTAGCACCCTGTCGGCAGCATTTTCAATCAGCGTTCATCCGCGTTCATCTGCGGCCATTAATCTTTGATCGCGGGAACCAACGAATTGTTCTATTAACGAAGGAGAATCATCAATGTATTTCATCGGACTAGACCTAGGCCAACGGAGAGACTTCTCCGCCATCGCCGTAATCGAGCGCCAGGACCAAATGGCCGCGTGGTCCCCCAGACCAACCTGTTCCCTCTTCGTCCGTCACCTCGAACGAATGGAACTAGGCATGTCCTACACAGAAGTCACTCAGCGAGTCTGCGAAATTATGCAAAACCCCACCATGGCAGGTCAAAGCAGGCTGGTCGTCGACGCCACTGACGTCGGAGCCCCGGTCCTCGACCTGTTGCGACACGCTGGCATCGGCGGCCGCACCACCTCCGTCACCATCACCAGTGGAGAACAAGCCCACGGCTCAGACGAGCGTTGGTCCGTTCCGAAAAAGGACCTGTTAACAGGCCTCGAAATATTGCTGGAAGCCGGCCAACTCATCATCTCTAGTCAGCTACAAGACGCCGACCGGCTGCTAAAAGGACTGCAAACCATGCGCCGAGCCTCCCCTGGCGCCGGCAAAGTGCCAGCAGACGGATCCGAACATGACGACCTGACTATGGCTCTAGCCCTCGCCTGCTGGAGAGCAAAACGGCCCCGCATCGGCTTCGGCACCTCGCGCCTCCCCGGAATTTAGCCCCTGGTGCCGGCCCATGTTGTCGACATCCCAAACGAACTTCATTATGATGGAGCGGAGAAGACGATTGCGTGTTGTTTGATCGTCGGGACGAAAAGCAGCCGCCCGCGTCTTCCAGAAAACGTTGCGGACCGAAGGTGAAAGCATGATCAAGGACCAGGACAAGAGCACGAATAAGCGCGTGGGCCGGCGCGGCTTCTTAAAAGGAGCGGCAGCAGGCGCTGCGGGCACTACGGCGCTCGTCACCGGAATCGATAAGTCGCTCGCACAGGACGCGGGCTCTGGCCGAAGCGGCGGGAGCATTCCTCCTCCTACCTCGCAACAGGTGGCGCGGGACTCGGCCAACATACGACCCACAGCCCAGATGGCGCGCGGCGTTCAGCGCGCGGGGTCGGACCTGGTGATTCAGGTGCTCAAGGACATGGGCGTCGAATACGTGGCCGGCAATCCGGGGTCGAGCTATGAAGGCCTGCAGGAATCGGTCATCAACTATGGTGAGCCGCCGAACAAGATGCCTGAGTTCATCACCGCTCTGCACGAAGAGAGCGCGGTGGATATGGCGAACGGCTACGGCAAGGCCGAAGGCAAACCCATGTGCGCGATGCTGCATGGCACCATCGGTATTCAGCATGCCTCCATGGCGATTTATCAGGCATTCTATTCGGGCACGCCGCTGCTGATGCTGGCCGGGCGCGATGAAGGCTTCATCCAGGCGCACACCGCGCACGATATGGCCGGGTTCATCCGCAGCATTACGAAGTGGGACGCGCAGCCGACCTCGCTTGAAGGCACGCTTGCCGCCGTCCAGGAGGCTTATCGTCAGGCCATTACGCCGCCCACGGCTCCCACACTCGTGGTCGTCGACATGGAATTCCAGAAGGCGGAAGGGATTAACGTCAAGATCCCGGCGTATCGTCCTCCGACCATACCCGGCGTCGATCCCTCCACCGCGAAAGAGATCGCGAAGGGATTGCTCACCGCAAACAATCCGCGGATCACTGTGGGGCACTTCCGCACGCCCGAGGGTGTGAAATTGGCGGTGAATCTTGCCGAACTGACCGGTGCCTGCACCAGCACGTCCGCAACGGCGGGCCCCATGAGCTTTCCGCAGCGCCATCCTCTGTGCGGACCGGGAGCGGACCCACAGTATGATTACGTGCTCGGGCTCGAAACGGCGGGGGGCAATGTGTCGTTGGAGCGCGCGGGTGTGCGCGAACTGACGGCCTCGCGCGACGTCGCCAAGATCGGCTGGGGAGGCCTGGAGGCGAACGCAGGCAACAACGGCGGCATCGGAAGAGGCAAGGGCAAGGAACGGCCCGCTGCGGTGCAGGGACGCAGACTGCCGATCGACGCGGAGGCGAGCCTTCCAGCGATTATCGCCGAGGTGACTTCGCAGATGACGCCCGATCAGAGCCGCCGCATCGACGAACGCAAGACACGCCATGCGGAGGCCAATCACAAAGCCTATGTCGAGGCTCTGGAGAAGGCGCTTGAGACCAAGAAGAAGGGTTGGGATGCGTCGCCGGTGAGCACCGCGCGGATCTACGCGGAGCTATGGCCTTTGATCGCGAACGAGGACTGGTGTTTCGCTTCGCCATCCAATTTTTCCGGCTCGCACAACAATCAGCTCTGGTCGCACAACAAGCCGTACAGCTATCTCGGTGGTCAGGGCGCCGGAGGCATGGGATACGGATCGGGCGCGTGCACGGGCGCCGCCCTAGCGGCCAAGGCTCGCGGCCGAATGGTGGTGAACATTCAAACCGACGGCGATATGAACTACACCCCCGGAGTTTTGTGGACCGCGGCCCATCATCAACTGCCGATGCTGACCGTGATGCACAACAATCGAGCCTGGCATCAGGAACTGATGTTCATGGAGTATCTGGCAGGATCGAGAAACCGCGGTACCAACCGCGCCTCCATCGGCACCACCTTGCGCGAGCCGTACATCAGCTACGCCAAGATGGCGGAAGCATATGGCATGGCGAGCGAAGGTCCCATTGAAGATCCGAAAAAGTTGGAAGCGGCCCTGCGGCGCGGCGTTGCTTCGGTCAAGCGTGGCGCGCCTTACATGATCGATGTCGTCACGCAGCCTCGCTAAAGACAGGCGCGTTAACAGGAGCGCAAAAAGGTAGACAAATGACCACTCATTCAAAATGGTTCGCCTGCGCGGCCGCGGCGATGTTGCTCACAGTTACGGCTTCTGCCCAGGATGCGGGGGCTGACGCGAAGGCGAAGCCTGCAATCAAGTACGGTCCTGTCACGGGCAACGCCGTGCGAGGCAAGGACCTATTCCACGCGCATACCTGCTACGGCTGCCACGGGTTCAACGGCGAGACCGGGGCTCGGGATTTGGTCGGAACCAACAGCCCGGTTCTGGCAACAGAGGACACGTTCGTTCATTTTCTGCGGCTGCGGGGAAACCAGGCGCCGGTATTGCCTACGCAAACAATGCCAAATTACTCTGAGACCTCGCTGCCCGATAAAGACGCCAAGGATATCTACGCCTACATTCGTTCATTTCACCTTGACTCACCCGCTGTGAAGGACACTCCGACTTTGCGCAAGATTCTGAAAATGGCGGACGATCCCTACAAGCCCTAGACGCGCGGAATGAAACCAGGGCTGCCGGTCTTCACTACTTCATTAAGCCTCTGTCTGGTTTGAATTCGATTGATTTCCTCAAACGCGTCTTCCGGAAGAGCGGAGATGTCAAAATTCTCACGCGCGTGGGCCGCACTCCTGGGCGTAGTGAGCAAAGCCGTGCCACGCTGCACAGCCCAAGCCAACAGCACCTGTGCCGGCGTCTTTCCGACTCGTGCGGAAATTGCCGAAATGACTGGATCTTCAAGCAGCCCCGGCTTCATTCCATGACCCAATGGCGCAAAAGCCAAAAATACAATGCCGTTCTTTTTACAGAATTCCAGAAGCTCCGTTTCCGGCAGATAAGGATGTGCCTCCACTTGGACCACGGCCGGTTTGATTCTCGCAGATTCGAAAATTGGGATCACTCCGTCCAAGGTGATGTCAGACAGTCCGATGGCCCGGCATTTGCCATGGTCCACAAGACTCTCCATCGCCCGCCAGGTATCGACCATAGTCACGCCACGGTCGTAAATGACATTCCCGCTTTGATCCCGCGGATCCTGCTCGTCCCCCGGTTGAAACGCAAATGGAGTGTGACTGAGGTAGAGATCCACATAGTTGAGCCCGAGCCGATCCAGACTCGCTTCAAAAGCCGGTTCAACGCGCTCGGGCCGATGATTGGTGTTCCACAACTTCGTAGTGACAAAGATATCTTCACGCGCAATCCCGCCAGCGGCAAGTCCTGCCTGCAACGCTTCGCCCACCTCACGCTCGTTCTTGTATCGTTCCGCACAATCAAAGTGTCGAAATCCAGCTTCAAGCGCGTCTCTGGTAGCACTTATCGTCGCGGCTGCCCCGGGAATCAGAGTGCCAAACCCGAGTACGGGCATGCGGCCGGCTCCGTGGTTGAGCGGCATTCTCGCAGTCCGAAAATCAGAAGATTCGATCATGATGACACCTCCGCAGTATTTCGCGGTCCACCAACGCGAACGCCAGCGGATCGCTATCAGCCATTATCGTCTGCTGCCTGTCGAACGACCATTTGCGTCCGAAGGCAAAAGTAACCTAATCGTAGCCGCGACAGTAGGGGCGGTTTTGTAATCTTCCGCCAGCCTGCGTTTGCTAAAATCCAACGACAATGACATTGGAACGAGCCGCTGTTCGGGGGCTCTTAACGTGGATGCTGGTGGCGGTGTTCACCTGCGTCCTTCGGGCGGCTGACCAGCCCGGACAGTTCACAGACTACTTCTTAGGAACCGCGACCGCTCATCCCTTTGGCATCACGGTCGGACCGGACGGGGCTCTATGGTTCACGGAGAGTTGCTGCATCGGGCGACATCGGAGAGTATCCGGCAGCCAATTATTATCCATGGGGAATTACCAATGGCCCCGACGGAGCCTTCTGGTTTGTAGACAACGCCGGGGGCAAGGTCGTTCGCCTGGTCCCGCCTGCGTCTCAGTCGATCCAATTCCCTACCATCCCTGACATCCCATACCAGAACTTTCCGCTTCATACCTTTGCCTCGTCAACCTCCGGCTTGCCCCTCGCATACACGGCCAACGCGCCTTCAGTCTGTGTCCCGTTGAATGACACGATTCTGCTGACCGGCATCGGCGTTTGTTCCATCACCGCTACGCAGGCGGGTGGCTCCGGTTTCTTCTCAGCTTCGCCCGTCACCCGAAGCTTCATGTGTCGAAAGTATCCCAGACCATCAATTGGAGTCAGGTGCACAGCATGCTGGTAGGCGACGCGCCCCAAATCCTCAACGCGACCGCGACAACAGGCATGGCGGTGAGTTTCACTGCCGGACCATCGAATGTGTGCGCTATTTCCGGAAATGCGGTGACGGTAAAGGGAGCAGGCACATGCATCATTACGGCGTCCCAGCCCGGAAACGATTTTGTGAATGCGGCGCCGTCCATAACCCAAAAACATGCCGGTGAAGCTGGCCCAGACCATCACCTTCGCGCCGATCGCCGACCATGCGCTTGGCTCGGCTCCCTTTGCGATCAGCGCGGCCGCGACTTCCGGTCTGCCCGTCGCCTTTTCGGTACCCGCAACCAGCGGCGTTTGTTCCGTGAGCAATGCGACGGTCACTCTGCTGAGCGTAGGGACGTGCTCCATCGTGGCGTTGGTAAGTGGATCGAGCCCCACCTACGACAATGCCCCCAGCGTTACACGGAGCTTCAATGTCACCAAAACAGAACAGACGATTGTCTTCGGCGCCCTCGCCGATGTCGCGCTCTCGCGCGGGCCGTTCACCATTGACGCGATCGCAAGCTCAGGGCTGCCGGTCGGTTTCAACTCCAGCACTCCCGTTGTGTGCTCGGTTTCAGGAAAGACGGTCTCGCCGCTCAGCCTCGGTGCATGCGTCATTGTGGCGTCGCAAGCAGGAAATTCAACCTACGCTGCTGCCGCAGCGGTGAGTCAGATGTTTCATGTCGTTGCTTCCGCCGTTCCATCGGTATCGGCAGTGCAGAACGCTGCGTCGTATCAGTCCGGAGAATTGGCCGCCAACTCGTATGCTGTTGTCTTCGGCGCAAATCTCGCAGCCAGTACAGGCGATCCAAGCACCACTGTGACGATTCAGGATGCAAGCGGGGAGTCCTTTCCCGCCGCCATCATTTTCGCCAGCTCGCAGCAGGTCAACATCCTGATGCCTGCCAGTGTGGCCCTCGGTCCCGCAACTCTGACTCTTTCCAATAATGCTGGAGCCTCAACCGCTTTTGCCATCACCATCAGCCCCATAGCGCCGGGACTATTTACGATTGACGCATCGGCCCGGATGCCCGCGGCACAGGTCGTCATTGCGAGTCAGGACGGCTCGCAGACCTTCCAGTTGGCGGCCAATTGCGGAACCACCGGGACATGCTCGCTTCTCCCCATACCGCTTGACCCTTTCACCCAGGTCTATCTGATCTTGTATGGAACAGGCATCCGAGGGCGAACCAGCCTGACTGGAGTTTCGCTGACCATTGGAGGAGTCCCAGCGATAGTGAGTTACGCAGGTTCCCAGGGAGGTTTTCCTGGTCTGGACCAGATCAACGTCCTCATACCCGCTTCGTTGGCTGGACGCGGACGCATCGAGGTCCCAACTTACGGTGGACGGCCACTTGGCGAATGCGGTCGACGTGATGATTCAATAAGTGGTCGAAGTAACTTGATTCTTGTCCGCTTACTGTTCCGCACCCGCTCTGATCGTTGACGAAGAAGCTGCTGAGACGCGGTCCCGCATGGAAGACACCAGGTCGGCGACTATGCTCTGCGCGGTTCTAGACATTTCTGTGACAACGCCTGGAACCGAGCGTTGCTCCAACTGCACCGTTTTCGACAACCCGTCGTGCCATAGGACGACGCCAGTCCGCGTGTCGGTCAGTCGCGCCGACAAACCAACTTCAACGGAGACGTGCGAGCCCTGGTCGACTTCTTCCAGGTGATCGAGCGTGCCGGTCAGCAGATACTCCGAGGATTGCCCGCCATCATAAGAATCGACAGACCGAAAGATTCCGCGCGACTGCATCTGCTGGATCATCGCGCTGGTTACGGTGTGGCGAGGGTCGACTACCCAGCGATGATATTCGTAGAAGTTCAATTCTTCGGGGGAATCGCGATAGACGATTGGACCTGCCCTCAAGAAACGGGGAGCCTCGAACTCCCGAACGGCTACCGAACCCAGGATCGGAGCGGCCGGACCGGGGGTGGGCCGAGGGGCAGGGAGATTCAATACGTAGTAGCTGGGGTAGTGAATCTTGGCGCATCCGGCGAGGCTTACCAAGGCCGTCATCAGGCCAAATATATGTCTCATGTTTGAGTTGCGCATCGAGTTACTCTCCGCAACCAGAGCGGTGTCAGATTATAAGAGCGACATTTCGAAGTTTTTGTTGGGCGCGGTCATGCCATCAAACAATGCTGCGTTTTGCGGGCTCTTCTTCCATGAGGAACCGTGGAACCCTTTTGGCGAAGAGCGGCAAGGACGAAAAAGACAGATGCGGGAATCAAAGCGGTATCCGAAAATGACGGCGGTGAGTGCCGGGTATTCCTCTCAGGACGTATCACAATCGATTCCTCGCCTGATTTACGTTCGCTGCTGCTGGAACGCCTGCAATCCCCAAAGTGCCGGAGCTTGACGGCGGATTTTTGGGACGTGGTGTACCTGGACACATCCGTGGTTGCCACGTTGGTGGAGGTTCTCAAGAGCGCCCGAGCCAGTGGGAAAGCATTTCATTTGACCCGGCTGCGAGAGCGGCCGCACTACCTGCTGGAAGCGACGCGATTGCTCCACCTGTTCGATCAAGTGAACTCGGCGGAGGTCTCTCAATGAGTACATCGGCGGCCGAGCGCGTCGGCAGGGCGACCCTAAACCACATTGAATACGTCGGCCGGCTCACGGTTCAAATTGGTTCCGCTCTTCGGTGCGTGGCCCGGACATTCCCCCTGGTCGGTAACGGAGATCGCTGGCGATCCACGGTCCGGCAGATGCTCGTCATCGGTGTTAACGCATTCCCTATGGTTGGAATCATGGCCCTCTGCGCGGGTTTCATTCTCGCGATGCAGGGCGCTTCAGAACTCCGGCGCTTTGGGGCCGTCCAGTTTGTTGTGGATCTGGTGACGATCGGATTTACCCGTGAACTGGGGCCGCTGCTTACGGCGATTGCCGTCAGCGGCCGCTCAGGGTCGGCGTTTTCTGCGGAAATCGGCAGCATGGTGGTCACCGAGGAGATCGACGCTCTCCGAACCATGGCGATCGATCCGGTGGAATATCTGCTTGCGCCAAAGTATGTCGCGGCTCTGGTTGTGCTTCCCTGCCTGACCATCATCAGTAACGCGTGTGGAATTCTGGCGGGCGGTGTTTTTATGCGGTTCAGCACAAATATGGCTTTCAGCATTTATCTGCAAGACGTGATGCACTCGATGATGCTGCGCGACGTCGTTACGGGTTTGGTGAAGAGCCTTGCTTTCGCCACAATCATCGTGCAGGTCGGGTGCCTGGAGGGCTTCCGCGTACATGGAGGGCCGGACGCGGTGGGCCGGTCGACCACCGCCGCCGTGGTCAAATCCACGTTCCTCGTAATCCTCGCCGACCTGGGGTTCACAGCCATTTTCTATATGACAGGAGCAAACTGACCCCATGACCCCCAGGCCGGAAATCATGGCGGCTGAACCGGCAATCTCCATCCAGAACGTAGTGGTGAGTTACAACCAGCGGCGCGTGCTTGATGGAATCAACCTGGACATTTCCCGGGGAGAAACCATGGTTCTGCTGGGAGGAAGTGGATCGGGAAAAAGTACGCTCCTGCGCCAGATCATCGGCTTGGAGCGGCCGCAGTCCGGACAGGTTCTGGTGAACGGCATCGATATCGGCCGATGCACACCCGCGCAACTCAAGCAATTGCGGCGCTCCATTGGAGTCGCGTTTCAGGATGCGGCGTTGTTCAACTCCATGTCGCTGGAGGACAATGTCGCGCTGCCGCTGCGGGAACATACACGCCTAGCTGAATCCACTATCCGCCTGATGACCTGGATGAAGCTGGCCGTGGTCGGCTTGGCCGAATTTGGAAAGATGAGCCCCCAAGAGCTCTCCGGAGGCATGCGGAAACGTGCGGCGGTGGCGCGGGCGCTTTCCCTGGACCCGGAGATTCTGGTGTTCGACGAGCCATCCGCCGGACTCGACCCGATTGTGGCGGCGGAGCTGGATGAATTGATCCTGGTCCTGAAGCAGGCCTTCAACATCACCATCGTGGTGGTGACCCACGAGATGGCGAGCGCGTTCCGCATCGCCGACCGGATGGCGATGCTCTACAAAGGGTCAATGATCGCGGTGGGTACGAAGGAGGAGCTTAAAAGCAGCTCTCACCCGCGTCTCCGCCAGTTCTTTGATCGTATTCCCGATCAGGTCGCCGATACCGCGGTGATTGACGATTACTTTGAGCGCTACGTGAAAGGGGGCTGACGTGAATACAGAGGCCAAGGTAGGTATATTCGTGATTGTTTGTTTGCTCCTGTTGGGCGTGACCGTCTACTACGTCGGAAACGAGCAGTGGGGACGGCAACTGACACCCTACAGCACCCACTTGCGCTACGCGGGGGGCGTCGCACCGGGATCGGAGGTTCTCTTCGGAGGCATTTCCGTCGGCAGGGTAACCAAGGTCCGGCCGTGGAGCCAGGATCCGACGATGATCGAAATTCTGTTTGAACTGAAACAAGACACCCCCGTGAATGAGAAATCTGTGGCGAAGCTAGGCTCGGTGAGCCTGATGAGCGCTCCTGCGCTTTCGATCACCACCGGGGCGCAGGATGCTCCGCGCCTCAAGGCAGGGCAGGTGATCCCTTCGCAGGAGACGCTCAGTATCGACGACATGGCGCGAAAGATCTCGGTGGTTGCGGACAGCGCCCAGGATTTGCTCGCCCAGGTGCAAGGTGAGCTGAAGGGCGTCAGCGGGCAGGCTCAGACGCTGCTGGCGAACTTGAACGACGCCACTGGCCCGACAAACCGGCGGCAACTGGCGGAGATCCTCCAGCACGTGAATTCGCTGATGGCCGAGCAGTCCCCCAAAATCGACCAGATCACCGATCAGGTGCTGTTGTTAAGCAAAGATGCGGATTCAACCGTGAAGAAGATCGGGCCGCTGGTAGATCACACGGACGCGACGGTCGCCAACGTGAATATGACCATCGATCAACTGCGCGATCCGATCCGGCAGGATCTTGCACAGTTGCAATCCACGATGGAGCAGGCCAAGAGCTTGATCGCGACCATTCAAACCGTGGTGAGGTCCAACGATAACAACATCCGGGAGAGCATGGACAACATCCGCGTCGCGACAGAAAACCTGGATCAACTGACCGATCAAGTCAAACAACGCCCGTGGAGCCTGGTGCGAATCCGCCAGCCGAAGGACCGGAAAGTGCCTCAACAGTAAATCACTGTGCCTACGGTTTGTAGAGCATCAGCGTCTGGATATATTGAACAAAGTCGGGATAATGAGTAAATTCAGCTGCCAATCCCTCCCATTCCCGCTGGAAGACCGGACCGGCTAAAGTATTCTTGATCTCGCATTCCCAAAGCTGCCAAAGGGGTTTCGAGATATATCCGCCCTTCTGAAGATGATAGACGTCGGCAATCAACTGCAGGCAATACAGGGTGCACTCGGTCACTTCCTGACTGGGAGGCGGAAGCGGATGGATCCGGCTGCGGTTCGCGAGCCAGGCCTCTGTGGGAAACAAACGCAAAAGCTCCTGGAATCGCCCCGAAACCTCAACGAACATTTGGGCGTTCAACTGCCGGCGCTGGTTTAGCATCGCCACCCAAATCCCCAAAGATCCAATGATCAGCGTCCCCACTTGCCCGAACTGTACGAGTGAATCAGCGGGAATCTTCATCGCCTGCGCCCCCTAAAAAGATGATGTTTCAGAAAAGCCAACATACTAAAAGGGAAGAGCAGTTTCACGGAACTCCTGTTGGTTTCAGTCCTCCCGTGGATTAGAAAAGCCAACAAACGGCTTCGGGCGCGACTCCTGCTAGACGGAGCCTGAGTAAGAAATCGGCTCCTAAAGGAGCACAACCCATGCGAACAATTCAATGCTTTCTCTTCTCCACACTGGCGGCTCTTACTGCTGTAGCCGCGGACGATACGACGGCGCGCCTTGAAAGCGCGGCGGCCGTTCTCAATACCATGGAATCGGGGCATGGCGTTCAGGAGAAAATTGCCGGGGCCGACTGTATCGCTGTCATTCCCGGATTTAAGAAGGTAGCCGCCGTAGTCGGCGCAGGCTACGGACGCGGATTCCTATCCTGCCGGAGCGGCAATGGCTGGTCGGCTCCCGCCGCGGTCACGCTGGAGAGCGGCAGCCTGGGAGTGCAGTTCGGCGGCGAGTCCATCGATATCGTCGTTTTGTCGCTGGACAAGGAACGACGCTCGAAGCTCCTCTCTGACCGGTTCGCGATTGGGTCGGACGCTTCGGCGGCCTGGGGAAACGGAAAGACGGCCCACGACGACCCCAACGCGAAGATAGTGTTCTATGGTCATACTAAGGGCGCCTTCGCAGGGTTCGGTCTCGACGGCGCAACGCTGAAACCCGACGAATCCAGCAATAAAGCCCTCTATGGCAAGGCGCTTTCGAACCACGAAATCGTCGAGGGTGGAACGCAGGCACCTGCTGTTGCGCAGCCGCTCATCGCGAAGCTCGTCCAGACGCCGAGCCGTTGATTCAGCGCACACCACGGCCCCTTGATCCAAAGCGGGCACGTTCTGATACCATGACGGTTCTTGCGCAGGTTTGCGCAATGTTAGCGAAACGAGGATCGTCACGGCCATGCGACTTACACTCCTGTTGGCTTCCGCACTCGCGATGTCGACGCTGTCTTGCGCCCAAGGGCTGATCACTGCGATTGCCGGTAACGGCTCGATTAGCTCTTCGGGTGACGGAGGCCCGGCCACCAGCGCCGGTATAGGATTCCCAAAAGGTGTCGCAGTCGACGCCGCGGGAAACGTATATATCGTCGATGCCCTCAACAACCGCGTCCGTAAGGTGGATTCATCCGGAACCATCACTACGGCGGCCGGTAACGGTTTCCCGTTGTTCTCTGGCGACGGCGGACCGGCGAAAAGCGCGGGCTTCGCGCTGGTTGGCACTGCGACCCATCAGGGTGTCGCGGTCGACAAGGCGGGAAACTTCTATTTCGTGGATGCGGGAGACAACCGTATCCGCAAGGTTGACACCGCTGGAATCATTGCCACATTCGCTGGCAGCGGCAGTCTGGGCAACTCCGGATTCTCCGGCGATGGGGGGCCGGCCATCAATGCCCAGCTTTCGGTTCCCTCTGGCGTCGCGTTCGATAACGCCGGGAATCTATACATCGCTGATACCGGCAACGGGCGGATCCGCAAGGTGGACACCCAGGGCACCATCACTACGGTAGCCGGACGTGGGAATGGCTCAGCACTGGGAGACGGCGGGCCGGCCACGAACGCCCAGCTCGCCAATCCGAGTGACGTTGCAGTGGATGGGGCGGGAAACATCTATATCGCTGACTTTGGCAATAACGCTATCCGCAAGGTCAATTCCTCCTCCGGAACGATCAGCTCGATCCTTCATGGGGGATTCGGCAATTGCCAGCCCGGCAGCAAGCCCGCGGCGGCCGCGGACATCGGTTTCGGTGTAAGTCTAACCGTCGATAGCGCAGGAAGTCTCTACATCGCCGATGCGTCCTCCCTCTGCATCCACAAGCTCGACACATCGGGCAACGTCACGACGTTCGCGGGCGGGGGCACCAATTTCAGCGACGACGGAATTCCGGCGACTAGTATCGGCTTGGGCAAACCTGACGGGGTCGCAGTGGATGCGGCCGGCAACCTATATATCGCCGACAGCAGCCGTTTCAAGGTTTTCAAGGTTGCGGCTGGACCTGTTCCTACTCCGGTGGTGGCTGCGGCGCTGAACGCCGCATCGTTTGCGACGGGTCAGTCGCTGGTGCAGGGCTCGCTGGCCTCCATATTTGGTACAGCGCTGGCGCCTTCCACTGTATCCGCAACAACAATCCCGTTGCCCCTTTCTCTCGGTGGTGTGTCAGTGACCATCGGAGGCGTAGCCGCACCGCTGATCTTTGTCTCATCTGCACAAATCAATTTGCAGGTCCCCTGGACACTCCAGAACGGGACAGTCGATATCGTAGTCACGGTGAACAATACAGTTTCGGCCGCGTTCAAAGCGACTGTAGGCGGAGTTGCGCCGGGAATCTTCTCGACGCAGTTCGGAGCTGGGCCTGCGATCGCAATCAATCCCGACGGATCGCTGGCGGCGCCGGCGGGCTCCATCCCCGGCCTTGCCACGCGTCCTGCCAAAGTCGGCGAGACCATCATCATATTAGGAACAGGTCTAGGTCTTGTGATACCTGCCATCACTACAGGCGCAGCGTCCTCTGACATTCTGCGCCGCACAATCATTACGCCGGGTGTGCTGATAGGAGGCGTCGCAGCTCAAGTCTCGTTCTCCGGCCTGTCGCCGCAGTTCGTGGGCGTGAATCAGCTCAACGTAGTTGTCCCGAATGTGCCGGCGGGAACGGTATCCCTTCAAATCGATGAAGCGGGTGTTCGCAGTACGGACAAAGTGACAATCGCAGTGGCGAATCCGTAAAGTTTCAAGCATTGAGCAAGGCGTTCCGGAAGCCGGGCAGCCTCCCCGCACCGGTCACCATCCTTCGAAATTTCTTTGACCGAACAGATTTCAGCACCGCCAGTGCTAACTTGTTCGGTGTGAAAGACGTCTTCATGAGTAGGTCACCGAACTATACGCCGCTTGGGCGTATACTAAGTGAGAAAATAAATACATGCGGCCGACCCGTTGCTTCGCGCCAGCTTTCCTGCTAGCCGCACTACAGCTTTCTCCGCTGGCTCTGGCACTTGATCCGCACTTCTCGCTCACCCAATACACTCACCGCATCTGGTTCACCCAGCAAGGCTTTACGCAAGGTACAGTGCAGCGCATCTTTCAGGGCCCCGACGGCTATCTCTGGTTGGGAACGCAGCGAGGCTTGGTTCGCTTTGACGGAGTGAAATTCACTCCTGCCGAATCTCTTTTCCCGACTTTGCCTGCCAACCTTTGGATACGCGCGGGGTGGGAGGATGCAAGCGGTGGAATCTGGATCGGCACCAGTGACGCTGGAGTGTTCTATTTGAAAGACCACAAGGCCGTGCAGTATGCAGCCCAGAGTGGACTTCCGTCCGATGGCGTCAACTGCCTGGTTCCCAGCCGGGATGGAGGCATTTGGGTTTGCACCGCGAACGGACTGGCGCACATTCTTGACGGGAAAATCGAAACTTACAAGGACATTCCTTCTGCCCCGCAACCCGCGTATTCGGTATGCGAGACTTCCGATGGCGGGCTCTGGGTTGGTAGCGGGAGCGGAGCGCCGAATCTGACCCTCTATCGCGATGGGCAATTCACCCCCAGGCCATTAAAAACGATTCCCGCCGCCTTTGCCATAATCACTCTGGAGTGTTCCGGGAACACTGTATGGGCCGGCGGTTCCGGGGGCCTGGCGCGGCTGGAGGGCAACAATGAGCGCGTTTTCACCACTCGCGACGGCATGCCCGACGACGTCGTTTATTGGATCAGCGCCGGCAGCGATGACACCCTGTGGGTCGGCACCAAGGCCGGCTTTTCCCGCTACCGTAACGGCGAGTTTTCCAACTTCGGCACCAAAGAAGGCCTCACACAAAGTTCCGTGTTCTCCGTTTTCGAAGATCGCGAAGGCAGCGTGTGGGTGGGCACCAAGCATGGCCTGAATCAGTTCCTCGATAGCCGCGCGACTCCCTACACCACCAATGAAGGATTGCCCAGCAATAATGTCGGTCCGGTGATGGAAGACTCCCACGGCGACTTGTGGATCGGCACTCTGGACGCGGGGCTGGCGCACCTGGAGGGAAAGAAGGTCTCCTCCATCACCACCAGGCAAGGCTTGGCTTCCAACATGGTCCATACCCTCGCCGACGATCTGCAAGGCAACCTTTGGGTGGGCACCGAAGAGGGGTTGAACCTGGTCCGCTATGGCAAGGTCGAGGAGCGTTTTACCAGGGCGCAGGGCCTGCCCTCCAATTCCGTGTCGGCTTTATATCGCTCGCTTGCCGGAACCATGTGGGTGGGCACCGCCGCCGGTCCGGCGCGCTTTCAAGACGGCCGATTCATAGTGCCTCCCGGCGCCCCGCCCGAGCCCGTTACCGCCATCGGCGAGGATGCGCAGAGACATCCTTTATTCGCCACGGACCAGGGCGTCTTCATCGTAAGAAACGGAAAAGCGGTTCCGTTTCAACCATCGAATATCGGATTCCGCTCGGTAAATGTTTTCTACCTGGATCCCGATGGACTGCTCTGGCTTGGGACCGACGGATTCGGGCTGGTACTCGTGGACGGTGACGAAGTCACCCGCTACAATACGCGCGAAGGATTGTTTGACACAGTAATCTACGGCATCATCCGTGACGACGCCGACCGCCTGTGGATGTCCTGTAGTAAAGGAATCTTTTACATCCCCCGCACCGAATTGCGCCAAATGGCTATCGGGGACGTCAGGCGCGTGACCAGCACACCTTTTATTCCCACCGATGGACAGCGCGTCATCGAAGGCCGGCCCGCTGTAGGTCCCGCGGCGTGGACCATGGGCGATGGCCGGCTTTGGTTTTCGACTATTCGCGGCCTGATTGTACTGGACACCACGCGGAAACAGGGAAACCCTCCGCCGCAGGTCGCTATTGAGGATCCTCTGGTGAACGGTCAGATCCAGGAGCCTTCCAGCATCGCTTCGCTTCCTCCCGGACAAAAAAACATTTCGTTCCACTACACCGGTCTTAGCTTTCTTGCCCCCGCGCAAATCACGTTCCGCTACAAACTGGATGGGTACGACAAAGATTGGATCAATGCAGGTGATCGCCGCGAAGCGTTCTATACAAACCTGCCTCCAGGCAAATATCGCTTCCAAGTGATGGCATGTTCTCCCGATGGAAAATGCAATCAACAATATAGCGCCGTGGATTTCAATCTCGCTTTTTACTACTACCAGCGCCTTTGGTTTTATCCACTGCTGGCGATGCTGGCTGCCGCAACGGCGTGGTTCGTGTACCGGTTCCGTATTAAGCAGGTCCGCAATAAGTATGACCTGATCGTGAATGAGCGCAGCCGTATTGCGCGCGAGCTTCACGATACTCTCATTCAGGGTTTCTCAGGCATAACCATGACGCTTCAAGCGTTCGAGTCGCGCCTCACTAAGGCGGAGGACAAAGAAGCGCTGGAAGACATCATCCAGGACGCGGCCGCGTGCCTTACAGAAACGCGCCGCAGCGTTGCCGGTTTGCGTAGTGGCGGGATGAGCGAAGAGTCCGGCTTGGCTGAAGCCATTGCCGACGCCGCTCGCCAGATCACCGAAACCAAGGCGGTTCAACTCACCCTGAACATCGAAAAAATGCCTCCGCGACTTCCTGCCGATGTCGAGTTCAACCTGCTCCGCATCGCGGCTGAAGCGCTCGCAAACTCCGTCAAGCACTCCGGCGCAAACAGTATTGAAGTGGGTCTCGATAGCGCGCACGGAGTGGTGCACCTGGAAGTGAAAGACAATGGGTCCGGATTTATACGCAAAGAAAACGGCTACACTAGCGAAGGGCACTACGGCTTGGTAGGAATGAAAGAACGAGCGGCGCAGATTGGTGCGGCACTGGACGTGGTGTCCATTCCCGGGCGTGGAACCACGGTATCGGTCGACCTCCCCATGGACAGCCTCCGCGAGGATAAAGGAGTGGAAGCCCTTCCGTGAAAATCCGCGTACTGTGTGTGGACGATCATCCCCTCGTCCGCAAAGGCATTGCGTCCATTCTGGCCAACGAAACCGACATGGAGTTGGTGGGCGAAGCGGGTACGGGCCGCGAAGCGGTCGAGCAGTTTCGCAAGCTGCGCCCTGATGTGACGCTGATGGACCTGCGCATGCACGACCTCAACGGTATCGAAGCCACCCGTGAAATCCGCAAAGAATTTCCCGATGCTCGGATCCTGGCGTTGACCAGTTATGACGGCGATCAGGACATCTACAAAGCCATCGAGGCGGGTGTGCGCGGCTATCTTCTAAAAGAGATGGTCCACACCGAAGTGGTCCGCGCCATCCGGACTGTGCACTCGGGCAAACGCCTGATGCCGCCCGAAGTGGTCCAGCGCCTGAACGAGCATCTTCCCCAAGCGGCTCTAACCAAACGCGAAGTGGAAGTGCTGGGCCTGGTAGCTCGCGGCTTGGGCAATAAGGAGATCGCCGAGAAACTGGGCACCGCCAGCGGCACGGTGAAAATCCACGTGCAGAATATCCTGTCGAAGCTCGAAGCCTCAGACCGGACTCACGCGGTCACCATAGCTCTGGAGCGCGGAATTCTTCATCTCTAGCTCGCGATGCGGGAACTACGCACCACTCGGCTCCTGCTGAGGAACTGGCGTGACTCGGATCGCCCGGCGTTCGCCGCTCTCAATGCCGATCCTGAAGTGATGAGACACTTCCCCTCCACTCTGACGAGAGAAGAAAGCGACGCCCTGTTCGATCGCGCGCAAGATCACATCGCGCGACACGGCTTCGGGCCCTGGACTGTCGAGATTCCTGGTGTGAGTGAATGTGCGGGATTCATTGGCCTGGCGATCCCGTCGTTTGAAGCGCCTTTCGCTCCGGCGGTGGAAGTCGCCTGGCGCCTGCATTGTGACCAATGGGGAAAAGGCTACGCGACCGAAGGCGCCAGAGCCACACTGGAGTTCGCTTTCTCTGAGCTTGACCTTTCCGAAGTGGTCGCCTTCACGGTGCCTGAGAATTTACGATCGCTTGCGGTAATGAGACGCCTGGGAATGCAGTATTCAGGAGAGTTCGATCACCCGGCCGGCGGGTTGCGGCACGTTCTCTACCGGATTAACCGGCCTTAGGAAGCGCGGGAGCGCAGTTCGGAATCCATCGCGACCACCTTGCGGCCGCGGCTCGCCGAAGCGATGGCTTCCTGGATCGATTCACTACGAACTTCGACGCCGCCCCAGCTAAACTGCACCGAGAATTGACCCATCGAGCGGAGTTGGAAGTCCCACAATTGCTGTGCGACTTCGCTCAACTTGCGCTGGGCGGCAGTTCCACGCACGCCAGGGTAAATAAGGAGATACTCTTCCTTGCCTGACTGCGCCGCGAAGTCCCCAGGTCCGATCATCGATTCGATCAGTGTGCGGACCGACGCGGGGGCAGTCTCCGATGTATTGCTTTCCTGGTTGGGATCTTTTTCTTGAGCGAGTCCGATCGAGACGACAAGACCACTGATAGGTTGGCGGCGTTCCACCAGGCGAGTCAGCACAAAACCGTCCTGGAAACCGGCCGGAAGCGCTGCGGCTGAAGCAGGAGCGGGCGAATCGGTAGCCGCGACCACGGCTTCCAGAAGAGGGTTGCGAACGGGCGCGGAAGGTGTCGGCTGAGACGTCTCTGCCGGGGTGGCCTTCTTATTTAGCAGGGAGCTCCAATCGCGAGTGGAGCTGGCTTGCGCCGGGGGAGGCGTGGAAAAGGCGGCAGCCGCGGGAATCTCCGCGGCGCGCGCCAGGACACTTTCAACTACCTGTTCCACTATTAGATCGGGTTCCTGAACGGGCGGAGTGGAGTTGCTCATGACCGCAGCATACTGCGCCCCTGGCTGTTCCAACTCTACGGGTATAGTCTGGGCGGGTTGCGGACGGCGACGAGGCAGGGCAGCCATTTGAGCCCCACGCTCCATGGCTGCCAAAGCCTCCTGCGCCGGAGCGCGTTTACGCTCGGCGCGCGGCGGACGCCCACCACGCTCCGCACCTACTGCCTCCGCAGCCATTGGGGCTTCCACGAAGGCTGCGGGCGCATCTTTTTTGTTCTGCTCCGCGGCTTGCGTCTGCGAGAGGAGCAGCATTTCATAACGCTTGGTTTCTTCCTCGTGGCGGATCTTCAACTCGATGTTCAACTCACGGAGTTGTTGGTTGTTGCCCTTGAGCAGGTCACAGACCAGGGCCACGAATGCCGCGCCGAGCACGACAAAAAGGCTCAGGAAAATTTGAAGCTGGTAAGCCCCTAGGTCCATTACGGCTCCAGTGTAGGCTTACGGGGATACATAAGGAATAGCCGGAACCTCTTAGTTGCCTTCGGTGCGAATGATGAGAAATCAACAGTACAAAGGTACTAATGAGTGCGGTAGTAGGGTGTTCGTCTTACTTCTGGTTACTTGATTGCCAACCAAGCCAAAAACAGGCCATCGGGGGCCACATCTTCCCAATAGGAAATCGGCTGGCTGGAGACCTTTCTGCAATGGCGCTTCAGCAACCCGCACAACTCCTTCTCGTCAAACCATTTTTCCCATTGAGGAGTCTCAAGTCTTCCCGAAGCGCGGGCATTCTTGTCGATAATGGCGATGCGGCCGCCCGGTTTCACGATGCGCGCCAATTCGGCAACGGCCGCCGGGATATCGACAGCGTGTTCCAGCGACTCAGTCGCGTAGGCTGCCTCCACGGATTCGGACTTAAGGGGAAGGGCTGTCATGGTTGCGGCCACAGGAGCGATCCCCGGAGGCACGTGTACGAGCATGGCCTCAGCCAGATCCAAGGCGATCACCGATGCCAGCGGATGGCGTTCTTTGACGATTCGCGCGAAGCGACCTTTGCCGCAGCCGACATCAGCGACGCGCTTACCGGACACATCACCCAGGTGATCCAGCACCAGCTTCACGTGATAGATGCGCGGGTCGATCGTGGAAGGATAATGTTCCTCGTCGGCCGCGGCGCGGTTGAAATAGGCGCGAATGTCCGAAAGGCTCACTTGTCTGATCTGTTCAGGAAGACAGGAAGTCCCAGTTTGTTTGCGTAATTAGGCCGGTAATGTTCGGTGTCGTACATGCTATGGAGCTGCACTTTGCGAGGCCCCAGGGCCGGGTCGGGAATCGGCGCGAGCGTGTAGGAGCCGTGTTCGATGGCAGTCATCAAGCCGCTCTTGCCTTCCAGCGCCGCGTCCATGGCGAGGTTGCCGAACGTAGCTGCGATCAATTTGTCGATGAAGTCGGGCGGACCGCTGCGGAGGTCATAGGTGAGGTCGCTCACGATGGTTTCGTTGCGGGTGCGCGCAGTGACCTCGCTCGCCAGGGCTTCGCCGATGCTGGCCTTGTGGCGGTGTCCGAAGGCGTCCGCCTCGCCGTATTCCTGAACTGTGTAGCCTTCCCATTGCGCGCCTTCGGAAAGGACGACCAAAGAATACTGGGCGGGGTTATCACGCTTGTCGGTCATCAGGTGCTCGATTAATGTTTCAAGCTTCACTTGGAACTCGGGAATGCAGCAGCGGATACCGGTGACATGGGCGGTATAAAGAGCAGTGAATCCGGCATCACGCCCGAAGATGCGGAAAATGCCGATGCGCTCATGTGAGGCCACCGTGGTGCGCTGCCGCTCGATCGCATCCATGGCGCGAGTGATGGCGGTTGAGAAACCGATGCAATATTCCGTGTTGCGGACATCGTTGTCCATGGTCTTGGGGACCGCGATCACCTTCACACCAAGGCTGTGCAAGGTCGCCGCATAGCTCAACGTGTCGTCGCCACCGATGGGAATCAGGTAGTCGAGCTGCAGCTTTTCCAGGTTGTGCAGCACGTGTTTGGAGACATCGTAAGTAGTGCCTTTGCTGCTTTCTTTCTTCGGGAACGAATCCGCGGAAAGGAAAGGCGCGACCTTCTTCATCTTGGACGGATTGGTCCTGGAGGAGTGAAGCATGGTGCCGCCGTCGCGATCGATGGTCCGGGTATTGAGCCGGTCCAGAGGCATGATGTAGCGGGCGCGGCTTTCGGGGTCGTCCAGATTTAGATGCGTCAGACCTTCCCAACCGCGCCGGATGCCGATCACTTCACACTGGCTTTCGCTCGCGCGATAGACCACTTCCTTGATGACGGTATTGAGGCCAGGGACGTCGCCGCCGCCGGTGAGAATGCCGATGCGTTTGGGAGCCATGATCTATGGTATCGGAGCAAGGGTAGGGCGGACCATCGTCTTTTGTGGTCTGCCTCAGGAGTCGTTCAAATGGCAGACGACGAAAAACGATCGTCCGCCCTACCGCCCTCCAACGCGGCCACCCCAGGCAGTTCGATGCCGGCCAGGAATTCCAGCGACGCTCCTCCGCCGGTTGAAATATGGCTGATCCTATCTGCTACGCCCGCCGACTTGACCGCCTTTTCCGAGTCGCCGCCACCCACAACGCTCACCGCGCCTGAATCGGCAACGGCCTTGGCCACCGCCACCGTGCCGTGATCGAAGGGAGGCATTTCAAATACGCCCATGGGACCGTTCCAGATAATCGTCTTCGACGAGGCGATCACCTTAGCATAAGCTTGCTCCGTCTGGGGCCCGATGTCGAGTGCCGACATATTTTCGGGGATTTCAACCACAACGCGATGCTCCGCTCCGGCTTTGAACTCCGAGGCGACCACGTGGTCCAGCGGGAGCACGAGTTTGTCGCCCGCGCTGGCCATCAGTTCTTTGGCCAACTCGATCTTGTCTTCCTCTACCAGAGATTTGCCTGTTGCCTCGCCGCGCGCGCGGAGAAACGTGTACGCCATCGCCCCGCCGATCAGTAGCTTGTCGACCACCTTCATCAGGTTCTGAATCACTTCGATTTTGTCGGAAACCTTAGCTCCGCCCAGAATCGCCACGCAGGGCCGAGCCGGATTCCTGGTGACTTTGTTCAGATATTCCAGTTCCTTGTCCATTAGAAGACCCGCCGCGGCTTCCTTCATATAGGCGATCATGCCCACGGTTGAAGCGTGTGCGCGATGCGCGGTGCCGAAGGCGTCATTCACGTAGACGTCGGTCAACTGGGCCAATTGACGCGAAAAGCCGGGGTCGTTTGCTTCTTCTTCCGCGTGAAAGCGGAGGTTCTCAAGAAGCAAGACTTCGCCGGTGCGGGGAAGCATTGCCTCCACCGCCGGTCCGATGCAATCGGGCGCCATCGCTACGGGACGACCCAACAAGGACGCTAGCTTCTCGGCGACAGGCTTAAGGCTCATCTCGGGATTGGGTTTCCCTTTGGGCCGCCCCAGATGGCTGGCTAGCACAAGGCCTGCGCCTTTCTCGAGCGCGAATTGAATACTGGGAAGAGAGGCTCGGATGCGTTTGTCGGAGGTAATTTCCTGTCCACCAGGGGCGAGGGGCACGTTGAAATCGACGCGCATAAAGACGCGGCGGCCGTCTAGTTTGAGGTCACGAATGGAAAGGGCGCTCATGGGTTGCAACCAGATTGCCACAAAACACCCGGCAAGCGGAGGCCTCCACAGCTCGGCGAAAAGTCGGCCGCTTAATCGTTAATATTCCACCTAAAAGTTGCCTCTTTAGTGCGTATGACTTATACTTCTATGTTCCTTATGAGCTTCTTTTCGCCTCGCCTTATTCTTGCCGGCGTCCTTTTGCCGATGGCGCTCTTTCCTCAATCTTTAACCGTTTCCACGGTTGCTGGAACCACTCGCTTTGTTCCGGGCGCAGCGGCCACATCCACGCCGCTGCGGCGCCCCTTCGGCGTCGCGCAGGATTCTACAGGGAACATCTATATTGCCGACGCCGATGACAATCGTGTCTTTGGTATTGGCGTGGATGGAAAGATCACGCCTATTGCGGGCACGGGCGAGGCGGGTTTCTCAGGAGACAACGGAGCCGCCACGGATGCGCAACTCGACTCACCGCGTGCCTTGCGCCTTGACGGCAAGGGCGGTTTGCTGATTGGGGACTACAACAACAATCGGATTCGAAAGGTGGTGCTGGCCACCAGGATGATCACCACTGTGGCGGGCAACGGAAAATTTCCTGTCTCCGGCGATAAAGGTCCGGCGACTCAGGCCGGTCTGGATCCCAATGACTTCGCGCTAGACGCGGCGGGAAACATCTATATCGCCGACAACCTGAATAACCGGATTCGGAAAGTCTCCGTCACCGATGGCACCATCACTTCAATTGCGGGTGCAGGCATCGCGGGTGACGCCGGAGATACAGGACCGGCGGTGAGTGCGGCTTTAGATGGGCCTACCGGCATTTCAGTGGACTCTCAAGGGATAGTTTATTTCGCGGACTATTACAACGACCGTGTTCGCATGGTGAATCAAAAGACGGGGATCATCGATACATTTGCGGGGACAGGATTTCTGGGTATCGGAGGCGACGAAGGTCCCGCCCGTATGGCCGATCTGGCATTGGTTCTGGGCACAGCGGTAGAAGCGAATGGAAATGTTCTGATTCTGGGATTTAACAATATACGCCGCGTCACCGTGGCGGATGGAAAAATCCACTTTGTTTGCGGCAGCACCGATGTCTTGGGTTTCTCGGGCGATGGCGGACTGGTTTCCTCCGCTGTGTTCGCCTTCCCTTTATATGTGGCGTCTGCCGCAAACGGCGACATCCTGTTATCTGACACGGGAAACTTTCGGGTGCGCCGCATCCGGTCCAACGTGATTAACACCGTGGCAGGACGTTCGATTGACGATGGCATTCCGGCAACCACCGCATTCTTGAACGCTCCGGTTTCTGCGATTCCCGACGGCAAGGGCGGCTTTCTGATTTCCGACACAGGAGATAACCGGATCCGCGATGTCTCCGCTGCCGGGGTCATCTCGAACGTCTTCGGAAACGGCGTGCGCGGTTCCGATCCAGGAGAATTGGACAGTCCAGGTGATGTCGCGATGGACGCGGCGGGAAATCTGTTCATTGCCGACACAGGTAACGACCGTGTTCTTCGAATCGCCCAGGGAGCCACTCAGGCTACCGTCGTCGCAGGCGGAAACGGAACTGGATACTCGGGCGATGGCAGCTTCGCTGCGCGAGCTAGGCTGGACTCACCCAGCAGTGTCGCGGTGGATGCCGCGGGCAATCTCTTCATTGCCGATTACGGGAATGCTCGCGTTCGCAAGGTGGACACGGATGGCAACATCACTCCCGTTGCCGGCTCAGGCATCGCGACATTCGGGGCGGATGGCGGTGCGGCAACGGCCGCGGGAGTCTCGCCTATCGGGATCGCCATCGATAGTGCGGGAAATCTGCTGATCGCGGATTCCATCAATAACCGCGTTCGCAAGGTCGACATGAAAACCAATATCATTACGACTATCGCAGGGTCCGGTCTGCCCGGCAGCACCGGCGACGGCGGGCTCGCGACGCTGGCGCGCTTGAATGATCCTGAGGGCGTAGCCGTGGATGCGGCGGGCACCGTCTATATCGCGGACTCAGGGAATCATCTGCTGCGGGCGGTTACAGGCGGCATGATTCGCACTGTCGCGGGTACGGGCGCGAGCCAGTCTCAGGCAGAATCCGGTTCGTCCGTAGGAGTGAACCTGGATCCGGTTGGCGTCACAGCGGCGCCCGACGGGTCGATCTATATCGCCGATTTCGGCAATGACCGTATCCGCAAAATATTGGCCGCCAAGCCGGCGCTTCTTTCGATTTCCTTTGGCGACGGACAATCCGGGTCACCCGGCAGCTCCGTTCCTTTGTCTGTGAAGGTGACCGAGACGAGCGGCATTCCCGTAGCTGGCGTCACTGTTAATTTCACTGTTGTTTCAGGAAGTGCGACCCTCAGCGGCGCGTCGGCTCTAACCGATCCGACCGGAGTCGCTTCGGTGAAAGCGACCTTCGGAACGGCTCCAGGGCCTGTGAAGGTAGCCGCAATATCGGCCGGCCTCACGGGTGTCACATTCAATTTGACTGCCGTCGCGCCTTCGGCTCCCACTCCCACGATCGGAACCGGAGGACTTACCGGGGCGGGTCTGAGCGTTCCTTCCGTGAATGCGCTTTCCAGTAACGGCATCGCGAGCATTTTCGGAAGTAACTTCGGCGCGGGCTCAACGTTTCGCAAAGTTGGTACGGCCGATCTGGTGGGCGGAGGCGTCCCAACCAATTTCGCGGGTATTTGCGTGGATGTTTCCGGCACCCGAGCCCCTGTATTCGGAGCCTCGGACACGCAGATAAATTTTCAAGCGCCGCTATTGAACCCCGGCCAGACTGTCACGGTGAAGGTGATCTCCGCATGCGATACGGCTGGCCAGACCACCTCCAATGGAGTGACCGCAGCAGCGCAGGCGGCATCACCCGAATTCTTTTACTTCGTCGTAAATGCGAACGGCAAAAACCCGGTGGCCGCGACCGATTCGGTGAGTGGAGCGGGCCTTGCAGCATCGTCCCTGTTTCCAGGCAGCGGATTTGCGCCTGCCACGCCGGGCCAGTATGTGACCGTCTACGCGACGGGCTTCGGTGTCACGAATCCTACGATAGAACCCGGGATCTTTTTCACCGGGCTTGCTACTGTAGCGGCGACCGTTCGCGTGCTGCTTAACGGACATGCGCTGCCTGATGCAAACGTCCTCTACGCCGGCGCAACGCCTTCGAGCCCTGGGTTGTATCAGCTAAATGTTTTGCTTCCCGCGGACACTCCCAACGGCGACCTGCCGCTGGTGATTGAGGTTGCGGGCATCCCAAGCCCGTCGGGAGCCTTCCTCACGGTAAGCGGCAAGTAAAATTAGCGGCGTCCTCGACGCTTCCGCTTCCTTTATAGCGGGACTGCATCGGATACACGCACAATGGGCGCGTTCTGCCCGGCCAGGGTGAGGCTGCGCCCGCCGTGGCTACGATCTGCTCAGGCGGCGAGCTTTTCTCTACCCAGTTCACCATGGCCGAAAAGGCGTCGAACTGATCGGTGGAAGGTCCGCCGGCGCAGTGATTCATTCCCGGCACTGCGAATAGCCGCACGAAGTCAGACGCGGTGGAATTGTCGTTCCGGTTCACGGTGTTCCACCAGCGAATGGTGTCCTGGATGGAAAACACGGGGTCGCTGACGCCTTGCACGATCACCAGCTTTCCACCGTGTACTTTGAATGCCGACAGATCAGTGGAGTTCGCCTTCATGAAGGCCGAAACCGCTTCGGTGTACTCTCCCGATTTCGCCTCCAGCTTGGCGGGATCTTTTTCGAAATCGATCCCCATCAAATAAGCCACAGCGCCTGCGCCCGCGGTTGCGACCTGCACTGGCGGAGTCACGAAGAGGCCAGATGCCGCCGAGCTGCCCATGGTTTCGATGATGCCGGAGTTGGTGGGCACGTCGTACTGGCCCATTTTCCACATCCTCCAGCCCTGGTTGTAGCTTTCGCCAATCTTTCCGCCAATGCCGCGATCCCAGGCCCAATTGGAATAAAGTAGTTCGCCCTTGGAGTCCGTGGCTCCGGCATAGATTTTCTGAAGGGCTGCTACTTGCGCCGCAGAGATGCAGTTGTTTCTCTTGGGACCTTTGCATGTGACGGCGGCCAACTTGGGCGCGACCACTTCGGTGGTGCAGCCGGTGAAGTTGTCGATTACGCCGTCGGCGAGTCCGTCCAGCGCATCGCAGGCGGCGAGAATCGCTTGGGCGGCCAGGTCCAGATCCTCATCGGTGAATGTCTTGTTCAGCAGAGGCTGGCCAAAGCGGTCGTAGATGCCGGCCGTCTTCGCCACACCGCTTAACGACTGGACGTCCCAGGAATGGCCGAACAGACGCCGCCTTAGGAAGATTGAAACCCGGCGCACAGGCCAGGATGCCATCGAAATAATCGGGGAAGCGCTGGGACATCATCATGCCTTCCCGGCCACCCTCGGAACAGCCCACAAAATAGGAGCGCTCGGGCGCCTTGCCATAGTAAGTTGCAACCAGCGACTTCGCGGCTCGGGTCACAACATCATAAGAGTGGTATCCGAAGTCGAGCCGAGCCTGTTCGTCAAATCCGAAGGCGACTCCTCCATTTCGATTCGGATCTGTGTTCACGGCATTGTCGTGTCCGGAATCCTGGGAGACCACCGCGTAGCCCAGCGCCAGAGCATTGGTGCGTTGCTGGCCCTGCAAATTGCCCATCGCCGCACCTAAATTGCCGTTGGTCCCGCCGCCGCCTTCGAAGAAGAATCGCGAGTTCCAGGACGTAGGCATCCGCAGATGGAACTTGATGGCGTAGTGTTGCGAGTACATCCCGGTGCGGTCGTTGATGTTGCCGATCACTTCGCAATGCTCGGGCGTCGCCGCTCCGTTTCCCTGGGCTGGCTTGGCGGCGTTGAGCACGGCTGAGCGAATCGCGGTGGTGGAGCCGGCGACCATCGTAGGGGTCGCCGAGGTGAGAGCCGCGCATTTCTGCGCGTCTTGTCCAAGAGCCGTATGCGCTAAAACCACGCCGCCTAACACCAGCCAGCATTTCACCATAGTCAATAATCTCCGCTTTATAGGATACTGCCGAACTTGCCTTGTGTGAGCGCGCGCAAAGCGCGCTAGCTGATCCCAAATGCGGACCGGTACTTCTCGGGCAGTTTGGTGGCCCGTCTCTCGCGGTTGCAGAACACGTGTTTGGTGAATCCGTTCGCCAGCCTTCGCGAGTCAGCGGCGCTATTCATTTCGTATTCGAAACGAACCACGCGGGGCGTGGCTTCCGCGATGCGCGTGCGAATCACCACTTCTTGGTCGAAGAGGGCAGGGGAGGAATAGCGGCAGTTCGCTTCGGCGACGACGAGAAGGATACCCTCCTGCGCTTCCATATCGCGATACAAAATCCCTTTGCTGCGGCAGTACTCCACTCGTCCGACTTCCATCCAGATCAGGTAATTACTGTGATAGACGATTCCCATCTGGTCGGTCTCCGCGTAGCGGACACGCAGATGGTAATCGATGAAGCTGTCCATGGGCCTTTAATATTGCATGAAACCGCTTCGACGCGGGGGCAGTCTGTTACTATGACAGCTAAAGTGCACATTCGGGTACTGTTTTTCGGTGCGATTCGCGATGTTACAGGCTTGCGGGAAGACCTTTTGACCCTGCCTGCGGGAGGCAACATCGCCTCGGTTTTTGAGCATTACGCTTCCAGGTTTCCTAAACTTCGAGACTTGGCTTCCAGCACCGTGCTGGCTCTGAATCAGGAATTCTCTTCGCTTCAGGCTCCCGTGGCCGAAGGTGATGAGGTAGCGTTTCTTCCGCCGGTAAGCGGTGGCTCGGGACGCTTCACCCACGAAATTGCCGATGAGCAAACCGGGAATTTCTATGGGCTTACCCGCGAGACCATCGACAGCGCGGCGTTGGCCCGACGCATTCTGCGTGGGGAAGACGGGGCCATCGTCAACTTTGAGGGCGTCGCGCGTAACAACACCAAGGGCCGCGGGACACGGTTCCTGGAATACGAATGCTACGAAGCCATGGCTATTAAGATGATGGCGCAAATCGGTCAGGAGATTACCCAGAATTCTTCCATCGGCCGTATTGCGATAGCCCACCGGTTGGGGCGCCTTGAGATCGGTGAGGCGAGCGTTGCCGTCATCGTCACGTCGCCGCATCGCAAAGCCGCGTTTGACGCCGCACTGGAAGGGATCAACCGCTTGAAGCGCCTGGTGCCGATCTGGAAAAAAGAATATTTTGTAGACGGCGAGGTATGGGTGGACGGGGAATGGGACGATTCTGTAGTCAGAGCGCGGTAGCAAATGAAACCCGAATGGCCGCGAATGAACGCGGATAAACGCCGATTAAAAAGAGATGCCCTAAATCTGCTTCTTTTCGGCCTTTGGTTTGGCTTCGCTCATGGCCAGGCTCAGCCTACGTTCAACGTCGATGTGAAACTGGTCCGTCTGCTGGTCACCGCGAAGGACCAGCGTGGCGAGGCCGTTGGCTCGCTTGACGCCCAGGACTTCTCCGTTTTCGATTGCGGCGTCCCGCAAACGATATCCGTCTTTGAGCGCAACACTGCCTTTCCGCTCTCTGTCTCCGTATTGATCGACACCAGCGGATCGACGGCCAAGGATCTGCACTATGAGACGACGTCGGTCAGCAAATTTCTGAAGACCCTGTTGGGTGAGGGGAATCCTAAAGATGCGGCGTCGCTTTACGCATTCAACGATGCAGTGACCCTGCTTAGCGGATTCACCCGCCGGGAAGCGCGGCTCAACTCGGCACTGCGGTACATCCATGCCGACGGCGGCACTTCCTTCTATGACGCGATCTCGCTGGCGGCGGACGGTCTGCGCGATCGCGAAGGACGCCATGTCATCGTCGTCGTAACAGATGGCGGCGACACCACCAGCCGCCTGAAATACAAGGAAGCACTGGAATCAGCGCATCGCGCCGAAGCCGCTCTTTATCCGATTCTTGTTATTCCCATCACCAATGATGCTGGGCGAAATACCGGAGGCGAGCATGCGCTGGAAACGCTGGCTTCGGGGACCGGAGGCCGGGTGTTTCAACCGACCGTCGGCGCGCAACTTGATAAAGCGTTTTCAGATATCATTCGCGATTTGCGGACGCAATATCTTGTGGGTTACTACCCCCGCAACCTGCCTGCGGACGCGCCCTCGTTCCACCCGGTCCGCGTGGAGACGTCGCGAAAAGATTTGCGGGCTCAGACGCGTACGGGCTATTATGGGGAACAAGCCTCCAAAGCGGTTCATCGCCCGTGACACCAATCCCCGTGACCAGCAAAACCAAAGCTCCGGATCAGACATTTGAAGAAGCGAAGTTCCTTCGTCGTCTGGTGGAAGATCGCATCCCTGTCCGCGTCCGCTTAAGCGACAACCAGGAAGTAGAGGGCTTGATCGAATTTTTCGACCAGAGCTTCATTCGCATCACGCGCGACGGGGAACCCAACCTGTTTTTATTCAAGCACGACATCAAGTATTTGTCGGCCGACGAGTAGACGTGGCTTCCTACCTCGAAAACGCTTCGCAAATCGCGAAGGAAGCGGGCGAACTTCTACAGGGCTATTTCGAACGGCGCGTCACCTTCGAGCTCAAAGGCGAGCATGACCTGGTGACAGTGGCTGATCGCGCCAGCGAAAAGCTGATCGTCGAACGGCTCACCGCGCTCTATCCTACCCATTCCATTCTGGCCGAGGAGGGCAGCGGCCACGGTGGCGCATCCGGATACCAATGGTATGTCGATCCTCTGGACGGAACCACCAACTTCGCTCATGGGTTTCCGATTTACAACGTCACCATCGGACTGGAATATCAGGGCGAACTGATCGCCGGAGTGGTCGTCGATCCCGTACGCAAGGAAGTCTTCACGGCGGAGAAGGGCTCGGGCGCGTATCCTGAACGGGCAACGGATTCACGTCTCTAAAGTGTCGCGGCTGGAAGACTCGATAGGGGTGACGGGCTTCCCATCGCGCAAGCGCCACCAGAATGTCAACGTCCATTTCTTCTATCAACTGTCCATGCTGAGCCATGGCGTTCGACGCTCGGGCGCGGCCGCTACCGACCTCGCCTGGGCTGCCTGCGGGCGCAGCGAGTTGTTCTGGGAATTCAACTTGAGTCCCTGGGATATGGCCGCAGGAGTGTTGATCGTCCGGGAAGCCGGAGGCACCGTAACCGACATGCGCGGCGCCGAATTCAACCTGCGAGGCCAGCACATTCTCGCGGATAACACGCTTGTCCACCAGGAAACTGTGGATCTGTTTGAAGACGTTTTCGCGGGCAAGTTCGCGGATCGGCTTCCGCAAATCGGCTAGGGCTCTTATGTCATCGGTCAAGCCGAAAACATGAACAAGACCGCAGTTGGATTTCTCGCGAGGTGCGCCCTGTTGTTCTCCGTTGTGCTATTGCTTTCGAACGCGTCGCTGGTGCCGGACCGGGTACACGCCGGGCTCGGCGCGCTTCCTCTAGCCTTGGTGGGCATCGCTTATACGGTCCTTCAACTGCGTTTGAGGCCGGGCCGGCGTGTTCTTTTCAGGCGATTGCTTTTGGCGGCTACGTTCCTGCTTTGGGCGATCGATCAGTTGCTGCCTCAGGGACGCATAGCGATATTTCTCGGCGATGTGGTCGTTTCGGCTTATGTGCTGGACCTGTACTGGATGATTCAGGAACAGGAGTCAACCGCGGGTGAAGGGCGACAATAAAAATAGAGTTGCGTAAAAGTACGCATTATGCGGCGACTGCTCATTCTTATCGTTCTGGCCATTCTGTACGGGTCGCTGTATCCCTGGCGCTTCTCCTATATTCCCGGAAACTTTTTTCTGCTCCCGATTGACTTCAGCGACAAAAAGGACCTGGTCCTCAACTTTTGGCTTTACACGCCTCTCGGCGCCAGCGCCTATTGGGTTTTTGCGCGTCGAGCCGGCGCGCTGCGATGGGTCCTCCCCGTCTGCGTGGGATTCGCGCTTTCTACGTTTGTGGAATTGGTTCAGTTTTTTGTAGTCACCAGACTTTCGAGCGAAGGGGACATTTTAGCGAACACCTTGGGCACCGTTGGCGGTATGTTGATGGCCGCGGCGATTGGCTCCGCGCCTGAGCTTTCGCGATGGCGATTGCGGCGATCTCCGGAGGCCATAGTGCTGGGTTGCTGGCTCGCGTTTCTTGTGTTCCCATTTTTCCCCGTGCACGGTCCCTGGCCTCTGATGGCAAATGTGCGCAAATTTGAATCCAGCCCTTTCGTGTGGACTGATCTGGTGGTGTTTACGATTGCCTGGTGCGTGGTATGGCAACTGATCCCTTCTACATTTGTACGCGATACGTATTGGGTGGCCGCTACGTTCCTGCCGCTATTGCTCCCGGCGCGATTGTTTCTGATTCTGCGGATACTCACGAAATCGGAGGTAGTGGCGGGATTGGCGGCTCTCTGCATTGCCCCGATTCTACGGAGGAGGCGCATCCCGCCCTGGGCAACTGCTGCATTGGCCCTGACGGTTCTGATGATTCGAGGCCTGACGCCGTTCGAATTTTCCGCATTCGCGGCGCCATTTAGCTGGATCCCGTTTTCCGGATTCCTAAATGCCAATTGGCAAGCGGCCACGCTTATCCTGATCACGAAACTATTTTGGTATGCCGCCGCTGTATGGGCGCTTCACCGCTGCGGTTTGAGCGTCGGCCCGTCCGGTGTGGTGGTGGCGCTGCTGCTCACGGGAATCGAAATCGTCCAGCGCCACATGCCCGCGCATGTACCGGAGATCACCGATCCTCTGCTCGCCCTGGGTTGCGCCGCGGTATTCCGCCTAATCTTGCAATCACCTGTTGAGCTGCCTGTGGACGGGCGTTACTCCCTGCAACAGCGCTAGATTTGCGAACGAATTTCCCGAATCTGATTAGCATGCCGCAATGAATGCGTGCACATGAACAGAACCATTTCGTAACCGTTCAACGTTCCAAAGACCGGATGCGCGCCGGCCAGTAAGATCAAGTCCTCGGTGGAGTGGACAAATTCAACTGTGCGATCGCGCGAATGGTTGAACTGAGTGATTGCTTCCGCCAGGGAAGGGAATCGCCCGGTCGGCTGCACGCGCGCGGGCGCTTGCCTGGGGGTGGAGCGGTCCGTGGCGCCGGCTCGAATTCGAGCTTCCAATTCCAAATGTCGTAAGCCTTCAGCCGATCGAGGAGCGGACTCCAGCCGCGTGAGCATTGCCTGTTCCACTAGCACGACATGTTCGGCACACTCCAGCATGCTCCAGCGCTCGGGCGCAGGCCGCCGGGACAGAGCTTCTAGGCTATGACCGGTAAGAGAATCCAGAAACTCTGCGCGGCTGGTTTGAAGAACTTCTATCAACTGCAGTTTTTCGTCAGGGGTCATCGGAGTCGTCCCCTGTAGCGTAACGCAGCCGACCGCCTGACCGGCCTATTTGACCTGAATGGTGGCCCCAGTCTGGCTGCCGATTCCATTGACGTACAACACCAAACGGTCAGCTCCGCTCGGTATCGAGAGAGGCACAATGATGTTGACCTGATATATGCCATTCATGCCGGGTGCCAGACCGGCGAAGGTCACGGTTGCGGAGTGCCCCGCGATGTTAGCGGTCACGGGAGAGACGGTGGGCGATAGCGGACTGGAGGGCGCCGGGGCACCCGATGCAACAGGGGGAGTCACCGCCCCGAGACCCGTCGCGTAAACCGAAATGATGCTACCGGAGGCCGCCGGTTTATCGGTGCCGAAAATCGAGCCATCGCCGTTCGGAGATCCATCCTGATTGATTGCTTTGGCCTGCCCGCCGCCGCCCGCTTCGTAGGTGAAGACGCCAGGGTTCGCCGTGGAAGCGATCAGCGGGATAGCCAAACTGGAACCGGCTGAACTGGTGACTTTAATTTGTGTGGACCCACCGGTAGTCAGGCTGGTGGGAGCCTGTACGGCCACGACACTATCCGAAACATAATAGATCGGCGCCGCGACTCCATCGAACGTCACGGTGGTACCGCTTACCGTAGTGGGCAGGGTGGTGGTGGCATCCGGCCGGACGCCGGTTGTGGGACCGAGATTTACTCCGAACAAGCTGAGCTGGTCACCGGGGGCGACAAGCCCTGTCAGGAAGCTTGATGTGCTGACAATGGTATTGGGCCCTATCGCGGGCGGCCCAAGCGCGGTGCCGGTGACCGTAATCGAAAATCCGGTGAGAGCACCCGTCTTGCTGCTGCCATTATTTTCAACGGCGAGACGCCAGTAACCGAAAGCGTTCTGGTTGTTCGAGTTGGCCAGCGGCTCATTTCCTCGGAACGGTCCCTTCCCGGCCTCCGCTGGGCAGGAGTCGGCGTACTTCGTTGGAGCACTGTCATCGAAGGTGGTATCGATGTTCGCGAGACTGCCGCAGTTCCGCTCCAATAATTTCGTGCGAGTTCCCACAGGAGAATACATGAAAACATTGAGGTCGCCGACGCCACTGTATTGCACTTGAACGGAGGCGGTCACCTTGCTGATCTGAATGCTTTTCCCGACGAATAAACGGATCACTCCGATGGTATTCCAATCTTCTGGATAGATCGGCAAGGACAATCCAGTGTAGGTAAAGGTGTAGGTCTGCGATTGGGAAAACGCCAGAGGTACAAATGCCAGCAAAGTCAGGATCAGTTTTCGCATTGGGTGCCCTTTCTGTGAGCGGCACGGTCATCCGGTTCCGCCTCGCCTGGGAGATGACGCGGTGTATGCAGCAGATCTAGTTTTTTGCGATGTGTTTAGCGCTTAATGAATTGAAGGAAACGCCCAATCCAGGGCCAACCTTGCTTCCTATCCTGCGACCCCGCGAATGGATCTGGGTAGTAAGGCTAATTCAGTTGCGCTCGAATAACGGTCTTGTGGATCCCTAGCGAGAGCGCGGCATACAATAGCCTGAAATTGTAGCGAAATGTCAGGATTAATTTCCTGTGGAGGCGTGGGGATCGTTTTCAATGCGGGCGTTCATCAATGCCAAGAGATTCAGATGTCGCTATTTTGAAAGAGAAGGACACTATATCGCGAACGTCGGTCGCCATTGTCAGGTATGAGGGAAACCCGTGCTAACGGGCGGGGCTGGGTGGGTCCTTCGCGAGCCCCCCAAGGGAGTCGAGGGCCATCAGATTCTGTGGACGCACGCGAATGACGCCGCCACGCGGGGCATCCAAGTCCGCTATGAGGAAGAACGAGATCGATACGAACAGCGGCAGAATCAAGGACCGCAGTGTTTTGCCGTCACACCGTCGCGAGGTATAGCCCAATAGCAGATTGCAGCCAACGGCGATCGCTGCCATCAGAGTCCATGCCCCGGTCGGTATACGGTTCCACCAGGCTGCTTGCGTGTATCCCTGAGAGTTCAATACATCGTTCATGCCCGCAACGGCTACGGCCATCACGGGTGTCGGATTGGCCTGAGCAGGAGCCTGAATGACGGACCAAAGGTCGGACTGCAGCCGAGCCGTAGAAGCATTGACCTTATCGAGCTCGCGTGCATTACGAGTGGTATAAAACAGGACACGTTGACGCAGGTAGTCTTCCAGCAGCTTTCGCACTTTCGACGCATCAGGCGCGGGGAACAGGTCCGCGCGAACATATTCGGTACCGATTGCGTTGGCCTCCGCTTCCTCGTAGTTCTTCCGCTGATCGTATCTGCCGACTGCCATTGAGAAAGTGAATCCGATGATGAGTCCAAGCAGTGTCAGCGTGGCGGCCATAATAACGTTGAGGTCTTCCTGCTCGGCGTCGTCCAGATCGCGCCGTCTTCTATGAAGGTAACCGCCGGCTTGCTCCGCGAACCACAGCGCGAGCAGAGAAACCACGAAGAAAATCAGCGGGTAATCCAACATATTGGTATCGCGCTCCGATACTCGCGAGCGGTCCGGCCCAAGCGGCCAAAACTATGACGCCGATTGCGGAAACCACCCGCAGCATCCCGGCCAGGCACTAGCCCACGGTCGCGATTCTCATCGAGCATTGAATCCCCTGCATGCCGCGATGTAGGTTTTAGCTCAAGGGATTTATCAATTCCGACAGAAATCGAAATGGGCGAACCTCGATTGAGGTGGTTCAGCCTGGAGCTACGTTTACAAAGAGGCATTGAGTCTGACGTCACCCTGTGCCAAACGCGCTTTATTTGCTCGCAATTATTTATATGGCGGAGAGGGGGGGATTCGAACCCCCGGTACAGTTTTTGACCGTACGACGGTTTAGCAAACCGCTGCTTTCGACCACTCAGCCACCTCTCCGCGAGGTACGCATCGCCACTACCAAGGCGTTAAGGTCAGTGTCCCCTCATTATACTTCGAGTCGCGCTCAACTCAAACTTCTTGGCGGTTCCTATACTGTAGGTGCCCGCCAAATGTCGGAGGTGACGCGTGCTGCCTTTTCGAACCATTCTCTTCCCCGTCGATTACACCGCCTCCTGCCGGGCGATGGTGCCTTACGTCCGCGACATGGCCGCGCATTTCTCGTCCCAATTGACGTTGCTCCACGCGTATGGCGCGGGTGCTTCCACTGAGAGCGGGGCCGGGCTCTTTGACCCCAACTGGCCGGAGCGCATTCGGGCCTATGAAAAGACACGTATCGAGGAGTTTGCCCAAACTCAGTTTCCCGATCTTCGTGCCGACGCGCTGGTTCACGAAGGCGAACCAGCCGCAGTGATTCACAACATGGTGGAGCATCAGGGCGCCGACCTGGTCATGGTGCCGACGCATGGCGCGGGTCCCATCCGGCGCATGCTGATCGGCTCCATCACCGCGAAAGTATTGCACGACGTCAGCTGCGGTGTGGACCATGGCCGAGCCTGTGCTTACCGCCCGTTCCTCGATGCTCCCTTGCAAATCGATTGTCTGTGCCGTGGATGAGGGAGACGAATCGGAAGCGGTGGTTCGTGCGGCAGCGTTTTTGGCTGCGTCGTTCCATGCGCAGTTGTTTCTGATACGCGGAGTCCCAACACCGCCTCAGGCCGGTGAAGTCGACTTCAGCGAGTTGCGCCGCCAGTTGCTCGACGCCGCTGATCAGAACCTTCGCGAATTGAAGGCCCGGCTGGGCGTAGACGCCCCTCACAAGGTGACGGAGGATTCCATCACCGAGGCCGTCCATCAAGAAGTGTTGCGGACCAAGGCTGGCCTTGTCGTCGCTGGACGCGGCCGCGCGCAGAAAGGTTTCAGCCGCATCTGGTCACTTCTGTACCCCATCGTCCGCGAAGCTTCTTGTCCCGTGTTGAGCATCTGACGCCGCATCGACCACCGGATGCGGATCGTCCATGAGATCCTGTGCGGCGCGGCGTCTTGTTTCCTCGGATCTCGCGGCCCTGTGGACATGTCTTAGCAGCGCGCGGCAATTTAGGACCAGGCTGAGAAACGTCACTCGACCGCGCCGCAGCAGTGCGCCGTGGTGTATCCACACGGTCATGCACGTCCCGGTCAGCAGAACGTGTTGCGCGAATCGGGTCAGGCGAGTCCACCAGTCCGGACGCGCCTGTTGTAGCACCGCTAGAGTCGATGCCTGAAAGAGTAAATGTTGCGCTTCTTCCCGCAAAATTCTTCGGCAAATTGCCCGCAATGCGGGACACGGCGAGATCCGATGGACGGCGCGATAGTAGGGAACGGCGATCACTTCCGCCGTGACCAGCACCGTAACCATGCATTCCAGCCCTGCGAGCTTGCGCAGCCGCCGGAAGATTCCATCCACCCAATGCCGCTCCAGCAACCCAGCTCCCACCGCCCGCAGATATCTCCCCAGCATCGCGCTATGGCGCTGCTCCTCCGCGATAAACAGGGCCAAGGTCTCTACGAAATCGAAATCGCCGCTCGACTCGGCGTGGCGGCGACCAAGTTCCAGGAACGTCAACCCCCGCGACCCTTCGCCTAGTTGGAACAGCTGCAGCGAAGGAATTAGAGGAGCGAGCTCCGCCGATAAAGGACGAACCTCCTGCCAGGGAATTTCGTGAGGATCGGCTTGATTGGAGCGAAAGTAAAGCAGCCAAGGCTGTGCCATGGATATACTCTACATTACAAAGCACTCTATGTAAATAGCTATTTACTGATGCTTTGGAGCGATAGCGTCCAGGCCGGTCCGCCTCCGGGCACGTTGTAAGAAAATGAAACTGATTTTCCGGGTTTCAGAGAAAAGTTTCTCTTCACGCCATATGCTTCCGATGAGCCGGATAAATCAAAAAAGTCCGACTTGCCGAACTCGTCCGGCACCTGCGTCAGAACCACTTCCTGATCCTTAATCGCGACCCTGAAGTAATACCGCAGGATCTGTTTCGGGTCGAGCGGTATGGGATGTCCGTGATCGTCGGTGCCGGTGGTGTAGAGTTTCCCTTTCGGCATCACTTTGAGGATCTCCCCATCGGCGACGGTCTCGGTGAAAGTTTCCGGCGGAGGCGCTTTTATCGCCGGAACCGGCACGACCGCGCTCAACACCATGACGATCGTGGCGTGAGTCATCGCAATTACTTAGTCACGCTCACATTGGCCGCATTGCTTTTCTGACCCGCGATGCTTAAGGTCAGCAGATAGTCCTGCGTGTTCAAGGTGGCCGGCACTACAACGTTCATCTGCACCAGGCCCACAAATCCAGGAGTAAGCCCAGCGAAGGATACTGTTCCCGGTACAGTCCCAAACGTGGCAGCCGTCGAAGATGTCGCCGAGGTAAGGGGACTGTTCGGTGTCGCCGCTCCGTCTGCCACCGAATGATCCAATGGGCCTGCGCCGGTCAGGTAGGCGACGATGGTGCTGCCTACTTTCGCGGGATTGGCGGAGCTGTTCAGTGAGCCATCTTGATTCTGCACGATAGCATGTCCGGAGCTGTCGAAGAACAAGCCGGGCGCGGCCGTCAGCACCTGAACGTTCACCGCGCTGCTGGTTAAACCGTTCCCGCTCACGGTGACCGATGCCGTACCAGCCGTAATTTCAAAAGGCACCTGGAAATTCACCTGGCCGGGACTGACGAAGAGAACCGGAGCGGCTTGATTGTTCACGTTCACGGAAACACCGCCCAGTTTATTGGTAAGTGGCAGGGAAGAAGCCGACGTGGTGGATGCTGAGAAGCCGCTGCCGAATACCGTGGAAAGCGCGCCAGGCGAAATATTCGTCTCGAAGCTAGCCGCGTTTACTACACCGCCTGAAAACACAGTCGGAACCACCTGCAACAAGCGGACCCGTTCATTATTCGCGTCGGCCACATACACATTGCCAGCTGCGTCTACGGCAACGCCGGGCGGATCATACAGCGCCGCGTTGGTAGCCGGACCGCCGTCGCCTGAATAAGAAGGCCTTCCCGTGCCGGCGATCGTCGTAATGATTCCCGCTGTTGTCACTAGGCGAATACGGCTATTGAGCGTATCGGCGATATAGATCTGCCCGGCGGCATCCACCACGACGGCTGCGGGGAAGCTTAAGTTTGCTTTGGTCGCGGGCCCGTTATCTCCGCTGAATCCCGATGTTCCGGTTCCGGCCACAACCGACCACACGCCCGCAGCGTTTCTTTCTACGATGCGATGATTGCCCTTGTCGGCAATGAAAACATTGCCTGACTTATCCACCGCCACGCCAGCGGGAGTTTTCAATTTAAGAGGACTCGCGTCGCTGGTGCCAAGCGTGGAGATGTTTCCATTCGCTACCACGCGGATCGCATTGTTGCCTTGATCGGCGATGTAGAGATTGCCGAAGGAATCTACCGCGACTCCGGCCGGCGCCAGTAATTGCGCCGAAGTCGCCGGCCCTCCGTCTCCTGTCGAGAAACCAGGACCGAGCGAAACGCTTCCCGCCACGGTGCTGATCGTCCCACCGGTTACCTTGCGGATCACTCCGTTGAGCGTGTCCGCGATATAAAGATTTCCGGACGAATCGAAGGTAATTCCGCTTGGTGAGTATAAGTACGCGCTGGTCGCCGGTCCACCGTCTCCAGCTTCCCCGGGCGAGGTGGTGCCTGCTACGGTGACGATGGTTCCGTCCGACTTCACCATGCGCACCCGATTGTTTCCACCATCGGAGATGTATAAGCGGCCTTGCGAATCCAGCGCGACGCTGCCGGGCGAATTCAGGGCGCTTTGCGTAGCTACAGTTCCGTCGGCGGAAAATCCGTCGGTGCCGTTGCCCGCAATCGTGCTGATCACATAGCTTTGCGTGATCGTAGCCGTGCTCTGCGAGATCAACTGCGTGACGGTGATGGAATAGCTTCCTGTATTGTCCGCAAACGCCGTGTCCGAAACGCCAAACCTGAGCGCGGCGGGAACGCTTCCGTGCGAGAGAAGAAGAGTGGTGTCGATAATAATCGTGTACGTATTGTTGGCGCGATAGAGAGGGAGGTAAGGCTGGCTGCGCACTTCCTTGTTCGCATCCACATCATAGGCGATCGTCGCTGTCGCATCGGCCAGCGGCTCATTCGGCGTAAGATCTGCGGTATCGACGGTCAGTTGGAAATAGTTCAAGTCGAACGTCTGCGGCGGTCCAATCAGGTAAAATGCGTCGTTCAACGCGCCTGCGTTCGACGTCCCCGTGCCAGACACGGTGAGCAATACGTAACCCGAATAATTATTGACAGTCTTGCCACCCGTTGGCGTGGTGAAGGAAGCCTGCACGGTTTCCGTAATCGTCCCCGGAACATACGTGTTTCCCTGAATCGAGTAGGTGGCCGCCAGCACAGGCAGCGACGCGCATGCGAACAAACACACCTGACTGATTCGTAACAACTGAGTGTGAGACATTCTTCTCCCTAAAGCTATATAGGACGGACGCGGCGACCGAGTCTTTGGATGACGAAGCGAGGCCTTGGTCTTTTCTTTATGATACAGCCCCGCATTGCCTCCGCATCGCTATCATGATCAAGTGAGTCTTCGCATCGCGGTGGTCGGCGGGGGAATTGTCGGGCTGGCCACAGCATATCGTCTTCAGCAGCGCGTCCCCGGGGCGCAGGTCACAATTCTTGAGAAGGAACCCGCGGTGGCGCGGCACCAGAGCAGCCATAACAGCGGCGTGCTTCATTGCGGACTTTACTATAAGCCTGGTTCTAGACGAGCGCGGCTCGCCGTCCGCGGCATTCGCCAGATGGTTGAGTTCTGCCAATTTCACTCGATTCCTCACGACGTTTGCGGCAAAGTGGTGGTTGCAACAAATGACGACGAGAATTCGCGGCTGCCGGCTCTGCTCCAACGCGGGCGCGACAACGGCCTGGAAGATCTGCGCCTTTTGAGTGCCGCCGAGCTTCGCGAAATCGAGCCCCATTCCGCGGGCGTGGCCGCCATTCATGTTCCGCAGGAAGGCATCGCCGACTATCCACGCGTGTGCGAAGTTCTGGCTCGCGAGGTGCAAGCTCGGGGCGGGGAAGTCGTCATAGGAGCTCATGTAAAATCCATTCAGCGAGACGACACTGCATGGAAACTGATCCACACGGCGGGCGAAACTTCCAGCGATTGGGTGGTCACTTGCGCTGGCCTCCATTCCGACCGCGTGGCAGCGCTGACAGGGAGCCCCCGTACTGCGCGCGTGGTCCCGTTCCGCGGCGAGTATTATTTGATTCGTCCGGAACGCCAGTTTCTGGTCCGCAATCTAATCTATCCCGTGCCGGATCCGCGCTTCCCGTTTCTGGGGGTCCACTTCACGCGCCGTATTCAAGGAGGAATTGAGGCGGGTCCGAACGCAGTCCTCGCGTTTGCGCGTGAAGGCTACAAGAAAAGCAACATCAATCTGGCGGATCTGGCCGACGCGTTCTCTTATCCGGGGCTGTGGCGATTTCTTCGCAAGTATCCGAGGGTTTGTTGGGACGAATTGCGCCGGTCCTTCAGCAAGCGGCTCTTCTGCCTTACTCTCCAGCGCCTGGTGCCCGAAATTCAGATGAGCGACCTGATACCCGGCGGCGCCGGCGTGCGCGCCCAGACGATGTCCGCGGAAGGGGCGCTGGTGGACGATTTCCATTTCGTCGAAGGGGAACGCGAAATCCACGTGGTGAACGCCCCCAGTCCGGCTGCTACTTCGTCGCTTGCGATCGGCGAAGAAATCGCATCGATGCTGGCGCAACGCTTGTGAAATTCGGACCCATTCCCGAGAATCCGCTAGAGAGTCTGGCATTGAGAATGGGAAAAATTCCCACCCCCGTTCTCGATGTCTTATTCGGACCCTTAAAGGCGCGCGTCGTCATGGCAAGCGTAAAGCTTGGTCTCATCGATGCGTTAGCCGCTGCACCCTCTAGTGCAGCTCAATTGGCCTCCTCCCTTAAATTGGACCCCGAGTGTGTGGAAATGCTTCTTCGGGTTCTGGTCCATTGCGAGTACGTGGAGTGGGATGGCTCGCGGTTTTCTTTGTCCTCGCTCGCTCTTCGAACCTTGGCACCCGGCGCGCCTATGGACCGCCGAGGCTACGTTGAGTGGAACTACACGCAATGGGACATCATCGGGCGATTGGAAGATTTGATGCGTTCCGGCAAAGGCATCGATCTGCACCAGACACTCATAGACGACCATGCCTGGAGCTTTTACCAACGTGGAATGCTGGAGAACTCGCGCGATCATGCGGAGCTGCTCGCTCACAAGGTTCGAGTACCCAAAGGAGCGAAATCGCTCATCGACCTGGGCGGATCACATGGTTTGCTTGGCGCAGCCATTTGCCGAAAACATCCTCCCATGCGATCGACAGTTTTCGACCTCGAACCAGCTATAGCTTCTGCCCGCGAACTGGCGCAAGCGGAAGGCATCGCGGACATAGTTACACACAGCGCCGCCGACATTTTGAAAGACGATCTGGGAACGGGTCACGACGTCGCTTTACTCGCCAATATTCTCCATCACTTCACGCCACAGGAAAATGCAATCGTGTTGGAAAAGGTCCGCCAGTCCCTACGCACCGGAGGCACCATCGCTATTTGGGAGTTCGAAAAACCGAAGCGAGACGATAAAGTGAGCGCGGGCGACGCACTGGCTTTATATTTCCGTCTGACGTCCTCCGCCAGCGCCTACCACGCGGACGAATACACTGCATGGCTTCAGGCAACTGGGTTTCACCGCGTTCGAGTTCTACGTCCCAAACTCGTGCCAGGGTACGTGCTGGTGTCAGCAGATACACTACTCCCACGCAGCGTTGCGGGCGGCCGCGTTTTTACACACGGCCGCCAATGAATTGAGTTCCACCTCACGAGCCGTTCTCGTCTACGGTGTGCAACTCTCGGATTCTCTGGCGAAGGTAAATTGGTACCGTCCCGAGTATTGCCTTCAAGAAGAAAGAGCCTATTGGGACGCGGTCAGGTTTTCCGGAACGGCACTCCTACCCTTTTGCAGAGAGCGTCTATTCGTGGATCGTTGCGAATGAAAGCGAATTCGGGAAAGGTTAGAGCGCGACCAATTCGCACGGGGCCAAGCGCCGACATGCGTTCCAGAGCGTCCAAGGTGCGCTCCCTGTCGCCCAGACCGGCGAAGACCAGGGCTTGGTTGAAGGGGTTTGGTGACACTGCGGCAGCGACTCTTTCGGCGTCGTCCCGCCGACCCGCGCGCGCGTAGGCATAGCCCAGGTAGCCGCGATTGCCGACGGTGGCCAGAACCTCAATCGCCTCACCGAATTTCCCTTGGCCTGTTCTGGCGCGGCCAAGACACTCGATCCTCAGCCTGTAGTCCGCAGGCATCTGTTCGCAATGGCGAGCCGCTTCATCGAACTTCCCCTCCGAAATGAGCCCGTAGCTCAAGAAGTACTGCATCTCCGGCGATAGAGGGTCGGTTCTCTCCGCAAGGCGCAGCTGCTGCAGGGCATCCTTGGTCCGGCCAAGCACCAAAAGAAGATACATCGCGAAATCCCCATGCGAGTCCGAACGGCTAGGGTCAATCTCAATAGCCCGACGGAAGCTCTTTTCCGATTTCTCCCAGTTCCCGTCACGTGCGTAGGCCATTCCTAACGCAGCGTGCCCTTCAGCCAGGAGAGGATCCAACTCAATCGCCTTTTCTGCCGCGGCTCGCATTTTCTCCAACTGGTCATCGCGGCTATTCAGATTCGGGAATGTGGCTGAAGTGTAAGCGTAAGTGGCTGCGAGACCCGCGTATGCCGGTGCAAAGGAATTGTCTTTGGCGATAGCTTGTTCGAAGAGACCGATAGCTGCGATTCTTGCGCCGTTGGTGGCAACCCGAATCTCCACAGCACGTGCACGCAGGTAGGAATCGTAGGCGTCGATGCTGGTCTCATAGCGCCGGCGGCCCCGGTCCAGCTTCAACCTCAGGCTGTTGACAATCCCACGGGAAATCTCGTCCTGGACGGCGAAAATGTCCGTCGTCTCGCGGTCAAACTTGCCGGACCAGATGGGAAAATCATCGCGAACCCGAACTAATTGGGCCTCAATGCGCAGTTGTTGGCCGGCGCGCAAGACCGAGCCTTCCACAATGTAGTCGGCATCCAATTCCTTGCCGACTTCGCGCACATTCCGCGGCTTACCTTTGAAAGCGAAGGAAGACGTGCGGGAACGCGGCGAGAGGCCGTCAATGATGGACAGGTTGCGGATTAACTCATCGGTGAGCCCGTCGGCGAGATAATCATCACTCGGATTGTGGCTTAAGTTTTCCAGCGGCAGAACCGCGATGCCAATGGGCGCGTTTTGATGTAATCCCCAATAAGATGTCGCGCCCAGGGCGACCAGGACGCCAGTGATCGCAGCGGCAAGGATCAGTCTCCGTGTTGGCCGGGAATGTTCGGCGCGCTCGATAGGGCCGACCTCGGTCGGCCGAAGCGCGGGAACGTAGCCGCCCTTGGGCAACTCGATCGCCACCGGGTCGCCCTTGCCTTCGCCCAAGTAATATTCGTTTAGGCGCGCCCGGAGCCTGCTGGCTTCGGTCCGCACGATGGGATCTTTTTTCGAATCGTAACCGGGGGGACGGCCAAAGACTTCAATTGCGATCAGGGATTCCTTGAGTTCGTCGTCGCGGCCTTCCAGATGCCGCTCAACTACGAAGCGCAGGAACTTTGACATGCGCTCGTTGCGAGCGAAGCCGGGGCTTACCAGCACGCGTTCCAATTGCTGCCGCGCGGCCTGGCTCTCAGATTCGACCGGTGGCATTCCTTCGAGAGTAGCTCTTATTTTCAATCGCGTGCAAGGGTATTACACCCTGTTCCTACGCTTCTGTTCTTGCGATTCCGCGTCCGCCGGAGCATTGTGTCCTCATGCGAATCGCACCATCGCTGATTCTGATGAGCGCTACCTGGGCTGCTGTCCCGAGCTGGGCGGGAGATGCCTTCGGGCTGTGGAAAGTGAATCCGGCCGCCTCAATAGATCCACGTGCTTCCGGAGATAGTTTAACTGTGCGGTTTGAGCCGCACACCAGGGGAGAGGTGTTTACTCTCGACCGGATCGATCAGCATGGCCGGTCTACCACTACCAGCACCATCCTGTATCTGGACAGCAAACCGCGGGACTTCCAGGGCTTTGGGTGTTCAGGTACCCAATCGTCAAAGCGATTGGACAGCCAGACGGTGGAAATCCTACGAGCTTGCGACAGCGGCGCGAGGACGCGATTCATCCGGCGGTTGTCCACGAACCCGAAGGAACTGGTTCTGGAGATTACAGAACAGCAGCCCGATGGTGGCCGGCTTGAGCGGCGTTTGGTGCTGGACAAATTCTAAAGCGCAGTCAGGTAGTTAGAAAAATAAGAGGAGACAAAAGATGACCCGACGAGTAGAGACGATCGGAATGATGGTTTTATGGGGAGCCGTTCATAGCAACCTCGCCCAAGGGCAGTCGCCTCAACCGACGACGCTTGTAATCGACGTAAATAACTATGTTGAGTATCAGGATGACACCCCTGATTCTTCGAAATTTGCCACTAATTTAAAAGTCACACCGTCCACACCACCAAAGAACTTCTTCGTGGCAACGGCCTTGGCGGACATCGTAGCGGTCAACGGGCAACCCGCCAGAGGCGCCTTCGTCCAGCGATCACGAGCGGTTATCTTGAGCCCGGCTCCAGGCACCTCGGCGGTCGCTGAGGCAATCTCCGATGTCACGCGGGCGGCGGTCCGTGAGCAAATTTTTGAAATCCAGCAGGCGGATGGTACGCCGGTTGGGACGATAGTGGCCCTGGGATTGAGTGGAGGTCCAAATCCGCCTGGGGCGCCCCTAGCTCAACTAAAGGGGAATTGGGCCATCGCCGGCGGAACAGGAGCGTTTCTCGGAGCGCGCGGCCAAGAGGGGATCGGCCAGAATACGGCTCGCGCCGCTTCGATGACGGAGGATCCTGCCAATCGCCGTATCAACGGAGGAGGGACCGCTCGATACTTCATCTCCGTTATTCCGATGATGACCCCGGATATTATTCAAACTTCGAACGGGCCTGCCGTCGCGCATTCCAGCGACTTTTCGCTGGTCACCAAGGCCAAACCAGCAGTAGCGGGCGAGGTTCTATCGCTATTTACCATCGGCCTCGGACCCACCATTCCCGACGTTGATCCCGGACAGCCGTTTCCAACCAGCGTCGCCTCCGCAGTCAATTCGCCCATTCAAGTGGTTGTGAATGGGAAACCGGCAGAGGTGCTTGGCGCAGTTGGCTACCCGGGCACAACAGATGGCTACCAGGTGAACTTTCGAGTGCCTCCGGATATGCCAAGTGGAGCGGCTACTATCCAGGTAATTGCGGCTTGGATTGCGGGCAATGCGGTAAGCGTCCCGGTTCAGTAGAAAGGATACGAGCCATGTTCTATACCCGATTGGTCGTCCTGGCGGGGGTGGCTGTGCTGGCGCCAGCACAGAGCCCGAAGTTTGTGATCTCGACGGTCGTGGGCGCTCCGCTCGGCTCCACACCCATTGGGGCGTTGACTGTGGCGATTGGCTCGCCGCAGGGAATAGCCACCGACGTGACAGGAAACGTCTACTTCACCACTACGGGTCCGGCGGTCGGTGGAGATCAGAATGCTTTGTTGAAGCTGGACCCAACTGGCACGCTGACGCGTGTGACCGGCGCTCAACTTAGCAATGTAGCTGGTGTTGTCGTAGACAAAGCCGGCAATGTGGACATCACCGATCAGGGCAACTACAGAGTTCGGAAGGTATCCACCGACGGTACCATCGCTACGATTGCGGGCACCGGCGGGTCGGATATGTTCCGTGATACTGGCGATGGTGGACCAGCCATCAACGCAACACTCTATCCAAATGGGCTATTGGCGATAGATGCCGCCGGGAACCTCTACGTATCCGAGAAGACCGTCCAAATCCGAAAGATCTCTGCAGACGGAACCATCACTACGGTAGCCGGTAATGGCGGCTACGGCTCCTCCGGCGACGGCGGGCCGGCTAGCAGCGCACAACTAGGCTTCATGAGCGGACTGGCCGTCGATCTAGCGGGAAACCTCTACATCTCCGAGACCCTTTTCGACACTGATGATAACGGTTCTTTGCTCTCTGCTCGCATACGAATGGTCTCTCCAGATGGCACGATACAAACCATCGCAGGCGGCGCGACCTCTGGATACTCCGGCGATGGGGGTCCTGCTACCAGTGCCCAATTAATATCTCCTGGGGCGCTCGCCACCGACACCGCGGGCAATCTCTACGTCGTGGACGGAGAGGTGTTCGGAGTTTTCAGCCGCACCGCCGCGCGAATTCGGAAAATCTCGAAGGAGGGTACCATTTCCACAATCGCCGGCAACGGCAGCATTGGTTACGCCGGCGAGGGAGGACCGGCTAACGCCGCGCAGTTCGGAACCATATCCGGATTGGCGACGGACAGCGGCGGCAATCTTTACGTCGCGGACAGTGCCGGTCTAAGGAGAATCTCTCCGGCCGGGATCATTACAACGGTCGCGGGCCAGGACAATTCCACAACAGGACCTTCCCTCGGCGATGGTGGCCCAGCAAGTACCGCTTCACTAAGCGCGCCTACCGGTGTCGCAGTCGATAACGCCGGCGCCGTGTACATCGCGGACACGTTCAACAATCACATAAGAAAGGTTGGGGGCGACGGCATCATCAACACTGTCGCGGGCACGGCCGTGAACTGCCCTTCGGGTCTGGCAATCGACGCCAGCGGCAATGTATATATTGCGGATTCCGGAAACGGCCGCGTTCGCAAGATCTCTGCTGACGGCACCGTTACCACGGTGGCGGGATCGGGTCAAGCAGTCCAACCTGCGTTTTCGGGCGACGGCGGTCCGGCAACCGATGCGAAATTGTGGTGGCCGAAGGACGTTGCGCTTGATGTTTCAGGCAACCTGTATATCGCCGACACGGGGAATAATCGTGTCCGCAAGGTGACCCCAGCTGGGATCATCACCACCATCGCGGGAAGCGGCGCCGCGGGTTACTCCGGAGGATTCAGCGGCGATGGAGGGCCGGCCACAAGCGCGGGATTGCTGTTGCCTTCCGGGCTGGCGGTGGACAATTCGGGCAACGTGTACGTCGCTGATACGAACAACTTCCGGGTTCGGAAGATCTCTTCGTCCGGGATCATCACTACTCTGGCCGGCGATGGCACGAAAGGCTCGTCGGGAGATGGAGGTCCTGCCGAAAAGGCCGAATTGACCAGTCCTCTGGGCCTCAAGCTGGACAGCGGCGGCAACCTCTACATCGCAGATGGCGCAAGCGTACGGATGGTCTCGCCATCGGGAATCATCACTACCGTGGCGGGCACCGGAGTACTGGGATTCTCCGGAGATGGGGGACCGGCAACCAGCGCTGAGCTCGGTGCATGGGGTCTCGCCTTCGATGGCATAGGAAATCTCTACATTGCGGATTCCTCGGATAACGTTCTTAGGGTGTTGAAGCCCGCGGGGCAATGAAAGTCGCGGTGTTTGTAACTGGCGTTCCCCTGGCGTTTTTACTTTTTGGATGGGTGCCGTTGGCGATGGCGCAGTCCTCGGGTTCATTCACTACGACAGTGAGCATGACCATGGCACGCTCCCAACACACCGCCACCATGCTCGCCGATGGCAGAGTCCTGCTCGCGGGCGGAGCAAATGGATTAACGATTCTTGCCAGCGCCGAGATCTATGACCCCTCGACTGGCACATTCGCCCCTACCGGAGATATGACTTTAGCCCGAGTTGGCCACATTGCGACGATGCTCGCAGACGGAAGAGTCCTGATCTTTGGTGGTACCAGCGGAGGCAAAAGCGCGGAGCTCTATGAGCCATCCTCCGGCACGTTCTCGACCACAGGGAACGGGACCAATCTCCACGGCTGTAACGCGGCCTTGCTGAAAAATGGCAAAGTCCTGATCGTGGACGACCCCGCGCCGCTCGGAAATTCGGCCAGTGCGATTCTCTATGACCCCGATAGCGGCACCTTCGCACCCACGGGATCGTACGCCAGCATCGAAATGGCGCAGGTGGATCACTCGCTGTTTCCGAGTTACGGAGGTTCGGACTGCCCAAGAGCTATTACGCTTGCGAACGGACGGGTCTTGGTAGCCGGTGGAGCTTTTGCCGAGATCTATGACCCCGATACCGACGCTTTCACCATCACAGGCACAAAGATCACACTCAGCGACGGGTTTGTGAAAACACTTCCTCCCGGATGGCTGGATCCGTCTAGCGCCACTTTGCTGCTGAACGGTACTGTCTTGTTTGACGGCGGCGACGGGGATCTTGGACCGGCCTCCGGCGCCTGGATCTACGACCCTTCGAACGGAAGGTTTTTGGCCACGGGAAGCATGACCACCCCTCGGTCGGAGGGCACAATTACTCTGCTTCCCGATGGCTCAGTCGTGATGGCCGGCAGCTACAGAGTCGGCGGCTTTCCTAACTCTTTGAACCCCGGGGCCGTCGCTAGTGCGGAAGTCTACAATCCCGGCACGGACACCTTCACGCCAACGCAGGATATGACCGTCCCACGATTTGGACACACCGCGACTCTTCTAAACAGCGGCAAGGTCCTGGTCACAGGTGGAACCTCCGGAGACTATCCGGGTTATCTCTATCTCTCCAGTGCCGAACTTTATACGCCGCCCGTCTTAGTCCCCGCGCCTGCGCTGTTCTCTCTTTCAGGCGACGGGAAAGGGCAGGGCGCGATTTGGGACGCCACGACGGGACAGCTCGCCTCACCAGGCAATCCCTCCGTTGCCGGAGAAATCCTCTCGATGTACACGAAAGGCCTCGGCCGGGGCAGCACGATTCCGCCGCAAGTCACCATCGGAGGCCGGACGGCTGAGGTCCTGTTCTTTGGCGATGCTCCCGGATATTCCGGATTCAATCAGGTGAATGTCCGGGTGCCAGATGGCATTGCCCCGGGACCCGTGGTTCCAGTCCGTCTGACTTACCTTGGCCGATCGAGCAACGAAGTATCGATCGGCGTCCAGTAGCTATTGTTGCTAGAAGAAATAGAAATGAGGAAAAGATGGTCCGAACAGTAAATGCAATCCAAATGATATTTCTATGCGCAGTGTGCAGCCTCGTCCAGGGGCTCGCGGCCGCGCAGCCGGTGGTTTCATCCATCGTGAACGCGGCATCGTACGACGCCGTGGTCTCACCGGGTTGCCTCGTGGTAATTTTCGGAAGCAACCTCGCGGCGGCGCCTCTTAGCGCTAATGGCGGTCAATCGCCTACCAGTCTCGGCGGAGTATCGGTCACCGTTGCAGGTCTTCCCGCTCCGCTGCTGTACGTGTCACCGGGACAAATCAATCTGCTCATTCCTTTCGAGGTGCAGATCCCCGCGAGCACTGTGGTGCCGGTGGTGGTAACCTCCACTGGCGGCAAGATTTCTTACAACATTCGTCTGACGCGCAACGCGCCGGGGATCTTTACACTCAGCGGCTCTGGGACGGAACCGGCCCTGATCTTCGATTCCAACTTTCAACCGGTGAAAACGGTAGGGGCAAAAGATACCGTAATTCTCTATGCCACAGGATTAGGCGCAACTTCCGCGGAGACGAACAGTGTGGTGGACGAGGTCGAGGTCTATATCGGAGAGCGAAAGGCGCTGGTATCGTTTGCCGGTCTCGCACCGGGACTGCCGGGAATCTATCAGGTAAACGTGATGGCGCCTGTTCCCGCTACCGATCGCATCTACCTGCGTTCCGGACAATGGCAGAGCAACATCGCGAAAATCGGAATCAAGCAGGGCACGAATGCGACCAACGTAAAAGGGACCATTGATGGTTTGCATCCGTCTAGCGATCCGGCATTTCGAATCGGAACCACCTCCTCCGTGATGCTGCACGCCGGCACATTTACCGTCGGCTTCGATATCGCTTCCGGAGCCGCTCCGTTTGACGTCGCGGCAGTGGGGCAGGCGGGCGCCGCGGTCATCTCCGTCGATCCGATATCTTCGTGCACCAATGACGTTGGTATTGTTTCCACCGGTCAGTACAGCGCGTCGATAAGCACATTGACGCCGGATGCGATTCTTGGAGATTTTTCGGGCTCCATCGTGCCCCTGTGGGACTATCTGACCTGCAATGGCGGGAGCGAGTGCGTGGGATTCGTCCTGAGTACGATTCCCCCGGCCAGACTCAGCTCGTTCTGGACGAACGCGGCGGCAATGCTACCCGCGGCAAATTCCCTTCTAGAGGTCGGGCCCATCGCGTTTTCACAATCGACGGGTTGCCTGAGCGACTTGCAGGGCTCGCCCGGACACTTCGTCATCAATGCTCAAAACAATTCTTTGTTCTCCACATTTGGCGGGGTGACGGAGATCCCGCTTGGTCCGTTTGCGACCCGCGTCTCTACTTTCACGCTTTACGTTGACGGCGCACCAATCGCCTCGAAGGATCTCAACTATGTGGCGCCCAACAGGTAGTGCGAAACCAAGCACAAACTTGGCTATCGCGGCAGTATTTTCACTCGCTTCAACTATCGGGTTGGCACAATCCGCGGACACTTTCACCGCGACAGGCGACATGGTCACACCCCGCACTGTCCACACGGCCACCTTGTTGCCTGACGGCAAGGTCCTGATAGCCGGAGGTGAGGTTGACGGCAACATATTCAGTCCAACGAACAGCGCGGAGCTTTACGATCCGTCGACAGGAACCTTCAGCGCTACCGGGAGCATGACCACAGCCCGGTACGAGCACACGGCCACGCTGCTCCCCGACGGCAGAGTCCTGATCGCAGCTGGTGGCGATGGCAGCGGCCGATTGGCGCTTAGCGCGGAGCTTTATGATCCTTCCACCGGAACCTTCACTGCGACGGGAAACATGGCCACGGGACATTGGCGCGCAACCCTGCTCAGTAGTGGAAAGGTCCTGATGGGATTGCCCGCAACCGACGTGATTGCTGAGATCTACGATCCTTCAACCGGCGAGTTCACAGCTGCCGGAAGTGGTACAGACCCGGCTATTGGAGTGATCGAGGAATCAGCCACCTTACTTCCTGACGGCAAAGTCTTGACCTCAGCGGATTCCCCTCCCGAGGTCTATGACCCCGCGGTGGGCACGTTCAGTCCCACAGGCATGATGATCTATCCCGATGCAGTTGTCGAACGTTCGGCGACCTTGCTCGCGAGCGGAAAGGTGGTATTTGCAGGCGGCGAGAGCGATGACGGGAAACTGTACCCAAACGCCGAATTGTACGATCCCTCCGCTGGAAACTTCGCTGCCACCGGCAGTATGGCCGAGCCTCGGAAGGCCCACGCTGCTACTCTTCTGCCCGATGGGAGAGTCCTGATCACGGGGGGCGATTTGGAGATGGCAACCCGTGGCACTTACCAAAGCGCGGAACTTTACGATGCCGCCAGTGGAACTTTCAGCTCGGCGGGAAACATGACAATGCGACGTTCTTATCACGCGGCCACGCTACTTAAGGACGGCCGAGTCCTGATCACTGGAGGCGACTACATATCTTCGCTGCTCTCCCCTCGAATTATTCCTTCCAATGCCGAACTCTACACGCCAACCGTGTTGGTGCCCGCTCCTCTCTTGTTTTCGGTCTCGGGTGACGGGAAAGGGCAGGGTGCAGTCTGGCACGCGACGACGGGACAGATCGCCTCGCCCGACAACCCAGCCGCCCTGGGAGAAATCTTGTCCATGTATACTAACGGCCTGGTTGAGGACGGTCTGATTCCTCCGCAAATTATTATAGGGAATCAACTCGCGGAGACTCTCTTCTTTGGCGACGCTCCGGGTTATCCGGGGTACTACCAAGTGAACTTTCGAGTGCCGATGCTGGTCGTACCAGGACCCGCCACGCCTGTGAGACTAACCTACCTCAACCGCTCCAGCAACCAAATTACGATTGGCATACAGTGATCCTCTTCATGCCGAAATACCGAGCCGGACTGGTATCGTAAACAATGCCCCGCGGAGTGCCCACGGCGAAGAGCGCAGCTCTGTTGTTCATTCTTGCCTGGGCAGCAAGCTCGCAAACTCCAACTGGGGCTATCGCGGGCGTGGTGCTTGATGCCTCCGGAGCGGCAGTCCCCTCGGCAACCGCAAAAGCCGTGGACGTCGCCACCGGTCTGGTGCGGATGACCCCCGTTTCCCCGCGGGGAGATTATAGTTTTTCCGCCTTCCTACCAGGCGAATATGAGGTGAGCGTCGAGGCCCCCGGTTTCCAGCGCATGGTTCGCAGCGCCATCGTGCAGGCCGGTACGACTACTACGGTAGATTTTACTTTGCATGTCGGTGATACGAGGGAATACGTCACCGTGGACGGCGCTACACCGCAGATGCACTACGATTCCCACGCAATTGGCGGAGTGGTAACTCATAACCAGATTCAGGATCTGCCGCTCAACGGCCGCAACTTTCTCGAACTAGCCAAGATCGAGCCGGGGGTGCAGCCGCCGACGGTCACAGTTGACGGACGGACTCTTTTGCCGGTGCTGGGCGCGCCGGGTGGAACCAGCGGCAGCACCACGCGGGTGACAATCGACGGAGCGAGCATTATGGCGCCGGGCTACGCTGGCTCCAAAATGGCCTTCTCGCAGGAGGTTGTAGAGGAATTTCAGATTTCAACAGTGAATTTCGATCTCTCAACGGGAATTACGTTATCGGGCGCCGTCAATGTGGTGACGCGGTCAGGCGGGAATGATTTTCATGGCACCGGCTTCTACTTCTTTCGCGACCATAACCTCGCTGCCTATCCTGCGCTGAATCGCGATCCGGCCAATCCCGATCCCTTTTTCCAGCGGCGCCAGTTCGGCGGGGCGGCCGGAGGACCCATCCGCCGCAATCGCGCGTTTTTCTTTGCCAACTGGGAGCGCAATGAGCAACGCGGTGTCTCCAGCACAACACAGATCGGCGATTTTGCCTCTCTGAGCGGCATCACACCAACACCTGCCTTCGACACTCAATTGAGCATCCGCCTCGATACCAGACTCTCCGATAAGCACACCGTCTTCGTGCGTTACTCGCATGATGGAAATCGGGCTTTTGGGCCTGCGGCGACTCAGAATAATGCATATCCGTCGAATTGGTTCCGAACATCGGCCTGGGCCGACCAAAGCCTTCTCGCTGTGACCAGCGTGTTCCGCCCCGCGCTTGTGAACGATGTTCGTTTCTCGTACTTCTTCGTGAGTTCCCGTACGCTTCCGGCGCTGCAGCAGGATTGTGCCGGATGTCTCGGCGCGGGCTCACCTGCCATTAATATCCCTCAAGCCGGCCTTATGCTGGGCCAATCGCAGACCGTTGTGGGTCAAGGTCGCCGCTTTGAGCTCAGCGATTCGGTGAGTGTGCAGCATGGGTCGCATCGCACACATTTCGGCGTCGATTGGGAACACGACCGCGGAGAGAACTTGACATGGAACAACCAGCCGGTGACCATTACTCTGTTTTCGCCCGCTGAGGTGCGCGCGGCGAATGCCCGTTCCGAGACCCCGGCGATTCTGCCGCTTCCCTTGCCCACGGCGTTCAATACTCTTGACGACATTCTGAGCCTTCCTTTAAAGAGTTTTACGTTAGGTATCGGGGACCCCCGTGTACCGGAGGAAAACGGCGATACTACTCGAACTTCGTATACTGCCCGAGTGTATGTGCAGGACGCGTGGCGTCCGCTTCAAGGCCTGACATTGAACTATGGTCTGGCTTGGAATGTCGACCGCAATCAGAATTACGATTTGAGCAAGCCGCCTTTGCTGGCGCCGATTCTAGGCGCGGATGGTCTGGGGCCGACCCGCAAACAGTGGCGGAACTTCTCGCCGTCACTGGGATTTGCGTGGTCTCCATCGCGCGATGAAAAGACCGTGATTCGCGCAGGGGCGGGCATTTATTACGACTTTCTGACGCAACCCAACTTGGATCCGGAGCGGGCGGAACTCGGGCCACCCGGTCTGGGGCGGCAGAATATCGCCGGAAGTGCCATTGCGAATCCACTCTCTACGATTCCTGGTGTTCCCGCCGGCACCCCGCTCGATTTCAGCCGTGGATCGCCGACGCTTTTTACGGGTTTCAACTTGATCGCGATTCTGCCTTCGATCAGCAGCGCACAGCAGCAGAGGCTCGCCTATACAGGCGATCCTTCGGTGCGCGCGATACAAATCACCAAGCAAGCCTCCAATCCGATATATCCGGTTCATTCTCCGACACCGTCGACGCAACAGGCCGACATTGGTGTACAGCGGCAGGTAACGCGGGACTTCGTAGTGAGTGCCGATTTCGCCTACCGGCATTTCACCCATCTGGGCTGGTCCTTGGATCTGAATCATTTCAACAGTGGGTCGCCTGTTATTCCTAAATGCGTGACGGCGACCCAACAGAACGATCCTCATGCGCTGTGTTCCACGGGTCCGATCAATGTCTTTGAAGCCGCCGGAACCGCGACCTACAAGGGACTACTTTTCCGCGCCGATAAGCGTTTTTCACACGGGTTCCAGTTGCTGGGCTCCTACGCATATTCCAGCAACATTGGAAACAGCAATAGCAACGGATTCAATCTAACGAACTGGCTTCAAAACCGTGGTCCTCTTCCAACGGCCTTTACTCACATTCTCAATGTCGCCGGGGTCGCGCACTTACGCTGGGGTCTTGAACTGGGACTAAACTTTTCTTTTACGAGCGCTCCTCCGTTTAACGCTTACGTCGGCGGGATCGATTTCAATGGCGATGGGACCACCGACGACCTCCTGCCCGGCACCACGCTGGGCCAATTCAATCGTGGACTAGGGAAGTCCGATCTGGTGAGCCTTGTCAACCAGTTCAACCAAACGTATGGTGGGACCGCGGTTCACGGTCGCGTTGTTCCGCGATTAACACTACCGAACAATTACGCCTTCGGCGACAATCTCCAGTCCCTGGACTTGCGTGTGAGCCGGTCATTTCTTTATCGAGAACGCTTCCGCTTGTCTGTTATCGGCGAGGTATTCAATTTGTACAACGCAGCAAATCTCACGGGCTACAGCGGCGATTTGACTAGCGCGGCATTCGGCCAGCCGACAAGCCGCGCGACGCAGATTTTCGGATCGGGCGGCCCGCGCGCGTTTCAGGTGGCGATGAGAATGGGCTTTTGAAAGAATGGTGATCGTTCTTGATCGCGCAGTAACTAGAAGCGCGTCCTAAAGAAGCATTATCATGAAGACCGGTGTGATGTATGAATCCGGAGCCGCCATCCAAATCAGAGCCGATCGTTGTTGGAGTCGGCGCATCGGCCGGCGGATTCGCGGCGCTCAAGATATTTCTCGAGCATGTACCGGTTAACAGCGGACTCGCTTTCGTCGTGGTTGTTCACCTTTCTCCGGACCATGAAAGTCACCTGGCGGAATTGCTGCAGCCGTACACACGGTTTACTGTGGAGCAGGTGACCGACACGACTCTTCTGGAAGCGAATCATGTCTACCTCATTCCGCCAAACGCGAACCTCAACGCGATTGACACCCACCTACGGTTGACCAAGCTGGAGGAACGGCGGCACGAACGTGCTCCCATCGACTATTTCTTTCGCACGCTGGCAGGCACGCATGACGGCCATGCCATCGCGGTGATTTTGACGGGTACGGGATCAGACGGCACGCTGGGCATAAAGGACATCAAGGCGAACGGGGGCGTGGTTATCGTTCAGGATCCAGCCGAGGCTGAATACGACGGTATGCCGCAGAGCGCGATCGCGACCGGCTTGGTCGATTTTGTGCTGCCCGTTGCGGAGATTCCCGAGAGCATTCTGCGCTTTGTTCGCATCCACCGCCTTCCTATTCCGTTGGACACCGAGGAGATCTCTCAAGAGGAACGTAACCTTCTGCTGAAGGTTTTCACGCAACTGCGAGTCCGTACCGAACGAGACTTTAGCCGCTATAAGCGCTCCACCGTTCTACGACGAATTACCCGGCGAATGCAATTAAACTACGTCGAAGACCTCGCGACTTATGTGGAGAAGCTGCGGCAGCAGCCGGAGGAAGGTCGTGCTTTGGCCGACGATCTTCTTATTAGCGTCACGCATTTTTTTCGCGACCCGGAAGTTTTCGAACGGCTGGCAAAGGTGGAGATGGCCCGCCTTTTTGAACACAAAAGGCCTCAGGAGAGCGTTAGGGCATGGTCGGTTGGATGCGCCACCGGGGAGGAAGCTTACTCGCTGGCCATGCTGCTGGTGGAAGAGGCCGGGCGGCATGAAGCGCCGCCTCATATCCAAGTGTTTGCCTCCGACCTGCACGGCCCATCTTTGGAAAAAGCTCGAGAGGGCTTCTACCCTGGCGATATTACGAGTGACGTAAGCCCTGAACGTTTGCAGCGGTTCTTCCAACAGGAAAACGGCGGGTATAGAGTTCGAAGAGATATTCGCGACCTGGTGATATTTTCTCCGCACAACCTTCTTAGCGATCCGCCATTCTCCCGCCTGGACCTGATTTCCTGCCGCAATCTCCTGATTTATCTGGAACGCGAAGTGCAGCACGCCGTCATCGACCTGTTCCATTACTCGCTGAATCCGGAAGGTGACGCTGGTTTTGGGCACCGCCGAGAGCATGGACGCATCCGATCTATTCAGCGTGGAGGACAAGAAGCTGCGCTTCTTTCGGAAGCGCAACGTTCCCACTCGCGAGCTTCGCCTGCCTGTGTTTCCGCTGACCGGGACCAGGTTCAGGCGCAACGGCAGCGACCAGGCCGCACGGCGGCCCGGTCCGCCGGACGGCCTACGGAAGCCTTCACCAGCGGATGGTGGAGAAGTACGCTCGGCCAAGTATGCTGGTCGGCGAGGACAATAGGATTCTGCATCTCTCGGAGCACGCCGGACGCTACCTGGTGCCGCCCGGCGGCGAACCCACGCTGAGCGCCGTGAAGATGGTGCGCGAAGAACTTCGAATCGAATTGCAGACGGCCCTCAAGCACGTGCGAGAGAAAGGGGAGATCTTCGATTCCAGGCCGATCCCGGTCCGCTTCAATGGACACCCGTCTCCTGTCGTTCTGCATGTCAGCCCCTCCATGGGACGGGGAGGGCAACAGCGGAGAAGCGGGGGAACACGACGATGAGGGATTCGCACTGGTAATCTTTGACGAGCGCGAGCCGTTGACCCAGGAAGAGGAGTCCCCGGACAAAGTCGACGCGCGGCAGCTTCACTTTCTTCAGGAGGAACTAAACACTACGCGACAGCGGTTGAAAGCCATTGTCGAGGAGTACGAGAGCACCCAGGAGGAAATGAGGTCTTCCAACGAAGAGATGCAATCGACCAATGAAGAGCTCCGGTCCGCGATAGAAGAGATGGAGACCTCAAAGGAAGAGCTGCAAAGTATCAACGAGGAGCTGCACACGGTAAACCAGCAGAACCGGCACAAGATGGCGGAACTGGACCAGCTCTCCAGCGACCTGCAAAACGTGTTGATCGCCACCGACATCGCGACGTTGTTTCTGGACCGGAACCTGCGAATTCTCCGCTTTACCCCCAGGCTCGGCGATCTGTTCAACATCCGGATGACGGACCGGGGCCGCCCGATCTCGGATTTGACCCACCGCCTGGGTTATGAAGACTTGGTCCGCGACGCGGAACTGGTGCAGACCCGGCTGGTTCCGATGGAGCGGGAGTTGCAAGATGACGGCGGCAAGTGTTACCTGACGCGGCTGCACCCGTACCGTAATAGCCAGGATCGTATTGAAGGTGTGGTGGTCTCTTTTATCGACATCACGGACCGCAGAGACGCCGAACGCATGCGTCTTGAAGTACAGGTGACAGAGCAGAAAATTGAGTCAGAAAAGGCAATGCGCGCGAAGGAAATGGAACTTGCGCGCGTCGCAAGAACTCTGATGGTGGGTGAATTGGCGTCATCTATCGCGCACGAAGTGAATCAGCCGCTTTCAGGGGTGGTTACGAATGCAGAGGCAGGCCTGCGCTGGCTGGATGGTGAAACGCCTGACGTTGAGGAGGCGAAGAATTCCCTGGCGCTGATCATACGGGATGGAAATCGAGCGAGTTCGGTGACGCGGCGGGTTCGGGAATTCGTGAAACGCGAGAGCAATGCGGAGGCGGCGCTCGACATCAGAGAAATCATTCGCGAAACGCTGGCCCTGCTGCGATTCGACCTGGAGAAAAACCGAATCGCGGTGAGCCTGGATTTCTCCGATGAGCTTCCGATCATCCACGGCGATCGCGTCCAACTGGAACAGGTGATCCTGAACCTGGTGATCAACGCCGTTGAGGCGATGGGTTCCGCTGGATGACCTGTCTGGCGAGCTAGTGGTTAGCGCTAAGAGCTCCGATGAAGGTGTGCTGGTTTCAATACGCGATTCCGGCATCGGGATTGCTCAGAACGAAATCGACAAGATTTATGACGCCTTCTTTACGACGAAACCAATGGGCGTTGGGATGGGATTGTCTATCTGCCGGTCCATCATCGAGGCTCACGGAGGGCGAATCAGGGCAATGCGCAACGACGGGTCGGGGCTGACGATGCAATTCAGCCTGCCGGCGCACAGCGCGAATGGGCAATGAGCCGGGCGGAGCCCGCCGTATTCGTGGTGGACGATGATGTTTCGGTCCGGGAATCGCTAAAGAACCTGTTGCGGTCTGTTGGCCTGAAAGTGGAGGCTTTCAGCACAGCGCAAGAGTTTCTAGGGAGCGATTCTACTGGCCCGGGGTGCCTGGTTCTCGACGTGCGGCTGCCGGGATTGAGCGGCCTGGATCTTCAGCGGCGGCTGGCTGAAACGAACCGCGAAATTCCGATCGTTTTCATCACCGGACACGGAGACATCCCCATGTCGGTGAGGGCCATAAAAGCGGGCGCAGTGGAATTTCTCACCAAGCCATTCCGCGATCAGGATTTACTCGATGCTGTCCGGCAGGCGATGGATCGCGATCAAGAGATACGGAGACGCGAAAAAGAAATAGCAGAACTCCGGGAACGGTACACATCGCTTACGCCTCGCGAGCAAGAGGTGATGAAGCACGTGGTTCGGGGATTGGTCAACAAGCAAATTGCCGCTGAAATAGGCATTACTGAATCGACCGTTAAACTCCACCGTGGGCGGCTGATGCACAAGATGAAAGCAGAATCGCTCGCCGACTTGATCCGAACGGCGGAGAGATTCGGCCTCGGCGAAGAACGGTAGGCCTGCCGTCGGTATATTCTGTAGAAATCTCCTGCTGATCCGGCCCGAGGCATCAGGAATAGAAATCCCTGCCCTAACGGGACGGGGTTATCCCCACGACGCAACCGCAAATTGGCGGGATCATTATTTCTGGCGCGGATAGCCCCGCCCATTAGGGCGGGGATTTTTACGCCGGGTAGCGCGCCACAGCACTAGACCATGGTATAGCGGCTATATCTAAGAGGAGACTAGTGCTGCGCGCCCCAGTTTCCTATGATCGTCTTTTCAGAACAAAGTGAAAGGACGTCGTTATGAGTAACGCTATTCACACCTATCCTGAAATCGATTCCGCCTCCGATATTTCGACGCCCGGGACTGCCGAAATCGCCGCGCTCGCCTATCAACTTTGGATGGACCGCGGTTGCCCGATCGGGTCGCCGGATGAGGATTGGCTCCTGGCGGAAGCAGAACTGACACAAAAAGCTTCGTCCGCCAGCGCATAGCCGGCAGGGGGGATTCCTCGGAGGAGGGCCCTCAGCGATTCAGTCCGAGGAAATATATGCCCAAGAAGTCTTTTTCAAGGATCGAAGAGACAGAATCAATTGAATCCTGGCGTCTCAGACTCTGGGAGGCGCATGCCCGTTATCAGGCGGCAAGTACGCGACGCAGAAGGTTAGAGGGAATCGGGCCGGAAGACCAGATTCGCAATCTGGAACGCCGGTTGGCCTCGGCTCGCCGCGTGGAGTCTGAAGCGCTGGCGGATTATATTCGGCTGATCAGAATTGGAATTGAATTAAGGGTCCGGCGCAAAGCTGAAGCATTAGGCGCGATTCTGGGCGAGATGAGGAGGCGGGAGCGCGGGGATGATGGAAACTCTAATTTCAGTAGTTGACGATGACGAATCGGTGCGGGACTCCATCAGGGTTCTGCTGAGATCAGCCGGTTACAAAGTTGCAACATTCGAGTCGGGCGAATTGTTTCTAAAATCGGATACCCGGCCAGACACCGGATGCCTGGTTCTTGATATGTGCATGCCGGGAATGGACGGCCCGGAATTGCAGCGCCGATTGAGTATCTCGGATGATGGCGTTCCAATTATTTTCGTGACGGCACACGATGACAAGAGACGCCGTCAACAGGCCATCGAAGGGGGCGCCTGCGCTTTCTTTCAAAAGCCCTTCGTGGCTAGCGAATTCCTCGCTGCAATCCGAACCGCCCTCGGGAGATGCGCTTGAGCGGGCGCAGCGAGGACGGAGATTTCACCATGGCAACGGGAACCGCGAATAAGTTGGATGCGAGCGACGAAGGGAACAACGCTCACCGTTCGAACTCATACTCGTCCTTAGAACAAAGCGTACTGGCGCGTTTCGGATGCTTGCCCAACTTCTTCCGGCTTGCCACCGCGGATCCTCGGATCACGGCCAATCTCTGGGGCTTCGCTCGATTTGCATATCTGGACAATCCTCTGCCCTCCTTGTTTAAGGAGCGCCTTTTCGTCTACTTATCGCGCTTCTGCGAAATACGATATTGCGTCACGCGGCACTTAGGCTTTCTTGTCGGTTTAGGCCGGCCGGCCGGCGACGCGGACTGCTTGCCGCAAGCCGTGGAGGCGGTCCTGCCGCTGCTAAGACGCCCATTGGCTCGCGGCGAAGCTTTCGAGCCCTTGCTTAGGGCGTGCCACGAACTGGATTCTCCGATCCGGGAATTCCCGGCGCCCGACAGCACCGCCGAGCGCGTCCTGTTCGCTTGCGCGACTCACGTTTTCCTCCAAACGCCCGACGCCGCCGCGGCTCATTCGGCACTGCGAAGAGTATTGGATCCTGTAGACCTGGAGCACCTGAATGTTTTTTTGTCGTTCATTAGAACGGCCCACTATTGGACCAAGCTTCATCCCGAACTCACCTTCGAAGACGATGTAGTTGAATTGTTGAGGGCGCACGAAGCGGTCGCCGAGGCCATTCTAAACGATCCGGAAAGCTACGCCGATGGGCTAAGCAGTCAAATCGACGCGGAACTCGCGTCGTTGCATGAGTTACGCAAGGAAAATGCCATGATCACTGACGCTTACGAAACACTGACAGTGGATCACCGGTTCGTTGAGCAGAGGCTGCGGGATCGCGACACCACCTTGCGCGATCTTGTGTCGGCTATACCGGCGGCGGTTTACGCCTGCGATACCGAAGGCCGCCTGATCTATCACAACCGTCACGCTACGGAGCTGTGGGGCCGGGAGCCTCAACCTCATGAGGGGGCCTGGGCGTTCCTCAACTGGCGAAGACTCTACAGAGCCGACGGAACCGTAATCCGCCCCCAGGAGGAGCTGATCCGGGGCGTGATGGCATCGGGGTCTCCCGTCGTTAACGAGGAGTTGGTTCTTGAGCGGCCCGACTCGTCGCGCGTGGATGTGCTGGTTAACATCGCACCGCTGCGGGATTCGGCGGACCGTCTGGGAGGAGCTGTCTGTATCGTACAGGACATTTCAGGAATCAAGCGCGCGCAAGAGGAACGCGAACATCTGGTGAATGAGTTGAAACGCTCGAACGAGGAGCTGTCCAGATTCTCCTATGCGGTCTCGCACGATCTGCATGCTCCGGTCCGGAGCGTGCGGGCTCTCACTCAGCTTTTGATCAAGCGGAAGGACGGTCCGCCGGAGGATGCGGCGTACCTGGCAGGCATGATCGAGCAGGCAACTGTGGCAATGGAGCACATGGTCGATTCCCTTCTGAGGTATTCTCAGGCTGGCCAGGGCGAGTTAAGGCGGGAAACCGTTTCAACGCAGGAGACAGTGGACGCGGTTCGTGTATCGCTGGGGGCTCTTATCGAAAAGACGGGCGCGCGCATCTCGTGTTCCGCATTGCCGACTGTTGAGGCGGATCCGGTCCTGCTCCAGCAGCTCTTCCAGAATCTGATTACGAACGCCATCAAGTATCACCAACCCGGCCATCCACCGGTCATCAAAATCGACGGTGATAAGAGCGAAGAAGGTTGGAGGTTTGCTGTCACAGATAATGGCCAGGGAATACCGCGGGAGCATCACGGGATGATTTTCGAGCCTTTGAAGCGCTTGCACGGGAGCGAGACACCCGGCAGCGGCTTGGGCTTGGCATTGTGCCGGACGATCATCGCGCGGCATGGCGGACGGATCTGGGTGGAATCGAAAGGTGCTGGGAGTGGAGCTACGTTTCGGTTCACGCTGGGAACCAGTTGACGCCTTTTACCGGCTAGCCAAGTACCGGCGACCGAGTCAGGAAACTAGAGGTGGAGTAGAAATTCCGGATCGTCCGGCGTTGGAAACGCAAGCTTCAAGGGCTGAAAGTTGGAATCGAACTTCTGAATGATCTTGTCTGTCCGGCTGGCAACATAGACATTTCCTTCGTTAGCAAACGCCATCCCGCCGGCGTTCTTGATGTGCAGGCCAGCGACCGGGGACAGAGTGAAGGCGCCCGCGGGTTGCGTTAGCTTTGCGGTGAATACTCTATTCGCACCCGTAACGTACAAATTGCCGTCGTGCAAGGTGAGATGCACGGGCGTTTCGACCTGATTGCTCTGGCCCAGTAAATTTCCGTTGGGGTCGTAGACTTTTACGGTGCCGGCAACCTGGTCGACAACGTAGAGCGCGCTATTTGCCCAAACGATTCCGCGGACGGAATGCTTCTTCTGCCCATCATCGGAATATTGGAGCCCCAGGGGAGCCGGAACCGCGGTTGTCTGCAGGCCGCACAAGTTTCCGACGCTGGAGGCGACAAACGTACCCGGCGGGAAAGTTCCGTGCGGAAGAGCTGGAGCCAGGGGAGCAGGCTTCCCGATTTTCCCGTCGGCCGAGACGGCCAATCGTGTAACCAGGTTTGTATCCTGGCTCGACAGGTAGCAGTGTCCCGCACCATCAAAGGCGAAATCGAAGGGATGCACCACTCCACTGCAGGATTGCTGCGAGACGAATTTGCTGACGAATTTGTAGCTGGTATTCGAGCCCGCGTAGCACAGCAGGCTATTTTGCGTTTTATTCGCGTTTACCACGTACAGAAAGTTGCCGAACAGGGCGATGCTGCGCAGCTCATCCAGCACTACGCCATCTGTGTCTTCCAGCACGGAGGGCGTGACTAATTTGCCTTCCTTGTCATAGGCATGTACATTGTTTTTATCCGGGTGCGCGCCGGGCTTGCCGCCATGAAGTGTTACAAAGAGCATGATCTAATTCCTCCGGCGGAAGCCTGGTTTACCGATTCCAGCGCCCTACCGTGTTCGTGGTTTAGTGGCTTCTGACGGGTGAAACGTTTCGCCGGTTATTTACACAATTGAAACGAAGGGCTGGCTTCCGGCTCCGGTTCGGACGCGGGCTCTTAAGGAGAATTCACATGGGCACCGGTTTCATACCCGTTTCCACTTTTCAGGCCATGGCATTTAGCAAGCCGAGGCGACTGTCACTGGCTGGTTTGGTTTTGATGGGCGCTCTTACGTCGAGCCTGTACGCTGAGGACGCTGCCCCTAAAGCGGATGAAACCAAGGTCAAAAAGGATTTCTACACTCCTAAGGACCGGCTGGCGGCCATGCACTCGGCGGCCCTATTTACCCCGAAAGCTGTGGCCGACACCAACATCCTGGAAGGCCCTGCCCAGGACAAGAAACAGTTTCAACTCCATCTCAATGACAAAGTCATCTGCGACTTCACCACTCCGGGTTCGAAGATGGGTGGCAACACGCCGAAGTTCGAATGTAAGATCACCAGCGTCGTTAGCGCCGACGGCAAGGTCCAGACGTTGACTCCGGACATGGACGAAGAGCCGGTGAAGGTTAAGTTCGGCTCCGACGATAATGAGGTCTATGCGGAGGTGGTGGCCACGCGCCTGATGTGGGCTCTGGGCTACTATGCCGATTCGTGGTTCCCAGTGCGCGTGGAGTGCCACAATTGTCCTCAGAACGTGATTTCCGGTTCTGGAACTCCGGGTACGCAGATGTTCGACCCGGCCAATATTGTCCGCAAATTTCCCTGGAAGAAGATGACCGAATCCGGGAAGGATGACGAGGGTTGGAGCTGGAAGGAATTGGATAGCGCCAATGGCCGCCCGACTTATGAGAGGGACGGCCTGAAGCTGCTGGCTTCGTTCATGAAACACAGCGACAACAAGCCTCCCCAGCAGCGTTTGGTCTGTCACAAGGTGGACGTGAACACGACCACCACTCCGCCCACCACCACCTGCGATGAGTCGGTGATGCTGGTGCAGGACGTCGGTGCAACTTTCGGGGGGGGCGGCCTGTTTACCAGCAACTCCGGCGCGAAGATGAACATCGACAACTGGTCCAAAACCAGCCTGTGGAGCAAGGTCGGAAGCGACGCCTCGCCGAAACCCTGCCAGGCTACGCTGAAAAAAAGTTTGACGGCCACGGACGGATTGAGCGATCCTGCGATCAGTGAAGAAGGCCGGCGTTTCGACGCAGGGCTTATGTGCCAGCTCTCCGACAAACAGATCACCGACCTTTTCACGGTAGCTCGCGCCGGTGAGATGCCGGAGTATCACAACAAGGACGGCAGCTTCAAAACGGGCGTGACGGAGGCTTCGGTGGTAGAGAAGTGGGTTGCGGCCTTCAAGCAGAAGCGGGAAGACCTGGCTAAGGGCCGCTGCGAGTGGAACCAGAAGCCAGGGGACCTGAAGGTGTTGGATAATCCCGCGGGTCTGACGACCGTGCCAAACTTCTGCGTGGCCAAGCTTTTCTAGGCTTGAGCGGATATTAGGACCGCTGCAGGGACGCAAGGAAGTTCAGCGTTAACGAACCGAGAACGATGAGAAGGAATGAAACTGGCACCCCTACTTGGAGCCCGAACAGGACCCGCTCCCACAGGCTCGCTTCCGGGCGAAACCAGAGCGCCGAGGCTACCAGGGCAACGGCCCAGAATAGAAGGAATACCATAACGATCTTCTTGTCTTTCGGCTGTTAAGGTGAGTGCCTGTAACTTATCAGCTAAGACCAGGAATCCATCGATTTCAATAAGTTGGGTGGGGAATGCCTTTACTGTGCCCGGTCCAAAAGTGTTTTAACGACCTCGCCGATTTTCAAGAATTCCGCATAGCTTGAGGGCTTGCGAAAATACGAGTCGGCTCCCAATTCGGCCATTTCCTTTCGGTCCCTGGGAGAATTCGATGACGTAATGACCAACACGGGAATGTCCTTACATTTTCCACTTTCCCGCATAAGGCTGAGAACTTCTTTGCCGCTTCGCTTCGGAAGATTCAGGTCAAGAAGAAGAAGCTGAGGGCAGGGAGCTTCCCCATCGGCATCAGCCCGTTGGAGAAAAGCTAACGCCTTCTCACCGTCGTCGACCACGTGCAAATCGATGGACAAGCCACACAGCGCGATCGCTTCTTCAATAATGAGCACGTCCGCACGGTTATCCTCAGCCAGTAGGACAACAGCGCGGGCATGGCCTGATTGCTCGTGTGTGGCTGCTGAGAACTGGAGCGCCTCCGGCTCGGGTGGCTCTTGCGGGGGCAGAAAGGATGCCGGGATAGCTTCTATTTGTGCGCGGCGGGGCGCTCACCTTAACTCTCTTGCCGGCAACGTGAACCAAAACGTGGAACCTTCGCCCTCGCCTGCCGATTCTGCCCAGATCTTCCCGCCGTGGCGCTCTATGATTCTTTGACAGATTGCCAAGCCAATGCCCGTGCCGGCATACTTTGAATCGGTATGCAAGCGCTTGAAGATGCCGAAGATTCTCGCCTGGTATTGAGCCGCAATGCCAATGCCATTATCTTTAACAGCAAATCGCCAGTCGCCACCGTCCCGCTCCGCGGTAATGTGAATACGCGGAGCTTTCCCGTCGCAGCGATATTTAATTGCGTTGCCAATCAGGTTCTGGAATAAATGTTCAAGCTGACCGCTGCGCATGCATAGCAACGGAAGATCGTCATGCGTCACAACGGCCTGCGTCTCGCGCGTCAGCGCCACAAGATTCCCGAGGGCGTTCTCCAGAGCTTCAGCCGGGTTGACTTTCTCGAAGGCATCGTCGATGGTTCCGCTTTGCAGATAGGTAAGAAGGCCCTTCACCAGGGCGTCCATCCGAGCGGCAGAGTCCCGGATAAAAGCCATCGATTCCCTGCCTTTCCCGTCCATCGTTTGGCCGTAACGGCGGTCAAGGATATCGGCATAGACGGCGACATTCCGGATAGGCTCTTGAAGGTCATGACTTGCGGAGAAGGCGAATTGCTCAAGGTCCGCGTTGGCTCTCCGCAGTTCTGCCTCCGCGCGTTTTTGGTCCGTAATGTCCCGCGCGATTTTTGATGCGCCAATGATTCGGCCGAGCTCATCCTTTAGGGGTGAGACGGTGAGAGAGATGTTCACCAGCGAGCCATCTTTGCGACGGCGTACAGTCTCGTAATGGTCGATACGGTCACCGCGGCGGATGCGCTCCAAAATAGAGGGCTCCTCGTTGGCATGGTCTGCGGGAATGAGCATCATCACCGGCTGTCCAATCGCCTCTTGCGCCGTGTAGCCAAAGATCCGTTGCGCTCCTTCATTCCAGCTCTGGATGACGCCTTCAAGATTCTTGCTAATAATGGCGTCATCGGACGTTTCCACAATCGCAGCAAGATGGGCGCGTGCCTCCTCAGCCCGTTTGCGGTCGGTGATGTCAATTAGAACATTGATGCCGCCTATCACAGCACCCTTATCGTCCTTCAATGGTGTTGGGTAAGGCATGAAAAACGAGCGTGTTCCATCGGGCCGCTCTGCTATCGCCTCCACCCCACGAACAGGCTCTCCGGTTTTTAGAGCCACTGCCATGGGGCATTCATCATGAGGCAGGAACGTGCCGTCGGCCCGGTACAGGCGATGGGTGACGCACCATTTGTCCTTTCCCACTTCAGCGAACCTGCCCGCGAATTGCGCGGCTTGCTGATTATAGTGAGTGATGTTTCCTTCCGCATCGGTGGTGTAAACGGCCACAGGAAGGGCTTCGACCAGCCGCCTGTACCAGGTCTCTGCCGCGCGAAGTTTTTGCTCGGTCTCTATCTGGCGGGTTACATCGCGGGTGATGCAGCGCGTGTGAATGAATTCGCCATTTTGGAATAGAGCGCTGGAATCGATAACCACGTGTTTTATGGACCCGTCTTTGCCGCGCAGCTTAGCTGAGTACGCCCGTAAGGTTTCGCCCTGGCTCAACCGCCGCAGGATGTCGTCTATGACGTCCTTGTTTGCATGAAAGTCGATGATATTCGAGCCGACGTATTCGTCACGCGAATAGCCAAGGAGATCAAGTTCCGCTTTGTTGGCCCACAGGATGGTGCCATCTGCCGCTACCGAGTGCATGGCAACCATGGCTGCTTCAATGAAATCACGCAAGGAGGCGTCACTGGAGCCCATGTCCGGGAAACTCGCTCGGCCATTGGTGGGAGGTCTGGTTACTTTGGCTGTTACAAATGTGCGCCCATTGGACATAATTAACGCGGGCCGCTCAGCGGACATGACCACCTCCGTCGGGCTAAACCACCCACTATCAACAAATATACCCTGGGCGGTCCAAATCTATTAACCATCGAGCAATTCGGTCTCCATTGGGTGCGGAAGAGGTCTATGCGCGGGTCCAACAGCGGATTATAGAAACGTCCTGCGGGCCCGGCGAGTCTTCTCGGCAGGATCAGGATTCATGCGCTCATCTCAAACTACATGCTGCGTGGTAGGAGGCGGTCCGGCCGGAGTCATGCTTGGCTACCTTCTGGCTCGCTCCGGCGTGCGAGTTACCGTACTGGAGAAGCACAAGGATTTCCTGCGTGACTTTCGGGGCGATACGGTCCATCCATCCACCCTTGAAGGCCTGCACGAGTTGGATCTACTGGATGATTTTCTCCGGCTCCCTCATCAGAAGGTGAGTTCGGCTCGCGTGGTTTACGGCGGAGTTCCATTCGAAATTGCGGACATGAGCGGGCTGAAAACGCGCTGTCCTTTCGTGGCGCTCATGCCGCAATGGGATTTTCTGAATTTTCTTTCCGCGAAAGGAGGCAGGTATTCCGAATTCGACCTTCGCATGGAATCTGAAGCCATCGATCTGGTTGAGGAGGAGAATCGAATCACTGGGGTGATCGTCCGGACGCCGAATGGACCTGAGCGGATCGATGCGAATTTGGTTGTCGCCTGCGATGGCCGTCATTCGACCCTTCGGGCCAAAGCTGAACTTCAAGTGGACGAGATCGGAGTTCCCATCGACGTTCTCTGGTTCCGGATAGGGAAAGATACCAGCGAATCGGCGGGGCATGTGTTGGGAAATGTGAACTACGGGAAAGTGTTGGTCCTTATTGACCGCGGCGACTACTATCAAGCAGGGCTAATCATCCGGAAGGATTCCTTCGGGGAGATTAGAGAAGCAGGTCTGGATGGTTTCCGAACGACTATTTCCAGAATTGTCCCCATGTTGGGGTCCCGGGCGGAAGAATTGAACAGCTGGGATCAAGTGAAACTGTTGTCCGTCCGCATTAACAGACTCCGCCGATGGAGCCGGCCAGGCCTGTTATGCATCGGGGACGCGGCACATGCGATGTCTCCCGCGTTCGGAGTGGGCATCAATCTTGCGATTCAAGATGCGGTGGCAAGCGCGAATCTACTCGCGGACGGTCTTCGGAGAGGGCAAGGCATTGACGGTCTGCTCGGACGGATACAGGCTCGGCGAGAATTTCCAACGCGTGTCATGCAGATGCTCCAGGTGCTGGCGCACAAAGGTTTCGAATCCGTATTTCGGCAAAAGGGCGCGATGCATCCGCCCCTGCCTATGAAAATAGCAGTTAGGATTCCAGGAGTGCAAAAGGCGGTAGCCCGCGTGGTGGGCATCGGCGTTCGTCCGGAACACGTTCGTCCTTCCATCTCGGGGACTCGACGGGCGTGCGATGAGCCATGGCTGAGACGAGTTGCGGCATTCTGCGTGGGCGTTTCCACTGCGGCCTCGGTCGCATGGCGTGGTCTTTGGTAACGCGCGGCAAGGAAGCGCTTGACCGGTCGTGACCCTTCACGAACCTTGGTGAAGGATGCAGCCCCAGTTAGATGAAACCGGGAAATTAGGCAGCTTATAACCCGAAACTGTAACCGGGGTGTTCGAGTTCAGCAAATCAGTCCACAGGCCATTTTGTGGCAACGGGATGTCCGTGTACTGAACCGAATCCGAAAAATTCAGCACGATCATGTAAAGGTCCGCGCCACTCCAACGATGGTAAATCGCGACCTGCCGCGCTTCATCGATGCCGTAACCGTCAGGGGAGAAGCGAGTCCACGACGAGTCGTAGAAGTCGGGATAGAAGTTGGGCGAGCGCAATGTCGGGTGAGCCTTGCGCAACCCCATCAGGAAACTATACAGCGAGACGAGAGCCTTGCCTGGACCGTCATCACGCTGCGCCCAGGTGAGCGGCCGGGGCTGGACCCGTTTGAACTCTGGCGGCGCCTTCGAATCGTCTTCCCAGAAATTTTCAAATTGACCCCATTCCTGCCCGTTGTGAAGAAGCACCGTTCCGGCGCACGTGGCGAGGGCGATCATATAGGGCTGCGCCTTGAACCAGCGGTCACGCGATCCGACTTCATAGCTTATGGTGGCGTGATCGTGGTTCTCTATGTAGATGGTGGGACAGATCGGTGCGTTGAAATCGCGGGCGGAATTCAACACGCGCATGTAACTGGCTGTGATTCCGCCTTTGATTGCATAGCCGTTCATGACATCGAATGGATAGGAGCGGAAGACATCGAACCATGCTCCTGTGGGCTTGATGAAGTTTGAGTCCGCGATGACCTGAAAACCCCAATCGTCTTCAAGTATGAGTGAGATGTTGTCCAGCTTCTGATCAGTGGCGTATGCGGTCAGATCCCCGATCAGCTTCGGCGCTCCCTTGGTTGGGAACGACGGATTGTCGAATCCTGTGACTTGGTCGAAGCGGAAGCCGTCGAGTTTGAACCTTGTCAGCCAGTATTTACAGACGTCGGTAACGAAGGTCTGCGTGCAAAGGTTGCCATAATCGAGCGGCAACATGCCGAAATCGCTGGAAGCTACAAACTGTCCGACGAAGGGCGAGTCCGTGGGCATCTGCCATAACCAGTAGTACGGGAAGCCATTGGTGAAAGCGCCTTGCCTGGCATGCTGGAGAACAATATCAAGCAATACGTGAATTTTCCGGCGGTGGCATTCGGTGATAAGCGAAGCCAATCGCGCCAATTTGTCGAGAGGACCCGCGGGATCGCTGACATAAGCCGATTCGATGGAGAAGAAATAAGCCGGATCGTATCCCCAACTGAAGCTTGTATCGTCGGGCCATGCGATCCATGGCATGAATTCGATGGCGTTGATGCCGAGCGCCTGGACGAGGTCGAGTTTTTCCTGAATGGCATCCATAGGCGCGCTCGCCCCGCGATACTCCTTGGTGAAATCGTCGATCATCAGCTCGTAAATGATGAGCTCGTTCGACGCAAGACGCTGGCCGATCGGCGTCGGATCTACCGGAGATCCTCCAACGACAAAGGCCGACCGGTCCTTGGAGTCGCCTCCATATTTAGTGCAGGGATCGCCCACAAGGCGCACGGTGGTGTCTTCAAAGGTTACGAGATATTGATACTGGTACCAGCCGTCCGGAAGGGGAGGAAAGATGGAATAGACGTAAAGATAACCGTTCTTGTGGACCGTCTTCTTCATCGTCAACGCGCTAGCCGGATCCCAGTCAGTGGCGCCTGGCGTAACCAGGTGCTGGAAATCGCTTACGATACTGACGGAGGCGATATGGCTTACGTCGCCGCGCGTGTACTGCGTTGGATCGACAGTCTTGTCGGGGATGAACAGACTTATCGCTTGGTCACCGGTGGCTGAGAGAACGAACCCAAATTGTTCGTACATGCGGGTCCTTTCCGGATGGAATGTGTACTAGTCTAGCTCGAAAAATGGTCTCATTCTCACGGCAGACAAGACATATTGACGGAGATCGGGATTAGGCATACCTTCTGAATACGCCTTGGCGAAAGCGGCACAGCGAATGCGTTTGCTATTATGCGGTTGATGGACATGCCTTGCGATTTGCGGCAAGTCCTGAAGTTGTTCAGAGTGTTTTAGATGCTGGCGTAGCTCAGTTGGTAGAGCATCTGATTTCTAAGGGAGTGATCTAGTGAGAGCTACTCAAGTGCCTTAGAATCAACATTTCCATCCTGTTAAGCACAAGTGCCTGGGCTGGTTCGCCGGCAGATATCATCTTTCTACGATTACGAAACGCCGATCAACAACAAACACAAAAGTAGCAACCCTAGTTAAGTCTTTCAACGGACTAAGCTGTTATGCCCAATACCGCATTCGTGCCAGATATTGGGTATGAAGTCATCTGTCTCCGAGATGTTGAACGGGTAGTGGCAATGTAGTGTTTGACAAAGGGAGGCTCGCGCTCGTGAATTTCCCATGGCGATCGCCCCAGGCCAATATGTCTGCCATAATATAAAGCAACAGCCCCTTCCGAACCAGCGCCTACCGTGCAAAAGGAGGAGTCGTCTCCTTCTGTGCCGAACGTAGACGCGAAGGAAGAGTTCTCTCCTCCCGCGCCTGAGGGAGAGCCGAAGCGCGGATTGCTGCGAACGTTTTGGGATTGGGCAGCCAAATGGAACTGGGCTACTATTTTTCTTTCTGGAGCATTGAGCGCAATGTCCAGGACGGGGGAATCGATCTTGGCTATGCTGTGTATTCTTATCGCGGCAGGAGTATCCTTCAAATCTTGAACATCGCGCGTACTCAAGATGTAATTGTGCTTAATGGTGGAGTCCATGGAAGCTTCTATTAGCGGGAATTCAACTTTTTTGATACGATCTGAGCAGCCAACTTCACCTTTAAATATGTTTGATTCATCGGTCAAGGGCATTGTCGAAGGAGCAATAAACATAATCGCCCACCAAAAGTTCCACCCTCCCCTAAAAGTTAACCGGCCCGCTATTACAGGCTACATAAATGTTAAAAGTCGTTGCCCTTCCCGCTTGGAACAATCGGGAAGAATTTTGTCGGTTCTGTGTGTGAAAATCGTTACATTTGCTAAAGGAGCCAGCCGACTGGGGCTTGCCGAAAAACCAGCGATAGCAAAACACAACAGAGCCGGTAGCTAAAATCGCCATAATCTTAGTTTTAGCCTAGTAGGAAAATTGAATCTGGCGTGGAAGTCAAAGCACTATTCCTCCTGATTTTAATATTACCTACGCCCCAATCTTAGTCAACGATCCACGAAGAAGGTAGGACATCGTGCGCCTTGAAAACGCTCTGAGTACTATGATCCAAGATTACAAAGATAAGTTGGTGCGCGAAGGAAAGCTAACAAGGTGAAACCGACATATCGCGATGAACTGCACAAGTTATTGGCGGCTTTGTCAGTCTAGCAGGATGCTGAGAAACTCGATATACGATTACAAAGAAGGATAAGAAACATCTCTAGTTTACCCTTGAGAGGCCAATATAATAAAAAGGTTCATCTCAGTAATCCTGCATCGGAACAACGGGTTCCGACGGATCATCCGTTGCGAGCGATCCGGAAGATGACGGACCGGGCGTTGGAAGGGCTGACGCGAAAGTTTAGCGCGATGTATTCGACGACGGGCCGGCCGTCGATTCCGCCTGAGAAGCTCTTGCGGGCGCTGCTATTGCAGGTTCTGTACACGGTGCGGAGCGAACGGCTGCTGATGGAACAGTTGGAATACAACCTGTTATTTCGGTGGTTCGTCGGACTCAACATGGATGAGCCTGTGTGGGTGCCGACGGTGTTCAGCAAGAATCGGGAGCGGCTGCTGGACGGAGACATCGCGGAGAGATTCTTTGGTGGCGTGTTGAAGCAAGCGCGCGAAGCGGACTTGTTATCGGATGAGCACTTCAGCGTGGATGGAACGCTGATCGAAGCTTGGGCGAGTCAGAAAAGTCTTCAGCGGAAAGATGGCGGCCAGGTGCGGCCACCGGACGATCCGGGCAATCCGACGGTGAACTTCCACGGTGAGAAGCGAAGCAATCAGACGCACGAGTCGACGACCGATCCCGATGCACGATTGGCGCGTAAGAGCGGCGGGCATGAGGCGAAGTTGGCGTATACGGGAAACGTGCTCATCGAGAACCGCAACGGTTTGGTGGTGGATACAGAACTGTTGCAATCCAACGGAACGGCCGAGCGGGACGCGGCGATGCTTATGGCGCAGAGCATTGACGGAGTAGATCGCGTGACTTTGGCCGCCGACAAAGGATACGACACCAAAGATTTCGTGAAGGAAATGCGGCACATGAATGTGACTCCGCACGTATCGCAAAATGATAAACGCCGGGGCGGAAGCGCGATTGACGGCCGCACGACACGACACCCCGGATACAAAATCAGTCAACGAAAACGGAAACGGATAGAGGAAGTATTCGGCTGGCTCAAGACGGTGGCAGCGTTGCGCAAAACCCGACATCGCGGATTATTCAAAGTCGGGTGGGTTTTTACCTTCGCAGCGGCCGCTTACAATCTGGTGCGCATGCGAAACTTGTTGTCCCCGGCCGTTCAAGAGGCATAAGTCCGGGGAGAAGTGTGTCTGACGCCTGAAATAAGGCAGTTAGCCATAACAAAAACCTGGGTGCATAGATGCATCAACTAAGTTGGTTCTGTATCGTTTTACTGGAGTGTTGTTAGGGACTGCTGTAATCGCTGCCAGCTTTATCCAAACGGCTGAAGTCCTCCGCAACTATGAAGCCGATAGAGTTGGTGTTTCTTCTTTTGGGATTCGCGGTGGGCAGCTTACTTTTTAAGCTGCGCAATAGAGCTATACATCATCGGGCATGACTATGAAAACAGCGCCGATCAATCGGCCTGTAAGTTTGGTGACTCTGGTTGGAACGTGCTCCAGAAAAAACCTGTTGTCGGCTTGGGTCTTCACGTATTCTTAAAGCGCGAGAGCTATCCAAGAAATCCATGACGATACCGGCTGTAGCGATGTATGGGAATACGGTTATCCAATCTAGCGCGAGGTTGCTTGTGAAGAATTGAAACCCTCCCGGCTCTAAAAGGATATCGGTAGAGAGTCTGGCTCAGGCATTGCTGGTCTCTGGCAAGTGGCATGAATGGGGAATTCTATCACGGGACCGCATTCTAAGCTCTATACGCATGCAAAGGGGGGGCACTGTGTTATTCTGACCAACGTAGTTTGATGCTCTGAAAATGCTGCAAGTTAGAGCATCTGATTCGTGTTTTTCAGGACAGCGGAAACGCTGTAAGTTCTTGATTCTAGCTGGCGTAGCTCAGTTGGTAGAGCATCTGATTTGTAATCAGAGGGTCGGGGGTTCAACTCCCTCCGCCAGCTCCATTTATCCCCCTCACAACCGCCAAGTTAAGCAAAGCAATACGGTGCCGTTATCGCAATCGAGATAGTATTGACAGAGGCAATTATGCTCCGTCGATTTCGCCTAGGTTTCGGTCTGGCTGCCGTCGTGCTTTTGGTTCCTGGTCCAACGCGCCTCTTTGGGCAGTGGCCTACTTACCCGACCGCGGGAGTTCCCAAGACGGCGGACGGAAAGCCAGACTTGACGGCGCCCACACCTAAAACGCTGGATGGTAAACCGGATCTGTCCGGAGTCTGGCAGTACGCACGGCCGCCAGCGGCGCCCGGAACAACACCAGCCCCTGCAACTGTTCCTTCCGCGACTTCAGCTCCCGACGTAATCCCGCTCGCCGTGAGACAGAGCCAGTTTTGGAACTTGGGTGCCGCGTTCAAAGATGGTCTTCCCTTCCAGCCCTGGGCAGCAGAGCTGCATCGGCAGCGTGTAGCATCGAACAGCAAGGACAACCCGGACGCACATTGTTTACCGCTAGGTCTGATGCAGCTTCATACACACGGTCAGCCAAGAAAGATGATCCAAACTCCGAACGTAATCGTGATTCTCTATGAGGCGAATGGCGGGGTGCGTCAGATTTTTACCGATGGACGGTCTTTACCCAAGGACGCTGAACCATGGTGGTTCGGCTACTCCGTTGGAAAGTGGGAGGGCGATACTCTGGTGGTGGAAACGGTGGGCGTCCGCGACCTTGGCTGGCTCGACGTTGAGGGCAGCCCTTTGACCGAGTCGGGCAAAATTGTGGAACGCTTCCGTCGCGTCGATTATGGACATCTCGAAATTGAAGTCACTATCGACGATCCGAAAGCCTACACCAAGCCCTGGACGGTCGTCGTGCACCAGCGCGTCCTGCTGGATACAGACTTAATCGAGTTCGTCTGCCAGGAAAACGAAAAGGATCAACCGCATTTGGCGGGGAAGTAAGCTACTTCTTCGCGACAAGAATCCGAGCCGTGCTCGACCGTTCGTGCCGCGCGAAGTGTAGAACCAGTGCCACTACCAAACCCACAACGACCGCTACAGGAAACAGGAATCGTATTAGAGGAATGCCGACCAGGAAGATCGACATGCCTGCCAGAGCGAAAAACAGTCCGGCAAGGCCCCCACTCACCACAATCCTCGACATGTTGATTTGCGGAAGCGCGGTATCTTCTTTCATATACCCTTACCTCTAGCCACAACCTATCACATACATATGATGCGTGCGCGACTGGCATGAATGAAACTTAATTGACCGCGATGCGTCAAACAGGCCATGGAATCGTCCCTCGCTGAACGACCCGCCGCAGCCATCCGCATTAATACTAGCGTCCTTGCCACCGCCGAAAAACGAGCTCTCATTTGGATCGCGGAGCGCCTTCCCGCGTGGGTGAACTCCGACCATCTTACGGTGCTCGGGTTCATCTCGCTGCTCGCGGCCGGGGGCGCGTATTGGTATGCGAGCCACAGCCGCATCGGCCTCCTGCTGGTGATTCCTCTTTTGATCCTGAACTGGTTTGGCGATTCGTTGGATGGCACGCTGGCTCGGGTGCGGCACAGGCAGAGGCCTCGCTATGGCTTCTATGTCGACCACTTGCTGGACGCCGTCGGAACGGTGGTTCTGATGTCGGGCCTGGCGTTTTCCAGCTACATGAACTCGGCTGTGGCTTATGCGTTCCTGATTGTGTACCTGCTGCTCTCCATCGAGATTTATCTGGCCACCCACGCCCTGGGCACCTTCAAACTTTCCTTCTGGAACCTGGGACCGACCGAGCTTCGCATCCTTCTCATCACGGGCAATCTCTTCGCCCTCAGGAACCCGATCGCGATCATCGCCGGTCGGCCGTTTCTGTTGTTCGACGTCGGCTTCGCCATCGGAGCCGTCGCGATCGCTATCATCTTTATGCAGGCATCCATCAAGCACACCGTGGATTTATACCGGCAGGAACCGCGGCCTTAAGTCCGATATGATTCGCTGGCTCAAGTTCAACGCCGTCGGATTGATGGGCGTGATGGTCCAGCTCGCGATCCTGCAAGTGCTGGTGAAGCTAGGCTTGCATTATGTCGTCGCGACCGCGATTGCTGTCGAGATCGCGATTTTGCACAACTATGTGTGGCACACGCACTGGACGTGGAAGGACCGAGGTGCGGCCGCCACGGGTCACTTGGTTCGATTTCATCTGGGCAACGGACTGTTGTCGCTGGGTGCCAACGTCGGCTTGATGAAGGTGTTCGCAGGCTGGCTGCACATGCCGCTGGTGCCCGCGAATCTCACAGCAATCGCACTGGCCTCAATTCTCAATTTTCTGGTAGGCGACCGCTGGGTGTTTCCGTAAAGTGAGGCAGGTTCCCGACCTGCCAAAACCTCCCAAGGGTGGCAGAAGAAATAGATGCGCTCACAATTGACACCTGGTTATGTGAAGCAGACGTCGAGCCCACCGAGGGTTTCGTCCAGAAGATTATCCGGCACCGGGGTGCTGTTTCCTTAGAGGCATCCCCGGTTATTTTCTTTCGTCAGACTCCGTTTTTGAAGCTGCTCGCCACTCGCCTTAGATTATCGGAAGCGGATAGCCGCTCGGCAGTAAACCAAACTCCGTCCGTCCTAGTGAACGACTATTCAGATAGACTCTTAGGTATGCCGGCCCTGAAGGAGAGCGTCCTCGAAAAGCGGCGAAAAGAGGACAACAGTCAGACCTTACTGGAGAGGGGCTGGTACCATAGCTTCGACCTTCCCGGCATCGGCGCAATCAACGGCCTGATCAGCCTGGACGATCTGGAAAACCGCTGGGCCTCGATGCCGCTGCCCGCCGATTTGACGGGCAAGAGAGTGCTCGACATCGGCACCTGGGATGGCTAGTGCGCCTTCGAAGCGGAGCGCCGCGGCGCTTCCGTAGTCGCTATTGACTGCGTGGAGCAGGAAAATTTCCACTGGATGCATCGGAAGCTCGGCTCCCGGATTTCCTATCAAATCGCGGAAGTCTACGAGCTTCGCGATCTGCCGCTTGGCCGCTTCGACTACACTTTGTTTCTCGGCGTCCTCTATCACCTGCGACACCCGCTTCTGGGTCTGGACATTGTCTGCGAGCTGACCAGCGACATCGCCATCATCGACTCCTTCATCGTGGATGACGATCCCCGTGGAGTAATCGACTCGCCTATCCCCTGGATGGAATTCTACGAAACCAGCGAGCTAGGGAATAACATCGACAATTGGCATGGCCCGACGCTTCAATGCCTTCTGTCGCTATGCCGGGCAGCGGGATTCGTGCGTGTAGAATTGCTCGACGTGCAACACAAGCACGCGCGCGTAGCCTGCTACCGCCGCTGGGAAGCGCTTCCTGAATTTCCCACCACCGCCGCGCCTGAGCTGAATGCCGCGGTCAACGCGCGGTTTGGTGACTATGGAATTAATTTCAGCTCGCGCAAGGAAGAGTTCATCGCCTGTTGGTTCAGTAGTATGGATCGCGATCTTACGCGAGACATGCTCCGCTTGGAGGTGTCCGGCTACGGAGCGGCGGCGGTGAGTCTGCATGACACAAAAGACGGGCTGCTGGCGAATTTCCGGCTGCCACCCGGCCTGAATGCGGGGTGGCACGACGTCCACCTACGCACCACTCGCTCGGCATTCAGCAACACACGCCGCATCGCCGTGGACTTGCCTGCGAAGACCGACTCTGTGAAAATCCTGGGGGCATCCGACGCGGTGACTTGGACTGCGAATCAGGTGGAAATGCGGCCTCCCGAAAGCCAGGGCCTTTTAGTGCTGTGGGTGGACGGGCTGACCGAAGTCGCAGATCGCAGGAATATCCGGGCGTACTCCGATGGGTTCCCACTGGCCGTTGATTTTGTATCTGAGTCCAATGGCTCGACGGTGCGGCAGGTTAATGTGCGGCTCGGCAAATATATTGAAGACGGCCCGCAGAAAATCCACGTCGAATTCGGGGGCGCGAAGTCCGAGCCGGTCCAAATTAGCGTGTACAGTGGCGCCGGGCAAATGCCATCCTCATAGTCGCAACGGTCAGGGAAAACGCAGCGACCATTTACATAGGCGCTCAGTGCGGCTTTTTGCGGTTCTAATGTCGGGTGTCGGGTTAAATCTGCGGAACCTTTGTCGTTAAGGTTAGTCAGCGGCTCGGGAGCTCCCTAAATATTTGTCCGGGCGAGGAATGTCCTCGCCCGAAGTGTCCCCGTGCGCCCTGCGCGATATAATCGCGCTTGAGTGAACGAACCCGGGGAAGTCACCAGGCTGTTGGGTGAAATCGGCCAGGGCCAGAAAGAAGCCGTGAATCAGCTTCTTCCTTTGGTCTACGATGAACTCCACAAGCTCGCCCGCGGCTATTTCCGTCGCGAGCGCGGCGAGCATACCCTGCAACCCACCGCTCTGGTGCATGAAGCCTACATCAGGCTGGTGGACCAGCGATCCCCGGCCTCCAATCGAGGCCATTTTCTGGCGCTCGCCGCAACCCAGATGCGCCGCATTCTCCTCGACTACGCGCGCAAGCATCAGGCCGTCCGCCGGGGATCGGGCCAAACCGTTTCGCTCGAAGACACCATGGCGATCGCGGACGACCAGAGCCTGGATATGATCGGCCTCGACCTCGCGCTCCAGAAATTGGCCGCGCTCGATCCCACCCAGGCGCAGATGGTGGAGCTGCGATTCTTCGGAGGCCTGTCGGTGGAGGAGACCGCTCAGGTGATGGGCATCTCGCCCGCCACGGTGAAACGTTCATGGAGTTCCGCGCGCGCCTTTCTGCATCGCGAACTATCGGGAGGATCCCTTGACACCCCAGCAATGGGCGAGGATTCGCCAGATATTTGAGTCGGCCATCGAGCAGCCCGCCTCTTCGCGCCTCGCGTTTCTCGATCAACAGTGCGCAGGCGACCCCGGCCTTCGCCGCGAAGTGGACAGCCTGCTTGCGAATCACGAACAGTCGGGCGAATTTCTGAATCACCCCGCTGCCGACGTGGCTGCCGCGCTCGCCTTCGCCGAAAACGCATCGGGCGAGCTGCCCCGCTTTCCGCAGGCTGGACCTTATAAGCTCGAACGCTGCATCGCCCGAGGAGGCATGGGCTCAGTCTGGCTCGCCACCCGTAGCGACCAGGCTTACGAACGCAAGGTCGCCGTCAAAATGGTGAAGCGCGGCATGGACACGGAGGAAATCCTGCGCCAGTTCCGCCGCGAGCGCCAATTGCTTGCCAGCCTGGATCATCCCAACATCGCGCGCCTGCTGGATGCGGGATCCACTCCTGACGGCACGCCATACCTGGTGATGGAGTACGTCGAAGGCACGCCGATCGATCATTACGTTGCGCGGCGTCAAAGCTCGGTGACCGAACGGTTGCACCTCTTCCGCTACGTCTGCTCGGCGGTTCAGTACGCGCATCAGCATCTGGTGATTCACCGCGATTTGAAACCGTCCAACATTCTGGTCAGCTCCGAAGGCGTGCCCAAACTACTCGACTTCGGAATCGCGAAATTGCTGGGCCCCACTGAAACATCGGAAACACGAGCCGAGTTGCGCGCTATGACGCTCGACTACGCCAGCCCCGAACAAGTCCGCGGTGCGGCGATGACCACACAAAGCGACATCTATTCGCTAGGAGTGGTGCTGTTCAAATTGCTTACCGGCAAACTGCCGTACGCTCCGGTAAGATCGCGCGACGCGTTCGAACACGCCATCTGCGAAGCCCAGCCCTTGAAGGCCAGCGCTGTCGTGGTCTCCGATGAGGCGGCCATCCTTCCGCAAGCCACGCAGTCCATCGAACTGGGCATCGAGACGCGCGAGAACGCCCGCCAGCGCCTGAAGAAAAGACTCTCCGGCGAGCTGGACAACATTCTTCACAAGGCCCTCAGCAAAGAGCCTCTGCGCCGCTATCTCTCTGTAGAACAGTTTTCGGAAGACGTCCGCCGATATCTGGAAGGACATCCTGTGCAGGCCCACGGTGACAGCGCGATGTACCGCCTTGGCAAGTTCGTGCGCCGCAATACTGCACCTATTGTGATCTCCGTAATCGCGTTTATGGCGCTGGCTGCTTTCGGAGTTTGGACAGCGCTAATGATGCAGCGGCAGGAATCGCAACTAGGAGCGCAATTGCAACAGGCCCAGTCACGCGAAGTGCAGTTCAAGGCCGACCGCGTGCGCATGCTTCTCGCCTTGGGAGAGGTCGATCAACTGGAACGTAACACGCGGGCCCGTGAAGATTTCACTTTGGCACTGAAGGATGCGAAAGCCGATAGCGACATCGCGACGGCCATGCGTGGAATGGGAGTGGAGCAGTTTCGCACAGGCGACCATCTGACCGCCCTGGTGAGCTTTACTCAATCGCTCAGCGCCGCTGAATCGTGGGCTGCGCGCGAGCCGAATAGCCGCGAAGCTCGCACCGCGGTGGCTTGCGCGAACCATTTAATGGGACAGGTGCTGGTGGGCAATGGCGAGCCCGATGCGGCCCGCGCGAAGCTGCGCAAAGCGTTTGAGATATTTCGCGACCTGGCTGGGTCATCCGACGCTAAGCCGGCCGATCAAACGCCTGCCGCTTTGGAAGACGCTATCCAGCAGATTGGCCGCGCAGCTCCGGATCAACTCGGAAAAGACATCCGCGCAAGCTCGCTGTCTACTTGAATGCATACCGCATTGGCGTGATCGCGAAACGCTCCAGGAAACGATGGCGCTTCTCGTGATCCAGCTTCTTGTCCAGAAGCTTTGCCGCGAATGCCTCCGCGCTGTGCGCCAACGCCGAGGACGGCGTACCGCTCTGAATGGATTTGGTGACGTCCGAATAATCGCACGGGAACGTTGCGAACACAGGCAGTCCGACCGCTTCTTCAATCTCGTCGGCCTTAAGAGCGTTGCTCTTGCGGACGCGGTTCACCACCAGCCGAATCTTATCTGCCAGATCGAGCTTTTGGAACAAGCCGGCCTTGAGCCTCGCCATCCGGATTGCAGGCAATTCCGCGCTGGTAACCAGGATGATCCGGTCGGCGTCCCGCAACACGCCCAGAGAGATTTCATCGAATGTATCGGGAAGGTCGGCGCAGGCCACATCGTAGGTGCGGCGAATGTATTCCACCAGCCTTGTCACATGAGTGCTGCCGACGGATTCAGGAATGCACGGCGCGCCCGATGGGAGCAAATCCACGTTGCCGATTTTCTTTACCAGCCGTTTCCAATGTTCTTCATCCAGTTCATGCGAGCGTGACAGGGCATCCACGATCTGGTGATCGTGTTCGGCTTTGAAGAGGAAGCTCGCGATGCCGGAGGAAAGATCGAAGTCCGCCAGAAGGACTTCCGATTTCTGCATGCGACTGAAGGCCCACGTGGCATTGGCCGCAATGGTGGAAGATCCTACGCCGGGTTTGGCGGGAACGAAGGCGAACAGATGATTCTTGGGGGCTCCGTCGGGACTGGCCGCCAGCAGCTTCGCTGTACGCGATACCACGTCGTCAATATCGTTGCGATGAAAGGGCTCCACCAGCGCTTCATGCATGCGAAGACGCAGCGCGAGCCGGAACGTCGACGGGTCTTTCGACTCGTGAAGACCGATCCTCTGAATCCAAGGAGATTCGGTTTCAAGCTGGTTATTGCTATTTTCGCAACCGTGTGAATCGTCCAGTCCGATGAAGACCACCTGGGGCGCCCTGGCGCGGATGATCCTGCGCAGGACATCTTCAGGAGGGAATTCGGTGAGCACTTTGATGAGCGCCACCGCTTTGAGGGCGCCAATGGCTGTCTCGAATTGTTTGCGAAGCTTCTCAGCCGGACAGATCAGGATTGCTTTCATGTATCTGTTTTCGCATGGTGGGCCGGGAATCGAAATCAGCCTATGGTACTGATTTGGGTGACGTAAGAGTACTGTGACGATCCCTACCTGAGCCGCGATAAAATGGATTAAGTGCTTCCCCTGCAATTCCCCATAGGACCGATCGGCATCGCGCCTGCCACCGTGCTGGCCCCCATGGCCGGGGTGACCGATACGGTTTTTCGCCGGCTGATCCGCGCCCAGGGCGGTTGCGGGCTGATTATGACCGAGTTCACCAGCTCCCATGGGGTGGTGGCCTCCTCTAAAAGCTCCTCGCCAAGGCCCACCCGGGCGTTCCGGTACCTTTATTTCGACCCCGATGAGCACCCTATCTCGGCTCAGCTTTTCGGGTCCGATCCGCAGGTGATGGCCGATGCCGCGCGGCACTGCCAGGATATGGGGTTCGATATCGTCGATATTAACTTTGGATGCCCCGTAAAGAAGGTGGTGACTTGCAACGGAGGCTCGGGCTGTTTGCGCGACCTGGGTCTGGTGGAACGGATTCTGAAAAGCGTGCGTGCGGCAATTACGATTCCGCTCACGATGAAGTTTCGGGCCGGCTGGAATGATCGCGAACTGGTGGCAGTGAAGATGGGTCATCTGGCGGAAGACTGCGGTTTGCAGGCGGTCGCGCTACATCCGCGTACCCGCGAGCAAGGCTATAGCGGCACTGCGGACTGGACGAGGATCGCCGAATTGAAAGACGCGGTGAAGCTTCCGGTAATCGGCAATGGCGACGTGCTCACCCCGGAAGACGCCGTGCGTATGGTGCGCGAGACGAACTGCGATGCAGTGATGATCGGGCGTGCCGCGTCGTCCAATCCCTGGATCTTTCAACAGATGGATCAGTACGTGCGCACGGGTCGTTACGAAATCCCCGGCGAGCAGGAACGCTGGGACATCATGCGGGTGTACTACACGATGCTCCGCGATCATCAGGCTTCGGGCCGTGTGGCTGACGCGGTAGGGAAGATGAAGCAGTTCGCGACGTACTTCACGCACGGGGTGCGGAACGGGTCCAAACTGCGGGCTTCGATTTATCACGCGCACCAGGTGCAGGAGATTCTTGACCTCGTCGATGCTTTCTTCGAAGCCGAGCTGACCGCGCAGGTCTAATGAAGAAAATACAACTGATCACAGATGGCGCTTGCCTGGGAAATCCCGGTCCTGGCGGTTGGGCCTGCATTCTGCGTTTTGGCGACAAGAAAAAAGAGATGTTCGGATCTGAGCCGCAGACCACCAACAATCGCATGGAGCTGACCGCGGCGATGGAAGGCTTGCGAGCCCTGCGCGAACCTTGCGAAGTAGAGGTGGTGACCGATTCGCAATACGTCAAGAACGGCATCACGCAGTGGATTCACGGCTGGAAGCGCAATGGCTGGAAAACTTCCGCCAAGAAGCCGGTTGTAAATCAGGACTTGTGGACGGAACTGGATCAACTAGCCGCAAAGCACAAGTTGGAGTGGACCTGGACCAAGGGACACGCGGATCACGACGATAATAACCGCTGCGATGAATTGGCTACCCGGGCGGCGCGGGAGCAGTCGTAGAGGACTCGGAACTTGCCGCTCAAAGTGCGCGAGGTTATCCGGCTCTTGGAAAGGAACGGGTGGCGTCTTGCTCGGACAAAAGGGGATCACCGAGTCTTTCGGCACGCGGACGGTCGCATCACCGTGGTGTCAGGCGGAGTTGGAGACGATGTCCGGTTGGGTACGTACGGCGCAATTTTAAGGCAAACTGGAATCAAGGAACCGCAATCATGACTCGCAAATATTCTTTGATGATTGAGGGCGACGCCGCCGGCTATAGTGCCTACGTGCCGGAACTGCCAGCCATCCTTATTACGGGCGCCTCTATCGACGAAGTGCTTTCGCGTGCGCCGGACGCCATCCGGCTCTATTTGGAAAGTGTACAGCCCGATCGATCCCCAACCGCGTGGATTCAGGAGATCGAAGTGGAAGTACCAGCGTAAACGCACTCACTCTAAAGCTCATCTGACCGAAACCCGATTAGCTTAATAGGCGAATCCGCGTCAATCCTCAGCTTAGGAGTGTTCGTGAAGACCAGATTTGAATCGAAATGGGCCAACCACGCCGTTCAGGCCGGCGTTACCCTCGCCGCGGTAGGTCTGTTTCTGCTGATTCGTCCCGATACCTACGCGTATGCCAAAGATCATCTGCGCGCCGATTATCAGCGGGAGATCGTCACCCCCAAACTAATCGACGCATATGTGCGGTCAAATCACGACGTAAAAGTGCAGGTCGGCGCCGGAACGGGCAACCTGCCGGGGTGGCTGAACACCGACATCGAGCCAACGGAAAATCAAGCCTACCTTGATGCGACCAAGCCCTTGCCGTTCGCCGAGGGATCGGTTCATTACATCTTTGGCGAGCACGTCATTGAGCATGTGACTTATGAAGATGCCATTCAGTTTTTGAAGGAATCGCACAGGGTGCTAGCGCCGGGCGGAAAGATCCGCATGGTCACACCCAACCTGCTCCAGTTCATCGCGCTGCTCGATCCAAAAACTCCGGAGCAGAAGCAGGTGATCGATCAATACATTCCGAAGAAACTCGATTTTCACTTCTGGCCCAATACGCCCGACCCGGCCTGCTACATCATCAATAATGAAATGCGCTCCTGGGGGCATCAATTCGTTTATACGCCCGTGATGCTGCGAGCCAGTTTCGAGAGAGCCGGCTTCACTCAAATCCGCCAATATACCGCGGGCGAAACGGACGACGCAGTCTTGAAGGGTGTCGAAATGCGGCCCCGAACCGAGTTCAGCGGTATGAACGCCTATGAAGCGATGGCCTTTGAGGCGACGAAATAACGCTAACGCGCCGCGCCCGGAAGCACCGTGACTAGGCTCGGAATCAGGCAAAGGCGATTTTCCCAGTCCTGCGGCTTCGAAACTTCCCACATAAGGAGCAGGCGCTCCACGGCTTGACCCACCGGCAAGTCTTGCGCGATCAACAGCACGCCGGGGCTGCGCTGAGTTTCGGTGAATTTCTTGAAGCGGGCAGGCATGGTTTGGAAATCATGCGATATCAAAATCCGCCCTTCCTGTGCTGCTAACGCCAGAATCTCGAGCTCACTTGTTGGCGCACTACGAAAGTCGATCTGCGAGTTCTGACGGATGATCGCGCGCGTGATCGCTTTGCGGAGATCGTTATCCGCCTGGAATCGAATTTTCACTGCGGTGGAGGCGAGCCGCGTTCCAGTCGAGTTTGCAAGTCCGCGCTCGGCGGGGTTCCTTTACGCTCCATTTCGGCCCAATGGTCCTTGCGCCTTAGCAGGTATGTGTCGACTTTGGCCTGGTGATCCAGATAAAAGGAAATGACGCCGTACACGTTGGGTAGCGTCAAGCCCTCGAAGTCTTCGCGGATGCTCTCCGGGGATGATCCGTCACGAAACGCGTAGACGATTGAATCCAGTGAGATGCTTGTGCCAGGAACGTAGTAGACGCCGCCTCGTTTTTCAATGTGTTCGCTCACCAGTGCTCCTACCTCGATTATAGGAAAGGCATTTTCGTTCAGGCGATGATATGGATCAATTTGCGGCATTCAGACTCGCCTTGACCCCCAGGCCAATCCTTCCTAAGCTCAAGGTATGAGCGTCATGACCCTGAAGGTCAACGGCCGCAGCTATACCGCTGACGCCGACCCCACCACTCCGCTGCTTTACTTTCTAAGCGATGACCTGGGACTGAAAGGTCCCAAGTTCGGTTGCGGGCTTGGCCAATGCGGAGCTTGCACGGTGATCGTCAAGGGGCAGGCGGTCCGCTCCTGCATCACTACGATGAAAGCCGTGGACGGGGCCGACGTCACAACGCTGGAAGGGCTGGGGACCCCCGAGAAGCCGCATCCGATTCAGAAGGCGTTTATCGAAGAACAGGCCGCGCAGTGTGGGTTTTGCTTGAATGGCGTGATCCTGACGGCCAAGGCGTTTCTGGACAAGAATCCTAAGCCCACGGAGCAACAGATTCAGCAGGCGATGTCGACTGTGTTGTGCCGGTGTTTTACGCACACTCGCATGCTCAAAGCGATTCGGCGGGCGAGCCAGGAGAACGCGTAATGTCTCCTCATTCCCGACGCGAATTTCTGAAACGCTCTAGCGCGCTGATTGTAGGGTTTACAGCGCTGGGAGAGGCGCAGGTTCTGCAGGGGCCATTTCCAGGCTCGCCTTCGTTAGCGCAGCTCGATTCCTGGATTGCCATTGGAGCAGATGGGTCCATCACCGCGTTCAGCGGCAAAGAGGAATTGGGGCAAGGAATTTCTACGGCGCAGCAGCAGCTGGTGGCGGAGGAGCTTTCGGTCCCATTTGAGCGCGTGACCTTGATCTATTGCGACACCGCACGGACGCCCGACCAGGCGCATACGTCGGGTAGCCAGTCGCACCCTGCGAATTTCAATCACTCCAATCTTGCGCAGGCAGGTGCAACGGCTCGCGAAGTCTTGTTCCATCTTGCTTCCGACCAGCTGCGGGTTCCAGTAGAACAGTTGACCGCGTCGGATGGCGTGATCCAGTATCAATCCAAGCGCGTGACCTATGGGCAACTTGCGGGTGGGAAGAAATTCAACCTCCCCCTTTCGATGACAGCCAAGCGCAAGCCTGCGGCTGAGTGGGCCGTTCTGGGTAAACCAATCGGCCGGCCGGACATGGCGGCGATGGCGACCGGGCAGTTTGAATATGTCCACAACGTCCGCGTGGCTGGGATGCTGCATGGGCGTGTGGTGCAGGCCTCCCGCGGTGGGTGCGAATTTGATCAGCGTGGATGAGGACTCGGTGAAAGGCATGCCCGGGCTGGTCAAGGTCTTCGTCCGGAAGAATTTTGTGGGCGTGGTGGCGGAGAAGCCCTGGCAGGCGATTCAAGCGGCCGCGAAGTTGAAAGTGGATTGGTCGCCCGGCGCGGGACTGATGCCGCAGGCGGGATTTTATGAATCGCTGCGCAGCCAGCCGGCGCGGGATACCTTTTTGGTGGATTCCAAAGACGTCGAGCAGAAACTATCCCAGGCTGCGATGGTTTTAAAAGCCACTTATCTGCATCCCTACCAGATGCACGGCTCGGTAGGGAGTTCGTGCGCGGTTGCGGATGTTCAGGGCGAGCGCGCCACTATCTGGTCGGCTACGCAGGCTGTGTGGTATCAGCGCAGCACTTCGGCGATGGTGCTGGGATTGAAGCCCGAAAATATTCGCGTGATTTTTCGGCGCGGTTCTGGCTGCTATGGGATCAACGGAGCAGACACGGTCACCTATGATGCGGCGATTCTGTCTCAAGCTGTAGGTCGGCCGGTGCGGGTGCAGCTTACCCGCAAGGACGAAATGGCTTGGGAGAATTACGGCAACGCGTTTGTGATGGACGAACGGGCAGGGCTCGATGAAAAGGGAAATGTCATTGCCTGGGATTACGAGTCGTGGTCGCCGGGGTTGGGCAACCGGCCCGGCGCGGGACGGCCCGGTAATGTGATCACGGGACTGCTGTTAGGGTTCGAACCGGATGCATTTTCCCCGCGCTCTCCCGCGCCCGCGCCGGCGAATTTCAACAACAACAGCAACGGGATTCCTTCCTATCATGCGGGACGATTCGGCGGCGAGGCGCGAGGCACAGGCACGATTGCGAGTGAACGCGTGCTGGTTCACAGTCTGCGAGGACAATTCTGGACGGGACCGCTGCGGTCGCCTGCGCGTTTGCAGAATACCTTCGCGCATGAATCGTTCATGGACGAACTGGCCTCCAAGGCCAAAGCCGACCCGGTGGAGTTCCGCCTGCGGCACTTGAGTTTCGCGCGGTTGCGCGACGTGGTAAGCGCAGTGGCCAAAGCTTCGCAGTGGACTCCTCGTCCTTCTCCCCAAGCTCGCCGGACGGGAGTTGTGACCGGGCGAGGGATCTCCTGTGTGGCCTATGAAGGCGACAACGGCTATGCGTCGTTGGTGGCCGAGGTCGAGGTCGATCAGGATGCGGGGAAGATTCGGGTCAAGAGAATCTGGGTTGCTAATGACTGCGGTCCGGTGTCGAATCCGGACGGGTTGAGGAATCAGATCGAGGGCGGCGCGCTGCAGGGATTGAGCAGGGCCTTGGGCGAAGAAGTCACCTGGGACGACCAGAAAATTACGTCCGTCGACTGGCGGACCTATCACAGCCTGCCCCTTGGTTTCGATGTTCCCAAGATCGAGAGCGTGTTGTTGAACCGGCCCAATGAGGAAGCAACCGGGGCGGGGGAGACTTCGATCACGCTGATCGGATCGGCGGTGGGAAATGCGGTTTTCGATGCGACCGGCGCGCGGCTGCGGCAGGTGCCCTTCACGATGGGGCGGTTGAAAGCCGCGCTGGCTGAGCGGGCGTCTTGATATCAATGCGACAACACCTGTGAACGGTTTATCCCGAGGGCTTTCAACAGAAGCATAAAGTTAGCGGCGGCACGCGGCGTGCATTGACAGCCGCATGAAACCTCGAGCCGCTCTCGTCTCTTTAGCGCTCCATTTCTTTGGCGCGCTCGCTCTGTTTCTCATAGCCTCGTTCGTGCCGATGCCGCTGGTGCAGCGTCCGCTGGCCAACGTGCCGATTGTGTTCAGGGCCCCGCGTCTGGCGATGACTAAGCCCGGCGGGGGTGGGGATCGCTCGCTTCTGCCGGCCAATCGGGGGCGTGCCCCGGAGGTACACGTCCGCAAGATCTTCATGCCGCCGGTCGCGGTGATTCGCAACGAGAATCCGAAGTTGATTGTGGAGCAGGCCCTATTGAGCGCGCCGGAGATCAACATTTCGGCCGAAAATATCGGCGATCCCACGGGTATGGGACGGGTGCTGTCGGGAGGGCCGGGCGGACCCTTCGGCTTTGGCGATGGTCCAGGCCATGGTATCGGCAAGGGGCCAGGTCCGGGAGTGGGAGGAGATTCAAACAAGCCGCCCGTACGGTTGTCGCGCCAACCCCAACTTATCTATAAGGTCGAGCCCGAGTATTCCGAGGATGCTCGTAAGGTGCACTTCCAGGGGACGGTCGTGCTTGCGATCGAAGTCGATGCTAACGGGATACCGTCGAAGATCCGAGTCGTGAGGTCGGTTGGCCTCGGGTTGGATGAGCGCGCGATGCAGGCAGTGGCGAAGTGGAAATTTCGTCCCGCTATGTCTGGCGACCACACCATTGCTGCCCCGGCCACGGTGGAGGTGAGTTTTCACTTGCTGTAGGTGGCGCGTGTTACGCTCGTGCAATGCGGCGTGCTTCTTCCCTCTTCTTTGCGCTAATTGTTTTTAGTCTTTCGGGTCAGCAAATCTCACGCAGCGGAATTCATACCGAAGACATGGATCCCACCTGCAAACCGTGTACGGATTTCTGGCGTTACGTGAACGGCGGGTGGCTGGATAAGAATCCTATCCCCTCTCATCTGGCATCCTGGGGCACGTTTGCGGTGCTGGGCGACGCGAATCAGGAGCGGACGAAGACCATTCTTGATGCCGCGGTTTCGGATCGCAATGCAAAGCCGGATGTTCGCAAGATGGGCGATCTGTATGCCAGTTGCATGGACACGGCGACTATCGACAAGAGGGGACTCACGCCGCTACAGCCCGATTTCGACCGCATTGCTTCAATTCGGACTGCCAAAGATCTGGACGCCGTGATCGCCGGTTTTCAGCGCACGGGCAGGCCATTCGGCGCGGTGAACGGCGTAGTGGTGGGTCCATTCCGGTTCACATCGGGGCAGGATCCGAAGAACCCTTCGCGAGTAATTGCCCGCATTGTGGAGCGGGACGCCGCGGGACGCACCGCGAGCTCGATCTTTTCCCTGCCGGATCGCGACTACTATCTCAAAACTGACGCCAAGTCTCGCGAAATTCGCGATGCATTCCTAGAGCATGTGTCGCGCATGTTGGAACTGGCTGGCACGGCGCGGGCGGATGCGCAGCAGCAGGCCAAAATTGTTTTGAGTTTTGAAACCGCGCTGGCGGGGTCGGTTTTGAACATTGCCGACAAGCGCGACCCTGACAAGGTTTATCACCTGATGGATCTAGCCGCGTTGAAGGCTCTTGCTCCAGCCTTTGATTGGGCGAAATTGCTGCGCGAGGTGGGCCTTCCGGAAACCACTCCTATCAATGTCACCGAGCCGGAGATGGTAAAGAAAATCAACGAGCTTCTGACTTCGGTGCCCCTGGCTGACTGGAAAGTCTGGCTGCACTGGCGAGCCCTTCAACTCGCCGCGCCGTATCTCGCAAAACCGATTGTCGATGAGGACTTTCATTTTGAGAGAACCGTGCTGGCCGGAGTAAAGGAGCAGCGGCCACGATGGCAAACCTGTGCGGATGTGGTGGATCGCGACCTGAGCGATGCGCTCGGGCAGGCGTGGGTGGAAAAATACTTTCCTCCCGAGGCCAAGCGCCGCATGCGCATGCTGGTGGAGAACCTGCGCACAGCTTTGCGGGATTCTCTGGAACATTCCGATTGGATGACGCCCGCCACGCGGAAAAATGCCATTCTGAAATTGGACGCATTGGAGATTCAGATCGGCTATCCGGATCGCTGGAAGGATTACGCCCCGGTGGAGATCAAACGGAACACTTTCTTCGAAAATGTTCGAGCGGCCTGGACATTCGGCCAACACTACGAGATTGCCAAGGTCGGAAAGCCTGTCGATCATGTGGATTGGGGCATGACCGCGCCCACGGTAAACGCGTATTCCAACTCCGCCGAAGTGAAAGTCGTCTTCCCGGCGGGAATTCTGCAACCGCCGTTTTTCGATATGCAGGCCGACGACGCCGCAAATTACGGAGCCATCGGAGCTGTTATCGGCCACGAGATCGGGCACCAGTTCGATGATGGCGGATCGAAGTTCGACTCGACTGGAGCGTTGAAAAACTGGTGGACTGAAGATGACCGCAAACAATTTGATACGCGAACCGCGTGCGTTGTGGATCAGTTCAACACAATGGACGTTGGCGGCGGATTGCACCACAGCGGGAAGCAGGTGTTGGGCGAAGCCCTGGGTGATCTGGGCGGGGTGACGATTGCGTATAAGGCCTACAGGCAATCGCTGGCAGGCAAGCCCGAACCGCCGGTGATGGACGGGTTCACGGCAGATCAGCGCTTCTTTATTTCGTTCGCGCGGGTGTGGGGCACCCAGTATCGCGAGGAGGCGATGCGGCTGCAGTTGAACACCAACAATCATCCGCTGTCGCAGTTCCGGGCGATTGGGACGTTGCAGAATATGCCGGAATTTCATCGGGCGTTTCAGTGCAAGATTGGAGATCCGATGGTGCGGCCAGTAGAGAAGCAGTGCAAGCTTTGGTGAGCTCATTCGTATCGCAGCGAGACCGCCGGGTCAACCACCATGGCTCGGCGCAGCGGGCCCCAGTTGGCGATTAACCCTGTTAGGGCCAGCACCAGAAGCACTACAACGAATGTGAGCGGGTCGGAAGAGCTCAGCCCGGGCATCAGGAAGATCGCAAGGGGCCTGGTCACCAGGACGGCGATCAGCAGTCCAATCACGGAACCGGCCAGGATCAGGCGGGCGGAGTCCAAGAGAATTAAGCGGGAAATGTCCGCACGCGTTGCGCCCAACGCCATGCGGATTCCAATCTCCTGAGTGCGACGGGCGACTGAATAGACCGTGGTTCCGTACAATCCGATGGCAGTCAGAAGCAGCCCGAGCAAGCCGGCGGATCCCATGAGAGCCGCCCCGACCTGGCTTGGCAGCAATGCAAAGCCGATGCTCGAATAGAGCGTGGCGACTTCCAGTCCGGCCGCGGGCTCCGCTCGCCGAAGAGCTTTACGAACCGGCTCCAACTGAGCCGCGGGTGGAAGGGTGGACCGGATCACAAACTGCAACCGTGTCCGAGAGCTGGATGGATCAATCTGCGCGAGCGGTTGATACATCTGAGGTTTTTCGCCCTCGCCGATGGTTTCATTCTTGGTGTTCCCAGCCACGCCCACGATGCGATAGCGCTTTGCGGGCTTGAATCCCCACAGGAATGTAGTTCCGATAGGAGTTCGTCCACCCAGATATTGGTGGACGAAGGCGCTGTTGACGATCGCAACCGGATCGCCTGCGCTATCGGCGGCTTCGAACGTTCGTCCCTGGAGGATGGGAATGTCCATCACTTTGAAATATCCGGGTGTGATCACATTCCAATAAAAATGCAGGTTCGCTCTCTCTCCCGTGTCGGAGAAGGTCACCGGTGCGCCAAAGCCGATGGCATTCATGAAGGGAATAGCGATGGCCGCGGCGGAGGCCTCCACTCCAGGAATCGCGTCCAACTCGCGGAGTGCTTGGCCGGCGTACAGCTCGATGCGCCGCGACTTACCGTACGCGACAGGCGGCAGGTCCACGGTGGCGCGAAGGGTGTGCTGCAGGTCGAACCCGGGACTAATGGCGCTGGAGCGAAGAAGATTCCGCACAAAGAGAAATCCGGTGGTCAGCACAACAAGCGAAAAAGCGATCTGAGCGACCACTAGAGTCCGGCGGAGCCGCAGCTTGCGCTCCCGGCCAAGGTCGGGCGCAATGGATTCCTCCACGGCCTGACGAGCGGGAAGAAGCCCGCACGCCAATGTCGCCACGATGGTGAGAAGAGCCGCGTAGAGCGCCGCGCGCCAGTCGAGATTTGCCTGGATGAAGATCGGGACGGGAGTCGGCAAGTGAATTTGCGCGAGCAGGTGGGTGATGGACCCAGCCAGCGCAAGTCCACAACCGGCGCCCAGTAGCGAAAGCAACAGGCTTTCCACCAGCAACTGCTGCAATAGCCGGCCACGGCTTGCGCCGAGTGTGAGACGCGTCGCGATCTCTTTGCGGCGCGCAGATGCTTGGGCTAGCAGAAGAGCGGCGACGTTGGCGCAGGCGATCAAGAGGACCAGGCCAACGATTGCGAGAAGAATCGCGAAGAAGACAGAGATCGCGATTGCTTCGCTATATCCTGCCAGCCGCGCGATACCTTCGATGGGCGTGACCGCGACTTCGTTCGCATACTTGAACGGCGAGATTGAGGTACTGTCCAGGCGCTGGGCGACCGTAATCAGTGCTGCTCTGGCCTCCTTCACAGACATGCCCGGTTTAAGCCGGATGTACATGGCCAGAAGAGTGTCAGGCAGGTACCGGGGCACATAAACGTCAGGCGTGATTCCGAAGCCTAACATGGTGCGATGGCCGGCGGCGAGAATTCCGACCACCGTGTATGGCTTTCCGTCGAGTTGAATCGCTTGGCCGACGGTGGCGGGGTCGCCATGGAAGTGCGCCTGCCAAAAGTGATCGCTCAGCACCACGACCTCATCGGGATCGTCGGGAAGAATTCCTCTACCCTGCGCAACCCTGACACCAAGCGCGGTGAACATATTCTTGCTCGCGATGACGCTGAACACCGGGTGGGTTTCCACGCCGTCGTTCCAATTGATAAAGCTTTCCTCGTTGACGCCGGCGACATCGGTGAAGGCACCACTCTGGCGAACGAATTCGAGCACCTCGGGAGTCGCATGGCTGTTGCCGGCCAATTGCGCATAGACCAGCGACCCTGGGTCGGAGACCGAAGGCTTACTCATCAGAAATTCGAAGGCCACGGAGAACATCGCGGTGTTGGCTCCGATGCCGAGGGCGAGGGAGACAACTGCGGTGAGCACCAGCGTAGGGTTGCGGCGCAATCCACGCGCGCCGTAGACGATGTCGCGCCAGAGATTCTCGAGAAAGTTAAAGCGCCACAGGTCGCCCGACGATTCTTTGATGCGACTAGCGTTCCCAAGAGGGATGGTGTTGCCGGCAGCTTCTGCCATCTCGCGATGAAAGGCGAGCTCGGCTTCGAGATCCCGCTCCAGCCGGCGGCGGCGCATCAGCTTGAGGAAAAATCGTCGCATGTTCGCGCTCCTTTCTCAGCGAGCCAACACCCGCTGCACCGCAGTGGAGAGACGGTCCCAGCTTTGCTGCTGTAGGGCTAGCGCCTTTCGACCCTTGCGAGTGATTTCGTAAAACTTAGCTTTGCGATTATTCTCCGATGCGCCCCATTCGGCGGAAATGGCGTCGTCCAGCTCCAGCCGGTGAAGGGCGGGGTAGAGCGAGCCTTCCTCTACTTTCAGAACCTCGTCGGAAAGCAGATGTATGGTTTGGGCGATCGCATAGCCGTGCATGGGTCCGCGCTGGAGCGCATGCAGGATGAGAAGATCCAGAGTGCCTTGCAATAGATTTGGCGTTCCCATGACGGTCTAGGGAGAGTATAGAGCGAGCTCCATAGATCGTCAAGGGGAAAGATTGAGTTATGCGGGCAGGCAGCTTTCGATCGTGTCCATGGCGAAATCGGCCTGGTCTTTGGTGATCACCAGGGGCGGACAGATGCGGATGGTGTTCGGGCCGGCCCCCAACAATAGCAGACCGTGCTCAAAGCATTTGTCGACTACGTGGTCGCGAAGTTCGGGAGCTCGCTCTTTGGTCGCCTGATCCTTTACTAGTTCGACTCCGATCATCAGGCCGAGGCCGCGGACGTCACCGACGTTTCTATGTTTGGCGGGCCAGTGTTTCATTCGATCCATCATGTGCCCGCCGATTTTTGCGGCGTTGTCGACCAGTTCCTGTTCCAAAAGGCGGATCGTCGTTAGAGACGCGGCCACTGCCACCGGGTTGCCGCCGAAAGTGGAGGCGTGGGAGCCGGGTTTCCAGGTCATGATTTCGGACCTCGCCACCATTGCCGACAGAGGCAGGCCGCTGGCGATTCCTTTCGCCAGCGTGATGATGTCGGGTACGGCACCAAAATGCTCCGCCGCGAACATCTTGCCGGTGCGGCCCATGCCTGATTGCACTTCATCGAATACCAGCAGGATTCCGTATTTGTCGGCCAAGGCTCGCAATTCGTCGAAGAACTTCTGAGGCGGGACGACGTATCCGCCCTCGCCCTGCACCGGCTCGACGAAAATTGCCGCCACTTCTTCGGCGGGAAGGGTGGTGCGGAATAGCTCAGTTTCTATCGATTTGACGCATTCCACAGAGCAGGTGTCGGGCGTCTTGCCATAGTCGCAACGGTAGCAGTAAGCGTAGGGAACGTGGTGAGCACCCTGGAGGATTGGGAAGAAACCCTTCTTTTGTATGCTCTTACTGCCAGTGAGGGACAGTGCTCCCATGGTCCGCCCGTGGAAGGCTCCCCGGAATGCCACGAACTGTCCTCGGCCGGAGTGGTAACGTGCCAGCTTCAAAGCGGCTTCAATCGCTTCGGCCCCCGAATTGCCGAAATAAACGCGGCGGGGGACTCCGCCCGGAACCAGGCTGGCGACCTTTTCTGCCAGCTCGATCATGTTTTCGTAATAGAAGTCCGTGCCGGACATGTGGATCAGCTTGGCGGCCTGGTCCTGAATGGCTTTAACGACTTGAGGATGGCAATGACCCGTGGCGACCACCGCGATGCCGGCTGCGAAATCCAGGAACTGGTTGCCGTCGGGGTCGTGGATGATGGCACCCTCACCGCTTTCAGCGACCAGAGGGTAGCAGCGGGTGTACGAGGGAGAAATGACACGGTCATCCCGTTCGATGATTGCCTTGGCTTTGGGCCCCGGCAGGGCGGTAAGCAAACGTGGCAAGCCAGAGGTCATGACAAACTCCTTGTATTCAGTTGTTAACGACTATGACGGGCATGGGCGGACGGAGAGCGGAGTTAGTCTGAACCGAAAAGGGAGGGTCTCGAATTGGCGGGAATGTACAGCACCACTTACAGGTTAACACGGTCTTTATTGAATCGATAGGAGATCTTTTGTATCTAAACTTAACAACAATACGCGCAGGTTGTTTTATATACTTGCGCTAACATGCTAAACTGATCATAGGAAGAGCACTATGGACATCAACCGGTTCACCGAGAAATTGCAGGAAGGACTCAGATCCGCCCAATCCCTGGCATCGCGCCGCGGCCAGCAACAATTGGAAGTCGAACATCTCTTGCTCGCTTTAGTGGAGCAGGAGAACGGGCTGGCGCAATCGATTTTGCTCAAGTCGGGCATTAAGCTGGAGACGGTCCACCGCAGGCTGGAAGAGGAGTTGGACAAGCTTCCTAAGGTTTCCGGCAGTTCGCAGGCGATGGATCAGATTTACATCACCAACCGGCTGCAGAAACTGTTGAGCCGGGCGGAAGATGAGGCTAAGCATTTCAAGGACGATTACGTTTCCGTTGAACACATTCTCCTGGCGGCCTCCGATGAGAAGATTTTCAAAGAACTCGGACTGACGCGCGACCGGTTGATGAAGACTCTGCAGGAGGTCCGGGGAAGTCAGAGGGTGACGTCGCAGAATCCGGAGACTACCTACGAAGCTTTGGAAAAATATGGCCGCGACCTGACAAAGGCTGCGCAGCAGGGCAAGCTCGACCCGGTAATTGGGCGCGATGAAGAAATTCGCCGCGTAATCCAGGTGCTGTCGCGGCGCACTAAGAACAACCCCGTGCTGATTGGCGAGCCTGGCGTTGGCAAGACAGCCATTGTCGAAGGATTGTCGCAACGCATTGTTCGAGGCGATGTGCCTGAGGGCTTGAAGGACAAGCGCGTAGTTTCCCTCGATATGGGAGCGCTGATCGCAGGCGCGAAATTCCGTGGGGAATTTGAGGAGCGGCTGAAGGCCGTCCTTAAAGAAGTGCAGTCCGCAGAAGGCAAGATCATTCTGTTCATCGACGAACTGCACACCGTGGTGGGCGCGGGGAAAGCCGAAGGTGCGATGGATGCGGGCAATCTGCTCAAGCCAGCGCTTGCCCGAGGCGAATTACATTGCATCGGCGCAACCACGCTGGATGAGTATCGCAAGAACATCGAAAAAGACGCCGCGCTGGAGAGGCGGTTCCAGACTGTTCTGGTGGATCAGCCGTCGGTGGAGGATACGATCTCTATTCTGCGCGGCTTGAGAGAGCGGTACGAATTGCACCATGGCGTGCGGATCAAAGACTCGAGCCTGGTGGCGGCCGCGGTGCTGAGCCAGCGCTATATTTCGGACCGTTTCCTGCCGGATAAAGCCATCGACCTGGTAGATGAAGCCGCCGCGAAGCTTCGCACGGAAATCGATTCGATGCCGGCGGAGTTGGATGAGAGCATGCGCCGCCAGATGCAGCTTGAAATCGAGCGGGAGGCGCTGAAGAAAGAGTCCGACGCGGCTTCGCGCGACCGGTTGAAGAAGATCGAGAAAGAGCTGGCCGAGCTGAAGACCTCTACTTCAACGCTTAAAGCTCAGTGGCAGGCCGATCAGGAACTCATCAAGAAGCAGCGCGATCTGAGAGCCCAGATCGACCAGGTGAAGCTCGACATCGAGCAAGCCGAGCGCGCTTACGACCTCAATAAGGCCGCTGAGTTGAAGTACGGCAAGCTGGTGTCTTTAGAAAAGCAGCTTGAAAAAGAGAATCGCGAAACAACCTTACTTAAAGAGGAAGTCACCGAGGAAGATATCGCGCAAGTGGTAAGCCGCTGGACCGGAATTCCGCTCTCCAAATTGCTGGAGGGCGAGGTCCAGAAGCTGCTGCACCTGGGTGAGGAACTGCACAAGCGTGTGGTCGGCCAGGATGAAGCTGTGGATGCGGTGGCTGATGCAGTGATGCGCGCTCGCGGTGGATTGAAGGATCCCAAGAGGCCGATTGGAAGCTTCTTGTTTCTGGGTCCGACGGGCGTTGGTAAGACCGAGCTTGCTAGAGCACTCGCCCAATTCCTGTTCGACGATGAGCGGGCTTTGATTCGTATCGATATGTCGGAGTATCAAGAGAAGCACACGGTTTCGAGATTAGTCGGCGCCCCTCCGGGATACATCGGCTATGACGAAGGCGGGCAATTGACTGAGGCCGTGCGAAGACGGCCTTATTGCGTCGTGCTGCTTGATGAGATTGAGAAAGCTCATAGCGATGTGTTCCATGTGCTGCTGCAGGTATTGGATGATGGTCGCCTGACGGACGGGCAGGGAAGAACGGTGGACTTCAAGAACACCATCGTGATCATGACGTCCAACGCACAGAAGGACGAGCTCTCTACTTTGTTCAGGCCCGAATTTCTGAACCGGGTGGATGAGATTATCGACTTCCATCGCCTGACCAAGGTTCATCTGCGGAAGATCGTCGAGATTCAGTTGCGGACTCTGATGAATCGTTTAGAAGAACGGCACATCACATTGGAGCTGACCGATGCAGCTAAAGATCGCCTGATTGAATCGGGCTACGATGCGGCGTTCGGAGCGCGGCCCTTGAAGCGGGCCATCCAGAGGGAACTGGAGACGCCTCTGGCAAGGAAGATTGTCGCAGGCGAAATAAGAGACGGGCAGAAAGTGAAAGTGGATGTGCGCGGGGACCAGATGACGTTTGCAGCGGAATCCTTGGCCACCGCCGTCGCATCTTAAAGGGCAGTGAATATGGAAAGGAACCAAATGGCCGAAGCAGAAAACACGATCCGGGCATTACCGCTGTTGCCGATGAAAAACACAGTGCTGTTTCCGGGGCTGGTGATGCCTCTGGCAGTGGGACGGCCTGGCTCCATTGCAGCCGTCGAAGCGGTTATGGCCACGGAAGACAAAGAAATTATCGTAGTGGCGCAGCGCGATTCCTCCACAGATTCTCCGGGAGCCGATGGACTTTTTACCGTGGGTACACGGGCGGTGATCCGCAAGTCCGGGCGTCCGGCGCCGGATCACTACGACATCATGGTGCAGGGAGCCGAGCGCGTGGTGGTGGTGAAGGTGGAAGAGGGCTCGGGATATCTTAGGGCTCGGGTACGTCCGCTGCCTTTGCCCGACGATTCGACGCGCGAAACCGAAGCCATGACCATTTCGCTGACCGAATTGGGCGCGAAGTATATCGGAATGACCCAGGCTCAAATGCAGCCGCACGACATTGCGCGGATGTTTGCGAGCCAGAGGGATCCCCTGGGACTTGCTTTCCTGGTTGCTTCGATCATGAACCTGGAGGTCACGCAGGAGCAGGCGTTGCTGGAAACTCCATCGCGGCTGGAAGGGCTGCGAATGGTTCATGGCTGGCTGGCGCACGAAGTCGACGTTTACGAGCTGCGCAATAAGATCGCCAATGAAGCGCGCAGCGAGATGTCGCGTGAGCAGAAGGAATACGTCCTCAGGCAGCAGAAGCGCGCCATTGAGCAGGAACTGGGTGAGAAGAATCCCGATCAGGCCGATGTCGAAAACCTGCGGGAGAAACTAGCTAAAGCCGATTTGCCGGACGATATTCGCAAGGAAGCCGAACGGGAATTGGGCCGGCTGGAGAAGCTCAACTCGGCGTCGCCGGAGCACAGCGTGGTGAGAACCTGGCTCGAATATGTGATCGAGCTTCCGTGGAAGGCTCGCAGCGAGGACAACCTCGATTTGAAACGTGCTCGCGAGGTGCTGGATGAAGACCACTACGGCATTACTAAGGTGAAGGAGCGCATCATCGAGCAGCTCGCCGTCTTGAAGCTGAATCCTGAAGCGAAGGCTCCGATTCTGTGCCTGGTGGGAGCGCCCGGAGTGGGCAAGACGTCGCTTGGGCAGTCGATCGCCAGGGCGCTGGGCCGTAAGTTTGAGCGCATGAGCCTGGGCGGTATGCACGACGAAGCCGAGTTGCGTGGGCATCGGCGGACTTATATTGGCGCTTTACCAGGGCGCTTGATTCAAGCCATGCGGCGGGCTGGTTTCGCCAATCCCGTGCTGATGCTGGACGAGGTCGATAAGCTCGGGCGCGATTTCCGGGGCGACCCGGCAGCTGCCCTGCTGGAGATCCTGGATCCCGAGCAGAACAAGACGTTCCGCGATAATTATCTGGACCTGCCGTTTGATTTGTCCAAGGTGCTGTTCATCACCACGGCGAATTCGATGGATACCATTCCGGCTCCGTTGCTGGATCGTATGGAAATCATCCGGCTCTCAGGTTACAGCGAAGAGGAGAAGGCCCAGATTGCGCGGCGCTACTTGTTGCCGCGTCAATTGAAGCATACCGGTCTGACAGCGGAGCAGTTTGTGATCACCGAGGAAGCGATGAAGAAGGTGATCGGCTCCTATACTCGCGAAGCGGGTGTTCGGCGGCTGGAACAGGTGCTGGGCAGGCTGATTCGCAAGACTGCGGTGAAGTTTGCCGAGGGCAATACCGAGCCGGTGACCATTCATCCCCTGGATGTTCCTGAGATCCTGGGGCCGGAAGCGATTCTGCCGGAGGAGGGTCGCAAGGACATGCCGGCGGGTGTCGCCACGGGGCTCGCTTGGACCGAAACGGGTGGCGATGTCCTCTACATCGAGGCGGCCTTGCTGCCCAATGGCAAGGAGTTGACCATCACGGGCCAGTTGGGAGAGGTGATGCAGGAGTCGGCTAAGACGGCTCGCAGTTACCTGTGGAGCCATGCCCGGGAGTTCGGGCTCGACCCGAAGCAGTTCCTGGAAAACGGCCTGCACATCCACGTGCCGGCTGGGGCGATTCCGAAAGACGGGCCTTCGGCGGGCGTGACCATGACCACGGCTCTGGCGTCGCTCTTTAGCGGGACCCCGGCAAGAAGCGACACGGCGATGACAGGAGAGGTGACTCTGACCGGGTTGGTTCTTCCGATCGGCGGCGTGAAGGAGAAAGTGTTGGCAGCCCGGCGGGCGGGGTTGAAACGAGTGATTCTACCCAAGGGCAATCAGAAGGACTTGCGGGATCTGCCCGAAGAAGTTCGCAAGGAGATGGACTTCCTGTTTGCCGAGCGAGTGGAAGATGTTTTGGGGGCGATGATTCCCGGGATGGTTTGCGCCCCAGCTAAGGCAGCTTGAAAAGGCGGCCTAAAACAAATCGCCCAGCCTGACACGACGGTCGGCTGGGCGATTTTTTTATGACTCGAAGGTCTGGTTAACGCTTCGCGAACCGCTTGCGTCCGACGCCAATCAGGCCGACGCCAGCGAGAAGCAACATCGACACGGTGCCCGGTTCCGGGACAGGCGTGACGGTGAGCGCGGCGGAATAGGTGCTCGAAATCGACCCGCCGCCCAGAATTGCGGTCTGGATAGCCGCCGCCGTCGTGTTAGCGACCTGAGTTGTAAATAGGCCTTGCCAGTGGCTAAGAACTCCTCCATCGGTAATTGAACCGAGCGTTGTCAAATCGACCTCGACACCGCCGGAAGTATTCTTCAACTCAAAGGGAGACCCAGCGGTTACAATGCAGCTATCGCCGACGGTTGAATCGCAGGCGGTACTGTTTGTGGTTGTTGCGCCGAACCCGGTTAAGATGAAGTCCAGGTTAGCTACCGGGACCACGAACGTCAGGAACTGGTCGACGGCACCACCCCCGGCCGTCAGGTCCTTAATGTTGCCCGTGTCGCCGGAAAGGATGGTCGGTTGTGTCGAAGTGATATTCGTCGGACTGCCTGTATTAAAACAGCCAGTGCCTGCGACGGAGCCATTCGGCGACCAGGTGATCTGCGAACCGCTTACCAAGACACCGCTCAACCCGCCCGGTGACGCTAGGCAGGCATTAAGCTGAGCCATACCTACGGCGGTTGCCGATGCCGTCCCCGCAATTCCAAAACAAGCTATTCCTGCTAGGATATAGATCTGTTTTTTTAAGTCTTTCATTCTGTTTATTGACCTCCGAGTCTCGCTTGCCAGATTTGAGGCTTTGCCCCTCCGCATTGACTCACCCGAAGATTATCATGGATTCCCCTTAAGATACAAGAAACATTACCCTAGGATTTTGATGGTTTCGTACCACGGTACTAGTCTCCCAGGACGCGAAGTATGAAGTTATTGCCTAGGGTATCACCTAGGTTGTTACCTTAAGAAACTGTGCAAATCGGAGATTCGCTTCATCTTGTTGAAAAATATGACCCCATCGATTTGCGGTATCACGAAAGTGAGATTCAGAAATAATTCTGTGGAGGGCCAAAAATAATTGAGCTTCAGACGCCTCTTCGACCCTCACTCCGAGCCCTCCTCCATTTTCCACTAGTACCGAAGTAGATAGGTGCTGATCCGCATTGCTGGGGATACCCAAAACCGGGGTTCCGGCGGCGATAGCGGGGTAGAGACCGCCGCTCCCACCGTGCGACACCACTACGGAAGAGTGGCGTGCCGTTTCGACAAAAGGCAGGAGGCTCGCCATATAGATTTTCGGCCCCATCTCAGAGCTTATCGGCACGGATCGGCCGGAGGTGGAAAGAATCACCGACACGGGCAGTCGGGCCAGGGCGGCGAGAAGGCCGGGAAGCACGCGAACAGGGCCCGAGCTTCCCAGGCTGATAAAGACTTTCGGTTTGGGGTCCTGGCACATACGTCCCCACCACTCCGGCTTGGCGATAGGCGGGGCCCATTCGCAGATTCCGACGTAGTGGTGATTGGACGGAGCGCCAGGCGTAGGCAGGAATTCGGGGACGTCGGCGTAGAGGACATAGTCGCCATCGGTGTAGAGACGCCGGAGGTCCAGGGGAAGCGTCGGCACGCCGAACGACTTGCGCACCCGGTTCATGTGGGCGACGTGCAGGGCAAAGGCGATCGGTTCGGTGGCACGGTAGAGGGGGCCCAGGAGCCGGGGCGGAATTAGCCGGGTCAGGGGTAGTTCGGGCAAAACCGAACGGTGCTTGGCGTAAGGGCTCCAATAGGCGTTGATGATGACCGCGCAGGGGGTCTGTTCCAGCCGCGAGCTGATGGGGAGCGAGAGACGCATATCGCCGATCACTAGGTCGGGCCGAAGCCGGCGGATCAGTTCGCGGTCGGCGTCAACGTAATCCTTGAGAACACGGGCGGGGAATAAGGGACGGCCACGGGCGATATTGGCCAGAAAATCTTCCCCGGGCATGGTATTCAGTTCACCCGTCGAGTAGGGTTTGCCGGTGAGGTAGTGGGCGAATCGGGCGGGGGCGTAGAGGTGAATGTCGTAGTGCGGATCCGAGGCTACCGAGTCGGCCAGGGCGACGGGGCGGACGAAGTGGGCCATGGTGGCGCCCTCGGCTAAGAATAAGATTCGCTTGCGCCTCGCCATCCTAGGATCTTCTCATCGGATGTACTCATTCAACCACACCCCATTTCTTAACATTAGGTCAAGAAACTAAACTTCCCTCCCAAACATCCGATTAGAAATTCCTATGGCTACGTGCCTCGAATGCAATCTGTGCGAGGAGCCTGGAACTCTTGCCGGGGCCTCCCAGGCTGGCGCGGAAGTGGGTAAAGTGCCCTGCAACGTCCGGGAATTCAGCGACGATCTGTTTACTCTCTGGCGCTGTACCAATTGTGGTTCGCTGCATTGCGCCGAGGATGCGGATCTGGAGCGCTACTACGAACGCTACCCTCTGAAAAGCCAGAAGCTGAGCTTTAACGATCGCATCGGGTATCGCAACCGTTGGCGCCTTTTGAAGGCGCAGGGGCTCAGGTCAAACGCGCGCATTCTTGACTACGGTTGCGGTGCGGGCTTATTTGTGGACTTTCTGCGGGGCGAGGGAGTAGAAAACGCGACAGGCTACGATCCTTTCGTGCCGAAGTATTCCGATTCGCGGCGCCTGAAGGAACGCTATGACGCCGTAGTTTCCTACGATGTGATCGAGCACTCCGACGAGCCTCGCGAGTTTTTCCAGTCCCTGGTGCGGCTGGTGAAGCCCGGAGGGCTCTTGGTGATTGGAACACCGAACGCCGAGAATGTTTCGTTGCGCCGCAAGGGCGATCCCTCCTTACATGTGCCTTACCATCGCCATATTCTTTCCGAGCGGGCGTTGCTCGCCTTAGGCAAAGAGGCCGGGTGCGAGCCTTCGCAGGTGTATGAAAGATCGTTCTACGACAGTCTTTATCCGACAGTGAATTCGCGCTTCATGTGGCGCTATATCCAAAAAACGGGAGGTTTGCTGGATGCCGCGGTGGAGCCTCCGAGGCCTGGAGTGGTGCTAAAGTCACCCGATCTCTTGTTTTTCGCTCTGTTCGGTTACTTTTTTCCTTTGGGAGACAACATCGTCGTAAGCTTTCGCACTGCGACCTAGCCTATTTAGTTTGTAGGGGTAGGCCTGTGGAAATCGTGGGGGTACAGTATTTTGCCGATCCAGTCGAACAACGATAGGGGCCTCAGGTTAAAAAATAGGGTGAACACCCTAATACTTCCTAATACTTCGTAACACTTCCCCCCCACTGATCATCTGAACTTTTTATCCATATATGGAAATTAAGATCTGCCATTGGGCGCGGCAAGGGAAAGCTGCAGGCGGACCGGATTTTAGAAAGGCTGCGTAGAGGAGGTTGAGTTTTGCAAGCAGTCATCGCGACCGCAACTGAAAACCTGCTTAAGCTTGAGGCAGGGCTTGAAGGCGCGGTCTTGGCGTGGCGAGAGGCTCTGGGCGGCGAGTTCGTCGTGACGGAGCAGGCTGCCCTGAATGCTGCGCAAACCACAACTTTCAGCACGCGGCAGAAAATCCCCGTCATTCTCCGGCCCGCTAATCGCGAACAGGTGCAGGAATGCTTGCGCATCGCCAACCAGTTCCGTGTACCGGTCTATCCGGTCAGCAGCGGGTTGAACTGGGGCTACGGGTCCAAGGTGCCGGACACGGATGGCTGCGCGCTGATGGAGCTGATGCGGATGAATCGCATCGTGGACTTCAACCAGGACCTGGCATATGTAACAGTTGAGCCCGGCGTCACCCAGGCACAGCTCTACCAATTCCTGCAGGATCGCAAAGCCAGGCTGTGGATGGATTCCACGGGCAGCAGTCCGGACTCGAGCCTGATCGGCAATACAGTGGAGCGCGGCTTTGGCCATACTCCTTACGGCGATCACTTCGCGAATTCGTGCGCGTATGAAGTGGTGCTTCCAACCGGTGACCTGGTAGAGACAGGTTTCGCGCGTTTCTCAAATGCGCAGGCGGCTGAGGCCTACCGCTGGGGAAGCGGTCCGGTGCTGGATGGCCTGTTCACACAATCCAATTTCGGCGTCGTGACGCGGATGACCATCTGGCTGATGCCGGAGCCGGAGTATTTTCAAGCCTTCTATTTCCGCGTGGATGACGACAACGGTCTGGCCGATGCCGTGAACGCGCTTCGTCCTCTGCGCATGGACGGTACGCTGCGCAGCGCGATGCATATCGCCAACGACTACAAAGTCATGTCGGCGATGCGGCTCTATCCCTACGACAAGACCGGCGGAGAAACGCCTCTGCGGCCCGGAAGTGATGAAGTCGTTCCGCAAGGAATTGAGCTGCGGGGCCTGGAATGGTTCGGGTGCGCTCTACGGTACTAAGGGCCAGGTGGCCGAAGCGCGACGGCTGGTGAAGCGCGCGCTCAAAGGCAAGGTCGCCAAGATTCAGTTTCTGGACGATCGCATGTTGAAACTCGCGGGCCGGTTTTCGAAACAACTCGGCGCGCTGAGTGGATGGGATCTGAGCGGAGCTTTAGAGTTGCTGCGGCCAGTGTATGGATTGACGAAAGGCATTCCCACAAAACATTCGTTGAAAAGTTGTTATTGGCGTCACCGGTCTGTTCCGGCGGACCTCAATTTAGATGCGGGAGATTGCGGGCTGTACTGGTGTGCTCCCGTAGCTCCGGCAGAGGGTAGACATACCGAGGCCGTAGCCCGAATTGCTTACGACGTCGTACTGTCGGGCGGCTTCGAACCAATGCTGACAATCACGCTGCTGACAGAACGTAGCGCCAGTTGCGTGATCTCGATGGCCTATGATCGCCGGGTTCCGGGCGAGGATGAAAAGGCACAAGCCTGCTATCAAAAACTGCTGAAAACGTTGGCTGACAAGGGCTACCACTCTTATCGGCTCGGAGTGCAAGGCAGGGAACAGATGAACGGTGCCGACGGTTACAACCGGCTGGTACGCGAACTAAAAAGTGCAATTGACCCTTACAACCTACTGGCCCCCGGCAGGTATACTCCCTTAACCCAAAAGTGAGAAAACCTCTCATTACCTGCTAGGTCAAAAGTAAGGTGTAGTGCATAAACATCGAGGCCGATAAATAGCCCTAGAGCTAGTTCGGTACTATTGCACGCCCCGGGCGTGCAGAGATAGACACGAGGAAATATAGGATGGACTTGTTTACTTCATCAACGCGTCTTGCCCATCGCCGCTCAGTTTTACTGGCGCCCTCTCACTCAGGCGCGACACACCGGTTTTCAACGGTTCACCGGGATGCGAACGAACATGCTCGGTTGCTGGCGGGAGCGCAGCGGCTAAGGGGTCGGGTGTACCTGTCAGACGGCGCCATCGAACCTTGGCAATTAACCGAGAGCGGCCGCCACGTCCAACCGGCCGATCAACGCAGCTATCATCTGCTCTCTTTGGACGAAGACGATCAAGTGGTGGCTTGCACCCGATATCTGTGCCACGAAAATACCGTCGGGTTTTCGCGGCTGGGGGTGGCACACACTCCTTTGACTGCGGAGAGGGATCGTCAACCGAAGCTGGAACGCGCGGTAGAGTCGGAACTGGCTCGCGCACGCAGAACCGGTTATAAGTATGTAGAGATGGGCGGCTGGGCGATTACAGAAGAGTTGCGCTGCTCCACTGAAGCGGTGCGGATGGTGGTGACGATTTATGCTCTGGCCCGGATGATGGGCGGAGCGCTGGGCATCAGCACCGTGACCACACGGCATGCTTCTTCTTCGATTCTGCGCCGGCTGGGCGGCTCGCCACTGGTCCATGCGGGCGAGGAAGTGTCCACATACTTCGACCCCAACTACGGCTGCCAGATGGAGATTCTGCGTTTCGACTCGGACCGTCCGAGCGACACTTACGAGAGTGCGATTCGCCGCTGCCAGTCTGTTTTGGAGCGGACTCCCGTGGTGGTGCCGGCGACGGTGGAATCGAGACTGCCGATGTTGAGTCCGCTGGTCTCTTTTTCCGCCTAACTTACTGCGCCGCTGAGACCATTTCAGCGGCGTTACACTAGCGTCATGAAGCTGCTAGTGTTCGTTCTAGCTCCGATGCTTTTCGGAGCTCAGCCCACTCTTCAAGAAGCGAAAAAATTCCTGGATGAAGCGGAGCCGAAAATCGACCGGCTCACCGCGGAGGCGTCGCGCGCCGGTTGGGTCCAGGAAAATTTCATCACCGACGACACGGAGACTCTGGCCGCGGTCGCTAATGAGCGATCCATCGCCGAGGCGGTGCGGTTGGCTAAAGGCGCCACCCGATTCGACAAGCTGAAGCTTCCGCCGGACATGGCGCGGAAGATGATGCTGTTGAAGAACGGCCTGGTGCTCGCCTCTCCGGCCGATCCCGCGGAAAGCGCCGAGGTCACGCGATTGGCGGCATCGCTGGATGGGGCGTACGGAAAAGGAAAGTATTGCCCGGATACGCTCGCCCCGGCCGAAACGAAGACTGAAAAGAAGTGCCTGGATATCGAGGACATCACTCGCATCATGGCCAACAGCACCGATGCGAAGGAATTGCTGGATGCGTGGAAAGGGTGGCATTCGATCTCGCCTCCCATGAAAGCGAACTTCGAGCGCTTCGTCGAACTCTCCAACAAAGGCGCGCGCGAACTGGGGTTCAAAGATACGGGTGCGATGTGGCGGTCAAAATATGACATGCCGCCGGATGACTTCGCCAAGGAACTCGACCGGCTCTGGGACCAGGTCCGGCCGCTCTATTTATCGCTGCACGCGTATGTGCGCGCGAAGCTCCATGAGAAGTACGGCGATGTTGTTCCCGCCAGTGGTCCCATTCCGGCGGATCTGCTGGGGAACATCTGGGCTCAGGATTGGTCCAACGTCTATAAGCTGGTGGCTCCGAAAAACGCCGATCCGGGCTACGATCTGACCGCGATTCTGAAGGCTCGCGGGACCAAGCCGCTGGACATGGTCCACTACGGCGAAAGCTTTTTTACATCGCTTGGATTCGCGCCGCTGCCCTTGACCTTCTGGCAGAGGAGCCTGTTTGTGAAGCCGCAGGATCGCGATGTGGTGTGCCACGCCAGCGCCTGGGACATCGATAATGCGGAAGACCTGCGCATCAAGATGTGTATCAACATTACGGCCGAGGATTTTTCAACGATTCACCACGAACTCGGTCACAATTTTTACCAGCGCGCCTATGACAAGCAGCCGATCTTGTTCCGCGATAGCGCCAATGACGGGTTTCATGAGGCGATCGGAGATACTATCGCGCTTTCGATCACGCCCGAATATCTGGTGAAGCTGGGGTTCATTGACAAGGCTCCGGATGCGTCCAAGGATATCGGACTGCTGTTGAACAAGGCTTTGGAGAAGATCGCATTTCTGCCGTTTGGGCTGTTGATCGACCAGTGGAGGTGGAAGGTCTTTGCGGGCGAAATCACGCCGGAACAATACAATGCGGTGTGGTGGCAGCTTCGATTGAAGTATCAGGGGATCGCTCCGCCGGTGGCTCGCACCGAAAGCGACTTCGATCCGGGCGCCAAGTATCACGTTCCGGCAAATGTTCCCTACACGCGCTACTTCCTGGCTGACATTTTGCAGTTCCAGTTTCATCGGGCGCTGGCGCAGGCGGCGGGCTGTCCAGCCATGACCCCCCTGAACCGATGTTCGATTTACCAGAGCAAGGCTGCGGGAGCGAAGCTGAACGCGATGCTGGAACTGGGGGAGAGCAAACCGTGGCAGGATGCGTTGTTCCAGATCACTGGGTCGCGGGAGATGGATGCGACGGCGATTCGGGATTATTTTGCGCCATTGCAGAAGTGGTTGGATGAGCAGAATAAGGGGAAGCCGGTGGGCTGGTAAGTATGGAAGAAATCGCGATTTCCAAATTCAAATCGACTTGTGGCTCCGTAATAGAGCAAGTGCGGACGACCCGAAAACCGGTTCGTATTACCCGGTTCGGCAAACCAGTGGCGGAACTGGTTCCGACTTCGCCTCCTCCGCGGCGGCCAAACTGGATGGGTTGCATGAAGGGCAGTGGGCAAATTCTCGGTGATATCATCTCTCCGGCTACGGACCCGGAGGAATGGTACGCCCTTCGTTGATGACGTGCTCGTCACCGCTGAAGGGATTCGAAGTCCTCGCTAATCAATAGCGTGTCACAATAGTTGCAGACGGCCTCGCGCGTAGCCTCGGGCGAAGCTTTCTCTTACCGACATGACTGGGTCTCAAGTTCGCCAAAAGTTCCTGGACTATTTTGCCTCGCGCGGATCATCGCGTGGTGCGCAGTTCTTCGCTGGTGCCTGCCAACGATCCGACGTTGTTGTTCACCAACGCGGGGATGAATCAGTTCAAAGACGTGTTTTTAGGCGAGGAAAAGCGCGATTACTCGCGGGCCGTCAGCTCGCAGAAGTGCGTGCGCGCGGGCGGCAAGCATAACGACCTGGACAATGTCGGCTACACCCGGCGGCATCACACGTTCTTTGAAATGCTGGGGAATTTTTCGTTCGGCGACTATTTCAAAAAGGACGCTATCGCGTTTGCATGGGAGCTCATGACCAAGGGATACGGGCTTCCCAAGGACAAGCTCTATTTCACGGTGTTTCGTGAGGACGACGAGGCCGAAGAGCTGTGGCAAAGCGTTGCGGGCGTGGACAAGAGCCGCATCTTCCGCCTGGACGAGGAAGACAATTTCTGGCAGATGGGCGATACCGGACCGTGCGGCCCGAATTCGGAGATCCATTACGATATGGGCCCCTCGGCTGCGCCACCTGGCCGCGAGGATGTAAAATTTCCCGGCGACGCAGGTGATCGCTTCATCGAGATCTGGAACTTGGTGTTCATGCAGTTCGATCGCGACTCAGTCGGGGAAGCTGACCCCTCTGCCCAAACCTTCGATCGATACAGGGATGGGCCTGGAACGCATGGCCGCGGTGATGCAGGGCAAGCTGTCGAATTACGATACAGACCTTATCAGGCCCATCATCGAGAAGGCGGCGGAGATGTTCCGCAAGGTTCCCGGCGAGGATCAGCCGAGTGGATACGGTGCTGCGGATCAACGCGGACCATGCGCGGTCCACTGCGTTTCTGATCAATGACGGAGTGCTTCCTTCCAATGAAGGTCGCGGGTATGTGTTGCGCAAGATCATGCGGCGAGCGATGAGAAATGCGCGGATGATCGGCGTCGGCGATCCTTATCTGTACCAACTCACCGGGTTCGTGGCGGAGCTGATGCGCGACGCTTACCCGGAGATGCACGAGAGCATCCAGCGCGTGGCTCGAGTGGTGAAGGACGAAGAGCATCGTTACGCGACCACATTCCAGGTGGCGGAGCGAGTGTTTCAGGACGAAGCGAAACATGTTGCAGGTGGAGTGCTGCCCGGGGCTGCCGCGTTTAAGCTTTACGACACATACGGGCTGGCGCTCGATGAGCAGGAAGAGATGGCTCGCGAGGCGGGCCTTTCCATCGATACCGAGGGATTTCAGGCCGAGATGGAGAAGCAGCGGACTCGCGCGCGGGCGAGTTGGAAAGGGGCGGAGAAGACGCAGGTCAATCCTGTCTATCAGGCTCTGCCCAGAACCGAGTTCGTGGGGCGCGAGGCGCTGGAGTCGGAAGCGAAGGTAACGGCGCTGATCGAGCAACGAGATCGCTCTCGACCGGACACCGTTTTACGCTGAGGCGGGCGGGCAGGTGGGCGATACCGGCGTGCTGATGTCGAAAGCTACTGGCGAGACGGTTGCGGTGGTCGAGTCGACTTATGTTGCCGCGCCGGGCAAGTCGGTGCATCGGGTGAAGTTGACGGGACCGGTCGAGGAAGGCGACACCGTGATCGCGCGGGTGGATGCGCCGTCCAGGCATTCCACCATGCGTAATCACACCGGCACGCATCTGCTTGCACGCGGCGCTGCGGACCGTATTGGGAACCCACGTGAAGCAGGCGGGCAGCGTGGTGGAGCCCTCGCGGCTGAGGTTCGATTTTACGCACTACACCGCCATGGACCCGGACGAATTGGCCGAGGTCGAACGGCTGATGAATGAGCAGATTCTGTTGAATCGCGAAGTGACCACCAACGTCATGGACCTGGATCAGGCGCTGCAGACGGGCGCGATGGCGCTGTTCGGAGAAAAGTACGGCGACAAGGTGCGGGTGGTCTCCATCTCCGATTTTTCGAAGGAACTCTGCGGCGGCACGCACGTGGGCCGCACCGGCGACATCGGAATTTGCAAGATTGTTTACGAAGGCTCGATTTCCTCCGGAGTGCGGCGGATTGAAGCCATCACCGGCGAGGGCGCGCTGAAGAAGTTTCAGGAAGCGCAGGCGCAATTGAATCGCGTGGCGGGCATTGTGCGGACTTCGGAAGCCGAGGTTGCCGATCAGATCGAAAAATTGCTGAGCCGCGAAAAGAGTATGGAGCATGAGCTGCAGCAGTTGAAAACCAAGGTCGCGCAGGCCGAGGCCGGACAACTGGAAACCCAGGCGCGCGAGATGAAGGGCGTGAAAGTGCTGGCGGCGCGTGTGGATGGGTTGGATCGGGCACAGCTCAGGACGCTGGTGGATTCGCTGCGCAATAAATGGAAGTCGGCTGTGGTGGTGCTGGCGACGGCGGAGGATTCGAACATCGCCATTGTTTCCGGCGTCACGAAGGATCTTACCGCCAAGGTTCATGCCGGCAAACTCGCGGGCGCTGTTGCGCAGGCGGTGGGCGGCAAGGGTGGCGGACGGCCCGACATGGCCGAGGCGGGTGGCAAGGATCTGGCTGCTTTGCCGGGTGCGCTCGCGCAGGTCTACTCAAGCGTGGAAGGGATGCTCTAAGCGGCGGTGGAATCCTTCGACGTCGTCATTATTGGCGCGGGTCCCACGGGGCTTGCCTGCGGAATCGAGCTGAAGCGGCGCGGCATCAGCGCGGTGCTGATCGAAAAGGGCTGCGTGGTGAATTCGCTCTATCATTACCCCACGCAGATGGTGTTCTTCACCACGCCGGAGCTGCTGGAGATCGGCGATATTCCCATGACGTCGCTGAACGAGAAGCCTGTGCGGGTGGAGGCGCTCAAATACTACCGCCGGGTGTCGGCGCACTATGGGCTGGATATCCGGCAATACACGCGCGTCGAAAATGTTTCAGGCGACGATGGCGCGTTCGTGACCCATGCCGTGGATGCCAATGGTTGCGCGAAGCAGTACGGGTCGAAGAAAGTGATTCTCGCGATGGGCTACTACGACGTGCCCAACATGCTCGACTGCGCCGGGCGAGGATCTGGCCAAGGTGATCCACTATTACAAAGAGCCGCATCCTTACTACAATCACGACGTGCTGGTGGTGGGCGCGAAGAATTCGGCGGTGATCGCGGCGCTGGAGTTGTGGTGGACCGGGGCCCGCGTGACCATGGTGCATCGCGGCGACAAGATCCACGATCACGTGAAGTATTGGCTGAAGCCCAACATCGAAAATCGCATCAAGAACGGCGAGATTCCGGCTTACTTCCGGTCGACGATTCAGGAGATCCGGCCAGGCTCTGTGACTCTCCAGACACCGGACGGGCTGAAGACGCTAAAGAACGATTTCGTTTTCGCGATGACGGGCTATAGTCCCGACTTCGAATTTTTGAGCGCGCACGGGATCCGGCTGGATGCCGCTACCGGAAAGCCCTACACCAATCCCGACACGCTGGAGAGCGACCGCAAGGGTATGTTTCTAGCGGGGGTGTTGGTGGCTGGCACGCATACCAATGAGATCTTCATTGAGAACGGCCGCTTCCACGGGAAGACGATCGCGGAAGCTGTTAAGAAGCAGCTGGGGTGACTACTTCTTTGCTGCTGCAGGACCTTCCTTCAACAGGTCGCCGATGAACTTGCGCAGATAAGCTTCGCTCGATAATTCTTCCGTACCCAGAGGGTCGCTCTGCGCGCGGATCATTCCTTTTTTATCGACGATCACGACCTGCGGCACGGTGAGCCGTTCCATAACGGAGTAGCCTAGGAATCCGAGTACGGTCTCGTGCGGAGCGTAGGCAATCGGCATGCGCACTGCCTGTGCCTTGGCGTAGGCGGCAGCCGATTCTGCGGTAGCTTCATTGAACGCAACGCCGATGAATTGGACCCCGGGGCCCATATCGCTGCTCATCTTACTCAGAGTCCTCGAAAGAGCCTGGCAGTGGGGGCAGGTGGTAGAGAGAAATTGAATCACCACCACTTTGCCCTTATAGCTGGACAGCAGCGATTGCCGTCCCGAGGAATCGACAAAAGTAAATTCCTTGCTCTGGCGCGGGACAGGCATTGCAGCCAACGCGCAGGAAGCCATCGCAATCGCGAGAATTGCCGTTCGGACAGTAGTCTTGGTCATGAGCTAGCTGGTCTTCTTCGCGCTGGCCACAGGGGTGGCGGGCTTGGCGGGAGCGGTCGACTTGCCGACCCCAGTGCCGCCAGCCAGCAGGTTCTTAATAAAGCCGCGCAGATAGTCGGGTGTCTGGAGTTCCGTGGTGCCCATGGGCGCGCTCTGGGCCTGGACCACGCCCTTCTTATCGATAATGGCCACTTGCGGAACCACGAAGCGGTCCATCACGGAGAGGCCCAGATAGCTCATCACCGTGTCGCGCGAGGCATAGCCGACAGGAAAGCTCACGCCGTAAGTGCGCACGTAGTTCGCGGCGGCGGGTGCCTCTTTGGCTGCTTCGTCTTCCTCAAACGCGACGCCCATCATTTGGACGTTGGGTCCGAGCTCGGCGCTCAGCTTGGTCAACTCTTTCGAGAGTGCCTGGCAATGCGGGCAGGTGGTGTAGAGGAACTGGATCACTACAACCTTGCCCTTCAGGCTCGATAGCAGGATCTGCTTTCCATCTGGCTGGACAAAAGTGAATTCTTTGCTCTGACGCGGTACCGGCATGGCGGCAAAAGCGGAGGCGCCTAAAGCCAGGGATAATAGCGCAGTGGTAAGGTGTCGCATACGAATAGTTTATCTCAATCCTTCCATGGCTTGGACGCTGGATCCGTGCAAGTGTACTGTGAAATTCCCGGAATCGGCGGTAGAGGTGAACGTGCCGCCATAGGAGTCGGCAGAAGAGTCTGTCACGTCCATCGTTTTCCACTTGCCTTTTAGCACCTTCTTATAGAGGTCGAAATAGCGGCCAGCGGACTCCGGCGAATCCCATTCACTCACGTAATCCAGCACGGGATACTTATCCTTCTTGTTCTCATACAGCCGGAACGCGGCGCCGCGCAGGTGCTGGGCAGCCTCGGCGCCGACTTTTTCATCCAGGTATTGGCGCAGCATCACGGAGATGTCGAACTCTCCCAAGTCGCCGTCGGTAAGCTGGCGGAATTCCTTCGCGCGCCCGCCGATAGTTACTTTCAGGTCGGGCACTTTCACGTCGGCGGGAGCGACCTTGTCCAGATAGGTCTGCGGATGAAGAATATTTTGCGTGCTCACCGGAGCCCGCTCGAACACCTGCTCAAAGGCGCGCTGCCCCAGCTTGCGGTAGACCGCATCCTGAAACCGCAGGCCTTCGGTATAGGGGAACACCAGCGACTCTCGAAAATAGAGCGGTGCTTGCGAATAGACGGGCATCTGGCTTGACCCGGCCGCGGCCTTGGCCAAGCTATCCAGCATTGCCTCAGGCACCTCGGCCTTGCCTCCCTCGCGGCTGGCAGGCGATGTAAGCCCAGGTGAGCCACGTCGCCTGCCCTTCCATTACAGCTTGACGAGCCGTGCTGGCGTCATCGGAATCCGGCTCCACATGCATGAACTTGAGCAGCGAATGCTGCTGATCGGCCAGCGCGTGGGCCAGCTCATGAACCAGCGCCACGCGGCGGTCCAGGTCTGTGGACACGGTGTCCAAAACAAAAAGGCGCTTCTTGTCGGAGTCGTAATAAGCAGCCACCTGTTCGCTGAAAAGGTCGACCGTTTCCTTCACCAGGCTGAAATCGGGGGGCACTAGGCCGAACATCTTGAGCGTCAGCTCTTCGGCGCGGACCTTCTTGGGATCGGATTTATCGACGTGGCTCTTGAGGATGGTCCGAAATTCATCGTTGCCGATGATCTTCGCGGGAACGGTGTGATGCACGCGCCATCCGGTGATCTGGGAGAGCGACCGGAGCATCTCGTCGATCTGGTCGAAAACCCGTCCGGGAGGGGCAGAGCCTTGGGCAGCGGCTACCGCGGCGGAGATCAGGAACAGCAGCACGCTTCGAAAGGGCATTAAAAACTCAGGCTAACACGGGCGAAGATTGGGAGCCTTATAACATGCGTTAATCCGGGACGAATCGCCCGTTGCTACAATGCCAAAGTATCCCCGCGTCCGGTTAGTCGATCTGCGTCCCAACAACCGGCATGTCCAAACTCACTGCGGTATTTCTGTTCGCTCTTCCTCTTCTCGCTCAGCAGAGCGAATTGTCCGGCACTGTCCGCGACCGTTCCCAGGCTGCCATCCCCGGCGCGACCATCACCGCACGATACGAAAGCGGCGGGTTTGAGCGCAGCACCGTGGCCTCGCCCGAAGGCGTCTATTCGCTGCCCGACCTCCAGCCCGGTGTCTATACTCTGGAACTCCGCGCCAACGGATTTCAGGTGCTACGCCAGACCGGCGTGACGCTTGGCGTAGGTCAGTCCGCTCATCTCGATTTCACGCTCGACCTCGGCTCACTCCAACAATCGGTGACCGTCAGTTCCGAGTCCGCCCTCCTGCAAACCGACTCCGCCACCATCGCGACTACCGTCGATCGACAATTCATCGCCAATCTCCCTCTGAACGGCCGCAGCTTCCAATCGCTAATCGAGCTGACGCCAGGCGTAGTCGCCACCAAAGCGACCTTCGGCGAGCAGGGCCAGTTCTCCGTCAACGGCCAGCGCGCAAATGCGAACTACTTCACCATCGACGGCGTCAGCGCGAACATCGGCGTCAGCTCGGGCCTTACTTTGGTGCAGTCCGGCTCCGGTTCGCTGCCCGGCCTGAGCGCGACCGGAGGCACCAATTCCCTTGTATCCGTCGACGCGCTGGAAGAATTTCAGGTCCAGACCTCCGGTTATACAGCCGAGTACGGCCGCATGCCCGGCGCGCAGATCACCATCCTGACGCGCTCGGGAACCAATCAACTCCACGGCTCGCTGTTCGATTTCTTCCGCAATAGCGCGCTGGATGCCAGCGACTGGTTCGCCAACGCGAATCGTCTTCCCGACAGCGCCCTCCGCCAAAACGATTTCGGTGGCGTGCTAGGCGGGGCTCTCCGTCGCGACAAGACGTTCTTCTTTTTCTCTTATGAAGGATTACGGCTCCGCCAGCCCCAATTCGCCGCGACCGACGTGCCCTCGCTTCAATTCCGCAAGCTCGCCGGGAGTTCCACAGCGCCCTATCTCAACGCCTTCCCGATCCCCAATGGTCCTTCCAACAATTTCGGCTACGCGCAGTTCATCGCGACCTACTCCGACGCCTCCACGCTGGACGCCACCAGCCTGCGGATCGATCACTCCTTTGGCTCGCGCCTCTCGGTGTTCGGCCGCTATAACTACGCGCCGTCGAACTACATCAGCCGCATCTATTCGCTCAGTAATCCCACCACCACCGACGCCGGCACCCAGACCGGCACCGCCGGTGCGACGCTGATCGTCTCGCCGCGCATCACCGACAGCCTTCGCCTCAACTACAGCTACTCCACCGGCAAGAGCTTCAGCACTCTGGACAACTTCGGCGGCGCGGTCCCACTTACTCCCTCGCAATTCTTCCCATCCAACGCCGACCCAACCAACTCCTTCGGCGGATATTTTCTGCTGGGCGGCAACCGCTCCAGCTACTATCTGGGCAAGAACGTCGCCAATACGCAAAGCCAGTTCAATCTGGTCGACTCGGTCGCCTTTCAGTCCGGCTCGCACCTGATGAAGTTCGGCGCGGACTACCGCCGCCTCGCCACCGACAACAATCCCCGCGCCTACGATCTCTTCGTTTACTTCGCCAGCCCCAACGGAGCGGCAGTAGGGACCTCCAGCCAGACCACCATCGACGCCCAGGAGCAGATCACCGTCTTCTTCAACAATCTCTCTTTGTATGGGCAGGACACCTGGAAGATCACGCCCCGCCTCACGCTGAATTACGGCCTGCGTTGGGAGCTGAATCCCGCGCCCACCGGCTCCAAGCAGCTCTACACATTTCAGGATTATCAGAACCCCTCGCAGATCCAACTGGCTCCCACAGCCACGCCGCTCTATCCCACTACTTATGGAAACTTCGCTCCGCGCGCCGGTCTTGCGTGGCAGCTTTCGCAAAAGCCTGGAGCCGAAACCACTCTCCGCGCGGGCTTCGGAATCTTCTATGACCTGGGCGCGGGCATCATCACTCAAGCCGCCGCCGGCTTCCCGTATTACCGCCAGCGAAATATTCTCACGCAAGGCTTCTGGCCGCTTGACCCATCGAACGCGATGCCGCCTCCGTTCTCTTTGAAGCCGCCCATCCCTTCCATCTACGGCGCAGTGGACGGCTTCCGCCTGCCGCTCACCTATCAATGGAACATCGGCTTGAACCAGCCGATCGGCCGCAGCAACGCGCTGTCGATTTCTTATGTCGCAGCCGCCGGACGGCACCTGTTGCGTCAGGATTTCTACGTCAATCCCAACGCAGACGTGACCTACGCCTACCTGCTACGCAACACCGCCTTCTCCGATTTCGATTCGCTTCAAGTCCAGTTCCAGCGCCGCCTAGCCAAGGGACTGCAAGCCCTGGTGTCCTACACCTGGGCCCATTCCATCGACAACGCCTCCAATGATTCCGCGTCGCACTTAGCGGCTCTGCAGATCGATCCTCTGCAAGACCGCGGCCCATCGGATTTCGACATCCGGCATGCGCTGTCAGGCGCATTCACCTACAACCTCCCCGGCCATCAGCGCCTCATAAAGGATTGGTTCCTCGATAGCACCGTAACCTTCCGCACCGCCACTCCGGTTGACGTCACCTATTACGCCGACGTAGGCTTCGGAGCCTACAACTTCCGCCCCGACCTGGTCGCCGGAGTTCCTCTCTACATAGCCGACCCCAACGTCCCCGGCGGCCGCCGCTTCAACATCGACGCATTCCAGATTCCCGATTCCTATCCCGGCCGCCAAGGCACGCTGGGCCGCAATTCCCTGCGAGGCTTCCCTCTGGAGCAAGTGAACCTGTCATTTCGACGCGAGTTCCCGGTGATCGAAAAAGCCCGCCTCCAGTTCCGAGCCGAGATGTTCAACATCCTGAACCACCCCAACTTCGCCGATCCGTCAGGCGCGATGAGCAGCACGAGCTTTGGATATTCCACCCAAATGCTGAGCCGCGACCTGGGGCAAGGCGGAGTGAATGGCGGATTGAATCCCCTGTATCAGGTAGGTGGCCCAAGATCGATCCAATTGGCGTTGAGGATAGTGTTTTGACCATGAGATTACTCCTATACATCGCACTCCCAGCTGCTCTAGGTCTTCGCTCAAGTGGCCGGACGATCGTTTTTCGTCGTCTGCCAACTCGCGCGCACCTAAGCGGCAGGCCACAAACAACGATGGCCCGCCCCACAGTCCACTTCGAGCCCAACCAAGGCCAAGTAAAAGGCCGCACCGAATGGATGGCCCAAGCCCGCGGGGCAGCAGTCTACATCACCGGCCCGGAAGTAGTCTTTGCCCTAGGCAACGATAACGCCCACATGAAATTCGTAGGCGCATCGCCCAAGCCAAAGGGCACCGGAGTCGATCCCACGGGCGGCTACTCCAACTACTTCCTGGGCAAGACTGAGAAGTCCTGGTTCACCGGCATCCCACACTACGGCTCGGTCCGATACACAAACATCTATCCCGGGATCGACATCGTCTATCACAGCCAGGATGGCAACGTAGAATACGACTTCGTCCTCGCCCCAGGAGCCGACCCCAACCTGATCGAGCTAGCCTTCGACCGCAATGTCGAAATCAACAAAGACGGCGACCTGATCCTCGCAGGCCTGCGCCAGCACCGTCCCCGAGTGATGCAAGATGGCCTGGAAATCGAAGAGCGAGTACAGACTCGTCAAGTCCCGCGGCGGGTTCACATCAACCTCGCTCAGCTACGGCCGCACGCGTCCGCTGACGATCGATCCCGTGCTTGACTTCTCTACTTACCTGGGCGGCCAGGCTTCGATACCTTTACAGGCCTTACGTTCGACCCTGCCGGCAACATTTGCCTCTACGGCGCAACAGCGACTCCGGCGTCACCGACGCTCGACCCGTTCCAACAGCCGAATCTAAGCATCACTCAGCCCGTGATTCATCAAGATGAACTCCGGACGCGACACATATCATGTTCTTCACAGTTTTTACCTCCGGGTACTATGGCGGCGTAAATTCCGTCGCCTTCGATCATTCCGGCAACATCGTTGTATCCGGCAGCACGCTATCTTCGCAGTTTCCCTCTGAAGAATCCCATCGAGGATTCATTCAAGGCCCAAGACGCCACTGGGTTCGTTGCAAAGCTGACACCTGATAGCCGCGCTTTCCTCTTCTCGACGTACCTTGGGGGCTCGGGCTATTCGGATTCAGAAGGTCGGATACAAATCGATGCCGACGACAGCTTCTTCGTCTTCGGCAATTCCCATGAGTCCCGGACTTTCCGGTGAAGAACGCCTTTCAGTCCCAGCTTCGGAGGCATTGGCGATACAACCATCAGCAAGATCTCCCCCAAGGGAGAGTTGATATTCGCGACCTATCTTTGGGAGTCCCGGGTGGGACCAAGGCACAGGCGTTCTTCGCCAAGGACGGCACGCTGTCCTGACCGGCGCAACTAGTTCCACGCAATTCCCTCTGGTCAATCCAATCCAAAGTGACTCGAACCCAGGGCCGTTCTTGACCTCATACCTCGCAAAGATGAGTCACGATGGCCAGACTCTGTTGTACTCGACTTACATCGGCGGCGAAAACTTCTCCGGCGACCACAAGTGGCCTGTACTGGACGACGACCAGAACATCTATCTATTTGGAAGGGCGTTCAATAGCTTCTTCACGTTGAAGAACGCGTTTCAGACCACGTGGACCAACGATTTTCAGGGGTTTCTGATGAAGTTCGATCCATCAGGCAGGAATATCATATACAGCACGTTCACGCCTGGCTACGGGGGGATGACGGTGGACAAGGACCAGAACATTTTAATGGCTGGCACTGCCTTCTTTGACGATTTCCCGCTAAAGGACTCATTGTCCGCCATACATTGGCGGCGGCGCCCTCTACAACCAGGACGGGTACCTCCTGAAGCTTCCGCCTCCGGAAAAACGATCCTGTTTTCCACGTTGCTTGCGGGTAGCGGAGCCGACAATGCCGGGAGTCCTCGTGTAGATGCGTCGGGTGCGATCTATGTGACGGGCTCTACTCTGTCGAGCAGACTTCCCGATGAAGAACGCTTTTCAGCCGAAGCCGGGAGGGGACTACGACGTCTTTCTGATGAAGTTCGCAGACGACTCGTCCGAGGTAACCACCACGTTTGAAACCTCGCCCGCTCTTCTCACTTTTCAATACGTCCAAGGCGGCGCGGCTCCCGCCACTCAAACTCTGGCGGTCACAGGGAAGGAGCAATACTTTCTCACAACCAATGCCCCGTGGCTCAGTGCGGTACCCATGGGCGCACCAACGCCACCCAACAACATTCAGAGCGACCATCAACCCGGCGACGCTCGCCCCAGGCACATACAACGCCGCCATCACGATTCATCCACAATCCACTTCGCCCGCCACGACTATAAATGTCACCCTGACCGTCTTCGGCCCCCCGGCCATAATCTCCAGCGTCGATCCAGCGCTTGTGTCCATCGGCACCGATGACACCGTCATCACCATCCACGGCTCAGGCTTCCTGCCGGGAGCATCGGTGTACGTAAGCGGCATCAAGTGGACCACCACGCCGATCTCCGTCGTCGACTCCCAGACCATCACCTTCAAAATGCCGAAAGAGAATTTCTCCGGCCTGATCAGCTATCCCATTACCGTATTGAACCCGCAGTCGGTTCAGTCCAACTCCCTAGCCGTGTCAGTAGGCAACCCCGCGCCGGCCTTCACCGTGGCCGGTGTGGTCAACGCCGCAAGCTACGCCCCAGCGCCCGTGTCGGTCGGCGAAATCGTGGTGATCTTCGGCCAGAACTTCGGCTCCCTCGACTCAACCAGCGTGCTGTTCGACAACAACCCCGCCAAAATCGTTTATCTGACGCCCACCCAGCTTGCCGCGACGGTCCCGGCAACCGCGGGCAACGGGCTGACAACGGCACTACAAATCCAGACCTCGCACGATGTGTACTCCGCGCCAGTCTCGTTGCCGATTGCCCCCGCCGCGCCAGGCTTCTTCACATCCGATGCCTCCGGAAAAGGGCAGGTCGCCGCCATCAACCAGGACAACACGGTGAACAGCGCCACCAATCCAGCCACCGGCGGTTCCGTGGTCGCCCTCTATGGCACAGGAGGTGGAGCGCTCACCAACGACGCGCTTCGGCATCTCTCACTCCCCGTCTCAGCGACCATCGGAGGGCTCGCCGCCCAAGTGCTCTACGCAGGTGTCGCGCCGGGCGAACCGGACGGAGTGATCCAGATCAACATCCAGGTTCCTGTGGGTTTGACTCCCGGACCCACCGCAGTTGTGGTGACGATCGGCAATGCCAGCAGCCAGCCCGGAGTAACACTGGCCGTTTCGGAGCCGTGACCGTCAGGAGCGGTTTCGTGTATTTTTCATTGAGCCTAGGAGGTCCGTTCTCATGAGACTCTTTGTGTACGCCGCGTTTTCGACGATCGTGATGGTACCTCAACTGAGTAGCGCGGACGATAGTTTTTTGTCGTCTGCGAGTTCGGCCCCCCTAAACGGCAGACCACAAAAAACGATGGCCCGCCCCACCGTCCACTTCGAGCCCAACCAAGGCCAAGTAAAAGGCCGCACCGAATGGATGGCCAAAGTCCGCGGAGCAGCAATCTACATCACCGCACAAGAAGTAGTCTTCGCCCTTGGCAACGACAACGCCCACATGAAATTCGTCGGAGCCCACGCAGCAACGGGCTCGGGAGTTGACCCCACAGGCGGCTATTCCAACTATTTCCTAGGCAGGACCGAGAAATCCTGGTTCACCGGCATCTCGCACTACGGCTCCATCCGATACACAAACATCTACCCCGGAATCGACATCGTCTATCACAGCCAGAACGGCAACATAGAATACGACTTCGTCCTCGCCCCGGGAGCGGACCCGAACCAGATCGAGCTAGCCTTCGACCGCGATGTCCAGATCGGAGACGGCGACCTCATCCTCGCCGGCCTGCGCCAGCACCGCCCCCGCGTCATGCAGGCCGGTCGTGAGATCGCGAGCGAATACCAGCTATACGGAGCCCGCCGCGTTCACATCAAACTCGCGCGCTACGGCCGCGCACGTCCGCTGACGATTGATCCAACGCTTGTATTCTCTACTTATTTGGGCGGACCCGGCATAGATGAGTTTTCAGGAATTACATTCGACGGCGCGGGGAACATCTGCCTATACGGTTCAACGGCTACTCCGGCGTCTCCGACGCTCGACCCGTTCCAGCAGCCGAATCTCAACATTACTCAACCAGTGATCTTGAAAATGACTCCGGATGGGAGCCATATTCTCTTCTTCACGGTGATCACATCCGGATATGGCGGTATCGATTCGGTGGCCTTCGATCATTCTGGCAACATCGTGATCTGCGGTGGCACACTGTCGTCGCAGTTCCCATTGAAAAACCCGATCCAGGACGCACGCAAGTCCCAACAGTCCACAGGATTCATCGCAAAGCTGACGCCCGATAGCCGCACGTTCCTTTTCTCCACCTACATTGGAGGCTCGGGATATCAGGATTCGGAACACGGGGTGCAAATCGATACCGACGACTCTTTCTTCGTGTTTGGCAGCACTTACAGTTCTGATTTCCCGGTCAAGAATGCATTTCAAGCCGTTCTGCGCGGCGACACAGACTGCACGATTAGCAAATTAACTTCCGCTGGCCAACTGATTTTCGCAACCTACTTCGGAAGTCCGGGCATCGACGGATGTACCGGTCTTCTTGCGCAGGATGGCTCCCTGGTCCTTACGGGGAGCACCAGTTCTACCGAATTCCCCTTAGTAAATCCCATGCAGAGCGCCTCGAACCCGGGGCCGTTTTTTACGTCGTACCTGGCGAAGATGAGTCACGATGGACAGACGCTGCTGTATTCGAGCTATATCGGTGGCGAGAATTTCTCAGGTGACTCGACAGCGCTTGCGCTGGACGCCGATCAAAACATCTACATTTTCGGGCGGGCGTTCAACGGCTTCCTTACCTTGAAGGACGCGTTTCAGACGATTTGGACGAACGACTTCCAGGGATTCCTGATCAAGTTCGACCCGTCCGGGAGGAACATCATCTTCAGCACGTTCACGCCGGGTTACGGAGCAGCGGCCGTCGACCAGGCTCAGAACATCTACATGGCCGGTACGGCGTTCTTTGACGACTTTCCCGTAGTCGATTCGTTGTCTCCGTTCATAGGCGGCGGGGCTTTGTACAACCAGGATGGGTATCTTCTGAAGCTGTCCCCGTCGGGCAAGACGATCCTTTACTCCACGTTGCTGGCGGGCAGTGGTGCGGATAATGCATTGGGCGTCGCCGTAGACGCTTCCGGCGCCGCGTACGTGACAGGTGTCACGTTGTCAACGGACTTTCCGGTGAAAAACGCATACCAACCGAAACCGGGAGGCAACGTCGATATTTTCCTCATGAAGTTCACCGACGACTCGTCCGAAGTAGTGACCACGTTTGAGACCTCGCCCGCCCTCCTCACCTTTCAGTACGTTCAAGGCGGCCCATCGCCCGCCTTGCAAACACTAGCCGTGACCGGCCAGCAACAATACTTCCTCACGACCAATGCCCCGTGGCTCGCTGCTCTCCCGGTCGGCTCCCCAACCCCCCCCAACAACATCCAGGCGACCATCAACCCGGCGACGCTCGCCCCAGGCACCTACACCGCCGCCATCACGATTCATCCCCAATCCACCTCGCCCGCCACGACCGTCAATGTCACCCTGACCGTCTTCGGCCCCCCTGCGGTGATCTCCAGCGTCGATCCAGCGCTTGTGTCCATCGGCGCCGATGACACTGTGATCACAATCCACGGTTCAGGCTTCTTGCCCGGAGCATTGGTCTACGTGAGTGGTGTTAAGTGGACCTCCACGCCCATCACCGCTGTCGACTCACAGACCATCACCTTCAAAATGCCGAAAGAAAATTTCTCCGGGCTAGTCAGCTATCCCATCACGGTCTTGAATCCGCAGTCGGTTCAGTCCAACTCCGTGGCCGTCTCCGTCGGCAATCCCGCGTCCACCTTCACCGTAGCCGGAGTGGTCAACGCCGCAAGCTACGCCCCAGCGCCTGTGTCGGTGGGCGAAATCGTTGTGATCTTCGGCCAGAACTTCGGCTCCCTCGGCTCCACCAGTGTGTTGTTCGACAACAACCCCGCCAAGATCCTTTATGTAACGCCCACCCAGCTCGCCGCCGCCGTGCCCCCCACTGCGGGCATCGGCCAGACGACTACCCTCCAGATCCAAACCTCGCACGACGTCTTTTCAGCACCCCTGCAAATCCCCATCGCTCCCGCAGCCCCCGGTCTTTTCACCTCCGACGCCTCAGGCAAAGGCCAGGCCGCAGCCATCAATCAGGACAACACAGTGAACGGTTCTTCGAATCCGGCTCCCGCAGGTTCTGTCGTAGCCCTCTACGCCACGGGAGGCGGAATGCTAACTGCTGACGCGCTCCCACGCCTAAAGTTGCCAGTCACAGCAACCGTAGGAGGCCTCGACACGCAAGTGCCCTACGCCGGCATCGCCCCCGGCGAACCGGAGGGAGTCATCCAGATCAACGTCCAGATTCCTGCCACCCTCCAACCCGGAGCCGCCGAGGTTCAGGTCAACGTAGGCGGCGTCAGCAGCCAGACGAACGTAACGTTAACGGTAGGCCCGACGAAATGATTTCGAACGCTCTCAATCACTTGCCGCCTGGATTCGCCCCTACCATGCCGTCCCGTTTGATATCCCTGAGAATGATGACGCTTCGCGGACACCTAACCATGCAGCTCGCACACGGAAACTGTGTGATTTCCAATCGAACCCAATTTTTAGGTTTAGGTAGGGCGGACGATCGTTTTTTGTCGTCTGCCACGCCGGCCCCACAACAATGCAAATTGCGTGATTTCCAAACGGACCCAATTTGTTGTTGAAAACCAAAAGAATGGAATCCAGGGCCGGAGCTATTGTGCAGGAGATGAACGCAGGAGTTCCTTATTTAGTGTTATCAAAATCGAAGTCGCCTATCCCGGATCTCCGATATACTTGGGGACGCACCATCCGTGTCGCGTCCGCGAATCGTGCTGGAGGATACCCAGTGCGGACAGTAGTTTTCTTTGTGCTGATCCAATGCGCGTTTGGACAGCAGCCCGTCATTCAGTCAATTCAAAACGGCGCCAGTTCGGTGACCGGTGCCATCGCTCCTCAGATGGTGGTGGCGATTCACGGCTCGAACTTCGCCGCGCAATCCAGTGTGGCAAGCCAGTCTCGTTTGCCCACTCTGCTTGGCGGCACTTCCGTGACCTTCAATGGCGTCGTCGCGCCGCTGCTGTACGTCTCGCCGGATCAGATCAACGCTCAGGTTCCATCCGGCGTGCAGTTTCCTGGTCCGTCTGCTGTGGTCGTGAACACCGCGGCCGGCGTGAGCGCTCCTTTTTCTGTGCCGGTAACGAACGGTGGCGCACCCGGAATCTTCACCCAGGATACGAGCGGCTGCGGACAGGCCGTAGCGTTCAATGTACATGCCGATGGCAGCGTCACAATGAACACTCCGGAAACGAGTCTCGATCCCGTGAAGGATGTGGGCCTCACCATTTTCCTAACCGGTCTCGGTCCTGTGACTGATCGAGTCGACGGCGAGCCCTGGATATTCAACCCAGCGGAAGACGTTCATCCGCAATTCTCGGCGCTACTTGGGCTTCCAGGGCTGTATAAGACGACCACCGAACTGAATCCCACATACGCAGGTCCGGCACCCGGTACGGTTGGTGTGGATCAATTGAACGCGGAGTTTTTCCGCGGCCCTCTTCAAAGCCCGCCAATAGAAGGCTGCCGGATTCCGATGTCCATCAAGCTGGAGGACTTCAGTGCCACTCAGTACGTGAATGTAAGTATCCACAGCGGAGGAGGCAAGTGCGTGGACGCCAAGCCCGACTCACTTGGCGAGGTGAATTGGCAGAGGACCGTAACTAGCGACACCAGGGGTGTCGTTATCCAGTCCAGTGTTGGCGTTCAGTTCCTGCAAGGACCTAGCCTCGCTCTCCGTCAGTTTTCCTTCATCGGCTCCTTCGGAGAGACAGCGTTGCCCGTGAACCCGTCCTTCTGCGCCGCATCTTATCCAGCCGCACTTTCCGCCGGCGCCCTAACGATCTCCGGCCCAGGAGTTGGTTCAGTATCGGTCGGCCCGCAAAATCAAAATGGGATCCTAAGCTACCAACGGACTCTCGATCCATCATTGAGCTTGGGTGGTGCGTATACCATCACTGCTCCCGGTGCTGACCCCGGAGTGGGGGCATTTACAGCTCACGCGGCCATCCCCGCACCCATCACTGTTACCACCGATCTGTCACCAGGAACAGCTATCAGCGTCCCTTTCACACTGAATTGGACGGGAGGAGGCAGCGACAGTGTCATAACGGTCCAGCTGGCTACTCACGATCCCACCCAGCCGGAAGTGGCCACGCTCTTCGCGAGTGCTCGAGCGACCGATGGAAGCGTGACGCTCGTCAATCCACCGAGTTTGGGAATCCTCACCCACGCAGCCAGCCAAAGTGCGACGCCACTGTCAGGATCACCAACGAACGAAATGGAATTGATTGTGACCCAAACACCCGCCGTGGGCCCCTCCCAAACCTTCACAGCGCCCGGCCTGACACTGGGAGGCGAACAAAGCTGGAAATCCGTCTTCCACTTTATGGGACTGAAGCAACAATGAGAAGGGAGAATTCTTCAATGAAACCGCGCAATGTAGCTGTTATGTTTTTTCTGACCTTGGGTGCTTCGTATGGCCAGAGTCAACCGGCCGTCTGGACGAGACCGCCAATCCCGACGGACAATCGCCCCCTTTCAGGCGAAGAATGGAGGTTGACCCTGGTCGCTCACCTGATGTCATTTCCAAGCCCGGTAACCAACGGTGCAATTCAATTGGCTGGAATGGGCGACGAAGCAGCCATAGATGTCATCAAGACTCTCGGCGAAAAAACTTCCCCAACCTCTTCCGAGATCGAATCCGCCTTGGATATCGTTCATATGGCGTTTGCGCATCCGGAATCTATCCTCAAGCGGGAGAATCTAAAGCCGCAGGCCGGAGCATTTCTACTGCGGTACTTCGCATCCACCACCGGCGACGCTGCGCTAAAACAACGAGTCGAGCAAGAGACCGCATTCCTCCAAGCCGCTGCGCTAAGGGCCGCTAGCTGTTGAGCAGACATCGTTCCCGGCACCAAAGCAATAACCTCACCGCCAGCCGAAAGTGTCGTTAACAATGGGCCCGACGAAATGATCTCGTCTACCCTCAATCACTTGCAACTTGGACTCGCTCATAAGATGCCACACTCCCTGTTAATCCTAAGAATGATGCCGCCTCGCGCACACTTGGCCACGCAACCCGCACACGAAAGCTGCGTGATTTCCAAACGGACCCAATTTGCGCTAAGTCTGGGTAGGGCGGACGATCGTTTTTTGTCGTCTGCCACGTCTGCCCCCCCCACAACAATGAATGTCGAACCCAACCCACACGGAAACTGTGTGATTTCCAAACGGACCCAATTGTTTGTTGAAAACAAATGCGTATTCCGGGGCATGTGAATAAGCGTTCCGGGAAATGGTGAATACGGATTCCGGAGCGATGTGAATAGGGATTCCGGCGGGATGTGGAACGCAAATGGCTCTCGCCCGGAATCGTTATTCACATGCCCGGAATGATTTTCTGAATAAGTCTTAATCGAAGCAGACGCCGCTGGACACCAGCGGGGCGAGGTTGATTCCACTGACAGGTGGAGGAAACTTCGTGCCCCAGGAGAGTGTGTCCATGCGAAAAGTGAAAGAGGTCCTGCGCCTACGGTTCGGTCTCGGACTGCACCAGAGTCAGATCGCCGGCAGTTGTTCCATCGGTCAAGCGACCGTACACCGCTACCTGCAGAAAGCGGCCGCCGCCGGCCTGACCTGGCCGCTGCCGGACGACATAGACGATCGGCGGTTGGAGGATCTATTGTTCTCCAAGGCGGCCGGGCGTCCCAATAAAACCACGCGGTCGTTGCCGGACTTTGCCGAAGTGCGCCGCCAGTTGCAAGCGCATAAACACCTCACCTTGCAACTGCTCTGGGAGGAATATCGCGAAACCCAACCGGCTGGCTACGGCTACAGCCGCTTCTGCGAATTATATGAGCGCTGGCGCCGGAACCAGGACGCGGTGTTGCGCCAGGAGCACCGCGCCGGCGAGAAGATGTTCGTGGACTGGGCTGGCGCCACCATCCCTCTTCACGACCGCCGTACCGGAGAGATCACGCCGGCTTCGTTGTTCGTGGCCACTCTCGGCGCCAGCACTTACACCTTCGTGCGCGCCACACTTAGTCAGGACCTGGGCAACTGGGTGGAGTCACACGTGGCGGCCTTCGAATACTGTCTGGGCGCGCCGCGGCTCGTCGTTCCCGACAACCCGCGCACCGGCGTGGATCGCGCCTGCCGCTACGAACCCGATCTGAACCGCACCTATCACGAGATGGCGATGCATTACGGCGTTGCCGTCATGCCAGCCCGTCCGCGAAAACCTCGCGATAAGGCCAAGGTGGAAAATGCCGTTCTCATAGCCGAGCGCTGGATCGTCGCCGCTCCGCGCCACCGTAAGTTCCATGCGCTGGGGGAGCTGAACGAAGCTATCTCCGAGTTACTCGAAAAGCTCAACCATCGGCCCTTCCGCAAGCGCGAAGGATCGCGCGCCAGCTTGTTCGCGGAACTGGATCGTCCCGCCTTGCAGCCTCTGCCGGCCGAACGTTACATCCTGGCCCACTGGAAAACCGTGCGCGCCTCCATCGATTATCACGTCGAGATCGACCGTCATTATTACAGCGTCTCTTACCAACTGGCGGGGCAGAAGCTGGATGCCCGCTTCACGGCTGCCTCAGTGGAGATTCTTCATAACGGAAAACGAGTCGCTTCTCACGCGCGCAGCAGCGCCGCTTATCGTCACACGACAGTGTCCGAACACATGCCCAAGAGCCATCAGGCGCACCTGGAATGGACGCCGTCGCGGTTGATCCATTGGGCCGAAGGAATCGGCGTCGCAACCGCCGAAGTAGTGCGCACCATTTTGGAGCGCAAGCCGCATCCCGAGATGGGTTACCGCGCCTGTCTCGGCATCCTGAGTCTGGAGAAGATTTACTCCAAGCCGCGGCTGGAGGCCGCCAGCCAGCGCGCCGTCCAACTGCAGGCATTCTCGTATCAAAGCCTGAAATCGATTCTGAAGCGCTCGCTCGACCGCCAGCTTCCGCTCGATGCGGAGGCCGTCGCTCCCGGCCCTCGCCATGAAAACCTTCGCGGACCGCTCTACTACGATCCGCCCACCAAGCTGGTGCAGTAGCCCCGGCTGAGATCTGAAAAAGGGAACGGAATATGTTGAACCAACAAACCATCGAAAAGCTTCATGCCATGAAACTGCACGGATTCGCCGATGCCTTCCGCGCGCAACTGGAAACCACCGAAGCCAGCCAACTCGGCTTTGAAGAACGCTTTGCCATGCTGGTGGACCAGCAGTGGCTTTGGAAGGAAAACCGGGCGCTGTCTCGACGGCTGCGATCCGCCCACTTGAAAGAACGAGGCGTCATCGAGGATGTCGATTATCAGCATCCTCGCGGCTTGGATCGTAAGTTAGTGAGGACACTTTCCAGCAGCGATTGGGTCCGGCAGCATCAAAGCATCCTCTTACTGGGGCCTACCGGAATCGGCAAAAGCTGGCTCGCGTGCGCGCTGGCGCAGAAGGCATGCCGCGACGGTTTCTCCGTGCTGCATAAGCGAACCTCGGAGCTGTTCCGTGAACTGGCCGTCGCGCATGCCGATGGCAGCATTGGCCGATTCCTGATCCGGCTCTCTCGCATCGACGTTCTGCTGTTGGACGACTTTGCCATGGCGCCATTGAAAGATGCCGAGCGCCGCGACTTTCTGGAGATCTGCGACGACCGCTACCAGCGCCGCTCGCTGATCTTGACCTCGAAGATGCCGGTGGCACACTGGCACGAGCAGATCGGCGACCCGACCATCGCCGACAGTATTCTGGACCGCCTCATTCACAATGCTTACCGCGTCGAGTTGAAGGGTGAATCCATGCGCAAGAAACGGCGCAAGCCCGGCGAGGAGGAGTCACAATGATCGCCTTCCAGCCGACCCCCGGCAGCCCCCTTTCCCTTCCTCCCCATCTTCCAGAACGGTCCTCGCCGCCAAGGGTTCGCTACGCCGCGCAAAAATCGCGCGCCCTTGACCGCTCCGGGCCGTTCCGGAAACGCATCCTAATAGAAGGGAAAGGGGGCAACTGCAAAGGCAACACCGCCAACCCGATTCCGAAATCCGACCGCCTCCGCTTGACGATGTGAATAACCTTCAGGCATCATTGCTAGTGCCAGCGTCGCTCACTTCGACGGCTTATTCACTTCGTCGGAACGTTCTATTCACATCGCCGGAATCCGCAAACAAAGAGGTGGAATAGGACTCTTATGCGCCTGCTCTGGTTCTTTGCGCTTCTAAATCTGGGTAGGGCGGACGATCGTCTTCTGTCGTCTGCCAAGTTGGCCGACCACTACCTCAGGCCACAAGCAACAACGCATTTCGAACCCAACCAGGGCCAAGTCAAAGGCCGCACCGAGTGGATCGCCCAAGCCCCCGGAGCCTCCGTCTACATCACCGGCCCGGAAGTAGTATTCGCCTTAGGCAACGACAACGCCCACATGCACTTCGTCGGCGCATCGCCAAAACCTAAGAGTACGGGCGCCGAGCCTCTGGGCGCATACTCCAACTACTTCATAGGCCCGACGGAGAAGACTTGGTTCACCGGCGTCCCACAGTACGGCTCTGTCCGATACACGAACGTCTACCCCGGTATCGACATTGTCTATCACAGTTCCGACCGCGACGTAGAGTACGACTTCGTCCTCGCACCCGGCGCAGACCCCGCCCAAATCGAGCTGGCCTTCGATCGCGAAGCCCACATAGACGCCCAGGGCGACCTGATCGCGGGTGCTCTCCGCCAGCACCATCCGCGAGTCCTGCAAGAAGGCCACGAGATCGCAAGTGAGTACGAGCTCACGCGCGATAATCACGTTCGCATCAAACTCGCCCACTACGGACGCAGCGGTGCGCTAACCATCGACCCTGTACTTGAGTTCTCCACCTATATAGGCGGTCCAGGCGACGATAGCATCGACGTTGTGAGGCTCGATGGGGCCGGTAGCATACTACTCGGCGGCTCTGGCAAAACCCCAGCCACGCCGACGCTCGATCCGTTCCAACAGAATAATGCGATTGCGTCGGGTGCTTGGCTCATGAAAATGACCCCCGACGCAAGACGCGTTCTTTACTTCACGTTTTTGAGCGTTGGGGAAATCGACGCAATAGAACTGGACGCATCAAGCAACTTGTTTGTGTCAGGAACTGCCAGTCCTGGATCGATTCCTTTGAAAAACGCATTTCAGTCCAGTTGCACTATGAGGTGCGGTTTCGTAGGAAAGCTTTCGCCGGATGGGCGAGCACTGATGTTCTTTAGCTACTTGTCACCCGGAAAGCTGAAGCTTGACGCAAACGGAGACGCCTTCATCGTCGGCACCTCGAACGTCCCGGATTTGCCCGTTCTCAACGCGATCCAGCCGAAGTTGAGAGGTTACCAGAATTGCTTTATTTCAAGGGTTTCGTCTACGGGAACTTGGATGTTTTCAACCTATCTCGGCAGTTCCGGAATCGACGGCTGCGGGAGCCCTGCCATGGGAAAGGATGGCAACGTGATCTTCACCGGTTCCACGACAGCGGAAGACTTCCCGTTGAAGAATGCGCCACAGCCCCTGTCTAATCCAGGTCCTTTCGGCGCGCCTGTCTTCGGAAAGATGGCGAAGGATGGGTCGCTGGTTCTCTCCACCTACATCGGTGGGGATAACTTTTCCGGCATTGGCTCAGCCGCTGCGGTGGATGAAAGCGGACAGATTTACCTTGTGGGCCGGGCCTTCAATGCCTTCATGACGTTCAAGAATCCATATCAGACGGCGTGGCGCAACGACGCGTATGGCTACCTGATGAAGCTCGACCCTTCCGGTCAGAATCTTATCTATTCCACCTTTTTCAGCACTTGGTTTTTCGATGTCGCTGTCGATGGGAATCAAAACGTATATGCCCTGGGAAAAGCTACCGAACCCGAAATCGCGCTGAAGGATTCTTTCCAGCAGTTTGTCGGTGGAGGAATCACAAATAGCGACGCCTCCATCACAAAGTTCGGAGCATCCGGCGATTCATTGGTGTACTCGACCTTGATCGGAGGCTCAGATTCGGAGTGGCCGCTGAGTATCACTGTTGATTCAGCCGGTAGCGCATTTGTGGGAGGCTATACCTACTCAACGGACTTTCCAGTTAAGAACGCGTATCAGCCTAAATTTGCCGGAGGCAGAACAGATGCAATTCTGCTCAAAATCAGCGACAACTCCGGCTCCGTCGAGGCATCCCCCCTTCAACTCACCCCAGCCCGAGCCGACTTCCAATACGTGCAAGGCGGTCCCTCTCCAACACAGCAATCGATTGCAGTAGCAGGCACAGAAAGCTATTTCGTCACTACTTCACCCACTTGGATCTCCGCGCTACCCAGCAGTTCCGGCCCTCCCAACAGTGTTCAGGTTTCGGTGAACCCCACAGGCCTCGCACCGGGAACCTACACCGGCGCCGTGACCCTCCACCCCACATCAGGCGATTCAGTGGCGACCATCGATGTATCCGTGGTCGTCTACGCACCCTCCCCGGTCTTGACCAATGTCAATCCCGCCCTGGTGGCCATCGGCTCCGATGACACCCTGATTACCATCACCGGTTCCGGTTTCGTCAGCGGCTCCACGGTCCTGGTAGGCAACGTCCTCTGGACCATGACACCGGTGTCCATAGTAAATTCAACCACTGTTACCTTCAAGATCCCCAAGTTCTACTTCACGGGCTTGACCAACTATCCCATCACAGTCCAGAATCCCCACTCGCTCGCCTCTAACAGCATCGCAGTCTCCGTGGGCAACCCCGCTCCCGCGATTGCGACGGGAGGAATCGTCAACGCCGCCAGCTACGCCCCACCGCCGATCTCCGTAGGCGAACTGGTAGTGATCTACGGCTCCAACTTCGGCTCCATCGACACCACCAGCGTCTTGTTCGGAAATCTCCCTGGCAAGGTAATCTACGTAACGCCGACCCAGCTAGCCGCGACGGTTCCAGCGGGAGCAGGGGGCGTCACTTCCATCGCAATTCAAGTGCAGACCTCCCACGATGTCTACTCCGCGCCTATGACCGTCAACATGGCTCCCGCCGCGCCCGCCATCTTTACCTCCGACGCCTCGGGCAAAGGCCAAGCCGCAGCCATCAATCAGGACAATACAGTGAACGGCTCCCCGAGTCCCGCTCCCGCAGGATCAGTCGTCGCCCTCTACGCCACAGGAGGCGGCACGCTGACTTCAGACGCACTCCCACGGCTGACGCTCCCCGTTACAGCGACAGTAGGAGGCTTAGACGCGCAAGTACTCTACGCCGGCATCGCTCCTGGGGAACCGGAGGGAGTCATCCAGATCAACGTGCAGATTCCCGCCCCCCTCCAACCAGGACCTGCTGAGGTTCTGGTCAACGTCGGCGGCGTGAGCAGCCAGTCGCAAGTGACGTTAACCGTAGGCCCGGCGAGATGAGTCTCTATACTGAAAATATGAGCGTTCTGGTTACTCTAGCGCCCAGCGGAGTCTTCGACGCCTCCGGGTTGGAGCAGAAAGAAGCTCGCCTGCTTGAAATGTTGCGCGAGCTTGGAAGCGTGATCATCGCCTATTCCGGCGGTGCGGACTCTGCCTATCTGGCATGGGCCGCGCATTCTGCATTGGGAGATCGTGCTCTGGCCGTGACCGCCGACTCCGCCTCGCTACCCGCATCTCACAAGCGAGACGCTGAAGCCTTCGCGCGGGAACATTCCCTTCGTCACGAATTCATTTCGACGCTGGAATTCGACAACCCCGACTACCTAAAAAACGCTCCCGACCGTTGCTTTCACTGCAAGGACGAGCTGTTCGGGCGTCTGGACCAATTGGCTTGCGATCGCGGCGTGGCGCACGTGATCTATGGCGTCAACGTGGACGATCTGGGCGACTATCGGCCGGGGCAGTCCGCGGCAAAGCAGCATCAAGTGAAGGCTCCTTTGGTGGAAGCCGGTCTGCGCAAAGTCGAAATTCGGGAATTGTCTCGACGCGCGGGACTCTCCACCTGGGACCGGCCTGCATCGGCGTGCCTCAGTTCCCGCATCCCTTATGGGACGCCGGTGACGCCCGAAAACATCAAGACGGTAGAGGTGGGGGAGGAAGCCATTCGCGGACTCGGGTTTATGCAGTTCCGCGTCCGCTTCCATGGCGATCTGGTCCGCATTGAGATCGCACCCGATGAGCTGGATAGAGCGCTTGCTCCTGAGATGGCTCGCCTCTTTACGGCCATCTTCAAGCCTTTGGGATTCCACTACGTAACGCTGGACCTGGAAGGGTACCGTCAGGGCTCGCTCAATGAATCGCTTCGGCGCGCGTAGCACCGGTTTGTTGCTGGCATGCGCCGGTCCGCTCTTTGCCAAAACGGCCTGCGAAATTCTTCCCATTGACGACGCCGTAGTCGTACTGAGCCAGAACGCTCAGCAACAGGATCTCGGCGCGGAAGGCTGCATCTACGAAATCGAGATACCGTATCTTGCCCTAACGGTAACGGCCCCGCGGGACCTCGCCACATCAGGCTTCAACGCCAAAAAGCAACAGCCGGGAGCGACGGTGAAAGAGGAGCCCGGCATCGGCTCAGCATCATTTTCGATTGTGACTAAGGATGCAGAGGCGATTTATGTAGTTCAGGGCTCGGCTGCGTTTTCGATTACGCTAACCAATCCCGGGTCATCAACGCCGCTGCCCGACCTGATGAACAAAATGCGCGAAGTGGCGCGGCGAGCAGTGTCCCGGCTCTAGCTTCTACGGCCGGACCGCAGCAGAAGATTCAGGATGGAGACGAACACGTTGAACAGGCCCGCGAACAGGATGAGCGCACCGGGAATTGGACTATCCGCTTGCGGATTATTGAGCACATCGCTGGTCGCGTAGACCAGGATGCAGACGCCCATAATGCCGATGCCAGCAGCGATCAGAATCCCTAGTCCGCCGATATTCAAAAACGCATTGAGCACCATAGCCGCGATAATGCTCACGAAGATGCCCAGCATCAATCCTCTGGGCGCGGAGAAGGTTCGCTTGGAAGTCATCACGAAGGCGGTGATGGTCAGGAAGACCACGGCCGTCATGAGCGCCGCGATTTGAGTGGTGCCCGGTGCGTAGAGACTGGCAAAACGAAGAATGGGCGCAAGCACCACGCCGGAGATGAAGCCGTTGGCAACCAGGGCCCCGACACCCATTACCGGGTTGTGGCGAGCAGCAATCGCGACACGCGGAATCACGTTCAGCAGAACCATGGCCATAATCCAACCCAGCCAGCCCGTGAAGAGTTGCGCCAGCAGGTCCGATTGCATGCCAACGTAGCCGCCGAGGAATCCGGCAATCACGCTGATTCCCAACAGAAGGTAGGTTTGCCTGATGACCTCGGCTCGGGCGACGCCTAGGGAGGTAGTTCCGAATAGTTTGTCTACGGCGTTCATATACCCAGGATAGCAGTAGCAGATCGGAGGCTCGGATATACTGTAGCTCAATGAAGACCGCGTTGTTTTTTGCTTTCGTCTGGGTGGCGCACGCCCAGTCCTCGTGGCTCAACTTTCCGGTGCCCGGTGTTCCTCGCAGTGCCGATGGCAAGGTCAACCTTTCCGCGCCAGTTCCAAAAATGTCCGATGGGAAGCCGGACCTCTCAGGCGTCTGGTCCGTACCGGCCGACTACTTCAAGAACCTAGCCACGGATCTTAAAGACGACGACGTGCCCATGCTCCCAGCGGCCAAGGCGCAAATGAAACAACACGAAATCAAGGACCATGCGGACGATCCCATGGCGCTTTGCCTGCCTCCGGGCGTGCCGCGCATCGATACCTCCAACAGCGGCGATGCGCTGCACCCGTTCAAGATTGTTCAGACCTCGAAACTGATCCTGCTGCTGTACGAGACTTCAGTCAACTCGACCTTCCGCCAGGTTTTCATGGATGGCCGTCAGCTACCCAAAGATTCTCAACCGACGTGGCTTGGATATTCGGTCGGGCGTTGGGAAGGGAACACGCTGGTGGTGGAGACAACGGGTTTCAACGGCCGCGCATGGCTCGATACCTTTAAAGGTCACCCGCAAAGCGATGTGGCGCGCGTGACGGAACGGTTCACGCGCCGCGATTTCGGTCATATGGATCTGGCCATCACCATCGATGATCCGAAATCCTACTCAAAGCCCTGGCGAGTGACCATTCCCACGATTCTGCTGCCCGATACTGACTTGATCGAAACGGTCTGCGAGAATCCCAAGGCCGTCGCGAGGTAAGGCTACTTCAGCACCATACTGTCATCCGCCTGCTTAATGAGGCGGTCGGCGTCGTCCTGCAAGAGATATCGTCCTCGAACCAACTTTTCCGCTGCCGCCCGAACAGCGGCCACGTACTTCTCGTGAGATCCATAGCGTTCTTCCAATGAAAGTCGAGGGTCGCCCGACTGCATCCGCTCAGCTTTGGTTTTTGCGAACGGAATGTAGCCGCCGGTCTGCGAACGGATGTGGCCCTTATAAAAGCCATCCGCAACAGTGTTCCAACCTGTGTAGGTTCCCAGCGGGACTTGATGCAGTACGCTGGCCACGCCAGCGATTTCATTGCCGTCCGCATCCACTTTCGGAACCACCACAGCTAAGGTTTGACGAATGGGAGGCGGCTGTACGCCCGTCACACCGGAAACGTCCCGGTAATGGAATTTCGAGCCCAGGTCATAGTCGTAGAGTGGCGTGAGCACTCCATCGGGCAAGGGCATCCCCGGAATGGAAGGGAATCCCAGCGAGGCTTGCGTGGGGGCTGCCAATTCGCCTCGATCGAGCCGCGGATACTGGCTCGGCGGAGGCAGCGTGCCTTTCACCACCCATTCGACGAGCGCTGTTCTTAACGCTCGAAGACTGTCGCTGGATGGATTCGGGTTGCGGGGCAATTCACAACAAGCCTGAGCGACCGGACCGGGATCGAACCCTCCAGGCCCGCCGCCGTGGCTCACTCCAGGGAAGTAATAGCGGCGAACATTGGAAGGCAGCGGGATGTCGCGATCCGCTCTGGTGCCGACCAGATCCGGCGACGCACGCAGGCTATAAAATTCGGCTGATCCGAACGTCTCGATAATCTTTGGGCAGGTCTCGGTTGCATGGCATCGATCCAACAGACCGGCCGATTCGCGATGACGAGCTTCGTCGGTGTAGTCGCTCCACCACAGAGTGCCGTCGCTGCCGGGTTCATACATCGCGGTCGCGCCGCTGGGTGCTGCGAAGCGGATATTCATCGCCAGCAGCCGCACGGCGATGTTCGGATTGATTCCGTCAAATACCATGCGGCCGGTTTCATCCTGATTGAAGCCCAGATGAACAAAACTGCGCAGATAATTTCCCGATTGCGAGTCGCCTTGGCCCACTGTGTGCGTGATTCGCCCGTCAAGAGGATTGTCTTTGGCCTCGTAGCGCAGGTAGGAATTCAAATCGCGCGTCGCCGCGAAGCCAATGCCGTGGACCTTGGGATCCTTGGCTGTGTAGACCAGTTCATAAAGATAGGCAGGATTGAACCCGCCTTTTAGGCAGACCTTGCCCGGATCTGGCGTGCCGGGGAAGGCGGTCTTGGAACAATCGCCGAAGGACCAATCGGTTGACCGAAGCGGAACCACCTTGCCGTCTTCGGAGGCTCTTCGCGTAAGACTGGCTTTCGTCGTATCCAGGCTCGCCGGATCGGCGGTGCCCGCTACGCCTCCACGCAGGATTGGCAGCGTAGTCGTATCCTGAGCCATGTCAGTGAAGCGCGCCAGAACCTGGCCGGTGATGGATGACCCGTCCGGATTCTTCGCCACTGGGAACATCCAGCGTCTCCAGATTATTGGCCGGTGCAAGGTCGGCTTGCCAACCGCTCGCTACCAGCACGTGTCCCGCCTTGCGCGCGTCGGCCACGAAGCCGTTGCCGGTGAGCGTCACTCGTCCGCGATTGGGAACGAAGTAAAGCAGCACGCCACTCGACTTCGCCATGTCGGCGGGCTTGACGATGGAAAACGTCGCCGAATACTCCACCATGCCGCGCGCATTGCGAGGAGCGAACTCGATGTCGGTGATGATCGCATTCAGAGGATTTCTTGGGTCGAGTTCGCCATAGAGGTGACCCGTCAGGCGCTCATATCCATCCGCACCCAGGCTCTCGTGATGCTCCACCACCAGCTTCGTGATCCAAGCCTGCCCTGGCACAGCCCATCCGGCCAGAGTCATTGTTAATAGCGCCGCGCGGAAGAATTTCATATATTTCCCCTCGAAATGAACTCCTACACATAATACATTCGTTTACCGTGTCGTGCGAAAATGTCCGCAAGGAGAAGTTCCCTTGTTCCACGCCGGCTCTACTCGCTTGTATCTCTTGGCCTCGATCGCATTAATCGCCACACGCACAGCGGACTGCGACGCCGCCCGCCAATCCTCAGGCTCAAACAACCACAGAACGGCCCACTCTCCCGATCCCGCCGGAAAAAGCTTCAGTCACTCAACATGAATTGACACTGGACGGCACTACACTCCACTACACCGCGACAGCCGGGAATCTCTGGATCGATGGGGACGACGCCCAACCGAACGCGAGCGTCTTTTATGTCGCCTACACATTGGATGGCGTCGCGGATGCCCGCACGCGGCCGGTCACGTTTCTTTACAACGGCGGTCCAGGATCGGCTAGCATGTGGCTTCACATGGGGTCTGTAGGTCCGTTCCGGGTGGTTACGCAGAGTCCTGAGGCCACTGGCTCAGGTCCGTATCCGATCGTGGCGAACCAGTACAGCCTGCTCGACAAGTCCGACCTGGTGTTCGTGGACGCCGTGGGCACGGGTTATTCCCGGCCTGTGGGCAAGGGTGTGATTCGCGACTTTGCGGGAACCGACCAGGATGTGCGCGCATTTGAAAAATTCATCTATCGGTACGTCAGCCTGAATCACCGATGGAATTCTCCCAAGTTTCTATTTGGCGAATCGTACGGCACCACTCGCTCCGCGGCGTTGGTGGACACACTGCAGAATAGCGGGATGGCTTTTAACGGAGTCATTCTGATGTCGACGATCCTGAATTACTTCACGCAGGCCCCTGGCTCGGACACGATTTTCATCGGCAATTTGCCATCCTACGCGGCCATCGCGTCGCACTACGAAAAGGTGTCGCACAAGGGCAAGGACACGAAAGCGTTCCTGGAGGAAGTAAGAGCGTTTGCCCGGGGGCCTTATTCTGAAGCTCTGGCGCAAGGACATAACCTCCCGGCAGCGCAAGTGGACGTCATCGCTCAAAAGCTCGCCAGCTATACGGGACTGAGTGTCACCTATATAAAGGAAGCGAATCTACGAGTGAGTCCCGCTCGATTCCGCAAGGAGCTTCTGCGTGACCAGAGAATGATCGTCGGCCGTTACGATGCGCGCTTCGAAGGAACTGACGTGGACGCGGCCGGAGAAACCCCTGGCTACGATCCCGCCGACGCCGGTATCAACGGCGCATTCGTCTCTGCGTTCCATGACTATCTGGACCGTGAATTGAAATATTCATCCAATGAAACGTACCTTCCCAGTGGCCCTGGGATCAATCAAGCATGGGATCACTCTCATCGCCTGGGTTCAGAGGTCCCGGCCGGGGGCGGCGGTGGAGGCCAGCCCATGCGCGATGCCTACGTTGCTGGCGACCTCGCCGATGCTATGCGCAAGAATCCTCGCCTTAAGGTGTTTTCCGTGAACGGGCTATATGATCTTGCCACGCCGTTCTTCATCACGGAGTACGACTTGGCCCATGTGGAGTTGGAGCCGAAGTTGAGGTCCAATATCGAATTCGCTTACTATCCGTCTGGCCACATGATTTACTTGAACCTGGATGCTTTAAAGCAATTCAAGTCAGACGCGGCGGGATTCTACTCGCGCGCGATGCAAAACTAGACTTGCTCTTCGATATAACGCTTGAGGGACTGCAGACGCTTCCGTGTCTCCCGCTGAAACATCGACCTTAGGATTGGATCCAAGACCGGGCGAAGCCACAGGGGCCGTGCTGTGATTCGAAATTTGTAAATCACGCGGCTTCCAGCGCCGGTGGCAAGAGCCGTGTGGCGAATGCTCGCGGCGAAATCCGCCACGAACCAAGGGCCGCGCTTCATCTTCACTGCCGCGACGTTGGGCCGGTCGAAGCTGATGTAGACGGTCTCCATGCCCAAGCCTCCCACGGTATTTCGACCCACGCACAGTGTCGTCACTCCCACACCTGCGTGAGCCGATCCGTCGACGATAGATGCCTTGCTGAGAAGAGTATCCCAGCGCAGGCGAATGCTGTAATCGTGAATTACATCGAAGACTTCCTGGCAGTCCGCCTCAATATCCACACCGCACTCCACGGCCACACCGTGTTCCATTTTTTGGATTACTTCAATTCGACCTGAATCTCGACCGCCTGCTGCTCGCCTATATTCTCAGTCTGGTGGCTGTACGCGTCGCGCCATGCGATCTCGCCCGCCCTGCGAGGATTATCCACCATCACTCCGCTCGCGAGTTTCATGGTGGTGTGGAGGTCGGTCAAATAGACGACGACATAATGAGGATGCTCGTGCACGGGACTTTTGATATGCGGATCGAGCACAGTGCGCAGGACCCGTACTTTTTCATTCTCGAACGGGACGGTGTGATGCTCGGCGTCGAGTTTCACAGGGTCGAGGTTTACCGTCGACGGAGGATGCGGGGCCTGCGGCTTCAGTTCTACCAGGACAATTTCGACCGGCTGGTCTGAAAGACTTATTTCCGAATGGCGGGCGGACTCCACATAGGCGACCTCGCCTGCCTTGCGATGGACTTCCTGCATGGTGCCGTCCATGTTGGTGATTTTCAGATCCGTGTTCGTAAGAAAGACCAATACGGTGTTCGGGTGTTCATGCATACCATGCGAGCCGCGCGGTGCAAAGCGCGAGCGAAGGACTCGCACCCACTGGTTATCGATCTCGACCTTAACGTCGGTGCTGACTCTTTACAGGGTCCTGTGCGTGAAGCGACAATGCGCCACACAGGAGGAGAACGGCGCGACTCTTACTTACCACGTACGATACCCGCCTGCTGGTCCAGTCTGAAAATCACGCTGAGCCTCCCCTTCATAGGCGAAGAAACGCCGTTTACCAAAACAGGTTGGACTCTAAATTGACTTACGGCTTCTAATGCCTTCTCGTCGAGTCCTTTTCCTAAGCCTTCGTCCACATGAAGATTTACCGGAACGCCATCCACTAGATCGAAGGAGATGACCACCACGCCCTCCAGCTTCGCATCCAATGCTTCCTGCGTATAGGACGCTTGAATTTCGCTCAGAAGAGCGGTGGGTTTCGGTGCATCTGGTGTTCTCCCTCCAACCGGGGATTTCAACATTTCCAACCCGTCCAGCGCTTCGCGGATCCGGACGATCCTCTCCGGGCTGAGATCGAGCGGACCCCAGGCCACCTGAAATTTCGCAGGCACTGCTACGGCCTTGCCTTCTTTGGTCCCAGGTTTAAATCGCCAGTCGCGTAACAGCAAAATCGCTTCCGGGCCCCACATATTTTCTGAAACATCCTCTGCGCGGAAACTGCCCGGCACTCCGTGTTCATCAATGGTGAAAGAGATGGTCGCGAAAGCCTGCCGTCCAATGGCGCCCAACAATCGGCCTTCATCGACAGCGGGCCCGGTGAGAATTCCCGCCCCGCTCGGATAGATCGTGTTGCTGAAGATGGGCCGGGAGGCGCCTTCCGGGGGTTGGAATTCTGCGTGAAGCAGATGCCAGCGGGAGGATTTAGCGGGCAGATGATAGGCGACCTGGATCGCCACGGCTTGCCCAAGCCCCTGCGGTTGAAAAACCTCTTGCGTGGCCACTTCCAGGGCCTGCTCGTCCAGACCAAGCCCCAAGGGTTCGGTGACCTTCAGGTTCCGCGGATGTCCGTCATCACCTATTTTCCCCTGCAGCCTGACGGTACCTTCGAGTTCAGCCAGGCGAGCTTCTTCGTTATAGTCCGCCGAAGTCTTCACGATCGACGGCAGTGAGATGTAGGGAGGCGGGTAAGTCGTTATGGGCGGAGGCCCGTTCTGCGCCAACCCTGCGAAGGTGCAAAGAAAGGCGACCGCAATTCCTCTGAAGCAGAGTTGCATCTTCCCACCTCCATCAAACAGCTTCCATCAAGCAGGGACGAAACACAGGACCCGCGCCAATTCAATGACAAGATAACATGTGGCACAGACAATGGACAGCAGTAATCCTATTTCTAAAGTCATACTAAAAGCATGAGCTTCCTCGACAACCTGGAAAACAATTTGAATGCGTTGGAGCGCCAGGAGGAGAAGGATCCGGAAAAAGTAAAGCGCGATCGGGATCGCCGCGAGGCCGAAAGATCCGCCGCTCTTCAGCGGGCTCCTCACGCCGAAGCGTTGAAACATTCCCCGTTCACGATGGATTTGATGACCCACTGCCGCACCATTGGACACTCTCAACGGGTGCTGGTGCAGTTTACATGGCTGGGCGAAAACCTGCGGCTCGACGCTAAAGCCAACCGCATGGAATTGGTCCCGACTGCGGAAGGAATTGTCGCAATATTCACATTGGACGGCGTGGAAAAAGGGCGAGAAACTGTCAACCCTCAGTCGGATGACGCGATGGCTCTGGCCCGCCACTGGCTTACCGGCCAGTGAATATAAGCGTAAAGTGCGAAACTGCTTGCCTTCTGCTGGATCTAACCAAATGAACCAATGCAGGAGCGGATCACCATTACCTACGTTGGCGGCCCCACCATTTTGTTGGATTTCGGCGGTGTGCGGCTGCTCACCGATCCGACGTTTGATCCCGCCGGAGGTGAGTACAAATCCGGGCCGGTGACTTTACGGAAACTTACGGGTCCGGCGCTAAACCCCGGCGAACTGGGCTCCTTCGACTACGTACTGCTGAGTCACGATCATCATTTCGACAATCTGGACCATGCCGGCCGGTTGTCGCTAGCCAGCGCGAGGTCTGTAATCACTACTAGTGAAGCCGCTGAGCGTTTGGGTCATAACAGTATTGGGCTGAAGGATTGGCAGTCTACAGAAGTACAATCTCGGGACGGGCGAGTCCTGCAAATTGTCGCAACACCGGCTCGCCACGGGCCGGAGGGGATCAACAGAGGAGCCGTGAACGGATTTGTTCTGCTGTTTAAAGACGCTCCCCAGCACGCTATTTATATTTCCGGAGACACTGTCTGGTATCCGGGTGTTGGGGAGGTCGCGCGACGGTTCAAGATTCAAGTCGCAATCCTCCACATGGGCGCGGCGCGTGTGCCTGAGGTCGGACCATTTCATTTGACAATGACCGCAGACGAAGCAGTAGAGGCCGCCGGTGCGTTTGCGAATGCTGTGATCGTCCCGGTGCATTTTGAGGATTGGGCCCATTTTTCTGAAGGTCGCCAGGATATTATTCGCGCGTTCACCAATGCGCAATTAGAACACCGGCTCCACTGGCCGGAGCGTGGACGCGCGATTCAGATTAGCCCGCAGGCTGCGAGCGCGAAATAAGCGTGTCTCAGAAAAGGGCACGGAGCGATGGCGGGATAGGAAGGGCATGGGGGGACAACTAATAAATGAAGACCTCGAAATATCTGATTCTTGGAGGCGGAATGGTCGCCGGCTATGCTGCCAAGCAACTTGTTGAGAGCGGCCTGAGGCCCGGTGAGTTGACGATTGTGTCGGCTGACAGCTCGATTCCCTACGAACGCCCGCCGCTCTCGAAAGGCTTCCTAGCCGGAAAGGACGAGGAGGCCAGCGTCTTTATTAACCCCGGCGATTTCTATTTGCAGCACGGCATCGATTCGAGGCTCAATTGCGAAGCGACCGGCGTTGACTCCGCGCAAAAGCGCGTCCATCTTCGTTCGGGCGAAGAAATCGCATTCGACAAATTGATTGTTGCCACCGGCGCTCGCGTGAAGACTCTGGACATTCCGGGTCACGATCTTGAAGGCGTCTACTATCTGCGAACCCTGGCCGACTCTAAGCGAATTCGCACCGCCGCCAGTAATGCCAAGCATGCAGTCGTGATTGGAGGTGGATTCATCTCCATGGAAGTGGCCTCTGTTCTGGCTCACAAGGGCATCGCAACCACCATGATTCTGCCTGAAGAACGCATCTGGCAAAGCTTTTTCACACCGTCGATGTCTCAGTTCTTCGAGAATTACTACACGCAGCGGGGCGTCCGGTTGGTCAAGAATTCCAAGCTCGCGAAACTAACCGGCTCAGGTGCGGTTGACTCAGTGGTCTTGCAAAATAGGGACAAGGTCGCTTGCGATATGGTTGTCGCGGGCATCGGTGTCAGCCCGGTGATAGAGCCTTTAATGAAGAGTGGAATTGAGTTGTCAGACGGCGTCGTGGTGAATGAATACCTCGAAACCAGTCAACCTGATATCTATGCGGCCGGGGATGTCGCGAATTACTACGACTCCATTTTCGAAAAGCGTCGTCGCGCCGAGCATTGGGACAACGCAGTCTCGCAAGGGCAGCATTGCGCCAGCGCACTCTCGGGTGAGCGGAAGCCATTTGTACACGTTCCCTATTTCTTCTCCGATGTCTTCGATCTCTCCTACGAGTTCTGGGGAGACCCGGCGGGCGCCGAAGAAGTGGTGGAGCGGGGCGATTTGTCCACCTCGAGCTTCAGCATCTGGTGGTTGGGGCGGGGAAGGCTGGTGGCGGCGTTCGCGATGAATCGGCCGGACGCAGAACGTGAAGGTGCTCCGCGCCTGATCCAGTCGAAAGAGACCGTCTCCGCCAAGACGCTACCGGGTGCGCATTAACTTCGACTCGCATACCGAAGATAAAGATGTTGCCCGCTTTGCTTCACGCTGGCGAGGTTCAGCCATGGCGCAGTGCCGGGAAGAAATTCGACGCCTGCGATCAAGCCTGGACGCTGATGTTTCTCGTCTCTTCCAACTAATTGTGGAGCGACGGTGAGAAAGAGTTCGTCTATGCAGCCCTGTGCTACAAATTCACCGAAAAGACCGGGACCGCCTTCATGGAGCAGCATCTTCACGGCGAACTCATCGAGAAGCAGATTTAGAATTGCCTGCGGAGCGCTCCTGTCCCCAGGGCCTCCCACCACTCTTACTTGAACGGAGCCGAGTGCAGATACTCCGTTCTTCTCAAGAACATCCCGTCCCTCGGGCGACGTAATGATGAGTGCCGTCAGCCCTGGCGTGTGGAACACAGCTTTCTGAAGGTCCACGTTTCCGCTGCGGCTCACGATTACATTTATCGGCGGCTTCGGCTTTTGAAGCACTTCCTGCCGGTACCTTGCATATAGTTCGCGGGCTTCTGGAAAAGCTTGTTCGGCAAGCCATAAGTGTTGGGAAGGTGTGTCTTTTAACGTCCCCGACCCAACCATCACCGCATCCGCCGAAGCGCGAAGGAGCCCCATAATGAACCGGTCAGCCTTATCAAACCCGCTGATCTCACCGCCTCCCGATTTCTCGGGAATCGCGAAGCTGACAACCCCATCAAGAGAGCTTACGAAGTTGCCCACTACGTAAGGCCGATCTTGACGTGCCGCAAATCGAAGATCTCCGCCGTAGAGCTTCTTCAATTCGTCCGAAAGCCCGGTCCCACTGCCATCCCGGTCGAGTAACGTCGTGATTTGTTCCATTACACCTAAGGCTGCCGGCTCGCGGGTGGCACAATCCCGTTCAATCTTAGATATACGACTAATTGCCCATAGGTGTCTTGGCTGTGAGTCATCAGGAAGTACAGCATCCGCTGGCGCGTCGACATCGGCCCCATGAACGGCGGTGAGTCGACGCGCGTCAGTAACTGCTGCTCGTTAAACTCCTTTATCACCGCAAGGCCATATTCGCCAACCTTTTGAACCGCGGCCATCGCTTCAGCCTTGGACGTCGCTTTGGGATCGATGACCGGTGGAGTCGTTTTCGCGCCGAGTCCCTGCAGAAGACTCACATTCACCTGAGCTACGTGCAGCACTCGTTCGCCGAAGGTTTGTTCTTCCGGTACCGGCTTGAACCCGTACTTCTCTTCAGGCATGGCGCTGGCAGTCAGATAAAGCAACACGTTGTTGCGACTCCAATCGTTCTGGACTTCGCAGGACACCGTGGAGCACGGTCCCATGAAGCTGGGCGGGGCCTGCGCCTTCGCGGGCTGGGGCGTCTGTGCCCAAATCGCAGTTGAAGTTGTAAACAGAGTGAATAACGAAAGGCGTATATGCAACATGTTGCACAGTCTATCGTGTCCAGGAGTCACTGTGCAACTATGTGCATATGCTTGGGGAAGTCATTCTTACCGTGCTCGCGCACCGCCCAATGACCGGCTACGAAATAGCCCGGAGCTTCGATCAGGCGCTGTCTCATTTCTGGCACGCGTCGCACCAGCAGATTTATCGCGAACTCGCCCGCCTCAATAAACAGGGACTCGTGGTGTACCGCTCGGTAGCCCAGTCCGGCAAGCCTGACAAGAAACGGTACTCCTTAACCAGTGCTGGACGTGCAACGTTGCGGAAATGGGTGGCCGGGGTAACCGATCCTCCGCGTCCGCGCTATGACCTGCTGGTGAAACTGATGGCCGGCCTGCTGGTAAACAAACCGGGTCTGGAACGGGAAATCACGCGGGTTCAGGCTGAAAATGCCCTGTATCTCGAACAGCTTCGCGCGATGGATGAAAACTGCCGGAAACAGCCGCTCCAGACAGGCTACGATTACGGCCTCTATCTCGCCTTGCGCAGGGGGCTTCTGCTGGTCGAAGCGCAAACCGTGTGGCTGGCTGAGGTGAAGCATTTGCTTTCCAGTGGCGAATTGAGATCTCGCCGGTCTTGACTTCTGTTCGCGTCTGACCCATACTTAGCGTACTTACTAAGATATCTATATATGTCCAAACAGGACGCACTACAAGGCTCGCTCCCCCTTCTGGTGCTCAAAATCCTCGACCGCCGCGGACCTCTTCACGGGTACGGGATTACGGCCCAAATTGAGGCCTTTTCTGATCTCCTTCGCGTCGAAGAGGGCTCGCTGTACCCGGCTCTTCACCGGCTGGAAGAGGCCGGCTGGGTGCGTGCCAAGTGGACCACCACGGAAAACAAGCGCCGGGCGCGTATGTACGAGATTACGGCAGCAGGCCGCAAAAAACTCCAAGAGGAGGAGGGCCGGTGGACCTCGATCGCAGCCGCCATCGGACAGGTGCTCCGGAAAGCGTGAGCTTATGTCGTGGATTTCTCGTCTCGCCAACTCCCTGCGCCCCGAACACGCCGCCGCCGATCTCGCAGATGAGCTCCAGTTCCATCTTGAGCAGCGTGCGGCGGACCTGGTTCGCGGCGGATTATCACCCGCAGAGGCCGAACGTCTAGCGCGCAGGCAACTCGGCAATCCACTGCAACTCCGCGAATCCAGCCGGGAAATAAAATCCGCCGTCGGGCTAGAGTCTCTGCTGCTGGACTTCCGTTTTGGCCTGCGTATGATCTCCAAGTACTGGAAGGCCAGCCTCGCCGCGATTGCGTCTCTGGCCCTTGCTGTCGGCGCCTGCACGGCCGCGTTCACGCTGGTCGACGCGCTTATCTTTCGACCCTTGCCGATCCCCGCGCCTCATCAGCTTGTCGATCTCGCGCGGCTCCTGCCGCCCTTCTTTGCTCCGGACAACCAGCCGCACGAGTCCAACTCTTTTAGCTATGCGCAATATCAACTTCTGCGCGAAGCTGCGCACGGCCAAGCGAATCTCTTTGCGTTGACGACCGGACTGCGCCTCCGTCTTTCCGACGATTCCGGTGGCTTTGGAGAGAACATTGTTGCGGAAGCTATCTCGGGCGAAGGGTTTCAGGTCCTCGGTATCCGCCCGGCATGGGGGCGTCTCATCGAGCCCGCCGATGACGTGCCGCATTACGCCTATCAGGTCGCCGTCATCAGCTCCGGATTCTGGAAACGCCATTTTGGTTCGAGGCCTCTCGCGTTTGGAGAACGATTAATAATTGGAGGGCGAGCCTTTCTGATCGTCGGAATCGCCGCGGCTCCGTACGCGGGCGTGCAGCCCGGCTATTCGACCGATGTCTGGTTGCCCCTCTCCGCTGCGTCAGACGCGCGCAGCCTGGACGATCCTGATGGTGGAGGCTTCCGGGTGTGGGGCCGCGTGCACCCTGAAACCAACCTGCCCCAGTTGCGCGAGCGTCTCCAGGCTGTGCTCACCAACTTTCTTCGCGAGCGCGTTCGCATCAACCCGCCCCGGAGCCTTCGCGGATCTCAGCTCGAACAACTCACGAATGAGCCTCTGCGAATCCGCGACGCTTCCAGCGGAGCTGACTCCCTGTTTCGCGTTCAGTTCCGCCGCCCGCTTTGGATTCTTTCTCTCATCTGCGTGCTGCTGTTGCTACTGGCCTGTTCCAACGTCGCCAATCTCATGCTGGCGCGCGCTTCGGCACGCGATACCGAGATGGCTCTCCGGCTCGCGGTCGGAGCCGGCCGGCCCCGTCTCATCCGGCAAATGCTCATAGAAAGTTCGCAAATCGCCTTTGCGGCATGCATCGGCGCCGTTGGATTTGCTTCTGTCACTGCGCCGTTCCTGGTCGCGCGCCTTGGCTCGTCGGACTTCCCGGCATGGCTCGACGTCTCCCCCAATGCGGCCACTCTTGCGTTCGCCGCTGCGCTCAGTGTCATCACCACGCTACTCTTTGGCATCGTTCCCGCAGTGCGCGCTTCCGCCGCATCGCCCGATTCCACTTTAAAATCGGGCGGGACGCACCACTCAGGCCGGGTCCGGGCGCTCCGCTGGATGATCACAGCCGAAATAGGCTTTAGCGTGGCGGTGCTGTTCCTCTCCGGGCTGCTGCTTCTATCTTTCCAGCGGCTGATTTCGGTCGATCTCGGCTTTAACGGCGACAACGTCGTCTTGATCGAACTGGCCGAAAGGAAACCCGGGAATTCACCTCCGCATTCTGCTTCCGCCCTGCTCGAAGTCGCGCGCCATCTCCCAGAAGTGCAAGCTGCCGCGATGTCACTGCAGCGCCCCATGGGGGGCGATATGGTATGGATCGAAACGCCATTCATACACCGCCGGGGGCATCCCAACGAAACGGTCCGTGCGCGGGAGGTTCCGGTTTCCGCCGGCTTCTTTGAGACGATGCAAATACGCTGGATCGGCGGCCGCGACTTTCTCCCTGAAGAACCCGCCAACTCCACATCGGTGATCGTGAATCAGGCTTTCGTCGACGCGTTCTTTCACGGCGAAAATCCGCTCGGCCAGCGATTCGAAAGACTCGGCGACGATCCCTGGCCCGTGCAGCTGGAGATCATCGGAGTTGTAGGCAACGCACGCTGGAACAACCTGCGCGAGCCGGAGGAGCCATCCATCTACACGCCGGTCCGCGACATTGAGATCGCGACCTTGAGCATCCGCACCAGATCTCCAGCCGCGCCACTGATTCCGGACCTTCGGAAAGAAATCGCGGATGCGTCGCCGGCCTTCACCGTGCTCGGGACCATTCTGCTGCGGGATCAAATCGACAACACCATGACGCGTGAGCGCCTGCTTGCAATCCTGGCCGGTTTTTTTGCCATCGTCGCGTTGCTGCTGGCGGCGGTGGGACTCTATGGCGTCATCAACTACGCTGCTCTGCGCCGTACACGCGAGATCGGCATCCGGGTTGCGCTGGGCGCGCGCCGAAGGGAGGTGGTGGGTCTTATCCTCTCCGACACGGCAGCGTTCGTCTTTCTTGGCATCGGACTCGGAATCGCGGGTGGCCTTGGCATGGGCCGCTACCTCGCCTCACAATTATTCGCGGTCAAGCCGACTGATTTCTGGAGTGTCACCGCGCCCGTTGCCTGCATCGTGCTGGTGGCCCTCGCGGCGGTTCTGCCGCCGGCGCTGCGAACTGCTCGAGCAGATCCGCTCGCGGCCTTGAAGTACGAGTGATCGCACGAAGACCAAGACGTGTGCCGACTAAGAGCTTGTTGACAGGGACTAGAACCCCCGGCCTTACGGCCTGGGGCTAACGTTGTGCTCGAACCGCATCGGCCTGGGACGGTCTTTCAAACGAGCTATTAGCGCCCTTTGAGTTTCTTCTCGATCCGCGACTTGGCTTCGCGGTCTGGCGATGCGTCGAGCGCCTGCTGCCAGTCGGCTTTCGCTGACGCCGAATCGCCCAGCTTGGCTTCCACATCTCCGCGCAGCTCCACCAGGGCCGGGTTCGCTGGCGCCTGGCCAATCGCTGGTTTCAACTCCGCCATGGCGCGCGCGAGGTCGTTCTCGGCCAGGTATAACCGGGCCAGCGATTCTCGGGCTGCGACGTAATCCGGCTTGTCCTCAACCAGACGCTCGTATTGCTCGATGGCATTGCGGCGCTGGCCGCGGCCCGCAAGCGATTCGGCGTAGGAAACGCGGGAAAGAGTGAACATCGGGTCGCGAGCTAGATTGTCGCGCCAAAGCTCGTCTGCCTTCATTGGGTCGCCTCGCTTGGCGTGGAGCAGCGCAAGATTGTGACGGGCGTTTAGATCGGCTTGGTCGTCGGCCAAGGCCTTCTGAAAAAAGTCGAGGGCGCGGGCTTCCCGGCCTTGCGACCGCTCAACCGTACCTAACGCATTCCAGATGCGGGCACGTTCGGCCCAGGCTCCGTTGCGAGGCTTGGAATATCGTTCCAGCGTCTGGCGAGCCTGATCGAACCACTTGCGGGCATTCTGGAAATCGCCGAGGCGGACATACAAAAGACCGAGGCTGTAAGGGAGATAAGAATAGCGCGGCGCGATAGTCATCGCGTATTCGTACAGCCGGATGGCTTCGTCGTAGTTTCCGCGCTCGGATTCGGTCAGGGCGAGATTGTGAATCGGATACGCCCAGTACGGTGCGTATCGCATAGCGGTACGGAAGGCAGTGGAGGCCTCATCGAATCCAGTTCCCGTGCGGGCGATGCGTTCCAGGTGCGCGATGCCCAAGGCATTGTATGCATAGGCGCGGCGCGAGTCCAGTTGAATGGACTGATCGAGACTGCGTTGCGCGTCGTCGTATTGTTTCGCGAAGATCTGCGCGCGGCCCATGCAGAAGAGGGAGCGGCTGCGGTCGAAAGTATTGGTGGAATCGAGCTGCAGAGCCGTCTCAAACAAGCGGGCGCAGCGGTCGAAGTCCGCCTTGGTTTGCGGAACTTCTTCGCCTTCCAGATACTTTGACATCACCTGCTGCCCGCTATCCTCCAGCGCGATCCGGAGCCGCCGCCGTCGATCTGCTATTGCTTCCTGAGTTTGGCCGGGCTGATTCAGCAGGTTGAAGGCGCTGCCGGCTTCCTCCGGCAGAAGGACACCGCGAGCCAGAGCCGCGTCGAATGGATCGCCTGCGGGCGGCGTGCCTGCCGGGCTTTGTGTAGTGGAAGGCGCTTGCGATCCGCGTGCGCGCAATTGGCGAAGTTCCTGGTCGGATAAAGGTTTGGCCGGAAGCATCGCCACGCCTGGTTTGTTGGTATCGGGCACCACAATCATGTCGTCGTTGGTGGAAGACTTGTCGGGGATCTGCTGGCTGCGAGTGAAGTCTTTTACATTCTTGATGACATACACAGCCAGGTCGGCGAAACTGATGGACGTTTCCCCCGTCGAAACGGCCGCGCCATTCATGCCCGCGATGACGAAGTAGCTAAATGCGCCGTGCCCTCCGCCGAAACTGGCGGATTCGACGGCGAACTTATGTGAGTGGCTGGCGAGCAATACGCCGAGGTCGCCCGCTCGGCCTTCCCACACCTTGCGGACCACAGCCTCCAGTTCGCCGCCCCCGCTGATGCCCGCGACGTTGCCGGCATGGCAGACATCCAGAAGCACCAGTACGTGTCCGAACTTGATTGCCTGCTCGGCGACCATGACTCGGAAATCGTCCATGGGGTATCCGGTCATCTTGGCATCCTGAGGATTGCTGTCGTAGGTGAGGATGTAGGGATCGCGCTCAATGGTCTTGTGCGTGTCGGGATCTTCTTCGGTCTTGAGATAAATTCCGTGGGCGGCAATGAAGATGACCAGCGTATTCTCAGGCGCGCCTTTGTCCTTGCTGATATCTCGCACGGCATCGTCAATGGCGGCCCTGGTTGCATGTTCGTTGGTCAATACGCGAATCTGATCGCGCGCTACCAGCTCTCCGCCAATGGGCTTCTGGAGGAGGTCGGCGAAGCTGTCCGCGTCTTTGTCCGCGAATTGGAGCGAAGTTACGGGAGGATCATTTTGATACCTGGAAATGCCCACAATCAGTGCGTAGGTTTTCCCGGGCTTGGTTGGTGCCTCGACCTTCTTTGATGTTTCCGGTTGAATTAAAGAGCGCGTGTTGGCAGCCGCTGGAGGATCGCTTGGGGGAGGAACCTGTTGCGCGAACAGAACAGGCACAAGAAACGTAAGGAGCATAGCCCGCACTGTTGTTTTAGCGGCGGGATGGATCATCCGAAGGTTGAACACGCCTAGCTGTTATTCTATCTTTATCCCAGGATAGAGGTTATACTTGCGTTACACAGATTCGGAGAAAATTTGCGACGCTTACTGTTCAGACTGGCCTTGGCGACGATCGCGGTTTGGCTCGCCCCAGCGTCGCAGGCCCTCGATTTCAGCGTCCCTGGGCCACTAGACTTCTCCCCCAACGCCGGGGTCCCGGTTTCCCCCCAGTCGTTTAGTATCTCAAACACCAGCAGCAAACCGATTACAGTCTCGCTGGCGGCGGGCTCAAATTTTGGCCTAGGGGTTTCGCCAGGACAATTGACGATCCCCGCCAATAACTCTCGCTTGGCAACAGCGAGCGTATCGGGTTTGTACGAGGCAAACGGCAACTACAGCGGGGCTATTACTGTACAGGATAATAGCGGAAGTGCGAGCGTCAGCGTGACTCTGCACGTCATCGGCGTCAACATCACTGTCTCGGGCGGGTCTTCCCCAACGATCCAGCAGGGGAAGACAGGCTCCATGTCATTTGTGATAGGCGGAGGATCCTCGCCCATCACGGTCAGCCCGAACGGACCCGGACTGAGTGGTGGTTCGGCCAACGCGCCCGGATCCTTTACGGAAACGATAAACACCACCGGCCTCAGCCCGAATGTCTATTCCGGCGCACTGAGCTTTAGTTGCTCATCGGGTTCCCCCTGCCTGCCGCAGGTCGTCCCTGTCAGCTTCACTGTGACTGCGCCTCCGATCGCGATCGGCGTATCGCCCCCATCGGTCACCGTGAGTGTCATCGCGGGACAGCAAACATCAGCGCCTGCTATTGGTATAGGTGGAGGCCCCACTTCGATTTCAGTAAGTGCGTCCGGCCAGGGGCTGAGCGGGGGTTCGACTAGTGCACCAGGTTCCTTTTCCGCTGCAGTGGATGCTACCAACCTGAGACCCGGCAGTTATACCGATACGCTGACGTTCAATTGCGTCCCTACGGCTTGCACCACGACGCCGAATGTCACTGTCACCATCAACGTACAAGCAGCTCCGGTCATACAACTGAATTCCAGTAGAAGCTCCCTTACGTTCCAGGCGTATCAGGGCCGGTCTGCTCCCTCCGCACAGGCCCTTGCGTTAACCGCGGCGGGCGGCACTGCTTCCTTCAGCACGCAGAATGTTCCTCCCTGGCTGCAGGTGAGTCCTGCGACCGGTACCGTCACGAGCGCACCCACGGCAATCACGATCACGCTGGTTCCCTCAGCTTTGACCTTGGGCTCGAACACGGCGACGTTGAATTTTGTCGGTGGAAACTCTAGCGCTTCGGTCAATGTCTCGGCCACCTTGCTGAAGCTGTCTCTCTCAGTGACCCCCGCGCAAGCCTCCGCGCAGTTGGGTCCGGGCCAGACGCAGAAAGTTCCTCTCACGGTCGGGACCGCGGATGGAGGTTCGGTAGCGGTGACCACCACCACCAAGGGCGGCGCGTGGATCAAGCTGGCCTCAACCGATTTCACAGCGCCTGGACCCGCGCCTGGCGTGACCCTCGACGCGACCGGCCTTACCTTGGGGACTTATTCCGGTAGCATTACTTACTCGTGCGCGCAAAGCTCGCAAGTAGACTGCGGGCAGACTGCGGTGCCGGTCAGCCTCACTGTGACCGCAGCCACCACGCCCGCGATTTCGCCGGGAGGATTGATTGTGGCCGGCAGTTTTGGGGGCCTCACCACCGCAGGTCCGGGGACGTACGTCGAAATCTACGGCCAGAACCTGGCCACGACCACACTGGGCTGGGGAGAGTTTTTTGTGAACAACGTCGCGCCCACTACGCTCCAAGGTGTGGGGGTAAAGATCAACGGGGAAGCCGCGTTCGTCGACTATGTCAGCCCCGGACAGATCAACGCTTTGCTCCCGGGTGACGTCAGCGCGGGACCTGCGCAGGTTACGGTGACCAACTCGCTAGGCACCAGTGCACCTTTCACGTTGAATGTCGCGGCGCAGCAGCCGACGTTGCTGGCTCCGGGAGCTTTCCAGGTCGCAGGAAAGCAGTATATCGGTGCGTTTCTGCCGCCGGACTACGCGACCACGTTCGCGCTCCCAGCGGGAGCTATCGCCGGTGTGACGTCGCGGCCAGCCAAGCCGGGTGAGGTACTGGTTGTCTACGGGCTCGGGTTCGGCGCGGTGACGCCAGACGTGCCGGTGGGGACGATCGCTCCCGTTCAGGTGACTAAGTTGAATGCTCAGCTCCAGATCCTGTTTGGCCAGACGCCGGCCAATGTCGTTTATTCGGGACTGGCCGCGGGTTTCGTGGGACTCTATCAGTTCAACGTGCAGGTCCCGCAGGTCGCCGATAATGACGCGGTCCCGCTGTCATTCACGCTGGGCGGCGTGCCGGGCACCCAGAAGCTGTACGTCGCGGTACACCAGTAGTTCCTGAGCTGATATATGCGGTTATGCATTACGCTGCTGGCGACCGCTATCAGCGCCGTTTCCTGGGCGCAAGCAGGGAATCCAACCTGCGTCTTCGGATACAACTACATCATCGAATTTGGGCCGGGTGCGCAAACCCAGCCCTATAATCTCTTAGTCGATCCGGCGGGGTGTACCGTCAGCGCATCCAACATCCCTTCCTGGGCCACGGTGCAAGGCCCGCCTTCCGGGGTTGCCACCGGCAAAGGAGCGCTGCTCACAGTCGGCGTTTCCGCCAACACTACCGCGCTGCCACGCTCAGGAGTCACCCTCCCAGGCGATGCATTCCCGGCTGTGGTCCAAAATTCCAGCTCCTGTACAGTCGCGGTCGCGCCTGCCGTTGTCAACGTCCCAAACTCCGGTGGTTCGGGCACGATCATGGTGACGGATTCGCCAACCGGATGTTGGGTTAACGTCGCAAGCGTCCCGTCGTGGATCACCGGCCCGTACCTTGGACAGGAGATTGTGCAATCGCCATTTACTCTCTCCTACACGGTTCCCCCCAATCCTGGGGGCTCGCGTTCCGGTACGGTTTCTTTTGTTTCCGACCCGTCGACAACCGCTTCGATCACGTTCAACCAGGCGGCTGTCGGCCCCGGTCTTACCATCACCACCATGGCACTGCCCGTCGCGAACAACGGCCTTCTGTACGCGGCGACGATGGGGGCAGGCGGTGGCACGCCTCCTTACACCTGGATGGCAACAGGACTCCCGGACGACATAATCTTAAACGCAAACGGGGCCTTTACCGGATACGCGGACCCGTCGGCATCGGGCATCTACGACATCACTGTGACCGTCACCGACGCAGACGGCACAACTGTGAGCGAGCAGTTGCCCTTGTTGGTTGCGGACTCCTCGACGATTTCGGCGGCTCCTCAGCAACTTGTGTTTTCGGCTGCACAAGGGGGCGGCACGACGGCTGCGCAAACCGTCTCAGTGGCGGCTTCAGGGACAACGCCGACCAGCTTCACCATTCAAACCGACACTGGAACGGCGGGATATTACGCGGCCCCATCCTGGCTCAACGTGACCCCGTTGAACGGTTCCACGCCCGCTGTCCTGATGGTAACGGCCAGCCCGGGAACGCTGCCACCCGGCACTTTGACCGCGCGGATACGGGTGGTGCCGAATCAGACGCAGACACCCACTGCTATCACAGTGACGTTCACCATTACCGCGGCTACCGTCCCCAAGATTTCGCCGGGCGGATTGGTTATCGCCAGCAGCTTTGGTGGCATGCCGACCGTGGGTCCTGGAACGTACATCGAAATCTATGGCCAGAACCTCGCCCCGGCCACGGCGGATTGGGGAAAGCTTTTTGTGAACAATGTCGCCCCAACTTCGGTGCAGAGTGTTGGCGTGAAGATCAATGGGGAAGCGGCGTTTGTCAATTTCGTCAGCCCTGGACAGATCAATGCTTTGGTGCCGGGCGACGTGAGCGCGGGTCTCGCGCAGGTTGTCGTCTCTAACGCACAGGGCGCCAGTACGCCCTTCACCGTGAACGTGGCCGCGCAGCAGCCGACCCTACTCGCACCCGATTCTTTTGTGATTTCCGGAAAGCAATACGTCGCGGCGTTTCTGCCTGACAATGTAAACGCGCTTCCTACGGGCGCCATTGCCGGCGTGACGTCGCGTCCAGCCAAGCCGGGCGAGACGCTCGTTTTCTACGGCCTCGGATTCGGGCCGGTGAGTCCGGATGTGCCTGTCGGAACGATCGCGCCCGCGCAGCTGACCAACTTGAAAGCTCCACTCCATTTCCTGTTTAACCAGACCCTTGGAAACACGGTCTATTCAGGACTCGCGGCAGGTTTCGTCGGGCTCTATCAATTCAACGTGCAGGTCCCGCAGGTTGCCGACAATGACGCAGTTCCCTTGACGTTTACGCTGGGTGGGGCCGCTGGAAAGCAGACCCTGTACATCGCGGTGCATCAGTAGTACCAGGACTTCTTTTTCCTTGAAATAAAGTCGGGTCTGCTCGTAACATAAAGAACCTCTAGCTGCTCCAACCGTAGGTTGGTTTCACGAATATGTGTTCTGAGTGTTATCCGATGTTAACTTGCTCCCGATAGGCTGAGGCATTCCAATGCGAACCAGACTCTTCTCACTGTCATTCATCTCTCTCATATTCGCCATGTGCGTTTCTGCACAAGGCGTCCGCATCAGCCAGGTTTACGGCGGAGGCGGCAACAGCGGGTCCACCTTTAAGAACGATTTTGTGGAGCTTTTCAACTCCGGCAGCACCACTGTAAACCTCACAGGATTTTCGGTTCAGTACAACAGCGCCGCGGGCACGGGAACGTGGCAGGTGACCACGCTAACCGGTTCGATCGCTCCTGGGAAATACTATTTGGTCCAGGAGTCGCAAGGCACCGGAGGGACAACCAATTTACCAACCCCCGATGCGACCGGCGCAATCGCCATGAGTGCGACCAGTGGAAAGGTCGCCCTGGTTGCCAGCACCACCGCACTGAGCGGTTCCTGCCCCGCGGCCGACGTGGATTTTGTAGGGTATGGGGCGGTGTCGTGCAGCGAAGGCTCTACCAGTGGGGCCACTGCGGCTACGGTGCTCGCCAATGGCACTGCAGATTTTCGCAAAGGTGGCGGCTGCCTGGACACGGATGTAAACTCGGCTGATTTCGTTGCTACCCCCGCCGCGGCAAATCCGAGAAATTCGGCCATCCAGGCGAACCCCTGCCTCACCATCAGCAGCGTGTCTCTTCCGGAAGGAAATTCCGGTACGACCAGTTTCAACTTTGCGGCCAGCCTGAACGTCGCCGCGAGCACAGACGTGACATTCACCGCGACCACTTCAGACGGTGGGGCCATGGCTCCATCCGATTACACAGCGTTTTCAAGCGCGCCTTTTACGATTACCGCGGGTCAGCTCACCACCAATGTTACGGTTCTGGTCAACGGAGATACGACGCCGGAGCCCGACGAGACGTTCACGGTCACGCTTTCAAATGTCGTCGGAACTAGTACGGGCGTGTTGGTCGCCACCGGCACCATCCAGAATGATGACGCAGGGGCAGTCTCCCTGAGCTTCAGTCCCACTACGCTTCCCGCCGGGACGGAAGGGTTGAATTACTCGCAAACGTTGACCGTGAACAACGCGTCGGTTTGCAGTTTTACCACCAGCGGAACTCTGCCTCCGGGAACCGGGATCACGTTTAGCGGGAGTAACAACACGGCGCTGCTTTCCGGGACGCCTTCGTTGTCGGGTAGTTTTAGCTTTACAGTGAGCGCATCTTGTACCGAAGGCTCCACGTCGCAGTTGTATAGCAACGTCGCGATTGCCTTCGCATGCGAGGCGGGCGTCAAGACGTCTACGCCCGTCCACACCGTTCAGGGCAGCGGAACAACCAGCCCCTTGGTTGGGCAGGTTGTAGAGATCGAGGGAATCGTGGTCGGAAGCTTCTTCGGCACCACCTCGCCTGATGGCTTCTATGTGCAGGAGCCCGATGCCACCTGGGATGCATCGCCCAGTACATCGGAAGGCATTTATGTATTTGATCCCGGCGTCACGCCTCCGGCGGTGGGAACCAGAATACGCGTCAAGGGCACGGTCGCCGAATTCGGAGCCACCGGGTTCACCATGACCGAGCTGACCTCGCCCACCAAGCAGGTCTGCAGCACCGGGAACACATTCACCCGCACCGTCATCTCGCTGCCGGTAACGACGGCCGGGGACCTGGAGCATTACGAGGGCATGGCGGTTCAGTTCAGCCAGCAACTGGTCGTGGTCGCCAATTTCAATCTGGCTGCCTTCGATGAGATCGGGCTCGCTCCCGCAGGTTTTGTTTGCTCCCACACAGAATCCGAATCAATCTACGTGGGCCCCTAACACTGACCTCAACGCTCGCAGCATCGTCTATCTCAACGACGCCAGCAGCGTATCGAACACCAATCTTTTCCCCACGCTATTTCCTCCTGGTGGATTGAGTGCGTCGAACACCATTCGCGTAGGCGCGCGGCTGAATTACGATCCGCAGAGCCAGACGGTGACTCCTCTGCAGGGAGTGCTCGACCAGCGCAATTCTCAATACGATCTGGAAACCTCGGCGAGCCCGACGTTTGACAATACAGCCAATCCCCGGCCTGCGGTTCCAGTGGTTGGCGGGCCGCTTCAAGGTATCTAGCGCGAACGTGCTGAATTTCTTTGTTACGCTCGGCAGCCGCGGCGCTCAGACGCAAACGGAATTCAATAACCAGAGGGCCAAAGTGCTGGCTGAGTTGTCAGGCATGAACGCCGACATCTATGGCCTGAGCGAGGTCCAGAATTTCGACGACGGAAACACCGGCACGGGCACGAACCACTACACAAATGTGGGAGTGCAGTCGCTGGTGGATGGCCTCAATGCGATTTTCGGAGCAGGCACGTATGCCTTCATCGATACGGTTCCTTTGGGCGGATCCAATGGGACCGACGCAATCCGCTGCGCGATTATTTACAGGGTCGCCGCGGTGACTCCTGTCGGTTCACCGGCTGAGTATTATCAAAACGACACCAATCGGCCGACGTTGGCGCAAACCTTCCAGCCTGCCACGGGAGCGAAAGCCAGTCAGCAGACGTTCACTGTGGCGGTGAACCATTTCCGTTCCAAGAGCAGCGCGTGCGGCGGCGGGAGCGACGATGTTTTCCAAGGCAACTGCAACGGCCTCAGACTCAACATGGCGACCAACGTCGTCACGTGGCTGGCAGGAAATCCGACCAGTGATCCAGCGCCCGCGGCCAGCCGCAAGCTTCTGCTCATCGGCGATTTCAATACCTATTTCGGCGAGGACCCCATTCAATATTTTGTCAGCCACGGCTACGCCAACCTGATTAACTCGCTGATCGGGCCCAATGCCTATTCCTATAACTTCGGCTTGCAAAACGGCTATCTGGACCATGCCATGGTGAACGGCTCATTCAACCCACTGGTGAAGAATGTGGCGGAATGGCACATCAATGCCGATGAGCCCGCGGCCCTGGAAGCGATCAACTCGTCCACCAAACCCGCGGCTTCAAACTACGTAGCGCAGGATCAATTTGCGGCGTCCGATCATGACCCGATTCTGATCGGCCTCAATCCCCTGGGAGGCGACTTTGACGATGACGGAGCGGTCTCCCCGGCCGATCAGGCGTTGATCCAGGCAGCCATCGGGAAGACGGTTTCCCAAGTGGATCGCCGAATGGATCTGGATGGGGATGGCAAAATCACTCTCAACGACTATCGCTTGTGGGTAACTCTCTATCGCGCTTTTGTTCAATAACTTCTTTTTAGGACCATAATCATGAAACGATTTGCTTTTTCTTCCTTGGCATTCGCGCTCTTAAGTGTCGCGTCTCACGCCGCCTCTGTGACGGTCTCTGCTCCGCCTTCGGTGAGCGGCTCGTTTGATGTAGCGGTCGATGCGACCAATGTCTTCGCTAACTTTCCGGATCCAACCGATGGCCTGATTGCATTTGGTTTCAACGTAGACGTCGGCTCGCCTCTGATCACGTTCACCGGGAGCCACCGTGAATTCGACCTTTTTTCAAGACATATCAGGTTGCTGTGCGGGCACCGACGTCGTGGCCCTGGTTGACACACCTAGCTTTGAACTCCAAGCAGGCGATTTCACCGAGCCTCTTCTACTGGCCACTTTGCACTTTTCCGTAAATGGCGCTGGCAGCACAACGGTCGGGATTAGCGCGGACAATAGCGCGGATCTCAATCAAGGCCTGATTTTTCTGGGTGGCGCCGAGAATTTCAGCGATTCCGCAAGGGTCACTGCTGCCACCGTCACTCCTGAGCCTGGGACGATGTTAGTCGCCGGCTTGAGTCTTGCGGGACTCTACGCATTCCGCAGGCGCTTCTCCAGCAGGTAGTGCGACACCATCCACTCTGACCCTTTGGCGTAGCCGAATAGTTCGGCGCACGCCATGAAGAAGATGCGCCAGCGCTCCAGCCAGCGCTGTTCCTGTCCCGCGCCATAAACCGGGGTGAACTCCTTGAGGATCTCCTCGCGGTGGGCATCCACGTTGGCGAGCCAGGCTTCAGAGGTTCGCTGGTAATGGTCGCCCGCGAGGCTCCACCGATCCTGCACATGCCAGTGATCTTGAAACTGGAGCATCAAATCGTCGGAAGGCATGATGCCGCCGGTAAAGAAGTATTGCGCCATCCAATCAGTGGAGTTGCGTACTTCAAACGGGTAGGCCAAGTCTTTATGGGAGAAGACATGGACGAAGATCGTCGCGTCCGCAGCCGTCCACGATGCGACGCGCTCCAGCAGCAATCGCCAGTTGCGCATGTGCTCGAACATCTCCACGGATACAACGCGGTCAAAGCCGGGCTCGGCAGGCTCGAACACGTTCATATCAGCGGTGACAATTTCCAGATTCTTCAGACCCCTTGCCGCAGCCTGAGCATCGATAAACTGCTTCTGGGAACGTGAATTCGATACGCCTATAATCCTGGACTTCGGAAAGCTTCGAGCCATGTAGAGCGACAACGACCCCCAGCCGCAGCCCAATTCCAGCACGCGCTCGCCATTCTGGATGCGCGCCCGTTGCGCTGTCAAGGCGAGCGTCCTCACCTCGGCGTCTTCCAGCGATTTCGTCTCCGGAGGCCAGTAAGCGGCACTGTATTTGCGATTCGGCCCCAGCACCAGCTCAAAGAATCTCGCCGGGACTTCGTAATGCTGCTGATTCGCGGCGTCCGTGGAAAGAGCAACCGGACCCTTTCGCATCTGCGCAATCAAAGAGGCCTTGCGTGCCGCTCCTCCCGCCCTTTCTTCGCGGAGCCTCTGCGCGCATAACCTGCGAATGCCCGCCCGAATCACCGCATCGGGTACCATGCCACGATCCAACAGAGCTTCGTACCAGGATGCTTGCGGCTCCTCAGTTGCAATGGCGGTACTCATGAATGCTCCTTCGGCGATTCTTTGGGAAACTCTTTAGGAAACCACGGTACGAACGCGCTGGTGGTTCGCTGATAGTCTCGGTAGTCATCGCCCCGCGACCGTACAGCCTGGGCCTCAGTCGCAGGAATACCGGTGACGCGAAGCAGAAAATACAGAATGAATCCCTGCGAAAGAAATCCGAGCCAACCATAGTCTGCGCCCACTCCAACCAACGCGTACCCGATCCAGATAAACCATTCGAAGAAATAGTTAGGGTGACGCGAATAGCGCCACAACCCCTCACGGCAGGTGTGTCCCTTACTTCCGGGTTTGCGTTTGAATGCAGCAAGCTGGCCGTCTGCGAGCGATTCGCCCAAAATGGAAATCGCCCAGATGGCGACTCCCGAGATATTCGAACCACTGGAAGCCTTCTGTCGGGTTCATCGCAGCCAAGAGGAACGGGACTGAGAGAACCACGCACAACAACGCTTGACCCTCAAAGAACAGCAGGAACTTGAAGCCGATGTTGGTCTGCCAATTTCTACGGATTTCCTGATAGCGGCCTTCTTCCTCATGCCCGATGACGCGGGTCTTGAGCAAATAGGCGGCCAGCCGCATTCCCCACAAGCCGCGTCATCCCACCGATCAGGACGCGCCGTTCCATCCAGCCCGTCCCTCCGATCGTGTAGATGATGCCGATGATCGCCAATCCTGCCGCCCACCCCGCGTCTACGATGGCGGCATTGTGGATGCGAAAATGAATCGCCCATAACGCGAGCATCAACACCGCGACGCTGGCCAGTGCGATTAGAACCAGTTCGGTCATGCCGTTCGTCTCCTCACCAGCGCGTCAATCGGTTCATCGTCGCGCAACAGGAAGAGCTGAATCAGCATGTAGGCCGACATGGCGATATTGCCCAAAGCCATGATCAAGATGAACCACAACACCCGCGGACCCATGGAGCTTTCTTTGTAGCAGACCCAGCAGAAGAACGTGATGAACCCGCAATAGGCGTCCCAAAGGGTCGCCATGGCCCACGGGTTGGCGGAATAGCTGTCCATGGCCGCCCACAGGCTTATCTTTAGACTGCTGTGCACGGTGACGATCACCATGCAGATAAAAATGGCAGAGAATAGTAGCTTCAGAAAGAGTCTCATGGCTGTGCCGGCGCTCTTTAATACAGTACGAAAAATAGCGTTGGTGTGGATTCCATCGTTCTTGACCAGCGCGGTCAAGGTTACTCGCCGTTGCTGTTGGCCTCACTTTTGGGTTAGCTGCCGCGCTGATTCTGCTCCGCACTCTGCGCTGGTGGCTCGCGGGCCTGGAAGCAAATCCAATCCAGGTTCTCATCGCGATTGCCCCGGTGCATCTTGACCGCCGCCATAGCTTGCTGGATTCCGGCCCGCCGCGCTACTCAGTTAGACCCGATGAGCGCCCTCCTCGCCGCCTAGCCTAATCGCAACCCGCGCGTTTTGCTGCACATCAGGACTTTCAATCCAGTGATGACGTAAAATCCGTAAATACGGTTTAACGTGGAAAAAGTGACCCTCTACAGGTTCGGGGCGGTTATTCCTTTTGTCATCCTGCACGCGGCCGCCGTGGCCGTGCTGGTCTGGAAACCCTGGACCGCGGTCGCCTTTGCCTGGCTGGCCGGCAGTTACTTCCTGCGGATGTTCGGCGTAACGGCTGGCTATCATCGTTACTTCTCACATCGTAGTTATCGCCTGGGACGCCTCTCACAATTTGCGATGGCATTTCTGGCCCAGACGTCCGGCCAAAAAGGGGTCTTGTGGTGGGCCGGACACCATCGCACGCATCATCGCAAAGCCGACCAGGAGGGAGACATCCATTCGCCGGTTCGCAGCGGATTTTGGTGGTCCCACGTGGGCTGGGTGATTTCCAATCAGCATGACGAAGCTGAGCCCGGCTCTGTAAAAGATTTTTCGCGCTACCCGGAACTCGTATGGATCAGCCGTAATCACTGGATTCCCACCGTTGTGTTCGCGGCCGCGGTGCTTGCCGTCGGCGGTTGGACAGCTTTTCTCTGGGGTTATGTCTTAGGCACGGTCCTGCTTTATCACGGCACATTTTCGATCAATTCGATAGCGCACTGTTGGGGATTCAGACGATTTGAAACCGACGATGATAGCCGCAATAATCTCCTGCTGGCGCTGGTGACCTTAGGCGAAGGATGGCATAACAATCACCATTTTTCGGCCTCAAGCTGCCGCCAAGGCTACCGTTGGTGGGAAGTGGACATCACCTACTACGTGCTCAAGCTTTTGAGCGGTCTGGGCATCGCGCGCGACCTGCGGCCCTTTCGCGCCGTTGAGTCAGTCGAGCCATGAAGCGAATCGCGGTGATTGGCTCGGGGATCTCGGGGTTGGCTGCCGCGTACTATTTGAGCCGCAAGCACGAAGTTCACGTCTATGAGAAGGACTCACGCATTGGCGGTCACACTCATACGCACGTTATGGAATCGAGCCAGGGGCCGCTCGCCGTCGACTCAGGTTTTATTGTCCACAATGACAAAACATATCCCAATTTTTGCCGTTTGATGAACGAATTGGGCGTAGTTGCCGCGCCGAGCGATATGTCCTTCGCGGTTTTCTCGCCTTCCACTGGCTTCGAATATTCAAGTCATGGTTTGCGAGGCTATTTCTCTCAAAAAAGAAATCTGCTGCGGCCTGCGCACTGGCAACTGCTGGGGGAGATTCTTCGCTTTAATCGCCTGGCGCCGCGACTGCTTGATCAGCCTGATGACATCACTCTAGGCAAGTTTGTGGAGGCAGGGAATTATTCCACCGCTTTCATGGAACGCTACCTTTTCCCAATGGCCTCCGCCGTATGGTCGATGACGCCTGAGGCGGTGGCATCGTTTCCTGCCGTCACGCTGATCCGATTCTTTGCCAATCACGGGATGTTGGGAATCAACACACATCCCAAGTGGAAATTCATTCGGGGAGGAAGCCACAGCTATCTTCCCCCCTTAACGAAGTCGTTCCAGGAGCGAATCCAGACGGGCGTCGAGATTCGGGAAGTCGATCGCACGGAGAATGCAGTGACGCTTCGATTCGTGGGCCGACCCGCGGCTCACTTCGACGACGTCGTGTTTGCCTGTCACGGAGATCAGATCCTCCCGCTGCTGGCCAATCCAACTCCGAAAGAGAGCGAGGTGCTCTCAAAGTTCACGACCACTGCCAATGAGGCCGTGCTGCATCGCGATTCGCGCCTGCTGCCCGTGAGATCGGGCGCGCGAGCGTCTTGGAACTACCAATTGGGCGACCGAGGGCGAGTAGCGTTGACGTATCACATGAATCGTCTGCAATCGCTTCCCGTAAAGGAAGACTACTGCGTTTCGCTCAACGCTAACGGGGATGTCGACTCTTCCAAGGTGATTCGGCGCATGGTCTATCACCATCCTCTTTATACGCAGGCTGCCGTCCGCGCACAGGATCGCTGGAATGAAATCAGCGGCGTCCGGCGGACTCACTTCTGCGGAGCCTACTGGTTCTACGGTTTTCATGAAGACGGCGTCAATTCGGCGTTGCGTGTGGCCAACGCTTTGGGAGCGGCGGCTTAGATGGAATCCTCGCTCTATTTCGGCACTCTGCGCCATCGCCGATTTACTCCGCTCCATCACGAATTCCAGTACAACGTTTTTATGGCGTTCCTGGACATCGACAAGATTCCCGAATTGATGGCGCGGTCGCTGTTTTCCAGCTACAACCGCTTCAACTGGACAGGATTCTGCCAGTGGGACCACTTCGGAGATCCACGCCGCTCCCTGCGCGACAGAATTATTGAGGACGCCCAGCGTTCGCGAATAACAGTTCCCGACGGCCCAATATTTCTTCTGACCAATCTGCGCTATCTGGGCTATTGCTTCAACCCCATCTCGATCTTTTACTGCATGGGCGTCGACGGCAAATCGACGGTACTGATGGCCGAGGTCCACAATACGTTTGGCGAGAGCCGAAATTATTGGCTGACTGCGGCAAATCAGATCCCCTCCGCCAATTCCTTGCGCTTCCGCTGCCAGAAGACTCTGCATGTCTCGCCGTTCAATGAAATGGACCTGGAATATGATTTCGTGTTGACTCCCCCAGGTGAAAAAGTAGTCGCGCACATGAACACGCTGAAGGCGGGAGATTCATTCTTTGACGCCACCTTGACTTTGGACCGCAAGCCCTGGACCGCCGAAAATCTGCGCGGGGCCCTGATTCGCCACCCGTGGATGACAGCCAAAGTAATCGGCGCGATTCACTGGGAGGCGCTGCGCTTGTTCTTGAAAGGAGCCCCGGTGTTCACGCACCCGGACCGAATCCATGATTCCCGAAAAACTCTTCCTAAAGACGCTTGAGAAACTGAAATTCGGAACGCTGGAATTAATCAGCGGCGGCTCGCGCCGAGTCTTCGGCGACGGCTCGGGCGAACTCGCGGCTACGGTCGTAGTGGAGCGGCCTGATTTCTTTTCCAAGGTGTTGTTCGGCGGTGAAGATGGCGCGGGAGAGGCGTACATGGCTGGCGACTGGTGGGCGCCCGACTTGGTTTCCGTCATTCGGATCGCTTCACGCAACCTCACCTCGCTTGCCGGTGGCAATCGCCTGCTGAATAGCGTGAGCCGCATTGCGCTCCTGGCCCGTCACAAAACGCGAGCGAACACGATGTCCGGCAGCCGCCGGAATATCGCCGAACACTACGACCTTTCCAACGACTTTTTCCGTCTCTTTCTGGACGAGCGGATGGTCTATTCCAGTGCCGTCTACGAAAGCGAAGGCGATTCTCTGGAAGAGGCGCAGGTGCGCAAACTCGATCGCATCTGCCAAAAACTCCAGCTAACGCCCGACGACCATCTCTTGGAAATCGGCACCGGCTGGGGCGCCTTCGCAGAGCATGCCGTTCGAAACTACGGATGCCGCGTCACGACCACAACCATTAGTCAGGAGCAGTTCAAAGGCGCCGCGGAACGCTTCGCTCGCATGGGCGATGCCGCAACTCGAATTGACTTGCTGCTCACCGACTACCGCGTTCTCTCAGGCCGATTCGACAAGATCGCCAGTATTGAAATGTTTGAGGCGGTGGGCCTGGACAATTACGACCATTTCTTCGGCGCCTGCGAGCGGCTCTTGAAGCCCGACGGCATGGTAGCCATGCAGGCAATCACCATGAATGAGTGCCGCTTCCCGGAATATCATCGCAGTTCCGATTGGATTCAGCGACGGATTTTTCCAGGATCGGAGCTGGCTTCTGTCAGCGAGATTCTGCGATCGCTGGGCCGGGTCACGTCGATGTCCATGACTCATTGCGAAGACATCGGCATCCATTACGCCCTGACGCTCGCCGAATGGCGGCGTAGATTTCAGGCGGCCAGAGAAGACGTTCGCAGGCTCGGCTTCGATGAGCGGTTCATGCGCATGTGGGACTACTATCTGGCTTACTGCGAAGGCGGTTTCCGCGAACGCTATATTGGGGACGTGCAATTAGTGCTTGGAAAAATGCACTCCTCCAGGGCCTTGTTCGGCGATCCCAGGCCTGCCGAAGCGGTCGCGGCTCAGTGATCCACTCGATTGACGCAGAGCAATGGGTTCCTCGCCCCATCGATGAAGTATTCGCGTTTTTCTCCGACGCGTTCAATCTCGAATCCATCACGCCGCCGCGTGTCCATTTTCACGTGGTCACGCCGAGGCCCATTGAGCTGAAGTCGGGTGCGCTGATCAATTACAAATTACGCCTGAACGGGATTCCCCTCAAATGGACCACTCGCATTGAGACCTGGGACCCGCCGCACGAATTTTCCGACATCCAGTTGAGTGGTCCCTACAAGCTCTGGAGCCACACCCACACCTTCACCCCCAAAAACGGCGGCACAACCATGACTGACCACGTCGACTACGAACTCCCTCTCGGCCCGTTGGGCGAATTGGTTCACAAACTGTGGGCCCGCCGCGACGTGGAATCGATTTTCGCCTATCGCGAGAAGATCATTCGCGAACGATTTTCTTAAGGCCGTTACTACTTCTTGCCGCCCGCTTGGGGAGCCGTGATCCTGGCCTCGTCCCAATGCTCTTTGATCTGTCCGTCCACGCGAACCACGTCAAAGTGATTCCACGTGTATTGCTTGCTTGCGTCGGCAGGATCTTTTTCCTTGCGGTCCCACATGAACACGACATATGGTCCGTTCACAATAGTGAGTGAGGGAGCGTCCTTCCACTCCGGTTTGATATCTTCAGGCGTGCGTCCCGGGCGGCGGCTCATGAATTGCTTGAACCCATCGCGCCCTTGTGGCACGTTCGGATTGTGCTGAATGTAGCCCGGGTCCATGGTTTTGTCGGCCAGTTCCAGATGACCATACTGCAGCATGTCCTTCAGTTCCTCGGTCGCCAGACTCAGGTTATGTTCCTCCAGCTTGGATAGCTTACCGGTGCTCCCCTTGGATTGAGAACCGGGCATCTGCTCGATCACCGTGGTGTTGTCGGGCGATTTCTTCGCGTCGTCCCAATGCTCCTGAACCTTCCCGTTTTGGATGCGAAGAATATCGAAGCTGTTGTAGTAATAAGTCTTCGAAGCGTCGCGAGGATCCTTGGCCTCGTGTTCCCAGATCAGCCACACAAAATCGCCTCGCGCGCCCCTCACCACAGGTTCCGGCGAGAGCTTCGCAGGAATCGGATTGACGGGTGGGCCAAAGCCGCCGAAGAACTTGAGGAACGCTGCCCGCCCCGTCGCGATATTGGGATTGTGCTGGATATAATCCTCGGCCTGATACTTGGGAGACAGGTCCAGGTGGCGGCCCTGAATCACTTCGCGCCACCACGTCAGCACCATGTCGAGGTTCTTCTGTTCACTCGCCGTCATCGGTGCGACTTGAGGCGCAGTCGGCTGGTTAATGGATTCGGCGTGTGCGGCGAAGACGCCCGCCGCCAGCAATACACCCGCCAACATTGTGGATTTCAAGAATGGCATTTGAGTGGTCCTCCTGATTCGTGGTCAATTATATGTCCGTGAACCCTGGCCCCGCTACCAGGATTTTGATACCTACTCGACTTTGTAAAACGCAATAACCACAGCGTTCTTGACCCGCGCGCCCGAGCAAACGAAGACGGAGCGCCGCACCCAGTCGAGCTCAGGCGCCGACGCCTCCATCTCCGCAGCAGTGCGCATGTAATATTCGGACGGATCCACTTCTTCCCCCGCCGCGAGTCTTTTCAGCACCTCGGGTTTGCCATGCCGAATGCCTTTGTTAGAAATGTAAATTGAGTGGCCCTGCTCGGTTTGCAACGTGTATCTCGCATCGAGCACCGCGATGCCGTCAGGAGTAACAGTCTGCCAGTCCGCCCCGCCTGCCACCACGGTTCCTTTTAGGCCAGGACCTTCAAAGGTTCCACCCGTGACCGGTATGATCCGGCGAACCAGGCCATTGCCAAGTTTACCGACCTCAGTGGGAGGTCCAAGAGTGGCATGCATTTCAAAAGCGAAGCTGAGTGTGGGTTGCGTAGGTTTCATAGATGAAGGCACAATCATACTATCTCGGATGCGATGCCTCACGCCGGCGCGTTACAATGAAGACTCCCACCTGATTGTCCCCACGTGCGGTTCTCCAGGGGATAGGAACGGGCCGGTAGCTCAGTTGGTAGAGCATCGCACTTTTAATGCGGTGGTCGCGGGTTCGAGTCCCGCCCGGCTCACCATTTTATCTCTTTTGTTTGCCATTAGTTAACAGCCTCCTCTCTTCCGTGTACCTCTGGTGTACCCTTCGTCGCGGCGAGAGCCACCGAATCTAGGGCCCAACTGCGCTCCAAATGCGCCTCCAATTGCTGCTGTCGCGCCTGCACCCAAGGTGAGTAATGGCGTTCGGTGACCCGGATGCCACTGTGGCCCAGGAGTGTGGAAACGTGCTCAATCGGGACACCGGCCAAAAGTAATTCAACCGCGAACGTGTCTCGGAATCGGTGCGGATGGCCTCCTTTGATTCCGGCTAACGTAAAAAGACGACGCAGCGCGCGGCGCCAATTCCCCGCCGCGGTATCTTTTTTTCCGTGTCCCGTCCAGAAGAAATACCGCGGGCTGACCTTGGGCATGGCGTTCAGGGCATCGACGACGAAGATCGGCAACTTTACGTTCACCGCCACGCCGGTCTTGGCCGTGTACAGGCGTAGCCTGTTTTGCGAGATGCGTTCTACCTCACAGGTCGCCGTGTCGCCAATGCGCAGGCCGCTGTAACGGATGAGGAGCAGGAAAGCCCGCAAGCGGCTCGCGCTTCCGCCCCCTCCGAATTGTTCATGAAGCTTGTTGCAAGCGGTCAACATGGCCATCATCTCCTCCTGGGTGAAGGGCATTGTGGGAGGATTGGTCACCTTTGGACGTTTGATGTGCCGGGCCGGATTCTCTTTGATCCATCCGTTTTCCTGCGCAAACCGCAAGAACGCCCTCAGCCGTTCCAGTTTCTTTCCCGCCGAGATTCCCTTGTCCGCCCATGATTCGCGGAACTTGCGCATTAGCTTCAAATCGTCGAGTTGCTTAACCGCAGACAGGCCTTGTGAGACCGCAAAGGAACGAAGCTGTTTGAAGAGGACGCGATACTTCTTGAGTGTCGATTCCTGTAGTCCCCGGGCTTCCGCGTCGCATTTGAAGGCTTCCATGGCTTGCTCAATCGTGGCAATCTCAACCTTGCCGACAGGTATCCCCTCCGCTTCCCACTCGCGGATCTTCTGCTGCGCCTTCTCCCAGTCCCTCAGATGGAGTGTCTGGCGAATCTCCACACCACTCAAGTTACCGTCGACCCAGATCGGACATCGACATCGCCGGTAGTCTCTTCCCGCGCTTCGGTGTTCGCAATCTTTCCTGTGCCTTCGATAGGTCGTGAGCATGACGTGATTCTACACTTTTGACATTCGCCGATGAACTCGTTCGACAACGGACTGGGGGATACGAAGCGTAATGTAACGCCTTCGATGGCGCGTCTCCGTGTTGCCAAGGACGAGCACGCCCGGTTCATTCTCAAAGGTTCTTCGAACGGCATCCTGGCTCAAATTCCACATCTCTCCAATCTCAGAGACAGAGTAGTGGCGTTCGCAAAAAATCCCCTCCGGGGAAATCGTGGGCGAGGTTTCTGAATGCGCTTCCCGCATCCTCGCGGCCTTCTGCTCGAAGCTGATCCCGTTGCGTCCCATGGATGGTTCCGGCCTGATCGTGCCGAAGGTGTCTTCGGCTTCTACTCGCACCTAACTCTGCAAATCCCGGCGATTCGCATTGTTGTGCTGCAACCAAATGCAGTCGCGATCACGCCCTCTGCCTTAGGGGCGCAGTTACCAGGACCCGATTCGACTCGTTTCTGTATTGCCCGGGGGACACAATCTCTATGGCGTGCGGCGGGGATCAATATCCATAGGGATCTAGAGCGTCGCAGCGAACCGACGTTGACGTGCCGGAGAGCGGAATATCGTTTTGCAACATCAGAACAGCTGTGCGGGCCCATCGATCCTTGACGTGAGTCGCCTGCCAGCTGACGGCTCCCATGCCTGCACAGGCCGGTTCTCAAATCCGTCAGAGGCGTGGCTCGCAGTAAATCGTCGGCTCCGGATGCCGAGAGACGCGCTTCATCTTTCATGACTCATACCTTCTTCAGCTCAATCATCCCTTCTCGTCCCCCAAAGCGCATCAACTGATGTGCGAATCTTTTGAGCATGGGTTGACAAGCCGAAATGGAACAAATTGATATTTGCGAGTACCTAGACTGGCTCCTGTCCACAACGCTGAAACGGATGCCATCGTTCTCCACAGCCAGAGCCTTGGCGGTCGCGCGTTTTCTCTCCCGTGCAGCCACCAATTCGAATGACCAGAAGACGATGCAGACCGCCGCCTGGGATGTCTGGTTGCTACCTCTGGTGACTGGGTGCGATGGACCATGTGCCACAAAAGAGGACGCCGTCGAGTTTCTGAATGCATTCGATTGGCGCTTGACGCCAGAAAGCCGGGAGAAGATCAGGAGTGCAGTCGCATCGATTCCAACAAAGCTGACCCTTGCGGATCTGTCCGTTCCGGCGTCTCGCGCCTACGTCGAATACCGAGGAGAAAGTAAGGTGATGTACTTTCCGAAAGGCTGGTGGCCTAAGAAACCACCTAAAGACGACCTGGGCTTCCGGCTCTGGCTAGCGTATGCTGAGCTCAGACAAATTGGCTGCAAGCGGCCATTTGTGCTTCTTGGAGAAAGGCTCCATGCGCGTGACGGCGGCAATCCCGACTGGTCGCCGCAAAAGGTCGAGAAACGGCTGAAGCCCTTTAAGCGATTTTCATACGCTGGATGGCCCCGCTGGAAGTCAGAGTTCTGGATAGCCCGTCAGGCGAAGTCAGGGGATCTAACGATTCCAACGATTCCGGAGCGCCAGCCATTCGAGTTTTTTGGGAAGTGACCGGCAACGTTTGGGAGCCTTCTGCGAGCGAGCTACGGGTTCTTTTTGACCTGCCCGCCGGTTCCCGATAACGCGTGGAAACTCCTTGCATTACGATTCGGGCAGGTCTTTGGCTGTTGTGGATTGAAGCCAGCCAAATTGCATTTTTTATTGGGCGGTTGCATGGTCAGCTTGGGGGCGGAACTGTTCTTGTTTTTTACCAATGGTGCTCTACGCCTTCATAACCTCGCGTTTTGTATTTCTTGGCGATGGTCCTCTAGTCCCAGGACTGGGCGTCTTCCGGCGCGGCACTCCAGGAATTTGCGGGGCGGAGGGCTTAGGTTATCCGCGGGCAACCGTCCGCTGATTCAATTCCCGGATCGATTTGAAGATCGCTCTCAATCCGCCCAGCTGTTCAGCCGGTTCAGGGCAGGATGCGGAACACCGATGGAAATCTGCCTGCGCTGCGGATTCTTTACCCTCCCAGCATGCTTGCCAAAAGCCCCTGGGGCGAATTGTGGCGCGCCCGAGAGCTTGTGTACGACCCTAACAGACAGGAAGGTCCTTTCTGAACCGTGGGCATGAGGATTCCAGGGGGCTGATTTGGCTTCTCTCGTGCCAAATTTGGGTCACTGAAAACCCATTTTTATCTAAAACCTACTGTGCACGATAAGTGATTGATTCTTTATAGTTATTTGGGTACGTTCGCCCTCGCGCGCGCGAGTAATATAAATATTATCCAAATTGCGCCGTTGCGAAACACAGTCCTGGGACCGCGGGACATGTGGGCGTCGCTGGCAGTTTGCCCCGATTTCCCGATTTCCGTCCCGTTCAACCCCTGAGGCGCGCTCCGTCAAGAGACCTGCCAAAATCCTTTACGCGAATTGTGGTACATCAAAGAGAGGAAAGCCGGGTCTTATAAGCGTTAACGCGGCCTGCGATACGGTGCAGCGCGGGCTTATCCAAGCCGACGCGCGAGGGGCCGGAACGCTGTGACGTGTTCAAGACTTTATGGGATGAGCCGTGACAGGCGCCAGTCGGTCCAACACTTCCGGGCTCACGCTCCTCGCTTAATCCGACCCAATCAGTTCGTGACTTTTATCAAACATCGCCTGTTCCTGCAACTGAAGAAGCCTCTTCCGCCGGAGGCTCCAGGCATGTTAGCTCGCTCACAAATTCCACCGGCGGTCGTTCTCTGTTTCATCTATTTCCCTACTCGGCGATCCAGATTTCGAATTGTCGGATTTTCGCACTCTCGTCATATCCGTCCACGAACACCGGCTTGACGGTGAGGGGTGTCCGGCGTCGCGCAGTAGGTCGGTTGCAAGTTTGGCGAGCGCAGCGGCGGGCTCCTTGTCCACCGAATGGAAGAATCGGACTGCAGTTCGATATTGGCCAGTGATGCGTTCGGTGCCGGGTGCGGCGTATCCCGCGCTCGCCAATCCCCTGACCATTTTGTCGGCGAATGGTCGCAGTTGCTTCGCGAACAATTTGTACGTACACGAGACCGTTTGGCACCGGTGTTGGCTGGTGTGGCCGCCGCTCGTTCACTCATGTAGTGGAGGGTGCCCCGGCTCAGTGCTGGGCGTGGTGGGAAGAACTCGTTGTGGCCTTGCAAACGAAATTGCCAACAGACCTGTTGTGGTGTTCGAACTGTTTCGCGGCATTCTGCCCATGCACCGCACCGACGGTCGCCGGTTAATTCAAAGGTTATTGCGCTTCCAATCCGGTCACCAGGTGGTAGAACGCCGCTGCAAACTTGGTACCACCCGCTCCAATTTGCGCCGATCCCGCTCGGGACATCACCTGAATCGTTGGTGAGGCTCCTGACTTCTAACTGGGTTGGTGCGGCCGTGGGTTCGAGGAGGAAATCGAACTGATCGAGAACGCCGGTGGAGGCGTGGTGAGAATGCGTCGGCGGTAGTTCGGCGTGGCAGCGGCAATGGTAGCTCCCTTCAATCCGGTTGCGGCGGTTACCGAGAAGCTGTAGAGGCCTTTCGTGTTGGAGTACGTGGTCTGTGGTGGGGTATCACCGTTGAATTGGAGGATGACCTGTGTGCCTGGAAGTTCCGCTCCCGTTCTCGCGTCTTCAATGCTTGCTCCCAGGATGATGGTTTGGCGCCGGGGGCTCGCATTTTGGCAGGATGCGATTGTCGTACCGAACAAGACGATAGCAAAAAGCGTGATTCGCCCGGAGGTTCGATACCGTGACTCATCACACTCACCGGCCGGTGTTTCTGGATACTGCGGAAGATTTGCGAATTGCCTCAGCTTAGTTCTCGTCACAAAAGAATTCCAAGGTGCATCTCCGCTCCCCCAAGGACATGCGGACAAGAATGCACTTCCTCCAACTTGGCCTTTTGCGTCTTCGAGTGCTTTGATGATCGCTCCGTTGCGCGAGATGCCTTCGAAGAGCGGCTGCTCAGCACGTTTGAACGGTTTCACTCCCACGCTTGTTCCGGAACCAGTCAACATGGTGCCATTCTCCGCGAGTCTTTCGGATGTGATCGCGTACGTCGACTGCGAGCGCAGCAAGCTTTCCAGTTTCATTTTGGCACCGAAGTTTTGCCACTGCGATTCGGTTGCGCTCTAGGAGCTTGTTGAAAAACGAGTCAAACCTGTAGCCTGACAGACCGGAGCAGCGTCTTTGTGATACGCGCGGAGACGACCAAAAGCAAGGCCAGGTATTCAGCTGCGTTTCGACCGAAGAGCGGGTGCCGCAGTATCATCCGCTGCGCGCTGTGCGGCGCAGCGTGGACCAGGTCCTGGGTGAGATGAGGGGGGAGTTTGATGGAGTGTACGCGAAGACCGGACGACCCTCGATTGCTCCGGAGCGGTTGTTGCGGGCGTTGTTACTGCAAGTGTTCTACTCCATTCGCAGTGAGCGCCTGCTGATGGAGCAGTTGGACTACAACTTGCTGTTCCGTTGGTTTGTGGGTTTAGGCTGGACGACGCGGTTTGGAACCACGCGGTGTTCAGCAAGAATCGCGAGCGGTTGTTGAACCAGGATGTGGCGCGCAGCTTTTTCACGCGAGTGCTGCAACAGGCGCAGCCGCTTTTGTCGGACCAGCACTTCACCGTGGATGGCACGCTGATCGAAGCCTGGGCTAGCCAGAAGAGCTTTCAAAAGAAGGATGACGACAAGACGGGCGGGGATGGTGCGAGCTTTCATGGTCACAAACGCAGCAACCAAACCCACGCATCCACCACCGATCCGGAATCCAAACTGTATCGCAAAGGCTTGGGTCAGGAAGCCAAGCTGAGCTACCTGGCCCACGTGCTCATGGAGAATCGCAACGGACTCATCGTGGACGCGATGGTGACCGAAGCCGATGGTACCGCCGAGCGGGACGCGGCCATGTTGATGGTACCTGCGCGCTGGAAAAAGCGGCGGCCGATCTCCAGCTTGGGCGCCGATAAAGGCTATGACACGCGCGATTTCGTCAAGATCATGCGTGAAATGGACGTGCGTCCTCACGTGACGCAAAACGTGAATCCTCCGGGCGGCAGCGCCATCGACGCGCGTACTACGCGGCATGCCGGATATGAAATCAGTCAGAAGAAACGACCGCTCATCGAACGTGTGTTCGGTTGGATGAAGGCCGTCGGACCGATGCGCAAGGTCAAGCGAGGGTTGCTCAACGTGGACTGGTTTGTTTCTGATGACGGCGGCGGCTTTCAATCTCTGGTGCATTCCGAAACTGGCCCAAGCGCGACTTTAGGCCGGTTGCGGCGCCGCCGCAACGGCCCGGTGAGCCAGAAAATCTCTCCCAAGACTCATCCGCGGCACTCCGTGCCGCTGTTTCACTTCGTTATTCAACAAGCTCCTAGTACTCATAGCGCTCAAACAATTGTGGCCTGAAAAATTGGCCGTTTCCGTTTCGCCCCCGCAACGGCACGCCCAAGGCCGGTTCGAATTCCTCCGAGCCGAACCGGCCTAAGGCGCCTTCCGTTCCTCCGAATAAGTCTTAGCTGTTGGATCGCAGCGAACAAGTTTCGTTTCCCCCGTTTAGCACTGATGGTCACAACAGGTAAAGAGTCTAATGGTAGACCTCGCCGGAGGGGAACCGATTCGTAACTTTGTTCCCTTGATCCTATTCGGCGACAATGAAGCTATGAGGAAAACCGTGGTTTGTCCTGCGGTTTCGCAGGAAGACTCTGCGATCCAATCCACATGGCTGGACCTTGTAGAACTTGCCCGCGTGGAAGTGACTTCCGAAGAAAAAGATCACCCGATCGAAGCCGCCTTCGGTGACGGGGCCGGCTGGCGTGCCGCGGCCCCCGGCAGGCAACTCATTCGGATCATTTTTGACACCGCGCGCCCCATTCACCGCATCGCGCTCCTTTTCGACGAGACCGCAATTGCACGCACGCAGGAGTTCTCCCTGAGATGGTCCGCCCAGACGGCCGAAGGCTTCCATGAGATCGTACGGCAGCAATGGAATTTCGATCCCAATGGCTCGACCGTGGAATCTGAAGATTACCGCGTGAATCTTCAGGGTGTGTCGGTCCTGGAGCTGAACATCCATCCCGACCTCGGCTCAACGGCAGCATACGCATCGCTTGCCTACTGGCGTGTGGCCTGAGACTCCGCAGGTCTATAAATCAGCAAGCCCACGCCACCTTCCTCTCGTCTTGCTTTTGGTTGGGTCCGTTTGAGCATCGGGCCACTTTGTTTGGTAAAGATATTACTCAGTCGTATGCCGGTTGGCTAATTTTAGATAGAGCTATCCGGTGATACACTCCTTGCCACCATGGCAGCAACCGAGACGGCGGCTTGCCCCGTCCGCCAAAGCCTGCTGGCGCAGTACAGGCGGTGTTGTGAACACTACCACACCACTCTGTCTGAGCTACTGGACACCCTGGGCGTGGAGGAGGCTCTCGCGAAAGTACGCAATCTCTACTCCGTCTCTGTAGACGCAAGGGAGGTACTCAAGAAGCACGAGCGGGAGCACGGTTGCTATGGAGCTTGAGTGCGATTACTTCTCAATGCAGTTTTTAGGGACAATACCCTGGACGGACCTGTTGAATGCGCCGGGCAGCTAAAGCAGTCAATGCGGAAGATCATCAAGCGAAAATAGCAGTCGTCATAACTACACCAAATCCAAGATGACTAGAACGCTAGACGTTAAGACTAATTGCCTGTGGCAACGGACACTTGGACGGGAGGGCTTGTCACTCCGGCCACTGAGACCGTGATCGTCACGTTGCCGCTGGCAACGCCCGCCGGCATGGTGCCTGTGACTTCGTACAGCCCCGCATAACCTGGCACGAGTCCGGCGAATGAAACCGGCATAATCTGGCCGCCCACCAAGGCTGTTACGACATTTGTGGTATTGATCGTTGTCATACCAGCAGGCATGATCGTGTCGATTGGCTGGTCGATTGGACCGAGGCCAGTGCAATAAATCGTTATCGGATTGCCGGCCTTCAGTGCTGTTACAGAGCCTGCTTTAGATGGATCAAAAGCCATCCCAGCAACCAATTGGTTCCAGACACTGGCCGCAACGCCGGGGCTGGAAGTATTGTCGACCTTCAGAATATCGGGTGCCGCCGTGCCCGCAGTTACGGCCATCGGGCCGGAGATAGCCGCGCCGCGGCTCACCAGCAGTTTATATTGGGCGTTCGGCGCGAGATCGTACGGAATAATTGCCAGGATATTTCCGCTATCGGCGTAAAGCAGCGGCAACGAGACGCCGGCGAACAGCACTTCAGTGGTAGCCAGATCCGTACTCAATGGGAATTTAGCGTCGGAAACAGGGGCTGCTGCAAAATTTTGTCCCGATATCGTAATCACATCGCCTGGAGCTACTACATTTTCGCCCGTCAATCCGGCTCCGCTTGTCACGCCGTTGCTGCTCACCGATGGGACACCCGGGTTCGACGCCAGCATACCGGCGAATTGCACGGACCCGTGCAGCGCCGGCTGATCCATATCGGCGTTGGCAGTGATCACGATCTGATTCGCGCTCAGGTTGTGGCCCAGCCAGATCCCTTGCCAGAGTCCATTTTGTAGCGACAAAAGCGAGAGCCGTGGGTCGCCGTTTGAGAAGTTTGTGGCAATCCGCCCACTCGTCATTGGATTCCCGCAGTCGTCTACCGCTTGGACCTGAATCGGCAGCGGCCAACTGGCCGGAACCACGAAGCCCTGGGTAAGGGAGACAAATACGGGATAGAGCCCCGACGGTGTGCAGCTTGCGGGCATTACCTCACGCGCTCCAAAGGTCCCGGGCGCGGAAGGAGTCAACGGCGGGAGGGAAGGAACCACCACAAAGATAACGTTTACGGTTAGCGGCATTCCACCAACTTGAAGCGCGATGGCCGCCTTGTAAACTCCCGCCGGAAGTGAGCCGACCTTGGGCTGGACGGTAATATTCTGCGAAGCGCCCGCTGCGATAGTGCCACTATCCGGAGCAACGACTAGCCAGTTTCCCCCGCTCGTGGTGGTTACCTTTACGCCGAGCGTTGAATTGGTAGCATTCAAATTTGTGACGCGAAACGTCTGTGAACTCGGATCGGTTCCGCCGGCCGGTACGGTGAAAATTAACCCGGATGGAGCCACTGTGGCTCCAATAGATTGCTCCGGCGAGAGAACATTCAATACCACCTCAAACTGTTGCGGAGAGTTCACAGCGGTGGTCGAAGTCACCAGGATGGTGCCATAGTAGACGCCCGGCGCCAGCGAGCCCGGATTTGCCGTGACGGTAACCGATCCAAAACTAGCGGCGGAAGAACTGCCGCTATTCGGCGTAATGAACAACCAGTTCCCGCCGGACCTGGTGGTGGCCTGCGCGGTCCAATTGAAGGATCCCCCTCCGGTATTCAGCACCTCGAAGGTTTGTGGCGGCGTCACTCCTCCTCCGGGAACGGAAACGAAAGTAAATCCGTCTTGCGAGAGCGCCATTTTTTGTGGAGTAGGCGAGAGCGTCACCGTGATCGGGATGGACAGGAACTGCAGATTCGTTCCAAGGATATATAGTGTGGCCGTGGAAGTACCCAACGGAAGCTTCGATGGATCAGCAGTGATGGTGACCGCAACGGGGGCATTCGGCTGGGCTATTCCTTGAGTGAGCGAGGACGCGAGGCCCACGCCCGCCGCTCCCGTAAGCCAAGTAAAGAACGACACTTGGCCGCTGCCTTTATCGCTGATTTGGAGTGATTGGGATTGCGGAGTTCCTTTCGTCAGCGAAAAGGTCAAGGAAGAGGCGTCGGTTGCGAGAAATGGATCTAGGGCGAAGTTAACCAAGAAAGTGATGTGGACGCTCGTCAAAACCGCCGTCAGGCCCGGCGATTGCAAATTTACCGTGCCCTGATATGTTCCGGGCGCAAGGCCGGTGGGATCGGCGGAGACGGAAATGCTTCCCGGTGCATAGGCGACCGTTGCGGGTACCTTTAGCCACGGGCTGTCGGAAGTCGCCGTGATTTGCAATCCTGCCAGGCTGCTGCTCACATTGATAGCCTGCGGATTTGTGGCTGGGCCGCCGCTGGTGGCAACAAAAGAAAGGCTGGTGGGGCTGGCGGATGCGCTGGGAGTGCTGGTCAGCACAACGCGAACGCGATTGTTGTTGAAGTCCGAGATGTACAGATTGCCACTGGAATCCACGGCCAAGCCATCGGCATTACTGAGCGCCGCCTGAATCGCAGGGCCTCCGTCTCCGCCGAAGCTGGTCTGCCCGTTGCCCGCGACTACGGAAATAATGCCGTCCGATGAGATTTGACGGACTGTTGTCCCGGGTGTTTCGATCAGATAAATCTCGCCCGTCGTACTGGTGGCGACGACATAAGGGTGATTCACGCTGGCCGACGTCGCCGGTCCCCCATTCCCTGTGGCGGCTCGCGTGCCATTGCCGGCGATGGTGGTGATGTTGCCGCCGGGAGAAACCATTCGCAGACGGTTATTCACCCGATCCGCGATGATGAGGTCTCCATTCGAGTCGAAGGCGATGCCCTGCGGGAAGTTCATTTCGGCCTGAGCCGCCGCTCCGCCGTCGCCCGCAAAACCGGCGGTTCCGTTTCCAGCAAAAGTGGTAATCGTACCAGCCGTCGAGATTTTTCGAATACGGTTGTCTCCTGGATCGGAGACGTACAGGTTGCCGGCCTGATCTAGCGCCAACCCTTGGGGCTGTACGAAGGACGAACTGGTAGCTTGGATGCCATCCCCGCCGAATTTATAAACTCCAACTTGGCCGGCGAACAAATTCAAGTTGCCGTCAGGCGTTATCTTGTAGACTGCGCTCGCGTATTCGTCGGCGACATAGATATTGCCTTGTCCATCGGCGACTGCCTGCGTTGGCGTGCCAAGCAGGGTTCCGGTTGCGGGCCCCCCATAGACCAGTTGGTAGCCTTGCCCAACGCCTTGAATGCCCAATCCCGCCACGTTCTGCAGTCGGCCATCCGAGTTGACGCGCCGCACAGTAAAATCTCCGCCATCGGCGATCAAGAGGCGACTGGAGGGATCGAAGGATAGCAAATTGGGACCCGATAGGGAGGCCATCTCCGCTGGTGTGCCATCAGGCGTACTTTCGAACTGGCCGTTTCCGGCAACAGTCTGGATGGTTCCATTCCCAGAAACGGCCCGGATCCGGAAATTTCCGGTGTCAACGATGTAGAGCTTTCCGTCTCCGCCTACGGTGACCCCTTCTGGGAAACGAAAAGCAGCCAGCAGCGCTGGGCCCCCATCCCCTTTGAAGTCGAACGTCGGTGAGCCTGCTATAGTGCCGACCACGCCAGCCGATATTTTTCGAACCACGCCGTTGTTTGAATCCGCCACGTAGACATTCCCTGCTGAGTCCAAAGCAATTCCGTACGGCGTGTAGAATTGAGCTGAAGTGGCAGGCCCGTCCTTAAACCCCAAGCTTCCAGACCCGGCGACAGTCGTTATGATTCCCGCGGAGGAAATAGTGCGGATCTGATTGCTGTAATCCTCCGCCACGTATAGATTTCCGGCGGCGTCTACCGCTAAACCGCCAGCGGAGAGTCCGAGTGACGCCTTTAAAGCTGGCCCGTTGTTGCCGCTGTTTGGCGCAGTCGGGAGGGATCCGTTGCCCGCATAGGTGGAAATTGTGCCATCGACCGTGATGCGGCGAATCACGTAGTCGAAGCCATCGGTGAAGTAAAGGTTACCGATAGCGTCGACCGCCATTTTGCCGTAAGGCTGTATTTTCGCTTGTGTGGCGGGCCCTCCGTCTCCCGAGTATCCGTTCACCCCGGTGCCTGCAAACGTGGATATGATGCCGCCCGGACTGACGCGGCGGATTCGAAAGTTCAGGGAATCATATATATAGAGGTTGCCCGCCTTGTCCTCGACGACATCGCTGGGAAAGCTTAGTGACGCGCTGCGAGCGGGCCCCCCTTCCCCCGAAAATCCGTCTATACCGTTTCCCGCTAAGACCGTGAGAGTTCCGTCCGTATTCAGGCGGCTGACCACCTGATTTTCCACGTCCGCGAAAATCACATTGCCGTTCCTGTCTGTTTGAACCTGCTGAAAACCTGAAAGTGCCGCCATTAGAGCGGATGCTCCATCTCCGCTGAAAGTGCGGGCCGCTCCGGCAAAAGTAGTGATAATACGACTTCCGCTCAGATCCGCACACCAGGAGAGGCTGAAACTCAAGCATACGAAAAGGGGTAAGGAGACAAGGGGTAGGGATACAATGCTACTTTTCATAGAGTTTTCTCGAAAGACCCTGCACAAACTAAAGACCTTGCACAAACCAAAGACCTTGCACAAACCAGGATACTTCACGAAACTCCTGTGCAGCACGGCATCTCGAACTTATTGGGGTACTGTAGTACGGCTGTATCTTTCATCAGCCAATTTCTAAGTGTATACTGAGCCGAAGCAAGTCTCAGACTAAGTACTTTTTGAAGACTCTATCGGAGAAAAATCCTATGTATAAAAGAAGAGTCGGTGTCACAAGGCGAACAAAGTCGCTGTTTTTGATGACCGCTTTGGCGCTAATTGTGTTAGCGTCGGGGCTGTCAGGTTCCCCGTTGACATGCGCCACCGGCACGGTAAGCGATTACCAAGCAGCTGGTTTTCAGTGCAGTTTGGGTTCCTACACGCTGGAACAGTTTACTTTTAGTGATTCGTCGACTGGTGGAGCATCGCTGGTGGCCCCATCGAACATCTCGGTGGTTCCGAGCTACAACGCTGCTAGTGGGATTGCTCTTGAGTTTCATGGTGACTTCAACGCCAGTGCTGGGCAGACTGCCCAATATATTATTCAATTCGAACTGGATCCGCTGTTGCCGAACCTTACCGGTACTAGTATCAGCACCGGGCCAAACGATCCCGTGACCCTAACGGGCCAATTTTGCGGAGACGGGACTCTGGCCGCCTATGTTGCCGGACAGCCCACCAGTTGTAGTGGAACGGCTTCGTCGGGCATCTTCCCGTTGACGTTGATGATTACCGGAAATAATCAAGCGACCAGCCAGAGCTTTCCGGTATTAGTAACGGACATCGATACGCGACTCATATTGGACTTAGTCGGACCGGCGAGCGTATCTGTGTTTGGCACGGGAACCTCATTCGCCAGTCCGGACGTGTCCCAAGCTCCGGCTCCGGAGCCATCCACACCCCTGTTGTTAGCGTCAGGGTTATTCGCCTTCGTCTGGTGGCGTAAGAAGCTGGCAGCCAGGATCTCCAAATAATTTGGCGCGGCGGACAGCGGTGCACAATCCGGAGCACACTCTTACGGCAGGACCGAAAGAATGATGCCCAAAGGCGAGGTCATGCCGCCGATGCTGACTTGCAACGGCAAATCCCCGGTTCCGATAGAACTCGGGATCTGGATGCTTACTTGATACAACGCTGCGCTGCCGGCCACCAGCGAGGCGCCTAGCACGGTTACAGGCGCATTGTTCAATGTGACGGTGGGCAGCAACGCAGTGACATATGTCGGGCTGGCCGGAATCACGATGTCCGTGGGCGCAGCCGGGGTGGTAGGACCAAATCCCGTGCCGTACAGAATAATAGTCTCCCCGGGCTTTGCCGGTGTTGTGGCCAAGCCTGCAAATGTTCCTGCTTTAACAGCATCCGTAAGATCCTGGTGCAATGCGACAGCCTGGTTACCGGGCCAGGCGAAAATGGCCGGCGCATACTGGCTGGAAGCGACTGTAAAAGCCGCACTGGTTCCGGAGGAGTTCTTCACAGTAACGGAAGCGGTTCCTGTTGAACTTGTTTGCGGAACAATGAAGTTGATCTGCGCAGGGCTAATATAGCTGATATAGGCAGGCGTACCACCTACCATTACAGAAACCCCGTCCAGGCTGCTGGGTAGCGTGCCGTTGGCGATCGAGGTGTTCCAGGTGTCTGTGGTAGACGCCAGATCGCTTCCCATGATCGTCGCCAAGGAATAGGGAGCGATGCTGGGTAGCAGGCTGGCAGCGTTGACGACACTTGTGATTCCGGGTTGGCCGGCGGGTGCACTAGCAACGAAGGTGACTCTCCCAGCCCCAGCCGCCGAATAAGAGACCGCGACCCCCGCAAAAAGCGTAACGAGGTTGTTGATCTGCGGCGGATTGTCAGTCGTGTAGCCGACGGAAACAGACGCCGGTGTGCCACTGAATGACAGGTTGTAGATTCCGTTCGGCGCCAAAGCTCCGCCGGTAGAAGATGTAACGGTGCCGGTGAACATCAAAGTCGGAACCGGACTGCAAGAGGTGAACGTACGGTCTACGGAGATTGTATAACTGGCTAGCGTCATGGGACTGATATTGGTCGTGGCTGGAGTGGGAATGGGCGTACCCGCCGGGACGAGAAAGACAGTCGATGTCAGGGCATTCGCCTGGGGTTTATACAAAAGCTGCTCTCTTATCTCCTTGGTTCCAGCCGCGAGACTGGCCAGGATATCCACTGGGAGGCCGGTGGCAAATGTAGTATGTGTGTCCAAGGGCATCATTGTCCGTTCAACGGAAAACGATTGAGCCGCGGGCGGAGCTGTCGTACAGGTCGAAACGCTTGGCTTATTTTGAGCTCGCAACGCAACGATCGTTGTTCCAATTGCAAATACTGTCCTACAGCAGCCGTGCAGAAGGCGCTTTGTCACTTAGTCTCCCCCTATTTTGACCGGCATAGCTAGAACTGGACTTTTAGCAGTAATTGAACTTCGCGCGGAGTTTCGTTAAGCGGGCTGACCGCTGGAAAACCGCTCGCCAAACCCAGTCTGCCAAACTGGGCCGAACCAAATGTAGTGGTGTTGCCCAACAACGGATCGGGGTTATTCAAATTCGCGTGATTCAGGAAATTAAACGCGTCTGCACGGATTTGCAGCCGTCCAGACTCCCCCAACCATCGTAGCGCAAAAGTGCGCCCTAGAGAAAGATCGAAGTTATAAATCCCGGGGCCCGTCAACGAGTTCCGCCCAAGCGTGCCCATCGCATCGGACACTCCGGCGAACGCTGCCGAGTTGAGTAACTGCTCGCCACCGGCCACAGCTACGGGGTTAGACAGCGTAGCGTTCGGATTAATCAGGTTGGGCCGCGGGTTGATCAGCACACCGCTGCCGGGCAATACTGCGCTGGAATCATCGATCACAGTGTAGGGAAGGCCCGAACGGAAAGCCGCCAGACCCGCGACGGCCCAGCCCGCGAACAGTACGCCCGGTTTCTTTCCTTGTAGAAACCCCGGGAGATTCCAATAGAAAAACAGTACCAGATTGTGCCGCTGATCGTAGTCGGAGTTGCCGATATCTCCGTTCGGGTTGAACTGCTGTGTAAAGGCTGCTTTTCCGCCCGAACCAGCACCCGACGATACGTTGGTGAAGCTGAGATTGAAAAAATCGCCTGTTAGCGGGTCGCTTTGGTTATCGATATAGTGGCTCCAGGTATAAGAGCCTTGCAGGTACCCGCGGGTCCAGCGATAACGCGCGACAGTGGTAAGCGCGTTGTAATTTGAGAAGCCTTGGTTGGCGCGATAGTTAATGTCGGGCAAGGTGGGGTTCACGCGTGTGCCGGCTGCCGTAGTGAAATCGCGGTTGATGATGTCGGTGGTGATCAGGTTGCGGCCATAGGTACCCAATCCGTCGACTTCGATTGTGAAATCGCTAGTGACGCGCTGGTGTACGCCAACGAAGTAGGTGGAAATACGGCCATTTTTCAAATCGGGAGTAACAAGCGTCACGTTGGGGAAGGCGAGCGAGATTGGCGAAGAGGTCTTGGCCAGACTGGATAGCGCGCTTGCTATTGGCGCCAGATAGTCGAACTTGCCTTGGATGGGGATGGCCGTCAACGAATAGTCGTTGCTTCGCAGATCCTGCCAGAGATTATCGAAAGGTCGATCGTAAAACGTGCCGAAAGCTCCTCGAAGAAGCATTTTCCCACTGCCGAACAAATCATACGACGCTCCCGCGCGGACCGCGATGTCTTTATTGTCGGTACCGAAGAGCTTCTCGTTCCCGTTCGATGGGGTGAGCAATGCCGAGCCGGCGAGTTGCTGGTTTAAGGTCGCGCCGCCGCCCAAATTAAGGAGGGCATCTTTTGTTGGCCCGACGTTACTGGGCGATCCATAGTTTTCGTAGCGAACACCGTAATTGAACGTCAAGCGCGAAGTGACGCGGAAGGTGTCTTGGGCGAACAGGAAATACTGATTGTAGGTGTACTCGCGATTGTAGTTCGGTTGCAGCAGTGTGCCCGTAGGGCTATTGCGCTCGACGGTCGCTGTCAGGGTGGCGGGTTGGTCCTGCACCAGGGAGAAGAAGTTGTTGAATGTATATTCGCCGTCTTGTCCCGCCGTAAGATAACCGCTCACGTGACGGAAAAGAACTCCCGCGCCGATCGTGATGAGGTGCCGGCCGTGCGACCACAAAACGTTATCGAGCAGCTCCGTCGTTTGACTATGGTTCTTGTAGCTGTAAAATTGCTGGCTTCCTGGCAAACTGATGGTCCCGATAGGAAAGTAGTTAGATGGCGCGACGGCGAACAGCGTGGGGACCTCGGGATGAGGACGATTGAAGTGCAGATCGTCGTCCGTGCGGCTAACGCGAAATTCGTTGTTGACAGCGGCGGAGAACGTGTGAATGTAGCTGCCGCCGATCGCCCACGTATCTTGAATGAGCGGCGTGATGAAGTCCTTATAGGGGCTCCAGATGAAATCGGGCTCGGACATATTGACAAAGATGCCGCGAGCCAGAATGCGGTCGCGGCCGCTAGGAGTTGTGTAATCCAAACGTTCAATCCCGAGTGCACGCTGAAGTTGCACCGGCGGAGCGACCGTCAGCGTTGCGAACGGATTGGCTCCATCGGTGACCCCAGGCGCTGGATACATGGCCAGTAGCTTGCTAAGGTTCGTCTTCTGGGGAAAATCCGTAAAGAACGTAGTGGAAGGAAGCAGGAACGTAGAAGGCCCCTGAAAACTGTGGCTACGGAGCCGCTCAAAGGCGCTGGAGAAGAATAGACGATTCTTCAGAACCGGCCCCCCTACAAAGTATCCAGGTTGGTTTTCCTTGTCGGGAGTCCGTGACGCTCCGGCTAGGTTGTTCTGGAAGCTATTGGCATTCAGCGCGTCGTTCTTCAGATAAAAGTAGCCCAGTCCGTGAAACTGGTTGCTGCCGGATCGGGTGATCGCGTTCGCCAAAAACCCACCAGTTCGCCCGTATTCCGCGGAGAAGTTATTGGTGGAGATGCGATATTCCTGGATCGCGTCAGGCGCAATGGGAGTGAGCGGACCAGTGGTGAGATAGTTGTTGTTCTCGACGCCGTCTAGCAGGAAATTCGACGAGGAGGGGCGGGTTCCGTTGATCGACAGCCCTAGTCCGCGGGCGGTGCCTGCGTCCGAAGTAACGCCCGGTTGGGTGACCAGCATGGTGAAGACGTCACGGCCTTCCAGGGGAAGCTCGTCGAGCTCCGTTCGGTCGATCACAGTTGAAATCGTAGACTCCAGAGCTTCGCTGCGGCCCTTTTGCGCTTCAAAAGTTCCGCTCTTGGTGCTGTCCACGTCGGGTCCATAAAAAGTGACGATGGTTTTTGAACCGGGTAAGAATACGCTATTGAATTGTCCCGCTTCCCAAATATCGTTTAAAGGGCGCAGGCGGAAGTCGAGGTCGACGCGCGAGGCGATGGTGAGTTCCAGGTCCTGCACTTCTTGCGCCTGGTATCCATCGGCGTTGACGCTAACCCTGTAAAGCCCGGGCGAGAGTAAGGGCAGTAAATAGCGCCCGGAAGAATCGCTGGCGGCGCCTCCGCCGGAGGTGGTGAGTGAACTGGAATAATCGATTCTGGCGTTTTCAATTGGTCTGCCCGTGATTGAGTTCACCAGCGTTCCGGAGATCAAACCTTGCGTAGTCTGTGCGGAAGCGTTAGCAGCAAATAGGGGTAAGGCCAACAGCAGACAGCAGCGCATCGCGAGATTAGGGACACCCTTATAACCGTTGCAGCCTCTAGGGGTAACCCTGGCCGTAACCGGGACATCGATCCCTTCCTCTGATTTCGGTGAGACGTTCTTCACTTCCTCAACATTACAAGGGCGTATGCCAAGGAGCAAGAGAATCGTGGTGCCGGGTCCCGGGTACTCCGAGTATGCCCGCTTAAAGGTTTTCTCTTCACGTTTGAAGTGATGGCGCCGTCCGGAAGTGGCGGCTGAGGTCAGTCGGCGGAGCTGCTTGCGGCGATTTGCGCCCGAGTCGTCCGTCACTGAGCCGATTTAGAGGGATGTCCTAAAAACTGTGAAACGTCCTCCGGTAAGAACAGGAAATGGTGAAAAAGAAGGCTAAAACCGATAAGCGACGAACTGATCGATTCACCAAGACGGTGTTGGTGTGAGCCCTGCAGGGCACGGCCGTTGGGCTTTTCGGTAAGCCCGCGCATTCCATGCCCATATCGATCGTACTGAGTGCCCACGTCGGCGGCGATTGTTGCAGCAGCACGGCTAACCGCCCATGGGGGGGCCGTGGTGAACATACAGTCGCGAATCGAGATGCCCAATTTGAGGCTCGCCCTTGCCCAGACGCGGCAATTGGACCTCGGTAGGCCTCGTCTAATCATGGTTGTTTTGGGAGGTTAGGACCTCCGTCGAGGGTTGGTTTTGCAAGTCCACAGGGCCCGGAGAAGGTCAAAGTGCCTCGATTCGCGGCGCTTGTGGCACATAGTTCTGAAGTGATACGATTATGGAGTTCGAAGATCGGCGAGCAACTGTCTGGCGGTGTAGCGTCCGACATGAAGCCCATTCGGGCTGCGGCCAAGATCGTTTCGCTCTTCAGCCTTGCTAACCAGACTCAAGTGATATCTGGCATTGGCGCGGCACGGTAAGCCGGATCCGTCCGGCCTTTCATCGAGCCCGGGGCACCTGCCAATCCCCGGGCTTTTTTTGATCGGCCAATAAGCATTTGGATCAGGAAATACCTCGATCGTTTGAATCAGCCATGCTACTTACCACCGGCCGTGTTGAGCGGGTTGGGCAGATAGAAACCGCTGGTGACTGTAGGACGCGCTCGATGCCCATCGATAGCCGGGCCATAGTCTAGTATTCTACCTTCGATTTCAGGGACTATCATTGACGACGGGGAACGCATCGGCAGGTTTTCAGACTCGTCGCTCGACTTCGTGATTGCAAATCACTTCCCTGGAGCAATGCGAAGATCCCATCCTAACGATTCAGAATCCGTTGCGCGTACTGCGGCGCAGGCGAATCCGGCGACAGCGGACCGATTTTGGAATGGCCCTGAGGGACATCGTAGACACCTCGAGGAAACGGGGTCAGAAGACACGGGAAGGTAAACGCGTCGTGTATAATTTTAGGCTTAAGGGATTTTCAACGCTTTTGGAGGACCTTAACTATGAAAAAGCCATTTTTAGCACTGCTCCTTATTGGTCCGGCGGCGATGGTTGCCAGCGCTGCCACGACCTGCACGTATCTGGTGTCGGGCTCAAGTATGCAATTACAAGACGATTGCATTACGGACGCCCCTATTATCATCCCCAATGGAATGACCCATGCAGGGGCTGGCCACAAGATTACGGCTGTCGATCCTCCGAGCGACCACTTCCGCGGAGCCGTCATCCAAAACGGCGGGGCCTCGGCGAGTGTCGTCAACACCGTGATTGAGACTGCCGGACTCGCCGATTTCTGTCAAAGCCGATCCGACAGCCTTGCAGGAATTTTATTTGATGGCGCGTCCGGAAGCATTAGCGGGAACACGATCTTGTCCGTGAACAAGAATTCGAGCACGGGCGTTCTATCCTCGTGTCAGGAAGGCAATGCCATCGAAGTCATCAATTTCGGGTCCGCCCCGGGTCGGCCGCAGGTGACGATTGATGGCAATCGCATCCTCAATTACCAGAAGACAGGAATCATCGTCAGTGGAGATTTGGATGGCACCGTGACTGGCAATACCGTAACCGGCGATGGACCACAGGGCTTTATCGGCCAGAATGGGATTCAGATCGGTTCGGGGGCGTACGCCCGAGTGACAGGCAATACTGTGGTCGGAAACTCATATACCGGTTCGGGCACGGCTTCGGGAGGCATCGTTGTGGCCTCGGGTCCGCTTCATAGGAGCCGTTACAGTCTGGGTGTTGAAATCTCGTCTAACCATCTTTCCGGGAATGATGTAGGAGTCTGGTTGATGCAAGAGACGGAGCGAGGAGAAGCGCCGGTACTGCCGACTCAGATCAAAGTTACAGATAACGTGATCACCAATGAGGCGCTGACGAATGGCGCCCGCTATCAGGCCGGAATCACGGCCCACGGTAACGGTGATACGATAAGCGGGAACCGAATCTCTGGAGCGGGCTATGACCCGGCCACGCTTCCCGGTTCGACATTCGGGATCGACGATTATACGTTCAACCCAGCACGCTGATCAGGGTTTCCCACGGCGAAATAGTCCCTGCATATTGGCGGCCAGTGACGCCCTCGTCAGTGGCCGTTACATGATGGGTCCGTGGTAGTATTACCTGCTCCGAAACGAGGACGCGATGAAGCCCTGTAACAAGGGAGAGGACCTTAGAACGCGCCTATCGGCACTACTGGCGCGGATGGACTCTAAGTCTTCTTCACCCGAACTCCAAGAGGCCATCCGTCTCTTGGGAGAAATGGGCAGACGCCTTGAGCGGAGCACCCAGGAACAGACTCTTCTGGAAGACCGGGTAGCCCGGCTGGAAAACAGCATCATTTTTCAGCTGTTGCGAAAGATAGGCTTTGAATTTCGTTCCTACAAGCGAAAATTCGGGCAGAAGCTGCTGAACTCGCCACTCCACCCTCTATACCTGCGTCTTGCTGGTCCAGACCATCCGGACACGTCGTATGAAAAATGGGTGGAGCAAGAAGAGGCCGCGGAACGTTCTGGGGAATCTCTCCTCGAGAAGACGCGGGGCTGGCAATACCTTCCTGTTATCAGTGTGGTAATGGCGGTCCATCACCCCAAACAGGAATGGCTCGCTGCGGCCATTGAATCGGTGGCGGCTCAAACTTATCCATTTTGGGAGTTATGCATTTGCGTGGATGCATCGCCGCCATGGGTTGTTGAGTATTTGAAGCTACAAGCTGAGACTTGGCCTCAGATCCGCTATTTCGACTCCCCAGAGCGGCTCGGTATTTCCGGAGCTTTGAACCGTGCCGGGGCGCTTACTAGCGGTGTTTATGTCGGGTTTCTGGATCACGATGACGTTCTGTCGCCCGTCGCATTGCACCATCTGGTTGAAGCTCTCCAGGATGGTCCATTCGATGCCGCTTATACGGATGAAGATCATCTGGACGATTCAGGGCGGAGAAATCGGCCCTCCCTTAAGCCGGATTGGTCTCCAGATCTCCTAACAGGTTGCATGTATTGGGGGCATTTCATGGCCGTCGCGAGAGAGCGATTGGACGGGCTCGGCTGGTTTCGTAGTGAGTACGACGGCGCCCAGGACTACGACCTGGCTTTACGTCTTACCGACGGCCCGGCGTTGGTGAGGCATATTCCAAAGATTCTCTACCACTGGCGCCAGCACGCTGCTTCTACAGCTTCCGCTGCATCGGCAAAGCCTTATACTCACGACGCAGGACGGAGAGCTCTGCAGGATGCCATTCGCCGCCGGAAGTGGAATGCGGAAGCAACCGACGGCCCGAGAGCCAATGCATACTATGTGCGCCGAAAGCTCGGGATGAAACCGCGTATCAGCTTTATCATTTGTTCAATCAACAGCAAGCTGCTATCGAAGTGCCTGCGCGACCTCGACCCGACGTGTGCGGGCTACGATTACCAGTTGGTGGTTGTACATCACCAAACGGGAGATGACCGCGCGATGGAGAAGATCTTGCGCGCCCATCGGTGTGACGTGGTCCCATTCCGCGGCAAGTTCAACTTCGCACATATGAACAACCTGGGAGCGGTAGCGGCGACTGGCGATGTCCTGATATTCCTGAACGACGATGTGGCACCAGTAAGCCAGGATTGGCTTGAACACCTCCTCGTGCACTTGCAGCGGCCTGAAGTAGGCGTGGTAGGGGCCAAACTGGTCTATCATTCAGGTCCGATTCAGCATGCCGGGATCGTCGTGGGCATGATGGACGGAGCCGGCCACGCGGGCAGGGGCTTATTCCAAAGCGACCTGTGGCCTTGGTTAAACCTGACTCGCAACGTATCGGCCGTGACGGGCGCGTGCATGGGCTTGCGGCGCACTGTGTTCGAAGAACTGGGCGGTTTCGACCCGCGGTATCCGGCAAATTACAACGATGTGGATTTATGCCTCCGCGCCCGCCAAGCAGGATTTGAAGTAATTTTAGAACCTCACGCCCTCCTGCGCCATGACGAAGGCCAGACCCGCGCTTCCGGCACTCGCCGCGAAGAACGGGATCGGTTCAATGAACAGTGGGCTGCGATCCTGGAGAAGCCGGACCCTTATTTCAATCCGCTGCTGAGCCTGTCGGTCGAAGAAACGACTCTCGCTGGATAGAAAAGCCAGCCGGAAGGTTTCTTTCACAGTGCCCTGCTCGGCCATGGGCGGCCTCTAGACATGCGGCAACTTTGGCGGGCAGGTCACCAGAGATTTGCGCGATTAGCTCCAGGTCCTGATCCGACAAGAATCTGCGCCATTGTCCGATTGAGGTGGGTTGAATGGGTTTGCCAGGGTCGGTATTGCCAAGCGTCAACCCGTTCCCAAATAATTCGGCGTGCTGAAATTCGTTATGGCGAAGGAGGTTCTCGTGAAATGGAATTCCGAGGTGGCGACAGATGAATTCCAATACAGGCCTTGGCTCTTCGACCAGTTGCTCATACGAGACGGGGGCAACTGGGAATCCCTGGGCGCTGTAGGAGAAAAAAGCCTCCGTCTTGTATTTCCAATATAGTGCCGCCAAGCCGACGAGCCGCGAATCACAGTTCTCGATGATATCCAGTTCCTCGTTGTAGCGTGTACGAAAGGCCGGATCACGAGCAAGCTTTGTCTCGATGATCGGGGGCACCCAGCTCTCGCACCAGCTCGCTTGCCCGACGTTCAGCTTGAACATTGAGCTAATTGTGTCCAGCACATCCCTAAACAAAAACAGGATTTTTTCACCATTGTAGAAATTGTTACAGGGACCCTCTGGGCCCTCGTCAAATAACACATCGCAGGTTAATTGCTCGGTCCATCTGGGGATTTTAAATCCAATTAAACGAGTGGAGGGCCGATCCTCTAATTCAGGATTCTGGAGAACGCCATATCCTTTCAATTCGTCATAGCAGAAGACATCAGGGTGAGTTTCGATAATAAGGCGCATCAATGTAGTGCCAGTGCGCTGACATCCTAATATGAAGAAACGCTCTTGCATTTAGATATGGTACTGCAAACATATGCCGTATTATTTGCTTGGCCGGGCTGTGGCGGCGCCTCTCCAGCTAACTTTGGACTCACGTCCAGACTTACTCTACACGATAATAGGGATAATCCAAAGGAAGATTCGGATTGTAGTAGGGATCGAGATAATATTTCTCAACCCAGCGCGACTGGAATCGATTCAATTCCTCGGGACTCACAGCGCCGGGGCCCTCTTTGGACATCGATTCGTAGTGGTAGAGCTCCGCATACGGTGTGTAGACCACCCGCAGGCCGCGTTCGTGAAGCCGTAAGCAATAGTCCACGTCATTGTAATTCAGGGGAAAGGCGGGATCGAACCCTTTCATCTCCCGAAACAGAGAGGTCCGGGTCATCATGCACGCTCCGGTGACGGCAAGGTAATTGCGGGCCACCTGCGCGGACAAATAATAACCGGCCTCATCCTCCGGATGATTGTAATACGGGTGTCCCGGGCAGCCATTCAGCATTATCACTCCAGCGTGCTGAATTCGTCGATTTGGGAACAGAAGCTTCGCCCCGACCGCGCCGATCTCGGATTGCTGGGAATATTGCAGCAGGCTTTCCATCCAGTCGGGAGAAATCACTTCAATGTCGTCGTTCAGCAGGATAAGGTGCTCGCCGGATGCGGCGCCGCAGCCCTGATTGATTTTGTCAGCCAGATTAAATTCCGCAGCGGAGTACGTAAGACGGCGGACACTGCGGGAGTCAAGAAAGGCCGACTGTGCGCTATCAAGGTCGCCGTTATCGACGACGATAACCTCGAAATTGCGCCAGCTTGACTTGTCGAGAATGCTCTGTACACAATTGCACACCAGATCCACTTTGACTCCGCGGAGAACAGCCGCGCGGCCGGCGGTGGGAATGACAATACTTACCCGGGGCTCGCCGTGGATTTCGAATTGAATCCGATGAAACCCTTCTCTTGGTCCAGGCAGGACCTCGGCCTGAATTCCGCCCTCTGTGAGGTAATTCCCCAGCGCGCGTTGCGCGGCTGAATACGCGTAGGACTTCGCATCTCCGCCCGAAGCGGTGGATTCCGGCAGGGTCCGCCAGTGATACAGTATTTTCGGCACATGGAGCACGCGATTGGTCTTATTGACGATGCGCAACGCCAGATCATAATCCTGAGCCCCGGTAACATCCTGCCTGAAACCGCCGCATTCCTTGACCAATTGTGTGCGATAAACCCCAAGGTGGCAGGTGTACATGCAGGTCAGAAAATATTCCGGCGACCAGTCAGGCTTAAAAAAAGGATCTGCGCAGTAATTATCCTCGTCAATCTTGTCCTCATCGCTGTAAACCATATCGGCTGAGGGATCCAGATCCAACGCTCGCGCTACTTCAAACAGCGCGTCTTCCGTTATCTCATCGTCGTGGTCCAAAAGGGCGACGAAATCGCCTTGCGCCAGGAAAAGGGCAGCATTAGACGCGGCGGAAATATGTCCCCTCTCCTCGCAATGCATGACCTTGATGCGCGTGTCCTTATTGCGATACTCCTCCAGCAGCGGCCGGATGTGCGGAGCGGACGATCCGTCGTTGGCAATACAGAGCTCCCAGCGGGGATAGCTTTGTTTCAGCACCGAATCGAGGCAGCGCCGCAACCACACTTCGGCCGTGTTATAGACAGGGACGAGCAAAGAGAATAGCGGCCGGTATTGCATCCGGTTAATTGCGGCTCGAGATTCCGCAACGCTAAGCACTTCCGGACCCGCGGTGGGATCCACTGTAATGACCCGTTCGCACTGCGCGCGCGCTCCGTGCTCGCTGTGCGCGCTAATCAGGAGCAGGTGGTCGCCGGTGGGCACCTTCGTGAGATCGACTTGCACGCGGAAGCCGGCGCTCTGGGATCCGGCCAAATCGGGAAATAACTTGCCGATGTCCTGTCTGTAGAGTCCGGTCTTGGCGCGAATCGCCGGAGAGGGCCCGACCGTGACTTCTACTTTCGCAATTCCACTTTGCGCCACGGCCCAGCCTTGGACTAACGCTTTTCCAAACGCCAACTCCCCATCATGCCTTGGGAGGTCGCAGTAAACCTTTATGACCTCGGAGCCCGTACGCAGAACAGGCCGCCGCCAGCGGCCTCGAATCCGGGCGAGCACAGTCCCGCCCGCAAGGACACGTCCGCCGGCGAAGGTGAGCGTTCGCCAGATCCGGCTGTTGACGATGCTCCCGGCAAGCCGCGACACAGCCCGCAATTGGGCCTCGTTCTGTGCCAGGCGCTGCCTCAGCGTGTTTATGCAGTGATTCTGCGCTTGTAGCTTGCTCTCAAGCCGCCGCAATTGCTCCCGGAGAGCATCTGCCTCCTGGAGCCAGGCTGTCTGCGGGTCCGCGGGAGCGTCCTGACTTACGGGGTCGCGCTCTTCGGGCCGCCGATCCAATGGGTGTTGAGGGTCTTTCATGTTCTAGCACACAACATCGGATCGAACGGCTAACCGCTCCGTCCACCAGTCGATGGTCTGGCGAAGCCCGTCATATAGCGAATATACCGGAGCCACGCCCAGGGTTTGCAGCCGCCCTGAGTCGGCGACCAGCCTTGGGGGGTCATCGGGGGCTTCCGGCAGAGCACCCAATTGAAGGAGATCGGGGCGGCCGATGATGGCGGCGATCTCTCGAGCCACATCGGCAATCGCGACCCCTTGGCCGGTGCCAATATTCACCGGCCCTTCCAGCGACGCGCTGAGCAATCCCACGAAGGCGCGAGCGACGTCTTCGACATGCATGAAATCGCGGACTTGGCGTCCATGGGTACACTTTGCCGCGTGCCCTCCCAAAATCGAGCGGATTACGGAGGGGACCAGGCGCGACTCGGGCTCGAAAGGACCGTACAGGTGGAATATTCGGCCCCACACGAAACTTGAACCGGCCAACGCCGCCAGCCGCGCATGCACCATCTGCAGCGCGGCCTTGCTGGCGCCGTAGAGAGATGTGGGCCGAATGGGCGTGTACATTTCACTCAATATCCCGTTGCCCGTCCAATCGTACTCGGCGCAGGTGCCGGCGATGACCGACCGCTGACCGCCACAATCCAGAAATGATGTGACCAGGTCCAGCGAAGCCTGCAACCAACGTATGTTCTCCGGCGACGTCCAGAACTTTCCAGGCGTGACGTACCAAGCGAAGTGCAAGAGATGGGATGGGCGGAGATCCTTCATCAGCTCCTGCACTTGCCGCGCATCAAGCAAGTCAATGGCGTGGTGAGCGGCTCCGGCAACCTCCGCGGGCAGGGGACGAATATCTACCGTGTGCAACTCGCAGCCCGCCGCTAGAAGGTGGGGAATGGCATGACGCCCAATGAACCCGGAGGGACCGGTAAGCAGAACTCTCATTTCACAAAATCCGGATAGGAGCTGTCACGAGCTGAAATAATGGGGCTCGGAATCGGCCACGGGATTCCGAAAGCTGGATCGTCCCACCTCACTCCCGAAGCGAGATCCGGCGCGTAGTACTCGGTCATCTGATAAAAAAGTTCCGTGTCATCGACGATGGTTTGAAATCCATGGCCGATACCGGGCGGAATATAGAGGGCCAGACGGTTGGCCGCGCTAATCTCCGCACTTATCCAGTGGCCGTAAGTGGGCGATTGTTTGCGAAGGTCGACGATCGCATCATATGCGGCTCCCATGGTGCACCGCACGAGTTTTCCCTCCGGCCGCGGCTCGCGCTGCAGGTGCATTCCGCGAAGAGTGCCGCGAAGGCGATTATAGGAAACGTTACACTGCACGAAGGTGGAGGGAAGACCCTGAGCCGCAAATTCCTCCGCGCAGAACGAACGCCCGAAGAAGCCTCGTTCATCCTCGTGACGTTGCAGATGAACCAGAAATGCTCCTGCGAGCGGCGTAGGTTCGAAGATCATCAAAAAACCTGCACGTTCGGAATCGGCGACACGAAGCGGCCTCCCCAACTGCGAATCCCGGCCAAATCCGCTGCGATTTCGTCCTTCAGATTCCATGGCAGGATCAGCACATAGTCTGGACGGGTGGCGGCGATCTTGTCGGGCGGGTAGATTGGAATTCGGCTTCCTGGTAAGAGTCTTCCCTGTTTGTGCGGGCTGCGGTCAACCGTGTACGGCAACAATTCTGGACCGACACCGCAATAATTAAGCAGAGTATTGCCTTTGGCGGGTGCGCCGTATCCCACGACAGATTTGCCCTCTCGCCGGCAGCCAATCAGGAACTCCAGTAAGGCGCATTTGACATCGCACACGCGCGATGCGAATCCACGGTACGTCTCCATCCGGTCCAGACCGGCGGCACTCTCGCAACGCCGCAACGCCAGCACCTTTTCGTCTACCGGTTTGCTTTGATCATTCGCGTGTTTTCCGTAAATCCGCAACGACCCTCCATGGGTCGGCAACTCATCGACGTCGAAGATCGTTAGACCGTGCTGGGCAAACACTTGCTCGACTACCAGCAGCGAGAGATATGAAAAATGCTCGTGATAAATGGTATCGAACTGGTTGTGACGGATCATCTGGAGCAGGTGCGGAAACTCCAGCGTGACAACGCCTCGCGGCTTCAGGACGATCCGGATGCCCTCCGTGAAGGAGTGGAGATCCGGCACGTGCGCGTAGACGTTATTGCCGGCCAGCAGATCCGCGGAGAGACCTTCGCTCACCAACTGAGAGGCTGTTTCCTTGCCGAAGAAGATCTGGCGCGTGGGGATGCCATTGCGCACGGCGGCTGCGGCTACGTTCGCGGCAGGCTCGATTCCAAGCACGGGGATGCCGGCCTTCGAGAAATATTGGAGGAGGTAACCGTCGTTGCTCGCAGCCTCGATGACCAGAGACTCGCGGGTGAGGCCGAATCGCTCAATCATCCTTCCGGAGTAGTCGCGAGCGTGATTCAGCCAGGTACTGGAATAAGAAGAAAAATATGCGTAATCGGATGAGAAGATGGCGTCCGGGCTCTGGAATTCCTGTAACTGCACCAGAAAGCAATTGCCGCATACGTATGCGTGCAGGGGATAGAACGGCTCCATCTCAAGCGCCCGTTCCGGCGGTATATTCGCATTGGAAAGAGGAGACATTCCAAGGTCGACAAAGGTTTGATCGAGGGGGCTGCCACACAGGCGGCATGCCGAAGTTGCCGGTTTTGCAGATGGCTTCGAGCTTTGGACGTCAGTAACGTGGTTCATATGGTTAGTTGCACCGCATGAGACGTGGCAGGGGATAGGCCGTAGGCGAGCTCAGCCGCGACCACGTCTCACCGAAAGAAATCGTCATAAATCTTCAAACTCCCGCCATTTTAGAATAGACCACCGCTTGACGTGTCGGGCCGAAGCTATGGAGTAGGTTCTTTAAACAGCCTAAGTCAGTTCCCGTTTTCATAAACCACTGAGGTCCTGAGACACTTCGGGCGTCGCAACGAATTTTGAACTGTCGCGAGTTGAGCATCCGTTCGCGTGAGCCGTTTTCATGGTACCCTTGACACCGGCTCAGAGTCGGGATAGGACTGAGGCGAACATGTCTTTTCAATGAGTTGCTGGGTTCGTACCGTAGGGCCAGTTTCCGAATTGAGTCTCCGGATCGATTCTCCCGCAGTAGTAACAGGCGATGCAGAGCGCGGGAGATCTGGCGGTCGGCTGCAATTTCGGAGCGGAGAAGGTGTTCGTGGGTGCGAACGCTTTCGGGTGAGGCGCGGAGGGAGAGGACCGCTCGGAGAGGGTTCAGCTCGGAGGCGCCGGCGGGGGGTGGGTTACGTACGTAATCCAGAGCGACCTTCTGGATGCCCCAGATGCGCTGCTGGCGCCAACTGGCGCCCACTATGGTATCGACCAGCATTTTTTCCGTGGGGGTCTGGGGCTGATGTTCGTCCCAAAGTTCGTTAACCATTTCGAGGAAGGCGTCACGCTGTTCAACTTCCAGGACTATGGTATCGGCGAAGATGCCGTGGCGGAGGCTGTTGCGGGAGGAGTTGCGTTTGCCCTGGGCGGTGACGGGGCTCTTGGATTTTGCTCCATTGGCGCGGGCGGCGATTTGTTTAGGGGTTCTCATACGGCAACAGTATGGGGCGCGGCTCCGAATGATGGGAAAGGGCTGGAGCGATATTGATGAAAAAGGAGGGGTTACTGCCATTAAGTAACAGGAACTGCGCGGACGATTCCACTCACTTGCTCGCGACCAAGAAAAACAAGAACCGTGCGGGTGATCGGGTTGTTCATGGCCGATTTCGACGGTCTGGAAACCACAACGCGCCAAAGTAGTCAAAATATCTGCCGCGTGATGAAGAGAACCGCCCAACGGCCTGAGTTGCACTGTGCAGTCGCCCGGTATCTTCGCATGGTTGCTTCTCGGTAGAAATGCGTAACTTCCGTTCCGATGATCCGTCGTATTTTACAGTGATCTCTCCGCAAGCTTCCTCCCGCGATTTGCAACCAATCTAACGCTCGCGGCTCCATGGGCGGCGCCATAGTGTTCGATGAGAATCCCTCAGCGTGACTGATTACGAAAGCCAAAACCACGCGGCTTGATCCAGGCGAACAAGAGGGGGGCCGCTTTTGCGTCGTTGAAAGCCGAGGACGGCCGCTGGCGCGCGTGAAAACCCGCACAAAACGCGTTGTGCTGAAAGCTATTTTCTTAAACCGCGAAGGTCTCTTCACAAGTGCTTGTCGCGCGAAAGAAACTCGCCCCAGGTTCGCTTGCTAATTTCCATCTTTTTATGAAAGGGCAGGTTTTCGTACACGCGGGTAACGTTATCGTGAACCAACAGATTGGCTTGCGATCCCTGTCGGAACGTTTGGCTATGCGGCCACCAAACTGGCGGATAGCCACGCCCGTCCCGGCCAACGATCAGGGCCTGGAGACCTCTCTCAAGTACCTGCTGTGTAATGCTCATTGGACCGCCCTCGACTGAGTATGCGGCCCACTTGGAGGTTAATTGAACGGCAGGGAGCAAGTCCAGAAACAATTCGCGGCGAATCATGAACGCATTCGAGCGGATATGCGGGTTTGGGAACCTTGGAAGAGAAGGCAGGCTTTCGAACGATCCAGTCGCGCCAACCAGACCCACTTCAGGTGCACTAAAATTGACCGAAAGCCTCTTAAGCCACCCGTCACAAAGGATCTCGCTGTTGGTATTGAGGAAACAAACGCGTTCATCCGGGATCTGCCGGGCGGCTGCAATGTAGGCGCCTAGATCAAAGCTGTCGTCGCTGGTGAAAATCGCTTCGTACTCAAGCGAGCGAAAGACTTCCCGGCCTTCCGCCAAATGGTCTGAGGTGTCAAATCCTTTGAAGATGATCACCAGCCGATGGGGTTCATCCGAATCGAACAGGCGATACGAGTGAAGGAACCGCTGCAATCGAGACAGATGATCGATGTCGGCGCCTCGCGCCAGATAGATCAGAGCAAGGCGGTCGCAATTCGCAGGCGCTACAGTATTGGACGTCAAATGAGCCTCGCATTGTGATGCACTTCGAAGGTCGGCGGCGCGACCGTCAAATTGTCCTCATTGTAGAACGGGTCGGTAGTGATAGCCGCCCACCGGTGATAGAAATAAGAAAGTTCGGAAAGATCCAGTTTGGCCTCCCTCGATTGAGACTCGAAATGGATGAGTTCGGCCTTCGGCGCATAAACGGCCGCAAGACCTCGCTCAGCAAGCTTGAGGCAATAATCCACGTCATTGAAGCTGATGGCCAGCGATTCCGTATAGCCGCCAACTTCCCGATAACAGTCGGCGCGCGTCATCATCGCAGCTCCGGTAACCGCCAAATAGTTCCGCACACCGCAAGTACTGAAGAAATAGCCTGGATCGTCGCGCTTTGCGGAGCGGCGGACATGGTCGGCATTACCTGAATTGAGCACCACTCCGGCATGTTGGATGGTGAGGTCCGGATAAAGCAGTTTGGCGCCGACTACGCCGACATGCGGCTTTTCGAAATGTTCCAGCATACGCTCGATCCAATCAGTTGCCAATGGCTCAACGTCATCGTTGAGAAGCAGAAGAATGGGCCCCGAGGCAATTCCCGCGCCGATATTCAATTTTTTGGCGACATTAAATTCAGATTCGTGAAAGGTAGCAAATTTCAGACGATCCGGATCGATATGGCCGAGGCGGCCGCGATCGAAATCGCCATTGTCGACGATTATGAATTCCAGATGCTTGTAGGTGGAACGCGCGAGAATCGTATCGATACAATTTACAATGAGATCGAGTTGCCTCCCCTTATGCGGTACGACCTTCCCCGCGGTTGGAAGGACGATGGACACAAGGGGCTTGGATTTAAGCGAGATTCGAATGTCGTATAACCCGTATCCCGGGAGATTTGGCGCGACCGTACCAAGACGTCCTGTACGACGCAGCCGGCCCTTCAATGCCTCCACGTCCGCAACTGCCTGGTCAACCGTAACAGGGGCTGAGGCGCCAACCCGGCGATGTAATAGCACCTGTCCAACATGCCTCATTCTGGTCGTGCGCTCCACGAAGCGTAGCGTAAAGTCATAGAGGCCGCTAGCGGCGGGGAGCAGGTCGATTGTTTTCGACAGCCGGAAGCATGCGGCGGGTCCAATATAGTTCATCGCCTCTAGATAGTCCGGACTCCAATCCGGCTTGTAAAAAGGCCGCCGCCGGCCTTCCGCGTGCCATTCGTCCTCGTCGAAATAAATCAGGTCGGCGCCGGGGTCGGCGTTCAAAGAGGCGGCACAAGCGTAGAGCCCCTTTTCACTCAGCCGGTCGCCGGCAAACAGCCAAATAAAAAAGCAACAGGTGGCATCGTCCGTGGAGCCCATTTGGGAAACGTCTTGTATTGAATTCGCAACCTGCCAGTCTGCATAGAGTTGCGCCTGGCAGCTCTGTATGCTGACGCCCCGGTCGTCCGCGTCGTCTCCCTCGATCCACAGAATGAAGCGCGGCCGATAGGTCATCACATTGACATGACGCCGCAGTTCGGGTCGTTCAATGGAGTCTTGAACTCGATCGCGGGCGATATGCGCGCGATACTCCCGGTCCGGGTCGAAGGGCAGAAGCCCAAGCGCCTTCCCCTCGCGCAGATAATGGCTCAACGGGTTGATCCCTGCTTTCGCGAGATGGGGGTTCTGAGCGAGGTACCATCGGCTGGAGAATTCCGCGTGCGGATCACGGCCTTCTGTCGCACCCGAGGAGGCATAATGGGCGAGCGGATTTATATTTGCCCTGGCAACGTCGACGTTTTCGCGCAAATACCATGCCGTATCGAACAGGGAGTTCGGATTCCGGCCCTCCGATGCGCCAAATGAGAGATAGTGTTCCAGCGGATCGACTTTTGCTTCCGCGACGTCCTTGTACGTAGTCAGGTACCACTCGGGATCGAAAAGACCCGTCTTAAGGATGGCGGATTTTTCCCAGCTTCCTCGGGCTTGCCGGTCCGGCTGGAATGGCAGAAGGCCAAGAGCTTTCCCCTTGCGCAGATAGTGGCCCAACGGGTTGATCCCCGCCGCGGCGATATGCGGGTTCTGAGCGAGATACCATTTGCTGGAGAAGTCCGGGTGGGGATCACGGCCCTCTATTGCACCGCATGACACATAATGCGCGAGTGGATTTATACGGGCGTTGGCGACGTCGGGGTATTCCCGCAAATACCATGCCGTATCGAACAGGGAGTTCGGATTCCGCCCCTCCGATGCACCCGACGAGAGATAGTGGTCCAACGGATCCATTTTCAATTCCGCGACGTCCCGGTAAGTTTCCGAGTACCACTGGGAGTCAAAAAGATCCGCATCGAGGATGGCGGCTTTCCCCCAGTTTTGCGACTCTTGATCCGCAACGACGAGATCGGTCTTCGTCTTGCCGGTTAGCCACCGGCCGACGTGGTGGATAAAGCGCGCGCCGGCCCGAAGTGGCTTTGTCCATTGCCAACTATAGGATTTGTAGACGTCCTCCAGTTCGGTCCGGAGTCGTTCGATTTGCGCCGAATTCGATTTTTGCAATTCTTCATTGCGGGACTTCAGTTCGCTAAGCGTCCTCTGCAATAGCTGATTGTGAGATTTCAACTCGGCGAACTGTGCTTTTTCCGCAGAGACCAGCGCTGCGTGGCGAACCTGGAGGTTTTGTAGCTCTTGGATGCTCGACTTCAGCCCGGCGATCGTTGCATCCAACTGCGATTTTTCCGTGGGGGCCTGGGCCGCGGCGGATGCCTGCATATTCTCAAGCTCCTGATTGTGCGATTTTAGCTCGGCGATCGACGCCTCTAATTGCGTTTTTTCCGTGGCGGCTCGGGCTGTCTCAATGGCCAAGAGACGGTTCCGCTCCGTTGCTTCCTGGATTCTTCCAAGTATCCCAGCTTCGATATGCCTCTTTTGCGAGTCGCTAAATAGCAGGGATCCGATTTGGAGAGCAGGAAGCGCGATGACCCCAATAAACGGATCGACAACCTCCGATACGACGCCACCAATGATGCGTCGGTACGGCAGGGTCTTTTCGCTTGCAAGCTTCTCCGCCACAACAACCGAGTCGTAAAAGGTAATCCGGGCGAGCGAGCGGCCAAACTTTCGAAGGTCTGCGAGAATCCCCTCGCCAATCGTGCCGGTATTTTCCAGGTGATCCGCATTTAACGCATCCACAAGGTTTTTGAAGTATTCGATCGAGGATGAAGCAACGCGGAAGCCACCGTTGCTCTTCCAGTAGCTGGCATGCAGATCCTCTATGACGTACTTACCGCCGGGAGCCAGCTTTTCGAACAGGGTAGAGAACGTAGCGATCACGTCATTGGATTTATGAGATGCGTCATCGATAATGACGTCGAAGTATTTGTCGCCAAACACTTCGGCGATCCTGATACTATCCGTGGCGTCGGCTACATGAACACGGACCGGCCCTTCGAACGTCAGGTTTCGAACCGCGGGATCGATATCGATACCGGCGATCTCCGATCCTTCAGGCAGGTATTTGGCCCAGAGTTCAAGAGAACCCCCATTCTGCACCCCGACCTCGAGCAGGCGTACCGGTTGCCGCCGTGCCAGAAAAGGTGCCAGTTCATGCGAATAGATCGCAATATAGTGCTCCCATTTGTCAACCGTCTTCTCAACATGTTCGAAAAATAGGTCCGCCAGATAATTACTACCTAGTGCCATAAGCTCTGTGTTTCCGCTCGGCCGCTGAAACAAAAAAAGCAAAACAATCGAGGCAAAGTGTTTGTGCGGTAGAAAGAACAACCAACATTATTAGGAACGTCGAACGGCCGGCTGACTTGATATAAGTACTCCCTGCATGTCTTGTATTTGCGATTCTATCATCTCTGATCTTGGTGCACCGGTCGCCGTTGGCGCACTCGATTCGCAGCATTTTTTCGGCTGAGGTGTGGGGCGAGTTTTTTCGACCCGCTGCGCCGGTTCCATTCGCATTGAGGGTGACGTTCGCCGGGGTGGAAGACTTAATCAGACCGGAAGAAAAAAATGGAGACTGGGGGGACTGGGCGTGGCGAGCAGACCGTGCGCGTAGAGACGTACTCGCCCTTCCAAACCACGTTTTTACGATAGAAAGCACCGTTTCCATTGCTTCCGCCCTGACTAACATCCGCCTCAGGCAGCTCGGTCCACGCCAAACTCCCATTCAGTAACGAACTTTCGCTTTACTTCCGCCCCTTTCCGTCAAGTTCCATCTTGAAGAGAACAGGCTCCCAGCCGGAAGTAATTCTACGCGAAATCGGAGGCTTTGGAAGTTATCGCGGAAGGGCTGCGCTGGTGAACTCACGCCACCCATCGATGCTCGCGGTGAAATCTCCTAACTTGTCCCCATAACCGCTCACGATCAAGCCGGTTTGAATTACGCTTCGTACATCGGGATACGCGTTCCTGTACCAGACTTCGTCGAAAAGACCGTTGGCACTAAGCCCCTCCCTGGCTGCCTAGTTGCTGGTAGTGGTCAAGCGCACTAGCCCATTGGCCAGAGGCGACCTCCGAAGCCACTTGCGGATAAGCACGCACGTAGAACGCCGCGTCAAACTCAAGCATGCCGTTCCCCAGGCCGTTGACCGCGGCCAGCGGCGCCGGGGGCTCCCGCCATTGTTTCGTACTGTTCGATCTGGTGAAGCGTAAACTGGTCCATAGCGCAACCCGATTGGTGAGCCCGAAACCACTGGACCGTTAAGTCCAGAGCCTCCGCAACCGACAACAAAGGTCTCCAACCAAGCTCATTGCGCGCCAGAGTGGAATCGAGCGACAACAGGCCTGCCTCGTGGAGATCACCGGAGGGTTGCGTCTCCCATGTCCCTGCACCCCACATTTGGATTAGTTTCTCGACCACCCAGGCGACGGGTTGCACTTCGGTATCATACGGGCCGAAATTATATGCCGGTTTTGTCTGCGTGTCGCGATTCCACAGTTTCTCAGCCAAAGCGAGATAGCCCGCCAAGGGTTCCAACACGTGCTGCCAGGGGCGAACGGAATGAGGCCTCCGAATGACAATAGAGTCTCCCCGAGCCAGGGCCCGGATACAATCCGGCACCAGCCGGTCCTCGGCCCAATCTCCGCCGCCAATCACATTCCCGGCGCGGGCGGTCGACAGCCGGACCGTTCCCTTTGCAGCGGGCCCTTCGAAAAAGGACCGGCGATAGGCTGACGAGACAAGCTCCGCGCAACCTTTACTGCTACTGTAAGGATCGTGACCGCCCATTGCATCTGTTTCGCGGTAGCCCCACATGGTCTCGCGGTTTTCATAACACTTGTCACTCGTGATGACCACGGCGACACGTACTTCATCGGTTTGCCGGATCGCATCCAGGACGTGAACCGTTCCCATGACATTCGTCAGGTAGGTGCTGACCGGGTCTCTATGGGATTTCCTCACCAGCGGCTGAGCTGCCATGTGGAACACGATCTCAGGCTGTTGCCGGCGGAATTGGTTCTGGATCGCGTCTGCTTGGCAAATATCGCCGATGTTGGAGGTGATGTAGGAACCGATTCGAGCTACTTCAAAACAATTTGGCTGAGTAGGGGGATTTAGAGCGAACCCCTCCACGCGAGCTCCCATGCGCGCCAGCCATAGAGAGAGCCAACTGCCCTTGAATCCGGTATGGCCCGTAATCAGGACACGCTTCCCGCGCCAGAAATCGTGCCTTTCCTTCACCACAGCTTCCACGGCGCCCGCCCGCTTTGCCAGAGTTGTTCCAGATGATTCTTGTCGCGCAGGGTGTCCATCGCCTGCCAAAACCCAGCGTGCTTGTAGGCTCGCAACTGCCCAGTAGCGGCGATCTGCTCCAAAGGGCCAGCCTCCCATACAGTATCGTCGCCCTGAATGAAGTCTAGAACGCCTCGAGAAAGGACGAAGAACCCTCCATTCACCCAGCCCCCGTCACCGATCGGCTTCTCCTGGAAGCCCTCCACGACCTCCTGGCAATGAGACAGCCGGAGCGAGCCGAACCGGCCCGGCGGCTGGACCGCGGTAACGGTGGCGGCAGCCCCATGCGACCGGTGGAAATCCAGGAGTTCGGCAATGTTCACATCTGCCAGCCCGTCACCATAGGTCAGGCAAAAAGTATCTTCCTCCAGATATGGAGCGACGCGCTTCAACCGGCCTCCGGTCATGGTGTCCAGACCCGTATCGATGAGAGTGACTTGCCACGGCTCGCCCCGGCCGTTGTGCATACGCACCGAATTCTTAGCGACATCCACTGTAATGTCCGACTGATGAAGGCAATAATTAATAAAATATTCTTTGATTACGTAGCCTTTGAACCCCAGGCAGACTATGAAATCGTTGAAGCCATAATGCGAATAGAGCTTCATGATATGCCACAAGATGGGTCTGCCGCCGATTTCGACCATCGGCTTGGGCTTTACCTGCGTTTCTTCTGAAATGCGGGTGCCCAATCCACCTGCCAGGATCACGACCTTCATTAGAACAACAACTCCTTCATCCCAGGGAGCTCACAGCCAGCGCTGGGCCACAGCGAGCCATCTACTACCTGGATCTTGTTGATTGGGAATGATAATAACACAAACGTGGTGCACGATCCTCGTGCCGTCGAGGCCTCTGAATCCGCTTCCGAAGTGCGGCCAGGGCGATTAGGAACCAAGCGGATCATGCAAGGTGGTAACTGGGCTACTACCCGCGGGCCGCAATGCCTGTGCGCCCCTCATAGGCGTCGAACACGTCGCCAATCTTTCCCGACATCATCATCTCACCATGATCGAGCCATACCGCCCGGTCGCACAATTCCATTAGCACCGGCTTGCTGTGAGACACGCACAAGAAGGTCTTCCCGGCGCGCCGGAATCCCCGGATGCGATCGTAAGATTTTGCCTGAAAGTCCCGATCACCGACTGCCAGCACTTCATCAATAATCAAAATCTCCGGATCGACGTTCACCGCAATGGAGAAGGCCAGTCTGAGATTCATTCCGCTCGAGTAAGTGCGCAATGGCTCATGAATGAATTCCGAGACGCCGGCAAATTCCACAATCGAATCAAACATCGCCCGGGTTTGCTTCTCCGTGAACCCCAGTAACGACGCATTCATATATACGTTTTCGGCGCCCGTCAAGTCGGGATGAAATCCCGATCCAAGTTCAAGCAACGCGGCAACCCTCCCGCTCACTTTCACCGACCCCTTGTCAGGCGCCGTCAAACCGGTTACCAGTGACAAAAGCGTGCTTTTCCCGGCGCCGTTACTCCCGATTACCGCGAGGCCCTCTCCCTTCTCCACGTGGAAGGAGACTCCTTTCAGCGCATGAAAATCGTGGGAATGGTCCTTTCCGAACCATGACGCTACGTGCTGTCGAAGCAGCTTTTGACCCGTGTGCAGATGGAAGGTCTTCCAAACGTTCTCGCAAGTGATGATTTTCATGTTACAGATAGTCGTAAAAGCGGCCCTTCAAGCGACGGAAGGACAGCCAGCCCACAGCCAGCGTCGTGAATGAAACCAAGAATAACTTTGTAAGCAAGACGTCGGAAGGTGCATTGCCTTCCAGTATCACTTCCCGCATCGCAAGCACCAGTGCCGCCACTGGATTGTATTGATAAATATCCCGATATTGCTGAGGAATCATGGAAAATGGATAAATGATTGGCACCAGCCAGAACAGGACGATATTCGTCGAGTCCACTACGTAGCGGGTATCGCGGATGTAGACGTTGATGCCTGCGAACAGAAGTCCGAGGCCGCAGACGAATACGATCTCGAGGGCCCAAATCACGGGGAGCCACAGCCAGGAAACACTTATACCGACGCCTGTCACCAGGGCCACGATCAAAAGGATCCCAATCTGAATGATTAAGTGCAGGCAGTTCGACAAGACACTGGTGATCGGGACGATTTCGCGCGGTACTTGCACCCGCTTCACCAGACCCGCGTTATCCACCATGGAAGTTGTGGCGGAACTCCATGCCATCGAGAAGAAGTTGAACGGAACAATGCCACAGAGAATGAACACACTCCAATGGGGGGCGGTGTTTGTGAAAATCTTCGTAAAGACGAAGGTATAGACCCCCAGCATAATGAGCGGGTTCAACAAGGACCAAAATACCCCCAGGGACATGTTCCGGTAGCGGATCCGGAAGTCTTTGAGAACCAAGTTCTTAAGTAAGAACTTGTAGTCACCATGCCACATGTTAAGCTACCCCTGAGTTGGAATATGGAGGGAAACTCCCCGGATTGAGAGCCGACCGGCAATAGGGTATTGTACCTTAGATTCTCCAGACGTTCCGAATGGCGATCCAACGAACGGGATCCGAGTGGATGAAAAAGGGTTCTCCCGCCGATATACCCTACGGGGCGATTCTTCGAGAGGATGGACGTACTCATACTGAGGATGGACGTACTCATGCTAAGGATGGACGTACTCATGCTAAGGAGCAGGTCAGATTGCTCGGGAGGCAGTTCAAAACAATGATTCGAAATGACTTCGGTTTGACTCCTCTGGTTCTCGCCATCATCTCGACTTCGTTGGTCTCAGCCCAAACGACTGTGACCCTTAGTCCCGGGGCCGACATTCAACAAAATATCAATAGTCTTGCGGCGGGCTCCACGATCCTTCTGAATCCCGGCACCTACACTCCAAGCGCGTCCCTTTTGGTTAACAAGGCCCTGACGATAAGGAATGCTTCGAGTGGGGCCGTGTATATCAACGTCCCGAACTCACAAGCGAACGCTTTTTATTTACCCGCGAGCAACGTTACGCTTTCCGGATTCACGATTTCCGGTCCTTCTTTCTCGGGCCCCCCCTGGGGCATCTACGCAGGGGACGGGTCGGCGACACCCCAGCAGAACTCTTCAATCGTGCTTCAAAACATCACCTATAATGCCCCGTCGTCAAGCCCCAGCCCCTCCGGCCACGGCTTGTTCGTGCGGAATGTAATTAATGCAGTGGTCGATAACTGCACCATCAACAATGCATTGGTCCATGGCATCTATATCGATGCGGGGAGCACCGGCGCCTTCGTCATCAATAATACGGTGACTAACGCCCATCAGGACGGGATCGTCGTACAAGACAGTGACTCCGCTATGGTGGCCGGGAACACTGTCACGGCAGCGGCAGTGGATGGCATCATCCTGGTGGGGTCAAGCCTGAGTCGAGTCGAGCGCAACATCCTCTCCAATCCAGGCGTGGACGGCATCACAATCACGAGAGATGGCAGCCTTCTCAGCACAGGGAATTACATCGGCAAGAATACGGCCACGGCAAGTCATCCCTTCCCCGGCGCCGGGGTCTGGGTTAACGCGGAGTCGGACGGCACTCTGGTGTACGGGAATTCGATTACGGGGTTTCCGGAGAACGGCGTTGACCTCTTTAATTCGAGCTTCAACCAAATACGCGGCAATGTTACATCCGGCGACGGCCAAGGTGGAATCTTTCTCTACGGGCCTACTAATTTGAGTTACAGCGTGGGAAATACTCCAGCTTATAACATAGTGGACAATAACTACACGTCCAATATTGCAGTCAACGCCGGTGTGATTGTGCGTCAGGCGAATAACAATACCTTATTCGGGAATTTCTTCCAAGGGCCGTCGGCCAACAACGACGGCATCAGCTTCCAGACCAGTTCGGGAAATCAAGCGTATCTGAACACGCTCGCGAATTTGCAGAACGGGGTTTACGCTTTCGCTGACACGGCGAGTTCGTCCTACTTTCTCAATCGGCAATTGAGCCCGATGTTGAACTACGCATTACAACCGGCAGGAATTTCTTTTGACGGAGGGCCCATTCCAGGGGGGAACTTTTGGGCTGGTCACAACAACGCGACACCCTATACCAACATTATTTATGACCAGCAGGGCGATATGGGTGGCCCTTATGCCGACCATTATCCCTACGCGAACGATTTGCTTGGTAAGCAAGCCTCTCTGACCCCGTTATTGCCCTCGGCAGGAACCTTTGCCGCCGTGGGAAGCCGCAAGACCATTGAATGGCTCTCGACTGGATGTTCTTATGTCGACCTCTCTTACAACTCTGCAGAAACCGGCCTGGTTTCGATTTCCGCGAACTATCCAGATGTGGGCCATTATGACTGGATCGTTCCTAATGTTGCTCTGGCATCTGACTACAGCATCATCCTGACCTGCAAAAACGGGGCCCAACAAGCTCTTTTGAGCGTTGGTGGTCCCAGCTTTACTATTTCAAAGGCGGGCCTCGAGCTGTTATCGCCGCAGGCCTATAACCGCGTTTTGGGAGGCTCCACGGTCAAGGTGGCATGGACGAAGGGCCCCTCGACTGGAAGCGTGAACGTGCTGTATCGCGGCGCGGTAGGCAGCTTTTCGCAATTGCTGGCTTCTAATATTTCCGGTGACTACATAACAGTTACGGTACCTGGCGAGGCAACAGCCGAAGCCTCATTCCTGGTTCAAGAGGTTGCCTCAGGCGGAAGCGCAGATTCGACAGACGGATTTGTGACTGTAATGGACCACAACCCCAAGGTATTCGGACCCGTCGACACGTTGCCCGTCGGAACGCTGCAGCACGTGGAGTGGACCTCCATTCCGGGATCCCTTTACGTGGATCTGGAGTTGTTAAACCCGGAGAATGGAATGTACATTCCTCTCATCCAAAATCTGCCCGATTTTGGAAATTTCAATTTCTTGGTACCCACGTCGCTCGGCAATGGAGCCGCTGTTCGAGCATTGTTCAAGTCGTCACCATCGACAGTAATCGCGGAGGCTGGGGCTGCCGTGCCTGACCTGAGTCCCTTCAACGGAGGATTTGAGACGGGTACCGTGGGGCCGTGGGCGAGTTTTGGGGGAGTTTCGGCAGCGGTAACGACGGCCACGTCGTATGCGGGGGCCTACAGCTTAGTCGAGAGCGGCGGAGGCGGAGGAGTGTACCAGGACGTGGGTGGTCTGACGCCCGGGCAGTTCTACCGAGTCACAGCGCGGGCTCGCTCGAGCGGCGGGAGCGGAACGGCGGCGCTGTGGGTACACGATACGACAGGATCGAATGCTGTAATAGATGGGTTCCGAACTCCGTCGAGCACATCCTGGGATGAATTTGCGGTGAACTACCAAGCCGATTTGACCGGCACCCTGCGGGTCCACCTGCTGTTTTCAGGAGGATCAGGAAATGTGTATTGGGATCAAGTACAGGTGATGCCAGGCTGGCAAAACGATTTTGAGAGTGGAACGCTGGCGGGCTGGACGCCGTTTGGCGGCGCGAGTTCGAGCGCATCCAACGCAGCTTCAAACAGCGGTGTATACAGTGTGTTCGAAAGCGGAGGCAGTGGCGGAATCTATCAGGATATCGGCGGCCTGACGGCTGGGGATCTGTATCATATCCGGGTGAGGGCTCATTCATTGGCCGGTAGCTCGGGTCAGGCGCTGCTCTATGTACACGACACTTTGGGGAACAATACGGTGATAGACGGATCGAGGTCGCCGTCAGCCAGCGGCTGGGATGAGTTTGAGGTGAACTTCCTGGCAACCAGTTCGGAGAAGGTACGGATTCATTTGATCTTCACGGGCGGCAGTGGAGGAGTGTATTTCGATGACGTGGTGCTGAGTCAAGGCTGGTTCAACGGCTTTGAACTGGGTACAGTGGCGCCCTGGCTGCCGTTCGGTTCGACCGCGTCGTTGGTGACCAACGCACTCGCCAATGGCGGGGCGTTCAGCCTGATCGAAAGCGGCGGCTCCGGAGGGGTGTATCAGGATCTGACTGGGCTAATGCCGGGTCAATTCTACAATGTTTCTGCGCGAGCGCACGCGGCCGCTGGGAACTCCTGTTGTGCGCTGCTGTGGCTGCATGACACCACCGGCGGTGCGGCGGTAACGGATGGGGCGCGCATCCCATCGAGCGCTGATTGGGATCTCTTCAGCGCCAACTTCGTGGCAGACAACACCGGCAAGATGAGGATTCATTTGTACGATACGGGCACGTCGGGCGCGTTGTATTGGGATGATGTAACAGCGCGGCAAGGATTGCAGGAAGGATTCGAGAACGGGACGCTGGCGCCGTGGCTGCAGTCAGGATCGGTGACCGCAGTGGTCTCCAGTGCGCTGCCCGAGAGCGGCGCCTATAGCCTGGCGGAAAGCGGCGGGAGCGGGCTGGTCTATCGCGATTTTTCTGGCCTGCAGCCCGGGCAGTATTATCGCGTGACGGTGCGAGCGCGGTCGGCAGTGGGAACCAGCGGCCAAGCGTTTCTGTATGTGCACGACACCACCGGAGCCAGCACGGTCGTGGACGGACCGAGAATACCTTCCAGCAACGGCTGGGACGAATTCGCGGTGAACTTTCTGGCGACGGTCACGGGCGCGGTGCGGATTCATCTGGTATATACGGGTGGAGTGGGGACGGTCTATTGGGACCAATTGCAGGTGCTTCGTGCCTGGGGCAGCGGTTTCGAGAACGGAACCATCGCCCCCTGGTCCGTCACCGGCGCCACAACTCAAAGCATCACCACCTCCCAGTCTTACAGTGGTACATCGAGCCTGCAGCAGTCGGGCACCACCGGCGGCGTTTACATCGACGTGCCAAACGCGGTGTCCGGTCAGCTCTACCGCGTCACCGCGCGCGGCCGATCGGCTCAAGCGAGCGCCACGCGCGGACTGCTCTACGTACACGACGGCACCGGGGCCCACACAGTGACAGACGGTTATCGGACCCCCTCCAGCGCGACTTGGGATGAGTTCGGCGTCAACTTCACTGCCACTGCAACAGGCGACATCCGCGTCCATCTGCTCACCGACGGCGGTTCTGGCACTCTCTTCTGGGATGAAGTCAATATTGTCCCCATATTGCAGTAGAACCTCAGAATCGGGGTTTAAAGGTTTTTGTTTGACGGAAATTGCACGATCGTGTTCCAATATTTGCGGTGATCGCATTCGCCACGCGCAGTTCGTCGTCGATTGCCAGCCAAGTGCCACTGTTCTTTGTGTGAGCGCCGCTTGATGGTTGTGTTGCAACTTCTAAAAGCGGCGAACTGGTAGGCTGAATGCGATCCACCATGGCAATCCGACCTGCGATGTTCAAATTGCGACAAACAGAACCGTGCCTTATTCTTTGCGCGGTCCGCTAGTATCTGCGCTATTCCTTGTCGCTCCTGGATGTGGAGGAGCCGTTTAGGAGCGCGGTCTGAGAGCGGATCATACGACCGTATGGCGGTGGGTGCAGCGCTATGCGCCAGAACTGGAGCAGCGTCTGCGGCGCTATCTGAAGCCGACCAACTAGTCGTAGGCCTTCCTTAACGAAAACCGCGAACTCGCCTCGACCAGAGCCGACTTGGCTGCGGTCATAATGTGCCGCGCTAATGTCTGGTCGGACGCCACGAGAGCTTCAACATCGTTGAGGTTAGCGTCAACGTTGTCCAGCAAAGTGTCGCACGGAATGCGACGGACGGAAACACCGGAATTTTGGCAGTAGCCCGCTGCAGGTCGTCATCCGCCATACCCCCGAAATATTCGGCCACCTCGTAGATAATGCCGTCCAGGCCGTTCAGGTCTCCATTGCCTGACGTGGTGGCGTCGAGTTCCCAAACCGATCGAGGTCCTCGGAACGTTCCCGGATCAAGGACAGGTTGTTGATCCGATCGGATGCCGACCGATGGCCACGCCGAAACCTTTCGTGTATCCGCAACATGATTTCATCGCCGATGGTGGCGGCTATGCGTCGCCACCACTTGGGTGGTTAAACTAAAGCAATTTAAGGTCCGAATAAACCCGGCAAGTCGCTCGTAGAGCCAGCACATTCTGCTTGACTGTTCGGGCCCGTGGAGTGAGTAATGGACAGCGCAAGAACTTCCGACCGGCCACTTTCCACGGAGCTTGCGAGGTGAAAACAGCCATGAAGAGATTCGTCATCGATTCCGCCTACTCCCCCAAGGCGTACGCCTCGAACCAAGACGCACGAGGGACTCAAGGGGTTGACCCATTCGGTACGGAGAAGGAATTCGCGTCGGTTGCAGCGGAGTGGACCATGCTCCGCCTGGTCGCGATTTGGAACAACCTGAACAGTGGGGTAAGCCCGAACAGCTCGCGCAACGGAGGACCACTCTGCAAGCGAATTCTGCTGCCCAGTAACAAGAGGCGAAGAACGCTTCATGGAGAAGTAGGACCGGGATGAAAATCCGCTCCTCACGTCTAGCGCAAAGGTGCAACCATGAAACGGAACGCAGTGGCACTCGTATTCGCGGCTCTATTCGCGACGTCCGCACAACCCGACTCGCCCAAACCGGCCTAGGAGCGAACCGTCCAGGTCTGCATGGAACAAGGCAACCACACGATCCCATCCGTCAACCGGGCCCGATTAATGGCCGCGAAAATGTTTAACGAAATCGGCGACGCCATCGTGTGGCACGGTTGAACCAGGATGTGGCGCGCAGCTTTTTCACCCGGGTGCGGCAACAGGCCGAGCCGCTTTTGTCTGACGAACACTTCACTGTGGATGGTACGCTGATCGAAGCCTGGGCCAGCCAGAAGAGTTTGTGCTGGGGCAACTCACGCGGCCCACAATTGCGAATGGGCCGGACGGACTTCCCAAGGCGGTTTCCGACCATATGCAACCGCTGGCCGCATCCTATCCGGAGATGGCCTACTGGGGAGAGGTCCTCCGCCTACTCACGACCCTAGTCAAATGGCGCACCGCAACCGAGGAAACCAACGAAATCCTCCTGCTCTCAAACTGTTCAGGGGGGCTTTCTGCCTGTTAACCAACGGGTGCGGGCGTCGGAGAGTTTTAGAGAGTGCGCGCGGTTGGAGTCTGAATTGGCCCCTCAATGTGTCGTCCGTAGCTTTCACTTATTGGCGGAGAGGCGGCGGACTCGCGTGAAAGCGCGAATCCGATCCACTTTGCGGCAGTGGCGGCCACCACTCAGTTAACCAACCAGCACAGACAGTTCGAAGGGATTCGAATCCCGCCCGCGCAACATTAACGAATCTTGAGAGAAAAAGTTGGGAAACCGCATTTCTGGGGACCCAGGAATTCGTTTTCGAACTCCTGGAAAGACCGTATACGCGCAAAATGGTAGATACGCCAGTTGCGCTGGCGGATTCTCTCACGGGGCACAAGATCCCCTCAGAAATCGTGGTGACGTTCCTGGCAATTGGCGATTGTCAGCTCGCCTTCCACGATTACCTTTAAACAGACTTGGTCTTTCCTTCCGCAGCCACTCGCCGGACAGTGGTAACCCCGGCATGTACGTGAGCAGCGATTTCCCGCCAACTCTTACCCGCGCTCCGCAGTTCTAACACGAGATCACGCCGAAAGATTTTCCGGGGTCGTCCGACTCGTTTTCCGGGCTTCGTGCCGTTGTCCTCGGCGTAGTTCAATCCGGCAATAACCCGCTCCCGGATCAAGCTCCGCTCCAGCTCAGCCATTGCAGCGACGATGGTGAACATCGCCTTGCCCATCGGAGTGCTTGTGTCCAAGGCTTCTTGGTGTGAGACAAAATCGATTCCCAATCCCTTGAATTCTTCCAGAGCCAGAACCAACTGCTTCACGCTGCGGGCGAACCGGTCAAACCTCCAAACCGCGACCACATCGAACATGCCCCGCCGGGCGTCAGCCATGAGCGCATCAAGGCCGGGGCGTCGCTCCTTTGCCCCACTCACCCGGTCGGAATACACGCCGCAATTGGTCCAGCCACGCTGAGCGATTAGATCGCGGAGGGGTTGTTCTTGTAGGTCGATATTTTGAATGAACCTCGCGCCGTCTTCCTGCTTTGACTTCCCGGCAGTCGAGACCCGAACATAACATGCGCAGCGGAGGGTGCTCATTTCGCACCTCTACAACTAAGGAATTGGTTGCTCATGTACCTTCCGTGTACCTCAAATCCGGGGAAGGAGCGGTTCTGGCGTTTTTGCCGTATTGTAGAATCTATAACTTGCGGCGCCTCAATTTGCCTGATGGGTCCGAGTCCCGCCCGGCTCACCATTTACCTCCGATCTATCTAATGCCAAATTGGCTAAAACCTGGAGACACGCGATACGGAATGGGTTTAATGTGCACATTGCCACGGGAATCAATTTCGCCGGTGTTCCAATGGTAGTCCGCCTCATCGGCCTGAACAATCAATGTGTTCGTAGTGATTTCTGTGTTTCCCCTCAGCCGGAAAACGTCCTTATCGGAGTCGATCCGGGTAGCCTCAAAAGTAACAGCAATGGCGCCGTGTTCTTCTGGCCAATATCGATCCACCTTCGCGGTTCGTGCAAATTCTTGTCTCTCCGGTTGTGGATCGTTGGACCGCTGACATTTGCTGCTCGATAAGCATGCCCAACGCACAGCTTGCGTTTTATTTTGCGCGATGCATGGGAAATAAACAATCCAAGCGATGGCTAAAGCAAGTAGTTTCATAGAGCTGCGCCTTTCTCCCGAAATCACTTCATGTGCTTGAGCGACTGCTCATCTTCCAAACACATTTCGTCGATCAAATCCGTGTCGACAACAATGCGCTGTTTTAACAGGACCGTCCACGGTTTCGTGTAAGCCTTGGGATCATCCACCGTAATCTCGACCTCCAGGTGTCCGAAGTCCGGCCGCCGGATTCGCTCCCGCACCTTGGCCGCCTCAGTTATCACGCTTCCATTCCAGTCGATCCAAGTGTCGTTACGAAACCCGATGCTATCGACTACCAGCGTATCGCCCGACCAGGAGGCCGACGAATATCCCTGTAATGTGGGGTTCGGATCTTTGGGCAACGGGCGCGCGTCGGTGTAGACCTGACGATATCCCGCGTTCAGTTCATTCAGCATCACCAGGAGACTTGGCGAGTGGACGAACTTCAGCAAATGCGGCATTCCGTAGGCGCGAACAAAATTATCGGGCCAGCACTTGATGTGTGGGTCGTCCTTGGCAAGGTTATCGGTTCGCTCCTTCACTATGGGCACAAGCCAGGGTTGATAAGGCAACCCTCCTGGAAGATCCACGCCGATGTTCGCCATCTGGCGCGACGCTGTAATTCTCGTTTGATCCCCAGGAGGATCGTCGGCACTCTGCGGAACTTTCGGACCGGCCGCCGCCTTAGGACTCGACAAACCTTCCGCTCTGCCCCTATTGGGTTCTCCCGTCATCCAGACTCCAGAAAAGTCAGGCTTGCCATCGGCCAATTTAGGTGGGGGAGCGCCCATGTTCACACTTCCATCGGCCTTCCGAGGCACCCCCGGAGTAGGATGCTTTACCCACTGCGCGCCCAGATGAGCGGATGCGAGGGGCATACCCAGAATAACCAGGGCGACGGGGAACAGCGCTTGGTGGCGTTGAGAAAGGAGCGGACACGGCATTAGGCCAAGATTACACCAATGCGCGTCTTGTGGAAACCGTCGCCCTGACCCCCGGCTCGTGTGGACGCGCATCAAACGAAGGCGGTTCATATGTTGAAGGTGTAACCTAAAAAAGATCCTTCCCGGCGTTGTCTGGTGTTGGTTATGAAGTCAACCTCATCCTTGATACAAGATCTCCCAACAATCGGACGGGTCCACAACGAATCGAGCTTCTTCTCCAGCGACTCTGTTCTCAACATTCTGAAGTTGATTCTTGCCGGATCTGCGTTGCCGGAGGTGCTAACGATTATTGCTCAATTGGTGGAATCTCAAGCCAATGGCACGTTATGCACGATCTGGCTTCCAGATCCCGACGGAAAGCGGTTGCATTGCGCCGCCGCACCGGGTCTTCCGGGATTTGCGGTCAACGTAGGACCCACTTCTGTCGGCCCAAAAGGCGCATCGTGCGGGACGGCCGTCTATCGGAGAGAGCCGGTGTATGTCTCCGACATTCTCCGCGACTCGCTTTGGGATGATTATCGTCATCTGTTCCAGCCGTATGGTATTCGTGCCGTTTGGTCGCGGCCCTTATTCACGAGCGAAGGAAAAGTCCTGGGTACTTTCGCCATTCTTTATCGTGAAGTGCGTGAGCCTGACGCCATCGACCTGCAGTTGATTGAGAGCGCCGGGCACATTGCAGGTATCGCCATTGAGCGGCACAGCCAGGAACAAGCCTTGCGTCGTGAACGCGACCGGCTGCGGCTTCTTTTGGAGGTTACCAATAGCACTACGTCGAAGCTGGACCTGCCTGCCTTGATTGAGGCGCTATCCACAAATCTGCTGAGCGTAACGCGATGCGATTTCTGCGCGTTGCTGCTACCGGATGCCGATAGCGGGGAGTTGCGCTTAACCACCTTGTACAACCCCGAGGCTAGAGGCTCCGTCTACGACGGGATGATTATACCGATTCATGGCTCGATGTGTGGCAAAGCCTACCGAACGGGAAAGACGCAGTATTTTAACTATCTTTCCGAGATACGCGACGACCCCGAGAGCTTCGGCAACAATATAGGCGGCCCTTTTTACGACAAGTTTGTGGCGGAGGGTTTGATGTCCGGCTGCGATCTCCCGCTGATCGGCAGAAGCGGCGCCGTTGGCGTGTTGTCCGCTATGAAACGGTCCGAAAGAGCGTTCGAGAAAGAGGATGTTGCCTTTTTGGAACAGGTGGCGCGCCAGGTAGCGATCGCTGTCGAAAACGCGCTGGCGTACGAAAAAGCGATTAAGGATCGAGATAAAGAAACGAAGCGGAGACTTTACCTTGAGGAGGAAATTCGTTCTCAGGGTGGGGCAATCGTTGGTGAAAGCGCAGCTTTGAAGGCCGCCTTGCAGCTAGTCTCCGTTGTTGCGCCTACGGATTCGAGCGTACTGATCCTAGGCGAGACCGGAACAGGAAAGGAACTGATTGCCCGCGCCGTACACGATTTGAGCACGCGGCGCGAACGCGCGTTCGTCAAATTGAATTGTGCCGCCATACCTCTGGGACTTCTTGAGAGCGAATTGTTCGGCCACGAAAAAGGAGCGTTTACAGGAGCGATCGCTCAAAAGATGGGGCGATTTGAATTGGCGCACAAGGGCACGCTGTTCCTGGATGAAGTCGGCGACATCCCTCTCGAGCTTCAGGCCAAATTGCTGCGGGTCTTACAAGAGCAGGAATTTGAGAGGCTCGGCAGCAACCGCACTCACAAGGTTGATGTTCGCCTCATCGCCGCGACGCATCGCGATCTATCGGGGATGGTTAAGCAAGCTACGTTTCGCGAAGACCTTTATTACCGATTGAAAGTATTCCCGATTAGTGTTCCCGCGGTGCGGCAACGTACCGACGACATTCCGAAACTGGTTCAGCATTTCACCGAGCTCTACGCCCGAAGAATGAATAAGCGAATCGACGAAATCCCTTTGGAGACGATGGATGCGCTGGTCCGGTATCCGTGGCCCGGGAACGTTCGAGAGTTGCAGAACTTCATCGAGCGAGCCGTCATTCTTTCTCCGCATTCGGTATTGCGCGCTCCAACCTCTGAACTAGAGCCATTCCAGGCGGGCAAACTGGTTAACGCTCCCATGACAGGTTTGGAAGAAGTTGAGCGCGATCATATTGTCCGGGCGCTGGAAACGAGCGATTGGGTAGTGGGCGGCCGCAATGGCGCCGCGGAACGATTGGGGATGAAAAGGACATCGTTGGTTTACAGAATGCAAAAGCTTCGCATTAGCCGCCCGAGACGCTAGCCACGAGACGGAAGTTGCGACCAATGCCGGTATGGTGACAGAGATCCGTCGCGATTTCGTCAGTTAGAGAAAAGATTGCTCCGGTTCTTAGCGGGCGGATCTCACTTGTGCAAAACCACTTGTGGCCGTAGGTTGAGTCGGCATTCAGGACGTTGTGCATTGGCCCGTTGGATGCGATGGGAAGACCGGTTAGGAGGGTTTCATGACTCAAGCCCGTTCAATGCAAACCAGCGTTCCTGGTACTTCCATCCATCAGATCGAGGCGGACGGGGTCCGCGTTTTCTACAGGGCCGCCGGCGATCCAAAGTCTCCGGTGGTCCTCCTTTTACATGGGTTCCCGGCATCGTCCTTCATGTTCCGCGAACTCATTCCGCGTCTCGCCGACGACTATCGGGTGATCGCGCCAGACCTCCCAGGCTTCGGCTTCACGGAAGTTCCGGAGGAACGGAAATACGTCTATTCTTTCGACGGATTGGCCGCGACTCTGAACGCGTTCACGCAAGTGCTCAAACTCCGGCGCTACGCGCTCTATGTGTTCGATTACGGCGCACCAACTGGATTCCGCCTTGCGATGGCACACCCGGACCGAGTGACGGCCATCATTTCGCAGAACGGGAACGCCTACGAAGAAGGGCTCGCCGATGCGTGGGCGCCGATCCGGAAATATTGGGCTGAGCCGACCTCAGAGAATCGGGAAGTACTCCGGGAGAACATTCTGACCCCGGAGGGAACCCGATGGCAATACACTCACGGCGTGGTCGATCCGGCGAGTGTTCCGCCTGAATCGTACACATTGGACGCAGCGTTGCTGGAGCGCCCGGGGAACAAGGACATTCAACTGGATTTGTTTCTTGATTACGCGTCGAATGTGAAGCTCTATCCGGCGTTTCAGGATTACTTTCGGAAAGTGAAGCCGCCGCTGCTGGCGATTTGGGGTAAGAACGACCCGTTTTTTCTTCCCGCCGGGGCGGAGGCATTTCGAAAAGACGTGCCGCAGGCGCGTGTCGAATTGCTGAATACCGGTCATTTTGCTCTGGAGACCCATGTTGCCGAAATTGCTGCTGCGATGAAGGGCTTCCTGGCTGGAACCACCGGTAAGGAGGCTTGATGAGTTCCTTTGCTGAGGACGCGACGATCGTGCTGGTCCATGGTGCGTGGGCCGACGGTTCCTGTTGGGCCAATGTTATTCCTCCCCTGAGAAAAGAAGGCCTTAAGGTAACCTGCGCGCCGATTCCCCTCACGTCGCTCACAGAGGACATCGCTGCTCTCCAGCGCACGCTGGAGAGAACACGTGGGCCGGTAGTGTTGGTGGGACACGCCTATGGGGGAGCTGTGATCGCCGGTCCGAATGATGCCCGGGTGAAGTCGCTGGTGTATATAGCGGCGCTAGCTCCTGCGGAGAGTGAGACAGTTGCGGATGTTTTTTACCGGACCAAGCCCCACCCAAGGGCGCCGCATCTTGAACCGGATGCGCATGGATTTATCTGGATGCCTGAAGGGGGTTTTGCTCATGCAGTCGCTCACGAGGCTTCACCGGACCTGATCACGATTCTGGACGCCGTGCAGCGACCCATCGCAGTGAAGTGCATTCAAGAGAAGGCTCCAGCGCCGGCGTGGAAAACAAAGCCATCGTGGTTTCTGATAGCGGAAGAGGATCGCATGATCGTGCCGGAGATCCAGCGCTTTATGGCTGAGCGAATGGGCGCGAAGATTCGGTCGCACCGCGTGGACCACAGTCCCATGCATACAGCGCCCCATGCCGTCGTCGGTGTGATTCTGGAGGCGGCGGCTGAGACGCTCGCGTCCTAGAGGAACTATGGAAGGTAAATCCGTTGCTATAGTGACAGGCGCGAGCCAGCGGATCGGCCGTGCCACCGCGGTACGCCTGGCACGCGATTTCAGTGCTGTCGTCCTCGCTGCTAGACAAGAGGATGAACTCACGGCGGAGGCGGAATCCGTGCGTGCGGAAGCACTGACTTTCGCGCTCGATTTGCGGGAGCCATGCGCGGCCGAGACTCTGGTGCGGGGGTACGCTCAAACACTTTGGCAGAATTGATGCTCTTCTAAATATTGCTGGTGCTGTGCCGCAAGTGGATTTGTTCGAGATGACCTAGGTTCAGTTCTAAGGAGATGAATCACATGAATGCAGCAGAAAAATACGACGTCCTGGTGTTGGGTAGCGGCACAGCCGGTAAGCTCATAGCGTGGACCATGGCCAAGGAAGGAAGGCGGGTCGCTGCCGTCGAACGGAAGTATGTCGGCGGGTCCTGCCCCAATGTGGCATGCCTGCCCACTAAGAACGTAGTTCATTCGGCGAAGGTCGCCTCACTGATAGGGCGGCATCGGGAATTCGGGATTGAGACGGGACCGATCGCAGTCGACATGGCCGGCGTATATGCTCGAAAACGTGAGATGGTCGAAGGCATTGTGCAGGTTCATCTGGATAAATATCGCGGGACCGGAGATGAACTCATCTTCGGCGAAGGCACATTCGTCGCGCCTCGCACTCTCCATGTTTTGTTGCGCGACGGGGGAGAGCGTACGCTCACGGCTGACCGCGTTTTCGTGAACATCGGAAGCCGCGCAGCCATACCCGACACGCCAGGGTTGCGGGAAGCCAAGCCCATGACCCACGTCGAGGCGCTGGACTTGCAGCGGCTTCCCGAGCATTTGATCGTGTTGGGAGGCGGCTACGTCGGCCTTGAACTGAGTCAAGCGCTACGCAGGTTTGGAAGCCGCGTAACAGTGATTGACCGTGGCTCGCAACTCGCCGCTAACGAAGATTCTGATGTCTCGCAGGCGATTCTGCAGTTGTTCAAAGACGAAGGAATCGACGTGTTATTAGACACGCATGTCAAGGGTGTCAGCGGGATTTCCGGCAGCCACGTGAGTCTTCAACTCCAAAGCAAGAACGGTCCAAAAAGTATAGAGGGAACCGACATTCTGGTGGCGACTGGACGTACGCCGAACACCGCGGGCATTGGACTAGAAAAGGCGGGAATCGAGCTCACGGAGAAGGGACACATCCGCGTGAACGATCGCCTGGAAACGACCGCGCCCAACGTGTGGGCCATGGGAGATTGCGCGGGCAGTCCCTACTTCACGCACGTGTCCGAAAACGACTTCGACATCATTCATGCCAACCTGAACGGAGGCAACCGCAGCACGAAGGACCGGTTGGTTCCCTACTGCGTCTTCATCGATCCGGAACTAGCGCGTGTTGGCCTTAATGAGTCACAGGCTCGGGAAAAAGGTGTTGCTTACCGGGTTGCATCCGTGCCGGTCGACTCTGGCTGGCGGCCCTGGACCATTTCAGAGAAGCGAGGGTTCATGAAGACGCTTATCGACGCACACAGTGACCGCATCCTCGGGTTCACTGCTTTTGGTCCTGAGGCTGGTGAACTGATGAGTACGGTTCAAGTCGCGATGCTGGCGGGTGTGCCCTACACGGCTTTGCGAGACGCCATGTTTGCGCACCCGACGATGACGGAGGGGCTGAAGGCGTTGTTTATGGCCGTGCCACAACTGCGGGATGTCGCTGTCGAGTCGGCGCAACGCGCGCGAACATCGGGCGATTGAGGCGAAGTCGAACCTGGGGATTCGGATCTCGTCTCAATGTTTTCAGCGACTTCCTGGGTTCGTATCGCACCCACGATTTAAGCGAACTGAATTGGGTTAAATCAAATATTAGATCCAAATGAAAACTGAACGGCTGGCTTCTGGTCTCGCTCCAATCTTGATCCAAGAGTCAATTTCGTTTTGGGAAAATCAAATCTTTGACGACGCAAGAACCGCTCCATTACTGTCGCGGCTCGGAGACGATCCTTGTGTTTTCAATAGCTTGCTGGGTTCGTATCGCACCCCGCGATTCGATCGGAAATATTCAGTTGTCAAAGATGCCGGGAGCTCAACATGGCGGAGACTCTACTCTGCATGATAGTGGGGCCGTGAGGGTTTTGGCCGTGGCCGGATAAGCAAGGTATTAAATCCAAGGGAGATAATCGCTCTTGCTATGATGTTTTGCGCGTTTGCAGGGCAGGCGTCGTCTCCATCCGCTCGGGTTCGCCCCAATGGGAGGGCCCGCGTGTCAGCAAGAGATAAATGACAGCGAGTGCCATCACCATGAGAGCATCGACAAAGAACCAGCCATATCCCAATACGAAAATGTGACTGAGGACTATGGCAGTCATCCATACAATAATCAATCCGGCGCCTAATCTGGCTGTCTTTGGGATCAGAAGCAGAACCGCCACCACCGTCTCGAACACCCCTGACCCTAGCCGGAACACCGGCTGCGATACCAAACCGTGAACCGCTTGCGACATCTGCGTGAACAGGGCCACCGAATCAGGCACCGCTGCAAACTTGAGAAAGATGGCGGCATACAGAAGGTTCACCGACACCAGGAGGCGAATTGTCAGTAGTGTGAGTCTGTTAGCCATCTTTACGCGATACCTCAAAAATCAACTCAAGCTCGACCGGCACGCCGAGCGGAAGGCTGGCTACGCCGTAAACCAGCCGGCTAGGGTTCTTGTCCTTTCCGAAGACATCCTGCAGTAACTCGGATGCGCCGTCGGCTATTTTCGGCTGGTCCCGGACATCTCCCGAAGTGGCGACAGCGACCCCAAGCCGGACAATCCGCGTCACTTTGTCGAGTGATCCCAAATGTTGCCTGGTGACAGCGAGGGCATTGAGGCCCGCCAGCCGAGCCGCCTCGTGGCCAGCCTTCACATCAAGTTCCGCGCCGATGCGCCCGATAAATTTCGCTTCCCGGCCTTCGGTGGGAAGCATTCCTGTGAGAAAGAGCAGGTTGCCCGTCTGCACCGCTTCCGCGTAGATGCCGAACGGCTCGGGCGGCGTTGGAAGCTTGATGCCAAGTTGTATCAGCCGCTGCTCAGCAGTGGTGTTTTTCGAATCGGTATTCATTGATCTTGCTCCATGCTCAGCGCTGTCCTACGAAATCCCCCAAGCGATTTTCTGCGTCGCCGGGTTTGCAAAAGCCTCGCCCAATCAATTCCTTGATGCGCTCCTGCGTGGCTGGGCGTCCCATGGAAGCCATGCAGGCGTTCCATCCGGATTCGATTTCGATGTCAGGGGGCAGACTCGCGACGTTGACAAGGCGCTTGATATCCGTGATTGCCTGTTTGTCGAAGGAGGCGATTCGGGTGGCAAGCGCATCGACAAATCCGTCAAGGTCAGCATCCGGCAACGAGCGATTCACATAGCCGTAGAGCTCGGCCAAGTCGCCCGGGACGTCGTTGGCGCTTAAAATCACTTCCAGTGCGCGTCCCCTTCCCATGAGGCGCGACAGCCGTGCCATCGGACCACCGCCAGGAACCAGACCGGCGCCAATTTCAAACTGCGACAAGATGGCTTTTTCGCGACTCGCAAAACGCATGTCGCAGGCAAGGGCAAGCTCGCTTCCCATACCAGTCGCCCGCCCGCGAATCGACGCCATTGATACGACAGGTGCATGACTCAGGCGCACCAGCATCTCGGGCCATGGATGCAAGCCTGTGGGTCCAGGAGGGAGACGCGCCAAATCCTCAAGTTTTGCAAGAAAATCTAAATGAATCAGAAAGAAACCTTCAACAGCACTGTCGAAAACCACCACCTTAACCTGGCCGTCGGTTTCGAGTGCCGTGATGACATCGTTCACTTGCGGAAGCATCTCCGGACCGAAGATGTTGAGTGGGGGGTGGTCAATCGTGACTCGCCAATACTCGGGCGAGCGTCTCTCCAGACGTACCTGAGTAGCGTTTGTTGCAGCGGAATTCTGATCTTTCATGGCTCTTGTTTCCTCCTCATCTGGTTTCACGACGTAACGCTAGCTAACTCACGAACGGCGATGCAGGAAGTCGACGACAAGTTTTGTTGTCGCGGCCGGCTGCTCCTCCGAGATCCAGTGCCCGCAATCCGAGATGGTCACATGTTCGACGTTGTCGGCGACACACCGCATCACCGCACCTATCATAGGTCCGAATGTGGCTTCGCCACCCAAGGCCAAGACCGGCATCTGAAGCTTGCCCTGCGCAAGGAACGTCCTGTTGTCGGTCGCATCCTGGCTGAATGCCCGGAACTGGGCAAAGCCCGCTCGCATTGCGCCGGGTTGCGCATAGAGCGCCGCATAATGCTGGCGCTTCGCTTCATCAAACCGCCTCTGGTCCCGGGAGAGTTCGTTCCAGAAGCGGTCTAGATAGGTGCGCTCGCGGCCGGCGACCAGGCGCTCCATATCCGGACCACCGAAGCCAAAGTGCCACATGGCAGGATCCTGTGTGATCTGATCCCAGGGTCCGACGCCAGGCAGCGGCGCGTCGATCGCGACCCATCGGCTCACGCGCTCGGGGTGGGTGGCGGCAACTGCGAAGCCGACCATGATGCCGATGTCGTGCGTCACCAATTCGGCCGTACGGACATCCAGAGCGTCGAGGACGCCCACCACGTCCGCCGCCTGATTCTTCTTGTCGTAGCCGCCATCGGGCTTCGACGAGAGGCCCAACCCGCGCAGGTCGAGCGCGATAATCATGTGGTCTTTGATGAGTGCGCTCGCCAGATGACCCCACATGTCGCCCGTTGTGCCGAAGCCGTGCAGCATGACGACCGCTGGGCCATGACCGCCGACCCGCACATGGATGGATATACCGTTGGTTTCGATCGTCCGCGTCTGCATCGCTGCCGGGAAGGGATGAACCCCATCTATGTGGGAATGCTCGCTCATCGCAGTGTAAATCTGATCTTTCATGTTTCACTCATATTGGTTTCATTTTTGATTTTGCGTCGCGGTCGTCTTATGGGGCGCTTTCGTCGCACGGTTTCGATGAGGCGGTCCAACATAAGGAAACTCCCGTAGCAGATCGCCGTGGGGCCCTACGCTATCCCCCGTGACCCTTCCGTTTGTGAGAACGCGCACGAACCAATCGAACGCATCGTCGGTGAGTGCCCGGCCGTTATCGGGAAATGACGCCGGGCGCGTGGGATCATAAGGCAGAATATCCGGGAGCAATGTCCCCGCCACGCGTTTCGCCTCCGCCGGCGTATATCCACCCGTGTGCTCCAGAGCGTGCGCGAAGCCAGCAAGGAAACGCCCATCGTCCGCCGGTTCGCCTCCGAGGTAGGCATCCCTTTCTTCGACAAGTATGACAGCCTGGGCAGGCCGCGCTCCCCGCTCGACTTGCGTCCAGCCACCGCCATTAGCTGGGGTGAGCGTGCGGGCCCACAGGCGAACCTCTTTTGCCCCCAGAGCAGAATCAGGGACTTCAAGAACGATGCTGCACACATCTTTGTCAGCGAAGAAATCGTCGCTGGTGAACTGGAAGTTGTTCTTCGCGCCTTCCACGTCGCAGAAGAAAGGGTCGCTGCGCCAGCCCGCAAAGAAGCGATAGTCGCCCGCTTCGGTGACCTGCGCCTGATGCCCTATTGAAACCGGCGCCCCGTCAACAATCACCTGCCCGTTATCGCCGGTACCGGAGGCCTGCGGGCCGGCTTGCTGGCCAACGACGCGGGAGAGAATCGCGGTTTGTTTGCCACGCTCGAAGGCTGAGAAGCGCATCTGGTATGCGATATTGGCGATACCATCACCGTCGGTATCAATCTTGAGCTCGTACAGTGCTTCGGGTGCGAAAGGCTCGGCCGTAGTAGGCCCTGGAGGGTTTTCGCCGGCGGACGGATGCACGTTCATAATCAGGATGGATCTCCCAGCGTCTCCCGGTTTGGGAAAGGCATATAGGTCGGTGAAATCCAGGCGGGCATCCCCATGGGGAAAGCTGAAGTCAGGGCCAGAATAATGATGCGACATAGATTAACTACCGCGCGGTATTGGGAGGTTCTGCCCCAGCGATGAAAAGAATCTTATCCGTCGTGAGCGGCGAATTGGGCTGCTTGGTGGTCGCAACGTAAATTGTGTCGCCGGTGGTCAGGGTCATTTTTACCGGTGCAGCTTCCGTCACGGGAACATTTGGGGGCGCCGAGACTGTTTGCGCACCGTCCTGATAGTGAACTACCAGAGTGTCGCCACCGCCCTTTCGCGCCGTTCCGTTGGTCATGCGCGAATTGGATGCGGCAGGGCGAGCTACTGAGCCATTCGTCATTCTGCTGTGGGTAGTCGCGTCAGGAGGCGCGTCCATCATGGAACTGCCTTCAGCCGCACCACGTAGTTCCGTTGGAAATATCATGATGTGCTTCGCCAGCTCCACTCCATTCGCTTGTTTCACCGAGGTGACACCCACGTAAGTACTAGAAGTGACGTGGCCCAGATCCGAGGGAACTTCTCGATAGATTGTCAGCGGCTGCTTAATCTCAACGTGAAGCACGCCAGTTTTTGTTTGGAGTTCAATTGAATTGCCTGTAACGGCATTGATCTTTCCTACTGCGCCAGGAATTGGCGGAGTGGCCTCAACTTGGGCCCAGGCTGCGACGGAACCTGAGGTCACTGACAACAGGCACACGAATGGCAGAGGCAATAACAGAGACTTCATAGAATAATGTCCTTCCTTGTAAAGGGGTCTGCTACAGGTCCGACCTACACCACGTTGATCGTGACGTCGATGTTGCCCCGTGTAGCGTTGGAATATGCACACGTCTCGCCGTGTGTGGTGTCCACAATCGCCTGGGCGACTTCGCGCTCCAGGCCTGGCAGGCTGACGTTAAGCCGTGCCCGGAGGAAGTAAACGTCGCCGGAATTGCACAGGTCTATTTCGGCATCGACGGCTGCTTCGGCCGGAAGCTTGACCTTCATCCGGCTCGCCACAAGCCCCATCGCACTGATGAAGCAGGCCGACCAACCAGCGGCAAACAACTGCTCCGGATTGGTACCGGTCCCGGGGACTCCAGGAGCCGAGAACTGAACATCTAAGCGGTCATCATCACTATGGGAGATGCCGCCGCGCCGACCGCCCGAGGTATGGGTCTTGGCCGTATACCTCACTGTCATGCCCTCCTGGGTTGAACCAGTTGTCGCGTTGTTGTTTTGATAAGTAGTCATGAGTTTTCTCCGTGCGGTCACCATTTGCCGGCGTGCGCGCCGCCATCCACATGCAGGATTTCACCCGAGGTAAACGTGGCGTCGGTCAGAAACAGAACGGCGTCGACGACTTCTTTGATCTCACCGATCCTGCCGACCGGGTGCAAGCCTTTGAGGAAATCATGAGTTTCCGGTTTATGCATAGGAGTATCGATCACTCCCGGCGCGACGGTGTTTACACGAATGCCGTCTTTCGCGTATTCAATGGCGAGGGCGCGCGTCACCGCATTCAAGGCGCCCTTCAGCATAATTTGAACGGCCGCTCCTACACCTGCGATCGGTTGGTCAACCAGAGTAGTGGAAACGTTGACGATGCTGCCCGATTTCTGCCGCAACATTTGCTTTACGGTCAGTTGTGACACATAGAGAAAACCCGCAAGCGTTGTAGAGACTAAAATGTTGAAGTCTTCGGTGGTGTATTCGGTGAAGGGCTTGGGAATAAAAACACCCGCATTGTTTATCAGCACATCGATCCGGCCGAAACGCGATACGGCGGTATCCACGATGGTTGCGGCCGTGCTTGGGTGGCCGATGTCTCCATCCACCAGTGCAAGGTTCGCGGCCGCTGCGAATGGATTTGCTTTGGTAATGTTTCGCGAGTTTGCGACTACGTTGTAACCTCGCTTCAGAAACGCTTCGACGAGTCCCGCTCCGATCCCTCGGGAGGCACCAGTAACAATTGCTGTTTTGGTAGTATTTGCCATTTGGAAGCTCTCGCACTCAGCCCTTGAAGGGCGTGTTTGCAAGGATCTCTACTTTTTCCACCTGGGGAGGAACCGCAAATAATTCGCCTGCCCGCGCCCCCAATGCTTTCGCAATGTCGCCATTCAAGTGGGCATTGCGGCCCGCTTCATTTGCAAAGGTGTCGAAGATGCCGAACTTCCCCGGCCCGAGCTTGAACGCGTACCACTTCAAGGTTCCTTTTTCATTCAGCGCGAGTGGCTGAGCTGACTTAAGAAATGCCTCGGCATCAGCCTCCTTACCTGCGCGTGCTTCGAGCGTGACTAACAATCCGATTGTTTCCATTGAGGTTTCCTTCTGTATTGACTTAATTTCGGCCGGCCAACGACTATCAGTTGAGCTTGGTGTCTGGTTTGTCGACGCCTTGCTGTGCTCACAACCTGATTAGACCGCACATCGGAAGCGGACTTGTGCGGATTTCTGCTGGATGGTTGGAATCTTGCTGAATTCGTGCTCCCGGGCGAGAACTTCAACGACTTACACCAGGTCTGGCTGTCTTGAGGGAAGCTACGGCGTGGCCAGGTCAGAATTGTTGACGGAGAACATAGTGCTGAGGGCTGTGGAAGGAGCGATTGAATTACAAATTCCGATTCGTCAGAGGAAATCGTAGGTTGATTCCGGTTCAGGCAGCTTGCCAAGTGAGTGATAGAGGGCCAGTTCGAGTAGCCGGCAGGTGCGAAAGCCGTAAAAGGTTCTCATGGTGACTTTAGCCTTGTTATTCAGGCCCTCCACAACTCCGCCGGAAATCAGCTTTTGCGCTCGGAAATAGTTGAGAATCAGTTCCCGGTGCTGCCGCAACCTCCGCGCCCTCACGTAGCAACCCTCCGTGGCTCGGCGAAGCAGGTTGGTTCGACGGACGCCGACGGCTGCAAACGCTGGTTAGCTGGCTCGCCTTGGAGCCTGGCAGTCTTTAGGCTGCGCCGGGCATCTGTTTGCAATGGTGGCGAGTGTGCATCGCGTTAAACCTGACGAAGTCTTCGACCGACACCGTGCCGAAACCGGTGCTCACGACGCGTTGGCCACTGGCGACCCGTCTACGACATTCCTGGTCGAACCTGGCGATCGCCCCTTCCAAGCGGACGCGCGCCTGAGCCGGCGTGGCCGGTCCGCTCGTAGGGTTCATCGCCTTGTGGGCCTTAAACCCTTTCGGAAATGCGTCCTTCTTCAAGATCCGGTTGAAGAAGAACAGTCTGAGCAGCGGGCGCAAGAAAGCGGGGGGCATCGGGATCGACGACGGAGCCCCAGAAACGGCGTTGGCCGCTTCGTCGAAGCCACGCGCCACATGCTCCACGACCTGACTCGGCGACCATTTCCCCGGCGCGCGCGGCGTCGTCCAAGTCGCCGCTGATCTCTCCGCGGCGGCGACAAGGTCGAGGACGGCATCGCGATTGGCCGCAAGCGCGTCATTGACATCAGCCATGAGTCCTCCAGTGCCTGAACCGGTAATCGACCTGAATGCGTCAGCTCCTTAAGCTTCAGCCGGCAAGGCCCGCGACTTCTGTTGTGATCTCGCCGGTCTTCCAGGCTAGCGCGCGTCTTTGGTAGCTTTGCCTTCTAGGAGGGTTGTGTAACCGCCCTTTCCGTCGGCCATTTCATACCTGCTTGTGTACTGAGTCGGCGACAAGATCGTGATTGTGGTCCTTCCTTTGACGGATTTGCCCGCATACTTGTCTTCCACCATCCACGTCCAGGTATTTCCGTTAACCGTTCCTGTGCCGACACCGACGAGTCCGACACTGTTGGCGTAATAGGATGTGTAGACCTTCGCATGGCTGTCGTAGCCCACGATGGCGAGTCTTGTCCCTAATGGGCCGTCAGAGCGAGTCTCGACATAGAATCCCCCCGGCCCCAATGTAGCTGTTTCGGTGCCGCTAGACTTACCGGCCGGCATATACTCGTTGGCTTTAATCTCGCCTTCCCCAGTCCATTTGCCAACGAAGTACTCCAACTTCTTGTGTTCGGGACCAGGCTTGGGTGGCGCTGGTGGAGCTTGTGCGAACAATAGTGATGTGAATCCGCAGATCAGGATGACGGTGACCGATCGTGTGCTCATTTCGTGAATCCTCCTCTATGTGGGCAGAGTAGCAGCCGGGTCGCGACATGTCCCGAAGGATTTGTTAAGATTGGCCGAAGATTTAATGGCTAGCCGGGAAATATTTCATTTCGACGAGTTCGCGCTGGACGTGGGAGAGCGGTGGCTGCTGCGCGGCACCGAAACCGTTCGCTTGTCACCGAAGGCCTACGATGTGCTGGTTGTGTTGGTGCGGCAGTCGGGGCGGTTGGTCACGAAGGACGAATTGCTGGCGCAGGTTTGGCCCGAGTCGTTTGTCGAAGAAGGCATTCTCAATGTTCACGTGGCCGCACTGCGCAAGGCGCTCGGCGACGACACGCGGCCTCCGGCCTACATCGAAACCGTCGTGCGGTCAGGGTATCGCTTCATCGCTGCAGTCAGGTTTGATTCGGGCGACGAGAAGCCATTCGCACCGAGCGCCGTGGCGCGTCCCGTCGAACTTTACGAACTTGTCGGCCGCGGCCGGTCTCATCTGTTGTCAGGCTCGTTCTTCGAACTGCCTGCCGCCATGGACGCCTTTCGTTCCGCGATCGAGATCGCCCCGACCTATGCACCGGCGCACGCCGGCCTGGCGCGCGCACGGTGCCTGCAGGCAGTTTTTCGAGCGGTGCCGCACCAGGAAGCGTTTACAGAGGCGAAAGCGTCCGCCTTGCGCGCGCTGGCGATGGACAGCGCCTCGGCGGACGCGCAAGTTGCCCTTGGCACCGTCCTTTTTCTGAGCGAGTGGGACTGGACGGCGGCGGAACGCAGCCTGTGCCGTGCGCTCGAGATCAATCCGGACCACACCGAGGCGCTCCTGCAGTATGGGTCGCTACAGGACGCGTTGGGGCGGCTCGACGATGGGCTGCGTTGCAAGCAACAGGCGCTCGCACGCGATCCGCGATCGCCCGGCGTTCTGGTGCAGATCGCCATCTCGTATTGGCATCAGCGGAAGTACGACGAGACGCAAGTCTGGGCTCGGCGAGCTCTTGAGATCGACCCGAAGCATGTGCTGGCGAGCCAATTCATTATGCACGTCTATTGGAGGATCGGGGACGTCAATAGATTGGCGGCCTGGATCGTCAGCCAGGCCATCGTGTGGGGCTTTTCCGAAGAGAGGGTGGCGGTGATGAAGCAGGTCACCGCGGACATGCAGCAGGCGTACGCGACGGCCGGCCTCTCCGGGGTGAGAAGATTCATGGTGGATCAGATAAGGAACCCCCAACTGGACTTCGACGTCTTGCTGAAGATGGCATTCTTTCGCGCCGTTCTGTATGGGGCAGCAGGCCGGCTCAATGAAGCGTTCGACTGCCTTGATCAGGCCATCGCGTACCGCGACCCAGCACTCGTTCACCTGGCGGTCGCACCGGATTGGGACAGCCTGCGCGGTGACCCGCGGTTCGCAGAACGCCTGCGATCGATGCGACTGTCCTAACGCCGCCTAGCCGGGCTCCCAGCACGGCCACGAACAGATGCGCGTGCTGCTAGGGCCACTGCTCCCGTCGTAGATCGGAATCGTGGTTCCCGCCCAATCGGCAAACAGCTTGTCGCCAGCCTTATGCTCTTGCCGCAGCACCACGTCCTGTTTGCCCCGCCATCGCTTATGCAGCTCGCAGAAACGGAGTAGCGATAGCCCTCCGGATGGGCCTGCCGGTACTCCTCCCAGAGCAACTGCTGGGTCAGGTGTGGATGTTTCTGCCGCTGCTGGTGAAGTTCGGCAAAATCCGGCATCGGCAACGCCGCCGGGCGAGCCCGTGGCTGCCCTATCTTTAGGTAGTTTCGGGGGAGCAGGTTTCGGGCGCGCAAGTCGCTTCCTGGCCCACAAAATCCTGGCGATACCCCGTCGGGCTGATCCCACAGACATTGCGAAAGACCTGCGCAAAGTGCTGCTGGGTCTTGAAGCCACAGGCTACGGCCACGTCCAATACTCGCGCATCGGGAGCACGCAGCATCGCCTTAGCGTACTCAAGCCTTTGGCGCAGAACAAATTGATGCGGAGTCTCGCCCGTTGACTTGCGAAACATCCGCGCGAAATGAGCTGTGCTCAACCCCACCGATTGGGCCATCTCGTCGAGACTCAATTCGTTTTCCATCCTCGCATGGACTAACTCTTTTATCCTTCGCAAGCGTGCCGGGCCCAGTCCGCCTCGGGATAACTGCACAGGACGGTGCCTAACTGCCTGACCACTCACCAACGCTACCGCCATTGCCTGTTCGATAGAGTCCAGAAATAGGCGCCCGCTCGGAAACCCAGCCACCATTTCAGCATGGACGGCGGTAACCAGCGCCCCCAGGCGGGAGTCTGCAAACTTGCGGTGAGGGTGCAGTTCCACCTCGCCATTCCCTTCGTTAGAGGCAGCGATCAGTGCCGCATCGGAAATACCGAGCTGCAGATGCGATACGTTCATGAGTCCGACCCACTCTCCCTGATGACGATCGCAGAGTGCTAAATCGCCCGCTCCGTAGGCGAACTTTTCCAGCGCGGAACGCTTCGAGCCCCACTCAATTGAGCCGGGGCCCAACATCATTGCGAAAGCCTGATCATGCCGTACCCAGTGGCGCGGCTCTGTGTCGGGGTCGGGGGGAAAAAGTTCAACTTTCATTCGCTTGCTGGATGCCTCGTTTGGTGGATAACTTCGCTCGCATCGAGGCGACTTCATTAAAAGCTTGGTATCGGCGATCCGGGTGTATTCACTGCCGATCTCCTCCCACCTCCGAGCAGCCTCCAATAATCAGATGATGATCATAGATGGAGGATGCATGGTCTATTCGGGTTGTTGACTGCGCAAGAATAGTTTGGGCTGGAAGAACGGCTACATGCCAGCGCTACTGAGATGCTCTCTTCCCGCCAATTGCACCTTGTGCACCACACTCGCGTCGCATTCGCGCCGTCGAGAAAAGGGCCTAAGTTATTGATTATAAGAGGTATTATTTGGCGGAGGAAGAGCGACTCGCTCGACCTCAACCTACTGATTCCACGTAACTTGCCTGTCGATCGAGCAGGTCGCCACCGTGGTGGGATTCAGATCCGCATCCGTACTGCCGCCCGTTGAGCGGTCAAGCCCTATGTAAATCATATGCACTTGTCAGCGACGCGGTTAGTCCACATGAGGTCCCGGCTTAACCAAACCAATTAACTCGTCGCGAACGCCATCGAGGATCTCTCGCGATAAGGTCGGATCGGACACAGCACGGGAGAGATTGAGGGCTCCGAGCAGAGCGCTGAGAATAAGCAAGGCCCGTCTGCGCTTATCCGGACTCTGGCTCGATGGAAGTACGGCGCTGAAGAATGCCAGGCTCCGTTTCACCCGTTCGGTGTAGAGAGCCCGCGCGGATTTGCTGCCTCGGGTGATGTCACCTAGCAACGCTCCCATTGCACAGCCGGTTCCCGGCGCATCGCGGTGTGCCTCCGTCAGGTAGTTCTGAAGAAGGTGCGCCATGTCTGGCGTATGTTCTTCCCAAATGTCAAGATCCTTGAATGCCGTCGCGAGCGCCTCCACGACCAGTTCATCGCGCGATCCGAAGTGCTTGTAGAATCCCCCAACTGTAACGCCCGCTTCCTTCATCACATCCGCAACGCCGATGCCTTCGAGACCGCGCTCGCGAAATCGCTTGGCGGCCACCCTGACGATCCGAGTGTGTGTCTCCGCCTTATCACTCTTTGAATAACCCATTTGCCATCACCATTTCTTCCCGAATCCGCATAGACCGCTTCGAGCAAAAAAGAGCTTCAAGAGTATTATCATACTCTATATCGCCCGGATGCAAACCGCCTGCCCTTGGGCATGAAAGAAAATCACAACATCGGATGAATAGGTAATAGAAAATGAAGAACCAACCGTTTCCTAAGAATCTATTGCAACTTATGGATTATTGTCATACTCTACAGTAGTGAGAGGACAGATCAATCCCTCGCAAGCACAGGAGAAGCAATGGGCAACTCATCTCAAGAGCGAAATAAGGCAATCGTGCTCGACGCATTCGAGACACTGTTTAATAAGCGTGACTACGTTGCGGCGGAACGCTTCTGGTCACCCAACTACATTCAGCACAGCGCACACATACCACCAGGTCGCGAAGGACTGTTCAATCTCGTCCGCTCAGCGCCGGAGACGTTGCACTATGAGAACCAGCTCATCGTCGCAGAAGGCAATTACGTCATAGCGCATGGCCGCTTCACGGGGATGGGAAGGCCCGCCGCCTGGATCGCAGCCGACGTTGTCCGGTTCGAAGACGGTCTTCTCAAAGAGCATTGGGACGTTTTGCAGGACGAGGCGACCAAGGCCGAATCTGTGAGCGGCCTTCCCATGTTCGGCGACACATTCCCCAAGTGACAGCCGGAGACAACGCAATCGCCTGATGGCGTTCGACGCCCTTTTAACAAGACCAAGGAGATACTAGCCATGACTTCACCAGTTGGTTCGAATGAAATTTATGTGATTTTAGGGGCGACCGGGAACACCGGCTCGATCGTCGCCGACGTCCTGCTCTCGAAGGGCAAGAAGGTGCGCGTCGTCGGCCGCGACTCGGGGCGACTTCAGCCCTATGTGGACAAAGGCGCGGAAGCGGTCACGGCCACGGTGAGCGACGCGACTGCGCTCACCAAAGCCTTCAGCGGTGCTCGTGCGGCATATCTGATGTTGCCACCCGCGAAATCCCGGGAGGAACAGGAGCGAGAGAGCGACGGCATCGCGAAGGCAGCGAAGGAATCCGGCCTGCGTTACGCGGTGCATTTGAGCAGCTACGGCGCGCAGGTTGCGGAAGGCGCCGGGCCTGTCTCGGGACTCCATTCTTCGGAACAAAAACTGATCGCAATCGACGGTTTGAACGTTCTTCACCTGCGCGCAGCGTATTTCATGGAGAACAATTTGGCCGCGATCGGCATGATCCATCACATGGGGATCTTCGGAAATGCGCTGCTACCCGACCTGAAGATCCCCATGGCCGCGACGCGCGATGTTGGTGAATACGCCGGGCAGCGCCTCCTGCACCTGGATTTCTCCGGAAAACAAACGCGCGAGCTCCTTGGGGAGCGCGATCTCTCGATGACGGAAGTTACGGCAGTGATTGCGCGCGGCATCGGCAAACCGGATTTGCGCTATGAGCAGTTCCCGTATGACGAGGTGCAGCAGGCGTTAACGCAATTAGGTGTTCCGCCGAAGGGAGCTGCCATGTACATCGAGATGTACAAAGCCATCAACGCAGGAGTCCTCGTTTCGTTAGAGCCGCGTTCGCAAGAGAACACTACACCTACTTCGATTGAACAATTTGTGCTGGATGTTTTTGCGCCTGCGTATCACAGGCAGGCTACCGCCGCCTAGGCCCGGACGAGCTTACTCAGAGGGAGGGATCGGTGACAACAATAAAGGCGATGCGGCTGGCTTCGGTGGTCACGGCAATCAATGTCCTGGTAGCGACCGGCTTTTCCATCGCGGCGATCATCAATCCGCAATACCTGGTCCCTGCCGCAGTTCCAACGGAGGCGTCGTTGCTGTTGGCGATGTACGCGGCGGCGCCCAGAATTCCTCTGGCCTTGTTGGTTTTGGGGGCGGTCTACAAGCAGGCGGCCCCTGCGTTGCTCATCCTGGGTGCGCTCGCCGGAGCAATGCAATTGCTGGATGCCGGAATCGGTCTGTTTGAGCATGATCCTGGGAAATGCGCTGGGCCGCTCTTTATCGCTGCCCTCCAATTCTTCGTGGTGTATCTGCTTCAAAAGTCCGTGCGGATCCCAATCATCTACGGCAAATCCTGCAAACCAGCGTTGACAGGGGTGACGCCTCGGTGTCGTTCCCGCTCAATAACAACGGAGAAAGACGATGACCAAAAAGCTTGAAGGCAAGACCGCCGTCATCACCGGCGGAACAGAAGGTATTGGGCTGGCAACTGCAAAACTGTTCGTTCAAGAAGGCGCCTATGTCTTCATCACGGGGCGTCGCCAGAAGGAACTCGATGAGGCCGTGAAGGCCATCGGTTCTAATGCGGTGGGTGTTCAGGGAGACGTCGCTAAAATGACCGATCTTGATGTTCTCTACGAGACAGTCGGCAAAGAGAAGGGACGAGTCGATATTATCTTCGCCAACGCCGGCGTCGGTGAATTCGTCCCCTTCGGCGACGTCTCTGAAGAACATTTCGACAAGCTACTCAATATCAATGTAAAGGGCGCATTCTTCACGGTTCAAAAAGGGCTACCGCTTTTGAATGATGGCGGCTCCATCATTCTTACGGGTTCCGTCGCGAGTGTAAAAGGCACCGCGGCCTTTGGCGTCTACGCAGCCAGCAAAGCGGCGATCCGTTCTTTCGTGCGCACCTGGACTACGGATCTCAAAGATCGTCATATCCGGTCAAATGTTGTTAGCCCAGGTCCGATCAAGACGCCGTTGGTGAAGCGGCAAGCCCCAGACGTCATTGCGCGGATTGTGTCCACCATTCCGATGGGACGCATGGGCGAACCCGAAGAGGTTGCCAAGACCGCGCTGTACCTGGCATCCGACGACTCAAGTTTTGTCACGGGCGTTGAACTGTTCGTTGATGGGGGCAGAGCGCAGGTCTAAGCGGGTACCCCGGTTAGGAGAAATGTCAATGATTGCTCAACAGCCTTTGGCTTCGGTCAAGCGGGCGGACCGCGAGCTACACGTACGGGAGAAGGTCCTGAATTCCGCCATCCTTGGAGCCGACATCAGCAGCGGCTGGGAGGATATCTTGAGATTCTTGAGATGTTCTACACCGAGCAGGTCGAGGTCAGCGACGGCAGCGAGAGTGGCGCGGTATTTGACCGGGAGCGGGTTCGCGCACTCCTTTTCAAATTCCTGGTCCCGATTCATGTATGGCCGAGATTGGCGGCCTGTCGGTACAGATTCGAGAAAGCCGATTCACGGAGACAGGGCAGATGAGACACATTCGGCTTGGTCAGTGGATCTGATCGGGGTGTTAGGCAGGACGTGCCAGATTTCCTGGTGCACCCTTCGACGATGGACTGGTTCTCGCGTGGTATGTGAACGCCATTACGATCACCAGCAAACCGGCGGGCCTCTAACAAACAGCGATCTTCGCGTTGGTCTCCCCTGCGGCCGGAGTCACGCCTCTCGAGCACACTATTCTGTCCGGAGGATATCCACGAGCGAAGGCCGCCTTTGGTCCTCGGGTCAGAGGGAGCGGGTGTGGTGGAAGACGCGAACGGCTCCGATTTTTCACTAGGGGCGCGCGTAATGTTCACTGGCCCTTACGGCGTATCCGAAGACGGAACCTATAGAGAATATCTCGCCGTACGGAAAGGACATCTCAGTTTGGTCCCGGCGAACATTGACGACGTTTCTGCGGCGGGACTACCCGTAGCCTACGATTCGCAACGCCCGTCGAGGTTAAACGCCGGCCGGATCCGTGTGGCCGGAAAAACGATTAAATGCTGCACGTCTGGAGAGGTGGGAGGGATGGCCCGCTTCCCCGCTATTGAGCCGCACAAGCCCCACTCGCGTTGCAATCTCGCCACAAAACCGGCTCCAATTGCTTATAAAATATTGATTATAAACAGGATCACTTGGCGGAGGAAGAGGGATTCGAACCCCCGGATAGCTTTCGCCATCAACGGTTTTCAAGACCGCCGCCTTAAACCACTCGGCCATTCCTCCACATCTATGCTACCTGATTTCTATTGCTTAGCAACACTGTCACTAACGAGCCTGCGCGGTCTCGGAGCCATTGTCACTGTTTTGGCACAACCGATTGCCTTGACCGCGTGCTCTTTCTTCGTGATCTTGTTCACGTAAACGACTAGGGAGCCGGTCTCGACCACGTTATCGAACTCGCCCTTGGCGGTCTTGTTCGTGAACATCTTGATCCGGGTGCCGTGGACGTCATCAAATGGAACGGTTGGCTTGTTGCCTAGGCGGTCTGCGAAGACTTCATCTTTACTCATCGGACTCTCCACTTGTTGGTTGATAGCAACCCAAGCGGTAAATGAATCGTTATCGGCGTGTCGACAAAAATGGCGAAGTGACCCGCCCCGCAAAATAAGACTCTGTGACCCGCCCTGCAAAATAAGACACTGTGAAAGTTAAGACCGAGGGCCGGTGCAGCAAAGAAGCCTGTCGGCTGTCACCTCTACGGAGTCCAATACCCTCGGCCTCTGAATGGATCCCCGAGGGGCTTCCGCTTCAGACGAGGTGTTTTTATCGCTCACAGGATGAGAGACAATGAGCGATAGAAACAACTCCTATCGCTCATGACCTGGAATTGGCAAGAACCCGACTGGCCCAATTTCACGGATGCTTCGCGTTTACGCAAGGCGGAAGAGCAGTTCCTGTTGGGCGGCGGCTTGTTCGCTGGCACCGTTAAGCACCTTGGCGACGAGGACCGGGAGCAATTGACAATCGAGGCGATCAGCGCAGAGGCCCTGACCACATCGGAAATCGAAGGCGAGATTCTGGATCGCGCAAGTGTGCAGTCATCCATTCGTAGACAGCTAGGACTCGGAACGGATCATCGTCGCGTGAAACCTGCGGAACAGGGCATTGCTGAAATGATGGTCAGTCTTTACCGCACCTTCGCCGATCCGCTTTCCGATGAGGTGCTTTTCGCATGGCACAAGATGCTTATTAAGGGACGAGGCGATCTAAAAAACATCGGACGCTATCGAACGGATGCGGGGCCGATGCAGGTGGTTTCTGGCGCACTGCATGCTCCCAGAGTGCATTTTGAAGCGCCGCCATCGGCCAGGGTGCCCAAGGAAATGGCGCGATTTGTAAAATGGTTCAACCGCACGGCTCCGACGGGGGGTGATCCCTTACCGGCTTTGACTAGAGCCGGAATTGCACACCTGTATTTTGAGTCGATTCATCCGTTCGAAGACGGCAACGGACGTCTTGGCCGCGCGATCTCGGAAAAGGCCCTGGCGCAGTCGGTGGGACAGCCTACCCTCACTGCTCTGGCCGCTACAATTCTCATCCGGCGGAAGGCGTACTATAAGGCGCTGGAAGCTGCGAACAAGAATAACAACCTAACCTCCTGGCTTGCCTGGTTTGCGGAGATCGTAATCGAAGCCCAGAGGCGCACCGGAGCGCACGTCGACTTTTTGCTCGACAAGACGCGACTGCTCGACCGGCTTCGCGGCCAGATCAATGAACGTCAGGAGAAAGCGCTCTTGCGAATGTTGCGCGAAGGACCGGAGGGCTTCAAGGGCGGGTTAAGCGCCGGAAACTACATCACGATCACCGGAGCATCACCGGCAACCGCGACGCGTGATCTCGCAGACCTTGTGGAAATGAAAGCACTGCGTCGAATGGGAGAACGGCGGCATGCCCGTTATAGCCTCGCGATCGGTCTGCGTCCCGTGCAGGCGGTGCAACTCGACAAACATGGCAATCTTTATTAGTCGGAGATGTGAGTCTTGGCGATTTCTAGGTTGCGTAGGAAGCCCGTGTATTTGGCCCTGGATACCGGGGTCTGGCTGAAGATCGAGCGGAAGGATTCCTCGGTCAGCTGCTCCAACTCCTCCAAGCGTGGCGACGCCAGGGGGGCGAAGGCGGGGTCGGATGTGATGGGGGCATCCGAGTTCCAAGGGCAGACTTCCTGGCAAATGTCACAGCCGAATACGTTGGTGCCGATTGCTGCATGGAACTCGTCTGGAATTGGGCCACGGAGTTCTATGGTCAGGTAGGAGATGCAGCGGCGGGCGTCCAGGGTCCACGTGCCGTTGCCTTCTGGGACCAAGGCCTGCGTGGGGCAGGCGTCAATGCAGCGGCGGCAGGTGCCGCAGCGGTCGGGAGGCGGGACGCTGGAGGTCTCTATTTTCAGCGTCGTCACTATCTCGCCCAGGAAGAACCAGGAGCCTCTTGGCTCGTTGATCAGGCACGTGTTTTTTCCGATCCACCCCAGGCCCGCCTGACGCGCGTAGCTTCTTTCAAGGAGAGGCGCGGTGTCGACGCAGATCTTGTAGTCGAATGGTTCGATTTCCAGAAGGCTGGCGGTGAGGTTCTGAAGAGACTGTTTGATGGTGACGTGGTAGTCGCGGGATCGGGCGTAGCGGGAGATTCCGTTGGGGGGCTCGGGTGCGCCTGTGTTGTAGAGCTTTCCTACGCAGATGACGGAACGGGCTCCGGGCAGAAGGCGGTTGATGTCGGATCGGACGGCGGCGCGGTGATCGGTCAGGTATTTCATCTCGCCGGCCATTCCTTTGGATAGCCAGCGGTGGAAGCGATCGGTGTCGGGGATGGGGTTGGCGGGGGCTACGCCGGCTAGCTCGAAACCGTGTTGGTGGGCTAGGGCTTGGATGGTTTCGAGTTGCATATAAGAGCGAGACTGAAGCCTGCCCTACGAACCCTTTTCGAAGCGCTTGAAGAAGCTGTTTTCCCGCCAATGCGGGCGGTCGGGCGCGTTGGCTACGCGGATGCCGGTGTCCATCAGGATTCGATTGAAGAGGGCGGCTGCTGCTTTGTCTACGGGTTGATTCAGATCGTCGGAGGGGGCGTGGTAGCGATCGCGACGCCATGCAAGTGCGATTTTTTCTTCGGGCGAACCGAGCTCGTAGCCGAACTTGAAAGCCAACGCCGGAACGCCTTGCTGCACGTAGCTGTATTGGTCGCTGCGGATGAATAGATTGCGATCCGGTTCCTTGTCGGATTGAATGATCACACCTACCTTCTTGGCGGCTTCGCGAATGTCGGTTCCCAGCGTCGACTCGTTCACGCCCTGGACCTCCAAATATTTCAGCGGAAACAAAGGAAGAAACATGTCGAGATTCAGGTCGGCAACGATGTTCTTCTCCGGCACGGTAGGATGCGTGGCGAAGTAACGGGAACCCAGCTCGCCTTTCTCCTCGCCGGTGGCGGCCATGAAGATCACGCTGCGCTTCAGCCTGATTTTTTGTTCCTTCAGCATGGCGGCGATTTCCAGGATCGACGCGATTCCGGAGCCGTCATCCATTGCGCCGTTGTAGATGGAGTCGCCGTTAATCTCGCCGCCGATGCCGAGGTGATCCAGGTGGGCGCTGAAGACCAGGTATTGATCTTTCAGCTTGGGATCGGTGCCGGGGTAGATGCCGACGACGTTGGGTGATTCCACCTGTGACGAGGTGAGAGTCTCGGTGGCGCGGAAGCTCACGTTTAAGGGGAAATGAGGCACGGGCTTGCCTGCGTCGGCCAGCGCGAGCAATTCCTCAAAGGTGTGGCCGGAAGCGAACAGCACTTTGTTGGCGCTCGCCGGATTGATGCGAGCGGAGAAGATCATTTGCGATTGGGAGTCCCCGTTATCGGCGAGGCCCATGGTGGCGTTTAAACGTGACAGAGTGGAACGTTCCCAGGGGATATCCATGGACTTCGGATTGGCGATGGTCACGGTGCCAACTACGCCTGCACGGTGGAAGGCTGCGGCGCGTTCGCCACCGGAGGAATAATGGGCGCGCAGTTCGCTGGGAACCTGGGGCGGGCCGCCGGAAATGTAGACCACCACTTTCCCCTTTAGGTCGAGCCCGGCCAGATCGTCGATTTTGTATTCGGGAATCACCAGGCAGTAACCGCAGAAGACGGCTTCGCCTTCAAACTTGGGCGCTAGTCCGGCTCGCACGCCTAGCGCGGCGTCGTCGCCTAAGACCAGAGGGGTGACCTGACCACCTTTGACGACGGACAGGCTGGAGTCCTTTTCGACAATTTGCGTGACCGTGAATTTCACCGGTTGGAAATAGTTGCTGGTTCCGGCGGGTTTGAGACCGGCGCGTTCAAATTCTCCGGCGACATATTGGGCGGCGCGCAGATATCCGGCGCTCCCCGTGTTGCGGCCTTCCATTTTGTCGTCCGCGATAACCTCAATCCGCGACCACCAGCGGTCACCTTGCTTGGCCAGGTCCGCGGCGGGGAGGCATGTGGAGATTAGAGACAGTGCAATGATAAGGCGGCCGGTTTGAGGCAAGAATCTACTCCTGTCGACAGGGATTCGCGAACACGGCGGTCGATCTATCAATAATAAAACACGGGTAGGGTGTAGGATGTCAGAATTCGTGACATGAAAGTCAGAATAACGACTAAGGGCGACCCAGGAATAGTCTGCACAAGCCGAGAGAGATCAACGCGACAAGTTCAGCTTCCGTCGCAGCGCAGCGAAGCGCGGGTCCGGCCGCATCCAGGCTAGTTCGGGGTAGGCTAACCAAAGGGGAAGAACCGGGTCGCGCTCGGCATACATTGCTTCCAGGTACTCGAACGCGGCGTCTTTGTCACCGAGGCAGCTGTGGAACAGGAGCCACCGGCGGTTTTGAGCGCCTCTTCCGGAAGCCTGTGCGACATTCTTCTGCAAAAGGCGGACAGCCTCATCGCGCTGCCCCTCTTGAACGTAGGCGCAGGCAAGCCAGGCGTTTGGGAAATGCCCCCCCTCCGACCGCCGGTCAGCTTCCTGCAGCACTGCCGAGGCTTCCGGGTACCTCCCTTGCAAGTTGAGCGCGCGACCAGCTGCCATGTATCCGGTGACTTGAGTGGGATCAAGAGCAATGGCTTTCCGGGCTTGCTCTCCTGCTTCTTCATACCGGCCCATCACCAGGAGAGCTTCGGCCAGGTATTCATGTGTTATGAACGAGAGCGGATCCAAAGCCAGTGCTGTGCGAATCTCGCCAAGGCCATCTTCGTTTCGGCCTTGGATAAACAGAAGTTCGATGCCCAGTTCCAGGTGGGCTGCCGCGCTGTTCGGGTCCAAATCGATGGCGCGGCGGAGGATATTCTCTGCTTCCCGCCATTCATACTCGCGTTCGCGGACTCCAGCCAGCGCGGTGTGGGCTTCGGAGAGCGTCGCATCGAGCTCCAAGGCTTTTTCCGCAGCGGCCTTGGCCCGCTGGTAGGCCTCATCGCGCGCCTGGCGGGATGTGATGGGGCCCATCTGTTGGAAGTCCATCGCCAGCAGGGTATCGGCCGAGCCCGCGTAAGCCAGTGCGTAATTTGAATCTTTCGCCGCAGCCTGCTCGAAGTACTGTAACGCATTACGCATCGAACCGCCCTTAGGAGTGCGGCGGTCTAGAGCATAGCGCCCCCGGAGGTAGAGCTTGTATGCCTCCAAGTTATCGGTGTAGCGGCGCGGCGCGGCCCCAAGCTCAAGCCGCAGCGCGTTTGCAATGGAGCCTGCGACCTCTCCCTGAATCGTGAACACATCCTGCAGGGGCCGTTCGTAAGTCCCCGCCCAGAGATGGCGATCCGTTGCCGCCTGGATCAGTTGTACGGTGATCCGCACCCGGTTTCCAGAGAACAGGACTGCACCTTCCACTACGGCATCCGCATTCAAGTCCCGGCCGATTTCGGGCAGCGTTTTGTGGGTGCGGTTGAGGTTCATGGCGGAGGTGCGCGAAATCACCCGCAGAGTGCCGATCTTGCCCAGGTTGGTGGTGAGAGCTTCCGTCATACCGTTAGCGAAATACTCTTGCTCCGGATCGTGCGAAAGATTTTCGAGGGGTAGCACCGCCAGGGATTGGATTTGCGGGGCGGCAGTCCGGCCCCGCAGCCGGTCCCGCAAACCGGCAACGTTCATAACCACGGCAGCCACAAACAGCGTAGTCAACGCCAGAGGCACTGTCCACCAGAACCATCCCTTCCCGCCCGCAATCGAAGACGTAGGTCCCCTGGATGGGATCTCAATGCCGGCCACACTCGGCGCTTCGAGGGAGAGTTTTGGAGGAGTTGCTATCAGGTCCATTGGCGCGACAAACCGGTAGCCGAGGCGTGGGGCTGTCTCGATAAATTGCGGGATGCCCGCCTGCTCACCCAGCGCGGTCCGAATCTGGCGCATGCATGTATTTAGCCCGTGCTCGAAATCCACCACCGTCTGGTCGCCCCAGATGGCCCGGAATAACTCCTCCCGCGTGACCAATTGTCCCGAACGGCTGGCCAGTATGGCGAGTACTTTGAAGGGCTGAGGTGGAAGCTTGACCACCACGCCCTCCCTCCGAAGCAATTCGTTAGCGGGATCGAGCTCAAACCCTCCAAAGCGCAGGCATTGACCGTTTCCGTCACGCATGAGCTCGCCTCCGGCTCATTTTACCCCCTTTTTATAAGTTGATTATGTTCTCTTCCCTTTACTTAGGCCGGATCGGGATTACCCTAGCGATAGCAGTTCGCAAAAAGGGAGAATACCCCGGGGCTGTGGGCTCAAAGAGGAGGGAGCGATGGATCGGCATCTATTTGCTTCTGCGCTGGCAACTGCGGTGATGGCGGGCAGCCTTTCGGCTCAACTGTTATCGTTTCAGCAGCGCGCCCTTACGGCCGGCATCGGGCCAACCTCGGTTGTGGCCGGGGACTTCAACAATGACGGCAAGCTTGACTTGGCGGTGGGCAGCGCGGAGGGCGTCTCCGTCCTTCTCGGCAACGGCGATGGAACCTTTCAGCGGCCGCTGAGCCTGGCCCTACCTGCGGGGATCGCCCTGGTTGGCTCCCGCCACCTCGTTGCGGCCGATTTCAACCGCGATGGCAAGCTCGATCTGGCCGAAGGCAACAGCGCCATGTTGCTTCTCGGCCGCGGCGATGGAACCTTCCAAGCTCCCACCAGCTATGGCGTACCCGGCCCGCCGGCCGCCGGCGACTTGAATGGAGATGGCAAGCCGGATCTGGCGGTGAAACGATCCGCCGGCTCTGTTTCCATTCTTCTCGGCAACGGCGACGGTACCTTCCAGCAACCGGCTCAGTTTTCCGCCGCCACTTCGAACCTTGATTTTGCCGGCGGGGAAGTCACCATCGCCGATTTCAACGGGGACGGCAGGCCGGATCTCGCCGTGGCGGGCTCAACGACCGCAGGTTTTGCCATTCTGCTCGGCAAGGGCGATGGAACGTTCGCGCAATCCTTCGCCGTCGCCGGCTGCACCGCCAACTCTCTATGCAGTGGCGGCCCCGGGTATCCCCTCGGCATCGGCGATTTCAATGGCGATGGCAAGCTCGACATCATCACCAGCTACGGCTTCGGCCAACAGCGAGGCGCCGTGCTGCTGGGCAACGGCGACGGGACGTTTCGTGAGCTGCCCGGAGAGACTTTTTCCGATGGCAAACTTTTTCCTTCCGGTGTCGGCGAAAACCCCTCCGTAATCGTTGTCGCCGACCTGAATGGCGACGGCAAGCTCGATGCTGTTTTCGGTTACAGCGAGGGTCCCTCTTGCTGCAGCGAATACCGGATGGTGAGCGTTTGTCTGGGCAACGGCGACGGCAGCTTCCAACCGGCTATGGCAATCGCCGTGGGCGAGAGGCCGTCGTCGGTCGCGTGGGGCGATTTTAACGGCGATGGCAAGCCGGACCTGGCAGCCACCAACGTGATTTCCAACAATGTTACGGCGCTGATCAATCGAGGCTCGGGCGCATTCCTGACCGTCGTTTCCGCAGCCGGCCTGACGGGCCCGGTCGCGCCAGAATCCCTGGCCTCGCTCTTCGGCCCGCTCCCGGCGAGCGGAAAGGAATCCGCCGATCCTCAAGCGCTTCCCACAACTCTCGCCGGCATCACCATTAAAGTTCGCGACAGCCTCGGAACTGAACGCCAGGCTCCCCTTCTGTACGCCTCACCAACTCAAGCCAATTTCCAGATCCCGGCAGGAACCGCGCCCGGCGACGCCGCCATCACCGTCACGGGTGGAGGAACGTCTCTCAGCGGCTTTGCGCAGGTTGAGAATACGGGCCCGGCAATATTTAGTTTCGATTTCGATACTCCGGTCGCCTTCGCCGTGCGCATCGAACCCGATGGCACTCAGACTCCACTGCAACCGGACGCTGAGATCACCCTTGACGACCGCCCCGTCTACCTCAGCCTCCTCGGCACCGGGATTCGCAATCGCACCGCGCTATTGAATATCACGTGTACAATCGGCGGCGCGAACGTCCCTGTCGAATACGCCGGCCCGGCGCCCGGTTTCCCCGGAGTGGATCAGGTGAACCTGCGTCTGACCAAAGGTTTGCCCTCATCGGACTACAATCCCCTCATTCTCAGCGCAGATGGACGCCCGGCTAACACGGTCTACATCGGTATCAAATAAGCGAGGCAAAAAAGCTCCAGGGACTTCACCGCAGCAACGGTTCCTTTCAGCAGTACTTGGAATCCGGGCTTGGAAAACAGGTCGTTCTTTGCGGGGGCAGCTCTGCTTCGGCGCATGGCAGGTCTCGAATTCGGCGCATAGTGCGTCCCAAGTCTCCGCGCTATTTTGAGGTCTCGGTGCCTTTGATAAATGCGGCTACGTCATCGTGGAACTGCTTCAGCGCGGTCTCGTTGACGTAGATCATGTGTCCAGCCTCGTAGTAGTGATAGCTGATGTTGGCCTGCAGGTTGGACGGCATCGGTAGATGGTGCATCTCGAACATGCCTTCGAAGAAAGGAGTTGCCAGGTCGTAGTAGCCGCCGGCCAGGAACACTTTCATTTTTGGGTTGGTGGTCATGGCGATGGCCAGGTCGGGCATCACGTTAAGGCCGCTGGCGGAGGCGTTGGCTGGCGGACCTCCGGGAGCCTGATGACGCAGATCCCACTGGAAATTGCCATCGCCGTAGAGAGATGGCTTGTAGGTTTGGGCCTCGCCGTATTTCAACTCCGCGCGCAGGTATTGATTGATCGCAGTGGTGTAGGCCGATGAGACGGCGCTGCTCTGGGGATCGTATTCCGCTTCTTCGCTCAGACGGTTGTAATCCGGCCCCGCATAGCGCGTATCGAGGCGGCCGGTGGTGAGGCCCTGATCATCCTGAAGATTTTTTGAAAACGCTCCGCCGCTGACGCGCAGGTTGGCCTTCAGCAGAAACGCTACCGGCAGGCCGGTGTAGAGGTGCAGCTTGGCGGCGACTGCTTGCTTTCGCGAATCCGATAGTTCGGAACCCGCCAGCAACGCGGACATATATTCGCCGATCGCGAATTCCTCCACGGTCTTCAGGAACGGCTCCAATGCGGCCGGCTGTTGCGGCAACTTGTGATGGAAGTACGCGCTCGCGGCGAAGGTGGGGAGGGAGAGCGCATACGGCTGGTCGACGCCGGGATTCCAGCGCGGTCCATCCGCGCTGTTATCAAAACTCAGGATCGCCGAGAGCAGCACGATGCCATTCAGGTCGACATTGTGCAGGACGGAGCTGAGAACGGCGCTGCGAGGGGTTCCGTAGCTTTCGCCGAACAGATACTTGGGCGAATTCCAGCGCTCGTATTTCGTCAAAAAGCGGCGGATAAAACGCTCGAAGGCGTGGGCGTCCTGGTCCGTGCCCAAAAACGCTTTTTCTTTATCCTTGCCCATGATCCTGCTGAAACCGGTGCCGGGAGCGTCGATGAACACGAGGTCGCTTGCGTCTAGCAGGCTGTAGGCGTTGTTGACGATCTTATAGGGCGCTGCGGCATCGTGAAAGGTGTCCGTGGTCGCGACGCGGCGCGGCCCGAAGGATCCCATATGCAGCCACATGGTGGATGAACCGGGGCCGCCATTGTAAAGAAACATCAGAGGCCGCGATTCCGAGGGCGCGCCTTTCTTGAAATAAGCCACGTAGAAGATCCGGGCGGTGGCGGGAGCTTCGTCGGGCTTGGCGGGGTCGGGCGGTTTCTCGCCGGTGTCGGGGAGCATCTGTCCGTCGAGCCCCAAGGTCGCATCCTGCGCGTCGGAGGAGCCGACGGTTAGGGTCCCGGCCACGGCGCGGTACTCGATGGGCTGGCCGCCGACGGTTACGGTTCCTTCGGTGGTGGAATCGGGTCGCGGAGGCGCTGGCTGAGGCGCGGGGGTTCCGGTGACAACTACCTTTTCCTGTTTATTCTGCTCCTGAGCGGAGAGAGCGAGAGCGCAACCCAAAAACACCAATATCGAGACTTGTTTCATCTTCATCCTTTTAATAAACGTAACAGAACTGTAATTACAAGAACCCTGGGATTCATAGACGTTCTATCCGCGAATCGGTGAGAATGAAGATTCTATGCCTGTGGCGCAACCCTTTCGAACCGGTCTGGTGCAGACGTCCTGTTCGCTGAGTGCTGAAGAGAATCTGGATAAATCGGTGGTGAAGATTCGTGAAGCTGCGGAGCGCGGGGCGCAGATCATTTGTCTTCAAGAGCTGTTCCGGTCGCAATATTTTTGCCGTGAAGAAAACGCGGAACTGTTCAACCTGGCCGAATCGATTCCCGGACCTTCCACCGACACGATCGGGAAAATCGCGCGGGAATTGAAGGTGGTCGTGGTGGCATCGCTGTTTGAGAGACGCGCGGCGGGGCTGTACCACAACACGGCGGCGGTGATCGGCGCGGATGGGGAATTGTTGGGGATTTATCGGAAGATGCACATCCCCGACGATCCTCTCTATTTCGAGAAGTTCTATTTCACTCCTGGCGACTTGGGTTTCAAGAATTTCGATAGCCCATTCGGCCGTATCGGTGTTCAGGTTTGCTGGGACCAGTGGTATCCCGAAGGGGCTCGGCTGACTGCGATGCAGGGAGCGAACATTTTGTTTTATCCGACTGCAATCGGGTGGCATCCGAGCGAGAAGGATCAATACGGGGCGGCGCAACTGGATGCGTGGCGGACCATTCAGCGCGCGCATGCGATCGCCAATGGCGTTTTTGTCGCGGCGGTGAATCGCGTGGGCTATGAAGGTCCGGCGGAGAACGGGCTGGAATTCTGGGGCTCGTCCTTTGTGGCCGATCCTTTCGGCCAGATCATCGCGCAGGCTTCCATGGACCAGGAAGAGATTCTGGTGGTGGAATGCGACCCCGCGCGGATGGAGGAGGTCCGGCGGAATTGGCCCTTTCTACGCGACAGACGGATCGATGCTTACACTCCCATTCTTTCGCGCTGGCTGGATACGCCAAAGTGAAGTCCGCCACAACGGGTTATCGCATGCCCGCGGAGTGGGAGCCGCACGAAGCAACTTGGCTCGCCTGGCCGCATGAGAAGTCGGACTGGCCGGGGAAGTTCGCAGCCATTCCGTGGTTGTACGCCGAGATCGTACGCCAGCTCGCGCGTGTAGAGCGGGTTCGGATTCTGGTGGAGAACGAAGATGCCCGTGAGACGGTGCGGCGGATTCTGAAGAAGTGTCATGTGAATCTGGACGCGGTGGAGTTCTTTTTGCACCCCACCGACCGTAGTTGGACGCGTGACTTTTGCCCGATTTTCGTGAAGAATAAGGCGGGTGAAGTCGCGATCACGCACTGGCGCTTCAACGGCTGGGCGAAGTATTCGAACTGGCACAACGATGCGAAGGCGCCGGCTCACATTGCCTCGAAGCTCGGTCTCAAAAGGTTTGAACCGGGACTGGTGCTGGAAGGCGGAAGCATCGACGTCAATGGGGCAGGGAAGATGCTCACGACGGAGGAGTGCCTGCTATCGGATGTGCAGGCTCGCAACCCGGGGCTGGGGCGGAAGGATATCGAGAAAGCTTTCGCGGAGAACCTTGGCGTTCGGGACGTAATTTGGCTGGGCAACGGGATTGCGGGCGATGATACTCATGGCCATGTGGACGACCTGGCGCGTTTCACGGATCGGGACACGGTGGTGACCGTGGTCGAGAGGGATCGGACGCAGGCGAACCACCTGCCGCTCAAAGAGAATCTTGGCCGCCTTCGTGCGCGTACGGATCTGAGAGTGGAAACCATGCCGATGCCGGAGCCGATCTATTTCGCGGGTCAGCTGTTGCCTGCCAGTTATGCAAATTTTTATATCGCCAATAAGCTGGTGCTCGCGCCGACATTCATGGACTCGAATGACCAAGCGGCTCTGAAGACTTTGGGCAGGCTCTTTCCGGATCGCGAGGTGGTCGGGATCGCGTGCCGGGATCTGGTGCTGGGTCTGGGGACACTGCACTGCATGACGCAGCAGCAACCGACCTGGGGTTGAAGAAAGGAAAGCTTAGAAAATGAAACTCAGGCTGCCTCGCACGGAACGCGGTGCGCTGGTGAGCATGTTTTGTTTTTCGCCGGACATCAGCGTGAGATAGCCATCGGAGAGCAGATTGCGGCCTTCCACGCCCGCCTCCATGCGGCCTTTGTATCCGCCAAAAGCGGGAAGCGGCTGGCGTAGGAAGAAATTCAAACCGGTCTCCTGCTGGATCACCGTGCTGGTGAGATAAAGATGATTCGGAGTCAGTCCGGTGAAATCGTTCCAGCCGTAGCCTGCGCTGATCTTGGTGCCGGCTCGTGGAACGGTTGCGGTCAACCTGGCTGTGACCCACGGACGGTTCGCCCTATGGAGCAGGCTTCCAACAGAAGATGGATCGTCCACCAGAATCGTGTGTGAGCTGGCTGCCAGAACGCCTCCCTCGCCTCCGGAAATCGCCGCTTCCAGATAGTCGTTCAGGGACTGTGAAACTCCGACCGCTATTCCGTTTCGCCGGTAGTTGCCGACGTTCACGACGAGGTTACGGGAATCGAAGTCGGCAAGCGCCTGGCTTCCGGGGAAGACCTCGTTGTCTCCCTCCAGGATCGCGATGCCGTTACGAATATCTTCATGGAAGACGGTAGCTGCGTACTTGCGCCGCCCTTGCGAGGCTTCATAACCGGCTTCCCAGCGATCGCTCAGTTCCATGCGCAATTGATCATCGCGGCTGGAAAGACGAGGAAGCATCGCCAGCGCTGCCAGGTCCTGATTGAGTTCGTTGGAAGACATCTCGCGCGGATTCACCAACAGATTGCCAGGCTGCGTACCAGAGCTGAAAGCCAACCGCACAACCGACGCATCGGTCACGCTATAGGTCATCCGCGCGTAGGGGCTGACCGCGTTTACGCGCGTGAGGTACGATGCCGAATCCAAACTGACACCATACTCTAATAGGATCGACTCAGTGATCCTGGTATGGTCATGCAGGCTTAGAGAAACCGAGCGAAGAGCTGGGCCGCTATCGGGAGGCGTGCCCGAACCGGCCAAAGCAGGAAGATAGATCTGGCGGACGGTCAGCGAGACCTGGGGACCAACTCCAGAGTCGCGCACATAAGTGGTGCGCAGAGCGCCGGCGGGTAACCCAGACCCCGTCGTGTAGCCGAATTTTCCGCTGACCCGCACACTGGCCGATCCGTTGACGTGGGTCGCCACGGCGAAAGAAGTATCCAGTCCTTGCTGGCTGATGTCGCCTTCGTCTGCCGCGGACACCTGAACCAGACCGCTGGTGTTGGAGAACAGGGTGGTCTGCGCGCGGGAGGAACTGGTCGGCGCGACTGGGAGAAAGCGGAACACGGGCCGCGTGGATTGCGACGCGCGCAGCACCCACTTCCAGTCGTCGCTCATCAACGCGCCGCGCGTTGCGGCGGCGGGAACAAGTTCGATGGTGCTGAACACGCTGGCAAGGTTGATCTTTAATAGGTTCTCAGAACCCGCCGCGACGGAGATATTACGTCGCAGGGCGGGCATGAAACTTGCGAGTGTCACGCGGACGGAGTAGAGATCCGGGGGCAGAGCATCAAAGACGAACTTGCCGGCTTCATTGGTTAATACCTGGCGGATTTCCTGGTCATAGCGGTTGTAGAGAGCAACCGTTGCACCCATTTGAGTGACACCGGTGGAATTGCGGACCTCGCCAAGGATGTGACCGGAGAAGGAGGCGAGGTTCGCCCCCGACGCCAAAGCTGCGGCAAGCGCCAAGGTGCCGATTGCTGACTTCAAATTGCGAAGCCTCATTTCCCGAATATCTCACCTTCCGCCACCCGGGCAGGCTCAACCGCCTGAGAACCCGGACGAATCCATCTTACCCTAAAATTTTCCCGAGCGAGAGGGGTCCGGGCGGGATGTAACAGCGGGCGCATACAAGAGGATAGTCCTGCCCCTGGGTTCTGGGCGGGCTTCGTATGGAGCGCGCTGGCCGTTGTGCAGGGGACGTCCGCTAAAAGCGCGGCGTCAGGGCCAATTCACTTCTGCCGATCCCGGTTGGTTTTGTGCTCACGTTTGCGAGCATAGCTTCGGGCCGCCATCTGCAGACCGATCCGGTCAACCGACTCAAGCGCGACACACTGGTCCTCCGTCAAGCCTGCGTCGCGCGGCTTCCGCTCTAGGGTTGGCGAGGAATCGGGCACGAGCGTCCACGTCCACGTAGATCCTGGCGAGAAATTGTTCCAGCTTGGGGGTACTCACGCCGCGACCCTCTTCTATAGCGCATTGCGCACAACTTAGCGGGCCGCGGTTGTTTTCGCGCGTTAGCGAGCGCGTCCCGCGCTGCGCGCTAGTGACCCGGCCTCGCGCCATTGCCTCGCGCGCCAGATCGAGATGTTTTAGCAAGTGATCCATGGGCGGATACGACCCGTCCCGCTCGAGGATCACTGTCAAGGGATTCGGACATCGCGCGGCCAACTCGGCGAGCAGATCGTAGACCGGGTCGGGCGGATCATGCAGGTGGTCGTCCAGCAGACGGCGGTGGCGCGGATCGCCATTGTCGATCCAGCGTCCGCCAGAGATGTGAACCTGCCGGATGGACGCTACGGGAAGGCGGGAAAGAAATTCAAACGGGTCGCAGCCAAAGTTTACAGAATTGGCGTAGAGATTGTGCAGGTCCAGCAGCATGCCTGCGCCCGAGGCTGCGAGAATCTCCGTCAACCACGCGGGTTCACTTCGATCGCTTACCGGTGGATCGATTAGCGTCGCGATGTTTTCCACCAGCGGCATGCTTCCCACCGAGGCACGAGCCTTGTCCAGGTTGGCTGCGGTTGCGTCCACGGTAGCCGATGTGCGCGGCGGGGCGGCGAGGTGGCCGATTTCAAGATAGCCTGCGCGCACGAAGGCGAGGTGTTCGGTCCAGCCTTCAGGCCGCACGGCGTCGAACAGCCGGGCCATCTTATCGAGTCGTTTACGATCCACCGGGACTGTGGAGGCAAGTCCGAGAGAAATGCCGTGCAATACAACCGGACTTTGCGCGGCCAGCGTCTTCACGGCTTGTATCTGGCGAGAGGACTCCCAATAGTCTTCCGCGATGACTTCGATTAGGTCGATGCGGTCGAGATTCGTGAGAATCCCCGCAGCCAATTCCGAACGCCACCCTAGTCCGACACGGTCGCGCATAGGTCAGCTCCCACACCCGCCGCAACCGCCGCCGCAGCCCCCGCCGCCACATCCGCTGCCGCAAGAGGACCCGCAGGACGATCCATCAGAGGCGGCTTTGGGATACAAACTTTTCGTGTAGGGGAAAGCAGCGGCCGGAATCATTGAGGCGCCGAAGACGGCGGCAAGAAGCAGAAGCTCGTTGGGGTTTCTGCCAGGCAGGAGTGTATTCGCGCGGTCTTGCAGAGCGCGGAACAAAATGCGAAGGCTGGTTACCATCGCTTTGCCTTTTCTAGTCAGGCGTGGCGTTGCGATCTTCCATGCGGGGATCGCGAGCAGGATGGCCAGGATGATAAGAAACTGAATGTTCGATCGTCCGCGCTCGAGCGCGATGAGGATCTTCACAAAGGCGACGATCCACAATAATGCGATCGCTGCGGCGCCCCGCATGGACTGGGCAGTCTGCCTCTGAGGCCCTGGGAGCAACTCCAGCCGCGTCAGTTCCCGCTCATAGCCTTCCGTTTCAGATTCCCAGGACTGCTTGAACGCCGACGCCGCCTCCGCTGATTTTCTAAAAAAGACTAGTAAGCTCTTTTCGATGGCGACGCGTAGTTCTTCGGCGGAATGGCCTGCGGCTACCGAGAGGCTGGAGCCGGCGACTGTGAGCAGGCCTCGATCGATCAAAGAGATAGTTGCTACTCGTACCGTCTCGTTTTTTCCGCCGCGAAGGTAGGCGATCAGGTAAGGATCGGAGAGATTGACCAGCGGCGGATCGTCTTGCTCGCCCGCGTGACGCAGCAGGCCAACCAGGACGGACACGGCCGCGCCAAGGAAGAGATAGAAGGCTAGAAATTCGGGGCCGGTCAGGTCGAAGGGATTCACTCGGTTACTCCATCCCCCTATCAACCCAGCGACGCTGCGCGTGAGCCGATTCGCGCTGCTAGTTGCATAATGCGGAACAGAGTTTGATCGGCGATCGCTACGGGCAATTCCCGTTTCTCCCGGGCGTCGGAAACATGCGCCAATACTTCGTCCCAACCGCTTTCCTGAAATCCCGTGACAATGGCGATGAGAGCCTCCTTGGGCGGAAGTGGAGGCTTACCCTCTAGCTCCAAGAGGGTTGCGGCACACGAACGCAATGGTCCCGCGGCATCGGCAATCAGTGCAGCGATCCGCTCCGGGGTGGTACCCCGCTCCACATACTCTTCGCGAAGGCGCAGCGTCATGTTTAACAGGACTTGCTTCAGGCGAAGTATCGCCGCGGCACGAGGTACGTGCGCGCCGGCAAAAGGATCGATGCCGTAAAGCACTCGATTCCTGCGGAGGATGTCGGAAAACTTCTGGCCGAACGACAGAATCGCTTGCGGAACTTCATGCTCCAGCAAAAACATCGCTGTAAGCTGGATCGCCGCCCTTGCTGCTGCAAAGGGCTCGCGGATTCGATCCGCCTCGTCCGCGTCGAAAGACGAGAGCACCAGGATCAGGTTCACGTCGGAGGCGGGCCGCAGCCTTCCTTCGGCGCCGCTTCCATAAAGGACCACCGACTTCAGGTTTGCCCCAAAAACGTTCACAGCGGACGCTACGAAGCTGGTGAGCCCCGATACAATCGCTGCAGGCAGGTCTTGCAATTTGTCGGCTAATTGAGGAGACATCCACACGCAATCGTACGCGGACGAACGGGCTAGAGGCAACCGGAGTTACGGTATTATTAGCAGCTTGTTAATGAATATAAGACGTCGGACCGTCACGGCCCCGAAGGAGGATTCGCATGAAACCTTATCTGATTACCACACTCTGCGTTTTTATTGCAGGAATCCCTCCAGCGCTCGATGCCCAACCTGCTTGGACCGATGGCCAGCCTGTTGAGAAGCGACCACCGGAGAAGAAGGACGACAAGCCCGCATTCCCGGAACAGACCCGTGCGCCTTATCATGCTTCGGCGGCGTTTCAAGTCACGACGCTGATCGATAATCTTGCCCGCGCCCTGGAGCCTCGCGTTCCTGCCGGATGGAAAGATTCTTCTCACGGAAAGGCTCCCCGGAAGCATACGACATTTTCGACACGAAAGGCGTGCTCTCAGAACCGGTGGCTGGTGTAAGAGAGCTCGCGTCGCCCGCCGCAAAAGACATTGGAGTGCTCGACGTGGTGCTCGACCCGCAGTTTGCGGCCAACCATCGGATCTTCTTCTCGTTTTACGATTTCGTCGATGGCACCAACAGCAATACCTACGTGGCGCGGGCCACGCTGGACGAAGCCAAGTGCGCCCTGAGCGACGCGAAAGTCATCTTTCGAGCCCAGCCGGCGATGCCCTCCAAGAGGCTGGGCGGCAAGAGCGGAGGCCGCATTGCGATTGCTCCGGATGGCACCCTCTTCGTCACCATCGGCGACCGGTCGGATTCTCCCCCGTGGGATGTCGCGCAGCGGTTGGACACCGATCTCGGCAAGATCATTCACATTACGGCCGACGGTGCGCCCGCCCCGGACAACCCGTTCCTGGGAAAACCGGGCGTTCTGCCCGAGATTTGGGCCTACGGCACGCGCAGCCAGGAAGGGCTGGCATTCGATCCCAAGAGTGGGCGTTTATGGGAGACAGAGCACGGTCCTCGCGGCGGCGATGAGTTGAACATCATTGAAAAGGGTAAGAATTATGGATGGCCCGTGATCGTACACGGCATCGACTATCCGGGCACTGCCATCGGCGAAGGCATTACACACAAGGAAGGCATGGAGGAGCCGGTCTATTATTGGGATCCCGTGATCGCACCGTCCGGTTTCGCGTTCTATACAGGCAATCTGTTTCCAGAGTGGCGAGGGAGCGTCTTCGTGGGCGGCCTGGCCGGCATGGTGCTGGCTCGGCTGACCATCGTCAACGATAAGGTTGTAGCCGAAGAGCCCCTGCTCACGGATTTGCACAGCCGGATCAGGGATGTGCGCGTCGGGCCCGACGGAGCCGTCTACGTATTGACTGACGGTGGTACGAGTACCGTGTCGCCCAATACGCCGCACACAAGCAAGCTGTTAAAACTTACACCCAAGTAAGTTGGATAGTGTCAGAGGCTCGATTGGTAAGAGAGCAGCTGCGTTGTCGTATCACGCCTGTAAACTAAAAATGAACAACCCCATGCAGACTGCCGACTATCTGCGCAAGATGCGCGACGACTGGGATGAGCGGGCTCGCTTAAATGCTCACCATTTCATCGCGGACGGAAAAGAGCGGTGGTCCGAAGAGGATTTCTATGCTTCCGGCCGGATCACCGTGCAAGGCGACATCCTCACGGATATGGTGAATATCTGCCAGGGCAGACAACCTAAAAAGATGCGCGTTCTGGAATTGGGTTGCGGCGCCGGCCGGGTCACGCATGCTCTGGCTGGGGTCTTTGGATCTGTGGATGGAGTCGACGTCAGCCCGGAGATGATTCAGAGGGCTCGGGCGGCGCTGCGTCATGTGCCCAACGCGCAGGTGCATCTCATCGACGGTATCTCTGTTCAGCCCGTGCGCGGAAGCTATTTTGATTTCGCGTATTCGTGCTGCGTCTTTCATCACATCTCGAGTTACGAAGTCATCCGGGGCCTGGTGCGGGATATCGGAGCGCTTTTGTCCCCAGGCGACCTCTTCAAATTCGAAGTCCAAGGTTGTGCCGCGGTCCAATCGGGCGCCGGTGAAACGTGGCTTGGCATGCCTTTCTCCGAATCGCGTGCCGAACAGTTAGCCCAGGACTCAGGCTTTGAGTTGCGGTATCACGCAGGGGCCGGCGAAGAGCGGTTCTGGCTGTGGTTTTTCAAGAAGTGAGAGGGATCAAGATGCGTACCAATTTATTTCTGGCGCTGCTGGCTCCAGTGTTATTGCATGCCGCGGGGGGCACCCAGCCTCCTGCCACGCTGCGGCTCTACGTGATCGACTGCGGACGCTTGAAAGTGGACGACCCCAGCCGCTTCGACTTCAAGAAAGAAGAATTGGCGACGCTCGATCTTTCGGTGGGCTGCTATTTGATTGTCCATCCGAAGGGAACGCTCATCTGGGACACTGGCGCGGTTCCCGATTACATGTTTCCGACCACGGGCGAGCCTGGAGTCAAGTTTTATGGCTCTTCCAAGGTGACCCTGACCAAGCAGCTTGCAGAGATTGGTTATGCGCCCGAAGCCATCAAATATCTGGCTTTGTCGCATTATCACTGGGACCACGTCGCCAATGCGAGTCTCTTTGACCACTCAACTTGGCTGGTGTCGAAACCGGAATACTACACGCTGTTCTCCAGCGGGCTCCCGCAGCGTACCGACGAAGGCTTGTTCAAAAAGCTAGCCGATACGAAGAAAATCTTTCTCCCCGATGCCGACTACGATGTGTTCCACGATGGATCAGTAGTGATCAAGCCCACCCCAGGTCATACACCGGGACATCGCGTGTTGTTCCTGAAGCTGGCAAAAACCGGGCCCGTGGTTTTGAGCGGCGACCTGTATCACTATCCCGAGGAATTGAAAGTCGACCGTGTGATGGTCAACGATTTCAATCCGGATCAGACGCGAGCCTCACGCAAGGCGCTGCAGGAATTTCTTACGAAGAGCAAAGCGCAACTGTGGATCCAGCATGACCTGGCCGGGTTCAGCAAGCTGAAGAAGGCCCCTGAATTTTACGAATAACGGGAACTTTCGGGCTCGCGCTGGTGTCTATTGGCTCGTTCCGCGTAGCGATCCATGCAACCGCCCGTTCAGGTCGACAACGTCTGGAAGTCATTCGGCAGCGTCGCCGCCGTGTCCGGTCTTTGCCTGGCTGTGCCTGCGCAGAGTGTGTATGGATTTCTGGGGCCGAACGGGGCGGGGAAGTCGACTACGATCCGGATCATTCTAGGTCTGCAGCGGCCTGACCGTGGTACGGTAACACTCTTCGGCCGTCCTCAGAAAACAGAAGCAATCGAGACTTTGCGCCGCATCGGCTCGCTGGTCGAGTCGCCTTCTTTGTATTCTCATCTCACTGGAAGGGAAAACCTGGAAATCCACCGCCGGCTTCTGTCGCTTCCAAAAGCATCTATTGATGACGCATTGGAAACTGTGGATCTGCTTTCCGTGGGGGACGTCTGGTGCGGAACTATTCCTCCGGCATGAAGCAGCGGCTCGGCCTCGCTCAGGCATTGCTTGGCCGTCCTGAACTCCTATTGTTGGACGAGCCGACGAACGGCCTCGACCCGGCCGGTATCCACGAGGTGCGGGCGCTGGTACGCGATTTACCAAGGCGTCGCGATATGACGGTGTTCCTCTCCAGCCACTTGCTCGCGGAAGTGGAACAAGTCGCCACGCATGTCGCCATCATCTCTAGTGGCGAATTGAAATTTGAAGGAACGCTTGAAAACCTGCGAGCGCGAAGCGATGAAATGATAGAGATTGAGGTAGATCAGCCCGAGCGCGCCCAAACGGTCTTAAGAAACGCGGGACATCAGTCCACGCGCGAAGGCGGCCGGCTGCTGATCACTCCCGACGCGCGAATTGGAACCAGCAAACATAAACGCTCTTCTGGTACAGGCGGGAATAGGCGTGTCTCATCTCGCCTTGCGCCGCTCGACTCTGGAAGACGCGTTCCTGGAGTTGACAGTCTCATGATGCTCTTCCGCGTTTTGCAAGTCGAGTTACTGAAATTAAAGCGAACCATTGCGCTGAAGATGGTTCTGATCGCCCCAGCGGTGGTCTCAATGTTAATTTTGTTTGTTGCGTCGCAAACGCCATTCTCAACGGTACGCCGCGGTGACCCGTGGATGGCACTGCTGCGTTCCAACCTCATCGTCTGGGCGGCTCTGATGCTGCCTCTCTTCATTACGCTTGAGGCGGCTCTGGTGGCAGGCGTGGATCACGCGGAGAACCAGTGGAAGAACCTGTTCGCGCGGCCAGTGCCGCGATGGACGTGGTATGTCGCGAAACTACTTGTTTTGGTGGCGATGACCCTCGCCAGCAGCGCCATACTAATCGCAGGCGTTGCCGCAGCCGGAGTCATCCTGCCATGGATCCAGCCCCAACTTCACTTCGCCCTTCCGATTCCTTGGGTCGGATTGCTGGTCAACACTATGTACGTAACGGGTTTGGTGTTTTTGGCCCTGACCATTCAACACTGGGTCAGCCTCCGATGGAAATCCTTCCCAGTGGCGACAGGCGTCGGGATTGTTGCGACGGTGGCGGGCTACCTGATCGTGGTGGGCTCACGGCAGGGATCAGGATGGATCGAATACTTCCCCTGGGCGCTTCCGATGATCGCCACGCATCAAGGCCCGCACAACGTTCCAGCCCTTCTTTGGATCAGCGGTGCGGCTGGACTCGTCGTGACCGCGCTAGGCTGCGCCGATTTCTGCAGGCGCGAGGTTAAGTAGGCGAAGTTAAGTAGGCCAGGTCAAGTAGGCGAAGTTAAGTGATAGACTACCCGCCATGTCCGCAATTCCAGTGCTCGATAGGCGGCGATTCCTCGCCGGCTTGGCGGGAGCGGCTCTGCTCAACGCACAGCCAAAGCCTTACCGCATCGACGTCCATCACCATCTGTTTCCTCCCGAATACCGAGCCGCCATCGACGCGATGCATATCGCGAACCTGGCTGCCTGGACCGTACAACAGTCACTGGACGAAATGGGAAAAGGAGCCATCGAGACAGCATTGCTCTCTGTGAGCACTCCGGGTGTTTGGTTCGGCGATACGATGCAGGCTCGCAAGCTGGCGCGAGTGGTGAACGATTATGGCGCGAAGCTCGTGGCGGACCATCGCGGGAGATTCGGTCTGTTCGCCACGCTTCCTCTTCCCGACACCGAAGGCAGCCTGCGGGAAATCGAGTACGCGCTCGACACATTGAAGGCTCCCGGCATCGGCTTGATGACCAGCTACCAGATTCCCGGCGCGGGCGATCGCTGGTTGGGCGACGCCGCTTTCGCGCCCGTGTGGGAGGAACTGAATCGTCGCAAGGCGGTAGTGTACACGCATCCCGACACGCCCGGATGCTGCGCCAACTTGAAAGACGAAGTGGGCCCGGGCACCATTGAATGGGCCACCGCCACGTCGCGGACCATGGCAAGCCTGCTTTTCAGCGGCACTGCGGCGAAGTATCCCAACATCCGCTGGATTTTTTCGCACGGCGGCGGGACGGTGCCGTTTCTTCTCAGCCGGTTTCTTCGCCAGGAAACGGAAATGAAGGAACGCCAGGCGAAATTGCCCAACGGAGTCTTGTATGAACTGAAAAAGTTCTATTACGATACCGCCCAGGCGAATCATCCCGGCGCTCTGGCAGCGTTATTGAAGTTGGCTCCAGTGTCGCAGGTGCTCTATGGAACGGATTTTCCGTATCGCACGGCAGCGGAAGAGATGGGCGGCCTTACAGCGCAGCACTTTCGGTCACAGGAGCTAAGGGCGATCGAGCGTGGGAACGCAGAGCGGCTGTTCCCGGGGATTAGAGGATGAATAAGAGAGTTAAGGAGGTAAACTGAGGTTGTGCCAGACACCGACATTCAGATCGTTTCCAACGAGGCAGGAGAACCGACGGCTGTAATCGTCCCGATCGAATTGTGGCGGGAGATCGCTTCTGAGCGGGAGACCGCTCATTTGCTTAGATCGGAGACGATGAAGCAGCGCCTGCTGGCAGCCGTTCAGCGACGGGATGGGCTCTCTTTAGAGGCTGTTGTTGAGAAACTTGGAATTTGATTCCTCTGCGTTTGAGGATTTGGGCTTGGTGGATTGAACAGGACCGGGCGGAAGCGCCCCGGATTGTTCGTTTGGTTCGCGAGGTTCAACGGGAACCTTTTGCGGGACTGTGCAAGCCTGAGCCGCTAAAGCACGAACTCGCCGGCTGCTGGTCGCGGCGCATCAATCAGGAACATCGGCTGGTCTATCAGGTATTGCTGGACAAGATCCGAATTCTCTCTTGCTTTCACTACTAGATGCGACGTTTTGAAGTCTCGCATCGCGCCACATGGGATATCTGAAAATCTTACAAAAGACACATGCGAATCCACTCTTCCAAGAGTAGACTCGCGGAATGACGACCAGCGTCAGCCGGATACTTGCCTTCACAATCAGCGTAAGTGCGCTGCCTGCCCAAGCTCCACTGCAATTCGAAGTGGCCTCCATCAAACCGAACATTTCCACGGATCCCGTCCGAGTGGGTCCACAGATGTTTCCCGGAGGCAGAATAGGCGCCTTGAAGGTCTCCGCCAACAACCTGATCCAGACAGCCTACGGTGTCAGGGCCTACCAGATCTCAGGCGACCCCGAATGGGCGCGCTCGGAGTTTTACAACATCGAAGGCAAGATCGCGATGGACCGTAAATTGACTTACGAAGAAGCCGCTCCGGCATGGCAGGCATTGCTGGCGGACCGCTTCCAACTCCAGTTTCATCGCGAAACCAGGGACATTCCGGCTTACGCGCTGGTGGTTGCAAAGAATGGTCCGAAGATGAACCCGAGCGGACCAGATGACACTTCGCAGACCACTCTTCCATCGCCGTCTGCGCCTACCCGGCGTCTTGTTTCGGCAAAGATCACCATGGCGAGATTGGCATTGATCCTCGCCGTGCAGGCAGGACGCCCGGTGATCGACAAGACCGGCCTCGACGGCAACTACAGCATCACCCTGGAATGGGCTGCCGACGAAAGCACAGCCGGTGCGGAACCCGATGCCCCGGCGTTGGTTACCGCAATTCAGGAACAATTGGGACTTAGGCTCGATCCGCGGAAGCTGCCTATGGAGGTCCTGGTGGTGGACCACGTAGATCGCCCGTCGGAAAACTGAAACGAAGGTGGCCAGACCGACTCCAAGCGAGGCAAAGCTTCTCGAAATGCTCAAAAATTTGACGCAGGACTTTCGGTTTGCCGCGCGAATGCTGTGGCGCAATCGCGGGTTTGCCGCATCCGCGATGCTGATTCTCACCCTCGGCATTGCCTCCAGTACAGGTCTCTTCGCGGTAATTGATGCCGTGGTGCTGCACCCGCTGCCGTATGCCGGCGCCGATCGCATCGCACGCGCTCGTCTGACAACGCCGTCCGGCCAACCTCAGGCAGCGATGGTCAGCGCAGACCAGTTCCGCGCGCTGAGGACCGCGTCGACCCTGGATGGAGCCTACATCCAGGGCACCTTTACGAAGACGCTCGGCGGAACGTCGTTCCCCGAATCGGTGTGGACCGAGGAGTTCAGCGGTAACGCGCCATCCATGCTTGGCGTTCGGCCGCTGCTCGGGAGGGTGTTTGATGAAGCCGACGCGCCGCCCGGGTCCGAGCCGCAGCGTGTCGCGGTGCTTACCTACCCGTTCTGGCAGCGTCGCTTCGCCGGCAAGCCAGACGCGATCGGACAAACACTCCGGCTCGACGGCGAATTGTTCACTATCATCGGTGTGATTCCGCGTGACTACACTACCGGCCTCACCGACATCGTCGTTCCGCTGGGGAGGCCACTGGCATCGGATGCGGCGTGGCCGGTCACTGTGCGAGTGAAGTCAGGCACCTCGATGGTTCAGGCCGAGGCCGAACTGCAGAAAGTATATGAACAGTTCAAACGAACGAGGCCAGCTTTATATCCACCGAACTTCCGTGTGCAATTGAGCCGCCTCGTGGACGAGGAACGAAGTGCCTCCTACGTGCCCGTTCTCGTTCTCCTGTTCGGAGCAGCCGCGTTGCTCCTGTTGATTGGATGTGCGAACGTGACGATCCTGGTGCTGGCGCGCGGCCGCTATCGGATGCGCGAGATGGCCGTGCGCCACGCACTCGGAGCGGGACGGCGGCGTCTGCTCAGCCTCCTGCTTGCTGAAACGCTGCTCATTACGCTCGCTTCCGCCGGTCTCGCGCTACTGGTGGTGACGTACGTGCTACCACCCCTTCTTGCGGCAGTGCCAGGCGGCATCTCGCAGCGCGCGGGCCGCATCGTCGTTGGACCCGCGGCCATTCTCTTCGCGGCAACGGTGAGCGCTCTGGTGTCGATGATCGTCGGCTTGTGGCCGGCGTTAGCCGTCTCGCGTGCGCGGAGCGATGCGATGCGCACCGCGTCAGCAGCCAGGGAGGCCTCTGGCGCAGGCGGTGCGAGTTCGGGCTTCCTGGTTGCCACTCAGGTGGCGATCGCGGTGGTACTTCTGGCGGGAACCGGCGCGGCGATTCGTGCGGTTGTCGATCTCTATCGCGCGCCGGTTGGCTACGACCCGACACGTGTGACGATCGCACAGATCTATCTTCCGATCGGGAGTTACACCAACTGGCCGGCGCGTGTGGCGTTGTATCAACGTTTGAGGTCGGAAGTGACGGGCGATTCTGCCGTGGAGAGCGCGACAATCAGCTTGATTCCTACCGGACCGCCGCCACGCACGGGCGGGGCGACTCGTATCCAGGCTGATGGCCTAGGTGCCAACGACGGTGAAGTGCTGGCGCACTCGGTCGCGTCCGACTATTTCTCCACATTGATGATGCCGCTGGTGCGTGGACGCGCCTGGTCGGCCGCCGACGACGAGCGAGCGGAACCCGTGGTGGTGATCAACCAAACGATGGCGCGGCAGTTGTGGCCAAACGAAGATCCAATCGGCAAACACGTGCGCGACCGGTCGTTCCTCGAGCGGCGGCCCCAATGGATCCTGAACGCTCCCGGCCGGGACGGTTTCTTCGAGGTGATCGGCGTGTTGCGAGACGTGCCAAATCGAGGATTGCGCGAGCCGATCGCACCGGCGATGTACTACCCCTACACCGTCGCACTTAGCGATACCGCGGTCCTGTTGGTCCGAACGAAGGGGAGTCCGCTCGCTGCCGAAGCCCGGCTGCGAACGGCGGTCGGCAGGGCAGACGCGAACCTTCCGATCATCCGGTTCATCACGCCCGAAACGTTCATGGGCCGGCAGCAAGGCGAGTTCGTAAGCACTGTACTCCTGGGCTTTGCCGGCATCGCACTCGTGCTGGCCTCCTTCGGGCTGTTCAGCGTCGCGTGCTACACGATCGCGCATCGCACGCGCGAGTTCGGCATTCGGATCGCTCTCGGGGCGGGACCGCGCGCCGTGCTCCGATCCGCGCTCCAATCGACCATGCTCGCAGTGTTCACCGGCCTTGGCGTCGGATTGGTCCTGAGCGTCGGCCTCAGTTCCGTGCTCGCACAGTGGTCGATCCGCAATGTCGACGACCCGGTTGTCCTGATTGCCGCGGTGGGTACGCTGCTGATGTCAACAGGAATTGCAACGCTCATTCCCGCTAGAAGGGCGATCGCGATTGAGCCGGCGGTTGCCTTGAAGGTCGAATAGCGCGCCTGTTGGCCCGATCCGTTCGAAAACCCTGGAGCCGGCAATCGGAAACGCAACAATTGCAAGCTAGCGGATCAGGTCCGGCAAACGGCTTCCCATAATGATCCACGATCCTGAAACGCCTGGGCATCTAAATTCATACTAGCTAGAAGATCGCAAACAAATTTCTTCACGCTTTTGAAATTGCCACCATCTTGTTGTCGACATCGAACACAAAGGAGCGCCTATAAATGGCCAAAACGGTTCGCCTGCCAATTACCAACGTTCACATGGGCGGAGACTACACCGCTCGTATCTGTGTTGGACCCAATCAAACTCCCCTCAACGTAATCCTCGATACGGGCAGCAGCGCGCTCGCGGTGGACGGAAAAAAATACAAACCGGTCCTGAGCGGTGCCACCGCCGACAAGACCACCAAACTTGCCCAGACCGACTCCTATGGTGATGGAAGTTCCTGGACCGGAGCCGTCCTCAACTCAACCGTTACCGTCGGCGATGGATCTAGTGCCGTGTCGCTGCCGAATGCGAACGTGGCGGTTGCTTACACCGAATCCGCAAACATGTTTGATGGTTCCGACGGAATTCTGGGACTCGCGTATGCGCCGCTCGATGACGCGTTCCAGATGCCGAAAGATACGTGGTCCACTCGCTATACTTCCACGCAGGTCCGGACGGGAAAAGGGAAAGATATCACGCCATATTTGACCCAACTTGCAAGTGCGGGCGTTACGTCCGACATCATTTCGTTCTACACCCGGCGGTCGTTTGTGCATATCGGAGGTCCTGCCGACGATCCGCTCAATGACGGATGGGTGGTTATCGGCGATGGGGTCGGAGCCACGGACCTTTACACAGGGGCTTTCCAGAACATCAAGATTGTTTCAGACGATTGGTACAGCACCAATATGAAGTCGGTGGTTGTCGGAACCAGCGCTCCCATTGCTGCGCGCCTACAAGGCCCTAAAGGATCGCCGTCCAACTCGATTATCGATAGTGGAACGAACAGCCTGGATGTCAGCCGACAAATGTTCGACGCCCTTCTTTCGAAATTGAGCACGCCTCAGCAACAGTTACTATCAAGCTCCGTGCTCGATCAGCAATTGGTTTCTGTCTCGTCTTTGAATCTGGCGAGTTGGCCTATACTCACTTTCGTTCTTGAAGGCGCTACATCCGACGTGAAAATGAATGTCGCGCCAGGGGATTACTGGCAGGTGAACACCGACAAGGTCGGCTTCGCGGCTGCCGCCATCACGATAGGCGATCCCGGATTCGTCATCCTGGGGCTTCCCGCGATGAATGGCTACTTCACGATCTTTGACGGTGAAGCGGACGGCGGCAAAGGTCAAGTCCGAATCGCCACCCGGAAGGGCTAAACTTCAACCAGATCGCGAATTCAATTCTTGGAGGGCTTCTCTACTCGATTACCAGGACAATCACCAGCGCCTTGCGGGCCTGCAACTCCGGTGCCGGATCGGGCGTCTTCATGAACTGCCAAAGAGTTCAGGGATTTCTGGAACGTTAGGTATACGCTACAATGCCGGTTGGACTCGCATGTCGGACGATGCCCGCCAAACGCCCCTCACCGAGTTGCTGCAGGCATGGAGCCGTGGCGATCGGGACGCCTTCCATCAACTGGTTCCCCTGATTCACGATCATTTGCGGAGACTGGCCCGCCAACGGCTGCAATCAATGGCGCGGGGCGGCACCATGCAGGCCAGCGTGCTTGTCAATGAGCTGTATCTGCGTCTAGTCGATGCGGGAAGCGTCTCTTTTCGCGACCGCGCTCATTTCTTTGCGATTTCGGCCAACCTGATGCGTCAGACCCTGATCGACCAGGCGCGTACACGAAGCCGGGTGAAACGCGGAGGTGAATGGCGCCGCATCTCCCTCGACGATTCGGATATCCCGGCTAAACAACAGCGATGAGAGTCTGCTCGCGCTGGACGAGGCCATGGACCGACTTGCGGCATTCGACGGGCGGAAAGCGCGGGTGGTGGGACTCCGTTTCTTTGGTGGCATGACCAATCAGGAAATCGCCGAGGCCGCCGGCATCTCTGTGGATACCGTAAAGCGCGACTGGAGTTTTGCCAAGCTCTGGCTCGCCCGCGAACTGAAGAGCAATCTTACCGTTAACCCGCAGCAATGACAGCGGAGCAACAGCAATTATTGGAAGACCTTTGCTTGCGCGCAATGGAGGTTGATCCCTCCGAACGCGCTCAATTTGAGTCAAAACTGCGCCGACGATCAGCTCCGGACTGAGGCGGAATCGCTGGTTGGGGCCTCGGACTACGCCCAGGAATTCTTCAAGGCGTCTCCTCTCTTTACCGCCCTGGGCGAGGATGGTCTTCCCGAGTCCGTCGAAGAACCTGAAAGCGGGCTTCAAATCGGCCCGTACCAATTGTTGGAGCGGCTGGGCCAGGGGGGCATGGGCGTTGTCTACCGGGCCAGCCAGCAGGAGCCCGTGCGGCGCGAGGTCGCGGTGAAAATCATTCGGCCCGGCATGGGCTCCGGGTTGGTCGCAGCACGTTTCCGCGCCGAACGGCAGGCGCTGTCTCTTATGGACCATCCCAACATAGCCCGAGTGGTGGATGCGGGGACCACCGGCGGCGATCGCGCATACTTCGTGATGGAACTGGTCCACGGGCAACCGATCACCGCCTACTGCGATAAGACGCGGCTGACCGTGCGGCAGCGGATTCAACTCATGGTCCCCGTGTGCCAGGCGATTCAGCATGCGCATCAGAAGGGCGTAATTCATCGCGATATCAAACCTTCGAATATTCTCGTCGCGGAAGGCCCGGACGGGCCTGTTCCAAAAGTAATCGATTTCGGCATCGCGAAAGCGATGGAAGAACCGCTCCACGATGGCGCGACCTTCACCCGGGCATTCGATGTGGTCGGAACGTTCGAATACATGAGTCCCGAGCAGGCCGAACCGGGCGGGCGCGACGTCGATGTACGAAGTGATGTATATGCGCTGGGAGCGGTGTTGTACGAATTGCTCGGAGGCGCTCCGCCGCTCCCAGGCCTTTCGCTGCGGGAAGGATTCGCCACCATTCTTGAGCGGATCCAGAAGGAAACGCCAATCGCGCCCAGTCAGCGAATCCAAAATACATCGCTCATGGGCTCGTCGCTCGCGGGCTCAGTGATCGCCGAAAATCGCGGGTGCGGCTTGCCGCAGCTGCGCGCGCAGCTTGCTGGCGAGTGCGACTGGATCGTCCTGAAGGCGCTGGACAAGGACCGCAGCCGGCGGTATCAATCTGCCGATGGCATGGCACGCGACCTCCAGCGTTATTTGGAAGGCGAGCCTCTGGAGGCCGGTCCGCCATCGGCTGCCTACCGACTCCGAAAGCTCACCTCGAAATGCAAATACTGGGTGGCGGCTGCGGCGGCGGTGATCCTGCTCCTGCTCGCGGGGTCCATTATGATGGCCTTCGCTTTGCGCCAACAAAGACGGGCGAACTCCGATGCCATGGCGCTAAGGGATGTGGTGCGCCGGATCATTATCGAGCGGCCTGCACAACTGGCCGAAGTTCCCAATCGAACGGCCTTGCGGAGTCAGTTGATGGGCGACGCCGAGGGAGCGCTCGATGCGCTGGGAGAGGACTTGGGCAATGACGATGGGCTCAAGATGGAATTGGCTCGTGCCTATCTGGCTATCGGGTTGGAAAAAGGCCCGTATAGCTCAGCGGGCTCGGAGGGAGATCCGGCAGGCGCTGCCAAATATGTGAAGAAGTCCGTGGAACTCTACTCCGCGCTAGCTAAAAAGCAGCCGAACGATCCAGTCGTGCGCCGCGGACAAGTCGAGGCCTTGTCCACGTGGGTGCATCTGCAGTACCGCATCTTCAATGTGGACGAGGGCAAGAAAGCGGCGCGTGAACTTGAGACGGAAATCGGCAACATGCCGTTAGCTGTACAGGAGAAGATTCAAGCGAAGTGGTATTTATCGATCGGCTACACCGAAGTGGCTGCGATTCTATGGAACTCCGGAGCCGAAGCCGAGGCGCTTCAACTGGAACGGAAGGCTTTGGCCGGAGTTCGTGACTCGGCGCCGACCGAGTTGATCAGGGATTCCGACCGGCTCGACCAGTTGTCGCACCTTGAACGGGAGGTTGCGATTTCGGCGTGGATGTATGAAGGATACGCTCCAGAGGTCGAGGCCACCGCCAGGATGGCGGTACAGGTAGTGGCGCAGTGCGTCTCGTCCAATTGCCGGATGCGGCTTGCGCAGTCCTCGGGGACTCTGGGTGAGATTGAATGGGCCTCGGGAAAGCGCGATCAGGGCGTGGCGACCATGCGGCGGTCCCTCGCGGAATTCGAGTCGCTTTCGCGGGGAGATCCGCAAAACGCCGTATACACGGCGGCGGGCGCGCAGGTTCGCGCCTACCTCGCGCTCATGCTGGCCGGCGGACCGACGAGCGCGGAAGCCGTAGCGCTGGCCGAGAAGAACCTCCATCTGGCGCAAGGCCCCGACGCGAAGCTGGTAAAGGGGCACGAACGTTCCATGGTCAACCGGCTTACCTTCGGCGCGGCCCTTCTTGGCGCCCGGCGCTTCGGCGAGGCCGCCCGGGAAATGAACAACACACTCCAGGAAAATCGGCGCGAGTGGAACGTAAATGTCGATCTGATCTGGAGCGCGCTGCACCTGCTCACCCGAACGCTGGAAGCACAAGGCAAATATGAGGACGCCGCGAATGCTGCCCGGGATGAGATGAAGTCAGCGGGTGCGCCCGCGGCAAAGGAATTCAATGTGCGCATCACCAGAGCTATTGCCGCCCGCGATTTCGCCTCCGCTGTATCGCACTGGCAGGCCGCTGGCCCGGCGGCACGCGCCGAGGCCATCGAGGCACTAAAGGCCTCCGAAGGTCTCGACGATCGATATGCGGTACTCGCCGGCGCGCTGATCGAATCTCCTCCGCCCGCTTCGGAAATTGCTTCCATCCGGGCGCGGCTCTCTAAGTAGCCTGTCGCAAATTATCTGGCGTAGAACTTTGCACGCTATTTGGCGCGGGAGGCCGGGCCGCTGGTACGAAGGCGCGGCTGGTACCCCTAACTCTACACTCGGCGACTAGTCGTTACTCACGATGAATTTGCCGGAATATTTGATAACGTAGGGGACGCATGCGACGTGTTTGGTGGATGGAGGAAGGAGCCGCTGCGGTGCGAGTGGTTCGGCTGGTCGGTTTCGTTTTGGTTAGCTTCGTCGTAGCCCTTCATGCACAAGACTCCTCCCCACGATGGAAGGATCCATCCACCCATAGCACACGATTCGTGCGTGTCGACAAGAACGTTAAGTTGGAAGTGCTCGATTGGCACGGTAGTGGGAGGCCCATGATCCTTCTAGCAGGCGGCGGCTTTTCGGCTCATGTATTTGACGACTTCGCGCCAAAGCTCGTTGCGTTGGCACGTTTACGGGATCAGCCGGCGCGGATACGGGGTATCTGGTTATTCACCGACGGACAATCCGGCTGATCGCCTTGGCGAAGATGTCATGGCCGTGATCGGTGCGCTCCGGATAAAGAAACCGATCCTGGTAGGGCATTCTGTCGCCGGTGCGGAACTGAGTTCAGTTGCAAACAGGCATCCCGGCCAGATTGCAGGACTGGTTTACCTCGACGCTGCGTATTCCTACGCATTCCACAACGGCAATGGATTTGATGTCGGTGAACTGCAAAACCTCCATGGCCCGAAACGGCCGGAGCCAGTCCCCGCGGATTTTGCCAGCTTCTCTGCGCTCGAGGATTATTATGTGCGTGTACAGGGGTTCCGGTTTCCCGAAGCGGAACTGCGTCGACAATGGGAATCGGACGCGGCTGGAAGGATCGTCCGGCAACGCGAACTTCCCGGCGCCGCCATGGTGGCGTCCTTAATCGCCACACCAGCAAAATACACCAAGATCCCGGTGCCTGCGCTCGTCATTTTTGCGAATCCCCACAGCCAGGGACCCTGGGCTGAGAGAAATAGTGACGCCTCGGTGCGGGCTTCGGCTAAAGCATATTCGACTGCATTGGCGGCCTTGACTGCGAAACAGGAGAAATCGGTTAGAGATGCTGTTCCCGCGGCACATGTGGTCGAACTGCCGAACGCGGATCATTTCGTGTTCCTCTCGAGCGAGTCTGACGTGCTACGCGAAATCCGCGACTTTGTTGCTGGTCTAAATTAGCAGCACGAATCGAGCGGGTTTCTGGTTGTGGGCCGCCGTTTTTAGCGCGGGGCGAGGGATCCACCCTGACGGCGCAGGCATCCGCAAACTGGTATGGGCCTCGGTCGCGGTACCAGCGCCCTTGCGCTAACGTCCGGTTGTGCAATGAACTGGCAATCTCCGGAATGCACGGGGTTGAGCGTTGCGAAAGTGTATTGCGAAACGCCGGATCCCGGCAACAGGTTTTACCAATCCTCGTTCGCCCCGGCCCCTACGCCAAATAGCGCGCAAAGTTCTGCGCCAAATAATTCCGCAAAGTGACAGTAGCCGACACCGGGCAAATCGACACCGGCTGGGGCACGTCCGCAAGCCACAACAATTTTTGTATAGTCCATGCACCTTTCTGAGGGCGTTTATCGAATAAGCCTTCAGGAGGAAGTACAAAGACATGCACACTCGGGCAATTACCCGGCCATTGGTTTTTCTACTGGTGGTTCGAATGGCTTGCGGGCCGTTAGCGGCACAACAGGTTAACCTCAGCGTCGCCCCACCGGTCACGGTCAATACCTACACGCAGGTCGTACCCAACACGCAAACGAGCGTGATCATCAGCCCGGGATCGGTTGACCTCTCCAATGTTTCTATCAAGCCCGTTCCTACGATGACGCCCATAACGGTTGTCAGCTCAGGCGGCAAGAACGGGGCTTGTTTCACCGCAATCCCGGCCAACGCGATCATCCAGGATTGCACCCTGGGCAACACTTCCTTCGAATCCAACATGATCAATTTGTGGCTGGGGGTGCATGGTTTGCCGACATCCTTTGCGTCGTCGATTTACCAATACGGCGGACTGGATTTGCGCAGCGACCTCCGCAGCTTCATGTTCGCTTACATCGAGGGAGTGATCGAGGAAGACCCTTCCCTGCGCTCTGCCAGCGATCAGGCTCTCTATAACTGGATGCAATCGGCTGTGCAGGCGAATCAAATCACGTACTACAACGCGGCCACCCAAGAATACAACAGGTGGTTTACGAGCCCCTGCACATTCGAACTGGACCCGCTGGTAGCTTCGACCTTGGGCCTTTCCTATGATGGCAATGGGTACTGCGGCGCATCCCTTCAAAGTACCTTCACCCCGCTACCGGCTCCGGACGTTTCTTATTTCAGAGAGGTCGGACAAATCGCCGGCTTCGACAGCAAAGTTAGCGCATATGACTTTCCCAATTCGGCGTTGTCCGGCGCCAAAATCATGCTGGCGGCTGAGCAAAATAGCGGGAAATGGGCATCTCTCGCTGCGCTCGGCGATGCGATTGCGGCCGGCACGGCGGCGGGAGCGGTGGTCAAGTCAATAGCAACATCAACAGTATTGCGCCTTTTGTAAATAGGCGCCGTCTTAACGCGCAGGAAGATCCCGTGGAAGCTGAAACCGAGCAAGCGGTCGAAGACGGTGCGGAGGAAGCTGCGGAGGCAACCACCGAGGAAGTCGAGACAGGCCTGGAGATCGGGACCGCGGGCGCGGATGTAATTGGGGCCGTCACCATCGTTGCCATATTCATCGAAATTGGAGTCCAGGCGGCCATCAACTTGGCCCAAACCCAGGAGAACCAAAGCGACATCAACGCGCTGATCGCATATGGCAAGACCACTGCCCATCAGCCGCCGGATCTGAAGGCCATGTTGCAGGATCTGGTTGGCTATCAAAACGTTTTCGAAACTTTCCTTGCAGCCACGCTTCCGGATGCTGTTTCAACGGCAGCGCCTCCCGCGCTTCCTGCAGCCCCCTCAGGCGGTGACCCCACTTCGTATGTCTTCTATATCAACGACCATACGAACCATGCCATAAGTGTAAACAACACCTTCAACTACACGACCTGAGACCCGCAGTACCCTGCCTTCCCCGGCAATCCGCCCTTCGCCCAATTCGGAACCTCGATCACCGCCTACCCCTTCGGCTTGGGATTTGTACAGACCGTTTTCCAGGGCGCTGTGTCCAAGACCTTCTTCTCCCCGACCATTAAATACATCGATCCGAACACCGGTATTCGCTACATTGCGGATCTCATCGATAAGGGGCGATTCCTGGTAACGAAAGCGCCGGACGACATTGGAAATCACGATTTCGATTGCCCCGCAAATTCCGTGACAGGCGTTACCCAAACCCCCGGCACGCCGATTCCCACACTCTGCAAGTCATTCGTCATGACTACGCTGGAGCTCCTCGCCTTCGATTCGGCGAGCCAAACATTGCAAATCCCCCAGCCCCCGGTCTTCGCGACACCTAACGCGGCCAGCTTCAGCACCGCGGGGAGCATTGATTTCATGCCGCTGCTCGACAAGACAACGCAAGGGTTGCCTTGCAGTATCCGGGCCACGGGAACGCTGACGCCTGGAATGGCATTTCAAAACAACACACTGTTCGTACAATTTCCTGGTTCTACCATTCCCGGCTCGTATCAATTCCAATTCGTGGCGGATTGCGAGACCATCGGCCTTGGAACGCAGTTTGCCAACTACACTTTTGGGACCTCGATGACCACCCAAAACTTTACGGCAAACATTGTTCAGGCTCCCGGTTCAAGCGGCCAGGCGAGTCCGGAAGGGTCCCAAGCGCGCGGCCTCTCTTCAATCAAGCTTCCCTCATACTGGGGCTACTACCGGTCTGCAATTTGTTTTTCCCTCCGGACCGGTGACCCTTACGCAGGGCCGTTCCACGCAACTATTTTTAGTGACGAACGGCGGGTCAGGAACCACCATTACCGCCGGGACGAATGCTTTGCCTCCGGGTATGACGCTCACCGATAACGGCAATGGAACGGCCACAGTCGGCGGTACCCCCACAGGCGCGCCGGCAGCCTGTTCTTCTGCCTGCACAATCACTGCTAGCGCCGCTGGTTTCGCGAGCGTCGATCTGACACTGAACTATACGGTCGCCCCGCCGGTGCTGCCAAACATTCCGGCGACCCAGGGCGTCGCGTGGAACGCCGCGGAAAGTAGTAATGCCACAATTGACGGGTCTGCCGGCAGCAACGGTACGCCGACCAATGTCGCCCTCACTTGGTCCGCTGTGGGCACGCTCCCAACCTGGGCCACCTTCACCGACAACGGAAACAACATCGCCACGATTTCTGGAACCCCGCCTGTTTCCGCCGTGGGACAAACGATTCCATTGCAGTTTCAATATTCTTACGGTGGAACACCTGGCTTTACGTCTCCGGCTTTCACTCTGAATGTCACCGTGAATCCGCCGCGTTCCGTTTTGCCCGTGAGCCCCAGCCTGCTGTGCCAGGTTGGCGTGGCTGGATCGGGAACAATCTCGTCCTCCACCCTTTCCGGAGCAACTGGGCTCAGCGGCTCCTGGCAGGTGAACGCGCCATTGCTGGCAGGTTTAATGTCGACCCCGAGCGCGACATCGCTGACGATTTCGGGTACGCCTCAGAACCCCGGGGATTTGTTGATTCCCATCCAGTTCACGGACTCCACCGGGACCACCACTACCCGGAATGTTGCCATGATGATTACTCAACCTGCTGGCCTCGCCAACTTCCCCAGCCGGCTGGTTTTGTTCACCGGCGTACCGGCGAATTTCGTTCTGCCGGTCATCACCGGCTTTCCAAGAAACCAGGCGGGTAGTCCTGGCGACGGATTGCCATCCACTACCGGCACGAATCTCGCACTCAGTAATTACCCAACCACAAACGGATTCACGGTCATATCTAACGGAGGCGCACTGTTTTTTGGAGGCAAGCCACTGGCGCCAGCGATTTATCCGCTGACCGTTTCGGCGCAGACCATTCTCAGCACCGGTCCAATAGGCGCCCAGGTGAGCCAGCCTTTTACCCTTTACGTGCAGCCTGCCGGTGACCTGAACCTGGATGGCGCCGTGGACTGTAACGACTACAGCCTGGTCAAGGCGCACTTCGGAGCGGTCATCGGCGCCCCCAACTATCTTGACTTGGCGGACCCGAACCGGGATGGTGTCGTCAATATCCAGGACCTGGCCTTCGTTCAAACCCACTTGCCCAAGGGCACGGTGTGCCACTAACAAACCGAGAGGAAAAAGAGAACCATGAAACCAACAGGAAACTCAAAGAACATGCCTAAATTCATGCGGCTCGCCGGCGCATTGTTGTTTGCTTGCGTCATGAGTTCATCGGCGTATGGCACAATCGCTTTCATCGACCCGCCAATGGGCACGGTCCAGGTAGGCCAGCCGTTCACCGTCAATGTCGGCGTCAATGGCCTGGATCCCGCCAATGACCTCTACGACTTCTCGTTCGATTTGCAATTCGATCCAGCGGTCTTTGAGGTCTTGTCCGCCAACGACGGGACGATTTTCGATTACTCCGGCAACACGGGATTCTACTTTGACGGCAGTATCGACAATGTAAACGGATTCGTGACCTTTCAAAGCGGAATCGATCTCTTTCAGGGCTTCACAGGAACGGGCGGCTTGTTAGGAACCTTCACTTTTCAGGCTCTGCAGCCTGCCTCGGGCAGTATGATCTCGGTGCAGAATATGACACTCGAGACGTTTAACGCAGCTTCGAATCTCGGTCCCCCCGACATCGATCCCGGCACCTTGCCGGTAGCCATTCTGAACGCGGCCAATACTTCGACGACTCCGGAGCCCGCGCCAAGCTCGATGGTGATGCTGGCAATGGCCGGAGGCGCGGCCCTTCTACACCGCGTGCGGCATCGGCGGAGCTGAATCAAAGCCTCGCCCCACACCACACGAGCTCTTGGTTACTCTGATTCACAGGAGGCACGTGATCATGAGAAACCTGTTCGATGCGGCGGTGGCGAATCAGGTAAAGATCCGGCTGGAAAAATTAGAGCCGCAAAGTGAGCGGCGCTGGGGTAAGATGACGCCGGCCCAGATGCTGGCTCATTGCTCCGTGAGTATGCAGTGGGCGGTAGGAGAACTGGTGCCCGAAAAGGGAGCACTACCGGCACGTTTGATGGGACGGCTGGTGAAGCCGATGGTCTTTCGCAACGAAGACCCGCTACGGAAGAATTCACCGACGGCCAAGACCCTCATTGTGGCCGACGATCGGGATTTGGGCAAGGAACGAACGCGGTTAGCGGAGCTAATTGACAAATTTGTAGCGGGAGGGGCAACCGGATGTACGAGGAATCCGCATACTTTCTTTGGGAATTTGACGGCAGAGGAGTGGGCCATCTTAATGTACAAACATCTTGACCATCATTTGCGCCAGTTTGGAGTGTGACCGCCTCGAAAAGGTAAATGTCGGGCCGAACCGAGTTATGCTCTACCAGCGTTCCCCACGGCACTTGCTGTAAACAAAAACACTCCTTTTGGTATCGGTTGGACCAGTACCAATAAAAAAAGAATCTAATCGCAGAGTTGGAAATCTCAGTCCTAGGTAATCGGAGGCAGAGATGGAAATTCCAGTCCAACTGAAGCACGCGGCGAGGCTGCTTCTTCTGATCGCTCTTCTGGCTGAGGGTACTAATCAAATTTCACCGAACTTACGAAAGCTGAATAAACCAAAGCCTGCAATCGTATCGAATCCCGCCCAGGCGACGGTAGCCTTGAAAACCGAGCCAGGTAACAGGTGGCAGCCTCTTGCCATGGGAACCGGCGGACTTCTCGCCCTGATTGTAAATCACGATTTAACCGCCGACATCGACGGCGTTGGGGCTCTCGCGAACGCTGACTTTATACATGACTATCTTCGACGGCAGGCGTTGCCTAGTATCTGGCAACAGGGATTGGTGTATTTAGCGGATCCGAGATCCTCCACAAGTGCCCGGGAAACAGGCATGGCAATCCTGATGAGGGCGGCTTATGATGAGGCCGGCGTATTTGCCTTGGCTGACGGCAACGCGCAGGATTGGCCGGGTGGTTCGGCGGATGGTTCATGGAGCGCTTCAAGACCAAGCAACAATTCGGGCGGCGGTTCCGGGTCTGGATCCGGGGTGGGGGGGCAGAGTTCCGGAGGGGGAGCATCTCCACAAGGAGGTGCACCGGTGGCAGCAGCTGTGGGGGCGAAGAACACCCCCGCAACAGCGTTAAGTAATGGAGTCGTCCACGGGCAACCAGGGAGTGCATTGGTTCCGCTGGCTATCTCTAACGTGTTCACGATGCAGACCTCGGCGGCAACAGCGATCAGTGGCGGGCTGAACTATTCCCCTGCTGCAACCAATAACGCGGGAAGGGGATGGATATTCGCCAATTATTCGCCAGGGGGCTCCGGCGGGTTTCTTTTTGACCTCAGGGCCATGATGGGGGCAAGAACAACGCCACAGCTTTGGGCCGCGGCTAGCCCGGTGCGACCGGTGATGTGGGACCAAGGGCTCGATCACAACGAGTTTCAGCTATCCGCTACCACCTCCACTGATGATCCCCCCGGGGGTGATGATCCTTTCGCAGGCCTGACTACTGATATTTTGTCGAACAGTCCCGTACCTTCCGACCCGCCAGCGGAGACACCCGAGCCGGGGACCTGGTTACTGTCCATCGCGGGATTGGCAGGGATCTCTATGTTGAGAAGAAGGACGAGACTAGGATTCGACTGTAAATTGCATCGAACCAGTGAAGCACTTTCAAAATGAGAGTTGAGTACTAGGTGCTCGAGCCGAAGGCGAGCAAACGGCCGTCGCAGTCCTTCACCACCGCAGGTATGAGTTCGCCGGAATAAGAAATCGATACCCCGGGCCAGACCCAACAACGGTAACTGTAGCCGAATCCCGCCATGAAGAAGCGGCGATCCGTCGTTGTTCCGATCAGCGTCGCGGAAATAGGCGAGTACCCCGCGAAGAATTGAAAATCATACCGGGGGCCGGACGACGATGAGTCTGAGCAAAATGCCCCGCGAGCCGCTGCTACCCAGAGCAGGAGAAGTATCGCGAATTGCAGCGCACACGGTCCACGGAGTGAGATCAATGAGGAAGCTCCCTCTAGGGAGCTCGCTATTGTGCGCCCTGTACACCTCGCCCATGCCGCCAGCTCCTAACCGCGAGACGATCTCAAGGCGGGCGAGCCGGCGATCTCGTAGCCCGTCTAATTTAGCGGAATCGGCCTTCTCTACAATTTGCGCCGGGCGCATGAGAAGTGTGTTCTTAAGACCGTGCCCGGCGCTGCGTTCAACGTCCTTGGATTGGTGCTTCGCCAAAACAGAAGACTTAAACTTTTGACTGCGGTCAGGCACCATTGGGTGCGCAGTCTTCGTCCGATAGCCAAATGGACGGTGTTTCCGCAGTTTGGCCCGGCCTCCATGTGATGCCCGGACCTTTGGTCACTCAGGAGTCCAGATGACATCCGCCAGCACTTAATAGGTCTATCTGGCAAAAGGCATGTTTCCGCTGGGCTTTCGTTGTTTCCAGGCTCTCCTGCCGCATTGGCCATCCACCTGCCTGTAGGTAATCGGGTGAAAAATGAACAAGTTCTTCGTTAACGCATTCATCGGAGGCGCACTGTGCCTCGGTTCGGCAAACGCGGAGGTCGTGATAAAACTTCGGCCCCCGATCAGCATTCATGAGAATCGTACCCCTCGCCCAAGCAGGGAGCATGTATGGGTGGGGGGATACCACAGCTATGACGGCAACGCCTATCACTGGCAAGCGGGCCGTTGGGAACAGCCGCCGAGGGCCCACGCGGTATGGATAGCCCCGCGATACACGCATCGCCATGACGGATATGTTTATACAGAAGGTCACTGGCGGTAGCGCTTCGCTATGGCCGCCCATGATCATTTGACCGCGGGCGGTCATGGTGTCCTCCGGAAGTTCGCGGGATGGCGCTGGTCGATGGCGGCTCCGCACCGTCGATTCGGGGAGCGGCTTCACTGTTTGATCTACGGCCATCCCAAGAATAGATGCCTAACTCGCACCGAAGGCCCTCGCCGACCTCCTGCCGGATTGTGTCCAATTCAATTGCTACGGCTTCGTAATCCCTGCAGCGAGAGCCCGCTCAGCCGTACCGATCGATTCCTCGATTCCCCGAACTACGATTCGCACCGGCTCAACCCATGCGGCAATAAAGGGGCGGACGGCCCATTCCGTTGGATCCATTCCTGAAGGCAATTCGCCAATTGGGCCATTCGCTTCCCGCAGCCAGTTACGGAGGATCCGCACCAATTCGTCAGGGTTTCCCGGCTCAAGTTCGGTCATTCGATTGTCCTCCCCCACAACCTTGACATAGCTCGGTTCCCAAAACCTTTATGGGAGATGTCCGAGTGTTCCGACAAGCCGGTTAGTAGACGCTGGGAGTCTTTGCGCGAGTGATTCTGCTCTTACCATGCCTTCTCCGGTACTTGTCCGAGGTGATGGATAGCATCGCTAAGAGATTGAAAGACGTGAAAGAATCATTTAGGGGCGCAGAGGAACTCCCATGAACGCGGATAACCGATCGTGTTTTCAATCGACGTTCCTCCGTGCGAAGATCCGCTCGCGGGGAAACGGGTTTGACACACAGAAGTTGCCAGGGCAGAATCGATCACGACAACGTAGGAAGCATGGCGCTGTCCATTTCCTGAGAGTGTTGTGGCAACCCACTGGATTCGCGCTGGAAGGATTACGAGATGCGAAAAGGGTTTACGAGAAAACCACAAGCGGACGAGCCCGCGACACGAGGCAAGAACTACATAACCCCAAGCGGGCTGCAGCGCCTCCAAGATGAGCACCGTTTTCTGCTCACGAGGGAACGCCGGGCCGTGACGGAGGTGGTGGCCTGGGCCGCCAGTAACGGCGATCGCAGTGAAAACGCCGACTATCAGTACGGCAAGCGGCGGCTGCGCCAGATCGATGGGCGGATTCGCTTTCTCACAAAGCGAATCGAAGCCGCGGAAGTGGTGGACCCGGAAGCTCCAAGATCGGGGCAAGCCGCGGCGAGGGCATTCTTCGGCGCGACTGTGCGCTACGCCAATGCCGCGGGAGCGGAGCGAGTGGTAAGCATCGTGGGCACCGACGAGGTCGATCTCAATCGCAACCATTTCAGTTGGGTGTCGCCTCTGGGGCGCGCATTGATGAAGGCGGCCGCCGGCGATCGCGTCGTTCTCCAAGCACCGGGCGGTACAGAATATCTGACCGTGCTGGAGGTGCGTTACGAGCCTATTCCGATGGAACCGTTTCGTGAACCACTCGGAGCCGAGGCCTCGGCAAAGCAACTCCCTCGCTAACACCAGTTCCCTGACGACGGTTAGCGCAGCGGCACGTGAAAATTCCAGGCCCTAGGAAGGACCAATTGTGAGCCCCACTGGGCTATTCGTCCCGCTATTGTCTCCCCTTACCGCAGAGGCGGACTTTCAAAAGTGGTGGGTGAAAAGCGCTATGAGCACGATGATGGTCACTGGAACACCTAAGGCGTAAAGAACGATTGATCTCATAAATTTGGTCCCTTTCGAAGTGTTGTTCGCCGAGGCTTTTCGTCGGCACTGCCAGAAGTTCAGCAAGCGGATGGCCAATAGGACCATCGCCCGCAAACAAAACACGATCCTCCGGGCTTTACTGTTTTGATGGTTCTCTTGGAGCAAGAAGAGAGAGCGATCCATCATCCTACGAGGCACTGTCGGCCCGACCCTCATAGACGATGTCAAAAAGAACTCGGTGCGGTATGAACGCTGACCACACCGGCTGGTTGACCAACTCGCGAAAACCCGTATCGTGCGCGCTTTGGAAATGAGCCACTGAGGCCCACTGCGCAACGTGAACGAACTGGAACGGCGCGTCGGGCGTTATCGCACGATGTAGCTTGTTACCCAAATAGCCGGGCTTCCTTTGCATATAGGCGTCTACTCTCTTCCACAATTCAAGGAACTCGCCCTCCCGGCCCTCGGGAACTTCGAAAGAGTTGATTACGGTTACGGCCGACATTTCATCCCTCCACTGCGATCCCCGCTATACCGCCGAAGTAAGGCGGTCCGTGGGTTGAATGCTCCCGGCGGCCTCTTCGTTGACTACTCTCTCGCTGATGATTTCGGCAATTCGCTGGGCGTCCCGTGCTACACCGTGGATCATGCCTGACGAGAACGCATGCAGGAAGGGCAGTCCGATGAAATAGAGGCCCGGTTCTCCCGCCACCACGCCATTATTATGTTGCGGCAGTCCCCGCTCACCAATCACCGGCAGATCAATCCAGGAGAATCCCGGATGAAAACCAGTGCACCAAATCACGTTGGCTGGCTCCAAAACGCGCCCATCCGCCAGAAGTGGGAGCCCATTTCTAAGATCCTCCACGCGAGGAACACGTTCAACACCGGCGGCCGCAAGATCTGCCTCCTTCACGCGGATCAGTGGACCACCTTGCGACAGGAACTTGGGCCGCGCCTTGCGGCCCATTGGCGTATTCACTGTAAGGAGGCGATGAAAAACAATGCGGAAAATAAGGCGCTGGAGAAACAGGCGGGCAGCCAGGCCCGTCGATGCGGAACGGCACAGCGCCGGTATTCCGCCCGGCCATCCACGTCTTGTGACCGCGGCCGACCTCCATCGCGATCTCTGAACCGGAGTTGCCCGCACCCACCAGCAGCACCGGCCCGGGCTGCAACTGCGCCGGGTTGCGATAAGCACTGGAGTGCATCTGCCTGATATCGCTTCGTAGATCTGAGTGAAAGTCCGGAAAGCGAGGTTGCTGATATCCCGCCATGGCCACCACAACCTGCTTCGCCTCAAAGCACCGGTCACCGGCGGTGACTACATAGCGGCGGCCGGTTCTCGTCAGTCTTTCAACCCGAATCCCGTTTTGCACTGGCAATGCGAATCGCTTCGCGTAGGACTCCAGATATTCCGCCATCTGGTCTTTAGTCGGAAAGAAGTTTCCATCCCCCGGAAAGGGCATTCCCGCCAATCCGTCGAAACGGGCGGGCGTGAATAAGCGGAGAGAATCCCAGCGGTTCCGCCACGCATCTCCTACGCGCTGATTCGCGTCGAGGATCAAGAACGGGCGATTGTTCTTGGCAAGAAAGTGACCGACAGACAGACCCGCTTGGCCAGCCCCGATTATCAGAGTTTCAATGCTTTGGGTATGCGAGGTATTCATATCTTTCCTTCTGTTAAACATGCTTGCTTTGTCGTAGGGCACGATCGCGGCGGGCGTTCCGCAGCGCCGACAACCCAGCGGTGGTCAACCGAACCTGCGACGGCGTGCTGGCGTCACCGGGCAACACCTTGATCAAGCCGGCGAGCAGCGCATCCTCCCAGGTGGTGAGCCGCGGACAACTGCTTCGCCAAGCGTCCATGGCTTGTTCGTAGGTTCGCGGCCGAAAGGCTGTAAATTCAAGAAATTCCGCCATTGTGTTGGATATTGCGTCGGTTGGATGGGGCGCTGTTGCAGCCGGTTCCGAAGTCGAATCGATGGTTGGTGTCAACACCTTCTCCCCCTTTCGTTTTCGAGAATAAGGCGATTCCCAACCCACCGCATCGGGCCGATTGCCCATTGGTCATCTTTTTTCATATGGGTAATTGTATGTAGCAGTGACAAGAGTGGGTGTTAAAATCAAGCGGTCAACCATGGGTGGTGGGGTTACCTCAAATTCCTCCAGAGAGCAACTGCTTGCGCTGGGCCGGGAATCGTTTCAAAAGCGGGCATGGGCAGCTGCTTTTTCCGATTTCGCAGTGGCGGATCAGGAGGCCCAACTCGAACCCGAGGATCTGGTGCTGCTTGCTCAAACCGCTCTATTAATTGGAAAAGAGGTTGAGGGAGCTGATGTGCTGGCAAGGGCACATCAAGCTTTTTTGAGCCGCGGGGCGACGCAGTTCGCCGCCCAATGCGCATTTTGGCTTGGCTTCTCTCTGCTGCTGCGGGGCGAGGCCGCCAAAGGCAGCGGATGGCTCTCTCGGGCGGGCCGTCTGCTCGATGGGAAACCGGAGTGCACGGTAAATGGATACCTGCTGCTGGCGAAGGCTTACCGCACATTTCACGCGGGCGATGCCTCCGCGGCGCGCGACGGGTTCGCGCAAGCTTTCGCGATCGGCGAGCGTTTCGGTGATAGGGACCTGGTGGCGATGGCACTGCAAGGGCAGGGCCGTGCATTGATCCGGCAGGGGGAAATCACCAGGGGCGTAGCATTGCTCGATGAAGCCATGGTTGCGGTGACTGCCGGGGAAGTTTCGCCCCTTAACACTGGAGGGGTCTATTGCAGCGTGCTCGATGCTTGCAGCGAAATCTTTGATCTGCACCGCGCGCAGGAATGGACCACCGCGCTGGATGATTGGTGCGCCTCCCAGCCGGATCTGGTTCCCTACCGCGGCCACTGCATGGTGCGGCGTGCGGAACTCCTACTGCTGCAAGGCTCCTGGCCACAGGCACTGCGGACGGCGCAACAGGCCAGCGAGTGGCTCTCCCTCCCCACGCCGAAGCCGGACGCAGGCGGCGCGTTCTATCAAGTGGGTGAAATCCTGCGGCTGGGCGGCAAGTTCGTGGAGTCTGAAGAAGCGTATCAGGAGGCCAGCCGGTTGTACCGGTGCCCTGGACCCGGTCTCGCGCAACTTCGCTTGGCGCAAGGTAGGATTGACGCCGCTGGTACGATGATTCTCCGGCTGGTGCAGGAAGTCCACGAAACGGGACCAAGGGCCAAGGTGCTGGCCGCGCGCGCCGAGATTGCTCTGGCCGCAAAGGATGTTGCGGCCGCCAGCGCCGCCGCCGATGAACTCGAATCAATTGCGGCGCGTTGGGATATCCCGTTCCTACAGGCCCTGTATGCTTGTACGCGCGGCGCGGTGCTTCTAGCCGCCGGCCAAGCCTCCGATGCGTTCACCCAGCTCACGCGCTCCTGGAGTCTCTGGCGCGAATTCCCGGCACCGTACGAAGCGGCACGAGCACAGGTACTGATCGCACAAGCATGCCAGCATATGGGCGATGAGGAAAACGCGCTGCTGGAACTGCGTGCAGCCTGCGATACATTCCGGCGTCTGGGCGCGCAGGTCGATCTTTCCCACGCCGAAACCCTCTTAGCTAAGCCCACTATTCAGCCCGCTGGCCCATTGACGGAAAGGGAGGTGGAGGTGTTAAAACTCGTTGCCTCTGGTATGACGAATCGGGCGATTGCGGGTACCCTCAGAATCAGCGAAAAAACTGTTGCACGCCACCTTAGCAACATCTTCACGAAACTGGATTTGCCATCAAGGACGGCGGCCGCTGCCTATGCATACGAACGAGCATTGATCTGAACTCCCCAGTCTTTGGATCGGTGACCAAGCCCACCCATGATGATACTGACCAACAACATTGAATGATTCGGGACATCCCGCCATCTCTAATTGTTTTCAGAACTCATACCGTAGGGCGAATTGCATTTCGCGCGGAGGGGTTGTTTGCTGGAATTCTCCGAACGTCAGTGGCGCGGTGAGAGCCAAGCTGGGGTTGGTGAAATTCACGGTATTGAACACATTGAAGGCCTCTGCCCGGAATCGGATCGATTGCCCTTCCTTGGGCAGACGGAAAGTTTTCTGGAGCGTGAGGTCGGTGTTGAAGAAAGGTGCGAGACGAATCGCGGCTCGCGTGCCGGTGTGGCCTGGCAATTCATCCGCGAAAGAATTAGCGGCATTTGTATTGCCGAAAATGCTGGGATTGCCGTTCTGATCTGTGGTCACACCGGTTTTAACGGGTTGGGTCAGAATCGCGAGCGAGCTCAGCCAATAATTGGTGTTGTAAGCTAAGTTGCCCGCTACCGCGGTGGGCAGTCCAGTCCGGTAGCGGATCACGCTGGAAACCTGCCATCCACCGATCAGATTGTCCACCCATTTCGAAGCGTGGCTGAACATCGCTTTGCCATTCCCGAAGGGAAGTTCAAACAGAAAATTTGCGTTGATATCGTGGCGGATGTCAAAATCCGAGGAGCCTCGAAATTCATTGATGTTATAGATATTTTGAATCGCGGCTCCTTGCTGCCCTGCCCCCGATTCCGCCGCCGATCCTAAATCGATGGAGTGTGACCAAGTGTAGTTGAAGTCAAAAGCGACGCCGTCGCGGAATGGCCGGCGGAGCGAGAGCGTTAAACCGTGATATTGCGCCTTGCCGGCGTTCATCCAGGTCGGCATGGAACTGCCTTGAATCGGAAAGAACGTGTAGCATCCCGTCACCGTAATGCATTGTCCGGGAACGTAGGAGCTGGTGACATTGCGATCCAGCGCGTGCAGACAGTCAAGATAACTGCCGTTGTAATCGCCATAGACGCAATTAAAATAGTTCGCCGACGCACTCCCCGGAAAATCCACGCCCGCAAGGCCGGGAAACATGTCTTCTACGAATGGAAGCTTGGGAACCAAGCCGGGATTCTTCTGGACCTGGGCGGCAGTCAAGCCCTTATCGAACAGAGATCGCACCGCCATGTTGTTCTGCTCCCAGGTGATTCCCGACTTCGGGTCTTTGAAATATTCGAGTGGCGTGTAAACGTCGCCTTCCATCAACAGCCTGTGGGAGAGTCGTCCAGTGTAGCCGGCCGAAAAGGTCATCTTCCCCGGAACCTGCCGCTCAAAGCTGGCGTTGAGGACGTAGGAGTACGGGGGTTTCAGGTCGGGCGAAATTCCCATGAACTCACCTGCGATCGCCGCGATATCGGGCGGTGTATATGGGAAGGGCTGCTTTGCATTGACGGGCAGCTCGGGAGCCGAGCCCGTGTAGCGGGGGCTGGTCGAGAAGCTATAAGAATCGGGAAGATTGGTAGCGGTCGCCAGACCGATGGAGCCGAATTGGTCGTACTGGGTAATAAGATCGCTGCCGAAACGATCGTACGCCAGGCCGGCGCCGGCCCGGAAGGACCCGGACTTTCCAAACAGTTTTCCGATAATGCCGCCCCTATTCTGCGGAGCGTAAGCCATGCTCAACTTGGGAGCGAAATTCGCGTTGCTCGGATTCCACCATGTGGGCTTTCCGTTACCGGGTCCATTGAGGTCCCAGCTCAACCTGGAATCGGGCATGGCATTTTGCGGGACGCCCTGGGATTGCAGGTAATTGCGAATTCCGAAATATTCATTCAGCGCAACGGTCGGTGCGACTTGAATACCGTTGGCTTCGTAAGGAGGGCGGAAGTTTTCATACCGCAACCCGGCCGTGAGCGTTAGTTCCCGGGTAGCGCGGTACGTGTCGCCCACGTATGCGCCGTAGTCGTGCTCGACAAAAGTACGGACCTGCGGCGTACCTTGCGGAAGAGGATTTCCGTTCTTGTCGAACTGATCGGTATGAAAGTCGTCATTCACCAACCCGAGCAATACCGCCATGCCTTCCGCGACGGAAGTCGGGTCAGCCAGTTGAGCATTGGGAATCTTGGTCTGCATGTACGCGGTCACTGCATTCTGGATGTCGGCACCCAGCCCGATCAACTCCGTTGCGCCAAATCCATAACGGGCAAACGACGACGTATATTGCGCCGTCTGGTTTTGAATGAATCTGAGATTTGCGCCGGCCGTAATAGTGTGTTTCCCCTTGGTCCAAGTCAAGTCGCTCGCCGGGTTCATCGTGGGCAGCTTCTGGCCGGAGGGCCTGGCATAAGGATTCTGCAGCGAGTCCAGCGGATTCATGAATAACACGGGACCGCTAACGCCGGATGTAGCTTGACCGAAACGCGTATAGCCGAACGTGAATACATTAATCAGATTAGGCCGGAGAATCGCGGTGTACTGCGCCGACAGACCTTTACTGTTGTCGCGCAGAGTGGAGGACGTACCTTGCCCCGGCATTTGCGCCAACACTTGATCGTCGGTATTGTCGGCCAGCGTGCCGCGTATCGATAGCGTGTGCTTCCCGGCGGAGTCCAGATGGAAATCGAGCTTGCCTACGATGGCGCGATCATCGCGATGACTGGGTGCGTTGAACCGGACGCCGCTGAAGTTCAGTCCTCCATCCTGGCCGTACGCGGGACTGTTGCCGGCTGGATACTGGTTGAGGACCTTGAGCATCGCGGCGTTGACGCCGATGTTGAGGGGGTCCACCAGCTTCACCTCTTGAGGCGTCAAGGTTTGCGTCGACCCATCCGTCAATTGAAATTTCAAGAAGCCTTGGCGAAGCGTGTCGGAGGGGACCTCGCGCGATTGCGAAACACCGCTCGCATCGGTACGCTGCTCATAGTTGAAAAAGTAGAAAGCGCGGTCGCGCACGATCTTGCCGCCTATTGAGCCTCCAAATTGATTGCGAATCAGCGGCTGCACAGGCACGCCGGCCTGATTGTTGAACCACGTATTGGCCGCTGTCGCGGTGTTGCGGTTGTATTCATAAAGAGAACCGTGAAGGGCATTGCTTCCGCTTTTGGTAATTAATACCACCTGACCGCCGGAAGACCGCCCTTCACTTGCGCCGCCTCCTCCCACCGTGACACGGAACTCCTGCACCGAATCCAAAGGAATAGGTAGCACCGCGTTGAATCCAGCGTTGACCTGACTGCCGTTGGCGTTCGAACCCTGATAGCCCCCCGTGCCGGTTCCGGTTGCCTGAGCAACCAGGCCGGAGTTCTGATTATTGTTTACGTCCGCTCCGTCCAGCGTAATGTTGTTCTGATCGCGGCGCGCGCCGAGCACCTCGCCTGTTGGGGTAACGCCTGGTTGCAGGCTCAACAGTTCCACCACATTGCGGGTTTCCAGCGGCAGTTGACTCACCTTCCGCTCAGAAAATGCATTTCCGATGGAAGCATCCACCGTATTGATTTCCGTGCCTTCGGCTGAGACGTTCACAGTCTCGGTCGCGGCGCCGATGGTCATAGGGATATCCAGCGTTGCTGGCGTATTCACTAACAATTGCACTTCCGTTCGAGTCAGTTTTGTAAACCCGGGCTTCTCGGCAACCAGCTCATAGGTACCCGGAGGCGTCTGTAAGAACTGATAGGAACCATCGGTCGCGCTGATAGCCTGCCGGCGGAAGCCAGTCGCGGCACTGCGCAGCGTCAACACAACTTCCGGGATGGCAGCGTTGCTGGGATCGGTGACCGTACCCCGCAGAGAAGTTGTGGATTGTCCGTAGGACTCGACGGCCCCGTATAACAGAAGGACCGCGACGGGCAGTACGGCAATACGATGCAGGTTGTTCATGGGATTTAGGGTTTTTCTCTCGGTAGCGAGACTGGGCGCTACGACGGCCCAAAACGTGGGGGGTACTTGCTTGATAAGCGTAAAGCAGACGTCGGGCTTCGTCCAATAGAAAATCCCGATTCAGTCCATAACGCTGAAAGTTCGAACGCGAAGATCTATTCTCATGCCACTGTATTGACCCGAAAGAAGGAAGCCGCAATCCGTAACAGACCGCTGGTACTCAGCGTGCTCTAAGGTCTCGTAGGGAGAAAATTCCATGAAGAATATGGAACAGAAAGAAAAAGAGCAGCGTTTCAAGCAGGCAGAGGAAGGGTACACGTCGGAACGAAGAGACGTACCCATCCCCGACGAGGCGGCGTTCATGGAAATTGAACAGCGGAACAGTCGGCCCGCGTCTACTGATCGACCTGCCGGCGGCACACTACCCGAAGATCCCGCCTTATCGCAGCCCGAATCAAATGAGATATTCAGCGAACCCCTGTCTCAGTTCCAACGAATTGATGCAAATCCGAAGAGCACCAGGTTTGGCGCTAGCGAGGTTGATTGAGAGGATCAGACTTCGCCTGGCGTAGAAGACGCCCGCGGAGCAAATCGCGTGGGGGTAAAGACTTAGGCCACTACCCAAGAGGGGCCGCGAGCGAACAGTTGGTCATGGCGGAAGCACAGCTGCAGAGGTGTTGTCTCATTATCGTCCGCCGCGTGGGGATGCCCTCGACGTCATAACGACCCGATCTCACCCACTCCGGCCCGCCCGTCAGACGTCCTGGAGGGACATTGGGAACTGGCAGTCTGTACGCGATGCCGATTAGAACGAAAAGCGAGAGATTCGTCGTTACAAACCTGCCGGCAAGGAACTGGAATCCGTACTGCCGCTGCCCGGCATTGTTCTGCTTGATAGAGGCGACTTCAAATTCTGCCTTCGCCGACGGCTGGGCGGCAGCGAGTAATGCCCCGCCCACCAGCAGCAGAGTCAGTTTCTGAACCCAGTTCGTCATGAATACACTCCTGCGGGGCGAAATTCAATTACTAACAGGGTAAAGCGATCGCTTGGAAGAATGAGACGCAGCGCGGACGGATTGGTTAGGGGAATGGGGCGGAAGACGGGGATCGGACACAGGGCAAAAGGCGCAAAACAGACGCAATTTAGGGATAACTAATTGCGTCTGTTTTTGGCCCAGCAGGCTCTATCCGGGACCGGCATTCGCATCCCTCGATTCAGCGCGAATCTGGACCGTCGAGGAGGGTCTTATTCCCTCCAGTCGCCCGCTGGAAATAGCCTCCGGGCGGTACCGGCGAGCACGGTGTTGGGGTCCGCGGAGATGACTACAAGTTGGTTCCCGCTATCGGCGATCACGAAAAAGAAGTGAACCGTGAAACCTAGGGGAGAGACCAGGACCGTGTAAGTACCGGTGCAATCGGGATTCACTGTATACGTACCCGCTTGCGTCAGCTGGAGGATTTTGCCGCCATCGCTTTGCAGCCCACTGGAGGTTAAAGCGCCGTTTCCGTCGAAGGTTTGCACGAAGACAACGTCGAGTAGGGAAACGCCCGTGGGCGGAAAATGAGATCCGGTGGCTTCGAAGGCGAAAGTGCCTTTAATGGAAGCATTGGTGCATCCTCGGTCGGCCGCGTTCGCTGCGGGCCCAATGGCCACAGCGAGAGCGGCGACTGCGGCGATGGTGAAAATCTTTGCGATGGTGGTGCGTTTCATATACAAATCTCCTTTAGTTGGTCGATCAAGGTGGCCAATCCGGCTCACCTGCCACGAATAAGGAATCCCGGTGCTGAAGGTTACAGCGTCAGGAGCTCAAAAAGAATAGACTGGTTGTTGCCAATCCAGCTAAATGCCAAAGTGCCCTCAGTGCGGAGGGGAATTGAGTTCCGATGACCCTGCGGGACTGTGCCCACAGTGTCTGATCCAGGGAGCTTTCGATAGTTCGCGTGGCGCGGGCGAATCCAGAACCCAGACCATCGCTACAGCGGCCGCGGCTGCCGGTGATGACGATTTCGGACGTTATCGGATTATTCGGCACCTGGGCGAAGGGGGCATGGGCACCGTGTACCTGGCTGAGCAGCTCGACCCCATTCACCGCCTTGTGGCCCTAAAAGTAGTAAAACTCGGGATGGACACGGGCGAGGTACTCGCTCGCTTCGCCAACGAGCGTCAGGCGCTGGCGATGATGGACCACCCGAACATCGCCCAAATCTTCGACGCCGGCGCGACCACCAAGGGACGCCCCTACTTCGTGATGGAGTACATCGAGGGCGCACCCATAACCCAGTATTGCGATCGCAAGCGGATGACCACCAAGGAGCGGCTGGCTCTATTCCTGGCGGTGTGCCGTGGGGTGCAGCATGCGCACCAGAAGGGTGTGATCCACCGTGACCTGAAGCCGTCGAATGTGATTGTGACCGAGCAGGACGGCGCGCCGGTTCCCAAGGTAATCGATTTCGGCATCGCCAAGGCCACCGATAAGTGGGCCGTGGAGAGCACATTGCTCACGCAGACCGGCCAGATCGTCGGGACACCGGAGTACGCGAGCCCCGAGCAGGCCGACACGATGACGGGAGACATCAATGAGTCTTCGGATGTATATTCGCTCGGCGTAATCTTGTATGAACTTCTGATCGGAGCCGTGCCCTTCGACGCGACCACACTGCGCAAGGCCGGTCTGGCGGAAATGCTGCGAGTGATCCGCGAAGACGAAGCGCCGCCATTGCCGCGAAAACTTACCTCGATGGGCGCATCGGCGACCGAGGTTGCCGCGCGCCGCCGAACCGATCCGGGTTCGCTGCGCCGCCTGGTCGACGGCGATCTGAACTGGATCGCGATGAAGGCCCTGGAGAAGTCACGGAAGCGGCGCTACGCGTCGGTCGCCGACCTGGCTGCCGATATCCAGAGGCACATGGAGGACCAGCCTGTACTGGCATCGCCGCCGGGGCGAGTGTACCGAATCCGGAAGTTTCTCCGCAGGCACAGGCTGGCCGCGGTGGGGACAGCGGCGGGATTCCTATTACTGGTGTCGACCGGCGTCACGGCTTGGTCGCTTTCCAATCGCGTTTCCGCGTCGCGACTCAAGCTAACCGACAGGGATACCATCATCCTCGCGGATTTCGACAACAAGACGGGCGATGCGGTATTTGACGACACGCTGCGCCAGGGGCTGTCGGTAGAGCTTCAACAATCGCCGTTTCTCAGTCTGATCGGGGATCAGCAGGTCCAGCAGACGCTGGCTCTGATGGGTCAGCCGAAAGATGCGCGGCTGACTCCTGATATCGCGCGGCAAATTTGCGAACGAACCGGTAGCGCCGCGGTTCTCGAAGGCTCGATCGCGAGCTTGGGAAGCCAGTATGTGCTGGGGTTGAGCGCCAAGAACTGCAGCACAGGAAACCTTCTCGACCAGGAGCAGATCCAGGCGGCCAAGCGAGAAGACGTGCTCAACTCTCTCAGCCAGATCGCTCAAAAATTCAGAACCCGGGTGGGCGAATCCCTTGCGACCGTGGAAAAGCACTCCACGCCGCTGCAGGAGGCGACCACGACGTCCCTCGAAGCTCTCAAGGCTTACAGCATCGGAATGAAGCTGCACTACTCTGGCGGGAACGCCGTGGGCATCCCTTTTTTCCGCGATGCTGTCAAGATTGATCCGAACTTCGCAATGGCATACGCGAATTTAGGGTTCTCCTACGGGAATGAGGGAGAGTCGGAGTTGTCGGCTGAGAACATCACAAAAGCCTGGCAGCTGCGGAATCGAGCCAGCGAGCGGGAGAGGTATTTCATCGACTTTCTCTACAACGGGCAGGTGAGGGGAAATCAGGAGAAGGCATACCAGACCCTCGAAACGTGGTATCGGATGTATCCTCGCGACGGGGATCCGCCAACTCCCCAGGGTCAGTTAGCAGGCGGCACCGCTCAGTTCACAGGCCGATTTGAAAGGGCGATAGAGTTGGGGCAAAGAGAGATCGCGGTTCATCCCGATGTTTCCTTCTCGTACGGCAATCTCGCATTGAGCTATTTCTTCCGCGACCGCTTCGCGGATGCCGATGCGATTCTTCAGCGAGCCGCCGAACGGAAGATGGAGAATCCTAATCATCTGCTGATCCGGTACGAGCTCGCAGTGTTAAAGGGCGATCAGGGCCAGATAGATAGGATCGCGGCTCTGGCCAAGGGGAAGCAGGGAGCAGAGCAACGCCTGGCCCATGCTGAGGCCCTTTCCCTGGCCCGTTCCGGCCGCCTGGCGGCCGCCCGCCTGCAATCGGACCGGGCCGTCGACTTAGCTATGCAAGCGGAGGACTACGAGACGGCAGCGAATTACCGGGCCGCGCGAGCGGTTTGGGAAGCGCTGTACGGGAATACTGCCGAAGCAAGGAGCAGCGCGACGGCGGCGCTGAGGCTTTCCAAGGGCCGGGATCTCGAATACGCGTCCGGCCTCGGACTGGCTTTTTCAGGAGACTCTTCTCAGGCAGAGGAGCTCGCCGGCAATTTGGAGAAGCGCTTCCCGGAAGATACATTTGTGAAATTTACCTATGTGCCGGTTCTTCGTGCAGTGGCCGCGTTGGGGAGCAGGAATCCCGCGGACGTCGTGCAGGGGCTGCAGGTCACTGCTCCCTATGAACTGGCGGTGAATGGCTTGAACTACGTTCACTTTTATTTAGGCGGTTTGCATTCGGCCTATGTACGCGGCCAAGCCTTGGTGGCCGCGCACCAGTATACGGAAGCTGCAGCCGAGTTTCAGAAGATTCTCGATCATCGTGGCATCGTGGGTTCGGATCCCATCGGCGTGCTAGTGTACTTACAAATCGGCAGGATGTTCGGTTTGTCGGGAGAAAAGGCCAAGTCGAAAGCCGCGTATGAGGCTTTCTTTGCACTTTGGGAACACGCAGACGTTAACATCCCGATCCTCAATAAGGCCAAAGCAGAGTACGCGAAACTGTAGCAACTTTGCGCTGTCGTGGAATACCGCGGAACAAGGAATGCCGGAGGATAAGGAATGCAGGAGGACAAGACCCTGACCAATGGCGAGACCAAACACACGCTTCCGGGATCATCTCAGTTTCCTACGACGCGATGGACCCTCGTGGTCGCGGCCGGCACTCCGCATCGGAAGGAAGCCCATTCCGCTTTGGTTTCCCTTTGCGAGCTCTACTGGTACCCCCTGTACGCCTGGCTGCGTCGGCGCGGTCATCCGGCCGATCAGGCGCAGGATCTCACGCAAGAGTTCTTCATTAGGTTGTTGGAAGGGCGGTATCTCGATCGCGCCGACCCGCAAAAGGGCCGGTTCCGGTCCTTCCTCGTGACTTCCCTGAAATTCTTTGTGGCCGACGAGGAAGACCGCCAGCGTGCGCAAAAACGCGGCGGCGGGGCAGTCCTGCAGCTTGAATTCTCATTAGCGGAGGACCGCTACCAACGCGAGCCTGCGCATGATGAGACCCCCGAACGGATATTCGAACGGCGCTGGGCGCTTGCAGTGCTCGACCGGGTTGTGGAGAAGTTGCGCAACGAGTTCGTCCAGCACGGCCGCCTGGAACATTTTGAGCGGTTGAAGGTTTTCCTTCTCGGGCATTCCGACGCGCCCTATGCCACGCTGGCTCGCGAAATGAACACGTCAGAAGGAGCGCTCAAAGTAGCCATTCACAGGCTTCGCAAGAGGTATCGTGAACTCTTTCGACAGGAAATCGCTGACACCGTAGCCGATCCCGGCGAGGTGGAGTCCGAACTCCGTTTTTTGGCGGCTGTGCTAACGAAGAAATAGCCGCGTAACAAAGCTGGAGAAGAAGTTAGGAACGATAAAGTCGGCTTGACAAGTCCTGTGCCAAATCTCGCTTGTCTCCGCCCCAATCTCGCGCCCTATCAGCGACTTGTCATTCCGAACCCTGGCCCCGCCTCCACTATCATCCGATACTCACATCAGAATGAGGTCCCTAAAACAAATCCAATCTCCCGCGCCAACGGCGCCAGTTCCAAAGGACCCATCACCGCCCAAGGCAAACGCAATTCCTCCCGCAACAGCACCCGCCGCGGCTTCTCCGCGTCCGACCCATCCCTGAGCCAGGATCCCCCGGGTGCCTACATCCAGCTTCGCGATAATTTCATAGCCGACGTCCACCCCCGGGACGTCATTCAAGCCCATCTGGTCCACACCATGGCCGTCGCCCGCTGGCGAAAGCTCCAGGTCATCCAGGCCCAAACCGATTTCCTGAACACAGCCATAGCCAACCTTGATTCGAATTCCTCCGATCCAGCCATACGAGCCACCCGAGTCTTGCAAACCACATCCGAGTACGACACATTCCACCGCTACGAAGTCGCCTTCGACCTCCAGTTCACCGGCGCCCAGAACCATCTACTGGCTCTTCAAAGCCGAGAGTCTGCAAAAAATCGTCCTGCAGAAGGAACCCAGGAACATGTTGAATCTAAACCAGCGGTGATACCAGCCGCCCTCGCCAATCCGGCTTCGCCCGCCACCCTCGCGCTATTCCGGAAACCTCGTGTAGGCTCTGGTCCAAGCTCGTGCCGAAAAAAGGTTGTGGCTTCACGGCATTCTGGAACCTCCCACCGGCATCTGCGACCGGGCGTTCATATTTACGATTTGGCTGCCTGGGCAAGCTCCACCATTCGAATCCCCCTCGCGATCTGCCACGAATTTGTAGGCGAAATAGTGAACCCAGGCGAGCTTATCTCCTGCGAAAGCTATATCGTCTGTGGGCGCTCGCGCAATCGTATGACCGTAGGCGTGAATCGTGTCGGCTGCTTCGCGGAATTCATAGCCCTCCCATGTCCAACGTGCGGTGCTTTCATTACTAAGAAGCCACCATGGGCTTGAAAATCCGACGAGCCGCAAGCCACCTAAGGTAAAATAATAGAAGACCCGCGGCACTCCCCCAAAGCCGCCTCCAAGTCGTAACTATTTAAGGAGACACAGTTTGGCAGAGCCCGACGATCCCACAATTCCGCCTGGACAAATCCCTCTGGGGGGCGGAGGCGGCGGCGCAAAAAACCAGATCCCCATCAATATCGAAGATGAGATGAAGCGGTCGTATCTCGATTACGCCATGAGCGTGATCGTGGGCCGAGCTCTTCCCGACGTTCGTGATGGCCTGAAGCCGGTCCATCGCCGCATCCTGTATGGAATGTATGCCATGGGGTTGCACTGGAATCGGCCTACGCGCAAGTGCGCCCGCATCACCGGTGACGTGCTGGGCAAATATCACCCGCACGGCGACGTGCCCGTGTACGATGCGTTGGTCCGCATGGCGCAGCCGTTTTCCATGCGTTATGTGTTGGTCGACGGGCAGGGAAATTTCGGATCGGTGGATGGCGATCCGCCCGCGGCCATGCGATACACCGAAGCCCGCCTGGCGCGGATTTCCTCAGAGTTGCTGGAAGATCTCGACAAAGAGACCGTCGACTTCCGCCCCAACTATGACGACAGCGAAGTAGAGCCCGAGGTCCTCCCGGCGCGCTATCCCAATCTGCTGGTGAACGGCAGCGAGGGAATCGCGGTCGGCATGGCGTCGAAGATTCCGCCTCACAACCTTACTGAAATCGTGGAAGCTGCCATTCTGCTGGTGCAGAAGCCCAACACAACACTCAAAGATCTGATCGAAATCGTCAAAGGTCCCGACTTCCCAACCGGTGGGACGATTCTGGGCCGCGAAGGCATTTACGATTACTTCACCAGAGGCCGCGGCTCGATCAAGATTCGCGCCAAGGCAGCAACGGAAAAGCTGGGTAAGGACCGCGAGTCGATCGTAGTCACCGAGATTCCTTACCAGGTCAACAAGGCGCGCATGATCGAGCACGCGGCCTCCCTGGTGAACGAAAAGAAGCTGGAAGGCATTTCAGAAATTCGCGATGAAAGCGACCGCGATGGCATGCGCATCGTGTTCGAACTGAAGCGGGGCGAGCAGGCGGAGGTGATTCTTAACAACCTCTATAAGCAAACCCAGATGCAGACCAGTTTCGGCGTGATCATGCTGGCCATCGTCAACGGCCAACCGCGCGAAATGGGTCTGCTGGACGTGCTGAAGCGCTTCATCGATCATCGCATCGACGTCGTGCGCAGACGCACCGACTACCTGCTGCGCAAGGCCCGCGAACGCGAGCATATCCTGCTGGGCTTCCAGCGTGCTCTCAACAATCTGGACCAGGTGATCGCGCTGATCCGCGCCGCCAAGACTCCGAAAGAAGCTCGCGAGGCCTTGATGGCCTTCGTAACGCCGGCCGAAGCCAAGGAATACGCCAAAGCCATTGGGGCAGGCGAGCTAGGGCCACGTTTCAGCGAACGCCAGGCGCAAGCCATTATCGAATTGCAACTCCAGCGCCTCACCGGCATGGAACAGCAGAAAATCATCGACGAACTGCTCGAAATTCAAGGCAAGATTGCCGAATACCTGGAAATTCTGGGTTCCGAGAAGACCCTCCGCGGCCTGATCGTGAAAGAACTCAAGGAAGTTCAGAAGGACTACGGCGATGAGCGCCGGACAGACATCATCGAGGACACCGGGGAAATCAGGCTGGAAGACCTGGTGCAGGTGGAGGACGTTGCCGTCACCGTGACGCGCGGCGGCTACCTGAAGCGCACGCCCGTCGACACCTACCGGCGCCAGACGCGCGGAGGCAAGGGCCGCATCGGCATGTCCACTCGCGCAGAAGACGTGGTTGAGCACCTGATCATCGCGTCTACGCACGCCTACCTGTTGATCTTCACGAATAAGGGCCGAGTGTATTGGCTTAAGATCTACAACATCCCCGATGCCACCACGGTAGGGAAGGGAAAGCACGCGTCCGGCCTGTTGAGCTTGCAGCCCGATGAAACCGTCACCGCCTTTCTTCCTGTGAAGGAATTCGTAGCCGGCAAGTTCATCGTGATGGTGACCAAGCAAGGCGTGATCAAGAAGTGCGAGCTGACCGAATTCGATAATCCGATGTCGCGCGGCATTATCGCATTGGGACTGGATGAAGGCGACGAACTTCTGGCGGCGCGTCTCACCACCGGCGATCAGTTCATTTTCCTCGGTTCGCACGAAGGCATGGCCTGCCGCTTCAATGAAGACGATGTGCGCGCAATGGGCCGCCCCGCTCGTGGAGTGCGCGGCATGGAGCTCGAAGAAGGCGACTACCTTATCGGCGCTGAAGTGGTGGGCAAGGAAGGACTCATTCTTTCCATTTCCGAAAATGGCTTCGGGAAACGCACACCGCTGGAAGACTATCGCCTGACAGCGCGCGGGCGCAAGGGTGTCATCAATATGAAGACGACGCCCAGGATCGGTAAGGTGGTCGGCATTCTATCGGTCAAAGAGGATTCGGAGCTGATGATCATCACCAAGCAGGGACAAATCATCCGCATCGATTCCAAGGAAATCAGGCAAGCGGGACGTTCCACGCAAGGCGTCCGACTGGTCAATGTGGAAGCGGGAGACCAGGTGGCGGCGGCGAGTTTGCTGCCCGATACCGAAGTCACCGGCCAGAGCGATCTGGAACTGCAGTAGCCCGCGTACGAAATAAGGAGGAATTTCTAATGGCAAAAGCGAATACGACAAAAGTATGGTTCATCACCGGCACATCCTCCGGCTTCGGCCGGAATCTGGCGGAAGAAGTTTTGAAAAAAGGTGATCGCGTAGTGGTTACCGCGCGTAAACCTGAAACGGTGAAGGACCTGGAGAAGAAGTATCCGGGCCAGGCTTTAGCCGTGCGCCTGGACGTGACTAAACCCGCGCAGATCAAGGCTGCGGTGGAGAAAGCGGTTGGAACCTTCAAGCGTATTGACGTGCTGGTCAACAACGCGGGCTACGGCTTGATGGGCGCTATAGAGGACGTGGCGGACGCAGACGTCAAGCGCAACTACGACACCAACGTGTTCGGACTGATGCATATGTGCCAGGCTGTTCTGCCGCAGATGCGGAAGCAGAAATCGGGACACATTCTGAACATCTCCAGTGTGGTTGGCCAGATGAGCTTTCCCATGATCGGCATCTACGCTTCCACCAAGCACGCGGTGGAAGGGATTTCCGAAGCATTGGCCAAGGAGATCGCCCCCCAGGGAATCAAGCTGACCATCATCGAACCGGGTTACTTCAGAACCGACTTTGGCGGCCGCTCCATCCAACGATCCAAGGCCAGCAAGCCATACAAAGAAATCGACCTGCAGATGCAGGAAGCCTTCAAGAGCATGGACGCTGCCCCCACCGCGGGCGACCCCCGCAAGGGCGCTCTGGTGATGATCGAAGCCGTCGAAAGCGCCGAGCCGCCGCTTCGTCTGCCGTTGGGCGCGGACGCTGTGGGCATGATCCGCGAAAAGATCGAGTCACAACGCAAAGAGCTCGACCGCTGGCAGAAAGTGTCTGCGGCCACGGTGTAAGCTACTGCAATAAGTAGCCGCTGATCACATACGTGTTGCCATAGTTAAACCCGCCCGCGTCGGTCGCGGAGGAACGGAAGGCGCCCACAGTTATGCTGGAGTTCGCGTCGCAATAAATCCGAAGCGGAAGCAAACCGATAATCTGGTCCTGACCATTGTTGGCGGGAGCGAATCTCGGGATTTGGAAATAATAGGTCGCCTGCAAGCCGGCTGAGACACAACCTAGGTTGGCCGTGAGAGACTGACCTGTCGACACGCTGCCCAGCCAACTGATCTGGTCTATCATCACGGGATGCGTGCTTGACGGGGTTACCGGAGTACCCTGTCCCGCAGTGAGTGAGTTGGGGATGATGAAATGGTCCTGGTACGCGAAGGGCATTCCTCCGGGTCCAGTGACAACAGGGATGGCCTGAGGCGTCGTGTTATAAACGCGCACCGGCGAAGTGAACTGCGCCTCGGTACGGCGTGGGGTCAGCACTAGTGTGAGCACCACGGCGGCTAGACCGCATGCCGCCGCGATGGAATGTCTTCGATTGAACATTTCAGAAACCCTTTCTGTCGATTTTCAAAATCCAACATGCTAACAGCGCAACACCCAACAGCGGCCCATACGATGGTTCCGGTGTCGAAGCTGAATCCACCAGCGTCAGACCCACGTTATTAAATCCCTGACCCAGGGCTAATTCGGTATTGATCAGGCCACCGCCGAGCGCAAATGATTTCAGCGTCGAATTGCCCTGGCTGTCGTTCGAGATTGTGTAGAACCGATTGTCGGCAGGGTTGAACACCAGGCCGCCGTTGTACGAATCGGTGCCTATGCCCAGGCTGAACACGAAAGCCGACGTTCCCGACAGCGTGATGGAATTGAACACTCTCGAAACTCCGTTGGTATCCGCGGACATGGCGTAGAAGAGGCCGTTGTTCGGATCGTAGGTCAGGCCACCCGTGAACAGGCCTCCGCCTTCAAATCCCAGGCCAAGGTCGACAATCGGAGTTAAGAACATCTCGCTCAATGAGATTCGGTCCAGGAAGGAATGGCCGGTTACCACAAAGTCGTTCGAGATGGCATAGAGATTTCCATCGGCGGAATCGAACGTCAGGCCGCTGGTGTAGCCCGTGCCCAGCGTTCCCAGGGTTAAGGCGAGTCCGCCTCCGCCCGCGGTGAAGACCTCCAGCGACGAGTTTCCAAAGCTGTCGTTCGCGATACCGTAAAACGATTTGTTCAAAGGATCGTACGTGATGCCCCCGTTGAAGCCGTTCGCTCCCCCGCCCAAGTCGAACAGCGTAGAAACCGTTCCGGGTAACAGGATCGACGTAAACGACGATGGGGTGTCCTGATTGTCCGGACCGATTGTATAGAACGTTGTTGTTGCGGAAGCGCTTCCTCCGAAGACGGCCAACAGAGCCAAAAGAAAATAGGATTTCATGATTGTTCTTTCGCGGTTAGGGCAGATTCACAAGGTAGCCGGCGATCAACGCGCCAGTGAAGTGCCCGTTGGCATCAGCGTGAAGAGCGACATCGATCTGGTCCCCGGGATTGCCAAACAGGAAAACCTGCTGGCTGGCAAAAATGAAATCTGTGCCCAGCAGTGTACATTGTGCCACCGCCTGAGAGGTGATGGGTTGATTCTTGTCTGCAGGGTGAGCGGTCACTGTGATGGCCCGAAATGTTCCGCCCGATAGTCCGTAATAGCCAATGTACGTGATGACGAGCCTCTTTCCCGCGGGAACCTGATACACGTTTACCGCTATTCCGTCGATTACACCGGAAGATGCTCCGGGAGCGTAGGCAGGGCCGGACTGAAGAAGATCGGCTGGCGTGCCGAATTGTCGACATCGCGGACGGGCGACGAAAATGCCTGGGCTTGGAGCCGTTGCGAAGACAGACTGCATAGACTGGCCGCAACGGCAAGAAGGGTTCCGATGTTTCTAAAGAAGGCATGGATTGGTTTGCTCCTGTGCAGGCCAGCATGCCGCCCAAGCCGCCTCCGGTCAATAGACGCCGTGTGGATTCGGTCTTGATTCCGTGTGAAGCCGTAAGTCGTTAAAAAAAGGTATGATCGGAGGTCACAGGACCAGTTCTTGCATGGGCTCCCAACGCACTGCCGAGGAGGAAGTCGAGCTCGACCTCGTGCGCTATGAACTGCGCCGCCGGGGCCGGCCGGTCCGGCTGGAACGCCAGCCCATGGAGTTGCTGATTCTTCTGGTCGACAAAAAGGACCAGCTTGTCACCAGGGACGAGATCGTCACCCGGTTGTGGGGCGAGAACCCGAGCGTGGATGCCGAGAGAAGCATCAACACGGCGATTCGAAAAATCCGCCTGGCGCTGGGGGACGATCCGGATAAGCCGCGTTTTGTAGAGACGGTGATCGGGAAAGGGTACCGTTTCGTTTATCCGATCCGTGTCATCGGCCCGGCCCGACCCTCGCCGCCCCCGCACTCGCCGGAAGCCGCGCCGTCCGTCCCCTCCACCGCGACTAAAGCGGAGGTGCAGGTTCCGAAACGTTCAAACCTTTGGCTTTATGTGGCGGCGCTTGCCGTGCTAGTTTCCGTGGCGGCGGTCGGCCTGAGGATGCGAGAGAAGTCGAGCGCGGCGGGGAATGCTGGTATCCATTCCATCGCGGTCCTGCCGCTGCAGAATTTCTCTGGCGATCCGTCGCAGGAATACATTGCCGACGGTATGACCGACGAGCTGATCACCTATCTTGCCGGTATCCGGTCGCTCCGCATCATTTCGCGTACTTCCGTGGCCCAATTCAAAAGCCCCGGCGACCGTCTCCCCAAAATTGCCCGCGACCTGAACGTCGACGCGATTGTGGAGGGCAGCGTGGCGGTATCCGGCGGGCGAGTACGCATCACTGCTCAATTGATCCAGGCTCCCACAGACCGTCATCTTTGGGCGCGCAGCTATGAAGGCGACGTTCGGGACCTGCTGGCTCTGGAGAGGGAGACGGCTCGCAGCATCGCCGCCGAAGTGAAAGCGGTAGTGACGCCAGATGAACAGGCCCGTTTTGCTCAAGCCCGCGCGTTCGACCCGGCGGCCTATGACGCCTATTTGAAAGGCCGTTTCTACTGGAATGAGCGGACCAGAGAGAATCTCCAGAAAAGTCTGCAATTCTTTGAAGAAGCCATCGCGAAGGATCCGCAAAACCCTCTGCCTTATGCCGGAAAAGCGGACGCCTACGACATGTTCGGAAACTATAGCCTGCTCCCTCCCCAGCAGGCCTTCCCGAAGGCGGAAGAAGCCGCTCGAAAGGCGCTGGAGATGGATGACTCTCTGGCCGAGGCGCACTCCGCACTGGGGTTCGCACGCTATCAATATGATTGGGACTGGGCTGGGGCGGAACACGAATTTCAAAGGGCCATCGAACTAAAACCCAACTACGCCACAGCGCACCAATGGTACGCGGAATTACTTGCCGCAAACGGCCGGTTCGAAGAATCGCTGGCGCAAGTTCGCGCGGCGCGGGACCTGGACCCGGCATCCTTGGCCGCTTACAGTAATGTGGGTCGTTTGCTTTATCTGGCGCGTCACTACGATGAGGCGATCATGGAATTGCGCAACACGACCGAACTTTATCCCAGCGCAGCCTATCCGCGAATTTACTTGGGGCTGGCTTATGAACAGAAGAAGATGGATTCGGAGGCGGTCGTGGAGTTTGAGAAGGCAGGCAATCTGCTGAACCTCAAATATTCCGTCGGGCACGCCCATATCGATGCTCAAGCTGGTCGGCGCAGGGAAGCGTTGGAGATCTTGAGTCACCTTGAAGGTCCTCAAGGCAGGGGAGAAGATCCATTCCTATTAGCGGGCGTTTGGGCGGCGCTGGGAGATCACGAGAAGGCCTACTCGCTGCTCGAACAAGCCTATCAGGAACGCAGTTTCTTGATCTGCTTTATCAAAATTTTTCCGTGGATGGACCCATTGCGGCAAGACACTCAATTTACCGGCCTGTTGCGGCGCATGGGGCTGACAGCTTAGAGCCGACGCTTACTCCTTCTTCTTTAAGGCAGCGTCATTGTCGCGGATGAAGTTACGAATCTCGTCGGCCAGCGCCAGGAGCTTTTCCCATTGCTCTCGATAGAGTGTCACCGGAAAACGCCCCATCCCGTAGACGGATAGCGCGCCCTTCTCGCTCACTTTTAGCGACACCTGCCCCCTGGTAGGTTTTTTCAGCACTTCGTTCTCGGCACGAAGGCGCTCAATCTCTGCTTTCAAATCTTCGTCGGATGCCATTGACTACTGATAGCACAGCGAACCGACGGCGAATGGGCGAAGGAAGATGCCGGCTGTTCCTCGTCGCCCAATTTAGGGTCCGGACCAAGTCCGGCGTTATGCCTTCTTGGGCCCTTCCTGCAGCACCAGATCCAGAGCGGCATTGAATTTGCCCATTTCTTCGTAGGTGCCTACCGTCACGCGGATATGGTCGTGCCATTCGGGCCAACGGTCGCCGGCGAGCATCACTTTCTTTGCAGCCATGGCCTCGCCCACCTCGTGCCCGGCCATGCCTTTCACCGACATCATGAAGAAGTTCGAAGTGGACGGGATGTAGGATACGCCCATCTTCTCCAGATGTTCAAATGCCAGGTCGCGATTTCTCTTGTTGATCTCAAGCCGCTCTTTCATCAGCGCGGGACCAACCTTCATACTGGCTGCCGCGCAGGCCGTTGCGGTGACGGGCAAATGCCCGCCTTTGCCGTACTCGGAAACCTTCGCCAGCAGATCGGGCCGCCCATAGAGCGCGCCGGCGCGCAAGCCCGCCATGCCATAGATCTTGGAGAAGGTTCGCAGCACCACGACGTCCTTGTCCTGGCGCACCAATTCGGTCGAGTAAACTTCGGGACCTGCAAAATGGACGTACGCTTCATCGATGATGAGAACAGCGTCCTTCTGCTTGTTGGCCAGAATATGCTCAAAGTCCTTGCGTGACGTGAGCGTCCCGGTGGGATTGTTGGGATTGCAAATGTAAAATGCTCCCGCATTCGGGTCGGCTTTGATCATCGCCTCCACGTCGTGCGAATAATCCTTGCGCAGCGGCACCTGGATTACTTTGTTGCCGACAAAACGGCCTGCGCCGTTGCCGTACCCCGGACTTCCCATCACCCAGCTTCTAGTGGGCGAAGTGAACGCGGGCGCGCAATTCGCCAGCGGAACACTGGAACCCGGATAACCGTCCACATAACCCGGCTTAACGTTCTCCGTGCTCTGCAGCAGCGACTCGAATTCCAGATTTTCACCCTGCGGATTGTAGCGCCAGCCCAAAGGACCCACGCGGGCCATTGCCTCAATGCCTTCTTTAGAAGGACCCATGGGGTTCTCATTGGACGTGATCCGGACAACCTCCGGATCGTACGCCGGAGCCACGCTTCGGCGAGCGTTGACTCGGCCCGACTTTCGTTCGGCCTGCTGCGCTTGGGCAAATTCGTTAAAAAATGGAATGGCTCCCGCCAGCCCCATGGCAATTCGGCCAACCTGCCGGCGGGAGTATCCTCGTTCAAGTAGCGATTCTTGTGTCTTGCGTGTCAGCATGAGCTGATGTCTCCTGGAGTGTGAGAACTCCTGTTAAAAATCGAGGTGATTTAAGAGAAGCGCCGGGGAACTTGCAGCGCAAGAAAACGAGGGCTGCTCACTCAGGAGCCTGACGGAGAACAGACCTACTGCTCGGGAGTCTGTTTATAATACCTAGCGGGAATGATAACGGCACTTGGCCTGCGTGTCAAGGGATGCGCCGGTTAGAGCAATTCAGACTCATGTCACAACGCGACTCGAGGACAGAGCCATTGTGTTGGCTTTGTCCTCGTCGGAAGCTTGCTGATGGTGAAGCTAAGCCGGCTCAACACTCCGGACAAATCGTAACGGGCGTGCCATCGAAGCGCGTCAATGTGAATCCGGAGAACTGCTCGTTAAAGATGGTCGCCGTGTCGCGAAGAATCGACAATGCTATCGCTTCGCCTAGTTGCAGGCCCGTAACGTGGTCCGAGTGATAGTGGACACCCGCCGCGACCCTCCCCAGCGACTGATTCGAGGCGAGCTTGTTCAACTCCCCTCCCACCGTTAGCGCCGGTCCGCTGTAGGGATTTAATAGGAGGCCATCGTCGGACGCCACCACGGGATTTGGAATCACAAAGGACTCATTGAACAGCGCCTTGAGCATGGTGACTTGTGCCCCTGCAACCACACTGTGCGCGGCCGGATAGGACGGATGCAATGGACATCCCGCCGGATAGGGCATCGGCAATAGATAAGTTCCATGCGCGGTAAAGACCGATTTCAACGCAGCCGAGTTCAGAATGTCGCCGTGGATGGGATAATTGGTCGCTCCCGTAACGTTGTTGTGAATCCGCCCGGCGAAAGTTTCGGGGCGGACCCTCAGGTGCACCAGCCACTTCTGGTAAAAAGACGCCCGCAAGGCACTGATAGGAGTCCGCAACACAAGATCCGGAATCCCTTGTGGACCAAAGGTGATGCCCGATGCCGTCTTAGTCAAGCTGAGGTAGGGGTTGGAGGGTGACAGTGCGGGAGCGCCGTAACTCAGCAGCAGAAAGAGCGCATTGACGTTGGCCTGCCCCATGAAGTCCACGAACAGAAACTGCGTCAGATCGCGGTTATTGCGAATATACCGGGGAGCGGAGTCGAAGACGTTGGTGCCGTTCGACGAACCCCGCAGCACCTTGATCCAGTCCGCATAGTTGGTCATGTAATCGTTGCCGGCGACACTGGTGCGATATTGTTGCGTGAAATTGCCGCCGCCCATCGGGACGGTCTTCCACAAGAATTGTGAAATATACGGGCCGGCGAGGTCGCCCGGCGTGTTGCCGCGGAAGATGACGTCGGTGGTCACCTGGCCATTGGCTTTGGTGCCTCGGTAGTCAGAGAGCTTGCTCAAGTCGGCAGTGGCCTGGGCGATCGTAGGGTCGGTTGCGTATTGACTGAACGGTACGTCGCGGGTCAAGGCAAACCAGTAACTCTCCGCGATCTCGGCCGCCATCTGAGCGCTGGCGAAAGCGGGGGCTGGTGGAACAGAGATCGCCTCCGCGTCGGCGCCTTCCAAGCTGTAACAATACGCGGCCTCTGGATTGGCCAGCTTCGTGGTTCCACCCAGCGGGATGGCCTCGAAATCGGAGGCAAGACCACTGTTGAGTGCCTTGGTAAATGCACTGTACGCAGTCAGGTCGACCTCGCCAAGATCGCTGTGAGGAAGTCCCTTGGTGAAGGTCGCAATGCGATTGGGATATAGAAGCTCATCTCCGTTGGAAACGGAAGGCTGCTGGGCGCGGTCTCGTTGGAGCTGTGCGGCATCGCGGCGAATCGTAAAAGCCCGGCGCTGGCGCTGATCGGTAGTGAGAGGCCCGTTATCGGCTAGCGCGCTGGGCGCATTCAACGTGGATAGCATCGCGGCTCCTCCCACGGTGGCTAAGCTCGGGGCCGCGCTCAGATAGCCCAGGAATCTCCGGCGGCTGGCGCCGGCCTTCTTCGGTGCTGTCGCGGTCTTCTTCAGTTTTGACATGCTGCTGTTCTCCATTCCTCCGATTGAGATGGGTTCTTCACCCGAGCAGGCGGCGCGGCCGCGCTGCGTGAGCCCTAGACTGCCATAAGAAGGACTAGACTGATAGGGTCCTAAAAGACCACCACAAGGCTCCTAACGTTTTTTTAGCCTCTATGAACGTGCGCCATCGCTCCATGTTGCCCGAGGATATTCCTGAATGCATGGAACTACTGAGGAGCCATCCGGTGATCGGTCCCCGGTATGAACCGGTGATGGAGCATTTGCCGAAGGTGTGGCTCCGCCTGCTCCAATGCGAGGCTTCCATCACCGCTTTGTTTTACGTCGACGAAGGTTCGCGCTCTCTCCTGTGCTGCGTCGGCTTTACCGTCATGGTGCGTGACGACTTCGTAAAGGATCTAAAAACACCACCACATTTCTGGGTTGGGCCGGAGATGATCAAGCGCATCGCGAGGGGGGAATCGCCGTTTCTGACTGGCAAAGAAATTCGGGAGGCCAACTCGGGCGACGGATTGAGCATGGTTTGCTGGGATGCGTGCGTACGGCCCGGCTATGAAGTTCACGGCGAACTGTCTCGCTCTCTCATGTCCGTCTTTGTCGAGAAACATCGGGGATATTTCTGGAAAGAGGTTATCAGCTCACAGGCAAATAGTGTTGACCACCTGGAGTTTGTGTTCAAGACGGGTGGATCTCTTTGGGATCCGGTTGCGGGAGAATACACGTCCACGTTGACGAAATCTCCCAGCGAAATAGTGAGCTCGCCCCACATCCTTGGCACCACGCGGGAGCTGGAGATCAAACGAAGCACCTGGTCCGGAAGTTGGGCAGGGAACCTGTTCGACTTTCATCCCCCTAAGCTCCGCCTAAGCCGGAGCGAGCAACGCATGCTCTCTTTCGCGCTGCCGGGCGTTACGGACGAAGCATTGGCCGAGGGGATGGATATCTCGCTTTCCGCAGTCAAGAAAATGTGGATCTCCATCTACCACCGCGCGGAAGAATCTCTTCCGGAATTGGTCCCCGACTTGCCCCTGGACATTACGGCGAATGGCCGAGGAAGGGAGAAGCGGCGGAACCTGCTGGTCTATCTTCGCGACCATCCCGAAGAATTGCGCCCGGTCTCCCGACGCGGTGCCAAGCTCCAACGCGCCGCCCCCTAGCGCTTATGAACCTTCACCATCGACCCATGCAGCCCGGAGATATTCCCGAATGCGTGGATATTGTGGCCAATCATCCCGTCCTCGGTCCGCGATACGGCGCGACGATTGAACATCTGGCCGAGGCGTGGCGCAGCTTGCTCCAATGCGAAGCTGGTATCGCGTCTGTATTTCATGCCGGCGAAGGCTCGGGTGCTCACATCTGCCTCGTCGGTGTCACTGTGATTGTTCGGGACGATTTTCTTTACGAGATGAAGACGCCGCCGCATTTTTGGTTTGGTCCGGAACTGACCATGAGGATCGTCGATGGCAAATCGCCACTTCTGACAGACAGACAGCTACGGGAAGCGAACTCGCGCGATGGATTGAATGGCATTAATTGGGAAGGCTGCTTCCGTCCCGAATACGAGGCTCACCGTGAGCTGCAACGCTACATGATGTCCATATTTATTCTGCGGCTTCGGGGCTATCTGTGGAAAGAACTCATCGGCTCGCAGTCTGAGAGTCTGCATCACCTTGACTTTACGCTCAAAACAGGAGGGGGCCTTTGGGACCCGCTCGCGGGTTGCTACACGACTGCATTGAGGAGAGACCTCAGCGAAGTCTTCAGCACGCCGCACATTGTGGGAATCACCCGGCAGGGCGATTGGGCGGGAAACTGGGCCGGCGCGCTGTTTGACTATCATCCTCCGATGCTCGGGTTTAGCCGGAGCGAACAGCGTTTGCTATCTTACGCGCTTCCTGGCGTGACCGACGAGCAATTAGCCGGGATGCTCGGAAGTTCGCTCCCCGCTGTTAAGAAAATGTGGGTTTCCATCTACCGGCGAGTGGAAGACCACCTGCCCGCGTTGATCCCCGATCCGCTCCGGCCGGAGAATCCGACGAATAGCCGAGGAAGGGAAAAGCGCCGGCACGTGCTGGATTATCTCCGCGAACATCCAGAGGAATTACGGCCCTTCTCGCGAAAGCTTTTCAAGGAAGCCGCGCAGGGATCAAAGCCTTAACCTCCCCATCTACTCGCCGCCGGCATTCCGTATGAACGAGGTGAAGATCCAGTCCGCCAAGAGGCGAGGGGCGCTGGCGTCTTGACGCCACTCAAAATACCGCAATCATTGGTACCGGTGACAGAGTCTCAGATAGTGGCTCTTTCGCTAGCCCCCACTCAAGTTATCTGTGATTCGGAAATCATTTGATAAGCGCCACCCGTATAATGACCCCGTTCTGCTTTCCCGAGGGAATGTCGTAATCCACGGTCACCGCCCAATTGTTAGCGTAGGCATCGCGCAGCAAATCCAGCATTCCCTGACGAGCCACTTGATTGCCATCGGTGCGCAATTGAAATCCATAGCTGGGGGTAGTCTTATGATCCAACTGGATCACCGCGTCAATGTCGAGTTGATCGGGGCCGAATTTGGTTCCCACGTCATGAACTCGAAGAAATGTAATCTTACCGGTTAATTCTATTGGCATCGCAAGTCTCTTTCCCTTTTATTGAAGTGCTACTCTCACTACCGTTCCGTTGCGGCAACTCGTTCGTTGGAAATCGATCAGGACCGGAAGGTTCTTCACATAGGCCAGGCGTAACAAGTTCAGCTTGCCCCGGTTCACAATCCTATCGGTATCGGTTCTTAGTTGGAACCCAAAAGCCTTCTCGGGCTGCGTGTCCAATTGGAAAATCACTTCGGCGTCGATGAAGTCGTTTGGAGGACCGTAACCCGTACCGACATCGTTGACGCGCAAAAATTGAATTCGTCCTGATACCTCTTCCAGGCTGCCAATCGGGAAATCCCAATCGGGCGGAAGGGGGGACAATTTCAACAGCCCCCTATCCGTCGTCGAAACGTAAAGCGACCGGTTGCAAAAATCGGTCACACAGTCGTAAGTGGAATTGCTGGGTTGAATGGCGCTTGCGGAACTCAACAATAAATGGTCCCAGTTTGTACCGTCCAGCGTGTAGAAAACGCCAGCCGGTCCAACGGCAAAACGGTACCCCGAATGGTTGGGATCGAAATTCATATCACGCAGCAAAACCGGTAGTGCGGTCCCGTCGTCCACGGCAAAAAATGGAAATGCGCCATTCTCCGTCAGGTTTCGCTCCAGGCTGGTCTCCACCGTCCAGTGAATCCCTCCGTCTTCACTACGCCAAACGTGATTCGAATCGAGTACGTACAGCCGGTTGGGCCGGTATGGATCCACATAGAATCGCTGTGAAATCCTGGGTGCTCCCACAGGAGTTGCGGCTTGGTTGCCCGGCACCAGCAACTGCCAGGCCTTCATACCAGCGGTCCACTTCCAAAGCCTTTGCTGGCCATTAACGGCACTCGATGCAGGGTTAGGCACTTCAGCGTCGCTCACATAATAAACGGGTGCATCGTGTCCCCCGGAAGCTTGCACCACGGCCACGTTCAAATCAGGCAAGGTCGGCCCCACTTGGAACACTTTCACTCCAGGCCCCTCGCTTGTAGCGCTCGTCGTCCAGTCGTCGGAGCTGGTAATCTGACTCAACACCGTTGTACGCAGCAGTATAGATGTGGTCGGCAAAAAACGGATTGTGATGAAGTCGCCATCCGGCCGCGGAGATTGCCCTGGTAGCGTCAGAATGAGCGGACGGTAGCCCCAGTCAAACCACCAGCTCACAGCGTTCCAACCCCAGTTCGCGCCATCTGAACGTGGGCGCTGCTTCGGAGGACCCTGAATCTCATGTACGTCGGGGGTCGCCACAGCAGCATTGGGCACATTGCCGATTGATGTCGTGTAGAGTTGCAAATTGTTAGGCGCGTCGCGCGGTGCAAAAACAATAAGCCGGTTAGCTTGCGCCGGATCGCTAAAGGTGCAGTCGTTGTCGCCTCCATCATAGTTTTGCGCCGTCCAATTTGCGCCGCCATCCGTCGTGTAGAAACCTGCGTTGTGAGTTGTTCCAATACAAATCGCGGGCGGCTTGCCCGGCCGTGACAATATCGCCGCATTCACCACCGCGAGCGTCGAAAGTCCATTCCCTTTTGACCAGTTTCGGGCGCCATCGGTGCTTATGTAGACTCCTCCATCGTTGATGGCAAATATCATCCCCGTCGCGCCGGCAGCGCTTGCCCCACGATCAAAATTCGACGTGACCGCCAGTCCATGCGGGTCAGAGTGATGTGTCTGGTCGATCCAGATCCACCCATTGCTGTCCGCGGGCTCTCCCAACGAAAGGTTTACGCGTTCCTGGTCGCCGGCGATCAGGATCAGCTGCCCGCTCGGGGTCGCATGCGCAATCACGTAAGTTGCGCCGCTGGGTGTCCGTCCTGGCCCTCTCGGAATCGCAGGCAGTTGAGTCCAGTTCCCGCGATTGGTAGAGGGAAAGGCCGTGAAATCGCCTTTCCATAGCGTCCGCGACCCGTCCAGAATGTAGATCACAGCCGGATTGAGAGGGTTCACCGCTAAAGCTTGTGCACTCACGCCGATGTTAGAGTTGAACGGCTCGCCCAAAGCTGGGCCCGAAGGGCTGGCACTCCAGTGCGCTCCGGCATCGGAGGAGTACCAGACGCCCGCGCCTCCCACCGCGTAGAGACGGCGTTGCCCGCCTTCCGCCGGTCCCGATGCCGCATGCCAAAAATTCTGATTCGCTTGCGGTACGGTTTCCGTCCAAGTCGCGCCTCCGTTGTTGCTGATCGCCACCGCGAACTGCCCGGCAGCATAAATCAACTGCGGATTGTCGGGCGCGATGAAAAGCGTACTCGCCGGTCCCACAGTCGCGCCATTCTGGAATACATGGACACGTGACCACGTCGCACCTCCATTCGTCGACCGGTACACGCCGCTCAGCGAGCCGGGCGAGCGGGCATCCGGTCCCGTGGCCGCAAGCACTAAATCGGGATTCGCCGGTGAAACAGCAAGGTCAAAAATGGTGGCCACGGGAAGGGATCCCGGCACCGCAGTCACTCCAGAAGGCGGCTGCGGCCATTCCAGATGACGCCAGTTTGCTCCGTGATCGTCGGAGCGCCAGACTCCAGAATGCCCGCCAATATACACGCGCGATCCATCCGTTGATATTGCCAGGCACAGCAACTGTCCCGATATCTCCTGCCCGGGGAGAAGGAGAGTTGTATGTTGGGCCTGCGGGCTAACGTCTGTAATCTGCATAGTCGCTCATCCTTGATTAGGAGCATTCCGCGATCTGAAATGTTTCGCGCGGCGACAATTCCGTCGCGGTACAGGATTTGAATGTTCCCGCGTCTTGGGGGCATGAGCGAACCGACACGGTGTAGCGCGTGGACCCTCCCCAACTAAATCCAACCGTCCATTCCCCTGGCCCAGTCTGCTCCTCACTCGTCATGTTGAGGTCGTCCAGCCGCTTTATGTGCCTGGAAATCCGCACGAATCGCTCCGCCGCCTGTACGGGTTTGGAATAACAGCTGCGGCCTCGCAACTTCTCGGCAATCACTTCACCCTCGTGATAGCTCGCCACGATGTCCGCACAGTCCGCTCGATCAACTCGCCCATAAACGATTCCGTGCGGCAGACACACTACGTTCGGGGCAAACCGGCATCCTCCTATGTGTGAAATCTGCCAGACGTTCGTATCATCGATTTCTCGCAACGCCTCGTAAATCTTGTTGCCGAACTGCGCGCAGCAAAGATCGTGCGTTCCGTGTGTGCAGACCGCAATAAGTTTTTCGTCCGTGGGCTCGCCCAAAAAGTTTGGGTCTAAGAAAAGCGCATCATAGTCACGAATCTCTGAGCGATAGAGCTGCGGACGTTCCAGCCTGGAGAATGCCCAAAATATGGTCAGCGGACCAGAAGTGCGGTGAGGCTGCTTGATAAGCGCGAACCGCAATTTCGGATTTCTGGATTTCAGGGCGGCCAGCCGCATTTGCACTCGCTCGGAAAACACCGCAGCCGCGTCGTGTTCCCAACGGCCGCGATACTCCACCAGAAGCCAGACATCCACCGGCTTCACGGTGCCCGCCATTTCTTCACCTGCCTCGCGAGAGTATTGTGCGCAATTTGCGCGGCCTTCAATCGCGGTCATCATTTCCGCCATAACAATCCGTTCGATTTGCCGCTAAATGCCGCTCTTCCTTGAAAGCGATAAAGCCTCGCGGAATTTCGTATGAACAAGCTGCGACCTCACGGCATGTTGACCGTCTCAACGCATCCAGTCTAAGCCAAAATGCGTTACCAGATGAGTTCACCAGTTGGACCCGTGCGCATGGTGGCCGGTGAACGCCCGGGCAGCCTGCACAGCGCCTCATTCAGCGTTGCACCGAGATTAACAGGTTGATTTGCGTCTTCCCAGCTCCGTACGTTGCCGAGAGCGGCAGATCACCCGTCGGGGCCTCAGCCGGCACGGTGATATTGATCTGAAATGTGCCCACCGCCACCAGCGTTGGGGTCGTAACCTGGGCCTGCAAACCTCCGATAGTGACTATCGGCAGTGGGGGCGGCACACTGCCCGCCTGCGTCACCGATCCGCTAACGATCGGAATATCGGTCGGGCCAAAGCCAGTTGCCGCTACGTAAAACGTCTCTCCTGGCCTCACTGGCGTTGTATACCCGGGAAAGAGGCTCGCTGGGCCGATCAAGGAATTGTCCCCGCCGTGACGCCCAAAAACGTAGTGCAAACCCTGGTCGGAGACAAGCTCAAAGAATGAAATGGATTGCGGTTGTGCCGCAACCGTTAGAACGTTGCTGGCGGCGCCGTTCATTGTCAGTTGAACCGGAACCGAGGCGGGCAAAGCGTCGGGCGGGGTGAGAATGTTCACCTGTGTCTCGCTTATGAAGTAGACATAGGCCGGCTTCCCATTTACCGTCGCGCTGACGGAATCCAGTTGGGTCGGCATGCGGTCGCCAGCGAAGTCCGCATCTGCCCAGATGCGCGAATCGCCAGGTCGCGCCAGATTCGATCCTCCAATCTGGACCCACGTGTTTGGAGCAATGAGTGGAATTCCGCTGAAGGCGTTAGCCACCCACGAAACAACCGGCGATGAAGTCGCAGGGCCGGCCGCTTGCGAGATCGCAATGTTCTGCCCCGCCACCGTAATTTGCCCGGTACGCGCCGCGGACGGATTAGGCGAAACAGAGTAGGTAACTGCTCCATTCCCCGTATCGACGGTCCTGGAAGTCACGCTAATCCAGAAAGCATTCGAATTCGCCGACCACCCGCAACCGGCGGGCGCGACGACCGAGATCGATCCCGAACCAGGCGCGGCGCTGAAGGCTGCGGGGGCGGAGCGGACCGAGAATTGGCAAGACGTAGGTACGTTTTGAAAGGGCGACTCCACCCACGCTTCCGAAGAGGGCGACGCGCCCCCGGAAAGGACTGCCGTAGCCAGGACGGTAGCGGCCCCTGGATTGGAATCAATGTCCACCACCGCCGTTATCGCAGGGAAGCTGGCGCCCGGAGGCAACCCATCGGCACGTGCGCATGAAAATGTTGCGCACGTCCAACCAGCGCCCGATAAGGAGAAAAGTTCAGCAACCCCGGCGTAGGGATTAGGCCGGAATTTCACAGTTACCGGACCTTGAGACGCAACCGCGCTATCCGCATTCTTTACCACCAGCGTATAGAGGGCGCTTCTTTGCCCCATGAACACAACCGGCGGACCAAATAGCGACACTCTTAGATAGGCGCCCCGCCCTCCAGCCAGGGAAAAACCGGGCGTAGCGAAATCCACCCGTCCATCACCATTGAAGTCGCCCAATGCCAGGGGAGCCACCGCGTTCGCGCTGTAGCCGGCTGGGGTCTCGAAGGTTCCGTCGCCAACACCTGGAAAGATTTCGAGCGTACCCGCGGCGAGCGACACGACTATGTCTTCGTTGCCATCACCGTTCGCGTCCACCACGTGGAGGTCAATGGGAAACACGGACGAAGTGTAAAACAGCGGATCGAGACCACGAAATGTAGTTGCCTGCTGGAATGTTCCGTCGCCGTTGCCAATCAAAACGCGGAGGTCGGTACTAGCGATGATCAAGTCGAGCACGCCATCGCGATTGACATCGCCCAGCGTCACCGCTCCAGCGCCGCCAGTAGAATAATGAGCCGGGTCCACGAACGACCGAGGGGACGCAACGAAGGCACCGGTTCCGTCCCCCATGAAGACTGTGACGCGGTTATCGATGTGCCCGTCGGAATATGAAGGAGTCACCGCGACTAAGTCCAGATTGCCATCCCCGTCCAAGTCACCAACATTAATAGAAAGAGGCAGAATATTGGTCCCGGCAACGTTGGTTCCCGGAAATGAGTAGCTCAACGGCGATTCAAACGTACCGTTGCCTTTATTGAGCAGGATTTCGAGAGTGCCGGTGCTCTCCAGCGCGCCCGCGCCGAGGCCTGCGATTGCAACATCGGGATATCCGTCATTGTTGAAATCCCCGACGGTGATCAGGCCAGGGTCAGCCGTGGACCTTACCGGCTGCGTGGCAAATGTTCCATCGCCATTGCCGAAATATACCAGGAGGCCTCCGCTAAACGAAACCAGATCAAGCTTGCCGTCCCCGTTGAAGTCCCCCACCACACCGCCAAAGGCACGGATGTTTCCGAGATTTGTCGTGATTCCCGAGCGAAACGTCCCATCGCCATTGCCTGGGTAAACGGTGAGCGATGTTACGCTGATGCTCAGCAGGTCAGGAATACCATCTCCGTCAAAGTCGCCCGCATGCAGATCCAGCGCCGACTGAGCCGGATTAGTAGTTGTCTGCAATCCAAAGCCGGGCACTGCCTCGACAACGTGAGATACGAACGCCGAGTTGCTGGGCGGATATTTCGAATCCCCCGTGTAATGAGCTCGAAGCAACCTGTTGCCAGTCCCCACCAGGCGCGTTATCATCGTCGCAGTTCCGCCTGTTACAGTGGCAGTGCCGAGAATAGTGGGGCCGTCGTAGAACGTCACTTTTCCCGTCGCGTCTCCGTCGGCGATGGAACCCGTAAGTGTAACCGGAGCTCCAAATGGTGACGTTTCGGGCATGACTTGCAACATGATTCCAGATGCCGCGGCCAGAATTCGGAACGTGCGCTGGATCGCAGGAGCGGGCAAATAGACGTCGTTGCCGGCCTGTGACGCTGTAATGGAGCAGGACCCCGTCGCGGTCATGCTTACCAGGGCACCCTGGACATTGCATGGTCCAGATGCAGTGTAGGTCACTGGCAAACCGGAACTGGCAACACCAGACAGCGAGAACGGGGCAGGATCGAAAGTGCGGTCGGCCAAGGTTCCAAACGCGATTTGCTGCAGCTGGCTGACTAAAACTGGGAGATTGACGATATCGTTAGCCGGATTCGTATCGCCGGCCACCTCCACTTGAACGGAAATCGTCGAGTTTCGCGCGGCGGTCACCAAAACATCCACAACCGCGGCGATCTCTGGGAAACTAGCCCCCGCGGGAAGGGAATCGGTACGCGAGCACCTGGCGCTACCGCTGAATGCGACGCAGGACCAACCCGTGCCACTGGCCGCCCGCACCAGCCCAACGTTTCCACTAAGCGTCGCGGTTACCGGACCTGCACTTGCGTTCGCGCCTTGATTTTTGATTTTGGCCGAAAATGTTGCCCCCATCTGGCCCTGAAACCAACTTGCACTCGATTGAATCTCTGAAGTCAGGTCAACTGGAGAGACTCCCGTCAGGATGGCGGCGACATTACCCAGGAAAATGAAATCCGCCCGGCCGTCGCCGTTAAACTCACCGGCGAGTACCGTGCCGGCCCCGCCAATCGGATAGAAGTGATACACGGGAGGCTGGAAAGTTCCATCTCCGTTCCCGGCCATCAATCCTGCGCCAGTGTCTAACAAATCCAGCCGCCCGTCGCCATTAAAATCTCCCGTGGCCAGGCTGGACACTGAAACAGCAGACGCAAGTTGGGTTTGCCGCAAGACGGGAGTTCGATTCTTATTGCCGAGGAACACATCCAACTGAACCAAATTGGTGCTAACCAGAATGGCAGCAAGGTCCGGGATGCCGTCGCCGTCGAAGTCTCCCACCGCCAAGGAGTAAGGGCTCGCAATGAAGGGAAAGGTCCCCACGATGGTTGGAGAAAATGTGCCGTCGCCTCGGCCCCAGAAAATCTGGACCTGCCCATCCGTTATCGAAATGCTACTGGCCGTGACTGCAAAATCGGCATTTCCGTCCGCGTCGAAATCGCCAACCGCTACGAAGGGATACCTGGTCACATCAAAACTGTTCCCGGCGTCGAAGGTTCCATCACCTCTGCCAATCAGGACCCCTACCTTTGTTATGCCGCCGTCGATCGAGACATAGCCCAGGTCGGTGATTCCGTCGTTATTGAAGTCCGCGGGAAAGAGTGCTGTGGCGCTGGGGAGCGGCTGCTTAACGGAGGCCGCGAACGTACCGTCGCCTTTGCCCGCGTAAATCACAACAGCATTTGAACTACTGTCCGCAATCGCGATGTCCTTCCTGCCATCCCCGTTGAAATCACCCACAACAACGGCGCTAATCACGGAAGACGTGGTCAGGGGAAGATCCTGACTCGCGGTAAACGTGGCATCACCGTTACCGAGGTAAATCTTCACACATTGACAGGAGTACCCGGCGGCGGCCAAGTCCCGTTTACCGTCCCCGTTGAAGTCTGCAAGCGCGGCAACACCAGTCACAGGAAAATTCAATTGCGTGGCGACGAAACCGGCTATGGGAACCGCCTGGACAAGACTCCGAACAGCCTGTGCAGAAGAGGGAGCATACGTCGCATCTCCGCCATATCGCGCCGTCAGCGTGTGGGAGCCAGGTGCCAGCGAGGACGTGGAAACCGTGGCCGACCCGGCGGAAAGGGAAGACACGCCAATGATGGAGGTGCCATTGTAGATCGTCACTCGTCCAGTCGCACCCGCCGGTGTCACCTGTGCGGTTACGGAGAGTAATGCCCCCAATGTCATTGTTGTAGCCGACGGGGTTAGTGTCAAGGACGTAGGCGAAGCGCCATCAGCCGGAGTTCCAAGAATCATGAGGTAAATCGCTAGCCACCCGGCGGCCGTCTTTGTCCTGACCTTATCTGGTTTCATGGTGGGAGTAGGGGAGTGCTATCGGGGTCGTAGTTAAGAACGATCTATGAGGATCTCTGCATTTTCCCACTTTTCAGAAGCCCGGGGCGCAAATTTGTCTTGCGGATCGCCTGTTGGTCTCCGATAATGTCCGAAAATCAGGCAACTTCCCAAGTACTGGACGTACATCGCCTTCGTTCATTCACAATCCGGCACTTCGCGGAATATCCGCCACCAATAAGGCCTCCGTTCCCGCCGGCGTATCCTGCACAATGGTGCCGGCGGCGTCCACAATTCCGGAGCACCCGAAAGAATAAAGCGCGCCGCACCTGCCCACAACATCCGCTCGAATCACGGCTACGCCGTACTCCTTCGCCCGCTCAACGTCAACTTTCCTCGCCTCGTCCACGATCTCCGCCACAGCCCGACACTCTGGCAATCCGCAATTCGTTGGCACGAAGAAAGCGGTGGCTCCCTTCGCTACCATCGATCTCGCGGGTTCCTCGAAATTGGAATCGTTGCATATTAGAATCCCGAAGGTAAGTTCGCCGACCGTGAAGACCCGAGCCTCCACGCCGGCCGTATACACCGAACTCCGAATCGCGGGATGATGCTTTCGATACGTGCCAAGCACCGTACCGTTGTGAAAGACCACTGCCGAGTTATAGAAGAGCCCACCCGCGACCTCTGTGAATCCCAGAATTGTCGTTACCGTCTTGCTCGCCAGCGGCTTTAGTAGCGCGCCCAGTTGTTCCATACTCAGGGCAACCGCCGCTGGATCCTCCGCGTAGTCCGCCAACCCACCCAACACGGCTTCTGGACAGCATAGGATCTCGACAGCCTTCTCCTCGCACCATCGGACTCGCTCACCAATGAGATTCACTGCTTCCATCGACGTCGAGCACAACAATGGACATTGATACGCTGCAACCTTCATCTGCGCTCCTTTTGTCGTTAGACTGGAAGCTTCGTGCATCCCGAACTCGCGGCAAACCAGAAAGCGTGGGACATTGTTGCACCCAAATTTCGCGGCGTCTGCGCTCTGCCCACGTGGGGGCCATTCGATGTCTGCAAAGATAGCGAGCTGCTGGGCGATATCAGCGGCCAAACCGTTCTAGAAGTTGGCTGCGGCAGCGGACACTCGCTGGAGTATCTTATCCACAAAGGCGCCAAGAAGGCCTATGGACTCGATTTCTCTGCAACCCAACTCGCCTTCGCTACAGAGCTCAACCGTGAAGCCATCGAAGCTGCCCGCATTCAGTTGATTCACTCTCCGATGGAATACACAATCAACATCCAACCCGTTGATCTTATCGTCTCGATATACGCCATGGGTTGGACCCGCGATCCGCAAGCCCTCTTGCGTAACCTGTGGTCCTATCTAAAGCCCGGCGGACGGCTCATCTGGAGTGGGGGACACCAGCTCTTCGACAAAGTGCAGTACGAAAGCGAACGCTTCGTCCTTCAAAAGTCTTACTTCGATGAGATGCCGTACTTCTCGCCGGGCTGGGGCGGCAGCAACGGCGTCTACATACAAAACCGTACCATCGCCACATGGTTCCGCTACCAGACCGAAGCCGGCTTCCTGGTGCGCGACTTACTCGAACCACCGCCTCTCTCAACGGACGGCGCCCCAGTCGACCCAGAACGCTACTACTCCGCAGCAAAGGCGAACCACGTTCCGGGTACCGTCATCTTCAACTGCGAAAAACCGTAAACCTTCGGCTCTTAGCGTCTTGAACCGGTAGCTGGCTCGGAAACGGAGTCGTCGCCTTTGTCACCGCCAATTTGTCCATGGTCTCGTGCCACGCTAAGCGTTTGCGAGTCCAGCCGTGAATGCCGTTCACGGCTCGCACTATGAAATACGGCCGCCACCTCGAACTTCCCCTCCTGGGCAGGATCTCGCAAAGCAAACTCCCTCGAGCTCGAAGCACAGGATCGGTTAGTTCTCTTCTCCGGCAAGCAGTAGCCCCTATATGACATAATTCCCCTAATTTCCATCGCCGACACCTAAATGCCAGCGCTATCTTTGTTTATTTCGCACTCTTCCAAGGACGATCCCGCCGTTCGCGAGATCCGGCAGGCGCTGCAAGGGCTTGGCGTCGAGGTTTGGGCCGACTCCGAGCGTCTTGCCGGAGGCGCTCTCCTCGATGCCAGCCTTCAGCAAGCGATCAAAGCCTGTTCGCATTTCCCGGTGCTGCTGACTCGGGACTCGCTGAACTCCGAGTGGGTTGAAAAGGAAGTCGTCATAGCCAAAGCTGCGGGAAGAAAGCTGATTCCGCTGGTCCGCTCCAGTGTCGGACACGTCGAGGTACGACGGCTCTTGGGTCAGGACACTGTCCTCATTCCGCTTGGCGACGGGCCCGCCGCTGCTTCAGAGGCGATGCCTGCGATCCTGGCCGCGCTCGGGATGCAACTCCCCACCGAGACCATCCACCGCGTCCAATCCCAAATGGCTCCGCTGGCCGACCTGGTTCTGGAACTGATCCACCCGGCTATGGCCGACGCCGAATCCGGGAAACCCCGCGCCTCGGCGGAAGCGAAGCTCATTTACATCCCCGCCGACGGCAGCCGCAGAGTCGAAAGCCAGCGCTACCGGTTCACATCTCCAATCGGCCCTATCGAAGCCGAGGAGCTCGCATGGTATCTGGAACGATACATCAACTGGCCCGACGGCGTCTTCGCCGAGCGCGCCAAGAAAGTTGTGGAGGACTTGCCTAAGTGGGGCCGCCTTCTCTACGACGCGGTCAACGCCGCGCCCGCCCGCGAGCCGCTCGAAGCCTGGAGCAAGCTCAGCGGCGAGGCAGAGCGCCGCTTCACCATCAAAGTGGATCGAAATCTTCTCGAAGGTGCGACCGATCAGGAGCAGGCCGGCGCAGGCGAGGCCGCCACCTTGTTGCTCTCTCTTCCTGGGAGCTCATTCAGGACAAAAATGGCTATCTCTTCCAGGGCAAGCGTCCTGTGGGTGTGCGGCGCAGCCTGCCGAACTATGATGCTGCCACTGCGCTCGCAACGGACCCACCTATTCGCGTCTTGCTGATCAGCCCTCGTCCGGAAGACGACTCGACCTCGTACATCGATCATCGCGCCAGCGCCCGGCCTCTGGTGGCGGCTCTTTCAGATATGGGAGGCTTGGCGCGCTTCAAGCTGCTGGAGCCGCCGACGTTCCCCGCACTCGAAAAAGAATTGATGCGCGCGGCGGAAGCCAAGGAGCCTTACCACGTGGTTCACTTCGATGGCCACGGAGTTTATAGCCGCAAAGAAGGCCTGGGACAGCTCTGTTTTGAAGATCCCGAGGACGAAGGAGCGTTCCTAAAGCGCCGCAGCAAGTTGATCGGTGCGGACCAACTCGCCGGGATCATGAAGGAGCATCGCATTCCCCTGGTGTTTCTGGAGGCCTGCCAGAGCGCCGTCGCTTCCAAGGATCCGATGTCTTCAGTCGCCGGGAGCCTTCTTCAGAGCGGCGTCGCCTCCGTGGCTGCGATGAGCCACTCGGTGCTGGTCGAAACGGCCACGCGATTTATCGGACCGTTTTACCAGGATCTGCTCCACGGAAAGCGCGTCGGCCAAGCCATGCTCGCAGGGCAGCGTGAGTTAAAGTCCAACACCTTTCGAGGAAAGACCTTCACGGGCGAACTGCACCTGGAAGACTGGTTCGTGCCGGTGCTATTTCAGGAGGAGCAGGACCCGCAACTGGTCCGCGATTTGCCTGCGGAACAGGTGGAGGATGCTCGGAGGAAGGCGCAAGCGCTCGCGTTCGAGAAATTCCCGCCGGAGCCGCACGAATTCCTCGGCCGCAGCCGGTCTCTGCTTCAGGCCGAGAGGATGCTGCTCAACGAGCGTTACATTGTGGTCCAGGGCTCAGGCGGCGAAGGCAAGACTAGGTTTGCTTCCGAACTCGCAAAGTGGCTGGTCGCGACCCGCCGCTTCGACCGCGCGACGTTCACGTCGGTCGAAAATCTGACCGAAGCGCGGCAGGTGCTCCACTCCATCGGCAATCAACTTGAACCTAACTTCGAGAGCCAGGCAGGGGCGGACGATGAGCTCGGCGCGCAACTCGTGGAGCGAAGGCTGAAAGACCTGAGGGCCGCACTCGTGATCGATAATATAGAGTCGATTCTCGAACCGGATGTCAAGGGCATTCTGGAACTGTGCCGGAGGCTCGGCGCGGTCCGGGAAACCCGCCTGATCTTCACGTCGCGGGAGGTTCTCCCCGCTCCGTTTAACACGAACATGCTGGGGATGGGCCGTCTAGACAAGGACACCGCCATCCGTCTTCTGGGCAACCTGCTGCCTCATGCCCCAAAAAAAGGAGTGACGCAGGAGGACCTCGAAAACCTGGTGGACGCCGTGGGCTGCCACGCGCGCAGTCTGGTTTTGATCGCGAGAGAAGTGGGGGAAGCCGGCGTACGCGAGGCTGCGGCGAACGTCCGCCCGGTGTTTGAGGCGTTGGAGCGGAAGTATCCAGGCCAGCGGGAGAACTCCCTTTTGGCGAGTGCGGAGTTGTCGCTGCGAAGGCTGCCGGAGGAGATGCGGACGCAGATTCGTCCGCTGAGTGTGTTCCATGGTGGTGGCGGGTTGGGGGCGATCGGCGCGGCTCTTGGAATTGACGACGTGAAGGGCATTCGCAGAGTGGCGACGGCGCTCATTGGAGTGGGATTGGCGGAGTACCTTGATCCGGGTTATCTGCGGTTTGATCCAGCGCTCGTAGGCAGCGATTTGACTGCGGCGGAAAAGGAGGCCGCGACGGCAGCGTGGGCAGAGGCAATGGCCCAGGAGATTCGGTTTCTGTACCTACAGAAGTTCTCGGATGCCAACATCGCAAACAATCTGACATTGTTGGAGCTCCCGAATTTTCTGGCAGCGTTGGAACGCCTTGCCAAGAACGGCTCGCCGGAAGAGGTTGTAGATCTTGCTACAACAGTGGAGGCGCTCGTCGCCAACGTCAATCGGCCTAAGGTTCTTGCTCGATTGATGGAAATTCGTGCCGCTGGCGCGGCGCGGCTTGGTGCGTGGAGTCAGGTGGGATTTATGGCCGCGGATGCAGCAGTCGACCGACTTCTAGCGCAGGGTCAGCTCGCCGAAGCGGTTCGGGCGGCGCAGTCGTCCTACTTGCGGTGTGAAACGGCTGGCGATTCCGCATACGCCAGTGCCCCCTTTGATCTTGCGAACGCACAGTTCAAGCTAGGTCGCGCGGTTAAGGAAAGCGGTGATCCGAATCGCGCACTGGTGCACCTGGACCAAGCTCGTGTACGCTTTCAGGCCTTGAGTCAGGATCGAATGGCGGATGTTGCGTTGACCGAGGTGGCTCAATGCTTAATTAGTTTGGGGAGCTACGACGCGGCTGCGACTGCGTACCAGGAAACCATTCAGCGGGCGGAGCTGAGAAAGGATAATCGTGCGGTCGCTACTTGCAAGGGCAACCTCGCCACGATTCGGAGTTTGCAAAAGAACTACGCCGAAGCACTTGGGCTCTATGAGGAGGTGATCAAAGTCTTCGAACAATTGAATGAGCCAACGAGTGTCGCAGTCGTATTGCACCAGATGGGGAACGTATACAAAGACGCTCGCCAATTTGAAGCGGCGGAGCGGGCCTATCAGCGAACGCTTCAAATTGATGTCCAGACGGGAAACGAGATCGGGCAAGCTATGACGCTGGGTCAACTCGGCAATCTCTATTCCGCGATGGAACGGCGCGAGGACGCTGTTCGCTTCTTCCGCCAAGCCGCCGACCTCCATATTTCCTGTAGCGACTTAGTGGGCGAAGGCCGAATTCGAAACAATACCGCCAATCAACTTGTCAAGCTTGGCCGCTACGAAGAAGCTCGCCGGGAAATTGAACTAGCAATCGAACGTAGGAGGCCGTTCGGGCACGCAGCTCAGCCCTGGACGACATTCGGCATTCTCTACGATCTGGAACGCGCCCTCAGCAATGAACCTGCTGCCCTCGCCGCGCGACAGCAAGCCATTGAACTCTATCTCTCCTGCCGCCGCGACGGTGGCCATCCCCAAATTGACCCGAACCAAATCGCAGTCCTGGTCGGCCAAGACCCAGCCGCCGCCCGCGCCGCGCTGAATGACATAACCCTTAACTATCGCGTAGCCGCCGAAATCAGGCTCGTCCTTGAACGTAGCTCGGCCTGAACCTCCCCTTTTGGCGAATTTCTGAAGAGATACGTTTGAAATGCATCTTGTCGATGCCTGGAAGTAGCCTTGTCGGCTCAAAAACAGAGTGACAACGAATAAGACTTTATTTCTCCTTTCCCTTCAACACCGCACCCCCCGCACGTCCCGAAAACGAGGTTCCCCAATGCGATGCTCTCCCCGAAAGGACACTCATGCCCGAACTCACACCCATCCAATCTCAGGTCGCCGCCGGCCTCCTCGCCGGCAAATCCGTCTCCGCCGTCGCGAGGGAGGCCGGCATCCATCGCTCGACCATTTATCACTGGCGCAACGAACAGCCGTACTTCAACGTCGTCCTCAAGAAGGCCCGCTCCCGCCACCAGACCGCCATGTTCGACCTGGTGCAGGACCTCGCCGAGCAAGCCATAGAAACCGTCTCCGAGCTACTCTCCTCTGAAGACCCCAATCTTCGCCTCCGCGCCGCCCAAGCCATTCTGCGCCTTGCCAATCCCGGCAACTTATCCCAAGAAACAAAAGCCGTAATCGATTTCGAAGCACTCGATGCCCACACGGACCCTCCGCCGAAATTCGACACAATTCGACAGAATCCGACACTTTTATCGGTGTCGGCGCCGGAAGCGGGTCGCAACGCCCCGTGCCCCTGCGGCTCTGGGAACAAATATAAGAGATGTTGTGGAGATCTGTCCGGCAGAATTGCGGCAGCGGCCTCTACTTCCGGGCCGCCGCGTCTCTGATCGCCTTCAAATGCGGGAGTGAATGGTCTTCTTCATGACACGCAGCCTCGGTCAGCTCAAACTTATTTCGCTCGAAAGAAAGCGCGATCGTCCACGGACGTGTGTAAACCAATCCGTCGGTGATGGTTGCTTCATAGTTGATCTTGTTCGGACCAGCCGGGATGAATCGTTCCACGACGTGCTCGGCGTAGCTCACAATCTCGCTGCCCTCGTTCAGCCAGGTCTTGCCGTTGAAATTGGTAGTATCCACGACCAGCGTGTCGCCCTCCCATCGGCCGACCGAATCGCCCTGCCACAAGCGGATCGAGTCAGGAAGATGCGCGCGTCCATTCAGCGCGATAATCCGCCATGCGATACGCTCATGCAGAACCACAAGGTAATCCGGCGTTTGCACTATTTGAAGCGACGTTGGGACGTACATCGAGCGGGGCACGCCCGCCGGGAAACAATGCGCCGTCGGATCGTCATATCCGCGTTCGGGCCGGTTCCGGTCGGTTCTTTCGGCGACCGCCCATGGCTGCATGGGAAGAATACCGTCAGGAGGATCGATAATCACGCCTCGTCCTGTTGGCGTGAGGTTGCCGGGAGAGACACCGCGTTTTTCCAGGCCATAATTCGCCCCTCCCGCGTCCGGTACGTAAGAATCCATTGAAGTCCGGCTTACCGTCAGTGGTGCGCCGAAGATTCGCTACGATAGGCTGCGGACTCGCAGCTGCGCGGTCAACCTTTGCCACTTCCGGAACCACAGGCGGAGTCCCAGGAGGCGGATACCACGTTCGCGCCTCGCGCGTGAACAAGCCGTTGGCCTCTTCCTGTTCCGCCTGGCAGACGTACTCAAAGAGCCTGTCCCGATCGGTTCGCCGGCGCAGCGGGAGCCGGATGGTCCATGGTTTCGTGAACACTTTGGAATCGTCGATGGTCGCCTCGTACTGAATCGTATCGGCGTCGGTCATGCGATATCGCTCCACCACATGCAGCGCGTCGCTATGAAAGTCTCCCGCCATATCAAGCCATGTCTTGTCGTTATGATTGGCGACGTCCACCACCAGTGTGTCGCCTTCCCAATGGCCGCGCGAATCGCCCATCCAGGAATCGAGGTCCATAGGATGAGGTGTGCCGTCTGTGTGGATGAGCCGATAGTCGAGCGACCACTCGAACGTCATCGCAACGGCGCCCGGCGTCTGAAAGATCTGAAACGGGAAGTCCATGTACATGATCCGCGGAGTGCCGGGCATGTAGCACTTCCCCAGTGGATCGGCCTTCTCTCGAGTGTTGAAATTCTCAATCTTCTTCGCCGCGGCCCACGGCTGGTAGGGAATTACGCCTCCATCCACAACGGACCTTCCGGCCAGCATGTTGTATCTGGCGGCATGATCCTGAAGATCGGCCGCCGCGGTACTCGACGCCTGCCAGATTCCTTGAAAATTCGGCTTTCCGTCGGCTGTCCGCGGAATTCCTTGCCGGGGAGTGGTCTGTGCGGCGGCAATAAGCGCGCTCGTCAAAGCGATTGCAGTAAACGTCGCGAGAGGATGGTTGTTCATGGCTGTCTGACAATTGACAGCCTATCATTTATCAAAGTCGCCGAGCCCGCAAAAGTGAGTAGGAGACCGGTGCGCCCTCCGAGCCACACCGGCCTTCCGCGATCGGTTCAGCCCCAGGCTGTAAGGCCGGGGGAACTCCTAGTGAGGAGCGTGAATGACTTCGTGCTCGTGCTTCCCTTTCGTCGCCATAAGCAGAACGCCTTCCTGCTGGACTCCCCAGATTTCCGACAGCGTGTATTTGTCACCGACTTTGTCGAATACAACATGCGAGTCGGTAGCGGTGGAATGCTCCTGTCTAGCCAGAATGGTCACGAAGGGCACTACTTCGTACTTGCCAGTCATCGACTCTACCTGGGCGACTCCCTTTGCGAAGTCCACTTTGAATCGGTAATCGCCGGGCGGCAACTCCTTGCCCTGGGCTGTAAAGGCGAACGGGATCTTCGCTTTGAAGAAATCGGCTTCTGCGTAAGCCATCGTCGCGGGCAGCATTGCCAAAAGCGTCATTGTCAGAACTTTGGTTTTCATGTTTCCTCTTCTCAACTTTCGTGTGTAGTCCGCTCCATTACTGTCACGGCTCGGAAGAGTTTGCGCCGTCTGCTGAGCCGCGACAGTAATGGAGCGGTTTTTTGTGTCTTTCAACAAGCTCCTAGGGAGGTTGTTTCAGGTTTCTGTTGAAGTAGGCGCGAACGGCGGCGAAAAACTATCACGCCGCCCTTGGAATATTTCGGTATATCCGATTACCTTCCATGTGCATCTAACGTTGTGTAAGGAGATCCGCGTGCAATCACAGATTAAGCTCGGACGTATCTTTGGGATCCAGATCGGGCTGCACTACAGCTGGTTTCTGATCGCCCTTCTGCTCGTGTTTTCACTGTCCTCCCAGTTCCATGCCACCAATGCAGACTGGAGCGCAAGCATGATCTTCACCTTGGCCATCGCCACCGGCGTGCTGTTTTTCGTCTCGTTGCTGTTGCACGAGCTTGCGCATTCCCTGGTCGCGACGGCCAATGGACTGCCCGTGAAAGAAATCACTCTGTTCGCCTTGGGCGGCGTCTCCCAGATCGAGAAGAACCCAACGAGCGCGAAGGTCGAATTCTGGATGGCCTTCGTGGGACCGCTCACCAGCGCCATCATTGGCGCGCTTTGTCTCCTGATCGCACATCTGGTCGGAGACCCTTCGTCCAGTCCTTTTATGGCCGTGTTACTCTGGCTCGGCTATATTAACCTTTCCCTGGCAGTGTTCAACCTTGTGCCGGGTTATCCACTCGACGGCGGACGAGTGCTGCGCGCGCTGATCTGGTGGAAGACGGGCGATGCCGACCGCTCGACACAACTGGCGGCGCGAACCGGACAGTTCGTCGCCTTTGCGTTTATCGCCTGGGGAATTGTTCGCTACTTCGGAGGCGCGGGTATCGGAGGCCTGTGGATGGCTTTCATCGGTTGGTTCTTATTGCAGGCTGCGCGGGAAAGCTATACGCAGGTCAGCGTCGCGCACGCTCTGAATGGGGTCAGGGTCGCCGACGTCATGACTCGCGATTGCCCAACTGTCGACGGGTGGTTGAACGTCCAAAACTTCGTCGACCAGGAGTTGCTTCGCACCGGGCAGCGTTGTTTCATGGTGGTTGAGAAAGGTGAGATCACCGGCTTGGTTACGCCTCACGAAGTCAAACAAATAGATAGGGCAAAATGGCCTTATATGACTCTGCATGACATCATGCGTCCTATCGATGATTTGCAATCGGTGAGTCCGGACATGCCTCTGACGGCCGCGCTCGAATCCATGAGCCGGTACGATCTAAATCAGCTTCCTGTGGTCTCCGGCCATCATCTGGAAGGAGTGGTGTCGCGAGCGCAGGTCTTAGGCTATCTGCAAACGCACGCGGAACTTCGAAGCTAAAGCAAGTGCAGCCCACAGGTCCTCAAATCCGCATCCTTCTGGCCGACGACCATACGATCATCCGATCGGGCTTGCGTCTGCTGCTTGAACAGCAACCCGACTTCAAGGTTGTCGCGGAGGCTAGCGATGGCCGCGAAGCCGTGGAGCTGGTCTCCAAACATCATCCCGGAATCGCCGTCCTCGATATCGGCATGCCGCAACTCAACGGCATCGAGGCGACTCAGCAAATAACCTCCAAAGAACCGCAAACCCATGTTGTGATTCTCAGCATGCATGCGGATGAGAGCTACGTCCTGAGGGCCTTGAAAGCGGGAGCCAGTGGTTACATCCTGAAAAACTCCGCCGAGGCCGACCTGATTCGAGCCGTCCGCTCGGTAGCCGACGGGAAGTCCTTCTTCAGCCCTGCCATCAGCAAGATGCTGCTGGAAGACTATGTGCGCCAGTTACGGGACAAGCACGTGGAAGACAGCTACGACCTTCTTACTCCGCGCGAACGCGAGATCCTGCAACTGCTCGCGGAAGGCAGAACCAACAAGGAGGTCGCCAACCTGCTTAACCTCAGCGTCTACACCGTCGACGCGCATCGCGGAAATATCCTGCAGAAACTCAATCTTCACAGCGTTCCCGAGCTGATTCTCTACGCCGTTAGGAAAGGCATCATTAGCTGATGGCAACCGCGACTGGCACGGGAAGGGTGGCGCGCAGGACAGTGCCTTTGCCTGTAGTCGACTGGACCTCGAACTGTCCTCCCAGTTGCCGCACTCGCTCTTCCATGCCCAGCATGCCCAAACCGCGCGTAAGGCTGGGATCGAAACCATGTCCATCATCCTCAACGCTAAGGAAGAGGGAATGCTCGTTCTGACGCACGGTGACTGTGGCGCACTTCGCGCCGGAATGGCGAAGGACATTTTGAAGCGCCTCTTGCACCACGCGATAAATGCAAGTCCGCATCTCATCCGGAAGCGAGTCCGTCACGTTCTCAGCCGAGACTTTCACCTTAATCCCGCTGCGGCGGGAAACCTCACGGGCCTGCCATTCCAATGCCGGTATCAGCCCCAGATCATCCAGCATCGAAGGGCGAAGAAGCAGCGCGATATCACGAATCGAGTTCACGCTGGAATCGGCATATTTGCGAATATTGTCCAGATAACGCTGGCTGACGGCGTCTTCCGGTTGTACGCGTTTGGAAAGATTGGCGGCATCCACCAGCAGCGCGTTCAAGGTCTGCCCCACCTGATCGTGAAGTTCCCGTGAAATGGTGCGCCGTTCGGTTTCCTGCGCGTCGACCAGGCGCGCCGACAATTGTTCCAGAGCCCTCCGCGCTCTTTGCACCTCCTGATAGCGATAACGATTCTGCCGCTCAATGCGGAAGATGTAGAGAAAACAGCCGGTCGCCAGAAGAATGGCCGCGCCCAGCCCGAGGCTCAGCACCACGCTGAGGCGTGCGCCAAGGTGTTCAAACTGGCCCTCCATCTGGGCTTCGGTCGAATTTGCCTGCTTGGCGTCGATGCCTTGCAGTTGCGTGGTGATTTCGACGATAGAGGTCCTGAGTGGCAGGATCTGTTCCGTATATAAGGATGCGTCACGAGGACCGGTATCTCTTGGGGAGCTCATCAGGTGGTTGATGGTTCGCCAGTGTTGGTCCAGCAAGCCTTGGAGTCGCCGCACCAGTACTTCCTCATCCAAGGTGTTTGGCCGATAGTTCGCCAGGTCGCCCGATAACTGCGACCACGCGTCCTGCATTTTCGTCCTATCGTTTTTGGATTGCTGTACATCGGAATCCATGAAGTAGTCGCCCAGGTATGTGTAGGTAAGCAAGACCGAGGACCGTACCGATTCCAGATGATTGATCCGCTGAAGGGCCGCGTCGCGAAGAATCCTATTTTCGGTCCGCATCGCGCTCAGCAAACGCACTGCGTCCAAGGTCGCCAGGAAGAAGATGAGTGCCATGCCTCCGAAACCAGCTATTAGAACCAGCCGCAGGCTGCCGGTCGAATCGTTAGCGGATGTGGCCTTCACCTGTTTTCAGTCTAGCGGAGCAATTCTGGGACCTGAATCCCTTCCTTTGAGTAGCCTGTTTTGGGGATGCAATCTAGCCGACGGCGGCTATGGGATGAAAAGCCGATTGAATCTAATCTGGATTCGGAGGTAGTTTTCAATGAAATTCGAGTTCCCTAAAGGCCGCCGTTGGTTAATGACGGCCTCCCTTGCAGCTCTAGTCGCTGTAACTGGTTTTTATGGAATACGGGCCGCGGAAAACCCCACGCCAACCGTTTCCATGTCCACGCGTTCAGAGGCAGCTTCAGGCCGAGGTTATTCCGTTGTCGTGAAGCGAGTCCTGCCCGCCGTGGTTAACATCTCATCTTCGAAAGTCATCAAGCAAACGGCTCTGGAAGGTGGACAAGGCCTTGATCCTTTCTTCCGGCAGTTCTTCGGAAATGACTTCGGACAACGCTTCAACGTGCCGCAGGAGCGCAGAGAGAAAGCTCTCGGCTCAGGCGTGATTATCAGCCCGGAAGGCTACATTCTTACCAATAATCACGTGGTGGATGGCGCCAAAGACGTCACCGTAACCTTGCACGACAAGCGCGAAATGAAGGCCCGCGTGGTAGGTACGGACGCGCGTACGGATATCGCGGTACTGAAGATCGATGGCTCAAACTTCCCCGTACTGAAGCTGGCCGATTCCAGTAAGGTAGAGATCGGCGACATCGTACTCGCAATCGGTAATCCGTTCGGCGTGGGCCAGACGGTAACTGCCGGAATCGTGAGCGCGACCGGCCGCGGCGGACTTGGGATTGAGCAGGTGGAGGACTTCATTCAGACCGATGCCCCCATCAATCCCGGCAACTCAGGCGGAGCGCTGGTGGATGACGAAGGTCACCTGATTGGTATCAATACCGCCATTCTTTCCGGCAACTCGGGCGGAAACCAGGGAATTGGATTTCGCGGTTCCTATCAACATGGCGAAGCATGATCTGACGGAGATCGTAGCCCATGGAAAGGTGGAACACGGCTACCTCGGAATTCTTCCGCAGGACGTGACGCCGGCTTTAGCCAAGGCCTTCAACGGTCAAACCGATGGAGCTCTGGTTGCCGAAGTGACGCCAAACAGCCCTGCTTCAAAGAGCGGCCTGAAACAAGGCGACATTATCACTGCCGTGAACGGACAGGCGTTGTCAAACGCGAGCGAGTTGCGCTCCAGAATTGGGGTAATGAACCCCAATACCAGCGTCACGCTGAAAGTATGGCGCGACGGCAGGACGATGGATGTTCCCGTGACTCTAGGCGAGTTCCCCAACAATGAAGAGCGGGCCAGCGTCGACAAGCAGGACTCTGGAAGCGCCCTGCAAGGTGTCAGCGTTGAGAACCTGACGCCTGACACTGCTCAGCAGTTGAAGTTATCGCCGGCCACCAAGGGTGTTGTGGTGGACACGGTCAGCCCGTCCAGTCGCGCTGCCGACGCTGGATTGCAAGCCGGCGACGTGATTGTGCAGGTAAATCATCAGAATGTCTCTAACGTAAGAGATTTCACCCAAGCAGTTTCATCCTCTAAGAAGGACGCTCCGGTCCTCTTACTGGTAAACCGCGACGGTGGCACGATGTTCCTGGCGGTGTAGTGAAGTTTGCCGCCGGGATCAGCGGCTGGCCTGAGCTCTTCCTCCGACGCCCAGGCTGGCCGCTTTGTTTTAAGGAGCCATTGAAATGTTACGAAGCTTACGCGCTATGCTCGATTACCACATCGCCGCGTCTGACGGTGTGCAGGGCACAGTTCAGGATTTTCTGTTCGACGATGAGAGCTGGGTGGTCCACTACCTTGTGGCGGAGACTGCTACCCCCATCGGAAAGAGAAATGTTCTGATTCTTCCTTTCGCCGTGGGTCGGCCCGATTTGCAAATGAAACGGCTGCCGGTGCAACTGTCGTGCGAACAGGTTCGAACCTGTCCCCCGCTTGAGGCCGACATGCCAATTTCCAGGCAGAATGAATCAGGACTGCGGCGCCCTGGATCGCATTTGAGAAGCCTTCGGGAAGTTTTGGGATACGGCATTCATAGCAACACGGGCGGGGAGGTTGGAAGCATTGAGGATTTAATTGTCGAGGATACTCTGTGGGGCGTCCACCACATCGCTGTCGCAATGAAGGAGACTCCCGGCAAGTCTATTTTGCTATCGCCGGAAGCGATTCGGTCTATTTCGTGGAGAGGGAAGGCGGCTTGGGTGAATTTGACTCGCCAGGAGTTGGAGAAGCATCCCGACTTCACGCCAGCCCCTACCTACCAGACGCCGCTGGTGGTCACTCAACCTCCTGGGCCCGAAGTGGACCAGGGCTAAGCTCAACACGTGCCACACTGTTCAGGCGCTCTTCGCCTTCTATTCAGCTGCGTTCGAAATAAAACGGTTCTGCTTATAGCGTCATAAGCGTTCTGGCGGGATGAATGAGGGGTGCCTCGAATCCGAATCGTGGGCGCGCTTTCCGCTGCCACGATTCGGATTTCGTTTTTTACAAGCTAGACTCTTGCTTTGTGGGTTTCCCCTTTGTGAGCCTCACTTGAGGTATGGCCTTGCGAAGAAGTGAACTGCTTCGGATTGGCGTCGAACTTGGTCTTACATTCCGGGCTACAGAAGGCGTACTTCTTACCTTCTGACATGCTGGTTGGAGATTTCTTCTCGTCCACCTGCATTCCACAAACCGGATCTTTCATCATTGGTATCTCCTTCTTCTGGTTTTTTGTGGTGCGTCCTACGAGAGGACGCAATGTATCAGGTGCACTTGCTAGGCCATCGGGGGCAAAGCCTTTATCGGACAAAAGGTTGCGTTTGGGTTAACGGCGGGTTCGGAAGAGTCTGGCACGCCAATTGCAAACCGAACGGCGTGACCAAAGAAGATTTCGGAACAGCTTACGAACTAGGATGCAGGCGGACGGTGCGATTCCTCCGATCGCGAGGCGTGCCGTTAGAGAACGCTCAGGATATTGCACAGACGGCATGGCTCCGGGGTTGGGAGCGGCTTTATCAGCTTCGTGACGATAAGCTTCTGGGGACCTGGATCAATACGATCGCCCTAAATACCTATCGCCGTGCTATTTTTCGTGATCGAATGGTGCAGCAACTGAGTGAATCGAGCCGGGCGGAGACCTTCATCGGAGAGACTTTCATCAATGAGGCTTCCATTGACCTTGCTCGACTTATAAATAACTGCCGGCCAGCAGACCGGAGTTCGCTGGAAGCCCAACTGGCTGGAATCACCCCCAAGGAGATCGCAACGGCGGATGGCGTGAGTCAGGTCGCGATCCGGGTTCGGTTTGCGAGGGCCAGGCGCGCTGTCCGGCTTGGCCTGCAAGGGCCAACGCCTCGTAAAGAAGCGCTAGCCGCCGCTTCCTGCTGATCTTTCCTATCGTTTTAGCGCTCTCTTATTCAAATCATTTTTCGGGGCCTTTGTGTGAACAAAGGCCCTTTTCTTATGCTCGGCACCCCCGATTAACGTCATAAGTTGGCCGCTTAAATGCAATCTGGATATCGAGGTTAGTGTATGTTTTGCGAGATTCTATGGCGCCCCAAGCGACCAAATGTCCTCGCATCACATTCAATAAATACATTCTTTGAGGAGAGATTCGTTATGATTGGCAAGCAGTGTTTTGGTCGTCTAGCAGTTACAGGCGGGGCCGTGCTTTTGCTTGGCGGAACCTTGGCCGCGCAGGAAGTTCCCCGCTTTACGTTCGACATAGGTGCCGGTTTTACGCAGCCGGTGGGTAATACCGGGCGACATCTGGACGATGGATGGAACGTTAGGGGCGGAGCGGGAATTAATTTCTCACGCTACGTTGGCGCGATGATTGACGTTGGTTACAACCGATTCGACATCAACAGCTTTACGCTAAGCAATGCCGGATTCCCCGGCGGCAACGTCAATGTGTTTTCCGCCACGCTAGATCCGATTGTTCACTTGAATCCGGGCCACCACGTCGATGTTTATGCGATCGGCGGCGGCGGCTTGTTTCGTGTGGAGCAGCAGTTCACCCAACCCGGCGTGGCTACCGTGACTGGTTTCGATCCGTTCTTCGGCTTCTATAATTTCGGTGTGCCTACGACCGAGATTCTTTCCTCCTACTCAGTAAACAAGCCCGGTATTGACGTTGGGGCTGGTTTCGCGGTGGGCACAAGATTCCATGGGAAGTTATTCGCTGAAGCACGTTACGACCACATCTTCATGTCGAATGGACGGCATCTGGACTACGTTCCGGTGTCGTTCGGCTTCCGCTGGTAGAGTCTTTCGTTTGCGCTGACTCCATTTCGCGGGCCGCTTCTCGAAAGGGAACGGCCCGCGTTTTTTGTTGGATTCGGCTGGCGATTGGATACCCTTACGGAGATGCTACGAGGAGTTCAGGGGTGGGGAGCGAAAGCTGCAGCGGAGCCACCGGGGGCTCCGCTCGGCGAACATTATGATCGTCTATTAAACACGCCTGGCGGCGTGTGTGACCAGGGACACAATAAACAGTACCAGGAAAACAAAGAAAACGATCTTGGCAATACCTGCCGCAGCTATTGAGACTCCTGTAAATCCAAGTAGTCCTGCGAGCAGCGCGATAATGAAAAACATCAGCGCATAGTACAGCATTTCAGTTGGCCTCCCTTTCTTAATTTACTCGCTTGCGTTGCCGCTAGCTGGTTGATCTAGTGCATTTCAATCGCCAGAGTCTATGTGGTTTTCGCTACTAGGGAATAGCGGCCTAGTGCAGAGAAGGACTGGCAGGGGAAAAAGTGCCGGTGGCGAGAAGTTTCGTTTATTACAGAGGTCAAAACTACCAGCGAGCGCTTGCCGATTAATCGGGAGAGCGCTCGCTAAATGGTGCGGAATTACTTTAGTGGGTTGGCGCAGTATGCAGGGCCAGTTCGTTGATCTTTCCTTCCGCTAGCCGGGTGAGAGCCGCGTCGGCCTTCCTTTCTTCCTCGAGAGTTTCCTGTAGAATTTCTGCAACACGATCGAGGCCCATTGTCTCGGCGAAGGTTCGGGCGGACCCGTAGGCGGCCATTTCGTAATGTTCCACTCGATTGGCCGCGGCAATGATAGCGGCATCGCGTAGAGGAGACTCTTCTATTTTTGATGTGAGGGATTCGCCCTCGTCGAGCAGGCCTTTCATCGCGGCGCAGGTCTGGCGTTTCACCTCTTCGCCCAGTTGGCCGAAGATTCGTTCCAAGCGGTTGACGTGGCCCTTGGTCTCTTCCAGATGAGATTGGATCGCGCCGCGAAGCTCCGGTGAATGAGCTGCCTCGGCCATGTTGGGGAGGGCTTTCACCAGACGCTGTTCGGCATCATAGAGGTCGCTAATCTGATCCCGCAACAAATCATGCAGGGTTTCAAGTTTCATAAAAATGCTCCTAATGGATTGTGGAGTGCGGTCTCCGACTGTGAGAGCCGTCCCCGCGCGTTTCCGTTGCAGTGAAGCGATATAAGTGGGTACAAACTACCATGGTGCAAATTGTCAATCGCTTAAACGCCGAAAAACAAATGCATGGCCCATGGCGTGCATTACACAGGCCGAACCTCGACTCTCCTAGGGAGTTTGGGAAGCCGATGAACTTAAAGAAGAGGAACATTTTATGAAAGGCCCATTTTTGATCGTATTGCTGGCGGCAGGCCTTGCCGCCGGTCAAGCGCCGGACAACTCCAAGACCAATCAACGTGATCGTGGCGACACCTCACCAACGGCGGATCAAGCGAAGTCGAACAAGGCGGATACCGATTTGGCAAAGAAGATCCGTCAGTCCGTCAACGCGGATAAGTCGCTGTCCACCTATGCGCACAACGTGAAGATCGTGGTGCAGGACGGGCATGTCACGTTGCGTGGTCCAGTTCGTACGGACGCGGAAAGAGACGAAGTCAAGCAAAAGGCGGTGGAAATCGCCGGAGCGGACAACGTAGTAAGTCAATTGGAAATTGCTCCCGGCAAAAATAATTAAGCGGGCGCGGACAAGAAAAAGACATAGCAGAAAACACAAAGAGGAAACACTATCATGGCAAACACATCAGTATTTGGGATTTATGGGACGCGCGCAGAGATCTCTAATGGAGTAGACGCGTTACGAAATGCGGGATTTCGTAACACCGACATTTCCGCGCTGTTCCCCGAAAACCTCGGGACCAAGGACTTCGCGCACGAGAAGAATACCAAGGCGCCGGAAGGCACTACCACCGGTGGCGTCACCGGAGCGGTGCTTGGCGGGGCTTTGGGATGGCTGGTAGGAATCGGCGCGCTTGCGATTCCGGGTGTGGGCCCGTTCATCGCGGCGGGGCCGATCATGGCCCTACTGGCTGGCGCTGGAGCCGGAGCCGTAACGGGTGGCATTGTCGGAGCTCTGGTTGGGCTGGGCATGCCGGAATACGAGGCGAAGCGCTTTGAGGGGCGAATCAAGGAAGGAGGGATTCTTCTCTCGGTTCACTGCGACAATTCCGATTGGGTGAAGCGAGCTAAGACGATCATGGAACAGACGGGAGCAAAAGAAGTTTCGTCGGCAGGTGAAGCGTCGGCGGACTTTTCGACTACCGACAAACCGATGCCACGGTCGACCACTACGCTCTAGCGGGCTGATTTGATACTTCCCATGCGTTACTGTCGCGGTCGGTTTGCCGCGACGGTAACGCCTAACGGATAGCGACGATCTTGGACCGAAGCGGAGGCGCAGCGGGTTCGTCACCGGAGCGGACCAATCTTTCGGCTTTGGCGCGAGCCTCTTCGGGCGACAGACCGTGGCGAGTCTCAAAGCGCTTTGCGAGAATGTCCGCCAAGCGACTCCGAAGATCCCTCTTAGGGGCCGGTTTTCGCCGCCCTGGCATGAGCATGGGCTGTACGCTTGGACTGGTGAGGGTGGATTGAAGCATCTCCGAATAGAGTGTTTCCTGACTGGACTCTTCTTTTCTTAGTTGCATAGGACTATATGTGCAATTGGGCTACCACCTCGTTTCACTGGGGAAAAAGGGGTGCTAAGGACCAAAAAGAATGAAGAATAGTACCAGGGTGGGAAATCTGGTAACGACTGGTATTGCCCCAGTCCCGCCGCGTTTGCTTCAGATCGTGCCCAAGAGCCGGTGGGCACTGAAGTGCTACGTATAACGGCAAGGTTTTAGGGACGTTGCCAGCCATATCATGCGAGTAACGGGATCCCCCAGAGGGTAAATTCGTTAGGGTGGGGAGCTGCTAGTTGGCCGTGAAGCATACGATTCTGCTGGTTGATGATAGTAAGGCCGATGTCGAACTGGTCAGGCGTTCTCTGAGTACCGGTCCTGGCGCCCCGGAATTGGTGGTGGCGGAGGACGGCGTGGAGGCACTCAGGATTCTGCGGAGCGAACCATCACATACCTCTCCTCGACCCGACTTGATCGTGCTGGATCTGAATCTTCCCCGGAAGAGCGGACACCACGTTCTTGCCGAGATCAAACAGGACGAGGCGATTAAGCACATTCCCGTGGTGGTTTTCACGAGTTCCAGCGCGGATCGCGACATTGCGACGGCTTACGGGTGTCATGCCAATTGTTACATGACTAAGCCGATGGATATAGACAGCTTCACTGAGGCGATGCACGCCATTGAGTCTTTTTGGTTTTCGTTGGTGAAGTTACCTTCGCACCGCTAGACACCTCAAGGCAGTTCATCGCACGGTAGTTCAAAGACGAACGTTGCGCCTGGATCCGAGGTTTCGAAAGAGATGCCTCCGCCGGCTGCTTCTATGACAGCCCTAGCAATCGCTAATCCCAAACCGAATCCGCTGCGGGTGGCGTCGAGCCTTTGCATCGGCTGGAACAATTTGCCGGTATAAGCGGCGGGCAAGCCAGTTCCGTTATCCTTGACACGAACCTGAATTTTTCGGCCGTCTCTTCTGGTATCAAGGGAAGCGCCAACCTCGACGCGTGGGGGACGGTCCGGGTGGGCATAGCGGATCGAGTTATCAAAGAGTTCCTTTAGAACAGTTTGCGTTTTTTGCGGAACGGCGCAAGGGGGAAGGGGGCCAATGACAAGCTCGCCACCCGAGCGTTGCAGCGCATCCCGGCACTCCAGCTTTGCGCCCAGAACGGCCGTTTCTAGATCGGTGGTGTCTGAATACCGGGAAGATTTGAGGGGCCCGTTTTCGGCATCGGCCAAAGCAATTAAGCGGACGAAGAGGCGATTTAAGTCGAATTGAGACTCTATTACGGCGCGGAGGTGCGTAGAGATTTCGGTGCCGGGTTCGGGCCGGATCAGTTTTTCAAGAAATTGGGCATTGGAAAGACCCTTTCGAACCAGAGCACGGACGTCGTGCGCGATGGGCGGGATCAGCTCTTTCCAATCCACGCCCGAAGGGGCACTCATACACCTGCGCTCTCAGATTGATCCACGGAATCGTCGTCGGCCCCATGCAGGCGGTATTGCTTCAGCTTGGCGTGAAGGGTCTTAGCGCTGATGCCTAACGTAGTGGCGGCGCGAGTCTTATTGTTCTTGGTTTGGTTGAGGGTCGCCTCGATAAGGACACGCTCCGCCTCATCGATCGACATACCAACCTGAATTCCGAGCCCATGCGACGCGGGGGCGGGTTCACTGGCCCGCGCAGGAAGATACAAATGACTCCGCAAGATGGGTCCTTCCCCGGCAAGGATCAACGCGCGTTCGATTACGTTACGCAGCTCGCGAACATTGCCATCCCAACGTTGCGCCTTGAGAGCTTCGACGGTAGCGCTATCCAGGTGAGTCACCCTGGTCCCGTGCTTCTTGTTCAATTTTTCGATCAGAGTGGTTGCGATAAGGGGGATGTCGTCGGCGCGATCCCGCAAGGGTGGGAGATGAATGTGGAACACATTCAGGCGGTAGTATAAGTCCTCGCGCAGCTTGCCATCCGCCATGGCGTTGTGAGGCTCGCGGTTGGTGGCGGAGATGAGCCGGACGTCAGCGAAGATTTCGGATTTGCCGCCCAAACGCCTGAACTTGAAATCCTCCAGAACACGGAGAAGCTTGGCCTGCATGGGCATCGGCATTTCGCCGATTTCATCCAGAAAGAGGGTCCCGCCGTGTGCCAGTTCCATGGCGCCAGCGCGACGCTCGAGGGCGCCGGTAAATGCGCCCTTCTCATGACCGAAAAGCTCGCTTTCCATCAGCGTCTCAGGCAAAGCGGCGCAGTTGATCGCCAGGAACGGCTCCGCGCTTCGGGGACTAAAGGAATGAATCGCCCTTGCGACGAGTTCTTTTCCAGATCCGCTTTCGCCGGTGATCAGAACCGCTGCATTGGTGGGAGCCACCTGTCTGACGAGCGCGAAGATGTTGAGCATCTCCGGAGTCTGTCCCACCAGTTCTCCCAACACGCCGCGCTGCGACAGTTCCAGGCGTAATCGTTCATTTTCGGAAGCCAGGCGGCCTTGTTCGCCCGCGCGCTGCAACAGAGCGCGGAGAGATCCCAGGTCGACGGGCTTCTCCAAGAACCAAAAGCCGCCGTAATCGTGAACGGTTTCCACTGCGAGCTCGATACTTCCGAAGGCGGTAAGAACAATGGTTGGCGGCAGCGCCCCTTCGTCCTTCAGATGACGCATGAGCTGGAAGCCGTCCATCCGGGGCATCTTCAAGTCGGTAACGATGACATTCGGCGTAAAAGAGGAAAGGAGTTTCAGGGCGTCCGTGCCATCAGATGCGGCCTCTACCTGATGTCCCCAGCCGAGGATTACCTTTTTAATTAAGCCGAGTTGATCGACATCGTCATCGACGACTAGAACACGCATATTTAAGTTGGCGAACCAGTTCCTTCTAGATAGGCAATTGTGAGTATAGCTTACCGGTCATTTCCACTCCTTACCAGATTGGCGAGAGAAGAGCCGACCTCTATATATCCTTCCAGGCTGAACGGTTTTTCCAAAATCGTGTGGACACCCAGGGCGTGGAGCTGTTCGCTTTCGTTGCCCAATCGCGATGTCATCACGATGACGGGACAAAGGGGGAAATGTCCACGCCTTGCGAGGTGCTGCACCACTTCCTGTCCAGAATGGAGCGGGACGCGTTGGTCCAGAATTACCAGATCGAGTACAGGATCACTCTCCAGAAACCGGATGGCTTCCGCTCCGTCCCGCGCGCGTACGATCTCCGGGCTGAAGCCTGCGTGGGTAAAGGCTTGGAGGAGCAGTCCCACATCTGCATCGTTATCGTCGCAGATGAATACGGTACAGGACATTTATTCGAGTAGCCGGTCGAAGTATAGCGGCAATTTCGGGACGCACTCAAGTATCAGGCGGCTGTTACATTTCTTACCAGCATCGGGCCCCAGAATACCGGGAAACGAGTGACGTTCTAATGACATCCTACGTAGAAAGAGGGAGTTAGCGTAACGGCCCCTTATTTGCTACTTAGTCGCAAGGGTAAGAAAGAAAAAAGGAGGAAAGATGTCGGATCAGAATGGGAACGGAGGAATGGTGGAATCCACGTTGGTTCAGAACGAACTTAATCGAGTGCTATCATCGCAAACATTTCGGCGGGCAAACCGGATGCGCGAGCTATTGGGATATGTGGTGAAGGAGACCTTGGACGGGGCCGCGCTGACTGAGGCCAAAGCGGCACATGAAGTGTTCGGGAAAGACGAGAATTTCGACGCGAGTATCGACCCGGAGGTTCGGATTCAATATGGACGGCTGCGGAGAAAACTTGCGGAATACTATGCAACTGAAGGCAAACAAGCTGCGCTCATGATCGACCTTCCTCCGCGCAAATACGGGCCGGTATTCCTGCCGCACAAGGGCGAAGAGACTGCTGTGCCGCTATCGCCCAGCTCCGGCCCCAGCGCTGCGCAGGCCGAACCAGAGTTGGGATCCATCGCGGTTCTGCCTTTTGCCAACCTGACTAACGATGCCGCCAACGATGTATTTTGCTATGGACTTACCGAGGAGATCATTTCGCGGCTGGCATCGGAGTCTTCCGTTGATGTGGTGGCGAGCAGTTCGGCATTCTTGTTCAAAGATAAGTCGGTGGATGTCCGGGAAGTGGGAGCGGAATTGGGTGTCCAGATGATTTTGGAAGGCAGCGTCCGGATGGAGGACACGCATACACGAGTCATGGTGAGATTAGCGCGCGTGAATGACGGAATCGCAGTCTGGTCGGATTCCTTCGATGCGGAAGTGGAAGGCGCTCTTAACACGCAACAAAGTGTTGCAGACAAAGTTATGGCGAGCCTGCCCGCTGATCTCGGAAGAAAGCAGGCGTGACCAAAACTCGCGGCTTCCGGGGAGATACTTACCGCCATCTCTCTGCAAGTAATTGATTTTTCATTCCTTTCCGATTGGCCCCGCGCGTGCTTTATGACTTACGCGGGCACGTATCGGAGAAAGGATTGAGATGACGAAGCAAGAAATAAAAAAAACACTCCTCGCAAAGCAGAAGGAGCTGGGTTTGAGTCAGGTCAAACGGGAGGATATCGCCATACAAAAGAACGCAGAGGTTCTAGATGAGATCCAACAGAACGCTGACCGGACACTGGCTCTTGACTCGCTGACGCGGAATTGGGAGACAGCTTCGCTGATCGCCGAAGCACTGCGAAAGATTGAAGATGGCACGTATGGGATATGCGCGGAGTGCGATGAGCCGATCAGCGAGAAGCGCGTGGCTGCTATTCCGTGGGCCAAGTATTGCATTCGCTGCCAGGAATTCGTGGACAAGTCTACTACCGATGCCCGCTGGGCTGAGGCAGCCTAAGGCTTGGATGGTTTAATGGCGCTTGCGCAGATCAATCAAGCAGGCGCTCAGATTTTCTTAGGGAGAACAACATGCACGGTTGGTTAATTATTTTCGCATTGACGTCTATGAGCAGTGGTGTGTGGGGCAATACAGTCCAGTCACCAGCTGCCCTATTCGCTTCGGGAATATTCGGCGTGCTGTTTCTGCTTACGCTCGTGGCGAAGGTGGTCCGAGGCGAGGCGTGCTGAGTGGAGAATCAGACCGTTCCTCTGATCGGCGTCCTTCACGTTCACCCTATTCTCGGGTTATCCTGGCTTTCTTTTCGCACGGAGACGCGGCGGCGGCTCGGGCCGTTCGGCGAGCGGCGAAATTAGGAATTCAGGCTTCCCTCGTCGATTCGTCAAATCCAAGTAATTCCCGCTTTGGGCGCTATGCCGGATTGCGTCTACAGGATGAGTTACTGCTGGTGGCGCAAGCTCCGCCTTCCAAGGTGCGCGCGGCGGTTGAAGAAATCCGGCAAGAGCAGCCGGTAAGCACATTTGTAATTCCTGAGAAGTTCACCAGTTTTGAAAGCTCCTCCCCCGGCGGGCCTCCCACCGATTCGTCATGGGCCCAGGAAGCGGCCCGCGTCGAGGAGCCGAAAGAGCAGTCGGAAGGCCGACTGGTGCTGGCGAAACTTACCGCGATTGAAATCGATTTTGAAAAAGCCACCGCCGACCTAATCACCAGCGCAACTCTGGGCCACGCTCCGGGGCCGGCCGCGAGCTGGATTCTAGAGAACGGATACCTAGTTCAGAACGAGGTAGAGGAGATTCGCAGAAGCCTGGAGGATGCGAAACCCAGGCCAGATCCGCGCGCGAACTACGCTCAAGTGCATCGGTTGGCTCATGGGCTGCTCCTGTATCGCGAGCACGACGTGACAGAGGATGCCGTTCAGGACGCTCTGCGGCAATTCCAAACCGTGAGGCCGCTGACGACGGCGGAGTTGTGGAGCTTCGCGCAGATGCTGCGGTTGGCGCTGCTGGAAGAGTTATCGAGATTGGCTTCCGAGGCTGCCAGCGCGCAACAGCATCGCGAAGCAGCATACCTGTGGGCCAACCGTCTGATGTCGAGCGCACGGTTTGGGGAAGAGATTCGCACTGGGTTGCTCGCGTTGATGGACCTGGAACCCTACGCGCACAACGGCGCATTCGTTGCGGCATTGGCGGAGCTGCTGCAGGGTGAAGAAGATGCCTTCCCGGCGCTGCAAAGCGCCGCGGCAGATCATCTGGGGCAACCGCTGGGGGAGTTCGTGCGGGCGGAAAACGCGCGGGAAGCCTCACGCTCACTCGCTGCCGCGCGCGCATTTGGAAGCTTGCGGGCGCTGGCGCGTCTGGATGTTCGAAAGGTTTTTGAGAGAGTCAGCATCGTCGACGAGGAATTGCGCCACGATGCCTCCGGCACCTACGCCGCCAGCGACTTTGAGACCCGAGACCGGTGCCGTCAGACTGTGGAGAGAATCTCGCGCTGGAGCGGCGCATCCGAGCAAGCGGTCGCGCGGATGGCGGTGGAGCTTGCGGCCGGGGAAGCCGATCCGGCCAGGCGGCATGTCCCCTATTTCCTTGTCGCCGAGGGAACTCCAGCATTGGAGCAAAGGGCCGGGGCCCGTCCTCCAATGCGAGTGCGGTTCGTGCGCGCGACGCGCCAGCATTCCGTCTCGATCTATTTTTCTTCTGTTCTCACGCTTACCGCCAGTCTGGATGCGGTTACTTTGGCTTTGGCGCACGGCTTTGGAGTTAGAAATCTGTTCCTGCTCTCGATATTGGGCGCCCTTGCTTTGTTCCCGTTGAGCGAATTAGCGATTCAGATCGTACACGCGCTGATCATCGCTACGTTTCCGCCCTCGAAGCTAGCCAAGATGGATTACGAGTCCGGTATTCCAGATACTTGCGCAACGCTTGTAGTGGTCCCGATGATGCTGGTGAGCGATGCGGGAATCCGGAATGAAGTGGAAAAGCTTGAGGTGCGTTATCTGGCGAATCGGGACGCTAATCTTTCGTTCGCTCTCTTTTCCGATTTTGTGGACGCGCCGGAGCGAAATGAACCCGGTGACGCGGCTTTGCTGGAGACGGCGCGAAGAGGAATTCAGGAACTTAATGCGCGCTACCAGCGAGCGAGCTTCCTGCTGTTCCACCGTTCCCGCGAATGGTCGCCCAGCGAAGAGTGTTGGATTGGACGCGAGCGCAAGCGCGGCAAGATTGAAGACTTGAATGCGTTTCTCACCGGCCAGGGCGCCTCCGAGATCCTACGGGAGGGCCATCTGGCTGGCACGATCCGCTATGTGATCACTTTGGATGCCGATACACTGCTGCCTCCGAATTCGGGGCGTAGGCTGATTGAAACGATCGCTCATCCGTGTAACCAAGTGGAGATCGACCCAGCAGGCAAGGTTCGCATCCGAGGCTATTCGATTATTCAACCTCGAGTGGCGATTACTTTGCCGGGCGCCACAGCGACCCGTTTCACGCGAGCCTTCGCGGATACTTCCGGGCTCGACCCTTATTGCCGGTCGGTGTCCGACATTCAGCAAGACTATTTCAACGAGGGGACGTATCACGGCAAGGCCATTTATGACGTTCAGGCATTCCAGACGGTACTGGGCGACCGGTTTCCGGCGGAGACATTGCTGAGCCATGACCTGATTGAGGGAGCGCACGTGGGTGTCGGCCTGGCAACCGACATTGAGTTGTTGGAAAACATTCCGCTGGATTATTCCAGCTTCAGCCGCAGGCAGCATCGCTGGATTCGAGGGGATTGGCAGATCGCTCCATGGCTGTTTCCCACGGTTCCCTGTCCAACGGGAGCAATGCCGAATCCACTGGGGGCCATCAGCCGGTGGCGCATCTTCGATAACCTTCGCAGAAGCTTGGTTCCGGTGGCGTCGCTACTGTTGCTGTTGTTCGGATGGTTGACGTCCGTAGCGCCTTCGGTTTGGAGTGTGGTGGTGGCCTTGGCGATAGCCATTCCAGCGCTGGCCCCGTTGCTTGACCGGTGGGCGAGGCAACTGGAAGGAACGGTGCATGGGAGACAAGGAGCGAGCGATGAACTGATCCGCTCCGCCGTGCTTACCGCTTTTCTTCCGCACCAAGCCTGGCTGACTTCGGACGCCATTGCGCGCGTCTTTTACCGCAGGCACATCAGCCATCGCCGTCTTTTGGAATGGCAAACGGCGGACGCGGCGCAGCGCGAATCTCGCAACTACGCCAACTCTGCGAAGAAGCAGATGCTGGTGGTGGCCGCGGCCTCGGCCGCGTTGGTACTAATCCTCTACGAGAAAGGCAGGCTCGCCCCGACGGCAGGGTTCCTCGGGCTGTGGATGGTGTCGCCATTGCTGCTCTCATGGTTGAATCGTCCCGCGCTGCAACCACGCTTTCAACATCTGACCGGAAGCGACGAGGATTATCTCCACCAGGCTGCTCGCCTGACATGGAGGTTTTTTGACGATCTGGTCAATCAGGAGAGCAACTGGCTGCCGCCGGACAATACTCAATTGGCGTTGCGAGTAGAGGTCGCTTGGCGGACGTCCCCGACCAACATCGGGCTGTGGCTGACTTCGGGTCTGGCCGCGTACGACTTCGGCTGGCTCACCACTGCGAAGCTCTCGCAGCGCCTCACGGCGACCATGGCCACCATTGATTTGATGGAGCGCCATGACGGCCATCTTCTAAATTGGTACGACATAAAAACTCTGGCTCCTTTAAATCCGCGCTATGTTTCATCGGTGGATAGCGGCAATCTGCTCGCCAGTCTGTGGACTTTGGATCGCGCCATCGACGAAATATTGAACAAGCCGCTACTGGATCAACGGTGCTTGAGCGGGCTGATGACGACTCTTAGCATCCTGACGGAGAAAGCGGGAGATGACCTGTACCTTCGTGCGCCGTGCCGTGCCGCCGCGCGCCTGTTGAAATCCGAACTTCGGGACTACGAACTTATTCCGAGACTCCGGCTGATATTGCATTCGGCCGATCCTTTCCGCGATGTAGGGAGGTGGGAGTCCGGTTCGGGCGAAGATCGCGCGTATTGGGCGGCGCGCTTCGTCGCGGAGATTGGCGAGTGGATCGAGCTTGTCGATAAGCACCTTAAGTGGGTTCAGACACTCTCGCGTCCTGCTGAAAATCTCTTGCTTCTTTTCGGACGCGACGTGGCGGTGTTGCGCCGTCAGGCTCTGCTTTCTATTCCCTCTCTTTTGGAACTTGAGCGCGGCGTTCCGGCGTTGATGGCCATCGTAAATCGGCCCTTGTCTCCTGAAATGCCTCCTGAAGCCGCGGCTTGGATCGGCCAGTTGAAAACCGAAGTGGAACAAGCGGCGAGGAATGCCGCCGAGACTGTTCAGCAGATGCGGAATCTCCAGCAGTCGGTGCGGCGGCTCGCCGATGGGATGAATATGCGGGCGCTGTATGACGAAAGTAGGCGCCACTTTGCCGTCGGTTTCCTGGCCGGGGGGCCACCGGTGTTCACCAGCCACTACGACCTGCTGGCAAGCGAATCGCGATTGACCAGCCTAGTAGCGATCGCGAAGAATGACGTTCCGATTGAGCATTGGTTTGCGCTAGGACGTCCCATGCGAACCGAGCCGCAGGGCCGGCAGCTCCTCTCCTGGAGCGGCACGATGTTCGAGTACCTGATGCCGCTTCTGTTCACCAATAGCTATGAAAATTCTCAATTGGATCTGGCGTGCCGCAACGCAGTCAAGGGTCAGATCCGATTCGGCAAGCGATCCGGAGTGCCATGGGGACTTTCCGAATCTGCCTATAGTGCCTTGGACTCGCGGCAGACCTATCAGTATCGGGCCTTTGGCGTGCCGGAGCTCGCGCAGAATCCTGATGCAGATAGCCGACTGGTAATTTCGCCTTATTCTTCGATGCTTGCGCTTTCGGTTGATTCGCGAGCCAGCGTGTCGAATTTGAGGAGGCTGGAAGCCATCGGCTTGAAAGGGCCGATGGGATTTTATGAAGCCATCGATGATTCCAGAACGTCGACTCGCGAAGGCGCGGAGGGGGTCACCATTTACGCCTACATGGCGCACCATCAGGGCATGACTCTGACGGCGTTGGATAACCTGGTGAACGCGGAAATCATTCGCAAACGCTTCCATTCCGACCCTCGCATTCGGGCAGTGGAGTCTCTGCTCTTCGAACGCATTCCGCTTGCGCGCCTTCGAGTGAAGGAGCGGCGCGCGCACAAACCGCTTGTAGTTCCACGGCCGGCGGAAGGGCCAGCCGACCGGACGATGCCGGCCAGCACCGCGCTGCCGCAGACCTTGCTGTTGGGCAACGGGCGTTACTCAGTGATGATGACCAATTCAGGGTCGGGCTACAGCCGGTGGAACACGTTCGACATCACACGCTGGAGAGCGGACGCGACTCTGGACCAATGGGGAACCTTCGTCCTGCTGCGTGAAGACCGGTCCAATATCACGTGGTCGGCAACCTTTCAGCCGGTCAACGGCGACCGCGGCGAGGCGTCGGCTGCGTTTTCCGCGGATCGCGCCGAGTTTCGACGCGTGCTGTTGGGTATTGAATCCGTAATGAGTGTTTCGGTGAGCACTGACGATGATGTGGAAGTACGCCGTTTGATTCTCACCAATCGGTCGCGCCGCCGGCGGGCTATGGAAATTACCTCTTACGCGGAACTGGCTTTAGCGCCGCAGGCCGCTGACGCCGCGCACCAAGCCTTTAGCAAGCTGTTTGTGGAAACAGAGTCGGCTGGGGACGGCCTGCTGCTGGCACATCGGAGGCTGCGTTCGACCGATGATCCTCCCTTGTGGGTGGCGCATATGATTGTCGGCGCGAGCGGTCATGTGGAGTTCGAATCGAACCGGCGGGCATTTCTTGGCCGCGCTCGATCCATCGCCGATGCTCAGGCACTGGGTGGACCGTTGAGCGAGACCGCGGGTGCTGTTCTGGACCCTGTTGCGGGTCTGCGCTGCCGCGAATTTCTCGAGCCGCGAGCACGGCTGGAACTTTCTTTCGTCACGATGGCGGCATCGTCACGCGAGGATCTTCTTAAGCTGGTGGCGAAGTATCGGAGGCCGGAGTCGGCCGTGAGGGTTTTGGATTTAGCATGGACCCACGCGCAGCTCGAATTTCGCCATCTGCAAATCGGCGCGGAGGCCGCACACAGCTACCAGCAGTTGGCGGGATATTTGATCTTCCCCACGACGCCCCTTCGCAGTCCGACTCCGCGCGCGCTGACCAATGGTTTTGGCCAACGCGATTTGTGGGCCTTGGGGATTTCGGGCGACTTGCCCATGGTGGTCGCCACGGTTCGCGAACAGGGGGGTCTAAAACTAATCCGTGAGGTGCTAGCGGCACATTCGTATTGGCGAGCCCGCGGGTTTATGGCCGACCTGGTGATTCTGAATCAAGAGTCGCCGGGCTATGACCGTCCTCTGAATTTCCAGCTCCAGCGAATAGTGGACGCGCACACAGGCGAAGTCGGCATGAATCGTCCGGGAGGTGTTTTCCTCCGTGACTGGTCGCTGCTTTCCGAGTCGCAGCGCTCGTTGCTTCTCACCAGTTCCCGGGCAGTTGTCTCCGGGGCTCGTGGCCCGCTGGCAAGGCAGTTACCTGGAGTGCGCGAACCGTTGCCGGTTGCGATGCCTTTTACTCCGGCTGCCTCTCCGACAGAGGAGCCGTCGCCGCCGCTGCCTTTCCTGGAACTGCACTACTTTAACGGGCTGGGAGGATTTTCGCCACATGGCAGCGAGTATGCGATCTACCTGGGGCCTGGGAAGGTGACTCCCGCGCCTTGGGCAAATGTGATCGCAACGCCGGAATTCGGCTGCCTGGTGACGGAAAGCGGACTTGGGTTCACGTGGTGCGGGAACAGCCAGCAAAACCGGCTGACTACATGGCAAAACGATCCTGTGACTGAGCCGGCATCAGAGGCGATCTACATCCGCGACGATGACTCGGGAGCGATTTGGACCCCGACTGCGTTGCCCGTTCGTGAAGAAGATGCTTACCGCGCGAAGCACGGCCAGGGCTATACGGTCTTTGAGCACAACAGCCATTCGATCGGTCAGGAGTTGACCGTCTTTATTCCGTTTGAAGAAGACGGCCCGCGCGATCTGGTAAAGATTTGCCGGCTTCGCCTTCGCAACCACTCGTCGAGGAAGCGCAACCTGACGGTGACTTATTTCGCGGAATGGGTGCTGGGCACACAGCGTGAGAATCAGGCTCCTCACATCAGCACGAGCTTCGACACTAGCTCCGGGGCGATTTTGGCTACGGAGAACTGGTCTCCGGACAAGGTGGACTCCATCGCATTTGCCGCCGCAGCGCCGAAGGCCAACGCTTATTCGGGCGATCGTGGGGCGTTCCTTGGCAGGAACGGATCGCGCGCCAACCCGGCGGGGTTGAAGTCGGTTCGCCTGGACAATACTTGCGGTCAGGATGTGGACCCGGCCGCCGCTCTTCAGGTCCGCGTCACGCTTGCAGTGAACGCGCAGACAGATGTTGTCTTTCTACTTGGGCAGACTCCGAAAGTGGAGACAATCCGGGAGATCGCTCAGAAATACGCGCATCCTGCGGCCGTGGAGAAGGCGCTGAGTAACGTCAAGAATTGGTGGGATGCGAGGCTGGGATCGCTACAGGTGCAGACGCCGAACCTGTCTGTCGACTTGTTATTGAATCGCTGGCTGGTGTATCAAACGCTGAGCTGCCGTTTCTGGGGAAGATCGGCGCTGTATCAATCCAGCGGCGCGTTTGGATTTCGAGATCAATTGCAGGACTCGCTCGCACTGCTTTACGCGGCTCCCGAATTTGCCCGCGCCCACATTCTTCTGGCCGCATCCCGGCAGTTCGCCGAGGGGGACGTCCAACACTGGTGGCATCCGAGGTCGGGCATGGGAGTGAGAACGAAGTGCTCTGACGATTTGCTGTGGCTGCCTTACGTAGTGGCTCGCTACATGGCAGTTACGGGAGACACCGGAATTCTGGAAGAGCAGGTCCATTTTCTGGAGGGCCCGGCCCTTGGTGCAGGAGAAAGCGAACACTTGTTCACGCCGGAGGTGTCGCCAGAAAGAGCGTCTCTTTGGGATCACTGCCATCGCGCAATCGAATCTGCCTGGCGGATTGGACCACAAGGCTTGCCACTCTTCGGCAACGGGGATTGGAACGATGGGATGAACATGGTGGGCCATGAAGGCCGCGGAGAGAGTGTATGGCTGGCGTGGTTCCTGATGTCGGTGCTGCGCACATTTTCAGACCTCGCGGAGAAACGAGATGCGCCGTGGGCCGCCCATTGCCGCGAACGTGCTGCACAACTGATCAAGGCTGTGGAATCGTCGTGTTGGGATGGAGACTGGTATTTGCGAGGATTCTTCGACGACGGATCGCGGCTTGGGTCGCATGTAAACAGCGAAGCGCGAATCGATTCGATTCCACAGTCCTGGGCAGTAATTGCGGGAGGGGGAGACCCCGCGCGCGCCAGAACGGCGATGGAATCGGCGGATCGCCAATTGGCTAAGGAGTCGGACCGGATCGTGTTGCTGTTCACTCCACCATTCGATCATTCCCAGCCGCATCCCGGATACATCATGGGCTATCCGCCCGGGATTCGTGAGAACGGCGGTCAATACACGCATGGCTCGCTTTGGCTTGCGATGGCGTGGGCGCGATTGGGAGAAGGCGATCGCGCGGTGCGGTTACTGCAGATGATGAATCCAGTGGAGCATTGCCGCACTCCGCAGGACGTAGAACGCTACAAGGGAGAGCCTTATATCAGCGCGGCCGACGTTTACGCGAGCCCTTTACAAACCGGGCAGAGCGGCTGGACCTGGTACACGGGATCGTCGGCCTGGATGTATCGAGTCTGGCTTGAGGAGGTCCTGGGATTCGAACGGCGCAGGGATTCCTTTACTCTGCGTCCGGTGCTGCCTGCAAATTGGCCGGAATTCAAACTGACTTATCGCCACGGAAAGACAACGTACAAAGTTTCTGTGGTGCGCACAAAGGAAACTCCCAGAATAGAAATGGATGGGTCGCCTCTGCCTGATGACCTCATTCCATTGCGAGCCGATGTGGCGGAGCACGCTGTAATCGTGCATGTGAATCCGGCTCGACGCAGCAACCTGCCCGCGGCTCCTGCTCCGGTGATGGAGGAAATGAAGACCTGAACAGCGGAACTTCAAGGATCGGGTTTGAAGGAGCGGTTCCTTTTCTGCCGAAGGCTCGCAGCCTTTCGATTCTTCAAAATTCCGTTCAAAAATGCCAGGGTTGCGATTTGTACCGTGAGGCCACTCAAGCGGTCTTCGGGGAGGGCTCGATGTCGGCGCGAATCGTTTTCATAGGCGAACAACCTGGCAACGAGGAAGATAAACAGGGGCGTCCCTTCGTCGGACCGGCAGGACACATGCTCGACCGGGCTCTCGAAGACGCGGGAATCAAGCGCACCGATGTTTACGTGACCAATGCGGTCAAACATTTCCGGTTTGAAGAGCGCGGCAAGCGCCGGATTCACAAGAAGCCTACCGTGGCTGAGGTCGAAGCGTGTCAGCCGTGGATTGAGGCGGAGGTTCAATCTGTTCAACCGAAGATTATTGTTTGTCTCGGTGCGACCGCTGCACAATCGCTACTGGGCAGTAAATTTCGTTTGACCAAAGAAAGAGGAAAGCCGCTTCCACACCCTTGGGTGGCCAATATCGTGGCTACGATTCATCCTTCCGCAATATTGCGCATTCCGGATGAAGAGGAGCGGCGTGAAGAATACAACAGGTTCGTCCAAGACCTCAAGAAGGTCCGGAGTTTGTTGAGAAGCAGCAAAGCCGGCAAGACACCAACCCAGCAACCACTCGATACCCAGCGAGGGTAATAGCGCGCGATCCCCAACCCTGCCGATACTCCGGCGAAGACCGTCACAAGCTCTTCAAATCCAGCAAATCCGCCGGGCTGATGGTCGCTATCGAGCCTGAGCATCGAGAGTAGGAGTCTAAAAGGGATACTTGCGATGAAAACGCCTGGGATGGAATAGAACAGTTGAACAAAATATCGCTTGAAGAAGTCGGCCACGGTTTCATTTTAAGCAGAAGATGACCTGGACCAACGGTTTCAAAGAAACATTAAATCCCCCGGGGACCGAACTCCTGATGAAGAATCGCGATCACGTCGCCTTAATCGGCAGAGGGATCGTTTAATAATTCTTCAAGGCGAGAGTCCAGTGCGCCATGTTCCGACTCCGGGATTCTAGACTTCAGAGATTCAATATATTGGTCTATCGCCAAACCAGCGTCGGGTTGTTCTGATTCCATGGATCGAGCGTAACACTGGCGCGAAGCGCTGGATGGCGATATCATCTTCAGCGAGGGATAACGAAATGCGCCTTTGGAAATCAGCCGGGTTTGCTGGTGGAACGGCTGCAATGGTGTTGTTCATGGGCGCGCCGGTCGCCAACGGGCAAGCGCCGGCTGCCCGGCGAACCACGCCGCAGAGCATTCGCATGCCTGATGGCAAGCCGAATCTTACAGGCCTCTGGCAGACTACCAGCACCGCAGACTGGGACATTCAGGATCACTCCGGCGCAGGCAGGGCCTTTCTATCAACTGGGTGCGGTTGGCGCGATTCCCCCGGGGCAGGGAATTGTCGAGGGAGGCGAGATTCCTTATCTTCCGGCAGCCCTGGCGAAAAGAAAAGATAATCTGGCGAACCGCTGGAAGAACGATCCGGAGCTGAAGTGCTACATGCCCGGCCTTCCCAGGGCGACTTACATGCCCTATCCGTTGCAGATCATCCAGTCGCAGAAAGACATCGTGATCGCGTACGAATATGCGACCACCAATCGCCTGATCAACATGGGTAAGCCGCAGGAGGCCGCGGTGGACACCTGGATGGGAACATCCAACGGGCATTGGGAAGGCGAGACGCTGGTTGTGGATGTCACCGGCTTCAATGGACTCGCCTGGTTTGACCGGTCGGGCAACTTCGCCAGCGACAGCCTGCATGTGGTGGAGCGTTACTCGCTTCTGGATGGGAATACATTGAATTACGAAGCTACCATCGAAGATCCCAAGGTGTTCAGCCGTGCATGGAAGATCAACGTACCTCTTTATAGGCATCGGGAAAAGGATGCGCGGCTATTGGAGTTCAAGTGCGTGGAGTTCGCCGAGGAGCTTCTTTATGGCAACCTTCGCAAGAAATAATAGAAGGAGGAGACTTATGAGAATCGCATTCACTTTATTAGCGGTCTCCATAGTCGCACTGGCGCAAACGCCAGCGGCCCAGAATAAGAAGCCTTGGACTGCTCCCAAGACACCCTGGGGCGATCCGGATCTTCAAGGCTCTTGGACCAGCGACGATGTCCTAGGCGTGCCGATGGAGCGGCCCAAGGAATTCGGCGAGCGACGATATTTAACGGAGCAGGAACTGGCCGACCGGGAGAAGCGCAATCAAGCGAGCCAGAACAGAGTACTCAATCCGGCGAATACTTCTTCGCCGGCGCGCGCGCAGGCAGAAGCTCTGGCCTCTGGCGCCGCTCCCGTAGCGCCCAGCCCGCGCGGAGTGGACGTCGCGCCTGCTCCTGGCAACTGGCTGGAGTTCGCGCGGACGAGCATCCCATCAGACCTCGCAAATCGTCGATCCGCCGGACGGCAGGATGCCGGCACTCACGCCAGATGCGCAAAAGCGGCTTGCGGCCAAGAACGCCATTCGGCGCAGGCATCCGGAAACCTACGAGGACTGGAGCCTGTATGACCGCTGCATCACTCGTGGCGTTACCGGGTCGATTATCCCTGTGATTTACGGGAACGGGCTCGACATCACGCAGGCCCCGGGGTTTGTTGCGATTCGCTATGAAATGGTGCATGAGGCGCGAATCATCCCGACCGATGGCCGCGCGCATTTGAACTCGAACATCCGTTCTTACATGGGCGACCCGGTCGGCCACTGGGAGGGCAACACGTTGGTGGTAGAAACTACCAATTTCAACGGTCGCGGCACCGCGGTGGGAGCCAATGGCGATGGCGGCGCGCCGCACAGCCCGGAAATGAAAATTGTGGAACGCTTCACGCGCGCGGCAGATAACGTGATCAATTACGAAGCGACGATGAACGATCCGGAAACCTACGCGGCTCCCTGGACCATCGCGTTCAGTATCACGCACGAGCCGGGCTATCAGATTTTCGAGTACGCGTGCCATGAAGGAAACATGGCCATGCACAACATGCTAAGCGCCGCACGCGCCGAAGATGCGGCAGCCGCCGGGGCTCAAAAGAAATGACGCTAAGAAAAAGTAAGGGAGATCGATTCATGCGCACTACGATATTCTTGTTTATCACCGGCATTGGATTAACCGTTGCGCCGGCCTGGGGCCACCACGCCTTCGCGGCCGAGTTCGACGTGAACAAGCCGCTGATTCTGAAGGGAACCGTCGTGAAGATGGACTGGATCAATCCGCACGCCTGGATTCACGTCAACGTGAAGAATCCCGATGGGACAGAAACGGAGTGGTTGGTGGAGGCGGGTGCGCCCAACGGTCTGCTGCGGCGCGGCTTTACAAAGAATTCTCTTCTGGCGGGAACGGAAATCGTGGTGGAGGGGTGGCAGGCCAAGGATGGCGCCAATCGTGCCAATGGCAGCAACATCACCTTTAAGGACGGAAAGAAATTGTTTGTCGGATCTTCTGGCACGGGTGCTCCATTCGATCCCGATAAGAAATAAATTTACGCCAGACCTCTGCGTCTCAGCAGTTTCCATCCTGCGAGCAATGCGGCAGCGCACAACCCTAGCGATGCCGGTTCGGGTGCCGCGCTTGTAATTTCATAGATGGTGCCAGTGGTTGCATCGGTGATAAACAGGCCATTGGGAGTAGAGAGCGCTCCTACCAACGCCCCGACGTCCGGTTGGCTATTTTCTGAGAAGTGAATATACTGCTTCGTTCCGAAGTCGTAATAGACGATTGCGTTTTCCTCGTTGGCCGCGCCTAGGTCTCCCTTCCCGGAGAAGACAATGAAGATTCCATTGTTGTAGCCCGCCGGAAATGAGCTTGGTGAAAATGCGATTTCCACGGGGCCTTCACTTTCCGAGCCTAGAGGAGTGCCATTAGGAATGGGTTGAAACGCAACCAGGGGATCTACGCATCCCGTGCCGACCTGGTCACCGGTGCGGTAACCGATATAACAGGTTGGGTATCCGAAATTCTGGTCCATGCCGAAGGTGGCCGCTGAAATGAAGTTCAGTTCGTCCGCCTGCGGTGGTTCGTCACCGTCGGGCCCGGGGCCATCGATCGCGTTGTCGGCGAAATAAAAATTGCCTGCCGCATCGAACTGCATTCCGGCCACGTTGCGGATTCCGGTTGCGATCTGGCGAACATTGGAAGCGGTTGGCATCGCACCGGTTTCGTTAATCGTCACGGAGTAAAGGGAATCGCCTGTCAGCGTGGCGGTAGCAAGCCCGGTGAGAGCGACCTTATCTGTGGAAAGCTGATCATTGAACTCGGATCCAATATTGAAAATCAGATCGTAGGAGCCCGGGGAGCCGGGAGTCGGGCGCGCTGTGATTCCAACGGTGTCATGCTCCCAGTTTGGGCCGTAGTCGAAATTGAACGAGCCCACGCTTGTCCAGGGGCTGGTCGGCGTCGAGCCCGGCTGCAGTAGTGTTATTGTGTGAGCGCCGAAATTGCCCACGGCGTAGTAATTGCCCACCTTAGTGAGACCCGTAAGCGCACCGTTTGCGGTGGTGTAGAGAACCGTCGGAGGACCGTCGGCGACTCCATCGTGATTGGTATCCGTGAACCTCAATATCGACGCAGGCGGTCCGAAACCGGGACTGCTCAGAACTGCCAGAGACCCATCCGGGAGACTCTGCATGCTGTAGGCAAAGCCTACGCCTGTGGCGAAGGTATTCACTGTGAAAAGCGAAGTGTCTACCGCTGGGCTGTTTAGAATTAGGCCGGCAAAACAAGGGACCGCCAGGAACGGAAGAAGCCATCGCGACATAACATGTAGGATAGCGATTTCCGACGGTTTGTTACTGGGTGTTCGTTACTGGGCCTTTAGAAGCTGGAACAGGTTGCTGTAGTCGTCGGTCCAGAGGCGCTGCGCCGCATTAGCGTGGAGAGGACGGCCGATCTTGCTCAACTCCGGATCCTCCAGCCGGGCTGCGGTTCGCGACATCAAAACCCAGACTGCTTCGGAACGGCTGATTGCTTCATCGCCTGGCGTGTGCACCAGCAGGGCATGGAGTCCGGACGCTTCGGCGAGCTTGGCCACCGGGGATTCCAAATCCAAGACGGAATTTGAGATGTGCATCGCTAGAATGCCGTCCGGACGGAGATGGCTCAAGTAGACGCGCATCGCCTCCACGGTCAAAAGATGCGTGGGGATCGAGTCGCCTGAAAAGGCATCCAGCACCAGCACGTCGAAACTGCGGGAATCCTGTGCCAGAGCCAAGCGGCCGTCTCCCTCCACGACTTCTACGCCGGGGACATTTAAATAGGTGAACTCGCGCCGCGCCAGGTCGATTACTTGGGGGTTTAGTTCGTAATACGTGTAGTGATCTCCCGGCTTCACGTAAGCGGCCAGAGTCCCTGCGCCCAGTCCGATCAGGCCCGCGGATTGAGGCCCGGTGCGTAATGCATCCAGCGCAAACCAGGCGCCGGTGCCGCGGGCATAGTAAGTGGTCGCCTGTCGGCTCCGAGGAGAGTTAAGGAATTGGTTTCCGTGCGCTACCGTGCCATGAACCAAGGCGCGGCTGACGGTGCCGTCTGGAAGTTGCGTGTCGACCACTCGCAGCGCTCCGTAGAAATTGCGCATGGCCAGACGCGTATGCGCGGAAAAGGAGCTGATTTGGGCCATGGAGAAAAGGAGCAGCGTGATGCTCACTGCAGCCCAGAGGACGTCGATGTACCAGCGACGCCGGTAGAACAGCATCATCAGGAACATGGATGCTGTGGTCATTAGGATGGGCAGTTCGTAGACGCCGGAAAGAACCCTCGGCGCAACCAATACAATCAGGGCCCCACCCAGCGCGCCTCCTACGGAGACCATCAGGTAGAAAGAGGTCGATCCGCTGACTGCGGGCTTACGGCTTACCAACTCGCCGTGAAATGCCATGCACACCACGAAGAGTCCTACGGTGAACAGGGGAATGATCAGCAGCAGATTGGTGGTGAAGTTCGGAAAAAGCGAGACGTAACCCATGCTGATCAACGCCGGGGGAGTGAGCCACAGAAAAACCAGATGGCGGCGAGGGCTGTCGTAGTCAAAGCACAGGATCAGGCTCAGCAGGTAGGCCGCGAGAGGCGCGACCCAGAGGAAAGGGATGGACGCGACGTTTTGGCAGAGATGGTTAGTTGTAGCGAGCAACAGCGCACTGGGAATCGCCGCCAGAAGAATCCACAGGATTCGCAGTCCGGGTCCTGATCGAGGCGCGGAAGCGGCTATGACGGAAGGCTCGGGTGCGGGTTGGCGCGAGGCGAAAATGGCAGAGGCGCCGCAGAGCAGGGCAAACACGACGAAACCCGCCGACCAAGCAAGCAATTGTCCCCGGACGGTAACGTGAGGTTCTACCAGGGTCGGGTAGGCGATCAGGGCCGCCAGCGATGCCGTGTTGGAGAGCGCGTAGAGCCGGTAAGGCGCCGTGCCCCGCGCCCGACCATACCAGAGCTGGACCAAGGGGCTGGTGGCTGACAAGAGTAAATAGGGAACGCCGATGCCGGCCGTAAGGATCATGGCGATGCCCAGGGCGGGTGCTCGCCCTACGCCAATCGACGAATTCAGGCTAATCGGGAGCAGGAACAGGGCCGCCACCAGCAGGACCGCATGGAGCCGTCCTTGAAGCATCGTGGAGAGCCGATGGGAGCTCCAGTCAGCGTATCCGTAGCCCGCCAACAGGGCAGCCTGGAAAAAGAGCATACACGCGGACCAGACTGCCGCCGATCCACCAAAAAAAGGCAGAATCAGACGGCCCATCATCGGCTGGACTGAAAACAGCAGGAAAGCGCTGCAAAAGACTGTGGCGCAATGAAGTAGCCCCAATCCCCGGGGTCCAGGTGGGGCGCCAACCGGCGGATCTATTGTTGAGGCGGGCGTCGCTGAAGCCGAACCCGGGGCCTGTTCCGGCAGTTGGAGGTGCTCTTCTGTGACCACCTAGGAGAAATCGGCCTGTTCGGAAGCGGTTCTTTATGCGGGAATAGGTCTGGAAACGAAAATGCTCACCACGGGGGTGAGCATTGACGTTCTCCTGCTTTCGCAGGTGATGTACACGGGAGAATCAGATCCGACGGCATCGCAACATCCGTCAAAACCTGTGCGTGATTGGATAGTAGGGCGTGCGGCAAATGAAGTCAAGCGAAAATTTGGCGCGCAATGTAGGGTGATATCCTATAGAAAATATAACTGCTTACCATCCTGTTTCATTTTGAGACAACTGTGGAAATCCGCTTCTTGCAGCCTTGGAGCGCGGTGATGTTCCTGTCTAACAGCCCGGAACATTTGGGCTTACTTAGCGATCTCGGTTGGAGGTCCGCTCTCACTAAGATGAAGCGTAATCATCTCCTCCGGCTCGGCATTCCCGCTTAACTTTTTTCGTAACACCCGAAAGCCGCCGAACCCTATTCCGACGACGATGCTGCCCAAGATCAGCAGGCCTGCGAGGGTGAACATTGCCAGAATCATCTTCGAGAATTGCTTTACATCATTCTGTGGAACTTTCTCATTCCAAGTGATATTGGCTTCGTAGTGGACCTGCGAAAGCAGCCGCTCGGCAAAATCGGGGTCCGGATTTCCCGCAATCGCGGCGACCAGGGGCCCCGTCCGTTTAGCCACTACTCCCGGCAGCTTTTGAAAATCTTCGAAGCGGTCCCGGGCCATGTTAGGCGTAGGATAGTTAAAGATGACCAGACTGAGGGTGCCCTTGGGCGTACTGTACTTCCCAAGCTGTCCCTCGGCACCCAGATGAAAAGCGGCTGTGGCGGCCGGAATTCCCGCACCAGACCGGTCCAGCGAAACAGGTCCGATGATATAGCGCTCTGAGTTCGGGACCAAGCCGGCTGCGGGGAGATACCCGATCAGGGCTGGCAGAGGTGACTGCTCGAGCTTAGGGAGCTGTGCGTAAATCGGGTCCAGATCGGCTTGTGGGAGGCAGCTTCCCGGTGAATTGAAAAACGTAGTTGCCATGGGCGAAGATGAGACCGTCGGAGGTGGTGGCGGTCAGATCGGCCAGCTTCTTGTAAACCGCCCCGGAAGGCCGCCGGGCCTGGAATAGAGCCATCGCGCCCGTGGTATCCCGAAAACGCCAGGCGGTAGCGCTGAACTTGCGGTTCTGCGGGGCGGTATAGTCCGCCTGTTCCGTGGCGTCGATCCCGTACTCGTCATATAAGGACTGGTCGGGAAGGGTTACCGATTGGGGAGCGGACCTCGTATATTCGCCGATTTGCTCGGGGAAGATGGCGCTGTAGAGGGGTGCCGCCAGCACTGTGATTAGCCCTATCAGGCTCCGTGACATACTTTATATTTCTTTCCGCTGCCGCAAGGGCAGGGCTCGTTGCGGCCTACTTTCTTCTTAGAAAGGACCGGTTGCTTGGCCGGAGATGCCTCGCCACCCACAAATTGCAGGTCGGCGAGCTCCCGTTCTTTCTTGCGTTGGATGTTGCGGGTCAGATCCATCACCGAATTCTGAGCCGCTTTCACCTCGGCGGCGCGCTGTTCCGACGCAACCGCGATAGCTGCGGGTTCGCCCTCCCTCGTCGCCGTCTTCCCAAGTTTCGGGGTAGGGACGCTTCAGCTTGATTGGTTGCCTCGGCGCGCTGGATGAAGAACAAGTACCGGATGGTCTCGTCTTCGATCCGGTCCATCATGTCCTGGAAGATCTGGAAGGACTCCTTCTTATACTCGATGAGAGGATCCTTCTGGCCATAGCCGCGCAGGCCGATGCCTTCCTTCAGGTGGTCCATCGACAGAAGGTGATCCTTCCACTGATTGTCGATGACGTTGAGCATGATCATGCGCTCGGTCTCGCGCATCAGCTCAGGGCTCAGCAGGTTTTCCTTCTCTTCGTAACGCTTGAGGAGCTGCTGAAGAATTTCTTCTTCCAACTGGCGGCGATCCATTTCCTTCAGCTTGGTGGTGGGAATGCTGACACCGAACTGGGTAAGGATGTCGGTCTCGAGCCCGTTCATATCCCAGGTGCTGGGATGCGCCTTCTCAGGAATCCGCATGTCGACATACGACCCGAGAATGCCGGTAATGATTTCAACAATGCGTTCTTTTTGATCCTTGCCTTCCAGCAACAGGCGGCGCATGCCGTAGACCGCCTGGCGCTGCTTATTCATCACGTCGTCGTATTCCAAAACGTGCTTACGGGCAGCGAAGTTCTGCGCCTCTACCGCTTCCTGGGCCGACTTAATCCGCTTGGAGATCATCCTGCTTTCGATGGGGACATCCTCTTCCATGCCCAGGCGGAGCATCAGGTTCTGCATGCCCTGGCCGCCGAAGATGCGCATCAAATCGTCCTGCAGGGAAAGAAAGAATCGTGCGCTGCCGGGGTCGCCTTGGCGGCCGGCGCGTCCTCGTAACTGATTGTCGATGCGGCGCGCGTCATGCCGCTCGGTGCCGACGATGTAGAGGCCGCCCAACGCGACCACTTCATCGTGTTCTTTGTCGGTCTGCTCCTTGACCGAGTTGAACACGACTTCCCATTCTTCCTTGGGAACCGTTTCGCGATCTTTGTTCGTTTTCCGGAGTCTTTCTCGTGCCAGAAAGTCGGGGTTGCCGCCCAGCAGAATATCGGTACCGCGGCCGGCCATGTTGGTGGAGACGGTGACCGCGCTCTTCCGGCCGGCCTGCGCGACGATGGTTGCTTCACGCTCGTGATTCTTGGCGTTGAGTACTTCATGTTTCACGCCCATGCGCTTCAGAATCCCCGAAAGCTTTTCCGATTTTTCCACCGACACGGTTCCTACCAGAACCGGCTGGCCTTTATCATGCGCGTCTTTGATTTCCTTGGCTGCGTTGCGATACTTTTCTTCCTCGGTACGGTAGACGACGTCGTGAAATTCCTTGCGGAGCAGAGGCTTGTTGGTGGGAATGATGGTGACGTCGAGTTTGTAGATCTTGTTCAGCTCGGCTGCTTCCGTGTCGGCTGTACCGGTCATGCCGGCAAGCTTCTTGTACATGCGGAAGTAGTTCTGAAAGGTGATGGTGGCCAGCGTCTGGCTCTCGCGCTGGATCTTCACGCCCTCTTTGGCTTCCACGGCCTGATGCAAACCGTCGGACCAGCGACGCCCAGGCATCAGGCGTCCAGTATTTTCGTCGACGATGATGACTTCGTCGTCTTTCACCACGTAATCGCGGTCGCGATGGAAAATCACATGGGCCTTCAAAGCCTGTTGGACATGGTGATTGATCTCCATGTTGATGGCTTCGTACAAGTTACCCAGGCCCAGCAGGCGTTCCATTTTAAGGACGCCCTCCTCTGTCAGAGCGACCGACCGGTGTTTTTCATCGACGGTATAGTCGCCAGTGGTCCATTTCTGGCCTGGTTCTTTGCCTTCGATCACCTCGCCCCGGATCAATTGAGGAACAATGCGATTGATGCGGTAATATTTATCGGTCGATTCTTCGCTTGGGCCGGAGATGATCAGCGGCGTACGAGCTTCGTCGATCAGAATGGAGTCTACCTCGTCGACGATTCCGAAGTTGTGGCCCCGCTGGACGCAGTCGCTGATGCGAAACTTCATGTTGTCGCGCAGATAGTCGAAGCCGTACTCGTTATTGGTGCCGTAGGTGATGTCGCAGTTATAGCTCTCGCGACGTTCGTTGTCATCCAGGTCGTGAACGATAACACCTACTGAAAGCCCCAGAGCCTTGTAAATGCGGCCCATCCATTCCGCGTCGCGACTCGCCAGATAATCGTTGACCGTCACCACGTGGACGCCCAGGCCGGAAAGGGCATTCAGGTAAACGGGCAGCGTCGCCACCAGCGTCTTGCCTTCGCCGGTCTTCATTTCGGCGACCTTGCCGCGGTGAAGCGTGATGCCTCCGATTAACTGAACATCGAAGTGCCGCATATTAAGGAAGCGGCGTCCGGCTTCGCGAACCGTGGCGAAAGCGGGGACAAGCAAATCGTCCAGGCTGGCCCCTTGCGCGAGCTGCTCCTTAAAAGAAACGGTTTGGGCGGCAAGGTCCTCATCGGACAGAGCCTCCATTCTCGATTCCAAATCATTAATCGCGCCGATCAGCGGGCGCATCGCTTTTACTTGACGTTCGTGAGTTGTGCCAAAAATCTTGGCGAGAGCAGTATCGAGCATAACCAATCCTCCACAGGAAACCCTTGAACCGGAAACAGGACAGCGAGCGAAGAGTTTTAAGAGAGGATTAACAGCGAAGCGGTGCGAAGGTGTGCCGCCGGAAGAACAGATTTATGCCCACTACACTGGCCAGAAGCCAGAGGGAACTCTCAAACGGTGTTGAGGTCAGGGCATGTAGCGAAAGCAAGAAGGAATGAGTTCCACGCTGCTGCGGCGACGGGCGTGCGGGCGAATGCTCGGCGGTTGCGATGGCAAACGGAACTACCGAAAGCAGACGAGGCAGGGAGTTCGCTAGAAAAGATCCCGTGATCTGGCCGGCCAACAAACCGGCATCCGCCCCCGTCACCCAGCCCGCAGCCAAGGCTGTCAAGCTGAAGAAGGGAGCCAGACCTGCAAGGATAATCCGGCGCAATCTCACTCTATTTGCAATCTTATCATGTCTGTAGAAAACAGCTGTTAGGTGGCTTCTTCCTACCGGATGCCCTTCGATTCACCTCCGCATGGCTGGCGGCGAAGAGATAGAGAGGATTTAATGCAGCGGAATCCGGAACAGATTGCCTACGAATTCCGATTTCACGAACGCATAAGTCTGCGGGTCCGGTCCGGGTCCCGGTGAGTCCTGATCGATCTTCTGGATCCCGTGCAAATTCCCAAGATTGTCCGGTCTCAGTCCCTCCGCCGGCAATGCCACCGGCAGACTCGCGCCCCTAGGAATTGGAAAGACAAGCGTAGGCCTCGTCTTCGCCAGACCAGGGTCCATCTTGACGTAAAGGTACGCACCGTCGGCGGACCAACTCACCGAACAAAGGGCGGCGCAAATCTTTTTTCGGGTTCGGTCTTTTAAAGATACGGCTACTGTGCCGACCTCCCCTTTAATGCCCGACACTGTCACCCAATTCCCGTCTGGTGACGCGAAGCCCATAGTGGTGATCGTCTGGTCGAGAATGCGTTCCAGACCGGTGCCATCCGCTTTGACCCGGGCAAGGTAGTTGGCGTGCGCCGCCAATTGCAGAAAGATCAGTTCGCCGGCAGGGCCGAAAAAGACGTTGTCCCCGCCGCGTACCACCGGGCGAGGCGGCGCGCTCCCATCCAGCGGCGCAATGGAAATCTGTAAATCAGAATCGTTGCGGGCCGTAAACGCCACCCGCTGCCCGTCGTGCGAGATATCAAAATCGATCAGCGGAACACCAGGGAGGGCGGCATGGGACATCCCCGACGCGCGTTCCGTGGACCACAGTTCGCTTGCGCCGGCGGTGTTTTTTCGCAGCATATAGTACACACGATTGCCGTCGGCGGAAAACTTGGGTGAGATGGCCGAACCTTCCGGCGACAGGGGGTGCTCCCCGGTCGCATCGTGCATCCATACCGAGCTCTGGCGAACACCTACCGATGAGATCAGCGATTTCCCGTCCGGAGCAACGGCCAGCCCCTGCTCCTCGCTCGGCCCTGACGTGATCTGCTCAGGAACCCCGTCGGGAAACCTTTGCCTCCATATATGAGTAGCTCCATCGATTTCGGCATTGAAGTACATCCATTTCCCGTCAGGGGACCACGCAGCAGCGGTACACGAGCCCGGAGGACCCACCGGGCGCGCGGTGGAGGCTCCTGTCATCGGCAGCAACTGGCAGGGCGACCATCCACCGGTTGTATTCATCTCCACTGCCAGGATTGATTTCTGGTCTGGAGAGAGAAACGAATAATGATACATGGCGCGCTCGTGATCGGGAAAGGAAATTTCCCGCTCGTCCACCCGGCTTTCCTGGGAAGTCACCAGACCCATGTGCGCGACGGTACCGCTCATCACTTCCGAAAAGAGAATCCGTCCATTGCCGATCCATCTCATTCCAGCGGCGTTTCCCATCAGCTTGGTGGGCGATCCTCCGGTCACCGGCACGGTCCAGGTTTCCCACGCGGTAGCCCCGCCTCTAATTCTTCGCGTGTAGGCGATTCGCGAGCTGTCGGGCGTAAACACTGGATTGTATTTGCTAAACGGATCGTTGGTAACCTGCATCGACTGGCCATCCGGAAGCTGTTTGACGTAGATCTGTTCGGGAGTCAGCCAGGGATTTCCGCCGCGAAAGAAAGTCACCATGCGTCCATCCGGCGAAAGCGCCGGAGCCGATGCGGAATCGTTGAAATCGGTGATCTGGACGTATTCGGAGGGCGAGGTCACCGGACGCTTTGGTGTGCCAGAATACCAACCTGCGATGCCGACCATCGCCAGCGCCCCGGCACCCGCGGCGCCCGCAAGCATGCGATTCCGCCGCCCTTCTGCGGCAGTGACGCCTGCAAGTTCCTGTTCCACTTCGGCCGCGGATTGCCAACGGCGCGCCGGCTCCTGTTCCAGACACCGGCTCACGATTCTTTCGAGTTTCGGCGACGGCATGCGCTTGCGCTGAGTCGACACTCGCGAACCGGTCGACATTTCGTGGAGCAGGCAGCCGAACGAGTAGATATCCGAGCGGGCGTCGGCCGGTTTACCTTCCCTTTGTTCTGGCGCCATGTAGGCGGGCGTGCCGATGACCATGTTGCTGCCCGTGACCGTTTCGTCTTGGCCCGATTTTGCCAATCCGAAATCCAGAACCTTAACTCCAGACTTCGCGACCATGACGTTGGCAGGCTTAAGATCGCGATGTACGATGCCCTTGCTGTGCGCCTCCACCAGCGCGGCCACGATCTGCGATGCATAAAGGAGAGCCGTTTTCACTGGAAGAGGTCCGCTTTTCAGCTTGGCCGCGATCGTCTCGCCCTCTAGCAGTTCCATCACCAGGTAATTCGGGCCGACGTCATGGATCGTGCAGATGTTGGGATGATTCAATGACGCAATCACGCGAGCCTCGCGCTCGAACCGCTCGCTGAACTGCACCCGAGTGGTCTTAATGGCGACGGCGCGGCCCAATCGCGTGTCGATCGCCCGGAAGACCTCGCCCATGCCACCTTCGCCGAGTTTGGATTGGATCTGGTATGGGCCGAGGCGAACACCCGACGCCAATTCAGTGACGGTTACCGTCGCAGTGGCAGCGGAATCGTCCACCAAGTGTGGAGCGTTCTCGATGACAGGCCGATCGAGGAATCCGCCGCCCGTGGGCTGCGCCAGTAGTAACTCTACTTCGCGGCGCAACTCCGGATCTGTCTGCGCCAGCAGTACGGCGCGATCGCTGGCGCTTGCTTTGCGGGCCGTTTGATAAAGCTCGTCGATTTGGCGGAAATGGTCGGGGCTCATGGTTGAAAACCGATGTTTATCGTTAGTTAGCGATTGCGGTTTCCTATTGTAGGCTTAACGCACGCGGTAACCAAGCCCTGGCGAGGATCCCTAGGAGTGCACCGTTTAACAGGTTTGGTGAAAACTCCATCCTCAACAAGATCGAGACTGCCTTAGGGAAGAGGATCGATCACTTGGGTTGACGGTAGTTCACTTCGATACTCACGGTTGCCGGGACTGGTTTTTCGCCCTCTTCCAAAGCCGGTTTGAAGACCCATTGGGTTATGGCGGCGACGGCGTTTTGATCGAGGTCGATGCCCATGGATCGGCGAACGTGCCAGTTTCCGCAGGCGTGGCCGTCCGCGCCGATGGTTCCGGTCAGGATGACTATTCCTTGGCGGCCTTCCTTGAGGGCTACCGGAGTCAATTTCGGCGGCACCGTGGTGACAACCTTTGGCGCACTGACGTGCGGTCCTATTACGCGGACATCCTCGGCGCCGCAGGCCTTGCCGGTGGGAAGTCCGGAGTCCAGAATTTCCGGGACACTCTGGGCTGAAGCGGCAAGCGCGAAAACGGCGAGGCCAAGTACAATCCGATACATGAACAAATTATATCGCGGGAGAAAAACAAACTAAATGTAACTTTATGCTGGAATCGGAATCTCACCTTTGAGATTGCTCGCGTCTCAGCGTCCTAAGCAGAAGTGTGCAGACCAATAATTAGGAGATTCTCACCATGTCATCTCTAGGGGGATGCTTTCGTCGGTTTTTTGTTGGAGCGATTCTTTTTGCCGCACTGCCCTTGTTGGCCGAGCAAGGTCAGGCCGAAAAAGGCGAAGCCGCAAAGGCCGGACAGGTCGGTCGGCTGGTTGTCGTTGGCGATTCTTTGAGCGCTGGTTTTCAGAATTTTTCGCTGTTCGATAGCGACACGGCTCCGGTTGTCTTTCCGGGCGGACAAAAGCATGGATACACAGCGCTGGTGGCAGCACAGGCGGGTGCGAGTGTTACACTGCCGCTGATTTCCTATCCTGGAATCCCGCCCGCACTGGCGCTGGATTCGTCCGGTCAGATCATACGCGCGGCCGGTGTGGGAGGCCGCGAGAATCCGGCCAGCCAGACCTTCAATCTCTCCGTCCCCGGCTTTACGGTGGCCAATGCGCTGGCCTATGCGTTTCCGGGCAGCCCCACTACCAACGCCATCGATGCGATGAGCGATTCGGTGCTGGCCGAGGGGACGGGGGCATGCGGACCGTTTCCGATTGGAACCAGCCTGTACGTGAGCGAGGTGGCGTGCGCGGTTCAATTGCAGCCACAGACCATTCTGGTGTCGATCGGCAACAATGATGCGCTGCAGGCGTTGACGCTAGGGCTTCCGCCCACCGCTACAGGCACATTTGCTGAACAGTACGCCGTATTTCTGGCAGGCCTTTCCGCGAGCAGGGCTCACATCGTGGTTTCCAATATTCCCGATGTGACGGCGATTCCGTTCCTGGTTCCGGTTCCGGCCTTCGAAGCCGTGTGTCACACGACGCTGGCGCCGCCGGTCACCAACCAGGATTTCGTAGTGTTAGACATCACCAATCCGGCTCCGCCGATGCCGCTGAGCATTTGCACGAACTACTCTGTCCGCACGGCCGCACTGATCGCGCAGACACAGACTGCCATCACTCAATTCAACCGGATTATCGCGACCGATGCGAAGCTGCTGGGCGCCGCAGTGGTGGACGTCAACAACCTCTTCGCGACTCTATCGTCGAAAGGCTACATGGTTAACGGACATAAGCTGACCACCGGCTTCCTGGGCGGGCTGTTTTCACTGGACGGGATCCATCCCACCAATACCGGTTACGCGATTCTTGCCAACGAAACGATCAAGACGATGAACAAGCAGTTCAATATGTCGATTCCCCCCGTTTCAGTGGAGCAGGTGGCTAAAACCGATCCGCTGATCCTTCCCTAGTCAGGAATCGCGAGAGACGATCCGGCGATGCTGCCGCTTACAGAACAAATCGTCTCCTTGTTTCTTTTAGCGATACCGGTAGCGTGCGTCTCCTGGACCTTCACCCATGAAGAACTGTTCCGGGAGGCGCATGACTATTGCGTGGAGCGAAGCCGGCAATGCCAAAGCCTAGCGAAAAAGAAACTCTTCTATGTTTTCACTTGTGAATATTGCTTTAGCCACTATGTGGCGGCGGCTTTGCTGGTGGTGACTCGATACAAACTTCTGTTCGATTCGTGGCGGGGATACATGATCTCGGGCCTGTGCCTGGTCTGGATCGCGAATTGTTATATGGCGGTATTCGCGCGCCTGCGGTTGGACATCAAGAGCCAGAAGCTGGACATTGAACTGGAAGAAGAGCGCATTGAGCACAGAGCGTAAGTCCGCTGGAAAAACTTACTCTTGACACGCGAAGGAACTCGTACTAATGTTTTAGTATGAAGTCCGCGAGGCCCACCCTCACCGCCCAGGAACTCGAAATCATGAAGGTGGTCTGGAAGCTGTCTAGCCCCCAAGAGACCCCAGGCCCCACCGTCCGCCAGGTCTACGAAGAGCTTCTAGGCCAGCGCCGCATCGCCTACACCACGGTGATGACCATGATGAATATCCTCGAACAGAAGGGATATCTCAGGAAAACTCAAGGCGAGCGCGCCTTCGTCTATACCCCCAGCAAGCCCGCCAAGAACGTCATCGGCGACATGGTGAAAGAGTTCGTTGACCGTGTCTTCAACGGAGCGTCCGAGCCCCTCCTGCTCCACCTGATGGAGGAAGAGAAGCTCACGGCCAAGGATCTGGAAGAAATCCGCCGGACCGTCAAGAAAGGCAAGAAGACCTCATGATCGCGCGTCTCGCAGTGGATAGCCTGATCATGTGGAGCGCGCAAGTCCTGCTTCTCGTAGCAGCCGCTGCACTCGGGTGCCGATGGCTGCCCCACGCGCGAGCCCGCCTATGGGTCTGGCAGGCAGTTCTCGGCGTCTCTTTGCTGCTCCCCTTCATCATGCCCACCCGCCTTCCGGACCAAATCCTGGTCACCCAAGGAGTGGACGACGGCACCGTCAACGTCAGCACTCATGTCATCGTGAAGGTCCCGGCCCGCGAACAGTTCTTGCGCGGTGAGGGGGTCCTATGGCTGGTGGCTAGCGTCGCCGCAGCGCGCCTCTTGTGGCTCGCGTTCGGCATTCTTCGCCTGCGCCGTTTGCGAACCGGCGCGGAACGTCTGCTCCATCCGCCGATTCCTTTCGACCATGCCGCTGAGTGGTATGTCTCCGATGTCGTCGCCGGTCCCGTAACGTTCGGATGGAAACGGCCTTCGATTCTGCTGCCTCGCCGCGTTGTCGAAATGCCGCGCGAACTGCTGGAATCCGTGGCTGCGCACGAACTAGTCCACGTGTTCCGCCGCGATTGGATTGTCGTTCTCGCGGAAGAGCTTTTCCGAAGCCTCTTATGGTTTCACCCCGCTGTCTGGTTCGCATTGGGTGAGATCCAAATCGCCCGCGAAGAAGTCGTGGATGCCGAGGCAGTCCGCCTCACAAGCGATCGAGAACGTTATCTGGATGCGCTTCTGGCGGTCGCCGAACAGCGCATGGTACAGGACCTCGCGCCTGCGCCCTTATTTCTGAAAAAGCACCAGCTCGCCCGGAGGGTGGCGAGCCTGGTCAAGGAGACCCCCATGTCGAAACTCAATCTAGGAGCCCGCGTGGCTCTTGTCGTCACCGCAACGCTGGCCGGCCTGGGTTCGGCAGCATGGTTCTTCCCCTTCCCGAGCGCCGCGCAGGCCATCCCCGACGATCCAGGAATATCTGTGGTAGCAGGCGGTCAACTCATTCACCGGCCTGCATTGCACCTTGCTAAGACGAGCGGAATGGTGGTGCTCGATGCATCGCTGGATGCCAAAGGCGAAGTAGTCGACGCCCATGTTGTCAGCGGTCCCGACGCACTCCGCCGTGACGCCCTTGCTAACGTGCTGCAGTGGCACTACCAGAGTTCCGGCTCACCTACATTGGTGCAGATCTCCATTCAATACGGATTGCAGGCAGTGGTAGCGCAGCCCTCAATCCCGCCGCCTCCTCTACCCCCGCCGCCACCCATTGGTGCGTCTCAGACGTTTCCAGTGATTAAGGACATCGTGTTTGTGGGAGTGGATCCCGCCGTTCAGGACCAAATCCGGAATGCGCTACCGATTCATTCCGGCGACACCATTAGTCCGCAGGCCTATGTTGCCGCCGTCAACGCTCTGCAGCGCATCGACGAGCATTTAATACTCGCCCCGATCAACATCAGAAAAACCGACGGCAGCACTTCGCAAGCGAATCTTCAGATCAGAGTCCGTCCGGACACAAATCCGTCGCTGCCGCCGCCGCCCGCGGTTTTAACCGATGGAAAACCATTGCCTCTGCGAGTAGGTGGCAATGTCCAGTCCGCGAATCTTGTCAGCAAAGTCACGCCGGTCTATCCGCCCGAGGCCAAGCAGGCTCGCATTCAGGGAACCGTCCGATTCAACGCCACAATCGGAACCGATGGAAAGATGAAGGATCTCGTAGCGGTAGAAGGAGACCCCCTGCTGGTAGACGCCGCAATGAAGGCCGTGTGGCAGTGGGTCTACAGGCCGACTCTCTTGAACGGCCAACCCGTGGAGGTCCAAACCCAGATCGACGTCAACTTCACCCTGACCGACTAGCACTTCAAGCCAAAGCCAGATTGGACTGCGCCTTCAACGACCAATCCGCAAACTCCCCCCGTTCGAACTTGGGGAATGCGGCCGCGGCGATCATAGCGGCATTATCAGTAGAGAGTCCTGGGGCGGGGAAGTAAACGGGCGTACCCATCCGCCGGGTCTCCGCTGACCGCCGCAGCCCAACATTGCAAGCCACACCGCCCGAGATGATCATACTCCGAGCGCCGATCTCTTCAGCCGACCGCAGCGCCCTCTTCAACAGCTCCTCAATCACGGTTGCCTGAAACGAAGCCAAAAGATCCAAAGTGGCCTTAGGAGTCGCCTCCAACCACTGCTCCCTGCTTGGCCTCGCGACCTCTTGCAACAGCGCCCGCCGCCGCCCGACCTCAGCCGCCATGTCGCGCGCCTCGAACCATCGCAGCACAGCGGTCTTCAACCCGCTGAAGCTGAAGTCCAGCTTGTTGCCCTTCATCTTCACAGCCGTGAACCGCACCGCCGCCGGATTGCCCGATGGCGCCAGTAAGTCAATCACCGGTCCGCCTGGATAGCCGAACCCCAACAGCTTGGCGACCTTATCAAACGCCTCGCCCGCCGCGTCATCGCGAGTTTTGCCCAGCAGCCGGTATCGGAACCCGGCCAACACTTCATAGAGATGCGTATGCCCCCCGCTGACCACCAGCGCCAGCGCCGGATACTCGACGGCATTTTGGCTCGCCACCGCGTGAATGTGCCCTTCAATATGGTTCACCGCGATCAACGGCTTGCTGTGGACTAGCGCGAGCGCCTTCGCATACGTCATGCCGACCAGCAGAGAACCCACCAACCCCGGCCCTTGCGTCACCGCGATCGCGGCCAGGTCTTCCAGTCTCGTCCCAGCTTGTTCTAAGGCCATCCCAACCACGGGCACGATGGCCCGCAAATGCTCCCGCGAAGCGAGCTCCGGCACAACACCTCCGTACCTGGCATGCGTGTCGATCTGCGACGAAATAGTGGAAGAGAGAATCGTCCCGCCGTCTTCCACCACGGCCGCCGCGGTCTCATCGCACGATGATTCAATGCCTAAAATCCTCATCTTCCTCTAATCTAGTTCATGTGCTCATTGACGAGTTCGATTACCACCTGCCCGAGGAACTGATCGCACAGCAGCCCTTGGAAGACCGCGCAGCTTCGCGCATGCTGGTGGTGGACCGCTCTTCCGGCACTCTCCAGGACCGCATGTTCCGTGACTTCCCGCAACTCCTGCGCCCCGGTGATTGCCTCATACTCAACGACTCTCGTGTGTTCCCCTCTCGCCTCTATGGACTCCGCGAACGCTCCACTGGCCGAGTGGAGATCTTCCTGACCAAGCCCTGTTCGCCCGACCGGTTGACCTGGGAAGCCCTGGTGCGGCCCGGCCGCAAGATGCGCACCGGGGAACGAATTGTGATCTCCGAAGAACTCACTGCCGAAATCCTAGGACGAGGCGAGTATGGCGAGCGAGCCGTCCGCCTTCACCCCTCGGGCGATCTATACGATGTGCTGGAGCGCGCGGGCCACGTCCCCCTGCCTCCCTATATCCGCCGTCCAGACACGCCCCAGGATCGCGATCGATACCAGACCGTCTTCGCAAACGAGCGAGGCTCGGCTGCCGCGCCCACCGCCGGGCTTGCACTTCACCCCTCAGATTCTGGAAGCCTGCAAGGAGGCCGGAGCCGACATCGCGCGCGTGACGTTGCACGTAGGCTTGGGCACATTTCAGCCGCTCCATTCCAACGTGATCGAAGAAGTCCAACTCCATCACGAGTCGTTCTCCGTTTCGCAACAGACCATTGACACCATGGACCGGGCTCAGCGAATAGTCGCTGTGGGAACCACCAGCGTTCGGGCCATTGAAAGCAGTCCCGAAGAACACGAGACGAACCTCTTCATCTATCCGGGATTCCACTTCCGCCGCACCGGTGCGATGCTTACCAACTTCCATCTGCCCCAATCGAGCCTGTTGGTGCTGGTGTGCGCGTTTGCCGGAAAGGAACTCATTCTGCGCGCCTACGAGCACGCCGTCCGCGAACGATACCGCTTCTTTTCCTACGGCGATTGCATGGTCATCATATAATCGGTTAGGACCTGTGCCCAGTAACTTATCTCTTCGCGACCTCCTTGCCGGAGCGCGCAAACGTGAACTGATTCAATTGTTCCAGCACCGCGCTTGTCAGTCGCTGGTCGCAGCCATTGCGGGCGTGATTCTGCTGCTTCTTCTGGGCACTCAGATCCTGGAATGGTATTGGGTGGTCCTGGTCGCCGTGGTCGGCCTTGCGGTTGGGATCTACCGCATCCGCCGCGAGATCCCGAGCCTCTACGAACTAGCCCAGCGCATCGACCGCAAGCTCCGTCTGGCTGACACGCTTTCCACTGCTTTCTTCTTCACAGAGAATCCGGATGTAGGTCGCGAGGCCATCTGCCAGGTACAACAGACCCGTGCTGAATCCACAGCTCGGGATGTAGATCTGCGGGCCGCGGTCCCCTTCCGAAGATCGGGTTGGCTCCTCCCCGCCGGAGGACTGGCCTTAGTGGCCCTCGGTCTGTTCGCCGTCCGCTATATGGTCACTGGGAGCATGGACCTTCAGCCGTCCTTGGTTTCGGTCGCGATGGACAACTTCTTTGGCACCAAGACTGAACAGGCCAAGAACTTCAAGCCCGATAAAAAAGGCAAGTTCGAACAGAAGGACGCGGCCGATTCCGACAATCCCACGACGGAGAATGAACACCAGCCCGAAGACCTGTTGACCGGCAACGATTCCCAGGACCCGACCCAAGGTCCCGACAACTCAAAGCAGACCGCAGATGCACCGCCGGATAAGAAAGAGTCACCCGACCAGACCAAAAACGGTGACGAGCAGCCTGATGGCAAGGACTCCTCCCCCGATGACGGGAAGCAGCAGTCCAACGACAAGCAGGATAAGAATGGCAACCAGAACTCCAAGGATTCCAAGCAAGGCACCCAGTCACAAAGCATGATGGATAAGCTGAAGGATGCCGTGCAGAACATCATGGACAGCATGAAGTCTCAGGATCCACAAGAGTCCCAACAAAATCAGAAAGACGGCAAGCAACAGCAGCAGAAGTCGGATCAGCAGAAGGGCAAACAGGGGGATCAATCCAAGGGCGATTCTCAATCCCAGGCCAATGCCGATCAACAGAGTCAGGAAGGCGCGCAGCAGCAGTCCGATGCGAAGTCTACCCAGAAGTCGCAGGATAAGAGCTCTCAGCAGGACGCTAAGAATGGCGCAGGCTCGCAGGATGGCGACAAGCTCAGGCGGCAGGCGGAAGAGCTGCAGGCCATGGGAAAGATCAGCCAGATTCTAGGGCAGCGATCGCAGAACATCACTGGGGAAGTGACGGTTGAGGTAGGAAATTCAAAGCAACAGTTGAAGACTGCATGGTCCCAAAGCCAGGCGCCCATCACGATGCCGGAGGCGAGGTTCCGCGCGACGAAGTCCCGCTTATTTATCAAGAATTTGTAAGGCAATACTTCGAGGAAATCCACAAGCCTGTTCCTCAGGCCGCGAAGCCGTCCAAACCCACCCCTGCTCCGTAATACCTATATGAGACTGTACGCCGGTCTTTGTCTCTTTTCAGCCCTCGCGATTGCTCACCCCATGGGTAACTTCAGCGTGAGCCACTATACCCACATCGAACCAACCGACAAAGGACTGGAACTCACCTACGCGCTCGATCTGGCGGAGGTCCCTACCTATACGTTGCTGCGGGATTGGAAGCTGGATGCGAGTAGCCCGAAGGCGGAGCTGGAAGCGAAGGCTGCGGACCAGGCTCGCGAGTGGGCCAAGGGCCTGGAATTCCGATCGGAGGGCAAGATTATTGAACCGAAGTTTGTGCGCAGCGCGATCCGGATCAGCGAAGGCGCCGGTGGCCTGTCGGTGACGCGCATTGAGATGGCGTTTCTGGTCCCCGTCGCTACCGGGTCCGTCGATTTCGAAGACCACAATTTTCCCGATCGCGCCGGCTGGAAAGAAATTGTCGTGCGGCAGGGCCGAGGCGCCCAGTTGCTGAAGGCCAGCCAAGGCGAGACCGAGATCAGCAAAGCTTTGACCGAGTATCCGCCCGATCCAACCAAGGCGCCGCCGCAGGATCTTCGCGCGTCTTTGGAATGGAAGGCGATTCAGCCGGTGGCGACTCCCGTCTCAGCCCCAAAAATCGTGCCCGTTGAGCAGCCCAAGCCCGTGATGGCACCCGTCGCTACGCCGCCACCATCTTCGACACCCAATGTTACGCAGGCTCCCGGCACTGTGGTCAAAGGCGACTACCTGTCACAGTTGCTAGGCAAGAAGGATGTCAGCTTCGGCCTGATGCTGGTGGGAATCATTGTGGCGTTCGGGTTGGGCTCGGCGCACGCTCTTACGCCGGGGCATGGGAAGACGATTGTCGCAGCCTATCTTGTCGGCTCTAGGGGGACGCCCAAGCATGCCGCTTTTCTGGGTGCGATGGTTACGTTCACGCACACCATTAGCGTCTTTGCACTTGGACTTGCCACGCTCTTCTTAACCAAGTACATCAATCAGGAAGCGATCACACAAGTGTTGGGCGCGGTGTCGGGCGTCACGATAGTGATCATCGGCACAACGCTGTTCTCTCAAAGGCTGAAGAAGCTGCGTGCGGACCAGGCGCATGATCATGCACATGCCCATGGCCTCGCTCACGACCATCACCATGATCACGATCATTCCCACGATCACGATCATGGGCATCATCACGGCCCGGGCGGCCACAGTCACGTCCCCGAGGGTGACATCACGCTGGGCAGTCTGATCGCTCTGGGGGCCAGCGGAGGCTTGGTCCCGTGCCCATCCGCCCTGGTGATCCTGCTGGCTTCCATCGCGCTAGGTCACGTGGGGTTGGGGCTGATTCTGCTGGTTTCGTTCAGCCTGGGCCTTGCTGTGGTCCTGATGGCGATCGGTATGCTCGTTCTGTTCGCCAAGAGCTGGCTACCCGATCCTAAAGGCGCGAGCCGCCATCCGCTGTTTCGACTGGTGCCAGTGCTATCGGCCGTCGTGGTGGTGTGCCTGGGCCTGTTGATGACAGGCGTCTCGCTAGGTTTTGTGAAAGCGGGCGGCTTCGCAGGCTAACGGCGCTTTGCCTTGATGCCCGCCAATCGGATGTAGCCCGCCGCGGCGCGGAAGCGGACGGCCTCTTTGGGATCGCTCATCGCCGCTAATAAATCGCCCATATAAGCCGGATCGTCATGCAGCGCGATGGAATGTACCGCTGCGGCGCGGACGGATGTGTCCTTGTCCTTCAGCGCCTCACGCAGCGCTGGGAGGACTTGCGCACTCTTATCATGCGCCAATAGCAGAATAGCTGCGGCGCGGCCGGAAACTCCCGAGTCGGTCAAGATCAAGGTGATGGACGAGACGCCCGCCCCTACGCCAGGAACTGGGACCAGATCCAGACTTTGGCGGAAGGCGAACAGCATCAGGCTGCGAGGGGTCTGAAACAGCCTGGCCATCTCACGTTCTTTCGCGGCGATAGTCCCGGTAGAGGGTTTGATCTCACCACCAGCCACGGCTAGCAGCGCACCTCGGCCAGCGGCATCGTTCAGCGAATAGAGCGCTTTGGCGGCCGCAAAGCTGACCTCAGGCGTTTCATCATACAAGGCTTTGTTCAAAGCCGGAATCGCGTCCTTCTGGCGAAGGTCGACTGTGCTTTCCAGAGCCGCCAGGCGTACATACACATCTTTGTCATTCAGAACGCCACCGAGTTCGGTAAGGTAGGGCTCGCGGGCGCTTGCCAGGCTGAAGGCCGCGGCCGCTTCTTTCCGCGTGTCGGGATTCTTTTCGCCCAATGCCGTGGTCAGCATTTGATTGGCTCGCGTCTCCTCGGCCGTGATGACCGTGGCCGTGAGAATCGCAGAAGTCTTCGGAGCCTGGGCGAGTGCCAGGGTTCTGAGCAAAGCCATGGCGCCGGCCAGAGCCAGAGCGCGGAATAATGACGGTCGCATGAAAGCTTCCTTTTTTGGTTTATTTTTCGGCGATATAGGTCTTCGCCCTAGGGGCTTCGGTGATTTGCTGCATCAGGCCCAGCATGTCCCAATTCTGCCAGCCTTCGGCCATTTTGCCGTGCGCCATCCGGATGATGGATATTCCTGTGGTGCTCACCTGCTTGCCCGTGGCGGGCAGGCCGAGGCCATCGCCAGAGTGCCGCATGGTACAAGACCATCGCAGACAAACCATATGGCCCTCGGCGAAGGTGTCGTCGATGGTGATGTGAATATCTGAAAATGTCCCATGCATCCGATCGTAAAAGGCATAAAAGCCCTCGGGACCAATAGTAGACTCATTCCCTTCGTGAATTACCGCGGTTGGGGTTAGCATTTCCACAATCGCTTCCCGGCGACCTTGATTCCATACGTTCTCAAACCATAGCTTGGCGAATGCTTTATTTGCTTCGGACATAGACACATCCATTCTTCAGGCTTAGGAAGATTTGTACAAACCGACCATCCTATATTACCCATCCGGATCGTCCAAGAGAGTGGGGCGTTCTGATACATTTTTCGGCGCCGCGATCCATCGTCTTGAGAATGCTGGAGGCCGGTCGCATGGCATGACAATTGCAATCGGGAAGAGACTATGCGGACTTTGTTACTTCTGATCACGCTCTCGACGACTGGCATTCTTGACGCGCAGTTGGTTTTCGAGAAAAACCTTTCCGCCGATTTGGTTGCCGTGGATTCCCACGGCAATGCCTATGTCGCCGCCGCGGGTACCGTAATGAAGTTAAGTCCCAGCGGAAGCGTTATTTATTCAAATACCGTGCCTATTACTAGTACTTGGTCCGCCATTGCGGTAGATTCGTCGGGCGACGTGGTGATCGCGGGCACAACCGGGGAAGACACTCTTCCCACCAGCACGGCCGTTTTTCAGCCTAAGCGGAACGCCTCCGGCACGTGTATCACCGGCGACAAAAACGCAGCGGTCTTTCCGTGTCCGGATGCGTTTGTAGCCAAGCTCAATCCTTCGGGAAACCTGCTGTGGGCTAGCTACCTGGGAGGGTCGGCGCAGGAGCAGGCCAATGCTGTTGCTTTGGACTCCAGCGGGAACATTCTTGTGGCCGGCCTCACGCAGTCCTTCGATTTTCCTAGTGTGAATGCATTTCAATCGAGATTCGGAGGCTACGCGGACGGCTTTGTGACCAAGATCACGCCGGATGGATCGAAGATTCTCTATTCGAGTTTCATGGGGAATGGCGGGTATGACATCGCACATGGGATCGCAGTGGATGGCTCGGGGAACGCTTACATCGCGGGCGAGGGCTCGGGTGTTCCGAACACCATGGAGAGCTTCGCAGCTACGTGTGTGGATACGACAACGCACGCGTTCCTATTAAAACTTTCTTCCACCGGATCTGTGGTGTATGGAAGTTGCCTGGGCAGCGCGTTTTCAGCGGCGACCGCTGTAGCAGTCGACTCGACCGGGGCTGCTTATATTGGAGGCACCACCAATACCACCACCTTCCCGTTAACCTCGGGCGCGTTCGATGGCCGCACAAGCGCGCCGTATGCGGACTTCATCACAAAGGTATCGCCGGATGGAAGGATGTTGGTTTACTCTGCTCAGTTGGACGGCGCGTCGTTCGGCATCTACAGTATCAGCCTGGATGCAAGCGGCGCAGTGTATGCGGCGGGCTCAACCGGCTCGTCGACCATCGCGACGACAGGCCCGGCGCTTCAGCCTTGTTCAGGACCCACCAATCTGGTCTACAACTTTCTATTGAAGCTGAATCCCGCGGGGACGAGTCTGACATACTTCTCATTCGAAGACGCGTTGCAGCATTCGATCATGGTGGCCGCCGCCCCGGATGGGTCTTTGATTGAGGCCGCCGGGGTGGTGAGAAAGTTCACCAGTCTGGATCAGAGCGCGGGTCCTTATCTCTCCGGCGCCTGCGTTCTTAACGGCGCCAGTTTCGTCAGTCACCTGCAAAATGGACAGCCTGGAATTTCGCCGGGGGAACTGGTCACGCTGAAGGGCGTGAGCCTGGGACCCACCACTGCTGCCAGCTTCAGCTCGTCAAGCAGCACGGTGGGGACGTCTTTGGGTGGAACCACGGTGTTGTTCGACGGAATCGCCGCGCCTATCGTGTATGCGCAGAATCAGCAGATCAACGTGATCGCGCCTTATGAACTGAGTGGGAAGACCCAAACAGTGATTCAGGTGCAGTACGGGGCGAAGACGAGCCAGAGTGTCACCATTCCAGTGTCGGCAGTCAGCCCCGCTGTGTTCACGAATGCGCAGACCCTGGTTCCGAAGATCCTGAATCAAGATCTCTCGCCGAACTCGGCCAGCAATCCAGCGGCGCGAGGGTCGACGATCGTTCTCTTTATCACCGGAGGCGGCCAAACGATACCCGCGAGCCTGGATGGTCAGATCACGCAGGGCATGGGCGGGCTGGGAGTGGGCGTGACGGGGCTGTTGACCAATAGCTCGACCGGTTCTCCGCTGCAGTTGTCTCTTCCGGTGATCTACGCTGGACCGGTGACTGGAATGATCTCGGCGGTCCAGCAAATCAGCGTGCAGATTCCAGCGGACCTTCCGAGTTACTTTACCGCCGGAGCCGCGGCCACGCACAATTTGCTGACGGTAATGGTCGGGAACCAAGCTCTTGCGGTGCCGGTCGCGATTGCGCAATAGTCCGCTTTAAGGCAAAGGCTTTCCGTCCAGCACGAAGGTCATCAGCTTGGGCAATACGGTGTTTGCGGTGATCGGCGGCGGAGGAGCTCCGGGCTCGGCGTTGCGGGCGATTACGGGTCCGGTACCGCCCATCAATGAGATGTATTGTTTGCCGTCCAACTGATAGGTCATGGGCGGGCCCATGCCGCCTTTGAGTCCGGTCTGAATATCCAGCAGCTTTTCGCCTTTATCGGCGCTATAGGCATAGAGGTGGCCGTCGGGGATCACCTGGATCACCAGGTTGCCGGCTGTTGTCACGGTCCCACCTCCAATCGACCCGCCGCCGGTCCTCTGCCACATCATTTTTTGATTAACGGGGTCCCAGGCAGTCAGCACATTGCGCTGGCCTTCCGCAGGAGGCTCGGGTCCAATTGCGGGAGGCGGCGGGACCGTGGCGGGAACAGGGGGCGCCCCTGGCCCGGCGTCGCGAGAGCTGCGCCGGACGCCAATGTTGCTTTTTCCGGGCTGGTAGACGAATTCAGTATCGATGGCGAAGTTCGAGCTGCTGGCGGTAGAGGTGGGTATGTAGACCAGACCCGTCGACGGATTGAACGACATCGGCGACCAGTTGTGTGCGCCGCCAGGGCCGGGAGAAATCTGGATCACTTCGTTTCCATAGTGGGCTTCGGGGTTGACGAAGGGACGGCCCGTGCGTTCATCCAGACCTTTGGCCCAGGTGACTTTCGCGAAGGGCTGACCCGAGATAAATTGACCGTTGGTGCGATCTAGAACGTAGTAGAAGCCATTCTTGTTGGCCTGCATCAGGACCTTCCGCTGCTGGCCTCTGATGGTGACGTCGGCCAGCATGAGCTGTTGCACGCTATCGAAATCCCAGGAATCGCCCGGCACCATTTGGAAATACCATTTGAGCTCTCCCGTATCGGGTTTCACAGCCACAACGGAGCAGACGTAGAGATTGTCTTTGCCTTTTGATTTGCGAAGATCCTCAGGCCAGGGACCGCCATTACCGGTGCCGACGTAAAAGAGATCCAGATCGGGATCGTAAGCCATGCCGTCCCACACTGAGCCGCCGCCGCCCAGCTTCCACCAATCGCCGGACCAGGTTTCTGCCGCCTTCTTAAGGGCGGGATTTTCAAAAGGCTTGGAAGGGTCGCCCGGCACGGTGTAGAACGTCCAGGCATGCTTGCCGGTCTTGGCGTCGAATGCGGCGAAGAACCCGCGCGTGGGGAGTTCGGCTCCGGCTGCGCCGATGATCACCTTGCCTTTGGCGATGCGCGGGGCCATGGTGAGCGTGTAATTGTCCTGGCTGTAGGACACACGGGATTCCCAGACCGGCTTGCCGGTCATCGCATCCAGAGCGATCAGGCGGCCATCGATGATTGGAGCGATGATTAGGCCCTGATAAAGAGCGATGCCGCGCTGCACCACACCGCAGCAGATTTTGGGACGGACTTTGTCCTGGTTGACTTCGGGGTCCCAGCGCCAGAGTTCCTTGCCGGTGCGGGCATCCAGCGCGAAGACGACGTCCCAGTTGGTGATGCTATAGAGGTTGCCGTTCCAAACCAGCGGGGTGGCTTCCTGTCCGCCGCCGCCCTTGCCCGCGTCGTACGACCATGCCAGTCCAAGCTTGCTGACGTTGGAGGTATTGATCTGGTTCAAGGGGCTGTAGCGAGTTTCGCCTTGCGTAAAGCCGTAGGTAGTCCACTCGTCGCCATTTTTTGCCGCGTTTTTGAGCGACAGGTCATCGACGACGCGGCCGTTTTGGGCCTGGGCAAGGGGAAGTATTCCAAGAGCGATCAGGGCGAACGGGAGGGTCTTGTGCACGGTGAATTCTCTCATGACTTGGAGCCTCACCAATTCTACTCCCGCAAGGTCGGTGTGTGAAGGGAAGTGTAATCGCACGGGTTCTTGAGCAATAATGAGGACTGCGTCCTTTTGGCTCTCGGAATGAGATTGAAAACGTGCTTTGCACGCGGCACCCTTGTGCTCAGCAGCCTTGTGTTCGGTGCCCACGTCGGCTCCGCGGTGGAACTCAGACAGGAGACCATTGAGGCGTTCGACCAATACACCGCTGAGCTGGAAAAGGGGCTCGAGCCGCGGTGGCACGGCACCCATTTTCTTTGGTCGGACGACCAGCCCGAGTGGCGGGAGAAATTGATGGAAGGGTCCGTCCTTGTGCACCCCGCTAATGGCAATGGTCTGATTGCGGTGAAGAACGGCCTGATTCAGGATTGGAACGGCGCGGCTTTTCTTCCGCATTGCACGCTCAAGGCCGTGCTTGCAATTGTGGAGGACTACGATCACCACAAGGAGACCTACAAACCGCAAATTGCGGACTCCAAGCTGGAGTGGCATCAGGGCGATGATTTTCAGATCTTTCTGCGCATCGTCAAGTCGAAGTTCTTTCTGTCGTTAACGGTGAACAGCGAACACAAAGTTCATTTCACGATGGTGGATGCTCAGAGGGCTTACAGCCGGTCTTACAGCACGCGGATCGCCGAAGTGAGCGACGCTGGCAAGAAGGGCGAGCACGAGTTGCCCGTCGGCGACGATCGGGGCTTGCTGTGGCGGATGTACAATTATTGGTTTTTTGAAGAGCGCGACGGTGGTGTGTTTGTCACCTGCGAGTCCGTCACTCTGACCCGGGATGTTCCATTTGGGATGGGGAGGCTGTTGAACCCGATTCTCCATGATCTACCCGGAGAATCCCTGCAACTCGGCTTGGAACAACTTCGCAAGGCGAGCAGCGCATTCGCATTGAGAGCCAATTGAGGGATGCCAAATTGAGCTATTTCGAAAACGGCGCGCGCCATCTGGCATTCGCGGTGCGCACCATGGCGCGGCATCGAGGATCATATTTGCCGGCGGCGGGGATTTTAGTGCTGGGAATGGGAATGAGCGTCGCCATGTTCTCGCTGGTCGACGCGGTTTTGTTGCGGCCGCTGCCGTTCCCTGGACAAGAATCGATTCAGGTCATCTGGAAGGTCGACCGGCAGTCAGGGAATCAGGTCGAGGAACTGGCGTATCCGGAGTTGGGCGACCTGCAACAGAATATTCGGGAGTTTGAATCGGTCGCGGTGATGCCGACATCGCTTTACGGTTACGCGAGGGTCGTGCAGGTGGATAACGCGGAGCCGGTGCAAATTGAAAGCACGCCGGTGTCGCATGACTTCTTCCGCGTGTTGGGCGTGGAGCCTGTGCTGGGCCGCAATTTTACGAGCTTGGATGAACAGGTCGGCGCGGCTCCGGTGGTGGAATTGTCGGATCGGGTGTGGCGGGATCAATTCGGAGCCAACCCTGGAATTGTCGGGCGGCTAATTCGCCTGAATGGAATCGGCCATACCGTGATCGGCGTGATGGGGCCCGGAGTCGAGTTTCCCCGCGGCGCGGGATTGTGGATTCCTTTGGGCGTGGAGAAGAACATCGTCGAACGTCGCGGCGCTACGTTCCTGCAAGCCATCGCGCGCGCAAACCCGGGATTTTCGCGGGAGCATATTTCGGATCAGGTGAAGGCGTTGTTCCAGCGGTTGGCGGTGGAGCATCCCGAATCCTACTCGCGCTCGCAAGAAGGAGTGGTGACGCCGCTGGTGGAGTATTGGACCGGGTCGGCACGGCTGCACTTGTGGATCATGCTGGGAGCGTCGCTGTTGCTCCTGCTGGCGTCCATTGTTAGCGCCGGCAATCTTTTGTTGTCGCGCACATTGTCCCGAGAGGCGGAGATCGCGACTCGCCTGGCGATCGGGGCGGGGCGCGGTCAGATCCTGACGCAGTTGGGGGCCGAGGGCGCGGTGGTCGCGATGCTCGCAGTGGCTGGGGGGCTGGGCGTGGCCGAATCGGCCATTCGGCTTGTAGTGAAGTGGGCTCCGGCGGATATTCCACGATTGACCCAGACGTCGCTGGATCTCAATAGTTTTTGGTTCGCCGCAGCAGCGGCGATGTTGGCGATGATCGGATGTGCGGCGGTGCCTGGATGGGCGGCAACCCGGATGCACGTCGAGCAGGCCCTGCGCGAAGGCGGCGGCAGATTGTCGATATCGCGGCGGGGCGCGAGAACCATAAGTATGTTCGTTCTGGTGCAGACAGCAGTGACGGTGATACTGCTCGCGATGGCCTCGCTGTTTCTGTTGAGCTACCGGTACATGATGTCGGCCGATATCGGGTTTGCCAATCGGGATGCGATGTCGATGAACATGCAACTCCGTGGTCCGGGCTTGCTTTCGCAGGGCTATGATGCGAATTCGCGACGCCTGTTCTATTCGCGGTTATTGAACCGCTTGCGGGAGGCTCCGGGAGTCACGTCGGCCGCTGCCATTCTGACGCGGCCTCTTGAAGGCCCGATCGGGTGGGATGTCTCCTACGACCTCGGCCTTGAAGGCAACGCGAGCAATCGGGTGCTGCCTAAAGCGAACTATGAGGTGATCACGCCGGGATATTTTAGGACCGTCGGCACAGCGCTTTTAGAAGGGCGCGACTTCGACGAGCATGACACGAAGGACGGCGAGCCGGTGGTGATCATCAGTCACAGCCTGGCGGAGCGAATTCGTAAGGCTGGGTTTAACCCGATTGGTTACCGGCTGCGTCTTGGGTTGGGTCCACGCGGCGGGAACAAAGTGGTGGGCATCGCTTCTGACGCACGGTATCGGAATATCACGCAGCGCGACGAGGACTTGTTCGTGCCGTACCTGCAGGCCGCGCAGCCGACCAACTACGTGATGCTGCGGGGCACTCGAACCGCGCGGGAGCTTGCGGCCCTGGTGCGGCAGACTCTTTCCCAGATCGACTCCACACAGGCTGTGGCCGGCGTCGCGACCATCGGAGAATTGATTGATCGCAATGCGGCGCGCCACCGGTTCAACATGATTCTACTGATCTGGTTCGGTGTTTGCGCCTTGATTCTGGCGGCTATGGGGGTTTACAGCGTGATCGCCGAGGGCGTTACAGCGAGGCGGCGGGAGATCGCCATCAAGACAGTGCTGGGCGCACGAAAGCCCCGGTTAGTCCGCGAGATGGTCTATCGAGTTTTGGTCTTTGTGCTGGCGGGCGAAGTGGCAGGGCTCGGTTGTGTGGTGTTGTTGGGGAACTTGGCGTCCGAATTGCTCTACGGAGTATCGTCACGCGACCCCAGGATTCTGGGGTCGGTGGCGGGATTTTTGTTTGTCGCGTCGGTGCTGGCGGCCCTTTGTCCGGCATGGATTGCGGCAGGCCGGAATCCCAAGGCGTCGCTACGGGAGAGCTAAGTTGTATCGCCGTCTTGCTGTAGCGGGTCCGATGCTCTCGCTTTGGAGCTGTGCTATGCAATTGCAAATGATATCGGTCGACGAAAGTTCGAACGGGCGCGAAGTGGTTCTGCAAACGGGCCAGGCACTGAAAATCGCTCTCAACGAAAATGCATCTACCGGATTCCGTTGGATGGTCCAGACCAAGCCCGACATTCTAAAGGAATCGGCGGACACCGCGGTAGTGCCTAAAGGTCCGCCCGGACAAGGCGGGGTGCGGACCTTTTCTTTTGAGGCTATCTCGCCGGGGTCGGGCGAAATCGATCTGGAATATCGCCGAAGTTGGGAAAAAACTGCCCAACCTGCGCGAACGTTCAAGCTTCTGGTTCGCGTTGATAAATAGAGCTCACAGAAGCTGGATGGTCCAGAAATCGTCGGCCAGGTTGGCGCTGCTCATATAGGTGTAGGGCATCATGAAGTAGCCTTTGAGTCCCCAGCCGCTTCCCCACGAATTGCGAACTATGAAGAGTTGCTTGGAGTCGTCGTAGCCGACACAGCACACGGCATGTCCGCCGACCACCTTCTCGCCTGTCTTGGGCATGGGAACGATACCGGACTTAGCAACCGCGTCGCTCTCAAAGCTTTCGTAAACCGTGAATCCAAAGACAAACGGATAGCCACTGGAAAGGCAGCCCTTGAGGGTACTCAGGTTGGTGTTATCGAGCCTTTGATAGGCTTTCACCTTGTGCTGCAAGCCTTCCTTGTAGCAGGCCGCCGTGGGTTTGATCGCGTATTGGCATTTCGGACAAGGATTGCCGTTGTTATTGGCATCGCTGTACGGCCATGACGTTTCCTTGCACGCGCCTAGCGAGGCCACGCTCTTGATGCCGTCGCGGATCTGGGCGCCGCTATCGACCGAGGGCGCTGTTCCTTCCGCCACCCGCTCGTTGTAATAGATGAAGAGGCGGGAGGGCGTGGCCTCTGGCAGCTTCTGCTTCTTTTGTTCGAATTCAATTGCGCCCGCAATAGCATTGGCGGTGCAACTGCCGATTTGCCCCTGATCGTATACGGGGGGGCAGACGGGGCGAAGATCCACTTTGGGCGGCAGGGCCGCTGCGGTGGCGTGGGGTACAGCGTAGGTAAAATCACGATGATCCGGCAGATCCGGTTTCCATCCGTAGTGGCCGATTCTGTATTGTCCCGGTGTTCTGGGGGGAAGCTTAAATGCCATGTCTCGATTCCTTTCGAAGTGCTCCGTTTCGGGAGAAGTATAACTCGCCCTGCCGGTAAAACCACTAAAGAAGTTTACTTAGATTATTGTTTTCAGGCGGCTTTTCGTTTCACATTTCTGTGAAAAGCAAAATTCTATTGAAGATCTGTCTGTCGTCGATAGGCGGCGGGGGACACGCCGATCTGCCTCAGGAACCAGTGCGACAAATGGCTTTGGGAGGAGAATCCGACAGAGAGGGCCACGTCGACAATGGGCAGGTCGGTGTTGCGGAGCAGCTCTTTCGATTTTTCGATGCGGCGCGCGAGAACGTATTGGTGCGGGGATTGATGAATGGCGGCCTTGAAGGCGCGGGCCAGGTATAGAGGGCTGATGTCGACCTCCCGGGCCATGGCCTCCAGGCTCAGATCGCCATCCAGATGTTCTTCGATGAAGTCGATCAGGCGGCGCATCTTCCAGCCAGAGATGGCTTTCGGAGTGACCAGCTTGCCGGGGCGGGACCGGGTTGAATGATTGCGCGCCAGGTGCACCGCCATCATCTGCGCGATGCTGTCGATGTACAAGCCGTCCGACGCGCTTCCGTCGCGAAGGGCGTTGGTGATGGCGATGGATAGCTGTTCCAGCAACGGGTCCAAAATGGCGAAGCGAGGGACCAGTTCAGCCGCCGAACCGTCGCAGCCGTAAATTTCGCTCACTGCGCCTTCGTAGAGCGACTTGCGAAGGTAAACCTGAAGAATCTCGGGATTACCGTGATGGGACCATTGCGTGGTCGCTTCTCCTGGAGTCAGGCAGATGCGGCGAGGGCCGATCAGCGTGCTTTCCGGCTTCTGTCCCTCGATCTTGCGGCCCACTTCGGTTGGGCGGCAGAGATGGTAGATCAGCGAAGGGTGGCGGATGGGGCGCTCGACGGCCTGAAAAGGACCTTCTTCCATGATGGCCGCATGGAGGCTCCGCCAGCCGATGTCCTGGCTGTTGGCAATCACTTTGTTACCGGACCTTAGTACGCGTCCGTGCGTTTCACGAACGTGGAAGACAGGATCGCTGGAGCTAAGCATCACCACACCCTCTCTCAAACGTTGAGCCGTGCGTAATTATACATCTGGCGGTCTCGGGAGAGAAGGGTTGAGGTCACGATCCTGTTCAACGAAGCCTACTTTCTGCAAGCCCAGGGCAAACATGTTTTAATAACGTAGTCAGGAGGAAGGAACAGTTTCCCATGGCTAGCCCCCAGACCGTTTTTGGATCGCTGAAGCAGTACGAGAAGGGCGGTGTTCAGGTGATCGACGCCGATCCCAAGCACTATACTTTCTCGAACGTTTTTGAGGTCGCGTCACAATCCAAGCCCTACGAAAAAGTGTGCGTCGGCAAGAATCTGCGCTACGTCATCGAGGCGGTGCGGGCGGAAGGAAATTCGCCCTGGTACGCCGCGTCCCACGATGAGGCGGCGCTGGTAATGGATGGAACCGTGGAGGTTCATTTAATAAAGCCGGAAAAAGAACTCGTCCCGGAGAGCAAAGAGGGCACGGTGCTGGTTGGGGATCAGGCGCCGGCCGGGAAGAAGATGGGCTGGATCAAGGCAGGCAAGGGCCACATGGCGCTTTTGCCGAAGGGCTCGGCCTACCAGTTCCGATCCAAGAAGCCTTCAGTCGTGCTGATTCAGACCATCAAGGGCGACTTGACTATTGAGCGTTGGGCAGAAATTTGTCAGAAGTGAAGTAAGGAGACCATACCATGAGCGCCGCACCAGCTTCCAAGAGCAAATCGACAGAGACAAAGGCGAGCAAGGCCAAAGCCAAGGCCTTGGGGTATAAATCCTTTACCGCCGGAAATTTCAAATTTGAGCGCGACGAATATTTCGCCAACATTCACTACCCCGGCGGACGGCACATCATTCCGATTGACGCCTACCTGCGGTCGCTGATGCGCGACGTGGGCTGGGGCTTCTTCTATGGCACGGTGAACTTCGATAACGTGTTCGGCACCATCAACCACTACGGCACCGTGGACATGTTTATGGGCTTGCTGAACGAGGCCTATACCAGCTCAAACCGGCATTACGTGGAAACGTTCCAGGCCAAAAAGCTGAAGAAGACTTTCGAGGACATGCTGGCCGACTGGACCAATGCAGGCTTCGATCCCTATGCCGCGCCGGACGAGACGGGGAAGCCCTTCGGCAAGAAGAACGGAAGCAATCTGAAAGCGATTCAACGGCAGAGAATGGTCGCGCGGCGTATGGTCGGGCTGCCGGGCGATCTGCCGATGCGGTCCGATAAGAACGGCATGAAGGTCAATCGCCAGTTCAAAGACGTTCCGCAGGATAAGCCGGAAGTCCACGCGGAGAAGGGCTTTGAGAACGAGGTTCACGCGTTCAATATGTTCGCGTATACGTCGCGGTCGGATGTGACCTGGAATCCTTCCGTGGTTTCGAATGTGAAGGACTCGCAATTCTGCGCGACCACCGAAGAGCACATGCTGCCGATCGGCCATGGCAACGATCGCGTGGAGTGGTTCATCCAGGTGTGCGACGAGATCATCTGGGACATCGACGACGGCAAGACGGGCAGGCCGAAGGCCAAGGTGATCATGAAGGCGGGAGATGTCGCGGCGATGCCGGCCGACATCCGGCACAAAGGATATTCGCCGAAGCGGTCCATTCTGATTGTTTGGGAGAACAATGACGGGTCCTTGCCCGATCGGCATGCCAGTGGCGAGTTAAAGCCGTACCCGGTGGATTTTTAGGGACCCCCTCGGAGCCGCAACAGTAATGGAGCGGTCTTGCTCGACGAGCAATGGGATCATGAACTATGGCTACGCTTACGCAGGCTCCTCCGAAGCTCGATATTGAAACTCGACTTTTCATCGGAGGCGAGTTTGTCGATTCCGTCGAAGGCGGACGCATCACCGTTCTCAATCCGCACGACAACAGCACGCTGGCGGAGATCTCCGAGGCTCGTGCGGCCGATGTGGATCGCGCGGTTGACGCCGCTCGAAAGGCGTTCCCGGCATGGAAACGCGTTTCCGCCGCGGAGCGGGGCAGGCTGCTGCTGAAGCTCGCCGATGCCATTGAAGCAGATGCGGACTATCTGGCCCATCTGGAGACGCTCGATACCGGCCATCCGATTCGCGACACGCGAGGGCTTGACGCTCCCCGCACCGCGGCCACGTTTCGCTACTACGCGGGCATTGCGGATAAGGTCGACGGGAGAGTCCCGCCTGTCGAGACCGGATTTCTAAACTACATTACGCGCGAGCCAGTCGGAGTGGTGGGGCAGATTGTCCCGTGGAATTTTCCGTTGATGTTTTGCGGATGGAAAATGGGTCCGGCGCTGGCGACCGGAAACACAGTAGTGCTGAAGCCGGCGGAACTGACCCCTCTGACGACCCTGCGGGTGGGGCAATTAATCGCGAAGGTCGGCATCCCGCCCGGTGTGGTGAATATCGTGCCAGGCTATGGACATATCGCGGGCCAGCATCTGGCGGATCACTCGGGTGTCGATAAGATCGCCTTCACCGGTTCCACGGTTACGGGGCGGCGCATTGTGCAGGCGTCGGCGGGAAATTTAAAGCGGGTGCAGTTGGAACTGGGTGGGAAGGGCGCCAACATTGTTTTCGACGACGCACCTCTGGATGCGGCCGTTATGGGGTCGGCGTTCGCGATCTTCCATAATCAAGGACAGGCTTGCATCGCCGGATCGCGCCTGCTGCTGCATGAAAAAATCGCAGACGAGTTTTTGGAGAAATTTCTGAAGCTCGCCAAGTCGATACGCGTGGGCAATCCTCTGGATCCGCAAACTGAGATGGGCCCCCTGACCTCGGTGGGACATCGTGAGCGCGTGCTCAACTACATGCAAGTCGCCAAGGGGGAGGGAAGCGAGGTCCTCACTGGCGGAAAAATTCCGAGCGCGCCCGACCTCCAGGCTGGTTGCTACGTGGAACCAACCGTAGTGACCGCGAAGCCCGGGGATCGTGTCTGCCGCGAAGAGGTTTTCGGGCCCTTTGTGGCGGTGACGCGATTCGCCGACGAGGCCCAGGTGTTGGAAATCGCTAATGCGACTGACTACGGGTTGGGCGGTGGGTTGTGGACACGCGATTTGCAGCGCGGCCACCGAGCCGCTGCGGCGATTCGCGCGGGAATGGTTTGGGTGAACACCTACAAACGCGTAAATCCCAATTCGCCGTTCGGCGGCGTGGGGCAATCGGGCTACGGTCGCGATTTGGGCACGGAATCGGTGAGCGACTATACTTACGCGAAGTCGGTGTGGGTAAATGTCGATGCGAATTTGCCGCCGTTCTATAAAAGATGAGTGGCCGCCGTTCTAAAAAAAGGAGAAGTCATGAACAAGATCAATCGCCGCGCGTTCGCGGGAACTATTGGTGCTGGAGCCTTGGTAGCGGGGACGCCGTTCGCGACCGCCGCCACTACGTCGACGCCCTCTGGCGGGCCCGTGGCTGAGACCAATTCAGGCAAGATCCGGGGCGTATTGCATGATCGCGTGTACGGATTCCGTGGTGTGCCCTATGGCGCTTCGACCGAAGGCCAGAACCGATTCATGCCGCCCGTGAAACCGCAGGCATGGAGCGGCGTTCGCGATGCGTTCAATTTGGGCCAGAAATCAGCTTTTTATGGCGCCGGAGAGATTCCCGAAGTGGCTGCGATGGATCTTCATGAAGCAGCGGGGGAAGACTGCCTGTGCCTGAACGTCTGGACTCCCGCGCTCAAGTCGGGCAAGCGGCCGGTGATGGTGTGGCTGCATGGCGGCGGGTTCGCGGTGGGCTCGGCCGGCTACATCATTTACGACGGCGCGAACCTGGCGCGGAAGCAGGACGTGGTGGTGGTCGGCGTCAATCACCGGCTGAATGTGCTCGGGTATTTGTATCTGGCCGACGCGGGTGGCGAGCGATTTACGCGCTCCTCTAACGTGGGTATGCTGGACATCATCGCGGCCCTAGAGTGGGTGCGGGACAACATCGCGAACTTTGGCGGCGACCCTAACAACGTAACGATTTTCGGGCAGTCGGGCGGTGGCGCGAAGGTGTCCACATTGCTCGCGATGCCGGGCGCAAAAGGCCTGTTCCATCGGGCGATCTTTCAGAGCGGCGCAGCGCGGGGGACAGCCAAGGAAGCAGCGGTGCGGGCCTCTCAGACCGTGATGACCAAGGCCGGCGTAAAGACGGTAGAGGACCTTCAACGGTTGCCGCTCGATAAGCTTTTTGATGCGGCCAAGGCGGCTCCGGGTGCGGGCGCGGGACCTGTTGTGGATGGCACCACTCTTCCCGAAGATCCGTGGAATGCCGCGGCTCCCGAAGTCTCGGCTACGGTTCCGGTGCTGTGCGGGACAGTCGAGACCGAGGTCACCTTCTTTCCCACCACGCAACTGGAACCGATCGACGATGAGACGCTGCACAAGAACGTCAAGAATTCGTGGCGCGGGTCGAGCGATGCCAAAGTGGCTGAGGTAATCGCCCTTTACAAAAAGGGCCGGCCTGGGTTCGATAACACGCATCTGTGGCAGATTTTCTCTTCCGATACTGGATTCCGGCAGCAGGTATTGTCGCAAGCCGAGAAAAAGGCTCAGCAGGGGAAGGCACCAGTGTACATGTATTACTTCAACTGGAATTCGCCTGTTCGGCAAGGCAAGCTGCATAGCTTCCATACCCTAGAGATTCCCTTCGCTTTCTACCAGCACGATGAAGCGAAGCCAATGACGGGTTTCGGGGACGACCGCTACGCCCTGGCGGATAAGGTCAGCACGGCTTGGGCGACGTTTGCGCGTACGGGCAATCCGTCGAACAAGTTGCTGCCCAATTGGGCTCCGTTCACCATGGGCGAGCGGGCGACGATGATTCTGGGCAACGACTGCAAGCTGGTGAACGATCCTAACAAGGAAGAGCGGTTGGCGGTCGCGGCGATGCGCGTCTGATGAGTTTTGTAAAAGTCGCGAAGACGTCGCAACTGGAGCCTGGATGGGTGATCGAGGTCCAGGTCAAGGGCGAGCCCTACGCCGTCTGCAATGTGGATGGAAAGATCCACGCGCTGTCGGGAGAATGCCCTTGCACCGGCGGCCCGCTTGGGTTCGGACGCATGCAGGACGGGCTGCTGGTTTGTCCCTGGCACGGGTGGCGTTACGACCATCGGACCGGCGTGATGGAATACGACGACTCGATCTCGATTCCTACTTATCCGGTGAAGGTGGTCGGCAAAGATATCTATATCGATGTCAGCGCCAGGCTTTAACGATCAATGATGACTGACATCGGCAGGCTTAGCATCTCGTCGGTGCTTTGATTCCCCCAACGGACGGTCTTGGTGGCATCGGGATTTCTCGGGTTGTTCGCCGAATTATCCCAATGCGCAGTGACCTCCACGCGTGTCCCCATCGGAAGAGCGAGCGGCTTTTCCAGGTCGTAGATAATCTGCCAGTTGAAATCGTAGCGCGGGACGCTGAGGACGGTCGCCGTTTTTCCGTCCGGATAAATCAGGCGAACGGTCATATCTTTTCCACGAAGGTGCATGTGAGGCTGTAGCGACACCAGTTCCACCGGTTCGCCAAAAGTGAGGCGGGCGCGGGCTTCGTAATTGGGGTCGCCGGGTGGAATGGTCCACTGCCAGCCTGAGGCGGTGGCCGACATCATGCGTTTGCGCGGAGGTTCCTTCGCGAGCGTCAGGCCGATGCGGGTTTGGTCGGATGCGGCGGTCTTACCGTTGGGCTGATAGTGCAACTGAAGCACGATGTCGGAACCCGCCGGGATCAGTTTTGCGGCGCCCTCGGCATCGAAGCGTTGCGGCTGCATTCCAGGCGAATAGCCTGCCAGGAATTCCACATTGAAGCTGGACGCCTGCGGGTCGTCGACGTCGGGCTGGCCGTCCCGCGCGGACTTCGGCGGAACATACGGCACGAAAGGCTTCGCGTCTTTCATCCAGGGCGATCCGGGCGGCCGGATCACGGTGGTGATGTGATGGACCACGGAGCGATTGCCGGGACGAACCTCCGCCGCCGTCACCCAGGTGTCGCGTGAGAAGCCCGAGGGAATCACAACATAAATGTAGTCGAGCGTTCCGGAGGCGGGAACCGGGATGGAGTCGGGCATCTGGAGGATCAGGTCCGGCTGAATGTTCCAGCCTTGAGGAAAGGCAACGGGAGCGGGCGCGTCTTTAGGATTACCCTCCGGCGCTCCGCCATCAACCCAAGCAGTGAGTGTCGCGATGCCGGAATCGCTAAGAGTGCGGTCGTTGGCGAAGTGGCCGTACGCGGGATCGGCGAACCAGGGCGGCATCTTACGAGCCGTTACCGCGGCCTTAATCGCTTTGGCCCACGGGCGCGTTTCCGCGAACGTGAGAAGAGGCATGGGGCCTACTTCGCCGGGGCGATGGCAACTCTGACAATGTTTCTGGAGGATGGGAAGAACGTCGCGATAAAAAGATGGGTCAGCCGCGAAGGCTGTGGCGGCAGTGAGGAAGAGGAACAGTCTGCCCATCGAAAAAGAGGGTAGCACGCCATTAAAGTCCGCTCCATCACTGTCGCGGCTTCCGAGGGGCTCCTTAATCGCTTTTGTTTTAAGCCGACCCTCGGAGCCGCGACGGTCACGGAGCGGTTGCCTGTCTAGTTCAGGAAGTACGTCCGGTACAGCGAATCCCTCTGCTTGGGAATAAATCCCGCGTTGCGGATCATCCTGCGGAGTTCTTCCTCGGTCGCGCTGTGGTGTGTTCCCGCGGCGCTTACGACGTTCTCTTCGATCATCACGCTGCCGACGTCGTTTCCACCGAAGCGCAGTCCGATCTGGCAGGTTTTCAATCCTGGCGTCACCCACGACGACTGAATATTGGGGATGTCCTCAAAGTAGAGCCGCGATAGCGCCAGCATCTTCAGATACTCCACCGCGGTGGCCTCTTCTTTCACGAAGCGGCCCAGCGAAGTGTGCTCGCGCTGGAAAGCCCAGGGGATGAACGCGGTGAAGCCGCCGGTATCCTGCTGGATCTGGCGCACGATATCGAAGTGATTCATGCGCTGCTCAATGGTCTCGCCTGTTCCGAACATCATGGTGGCGGTGGTGTTCAGCCCGAGTTCATGGCAGGTCCGGTGGACGTCGATCCATTCCTGCACGCCGCATTTCAGCCTGCTGATGCGGTGGCGAACCTGATCATCCAGAATCTCCGCCCCGCCGCCGGGAACCGAGTCCAGGCCCGCGTCTCGCAACCGCGCTATGGTGTCACGCAAGCTGATGCCGCTGACCTCGGCGATATTGGTGATTTCGGGCGCGGAAAAACAATGACACCAGATGTCGAAGCGCTGCTTGATGGCGCGCAGCAGGTCTTCATACCATTCGATCTTCAGATCGGGATGGAGCCCGCCCTGCATCAGGATACCCGTGCCGCCCAGATCGAGGGTCTCCTGAATTTTGGCGAAGATGCTTTCGTGAGTATGCAGATAACCTTCGGCGTGTCCCACCGGCCGATAAAACGCGCAGAAGCTGCAGTACTCGGTGCAGACGTTGGTGTAGTTGATATTGCGATCAATGATGTAGCTGACGATTCCTTCCGGATGCAGCTTGCGCCGCATAGCGTCGGCCGCCATGCCGATGCCGATCAGGTCGTCGCTGTGAAACAGGTCGATTGCTTCTTGACGGGTCATCATGCGGATATTCCCTCCTGGACTTGGTCCAGCGCTAAAGCGTGTTTCAGGTAGAGCTGCATTCCTGCCAGATCGCGATCCCCCAGCTCGAAAACAATGTGGCGAGTCAGATAGGTTCTGACCAGGTCCGGAGCGAAACCTCGCGCCGGAGCCTCCGCTTTCACGATATCGTCGATGTGCTGCAGGCCATAGCGGCAGGATTGGACGAAGGCCCGCTCATAGCGGTCGCGCATCACTTCCTTGCGCCCGCTCCACACTGCGAACACCATGGGAAGGCCCGTCATCTCATTCCAGACCTGTCCCAGGTCCAGGGTCTCAAACGGCAGCTTCTCCGGGTCCAGCGCTAAGGCAGCGTCGCCGATAATCAGCGCGGCATCGGCCTCGGTCAGCATCGCCGCAAGATTCGCAGGGCGCGAGATCACCTTGGGGGAGACGCCGTACTTCTCCGCTAGGATCACTCGCGAAAGCATGACCGAGCTGCGCGATCCCGCGTCGGTCGCCAGAGTGCGAATCTTCCCGAACGGAACCTTGGAAATCAGCAGAATTGTTCGGACAGGACCATGGCAGGCAATGCCTACGCCACGAAAATAGTCTAAGCCCTGACGGGCCATTTCGATGACCGGTACGATCCCGATGTCAGCCGCGCCGGACCGGAGTTCGTCGGCGCACACGGATGGCAGCTTGAAGTGAACGTCGAAGGTCGACCGAAGCCTCTCATCGGGGGAATGCAGCATGCCCCACACCAACGGGACCGTATTCAGGTAACTGACCGCGCACACGCGAGGCTGAACCACTTCGTTCGAGGGAATCAACCCGCTATTCTAACATTCCGTCCTACAGGGTCTTGAGAAACGCGAGCAGGTCCGCCTTCTCCTGGGTGGTGAAGTTGACGTTGAATCGCTTGTCGTAGAAATTGATGGCGTCGCTCAGACTAGCCGCGGAGCCATTGTGAAAATAGGGCGCGCGAGAAGCCAACCCGCGCAGTACCGGCCCTTTGAGCTTGCCCACGTCGGCCCACAACCCTGTAATCATGGCCCTTCCGGGATCGGTGGTCTGAATCCTGGCTCCGGTCGAGTTATTTTGCAGGGTGATCACGGGCAGGTAGCTGACATCAAGCGGACTGTTGAGATCGCCCACGCCGATGTTGAGAGGCGCCGAAACCGAATGGTCCCCCACGTTAGGAGAATCGTGGCAGGTGCCGCAGGTTCCCACCAGTGAAGTGAGCCCTAGCGTGTCGTTAATTCCAGCCACTCCCGTAATGGTGATCGGTTTGGTGTTGAACACCGCCTCGCCACGCGACACACTGGCGTTGGCGCTGGAATGCGAATTCGCCCATGCCGCAAACAGATTGAAGATGGCAGGGTTGAACGGGGCCCCACTCGGGTTGAAACCAAAGCTGGCGGGAAACGAATCGTTGATGCCGATGAAGAATTGCTGCGAACCGAGTGCGACCGGTCCACCCGACGCTCCTCCCATATTCAACAAGCCGGCCTGGAAATCGATCGCCTGAGCGGTTCGTAGAGAGGTTTCGAAATTAACGATATCCTGCACTTGCTTCGTGGTTAGCGGTGTAGTGCCTTGGGCATGGCCCGAAGTCGCGTCTTGGGCTTGATGAGCAAGATCGGCCATCAGATCGCCCGGATTGGTTTGGAAGGTGATTTTCTCTGTTCCCGTTTGAGTCGAGGATTCCCGCCCATCCCACATCACGGTGCTGAGAAATTTAAGATTTGTTGCAGGCAGAGGACGACGGTACATCGATAGCGTGGACATGTCGTTACAGCCATATGGATTCTGGACACCGACCACTGTGAACTGGGCCCCCGCAGGCACCGCCAGAGCAATGCGGATCAATCCGCGGCCGGTTAGCAAACTGTAAGCCCGGCGGCGGCCTTCCACAGTCGACGTGTTGATATTGTGATCGCAGTTGGACCCATCGACCGTTCGGAAGATCGGGTCAGTCCCCTGGGTCAGAAGAAAACGCAATGCAACTTCCTGTGCGGAAACCGACCATCCTTCTGTCGGCAGATGGCAGGAAGAGCAGGAACGTCCATTGGTTCCGAGAGATTGGAAGAAGGCTCCAGTGAGGCTTATGGGTGCATTATTGACGTTGTACGTCTCCAGAAATCCGCTGGCGTTCGGCAGCGGAAACAGGTTGGGCAGACTCTGGGCGCCCATGGCGCCTGCCAAAAGGCATGCGGTTGAAATGATCTGAAAGTTGAAACGCATCGTATCTTGTGTATCCTTTCTCTCTTGCCCCTAAACACGCCCGTTCATGAAGCGAAGCGCGTCCGTCGATCATTACCTGCGAGATCGTGGCGGGAATTTAGTCTGGTCAAGAGCAAAATTCTCAGTACTCTAAAGACGGCTTGGTAAAATGGAAATCACGGAACTGCTGCATCGTGTGCACGCCGGGGACGAGGAAGCAATGAACTCCCTCATTCCCCTGGTTTACGGCGAGCTAAAGAAGCTGGCATCTTCGCATCTGCGGCGGGAAGGCGCGCAGACTGGACTGGAAACCACCGTTCTTGTCCATGAGGCTTTTCTGCGTCTGGCCGGGTCCAGGCATCCCGATTACGAGAACCGCTCGCATTTTTTCGGGATCGCCTCCCGGTTGATGAGGCAGATCCTGGTGGACATGGCCCGTGCCCGCGCCTCGCAAAAACGTAGCGGAGCCGGGGAAGTGAAAGTGGCTGACATCCCCGATCTGAGCCAGCAGCCTAACCGGTCTCTTCTTGTGATGGACGATGCCTTGACTCGCCTGGCGCAGAAAGATCCCCTCAAGGTCCAGTTGATCGAAATGCGATACTTCGGCGGCATGACCGCGGAAGAATCGGCGGAAGTACTCTCTATTTCGGTCCACGTGGTTCGTCGCGAATTACGCCTTGCGCAAGCCTGGCTGCGCAAGGAAATGGCGCAATAGATTTTTGCTAGTGGTTCGAGACCGAGGCGAGGTGCCGCTGCACGAATGGATTCCCCGGCAGCTTCCGGTCCCATTGCTGCCATAGATCCCGCCATTGCGCTGTAGTGGTTTCCGCCTTCGCTGCATCATGTGTCCGTTCATACAGCCCGGCAAGCGTGGCATAGAATCCCGATAATTGCGTGGCATCGCGCAGGTCGTTCGAAGGATCGGGTTTAGAGGCAATAATCTTGCGCTGCAGTTCTTCGTAGCTCGCAAACGCGCCCCGAACGTCGCCCTTCGCGGCGATATCGGCGGCGCGCGCGCACATCACCGTATAGACCTCGCTGCCCAGGGCAGCCTTTTCGGCGGGATAGTCATGGGTCTGCTTTAGGATGGAAATCGCATCTTCGATCCTTTTAGTGGCCTCAGATGATCGGCCCACTTTGCGCAAGGCATAAGAGGAGTTCGCCAGGAGCACGGCGCGATCTCTGCTAGCCTTCAGATTATTTTGAATGGTCTCCAACTCGCCGATGCCCGTGTCATAGACTTCGATTGCGCGTTGCGGGTCGTTGTAGCGCAAAATATTTCCGAGCTCACGCGCGGCCGTCGACTGGCGGGTCCGGCTGGTGTAATCTTTGCGATCCTTTGCCGCCATTTCCCCCATAACGTCGAATGCCTTTTGCAAAGCCGCGACTGCCTCTTGGGTCCTGCCCAGGTTGACCCCCTCGTCCTCTCCCAGAATCATGCCTTCCCGCAAATAGATGCCATACAGATTTAACGCCCGTTGTGTCGCGGTTGTATATTTTGCGACCTCCGCTCCGGCGCGAGCCTCCTCTATTACTTCCAGTCCTCTCTCCAGGTCGCCTTGCGAACGCAGGGCATTGGCCAACACGCTCAGTGCGGCTGTCAGTTCATAACCTGCCGAGGGAATGGGACGCATCTGATCCACCGCTTGCCGCGCGTAGAACACCGCATCGTCGAAATGATGCTGATTTAGATTCGCCAATGCGACATTGGAATAGATTCTCGCCGCGCCCTTTCGCTCCCCTTCCGTTGAATTGCCTGCCCGCATGCCTGCGGCGGTGCGCTCGGCGGCCTTCCGCCCCTGCTGCAATGCGTCCTCCCGGCGATGTTCGGAATCCGCCAGAATCATGCGAGCCTGAGCGATGTCGCCGGAAGTTAAGAGAGCGGGCTTGCTCCTGGGCCGCGCCGCCAGAACCCTTTCGATGAACTCATCGGCCCGCTTCAAACTTGCCTTGGCCTGATCAAATTGGCCCAGGTTGAGATTGGTCGGTACGCCCTGTATTTCAGCCACGCGGAGATACGCGCTGCCGATTTCTTCATCCAGATCGATATCGCCGCGAGCGTCGGAAGCCAGCCCTTCCAGATATCCCAGTGAAACGGAAACCAACTGCTGCCTGGCCGCGGTCGACCCCTGCAGATCGCGAATGCTGCGAATCCAGGTCGAAGATTCGATTCGATAGCTGGCGAAGCTGGCTGAATCGCCGTTCCGCGATCGCGCGCTCATGATTGGCGATGTAGAAGCCGATCGAAAGACCCGCCACCGCAACCGAGCCAGCCAATACCGGCGCCCAATAACGCCGCGCGAACTTACGCATGCGATACCAGGCGTTGCCGGACCGGGCGCGCACGGGCCGCCACTCGAGGAAGGCGCGCAGATCCTCAGCGAATGCGTCCACGGTTGCGTAGCGTTCCTCGGGCTCCTTGCGGAGCACTTTACCCAGTATGAAGTCGAGGTCCCTCGCTAGTTCGGGATTCAATCTGCTTGGAGACTTGGGTTCCTCCTCGCAAATTGCTGCGAGCATCTGCTCCCGTGTCTGCGAATCACGTCGTTGTGCATCACGTGGTCGCCAAGGCAGGGCGTGCGGCGACGTGCCCGTCAGCAGCTTGTACAGAACCGCCCCCAGAGAATAGATATCGGTGGAGGTGGTTTGGCTTAACCCGCGAATCTGCTCCGGGCTCGCATACTCGGGTGTCAACAATTGCTCCCCGGTTTGCGTTTGGTCTGGGCCTGCGTCAAGAATCTTGGCGATCCCGAAATCCAGCAGCTTGGCTTGGCCGCTTTTGTCCACAAGAATATTCGAGGGCTTCAGATCGCGATGAATAATCAGGTTCCGATGCGCGTAGGAGATGGCTTCGCACACATCGATAAACAATAGGAGCTTCTCCCTGACGCTCAGCGATTCCGCATACTGGTCGATCGGACTTCCATCGATGTAGTCCATCGCCAGATACGGCTGGCCGCCTGAGGTATGCCCCGCATCCAGTAATCGCGCGATTCCAGGATGGTTTAGTCGAGCAAGAATCTGCCGCTCCTGAAGGAATCGATCTTGAAACGCCGCCTCCTGACTTCGGAAGCGCAACAGTTTAATGGCGACGCGCTGCTCAACTTCCCCGTCGGCGCGCTCCGCGAGATACACCGACCCCATGCCCCCGTTACCCAACAGACGAATCAACTGGTAGGGTCCGCAGCGCCCGCCCTCCTTCGCCTCGAAACGAGTCCTAAGGAGTTCCTCCGCCACCGCCGCGACTCGGCCCGTCAGGCTTTGATCTACCCCCAGGTCAAAGCGCAGCAACTCTTCTACTTCTGCCCGCACGTCGCTGGCTAAGGGACGGTCGCGCAGATAATCCTCACGCTGTTCCGGAGACAGATCGGCAAGCTGGTGAAAAAGAATCTCAACGTCGCGATTCACTGCACCGCTATTCTACGTTGCTCAGGGAATTGGGAGCAAGCGAACGGTTCTTTATCAATTGGCTTTATTTATGAGCTTTTCTTGACATCTTTTTTACGATGAGTTTACAACTTCGAGTTAACGCAAACGGATCTACAGAGTAGAAGGCGTCTTGAGAGGCCATTTAAAGACGCCCGATTTCACTGGAGGATCTATGAAACGACTTGCTCGCTATGCTACAGGTGCGCTCATTCTCGGTGGCGGACTTTTGTATTTGACGAACGGCCATTTGCGGTTACTTGCCCAGCCCGCCGGGCAGTCCAATCAGTGGCCCTTGATGGGCCAGAATCTCGACAACTCGCGCAGTCAGCCGTCGGAGCACAAAGTGGGGCTCATGAACGTCTCCCAGTTGTCGCCCAAATGGACGTTTTCGACCACAGACGACGTTACCGCCACACCCACCGTGGATGGCGGCAAGGTCTATTTTCCTGATTGGGGCGGCAATTTGTACGCTCTAGATCGTAGCACAGGCGCAGTGGAATGGAGCCATCAGATTTCCGAATACGACAATCAGCAAGGAGCGATCGCACGTGTCAGTCCTGCGATTTACGATGGGGACCTTATCATCGGCGACGTGATCAACTCCATGACCACCCATGATGGCGCTAACGTAATTGCTGTCAAAAAGGGAAACGGCAAGCTGGACTGGATCACCCACGTCGACAATCATCCGGCCGCGGTGATCACCGGATCTCCTGTGGTGTTTGGCGATATTATCTACGTCGGCGTCTCCTCCATTGAAGAGAGTCTCGCGACAGATCCGATGTACCCGTGCTGCTCCTTCCGTGGCAGCGTGGTCGCGCTGGACGCTAAGTCCGGCAAGGTTATCTGGAAACAATACATGCTGCCCGATAATCAGGGAAGCGTGAAGGGCTATAGCGGCAACGCCGTCTGGCAGCCCCCGGCAATAGATCCCGCACGAGGATCACTATACATTGGTACCGGGAACAACTATGAAGTTCCAGACTCCGTGAAGGCATGCATCAACTCCTCGACCACAGGCCAACAGCCCGCGTGCTTTTCTCCCGATGACCATTTCGACACAGCCATGGCGCTGGACTTGAACACCGGGCAGATCAAATGGTCCCGTCGGCTTCAAGGTGTCGATATCTGGACCGTGGCCTGTATCAAGAATCCCAATCCTATGGCGTGCCCCGAGCCCAGTAGTCCTGATTACGACCTGGGCGGCTCCGGCCCAAACCTCTTTCCAAATATGGTCGGATTCGGACAGAAGAGCGGCATTTATTGGGCTCTGAATCCCGATAATGGCAATGTGCTGTGGAGTTCGGTGGTCGGGCCCGGCGCTACCCTGGGAGGAATCGAATGGGGCACCGCGACCGACGGTCAGCAGATTTACGTTGCGATCAGTAACGCCGATCACAAACCCTATCCTCTTGTCGGGGGGGCCACCACTACCGCAGGAGCCTGGACCGCTCTCAACGCCGCCACTGGGCGAATCGTTTGGCAAACCGCCGACCCTGGCCAGGCGCTCGACATAGGATCGGTCAGCGTAGCGAATGGTGTCCTCTATGCGCCCTCTGCATCCGGAAATTTATATGCACTGAACACGGCGACGGGAAGCGTATTGTGGTCCTATCAAACAGGCGGCACGCTCCTGGACGGACCGTCCATTGCCAACGGCGTTTTCTTCCTTGGCTCGGGATATAAAAAGATCCCCAACGGAATCGCCAACAACAAAGTGTACGCGTTCAGCGTGAAGAATCAGAACTAAACGCAATTCCTCTTGATCAACTAGTCGGAAATAGGTATACTTATTTACGACTATGCCGGTCATGAAAGATAGCCACGACGACCTCCTCCCCCTTTCGCCCGCGACGCTTCACATCCTCCTGGCGCTTACCGGCGGCGACATGCACGGGTACGCGATCATGCAGGATGTGCTGCGGCAGTCGGAAGGACGCTACAAGCTGTGGCCGGGGACCTTGTATGACAATCTGCAGAAGCTGGTCCGCCAGGCTCTGGTGGAAGAACTCGGCGCGAAGCGTGGCGACGAGGATGCCCGCCGCCGCTACTATCGTTTAACTGCGGTCGGTTCGTCTACGCTCGCTGCCGAAATCTCGCGGCTGGAAGGCGTGGTACGCGACGCCAAGGTCCAACTCCGAAAGTTTAAGACCGGGGGCGCCGCATGACCCGCAATATCTATCGGGCCCTGATCAAGCTTCATCCCGCCGATTTTCGAGAGCGATTCGGCGGCGAGATGATGTCCATTTTTGAAACCTCCTCCGCAGCCCGTCCCCGCCTGATCGCCGACGCATTCTTATCGCTGGCCCGGCAACGCTTTCTCCGGGCCGACTACCGGAGTGAGCCCGTGCACGCCGTGGAGGGGTCGATGTTCCTGGTCCTCCCCGAAGAGCCCGCGCTTCAAGGAAGGCACTGGCTGGCCGGATTCGCGCTTGCGATCTTTTCTTTTATGGTCGCGGGCTTTCTGATCAGCCACGGCGGAAACGGCGGAGGCTTGGTCGTGGGGTCCCACAACTCAAGCGACTCCGGTCTGCGGATTCAAGCCGCACCTGCCTCCGGCAAACTGGATACCGATATCGACGCAAGGCCCGCCGAAATACTGGATACATTTACTGGCCGCGCGATGGTCGGCGGGTTCTATCGTGCGATTCGGGTGCTGGCAGCACTGGATCTGAATCACGATTTCGTCTTGTCCGCGGATGAGATCGCCAACGCTCCCGCGGCGTTACGCTCTCTCGACCGGAATCACGATGGAGTCCTCCAGGAAGCCGAATGCGTACGTGAGCGCCCGGACCTGGAAGCCGACCCGATGCGCTCCAGCCCCGCCCTTGCAGCGCTGGACCTCGATCACGACGGCATCCTGTCCGCTGCAGAAATCCGCCGTTCCCCCGCTTCGCTCAAAGTGCTCGATAAGGATCACAACGGCCGACTTACGCCGGAAGAGTTGCTCTCTCCGGCCCAACTCCGCCAGATCAGAGAGGCGCTGCAACAATGAACTTCTCTCTGTTCGCATCGGCCCTGTTCGCATCGATGATATCGGCGCAATCGCCGAAGTTTGAAGTGGCCTCCATCCGGCCTGTAAAGACTTGCGATCCGGGCGAAGGCGGCGCTCCGGGTCAATTAAAAAGCGGCCCAGCCCCATCCAGCGCACCCGCCGTGTCGCCAGACCGGCTGATCCGCTGCGGTCCGGTGAGCATGCTCATCACGATCGCCTACCTGGCCTCCGCAGCGAAAGGAACGCAGGCCAATCCTACGATGAGGCTGATTCCGAACATCCCAGTCGAAGGCGGCCCTGACTGGGTCCGCTCAGATACCTATATGATCATTGCCAAGGCGGATCGCACTATGAGCCGCGACGTAATGGAAGGGCCGATGCTTCAGGAATTACTGGAGGACCGGTTCAAACTGAAGGTTCATCGAGGGAGCAAGATGGCTCCCGCCTACGCGCTCACCGTGGCGAAAGGTGGTCCGAAGCTTCGCAAGTCTGGCTGTACACCCTCCTTCGGACCTGACGCGCTTCCTCCCGGAAGAACACCGTGTCCTCTAGAAACGCCGGTGCGAAAGGGAACGATGCTCGCCATAGACCGTTACGCAAAGACGCTAAGCGAGCTTTGTGTGATGCTGCCCATGGATCGGCCCGTGATTGACCGGACGGGAGTCGAGGGCGTATTCGATTTCCACATCGAATTCGCTCCCGACGATACATCGCCTTTTTTTCAGTCAAGACTCCAACAACTCCCTGACGCCGGGGTTTCGGATCCCTCAGGAGGGCCCTCGATCTTCACCGCGCTGCGAGAACAACTGGGACTGAAACTCGATCCTGTGGAAGCGCCACGGGAGTTCCTGATGATCGATTCCGTCGAGCGTCCTTCCGCGAACTGATCCCCTTCTCCGGCACGTGGCATCATGGTGCCAAGCAGGTCCAGGTGGGTTTCTTTCGGGCGCATCGAATCCGGACGATCATTTTATGCAGCCTTCTTTGGGTTCCTCTTCCGCTGCGCGCCGCCAGCGACCCACAACTGATTGACGACTTCGATGGCCCCACTGCATTGCAACACTGGCAATCTTCGGGTTCTCTGTCTCTCGGACCCGGCCATCAAGGACAAGGCGCCGTACTCGCATACCGGTTCCCTTGCGAACCGCCTGCCTGCGCCGGCGATCCAACCGCTGTCTGGATGCCAGACACTCCGCTCGCCAAAAAGAACAAGCCCGCCATTTCGCTATGGCTCCGCTCGTCACCAGAAGTTGGCGTGACGCTGACAGTGAAGGACTCCAGCGGGCAGACCACCCGGTTAGCGATCCCCGCGGCCACGCTTGAGGATCACGACCCACAGCAATGGCGCAACGTCGTCGTGCCGCTCTCTCACGAAGTCAAAGGACGAATCGCAGGCATCGGCATGACAGTTCAGCCACGTTACAACGCGGCTATGCAGGGCACTCTCAGCTTCGACGAGATCCGGCTTCTGGAGACAAAGGACGCCCCGTTTCGCCTCACCACCGCATCGGATCTGGAACCGGCTTCTGATTCCCTTGAACTCGCGCCGCGCATGGGCGTAAATATTCACCTGCTTCGCGACAATTCTTCGCTCGATCAGGCTCGCGATGCCGGATTTCGATTTGTTCGCATGGATCTGATGTGGGCGCAAGCCGAACGAGCTGGCCGCTATCGATTTTTCCAATACGACGCGCTCCTCCGCGCGCTGGACTCACGAGGCATGGGTGTTCTCTGGATTCTCGACTACGGCCATCCCGACCACGGCGGCGACGCGCCTCGCACCCCACAGGATGTCGCGGCCTTTGCGCGCTTCGCCCAAGCGGTCGCCGAATATTTCAAGGGCCGCAATGTTCGCTACGAAATCTGGAATGAGCCTGACAACCCGAATTTCTGGAAGCCTTCGCCCGACCCGCGCCAATACGCGATCCTCTTACGCGAAGCCGCCGCTGCCATTCATCAGGCCGATCCCGCCGCAGTGATCTCCAGCGGCGGGACCGTCGGATTCGATCTGCCCTTCATCAGTTCCTTCGCCGCTACAGGCGCCTCGCGCGACCTGAACGCCATCGCTGTTCATCCCTATCGAAAAACCGCGCCCGAGACCGTCGCTCCTGAATTTGTGATTGTGCGAGATTTGATCACTCGCGCTCTGGGCAAGAACGTGGCGCTGTGGAACACCGAATGGGGGTATTCTTCCGCCGAGGCTCTGCCCGATAACGGCCGCGTCGACGGCCATGGAGACGCCTGGCGAACCCGACAAGCAGTGCTCGCCGTTCGGGAAGCGCTCACCACCTGGACCCTCGGCGTCCCCCTCGCTGTCTGGTATGACTTGCGCGATGACGGCATCGACCAGGCCAATGCCGAACACAACTTCGGCTTGCTGGATTCCGACGGCAAAGAGAAGCCCGCCATTACGGCGATTCGTGCCCTGTCCCAAACCGCTGCTAACCGCAAATTCGCAGGGATGGTGCGTGACAAGCCCGCCGCGATTCACGCGATGCGGCTCGACGGAACATCAGACACGATCTTCATTGTCTGGTCGACCGAGGAAGGGGACCGCATCCCGGTCCGGATGCCCAAGGGAAGCCTCCTCTCTGTCACCAACATGCTTGGCGAACCTGTGAACGCAAAGATCAAAAGCTCTGACGCGGAGGTAACGGTGAGCGAAGCCTCAGGCCCAGTCTACTTACGCTTACAGCATTAACCGGCTATAGCCTGACGGATTTATGCGTTAAAATCGAGAAGATCTGCTGGTCGGGAGGCTCGTTTTGAAAAAGTTATTCGTGCGGTACCTCGTTCTGTTCCCTGTTTTACTTTTCATTTTGATTCAAGTTGCCAGCGCCCAGGTCGCTGCTTCCATTTCCGGGAAGGTTGTGGACGCTACCGGCTCGGGCGTCGGCGGCGCGACTGTTACCGTGAAGAGCCTTGATACCGGTGCGACGCGTGTTGTGTCCACCGACGAGATGGGAAACTACCGGGTGCTCTCTCTCGCCATCGGTCCCCAGGAAGTGAAGGCCGAAAAGACCGCCTTTAAAACAGAAATCCGATCCGGCGTGAATCTGGAAGTGGCGCAGGAAGGTGTAGTGAATTTCCAGCTCCAGGTAGGCGCCATCGCCGACCAGATCACGGTCACGGAAGAAGTACCCGTGGTGAACACTACCACCTCTAGCGTCTCTGGAGTCGTGAATGAGCGCGAAGTAAAGGACCTGCCCCTCAACGGACGCAGCTTCGATAACCTCATCGCCTTGAACCCCGGCGCGATCAACTACGGATTGAAGAGCGCCAACACCAGCACCAGCAATGGCAACACGTTCTCCGTCGCCGGGCGCCGCCCTGCTGACAATCTTGTCTTGATCAACGGCATCGAATACACAGGCTCAAGCCAGCTCGCAATCACTCCAGGCGGCGTGAGCGGCGACCTGCTGGGTATCGACGCGGTTCGTGAATTCAATCTGCTCACCGACTCCTACAGCGCGGAATACGGCAAGCGCTCCGGAGGCCAGGTGAACGTCGTCACGCAATCCGGAACCAATGCCGTGCATGGCACCGTCTTCGAGTTCCTGCGCAACAGCGCTCTCGATCAGCCTGGTCTTTTCGATCAAGGCAATGTCCCGCCGTTTCGTAGAAACCAATTTGGAGGCGCGCTCGGCGGGCCTTTGAAGAAAGATAAATTGTTCGTCTTTGGAAATTACGAAGGGTTCAGGCAGAGCCTTGCGCTCTCAAGCCTTAGCGTGGTGCCCGATGCCCAGGCCCGTCAAGGTCTGTTGCCGAACGCCGCCGGAGTGTACGTGCCGGTTGCGAATCTGAACAAAGGGATGCTGCCCTACACCTCTATGTGGCCCGTTTCCAATGGCGCCGAACTTACGGTGAATGGCCTGCCCACGGGAACAGCTCTTTCCTATAACAATCCCAACTCGAATATTCACGAAGACTTCGGAACCGTACGCGCCGACTATAATCTTCGCGAGCGCGATCAACTCTCCACCGCTTACACCATCGATAGCGGCCACAGTCTGATCCCCTTGGCCGATCCTCTATTCGCATCCGGCACCACTCTGGGAATGCAGGTTGCGAGCCTGCAGGAGACGCATATCATTTCTCCCAACATGCTCAACACCGCCCGATTCGGATTCTCGCGGGCGGCTTTTAATCTTGATTCGGCCCTGCTTGCGACGTTCCCAGCCAACCTCTCTCTGGTACAAGGCGCTGGGCCGGGCGGCATCGTCGTCAACGGCGGCACCACCACGACAGGCGCCTCAGGCATCACTTCCGCTGGACCGAACAACGCAGCTGGGGCCTATAACCGACGCAATCTCTATACATTTTCCGATGGCGTTCAAATGACCAAGGGCAGGCACCAGATCAGCTTCGGAGTCTGGTTTCAGAGGATGCAGGACAACGAAAACTCCGCCTCGCGCCAGCTCGGACAAGCCACCTTCACCAGCCTGACCACCTTCCTGCAAAGCACCGTGAGCAGCTTCCAGGTGATTCCGACCGCGAACGAATTGGGCTGGCGAAGTTTCTTCGGAGCCTGGTATGTGCAGGACGCCATCCGCCTGCGCCGTAACCTGACCGTGCAGCTCGGATTGCGGCACGAATTCACCACCGGTTGGAACGAGGTTTCCGGCCGCGCCGCGAATTACCTCACCGATTCTAACGGCATTCTGGTAACCACTCCACGTGTCGCCAGCGGTGTGTTTACCGACAACAACGCCAAGAAGCTCTTCGGCCCTCGCGTAGGCTTGGCTTGGGACCCGTTCAGCAACGGCAAGACGTCGGTTCGCGCGGGCTACGGAATGTACTACAGCCTGATTGACGATCTGGCATTCCTGCTGAATTCTTTGCCTCCCTACAACGGCGCAATCACCGCGTCGGGTTCCCTGTTCGCCATCACTCCGGTAATTCCCGGAGCCGCCGTGCCGCCTTCGTGCGGACCGGGCATTCCCACTCCTTGCACCACCTACGCGCCGCAGGGCGTGCAGGCCAACGCTCAAACACCTACGGTGCAGGAATGGAATCTGTCCATCGAACAGCAATTGAGTTCCAACACCGCCTTGCGGGTCGCCTATGTGGGATCGTTTGGAATCCACGGCCTGTTGAGCGTAGACCCCAACGCGATCTTCCCTCAGATTTGCGCCTCCGCCACGTGCACCGCCGGCGGCATCGGCACCACACCAGGGGCTCAAAGCCAGGTGAAACAGGGCCAGCAGTATCTCCCATTGGGCACTCGTCCCAATCCTTACTTGGGAGCTGGCTTCTTCTGGTTCACGGAAGGCAACAGCCGCTACAATGCTCTGCAAATCGACGTGACGCGTCGGCTCACCCAGGGCCTGCAATTCCGCGCTAACTATACCTGGTCGAAAAATCTGGATATGAACTCGGGCCTCACCGGAGCACAAGCGCAGAACCAGGCGCAGATGATCATGGACCGTACAGACGTGAGCCGCGATTGGGGCCCGTCGGCCTTGAACGTCAAAAATCAGGCGACCTTCTCAGCCAGCTACCAACTCCCCTTCGGCCGCGGGAGGCGGTATCTCAACTCCACCAGTGGCTTCGCTGAAAAGCTAGTTGGAGGTTGGCAAGTAAACGAGATCGCGACAATCCTTAGTGGATTCCCGTTCACACCCCAAGTTGGCGCGGACCGCTCCGGCGACGGCGACACCAGAAATCCCGACCGTCCCAACGTCAACACCAGTTTCACAGGACCCGCTATATTAGGGACCCAAACGCAGTGGTTTAACCCGAGTGCATTCAGTGTTCCTGCCGCCGGAACCTGGGGAAATCTAGGGCGAGGCGTGTACACGGGACCAGGCTTGGGCGACTTGGACCTCTCGGTTTTCAAGAACACCAGGCTCACTGAGCGGATGAACCTCCAATTTCGGGCTGAGATCTTCAATCTGTTCAACCGCACCAATCTTGGCAGTCCCAACGCGATTGTTTTCGTAAACAACGGAACCGCCGCCGCGCCGAACTATGGAGTGAGTCCGTCAGCCGGCCTGATCACCACGCTGGCAACCACGCCCCGGCAGGTTCAGTTCGGCCTGAAGTTGATGTTTTGATCTCGAAGCCGCGACGGCCACTAGAGACTGCGTGAGCCAAATGCGAGTGCGATGGGTAACCTTAGGTGCGTTGGCCGGAATTCTACTGGCCTCCCTGGCCTTTCTAATCTCAGGTAAACTCACCCATGGCGGCTCCCTCTCCACACTGGACTCGCCGTCAGTAGTGCGCGAAATTCAACGCCTCAACGAACTGGTGTCGGTGAAATACACCCTTCAGAGGGTCGTCGGCCTGGAAGAACAAAAAGTCCCCCTCGGTTCAGAGAAACTCCTGCTCATCGTGCAAGCCGAGGTCCTGGCCGGAATCGATCTCTCCACCCTCAAACCAGGCGACGTCAAGACCCTGCCTGGCAACGCCATCTACGTCACCCTGCCCCCACCCAAAATCGTTCACATCGTGATCGACGACAAACAGACCAAAGTATGGGACCGCCGCATCACCTGGTGGACGCCCTGGGTCCCCTTTAATCCCGACCTGGAGCGTCAGGCCCGCCTCACCGCCCGCAACGAAATCGAGAAGGCCGCCCTCGAAATGGGAATCCTCGATCAGGCTCGTCGCAATGCCGAATCTAGCATCCGGAGCCTGCTGGAGACACTCGGCTTAAAAACCGTCACCGTCGGCAGCAGCTAGGGAACCCGCGACTAAAAATCGTAATGGAACCCGAGGCGCACCAAGCGCGCAGGCTCGATCGCAACGGGCAGCCTCAAGTTAAACGACGGACCGCTCAAATCCTCCTCCTGTAGCCGCTGCCCGGCGTTCGTAACGTTGAGCACATCCCCCGTTATGGTCAATCTGCCAAAAGGGAACTCGAACCTCCGGCTCACACGGAGATTCCAATTCACCACATATTGCGCGCGATTCCCGCCTTGGACGCTCCCTCGTGGGGTTGTCGCCACTAGAAACGGGCCTTGCGGGAGGCCCATAACCAGTAACTGTCGGGCGAAAGAAAGTCCGTCCATGTATCCGGCCACACTGGCAACCTCGACGCCCCCCAGGGATCGAGGCAAACGGTAAGTTGCTTGCATCTTCCCCACATAGGCTCTGTCGACAAAACTTCGACCCGCAGCGTGAATTAAAGTATTTGGATCCATATCCAGTGCGCCAATCGTGCCAGGATCGTTTTGATCGACGGCATCGCCCGGGTTGGTTGGCCCATAAGCCTTCTCTGCCACGAACGACGCGTGCAGCGCCAACCCCCTCCATTCCGTGCCTGCCTCAGCCAGCACGCCGGTATTGAGCATACGCAGCCCTGCCGGGTTCGTCAGCAAGTACCTGTCCTGACCCAGCGTGGCGGGACTCTGCGCGTATACGGTTAGCATTTGGTCGTCGAAGTTGCCCGCGATCCCATCCGGACCGGGATCCAGGATGGATACCGGCGTGAAGGCTTGGGGCGGCACGCCCGTATCGATCGCAGCGATACGATCCTTATCGTCGCGGCGGAACAAGTGAACGCTCGCGAAGCTTCGCGGTGCAAAAGGAAATTCCGCGCCTAGATCGAACTCATCCGAGTAGGGCCGGTGAAGCGAGGGAGAGATGGACGAGTAAGGTCCTCCGAAGCGCAGCAACAGCACGCCGGGATTACTGGCTTGGTACAGGCTCCCTCCAAGGCTATTGGGATTGCCGAAGTCAAGCATTCTGCCCGCCAGGGGCGCGTAGAGGCGGGAATAGGTTCCCCGCAGAATCAGGCCGCGCGAATGAGGAACTTGCCAGGCCAGTCCTGCCCGCGGTGAGAAGCTATTCCAGACGATCAGATCCGGCTGCGCGGGGAAATTCCTTTCCGGTGTGAAAGCGCCCGCCGGACTGGCCTGCGCCGGAACAGAACCGCGAGAAAAGTCGGCCATCAGGCCCAAATCCACAGACAGCGAGGAGGCGAAGCTCACATGGTCCGAGACAAAAGTGGTGCCCGACCGGATCTGCTCAGGCGAATCAAGTGGAGTATTCAACTCCATCGTCATCGCAGGCACCCCATTGACCGTAATCGTTTCAGGACCTGACGGTGTCGTGAAGCGATTGCGCGGCCGCGATGTCTCCCATCCTCCACCAGCCACCAATTGATGACGGGTTCCCAAAACACCCTGTAGCTCCGACTGCCACACCCCTTGAATCTCCTGTCGTGTCCGGACCGCCAGATTCGCCAGTGGAGGCGCTCCGGTGATTTGGCCTCCCAATAATTCCGTACTGCTTAGGCCGGTCGCAGTCGCTTTTGTATCCAGATGAGCGGTCGAATACCCGTAGCGCACCTCCAGCGCGCCAAGCTTAGGCATCAGGTGCGTCCATCCCGCCTGAAGAAAATCCAAATGATCCACCTCCGCTTCTCCGGCGAATCCGCCAGGCAGAACATACGATGCCGCCATGCGATTGCCCGTCACCGCCTGCAGACCCGCGGGCACGCCGCCATCGGAGAGATCGATTCGCGAGCCGCTATACAGCGCATCGAACCGGTCTCTTGCACCGGCGCGAACCTGCCCCCGGGCGTTTCCAAACAATAAACGGCTCTGCTGATTCGTTCCCGGAGCGTCCAGCGGCTCCGTTTGAGAGGCCCATTGCCCGCTCCCGGAAGCGAAAAAGTCAGCCCATCTTGTGACCGGACCGCCGATTTCCAAGCGATCTCGCGTAAACCATGCAAATCGATCCACCTGTTGCACCATTCCCCTGCTGGCCGCCGATGGAAGGTTGGCCGAAGCAAGCGCCGCCCCTGTATTCGCGCTCGAAAGTGAGCCGTGCCACGAGGTAGGCTCGCGAGGCCCGGCAAGCCCGCGAGGCCCGGAAAGCCCGCGAGGACCGGAAAGAAAGATACCCACCTCGGAGCCATCGCTCGATGAAGTCGTCTGAGCGAAAGCGTTTCGCACCGCCACTTCATCCAGGGCTTCGATGTCAGGGAAGACTACAGCGCGTCCCGGTTGATAGGAGTCGTTCGCGTCCATGCCCATAACTTTGTATTGCACACCGGTCCATGAAAATCCCCGCTGTGAGGCGATTGCCAGACGATTGTCAGTGAGGCCTGTAAAGTCCAGCGGCTCAGTCACGCTCGCCGCCTCGCGGCTTAGAAGCAGACCCGGCAAGCTGAAGGCCTCGGGATAATGTCGCCCAGCCGTCGTATCGGTCCAAGCCCCTGCGGTTGAATTAGTGCTCTGGGTGGCATGAATTCCTCCGGACGCATTCATCACCAGAACCAGATTGGTTGTTTGCAATGCAGCAACAAAGCTCGTGGCCCCGGAAATGGCCGCGCCGTCTTTCGAGAAACGGTATTGTCCGTAGGGCAGAAAAAGCGCGAACTTGCCGTCAGAGTTCGAGTGAATCACGGACCGGAAACCGGCAGAGCCTGTAACCAGAATTGGGATGTCCGCTACCGGGCGTCCGCTCATATCCTGTAGGCTTCCGTGCACTAGTCCAGTGGTCAACTGCGCGAATAAACTGCACGGCAATAGCGCCGTAATCGCCAGAAAGCGTCCTCTACCGCAACACAGTGAAACGGCTGATGGAATACCCAAGCGCACCGCCCATAAAGACATCCGCCAAAAAGTGGGACGACAAAGTAAGTCTTGAGAATCCGACCAGGGCCGCCAGGCCGTAGGAAACGTACGGCACCCAACGATGATTCCCGTAACGCCGCGCAACCACTGTAGCCACTGAAAATGCGGCAATGGTATGCCCCGACGGGAAGCTGCCATTGCCCCGAAGGTATGGCCCGGTGCTGTCAAACCAGGTGTCCCAGTAGTTACCTCGTGGCGGAACGGCGGCCGGACGCACCCGCCTGGTCGTATCTTTAAAGACAGTTGTCAGGATCTCAGCATCGGCAACCGCTTCACCTGCAAACAGCGCCGTTTGCTGCATTTTCGAGTCCTTCCGGATCAGCCCCGCAACGTAAAGCGCGACCGGAGCCGCGATGGTCGCGTAGGCTGTGGCATTGCTCGTAAAGATGTTGTTGAACCCTTGAAATGTTTGCGTGTGGTGGAAATAGGCGCCCTCAGTCGGATCCAGCGCCACCAGTCCAGCGGTAGTTCCAACCACGAACGAAGTCGCAATCCAGTCTTGCCCCTGAGCAAGTCTGACAGGAAACGTCCAGATGTGTTTTTGATCGTCGAGCAAGTTAGGCAGCAAGCGTCCCCAGGAGACCGGCCTCGCGACGTTAGCTGGCGGCGACGGAGGTTGCGGGGGCGACTTCGTTGGCGTGCCTGCCGTTGGCAACTGATCCGGTTCGTCAGTTTGGCCCGGAGAGGGGAAAGGCAAGATGCTGAGCGCAACCAACGCGTAAGCAGTGCTCATCATCACGGCTTTATGTTGAGATACGCGCTGAGCAAAGTTCGTTGCGGAATGCGGCCCACAAGTATCTAAGGTTACGCGGGGGGGGGGGATCGTATCTCTATCCGCTTTCCGCCGTTCGTCAGGAAACCCTGTTTTTCCCGAGCGTAGATTCTTACGGACTTGGCCACATGCGACGCGAAATATTTCGCATAGCCCCGTCCCGTCAGCGGGGATTCCTGGTAACCCAGTCACAGCCCAATCCCCCAATAGAATCAAAACGTTCCAAAATTCCTCTTCCCCGCCCATGCTATCTTCAAATCGAGAAAAGGATCTTCACCGGCTTTTCTTCAACAAGTTTCTTCATGGCCATGAAGCGTTGCATTGCGGTGGAACGGAACTTCCGGAGCCCCTGGAAAGGCTTACGAGAGCTAACTATAGGGATAGCCTCGACGGAGGATCTTGGAATCGATTTCATAACGTCTGACTGCTAGAAATGGCTTAAGACATCCGAGAGTTGCACACCGTAGACGAGAACGGCTCGTGAGGTGGAACTCAATTCATTGGCGGTCGTGTGTAAAAACGCGGCCGCCCGCAACGTCGCGTGGGAGTAGTGTATCTATCCCCGAATTTTTAGTCAGAGCTCTTCAGGAGGGCCTCTACACTCCGGAACAGCGCTCCCTGCAAGCGTTCTCAAGTAAGATTGGCAACACTGGTAACAAGCTAAATTCGGCATCCGCATCCGTTGTTTTGCGCTAATTGTTGTCCAACCTTCTCCTTCGATCCAGGATCTGTTCGGCAGTAAAATTTGGAGTTTTTAGATGCCGCGGTGGCTATATGTTTTAAATCCGCAGCCACCGATTCGCCGTCGAGGTATTAGACAGCTCAGAGTTGTCTCAGGAGCACGTGTGGCCGCTCAGCCTAAAAAGTTCCGCGACTGCCTCACCGATTGAGTAACTAACATCGCTAGCGAATCCGTAAATCGCAAGGCGTGCCGAGCGGAACTATTTATGGGCGTCGAAGCAGCTTACTCCCCCACTCCCGTCGAAGTCTCTCTCCGCGGGGGCTTGTTCTACCGGGCCCAGCGAAGAGTCGGGCTCATTCCCGACAATCGATGGAATCTCGGCCGCCGCATTACTGTTCTAATCGCCATTGGCTGGCTGCCGCTGCTGTTGATCACCGCGGTTTCGAACTGGCCAGCAATTCCTTCCCTCTTAAGGGACTATCGCGCCGCTGCCCGGCTGCTCCTTGCCATTCCAGTTCTGCTGCTGGGCGAGCCTATTATGGAATCGCGTTTTCGCGAGGTAGTTGCCCACATCCGCGGCGCCGGCCTGCTGGAACCGCCGGATCTTGCCTATATGGACGGAGTGATCGCCAGTCTAATCCGTTTACGCGACTCATTCCTTCCCGAGATTGCTATTTTGGCGCTCGGTATCGTTCGCACCGCTACCGCGTACAGGGGCGCAGTGGACGCCACACCATGGCTTGGATATGGTGCCGGGGCCGACTTCCATGTAACCGCCGCCGGCTGGTATGCGATCCTGTTCAGCTCCTCCCTGTATCAGTTCCTGTTAGGTCTCAGCCTTTGGAAATGGCTACTTTGGACGATGTTCGCGTTCAAATTGGCGGGCCGCAATTTGAAGCTGGTCCCGATTCATCCGGACAAACACGGGGGACTCGGATTCCTGGGTCCTACCTCAATGGCCTTCGCGCCTGTCGCCTTCGCCGCCGCCATCGTCGTTGGGGCAACGTGGCGCCACCAGATTCTCCGCCAAGGCGCGCATTTGAGGGATTTCACGCTGCCCGCGATTGTCCTGGTGGTGATCATCGCTCTGGTGGCACTGGGACCTCTTGTCTTCTTCATTCCTCGTCTGATGGCGCTCCGCCGCCTAGGAATTCTGCAATATGGACTCCTCGGCCAGATAAGCAGCACCGGCTTCCATGCAAAATGGATTCTCGATGGCGCCAGACACCGAGCCGAATTTCTTCAGGCGATTGACAGTACCGCCCTCAGTAGCTTTGGCCAACACTACAACAGGATTCAGCAGTTGACGCCATTCCCGGTCGACAAGGTAGCTCTCTATGCGTTGGCAGCCTCAATAGCGATTCCTGCGCTTCCCGTGGTTCTTGCCGAGATGCCCATTGGCGTCGTCATAAAGGATTTGTTGAGTGCGCTCCGCTGATGAGCAGCATGCGCGAACGCCGAAACAACGATAGGCGGATGACCACGGGGACCTACCCCCGCGACCTGTGTCAGCTTCAAGTTGACTCACAAATTCCTGCGAGCCTCGCGGTTCCCGTCTTGTGATTTTCCCCACCAACGGCGGAACTATACCCATGGATTACGCAGCCCGATCCAGGCGTGAATATTCTCCCTTTGAAAGCGCGACTGGTGCCCCAGAAGCCGGCCGCCTTCGCATTTGTTGGAACGCCAACCCGTTACTGGCCCCGGGGGGCCTATTTGTGCCGCGAATCGGCCGCCTTGGCCCTGGAAGGCCAACTTTTTGCGCAACTGTGCCCGTAGGGACTGGCATCCGTACGCAAACGCCAGCGCATACCGGGTTTCCGTGTAATTTCAGAGCCGGAACAGTCTAAGAGACGTTCAAAGCAGCGCACATCTCTAGGCACCCGGCTTCTAGGCCATCGAACATAGACGGAAACCAGCACCAAAAATGTTGATTGTTATCGAGTTCAGCAGAAGAGTACGAAATGCGGGATCGCGCGGGAGCGGTCCCCGCCAAGCGACGGGGTTGTTCGGGCATAACAACCCGAAGGGCAGGCCAATCTATCAACACCGGTTACCCCCACAGCGCAAGCGCCTATGCCGGTGCCAAGTGGAAGGGCCCCCCCTCCGATTTTCGGGTTTACTTCGCGTTCGCTACAGCAAGACGAGGGCCAAACTCGTGAGAGGTATATCTGCCGGACCGCCCCGGCGATATCGTGAATAACGACAAGCCCCACAGAGCGAAGTCCACACCCCTATGTAAGTTGCGCGACGCTTTGCGCCGCAGGCATGACGATGCGCTTGGCAGTTGTATCGATGAGGCAATCAATTTCATGTCGGAACAGCGCCCCACATTCCCCCACTTTTTATCTGCGCCGGCAAAACGCCAGCGGGAAAATTCACTTCCCCACCAGATGCTCCACATCCCGATTATTTTCCTGACAGATAAATTCGCTGATCTCCTGCCCCGGCGCCAAATCCGCAACCCACTTAGACGTGTAAGGCTGCACCAGCACTCCCGGATCGTCGACGGTCACTTCAGCCTCAATATGCCCCAGGTCGGGCCTGCGGTACCGCTCCACAATATGCAGCTTGTCCGAATGAGAATGCGCCTGATCCAGATAGACCCGCTCATCGAAGGCCACACGGTCCACCACCAGCGTATCGCCCTCCCACCTGCCAATGTTGTGCCCATACCAGGCCGGATTCGGATCTTTCGGGTGCGGCCGGCCGTCTAGATAAATTTGATGAAACCCTGGGCTATTGTCGTCGGCGATCATCACCAACACATCCTTCGACTGCACAAACTCCCATAATGGTCCCATCCTCGTCGCCGCCGAAGGCAAACAGTGCGCCTGTGGGCTGTCACGGTTGTTCATGGCCATGCGCTTGTCGGCGATCTCCTGCGCCGCAGGCAAAAACTCCCGCTTCGTGAGCCCCGTAGCCCTGGGCGACCACCACACCCCCGAAAAGTCTGGCCTACCTTCCAGGGTGCGCGGCGTCGGCCCCGAAGGAGGAGCATCCATCTTCACATGCGCCTCAATCGCGAGCACATCCTCTCCCAATGTGCTCAACTGGTCCGCTTCGGTCAACTTCACATCCACGCGCACGGTCCTGTCCATCTCCACCTGCACGCCTCTCATCTGGGACCCATTTAAGCCGAGGATATTCGACGTCACATCGTATGAGCCCGGAGCCAATCCGGAAATCGTGTATCCGCCATCCGCCCCACTTGTGGCGCGAAACACTTCCTCACTCCGCGTATTCTTCGCCTGCACCAGAGTCCCCGGACGAGGCTTTCCCTGCGGATCGAACACCGTCCCCGAAATTTCTCCCTTATCGCCCGCTGCAAACAAAGCCAAAGAAAACAATGTAAGCAAAACTATTCTTTTGGATCGCACAGAGTCCTCCTGGGCCAATTTGGGCTTAGTATATCGTGGGGCTTGTGGAGCGCGCACACGGAAGCCTCTCGAATGGCCGCCACTTCCAACGGTTTGACTCGGAACTCCGGGAAATGGGGCCAGACGGCTTTTTCTGGAGTGCCAATTCGGTGAGTGCCAATTCGGGGGGGAGAAAAGGTGTCCGACGACTTTTTCTAAGATAAGGCCACGATTTCAACCACTACCCTTCTCATGGCGGACCGACCCGGTAGTGGTCCGCGTCACAATTCCTGATCAGTATGCCCTGCGGAAATTGCGTGCTGGATGTGGCGCGATTTATCGCGCTGGCGTCAGATAGCCCCTGAAGGCCGCCCTACCCTACATCGGTATCGATCGCTATCGAAATAACCGGGACAGCTTACCTAGGAGGTCACAGCCTCCTGCGAGGCTACTCAGTGGCGCTCCCCACCTCGCCGGATTTTCTTTGAAGATCGTTCGGCCGCGACCTTCACTCCCACTACATTCCATCCATGCCGGATAGCATCCAATTCTTTAGACTTGTCTCCAAAGAGGCGCGCGGCGCAGTCCGCTGTCAAATTGGCAAAATCCTCGAACGCGAAATTCGGCTTCACTCGCTTGTCGCATAGCGCTTCATACCAGATTTTCCCCGCTCGCTGCCACGGCGGGCCGCCGAGCGCCATTGCAGTCTGATAGAAGGCGTGCCCTGGTATGCCGGAATTAATGTGAACACCGCCATTATCTGTTTTGGTCCGGACATAATTCTTGATGTGTGACGTCTGCGGATCCTTTCCGAGCCTGGGATCGTCATAGGCAGTCCCAGGCGCAGCCAGGGACTGGATCGCCTTGCCATTTACTCCGAGCGCCCAAATACCCGTGCCCATCAGCCAGTCCGCTTCCTCCGCGGTCTGGTTAAGAGAGTATTGCTTCACCAGGCACGAAAAGATCGCGGCCAGGGCATTGAAGAGCGCTCCCGATTCGTTGGCATAGGCCAGTCCGCTCTGCTTTGCAACTACTCCATTGGAGAACTCTTTGGCGATTACATCGAGTCCTGTGAAGGAACGAAACAATTTTCCGTCGCCGTCGCCCGCGATGAGTTGCGTTCCATTCCAGAAAGCATTGGAATAATATTTTTCATAATGAACCGTGGCGTCTAGCCGCATGCCCTGGTTATCGACGGAATCACGCTCATAGGCGTCCCAAAAAAAGTAGTAGGTTTGTCCCAAAGCATCGAACACTTCATTTACGGCAGGATCCGCGGTTGGCGGGTCTGCCTCCGCGCGAACACGGCGCCCGGGCAAGGTCGATGAGTTCTCCGCATCGTAGATCACGCGATTCGGGTGGCCGCCGCCGCGCTGCGCGGCCCGCGCCGGTGCCGCCGCTTCCGGCGTGGGAGCCGCCACAACTGCGGCCGACGCTGGCTTCTCGGCGCGGTCCAATTTTTCTCCCGCACCCAGCGCCTCTGCAACCTTGACAATTCCCTCGACCACATTCTTCCAGCCCGAATTGCGTGGGCTCCATAGGGCAATCGCTCTTCCATCCTTTGGAAGCGCCTGCAGTTTCCCAAAAGGAGCAGGCCCCCAAAGCAAAGGTGTAAGAATGATCGGAATCACATAGGCGCTACCGTTATCATGCCGCTCCAGCGCCCGCTTCATCTCCTTCCCCCAGCAGAAATCGGAAGCGATGAAGTGCTCGCTTACCAGCAGAAGAATGACGTCTGCTTTTTCCAGTTTTTGGTTGATCTCTGCCTGCCAGTCCTGCCCCGCGTCAATTTGACGATCCGACCAGTCCGCAATCAGGCCGCTCCGTTTCAGTAACGCTAGATGGGAGGCCAGTTTCTCGCGTGCTTTGTCGTCTTTGTGCGAGTAGGAGTAGAAAATTGTAACGGGTTTCGCAGTATTATTCCCCATGGCGGATTTTGAGCATACCAGAAAGCATGGTAGTCACCTGAATCTGTGTGCCTGATAACGGAAACTAATGACCATGGAATCGCACTTGCGTCAGTCAGTCTGAAAAGCCGATTTAAGTCAATTCGGTGACCGGCTACGCTTTCGCTTTTAGCCAGAGCTCTTTCACGGAGGGTTTCTACACTCCGGGACAGCGTTCCCTTCAGGCGTTCTCAAGTAAGATCGGTAACATGCACCTGCAGATCGGCATGCTTCTGTTTCCTCAACTCACCCAGCTCGATCTCACCGGCCCGTTCGAAGTTCTCTCGCGCTTGTCGGAGACCAGGGTACTGTTGCTGTGGAAATCGCTCCAAGCCATCACCAGTGACACCGGTATGTCGATTCTGCCCACCTGCACCTTTAATGAGTGCCCGCAACTCGACGTTGTTTTCGTGCCCGGCGGACCCGGGCAGGTCGCGCTAATGGAAGATGACGAGGTGCTCGGTTTTCTCCGCGGCCAGGCCCGCCACGCAATGTACGTGACCAGCGTCTGCACCGGATCTCTCGTACTCGCCGCGGCCGGGTTGCTGAAAGGGCGCCGCGCCGCTTGTCACTGGATGTTTCGTGACCTGCTGTGAACTCGGCGTAGATGTCTCCCAGGAGCGGTACGTCGTTGACGGAAACCGCGTGACGGGTGGCGGAGTCACTTCGGGGATCGATTTCGGCTTGAAGCTCGCCGCTATGCTGCGGGGCGAAACGGAAGCGAAGCAGATTCAGCTCCAGATTGAGTACAACCCGGCGCCTCCTTTCGATGCGGGCACACCGCAACTTGCTGGCGAAGAAATCGAGCACGCCGTACGGCAGCGGGCAGCGAGACTACACGAAGTGCGCCGTGCCGCGGTTGAAAGAGTCAAAAACCGGCTGTCATGACGATGTCGAAGGCCACATCGAACTGCGCTGGTCGACGTTGCGCGTGATGCCTCCCTTAACGCTACCGTTTAGGATCCGGTTTGGCGCTGCAAAGTTGCGGTATTTCCTCCGGTTAGGCCGAAGCGCTGTTCGCGCTCCGTGAACTCTGTGTGCTAAGCGTTCACGTTCCCCCGCCAGGGATGCGCCCCGGAGAGATATTCGCTCTGCGGTAGACTGGCGTATCCCAAGACCTCGTTGAGGTAAGGGCAAGCGCAATGACGTACAAGGGCAATGATGAGTGTGGATCCTTTTCGCCACGAACTATTCTTTTTGTGCATCCCCCGATGGCGGGGCCTCGGGGATTTCCCAGTGGCGGAACCAGCTTTTCAATCCCTTAGCGGGTTGGGCGAAGCCTTCGGCCATCCATAGGTCGTACCGCAACCCGCCGACCACCGCCAGGATCCTTTTGCCATCCGGGTGAATCGAAAATTGGCGGACTACATCCGCCGGGTTCAGCTCAAAATCCACGTTTCGTCGCAGGGCGCCGGAGGCGACGTCAAAAACATCCATGGAAGTACCCCTGCCACGAAGAACATACAGCAACTTGCCGCCCTGGGCAAAGCTTGCCCGATTACCCTGTATCGTCGTGGCCATCTGGCGGCTCTGTTTTCCGTCGGCGGAAAGCACATAGATTCCCTGGCGATTGCGGTAGGCAACAGAGCCATCGGGAGAACAGGCTAGAAGAACAACAAACTCGGGGATCTCGCGAACAGTGGTGGCGGTGCCGCCCTGGCTTGAAATCTTGCGGAGGTTGTCGCCTTCGCTGAACCACAGCCTTTCGCCATCTGGGGCCCAGCAGACGTCTATCGCTTTTCCCGAATAAACGCGTACAGGCCGCCCACCGGCCGCCGAAAGAGTTTCGATGTTGCCACTGCTCGTATATGCGAACCTGCTGCCATCTGGCGAGTACCAGATTCGGAAAACATCTTTGGCCACGCCGGACAAGCGTTGGGGAGACGATCCATCCGTTGCGCGCGTCCAGTACGTCGCTTGCGTACCCGTGCTACTCACGACGTACTCGAAACGATCTCCCTGGGGCGACCATGCGGGCTCGAATTCGATCAGTGGAGAGGCCACCACGGGACCTTTGCGCTTGCCTTCGCCAGTGAACTCAATGATGTGCCACTCGGGCTGACCGGTGGAGTACACGATACGTTTTCCATCCGGACCAATCGCCAGGGAAATGATTGCGCCAGTATCGGAAAGTACCACTCTCTCGGCTGAGCTTTCCGTATCCCGGATGGAGACCTGGTAGTTCAAAAGGGACGAAGCTTCGGAAGGCGTAATCGCGAACACGACGTGCCGGCTATCCGGGAGCCAGGTTGGAGTTCCCCCTCCTGTTATGAATTTCCGCGGCGATCCGCTTGGGTAAGAGGTGAGCCACTCGCCGCGATTCAGCAAGAGCTTTCGGCCATCCGGGGAAATTTGATCCAGCGCCTGAATACCGTTCGGGAGCGTCACTCCCGAAACAGGCTGGGGCGGCGCGCCCGGTGGAGAACTGACAAACAGTTGGTTCCCTTTGCCCTCGACGGGCCGAAGCAGAACTAACGATTCGCCGTTGGGCGTAAATACGGCGCTGTTCACGTTCTCGACCAATCGCTGCGGAGTGCCTCCGGATGCACTGACGCAGGAGAACGTTCGCTTCTCGATGAAGAGGAAGCAGACGCGCGTTCCGTCGGCCGTCCACATTAACGTAGAGTTGCTCACGATAAGCGAGTGGGCAATGGTTACCGGGTCCGATGAATCGAATCCTTGCACCACGATGTCCTTTTGACTCGCGCCACGAAAATACGCCACGGATTTGCCGTCTGGAGAAAAGGCCGGAATGTCCTCCTCCGCCAAATCGCTCGTGAAGCGCGAGAGGCGAACGGGACTGCCATTGGCGTCCGAGCTGTCTACCCAGCGCAGCGCCGCAATGCCGCCGCCGATGATTCCAAGCAGCAGTACGAGAACAAGCGCGGCCGCGGTTATCCAGCGCCGCGGAGGCCTTCCCGGTATGGCAGGCAAAGCTTGAGACGTAGTTGTCGCCGTTCTGCCGCTAGATGCGCGTAGAGCGAAGCCCAGGTCCCTCGCCGATTGAAAGCGCTGCGCTGGATTCTTCTCCAGGCAGTGACCAACCAGATCCCGCACGCCCTCGGGGATCGATGGCGCGAGTTCGGGCGGGTCGCTCTTGAGGATCGCATGCATCGTCTCGACCGCTGTGTCGGCCTTGAAGGCGCGTTCTCCACTCAGCAGCTCGTAAAGCAGGGCGCCGAAACTGAAGATGTCCGATCGCGGACCGGCTTCTTCGCCACGCACCTGCTCCGGCGACATATAGCCAACTGTTCCCATCACCGCTCCGGGCCCAGTGGCCACGGTTTCAGTAGGGCTGTCGACGGTTGTTTTCGCGGCACGCTTGGCCAGCCCGAAGTCGAGGATCTTGGCGCGGCCTTCGGGCGTCATCATGACGTTCTCGGGCTTGAGGTCGCGATGGGTGACTCCCGCTGTGTGTGCGGCGTCGAGTCCTTCGGCAATTTGCGCCGCGATGTCCAGCGTTTTGCGAAGAGGGAACGTCGCGCCTCGCAAAGTCCGCCCGGGAACCAGTTCGCTGACGATATAGAGGACGCCCCGGTCCTCGCCGATATCATGTACGGCGACGATGTTGGGATGATTGAGCGCCGCGACCGCCTTCGCTTCCCGCTCAAAGCGCTCCCGCCGGGAGTGGTCCTGGGCGACTTCCTGGGGAAGAACTTTTAACGCAACTTCCCGATCCAGCCGCGTATCGCGCGCGCGAAACACTTCGCCCATACCGCCTGAGCCTAAGGCGGCGAGTATTTCGTAGGGTCCGAGCCTATGACCGGCGGCAAGCGACATGTGTAGGCTTCAGTTCAGTCTAGCGGAGTCATGGAAGAACCGGCTGGCAGTCCTTCCGGCGAGCTTGGGCGATTCTGGCAGACGTCCTGGATCGTCAGGTCACCGCTGGCTCCAGACTTGTCAGAAGGAGACCAAGACGAAAACCCCGCTTCGGCAGGGGGTCGAACGGGTCGCGAACAAGCGCGGTAAGTTCGCGCTTCACCGTTATGGAGATGCTCATATTGAGCGAACGGTTGCGTAGCTTCACCGCCGGTGCCACAATCGAACCCAACCCATGACTCCTGCGAAGGCCGCGAGTGCAGTTGCCAGTTCGGCTGGAGAACGCGTAAGACCGCGTGTCCCACCGCTTGCCTCGTGGCGTGTGGGTCCTGCGTTTTCACATGCTCTTCGCGCATGAGCCGCGAGCAGATGAGACACTGAAACCCGATGCCAAAGCAAGACATTATCGTGGTAGGCGCTTCCGCCGGCGGGGTTGAGGCATTGCAGATATTCGCCGCTTCCCTGCAGGACGGCCTTCACCCTGGCCAACGAGAATAGAGTGACACTATACCCATCACTTCCAGGCATGGAAGCGGGATGCCGCAAGCTATAGGGATCGGCAACGTCGAGATTCGTCTCATGAGCTGGCAGATAACAGAACCTGTAGCGTAATCCGAGCACCGTGACCTGGCCGTGAGGTGGTGGACAAGCGCCCATTCACGGAGCGTGCGCGTTCCTCCATACTGATCAATCCCAGCCCTCCTTTGCCTCGGACCATCTCAGTGTCGAAACCGGAACCGTCGTCATCGAGAGACAAAACGACGCTTGTTTCCCGCCAGGAAAGTGAGACCGAAACGTGCTTGGCATTGGAATGCTTGGCCACATTCCGCAGACCCTCTTGCGCGACGAGGTAGAGGCAGGACGCTATTTCGCGGGGAATTGAGTCCGGCGGGACATCGCCGCGGAATTCTGCATCGATGCCTTCTCGTTCAGAGAACTCTTTACACAAAGCCACGAGGGAACTCACCAGCCCTAAGTCATCGACGATGGAAGAGGAGTGCAACCTATGCGCGATATCGCGCGTTTCTTCCATCGTTTTGACCAAGCGGGTCCGTAGCGCTCTAAGTCGGGCTTGTATGTCCTGGGGAGGGGGAGTGGCAAAAAGGGAATCAAGGTCAAAGGCTAGCGAGGCTAGTTGCTGGCAAACGTCATCGTGCAAATCGCGCGCCACTCTTCGGCGTTCCTCCTCCTGCGCTGTCAGAAGGCTTGCCGCGAGGGCGCGGATTTCCAGGCGGTTTGCTTCGGCGAGTTTTTCCTGCTGTTTCTTTTCGCTAATGTCTAGCATGACCCCGATGAAACGCTCGGGTTGACCGTGCGGGTCGAATAAAACTCGTCCCGAGGCGGAAAGCCACCGTTCCTTCCCGTCATTGATGCCGATCGTTCGGAATTCAGTCGCGTACTCCCCGTGACTCTCCGGCCGCATTGCTTCCTCCACAATCCTCTGCACTCGGCCCAGGTCTTCGGGGTGAACTCCTTTTTGGAAGGTCGCATCATCGACCTCAGCGTCTGGCGCTAGTCCGAAGTAAGTCTTCGCGAGGTTCGACCAAATCAATTTTCCTGTTCGCGGATCGAAGTCGAAGGTGCCCAGGCCCGTGCTTTCGACGGCCAGTCGCAACCTCTCCTCGCTCTGACGCAAGGTCTCCTGCATCCGCTTGTGCTCGTCGATAACATCGAATATCGCAACGAAATAGCCTTTCCTCGGGCTGTACACCGATACTGAGTACCACTGCCCCAACGAACTGAGGAAGATTTCGAACTTCTCGGCGACACCGGTCAGAGACACCCTGGCATAGAGTTCAAATAGGCCCGGATCGAGTTCTCGAATGTCAGGAATGACTTCGGTGACCCTCTTCCCAGTGACATCCTTCAGGCCGGTCAGGACCTCGAATCTCTTGTTGACCATGAGATAGACAAAGTCTGATCCTAAGCCGTTCTCGAAAAGCATCTTGCAGTAGGCGAGTCCTTCGCTCATGTGCTCGAAAAACTCGCGATTCTGTAATTCACTTCGATGCAATTCTTCCTCTGCGCGTTTACGCTCGGTGATGTCACTGACGAAAGCGACGCCTAGCCTTCCCTCTGAAGTGTCTACGTGGTTCAAACTGACCTCGATCGGAAACGTTCCGCCATCCTTTCGCTGGGCTTCGAGATCGAGACCGATCCCCATCGGTCGGTTTCTCGGATTAGCAAAAAATGCTGTTTGATTTGCGAGGTGGCGATTTCTGGATTTCTCTGGAATCAACAATTGGAGCGGCTGGCCTATCAGTTCACTCGCGCGATAACCGAACATCTTCTCGGCCGCGGCATTGACAAGCACCAATATTCCGTCCGTGTTGATCGCGAGAATCCCTTGCGCGGCGGATTCAAGTAGCGCGCGAAACAACTCCCCGTGTTTCAGCGCATCGCCGAGCTCACCAGCAGGGTTCATCGCGGTACCCCTAGGTCAATGTTCAATGATAGACATTACGGATGCAAGTAATACGCCAATTGAATCCGAAATGATACGACCTCGCAGCTCAATTTAAGAAGCCCGAAGAAATGGTGTTGCTGGCCATCTTCATCCCCAAAGTGCGGCGTTCGATTGCGCCTTTCTTGACCTTTTGGCCTTCGCGCTACAGCAGGGGACGCCTAATAAGCAAGGGCACCGATGGCCCGGGACGGCCAGGTGTGGTGGTAATCCGCCACAGGGTAAAACAGCAGACCCACTCATAATCAAGCGTTTGCGAATGGCCATCGGGGTGCCTCACCGATGGCAGGTTATGAAACGCCCTCGAATCTTATTGGCCGACGACCACACACTGATGCTCGAACGCATGCGCGCCCTGCTTGCACCGCGTTACGAGATCGCGGGCAGTGTGGCAGACGGGCAGACCCTGGTGGAAGAGTCGCTACACATAAAACCGGACCTGATTGTTTTGGACATTACGATGCCGTGTTTGAACGGCATCGACGCTGCAATCCAGATTAAAGCGAGTATGCCTGGAATTAAGCTGCTATTCGTCACGATCCATTCGTCCCCCGCGTACGTGAGAGCCGCGCTTGCGGCGGGGGGACGGGATATGTGCTGAAGTCCGCCATGCACGAAGAGCTACTGGACGCTGTCCAGGATGTCCTGAGTGGCCGCATCTATGTCAGTCCCGATCTTTCGACCGGCTTGGAGCGGTTCCAGCAACCTGTGTCTGCCCGACGAAGCACGCGATCGAACTAGAGGCCGGCGGCAAGCGACATGTGTAAGCTTTAGTTCAGTCTAGCCGAGCCATCGAGCGCGACGCTGTCTGACGGCTATTTATCTCGATTCGTGTTTCCCAGAAGCTTCCGCGAGACCGGACGAAGTTCTTCGGGATGTTCGCGTAGATAAGCCAAGAGGCGGCGGCGCTTCTCCCGTCCGCGGCCACTAGCCGGAATATCCGATGTGAGTGGATTAGCAACCAACTCGGGCAGGTAGTCCTCCACCCGGCGATAGATGGAGATCCACATCTTCTTCACAACCGAGAGCGAAGTCTCCAATGCCTCGGCCAACTGCTCATCGGTCGCGCCTGGAACCGCGCAGGAGAGCATACGCTGTTCGCTCCGATTAAAGCCAAGCATAGGGGGATGATAGTCAAACAGGGCGCCAACCCAGCTTCCCGCCCAATCGCCCTGCCGCTTCACTTCCAGTTCCCGCGTGATCCCGAGAATATGTGGGTTTCTGACAATCTCGGTAGGATCTTTGCTCAACTTGGATGTGTAGCCGCCCGCGTCGACATCCCAAAGAGCTCCTCCAGTCTTGAGCGTAGCCTCAAGCCGATCCGGAGTCTCGGACTGCGCGGCGAATACTTCTTTCCAGAGATATCCCTGATGCTCTTCAATGAACACGGCCATCATATAGCGGTGCAGTTCGCTGTGAGCCTCGTATCCAGGCCGGGCGCAGCCTTCCCATACAACCAGATTCATTCCATCATGGGAGTTTGCATCCCGAAGCTGTTTGCCGGTCAGAAGAGGCGATGCGCGCTCGACCATCATCCTTTTGGTTAGTTCCGGCCCAACCCAGAAATGCGGCGGCGTCTTCAGTTCGCCTACAAAGTTGTCGCGCAGAAATACGCTGACGCCCACAAAGCAGACAGGGGCGCGCGAACCCTCATCGGCACGGACCACCATCGTGGCGGCCGCCTCACATTGAAGCAAGCTCAGCCACGCCGCCGCCAAGTGCTCGATCATCGGCCCGTAGCGTGGTCCGATTACGGGATGATTCGCCACAATATCCACACACTCGCTAATATCCTCCGGCCTCATGGCCCGGTGGCTGAGTTTCATTGATGTTCCGAACAATCCCTTTGGTTCTTTTAGGACCCTAGTATTCCCCGTCTTGCGATGGCAATATAGCTTATCGCAAACAGGATCATTAACATGTGGATAACGCGAGGCGTGGCAGCCGCGATGTTTAGTTTTCTGCCTGCCTTTGCTCAAGGCCCGAACGCTTTTGTGTACGGAGCTGGGGGTGGTGAGTTCCTCCTGTCCTCGGGACCTACCCATGGCGATGGTTTCATACACATCGGTGGCGGGGGCGAATACGTCACCAGAAGCGGCATCGGAGTCGAGGCGGACGGTGGTGTGCGGTCCACGATTTTCCAGGGATCCGGTGGCACATTGTCCGTGGATGGCTCCTACCATTTCCGGCATGCGCATCTGGTCGATCCATTTGTGGTCGCGGGGTATTCATTGTTCTTCAATCAAAGCGGCGGGTTCCTCACACCGGTCAGCCAGCCGCACCAGAACCTGTTCAACTTCGGCGGCGGCACGAACTTGTGGTTTTCGCGCCATCTGGGGGCCAAGATCGAACTCCGGGATCACGTGCATACCAATAGCGGCTCAACCATACATTACGCGGAATTCATGCTGGGGCTCGGATTTCGTTGAAGACCTTGACTGTGAACTCATGAGAAACCAAAACCTACATACCGCCCGGAAGACAATCGCTCTCGCCCTCGCGCTGTTCATGGGATTGCCGGCGGCGTTCGGGCAGGAGAACGTGGCAAGCCAGATTACCGCGATGCCAGCCGGCGCCAAGGTGGAACTTCACCTCAACAACAAACAAACCGTACGCGGCACCAGAGGCCCGTTGTCGAATGCCGGATTCGCCCTTCTCGATGCGCATGCCGGCAATCGTCAGATAGCGTTCGATGAAGTGGTTTCAGTGAAGCAGCTCAAGTCCCACACCACCCGCAACGTTCTGATCGGCGTCGGGATCGGTGTTGCCGCGATAGGAATCACCTTGGGCATCATTTTCAGATGCGGAGGACTCGGGTGTGGCGGAACCCGAGGACCTATACCGATATCAGTCGGCATCGGTTATTAAGACTCACCAAGCTTCACAACGGATAACGAAAACGAGCAACATTCCTTGCGGCAAAGAAAGGTTCTTCTTATGACGCGACAGATCGTCGCATTGGTGCTGTCAACCCTTTTAGGCGCCAATTGTTTCGGAAAAGGGCTGGCATCCAGTCGTCCCTCGCCCAAGGAACAAGCGGCTGCGATCGCCGTGAATAGTCCTGTGGAAGTCAAGTTCCTGGACGGCTCCAAACAGCAAGGTTGGATCAGCGAGCTCTCCGATGCCGGCTTTGTCTTGAGTCATGAAAAGAACCGCCAGATCGAAAAAGCGCAGGTAGGCTTCGCCCAGGTCGAGACTGTGAAGCAAATCAAGGAGGTCAAATCCTCTCACAAGACACGCAACATCCTCATTGGTGTCGGGATTGTTTTAGGTGCGTTTGCCATTTTGGACGGGATATTGCATGCTCGCGGCTGCTGTTAGTTCCTAACGGAGGGTGGTGCGTTTCTACTGTTCTCGTCGCTGGCCATAGAGTGAACACGCAGCCCGGAGCGCTGCTTACGATTCAGCAGTAAGCATAAGGAATGAACAATAACGGCTATGTGGGCAGGACACTTGCCGCCCTCGCGCAATTAACATCACGCAGCTGAAACGAAAAAGATACACCCGACACCTATAGTGAGGACTTAATGACATTTTTCCCGGTCCGTCTGTCCGTGTGGGCGCTTGCGACTCTCTGCGTTTCTCCGGTCCTTGCCGCTCAGTCGTTGCTGTACCAAATATCGGTACCGGCCGTTACCACGGGGCCTGTTCAGACCAACGCGACATCTCTGCAGTTCATCTCGCCTCCGCTGGTCTTGCCTGTACCCCCGGTCCCCGCCCTGGGTTTGATTCAACAGCCCAATTTCACGGCCTCCGGATCGGCTCAAGGGAATACGTTCCTCCTCTTTGCGTCCTTATCCGGCGGGCCGAACACAACCCTCTCTATCACGCACGTGAATCCAATGACGAACGCGCGGGTCTTGTATGTCTTCATCGGGAGTCCTCCCCCGCCGGTCTATGCTCCGGGAACATACGTTTTGCCGGGCAGCGTGAGCCTCCAAGGGCCTGATGGTACTGTCACCATGGGCAGCCAGGCCACAGCGACCCTGAAGATTACCATTGCGCCGTCGCTTCCTACCCTGCTGACGAGCGCGCCGACGCTCATCTTTAAATACGACGGAGGAACACTCCCTGCTCCCCAAACCTTGTCAATCACCAGCAGCGGGGACCCATTCAGTGTATCCGCGTTCATTCTCACTAACGCCTCCTGGCTTACACTGACGTCCCCCTCCTCCCCTTCGGCTACTGCCGCCACCAACAAGGACACTACCCCGTCCAGCATCACCGTCACGGTGAACCCGCGTGGTCTTGCTCCGGGGACATACACGGCAGAGATTCAGTTGAACGCTCCTGGCGCGATTAACTTTGTAGAGAATATTGTCGTCACCTTTATCGTTACAGGAACCTTTTCGACGCCAACGCCGCCGCCGATTCTCATACAGATCTCAAATTCGGCCAGCTATGCTCTGTCCCCGGCGCCGAACAGCGCCATCGCGCAGGGTTCGCTGTTCGTCATCTTCGGGATCAACCTAGGCCCAGACACTCTTGCGCAATCAGGTTACCCTCTTACGCCAACGCTTGCGGGCACGTCGGTGAAGGTGACGGTAGGATCTACTTCTACTGACGCTCTCGTGCTCTATACCTCGACCCGGCAGGTGGCGGCGATTCTTCCCTCCCGCACCGCGGTTGGCTCCGGCGTCCTGGTGGTGACCTATAACGGAAGCATCGGCCAGTCGATCCCTATCACGGTGTCGCCCAGTTCTTTCGGAACCTATACCGTGGCCAGCAACGGATTGGGCCCGGGCATCATCACGGGCGCCGATTACGTCTTGAAGACCTCCTCCTCTCCTGCCCGGCCCGGCGAGACGGTTATTCTATGGGGAACCGGTCTCGGCGCCGTCGATGGCGATGAGTCCATCGCGCCCACTCCTGTAAGCCGATTTTCACCCGTTGTGCTGGTCGGGAATTCAGCGCAGGCCAAGGTCAGCTACGCAGGACGGGCGAGTTGCTGCGCGGGTCTGGACCAGATCAACTTCGTTGTGCCCGCGGGCATCGAAGGCTGCTTCGTGCCTGTTTCCGTACAGGCCGGCGGTGTTACCGGCAACTTCACCAGCGTGCCCATCGCCAGTTCAGGGTCCTGCGTCGAACCTCCCGGTTTCACTTCCAGCCTGGTGGATAGTGCAAATCAGGGTTCGAATATGAAGCTTGGGATGATTGCGGTAGGCGCGGTTCCCGTACTGGAAAACTTCGGATTTTTCGCCGATCAACCCGCGGCTCAACGCATCGCAGAGATCTTGGGAAGAAAGGTAGATCCCGCCGACTTGCGAGCTCTTGTACGAGCGCAGCGAGGTACGCCGGCGGAAAAGCGAACCGTGATCGCGAAGATGGCGAGGAAGTATGGCGTGCGCTCTTTAAGTCAGGTCCGAAAGCTTCAGTCTCAGCTGGGAGCTTTGCTGGGAAATGACAGTGAAGGCGCGGTGGCTTTATTCGGTGGATTTACCGGAATAGGCAGCTTCTCAAACCAGTTTCTGACGGATTTTCCCCCATCTGGAAACTGCACAGCCTTTCCGGCTTTCCCCACGGCTGGCCCCGGCGCGGCAGCCTCGCCTGGTGGGCTGGAAGCTGGCGCGCAGTTGACCATCTCAACCCCCAGTGGGAACAAAACGCTGAGCAGGTCCACGGCCGGCGAGTACTCCACACTGTTTGGCTCGGGCTTTCCGGTTTCCCAAGCCCCTGCCGGGACCTATCGCGTTTCGGGTTCCGGTGGGAAAGATGTCGGCAGCTTCTCCGCTGTGCTCAACGTGTCCAGTAGTTTGCGCTGGGTGAACCAGAGCGCCACCAGCATTGTGGATCGTAGTCAGCCTCTGACGGTGACATGGTCCGGCGGACCCAACCCGGGCCATGTTGTATTTGGAGGCGCCTCAGATACGGCGGGAGGAGCGTTTTTCGTTTGCATTGAGGACGCCCAAAAGGGTTCGCTCACGGTCCCGCAGCAGGTCTTGTCGATTCTACCCGCCACCGCGGGCGGAAAAGGTTATCTGTTTCTGACCACGGACCCGTTCGAGAACCCCTTCACCGCGCCGGGGTTGGATGCCGGGTACTTCATGAATTTCAGCAACGATTCCCGCGAAGTACAATTTCGCTGAAGTCCATGAGGCACAAGGACCAGCGAAGAAAGACATAACCTAGACCACTATGATCAACCCTCGTCGCCGGGAATTCCTTCATGTGCGCCATCAGCCGCTCGTCTTGCTGTTGTCCGCCGCAGTCCTCTCGATAGCGCAGCCGGTCGTTCCAGTGGGTGGAATTCTGAATGCAGGCAGCTACGCCACACCGGGCCAACCGCATTACGGTATCGCGCAAGGGTCAGTCTTCGCAGTGTTCGGAAGCGGTCTTGGGCCGGCGACACCTCTGCAGGTTTCTCAATACCCGCTGCCTGGAGCCCAAGGTCTGGCGGAGACGTCCCTCCGTTTAACGGTTGGCGGCGTCAACAAGGACGCCCTGATTCTCTATACGTCGGCTTCGCAGCTCCTTGCGCTGCTCCCCTCGGATACGCCAAGTGGCGACGGAACATTCACGGTCACATATCAGGGTCAAACGAGCGCGCCTTCGGCGGTTCGGGTGGTTCCCGCCAGCTTCGGCATCTTTACTCGCAGCTCCAACGGCCGCGGACGGGCGATTGTGCAGAATGTCCAGGCGAACGGCGACCTGTTGCTCAACGATCTGACGGAATCCGCGCACCCAGGACAGACAGTGGTGTTATGGGGCACGGGACTCGGGCGCGTTTCGGGCGACGAGGCGGCCGGACCACTGCCTGGGCCGAACTTCGATCCGCAGATCTATGTGGGTGGACAATTCGTGAAAGCGGCATATGCCGGCCGCTCGGGCTGTTGCGCCGGAGTAGATCAGATCTCCTTCGTGATTCCGGACAACGTCTTTGGTTGCTACGTACCGTTGGCCGTAGGCACAGGCGCGGCCGGCACGGGAAACGTCGTTAGCAACTACGCGACGATTTCTGTCACTCAGAGCGGGAAGATCTGCACCGATTCCGGGCTCAGTTCCGACGCGCTTACCAAATTTGGACTCGGCGGGAACCTGACCGTGGCCTCCGCAGTGCTTTCGCGGAATCTCGGAGCGGAGTTCGGGATCGTCGCGTTTCTGCCTTTCGATCCCGATCGGACGTTATCCGCTGGATCGCTAGTGGGGCTTCCTCCCCCCGGCGCTTGCCAGGTGATGCACCTTCAGAACGATCCGGCTGGGGATCCATCTCCATCCACCCAGCCTTTCGGCCACCCGTCGCCGGTATTAATCCCGTATGTATTGCCGGATTCGAAGTACTTCGATGCCGGACCCTCCCTGTCTCTAACCGGCCCAGGAGGCAACCGGCAACTCGTACGGTCAGGGTTGAGCCCTTATGCGGGTGCCCTCAATACGACGTCCCCAACCTACCTGTCGACGGGAGCCTACACAATCGACAATGCCGCCGGAGGAGTTGATGTCGGAGGATTCCGCGCAGGCATCGGATTCAATCCAACCGTCACCTGGACCAACCGCCCATCTGGTTTTCTCCAGATCAGCCGGCAGTCGCCGCTGGCGATCACTTGGACAGGCGGCGATTCGCAACACGAATTGGTAATGATCAATGGAACTCTAAGCACCCAATCGCTGACACAGCCAAGCAAGGGATTAACTGCGACGGCCTTCTTCACCTGTGTCGAGCACGCCGAAGCGGGCCAGTTCTCGGTTCCATCCTTTGTCCTCTTCGGACTGCCTGTGGGACTTCCAGTACCGTTCCTGGCGGGCGGACCGATTTCCCAAGCGAGAGTAAGCCTTGCGACTCTATCCGTGAGCAGCATTTCCCGGCTGGATCAGAATATGTTTCTAGCGCCCGGGCTAGATGCAGGTTATTTCGTGTGGCTGGCCGCCGACAGCGTCAATGTGAGTTTCAATTTTTAAGAGTCACCGCACCGAGTCCGGGTGAGAGGCTTCTGCGGTCGTTGACGCTGATGACGCTCCATAAAAAGGTTAAAAAAGACCCTCTTGGGATATACTTCTCTCAATCGGTCGCGACGCTATGGCGAGGATAAGAGGACGGTCGGACTCGGGACAGCGTCCCGCATTTCCGTCCGAGTGTCCCGGTTTACCCCTGAGCCACTCATCGCCCAAACATTTCGCGTTCTATTATCTGAAGAAAACCAATCGCTTTCTCACTGAGGCATGCCTTCGCCGTCTCTGACACCGCCGCATCTACCGCAAGGGTTTCAAGCAGGCAGACAACCAAAAGATCTTCCTGAACGGAATCGCCGCTCTCAGCTAAACTATTCAGGAATCGGCAAGAACGTTGTCGGAAAGTCTGATTATTCCACTGATTGACCATTTCGGTCGCGAGCAGCTCGTACACATAATAGACGTGATCTAGGAATTCGTCGTCTGGCCCGTCGAACTTTTCGGTCAGCTCAGGGAACGTCGTGAAGGCAAACTTCAAGGCATTCTTCCGGCCATCAGGAAGAATAGTAAAGTTGTCCCCGGCTATTGTATTGTCAGTTGGCAACTCGATGCTCCGCACGTCTTCATATTTATCAACTGTTCTTGGCCAGGGACAAGGAAGGGCACGGCAACGTTGCTGAACGACAGCGCATCCTGAAGATCTATCAACAATTGCTTCACTACTGATCGTTCCACAGTATTCAGCTTTCCGCTTCGCCATAACTTTAAGAGCCGGACATCGGAACTCGGGACGGTACACGAGCGTGTCGGAGAAACATTTTAGGTGGGCAGCGCTTGTGCGTTGACTGCTGATGGAAAAGAAAATTGAATTGGCAATTTGGCTGGGTTTTCAGGCCTTGGCGGGATAACCAAATTGCCGGGGTGCTGTGCGATGGCGGAAGAGCTTCAGAAGATTGTGTGTGGCGCAAATGAGTTTCCACTCTGCAGAGACGCGCTGGAGGCCGCGCATGCGAAAGCGTCGAAACCCGCGCGTTTCTTTGATCTGGCCAAACACAGGTTCCACGATCACTTTTCGCTGAGCGTACAGAGCCTTGCCGGTTTCGCTGGCAAGGCGCTTCCGCATGGCCTGGGCCTCCTCACCATGCGGCACTTTCACCGGTAATTCTTCGTTCGGTAGACGCGGCTTGGAATCCGGAGTAACCAGCATTTCAATCCCCTTCAAACAGGGATCGCGCAGGCTCAACGTATCCCAGTAGCCTGCGTCCGCTGTAACCACCTGCGGTGCGCTACCTGCGGTTTCCAGGATGGCGCGCACCATGGGTACGAGTTGTGCGCGATCGGTAGTGGTTTGCTTGACTTCGGCAGCCACAATCACCTGAGCTCGGCTGTCTGCGGCGACCTGTGTGTTGTAGGCTTGCGCAAATGCGTTTCGTCCGGTGTCCATCATCAAACGCGAATCCGGGTCTACGAAGTTATATTCCCGTGTCGGGCTTTCCGCATTGCGGCGCGCTCGCCGCAAGCGGGCTTTCGCTTTTTCGTATTGCTGTCGATCCGTCTTTTCCTGCGTTGTGGCTTGTTCATTTGTCGGCCGCCCCGGCTTACGAGGAGTGAAGTTTTGCTGGGCTTCTTTCAACATTTCCTGCGCTTCCCGTTCCAACTCTTGCTTGGCTTGTTGAATGCGTGCTAATCGGCGTTTTGCATCGGACAGGTCCGCAGGTAAAGCTTCGGGCTTTTTGCCCTTGCCCCACTTTTCGTCTTCTTCCCCGTCGGTGCGCGTGCATCTGCCAACAACTTGTCGACGGTTTCTTTCCAATACTGCTCGCGCTCGGTGAGCTTCTGATAGGAGGCAGAGCGGTCACGACTGGCATTGGCCATGATCTTGGTACCATCGATAGCCACGTTTCCCAGCGCTACCAACCCTGCTTTCTGGCACAACCGCAGCGCTTGCACAAACAGGCCCGCTAACGCCTCTAAATGGGTGCGACGGAAGTGCGCTAAGGTGTCGTGATCGGGATGTTGATTGGCGGCCAAATACCGGAAGGCGACATCTTCATGCGTGGCTTTTTCTATGCGGCGTGAGCTGGTCACGCCTATCGCGTAACCGTACAGAAGGAGACGGGTGAGCAACAACGGATGGTAGGCTGCCAGACCTCGTCCATCTTTTCTTTCGTATTCTGCATAAATGCCGGAGAGGTTCAGTTCGTTGACCACCTCAGCTACAAACCGTGCCAGGTGATTTTCCGGCAGCCAGTCTTGTAGGGATGGCGGCAACAGATATGGCTGATCCAAATTGCATACTCGGAAGCGTTTGTTCACCTCCTCAGCTTACGGATTCTACTTACTTCGTCAAGAACTTTGTGTTGCTTCTATCTCCGACACGCTCA
>CAVYBC010000008.1:0-990587 GCA_963766615.1 Terriglobia bacterium
CTCGTTCACCCGAAGCACCTCCCCATCGAGCGCCTTCCATCGAAGCGCCAGAATTTCTCCTGGTCGTAGCCCCTCGAAAATTGCGAGCCGTGCAATGAGTTTTTCCCGGAGTGCGAGTGACTCCAGGTATGTCGTAACCTCCTTTTCCATCAGCGGGCGCATCGTTCGCCCTGGCAGACACTTTCTTGGAATCCGAAGCTCTGCTGCCGGATTGGTCAGTACAAGTCCATCCGACAACACGAGTTTGAAGATCCCGCTCAGGAACCCGTACCAACGACGTTCCAACCTCTCTTGAAGAACTCAGCGGCCATCGCAAGGCCGAGACCACGTGAGGCCGCGATGAGCAGAATTGTGGGGCCCTTTGATTTAAGGAATCAGATGGCATGGCGGATGTTCTGTCTTCTTTCATACTGTCCTCTGATTATTGCTGGTGTCGACAAGCCCCAGACAATCGCATATAACTCCACGACTTCTGGCGCTATTCCTGGAACGCCGTGTTTGGCCCCCAAAGGGAATTTCCGCTCAAGTACTCATAAGGCGTTTCGCCGATCACGCCGTTTCGGGAAGCGCCGATATTTCCCCTGGGGAAGTCCATCAACGCATGAATTTCCATACGCCCTTTTTGTTCAGTGTGCCACTCGTTTTGCTCGGGGTGGCGCTTCTGCGCAGAACTGTCGGCCGGGGTCCATCGATTGGGACGTCAATATTCAGTGCTCATGCGGGTCGATACTCGATTCATTCACCATAGGCCAGTTGCGACGGGTCTAGTAGCCAGTCAAGATGTTGGACAAAGACGCTCTACTTGATAACGGATCAGTTCTCCGAACGAGTGTGCTCTTCAGTCGCACCGGAAAACGTTTGGTAATGGAGCATCCCCAGCAGATCTTCACGCGATGGTATGGCTTTGCATTAACGTTTCCCGGAAGTGAAGTGTTCGGGCAGTGACGGATCATTGGCAACCGATTGCAGCTCGCGTCGCTTGCTGAACGTGATGGACTTTGCGAGTACCGGTAGTCAGTAAATTCGCAGATTGGAAAAATATCCATCCGCGTCGCGTCCGGACCAAAGGGCCACTTTGCCGCGAACTTGTCCAAGCTTTAGATCGTTGACGATGAGGCTGGGTTGATCGGCTCCATTAACGTAAAGTCTCGCCTGCGCGCCCGACACGACTATGCGAAGTTTGGTCTATACGCCCGCCTCAAGGTCCGCGTAAGATTCATACAGGCCTAGCGTTTCGGCGCGCGTGCGTTCGAAAGGAAAATCGGGCAGGGAGATGTACTGTGGGGTATGATTGCGGCGACCCTGATCGTCGGCGCGGGCGTTCGTCATGCGCAGATAGAAACACTCGAACCGCGTGGGACTCTGGAGATGGAAGGCGACACCGACGGAGCCGCGGGCCGTGTCGGGGGCACCGGCCGGAGGTGCGCCGGCAAGATCAAGTTCGATAGTTCCGTTTTCAAAATCCGAATTGGTGAGAATGACGATGGGTTCTCCCTCGGTCTTCGGAGTTGCGGATAAGTGAATGGCGTCGCGCCCACGATAATGGACGGGTTGTGCTTCCATGTGCAGAGGTGTCAGGCCTTCGAGGGAACTCAGTGGGAACTCTTCGATTTTCTGGGCTGTAAGTACCGGGATGGCGCTCATGACGAGTGCAATTCTGAAACCTGGGTTCATATTCATAATGCTATGTTCCTGTACGGCGCCAATGCGCTTCGGGCCTGCACTCACGCCAGCCCTGGCTCGATCTAACGAGCTGCCGGTGCAGCGCTTGCCGGCGGGGCCGGAGGAACGGCGGGAAGCTCGGCCTTCCCGTCAAGTGTAAAGACGAACAGCATGGGAGGGTTATCGACCTTGGCGTCATTGGGACCGACAATCCCCGCGGGGCGGCCCGCACCGGCCATAAAGGCCACGTACTGTTTGCCATCGATCTCGTAGGTGATCGGTGGACCCACACCTCGCTTGCCGGTCTGTAGTTCGTACAGCTTCTCGCCTTTGTCGGCGCTCCAAGCCGCGAAACGCCCGTCATTAGACGTCTGGAAGACCAGGTTTCCGCCCGTGGTCACAGTGCCACCGCCAATGCCTCCGCCGCCATCGCCGCGCCAGACCAGCATATGTTTCACCGGATCCCAGGCCTGCAGGCCGCCGCGGACCCCGTCCGGAGCCGATGGGCCGATGGCTGGCGCCTTGATCTGTCGCGGTTCGGCGCTCGTGCGTTCATCGCCGTTGCTACCTTTTTTGTATTCGTCTTGCGCCTGGTAGGTGTACGACGTGTAAGAAGCGGGAATGTAGACCAGTCCGGTGGCCGGATTGTATGACATCGGCGCCCAGTTATGCGCGCCGCCACCGGTCGGATAAACCGCCACCGGCTCCACATCATAGTAAGCTTCGGGATTCACCATCGGACGCCCACTATCGTCGATGCCCTTCGCCCAGTTCACCTTCACGAACGGGAAGGCCGAAATGAATTGTCCTGTGACCCTGTCGATAGCGTAGAAGAATCCATTCTTCGCGGCTTGCGTCAGAACTTTACGTACGCGCCCATCGATCCGCAAGTCGAGCAACATGAGCTGCTGGACGCTATCGAAATCCCAGTTGTCGTTCGGCACGGTCTGAAAATGCCACTTGAGCTGCCCGGTCGTGAGATCCACGGCAAGGATCGAGCAGGTATACAGATTGTCCAGGTCCTTTGCGCCACGGAATTTTTGCGTCCACGGCTCGGCATTTCCGGTTCCGACATAAACCAGGTTGGCGCCGGGATCGTACGCGAAGCCGTCCCAAACCGCTCCGCCACCGCCCTTGGTGTAGAAATCGCCGCCCCACGTTTTGGCGGCTGCTCGCATCGCCTCGTTCTCGAAGGGCTTGCCGGGGTCGCCTGGAACTGTATAGAACCTCCACGACCGCTGCCCAGTTGCCGCGTCATACGCATCGAAGAAACCACGAGTCGTCGTATCCCCGCCCGATACCCCGATGATCACCTTGCCGCCAGCAATTCGCGGCGCCATGGTGATGTAATATCCCTCCTGCGGCCAGGCGACGCGGGCCTCCCAGACGGGTTTACCAGTCATTGCATCGAGCGCAAACAAGCGTCCATCAATGCCGGGAGCGAAGATCTTACCGTTGTAGAGCGCAAGACCACGATTCGCGTTAATACCCCTGGAACGCTGATTGACCTCCGGATCCCACCGCCAAATCTGCTTACCCGTGCGCGCGTCAACGGCGTATACCACGCTCCACGTTGTAGTGCCGTAGATTGTGTTATTCCAGACCAGAGGGGTTCCCTCCTGGTTGTAGCCGCCCGCACCCACTACATACGCCCACTCAAGGCCGAGGCGTTTCACGTTTGAAGCGTCGATCCGTTTCAGCGGACTGTAGCGCGTCTCGCTCTGGGATTTCCCATAGGTGAGCCAGGAACCGGGGAACTGATCCGCCGGCGTCCCGGCCTTCTTCAGCACCGTCGAATCCACAACCGGAGGCTGCTGGCCGGAAATCGCGGCGCTACCCGCCAGCATCAGGGCTGCCGCAAGCAACAGGGTGGTGCGTTTCTGTCGAGACGTTCGCATGGGGTCTCCTCCAATGAACGTTCCGATTCTACTTCAATTCCGCTCGTAGTTGGAGGGCCAATGACTAATTTTGGTGGACCTGGACGGGTTCGAACCGTCGACCTCTTCCATGCCATGGAAGCGCGCTCCCAACTGCGCCACAGGCCCATTCCGTTGGGCTTTGGGGAGCCCACAAAGGCGCGGGCACGCCTCATTTGCAAGTCTAGCATAAACTGGTTCGCATGGACCGCGATCAAGCCTGGGAATTGCTCTGCGAGTTTACTAAGTCCGACAGCCTCCGTAGGCATGCGCTTGCGGTGGAGACTTGTGTAGCCGCGTACTCTCTCCATTTTGGAGAGGACGAAACCAAATGGCGCGTCACGGCGTTGCTGCATGACTTCGACTATGAAATGCATCCCGATGCCCCTGACCACCCCATGAAAGGCGAGCCCATTCTCGCCCAACGCGGCGTGGACGAGGAAATCCGCAGGGCGATCCTATCGCACGCAAACTACAGCGGCGTACCACGCGTTTCGCGGCTTGAGAAGACTCTGTTTGCCTGCGATGAGCTTGCCGGCTTCCTCACGGCAGTCAGCTACGTGAAGCCCTCGCGCAGCATTCATGAGGTCGACACCAAAGGCGTGCGGAAAAAATTAAAGGATAAAGCGTTCGCGCGTTCGGTCAGCCGGGACGATATCGTCGACGGGGCGGGGGCGATGGAGATCGACCTGGATCAGCACATCGAATTCTGTATTCGGGCGATGCAGGCTCGGGCGGAAGAGCTTGGACTCGCCGGGACTACTTCAGCTCCGCCATCATACCCGGCAGGCTCCACTGCATGTTGAGGCTATCGGGGGCCCATTTATATTCGGCGGTCATGAACTTGCCTACGTCAGCCTGACTCTTGCCCTGGCGAATCTGCTCCTGTACGCGAGTCCTCAGCTTTTCGGCGTTGTTGCGGTAGGTAATCAGATCGGCCTTTTTCTCCACAGGGCCGTGACCCGGGATCACTGTATCGAAATCGAGATTGCTCACCACCGCATCCAAAGTCTTAGTCCATTCGACGATGCTGCCACCGCCTGGATAATCGATTAGCGGAGTGCCCGACGTGACCAGGTCGCCGGTGTGCACAGTTCGCAAGGCCGGGAAGTAGACCACAGCGTCTCCGTTGGTGTGGCCGCGACCGAAGTAGCGCGCGCGGACTTCCTTGCCGCCCAGGAAGATGTCGGTTTCGTCGGTGAAGGTCACGCGAGCGGCCACCATGCCCGCGGGCGCGTTGGATTGCTTGTGCTGCACAATGCCGTCGTGCGCGTTGCGGGTGGAGATGATCTCGGCTTCGGTCGTGAAACGAGTGTTTCCCCCGGAGTGATCGGCATGATAGTGGGTGCTCAGAATGTATTTGATGGGCTGGCTGGTGACGCTCTTCACCTTGGACATGATCTGGTCATGATCCTGTTCGTACTTGTCGTCCACCATAATGACGCCTTCATTGGTGATGTACACCGCGACGTTGCCGCCATCGCCTTCGATCTCGTAGAGGTCGTCGAAAACTTTGTTGATCTTCAATTCGGGCGGCGCCTTCGCGTTGTTCTGTGTGTAGGCGACCCAGGCTCCGCCCAGGGCCAGCATTCCCGCCGACAGCCGGATAAGAAAAGTCTTTTTCATAAGTGCTACTTCATCTCCGTGAGCATGCCGTCCAGGCTGGCGCGCATGGGCAACCCGGTAGGGTCCCACTTGTAGTTGGCAATCAGCATGTTTTTTACGTCGTCTTTGTTCTTGCCCTGTTTGATCATCGAGCTCACTTCGGTGGTGAGCTTCTCCACATCGTTGCGATATTTGAGCAGGCCGGCTTTGTCGGTTACCGCTCCGTGGCCGGGTATCACGGTGTCGAAATCGAATCCTTTCATGATGCCGTCGAGCGTGGCGGCCCATTCTTTCAGGCTGCCTCCGCCGTTGTAATCGATGAGAGGGCTGGTGCCGGCCATCAGGTCGCCTGTGTGAATGGTGCGCAACGCGGGGAAATAAATCACGGCATCGCCGTTGGTGTGGCCGCGGCCGAAGTAGCGGGCTCGGACTTCTTTACCGCCCAGGAAAACGTCGGCCTCATCGGTGAATACGACGCGGGGCGCGCCGGGCTGCTTCCCATTGATCATGTTGATGCGGTTGTTCTTGTGCGCGATGATTTCGGCGGTTTCCAGGAATTTGGCGCTGCTCCCGGTGTGGTCGGCGTGGTGGTGCGTGCTCATCACGTACTTCACGGGCTTGTCTGTGACGCTCTTCACCTTCTCCATGATGCCGTCGTAGTTGCGCTCGAATTTGTCGTCCACTAGGATGGTGCCTTCGTTGGTGATATAGATGGCGACGTTGCCGCTGCCGTTGTCCTGAATGACGTAGAGGTCGTCTTTGACTTTATTCAGGGTCAGCGGGGAAGGCGGCGCTTGCGTGAAGGCGACCCAGGTTCCCGCTAGCGCCAGGGCTGAGGCGGTACCGCGTATGAACAATGTACGGCTCATGGGCCGTATATTATCATTAAACGCGCGGCTGATGGCCGCGCTCTATCATCATTTCTGTTTATGAGTCGTGGTTCTCGCGGGCCCCGAAAGAGTGGCTAAGTTGGCCCGAGCTTTGCGGACGTTATCGTTGGCGGGGTAGCGCTTGATGAACTCCCGGAAGGTGGCTGCCGCTTCCGTGTTCTGGTCCATCTTCATCAGCTCCATGCCCTTCCAATAGAGAGCGTCGGCACTGCGAGGATTTTCGGGAAAATCCAGCACGGCGTTGAAGGATTTCAGCGCATCCTCGTGCTGATCGGCGCGATCGTAAATCACGCCTATATTGAATTGGGCCGTAGGGGCGTTTTCGGTGTCGTGGTAGTACTTGAGATACTCCTGGTATTCCTGCATCGCCACAGTGTCGTTACCGCCCGACACATCGCGATTCGCGTTTTCCCAAAGTGTCTGTGCGCTGGGAATGTTTGCGGCTGGGGGTCCGGCGGCAGCAGGAGGAGCTACCGGGGTGCTTAGAACCCGAACAGCGCTGGAGATATCGGCCAGCTTGGTGTCCAGCTTGGACATCTGGGCGGAAAGCGCGTTGATGTTTTCCTTCATCGCCTTGAAGTCGTCCGACATCTGGTCGACTTTGGTGCCTAAGCCCACCATCGGAGAAACCACTTTGGATTGTTGCTCCGCCAGTGTCGTCTCCACATTTTTCTGGAGCTGCATCAAGCCGGTAGACATACGCGACGATGCCTCAAGAGACTGCTGAACCAGCGTGGTAAGCGCGCCCAGCTTTTCGTCCTGCGATTTTTGCAGCTCTTTCATCTGGTCCTGCATCTGCGCCACATCGCGCTGCAATGCGATGAAGTCTTCTCTCTTCTGGGCCGAGAGCACGGAAGAAGTAAGCGTCAGAAAAGCGGTGAGTAAGACTTTTTTGGTCATGACTGGTTGGTCCTTCTGATCAGGGGGCGGTTTGAATTGGCCGGCCCCCTTCCCTGGCTGAACCTCTATTGCGCCGGAGTCAGGTGAGCCCGGCGATTACGTTGATAACAGGCTTCATCGGCATCCGTACACACGGGCCGCTCCTTGCCATAACTGATGGTTGTGATGTTGTTAGCGGGTACACCTAACTGCACCAGGAAGTCGCGAGCCGAAGTGGCGCGGCGATCGCCCAGGCCGAGATTGTACTCGGCCGAACCGCGCTCATCGGCATGACCTTCCATCACCACTTTGAAACTGGGATCCGCCGTGAAGATCTGACGGAGCGTCGCCGCGCTGCGCGTGAGTGCTTGTTGCGCGTCGGCGCGGATGTCGCTCTTGTCGTAGTCAAACAGCGCATCGGCCAGATTGCCGGCGGCCTGCTCTCGCGAGAACATTTCCGAGCCGGAAATCCGAGCCGTTGTCGGCGGCGGCGGCGTCGTCGGAGCTGCGGCGGCGGTTACTGTTACCGTAACGGTGCGAGAGTCATCGCCACCAGAGCTTCGTGCTGTGAGCGTGTAGCTGGTGGTGGCGGCGGGAAATATCTGACGCTGACCATTGGCCTGTACCGCGCCGACACCCTGATTAATACTGATGTCGGTGGAATTGGCAACCGACCATCGCAGAGTAGCCGCCTGTCCACGCTCGATGGAGACCGGCTCGACGGAAAAGTTGACGACTCTCGCCGCGGCTTGCGGCGTCTCGACAGGCTTTGAGGGGGCCGCCGTCGGTGTAGGCGGAGGTGGGGGCGAGGGCTTCGGTTTCTTTCCGCCGCAGCCGGCTGCCCAAATCAACAACGTCAAGGTGAACACTGCTGCACTTAGTGTTCTCGTATTCGTTCGCATCTTCACATCGTCCTTTTTTCTGGCTTGCCCTATTCTGTCTCGCGTTGATTTTCCCCAGTCCGGACTCTCCGTTAATCGGCTGAGGTGTTGAGCTTCCTTAGTTTATCCCTTTCGCCCAGACAGGTTGGAAGTTGTTTCCCTGTGTGGTCAATTGCTGCACATTCGTCCCATCGGCCAGCATCGTATAGATTTGCGTGGAGTTACCGCGTTTACTGGTGAACACAATATGAAGCCCGTCCGGAGCCCACCAGGGATTCTCGTTACGTCCTTCGCTATGGGTAAGCTGGATGGGCTGTTTATTTCCGATGTCCATGATGAAGATATTGTAGGCCCCGGGCTCGTACCCAGCAGTCCAGGCGAAGGCGACGAATTGGCCGTCCTTCTGCCACGCCGGGTTGGCGACGTAGCCGTTGCCGGGCGTCCAGCGCTCCATCTCGGTTCCGTCTAGATTCATGTGCCACATCTGTTCAATTCCGGAGCGGCCTGAAATAAAAAGCATGTCGCGGCCCGTTTTCGGATTGATCTTCGGGGAAACTTCGATGGCGCGAACATGGGAGATGCGCTGCATGTTGCCGCCGTCCACGTCCGCTACGCAAAGTTGAACCCAGCCGTCTATGCTCGCCGCGAAATAAAGTTTCTTGTCGTCGGCGGAGAACTCCGGGGTGGAGACGATGGAAGAAACGGGATTGTAAAACGGCCTTACTTTCTTCGTGGTCAGATCGTAAACGATGATTTTTGGATTGCCCTGCGCGTAGGTGGTAAATGCCAGCAGTTTGCCGTCGGGCGAAACGCCCAGGTAGGAGCTGATCGACTTATAGCTGGTGATCTGCTGTTGATTGGACCCGTCGTAGTCCATCGACCATATTTCTTTATTGCCGGAGCGGTCGGACACGTAATAGATTTTGGAACCCGCCAAGCCGACTGCCCCAAACTGAGCAAGAATGTCGGCCGCGAAGTCGCGTGCTACCTGGCGCGCGCCTTGTTCATTCAATGAGCTGAAATAGATCTTTCCGATGGTCTGAGCGGCGGCCGGAGTGGGCTGCTTGAGATTGTAAAGCCATCCGAACAACACCAGGCGGCCATCCTGAACGCCGGTATATCCGAACGCGAGGTAGTCGGCACTGGCCGGCGCGGTTGACCAATCGGTCAGCCATGGTCCGTTGCGGACGGTCTTGGGCTGGTCGCCGCGCCGGACGGGGTTGGTGACGGTAGGAGCCTTAAAATCGTTAGGCTGCTGCGGAACCTCCAGCGGGTAGTTGGTTTTGGGCACCAGGTCCAGGACGCCGGAGCCGGATAGCTCGTTCCACAGGGTCTGGTTAAAGGCGTTCATGACACTTTGGGCGTCGCCCGCGCCGCGCAAATCGGGCAGGGCGAGCTTGGCCTTATCCCCGTTGCCCTTGATCTTGATCATGATGTCGCTGTCCTGGCCGCGAAGTACAAATCCGCACGCAACCAGCAAAGCGGCTTGAAAGAACCGGGAACCGCAGATTGTTTGTTTCATCTTTTTAGCTCAAACCACAGCTCCACCTTTGCGGAGTCTTTATCAAAACCCGGGGGAAGCGGCGGAAACGGGTTGGAGTCCAGAATCGCCCGCTGCACCGAAAAATCGAGCGTGGAAATTCCGCTCTTGTCCAGCAGCGCGACCGCTCGCACGCTGCCATCGCGAAGTATTTCGAACGTCGCGACCACTGGAGGAGCTGTCTTCACGCTCGGATCCACGTCGCTGGTCCGCCACTTCCGCGCGATGATCTGCTGTATTTGCGCAGCGTAGGCGGGGAATTGCTTTCCGAGCGTTGTATTGGCGCCGGTGCCGACGCGACCCGCTCCGGGCATTGCAGTGAATGCCTGGTTCGATACGGCTTGAGGCTGCGTGCTGGTTAACTGGTTGGGTTCCAGATCGTCAAAGGAGCGGAAGCGAGGCTTGGTGGTGGTGGCCGGCGCTTTCTTCGGAGTCTTGCCTTTGATTCGCACGGCATCGGGCGGGATTTCACGCTCTTTCACCGCTTCCTGCTTCGCGGGCGCTTGGGGAACCTCCGACTTGCTATCGTTCGCAACCGGATTGGTGGGACCGCGATGCATAAGCGGGAGGGACTTCACCGCTTCGACGCCGACCGCAGCGCCGCCAGCATCTGGCGCGCCAAGCGGTGTGCGGCTGTTCATCCAATTAAACACAGCGACTCCGCCGAAGAGAGCCACATGCAGAGCCATCGCACCCCAAAACGCGCCACCGATTGGCTCGCGTTGATCGAGTAGCCCGGCATCCGCGCTCATACCTATTTCTATTTTCCTCCGGACTCATCCGGTTTGGTGACCTCACGGATGGCAAACTTGCCATCGCTCAGCTCCGCGACCACTTGAGCGACTGAATTCCAGTGAGCCGAGCCGTCCGCGCTAACGTAGACCGCCTTGGCGCCTTTGAACTGCGCTTTGATCCGGTCATTCAGCTCCCGCAGCTTCACTGGCTTGCCATTCAAATACGTTTCTTCTTTCTTATCAATGGTGACCACCGGTAACTCTTCCGCGGAGGTACTGGTAAACCTGACCGTAGGGACGTCGACTTCCAGGCCGAATTCCATCACGTGCGCGGTCAGCATAAAAATGATAAGCAACACAAGGACCACATCTACCAAAGGAATAATGTTGATCTCGGCAAGGGCTTCGGCCTGCCCGCCAAACCGCCGCCTGCCTCTGAATGATCCGGGTTTGCCGACGGAAATGGCCATGGCTATTCGCCGAAGTTCCGTTCTGTCATGTTGAGAAATTCGAGCGAAAAATCTTCCATGCGAGTTCCGATTTCCTTGATCGCGTGACCGAAAAAGTTATACGCCATGGCTGCGGGAATGGCCGCGAACAAGCCCAAAGCGGTTGCCAGCAGCGCCCTCGCGATACCCGGAGCAACGGTCCGCATGCTGGTGGACCCCGTGACGGAAAGCGCGTTGAAGGCGTCGATAATTCCCAACACTGTGCCGAATAACCCGACGAAGGGCGAAATGGCGGCGGTGGTGGCCAGCCAGCTCATGTTGCGTTCCAGCCTGGTCACTTCCTCGCTGATCCCCAGTTGAAGTGTGCGCTCAAGCGCGGGGATATTTGTGATGGCTCGGCGCGCGGCCATTTGCCGCGATACTTCGCTGAAGCCGAAATCGAAGACGCCTGCCAGGGGCGAGGGCCGGAATTCGCCCACCTGCGGCGCGATGTTTTCCATCCGCGGCGTCTTACGGAACATCCGCAGAAATGCCAGATTTTTCCGCTTAGCCCTGCTAAATCCCGAGACCTTGGAAAGAATCACCGTCCAGGACAATATGGAAAAAAGAATGAGAATCGCCATGACGGCAAGCGGGATGGGTTCAGAACTTTTGGCCATCTCCCAGAAATCGACTTCAAGCAGAGGCATTCGTTTTCATTGTAATCGACGTGTCTCTAATACAGAAGACCATTGAAATGTTTTGGGCGCGCCGGCCAAGGCCTGCTTTTGGGGAAACATATCGTGATACGATATAAGTGTTGCCGGCAGAAATCTCTTCCGGCGAGTATCAAGCTCTCGCCGAATTCCGATATCAGATCCGTTCTTTCCTGGCTTTCAGTAAGAACGCGGCCCTTGCTGCTGGTGTGGAACCCCAGCAGCACCAATTGATGCTAGCACTGAAAGCCGCCGATCCCAAGCCTGCCACGGTCCAATACCTGGCAAGCCGTTTGCAACTCCGCCATCACAGCACCGTCGAATTGATAGACCGCATGGAAGCGCTCGCCCTGGTTCGTCGCACGCGATCCAAAGAAGACCGTAGAAGCGCCGAAATCCGGCTAACTCCAAAGGGATCGAAGATCCTGCGCGAACTGTCCTTGCACCATCGTCGCGAGCTCCGATCGGCGATTCCAGCGTTGATCAAAAGTCTGGCGCTGATCCAAAACAATCACGATTCTCAACATGTCGAAGAATAACCACGAGCGTGAGCCCCTGGGGGATTTCACCGCTACGACCCGCACCCTATGGGTGTCGGCGCTCGCGATCCCCATTGGCATCATCAGTTCTTATGTAGCGGTCGCCCTGCTCCGGCTGATCGGCCTGTTTACTAATCTGTTCTATTTCCACCGCTGGCGTACCGACCTGGTTTCACCGGCGGACAATCAGTTGGGCATTTGGTCCGTGCTGGTTCCAGTGGCCGGAGCGTTAATCATCGGTTTGATGGCGCGATATGGCTCGGAACGAATTCGAGGACATGGAATCCCGGAGGCGATTGAAGCTATTCTGATCCGAGGTAGCAAAGTACAGCCGCGCGTGGCTTTGCTGAAGCCGCTCTCCTCGGCGATTTCTATCGGGTCGGGCGGCCCTTTCGGCGCCGAAGGCCCCATTATTATGACGGGCGGAGCGGTCGGTTCATTGGTCGCTCAACTCTTCCATCTGTCCAGTTCAGAACGCAAGACCCTGTTGGTGGCGGGGGCCGCGGCAGGAATGGCGGCCGTGTTCGCCTCTCCCCTGGCGGCGCTTCTACTGGCCGTCGAGCTACTGCTGTTTGAATGGAAGCCGCGAAGCTTTATTCCTGCCGCGTGCGCGTGCATCACCGCCGCGGTGGCGCGCCGTCATCTTCTAGGAGTGGGTCCGCTGTTTCCCGTGCCGCCGCATGCTCTCTTCATCGGCATGGATGGAATTGCGGGTTGCTTGGTGGTCGGGGTGCTGGCGGGAGCTCTATCTGCTCTTCTCACCGGTGCCGTGTATGCCTGCGAGGACCTATTCGCAAAGCTTCCCATTCACTGGATGTGGTGGCCGGCGTTCGGCGGAATCGCTATCGGCATTGGCGGGCTGATTTTTCCGGGAGCTCTGGGCGTCGGGTACGACCTCATCGGCCGACTGCTGCAGGGTCAGGTGCTCTTCGCAGCGCTCTTAGGAATTCTGCTGGTGAAGTCCTCCATCTGGGCCATCTCTCTCGGCTCGGGGACTTCAGGTGGCGTACTGGCTCCTTTGCTGATGATGGGCGGCGCTCTGGGCGGCCTTCTGTCGCCGCATCTGGCCGCTGAAGGAATCGGCTTCTGGCCGCTGGTCGGCATGGGTGCGATTTTAGGAGGCACCATGCGGTCTCCATTCACCGGGATCGTATTCCTGATCGAGCTTACGCATGACATCAACATGCTATTGCCGCTGATGGTGGCTGTTGTAGTGGCCCACGCGTTTACGGTTCTGGTGCTGCACCGCTCGATCTTGACCGAGAAGATTAGCCGACGCGGCTTCCATCTTACGCGCGAATACGCAACCGACCCGCTGGAGATTCTCTTCGTACGTGAGGTGATGCGAACCAGCGTCGTGGTGCTTCCAGAGGGTGCCCGGCAGACAGATCTAGCTGGCCATCTGCACGCCGATCAGGGACGCGGCCAGACCCTTTATCCGGTGGTCGACGGCGACCTCAAACTTCAAGGTGTGCTCACGCGCCGACGCTTGAAAGAGCTCGCCGATGATTACACAGCCAGCGTGACCTCCACCATGCAGCGCGACCCCGTGGTGGCGTACCCCGACGAGCCCCTTCGCGTGGTGGTTTACCGTATGGCGGAAACCGGACGGACCAGGATGCCCGTGGTGGATTCCGCCGACAGCCGAAAGCTGCTGGGGATGGTCTCTCTGAGTGACCTGCTGAAAGCCCGCACGCGGAATCTCGAAGAGGAGCGTACGCGGGAGCGGGTCCTGCGGCTGCGCATTCCGATCGGAGTGCTCGCGGGCAGTAGCCGGCAGCCGTAAGGCGGCTACAATAGTCCTGATGCAGCTTTGCGATATTTTTCTGGGTCTTGGCGAGGAGACCTTCACCAGTCTTTTGCGCTCCATTTCGATGGGCAAGCTGAAGACCTACCAATTGTTTGATCGCCTGAAGACGCGGCTGTATCTGAACAAGCTCAATTCGGAGACTTTACGTAAATCCGCTCCACGCTCCTGGGTGCGGCTGGGTGAGCACGACGATGAATTCGCCACGGAGCTGGCGCAGGCCATCCTGATTTCTCATCTCGACCTGATCCAAGCTGTGCTCAATCATCTGGGCGTGCCTCATCAGGAAGGCTTCTTCGACAAAGACGCCGACGTGAGCAAGCATCTAAAAGAAGGCTGGCGCGCCGAAGTGTGGGAGACATTCAACGACAAATTTCCACCTGCGGCTCTGCTGTTCTATATCAATCACCTTTCCTGGGAAGTGGCTAAGTCCGAGGACCTGTTCCTTTCCCCCGCCGCCTAAGAGTGGAGGGCTCGCATGAAACAATTCTTTGACGCCATTAAATCGGGTGATGTCCCACAGGTCACTGCGTTGCTTGACCAGGATCCGTCGCTTGTCAATGCGCAGGACAATGGCCAGCCGGCAATTTTCACGGCGAAGTATCATCGCCAGGGCGCAATTGCGGAATTGCTGGAATCGCGCGGAGCCGAGATCGACGTCTTCTCCGCGGCAATGATGGGCCGCACGGAAAAACTAGACGAGTTGCTAAAGGCCAATCGGAGCCTCGCGTCGATGGTAAGCCGCGATGGATGGACGGCGCTCCACTTGGCTGCGTTCTTCGACGCCGAGCCCGCGGCGCGATTGCTGCTCAATACTGGAGCGCCCGTGAATGCGCGTTCCACCAACCCGATGAACAACATGCCCCTGCACGCTGCCGCGGCGAGCCGCAATACCGGTATCGTCAAGCTCTTGCTGGATCATGGAGCGGCCGCGGACGCACAGCAACATGGCGGCTGGACCGCGCTACACGCAGCAGCGCAGAACGGTGACGTTCTGATGGCGTCGATGCTGATTGAAGCAGGCGCCACCGTGAACGTCCGGGCGGAAAATAACCAGAGCCCGCTGGATCTTGCGTTGACCAAAGGCCATCAGGATATGGTCGAGTACCTGGAATTAAAGGGGGCCCGGCTCTAACAGTGGGCGTGGAAGAAAACATATCGTCGCTGCATCAAGCGGCGCTGCTGCAACTAGAGACTGCATCGACGCTGGATGCAGTGGAAGCCGTACGAGTCGAGTTCTTAGGGCGCAAGGGCAAGCTCGCAGAGATCAGCAAGGAATTCGGCAAGCTTGCGCCCGAGGAGCGCGCCCGGATCGGCAAAGTGCTGAACGCCGTTAAGCAGGACCTGGAAGGCAAGGAAGAGGCGAAGAAGTCGGCGTTGAACGGCATCGCGCTGGATAAACGGCTCGCCTCTGAATGGGTCGACCTCACAGCTCCCGCACCAGGTGTGGTGCCGGGAAGCTTGCACCCCATTACGCAAGTGCAGCGCGAAATCGAAGAGCTGTTTGTCTCGCTCGGCTTCGCGGTTCTGGATGGACCGGAAGTGGAGACCGAGTATTACAACTTCGACGCATTGAACATTCCCGCCGACCACCCGGCTCGCGACATGCAGGATACGTTCTGGCTCAACGACGGCAGGTTGCTGCGCACACATACATCGCCCGTGCAGGTAAGGGCCCTGGAAAAGCTGGGGCCGCCGCTCAAAATGATTGCGCCAGGCCGCGTGTTTCGCAACGAAGAAGTGGATCCGTCGCACGAACACACCTTCTATCAACTGGAAGGCATGATGGTGGATCGCAACGTGTCCGTCTCGCACCTGATCTATTTCATGAAGACGCTGCTATCGGCCGTCTTCCGCCGCGAAGTGACGGTGCGCCTGCGGCCTGGATTCTTCCCCTTCGTCGAACCCGGTTTCGAATTGGATATTCAGTGCCTGATTTGCGGAGGATCGGGCTGCCCGGTGTGTAAGCAATCGGGTTGGGTGGAACTGCTCCCATGCGGGCTGGTGCACCCGGCGGTGCTTCGATACAGCAAAGTGGACCCGGAGAAATGGAGCGGCTTTGCGTTCGGATTAGGGCTGACCAGGCTTGCGATGATGCGGTACGCAATTGACGATATCCGGTTATTCGCCAGCGGGGACTTGCGGTTCCTGAAGCAGTTCTAATGGCTTCAGCCCGCGTGGGGCTTGAGCCCCGCTTAAAAAAGTTCTTGGTATGAAATTCTCTTACAACTGGCTGCGCGAGCTCGTGGACGGGTTGGAAACCAAACCTCACGACCTAGAGCGCCTCATCACCATCAAGACCGCCGAGTGCGAGGGCGTCGAAGAAGTGGGTGCCGCGCTAGTCTCCGCCTGCGAGGCGACCGTGCTCTCGGCCGAGCCCATGGGCAAAGGCCACAACAAAAAAACCGTCGTGGAGACCGCCAAATTCGGCCGCAAAACAGTCGTCTGCGGCGCGCCGAATTGCCGTGTAGGGCTGCGAACGGTTTATGTGCCTCTCGGACAAAAAGACGATCGAGGGAGTGGAAAGCGATGGCATGCTCGCGAGCGCTGCAGAGCTCGGCATCAGCCGCGACCATGCAGGCGTGCTGGAATTATTGCTGCCGCTGGAACTGGCTCCGGATTTCATCATTGAGGTCGACAACAAATCCCTGACGCATCGGCCCGACTTGTGGGGCCATTACGGCATGGCTCGCGAAGTAGCCGCCATCTTAAATAAGCCACTCCGAGACCCTGTAAAGCACATAGACTTCGCTAAAGAACCCGCGCCTATTCGCTTGTCCATTGAAGACTACGCGTTGTGCCCGCGCTACTCCGCGCTGGTTTTTGAGAACGTCACCGTCCGACCGTCGCCCTTGTGGCTGCAGTATCGGCTGGAGGCGATCGGCCTAAACACGATCAACAATATCGTCGACGTGACCAACTACGTCCTGGCGGAACTTACGCAGCCGATGCATGCCTTCGATGCGGAGAAGCTTCGCGGAGGCGAGATTCGGGTGCGCTGCGCCCATGCGGGTGAGTCGCTCGCCGCGCTGAATGGGGAGACCTATCAACTTGACCCATCGAACCTGGTGATTGCCGATCGCGAAGGGGCGGTCGCTCTGGCTGGCGTCATTGGCGGCGCCGATAGCGCCATCTCCAACTCCACCACTCGCATTGTCTTGGAGAGCGCGAACTTCAACGCTTCCAGCATTCGCAAAACCTCGTCGCGGTTGAAGCTTCGCACCGACGCCTCCATGCGCTTTGAGAAAGCTCAGGACCCAGTCAATACGATGCGAGGGTTGGAGCGCGCCAGTGGCATTGCTTGAGGAAGTTTCACCGGGAATTCAGCTAGTGGGCGGAGTGGCGGATGCCTATCAGCCACTGCCTGAGCCTCCACCAATCATGCTTCCCCTCGATTGGCTGGAGTCTAAGCTTGGCCGCGCGGTTCCCTCGGCTGAAGTCCGGCGGATACTCGAGTCGCTCGAATTTGGAGTGAACGAGACCGGCCCCGGCGTGTTCTCGGTCACCGTGCCAAGCTGGCGCGCGACGAAGGATGTCTCTATTAAAGATGATTTGGTGGAGGAGGTCGGGCGGATGATCGGCTATGGGTCGATCGAGCCAACGCCACCATTGGTACCCGCGCGAGTGCCGCCCGCCAATCCGCGGCGCGAATTTCATCATCGTGTTCGCGCGATGGCCGCCGCGCAAGGCTTCACTGAGGTTTACAACTACTCCTTTGTGAGCGAGGAAATGGCGCGGGCGTTCTCGCTTTCCTCAGAAAACCAGGTTCAAGTGGCGAATCCAATCGCGTCGGACCAGAATCTCTTGCGATCGAGCCTACTGCCGGGCATCTGGAAAAACGTGAAGGACAACGCGCGGCACTTCGAAACATTCCGTTTGTTCGAGATCGGCAACGAAGTATTCCCGAACCGGGAAGTTCCACATTTTGCTGCCGCGCTATATGCGAAGGACGATGGAGTCGCGGGCCTGCTGGAGTTGACACGCCTGGCTACATGCCTTTTGCATGGCTGCGAAATACGGCCCTCGAATGAGCCGAGGCCCTACGAACATCCGCAGCGCGCCGCGGATGTCGTGCATGAACCAAACTGTCCTTGGGCGCCTTTTCGAATTTCATCCCAGGATGGTAGAAGCGGGACGGGCCGCAGTGCTGGATCTGGATTTGACGCTGCTCGAAAGCCTGCAGCCAGAGACCACCCGATATACTCCGCTGCGCCGGTTTCCATCCAGCGCGTTCGATCTGTCGGTGGTCGCCGCATCGCGGGATCTGATCGGCCATGTTGAGGCGCAATTGCGGACTTTCGCCGGCGCGGACTTGCTTTCCATTCACTTTCAGCGTGAATTCGCGGCGTCGGACGAGACTCGGACTCTATCCTATCGCCTGAGTGTGGGGGCATCGGATCGGACGCTGTCTTCGGAAGAAGTGGCGGCCATCCGCTTGCGCATTATCGAGGGAATGCGAGGCCAGGGCTACGAACTAAAGGTGTGAGTTACTGGACTTGCAGCCCGAACTCACGCAACAGCGTGCCGTCTGCGCTGAACAGCCGCACCCAGTAGGGACCATTGTCGAGACCTTTCTCCACGTGGCCGACCAACTTTCCTCCCCTAGCTTGAGGAGTTCCCTTCCAGGCGGACTCTCCCGCCAGCGTGACTACTTCCAGAGAATATAAGGCACCCGCCGGGAATGTCGGGTTCGGAAATTTCCAGATCGAGAGGCCTGCTGGTGGGGGCGGCGGCCGTCCCACTTCCTCGAAAAGACTCGAGCGTCACCAATGCGACCTGTGGGTTCTGAGGGCTGCGGTACCGGATGACTGCGATGCCAGCCACAACTACAAACGCTCCTAGGGCCATGGAAAGAATGGCGGGACGCATCGGGAACGGAATCCAGCGTTCAACCGACGGACTCGCCGGAGGAATTTTGACTTCTTCCAACGAGACAGAGCGCATGGAGTGAATCAGATTATCAACACGTTGCAGCGTAGATTGACATGCGGTGCAGGCGATAAGGTGGGCTTCAAGACGCTCGACCTCATTCTCGGGCAGGCGTTTAAAGGCATACTCCTCCCATGCATCCTCAGAGGGATGAGAGAGAAAACGTATCCCAACGTCGTCCTTACCCGACACAACTGCCTCCAGGAATCGGTGTCATGACCACCGTCCCATATTGGAACTGTACCTTAGTGAGACATACTGGCGGAAGTTCTCACAAAAAATGCAGTCAAAGAACGATGCGCCAGCTTCTTCCTTCCCAGCTCTCCAAATCGGGACTTCGCCCGGGACTTGAGCAGGCGGAACTGGGTCTCCGACAGTGCCATTTCCGAACAGATCTGGTCCTGGCCCTGCTCCATCAAATAGAAGCGGGTGAGGATCTCGCGGTCCCGCGGGCAAAGCTCGCCCAATACCTTGTGGATCAGCCGGTTACGTTGGAGGAACATCGCTGTTTCCTCCGGGTTGCCACGCGGGTCGGCTACACGGGCGGTGGTGTCCAGATCCATCTGATCGCGGCGATTGTGGACCACTTTGTCTATGTGCGCAGCTACCTGGCGGCGGACAATGGTGCGGACAAAGCCCATCAGCCGTTGGGGTTCGCGCAATTCGCCTCTGCGGATAGCCTGGACTACCACCAGGAACGTGTCATGAATCTTGTCGTCCAGTTCCTGGGGGCCGAGTTGGCGGCACAGGTAAAAACGGATTCCCTTGGAGAAGAGAGCGTAGAGATCCTCCATGCCGTCCGTCTGGCCGGAGCGAATACGCTCCACCAATTGCACCAGGCTCGCGTAGGATTCGGGCGAAACGGACGCGTCGGCGGCATCGGCGACGCTGGGGGGCAGGCACGATTCGTCCATCTCCTCCCCATCATATGGCTGGCGTTCTGTTGGCCGGGAGGCACCGTGTCTGCCTCGAAGTCGTCTGACAATTCCTCTAGTGCTTTCGTGCGCGTCATCGCGTACCTCCGAATAACTGATAAGAAGCCCAAGTTGACGATGCCGCGAACGCCGTCCCGGAATGGATCATCTCAATTTGCGCTTTGCGTAAAGCTTCGGCCGTGGACGAGCGACGCGAGGGCGTTGTAGAAGCCGGGTAGAAAGTTGCCCGGAAGATCGCGCACCGGCCATTGTGTCGCCACCACACCCCTGGCTCCGGCGACAGCCCAAGCCTCGGTCAAACCTTGCAATCCCGCTCCGGCGAGGATGTCCCCAGTAGCGGTGGAACAACCCGTCATCACTATTAGCGCATTCGGGACCTGTAGAACCCCGATGTCGGATTGGGAGAGCAGTTCGGGTTGCCGGTCCGGCCCCAGGCCCAGAGCGATGAACGATTTCCTCCTCGAAAGACCGTCTGCCAATACGTGCGTGGCAAGGTGGACAACGTCGGGCGCGGGTGTGAGCGCCTGCAACAGACGTTCACGATTTGCCTGGTCGCCTTCCAGCAGCGTGTTTGGAGCGGATCCCCAGGCTCGCGAGACTGATTCCACTTCGCGCGCGCTGCCAACGAGACGGTTTAGCTGGGCGGAAGCGTTGGCGCTGGCTATTCCCAAACCAAAAATTCCCTTGGTGGCCGGGTGCGCGGCGAGCCAACGAGAATCGGCGGTGTTATAGATTGGGTCACCTACCGCTACCAGACGTCCGCGGGCCGAGCCCTTTGAGTCGCCGTGCTCGAGCAGAAAAACGCCTGGGACAACTTGTAAGGAATGGCTCTCGATCAGATACATAGGTTCACGGCTCCCATTCGCAGGGTCGGATACCAGCGCGGCAAAAGGGAGCTCGAAGAGTGCATCCTCGAGAGACAGAAGCCATGCGGTCTTTCTTCTCTCCTCTCCCAACTGGCCAAACAAATCGCGGTAAAGCAGTTGCCCCAGCCTGTCCGCTTCCGGTCTTCCTGTTTGCAACCGCATCCCTAAACTCCTTAACGCTCTGCCGTATCCGGTTCCTCGAAGCCAGTGGATACAGGCGGAGCGAGTTCCGGGTAACGGCCCAGAGGAAAGATTGTCTTTCCCCCAGGTGAAAGCTAAGCAATACTTCCGCGTCCCTTAGCCCCTCCAGGATATGTTTAAGTGACCGAAAATCATCAAACTTTTCGAAGGTTTGTTGAGAAAAATCCAAGCCTGCCCGCGCTTCCATTTCGGAAAGTCTCAGTTCGAGACTGTCGGAAAGGTTGCTGCGGGCCCTGGAGCCGAGCAACAGCTTTTGGTCCTCATGGCGGAGCTGTGCCAAGATTTCCCAATAATCCGCTGGTAGCTTCCTGCGCCAAACCTCAGTCATTCCAATGCTTTGACGGAGGCTGGCAGCTCGATTTATCTCCGCCGCAAGAAAGCTCTCCCGCACTAATCGAGGGCTCCGTGTGGCAAGGGCTTTGGCTGCCGCTGCCTCCACAAAAGCGTCGAAAATTGTCTCCTCCAGTCCTGCATTTGCTCCTTCAAAGGACGAAGCAGCTGGAGGGAAATGACTGCGGGATGCCTGTGTCTCATATATAGCGGCCCGGAAATCACTAAGCGCGGAGTCTACATTGCCCTGCAAATTACGAATCGAACCCAATTGGTGGCGTAGAACATAGTTGGGTAGGGATGGTTTTCGGGGGTCGGCCTGAAGGTGTAGAGCTTCGTTTGTGAGCCGCTGTGCTTCCCCAAGTAGAGCTTCCTTTCGTGCACCTTGCGCGGTCGATGCCTGAACCAATTTGAGCTTCCCGAGCCGCGCCAACGAAAAACCAACTTCCGATGGAATGTTTGTGAGCCGCAATTGATGGGCGGCCGAATAAGCGGTTTCGGCCCCATTCAAATCTCCGGAAGACTGCAGTGATTGGCCCAGAAGATCCAGGCCCACGGCTTGAACAGAAGGATCGCCTCGTTTCTTCGCTGCCTCGATTCCCTGGCGGAAATACTTCCCGGCAGCTTCCGTTTGGGTGCTGTCCTGAAGCCTGCCCAATTGGAGGAAGAGTTCGGATTTGTAATGGAAATCGGCCAGTTTTTCAGTGACGGACAGGCCTTGTTCGGCGGACCGCCGAGCGGACTGGGTGTCCCAGACCTGTTGATAAAGGCTGGAAAGGTTGAGGAGAACTGCGCCTAATTCTTCGCGGTCACCGGAAGATTCGGCGAGTTTGCGGGCTTCATAGTAGGATGCCAGAGCGCTCCTATATTGAAAGCGGGCAAACTGAGCTCCGCCGGCACAATCAAGAAACTTCGCTGCGGATGCATCTGCTCCCATCCCGATTGCCCGAGACGCGGCCGCCCGGCAGAGACGGTCCACCGACTGATAGTCAGAGGCCGCGCGGGCTTGATGAATCTCGGTTAGAAGTTTAGCTGTGCCCTTAGGGATCCACGAGCTGGACGGAGTCGTGCCAGCGAAGATCGCCGTTGAGGGACGCGAAACGGCCATCCAAAGGATCAGTAACAAGTAAAGGCACCTATGTAAGGTGGCCACTTATGATCCGAAGCCGGATACTAACATGTAAAAAAGGGACCGGCAAGACCCAGTACTACCAGTAGCATATAGAGAGCCGGAAATGTCTGGCCTAGACGAATTTCCGGCTCTTTTTCGGTCCCGAACCGTTTCAAATCTACTCAGTTTTCAAGTTTAGGTGCCGGTCGGCCAAATGATAATAGGTTCTCCCATGATAGTCTCCCCTTTCCAGAAGTGCTCACAGAGGAGCTCTTCTGGCCCTAAAATAGGCTGGGAGACCCACAAATACGGGGAGATCAGAATGGGAAAGCTATGAAAATGGGACGGATTTAAATTTGAAATTGAACGTTATTTCGGTGACTACGTGAGAGGAAAATTACATGCCCGCAATTGCGGTTATTAGCGGCTGGGTGGTGGGGGCAGGTGAACCGGCTTCAGGTTCGACCGTGACGGCAACCGCGCCAAGAGCGGCCGTGTCGACCGGTCCAGACAGGACGTGAACGGCCGATCCGGCGTCCGTCGACTGAAATAACCCCGCAGGCCGTGGTGCGCCGCCTTTGGGAATCAGCCACATCTCATAAGTTTTACCGGTGGAAAGCTTGGGAAGATTCGAGGCGACCAGCATCACGCCAAGTTGGGCATGGATGAAGACATTCCCACGCGGAGGCTCGGGCGCGCCCTTGCCAAACGTGACGCGGACGGTTTCGGGCTGATCGAGAATGCGCAAAGCGTTATCCAGGCGATCGCGCTGGGAGGACACTTCTATAATGTTCTGTCTCGCTTGTGCGAGCTCGGCGCCGCGCTGCCGTTCCTCGTTTCCGAGCCAAAGTGCGATCACCAAAAGACACGCCGTGGCAAAAGCCCCCAGCCACCCCCAGCCCTTGGGCTGGACTCCAACGCTGGCAAGGATGCGGCGTTTGAGCTTGGGGGAAGGAGCCACGTCGGGGCCAGAACTAATTAAAGACGCATTCATGCAAAGCGCATTTTTCAAGTTTTCCTGGCAGGTAGTGCAACCGCGTCCCAGGTGGGCTTCCATTTCTGTGGATTCCTCGTCTTCGAGCACGCCCAGCGCGTACAGCTCAACCATCTCCTGAAGCTCCTCGCAATTCATGCCGTGGCCGCCTCCGTGAGTGCTTCGCGCAGAGTCTTCAGCGCAGTCCGTACCCAGGTCTTAACGGTACCCAGGGGCTGCTTTATCCGCTCCGCCATTTCGGTTTGAGACAGTCCTTCGTAATAAGCCAGCTCGATCACCAGGCGCTGGTTCGGAGAGAGCTTTTGGAACGCGCCTTGAAGTCTCTGTACGCGATCCATGGTCAGGGCGCGGTCTTCGAAACCAGAGAACAATACTGGATTTTCGATCCGGTCCAATTCCAACGAACTTTGTGACATGCGTCCGTCAACCGACCGCAGGTAATCAATCGCCCGATTGCGAGCGACTGTCAGCACCCAGGGACCAAGAGCCCCTCGGCTCGGATCGAAGGACTGAACACGATTCCAGACGCGTAGAAAAGTTTCCTGCACAAGATCCTCGGCGACTGCCGAGTTTCGGACGATGCGATGGATCAGAGCGTAGGCGAGCCGTCCGTAGCGGTCATAGAGCTCGGACATGGCATGAGGGTCTCGAGCCCTGAGTTTGCGCGCCAGGTTATCGTCATCCTTGTAGCGTAATACTACCTGTAATACGCCATAGGCTAGCAGCGCGGGAATTAGTCTTAGTACTTTCATTTCACTTTCACTAGCTCGGACTGTGATCGGGGACTCGCCTCATCAATGCCCTCACCTATCCTACGCAAAGCCAAGGCAAATGGATGGCTGGACATTATTTTAGCGTTTTCTTCGGATGGCCGATTGAGAGGCGAGTACAGAATCCAAATACGAAGCCAAATTAGAAGTAAGATGAGGTTGTGTCACGGATCAAGGATTTAGAATCGCGGCTGGAGACCACCGAAAAGGAGCTCCGGCTCCTGCAAAAAATCAGCCGGTTGATGGCTCGCGAGATTCAGATCGATGAAGCCCTCAGAAATATTGTTTCGCTGGTAGTCGAGTTCATGCAGTGTGATTCGTGCCTGCTCTACTTGTTAAACGGGCAGGAACTGGTGTTGTGCTCCTCTAATCATCCGAGGCCGGATATGATCGGGCGAGTCAAACTCAAATTAGGCGAGGGACTCACGGGGTGGGTGGCACGCGAGCGCCGGCTGCTTTCACTATCGAGAGAGGCCTATTCTGATACCCGGTTCAAGCTGTTTGCAGACCTTCCCGAGGACACCTACGAAGCTTTTCTTTCTGCCCCCGTTCTATTAGGAAATCGAGTGGCGGGCGTAATTAACGTCCAGCATCGGGAGGCGCATTTCCACACCGGCGGAGAGATGGAATTGCTTACGACCGTTGGGGAGCAAGTCGGATGCCTGGTCGCGTTGGCCTTTATGGGAACAGGGGGAGTCCGCACCTCGGAAGTGCTGGATCGCGTGATGTCGCCCGTGCGCCGGGTGTAGTTCAAAAAGTAACACCAAATTGAAACAAAACAGATTTGAGCTGTTTTATACACAGAAAACTGACAGGCACCTGCTCGTATGTTATTGAAGTAAAGGGAGATTTAACGCTCCTGTTTCAGCAGTTTTTGATTGACTCCAACTGCCGGGTGGGTGCATCCTATTGCTGGTTCCGAGAGTTTTCGAGGACCAGCGAGCTTGGCAGGAAGTAGCGGATCTGGAGCGATGATCCGGGGCGCGAGTTGGATAAGAAATTATTTTCCGCGCAGCGGGGAGTGAAGGAAGATCGGGCAACCTGTAAAAGCAAACTTCTTCGTCTGAAGTCAGGCTGAGCGCTACGATCCCGAAGGATCTAGTCCGTCCTGGAGGGGAGCGGCGGTCTGAAGACAAACGAAGAATCCTGGAAGAACGCTTTGCAACGGGTTTCCTGCACTGATCGCGCGGCGGAGGGGCTTTCAAGAGCCAAAACGAGGCCGGTAGCGCGAAACCGATAGGGCGAAGCTGAACTTCCGGGATGATCTCGAAGGTGTAGGCCAGGAGCGACAACCCGGCTACGGAGGAAACCGCAAGGTAGCCTTCGCCGCTGGCGAGTGAAAGGCCGCATCAAGAAGTCAGTTTCTACCGAAGTGGTGAGCAGGCGCTTTCTGGAGCGTTGATCCGCTGCCGAAGAACCATCGGCAAGCGGGGAGCAAAGGTTTGATGCCCGACCATTTCGGATGCCATGTTCTGACCGTGCATGCCGGCCGGAGAACAAGCTGATCTGACGGAGACTCTCGGGATTTAATCGTGCAAGACGAAGTGTGGTCCCAAAAATATTTCCTTCCGTCTTAATGACTTCCCATTTTGGACTTCCTGCAATTCTGCCCACACCTGATATTTTCTAGGCAAGGAGACCGATCGCTCATTCACTGGAGGGGTCGGTTCGACCACGAGCAGTGCCTAGGGAACGTTGCGAGGGTTTGTGTGCAGTGGACGCTTGGCTGAGCGTGATCAGCTCCCGCGCCGAAAAGCGGGTTACCAAAGACGGAGTCCTGCCGCTCGGGACTTGATTCGGCGGATCGAGGGCCCTTTAAATACTGTTTGCTATTTCTTGAAGAACGGGCGATAGTCGCGATTGTTTTCGCACACGAATTCGTCCACCTTCTCCATTTCCGGACGCAGAGGGAAGGTACGGCTGATGATCCACGGCTTTTCGAATACGTTGGGATCTTCCACCGTCGCCTGATATTCCAGGGTTTCAAATTTGGACCGGCGGAAACGTTCGACTACGTGCAAGGCCTCAGTGTGCTTAAACCCTCCGGGAACCTCGGTCTTGTCGTTGAACGCTACGGTGTCCACCACCAGTGTGTCTCCCTCCCAGCGGCCAATGGCGTCGCCCATCCAGGTTGGATCCAGATCCGCCTGATGCGGGCCTCCCTTGGTTGGGATGACGCGAAAGACGTGCGGGTATTCATAGAGAATCACCACGCGGTCCGTTCCCTGAACAATCTGCCACTGGTAAGGAACATAGAGTTCCTGGGGAACACCCAAAGGCATGCAATCTGAGGATAGGCCTGAATCCTCGGGGCCGCGTACCACCTTGAATTTTTCAGCTCCTGCTTTGAGTACCGGCTTGGTCTCGGCCTCGCCAGGCTTGCCGGCAATATTCATCGCTGGACCGCCGGGGAAGAACGTGCCGGGAAAAATCGCGTTGTAAACTCCGGACAGATTCGGTTTCCCATCCGGCATCCGAGGAATTTCCTTCGTTGCCGGGCCGGCCGAAGCAATCACTTCTTTGGTTCCCGCGACGGTGATCTTCAGGTCACGAGTCACCGTCTGGTTGTTAGGCCCGCGCACGCTGAGCGTGTAGGTAGTGGTCGACGCCGGGGTTACTACCTTGCTGCCCCGCGCCAAAACGGTGCCTAATCCCGGCTCAATGGTTGAACCGCTCGGGTTCTCGGTAGCCCAGGTCAAGGTCACGGATTGTCCCGGCTGAATCGACATCGAATCGGCGGTAAATTTCAAAATGCGCGCGGGAAGTTGCGCGGCCCGAGCGTAGGGGTTACCAGGGCCGGCAGAGACCACTCCGGATTGCTGCGGGGCGGGAGGAGCCTGGGCCGAAATGAAGCAACATAAGGTAGAAGCCAGCCCGGCGATACAAAGTCCGATTCGCATAAACAATTTCTCCTTCTGCGATCTCCTTCAAGACTTTATCACTGTGTGAAGGTGTTTCGTTGCGGCGATAATCGCCCGACTCAGGTGAATACTTGGGTTGAAACTTAAGTCCTGGTACTTAAGTAGGGCCTCCTACTCTTAGGTGTTGAGGTTTAAGGCGGATTCCTAGATTGGCATTTCATTGATAACCTCCCTCTCAGGGTAGAAATCTGTATGCAAGATACGGAGGTCTGTCGGATATGAAGAGACTGGGATTGGTTCTCACTCTGGCTGCCGCAATCGGTCAGGGATCATTTGGTGCAGATAAGGAACGTGCCTGGCAGCAAGGCATGTTACTGAACCCTGAAAACAACGCCTATTTCAAGAGTGTGGAGAAAACCGAAGGCCTGGGTGCCACCGGATTTCACGCTGCCGGATCAACAGATCCGGATTCCAACCACGACATCTCGGTTCAGGATAACTATGTGGTGGATGCGGGCGATGCAGCGTATCTGGTTCAGCGAGTCCGGCTGAGTAACGCTTCGGCGGCGAAGGTCTACATCACGATGCAGGTCAAGTTTTTCGTGGAAAAGAAGAAACTCATTCTGGTGGACAAAGATGGGCACCAGGTGGAGACAAAGATCGTGAAACAGGCGCAAAAAAGTTCGGTGGCGGCGGGGCAATAGCTCGTCTAGAGCCAGTTGCCCATCAGGAAAAAGGGCGCCCAAAAATATGGATGACGGAAATCCTGAGCAGAAGGACTAGGCGCGGCAGTTTCATGGATCAGAGCGCGTCGGCGGCCTTCGGAAGGGCTGGTGATCTTGCCCTGGAGTAATTCAATCTGCGCCTGGCGAAGAGCCTCCAGCTTGGTTAGTGAGGGATTCGCCTCACGGATCCGATATAGCTCGCGCATCAGCAACGCAGTGCTTGCGTCTACGACGGGCCACAAGCTGGCCACCACGGCTTTGGCCCCTTGCCGTTGCGCAAGCGCTCCAAATCCTTCTACCTCTGCGCCATCGCCGACTCCTGTATTGCAGGCCGACAGCGTTAACAGTTGGACGCCGCCGAACAAATTGGCCGAAGTCTTTAACTGCGCCAGACTCAGGTGCCCACCATCGCCCAGCAGCAGGTAAGACTTGGTTTCGTTTCCGGCTTGAAAATTGAAATGACTGGCGATATGGACCACTGGATAGTGTTTGAGTAGAGTTTCGCGCATGCTCTGCTGTGTGAACTGAGCGTCGAGTTTGATCTCACCGGCAAGCACCCCTCCGTCGCCGGGCTTCGTCGAAATAATGCCCCCCAATTCCGATGCAACCGACGGGAGGGCCGCTGTGGTTCCGAAGCCGGCCGCTGTCCACGTCCGGTCGGGACGGTCCTTTAAGCGCGTGTTGCTGGCCAGCGTCATAACCGAAACGCCGTACTGTTCGACCAGATAGTGCTTGCCATCGTAGAGGGCTGCCAGGGGAATATAACGCAATGCCCCGTCCAGCGACCACATTAGCGTTTTCGCGTCCGCTTGGCGAAGATCGTCGGCCATGCCAGCGATCAGAATCTTGTAGAGTTCCTGAGCCAACGGACGGGGGTCGAGCTTCGGATTCTGAATCGACTGCCGGAACTCGAGGATCTTCCGGTTCAGGTCGGCTGCCTTAATGGGATACTCGTAGGCTTTCTGGGCGTCGGGAGTCCGGAGAATGGTGTGGAACTTGTCGTCACCGATCAACGTGAAGATCGCAACGGTCCCGGCTGGGAGCTCGCGCAGGTCTTCCATAATGCCTTGCGTTTCTCGCAGATTCTCGATGCGGCCAGTCATTTCGGGCTTGGCGCTGAAGTGTTGGGTCAGGTCGCCAAGAAATCGTTCGAAAGCCTGGTTTCCAACGATAAGATCCTGTTCCAGGGCAGCCAGCCGTTGGGATTGTTCGGGGGTAAGGCTCTTCTTAGCCAGCAAGCCGCCACGTTCTACGCCAATGGTCATCAGGTTGTCGCCGATTTCGCGATAACGTTTCTCATATTCGGTCTCTTGCGGGGTCAGTTCGGCGCGACGGCTGAGTGAAGGGGCTTCGCCCAAATCTCCACGAATGAATTGGAAATATTCCGCCTCTTTCAACAGAGCAAGGACTTGCTCGGCCTCGGCGAGGCGGCCGTCCGCTATCAGAATTTCGGCCAGGGTGTGATAAGGTTTCTCGTTATCTTTGAGGAAGCTTTGTTGGACATCCTGAGTGAGGCCATGGATGTCGGAGCGCATCGACTGCAGAGTATTCACAGCCTGCTTGCCATAGAAAATCGCCAGGCGAGGCTGTTCCGAGGCTTGCGAGACATTCATCATTCCGGAGAGTCCCCCGGCTTCCCCGCTCCGGTCCTTAATCTCGCGCGCGGTGGTAAGCGCCTGCTGATGAAAAGAAATTGCCTTCGCGTATTGCTTAAGACTCAGCCAGCATCTGCCCAGGTCGTTTAACGCATGGGTTTCGCCTGTTCGATCTTTTATCTCACGCGCGATCGCAAGCGCCTGTTCCTGGTAACTCGCCGCTTTCTCATATTGCTGGAGACTCCACCAGACCACACCCAGGTCATTAAGAACGCCGCCTTCCCCCTGGCGATTCTTCACTTCCCGATCGATCGCCAGTGCCTGCTCGTTGTACGAAATTGCTTTAGAGTACTGCTTGAGGCTCGAGTAGGCCCAGCCCAAATTTTCCAGCGCCGTGCCCTCGCCCCAGCGTTCCTTAATCGCTCTTGTGACCACAAGCGCCTGTTCATAATACCCGATTGACGAACGATATTCCCCGAGGTTTCCGTATGTGGTTCCTATATTAATCAGCGTTGTGCCCTCGCCGGCCCGATCCTTAAGTTCGCGTTCGACCGCCAGGGCCTGTTTGTAGTACTCAATTGCCTCTTGATCCCTGCCCAGAAGCGTGTTGTTCCATCCAAGCGCATTCGTGATCCTGGCTTGCGAAAAACGATCCTTAATTTCGCGGGCAATTGTCATTGCCTGCTGGTCGTAGTCGATAGCTTTGTCTATCTGCCCCAAGCTCCCGAAAACGGCACTCAGGTTGTACAGCGAGAAGCCCTCCGCCTGGCGATCTCCGGTCTCACGAGACATCACTAACGCCTGCTCATAGTAGTTGATGGCTTCCGGGTAGTCGGCCAAACTCGCACGGGCATTGCCGAGGTTGCTTAGCACGCGACCCTCGACATTGTGGTCACCGATTTTGTGGGCGATGGCCAGAGCCTGTTCGTAATATGTGATCGCCTTTGTAGTTTCGCTCAAGCCGCTGTAAACATTGCCGATGTCTTTAAGGGCGACACCTTCGGCCCTTAGGTCTCCCACGTCGCGTGAGATCATTAGCACCTGTTGCTGAAGTTCGATCGCCTTCTGATATTGGCCTGTGCGCTCGTAAGCGACGCCTAATTTGCTCAGACACAACAGCTCGCTTGGCCGATGTTTGATCCCGCGGAATATCGTCACAGCCTGCTGGAAATCGATGATTGCCTTCGGGAACTGCCCGGTCGCGCTGTGCAGTGCTCCCATTGCACCTAATGCGTCGCCCTCACCCTCGCGATCCCCCGCTTCCCGATCGATGGCGAGGGCCCGTGTGTATGACAGGGCCGCCTGGTCAACGGAATTGTTGTGTGCCTGGACAAGTCCCTGAGCAAAGAGCCGGTGGGCTTCTAAAGTCCTCCTGTCGCGTGCGGTGGCGGGGCGAAGTTCCACCAGTTTGACTTCGTAATGACTTGCCGCCACGCGTGGGACATTGACCCGGATCCGGTACTCTCCGGCAGTCTGCGCGATCCACACGATGCGCGAGGGCATGCCGGGAAAATCCGGACTGTCTAGCTTTTGCAGCTCCTTCCCGTCTGGAGCAAGAATCTGGATCGATGCGACCGAAACGCTTTGGGTAACGACCGCGCGAAGGTATTGATTGACGTCCAGTCTGAGGGAGTAATCGCGAATCTGCGGGCCAGTCAGGTCGTCGGCGATTGACTTGCCCAGCTCAAGAGGAATGGTTTGAGCGGACAGCCCCATCGCCGCCAAGGCCAAAAGGGCGTTCAGGCTCGCGAAGCGCATATCGAGGTCAATTGTACGTTAAGTTGACCTTGTCTTTCTTCTCACCAGGCGGGGGGTAATCATCCACCGAAGTTCGCCCTGGGGCTCTCCGGCGCGCGGCGTTGTGATCCGCAGCATGGCGCCCTTTTTGAAATCCACCGCGACTCTGGCGCGGAGCAGGAATTGGGTCAGGCGGCTGAAAGAAGGCTCATGCCCGCATAGCAGGATGTGCTCGGCTTCCTCGATAGTGGACAATTCCTTCCACAAGGCCTCCGGAGTGATATCCGGAAGGAGAGCTTTAGTCTCCAACATGCGCTTTACTCCCAGAATCTTCTGGGCGATCACCGCGGTTTCCTTCGCGCGGCGCAGGGGACTGGTCAGCACCACGTCCGGGCGAACGTTGCCGATTTTGGCCTGAGCCGCTACGGCTTCTACATCCCGCTTTCCCTTCGCGGTCAATGCCCTCTCCGCGTCGCTGGCCAGCGCTCCACGAGGTTCGGCGTCTCCATGACGAAGTAAATAGAGTTCCATTTGAAGATTCCTCAAACCAGTCGACTTTTAAGATCACTTCGCGGTACGAACTTCTAGGGGGCTTCCGAACACCTCGCGGAACGTGTCCGCCGTTCGCAGCGCGTGCCATTGTTCGATATCGGTATCGCGCTCGGCATGAATTTCTATCTCGATGGAATTCGGACGGACGAAGGTCTCCACCCGCTCGACGCGCTGCTCCTGGCTTTGGTCCAAAGCTACCGCAAGCCGCAAGAGGGGAATCAACAATAACACGGTATTGCGAGCCTCCAGATCCAGCGCTTCGAAGCCTTCATGGGTGAGCTGTGGAGCAGACTTGCGATGATAGCGGCAAAGATTCGCGATAATCACCCGTTCCGGCTCAGTGAATCCGGGCAGGTCGGAATTCATGACCAGGTAGTAGGAATGGCGGTGATGGCGGGCTTCGTTCACGAAGTGTCCGATGTTGTATAGATAGGCGGCAGCTTCCAGCATTTGGCCATGCGCGGGGGCGAGTTGATGCAGAGGCTGCATTCCCGCGAACAGCATGGAGGCGAGCTGCGCAACTTTGCGCATGTGCGGACCAGACATGCCGTAACGCTGCCCGAGCGTGTGTACCACGCGGCGCTGGTCGGGGTCCAGGCGGGCTGCATCGTGGCCTACTTTGCGGTGCGCCAGATCGGTCACGATACCTTCGCGCAGCCCCGCGCTGGAATAGTAGAGACGCGGCAGCTTGAATTGCTCCATGATCTCCTGCAGCACCGCCACCCCCGCGACGATGATCTCGGCCCGCTTTGGTCCGATGCCAACCATGTGTTGCCGGCCCGCCAGATCCTGCGTGGAGATATCGCGCAGCAGGCGGCGGATCTGGGGGAGCGTTGCAGGACGGCGGTCCGCTTCATCGCGCTTAGTGCGCCGGACACGATTTACCGCGCACACGGTGGCTGCCGCCGTGGCCGAAGTAGCAATCATGCGGTCGATTCTCGATGTGGAAAACCGGGCCGCTGCACTGGCAATCCTCTCCTGAATGTAGCGCCGCATGCGCTGGATCTCGCGCGGATCTGGCGGATCGTTTTTCAGAAAGAGCTCAGTGAGGCGCACCGCGCCGAGGGGTTTGGAATAAGCTTCCACAATGCGGTTACCTTCACTGACAATCATCTCCGCGCTGCCGCCGCCAATGTCGGTAATCATGATGCGGTGGCCTGCGTTGGGCCATGCATTCGCAACGCCTAAATGAATCAGGCGGGCTTCCTCAAGTCCGGAGATGACTTCGACGGGCGTCCCTAACACGGCGCTAGCGCGTTCTAAAAATTCGGCGCGGTTAGATGCATCGCGTAACGCGGCGGTGCCTACTGCGCGAACCGCGATCACCTCGTGGCGGCGGTATTCATCGGCCATTACCGCCAGCACGGCGCAGGCAGCGTCAATCGATTCGGGACTAAGGCGCCCGGCCCGGAACACACTGGATCCCAGCCGAAGAACTTGCCGGGAAGCAGCTAATACTTTCATTGGTTCTCCGGGATGCACTTCCGCGGTCAGCATCCGGATAGAGTTGCTGCCAATATCTATGGCGGCGTAGCGGGACATCAACATGAGTGGTTAAGGAGGCCGTAACACGTTGTTCATGCATGCACTGATACATGACATCGCGAGAGTTCATCTCACTCGATCATAGGGGATTTCGATACATTCTGTTGCGCTAATTTGCAGAGGAATTCAAGGCCGCGTGCTATCCTGAAAAAGACCACCGTCTGATTCTTTCATCCATGCACATTATGAAACAATGTCTCGTCACATCAGGCCCAAACTCCATCTATTCCAAGGCCCCGATTGAGGTCTAGGGTTCAAGTCATGAAGATTCTTGTTGCGGAACCTCTCGCCCCGGCGGGCATGCAGTTGCTGAAATCGCAAGAGGGATGGACCATCATCCAGTCCGACCCCAAGAGTTACGGGGAACATTTGGCGGATTGCGACGCGTTGCTGGTGCGCAGCGTCGTAAAGGTGAACAAGGATGTTCTTGCGAAGGCTCCCAAGCTTCGCGTGATCGGTCGCGCGGGAGTAGGTGTCGACAACGTGGATGTGAAGGCCGCTACCTCCGCTGGTGTTCTCGTAATGAACACGCCGGGCGGAAACGCGGTATCGGTGGCCGAGCATACGCTGGGCCTGATGCTGGCCATGGCGCGCTCCATCCCTCAGGCGAATGCGTCGACCAAGAGCGGCCATTGGGAAAAGAAGAAGTTCATGGGTCACGAGCTCCGCGGCAAGACTCTGGGTGTGGTCGGGCTCGGCAGCATCGGACGTGAAGTGGTGAAGCGCGCTCGCGGGTTTCAGATGAAGATTATCGCCAGCGATCCGTTCGTCAGCTCCGCCGCTGCGACTGACCTGGGCATAACTCTTGTTGGCCTGCCGGAGATTTACGAGCAGAGCGATTACATCACGCTTCACGTCGCGCTAACCACCGAGACGCACGGCATGATCAACGATGCGACCATCGCCAAAATGAAAAAGGGCGTGCGTATTGTGAATTGCGCCCGGGGCGAATTGATCGATCCGGAAGCGCTTCGCAAAGGCGTGGCGGCCGGGAAGATCGCGGGTGCGGCGCTGGACGTATTTCAGGTTGAGCCTCCGGCGGCGGGAGATGCGTTGCTTGCGCTGGAGCCGGTGCTGGCGACTCCGCATATCGGCGGCTCGACAGAAGAGGCGCAGGAGATTGTCGGCGTCCGCATCGTGGAACAGGTAATCGAATACTTGAAAAACGGCGTGGCGCTGAACGCCGTGAATGTTCCCGCAATGACCGCGGAGCAATATCGCGCGGTAGGTCCGTATATCACGCTTGCCGGACATTTGGGCACATTCGCTTCGTGGGCAGCGGCGGGGAATCCTAAAACAGTCCGGTTGGTTTATCGCGGCAAGATCGCGGACCAGAACACGGTGCTGGTACGAAATGCGGGGATCGCCGGAGTGCTGTCGCGATCGATGTCTCACCGGGCTAACGTGGTCAACGCACTGCAATACGCTGCCGATCGGGGTCTCGCTTTCGCGGAGCGGCATGAGCCGAAGGGCGGCGACCTCACCGACACGATCCGGCTGGAACTGGAGACCGATCTGGGAGTTTCATCGGTCGAAGGCGCGGTGGTGATGGATCATCCACGCATTCTGCAGGTGGACGGAATTCGCTGCGAGGCTCGTCTGGAGGGACATCTTCTGTTCCTGAAAACAGACGATGTGCCCGGAGTGATCGGCTACGTCGGCGGAGTGCTGGGCAAGAACAATATCAACATCGCCAATTTTTCCTTCGGTCGGCAGGACGCGGCTGTAGTAGTCAGCGGGCCTGCGCAATCGATTTCAATGCTGGAAACGGATAGCCCGGTTCCGGAGCCGGTGCTTAAAGAGCTGTTGGAGAACAAAGCTGTGAAGCTCGCCAGGGTTGTTGAGTTCGGCTGAGACGCTTACTGTACCTTGCAACTGAAATTAGCGGCGTCGTTGGTGGAGCCCTTGCCGTTCCACACCGCAGCTTGCGGATAGGGGCATAACGGACGCGTGGTATCGATGCTTCCGTCGGTTATGTGGGACGCGATCATTTCTTTGGGCGCGGTTCCCTGTTCTCTCCAGCGCTCCAGCAGTGCAACGGCGTTGAACTGATTCGGTCCTTCACCACCGCGGCAGTGTCCCATTCCCGGGACCATGAAGAGGCGATACCAGTCTTGCTGCTCGCCCCCTAGTTTGGCCTGAACGCTGTGGTAGTAGTTGATGGAATTCTCAGGGGCGATCAGGGGGTCGGCCCAGCCGTGGTACATGATCAGCTTGCCGCCGAGTGCCTTGAATTTTGCAAGGTCCGGATTGGTGGCATTGATCATGCCATTCTCGGCGCGATCGGCCGCCAAAGTGTCGCGATCCAGGTCAAAGTTTTTCCAATCCCAATTGGGATCGTTATAGGTCCACTGGAACGTTCCCAGGCCGATGTTATTGGGGGCTTTTCCACCGACCATCGCCGCCCAGCCCAATTCGCTGCCCGGTTCAAACGGCGGGAAGATCACTTCGCCGGTTTTCCATTTGGGCGTCGAGTAGAGCTTCCTAACCGTATCGACTTGCGCCGCAGTGAGGCACGAATCGTTGTCCGCTCCGGAACACATTAGTTTCGCGGGGTCGAACTTGCATTTACGCGGATCGTTCAACACGCCATCCTTCACGCCGTCGATCGCGTCGCAAGCAGCAATCACCGCTTTGTGAATCATCGGGTATTTGGAAGGCGGAACAAAGTTGGCAGGATCTTTATCATTGGTTTGGCCTACCCAGACGGTCCACGAATGCAGGTGCGTCTGATAATTGGCGGGCGCCCCGGCGATGATGGCGTCGTAGTCTTCGGGGAATCTTTGCGCTTCCATCAGGCCCTGCTTGCCGCCAGTGGAACAGCCATTCCAATAGGAGAGTCTCGGCCCCTTGCCGTAAAACGCAGTGATCACGGCTTTGGCCTTCACCGTCATTTCGTGTTCGCTGCGCCAGCCGTAGTCAACCATTTTTTCGAGGTGGCCCATTGCGAAGCTGACGTCGCCGCCTTTGTGGCCGGTGTCGGTGGACGCGGTGGCATAGCCATCAAATATCGATTGCGCCATCGCAGAGTAGCTTACGCTGCCCGCCCAGCCGCCATTGCCGACGGCAAGAAATTTTCCGTTCCAATCGGCGGCGGGTAGCCAGACGGTCACTTCGATGTTGGAATCAGATGTCGGCTTCACCCACGCGGTCACGCGGCAATGCGCAGGCAACTGCATGGTGGAGGCGGGACCTGGGCCGGCAACGGGAGGCCGGAACGGTCCGGCTGCGACCAGTTCGGCCGATTCAATGGTGGTGTCGGGAAGCGTGAGGAATTTGAGACTGGAACAGGCCTCGGTACTCGGCGTGGGTATGTTGCGAGATGCGAGGGCCTGAGCGAAAATCGACGGTGCAAACAATGCCCCGGAAAGCGCGACGAGGGATAAGGCAGATCTCATGATCGTTCAGCCTATCGCAGGATAGTGGGGATGTAAAGGGCGGTTGCTACACTCGGACAATTCTGCGCCATAATAAGTTACAGCGCAGTATGCAGAATTGGGGGCCTCCGTGGGGCCGTTGTTGGGGAAAGGTACCTCACGGAGGCCTAGCTGCTATTGATTACCTAGACGTACGCCCGAGCAAAGGGTTTTGTTCCGTTTTTAATTTCGGAGCGCGCCGATCACGGCATTGAGCAACACTGCTGCCAGCCCGAGCGGGATCAGGGCCTTCCATCCGATATTCATCAATTGGTCATATCGAAAGCGCGGCAGTGTGCCACGCAGCCAGACCATTATGTAGAACAGTGCCACTACTTTGGCGAAGAACCAGAAGGGACCTGATACAGCGTGGTTCACCATCGGCACAAGTAACAACAACCCCACGGTGGTGACTAGCCCCGCGAACGCAATCAGGCCAATTTGTTCCGCTCGCCCGCGAATTTTTCGTGCGAGATAGAGGCTCGCCAAGCCCGGTCCGGCGATCATAATGGCAGGGGCGGCATAGCCGAGAGGAATATCGAGCCACGACACATTTGGAAATGGACGCAGCCATCCGCCTAGAAACAAGGTCGCCGCAACGCAGCAGACTACGAACGTGTTGGCGGATTCGCCGAGCATGTAGAGTGCCCATCGGAAGCCGCTGAATTCTGTGTGGAAGCCGGCCACCAGTTCCGCTTCCGCTTCCGGCAAGTCAAAGGGTATACGGTTAACTTCGGCTATCGCGGCGATCAGGAAGATGACGAACGGGATCGCCATGAAACCGAAATTATCGAAGACAAACCAGATGCCGCGCTCCTGCTGGGACTTGACGATTTCCACCATACTCAGCGAGCCCGCTGCCATGACGGGTGTTAATAGCGCCAGCGAAAGCGCGACTTCGTAACTAACCAATTGCGCGGAGGCTCGCAGGGCTCCGAGCAGTGAATAGTGGCTATTAGAAGCCCAGCCGCCGAGGATGATCCCGAGCACACCGAGGGCTCCCATGGCGGAGATAAAGAGCAGGCCGACGTTGACATCGGCCACGTACAACTTCTGGCTAAACGGCAGTACGGCGAAGGCGGTGAGGGCGCTGAAGGTCGCTACCACGGGAGCGGCCCAGAAGATGGCTCGGTCCGCTTCGCGCGGGATGATGTCTTCTTTAAGTAACAACTTCAACGCGTCGGCCAGGGGTTGTAACAACCCATGCGGACCCACGCGCATGGGGCCGAGCCGAACCTGAAAGTCGGCCAAGACCTTGCGCTCCATGAGCACCAGGTACACCGACACCAGCGGATACAGCAGAATGATGGCTGCGGTGAGGATGAGCGGGATGAGTAGATCGCCCATAGATTATCTGAGAAGCGAGATTCCCGCGAAGAGCAGGAATGGCTCGGGGTAGATTCCGATTACCAGGGTCGCCGCGCCGGTGATCCACAGCGCGACTTGTTGGCCCAAGCTGGACGCGATGAATTTGGGCCGCTCGGCGCTTCCCATGTACATGGATTTCACTAATCGGAAATAGTAGAAGACGGCGACTGCTACGTAGAGAGTCGCAACGACAGCAAGAACCGGGTGCCCTGTTTCAATTAAGGCCAGAAAAATATAATACTTCCCGATAAAGCCGGCGGTGGGCGGCAGCCCCGCCAGCGATACGAGAAAAATTACCATCAAAGCCGCGTAGGCGGGGTTCTGGCGAGCGAGGCCGGAGAGATCGCTCAGGTCGTCTTCGCGGAGGCTTCCGGGATTTTTCCGGCGCAACGCCGTTACGACCAAGAGCGCGCCCAGGTTCGTAAGCGTGTAGACCAGAATGTAGACCGCGATCCCTTGCAGGCCGGTCTCATTGCCTGCCACTAACCCCAGCAGCATGTATCCAGCGTGAGAAATGGAACTGTAGGCGAAGAGGCGCTTGAGGTTTGTCTGGGTGATCGCGGCGAGATTGCCTGCGGTCATGCTGAGTACCGCTACGGCGATCAGCATCGGTTCCCAGGCGTGCCGCAGAGAGGCTAGGGGCTCCAGGAAGAGCCGCAGCAGCAAGGCAAAGCTGGCGGCCTTGGAGCCCACTGCTAGATAGGCTGTAACCGGGGTGGGGGCGCCCTCGTAGGCATCGGGAGCCCACATATGAAAGGGGACGGCGGAGATCTTGAACAGCACTCCGGCGGTGGTGGTTCCGAGCGCTAGCAACACCAGAGGGTCCTTCACGCTGCGCGTTTGAATCGCGCTGGTGATGTCGGCCAGGCGCGTGGACGCCGCGATGCCGAACAGCAGCGAGAATCCGTAGGCCAGAATCGCGCTGGAAAAGACGCCCAGCAGAAAATACTTCATCGCCGCTTCATTGGATCGCTTTTCGCGCCGCAGAAATCCGACCAGCACATAGAAACAGAGGGCCATCAATTCCAGGCCGACGAAGATGGTTACCAGGTCCGTCCCCGCGGCTAGGAAATACATCCCGCATTCGGCCAGCAGAACCAGGCCGTAATATTCGGCGTGCTGCTCGCCTTCGATTTCCAGGAACCGGTAGGAAATCAATACGACAACGATGGAGGAGAGGAGGAAAATCCAGTTGAAGAACAGGGCAAAGCCGTCTATGGACAGCGCGCCTTGGAAGCCCTGCAGGCGCTCGGCACCGTTGCCCAACGCGGTCATCTGCGAATAGAGCGTCCACCCGGTGGCAGCCAGCCCGGTCAGCGACAGGCCCAGTACAACTTCGCGCACCCGTTTCGGCGAGCATCCACCGAGGAGGAATTCGATGAGCAGAATCGCGCAACCGAAACCGGCCAGCACCAGAGCCGGCAACAATGCCAGGTTGTCCGATGCTGTGTAGAAGGAGCTCATTTTGCCTGAACCCTGTCGACGATCGACTGCACAGGTTTGGCCAGGACATCAAAGTACGGCTTGGGATAAATGCCAATCCAAAACGCTAACGCGATGAGGGGAAGAAACACAGCCCATTCGCGCAAGGAAAGGTCGCGCAAGTGGCGGTTGGCCTCGTGCTTCACTTCGCCCAGCATAGTTCGCTGGTAGAGCCACAACAAATACGCAGCCGCTAGAACGACACCTAAAGACGCCAGCGCAGCCCAGTAAACGTTGGCTTGAAAGGCGCCCGAAAGAATGGTGAACTCGCCTACGAATCCGTTCAGCAAGGGGAGAGCCGCGGAACTCCACAACGCGATGGCGAACACGACAGCGAAGTTGGGCATGACGTTCGCCAAGCCGCCGTAGTCTGCGATTGAGGTCGAATGGCGACGCTCATAAACCACGCCTACGATCAAAAAAAGCATGCCTGTGGAGATGCCGTGATTCACTTGCTGCAGGACGCTTCCGGAAATGCCGTTCGCGTTCAGCGCGAAAATTCCGAGGGTGCAAAAACCCAGGTGACTTACAGAAGAATAGGCGACAAGGCGCTTCCAATCGGTCTGAACCAGGCTCACAAGAGCGCCATAGAGGATCGCGATGATGGAAAGTGCAACCATCGTCTTTACCACCCAGGGTGTTGAGGAGGCGTGCGGGGCAAGCGGAAGAGAGAATCGCAGGAACCCATACGTGCCCATCTTGAGCATGACGCTGGCCAGTACCACCGAGGCGGCGGTCGGCGCTTCCACGTGCGCGTCGGGTAGCCAGGTGTGGAACGGGAACATCGGAATCTTGATGGCGAAGCCGAGGAAGAGCGCCCAGAAGACCCACATTTCTACGTTCGGGAGCCATCTTGAGGGTCATCAGGCGCGCGACTTCGAATGTCGAGACGCCGAACTGGGTGCGGTATTGGAAATAGAGCGTCAGAATTCCCAGCAGCATCAGGACACTGCCGGTCAGCGTGTAGAGGAAGAATTTGATGGCTGCGTAAAGCCGCCGCTGGCCGCCCCAGATGCCGATGATGAAATACATCGGGATCAGCACCAGCTCAAAGAAGATGTAGAACAGAAAGAAGTCGAGTGAGACGAAGACGCCGATCAGCGCGGTCTGCAACAACAGGAACAAGGCATAGTATTCCTTCACCCGATCCTGAATCGCATTCCAGGAAGAGAGCGACGCCAGGAATCCGATCAGCGTGGTGAGCATCACCATCAACAGGCTGATGCCGTCGATGCCAATTAAGTAGCTGGCTCCGATGGATGGAATCCAGGAAGCGCGTTCTACAAACTGATATCCGGAGGCGCCGCGATCGTAGTTGGTCACCAGCAGCAGCGAAATCAGGAACCCGGCCAATAGAATTCCGTTGGCCCACAGGCGTACCAAAGCCTTCCGCTCAGCGGGGATCAGCAGTAGCAGGAGCATCCCCGCCACTGGCAGAAAAAGAATCAGGCTGAGCAAGTGTTCCATCATCGGGCTGAATAGACTACGAAGCTCACGACGGCCACCAGCCCGCCGAGAAAGACCAGAGCATAGAGCTGCACGGAACCAGTTTGGGTGAGCCGCATGGGGTAGGAGGAAACCTTCAAGGTCCACGCCGTGAGACGCACTAAACCGTCGACGATCCACCGGTCCCACCAACGCGAGACGGCCCCGGCCCAGCGGACCATCCGGCCTGTGCCATTCACGCCGCCGTCGATCACGGTCGCGTCGAATCTTGAGAACAAATTTCCGCCACCCAGGGCAATGCCGCGCACGAACACGGTGTGCAGAACGTGATTTACATAGAAATGCTCGGCCAGCGCCATGCCCATCATGCCTCGCCATTGGCGCAGGTAGAGCCGGCTGCCGAGGACGAGTCCGGCGACGGCGACAACCGTAGAAACTGCCATCAGCGCCCAGGAGGTCGAGTCTGACAAGTTCTTCTCAAGGCCTAAGGGGCCTTCCAGCAGCTTTGACAGGAAGTGTACTCCCGGCATCCCGACGATGCCGGCAAACACGGCTCCGAACGCGAGCACATAGAGGGGAGCGTTCATCACGGCGGGCGCTTCATGTGCCGTCGTCTCCGCACGGGGCGCGCCGTAGAAGGCAAGATACATCAGGCGCCACATGTAGAACGAGGTCGCAAGCGCCGTGATCAAGCCAACCGAATAAAGCAGCGCAGAGTTGTGTCCCGATCCATACACCCGCGCGAGAATCTCATCTTTGGAGAAGAATCCCGCGAACCCTGGCAGGCCCGAGGCGGAGATCGCGCCGATCAACATAAGAAGATGCGTTTGCGGCATGGCCTTCTTCAAGCCGCCCATCTGGTGCAGGTCCTGCTCGCCATTCAGCGCATGAATCACGTTGCCCGCGCCAAGGAAAAGCAGCGCCTTGAAGAAGGCGTGCGTTACCAGGTGAAAGATCGCGACCCAGTAAGCACCCACGCCCAACGCCAGGAACATGTACCCGAGCTGGCTGATAGTGGACCATGCGAGCACTCGCTTGATGTCGGTCTTCGCGGTGGCAACTGTGGCGGCAAAGATCGCGGTGAACGCTCCCAGTCCCGCAACGATCATGGATGCTTGAGGCGCGTTTTCAAAAATGACGTGCGAGCGCGCGATCAGATAGACGCCCGCGGTCACCATGGTGGCGGCATGGATTAGCGCCGAGACGGGAGTCGGTCCCGCCATCGCGACCGGCAACCAGATGTGCAGAGGAAATTGCGCCGATTTGCCAATCGCGCCTAACAGCAGGAGCAGCGCGATCGCTTCATAGGTTATGCTCGCCTGTCCGCCGTGGAGGTCGGTAAATCTGACGCCGCCAAAGGTGGTCCCCACCAGAAAGATTCCGATCATCAACCCGGCGTCGCCCACGCGATTGACGATGAAGGCCTGCATCCCCGCGCTGGCGGCGTCCCACGTGCGGAACCAGAAGCCGATCAGCAGGTAGCTCGCCAGGCCGACGCCTTCCCAACCGGCGAAGAGGAGCGCATAATTATCGGCCAGCACCAGCAGGAGCATCGCGAAGATAAAAAAGTTGAGATATCCGAAGTAACGGTAAAGGCCGCCTTCATGCTTCATGTAGCCAACGGAGTAAATGTGAATGAGCGATCCAATCCCGGTGATAATCAGCGTGAGTACAGCTGAGAGTGTGTCCCATTGGAAGCCCCACGCCGCACCGAGTGATGGAAGCCAAACTCCGAGGGAGGTATTGACGGCAGCACGGGCGGGGTCGGCGAGCAGACCCGTAAACGCCGCGACGGCGATTGCAAATGACGCGAGCACCGTGGCGCAGCACAGCACACTCACCGCGCGATTGGCGAGGCGGCGGCCCACCAGTAGCATGGCCAGCGCGCCAAACAGGGGCGGCGCGGGAATCAGCCAGAACGCGTTTACCATTTCAGAAGATCGATCTCCTGCGCGTCCACGGTTTCTTTATTTCGGAAGAGGGCGATCAGAATTCCCAGCCCGACCGATGCCTCAGCCACCGCCACCGCGATGATGAAGATCGCAAAGACCTGCCCTTCGATTTTTCCGGTCTGCCGGGCGAACGCAACCAGGTTCAGGTTCACCGCGTTCAGGATCAGTTCCAGCGACATCAGGATGACGACGATATTCCGGCGCGTCAGGACGCCGATGGTCCCGATCAAGGCCAGTGCCGCTCCCAAAGCTAGGTAGTGTCCGGTGGTGATCATCACGCCTGCGGTCTTTCTTCTTTTCTGGCCATCACTACCGCGCCGACGATTGCCACCAGGAGGAGTGCCGACGCGACTTCGAAAGGCAACAGATACTCGCGGAAAAGAACGTTGGCCAGTGCCATGGTATTGCCTTCCGGCGGAGCAAGCGGTGGAGTGACAGCGGCCGGCGCGGTTCTAAGCCACATCGAGGCCAATCCCGCTGCGGCTAGTCCAGCCAACACCAAAGCGATCCATACCTGCCGGTTGAATTGGCGCAGATGCGCGGCGCGATCCAAATTCACCAGCATGATGACGAACAGAAACAATACCATGATGCCGCCGACATAGACCACAATCTGCACGGCGAACAGAAACTCGGCCTGCTGCAGGAGAAACAAGCCTGCAACGCCCAATAGAGAAACGATCAGCCAGATGGCGCTATGTACGGCGTTGCGCCTGGTAACAGTGAGAATGGCGCCTGCAAGGGCCAGTGCTGCGAAGGCGTAGAAGAAAACGGCGTCCAGCATTCCTACTGGTACCTCTGGGGGTGCGGCCCCTCTTCCAGCATCTGGCGGTCCCAGATCATGCCTTCGCGCGAATATCCGGCCAGTTCAAAATCCTGCGTCAACTCCAGCGCGTCCACCGGACAAGCGTCCTCGCACAGGCCACAAAACATGCAGCGAGAAAGATCGTAGGTGAACTGCGTTAAATCTTTGCGGCGTGTCTCGGGGTTGCGAACGCTGGTTATTTTGATCAGATTTTCCGGACACACAATGGCGCACAGGTCGCAGGAGATACATAGCGTCTCGCCGTTCTGCGGATTGATGTTCAGGCGCGGGGCGCCCCGGAATCTCTCTGAGACGGCGGGCCGCTCGGCAGGATATTGCTCTGTATAGATCTGACTCGGAGCCTGCGATCGGAACGTTACGCCCAGTCCCTTCCACAAGTCCGTGAGCACAGCTCTTTTGAGTAATCCAAGTAACGACATCAGCGGTCGACCTCGCCCAGGACAATGTCGATGGTCCCAATGATCGCCACCACGTCGGCTACAAGAGCTCCCGGCACCATTCGGGAGAGCGCCTGAAGATTGACGAACGAAGGCGGGCGCACGTGAACGCGATATGGATGAATCGTTCCATCGCTCACGATGAAATATCCTAGTTCCCCTTTGGGCGCTTCAATAGAAACGTACACTTCTCCCGCCGGCGGCTTGATCACCTTGGGAACCTTGGCCATCGCCGGACCCGCGGGAATCGCGGTTACAGCCTGCCGGATGATTCGCACGCTTTGGCGCATTTCTTCCAGGCGCACCATGTAGCGATCGTAGCTGTCGCCTGCCTGGCGCGTGGGAATGTCGAAGTCATACTGCTCGTATCCCGAGTACGGCTGGGCCTTCCGCAAATCCCAAGCGACTCCGGAGGCTCTTAGTAGCGGTCCGGTTACGCCGATCTGTTTGCATTGCGCCGCGGTCAGCACGCCCACTCCTACCAGGCGATCAATCCAGATGCGATTTCCGGTGAGAAGCTTCTCGTATTCGTCCAGGCGGCCCAGGAACATCTCGCAGAACGCTTTTACCTGGTCTTCGAAACCTTCGTAGAGCTCGTAATACAACCCGCCGATCCGAAACGCATGCGTGGTGAGGCGAGCGCCGCAGTAGTTTTCGAAGATCTTGAGAACTTCTTCGCGTTCGCGCAGGGTGAAAAACAGAGGAGCCATCGCACCCATATCCAGCGCGTGGGTGCCCAGCCAGAACAGAGTGGCTGGCGATGCGATTCAGTTCTACCAGGATGACTCGCACGGCCTGCGCGCGCGGCGGAGCTTCCACGTTCAGCAGCTTTTCCACCGCCAGGCAATATCCCAAACCGTTGGAGACCGCCGAAAGATAATCCATGCGGTCCACGTAGGGAGCAAACATCGCGTAGGTGCGGTGCTCGGCGATCTTCTCGACGCCCCGATGGAGATAGCCGATGACGCAATCGGAACTGATTACCTTCTCGCCATCCAGCTTCAGAATCACGCGCAGTACACCGTGCGTGGACGGATGCTGAGGGCCCATGTTGAGCACCAGCTCACTGGAATCGAGAAATGTCTGCGTCATTACTGCCCGCTTTCGATCCCTACATGTTCGCGGACCCAGTCTTCGTCCATGGCCAGAATGGACACATCCCTGCGAAGCGGATGGCCGTTCCACTCATCAGGCAGCAGGATGCGGCGGAGGTCCGGGTGGCCGTGAAAGCGAATTCCGAACAGGTCGAAGATCTCGCGCTCCATCCAGTTGGCCCCGGCCCAAACCGATACCGCGGATTCAGGCTCAAAGTTGTCCGCGATCATGACCTTCAAGCGCAGCCGCTCATTTCGGGAGTAGCTGTAAACGATGTAAATCACGTCGAAGCGTGCTTCGCGTTTGGGGTAATCTACAGCCGTGATGTCGACGATCGCTTCAAAGCCTGCCTTCTCTTTGAGATACAAAAACACCGGCAGAGCGCGCCTCGGGACGCAATTCGACGAAGTTCTGCCCCAGATAGGTGGAGCAGCTAAGGATTCCGTCCTGGAAGACTTGGAAGAGTTCCAGCGCCAAGTCCTGTTCCCACGGTGAAGCTTGCATGGGGTGTAATTCTAATTGTCACACGGGGATAACTCGCTTCGCCTCCTAAATCCATCGAATAGACGGTATTTGAAGCCCAAAGGGGTCTGGTGATTGTAAAAGGGCGACCGGGTCTGATAGAATCCTGATCGCCCGAGTACTGTCTTACAAGGGGGAGTTCAGCTATGAATCGGTTACTTTTTGGTGTTGCTTTGTCTGCGGTGATGGGAATCGCTCAGGCTCAAAATCCGCCTGCTGCGCAACCTGTCAAACCGAACGCTGACCCCTATGCGAACAATGCGGATGCAGGGAAGCTTAAGTTTCCGTTGGCCGCTCCGGCCGGCGTGGATAGCGGCGCCATGAAAACGGCCCCTCCAGGCGCGACGAACACTGCCAAGATTGACCCAGCCACCTGGAAATACGGTCAGAACTACAACTCGACCGAATCGAAGATCTGGAATCCTGTAAAGCTCAAGATGATGCAGGGCGGCAAGGTGACCGGAGGCACTCTATTCTCCAGCGCCGATGCGTCCACATACTGCGCCATGGCCAATGCCGGTTACGACTTCATCTGGACTGAGATGCAGCACAATACGCGGAGTTGGGCCGACGTCGCCAAGATGTGGCAGGCCTGTCCTCACGCCAAAGCCGTGCCGGGCGTTCGCGTCGCCTATACAGATGAGCGGGAAATCCAACATGCTGCCGACGCAGGCGCGTTAGTGATTGTAGTGCCCACGGTCGATACCGTTGAGGAAGCGATCGCAGCTCGGGACTGGGCCTACTTTCCTCCTCTCGGCAAACGCAGCTTGGGAGGCGGCCAGGCTTTCGATGCCTCCATGTGGGGCGGGGTTCCCGGAGGCTATCGCAACACGATTAACGACAATCTGGTGCTGATTCTCATGATCGAGACCATCGAAGGCGCCAAGAACGCCTATGAAATCGCAAAGGTCCCCGGCGTAACGGCAGTATTCGCGGCTTCAGGCGACCTCGGCAACTTCTCGGGTTACGCGCAAGGCTCGCCGGATTACGAGCGGTTGATCAACGTGGTTCACGATGCTACTATTTCCGCGGGCAAGCGCCTATGCGGACCTTTCGCGTGGCGTGATCGCCCCGACTTCACCTGCTTCCAAAATGGCAGCGAGACGGCGGCCATCGCGAAGGGCGTAGCGGCGGAACTTGGGCCGCTCGCCAACACACAGGCGAAAGTGGAAGTGGGCCCGCTCGCGCCGCCACCGGCGAAGCATTAGCTCGTCAACAAACGATATACATCGCGCTTGCCCATCCCTCGCGCTTTGGCGACCTGCTTGATCGCGTCCATACGAGTGACTCCCTTCTGTTCCAATTCGGCAACCGCGTCTTCGACGGATTGAAGACTGTACGTTGAACCCTCTTTGGCTTTGCCGATTAACAATGTCATTTCACCCTTGACCGCTGGTCTGGCGGCGAGCTCCGCTCGGACCTCACCCGCCGTGCCGCGCAGGAATTCTTCGTGCAGCTTGGTTATCTCCCTTGCCAAGACGATTTGGCGCGGACCCAGAACGGCCTCGACGTCCTCAAGGGTGTCCAGAATGCGGTGGGGTGCCTCATAGAAAACTAGCGTGGCGGACTCTGTGCTCAAGTCTTCCAGAAGCTTGCGGCGTTGGATTGATTTAGGCGGCAGGAAGCCCCCGAAACGGAAAGAATCCGTGGGGAGACCGGCTGCGGCCAGCGCCCCGAGTATCGCTGAGGGACCGGGAATTGGGACGACTGAGATTCCCACAGCGACGGCAGCGGCTACGATTCGATAGCCAGGGTCGGATACCAGGGGGGTTCCCGCGTCCGAGACGAGAGCGATATCGGAACCTGCCTGCAATTTGGCGATCAGATCGTCGGCCTTAGATACCTCGTTGTGCTCATGATAGCTGGTGGCTGGAGTCACAATGCCCAGATGATCCAATAACTTGCGGGTGTGGCGCGTATCCTCGCAGGCGATCAGGGAGACTTCGCCTAGCACTCGCACCGCCCTCAAAGTGATGTCTTCCAGGTTTCCGATTGGCGTGGCGACGATGAAGAGAGTGCCCACAATTGCCGATGGTAGACGGTACGATGAAACGGTAACTGAAATGGATACCAAGACACAAGATGTGCCGGGCCCTTATATCTGGTCGGCTCCCGCCAGCAATGTCACGATCCATTTGGAAATCGAAGTTCTGGAGCGCCTGGGAACCGAGGTGATGCGCGGATTTGGCGCTGTCCCCAAGCGAGGCGCCGAAGTAGGTGGGTTGCTGCTGGGAACCATTGAACAAGGCGAGCAAACTATTGTCAGGATTGAAGATTTCGAGCCCGTCGGATGCGGCTATAAGCGTGGGCCATCGTACCTGTTGAGCGATGAGGACGGCCGGGCGTTCGCCGATGCCTGTCGGCGTTGGGATAGGAACTTGGGCGAAGAGGCCTATGCGGTTGGTTATTATCGCAGCCACACGCGGGAAGGTCTTAATTTCGCCCCCGAAGATGCGGAAGTGATGAACCATTATTTCCCCGACCCGTCGAGCGTCGCTTTGTTGATCCGTCCCAATGCAACCAGGGCCAGCATGGCTGGTTTTTTTGTCCGCGAAGAGGGAGTTTTTCCGGAAACTACTCCGCTGGAGTTCCCCTTTCGCCGCTGGGATTTGACCGGAGAAGAGCGGCCACCCCGGTCTGACCGCCGCCGGGAGCGGATGGGGCCGGAACTGGTCCGGCCGCCCAAACGTGGTGATTCCTTACCGGTGCAGACCGATAGTCCACCGGCTGTACGCACGGAGGTGCCTCTGGTGTCGACGTCGATCGAACCCCCTGTAAAGAAGAAACAGCCGCGTTGGATGTGGATGCCTCTTTCCTTTATGTTTCTGCTGCTGGGTGTGGTGCTGGGGTTCCAGTCGGCTTTATTGGTGGGGCCGAAGGTAACCGGAGCGGGGACGCCCCAGGATTTTGCGTTGTCGCTTTCAGCGGCGAAGTCGGGCGACAATCTCACGGTCCGGTGGAATCGCAATGCCGCGGCGATTCACGCGGCGCAACGGGGAGTGCTGGAGATTGACGATGGCGATTCGTCGCCCGCGCCCGTGAATTTAGATTTAGCCCAGCTGGACAGTGGAAGCATGATTTATCGTAATTCTTCCAAGACAGTGCGATTCCGGCTGGTCATCTATGAAACTTCGCGTCTAACAGTGACTGAGACGACGGAGTGGCAGGAGTAAGCTACTTCTTTTTCCGCTTGGCGAGCTTCGACAATTCCGCTAACTGATTCAGATGTTCCTTCAGGGGCCGTGCCGGAGTGCCCCAAACTGGTTGGCCAGCCCGGACGATTTTGGACGTTAGAATACCGGCCCCCGACCCGATCACGGCGTGCGCTTCGATGCGGGCTTTGTCACCGATTCCCACTTGGCCGCCGATGATGGCGTAGTCTCCAACTACGACCCCACCCGACAGTCCCGTTTGCGCCGCGATTACTACGTGGCGCCCGATCCGGCAGTTGTGGCCGATGTGGACCATGTTGTCGAGCTTGGTGCCTTCCCCAATGGATGTCACGCCAAGGGCGGCCCGGTCCACGCACGAATTTGCCCCGATCTCCACTCGATCGCCTAGTTCGACTCGCCCTATCTGCGGAAATTTTTCATAAGCCCCGGCGCTGAGCACGAATCCAAAGCCGTCCGCGCCAATCACGCAGCCGGAATGCAGGATCACATGATTGCCTATCATGACGTCGTGATAGACGGTCACCCGGGCATGGAAGAGGCATCGGGCTCCAATGCGAACCCGGTCACCGATCGTCGAGCCGGGGCCAATGACGGAGCCCTCGCCGATATGGACGCCATCGCCAATGGTGGAGTGCGGACCTATGGAAACGCCGGGCGCAATGATGGCGGTGGAGGCTACCACGGCGGAGGGATGAATGCCCGCCGGAGGGCTCTTGGTGGGGTGGAGCAGCGAAATTGCCTGGGCGACGGCCGCACGAGGATCGGCAACCCGGATAAGTGTTTGTTGGCCGGGGTTGGGATAAGCATCCGGTACCAGCAGGCACGCTGCGTGGGACGATTCTGCCTGGGCCAGAAAACGCGCATTTGAGAGGAAAGACAGATCTTCGTGACCGGCATCCTCGAGAGAGGCTACCCGGTTCAAACGCCGCCCCCCGTCGCCTTCCCAATTCGCGCCTAGCGAGGCGGCAAGGTCCTTGACCAGCATGTATTTTCTACAGTAACAGCCTAGTGCCAAGGGAGAAATAGGAACTAGGCATTCCGCCGGCAGGGCGCGTCTATCGGTGGCGAAGACGGGCGGGTGCAGGCGGAACGCCTAAGTCTACGGTTCGGAGGACAATTGCTGATTGAGTGTGGCGCAGACGGGAAAGTTCTCATACGAAAAGAATATAGAATCCATTCGGGCGTGATTTGTGGTTAAGATAGTAACCTCGTGCCTATGTGGTCTCAAAACTATACACCTGTGGGTGGCAGCCTAGGTTTGTCTGCCGTCGTCGCTTGCTTGCCACTGATCGTGACCCTACTGCTGTTGGCCGGGTTCAAAAAACCGGCGTGGATGGCCGCGCTTTCAGGTGCCGTGACAGCATTGTTAGTCGCCTTGATCGTTTACGGCATGCCGGCTTCCATGGCGATCAGCACCATGGGCTACGGCGCGGCGTACGGATTGTTGCCGATCACTTGGATCATCTTCACCGCCATTTTGCTCTATCGGCTCACGGTGGAGACCGGTAAGTTCGAGATCATCAAAGACTCCATTGGAAGTTTGACGGTGGACCGCCGCTTGCAAGCTCTGCTGATCGCCTTCGCGTTCGGAGCCTTTCTGGAAGGGGCATCGGGCTTTGGCACGCCTGTGGCCGTCGCAGCGGCGATGCTCGCCGGGATGGGCTTTTCTCCGTTCTACGCGGCCGCGATTTGCTTGCTGGCCAATACCGCGCCAGTTGCCTTCGGAGCGATCGGAACACCACTCGTGATGCTGCAGACAGTGACGGGGTTGCCCATGGGCGATCTGTCGGCCAACGTCGGCAGGATCTGCGCGCCGCTTTCCCTGATTGTCCCAGCCTACCTGATGCTGGTAATGGGAGGCTGGAGCGCCTTGCGGGCGGTGCTTCCGGCGACTATCGTCTGCGGAGTGGCGTTCGGAGGAATGCAGTTTCTGGTCTCCAGTTTCGTGGGTCCTTACCTAACCGATATTCTGGGCTCGCTGGTCGCGATACTGGCTCTGGTTGTGCTGCTGAAAGTCTGGCACCCCAAGGGGGCGGAGGCGCGGCCTCAGTCAAAATATTCGGCGGGACAGATTGTCCTGGCATGGTCGCCGTATATTTTCCTGGTGATTTTCGTGCTGTTGTGGAATCCGGACTGGATGACGGTGGTTGCTCCGCAAGGAGGCAAAGTGGTGGCCGACTTCATTAAGGCCCAACTGGGTCTGCTCACCTGGAAATTCGGCTGGCCGGGCTTGCACAACCTGGTTTTGCGTATGCCGCCGGTGACCAAAGCCCCCACACCCTATGACGCGACCTATACGTTTAACCCCGGAGCCGCTTCTGGTACGGCTTGTCTGATGGCTGTGTTCGCCGCAGCGATCGCGTCGCGAGTGAGTCCTATGGACCTGCTCAAATACACCGGACAAACCGCGAAACAATTGATGATGCCCACCGTTACCGTGATGAGCGTCCTGGCTCTGGCCTACATGATGAATTACTCGGGCGCCACCGCGACGCTCGGGTTGACGTTCGCGGCTACGGGCGTGATGTTTCCGTTCTTCAGCTCATTGCTGGGTTGGGTGGCGGTGTTCCTCACCGGCAGCGATACGTCGGCGAATGCTTTATTCGGAAGCTTGCAGGTAGTGACGGCTCAGAAATTGATGATGAATCCGGCGTTGATGGCGGCGGCCAATTCCAGCGGTGGCGTGATGGGAAAGATGATCAGTCTGCAAAACATCGCGGTCGCTTCGGTTGCGACGGGGATGAGCCAATCGGAAGAGAGCAAGCTGTTCCGGTTCACGTTGCGCCATAGCGTGACGATGGCCGTCGCGATCGGGCTGCTGGTGATGTTCTACGCTTATATCGCGCCGGGATGGGTGAGGTAGGCTTCAGGCTTTCGGATATCGTCCAATTGCCTGGAGCAATCTGCGCTCCGCCACTCTATCCAAACGATCCAATTGAAGCACTCGGATTGTGGCCACTCCAATATCGGTCTGAGCTTCGATGCGCGGCCCCTCGAAGCGAAAATGATCGGCCCATACATCGCGCCGAGGGTTAAACAGGCGAACAGCGTCTCCGGTGTACGGGTTGATCGATGCGACGTCACTCCCCTTCGAGCGATTGCAGATCACACATGCATAGGCTAGGTTGTCGGAAACCGAACTACCGCCGTGCTTCCTGCTTAGGATGTGATCAACCTCATGTTGAAATCCCGCGTCGTCTTCGAGAATCAGACAATATTCACAGCGATGCCGTGCGCGGCGAGCGACTCCGGTCCGAAGTTGCGAACTGATGTCACTTGCCACGCGCGAGAATCTGACGCGCCGTCGCCTTGGCCATTCGCAAGATATGCTCCAGCTCGATGAAGTGATCGAGTTCGGATTTCTCTTCCGGTGTTAAACCAGATTCCTTTTCACGGTCGATCAATTCTGAAACCCTTTGTTGCGCCTGAGGCGAAGGCCGGAAATGGGCTATAGTTTCAGGCGTGGTGCCGGCAGCGATAAAGTCGATGATCTCCAGGTAGGCTGGGCTCGTTACAGCCATGCTGTTGCCATGATAGCTCTGCTCACGCTCAAATGGCCGCCCGCCTCAGTAAAGTGAGAAAGCATTTTAGCGCTTGCGGCTGGGTCGAGTTCTTTCACGGCATCCGTCACCAGCTCGACTCGACGGCCTGTTTTGAGCAAACCGAAGATTGCGTTCTTTACGCAGATCTCCGTCACCACGCCATACACTACGCATTGATCCGCGCCCAGGCGATCTAGTAGCGGAATCAGATTGGGGTTCGTGAAGCAATCCACCGACTGCTTTTCCAGCAGAATCTGCTGTGCTCCCGCTGTCTCCGGAAGATTTGGTCCGTTCTGCACAACGATTCTCTTTTCCAGCAGCGTTACCGCGGGTTTCTGCTGCCCCGTCGTGTCTGTTACGCAATGCGGGGGCCAGTTGCGAAACTCGGGGTCGTCTTCGGTGTGCGCATCCATGGTGGAGATCACCGGGATGTTTCGTTGTGCGGCGAAGGCATTCAATTTCGCAATGTTTGGAACGATCTGCTCGGCTCCAGGGACGTAGAGTGCTCCGGCGGGGTAGAGGAAATCAATCTGGGAATCGACATCTATGAAGACCGTATGCCGAGGGAACACCGTACTCACAGGCCGGCTCCTTTTTGGACCGTACGGTTCAGTTCCTCCAGTTGTTCACTCAGTTTCACTTCCCAGGACTGCGCTTGAAACAGGCTATGGCATGGCGCGGGCAGGACTGCCAGCGATTCCGCCGCGTGGCGCCGCGCTTCGTGAGGCCGAGGGCAGCGGCTCCAGAAGGCGTCCGCCTATCATCACCGGACGCAGTAGAGCTTCTGGAACTTCAGCATCACAACCGCAGGCGATACACTCACTCGATCGGGCAAGCACGTCGTGATCGCTGAAGCGGAAAATCTGTTTGGCCCCCGCGATCGTAGCCTTGTCCTCACTCAACTTGACGGTGAAGCGCTTGCCTTCCTTGCCTTCCATTTCCACCATTTTGTAGACGACACCCAGGGATGGTTTGTCGGCCGAGGTGGATAGCTCAGTGCCGACCCCAAGTACATCAATGGGAAGACGGGCCGCCAGAAGCTCATGAATCTTGTACTCGTTCAGGTCGCCGGTCGCCATGATCTTGGCATCTGTCAGGCCCGGCCTGATCGAGAATTGCGCGCACGGCGGGCACCAGCTCGATCAGGTTTCCGCTATCCAGCCGCACGCCCCATAGCGGTCGGCCTAAGGACGCGGCGCGGCGGGCGCCCTCCAGCGTGTCGTAGCTGTCGATCAGATAGACCGTGTTTTCGCCCAGTAGTTTCTGGAGCTGTTGAAACGCCTCCAACTCCGTCGGGAATGCCATCACCCAGGAGTGCGCGGCGGTGCCGAAGACGGGCACGCCGTAGCGCAGGCCGGTCTCCGCGTTGCTGGTGCCCGCGCAGCCGCCAATGTAGGCGGCGCGTCCGGCGAGCACTCCTGCTTCCGGCGAATGGGCGCGCCGAGTGCCGAATTCCACCACTTGCCTGCCCAGCGCCGCCTTCACCACGCGAGCCGCCTTGGTGGCGATCATCGATTGGAACCCGATCATCGATAGAAGATACGTCTCCACCAGTTGCGCTTCAATCAGAGGGGCACGCAACGTGAGGAAAGGCTCGCCTGCGAACATCGGCGTTCCTTCGCGGACGGCAAAGACATCACCGGTGAACCGCAGTTCGGCCAGCATGTCGAAGAATTCGGGATGGGTCTGCTGGAACTGCGGAAGCTCGCGGAGATACTTGATTTCAGAAGCCGTGAATTCGAGCTTCAGGAGATATTCGACCACCTGTTCCAAGCCCGCCGCAATCACGAAATTGCGATTGTGGGGCAAACGGCGAAGAAACAGTTCGAAGGTGGCCCGCTCGCGAGTCTTGCCGGCTTCAAAGTAGCCGGCCGCCATGGTCAGCTGATAAAAATCGGTCAGCAGGCCGTTGGGCACTTATTTTTTGTCCTGCTTTTTGTCAGGAGCCGGCTGAATGCCGTTCGCGGCACTACGCAGGTCCGCTACAGTGGTTGGTTCCACTTGATAAGTGGTCATGTCACCCTCTCGATGAGCGAAGAACATTCCGTTGTTCGTGGAAATCTGGACCTTCTCATTGAACTTGCCGGCGACCACGCCGATCTCGATGGTAGGAGTCGTAAAACCGGTGTCGACCAGTTTAGAAGCCGAAACATCGCGCAGTTTATCGATCAGGTTCTGGATGCCAACCGAGTCCATGGTCTTGCCTGCGGACTTCCAGGCGTCGCCCGATTTCTCATAGATGACCGCCTTGGCGCCGTCTTTGAATTCGATCTTGGAAGGATCGCTGAAGCTGAAGTCGAAAAGCTTCTTGTTGCGATAGGCGTCCAGGGCTTTGTCCAAGCCGTCGCACAGGTCTTTGTTGGCCTTATAGACTCCTTCCAGCATGCTGGACTTGGCATAGCAGTCGTCTTTATTCTTGCGGATCTCCAGAGTCTTCTGTCCGGCGGGGTCCGTGATTCGAATGGTCGCGACAGGTTGAGCTCCAGCGAATCCCGCAGCGGATTTTGCGGCGTCCTCTGCGGCGTCTGCGTCCATCGTGGCATCTCGGACCTTCTGCGTCACCCCTTCCACCGCTGAGTTGTCGGCACGCAGTACTTTCGGCTTCAGGATTTGCCAGTTATTGTCGCCCGTCCGCCCAAACACGATGGTCTCGCCCTTCGCGGTGACTTCCAAACTGGAGATCTTGTTCGCGTCCCAAAGTAACAGGTGCTTTTCCCGCAGATCTTTCGACGACCGATCCAGTTCGACGCGGTGCGAACTTAGCATGGTATAGACATGAGGGTCGCCATCGACTTTTGCGTAGACGTCGGTATTGGTCGGAGTCGCTTCGCCAACCAGCAGCTTGGTGGTCTTTCCGCTCTTATCCGTAAAGGCGACGGAGAGAACCGGGGGTGCCAATCCGTAAGACGCGAGGTCGCCTCCGTTATCTTCCAGCGTGCGATCGCCATGAAGGTTGGAGGCGCTGGTCAGGGACTCGACAGCGTTCTGATCCGCGGCCAACGGCTTAGGGGCGGTGATGGACCATTTACCGGACGCGTCCTTCTTCAACACGGTGGTAACGTCGCCTGCGCGTTGATGAATTTCGATTCCCTGAATTTCGTTTGCGCTCAGGCTTAGAATTTTGGGAGTCGTGTCGACCGGGGGTTTAGCTTCTTTCGCGGCTTCATCCTTGTTGGACCACCAGACTGCAGCGCCCAGGCCCGCCAGAACTACAGCGGCGATCAATAGTCGAATCGGTTTCATGATGCTACGTTCTCATCCCTATCGCCGGCGCCACCAAACGCCAATTCCCATCACCACCACCAGCAGCGGAATCGCCACTACACTCTCATAAAAGAGCAGTGTCATCTGTTTCTGGTTCATGTTCAGGCGTTGATCTGTAGGCTCCTTCGGGCGGATGGAAATCAGGTCCGAGTCCGAGGAGAGCCAGTTCATCATGTTGATGAGCAGGTCGCGATTTCCATTAAATGCGAGGAATCCGTTCGCGACCCAACCGGAAGTTCCCACAACCACGTACAAACCGTTGCCGCCCTCTTTGCCTGTGGTAGTATGTGCCGGCCACACCCAGCGTGAAGGGACCTTTCAGATCAGTGGGACCAGGCTTAATTTCGCCGCTGGCAAGGTTCAACGTCGCAAAACTCTGGTCGGAAGTCTCAAACAACTTGTCGACCATTACTTTGTCCGCTGTCTTTACTTCCAGGGATCGGGCTATGGGGAAACCCGTCGCGCGTCTCTTTCATGCTGGCGACGATGGGATGGTTGTCATACATGGTCACAAGCGGGAACTCGGGGCCCAGGCCGAAGAGCTGACCCATACCGCTGACATCCAGCACCAGATCCTTGCGGGCAACCACGCCCCATCCTTCCAGCACTGACGTTAGAGCCGACGTTCTCGTCCACTTCCTGGCCGAACTTCAAAGGAGGATCCAGCATGAACAACGCGCGCCCGCCGCCTTCCACAAAGGCCTTAATGGCGTTCACTTCGGGCGCGAGCATATCGTGCTTGGGCCCGCCTACCACCAGAATGGTACAGTCGGCCGGGATCTCAGGCTTTTCCACCAGGTTCACGACCTGGGTCTTGTAGTTGTTCTTCTCGATCAGATCCTTCGCCTTGCTGAACGAATCGCGGCTGGTTTCTTCGGCCAGGGCGTGCTCGCCTGAACCGGTGGTGAAGCACACGGTGCGCTGGCCTACTTTCAGCGCCCGCACAATGGCTCCCGTGATTTCCTCTTCCGTAAGGCTTTTGGCTTCCTGCGTGCGCAACCCGCTCTTGACGAAGATGGTCGGAATGGTCTTTACGCCGGCGGCGATCGCCTGCGTGCGCTGCTTGTCCACGTCGTCATACTCGACCGTAATCTTGGAGGACAGGTTCTTGTAGCGGTCCAGCAGGTCCTTAGCCTGGGGAAATTTGGAAGGCTGATCCCAGTAAGAAATCGTCACGGGCTGCTTCAGTTCGACCGCGATTTTGGCGGTTTGATCCGACAGCGTGAAACGCTTGGTGCTGGTAGTGTCGACACTCTTGTCGTAGCGGTTGGCCAGGAAGTTGATCACCACCAGAATGGCCAGAACGATTAGCGTGTAGACGGCCGCTTGCGCGAACCCCATCACCGGGCGGCGTTTTGTTGAGTCCGCCATTATGCCCTCCACCGGATGCTCTCAAGAGACCGGGCCGTAAGGAACAGCCCCAGCACACTCATTGAGATGTAGTAAATGACATCTTTCAGGTCCAAGACACCTTTGGAAAAACTATCCATATGCGCAGTGCACGGAAATGTAGTTCAAAACTTTTGAAGTGATGGAGGAATCAAAATCGCTCCAATAGGACAGCACCCATAACAGTAGTGTCACGCCGAAGCCCGCGACACCCGCAACAATCTGGTTCTTGGTGCAACTGGAGATGAATGTCCCAATGGCGAGCAAACAAGCGCCCTGTAACAACAGCCCCAGAAAGCCCACCATCATTGCTCTCCAGTCGGGTTTGCCGTAGGCGAAGAGCGTCAGGAAACTGATCAGCACCAAACCCAGCATGGCCGCATAAAGCACCATTGCGCCTAACCATTTGCCCAGGATAATCTCGATGTCGCGAATGGGCGAGGTGACCAGAAGTTCGATGCTGCCGGAGCGTTTTTCTTCCGCGAACAGGCGCATCGTGATCATGGGCAGGAAGAAGAGGCCGATGACGCTTAAATTCTGCAATACTCCACGCACAACCATCTCGTCGAGATTCATCGGGAAGTTCTGGCCTTGCATGGCCGCTACCATTCCTTGGCGCACAAAGGCGTACACAAAGAGATAGAAAAAGTAGCCGGCCAATAAAGCGAAAATTCCTAATACAAAGTAGGCGATCGGTGAGCGGAAATACGTATTCAATTCTTTACGGCAGATGGTGAGAGTATTCATTGGGGTGCCTCTTCGCTTGCGGGTGCGGCCGCAACGGGGACATGGTTCTGGGGCCGCGGTATCTTTCGAGGCGGTCAATTCCAGGAAGATTTCCTCCAGGCTCAGGCCCATGCCATGCAGCTCATTCAGTTGCCAGCCCGATTCCACTACAGCGCGCGCCAGTTCCGGCCGGATGTGCCGGTCCTTCAGGCTTTCGATAGTGAAGTGGACGCGGCCGTCTTTTGAATCCTTGTGAATCACGCGGCTCACTCCGGCCACCTGCTCCAGACGTTGCTGTACGCGCCGGCGCGAACGCGTTGAGATCGGCATTGGTATCGCGAGGCATGATTTCGAGCGCTACGGTCTCGGCGCCACGCAGCCGGCTGGTCAAATGTTCCACGGTGTCGGTGGCAACCAGCTTTCCTCTCGCGATAATCACCACGTGCTCGCAGGTCTGTTCCACCTCAGGCAGAATGTGAGTGGAAAGAATAATGGTGTGCTCGCCCGCCAGGCCTTTGATCAGGTCGCGAGTCTCGATGATCTGGTGCGGATCAAGTCCCGAGGTGGGTTCGTCCAGAATCAGAACGTCAGGGTTGTGAATAATCGCCTGGGCCAATCCTACGCGTTGACGATAACCTTTCGATAACTTGCCGATCTGCTTGTTGCGCACGTCCGTCACGGCGCATTTTTCCATGACCTCGTTGATGCGCTTGGACAAGCCTTCGCGCGGCATCCCCTTAATTCGCCCGACGAAATCCAGGTATTCGACCACTTCCATATCCGGATAAACGGGCGGGGTTTCAGGAAGGTAACCGATGCGGCGTTTGACCTCCATAGGGTCGTTGATCACGTCGTAACCGGCCACCTCGGCGGTACCCTCCGTAGGCGGCATGAAGCAGGTCAGCATGCGCATGGTGGTGGTTTTTCCGGCGCCGTTGGGGCCAAGAAATCCAACGATTTGACCCTTTTGCACCTCGAAAGAGATGTGGTCGACCGCCACATTACGGGCGTATCGCTTGGTGAGACCTTGAACTTTGATCATAAGAAATACTCAGGACGAGCAGGAATGTCCGAACCACTAATGATAGTTTTCCTCTAGCGGGAGTGTCAATCACTTCCTTAGGCAGCCAGTTGTCCCAGAGTTATTGACGCACGAACCCCTCTATTCGTAACGTAGTGCCTCCACGGGAGCAATCCGGGTGGCGCTTCGGGCGGGGTAAAGCGTCGCCACCAGGCTGACGGCAATGGCGGCAGCGGCGATCCAGATGCCGTCGACCCAGCGGGGCGAAAACGGGACGTAGGCGAGTGAATAAACCTGCTCGTCTAATTTAAGCCAGTGGTAATGATCGGCGAGAAAACAGAGCAGATAGCCAACGATCAGGCCGACGACTTGTCCCGACGGCCCCAATCAGCGCGCCTTCGAAGATGAAAATCTTCCGGATCTGCCGGACCTTAGCGCCCATCGACAGCAGGATGGCAATATCGCGATGCTTTTCCATAACCATCATGACCAGGGCGATCAAAATGTTAAGGGCCGCCACCACCTGAATGAGGCCGATGGTAACAACGGTAACCACGCGCTCCATCTTAAAAGCATTGATTAACTGGTGATTTTGTTCCTGCCAGGTACTGGCTGTAAGCTTCGGCCCAATGATCGCATCCGCGGCGGCGGCCACTTCGTCGGATTTATAGATGTCGTCCAGCCGCAGCTCAATGCTGTTCACCACGTCGTCCAGCCCGAAAGCTTTTTGGACCTGAGGCAGAGCCATAAAAGCCCAGTTCATGTCGATATCGTAGAAGCCGGATTCGAAGGTTCCCGCCACTCTGAGCCGCACAGAACTCGGGCGCGGGCCGAATGGAGTCAACTCCCCGTTGAGCACCAAAAGTTGGACAGGTCTTCCCAACCACCGCCCCGATACTGTCTGCCAGGCGCGAGCCCAGGATGACTCCCGGCAGCTCTCCCTCCGCGCTTACCAAGCCACCCAGGGAACCAGCCTTCAAGTAACGAAGCGTGTCCGGCACAGCCGCATTCCGCTTGACCGAGACGCCCTTGATGACGGCACCCGAGCCCGACACCGGTCCGACGATATAAGAGGGGTCGTAAAGCCCGGGTGACGCCGAGGTGACATGCGGAATTTTGGAAAGCTTCTCTGCTATCTGCTGCCAGTTGTCGATGCCTACCGCGGTTTCTTTCTCTAGAATCGAGACGTGGGCAGTGGCTCCTAGAAGGCTTCCTTCCAGGCTGGATCGGAAGCCATTGTTTATGGCTAAGGCGATAACCAGCGCCATCACTCCAGCCGCCACTCCAATGATTGAAATCACAGTGATGACGGAAATCATCACCTGCTTGCGCTGGGCGCGCAGGTAGCGAGTGGCGACAAAAAGCTCGAACGAACTCACTCGGCCTTTCTAAGACGATCCGCAATACCAATATCGCCCTCCGGACGCAATAAAGGAAACAGGATCACATCTCGAATTGTTTTCGAATCCGTCAATAGCATCACCAGCCGGTCGATTCCGATGCCTTCTCCGCCTGTCGGCGGCATGCCGTAAGACAGGGCCCGGAGATAGTCTTCGTCCATCTGATGTGCTTCTTCGTCCCCGGCTGCTTTCATCGCGAGCTGCAATTCGAAGCGTCGGCGCTGCTCCTGAGGGTCGTTCAATTCGGTGTAGGCGTTGCCGATCTCCATTCCGGCCGCGTAGATTTCAAATCGCTCTACGAAAGCCGGGTCGCTGGCTTTGTTCTTGGAGAGAGGCGACACTTCCACGGGATAGTCGTAGATGATGGTGGGCTGGATCAGCGTGGCTTCAATGCGCTGCTCAAAGACTTCCACCAGAGCGCGACCCTTCAGCGCCGGGTCGCCGACGGCTTCTACCATGGACATGCGACGAACGTTTCCGAAGTCGAGCTCCGTGCCCTGATAGTTCACCAGCGTGCCGCCGGTGGCGTCCTGGGCTGTCTGTTTCAGCATTTCGACCGTCAGGTCCATCAGGCCGTGATAGTCCGTGTAGGCCTGATAAAACTCAAGCATGGTGAACTCCGGGTTGTGCTGCTTAGAGACTCCTTCATTCCGAAAGTTGCGATTGATTTCGTAGACGCGCTCCAGTCCGCCTACAATCAGGCGCTTCAAGTACAGCTCCGGAGCGATGCGCAGGTACAGGTCCATGTCGAGCGTATTGTGATGCGTCCTGAATGGACGCGCCGCGGCGCCGCCGTAGAGCGGCTGCATCATGGGCGTTTCCACTTCCACGAACCCGCGCTCTTCCAATTGCCGTCGAAGCGAGGAGATGATCTTGGCTCGGGTGCGGAAAATCCTGTGCGAATCCGGGTTGGCGATCAGGTCCAGGTAGCGTTGGCGATAGCGGATTTCCACATCTTCCAGGCCGTGCCATTTTTCGGGCGTCGATAAAAGGATCTTGGAAAGGAATGTCAGCTTCTCAGCGTGAATACTCAGCTCGCCTGTGCGGGTGCGAAACAAGTAGCCTTCCACGCCGATGATGTCGCCGATGTCCAGAATCTCGTACAGCTTGTAGTCGCGCTCCGAAACGGCATCCTTGCGAACGTAGACCTGGATGCGTTCGCCCTGCTGCATGATGTGCAGGAAGCCTGCCTTGCCCATGCGGCGGACGGTCTGCATGCGGCCCGCGATGGTGACGCGAGGCTTCTGGGCTTCGAGTTCCTCAGCCGTTTTCGAGCTTTCTCCAGCCAGGATGCCGGCCACGGTGTGCGTGAAATCAAAACGCTGGCCATAGGCGGGAAAGCCCAGGGCTTCGATTTCCTTTACACGTGCAATACGCTGTTCAAAAAGATTGTCTTCGAGCGACAAAGAGACTCCTTAGATCTACCAGTGTAGGCGGTCCCTAGCGCCGGATAATGACTTCGCGCAATTGACCGCGCGTCAGGAAAAACTTGACCGATTGAAAATCCTGGAACAACTTCTCCAGAATGCGATTATTGAAAACCTGCGACGGCTGACGTGAGCCTCGGGGCAAGAGTGCCAGAGTGCGGTGGTCCTGAATGCGGAAAGAAAACGTAGGTACCTGAGCGAGCTTCTCATCCGCGTTGAATATGGCTAACAGGCTCGACCCCGGGCGGGCCACGCGATGCAGTCGCTCTACCGCCAGCGTCAACAACGATGGGGTCAAGTACTGCAGGCAATCCCAAACCAGAATCCCGTCAAAGCTGCCTTCCGGGAACTGGAGGATGCTTTGCAGAAAGTGCTCGACTTTTCGTGGGTTGGATTGATTCTCGAAGAAGCTTCCGTCCCGGTCGGCTGCAAAGCAATGGTCCAGTTGGAACACAAAATCGTCAGAGTAAATGCTGTGGCCATAGTTGGTCACAAAACTGACTGTTTGCTGGTTGGCGCCTGCCAGATCCAGAATGGAAAGCCCGGAGCGTTCTTCCAGCGACGAACAGAATTGTTCCAGACCGTGGCTGTTTCGTGTGTCCAACCGGCGGGCCTAGCGCTTGACCTCTGTGGGGCCAGTCGCGCCCGCTCCAGCGGCCATAGCGGGAGTGGACGACGGCTGCGTTGCGGGCGCTGTCTGAGGAGGCTTCGGCACGGCTGCTGGACGCGCATCGGCTCGCATGATGTCGATGTTGCCCTTGAAATAGGCGCCATCTTCGATCCCGATCCGAGCGGTCTTAATGTCACCCACCAGCTTTGCATCCTTGCGGATGTCGATCTTGTCGCTGGTTTCCACATCGCCGTGAATGGTTCCCAGCACCACCACTTCGCGCGCTTTCACGCTGGCTTTCACCTTGCCGTTCGGTCCAACAGTCAGGCGATGTTCCTGACACTCAACTGTTCCTTCCACTTCGCCGTCGATGGTGAGGTCTTCGCGGCTGAAAATCTGGCCTTTCACGATGACCGATTTGCCCAGGGTAGCGGAAGAGTTGCTCCGCGATTCCAACTGAGGCTCATTTTGACGGCCAGGCAGTGTCGACATGGGAATGCCCTCCTTAGCGAGTTCGGACGAGGTGGGGGGAACGGACAACGGCTTCGGTACAAATTCTTCTTCTTTTCGGCGGTTCCACATAGGAGAACGCCTCCTTTGTTATCGCGGTTCGCGGACTGCTTTTCATCGTACTACGCCCACAGGATGCCGGGCGCGCCGGATTCGTTTCAAGCTGAGAGGAAGTGGATTGGGCCGGCACTCAGAGGAATGGCCGCCGATGAACGCAGATGAACGCGGATCTTTCGACTCACTTACCGAACGGGTGCTTGGTGCGGTGTTGGAGGTTTCTAATACCCTGGGGGCGGGATTCCTGGAGAAGATTTACGAGCGGGCGCTGCTCAAAGAACTAGAACTTCGTGGGCTTCGGGCTATTGCTCAAAAGCCAGTAGCCGTTGACTATAAAGGTCATGGCGTCGGCGAATACTTTGCCGATATTGTTGTAGAAGATACGCTCTTGATCGAGCTGAAATGTGTAGATCGGTTCGCTAACGAACACACCGCGCAGTGCCTGAACTATCTGCGAGCCTCCGGTCTCACGGTTTGCCTTCTCGTAAACTTTCAGAGGCCCCGAGTCGAATGGAAGCGAATCGTCTATAGATTTCGGATTCCAGAGCCGACTGATTAAAAGCGGCTATCTGCGTTCATCCGCGTTCATCGGCGGCCATTAATGCTTCCGGAACTTTTACACCCGCTACAATCAGAACGTAGATGTTTCGACTCCTGCTCGCCGCCGCATTCGCTGCCGCTCTTTCAGCTCAACCCGCTATCTTTCCGCTTAAGGACGTCAAGGTCGGGCAAACGGGAGTCGGCCGCACCGTTTTTTCCGGCACTCGTGTCGAACAGTTTGACGTAGAAGTTCTAGGCGTGCTCGAAAACATCGGACCGGGACAGTCCATCATCCTGGCGCGATTGAAGGGTGGGCCGTTGGCGCAGACGGGCGTGCTGCAAGGGATGAGCGGGTCGCCGGTTTATATCGACGGACGTCTGGCGGGCGCCGTGGCATTGGGTTTCAGCGGCGCTAAGGAAGCAATTGCCGGGATTAGGCCGATTGAAGAAATGTTCGCCGTCAATCCCGAAGCGCCAGCTTCGCCCCGCACGCTGGCCGCGATTCCAAAGCGGGTCAACTACATCGGCGGCACGGGCGGAAAGCTGGAAGAAATCGCGACACCGATTTCCTTCACGGGCTTTAGTGCCGCGGCGCTGGAACGCTTCGCGCCTCAATTGCGGCAACTGGGACTGGACCCTCGCCAGGGTGCCTCCGGAGGCGGATCGGTCCCCGATCGCATGGGCGACCTCAAGAGCCTTGAGCCAGGCTCTATGATCAGCGTCCAGTTACTCTCGGGCGATATGTCGGTGAGTGCCGACGGCACCGTGACCGCCATAGACGGCAATCACATTTACGCATTTGGGCATCGCTTTCTCGACTCCGGCCCAACCGATCTGCCGTTTGCCCGCGCCGAAGTACTGGCGCTGCTGCCCGACATCACCAGTTCGTTCAAAATTTCTCAAGCCCAGGAGTGGATGGGCGCCATCACACAGGACCGCAATACTGCGATATCAGGCGTGGCGGGCAAGCGGGCGGACATGGTGCCGATTGAAATCCACGCAGGTCCCAAGACCTACCACATGGGCGTGATTCAGGACCGCGTGATGACTCCGCTGGTGACTCAGATGGCCGTGTTTTCGGCCATGGACGCCTCCGATCGCGCCGTGGGGCCAATCACTTACCGGCTGCGCGGACAACTGGACTTCGAATCCGGATCGGTGAAGATTGACAGCGTCTATTCAGGGGACGTCGCGGTGGGAGCGCTTGCATCGCTGGGCGTAGCGGCGCCTTTGACCTATGCGCTGAGTAGCGGACTCGATGGACTGAAGCTCAAGAGCGCAAATTTATCCATCCTGCCGGTGGAGAAGCGTAGCCAGGCGCAGATTGTGGACATCGTCGCGCCCCGCCAAGTTCGTCCCGGTGACGACGTCGAACTCAATGTGACTCTCTCCGCCTCCGATGGAACCGAAACCGTGGCGAAAGCTCACTACAAAGTTCCTGTCGGCGCGCCTCAGGGCACGCTCAATTTCACGGTTTCCGATTCCACTATGACCAACTTGCTGGAGTTGCAAACCGCGATGAGCACCCCGCCTCGCGATGCCGCGCAGTTGCTGGAATTGCTGAATAGCTCGCGGTCCAACTCGGGTGCGTACGTGCGAGTATGGCGCTCCGAAGCTTCCTACACAGTCGATGGGCGCGATTTTCCTGATCCGCCTCCCTCTGTCGCCATGGTCCTGGCGCGTCCGCAGATTGCGGCTGGAGCGATCGCAAATCTGCGCGGATCGAAAATCGCCGAGCTGTCGATTCCGCTGGGCGACACTGTGGTAACAGGCTCGAAGACCGTGCAGGTTGAGGTCAAGGAATGAGGCTCTTTCCCTTGTTTCTTGCCTCCGCACTTTTCGGAGCAACCACGCAGACTTGGGAGATCAATAACTATCAGGATTTTCTGCGCGGCCGCATCAGCGGCCTTGCCTTGACCCGTGACGGACACCTGACCCTGGGCCCAAAGATGGAAGAAGTCTTCGCGTCGGATCAAGCCCAGTTTTGGAGTATGGCGCGGGCCGCCGATGGGACCGTTTATGCCGGCACCGGGAATCGTGGCAGGCTTTACAAGATCGATCCCTCGGGAAAAAGCAGTCTGGTGTGGACAGCGGACCAGCCCATTATCTTCGCTCTCGCGGTGGACCTTAAAGGTGCCGTTTACGCGGGTACTTCACCGGATGGCAAAATTTATCGCATCGAAAACGGAAAGGCAACAGAGTACTTCGCGCCCCAGGAGCGCTACATTTGGGCGCTAGCCGTGAGCCCCGGTGGAGAGCTCTTCGCGGCTACCGGCGACCAGGGGAAGGTATATCGCATCACCGGTCCGGGCCAGGCCAGCGTTTATTATGAGACCGGCCAAGCAAACGTCACCGGCCTCGCATTCGACAACCAGGGTCGGCTTCTGGCGGGCACCGAGCCGAATGGAATCTTGTACCAGATCTCCGCGGCCGGGCAAGGCCTTCGTGCTCTACGATGCCAATCTGCCCGAAATACGTTCCATAGTTGCGGCGCCGGACGGGAACATCTACGCGGCAGCATTGGGCGGAGGCACCGCTAAACGTGTAGGAGCAGCAACCGCTGCAGCCAGCGCCGCCGCCAGTGGCCTGCCGACATTTTCCACCAGTATTACTGTTACCGATCAGCAAGCCGGAATTACTCCCGTGCCGAAGCCCGATCCGTCCAAGGCCGCCGGTTCCTCCACTTCCACGTCCGCAACGTCCAGCGTGACCACGTCCACTACCGAATACGCCGGCGTGGACAAGTCGGCCCTCTACAAGATCCATCCCGATAACACCGTGGAGACGCTGTGGAGTTCAAAAGAGGAAAATATTTACGATGTCGCGCTGCAGGGGTCGTCCGTGCTGCTGCTTACCGATGCTCAGGGCCGCATCTATCGGCTGGACCCCACGCGTCAGGCAGCTCTGTTGGCGCAAACGAATGAGGGCGATTCAACCCGGCTTGTCGATTCACCATCCGGAATTCTGGCCGCCACAGGGAATATGGCCAAGGTGCTCCGGCTGGGCGCTGCACCTGCTTCCAGCGGATGGTTTGAGTCTCCCGTCCACGATTCGTCGACGGTCGCGCGATGGGGCCGTTTGAGTTGGCGCGGCTCATCGGCCGGCATCACGTTCCGCACTCGAACTGGAAATTCTCTGCGTCCTGACAACACGTGGAGCGACTGGTCGGCTCCGGCTGCAGGCGCCGATAGCGTGCTCATCACCAGTCCCAATGCGCGATACATCCAATGGCGAGCCGACTTCGCCTCGGTCGCCGGAGCCATGCCGGTGCTGGACAACGTCACCGTCGCCTACCTGCCGCAGAACACGCCGCCGGTGGTGCGAACCATTCTGGTCTCGGTCCAGCAGCAGAATCTGGCGAAGTCGACCACCGCAACCACGGCCGCTTCTTCCAACACGGCGTATTCCATCACCGTCACTGACACCGGCGACTCCACCACGGCGGCAGGCACTCCATCTCTCACGCTCTCGCGCGCCACCGGCCAGCAGCTTAGCATCACCTGGCAGGCAGATGATCCCGATGGCGACCGGCTGCTGTACAGCCTCTACTTCCGCGGCGATGGCGAATCGCAATGGAAGCTGTTGCGCGGCGATATTACAGAAAACACCTACCAGCTCGATGGCGATGTATTCGCCGACGGCCGCTACTTCTTCCGCGTCACCGCGTCTGACCGGTTGGCCAACACAGCGGAATCAGCGCGTGAATCAGAACTGGTCAGCGCGCCCGTGATCATCGACAATACCCCTCCGGTGGTCTCCGCAAGCGCCCCGCGGCGCAACGGAGGGATCGTCGAGATCGATGTGGATGCGCAGGATCAGGGCTCCGTTCTGCGGCGATGCGAATATTCGGTGGACGCGGGGCCATGGTTCCCTGTAGAAGCCGCTGACGGTGTTACCGATTCCGCGCGTGAACAATTCCAGCTTCGCATCCCCGGCCTTTCCCCAACCGAGCACCTGATCGTGATTCGGGTCTACGACTCCACCGGCAATGCGGGCTTGACCAAAGTCGTCGTGCGATAGCCCGTGCGCTTCCGTTTTGCGGGCTGTTACTTAGGAGCCGCTAGCGGATATTGACAATCGCGTCCATATTCGCCGTCAGCCACAAAAACCACTTAACGAAGGCGAACGCCGTAACGGCCATCGCCGCAATCGCGAGCCCTCTCCAAACCTGTTCCACCGTGCGCGAAAACCCAGGTGTCCCTGCAACGTAGGCGAGCAGGAACCCGCCAACGATGCCTCCGATGTGTGCCGCGTTATCGATAGCAAGATCTCCAAACGCCGCCAGCGCAAAGCTTAAGCCGGCCCATAAAAGATATTGGCTTCGGATTGCAGCCCCGTACGCTGATTTATCGCGCATACCCAGGACGATCATCGCGCCCATCAGTCCGAAAATTCCCGCCGAAGCACCCACGGAAATCGCAGCAGTCCAGTAGTAGCTTGCCAGGAATCCCGTCACCGTGGTGAAAATGTAAAACACAATGTAGCGATTCACACCATAGTCCTGCTCTACCTGGCTTCCCACAATAAAGAGAGCGTAGGAATTCATCAGAATGTGCAGAATTCCACCATGCAGGAAACCCGCAGTGATCAGACGCCACCATTCACCCGACTGAATCGCTTCGCGGTACTTCGCGCCAAAGGCGTAGAGCACCCGCCCATCCATCTCCGATCCGGTCCCCCAACCCATCTTGGAGCTGAACACCAGCATGGCCAGGAACAGGCCGCCATTGATCAGCAAAAAGATCACGGTAGTGAAACGCGCGTGAGGAATCAATCCGCCTAACAGGTCACCCGGAGCACGCACGTCGATTGCGCGCGGCCCCATCTTGAAATCGCAGTAGGGGCAAACCTTATCGCTTGTAGTGATGAATGCCCGGCAATTCGGGCACATGCGGCGGCGATCCACTTCGTTCAATTGTAAGCCATGCGGAATCTATGGCTCGAACTTCAAATCATCCGGAGGTATCTTCGTCAGCAGATAATCTGTCCTCCGCTTCACCGCAAGCGTAAGCGCCTCAAGCGCGGCTGAGAGTTCTCTGGATGCATTCTGAATCCGTTCCGCGCTATCCGTGGACAACCCTGCAGGATCATCCCATATTTTCCCTAACACGATCGAGGCTCGCTTGCGGCGTTGCAGAGCAAGTTGAAGCTGTTGCTTCAGGATTCGGCTAACCTGATCGTGCTCCGTTTCCATTTGGCCCCTGACGAGAGTCTATTACAAGCGTCGGATGCAATCCGATAACCGTTGTAGACCCGGCGAGATTCCTGGAATTTCGGTACAATAGTGAACCCCGAAGGTCTTATTTCCAGTGCGGAAACGGCCGGGAAATACAGGATGGCCAAAACCGAGCAACAACATCGCGAGGACATCGTTCGCATCGGTCGCCTGATGTACGAAAAGGGCTGGATCGCCGCCAACGACGGCAATATTTCGGTTCGCCTGGGGCCTCATCATATTCTCGCGACTCCGGCCGGCGTGCGGAAAGGCATGCTGGACCCGGCCGACCTGATTGTGTGCGATATGGATGGCCGCAGGATTTCGGGCGAGAAGCAGCCCACCACCGAAATAGGCATGCACCTGACCATCTACCACTCCCGCGAGGATGCGGGGGCGGTGGTCCACGCTCATCCCCCTACCGCCACAGGGTTCGCCGTAGCAGGGCGAGCGCTGAATCAGGGCATCCTGCCGGAAGCCATCGTCTGTCTCGGCTTCATTCCGCTGGCCGAATACGGAATTCCAGGCACACCCGCGCTTTCCGAAGGAATGCAACCTTACGTCGGTAAATACGATGCCATGCTCCTTGCCAATCACGGAGCTGTTGCTTACGGCGAGGATGTATTCAAGGCCTTCGCTCGACTGGAGACAGTGGAACACGTCGCCCGCATTACGCTGGTGGCTGAGTTGCTGGGTGGGCCTAGAGTGCTGCCGCGGGGAGAAATCGAGAAGTTGTTTGAGGCCCGCGGCCGCTATGGCGTCACGGCTCGCAACCGCTTTGAGCCCGGCGCGCCGCTCGCCGCCGAAGATATGCCTGACCCGTCGGAGAAACTGGAAATAACGCGAGAGCAGCTGCTCTCCATCATCGAAGAAGCGCTCCGCCTGCGCGGCGTGATCTGAACTTAGCCGTCGACTTCAATTGCCCTGTTGGAGGAGGATCTTCTTCGGCTCTTGCTTCTGGTTGGGTCCGCATAGAACACGAACAAATAACTTGTCAGGATGCAGCCCACAATCAGTTTTAACGCCTCCAGGCCGACGTAGATCTGTCCCAGAGTCCAGACGCGGGCCTGAATGACGATATTTGCGTTGCCAGGCGGGAAGTCCGCTTCGCGTCCTCGAAAAATCATTTCCGGGAGCACCGCAAAATGCTGGAACAGCACCACCAGCAGCATCGCCGCTGCCATCAACACGGGAAACATGCGCGTCTGCGAACTCATCAGCAGCAGAAGAAGCAGCGCGCCCCCCAGCACCATCTGCGCGTCCTCCCATAGACCAAAGTAGGACCGGCTTTGTTCCATCGCCAGGTGACGGAGCAGCAGCCGCGCGTCGTCCTCTCCGATTTTTTCAATCATTTTTGCCTCAGCCTGCGCGGGTGAGCTCAGCACCAAGTTTGGGGACCTGAAATTTTCCAAGGTTAGAAAGCCCAGAAGCAGGCTGCACCCCACCCAAATCCCCAGCAAAAACGTGACAATACGCCGCGTATGCATTGGTTATTAGTGTGGCACAGGTTAGGCCTAGAAAATGCCAGGGGCCCAAAAATGCGAGAGGGAGAACAGTTGCCTGCTCTCCCTCGCCGCGTCGTTCAGATTTGACTCTGGAATCGTGACTTCTTGGTCCCCTTCTTGTCGGGGAGTTCCTAGGATAACACTACGACGCGTAAACGGCGCGCTCGAACTCGCCCAGTAAGGCTACGGCTTCTTTGTCGGCGAACGGCAGGAACTGCATCATGATCACGCCGCAGATGCCGCGTTTGGGATCGATCCAATAGTAGGTATTATCGACGCCCGCCCAAGCCAGGCTTCCCGCCGACCGTCCACCCGGATAGCCTTTGGGGTTCATCAGAAATCCGAACGTGTAGCGATCCACTTCGCCCGGATGAAAGTCGACGTCGCTCGAGACATTGGGGCGAAACGACCTCATTTTTCCAGCCTGAATGTCGCCGACCTGGTTGGAACTCATCATCTCCACCGTCTTCTCAGAAAGAACGCGTTCCTTCCCAGGCCCCATGCCCTTATTGAGGATCATCTGCATGAACTTTACATAGTCAGCGGCAGTGGAGTTAAGTCCGCCGCCGCCGTTAAATGCTTTGGGAACCGCAGGCATCGTCCGGGGATTCTCTTTCAGGCTGCCGTCGGGCTGCCGAGCATAGCTCGCCACCAGGCGCGGGTACTTGTCGGCCTTCATGATAAAGCTGGTATCTTTCATCCCCAATGGGCCCAGAAGATTCTTCTGAAAGTAGTCCTCCAGCGACATCCCACTTTCCACTTCCACCAGGCGGCCGGTCCAATCCAGGCCGGTGCCATACTGCCAGCGATAGCCGGGCTCGAACATGAGCGGCGTTGGCGGCGCGACGGTCCCTTGAGGAAGCGCGCCCATCTTCGACGTGTACTCAAACATCGTTTTATCCCACACGTCGTAGCAGAAACCGGAAGTATGGGTCATCAGGTTGCGAAGAGTAATGGGCTTGGAGGGCGGTTTCAGCATTGGCTTGCCCAGGGCGTCCCAACCGGTGAAGACCTTGATGGTTCCCAGCTCCGGCAGATATTTCGACGCTGGCTCGTCGAGTGACATCTTGCCGCGTTCAATCAACTGCATAGCAGCCGCCGTGGTGACGGCCTTGGTCATGGAGGCGATAAAGAAAATCGCATCGGCGGTCAACGCGCCTGGGGCAGCCGAGTCGCGCTTTCCGAAGGCTCCGGTATAGGTGATGCGATCGGCCGTCGCCGCCATCGCCACACAGGAAGGAATCTTGCGCCGTTCCAGACCGTTTTTGAGCGTTTCGTTTATCGAAGTCGGGGTGGCGAAGAGCTTAGGAGCGCTCGCGCCCGCGACAAGGAGGGCAGTGGTGAAGTCCCGGCGTCGAATAGTCATGGACTTTGAATACCATATTTCTCCGCAAGCCTGTGACACCCAGGCAGGACAACACCCGCCCGACGTCATATACTGCAATGGAATATGATTATCCGATTCTTATCCACTGGCATCCTGGCGGCGGGGTTCGGCCTTCTGTACGCCGCGCCCACCTGTGAAAGTCTAGCGTCGCTCAAGTTACCCAACACCACCATCACTTCGGCGACTACCGTTGCGGCCGGTGCGTTCACAGCCCCCACTGCGGGCCGTGGCAAGGGACCTTCCTTTGAGGACCTGCCCGCGTTCTGCCGCGTGGCCGTGACTCTGGCTCCCAGCAGCGATTCCGACATCAAAATGGAGCTCTGGCTGCCCGCCACCGGCTGGAACGGCAACTTCGAAGGCAATGGAAATGGCGCCTGGACCGGAAGCGTCGCGCCTGCAACGTTGGCCACCGGGTTGAGACACGCTTACGCAACAGCCATGTCAGACTTGGGACACGAAGGCGGCAGCGCGAGTTTCGCTCTTGGTCATCCCGAGAAGGTAACCGATTTCGGATACCGCGCCACGCATGAAATGACCGTCCAGTCCAAGGCAATCATTGCGGCGTTCTATGGCAAGGGGCCCAAGGTGTCCTACTGGAACGGCTGCTCGGCCGGCGGCCGCCAGGGGTTGATGGAAGCCCAGCGCTATCCCGAGGATTTCGACGCGATCGTTGCGGGTTCGCCCGGCCTGAATTGGTCAGGCCGCTCCATGCAGGCAATATGGATTGGACAGGCGTCGCACAAGGACGAAGCCAGCGCCATCCCGGCAGCGAAATTCCCGGCGATCCATAAAGCTGTTCTCGCCGCGTGCGACGCAAAGGATGGCGTCTCCGACGGAGTTGTAGACCAGCCGGACAAATGCAAGTTCGATCCCCAAACCATGGAATGTAAAGACGGCGACGGCCCCACCTGCCTGACCGCCGCGCAAATCGAAACCGTTCGCAAGATCTACTCGCCCGTGACCAACCCGCGCACCGAAGCAGGAATTATTTCCTCCGCACGAGCCGGGCAGCGAACTGGGCTGGACGACCATGGCCGGCGCGCAGCCGTTCGGCCCCGGCGTGGACCTGTTTAAGTACGTCGTCTTCCAGGATGCGAACTGGGACTACAAGACCTTCAACTTCGATAGCGACGCCGCCCGCACGCGCGACGCCTCGGCTTCCATGGACGCGATGAATCCCAACCTCGACAAGTTCTTCGCGCGTGGAGGGAAGCTGATCCAGTATCACGGATGGGCGGACCCGCAAATTTCGCCTGGATCGAGTGTCGAATATTATATGAGCGTCGAGACTCGAAACAAGAAGGCCAACGACTCCTACCGGCTCTTCATGGTTCCCGGCATGAACCATTGCGGCGGCGGCGATGGCACCGATCAGTTCGACATGCTCAGCGTGCTCGAAAAATGGGTGGATACCAAGCAAGCCCCCGATCAAGTGATCGCATCGCACATGAAAGGCGGACAAGTCGACCGCACCCGTCCTCTCTGCGCGTATCCTCAGGTCGCCGTCTACAGCGGAAGCGGCAGCACGGACGATGCTGCGAATTTCTCCTGCAAGAAACCTTAGGGGCGGAAGCATTTAGCCGCAGATTAAACGCGGATCAACGCAGATAGAATCTTTTCAATCTGCGTTCATCGGCGTTTATCTGCGGCCATAAATCAATCACCGAAAAACGGGCCCAAAGCCCAGCCTTGATATTCTAAGAGCATGCGGCTTAGCCTGCTCCTCTTTGTCAGCGGCCTCCTCTGCGCCCAAAGTCTGAAGGACTTCGAAAAGAAAGTCACCGAATTCACGCTTCCCAACGGCCTCCACTTCGTGATCATCGAACGTCACGAAGCGCCGGTGCTCTCGTTCAACACCTACGCCAACGTAGGCGCAGTGGACGACCCTAACGGGCGCACCGGTCTGGCGCACATGTTCGAGCACATGGCGTTCAAGGGCACCGACACCATCGGCACCAAGAACTGGCCTCTGGAAAAGAAGGCGCTCGACGCGATTGAAGAGGTTTACGATCGCCTCGAAGCCGAGCAGAACAAGTGGTTCCGGGCCGACCCAAAGAAAATCCAGGCTCTGGAAGAGGAACTCAAGGCCGCTATCGACAAGGCTGATACATACGTCGAGAACAATGAGTACGACCGGATCGTCGAATCCAACGGCGGGGTCGGATTGAATGCCGGCACCAGTGAGGATTCCACCAGTTATTACTACAATTTCCCTTCTAATCGGGTGGAACTGTGGTTCCTGCTTGAGTCCGAGCGCTTCCTGCACCCAGTGTTCCGCGAATTCTACAAAGAGCGCGACGTGGTGCGTGAAGAGCGCCGCATGCGTGTGGAATCGAGCCCGCAGGGATTGCTGCTTGAGGCTTTGCTCTCTACTTCTTTCGAAGCGCACCCCTACAAAAACATGCCCGGAGGCTGGGCGAGCGATATAGAAAGTTTCCGGCGGCCCGACGCGGAAGCGTTCTATAAGAAATACTACACGCCCGCCAATCTCACCATGGCAATTGCGGGCGATATCGATCCGGCGGAGGCCAAGCGGCTGGCGAATAAATATTTTGCGCGATTACCCAAAGGCCCGGCTCCTCCACTGCTCCACACCGTCGAACCTCCACAAGACGGCGAGAAGCGCGCCCGAGTGGCATCCCCCGCGCAGCCGTTCCTGGCAGTCGCCTACAAGCGTCCCGACCAATACTCGAAGGACGATGCAGCACTGGACGTACTCAGCGACATCCTCTCAGACGGACGTACAGGCATCTTCTACAAGGAACTTGTTCGCGACAAGAAGATCGCGCTGGGAGCCGAAAGCGACGCGACATTTCCGGGCGGAAAGTATCCCAATCTCTTTATCCTTTTCTACATCCCCAACGCGGGTCACACGGTGGAGGAAGGCGAGAAAGAAATGTACGCGATCATCGATCGCATGAAAAAGCAGAAGGTGGACGACGAATCGCTGAAGCGCGTAAAAACCAAGCTGCGCGCTACATTGATTCGCAAGCTGGATAACAATGCTGGACTGGCCTCGGAATTGGCCAGCTATTCCGCCAATTTCGGAGACTGGCGCAAGCTATTCACGGAGCTGGACGACTATGAAAAAGTAACCGCCGAAGACGTGCAGCGCGTGGCCCAGACCTATCTTGTGGAGAAATCGCGAACGGTAGCGTACACATTCGTGCCGAAAGAAGAAGGAGCGCGCAAAATGAAATCGGTTCTCGTCCCTCTGGCTCTTCTCTCCGCCCTGGCCCTCCCGGCGCAACCTCTGCCTTCTTATAAAAGCCTGAAGTATCCGCCGCTGAAGCAGGTGAAAATTCCCGAGCCCGTGGAATTCACTCTCTCGAACGGGATGCGTATCTTTCTACTGGAGGATCACGAATTGCCCGTGATTCAGGGCCTCGCGCTGGTGCGCACCGGCAACCTCTTCGATCCTCCCGATAAGCGCGGCCTGGCCGACATCACGGCTGACGTACTGCGAACGGGTGGAACCAAGGCCAAGACCGGCGACCAATTGATGAGCAACTCGAAAATATGGCCGCGTCGGTGGAAAGCAACATGGAAGAATCCAGCGCGTCGTTAAGTTTTTCCGGCCTTAAAGAAAACACCGCACAGGTGCTGCAGTTGTTCAAGGAAATCATTACCAACCCCGAATTCCGCCAGGACAAAATCGACCTCGAACTGGCCCAGGAACGCAGCGCGATCTCCCGTAGAAACGACGAAGCCAGCGCGATTCCGCAGCGCGAGCTTTTGAGCATCCTCTACGGCCGCGACACGCCTTACGGCTGGCAGATGGAATACACCGACCTTGATCACATCCACCGTGCCGATCTTCAGGCTTTCTATAACCGCTATTACTTTCCGAAGAACATCATGCTTTCGGTGTACGGAGATTTTTCAGCGCCCGCAATGAAGGACCTGCTGGAGAAAACGTTTGCCGATTGGAAGGTGGAGCAGCCGCCGGTACCAAAATTTCCCGCCGTCACCGCCAAGCCAGCGCCAGGCGTCTTTCTCGCGGACCGGCCCGACGTGACGCAGACATTCTTCGCCATCGGCCACCTGGGTGGCGATCTTCGCGACCCCGACTACGCTGCGCTGGAAGTGGCCGCAAATATTCTTGGTGACGGCTTCAGCAGCCGCCTCATGTCGCAGATCCGTACGAAATTAGGCTACGCGTATAACATCGGCGCATCCTGGGCCGTGGAGTTCGATCATCCCGGCACCTTCCGCATTCAGGGTTCCACCAAGTCCTCCACCACAGTGGAAACCATTCAGGCTATCGGAGTCGAGCTGAACAAGCTCCGCACGCAGGAAGTAAGCCAGCAGGAACTCGACGAAGCCAAGGACGCGGTGGCGAATGGTTTCGTATTCAACTTCGACAGCCCCGCCAAAACCCTCCGGCGTGTGATGCGCTACACCTATTACGGCTATCCGAAAAACTTCATTTTCGACTATCAAAAGGCAGTGGCGAACGTCACACGCGCCGACGTTCTGCGAGTAGCCAAGGACCGCTTCCGTTCTGAAAATCTCACCATCGTCGCCGCGGGAAATTCGAAAGACTTCGGCAAGCCTCTCGCGACGCTTCAAGGCAAAGTCACGACTCTCGACTTGACCATCCCTGAGGACAAAGCCCCGGCGGCCGCCGCTCCCGCCAAGACGCCACCTTCGGCGCAATCGATTGCACAGGGAAAGCAATTGCTCGCGAAAATGCAGCAATCCATGGGTGGTTCGGATAAGCTCGCGGCCATCAAAGATAGTTCTCAATCGCTGGAAATGTCTATGGACCCATCGGCGGGAGGGTTGAAGCTGAAGCAGACCGTACGCTTCCTCGCTCCCAATCACTACCGCCAGGATCAGGAACTTCCCTTCGGCAAGGTCATCGCCTATACCAACGGAACCACCGGATGGCTTTCGTCTCCCATGCAGGGCATGATGATGATGCCTCCCGATATCCTAAAGCAGGCGCAAGGCGAGCTTTTCCGTCGACTGGTCGGCTTGGTGCTCTCCGATCGGGACTCCTCCCGCACCGTGAGCGCCGTGGACGACCACACGGTTGAGATCGACGCAAACGATGGACAATCCGCCCGCCTTGAAATGGATCCTGCAACCGGGCTTCCCGCGAAGGCGTCTTATCAAGCGCCGGGTGTCGGAGGCGCCATGGTGGAAGTCGCGCAGATCTACTCCGACTGGCGCGATGCCTCTGGATTCAAGATGCCCTACAAAGCCGAAACGCAGCAGGCCGGAAAGAAAGTCTCCGACGTTACAGTCACCGATTACAAGTTCAACACCGGCTTAACGGAAGCGGAGATCAGCAAGCGCCCATGAAGCTTCTGGCGTTCGGTCTGGCCTGTGCTTACGTCTGCTGCGCCCAATCCATCGGGTCCAGCGACGCGCGCGCAAAGAAGATCATCGACGACGCGGTTCAAGCGCTGGGCGGCGACAAGTTCCTCAGCATGGAGGACCGTATTGAGTCCGGACGCGCGTACTCCTTCTATCGCGAGCAACTCTCCGGTCTTTCGATCGCCAAGATTTACACCCGCTACCTTACCGTCGCTGAAGGTAAGACCGGCCTGGATCTGGGGGTGCGCGAGAAGCAGGCTTTTGGTAAGGCCGAAGATTCAGGCGTGCTGTTTCGCGAAGACGGCGGTTGGGAATATACCTACCGCGGCGCGCGCATCATGGAGGAAGACCGGATGGCGCGCTACAAGGACTCGACTCTGCGAAATATTTTCTATATCCTCCGCCAGCGCCTGCATGAGCCCGGCATGATTTTCGAATACAGAGGCTCCGATGTGCTGCTCAACCTGCCAGTGGATAAAGTGGACATTACCGATTCGCAGGATCGTGTGGTGACGGTCTATTTCCATCAGTCCACCAAACTGCCCGTGCAGCAATCCTGGAGCTGGCGCGATCCGAAGACCAAAGAGCGCAATGATGAAGTCACCACCTTCAACCGCTATCGCGATTCGGGAGGAGTGCAGTGGCCCTACCAGATCGAGCGCCAGCGCAACGGGGAGAAGGTCTATGAAATCTTTTCCGAATCGGTGACCATTAATCAGAACCTCTCAGATTCAGCCTTTGTCTCGCCGGCGCTTATGGCCGCCCCCGCCAAGGCCGTTTCTCCGGGCAAGAAGAAATAGCCTATCGGCTGGTAGTCGCGGGCTGCGCCCGGTCGTTCCGCAGCGAGAGTAGCCTCGCCGCCTTCTCCAACAGCGCCCGTTGCGAAAACGGCCGCCTGATTTCTTCCAACGACTGTTCTGCCCGATCCACCATTCGCAGAACTGCAAAGCCCGGATGCACCGTCCGCAACTGGGCTGCGATCTCGGCGGCGCCGGCTTCCTCCGCGATCAATAAATCCAGGCTTCCTCCATACATCTGACCCAGCGTGACGGCTTCAGAAACGTCGGCCGCTTCCAGCAGATTGTAGCCAGAGGATTCGAAGAAGTTGTGAAGCTGAGCCCGAATGCCTTCGCGGCTCTCAACTAATAGAACCGAGCACGCGGTGGCTGCCCCGGCAGATCCCAAAGCTGAACCCAAAAGCGACTGTTCCGATACGCGCGGCAGCAACAACTCCAGACGTGTTAACCCTCCGTGCATCGCCTGTGCTGTGAGGTAACCGCCATGGTCGCGGACAATGGCGTGTGCCACCGGTAAAGCAAGAGAGTGCTCCTGCGCAGCCACCGGCTCGAACAGATGGTCCAGATCGAGCTCCTGACCGCTATAGATTGCGGCCAGGATTACATAGCCTCGTGTGTCCGAACCGAACGGCAGATCCACCTGACTGGTTTCCAGAGTCAGCTCGCCTTCCCCAGCCATGTTGCTCAACGCATGCAGCACCAGGTTCATCACTGCCTGCTCCAGTTGGTCGGTATTGCCCCGGACGCGACCCAATGCTGGATCGGTGCGAATAGTCACTTTCACGCGCTCTCCGGCCGCCGATTGAATCAACTTCGCCATGCGGCGTAGAAGACTATTGACGGTGAAGGACTCAAGTCTGCGCCGACGGCCTGCTCCCAAAGGCGGCCATGCGTCGCGTAATCTGCGTGGCCGCTGAGGCTGCCTGGCGAATCTCTTCAATTGCGCGCCGCCCCGGCGAATACTCGCCCAACTGGTCGCGCAAGTGTTCAGCTTGTGTACGAATGATCGCGACCAGGTTGGAATACTCTTCTGACACGCTGGCGGCCAACCGAGCCGCGGTGTCCATCCGCTGAGCCTGACGCGCCTGCTCTTCCTGCCAGCGCCTGGCCGTGACGTCCCGAAAGGTCAGCACCGCTCCAAATACAGCCAAGGCGTCGCGGACCGGCGCAGCGGAGCCTTCCAGGATCAACTCCCGGCCCGAGCGGTCCAATAAGCGCCAGCGGGCATCGAAGGCAACCGGGGCATCTTGCAGGAGCGCGAGTTCCACAGGCTCGACGGGCTCCAGCGTTTGCTCCCCAGCAGTAGAGGCAGGCGCCACCAGCCGAAACACCTTCGAGTAGGGAAGGCCCTTGGCTTCGTCATTGGTCCATCCAGTGATGGCTTCGGCCGCCCGGTTCAGCGAACGGATAGAACCATCGGGACCCGTCACCACAGTCCCATCGGCAACCGAGGCGAGCGTCGTCCGCAGCCAAGCCTCCTGCTCCTCCAGGTTGCGCTCCATCCGATGTCTGTAAATGGCGACCTCGATAGCCGACTGCAGAGCCGCCGATGCCAGAGGTTTCACTAAATAGGCAAAGGGACCGGTGACCTTCGCGCGCTCCAGCGTGGAACGGTCCGCATGCGCGGTCAGGAAGATGACGGGAAGCTTGTAAAGCTGGCGTATCTCGCGTGCCGCATCGATCCCGTCGCGAGGCCCGTCAATGCGGATATCCATCAGGATTACATCGGACTGGGGAGCCATCTCAACGGCCGCTTCTGCGGTGGAGACCGTATCTACTACAACATGTCCCAATGCTTCCAGCCGGGTGGAAATATCGTGCGCGATCAACCCCTCGTCTTCCACGATCAGGACCTTATGAGATTTGGTTTCGAAGGGCAAGAGTCTCTCCTCTCAGGCTGCTTTATGTTCCGGGAAACTGATCCGAAATACGCTTCCGGTGGCCTGTCCCGATCGATTGCGCTGAAAGTTGAAGCGCCCCCTTTAACTGGCGCGCGAGAATGGCCACAATGCGCAGTCCCAGCGACCCTCCAGTCTGTTCGATCTTGAAGTCATCCGGCGCCCCGATGCCGTTGTCGCGCACTGCCAGGTGAACCTCGCCGCGCCGCGTGTGGCCCTCCACGACAATGGCGCCGGCGCGGCCATCGGGAAAGGCGTGCTTCAGAGCGTTAGAGATCAACTCATTGAGGATCAGTCCCACCGGGATCGCCTGATCGACGCCCAAAATGAACGGCTCAATGGCAACTCGTCCGGTGATGCGGCCCGGATCGACACCGTGTGAATGGAACAGCTTGACCATCAACATATCGGCATTGCGCGCGATGTCCACTTTCCGCAGGTCCTTCGATTCATAGAGCTGCTCGTGAATCAGGGCGATGGATTCCACGCGATCCTGGCTTTCCCGGAACGCGGCCATCAGTTGTGGGTCACGGAAATTGGCTGCTTGCATGCTCAGCAGGCTGGCAATCAACTGGAGGTTGTTCTTGACGCGGTGATGCACTTCCTGGAGAAGAACCTCTTTCTCCGCAAGAGAGTGGGCCAGGCGGTCTCGCTCGGCCGCCAAGGTCCTGGTCAGGCCGAGTTTCTGGGTAGCCCGGTCGATGGCGAGCTTCAGCCCCTCCGCGGTGATCCGGTCTTTCAACAGATAGTCCTGCGCGCCCGCGTTCATGGCCGAAATGGCGACCTGCTCGCCGGACACCGCCGTCAGCATTACTACCGCTGTAAAGGGATGCCCCGCCTCGGTGCCGCGCAGACGCTGCAGAAATTCGAGCCCCGTCATGTCGGGGAGTTTGTAGTCCAAGAGCACGCAGTCTGGCGACATTTCACGGCACGTGTCGAGCCCGGCAGAGGCACGATCCGCCTCAAAGAACTCGATTTTCCGGCCGTGCGTCTTTTCAAGCAGAACCCGGCACAGCTTACGGTCGGCCGCCGAAGGGTCCACCATGACTACTCTCATCGCCTTCGGGAAGTGGTGTGTCCGAGGAGAGCGGATGTTCTCTCTCTATTTGTTCAGTGCGGGGCGTCATAATGGAAGTGTGAGTCCGCGACTCTGGCTGTGGCCGAATCTTCTGAGTCTGGATGCTCCCCTGGTAGCCGTACTATGGCAAACGCTGTTCCTCCGCTGCCTGGGAGCGCCCGTTCGATGGCTTCCCGCTCTACTCCTGTTTCTAACCGTATGGCTGATCTACGTGGCCGACCGGCTTCTGGACGCGCGCAGCGGATGGATCGAGACGCCGCGCCATAAGTTCTATCGCCGCAATTTTCGACGGGCTTTGAACACCTGGGTTCTCGTATTGGCGGCGACCGCGGGCCTCGTGTGTTGGGGATTGACCTATCCGGTGTTATTGCGAGGTTTCGCCATGCTGGGGGCCGTCTTCCTGTATCTGATTGCGGTCCACAAGCTCTCCTCCGGCGCCTGGACCGGACTGAAGGAAGCGGCGGTGGCGGTTCTATTTGCGTTGGGCACCTCCCTGCCTGCGTGGGGGCGGGTCCGGTCATCACATGATGTTCTTACGGTGGTGCTGTTTTCGATTCTGTGTTGGGTGAACTGCATCGCGATCGAGCAATGGGAGAATGGGCTGGCTCGCTTACCTGTAGCAGCTATTGCCGGAATTATCGCGGTGGCCGGCTTGGTCCTGCTGCATCGCGACCGGCCGGTGTTAGCCGGCGCCGAGTCGGCGAGCCTCTTCGCGCTGGTGTTGTTGGACGGGCTGCACAAGAGGCTCTCGCGCGACGCGCTGCGTGTCTTGGCCGATGTGGCATTGCTGACGCCTCTGGTCTTTCTGCCCGTGGTCCGCTGAACAAGTGAATTGCGATCCCATCGCGCGCGTTTATCGATGGTGCGAATATGCCGCCTTCGGAGGCGAACTGGAGCGGAGGCGTACACGATTCCTGGCCGAGGCGGCACACGCGCAGAAGGCGCTCGTTCTCGGTGATGGCGACGGACGGTTTGTCGCGCAACTGATCGCGACTGCGCCGGGCGCTCAAGTCGATCTGGTGGACTCCAGTCAGGCTATGCTGAACCTTGCACGAGGGCGCTCGAAGTCGCCCCGGGTGACTTGCCTCCATATGGATGCTCGAAGGCTCGTCCCTCTTCCGGCTCAGTTCGACCTAGTGGCGACTCACTTCTTTCTAGACTGCTTCGAGCGTCAGGATCTTGAAGCTCTGGTGACCAAGATCGCGGGCGCCGCCGCTCCCGGTGCAATCTGGCTGATTTCCGAGTTTCGACAGCCGTCTCATGGATTGCAGGCCGTCTGGGCATGGTTGTGGCTGCGGCTGCTCTACTTCCTTTTCGCGTTGACGACCGGGCTCAAAGTTCGCGATCTCACCGATCATCGGCCACTTCTCGAAGCGGCCGGGTTCAAACAGGAACAAGTGGAGGAGGTCTGGTTCGGGCTTCTCGCCTCAGAGTTATGGCGGAAGCGATAATAGAGAATTGGACGTTGAAAAGACAATCTTGCGCAAAGTAGGCGAGGCTATCGCCCGCTTTAAGATGATCCGCGAAGGCGACCGCGTTGCCGTGGCCCTTTCTGGCGGGAAGGATTCGCTCACCCTGCTTGAAGCTCTTCTATTGATGCAGCACAAAGCTCCAATCAACTTTACGGTCTGCGCGTTCACAGTGGAGCAAGGCAAGTTCCTGGCGCCTTTCGGGCCCATGGGCGAATATCTCAAGTCGCGCGGGATCGATTGGAGCTACCATCAGGACCCTCCCTCTCTGCGCCTTCTTGACGAACAACCGGACCATGGCTGCGACCTTTGCAGCCGCTTCCGCCGGCGCGCTGTGTACAGCATCGTTCGTGGCCTGGGGGCCAACGTGATCGCGTTTGGCCACACCGCCGACGATTTCTGCGAATCGTTTTTGCGAAATGCGCTATTTACAGGCCGCATCAGCGCTTTGCCTGCGGTGACCTGGTCGAGCAAGAAAGACTTCCGCCTCATCAGGCCGCTCGTTTATGTGACCGAGGATCTGACCACGCGCTATGCGGAATCGCTAGGAGCTCCCGTGATCCCCTGCGGCTGTTCGCAACGCACGGGAACAGTTAGGAAGAGCTTGCGTGGCATGCTCGGCGAGCTGGAACAGGAACACCCGCGTCTGAAAGAGAGTCTGCTTTCCGCTATGGGCAACATTCAAACATCGCGTTTGCTGGACCCCCGGTTTCTTGACTTGGAGAACGGCGTTGAGGAAAGTCCAGCGGGTGAGGCGAATCCCTTCGCTATAGTTTCCTGACCGAGTAGAGGACCAACCAGATCATCACGGCCTGCATCGGCAGCCGAGCCCATAGAAGCGCTTGAGGGATGGGATGGGCGGTGACCTGAACTCGTTCCATGGCCATATACACGTTGGCCGGGAAGACCGCGATCAGCAGCGCGACCAACCCCCAGGCTGCGGACTTGCGCAGAATTGGCACCAACAATCCAACGCCGCCCGCTATTTCCGCCACTCCGCTGATGTAAACCATGGCGAGATGCCACGGAATGTAGGGCGGCATGATTTTCAGATAGAGGTCGGTGTTGATGAAGTGAAAGACGCCGCCTGCGATGAACAGAACTGCGATAAGGAACCTAAGAACCGGCACTCAACACGGCCTCGCCCGCGGACGATCTGGCCGTAGAACGCGCGCTCCGGCTGAGCACACGATTCCACCACATGATGACTCCCGTGACAAACAGCAGCGCGGGAGCCAGCCCTAATAGCACCCACAAAGCCTTGACCGGCCAGCCTCCGAAATTTCCAAAATGCGCGCCGTAGAGGACTCCCAGAGCCTTGTCGCCGGGACTTCGCCGCCGTTGGATTCGGGGACGCCTAGGCGGGGCCGGCGGATCCTGGACCAACTGGAAGACCTGCGGCGTGCGAACTTCATCCACCAGCTTGTAATAATCCAGCGGCGCGAAATAATTGATGGTCCTTTGGAACGGCTCCGGGAAGACAACATAGATGCCCGTGAAGGCCCACATGAAGACCAGGCCGAACGTCCAGAAACCGATTGCGCTATGCAGGTCCCAGTTGATCCTCTTCCAGCTCGCGCGCGGATTGATGGCCAGGTTGCGGCGCCAGCTTCGTGCTCCAGGCCACCAAACGAATGCGCCGGAGATGCACAGGATGGTGAGAAGAATCGCGCCGATGCCGTTGACAATGCGGCCGGTGCTTTTGGCGAGCAGGTTGATGTGCAGGTCGCCCAGCCATGCGGTCCATAGAATCACGGGCGAAATGGCGTCACCCAAATCCTTGCCGGTATAAGGGTCGAACAGCCGCTGGCGTTTGGTGGTGCCCCGTTCGAGCCAGATTTCGACGGCCTGGTTCGGGTTCCTTGAGCGCGATTGAAAGGTAATCGCGTGGCCCGGATAGGCCTGCCGAGCGATGTCTTCAATCTGGGAGGCTTTCATGCGGTCTCCTACAGGGGTGACCAGCGTGGGACCTTTGGAGAACTTCGCGTAGATTTCGTTGCGGAAGACGATCGCGCTCCCGGTGATGCTGCTCATCAGCACGTACAGGCCGATGGCGATGCCGCTCCAGAGATGAATCTGGAAAACGGCCTTGCGGATCCACAGGCCTTGGGGCCGCTCTACCCATTGTTGCCAAACGGACATGAATACCTTCGCCAAATTCTATCGCACTCCTCGTTCCAGGAATGCAAATTACCAAACGAAGCCAATTTAGCCGGGTTCGGAAATGCTTCCTGCTTTCTGGCCGATGGTAGCGCGGAGTGCCGGCGGCGGGGGTGAGTTCAAATGGTAAGCGGTTGCATCCGCGTGGGATAGGCAAAGGGGTTTCAAGGTTCTGGTCAATGAAACCCCGAAGGTAGTGCGGGGCCTGTCGTGCTTCCCCGATTTAGTGGGGTGGCGGGAGCTTCACTACAGGAAGCGTTATGCAGATCGTCTTGCCTTGGAACTTGAAGCAATACTGGCGAGCAATCTGCGGTTGAGCCGATCCCTGTAGCTCGGCCTCGGATGGTTGCGTGACCGTCACACCCAAGGTGCCAAAGCCGCTTTCAAGCTGCTTGGTGGTGAAGCCCTCGGTGAAGCTCTTGAGATAGGGTGCCACGGCCGCAATCACGCCTGCGGCGACGACTTCGGGCGACGGATCGCCTCCGTGAATCGCCTTCCAAAGCGCAATGATCCATGCCGCATCGGGCTCATGAGCAAATACAATTTCCCGGACATTCGTTGCCATATTGGGAACCTCCAAGGAACAAGTGAATGGCGAGACGAAAACGTTGCAGCCACAAACAGCGCCGGCAGGGAATCTAAATTCGCGAAATCGCTAGTGATAGCCTTACACAGATAGACCATGACGAGGCGTAGAGCATCAATAATCCTGGTTCTGATTGCCCTCTTAGCCTTTCCCGTGATTTTGTCGCGCGTGGCGCCGGCTGTCCCCTTGCGCGCCTATTTCTCGCTGGAACGGAAGTTTGACTCGCAGGGTTTGCGGGACCTGGAACCGTTTCTGATTAAGACGGGCCTGCTGCGCCCTGCTCGCATGAGAGTCAGAGGCGGCTTCACCATGGTTTTGAATCCGCAGGATCTGGTTCCCCTGATGCTTTTGCGGACGGGCGAGTGGCAACCTGACGTGTGGGACGCGTTGGTGCCCGCGTTACCCCGAGATGGAGTTCTTCTGGATGTGGGGGCCCATATCGGCATCTTCACCCTTAAAGGCGCAAAGCAGGTGGGTCCGAACGGCAGAGTGATCGCGTTTGAGCCGAATCCCGAAACCGCGGCGCTGCTGCGCGAAAATATCTCGGCCAATCATTTGGAAAACGTGACCGTTGAGGAGATCGCATGCACCGACAGGCAACAGCAGCTCACTTTGTTTGCAGCTCCGACAAACAACACCGGGGCATCTTCACTGTCACAGGTGAACGCCGCGTATGGTTCCGCGCCGCGACCCTTCCAAGTTCTTGGGCGACCGATTGACGATGTGGTCCGGGAACTGAAACTGGACCGCGTGAACGCCATTAAGATCGATGTCGAGGGCGCCGAATTACAGGTGCTCCATGGGGCAACAGAAACTCTTAAACGCTTTCACCCGAAAATCGTGCTTGAGATCGTGCCCTCGCAACTGGCTAGTTTTCAATCTACGCCGCAAGAGGTCGCTTCCTTCATCAAGAGCACGGGTTACACCATAGGTGTTCCACTGAGCGCGGGCGCGACCGACTGGGAGTGGACCATCGGCCAAAGCATGGTAAAGATGTCTGATCCTGCGACGGCCCCACAGCTCCTAAAGGGATTTGGGGGGTTGGAGGCGGGTACTTGGCGCTGGACAGCTAAGAAATTTGACATAGCCCTCCGCCCTCCGGATGGCGCAGCCTCAAGAGGCGCGACCCTTGTTGGGAAGTTTATCTTTCCAGGCGTCGCGTTTCATGAATTGAAGCAGGTTCGGCTGTCGGCGCAAATCGATGGCGTCGAATTGCCAGCGGCAACCTTTGGTTCGGAAGGCGAGCAGCTGTATCGCGTCGAGATTCCTGCCCGCTTACTCCAGAGGAACCTGATCGAAATCGACTTTGCCCTCGACAAAAGTTTGAAGGAGGATCTGGGGCTGATCGCTCTGTCGATTGGATTTGAGTGAGAAGATCTATTGTTTGGGAGCGCCCTTTGTCGCGCCGGGACCACCGCCGGGAGCGTTAACCCCGCCTTCGTCCCAGTGTTCATCTGCTTTGCCGTCCACAAACCGCCACATGTCGTAGTGGGTGGTGGTGTAGGTTTGGCCAGGATTGCGCGGATCGGGCCGTTCTACACGGTTCATGACGGCTACCAGGTCCCCTTGCGCAAGCACAGCTACGATCTTCGGGTTGTAGTCTCTGGTGCTTGCCGGAATCTCCTTCGGTTTTGCCATTTTGCCAAACAAGTCCATCACGATCTGACGGCCGGAGGCACAGCAGGGGTTGTGCTGGATATAACGCTCCGTCAGGTACTTCGGAGCGTCTTCCCAGTGGCTGTAGGCCAGCAGATCAAATACGATATGCATCGCCGCCTGCTTGTTGCGGTTGAGCACGGGATCTTTATCGGTGAAGAGCGCGGCCGGGTCGTCAGCGCCGGTCACGGGTACGGCCTGGGCGGTCAGCGCCAGGGAAGCGGCGAGGGTCAGGATTCCGAGAGTCAGGATTCTTCGCATGGGTACTAGGGATATCGAACTCGGGTTCTCCTGTCAAGCGTCGGGAACGAGGCGATTTTTTGGGAGCCCATACTTCACAGGATTTCTTCCGCCTTGCGCATCGCTTCAACGTCAGCAAGGTCTTGCGCTCTTCCAGAAGCGCGCTTGGCGGCTATCAGGTCGCCACGAGAAATAAAATTCGCTTTTAGTCCTGTCTCTGCGTCGATGACGCCTTCAACACGGTGCTCCCATGCGGCGTCAAACTCGACGCCTGCAATTTCCGACAGAATATCCACGGCTACCGGCTCGCGACCCATACGAAAGAAAGAACCACGCGCAATCAAGTCCTCAGGAGAAAAGCCTTCGAGCGGCGCCCCAAATTGCGCAAGTGCTGCGTAGACCGCGAGAGCGTTATCCGCGTCTCTCCTAACCAGGATGTCGAGGTCTTTGGTGGCGCGAGGCTGCGCATGTATGCCCACGGCGTAAGCCCCAACCACAAGGTATTTAACTCGGCAAGCGTTCAATGCGGACAAGAGTTCTTTGAAGTCTGAATGCATCCCGTCCGAAGCCCTTTAGCCTGTACCCATCTTCGGTAAGTTCTGAAATTGCGGCAACTCGCTCATGCACGGGGCGGCTTTGCCAGTAGCGGTACTCGTCAGCCTTCATTTCGTCAAGGCTCGTGTATCGGCGAATGGTCTTGTCCATGCATTCCTGTTGTACCATTTGGCGCGAGTGCTACGCGCTTAGCAGTTCCTTCAACAACACCGCCGGGTGAACCGCTTGCGCCTGGGCCAGATCCTTCACCTGCTGCCTGCACGAGGTCCCCGTGGCCACCAGTACGTCGCCGGGCTTCATTTCTTTCACCGCGGGCAGCAGTTTGCGGTTTGCGATTGCTAGCGACACCTCGTAGTGCGTGTAGCCGAAGGAACCCGCCATGCCGCAGCAGCCGGCGTCCAGATCCACGATCGTTGCCTTAGGGATTTTCGAGAGGAGCGCCACCGTGTGTTCCAGCATGCCCATCGATTTTTGATGGCAGTGCCCGTGCAGCAGGATTCTTTCGGGGCCGGGCCGGAGAGGGAGATCTAGCGAAGCGGCGAACTCGTCGAACAAAATGCACGCTGCCGCGACGTCGCGGGCGCGGCGTTTTTCTTCGCCGCGGAGGAGCCCGATGGCATCCTCTTTTACTGAGGAGAGGCAGCTTGGCTCGCAAAAGAGGATCTTTTCGCCTCGTTCGACTACGGGATAGAGCGCGTCTACCAGCGTCAGGGCACGCTTGCGGGCTTCTTCCAGCAATCCTTGCGAAATGAGGGGGCGGCCGCAGCAGCCCGGTCGCACTAGATCCACCTGGCAGCCTCCGCGCTCCAGGACCTCTACGGCTGCGACGCCGACTTCGGGATGGTAGTGGTTCAAGAACGTATCGTTAAACAGCGTGACGCGCCTGTCGCCTGGATTGCGTGTGATGTTTTCGAGCTTCCCGGTTAGCGTTTCACTGCTCCACGGCGGGAGGCCGCGCCGTTCGTCTATGCCCATCATCTTCTGATTGAACCAACGCACAGGACCACTGGCGATCATGGCGTTGGCGATGCCTGAAAATTGTCCTGCCCAAACCGAAAGGTCAGGCAAATGCCCTAATGCACGAGCTTTCAATGGCGTGCCGAAGCGCGCATAGTAATCGGCCAGGAACTCGCTTTTGAAGGCGGCCATGTCGACGCCGACGGGACACTCGGCTTTGCAGGCGCGGCATTCCAGGCACAGGTCGAGCGCTGTCAGGATCTCGGAGTCAGGTGTTTCTCCCAAGGCTCCGCTGATGCCCAGACGCAACACGTTCGCGCGGCCGCGCGTGGTGTGGGTTTCGTCGCGTGTGGCCATGTAGGAAGGGCACATGGTGCCGGATAGATTCTTGCGGCATGCCCCGACGCCGCTGCACATCTCGATTGCGCCGCCGATTCCGTTGTAGGACGAGTAATCGAACCAGGTATCCATCCAGCGGGTCTTGTAGCCGGACCGGTAACGCAGGTTGGAGGCGATCGGCGGGGCGTCCATGATCTTGCCGGGGTTCAGAATTCCCAATGGGTCAGCCGTACGTTTTAATTCTCGAAAAGCCTCGTAGATGATGTCGCCGAACATGGCGCGCATGAACGGACTACGGACCAGGCCGTCGCCGTGCTCGCCTGAAAGCGCTCCGCCGAACTCCAGGACCAGATCCTTCACGTCTTCCGCGATTTCTTCAAACTGGCGAACGCCTTCTTCGGTTTTCAGATTGACTACAGGACGCACGTGCAGGCATCCTACCGATGCGTGAGCGTAGACGCCGGCGGTTGTGCCGTGCTGCTTGAGTAGTTCCAGGAAACGGCCGATGTATTCGCTGAGGCGCTCCGGCGGAACGGCGGTGTCTTCGACGAAGGAGATCGACTTGGCGTCGGCTTTCATGGCCATGGAAAGGCCCAGGGCGGCTTCGCGGAGGCTCCAGATTTTTGCCTGATTGGGTAAGGCGGTCTCAGACCTATAAGTTGCCCCTAGCTGCCGTTCGCGCAGATCTTTCTCTAGCGCGACCAGGCGCGGGGGCAGGTCTTCGGCGCGGTCGGCGTACATTTCCACGCACAGAGTGGCGCCGGGGTCGCCTTCTATGAAGGTCCGGCGGATTCTGTCGAGGTTGGCGTTCTGGCGGGTGTGATCGAGAATGGATTTGTCCATCACCTCGATCGCAGAAGGCTTGTGGTTCAGGATGACGGGAGCTGCAGAGAGGGCCTCCAGCAGGTGGCTGAAGCCGATCACCATCACCGCCTTGAATTTCGGCAGCGGAACCAGGCGGACCTTGGCTTCTAGAATGATCCCTAGCGTGCCTTCCGAGCCGACCATCAGTTTGGAGAGATTGACGGGCTTGGACGGGTCGGTAAATTCGTCGAGGTTGTAGCCGCCTACGCGGCGGACCACTTTGGGATAGCGGCGCTCGATTTCTTGCGCGTGTTCGTCGGCCAGACGGAGGGTGGTTTCGTACAACTTCGCTTCCAGCGATTGGCCCTTGGGCACCTGGTCCCTGGGCAGATCGCGAAAGTGGACCACGCTTCCGTCGGAGAGTGCGACGGTTTGCTCCAGCACGTGGTCGATGGTCTTGCCGTAGAGCACGCTGCGAGCTCCGGCTGAGTTATTGGCCATCATGCCGCCCAGGGTGGCTCGGCTGGCGGTGGAGATATCGGGGGCAAAGCGGAGCTTCAAGGGGGCCAGTTGGGCGTTCAATTCGTCCAGCACGATGCCGGGTTCCACTCGGGCCCAGCGTTCTTCGGCATTTACTTCGAGCAGGCGATTGTAATATTTCGAAATGTCGATGTGGATGCCCTCACCGATGGCTTGGCCGGCCTGCGAAGTGCCTCCGCCGCGCATGGTGATAGGGGCGCGATGCTTGGCGCAAATGGCCAGAATCCGCAGAATGTCTTCGCGCTTCTTGGGGATTACTACGCCCAGGGGTCGAATTTGATAGACGCTGGCGTCGGTGGAATAGAGGGCGCGAGAAAGATTGTCGAAGCGGACCTCGCCTACTCCGGCCTGCTCCAGTTCCGTGCGAAGGGCGTCGGCACTGACCAGGGCGACGTTGGCTTGGGGGACCGGAACGCCTTGTTCTAACTGCACCAGGCTCAACTGCGAGGCTCCTGAGTTTGGGTGAGGGGATGAGCAGATGCCAGCACGATTCAAGATACCAAACCGGCGCGAGGATGGGAGTTTTGTGCGGGTCGATAATAGTCCAGTGCAGACTCGTCAGGAAATCCCTACTCCAGCGCTGTTGCTGGACCTGGACGCTTTTGAATCCAATCTGGCGCGGATGGCCTCCCATGTCCGCACGGCCGGCAAGGCACTGCGGCCGCATGCGAAGGCGCACAAATGTGTGGAGATCGCGCGGCGGCAGATCGCCGCGGGTGCGGTGGGCCTATGTGTCGCGACGGTTCCGGAGGCCGAGCTATTCTCGAAAGCCGGGATCGGCGGGCTGCTGCTTACGTCGCCGCTTGCCGACCCGTTGAAGATGGCGCGAGCAGTTGCCACTGGGGCGATGGTTGTCGTCGACCATCTTCAACAGGTGAATTGGTATCAGGATGCGGCGTATGCAGCGGCCCGTCATGTGGACGTGCTGATCGATCTGGACGTCGGCGATCATCGCACTGGCGCGGGTCCGGATCAGGCTGTCGCGATCGCACTGGCGATTGCGCGATCGACTCATTTGAAGCTACGAGGGTTGCAGGCGTACTCGGTCAGCGGGTCGCATGCGGGTCCACAGGCCGATCCGTCGGCGGGCCGCGCGGAACGTCAGCGCATCTCTGAGGAAGCATTTCGGTCGGCGGCCGCGACGCGTGACGAATTGGCCCGGCAGGGTATGCCTACGGAGATTCTTTCAGGCGGGAGCACTGGTTCGTGGGATATCGATACGGAGATTCCGGAGGTGACGGAGTTGCAGGCAGGCTCTTACGTCTATATGGACATGGCCTATGGAAAATTGGGTTTGCCGTTTCAAAATGCGCTGTCGGTTCTTACCACGGTGGTTAGCGCGAGCCATGATGCCTTTGTGACGGTCGATGGCGGGTTCAAAGCATTTTCGACCGATCGCGGATACGGGCCACAGGCGAAGGCGCTGCCAGGGTCGGCGTATCGATGGGGTGGGGATGAGTTTGGCTATCTGGACATTTCGCCCGGCACATCCAAGCCGCGGCTGGGCGACAAAATCGAGTTTCTTCCTCCTCACTGCGATCCGACCGTTAATCTCTACGACCGTATTTACTCAATTCGCGGCGACACGGTGGAACACGTGTGGCCTATCATGGAGCGATGGCCACAAACCCGCAGCTAAGCACTTCTCCGCCGCGGGTTTCCTCCCAGCGTCCGACGCATGTGCGGCATTACGTCCTCTACCTGACGGTCGCGGCGTACATGATCACGTACATGGATCGCGTGGTGCTCTCCACCGCGACGCCTTCCATCATGAAGGAATTCGGCTTCTCGCTGGTGACCATGAGCACCTTTGTAGCGAGCTTCCGGTGGGCCTATTCGATCTTTCAGATTCCAGGAGGCTGGCTGGGGGATCGCATCGGTCCTCGCAAGGCTCTTTCCCTGATCGTCTGCTGGTGGAGCCTGTTTACCTCTTTCACCGCGATGGCCTGGAGCGCAGGTTCCATGCTGGTTATCCGATTCATTTTCGGAGTGGGAGAGGCGGGCGCGTTTCCGATCGCCACGCGATCTCTTTCGCGCTGGATGCTGGCTAAAGAACGAGGCTACGCGCAGGGAATCACACACGCTGGCTCGCGGCTGGGAGCGGCGCTAACCCCCCCGCTGGTGGTCTGGTTGATCATTCGGTTCGGATGGCGGATGCCGTTCTTCGTATTCGGGGCGATGGGCTTGGTGTGGGCCGCCGTCTGGTTCTTTTATTACCGCGACTCGCCCGAACAACACAGTGGAGTCAATGACGCGGAACGGGAGTTGATTCATGCCTCTTCCGGCGGGGCACGAGCCAAAGTAGGAACCGCAGTGCCGTGGCGGGCGATTCTGGCCAGCCCGACGATCTGGGCCCTGTCGGCGATGTACTTTTGCTACCAGTATTCGCTGGGCGTTTACCTGGACTGGTTTCCGACGTATCTAAAAGAGTTCCGAGGATTCAGCCTCGCCCAGATGGGATTCTACGCGAGCCTTCCCATGCTGGCGGGCATGGGTGGCGATTTGCTGGGAGGCTGGCTTACCGACACGATGATGCGCAGGACAGGCAACGTTACATTATCCAGGCGAGTGGTGGGAGCGGCCGGATTCCTGCTGGGCGCGGCTGGAATCATCCCCGCTACCCTTACCCACGATCCCAAAACCTGCGTTGCCTTTAGTTGCCTGGCCTTTGGCGCTCTGGAAGTTACGGTCGCTGTTTCGTGGGCGATCCCGCTGGATATCGCAGGGGATTTTGCCGGCTCGGCCGCGGCGATCATGAACATGACCGGCAACATAGGCGCGGCGCTTTCCCCCACCGTTCTGGCGTACCTGGTCAAATACTATGGCTGGAATTATCCCTTTCTGGTTGCCGCGGGGTTAAGTGTAATTGGGGCGGCGATTTACCTGAAAATCGACGCCTCTAAACGGATCGCTCTTCCTTCGCCCGAAGCGACCTAGGGTCCCCACCCTAAGGTTCCCCTAAGGTTCTTAACTAGGCCGTCCGATAGAGAACTACCGTCCGTTGCTTCCGCACCGGGATTGTGTTGAAGTGGGAATGATGAAACAGCTAAAAATTTGGATCTTTCTATCATTTTTGCTGGCCCTGGCGGCCTGCAACCGGGACCCAAAAGTGCAGGCCCAGCGGTATCTGGAAAACGGCAATAAATTCTTTGCCAGGGACAAGTTTAAAGAAGCGGTGATCATGTACCAGCGCGCGCTTCAAAAGGATTTGCGCTATCGGCGAGGCGTATTATCGCCTGGGCCTGGCGGATCTGAAGCTGCAATCCTATTCCAATGCTGCCAAGGCGCTTCGGCGCGCTGTCGAATTGCAGCCCAACAATTCCGACGCCGCCACCAAGCTGGCGGATATGGAAATGATCGCGGCCATTCAGAAGGGTCCGAATCAGGAAGCCCTGGCGAATGAGGTGAAAGAGCTGGCGCAAAAGATGCTGGACCAGAATCCCAAATCGTTCGATGGCCACCGGATTATGGGGCAGCTCGCGCTGTTGCATCAGGACCCGCCGGGCGCAATCAAGGAATTCGAAATCGCAAATGCGATTCAGCCCAACCAGCCTGACGTCGTTTTGACGTATTTTCAGGCGTTAGTCGCCAATAAACAATCTCCTGAGGCCGAGAAGCTGGCGCTTGGTTTCCTCCAGAAGGAAAAGACTTATGGCGCGATGTACGATCTGCTGTACCTTGAGTACGCGAAGGAACATCGCCTGGAGGACGGTGAAAAGTTGTTGCGCATGAAGATGGACAACAACCCGACCAATCCCAACTTCGTGGCCCAGTTGGCTACGCACTATCTCCTGTCCAAGGATCGGGCATCCATGGACCAGGTGATGAAGAGGCTGAACGATGAAAAACAATACCCCACCGGGCACCTGCTGGCCGGGGATTTTTACATGTTCCGCCTGCGCGAATTCGATAACGCGGAGGCGCAGTATGAAGCCGGCGCGAAAGCGTTCCCGAAAGATGGCATCTACCAACGCCGCCGGGTAGAGCTAATGGCCGCGACGGGTAAGAAGAGAGAAGCCAACGAACTACTGGCCCAGATTATCAAGGCGAATCCCAACGATACCGACGCGATTGAGATGCGCGCCGGCCTGATGTTGACCACGGGCAGCCGGGACGAAATTAAGCAGGCGGCGAACGATCTCCAGTCGCTGGTGACCAAGTCGCCTGAAAATCATTTCCTCCGGTTCGACTTAGGGCGGGCGCTGGTGGCTAACGGCGAGCTGGACGCGGCCGTTCTGCAGTTGGAAGAGGCCATCAAGCTTCGGCCCGATATGATTAACGCGCGGGAATTGCTGGCTCGGGTGTACTTGGCCAAGGGGGATGGCAGAGCGTTGAAGGTCGCCGAAGACACTATCAAAATGGCACCTGGAAATCTGGTGTCCCACCTGGTGCGGGCGAACAGCCTGCTAGCCAATAACGGCGACAAGGACAAGGCTAAAGCGGAACTGGATTTCATTACCAAGAATTTTCCGCAGAATCCGGAAGCTCGCTACATGGTGGGAGCTCTCGCGCTACAAGAGAAGAATTACACCAAGGCAGCCGAGACGTTTGGCGCGCTGCATCGTGAAAGTCCCAAAGACCTCCGCGGCCTGGTTGGCGTAGTGGAGACGATGGCGGCCCAAAACAAAATGCCCGAAGCGGTGAAAGAAATGCAAACGGCGGTGCAAGCCGAGCCCGACCGGCGCGACCTGCAGCTCGCCTATGCCGATCTTCTCCGGCAAACCGAGAAGTATGACGAGGCCATCGCAATCTATAAAGACCTGGTGGCCAAGGATCCGAAAAACGCAGCATTGCTCTACCGTCTGGGTGAAACTTATCGGCGCAAAGGCGATCTGAATGCCGCTATCGACACGTTCCGCAAAGGCAGCCAGGTGGAGCCCAACGACCCGACCAACTTAATGCAGCTCGGGCTGCTAATGGAAGGGACGGGGAAGCGCGACCAGGCCAAACCGATCTACGAACAGATCCTCAAGATCCAACCCGATCACCCGATTGCTCTGAACAATCTCGCCTACATCAAGGCAGAGGAAGGCAGCGATCTGGACCAGGCCCTGACCATGGCGCAGAAGGCTCTGCAAAAATATCCCAGCTCTCCCGACATCGCCGACACTCTGGGATGGATCTACATCAAGAAGAACCTGAGCGATGATGCTGTGCGCGTCTACAAAGACCTGGTGGTGAAGGATCCCGCCAATGCGACCTTCCATTACCACTTCGGCATGGCTCTGCTGCAGAAGGGTGACCGTCCATCGGCCAAGAAGGAACTGGAAACCGCCATCCTGGACAAACCCTCCAAGGACGACGACGCCAAGATCCGCGCTCTGCTGCAGCAGATGTAGTCGGCGAGTTCCCAGAGTATCGAGTGAACCTCAATCCAACGGCCCGCTATGTGGGCCCGTTTGTAGCCTTCCTTGGCCTGTTGGTCCTGCTGCGGAATTTACCGCTTCCCGACGTTCTTGGTCAGGCTCTCTTCGTATTGGCGATGGCTCTGGTGATTTACTTCGTTGCCTGGCCGGTGGTGGATTTGAAAGTTCGGCGGCTGGGCTCGACTCTAGGCATCGGAGTGCTGGTCTTCCTGCTCTGGATCGCACCCGACCTGCTCTCCTCCAACTACCGCCACTTCTGGCTTTTCGATAACTCGATTGTAGGCCACCCTGCCAGCGGTCTTTCAAGCATCGCGCAGGCTCAACCGGCGGTGCTGTTCTTCCGCGCCGTGCGCGCGACGCTGATCGTGCCTATCGTGGAGGAATTGTTCTGGCGCGCATGGTTGATGCGCTGGCTGGTCTCACCGAAGTTTGAAGAGGTTCCCTTGGGCACCTGGTCGGCACAATCCTTCTGGGTTGTCGCGGTGCTGTTCGCATCCGAGCATGGGTCGTATTGGGATGTCGGGTTGGCAGCGGGGATTGTCTACAACTGGTGGATGCTGCGCACCAGGAGTCTGGGCGATTTGATATTAGCTCACGCCGTGACGAATGGCTGCCTGTGCGCTTATGTGATCGCGTTCGGGAAGTGGGAGTACTGGTCCTAAAACGTATTACGGTTCGGTCGGCTTACTGAACAGCTTATCGAACGCTGCGCGTGCATCGCTGGCGCTGCGTGGGACCGGTACGTTGGCCGCTGGAACCTGGGCTTGGGGAGCCTGCGCGGAGTCCCTGGCGACGGTGAGCCGCGGCTTGAAGAGCTCGCACTCATTGTTGAGGTCCTTACCGGGGATACGCACGGGAATCGGCTTCAAACATTGAAACCTGGTGGAGGGCTCAAAGTGGGCGCACTGCTTGCAGCAATGCAGCGCGGTATTGCACTTGGGACAGGCGCCACGGAAATCGACGTCGGCGGGAAGCATGGTGGAACAATTAAAGCAGCGCGAGCCCGTTACCACTTGAACCAGCCGCGGCAAGCGCGGACCTGTTACGTCCAGCGGCGGGCGGGGACCTTGAGGTCTTGGCTTGTCGTCGCTGCGGGCATTTCCCTGGCTTGAATGTTCGGAGGAAAAACCACGGCCGGAATTCTGATAGCCGTGCTGTTTATACTTACGATCGCCTTCCATAGGTGCTTGGTTGGCTAACTCCTTTAAGCGGACATTTCTAAATAACCCGACTCGAGCATTTGTTACCGCTCTGATCGCTCTTGGCTCCGACCGTGAGAGACGACCTTGCTTCGGCGTGACTGGGATTCAGTGGTAGACCACCGGTTGTGAAGGGCATTTGCCAGGATTGGGGGGTTGGCGGGGTTAGCCTGGACGGGAGCTAAACGGGAAAAATCAGAACCCCCTCAAACTGTCTAAACCACTATGTACCACGAACCGGGCGCAGAATCCAGAGAAATCTTACTGTTCACAAGGTTCATCGTCAAAATAGTCCATATCTTTAGGACGTACCAGCCCACTTGAATAACGTATGACAAGCTCGTGTAAGCGGATCGTCAAAATGGTTGGTGCTAATTCTTACAGAGAAGCCCAACCTTCCGGTGGTTGCAGGTACGAAATCGGTCCCAAACAAATATTGAGTCTCGTGTTGCTCCAGGGGTCGCAGCATCAGCACCTCGACATCGGCGAGTTTGCCTTCGCCGTCCACTCTGCCCACTACAGCCTCTACACGAACGTCCTCCGGCGAGAGACCGGCCAGATCCACCGACGCTCGCAGAGGTATCTGCGATCCCGTGGACACGGTAGTCTTCGAGCCGCTGGAATAATCCAAAATGTGGATGTCCTGCCATCGGGCTGCTACATTGCCCATCCACACCACCTTCTTGCGAGCCAGCGCAAAGCTATCTTTCCGCGTTTTCGTAAAAGCGGCGTGCGCCGGTTCGTAGAGTTGTTCCAGGTATTGCTGGACCATCCGCTGGCAGTTGAATCGGGAACTCACAAACTCCAGCGAACGCATGACGCGTTCCATCCATTCCACTGGAACGCCTTGTTCTCGCCGCTCATAGTATAACGGTACGATTTCATTCTCAAGAATCGAATAGAGGCCCGCTGCATGCGCGTCGTCGCGCTCCGGCGAATAGGGCTCGCGATCGCCGATGGGCCAGCCTTCCGACTCTACTTCCGCTTCGTCAAACCAGCCGTCCAGCACGCTCAGATTCAAAACCCCGTTGATGCCGGCCTTCATCCCGCTGGTGCCGCAGGCTTCCTCGCCGCGGCGCGGTGTGTTCAGCCACACATCCACTCCGCCCACCAGCTCACGGGCGACCTGAATGCTATAGTCCTCAACGAAGACGATGTGCCCCTCCAGCTCGCTCTGCCGCGAATGGTGGACGATCTCACGGATGAGTGTCTTGCCCGGTATGTCTAGAGGGTGGGCTTTTCCCGCAATCACAACCTGTACCGGCCGCGTTGGATGAGAGAGGATTTTTTTGAGCCGGTCGATATCGCGAAACAGAAGAGTCGCCCGCTTGTAGGTGGCGAAGCGGCGCGCAAAGCCGATGGTCAACGCTTCGGGGTTCAGCACCTCTTCCAGGCGTTTGACCTCCGACGCCGGAGCCTTCCGTGCGATCGCGCTGGCGGCGGCGCGCTCCTGGACGAAGGCCACCATTTGGCGTTTCCGGCGACGATGCGCCTCCCACAACTCCGGGATCGGAATTTCGCGAATCTGCTCCCACTGCTTGGGATCGGAAAGACCGTCGCGCCAATCGGGGGCGAGGTACTGGTCGTAAAGACTCGCAAAATCGCCGTTAATCCAACTCGCCAGATGGACGCCGTTGGTAACGGAGGTAATGGGTACTTCCCAAACCGGAAGACTGGGCCACAGACCCTCCCACATTTTTTGCGAGATGGTGCGATGCAGCATGCTGACGGCGTTGCGATAGGAAGACGTCTTGAACGCGGCCACGGCCATGGAAAACGGCTCATTGGGATCGCGCGGGTGAAAACGTCCCAGGCCCAGCAGTTCCTCAAACGGAATTTCGGCGTCCTTGCAGAATTCGCCGAAGTATTGATGCATCAGGCCGGGGTCGAACAAATCAATTCCGGCGGGCACGGAAGTGTGGGTGGTAAAAACGTTGTTGGAGCGCGACGCCTCCAATGCCTCGGCGAAGCTCAACGAGTGCTCCGACATCAGCACGCGGATGCGTTCCAGAGCCAGAAAAGCCGAGTGTCCCTCATTCATGTGGTACACGCTAGGTTCCAGCCCCAGTTCCGTCAGCACGCGCACGCCGCCGATTCCCAGTACGATTTCCTGGCGAATCCGCTTGTGCAGATCGCCGCCATAGAGCTGGCTGGTAATGTCCCTGTGCGTGGGGTCCGTGTTCTCCCGGATGTTGGTGTCCAGCACATAGAGCTTGGCGCGGCCCACGTCGATGCGCCAGACCTTGATATAAACCTTGACTCCGGCCAGCATGACGTCCACCAGCATGGGCGTTCCATCGGCGCGGTTGACGGGCGAGATGGGAAGCGAGTAGAAGTCGTTGACGACGAGCCGTTCTTCCTGCCAGCCGTCCGGACCCAGATGCTGGCTCAAATATCCGGTCTGATACAGCAGGCCCACGCCGACCAGCGGCATTTTGGCATCGCTGGCGGCCTTTAGATGATCGCCCGAAAGCACGCCCAGTCCGCCGGAATAAATGGGCATGCAATCCAGCAGCCCGTACTCCATGGAGAAGTAGGCGATCAGCAGCGGCGAAGAAGACTTTTCGATCTGCGCGCTGGGAGCCTGAAGATAAGCGTCGTGAATTTCGCACGAGCGGCGGTAGAGAGCCAGATAGCGCGGATCGGCCGCGGCACGCTGAAGCGTTTCCTGCGATACGCGGCCCAACATCAGCACGGGATTGTGATTGGAGGCTTTCCACTGCGCCGGGTCCAGCCGTCTGAACAAGGCGCGGAACGAGTGGTTCCAGCTCCACATCAGATTGAGGCCAAGCTCCGGCAGTCGCTCCAGCGCGCGAGGCAGGGCGGGCCGAACCAGGAATTCCTGAAGGGGGCGAATTTCGAAGGACATCAAGTTTTGGGAAACATCGGGACCGCGAAGAATCGCAGTCCCCAGGACGCTTGACCCCAGGATATCAAAGCGGCAAGGTGGTCCATTGGTCATTGCGCGATACTCTAAGAAACATCCATGATTCGTAAGCGCGTATTGGTAACGGCTCTCGCCGGACTCACCTTGTTTGCCGCCGCCTGCGGCAAATCCAGGAAACCCCTTATAGTTGGTTCCAAAAACTCAACCCAAGAGATGCTGATCGGCGAGATTGTCGCGCAGCACCTTGAAAACCGCCTCAAGCGGCCCGTTGAGCGGCGCCTGGGAATGGGCACCACGGTGATCGTCTATCAGGCACTGGTGAATGGAGAGATCACGCTTTACCTCGAATACACAGGCGCTATCGAATCGGAAATCCTAAGGGAAGAGCCTCCCGCCGACGCGCAGATGGTGTTTGACCGGACGCGCCAGGAAGTGGCACGGCAATCCCAACTGGAATTGCTCCCCACCCTGGGATATGACAATTCGCCTGTGGTTGTGGTGCGTGCCGCCGACGCGGCCCGGGCCAAGGTTTCGACTCTGAGCGATACTTCCAGCAGCGCGGAGAGGTGGAAGCTCGCTGTGAGCTATGAATTCCAACAGCGTAAGGACGGAATCCCCGCCCTCAACACCTACAAGATTCCGATGGCGGCCGGAATTCGCGGCATGGAGGCTTCCGGGCTCTTTCTAGCCTTAGAAAAAGGAGATGTGACCATGATCGCGGCCGACGCTACCGATAGCTCGCTGGTGTTACCCGAATTCCAGATACTCACCGACGATCGAAAAGCGTTTCCGCCGAACCAAGCCGCTCTGCTGGTCCGCCAGGACGTCCTGGCGGAAGATCCGATGATCCGTCCGGCGCTGACGGAGCTATCGGGCAAGTTTTCGGTAGACCTGGTGCGCAAGCTGGCAGCGCAGGTGGACCGGGAGCATCGCACCACAGCCGAGGTAGCTAAGGAATTTCTGTCGACGTTCAAGTAGAACCCGCGGGTCTCCGCGCCGGTGCGCAACATCCCGCAGCGCAAACCTGCGGCTCGACCTCTACCATCTCGGCGATCATCTCAATCATCAGCGGATGCGTCCCCACAGTGCCGGCCCGAACCATGCGAATCCCCAACTCATCCGCCAGCGCCTTCGCCTCGGTATCCAGATCGTAAATCACCTCCATGTGGTCGGAAAGAAACCCGATGGGCGCAATCACCACGTCGGAGCGAATCTCGCGCAAATGATCTTTGATATCCGGCCCCAGCCACGGCTGCGAGGGCGGTCCGCTGCGGCTTTGGTAGACCAAGGCCCACGGTGGTCCGCCCGCTGCCGAGGCCACAGCGGCACAAGCCTGTTCCAGTTCGCGAGCATAGGGGCTCGACTCCGCCATCGAAACGGGAATACTATGAGCGGTGAACGCGATCCGGGCGTGAGGAAGCTGCACTACCGCCGCCCGCACCCGGTCCGTCATCGCCGCGAGAAACTTCGGATTGGTGGAAAACGGACGGATCTTGTCGATTACCGGCGCCTCCGGTACCGCCGCCCGAGCCTTTTCGATATCTTCCAGGTATTGGCGGCATCCAGAATAGGAACCGAATGCCGAGGTCGCGAAGGCAACGGCCCGTTTCACGCCATCGTCCCGCATCTGCCGCACCGTATCTGTCAGCATCGGATGCCAGTTGCGATTGCCCCAGTAGACTGGTATGCCCACCTTCTTCTTCAGTTCGGCGATCAGCGCGCGATTCTGATCGTTGATCGGGCTGCGACCATCGAAATGGTAGTAGTGTTCGGCGACCTCCAGCATCCGCTCTCTTGGAACGTTCCGCCCGCGCAGTACGTTTTCAAGAAATGGGATGACGTCCTCGTGTTTTTCAGGGCCCCCGAAAGAAACTACCAATAAAGCGTCGTAAGACACCTCCTTATTGTAGAGGAAGCTCTTAATTTTGCTCCTGGAGTTATGATTGAAGAAATGTCGCGTAGACGACTTCTGCTCGCGTTGGCAGTAACGGGAGCAGGCGTGTTAATTTTCGGGGGATCGGTGATTTGGCGCGCGCAGAACACCTTGGGCGCGATGCGGGAACGGGTCGCCACCGAAGGGTTCGTCAAGGTATCCGCCAAGCCTTTCACTCCGGTTTTGCAATCCGGCCTGGAAATCATCGGGGCTCCTGCCATCTTTACCGACGCGCAGATTTTCCAAGGCAATCTGTTTCTGGCCGGTCCCTCGGGACTAACGGAGTACAGCCCTTCGCTCGATCTTATTAAGAGGTATCGTGTGGGAATCGAACTGCCTCCCGCGCCCGTTACGGCTCTTGCGACAGGTGTCGCCAGCGGAGGACCCGTGCTTTGGATCGCCACGGCGGGCGAAGGACTGATCGAGTTCGACGGTCAGACCCTTCATCATATCCTTCCCGAGGATCAGCGCTTTCGCAAGCTGACCGCCCTTCTGCCGCTTTCCACCGGCCGCGTTCTGCTGGGTACGGAAAAGGCGGGCGTGCTGGCATGGAACGGTCATCAGATGACGCCCTTCCATCCCTCACTGCAAGGCCTGCAGGTCACCGCGCTGGCTGGTGACGATTCCTCTGTATGGGTCGGCACGCTGGACCGAGGCCTGGTGCATTGGAACGCCGGTGGAGTCGAGACCATTACGGACCCGTTACCGGATCACCAGATTCTTTCTCTTGCAAAGGCTGGACAAACCGTGTATGCGGGCACAGGTTTGGGCATCGCCGAATTTCGCGGCGGCAAATTCTCGCGCACCCTTGCGCAAGGCTATTTCGCGCAAAGCCTTCTGGCGCAGGACGGCAAGTTATGGATGGGGACTCTGGAAGAAGGAATGCGCGAAGTGCCTCTGGAATCCAGAGCCGGCCGGGCAGCGCCGCTCACCTGGACCGGCTGTCCCGATTGTTCGGTCCACAAGATTCTGCGTGTGGAAGGCGAGACATATTCGGTCACTGATGTGGGCCTGTGGAAGGGATCGCAACAGGTGATTGGCCGGGAAAACGGCATTCTAAAAGATCGCAACATCGCGGCGCTCTCAACCGACTCCACCGGCCGTCTCTGGATCGGCTATTTCGACCGGGGCCTCCAAATCTTGGACCCCAACACTCAGCGTAGTGTCGAAGATCTGGAAGACGATCATCTCTTCTGCGTGAACCGGATTGCGCAGGACCCGGTGCGAGGTTCCACGGCGGTCGCTACCGCCAATGGCCTGGTGTTGTTCAGTTCTACTAACTCCCGGCGCCGCGTCATCGGACAATCCGATGGCTTGATCGCCAACCAGGTGACCGACGTCCTGTTTCGCCCCGATGGGTCCATGGTCGCCGCAACGCCAGCGGGCGTGAGCTTTGTCGATTCCTCGGGCATCTCCAGCATCTACGCATTTCAGGGCCTGGTCAACAATCACGTATACTCGCTGGCCTCGGACGGGACTCGTATTCTTGCAGGCACGCTCGGCGGACTGTCCGTTCTGGACAGCGGACTGGTGAAGGCCAATTACACGACTTCCAACTCCGCCCTAAAACACAACTGGATCACGGCGATCATCCATCGCGGCAATGGATATTTCGTCGGTACCTACGGTGCTGGTGTGATGCGGTTCGACTCCGCTGGCTGGATGGCAGACCTTCGACGACCTGCGTGGACCTTTGGATATTAACGCCAACGCGATGGTCTCAACCCCGGCGCTGTATACGCTGGCACGCTCGACCGAGGTCTGGCAATCTACAATTCGTCCACGGAACGCTGGAGCTTCTTCACATCCGGCCTGCCCTCGAAAAACGTAACCGCATTGGAAGCCCGCGCGGGCATCCTCTACATAGGAACAGACAACGGATTGGTGAAGGTCCCGGAGGCCTCTGTCCTCAAATGAAATTCGCTTCGCTCTTGTTGACTCTCTCCACAGGGTTGTTGTGGGGAGACGCGGGCGTGCTGGTTCCCACCGACGCCAAGCAGCCCGACCCTAAGATTCTTACGCTCGACGAAATGACCGTTCGCGTGGTGATTGACAACGGCCACGCCAAGGTCAACGTCATGCAGATTTTCGCGAACCACACCGCCGGGCCGATCGAAGGAAATTATGTTTTCGCGCTGCCCGGCCGAGCCTTGATCTCCGACTTCGCCGTTTGGGACGACACCACTCGCATCCCCGGCGTCATTCTGGAGCGCAAGCGCGCCGAAGAGCTTTATAACGACATTCGCGCCCAAGCCATCGACCCGGGCCTTCTGCAAATGGGAGAGCGTGACGCCGACGAAGCTCGCCGGTCGTCCCTCTTTAGCGCACGCATCGCTCCTATTCCCGCCTTCGGCACCAAGCGCCTGGAAATCGAATATCAGGAACGCCTTCAGGTGGAACAGGGAGACGCGTATTTCTCCATCCCCTTGCGGCCCGACGTCTACCATGCGCAGACTGCGGGCAAACTCAGCATCACTCTGGATCTCTCCAGCGCCCACGCGATGCGCGACGCGCAATTCCTGGCCAAAACTTATCCAGTGCAGATCAGCGGTCGAACGGCGAAGGGTCTCCATGCGACATTCCAAGGCCAGGCCGTTTCTTTCACGGAAGATTTCGCGCTGAAGTATTCGCTCGACGCCAGCCGCGACAGTCTGGAAGTCCTGACGTACCGCGATGGGACGGACCCGGGCTTCTTCGAAGCATCGGCTCTTCTAAACCTTCCGCGAGCGGCCGCGCAAACCACCCCGCGCAGCATCGTCGCGCTCTTCGACGCGTCGCTCTCCATGCAATGGGAAAAGCTGGAACGAAGCTACGCGGCCCTGGAAGCACTGCTCCGATCGCTCAAGCCCGCGGATCAATTCAACGTTCTGCTCTATAACGACAAGATCACGCCCTTCCAACCCGCCCCGGTTTCGGGCTCCATGGACAACGTCGAAAAAGCTCTCGCGTTCCTAAAGGGCGAACGCCTGCGCGGTGGAACCGACATGCAGGCGGCTCTGGATGCGGGCCTCGGTCAACAATATTCAAGCGACCCCTACCTGGTTGTGCTCAGCGACCTCGGTTCCACGCGCGGCATCCTGCAAAACGGAAAACTGGCCGCCTGGTATAGCGCGAAGTGGAAACAGATTCCCGAAGCGAAGCGGCCTCAGACCTACGTCTTCGCGGTCGGCGACGATGCCAACATCCCGCTGGGCAAAATGCTCGCCCAGAACAACGGCGTGCTGGAGCAGGTCCGCTCCACTGAGCCTGTCGACTTCAAGTTGAAATCCTTCATCGCGAAAATCGGCCGGCGACCGGTCGACAATTTGCAATTAGGCATGAACCCAGCAGCCTCGTTCAACTTGGTTTATCCGCTGGAAGATAAAGTGTTCCCCGGCTCGGTCCAAACCTGGGTCGGCCAATATCAACGTCCCGCCGCCCAGGCGACTTTCAGCGTACTTCAAGCCCGTACCACTGTAGCCCTCCCGGCGCAAAATACCGACCATCCCCAACTCCCGCGCGAGTGGGCCAAGGCTCGCGTGGACGCGCTGCTGGACAAGATCGAGCGCGATGGCGAGGATCAAGTCTTCAATCGACGAGATCATCCGCCTGTCGCGCAAATACAAATTCGTCACGCCGTACACTTCGTTCCTCGCCGCCCCGCGCGCCTTGCTCCGTCCGCGCCTGATTCGTCCCGGCGACCCGGTACTGCGCGTGAAGACTGACGAATCTATTTCTTCGGTAGTCGCGATGTTTCCCTTCGGAGCGGTGAAGAAGCTAAAGTTTCTCGCCGGCGAAGACACTTGGCAGACGCGATTCCTGGCACCTGCCGACCTGGTCGACGGCAGCTACAAAGTAAGGCTGCTCTTGAGAGACCGCCAGGGAAGAGTGTTTGAAGAATCGAAAACGTTCGTGATCGCAAGCCAGCCGCCAGTGGTGAAGGTCAAGCTGGATCACGCGCAGGTGCGCCGAGGAGAAACCGTAAAGCTGCAGGTAAGCGCCTCGGACACCACTCGCACCATCGTCGCCCGCATGTACGGAACGTCTCCCGTCTATCTCCGCTGGAACCCTCAAGCTGAATCGAATACAGGCGAGATGAGGGTGCCCACCGAATTGCCAGCGGGCCGCTACAAGCTGACCGTAACAGCCGAAGATTTCGCCCACAACATCGGCAGCAAGGAGGTGGACCTTGAAGTCCTTCCGTAAGAAATGGCCGCCGATGAACGCCGATGAACGCAGATCGAAAATAGGGAAGTTATCGGCGTTCATCCGCGTTCATCCGCGGCTATTCATCCTTCTTTTTATCGCCTCGACTTCTCTGGCCCTCCGCGCCGACTTGTCGGAATTGCTTCAGAACGTCGACTCTTCCAGCCGCCTTCAGTCCGTCTTCTTCCGTAATGTCACTCTGCCCAGCGGCCTGGTGCCGGTCCGCAGACCTCCCAAAGAAACGCGCGCCGACCTTACCAAACTCATCAACGCAGCTCCGTCCGACGCCGAACTGGTTTCCTTGCGAGCGCTGGAAGACGAACAGCAGCTCGACTTCGCCACGGCTGAGGCCGATTGGAAAAAGTACGTCGACCTGGCGCAAGACAAAGGCGCGGCTCGGCTCGCGTTAGCGGACTACTATCATCGCCGCCTGCAACCCAAAGACGAGTTCGCCGCCCTAACGCTCGCCGCCCGCGAGCCGACTCCCGCCGCCGAACAGCAGCTTCCCGCCTCGCAGCAAAGGCCCTGGAAAACCTATGCCCGTCTGATCGCTCTGGTGGACGAACAGAATCTCGATATCAACCAAGGCGCAACGCAGTATGGCCTCTGGCTACTGCGTTACGCGAAGGAACCCTCCGTCTATCAAGGCTCTTTCGCCTACACCATCGCAGCACAAGCTGTTCGACCAATCCACGGACGTCATCGCCGTTTATCAAAAGGCATTTCCGCAAGACGAAGAATGGCCCGTAGCCGCCCGAGCCGAGCTAGCCTCCAAGGTAGGCACACCCGCCCAGGCAATGGCCGCACTCGATCGCGACTACAGCCCTTTGTGGCCCCCCGCGCTGATCAAGAAATATTTCGATGTGCTCCGCGCCAATAACGCTCTGCGCGTTTATCTGGAGCAAGCCCGAACCAACGCCGCGTCCAACCCGACTGACGTGCGATACGCCGCGCGCCAGTTCCACTACTGGCAGCAACAGGGCAATCCTGCGGCAGCCGAACGCGCTCTGAATGAATATCGCCAGCGCAAAGAGTCGCGCCAGTCGCCCTGGACCGCGAATGAACTCCTGGTGATGGCGCGCCTGTTCGAATCTTCCGGCAATCACGACGAAGCGGCGCGTAACTATTACGCGCTTTATTCGACGGCTCGCTCCGACGAGGTCATGGCGGAGACCGCGCTTGGTTCGCTCGCCCGGCTTCTGCTTTCCGCACCGGAACAGCCGATTCATTTCGGCTCCAGCAATCTGTCTCTCTATCGCGATGTCGCCACCATGGACCCGCACCCAGGCTTCCTGAACGGCGCTCTTTCGCTGCTGCTGAATGAAACCGATCCGCCCAACCAGGAAGCGATTCAGGAGCAGCGCGCCGCTCCCTACTTCCGCCGGGCCAAGGCAGCCGAGCTGGTATCGCTCTTTGAATCGCGCTTCCCCAACTCCGCCGCTCGCGCCGAGCTGCGCGCCCGCGTGATCGAATCCTATGCCGTCTACGGCTCCAATGACGGAGTGATCCGCTCAGGCACCCGCTACCTTACCGACTTCCCCAACGCCCCGAATCGCACCGAAGTCGCGTTGCGCATGGCAGACGCCTACGCGCGCACGAATCAAATTCCGCAAGAGCTGGCCGTGTATGATTTGCTTCTAGCTGAGCTGGCTAAACGCGCCAACGGAATTCCGCTGGGCGCGCAAGCGACCACTCCAGCACCGGAGGCGAAAGCCGATAAGGTGGCCCAAGGCGACGACGGCCAACCGAAGAAAGAGCCGCCCGGCAGCTCCGCCAACTCGCCCGAATACGCCCGCGTGCTGGACCGCTACATCGCCCGTCTCTCCGAACTCAAACGCGTTCGCGACGCCATGGGCATCTACCGCCGTGAGATCGACCGCAACCCCAACGACTTGGGCCTCTATGACGCCATGGCCGCTTTCCTGGAAGGCAACAGCCTGACAGCGGAAACCGAACAGGTCTATCAACGCGCCATCGCCCAGTTTCAGGATCACTCCTGGCAGCACAAGTTGGCTCGCTGGTATTTGCGCCAGCGCAGGCAAGCCGACGTAGTTCGCATGAGCCGCGACGTCACCAGGATCTTCAGCGGTACCGAACTGGAGAGCTACTTCGACGACGTTGTGGTCACGCAGGCGCCGCTAGGCCCCGCGATTTATCTACAACTCAACCTGGCGGCTTACCAGCGCTTCCCGCATCACCTGAGTTTCGTGCGCAACCTGCTCAACGCATATTCCACCACAGCGACCCGAGACGACCTGGCCTACGAAACCATCCTGCGCCAAAACTGGTATGAAGCCTCCGATTTGCGCCAGCGCTTTTTCGAGCGCCTGTCCTCGCGCGGCCGCCTGGACGCCGAGCTTGCCATCACCCGCACCTCCAATCCATCCGCCAATGCAGGTCGCTGGCAGGAAGCCGTGGATCAAAGCCCCGCCACCGCGCGCATGCTGGCCGAAGGCGAGGCTTGGCGAAGCCACTTCGAAACCGTCGCCCCGATTTTCCAGGCTTTGGAGACTGACTATCCTGCCGACAATTCCATCGGCGTTAGAACCGCATCGGTCTATCGATCGCTCGGAACCATCGAGCCTAAACTTACTGACACCGCCCTTGCCGTAGAAGGCAAGCTCACTCAATCCGACCCGCACGATCACACCTCGCTCACACGCATGGGCGAGATGGAAGCGGAGCGCGAGCAATTCCAACAGGCCCGCGCGGACTGGGACAAGATCCCCGAGATCGAACCGAACCAGGCTGACGGCTATCTGGAAACCGCGACTCTCTACTGGGATTACTACCAATACGCGGAAGCTATCCGCTGGATCGAAGAAGGCCGCAAGCGCCTGCACCAACCCAACCTGTTCGCCTACGAAGCCGGCGCGATTCGCGAAAATGAACGCGACTACAACCGCGCCATCGCCGAATACGCGCGCGGCGCATTGATCCAGCCCGACTCCAACGCCCAAAAAAGATTACTGACGCTTGCTCGCCGGCCCGCTCTCAGGGCCTCCATCGAAACCCTAACCGACAACCTCGTCTCCGGCAAAAACCCGGACCTGAACGCCCTGCGCTTGCGTGTAGCATTACTCAAAGACCAGAACCGCCGTGACGACTTGGGCCAATTTCTGCTCCAAGCCACCACGCGCGCCGATTCCCCCGACGTCCTGGCCGAGCTTCAGGAAACAGCCCGAAGCTTGGGATTCACGCAAGCCCAGCAGTCCGCTCTGGAGCGCCGTATCGCTGTCACCAAAGATCCCGTCGACCGAATGTCTCTCCGTCTAGCGCTCGCACGCTTTCATGAAGGTCAGGGCGAAGCTGCCCCAGGAGCCCTGGTCATCGACGCCGTCTATCGCGAAAATCCGGCGATCCTCGGCGTGGTTCGCGCCGCAGTGGACTACAACTGGCGCAACAAGAATCCACGCCGTTCCGTCGACGTTCTGGAAGAAGCCGCCTCCCGCGGCGAGCCCGGTTACAAAGCCCGCTTCACTTTGGAAGCCGCTCGCAAAGCGACTGAATCGCAGGACTTCACCCGCGCTCGGACCTTCGCGACGAAACTCCTCACAGCCGAGCCCTACAACGCCGAGTATGTATCGGCCATGGCCGCGATCTACGCCAAAGAAGGCGACGACCCAGGCCTTAAAACTTTCTATACCGCTCGTATAAAGGACCTCGCCGTTGCCCCAATTCCCGCCACGCAGCGCATCGAGCAAACCGCCGAGATGCGCCGCGCGCTGATCCCTGTACTCGCCCGCACCCGCGACTTCACCGGCGCAGTCGACCAGTACATTGAGATCCTCAACCGCTACCCCGAGGACTCAAACCTCACCCGCGAAGCAGCCAACTTCGCCCGCATCAACAACGTCGCCGCTCGCCTCCACGACTATTACGCCAAGACGGCCACCGATTCTCCCAAAGACTTCCGCTGGCCCATGGTGCTGGCCCGCATCGAAGTGCAGATGGAGGATTACCCGGCCGCGATAGGTTCCTACACACGCGCCTCCGCCGTGCGCCCCGATCGCACCGACCTGCTGACCGAGCGTCTCAATCTGGAAGAACGCCTGATGCGCTTTGACGATGCCGCAGCCACGGCGGAAAAGCTCTACGATCTCACCTACCGCAACCCGCAATGGATGCAGAAGCTCGCCGAGCTTCGCGCGCGCCAGGGCAAGACCGCGGACGCCGTAGCGGCTCTAAACAAGGCCTGGATCGAAGGCCGCCCCGATCGAGCGCAGAGCTATTTCGACGTCGCCCGGCAACTGGAATCCTGGAACATGCTGCCGGAGGCGCGGCAGGCTGCTGACAAAGGAATGACGCTGGCGGGCAACGATGAAAATGACCTTCAAGGCGGGATCCACGCCTGGGTCCGCACGCTGGTCCGCCTGCGTGATGACAACACCGTGCTCGCGCGCATGGCTCCCTGGAAGCCCGGCCTCTCCTCCATGGCAGCTCGCGAACTGGGCGGCGCAGTCGCGATCTTCTATTCACCCGATGAAAAATCCAAATTTGCGGCGGCCATCGAACGCCAGGGCCGCCGAATTGAAATAGCTCGCGCGGCCGGGCTTATCGATCTGGAAGCCAAGTGGATCTACGCCGCCCTCCTCGCCCAGCCCGCTTCCAACCAATCGGCCGGCCTCCGGCAGCGCCTCATTGAACTCCAACAAAGCCGCCTCCGTTTCGACGAACTTGGCCAGCAGCTAGAAGCCTACGACCGTGCCCTCCCAGCCCAGGTGCAGGGCAACGAACTGCAGGAAGCCTCGGCAGCCTACAGAGCCTCCGGCAACACCGGCGCGGAGCTTCGAGTGCTCCAACGTCGGCACGCGCGAGCTCTGCTCAGCGGCGCCGACTTCGATCGCTACGCCCTGCTGCTCTCCGTCCAGCCGCAGCGCACCATCACCGCCATCACACAGGACAAGCGTCCCGAATCCGGCAACGGCCTACTGAACTATACGCTCTCCCGAGGTTCGCCGACGCTCGCCCAGCAAGCCATCAACGCGCGAGGCGCGGTCCTCGCGAACCCTCTCTGGGCTCAAGCCTACACGAGCCTCGCCGGGCTTTACTTCTCATCCACTGCTCCTCCGGTGAAAGCCGCCTTCACCAACATCCTCGGCGACATGACCATCGGCTCACGAGTCGGAAAACCGCTGGACCGCGATAAGCAGCTCGCCGGCGACCAGTGGTTTTACTACGGAGGCCGCTACGGCGAATACCTCTCGGTCATTAAGCAACCCGGCGCAGACGATTATCTTCCCGCTTCGATAGAAGCCACGCCCGGCCAGTCCGACGCCTACTTCAATTTGGCCGAATACTACAGCGAGTCCGGCAACCCCACCGCCGCCGCAGTCGACTACCGCAATGCGCTGGAGTTGCGGCCCGCCCGCGCCGATGTGCACGATCGCCTTGCCGTGATTGTCGCTCAAGCAGGCCGAGCCGACGAGGCCGCAGCCGAATGGAAACTCGCGCTTGCTTCGCTCACCAACATGATGAATCGCACCGCGGTGCCGCAGCAGTTCTGGTCCGTCCTCAACCAAACCATTCGCCATGCGGGCCAAGCCAAGATGATCCCCGCGTTGCGTCCCGATCTCGACAAACTTCTAAATCTATACGTTCGCCGCAACGGCGCATACGAGTTCGACACCATCGCGGACAACCTAGTTGAAGCTTCGCCCGACACGGCCACCGGCCTGGCCTGGATTCTGGACCTCAGCAAATCCGCAGCCGATCCCGTTCGTTTCCTAAGCGTTCTTCTCGATCGCGACTGGGTTTCCAGCGCCCAGAAAGATTCTCTCTATGCCCGCATTGTCGATGCCGCGCAAGCGCAGGCCGCCCAGAAATTCGGTGACGAGCAACTGAACGCCCGCCGCGAACTCTGGAACTGGCAGCTAGCCTGGGCCGACAATATCTACGGCCTGGGCCAGACCAGCCGTGCCGCACAAATCCTGGCGCAGGTTCCTGCCGAGGCCAGCAACGCATATCTCGAAAGAATCGTCTCGCTGGAAATTCGTCTTGCCGTCCGCTCGAATTCTCTAGCCAAGCAACTCGCGCAATACGAAGAGCCCGTTCCCATCGATTCTCTGCGAACCACCGCAGCTCAGCTTGCCCGCGAGTCGAACCCCACCGCAAGCCGCCGCGTTCTCGAATACGTCTACTTGCACGAATTGAATGCGGGCCGTCTGGACATGTCTAACTTCCTGGGCCTGGCCGAAGTCCGTTTGGGCGATAACGATGTTCCCGGCGCGATCCAGTTACTGCGGCGTATGGCATTAGTCGCGCCGCCACCCCAGGACGACATTTTCGGCACGCTCGAACCCGCCGCGGCATTGCTCGAAAAGAACGGCCATCCGAAGGAAGCCGAAGAATTCCTCGCCGCATGGCTGAAGGCCGAGCCGTGGAACACCGCCGCGGAGATGCGTCTGGCTAGAGTACAGGCTTCCGGGGCTATGCTCGGCGAAGTCGCGACGTCGCCGCTAGCCAGCTACGCCACACGCCTGGACGCCGCCCGCTCCATCCGTACCTTGAAAGATGCCGATGCCGGCCTTGCGAGGATAGGTTTCTTCACGGGCCCGCTCGGGACGGTCTCAGGAGAGGTGATAGCGCTTTCTTCGCAGCAACTCTCTGCCGACGTGCGAAACGTCTACCCTTACGCTTCGGCTCTCGGTGCCGCCGTCGCCGCGGCCCAGCGCGACCCGGCCATACAAGAGCGGCTCCTGCTAGCCGTCGCCGCAGTTGATGTCGACACTCCCAAGCTGCCCATCTTCAAGGCAGCCCTGGCAGCTCGTCATGACGCCCTGGCCGATTCCATCGGCCGCGCGATGCTGCCCGCCTACACGCGCGATCGCACCGAGTTTGCTCCGAACGAAACGGAAACGTTCCTCAGATTCATGCCCGACCCCGACCGCCTCACCGTAGCCCGCGGCCTGGGCGAAGTCAACCAGCGCCTCGGCAACACCCGAGTTGCCTTGAAGTTCTATCTGATCGCCCAAGGAATCCAGGCGTCCGACCCGGTCAAACGCACAACCGACGCACTCCGCGCGCAACTGGATCTAGAGTCCCGCAACGCCGCGCGCAGGCCGCTGGTTAGTGACAACATCGATCAGGACCACCTGGTCCGTCCCAGGGAGACCAAATAAATGAAGCCACGCATCCTAATTCCTGCGGCGGTTGTGGCTCTTTCGGCTTCCCTCTGGTGGGCTTTCGCACAACAAGCCCCAGCGCCTTTGGCAAGCCTGTTCCCCGCAGGCGCGATGCTCTACCTGGAAGCCAAAGACGCGAGCGCGCTGCTCAAAGACTGGGATTCGTCAACCGAAAAAACGACCTGGCTCGCCAGCTCGAACTACGAGGGCTTCTCGCGCTCCCACTTGTATCTCCGTCTGGCCGACGCCCAAACTGAGTTCGCCCAAGCCGCCGGAGTCCCCGCCGACTACGCGCTGTTCACCTCCGTCGCAGGCGCGAATTCCGCCATCGCGATGTACAACATCGGCTCGCTCGAATTTCTCTACATCACCCGGCTGCCCTCGGCCCGCGCGCTGAACACCACGCTATGGAGATCGCGCGGCTCGTATCAAACCCGCCGCGCCGGCGGTGTCGACTACTACGTTAAAGAGGACACCGCTTCTCACCGCACCGCCGTCTTCGCCTATACAGGCGACCTGCTCCTCTTGGGCACTCGTCAGGACGCGCTGGCCGGAGCGCTGGAACTGATCGCGCGTGTGAATCGGCCCTCCATTGCGTCCGAGCCGTGGTACCAATCGGCCACCCAGGCCGCCACCGCGGGCGACCACGATTTGCGCCTAGTCTACAACATGGATCGCCTCGTCCAGACCCATCAATTCCGTTCGCACTGGATCCAGAACAATACCGCGGCTCTCAAAGAATTCACTTCTGGCCTCGCCGACCTCCAGCGCGGCGCGAGCCAATTCGAGGAGCGCCGCGTGCTGCTCCGTTCCGCCGCCTCAACGCAGCAAGAGGAAGCCCGCGCCGGCCAGTTACTCGCGCTCGCCCCGGACGACGCCGGACTCTATCGCCTCTGGTCTCACCCCGACTCCACCATGGCATCTCACTGGATCGAAGGGAAAATCTTCTCCGCCACCACGGCCGCCGCGATCAAACGCGACGACGCGCCACAAGCAGTTGAATCCAGCGATGCCGGTTCGGAAGCCGATCTCGAAATCAGAATCGACGAGCCACCTCTCACCGACTCCCGATCTACACAAGCCTTCCAAACCCTGCGAGCCCAGCTCGACTCCGCCAACCTCGACGCGATGCTCGAAGTATCGTCCACAGCGATTCAGCCTGACCAGGTCTTCGTCCAACCCCACGCCGCGTTAGTGCTGCTCTCCTCCTCCAATTGGGACGCGAATCAAATCCGCACCGCCCTTACATCGGCCGCCAACGGCCTGTGGACCGCCGCAGGATCGGGCGCGGGCTGGCGCGCGGGCGCGAACGGCGCTCAGGAACTGGACGGTTTAGGAAAGATCGTCCTCGCAGTCGACGGCCAGCGCCTCATCGTCAGCGACTCGGCAGATCTCGTGAATTCAATCCTCGCCCGCCGCACCAGGCCCGCTGTCCCCGGCGCCAGTTACGAAGCCTCCTGGCGTCACGCCCGCGAACTACCCAACTTCGATCGTATGATGCGCCTGATTGACTTCCCACAGGTCCACGTCCCCGATCCGAACGCGCCAGCCAATGCGCCGGTGGACAATTCAGGTTTATTCTATTCGCAAAACCTCGCGAGCCTTGGCCGCGTGTTCGGCCGCGTCGACTCGGCCACCATAACGGTTCACGATCTAGGTGCGATGCTGCGTGAAAACGTCGTCTACCGACTGCGCCCATGACCCTCCTGCTGGCAGCGACGTTCTTCTCTATCGCTCCGGCGGCTCTCACGCCGCTGATCGATCGGGCCGCGCCCGAAGCCGAATATCTGGTCGTCGACGTCCACACTCGCGAGGTCCTCGCGTCCCGCTGGCCCGATGCGCAAGTCCCCATTCCGTTAGGCTCCCTGGTGAAGCCCTTCACCGCGCTCGCTTACCACGGAAACTTCTCCCGAGTACGAATGCCAAGGCGGCGACACGCTGCTGGCTGAAGCGCGGCCATGGCCGCTTGAACTTCACCCAGGCCTTCGCCGATTCCTGCAATTCCTATTTCCTGCAACTCGCCCAGCACGTCGATCCCGCCGACCTCCGTCGCGTCGCCGCGAAATATCAGCTTCCCGCTCCCGCAATTGACACGCCCGAAACCCGCATCGGCCTGGGAACCGGCTGGCAAATTTCTCCCCTGGCGCTCACGCGCGCCTACGCCGAGCTATCTCAGCGTTCCGGCGAACCAGTGGTCGCTCAGATCCTGCGACGGACTAGCGGAGAGCGCTCGCATAGGAACCTCGTCCGCGATACGCCCGGGAGCGCTCGCCAAAACCGGCACCGCGCAAGTGCCTCTCTAATCTCCACCACACTACCGATGGCTACACGCTAGTCCTCGAACCCGCCGCCGCGCCTCGCGTGGCTCTCCTCGTCCGCGTCCACAACGTGCCTGGAGCCGAAGCCGCCAAGACCGCCGCCCGCATTCTTTCTATCATCAGAACGGGCAAGTAATGCTGGCGCTGGCAGCCATCCACGTGAGCGTCTTCAGCCTGTTTCATCCCGTGGCGTTCACCGTCCGTCCCGCCACCGGAAGCGTGATCGTCATCCAAACTGCACAAGGCGACCAGGTGCTGGAAGGCGTGCAATCCCGTCATCTTGAAAGGCTCCTCTAAAGTAACCGGCCGCGGCGGAGTTCCAACGAACTTCGTCCTCAGCATCCCCAACCGCATCGTCCGCGAATTTTATGGAACCCTGGAAGTCCGCCGCGAAGGCGACCATCTTCTCGCTCTAGTAGAAATGGACATCGAAACAGCCGTCGCCTCCATCGTCGAAGGCGAATCGCCCGGCGCACTGCGTGAAGCCCGCAAAGCCCAAGCCGTCGCCACACGTTCCTACCTGATTGCCGCGCATGGCCGACACATCGGTTACGACTTCTGCGACACCACCCACTGCCAGTATCTGCGCGGCGCAACCAAGCAAGGCTCAATCGGCCGTCAGGCCGCCATGAACACCAGCAACCTCGCGATTTCCTATCAAGGCCACATCGTCCCCGCCCTCTATTCCGCCGATTGCGGCGGCCACACGCACAGCCTGAAAGAAGCAGGTTGGGAAGCGGGCGAATATCCGTTCTTCGGCGTCGCTTGCCCCCTCAAAGGCGAGCCCCAGGGCCACGGCATCGGAATGTGCCAGCGTGGCGCCATCGAACTGGCCCGCCAAGGCAAAACCTTCCGCGAAATCCTGAGCTACTATTTCCCCGCCACAACTCTCACTCAGCCATAAACCGGGAACTTTTCCGCCGCCCGGCACGTAATTCGGTTTATCGCGCCGGTCCCGCGAGCAGGAGGCCCCATGCGAATCTTTTTCGAACGAATCTGGCAGGACCTCTACCACGGCACCCGCACCCTGGCCAAAGCCCCCGGCTTCACGCTAACTGCGATTCTTTCCATCGCCATCGGTGTGGGCGCGAACGCCGCGATGTTCAGTTGGGCCGACGCTCTTCTGCTTCGCCCCCTTCCCTTCGCCCGCCCTGGCGACGTGGTCAACATCGGCACCAAGGTCTCTGTCGAAGGATTCTCAAATCTCATCAATTCTTATCCCGATTACCGCGACCTGCGCGACCACAACCGCAGCTTCTCCAATCTGGTCGCCTATAACGGCATCACCGTGGGGTTCACACCCAAACCGGATTCTCTGCCGCAGATGAAGCTCGGCTACGCGGTCAGCGGCAACTTCATGGAGTCCATGGGAGTGGGGCCTGAGTTGGGCCGCGGCTTCCGCCCGGAAGAAGATCAATCGCCGGGCCGCGATGCCGTCGTCGTGCTCGACCACAATCTGTGGGAACAGCTATTCTCTGCTGACAAATCTATCCTCGGCAAAAAAGTCCGCCTGAACGGAATCGATTTCACCATCATCGGCATTGCGCCCGACCGTTTCGTGGGCATGGATCACTTTGTCCGGCCCTCCTTTTACGTGCCGCTCATGATGTATCCGTCCCTCTCCGCCAATCCCAAAGTTCTGGACACCCGCGATGCCCGCAACTTCACGGTGAAGGGCTACCTCAAGCCCGGCGTCACCATGGCGCAGGCCCAGGCGGAAATCACCGCGTTCGCTCAGGAACTGGAGCGGACCCATCCGGAAACCAACAAGAATCAGAACATGGTGATTCGAACCGAGCTGGAGGCCCGCATCGACCAGGACCCCATCGACGCGCAATTGATCGCCATGCTGCTCACCCTGTCCGGCGCGGTATTGTTAGTCGCCTGCGCCAATGTCGCTAGTTTGCTTACCAGCCGCGCGCCCGCTCGCGCCAAGGAGATGGCTTTGCGCCTTGCGATTGGCGCGGGCCGGTCGCGCCTGGTCCGCCAACTGATCACCGAAAGCCTGCTGATCGCGCTCGCCGGAGGCGCGCTTGGAATCGGCATCGGCTACGCGGGAATCCTTCTGTTCCAGCAGGTTCAGGTTCCCAGCGATATCCCGATCGAGCTTCCTTTCATGCTCAATACGCGGGTGCTGGTATTCAGCCTGATGGTAGCCATCGCCAGCGTATTCATATTCGGCCTGATTCCCGCGCTTCAAACCGCTCGTGCCGATCTGGCCTCGGCGATGAAGACCGGTGACGCCGCCACCGCCGGCAGGCCTCGCGTGTGGGGACGAAGCTTCCTGGTGGGGAGCCAGGTAGCCGCCGCCCTGGTACTGCTGACCGTCTCGGCGTTCATGTACCGAGGCTTCCAGCGCACGCTTGCGTCCGGTCAGGGCTTTCGTACCGATCACCTGCTGATGATGAGCTTTGACCCCAGCCTGGTCCACTACGACAAGGACAAGACCGATCAGTTTTACAAGCAAGTGCTGGAACGCTCTCGCCCCTTGCCCGGTGTGAAATCCGTCGCACTCACGTCTGCCATCCCGATGTCCACTCAAGCTGACGCCGCCGTGGTGGCTCCCGAGGGATTTCAATTTCCGAAAGGAAAAGAGAACGTAGTTGTGTTCGCCGCCCACGTGGACGAAAACTATTTCGACACCATGGCCGTCAGCATTCTTCGCGGACGCGGGTTCAGGGAAACGGACTCGACCGGCACGCCCAAAATCGCCGTCGTCAATGAGCAGTTCGCGCAACACTACTGGCCCGGACAGGATGCCCTTGGCAAACGCATCCAGGTATTCGCTCAGGACAAAAACAATAACAACACCAAGGATTGGGTGGAGATCGTCGGCATCGCTAAAACCGGCAAGTATCTGTGGGTTGCCGAGCCGCCCACCGAATTCATCTACCTGCCGTGGCGTCAGAATCCGCGAACCCACATGATTCTCGTCGCGGAATCCATGGGCGACCCGTCGGCGCTCGCCGCACCCTTGCGCGAAGTTGTGCAAGGCCTGGATCGCGACCAGCCCATCTTCGGCGTCCGCACCATGGAAGAGTTCTACCGCATGCGTGTGATCACCACATCGAGGGTGATCGTCGAAACCGTGGGAGGTATGGGTTTGATGGGCTTGATCCTCGCCACCGTCGGCCTTTACAGCCTGGGAGCGTACGCGGTCAGCAGGCGAACGCGCGAAATTGGAATCCGCATGGCGATCGGCGCGGGCCAGGGCTCGGTCCTGCGGATGACGCTGCGCCGTAGCCTGGTGCCTGCGTTATGGGGGCTCGCCGCAGGATTAGCGGGGAGTTTCTTCGCAGAGAGATTAATGCGGACGGTCTTCCCAGCCCATTCGAGCGTCGACGTCACGGCCTATTTCCTGGTAGTGCCGGCGCTTTTCGCCATCACCGCCCTGGCAGCCTATGTCCCAGCCCGGCGAGCCTCAAAGGTAGACCCGCTGGTCGCTCTGCGCTACGAATAGGGCTGCGCCGAGGCACACTTATCCTGTGCACGTTGCGGGCGGCCGCGTTTTTACACACGACCGCCAATGAATTGAGATCCACCTCACGAGCCAATCTCGTCTACGGTGTGCAACTCTCGGATGTCTTAAACCATTTCTAGCTTTCAGACGGTATGAAATCGCGATCTCAAGGTCTTCCGTCGAGGCTATCCCTATAGTTAGCTCTCGTAAGCCTTTCCAGGGGCTCCGGAAGTTCCGTTCCACCACAATGCAACGCTTCGTGCGCACGAAGAAACCTGTTAAGAAAAGTCGGTGAAGATCCTCTTCTCGATTCAAAGGTAGCATGGCGGTTCTACGGCAATTGCGGAACTCGCAGATTTTATTGGGGAAGTGGCGTGTGACTGGCTTTGGTAGTTCATACTGGAACCGTGGCAGCACAAGTCCGACCGGCCCGAAAGGAAGATATGCCCGGCATCCGAGCCTTGGTGCGCTTGTTCCCTCATCAACTGGTGCAGAAAGATCTCCCGCGCGTAGCCTCATTTTTCGTTGCGATAAGAGCAGGAAAAGTCGTAGGCTGCTGCGCTCTTCAGATTTATTCCAAGCGAATCGCCGAAGTTCGCAGTCTCGCTGTCCATCCCGATTTTCACGACCGCGGCATCGCTTCAAAGCTCGTTGAAGCATGCAAGCAGCGCGCGGCCGGACAGAGGGATCCGCGAACTATTCGCCGTTACCAGTCAAATCCCCTTCTTCGAAAAACTAGGCTTCGCCACGTTCCGCAGAGAAAAGACCGCAATGTTCTTCGACCTTACCGGCCGTTCTACTTAACGTTTTCAGGCAGCTTCGATTCCCGCGCCACGCGACCCGTCATTCCCTCATCCAGCGAAACATGATTCACCTCCAGCGTCGTCCCCAGCACCTGGTCGAAAGCCACCCGCGCATGTGCGTAGGCCGAGCGCGCGTTGGTTTCCGCGCCTAGCGATGCGATCAGTGCGCGTTGCGCCAGGATGATGCCGTCCAGCGTGGAGACTCCGAACGCGAAGCGGTTCTGTTCGTTCACCAGCAATTGTTCGTTAAGCTGGCGCGTGCTCACCGCGGTGGCATAGCGCGCGCGGGATTGCCGCACCGCGATCATTTGCAGGGAAACGTCCACCACGATCTGGTCCGCGTCCTTGCGGTCGCGAACATCGGATTGGCGGAGCTGCAGTTGTTCCACGCCGTAATCGCCTTGCGCCTGCCGGTTTCCAATCGGCGCCGCGATGTAGCCTCCCACGGTCTCATTCGGAAAGTTCCGCCGAAAAATCTGTCCGAGCGCCTTGCCATATCCTCCCACGAAATAAGGATTCGGATCGTTGGCCGGCACCGCGGTCCCCGCCGCGCCCCGATTCCTGATGCGAACATAGCCCTGCGCAGTCGGCAGCAGCCCGTTCTCGGTTCCCACCGCGTTTATCGCCCCGATTTCATTGGCGACTTTCGCCAGCGCGACATCCGGCCGCTTGGCCATGGCTTGTTTCACCAGCTCCCGCAGCGGAGGCAGTTCTTCCGTCGCCGGCACCTGGATGCTGTCGAGCAGCACCAGTTCGGCTTCATCCAACGCGGGGTCAAGGTTGCGGATCAACACATCCTTCATCGCAGTTTCCTGCGTCCGCACTACCTCTTCGGCGACGATCAAATCCTGACGGCGGCTGGAAACTTCGACTCTGGCCCGAGGCAGCTCCACGCCGGGTATCACTCCAAGCTGGACCTCATTGTTTGTGTCGTCATAAAACTTCTGTGCGACATCCACGCCGCGCTGCGCTTCTTTAAGCTGCTCCTGCGCGGTGACAAGATCCCAATATCGATTCTGAACATTGGCGACTAACACCAAGAGCTGTGCCCGCATCGCTTCAGGCGCAGCCTCTCTGTTTCTCTTCGCGACCCGGATTTCGCGGCCATTCACCTTCGTACCTAGGCCCTGCAGAAGGTTGTGCTGAAGATAAAGATCGAAATAGGGACCGAGGCCCGGATTCAATGCATCTGTCGGCGCGTTTTCTTTGAGGTACTGTTCATAATCGCGGAACTGCACATAGCCGCCAGTCAACAAACCTTGCGTGATGACGGTGTTGTAGTTGTGCGTGACCGCGACCAGCGAATTGGTCTGGCTGACCAGTGAATTGGTCTGCGGCTGGGTCAAGTGCGAGAAAACCGTAGTATTTTGCAGGGTCGGGTCCAGCACCTGAGTGATGGGTCCGATCTGCTGAATCGAGGCTCCTCCGGCATTGCCGGATTGATTGTTCCCGCTGCTGGTCGACAGGCCCGCGCTCTGCGTGCTGCCATTTACGCCTAAACCGGCATCGACACCGGAGACCAACGCAGGCGCGCTGGGAACTCCGCGAATCGGCCCACCGGCTTCGGCCCGCACTACGGCCCAGTCGGCGAGCGAGGAATTGTAGCGCGCCACCTCCAGGTCAAGATTATTTTCAATGGCGATAGCGATCGCATCGGCCAGGGTCAAATACAGCTTGCCCGCGCGCATCAGGCTCGCCAGACGGCTTGAATTGCTCAGCCGGACCGGGGAAACGGTGGGCGGTTTGTAGGAACGGATCAAGATTGGTCCGGTGGCCCGGGTGACGGTATCTTGCGCCTGCAGCAGCGAAGCGATGCACAGGGCGATCAGGCAGGTGGATTTCATTGCCGCCGCTCCTCTCTGTTGGGAAGTACGTTGGGAAGCGACGATTCTCGTTCCACTCGCCCGTTTTCCGCCTCCGACATGGAGATGCTGTTCACGTCCAGAGTCCGCCCCAGCGCCTCATCCAGCGCGATTCGCGCGTGCGAGAAATTGGCCATGGCTTGCACTTCCGCGCTCTGGGTCAACGACAGATTGTCTTGTGCCTGAATCAACAAGGTGGTGTCGGGAGTGGCGCCGAGATTGAAGCGGTTCTGTTCGGCGGTCAGGGTCTGCTCAGCGAGCACCCGGGTATTGACCGCGTTCTCATAGCGGGCCCGCGACTGCTGAAATCCAATCACGGCCGTCTTCACGTCGACGCGCACCTGGTTCATCGCGCGCTGCAACTGGAGTTCGTTCTGGCGGAGCTGAAGCTGGTCGGTTACGTAGTCGGCTTGCGCCGCGCGATTTCTGAATGGGATGTTTAGAGAAAATCCAGCCGAATAGTTTGGAAATTTGCGCGTCGCGATCTGCGATAAAAGGTTGCCGTACCCACCCACCGTTAACGAATCCGGTGTGCCACAGCAATTGTTATAGATGGGATTGACTGAGCCCGTGAGGCCGTTATTGGTCAGTTCGGCGAAGGCCTGAAGCGTAGGCAGCATTCCGTTCCTGTCGCCCTTCAGCAAAATGCGATTGCTATCCAGGTTGATCTTGACTTGTTCCAGCTCCGGCCGCGAATCCAGCGCGCCCTGAATCAGCTCCGGCGTGGATTTCAGCTCATCCGCTTGCGGCACGACGATGCGGTCAAGCGGCACGATGTGGACGTCGTCTAACCAGGTATTTTCGGCGCCGGTTCTACTGAGGGCGTTCTTAAGAACGGCCTCCTGCTGGTCGACGTGAGTCTGCGCGATCAGCACATCTTCCTGACTGGTGGAAACCGCGGCGGCCGCGCGGGTCGCTTCAATCGCGGCGAGCGTTCCCAGCCTCGCCTGGGCTTGATTGTCTGTATATTGTTTTTGCGCCGTTGCCAGCGCGCGCTCGCGGATGCGGAGTTCATCGTCGAAGCTGACCAGATCCCAATACAGGTTCAGCACCGCCGAAACGGTGGTGATCACCTGGCGCTTCAGTTGCAGCGCGTTGAACTTGATATTGTTCTTCGCAACCGTGATATCGCGCTTGTTTACCGCGAGGCTCGCACCCTGTAGCAGATTCTGGTTGATAACCAGATCGATGTAGCCGTTGGTGTAAGGATTCAGCAGCGGCGTAGGGCTATTGAGGCGGCTGCGGACACTGGAGTAACTCAACGTGCCGCTGGTGCCGGTGGCGAATTGCTGCGAGTACTGAAGGTAGAACTGCCGGTAATCGTCGGTGAGGGCTGTGGTCTGATTGAGGATGGTGTTGGTGAGCGGCGTGGTCTGGTGACCGACCTGATAGCTGGCGACGATGCTTGGATCGAGAGTCGGAGGCACGGGGCCGATCTGAGATACGATGCCACCGCCCGCGCTCACGCCTCCAGCAACGCCGCTGCTGCCGACCGTTACACCCTCCAGGCTGACGCTCTGCGGTCCGGAGATGAGGGCCGTGTCTACCTGGCGCAGATAGCCTCCGCCCTCCGTTCGGCGCTGCACCTCGCGCCCCAGAAAGGAGCCATAGCGCTGCACGGCGATGTCCAGGTTATTTTCCAGCACCAGCGCGATCACGTCGCGCGAGGACAGATAGAGGTTCCCGCTGCGCACCAGCGATTCCAAGCGGGGCGTATCGGTCAGGCGCGCCGGCGTGACCGTGCGTTTTTCGAAATGAAAAGGACGCAGCACCGGACCGATGAAGCGTGGAGCCGGCGGGGTGATGATGGCGATGTCCATGCCGGCATTTGGGGATTGGGCGAACAGGGTTGAGCTGAAGGCGGCCAGAGCCACCATTCCGAGGCGAGTTTCCCGTGTCAAGTTTTCCTCCCGAGTCTTATTGAAACGCAACGCACGAGCGGAGCGGGCGGGTCGCACACCACAGGTGAAGGGCTCCTATTGAGCCGTAGACGATCCAATGTATCTAAAAGTTCCCGGCGAGTTGGTCATTTCGAGTCAGACTGTAATACGTTGTGTCCTGGGGAAGGTTAGCGGATTGGCTATTATCTGATAGGCTAGGCGTTGGTTCAGTTCCCCAAACCTTCAAAGACCGTGTTCACTTCCCGCGCCCGGAAAATATCCCTGCCTCCACGTGAGGAAGGATATTTTCCGCCCCCGACGTGGCGCACGAATTTCTCTTGCTCCAACATCCGGGCCGGTTGTTCACGAGCCCCACAGAGAAGAAGGGTGCGTCCGGTTTTTCGCAGCCTGTCGGAAAAAATCTCGAGTCGTCTTTAGACGTCCGCAGTTTTGTCAGTTTCTCTGCCCACCGCAGCGCAGCCCTTCGAGGCCGCTAGGCGGCGCCGCAGTTTCACCCTGGTCCGGCGTGCTATGGGCGCGTGCGCGCTTCCGCCTTGCCACCAACCGCAATAGGATTGTCTTCTGTGCAACGATCCTGCCCTAGCTTCGGCGTTACGAGAATGATTTTTGCGTACAGTCCCTGAATTGCGTCCATCGCTTTTGCGACCGGGCCAAAGTCCAGTTCGGGATCGGCATCGAGACACACCGCCCAATCGGCGCGACGGCTCAGAGCCTCTCTGAGAGCGCCCGGAAATTGTTCGGGAGAAACAGGCTTGGCGTTTAGAAACCATCTTCCTTTGCGATCGATTCGAAGAAGCAGCGGCCGCGCCCCTTGCCCAAGCTGCGGACTGAGGGTCCGGCTGGACGTGAGTACTCGGATTCCATTCCCATGCCAAAGCGTCGCGGAGAGGCCCAGCATAAACAAGATCGAGAACAACATAAGCATCAAAAAAAATGTCAGGTAGAGCGCAATTGAGGGAAGCCTGGAAAAGAGTACTGGCTGAGGCGGCCTGCGGGCATGAAATGCACTTCCATATCCGGTACTGGAACCGGGAAATAGCCTTATTGACGCCCGCCGACTGGCATCCCGATCGGGGCGCGACAGCCACACCAACGCAATTCCGATAGTCCCTAAGATTCCCGCAAGAATCTCCGTTGCCCCTTTCCAACGGATGAAGCGTTCGTATCCGTTCCCGTCCACTTCGACAATCAGTTTCGGATTGCCCTTGTTTAGAGAACTCGCACCGGAGAGAACATCAACGTCCAGTCTGTAGCGACCGGCTTTGGATTCGAACCCGCCCAGGATGCGTCCATCGGCTTCTTCCAGCACCAGCTGGCCGTGGCCGCCGTACATGTCGTCGCTATCTCCCGATGAAACCGCGCGCTCGCCACTGGACAAGGTCCATCGGGCCTTGAGAATAACGGGGCTGTTATAACAACCCCACATCTGACAGTCGAGATTGGGAAGAGAGGGCTCCCTCTCCACCGCGATGGCGACCAGATAGGACGAATTGAAGTTGATGGGGAAGTCCTCAGTCCTGATGTGCCCAGGCGAAAGGGAGATGGGAGTGTAGAGAACTACTAGCTTCCGAGTCGCCAGCCACGCTGCGGGCCAATCCACACAACCAGGCCGGAAACGATCAGAGCAATCGCAAATCGCCTGAGGAAAGACATGGCTCTATCTGCGGACTCCGCATGCGAGAACAAAGTTCCCATTGATTTACGTGCACGGCCCGTCCCAGCCGAGAACGGCGGATAGCAAGATTAATATCGGACTTAGGGCTCGGCATCCGCATAGAGTGAACACCGCAGCATTTTAAAATTTAAGCACCTGCTGAAATGGCGCTGGTTAACGCGACTTCGGCACAACCTGAATCTCAAACAGCTTGGGCCACTTCTTGCCGGTGACGAAGATCCTTTTCGCGGATGCATCGTAGGCGATGCCGTTCAGGACGTCGACGCCTTGCTCTTCGCGGAGGGTCAGCAGGCCCGTAAGATCCACCCAGGAGTTTACTTGTCCGGAGGTTGGATTGATCCGGGCAATCAGGTTGGTCTTCCAAACGTTGGCCCATACCTCGCCGTCGATGTATTCCAGCTCGTTCAATTCCGGAACCGGACGGCCCCCGTCGGTCACGAAGACCCTTCCCGTTTCCTGAAACGTAGCCGGGTCGAGGAACCGTAGCGACGGGGTGCCGTCGCTCATGATCAGCTGCTTGGAATCATGAGTGAGTCCCCAGCCTTCGCCGGAGTAGTGGAATTGGCCAGTGCGTTCGAAGGTCTTCGCGTCATAGACCAGAGCGGTGCCGTTCTGCCAGGTCAGCTCATACAGTTTGTTGCCGAAAACGGTGATGCCCTCGCCGAAATACATGTAGTCGATGGGCTGCTTTTTCACCACGGTCCCAGTGGCGGGCGCCACGATGCGAATAGTGCTCTGCCCATTGAGCCCCGTTCCTTCGTAGAAACGTCCATCCACAAATTCGAGACCTTGGGTGAACGCGACAGGATCGTGCGGATAGGTTGCTACCACGCGGTAGGAATCCACACGAGCGGTTTGGGCGACACATTGGGGAACGACGAGACTAGACCAGAGAAGCAGGGAGATAAAACGAAGCGTCACGATACTATTGTCACCCACTGTGTTAAATTCGAGAATAATGGCCAGCCGTAGTGTCAACAAAGTCATCCTGCTGGGGAATCTCGGGCGCGATGCCGAGACCTCTTACACCGCTTCTCAAACCGCGGTGACGAAGTTTTCCGTCGCCACCAGCCGCCGCTGGAAGGACCAGCAATCGGGAGAATGGAAAGAAGAGACCAACTGGTCCAACATCATTCTCTGGCGTGGAGAAAACGTCGCGCCTTATCTCACCAAGGGCACCAAGGTCTACGTGGAGGGCCGTCTGCAGACCCGCAGTTATGAGGATAAGGACGGCAAGAAAGTTTGGGTCACCGAAGTGATCGCCGATGACGTGATCCTGGTGGGTGGACGCGGGGAAGGCGGCGGTCCAGGCGGGGCGGGCTCGCCTGATGAATTTCCTTCGGAACAACCAATGCGTAGCGCACCACGGGCCCGTCCCCAGGCAGCGCCTGCGGCGCCGCCTAATGAGGGAATTGGGGACGACGACGTACCTTTCTGAGGCGGGGTCCGTCCAGCGTTAACAAGATACTGCGAGAGCCCGATCCATAAAGTCCGTGGCCTTGAGGAAACGGTCGAAGCTTAGTCCGTAAATTGCCTCGGCTTGCCATTTGAGCGTCGTGGGCCAATTACGGCGATCCGCCATTGCCTTCATCAATCCTTCCTTGACCCCAGGATCACCGCCGCTGGATTTATCGATGTGTTGCCGGCAACGCGCCGCCAGCGATTGCGCCACTTCTCCAGCCGGGTCTTGCGTCACGGCGGCATCGATGTCGCGGTACAAATCGCGCGCCCTCTGCCAGGGCATCGAGAGCTCCTGTTCCTCCCGCTCGCGTACCTGCTGCAGCTTCTCCCAAGCCTGAGGAGTGAAGTATTTCTTTCTGGATGCAATCGCTATTTGATGGATGAATTCGTGAACCTCCTCCAGCCTGAAGCGGGCACTCTCCCGCTTCATCGCCGGCGGCCAATCTTCCCGGTGCATCCAGGCTGTACCCGAATGGGTCTGCATGCTCGGGTCTCCTGCATGCGCCCTCAGAGAGAGCACGACCCATCGCTCGGCCAGTTGCTGCGCCTTATCGCCGGCCGGATCTTCTCCCAGCATGGCCGCGACGTCGCGATAGAGTTCCTGCCACTCAGGCGAGGGTCCCTGCTCGTAGAATTGCTTGCGCAGTTCCCAAGCCGCATCGCTGTAGTACTTCTTCATCTCTTTCACGCCGTCCTGCATGTCGATCACCTCGATAATTTTTTTGAGAATCGCGGGGTCGGCTGGTTTCCCAGGTTGAAGGGCTGCCTCGGCTGCGCGAATCGCCTGAAGGGCCCGGCAGAGGAGCTGCTGTTTGTCCTCGATCGCCTGCCGCTGCATACGCAGAGCGTCGGGCAATTCGAGCTCCGCCCGATCTAGCACTAGTTTGATTTGCTTGAGAGGCAGCCCCAGAAATTTCAGCGCCACAATCTGCTCCAGGCGCTCCAGATCGCGTTCGGTGTACATACGGTATCCGGCCTCGTTCCGGCCGGGCTGCAGCAGACCCAGCCGGTCGTAATGATGCAAGGCCTTCACCGTGACGCCCGCGAGCTCGGCGAAGTCATGGATCTGGTAATACTTCCGCACGCCTGTTCCCTTAATAGGGTTAGGTCTGACGCTAGGTCAGAGTCAAGCACAATTTTGCGGGGCCGCCAAATGCTCGGCGCCGGTGGCAGGAATCTGACTCTTTCCGGACCGATTTCGCCCGGCATGCCTTGATTTTCAATGCGTCGTGCTTGGCATCCGAAGTGCAATCTAGTCCGGCACTAGAATGGCTTCTCTCTTCAACCCGGCTCCGTACCCCATCCAAGAACGTGCGGAGCCGAGGGCCAACTCACAGCTTGCCTCCTCGCCGAAATTGGACGTGTGGATGTTGGCGGGCATCGCAATTGCCGCAGCTTCTGTACTGGCGGGCATCGCGTACACCGGCGTCAACCTTCGCTACTTCCTGCAACCCGCTGGAGCCCTTATTGTGTTGGGCGGGACCTTCGGGGTCACTATCATGGCCACTCCACACCGTGCGCCGTTTGATGCGCTCAGGCGGCTTGCCGCAATGTTGCGGCCCCAGGAGGGCGACCAGGAAACCTTGGTCGACGAGATTATCAGCTTCGCCCGCTCGGCTCGAAATACGAGCTTGCTGGCGATTGAGTCGTCGATCGGCAAGGCGCGCGATCCATTCTTACAGCAGGTGCTGGCGCTGGCGCTGGATTCTAGGAATCGCAGCGAATTCAAAATCACACTGGAAACCATGCTGCGGGCCCGCGAACGGCAAGGGGAAGGCGACGCCAGGGTTCTGGAAACGGCGGGGGGCTTTGCGCCCACCATAGGTGTGATCGGCACAGTGATCGGGCTGATCGATGTGTTTCGCCACTTCTCCGACCTGTCCTCGGTTGCGACCGGCGTAGGCACGGCTTTTGTATCCACCATCTACGGGCTCGCGTTGGCGAATCTTCTGTTCTTACCGGCGGCCCATCGCATTCGCGCGAACATGGAACAGTCATCGCTCACGGATGAATTGATCTCCGAAGGCGCGCTGGGCATTCTGGACGCAATTCATCCGACGCTGCTGCGGGAGCGGCTCCAAGGGTTCCTACCGAAGTCGAGCGCCAAAACAGAATGACGGCACGAACGCGGCGGTTGAGCGCGCGGAGCCAGGATCGCTGGATGGTCAGCTATGTCGACGTGCTCACCATTTTGCTGATCTTTTTCCTGGCGGCAGCGGCGCATCAGTTCAAGGCTACTCCTGAAATCAAGGCGGTCTCTGCGCCCAAGGTGGTCGCACTAAAACCGCCACCACCATCCACGCTGGCTCAGGTGCAGCAGACATTGAGTAGCGAAAGACTCAATCTGAAGCTGGAGCCGCAAGGGCTCACCATCAGCGTACCTCAGGCCATTCTGTTCTCTCCTGGCGACGATAAGATCCACGAATCGGCTTTGCCAACGCTCGAGAAAATAGCCGCGGCCGTCCGTGACGTCCCGAACAAGATCAACCTGGCTGGCTACGCAGATGACAGGCCGATCCACAATTCGCGTTTTCGCAACAACTGGGATCTTGCTGCAGCGCGCAGTTTGCGGCTTATGGAGCTTTTAACGAAGAAGTACGGAGTAGACGAGTCGCGATTCTCTGTTTCCAGTTACGGCTCGAACGACCCCAGGAGTCCTAACGACTCCACAGAGGGTCGTGCGGCAAATCGAAGAGTTGAAATTCTATTGAGCGCCGAATCATCCAACTACAAAGCCGACGGCCGCGGAGCCCAATCAAACCAGTGAAAGGCGTGGTAGTTGTAAATCGCTCCTACAGCGTTAGCCGCGATCATGCCCACCAGCCACCAGCGTGCGCGCGGACGGTCGCTGGCCGCGGCCGCCAGCAGGAGACAGATCCACATTCCTGGCAGATAGAGATAGCGCGTGTTGCGCATCAGTGGACTGATCCAATCCACCAGATTTGCAGCTGGCAGGGCGCTTAGCAGCGCTGCGGCAAGCAGGAAAACTTTCCTGGAGAACTCACCTCCGGCCGTGATCGCGAATCCGCACGCGGTCATCGCGAAGGCCGCCGCGGAAGCCGCCGCCCACCAAGGCAGCGGAGCGTCGGTATTGATCCCGAAAACAGGCACCGGAAGGGCGCGGGTGAAAAAGGATGTGAACGTTGCCAGATGCAAAGCGAAATGCGGCGCGACGCCCGTGGCATCGGGATAACCGCCCATTCCGTTGTAAATCGCATAGCGAATTCCCAGCAGCAGAAGGGTCGAAACGGCCGCCATGCCGAGCAAGTGGGCAGCACTCGGGATGCTCCATCCTCTGAGTCCCCAGGTTTGCGAAGTCAGGATGAAGAACAACAGCAGCAGCGGGAAGCAGTATGCGCTTTCCTTGGAAAGCACCGCTAGCGCGAAGCACAAGGCGACCCACCAGAGGCTGGACCGGTCGTCTCCACGCAACCATGCCAGAGCCGCCAGCAGAGCCAGTAGCGTGAAAAATGCGGCTAACAGGTCGAACCGAGCGCCGGGCCAGATGATAGGCTCGTAATTCGCCGCCGCGACTCCGAACAGCAGCGCCGCCCATCGCGCGGTTGCGGTTTCCAGTCCCAACCTTAGGCCCAGCCGCGCCAATAACAGACAATTGGCCACGTGGAAAAAGATGTTCTGCAGGTGATAACCCCATTGGTGATCGCCGAAGATGCGGTAGTCGATCCACAGCGAGAGGAAGCCCACAGGACGGTAGAATCCGTCGAGTTGCTTCGAAATGAACATGCCTGCCAATCCAGCGAGTGAATTGTGCTGCGCGCTGGTGAGCTGATGCGTCCATTCGGCATGGGTGGCGGATACGGAAAGAGACGGCAAGTAGAGAACCGTGACGACGAGCGCAATGACAGAAAGCGTTCGGGCTCACGAATGTTCCTCGTGAGGGGAATTTCGAATTGCTTGCCGCTAAGACCGCCAGCAGGACGGCTGCATTCAGATAGAGCAGCGGCTTGAACAACCCGTGCGCGGCCAGATGGAGGGGACCTAATCGCACATCGTACGAGTTGACGATGGTTAGCAGAATGACATTCAGCGCCGCGGCCGCGAGCGCGATCAGGAGAATTCGTCGCAAGGTCTTCTTAGCGTAGCGCGATGAAAACTTACCGGTAGATCAGGCAGCCGCGGGCTTCGAGGTCTCGAAACCAATCTGGCGGCTTGAGCTTCTCTACCCAACGTAGGTCAAGCTTGTCCAGCCGGGGCAGGGTCGACAGCGCGACGGGCAAACACCTCAAGGGATTGCCGCGAAGATCGATCTGCCTTAGTTCCCGCAGTGTTCCGATCGATTCCGGCAGCGATGTTAATTGGTTGTCTCTCAAGTGGAGTTCGCGCAGGCGCGACAATTGGCCGGTGGAATCGGGGAGAGAGGTCAGGCTGTTGCCAGACGCTCTCAGCTCCATCAAATTGGCGATTTTGCAGACCGAATCGGGCAGCACCTCGAAAGCGTTATCGCCGATGTTCAGATAGCGGAGACGAGTGAGACGCTGGAGGGACTGCGGCAGAGACGTCAAGCGGTTGTCGTGAAGATACAGAAAATCGGTGAGCCCGTCGAGGTCTCCCAGCGCATCCGGAACGCGCGTCAACTGGTTGTGTCCCAGATCGAGCATGCGGAGATTCTTCAGGCGTCCGATCTGTTCGGACACAGCTGTGAGATCGTTGTCCGCGAGAACCAGCGATTCGAGCTGTGTTTGCTCCCACACATACTCGGGTACCTGGCCGAGGCGCTTCTTCCACAGGTTTAGATGGGTCACTCGTATCTTAATGCTATGTTGGGATCCACTCGTACTGCACGCCTGGTGGGAATCAAACACGCCAGCAGTGCGAAGGAGGCGAGCAGTAGAGAGACGCCGGCGAATGTCGCCGGATCGGTTGGGGTGACTCCGACTAACGCCGACTTGATCACCCTGGTCAACGCCAGCGAACCCGCGAGGCCGACGATCACCCCGAGCGAAATCAGCATCAGCGCTTTGCGGACGATCAACGAAAGCACTTGGCCGGGTCCCGCGCCCAAAGCCATTCGCACACCGATCTCGCGCGTGCGCTCCGCGACTGAGTACGCCATCACTCCGTAGATGCCGATGCCGGCAAGGATCAACGCAATGCCGCCGAAAATTCCCAGCAGAAAAATGTATGTGCGCAGGTAGGCGACCTGGCGATCGAGGTACGCTTCCACCGTCCTCACCTCTCCGGCAGGCCGGTTGGGATCAACTTCAGCCAAAGCTTGGCGCATGGCGGGGACCATCTTCAAGGGGTCGCCAGCGGTTCGCAGCACGAAGTACATGCCCGCGCGATCGGCCCACGAGGGACCAAGCCAGCGCGAGGTCTGCTGAAGGTAAGGGACATAAACCAACGAAAATTTACGGTCCTGAAAACGGTCCAGCTTGGTGTCGCCCACCACGGCGACAATCTCGCGGGGCTTTTCGTCCGGCACAAAATCCAGCGTGATGTGTTTGCCGACAGGATCTTCATTGGGGAAATAGCGGCGCGCCAGCGTCTGGTTGATGATGATGACGGGCGTTGCCGCGGCATCGTCCCTGGTCGTGAAATCGCGGCCCTCTAAAGACCGGGATTTTAAGAGTCGCGAAGTAGTTTGGAGCAATCGCGAAATAGCTTGCGGTCTGTCCCTGTTCCTGCGATGCGCCCGAAGACGCGCCGCTAGGTGGCGGAGCGGGCCGGCCGTCGATGAGAAAAGCCATGTCGATTCCCTGACCCGTCAGCGGAGGCCGATTGCTCGCAGTGGCTGAGATGACGCCGGGAAGGTTCTGCATGCGCTCCCATACGCGGGTGTATTCTTGGGCCGGTTTTGGAAGCACGTCCCACAGGCCCACTCCGCGATAGCGGCTATACGGCTTGATGGTTTCGGTTTGGGGAAAGCGGAAGTCGAACGTCAGAAGACCGGTGGGATCGGCGCCCAGGTCGGCTTTCTGCACGCGCAGAAAGCTGTTGATCATCAGGCCTGCGCCAATCAGAAGGACCAGCGCGAGAGCGATCTGCGCGGTTACCAGAACGCTGCGCACATGTTGGCTTCGCGCACCATCGGTGCCGCTTCGTCCCGACTCCTTCAGCGGACCCACAACGTCCGATTTCGATGCTTGCAGCGCGGGCACAATTCCAAAGATGACACCGGTGAGGAGAACTACCAGCGCGGTGAATGCCAGGGTGGTGGAATCCAGGTGGAGTTCGTCCAGACGCGGGAAGCCGGGCGGGGCAGCTATGACGAACAGCTTGAGTCCGCCCCAGGCGAACGCGAGGCCAAGCACGCCGCCCAGCAAGGATAGAGGAAAACTTTCCGTCACCAACTGGCGGACAATTCGCCAGCGGCCTGCGCCCAGAGCCGATCGAATGGCGATTTCGGTTCGTCTGGACGACGCGCGGGCCAGCAGTAGTCCGGCGACATTGGCGCAGCCGATCAGGAGAACAAAGGCAACCGCGCCTTGCAGGATAAGAAGCGGCTGGCGTAGGCCTCCGTAGGCGGCTTCCTGCAGAAGTTCCAGCCGCACGCCTTTGCCCTTGTTGCGCTCCGGATCGGCAAGGGCCAACTGGGCGCTGATTGTGTCAGCCTCCACCTGCGCCTGCTTGATGGAGACGCCGGGTTTCAGGCGGCCGATTCCCAGCAGAAATCCCTGCTTGCTTTGAAGCTGCAGACGCCCGATTCCCTGGGGCGCGATGAAGTCCACGTCGTCGCCGAAGAAGCTGAAGTCGGCGGGCATCACGCCGATGATGGTGGTGGGAATCTTGTCCAGCAGGACGGTGGTTCCCAGCACTTTCGGGTCGCTATTGAAGCGGCGCTTCCACAGGTGATCGCTTAGAATCGTCACCGGGGCGGTGTCATCCACCTTGACTTCATCCTCCAGGAAAGCTCGCCCCAGAGCGGGCTTCACGCCCAGGGCCTTGAACATGGAAGGGGTGAACGTAGGCCCGTTGATTCGCTCCGCAGGCGACCCGTTTTGATCCGCGCCTATGGTGGATACGGTTCCATTGAACGCTCCCACGGCATCGTAGGATTTGTTTTGGTCGCGAAACGCGAAATACGTGGAGACGTTCAGGTTGCCGCGCTGGTCGCGATGATCAAGAGGGACCGACCAGATCACCACCAGCCTGGATGGATCGGGGAAAGGAAGAGCGCGCAGCAGTGTGGTGTTGATCAGACTGAAGATAATGGTGTTCGCGCCGATGCCCAGGGCCAGAGAAAGGGCTGCCACAATGGCGAAGCCAGGCTTTCTGAGCAGCGACTTGAAACCGTAAGCGATATCCTGCCACAGCGTCATTCGGGAACTTAGACGACAAAACCTTCAGAAAGTTCCCAGGAATTTTACAAAGAAACGAAAGTGACCCTCCCGGCGCCGGTCTCAAGTATTTTGCGTAACAGCCGCATCAAGTTGCGCCGCGAGTGCTTCGAAGCCGGCGGTAGGACCCTTCCAGCGAAGTTCTTCGACGTCGTCAAAGAGCGGGATATCGGTGCGGAGCGTAGCCAGGTTTCGAAACAATAGAGCGCGGTCCCAGTCGCGTTGCAGGGTCGCGGCAAGATTGCTTGCATTGGTCGCGTTTACATGCCAGTCGCGCCAATCGCGAGGGATGCTTTCGAAGTGCCCGAATTTCGCAAGAACGGCGGCGGTTGATTTGGCTCCCCAACCCGGGAGGCCGGGATAACCATCCGCGGCGTCGCCGACCAAAGCCAGGTAGTCGGGGATGGACTCGGGTGGCACGCCGAATTTCTTCACTACTCCCGCCTCGTCGAGCGTCACTCTTGTCCTGCGATTTAACTGCACGATGCGTGTGCCGCGAACACACTGGGCCAGATCCTTATCGGGAGTGCAGACGATGACGCGTTCGACGCGCGGGTCTCGCGCCGCGGCTAGCGCGCCAGCGGCCAGCGCATCGTCAGCTTCAAATTCAACCATAGGCCAGACGACGATACCGGCCGCGGAGAGAACGTCCTCAAGCAATGGGAACTGCGCCCATAACGCCGGGTCGATGCCCTGCCCTGTCTTGTAGCCTGGCCAAAGTTCATTACGAAAGGACTCTATGATCTGGTCGGTGGCGACGGCGATGTGCGTTGCGCCGCCGCGGACCATCCCCAGCACCGACTTGAGTACACCTCGAACGGCGGCAACCTCGCGGCCTTCCTGGTCCCGCGCGGAGGGCAGTGCATAGAAGTGGCGGAAGAGTTCGTACGTGCCGTCGATTAAATGGACTTCCAGATTAGGCTCACTTTTTGCGAGGCCGCTTCGGAACGAAGGCGAGAAATCGCCGCGGGTTGTCGGTCATGATGTGGTGCAGCACTTCATCCGTCGCGCCGGCAGCCTTCAGCTTGGGCAGAAAAACGGTCACTGTCTTGGCGTAACCGCTGGACGCGTCTGCGGAAAACATCAGGTGATCGGCGAAGCCCGCTTCGATGAGAGCCATCACCAACGGTACTTGCTGCGAGTCATTGTTGCCGCCCTGCCGGTCGAAACCGACATACGCGCCGCGCCGGCATATCTGCTTGTGAACGTATACATTCGCGTCCACCAGATTTCCCAGGTGGCCGATCACAACGTGCTCCGGCTTCACGCCCTGGTCCTCCAGAATATCGAGCTGCTCCAGCGCCGACTTTCCAGGAATGCCCGTGTGCGTGAAGATCGGAATATTGGTAGCGACGTGCGCCCTGCCCACCGCTCTAAATACTTTCCGTTCGTCCTTGGTGATCTCGTCCCATGACCCGATCTCGCCCCAGGCGCCCACCACGTCGTCATCCGCCTGCTTGATGAGGGCGTGGAAAATCTGGTCCTCGGTCATGGTTGAGATTTCTTTCGGATAGAACGGTTGCGTGTAGAAGCCGCCGCCTACTACGATCGGCACGCCTGTCTTCATCGCCACCTGCCGAACGAAGTTGATGTCCCGCCCCATCTCCGGGTGTCCAGCCTCGACGATGCAGGCGATATTGCCATCGTGGACCGCCTTGGTAACTTCCGCCGACATCAGATCCACGTCGTGCATGATATCGGGAGGCGGCGTGCCTCCTCGTGGCGGACCTCCTCCCCGAGGGGGAATTGGCGGCAATCCGTTAGCGGCTCGGACTGCGGCGCCCGCGGCGGCGAACTTCGCATTGAAATCCGGCCCGAGTTGGAAGTGCTCGTGGAACAAAGTGGCGCCGTTCGCCAGATCCGCAGGCGCGTAGTCCTTGAGGATGGTCCGAATGATCGCGCCTTTCGGAAACGTTGGCTCTTGCGCGTGAAGATTGCTCGGGAGGGCGGCGGCTGCAGCGCCGATACCCAGTATTTCAACAGCCCGCCGGCGCGTGAGACGTTTGGTTAGAAACTTTGACATCGTGGGATTATTGTAGACATTTCTATTGGCTCGCTGTGACCTGGCAATTCGTTCAGGAAATTTTCATCCATCAGGAGTAGCATGTCCCGATGACACGCGGGGACATTCTGAAAATTCTTCAGGACGATGTATCCATAGCAACAAAGGAATTCAGGGAGGCCAGCGATCGCTTCATTGAAGTATTCCGTGACTCCCAGGAACAATCGTCTGAACCATCTTCGGTGGATTTGGCGTACAAAGCATCGGCAGAGAAGGCGCGAGCAAGAGAGCGATTGGACCTTGCCCTGCAACGCTTACATAAGTTCGAGACGACGGGAATTGTGCCGCTCAATCTCGAGAAACCAAAATCTGAACATTAGGTTCGCTAGCACGCAGGTAAAACTTTCCGCTCCCATGCAGAGCGGGCCAACCTTGGGCGTGACGAACTCTGTGAAATGAAAACGTTGCGAACGGATTGTTCGATTGCCCTCAAGTTGCTCGTCAGTTGGGAGGAGATGACATGATCACTGCAATTAATCCGGCCATCGATCAGGCGCAAATTGTGAAGTTGATGGACCATTGGGCAAACGCCATCCGTACCAGGGATGTGGAGGCGCGCACGGAGAATTATTCAAAGAACGTGGCGTTGTTCGATGTGATCGAGCCGCTGGAGTATTTTGGAGTGGATGCGGTCAGAAGACGCGCCGCGGAATGGTTTTCATCTTTCCAGGGCCCGCTCGATTTTGAGATGCACGATTTAAGGATTGCCACCGACGCTGACGTCGCGTTTGCTCATAGCCTGAACCATGTTCACGGCACCAAGACGGATGGGAACGAACTGGACATGTGGTGGCGCGCTACAGTTTGCTTCCGCAAAATGGACGACCGCTGGATGGTAACGCACGAGCACAACTCGGTCCCGTTCAATGTCGAAAGCGGGCGGGCGTCTCTTAATCTTCGCCCTACGGATTAACTGAATCGTGCGAAAGAAGGTAGCCCGTAACTGAACTGTCGGTGACGCGAGTGATCATCAGCTCGCGTCGCTCTCCGTTCTGAGAAAACACCAGCGGCTCATGCGCGGGCTGATCCTTGAGCCAGATCGTGTGCCGGTCGGGCATCACCCATAGCCACCCTTTCACCACCTGTGAGTCCGCATCAGTCTCGTCGATGCCGATCGAGATGCCGGGAGCCAGTTGACGACTGTGCCGCTTCGTGAGAGAGAAGGTCCCCTCGTCATTAGATTGAACCGCATTCACGAATTTCGGGCGAGCATCTTCCTGTCGCGGCGGCGGGGGTTGCACCGAAGCCTCGACTAAACGTGGCTGCGGGGCCGAGGAGATTTGACGAGCTTTCACAATAAAGCGGTCCGGTGCCGGGCCAATGTAGTCGAACGGATAACAAGTGATCAACGTAAGTTCCGGATAAGCGCCGGCTTTTACAACGCCGACATCCTGTGGCGACACCACTTCTGTAGTGCTCACCTGATACTCGTATAAGCCGTGCAGAGTTTCGAACTGAATCAGGTCGCCATCGCGAATCGCTCCGAGCCCACTGAACAAAGTATCTCGATGACCTGCCACCGCGACGTTCCCCTTCTGCCCTGGAATCGCAGTGCCGCGCATGTGTCCCACCGCGAGCGCCAGAATGTCATTCCCGGTCCCCTCTCGAACCGTGGTGTGCAGATTCAACCTGGGGATGGAGAGGCGTCCGATGAGCGCGTCGTCCAGCAATGGGGTTGAAGCCGCCAATGGACTCGAAGAAGGATTCGATTTTTCGGAAGCCGATTTTTCGTGAGGGATGATGAAACCCATCCAAGCGCCAAATGCATTGGTCGCCTGCTGCTGCTTTTCGCCGAGGTATGCGGTCAACGTTGCTTGTTGTCCATGCAGTTCCTGATTAAACTTCCAGTTGTCCCAGTCTTGCCAGAAAGCTGGAATCGCATTCGAACTCACCCAGGCGCCCACGCCGATCAGGCCTAGCGCCAGAAGAGCCCGTTCGGTCCATGCCAGGAATCTGCTTTTCGGTTTCTTCATGTCTAAATATCAAACGTGCGGATATCAAAAATGCAGGAGCGGGTTCCGCGCGCGACGACCAGGGGTACGGTGTATCGCGTGCATATTTGGAGCCCGCGCCTGCGACGCTTGCAATGTCCGCTCGCTTAAGTCATCGACTTGACACGAAGCAGGGCGTAACCTGCAAGCGAAATCAGCCCAAGGAGGCCAAGCAAAGGATAGGGAGTGGCAGTCTGGGGCAACTGCGCAGGTTGCGGTTCAGGTTCGGGAGCCGCTGCCGGCGCAGGTGGAGGATTGTTTTGCGCAATCACCACCGGCTCTTCTTGTTTCGGCTGCTCAGGAACCGCTGCCTGTTGGGGAGCAGGTTCAGGCTGTGCAGGTTGAGTCACCACCGGCGGAGGCGGTGGTTCCGGGGGCCGCGTGACGACGGGCGCCGGTGTCACTTGCGCGACTTCTAGAGTGTGTAACTGTTTGGGGTAACGGAATTCCTGACCGAAGTTATCGCCTGGATAAAACCACGCATGCATCGCACGCGCAGTGCCCGGAGGTGTTTCATAAAACGTGAACCGCGTGTTACCGGCCGGCTGCAAGCGATAATTCGGAATCGCCATGATGGTGTTGATGAGGTGATTCTCGTCTCTGTTGTAGATCTGGACAATGTCACGGTCGGAGCTCGAGTTCAAGAGCTTAAAGACATACGTGCCCGGCTCCAGATAAGTATCCTGTACCTGGATTGGCTGATCCACGGTGAGTATGGTCTTCTTGTTCCATTCGTCAGCCTGTGCACGGAACGCAAGTGCACACAGGCCGAGGACCACGCCTCCTGTCACCGCAAGAGTCATTCCAAATCGGGTTGGAAATTGCGATTTCATTGACATACTCCTTTTAAACGTCATCGGGCCAAGGCCCTCGACATATAGTGATTGGCACCTTGTGGGCCATCCTTCACAAGTCGTATGGAATCAATAGGTGCGGTGATGTAACAGAGAAGAAGGAGAAGAACTTTTTACTCTATTTCACAATAATGCACTACTTACTTATTTCGCAATCCGTAAAAACGTCCGGCTTGTTACGTTCCACTGCTTGGATTCATTAAGGCTGAAACGGCGCTTTTGCGGGTGTCCTCCAATAAGTAGGAGGACGGAAATATGAAACTGTCAACGATGTTAATTCCAGTGAGCAGCGCTGCACTGGCATTGCTCGTGTCTTGCGGAGGGGGCAAGGTAGTTGTGTTGCCTACGCCTGCCAGCCCGACTCCCGTGGCTTCGAACTATGTCGCTCCAGCACCCAGTTCTGTTGTGGTGACCACAGTACCACCTACGCCCGCGCCCGTAGTGGAAACGCAATTAGGTCCTAGCCCTGGCCCCGACTACATTCGCGTTGATGGCTATTACAACTGGTTGGGCGATCGCTATCAATGGGTGCCTCCCACATGGGTGAAGGCTCCGAGCGCCGGCGCGACGTTCGTGCCTGGACACTGGCAACAGACTGCCGGAGGATATTCTTGGGTGCCCGGATACTGGCGTTAGAGTTGCTCACAATTCATTTGCGAAATGTGGGCCGGGATCATCATTGAATCCCGGCCCACGCTTTATATCCAAGGAGGGAAACTGATATGCGAGTTCTAATTGTTCCTGTGACTGCTTGCGTGTTGATGATTGCCGGATGCACGCGAGAGGACCATGCGAAAACGGCTGCGGCCGGCGTGGCCGACGTGAATCTGGAGCAGTCGATCCAAGCGAGGTTCGCCTCGGACGCGAGACTCCAGAAGAGTGGTCTGACCGTCACCGCGAATTCGGATAAAAGCGAGATCGTGCTGAGTGGCACGGTTTCATCAGAAGAAGATCGCAGCAAGGCAGTCGCGTTAGCGAAAGAAGTGAGCCCGGGTCTCCAAGTCATCGATACGATCAACGTTCATCCCGCGGACATAGCCCGTGGCGAATACACGGACCTCATGGCGCGGCGCGCCAGGGAGAAGGCTGTGGTCGTGGGTGACAAGATCGGCAACTCAGTAGATGATGCCTGGCTCTATACGAAGGTGATGACCAGGCTCACCACCAATACCGGTGTGCCCGCACTTAAGATCAACGTGGATGTCACCGATAGTGTTGTCACTCTGCGTGGTGCGGTGGATTCTCCGGCAAGAAGAGAAGAGGCGGAACGGATCGCCCGAGATACCCAAGGTGTGAAGCGAGTGGACAATCGCCTGGAAGTCCGCGCCGGATAGTTTTTTAGGGGACATTTTTCGCTTTACAATGAATCGTGCGCTTCCACCTGCTTTCGCTCTTCACCTTGGGTCTTGTTGTTCAGGGCGCAAGCTCGGATTGGATGACCGCCGGTAAAGCGCCTGTGAAATCGCCCGGCGCGCTGGCCTTCGCTCCCGGCGGGATTCTTTTGCTTGGCGATTCACTGGGAGCGCAGGTGGTGGCGCTGGATACGGGAGACCGGACACCGGCGCAACCCCTTCAGGACGGCACACAGTTCAATGGGGTGGCGGAGAAGATCGGCGCTCTGCTAGGGGTCCCTGGCACTCAGATCCTGATCTATGACACTGCTGTCAATCCTATCTCCGGGAACATCTATTTATCGATTTCCCGAGGCCGCGGTCCCGATGCCGAGCCACTGGTTCTGAAAATGGATCATGAAGGAAACCTGTCAGAACTTGCACTGGATCATATTCGATACGCAACCTCGCAGTTGCCTGATGCTCTGGCCGGAGATGACGCCTCCAGTCCCAACAGCCGTTTGGAGACCATTACGTCGCTTCAGTTCGTCGACGGAAAAGTTGTTGTGGCCGGCCTCTCAAATGAGGAATTCTCCTCGACTCTTCGAATGATTCCATACCCTTTCGCAAGGGGAGTCGCCGCGCCCGCGGGAACGGGAATCGAGATTTTCCACACCGCTCACGGAGCTTACGAAACCAATGCGCCGGTTCGCACTTTCGTCCCTTATCAGATCAAGGGAGAACCGTACATTTTGGCCGCGTATACGTGCACTCCTCTAGTGAAAATTCCTGCTAACGCGCTTAAGGGAGGGAGCCAGGTTACCGGCGCGACTATCGCCGAAATGGGTCCGGGCAACAGTCCGTTGGATATGATCGCGTATCACAAGAATGGTCACGACTATTTGCTGATCGCGAATTCGGCGCGTGGCGTGGTGCGGCTGGAAATCGATCATCTGGAGGACGCTCCCGAAATCTTGTCTCACAGCATCCATAGCAATCCTCCGCACAAAAGTTTCCCGGAATTTGCCAGGGTTCATCAACTCAAGAAGGTGGATGAATCGACTGCTCTGATCCTGACCGACTCAGGTGGCACGCTAAATTTGCGCGTAATCGCGTTGCCCTAACGAGTCTACGGCAAGGCGAAAGCCATGATGGACTGGCCTGCTGCAATCGCTATGTATTGCTTGTTGTCGAACACGTACGTCATTGGCGAAGCCTTCCATACCTGATTCGTCGGGAATTCCCAAAGAGGCTTGCCGCTGGTCGCGTCGGCGGCCATGAAGGAGCCGCTGTTCTCACCGAAGAAAACTAAACCTGAAGCTGTAGAGAGAAGCCCAGCGGAGGCGGTCAGCGTGCCGGTCACCTGCGGCAGATCCCAGACAATTTCGCCGGTCTGAATGTTCAGAGCTCGAACAGATTTCTGAAAGGTCTCGCCTAGCGCGGGGCGTGCGGCGCCGCCCATGTACCCTTTCCCCGATTCCCATTCCATAGTGCGCTTAGAAAATACATTGCAGCGCTCCAGGGCCTGAAAGTAGTAGAAGCCCGTCCTGGGATTGAAAGAAGTGGAAAACCAGTTGGTGCCGCCCTGGAATCCCGGACACACATAGGTATCGCCGTTGGCCTCTTCCTTCAAGGCTTTGAGAATGGGACGGCCATCCTTGCCGATGCCCTCGGCCCAATTCATTTTCTTGAGGAATGTCTTGGCCAGTAGCAAGTCGCCATTGGTGCGATCGAAGACGTAAAAGAAGCCGTTGCGATTGGCCTGCAGTAACAACTTGCGCGGCTGGCCTTGCCACGTAGTATCGACCAGCACGGGCGGCTCCTGCGCGTCCCAATCGTGCAGGTCGTGCGGAGTGAATTGGTAATACCAGCGAAGCTTGCCGGTTTTGGCTTCCAGCGCAAGCACGCAATCGGTGTAGAGATTATCGCCCTGCCGCTCATCGCCATCGAAGTCGGGTCCAGGATTGCCGGTGGGCCAATAAAGCAGGTCGAGCTGCGGGTCATAAGTGCCGGTCATCCAGGTCGCGCCGGAGCGGTGGTCGAGATCTTTCCCTTTCCATGTTTCTGAATTGGGCTCGCCCGGCTTGGGGACGGTCCAGAAGCGCCAGACCTCTTTGCCGGTCTGCTGATCGTAGGCAGCGACGAATCCTCTCGCGCCTTCATCGCCACCAGCCGTTCCGGAAATAACAAGATTGCCGACGGTGAGCGGTGCGGAAGTCCCGTTGTAGTTCTGATGCCAGTCCGCCATTTCGGTCTCCCAGAGCAGTTCCCCATTGAATCGGCTCATCGAGATCATGTGGGCATTATCCGTGAGCATGAACAGGCGATCCCCCGCGACAGCGACACCCCGATTGAAACCAATGGCTGCGTTACCGGCGAGACCCTTAGTGCGAGGGCGCTGGTAATGCCAGATCACACGGCCCGAGCCCGCATCCAATCCCCAGCATTCATTTGCGCTGGAAATGTACAGGATGCCCTCCACCACCAGCGGCGTGTTTTCCACCTGGCCGACATTGGGAATGGGGAAAACCCACTTGGGCGCGAGGCCAGACACGTTGGCCTTGTCGATCTGCGTGAGCTTGGTGTAACGATTGCCGCTGGGGTCGCCGTGGTAGGTGGTCCAATCGGTTTGCGAGGTGACGGCGCGGTAGCGATCGCCCGACTTGCGCAGCAGGTGGATCTTGTGGTCGTCGGTGCGCAACTGGAGATCGCTCATCCCTTCGGAAAGAGTCTCGCCCTCGAGCTTGGTCCCGTCCGTCAATGTGACGCTACGGCGCGCAGAGTTGCGAGGTGCAGAGCGTGAGATGGGCTGGAGGGTTCGCAGGTAGCGGACCAGTTCGTTCATCTCTGCCGCAGCCAAATCGAACGCGGGCATACCATTCCCGGGCCGGCCGACACGGAGGAATGTGGCGAGTTCCTGATCGCTGCGCGCGTCAAGCTGAGCGACGATGCTGGGACCCGTTTCACCGCCGGTGGCGTCGCCGCCATGGCACCGGCCACAGCGGGCTTCATATTGGCGACGGCCCGGGTCGGCGGGCTGAGCTATGGTCAAGAAAGGGGCGAAGACGGATAAGACCAGGAAGATGAAACACAAGCGCATGGTTCAAAAGATATCACCGAACGACACCGCGCAAAAAAATGACCCGCAACCCGGGGTCGGGGTGCGGGTCAAGTAGGGGTGGGTTAGAGGTAAAAACGTGAACACTCAACCTTAGGGATCAGTGTCCTTTGTGATTATAGGCGGACAATCGCGAAAGCGTTCGTCAAAAAGCGGTCAAATTCAAATAGAAACCCCGCGCCCGGAAGCGCGGGGTCCAGTTCCTCTAATCAGAGACTTGAAGCCTTAGAAAGAGTACCTCAGTGCAAATTGGATCAGCCGGGGATTGCCGACCGTTGTATTGATCACGCCGAAGGTGGTGGGTGTGCTTCGGACCAATCCTGGAGCCCCAAAGTTGGGGTGATTCAGGAAGTTGAAGAAGTCCGTTCGGAACTCCAGCCTTTGCCTCTCCGTAAGACGGATTCTCTTGATCACCGAATTATCCCAGTTCACCTGTCCGGGACCCTGGATAATCCCGATCCCAGAGTTTCCGAAATCAGTTGCCAGGCCGTCGCTGCCGACGATGGGGGGATTGCAGAAAGCGGCTTTATTGAAGTAACCCTGCCCGCCGCTGGACCCACCCAGCCTGGAGGTGATGCCACCGGAAGTGGTGAGCTGGCTATGGGTGAATCCGGGACAAAACTGCACCCGAGAGCTACCACCCTCACCAGTACCGGCGCTGCCTGTTCCATAGACGGTACCGCCAGTGGTATCGGTCAGGGTCAGGGGGCTGCCATCCTGAACGACAACCACACCAGAAAGATTCCAACCACCGAGCACTCGTCCTGCAAATCCTTTGAGGCCTGCGCCGGGGAGATCCCAACCGTAGTTGAACACGAAGCGATGGGGGTGGCTAAAGCCTGCCGGACCATATTGCTGGGCCAGATTGCTGGCGTTGTTGCTGTTGGATTGTCCGTCGCCATTTTGGTTCGTCAGATCCTTGGACCAAGTGTAGGCGGCAGCCATCGTAAACCCGTGAGAAAACTGTTTCCGCACGGTTACCTGAAGGCTGTTGTAGTTGGCAATTAAGTCGTACCCGGTTCCCTGCAAGCCGGCGGCCTGATAGCCCAGGTAGGGAACACGATAAATGACGTTGGCCACGGTGTTGGTGGTGACGCCATTGATCGGATTGCTGGGGCTAGCCAGCATGGCCGTATTGTAGTTGTGATTGTAGTTGGCCTGGTTGATGCTGCTGGAACCCACGAAACCGACTTCGAGCACATATGAAGGTACGAATTCATATTGAAACCCGAGATTATATTGCCGGGTAAGGGGTGTATGGATGATTGAATAGAAAGGAGCATTCAGGGCCGAGTTGGCACCCGTGGCGGGATCGAAAAAGCGGGGAGTAAATCCCAGGGGGGTGTTGGGGAAGGGATTCGCCAAGCTGTAGGGATTGGGTCCGCTGTAGTCCAAGGTGAGCGCGTATGGGTCGCCCTGTTCTACGGCGTGTACAAACTTGCTGGACCCCACGCGATCGTAGAACATGCCGAAGCCACCGCGAACTACGAAATTGTTGGTGTTGAAAGGCCTGTAAGCGAATCCGATCCGGGGTCCGAAGTTGTCCTTGGGAATCCCACCCTGGCTGGGTGCGCCACTATCTACTGTGGTAACTCCAGCGGGAGGAGCGCCGTAGTGCGACGCGAAATTGTTGGGAACAACGTAGCCAACCAGGCTTGCGCCCGATGCCTGAGGGGTCGTCGGGGGACGCGGAACTGTCTGGAGAAGGCTGGGCCAAACGTTGGTAAGGTTACCATAGGCATCGCCCAGGGTGCCGTCGTATTCCCAGCGGACTCCGATATTCAAAGTCAGACGTGAATTGACTTTCCAATCGTCCTGCACAAAGGCGTTAATATCCTTCTCGCGATACCCGTGAATGATGCCGTCAGGCCCGCTGCGCACACAGAACAGGCACGAGATAAAGCTTCCAAACGGACCGCCAGTGGTGGTAGCGGGATCGGTTCCCCCTCCCCGGCCGAGGAGGAAGTCCGGCATGCCGGTAGAAATCAGGAAGCCGCGCAGCAGAGACTTGAAGGACAGATTCCATTGCAAGGCTTCGTATTCGAAGCCGGCACGGACCGTGTGTTTGCCATGCGACCAGGAGATCTGGTCGGCATATTGAAATTGATTGGCGGGACCGTAGAAGGGAGCCAGCGTTCCTCCAATCGCATAGGCGCCCGCGATGATGATTACGGGCGGCTGGGTCTGCGAGGGCACGATGGGGGTGATTCCCACTTGCTGGGGAGTGTAGAAGGTGGAGTCAGAGCCGTTCGCAATATTGCGCTGAAAGGAGGCTCGGGCTTCGTTCACAAAGCTATTGGTGATCAAGGAAGTGAGCTTCAATACCGCATTTGTATTCGCATAATAGCTGCTGCTGGGCGTCCCCGGAATGCTCGCAATGCCGAACGCAGCTACTTGCGGATCCTCAGAGAAAAGGTAGCGGCCGGAAAGGGTGTGCTTGGAGCTTAGCACGTAGTCGATGTTGGCGATGTACTGATCGCCCGTGTACTGAGAGGGGATACTGTAGGACGCCGGTTGAAAACCTCCATTCGTAGAACCGGGCATATAGTAACCGCCGCTGGGAAGCTTGACATTCAGAAGAGCCAGAGCTGCGGGACTGATGTTTGATCCATCGCACGCCAAGTGGACTGTCCCGGGAATGCCGACCTGCTCATTGAAGGTCTGATACGAGGCGTTACCAGGGTGATTGGCGGAACAGAATGCTGAACCCAGGGACGATCGAAAAGCCGCTGTGGAGCGATCCCCGGCGGGGATGGGAGGCAGAACCACGCTTTCCGAGCCGCCGGGCGCGATTCCGTTGCGCTGGCGAGTTCCCTGATAGCTGCCAAAGATAAACAGTTTATCTTTCTTGAGCGGACCTCCAATAGTGCCTCCAAACTGGTTCTGCTTCAACACCTGCTTGTGGCCCCCGCCCTGGCTGTTTTGAAAAAAGCTGTTGGCGTTCAAATCTTCGTTGCGGAAAAACTCGAACAACGATCCGTGTAGCTGATTTGTCCCCGACTTCGTTACCAGGTTCACGTTGGCACCGGGGTTCCGGCCGTAGCTTGCATCGTAGGTGGAGGTCTGCACCTTGAACTCGGCAATGGCGTCCGGACTTGGGATTGCAATGCCCACGTAGATGCCCGAATCTCCCGTCAACCCGGCGCCAAAAGCGTTCACGATGGAGGCGCCGTCCATCTGAAAATTATTCTGATCCGGTCCAGCCCCATTGACCGCCATATCCAAAGTGCCTTTACCCAGCGCGGCGCCATTGTTGAGATCGGAGACCGCGCCCGCCGACAAATTCAGAATCTGGGTGTAGTTGCGGCTTGTGAGTGGCAGTTCCGCGATGCGGTTTCCGGTGACGACGGTGCCCAAAGTGGACGAGGCCGCCTGAATCGTTTCCGTAGTCGCCTCAACCGTGACCTGCTCAGTCTGCGCGCCCACCTCAAGGGATCTGTTGAGCACCGGGGTTTCCGTCACGTTGATGACGATGGAAGGAACTTCAGTGCCCTTAAACCCGTTGGCTGTGAATTTGACTCGATAGTTGCCGGGGGGCAGCAGAGTGAATTTATAGGCCCCGTCTGTACCCGTCGTGGTGGTACGAGCCTGATTTGTGTCGGCCGATGTTAGAACGACAGTCGCGCCTCCAATAGTTCCCCCGGACGGATCTGTCACCACCCCTGTGAGAGCGCCGGTTCCTGCCGACTGAGCCAACAGCGATGGAGCCAGCAGTATCAGTCCAATGATCGCCAAAACAACTACAACGAAGTATTGCAAACGAGCATTCTTGGGCAACGTCATGGTCCCACCTTTCTCCTGACTTCTCGTCTCTCTGAAGGAGAGTCTTAGAAACCCCTGATTTCTCTCTGCCATAAAGACCCCTGCCCTCACGTCAAAACATACCTATCCCGATTGGCAGGGGCTGTCCTTCTGGAGGATTATATGCTAGACTCCTCGCCGTAGAAGTCAAAAAAGAGTCAAATTACTCAGGGGTGTAATTTGCAGGTTACTTCCGAACCGATTGAATTCGGGCCATTTCGAATGGACGCGAGTTCTGCGCAGCTCTCGTTAGGCGGCGTGAATTTGGAACTTAGGCCAAAGGCCTTCTGCGCCCTCAAAACTCTGATCCAAAACAATGGCCGCTACGTGGACTACGACCAGATGATCCACGATGCGTGGGGGGGCGTTTTTGTCGCTCGCCATACTGTTGCGGTCACCATCGCCGAACTGAAACGAGCCCTGGGGGAGTATGGTTCCTGGATTACTCACCGTCCCAAAGTCGGCTACAGACTCGAGGTCCCGGGTTCTGAGGATTTGATCCGCCAAGGCTGGCATTTCTGGAGCCGGTCGACGCGGGAGGGCCTCCAAAAGGCGCTGGAATGCTTCGAAGAGGCTGCCCTGCACGATGCCTCCGATCCCAGAGCTTATGAGGGGATAGCCGTTTCGTACCTCTCCCTTGGCACCTACGGAATGCTCCCTTCCCGAGGAGTCTATCGGAAATTTCTGGCGGCTCACCGCCGCGGGGTCGAGTTGTCCGGTTTGACTCCCGAGCTTCGCGCGGAACGAGCCCACGGGCTCCACGTGTTCGAACGAAACCTGGAAGAAGCCGAGAGGGAATTGGTCCGCGCACAGCGCGAGAAGCCGAAGTGGGGCGGGGTGTATGTCCGCCTGACGATGCTTTACACCACCCAGGGCCGCTTCCGCGAGGCCATGGATATGGTGGTGCAGTCCCGCGCCATTGATCCACTCGGCCCTGCCATGCCTCCCGCCGAGACCTTCATCCATTTATGTCAGAAGGACTTTAAGGCTGCGGCTTCGGCTGGAAAACGCTCCGTGGAACTGCATCCCTACCAACCATTGGGTCGTGCTCTATTTGCCCACGCTCTGCAAGGTTTAGGTGAGCTGGAGGAAGCTCACAAGCAATACCATCTGGCTCAGGTAATGTGCCCGGACCTGCATTGGCTGCGGGTGATGGAAGGCGTCACGCTGGCGCAAATGGGTCGCCGGCAGGAAGCGTGTGATCTGCTGGAAGAGACGCAGCAGGTGCGCGAGACGGATTATGTTGATGCCTATTTTATGGCCCTGTTCTACCACGCTCTCGGCCGCGTCGATGGGGCATTTCAGGAAATGGAACGGGCTGTGGACGAGAATTCTGCCACGCTGTTTCTTCTGGACGTGGACTCCCGCATGGACCCTCTGCGGACCGATCCCCGGTTTGGACCGTTGCGCGATAGGGCATTCCACCCATTGGTCTGCACCGACTGCTAGCCGTTCCAGCTCTGCACTGCTTCAATAACTCGTGCGACCTCCGCATCGGTCAAATATGGGTGGATCGGCAAGCTCACCTCCGTCGCCGCCAAGTGCCGCGCCTTGGGGCAATCGCCGAACTCATAAGCCACTCCAGACAGAGCCGGCTGATCCGGGACCGTCACCGGGTAGTGAATCCCCGCGCCAATGCCCGCCGACTTCAGGTGTTGTAGAAACCCCTCTCTCTTTTCCGGCTTCACCCAAACCGGGAAAAGGTGCCAACTCGAAATTGATCCCTCCGGCGCCGGGAGCAGTTTCACTGGCGCGTGACTGATCTGATCCAAATACATCCGAGCGATGTCACCCCGACGCCGCGTCCAACCCTCCAAACGGGGCAGCAAAACGAGACGTAGAAGCGCTGCCTGCAATTCGTCGAGCCGGCTGTTATAGCCCACCAATGCGTGCCGATATTTGGCCGACTGCCCGTAATCACGCAACGACAATGCGTGTGAGCGATGCTCAGAGTCGTTGGTTAGTAGTACTCCTCCATCCCCCATCGCCCCTAAATTTTTCGTTGGATAGAAACTGGTGGCGGCGACATCCCCTGCTGACCCGGTCGGCTTGCCTCCAAAGCTCGCGCCGATAGACTGGGCGCAATCTTCTACGATCTTGACTCCGTAAGATTCCCTCAACTCCCGGAGCAAATCCAGATCCAGTGAGTACCCATACAAATGGACCGGTACGAAGTAGCCGATATCACGACGGCTCTCCAGCAGCGCGCGGCAGCGTTCCAGGTCGATCAAACCTCGCTCATCGGTATCCACGAAAACCGGTATGGCGCCCAACTTTAAAATGGCGAGCGTCGTTGCGAAGGCCGTGAGGGGAGTCGTCAGGACACGGTCGCCAGGCTTGCAACCCAATACGCGCAGGCCAATCTCGATCGCATCCAGCCCGCTTGCGACCCCGACCGCATGCCCCAAACCCCACCACGCTGCAAGAGAGTTTTCGAATTCCCGGACTTCTTCTCCCAGCACATACCAGCCGGTCCGGCCGACGGCATCGAACGCATCCAGGCTATCTTTCCGCAGGTCTTCCCACTGGCGGCGAAAGTCGTTCGCCAGAACAGGAGCTTGCCGGTCAGACTCCGGCGGCTTGGAGGTGGCGGATGCCACGGAGGGTAAGGTACTCATCATAGTCGCGAATGTATTCCTGGGCTTCGTAATATTCCGACGCCAGAACCAGTAGCACAGCGTCCTTGGTGAACTTGTATTGCGTCGCCCAAACCATGGGTGGAATGTACAGGCCTTTGGCCGGCGAGTCGAGCACCACTTCATGCCGATTTTCGCCGTCGTCGGTCACCACATTACATCGCCCGGCTACACACACCAGGAACTGCTGAAGCCGGCGATGAGCATGCTCGCCTCGAATCCGCTCATCCTGTACACCATGCACCAGGAAGTATCTCTTTACCTCGAACGGCACATGGCGGAACGTCTCTCCGAAGCTCAGACTGCCACGCAAATCCTCCACCAACGGAAGCCGATGAATGAATGCCTCCCCTAGGCTTCGCACCGCGGGACCATCCTGAGGGTCCACCAATTTCGTAGCGCCGGCCTCAGGCTTGGCGTCCATATATCCCGTGATCCGAGCCGGGTTGCCCATCAGCTTTGCGTGCGGAGGCGCATTGTGCGTAAGCACCGCGCCCGCGCCGATCATCGCGTGTTCGCCGATCACCAAGCCAGGCGTGATGGTGGCATTGGCGCCAATGGAGGCGCCCCGCCTCACCACCGTTTTTAGGACCTCGGGCAGATGCTTCTTGCTGCGCGGGTAGCGATCGTTAGTGAAGGTTGCATTCGGACCTACGAAGACGTCGTTTTCCAGATGGACGCCGTCCCAAAGCTGAACGCCGCACTTGATGGTCACCCGGTCTCCCACCGTGACGTCGTTTTCGATGAAGGTGTGGTCGCAAAGATTACAATCTTTACCGATCCGAGCCCCTGCCAGAACGTGAGCATACGCCCAGATGCGAGTCCCCTCTCCCACATGTTCGGTTTCTACAATGGCGGTCTCATGCTTGAAGTAGCCCATTCGCGAAAGGTCCCGCAAGTATCGTGCGCAATACTCATCGACTTTCTCTCGCAATCTGTTCCGAGCCTGCCAATATTCGCGTCTACAATTGGTTAGACGACTAAAAATGCAGCAAACCATTTTGGTCATCGACGACGACGAGAGTCTGCGCGATACCATCTGCCTGATGCTTGAAAAAGAGGGATTTAAGGCCATTCAGGTGTCGGATGGATCGGCCGGGTTGGAGCACGCCTATGCCGATAAACCCAATTTGGTAATGGTCGATCTGCGTATGCCCGGCTTGAGCGGAGTAGACGTGTGCAAGAAGCTTCGCGCCTCCGGTTCCAAGGTCCCCGTCATTGTATTAAGCGCCGTTGGCGACGAAATAGATAAGGTCCTTCTGCTGGAAATGGGCGCCGACGATTACGTCGTCAAACCGTTCGGTACGCGCGAACTACTGGCCCGCATACGAGCCGTGCTGCGGCGAACCTCGAAGGAGCTTGAGGTCGCTCTCTCTTTCTCTGACGTGGAGGTCGACCTGGACCAGCGCATGGTCCGTCGCAATCGGGAAGAGGTCCGCTTCACCCGCGCCGAGTTCAACCTGCTGGCGTTTTTCCTGCAAAATCCCGGAAAGGCTTTGTCGCGGGACGTAATCCTTAACTCTGTTTGGGGCTATGATTCTTTCCCCAATACACGAACCGTGGACGCGCATGTCGTTCGGCTGCGTCAGAAATTGGAGCCCGACCCCGAAACGCCGAGGCATTTTCTTACCATGCACGGCGTGGGATATCGATTCCTTCCCTAGGCTACCCCCATGAAGCCCTCCACGCCGGATACCGCAACTCTGACGGTTCTGTTGATCGACGATCGGGAGGATTGCATCACGACCCTGGACTTGGCGCTGGAGCCCTTGTCGGGCGTTGTGCTACGCTCAGCCCGTACCGCTGAAGAGGCTTGGGATTTGCTGCGCGACCTACCCATTGCGGCCGTGATCACTGATATTCAACTTCCTAATATGACCGGCCTGGAGCTGATTTCCCGCATCCGTCGCGAACCGGCATTGGAACGCCTGCCTATCGTCGTAGTGAGCGCCGACCCCGACCCGGCCACGCCCCGCATGGCCCTGCGCCTGGGCGCCAACGCGTTCTTCGCCAAACCCTTTTCCCCGGGAGCTATTCGAAAAAAACTGGAGGAATTGATTTATGGATGATCGCCGGCGATCCCGCAACTTCTTTTGGTTTACCCCTCTCCTCTGTGGCGGACTGGCCACGGCTTTGCACGGCCAGTCGTCGCCGGAATTGAAACTGGTGATGGATCGGCTGGACCGCCTGGAGGCCCAGAATCGCGAATTGCTTCAGGAAGTCAAAGCCCTTCAGCAACAACTCGCCTCAGCGCAGACCCCTGCGACGGTAGTTACCCCGGCCCCTCAGGCCGCAGCCGCCGATCAGCTCGCCGCCGCTCCTCTACCCGAGCAACTGGAAGTAAATGAACGCCGCATTGCCGAACTGGAGCAATCCAAGGTTTCCACGGAACACAAATTTCCTCTCAGTATCACCGGCATGTTGCTCGAAAACACATTCTGGACCGGCAGAGGCGGAGCCGGAGCCGATAACCCTACCATTGCCGCGGCAAACCCAGGCCAATCTTCCGCCGGTGCCACATTTCGCCAGACTGTCATCGGGCTGAAATACGATGGCGCGGATATCATCGGCGGCGGCAAGGTCACCGGCTCTGTCTATTTCGACTTGTTCGGCGGCAGTGGAGCCACTCTTAACCAGATGATGCGCCTGCGAGTCGCCTCGATCGACAGCACCTGGAAGGACACCACGGTTACCTTCGCGCTCGACAAGCCTCTAATCTCGCCCATGGAACCGGATTCCTTGGCCCAAGTCGGCGTCTCACCTCTGACCAGCTCCGGGAACCTGTGGATCTGGGAGCCTCAGTTCCGTGTGGAACAGAGATTCCATTTCGGAGAAACTGCCGGCTTGCGCGCGCAGGCTGGAATCTGGCAGACCGCTGAAGGAGGAACCGGACCCACGCCGTACCCGCCTTCAAAGGCTCGACCAGGTTACCAGGGCCATTTCCAGTTCTGGAAGGACCTGGGTCATGGGGCCCGCATTGAAGTTGCGCCGGGATTTCATCTGAGCGACACCCACGTAGCCGGCCAGTCCGTGCCCTCGCGTGTGTTCGCGATCGATTGGCTGATCCGTCCCACCGATCGCATCGATTTTTCAGGCACGTTTTTTCAGGGTGAAAACGTCGGCGTGCTGGGAGGTTTGCGTCAGGGAGTGATTTTTATAGGAGACATCGCCCACTCGGTTCATGCAACCGGAGGTATGGTGCAGTTGAAGATTCGGGCCACGCCGCGCCTGACTTTCAATCTCTACGGCGGCCAGGAAGACGACCGCAACTCGGATTTGCTCACCGGCAACATCGCAAAAAATCAGACCTACGCAGCCAATATGGTATACCGTTTCGGCGCAAACGTACTTGCCAGTTTTGAATCCTCCCAGACGCGCACCGATTACCTGGGGAGCGGAAGGCGAATGTTCCCCCACTATGATCTGGCCCTTGCCTACATGTTCTAGGTACCCCCGCGCTTACGCGCTGGGGCTGGCCGCATTCCTCGCTCTGCCGCTCACCGCCGCCACCGTTTCCGGCCGCGTGGAACTGCGCGACTCCAAAGACGCAGTGGTCAGCAAGAAAGGCGACTACTCTGGCGTGGTCGTGTGGTTGGAACCCTTAAACGCCGAGCCTCTCCCCGTCCCCCAAGGCGTCAAAGCTCGCATGGTCCAGAAGGATAAAACCTTCACGCCGCACGTGCTGGCGATTCCCGTAGGCGCCACCGTCGACTTCCCGAATTTCGACCCTATCTTTCACAATGCCTTTTCTAACTACGACGGCCAGTTGTTCGATGTCGGGCTCTACCCGCCCGGCACCTCGCGAAGCGTTCGCTTCAATCGTCAAGGAATTGTGAGAGTGTTCTGCAATATTCACGCCTCCATGAGCGCGGTCATCGCTGTACTGGCGACGCCCTACTTCGATACCACCCAGAAAGGCGGCAACTTTGAGATCCGGGACGTTGCTCCCGGCGAATACCGGCTGAAAGTGTTTCACGAACGCGCGACGATGCCGACCCTCAACGCGCTCAGCCGTAACATCACCGTCTCCGGCAACAGCGTTGCCGTGCCTCCCATCGCGGTTTCCGAAAGCGGCTATCTGGTGGTCCCGCACACCAATAAATTCGGGCAAGACTACTCAGACCCAGACGAAAGAGGCGTGTACCCCGGTAAACGCCGATGAAATACCCTTTCCCCAAATTGACGCTGCTCTGGAGGATCCTGCTATCGACCTCCATCGCGATCACGATCCTGTTCGCGGCCATGGGCTGGATTCTGCAAGACCAGTTCCTCCGCCTCGCCTCGTTCGGATTTCAGGAGGAGGTCCGCGCCGGATTCCAAGCCTACGACTCGCTTTGGAAAGCGCGCGCCGACCAGCTCGCCAGCGTTGGACAAGTCCTCAGCCGTATGCCCGATGTCCGTGCGGCTTTCGGCACAGGAGACCCAGCCACCATCCGCGACACAGCCTCCGAAGTCTGGGACAAAATCGCTCAACCCGGAACTCTGTTTCTGGTCACCGACCCCGGCGGACGAGTCATCTCCGCCACAGGACTCGAGGCCGGCGGCCAGGAATTAGTCGACCTGCCCTTCGTCGCCAGCGCGGCGCGCCGCTTCCCCAAGCAAGCCCAGGGTTTCGTCGTGTTGGGAGGCCAGCTTTATCAAATCGTGGTGACTCCTGTTTACGTCGCCGGTGGATCGGAAGCGGCATTGTTGAACGTCCTGGTTGCAGGCATCCTGGTCGACGCCGACCTCGGGCGCGAACTGAAAGCCTCGACAGGCGGCACTGAGTTCGCGTTTTTCACCGGAGGCCACGTTGCCGCGTCGACACTCGACCCTGCGGCCGAACGAGCCCTGGATCCCGGCCGAGTCAGTCAGCAAACCGAATTGGCGGGCCAGGAATATTATCAATTCGTCACTCCGCTGCTCGACCTCGACGGCAAGCCTGTGGGCGAGCTTCGCATCCTGCGGTCGCTCGAAACCGTGCAAGCCCGCATCGCCGCCAGCAGAATGCGGCTGGTCCTTTTGTGGATACTGGCTGTGCTGGCCGGCATCGGCCTCACTTATTTATTGGCGCGCCGCTTGCTAAGCCCGGTCGCGACGCTGGACGCCGCAGCAACGGAAATCGGCAAGGGCAATTACCAGGTGCGCGTTCCTGTGGAAGGCCACGACGAAATGGCTCGTCTTGCCCGAACGTTCAACAGCATGAGCGCCTCCATTCAGACCGGTCGCGAAGAGCTGATTCGCCAGGAGCGCATCTCCACCATCGGCCGTCTTTCCACGTCCATTGTTCACGACCTGCGCAACCCGCTCGCAGCCATCTACGGTGGCGCGGAAATGCTGGTGGACACCGACCTCTCGCCCGAGCAGGTCCGCCGCCTGGCTGGCAATATCTACCGCGCCTCGCGCCAGATTCAGAGTCTGTTGCAGGAGTTGGGCGACGTAAGCGTCGGCCGCGCTCATGCCCGCGAAGTCTGCCGCCTGCGCGAAGTAGTCACCGCCGCCTACGAGCCTCTCGCCGGCAGCGCCGAAGCCCACCACGTCTCGATCCAAATCAACGTGGCTGAAGACGTCGAGCTTCCGATGGACCGGTCGCCCATGGAGCGCGTTTTTCAAAACCTAATCAGCAACGCAATTGAAGCCATGCCCGGCGGCGGCTCGGTTTCAATTGAAGCGCACCGCAACGACTCGAACATTGAAGTGACCGTGGAGGACACAGGCCCGGGAATCCCCAAAGCCATCGCGGGCCAGCTCTTCGAACCCTTCGTTACAGCAGGTAAGAAATATGGTCTGGGTCTCGGCCTGGCTCTGTCGCGAAAGACCGTAGTCTCCCACGGTGGCGATTTGTGGACCGAAGCTCGGCGTGAAGGCGCCAGGTTTGTGTTGCGGCTGCCGGTCTAGTTGCACAAGGGCCGCTATACAGCTATGTTCAGCGCATATTTCGACGCCTCCGGTAAAGTAAGCAGGCCCGGCGTTCTTTCAATCGCTGGTCATGTATCTGACGTCAAAAAGTGGAAACGCTTTGAGGTTGAATGGAAGGCCATTCTGGATAGAGAATCCGTTTCTCTTTTCCACATGACAGATTTTGTCAGTAGCCAAGGCGAGTTTGTTGGCTGGAAGGGCGACACCGCGCGGCGCAAGAAGTTCATTAGCGATCTTCTCTTGTGCGCCAAAAAACACACCAACAAAACGTTCGGCGGCGCGTTGGTGTTGAAGGATTACGAGTCCGCCAACCGTCACTATCAGCTGGAGGAGTTTGCTGGCCGCCCATATGCTCTTTGTGCGCATTTCTGCGTCAAGATGGTTCAGAAATGGCAAGAAAAGAACGCAGTGAGGCACGTCGTATATTTTTTCGAACATGGCGACGATAATCCAGGGGATCTAATTCGCTTGTGCAAGGCCGATGGAATTGAACCGATGTTTCTAACCAAGCAGGCCATTCCTTTTCAAGCCGGCGACTTAATAGCGTTCAGGACACGTGACGGATTTGAGAAAGCGCTGAATCCAGACTTGACCTTCGAATTAGCTGACAAGCTGCGTGCAAGTTTTAGTCAGGCTTGGAAAAGTCGACATGCGGCATTTTACGGCGATTCTGAACGGATTGAAAAGATGTGCATGGAACGGGGAATTCCCAACAGACCAAGCGCATTAAAGGCCAAGTCGTCTTAATCCCGCACGCTCACGCTCCAGGTCTTCGATGGTGTAGTCGATCCAGACCTCATGTGCCTTCAGGAAAGTGTCTATCTGATCGCTAGTCGTAAAGCCCAGCGTATGACGAAGGTCGGGTTTGGTCAGTCGGCCCTGCCGGTATTCTTCCGCAACCAGCGCTTCCAGTGCGCGTCGCGACAGGTCTCCGCCCACTGCACTAAGGCGGGCCGCCACGTCGTCCGGAATTTCCAGGGTCAGGTTCATGGAGCTAGAGTCCCTCTCTCTTCACAGTAGCGGATCTTCATTTCTCCCACACCACGCGCCCCCCGACCATCGTCATCACCGACTCAATCCCACCCACCTGATCCACCGGAACCGTAAAATAATCCTTCGATAGAACCGCCAGGTCCGCCAGCTTCCCCACCTCCAGCGACCCCCTCTTCAATTCGTCTTTTGAAAACCACGCGCTGCCCAATGTGTAGAGCCGCAGAGCCTCATTCCGGCTGGGCGTCTCCTCCGGTCCTCGCAGCGCCGTACCGTTCACCGTCTTGCCATCCAGAAACCATTGCAGCGCCGTGAACGGATTGTAAGAAGCCACGCGATGCGCATCCGTCCCCGCCCCCGCGTTCACTCCGATCCTGCGAGCCGTAACCACCGGTGGAACTCGCGCGGCAGCCTCTTTCCCGCGCTGCCGCAGAAAATTATCGCCGTCGAAATACATAGCGTCTTGCACCGTCCAGCCGACTCCCAGAGCCTTCATCCGCTCCAGCGTCTCGGACGACGCGTCGTTCAAGTGCGCAATCGACCAGCGCAGTGGAGCGATCGGCGTTTCCTTGTTCACCCGCTCAAAAATATCCAAAAGATGATGGACGGATTGGTCGTTGGCCCAATGCATCGTTACCGACATGCCGTGATCCGCTGCCCACTTGACGATCTGGTAGTAGCGTTCCTTGTCCGTCTCGTTCGGATTGTTATTATTGTTCATGGCCGCGGTGATCCGCTCGCCGATTCCGTTGAACCGCAGCATCTCGTCGCCGAATCCCATAGGCAGCAGCCGCGTGAGGTCTTTATATTCTTCGAACTCTTTGCCCGGCGTGAACCCGCATAGCGCGTAAGCCACGCGAACCGTCATCTGCCCGTCACGCCATGCCTTATAGATCGCCTGATAAGAATCCGGCGTGACGTTATTCCCGCCCGGGTCAACCACGCCGGTAACTCCCAAGCCGGTTCAATTCCCGAAAGAACTTCTTCGTGCCCGCGACCTGCTCTTCGAAGTTCGGCAGCGGCAATTTATCGAACAGCGCGATGATTCCAGCCTGCGCGCCCGTCACCGCTCCTGTTGGCTTGCCGTTTGCGTCCTTTTCAAAGCGGCCTCCTGAAGGCAGATCGCTTTCGCTGGTGATCCCCATCGCTTTGTAGCCCGCCGGAGTCAGCATGGCCCACCCATACCCTAACTGCACATAGACCGGATTGCCAGGTGCGGCGGCGATCAACTCGGCTTGCGTCGGAGGACGCTTTTCCTTGAACTGCCCAGCCGTCCATCCTCCGGCAACAATCAACCACGCGCCTGGCTTCATCGCGTGCGAGGCTTCCGTGATCCGCCCCAGCGCTTCGGTTAGCGAAGCCGCTCCAATCCAGTTGACCTCGGTGGAGAAGCTCAAGGCGGCGCGAATCGCGTGCAGGTGCGAATCAATCAAGCCAGGAATCACGGTGCGGCCTTGAAGGTCGATCACCTTGGTGCCCGGTCCAGCCAGTTTCTTTATGTCGGTTGTCTTGCCTGTGGCCAGGATCTTACCGTCGCGCACCGCCAAAGCTTCGCGAATGGAGAACTGCGGGTCCACGGTGGCGATCTTTCCGTTGACCAGAATCGTCTCCGGGCTCTGCGCAAACACGCGCAAGCCTAGTAGCAAAAGGCCGAGCTTTTTCATTCCCCCTATTCATACCGCAAAGCGGTCACCGGCGCGACCTTCATCGCCAGCCGCGCCGGAAAATAGCCCGCCCCAAGCGCCACCGCCATCATCAAAACCACGGCGAACCCCACTACCAACGGGTCCCAACTTTTCAGCCCATAAAGCAGCGGCTCAGCGAATTTCGCCAAGCCCACGGCCGCCGGCGCTCCGATCACCGCGCCGATCACTGCCAGCAGCCCGACTTCCTTCAGCACCATCAGGCGGACCGCGCCAGGATTCGCGCCGATTGCCAGTCGAATCCCGATCTCACGCGTTCTCCGCGCTACTGAATACGCCAACACGCCATACAATCCAACCCCGGCAAGCACGGTAGCCAAAGCGGCAAACGCTGCGGCAAGCGTCGTGATCATCCGGTCCAGGGAGATGTTGTCCTCCACCTGCTTTTCGAAAGTGTGCATGTCCCGGATGGGAAGATTTGGATCCAGCGCCGCCACCGCACTGCGAATGGAGGGCCCCAGATCGGCGGCCGACGAACCCCCGGTGTGTACATTGGTCAAAACATAAAAGCTCGTCCCTCCCAGGTTCTTGTCCTGGCGATAGGGGCGATAAAACAGCGCCGGAGGTGGATCTTTCACTTCGGAATACTTCGTGTCTTTCGCCACACCGACGATCTCAATATCGTTCTTGCCTCCGTTGCCGATCTGCATCCTTTTGCCTAGAATTTCCTCATTGGGAGAGAACTTTCTCTTGAACGCCTCGCTCACGATCCCCACCTTGGGCGCATTGATGCCGTCGGAAACCGAAAATTCCCGGCCGGCCACCAGAGGAATGGCTAGCGTGCGAAAGAACGCGGGCCCCACTTGATTGAATTTTGAATCCGTATCCGTGTCCGGGCCGGCCTGGAAACCATCTACCGACACGTTCATGCCCCAGTTGCTATCGGCAAGCAGAGGGACCTGCGAAACGGTCATGCTCTCCACCCCCGGAATCGCGCCAATCGATTCTTCCAGGCGCGCATAGAAATCCCGGATCTGGTCCGGTTTGTATTGATTGCGGTCGGGCGCCAGCCCGAATGTAAGCACCCCCGCGGTGCGCACGCCCAGATTCACGCGCATCACGTTCACCAGGCTCTTCAGAAACAGCCCTGCCGAAATCAGCAGCAGAAGCGAAAGCGCGATTTGCCCCGTTACCAGCACCTTCCGGAAGCGCCCCGCCGCCCCGCTGGAAGACACCGAGCCTGCATCGTCTTTCAACGCCGTCGCCAGATCGTGCCTGGTCGCGTGGAAAGCAGGAAACACGCCGAATAATAGGCCCGTCAGCACCGCGGTGACGAGCGTGAACATGAGGGTACGGGGATGAAGGTCCGGCGTCAGAGTCATGTGAGCGTCGGGAGGCAGGAAGGAGATCAGCAAACGCGACGTCGCGTAGGAAACGGCCAGCCCCGCAAGTCCACCCGCGATTGCCAGCAGAACCGACTCGGTCAGCAACTGGCGAATCAGTTGCGCGCGCTGGGCTCCCACCGCCAGCCGTATGGAAATCTCCCTCCCCCGTCCTACCGCTTTTGCCAGCAGAAGATTGGCGATGTTGGCGCATGCGATCAAGAGTACGAACCCGGTGGTGGCGAGCAGGATGGTCATCGGCGCTGAGGCCATTTTCAGCACTTCGCTCTGCCCCCTTGCGCCGGGTTGCAGCGTCATCACCTGCGCGACGAATTGCTGCCGGTAGCGGTCGCTGTTTCCCTTCTGTAACGGCAAATCGACCTCTTGAATAATGCCGTGAAATATAGGATTGATGCCCGCCTGGGTCTGTTCACGAGATATTCCCGGCTTCAACCGGGCGAAAAGGTACACCCAATAACTGCGCCGGTCATCGAAACCCTTCCAGCCCTGTTGAATCGCCTCCCTCATGCTGAGCGGAACAAAGACATCGGGCATCGCCCCCAGGCTGGTTCCCGAAAATCCCTCTGGCGCGACGCCGATCACGGTACACGAAACCCCGTTGACCAAGATCTGCGAACCGACAATGGATGGGTTCCGGGCGAAGCGGCTGGTCCAGTAACCATAGCTCAGAACCGTGAGGGGATTCGCGCCCGGAGCCTGGTCGTCGGCTGGGGAGAAAAGCCGTCCCGCCGCGGGAACTAATTCCAGTACCGGAAAATAGCTTCCGGACACCAGCATCCCTTCGCCGTCCGACGTTTGCCCTTTGTACGCGAGATTCACTCCCGTCGTGACGTGCCCCGCGATTCCGGTAAACACGGTCTGCTTCTTTTCCAAGTCCCGGAACATCGGATAGCTGAAGATGGACTCCGATCCCCCGGCGATGTTGGTGGAGTTGCTGCCCGCGTGACCGCCGTTGGTCGTCAGATTCACCAATTCGCCAGGCTCCGCGACGGGAAGCTTCTGCAACAAAACCTGATCCAAGACGGAGAAGATGGCGGTGTTGGCCCCGATCCCTAGGGCCAGTGACACCACCGCCACCAGAGACACCACAGGGGTCTTCTTGAAGGTCCGGAAAGCGAACTTCAGGTTGGACATGTTAGAACCAAAGACGCACCATGAAGGAAAAGCGTTCGGCCTGATTTGCCATCGGTAACGTCAAGCCGGATGCATAGATCAGAACAGTGGAAACATAAGTGGCTCTTGTAGATGGGAGGATTAAGAATTCGGTCCTTAGATCCTCAAAATTCCATACTTGACAATAGTACGCTAAGATTGCATACTAGTGTCAGGCTTAAGTAGAGCGTAAGAATTCTGGAAGGAAACTAACTCATGAGCAAGATTATAGGCATTGACCTCGGTACCACGAACTCCGTTGTTGCCGTTATGGAAGGCGGAGCCCCGGTGGTTATCCCCAACCAGGAAGGGGGCCGGACGACGCCGTCCGTGGTTGCCTTCACGAAAAACGGCGAACGACTGGTCGGACAGGTCGCCAAGCGGCAGGCCGTCACCAACGCGGAAAACACGGTTTACTCCATTAAGCGCTTCATGGGACGGCGCTATGACGAGGTGAATGAAGAAACCAAACTGGTCCCCTACAAAGTGACCCGTTCGGACACCGGCGACGCGCGTGTCGATGCCCTGGGCAAGAAATATTCTCCGCCGGAAATTTCGGCCATGATCCTGGGCAAGCTGAAGGAAGCGGCAGAAGCCTACCTGGGTGAGAAAGTCACCAAGGCTGTCATCACGGTTCCGGCTTACTTCAATGATTCGCAGCGCCAGGCCACCAAGGACGCGGGCAAGATCGCCGGCCTGGAAGTGATGCGTATCATCAACGAACCGACCGCAGCGGCGCTGGCTTACGGACTGGACCGCAAGAAGAACGAAACCATCGCGGTTTACGACTTCGGCGGGGGCACCTTCGACATTTCCATCCTGGAAGTCGGCGACGGCATTGTCGAAGTGAAGTCCACCAATGGCGACACGCACTTGGGCGGCGACAACATCGACCAGCGCATCATCGACTGGCTGGTGCAGGAATTCAAGAAGGAACAGGGCATCGACGTCTCTCGCGACCAGATGGCTCTGCAGCGCCTGAAAGAAGCGGCGGAGAAGGCCAAGATCGAGCTCTCGACGCTGCTGGAAACCGAAATCAACCTGCCCTTCCTGACCGCCGATCAAACCGGCCCGAAGCACCTGGTTCAGAAGCTGACCCGGGCCCGCTTCGAACAAATGGTGGCCGACATTCTGGACCGCTCGGTGGAGCCCTGCAAGAAAGCTCTGGCCGATGCCGGGATGCAGCCCGCGCAGATCGACGAAGTAGTTCTGGTGGGTGGCTCGACCCGTATCCCCAGGGTGCAGGAGATCGTCCGCAACCTGTTCGGCAAGGAACCGAACCGTAGCGTGAACCCCGACGAGGTGGTCGCGGTAGGCGCGGCGGTGCAGGGCGGCGTGTTGGGCGGCGAAGTGAAAGACGTTCTGCTGCTGGACGTCACGCCACTCTCGCTGGGTATCGAAACACTGGGCGGAGTCTTCACCAAGCTGATCGAGCGCAACACCACCATCCCGACCCGCAAGAGCGAGACCTTCTCCACCGCGGCCGACAGCCAGACCTCGGTTGAAATCAAGGTCTACCAGGGCGAGCGCGCCATGGCCAAGGACAACCGCATGTTGGGCGTGTTCCAACTGGTCGGCATCCCTCCGGCTCCTCGCGGCGTGCCTCAAGTGGAAGTGACGTTCGACATCGATGCGAACGGCATCATCAACGTCACCGCGAAGGACAAGGCCACCAACAACGAACAGAAAGTCACCATCACCACAGGCTCCGGCTTAAGCAAGGAAGAAGTGGACAAGATGGCCAAGGACGCCGAATCGCACTCGGCCGACGACCGGAAGCGGAAAGACGAGATCGACGCTCGCAATCGCGCCGACTCCATGGTCTACCAGGTCGAGAAGATGCTGAAGGACCATCGCGACAAGATCAGCGACGCCGATGCAAAGCAGGTGGAAGAGGCGTTAGCCGACACCAAGAAGAAGATGGACGGCAGCGTCGAGGAGATCAACAAGGCAGTCGATACCTTGACGCAGGCCAGCCACAAGCTCGCCGAGGCGATGTACAAAGCCTCCAGCACGCCACCGCAAGGTGCTCCGCAGGATGGAGCGGCTCCGCAACCCGAGTCAAAGCCTAAGGACGATGTAGTGGATGCGGAATTTGTGGACGTAGACGAGAAGAAGAAGAAAGTAGGGCGGACATCGTTTTTCGTGGTCTGCCATTCGGGAAAGGCATTGAGTAATTGTGGTCTGTCTTCGGGCTTTGGAACCTTGGCGGACCACATAAATGGTCCGCCCTACATAAACTATGGCGCAGGATTATTATCAAACGCTGGGGGTCGACAAGTCCGCGAACGCGGAGGACGTCCGCAAAGCGTATCGCAAGCTTGCGCGAAAGCACCATCCCGACCTGAACCCCGGCGACAAATCGGCCGAGGACCTTTTCAAGAAAGTTCAGGAAGCATACGACGTCCTCAGCGATCCGAAGAAGAAGGAAATCTACGATCAGGTCGGATCTTACTCTGAAAACGGAATGCCCGGAGCCGGCGGCGCGCGAGGCCCCAACATGGGCTTCGGAGGGTTCGATTTTTCAGACTTCGCGCGCGGCGCGGGGGCCGGAGCAGCGCGAACAGCGCCCCCAGGCGGCGGCAGTTTTCAAGACATCTTCAGCCAGTGGTTCGGCCGGTCTCAGGGAGAGCCTGAATCGGCTGAACCTCAAAAAGGAACCGACCTGGAATACGGCCTGAATATCGATTTCTGGCAGGCAATACGCGGCACGCAAGTCCGGCTCACCATCAACCGCCAGGAAGTCTGTACGGTGTGCGGAGGGTCGGGCGCCAAGAGCGGAGCCAATACGGTATGCCCCGAGTGCAACGGCTCGGGCAACGTAACGCAGATGGCGGGCGCGATGCGCTTCAGTCTTACATGTCCGCGGTGCGAAGGAACGGGGCGCCTTAAAAATAGCTGTCCCAACTGTCATGGCGACGGCCGCGTTTCCACTCCGGAAACAGTGGACGTTCGCATTCCGCCAGGCGCGCAGCAGGGCTCGCGCCTCAGGGTTCAGGGCAAGGGCAACGCTGGCACGCATGGCGCTCCTCCAGGCGATTTATACATCACCGTGCGTGTGGATGAGCATCCTTTCTTCCGCCGCGATGGGGACGATATCGAAATCACCCTACCGGTCCGCATCGATGAAGCGGGCCTGGGAGCCAAGATTGAAGTGCCCACCATCGATGGCCGCGCGCTTCTCAAGATCCCGCAAGGGACCAAAAATCTGCAAAAGTTCCGTCTTCGCGAAAAAGGCGTTGCCAATTCACGCACCGGCCAGCGCGGGGATCAGATTGTGACGGTCAGCATGGAAGCCCCGGTAGTTCAGGATGAGCGCACCAAGGAATTGTTGCGCGAATACGCCACGCTGCATCCGGAAGATCCACGAGCCGATATCTGGGCTAAAGTGTGAGGTAGTGTTATGGCGAAACGCACAAAAGCTTCGTTCATGATTTCGGCGATCGCCGAACAATTTCAGGTTCATCCCCAAACCCTGCGCCTCTACGAACGCGAAGGATTGCTGAAGCCCTCCCGCAGCGAAGGCAACACGCGCCTCTATACCGAAGACGACGTGGAACGCCTGGAAGTGATTCTCAAATTGACGCGCGACTTGGGCGTCAATCTGGCGGGCGTGGAGATCATCCTCAACATGCGCGAGAAGATGGAAGAAATGCAGCACCAGATTGAAGAGTTCGTTTCCACGCTGAACACGGAAATCGCGCAGCGTGGCCGGACTACAATTGTCGATTCTTCTCACTCGCTGATTCCGGTGCTGGAAGTGCGGCGGACGCGGAAGTCCTAGTAGACACCGAAGGTCGAATGGACCCGCATGAGAATCCCCGCCCTGACGGGACGGGGCTATCCGCGAGCGATCAGATTCTGTCGGGCTCTGTTTGAACTGCCAGCATGTCAGAGTTATCCGCTCCGACCGCGGACCTATTTACTACCTCTGCCAATTGGCCGCGACGAACCCTCAATTCCCCAAGTATCCGCGTCTGCCAGTGCTGAAATGTTCCGGCTATCAAGCCACGCCGTAGAGGCATTCCCAAATCACCTGCCACTCCTCGGTTTTCAGGTCGAGCTGCAACAGGATCCGCATTCCAAATCCATCCAGGTGGCCCACCGGACCTTTCTCGCGTTCATCTTTGCGCTCCACCTTGCGGGTCATCAAAAACTTCTGGCCCCGAACGTCCGTCTTGATGGCCTTCACAAGCGGCACCAGACCGGGGTCCAGAATAAATTGCTGAACCTTCTCCGCGTTCGCAAAGCGGTAGATGTCCTTGTAGGGCTGGCTGGTCTTCTGCAGCTTCAGCGGAATTTCCCGCCCCTGATAAAAGTATGTGGCGGGAGGTCGTCCCGGTGTCGCGTCGTATAGAAACTCCACAGTCTGAAGCTTCAGCAACTCCATCAGCCGCGGCTTGGCCAGCCGGGCGATGAAGTCGGCCATCTGCTGAGGATTCATTCCTGGGCCAGAAATTTGCCCGAGCTGGCGCCGATGGTAACCGAGTGCTTCGCGGCTCCAACCGAGGTTCCCCACAGTACCAGCCACACAGGCTCGGGATAGCGCGGAGTCAAGTGGAGCAGATATGTCACGGGAGGCTTGTCACCGGGCTTCTTCAGATATTCGCCGCTCTCCGCGAGGGCTTTCTCCAAGGCTTCCGGCGTATCCACCTGAAGCGTGATGGATTCAAACGCACGATCCTGTCCGCTGGGACCACCCCAGGAATCCTCGATGGCTCCGAAGACGCCTTTGTGCAGATTGCCCTCTTCCACAGCCGACCAAGTGAAGATCCGCATCTTGCTACGCGCCGCCGACACGTAGGTGACCTCCCATAAGGGAGCCTTGCCCGGTTCCGATTTCACGCTCTCCAGATTCATGCTGCGCACCTGAAGGGGCACCGCATCCTGGGCCCAAGCCCTTGCCGACGGATAGGTCGACTGAAAACCTTGCCGGCCGGTAATGGGGGCAGGCGGCTTGGCGGGCGCCTCCTTTTTGACTTCCTCTTTGGGCGCGTCCGAACAGGAGGAGGAAAGCAGGAAAGCAATTGAAACAACCGGGATAAAACAGACTTTATTACGAAGCATGCTCTACTTCTAATGTCGCCGTGCGCGACGCGGGGTGTCAACCTTGCGACGTATAATAAAGCCCGATGCACGGAGAAAAAATGATGAAACAAATCGGGCTCGCGATGTTGGTGTGTGCCGCCAGCGCGTTCGCTCAGTTGTCACCCTCTGCCACTTGGGCCACGCACGCCGCCAACGAATTCCAGGTCATCCCCAACGTCACTTACCTCACCGCCAGTAATGTCGAGCTGAAGCTGGATGTCTACCAACGCCGCGGCGTGACCACTCCACAGCCGACCGTCATCTACATGCACGGCGGTTTCTGGGTGGCCGGAGACAAGGAAGGCGCGACCATGAACCTGATGCCGTGGCTGGAGATGGGATATAACGTCGTGAACGTCGAATATCGGCTTGGTCGTGTCGCGCTTGCCCCAGCCGCACTGGAAGACTGTTTCTGTGCCTTGCGCTTTCTTTCCGATCGGGCCAAGACGTATAACATCGACGTAAGTAAGATCATCGTCACCGGCGAGTCCGCGGGCGGACACTTGGCGCTATCGCTGGGCATTATTCCGGATAGTGCCGGACTGGACCGCGAATGCGCAGGCAGCCCTCTTCCCAAGGTCGCAGCGGTGGTGAACTGGTTTGGTGTCGCCGATGTCAACGACGTGATTGACGACGGACCTCACAAAGCGAATGCGGCCGCGCGGTGGTTTGGTAGCATGCCAAATCGTGACGAAATCGCGCATCGCGTTTCACCGCTGACTTACGTCCGCGCCGGGCTGCCTCCCATCATGACCATTCACGGCGACGCCGACACCACCGTTCCTTATGAACAGGCCGTCCGCCTGCACGCCGCCTTGGATAAAGCCGGGATCACCAATCGCTTTCTGACCATCCCTGGTGGTAAGCACGGCAACTTCACGCCCGAGGAGCGAACGCGGATCTACGTTGCGATTCGAGAATTTCTGGGCAAGAGCGGGCTAAGCCCGAATTAGCGTTTCGAGTACATCGCGCTGTAGCCCATCTGCTGTTTCACCTGATCGTGCGGATAGCTGATCTCCACCTTGGTCACATTTCCGCTCGTATCGAATTGCGCCGTCAGGTCTGAATTTATGCTGCCGTAGTAAGTCGGCAGATTGAGCTTTTGATAGCGAGCCACCACCTCATCGCGCAGCTTGGGATCGAAATGCACCCCGTATTGATCGATCAGCTTCTTGATCGCGTCGTAATCGCCCTCTGCTTTGATGCGCATCAGCTCGGCCAGCAGCATCCCCACTCCGGTGCGCATTTTGTTGTAATCCTTCACCACCACATACGTCTTGCCGTTCTGATGCTCCATTGCGATGGCCCCGGTCTTGTCCATGATGTAGTTGGCGATTAGCGCCCGGTTGCGCTGGTGGTCTTCCTCGATGGTGTCGCCCTTGGGAATCCGGCGCAGCTGCATGAGCATTACTCGGGCGGCGCTGTCATACATCACGCGGCCTATGTCGTCGGTCGAAACGATTCCCAACTCCTTCAACTTCGGATCGAAGACATTCCACAGAGCCATCAGGTCGGCTCGCGCTTCTTCCAGAGTCGAAAAATATTCCTTCAAGTAGAACGTTGCTTCGTGAGTGAGTTTCGGGCTCAGCTTGCCTGACCCGTGTCCGATTACTTCGTGCATGGCGGTCATCAGATTATCCGCTTCGGCTCCGTACTTCTTGTCCATCGCGATTTCGGCTGGCGAGAGCGCGAACTCATCGATGGTCGCTACGCCGGTAATCTCGGCAAAGGCTCGCGAACTGCCCGTGAACAGGAAACTCTTCGAGCCGTACTTAGCATGAATCTCATCCTCATTGGGGAGATTGTCGCCGGTCGTGGTGACGTGGAAGTCGCCCGATTCGATAGTGGTTTCCACTGCTTTCGCCACCGGAGGCTTCACGCCCTGCTTCTTATAGATCGCGAGCCACGGAGCCTGGTTTTCAAAGTACTGCGCATTCGCGGCGATCTTCAAAATGTCCGCGGAAAGCTTCTGATCGGTGATGGAAACGAAGCTTTGCGAAGTGCCTTTGGCGCCGCGCGCGTCGCGGTAGACCTCAATGAAGCCGTTGGCGAAGTCCACTTGCTCGTCGTCCTGCACCCAGTCGGTACCGAAGCGGATCCAATCGGCGAATTCGCCGGTCTGGTAGTAGCGAATCAGGTCATCCAGCACTTTGGCTTGCGCGGGACTGGCATAGGCTTTCGCTTTCGCGAAACAATCGTTCGCCTTGGCGAGATATTCGGCGTACATGCCCGGAGGCACGCGATGGTCGGGTGTGCCTGCGCGGTAGACCTGCTCCACCATTTTGTCTTCAGTCTTCTTGAGGCGCGAATTCAGCGGGTAGTGTTCGGTAAAGCCTTTGAGATCGGCCAGGCTGACGCCCAGGTAGAAATTGTTCGCGCTAGCTTGCAGGATGTCCTTGCCGCCGCTTGGACTCTTCGCGGTGATCAGCGGCTCAAAGTTTGCATCGAACAGTGAGGGCCGCAATTGGTCGACCGAGGCAAGCAGATCCTTGCGGCCCGCCTGTTCCAAAGCACGTTTCAACTCGTCGGCCGTGAAAGACGGCATGAATTTCTGCGCGGTCAGCTCGTTGTGATTGCCGTTATTGGCCCAGAACAGCTTGGTGAAGTCGAGCACCTTGCCGTAAAGGGCGGGGTCGACCTTTCCCTTCGCCGCGACCACCGCTTCCAGAACGCGCTTCTGTTCCAAACCGAAACGCGACACCTGATCGTAAATGATCGGATCGATGGCGATGGAAGCCTGGGTCAGCCAGTAAGCCAGCGCCTGCTGTGTCGGCGTAAGGCTGGGGAAGCTGTTGGCTTCCACCTGAATGATCGCCGTCGATCCGACGCGGTCGACCAGGGGTGAGGCGGCATGACAGGCGGATGCAACAGATAGAACGATAATGGTTGTGCGCACGACTTAATTTTGACGCACAACACAGGTAGTCGCCACCGGCGAGCGTTTAACTCAAGACTTTGGAAGCGCGGTCTTCTGTTCGCCCAACATGTCGCGCGCGGGGCTCCAATGACCCGGCGCTTCGGGAGCCTCGGCGATTCGCAGACGAGTGTCGGCTCCCTTGCGCGACCGGTTTTCCTTATTGAGCAGGTGCAACGCGGCTAAACAGAGCGCGCTGTCGCTCAGTTCCAGGCTCTCCGCCGTGTGGCCGACGTTGGGCGTGACCCAGATGTGCTGATTTCCGAGAAGGATGATGCTTTGGCACAGCGGTGCCAGACCAATCGCGAAGGCCAGGAATCGAATTCTCCAATTCGCGCTGCGCATCATTATGACAACGGCACAGGCGGTAGCTACCAGGTAAGCAAAAATTGCGCAGCCAACAATTAAAGGCATACTCGACAATCGGTCATAACGCGGCCATTGTTGCGGCTCCTGGCCATCGTTTAATCACTTACTACCAGTGTTTTCGCGGGCTATAACGGAGCGGTGAGTCTAAGGCGCAGGTGTATGATCGTTGCATGGAGATGGTCACAATTCGCCATTTCGGAAATATGTCTGAGGCGTTGCTCGCGCAGGGCTGCCTTGACTCCGCCGGCATCAAGACCTTTTTGGCGGATGCGAATCTTGCCAGGGTGGAATGGCCCGTAACCCGTGGTTTAAGGTTGCAGGTGAATGCGGAAGACGCCGAAACCGCCATCGCGCTGCTGGAAAATTCCGGACTCGAAGATTCCGACGCGTGAGCTTTAACGCGCTAAGGTCTTTTGTAGCCATTGCGCCATGAGCCGCGCGATCTCCAAATTGTTTTTCTCCAGCATCATCATGTGACCGTTTCCGTGAATGCCTGCGTCGGCAAGCTTGATCCAGGTGGGTTGGACTCCAGCCTGCCGCAGGTATTTCACCGTGCAGTGGTCGTAATTCGCATGATAGGAGGCTTCGGCGGTGAGAACCAATACCGGAACTCGCTGCAGCTTCGGAAGCTGGCGCGCGGGCGACGCCTGCTCCCAACAGCGGGACAGATCGGGAGCATCGGCCTTGGCTTGACGCTCCATCTTAAGCTCGTCCGCTGAAGAAATCGACGGATCGTAGGTCAGCGGCGCGGCGGTAATTCCCCAGGGGCGGGAGTTTGCAGAAGCATCGCGAAACCATTCCGGGCTCGCGACGTTTTGCACGTTGAAGAACGGCGGGCCGTTCGGCTCCACTGCGACGATAGCCTTCACCAGGTCGGGCCGCTGGTCGGCAACCGGCCAGCCGAATGCGCCCGACTGCGAATGCGTGAGCAGAATCGCCGGGCCGATCTTTTCCAGCAGAGCCAGAATCGCGTCGCGGTTCAGAGTCTGCTGCAGGGTAAAATTTTCGATGGACGGCTCCTGCGACGCGTAAAACTGATCGAACACCGGGTCGCCTGGTTCGCCCTTGCCGGGCCACTGCGTATGCAGATGTGCCTGAGGCCACAAATTGAAATGCTCCGGCGCGGCGAAACGCTTTTGGGTGGTGTCGGGGTCCACGGGACTGGCCGGGCCGTAGCTCCCCGCTTCGTATGCGGCGCGGCCTCGGCCAGGCTGATCCACCACATAGACCGCGTATCCTTGGCGCAGAAAAAACTGCGCCCATCCCTCGCGCCCGTCTGGAGTGCCGGTGAAATTGGTCCCAGTCTGGTTACCGCCGTGGATCATAACGATGGGCCATGGATGGGTTTGCTTTGCAGGGATTTGAAACTCGGCGTACAACTGGCCGCTCATGGCTTGCGAAGCTCCCGAATATTTTCCACCGGCGAAGAGGTACCCTTGGCGAGCGATGGACATCGGCCCAGGATTTGCTTGCGCCAACAGCGTTGCCGAAGCGAGGACGAGGCAGGTGATGAGACGGTAAATCATTTAGCTACCAGATTACGATGTACAGTGTTATATGGTTTTCGAGCTTCTATAAGGAGAGGTCCCATGAACAAATCGATCTGCGCCGCCCTGGTGATTGCGGGAGCCCTTGCCGCGCAGCCTCAAGCTAAAGGACCCGCTCCTACTGGTTCGGCAGGAACGGAGTCCGGCTTCGCCGTCTTTCAGACGCGCTGCATGGGGTGCCATGGGAATCCCAAGGTTGAGCGTGCGCCAACACCCGAAGCGATTCGCCAGATGACGCCGGAGCGAATTTACGAAGCTCTGACGACGGGTCCTATGAAAACGCAGGGTGACGCTTTGACGGAAGATCAGCGGCGCATGACGGCAACATTCATGGCGGGCCGTCCTTTGGGCAGCGCATCGCAGGGCGATGCGAAGAGCATGCCGAATATGTGCTCGTCTAATCCGCCCCTGGCCGACCCGGCTTCTGGACCCGCGTGGAATGGCTGGGGCGTCGACTCGACCAATGGACGTTTTCAAACCGCCAAGGCCGCGGGGTTGACTCCCGATCAGGTGCCCAATTTGAAATTGAAATGGGCATTCGCGTTCCCCACGGGATTATCGGCCTACGGCCAACCGTCGGTGGTGTCGGGCAGGGTTTTCGTCGGCACCGATACGGGATACATCTATTCGTTGGATGCGAAGACGGGATGCGTGTATTGGTCGTTCCAAACCAAGGCCGCGGTGCGCAACGCAATCAGCGTCGGCGCGGTGAAGGGTCGCGGCGCGGCCAAGTACGGAGTTTTCTTCGGCGATTTTCGAGCCAATGTTTACGGCCTGGATGCGCAAACGGGCCAGCAATTGTGGACCAACAAGGTGGACGATCATTTTGTTGCGCGGATCACCGCGGCCCCCACGTACTATGAAGGCCGCGTGTACGTGCCGGTCTCTTCGTCAGAAGAATTTCAGGCCGCCACGCTGGACTATCCGTGTTGCACTTCGCGAGGCAGCGTGGTCGCGCTGGATGCCAGCACCGGAGACAAGATCTGGAAGACCTACGTGATGGATGAGCCGAAACCGACGCGCTTAAATTCGAAAGGCGTGCAGCAATATGCGCCGGCTGGTGGATCGGTATGGAACTCGCCGACTGTGGACCCGAAGCGCAACGCGCTTTACTTCGGCACTGGCGATGGGGAAACGGAGCCCGCGCCCAAGACCACCGATGCCATCATGGCGGTTGACCTGAAAACCGGCAAGATGTTGTGGGTCTACCAGGCTCAGGCCAACGATGCGTTCCTGGGCGGATGCAATGGAGCTTCGAAGACCGACAATTGTCCGTCGGAAAACGGTCCTGATCTGGATTTCGGAAACTCGCCTATCCTGCGAAATTTGAGCGGAGGCAAGAGGATTCTCGTAGGGGCGACGAAGGATGGAAACGTGATCGCGCTGGACCCGGATAAGAACGGCGCGGTCGAGTGGAAGACCAACGTCGCGCCCGTCGACCAGACTGCCAAAGGCCCCAACGCGTTTTTTGCGCGGTTGGGTGGCATCGTATGGGGCGGCGCGTCAGACGGGACGAACTTGTATTACGGTTTGAGCCGCGGCGGAATGGTCGCGCTTCAACTGTCAACTGGAGAGCGGTTGTGGTACACGGCGCTTTCCAAGCCGGGCGTGCGCGTGAACAACTCGGCGGCAACGTCGGCGATTCCGGGCGTTGCGTTTGTGGGGGGATCGGATGGAGTGGTACACGCTCTTTCCACTGCGGACGGAAAAGTCATTTGGGAATACGCGACGGCCCACGCATACGAGACGGTCAACCAGGTGCCGGGGAAGGGCGGAGCGATCAGCTCCGCTGGCCCTACCATCGCGGGCGGCATGCTTTTTGTCGGATCGGGTTATGCGGTGTCTGGCAACAATTCGGGGAACGTGCTTCTCGCGTTTTCGGCCGAATAGATGAAGTTCATCCGCTTCGATTATCAGAACCAGCGCCATGTTGGTGTGATCACGCTTCAGGGAATCGCTCCTGTGGAGGCGATCAACGCGAAGTTAGGTTTGCGCGTTCCGAACGACCTGCTGGCGATCATTCAGACGGAAGCCGCCACTCAGTTGCACGGTTTCGACGGAGTGGAGCTGATCCCTCTAGACCAGGTGACTCCGCAGGTCCCTTACGATGTGCCTCCCAAGATCTGGTGCATTGGCTTGAACTATCGCACGCATGCCGATGATATCGACGCGGTGCAGCCGGAGGAGCCGGGGAGCTTCATGAAACCCGCGTCCTGCATATTCAGGCCTGGCGGAGAGATCGTGCTTCCTTCTGAGAAGGTCAGTCAGGATGTGGATGCGGAGGGCGAGCTGGGCGTCATTATCGGCAAGCAGTGTAAAGGACTCTCGGCGGAGGAAGTTCCCGGGGCGATCTTCGGATACACAACCACGCTGGACCTGACGGCTCTTGATGTCTTGCGTAGAAATCCTCGCTACCTTACGCGGGCGAAAAGCATGGACACATTCTTTAGTTTTGGTCCCGTGGTTGTGACGGCGGATGAGATTCCCGACGTGACCAAGCTGGAGGTAATTACCGAGCACAATGGCGGAATCTGCTCACGCGATTTTGTTCATCACATGCGGCATCTCCCGTTTGAGCTGGTGCGATTCCATGCCGAGTTCATGACGCTCTATCCGGGAGACTTGATCTCGACGGGGTGTCCGAAGGGGGCGCGGATCAAAGCAGGCGATCGGGTGCGGGCAAGGATCGATGGAGTCGGGACGCTATCGGCTACCGTGCACGCGCGGTAGTTATTTTTCGCGGCGACCGGGGCCGCGGCCAGTGGTTGATCCCGTGCCGGGCTTTGCGCCCTTGTCCGTTAGAAAACTGATCACGCTCTGATACCCAAGATTTTTCGCGCCATCCAAAGCGGTGCGGCCATCTGTGGAGGCGACGTTGAGATCGACACCGAGATCCGCTGCCAGCTTGACGGCTTCCAATGTCTGGGCTTCCCGTTCCGAGCGAGGCAGCGCAACCCACGCCGAAAGGTTCCCGCCGCCTACTCCCGTTGCGGCCATCACGATCGTGGAGGTGTCGGTGCGGTGCGCTTGGCCGAATCCTTGTTCAGCGACCCAGTCGGCGTGATGCACGAACTTCGGATCGGCGCCGTGCTGGATCAGCAGGCGCATGATGTTGGGCTCAGTGAACCGCGCGGCCATCCACAGGGGCGACGCTCCGACTAACGGCGGATAGAAATTAAAGTCGTCCGAGGAACGGCGGGTAGGGGTCCAGGTTTTCAAGGGAAGATTGGGATCGGCATGATGATCAAGCAGCGCGGTCACCATGGCCTCGTCGCGGCGCATGATGGCTTCATGCAGCGCATTGAATCCGTTGGGATAGGCGTTGGGGTCGGCGCCCTTGTCCAGCAGGAACGCGACCAGTTCACCGAAATCGGAGTGAGCGGCCAGCGTTGTGGCGCTGACTCCCCAGGCGTCGGCATCATTGACGTTCGCGCCCGCTGCTACCAGCAATTTAGCCGAAGCGAGATCGCCGACGCGCGCGGCGAACATCAACGCGGTTTCGCCACCGTGCGGGATGGCTTTGTTGTAACCCAGATAGCCGTGCGGCGGAATGGCCATGACGTCCGACCAGACGTCGGAGCGAAGCGACAAATCGGCATGATGGGCTAACAGCACCTTGACGACTTCGGGATGTTGCTGCGATACGGCCCACATCAACGCGGTCTGGCCGCGAGTGCCCCGCGCGTTCACGTCGGCTCCCTTGGCCGCCAATAGCTCAACGCCCTTGGGGTAACCAGAGCGGGAGGCCACCATTACGGGAGTTTCGCCGGACAAAAGCGAGAGGTTCGGATTAGCGCCGGCGTCGAGCAGCCGTTTCACCATGGCCGCGCTACCGTTCTGGCTGGCGGCCCACAACGCGGTTACGCCAAGGTCGTTGGCTGCGTTGACGTTCGCGCCCGCGCGGATCAACAGGTCGGCGCTTTCAAGGTCGTCCTTATAGCTGGCCCAGTGGAGCGCGGTGGAGCCGTCGCCTTCGGTTGCGTTAACGTCGGCCTTCTTCTGAATGAGAGCGCTCAGTGTTGCTCTATCGCCATTCTTGGCCGCGTCGATGATCAGCGGACGACCGAGGTCGGCGGCCACGATACTGCTGGCTAGAGAAACCGCAATGAGCCACGTTCGCATCTTGCTTACACGCCCGCGAGCGAATCGATGGGGAGTTTGCCGGTGCTGCCGCCGACCTTCTCCACCGGGTAGTCCATCTTGTCCATGATGGTCATCAGCAGGTTTGCCTGCGAAGGCTTGCTGGGGTATTTGAGGTGGCGGCCGCCCTTCAGCTTGCCCGCGCCGCCGCCCACCAGCATCAGAGGCAGATTGTCCCCCGAATGTCCATTGCTGTTGGAGATGCCCGCGCCGTAAAGGATCGTCATGTGGTCCAGAAGGGACCCATCGCCATCCGGCACAGCCTTCAGTCTGGTGAGGTACTTCGAGAACAACTGCGTGTGATAGCGGTTGATCTTCGACATCTTCTCGATCAGTTCTGGAACGTTGTTGTGATGCGAGAGCGGATGGTGAGCTTCCGGCACGCCTATTTGAGGATAGGGCCGCGGGCTCTGCTCCTTGGCGATCATGAAAGAAATGACGCGCGTCAGATCAGACTGGAGCGCGAGGACCTGCAGGTCCATCATCAACGCGAGGTGATCTTCGAAGACGGGCGGAGCACCCAGGGGCTGGTCGAATGCGGGCAGCTCGATGTTGCTCTGCTTCTCGGCCATCTGAATGCGGCGTTCCACGTCGCGAACGGCATCGGTGTATTCGTCCACCTTGCCCTGATCGCCACTTCCAAGTTCCTGCTTCAGGCCAGCCAACTTCTCGGTGACGGAATCCAGAATGCTCTTGTGCTGTTCTAATCTGCGCTCGCGAGCGGCACGGTCGGTGCTGCCGCTATCGCCGAAAAGCTTTTCAAAAACGGTCCGCGGATTCCACTCCATCGGCAAGGGCTGCGTCGCATTGCGCCAGGAGAGCGTGTCCAGATAGGCGCAGCTTAGATTGCCGGTACAGGCGCCCGCGTTGGCCGGCGTGTCCATCGACATTTCGAGCGAAGCCAACTGTGTTTCCTGCGCGAAGTGACGGCCCAGGAGCTGATCTATGGAGACGTCGGCGATGATTTCAATTTCGTTGCGCCCGCCGCGCGGAGTGCCGGTAAGGAAGGAGCCTGAGGCGCCGGCGTGGATGTAGTTCCAGCTCGCCTTGATGCCGGAAAATACCAGCATCTGATCTTTAAACGCGGCCAGGGGTTCGAGAATGGGAGAAATCTCCAGGGCCTCGCCTTCACCCTTGGGAGTCCAATATTCCATCGCCATTCCGTTAGGCACATAAAAGGCCTGGAAGCGGTGCGCGGGCTTTACGGAGGCGCGCAGAGGCGGAAGCATAGCGTCCAAAAACGGCAGCGCCACGGTAGCGCCGATGCCTCGCAAAACAGTACGCCGAGGCAGGGATTTCGAGAGGAACGCCATGGTTCGACTACTCCTTGCCCCTATGTTATCGAAATCGGCGGCAACTTGCTGCCAGTCTGCGACTTGTTTTCCTTTCGAAAAGCATTCTCGGAGGCCTCCAAAGCCCGTTGGTCACCCTGATCTGGCGCAGGAGCTGTTTTATTGTTGCAGCAAACACCCACGGTGCTAGCGGCTCGATGGAGTTGCCCGGGTTGCTCTTCCACCTACTGCGCGGCCTGACCTCCGTTGGGACTTCCAGGCTCTTGCCCATAATCTAACCCGGGTGCTCGGAAATGGGTGGAAATCGAATGAATAAGTTTATGATTTTGCGGGGAGATATTGGTGCGGGGCGAAGAGTGATGACACGTCCACGCTATGCGTTCGAGGTCCGAAATCCGATGCGGCGCTTAGAAACGGGTGGGAGCGCCTTCATCTGCTCCACCTCGCCAGCAAGATGATCGATGTCTTCTGCCAGGACTTGGATCACGGAGGCAGTCTGGTCCTGGCCACGCTCCAGTTTGTCGATGCGGACGGCCATTTCTTTGTTGGCCGCGACCAGTTCACGCATTTTGATGAAGGCGCGAACGATAGCGATGCTCATCTGCGCCGCGCGCTTGCTTCGAAGTACGGACGACAGCATCGCGATACCGTGCTCCGTGAATGCTAGCGGCGCATACTTCGCGTGCCTTCCACGGCCTGTGTTTAAGATCACAGTTTGTGATCTTAAAGAGGTGGCTTCCTGTGCAGTGAGCCGGAACATGAAGTCCGCCGGGAACCGATGAAGGTTCCGGCGGACCGCCTGGTTAAGAGTTCTGGTTTCGACCTGGTACAGTCCGGCGATGTCGGCGTCCAGCATGACTTTTTGGCCGCGAACGATGTGGATGAAGGTCTCCAGCGTTCGGGAAGGGGTGGCTCGTCGGATCACTCGCTTGGGCGGGGGCATGAGGATAAGTTGAACTTTGGAGCAGAATTTCTCAAGATATGAAGCGAGTCCCTACGGACAACCGAAGGCTTTGGCCTGCTCCCGCAAGGGACTCTCGAGCTGGTCATTGACCGTTCCAAAGCGTACCGGCGAGTGATCTTTTTCGAGGATGTACACGATGGCGCCGTCGCGGCCCGCTGAAAACCTGACAGCGTCGGCCTCCGAGTTGGAGGGGAAACGCTCGCATCGGCCGCGCGCGTAACCGGTGTTGCAGATGTCGCGCTGTTCCGATTCTTCAGGCTCGTGAGGACTAAATCCCGGCGCGACGCAGACGCCTCCCCACGCCTGGCCGAGCGGCAGACGAGGAGCAGGGTCCAAAGGGCCTTCGCCAAGTTTCGTCCGCGGTTCAAAAAAAGGACAGGCCATGTGCCGGGTACAGCGGTATGCTATCAGATTGGAACCTTCACGCATAGACATTCTTCGCCAGATGGCTGAACAGAACCCGACCAACTCGTTTGCCCGTTATGGGTTGGCCATGGAACTGGTAAAGGCCGGACAACTGGAGGAGGCAGTAGGGGAGTTCAGGGGCGTTCTGCAAAATGATGCCAACTACTCGGCTGCCTATTTCCATGGTGGACAGACCCTCGAAAAGCTCGGACGGCTGGACGATGCGAGGGATTTATATCGCGAAGGAGTCGCCCGGACCCGCGATCCACACGCCCGGAGCGAACTCCAAGCGGCGCTGGATATACTAGGAGACTGAGGCTTTTGTTTGCGCGCCGTTTCACTCCTTCTTTCGGTTGTCTGCGTCTGCGGCCCGTGTTTTTCGCAAGCGCCAAAATCGTCCGCTAACCAACTGGACGGCAGTCCCGCGATCTTCGCGGTAATGTGCGCGATTCAGGCCGCGGGGTACGATTTCGAGATCGATTCGCCCACCAATCATCAGCTTCGCAAAGCCCTCCGCGATGACTTGGCTAAGCGTGAGCTGCAAAGTCTGCCTGCGTTGAAGCGATTTGTAAGGGACCACAAGCCAAAGGATCCTTCGCAGGAGTTCAGCCAATACATTTCTTACGCGCTGACGACGTCTGGCCCTCCCTTATTCGAGCCAGTGCATCCCAATCTGCCCGTGCCCCCGGACGTGGATGCGCTTTACGGATTCACGCCCCTGCTGGTTGACTTCTATCGCGAGGCGAATATCGAAACGCTGTGGAACCAGGCCCAGCCTTATTACGACCAGATGATCGGCCACTATGGCGCCCCGGTGTCCCGAGCAGTGCTGGAAGTCAACGCGTATATGCGCAACGTGACCAGCGGCTACCTGGGGCGGCGTTTCCAGGTCTACGTCGACCTGCTGGGGCCTCCCAACCAGGTGCAGACGCGCAGCTACGTGGATGATTACTTCATTGTCGTCACACCGGCCGCGGAGATGCCGATTGACGATATCCGGCACGCATATCTGCACTATTTGATCGATCCCCTCGGGATAAAATTCGCCGCCGATTTGAAGAAGAAAGGCGGCTTGATCGACTACGCGCAGGGATCGCCAATTCTTTCCAGCATCTATAAGAACGACTTCAATCTGCTTGCCACGGAATGCTTCATTAAGGCGGTGGAGGCGAGAATCGCAAAGAAACCGGCCATGGTGACGCAGGCTTTGCGCGAGGGTTTTGTGGTGACTCCCGCATTTTCGGAATTGCTGCTGAACTATGAGAAGCAGGAACAGGCCATGCGGCTGTATTTCCCCGAACTGGTCGCCGGGATCGACTTGAAGAAGGAAGAAAAGCGGCTGGACCAGATCGATTTCGTGGCGCAGCCCGCGGTAAAGAGGTATACGACCACCCGTGTGGAATCAGCCCCAGTGCTAACGGGCGCGGCGAAGACCTTAGATGAAGCGGAACAGGCGTATCTCGCCCGGGAACTGCCTCGTGCCAAGGATCTGTATCTTCGGGCGTTGGGGGAAACCCAGGAGAAGCAGCTTCACGCAAAGGCGTATTATGGTCTAGCGCGGGTTGCCGTGCTGCAAAAAGATCCGGAAACGGGCGACCGTTTATTCCGCGAGGTACTGGATCTGGAACCGGACCCGTCCACCAAGGCGTGGAGTCTGCTGTATCTGGGTCGGTTGGCCGATTCCCAAGGGGATCGGGAGCAAGCGGCGCAGCAATACCGGGCGGCTTTGGCTGTTCCGGATGCACCGGAAACTGTGCGGGTGGCGGCCCAGCAGGGTCTAAAAGAAGCTTTTACTAAGAAGTAGCGCATGTTCGATCTACCTAACTAAATTTGAAGGAGTTATTGGGATGAAGACGAAGTTCTTGTGGGTGACACTACTAGTGGTGCCGGCCCTGCTGGTGGCCCAGAAGCCCAAGTCCAAAAAAGAGCAGGACGCGATCATGGCGGTTCAGAACGCCCAAGCTCCCGACGACAGGATTAAGGCCGTGGAAGACTTGATCCAGAAGTTTGCCGATACGGAGTTTAAATCCTGGGCCCTGAATCGCGCAGCCGACGCAGCGCGCCAGAAGAGAGATTCCGAAAAGGCGATGTTCTATGCCAACCAGGCGCTGGCCGCCGATCCTAAGGACTACGAAGCAATGCTGCTGTTGTCTTCGGAACTGGCCCAGCACACCCGTGAGTTCGACCTGGATAAAGACGAAAAGCTGGATAAGGCGAATAAGTACGCAACCGACGCCATCGCCATTATCCCGACCGCGCCCAAGCCGAACGCCCAGGTCAAGGACGATCAGTGGGAAGCTTTCAAGAAGGACATGATCGCCCAGGCTCACGAATCCATGGGTACCGCGGCGATGGTGCGTAAAAAGTACGATGTCGCGATTACGGAGTTCAAAACGGCTGCCGATACTGCTGCCGATCAGGAACCGGCAACCTATGTACGGCTCGCCAGCGCGTACGACGGCGCAGGGAAATATGACGATGCCATTACGACTATCGATAAGGTACTAGCCATGCCGGACTTGCAGCCGGTGGTGAAACAGGTCGCCGAAGCGGAGAAGGCTCGGGCTCAACAAGCCAAAAACGGCAAGAAGTAGCGCATTTTGACACTGACGCGCCCCAAGCGAAGCGTAAATGCAACAATTCAGCTCTTTCGTGAAACGGAATGAGTGTCGCGTACACCAAACCTCGATATGCCGATTGAATTGGGGACATTCCAGCAGGCACTAGGCCACACGTTTCGCAATCCGGGGCTACTGGAGAGGGCGCTCACACACAAGTCCCGGGTCTACGAGAAGCCGGCCTCTCACGAGGGGTCGGGCGACAACGAGCAGATGGAGTTTTTGGGCGACGCAATCCTGGGCTTTGTGGTCAGTGAGTGCCTGTATCTCCATCAGCCGGCGTCGGCCGAGGGGCGGCTGTCAAAAATTAAGGCTCATCTGGTAAGCGCCGCTCGTCTGCATCACGTAGCGATGGAGATCGGCTTGGGCGAACATTTGTTGTTAGGTAGAGGTGAGGAGCTTAGCGGAGGCAGGGAGAAAAGAACTCTGCTGGCCGATGGAGTAGAGGCTCTGATTGCAGCCCTGTATCTGGACGGGGGTTTGGAGCCGGCGCGGGAATTCATTTTGAGGCATGTGGTCGGCTCGGTTGATCTGCCGGAAGAGGGACTGGATCAGGCGATCACGGATTACAAAAGCGCCTTGCAGGAAACCGCTCAATCGTTGAAGCTGCCGCAGCCGCGCTATTTTATCGTCGCGGAAGATGGGCCCGAACACGCGAAGACGTTCACGGTAGAGGTCCGGCTGGGCAAAGATTTGGCAAGCCAGGCGCAAGGTCTTTCCAAGAAAGCCGCCGGGCAGAAGGCGGCCGAACTGGTTTTGCAACAGTTGACGGAATGGGGCCGGTGAATCCAGGCGAGCTTCAGGTTGAAGCTGCCACGGAACGCGACGTCGCTCTCATTCTGTCTTTCATCCACAAAATCGCGGCCTACGAGAAGCTATCCCATCTTGTTACGGCTACCGAGGAAACGCTGCGGGAATCGTTGTTTGGCCCCCAGCCGGCCGCCGAGGTTTTGCTCGCCTATTGGCAGGGTTCTCCGGCGGGCTACGCGGTTTTCTTCACCAACTTTTCGACGTTCCTGGGCAGGGCCGGTATTTACCTGGAAGACCTTTTCGTGGAGCCGGAACTGCGCGGCAAGGGAATCGGCAAGGCGCTGCTGGCTTCGGTCGCAAAAGCAGCGCAGGATCGCGGCTGCGGCCGCCTGGAGTGGGCGGTTTTGGATTGGAACAAACCGTCGATCGACTTCTATGTAGGCTTGGGGGCGAAGCCCATTGACGAATGGACCATCTTTCGTATGACCGCCGAGGCGATCGCTAGATTGGCCGATTTTGCCCCACCGTTGGCAGTCCCAAAAGGCGAACGAGCATTGACTCTGTTCGGGCACCGCGATAACATAGCGCAAGAATTTTTAAGATCAAGGTGCATGCAATGAAATACGGATTCATAATCACGATGGCCGCCTTCGGCTTGCTGCTGGCCGAGATGCCAGCCGCCGCGCATCATTCCTTTGCGGCCGAATACGATTCGAATAATCTGATCACTCTGACAGGCGTGATCACGAAAGTGGAATGGACCAACCCTCACATGTATATCCATCTGGACGTGAAGGGCCCCGATGGCAAAGTGGTGAGCTGGGCTTTGGAAGGCTACCCTCCCAATACGCTCAAGCGGACCGGCTTCACACGCGACATTCTTAAGGAAGGCGCGACGGTCACGATGACAGCCTATAAGGCGAAGGACGGCAGCAACACAGGCGCGGGCCGCGAGATTACGTTCTCGGACGGCTCCAAGAAGTTTGCTGGTCCCGAGGGCCGGTGATGAAGACTCGTATTGCCGGTTCGTGTCGTCAGTGCGGGACTGTTTTTTCTTGCCGCGCCAGCGCCGGGGCAAGGGCAAGCGAAGCCCACAGAGGCTGTAGTCCACAAGCCCGTTCCCCGCACCGCTGATGGGAAGCCTGACATGTCAGGCACATGGCAGTCGGGCGGTGTCAGCATCACAGGAGAAAAGGGAGCGCCGCCACTGCATCCTCTGCCTCCGATTGATGCTCATCCAATCACGCGGCAGCCTCTTGCCTATAAGCCGGAGTTCGACGCCAAGAGAAAAGCGCTCACTACGCTGGATGATCCTACGCTGAAGTGCCTGCTGCCCGGGGTTCCGCGCATCCAAACCGAACCGATGCCGCTGGAGATCGTGCAGACGCCCAAGGAAATCGTGATCCTCTATGAATCGTTCCGCGCGTGGCGTCGCATTCCGATCAACGAGAAGCTCCAGCATCCCGACGATCTGACTCCTACCTGGATGGGCGATTCCGTCGGCCGCTGGGAAGGCGACACGTTTGTGGTGGACGCGGTCGGCTTCAACGACAAAACCTGGATCAGCGGAACCGGCACCATTCACTCCGAACAAATGCACGTGGTGGAGCGATACACGCTCAACAATGACGGAAGCCTGAGCTGGTCAGCCACTGTCGAAGATCCTGTGGTGCTCACCAAGCCCTTCGTTACCGGCGCAACGTTTCGCGCTCCGATCGGCGTAAGGGTCGAAGAGTACGAGTGCATCGAGAACAACCCCGACTACGAGCACATGATCAAAGCGGCGGAGATGGAAAAGGGCAAGAAGTAGTAGTCACGCCGCGATCCGCTCTTAATCCGACCTGCGTTAAGGCGAAATTTAGACCGAACAGCATATACAAGCGGCAGGTAATCGGTGGCATCGTGGACTTGGACCGCCGATCCGACTAAAATAGTCAACTTGCAAGATCGATATCTTTCGGCTTGCCTGGCTCAATTTGAGGGAGTTCTAAATAATGCGTTTCACCGATCGAGTAGTGCGCTGGCCTATGGCTGCGGCCATGGGACTGGCCTTGTGGGCCGCGATGCCCGGCTATGCGGCAGACGACGGAATCGACGTAATCCAGGTGCGGCCGAATTTCTACATGATCGCCGGCGGTGGCGGAAATGTCGGCGTGCAGATCGGCAGCGATGGCGTCGTTCTGGTGGATGCGGGCAGCGCTGCTATGTCAGACCAGGTTCTGGCCGCGTTGAAGAAGATTACTCCGCTGCCCGTGCGCTACATCGTCAACACGGGAGCTGACGCGGATCATGTGGGCGGCAACGGAAAGCTCGCCAAGTCCGGCCTCACCATTTTTACGAACGCCCTGGGCAATTCGAATTTCGGAAACGCGATGACCAACGGCGGCGCGGCGTCGATTCTGGCGCATGACAGCGTCCTGCAGAGGATGAGCGCCCCCACTGGCAAGACCTCGCTATTTCCCACCGACACCTGGCCCACCGAGGCTTTCTACACGGACGCAAAGCGAATCCGCATGAATGACGAGCCGATCGTAGTGGAGTACCAAAAAGCGGCCCACAGTGGTGCGGACAGCTTCGTATTTTTTAGAATCTCGGACGTGGTGGCCGCGGGCGAGGTTCTCGACACCACTCGCTTTCCGGTGATCGATATCGCCAACGGCGGCAGCATTCAAGGAGAGATCGACGCGCTGAACAAGCTGATCGACTTGGCCGTTCCTCCCGGGCCTTACATCTATAAGGGCACCGGCACCTATGTGATTCCCGGCCACGGACGGCTGTGCGTGCAACTGGACGTGGTGAATTATCGCGACATGGTGGTGGTGGTCCGCGACGTGATCGCCGACATGATGAAGAGGGGAATGACGCTGGGTCAGATTAAAGAAGCGTCTCCCGCCAAGCCCTATGAGACGGAATACGGGACGCAGCCGGGAGTTACCAGCGCGTTCATCGAATCCATCTACAAGAGCTTAAGCGAGAAGAAGTAGCCACAAGGAAAAAGCATGAGTCATCGAATCATTTCAGGATCCCGCGCGCTGGTTGTGGCCGCGACATTGATTATCGTCCCGGCGCTGCCTTTGGCGGCCCAGGGCAGAGGCGGTGGTGGCCGAGGCGGGGCACAGAATCCGAAGGCCGCCGCTCCCATTGACCTGACCGGATACTGGGTTTCCGTCGTGGACGAGGATTGGCGCTTCCGCATGGTGATGCCGCCGGCCGGCGACTATATGGGTGTGCCTATGACTGCGGAAGCAGGCAAAGTGGCAGCCACCTGGGATCCGGCTAAAGATGAAGCCTCGGGCGATGTCTGCAAGGCGTTCGGAGCCCCTTCCTTGTTCCGCCAGCCGGGCCATTTGCACATCACCTGGCAAGACGATCAGACGCTGCAGGTGGAGACGGATGCGGGTAAGCAGACTCGCCTCCTCCACTTCGGAAAGGCGAAAGCGCCGGCCGGACCGTCGAGTCTCCAGGGCGATTCGGTAGCTGATTGGGAAACGGCAGGGGTCCGCAGCCTGAAGGTGGAAACGTCGCACCTTAAGGCAGGCTATCTAAGAAAGAATGGCGTTCCTTACAGCGAAAACGCGACAATGCTCGAATATTACGACACGCTGAAGGAACGCGATGGCTCAATTATGCTGGTGGTGACCACTTCCGTGACCGACCCCCAGTATCTGCGGGAGCCGTTCATTGTAACGACGCATTTTAAGAAGCAGAATAGCGACGCGGGATGGTCTCCGTCGGCATGCACGGCGAAATGGTAACGGGAGGAATAGAAAAATGACACGCAATCAAATCACTCTTACGGTAGCGATGTTTGCCAGTCTGGGACTCCCGGCTCTGGCGCAGGTGGATCTGTCGGGATCCTGGGCGTCGAAGAATCACGAGGACGCGCTGGAGCGCGGCGCGGGACCGAACCCGGGCGACTTCACGGGAATTCCCTTTAACGACGCCGGCCGCGCCAAGGCTCTCACCTACGTGCAGTCGGAAATATCGATGCCGGAGCGCGAGTGCGCCTTCTATTCGCAGTGGCACATGATGGTGGGCACCTTCGGACTTAAGATGTGGAATAACGTCGATCCGCTCACAGGCAAGACGGTCGCGTGGGTGGTCGGCGCCTGGGAAGATAAGGCGGAAATGACCATCTGGATGGATGGCCGTCCGCATCCTTCCAAGAACGCTCCGCACAGCCAGGAAGGCTTCACTACCGGCGTCTGGGACAACAACGTCTTGACCGCCACCACGACGCACATGTTGACCGGCTACCTTCGCCGCAACGGCGCGATGACCAGTGACCAGGCGACCATGATCACGCATTTCATCAAACACGGCGAAATGCTGACGGTGACGTCCTCGATGGAGGACCCGATCTATTTGGCCGAGCCGTATTACATCTCGCGGACCTTCGTTACCGCGCCCAACCTGATGAACTCCGGTGGGCCGCCCTGCATCGTCGGCGATGAAGGCGTGCCGGAGCGCTCCGTTCCGCACTATCTGCCCGGCAAGAATCCTTTGATGGATGAGCTGCCGAAGATCTATCACATTCCTACGGAAGCGGCGCTCGGCGGGGCCGAAACGGCGACTCCGGCGTATCGCGAAAAGCTGAAGGATAAGTTCACCATGCCGCCCAAGTGCTCAAAGAACTGCGGCGGGCCTCCGGCAGCTGGGAACTAGTCGAGGTGGCCCTCGTAGCCGACTACCGGCGCGAGGGTTCGCATCGAGAAACTGGGCGGCGACATTTTCAAGAACCAATCGCGCAACCAGCATAATAGCGGTTGCTCGATTTGTCCCATCGCACCTAATCGCCGGGAAGTCAGCACAATTGAACTGGTCCGGCTCGTGCGGCGAGCCTCATAATTTTTCAAACCATCTTCCAGCGTTGGTCCGCTGGCAATGCAGGCCGCAAGCTCCAGTCCATCTTCAATCGCCTGACACGCGCCTTGGCCCAGGTTCGGAGTCATCGGATGGGCTGCATCGCCCAGCAACGTCACGCGGCCTTTTCCCCAGGTCTCCAGCGGTTCGCGATCATAGATGTCATTTCTCAGGATGGCGCTGTTCGACGATGCTGCAATCAGATCCTCCACCGGCTCATGCCATCCCTTGAATAGCTGAAGCAGCCGTTCCCGTGGGCCTGAAGCCGGGTCGCGATCTCCTTCCTTAGCGTTATCGGTAGCGAACCAATACACGCGGCCGCCCTTCACGGGTAGAATGCCGAAGCGCCTTCCGCAGCCCCACGACTCGCCGGGAACGATCGGGGGGCCGTTATAGGGAACGACAGCTCGCCACGCCGTGTAGCCCGAGTACAGCATCTTATCCTGGTGGCCCAGTGAGGTCCGGACCACGGAATGAAGACCGTCGGCACCTATCAGAAAGTCGCCCTGAACTGTCTCGCCACTGGCGAAGCTCGCGGTGACGCCATTCGCGTCCTGAAAAATACTCGAACAAAGATGGCCCGCGTGGATCTTGGCCGCGCCGACACTTTGTGCCAGCATATCCAGAAGCTCCGCGCGGTGCAGGACGACGACACCCCCGCCAAAAAGCCGCTGCAGCTCGTGCACCGGAGTCCTCGAAAGGAACGTCCCATTCCAGCGCCGCACCGCGCCTTCCTGATTCACCAGGCTGATCGAATCCAGCGTTTCGCCAAGTCCAAGCCTGCGCAGAGCCTTGGTCGCGTTTGGCCAAAGCGAGATGCCCGCGCCGACTTCTTTCGGCTCGGGGTTTCTTTCAAAGACATCCGCGTCGATACCTTTTCGTCGCAGTGCGATGGCAGCGCTGAGACCTCCGATCCCGCCCCCGATAATAATTGCGCGCATGACTCTTAATTGGAACATCATTCTTAAAATCCAGCAATAATGGGCTAATTCTCTTGACACCAATGACGGGTGGTGGCAAACTGTTGACGTGTTGAACGAGGCACAAATCGAAACTACCAACGGGCTCGCGTCGCCCGTGTTGGCAGGGCACCGCAACGGTACTGCGGCCCATGCCGGTTCGATTCCTGTCGCGAGCTCCACACTTCAAAGCTCCGAAAGACACTCCTCGCGAGGCGTCGTCACACGGCAGCAACGCAGCCTTTAACCGGTTCACCGGGTTCGTTTAAAGGCAAGATTCCTGACTTTGACTCAGGCGACGATTGTTCGATTCAATCACCCGGTACCAAGTTTTATTCATTGCGGGATTGGCCGAGTGCTTCAGGCATCTGCCTTCCAAGCAGAACACGCGGGTTGAATTCCCGCATCCCGCTCCAGATCTCCTATGCGCCGGGGTCGCCTTCTGGTCGAGGGCCTCTGTCCTACAAACAGATGCAGTAGAGTTCGATCCTCTACCCCGGTACCAATTTTTCGAAAGGTGAGATAGCTCTTTGACAATACGGAAGGTGCCGCTGAATGGCCGGCAAGTGGTCCTGAAAACCATGGTGTGGTGAAACACAGGGGTTCGATTCCTCCACCTTCCTCCGACTCACTAAGCCGCCGCCTCAGCCGCCTTTATCTTTCCGTTCTGGATCGCCGTGATGAATAGCCCGTAGTCGGCCTCCGTCTGATCCGCATACTGCACCGCGAACTCCCGCAGCGCCGCAGCCATCTTCACACCCGAGCCGCAGTACCCGCGAATCTCGCACGCGTCGCCCGAGCGGGCGTGTCCTCGCGCCAACAGCTCTCCGGCGATCAACGCCAGGCTCCTCAGTCCGTCGTCCCTTAACCGCTGTAGATCGATGCTGCCCTTATGATCGTTGAGCTGTCTCACCAGATAGTGATGATGCCCAACCGTGGTCCAGCCCAGCATCAGATCTGAGATCGGCTGCATCGCGCGCTGCCCCTCCGCCACACGCCGTCCCTGGTGTTGAGGAGACGAGTGCTTCAGATACTTGGCGTACGCCGACGACACCTCCTGCTTGATCTGCAGAAACATCGGATCCTGCTCGTGGTTTCCCTGGAACAGAACCACGTAGTCGCGCAGACCGACACTTCCGGTGCCCACCACTTTGAACCCCACGTCGAGGCTTTGGAATAGATTGAAAAGGTGTTGCCGGTCCGGCGAAAGGATCTTCCGGTAGAGCTCCAGCGCGGCCAGAACCTCTTTGGCTTTTTGCCCTTTAATCCGCCAGAACCCCGGCCGCATGTCGCGAAAATTCGTGCGTCCACGCCCGTCTTTCTGAGTGAACTTCACCAGTAGGTCCAATGGGCTCGCTCGTTCCGATTGACGAAGTGCGGCGTGGATGGGTTTAATCCGTTTCTGCCGATGAATCTGATGGCGAGCCACCCCCAGCAAAGGCAGCTCTGAAAATTCCGCGATGGCGCGGCAGTAGCTTTCGACAAATGTTTCCGCCGCGCTCTTGCAACCCGAACGTCCGTGGCCCGATTCGCGTCCAGCCAGGACGATGCTGGCAGCCATTCGCTTGACGTCCCATTCCCAAGGTCCGCGGATTGTCTCGTCGAAATCGTTCAGATCGAAAACCAGCTTGCCATCAGGTGTGGCGAACGAGCCCATGTTCTGCACGTGCGCATCTCCGCACAGCTGAACGTGCAAGCCCGAATTCGGAAGCCGTCCCAGGTCGGCCGCCATGATGGATACCGCGCCGCGGAAAAATGCGAAGGGCGAGACCCTCATCCGCGCGTACTTGATGGGGAGTAATTGAGGAACACGACTCTCCGCCGATGCCCTGAGGACGTCGATAGGCGCGAACTGGCGGTCTTCCGGTTTTAGATTCGCTTGGACGGCGCGGCTCACCACATCGCGCCGGGCTCTGCCATGCTCCATTCGCTCTTTCGCACTTAAGTTAGCTGCCAAGGCTAACCTCCTTGTAATAGTGGAGTTTCTATTTTAGGCACTAACGCCGCTAAGGCAAGCCGATGCCCTTCCTTCTTGCAGGCGATGTATTATAGACGTGGCCCGCATCCCGGTGCTTTTTATGAAATTGCTGATTACCGCGGCAACGGTTCTGTTAGCCCAACTTGGCGCGCTCGGCCAGACCCTGAGTTACGAATATTTCAGGGACAAAGTCCAGCCCATCTTCTTAAACAAGCGCCCCGGGCACGCGCGGTGTATCGCTTGCCACGAAAACGGGAATCCCCGTTTACAGGAACTGCTTCCCGGCGCGACCACCTGGAACGAGGAGCAGTCGCGTAAGAATTTCGAAGCCTGGCAAAGAGTGGTGAAGCCGGGCGATCCCTTGGCCAGCCGCCTGATGATGCATCCCCTGGCTCCCGAAGCGGGCGGCGATCCGTTCCACGCGGGCGGCAAGCATTGGAAGTCGCAAAGCGATCCCGAATGGCAGACGCTGGCCGGCTGGGCGAAAACAGGCTCGCCCCAAACCGCGACAGGAGTCACGCTGGACTACGCTTTCTTTCGCGATCGCGTGCAACCGATTTTCCTCAACAAACGGCCTGGACACGCGCGCTGCATCGCCTGCCATGAAAATGGAAATCCTCGGCTGCAGGAGCTTTCCCCTGGCGCAACCTCCTGGGATGAGGAGCAATCGCGTAAGAATTTCGAAGCCTGGAAGCGAGTGGTCAAGCCAGGCGATGCGCTTAAGAGCCGTCTGCTGCTGCATCCCTTAGCTCCACAAGCCGGAGGCGATCCGTTCCATGCGGGCGGTAAACATTGGAACTCGCAGGACGATCCTGAATGGCAGACGCTCGCCGCGTGGGCTCGCGGCCAGAAGGGTGATAATTCCAAATGAAGCAGGAGGTTCACATGAAGATCGTGAAGACGTGCGGGATTTTTGCCCTGGCGGCAGGGGCATTCCTGACAGCGCCCCTCTGGGCTGCATCGAAAGAGCGCGTAGTCCAGACCAACTCCGCCGGCGATAACCTTCACGTGATCGACCCGGTCACCAATAAGGTCGTCGGCGTGATCAACGATATCGAAGTTCCGCATGGCGTAGTGATTGCGCCCGACGGCAGCAGGATCTACGTCACCGACGAGCCTCTGAAAACGGTGGATGTTGTCGACGCCAAGACTCTGAAGGTTCTCAAGAGAATTCCGCTCAGCGGCCGTCCCAACAATCTGGATGTGACCAAGGACGGCGCCTTCGTTTATGCCGCGATTGCGCAGGCTCCCGGCGCCGTGGATGTCATCGACACCAAGTCGCTGACCAATATCAAGACCATCCCCACCACCGGAGCCATCCACAATGTCTACGTCACTCCCGACAGCAAATTTGCCGTCGCGGGATCGGTCGCTGCCAGCGTGATTAACGTGATCGACATAGCAACCAACACCATGGCCTGGACGCTGAAGGAAAAGGGTGGCATTCGCCCAATGGTCTTCACCACCAACCCCGACGGCTCGACCAAGGAGATCATCGTCCAGCTATCCGATTTTCACGGCTTCGTGGTGGTCGATTTTAAGACGCACGAAGAAAGCAATCGGATCACTCTTCCCGACGTTCCCGGCCAGGAAAAGGAGACCGACGGGATACAGGGTTCGCCCTCGCACGGCCTTGCCATCACCAAAGATGGAAAGATGCTGTGGGCTACCAGCAAATGGTATGACTACGTGGCGGCGTACTCGCTGCCCGACTTCAAGCTGCTGAAGGTTGTTCCGGTCGGGCTCCATCCCGAGTGGCTCACGATCCCGCCGGACGGCAAGAATCTCTACGTAGCGGTGGCCGGTAAAGACTCGACCGTGGTTGTGGACAACAAGACCATGAAGGTGATCGCAACCATCCCGGTCGGTTATGTTCCCAAACGCGTCACCAGCGGAATGCTGCAGACCGGAGAATAGGATCAATTTATGAAATACACATCGATTGCACTGGCTCTTCTGGCGGTTGCTCCCGCGTTCGCGCAGGAGGCTCCTCCCGAAATTCCCTTTGACTCGACGCCCAACTTCTTCAAGCTTCCTCCGGACCTTTTTCTGGGTGAAGCCTCCGGCGTCGCTGTTAACTCCAAGGGGCACATCTTTATCTTTTCGCGCGGAAACACCACAGGACCTGCTTACGGAGCAACTGCCGCGCAGATTTTGGAATTCGGACCGGATGGCAAGTATCTCCGCGAAATCGGTCACAACCTTTATGCGTGGTCATTCGCGCACGCGATTCGGATCGATAAGGACGACAACCTGTGGGCCATCGACAAAGGCTCGGACATGGTGATCAAGTTCACCCCCGAAGGCAGAGTCGCAATGGTGTTTGGACGCAAGAAGGAAGCGTCCGATGAAGCCGGTGCTTGGACGCGTGTGAATCCGCCTCGCCCCGCCGTAGACGGCCAGTTTCGCCAGCCCACCGACGTCACCTGGGACCCGGAAGGAAACATCTTCATCAGCGATGGCTATATCAACTCACGCATCGCCAAGTTCGACAAGAATGGCGATTGGGTAAAGCAGTGGGGCGGCCCCGGCTCTAAACAGGGCGAGCTGAACACACCGCACAGCATCGCCTCCGACGCCAAGGGGAACATCTACGTGGCCGACCGCGGCAATCGGCGCATTCAGGTCTTCGACCACGATGGCGGTTTCCTGCGCGAAATGAAGATCGACGTGCCCGTGTCCTCTCCAGTGCATATGTGGATGGGCAACCCTCCCGCCACCAAAGAAGGCGTGGGAGCGATGGGCAGCGGCGCACCCTGGGCGATCTGCATCAGTCCGGGACCCACGCAGTACATCTATAGTGCCGACGCTTATCCTGGCCGGATCTACAAGCTGACGCTGGATGGCAAAGTGGTCGGCGAGCTGGGCAGCATGGGCCGCCAATTGAAGCAATTCGGATGGATCCACGAAATAGCCTGCCCGTCCGAAAATACTTTGTACGTCGCGGAAATTCTGAATTGGCGCGTGCAGAAGTTAACGCTTCACCCTGGCAAAACAGGGGACACGAAAACGACAACCTCGGCGTCAAACGCCAGATAGGCTAATAGGGCCGTTCGCCGATATAGTTGCCCGGCGGATCGTAGTTACAAACCCAAACCTCGCGACCGCCGCCGCGCGCGACCGCGCATCCGACTTCTTTCGTATCGCGCCAGACGATTTGCGTATAGTGTCCACACACACCGCGGCACTTGTTCGACTTGTAGTCGTAGTCCCGAACTTCGTCGGCCCACGCCTTCACCACTTGTGCTGAGGTCGCGGATCCCCCTCTGATCTCAAACAGATTCTCGCCGTAGGGTGAGTTCTGCCGATGGGCGAATTGTCTGCGTGCCAGCAGGGTATCGGCCCAGTCCTGTGCGCGTTCGGCGAGCCTGTCGGACCAAACCAAGGGAGGCATTTTCAGTCCGGCCCGTACGGCATTATGCGCGTCCACCATATCTCGCGCAAGGGTAGACCGGGGACTGATTGTGTGCCATTGGGCGTCACCCGTTCCCGCCAGCAAAAGAAGCAGCAAGAAAGTTTGACGCATTGCCATTCTAGACGCGCGCGAGTCTAGAGCCGTTCCCTATAGAAGTTCCATAGTCAGTGGGTCAAGCTTGCCATCGAAATACTTTTGGAGTGCATCCTTGAAAATCTGATTGTCCTTGGCGACGCTGGCAAACAAAGTCATCGAGGACCGAAATTTCATGTCGTCCGGCGATCCGAAAATCTCATGGATCGATCGCCCTTCCACAAGGTTGACCAACTGGGTGCACTCCCTCAGTCGCGGCCCCAGAACAGGATGCTCCAGGTATTCTTCCGCCTCGTCCCGCGACGAGATTCCATACAGGGTCGCCATGTGGCTGTGTCCCAGCCCTCGAAGTTGAGGAAAGACGAACCACATCCAATGACTCTGCTTCCGCCCTGCACGCAGTTCCGCGCGGACCCTCTCATGCACATCGCTCTGCGCATCCACAAAACGCTGCAGATCGTTCATCGCGTCATCGCCATTAACTCGAGCATCGCGGCCGACACCGCCTCCGGCTTCTCGCGCGGCATGAAGTGTCCGACGCCGGAGATGACGCGCCGCGCGACCAACTTCGAAAATACCTGACGTTCCGAGGGGGGAGGCTCAGCTGGCGGACGTGCGATTCCGTCATCAGCCCCATACAACGTGATCGAAGGGCATTCGATTCGCGGACGCTTGGCGAGCTGCTGCTCCACGGCTTGGAAGCGCGCCTCGCTCGGAGCGTTCCCAAGCCGGTGGCGATAGGAGTGAATCACCACATCCACAAAATCGGGATTATCGAACGATGCCGCCGTGCGATTGTAGGTCTCATCTGAGAAATGCCAGCTGGGCGACCAGGTCTGCCACAACAGCCGGCAAAGGCTTTGGCGGTTGGCTTTCAGGCCCGCGCGTCCGCGCTCCGTGTTGAAGTAATACTGATACCAAATCCTCTGCTCGGCCTCGGGCGAAGAAGGCAACTGCGGCCCCACCGTATCTTGAATGGAGTAACCTCCGATCAGCACGCTCGCACGCACTCGATCCGGGTGAATCGCCGCGGCAATCGCGGCAGCGCGGCCACCCCAGTCGTAACCGGCCACCGCGAACCGATCCAGGTGCAACGCATCGGCCAAGTCGATCACATCCTTGCCGATCGCCGCCTGCTCGGCCATACGAGGCGCGGAAGCATCCAGAAACAGCGTGGGCCCATACCCGCGCAGATACGGAACCAGCACCCGATGTCCTGCATTGGCCAGAGGTGTCACGACCTCGTCCCAGGCCCGCACGTCGTCCGGAAAGCCGTGGAGCAACAGGATTGGAAAGCCCCCGCCCGGTCCGCTTTCCTCGTAACCAATCTTAAGGACTCCTGTTTCAATTGCCTTCGCTTGCATGACATTAGTTTGAGCCTGAACCAGGCGCCGCGTCAGCATAGAGCCCGCCAGCATCGCGGCGTTGGATTGAAGGAACGTTCTGCGGCTGGTCGCCATGTTTCGTATCGTACTCCGAAATCTTCGCAGATATGCGACGCCCCAACGTCGCCCGCCAGAAGATTCTTCCCTTATCCTGCGAAACTGCGAACCGTTTGCATGCACTTCCGATACGAGCAGCTCTCTAAACCATAGACAACGCGGCGAAAACATTTTGAATCTCTTGTGAGCCAACATTGGAAGCCAGCGTGCTCTTAACGAGTGTGAAGAGGAGGACCTACGCATGCACAAGTCGTTTATGGCTGTTTTGGCAATTGCTGGTTCTATGAGTATCGCCGCTCTCGCGGCGGATAGAGAAGTGAAAACAGAGGATCGGCTGGACGCGTCCGCCGACACCCTAAAGGCCATGATGATGGCGTCAGATAAGGGCATTCCCCAGGATCTGTTGGATAAATCGAAGTGCGTCATCGTTGTTCCGGGCATGAAAAAGGCTGGCTTCATCTTCGGTGCGAAGTATGGACGAGGGTTCGCCTCATGCCGCCACAACGGTGGCACAACCTGGAGCGCTCCCGCCGGCGTGGCCGTGGAAGGCGGAAGTGTCGGGTTCCAGATTGGACTTTCTGAGACAGACATCGTGCTGCTGGTCATGAATGACGGTGGCATGAAGCACCTGATGTCCGACAAGTTTACGATCGGCGCAGATGCCACAGCGGCCGCAGGTCCGATCGGCCGCGAAAGCACAGCCCAAACGGATGCAAAGCTCAACGCGGAAATGCTGTCTTATTCCCGTGCGCGCGGCCTGTTTGCTGGAATCGCCTTGGACGGCGCTACGTTGCGGCCCGACCATGACACAAATAAGGATCTCTATGGTCGTGACGTCACACAGCGTGAGATTCTGGCGGGCGATGTGAAGACCCCGGCAGTAGCCGAGAGGTTTGAACACGGTCTGCATCGCGATTCTCCGGAACGCACCCGTTAATCGAATCGGCGTTCGAAGTGCGCGGCCGTGGCCACTCGCCCCAAGCGAGTTAAGCCACGGCCTTTTTTATGACCTTGATTTAGATCGTGGAGGCTAAGTTATGAATCGAGCTATGATCCTGGCAGTTCTACTGACCACGTCGTCCGTCTTCGCGAGCGACCACACCATCCTGAATGGCACCTGGACCATGTTGCCCGCCAAGAGCGATTTCGCAGGGCAGCCCGTTATTCAAACTGGCACAGTGACCATAAACGAGCGCGAAGGCAACATCACCGTCTCTCGCGATTTCAAATACGAAGGTGCGGCTGAAACGTACTTCTATAAAGACATGACCGATTCAGCCAACAGTGCTACCATTCACAGCGGCAAAGATCTCAAGAGCAAAACCAAATGGGACCACGACGTCCTGAAGGTGCTGACTACACAGTCCAGTGTCACCACTGTGGAAAGCTACAGCCTGAACCCGGATGGCACGATGACGGCGGCCATAGTGGTGCCGTCTCACAAGACCATCGTCTTGACGTTTCAGCGTCAGTAATGCACGTCTCTAATTCGTAACCGCAATCAGCGGCTTATTGGACGCCTGTCCCGCGATCGTAATCACCAGGGGATGGTTCCCCGTGGCGACCGAGGGAATCTTGAAATTCGCCTGATACAAACCGATCGACCCAGGCGTCAGTCCGATGTAGTTGACTGTCGCATCCTTCCCATTTACAGTGATGCTATTGGTGCCTGTCACCGGCGAAAGTCCAGCGGGGGAGCGCGCACCCGTCGTCAACGTGCCTGACGCCGTGACCGGACCACCTCCGGTAAGATAAGCGACCACCACGTCCCCGACCTTAGCGGGGTTGGTTGGAGCATTCACGCTTTGATCCTGATTCACCACGACAGCCTGATTCTGTCCGTAGACCACAATACCCGGCGTGGCTGTCGCCGGAATCACTACGGCTACGGCATTACTGCTTGAAGTCCCATTCTTGACAATCACAGTCGCGAGCCCTGGTTGGATATCTTCCGGCATCTGAGCGTTAATTTGCGTTTGATTCACATAGAACAACGGAGCAAGTTCGCCATTTACGGTGACAGATGTTGTAAGCAGAGTGGTCGGCAGCGGCACCACGCTGGCCTGCGACACTCCAGTTGCCACACCCGACCCGAAGATGGTGAAGACACTTCCCGCAGGCGTAGCGCCGGCGGTGAAGCTCGCCGCATTCACCACCGCTTGTCCTGGATTTAGAAATCCAGTGCGTGCGGTTCCGTTGAAGACCGATGTCGGGCTGGATGCGGAAAACGTGAAGTTCGCCGCTAAGGCTCCAAAAATACTCAGTGCCACCGAATACTTCGTGTTGCTGCTGGAATCGGTAAGGGTCATAGTTCCCAGGCACGCTGGCGAAACTGTGTAAGTGCCTGTAGCCGCCACTGTGGAATTCGTCGTATTCGACGATACATTCCAGTTCGCCGTCGCATTGCCGAGCCCGTCGAAGGTAAACACCCCGGCCATATCGACTATCCCCGTCACTGCGGCTGCGTTCAAGGTATTGCCGTTGGAGCTAAAGGTCCATCCACCCGACAAAGTGTTCACGCTGCAGGCGGCGGGCTGCACGTTACCGCTTCCGTTGTAGGCGTAAGTTGCGTCCGTCCCGACCAACGCAAACACTCTCGCGACCATGGTTGTGGCGTTCACAGAATATGCCACCACGTTGAATGTCGCAGTGTCTCCGCTGGTGATGCTGATCGATCCCTGGCAGTTGGATTGGATCGTATAAGTACCCGAGTACACCAACGGGACTCCGAAAGCCTGATTGGTGTTTACGCTGTTAGAGGTAATCGTAAAGGTTGCTTTGCCGATCCCGTCAAACGTCGCCACACCATTGGCCTGTGTCAGCTTAACGATATTTCCCGCCGTGCTGATCTGCCGGCCCGCCAACTGAAATTCGTAAGGTCCCGACAATGTCGCTGCGCTGCACGTCGCGCCGGTGGTGGATTGCGCCGCGGCTCCGGTGCCGACAAAGACAGATTGGGGACTGCTGAATTCCACAGCGAAGTTCGGACCCGTCGAATAGATGCTGAAGTTCAGCGCATATTTATTGTTGGCCGTATCGGTGAGAGTCGCCGTAGCAAGGCACGCCGGCGTCACCGTGTAAGTTCCTGTCGCCGAAATCGTCGATGCGACGGTGTTTGTCGCCTGGTTCCAATTGCCCGTCAAATTGCCCGCCCCGTCAAACGTCAGCACACCTGCAACGTCCAGAACGCCCGTCACCGTTGTTCCCCCGATGGTGTTGCCCGTCGCGTTGAATGCGTGCACGCCCGTTAGCGTCGATGGGCAAGGAGATGGCTGCGCGTTGCCGCCGCCATTATACGCATAGGTCGAATCGGTTCCGACCAGCGAATATGAATTTCCCGAGGCAAAAGAATTCAACGTGAAGCTGGCCGTGTCCCCGCTCGTAATGGTCACTGATCCCGAGCAGTTGGATTGCAGACTGTAAGTGCCCGAGTAGACTAACGGGGTTCCAAAACTCTGAGTCGCGCTGACGATATTGGCGGTCATCGTCAGAGTAACCTTATTCAGCCCGTCGAACGCCGCGGTTCCAGTCGCCTGGAAGACCTTGGCCACTGCCCCAGCGGCCGTGATCTGCCGGCCGGAGAGCTGAAGTTCATACGTCCCGTTCAGGGTGCCGGAGTTGCAGGTCCCGCCCCCAATCTGCGTCTGTGCCGCCGCGGGAAAGGTCATCAACAGGCAACCGCATGCAAACAGTGCAAGTTTTTGCGACGAGATCATAGCCGAGATTCTAGCAAAGAACCTCGGGAATGATGTTTCTTTTCAGTTAGGCGGCCCTTACTTCGCTTTTCTGGACAAGTCCGTGTAAACCAGCGTGACGAACCGGTCGGGCGTGATGGCCCCGCCCATGCGGTCCTTGTCGAAATCCGCCGTCGGCTTGGATGCCACCACTTCCTGCAGCGTTTTCCCGGCGCGGATGGAGCTCATCACGCGATCCCTCACCACCGCAAACATATCCAGTTGTTGCTGGATCTCCTTGAATCCGACCACCGGCCCCAGGTGCCCCGGAATGATTTTCGTTTCCGCATTGGCGATCTTCATCACCTGTTGTCCAGCCGCGATCATTCCATCTACGCTGCCACCGTCGTCCACGCCGATGTTGGGATAGCGAAGCGAGGCCGGCACATCGCCCACATGCATCACATTGGCGTGTTTGAAATAGATTATGGAATCCCCATCGGTATGTGCGGGCGCGGGATGGTAAACATAGATTTCTTCCCCATTGAAGTGCAGCGTCAAGTGGTCGCCATAGGTCAGCACGGGCAGCGCCAAGGCCGGTGGCGGATTGCGCTGTTCCGCCAATCGCTTGCGCATGTTCTCCTGTGAAATGAGAATCGCTCCCAGTTTGGTCATCGCTTCATTGCCGGCCGTATGATCTCCATGAAGATGTGTGTTGACCAGGTAGCGAATCGGTTGCGGCCCCAGCTTGGCTAATGCGTCCATAATCTTCTGGTGCATCTGCGCGTACATCGAATCCACCAGAAACATGCCGTCGCTGCCGACCGAAACAACAATGTTGCCTTGCGCAGGCCCTCCCATTAGTACGTACAGTCCATCGGCGACCTTAACGGTTTGAATGTCAATCTTGGCGAAATCGATATTCTGTGACCACGCGCAGGCACACGTAAAAATGGCTCCCAGAGCAAGTCGTATCGCTTTGCTGTTCATCTCCAGGCTCTCCTCAAGAGCCACTATACGGGAATCCCGATCAAAGTTCAGTCAAACTTGGCCCCGCAACTTGAGGGAGGGTTCGCTCGGGTATAAACTAGCGAGAGGTTCCAAACAGGCGCCTAGCGCGTAGCGCGGCCTGCACTTTCACGTGCTGGGGTTATTAGGAGCAATTATTCATGCGATTTCCTAGAGTTCTTTTGGGTCCTCTGACGCTGGCTTTGCTTGCGACACTGGGTGGCCCCGTATTTGCGCAAGTCAACCTTCAAGGCGTTTGGGCCAACCGCCTGAACGAAGATTTTCCCGACCGCCTCCCTGGCCCCGAACTGGGCGACTACGGCGGTATCCCTCTAAACGCCAATGCCCGTGCGCGCGCTCAGGCCTGGGACGCCTCCCTGATCGCGCTGCCCGAATATCAATGCCGCGTGCACCCCTCCGATTATGTCGCTAGCTTTGCCGACATTCGAATCTGGGAGGAATACGATCGCGACACCCAGAATCTGGTGGCCATCCACACTCATCACTTCGCGTGGGGCACGGAGCGCACCATCTGGATGGACGGCCGCCCCCATCCACCCGACTACGCTTTGCACACATCCCAGGGCTTCTCCACCGGCAAATGGGACGGCGACGTTTTGGTGGTCAACACCACTCATTTGAAAGAGGGCTGGATCCGCCGCAACGGTGTGCCTCGCAGTGACCAGTCCACCGTAACCGAATATTTCGTCCGTCACGGCGAGAACCTAACCTGGATGGTGGTCATCCACGACCCCATTTATCTCACTGAGCCCATGATTCGGAGCCGTGATTACACCTTCGCCGTCGCAGGCCAGATCGCGCCTTACCCTTGTGAGAGCGTCGTCGAAACCGTCCATCCGAAAGGCTACATCCCGCATCATCTGCCCGGCACCAACACGTTCCTCAAGGAATACCAGCTCGCTCACGGAATTCCGGAGCAGGCCGCAATGGGCGGAGCGGAAACCATGTACCCCGACTACAAAAAGAAGGCGGACACGATGCCCGCCCCGAAGAAATAGGAGCGCGATGAGACAAATAAACCTAAAAATGTTCGCATGCGCTCTCCTGGGCTTGTCCGCTTTAGTGCAAGCCCAGACCCGCGCGCCGCAACCCAACCGGAACGGAGATGTGCACGTTTGGCCTGCTCAAGGCAACATCTATATGATTGTCGGGCCGGGCGGCAACACCACCGTGCAAGTCGGCAAAGACGGAATTCTTCTGGTGGATACTCAGTATGCCGAGGTGGCCCCTAAGATCCTCGCTGAAATCAAGAAACTGAATCCCGGGGAACTGCGCTATATCATCGATACCTCTGCGGATGCCGACCAGATAGGCGGCAATGAACCTCTCCGCAAAGCGGGCAGCACCATCGCGGGCGGCAACGTCCAGGGCGATCTGGGCGCAGCCGCTTCCGAAGGCGCAGCCATCATCGCGCATGAAAATGTTCTCAATCGCGTGAGCGCGCCTACCGGTAGACAGTCAACCTTTCCCACCGGTGCATGGCCCACAGACACATTCTTCGGCGACGAAAAGAAGCTCTACTTCAACGGCGAGGGAATCGAGATCATCCATTTACCCAACGCCCATTCCGATGGAGACAGCGTCGTATATTTCCGCAAGTCCGACGTAATCTCCACGGGCGATCTTTTCACCACTACCTCATATCCGTTAATCGACGCCGAACATGGCGGTACCATCAACGGCTATATCGACGGCCTGAACAAGATCCTCGATCTGGTCATCACAGTTTACGGCCAGGAGGGCGGGACGCTGATCATTCCGGGTCACGGCCGGCTCTGCGAACAGGGCGACCTGATTAACCATCGCGAGATGGCTACGATCGTGCGTGACCGCGTGCAAGACATGATCAAGAAAGGCATGACCCTGGAGCAGGTGAAAGCCGCCAAGCCCACCTTCGATTACGATCCCGAATACAACAAGCCAGGTTGGACCGCGGATCAATTTGTGGAAGCCGTGTATAAGACGCTTCCGAAGAAGTAACGAGCGGAGACACCTGACAATGAAAACGAATCTTCAACGAATTCTCACCACGACCGCGGCTCTGCTCTGCTCTGTTCCCGCTTGGGCGCAATTTGGCGGCGGACCCCCTCCGCCTCGCGGACCCGCCAAGACAGTCGCCCCTTTTGACGTCACCGGTTACTGGGTATCCCTTATCAGCGAAGACTGGCGGTTCCGCATGTTCACCGCGCCCAAAGGCGATTTTCAAGGCGTGCCCCTGAACCAGGCAGGCACAAAAGAAGGGAATACATGGGACCCGGCCAAGGACACCAACAATAATTGCAAAGCCTACGGCGCCGCGGGCCTCATGCGCATGGTGAGCCGCTTTCACATAACCTGGCAAGACGACAACACTCTAAAAGTGGAATCCGACGCGGGTATGCAAACCCGTCTGCTCCACTTCGGTGGAACGGTTCCCGCCAACACATCGCCGTCTCTGCAGGGTTATTCCATCGCGACATGGGAGCGGCAACTGGGCCGAAGTAGAGGAGGACAGGGTCAGCCCGGCGCAGGAGATTCGAGGGGCGGCGATCTCAAGATTGTCACCACTAATCTGCTGGCGGGCTACCTGAGGACCAACGGTGCTCCGTATAGCGACAAGACGTCGGTCACCGAATACTGGGATCTGTTGAAGGATACCGACGGAGCCCAGTATCTGCTGGTGAAAACGCTGGTCAACGATCCGATGTATCTCGCACAGGACATGATCACCAGCACCCACATGCGCAAGCAAACAGACGCAACAGGCTGGAGCCCGACGCCCTGTGTCTCGAAGTGAACCGCGGAGCAGTATACGCGGCCGCTCTCAACTTTAAGAGAGACCTGGAGACTCTAGGCTCGAAGCTGTGGGAGGATCCATACAAGGCCCCACCCCGCGCCCCGGTCCTATATATCAAGCCTCCCAACACATGGAGCTCGAACGGTGCCAAGATTCCGGTCCCATCTGGCACGCGCCATCTGAAGATGGGCGGCACGCTAGGCATTGTGATAGACCGCGCGGCTTCGCGCGTTCACGAATCCGACGCGCTCGACTATGTGGGCGGATGGGTAGTGGCAAACGATGTAAGCATCCCGCACGGATCCTACTACCGGCCCGCGATCAAACAGCGTTGCCGTGATGGATTCTGTCCCATAGGCGCCATCGGCGCGGTGCATTGCCTGGATCCGGGCAATGGTGAAATACGGATCTTCGTCAATGGAGTCTTGAAAGCCCTTGCATCGACGACAGACCTCGTCCGTCCGGTGGCAAGGTTGATTGCTGATGTAACCGAATTCATGACGTTGCGGACGGGCGACATTCTGCTGGTGGGCGAACCGGACAACGTGCCGCTTGCTGGTCCCGGTGACAGAGCGCTCGTTGAGATCGCAGGCTTGGCGAGCATTGAGAACACGCTGGTGGCCGAGTGAAGCGCGCTCGCATCGCCTACGATGGCGCGGTTCACGAAGCCGCGGAGCACGATGGGAGGCTTCGTCTCGAAGACGGCCGCGAGCTCGAAGAGAGTGAGCCCGTCTGGCTGCCGCCGGTTGAGCCCAGCACCATCTTCGCGTTGGGCCTCAACTACGCTGATCACGCGAAAGAGCTTTCTTTCAAAGCCCCTGAAGAACCTCTGGTGTTTCTGAAGGGCCCGGCCACTCTGATCGGACACCGGGCGCACACGGTTCGCCCCCGCGATGTGAAGTACATGCACTATGAGTGCGAACTCGGCGTCGTAATCGGGAAGACCGCGCGCAATGTGTACCGCGACGACGCATACGAGTTCGTCTCCGGCTACACGGTGGCCAACGATTACGCGATCCGCGATTATCTTGAGAACTACTATCGTCCCAACCTGCGAGTGAAGAGTCGCGATGGTGCCACCCCACTCGGACCCTGGCTGGTAGACCGCTCCGACATTCCCGACCCGATGAATCTGACCTTGCGGACTTTCATCAATGGAAAGGTGACGCAGGAAGGTTCGACGCGCAACATGATTTTTTCGATCCCCGTGCTCATTGAGTACCTCAGCAGCTTCATGACGCTTTCACCGGGCGACCTGATTCTGACGGGGACACCCGAAGGCCTCGCCGATTGCCAGCCAGGCGATGAAGTGGTGACGGAAGTCGAGGGCGTCGGCAGACTGGTGAACACGATCGTCAGTGCAGAGTTATGATCGCAAGATAGATGGATAAGGCTACGATCCACAAACTGGCTGCGCGCCTGGAGGAAGCTGAAAGGTCGAGGGTCCAGATCCGCCAGTTCTCTCTGGAATATCCCGGCATCACTATTGAAGACGCGTATTCCATCCAGCATGCTTGGCTGGATCTGAAACGCAAAGCGGGGCGGACGCTTAAGGGGCACAAGATCGGGTTGACGTCCAAAGCGATGCAGAATTCGTCGAACATCGGCGAGCCCGATTATGGAGCGCTGCTGGACGACATGTTCTTTGCCGACGGATCGGAGATTCCGTTTGAGCGCTTCATCGTTCCGCGCGTTGAGGTGGAGCTGGCCTTCGTGCTCGCCAAACGCCTGGAGGGACCCAACTGCACTTTGTACGACGTTCTCAACGCGACCGACTTCGTGGTTCCGGCCATCGAAATCATCGATGCAAGAATTCAGGGCACCGATCCTGAGACCAAAGTTACTCGCAAGGTGATGGACACCATCTCCGATAACGCCGCCGGTGCGGGCCTGGTGATGGGCGGACGGCCGTTTCGCCCCATGGATACGGATATGCGCTGGATCTCTGCGATCTGCACTCGCAATGGGTCCGTTGAAGTCTCGGGCGTGGCAGCCGCGGTGCTCAACCATCCGGCGAATGGTCCGGCATGGCTCGCCAACAAGCTCTCTACCTACGGCGAGCATCTGGAAGCAGGCGAGGTTATCCTTGGCGGTTCGTTCACCAGCCCTGTGCCTGCTCGCAAAGGCGATACGTTCCACATCGATTACGGAACGTACGGCTCGATTTCCTGTTACTTCAAATAACGTCATTTGATGTAGGCGGGCAGCGCCAGTTCGCACTCCGACTGTTTCTCCACGCCTCCATCGAATGCCTCGACCAAGCTTCCTTCGGTAAACCAGCTCTTAGGGGCGATGCCGCCCCAGAGTTGTTGGCGGCGGGCATCGTCCAGGCTCCAGCGAATGGGCTCAAAGTCGGGGTCGACGGTCAGGTAGTCGGATGTGTAGTATTCAGTGCGGTGGCCGTCGGGGTCGCGCAGGTAGAGAAACAGGCCGTTGGAAATGCCGTGGCGGCCGGGGCCTCGCTCGATGTGCTCCTCGGCGCGCGCGCCGGCGAGGATGTCACAGAGTTGCGTGATGCGGTTTCCGTCGGGCATCCAGAAAGCGAAATGGTGCATGCGTGGACCGGTTCCGCTGGTCATGGCGATGTCATGCACGTTGCCTTTGCGATGCAGCCATGCTGCCCACACGTGTCCTTCATGGTCTTGAGAGTATTCGGTGAGGCGGAACCCGAGTTTCTGCTGATACCAGCGGTGCATCGCATCCACTTGCGGCGTGAAGACGTTCATGTGATCCACGCGCTGGATGCCGGGGCCGCGATGGAGATCGAAGCGCTGCAATAGCCATGGGTGCTTTTGAGATTGAAAGTAAAACGCGAGAGGGAATCCCCACGGGTCTTGAAGACGCAGCATCCTAGGGCGGTCCTGCTCTTCTTCCCAACGGTATGGAAGGCCCTCGGCTGCCGCCAGAGCGGCGAGCTGATCCAGATCCACATCCGACGCGACCTTATAACCAAACTGGCGGACGCGAGCTGTCTTGGATAGCTCCAGCTTGAGCGACCACTCGCGGTCTTCTACTCCGCGCAGGTAGATGGCATCGCTTGATTCGTGCAAAACGTTCAAGCCCAGCAGGTCGACGTAGAATCGGCGCGAGCGGGCCAGATCCGTTACAGCGAAGATTGCGTGGCCGATGCGAATGATGTTCATTTTCCGAACTTCGGAATGGCATGCCGGGCTAAGGGCACAGCTATGTTCTTAATCTCGGTGTAGAACTCGAATGAGTAGTCACCGCCTTCGCGATGGGTGCCGCTGAACTTCACGCCACCGAATGGGGTGGGCAGATGGCGGACGTTGTGGCTGTTGATCCATGTCATACCCGCTTCCAGATGCAAGGCCATGCGATGGGCGCGCTCCACGTCCGAGGTCCATAGATACGAAGCGAGTCCATATTTGACGTCGTTCGCTTTTTGAAGCGCGTCCGATTCGTCTTTGAACGGGATCGCTGTGAGCACAGGGCCAAAAATCTCTTCCTGCGCGATTCGCATGTTGTTCTCCCCGGCGAAGAGAGTGGGCGCGACGTAGTTGCCCTCGTTGCCTACGCGATGGCCGCCTGCCAGAAGGCGCGCTCCTTCGCGATTGCCGATATCGATGTAGGAGAGCACTCGATCCATATGCTCGGGATGGATGAGCGGACCCACCTCGGTCGCCATTTCCAGAGGATGTCCTACCGTGATGGACGCGGCTCGCTTGGCGATGCGGTCCACAAACGTATCAAAGATCGATTGTTCGATGAGCACCCGGGAGTTGGCGGTACATCGCTCGCCGTTGAAGCTATAAATCTGAAAAACGGTCGCGTCCAGCGCGCGATCCAGGTCGGCATCGGCGAACACGATGGCGGGAGACTTCCCGCCCAGCTCCAGTGAGAGGCGCTTGAGCTGGTCGGCGGCGTTCTTCATGACTAGAGAACCTGTAGTTGTTTCTCCCGTCAATGTGATGAGCGGGACCAGCGGATGGGCCACCAGCGCTGCGCCCGCCTCCTCACCGAAACCTTGGACGACGTTGAATACTCCTGGCGGCAGGTCGGCCTCTTCGATAATTTGCGCGAGCTTCCAGGCCGTGAGAGGACTCCACTCGGCTGGTTTCAGGATGACTGTGTTCCCGGTAGCCAGGGCTGGGGCGATTCTCCAGGTGGAGAGCATCAGCGGGGCGTTCCAGGGCGTGATGATTCCGCATACGCCCACCGGCACGCGCATCGTGTAGTTCAGCCATTCGGAGTCGACAGGATAGGTTCGGCCGTCCATTGCTTTGACGGCGTAGTCGGCATAAAAGCTGAAGTTTTCGGCCGCGCGGGCGATCTGGGCGCGGACGATACGGAGCACTTGGCCTGCATCGAGGCACTCGATCACTGCAAGCTCGTCTCCGTGTTTTTCGATCAAGCTTGCGATTTTGAGCAGATACTTGCGACGGTCCTTCGCATTCAGACGCCATTTCGCGAAGGCCTCGTGAGCGGCTTGCGCGGCGAGGTGGATATCTTCGGCGTGGCCGCGGAAGGTTCGCGACAGGACGCTGTTGTCGGAGGGGTCGAGCGTCTCAAAGACTTCGCCGCGCACACCCGGCGACCAGCGGCCATCGATGTAGTGCTCGACGGTGGTTGCGTTGAGCTTGGAGCGGATTTGTTGTATGAGAGACGAGTCGATTCCGCTGACCGCCTGGGCCATGACGGTTAACGGAACTCCTCCTGGAGTTTCGCGAGAGCGGAGGAGCCGGGACAAAGCTTTTCGAACGGCACCTGGTTTAGGGGAGTCGCGGTGGTTTGGTTCAGCTCATGCATGTCCGGCGCGGATTCGTCCAGATAGAGGAGCCCGGTAAGCACTTCGCCTTCGGGTTGGCTGTCCAGGAAGGAAATGACTCCGCTGCGGTCGGAGGGATCGTAATGTTCGGGAACGGATTTGAATCGTACTACGCTGCCGTCATGCAGGCGCACACTGGTTGCTGTTTCCTGGCCTATTGTCGCAACGATTTCACTGGCCGGGGCAACGAAGTCGGTCTGGGTGGCGGGGCGCAAATGTTTGCGCGTGTAGAGATAGCTTTTCGTCGAGCCGTTGTGATCGTTGAAGGTGACGCAGGGGGAGATCACATCGATCAGGGCAAAGCCGCGATGACGGACAGCGGCCTTCAGGATCGGGACGAGCTGTTCCTTGTCGCCCGAGAAGCTGCGCGCTACAAAGGTTGCACCGAGGGTTAGGGCGAGCCTCACGGGATCGATGGGCGACATGCGGTTCGCTTCGCCACGCTTGCTCTTGGAGCCTACGTCGGAGGATGCGGAGAATTGTCCCTTGGTGAGTCCATATACGCCGTTGTTTTCGATGACGTAAACCAGATGCAGGTTGCGGCGGATGGCGTGGCACAACTGGCCCAGGCCGATGGAAAGGGAATCGCCGTCGCCGGAGATGCCGATGTAGGTGAGGTCGCGATTGGCGGCGTTGGCTCCGGTGGCGATGGAGGGCATGCGACCATGCGCGGAGTTGAAGCCGTGTGCGCCGTTGACGAAATACGTGGGTGTCTTAGAAGAGCAACCGATGCCGGAGAGCTTCGCGATCATGTGAGGCGGGGTGGAAAGCTCCCAGAATGCGCGGACGATGGCGGCGGTGACGGAGTCGTGGCCGCAGCCGGCACAGAGGGTGGACATGGCGCCTTCGTAATCGCGGATGGTGAGGTTGAGGTCGTTGCGCTTGAAGCTCGGATGGGTGGCGACGGGCTTGGTGATCGAGGGCATTATTGTTCCTAAAAAGCACATGGCCGCCGATGAACGCGGATGAACGCCGATACGCTTCTGATTTCCGATCTGCGTTCATCGGCGTTTATCTGCGGCCATAGATTTCTAAAATTCATCACAGTTGCTCCAGGATGGCGTCTACTACGTGGCGGGAGCTCAGGGGGAAGCCGCCGTAGGCTAGGACGGAGCGGAGTTTTTCTTTGGCGACGGGGGTCTCCAGAATCAACATGGAACGGAATTGGGCGTCGCGGTTTTGTTCTACTACGAAACAGAATTCATGCTCGGCCAGGAACGTCTCTACTTCCTCGCTGAAGGGGAAACCGCGGATGCGCATGAAGTCGGCTGGTACGCCTCGGCTCGCCAAAACGTCCAGGGCTTCGCGCACGGCTGGATCGCAACCGCCCAGGGTGATGACGCCGAAGGCTGCACCTTCGCGCTTTTCAATTATTGGCGCGGGGACGAATTTCGCGGCGGACTTGTGCTTCTTGTACAGGCGGTCCATTACCTCCTGATACTCGTCCGGGATTTCGGTGTAGCCGCCGAATTTGTTGTGGCCGGAGCCGCGGATCAGGAATGCGCCCTTGGGATCGATGCCGGGCAGGGTGCGGGCGGCCACGAAATTCTCATCCTCATTGGTGTATCGGAGGAACTTCATGGTGCTTTCGAGATCTTCTTTTGTCAGCACGCGGCCCCGGTCGGGCCGGAAGGAATCGTCCCAGGCGAGCTTCGGCACTACCCAATCGTTCATGCCGATATCGAGGTCGGACACCATGATGACGGGGGTTTGAAAGCGCTCGGCAAGATCGAAGGATCGCGCCGCGAAGTAGAAGCATTCGTTTGGATTGGCGGGGAAAAGAAGAATGTGGCGCGTATCGCCGTGGGAGGCGTAGGCGCATTCCAGCAGGTCACCTTGCTGCGTGCGGGTGGGCATGCCGGTGGAAGGCCCGACACGTTGCACGTCGACAATGACGGCGGGAATCTCGGCATAATACGCGAGCCCGATGAGCTCATTCATCAGAGAGATACCGGGGCCCGAGGTGGAAGTGAACGCACGCGCGCCGTTCCAATTGGCGCCGATCACCATGCCGATGGCGGACAGCTCGTCTTCGGCCTGAATGATCAGATAGTTGTTCTTGCCGGTTTCCGGATCGCGACGGAATTCTTCGCAGAAGCCTTTGAAAGCATCCATCACGGAAGTTGAGGGCGTGATGGGATACCAGGCGGCTACGGTCGCGCCCGCATAGACGCAGCCCAGAGCGGTGGCCGTGTTGCCATCGATCAGGATCTTGTCCGTGTTCGCCTCCATCTTTTCCAGGCGGAACGGAAGAGGGCAGGAGAAGTTTTCTTTGGCGAACTTGTAGCCAATGTTCAAAGCTTTGCGGTTGGATTCGCGCAGAGCCGGTTTGGCGGAGAATTTCTCCGTCAACAGATCCTCTACGATCTGCATGTCCACATCGAGGGCAGCCACCAGCGCGCCCGCGTAGGCGATGTTCTTCATCAGGATGCGTTCGCGCGGATCCTTGAACGTTTGATTGCAGATTTCGGCGAGGGGCACGCCGAGGAAGGTGATGTCGTCGCGATGGAGCGAGGGGTCGAGGGGCCAGCTTGAATCGTAGAGGAGATAGCCGCCGGGACGGACTTCGCTGACGTCGCGGGCGTAGGTTTGCGAATTCATCGCGACCATGAGGTCATAGTCAAGAGCGCGCGCCGAGTAGCCTTCGCGATTCACTCGGATCTCATACCAGGTGGGCAGGCCTTGAATGTTCGACGGAAACAGATTCTTGCCACAAACGGGAATGCCCATGCGAAAGATGGCCTGCATCAGCAACCCGTTGGCGCTGGCGGAGCCGGTGCCGTTGACGTTGGCTAACTTGAGGGCGAAGTCATTTACGCGGATACGTAAGACGTCGTGCATGGGGCTCCTGCGTAGGGGGTGATCAAATCGAATTTCTGCATGTCCCAGGCCGAGGTGGGGCAGCGTTCGGCACACAATCCGCAATGGACGCAGAGGTCTTCGTCCTTGACCATGGCTCGGCCGGTTTGCGGAAGCGGGGCGGAGGCGTAGATGGCTTGATCCGGATTGACGGCTGGGGCGGAGAGCCGAAGGCGGAGGTCCGCTTCGTCGCTGTCGCGCGTGATGGTAAGGCACTGCACGGGACAAATGTCGATGCAGGCGTCGCATTCGATGCAGCGCGGTTCCGCGAACACGGTTTCAATATCGCAATTGAGGCAGCGCTGCACTTCGCGCGCGGTTTGCTGGGCGGAAAAGCCGAGTTCGACTTCGATATTTAGCTGCTGGAACCGTTCCACCAGGTCGACGTGCTTCATTTTCTGGCGGTGGGCGGGGTTGTAGTCGTTGTGATAGCTCCACTCACTGAGGCCCATCTTCTGGCTGACCAGATTCATGCCGTCGCGCGGACGATCGGTGATGGGAACGCCCTGGCAGTGGTTGTGAATGGAGATGGCGGCCTGATGGCCGTGGGCTACGGCCCAGATGATGTTCTTGGGTCCCCAGGCGGAGTCGCCACCGAAGAAGACGCCGGGCCGGGTGGACTGAAGCGTGATTTCGTCGACCACGGGCATGTCCGATTTATCGAATTGAATGCCGAGGTCGCGCTCCACCCAGGGGAATGAGTTTTCCTGTCCGATGGCGAGGATGACGTCGTCGGCTGGAATGAAGATGGTTTCGATGACGCGGGATTTCTTTGCGTCGGCGTCCCATTCCAGGCGCTCAAACTCCATGCCTTTGAGCTTGCCATCCTCTACTACAAACCTCTTCGGGGCGTGGTTGATGACGATCTCTACGTTCTCTTCCTCGGCGTCGTCCAGCTCCCAGGGTGAGGCCTTGAAGTAGGCGCGAGGGCGGCGAGCCATCACTTTAATATCTTTTCCGCCGAGGCGGCATGAAGAGCGGCAGCAATCCATGGCGGTGTTGCCGACGCCGATGATTAGGACGCGCTCGCCGATGGAGTCGATGTGCTTGAAGGCGACGGATTCCAGCCAGTCGATACCGATATGGATGCGGTCGGTGTCATGGCGGCCCGGGAGTTCGAGGTCTTTGCCGCGCGGCGCGCCGGTGCCGAGGAACACTGCGTCGTAGCCCTGGTCCAGTATGCCCTTTAGGCTTGCGACGGGCGAGTTGTAGTGAATCTGCACGCCCATGTCGAGGATCACGCCGACTTCGTCATCGAGAACTTTTTCGGGCAGGCGGAAGGAGGGGATGTTGGTGCGCATCAAGCCGCCGGGCTTGTCCTGCTTCTCAAAGATGGTGACTTCGTAGCCCAGGGGCCGCAGGTCATTGGCGACGGTGAGCGACGCGGGACCCGCGCCAATCAAGGCGACGCGCTTGCCGTTGGATGCGGCGGGCGGTTTGGGAAGAAGATGCGCGATGTCGCCCTTCAGGTCGGCGGCGACTCTCTTGAGGCGGCAGATGGCTACGGGTGCTTCTGCTTCGAGACGTCCGCGGCGGCAGGCAGGCTCGCAAGGACGGTCGCAGGTGCGACCGAGAATGCCGGGGAATACATTCGATTCCCGATTGACCATGTAGGCGTCGGTGTACTTGCCTTGCGCGATCAGACGAATGTACTGAGGAACATTGGTGTGAGCGGGACAGGCCCACTGGCAGTCCACTACCTTGTGGAAATAATCCGGGTGCCGAACATCGCTAGTCTTCACGTGTTGCGCTACTCGTCTCTATCTTTATTCTATGACCGGACCCTCTTGAAGCGAACGTCACCAGGGAGAAGCGCGCTCGGCACAGGGAGCTTTGCTGGACATTGTACATCTTGAGGAGGCTCGGGCGTGCGAGGGCGGCGGGTGTTGGGTTGGGTCGCGGTGGCCGGTGGTTTGGTTTCAGCGGGTTGTTGGGTTCGTTCCGGGTGAATCGTATTCTCAGCTTCCTGCGGGTCCGGGTTCAAATCGGGCGATTCTTTTTTCCGCCTTTCGTCTTTCTCCTGCAATTTTTGGAGGCGGAGAAGGGCTCGGGAGATCTGACGGTCAAGGGCGATTTCGAAGCGGAGGAGGAGTTCGTGGGAGCGAATGCTCTCGTCGTTTGTGCGCAGAGCCATGACGGCTCGAAGGGCGGGGTTTTCGGAGTCGATCTCGACCGAGGCGATGTCGTAATCGAAGTTGGTTTTCTGAATGCCCCAGATCCGTTGCTGCCGCCAGCGGGCTGCGACGATGGTTTCGACCAGCATCATCTGGGTGCGGGTGGAGGGTTGATGTTCGTCTAGGAGTTCGTTGAGCAGCTCGTGGAATTGGGCGGTGTTTTCTTTTTCCAGGACGAGGGTGTCGGCGAACATACCGTGACGGGTGCTGTTGCGGGAGGAAGTGCGCTTTCCTTCGGGGGTGACGGGGCCTTTGGAACGGGCTCCATTGGCTCGGGAGGCGGCGATTTGTTTGGGAGTTCCCATGCGTGGGTACCATACACCCGGCACGCAAGGATTTCGACGGATTTTGGAGGGATGTAGTTGAGTGGAAAAGGGATGGCTAGCGTCGGCGCCGTGTGATGAAGATTCACTATCGTTCGCACGTACACGGTCACGCCTGTTGGCCGCAGACACTGACGTTCTTTGAGGGGGCACCCTCGCCGCAGGGTTAAGGCACGCCCAACAGGAAGGGCGTTTTCCCGCTACGACAAGAGACTCGCTGAAGGAAATTGGCGGGCCCAGGGGTTAATCTTCAGATGTTGTCCCGGGTGGAGAGCCTCAATCCTCAATCCCCGGAAGCCGACTGAAATCAGGCGCGTTGAACGTCACGGTGCGTTGAATATCGGAGGTTCCCATGTTGGAGCGTTTTCCAAAAACTGGACGTCGCCGGTTCGACCCCTGGTCTCCCGCTCCAAAAGCACCTCTCAATAGTGCGCGTTAAGCGCAATCAGCGTGTGCTCTCCTTTCCTGTGACTCCACAAGACTCCATTCGACGTCGGGCGCCTTTTGACACGTTATTCTGCCGGTAGTGGTATCGCGATTTGGTTCGCGACGGGCGTGTAGATGTCGAGTGCCGAGTTGTGGGCTTGTATGGTCACGATGAGTGCATAGCGGACACGCCGGGTAAATCGTTCGAGATTGGGCTTTTCTCTCCACCATCCCATCACCGGGAAGACCGCGATGGCGTCGCGTGCGGCGAGGTCGGCTGCGGTGCCCGTCCACAGGTCGGAGTGGACTGATCCGGCGTCGCGTATAGCTCCGAGGAACCAGTCGTCCGTGTCCGGGATTTGTACTTCCTCTTCGTCTGCTTGGACTGCTCGATTAATTCTGCGACGGAACTCGTCCGTAGATTCTAAGGTGCGTTTCAGCGCGAATCGAAGTCCGTGTGATTGGTACCGGTGTCGCCGGAGCCAGCCACGTTCTCCGGGGTTTGGTTCGATGAAGTAGGAGAGCGTGACGCGCAGGCCAACGACTGTCTCGCCGAGGCCCTGAAGTTCGGTGCGGGGCCAGGGGAGCAGGTGCAGGTTGAGGTGTCGTGTTTTGACTCTGTGATCGTTGTCGTCTTTCCAGTACGGTTGGAGTTCGTCCTGGATCGCGAGGGTCATGTCGTTGCGTGCACTACGAATCGCACGCAAGTAGTCGGGGACGCCGTACCCGTACCGTCGTAGCAGGGACGCTTTCGCTGTTTGCGTGAGTGCGTTCGTGAATTGATCTGTCATGCGTGGGGTCCATTCGGCGGAGTGCACGATGAGGGCGCGAATGGTTTCTGGCCACGATTGTGGTCGTGCGGCGAGGAGGCGTGCGGCGAGGTTGCTGGCAAGCGCTGTTGCGGCGCTGGTGTCGGCAAATGTACTCAGGTGATGGATGTTGGGTTGGTAATGCGTCGACAGCACACATAGGTCGTCGATTTGGCTGGTCTGTACGCCGTCGGTCGCATGGTTACCGCCTTCCATGACGATCTCTGGTTTGATGGGCCATTGGCGGTGCCAGGTCGTTGAGGTTCTACTGGTCGGGCAAAGGTCGCCCGCCGGTGCGACGGGGGTCCATCCCGCGTACGTGGGATCGGCGATGTTCACGCGTTCGGTGTACGCGCCGACCGTGAGGGCGTTCCACGCTTGTGCGGGATTCTCGATGGTTGCGGTGTCGTTTGCTGCCGGGTAATCGTCGGGGACGATATGCTCGCGAATATTCCCTGCCGAGACAATGAGGAGTCGTTGGTTGAGGTTGTCGCCGAAGCAAGTATTATCGACGGCTGCGGACGATGATGATGGTTGTCCACGAAGGGTGTCGATGTTGCTTGTAACCGCCATGCACACGACTCGGTGGCGTTGTGGTGCTTGTATCTCGGCGCGGGCGATGCACTCTGCAGTGATTGCCCCGTAGAGTGCTGGCTCGTGTTGTGCACTGTTTGGTGCAAGCATCGTGACCACTTCGAGACTGTGGTCGAGGGCGACGGGTTCCGGGCTTTCGAGCGCTGCTTGGAGATTGCCGTAGAGTGCGATGCCGCTCATGGCCGTGCCGTGACCGTGCCAGTCCCCTGGGGCCTAGGTGGGATCGTACCGGTGGACGTCTCGCTGAGCGAGGGCTGGCGCGAGGAGCGGGTGTTCTCTGGTGACGCCGCTGTCGAGAATGCACACGCTCGGTGCTTGGGCGGCAGGTGGCTGGAGTCTCCCCGCAAGGTCTGCCACCCAGGCCGTTTGGTCGACATTATTCATTTGCACGAAGAGCGACGGGTTGTCTCTCGCTATCCTGATTTCAGCTACTGTTTGGGTGTTGAGGAAGAGCTGGCCGATCCCTGTTTGGTTAGCGAGCGCGAGGACGACTTCTCGGGCGAAATGGAGTCGTTGCGGCTGCAACGGAATGTCGAGTTGGGCTGCTGCGTGTGCAAACTCTTCGTATTGTCCATGGCGGAGCCAGACTTCCCACCATGTCGGTTGTCGTGGGTCGGGCAGCAGGTTGGGGTCGTCGGTGTAAACGGATCGGAACGCCGAGAGTTGGATGGTGTTAATACGTGTGATAAGCGGCTCATTTTTCGGCCTACCAGCTGCGGTCTCCTGGTCTCGGTAGGCGTCGATCTTCCGCTGGAAGTGATCGGTGGCCGTTCGGGGAACGAAGACGGTTGCGCGGACCGGGCTGTTCGGGAGTGGCCCTTGCGTGACAGCAATGAGCTCGATATGTTTGCGTCGATCCTCAAGTTTTTCAACAAATGCTTGAGTGCCGTAGGGGAGTTCGAAATCGAGGTAGATGCCGTTCGCGATGGCGTCGGCGGGGAGCTGTACTGTTGCGGCGTTGAGCGCGGTGGCGAATGCTGCTTGTAGGGCTTGCGCGTGTGCTTGTCGGTCGCGCGGTGGCGTTGGTGGTGTGCTGCCGCGTGCTTTACTTGTGTATTGTTCGGGTTGTCCGCCACCGTTGACGTATAAGTGCGGTAGCTCTCGTGGCAACTCTGGCATAAAGGTTTGCGGGTGCTGCTATCGTACCGCCGTGCCGTTGCGTCGTTCGTGCAATGCTGCGATGAGGTCGGTGGTCTGGATGCGATCGGTGTGGTTCAGGATCGCTTGTTTTGCTGCGTCATCGGCAGCTCGTGCGACGTCCGCCTGGCTGAGGCCTTCGAGCTCGGCGGTAATCTCGTCCCAGGTGAAGTCCGTGGTGTAAAAGCTCGCGAGTCGTCGTTGGATAATCGCGAGTGCAGTGATCGGATCGGGCACGTGATATTCGAGGACGTCGTCGAAGCGCCGGAAGAGCGCGCGGTCGAGGAGTTCGGGGTGGTTGGTCGCGGCGATGATGATGCCGAGTGACTTGTCCTGCTCGACGAACTGGAGAAACGAGTTAAGCACACGTCTTATCTCGCCGACGTCGTGGGCGCTCGTGCGTTTTGCTCCGATAGCATCGAATTCATCAAAGAAGTAAACGCCTGGCGTCGCGGTCATGGCGTCGAAGATGACCCGTAGCTTGGTCGCCGTATCGCCGAGGTATTTCGTGATGAGTCCTTCAAGGAGGATCGTCAGTAACGGGAGGTGGAGCTCGCCGGCAAGTGCTGCGGCCGTCAAGGTTTTCCCCGTCCCCGGCGGACCGACAAGGAGGAGTTTTCGGCGGGGTTGCAAATGGTGCTCGCGCAAGCGGCGCTGCTGCCGATGTTCGGTGATGACACGGTTGAGGCGCGCCGAGAGCGCAGGGGCAAGGGTCATATCGCTGAGCCTGGTCTCGGGGCAGTCAACGGATAGGAGGCTGGCAAGTTCTCCCTTCACTTCTGCGACTAAGAACGGACCGGGTCGTACAACGCTTGTCGCTCGGGCGCGCGCCTGGTCAATGAGATCCCGGATTTGTTGGGCAATTTTCCATGCCCCAAGCGCGCCTCGTGTGCTGCAACTTGCATCGCCACCGAGAAAAACTCCTGGTCGTTCCCATGCACGTGGCTCTTGAGTAACGCGAGCATGTGCCTGGCGGTGCTCATTTTCCTATAGCATGACAGTTCACGCTGCCTCCCCGCAATACTTTCTCAGAAGCAACGAATAGGCTGCCGCAGTGCGCTCCTGGCCTAGGTGTTGCATCTTCGAGGTGTCGAGAAAAGTCTCGACACGCATGCACGAGTGCGTGCGCCACTTGGTTTTGGTGCAGCAAGGCAAGCGGCTATTGATTCTCGGGGAGTAAAGGTCTGGAAGCGTCGTCTTTGTCCACACAGGCCGAGATGAATCTCAGCCCAGCAGGATAAATCGTGCGCCACATCGGGCGGGCGGAACGATGGCTGGTTGTCAATAAGAACAGAAGTGAAGCACGAGTGTTTGCGCGATTTTGGCGAAAGGGAATTGTGGAACTTGTCTGCTTTGTTGGGGATAGGATTTTGAAGTTCGCTCCTTTACGTTGGCTGCGGCTTATACATTGAGCGCGCAGAACTTTGATTTTGAGAGGGCGGCTCCGGTGGTGACGCGCAGAGCGCCTCGGGTTCTGGCTGGTAAGGACACGAGTGACGGGGATGTGATTTCGTTTCCTCGGGAGCGGTTGAGATTCAGCCCTGATTTGAGGCAGGAAGAGCTGTTGCGATGCGAGGCTAAGCAAGCCATTTTGAATTGCAGCCGGCAGTGGGGGAAGTCTACTGTCGCGGCCATCAAGGCGGTGCATCGGGCTTATTCGGTTCCTAAAGTCTGGTGGTGGTGGCTAGCCCTACCGATCGGCAGAGCGCCGAGTTTGTGGAGAAGGCTCGGGAGTTTGTGGTTCAGCTTCGGTTGAAGGCTCGGGGGGATGGGCATAACAAGACTAGTCTGCGGTTGCCGAATGGGTCGCGCATTGTGGGGTTGCCGGGGAAGGAAGCTAATATTCGGGGCTTTTCGGCGGTCAGCCTGTTGATCATCGATGAGGCGGCTCGGGTGAGCGATGAATTGTACAAGGCGCTGCGGCCGATGTTGACGGTGGCCGATGGGGATTTGTGGCTGTTGAGCACTCCTTATGGGAAGCGCGGATTCTTTCACGAGAACTGGGAGTTTGGAGGAGACGCTTGGGCCCGGTTTCGAGTGCCTGTTACGGAATGCACGCGAATTTCGGCGAAGCGGTTGGAGTTCGACCGCGGGCAGATGGGAGATGCTTGGTTCCGGCAGGAATATATGTGCGAGTTTCTGGCTACGGAATCGCAGATGTTCTGTTCAGAGCTGGTGCAGGATGCGTTGCGGAGTGACGAAGAGGGGTGGACGTTGTAGTCAGGAGTCAGAAGTCAGGATACGGAATGCGGGAGTTGGGGGCTAGATGGATGTATTCGTTGGGCTGGACCTGGGACAAAGGCGCGATTACAGCGCTATTGCGGTGGTGCAACGCGACCGTGGTGGATGGATGAATTCGGTTCCGCGTGTGCTGTGTATCCGTTATCTGCAAAGAATGCCGCTGGGGACACCTTATACACGAGTGGCGCAAAGAGTGGGCGAGGTGGTGCGGAATCCGCTGCTAGCGGGGCGGAGCCGCGTGGTGGTGGATGCGACCGGCCTGGGCGGTCCGGTGGTGGATCTGTTGAAGGCGGCTCGGCTGGATTGTCCGCTCACGCCCGTAACCATTACTGGCGGGGATCGCGCTCACAATACCGGCGATCGCTGGCAGGTTCCCAAGAGAGATTTGCTGACCAATTTGCTGGTGCTATTGGAAGCGAGGGAACTGAAGATCCCCCAAGGGCTGGCGGATGCGGGCACACTGGTGCGCGAGTTGGGAGAGATGGAGATGCGGCAGGCGGGTCATGGCTGGGTGCAGATGGGAGCAGAAGGCTCGGGCGAGCATGACGATCTGGTGATTGCGGTGGCTCTGGCTTGCTGGCGGGCGGGGTTGAAGGAGATCGGGTTTGGGACTCGGCGGTTGCCGGGGATTTGAAGAGAGGGGACAACATTATGGGAGTTGCTGGATATTTTCCGGGAGGATTGCGGGACTTGCGGCGGGACTTGAAAGATGCCGTTGCTGAGGTGAATCGACAGGGGCACACAGCGATTGAGCCGTTGGGCTTGGCGGAGGCTTTGGTGCAGCCGAGCGAGCGGTATGACTTCGTGGAGGACTATGACCCGGTGCTGCGGGCGCATTGCCGGTTGGATAGGCTCGGGTAGCACTTGAGGCGAGTCCCTTGTGTTAAACTGCCAAGGAAAACGGGCTCTTTAAAAAGGGCTGCAACGTCCAGCGGAGACACTAATGCGAGGCGTTTTCTTGAACGGATGTCGTGCCCGGCGCGACGTCTTGAGATTTTCAGCGGTTAGCCGCGCGCTTTGCACCCTAGGTCTGGCATGCGCCGGTCCTCCTCGCGCAACCTCCGCAAATCAACGGCCGCGGCATCCTGAATGCAGCCAGCTTTATGCAAGCGGGATTGCCGGCCGGCTCCATTGCACGCGGCTCGCTTTTCTCCATTTTCGGCGCTCGCATGGGTCCGGCGTCGAGCCCCGCGCTGGCCTTCCCACTCTCCACCACCTTAGGAGGCGTGTCCATTCAAGTGGTCCAGGGATCGACCACTGTTGCAGCCATCCCGGTCTTCGTGAGCCCAAGCCAGCTTAACGCGATCATGCCCTCCAACGCGCCTTTGGGAGCGGTCTCACTCTATGTCACCTTCAATTCCGCGAAGAGCCCTCCGGCTCCCGCGCGCATCGTGACCGACAGCTTTGGGATCTTCAGCATCAACAGCAGCGGAGCGGGACCAGGAGTGTTGCAGAACTTCGTGGACGCGACTCACGTTCCGGTGAATTTGCCTGCGGTGCCCGCTCAGCCAGGACAAACCATGATTCTCTACGGCACCGGACTGGGCGCGGGCCTGAATCCCGACAACGTCGCGCCGACGGCCGGCAGTCTTCCAACCAAAGTAGAGGTTTTCGTCGGTGGACAGGTCGCGGCAACGACGTACGCGGGCCGCAGCCCTTGCTGCTCAGGGCTCGACCAGATTGTCTTCACCGTGCCCTCGAATGCGCCTCCCGGCTGCTGGGTCCCGGTCCAGATCCGGACCAGCGGCACGACCGTCAGCAACACCACCACCATGGCAATCTCCCTCGACGGATCGCCGTGTTCGGACCCGGCCAATGCGCTGTCGGCACCTTTTCTCGGCGGAAAGAAGTTCGGTCTGGTCGCACTGCTGCGCAGTGACATCACTGAGGACGTCGGGTTGTTGGCGCCGGGTGGCCGCGTGACCACGGACGCCGCTATGATTACGTTTCAGGAGGAGAACACATCGCCACTACCGCCATTCAATCCGTTCTTTTCGCTACCTCCCGCGGGGACCTGCACATCCTACACCTCGGCCGGTGACCTGTTCGATAGCGACCCGATTCCCAGCGGCGGAACTACGGGCAAATTTTTAAACGCGGGAACACCGTTCAGCGTGTCCAACGCGGGCGTCAAGCGGACCCTATTGAGGCCGACCGATAATGCGCGCAATTTTCAGCCTTTAGGCTATACCGCAACAGGTTCCAAAGTTCCCTCCAGCCTTTTCCTCAATCCCGGTAATTTGACGCTTTCCGGACCAGGCGGCGCCGATGTCGGATCTTTCCAGGCCCAAGTCACGCTGCCCTCGCCCTTGACCTGGTCGAATCGCGACGAGACCACTGTGGTTCTGCGCAGCCAGAGCCTCACCGTGAATTGGAGCGGCACGCCTGCAAACCAGACCGTTATCGTTTATGGAGGGGGCGTGGATCTGCCAACCAACTCCTCGGCCATCTTCGAGTGTGTGGCGGCTCCGGGTTCCTCCTCTTTGACGGTACCTTCTTTAATCCTCAGTAGCATTGCACCTTCGCGAACCAATCTTCTGCAATCGAAGGGAGTCATCTATGTCGGCTCGCTGGCCACTGCGAGCCCCTTGACATTCAGTGCGAGCGGGCTGGATGTGGGCGCCATAGTGTCGGGCGCGTTCATCGGGAAGACCGTGATCTTCCAGTAGGAGGAGGCATCCATGAGATTCTCACTAAAGATCTTTTTGATGATCGGGCTGGCTTTGGTGAACACCAGCCGTGTTTATCCCGGCGGCGTACCCTACGTTCCTCCGCCCCCGCCGCCTCCCGATTTTCCCGATTTTCCTGATCCTCCAGATCCTCCAGATCTCCCGCCCTTTTCTGACGATCCTTGGGATATACCCTTCGATCCCAGCGACCTGCTGGACCCGTGGGAGATTCCACCTCCGCCCGAGGATCCCTGGGATGACCCGATCGGCGATTTTCCCGAGCCTCCTCCTTTTCCCGAAATCGACGATCCTTTCCCGGATTTTCCCTCGTTCATCGGCGGCGACGAACTTGGATACGTGGCGAGCCCCGCTGGACTGAGTGCATCGGCCCGAGCCGCTGGGAGCAATGTTGTGACGAAGCTGATGCCCTACCCGCAACGGCTTCCCTTTCAGCCCTCCGCTTCGGGGGCATGCACGGTTGCCACGCCACGAGTCTGCAACCCGTTGAACGCGACGCAATTGGTTCTCCCCGAACCAAATCGGAATACGGTTGCCTTCCTGAGCACGTGCCCGTGGCAAATCGTCGCGCATGTACCTGTCGGAATGGCGCCCGTCGGGGTGGCCCCGACACCGGACGATACACAAGGACTGGTGGCCAACGCCGGGGACGGCGACACTTCAGGGACCGTGTCGTTACTGAATCTGGCCAGTCGCACCGTCACCAAGACGATTACGTTTCCGCCCTCGGCGCCCGACGGTTCCCCGGTGACGCCGAACAGGATCGCCGTTAGCCCGGATGGCTCCCGCGCGTATGTTGCGTCGCATAGTTGCAGCCCCGGTTCCTTTATCTATATGGTCGACATGGCGACGCTTACTGTGACCGGCTCACCAATTCCGGTGGGATGTTTCCCGGCTTCCATCGCACTGACACCAGATGGTTCGCAGTTGTGGGTCTCCAGCCGCGGCGACAGCAGAGTGGATGTCTTCTACACTGCTACCAACAAGGCCGTGACTTCCTACCAGATTCAGCTTCCCACAGGGATCGCCTTCAACCCGACAGGCACCCGTGCGTATATCGGCGAAGGGATCAGTCCGGGCAACGTGGTGGTGGATACTTCCAGCTATCAGTTGATCACGAGAGTGCCTGTCGGCAACCTCCCTCACGCTCTAGCAGTGACTCCAGCCGGCCGGTATGTTTACGTCACAAACGGCCTCTCCAATTCGATATCGCAGATCAGCACGCTTAACAACAAAGTGATCCGGACCATCAAGCTTCCGAACGGCAAACAGCACCCGCTGGGTATCGGGTTCCTACAGTGACGGGCCCGCAATCCCGACGCGGTAGCGCCGGGGCGGCGAAATGGTGTGTTGAGATTCGTGGAGGTTTCGATGAAACATTCAAGAACTAGGCTCAGCCGGATGGCATTGCAGACTGGCATCATCGGCGCACTTGCGATTACTTCTCTTAGTGCGGCTACCCTGCCGAATCCCGCGTCCGAGGCCGCGGGTTCCAAGTGGACGGGGCGCCAGCCGATTTCTTTCTGAGGTCCCGGGCGCACGTTCGCGCCCAGCGTGGATGCCAGGAGTTGACTACCAAGGCAGTGGGAGGGGTTGGTCAGCCATTGCTCAGCCAGGCCAGACATTCCTGCTTGCCGACGACTTCGATACCGATGCGTTCCAACTCCGCAAGCCCTCTGGGATAAGTGCCGGACACCGCGTCGCGGACCAGCATCACTCGAAAGTCTCGCATACTGGCGCCATAGGCTGTGGCCCGCGGGCAGTTCGGAAAATTGCAGCCCACCAGCACTATGGTGTCCACGCGGGCGCGCCGCAGGTGAGTTTCTAAAGCCGTGCCGAAGAAAGCGTCCCACCGGGGTTTGTACATCGCCCATTCCTTGTGTCCGACCTTCTGCATTTTTCCGGCGAGAAGACGGCCGACGTCCAAGGTTATTCCGGACGCGGGCTTGAGGCCGTCCACCAGTTCCGCGCCCTTAGTTCCAGGAACAACGATTTTCGCGCCGGCCTCGATTCGGTCTCGCCGGCATAGATCCGCATTCTTGCCGTCGGCGGAATAGAGCCGGACGACGTGAATGATGGGAAGTTTGCAGGCACGATACGCTTGAACGATCTGCTTCATCGCGGGAACACGCTGCCATGTGCCGGGGACCTTGGCTGGCGCGCTTGGTTTTGTGAAATCGTCCTGAACATCGATGGTTAGCAAGACCGAGCTCAAGGGCAGGGGGGCCGTATAGCTTGCGGGTTTCATGCGAGCAATTAACAACATACCAACGAAGTGGTATGTTGAGATTCGGGAGGTTTCCATGACAAATCCAAGGATCAGGCTTAGGGGTGTCGCCTTGCGAACCGGCCTCATCGGGGCGATTGCGATCGCTACTCTTAGTGCGGCTAGCCTGCCGAATCCCGCGGCGGATGAGACTCGCGGGGAAAAGAAGACAGAAACAGTGGTTCTCGCGGGAGGGTGCTTCTGGGGGATCCAGGCGGTTTTCAGCAACGTGAAAGGCGTTTCCAGCGCGGTGTCCGGGTATTCCGGCGGCAGCAAGGCTAACGCCCACTACGAAATTGTGAGCAGCGGGACTACGGGCCACGCGGAATCGGTCCAGGTCATCTTTGACCCTGCCAAGGTTTCTTTGGGCCAGTTGCTGAAGATCTATTTCTCGGTGCATGATCCCACCACATTGAATCGCCAGGAGCCCGACGAGGGCACGCAATACCGTTCGGAGATCTTTTATACGTCGGACGAACAGAAGAAAGTTGCCGAGGCGTACATCCAGCAATTGAACGCCGCCAAGGCCTTCCGCAAGCCGATCGTGACTATGGTGGCTCCGCTGCAGGCTTTCTATCGCGCTGAAGATTACCACCAGGATTACCTGCTCCATTGCCAGCAGGGTTCGCCCGAGTGCACGAATAAGCGTTATATCGACGCTTACGACGTGCCCAAGCTGATGGATTTCCGGCATGAGTTTCCGGAGTTGGCAAAGAAGTAAGTAAATAGCGGCGGCAAATCGTAGTTCTTCGCGGGCACGGCTCTTGAGAGCCGTGCCCGTACTCATTTAGGGTGCAGAAATGTCCTGTTGCTTTCCCAAAGGAAGTATGCCATTCTTCCCGTGGGAACCCAAATAGAGACATGAAAGAAACCGACGTTCGGCAGGGCACGCTGGCGCTGATGGTGCTGAAGACCCTGGATGTTCTTGGCCCCTTGCATGGATACGGCATGGCCCGGCGCATTGAGCAGATCAGCGGGGATCTGCTGACGGTCAACCAGGGGACTCTCTACCCAGTGCTGCTGAAGCTGGAACAGGAAGGTTCTATCGAATCGGAATGGGGAGCGTCGGAGAATAACCGCAAGGCGCGCTTCTACCGGCTGACTCGGCAAGGCCGCAAGCAGTTGCAGGCGGAAGCGCGGAGCTGGGAACAAACAGCATCGATTATGGAGCGATTCTTCGCCGTGAAAGCGCAGGATCTCAAATGAAGACGCTGCGGCGGCTCTTTAAACAATTGACCTCTTTTATCATCCTCGCGCTGGGCGGGAGAACCGCGGGCCGGGACGAGGAAAACCTGCAGTCGGAAATTGAAGAACACATCGCCATGCAGACCGCGGAGAATCTGCGGGCCGGGATGCCGGCCGGCGAGGCTCGGCGTCAGGCTTTGCTCAAATTCGGCAACGTTGAAGCGATCAAGGAACTCTATCGAGACCAGAGAGGACTCCCATTTATGGAAACTTTCCTAAGCGATGCGCGCCATGTGCTACGGCGATTGAGAAAGGCTCCGGCATTTACGGCTGCCGTTATTCTTACCCTGGCGCTTGGCATTGGCGCAAACACCGCCATCTTTGGAGTGGTCGACAGCATACTGATCCGGCCCCTTCCGTATCCTCACGCGGAAGCTCTGATGGGCGTGTGGCAAACTGCGCCGGGATTACCACCGCCGTTCTCCGGTGCGCTCAGTTGTTCTCCTTCCATGTATTTCACCTACTCGCAGGAGAATCGGACCTTTCAGCAGTTCGGATTGTGGTCGTCCAACGGCGCCGGGGTGACTGGGATTGCCGAGCCGGAGGTGGCCAAGACACTCCTGGCTACCTATGGACTGCTGGACGCCGTGGGCATACCGCCGCTGATGGGCCGCTGGTTTTCGCAGGCGGACGATACTCCAGGATCGCCCGGGACGGTAATTCTCACCTACGGCTACTGGCAACGCCGCTTCGCCGGCGATAAGTCCATTCTCGGAAGGAATCTCACCATCAATTCCCAGCCGCATACGGTGATCGCGGTGATGCCGGAGGACTTCCGATTTCAAAACGATCCGGAACTAATTCTTCCTCAGCAGTTCGATCGCAGCACGGTTGCTCTGGGAACGTTCGCCTACAAGGGCATTGCGCGGCTCAAGCCGGGCGTCTCCTTGAAGCAGGCGAACGCAGATTTGGCCCGCATGCTGGGAATCTGGTTGAATGCGTGGCCCGTGCCTCCGGGTCTGGACATATCGCTATTTCGCAATGCGCGCATGGGTCCTGATATCCGACCGCTGAGTCAGGAGATTGTGGGAGATATAGGCGCAACGCTGTGGGTGGTTATGGGGACGCTGGGGCTAGTGCTATTAATCGTCTGCGCTAACATCGCCAATTTGTTGCTGGTGAGGGCGGACGGACGCCAGCAGGAGCTTGCCATTCGAGCCGCTCTGGGCGCGGGCCGAGGACGCATCGCGCGCGAGATGCTGCTGGAAAGCATGACGTTGGGAATTCTGGGCGGAGCGTTCGGGGTGGGCCTTGCGTATGCGGCTTTGCGCGTCCTGGTAGCAGTGGGGCCTAATACCTTACCGCGGCTGAAGGAAATCGGGCTCGATTGGTGGGTGTTCGCTTTCGCGCTCGGAATATCTTTGTTGTCGGGCCTGCTGTTCGGGCTGATTCCGATCTTAAAATATGCAGGACCTCGTGTCGCCAATTCTTTGCGCGGAGTCGGCCGCACGTTTAGCCAGGACCGCGAACGGCACCGCGCGCGCAATGCGCTGGTGGTGGTGCAGATGGCGCTTGCCCTGGTGCTCTTGATCAGCTCCGGCCTGATGATCCGCACATTTCAACATATGCTGGACGTCCAGCCGGGTTTCACGCGCCCCGAGGAGGTCCACATTCTGCATTCCCTGATGCCACAATCCGTCGCCGACCAGCCGGAGCGGTTGATGCACATGCATAACGAAATTCTGGACAAGCTCGCCGCCATTCCAGGGGTCACCTCAGTTGGGTTCGCGGATACGGCACCGCTTGAGACCATCTTTGGAGAACAAAGCAACGTGCTTTATGCCGAGGACAAAGAATTTCCGACTCCTCACGTCGCGAAGATGCGCAAGATCGGGCCTGGATTCTTCCATACGATGGGCACGCGCATCATCGCAGGTCGCGACCTTACCTGGGCCGACCTCTATGACAAACGCCACGTCGCAATGGTGTCCGAGAATCTGGCGAAGGAGTGGTGGGGCGATGCAAACTCAGCCCTGGGCAAGCGGATTCGCGAAAACACGAAGGACCCGTGGCGCGAAATTGTGGGCGTGACGGCCGACGTCTACGACAAGGGCGTACAGACCCCTGCGCCCCAGTTCGCATATTGGCCCGCTCTGGTGGATCACTACACCTGGACCGGCGGTGGACCACATGCCGTCACCAACGGCATGTATGCCATCCGCACAAACAGGACGGCGACGGAAGGTTTGCTGGCTGAGGCGCAGCAAGTAATCTGGTCGGTGAACGGAAGGCAGCCGTTGTTTTTGGTAACCACGCTCAAGACGCTCTACGATCAGTCGATGGCGCGAACTTCGTTTATGCTCGTGATCCTGGCCATCGCCGGGGTCATGGCTTTGATCCTGGGTATTGTCGGGATTTACGGCGTCATCGCTTACACGGTTTCACAGCGGACCCGCGAAATCGGCATTTGCATGGCGTTGGGAGCACAACCAGAGAGATTGTCGCGCATGTTCGTGCGCCACGGCCTTGTGCTGGCGGGAATCGGAGCGACGCTGGGTCTGGGAGCCTCCGCCATAGTCATGCGACTAATGTCGTCGTTGTTGTTCGGCGTGACTCCGTTTGACCCGATCACGTATGCGGCTGTTTCTGCGCTGCTGATTGTGGTCTCGGTTCTGGCGAGCTATTTTCCCGCGCGCCGCGCGATGGCGATCGATCCGGTCCAGGCACTGCGGGCGGAATAGGATGTTATTTCCCGATCTCCGAAGTGGAATTGTGAGTGTGCCGATCTTTCCGGAGGCGAGGTTTCCTACGAGCACTTTCAGTTCGACAGCCTTGGCGGGGATCGTCACCTGGCTGGTAATGGGATACTCGCCTTGCGCATAACTCGAGCGGGCGCAGATTGAATGTCACGGTTTGTGCGGAGACAGCGCCGGCCGGTAGCCCGTCGGCGGTGGCGAAACGCGTTACCAATTCCGCTTTGCCTTTCCACAGTCCCTCGCTCAACTGGAGATCGAGACTGGACACGTCGATGGAGATCGACAAATTCACTTGATCTCCGGTACGCGTCGCGCGAGCGGTAATCGGAATCACGGTCGCATCGACCGGCCGGTTCATGGCCTCGACCAGATCGGTCAAATGATTGATTGGGGGATTGGCGGAAACAGGCGGGGGCGGCTTCAATTCATAGCTGGTGCGGTAGCGCAAGGTTACGCCAGGGCGGCTGACTTGAATAATGAGACGGTGTAGGGGCGCGCTGTCTTCTGCGGGAGGATAGAAGCCGAGCGCGTAGCTGGTGCGGCCATCGCTTAGCGCATCGCGAATTCCCGCGTCGAAATCGTCACGGTCGTAAATCGCGAGGCCTCCCGTCATCGCGGCGAAGGCGATGAGCGGAGCATAGCGCTCTCTTTTGGCATCGGGCGTGGCGATCAGCGAGCCGATTGCATCCACCGGGTAGATGGCGACATTCGCGTCGATCAGCCTTTTCACGTTGGAGGGGCTGAGGCGAAACATGCTGGTGACCCAGATCAGGTTTTTACGCCCGGGGATCCCGGCGAGATGATCGGCCATTACCTTGAATTCGAATTCGCCGAGGTCAGCTTGCCGGTGGGCCGCGACTTCGGCCATTCCCTCCGCTGCGTGGGCGGACGCGTTTTCCGGAACGGACGGATCGGCGCAGGGCGCGGGCGCCGGAGCGTAGGCGTTAAGTTTCTCGAGCAGAGAATTGCGATCGGTGGTGAATTCGCGAATGATCTGAAAACGGCAGGATAGAGAGTAGATGGCGATGCTGTCGCCGGGGGGACTGCCTTGAGAGCTTCCAGCGCTTTCTGCCTTGCGCGGACATTGTGCTGGAAGACCCCGTTCCCTGCGTCGATGAAGAGCCTGTCAAAGAGAAGCACCGACGATCCGCTGCTCCCCGTTCGATTGGTGAAAGTGCCGGGAGCTGCTGCGACGGGCGTTTGGGGATCAGAGTGGTCCGCGCGAAAAAGCCGGATCTCCTGCGGACTCCCGTTGTCGAGGATCTGAAATTCGTCGCGGCGCAGATCGGTTACAGGCTTGCCATCCTTATCCTGCGCGATCACGCTGACCTGGATCAGTTGCGTGGAAGTGCGAAACACTGGGTCCGGAGGTTGGTCTTTCGGCAGGTCGGGAGCAATTGCGTCGATTTTCAGAGGCTCGATGAGAACCTGCGGCAAAGGGTCCGGCAATTGGATAGGCGCCACTTCTTTGTTGACCGGTTCTGGGTCCGGAAGGACAGCTGGCCGAGGCTCCGCTCGCGCGATTTCGGTGTTGCCAGGATCGGCGTCGAACCTGATCGTGGAGTCGGTGTCAAAGCGGTGGTAGGCCTTATATTCCGCGCCGATGAGCGCTCCACTCGTAGCCATCTCATAGCGCAAATTGAAACGGAACGGGAGCAGATATTCCTTGCCGCCCACCTTGGCTTCCTTGTACTGCAGCATCAGGCTGATGGCTTTGAACTCAGATTTGGGAGGAATGGCCGTGCCCTTCATCTCGATTTGGACCACTGCTCCGGTCCGGGCATCGGCGTACACGAATCCCTCAAATGCGACCCGGAGTTGACTCGTCGGCCCGACCATGGTGTAGCCGTTCGACTCCGGCACGTGATATGCGAAGACGTTGACGCGGCGGCCCTCCAACCTGGTGGTCCGATCCCATCGAATATCTGCCCCGCTTCGAGGTTCGAAGATCGTATCAAGAAGGCTTGCAAATTCACCGCGTGAGATCGTGCCTGCTTGGGCTCGTTGCGCCGCGGTCGGCCGGGCTTCGTTGATTTTCGTGAGAGTGCGAACTTCCCGGCGGTTCGCATAGCTAAGCTGCTCTTCGAGGAGATCGACCCGTATCGCAGATGCAATCGGACCGCCGACCAATCCGGAAGGCTTGGTAATCACCTGCCTGGTGGACTGTGTACAGGTGTAGTTTGGAAGGCTTGCAGTGTAGCTCAATGCGTATGCGCGGACGGTATCGAGCGCTGCGGCTCTCTGGGCAGGATCGAGCGTCTGCCCGGCTGCTCCTGCCGCAATGCAAGTGAGAGCGATGAAGGCGGAACTCCCGGACCGGGTCCGGAGAAGGTTCATAGCACCATCCAGGTTAACCCGAATTCCGGCCTGCCGGCCAGTCAATGCTGGTCCGTTCCTAATGCGCGTGGTGTGTGACAGAATAACCGGGAATGCCATGAGCAAAGTGAAGTTCTTCCTGGCGGGTTTTCTTTTGTCGCCCTACCTGATGTTCGGGCAGGGGTCGATTGAGGGCAGGGTGGTGAACAGGATCACCCGCGACGGAGTCGCGTCGGCCGAGGTCAAAGTCTACGCTGGCCGCGATCTCCGCTATCAGGTTTCGACCGCGCCGGATGGTTCTTTCCTGGTTCCGCAAGTTCCTAACGGAAGCTATAGCGTCACTGCTTCCGCGGAAGGCTTTGGTCGGCCGATGCTGGCAGGGCCGCCGCCTTCGGCAGTGGTTTCGGGTCCAAATGCGGTTCGGGCGACGCTTGGAACTTGAACCTAGGGTGGTGCTTCGAGGGCTCGTCCTCGACCCGGATGGCAAGCCGGCGTCAGGGGCGCAGGTAGAGATGTTTTGCATTCCTTTCACATACGCGCGCTGTGTCAGGCAAGGATGGTACGATTTCCAGTTTCAGCCGGTGCCCCCGGGCGAGTGCCATTTGTGGGCGCGGCCCGCGCGAACTAAGAAGCGGCAAGCGACGGAGATCGCGTGGAACCGGTGATGACGTTCTATCCCTCATCGCTTGAACCATGGGGCGAGGACTTGAAGCATTACGGGAATCACGCCTGAGCAGGAGGTGGAAATTCGTCTGCGCACCGCACGCGTGCACCGGTTGAGTGGAGTGGTCGTAGACGAGGCGGGAACGCGGGTGAGGGGAGCCCGAATCCAGTTGATCCGCAGTGGCGTCGGGGAGACACCTGCGACTATGGCCTTTCCTCCAGGGCCGAGCCCCACGGTTTTCGGCGTGCCGCTATCGGCGAGCCCAGAACTACAGCATCCCGAGGATCTCGCTACCACCGGAGACGACGGCAAGTTTGAGTTTCCGTCCGTCCCCGAAGGTGATTGGGTTGTCAGCGCGGCTTGGCGCACGGACGGCGATCTTCCCGGCCTGGGAGAAGCGGAGGTCTCCGTCTCGCGTTTCGACGTGGAGAATCTCGAAATTCGCGTGGCTTCCAGTTTCACGCTCTGGGCGACTTTGGAATGGCCCGACGGGTTCTCCGCGCCGAAACAACCGGTGATGTTCGCGATGATGCAGCCACTCAAAATGGGGCGGATCGTCTCCGGCCTGCCCGAGGACGACGGCCGGATCTATTTCGATGAGCTGTACCCGGCAAGCTATGACGTACGTATCCAGCTGATGGGGGTGCCGGACACTTATGTGTCGGCCATTCTCATAGGCGGGAAGGATGTCAGGGGACAACCGGTTCAGCTAAGCGCGTCGAGCGGACCAATCCGCATTGTGATCAAGACAGGCATCGGATCGGTACATGGAACCGTGGAGAACGGCGCATCGGCATTTGTTCTGCTGGCGCCTGCCAGTCTCTCGGACGTGGGTTCGGTCCGCGTGATCCGGTCCACGGCTGGTCAGCCGTTTGAGTTTGCCAATGTCGTGCCAGGCGAATACCTTGTGGGCGCATTCGATCGGGACCCGTCGGAAGCGCTCATGGATCGGGCCCGGCGCGCGGGTCTTCCGCAACTGGCCAAGAAGAATCACGGTGGATCAACGCGGCCGAGTTCAGATGGAGTTGCCCCTCGAATCCTGGAAGTAAACTTCGACTATTGACAGGGCACTCGGAATCCGATATAACGGAGTCCGTATTATGCCCGAGGATCTGAGCCCGTTCCTGCCGCTTTCTCCGGCGACCCTTCACATTCTGCTTTCGCTGGCGGGCGAGGACCGGCATGGTTACGGAATCATGCTGGAAGTCGCGCGGCAGTCGGAGGGGCAGTACAAGCTTGGGCCGGGCACTCTCTATGACAATCTGCAGAAGATGACGGAGCAGGGACTGGTGGAGGAGGCTGCATCGGCTCGCGTGCGGAGAAGATTCGCGCAGGAAGTATTATCGGCTGACGTCCTTTGGCCGGAAAGTCCTGGCGGCGGAAATTGCTCGTCTGGAAACTCTGGTCCGTGAGGCCAAGGCTCATTTGCGCCGTCCGGCGACGGGGAGGGCCTCCTCCTGATGGTGCGCGAAGCTTACCGGGCTCTTTTGCGATTACACCCCGCGCCCTTTCGCAGAGAATTTGCGGGTGAGATGCTTTGGATCTTCGATGAAGCATCGGCATCGCAAGGCGTGTGCATGCTGTTTCTCGACGGCTTGATTTCACTTGCAAGGCAATGGGTGCTACGGTCGGGATCGTGGAAGATCGGCGTGGCGATTTTGGGAGCCATGCTTCAGGTGTCCCTCGGCGGACTGGGATGGCTCATAGTTCAACATCCGAGGATCGCGGCGGCGACGGCTCGGGAACAATTCAAAGGGGAATGGATTGGAGAGGTGAAAACCGCGCAAGGCTCCCGTACGCTTGAACTCCAGCTTACGCCTGCGGGGTCGGCATGGGTGGGGAAGGTGGTTCTGAACGGGGAAGAGCGCAGATTACGCGACGTGGCGGCGAATCCCGGGGCAATACGGTTTGGCCTGAATGTGGAGGGCTCCACTCTGTGGTTTGAGGGGAGACGGGCGTCGCTGGGGGGACAGGTCTCTGGAGTGGTGCAGGGAGTCGGCACGTTTCATTTAGTGCGGGAATGACGGATGGCCACTGAGCGTGGGCAGTTTCGGGTGCTCTATCGGGACTTTTTGCGCCGCATGGTGGACGTCGAACTGCTTTCGGCGCGGGGCGACCTGAATAATCTGATGGCGCAGTTCGCCGGATTGCTCGCGGCGTTCAGTCTGGTGCTGGCAATCTACTTAGTGCCTGCCATCGTGTACCACGATCTTCCACCGGCAAAGCTTGCACGGGCCGCTTGGGGGACGGAGGAATTTCTGATTTCGACCACCATTGCCGTGGTCGGCATGTTCACTGTGGTGTGTTGGGATGCGCTGCTTCCTAGCCGCCGGGACTCGGTGGTGCTGGGCATGCTTCCTGTCCGGACCGGCACGATTTTTCGCGCTAAGATCGCCGCGATTGGAACGGCGCTGGCTGCGGCCGTTGTCGCGGTCAACAGCTTTACAGGGTTGTCGATTCCGTTCTCTGCGCTGCCGCCCGGCGAGGCATGGCTGGCGTTTCCGCGCGCCTTTCTTGCCTACTGGATCGCGATGGCGGCCGCGGGAGCGTTTGTGTTCTGTGTGCTGCTGGCGGCGCAGGGGATCGCCGCGCTCTTGCTGCCGTATGCGCAGTTCCTCAAGATTTCGGGCTTCCTTCAGGTGGCTGCGTTCTTTCTGGTGCTGGCGGTTTACTTCCTGACCCCTGGGTCGTCGGATCTGCAGTTGGATGCGCGGGAAAGCCTGCGCTTGATCGGCATGTTGCCTTCGTTCTGGTTCCTGGCGCTGTTTCAGAAGTTGAACGGGATCTCCGAGCCCGCGTTTGAAGGACTCGCCGCGCGGGCTGTGTGGGGGATGTCTATTGCTTTGGCGACGGCCGGACTCACCTATACACTGTCCTACTGGAGGACCTTGCGGCTGATGATCGAGCAGCCCGATATTGCGCCGTCCGATCGCAAGCACGCAGCGTCGCCCCTGATGCTTCTAGTTGCGCGAGGATTGAAGACGCCTCTGGAAAGGGCAATGTTGCTGTTCGTCGCGCGGACGATTGGGCGATGCCGCCAACAGCGGAACATCCTGGCGGCATTTACCGGCATCGGACTCGCCATCTCGCTAACGTTCGCGAAGGGAATGCTGTACGGCGATACGCAGATGTATGCGGAGGCGCGCCGTTACGGGTTTCGTCCACCGAGCTGGGATGAGCCGAACGTTCCGCTGCTTGCGGCGGGATTCGTGGTGCTGATTCTTGCTGTGATCGGGATGCGGGCCGTGTTTTCTCTGCCGGTGGATCTGAAAGCGAATTGGATCTTCCGCATCACCGACGTTTACAGCCCAAAGGCGTATTTCACGGCGGTGCGAAAATCCATGTTCCTGCTGGGCGCGACTCCGGTGTGGATCGCCGCGGCGATTCTGTATCTGACGTTATGGCCTCGGGTCCCGGCACTGGCGCATCTGGCCGTGCTGCTTATGGTGGGGACGATTGTAGTGGAGACGTCGCTGCGGGATTTTCGTAAGGCGCCGTTTGCGTGTTCCTACCTGCCAGGAAAGTCAGACTTGCGGTTCAAATTCGGTATATACGCAATCGGATTTCTATTTGCGACCTATGTTGGCGCGCTGGCGGAAAGGAATATCCTCGAAACCACGGGCAGAATTCTGGTGTTGTTCACCGTTCTGGCCCTCTTTGTAAGCCGCGCGCGAAGACAATGGGTTGCCTTCGCGGAATCGCCCATGGAGCAACTTCAGTTTGAGGATTCCGAAACGCCCGAGGTTTCTCCGCTCAATCTTCTCGATGAAGGCGCGTATGGCCGGGCAGGCCAAAGGTATCTGGATGTGCTGCAGGCTCCTATGGAGCTATCGCCGCGCCAGCGACTGAAGGCATTTGCGAAGAAGGCCGCGGTCGTGACGCTGGTAGCGGCTTGTGTAGGGGCCGTGTATGAGCGGATCGGCGAATGGAGAGACGAGGAACGGTTTCCGATTGTCGGGAGGCGAGTGGACATCGGCGGGCGGTCGCTGAATATCTTTTGTTCGGGCGAAGGCGCGCCTGCGGTGGTGTTTGAGTCAGGCATGGGGCTCTCCGGATACAGTTGGGTGTTTGTGCAGCGCGAGGTGTCCAGGTTCACGCGGGCCTGCTGGTATGATCGCGCCGGCTACGGGTGGAGCGACCCAGGGCCGTATCCCCAAGACAGCTTGACGGTCTCAAAAGATCTTCACCGGTTGCTGCAGGCCGCGCGAGTTTCCGGTCCGTTCGTGCTGGTGGGCCACTCCCTCGGCGGGTTTCATGTGCGAGTCTACAACAGACTTTACCCTGCCGAGGTAGCTGGAGTGGTTTTCGTGGATTCCTCCTACGAAGGTGAGACCAGTGCGATCCCCACACGCACGGTCACGGACCTTCCCGCGCCAATCTTTCGTTTTGGAGCGTGGGTCGCGGAAATTGTCTATCGTGTCGGGTTATTTCGTCTCCTAACTGAGCCTCCTAATATGCAGGCAATCCCGAAGGGGTTGACCGCGCAGGACTGGATCACGGCGCATGCGTTTCCCGTCAGAACGGGAGCTACGACGGCCAAGGAAATTTACGTGCAGTGCAGAGACGAGGCGATGGCGGCCGGAACGTTTGGTGATCGGCCTCTGATTGTTCTTACCGGAGGGTTGCCTTCAATGGTGGGGACCAGCCCGGTGGAGGAGCGGAGAATTTTACGCGAGCAGGAGGTCTGGATCGGGATCCAGGCCGACCTCACCCGGCTTTCGACCAGGTCGAAACAAGTCGTGGTGCGCAATGCGCGGCATACGATTCACTACGACCGCCCGGATGTGGTGATCGGGGCGGTGCGGGAAGTGGTGCAGGAAGCGCGGACGATTTCGCAATAGCTACGAGTTCTGGCTGGGAAACCTCCACGGAGCTGTCGACTCCACACCGTTCGCGAACGCGGTGGAGACAATGATCGAGCCAGCCGGCGGATGATTTGGATCGTAGGGCGTCAAGCCGGGGACATCACAGTTGGGGCAACTGGGCAGAGCAGGCTGGTCGCCGGAGGGCACCCAGGTGTACCCGCTGTTCTGGCGGATGGTCATGGTGGTTAAGGGGTCCCATTTCCAGACCATGATGGGAACGTCGATGGTGTAGCCCTGGTCGGCGAGCTGTTTGGCTAGAGTACCGCGCGCGGTTTCATCGTCGATGTTGCGCAACGCCTGCACAGCGGGCGGCTGCATCGACCAATAGGCGTCTTCTTCCGTAGCGGGCAGGGGCGTGGGTGAAGTGGCAGTAGTGGTTGCAGCGGTGGTTGCGGCAGTCGCCGGTGCCGGGGGAGTAGTCGAACCACTGGATGGAGTAGTTGGCGCGGCAGTAGTCGGATTGGTGATGGTGACAAGAAATTGGCTTCCGCCAGAAGTCTGACTACCCGTAGCCTGAATATTCACCTGCAGACTGGAGGCGTTTGCGTTGGAGCCAAGATAGTTTTCCAAGGCTGCCGCGAGTTGCTGGGCGAACGCATCTGTTGAAGGTGCGGTGCTTGGCGAATTAATAGTGAAACTGGAGGGCCCTGTGAGGGGGCTCACTGCGCTGGTGGATGTAAGCATGTTCCGGTTGCCTCGCTTGGGAAGAAAGCAACCGGAGGGCCAACTTTACTCCGTTTGCGGCGACGGAAAGTGCACTATCACCACATACGTCACGTTAAAGGGAATCACTGTGAAACGAACCGGAACCTCTTGCGGGGGCGCTTTTCCCTCAGGTTCGTACTTGAAGGACAACTTCGCCGTTTCCCCGGAGTTGACGGTCAACTTGTCGAATGCGAACGTGAGGCCTGGAATAGGATCCATGGGCGTCATCTCTAACTGCACCGAACCTTGCTCCGCATTGTGGAACTGAACCTGGTCCGTGCCCGCCTTGCCGTCCTCAAATCGTACGTCGAGCTTGTCCACGCCTTTGCCGTTGTCGAGGATGTTTTTTGCGGCGGCCAGGACGGAGTCCTGATTGATCTTAGGCAGCGTCACGCTGCCATCCGCATTTTTCGTAATGGCCTTATAGTCGGATGGACCCATGGGAGTAAGCCACTCGCCCTGTTTATCGTGATACCAGACCCACTTGCCGTGTTCCATTTTCCACGTGGTGACCATGGGGATGGTGACCGTATTATGCTGCATGCGGATTTCCCAATCGCGGACCACGGTGCAGGTGACGGTGGCCTTGTCGAACTTATCGGAATACTTGATGTCCTCCAGGGTGAACGACTTGAGAACCATCTTTCCGGAGGCGAAATATTCGTCCTTAGTCTCGTCCGCCACCAAGTCCATGGCCTTGCGGAAGGTACCGTCGACGTGATCCTGGAAGAACTCATTCACTCTGCCGCGCAGAGCTTTGTCGACTTTCTCGGGAACCTTCGGTACAGCCGCGGACACGCTCGAAACCAGCAGGCCGGCGGCTAAGGCCGGGGTGAATAACATGGCACGTTTAAGCATTACAAACACCTCACGTGAAGTGACACTTTCATCATATCGTTTCCATAATCCAGGCCTGGGATTTCCGTAAGAACTCGGCGCGACGCAGTACGCCGGGTTTCTGCCTGATAGGAGGGTAGACGCGCAAGTTCAGAAAACGTTGGGGATTGGCTGGGAGGCAGGGACTCGAACCCCGATACGCAACTCCAGAGGCTGCAGTCTTACCATTAGACGACCTCCCAAGGACCAGAGTTTTAGTTTAACAAGCCGCGGAGCGAAAACCAATTATTGGGTAGAAAACCAATTTCTAGTGGGTCAGGTCGTAGAGGATGTAGTTGACGCCCAGGCGTATACCCAGGGCCGAGAACTTTTCAGGATAGGTGGGGTCGTCCGCATATTCCCAGGAATCGCCGACGTCGGAGTTTGTAGTGATTGCGATCATGACGCGGCCTTTATCGTCCAGAATCGCCTGCCAGTGCCCGCCGATCCCGTCGGCTTTGTAGCCCAGGCGCAGGTGCGCGTACCCGGGGAGTTGATAGCGGTCGTCCAGGTCGAAGGCTGTGTGAAAGATAGGGTCGGTAGAGTCGAGCTCCACGATGGGGCGGTCGGGGAAGACCAGTTTCATACTATCGGCGAAGACCTGGCGTTCGGTGGTTCCGTGGAGGTCGTCGGCCATAAAGAATCCGCCGCGCAGAAGGTAGTCGCGCATGACTTTTCCTTCGGCGGGGGTCAGGCCCCATTCGCCTACTTGTACGGCATAGAGGAAGGGCCAGTTATATGGCTCCTGGCCGTCTTCCATATTGATCACCTGTTCGACGGAGCGCGTGTCGATACGGGTCAGGCGCCGGACCGCGGAGAGAAAGTGGCGATCGGCACGGGGATAATCCTGAGTCCATAGCGAGAGGCCGAGGCGGAAGTCGCCACAGAAGCGTCCAGTGCTGCAGTAACCGTCGTTCCAACCGCCGGGAAACATCATGCGGGCGAAGGTGAACTCGGCTGGCTGGTTCCAGTCGGGTGGTAAAGAAATCTCGCCCAGGTTGTATTCGACGCCAGGGTACTCGTGAAAGGCCGCAGGTTGAAAGGCGCGCAGGGTGGTCAGCAGTGCGGCGGTCCCGCCGGCCAGCAGCGCTCCTCGCAGGATCCATTTTCGGCAGACCACGATTTGAGCATAGCCCAATTGGGGAACCGCGCTAACGGCTGTGCTTCGGGCTCCCCAGAGCGTCAGAGGCTGCGAAAGATTTATGGCCGCAGATGAACGCAGATAAACGCCGATTCAAAACAAATCTTATCCGCATTCATCGGCGTTTGTCTGCGGCCAAATTCGTTGCGCTAGCTTACATTACTTCTTCGGTCCAGTTTTCAAGAACCTGTTTCACCTTGGCCGTGAACTGATCGGCCAGGGCGCCGTCGATCAGGCGATGATCAAAGGTCAAAGCGAGATAGCACATGGAGCGGATGGCGATAGCGTCGTCAACGACCACGGGTTCCTTCTGCACGCTGCCGACGCCCAGGATGGCGACTTGCGGCTGGTTAATGACCGGAGTCGCGAAGATACTGCCGAAGCTGCCGAAGTTGGTGACCGAGAATGTTCCGCCCTGCACTTCATCGGGCCGAAGCTGGCGCGAGCGGGAGCGGGCTGCCAGATCGACGATAGAACGTTGCAGGCCGATCACGTTTTTCTCGTCGGCGTTGCGGATCACCGGAACAATCAAACCGTTTTCCAAGGCGACGGCCATGCCGACGTTGATGTCGCGGTGATAGATGATGTTGGTCCCATCGATGGAAGCGTTGACGATGGGGAACTGGCGCAGTGCCGCCGTGGCCGCACGCATTACAAAGGGCAAGTACGTGAGGCTGAAGCCGTATTGCGCCTGTACCGCTCCTTTCACCTTTTCGCGAAGCTTGGCGACCTTGGTGATGTCGACTTTGTGGACGGTGGTTACATGGGCTGAAGTGCGCTTGGAGAAGACCATGTGCTCGGCGATCTTCTGGCGCATATTGCTCATGGGCTCGACACGCATGCCTGGCGCTGCGCCGGGCATTTGCGGAGGAGGCGGCTCGGGCTGCCGCGGGGCAACGGGAGGGGGCGGAACGTTGACTGTCGGCTGCATGGTTACCATTGCAGTCGGCGGAGGTGCTGGTGGAGGGGGCGCGGCTGCAACCGGGGCAGGAGGAGGTGGCGGTGGCGGGGGTGCGGCTGCTGCGGGAGGCGGAGGTGCCGACTGCGCATGGATATAGTTGTCGACATCCTGCTTGGTGATGCGTCCGCCTGCACCGGTTCCGTGGATTTTGTTCAGGTCGACATTATTTTCGCGCGCCATTTTCCGGACCAGAGGCGAGAGCGGACCGGCATCGTCTGTAGGAGGCGCTGCTGGCTGAGGCGGCGCGGGTGCCGGTGGGACCGGGGTCCACGCGGGGGTTGCTGCCACAGGGGGAGGCGCTGGTGCTGCCGCAGGCGCGGGTGGAGCGGGGGCAGCCGGAGCTGGAGCTGGTGCCGCAGCTGCGGGAGCCGGCGCTGGAGCACTGGCGCCATCGCTGATGCGGCCTACGATCGCGTTGATGCCGACTGTGGTTCCTTCCTGCACCAGGACCTCAGCCAAAACACCGGCGCTGGGCGAAGGGATCTCGGTATCTACTTTGTCGGTGGAGATCTCAAAGAGTGGCTCGTCGCGCTCGACGTGTTCTCCGGCTTTCTTGAGCCACTTGGTAAGGGTTCCTTCGACAATGCTTTCGCCCATCTGGGGCATGACGACGTCAATCATAAGTTCTCCATTTAAATTCGCGCGGGTTAAACTCGCGTGGTGCCAATCTCTCGATCAAACACGTGCGCAAACGACCCGGTCAGCGCATCGATCACATCCTGACGCGGGGCGAGGCAGCCCAGCACGCGCAGAGAAGTGACCGGTTTCGTTAATCCGCAGGGCACGATGTATCGGAAATAACTCAAATCAGGATCCAGGTTCAGAGCAAAGCCATGGGAAGTCACCCAGCGGCTGATATGTACTCCGATGGCAGCCACTTTCGCAACGCCCTCCGGAGAGTCCACCCATACGCCTGTCGCGCCCGGCACACGCTTCCCAATAATTCCGAATTGCCCAACGGCCTGGATCAGAACTTCTTCGATCGCACGAACGTAGGCGACCACATCGCGCTTCCATTCTCGCAAATCCAGGATGGGGTAGCCGATGATCTGGCCGGGGCCGTGATAAGTTACATCGCCGCCGCGGTTGGTGTGGTGAAATTCGATTCCGGCTTGGGCTAGAAGCTCGGGCGAGGCCAGGAGATTTTCGTCGTGGCCGTTGCGGCCCATGGTGATGACGTGGGGGTGTTCCAGGATAAGCAGTTGATCTGGGATTTCTTCGTGTTTGCGTTGGTCGACCAGTTGCTGTTGCAGATTTAAGGCTTTTTGATAAGGGACCAGACCTAGGTTTTGCACGTTTACAGGCGTCGCCAGGAGTGGCGAAGCGGCACGCACGAGTGGGTGCGCTACGTCTACCTCAGGCATTGATGGCCAACCCGTACACGGCGTTGAAGGCCTCACCTACGGCTTCGTAGATGGTGGGATGGGCGTGGATGGTGTGCATCAGGGTCTCCACGGTCGCCTCGGCTTCCATGGCCAGGACGCCCTCGCCGATCAGCTCAAAGGCTTCGGGACCGATGATGTGTACGCCCAGGATCTCGCCATAATTTTCGTCGGCAACTATCTTGACGAAGCCGTCGTGCTGGCCCAGGATGGTGGCCTTGCTGTTGGCCGCGAAAGGAAACTTGCCGATCTTCACCTTGCGGCCCTGGGCTCGCGCCTGGGCTTCGGTGAGGCCGACGCTGCCGATGCCGGGCTCGGTGTACGTCGCGCCGGGGATGCGAAGTTTGTTGATCGGCGTGGCTTCCTTGCCGGCAATATGCGCGATCGCCACCATGCCTTCGGCTGTGGCGACGTGAGCCAGTTGCGGCGTGCCTGCGACGATGTCTCCGATGGCGTAGACGCCGGGTTCGCCGGTGCGCTGAAAGGGGTCAACCTTTATGAACCCGCGGTCGAGCTCGACGCGCGTGCCTTGCAGGCCGATGTTTTCGGTGTTGGGCTTGCGGCCGATGGCGACCAGCAGGGCTTGCGCCTCCACGCTTTCTTGTTTGCCGTCGGCCAGCGTCGCGGTGAATCGGACGCCTGAATCAGTAACCTGCACGTTGTCTACTTTCGCGCCGGTTTCCACGCGAATACCCTGCTTTTTGAAGACCCGCGCCAGTTCTTTCGACACTTCTTCGTCCTCTACCGGAACCAGCCGGGGCAGCATTTCGAAAATCGAAACGTTGCTGCCGAAGCGTTTAAAGCAGGACGCGAATTCCACGCCAACGGCTCCCGCACCCAGCACGGCTAGCGACTGCGGGACGTAGTTGAGGTTGAGAATTTCAATGTTGGTAAGAATGCGCTGCGCATCGGGTTTCAGCCCCGGGAGCATGCGCGCTTCAGAACCGGTCGCGAGCAAGATGGCTCGGGCTTCGAGGACCTGACGCGGGCCGTCGGCGGTGAACACTTCCACCTTGCCGGGTCCAGCAAGACGGCCGTAGCCCTTGATCCAGTCGACCTTCTGCTTTTTGAAAAGGAATTCGATTCCCTTGGCGTGTTTGGAGACGATGCCGTTCTTGCGCTCCAAGACCAGGGGGAAGTCGAGCCGAGGGTTCTCACAATGGATACCTTCCTCCTTGGAATGGAGGAATTTCTCCCAGACGTCGGCTGTGTGGAGAAAGGACTTGGTGGGGATGCAGCCCACATGCAGGCAGCAGCCGCCCAGTTTTGGATCTTTTTCAATTACCGCGGTTTTCAGGCCGTACTGGCCCGCTCGGATAGCGGCCGAATATCCACCAGGACCGCTCCCGATGACGATCACATCGTATGTCATTTGTGTGGTGTAAATTTTATTTTAGCAGGGTCATCTGATACGTCTGCGGCTGTGGGCATCCAAATGTGACAAATGTTCGTTTCGCATAAACAAAGACTCATTGTTTACTTATATTTGTAGGTTCGCTGGACATCGGGACTCGGTGGACTCCGATATACTCGAATCAGAAAGGTGCTCCTATGGAGAAAGATGTCAAGGAACTCGCGATGAAAGCCAACTCGGTACAACAACCAACTGCGCCGGAGGCGGAGCAGGGGGCGCCCGACGAGAAAAAGTCTCCCGGTGTCCGACGGGCCTCAAAAGAGGAGTTCGAGAAATCTCACCGGAAGATTACAAAGCTCCATGCAGGTCTCTTTCGGCGGCTGGCGAAGTAAGCCCAAATCAACTTGGAAAACGACCCCGTCTTTCTGGAACGTGAGCAGATTGACAAGATACATCAAGAGCAGCTCAGCGCCTGGGGTGGCATGCCTGGGATACGAAATGAGAACGGACTGGAATCGGCTATCGCTCAACCGGTTAACGTTTACCACTACGGCTCAGGGGACGTGTATGAGATCGCTGCGGCCTATGCATATCACATCGCCGAGAGTCAGGCTTACCTAGACGGCAACAAGAGGACGGGAATCGGGGCAGCTTTGATTTTCCTCGATCTGAATGGCGTCGATACAAGCAAACTGCCGGAGTTAGACGCCTACGAGGTGATGATCAAAGTTGCTAATCATGAAATGAATCGCTCCGGGTTGGCTATATTTTTCCGCGACAAATTGAGCGGTTAGCTGGCTAGGCGTAAGCGACTAATTTGTACCTGAAAGAATCTCTCGCACGGCATTCACGATCGCGTCGGGACGTTCGGCCGGAATATTGTGGCCGCTGTCCTCCACAATGATTCGCTTGCCGCTGGTGGAGAGCTTCGCCAAACGCACCTGCAGGACGTCCATCCAAGTGTGTTGATACGCCGCGAAGTCCGTTGCGCTGAGACCACTGCCCAGAGCATCATCCGAGTTGACGCCGGCGGTGAGAACCACCAGCGGCTTGCCCTCGATGTGACCAGCAGCGCGCGCTTGTTCAGCGCTGATCTGGATGGATTCGAGTTCGCTCGCGCGGGCGGCGAGATATTTCTGCTGGAGCATCAGGTAGGAATACGGATCGTGGATGCCGCGGCTGTATAACATCAGCCTTGCGACTCCCATTCCTACAAACACGGGAGCATATCGAGCTTGATTGGAATAGCGGCTCAACTGTTCCGCTCCGATTTTCATCCAGGCTGACGGCAGGAGCTGATACTGATCCTCCTGCGTGGAGTCCACCAGCACGATTCCTGATACTTCACTCGGATACAGGCCGTTATACACGCGAACGTTGTACCCACCGAAGGAATGGCCCACCAGCACATAGGGTGGTTTCTCGCCCGCATTTTCGAGCAGGGCGTGCAGTTCTGTGGCGATCTGCGAGCTGGTGTGCGGCATCGGCCCGGCATCGCTACCTCCGTAGCCCGCTCGATCGTAGGAGCAGACTCGGGCGAACTTTGCGATTTCTGGTTGGACGCGTCGCCAGCCAACCGATGGATCGCCCAAGCCGCCTTCAAGGATCACGGTCGGGCTTCCATTACCGGAGCAATTGAGCTTGAGCCGGAATCCACCGACATCAACCAGCCGGCCAACCTCGGGAGAGCGCCGGGCGTCGGCCCGATTTTCGATCGCTTGAAAGGACGTGGCGGCGGCGACTACAAGTAGTAGTAACCCAATGATTGCCCAAGCGGCTCGTCTCAAGTCTCAGTCTCCCACGACGCATAGCAAAGTAACGGCAAAGTACCGGCGCGCGTATTCTAGATAGTAGATGATCCCGCGCCGCGTCCCTGTAATTTTGTTACTCTGCCTGGGGACTGTGTGCGCCCAACAGAAGGCACCCGTCAAGAAAACGCCGGCGCCTCCGCCAGCGGCGCCCAATGTAGCCGCGCAGTTTCCTTTGGAAACCCTTAGGGTTCAGGGCAACCACCATATTTCTGCGGCCAAAATCATTGCTGTTTCCGGGCTGAAGATCGGCCGCACCGTGGTGAAAGAGGATTTTGAAACTGCGCGGACGCGTTTGCTCCAGAGCGGCGCGTTTTCCAATGCCGGTTACGAATATAAGCCCAGTGCGGCGGGCACCGGGTATGACGGCATGCTGGAAGTCACGGAGTTGACCGAATTTTATCCCTTCCGGTTTGAAGATTTGCCAGCGAAAGACGCGGTGCTTCGTGCGGCGCTGGACAAGCAGAACCTTATTTTCACGGACCAGATCCCGGTCAACGAGGCCATTGTCAAACGCTATGCCCAGACCATCGAACAGGCCTTGGGAGGCGACGTTCATGTAGTGGGCAAGTTGGGGCACCCCGATGGTTCGAGCGACCTGGAAGTGATCTTCACCACCGTGGGCGCCCGGCCCAATGTCGCACAGGTCGCGTTTCTCGGCAATAAGGTTGTGCCCGAGGACCTGCTCATCACGACCTTTTCCCAAGCGGTTGTGGGCGTCCCATATTCCGATGCAGAAATGCGGCGCCGCCTGGACAGTTCCATTCGACCTCTTTACGATGCCCGCGGGCAAATCCGCGTGTCGTTCCCGAAGATCACTACTGCCAAAGCCGAACGGGTAGATGGCGTGGTGGTGACTGTCACGGTGGATGAGAGCGTGCCCTATAATCTTGGCGTCGTGCGATTTCTGGGGGTGGGTCCGTCTGAAGCTTCGCGGCTGGCGAGTGTCGCGGACCTGAAGAAAGGCGACGTCGTCAATTTCGACGACGTGAAGGCGGGTATCGATCGGGTCCACAAGCGGTATCGGAATAACGGCTATATGCGCGTTTCCGAGACTGTCGCTCGTGAAGTTCACGATGACAGCCATACGGTGGATGTTTTGGTCACCCTGGATCAGGGTCCTCAATTTCACTTCGGGAAGCTGAAAATCGACGGGCTGGACATTCTCAGCGAACCGGAGATCCGCAAAATGTGGGGCGAACGCGAGGGCAAGGCATTTGATCCGGACTTCCCGGACTCGTTTCTGGCGCGGATTCGCGAGGAAGGCATCTTCGAGAATCTGGGCAAGACACGCGCGGAGACGGATATCGATGAGTCGTCAAAGATTGTGGACGTGACCCTACACTTCACGGGAGGCAAGCCGGAGAACGAGAAGGAGAAAGGGCGGCAGAGGCCGGTGCAATAATATGCGACTCGCGTTTTCTATCTGTCTTCTTTTTTGTGCGGCAAGCGCGTGGGCACAGGATCGGGTGAACCCTTCTCTCAGCGTGAAGGACATCCATGGGAAGGTCCAATGGCCGTTTGAAGCGAAAGGAAAGAGCGCGGCGATGGTGTTTTTCATCACCGACGATTGCCCCATTTCCAATCGGTACGCTCAGGAGATTCGCCGCATCTGCGAGGCGTACGCGGACCACGCCAAATGCACGCTCGACTATATTGATCCGGACCTCACCACGCCGAAGGTGGAGAAACACATGTCGGATTTCGGGCATGGGAACTATCCGGCGTTGATCGACTCCAAGCAGGTGCTGGTGAAGGCGACGGGGGCGACGGTGACTCCTGAAGTCGCGGTGGTGACGCCGGACGGGACCATTGCGTATCGGGGCCGGATCGACAATATGTGGGCGACGTGGGGCCAGTCGCGCAGAGAAGCGACGGTATTCGACCTGCGCAGCGCGCTGGATCAGGTTCTGGCTGGCAAGCCTGTCGCGGTTGCGCGAACGAAGGCAGTCGGGTGCTATATCACACCGATGGAGTTATTGGGGAAGTAGATGTGGCGCGCGACTTAAATCGTGCGCCACGTTGATCAGCTAGTCCCGCAGCTGGGCCGTCAGGATCAACCCATGAGGACCCAGGTCGAACGGTTCTCCAGCTAATCCTCCTGCGAGAGATACGACGTCAAAGCCTGCTCCTGCAAGCAGCCGCGTAAGTTCAGCCACGGTTAGAAGGTAGCTGGACGAACTGCGTGTTTCGATCCGCCCCGATTCGAGGAACGTGTACTCGATATCCAGCCGGCTTTCTTTGGCTACATAACGAGCTTCGCTCAACACAACCAGATCGCCGGTCCGGTGCCAGCGGCGGGTTTGCAGCACGGCCTGGATATTCTCCGCCGTCACGCCCGTATCGATCACGAACCGTGATCCTGGCTCGAGTGCCCCAGCTACTGCGCTCAGAAACGCCTGGGCTCCCGCGTGGTCGAGATACCCGAAGCTGTTTCCGAAGCAGTAAGCGCCAGAGAAACGGCCCTGCAGATGAAGGTCGCGCATGTCGCCCTTTAACCATTCCAAGCCGTCGACTCCGAATGACGCCGCATGCGCCGCTGCGAGAAATTCGTCTGACAGATCGACACCTGTGACGGGATAGCCGCGGCGGGCCAACTCAATAGCGTGCCGGCCGTTGCCGCAGGGAACATCCAGGAATCGCGAACCCGGCTCACGTCCAAATGTTTGGACCAGGAAGTCGGCTTCTTTGATTGCGAGAGCGGGCGGGACGATGCGAGTCCAGAACTCTACAGCTGGACCTTGAAAAAACGATTCAAACCATTCCGATTTCAATGGAAATCTCCTCTAAGAGACCCGAAGTAGACCGAGGTCCACACTTGTGGCTTCGGACCGGGAACGGCCGAGGGGAGAAATTATCGGGTGGCGGAAATCATCAAAGGCTCGACCACCAGTTTATTACGGTTTCAAGGTGGCTGCACCTAAAATGCGATGCGTGCTTCGGTCGGAAACAAACAGGACCAGCTTCAGGTTGGCCCGGTTCCAGTCCGGGTTCAGCATCAAGCGCGCCGTAGCCGCATAAGCGCCATTCTTTCCGGCATCTAGCTGGCCGAGCTTTGTCAGCGTCCTGACGACGGGTGCATGGCGGAGGCGGCGGCCCGCGTTCTCGCCTTTCTGAACGGCATTTTCGATGTTACTTTCCGTGATCGCCAGCAGCAGGTCGGCGGTGGTAGTTCCGGGCGGCAAGTGCCGGACTTCAAACGCCAGGAAATTATTGGGCGTGACGCTCATGGACACCGACGCGCGGGGGCCACGAGATCCAGCCCGAATCGCCTGGGTGGCCGCGGGAGCGTCGGAACCCAGCGTCTCTGCCTGTCCGTTTACCACGATTTGCGGTGTATAGACGGTCTGCAAATGAAATGCCTGACCGTAATCCTGCTGGCGGGCGGTGAACAATGGCGATGAGAAGCGATCCTTCCAGCCCAACTGGTCCCAATAATCGACATGCTCGCCCAGAGCGATCACCTCTACGCCGTCGACGGGCTGGTCGCGATCCAGACGCGAGAGGACATTGTCGGCGGGCGGACAACTGGAACAGCCTTCGGAGGTGAACAGTTCCACAATCACTGGCACCCTGTTCTGCGCGACGAGAACGCCTGTCGCCAGAACGCCGAGCAGGAAGACGGAGGGGTTCATAGGAAAGGGCTCTCCAATGGTTCTGACGTCCTAGTACTGGTGGCGTTCATTTATTTCTTTACTCTTTACAATAAAGTACTCTACAATGACTTCATGTTTCGACGCATTCTGGCTGTTGGATTTATTTTCCTATGTACGGCGGTTGCCTGGGGGATCCTCTCGGCGACCATCTTTTCCCGGACCGAAGGATCAGGCTCTGGCTTGCGAGAAAAAGTAGCAGGAAGCTGGGGATCCGAGCAGGAGGCCACACCGCCGGTCGCCGAATACTACCGCCGTGAAACGCACAAGGTGACCAAGAAGCTGGATGACAAGGACATCCAGGAACTAGTCCAGGAGAAGGTCGCTTATGGCTTGCCTCTGGAGTCCAACCACCTGACTGCCGGGATCGATCTCGACTACAGGCAGAAAGGGCTGATGTGGTATTCCACATACAAAGTCGCATTCACGGGCGATTATGTGTTTCGCAACACCAGCGATCAGGACGAGACCGTAACGTTCCGGCTGCATCTGCCTGCCACGCATTCCATTTATGACGGGCTGCAATTTACAGTAAACGGGTCGCGGGTTGCCACAGTGAACGTGGGTGAATCGGTGCAGGGATCCAGCGTACTTGAGAAGGGCGCTGTGGCACGGCTGGGTGTGGTGTACAAGTCGCAAGGGCTAGGCAATTGGACCTACAGTTTCGGCGAAGGCGTCGCCCAAGTGCGCGATTTCAGTCTGAAGATGCACACGAATTTTGAGGACATCGATTTCTCAGACAATGCGCTCTCCCCGACTTCCAAGCAGCGTGCGGGGGATGGTTGGGACCTGGGGTGGAACTACAACGACCTGGTCTCCGGCTATCACATCGCCATGGTGCTGCCCGAGAAACTGCAACCGGGGCCGCTGGCGGGGGCGATCAGTCTGTTTGCGCCGGTCTCGCTATTTTTCTTCTTCTTCGTCATGCTGCTGGTCACCTCCATCCGCAAGATCGACCTGCATCCCATGAATTACTTCTTTCTGGCCGGGGCGTTCTTCTCGTTCCACTTGTTGCTGGCCTATCTGGTGGATCACATTTCGATCCATTGGGCCGTGGCCATTTGCTCCCTGGTGTCTGTGTTTCTGGTGGTGAGCTACTTGCGGCTGGTGGCGGGGTTGCGCTTCGCGGCACTGGTGGCAGGAGGCGCGCAGATGGTCTACCTTGTACTGTTCTCCTATGCGTTTTTCTTCAAAGGATTCACCGGCCTGACCATTGCGATTGGGGCGATCGTCACTTTGTTTGTGGCGATGCAGTTGACGGGGCGTATCAAGTGGTCGGAACAGAATTTCGCTCCTCGCCCCCTTGCCAGGACATGTTACGTTGAACTCTTGAAGAAGTTCTTCGGCAATCCACACATCGCTCTGGCGCTGGAGCAAATGATCGAGCGGAAGCGCATCCCCCAGACGCTGCTATTTTCAGGTCCGGAGGGCGTCGGCAAAGCGACGCTGGCTCGCATTTTTGCGGCGCGATTGCTGGGAGTGGAAGCCGACAAGTTGCAGCAAGACGACCTGAGTCTGGAGGCCAACCAGACACTAATTGTGGATCGTGAGAAGTGGACCTCGGACAAACGCAACGAGGATCCACTGTTCTTCTCGTCGCATCCCGATTTTCTGACTTTCCCGCCCGACGGACCGCTGCGCCAGATCACCATCCAGCAGATGAGGTTATTGAAGGAACGCGCATCGTTCAAACCGTTGAAAGGCGACTGGCGTATCTTTCTGATCGATTCCATCGATCGCGCCAATGAACAGGCCGCGAATTCTCTGCTAAAGACATTGGAAGAGCCGCCTTCCCATCTCATCCTGATCCTGACGGCCCGCAATGCGTATGACCTGTTGCCGACTATTCGATCACGAACGGTGCCTTTTCATTTCTCGCGCCTTGGGGAAGACGAAATGACGGCATTTCTGGCGGAACATCCGGCACTGGATCAGCCCGGCCTTCGCCGCGGATTGGCGGAGGGCTCGCCGGGAGTTGCGGTCGCGCTCGATTTGGAAACTTACGCGCGGCGAAGAACGGCAATGCTCGCGTTGTTGAAGGTCGCAAGCGGTGCAGACTCTTTTGGATCATGGATGAAACACTCCGATTCGATTGGTATGCGGAGGACCGAGAAGTTTGAATCGTACCTGGAAGTTCTATATGGGCTAATTGAGGATGTTGTCAGGCTCGGTAATGGGCACACTCGGATTCGCAATGAGGATGTCCGCAGCGATCTGGAAAACCTCGCGCGGCGGGTTTCTTTCGACTGGTTGCGTGCAGCGGTGGCGAAGGTCGACGATCTGGTTGAGTTCGGCCGCCGTAACATTCAGAAATCCATCGCGCTGGATGCATTTGCGGTACAATTGCGAAAAAGGTAGCTGAATAGACCTTGGCTATGGCACTCGTGAGGAGCGCTGAAGTGGACCCCGCAAACCGAAAGCTGATCCGGCCGTCATTTAATGAAATGAAAGAACAACGGACACCGCCCCCACGTAAGGATGCGCCCCAGAAAAAGGTCAATCCCCCCGACCAGACCAACGCCGAGAACTTCTATTACATCAAGCAGATGCAGACGAAGACTCCTATGACCTTCGTGCTGAGGGATGGTGAGGTTTTGAAGGGCGTGATCGAGTGGTACGACAAGACCTGCCTGAAGATCAATCGCGAGGGCGAGCCGAATCTGCTTGTTTACAAATCCAACATCAAGTACATGTATAAGATTTAGGGCTGTATTGGCGAGTGTTCCCGCAATAGGCGGGCAGCCAGCGTATCTTTTTCCCGCAGAATTCCTGCCACCAGATCCTGAGGAGCCACCTGTCGGCGCGCTGCACGCGCCGTCTTGCTTGCGGCCTCCCAAACCCGGATAGTTTCCCAACTACAGCGTAAGTCTTCCATCGGCGGCAGGCGCCGGCCCGCGGGTTCGCTCGCTTCGATGGCGCGCACCACCGCTCGAGCGTCGTGGACTAGGGACGGTTCTTTCCGCAACACGCCGAGAAGCAAATGCTCCAATTTGATTTCGTCCCGCGAAAAGGAACTGGCTTCATGGCGCGCCAAGAACATGCATTGCCGCCCCGGATCAAGCGCAGCGAAGTGCGGATGCGGGTGAGGTGTAGCGCCTTCCCAATACTGCTTCGGGACCGAAACGGCCCAATCCGCCAAAGTCCGCACCCACAATGCTGAGAGCTCGGAGATCGAATGGATTTCGCGCAGGCGATCCCGGAACAATTGCTGCATGGGCTCGGTATAGATGCTTCGATAGTGGCGAGGGTACGCCAGGAGCAGGATATGATAGACCTTCTCAGAAAAGCTCATTGGGATCCTTTCAGGAGACAATACATCCGTAACGGATATATTAACACCAAAAGGAATTTTGCGCGAATCTAAGATTTGACGCGTCTTCCTTTAAACGGAGGTGACGGTAATGCGAACTGGAATCGTCATGGAGGTCTTTTTAACCGCGCTGGCTTCTGGACAGCCGACTAGCACGCTCACGTTTGAAGTTGCGTCGGTGAAGCCTGCTCCTGTGCCCACAACTGGAGGAGTCTTCTTTGGGCCGGCTCGCGGTGGTCCAGGGACGCCGGACCCAGGACAGATCACCTGGTCATTCGTCAGGCTGAAGGACCTGCTCACAACAGCGTACGACGTGAAGCCGTATCAGGTGAGCGGCCCTGGGTGGCTCGATACCGAGAGATATAACGTAGTCGCGAAGGTTCCCGCGGGCGCGACAAAAGAAGATGTTCGCGTGATGTGGCAGAACCTGATGCGCGACCGGTTCGCGCTGGCGCTCCACCATGAGTCCAAGGAATTCCAGGTGGAGGATCTAGTGGTGGGGAAGGACGGGTCCAAGCTGAAGCAATCGGCGGAGGATCCGGAGGCGGCGCTGCTGGAAGGGCCTCCTAAGCGAGATAAGAATGGAGACCTGGATCGTCCTGGGGCTATATCGACCATCTTCCCGGGCCCTGATGCGCACGCTCATACTGTCGCGAAGGCGCAGCCGCTTTCGCATTTGACTAATATGCTGGGTAATGCGCTGGGGCACCCCGTGATTGATAAGACAGGGCTGACGGGCAAGTTCGATTACACGATCGACTTTAAGATCGTCTTTCCCGCACCGCCGGGCGCGGTATCTGCGGCTGCTCAGGCGAGCGATTCTGCACCAGATGTTGCATCCGCAGTCCAACAGCAGCTCGGGTTGAGGCTGGTGTCGGGCCGGGCAAAGCTGGATGTGCTGGTGATCGACAGTGCGTTAAAGGTGCCTACAGAGAACTGAACCCGATCCGCCGTTTGGGCTTAGGCGGGATCGCTTTCATCTGCTTCACCTCGTGAGCGAGCCTGTCGATGTCTTCCACCAGGACTTCGATGACGGAGCCCGTCCGGTCTTGCACGAGTTCAAGCTTATCGACTCGGACGGCCAGGTCTTTGTTGGCGGAGAGCAGTTCGCGCATTCGGACGAACGCATTGACAACAAGAATGCTCATTTGAATGGCGCGGCTGGAATTCAGGACGGATGAGAGCATCACTACGCCGTGCTCCGTGAAGGCGTATGGAAGATAACGGCGTCCACCGCGTCCGGTTTTTGAGGTGCCGTTTTGGCACCTCAAACGCTCCTCACCGGTTACTTGGAACATGAACTCGGGCGGAAACCTTTCGGCGTTGCGCTTGACGGCTCGATTGAGGAGCTTGGTTTCGACGCTGTATAGTTAAGCTAAATCACTATCCAAAATGACCTTTTGGCCTCGAATGACGTGGATCAAGGTCTCCAGGTGGCGATCGGGGGCAGGGTTGGAGACGGTCAGGGCCTTAGCGGATCTTCCCATTTGGAAGAGAGTCCGTCTTAGGCCCTGAACCTCTCAAAATATCTAAGCTTGGCCAACGCCTATCGCGATACCGCGTGTACCCGACCACCTTCGCGCAAACCCTTTTCAATTTCCTTCTCCAGTTTCTGCTTTTCCTGGGACAAGTCTGCGACATTTATCGTCAGCGGCTCCACCTCAGTCCCGGGAAAGGCGTAAGCCGGATCCGTCTTCTCTTTCTGCTCGATCAGCATCTTGTAGACATTCCAGGTGTAGAAGTTGCCGACCCACTCGTCGTACTCTTGAGCGTCCCGGTCTTCCGGCAGCGCCTCAAGTGAGACAGTCGTGCCAGAAATCAGGTTCTTTTGCGGACCAAAAAACAAGGGCCGAAGCCCGCTCAATTTACCCTCTTCGGCCATATGGCTGAAGTTCACGTCGGAAGTCATATCGTTGAGAGTGGGCCAATGGTAAGCATCAGAATGCACCGACTGGCTGCCGGGCCCATAGCTACGGAAGTGATCGAAGTCGAGCGGCGACACCATGTCCCAATTCGATCCATAATCGACCGTAAGCACATAACCGGCCTTCAGGGTGCGACCCATGCCTTCCATGAACCGTCCTTCGCCGAGATTGACATACGAAACGATGTCCTTGTTTCCTCGCGCAATCTCGTAGGCGTAATCCGTCGCATACTTGCGGACGTGATCGGACAGCTCGGGCAGGGTTTCGATGGGCAAATAGATTTCATTAAAACTAATTGCCTCCAGCTTTGTTGGCGTGTCTTTGTTCCCACTGGGGGTGATCGCCTCAAGTAGCGAGGTAAACCCCGCGCGGCTAAGGAAAATCGTATCGTCCCGTTTGCGAGCGAATACTTTGGCTTGAATCGCGAGATCTTCCTTGGTGAGACGCTCCTTCAGTTCCGGGGGCATGTCCTTATCCAAACGGTTCCATGCGGCGCGCGTGAGCGATGGCGCTACGTATCCAACTTCGGCCGAGCCGTCCCGCGAGAAAAGCAGCTTGTGAACGCTGAATGCATCAGGCAGCTCATTCGAAAGGATGACGCCCCATAGACTTCCAGGCGGAATGGTGGCTGTCGGGTCGGTAGCATCCCCTTCGCGAGCTTCGAAGCGTGCTCCAAATCGCCCGTTGCGTTTCTTCTGTGCGGCACTTAGGGCGGGTGAGCGATCGTAACAGGCGTAGACAAGCTGGCGGGCAAAAAGACTCCAACGATCACGGTCGGCTGACTTGACGCCGGAGCCCGCGCGCTGATCAATGTAGTTGAGAATCGATTCAGCCAGTGCTCCGTCGCCCGCACCGAACTCGGCAATGGTGAACTTTTGATCGTCGGGCAACGTTCCGGCTTTTCGCATCCCATCCCACATGCTGAAGATGTGCTCGGCGATCATGTGGCCGAAGTAGGGATAGAGAGAGTCCGGGAAAGTCCGGTAGTCGGAGACGAAGTTTACTCGTCCGCTGGAATAATATCCAAACGTCGGGTGAAACATCACCAGGTCCTGATACTCAAGAAACGACGGGAAGAATTCCTTGACCGCGGCCGCTGCGGAGGCATCAACGCGAATTTCGTTATGAACGGCCCACGGATTGAGGAGATCAGGCCGGTCTGCCGCCAGAGCCTGAACAGCGATCAGAAGAGGAATGAAGAAGGGGGAGCAGCGCGTCCGGACTCTGGAAAAGTACATCGTCTTAGAGTAATTCGTGAAGCAGCATCGAGTCCAGACACCCGATCTCTTTTACGGCGCCATACAAGCGAAATTCGCCGCGTCGTCAATGCTTCCGGATCCTTTATATTTCGCTACTTGAGGATAGGGGCACAGCGGGCGGGTGCGATCCACTTTGCCCGCCGTGGAGTGCGAGGCGATCATGGATTGCGGCGCTGAACCCTTCTCGACCCAATTCTCCATCGCGCTGACGACGTCGAACTTGTTGGGTCCCTCCCCACCGCCGCAATGGCCCATGCCGGGCTCCATGAATAAGCGAATGGAGTTGGACGTATTCTTCTCGCCGCCCAGCGTATCCACCACGCTCTTATAGTATTGGACCGTCGACAAAGGCGAGATGTTCGGATCGCTCCAACCATGGAAGAGAATCACTTTTCCGTTGTGGCTGAAGAAGGGTTTCAGGTTAGGGTCCGTGGCGTTCATCACCAGGATGTCCGGTGTTTCGCTGCGAGCGATGTCCTTATCGAAATCGAAAGTCCTCCAGTCCCACTTGGGGTCCTGGAAAGCGACGTATTGATATTGATCCAGAATAATTTGCGAAGCTTCGGGACCGGCGCCCAGCACGGCCCAGCCCAGCTCAGAACCGGGAACCAGAGATGGAAACAGCGTCTGACCGGTGCGAGGATTCGTGGCTGCCGTGTAGATTTTCTTTACGGCTTCGGCTTGCGGAGCCGTGAGGCAGTTCGGTTCGTCGCCTTCTTTGCACTGAATCGTCTTCGGATCGAATTTGCACTTGCTGGGATCGTCGATGAGGCCGTCTTTCAATCCATCATTGGCGTCGCAGGCAGCAATCACGGCCTGGTGAACCATCGCGTATTTCGATGCAGGAATGTGGCTGGCAGGGTCTTTCAATTCGGCAAAAGCAATCCATAGAGCCAGTGCGGTCCGGTTGGCGGGAGCGCCTGCGATGACGCCATCGTAATCGTTGGGAAATTTCTGGGCTTCCTTCAGTCCCTGCCTGCCGCCGGTGGAGCAGCCGTTCCAATACGACAAATGCGGAGCGTTGCCGTAGAAGGCCGTAATCAGAGCCTTCGATTTCACCGTCATCTCATGTTGAGAGCGCCAGCCGAAATCGATCAGCTTTTCAGGATGCCCGAAGGCGAAGGTGCCACGGCCGCCTACGTGGCCCGTGTCGGTAGAACTGGTCGCGTAGCCGCTGCGCAGCGCCTCGGCCAAGGCTGAATAACTGATCACACCTGCCCAGCCTCCATTGCCGACGGCCTGATATTTCTGATTCCAGCCGGACTCCGGCAGCCACACCTCGATCTTGATGTCGGAATCGGGTGTCGGTTTGAGCGTCGCTGAAACGCGGCAGAACGCTGGGAGATCTTTATATTGGTCGGCCGAGTTGCCTCTGCCGCCTGGAAGTGTCAACGCTCCCGCGGCGACGCTTTGTGCATTGGTTATCGTTGCATCGGGGAACGTCGTCGACACAATCTTGTCGCATGCGGGGGATGCTATCAGCGAAGCGGATGTCAAGGCGAGCGCCAACGAAAAATACAGAATTCTTACCATGACGGGACTCCCTTCCTCGGGCAAGTATACAACGGAAGTGGCGGCGACCGGCTGTTACGCTGCCATTCAACATATACGGACCGGTCATTTGCTTGACATAGAGCGGCAAAGTGTTGAAGAATCCCTTACGGGGTTATTAGGTAGTATTTTTTTCCACAGGGGTTAGGAGAGGTATGCGTCTACGTTTGACTGCGTTTTTATTCCTATGTATTTCAGGCGCTGTTTTCGCTCAAAGCGACCGCGCCACTGTCACCGGCACTATTTCTGATCCGGCAGGCGCCGTGGTTGCAAACGCGCCGATTCAAGCAAGAAACCTGGATACCGGCGCCGAATATCCGGCCGCTAGCACCAGTACCGGCAACTACACACTGTCTGAGCTGCCCGTGGGCCGCTACGAAATCACAGTTGCGGTGGCGGGCTTTAAGAAGTATCTCCGGCAAGGCCTGGCATTGCAGGCCGCTCAAACATACCGCATTGACGTCATGCTTGAGGTCGGCGCCACCTCCGAATCGGTAACGGTTACGGAAGCGGCTCCGCTGCTGAAGACGGAAAGCGGAGAATTGTCGCATAACGTCACAAATGAGACTCTGGACACGCTGCCGGTGCTCGGTATCGGTTCGCAGTTTGCCTCCAACAGCGGAGTTCGGAATCCTCTGGCCGCCACCAATCTGATTCCAGGCGCGATTTTCTCGGGCGACGTCACCGTGCGCGTGAACGGAACGCCGCAAAATACACAAACGCTTCGAGTGGAAGGCCAGGATTCCACCAACGCGACCATGACCGCGTTCGGTTCGCAAAACCAACCCAGCGTCGATAGCATCCAGGAATTTTCAGTACAGACTTCCAACTACTCCGCGGAATTCGGGCAGGCCGGCGGCGCGGTATTTATCGCGACCATGAAATCGGGAACCAATACGCCGCATGGCAGCGCCTACGATTATTTCGTGAACGATGCACTCAACGCATCCACACCCTTTACAAACGTCAAACCCGCGGCGCATCGCAATGATTACGGCTTTACGTTCGGCGCCCCAGTGGTGATTCCAAAACTCTATAACGGCAAAGACAAGACATTCTTCTTCTACAGCTTTGAGCAGTTTCGCGAGAACACCCAGGTGAACAACGTCCCCCTCACCGTTCCAACCTTGGCCTATCGCGACGGCAACTTTTCTTCGGCGATCGACGGCAAGAATTTGGGCACCGATCCACTGGGCAGGCCGATTGTCGAAGGCACCATCTACGATCCGTTGACGAAACAGACCGTGAACGGCCAGATCGTGACAAATCCGTTTCCGAATAACACCATTCCGAAGACCCGGCTGGATCCCGTGGCGCTGAACATTCAAGCCCTGGTGCCGCTGCCCACCAGCAGCGCATTGAACAACAACTACCTGGCCGGCTACCTGGGCGTCCGCCACACCGACATCAACTCGGTCAAGGTGGACCAGATCCTGACCTCTAAGTCAAAGGTCTCGATCTTCTATTCCAGGACGCACACCTTTTCGCCGTTCTCGCAAGTTCTGGCAGGCGATTCCCTGCCCAAGGAAATCACCGTGGGACGCGGTAATTACGATTGGGTCCACACCACGCGCATAAATTACGACTACACCATCGCGCCGACCATGTTGCTGCACATTGGATTGGGTTATGCCAATCAACATGGCCCGAACGACTACACGCCGGCTCAGGACAGTTTCGATCCGGCCAGCATCGGTTTGAAGGGCACGCTCCTCACGGGCCGCTTCCCCAGCATCACCGGACTGTGCACCGCGACGGTTCCCGCCGGTGCATCAAATCCGGCGGTCTGTAACGGCCAAGGTGGATTAGTGAATCTTGGACCCACCACCTCTGGCGGTGCGCCAGGACAGGTCAGCAGCGGATCGGTTGGAATCTATTCCTTCCGGCCCTCAGGCAACGCGAGCTTGACCTGGATTCGTGGCAATCACACCTTCAAGGCCGGCACAGAAATTCTCATTGGAAACTTCATGTATCCGCAGGACGCTTCCTCGTCGGGCGTGTTCAACTTCACGGCCGGTGAGACGTCGATGCCCTATCTGGCGCCGAACCTGACCACCGGCGGCGGCACCCCTGGGTTCCCCTACGCGAGTTTCCTGCTGGGCGCGGTTGACAACGGCAATATCGGCAACCCTACCGACCAGCACTTCGATCAGAACTCCTACGCGATCTTCATTCAAGATAGCTGGAAGGTCACCCACAGGCTGACCCTGGATTACGGTCTGCGTTGGGATTATCAGGAATATCTTCGTGAGGGCGCGGGCCGCATGCCGAGTTTCTCGCCCACAGTCGCGAATCCGAGCGCGGGCGGACTTTTGGGCGGAACAATTTTTGACGGCAATGGACCGGGACGCTGCCAGTGCAATCTGGCGCACAATTATCCATTCGCCATCGGACCTCGCCTCGGCGCGGCTTATCAGCTCAACAGTAAGACGGTGTTTCGCGCAGGGTTCGGCGTAGTTTACGCAAAGCCCGCTCAATATGACAACATCACCGTTGCCAGCAACAATCCGTTCGCATCGCCTGGACTCTTCCAGCCCGCTACCACGCTGGCTCAAGGCGTGCCGATCGTTCCCAATCCGTGGCCTTATTTCTACGTCGGCCAGTACCCCAACATTCCCGGCCAGATCGCCGGCGTGGTTCCCGCGGGTCAGCCCAGCACGGGAATCCCGACCCTGATCGATCCCAACGCTGGCCGCCCTCCGCGCCAGTTGCAGTGGTCCATCGGCGTCCAGCATGAAATAGTCAAGAACGTTCTTCTCGACTTGGCCTTTGTCGGAAATCGGGGCGCATGGTGGCCTGCCAACGGCTTTGCGGTTTACAACGCTCTAACGCCCGCCATCCTGGCAGCGCATGGACTGAATATCAACAGCGCAGCCGACCAGAAGTTGCTGCTCTCGCCGATCAATTCCGCAACAGCGATTCAGCGCGGCTTTGGAAACGCGCCCTACGCGGGCTTTCCGATGACCGCGACCGTCGCTCAGGCGCTTCGTCCCTTCCCGCAGTTCGGCAACATCAGCGGCCAGTTCGCGCCTCTGGGCGATACCTGGTACGACTCGATGCAGTTCAAAGTCACCAAACGCTATTCTCACGGTCTGGACGCGAGTTACAGCCTGACCTGGCAGAAGTCTTTGACCCAGGGAGCGGAGAGCGAAGGCGGAGGCGGCGGATCCATCAATGACGCTTTCAACCGGTCCGTGAACAAGGACATCTCCCAGTTCGATCAGCCTCTGGTGAGCATTCTGGCAGTCAACTACACGACTCCGCGTTGGTCCGCTGGCCACAGCGGCGCGGCAAAGGCTGCTTCGTGGCTCGCCCGCGACTGGACCATCGGCGGCCTGTTCCAATACCGTAGCGGCCTGCCGATCCTGGCTCCCACAGCCACCACCAATCTGGCGGGCTATCTTTTCCAAAGCACCTACGTCAATCGCGTGCCGGGAGTGAATCCTTTCCTGCAGAACTTGAACTGCCATTGCTTCGATCCGAATTCGACTCTCACTCTCAACCCAGCGGCATGGTCCCAGCCGGCGATCGGCCAGTTCGGCACTGCCGCCGCCTACTATACCGACTATCGCTATCAGCGCCGGCCCACAGAAAACCTGGGTGTTGGCCGAACCTTCCGGGTGAAAGAACGCGTCTCAGTCAACCTGCGCGCGGAGTTTACCAACATCTTCAACCGGACCGAACAAAGCAATCCGACCGCAACCAACGCGGCCGCGGCAACCACTAAGTCAAATACTGGAGTGGTCACCGGCGGCTTCGGGTACATCAGTACCGGGACGGTTTTCAGCCTTCCTCGGCAAGGCACGATCGTCGCCCGCATCACGTTCTAGGTCTTGTCAATTAGGGACTGGCCAGCCCCTGCGCGAAAGCGCGGGGGCTTTTTATTAGTCCGTTAACTACTGCGTCGGACTATGATATCCCCGGCGATAAAAGATCCGGAGCTTGCTCATCCCCGCCGGAGGCACCAAGTCCACGCGGAATTGATGATACTTTCCATCGCGCGTTAGCTCTTCCGGCGAGTACCCCAGCAGGTATTGGTTGCGAAGCTGATTGCCGACGCTGGCGCTGATGCCGGGTAGATCGTTGATGTTCTTCACAGGGAAGTACATGCCTCCCGATTCCTCGGAAAGCTGGGCCAGCACTTCAGGCCCGGCTTTTTCTTCGATGGGAGCCTTGTTAGCGTTGCCGTCCAGGACGTCGGGGTCGAAGATTCCGATGGTGTAAAGCTGAACGTCGGCTTCCAGAAGGTCGGCTTTAATTTCCCGGAAGGTGTAGCGGCTGCGATTATCACCGCCGTCGGAAAACACAACCAGAGCCTTGCGCGGCAGATGAGCTTTCTTCATCTGCTGCAGCGCCATGTGCACGGCGTCATAGAGGCTGGTGCGCCCGAACACCCTGGTCCGCGAGATGCGTTCCTGAATATTGTCGGGGTCGAATGTAAAGTCGACGGTCAGCTTGGGCCGATCGTTAAACTCGATCAGAAAAAATTCGTCTTCACGGTTTGAGGTTTTCAGAAAGTCGCCGACCGCCTCCACCGATTTCTGCAACTTCGAGTGCATGCTCCCACTGGCATCGAATAGCAGACCCACTGAGACGGGAGCGTCGTCAGAGGCGAAATAGCTCAGGTTCTGTTCCACTCCGTCTTCGAAGACACGGAAGTTATCACGCGTAAGGCCCATGACGCTGGCTCCGCGCTCGGTAGTAGCAAACGCCGGAACCACAACCAGGGAAGCATCCACGCGCAGGTGCGCGTCAGTGGATTCACGCGGCGGCTCCGGCACAGCCAGCCGCCGGGGCACAATGGAGACTTTAGCGTCCACGCCCTGGAATCCGAGAGCGAAGCCAGCCATGAGCAGAGACGAAAATAAAATGCGATAAATCACACGTCACCTCTTTGGCGGATGGAGTTGGCAGTCGGCTAGATTGGTGCAGATACAATAGCGCTCACATTGCGCTGGCGGCGTGGCCGCTGGTTTACCCATTGTTTTGCGATATTCCGGATACATCGTTTTGGCCCCGCCGCGAGTCGCCTCCGCAGGCAGCCCATACCATTCCGCTACTTCGCGCAGGAATGGGTTCGTGCCCGGCAAATGATGCGGCACCGCGCCCTCCGGCGTGGCCAGCTCATGCGCATACTCGCAGTAGCTCACGTTCATCTGCTGGCCGGGGTCCAGATACCAGTTCTCGCTCCGCACGAAGGGTTCGGTGAGAAACACGGGATCATCCACCACCACTACTACCGTCAGATAGTTTCCGTGGCGCATCCAATGCTCCGTGACGGTCGCCTTATCGCTACGCGGAACGCCATTGCGGCGAAGATAATTCGCCTTCAGGTGCGTGGTGGTGATGGTCAGCATGTTGCCTTCCCAAACACCGGTTGAGAATCCCTGAAACGTGAACTCTTCGTAGGGCGCAGGATGTGGGCGGCCGTCCATCCAAATGGTCCTGACGCTGCCCCATGCGGGCATGTAGGTGTGAAAGGCAATCAGCTTCTGCGTGGTGTAGTCGATCTCGCGCGTGACGCGCAGATTTCCCAGGCCTCGCATGCCGTAGTCGGAGGAATGTGGACGGCACTGGAATTCCGTCACAGTGGAGATGCGATCCGCATCATAGCTATCCGCGCGCAGACGGCCGGCGTCGTTCAGGGGAATGCCCATGTAATCGCCCAACTCCGGCCCGGGACCTCGCTCCGGCGCGTCCTCATGATAGGCGGGGGCCCACTCGCCCGTGAGATCGACCTGCGAGTACGCCGCGGGAATGGTCAAAGCCAAAGCTAGAAGAAGTCTCATTTGGCGGCGCATGACGAAGGGTCCCATCCAGCGGCATCGCGCTGCTTCTTGAAGTCGGAACTGGTAATAAACGGTCCGGCCAGATACACAGGATCGTTAACGATAGTGGTCACGGTAAACCATTCGTCTCCGTTCGGTTCTTTATGATAGTCGTAATATTCTTCCAGCCGTGTGGAAGCGCTGTAAGGCGCTCCGTTCTTGCGCAGATAACCCGACGACAAATTGGTCGTGACCACTTCCAGAGAACGACCTTTAGTGCCGCCTCGAGTTGCGAAAATCGGAAACGGGTCGGGGATTTCCACGCCTCGCGGCGCGCGCTCCCAATTCGCAGCGGAGTAGCCCTGCCAGCTTGGAGACTGCCCCTCGGGCATCTTCCCGGAGAAGTGAAACAAGCGGGTCTGCGTGCCTGAATCGGCTTCGAGCTTCAGAGTGTTGTCGTCCTCCCAGGTGATATGGACCCTGCCAGGATCCCGCATCAACGCCGCAGCGCCGTAAGACTTGCAGGCCAGTCCCGCGGCTTCGTCTTTCGCCGGGTCCCACAGATCGCCGACCCGCCGTCCTTCGGCATTCAGTGGAACGCTGGCGAAATCTCCTTTAATAGGTGTCACCATGCGCCAGCGCCAGTCTTCGCTGATCACTGAAACCCAATAGCCCGTGAAGTCGATCGGGGCGGCGGCCTTGGGCGATCTGGGCGGCTGGGGAGGTCCAGGCGGCTGCGCTACGGCATTTCCTAACTCCTAAACAAAGGAGAGCAGCAATCAGGAAGCGATGTCTCATGTTATTTCCCGCCCAGGCTGCGGTAAACCGATTCCACAAACGCGTCGCCAGGGCCGTACTGAGTGTCGTAATCCAGGCTCGGCTTGGCCGCCTTCACTTGCGCCAGCGTGTTGCCCTTCTTGATCAGATCCTGCACACGATCGCGAATAATCGTAACCATCTCGCGATATTCCACAACATCGGCCTCATTACATAAACGGCCGTGCCCCGGCACAACTCTGGTGCCACCTTCCTGGAGATGTTCGGGCACGGTCAGACGAAGGATGTGATTCAGGGCGTCAATCTCTCCCTGGATGCTTCCGCCGCGTTCCAGATCTAAAAAAGGATAGCGCTCCGGCGTGAAAATGTCGCCCGTGCTCAAGACGTCGGAGCGGCGGAAGAAAACCATGCTGTCCCCATCGGTATGCGCCTTGGGTTCATGGAAGATAATTACGGCCTCGCCGTTGAAGTACAGGTCTTTGAAAGCCGTGTCGTATTCATCGTTGGGCAAGCCGGTCTGGGGCGGCGGAGTCTGATTGGTCTTCACCGGGGTCGTCATCCGGTTGAGGACGTTCTGATGAGCGATGATGGTCGGCCCGCCTCCGTCTACCGGATTCGCGCCCGTTGTCCCGAAAGCAGCCAGCGCGGAGTTTCCACCTACGTGATCCGCGTGTACATGTGTGTCGACGATATAGCGAATCGGCTTGTCGGTAAGCTTCTTGATCTCCGCGACGATCTTCGGCGCCAGCGGCGCAAACATCGTATCCACCAGCAGCACTCCGTCTTTGCCGATTTGAATGGAGATGTTTCCACCCGGTCCCACCAGCATGTAGACATTACCCTGGACCGGAATTACGTGCAGTTCCGCAGTTTCAAGATTCTGCTGTGCGAACGCGGCCAGAGTCCACAACGGAATCAAGGGACAGATTTTGCTGACTCTCACCGTCGCGTGGCCTCCCGGGCAAATTCCCGTTAGAAACGGACCAACATACCAGAAGGCGGGGCATCACGCAAGACGCCAAAAGTTTGAGTACTTCTAGTAAGGCGGTCTACTTCAGACAGCGGTCGAAGAATTCCAGCATGCCCGCATTCATCTGACTCGTCACCGGCCCAGTGACGCCGTGAGTCTTTTGGGGATAGAGCTTAAATTCGAACTGCTTGTCCGCCAATTCCAGCGCGTTCATCATCTGCACCGTATTCTGGAACAGAACATTATCATCCTCGAAATTGTGGATCAGCATTAGCTTCGAAGCGAGGTGCTCTGCTTGGGGAAGTAGCGACGTCTCTTTGTAGCCATCCTGATTCTCCAGCGGCAGACCCATGTAGCGTTCGGTGTAGATGGTGTCATAGTTCTGCCACGAGGTGACAGGCGCACCGGCGATTCCACAGTGAAACAGGTCCGGAGCGTTCAATAGAGCGTTCAGCGTCATGAAGCCGCCGTAGCTCCATCCATAAATGCCGACGCGCTTCGGGTCCACGAATCCCATCGAGACCAGGCGCTCTACTCCGATCTTCTGATCCTCTAGCTCAATCTCACCCAGCCGGTGATAGATCGGCGTTTCAAAAGCGTGGCCGCGTCCAATCGATCCGCGATTATCCAGCGCCCAAACCACGTAGCCCGCTTGCGCGTACACTTGCGCGAGATCGGCATTGCTCCACCGGTCCACCACCTGTTGCGCGCCCGGACCTCCGTAAACCAGCACGATCGCCGGATATTTTTTGGCCGGATCGAAACCCTGAGGCTTAATCAGCTTGGCATAGAATTGCAAACCGCTCGCTTGATACTTCACAAACTCTGCCGGAACAAGTTCGAACTCCTGTTGCAGTCGCATATCCGCTTCGCGATACGAGCCCAGCTCGCTTCCGTCTGCTTTGTTAAGGGTCGTATGAGCGGGCGCGCTCAAGCTCGAAACCGTATCCAGATAATATGGAGCGCCAGGACCCATGGAAATGGCATGCGTTCCCGCGGCCTTGCTGAGCCGCGTCCTTTTCCCGCCATCCAACCCGACGCTGTAGAGCTGACGCTCTAACGGACTCGACTCGCTTGAAAGATAGTAGACACGTCCCGCAGACTCGTCGACGCCGGCAATGCTCGTGACTTCCCATGGACCTCGCGTCAATTGCTTTTGCTCTTTGCCATCGGCCGAACAAAGGTAGAGATGCGTGAATCCGTCGCGCTCACTCAGCCACAGGAACTGGCCGCTCATCAGAAATTTCGGGTCGCCATGGAGGTTGATCCAGTACAGATCGGATTCGCGCACAAGCACCGAACCTGCGCCCGTGTGAATGGAAAAGGAAAGCAATTCCAGCAGCGTTTGAGTGCGAGTAAGACGCTCCACGTAAACGTGAGCCGAATCCGGCATCCATCCTGCCCGTGCAATCAGGTGGGAATGGCCCGTTTCTCCCAACTCCATCCATTTGGTGTGGCCCTTGTGAACCAGGTCGATCACTCCCAGCTTCACATCCGCATTGGGATCACCGGCCTGCGGATACCGCTCCGGTTCATAGATCGCTTTGGCGCCCAACACGTCCTCATGCGGGTAAATGGGCTCGTGGCTTGTATCGAACTGCAGATAGGCAATCGACTTTGAATCAGGCGACCACCAGTAAGCCGTTCGCAAATCCAATTCTTCCGGATACACCCAATCCAGCCCCCCATTGCGCAGCGTGTCCGATCCGTCCATCGTTAGCCGAGTCTCGTGGCCCGTAGCAAAGTCCAGCGTGTAGAGATCCCACGCGCGGCGAAATGCCACGCTTTTGCCATCGGGCGAGAGCTTAGGATCATGCTCGTCAATCGCAGTATGAGTGAGCTGATCCCACTTTCTGGTATCCAAATGAATCAGGAAAAGATCGCCGCCCGCCAGATAAAGCAGCTCTTTGCCCGAAACCGACCACTGCACCGTGGCCTCTCTCACGCGCCGGTTCTGCCATTCGAAGGGACCCTCGGAAGGAGCCTTCGCGGCCGCATTTTCCAAGGTCGCGACCTCGATCACTTCCGTGGAAGTCTTCGAGGCCGGGTTGTAGAGCTTCAGCTTGCCGCTCTCCAGAAATACGAACGATGTTCCATCGGGCGCCCATACGGGTGCTCCAGGTCCACCTTCGGAAAGGCGCGTGGCCTGGTGCAAAGAATCAACAGTGATCGGCTTCTTTTGGCCCATGACCGAAGCAGCTAAGGCGGCGAATAACAGGAGTCGGCACATTGTATCTAGCGTAAACGATCTTGACATACGAACAGCTTCGTAGTAATGTTTTCGTATGCCAGACGACCTGCCCCGCCCCACCGAGGCTGAGCTTGAGATTCTCACTGTTCTCTGGAGCCGCGGAGCCAGTTCCGTCCGCGACGTCCATGAGACGATCAACTTGCGAAAGCCGACTCAATACACCACAGTCCTCAAATTCATGCAGATCATGACCGAAAAGGGCCTCCTTCGCCGTAATGAGAAGGAGCGGGCTCACGTGTATGAAGCCGCGCGCCCTCGCGAATGGACCCAACAGCAACTGGCAGGCGACCTGCTTCGGCGCGCCTTCAACGGATCGCCCAGCGACCTCATGATGGGAGCGCTTTCCGCCCGCAAGGTTTCGAAAGCCGAGCTGGCAGAACTGCGAAAGCTGCTCGACAGCTACCCGAAAGGCTCCAAATGACCTTCCTCGACACGCTGGTTAAGACTCCGCTCGCAGCCGCCGCCGGCTGGACTCTCATTCATTCTCTGTGGGAAGGCGTGATGGTCGCTCTTTTGGTCGCGGCCGTTTTCTCCGTCGCAAAATCCGCATCGACTCGATACATCGTCGCGTCTCTGGCCCTACTCGTCATGCTGGCATGTTCCATCGCCACCTTCATCGAAATGTGGCCCGCGCCGGGGTCAACCGATTCCGTGAGAACATATCGTGCGGCTCGAAGAGACTTCGCAGATTCATCGCAAGCTCCCTCTCTGCCGATTAGAAACCGCTTGGAGAATCTTCCGCCGTGGACCGCTCCATTTTGGATGGCCGGCGTATTGATCTTATCCATCCGCCATCTAAGAAATTGGACCTCCGCCCGCACTCTGCAACGAACCGGAGTGTGCAACGCGCCCGATCTTTGGCAGCGGCGACTTGCCCATCTCGCCACGAGCATCCGAGTTTCGCGCCCCGTGATGCTGTTGGAGTCGGGTCTGGCGAGCGTCCCCTCCGTGGTTGGGCAACTACGCCCGGTGATCCTAATGCCCGCGGGTCTGCTCATCAGCCTCCCCGTCGCGCAAATCGAAGCGATCTTGCTCCACGAACTGGCACACATCCGCCGCCACGACTACTTGGTCAACATGCTGCAACTGGCGGTGGAGAGCCTTCTGTTTTATCACCCCGCGGTCTGGTGGATCTCGGGAATCATGCGTGCGGAGCGTGAACATTGCTGCGATGACATGGTAGTCGCAACTGGGGGCGATGCGTACCAATACGCTCTGGCGCTCGCCGCTTTAGAACAAACACGGTGGGGTGCGCCTGAACCCGCACTAGCCGCCACGGGAGGAAATCTTGTGAAACGCATTCATCGTCTGCTTTACCCCGTGAACAAAACAACTACGGCCCTTGCACCTCTGTTCTCTGTCGCTCTCTTAATGATGGCGACCTCGGTCGCGCTGGTCGCCTGGCAGGAGAAGGCTTCACCGCAGGTGACCCAGCAGTCCCCATACGTCAAGTGGCTCAATGAGGAAGCCGTCTACATCATCACGGATCAGGAACGCGCCGCTTTTCAGCAATTGACAACAGACGATGAACGGAGCTACTTCATCCAGCAATTCTGGCTGCGCCGCGACCCGACGCCGGCCACTCCGGAAAACGAGTTCAAGAACGAGCACTACCGCCGCATCGCATATGCGAACCAGCGTTTCAGTACGCAGACCGGCATAGCAGGCTGGAAAACCGACCGCGGCCGCATCTACATTGAATTCGGCGCACCCGACGAGCTGGAAATTCACCCCGCCGGCGACCGCCCGTTTGCGCGCGAAAAATGGAGATACCGCTACATCCAAAACATCGGCAACGACGTCAACATGGAATTCGAGGATCGAACCAGCAATGGAGAATTTCGGATGACCGTGGATCCTAATGCGCCACAAGGCCAGCCGGTCCGCAAGCCGTAGTGGCCCGGCAAGCGAAGCACGGAGGGCGGGCTGAAGCCCACCCTCCGCTGGCGATCGAACTAATGGAGAGGGGACAAAGGCGTTATGATGGGCAACCAACATGACTCCCCAAGCCCCGGAAAACGACCCACCCACACACGTCCCCGGATACAGCCTTTACGATTCAGGCGGCGTAATGGTGGCCGCTCTGTTTGGATCGCCTCTCGCCGGAGGCCATCTGATGGCGATGAATTACCGCCGCATGGGGATGGTCAACAAGGCTACGGTGGCCTTCGCCGTCGCGCTTGGAATCACGATCCTCGGCGTGGCGCTCGGCTATGTGATTCCGTCCTACGCTTCCACTGGTCTTGCCATCGGGATGGTGGTCGCTATGCGGCAGTATGCGATCGCCCAGCAAGGCCCTGCCGTGAACGAGCATATCGTCCACGGAGGCTTGATCTCCTCAAAGTGGGCCGCCTTTGGAATCGGGATGGCGTGGCTGGCCGCGTTGGTGGTGGTGATTTTCGCTGGGGCGTTTGGATGGGCGCTGCTCACTGGAACAAAGCCCGGCACGAAGGTTGTCTTTGGGACGAACGACAACATTACCTACTCCGGCACGGCCACCAAGCAGGACGCCGACGCGCTGGGGCAGGCACTGAAAGCCGCCGGATATTTTACAGATCGCGGCGCTAGCGTGCTGCTTTCCAAGGACAAGACTGCCGGGACCATCCTCTCCTTCGCCGTTCGCGAGGGGTTCTGGGACAACCCTCAGAACGTCGCCGGATTTGAAGCCCTGGTTCACGACGTAGCTCCCTCCGTTGGCGGCTTGCCCGTTACACTTAGGTTGGTTAACGCGAATCTCGAAATCAAAAAGGAATCGACAGTTAAATGAAAGCCGCCAAATCTGGCACGAAAGACAATCCATGGAAGCTGAAAACGCCACCGGGCTCATCCGAGTTTGAAGCCTACAAAGATGAGTCCGCCGACCCGCCCGCGCTCGTGGTGCAAGTCGGTTCCACGCAACTTCGCTATCACCTCGGCTGCATTGAGGATCTGCACGCCATGTTGAAAGCCCATGGCGACTGGATGTTATTGGGAAGTGCGGACGAACAAAAGCCTGCCGCCGAAGGCACCGTCGAGGCCTGGGGCCGGTCGCCGAAGAATCCGGTCGGCGGATGGTATGGCCTGAAGAAAGGCTTCCGCGGCCGCTTTGGAATGTACGTGCCGCCGGTGCTGAAGATGCTGAAACTGGCGGAAGTGGAAGAGAATCCGCGCAACAATCGGATGCGAGCCGTTTAGTCACAAGGCATTACTGCAGCGTGACCTCGACCGGATTAGCTTTAATCCCCCCGACGGTAAGTTGAATAACGACGTTCCCCGACACCGACAGTGTCGGTGGGATCTGGACGTTCACCTGATCCAGTCCCGCGTACGTCCCTTGAGGACCTGCGTAGAGCACCTTCGCATCCACTCCAGCCACCGTCACATCCACGTTCGCGACTCCAGCAGATTTCAAACCCGTGCCGTACAGCTCCAGGTACACTTTGTCGGTGGCCGAACCCAGATTGATGGGATTCGCGGCGACCGTCCCATCCGCATTGGCGACATAGACATTTTGGAAAGTTTGAGTGCCGTCAGCCGCAACAGTCAGGCAGAGTGCCGCCGCCAGGCCCGAATTGTTCAACACAAACACGCCTGGAGTAATGGGGGCAACCTGAATATTGGGTGCCGTCTGCACTGCGGTGGAACTGGTAATGGTCACCTGCGCGGTTCCCGCCGCTACGCCCGGCGGTACTTCAAAATTGATCTGCGTTGGGGACACATAAAGCAGCGGAGCCGCCGAGGATGCACCCGTTGAATCCACAATGGCAACCGATGTCCCCATGAAGGAGGTCGGCAACGTGCCAGTGATTCCATTGTTGGTGACGCCAAGCTGTTGACCGCTGGCCGTCGCAAGAGACCCCGGCGCGATTCCTTGGACGCCCCCCGATGCCGAAGAGACGATGATGGGTGAGTTTTGAACTGCGGGGGTGGTCGCCGTGGGCGCATAGGAAACGCCGCGCAGCACCTCGCCATACCCGGCACTCTTGACGATGCTGAACTGCTCGCTCGCCGCGCCCGCCGCTGTCGAGTTGGCCAATACATCGGTGATCGACACCAGCTGGTTAGGATCGGCTCCCTGATCCTGGCTCGGGCTGATGGTGGACGTCACGCCCCAAATGGTCACGGTGCCGTCGCTATTCACCCGCCCGGTGATATTGCGAAGGCCGTCCGTAGAGGGGTTCAACGCGGTCGGGTAGCCGGTGACACTGTAAGGCTGCCCGAGGTTCAGTCCCTTTTGCAAAACATAAGCGAGCTTCCATGTCCCATTCGCCAGGACCCATTTCTGTAGGCCGGCCGTAGCGCTGGTGGCCGCGTTGGTGTTGGTGCCATCGCCTTCATCGGCGACATACAAAGTGGTCGCATTGGCGAACCAGATGCCGAATGGAAAGCTCGCGCCTGGGCTCTTTGCGAGCGTAGTGGGAAATCCCGGCAGAATAGTGAGTGGCCTAGTGGAGGCGTTGGCCAGAGTCGGCAGAGTACCGGCGGTGCCCACCTGATACACCGTATTGATGCCGTTGCTGCCGCTTCCCTTGGTGACGTAGAGAGTGTTATTGAAAATCGTCAGCCCGCGAAAATTGCTATCCTTGCCAGCCTTGTCGGCTGCGTAGGGCATGCCCGTGGACGGATCGTTCACCTGCGTGACTGAAAAATTTCCGACCTGCACGGGTGGCGCTCCATACCCCTGATCCGGCGTCGCCATCTGCACTCCCGTCGCCACGACGATATTCGGGGCAGTCCCGCTCCCGTTGTTGGAATTGCCGGCCATATAGTATTGACCGCCCGCCAGCACAACCGCTCGCCCGTTGGTTCCGCTAAACGCATTCACCGGAGTCACTCGCATCGCGCCATTGGCGCCGACCTGAAGTACGCCCCGATAATAACTTCCGCCTGCCGGATTTGTGGGATCGTAAACCGCCGGTGTATTGGAGTCTGCCGCATCCAGCGTGTTAGCCGGAGCCATATAGCCGATCAGCGTGATCGCGCTGCCGTCGGCCGACAGGTTAACAGCCAGTTCCAGCTTAGCGTTGAAGGCAGCGGTAAGAAGACTGGGAGGCACCGCCAGAGTGTTGACCACGGAACCGGTTGGCGTAATCTGGTCCAGAAAAATGGGCGAGTTGACGCTAAAGCTCCCATCCGGCTTGCTGTTGTTCCAAACGCTTCCCGTGCTGCCCGCTGCCGGAAACGCGCCCGTGTCTGTTGCCTTACCCTTGCCGCACGATGCGGAAGCCGGGCAGACAGGCGGCAGCGCCTGGCCCACCGTCACCGTCGTCGCCGTGCCGCCGTATACGCTGCGCGTTACCACCAGGTTGCCGGAAGTAAATCCAGTGAAAGTCTGAGCTGAGGCGCCGCCGAGAAACCACAGCGCAAGCATAGCCGTCTTATACCTATTGGGTACCAGCGCACAGCGCGCAACGTGCCCACTTGGGATCTGTAACAAAGCTCGCGTTGCGCGCGTTGTGCGCTGGTTATTTGAGTGACTCACGATATTTGAGATGCCCGACACAGCTGCGCGGTAACGCTGAAGTCCGGAAATATACTGTTACATCCGTACGCCTTCCGGCACACGCCCGCTTGCATACAATGTGACACAATAGTCAACTGGCGACGACGGCGCGAAACCGCTTCATTCGCTCGAATCCGCTTGAAGGAAAATAGTATTTGAGACGCCGCCGTGCCGCGGCCCTGACGCTTGGCGCGTCCAATGCACTAGAGGTCTCTAAGTAATGTCGATACTTGCCATCTGCCAGTGGCTGCAGAACCTGGGGTTCTCAACCGCAATTCGTGAATCGATCCTTATGTTCCCCGTTCTGGAAGGGTCGCACCTGCTGGGGATCGCAGTGATGCTGGCGCCTACCTTCCTGCTCGATATCCGGCTGCTTGGCTGGGGGTGGAAAGGCGATTCGGTTGGCAAAATCGCGTATTCCTTTCTCCCCGTTACGTTCTTCGGCGCCGGTCTTATGGTGATCACGGGCGCGCTGCTGTTTTGCTCAGAAGCGGTGAAGTGCTACAACAGCTTTTACTTTCGCATAAAGGTAATCGCGTTGATTGTAGCCGCGCTGAACCCACTGATCTTCCATACCACCATCTGGCGGCGTCTCACGCAGTGGGAAAATCTGGAGTCTCCTCCCAGCCGGGCCCGAATGGCCGGTGGCATGTCTCTGTTTTTCTGGATCATCGTGGTGGCCGCGGGCCGATACACGGCTTACAACCTTTAAGAGGAATTCCCCATGACCTTGCTTCCTTTTTTCAAATGGTGCGACGCGACGACGCTGGGTCAGGCGATTCGCGGCGTAACCTGGGCTTTTCCCGCAATTGAAACCATCCACATCATGGCCATGATCGGCCTGCTTGGCGGAGTCATGGTGATGAGCATCTCTCTCTTTGGCGGCCTCAGGCGACTGACCCCGGCCCACATCGCCCACCAGGTTCAGCCCTACATGAATTGGGGGCTGATTATCATGCTGGTCACCGGCATCCTGTTGTTCATCTCCGAAGCTTTGAAGTGTTACGACAATGACGCCTTCCGCCCCAAGATGATCTCCCTGGGCCTAGCTATAATATGGACCTTCACGGTCCATCGCAAGGCAATGCAGTCCGAGACGCCAGGGCGGGGAAAGGCGATCGCGATCGTTTCCATGGTGCTGTGGTTTAGCGTTGGCGTTGCAGGCCGCGCAATCGGTTTCGTTTAGAAACTAAATCTCCTTCCGGTTGAACGACTTCCATTTGGAAGAACGGGCTATTTTCTGCGAACTCCGGGTTATTTTCTAGGCAAGGAGATCGATTGCTCTTTCACTGGAGGGGTCGGTTCACCAGGAGCGATGCCTAGGCAACTTCGCGAGGGTTTGAGTACAGTGGACGCAAGGCTAGAGCGATATCGGGCTCCCGCGCCGTAGCGGGTAAACAAGACGGCCTCTGCCGCTGGGGGTGAAGTTCAGCGGATCGAGGGCCCTTTAAATACGAATTTACTTAGCTCGCCTGGCCGTAGGCGCGTCTTATTGAGCTTTTTGCTGCTGTTCCAGGATCGACCGGAACAGCGCTTCCTGCACGTCCAGCTCTTCTTTGTATCCGTCCGGATCGATAAACGGATTTGAGCCGTTGCCGATCTTCGGGTACTTCGCCGCAAGATTGTACATCGCCGGGTGCGACCCCAATGGCACATCGCAAGGCAAACTGCGCAGTATCTTGTAGCTCTGCATGTATTCTTCAGCGATATGCGGCGTCTGCAGGTTGTTCACCAGTTTGAATCCCGGGTTCACGCCGACGCTCCCGATAATCACCACGTTATAAGTCCCCGAGCCTTCCTTCACTTTCATGGTCCAGGTAGTGCAACCCCGCGTGTGCCCCGGCGTCAGATGCGCAACCAGCGTGGTGCCGCCCAGCGTGACTTCGTCGCCATCGTGCAAAATGCGGTCGATCGGATGAGGTTTGTTGCCCGGCATCATCTTTTGAAGCGCGGGAACGTCTTCCGCCATCGCCATCACCTGCGCATGGGTGAGTTCCTTTACCAGCGCGTCGCCTTCCATGTGGTCGGCGTGCGCGTGGCTGCCCAAAAGAATCTTGATGTCGCCGAATTTGAATCCGAGCTTCTCCACCGAATCGCGAATGGTGGGGACGTTCCGCTCATAGTCGCTATTGATCAGGATCAGGCCCTCCGGCGTGCTCACCAGAAACGAGCCCAGCGATTCGGTCCCGACGTAATACAGATTCCCGATAATTTTATGCGGCGGGAACTGCGCGTTCAACTGTTCCGGCGTACCGATGTTGCGGCGGAACATTTCTTCGGCGGTCCAGACTTTCTTCGACTGTTGCGCGAACGTGAGCGTGGCCAGAAGCAGCAGACAAACGTATTTCATCGCTTGTCAGAATATCATTTGTAGGCCGCCACGCCCGTTACCCGTTCGCCGATCACCAGCGCATGGACGTGATCGGTGCCCTCGTAGGTTTTCACGGTTTCCAGATTGCACATGTGCCGCATGATCGGGTACTCGTCCATAATGCCGTTGGCGCCCATCAAGTCTCGCGAGATACGCGCGCATTCCAGCGCCATCGCGACGTTATTACGCTTCAGCATCGACACGTGCGCCGCTTCCAGTTTTCCCTGATCCTTCAACCTGCCCGCGTGCACGGCGAGCAGTTGAGCCTTGGTGATCTCCGTGATCATTCCGGCGAGTTTTTCCTGCACCAGTTGATGCGATGCAATGGGCCGGTCGTCAAACTGTTTGCGGACGGTGGAATAATGTCGCGCGGTCTCATAGCAATCCATCGCCGCGCCAATCACGCCCCAACCGATGCCATAGCGAGCCTGCGTCAGGCACCCGAGAGCCGCCTTGAGACCCTTCGCCTTAGGCAACATCGCGCTGTCCGGCACGCGGCAATCGCTGAAGGCACAGGCTCGCCGTGACCGAAGCCCGCATCGAAAGCTTCCCGTGAATCTCCGACGACGTAAATCCGGGCGTGCCTCGCTCTACCAGGAATCCTTGAATGCCGTCTTCGGTGCGAGCCCACACCACGGCGACGTCGGCCACCGAACCGTTGGTGATCCAGGTCTTTTCGCCGTTCAGAATCCAATCCGAGCCATCGCGCCGGGCTTTGGTCAGCATCCCGGCAGGGTTGGAACCGAATTGAGGCTCAGTGAGCCCGAAGCATCCAATCGCTTCGCCGCTTTGCAGCCGGGGCAGCCAGCGCGATTTCTGCTCCTCCGATCCGTAGGTCAGAATCGGATACATCACCAGCGCTCCCTGAACGCTAACAAAACTTCGCAAACCCGAATCGCCCGCGCTCGATTTCCTGCATCAGCAGGCCGTACTCGACATTATTCATCCCCGCGCAGCCGTAGCCTTCCAGGTTGGCGCCGAAAAATCCCAGGCGGCCCATCTCCGCAATCAATTCCTTGGGGAAACGAGCATCGCGGAAGCAATCGCGAATCACGGGCGACACGCGTTCGTCCACGAACTGGCGCGCGGTTTGGCGTACCAACAGTTCCTGTTCGCTGAACAAAGAGTCGATCAGCAGGTAGTCCACACCGGGGAAGCGAGCCATGTCAACGTCATTGTATCGTTCGTAACATTGATACGATGGTCGGGAATGCTGGTAATCCCGCTGGTCTGGCTGGCTGCTCTGATCGCCGGCACGATTTACAGCGTTCAATACGGAGTTCCCTCCTCAATCGCGCTGGCAGCCTTCCCCGGGTTTCTTCTGGAGGTCACCTTCTTTTGCATCCTGGGAGTGGAAAGTCTGCGCAAGCGCGTGGAGAAATTCCCGCCCTGGGCCGTAGCGAGCCTGCTTACGGCGGCCGCCGTAGTTCCTTACGCAGCTTCATCGTTGCTGCTTGGGTCGTTTCACTGGAGGGCGCTCGCTGTAATAGCCGGGCTCGCTGCGGTGGCTTCCTTCTGGCATGTCGTGATTCCCAAGAGCCCCGGCTCTGACGTGATGTTTCTGGTCTTCGTCGCCGTAATCGCGCTGACTCGCGTTCTTAAAAGCCAATACGTCGCGCCCCATCCGCGAATTCCGCTCGACATTCTGGGCCAGTTGATGTGGATTCGCACGGGAGCCTTCGTGTTGCTCAGTGTCCGGCGGGTTCAAGGCGTCGGATTCGGTTTCTGGCCGCAGGCATGGGAGTGGATGATCGGCGCGACCCACTACCTGATGTTTCTGCCCATAGGCGCGGTAGTCGCGTCGCTGATCGGCTTCGCGCGTCCGCACCTTCCGTCGACCGGCTGGGAGCGGACGCCTTTGATCGCCGTGGGCACGTTCTTCGGAATTCTTTGGGTAACGGCGCTCGGAGAAGAATTTTTGTTTCGTGGGCTGGCGCAACAATGGATCGGGGAATGGCTGAAGAGTCCCTGGGCAGGCTTGCTGTTGGCGTCGCTATTGTTCGGCTCGGTACACCTGTGGTTCCGGGCGTTCCCCAACTGGCGATTCGCGATACTGGCCGCGCTGGCGGGGATCTTCTATGGAATGGCATTCAGGCGCGCGCAGAGCATCAGGGCGTCAATGGTCGCCCACGCGCTGACAGTCACCACATTGCGCTTGTTCTTTTCGTAAAAACAAAACGGCGGAAACCCGAAGGTTCCCGCCGCTTTGGAAAACTACAAAAACGCTTTAGAACGTCAGCCTGGCCACCACCTGGATAATTCTCGGATTGCTGCTGAAGGCCTGATCCCACTGGCCAAACAGCGCGTTGCCCGGAATGAACATGTTGGCGGAAGCGGATGTATTCTTCAGCCGCACGTTGTTGGGACGACCCAGCGTGTATTGAGGGTGGTTCACCGCATTAAAGAAGTCGCCTCGCAACTGCAACTTGAATCGCTCACGAATCGCAATATTCTTGGCGAGCGTGAAGTCGATGTTGTTAATGCGCGGTGTCTGCAGAATGTTGCGACCGGAGGTGGCGTACGCGCCCACTCCAGCGGCGATGAATTGTGCGTTCGGGTTGGTGGCCACATAGGCGACCGTGCAACCGGCTCCCGTGACCTTCGCCCCCGCGACGGTGCAAATGGTCGCGCCCGATCCACTGGCGACAATGGGACTTCCAGTCCGATCGATTCCCGTAACGCCGCTGCCCGTTCCCGGAACACCGCTGTTATTGATAATCGCCCGGTCTGCCGCGGTGTCTCCGTTCTCGTTGGAATCCACGCCGCTCTGAGGAGTGGCCCATTCGCCGCTTTCCACAGTGTAGGTGCCGGAAGCCTGCCAGCCGCCCAACACGTTCTTAACCAGGAAATTTTGGCTGTCCCTGAACCAAGGCGTATCGTACACGCTGGTGAAGGTGAGACGATGCCGGTGATCGAGCGCCGAGTTTGCTTTCTCGGCAGTGAGGTTGTTAAAGTCCTGAGCACGGCGCGGACTGGCGGTAATGGAAGCAACCTCCGCTGTCGAGTCGTCAATCAGGTGACTAAAGGTATAACCCAGAGCAAACAGGATGTTCTTGCTATAACGCTTCTTCACGTCGATAGCGAGCCCATTGTAGCGGGAGTTGCCGCGCGGAGTGTATGCCGTGATCGCGGTGGTAAACCCGTAGGCTCCGATTGGATCCCATGCCGGGTTTGTAGCGACCTTGGCATTGGTGAAGTCCTGTTGCGTTAGCGTTAGACCAGCCAGTGTGGCTGCCGAAGGTGCCTGCAAGTAGGTGGGCAGATTCTGCGTCGCGGTGACCAACGCATTCCGGTTGATCTGATTCTGGTACAGCAGGTGAACTCCCTTGGTGCCGACGTAGCGCACGTCCACCGTGTAATCGTTAGCGAATTCGTGCTGAATACCAAAGTTCCAGGTTAGTGCGTAGCCCAGTTGCTGGTTGGCCGGAAGGAACGACGAAGTGTTCAAGCGAGCTGTAGCGGCGGTCAGCGCGAGGGCTGAGGCGTTGGGCAGGATTCCACCATTCTTGAGGAAGTTCGCATTAGGAACGCCCGCGGTCGGATCGTTTGTTACGTCGACCGTCGAAGTCGCTTGCGGAGGCCGGGCATTGGTTCCCACGTTGTCGAAGATCTGGTCGTAGGCCATGCCGAATCCAGCGCGGATCGAAGTCTTTCCATTGGTCCCTGGCGAGTATGCCAAGCCGATGCGGGGAGCCCAATTGTTTTTTGCGGCTTGCGGCGCGGCGAACGTCAATACTCCCGGAACGTTGGCGATGGAATTAAGTGCGAACTCGCGCATCGATTGAGCCACGCCGTTGAACTCATAGCGCACTCCCAGATTGATGGTCAGGTTGCGATTGAAACGCCAATTGTCATTGGCGAAGAAGTAATATGCGGTGTCGTTGCCGGAGTACGGTTTTCCGCCGACGTTACGTTGCGCGATGGCGTCAGGAAAGACGTCGGTCAAAAAGCCGTTGAGGGTAGTGTATTCATAGTCGCCACGGCTGCGCTGGATAAACGTGCTGGCGGCGATCAGGTCGCGGCCGTCGAATCCAAACTTGAATTCGTGCTTGCCTTTCACCCAGGAGACGTTGTCGACAATCTGATAGACGGTTTGCACCTGAGCCTGAGGACCATTGGGGTTCGGCCCGATATTCAGGTTGAGATCGTTGCGCATCACGACGTTGGGGAAAACATCCAGGCCGGGGTAGGAGAAATTCGGGACCTGGGTATCCGCATTAAAGCGGTTGAACGCGAGCCGGATTTCATTGTTCAGGTTCGGACTAAAGTTGTGAAATTCGCTTACTGTACCGAGCTTGGCGGTTTGCGGCTGTGGATAGAAAAATACCGGCAGAGCCGCTGCCGTGTCGACACCCACGGTCTTATTGCTCAGGTACCGGCCGCGGATTTGATCTTTGTCCGACAGGTTATAGTCCGAGCTGATGACGTAATTGTAGGTGTTGCTGAAACTGGGCGCGACGATCGTATACACCCCATAAGGAATGTTCACTCCGTTCACCACCGTGTTGCGCACGAATGCCCCCGTAGCCGGTGCATACTTTTCCAAAATGCCGAGATTGGTCTTGCTGATCGTACCCGCCGCGGCCATTGCGTCGAGCGCGGAATAACCGGCAGCAGTAGGAGCGTAGACCGGAGAGGACGGAACACCAGCCTGACCAATCGGATTGTATTCGTACAGCCCGTACACGAACAATTTGTTTTTGATAATCGGTGCGCCTGCTTCTCCGCCGATCCGATTCTGGTCATAACGAGGCGGGCTCAGGACGCCCGAGCGCGCGGCAGCCTGATCGTTGGCGTTAAGGTCCCGGTTCTGCAGGTACTCATAGATCGATCCGTGAATCGAGTTTGTCCCGCTCTTGACGATGGCGTTGAATTGTCCGCCGGAGGAATGCCCGAACTCGGCGCTGAACTGATTTTGCAGCACCGAGAATTCGGCGACGGCGTCGTTAGGGATGTAGATCACCGGCCCTGTGACGCTCTTGTTGTTGTTATCCACGCCTTCAACGGTGAAGTTGTTGTTGCGGGGCCGCTGGCCGCCCACGGACGGGCCAGTGCCAACGCCGACGCCGCCCGAACTGGCCACACCCGCGCCGATCAGCGCCAGGTTGTAAATTCCGCCATTTGGATTGGCGGCCATGGGCAGGTCCGCGGAGAGCCGGCGTTCATAAGTATTGGAGACTTGCGCTGTTGTCGTATCCAGCAGCGCGGCGGCTTCGGTGACTTCCACCGTGCTCGATACCGCGCCGACTGCAAGATTCATATTCGCGGTCGTGGTCTTGTTCAGCTCGACGTGAACTCCCTTGAGAGCCTGCACCGTGAATCCAGCGGCAGTCACGGTGATGGTGTAGTCGCCCACCAGAACGCTCCCAAAGCGATAGGAGCCTGAAGCATCGGTTTTGACTTCGGTTTTAACCCCAGTCGAATCGTTTTTCAGCTCGACGTTTGCGTTTGGAACCGCGGCGCCGCTCGCATCCAGAACTGATCCGACAATATTGCCGTCGGATGCCTGGCCAAATGCGGACGGGACCGTGGCAAGCGCGCTAATCAGCAGCGCAACCCACAGCTTTTTCATTTCTCATCTCCATTCGAATTGGTAAATTGAACGGACTAGAGGCAAGACACTGCCTTTGCTTGGTTTGCCAAAAGCAGTCCCCAACAAACGAAGTCGATGCACACCTTGAATCCCTGAAGCCAGTGGCTGTCCAAAGTGGCTTGCCCAACAAGTCAGTTGGGGAAAGGATAGCTTACAGCGCGGTAACTTGCAAGGACTAACCCTCTGAGTTGTCCTCCGACCATCTCCGTAAACCACAGTAACAATTGGTGATATTTCTTCCATGACGGTGGCATTACAAATTCTTAGGACTAGGAATATCCCTAGTTCTAAGTTACATAATGGTTTCAGCTCGGTGTAGGCCGCACCAAAATCCCGTCACAACTTCCTTGACAGCCTTGTAACACCACCTTATGCTGGGGAGTAACTACATCGCTACCTTTGGGAAAGGGGTGCGATGTGGAATGCTTTTGTTGGGGGTCGTCAAATGTTTCAAGCCGTGAATCGGCTGGCATTGCCGTTTGCTTTATCGGTATTGCCAGTACCGTCGGCTGTTGAGCGTCCACAATTCAAGGTCAACAGAGATAGGAGATCTGTATGAAGAATCTATTTGGTGTGTCCAGGTCCCTATGGCTCCTGGCCGTTATTCTCGCAATAACAGGCGTGATTTTCGCGCAGGCTACCGACGCGGTGCTTGTAGGTACCGTTACCGATGCCAGCGGCGCAGCGGTCGCAGGTGTGGCGGTGACCGCCACCAATAAGGCTACGAACGTAAAGTACAACGCTACGACGAATGCGTCGGGCGAGTATCGTATGAACAACGTTCCCATCGGAACTTACGATGTGTCGGCGACGGCAAAAGGCTTCGCTACCGCTACCACGGCAGGCGTCGAATTGACCCTGAACCGCACCGTATCGGTGAACATGTCACTGGCGGTGGGGACGGTGAGCACGACTGTCGATGTGACGGAAGCTCCGGCTTTGCTCGACACATCCAGCGCGCAGGTACAAAGCAACTTCGATGCCCGCCAATCGGTGGAGATTCCGATCGCAGGCATTTCCAGAGTGCTGGGCACTTCGGGAATTTACAATCTGGCGTTCACCGGCGCGGGCGTTGCAAGCTCGGGCGGTGTGGGACAGGGAACGGGACCCAGCGTCTCCGGTCAGCGTCCGGAAAACAATTCGTTTTCGGTTGACGGCGTGGACAACAACGATCGTTATGTAACCGGTCCCGCTATCAATATTTCCAATGAAGCAATTTCGCAGATGAACGTCCTGCAGAACCAGTTCAGCCCCGAATTCGGTGGTGCGTCCGGCGGAGTATTCAACGCCATCGTAAAGACGGGAACCAACTCCGTACACGGGTCGATTTACGAATACTTCCAGAATCGCGATCTCAATGCATTGGACGCGACCGACGTTACCGCCGGATTGAAGTCGCTGCCCCGGTTCGATCAGAATCGGCTGGGCGCAACGGTCGGCGGCCCTGTCATCAAGAACAAGCTGTTCTACTTCGGCAACTATGAGTACGTACCGACCGGACAGGCCTCGGTTCCCGGCCAGGCGGTATACGCGCCGACATCGGCAGGCCTCTCGATCCTGAACGGAATGTCCGGCCTCAGCAAGACCAATCTAGGGATCTTTGAAAAATACGTACCGGTAGCCACAACAGCTACCAACGACGCCCCGGTTACCGTGAATGGAGTGAGCATCCCCACCGGTCCGCTGACGTTCGCCTCGCCGAACTTCAACAACGGTTACAACGCCGTGGTCTCAATCGACTACAACCTGAGTGAGAAAGATCAGATTCGCGGCCGGTTCTTCTATTCCAATTCCACCGGACTTGATAATCTGGCCGCTTTGCCGGTGTTCTACCAGCCGGATCCGACCGTGAACAAAGCTGGCACGTTCTCGGAATTCCACAATTTCTCCCCAACGATGGAGAATGAACTCCGTGTTGCCTACCATCGTTTCAACGGCGCCACGGGCGCGGGAAACTTCCAGTTCCCCGGCTTGAATGCGTTCCCGAATCTTGCTTTTGACGACCTGCAGCTCCAGCTTGGGCCCGATCCGAATACGCCATCGGGAAACATCGCAGGCACCCTGGGAATTCAGGATAACCTCACCAAGACTTGGGGCCGCCACACGTTCAAGATGGGGTACGAACTCCACGACACGATTTTGACCGGGTTCTTCGTGCAGCGCTCACGCGGCGATTACGACTACACTGACCTGGAGCAGTACCTGAAGGATTTCTCGCCGACAGGTGGCGATCTCAGTGGCGTGGCCGGCGAGCGTAGCGTCGGCAGCGGCGCAGTTCCTTTTGGCTTTCTGACGAACGCATTCTATTTCAACGACGACTACCGTATTCGTCCGAATCTGACCATTAACATCGGCCTTCGCTACGAGTACACGACGATGCCGGTGGGCTCGCGCTACCAGGCGGCAAGTGCCCCGGCCAACCTTCCTGGCGTCCTGACGTTCAACAGGCCCTATTTTGACAAGGACAATTGGTCACCGAAAATCGGGTTTGCCTATTCGCCCGGAAAAGCCGGAGTGTGGACCATCCGTGGCGGTGTCAGCCGCGCGTATGACCTGACCTACATTAACCTCAACCAGAACGCTTCTCCGCCGTATTTTGCCACCACTCGTGACGTCGATCCCAACAATTCGACTCCCGGCTTTTTGGCGGGTGGGGGGTTGACCGCGAGCGCTCCGTCAACGGGTATTCCCTCCGTCGCCGATGCGCGCGGAGCTGTAGCTTCCTACACCTATGGCGGTGCCCGCCCCTACGCCTTGACCGGAACCTTCGGCGTGCAACGGTTGCTTGCCAAGGACTATACACTTGAGGCTCGCTACGTTTATACGAAGGGCGTTCACCTGTGGAACCAGACTCGCCTCAATATCCTTTCCAAGGTCACACCTACCGACTACATTCCGACGTACTTTACCAATCCGGGTGCCTCGGCCTTCGCGGGTTTGCATACCACGCTTGGCAGCATTCAGAGCAACGTCAGCAATTACCTTGCGCCTTTTGGGTTCACTAACAACATTGTTGGCTACAACCCCTGGGGTAACTCGCGTTACAACGGCCTGCAGATGCAGGTGACCAAGCGCTACGCCAAGAATTTCTCCTACGTTGTGGCCTACACCTGGAGCCATGCGCAGGACGATTCCACCGCGACCAACTTCTCCACGATTCTTTCTCCCCGCCGGGCACAAGACTTCCAGAATATGCGGGAGGAATGGTCCGACTCAGCGCTTGACCGGCGCCATCGCTTCACCTTCACGCCGGTTTACGACTTCAAGCCCTTCCAGAACGGCAACTGGTATATGAAGAACCTCGTCGGCAACTGGAACATCTCGGGAACTTACACCTATCAGTCTCCCGAGTACGCCACCGTTCAGAGCGGTGTAGACACGAACCTCAATGGAGACTCGGCCGGAGACCGCGCAATCGTCAATCCCGCTGGAGTCGCCACGGCCGGTACCGGAGTAACTGGGTACAATTCAGCCGGAGTAGCTCAGGCAGCCGGTAGCGCGTCTATCGTCGCTTATGTAGCCAATAGCTCCAACGCTCGCTATGTGGTTGCGGGTTTGGGTGCGCTCTCCAACGCGGGTCGCAATACTTTCCCGCTGGCTCCCATCAACAATTGGGACTTTGCTCTTTCCAAGCGGTTCACTGTCAAAGAGCGTTTCACCTTCTCCGTGGGCGCCCAGGCGTTTAACATGTTCAATCATGCCCAGTTTGTCGGCAGCAATATCAACGACTCGAATCCGTTCTCTACTGCTGCCGTCAGCCGCAACTTCCTGATCCCGAATAATGCGCAGTTCGGGGCATACAACCAGGCCACATCGTCAGAGGGGTACTTTACCAACAACGCTCGCACGATGCAGCTGGTTGCTCACTTCACATTCTAGGGACGCGCGCACAACAGACTCGCCTCCAGCGGCTTGTGCGCTTCTAAAGACGATTGAGTAGTATTTTAAGGGGCGGGCACTTCGGTGTCCGCCCCTTTTTTCATGAGCCACATTAAAGGTCTGCTCAGAGGCCCAAAATTCAACGGCCGGCACTCCACCGTCATCCCCAGCGCGATTCCCGCGGTTGAGGCCGCGCGCGACTGCTCCCACGTCACCAAGATTGCCTTGGGCGTCATCACCCCGATCGGCAAAGGCCAGGAGCATCTCAAGTTTACGCCCGTGGGTGGAGGATTAAAGATGCAGGTGCGGGGGACGGGAGCAGTTCAGATTTTCTGGCTTTACACGACTCAGCCTGAAGAGACGATTGCGGAAATCACCAGGCGCTGGGAGGAAAGAACGTAGTTAGGGATGATGGGCCACTAGCAAATCCATGTCGCCCTCCAGTGGCATATCCCCCGAGTCCGCAAACCACGCGTCGCCCGCGCCCCCAGACTCACCTCCAACCCTGCCCCTCCCACGAATCACCACGACAAACCGTCCTCGCTGAGGGGGAAGCTCCGCCGCTCCCCTGACCTTTACAAGCGACGTCGTGAAGTGATCGCAGGCTACCAAGAGGCCCTCTGTCGCTTCCGCTCGGGGATCGAAGGGCTCAAGATGGCTCACCTCAAGAGCGTGGTCGAGGTGCAGTTCGCGCCCGCGGCCATAGTCGTACAGGCGGTAGGTGATGTCGGATTGCTCTTGGATTTCGCACATCACCAGGCCCGCGCCGATCGCATGCACCGTTCCGGCGGGGAGAAAAAATGTATCCCCAACCCGAGCATCCTGCCATTCGAGCAGGCGCTCAACTTCGCCGGATAGGGCCGCTTCGCGCAAACGTTCCTTGGAGATTTCCTCGCGGAACCCGGCGGCGATCTGCGCGCCTGGCTGGGCGGCCACCACGTGCCACATCTCGGTTTTACCCTGGGAATTGTGATGCTGGGCCGCATAGGCGTCGTTGGGATGGACCTGAACGGAAAGCTTGTCCGTGGCAAAAATAAATTTGACCAGCAGAGGCAGCTTCACGCCGTCGAGCTCCAGCCATACCTCGCCGATTTTTTGACCCGGACTTCGGAAAAGGGGCTCCAGATGAGTGGAGCCCCAGATCCTTTCATGAAACCTGGGTGTGAGGCGCCGGGCCATGAGGCGCTAAGCTACGCGGCCTTTAATGAATCGCTCCAGACGGTCCAACCCGCGCTCCAGTTCCTTGATGGAGGTCGCGTAGGAAATACGGATGTGCTCGTTGGTGCCGAAAGCTTCGCCCGGAACCACGGCCACAAACTCCTCTTCCAGCAACTTCGCCGCGAAGTCGAGTGAATTTGCGATGCCGTTCCGGTAAGCGACGCTCACGTTGGGATACACGTAGAAGGCTCCCTGCGGCACGCTGATGGTGACGCCGGGAATCTTCTGTAGCCTTCCCACGATGTAATCGCGTCGCTTGCGATATTCACCCAGCATGACCCCGACAGACTCCTGAGGCCCGTTCAGCGCTTCGACCGCTGCTTTCTGCGCAATCGAGGTCGGGTTGGAAGTCTCGTGGCTCTGGAGCTTCGAGAGGCCCGCAATCACTGGGGCAGGCGCGAGTACGAAGCCGATGCGCCACCCGGTCATCGCGTAGGTTTTCGAAAGCGATCCCGCCACCACCACCGTTTCCTTCGCGCCCGGGAAGGAGGCGATTGAAAAGGGCTGGCTGTCGTAGAGGAAGCGCTCATAGCACTCGTCGGCCATGATCCAGATGCCGCGGTCCTTGGCGATGCGGAAGATCTTCTCCAGTTCGCCGCGGTCAAACAGCGCGCCGCTGGGATTCGACGGCGAATTGAGGATGATCATCTTGGTCTTGCTGGTGATCGCCTTCTCTAGTGCGGAGGCCTGCAAGGAGAAATCGTTTTTCTCGTCCGTGTCGACGAAAACGCACTTGCCGCCGGCGTAATTTACGACGTCCTTGAACGTAACCCAGTACGGCACCGGAATGATGCACTCGTCACCCGGATCCAGCAGGACCTGCGTGAGGTTGAAAATCGCATGCTTGCCGCCCACGGTCACAATGCATTCCTTGGGAATGTAGGAGGTCCCGTAGAAACGCTTGTGGTGATCGCAAATAGCCTGCTTGAGCTCCGGCGTGCCGCTGGCGACGGTGTACTTGGTGAAATTTTCTTCCAGCGCTTTGACGGCGGCCTGCTTGATGTTGTCCGGAGTCGGAAAATCAGGCTCACCCGCGCTGAAATCGACCACGTCTTTCCCTTCGCGGCGCAGACGGTCGGCGTCTGCAAAGACCTTGAGGGTGGAGGACTCGCTGATAAGCGAGACTCGGGCGGCTAGTTCTTGCAGGGATGGCATGAAATTATTGTAGCGTGGCCCGGAATTCAAGAACGATCGGCTTCAAGAACGAACAAAGCGGCCCTTCAAACGAGCTTCTACCACCGGTGGCACCAGTCCCGAGATATCGCCACCCAGCGACACCACTTGTTTCACCAAATGCGAGCTGATGAACGAGTACGCCTCGCCGGCCATCAGGAATGCCGTTTCGATGTCCGGCCGCAGCCGACGATTCATCAGGGCCATCTGCAACTCGTGTTCATAGTCGGAAATCGCGCGAATCCCGCGGAAAATCAGGTGCGCGCCTCGCGCGGTCGCATAGTCCACCAGCAGCCCGTCAAACGATGCGACCTCAACATTGGGATAGGGCTGCGCTACTTCCCGTAACATCTCCGTGCGCTCTTCAATGCTGAACAGTGGATGCTTGTCCTGATTGCGCAACACCGCTACGACCAGATGCCCTACCAACCGGCTCGACCGCGCGATCAGGTCCAGGTGTCCGTTGGTGATGGGATCGAAAGATCCAGGGTAGATGGCGACTAGACTTGCGGGCGAATTTACCAATGCGGGTTCCTCCGCCGCATCATACACGATCCATCGCCAGGAATTCGCGGATATGCGGATGCTCGGATTGTTCCAGGCCCGACACAGGGCCGAAGTAAATCGCGTGGCCCTCAAACAGAACCACCACTTTGTCCGCCACGCGGCGCATCAGGTCGAGGTCATGGGTGACGACGACACCCGGTGAGGTTCAGCTCTCTCTTCAGACGAAGCATCAATTGAGCCAGGTGGTCCCCCATAATCGGGTCGACCATCGTTGTCGGCTCATCGTAAAGGATGCATTCAGGTTGGGCGGAAACGGCGCGCGCAATGGCGACCGCTCGTTTGTGACCGGTGGAAAGATCGGCCGGGTAGGTGTTCTTATGCTCCAGCAACCCGACCATGCTCAACAACCCGTCCACGATCTCCTCTTTGTTCTCAACGTCGTAGTCGGAACGGAGCTCCAGGGAAAACAAGATATTCTCCCGCACCGTAAGAGAATCAAATAGAGCTCCGGATTGGAACACCATCGTGACCTTTTTACGTATCTTCCGCATCTCGGCCTCCGACATGTCGGTTATGTCGAGGTAAGAAACGAAGGCCCTGCCTTTGTCGGGCTTGATGAAACCCATTATGGTTCCTAGGGTTACGGACTTTCCCACGCCGCTTCGCCCGATAATGGCCAGGGTCTCGCCCGAATTTACATAGAAGCAGGAGTCGACTAAAACAGGGATGTCGAACGTCTTAAATACGTGGCGGAACTCAATGTAGTGGGAAGAAGTACTCTCGTCGGCCGGTATCATTTAATGGCTAAGTCCTGTGGGGTGTTCCAGTTCTCCAGGAAGACGTCGTGCGGCACGGGCCAGATGAAGGGGTCCAGCGTCTTCACGAAATCCTGCATTTTCAATACATTATGATGAACGGCGTAGTCGACCGAAGGGAGCGCCCTGCGGTTGTAGACGGCGCAAAGTGGCTCCAGGCCCTGCGACGTCTGTGGCACCAGGCACGTCTTGCCCTCCACCCGGGCTCGTTCCAGAAGGCCTGTGAGGAACCGGGCCGTAAGCCGTGGCATATCGCAGGCGACCACCAGGTTCCAGTCGAACTTGGTCGCATTGAGAACCGTGAAGAGCCCCGACAAAGGGCCATAGCCTCCGTCCGCATCGGCCACCACGGGGAGCTTCATGGATTGATAGCGCTCTGGGGCGCCGACCAGCGTGACGTTGCCCGCAGCCTCCCGAACGGTCTCTGCGATCACCTCAATCATGGTGCGTCCGCTCCAGGGCAGCCCCGCCTTGTCGCGGCCCATCCGCGTGCTCTGGCCGCCGGTAAGCACCCATCCACCTTGAGAGCTGGCTTGACTGCCGGCTTGATCGTTAAAGCCCATGAGATGATGTTAACAGTCAGAATGTTCAGGGCAAAGGTGTTATTCGGGAACAAAAGGGTGTATATTTGTTCCATACTGGCATTGGCCGCCTCCCCCATGCGCGCCTCGGAACCTATTTCTGTCTCTACACCCGCTCCACAGCGGATCACGTTTGTGGTGCGCGCCGACCCTCGCACGGGCAAATTGATTCGCACGGCCGTGTCGTCCAATGCCCCTTCCAAGCCGGTTGTAACAACTAAACCTTCTCCGGCGATCTCTACTCTAGTGGATAATGCGGCCCGGACTAATAACGTCGACCCCCTGTTGGTCCACTCCGTGATCCAGGTGGAAAGCAACTATAACCAGTACGCCGTATCGCCTGTGGGCGCGGAAGGCCTGATGCAGTTGATGCCGGAAACGGCCCGCATGCTGGGCGTGAACAATTCGTTCGACGCGAAAGAAAATATTGAAGCGGGCGTGAGATATTTGAAATCGTTGCAGGAGCAATTTAAAGACGACCGGCTGGCATTGGCCGCTTACAATGCGGGTCCCAATGCCGTGCAGCGATATAAGTGGGTACCGCCGTTTAAAGAGACGCAGAAGTATGTAGAGGATGTCGGCAAGCGTTATGGAGAAGCTCGGAAGGCAGAAGCAGTCCAGAAGGCGAAGGGCTTGCCAACGCCCCCCACTCCTGATGGACAGATGATGGCCGCCCAGGAAGAAAGGCACCCCAAGCTCGAACAGTTTGTCGATCAGGATGGCAGGTTGCATCTTAAAACCGCGCAATAGCGGGACCAGACCAGCATCAGCTCTGGCTGCCCTTGCCCTCAGTGTGTCTTGTCTCTGGCCCTGCCAGGCGGCGGCGCTGAAACCATCGACCGTAAGTAAAGTTACAGCGGTACGGTTCTGGTCGCTGGGCGACATGACGAGGGTCTCCATAGAGGTCTCGTCCGATTTCAAATACTATACGGAGCGTGTTCCTAAGCCAGACCGGCTGTTCTTCGACATCAAGGGTGCCCGGCCGGCGATGGCCGAACAGAAGATGCACGTTATTCCCGTCGGCGACGGACTGGTGCATCAGATCCGTGTGGCGGAAACGCAGCCCGGCGTAACCCGGGTAGTGCTGGACCTGGAAGAGCACACGCCTCTGGCCGAGTACAGCACGTCGCAACTGGCGAATCCGAATCGCTTGGTTATAGAAATTCATTTGAAGGACGCCGCGCCTCCCGTGACAACCAGCATCACCGGAGCGAAGACGGTCAGGTCCACTCCGGGGTCTCCAGTCGAGCCTGATCTGTTGGCCCGCGCCGTTCCTGCTCCGCTTTCCGTTCTGCAACCGGCTCCGGCTTCTGTAGATTTACCGGTGGCGACGCCGGTGATCGCTCCGCCTCCGGTTCCCCCTGCAGTTCTGAAGAAAAAGGCTCGCCAATTTACTCCGCCGCCCCAGCATGAAATAGAACGGCCGCCGGTCTCGCGCACCGAATTCATCAGCCTCGCCGGCATGCCCACCACCATGGGATCGACCAAGCCCCATCTGCTGGCGACTCCGAAGCTGCCGATTCAGCGAGTTGAACCTTTCCCCGAAGTTGCAGAGCCTGTCGTGATTCCGAAGGCGACCGTTCTTGCTAAGGCCGCTCCCATCCTGCCGCCGCCCGGATCTGTGGTCGTGCCACCGCCCACTTCGCAGCCAACCCCTGCCAGACGGAATGAAAGCGGTGAGCGGTCGCTAACTCGCGCGCTTGGCCTGAAGCTGGGCACAATTGTGCTCGACGCGGGCCACGGAGGGCAGGACGTTGGAACGCGGGGGCCGTCGGGCTATTACGAGAAAGACCTAGTTCTGGACGTTGCCTTGCGCCTGGGGGCGTTGCTCACTCAGCGCCTGGGAAGCGAAGTGGTCTACACACGCGAGGATGATACATTTATTCCCCTGGAACAGCGTACGCGCATCGCCAATGAACACAAGGCGGACCTGTTTCTTTCCATCCATGCGAATTCTTCGCCGGTGCGATCCGTTTCGGGCGTAGAATCCTACTACCTGAACTTCACGACCTCCAAGAACGCGCTGGACTTGGCGGCGCGCGAGAACGCGGGCTCCGGCCACACCATCTTCGACCTCAGGGATTTGATTCAGAAAATCGCCTTGAAAGACAAGATCGAAGAATCGCACGACTTCGCCACGCACATTCAGAACTCGCTCTTCTCGATTTCGGCAAAGAGCAATGCTGCGACCCAGAATCGCGGTCTGAAGCGAGCTCCGTTCGTCGTACTGATCGGCGCCTCTATGCCGAGCGTCCTGGCCGAGATCGGCTTCCTGACCAACCCCGCCGACGAGGCCATCCTGCGCACCGAAGAGCACCGGCAGAAGATTGCCGAGGCTCTCTACAAAGGCATCGCCTCCTACATCGAGACCCTCAGCCATTTCCAAGTCGCTCAAAGCAGATAATCTGGAGCTACACGTGCTGGTCCGTCCGTAAGGAGAACTGCCATGAGACTAGACCCGGGCGACAGTAACGAAGTAGAGGATCGCCGAAACGAAGGCGGTGGAGGAGGAGGGTTTGCCATCGGCGGCCGCCACATCGGCATCGGCGGCATCATCATCCTGGGTATTCTCAGCCTGGTTTTCAAGCGCGACCTGATCACGCCATTTCTCGGCACCGGCGGGGCACCGACCAGTACCGCCGATCCGGCGCGTGACCAGGCCGAAGCGCCGGAAAAGCAACTCGTCATAGACGCCATCACGGATGTTCAGAGGAACTGGCAGCAGACTCTGCCCAATTACCGCCTGACCCGTGTGATCCTGTTTCGGGACCAGACCAGTACGGCTTGCGGCGCTGCGGAAACAGCAACTGGTCCTTTCTACTGTCCCGGCGATGAGCGGGTTTACCTCGACCTGGGATTCTACGACGAACTGAAAGAGCGTTTCGGAGTGCCCGGCGAATTCGCGCAGGCCTATGTGCTGGCTCATGAGGTCGGCCATCACGTGCAAAAGATTTTGGGGATTGAGGAGAAGGTCCGTAACGCCCAGCAGGCCCGTCCCTCACAGGCCAATCAACTTTCGGTGGGGCTGGAGTTGCAGGCGGATTGCTTCGCAGGCGTTTGGGGACACTCCGCGCAGCAGCGCAATAAGATCGATCCAGCCGACGTCGAGTCGGGCTTAGCCGCGGCAGCCGCCGTGGGCGACGATCGCCTTCAGCGCATGGCCCATCAGCGCGTCTCCCCCGAAAATTTCACGCACGGTTCTTCCGCCCAAAGGGTCCAGTGGTTCAAGGCAGGGATGCAGTCTGGGTCGATCGATTCGTGCAATACTTTTGGAAAATGATTCAGGAACACGCGCCATTGTCTTTTCGCCGGCTTGAATCGCTAGCTGCAGACATGGTGTTTGGTTGCAGGCAACTCGGCAAACACAAGATTGCTTCTGCGGCTGCGATTCTGTCCCTCGCGTTAGGCATCGGCGCATCTCTGGCCGCATTTCGAATGATCGATGCGCTGTTCCTACGACCGCTGCCTGTGGCCGATCCGGCTCGCCTATACAACGTCACCTATCCCAATCTCTTCGAGCATCAAATCTCAACGACCGATGGATTCAGCTACCCCGCCCTTACCCAGCTACGATCCGCGGTGAAGGATCGGGCCGAGCTGATGGCAATCTCTTCGCCCCAGCGCATTGATGTATCCTTCAGCACGGATCAGGATAACGAGCGTGTCTGGCGGCAATACGTTTCAGGCTCGACGTTCCGCGAGTTTGGATTGAAGCCCGCGCTCGGGCGGCTGATCATGGATGCAGATGATCTCACGCCAGGCGATCATCCTTATGCCGTCATTTCCTACGAATATTGGTCGCGCCGTTTTGGGAAGGACAGCGGCGTAATCGGCCGCCAGTTCCACGCAGGCACTGACATCTTCGAAATCATAGGAGTGGCGCCGGAGGAATTTACGGGCACCGACCCGGGCATATTCACCGATGTTTTCCTTCCCAACATGATGAATGTGCCGAACATCTACAGCGGAACCTGGAACGCGTACCGTGCCTGGGTACGCCCGCAGGCCAACGCGAGCCGGGATGGCATCGCACAAAGATTGAGCGCGGCGCTCCACTCCTATCGCGAAGAAGACGTGAAAACGTGGCCTGCGGCACGATCCAAAGAGGACCACGACTTCTATACCGCTGCAACGGTTTCGCTGGAACCTGCCGGCGCCGGCCGATCGTCCACTCAGCGTGGATATAAGCGGGCGCTATTTATCTTCGCGGTGCTGGTGGGCTTGGTGTTATTGATCGCCTGCGTCAACGTGGCCAACCTGATGATGGCGCAAGGAGCCGCGCGCGCCCGCGAAATGGCTTTACGCGTTTCCATCGGCGCAGGGCGGATCCGGCTCATTCAACTTGTTCTCATAGAGAGCGCCGTGATCGCAGCATCGGCCTCCATCCTGGGTCTGCTGTGCTCCTGGTTCGCCGCCCCGTTCGTCGTTGAGAAGCTCACGCCGCCCGATCAGCCCATACGGCTGGCATTGCATACGGATTGGCGCGTTACTCTGTTCGCTGTCGCTCTTGCCTTCGCGGTCACCATGTTATTCGGCTTGGCACCTGCACTACGGGCCTCGTCTGTCTCACCGGTCACGGCGCTCAAGGGAGGCGACGATCCTCACGCTAGAACCCGGTTCCGCTACGGCCTGACGGCCGCGCAGGCAGCTTTCTGCACTTTTGTGCTGTTCATCGGCGGCCTTTTCATTGCGACCTTCGAACGAATGGCAAATCAGCCGACGGGCTTTTCGGCCGCCAGGGTCCTCACGTTGGACTCCATCAGCAAGAACGAGCTGCGGCCCGAAACATGGCATCAGATCGCGGACCAATTGAGATCGCTGCCCGGTGTGGAGTCTGCGGCAGTGGCTCAATACGCTCTCATGAGCTTCAACGCGCAGACCGGATATGTGTGGGCGAACGGGCAATCTCCAGACGGGACCTGGAGCAACAGCACGTGGTTCCTCGGCGTATCGCCAGGCTGGTTCGACACCATGAAACTGCCATTACTGGCCGGCCGTGATTTTCGTGAGGACGACACCTATCCGAAAGTCGCCATCGTGAACGAGAAGTTCGCACGCCGGTATTTTGGTACGGAGAGTCCCGTGGGACGAAGTTTCGAAACCCTCTCGAATGGTGGCTTCGCCGCGAGTCCCGGGAGAAACGGTCGAGTTTCCGTGGAGATTGTGGGCGTGGTTCGGGACGCCCGCTATGAAGATATGCGCCTGCCCGTACCCGCCACCGCCTATGTCCCGCTCCGCGTGCTGAACAGCCGATATGGGCAAGGATACAGAGCCACGTTCCTCGTTCGCACAAAGCCGCCCGATCCGATGTCGCTGGCACCCATGCTGCGGCGAGAAATTCAGCAGGCGCGACCCGAAGTCAGGGTCGTCAACATCGTAAGCCAGGAGGAGTTGGTCCGGTCGCAGATGGTGCGCGAGCGCCTGCTGGCTTCGCTGGCGGCCTTTTTCGTCGCAGTCGCGCTCATCTTAGTTGCCGTGGGAATCTATGGTGTGCTTAACTACGGCGTGCTCGAACGCCGCCACGAACTGGGGATCCGCATTGCTCTCGGCGCCCCGTTACGGGATATTGCCAGACGCGTGAGTGTCAGCTCTTTCTTCATGCTCGCGCTCGGCTCGGCGATTGGGCTGGGGCTCGGACTGGAGTCGGAACCCTACATATCCTCACTGCTGTACCAGGCGAAGGGCGCCGATCCAAACATGCTGGCTCTGCCGCTGATTTTGATATTTGGCACGGCGGTGCTGGTGACGCTACCGGCTGTGCTCCGTGCGGTTCGGATCGACCCGGCGGCGCTACTGAGGCCGGAGTAATCGGAAAACAACTCCATGATTGAATATCAACCATATGACGATCGTACGCAGACGGATCGTCAAATCCAGCGCTATCCGAAGAGCTTCACTCGCGTGCCATCCCAGCCGCTGATCCCAAGGCCGCTGACGCTGACAGAGCGGACGGGGCCGACGGGGCTGGAGGAAAAATTTCCGCCTGGTTCCCCGGATCTCTCGCGGGCTCTGCCCAGCGGCGGACGAGGTGTGGGCCAACTGATTTCCGTGTCCGGGCGCATCAGCAACGAAGACGGCCGGCCTTTGGCGGGCGGCATGTTGGAGCTGTGGCAAGCTAACTCCGCAGGCAAGTATATTCACGAGATCGATCGCCACAAAGCGCCGCTCGACCCAAACTTTACCGGCCAGGGCCGCATCGTCACAAGCGCGGAAGGCGAGTACCAGTTCCTGACCATCAAGCCGGGCGCATATCCGGTGCTTGAATCGGGCTGGTGGTGGCGGCCGCCGCACATTCATTTTTCGATCTTCGGCGAGAGCTGGATGAATCGCTATGTCACCCAAATCTTCTTTCCTGGTGAGCCTCTGAACGAAATCGACCTGCTTCTGAACGGCGTGCGCGATCCGGAAGCTCGCCAGCGCGTGGTCTTCAAAGCCGGCGCGACCGAAATGGGAGACGTGAGCCTGATCCATTACACCTTGGACTTCGTCCTGCGCGGCAAGCGGAAGACGCCGGAGCTTGCCTGATGCCCGTTCCTTCGCCTTACGGCACCATAGGCCCGTTCTTCCCTTCCGAGTTTTCCGATTCGACCAGCGACCTGACACATCATCAAGGCAAGGCCGCGCAGGGCCAGCACATTGTACTGACGGGAACAGTAGTGGAGGAAGGCGGCCAGCCGACGTTCAATACCATCGTTGAAATCTGGCAACCCGATGCGAACGGCATCTTTCGCCATCCATTGGACCCGCGCTCCGCTAGCGCCGATCCCGGCTTCTTCGGCTGGGGCCGGTCGCGAACGGGCGCGGATGGGCGCTACTCGTTCCGGACCGTTCTGCCGGGGGCGTACGAAGGCCGCTCTGCGCACATCGACGTAATGATTCTCGCCATCGGCCTTACGCGAAGGCTCGTCACGACGGTATTCTTTGCGGAGTCGACCGACCCGGTGCTGGATTGCGTGGAACCGGCTCGCAGAGGTCGATTGGTCGCGCGGCGCGATGCGGGTTTGGATGAATCGGGATTGCTGGGGTACCGGTTCGAGATTGTGTTGCGGGGGCAGAACGAAACCCCTTTCTTCCTTGATTGACGTGGGGCAGGTTTCCGACCACACCCGTCCAAATTAGATTTCGAGCGGAAGCCCCGATACTTGGGATTGGGGTTCCCTGAGAAGAACCAATCGTGAGGATGGGAGACTTCCGCTTGAATCGAGTATGCAGCATTTTTTCGCAGTTGTTGAGGTTGTTCCCGCGACTGGAGTTTGAAGCCCTGGTGCAGGAGCACAAAGCCGAGCGGCATGCGCGGGGCTTCGCCTGCTGGGATCAGTTCGTGGCGATGTTGTTTTGCCAGTTGGGCCGGGCTCAGTCCTTGCGGGAAATCTGTGGAGGTTTGGCGGCCACCGAAGGGAAACTCAAGCATCTGGGAGTGCAGCGGGCTCCGGTCCGCTCGACCTTGGCGTACGCCAATGAGCATCGGCCTTGGCAGTTGTACGAGGCGGTGTTTCACCAGTTGTTGAGCCGCTGCCGGGCGTTGCCGGGCGGACACAAATTCCGTTTCAAGAACAAGTTGGTGAGCATGGACTCCACCAGTATCGATCTGTGCGCATCCTTGTTCGATTGGGCGCGGTTTAAACGGACCAAGGGGGCCGTCAAGTTGCATCTGTTGTTGGACCACGACGGTTACTTGCCCTGGTTTGCGTGTCTTACCGACGGCAAGACGTCGGACATCCAGATCGCCCGCCAATTCCAGTTCGCACCGGGAACCGTAGTGGTGATGGATCGCGCCTATGTGGACTATGACTGGTGGGAAGGTCTGACCAAACAAGGCGTCTACTTCGTGACGCGCTTCAAATCCGATCTCAAACATGAGGTCATGGAAGAACGAACGGTGCCGCAAAACCGTAACATCCGTGCCGACCAAGTGGTGCGCTTATGCGCCACCACCAAAACAGGCTCCTACCCCACGCTCTATCGACGCATCGTGCTGTGGGTGGAAGAGAAGCAAGTGGAAATGGTGTTTTTCACCAACCACCTGAGCTGGGGCGCGACGACCGTGACCGCTGTTTATAAAGATCGCTGGCAGATCGAGTCCTTTTTCAAATCCCTCAAGCAGTTGCTCCGCGTCAAGACTTTCGTGGGAACTTCCGCCAACGCCCTGAAGACGCAAATCTGGACAGCGCTGATCGCCATGCTGCTGCTGAAGTATCTCCAACTCCGCTCCACCTTCGGTTGGTCTCTGTCCAATCTCTGTGCCTTGTTGCGCCAGCAACTCTTCGTCTACCGGGACCTATTCCCCTGGCTCGACGATCCTTTTCAGCCGCCCCCCGCTCTCGCGGACTGGCACGATCGCCAACTCCCCCTGGCGTGGACGGCGTGACAAGTTGGACAGCAGGGACCCAACTCGCCTTGCCGCCCGCTCTAGTTCCTGTGTTTTTGCCAATGTTTTTAGCCGAACCTTACACCTTGGCCAGTCTAATTTGGACAGCTGTGGTTCCCGACCTGCCCCACGTCACGGCTTGATTACTTTTACAAGGAAGTAATTCACGCCGCTGGGGACTTCTTTGAACCAATGGGGTGTGCCTGCGGGGATCACGATTACATCGCCCTTGGTCAAATGGCGGGATTCGCCTCCCTGAATATCGGTGCCGAGCCACTGCCCTGCTTTGGTCATCTTTCCGCCCACCATGGTGCCCCCGGTGACGAAGGTTGCTTCGCCGTCGGTGATGTAGATGATGTCAGTTTCCTTGTCGTGCACCTCAACCTGGCCGGCCTTATCGCGATGCGCTCCGGAAGAGGTGAAGCCTTCGCCTTTTCCCAAAGCTCCGCCTTTGGCCAAGGCTGTGGCTACGGCATCATGAGCCACATAGGTGACCGCGTCGGCTGCCATCAGCGCACCCGCTGTCAGGAAAACAGAGAACAAAAGAACAGGTTTCATTTGATGCGCTCCTATGCGACCGACAGGTAATCCGGCCGCAGTGGGCCGGTGCTGTCGCCAAGTTTTTCGGTGTGAACTCCGGCCTTGTCCAGAATTGTGACCAGCAGGTTCGCCATGGGCGTGTTTTCCGGGTAGGCCATGTGACGGCCCGTTTTGAATTGGCCTCCCAGCTTACCGGCCAGCAGGCAAGGAAGATCCGTGTGGCGGTGAAGATTGCCGTTGCCCATTCCGCCGCCGTAGACGATCAGGCTGTGGTCCAGCAGTGTGCCGTCGCCATCCTGAGTGGCTTGCAGCTTGTTCAGGAAGTAAGCCAGCAATTCAACTTGGTAAGTATCGATCTTGGCTTTCTTCGCGATCAGCTCGGGGTCGTTGCGGTGATGCGATACGGCGTGGTGCTGCTCCGGCACGCCGATGTTGGGGAACGTCCGCGGGCTGAGCTCGCGCGACATGATCATGCTGAACACACGAGTGATGTCGGCGCGATAGGCCAGCGCCTGGAGGTCGAACATCAGCTTGGCGTCCTTGTCGAAGCTCTCCGGCATGTCCATGGGGCGGTCGGGCAGCTCGAAGGATTCACCCTGATCGGGATTGGCGTTGCGTACTCGCAGTTCCAGCTCACGCACGGAATCGAGGTATTCGCTGAGCTTGGTCCGATCGCCGGGGCCCAGGGTGTTGGCGAGCACTCCTACTTCCTGCGTGACGGAATCGAGAATGCTTCCGGTGCTTTTCTCCAGCGCGCGGCGATCCTGCGCGGTGCCTCCGTCGCCGAAGAGTCTTTCGAAAACTACGCGCGGATTGGCTTCGGTGGGATTGGGCGTGGTGGGACTGCGCCAAGAAACCGTGTTGACGTAGAAACAGTCGCCCGAATCGCACGCGCCCTGTGTGGGGTTATCCAGCGTGAGCTCAAGAGAAGGTACGCGAGTTCCTCTGCCGATTACTTGCGCGGCAATTTGATCTGCCGTGGTGGCAAGGCGCACCTCGACGCCGGGTTGAGTACGGTCGTAAGCGTGTACGCCGCTTAGCCATGCGGCCGACGCGCGGGGATGATCGCCGGTGCCATCGCCGAACGTATCGGCTTGCAAATGAGCCAGCCCGCTGAGGACATTGATTTGGTCCCTCAGGCCGACTAGTGGTTTAAGGATCGGCGACAACTCAAATCCCGCGCCTTGCGTGGCGGGATTCCATTGGTCCTGGATCACGCCGTTGGCAACGTAGACGAATCCCAAGCGCGGAGGAGACTTCGTACCTTTGGCGGAGAGGGCCGGCACCATGGAGTCGAGCATGGGCAGCGCGAGCGCGGTTCCTACTCCCCTTAGAAACGTTCGCCGGGGCAGGCTCTTTTTGGTGAGGAAGGTCACGTTGGTCTCCTTACTTGCTCACTTGTGATTCTCTCATTTGGAAGGCGTTCGCTTTTACCACCCCCAGAATCAGCGACGCGAAATCGTAGTTGGTGGCGGCGGATTCACGCACGATCTCGCGCACGGAGGGAGCATCGTAATACTGGAGGTTTCGGCCCACTGCGTACATGAGCAGCTTGCCCGCGACTGTCGAAACGAATTCCTGCGGGTGAGCGAGCAGGACCTTCTTGAGTCCGTCCATCCCACTGAACTTAGTGCCGTCGGGAAACGCTCCGGAGACGTCAATCTTGTTGCCGTTGTCGGAGTCGCGCCAACGCCCTACGGCGTCGAAATTTTCCATGGCGAAACCGATGGGGTCCATACGCGCATGGCAGCCGGCACAAGCGGGACTGGCGCGATGCTGGATCATCGCGTCGCGCATGGAGAGCGTCTTGCCGGGTTCGGAACTTTCCGTTTTCAAGGCCGGGATGTTCGCGGGCGGGGGCGGGGGTGCGGCGGAGAGAAGATTTTCAAGAACCCACTTGCCGCGAACTACGGGAGACGTACGCGTCGAGTAGGAGGTCAGGGTGAGTATGCTGCCCTGCCCTAGCAATCCTCCGCGCTCGCTGCCTTGCGGAAACGTGACGCGCCGGAAATAGCTGCCTTCAATGTTGGGGATGCCATACTGCTGCGCCAGACGGTCATTGAGGAACGAATAATTGGCCGTGAGAAGATCCAGCACGCTATGGTTTTCGCGCAGTACGCTGTCCAAGAACAATTCTGTCTCGCGGCGGAAGGACTCGCGCAGATTCTGGTCGAAGTCGGGGAACAGAAGCCCGTCGGGTTGTTTGGCTTCGATGTCCCGCAAGAAGAGCCATTGCGCGGCGAAGTTGGTGACCATTGATTCGGAGCGCGAATCGGCAAGCATGCGCCGCACCTGTTTTTCCAGGACCTGCGGTTCGTGCAACTGCCCGGCGGAGGCCACATCCAGCAATTCTTTATCGGGGATGCTGCTCCACAAGAAGAAGGAGAGGCGCGACGCCAGTTCCAGATCGGTGATGCGATGGATGGAGCCGGGAGCGGATCCTGCCGGGTCGCGTTCGATGCGGAATAAGAACTGCGGACTGACCAGAATTCTCTCCAGCGCCTTTTGAATTCCTCTTTCGAATCCGGCTTCTGCGTGGCCCGTGGTGTAGAAGGGAAGAATCGCTTGAAGATCAGCCTCCGTCACGGGCCGGCGGAATGCGGCGCGTTCGATCGACAAAAGGATTTGCTTGGCGCATGGCAGGTCGTCAGAAGCGCTGGCGGAGTGGCACACGAAGATGCGACGGCGGCTGGGAGTGTCGCCCGGTCCTTGCGGATTGAAGGGACCGCTGATGGACACGCTATCCAGGGCGGGCTCGGAACCTCGGCCACGGGTGCGCGGACGGAGGGTCGCTTCGTCACGAGCTTCGTCGCGCTGTACGAAAGTCACGCCGATGAGCTTTGGGCCGGCTTTGATGGGCACGTGGACTTCGATGAGGTTTCGCGCCGCCGCGGCCGCCACCGTTGCCGCCTATGGGAACTAATTGCACGCGCTCGCCATCCACGCTGATTTCGATTTGATGCGGTTCGCGCGTGGCACCGGCTAGATCCAGTTTGAAAACATAGTCGCCATCGGCCGGAAAATCGGTGCGAACCGCAAGGCCGCCGCGCGTGCCGAAGGGTAATTCATCCACGCGGCCGTCCTGAGGCTGTTCAGCGGGAAGACGGTAGGAGTTGACCATCAGGGGCATGGTCGGGTCGCCTACCGCGAGCCGGCTGATCTTTCTGGCCGCTCCTAGATAGCTCTCCAAAGCCGTTGGGGAAACGAAGAGCAGGTCGGCGATGTTGTCGAAGCCGCTAGCGGAATTGTCGGGCGGAAGCAGAAGCGAGTAATCCATCTCCCTGGGGAGCGCGTCGAGCGCCAACAGGTCGCGAATGGCGTTTTGATATTCGGTGCGGCTCAGGCGATGGAGCAGCGGGAGCCGTCCGGGGTTGGGTTTCGCTGCGGCGGCGTGATCGAGTTCGGTTTCGAGGTAGAGCGCGGTTGCGTCGTAAGTCGCTTCATCGGGTTTGGGGAGTCCGAGCGGCGGCATAGCTCTGGTCCGAAGCTTGCGGATGGCCTTCTCCCACACCTCGGGGTTCGAGGAGACGTGGGTTAACTCGGAAGGATCGAGCACCAAGCCTGCTGTTTTCAATTTCGCGTTATGGCAGGTGACGCAGTAGCGTGTGAAAACCGCGGCGGGAGGCTGGGCGATGGCGGGGATGCCGCACGCCGTTACCAGCATGCACAGTGCCGCGGTGGCTCCTAAGCACTCGCCGGCAAAACGGAGTGCGGCGGCGGAGTCTTTTCCCGTCCTGAGGGCGCCGCCGCACCCTTTGCCGGCGAGCTTGGGCATCGCATCAATTATACTTCCGGAGCCATATTGTTTATATTTAGACCATGAAGCGCCTTACGGGAATAGCCTTGTTGTCTTTCTCGGTCGCAACCTGCTTTGCGGCGTCGAACGATCTGCGATTGGTGGACGCCGTGAAGGGGTCCGACGCGAAGACGGTGCGCTCTCTGCTTGCGCAACATGTCCCTTTGAACGCGAGTGAGCCCGACGGATCGACGGCGCTGCACTGGGCGGCCCAGCGTGACAATCTCGAGATCGCGAATCTGCTGATTGCCGCGGGTGCTGACGTTAAAGCGACGACGCGGTTCAATATCACGCCGCTCTTCCTGGCGGCAAAAAATGGCAACGTGGCGATTATGGATAGTCTGCTGAAGGCCGGCGCGGATCCAAATGGGATTTCGGAAGAGGGCCAGACTCCTCTAATGACTGCGGCGCTAACGGGAAAGCCTGATGCAGTAAAGCTGCTGCTGGCACACGGCGCAAACGTCAATGCAAAGGAGCCTTATAAAGGACAGTCGGCGTTGATGTGGGCCGCTTCGGAAGGAAATGCCGCGGCCGCGGCGATGTTGATCGAGTTCGGCGCGGATGTGAAAGCGAAATCCAAGAGCGGGTTTACGCCGCTGCTGTTTGCTGTTCGAAATGCTCATACGGATGCGGTCAAGGTCCTGCTGGATCACGGCGCGAACGTAAACGATGTCGCGCCGGATGGGACCAGCGCGCTGAATATGGCCGTGGTGAATGCGTATTTTGAGCTGGCTTCCGTGCTGCTGGATCATGGAGCGGACCCGAATGCGACGGACCCACGCGGGTCGGCTCTGCACACGATTGCGTGGTTGCGGCGACCCGGGTCGGATGGCGCGGCGGGCGTCGGCAATACGGCTAAAGCGCCGCCGCTTCCCACGGGCAACATGACTGCGCTGGAGCTGGCGCAGGCGCTGCTCAAACACGGGGCGAATCCTAACGTTCGCATTAGTTGGCAGGAAAAGCGATTCGATAAGGAAGGCGGCACGGTTAAGAATCCACCGAATATCGATCTGGGGCGGCATCTGCTTACGTATGTGGGGGCGACTCCTTTCTATGTCGCAGCGCAAAATGGTGATGCGGCTTACATGCGCGCACTGGTGGCGGGCGGAGCGGATCCGAAGATCGGCAATGCTTACGGGATCACGCCGCTGATGGTTGCGGCTGGGCTGGGGTATTGGCAGGGCGAGACGCCTGGGCCTTACACGGGCTGCCCCGAGGCGGAACGGCTGGAGGCGGTCAAGCTCGCGCTGGAATTAGGCAACGACATTAACGCGAAGGCGGATTTCGGAAATTTCGAAATGACCGGAGATCCTCAATACACGTTGCTCTATTACCCGCTGAATATGGATCAGTTGGTGGATAAAGGCGTGGGCGATCCGCGATGGAGCGGCAGCACGGCTTTGATCGGCGCGGTGGTCTCAGGGCAGGCGTCGATCGTTCAGTTCCTGGTGGATCATGGCGCGCAGGTGGACGCGAAGACCAAGTTGGGGTGGACTCCGCTAATGGTGGCGCAAGGCGTTTTCTTCGCCAACGCGAAGAAGGAATTCCCCGAGGCGGCGGCGATTCTTAAGAAGGCGCTGGCTGCGCGTGGGCTGGTGGCGGAGCGCTAAGCTTCGGAGAGAAACACCGGCGGATTTGCACTAGGGATTTGTGCGAATTGCTCTTCTGGCCGTAGTCTTTTCAGTTTGTTGTGCTGCGCAGCCCGTCGGGGCTAAAGGGGACGGCGTCGCGGACGATACGGCGGCTTTGCAAAACGCGTTGGATGCGGCTTGTGTCGCACCTAACCTTTCCAAACTTCAGCTGGCCGCGGGAACCTATAACATCAGCGCGCCTTTGGTGACCAAGTGTGCTTTGTCGATTGAAGGAGATGGTCCGGACGCTACGGTCATTTTTCAGACGGTCCACAAGAATGCGAATCATGGCATGATCGCCAGCTTCCCGCTATCGCTTCAGGACATCAGTATCAACACTTCTCCACTCACGACGAACCTGGCGATGGTCGCGGTGTTTAGCCAGTCGTCTCCCGGCGACGCTCAGGACCGCAATTTCACGTTCACTCGATTCAACAGTAGCGGATTTAATTTCGGGCTGGATATTAACGGAAGTGGCGATACAGATTTGCTGCAGTCGGTTGTCTTAAAGGACTGCAATATCTCTGTTGGCACGCAGGCTGACGCGGTTTCCAATCCGATCAATGCGGCTAACGCGGAGATGTTCAGTGTGGAAGACTCGACGCTTACAGGAGACCAGAGGGGCGATCATGGCCTGTACCTGATCAGTATTCGTAGGATTCTGATCCGGAACAACGTCATTCAGAACCACGACAACTCCGCGATCAAACTCTTGGCCGGTGGCTTCGGGCCCACGGCGGTCTGTCCGGAAGAGAACCACGATTACTCCACGTGGACCGTGACGAACAATGTCATCCGGCATTCAAAGCTGGCGCTGGCGGCCTACACGTACTGCGCTGTGGAATTGCCTGCCCTGGTCATCGCCGAGAACGTGATCACTGACATTCCCAACAAGTACGCAGGGGATGCGGCGGCGATGTATATTCAAGCCAATTGCCAGTCGACGATCGATGAAGTAAATATGAGTGGCAACGAGTTTCGGGACATTGGCCTAAGCGGCGTTTACCTTTTGACGAGCGCTCAAGGGAAAGCTCCGTGTGCGGATTTGAAGGCTGAAGGGACAATCCGGAGTTTTACCAGCACGGGGGATCGCTATATGAATTGGTCGACGTCGTACCCGGGCGATTATTACGCGATTACTTCCAGCGGGGCGCATTTATTGCGGGCGTCGGTTATGCGAATGAGCGTGGATGGGCAGGGTCACGGGCGCGCGCCGCTGAACCTTGGGGCGTTTCAACGGGTCTCTGTAGTCGATTTGGACGAGTCCAATGTGACCATCCCGAAAGCGCGACGGCCGCCTGACATTAAGTGAAGGCATCAAGTAAACTGGCGGCTATGATTCGATTGCCTCGTGTCATATTTGTCCTGTTACTTGCCTGCATTGCAGCGAGCGGCCAATCCGATACGCTTGCCGCGCGGCTGGACCGGGCTTACGTGGAGATCGGCAAAGTGGTGCAAACGTCTTCGGTTCCGGGCATGGTAGTCGGCATCACGGATCGAAACGGCACATTGAAGATTTTCACGCACGGTTATGCCGACGTAAAGACCAAATCGCCTATCACGGGTGATTCGCTGTTCGAGATTGGATCTATTACAAAATCGTTTACGGCAATCACTTTAATGCAATTGATGGACGAGGGCCGGTTCGATCCTCAAGCTCCAATAACAAAATACCTGCCTTGGTTCGAGGTCAAATCGAAGTTCGCGCCGATCACCGGACATCATCTTCTTACCCACACCGCGGGCATTCCGAATTACCGGCCGGATCTGGCGTCGATGCCTTACGCGACTTACTCGCTGAGGGATTTCGAGGTTTCCTACGCGCCAGGCAAGCATTACTGGTATTCGGACATCGGTTTCCAGACACTCGGATACGTGGTCGAGCGAATTGAAGGCGTTCCCTATCACACTGTGATCGAGCGGAGAATTTTCAACCGGCTCGGCATGGGCTCGTCCAAAGCGGTGATTGATGACGAGCTCCGCGCGAAGCTCGCGGTGAGCTATGCTCAATGGCCTTACACGAATGAGTATCTGGAACAGCCATGGTTTGAATACCGCGCTGCCGACGGGAGTGTCGCATCGACGGTAGGCGACATGCTTACCTACGCTCGGCTGATTCTGAATCGAGGCAAGACTCCCAAGGGCCGCGTGCTTTCCGAACGGGCGTTCCAGATGTTGACGACTCCGGCTCTGAATAGTTATGGGTATGGGCTATTCGTGCGGAGCGTGGATGGGAACACCGTGATTAGTCACGGTGGAACTATCGCGGGCTTTCATAGTTCGATGGAAGCCTACATGAATGACGGCTTCGGCATCGTGGCGCTAGGGAATGCGACCTTGAATGCGAGTGTGGACGCATGGATCGCGAACACCGTAAAGGCTGCGATTCGCAACGAACCGCTGCCGAAATTTCCGGAGCGGCCGACGCCCGAGCAAGTCCGGTCCACGGCGGCGCAGTGGGCGGGAATCTACACGGGCTCCGGCGGCATGAAGCTGGAGTTCGTTGCGACTACGAATGGTCTGGCGCTTAAGAAGGGTGATTCCACTGCGCCGCTGACACGGGTCGGGCGCGATGCGTATGCGTCGGATGCCGGCGATCTGATGGAGTTTCCTTTCGCCTTTGAGCGCGATGGAGGGAAGGTGGTCGCGGTTTCGCATGGTTCGGATTGGTTCCACGGGACCGCCTATAAGGGGCCTACTGAATTCAAAACACCACCCGAGTTCACGGCATTCGTCGGACGTTATGAAAACCACAATCCTGAGGGCGACCCCGTGCGAATTTTCATCCGCAACGGCCGGCTATTTATGGCCAACGGAAGGTCGGAGGCAACGGAGTTACAACAATATGGTCCGGATTTGTTTGGGCCTGGCACGCCCTACTTTAATCCGGAACGGTATCGCTTCGACTCTATCGTGGACGGCCACGCCCTGCGGATGTTTGCGTCGGGAATGCCGATGTATCGCGCGGCTGCAAACTAAATTCCAGCGATAGAATTGACGCATGAGACGGCTCGCTTGCGCAGTGCTGGGAGTTCTTGCCGCTTCTGTTTCCCACGCCCAAGCTCCGCGTCTCGATTCAAAAATTTGCGCGAGCTGTCATCCGACCGTCTGGCAGACTTATCGCAACACCGGCATGGCTCGATCCTTCTATCGCCCGGCGCCTGAGAACACCGTAGAAGACTATAGCAACAAGAACACCTACTATCACAAGGCTTCCGATACCTATTTCCAGATGGTCCAGCGCGATGGGCGATTCTTCCAGCGCCAATATCAAATTGGATTCGACGGAAAGCAGACGCCGGCGGTAGAGAAGGAAATCGATTTCGTGCTGGGGTCGGGCAATCATGTACGGACTTATCTGCATCGCACCGCGAGCAACACGCTGGTGCAATTGCCACTGGCCTGGTATGCGGAAAAGGGCGGCTACTGGGCGATGAATCCTGGCTATGACCGGCCGGATCATCAAGGCTCGCTGCGTGCCGTCACGTACGATTGCATGTTTTGCCATAACGCCTATCCGGGAATTCCCGCGCAGAACGCTGCGCCCAGGTCGGCGCCGGTTTTCTCCAGCGTTCCTGAGGGGATCGACTGCCAGCGGTGCCACGGCGACGGAGAGAAGCACGTCGGTCTGGCCGGCAAGGCGGGGAGCTCTCGCGAGGAAATTCGCAAGGCAATCGTCAATCCGGCACGGCTTACTGCGGAGAGGCAGATGGAGGTGTGCATGCAGTGCCACCTGGAAACGACCAGTTCGCCGCTGCCAGCTTCCATCGTGCGATACGAACGGCAGACGTTTTCTTACCGGCCTGGCGAGCCTCTTCAGGACTTCATGCTGCACTTCGATAAGGGATCGAGCGACCGGTTTGAGATCACGGGATCGGCTTACCGGCTGCGGCAATCGCAATGCTATCTAAAAAGCAGCGGGGCGCTGAGCTGCACCACGTGCCACAATCCTCACGATATTCAACGGGAAGAAGGTGCGACGCAGCGGTTCACGACGGTTTGCCGCAACTGCCATGGGGCATCGCTGAACCAGTTAGTCAGCACTGGAAAGCACACTGCCTCGGCTGACTGTGTGGGCTGCCATATGCCAAAGCGCCGCGCGGCCGACGTGGTGCATGCGGTGATGACGGATCACTACATTCAGCGATTCAAACCAGCGGGCGATCTTCTGGCGGAGATCGCGGAGCCGCGCCAGACTGAAGCTACCGCGTATCGAGGGCCGGTGTCGCTTTACTATCCTCGTACCTTGCCTAAGCCCGAGGATGCTTTGTATCTGTCCATCGCCCAAGTGACTCAAGGCAGCAACCTAACGGAAGGCCTCGCGCAATTGTCAGCGGCGATCGGCAAATTCAAGCCGGCCCGTGCTGAATATTATTTGCAATGGGGCGATGGGCTGCGGAGTGCGGGGAGATTCCAAGAGGCTCTCGCGGCGTATGAAGAGGCGGTGCGCCTTGAACCTGAGTCCGTTGCCGCAATGGAAAGGCTCGCGCTGTGTCTTCCACTCTTGAAGCAGAATGCTCGCGCGGAGGCGATGTTAAAGCAGGTCCTGGAGCACGCGCCTGGCGCTGCGCCGGATTGGATTCAGCTCGGCTTGGTGCAACTTGGGGAGGGCAAAACGTCCGACGCGCTTCGGGCGTTTGAAATGGCCATGCAGTCAGATCCCGATTTGCCAGATGCCTACAACACCGCGGGCGCAATCTGGTTTGAGACTGGAGAATCCGCCAAGGGAGAGGCTGCGCTGCGCAATGCGATCCGCATTCAGCCGAATTATGCGCAAGCGCACAACAACCTGGGAAATCTTCTTTCGGCGGCGGGGCGATTTGAAGAGGCTCGATATCACTTTGAGTCGGCGCTGCGGATTAAAGAGGATTACACCGGAGCGCGATATAACTACGCGCTCGCTCTGACTCGGGTGCGCCGTTTTGATGAGGCTCAGGCGCAGCTGGAAGCTCTCTTGCGGACCGATCCGCGCAGCGCTGAGGCGCATGATTTTCTGGGTAATCTCCTGGGGGCGAGCGGGAAGGTGGAGAGCGCGATCAAGGAGTATCGGGAGGCTTTGAGGCTAGCGCCTGGGTTTAGCCGGGCGAGTCTGGACCTGGGAACGGTGTTGGCGAATTCAGGGGACGTTGAAGGCTCGTTGCCGTATCTGCGGGCGGCGGCGCGGAACGCGGAGACGCGAGAAGAAGCGCTAAGGGTGCTACAGAAGCTAGGGAAGACCGCTCCGTGACCGTCGGGGCTCCGAGGGTTCCGAGCAACCCTCGGAGCGCGACGGTAAGTTGAGTTAGAAAATTACTTTCATCGCGAGCTGCATCTGACGCGAGCTGCCGAAATCGCCCGCCGGTGCGCGCGTTCCGCCTGTGATAATGCCTAACGTGGCTGCGCCGGCCGTAGTGCCGGGGTTGGTGAAGTTGTGACGATTAAACATGTCGGAGGCATCGGCGCGGATCTCAAAACTGACGCGCTCGGTGATCTTCGTAACCTTGGCCAGGTTGAAGTCCACATTGGAGACGCCAGGGCCGATGATCACGTTCCGTCCCAGGTTTCCGAAACCCAGGACCGTTCCGGCCGCGGTGCCCTGATTCACGATCACCGAGGGGTTCGAGATCCAGCCGATAGCGGACGCCGAACCGTTGGGAGAGGCGAAATAGCCTGTGTTGACGATCCCTGTCACGTTGGGTCGCAGCAGAGCCGACCCGGTAAATGCGGCGCTGGTTGCATGGAAGTTCAGTGGGTTGCCGCTTTGCACCGTACCGACGCCCGCGACCCGCCAGCCCTCCTTCAGCCGGTTTCCTTTGAACGGAAAATTATAGATTCCATTTAGCACGAACCGGTTGCGCGCGTCGAAATCCGAAAGACCCCGATCGCCGCGGATGTTGTAGCTGTCCTGAATCACGAGGCCCTGGTTGTTTTGCGAGTTGTCGTCGATCGACTTCGAATAGGTATACGACATGTTGAACTGAAGCCCCTTCGAAAAACGCTTTTGACCAGTCACCCACAATCCGTTGTACGACGAATTTCCATCGCTCTCGTAGACCTGGATGGTGCCGAGCGGAAGGCCCGGATCAATGGGACTGTTAGCCGAAAGAAAGGGGATGGGCCGAGCGCCATTGATGAATTGATCGTAGTTCCTGCGGATGTTCAGATCGGTGCCTTTGCTGCCGAAGTAGCCGACCATGAATCCATAGTCGTTGCGGAGCTGCTGTTGAATATTGAAGTTCCACTCCGATACATAGGCGTCATGATAACTGTGCGCCACCGATACGGGTGAAACGGCGCCGGAAGCGAAATTGTACGCGTTGCCCAAGGTCACAAACGGCGTCGCCGCTGTGGGCGAGTAACTGATGGGGAATGCGTAAGGCGGATTCGCCGCCAAACCCGTAACCAGGCCCAGCGTGGGTTGATCGGTCATGATCGCATAGGAACTGCGAATTACCGTCTTGCCTTCCTTGAACGGATCCCAGGCAAACCCTACGCGCGGCTGGAAGTTCTTCGCGCTCTGCTGGTAAGCCAGGCCTGGTCCCGAGCCTTGTCCGACATGCTGCAGCGTATTGGTGGCGGGATCGTAGACGACGAACCGGTTTTGGGCTTCCGTGGGAGTGCCGTACCAGTCGTAACGGAGACCAAGGGTGACGGTAAAGGTCGGGCGGAGTTTCCACGCATCGGTAACGAACGCGCCGATCGAGTTGCCGTAGGTGCGGTTGGACCTGTTGGATGTGTTCGCCGTGAAGCTATTGGCCTGATCGGCCAGGAACGCCGTGATACTGGGGAAACCGAACGTGCCTGGCGTATAGGAGAAATTGTCCGAATTCTGACGGCGGTATTCGCCGCCGAATTTCACCGTGTGGCGCCCATGAATCCAGGTCAAAGTGTCGGAGGTGGTGATGACATTATCGCCGCGGCCTTGCGGAAATCCGCCGATGCCTCCGAATGTAAATGCACCGGTGACAGTCATCTGCGGCAGGCCGATCGCAGCCGTAACGCCGCTGTTGATTCCATAGTCCGCTGCAGAGGCGGTATTATCCGGAGCGAAGACAATGTGAATCCGGTTGGCGCCGGCGCGGAATTCATTCACCAGCGTCGGGCTGATGGTCCATACCTCATTCATCGTCAGAAGCTGGCGATGCCCGTTGCGCATGTCGCCCAGGCCCGGAAAGCTGTTCCCGTCGGTGGAAGGCGGCTCATTCCGCTCATCGCGCTGAATCGCGTAATAGAAATTCAGGCGATTGTTGGTGCTCAACAGATAGCTGAGATTCACGGTACCCTGCTCAATATTCACGGGCGCGGTAGACGATCCCACAAAGGAAGCCGTGCCGGAGTTCGCCAGAGGAATCAAAGGCAGCAATTTCTGGATGATCGGGTCGCTGGTAGTCGCGGCCTGGGCCCGCTGCGCAGCGGTCAGAACGTTCGCGCTAAGAGGAACCGCCTGGCGCTGCCGCAATCCTTCATAACTCAAGAACACGAACAGCTTATCTTTCTTAATCGCGCCGCCGCCATCGCCGCCGAACTGATTGCGGATGAATTGGGCTTGAGGGTTCGGGACTAAGACGCCCCCGCTGGTCACCTGCGTGGGATTCGCGAAGTTGCGGGCGTCCAGATCGTTGTTGCGCAGAAATTCGTACGCTTCCCCATGCCATACATTGGTGCCCGCCCGTGTGGCGATATTGACGATCGACCCGGAGTTGCGACCGTACTCGGCGCTGAACGTGGAATTATCGACTTTGAATTCATCGATGGTGTTAATGGTCGGCTGGAAGGTGATCTGGTTCTGATTCGGATCACTCAGATTGATGCCGTTGATCATGAAATTGACGCTATCTTCGCGAGCACCGGCGGAGTTGAAGGAAAACGACCCCTGGCCGCGCAGAGGCGCCGTCAAAAAGCCATTGGCGGGTGGTGTGACCGTGCCGGGAATCAGCAAAGCAAGGTCGACAAAGTGGCGGCCGTTAAGAGGAATTTCCTGAACGGTACGCTGATTGACCACCGCGCCTACGGAAACCGAGGTCGTCTCTACTACTCCGGCGGCCGCCTGAACCTCGATCGTCTCGGTGGTGGACGCTACCTTCAGCGTGAAGTCCTGATCGAGCGTGCTGCCTACGGAAAGGGCGACTCCGTTGGCGGCCATCGTCTGCATGCCCGACGACTTCACCTGAATCCGATAGTTCCCCACTGGCAGCGAGGGAACCAGATAATTTCCGGACCCGTCCGTGGCGGTCGAGTGTTCCTCGCCTGTGGCATCACTCTTAATGCTGACGTTCGCGTTGGGCACGGGCGCGCCCGTGGCATCTGTCACGGTGCCTTGAATGCTGCCGGTGGATTGCGCCAGCGTAAGACCGGCAAAAAATAGAGAAGCGGTGAGAACGGCTAAAAATCGCCGCCCAAGAAGCGTGCAAGTAGACATTTGCATTTCCCCCAAAACAAGATTTCCAAAGCGATGACTAACGTTGTCGAACGAGGGATTCCTTCGCGCCTTCCCCAAGGCGCGAAAGAAATCCAAAACAGACCTAATAAACGTCGATTACTTTCTTCGTCCGCCCTGCAGGTACATACGGGCTTACCAGACTTTCGTTACCTTCTTTGTCCACGGCTTTGATACCGAAGACGTATTCGTCGATAGAAACGTCGGACAGGATGTATTCCGTGCGATCTTTCAGAAAGAATTCCTGCTCCCAAAAAGGCGATGTGGTCTGGCGCGAGACGATCACGTACCCGGCCAGATCCGCTTCCGGATTTTCCTGCTTCCAGCGCAGCTTGGCGTCGTAGCGCGAATCTCCACGGGTCACCAGGACGTTGGTGGTTTTGACACCGTTTCTTTCCACTTGTTCCGTAACCACGGGCGATCGAGGAGCCCAGGCAAGGGCCGCCGCCACCGCGCCATTCACCTGCGTCACGCGTGTGATGTAGGAAGGCGACGTGTGTTCGAACGTGTCGCTGGAGGTGTGCTGGTGACTATAATCCTCTTCCGGCGAAGAAATCCGGACCGCTCCGAAGCCTTCTAAATTAAATGGCGTGTGGTCGCCGCCGCGGGCCACGCGGTCAGAGCGAAAAATAAGGCCAATCCGCATGGAGGGCACATACCGCTCCGCGATTTCGTGAACATAGCGGGCGATGGTGCGGCTGGGCGAATCCAGCGGGTCGTCGCTGAACACATTTACCCTGCGGTTTTCCGTCCGGCCGCTTCCGCTCACATCGCTGCCGATGATGTCGTTATTCAGAACGGCTTCGATCTTCTGGCCCTCGGCTTTCGCCTTAGCGGAATAGAGAGTGCTTCCCAGCAGGCCTTCTTCTTCGCCGGCGAATGCGATGAATACCAGCGTCTTTTCGAATTCGTACTGGCTCATGATGCGGGCGAGTTCCATCACGCAGGAAACTCCGCTGGCGTCGTCGGTCACGCCGGGGGATTCCGTATCCGGGTCCGGCGCGGCGGGAGTCTCGCCGTTGTTGGCGGAAGCTCCAGTGGCGCCCGCGAGCACGATAGTGTCGTAATGCGCGGTGATCAGAATCCGCTGCTCGGGATGAACGGTCCCCTTCAACTCGGCGACGATGTTATACAGATCCACGTCTCGGGGCACCCTGGAATTGCGCCCCTCGATCTTCTTCACGCGGTACTTGTCGTAGCTGACCTCAAGCCGGGGGCTGTACCCCTTCAATTGGTTGAAGATCCATTCGCGCGCCGCGCCCACTCCGCGTGTCGGGTTGTCCTGGGCGGAAAGAATGTTTCGGGTCCCGAAGGCACCCAATTGTTTTAGAGTCGCGGTGATGCGCTCCTCCGATACGGAGGACACAATCTCAGCGACTTTTGGATTGATGGACTTGTATTGGCCAAAACCAGGCGCCGCAACCAAACAGCAAAAGGTTGCCGCCTTCAGCAAGCAATTCCCCACTCGGTCTCCCTCAAAAAGGCGCCACTAGCTATCGATTGACGTTTTAAGAAGCTGGCAGCTACCTGTAACTTTCCCCAGAGACAGGCTGGATCTAATACATAGACTATACAAAGTGTCTCCGTAGAACAAGTGGTTACGGTAAGGTTCTACTCTGCGCCCGCTACCTTTCAACCGCCCGATAGGGTTGATCGCGCGATATAACGGAAGTTACTTTGGAGACTGCGGCCTGGTTGAATCAGAATGGTGTCCACAGTAGATGACCAGACGCGGCGCAATTCTATATGGCCTCGGGCTACCTGGGTTGGCCGCGTCTGCCTGCCTGGGCTTTTGACGAGAGGGAATTCTGGAACCACAAAGACCCCTCCGACTGGACCCCCGAGGAAGTGAAACAGATGCTGACGCAGTCGCCGTGGGCCAAGGCTGCCTCGGTTTACAACAACACGGGCGCGAGCGGTCCCCTGGGGTCGTCGCGGTCGGGAGGAGGAGGGCGCCGTCGCGGAGGTGGAGGAGGCGTGACCACCACGAATCCAGGGCCTCCCGGAGGTCCCAACAACTGGAAGACGATGTCCGCTGGGAATCCGCACTTCCCGTGCGCGAGGCTCTGAAGGTGAAACTTAAGCCGGAGGATGCCGACAATTACATCATCGCCTTGATCGGCAGCATCCCGAGCGTCGGTATCCCGTCCGATGAAGACGACGCCGCGGAACGAAAACGAGAAATTGGAAATGTTGCAGGATTCGACGCGCATCGAGCGAAGGGATGAACCACTCTCCCTGGTGCGCGCCGCTTCAGGCCCCACAGGAACTTTTTTCTACTTCTCGCGCGTGTTCGGCATCAAACCTGAGGATAAGCAAGTCACATTCGTGACGAAGATGGGTCCGCTGGAAATCAAGTGCAAGTTCTCACTCAAGGAAATGATGTACCGGGGGAATCTAGAACTCTAGTTCCGGCGGGTTTTCAAACAAACCGCAACGCCCTCCCACTCTATATTGACAGTGGCTCCGCGGCGGTGCCTATAATATTTTTCTGTCCCCAGTCGGAACTGAAGCGAGGTTGAATGCGGCTGATCCCTCTGTGTCTACTTGTGTGCCTTGGCATGGCAAACGGGGCGCCTCCCGCCAATTGGAGCGCTAACTATCCTCCGTGCAATCGGCACTCGGAGCTTCTCAAGCAAGGGCACATGGATCTGGGCGTCCGCCTGGCTACTGCCAACCCCTTTCTTGCCGAGCAGTTCCGGCGCGCCCTGGATGCGTGGGCCGTAATTCTGGACCTGGACTGGCACGAAGACGAGACAGAGAGTTGTTCGATGGAATTGGTGGATGGAGAAAGCGACCTCTTTCAATCCGCTCCTCGTCTGATGGTGGCGAGATCGCAGTTTCCCGACCGGCTGGGTTTTCAGGGTTGGATCGCGTTCAATCCCGCGCAGACGCTGAACGATACCGCTCTGTATTGGATCGCACTGCATGAGATCGGCCACATGTTCGGGTTGCAGCATAGCTCCAATGCCAGGTCGCTGATGTACAGCTTTGCTTTGGACGATCCGGAGTGGCTCGATCGAGACGACTTGGAGGCTCTGGCGGCGCATCACAAGCTTCGGGTGGAAACTTTGGACAAGCCGGTGCGGCTGATGCAGCCCAGCGAATTTACTCCTGCGTTTTCCCCAGATTCCGAAGGAACGACACCTTAAAGGGCCAGGATTCGGAAACGGGAAGACCGTTCAGTTTTCGCCCCAGCTTCGCGCAGGCCTTGGCGAAAGAGCTATCGGGAGAGATCAACCTGGATTCCAGCAGCGCGCGTTTCACCTGCTTGTAGTCGTTGGGGAGCACGGCGAACACCGGCTGGCCGAGAATCTTTTCGACGTCGGCCATGGGCAGGTCTCCTCGTTCCCACCAATTCAGGACGATGTGAAGATTCTCCTTGGGGATACCGCACGCCGCGATTTCGGCCCGGCGCTGCGTGGCAAGCATCAACGAGGGAATTTCCGGCGTACACACAATGCATACGCTGCGGGCCGCCTTCACAAGTTCGGCTGTGGCCGCATTGACAAGCTCGGGCATGTCCGCCGACACAAAGCCGTAGCGCTGTTGGATGAAGCGAAGAAGCTGATAATAGTCGGCCCAGGTGGGCAACGGGCCGGGCCGCGCCGGATTCGCCAGCAGCAGATCCATGCCGGAAAGCTCCACGCAGTGTTGCACCCATTCTCCAGGCGTCATGCCTCCAGCGTTTTGCAAGGCATCCGACAGCCCGGTGCGATTGTTCTGGTTCAGCATGATGGAAATCACGCCTGAGCGGCGGTCGCTTTCGATCAGCAGAACCTTCTTTTGAAGATCGACGGCCATAGCGGCTGCGGTGTGCAAGGCAACCGTGGAACAACCTCCGCCTGCTTTGGCGGGAAAGAAGGCGACCAGATTCTGATTTCCGATGGGCCGTTCGCGGTGCAGTGCTTCGTAGGCTTTTGCCTCCAGGTCGGCGTGCGAGAACGGTTCGCGCAACAGATCTTTGATTCCAGCTTCCTCGAAGGTGAGCAACTCCAGGCGGTTCCAATCAGGCCTGAAGCCGATGATGACACCGGCCAAGTTGGCGGTCTGAGCGTGGCTCACCAGAGACGCGACGGCATCCCAATCGCTTAGATCGATCAGGATCACCTCGGGTTGATACGTGCGCAGCGCGCGCATCGATTCAGGGATAGAAGGAAACGGTACTAATGTGAAGACGAGTTTGAAAAGTGTGGAATCCGAGGTCAGGCCATTCAGCTCCGCTGCAACGCGCGGGCTTGAGGTCAGAAGACCTAAGGTCAGCATAAATAACTCATTGCAAATGCAGTTGGTGTCACACAATCTTAGCGCAAGCGCGCGGAACGTTGCCTTAAATAATCTGGTATGGTAGTTGCCTTGCTGGAGATTCGCTATGCCCTGCCTGCTCCTGATCGTAATTCTGGCGTTTCCCCGCGTTGCACTGGTGCTGATGTGGCTGTTTTCCAATTACCTGGGGCGCGCGTTTCACGGCGGATTGCTGATCCCGCTGCTTGGGTTCATTTTCCTGCCGCTCACCACCATCGTTTACGCATGGGAGCTAAATAACGGGTTGCCGACGGAGGGCATCAACCTTTTGTGGCTGTTGCTCGCCGTGATTATCGATCTAGGCGGGCTGGGCGGTGGTGCGCATCGCCAATCGCGGCGGTAAATTAGTTTGTTGGCACGCGGATTGCTGCCTCTCACTTCGGAGGTAACAGCAATGGCTAACTTGACAGAGGCCAGCCGCGATCACATCAAGGATGAAAACTTCGCGTTTCCGAAAGAACGGAAAATGCCGATTCACGACGCGGCCCATGTTCGTAACGCAATCGCGCGTTTCAATCAGGTGAAAGACGTAACCGCAGAGGAGCGCGACGAGGCGTGGAAGCGAATTAGATCCGCGGCAAAGAAGCACAATGTGGAGATGAGTGAGTAAAGGCGGAGTGCCCGGAGGATCCAAGTGAGCTCGAGTCCGAATAAAGAACTGGAAAACCTGTGTATCAATACGCTGCGTATCTTATCGGCGGACGCCGTGCAACAGGCCAACTCCGGGCATCCCGGCATGCCGATGGGCGCTGCCGCGATGGCGTACACGCTGTGGACCAGATTCCTTAAGCACAACCCCGCCGATCCTCAGTGGTTCGACCGCGACCGTTTCGTGCTTTCGGCGGGGCATGGGTCGATGTTGCTCTACAGTCTGCTGCATTTGACGGGATACGATCTGTCTCTGGATGAGATCAAACATTTCCGCAAATGGGGCAGCAAGACTCCGGGTCATCCGGAACGAGGTCACACGGTTGGCGTGGAGGTTTCCACGGGGCCGCTGGGACAAGGCATCAGCAACGCCGTGGGCATGGCGATCGCGGAGGCTGGGCTGGCTGCCCGGTTCAATCGCGACGGGCACAACATTATCGATCACCACACCTACGTGATCTGCGGCGATGGCGACTTGATGGAAGGCATCAGTCAGGAAGCAGGGTCGCTGGCGGGGCATCTGCAGTTGGGCAAGCTGATCTGTCTTTACGATCAGAATCATATTTCGCTTGCCGGGGCCACGGGCCTGATCTTTACCGAAGATGTCGCGAAGAGATTTGAGGCTTATGGCTGGCACACCCGCTCCGTAAGAGACGGGAACGATACGACGGATATTGCGAAGGCGATTGAGGAAGCGCAAGCCGAGACGCGGCGGCCTTCGATGATTTTAGTCCGCACTCACATCGGCTATGGAAGTCCGAAGAAACAGGACAATTTCTCGGCACACGGCAGTCCCCTGGGCGAGGACGAGTTGAAGGCGGCGAAAAAAGCATTGGGCTGGCCGACGGAAGAAAAGTTTTATCTGCCGCCGCCCGCTGTGGACGCCTTTCGCGGCGCGATTGGCGCGGGTGCGGCGGTGGAAAAGGAATGGAAGACCAGGTTCGCGGCGTATCAAAGCGCGTTTCCGAAGGAGGCAGCAGAACTCCAACAGGCCATCAACGGCAAATTGCCGGACGGCTGGCAAGCGAAGCTACCGAAATGGAGTACGTCCGATAAAGCGATCTCGACCAGAGTGGCGGGCGGAGAGGCCTTGAACGCTCTGGCAAAAGTCATCCCGACCATCATGGGCGGCTCGGCCGATTTGAATCCTTCCACGGAGACCGCATTGAAAGGGCTGGGAGACTTCCAGCCCGAAGAGTTGGGCGGAGCCGGCACGCAAGGCGCTGTGGGCGGGCCGTGGAGCCATGCGGGTCGCAACGTGGCCTTCGGTGTTCGCGAACACGCAATGGGCGCCGCCGTAAATGGAATGGCGGCTCACGGGGGCGTGCTACCTTTCAGCGCCACCTTCCTTATCTTTTCCGATTACATGAAGCCCGCGATTCGGTTGGGCGCGCTGAGCAAGTTGAAGGCTATTTACGTGTTTACGCACGATAGCATCGGCGTGGGAGAGGACGGTCCGACGCATGAGCCGATTGAACAGCTGGCCGGGTTGCGCTCGATCCCGGGCTTGACCGTGATTCGTCCAGCGGACCCCAACGAGACCGCTGAGGCTTGGGCGTTTGCAGTGGAGCACGAGGGACCTACGTTGTTGGCGCTGACACGGCAAGGAGTCCCACATCTGGATCGAAGCCGTGCCAGCTCGCCTGGTGTCGCGAAGGGCGCTTATATTCTTTCGGAATCGGAAGGAGGCCCGCCGGATATCCTTCTGATCGCGACCGGGTCCGAGGTGCAGTTGTGCGTGAAGGCGCAGGCGAGGCTGAAGGAATCCGGGGTGAAGGCGCGCGTGGTCAGCATGCCGAGTTGGGAAATCTTCAACGCGCAGGATGACGCTTATCGCGAGTCGGTACTTCCCAAGGCGGTTCGCAAGCGAGTCACCGTAGAAGCGGCAGCAACGCTCGGATGGCATCGTTGGGCGGGCGATCAAGGCGTCGTTATTGGGATCGATCGCTTTGGAGCTTCGGCGCCGGGCGACGAGCTTTTTAAGCAGTTCGGGTTTACTCCCGAACGCGTGACTTCTGAGGCGCTCCGCCTGTTGGGCAAGAGCTGATCTTCAGCCCTTGCCGCGCGGCGTGAAATTCAGAGACGCCGAGTTCATGCAATAACGGAGATGAGTGGGCGGCGGGCCGTCGTCGAACACGTGGCCCAAATGACCACGGCAGCGGACGCATTCCACTTCATCGCGGACCATACCCGCGCTGGTGTCGGTTTTGCTAACCACGTTTTCCTTCGCGATCGGAATCCAGAAACTAGGCCAGCCCGTCCCCGATTCGAACTTCGTCTTGGAATCGAACAGAACGGTGCCGCAGCAGATGCAGGAATAGAGCCCATCGGCGTGGTTATTGGCGTACTTGCCGGTGAAGGGCCGTTCCGTTCCTTCCTGGCGAGTTACTTCAAACTGCTCCGGTGTGAGCTGTTTTCTCCACTCTGCTTCCGATTTTTCCACCTTCTCCATCTCGACGACGCCAGTCGGTTTGCCGGCCGCGTCAAACTGGGCGACCTTGACGGTTTTCTTTTTGGGCGAAGTTTCCGCTGCCACCAACACGGCAGCCGCCGGTGCTAGCCCACCCAGAACAGCCAGAAACGATCTGCGATTCGACTTTAGAAAGCTCATTTGCCACTCCTTACCATGTCTGGAAATTCCCTGCGTACGTGTTCGACCTTGGGAAGGTCGTTATAGACGATATATGCCTGATTGGGATTCTTTTTCGCGTAGTCTTGATGATACTCTTCGGCGCGATAGAACTCCTTCAGCGGTTCCACCTTTGTAGCGATGCGTCCGTGAAAAGACTTCAAAGCATTCAACTGCTGAATGTAAGCTTCAGCGATCTTCTTCTGCTCCTCGCTGGTGTAAAAGATTTCGGAACGATACTGCGATCCATCGTCGGGACCCTGCCGGTTGATTTCGGTGGGGTCATGGACGGTGAAGAAGATTTTCAGAAGCTGGCCATAGGAAATTTGTGTCGGGTCGAAGGTGATTTGCACCGACTCGGCGTGCCCGGTGGTTCCGGTACTGACGATTTCGTAATGCGCAGTAAATTTGTTGCCGCCGGCGTACCCGGAAACGGCAGCGCTCACTCCTTTGAGCGAATCGAAAACCGCTTCAATGCCCCAAAAACAGCCCCCGGCAACCACTGCAACTTCGGTTTTCTTGTCCGATCTGGGGGCGTCGATGGCAGGGTTAGGAAGACTAGCGGCGCTTAGCGTGACGCCAGTAAGAAAAATCGCGAGACCAAAATTCGACATAGAGATCACTCAGCAACTACGTAATGCCTCGGCGATCTCATTATATTCCAGTCAGGCAATGGGATCGAGCAAGCTCTCCAATCGACGCGTGCGGCGTTTCAATTCATCAAGGGAAGAGATGAATGACCTCTGCACCTTTTCTCCCGCTCGGCCCAACCTCTTCCAACTGCGCTGCAGGCGGGATTCAAGGGCTTTGATCTCTTCCAGTTCTTCCAGGATGACTTGTTCACGGTTATTTGACATGCATTTGGTGTTGCAATTAGCTCGCCACGGTGCAACGGCCATGGACGTGCTGTTCCAGTGCTCGGAGGAGGGAAGAGGCCGTTATGAGTTTGATTTTGATTATTTTGATTCTGCTGATTCTGGTTGGAGGAGGAGGGGGGTATTATTATGGTGGACCGAGCGTAGGGGGAGGCATTGGGGGGCTTCTGGTGCTCGTCTTGATTCTGTGGCTCTTCTTCGGTAATCGGGCCTGAGGAACGAAAATGATTCGAGACTTTATTTTTCTGGTTCTGTTTTTCGTGCTGCTGGGTGTGTGGTTGATGGGCTGGCTCGCCTTTCACATCGCGGGCGGCCTTATTCACCTGTTGCTGATCATCGCCGTCATCTCACTAGTGGTCCACTTGTTTCGCAGGCCAGCTGTGTAGCTGCTGACTCGAGTTCAAGGGAGGCTGCTATCTTGTAACTCATGAGCGCAGTGAGAGCCGTTTACTTATTGGCAGTGGCGATGGGTGCGTCCGCGCAAGCTCCGCAGGCGGACTTGAGCGCGCGGATGCAAACTATTTCCCAAGCTCTGGGCGTTACTTGCGGATATTGCCATACCGCGGAACGCGGCAGCGGACAGCCCGAGCCTAAGAAGGACATAGCGCGCGCCATGATGGCAATGACGCGCGACATCAATGCAAAAATTGAGGCGGCCGCGGGAGGACCCTCTAAGTCTGTTACGCAAGTGGAATGCATTACCTGCCATCGAGGCGTTGCCATTCCCAGGCAATTAGGGCGATATTCTCACACAGACTCTAAAGACCCAGGGCGTAGAAGCGACGATCGCGCAGTACAAAGATCTGCGGAGCCGCTACTATGGCAGTGCCGCGTACGATTTTAGCGACACGACTATCATCAATATCGCTCAGCCGATGGCCACGCGAAGGCCGGATGATGCGCTGGCGTTGCTGAACGCTCAGCTTGAGTTCAACCCCAAGTCGGCTAAGACTCTGACCGCGATCGCGTATGCTTACACGCGCAAGTTCGACGATGCCACCGCTATCACCTATCTGGAAAAAGCCCTGGAGATCGAACCGGAGAACGGCGCGGTGCAAGGGCAATTGGAGCAGTTGAAGAGCTATCGCCGGAAAAAATAGGGCATCTCTTGCGTGCTGGAAGCGGAAGTGCTATTAAATAAGCTCTATGGATTCCCCACAAAAATGCGCCCACCCCTCGTGCCGTTGCAACGCACGCCCCGATAGCGATTACTGCGGTACTTTCTGCGAAGGAGAGGGGGACAACCCCGACGTCGTGTGCAGTTGCGGACACGAGCTTTGTGGCGATCCCGAAATGCGCTAGAGCGTCACTTAATGTCGCTGTGCCGGTGCCGGCGCCCCGACATTAGATAGATCGACGAGCGCGCCTCCAGGATCGGGTCGCCTGAGGATTCGATCCCGTCGACTCGTGGAATAGCATCGAAGATCATGTGGCGTTGCTGAGCAGCGTCATTTTCAACCAGCCCCTTCAGTTCAACGACGCCGAACTCCACCTGAGGACGGCTTTCAGGCCAATGTTCCGTGGAGTCATCCACAATATCGCCGTCAGCGGCCAACTGCACCACAACGCGGAACTTTATCGGGCCGTGCTTTACTCGATCGGCAATTTCGTCAAATAGGAAACCGGGAGATTTCTTGGCTGCGGCGGCATCATCCAGATGTTGGCTGCCGGCCTCGGGAACAATACGATAGCGCCCGAAGTGAACACTGCCGTCGCCATTGATAAATTTGTAGGCGTTCACAGCGAAGAACGATTCGGTGGCAAGGCTCACCGGGAAGGGTTTCGGCGCGGTCACGAACGCGACCGCTTTCGGATGGGTGGATAGAAATTTCTCAATGGGGGTCGGCTTGGGAGCGTCCGGACCGCTGGCCGCAGCGGCCTGAAGAAACTCCAGAAATTCTTCGGGCGTGCGGACCGGGAATCCATCGTGGGATTGGCCAATGATGTCTGTGTGAACATGGTCGGCCAAGTGGAAGCGTATGGCAATGCCTCGCGGACTGGAATGCGGATCGTTATCAGGAACACTGGCGACACCGGCAGCGTTCGAAAAGCGAACGGTGATTGGCGTGGAAGCTCGATGCGCGTGGGGAGCGCGGGTGAGCGACGCGGCGCCCGGCGACGGCGTAAACGTGCCCGAGAGCAATAATCCTTTAGCATGGGCCGGGCGGAATCCTGGATGGACTCCTCCGGCAAGTTTGTCGAGGACCTCGACCAGATCCTTGGTCAGAGCTGAAAATTCACCGCTGGCAGGGTGTGTCATGTGTCCAGTTTAGCGGACAGGCCGCCTGTCTTTGCGCGTTGCGAGGCGTGGTAGAAGTAGGCAGGAGGGTTGGATCATGGCAGGGAGCGGGATTCATGGGGCACAATTCGTCCTGTTGCTTTTGCTGTTCTCCGTCATTGCATTCGCGGCGCTGGCGCGAAAGCTACAGACGCCCTATCCGATTGTCCTGGTGATCGCCGGATTGCTGCTTGGATTGGTGCCTGGGATTCCAAAGGTGACGCTCGACCCTGAACTTATTTTTCTGGTGGTCTTGCCACCTTTACTCTACGCGGCCGCGTGGGTGACCTCGTGGCGCGACTTCTCCTACAACCTGGTGAGTATCGCAATGCTGGCCATTTTTTTGGTCGGCTTCACGGTGTGGGGAGTGGCGGAGGCCGGCCCCTGGCTGTTTCCGGGTTTTAGCTGGAGCGCCGGATTCGTTCTTGGCGCCGCGGTCGCGACCACGGATGCGATTGCGGCGACTTCCATCGCCAAGCAGATCGGCTTGCCGAAACGCATCGTCGACCTGCTGGAGGGAGAGAGCCTGGTCAATGATGCAACCGGACTGCTGGCACTTGAATTCGCTCTCGCGTTGATGGAGGGCGGCCAAACTCCAACCGCGGGTGCTGGCTTTCTGCGCCTTTTGATTCTTATTGCCGGCGGCGTGGCGACCGGCCTCATTCTTGGACGCATTGTGGAATGGTTTGAACACCAGATTGACGACGGACCAATCGAGATCGCCGTGAGCATTCTGGTTCCTTACGCCACGTACCTGAGCGCGGAAGCAATTCATGTGTCCGGCGTGCTCGCGGTGGTCTCGGCAGGACTGTTTTTGGGCCGAAAGAGTTCGAAATTCTTTTCTCCTTCTGTACGGATTCAGGCTTATGCGGTTTGGAACTCGATCACCTTCATCTTGAACGGACTCGTGTTTATCTTAATCGGACTGCAGCTTCCCTCCGTATTGGCGGGCGTGAGCGAGCTAAGCACACCTCGGCTTATTTTGTACGGCGGACTTTTTAGCGTATTTCTGATCCTGCTTCGTCTGGCTTGGACTTATCCGGGAGCGTATACGGCTTACTTGATCCGGACGCGCCTGCTCCATCAGCGCGAGAAGCGGCCCGCAGCGGGCCAGGTGTTCGTGGTCGGCTGGACTGGGATGCGAGGGGTGATTGCGCTGGCGGCCGCAATGTCCCTTCCCCAAACGGTGGCCGGCGGGGGGCCGTTTCCGCATCGGAACTTGATCATATTTCTAACCTTCAGTGTGATTCTGGTCACGCTGGTGGTGCAGGGGCTGACACTGCCTGCGCTGATTCGCTTATTGGGTCTGGCGCGCGGCGCGGAAGCACGGTACGAAGATCAGGAAGCCCGTCGCCTGGTGCTCCAGCGAACGCTGGATCGTCTGGAGGAGATGCGGCGTTACGATCCGACCGCTCGCGTAGAAGTGTATGAGGACTTGGAGCGGCACTATAAGAATCGCCTGGCGAGCCTCCATGCCTATCCGCAGGAGAAAACAGAAGACGCGGAACATTATTTCCAATTTGTAAATCTTTCGCGGGCGCTGCTGGAGGAGGAACGCCAGATCGCGTTACGTCTGCGGGATGAAGGAGCCATAACCGATGAGGTCCTCCGCGAGATGGAGCGGGAGCTGGATTTGAACGAGACGCGACTGTTGGCCGCCACAGCCTACCAGAACGGCGAAAACGGGAATCGTGCCTAGGATACCTTCTAGGATAGGATAATGTTACATTAGTTTACCCGGTCCTCAACTCAGTTGAAACGATGGCTCCGGATTCGGGTCTACTATCTGACGGGTAACATACTTTAGAAAATAAGAACGCACGGTTCGCAACATGTGGCTTGACCGATTGGCAAGCCCATTCCAGGAGGGCTCTCATGCTCGCTCAGAACACAACTTACTGGGCCAGACCAGACGTGGCGGAGGAGAAATATTCCGCCGAGGTCTTGTCGAGTCCAGAGGCTGTAATGGCTCTGTCGAATCGAGCTCAACTTCTATTGCAAGGACGCGAAAGTACCTGCGACCCACTATTTTTCCTGGCCTCCATTGAGACGGCGGTTTGGATTCCTCGCGTGGTTGCGGTGGAAGAGGGCGGGCACATCGTAGGAATCCTCTGCGCGAAAGAACGGAAATTCTCAGGCGTGCCCTTGGGAGTCATTTTTGCCGACGGCAGCCTAGGATCCATGGTAGTCGCGGAAGAGCATCGGCGCGAGCAAATTCTTGAAACGGCAATTCGCAAGCTTTGGGGGATGCCCGGAGTCCGCAGTTTGCGGGTGTTTGTGCCACCGGATTCCTGCGAGGATGTGGCCTTCAGAAGAAGCTTCGCTTCCGATGCCGGCCAGACCGTAGATGTGCGCTATTCAGCCGTCGAGAATCATTGTGTTCTGGATCTCCCGGAGGAATATGAGGCTTTTCTCAACAGCTTGGGAAAGCAATCCCGACGGAACTTCAGATACTATCGCCGCCGCTCCGAGCGTGCCGGCTGGAAATATGTCGACCGGATATCGCCCGTCGAGTTTAGAGAGATCGCTCTTCGGCTGCTTGCCAAAGATGTGATCGGCGCGGACCGAAGCGGACTGACCAGAGCGCTTAACATGCTTTCGTGTGCGGCCCGGCCTATCATGATCGGGCTGAGGAGCGAGGACGGAGAATGGGTAAGCATCCTCGGCGGGTGGTATGAGTACGATCGCGCGGTGGTTTTCTGCCAGATGAATAATGAGAAAGATCATCCTGACAGCTCTCTATCGATCGTGTTGCGAGGATACCTGATCGAAGGCCTTATCAGGGATGGGGTCCCCAAGCTATTATTCTGGGCCGGGATTGGCCCACCCCTTCAGCGCCTTTGCCATTTTCTTCCCACTACAGGCGCATATTTCGATAGCCGCCGCATTCATTGGCGTCTGGTGCGCGGCTTGCTTCCGCGAGTCAATTGGTTGTTGTCTCCGCGTCTGAAATACCTCAGTAGTTGGATCGTGGATTGAAGTGGCTTCGCACCGCCGCCGTACTGGCTGAGGGAAGATGGTTCGACGCAACCAGGCAAGTAGAAACATGCGGAGTTATTCCACTTAACAAACTGACCTTGGCGGGCACGGCGAAGTCGGGCTTCGAATATATGCCCGCTCGGCCAGCCGGCGCAAGGCGGGCTATCGCTGCATTGCCTTTAAACAATCACGCGGATTACACGTTCGTCGACCTTGGCTCAGGCAAGGGGCGGGTGCTGTTCCTGGCGGCGGAATATCCATTCCGGCGGATTTTGGGCGTAGAATTCGCGGTGGAACTTCATCACGCTGCTCAAAAAAACATCCAACGTTTTCGTTACTTCAAGAAGCAATGTAACAACATTGAATCCCTGAATATGGATGCTGCGGAATTTGAATTTCCGAACGAGAATTTGGTCATTCACCTTTTCAATCCATTTGGCGGCTCAGTCATGGAGCAAGTCCTGGCCAATCTGGCCGCGTCCCTTCGGCGAAATCCCCGGCATATCATCGTGACGATGTTATACCCCGAGTTCGCATTCATGCTGGATGGCATGGCCGAGTTACGGCCTTATCGCCTTACTAGCCGCTACCATATTTATCAGAGCAAGCAATAGGTTACGCAGACTGGAGGCTCTGTGTCTTGGGAGACCGGAGATTACGGGCTCACCAGGCTCCTTTTTCAACGGGGCCTGGGAATTGTCTATTTGTTTGCGTTCGCCTGCGCGCTGAATCAATTCCGTCCCTTACTGGGCGAGCACGGACTGCTTCCCGCCCCCGCCTTCATCAAGCAAGTTCCCTTTCGCGAAGCTCCGAGCTTGTTCTTCCTCGCGCCGAAGGACTGGGCGTTTAGTGCCTCGGCGTGGATTGGAATCACTTTGTCCTGTCTCGTGATTTCGGGCGTCGCAGCTCGTTATCTCATGGCTGAACACGTTGGTGTGGGCAGGAATGTGGCTGCTCTACATCTCCTTCGTCAACGTCGGCCAGATATTTTACGGCTTCGGATGGGAGGACATTCTGCTGGAGGCTGGATTCTTCGCGGTCTTCCTTGGTGCTCGCGGCGTGCAAACGCCTGTGGCGATCCTCTATCTGCTGCGCTGGCTCGAATTCCGCATCATGTTCGGAGCGGGCATGATCAAGATGCGCGGCGACCCTTGTTGGCGGGACCTCACCTGTCTCGATTATTACTATGAGACCCAGCCGATGCCCAACCCGCTGAGCTGGTTCTTTCATGCGGGCCCTGAGTGGACACATCGAGCCGGAGTGGCCTTTAATCATTTCTCCGAGCTCGTTGTTCCGTTTCTATATTTCCTGCCTCAACCCATCGCGACGATTGCGGGAGTGCTGACGATCGTATTTCAGGGCGGCATTTTCGCGAGCGGCAATCTTTCCTGGTTGAATTTCTTAACCATGGTGCTCGCTATTCCAGCGATCGACGGCCGGTATCTTCGGATGATTCTCCCCGTTTCTCAAACCTCAGTGGCTGCGCCTTCCCTCGCGTTCAAGTACGTGGTGGTTGGCCTTGCCATCCTGGTCGCATGGATGAGCGTCGACCCGATCCGTAACCTTTTATCGCCGAGCCAGGTGATGAATACGAGCTTCAATCCGCTTCATCTGGTAGGTACCTACGGAGCTTTTGGCAGCATCACGAAGCAGCGGTTTGAAATTGTGGTGGAGGGAACCAGCGATAGCGCGGTGACGCCGTCGACACAATGGAAGGAGTACGAATTCAAAGGCAAGGCGAACGATACCAGCAGAATGCCGCCGCAGGTGGCTCCCTATCATTTAAGGCTCGACTGGTTGATGTGGTTCGCCGCCATGTCCAGCTATCAGCAGCATCCCTGGTTCGTCCACTTCATGGCGAAGCTGTTGGAGAATGACAAGCCTGTGCTGGGCCTGCTCAAGTCGAATCCGTTTCCTGGAGAGCCGCCGAAGTTCGTGCGGGCCGAACTTTACGAATATCGTTTTACGGATGGAGCGGAAAGAAGACGGACGGGCCAGTGGTGGGTCCGCACGTACGCCGGCAGATATTTTCCCGCGGTATCGCTGCAGAACGAATCTTTTCGCGAGATCCTCCAGGAACAAGGTTGGTTGTAAGAAGTGGCCGGCGAAACGCGGCGGCGGCGCTCAGGTCGCTCTCCTGAACGCCGCGTCCGAACCATAAGTCAGCCCTTGTGCGCGGCCTTATGTTGCTGAGTAGAACTGATCGGGCCGGCCATGGACACAGCTTGAAGCAACTTCGCTCCATTGGGAGAACCGAGTCCTGTGGCCGCATCCCAACCAGCCTTGGCGGGGAAGGCACCGTTGGACCCCACAGTGATGTCGTGAAAGGCTCCAGCGCTGGATGGCAAAGAGTAGAGCAGAGGCTGCAGGAAGCCAAGCGGCTTGCCGAGCTTCTGGTTGAGAAGAGCGATCAGCCCGCTCCACAAAGGCGCCACCGCGCTGGTTCCTCCAATCACCAAAGATTGCCCGTCGACAAGTACCTTGTAACCTGTTTGCGGGTCCGCGTCGCCGGACACATCCGGTACGCCCCTTCCCAGACCTGCGGGCGGCTGGATATGTGCGCTCGATTGGTAGGAGGGTAGTGGGACGAACTGAGTGCTGAAGCCACCGCCGCCAGCCCCGCCTTGCGCGCCGTTGTTCCAAACCGATTCGCTCTTGATCGCTCCATTCGCGCTCTGGAGGTTGGTTCCACCGCACGCGAGAATGTGAGGGCTCGAAGCGGGGAAGTCCACGTGATTCTTCCCGTCGTTTACACCGTCTCCGGAACCGTTATCGCCAGATGCGGCACAGACGGATACGCCAAGCGCTGCGGCGTCCTGAGCGGCAGAATCGAAGGCGGTCATCGCCTGCGTCGTCCAGGAAGATTCCGGCGCGCCCCAACTGATGGAGATGACGGAGGGCTTGTTGGTCTTATCGTGAATCGCCGTGGTAAGGGCGTCCAGGAAACCTTGATCGGTATTAGGCGCGAAATAGACGACGATCTTCGCTCCCGGCGCCACCGCTCCCACTACCTCGATATCGAGTAACACTTCGCCATCGGCGCTGTTCGCGTTAGTGGGTTTGTTTTTTGCCTTGTCCACCGAAACGGAAATGACGTTCGGCTCCTTAATTCCTAAACCGGCGAAATAGTTCTTCAGGTCAGCCGGCTTGTACCCGCCGCCCAGTTCCAGAATGCCGACCGTTTCGCCGGTCCCATCCACATCCAGCGGAAACTGGTACAACTGCGCGACCTGGCGAGGCGTGTAAGAAACACTTGCCGCGGCCGCTACGGCTTGACCCGACCTTTCGGCGTGGACGCGAAACTGTGGTTTTGCCTGGGGGCGCGTGTCCATTCCCACCACCGCTTCCACGGATCCGGCCAGATCGGAAGGAAGTTTGATCACTCCGGTCCGCGCGCGATATTGTTGGCCTTCGTGTTCGTAGCGATCCAGTTTAACCTCGAACGCTTTGCGCATGTCCGCCGCGGTTCCCTCCAGCTTGACGGTCCGGCGCTCAGGCGACACCTCGCCCACGGTCAGGTTATTCTCTTTGGCGAATTGCTTCACCTTGTCAATCGCACTTGAATCCGCGCCATGCGTGGCTGCGAACTCCTCGCGAGTAACCGTCGCTCCTCCACTGCGCGGAGCCATTGCGCGCATTTTCGGTTTCAGAATTACCGAAACTTCGATTGTTTCATTGTCCGGCTGATCGCCGACGCGAGTTCCAACTGGATGCTTTTCACTTCCGGAAAGCGTAACTTTTGCGTTCATAGATTACCTCCTGACGTCGAGAAAACTAGGGCCTGTGGGAGCCGAAGGGGCTGGATGGTGCCTTTCGCGTCCGATAAGCCACCCGCAGCCCAACCGGCCTTACCCACGATGTAGAGTGTCGGCGTCAGGAGAAACGTTTCACGCTGCGACCCGCTTGCACGGAGCGATTTTTTAGTGTGTAGTTATCGGCAGCGCTCGTAAAAGTTCGCGCTAACTCAAGGCGTGAAGCGGAAGTGTAGAATCACGTCACTGGGTACTGCTGTGTCTTCTACACGTGCAGGCTCGAAGGTCCAGCGGCGCGCCGCGTCCAGAGCTGCCGCAGCCAGACGCCAGTTTGGTGGATCACCATAGTCCTCCACTTCGGCCTGCATCACGCTGCCGGACTCGGCGACCCGCACTTTGACGTTCACGGCGACTGGCCCGTTGGGACGATCCGCCTGAGAAAGTTGAACCTTGGGCCGCGCCTGGAACACAGGAACCGGAGAGGCTACCCGGCTTGGCCGTTTCAGCCGGCGGACTAACGGGATTTTTCCCACCAGCCGCCCGACGCGCGAACCCTGGACAGGCTCCGCAGACATTTGAACAGTGGGAGCGGAGCTTGGATAGGAAATCGGCGTGGCAAGCGAGTTGGAAGGACTGGTGGCTAATGGTGAGGGTTGCCTCCCTCTTTCTGGTATGGCTGGCGGGATGGAGCGTGCATCGGGCGGATCCTCTACCTTGTCTTCTGTTTTCGGCGCTGGCAGGATCTTCTTCTCAGGAACCACCATAGGCGTCGAGTTATTAGCCGGGATAAGCGGGCGGCTCACGGGCGCCGCGGCTTGGAGCGGTGCGGCTGGATAAGCGGGAGCAACGGGTTTAACAGCCGGAGCGGGACTCTGCGGCACGGGATTCAATACCTGAATTACTCCCGTTCCGCCCGGCGCATCCGAGTAGACGTCCAACTGGAACGTCTCCTCCGCACTCTTTGGCTCGTACGTAAAACTCCCTGTCCAGAGCATGGCGGGCGACATGTTCCGGTCGCTCGTGTACGCACCGTCGGTGATATGGAGAACCGCATGCGTGGCGGATCGGATGGACGGGGCGTTCCGGTCCCACAAAAGATGCAGCGATGTTCCGGCCCGTTCTACGGTGAGATGGAGATGTTCGTAGGACGGGGCAACTGCCTGCGGAGGCCGATGAAAGAACAAATAGGTTCCCACAGTCAGCACAAAAATCGTGGCGCTGGTGGCTATGATCACGGCCCAGTCTCGCATCTTGGTCGGCAGGAGCGATTCCTCTGTCGCGCGAGCCGGAATTGTCCGCATCCGCCGCCGACCAGAAGTGTATTGGGAAGCGTGCGGAACATAATCGGGAATTTCCAACTGCCTGGGAACCCTCGGGATCCGGACCTCGGGCTCTTGAATAAGCGCTGGTTCGGCATTCGGCCGTGAACGCTCCGGCCGCGTACCCATAATCGAGGCGATTGGCGAGCTCAAGGGGAGTTCTTGTACGCATGTGAGATTTCCATCCGCGCCTGTGAAAATCGCGGCGACCTTGGGTAACGGCGCCAGCATCAAAAAAACAGCTTCGCCTGCATCGAAGCAACGCTTGAAAAGCTGTACATCCGGTTCCACCAACGTCGGCCGTTCGCTGCGAGTATTACTGCGATAAATGCCTATGCTCGCTTCGCCGTTCTTGATCAGGGCCGCCTGAAGAGTTGACCAATCCGATTCAGAGAGGACGTAGGAGGGCCCAGACTTATGCTCTGATTCGACGATCTCAAACCCGTCAATCCAAAAAGTGGTCGAGCCGCCTTCGCAGACCCTGCGTCCCAGCAGAATCCCCCCGATTTCGAGTCCGCGGTGGGGCACGCGCTTGAATGCCATCCAGGACTCTGAACTCAGACGCTCCATCACCTCCGGAGCGAAGTGAATGGTGAACTTACGAGAGTCATAGGTCCACTCACAAACCAGTTGAGTAAGCGGGGACAACTCGCACGAAGCCATACTTCTCAGATCCCGAATCTACGGCGATGTTTCATTATTTTTCGCCGGGCCGGGCTAGAGCCTGGAAGTTATTTCTTCTTTTTGGCCGCCGCCGCGATCACCGATTCCCGCTCGCCTCGCTCCCAGGATCTCTCGATCTGTTCCTGGCTCAACCCCGCTACACGACCAACCAGGACATATGCCGGCAGAGCATGTTCCAGCGTTTTCCACCGCGCCATCTCTACCAGGGCCGGCATCGCCCGGGTTCGCAACTGATCCAGCACCAGTGGATCGTTTTCATCGGTCAACACCTGCAATGCGAGCAGGGCGCGGTTCCGGTCCGACCACGACAACGAATTGAGCATCTCAATGAACCAAGTGGCCTGCACTTTCAAATCCTGCTCCGGATGCAGCCGGGCCGACACAGCGTAGGCGACCAGAGCCCGCGTCGCGTTTGTCCGTACTCCGGCGTCAAAATCTTTCAGAGCGTATTGAAGATCGTCCAACACATCCGATTTCTTGGGCGCGTAAGCGATTACATAAACTGCCGTCGCGCGCTGCTGTTCATCGGCCGAATTGTGAATCACTCTTCGCAGATCCGCCAGGTGATCTTTGGCGAGTTGCGGAAACATGTCCTGAATCGCGCGAGCGGAAGGATCGGCCGCACGCGACTGGCCAGCAGTAAGGTCTTCCTGCGTAGAGCCCCGCCTAGCCGCATCTGAAAGTGATTCGATCAGGCGCCCATAAGCAGACGTGATCTCCTCCGGCAGCTTGTCTTCGCCATCCGGCTCGTCGCGTATTTCGAAATGAGGGGCGCCGCGCTCCTCAATGCCGACGTAAAGAATCGTCTTGCCATCCCGGCAACATACCGCTTCCAAGTGGGATTCCACTACTCCGGAAATGGCATCGAGCTTTTCTTCGGTATCGCCCTTGGAATGCGGCAAGGGGTCGCCTTCACGAGCCCCCAACACTTGCCGGACCTTCGATTCAGACACTTTATGGAGGCCGTAAAAATCAACCAGGCCAATGGTTGGAGCGCCTATGGTAGGAACACGAACCGTGGTGATGCCGACTTGGCCCCAGGACAGTGTGGCCATTAACACACTTAGAGATAGAGTACGCACTGTTTCTTACGACGCGGCCAGCCGGCCGTTGGCTACGCTTGTTTTTCGGCGATAGGACCCAGCACCGGGATCACGAACTTCTCCCGGTTATAGGCCTTGTACATCAGGAAGAGCCACCCGCCAAACGCCGAGAGGCCCAGGACCAGGTAGATCAATAAAATCAGAATGTGACCCAGCACTGGTATAAATACCAGAATAAAAGACAGAATCAGCGCCGCAATGTAACACACGATCAGCGCTACGTGGAAAAAGATGGATTGGAACGCGTGGAAGCGAATTAACTTGTTCTGGTTGTAGGGCGCCAGCACCAGGAAGACAATGCCTGTCAAGAAACCCAGCGCGTAGCACAACGCCGCTGCGACATTTTCTTCCAGGCCGGCAGCCTGCGGTCCACCCATAGGCTGAGCTTGATATTGCGGCTGTTGATACTGTGGCTGCTGATAGCCGGGTTGAGGGGCTTGATACGCGCCCGCCGCGGCTTGCGGAGCCGCTACGGTCGCCCCACACTTCGAACAAAACTTACCTTGAACTTCCGTGCCGCAAGCGGCGCAATAAGCCATTTTTCGCTCTCCGTTCACCAACTGTACTTGAAACATTAATGAGAAGCAAACGGACCTGTTATTCTGAAACCGTTGGACCCCTATCGAAATGAACGGCTTGCGGAGAGCCTCCGCGAAGAGCTCGAGGAGCTGATCAACTATGAGCTCTCCGACCCCCGCATCGGCAACGTGGCCGTTACGCAGGTCCATCTTTCGCCCGATCACCGCCACGCGCATGTCCACTTGGCTCTCAAAGGTCCCGTAGAAGAACAAAAGGCAACGCTGGAGGCTCTCGCCCACGCCCGCCAATTCCTGCGTCATCAGATTACCGAACGCCTGCGCATGTTCCGCACTCCGGAGCTTCAGTTTGAGGCCGACCTGCCGGCCGATCTCGCCGCCAAGGCCCCCCAACTGCTCAAGCGCATCCGCCGCGGGCGGGCCAGAGAATAGCATTTTCTATTTTTATTCGCCTATCCATCAGTCAATATCTCCCTGCTGGTCAACCAGCTAGAGGCCTGATCCTAAAAAAACGCGACTCCGCCCACCCCCCTGTGCTAATTTGAATGTTTTGGGTTCCACACCCACTTGGGCGTTCCTTCTGGATCGCGGGAATCGAAACCAAGTTGTATTTCAAGCTGATTTAAGATTTAGACACTCAGGAGTTGATGATGCGCGTGGCCCCGATGACGAGCCGCTTCCTTGATGCCTGCCGCCGCCGGCCGACGGATGTTCGTCCAGTGTGGTTCATGCGGCAAGCGGGACGCTACATGAAGCAGTACCGGGATCTCCGTCTGAAACACGGAATTCTGGAGATCTGCAAACGCCCGGACCTGGCGGCCGAAGTCACGCTTCAGCCGATCGAGGTTCTGGACGTCGACGCAGCCATCATCTTCGCCGACCTTCTGTTGCCGGTCGAGCCTATGGGCCTGAAGCTGCGATTCGCGCAGGGCGAAGGCCCGGTGATCGACAATCCGGTACGAACCACCAACGACATCGACAGCCTGTCCATTTCTAACACTGACGATCTCGGGTATGTAGGCGAATCCATTCAACTGGTCAGCAAGGCTCTGGCCGGGCGTGTCCCCGTGATCGGTTTTGTGGGCGCGCCGTTTACCATGGCCAGCTACATGATCGAAGGCGGCCCGTCGCGAAATTTTCTGCGCACCAAGCAGATGATGTATCGCGAAGAAACGCTGTGGCGCCGTTTGATGGGCAAACTGGTCGACGTGTTGGGCGGGTTTGCAGTAATGCAGGTGGCCTCCGGCGCTCGCATTATTCAGGTGTTCGATAGCTGGGTGGGTGCGCTCGGACCGGACGATTATGTCCGCTACGTCGCTCCTTATTCGCGTGCGCTCATTGAACGAATTCGCGGGGCCAGCGTCCCCGTAATTCACTTCGGCACCGGCGCGGCGGGCTTCTTCCGCGAACTTCATGCCGCCGGCGGCGACGTGATGGGCGTGGACTGGCGCATCAATATCGATCAGGCCTGGATGGACATCAGCTATCGCTCTGCGGTTCAGGGAAATCTCGATCCTGCCGTTCTGATGGCTCCTCTGCCGGAGCTGCGCGCGCGTATTCACGAATTGCTCAAGCGTACCGGCTCGCGCCCCGGCCATATTTTCAACCTGGGTCACGGCATTCTTCCAGAAACGCCGGTAGACCACGTAAAGGCGGCGGTGGAAATCGTCCGCGAGTTCAAGCTGTAAAACAAACTTGGGGCAAGTCGTCATCGTCGGCGGAGGAATCTCAGGGTTATCCGCCGCCTACGATCTGGCCAAAGCCGGAATTCCACACACCCTCATCGAAAAGCAGCCTCGCCTGGGCGGCGTGATCGAAACTCGTAACGTAGCCGGCTGCGTTACTGAAGCCGGACCCGACAGCTTCCTCGCCTCCAAGCCGGATGGGCTTGCGCTGATCAAGGAATTGGGCTTGAGCGATGAAGTCATCGGCTCCAACGATCAGCAGCGGACCACTTACATCCTGCGCCACGGCAACCTGGTCAAACTGCCGGAAGGTGTGATGATGATCGTGCCCTCGCGCGTGATGCCGATGCTGGAGTCGTCTCTCTTGGGATGGGGCACCAAGATGCGCATGGGCCTGGAACTTCTGCGCAAGCCGGTGACGCATCCCGACCGCTCCGTGGCCGATTTCGTGATCGATCACTTTGGACAGGAGACGCTGGACTATCTTGCCGAGCCACTGCTCTCCGGCGTCTACGGTGGCGACCCTCATAAGATGAGTGTCCAGAGCGTACTGCCTCGCTTCGCCGCCATGGAAGCCGAACACGGTAGCCTGAGCCGCGCTGTACTAAAATCCCGCAACAAGAATTCTTCGAGCAGCGGCGCAATGTTTCGCACCTTGAAGAGCGGACTCGGAACCATAATCGATCGCCTGGCGGAGAAGGCTACCGTCCGCCACGCTGAAGTCCAATCCATCGAACGTCAGGGCAGCGGCTATCGTGTCCGCGCAAATGGCGATTGGATGGAGGCCTCCCAGGTGATCCTCGCGGCGCCCGCCTGGAATCTCGCTCCACTGGTCACTTCCTTCGAGCCACGACTGGCCGAGTTGTTATGCGGGATCCCGTACAGTTCGTCGGCCATCGTCGCGCTGGTATATCGCGATTCGGAATACGACGGTCAGCGCATGGGCTTTGGGTTCCTCATCCCGCAAAAAGAACGGGAGCGGCTGGCAGCGGTGACGTTCGTCGGCACAAAATTCAACCACCGCACACCGGATGGGCTAACGCTGCTGCGCTGTTTCTTCGGCGGAATCAGCGATGAAGGAATTCTGAATGAATCGGATGAATCGCTCACAAAAATAACCCGCCAGGAACTGCAAAAGATTCTGGGCCTCACGGCTGTGCCGCTGGCGACGACTATTGCCCGCTGGCCCAGGGCTATGGCGCAGTACAACGTTGGTCACGGGGAGCGGCTGAAAGAGATTGAGTCGCGAGCGGCCGCATTGCCGGGGCTCTATCTGGCGGGGAACGCCTATACGGGGATCGGTATTCCGGACTGCATCAGGATGGGCCGTGCGGCGGCGGCGAAGATCATCGCCGCGTAATCGTCTGGCGCGCTGGCAGACCACAAAAGACGATGGTCTGCCCCACTGCATTCGCATGGGTCGTGCTCGGTAGGGCGGACGATCGTTTTTTGTCGTCTGCCGGCCGCATTATTTACCCGCTCGCAGACCACAAAAAACGATGGTCCGCGCTACTTCATTACGACCCGCACACCCGCGGGCTGAATCTCAATCCGCTCGATCGAATAACCCAAGTCGAAAGGCTCGCCGATCTTCGCATCCGGGTACTTCGGCTTAAAGAAATTATCGATCAGGAAATCCAGCGTCCGGCCGCTCAGTGAGGCGCCGGATAATTCGACGCGAGTCAGATTCACCGTGGCGCGTCCGCCGCTCGACGTCATGCGAATCCAGACCTTCAAGGGCCGTTCGCCTTCGATCAGCTTGGAGATCAGCCAGCCTGGTTCCTGGCCGTTCTGGCTCGCCATCTTCAGGAAATCCACCAGCGCTGACCCCGTCGCCTCGCCTGATCCTAATTCGATCACCGGGTTGCGAAGCCCCTGCGGGATGGACTCCGTGACCTTAACGCGAGCCCACGCGTTCAGCTCCGCTGGCGTCAGCACCACTACGGTGCCCGGCTTCAGTTTGCCGTCGGCAATCTGGTCGAATTTCTCTTGCGTGCTGAGGTATAGCGGATCGGGGGCCGCCAGCAGCGGAATTGCGCAGGCGAGAAAGGGAGCCCAGCGCATGCTACTGCTGTACAGGCGCCTTCGCGGTTTGACTCCTAGCATCCAGATCCTGCTGGACCTGGCCGAGCAGCTTCTGCGCACGGTCCCTGTCCGCAGCGACGGGGCCGGTCTTCAGATAGCTGTTCAAGGTTTGCACCGATCCAGATAAGTCGCCTCGATTGGCCTGCGCGACTCCCAGAATGAAGAGACTCTTCGGCATCGCCTGAGTACCCCTTATTTTGGACGCCTCAAGAGCGCTCTTCTCCGCCACATCCCAATGCTGCAAATTCGCATTGGCCAGAGCGTTGTAGTAATAAGAACTCGGAAAATCGTAGGGGTTCAGGCGCATCACTTTATCGCTCAAGTCCGCCACATCCGACCATTTGCCGTCGCGCATCGCCAGCAGATACAACCGCTCATAGGGGTTCACAAAGTTGGCGTCCGCCGTGTTGGCCTTGTGGTAGGCATCGCGAGCTTCGTCAAAGTGATCGCGCTGTTCGTAGACCTTACCCAGTTCAAACCACGCTCCTGCGTGCCTTGGAAACAGCTCGACTGCGTGCAGGAATTCGGCCTGAGCCTCGTCCGGTTTATTTTTCTTGATGAAGCCCAGACCCTTCTCGTAGGCTTTACGCGAATCCTTGGGCGCCAGGGCGATGGTCGCGCTGGTGGTGTATCCATCCACTTTAACCATCCGCTTCAAAATGATCACACCGATATCGGCATTATCCATGGAGCGCCTGTTCAGAAGAGGCACAGAATCGGAGTGGAACCCCGGCAGCGAGGCACGAAGTTCGCAGGTGCTGAAGGCGTTGAATGACGTACCGTTCAGGGACCCTCCGTTGTTTTGACCGTTGCTGGAGCCGTTCCCGAACATCGTGGGAGCGTTATCCATACTGGCGTCTGCGAACATGCCGTTCTGCGACCCGAGCTGGAAGTTGAAATAGCCCTTGGAATCGGTGTAGCCTTCGCGATACGTCCCGCCGTTGCAAACGCGTTCGATGGAGACGCGCTCAGGAGGCGGTCCGCCTTCTTCCATCAGCACCTGCCCGTTAATGAAAATCGGCGGAGGGTTATTGTTGGTGGGGGAATTGTTCGGATTGGTGGTGCTGGTGTTCGGGGTTGTAGTGGTCGGCATTGAAGTGGGCCGACCGCCCGTGCCGCCCGTCGTGGTCCCGCCGGTGCCTCCGGTAGGAGCTCCACCCTTTTGCGCAACGGCTACGGTCGCCACCAAAATTGCCAAGCCGGCCAACCTGATCGCTTTAACCATCGCGACACCTCCAACTGACCTAGATTATACTCCCTGGTCACCGCGAATACCGTCCCTAGGAAAACATCCAAGGAAAACCAGCCTACACTGATAGAGGACCGGAAGAGTACCCGAAGGAGAACAATCCCATGATTAAGTTATTGGCCCTGATACCATTCGCAGCGTTTGCACTCGCCCAGTCGGTGCCGATCCCGAAGGTGACTCCCGTTCCCACCACGGTGACTTCCTACCCGTTTCTGGCAGCAAGCCATAACCTGGTGCCCATCGATCTTGCCAAGTCAGGCTACGTGGAAGAAGAGTTCATTATCAGCGGCAACTCCAACGTGTACGATTGGGCGGCCGACGGGAAGCTGAGCGTCAAAGCCGCGAACGCTCCTTATGCCACGCGCATTCTGGTACGGCGACCTTCAGATCCGGCCCGCTTCAGCGGAACCGCGCTCGTCGAGTTGCCAAATACGGCCAGGCGCGCCGATTGGACCATGATGTGGGGCTACACGGAGGAGCAGATCATGGAGCGCGGCGACGCCTGGGTGTCTGTTACGATGCCGGGCGCGCTGGCCGGCGTCAAGAAATTTAACCCCACCCGCTATGCCGACCTTTCGTTCGCCAACCCTGGCGCGTGTCCGGCGGGCGCGAACGGCGTGGCTGAGATGGAAGACGGCTTGAAGTGGGACGCCTTAAGCCAGGTCGCCGCGGCGATGAAGAATAAAGCGGTCCCGGGACTGAACGCGCAATACGTTTACATGATGACCCAGGGCACCGACATCGTCACCTACATCGACGCGATTCAGGACAACGCCAAGGTCTACGACGGATTCCTGGTGAAGAGCCCCAGCGGTCCGGGCCGCATCAGCAGTTGCGCTCCCGCGATTGCGAAAGGCGACCCGAGGTTGACCATCAAAGATGTGGGCGTACCGGTAATTAACGTGGTTGCCCAGGGCGAAGTGGCCGATGCTCTGGCTAATCGGCGTCCGGATTCCGACAACGGCAAGGGCGGCTACCGGCTCTATGAAATCGCGGGCGCGACGCATATCGATAAGAAAGCTTACGTGGGCCTGGCTTCCGTCGCCGACCAGAACGCTACCGGCGTACCCGCGCAGGGCACGCCCGATTGGCCGTTCAACGCCCGTTGCACACCCGAAATTCAAATGAGCACGCATCCGCTATTGGGCTACATGTTCGACATGGCGCTGGTGAATCTGGATACCTGGGTCCGCAAGGGAATTCCCGCCCCCAAGGCCGAGCGGATGAATATCATGCAAGCGCAGCTCGGGCTAGCCGAGCAAACCATGATCGTTCGCGATCAGTTCGGCAACGGCAGCGGCGGAGTCCGCAACGTTTATGTGGACGTCCCCACCGCGACCTATTTCACCACCACGCCCGGTCCCGGCACCTGCCGCGAATTGGGCTACGAACAGCCCTTCGACTGGCAACAACTGGAAGCGCTTTACGGGTCGCACGCCAACTATGTTTCCAGAGTCAACAAATCCGTCGACGAAATGGTGAAGGGCCGCTGGCTGACTGAAACGGATGCGAAGCATATTCGCGCATCGGTCATGATACAGGCGTCGAATTCCCGCGCCACCACCGCGTCGGCCAAGTAGCTCCGGCCGCCGGCATCACGGTCGGGTCAAATAGCATACTCTAATTCGTTGGAGGTCCCGACCATGCATTCGACCCTGCAGTTCAATAGACGACGATTCCTGATGGCCGCCGCAGGTGGCGTTGCAGCCGCCAAACTTCGCGCGCAGAGCCAGGCGCCCATCTCGCCCGTGCCCACGGCCAGAACCTGGGCTGCCGGAGAAACGGTGCAGTATCCTGATCCCGACATCATCGCGCTGGACCGGCGTTTCGGCCGCTACATCATCAACAACACGTCGATGAAGCGGCTTTATACAGGGACGCTCTGGTCGGAAGGACCGGCCTGGAATGGCGTGGGCAAATACATGGTGTGGAGCGACATTCCGAATAATGTCCAGATGCGCTGGATTGACGACGACAATCGCGTGACCGTCTTCCGCAATCCTTCCGGTTTCAGCAACGGAAACACGTTCGACTTCGAAGGCCGTCAGCTCTCCTGCGAACACGGCGGACGGCGCGTGGCGCGCTATGAGCCCAGCGGCGCGATCACCGTGATCGCCGAAAAGTTCCAGGGCAAACGTTTCAATTCGCCGAACGACATCGTGGTCCACCCCGATGGAGGCGTCTGGTTCACCGATCCAGCGTACGGCATCAACGGCAACTACGAAGGCTACAAGGCCGATTCGGAAATGAAGGAGGCCGTCTATCGCGCCGATCCAAGACCGGCCAAATTGAGAAGGTCGCCGACGAGCCGGGCGGTCCCAACGGCATCTGCTTCTCCCCCGACTACAAGAAGGTCTACATCGCCGATACGGGCGGTCCACGCCAGATCTGGGTATACGATCTGGATGGAAAGGCGATGCGCAACGGGAAGCGGTTCATCCAGCTCGATGTCCCGGGCACAGGAGCGCCTTCAGCGGCCGACGGCATTCGCTGCGATGTGGACGGAAACATCTGGGCAGGCGCACGGCCGGGGGTGCAGATCATCACCCCGAACGCGGAGCGCATCGGAATGATCCGGCTGCCGGAGACGTGCGCCAATATTTGTTTTGGCGGCCGGGCCAGGAACCGGTTGTTTATGGCGGCCAGCCAGTCACTCTATTCTGTTTACGTCAACACGCAGGGGGCTCATATCGCGTGAACGCGAGCGAGATCACGCTAAGAGCCCTGAGAGCCTCTCATGGCCACCCCAGCGTTCCAAAATCCGATGGATGGCCTCCACGAAAGGCCGCTTTCCCATGGGCTTGGTGACGTAATCCTGCGCTCCTAAATCCAGGGCTCTTTCCCGGTCGGCCGGATTTTGCGAACCGGTGAAGACAATTACGGGTGGGCCATCTTCGGAGCGGTATTGCTCCAGGATGGTAAAGCCATCGAAGCGTGGAATATTCAGGTCGAGCAATATGAAGGCGGGCTTGAAGTCCATGGTAGACAACAGCTTCAGCGCTTCCTCGCCATCGTAAGCGATGGTAACGTCGGCCGCGACCGGAGACGTGCGCAGCGCTTCCCGAATCAACATCACGTCGGCGCTATTGTCCTCGACCAGGAAAATGTGCAGCATTACATCCAGTTGGAGTCACAGATACGGTTACCTGTTACACTTACCTGTTTCTCCTTTGCCGCCTTCCTAACCGTGATAAAATTCCCTTCGGTCTCATTTATGTGGAAACTTCAAGTCCTTTCCTTCGGCTTGCTGTTAGCGGGCTTGGCAGCCGCTCAAGGAAAATGCGACCGGACTTGCCTAAATGGCTTGGTTGACCGATACTTAGACGCCATGGTGGCGCACGACACCAAGCTGGTTCCCATGGCCAAGAATGCGAAGTTCACCGAAAACGGCCAAAAGCTGGAATTGGGCGACGGCCTCTGGAACACCATAGCCGGCAAAGGGACCTACCGGCTATTTGTTACGGATCCGGATGCTGGTGACGTAGCGTTTATCGGCACTATTCGCGAAGATGGGCGCGACCCTGCTAAGCCTGTTCCCGCTGTTATGGCCCTGCGGCTCAAGGTCGTGAATCGACAGATCACAGAGGCCGAAACTCTGGTGGTCCGCAATGACAGCGGGACGAGCGCCGCCAACAATTTAGAGAAGCTCGGCGCTCCCCATCCCCTGTTTTCTCAGGAGATTCCAGCGTCTGAGCGAATGTCGCGCGCCGACTTGGTCCAGACCGCCAACATGTATTTCTCAGGGATGGAAAAGAACGACGGCCGAGGTAACTATCCTTTTACTGACGATTGCAATCGCATTGAGATGGGGCGGCAGACGACCAACGCTCCCGTGCCTGCCGGGCAGGTCCGTTCCGATCCGGCCACCGCGACGAATTATTCCGCGAGCTGGAGTTGCATGGAGCAATTCAAGTCCGGTCTGCTTCATTTTGTGTATCGCATCCGCGATCGGCGCTATGTGGCAGTCGATCAGGAGCACGGCCTCGTGTTCAGCTTTGCGTTTTTCGATCACCCCGGCGGCAAGACTCGGAATTTTGAAACTCCTAACGGGCGCAAGGTGACGGCTGGTCCGACCAGTCCCTGGACCTGGGAGCTCGCGGAAATGTTCAAGATCGAAAATGGCAAATTGCGGCAGATTGAAGCTATCATGGATCGCTCGCCTTATGGCATGAACTCCGGTTGGAGCTCGTATGAGGAAGGCGCGTCAAGCCAGGGCCGGGATGTAACCGGCGCCAAAGCAGTTTTAGTGAAGTAATCTTTTTTAGGGTTAGTTTTTCTTAAGGGTTAGGTAGCACACATACTATGCGGTTCTTATTTTTAGCCTGCCTTAGTGCGGGCATTTGCGCTTTGGCGCAACCCACTCCGCAATTCGGGCGAACCGATTTTTCGGGGCTGTGGGGTGAAGTCATTCACGAAGATTCTTATGAGCGCTCAGGCGGTCCGCCGCTGGGCGATTATCAAGGCATTCCTTTAAACGACGCAGGCCGCCGCAAGGCCGATAGCCACGACCATTCCGAGTGGAGCCTTCCTGAATTCCAATGCCGCCCGCATTCGGCTCCCTACCAGTGGCGCGCTTTAGGCAGCGTTCGTTTCTGGGAGGAGACCGATCCCGTGGGCCGCGACCTTACCGCGATTCATGTGGAGTACCTGCGATCCTTGGATCGCGTCATTTACATGGACGGCCGTCCTCATCCGCCCGAGTATGCTCCGTATTCGTGGTCGGGTTTTTCCACCGGCAAATGGGAAGGCAATACGCTGGTAGTGACCACCGATCACATCAAGGGCAGCTACCTTCGCCGCAACGGCGCGAGCTTTAGCGACAAAGCCACCATGATGGAATGGATCGACCGGCACGGCGGAATCCTGACGATCACGATGATTATTACCGATCCGGTGTGGCTGGAAGAGCCGTTCATTCAGACCACCAACTATCAGTTGGAATTGCATTCGGCGCTGACCTACTATCCATGCACGGTGAGCGAAGAAAACATTTCTACCGCAGTGCCGCATTTTCTGCCTGGGCGTACGGAACAGCTTAAAGACGCCGCAGGATGGATTCCGGCGGAAGCGGCGCGCGGGGGCGCGGCGACTACGTATCCGGACTACCGCTTGAAGCTGAAGGCGGAGGGGAAATGAGCATGAAATGCTTTGTGCTCGTCAGCGCAGTGCTTGCGGCGCAATTTGGAAACGCCCAACAGGCGAGGCCTGCGCAGGCTCGCCCGGCTCAGAATGCCAATCAGATCCACATTCTTCCCGTACAGGGCAACGTCTACATGATGGTCGCAGGCGGAGTCAACTTGGCCTTTTCGGTTGGTAAGGACGGAATTTTCGATGTCGACACCGGTCCGGCGCAGTTGAGCGAGCAGATCCTGGCGTCGGTGCTGCAGCTTGCCAGCAATGTGGCAGGGTCTCCAACGCCCAACCGATGCATCGGGCTGCACTGCCCCAATAGCCCTTACGGCTGGTCGAGCTCGGCTCTCAATTCGATCATCGATACTCCGGCCGCGGCGAAGCCGATCCGCTACATCATCAACACCAGCGTGGACGGAGATCACGCGGGCGGCAACGAAAGGCTCGCGGAGCTTCCCAAGGGATCGAAGATCGTGGGGGTCACATTCCCTCCCGTGGGCGTAGCGCCGCAGGCCACCGTCATCGCCCATGAAAACGTGCTGAGCCGCATGAGCGCGCCCGTCGGCAAGGACAAGACCTTTATGGACTCCGGCGCATGGCCGACCGAGACGTATCGCACGGCGTCCTACAAGATCAGCGAATTTTTCAACGGGGAGGGGATCCAGCTCTACTACATTCCCAACGCCCATACCGATGGCGACAGCATCATCTATTTCCGTTATTCCGATGTGATTGCCGCCGGAGATATTCTGAACACCACTAGTTATCCGGTGATCGACGTCGACCGGGGGGGCTCGGTGCAGGGGATCCTGGATGGCCTAAACAAGATTCTGGAGCTCGCCATTCCGGAGTTCCGCTCCCAGGGTGGCACGCTGGTGATTCCCGGTCATGGCCGTCTATGCGATACGGGCGATGTGGCCAACTATCGCAACATGGTATCCATCATGAGGGACCGGATTCAGGACATGCTGGACCGCGGAATGACGCTGGAGCAAGTAAAAGCAGCCAGACCGACGATGGAATATGATGGGCTGTACGGTTCACCCGATAAGTTCGTAGAAGCGGCGTATAAGACGCTGAAGAAGCACCAGGGGTCGGCAAAGTAGGAGTGGGCACAATGAAAAAATCTGTACTTTTTATTCTTTCCGGAGTGTTTTTGGCGGCCACGGCCGCTTATGCGCACCACTCGCTGGGCGCCACGTATGAGAGCGAAAAGGAATTTACGATAGACGGCAAAATCGTGCAGTTGCTGCTGCGCAATCCGCACTCGTTCATGCAGGTGGAAGCTCCCGATAAAGACGGCAAGATGGTCCGGTGGTCGCTGGAATGGCGCAGTTCGGGCCAGCTCGGCCAGCAAGGCATCAAGCGCGACACGCTGAAGGTGGGCGATGAGGTCATCATCACCGCCAATCCGTCGCGCACGCCAGGCGATTCGCGAGGGGCGTTGAAGACCCTGCACCGCAAGTCCGACGGCTTCGGATGGGGCACCAAGCCCGGCGAGACGAGCGAGTAAATTCGATGAAACAGTTTCTTGCCGCGGGGCTACTGCTAGCCCTGCCTGTTTTGGCTCAAGGTCCTCCTCGCGGCGGTCGCGGTGGCGGTCGAGGTGGTCCTCCCCCAACCGCAAAGGCCATAGCCGCTATCGACATGACCGGTACCTGGGTATCGGTGGTCACCGAGGACTGGAAGTTCCGCATGGTGACTCCACCCAAGGGTGAGTTCGGCGGTGTTCCCGTCAGTGCGGCAGGACGCGCGGCCGCGATGGCCTGGGATCCCGATAAAGATACGGCCGCCGGAAACGCGTGTAAGGCCTATGGCGCGGCGGGCGTGATGCGCGATCCGGGACGCCTGAAGATTAGCTGGGAAGACGACCGGACGCTGAAGATCGAGACCGAAGCCGGCACCCAAACCCGCCTGTTTCACTTCGGCGAGACGGCTCCGGCAAATACGGAACCCAGTTGGCAAGGTTATTCGTCGGCGCAATGGGAACAAGCCGTGGTCGATCCTGGACAGCCGCGCATGGGGGATTTGAAGGTCACCACGTCACACATGAAGGCCGGCTATCTGCGGAAGAACGGCGTGCCTTATAGCGAAAACGCTTCGCTGACCGAGTACTATGATCGCCACACCGCGCCCAATGGCGATGTCTGGCTGGTAGTCACGACGGAAGTATTAGATCCGCAGTATCTTACCGAGCATTTCGTCACCAGTACGCACTTTAAGAAGGTCCCGGACAATTCGACGTGGCGGCCGGAGCCCTGCGCAGCGAAATAAGTCTTACGGACGACCTTCACTAGACGGCGGTACGATTCCTTTAATCCTGAGGAACGCAACCAGATTGCCGTACATTTCGTTGTCGTGGTCCACGACGAAATTCAGCACGCCCAGCTTGGTCATGTCGCGGCCGAACATCTTTACTTTGGTCGCGCCTTCTTTATCGGTCATGGAGTCGAATACCGTATCGCAATAGGCGAAGGACGCCTTAAGCTCGTTTTGCAGGTCGCCTTTGGATGTCTTGCTTGCCGCGGTACCCTTCTTCTGTTCGCCCTTGGCTATTCCGCATAGCGCGAGCTGCACGTCCGCAATGTGGCCGACCATTTCGCCATAACTGCGGACCGAGGGAACGGTCTTGAAAGAATAACTTTCTTCCGGCATCTTTTCGGCGGCTTTCGTCAAGGTCATCTTGATGCCGTTGTAGGACGACTTCACATCGGTGGTGAAAGGGTTGTCCTGCGCATAAATACCGCTGGCGCAGGCGATCATCAGGGTGAGAATTGAGGCTGATTTCATTTGGGTCTCCTATTTAGATAAATCCGTCCATGCCTTTGCGGCGGCTGGAAGGCTTGGGTCCATAGTGATCTGGAGGTCGGCGCAATGGTGATAGAAGAATCCGCCGCCTTTGTTGAAGCCGTGCTGGGCCATGAATTCTGTGACCTGCAAGGTACATTTATCACAATTGATGTTGGGCAGGGTGACTTCAGTCTTCCATTCAGACGGGCGAGGCGCGGTGGTGTGCTGGAACACTCCGTCGGCCAGGACAGGGATCTTCGGGTTCAGATCGATCGGTGCACTGATGGACTGGTTTTCCGGCGTGGTCACGACTTCGGGATCCTTGGGAAGCTCGGAACGAGATTTGGTCGACAAGGCGATGCGGTAATGGCCGGGATGAATGACGAATTCCTGTACTCGAATGGTGAAGGCATGTCCGCCTTGGGCTTTGGTGACTACACCCGAGGGAGTTCCCATTCCACAGGGAGGATCGCCCTTGCCGCCGTTTTCGGTGCTCCACGTCGAAGGTGGTTCCAGAAATTTGAAATGCGCCTGCGCGAGCTGCGGCGTCCATAGGGCCATCGCGCTAATGGCTGCGAGAGAAACCTGAAACGATCGTTTCATGCCACTATTCTCGCTTATCTGGATGACATTGGGATAAGAAAAGTGGTTGAAAAGAGCCACCACTGGTGGGCATGCACCAAGGCGTCTTCTCTAGCAAACGGTTATGTATCAGCAACTTACTGGATTGGTATGGAACCTGCAACGTCATGGCCGTGAGGATTTTTACCATGAAATCAATCGTTCTACGCAGCACGCTGTTTGGAATTTGCGCCACCGCGCTTCTGGCGCAGTCACAGGCTCCTGCACAGGATGGAGGATGGCGCAGGTTTGACGACGCGCAGGCCGCGCCGCAGGGACCGCCCCCTGGACAGCCCCCTGCTCCGGGACAATATTCGAATGTCCCGCCCCCGAATTATGGGGCTCCAGCACCCGCCACGCTCACTGTGCCTGCCGGAACATGGCTCAAGGTTCGGGTGAATGAACCGATTTCGACCGATCACAATAAAACCGGCGATGTCTTTTCGGCGACCTTGGTGCAGCCGCTCATCGCACAGGGCTTCGTAGTTGCCCGCCCCGGCCAGCCTATCAGCGCCCGGGTCTCTGAATCGCTCAAAGCGGGCAGGGTAAAGGGAACTTCCCAACTCGCAGTTGAGCTTACCGATCTCACTTTAGTGGACGGGCAGCATGCTCCTGTGAAGACGGAGTTGGTGCAGTCGTCGGGCGGTACTACAGTTGGAAACGACGTAGCCGCGGTGGGTACCACCACTGGTGTGGGTGCTGCGATCGGCGCGGTGGCTGCCGGTGGCGTGGGCGCGGGAATTGGCGCCGGCGCCGGTCTGGGTGCTTCGCTGATCGGCGTCCTGGTTACGCGCGGCAGGCCGACGGTGATCGTGCCGGAAGAAGTCTTGACGTTTAAGACGTCGGCTCCGATCACTATCGCGACCGATGCCGCTCCACAGGCTTTCCAACAGGCGCAGCCGCAGGACTACTACGAAGCGCGGCCGGTGTTGCAACGCAGGCCGCCGATCGGTGCGGCTTATTACGGAGGCCCTGGCCCCTATCCGTATCCTTATCCCTACGCCTATGCGCCCTATCCGTATTATTACGGTCCTGGCTACTACGGCCCGGGAGTCGTAATCAGCGGACGGTTCGGGCGACGCTGGTAAGCTAAGCAGTTTCTCCTTAACAGGCGCGGGCAACTGGCGATGTTCTGTCTGTTGCCCGCGCTTCTTTTGTGCCCGGAGGGCAGTGATAACATGTCCGAAACCTTCACCGTCGACCAGCTTGCCGAAGCTGTAAAAGCCAATGACGCCGATCAGGTTCAGCAAATCCTCGACCAGCAGCCTGGCCTCATTCACACCGACATGGCCTATGAAAACGAGCATCAGGTGCTGCACTACGCCGTCTATGCTCGTTTGCCTGAAATGGTGCGTCTGCTGATACAGCGTGGAGCCGACGCCCGCAAAGGCGTTTGGCCGCATCGCTCGGCCACTACTGCTCTGGTCATCGCTCGGGACCGGGGCTATGAAGAAATCGCAGCGATCATTCAAGACGAAGAGGATCGCCGCAAGAGCCAAGCTCCGAGCCATCCCAACGCCTCCGCCCGCAAAGCTCTGATGCAGGCGTTTCATGACAACGACGAAGCCGCAATCCTCCGGCTGCTCGATGCCGACCCATCTCTGCTTGAAGTTCACACACGCCCGCTGCATGCGGCGGCGTGCAAATCTTTCGAGCGGCTCGCCGCGTGGCTACTCGATCACGGCTATGACGTGAACTCGCGCGGCGGCGACGATTTTGGGCCGCCAATCGATATGACCGCAGGGTGTGCGCCCTACCATTCATTTGATAGAGCCCGCAAAATGGCGGCATGGCTGCTCGATCACGGCGCAGAAATGACTCCGCGCGCGGCCGTGATGCTTGGCGAAATTGAATGGCTCCGTGCCAGGCATGCCGAAGGCAAACTGGGGAACCCGCCTTCCATGGCTCGCGATTGCGCCTATGGTGGATTGCTCAGCATCGCTGCGGTCCACGACCGTCTGGACGTAGCCGAACTCTTGCTCGAGCTCGGTTTCGATCCCGACGAGCGAGCCCCGATTGAAGGCGCGGATTGCGACGGCTGGGGAGGACCTTTGGAAGAGTGCGCGCAATGGGACAGGTTGGCCATTGCCGAAATGCTGTTGAAGCGCGGCGCCGATCCGAATCCGAAGCCGCACCTCGGCAAGTCCCCGATCGCCTGGGCCTACGAGAAGCGCAACGCGGCCACCATCGAACTGCTGGAACGGTACGGCGCCATGGCGCACCCGGTGGCCGTGGGAATCGGGGGAGATGTTGAGAAAGCCAAGAGACTGATCGCCGACAATGCCGCAGGCAAGCTTCCCCCCGGCTTGATCCGTCCGCAGGAAACCCTCGGGGATCTGTTGCTCTGGAGCGGCGCCGCGGGCGGGCATCCGGAAATCGTGAGGCTGGCGCTTCCGCTCTACCTCCTGCCTCGCGAGGACCCTCGCTGGTGGTGGATGCTCTGGCACCCTCTGTTTCGCTCGCTTGAGTGCTTCAAGCTCGTGTTGCGGCACTGCAGTCCGGATGTGAGCCTCTATTTCGGACGAACGATCCTGCATGACATTGCAGGGATGTACGGCCGAGACCGGAACAGCGAGGGTCGCGACCAGACGGGAGACGCGATCAGCTTCGCCCACGCAGTACTGGATGCGGGAGGCAGGCTCGACATTCGCGACGATCTGCTCAAGAGTACTCCTCTCGGCTGGGCCTGCCGTTGGGGGCTCACCGACCTGGTGAAGCTTTTGCTCGACCGCGGCGCCGATCCCGTGGAGCCCGACGCTGAATCTTGGGCGACTCCTCGCGCCTGGGCGGCGAAGGGAAACCACTCCGCTGTTCTCGCGTTGCTCCCCTAAACAGCAGAGATTCCGAGGACTTTTGGCCACCAATCGGCATAGCGGGGCAGCATGCAACAGGTAACAATCGGGAGGAAAGTTCGTCTCTCTACATGAGACCACCGAGATGACGATCCCCTTCACTCACAAAGACAAGAATCCCTATCAATGGTTCAAACTATGCCTTTTGGTGGGTGGAGCGCTGGCGATTCTGCTGCTGGTGAACTCGGTCTGGTATTACACCTTCATCGCCCGGCGCGTCTTGATCGACCAGGTGCGGCGCGAACTGACGGCCAGGGCAGCCGGGCGTGGATCAGGAGCTTGCGCCGGGCCGCAGTACGGACGACTTGAAACACACGCTTGCCTCGGAAATCCAGAAGAGCGGTGGAAGAATCGCATGGATCCAGGTTCGCGATTTCTCCAGCACCTCCGTAGTGCATGAAGGCATGCCGGCGGGACGAACCTTCTCGGTCGACTATCTTCGCACCCAGCTTCGCAACCGGCAGGCGGCGTTTAAGACTATTTCAACTCCTGCAGGAGAGGTGGGCGTCGAAGCGTTTCCGATTCGTATTCCTTCAGACCACGGCGTGCAGTTCGGCATGATGGAAATAGCCTTGTTTACGCGAGGCGAGGACGATGCGGCTCTGTGGCCGGTGCGCCGGAACCTGATTCTCAATTGCTCCGCCGCGCTTACGCTGTTGCTCGCGCTTGGGGCTGATGGGTTACCGGCTGAGGGCTTACATCAAGGGCCAACACCTGGAACAGCAACTGGAGATCGCCCACAGCGTGCAGAGGGACCTGCTTCCCTCCATCAACAATTTGCCGGAATCCTTTCAACTGGCCGCCGAATATCTGCCTGCCGCGCAAGTGAGCGGCGATTTCTACGACCTGCTTCCCGCCGGTGACGAAGGTGCCGCGTTCGTGCTGGGCGATGTCTCGGGCAAGGGAGTTCCAGCCGCGCTCTTGATGGGCGTGTTGCAAGGAGCGATCCGCGCAACTCCGTGGACCGACTCTCCTGCGCAGCACGAAGAGGCCACCCGCAAGATCAACCGGATGCTCTGTGAGGGAGCGTCGCGGGAACGCTATTCGACGCTGTTCTGGTCGTACTTCGATCCGGCTTCGGAAACGCTGCGATACATCAACGCGGGCCATTGCGCGCCAATTCTGTTCAAGCCGAACGGCGAAGCTCGGCGCCTGGAAGACGGTGGGCCCGTGCTCGGGCTGCTTGCGGGCGCGCGATTCCGTCAATCGTCGGTGAAGTTTGAAACCGGCGACACGCTGGTGCTCTATTCAGACGGAATTGTGGAAGCTGCCGATTCGAAGGACGATCAGTTCGGAGAGGACCGCCTGCAGGACCTGGTGCGCGAATCTTTGAGCCAATCTCCGGCGGAGATTAGAGGAAAGATTCTTTCCGAAGTGAATCGCTTCACCAACAACGCCGAGCTGTCCGATGACAGGACCTTGGTGGTGGTGCGGTACGCGGGCGCGCAAGTGTCGACTGAGGCGCCCACGAACAAAGAATTAGTGACCGCCTAAGCCCAATCGAACGACCGCGTGACAGCTTTCTTCCAGCGCTTGTACAGATGGTCTCGCTCGGTCGATTCCATGGAAGGACGCCAGGCCCGATCTTCAGCCCAGCGTTCTTTCAACTCATCCAGGTCCTTAAAGAATCCCACGGCGAGCCCGGCTGCGTAGGCTGCTCCGAGTGCCGTGGTTTCCTGAATCACGGGCCGCACCACGGGCCGGACCAGGATATCGGCCTGGAACTGCATCAGCAAATCGTTGGCGACCATACCGCCGTCCACGCGCAGGATGTCTAGAGCGATGCCCGAATCCTTTTCCATCGCCTCCACCACTTCGCGCGTCTGGTAGGCAGTGGCCTCCAGAACCGCTCGCGCGAGGTGCGCCTTGTTGGCGTAGCGCGTGAGACCCGTGATCACTCCTCGCGCGGAATCCTTCCAATAAGGCGCGTAGAGGCCGGAGAAGGCCGGCACAAAATAGACGTCGCCGTTGTCTTTGACCGTTCGTGCGAGAGGCTCGATTTCCGAGCTGGAGGAAATCAGGCCGAGATTGTCACGCAGCCATTGCACCAGAGCTCCTGTAATGGCGACGCTGCCTTCGAGAGCATAGTGCGGAGGCGAGTCGCCCAACTGATAAGCGACTGTGGTCAGCAACCCGTGATGCGACTCCACGGGCGATTCGCCTGTGTTCATCAGCAGGAAACAGCCGGTCCCGTAAGTATTCTTCGCCTCGCCCGGGGCGAAGCAGGTTTGCCCCACTAGCGCCGCCTGTTGATCCCCTAGAATGCCCGCCAGAGGAACGCCGTCCAGTTCTTTCATTCGCACGACTCCGCTCACTCCGCTGCTTGATTCGATTTCGGGGAGCATGACTCGCGGGATTCCCAACGCTGATAAGATCTCGTCGTCCCAGGCGAGCGTGGAGAGATCCATCAACTGCGTGCGGCTCGCATTGGTAACGTCGGTGACATGGGTGCCTCGGGTCAAATGCCACGCCAGGAACGTATCGATGTTGCCGAAGATCAGGTCGCCACCCTCGGCACGGGCGCGTACTTCAGGCACGTGATCCAACAGCCAGCGGATTTTCAGACCGCTGAAATAGGTGGCGAGAGGCAACCCGGTTTTGGCGCGGAAACGATCAGGGCCGCCATGGCGGGCGAGCTCCGGCAGGTACTCGGAAACACGGGCATCCTGCCAGACGATCGCATTGGCCACGGGCTGGCCGCTTTCGCGGTTCCACACGACGGTGGTTTCGCGCTGGTTGGTGATGCCGATGGCTGCCAGGTCAGCCGCGGTCAGGCCGCGTTGAGAAAGGGCTTCGCGGATCACCTCCTGGGTGCGGCGCCAGATTTCTTCGGGGTCGTGTTCGACCCAACCCGGATGAGGATAAATCTGTTCGTGTTCTTTTTGGGCCTGGGAGACGATGCGGCCGAAGCGGTCGAAGATGATGAAGCGAGTACTGGTGGTGCCTTGATCGATCGCGCCGACGTAGCTCGCCATTAGCGGTTCAGCTTTCGTTTTTCTTCGAGGGTGCGGCGGAGGATCGGGAGGACGGCGCGGTCCTTTTCACCATGCAAGTTCCGATTTGATTTGATCAGCGTTTCCAGATTCAGCACGCGAATGCGCAGCCCGTCGGCGATATCCATTTCTTCCGAATGCGGGAGAAGGTCTTCGTAGGTCAGGTCTTGCCCGATAGTGCAGAGCAGGTCCAACTGGCCAAGATTTGTCAGAAGGTTCGAGGTGGCCACGGCCAGTTAGATGGCTGGCATTCGGCCTCAGATGCCGACGATCCGGCTGAATGCGAAAGATCGCGTCGATGGATTCAAGGAACGGTAGAAGACGGGCGACGTTGGCGGCCTCGCGCGAATGGACGATATCGACATCCAATGTGACCACGGGCACGCCGTTGCAGACCGCCGCGAATCCGCCTACCAATATGAAATCGATTTGAGCGTCTCGCAGCGCCCTAAGAGCGCGTAAATCAGTTTACCTTCGGGCATTGCGCTCACGGATCGCGATCATGTCGTCTGCATACTGCTGGTGAGCTTCCAAGCCGTTCCGCAGGCGTCAGCGACAGGAACCAGCGAATGAGCGTGAGGTCGACACCATCCTCGCTGTAATCCGTGAGTGGAATTGTCTCGGCCGGTGTCATCTGAATTAAGTGTAAGCCTACGCGTGCTGCGCCTTTTCGGCATCGAAACTCGCGAACGTCTTGCCCTGCTCCGCCAATTTCTTCAGTAGCGGCGCAGGCTCCCACCGCGATCCATGCCGCTCGCGGAATTCGCAGATCTTGTCGTAGATCTTCTTGAGACCTACAGTGTCCGCGTAGAACATCGGGCCTCCCCGATAGGCAGGAAAGCCGTAGCCGTTGAGATAGATGACGTCGATATCGACGGCGCGCAGCGCAGTGCCGTCTTCTAAAATCCGAGCCCCTTCATTGATCAACCCGTAGAGAGTTCGCTCGATGATCTCAGCTTCGGTGAAGGTCCGCTGCGGAACGTGCGCTTCGGCCGCGGTCTTGCGAATCAGCGCGACTACTTCCGGGTCAGGCGTCTGTTTGCGATTTTCATCGTACAGATACCAGCCCTTGCCTGCCTTCTGCCCCAGGCGTCCCAGCGCGACCAATTTATCGCTGGCCAAAGGCTTCCGAAGGCCGGGTTTATCGAACTGATGCTGTTCCTCGCGAATGCGCGCGGCGACGTCGAGGCCGCCCAGATCGTCGACGGAGAAAATGCCCATCGCCATCCCGAAATGAGCCAGCGCCCGGTCGACCTCTTCCGGAGTAGCGCCTTCTTCCACGACAAATTGAGCCTCGTACATGTACGGGAACATCATCCGGTTGCCGACGAAGCCGAAGCCGTTGCGCACCAGGACGCCGACCTTCTTCAGAGCCTTGGCCACAGCCATCGCTGTCGCGATCACTTCCTTGCTGGTAGCCGACCCGCGGACGATTTCCACCAGGCGCATGGCGTTGGCGGGGCTGAAGAAATGCAGGCCGATCACCATATGCGAACGGCCCGTGGCCACTGCAATTTCGTTGATGTCCAGCGTGGATGTGTTGGTAGCGAGAACGCAATCGACCCTGGCGATCTTGTCCAGCTCGCTGTAAATCTGGCGCTTGACGCGGCATCGATTCATAGGCCGCCTCGATGATCATATCCACGTGATCGAAACCGTCATAGGTTGTTTGCGGAGTGATCAGCGACATCCGCTGTTCCATCACCTCTTTGGTGTAACGGCCACGCTTAACAGAGTTCTCATAGTTGCGGCGAGCGTTCGCCAGGCACCGGTCGAGCGCTTCCTGCGTGTCTTTGATCCGCACCGGGATGCCAACATTGGCAAACGCCATCGCGATGCCGCCGCCCATGGTGCCCGCGCCGATGATGGCGATGTTGCGCACGGGAAATGCCGTGCGTCTCTTTGGGGACGTCGGGAATCTTGGCGACCGTCCGATCGCCGAAGAAGGCGTGGATCAAGGCCTGGGCTTCGGTGGCCCGGAGGCACTGTTTGAACAGCTCTGCTTCTTTTTCGATACCGTCGGCGAAACTCAGCCTGGTGAGACAGCTCCACGGCATCAATCGCCACCTGCGGTGCGTTCAAGTTGCGTTTCGCTTTTCGGACTTGTTCGCGCAACGCTGCGAACCCAGAGGTGTGGTCGCCAGCGAGCTTCGCGTTCAGGTTGCGCGTTTTCGGCGCAGGTTGATTCGCGACGCTCTTTGCGAATGCGACCGCGCCGTCAATCAAGTTGCCTTGTATGATCTGGTCCACCGCGCCAAGTTGGACGGCCTCAGGAGCAGGTATCGGATCTCCCATGGCGCATAGTTCGGCGGCTTTCAATGGTCCGATCAGGCGAGGCAGGCGCTGCGTTCCTCCCGCGCCGGGAATGAGTCCCAGTTTGCATTCCGGCTGGCCCACTTGCGCGTCGGGAACGGCCACGCGATAGTGGCACGCCATGGCGACTTCCATTCCACCGCCGAGCGCCATGCCATGAATCGCGGCGACCACGGGCTTAGGTGAATCTTCCAGCGCATGGAGCAAAGGATGCAGCACCGGCAGCTCGGCTTTTCCGGCAACCACGTTCAGAAAATCGTTAATGTCCGCGCCTGCGATGAAAGTCTTTCCGGCCGCTGCCAGAACTACCGCTTGAACGGTGGCATCGGCCTCGGCGATTTTCAAAGCTTCGCCGATGCCCGCGGGCACACCAGTGCTTAACGCGTTCACGGGCGGATTGTCCACAGTGATGATGGCCACGCCATCGCGCGTAGAGTATTTTACGAGTTCGCTCATAGTTTCTTATTGGCCCTTAAGCACCAGGATTCGCGGAGAGGGCGGGTCCAGATAGATTTCTTCCACCAGCGCGGCGCGATGATCCAGCACAGCGCGCTGATTGATGGAGCCTTTGTCGGTGACCTCAAGCGCATCGGCGGAGGGAGGCTCCGCCAGAAGCACTGCTCGCCTGATCCGGTTGGAAGATCCCGTCGCCATGCCGGCTATTTCGTCCAGCAGGGATTGATAACGCGCGCGAATTTCGGGATGGCTCACCAGTTCTGCGGTGCTCCTGCATTCGGGCGCCAGCTTCTGAACGGATTCAAGGTCGGGGAAGATCAGAACCGCGATGTCGTCACGATCGCGGCCCGCTACCACCACGTCCCGCACCAGCGGAGCGCAGTGTTGAATAATGCGCGCGCGCAGCGGACCCACACTCACCCAGGTGCCGGTGTTCAGCTTGAAATCTTCAGCCACGCGGCCGTCGAAGAAGAGACCCTTCTTCGGGTCGTGCTGGTCCACCCATTTGAGCGCGTCGCCCATTCGGTAAAAGCCTTCGTCGTCGAAAACTTTCGCGGTAAGCTCGGGCTGACGCCAATAGCCAGGCGTGATGTTGGGGCCGCGCACGCGGCATTCCAGTTTCTCATCGACTGGCGCGAGCTTCACGTCAACGCCAAGCGCCGGCAGCCCGACTACGCCGGAGCGGCAGATCTGCGGGACTCGCCACCATGGCGAACGGTGCGGTCTCGGTCGACCCGAGCCCGGTCAACATGATAATACGTTCGCCGTAGGTTTCCACTTCCAGCCGGTACAACTCGTCCCACACGTGCTGCGAAAGCCCGGCGCCCGCGTAGAACATCACCTTGGTATCGCGGAACAGGCTTTCCCGCAGAGCCTTGTCTTTTTGCAGATGGTGGACCAAAAGCTCGAAGCCCTTAGGGACGTTCAGGTAGAAAGTTGGCGCGATATCGCGCAGGTTGCGGACCGTCTCTTCAAAGCGAGCCTCGGTAGGAAGGCCCGCATCGATATACAAGGAGCCCCCGAAATACAGAGTGAGGCCGATGTCGTGATTTCCACCGAAGGTGTGGTTCCACGGCGTCCAATCGCACAGCACGGGAGGCGTTTCGCGCAGGAACTGGAATGTCGACCCGATCTGTTCCTGGTTGCTGCAGAGCATGCGCTGAGTGTTTATGACACCCTTGGGCGTTCCTGTGGAACCGGAAGTAAACAAAAGTTTCGCAACGGTATCGGGCCCTACCTTGGCGTGCGCCAAATCCACCTCGGGGGTCGCGGAGGTTTCGAGTAGGTCCTGCACGTTTGTAGTCGGGCGTTTCAAGGTGCCGCGAGTCACCACGATTTCGGCATCGGGCGGCGCGACCATGTCGATGGCACGTTCAAACTTGGGTCCATCGGCCGCGAAGATCAGGCCGGGGGTTAGAAGGCTGAAAATGTACTTAAGCTTTCCAAAGTCGGATGACACCAGCGAATAAGACGGCGAAATGGGAGCGAAGGGTATGCCTGCATACATTGCGGCATGCGCAAGAACAGCATGCTCCAGGTCATTACCGGACAAAATCGCGATAGGCCGATCGGACGACAGCCCACGCTTGAGCAGCGCTTGAGCGACCGATCGCACTCGATTCCGAAACTCCAGGTAGCTGAGCCTGCGCCATTCGAAAGCGGAGTCGCGCTCGGCGAAGATGGTTCGGTCGGGGGCATGAATCGCCCAATGGTCTAGGCGCTCGGTGATCTTGTCCGGGTAAGGCGCGAGGGGAAATGGGGAACGAACATAAGTACAATCCCCCCGGCGTTCGACGGTGCAATCCAGGGGTCCCAGGCGCACTTCGCGAAACGGCGCGTTCATGAAACTAGCTGTAGCGGCCACAGGATTCAGGATCGCACACCGGCGCGAAATCAGCCCACTTGGGCCAGCACGTAGGGACCTTCCGGAATCACTGCGACATTGCTATCGGGTTTGAGGCCTTGAAAGAGCGCCGCGGCCGCTTGTGAAGGCTCGCGAAAGCCCTTGCCCCACAGGCCAGCCTGATAGGAGGCAGGCAGACCCGGGACACAGTAGAGAATCTCTTTGTCCCGAGCGGAAAGCGCGAGCTTTTCCAGTTGCCATTGGTCGACGGTGACCGGCACGCCTTCAATGCCTTTCAGAAAGTCGCCGCCTGTTTGGAACCGGCGCATCATGTCAGCGAATTCCGCGCCGCCGACCCCTTCCTCGCATTTCCCGAACAGCAGAACGCGTCCTCCCGGCCGCACCAGATGAGACGCGGCGGTGATTCCCTTCACGCACTGGTAAAAGGTGAGGTCCAGCGGATATCCGGCGGAAGTGGTGATGACCGCGTCCACCGGATTGTCGATCTGCTGCATGTGCGCCGAGGACACCCAGCGCATCCCCGATGCGTGTGCCGCTTCGGGCTCGCCTGCGAACACCTGCACGATTTGGCGAGACCGGTTGAGCGACACGTCGACAATAAAATCGTGCCGGGCCATCCTGCCGATTTCGAGCAGCTCTGCATGCAGTGGGTTGTCCCAAACAGAGCCTTCGCGAGACCTGGGATCGCGCATAAAACGCGAGCTGTGCAATTCCTTAATAGTCGGCTCGCCTGCCAACCCCGGTGCGACCAGTTTCCGCCCGCCTGAGAATCCGAGCATCAGATGCGGCTCAATGAAGCCTAGCGAGAGATGGAGGTCGGCGCTGAGGAACCGTTCGTCGATATAGACAGGCGTACCCGAGAGAGTGGTTCCCAACCGGCGATGTTGATCCAGATTCCTGGCATCGTGATTGAGCACCTGGTAGCGGGCCGCCGTTTCCGGTCCGACAATCTGGCGGATTTCCGCGTCAGTAGCGGCACGATGCAAGCCCGTCGCGATCAGGATGCGAATTTGCTGCCTGGGAATTCCAGCAGCTTCCAGGCGCGCAAGCATCGGAGGAAGAACAGTCGGGTTAGGAGCGGGACGTGTAATATCGCACACCGAAATAGCGGCGGATTTTTTACCGCGTGCCAGTTCGGTGATGCTCGGACCCGCGGAGGGGGCGTCTAGAGCGGCTCCGATGGCGGCAACCGGATCGGGAAGCGGGGCGATCGATTTGGCTTCCAGAACCTGGTAGTTGAAGCCGTTCGGGAGGTCCAGTTCCAGGCCCTCGCGGCCGTAGGCTAGATGGACACGCTGTTGATCGAGGGTTGCGGTTGCCACTGCTTTTAGTTTAACCGTGGGGCAGGTTCCCGACAGTTCCCGACCTGCCAGAACTTTTTTTTGAGGCCAGGTCGGTAACTGTTACCCGTCGAATTCCCATCCGCGAAAAATGTCCGGGACCTTAAATCCCTGGCAACCTCCGCGTCCCCAAACCCGATCTCCGCCACCGGGATCACCAGATCGTCATGCTCGCCCAAGCCCTCCGCTCCAATGCCGTCGGGATCGGAAGATGTTGATAACGGTGCGTCGCCGTCGTATTTACGTTTTTTCGGACAAGCTCCTTGCCTACCCGCATCGCGTGGGTATTGCCGATGTGGCGCACGCACTAGTGCGTGCCGTGTCGAGACTTTCTCGACACTTCGAAGAGTGCAACACATCACCATGTGCGGCCGCCAGCGAGATCACGGCAAGCAAAATTGTGCCGATTGACATGCCGAAGTCGGAAAAATGGGACTGGTGTCTGTACCCATTTTTCCAACCCAATCCCGCTGACGTTCGATTTTTACTGCCCTAAAGCCCGGAGCCGGAGCCGGAGCCGGAGCCCAGTAGGGCGGGCCATCGTTTTGTGTGGCCTGCCAGAACGACGAGCCGTCGAGAACTACTCAACCGCCCGCATCGTAAGAAGCGGCATCCTCAAAGCGAGCAATGCGCCGGCCTGCCAGTCGCTCACCCGAACCCGTTCCAATCCACGAGATCTCCAGGAATAGAGAAACCCCTCCAAGGCGAATCCGCCGTTACTCTGCGCCAGCCATTTTTCGAAGCCGGTCATTTGCGAAATACTGCGCCTGTCCTTCTTCAATCGCTTGCCGAACCAGGTCGGCCACGAATTCAGGTTTGTCGCCATCTGCGTAATTAGCTGCCGGCCCCCCGCCCGCCGGACTCCCCATCCTGTTCTTGCCGAAGTTCGTAGCGGTGATAAACGGATAGACCTCACTGACGACGATGTGGTCCTTTTCCAACTCGGCCCGCGCCGTGAGGCTGAATCCGAGCAGCGCGCGCTTCGAAGCTGAGTACACACTGTATTGCGGAACAGTCATGAATGCCGTCCCCGAATTGACATTCACGATGCTTCCGCGGCCCTGAGCCCGCATCAGCGGGATCACAGCCTGCATTGCGACAATCGGCCCTAACACGTTAAGGTGGAAAATTTCGTCGAAAATCAGTGGGTCGATCTCTTCGACCGAGGCCGCATAACTCCGCCCCGCATTATTGACCAGCCCGTCAACGCGGCCATAATGCCGATGCACAATCTGCACCGCTTCGCGCAAGCGATCAAATTGCGTCATGTCCACCGTGACCGGCAAACTGTCCGGAAGCTTCCGGGCTAATTCCTGCAACCCCTCGGTACCACGGGCGAGCAGGGCAACTTTCGCGCCGAGTTCAGACAAACCAATCGCCGTAGACAACCCGATTCCCGACGAAGCGCCCGTGACAATGAATACGCGATCCTTGATTTGCATCGGTCTATCTCCCTTACCTGAGGCGCCTCAATACCCACCGACTCCCCTCTCCATATTACTTATCAACCCTTCGATCCATAGACAGGTGCGGCATGCAAACGCCGCGCGGTGTTTCAAAACCGCAGATCAACTTCGGAAGTCCCTTTTATTTCCAGCCTCATCCCGCGCGTTCAATGTTTTTCACACCTCTTGAAACCCGGAGTTCGATGCCAGCCCAACCCGAGCCCCAGAATATAAGAGGCTGTGAAAAAAGCGCCCGAGATGCCGGAGTCGGAAAAATGGGGACTGACTTCGAATTTCCGCCGATCTCAAGCTTCTGAAACCAAGCGATAGTTGGGGCGGAAATTCGTTGTCTGTACCCTTTTCTCCAGCCTGATTCTCCGCGTTCGCTGCTTTCACAGCTTCTAAGCCCGGGCTGTTGCCTTTAGCACAACGCCATGCGCACCACAGCTCCAATGCCAGTTACCCGCATTCCGGTGCGGAATCCCATTGACAAGGAGGCCGTCACCCGCCCTTGCACAAATGCCGCTGAAGGCAATCGAGAAGATCCTCAAGCTGAGCGACCCGAGCCGCGGCAAGCTCCAAGTGAGCATCCGTTGGTCTCGGCATGGCTCGCCAATTTGAGTACCCCAAACACGTAATTCTCATCTCCGGGCAGGCCAGAGGCGAGAAGAACTTCCTCCCCTTCCGACCCAAGAAATTTAGAAGCTCTGGATCAGAAAATTCGAACAAGCCATCAAAAGCGTGGACGATCAGTTGTGGGGCGGGCTTCAGTGTTCAATGACAGGACATACTTGACAGGTTAGGACAGGACATCCCCGACACTGTGACAATACACACTCAAACACCAATCGAAGCGAGTAGCTGCTGACCATCTTGAGGTGTGTGTTGAGCGCGACCTCATCGGAACTGGCCGCAAGTCGCCGCCTGTTTGTTGTTCCAGACCCAGCGTTGATTCTCGTCAACCCAGGGGCCGCCCGCCGGCCGCCCAAACAGGCCTCCGATCGGGTGCAAAGGAAAAGAACGATCTTTGCCACAAATGCCCGCTAAAGGCAAGAGTCAGTTGCGCTACAATCACGCCGATGCCCGTCGTCTCGTTACCAACGCAGCTTGAAGCGATCCTCTACGATCTCCGATTCGCCTGGCGAGCCTTGCGTCGCGACCGCGCTTTCACGCTCACCGCAATTGCCACCCTCACCCTCGCGATCGCGCTGAACGTTACCGTATTCGCAGTCATGGACACCATGCTGTTCCGAGGCGTGCCACTCGCGCACCGCTCTGACCGTCTGATTTACATTCAGGAGCGCCGTGCGGCTGGCGGCGGCCTCATTTCCTATGCGGATTTTGAGGATTGGCGCACGGCGGCCAAGTCATTTGAGGGTCTCGCGTTCGTGGCGGAAAGCGGCATCTCTCTAAAAGACGGCGACGGCCTCCCGACCGATACGAACGCATTCAATGTGAGTGCGAACACATTCGGGCTTCTCGGGGTTCAGCCGATGTTGGGGCGCGATTTCGCTCCAGCGGATGAAATCCCCGGCGCGCCGGCGGTTGCGATTCTCAACCATCGCTTTGGGGTGAGCCGCTTCGGGAGCCGAGCCGACATTGTCGGCATGCGGGTGCACATGAACGGGTCGCCTGCGACCATTATCGGCGTCATGCCCGAAGGCTTCGATTTCCCCACGAAATGGGACCTGTGGATTCCGCTCCTGCAGACCGCCGAGCTCAGGCAGAGAGGACCCAGTCCTGCAGCATTCCTTGCGTTCGCGCGTCTGCGCGATGGAGTGAGTCTCCGGCAGGCGCGCACCGAACTCGAAACCATCAATCGCCGATTGGAAGCGGCGTACCCGGCCACCAATCGCGCAGTTTCCCCGACCATGTTCACTCATGCCGAGGCAAACAGCGGCACGGATGCGTCGATGATCTGGGGTTCGCTATGGGCCGCCGCGTGGTTTGTATTTCTGATGGCGTGCGCCAATCTCGCGAATCTTTCCCTGGCTCGAAGCACCGGCGCGCGCGTGAATACTCGACTCGGATCGCACTGGGCGTCGGGCAACGAAGGATCATCCGCCAGGTCCTCGTGGAAAACTTGACGATTGCGGCCGTGGCCGGAGCGGCCGGCTGGTGGATCGCGAAATGGTGCGTCCACCAGTGGGACTTGGCGACGTTCTCCATCTATCAGGTCCTCGATTACACCGTGGATTTCCGCACGTTCTCGTACTTGGCGGCGATCACGCTGGGCGCCGCGATTCTGTTTTCCCTCGCTCCCGTCGCAAGAGTGACGCAAATCGGCGTGAACGGGGTGCTCAAGGGTGACGCGCAGGGCGTGACGCAGGGCCCCCGCGGAAAGCGGTTCGCAGCCGGACTCATTGGGGTGCAGATGGCTCTGGCAATCGTGCTGCTGTCAGGTGACGGCGTGTTGTTGCGGACTCTCGCGTCGATCGTTACCGCCCAAACAGGCACGCACGATCCCGAGCACGTTCTGGTTGGATCAGCCAGGCTGCCGTCTGACAAGTACCCAAGCATCGAAACGCGAAACTCCTATTACGAGCGGCTGGAAACCCTATTGCGGACGATTCCGGGAGTCGAGCAGGCGACGCTTGCCAGCAATCTTCCTGTCTACTCCACCAACCAGCAGGCGTTCGAGATCGAAGGAAAACCGGCCGCGCCGGACCACCAGGAGCCTGTAGGCTTCTTTGCGATCGGTTCGAACTACTTCGGTGTGGTTTCAGCGGCTGCAATCTCAGGCCGCGAATTCAACGACGGAGACCGGCAGGGCTCATTGCCGGTGGCCGTAGTCAACCAGAGCTTTGCCGCACGTTATTTCCCTGGCGAAAACCCGATCGGCAAACATCTTCGTTCGGCGGTTCGTTCGACGTCCCGCAACCGACCGAACGATTGGCTGACGGTGGTCGGCGTGGTTCCGAATATCATGCAAGATGACCCGGTGAGGCAGCAGTTCAAACCGCTCGTTTATGTGCCGCTGCGCCAGCGTCCACCGGGGCGCGCATATTTTCTGGTTCGAACACCGATGAAGCTGGCATTGGCGAGCACAATTCGGGCCGAGGTACAGAAGATCGATTCCGATCTGTCGCTCCAGGAGCTAATGACGTTGAAGGCGCACATGGCTTTCGATCGCAATTCTATGGATGCGCTGCATAGCGAGTTGGAGAAGCACGCCACCGTCGCGCCAATCTTTGCGGTGATTGCGTTGGTGCTCGCGGCGATTGGGTTATATGCCGTGATCGCTCATTCGGTGGGCAGGCGCACCAGGGAAATCGGCGTGCTTATGGCGATCGGCGCGACGGTCGAAGATATCCGCGGAATGATCTTCGGCCAAGGGACGTTGCCGGTTGCTGCAGGGACGATCCTGGGTCTTGCAGCATCGCTGGCCGTAAATCGCGTCTTGCAGTCGCAATTGGTCGGCGTCTCGCCTTACAATCCAGCCACGATCGCATCAGCTCCGGCGATTCTGGCTCTAGTGGCGTTGCTCGCCTGCGGCATACCAGCCCGGCGAGCGATGAATGTCGATCCGGCTATCGCGCTCCGCCACGACTGAGCTATCGCCAGAACAATGATCCCAATGGCGGCGTCCCGAAGGCGGCCGCAAAGCAGCTCCGTAGGCCTGCTGCTCACATCATCCTCATCGAGTGCCAGACAAGCCTGTTCAATGCACCACCACTGGCAATTTGGTAGCGACTGGCACGCACGTCTTTCCAGCCACTTCCCAATGAGGAGACCCGCCTCGCCGCTGCAGACTCGAGACTGATCTTGCCATCTGAACCATAATTCATCAGCGCCCGGCGCGACGTGCTCCTATGGCCCAGTAACTAATCTCACATCGCGTGCGTTGTGCGCTGGTTACCGGAGAGAGCGCACAGCGCCGACGTGCTCCTGTGGCCCAGTAACTAATCTCACGTCGCGTGCGTTGTGCGCTGGTTAACAGAGAAAGAAGTAATCGCGAGCTAAGCACAGATCTGATACGGGCGCATCCTGTCGTCACAAACCCCCGCTCCCCCGTTATCTCGCCTCCCCTCAACGAGATCCCTCCAAAATACGCGCCATTTGTTGCGGACCTGGTGTACCCTACGCACGCCATGAGAACTCCCAAACAAATCGCCGCCTCCCGCACCAACGGAAGCCCCATGCCGCGGATCGGGCCCCGTACTCGAAAAAATTATTTTGCAAAACGAAAGGGGATGACCGGGGCAGCCGGCCAACCCCGGGAATGAAAATAAGCGGCAGGGGGAGATGGAGTAAGCTGCGAGAACGCAGGAGAAGGCGGCTGAACTGGGGAATGGTGCGCAGTTAGGCCCGAGAACGAAACTGGCCAGGTTGAGGTAATGAAACCCCGAATGGAGCAGTCGAGCCGAGGAAGAACTTATGTGAATAGACGTCAACTGTTCTGCTGCGCAGAAAGGAGCATCAGGCGATGATTTGTGCAGCCGTGGAACGTTGCGCGGGAATCGATGTAGGCAAGAAGTGGTTGTCGGTATGTGTGATGACCGGACCATTGAATGGGCAACCCCGAGTGGAACGGCAGAGATTTGGCGTCAATGTTGCGGATTTAGAGAAACTGCGCGAGTGGTTGAGCCAGGCAGCGGTGACGCACGTGGTGATGGAGAGCACGGGATCGTATTGGAAACCGATCTTCAACGTGCGGGAAGACAGCGTCAAAGTGTAGCTGGCCAACCCCCACGAGGTAAAAGCCCGAAAGGGCCACAAGACCGACGACAAAGATGGCTGGTGGCTGGCACACTTGCTGCGGCACGCCATGATTCATCCAAGTTTCATCCCGCCGCGGCCGATTCGAGAGTTGCGGGATCTAACCCGCCGCCGCACCAAACTGCATGGGGCGGGCACAGCGGAAAAGAATCGGGTGCAGAAGATCCTGGAGGACGCCAACGTAAAACTGGGTAACGTGCTTTCCGATGTGTTCGGAACCTCCGGGCAGTTGATGCTGGACGCGCTGTTAACGGGCAAGGCCAAGCCGGAGGAGATCGCCCAGTTGGCGCGGGGCCTGGCCCGCAAAAAGATCCCCGGTATCGTCGCGGCCCTGGAGGGTCATCAGATGAGGGAGCACCATCGCAAGATGATTCGCTACAGCTTATCCCACATGCAGTTTATCGAGCAACAGATCGAGGAAATCGACCAGGAAATCGCCGCCCAGATTCAGCAGGCGGGTCTGGAGCAGCAATGGCACACGCTCCAAAGCGTGCCGGGAGTGCAGCAACGCAGTGCCGCCAACATTCTGGCTGAAACTGGAGCCGACATGACCCAGTTCCCTTCGCAGCGAAACCTCAGTTCGTGGGCGGGGGTGTGCCCCGGCAACAATCGCAGCGCGGGGAAGAATCGCAGCAGCCGCACCACCGGCGGCAACCCGTGGCTGCGTGGCGCCCTGACCGAATGCGCCTGGGCGGCCGCAGCCAAGAAGAACTGTTTTATCCGCGAGAAGTTCTGGCGCCTCACCACCAAATCGGGCGGCAAGAAGAACTCGGCATTGATCGCCGTGGCTCACACGATGTTGCAACTGATCTATGAGGTTCTCAAAACCGGGCATCCCTACCAGGACCGTCAGGCGCCTGCGCTTTCTCCGCAGCACCAGGAGCGCCTCATCCGCCATCACGTGCGCCGACTGGGAAAGCTGGGCGTTCGAGTTCACTCCCTCCGGCCGCCTTCCCCACCCTCTCTCCCTTCCTCTCCGCCAAAGAAGAGAGGTCGTCCCAGAAAAACCGTCCCTGGCGAAACGAACCCAACAAATGATTGAAAACAAACATCTCAGAAATTCATTTTCGGAAGAACCCACCAAGCCATCGAAAATACACATTGCGCCGCGCGTCCATCCATCCAGCGCCCCTCGGAGATGGAATGAGAGGGCCTATCCCCCTACGGGATGCGATAAGCTCCCAATGGATGTGCAAAGGAGACCGGCCATGAAGAAGAATAGCAAGGTTAAGCAGAGTCCGAAACGGGCGACAGCCCAGAAGCAGGGGCCGATCACAATCGGCATGGACCTGGGAGACAGAACCAGCCGGTATTGCGTGCTGGGAGCGCAAGGCGAGGTGGTGTCGGAAGGCAGCGTGGCCACCACGCGCAAGGCGATGGTGGAGAAGTTTGGGCCGCTGCAGCGTTGCCGGATTGCCATCGAAGTGGGAACGCATTCGCCGTGGTTGAGCCGGATGCTGAGTGGGTTGGGCTTTGAGGTAATCGTGGCCAACGCGCGGCAGGTGCAGTTGATCAGCGCCAGCTCGCGCAAGAGCGACCGCATCGACGCGCAGACGCTGGCGCGGTTGGTGCGTGTGGATCCGCAGTTGTTGCGGCCCATCCGGCATCGCAGCGAACAGGGGCAAACGGATTTGCTGACCATCCGCATGCGGGCCGCGCTGGTGCAACTGCGTACCAGCGCAGTGAACTCAGCGCGAGGGTTCGTCAAGGCCATGGGGGAGCGCCTGCCAGCCTGCGATGCCGAGGCGATGGGCGTGGACAAGATGGACGCTCTGCCCAAACCAATGCGCGAGCAGTTGAAGCCGCTGCTGGAAGCAGTGGAATCGTTGACCGAAAAGATTCACCAGTTGGACACCACCATCGAGCAGATCGCCCGGACGCAGTATCCGGAAACCGAACTCCTGCAGCAGGTCAGCGGAGTCGGGACCTTGATCGCTCTGACGTTTGTGTTGACGCTGGAAGATGGCCAGCGTTTCCGCAAGAGCCGCGATGTGGGCTGCTTTGTGGGCTTGCGGCCCCGACAAAGCGAGTCAGGTCAGAGCCAGCCGCAGTTGGGTATCAGCAAAGAAGGCGACCGGTATTTGCGCTGGCTGCTGGTGCAGGCCTCGCAATGCATTCTGCGCCAGCGGGGGCCGGATACGGATCTGAAACGGTGGGGGCTGAAGCTGGCCGAGCGCGGCGGCAAGAACGCGAAGAAGCGCGCGATCGTAGCGGTGGCGCGCAAACTCGCGGTGTTACTGCACCGGCTGTGGGTAGGCGGAGAAGTGTACGAACCGCTGCGCCACAGCCAGGCCACGGCGCTTTCCCGTCAGGCGGCCTAAGAACGTGTCGTCGGGTTTTGGTGAACCCATCGCCGGGTTCGGGTGACTGCGATGTCGCGGCGGAACGAGCGTTCCCGGCAACGGAGGCGATTCAGTTCGGCTCGGAGAAGGCAGCCCCGTTAACTAGAAGAAGGACTCCAACTGGCACCGGAGCGCAAGCTCCATAACAAGAGTGCGAATGGAAGCAGGGCGAGTCGGCGAGGGGAAGAGAAAACCCTTTCTAAGAAAAGGAAAACGGAAGGACCCTGTGGCGCCTCCCGTTGGTCGGCCACGCCATTGCGGGTGGCCAAAGATTTTCATTGACAGAGAGTGGCCCTCTCATGGAAGCCGCGAGAATATGGACCTGTTCTCTGCTCGTTAAAACTTTTTGTTTGCAAAACGAACCCACCAAGCCATTGAAAACAAGCGTCACGGTAGGGCGGACCATCGTTTTTTGTGGTCTGCCGACTCTGCATCAACGCACAGCGGCGCTTCATAACAGGCGCCAGAACACTTTACTGGAAGACATGAAAGATGGCCGGGTGATTAACGGGCTTCCCATTCGAAACCCGTTTTCGCGCTAGGCGGGGCCGAGGCAATCTCCCTCCTACTGCGCGACCACCTCAACCCGATTTGACCGCCCGCTCTCGTTCCCCAAAACGTCCACAGCCGTGACCGCGTAACGGTAACGCCTCCCCGCCTGAACCTTCATATCCGTAAACGCCGGGGCCTCCACCAGCATCCCGATTTTCTCGTCGGGACCGTTGTCCAAAGACCGATACACGTTGTAGCCCTTAAAGTCGGGCTCGCCATTGCGGGTCCATGCGAGTTCAATAGTGTTGACGCCGGCCACTGCGGTGACGGCTCCGGGAACCGCGGGTGCGAACGTATCTACGGGAGTAATCGGCGTCGCTTCCGCCATCGCGCTTTGATGGCTCTCGTCGGCGAATGCCTGAACCAGATACCGGTAGCGGACCCCATACTGAGTGGTTTCGTCCAAATAAACGGGGTCATTGGTTTCATTGAAGCGTTCCGGCATACCCTCGCCTTCGGCGCGGTAGATGCGGTAGCGAGGACCCGATCCGCTCCATGTAAACGCGACCCCCCTGAGAACACTCTCAGTTCTGAGCGCCGTCGGCGTAAGCAGAGGCTCGGCTGCCGTCAAGGACACGAGATTGGACCACCCCGAAGGCCGCCCCTTTGGTCCAACTGCGCGGACGGCGACAGTGATTTCCTTGCCGATCCATGCTCTAATCGGTTCCTCGGCGCTAATGGTACCCAACCCCGGTGGGACTTCGAACTTGTTTGCGCCAGCAGCCCATTTTTCATAGGAAAAAGGATTGACGGCTGGGCCGATGAACAGTTCCAGCTTGTATTCCTTAAGCAGCAATCCCTCAGTGGTGAGCTTGGGCGCCGAGAATTCCACCAGCACGTTGGGCCCGTATTCCAAACCTCGCAGATCGGTGATCGCAACCGGGATGTTGAGCGCCGGAGGCAGAGGATCGCCGACAAACCCGCAACCGGCCAGCATGAAGACACACAACAACGGCCAGTATCTGCGCCCCTGCGCCCGCCACATCGTCACAGAATATACCGGCTGAGGTCCTGGTCCTTCACAATATCGGCGAGCTGTTTGCGCACGTAAACGGCATCCACTTTGACGGTCTTCTTCTTCAGATCCGGACCGTCGAAGGAGACTTCTTCCAGCAGTTTTTCGAGGATCGTATGCAGCCGCCGAGCCCCGATGTTCTCAGTAGATTCGTTCACCAGCGCGGCGAAGTGGGCGATCTCCTGCAGGGCATCCTCGGTGAAGGACAACTTGATTCCTTCGGTGTCCAGCAGCGCCTGATACTGCTTGATCAGCGCGTTCTTGGGCTCTTTCAGGATGCGGATAAAGTCCTGTTCGGTTAGAGATTTCAGCTCGACGCGGATCGGAAAGCGGCCTTGCAGTTCCGGAATCAGATCGCTGGGCTTGGACACATGGAACGCACCCGCGGCGATGAACAGAATGTGGTCGGTGCGAACGAATCCGTAGCGCGTATTCACCGTAGTGCCTTCAACGATAGGCAGAATATCGCGCTGCACGCCCTCGCGGCTGACGTCGGGGCCATGGCCGCCCTCGCGGCCGGCGATCTTATCCACTTCGTCCAGAAAGATAATGCCGCTGCGCTCCACTCGCTCAATAGCGATGCGAGTCACGCTCTCCATATCGATCAGCTTCTGTTCTTCTTCCTGAATCAGGTAATCCAGAGCCTCGCCGACCCTCATCTTCCGCTTCTTGGTGCGCCCGCCAAACAGGCCCGGCAGGACATCCTTTAGATTGATGTCCATTTCCTCCAGGCCTTGAGCGGTGGTCAGTTCGAACGTCGGTCCGCGATCCTTGACGTCGATGTCCACCATGCGATCGTCCAGCTTGCCGGCGCGGAGTCGCTCGCGCAGCTTCTCGCGAGTACGCTCGTTGGACTCCGCTCCACCATCTGCCTCAGGCAGCGTGGGAGGAATCAGCAAATCCAGCAGTCGTTCTTCGGCGCTGCGTTCGGCTCTCTCGCCTACCTCGTTCAGCCGTTCTTCCCGAACCATATCGAGCGCGATCTCAACCAGGTCGCGGATCATCGACTCCACATCGCGGCCCACATAACCAACCTCGGTAAACTTGGAGGCTTCCACCTTCATGAAGGGCGAGTTGGCGAGCTTAGCCAGGCGTCGTGCCAGCTCCGTCTTTCCCACTCCCGTCGGCCCGATCATGAGGATGTTCTTGGGCATCACCTCATCGGCCATTTCCGGCTCGAGCTTCTGGCGGCGGATGCGGTTGCGTAACGCAATGGCGACGGCGCGCTTGGCATCAGCCTGGCCGATCACGTACTTGTCCAGTTCGCGGACAATTTCGCGCGGGGTCAATTCGTCCAGAACGGGCGCGTCCTCGGAAGCCTGCGCGGGAAGGTAAATGACCATTTAGCCTAGCTCCTCAAACACGACACTTTCGTTGGTGTAGATGCACGTCTTGCCGGCAATGGACATTGATTTTTCGACGATTTCCCGTGCGGTAAGTTTCGTGTTTTCGATCAACGCAATGGCTGCCGATTTAGCGTATGACCCACCCGACCCAATCGCCGCAATGGCATCGTCAGGCTCGATCACATCGCCGTTGCCGCTCACAATATAGGTATTGGCGGGGTCAGCTACAAGTAACAGCGCTTCCAGATGCCGCAGACACCCGGTCCGTGCGCCACTCCTTGGCGAGTTCGACCACCGAACGCGGCAGATTGCCATTGAATTGCTCGAGCTTGCTCTCAAAGCGGGCAAAAAGGGCAAAGGCGTCCGCCGTGGAACCCGCGAAACCCGCCAGGATCTTGTTGTTATACAGCCTCCGCAGCTTCTTGGCGGAAGATTTGAGCACTTCGCTGCCTAACGTCACTTGGCCATCGCCGGCCATTACAACTTTCCCATCCCTGCGAACGCACAGAATGGTAGTAGATCGAATTCGAGTCTTCATGCCTGGAAATTCCAGTGTGACACAGTTGCCAGACTATGCCTGCCTTATCAACAGATTCCCGGCAGCATCCACAGAATAGCGCCATCCGGGGGCGACCAGGGTAGTCGACCCATAGTCGACCACCAGCGCCGGGCCGCTCTGCGGCTTGTCCGACAGCTTCCTCCGAGGCCACACCGTTACAACCTGCCATTTGCCTCCCACCCAGACACGGCATGTTGTTCCTTTTCCGGGTTCAAAAGGGCTCCTGGCAAGCTTGGGTTTCTTAAGAGGCGATCTGGCCCTCACGCGAATCGTAACCAGTTCCACTGGTGCCTTGGGATTGGAATAACCATAGATACGGAGGTGTTGCTGGTGGAACTTCGCCGCTGTCCGCGCGCCGTTCCAGGGAACGTTGATCTCATAGCTCTGTCCGGTGTAACGCAAGTCGGCCGACCGCTGGATCTCGGCTTGTGGCGATTCCTTTTGCGCTTTACGTTCAAGAGACGCAAATGCGGCATCCAGGTCGGTACGCCCCAATACTCCGGCAGCGTAATCGCGAACGCCATCGGCCAACAGCATGCCCAACGCTGAAAGCGCGCCCGCCAGTTCAGGCACTACCACGGTCTGTATTCCCAACTCCCCGGCGATGTCGCACGCGTGCAGACCGCCGCAGCCTCCGAATGCGACCAGCGCAAATTCGCGCGGGTCATAACCTCGTTCTACGGACACGACTCGAATCGCCCGCTCCATATTGGCGTTGGCGACTCGCAATATGCCCGCCGCCGCAGCCTCCACCGAAAGCTTCAGCTCCTTGGCAATAGATCCTACGGCTTGCCGGGCTCGTGCCGCGTCAATCGGCATCGCTCCGCCTAACAACGACTCGATCCGGCCCAGCACGACGTGAGCATCTGTGACGGTCGGCAGTGTTCCGCGCCCATAGCACGCTGGACCAGGCTCTGCGCCCGCACTTTGCGGACCGACACGCAGCAAGCCGCCCGAATCCAGGCGCGCAATCGACCCTCCGCCCGCGCCTACCGTATGAATGTCGAGCATGGGAACGCGGATCGGCAGTCCGTCGACGATGGCTTCGGTCGTCTCGCGAGGAGTTCCGTCGGCGAGGCTGACATCGGTGGACGTGCCTCCCATATCGAAGCCCAGGATCTTTCTTATCCCGCTTTGACGAGCGGTTTGAAGTGCTCCGACTACTCCTCCCGCAGGTCCGGATAGCACGGTACGGACGGCATGCTTACGAGCTTCGCTTGCGGACAGAAACCCGCCGCTCGATTGCATGATCGCGATGTTATGGCCCTCAAGGTCCTTTAAGTAGGCGTCCATCAAAGGCCCGACGTAGGCGTTAACGGCGGTCGTCGAAGCCCGTTCATACTCGCGAAACTCGGGACTCACCTCATGCGAGATAGAAAGATAGAGTCCCAGTTGCTTGAGCGCATCGGTCACAAGCTTTTCATTCGCAGGATTGCGGTAGGAGTGCAGAAAGCAGACCGCAATCGATTGCACCTTCATGGCTCCGACGCGTCTGCCTAGCGCTGCAAGCTGTTGCGGTGTGGGTTTGCGCGAAATAGTGCCGTCGTGAAAGGCTCGCTCGGGTACCCCGAAGCATAAGCTGCGATCGATCAAGCCGCGCCGGGGAGAGGGGGTAAGGTTATACAGCTCGGCTCGGTTTTGACGGCCGATTTCAAGCAGGTCTTCGAAACCGGCTGTGGTTACAAACGCCGTACGGGCTCCCTTGCGTTCGAGCAATGCGTTGGTGGCGACGGTGGAGCCGTGAACCACCTGTGCCGCTCGGCCCATCGCGACTTGTTCTATGCCTCTGAGGATTACGCTCGCGGGTGCGGCGGGGTTAGAACGGAGCTTGAATGTATGGAGGCGGCCATTGTCCTCCACCACTACAAAATCGGTAAATGTTCCACCCGCATCGACCCCGATTCGCATCTATAATGCAAGCCCCGATTGTACCGATAATGGAGACAGGTGATCCAACTTCGCGGTGTTTCCAAGATGTTCGACGGTAAACGCAAAGTGACCGCTCTTCAACACATCGATCTGGAAATCGAGAAGGGAGAGATGGTGGCCATTGTCGGCCCGTCCGGTTCCGGCAAATCGACCATGCTGAACCTGATTGGCGGTCTGGACCATCCATCCACCGGAGAGATCGATCTGGATGGCGAGCAGGTCTCTAAGTTGGACGATGACGGCCTGACGCGCGTGCGCCGAGACAAGATCGGGTTCATATTTCAGTTTTTCAACCTGCTTCCTACGCTTACTTGCCTGGAAAACGTAGGCTTGCCGCTACATTTGAGAGGCTGGGCCCGCAAGAAGGTACAGGAGCGCGCGGTGGAGCTGCTGAATCTGGTGCAACTCGGCCAGCGCATGGACCATCTGCCAGATGAGCTTTCGGGTGGCGAGCGCCAGAGGGTCGCCATCGCCCGCGCGTTGAGCGTCTTTCCGCCCATTCTGCTGGCCGACGAGCCCACAGGGAATCTGGACAGCGCCACGGGCATCGAGATTCTGAAACTGATTCGCGATTTGCATTCCCGGCTGGGATCGACGGTGCTGATTGTGACCCACGATCCGTCGGTGGCCGAAAGCTGCCCTCGCACCATTCACATCCGCGACGGCAAGATTTTCGAGGACGTGCGGCGCTAAATGATTCTTCTTCGCTTGATCAGTTGGCCCTACGCGCGCAAGCATATCGTGCGATGTCTGCTGACGGCGGCGGGAATCGTACTGGGCGTGGGTGTGTTCGTGGGAATGCACACGGCCAATCAAAGCGTGCTGGGGGCGTTTCACAACACGATTGACCGCATCGCCGGATCCACGCAGTTGCAAGTCTCCGCCGGTGAATCCGGTTTCGACGAAGATGTATTGGACAAGATCCGTGACGTGCCGGGAGTTCGCGCGGCCGCTCCTGTAATTGAGGCGAGCATCTCCACTGGCGCGGGCAACCTGCTGCTTCTGGGCGTCGACATGCTGGGCGATCGCACCCTGCGCAATTACGATTTCGAAGAAACGGACGCAGCCATCGACGATCCGCTGGTGTTTCTGGCGCAAGCCGACTCGTTGATGATTACCCGGCCCTTCGCAGATAAGCGAGGGCTGAAGAGCGGCAACCGTATTTCGCTGCGGACCATGGCGGGCGATGAGACGTTTACCGTTCGCGGCATCATGAAACCGGGCGGCCTGGCCAGCGCCTTCGGCGGCGATTTAGCTGTGATGGACATCTATGCCGCCCAAAAGATGCTGGGGCGGGGACGGAAGTTCGATCGCGTGGATCTGGCATTGGACGACGGGGTCACGCTGGAGCAAGCCGAGGCGAAGTTGCAGACACTGCTGGGGCCAGGGTTTCAAGTCGAGCCTCCCAGCACGCGCGGCCAGCAGTTTGAAGCGACGGCGAGGGTTTATTCGGTGGTATCGAACATCACCAGCTTGTTTGCCTTGTTCATTGGGATGTTCATCATCTACAACACATTCTCGATCGCGGTTTCTCAGCGCCGCTCTGAGATCGGAATTCTGCGCGCTTTAGGCGCCACGCGCAGACAGGTGCGGGTTCTTTTTCTTCTGGAGAGCGCTATCACAGGTCTATTGGGAACGTTCGCCGGGGTCCTGTTCGGCATGCTGATGGCTCGAGCGATGGCTGGATATATTGGCACTCTCCTCGAACAGATCTATGGTTCGGCGCAGCAGACCGGTGAACTCTCGATCGATCCGAAGCTGTTTGCTGGGGCGATCGCAATGGGGATGGTCACCAGCCTGATTGCCGCATGGTTGCCTGCCAACGCTGCCGCCAGCGTCGACCCGGTGAAAGCGTTGCAAAAGGGCCGCAGCCAATCGATCAGCCAAGGCGAGAGCCGCGTGCGCAGGCTGATCGCGTTCGGGTGCCTGGCGCTTTCGATCGCCGCCTTGATCTTTAGCCGCGTGGGAATTTTGTTTTACGGCGGGTTTGCCCTGGCGGTTGTGGCTGCGATTCTGCTTTGCCCCACGCTGACATTGTGGCTGTCGCGAGCTTTGCGTCCGTTGTTGGCCTACATTCGCCCGGTGGAAGGGTCGCTGGCCGCGGACAGCTTGATTCAGGCACCACGGCGGACTTCGGGAACTGTGGCCGCGTTGATGTTATCTCTGGCTTTGGTGGTCGCGCTGGCTGGAGTGTCGCGATCCAGTTACCAGTCGCTTTCCGGATTGGATGAGAATCGCCCTTGACCCCGATCTGTTCGTCACCACGGCGGAGACCATCTCCGCCCGGAGTTTTCTTTTTCCCGCGTCATTGGTCGCCGGTCTTCGAGAGATTGACGGAATTGCGCGGGTCCAAATGGTCCGCTCCGTGCGCTTGAAAGTGAAGGATTCGCCGGTGATGCTGGTCGCCCTGGATGTGAGCGCCAGATTTCCGATCGTGCCCGTCTTCCCGCGTTAGAGGGAGACTCAGAAGAGATGTACAAGTTGGTGGGAGAGAGCAAAGGCGTGATGGCTTCGGAAAACTTCGCCCAGCTTCACGGCGCGCGCATGGGGGAGACTCTTGACATTCCCTCACCTACGGGCTTGTTGCGGCTACCGGTGGTGGGCGTGGTCCGCGATTTTTCGGACCAGCAAGGCTCGCTGCTGATCTCCAGGGACCTGTTCACACGTTACTGGCACGACGACCGGGTGAATGTGTTCAGCATCTATCTGAAGCCTGGAGCCTCAGAGCAGGCGGTCCGCGAGGCTATTCTTACCAAATTCGGCTCCGAAAGAAAACTCTTCGTTCTGACGAATAAAGACGTGAGAGATTTTGTGACTCACGTAGCAGACCAATGGTTCGGCCTTACTTATGTTCAGATTGCCGTGGCGGTGTTAGTAGCGATTCTGGGGATCGTCAATGCGTTGACGGTTTCCATCACCGACCGCCGCAGAGAACTGGGCGTGCTGCAGGCGGTGGGAGCACTGCGGCAACAGGTCCGCAACACGGTTTGGCTGGAGGCGCTGGCGATTGGGGTGATCGGGCTGGTGTTGGGGCTGGTATTGGGTGCGGCTCAGCTTTACTATTCGCTGGAGGTGACCCGCAGGGATCTGGTAGGAATCGACTATGGCTATTCCTATCCATTTACAATCGCGCTGGCGCTGTTGCCGGTGATTCTTGCCGCGGCTTTCCTGGCGGCTTTGGGTCCCGGAGAGCGTGCCGTACGAGGGTCGCTGGTGGAGGCATTGGAGTATGAATAGAAGCAAGATGATCTTCTCCTTGCTTGTCCTTCTCGGTTACGGCATGGTGCAGGCGCAAGATGCGCGCCAGATTATTCAGGAGGTCCAGAAGCGCGAGGCTTCCAAATCACAGCGCTATGAGGGCACACTGGAAGTGAGCGGCAACGAAAACCATGTGACCACCAAACGCTGGATCTACCAGCGCATTGGCGACTTCGGGAACAGCAAAGCGATTCTCCGCTTCACCGCACCCGCCGATGTAAAAGGCGTGGGCCTGCTGATTGTCAATCACACCGACCGCGCCAGCGACCAGTGGATGTGGCGACCCAGTATCGGCCGTGATCAGCGCATCGCGCTGCAGGACCGGTCGACCCGTTTCTTTGGGACCGATTTCAGCTTCGAAGATCTGGAAGAGCGCGATGTGGACCAATACGATTTCAAGGTGCTCGCCGATGAAGGCCAGGCGTGGAAGATCGAAGCCCGGCCGCGCAAGTCGTCGCAATACACGTATTCTTACGAGTGGGTGAAGTAAAGATAACTACACGGTTTCCAAGATAGAGGCGTATAACAAGAAGGGGCTGGTCCGGGTGATCGATTATAAAGACTATCAGCAGGTAAAAGGGATTTGGACCCCTATGACCACGGAGGTTCTGGACGTGACGCGAAAAAGCCGCACGATTCTCAAATACGATAAAGTCGACTTCAACATGCCCATGAAAGACGACGAATTCACGCTGCAAACCTTACGGCGCGAGTCATGAGTAAAACGGCCCTACTGCTGCTGATTCTGGGCACAGGGGCATGGGCCCAGAACGATTCCGCGGCTCAAGGCGATTCCTCCGCCAGCACAGCGAAGTTTGAACAACGCGGTTTCCTCGAAAGCGATAACTTATTCTTTCCTCAGACCACGCCGAACGATGGCGGGCACGCGGTCACCGAAGCGCTTTTCCGTTGGGAAGTTTCCTACCAGGCCACAGAATGGTTAAAGTTTAACGGCGCTTTTGACGCGCGCGCGGACACGCATCAGCAGGTAGATCGGAACTTGCGCCTGGATCTGGATGATCGCACGATTCAGCGCCCTGCCTTATCACTTCGCAGAATGAGCGCGACCATTCACAAAGGGCGGTTCACAGCCGAACTCGGGCGGCAATTCATTCGCTGGGGTAAGGCCGATATTCTCAATCCCACCGACCGGTTTGCTCCGAAGGATTATCTCTCAAGCGTCGTCGATAGCGATTTCCTCGGCGTAGCGGCGGCGCGCGTCACGATAGAGGCGGGGTCAAATACGGTCGATCTCGTCTGGCAACCTTGGTTCACGCCGAGCCGTACACCGCTTCTCAATCAGCGCTGGACGCCGGTGCCTGAGCAATTTCAGAGTTATCAGATTATCGACGAGGGTGCGCGATATCCAGGCGGGTCGCAATACGGCGCGCGATTCAATCATGTCGGTGCGGGGTGGGAATACTCTGTGTGTTTTTTTGACGGTTTCAACAATCTGCCGTCCTTCGACTATGCCTTTGCAGGAAGCGAGCTGGCGCTTCAGCGTTACTTTCCGCGGTTGCGTCTTTACGGGGCCGATGCCGCGGTTCCTCTGCCCTGGTTCACGCTTAAGGGGGAGGCCGCCTATTACACGTCGCCCGACAAGAACAACGACGAATTCATTCTCTATGTCGTTCAACTGGAACGCCAGGTAAAGGAATGGTCGCTGGTGGGGGGGTATGCAGGCGAGCAGGTCACCCGGTCAATCAATCCGCTGGAGTATTCCCCGGAGCGGGGATTCGCCAAATCGTTCGTGGGCCGCGTGGGCTGGACCATAGATGCAAACAGAGATGTTTCGCTGGAAACTGCGATACGCGGCGGTGGGTCGTTCCTGCGGCTGGAATACACGCAGGCATATGGACAACATTGGCGCACCACTGCGGGCGTAGCGTGGATTCGCGGCGACATGACCGACTTTCTAGGTCAATACCGTCGCAACTCCTATGCGACGCTGAAGGTCCGCTACAGCTTCTAAAAGCTCGAAATCGAAATGACGGGTAAGGTCTTCACCTGACCGGGACCCGCTTGACACGCTCGTTCCACGGGGATATTAAGATGATGGCCGTAGATTTCCACCAAGGAGTGAAATCCAAAATGTCCCTGTCTTCGACTCAGATTGTGATCGCCCTTTGGGCGATTGTCACGGCTTGTTATGTCGTGATTATGGTTTTCCGGTCCATTGTTGGGCAAAAGGAAGACGACTCGCTTTTTCTCAGCGCGGGTGAAGCCCGCATGGAAGCCCAGCAGCATGAGGTGGTGAAGCGCATCACCAAGCTGGATGTCTACTCGCATTGGGTGGGGGCGGTGGCGCTGACGTTCACCGTGATTCTGGTGGGAATGTGGCTGTACAGCGTACTGAAGAATTTACATATTGTTTAGGGCTGTTCAAATCCCCCGGGCTTACGCGCTTAGGCTGGCCGCCCGAGGAGTTTACGGTTGGAGGCCGAGAGTTGGGGCTGGATTGGATCGCGTCATTCGACGGTGGATGCGCGCAACAGCCCCTTCACTCGACAGAGAAGGCGAGCACTACATTGCCGGGCACGCCGTTCCGAACGCCTACATAGCCGGAAGGCACGATCAGCATTCCGCCAGAAACCACGGGTCCGGCCGCGCCCATTGAGCCGCCTTTTGCGGCCACTCCGTTGATGGTCTGAAACTCGCGCAGCGTGTCGAATTGCCAGATCACCTTTCCGTCGGACGCGGATAAAGCTCTCAACACTCCGTCCCAGCCGCCGGAAAAGACTACGCCGGGAATTGCCGTCAGGGGGCCTTCCTGTCCAGTGGGAGCCTTTCGGCCTTCGGCGGGAACAAGAGCGGTGAACCATTTTCGTTCACCGTTGCGAATGTCGATGGCTCCAATGCCCCCCGTGCCCAGGCCGAAATACGCGGCTTGCGTATCCGCGGTACCTCCCCAAACAATCTTTCCGCCGAACTCCTTGGTGTTATTCACCAACGCGGTGCGCCAGACGACCGCTCCGTTTTTGTCGGGATCGTACGCCCACACGTTGCCGCTCTTCTGTCCCGCGATCAGCAGAGTGCGGCCGGCGGAGAGCTCCTGCAGAATGGGGGGCGAGCCGAAGTCCTGATCCGGACCGAAGTCCTTGGGGCAGTTCTCCAGCGGCTTAGCACTCATGCAGCCCACCACCCACGCGTCGTTCTCAGTACCCTGGACGGTCCACAGAATCTTTCCCGTATCGATGTCCATGGCCATCACGGCATCCGTAGTGTTGGGCGCTGGTGTGGTGTACGCATCGCCGGTACCGATGTAGAGCGCGTGGCGTTTTGGATCGATGGTGGGAGTGTTCCACACGCCTCCTCCGGCAGGAGCCCAGCGGCTGGTGCCGTTCGCGTTCTTGCCGACGATCTTCGGGACCTCGGCGATGATGAAGGTCTTCCAGATTTGCTTCCCTGTAGCCGCATCGAGCGCTACGACGCTGCCGCGGAAACTGCAGCACGGGTACGTTGGACTGGAACTAGATCCTTCTTCACCGGATGCGACGGGTACATAGACTCGATCCTGGTAAACCTGCGGAGCACCCGTGATGTGCGCAGTAGGATGCTCATCCACGTGAACTTTCCAGAGCTGCGTTCCCTTGGCGGCGTCGACCGCATACACGTTGGCCTTCAGGTCGCCGAAGATCACCGTTGGAGGTTGGCCGGGTCTGATGGAAACCGCTGTACGGACGCCCGACTCTGCTTGAAAGGTCCAATATGTGCAGCCGGTGGCCGCGTTAACGGAATAAACGAGGCCGGTATCGCCGCTGAAATAGACTCGTCCGCCCACCACCACCGGTTCGCCATATACCTGCTTGGCACCGGCCAAACCAAATGACCATTTCAGCTTGAGGCGCGGAACTTGGGCCGCGGTGATCTGCGCTCCCTTTGCCGATTGGAAGCGTGAATTGGAAATGTCGCCACCCCAGCCGTTCCAGGAAGAGGCTGTGGAATCGGCGGACGGCGCGTTTGCGGCGCACTGGTTAGTCTGCGCGATCAACGGCACTACACAGGCGAGTAAGAGCGCGACACGTGAAAAATGCATTTGCGGTTTAGTCTATCGCGAAAGCCTGCGGGCGGGTTTCATCTAACGGAAAGGGTCACACTTTGAGACGTCGCGGTCCCGGCAATGTTTACGACGATGGCATCGGCTCCGGATGAAATTCCGTTTGGGACTTGAGCGTTGATCTGCAAGACTCCCGTAGGCAGAGAAGGCGCCGCGCCCGCGTAGAGAACCTGAGCGGGCTGACCACCGATCATAACGGTAACTGGGCCGGCCGGAGTGGAAAAAGGCGTCGATAGAACCAGTGCTCCGTCCGGCAGCGCGGGCGATGTGACTCCCTCACCCGTTCCGAATAGAGTGATCACAGAGCCCTGCGCGGCCGGATTTGTAGTCGAATTGACTGACCCGTCCTGATTCAAGATAGCGGCCGGGCCTGAGCCACTGGCATCTATGGTTGAGATGCCGAAAGCGGAGGACGCGACCGGCACTGTAACGGCTGCAGAATTCGCGCCATCGACAACGACTCGGACGTTCGCGGTCTTCAGGCCTGCGACTTCGTAAGGGACAAATGCGTTGATCTGATTCGGCGTGTAGGCGGTGATAGGCGCTAAGGTAGGGCCGATGTAAACGCTAATGTCTCCCAGGGCGGTCGGAACGGAATTATTATCGGGCGTGGACACCTGCAGGCCGCCAGAGCCAAAGTTCGAACCAAAAATAGTTACCAGTTCCCCTGGTGCGATTGGCCCTGCTTGAAGACTCGCCGCGTTGACAACGCCGCCTTGCGAAACGACGGGCAGATTCTTTGGAATGGAGCCGCTCACTTTGCGAACCGCCCTATTGTTGATGTCGAGCAGATAGAGGTCGCCCGAGGGCGAGAAGGCGGGGACAAGATTATAGGGGCGATTCGCAGAATAGCCGCCACCGCCGCTGGAAAGATACTCCACAGCTCCGTTCACCAGATATTGGCTGGTCGGCCCGGGAGAATAGGACGCGAACCGTACTGACGCCAGCGGTCCTCCGTCGCCGGAGTAGCCGGGCTGCCGGGAACTCAGCAGCGTCCCAAGTTCATTAACGGTAGGAGTAAGCGCATAGCGAGTTAGTCCTGAAGTTTCCTCCCATGTGGACCCGTCGGGGGCGACCGCGAATGGAACAGTAAAGGACGATAGGTAGAAGTCCGCGATTACCTTGCCCGTGTCCGAGTAGCCCACTACCGTGCTACCCGGAAAAGTCGGTTGAGCGTAGAGATTATCGGAGCTATCGGCGGCCAAATACGCCGCGATTCCGGTGAATTAGTCGGAACCGTTATGTTATATCCGAGTTGATCCATACTTCCGTCCGGATTCAGCCTCTGAAGAATGGGCGGTCTAAATGGACCAATTGGGGGTGAATTGGCGAAATAAGGAAACACATACAACCGGTCCTTCGAGTCAATCGCGAGCGATGCAGGCCCGTATGAGCCTGCCAGCGCCACTGTCTTGGTTCCGTCCGGCGCGATGGAAGTGATCGGCGACAAGGTTCCGCTCGGAGACGGGTAGGACGAGTAATAAATCCGTTCATGGCTATCCACTGCCATAAATGCTATCGAGCAATCGGTAGGATTCGCCGCCGTGGTAAGGAGGCCATCTGAACCAACCTTCCAGAGTTTGCAGTTGTCGGAGATGTAGAGCGTTCCACTTTTGCTGACAGCAATCGTGTTCGGCGCAGAAAGCCACGCTTGCCGGGCGGGAGTACCGTCAGGAGGAAGGGTGGGTGAGGCTCCCGCTAAGCTGCGGACGGCTCCCTGCGCGCCGATTTCCACAACTTGGAGGCCTATGGTCGCGTCGATTTGTCCGTTGTCACCGATCACAAGACCTTGAAACGAGAAACCGGGTAGACCGATGGGACTTTGGACGCCGCCCAGACTCGCAGTTCCCGGCACCAGGTTGATCGTCCCATCGGACGCAATTTTGCGAATGACATATTGAAGCCCCGTACCGTTCGGCTGAACCTCCGAAGTTGCGATATAGACGTCTCCTGAAGCAGAGATGGCAAGGGACCCCGTCGAGATACGCGCATTGATCGCTGGACCGCCATCGCCGCAACACGCGCCGGTTCCGAAGCCGGCAAATTTTTTCAAGATGCCATCGGGTCCGATAAGCATCAAGGAATTTTCGTCAAAGAGATAGAGATTTCCGGTCGAATCAACCGTGATTGAGCCGGGGCACACGGCCGTCGCTATTGCTGGGACTCCATCCTGTGTCGGATCGCACTTTGAGGCGCCGTTGCCTGCAATCAGTTCGATCTTCCCGGCCGTGGTCCATCGCCTAATGCGGTTTTGCGACGGTTCGGAAAAGTATACATTTCCGGCCTTTTCTACAGCCAGGTCCGCGATGGACCCCACCTGCGCCAGAGCCGCCGGGCCGTCCGCGCCGAGCGAGCCCGAGATCCCCGTGCCCGCCACAGTGGTGATGATTCCCTTGGTATCGATGCGGCGAATGCGGTAGCCGTCGGCGAAGAAGAGATTCCCGAGCGAATCGTAGCGCGGGTATGAAGGAACAGAAAGGCGAGCTAGCGTGGCTGGTCCACCGTCGCCGGTTTCCCCGGATTGGCCTATGCCTGCGATGGTCTGAAGGGTGCCGTCGGTTTCAATTCTCCGGATCACATAGCTCTCCGTGAAGACGACTCGGCCGGAAGCGTCGCGAGTGATACCCGAGGGATAAAAGAGAGAAACGTTTTGGGCGGGGACTCCAGACACGACCTTTCCGCCGGCCACGGTGTCGACGGTCAATTGCGCGAAGGACGGGAGACTACAAATCAACAGGAGGGCGTACTTTGGCATGACAATGGAACTAGTATTGCGAAAAAGAGCGGAGAAGCACTACTCTTCGCGCAATGCCACCATCGGGTCGACGCCAATGGCGCGGCGCGCTGGAATCAAGATTGCCGCCAATGCGACTAGTCCCAGGGTAACGGCCACGGCGGCAAACGTTGCGGAGTCGGTCGCGGTGATTCCATAGAGCAGGCTGGCCATCGCTCGCGTGACGGCCAGCGCGCCGATCAATCCCGCTATGATCCCAATTGCGGTTAGTTCCATGCCTTGGCGCAGGACCAGTCCAAGAATGTTCGACGGCCGGGCCCCTAGAGCGACTCGCACGCCTATGTCGTGAGTGCTTTGGGAAACCAGGTAGGACATGACGCCGTAAATTCCCAGCGCCGCCAGCACTAGAGCGAACGCGGCGAATGCGCCCAGCATGGACGTGGAGAAGCGCTGGCGGGCGAGCGATGCGTTGAGGCGGTCCTCCATGGTGCGAACGTCGTATACGACCGCGTTCGAATCCACCGCGTGAATCTCGCGAATCACTGCGTTCGACAGGGCGGCGGGGTCGGAAGAAGATCGCACCGTCAGGTACATGCCTCTGTCCGGATCCTGATCATGGGAAAAATACACCACGATTTTTTGATCCGCATCCAGACCGTATTGTTTGACCACGCCAACCACTCCCGCGATCGTAAATTTAACTTTGCTCTGATCGAACCAAACGTGCTTCCCGATGGGATCTTCACGCGGCCAAAATCGCTTGGCGAAGTTTTCATCCACAATTACCATGGGCGGAGTGGTGGGCGTGTCCTGTTGGTTTAAGAACCGGCCCTTTAAGAGAGGGACATCCAGCGTGCGGAAATAGTCGTAACTCGCCACGCGCATATCCACCTGAAGTTCCTGGCCTGGCTCGGGCTTAAAACCTTCGACATTAATCTGGCCCCAGCCTACTGTGCCGGTCAGGGGCAGCGCAGAAATCAACCCTTGGGTCTTTACGCCGGGCAGATGGGTGATGCGATCCCCGACATCGCGGTAGAACCGTCCGGCAGCCTTGCTGCCTTCTTTGCCCTTATACTTCGGGCCATCCACGGACACCTGCATGGAAAGAATATGGTCGGTTGCGAATCCGGGCGGAACTTTGCGGAGGCGCACGAAGCTCTGAATCAGGAGCCCCGCGCCTGCCAGAAGCATCAATGAGAGTGCCAGTTCAGAAACCACTAAAAGCCCACGCAGGCGGTTTCGCGTCAGGCTCATTCCGCCATCGCCATGACCGCTGCGACCGCCAGATTTTAGTGATGTATTGAGGTCCACCTTGATGGCTCGCAAAGCGGGAGCGAGGCCAAAAAGAACTCCAGTTAGAATCGAGATCCCCAGCGTAAAAGCCAAGACCGTGCCGTTGATTCCGATATCCTCCAGCCGGGGTATATTTCCGGGATTTATGCGGCGCACAACGTACAGCGCGCCTTCCGCGATCCACAGCCCGGCCGCTCCACCGATCAGGGAAAGCAGCAGACTTTCGGTGAGCAGCTGGCGGGCGATTCGCCACCCTCCCGCGCCTAAAGCACTGCGAATCGCGATTTCCTTCTCACGGGCAGCGGCGCGCGTCAGCATCAGGTTGGCAACGTTAGCGCACGCAATCAGCAAGACCAACGCTACTGCGGCGAGCAGCACCAACACGGAGCGACGCACATCGCCCACCACCTGTTCCTGCAGTCCTGTGACGGTCATCCCGAAGGTGCGATCCCGGTGGTCTTTCTCCCGGATTCGGCTTGCGATCACGTCGATGTCGGCCTCCGCTTGTTGTACGGAAACACCGGGCTTCAGCCGAACCAGAATGTTGTAATTCTCATCAAAGCGCCAGCCCTGGTCCTTGGGGTTCAAGATCAGCGGCAGGAAGACATCCACCTTGTCGAGTGGACCTTCCGCAGGCATCGCTTCGGTGTTCAGCATGAAGCCGGAGTCCAGCACTCCCGCGACGGTCAGGACGTCGCCATTTAGCGTGATGCTCTTGCCGACGATTCCTGGGTCGGAGCTAAACAGCCGCTTCCAGATCCGATTACTTAAAACCGCGACAACTGCTTTCCCTTTTTCATCCTCGGGACGGAGCAGCCTCCCATAGGAAGGCTTCGCGCCGAGCATGAGGAACAGGGCGGAGGAGGTGTAGATCCCGTCGACGCGCTCGGGTTGATCGAGCCCGGTCAGCGTCATGCTGCGAAGCTGCGCGATTGCGGTTTCTTCGAAGCTATGATTTTCGTTCTGAATGTCGACGTACTGCCCCGGCGAGGGCCAGTCGCGAAAGATGCCCAGGCCGGGGGAGTGCAGCCAGATGTTGGCCAGCTTATCGGCGTGCGGATAAGGCAGCGGCCGGAGCAGCAGCGCATCCACCACGCTGAAAATTGCTGTATTGGCGCCAATACCGATGGCCAGGGAAAGGACCATCATTGTGGTGAGCGTCAGATTTCGGCCCAGCGAGCGGAATGCGTAGCGGAGGTCCTGCACCCATGTGCTCATCATGAATTATGAACGCATGAAAGGCAGGACCGGTTCCACTTACATGGCGTAGAAGAATTCTTCGTGGACGATCTTGCCGTCCGCAACTTTATACAGGGCCACTTCCTCCATCTGAAAGCGCCTTTTTTCAGGCTTGAAGGTAACGTCCATCTTGTAGGTCACGGAGAAGAACGGACCGGCAACCAAAGGACCTTCCACCTTCGCCGAATGGACTTCGTGGTTCGTGTTCCACCACTCGGACTTGGCTTTGACGGCCTCAATGCCTTTTGACTCCCTCGATTGTCCAGCGGGCGCGCCGGGTTCCACGCTGACGATATCAGGCGAATACAAAACCATTGCATCTTCAAACTTACCCTGCGAACAGAAATGCACCAGCTTGTCTGCAACGTCTTTGGTTGTCATTATTTTCCTCCTATTTAAATGGTTGAGTATTTCACTAACGACACTAACACAAGAGGGCGGGCGTTAATCGCCCCTGAACGCCCGCTGTAATTCCGCAATGTCCAGCTTTTTCATCTTGAGAACTACCTGCATCACCCTCCCGGACCTTTCGGGATCTTTGTCCTGCAGCATCTCCTCTATGTTTGCAGGGACAAGCTGCCACGACATCCCATACTTGTCCTTCAGCCAGCCGCATTGAACTTCCTGCCCGCCATGGGAAAGCTTATCCCACAGGTCATCGAGTTCCGCCTGCGTCTCACAGTTCACTACGAAAGAAATCGCCTCTGTAAATTTGAATTGAGGCCCTCCGTTGAGCGCCACGAATTGCTGGCCCTCGATCGTAAACTGAACGGTCATCACGCTGCCCTTAGGACCCGGCCCCGTGTCGCCGTAGCGGGCGATGCCATCTATGCTGGAACCATTAAAAATGGATGTATAAAATTCCGCTGCCTCCTCGGCCTGATGATCGAACCAGAGAAATGGCGTTATTTTCTGTATGGTGTTGTTCATGTCGCCTCTTCTATTTGATACCCAAGATCAGGGAGCGTTGCATTTCACTAATGGCGGTTCGGCAACGCGAAAAAATCCGTAAAATTCACGTGCTTCGCCGATAAGTGGAGTAAACCACTGACGGACTCTCAATCACGTGAACGACAGATCGTCAAAAGACCGCATTTTTGTTCTGCTCGCGCCTTCCCTTGCGTATGTTCCGCCCGTGTTCACGCGGCGAGACTTGAATGAAGAAGAACATGCGGGGCAGCTCGCAAGCGTCCAGCAAATGCGAGGCCGGATTTACCTGGAAGACGGCGCCATTGAATCCTGGCAATTGACCGGCGATGGACGTTACCGCTTGCACGAAGACGAAAGCAGGTGGCATCTGCTGACCGTGAAAGAACAGCAGCTTCGAGGTTGTGCCAGCCTGAAAGTCTACCTCCCTCCCACAGCCTTTTCCGATCTTGGAGTGTCGCAGTCTGCGCAAGCGCGATGCTCGCAATGGGGATCGGCGCTGCGAAAATCTGTAAGCCTCGATTTGGAGCTGGCGGAATGCGAACTCTTACGCTACGTCGAAGCGGGGGGGTGGGCGTTGGCTCCGGAGCTTCGCTGCACTACTGAAGCTCTACATATTGCGCTTGCCAGCTATGCGCTGGGAGAACTTCTTGGAGGCGCCCTGGGGTTGAGTACGGCCACGGTGCGTCACCACTCGGCGTCCATTCTGCGGCGTCTGGGCGGCACTACTCTGCTATGCGATGGTCAGCCGCTTCCGCCTTATTACGATCCAGCGTACCGCTGTGAGATGGAGATTGTGCGCTTTGACTCCCGCCTCCCCAGCCCCAAATACCAGGCCCTGGTCAATCAGTTGAAGGCTGAGCTCGCGCTTGCCCCGGTATTCTGTGCGTCCGCAGGCGCAGCGGAAGAAATGGGTACCCCGGCGCGCCAACTTATGGCGCTTGGCAACGCCGTGGGCCAGGGAACAAGTCCGTCTTTGGCAACGCGCGGCGACTCAGTGGATGTTTCCGTTTCAGTGGGTGCTCAATGATAGATCAAGGCCTTGAAACCACCTTCGAACAGCTAGCGGCGACGCTTCAGTCCGCTTCTGACGGCGTCATCGTCACCGATATTCATGGCCGCGTTGAGTTCCTCAACTCCACCGCCGAATGCCTCACCGGTAGCCGGAATAACACATCCCAGGGCCGTCCCCTCCACGAAGTTTTGCGCCTGGAAGAGGCTGGTGGTCACGCGATAGACAATCTGGTTGAGCTCGCCATGATCGCCGGATCCTCAGTCGCATTCGGAAACGACGTGATGCTGCTGAACCGTTTCGGCGGCGCAAGACGGGTGGATGGTGAAATTTCCGTTCGGACCAACGGTGGTTGTGCGACCGGCACTGTGGTTACCTTTCGCGACAATACAGTCCGCGATTGGGAAGAACAACAGCGGCGTGAGGAACAGAAGACGCGCGCCCTCGGCCAGCTTGCCGGATCGGTCGCGCACGCGCTGAACAACTCCCTGACCATTGTGCTGGGGCACAGCGAATTGCTCTCACGAGATTCCAACCCACAGCAGGTGCGGATCCGAGCGGCAGCTATTCAGAAAGCCGGTGAGAGCATCGCCGCCCTTTCGCGGCAGTTGATGGCGCTGAGCAGAAAAGAACTGCTGCAGCCGGCCGCGATAAACCTGAACCACTCGCTGGAACGATCCAGAGCCAAGCTTAAGAGCCTGATTCCGTCCGGCGTCGATCTTACCCTATCGCTGGAATCCAAGCCCGGGATGATTCTGGTCGATCTTTCCCAGATGGAACAGGCGATAGCCGAACTGGTTCGCTTTTGCGCTAGCCGTTTAGGGACAGCCGGCCGGATTGAAATCGCCACTACCGACATCACGGTCGACGAAAGATATCGCGCGCGCCATCTGAAACGTTACGTGAGACTCACCGTAGAAGATTCAGGGCCGGCCCTTGGTTCGACGGCGGTCGAGGAACTCTTTCAGCCCTCTTGGAACAAAGAGCTCGGCCGCCCTTCCGGCCTTGGCTTGTTCACGGTTCGCAACATGATCAGCGCTACTCGCGGCCACCTTACTGTGGATAGCGAAGCCGACGGAGCCAGGTTCGTACTGCTGTTTCCTTACGTCGAAGCCGAAATCTCAACATCCTCAATGTTCCAGCAGGCCGCGAGACTGGAGGGTCAGCCGACCGTGCTGCTGGTGGAAGACGACGACGCGATTCGCATTCTGCTCAATAATTCTCTGGAAAAGAGAGGATACCGCGTGATCGAGGCTCGTGACGGAGAAGAAGCCCTTCTTCAAGCTGAGTTCTCCGAAGAACCGATCCATTTGCTCATCACGGACGCCGCGATGCCCAACATGGGCGGTCAAACTTTGGCTCGCAAGCTTTGCGTTTCGCGGCCCGATACCAAGGTTCTGCTGATTTCGGGTTCTCCGGAAGAAGACGTTTTACAGGGCATGGACGGAACAGCGCATTTTCTTTCGAAGCCCTTCTCGCAAGGGGAATTAATTGCTCGCGTCGATCTAATTCTCAGAAGGCTCGGAGATCCGGTCCACGACTAGCACGTCCACAGGCCCCTTCTCCGGAACCAATTTCAATCCTAGCTGCTCCTGAAGCGCCGTGAAAATGGATAGGCCGGCGGCACCGTCAGCTGTGTTCGCGGGCGAAATCTGCTCCGGCGTCCAGGTAAGCTCCACGTCGAAGACGCCCGTCAGGCCAGTTCTATCGATGGTGAATCGATGTACGAAGAAAGCCAGACTGGTGGCCAATTGGGTCATCGGAATGGCTTTGGCCGATAGTGCGCCCGTCCTGGCGGATGTCGCGCACGGCGGGGCCGCACTTTTTTGTGTCGGAGCAGGCTGCGGCAGAGGGTGTGGGCTGGCGGCGTAGGCTGCGCAATCGACATCCGATTTGATCAACTGCGGTCCCAGCTTTCCGTCGCTTCGCGCCGGCACCAGCGCGAAAATCGGCAACTCCCTTGTCTCGTTACGAACCACAAGGTTGAATCGGTCCCTCAGCAACGCGCGCAAGAAGACCTGTTGCGTGGGCGCAAGGTTGTCATCCACTTTGGCTGCGATATCGTAGCGCTTTGTCGAAATCCAAGCTGGCGCACCAACCAGTTGATAGTCCTGAATGCGGTATGCGGTGCGAAGCAGAGTCGCCATTGTAACCGCGGTCGCAGTGTACCTGCCGCCGGGCGAATATTCAGACAGGCCGCGGGGCTCGGGCGAAGTGTTGAGCTTGATGTAGGCGAGGTAGGAGACTTGCGCTACGCCAACCAGGGGAAGCAACAGAGAGATTGCGACCGCCGTTGGTAGCAGCGTTCGCGGGTTCATGAGGAAATACTATCAGAAGAGAACCGGCCCCCACAGCCGGATCCCTCCTCTAAAATTCCGACCGCTACTTCAGGTCTGCCCAAGCCTTTCCGTCTTTGAAGTGCAGCGTGACCTCGGAAACTTCCAGCAGGTCAATGCTCTCCCAGGTCAGGCTGTTGCCTTTTTCGTCTTCCACACGGAGGTCCCAGTGCTTGGCCCGGGTGCGGGCGGGGAAGGTGATGTCCAGCTTTTCTCCATTGGACAGGGTGTCCTTGCCCAGAATGTCATCGCCCCACTCGTCGGAGCTGTGCGGCGCAATGTGAAGTGCGTGAATCTCGACGCCTGTCTTGTTAACCAGGGTAAAATCCTGTTCGCCCGCGCGCACGGTGGAAGCGGCCAGAAGCGCCATTCCGGCGATAGCGAAGCAGCTTGCCGCTATCGTTTTGATCATTGATCTTCTATTCGTCATTTTGAGTAAAGTCCTCCCAAGGGTTAGTGATATAAGCCCGTCTCGTCCTCAACAGTACGGACGCAACCTGTTGGAGTCAATAAACTTAGCATCCGACTATTCTTAGATTGCGAGACTGGAAGATACAGTGTTCACACTACGTGGAGGCCTATGCCCGTAATAAACCCTCTGTGTGATCTGCGCTGTATATGGTGGTGAACGGCTTGGCGACCACAAGCGGTATAGGAGGGTCGAGTGGCGACAATTCGTTGATTATCCGCGGGAGTACGTAGAAAAAAGTTATCGCGCACGGGGCGAAGCTTTGATAGCCCATCCGGAAAATGACCTTACACCGGCAATCAAAGCCCGCAAGCCCGGCCCGTCAAGGGCTCAAGAATGATACGCTGGATACTCGGAAGCTGGACCGCGTATATCGCTAAGTGTGGGTTCAGCAGGTGCGGAAAGCGCACGCACTTCCAAGATTACTTTGCTCGAAACCATAGGAGACAAAAATGAAGCTGGCAGAATCTCTGAGTAAGTACACGGTGGTCGTAGCGGATACGGGCGACATTGAAGCCATTGCGCGCCACAAGCCGCAGGACGCGACCACGAATCCTTCGCTCCTCTATGCAGCGGCGCAGATGCCGGCTTACCACTCGCTTGTGGAAGAGGCTTCCAAAGCCGCGGTGGCCAAAGGCGGCGATCACGCTGCGATGGCGGAAGAGTTTATCGATCAGCTGTTCGTTCTGTTCGGCTGCGAGATTCTGAAGGTGGTCCCGGGCCGCGTGTCGACTGAAGTCGCGGCGAGCCTGAGCTTCGATACCGATGCGACCGTCGCCAAAGGCCGCAAGCTGATCGGACTCTATGAGAAGAAGGGCCTGGATCGCAAGCGCATTCTGATCAAAATCGCGAGCACGTGGGAAGGCATCCGCGCCGCGGAGATTCTGGAGAAGGAAGGTATCCACTGCAACCTGACTCTTCTGTTCAGCTTTGCCCAGGCCGTTGCCTGCGCTGAAGCGAAGGTCACTTTGATTTCGCCCTTCGTCGGCCGCATTTACGACTGGTACAAAAAGAACAGCGGCAAAGACATCCCCGAGGATAACGATCCCGGCGTTGTCTCCGTCACTCGCATTTACAACTACTACAAGAAGTACGGCTACAAGACCCAGGTGATGGGCGCCAGCTTCCGCAACGTCAATCAGATTATCCGGCTGGCCGGTTCAGATCTGCTGACCATCAGTCCCGACCTGCTGGACAAGCTGGAGCAGACCGAAGGCACCATGGAGCGCGCGCTGGATCCCGCGAAGGCGCAGTCCAACAAGGAAGAACATATCCATCTGGATGAAAAGACCTTCCGTTGGCTGCACAACGAAGACGCCATGGCGACCGAGAAGCTGGGCGAAGGCATTCGCAAGTTCGCCAGCGACGCACGCCACCTGGAAGACTACGCATTGGCCAAAGTTGCCGCGAAAGCATAACTGTTGGACCGGGAAGGGGACCTGCTTTGGTCCCCTTTACCAATCGGTGGGTTTGTAGTCCTTCAAGAATTGTCCCCACACATGCTGTCCCGTGTTGATCCCGCTGATAATCGGGTCTAAGATGCGAGCCGCGCCATCCACGATGTCCAACGGTGGATGGAACCTCTGCTCCACAGTCTTCCTCGCCGCGATCTCTACAGGATCCTCATCCGTTACCCATCCCGTATCCACACTATTCATGTGAATACCATCGCCATAGTAATCGGTAGCTGAAGTCCTCGTCATCATATTCAGCGCGGCCTTTGCCATGTTGGTGTGCGGATGGCGGGTGGTCTTCCAGTTCCGGTAAAATTGCCCCTCCACGGCGCTCACGTTGACGATGTGCTTATCGCGCTCGGGCGTTCGCAGCAGCAATGGCTTCAGCCGGGCATTAATGATGAACGGCGCGATGGCGTTGATCAATTGAACCTCCAGCAGTTCCACCGACGACACCTCTGCCATCAGTAAGCGCCACGAATTGCGCCCACGCAAATCCACCTGCTGCAGATCCTGATCCAGGCGCCCTTCGGGAAACAGATGCTTCTGCCCCACGTCCTCTGCCAGCAGCGCGAGTTGCGAGAGCTCGGCCGCCGAGCCTGCCGTGCTGTGAAGCTGAACCGCACCCGCCCCGGCGTCGTAATCGCCCACCAATTTGCGAACCCCTTCCGGCATGTGGTTCAGCGCAGCCCTTTCCTCCTTCATCATGTGCGCGTAAAATTCCGGCGGCCTTCGCACGGTTTGGCAGGCATTGTTGATGATGAAGTCCAGCCGCGGACGTGTGTCCACAAGCTGCCGGCAAAGTGCCTCGACGCTGGGCGTATGGCGCATATCCAGCCCGAAGATTTCCAGACGATGCCCCCACTTGCTGAAATCCGATTCTTGCGAGTAGCGCCTAGCCGAATCGCGCGGGAAGCGAGTGGTGACAATAAGCTGAGCCCCGGCGCGCAATAGCTTGAGGCCACCCTGATAGCCGATCTTCACCCGCCCTCCGGTTAGCAGCGCTACCCTTCCGCGAAGATCCGCCAATTCCGTTCGCTTGGCGAAATTGAAGTCCGCGCATTCCGGGCACATCTGGTCGTAGAAATGATGAATCACGGAATATTTCTGCTTGCACACATAGCAATGTTGCGGCTCGACTTCCTGCGTTTCTCGCTGCTGAAAATTCTCAGGCGGAAAAACGTTTGGAGTAGTGAACACAGGCTTGCGCCGCAGTTCCCGGATTCCTGTTTCCTCCCGTACAGCACCCACTCGCTCGGTTTGCGCCGCGCTGCGCTCCCGCTCCGCCGCTTTCTGCCTTCGTCGCCGAGCCACTGGATCGGGATTATACAACTGCGCTACCGCCAGATGCAGACGCTCTCGATCCTCGGCCGGCAACTGGTCGAGTAGCCCCCGGCTTGCCTCGATTGCTTCCAGCAATTCCGCCGCCGAACGCACCCGTTCCAGTAGCTCAAGGTAGGCGGATTCCAGCGGTTGCTTGGTGGTCATGCCCAAGCTTCTATTGTCGCGTCCAAAAAACTCTTGACAGTCCCCGTTCGTCCGATTATATTTAACCGTGTGGTTATTTAACTAACTGGTTATGTCGACCGATACCCTTAGCACCACGTTCCAAGCCCTTGCCGATCCCACCCGCCGCGCGATTCTTGCACGCCTGGCCTCCGGTGAGACATCGGTCACCCAGCTTGCCGAGCCCTTTGAAATGAGCATGCCCGCCATCTCCAAACACCTCAAGGTGCTGGAGCGCGCGGGCCTCATCGCCCGCGGACGCGAAGCCCAATGGCGGCCCTGCCGTTTGGAAGCCGGTCCTCTGAAGGACGTCGCGGGCTGGGTGGAGCACTACCGACGTTTCTGGGAAGAAAGTTTCGACCGGCTGGACGACTACCTGCAAGAACTTCAGACCAAGGAGAAAAAACATGGCCGTAAGCCCCGCAAAAACTAGCGCCTCCGCCAATCCAATGGAGCGCGAAGTCATTCTTACACGCGTCTTCAATGCACCGCGCGAACTCGTCTTCAAAGCATTCACCGAACGCGAGCATCTGATCAAGTGGTGGGGACCGGGTATGTTCACCAACCCCGTCTGCGAAGTGGATCTGAGGGTCGGCGGCGCGTGGCGCATCGTCATGCGCGGTCCCGATGGCACAGACTATCCGTGCGGCGGCGTCTATCGTGAAATCATCGAACCGGATCGCCTGGTCTTTACGAATATCGCTACGGATGCGCAAGGCAACCGCCTTCTTGACGGGCTGACGGAGGTCACCTTCGCCAATCTGGGCGGCCGAACCAAGCTCACCTTAAAGACCCGCGCCGTTGGACTGGTCCCGTTTGCGCCTCAAATGCTCGCCGGTATGGAAGCAGGCTGGAGCCAGAGCCTCGACAAACTGGAACAGCACGTGCGGGGGAGCAGCCCCACCGCGGACCGCGAAATTGTCACCACCAGGATCTTCGACGCTCCACGCGACCTTGTTTTCGAGGCTTGGACCGACCCCAAACATTTGGCCAAATGGTGGGGACCAAACGGATTCACCAGCACCATTCAAGAGATGGACGTGAGGCCGGGAGGCAAGTGGCGCCTGATCATGCACGGCCCGGATGGAACCGACTACAAGAATGAAAGCTTTTACCTGGAGGTGCTAAGGCCGGAGTTGCTTTCCTATGAGCACCAATCGCCGAAGTTTCGTTCCACGGTCACCTTTCAAGAACAAGGCCCAAGAACAAAAGTCACCATGTTCATGGTCTTCGAAACAGCGCAGGAGAAAGACACCACGGTCAAAGTATTCGGAGCCATCGAAGGCGCCCAACAAACCTTCAATCGTCTCTCCGAGTTTCTTTCTCAAAGTACGGACAACAAGAAGACCCTCAGTGTGACGCTGCCTTCAGACTTGGAGATCCTCATGACCAGGGTCTTCAACGCGCCGCGCAGTATGGTCTTCGAAGCACTATCCAAGCCCGAACACGTCGCCCGCTGGTGGGGACCGAGAAACACAACACTCTCCGTCTGCGAGATCGACTTCCGCGTCGGCGGAGCCTGGCGCTACGTGCTTCAAACGCCCAGCGGCCCGAGCCCGGCTTTCAAGGGTGTTTTCCTGGAAATCACGCCGCCCCATCGCATCGTCTCCACTGAAATTTTCGATGAACCGAAGGTTGGCAGCCCTGAGTGGACCACCACGGTAACACTGGAAGAGCATGAGGGCAAGACGACTCTAACCAGCCGCGTGCTTCACAAAGCGGTGGAGAATCGCAATGGGCATCTGAACTCCGGCATGGAGCCGGGTGCGACTGAAACCTTCGACCGGCTAGCCGAGCTACTCGAAACGTGGGGACAATGACCTCTATGAGCCCAACTGTATCGGCCGCGCGAGCGCCGCGCATCGGAGTCCTGCTCTGGATCCTCCAAGGTCTGCTTGCGCTCTTGTTCCTATTCGCAGGCACCATGAAGTTTGTGATGCCGATTGAGGAGATGACAAAGGGGACGTCGCTTTCGGGCACGTTCCTGCGATTCATCGGGGTGGCTGAGATCCTGGGAGGACTCGGCCTCATCCTCCCCGGCTTGTTACGAATCAAACCCGCCCTGACTCCAGTGGCCGCGGCCTCCCTGGTGATCATCATGATCGGCGCCACTGTAGTCACGCTGCAAACGAACCCGCCGGTGGTCGCGCTGTTCCCGGCGATCACGGGCCTGTTGTTGATTTTCGTCGCCTACAACCGGTGGCGGCTACGCTAGCCTGTTTCGCAATCGCGAGCGCGATCCAGCAACATCTCGCGCTCGCGAGCATTCTGCGTAAGCGCGGCCGCCCGCTCAAATTCCACTCGAGCATGGTCCATCCGCCCAAGCTTCGATAACAAATCGCCGCGCACGCTCGGAAGCCGATGATAGGCCTGCAACGATGGCTCCTCGGTCAGCCTATCCACTAGTTCCAACCCCGCCGCCGGCCCGAACGCCATGCCGACCGCGATAGCGCGATTCAACTCCACAATCGGCGATGGCGCAACCTCGGCCAGCACGCCATATAGCGCCGCGATGCGAGCCCAATCCGTGTCTTCCGCGGTTCGCGCCCGCGCATGACAGGCCGCCAGCGCACCCTGCAACGCATACCAGCCCCGAGCCCCGCCCAATTCTTCTGCACGCTCCAACGCTGCGAGTCCCCGGCCAATCAAAAGCCGATCCCACAACGCGCGATTCTGATCCAGCAGTAAAATCGGCTCGCCCGATGGTCCTACTCGCGCTCTCGACCTTGAGGCCTGAATCTCCATGAGAGCAACCAGCCCATGGACCTCGGGCTCCATCGGCGCGAGACCCACAAGAATTCGCCCCAGACGCAGAGCGTCTTCGCACAACTCGGGACGCATCCAATCATTCCCCGCAGTTGCAGAATAGCCTTCGTTGAAGATCAGGTAAATCACTTCCAACACAGCCGACAAGCGCTGCTCGCGTTCCTCCGCCCTGGGGACTTCAAACGGAACACCAGCCTCCGAAAGAGTTTGCTTCGCCCGCACGATCCGCTGTGCAATGGTCGACTCCGGAACCAGAAATGCGCGAGCAATCTCCTGCGTGGTCAGCCCGCCCAGCAGGCGCAGTGTAAGCGCGACCCGGGCCTCGAAAGGCAAAACCGGATGGCAGGAAATGAAGATGAGCCGCAGCAGATCGTCGCCGACATCGTCATCCAGCGACAGATCGAATTGAGCCACGGCCGTCTGCTGCGCCGAATCCAGTTCGCGGCCGAGTTCTTCATGTTTGCGCTCGATCAGCTTATCGCGCCGCAGTAAGTCCAGTGCACGATGTTTCGCCACCGCCATCAGCCACGCGCCCGGTTTGTCTGGAACACCCGAATTCGGCCACTGTTCGAGCGCAGTCACCAGAGCATCCTGCGCAAGCTCTTCCGCCAGTCCCACGTCGCGCATCATCCGGGCCAGCGCAGCGATGAGCTTAGCCGACTCGATCCGCCAGACTGCCTCAATGGTGCGGTGCGTATCGGTAGAGGTCACTCTCTACCGATCACACCACCCTTCTCGCCCGCCGCGCAAGCAACCGCTACTTCTTCTGAAGTTTCTCGCTCTCCCGCCGCAATCGCGCCTCTTGTTCCCGAACCTCGGGAGTCGCCGCCGGTCCGAAATCGTCAACCTCAAATACCTGCCGGATCTCGATCTCGAAGTCTCCGTCCAGAGGATTGGGGCAGCGCTTCACCCATTCAATCGCCTCCTCCTTCGACTTCACCTGCCAGATCCAGAAGCCCGCAATTAGCTCCTTGGTCTCGGCGAAAGGGCCGTCCACCACGGTGTACTTTCCTTTGGAAAAATGCACGCGAGCCCCTTTCGAGCTTGGCTGCAAGCCTTCGCCCGCCAGCATCACACCGGCCTTTACCAATTCTTCGTTATATTTCCCCATGTCTGTGAGGAGCTTCTTGCTGGGCAATACACCCGACTCTGTGTTCATATCCGCTTTAAGCAAAATCATGAATCGCATTGGTAACGTCTCCGTTTTCTAGAAGGCTAAATTCTCGCCTCTACTTAGACGTCGAATGGGGCGAGGCCAGATCGACACGGGGTCGAAAGTTTTTTGAAAACTTTTTAGTTCCCGTATCGCACTGAGGCCCGAGCCTTTGCCTTCGCCGCCTCTTCTTCCCGATTCTTGGGATGCGCGTCGGTCTCCAGCGACCCAAGCAGCCGCCTGGAAACATCCGCGACCTCATCCACCGCGTTCTGAAACACGATCTCGTTCGCTTTGGACGGTTTGGTAAACCCGCTGATCTTCCTCACAAACTGGAGCGAAGCGGCTCGAATCTCTTCCTCAGTGGTAGGCGGATCGAAGTTGAAAAGCGTTCTGATGTTCCTGCACATGGCCTATGCCCTGAATTTATCAGATTCGCCGCCCGGCGCTTGCCGTGTGGACTCAGATGATGATGTAATTGAGCCGGAAGCTGTTCGATATGCCTCTTTACGATTACAAGTGTCTCGACTGTGGAAACGAATTTGAAGCCCTGGTGCTCCGCCAGTTGGATCCGCCCTCCTGCCCCGAATGCAAGGGCACGAAGCTGGAGCAGCTGATGGTTTCCAGCTTCAAAGTGGATAGTGCCCATACGCGCGAGGCGCCGTTGAAGGACGGCCAAAAACGTAGGGAGAAAATCCGCAAGGATTACAACATGGCTCAGCTCGCTTACGAAAAAGAGCATCGTCACTGACCCGACGTTCGTGGGTCATTGTGAGAATCCCCGCTCTGACGAGCGGGGCTATCAGGGCGGGGATTCTTCTTACGAAGCCTGTGCAACTTGGAACGGCTGCTCATCCGCCGAAGGTCCATACATACCCGGGATGGCGATATTATTCAAGCGCAGATAGACCCCCAACTGCGCCCGGTGATGGATCATATGATTCATCACCATTTCGCGCATCACCTCAGACCGGGGCTGTGAAATCAGCACCTGCCCCGCGTACTTGAACACCCAGATCTTCTTCCAATCCTCGTCCGAGGCCACGGCGATCTTTTCTCGCGCTTCCTTCACGCCCTTGTCCAAAATCTGAAGCAGCTCCGCCCGTGTCGTCGCGATGCGCGGCTTGAATCCGGGCTCCATCTCATGAAGCTCCGACTCGATGGTCGTTCGGGCCCATTCGCCGAACTCCGCCACATGCGTAGCCAGCCTTCCCATCGACATCGATTTCTCATGAGGCTGGTAGTCGAACTTGCCGTCGGGCACGCATTCCAAAATCTTACGCGTGTTCTTCATTTCCTGATCGAATTCCGGTAGAAGCGTCTTGCTGAAGCTCATATTTTGTCCTTTCGTATTGGGTTGCCTTACAGAAAAAACGATACCAGCCGTTGCGGACAGATTCAGTCCTCAATCAATGCCAGACTAAAAGAAATGTTGGACACATCAGCAAGGCTGCTGCGCCTTCTCTCGCTCTTCCAGGCACAACGTTATTGGTCCGGCGCGGACCTCGCCGAGCGCCTGGAAGTGACTGCCCGAACGCTTCGCCGCGATGTCGACCGCCTGCGCAGCCTCGGCTATCCGGTCAATTCCACCACAGGCACCGCGGGCGGTTACCAGTTGGGTGCGGGCGCAACTCTGCCGCCGCTCCTCTTGGACGACGACGAAGCAGTTGCCGTGGCTGTAGGCTTGCGCACCGCCGCAAGCGGCACCGTAACCGGGATCGAAGAAGCCTCCGTGCGCGCCCTCGCGAAACTACAACAGTTGCTACCCTCGCGCCTGCGCCGCCGTGTCTCTGCCCTAAATTCCTTCATCGTGCCGCTGGCGAATCCAGGTCCCACCGTCGACGCCGAGACGCTATCCGTGATTGCCGGCGCCTGCCGCGATTACGAAATGCTACGGTTCAGCTACAACAGCCGCGACGGATCCTCAAGTTCACGACAGGTTGAGCCTCACAGGCTGGTGCACACCGGCCGGCGCTGGTATCTGGCCGCATGGGATCTGGATCGAGCGGACTGGCGAACCTTCCGCATCGACCGCATCCAGGCCAAAATTTCCAAGAGCCAGCGCTTCACCCCGCGCGACCCTCCCGATGGCGACTTCGCCGCCTACGTGTCGCGAAGCGTCACTTATATGCCCAATATGCATCAGGCCAAAATTCTTCTACATGCCTCAGTCGAGGCTGCCTCTGAGCGAGTGCCGCCCGCGGCAGGAATCTTCGAGGCGATAGATGAACAGACCTGCATGCTCCACACCGGCATGAGTTCGCTGGACGCGCTCTCCGTCCACCTGGCTCTGATTGGATTCGAATTTGAAGTACGCGAACCCCCGGAGTTGATGGAGCGCGTGAAATGGCTCGCGCAACGATTCAGTCGCGCCACCGCTTGAACGCACAGGACGCCGCAGCGTCTCCCCAAATCAGAACCCTGCTGCGGAGTTCCCTTGTGCGTTACTAAAAGGAACATGAACGAATCCTCAGCGCTGTATCACCCCTATCAGGACCCGGGCGCCGACTTCCTATACAACCTTCTTTTCTGCGACGATCTTGCGCTGTTTCTCCGATCGCCTCCCGAGGAAGGCTCGCCTTTGAAAGTAATTCACGACGCGACGGACCTGGCCGCAGTTGCGAACATCTCTATGGATACGTCGCAGGAGAGTCGCGTCCGAGCCCTCGCCTACAATCTTCTGCGCATGAAAGGATGCCAGGTTCCGCCCAAGGTGCTGCTGGGCGTGATTCTAGAGGTCCCTTTGGATCAAGGATTAGACACCCTAGCAGTGTTTTCCGACGGCCGCATTCGCTACATCAACCAGAGCCGCAGGATCGTGGTAATGGAAACCCCGCCCCCTAACGTTCAAGCCAAAGCCGCGGAAGTATTAGCCGCCGCGCAGACCATCGTCGACAAGATCGGCCCATGGGCCAAACCGCGCCTGCCCCCGCCCACCCCAATGGAAGCCGACATGCGCATGACCTTCCTTCTCTCTGACGGGCTCTACTTCGGTCAGGGCAGCTTCGCGAATCTTCAGGGCGACCCAATGTCCGCGCCGCTCGTTCGCACCTCGGGCCACCTTCTTCAGTTAGTCGTGGACGCCGCTTTAAGCCGCAAGCAAGCATAAGGCAGGCTCAACTTACGTTCTTAACGTCAACCCGCGCCAGCGCGACCGGGTCAAGAAACAGTGTGGCGTCCTGTTCGGCTAATGTTCTTGTGGCGGCGTGAGCGCGAAACCCGTGCCAACACGACCAGTGCGATTCCTGTTAACCCAAGCGTTCCCGGTTCAGGCACGCCTGGCAGCGCATTGCCCACACCCGGGCTGACGTCGATGTGATAATTCGAAGCGCCCGCAAAGCTGGGATCGATGAACAGGAATGGATCGGCTGAAGCGTTGGCCGACTCCGCAACCGGGCTGTCACCCGAACTTGCCTCAATTTCAAGTTGAATCGTGTCCCCTGCTTCTCCCGAGAAAGCAGAGGTACTGAACGTTCCGGAGAACGACGTGTTCGTGGTGCCGCATGTGCCGTTGGTGCAGACGACTACGGAGGTGTTGCCGAAACCCGTGTGAACCACCACCTCTGCAAACCCGTAAGCGTGGGAGAACGATGAGGCGTTCGCCGAAAGACTGGTCGATATCAGGATCGGCACGACATCGCCGGGGTTGCCCCCATTCACCTCAAACGAATAACTCGCACTGACAAAAACACCCGCCCCTGGGTTGAACAGATCGTTGACGGGGCCGCTGGCAGATTGAGCCGTAACGCTCACAAAGGGAGAGAGCGTCAAAGAACCCGTCGCCATTGCGTCTCTGCCTGACAGCACGCAACTGGTTGGGTCGTCGATCAGCCCAAAATCCGTACACTCTGCTACAGTAACCGGCCCGGGCAGCGGAGTCGCGCTAAGCTTCACCCCCTGACAGCAGAAAAGTAACAGTCCAAACGCAGCCGCACGGTTCCTATTCACGATGATTCCTCCTCGAAGCACTATTGGCTCCTATACTCAATAGCGAGAAGGTAAAGAACAATTGGCGAGAATTCTTAGCGCCGCATCGTCAACTGGCGTTGCACGAACTCATTGCCAGGCAGCTTCAGATCCCATTGACGCCAGAGGTCCATCCGGCGCCGGTCGAGCGCGGACGCTTTCGCCGCCTCGCCCGCGCGCCTGTAAGCACCCGACAGACCGCTGTAAAGCATGGAAACTTGCGTAACATCCTGCAGATCGCCGGCTGTATCGGGCTTCCACGCCATGATGGCTGCGAAAAGGCGCTCATAAATTGCAACAGCGGCCTTGCGGTCACCGGCCTGGGCTTCGAAATCCCCTTGTGCACGCAACGCGGAGGCCACTTCACCATCTTGATTTATTCGCGCAGCCGGATAGTCCTTGGTTTCGCGCAGCAACACGAACGCGGCGTCGATCCGGCGGCGAGCTTCGGGAGCGCGGCCCATGCTCCGCAGCGGATAGGATGATTCGGCCAGCATCTGTGCTTCGCGCCGCCGAGCCCTGAGATTGTTCTTCACTTCGCGCAGCCGCCGGAGTCCCAGGTCGAACATCGCGAGCGACCCTTGCGGATCCTTCTTCTCCAGCAATTCCGCCAATTCGCGAGAGCACGTCGCCAGGCGGTCGCGAGCGCTTTGATCGCGCGGATCCTTGGATGCTCGCTCCTCCATCAAATCCACCGCTTCCCGGTAAACCGGAATCGCCTCTTCGGTTCGCCCCAGGCTGACTCCGCCATCCTGGCCCAGCGTGCGGGCCTCCCGCAGCAGGATTCCATACAGATCCAATGCTCGCTCCGCGGGCACAGGAAAGTTCGCGCGTTCGGCCACATCTCGCGCTTCCCGAAGGCTCTGTAAAGCCTCTTCCAATCGGCCTTCGGAACGAAGCGAGCTGCCGATCAGGCTCAGGCTCGCTGCACGCATCCGGGCTTCCGATGGAAGCGATACGGCCGCTTCAGCCGATTTTCTGGCGTACTGCCGAGACTGCTCGTAGAGATGCTGATTGTTGTAACTGACAGCGATGTTGGCGTAGTATACGGCTGCGTCGCCGCGTTCCCCCGGCGTGAGGTTGCCCAAATGAAAAAGCTGGTCGAGCCGTTCCACAGCCTCGCGGGCATGCTCTCTCGCCCCGGTCTTGTAGCCTTGAGAGTCAGCCAGAATCATACGGTCCTGCGCGATTCCAGCGGCAAGAATCAACGCCTCGCGGCTCGCCTTTCGTGACTGCAGGACCACATCGATAAACTGCCCGGCTTTAATGAGACTCGCGTCCGCCTTGGCCGCATCGCCCAGATTCGATTCGGTGGGCACACCCTGGATGCGCGCCACTCGCATGTAGGCCGCCCCGATCTCTTGCGCAAGATCCAGGTCGCCGTGGGCAGAAGAGCCCAGCCGCTCCAGATAGTCCAGCGACATAGAAACAAGTTCGTGCCTTGCTTCGGTGGCGCCAGGTAACATTTTGAACTTCGCGTCGAGATCGAACACTTTGGCCGAGAGCAAGTGCACCTGCTGGAACCGTTCCTGCGCAATGATTCTCTGACGGTTCGCAATATAGAGCCCGCCGGAAAGTCCCGCGATGGTAAATGCAGCGGCGGCAACCACCACGCGATAACGTCGCATGAATTTGCGTGTTCGATACCACACGTTTCCCGACCGTGCTCGAATCGGCCGCCATTCCAGAAATGCCCGGACGTCGTCCGCCATGGCCTCCACTGAGGAATAGCGTTCTTCGGGTTCTTTCCGAAGCGCCCGGGCAAGAATATAGTCGAGATCCTTAGGCAACTCCGGATTTACGCGGCTTGCCGCAATCGGCTCCGTCGAACAAATTACAGCGTCGATCGCCTCTGGAGCCCGGCCGGAAAATACATGGGGCGACTGGCCGGTAAGTATGCGATAGAACACTGCGCCCAGCGAGTAAACATCGGTCGCGGTAGTCTGTGCCGTGCCACGAACCTGTTCGGGACTCGCATATTCGGGCGTCAGCAGACGATCCTGAGTTCGCGTCTGGTCGGTTGTGGCGTCCAATATTTTGGCGATTCCGAAATCCAGCAGCTTCGGTTCGCCCTGAGTGCTTACCAATATGTTGGATGGCTTCAAGTCGCGATGAACGATCAGGTTGCGATGAGCGTAAGAAACCGCATCACAAACTTTGAGGAACAACTGAAGCTTGCCGGTCAAGTCGAGTTTTTGGGAGTACTCGTCGATGGGAACGCCATCGATATAGTGCAATGCCAGGTATAGCCTTCCCTCCGGTGTCTCGCCCGCGTCAAGCAAGTGCGCGATTCCAGGGTGCTGCAGCGAGGCGAGAATCTGGCGCTCTTGCAGAAAGCGGGATTGGAAAGAGGGCCGCAGGGGAGCGCCTTGGCGAAGAAGCTTAATGGCAACCCGCTGCTCGATCTGGCCGTCCACGCGCTCCGCCAGAAAAACTTCTCCGGTGCCTCCGCGCCCTAGAAGGCGCACCAATTGATAGGGCCCGCAACGAAGCCCTTCTTTCGCTGTTTCGGCAGACTCCAGAACCTCTTCGGCAGTCACGGCGATCAAGTCAACCAAGGGCGCATCGGACGAATCGAATCGGAGCAGCGACTCCACTTCGGCCTGCATCTCCAGCGGCACCTCGTGCTGCTCGAAGTAGCGCGCCCGTTCAGCGGAATCCAGGTCGGCCACTTCGCGAAATAAAAGGGAGATCTCGTCTTGCATGAATCACCAGTTACGCAGCCGGACGCGCTGTATAATAACGGCCATCGGCACAGAAGCGCAACCTCCCATCACTCAGTTGCTCAGCCAACTCCGTGCCGGTGACGAATCCGCCCGAGGCGAACTGATGAATGTGGTCTATGCCACGCTCCACCAGATCGCAAAATCGCAGCTCCGCAAGGAGCGCCCGGACCACACCTTGCAGCCCACAGCTTTGGTGAACGAAGCGTATCTGAAGCTTTTCGGCCATTCCACAATCGACTTCGTCGACCGCGCCCACTTCTTCGCCATCGTCTCTCAGGCGATGCGGCGGATTCTGGTGGATCACGCTCGGGCTCGCGCTACTGCTCGCCGTAACGCTGCGCGCATTCCGCTGGACCCGGCAGCAGAGGCGAAGGCCGATAAAGGCGTGGCGCAGATGAGCCTTCTCGACCTCGATCTGGCGCTGGAAGCATTAGCGCGTGAAAAAACATCGTTGGCCGAACTCATCGAAATGCGCTACTTCGGCGGGATGAGCGCGGAAGAAACCGCCGAAATATTAGGCCGATCCGTACATATCGTCCGCCACGATCTTCGATTGGCACATGCATGGTTGCGGCGGGAGCTAGCTAGTCGTCGTTGAACTCTCGCCGTAGATCTTCTTTACGGATTCGCATTGTTCGACACCACGCAGCCCACGCCCGTGCCGTTAAAGAAGGCTCCGGTCCCCACATTGCCGATCACCGTGCTGCCGCAAGCCGCATGAATATCCGAGCCAGAATTCCCGAAGGCTAGGTTGTCGGCGATCACGCCCCGCACCGCAATCCCGTCGTTCCCGTTACTGCTCGCCTGATTGTTCTTGGCAACCCCGGTACCGCTAAACCCAGCGTTGCCGTTCGCCTGCGCCACGTTGCCAAGAGCGGTTCCGCCGAAGCTAAAGCCAACACTGAGATTAAACAGAGCGGTGCAATTGGTCGTGATTCCGTTTGTCGCAAAACCGGCGCCGCCATTGCCGAATGCGCTGACTCGATCTATCCGCACGCCCGACCCACCGACCAAGATTCCGTCATTTCCCATTCCGCGGATAGTGCCATTGGCGATGCTTACGCCACTGTTTAGGCCCACGATGATCCCGATCCCCGATTCGGGCGACGACGACAGAGGTGCGCACGAAGTAGTCGGTTTAAACTGCTGGCCGTTGCAAACGGTTGGACCGATGATCGAGAACCCGTTCAGATCCACCGATACGCCGTCAGCGGTGATAACAATTGCAGTCGTGCTCGCATCAGGAACGAGCAGATTCGACGAAAGCTTGTAGCTTCCCGGCTGACTGATGGTCACCGGAAACCCCGCCGTATCGCCCGGCGTCACCCCGCCCATGATGGCGTTGGTCTGGTTGATCAGGATCGTTCCGTCTACCGCGAATGCAGTAACGGGAAGAATCATTGAGAAACAGATTACAGTCAGTTTATTCGGTAGCTTTTTCATAAGGTTTCCTCCTTCTGGCGATCCATAAAACAGCGCATCCCGCGGCCAGGAGCGTAAACGTTGAGGGCTCAGGGATCGCTGGCGAACTCAGGCTGTCGATCGTGCCGTCCACTTGAACTTCACCGTCCGCCGTATTCACATCCATCTGGAAGGCCACCAGCGATGGGCTGAAGGCATTCAAAGGTGGCGCCGAAAGCGGAAGATTATCGTTGCTGAACACCGTCCCACTGGGGTCCTGCAGAAAAATGGAAAACGTCTCCCCTGCGCCCGAGTCTTCCGCCAGGACTGTGTACTGATCCACGCCCGCATTGAATACTCCCACACCGAGCGAAAAATTAGCTGAAAACGAATGACTGCCCACCGTCACATTGAAAGAATACGGATCGCCCGAAGGCGCCTGATAGCTCCCAATGGCCGGGTCACTCGGGTCGGCGTCAATAGACGTGGATTCAAAGGTGTAATTCCCTGAAATATTCTGCCCGGCGGCAATATCGCCGAACACCTCGTCCACCGGTACCTGCGTGACGGTCCCCGTGAATTGGAACGTGATCGGTCCGGCTCGCATGGTGCCGGCAAGCAGCCAGCACGCACCTATCGCTATGGCAAGTCGCATCCATCCTCCTAAAGCCGCGAGCGGCTCTACAGATAGAAGCGGCGCTTCAAGGAAGATTTAGCAAACTTTTTGGAGGGACATTGAGAAAAGAAGGGCAGCGCTCAGTCCTCCGAGGGCTCTCGCCGCCAGGGCGTTTGGGTTTGGACGGCACTCAGCATTCGGTCTGGCGTCCACACCAACGAAAACTCGTATTTCCCGGAAAGGCCTGTCCGGTTGCCCCCCGGACGGACTGTCCGAACCAACACAGCCTTTCAAACCTATGCCGATTTCCTCATTGCAACAACCCGCGCGAAAGTGATAAAACTACGATGCTTCCATTTCAAGGAAGCCTTGCGGGAGGTTGGGTTTTGCGCTATCGGTTTTTACTTGCTTTTGTAGGGTTCCTTACAGCTTGGACCGCGGTCGCCCAGGAAGGGCATCCTCTGACAGGATCCTGGCACGGAGATTGGGGCGCGCCTGGAGCGAAGCGAAACCCCGTGTTGTTGGTCATGAAGTGGGACACCAAGAATGTCGTCGGGACCATCAACCCTGGCAGACGTGCGATCACAATGGAAAAGGTCACCCTGGACCCGTCCGATTGGGCCGTCCACATTGAAGGCGACGGCAAAGACGCATCCGGCAACGCCGTGCACGTAGTAGTCGATGGCAAGCTCGATAACCTGGGCTCCTACAATCGCACGCTTTCCGGCACATGGGCACAGGGTTCGGTTAAGGGCGATTTCAAAGTTACGCGGGACTAGGATGTTGGGTAGGGCTGGACTAACGGGAGTGATTGTGCTGTCCACAGCACTTGGTTCCTCCACCGAATCCAGCAAGAGCGATGAGCGCGCCCGCACTCTGGTTCATGATGTGTGCACCACGTGCCACGAATTTGGCCGGGTGAAAGCGCAGGCGCTGAGTAAGGACGAATGGACCGGGGTCATAAAAGGCATGATCTCCGAAGGCTCACCGGTCACCGACGAAGAAATGGGTTTGATTGTCGACTACCTGGCGCGGCACTTCGGACCTAAGAGCGCACAGCGCGGGACGCGCTCGCGTGAACCGGAGAAATAATCGCGGCCCGCTGCGTTGTGCGTGATGTTATTGAAGAGTAAGGACGGAAAATGAGTAGATTCTTACCGGCCGCATTTCTATTGGCCGTAACGCTGGCTCCCCTGGGCGCGCACCATTCCATGGCGGCCGCGTATGACGACAAGAAACCCGTCACGCTGAAGGGCACTGTCACGAAATTCGACTGGGGCAATCCTCACGTGTTCGTGTTCGTCGACGTCACCTCCGCGAACGGCGAAACTCAAAACTGGACGTGTGAGATGCTGAGCCGCATCGAACTCAAGCGCATCGGTTGGACCCGCGACTCCATCACCGTCGGCGACGAAGTCACAGTAGAAGGAAGCGCCTCGCGTGACGGATCGAAAGCCGTCGGCGGCAAGCTCGTGATTCTGGCCAGCGGCAAGAAGCTTTCCTCAGTGCCTCCCCCACCTGCTCGCGCCAAGTCCAGCGGCCCCGCTCCGAAATGGCCCGATGGGCACCCCAGACTCGGACCTGCTTCCGGCGAAACAGGCTACTGGGCCAATCCAAGTGTCGGCGGATTGTTCGATGCCACCGCAGGCAACATCCGGATGAGCGGAGATGGCCTGCTGCAAAACATCGCCGACGCGGGCAAGGTCGCGCCGTTTCTGCCGTGGGCGAAGGGCCTGTACGTCTACCGTCAAAAGAATCTTTTGAAGGACGACCCCATGGCGAGCTGCCTTCCGCCCGGTGGTCCGCGCCAGTTTCAAACCCCCAACGGTTTTCAGATCGTCGAGCAGCCCGACCGCAAACGCATCTTCATAATGTCGGGCGGCGGCAATCGCAACTGGCGGCTGATCGATATGGACGGCCGCGCTTTGCCCGAAGGCGACGACGTTTCGCCCACCTACTACGGGCATTCGGTCGGCCATTGGGAAGGCGACACTCTGGTAATCGACGCCAACTCGTTTAATGAGCGCTTCTGGTTCACCAACGGCGGCCTGCCCCACACGGAAGGTCTGAAGCTGAGAGAAAAGATTTCACGCCCGGACATGAACACCCTGAAATACGAAGTGACGGTAACCGACCCGGGCGCATACACGCGCCCCTGGACCGGAAGCTGGACGCTGCAGTGGATCGCGGGCCAGGAGATCGAAGAATATTTTTGTGACGACTACAACCGCGACAGCGAGCGTGCTGATAGTCATTAGGAGCCTCGGAGCCGCGACGGTAACGGAGCGGACTAGCGGGTTGGACCAGCCCCAGGGCGTCAGCCCGGGGGTTCGGGACAGTATCATAATTGAGAGGGGTTAGAAGCGAAATGAAACATACTTTATTAACCATCGGACTGAGTCTGGTTCTTGCGGGCACGCCCTTGCTGGCGCACCACTCCTTCGCGGCGGAGTATGACGCCAAGAAGCCCATCAAGCTAAAGGGCATCATCACCAAGGTCGACTGGATGAACCCCCACGTCTACTTCTACATCGACGTGGAAGACGACAAGGGTGGCATCACCAATTGGGCCTTCGAAATGGGACCGCCCAACGGCCTGCAGCGCGCCGGTTGGACCCGCAACACCATGAAGATCGGCGACGAAGTTATCGTGGACGGCTCCATGGCCAAAGATGGCAGCAAGAGCGGAAATGCGCGGTCGGTAACGCTGGCTGCTACCGGAAAGAAACTCGGTGCCGCGTCCAGCGAAGGCACTAACCCGTAAGCCCGTTCGAAAAGAAGAAGCTATGCGAAAAACATTTCTGGCCACTTGCGTCGCAGTGGGCGCAACCAGCGCTCTGTTGCTCCTGGCGCTGCCCACCCGAGCTCAACAGCCTGCGCCCACCAAACAACCCGACCCGAACGTGGACCTCAACGTCGGCCGTTTGAACGCCGCCAACCCGGTCGGCCGTCGCGGAAAGAATCGTCCGCCTTCCGGCCCTACACCTCGCCTGCCTGATGGGCGCGTCAACCTAGGTCCCGCCCCAGGTGAAAAGGGTGTGTGGGAAGGCAACGCGGGTTCGACGCTGGCCACCAATGCGAAGGGTCTCGACAACCCGGCCATGAATCTGCCCACTAACATGAAGATCGTCGACGTCCCGTTTCTACCCTGGGCGAGGGCGGTCTATGAGTATCGTCAGGAGACCACCACCAAAGACGATCCGCACGTCCGCTGCAAGCCTTCGGGCGGGCCGCGCATGATGCACACTCCGTATGGAATGGAGTTCCTGGATCTCCCCGAGCAGAAGCGCATCATCATCGTCGGCGTCGGCGGGCCACACACGTGGCGCACCATCTATATGGATGGCCGCGAGCATCCCAAAGATCTCGACCCCACCTTTTCCGGCCACTCCGTCGGCCATTGGGACGGCGATACTCTGGTGATCGATACGGTCGGCTTCAATGAAAAGTTCTGGTTGACGCGTGAAGGCATCCCGCTCACCGAACATCTCCATCTGACTGAAAAGTTCACCCGCGTCAATCACGACACACTGAAATACGAAGCCACTATCGACGATCCAGGCGCCTATTCCGCGCCCTGGACCGGCGGCTGGAATATCGCTTGGCAGCCCGGCGAAGAGCTGTACGAATACGTTTGCCAGGACAACAATCGCGACGTCAAGCATATGTTCGGAGGCGCGCGTGAAGGCGGCACGCCCAACGTGGGCGGCGCCCAGTAGTCTTTGTAGTGATATTTTGAAGTGGTATGAAATTTTCTGCTGTACCGAAAATTGGCCTGTCTCTAATTGCGTCCGGTTGGCTCTTGCTGGGACAGACCCCGGCAAATGAATCCAAAGGAGTCCCGCCCCGAGCCACTCCAGGCGATTATCAGGCCCAAGCCAAGGCAGGCGCAGTCACCATCGCCGCCGACTCCACCGGGCACGCCGTCACCACTCCAGAGGGACAGTTCACCACCGAAGATTACATTTCGGTGGAGGTCGGCCTCTTCGGCGCTCCTGGCGCGCGAGCCACCATATCCGCTGGCGACTTTTCGCTTAAGCTCAACGGCAAGAAGCAGCCCCTGCCCAGCCAGGGCTACCTGTTGATCCTCAAGTCACTGAAAGATCCCGAATGGATTCCACCAGATGTAGGCCAGCACGAGTCGAAGTCGAAGGGCGGCATCACAGGTGGCGGCGACAGTGGCGGTGGCGGAGGAAACGACCCACCACCCGCGCCCCCCAAGATGCCTCTGGAACTGCAGCGCGTAATGGCCCAGAAAGTTCAGCGCGCAGAACTACCGGAAGGCGACCGCGCCCTGCCCGTAGCAGGTCTGCTGTTCTTCTCCTATCGCGGCAAAACCGACTCTATCAAATCAATGGAACTGGTCTACAGCGGTGCAGCAGGAAAAGCCACGCTGGAACTCCAGCCTTAAAGAGCCACTTCAATAACCGGTTGCCAGTAGCAAGCCTTGCAAGCCAACCCCGCGTGAACTATACCTGAATAGTGCTCCAACGATTCCCATCTCGATCGGCCTGCTAGCCCTCTGCGCCAGCGTCTTCGCCCAGCAGGGACATCCGCTCACCGGCACTTGGTCCGGCGATTGGGGCCTCTCCCCCACCCAGCGCAATCAAATCACTTTCGTGTTGAATTGGGACGGGAAGAACGTCACCGGCCAAATCAACCCCGGACCCGATTCCATCCCCCTTCAAAGCGTCTTCGTCGACCCCACCACCTGGACCATCCGCTTCGAAGCCGACATGAAAGACTCTTCGGGCAAAATGGTTCACGTCGCCGCCGAAGGCCACCTGGACGACATAGGCTCGTATCATCGCACCGTCACAGGCTCATGGCGTCAAGGCACAGCCAAGGGCGATTTCAAGATCACGCGGGACTAGAGAATGCGAATCTGCCTTACTCATGGCCGCGGCCATCAGCGCCACTCTCCGCCTCCGCCACAACCTACGACGACACCCGCCAGGTAAAACTCCACGGCGCCGTCACCCGAATCGAGTGGGCCAACCCCCGCGCTTAGTTCTTCATCAACGTCAAAGATCCCTCCGGCGTCATCACCAACTGGGCCGTCGACATCGGCAACCCACTCGACCTCGAGAAAGACGGCTGGAAGCCAAGCGCGCTGCACATCGGCGACATGGTTACCGTGGAAGGCTCGCCTGCCCGAAGCCAAGCCAGGGAGGCCCTGGCCAAGACGATCGTTCTGGATCGCACCGGCATGAAACTATTTGCCGTGTTGAATAAAGCACACTTCCGAATCGCCCCCGAGCCCACTCCGCGCTGGCCCGATGGTCACGTACGATTAGGAGCTCCCGAAGGCAAGAAGGGTTACTGGGGCTCAGCGAGCGCCAGTAGCCTGGTAGAAAACACGGCCGGAAAGATTCCCATGAGTGCCGAAGGCCTGCTGCTCAACCTGGCCGACGCCGATAAAGTAGCTCCCTTCCAGCCCTGGGCGAAAGTCGTTTACGAATATCGCCAGCGCACTCTTTTAAAAGACGATCCCCTGTCGCGCTGCCTTCCTCCAGGTGGCCCGCGCCAGTTTCAAACCGCCTCACGGTTTTCAGTTCATCGAACAAAAGGACCTGGGCAGAATCCTAGTTCTGTTGGGCGGTGGCGACCGCAATTGGCGAGTCATCTACACCGACGGCCGCGCCCAAGGCCAGGCAGACGAAGCAGTGCGGGGATATTATGGTACTTCGGTGGGCCACTGGGAAAAAGATACGCTGGTGGTCGATTCGCTTGGATTTAACGAGAGGTTCTGGATGGCTAACGGCGGGCTCCCTCATACCGAAGCTCTGCACCTGACCGAGCGCTTCTCGCGCCCGGATCTCAACACCCTGAAGTACGAGGTGACCGTGGACGATCCCAGAACTTACACCAGGCCCTGGACCGGCGGCTGGACCGTCCAGTGGGTTCCAAACGAAGAGATCCAGGAATATTTCTGTGAAGACAACGCGGAGTCGACCTTTGTCCGCTAAAGGGAGAAATGCGATGAAACTGATTGCGGGTCTGATATTGGTTGCGGGGCTAGCCGCGGCACACCACTCATTTGAGGCCGAATACTACACCGAGAAAACGGCGAACGTCACCGGCGTAGTCACCAAAGTGGATTGGCAAAATCCGCACGCCTACATCTTCATCAACACCAAGGATGAGACTGGCGCAATCAAGTCGATTCGCGCCGAGCTTGGACCTCCCTACGCGCTGGTCCGCGGCGGCTGGAAGAAGGAAAGCGTGAAGATCGGCGACACCGTCACTGTCGAAGGAGCAGCGCTAGCCAAGGACCCTCGCAACAGTTGGGTGGGTGCTTTGCCAACAACAATGATGGTCCTCTCCACCGGCGAAAAGTTGCCCATGCGCTAAAGCCTGACCAATGAGGATCTATACCGCGCTGGTCCTGTTCTCGCTAGCCATCCCCGTCATCGCACAGCAAAAAGCGGCTCCAGCACCCGAGCCCCCTCCGCGCTGGCCCGACGGCAGAATCAACTTGGGCTCCACTCCGGAAAAGAAAGGCTATTGGGAAGTGCGGCCCGGCGGTGGCGGGGGTGCCCGTGCCGATGTGGTGCCCTTCCAGCCCTGGGCCAAAGCCGTCTACCAATACCGCACCGCGACCTACTCAAAGGATTCGCCCCTGGTGGCCTGCAAGGCCGCCCCAGGTCCCAGCTTTTTCAATTCACCTGGCTTCGAAATCGTCGACGTCCCGGAGATGAAAAGCATCTTCATCCTGAACATCGCAGGCCCCCATTCCTGGCGCGTCATCTATATGGACGGCCGTCCGCACCCCAAAGGCGACGATCTGCGCCCCACGTTTCTCGGTCATTCCACGGGGAAATGGGACGGCGACACGCTCGTGATTGACACGGTCGGGTTCAATGAGAAGCAGTGGGCCGTAGGAGCCTACCCAAACACTTCGCAACTCCACATGATCGAACGAATCTCGCGCCCCACTCTCCGTTCGCTCACCTACGAAGCCACCATCGACGACCCCGGTGCCTACACCAAGCCCTGGACCACGCGCTTCAATATCACCGAGTCGTCCAACTCCAAATGGATACCCGGTGGCGAGATGTTTGAGTACATCTGCCAGGACGCCGACCGCTAAATCTGCGCATTTCACGCGACTCCGCGCCTCTATTTCGCATGGTTTCATGTGCATCGCGCTTCGACACGACCCGTTTTTGAAGCGACCCAGGTTATCTTCTAGGCAAGGAGATCGGTGCTCACGTCAACGGAGAGCCGATTCGGCCAGTTGTGGCAATTCTAGATATGCTGCTAGGGCCTGCGGGCGTTGGTTGTTGCCGGATCAGAACCGGTCCCCATTCCGTGGTGGGGTTAAACCTGCGGAACCTTGCCGTTGAGGTTATTCAGCGGATCGAGGGCCCTTTAAAACAGAACGCAGTTAGTCCTTAGGAGATACGTCGCGCACCTTGATCAGCCAATTTCCGTTCACACGAACCAGCTCGTCGACCTCGCGCCCTGCCGCTGCCACGTTCGCCGGCTTCTTGTCGACCGCCGCGAACACGGTCATCCAATAGGCCTCCATGGAGGCTACAGCAATAAGCCCCATCGCACGAAGCTAGCTTTTCCTTTCTTAACTCCGTCTATTTTGGATAGGGGATCTTCACCAGCCGGTCCCCCTGGAATGCTCCTAGGTAGATGGAATTCCCGACTCTCAACGCGGACGACACGCCGCCGATCAACGGCTCCGGTGTGCTTGCGGAATCGAAAATGTTGCGGACATCCATTTTCGCCGGGTCGAGTTCCGCTATCCCAAAGCCCTGGATGCAAGGCCTGCCGCTACCGTCAGGACAATTGCCCCGCGCACCTTTTACGCCCGCGGCGAGCAGCTTGCCGTCCTTTTCCCAGGTCAAATTGTCAGGCAGGAAGTCGACCTTCACCATTCCCACGATTTTGCCTGCGTTGAGATCGTACTTGAAAATCTGGCGTCCGGTGAATTCATTGATGTAGATGTAGCGGCCGTCCGCGCCGGCCACAACCCCATTCGGATAGCGCATGCGAGTCTCCGCTAATTCGGACTCGCCTTTGCCTGGAATCCAACGGACCACATAGCCGGAAGCGCCACCGGCGGGCGCGGCGTTGCCTCCAGCCGATAACGCGGTCGGATAGGTCCCTACGTAGCCTCCGTCGGGCAGGATGGCGACGTCATTGTAGTCATGAGCGCCGGGCGTGCAGCCGCGCCAAACAAGAGTCCAACTCCCGGAAGCGCTTTTTAATTCGAACATCTCAATCGACTCTCTGGTGCCGTGATTCACAACATAGAGTGCCCACGCGCCATTCTTGCGTTTGGCGAGCGCTTCGCCGTGGGAAACCAGTGCGTCTCCGATCGGTCCAGGGCAAGACGGATCGCCCCAAGCTTTGTCAGGCTGATCGACGACCGTCATCTTAGTGAATGTCTTCTTGGCGAGATCGAAAAGAGCCATCCCTGAGCCCGGCGTGTTCTTGCGGCCCTGATTTAGAAACTGGGTGGCGATCAGGTATTTGCCGTCGGGCGCGAGTTCCAGATCTTCAGGCTGAGTTGTTCCGCACAGAACTTCGAATTCGCCATGAACGCCGCATGCAGCTAAAGGTGGGGCGGGAGGCGCCGCCGGCTGCTGCGCCATCAGACACGCGGAGAAGAGAAATGCGCTTAGATATTTCATCGCAGTAATTATGGCAGACGATACGCGACCACGGTCTCCTGAGCTGTAATCACCACATACTGCCTTCCATCCTTGCCTAGATACGTGATCGGATTCGCGTAACCGTTCGCAGGCAGTTTAGTCTCCCACAGGAGCTTGCCGGTTTTTGATTCGTAGGCGTGGAACCGCGCATCGTCGGTGGCGCCAATGAAGAGCAAGCCGCTTGCGGTGGCCACCGAGCCGCCGATGTTGTACGAGCCTGTATTCATCACGCCGATCTTTTCGAGCGACTCGACGCGGCCAAACGGCAACCGCCACGCCACCTCTGCCGTGTTCACGTTAATGGCGAACAACTCGCCCCACGGTGGCGACTGACACGGCCAGCCTGTAGCAGGATTGGTGATCGCGCCGACATTCTTGCGTAAGAACGGGACTTGGCTCGAATCGCCTGCCCCGCTGATTTTGCCCTGAGGACGCTCCTTCGCCGGAACCTGCGCGACCATTTTCTGCACGCCGCCTCTGTCGTGCGAGTTGATGAAGTAGTAGCCCAGCTTGGGATCGTAGCTGCCGCCACCCCAGTTGAAGCCTCCATCAGGCCCCGGAAACACAACGGTGTCCGTCATGCGAACCGGCGCAAAGGGCCCGTCGTTCTGGGCGTTCTTGAACAGCGCTTCGCAATACGTCTTTTGCTCCGGAGTAAAGTCGGCGATCTCGTTGGGCTTCCACGTAGCGCGCGCAAGCTGCGGGGGCTTCAACGGGAACGGCTGCGTGGGCGAATACCATTCGCCCGGCACATCACCTTGGGGTACCGGCCGCTCCTCCATTCCGAAAATTGCTTTTCCCGTGCGGCGATCCAAGATAAAGATCAGGCCCGTCTTGCCCGCTTGAATCAGCGCCGGAATCTTCTGCCCATCCTTCACTACGTCCACGAGCGTCGGTTGTGGCGGCAAATCTGTGTCCCAAAGATCGTGATGCACGGTCTGCAGATGCCACTTCATTTTGCCGGTTATGGCATCGACCGCGACCAGCGAATTGCCATATAGATTCGCGCCGGGACGGTCCCCTCCGTAGCGATCGTCGCTGGGTCCGCCGATCGGCATCAACAGAGTGCCCGTCTGCGTGTCGACGGAAAAGGTGCTCCAAACGTTTACGCCCGCCCTGTTCTCCCATCCGTCGTCGAGCCAAGTCTCATGGCCCTGCTCTCCCGGTTGCGCCACGGTGTGGAAGGTCCACATCAGCTTGCCTGTGGCGGTATCCCACGCGCGAACATCGCCTCGCCCGCCCAGCGATCCGTTGTCCTGCAGATGCGAGCCCGTGAACACCAGGTTTTTGTAGATCGCCGGTGCGCCGTTCAATCCATAGGGAGCGTTTTCAAGCCCCTCGCCTTTCATGCCCGGCTTCAAATCCAGCTCGCCTTCTTTCGCGAAGCCGGGAACAAGCTTGCCGGTGCGCGCGTTCACCCCAATCAGGAAGCCATCCTCGGTGCCGAAGAAAAGGGTCGGCGGCGAGGTGCGAGTGCCCGGCCAGTAGGCGATGCCGCGCTGGGTCCGGGCCGCGTGCTTATGATCGAAGCTCCAGATCTTCTTGCCCGTTACTGGATCTACCGCGACCAGGCTTTGATAGGGAGTGGCGAAATACAAAACGTTGTCGATCATGAGCGGCGTGGTGCTGGAGATTCTGGATTTGTTGCCCGGCTCAGGGTTGGTCTCATACGTCCAGGCCTGGACCAGCGAGGAGACGTTCGCGCCGTTGATCTGCGTCAATGGCGAGTAGCGCTGCGCTCCAGGATCGCGGCCGTAGGATGGCCAATCGTTCTGAGCCATCGCGCCGCTTGCGCTAAGAGTGGATATTATGAGGAACGAAATTCTGATTCGCATGGCAGGTGCCATTATACTTGCCGTTGTCGTGGTGCGGTATTTTAGTCGAGGTACAGGAGGCGGCTCGTGAAAAAGACCATTGCTCTACTCGTTATCTCACTCGCCAGCTTGAGCGCGCAGCTGCCCAAGCCGAAACCTGCCTTTCCAGGACAGACACGAAGCGCCGCCGCCGTCGAAGCCCTCTGGCCCCCTTAATGTGCAGACCATCGCAACCGGACTGAGCTCGCCGTGGGCGATGGCATTCCTGCCCGATGGAAATATTCTTGTAACTGAGAATGCCGGTTCCATGCGAATTGTGAATCCGGCCACCAACTTCGTTTCCGCCCCGCTAGCCGGGGTTCCGCCCGTGAAAGCGGTCGCGGCGCAGGGCCTGCACGACCTGCTGCTTGACCCCGGCTTTGCGCAGAATCGGACCTTCTATTTCACTTACTTCGCGCCGCCCAAGGGCGAAGCCGCGGGTTCCTGGCCGATCGAAGATTTCTATGAAAAGGTCTGGACGAGGCCATTCACTGAGCGCCGCACGATGCAGATTGGATTTGAGCGGATCGCCCGGGCTCAGCTCAGCAAAGATTCGAAGAGCATTGAAAATGTCGATGTACTGGCCGAAGGCGCGGAGCGCCGCATCGTGCTTGCGCGCGATGGAACGCTCTTCGTGACCGGCGCGGACCGCTTCCGCTTTTACGATTCGGACCTGGACGGCGTGGATCATGACTTCACCGACAATCCGGACATCCGCCGCAATTTTTCGGGCCGCGTGCTGCGCATTAACCGCGACGGGTCGATTCCCAAAGACAATCCGTGGCTGAGCCGCGCCACTGTGCCGGTCGACACGTTCGCGCATGGCTTCAAAGATCCCGAAGGCGCCGCGATCAACCCACAAACAGGAGAACTTTGGGGAATCGACCATGGACCGCAAGGCGGGGACGAGGTCAATATCATCCGCGCGGGCAAGGACTACGGTTGGCCCGATGTATCTTATGGAGTCCAGTACGATGCGCGGCAACTCGATGGCCGGAAGAATGTTCCTGTGGGCAACGGCAAGAGCGCAATGGAAGGTGTGGAGCAGCCTATCTATTTCTGGGTGCCCTCGATCGCGCCTTCGGGGATGGCGTTTTATACCGGCGATCTGTTTCCCGAATGGAAGGGTAACCTGTTCATTGGCGCGATGGCCGGACAGCATTTGGTGCGCCTGGTGTTAAACGGGGAAAGAGTAGTCGCCGAGGAAAAGTTGCTGACCGATTTGAAGCAGCGCATCCGCGAGGTTCGGCAGGGTCCCGATGGGGCGCTTTACATCTTCGCCGGAAACTCGCTCTTGAAGCTCACGCCAAAGAAGGCCAACTAGCAATGCAGCGAAGTAGCCATAAAATCCTGACGACGCACGTGGGCAGCTTGCCCGCGCCCGCGGATGTGGCCGGAGAAGTTGCAGTGCGTCATCTGATCGACCGCCAGCGCGAGATCGGTCTGGACATTATTAACGAGGGCGAGTTCACTAAGGAAGGCGACTGGCTCTCTTTCGCTGATGAGCGCTTCAGCGGATTTACTATCGGCGAGCACAAAGGAACGACCATGGTGGCGCGGGGCAAGGATCGTGAGGAGTTTTCGCATTTTTACAAATGGGCCGCCGAACGCGGCACGCTTTTCTTCGAGCCGGGCGATCAGATTCGCAAGGTGCGGAAGCATTTGGTTTGCACCGGCCCCATCGCCTACTCCGGACAAGCTGCTTTGCAGCGCGAGATCGGCTTGCTGAAAAACTTTGCGGGCTCGCAGGGCGAGCTATTCCTGACCAGCACGGCTCCGGCGAGCCTGGAAGTTTACCGTTCCAACGAATACTACTCGCGAGAAGAGGATTTTCTGACCGCCCTGGCGGAGGCTTTGCGCGAGGAATATAAGGCCATCGTCGATTCCGGCGTGATCTTGCAGATCGACGATGCGTGGCTGCCCGCGCTGTGGGATCGCATCGGAATGGGGATGGGCCTGGAAGCTTTTTTGCGCCGCTGCCAGGTGCGGGTGGACGTACTCAACCACGCGCTGCGCAGCATTCCGGAAGATCGCGTTCGATACCATTTTTGCTGGGGAAGCTGGCATGGTCCTCATGCGTATGATTTGGAGTTGAAACATTTGACGGGCATTCTGCTCTTGGTGAAAGCGCAAGCCTACCTGATCGAGGGAGCCAACGCGCGGCACGAGCATGAATACGCGGTCTGGGAAACCACGAAACTGCCCGAGGGAAAGATCCTGATTCCCGGGGTGATTACGCACTCGACTGATGTGGTGGAGCATCCCGAACTTGTGTGCCAGCGAATCCTGCGATTTGCGAAGCTGCTCGGTAAAGAGAATGTGATCGCTGGAGCGGATTGCGGATTCGGCGGCAGAACTCATCCGCAGATCGCATGGGCCAAGCTGCGATCGCTGGTGGAAGGCGCGGCGCTGGCCTCCAAGGCTTTGCCGTAAAGCCCCCTGTTTTCAGTCGAAAATCTCGTTATAATGACCGCGGGCGTAGTGTCCTTATAGAAGGGGAACAGGATGATTGACCGGGTCTTGCCGCTGCTGATGGCGTCCGTTTTGGCCTCCGCCGCGACTGTCGCCGAAAACGCGGGCGCGCAATTGGTGGATGCCGCGCGGACTCAGAATTCTCAAGCCCTGCGCAAGCTGGTCAGCCAGAAAGTTGACGTGAACGCTCGGGCGGGCGACGGATCGACGGCTCTGCTGTGGCTCGCGCATTGGAACGACGCCGATAGCGCGGACCTGCTGCTGCGTCAAGGCGCGGATGCCAATATCGCGAACGACTTTGGGATGACTCCGCTTTCTCAAGCGTGCCTCAACGCGAGCACGCAGTTTGTGCGATTGCTGCTGGTAGCGGGCGCGCACCCATACACGGCGATCGCTACCGGCGAAACTCCATTGATGACCTGCGCAAAAACCGGCAATGCAGACGCGGTGAAGTTGCTTGTCGAATACGGCGCTGTGGTGAACGCCAAAGAGCCATCTCAGAATCAGACTGCTTTGATGTGGGCAGCGGCGGAACGGCATCCGAGTGTAGTGAGCGCGCTGATTGAAGAGCATGCCGACATGAAAGCGCAAACCAAGGCAGGGTTCGCGGCGATCCACTTCGCAGCGCGTGTAGGCGATCTGGAGAGCCTGAAATTGCTGGTCGCCTCAGGAGTGGATATTAATTCGCAGACCGGCACCGACGAAAAAGGCGCGACTTCAGGCTACACTCCGCTTCTGGTGGCGACGCTGCGGGCGCAGGTGGACACGGCGATCTATCTGCTGGATCATGGCGCCGATCCCAATGTTGGGGCAGCGGGTTTTACGCCGCTGCATTGGGCATCGACGAGCTGGGAAGGCTATGCGTCCAATCCCGTATATGGATTTGAAGAGGCGATGTCCGGCATTCAGGATCGTCCCGCAAAATTACGGCTGGTGAAGGCGCTGCTTGCTCATGGCGCGAACGTGAACGCGCGGATGACCAAACGTCAGCCGTCGTTTGCCACCGGCTATACGGACACGGTAGGAGCGACACCCCTGCTGCTGGCTGCGTCGATAGACGATGTCGAGATGATGCGAATTCTGCTGGCTGCGGGAGCGGATCCTAAGATTAAGACCGCGACGAACGCTAGCGCGATCATGGCGGCAACCGGTCTCAACCACGGCATCGGAGAATCTTTCGTCACTGAGGCAGAGGCAACCGAGGCGGTGAAGCTTCTGCTCGATCTGGGCCTGGACGCGAAAGGCGAGACGACGCTGAATGAAAACGCGCTGTTCGGCCCCGCGTACCGCGGATGGAACACGCTGCTGGCGCAGATGATCGACTTGGGAGTCAACGTAAACGCGGTCAGCAAGGCCGGCGTGACACCATGGCTTGCGGCGAACGGTCAAGGCGACCGGTTGGGAGGCGTTTTGTACAACAAAGAGGGAGCCGATCTGCTGCTGAAACACGGCGCCGATCCGAAGCTGGGAAGTCCTTGTGAGGCTCAGAATAAATGCCGCGAGAAATGAAACGTTGCGCGGTTATCGCGGCTCACTTTGCCATCTTCAGTGCCGCAGCTTTCGCTTTTCAGGCTACCCCCGCGAAGCGTCCCACTAGTCCAGCGGCGGAGCTTGTAAACAAATACTGCGTGGGGTGCCACAACCAAAAATTGAAGACAGCAGGCCTCATTCTTGACTCGGCCGACAAAGTGAACGTCGCTAATTCGGCCGAAACTTGGGAGAAGGTAATCGTCAAGCTGCGCAGCCGCGCCATGCCGCCCGTGGGCATGCCGCACCCTGATAGCGCGACCTACGATTCAGTGTCGGGATGGCTCGAATCAGAACTCGATCGCGCTTCGGCGGCGCGCGTGAACCCTGGTCGCACTGCAAGCTTGCATCGTCTGAATCGTGCCGAATATGCAAACGCGGTTCGCGACCTGGTGGCAGTGGATGTTGACGCGCAGGCGATGCTGCCTCCGGACGAACAGGCCTACGGGTTTGAGAACAATGCCGAAGCGCTTTCGATGCAGCCCGCGTTGCTCGATCGCTATGTGACCGCGGCAGCCGCAGTGGCGCGCAGGGCGGTGGGAGATCCAAACATGCCGCCGGCTATCGTTCGCTACGGAGCAATCAAGAACAACCCCAACGACCTGACGTATCTTCGCCAGACAGAACGCCTGGGCGAAGAATTTCCTTTGGGCAGCAAGGGTGGCGTCGCCGCGCGCCACTACTTTCCGGTTGACGGGCAGTACCTGTTCCGGCTTCGCTTGCAGAGGGCTTGGGACAACCTGATCCGCGGCTTGAACGTGTCGAATCAATTTGAACTTCGCATTGATGGGCAGAAGGTTTGGCAGTCGACGCTGGGCGGCGGCAAGGCGCCGACCAAGACCTTTCAATACGACGGCGATGAACCGCTGCAGGTGCGTTTACCCGTGAAAGCCGGTCTGCATCAGGTGACGGCGACCATGCTCAAATCCGATGACGCGGAGCCCGAGGGCGGTGGCCCGGATCGCCTTTCGTCTTACAGTCGAAGTTCCGACAACGGGAACTCGCCCATCGCCATTGCCGCGTTGTGGATCGGTGGCCCTTATGAAGGTAAAGTCGCGCTGGATTCGCCGAGCCGCAAGCTGCTCTACGTGTGCACTCCCGCCAATGCAGGCGAGGAGACCGCGTGCGCGACGAAGATCGTATCGACGTTGGCGCGCCGGGCGTATCGCCGCGCGGCGAGCCAGGACGATGTCGAAACGCTGCTCGGTTTCTACAAGCGAGCTCGCGCCAAAGGAACCTTCGACGACGGCATTCGCTCCGCGCTGGAGCGGACTTTGGTTAGTCCGGATTTTCTGTTCCGCATTGAGGCCGATCCTGAAACGGCTGCCGGCGTCTACCGTATTTCAGATGTCGAGTTAGCGTCGCGATTGTCGTTCGCGTTGTGGAGCAGCATTCCCGACGATACGCTTCTCAATCTGGCCATCCGCGGCGAGTTGCATCAACCCGCCGTGCTGGAGCAACAAGTGCGGCGAATGTTCGCCGATCCGCGCACCGCCGCATCGCTGGTCGAAAATTTCTTCTCCGACTGGCTGCAGATTCGCAACGTGTGGCTGCTGAATCCCGATAGCACGAAGTTCCCCTGGTTCGACGATAATCTTCGCAGCGCGTTCGTGAGCGAGATTGAGTTGTTCCTCACCTCGCAGCTAAAAGAAGATCACAGCATTTTCGATCTGTTGACTTCGAATGAAACGTTTCTGAACGAGCAGTTGGCGCGCCACTATGGAATTTCAGGAATCTACGGCAGCCACTTTCGGCGCGTGAAGCTTACCGATGAGAACCGGTTTGGATTGCTGGGGAAGGCGAGCATACTGGCGGTCACCTCTTATACGACGCGCACTGCGCCGACGATTCGCGGCAAATATCTGCTGGAAAATATTCTGGCTGCCCCGATGCCTGCGCCTCCGCCGAACATTCCTACGCTTGAATCGAGCAACAAGACCGGCAAGCCGCTCGCGGTGCGCGAGATGCTGGAGATGCACCGAGCCAATCCTACTTGCGCGGGCTGCCACGCCCGCATGGACCCGCTGGGGTTGAGCCTTGAAAATTTCGACGCGATTGGGCAGTGGCGCTCCAGCGATGCGGGTACCCCCATTGATGCCTCTGGTGTCCTGCTGGACGGGACGAAAGTGAATGGACCAGCTGCGTTGCGCGAAGCGCTGATGGCACAGAAGACGCAATTCGCCAAGGCGGTGGCCGGAAAGTTTTTGACCTTCGCATTGGGACGCGGGCTGGAATATTATGATGCTCCCGCCGTGCGCGAAATCGACCGGGCGGCAGCGGCAGACGGCTATCGCTGGTCGTCTCTGATTCTGGCTACGGTGAAGAGCGCGCCGTTTCAAATGAGGAAGGCTCCACAAGCGGCGTCGGCAGTCGCCAAGGTTGGTAAGTAGGAGGGGAATGATTATGTTCGTCACGAAGAAGGCCCTGTCGCGTCGCACTATACTTCGGGGAATCGGTACGGCGGTGGCGTTGCCGCTGCTGGACGCCATGGTGCCGGCCTTCGCGCCCGCGGCTACCACTGCTCCGGTGCGCCGCTTCGGCGTGGTCTATCATCCTAACGGCGTGATTTATGACAAATGGCTGCCCACGGGCTCGGGGGCCAGCTACGAACTTTCGCCGACGCTGAAAGCCTTGGAGCCCTTCAAGAAGGACGTTCTGGTCATCACGGGGTTGGCCAGCGATCAAGCGGAAGCATTAGGCGACGGCGGCGGCGACCATTCGCGCGCGTGTGGCAGCTTCCTGACGGGCGTGCATGTGAAGAAGTCTGACAGCATCGTGGAAAATGCGGTGTCGATGGATCAGATCGTCGCCAAAGCGTTTGAGAGCGAGACGCAGCTCTCTTCGCTGCAGATGACCGCGGATGAAAACAGCCTGCTTGGGCTCGTGCGACCTGGGCTATAGTTGCGCCTACAGCAGCACGGTTTCCTGGCTGACGCCGACGTTGCCGCTAATGGCGGAAAACAATCCGCGGGTGCTTTTCGAGCGGATGTTCGGCTCCAGCGATAGCACCGATGCTCGCGTGCGCGCGGCCCGCCTGCAGCAGGACCGCAGCCTGGTGGATTCCGTGAACGATCGAGTTCATCAGCTTCAGCGGAAACTAGGAGCGGCTGACAATCGCAAAGTGGACGACTATCTCGCGTCGCTTCGAGACGTGGAGCGACGCATTCAAAAGGCGGAAGAACAAAGCTCCAAGGAGTTGCCCGACGTGAAGCAGCCGGTCGGCATCCCGGACAATTTCGCAGAGCACGTGCGGCTGTTGTACGACCTGCAATTGTTGGCCTACCAATCCGACCTCACGCGAGTGATCACATTTATGTATGGCCGCGAGCAGACCGGAAGGCCCTATCCGCACATTGGCGTGCCGGAGCCGCATCATCCGCTGACGCATCACCAACTTGATCCGGTGAAGATGGACAAGTGCACGCGCATTCAGCGGCACCACATCGAGCTGTTTACCGAGTTCTTGGGGAAGATGCGCAACACGCCCGACGGCGATGGCTCACTGCTGGATCATTCGATTCTGCTCTTCGGGTCGGGCATCAGCAACAGCGATCGCCACACCCATGGTCCTCTGCCTGTTTTCCTCGCGGGCGGAGGAGCTGGTGCAATCAAGGGCGGCAGGCACATCGTGGTTCCGGAACACACGCCGCTAACCAATTTGCAGCTAACATTGTTGAATAGAATGGGCGTGCCCGCGGAGATGCTCGGAGATAGCAACGGGCAGTTCAAAGAACTCTCCGAACTGAACTAAAGTAAACCGCAAGCGCGTACGCGCCGTTATGATAGGTGCGATGTCCAGAGTCCGTATGATCGGTATCGGCGCCGGGCTGCTGGCGGGATTCTACCTACTGGCACAAAGCCCCAAGCCAGCCAAAAATACAGACATACAGTTCGTGAAGATCGCCCCGGGCGAATTCATGATGGGCTGTTCGGAGGGCGATAACAGTTGCTCGGCGGAGGAAAAACCCGCCCATCGCGTCCAGATCACCAAGGCTTTTGAGATGGGGAAATACGAAGTGACCCAGGCTCAATGGCAGGCTGTGATGGGCTCCAACCCCAGCACCACCAAGGGCGACGATCACCCCGTAGAGACAGTGTCCAAAAATGACGCGCATGATTTCATCGCCAAGATGAATGCGCGAAACGACGGATATAAATATCGTCTGCCGACCGAAGCTGAATGGGAATATGCGGCGAGGGCCGGGACCAAGACCGCATTACCGGGCGCGCTGGATGACATCGCCTGGTATGGAGCGAATTCGGAGGATGAGACGCATCCGGTGGGCACCAAGAAACCCAACGCATGGGGCTTGTACGATATGTTAGGCAACGTGCGGGAGTGGGTAGAAGACCTGTATTCGAGGGACTTTTATAGCTCGAGTCCGGCGGCCGATCCGACTGGCCCTGTAGCTGGTCAGCAGGCCGCTGGTCAACAGGGTGGACCACCGGGTGCGGGGCGGCGAGGCGGACCGAAAGGTTTTGGAGGACCGGGACGCGGCGGGCGTCAGCTACCTATCATGCGCGGAGGCGCGTGGGATAATCCGGCCGATTTTCTGCGCGTTTCGTCCAGATATCACTACTATGGCCCCACGTTAAGAGTGAGCGATATCGGGTTTCGTGTTGTGCGCGAGCCCATGTGAGTGCGAATGGAGTAGTAAACATGAAGACACTATCGATGCTGGCTCTGACGATCGGTCTAGCGATTCCAGCGTTCGCCCATCACTCGTTTCAAGCCGAGTATGACGAATCGAAGCCGCTGACATTGGTCGGCAAAGTCACCAAGGTGCTGACCGACAATCCCCATGGTTGGATTTATCTCGACGCCAAGAATCCGCAAGGCCGAGTTGTAAATTGGGCCTTGGAAATCCCCGCTCCGAATGTCCTTCGGAGGAACGGTTATGACCGGAGCATCTTCGAGACCATCGTGACGTCGGGAGAAGATGTCACCGTGACCGCTTATGCGGCCAAAGACGGGTCGAAGCACGCATGGGCCGGAGGACTGACCCGAGCCGACGGAAGCACTGTCATCACGCTGGGAGGGATTCCTAAACAGGGCCGTGGAGGACCTCCTCGTGGTCCACAATAGGACTGATGCAGGTACGGTGGGCCGTTCGATGGCTTGAGGATTTTCGGAACGATATTGCTTATTCGATCCGCCAGCTTCGCAAGGCTCCCGGATTTACCGCGGTAGCGGTCTTCTCGCTCGCGCTCGGCATTGGCGCGAACACTGCGATCTTTACATTGATCGAGTCGACGCTGCTGCGGCCCATTCCGGTGATGCACGCGGACGAACTGCGGCTGGTCACGTGGTCCGAGCGGGGAGGCGGATGGGTCGCGCCGAACCTCGGCTATGTTTCGCCGACCTATGGCTGGCTTTACGAGCAGCGCGAAACGCATCCGGCCCAATGGCGCGCCCGATCGCGGGCGAGACCTCCATTCCTCGATAGAAGTCGCCGGAAATTACAAAACAATTCAGAGGCTCGGCGTTTCCATCCACTACCGCCGTCACGCGGCCCAGTTCCTTAAACCCGAACAGGCTGTCGAATACTTTGTTGTCCTGGAGAAATTGCTGATATACGGGCGGCGCGAAGTCGGTGTGCGTTAATCCACCGTCCGACGATGAGACGAAGACGCAAGAAGGCTCGGTCGCGGTAATCAGTTATGACTACTGGACGCGTAGATTCGGCCGCAGTCCGTCGGTGATCGGCAAGACGATCACGCTGAACCAGGTACCCGTCACGATCATCGGCGTCAATCCCAAATATTTCACCGGAGTGGTGCCGGGTGGACATTTCGAGGTCTGGACGCCGCTGAGCCTTTCCGGCCCTGTTGGCGGACATTCGCTGCTGGATGAAGAGAAGGTGTGGTCCATGCCGCTTATGGGGCGGCTGAAGCCGGGCGTGTCCGATGCGCAGGCGCAGAGCGCGTTCGATTTGATCTTTCAACAGAAGCTGGATGCCGATTACAGCCAAGGCCGGTTCGGTGTGATGTTGAAGGACCCCACGAAGCGTCCGCATCTCAGCATCGTCTCTGGCGCGCGCGGCGTGGATTATCTTACGCCTCACTACGACCGCACACTACTGGCGTTGTCAGCTCTGGCTGGGCTGGTGCTCTTGATCGCGTGCGCGAATGTCGCTAATTTGTTGCTGACCAGATCCGCGGCCCGGCAGCGCGAAATCAGTGTACGGCTTGCGTTGGGAGCGGGACGAGGGAGGGTCGTCCGGCAATTATTCGCCGAAGGGCTGCCCCTTGCCGCGATGGCGGGCGTAGCAGGATTGGTTCTTGGATACGTGAGCCGCAACGCAATTCCAACACTGCTGGCGACACCGTGGAGGGCGAATCCATTTGAGACGGGATTCGATTGGAAGGTGCTGCTGGCCTCGCTTGCGATCACTTCGTTGACGGGCTTTCTTTTCAGCTTGGCTCCTGCGCTGCAATCGCGCCGCGTGAATTTAAATGAAGCATTGAAGGATTCCAGCCGGGGGACGGCGAGCCTTTCGAAGCTTCGTTTCGGCCGCCTGCTGGTGGTGTTGCAGGTCGCGCTGTCGGTGCTGCTGCTGGGCGGCGCGGGCTTGTGCGTGAAGACGTTCGCCAATTTGCGGGCGATTCCACTGGGCTTTCAACCACAGGGCGTATTGTTGTTTACTCTTGACCCTCCTAGGCTGGGCTATGGAGCGGATCGAATCGCGGCCTTGGCGACCGCGCTGCAGGAGCAGATCAACGCGATCCCCGGCGTGTCGTCGGCATCATTCAACGGCGGCGTCGGAGGGACGTTGGTCCAATCCTCTTCTCAAACTCGCAGAATTGTGGTGGACCCCACCAAGCCCAAGCCCGCCGCGAGTGGAACCGATGTAGGGAGCCGGTTCTTTCAAACGATGGGCATCCCGATTCTTTATGGACGTGCGATCGATGAGCAGGACAACCTCAAGGGCCCTCGCGCGGTGGTGGTGAACCGCGAGTTCGGGCGATATTTTTTTCAACGCGAGAACACTGTCGGCATCACGTTCGCGGATCCGGACAAAGTGACGTATCAGATTGTCGGCGTTTGCGAAGACTGGCGAGTGGACCGGCTGCGGGATGAGGTCAGAGCCTCGGTCTACGGTTCCCTGGTGCAGGCGCCTCGTGTTGGTCCCGTGACTTTTGAGGTGAAGATTGCAGCCGATGAAGCAGGCGTGATTCAGCGGATTCGCCAGCGCGTTCGATCCGTCGACTCCGGCCTCGCTATAACCGACATTCGCACGGAAATGCAAGAGATTGAAAATGGGTTCTCGCAGGAACGCCTGATGGCGTCTCTTGCCGCGGTGTTCGGCGGGCTTGCTTTAATCCTGGCGTCGATCGGTATTTACGGAGTGATGGCGTACGCAGTGACTCGAAGAACCAATGAAATCGGTATTCGCGTGGCGTTGGGAGCTCGTCCACGAAGGGTTGCGTGGATGGTGCTGCGCGAGACGCTGATGCTGGCTGTGGCGGGCATTGTGATTGGCGTTCCCGCGATTCTAGCCCTCAGCCCGATTCTGAATCACGCCATCGCGCCACCTTACCGGGAGAGCTTCGCTTATGGAATGGATCCGAACGATCCGATGATCATCGCACTTGCCGTGCTCCTGTGGCCAGCGGTCGGATTCCTGGCCGGATATCTACCGGCGCGACGCGCGGCGAGGGTCGACCCTATGACCGCGCTGCGTCACGATTAAATGCGGTCGCAGTTTCAGCTTTTCCGAGAGTACTTCCGTACCAAAGCATGTAAGTGTGGATTGCTTCTTGCTCAGAGATTCCCCAATTTAGCTTTGCTCGAACGTCCTCCACACTGGATACAAGCATGATGCTGCAGCGCAGTCTTTTTGAGGTAGTCCTGGCCGGAATTGGATTCGCGGGGGTGGCTAGCGCCAGTATTACGTACGTCAACGGCTCATTCGATGCCGCGGGAACCACTACTGGAGCCTTTTTCGGCACTACGAACATCACCACGGGACTGGCAGGCTGGACCCTTGCCGGCATGACCGGAAGCTCGCAAATCGACTGCGTGGTCCCAGGTAGCGCGAGCGGACAGATTTGCAACGGGAATGCCCCGTCAACTTTTGACACCACTGCCACCAGCTCTCATCCTGCGAATGTAAATTACTTCAGTCTCTATGCGTATCCAGGGCCAAGCCCCGATGGAGGCAATTATTTCCTCGGCGACGGCGACTCCAACTTTAGCGCAGCTCTTTCGCAGACAGTCACCGGTCTGCTGGTGAATCACTTCTATCAGGTCTCCTTCTATCAGGCCGCGGGCGAGGAAAACTGTTTGGCTGACGATGGCACGGGGTGTCCCCCGCCCAGCGGCCACATCACCGGGCAATGGAACGTTACGTTCGGCGGCACCACGCTAAGCTCCACGACGATGACGACGCCCGTGGACACATCGAAGCCGGGGACGATTCTGACAGGTTGGAATCGTCAAACTTTGACATTTCAGGCCAATTCGGCAAGTCAGGTCCTCTCATTTCTTGCGGTGGGCACACCAAACGGCGCACCGCCCCTGGTGTTCCTGGATGGAATTACAATCGCCGAAGCTCCAGAACCTTCAACGTGGGCCTTGTTTGCGCTGGGCCTGGTGATGCTGCCCCTGGGACTGAAACTGCGGAAGAGTCGCGCGTAACTGAGAGTCTCATTTCGTCCCCTCGCTCCGGTCGCACAACACGATACTGCCCGAGCGTGCAGATTTCGCATATACTACACTCCGAAGCGATCCAAGAGAGGAGTGAAGCATGAGTGCCACTGCTGCTGTTCCAGTAAGAGAGATCCGAAGCAAACAATGGATGCTGTGGATTGGCCGGGTTCTTTCGGTCTGGCCCGTGTTTGTAGTGGGGATGAGCGCAACCTGGAAGCTGACACGAAACCCGTGGTATGTCGCGGAGTTTTCCAGAATCGGCTGGCAGGGGAGCGCCTTGCCGCTGCTCGCATTCCTTCAGCTTGGCTGCATCCTCTTGTACGTCATTCCTCGAACGGCGATTCTGGGCGCAATTCTTCTTACCGGCTACCTTGGCGGCGCCGTCGCGGCGTATACCCGCATGGGAGAGCCCTATCCGGTGCTGGTCCCGTTCTCAACAGCCGTGATTGCCTGGATTGGAATCTATCTGCGCGACGCGCGGCTAAGGGCGCTGGTTCCGATCCGGCAGCAGCCGTAAATTAGTCCGCCGCGGGCCAGCCGCTCTGTGTGTCCTTGGGCAGGATACGGAAGAACGCGTTGATGGCGTGGATCTCGCCGGTCCACACCTTGAACGCCTCAAAACGTCACTAGCGCGTTGCCCAATTGGCGGCGTGGGCACTCCTGGCGGTGATAGCCGCCAAAATCGGCACCGGTTGGATAAATCGATTCATTCACTGTCCCTCTGGGGGAGTATACTCGTGGCCAGATGCGCGGTGGGGGCCCGGAATATCGAGACGCGGCTCGTGACGCAACTGCGCGATTGCCGTCTAAGGGGGAATATGGAATCTTTCTGGCGGGATCTCAAGTACGCGCTGCGGACCCTTCTGAAGACGCCCGGTTTCACGTTCATCGCCATCCTGTCGCTCGCTCTGGGCATCGGAGCGAATACGGCCATCTTCACGCTTACAGACGCTGTCTTTCTGAATCCTCTGCCCGTTGAGAATCCCTCCCACGTATTGCAGGTCTTCACTGTCGACCATACCACCAAAACAGTGGTCGCGAACCTGAACCGGACAGGAATTTCGTTCCCCAATTTCAAGGACTATCGGGACCAGAACAACGTCTTTACGGGCCTGACGGCATACTTCCTATCGGGCGTGACCCTGACCGGAAAGGGCGACCCTCGGCCTGAAACGGCGATGCTGGTCACCGCGAACTATTTTGATGTACTGGGGGTGAAGGCGGCGCTGGGGCGAACTTTTTCGCCGGATGAGGACAAGCAAGATGGCGGAAACCAAGTGACTGTTCTCTCCTGGGTGATGTGGCAGAAGATTTTCAATGGGGACCGCGGAGTGGTTGGCAAAACCGTGGAATTCGGGTCGGTGCCCTACACGGTGATCGGTGTGACGCCGGCGGGTTTTAAAGGCACCCTGACGGTGATCAACCCCGACATCGCGTTTGTGCCGATGAGCATGCATGCGCAAGCGCTGCCCAGCAATCTGGAGCAGCTCTTTTACGAACGCCGCATGCGGTTGGTAAACGTTCTGGGCCGCTTGAAACCTGGTGTGTCGCAACCGCAAGCGTCGGCGCAGATCGCGACCATCGCTACACAGCTTGAGCAGGAATATCCGGTGGCCAACATGGGTCGCGGCACGGAATTGGATACGGTGGCGAATGCGGCGCTCGGGTTCATACCGCGCAATCAAATGGTGCTAGTAAGCCTTGCTCTTTCGGCCGTGGTGGGGTTGGTGCTACTGATTGCGTGCGCCAATCTCGCGAACCTGCTGCTGGCTCGCGCGGCGCGACGGATGAGAGAAATGGGCATTCGCAGAGCCCTGGGCGCGGAGCGCGGACGGCTTGTCAGGCAACTTCTTACGGAGAGTCTGCTGTTGTCGATCGCAGGAGGTGCGGCGGGACTCGCCATCGGATATGCGGGCTCTAGCCTGTTGTGGAAGTTCCGGCCCGCGGGCTTTGCGGCCGACAGTCTGCAGATCGAAATGGACTGGCGGGTGTTCGCATTCACAGCAGTAGTGACGCTTTTGACGGCATGCTTATTCGGAGTTATTCCCGCTTTGCGTGCATCCAGCGGGGATCTTGGCGAGGTCCTCAAGAGCGGCGGGGGCCGGGGCGGCACAGAGACGTTCACCCGCAGCCGGCTGCGCAGCGCGATGGTAGTGGGACAAGTGGCCTTCGCGATGGTCGCATTGGCGGGAGCGGGTTTGTTCATCCGTAGCATGAATTCGCTGGAGCAGACCAACCCGGGATTCGAAGCTCACAATCTGTTGGAGTTCAATTTCGATTTTGGCCCTCAACATCTTGGCCCGGAGGGGGGGCGGGAGTTTCTGCGCGCCCTTCTTGAAAAAGCAAGAAACGTGCCTGGAGTTCATTCAGCCGCCGTTGCTGCGAATCGTCCCCTGGGAGGCGGCATACTGGCCACCACGTTCAAAGAGGGCGAAGAAGATCCGAACCACGCGATGTTGATCGCCATGAATGTCGTATCGCCGGAGTTTTTCGACACGATGCGGATTCCGGTGCTGGATGGCCGCGGCCTCACGGAATTCGACCGGGAAGGATCGAATCGGGTCGCGGTAATCACCCAGGCGATGGCGCATTATTTCTGGCCCGGAGAAAACGCTGTGGGAAAACGCTTCCGCCCCGCAGTGGATAAAGAATACATCCAGGTAGTCGGGATCTGCGCCAATACCGCCGTTCAGGCCATTGGGGAACAACCGCAACCGGTGATGTATCTGCCGATAGGCCAGAGGTATCAATCCGCGCTTGCCCTCATAGCGCGCTCCGATGCAAACCCGGCGACGGTGATGCCTGAAGTCCTACGCCAAGTCCAAACGCTGGACCGCGGCATGGCGCTAGGCAATCCGCAGACGATCCAGCAGGAAATCGCGGGTGGCCTCTGGGCGCCGCGCATGGGCGCCGCGCTGTTCGGAATCTTCGGCCTGCTTGCACTGGTGTTGGCTTCGGTGGGCATCTACGGAGTCATCACCTATAACGTGGCCCAGCGCACGAATGAGATTGGTCTCCGCATGGCGATGGGGGCAAGTCCACGCAACGTTTTAACGTTGGTAGTCGGTCACGGCATGCGCCTCGTCTTGATCGGAATCGTGGCTGGAGGGCTGTGTGGATTGGCGGCGACTCGCCTGTTGGAAGCGCTTTTGTTCAATGTCCGCGCGTACGACCCGCTGACGTACATCAGCGTAAGCCTGTTGATCGGGACCGTCGCGTTGGTGGCCGGTTGGCTGCCGGCGCGCCGCGCGATTCGCATCGATCCTGCGTTGGCTCTGCGGGTCGAATAAAACGTCATTATCAATTGCAGTGATAGGTCGTATCACTCACACAACATTGCCCCCAGGCTCTTTCAGTAATAAGCTGACTAAGCTTCGCATTACGAAAAGGTTACGGGGGTGGTTCTTGAAACGATCTTGGATATTGCTCGCCCTTCAGGCGTTCTTTTGTTTTGGACTCACCGCGCAGTCCGTCTCTCAAATTTCCGGGACGGTTCGCGATGCCAGCGGTTTGGCGGTCCCGGGGGCCCAGGTAACGGCTACACAAACAGACCAGGGACTGACGCGTACCGCGATAAGTTCCGGCGAAGGCTCCTACGTATTGCCGAGTCTTCCTGTCGGGCCCTACCGGCTTGAAGTGAAGAAGGAAGGCTTCAGCACATTCGTCCAGAGCGGAATTGTTCTGCAGGTGGACAGCGCGCCATCGATCGATCCAGTTCTAAAGGTCGGCTCGATTGCAGAGCAGATCCAGGTGGAAGCCGCGGCGGCGATGGTGGAGACACAAAGCACCGGCGTCGGCCAGGTGGTGAACCAGCAGCAGGTGGTCGATCTGCCCCTCAACGGGCGTGCCGTCACGCAGCTCATCACACTGGCGGGTGCGTCGAACACGGTGCAGTCCGCCTATGGTGCGGCCCCTTCGTCAGGCAATCTGGTTTCCAGCAAGAACTACCCGAATGAGGCTCTGGTCAGTGTCGCCGGCGGCGCTCTGAACGGCCTGACCTACCTGATGGACGGCGGCACGCACAACGATCCTTTCAACAACCTGAACCTTCCGCTGCCGTTCCCTGACGCGGTACAGGAATTCAAAGTGGAGACCAGCGCCCTGCCCGCGCAGTACGGACAGCATTCCGCGGGCGCAGTAAATGTGGTGACCAAGTCCGGCAGCAACCAGTTCCATGGCGACGCGTTCGAGTTCCTGCGCAACGGCGACCTGAATGCGCGTGACTTTTTCGCACCCGTGCAGGACAACCTGAAGCGCAACCAATTCGGCGGAACAATCGGCGGTCCGATCCTGAAGAACAAACTTTTCTTCTTCCTGGGCTACCAGGACACCATCGTACGCTCGGCTCCGGCGGCATCTATCGCCAACGTTCCCACTCCGGCAATGCTTCAAGGCAATCTGGCGCCGTATGAGTCGAAATGCTTCGGCACACCCCAAACGCTGAAGGCGCCCTACGTGAATAATGTGATCCCGCTTTCGCAGGTTAGTCCGCAGGCGGTGAAAATGGCTAGCTTTTTCCCAGTTGGACCCGGCGACTGCGGCCTCACAACTTACACTTTGATCGCGAATCAGACCGAGAACATGGGCCTGGCGAAGATCGACTACCAGATCAACGCGAAGCAGAGCATTTTCGGCCGCTACTACATCACGCACAGCCTGGTCCCATCCAGTTTCACGGGAACGGAGCTCTCCGTGCAGAACGCGGGCACCGACGACGAAGTGAATTCGATCGTGCTGGGCCATACATTTCTGGTGAGCCCGAGTGCATTGAACACGTTTCGCGCCACGGTGAACCGCGTAGGCATCACCAAATTTCAGGTGCCGATCCTGACGCCTTCCAGCATCGGAGTCCAGGGCGTTTATGAAGCCCTGCCCAACTACTCCAACATCAACATCACCGGCGACTTCGCGAGCGCCGGCGGATTTGCGACGCCTGGGCTGGTGGCCACCACTACTTATCAGGTCAGCGACGATTTCAGCCTGATCAAGGGCACGCACCAGATGCAGTTCGGCGGCACCTACATCCGGCCCGGCCAGAACTCGACCTTCTGCGTGTACTGCAACGGCCTGTTTACTTTTTCCGGCTCCGTGACCGGATCGGCATTCGGGGATTTCATGTCCGGGACGCTCAGCTCTTTCCAGGATGCGAACATCACGCACGACAATGAGCGCTGGAATTATTTCGGCATCTATGCGCAAGACACCTGGAAGGCCACCAAGCGGTTGACGCTCAACTACGGACTCCGCTGGGAGCCCTATTTCGCGGGCCGGATCCTCAACAGCCAGGTGACTCACTTCGACATGGCGAAGTTCCTGAACAACGTGCACTCCGGAGTTTATCCGAATGGTCCCGCGGGTACGCTCTTTCCGGGAGATCCGGGCTTCCAAACTGGAGATCGTCCGAACAACACGAAATGGCTGGATTTCGCGCCGCGTTTCGGCCTCGCCTGGGATCCTCAAGGCGACGGGCGTACCGTGATTCGCGCGTCGTGGGGCATCTTCAACGAGTTGCCGCACACGCTCTTCTACTACAACTACTCAAGCGAGCCGCCATGGGGAGAATCGATCTCTCTGACCAACCCTCCGGGCGGGTTCGCAAATCCCTGGCTGGGTTACCCCGGCGGCAATCCGTACCCGGTGAAGGCGGGTAATCCGAATTTCGTGCCCCCGGTTGGCGGATACTATGAAACCGTCCCGCTGGACGTCCACGTGACGTACCTGGAGCAGTGGAATCTGGCCATTCAGAGGCAGTTGGGAAGCAGTTGGCTGCTGAAAGCCAGCTATCTGGGCAACAATACGGTCCACTTGTGGACCGACCAGGAACTAAACCCCGCCATCTACGCACCCGGCGCAACCACCGCAACCACGCAGGCACGCCGTTTGTTCACGAAGTTGAATCCGGCGCAGGGGCCGTATTACGGCACGGTTGAGAGTCTCGACGACGGCGGAACGGCGAGCTACCAGGGCCTGATTTTATCGGCGGAGCACCGCTTCTCAAGCCACTTCATGGTTCTGGCCAACTACACTTTGGCGCACTGCATTTCCGATCCGGTGACAACGGAGCTCTCCGGTCCCATTTATACGAACCCTGCCAACCGCCGGTTCGACCGGGGCAATTGCACATCGATCGACGTGCGGCACAATTTCAATCTGTCGGGCGTGTTGCAGTCGCCTAAGTTCAACTCACGTCCGCTGCAGATAATTGCCGGAAACTGGCAGCTTTCGCCGATCTTCGGAGCCCATTCGGGCAGCTATTTCGCGGCGACGACGGGCGTGGACAACGCGCTTAGCGGCATAGGCGGGCAGCGCCCCAATCTGACCGGCTCAAACGGTTACTGCGCCACTCAAACCATCAGCTGCTGGCTCAATTTCAGCGCATTCGGCTCCCCGTTAGCCGGCACACTTGGAAATCTGGGCAACAACAACCTGGAGGGTCCTGGTTACTTCGACGTCGATGTGGCCGTTTCGCGAAGGTTCGCCATCCGGGAGCACCAGACGTTTGAGATTCGCGCCGAGGCGTTCAATATCCAGAACCGCGCGAACTTCCTGAATCCTACCGCCGCCCTGAATAGCAGTAACTTTGGAAAGATCCTTACGGATGTAAGCCCAAGGATTCTGCAGTTCGCAATGAAGTTCGCGTTCTGACGATTCGCCACAGGGTTGCAATAATAAGAAGGGCGGCCGATAGGCCAGCCCTTGATCGAGCATAGATTCGTGTCCATGCAGCGTTTCATTTACGCGAGTGCCCTTGCGGTTGCGATGACCCTTGCTGCAACTGGGCAAAGCCTGCCCGACCCGCATCGCACCCTGGTGAATACCTACTGCGTCGGCTGCCACAGCGCGCGCCTGAAGACCGGCGGCCTGGTGCTGGAGGGGTTGGATCTGCAGGCCCCGGCGGACGATGCTCAGATTTGGGAAAAGGCCCTGCGCAAACTGCGCGGACATCAGATGCCGCCTCCGGGCACGCCGCAACCGCCGCAGAAGGATGTGGAGTCGTTTGCCGCGTGGATGTCGAATACTCTCGATACCCATACAAAAGGCCCTACGGCGGGCTATGTGCCGATCCAGCGCCTGAACCGCACTGAATACGCCGCATCGGTAAAAGCTTTGGTGGGCGTCGATGTGAACGCGAAGGAAGTTCTGCCCCAGGACATCCAGGTCGACGGCTTCGACAACATCGCGGCTGCCCTGAGCGTATCTCCCGCGTTCCTCGATCAATACGTTACCGCGGCGCGACAGGTTGCGCGGGTCGCAGTCGGTAATCCTAATCCCCGCGTTTCAAGCGTGAAGTACTCCATCGCGGCCAACCAGAATCCTGACGATCCTCCGCCTCTCGGCACGCGCGGCGGCATCAAGTTTAAACACGACTTCCCGGCTGACGGCGAGTACCGCATCACCATCAACGACCTTGGAGTAGGGCCGTATTCAAATGCCGTCGAGAATGAGACCACGCTAGTGATCGAGATCGATGGGAGGGTCGTGTTTCGCAAGCCGATCGGCGGAAGAGCGGATCTGGCTTTGGCCGATCGCAAGGCGGGAACTGGACGCTCAGAAATCATGGACCGGTTTTCCAAGATTCCCGTGCAGGTGGCTGCTGGCGTGCACGAAGTCGTGCTTGCTTTCATTGACCGCTCCCATGTTGAGAACGACGAACTCACCGAAGTTGTAAATCCCTACAACGGTTTGACTGGTGGCGCCGCGATCCTCAATCGGATGGCCCGTCTTGGCGACGGTGTCGAAGTCGCAGGGCCGTTCAATCCCAAGGGCGTTTCGACTACAGCCAGCCGGGCCCTGATCTTCGTTTGCGATCCGAAACAAGCAGGGGAGTCCACCTGCGCCAAACACATCACGGAAAACCTCGCGCGGCGCGCATTCCGGCGGCCGATCACAAGCGAAGATCTGAATCGGCTCATGCCGTTTTATGAAGCGGGACGGCGTGAGGGCGGAACATTCGACCAGGGGATTGAGCAAGTGGCGGCCGCGGTTCTGGTCAGCCCGCAGTTCCTTTACCGGAGCATTCGTGGGCCGAAGGGCACCGCTCCTGACACGGAATTCGCTCTCACGGATCTGGAGCTCGCCTCCCGTCTTTCCTTCTTTCTTTGGAACACCGGCCCGGATGACGAGCTCCTGACGCTCGCCGCAGCGAACGGCTTGACCCGCCCCGGCGTGTTAGAGAAACAGGTGAGACGAATGCTTCGCGATCCCAGGGCTTCGAGCCTGGTCACTAGTTTCGCTATGAAGTGGCTGACCCTCACCAATCTCGAGCAGGTTATCCCCGATCCGAAGTTGTTCCCCGACTTCGACGATCAACTGCGGCATGATTTTTCGGTGGAAATAGAAGACTTCATCGGCAGCATCTTTTCAGAGGACCACGGCGTTGTAGATCTGCTGACCGCCGACTATACGTTCGTGAATGATCGGCTGGCTCGCCACTACGGGATTTCTGGCGTCGCAGGCGCGCAATTCCGCAAAGTGACTCTGGCTGAGAAAGAGCGGTGGGGTCTGCTGGGCAAGGCTGCGATGCAACTGCGAACTTCGTATGGCGACCGTACTTCTCCAGTGTTGCGCGGAGCGTGGGTACTGGATAAGTTGCTCGGCACCCCGCCGACCCCTCCTCCTCCGGATACCGCAACCGACCTCTCGCAAAAGGCCGGCGAGCAGCCGAAGACGGTTCGTGCGAGGCTAGAACAGCACCGCAACAAGCAGACCTGCAACATGTGCCATGGCGTGATCGATCCGACCGGACTGGCTTTGGAGAATTTCGACGCGATCGGGCGATGGCGGACGATGGACACTCAGGCGAAGGTCGCAATCGATGCCAACACGGTGTTGCCGACGGGAGCCCACATCAACGGAGTCACCGAGCTCAGGGCCCAACTGGTCGCGCGGCCGGAGACGTTCGCGCAGACAGTGACGGAGAGATTGATGATGTACGCGGTCAACCGCCAACTCGAATATTTTGATATGCCCCAGATTCGAGCCATAGTTCGGGGAGCTGCAAAAGACAATTACAAGCTTTCGTCGCTGATATTAGGAATCGTCAACAGCAACGCGTTCCGCAAGCAGGGCACGGGAGCCGTTGCGAACACGCCTCGTAGCGCGGTTGTGGCAACGGTAAAGTAGGAGACTCGCATGTTCATCACCAAAAAGCACATTCCTCGCCGAGCGGTGCTGAAGGCCGCCGGAGTCACTCTGGGACTGCCGTTTCTGGATGCTATGATTCCCGCCCGCACTGCTCTTGCCCAAACCGCCGCAGTGCCCAAACTGCGAACGGGCTTCTTCTATCTTCCTCACGGCGCCATCATGTCCAACACGGCGCACGGTCCGGCGATGGACAGATGGACGCCGTCGGGCTCGGGCGCCGATTTTAAGCTCAGCCAGATTTTGTCGTCTCTGGAGCCGTACAAGAAGTATGTTTCGTCTTTCGGCGGTCTGGAGAACGCCGCCACGGCAGGCTCGGTTCATTCGTTCACCCCGGCTACATGGCTCAGCGCAACTCGTCCGGACACAGGCGCTCCGCGCGCCCACATGGCTATCACTCTGGACCAGGTGATCGCCAAAGTCATCGGTCAGGAAACACCGTTGCCATCTCTGGAGGTCGCGTCCGAAACCACGGTACAATCGGCGGCAGGCGGCGGCGGATCGTACTCTACCTTATCTTTTCGGGACGCAGACTCGCCTCTTCCCATGGAGCCGAACCCGCGAAAGGTCTTCCTGCAGATGTTCGGCGAGGGCGACACGCCGCAGGAGCGGGCATCCATCAGTAAGCGGACCAGCAGCCTTCTCGATCTGATTCTTGACGGCACAAAGAGCCTAAAGAACGACCTCGGGACCAGGGATAAGGCCGTTCTCGATGGGTATCTCGATAGCGTTCGTGAGATCGAGCGGCGTACGCAGAAGGCCGGGGCGAAGGATCTTTCGTCGCTCAAGGTTCCCGAAGCGCCCGTCGGAGAATTGGACGCCTTCCCCGACCAGGTGAAGTTGATGTTCGACCTGCTTGCTCTCGCCTATCAGGCCGACCTGACGCGCGTGGCTTCCTACATCATGGCTGCCGAAGGCACCAACCGTACGTACAACCACATCGGTGTGCCGGATTCCTTCCACCCCGTTTCGCACCACGCCAACGATCTGGAGAGAATCAACAAGCTGGTCAAAATCCAGACTTGGCACGTGGAGAAGTTCGCCGAATTTATCGCCAAGATGGCGTCGACGCCGGACGGACAAGGAACGCTGCTGGATCACTCGATCTTCATGTACGGGTCGAACATGAGCAATAGCGATCGGCACGACAACTACCCGGAGCCGAACATATTGGTCGGCGGCGGTAACGGCAAGATGAAACTTGGAGGCCAGCATATCGTACTCGCGGAACGCACGCCGATCGCGAATCTGCACTTGACGATTCTTCAGAAGGTTGGAGTGGAGCGCGAAAAGTTCGGCGACAGCACCGGCACGATTGCGGGCGTTTAGATCCTAAAATAAGCGAAGGCGAGGAGAGCAGATGCGAGCCAATAACAGAGGTGTGCGGACCGGGTTCCTGCGGATACTTACCGCCGGGGCTACCGTGGCAGTTCTCTTCACTGTGTCCCTGCCTGCGCAACAGCCGGCGGCACCGTCATCGACGCCGGCGGCAAGCGGGCCTGCCGCGGATCTGAACCAGCTGATGCGAGGTCTCTTCTTTCCGAATTCCAACGTGGTGTTCTTCACCCAGGTACACGACCCCACTGAGGTGCAGGCGGCGCCGGCGCCCTCTGCTGCCACCGACCCGTTGGCCAGTGTCTTCGGAAAATGGGAGGCCGTTCAGAACAGCGCTCTGACGATCGCGGACGCCGCGGATCTCCTTATGACTCCGGGCCGCAAGTGCAGCAACGGGAAAGATGTTCCCCTTTCAAAGCCCGACTGGGCGCAGCTGGTGAATCAACTCCGCGAAGCGGGAATCGTCGCCTACAAAGCGGCTCTGACGAAGGATCAGGACAAAATGATCCAGGCTTCGGAGGTGCTGAATACGTCGTGCGCGAATTGCCATGGCAAATATCGCGCACGGGTCCGGTGCCAATAATCAGGCTTTCTTCACTGTTAGATCGAACGGCATTCCAAAGATGTCGAGCATAAATTTGATCTCGTTCTTCGACACAACACCTTTGTAGTTGATGACGAGTGGCATTCCTTGGAAATCGAAACTCACTGTGAATGAGATGTTATTACCATCCGCTTTGCCGTCGGCGATTTTGACATCTGCGCCATCCGGGCCGGAAGTTGTTCCAGTAAGAGCGGCGCCGTCCGCTTTGAACGTGAAGTTTACGGGGACGTCTCCATTGGGTGTATTCATGGTGCCGGACCACTTGCCGTCAACGTCGGCGGCGAAGCAGGTTCCTGCGAGAAGTACAAGAGCTAGTGCGAACGAACGAACTTTCATTTGAGATCTCCTTACATCCACTTTATGCAGCATGCGGAAATTAGGATACAGCAAACCTCAGGGTTTGTTAAGCGGTAGGGGGAGTATACTTCGGTGATGCCGTCCACTAACCTGTTCAAGCTTCTTGCCGCTGCAGTCCTTTTCACCCGGCTCGCTTACCCTCAATCCACTCCCGTGGTCCAGTTGCAGAACCTGGCGCACACCACCGAGAGCCTCGACAAGACGGTGTCTTTCTATCGCGATGTTCTAGGCTTGCCCGTCAACGGAGCACGCGATCCGTTGGCACAGCAGCCACAGAAGCTTGACGAGGATATGTCGAAGTTTACAGCGACCAAGGGCATGAGCTTTCGAGCGGCCTCATTCCGCATTCCCAATGCGGCCTTCGGATTTGAGTTGACGGAATTCACGGGTGCGTCGCGCAAAACGGTGCGGCCGAACCTGCAGGACATCGGCTCGGCGACCCTTGCGTTACAGGTGCGGGATATCGAGAAGGCTCTAGCGAAGGTAAAAGCGTCGGGCGCGACCATTGTGACCATTGGTGGAGAGCCGCTGAATCCTACCGGGAATCCAAAGAGCAACCTTCGCGAAATCCTGGTTCGCGACCCGGATGGCTTCTTTGTGGAATTGCAGCAGCCCGACTCCTTGCCTGCCGCCGCAGGCGACATCCTAGGGGCTTCCGTACAGTTTTCCATTGAGGATTCCGCAAAGACGGTCGCGTTCCTGCGCGATGCGATCGCGTTCAACGCGCGGCCGACTGATGCGTTAGGGACCAATGCAGTGGTAGCGAATCTCATCGGCCTGCCAGCAGCGCAGTGGCGCATTACGCATGGAAGCATTCCCGGTACGACGCTCGATTTCGGACTGATTGAGTATTCTGGCGTGGCGCGAGCCAAAGTTTTGGCTGGCGCGGAAGACCCAGGGTCGCCAGCGTTCACCATGGTGGTGCGCGACGTTAACGCGGCCGTCGAGCAGTGGACTAAGGCCGGCGGAACCGTTGCCACTACCGGCGGCAAAGCAACTGTGCGCGCGAATGGAGCGGGCAACGTGTTCGTGCGCGACGTCAATGGCCTAATGTGGGAGTTGATTCAGCACGCGGCGCAATGAATTACTTCCCAACCATGTGGGCGGGATCCCGGTTGTTCTCTTCGCAGATGCTTTCGATAAGATCGGTGTCCGGCAACAGGCGCCAGGCCAAATTGACAGTCCAGGGTTTGGTGTAGGCCTGTGGATCGTCGATCGTGACTTCAATGTCCATGTGGCCGATTTTCGGGCGAGTGAACTTCTCCGTGACGCGCAGCGCTTCGGTGCCCGGCAACCCGCGCATATCGAGCCACGTCCTGCCGTTCTGTCCGATGGTCTCTACAACGAACGTGTCCTTGTCCCAATGGCCGATCGAATATCCCATCCATGTCGGCTCCGGGTTCTTGGGCAGCGGCCGCCCGTCGGTGAAGATTTGCCGGTAAATGGTCCGGGATTCGTGAAGGACAAGCGTCAGGTCTTCGGTCTGCACTAGCTTCAGGCCATCCGGAATGTTGTCCTTTTCCGGGATGCCGGACGGCAGACAGCGGACGCCTGGATGATCTTTGCCGTTATTCGCGATGCGCTCATTGTAAAGAGCCAGCGCAGCCGGCTTGAGCGGCACCTCCTCCGGCTTCATATCCGCGGCTAGGTTCAGCAGGTGCTTAGTCGGATTTTCCGGCATCCAAAAACCCGAGAGATCGGGCTTGCCGTAAGAAGTCTTCTGCGCCGGGGCGTTCAGGTCGACCTTGCCGTCGGCGGTGCGGGGCACGTGCTTCCACGGGTAGGAGTCCCATTGTGCCTGGGCCACATTGGCGATGGTGAACGCCATCGCGATCGTCGCCAGTGGAATGGAGAAGGCTCTATTTCGCAAAGCCCCGTCTTCGATCTTTGGATCATGTCTCTTCCCTTTTTTGCAAGATGGTCCAGTTGAGTTGGCCGCCATCCATCATACATGGGAAGGACAGCGCCATCACTTGCCGTACAGGTGCTGGACGTCGCGGTTGTTCTCCTGGCAGATGTACTCGATGAGTTCGCCCTTCAGCAGCGTAGGATGTGTGGTGAACTTCCAGGGCTTGCTGAACGTCTTTGGATCGTCGATGGTGTGTTCAATCTCCAGATGACCCATGTCGGGCCGGCGGATACGCTCAATCACCTTCATGTCGGAGGAATGCGGGATGCCGGCTTCATCGAGCCAGGTTTTGTCGTTCTGGCCGACGGTTTCCACTACAAGCGTGTCTCCTTCCCAGTGGCCGATGGAGTCGCCTAACCAGGTCTCCACGGCATTGGGATCGTGGCCGCGTCCATCCATAAAGATCTTGCGCCAGATATGCGCGCCGCCTTCGTAGACGATTACGATTAGTTTGGGTGTCTGGACGATGGTCCACGGGTATGGAGTCGTGCTCATGCGCGGAACGCCCGGAGGTAAGCACAGAGCTTCAGGGTCGTCCTTGCTGAGCGCTCCTTTATGTTCCTTGTAAACCTTTTCGGCCCACGGCAGCATCGGGACCTCTGTGCCGGAGCCGATCAGATCCACGTTTTGGCGGATTGCGTTTGGCGCCCAGTTACCCGAGAGGTCTGGCTTGCCGTCCGCAGTGCGGGGTGTTTCGCCTTGCGGCTGTTTCTGGTCGTACGGATTTATCGCGGCGGCGCCCTGCTGGCTGCCGAGGGTCTGGAATTTTCCGTCCTGGGTGGCTGCCGGAGGAGTTTGTTGGGCGAGGCAGGCGACTGTTGAGGTCAGAGTGAGTAGGAGGAGATAAGGCTTCATCTTGACTCTATTTTATACGCGAGGCAAATCAGCGAGCGTCGTTCAGCGCAAACACAAATACATTGCTTGCGTTAGCCGGGTGCAATTCCTTCGCGAGCGAGTTGAGTCCCGAGCTCACCAGCGAATTGCCGGTGCTCACGGCGACGTATTGCTTGCCGTTTACCGCGAAGGTGATGGGATAGCCGGTTACCGGGGAGCCGAGATTCACTTCCCAAAGGACCTTGCCCGTGCTTTGATCGAAAGCCCGGAACTTGCCCTCCGTGTCTCCGCCGAAAAGCAATCCTCCACCCGTGGCGACCAACGACATCATGCCGGCTCTTTGCTCATATTTCCAGAGAGTCTTGCCCGATTCGGCTGATACGGAAAAAATGGTTCCGATTTTATCAGTGCCCGCGGCGATGAGACCTTTGGAAGTGAATTGATAAGCACTGCCGTTGTCGGCAGCCGTCGCTTCCATGCAGGTGTTCTGCAGAGAGTAATACATAGCGTTGGTGGTGGGGCTGTAGGCGCCAGCCTGAAATCCTTTACCGCCGTTGACGGATGGACATACCAGCCGCGTGTCGCCGACTTTCTGGAAGATTGTGTCGGGATTGTCGGTGATTTCTCCGGTGGCAGGATCGATCTTAAGCAAGACATTCTGCTTGATGGTGGGGCGGGCCCACAGAAACTCGCCTGTGGCGCGATCGAGTGTATAGATGATGCCCGTCTTTCCGGGGATCCCCGTGACCACTTTCCGCTTTTCGCCGGGCTTGATTTTCGGGTTGATCCACGTCACTTCCGAAGGATCGGGAGCGACAGCGGTGTCGACCAGCAACCGCTCAAACGGATGATCCAGGTCCCAATGATCGACCAAGTGCTGGTAATACCAAACAATTTTCCCAGTATCGGCGTTCAGCGCGAGCGTAGAGTTGTGATAGAGATACTTCTTGTCGTTTCCAGCGAGGAAGAATTTCGGCGCGGGAGCGGTCACGGAGGTGCCGACAATTAAGAGGTTCAGCTCGGGATCGAAGCTCGGTACCATCCACGCGCCGACGTGCCGACGCTTGGCATCCGGCATCCCTCCCCAGGTTTCGTCTCCCGGTTGGCCGGGCTTGGGGATCGTACGAGTCCTCCATAGTTCCTTGCCGGTCACCGCATCGTGAGCCGTGATGACGCAACCGTCCGGTGAGAACTTGGCTTCGCAACCGCGCGTGGAGAAAATCTTACCGTTGGCGACTAACGGACCAGCTGTCTCCTGCGCTGGTGTTTCGCGGTAGTCGACGATGCGGGTTTCCCATGCGAGCTTGCCGGTTACAGCGTCCAAGGCAAACAGAAAATCGTCTGCACTGGTATCCACGATTTTGTCGCCCACGATGGCTATGTTCCGGTTGATGCTGGGGAAGGGAATGAACTTGCCCAGATCTTCCGGATACTGGCGTTTGTACTCCCACTTGAGCTCGCCTGTGGCGGCATTGATGGCCTGGATGTAGTCGCTGGGGTTGGGCAGGTACATGACGCCCTTGTAAACGAGCGGGATGCCTTCCTGAACACCGGGGCCCATGCCGCGCGTCCACACCATGGAGAGTTTGCCGACGTTGGTGCGATTGATTTGGTTCAGCGGGCTGAAGCCCCAGCTATTCAGGGTGCGGCGGAACATCAGCCAGTCGGCCGGGTCGGGGTCCTGAAGCATTTTGCTAGTGACGGGGGCGAAAGGCGTTTGCTGGGCGTGTAGTGCGCCGCAGATCAGGAGGACCGGAAAGAAGAATTGGCTCGCGCGCATGGTTTGGTTCCAGCGAGTAGTGTATCCCATCAAATCAGCAATTTTTCTACGATGGCTTCGACGTGAATGATTGTCGTGTCCAGCAGTTCCATTCCCGGTGGAGGGGATTCGCGCAATAGCAGCGGCAACTCGGTTCCCGCTAGAACCAGCGCTTCGATCCCGTCCTCGTTCTTCATTCTCTGAGCGATACTCAGGATCTGCGTTCTGGTTTCCGGCAAGAATTGGTTGTTCAACAGTTCGTCTATATACTTCTGATGAATCAAGTTCTTCTCGGGCTCGGTGGGTGGGACTAGGACCATTCCCGCCCTCTCGAACTCCTCCGGATAAAAGCTTGCCCGCATCGTGAATCCGGTTCCGAACAGGCCCAATTTCTTCAGACCGCGTGCCTTCGCGTGATCGGCTGTAGCGCGTACGATGCTCAGAAGTGGAATGGCAGACCGGCTTTGGACTTCGTCGAAGACAAGATGCGGGGTATTGGCCGCGATGAGGCCGAAGTCCGCTCCGGCACGCGCGAGCGCGGCTACCCCAGTAGAAATGTAGTCCGCCAACTCCGGCAGCCGACCTGTGTTCAGCAGGGCAATGCCGTGATCGACATTCAGGCTGTTGATAAGGATGTGGGGATATCCCGTGCCCGGCTTCCTCGCTCGATATCGGGCGAGGATGGAGCGGTAATAGTCGATGGTCGACTCAGGCCCTAGCCCGCCAATGATCCCTGCAGTTTGCATAGTGGGGTTTCAGATGACTCGGTGAAAGACGATTGTAACCCTGGATACAGTTGGATTGAGAAAAAACCGTTCAACTTGTGTTTGCGCTGTTCCTGAGTGCCGCGGATGAATCCCACGGAAGCGATGCTTTAGCCTTAGCGGCTTGAGCACGGCGGTAATTCAATCGTGAATATGAGCGGGCGTCGCGTCGATGGTGGTGCGCAGGACGCGAATGATCGCAGGATGGCGCGGGATTCGAGTGTAAGGCTTCTGCGACCGCTGCTTTAGATTCAACATTTTGCTGGGTTCGTTCCGCGGGGCGATTTTTTGCCGAGCTCTCGGCTTTGGAGATACAGGAGGCGGCGGTAGGCGCGGGTGAAATGGAGGTGGAAGCCGACTTCGTAGCGGTGGAGTGCGAGGTGTTCGGACGAGGTTTCCAGGACTCGGGTGGCTCGCATGGCTCGATGGGAGTTCTGACCAAGGCGTGCGATGGCGGTGTTCATGAAATCGGTTTGGGCCTGGATGACCTGAAGCTTTCGCCAGTGGGCGACGGCCATCGTGTGGACCAAGTAGGCTTCGATGGGGTCGCGGGGTTGGAGGTCGGCTGTGAAATTATCGCGAAGTTGGATGAAGGCCGCTGGCGGATTTTGGTTCAGGGAGCGGTCGGGGGCGGAGAAGCCGTGGCGGATGCTGTTGCGGGAGGAATTGCGTTTGCCTTGGGCGGTGATGGGTCCTCGGGAACGGGCGCCGTTGGCGCGGGAGGCTTGGATTTGTTTTAAGGACCTCATTCTGATGTGAGTATCGGATGGGTTGGGCGGTAACGCCGGGGTTCAAAACGATAAGCGACTGACAGGGCGGGAGATCGGGGCGGAGAGAAACGAGATTTGCGCAGGACTCTCCAATCACGAGCGCACAACGCATGTGACGTGAGATCAGTTACTGAGCCACAGGAGCCCGTCGCGCTGGATGCACAACACGGGTTGCGAAGTGGATGAGCAACTGGGCCAATTGTTCCGGCATCGAGAGTTGAGGCGTGTGATCGGTGTCGAGTTCTTTCAGTTCGGCGCACCCGACCTCCTTGCTCATCCGCCGCTGGAGCGCCGGAGGAATCGCTCGGTCGCGAAGGGATAACACGTAATAACGAGGAATCCCAGTGAGTGCCCCGGTGGGGATCGAGACGGGCGTTGCATACGGTGCGACTGCCTGGGGGCGCTGCCGTGCGATGGCCCACGCCGCTATCTCTTCCGTACAAGATCCATAGAGCGCGTGGCGTGATGCGGAGGCCGGCATGGTTGCTTCAGGAGGATCGCCGTCTATTGTGATGTTGGCCTGCACCTGGTCCCCAGCGCCTTCGGGCAACCGGGTGAGGTCCAGCAGGCTCTGGCCGTCCTGTGGCGCGAAGGCGGCAACATAGACCAGGGCTGCTACTCGATCCGGACAGCGAGCGGCGGCCTGTGTCGCGATCAGGCCGCCCATGCTGTTGCCCACCAGCAAGGACGGCCCAGATTTTTTTAGCAGCGCGTCATAGACCCGCGCCGCGCAGGCGTCTAGCGTAACCTCGCCAGGCGGCGTACGATCCTCTCCCGATCCGGGCAGGTCGGGCGCATCCACTGTGTGTCCGGCAGATATCAATTGTTTCCTAAGCGATTCCCAGATCCATCCACCGGCAAAGGCGCCATGCACCAAAACGAATCTCGCCATTTAAACGCTCCTTCGTCTTCGTTTGAATTCGTCACAGGCTATCACAGGACCGCCAACATATTTCCACGGTGTGGATCGGGCATTTAACGTCTTAAACGGCCGCTCGGCAGACGACGAAAAACGATCGTCCGCCCTACGGTCGATGAGCGGTATTGGTGGTGGTTGGACTCGCAAGCTTTCTTCCGAGTTTGAAGATTGCGCGAATCAATCCGGCTGAAACGCTCCGGCCGGAGTAATGTGGAAGATAAAAATTCGAGTTAGGCAGCGGCAATTACCGGCAGTCTAGCCCGAATCAATTCTCTAAGGTGAAATGTGCCCAGGTGCTGGTAGAGTGACTTGTCCGCGCGGGTAATCTGCGAACTGGATCGTGCCGGTTTCGTGGTGGCACGATCAGATCGGATGATCCCACCTTGGCTGACGGCATTCTCGACCGGCTGGTTCACAACGCTCTTCGCATAGAGATGCGAGGGGATTCCATGCGCAGGAACCGGGGCAAGGCCAGCATATAACCTTGCCAGCATCGCCGCCACTGTGTTTCGATAGCGTTCAAGATGCCAAACTCCGAAGCACGACTTTCCGACTTCGACTTGGAATCCAAAGTTGCCGAGTTCGTACGCTCGTACATTCGCGCGTCTCGCGGAGGCGATTCTTCGGAGGAGCAGGATGCGCTTCGATGGGCCTGCGCCGGGCTGGAACGGCTGCTCGGAGGAGTACTTCAGGGCAGCGAAGGGTGGACCGGCTGGGTCGATGGCATTTTCCCGGCGACAGGTATGTTCCCGGACGCTTTGAAAGTAATCTCGCCGGTCGAGCTAACGGTGCGAGGAAGTGCGCTTTGGGGAAAAGCTTCGCGAGGTCCTTTCTGGATCGAGCCCTTTCTCGCTACCGTGCGGATATCCGAGAACACAGACGCACTCGTCAGTTACAGTCTTAAGTTCGCCGATGCAACTCGGGGACTGGGCACCGTTCCTTACGGGAAGCACTTGAGACGGCCAGATTGGTTTTTTCCTGTCGAATGGCTGTTCACGTTTTCCAAAAGGGCTATTGAGAGCGAAGTAAGTAAGCGTGCGTAAAGCCTAGCGATCGGTGCCGTAGCGCTGCCGCGCTCCGGAACCACCGTGCGCTGAGGTGGGGACAAGGGCTGCCTCCCCTTTCCCCACGCCCCTGTCTCTGCTAGCGGCACTCTTCCTCCACTACGCTCCGGACAGGTTTCTTGCCGAAGCCGAACACTTCTTGCACAATCGAGAGAAATCTCGTCTGACCCGGTTTTCCACCAGCCCGCAGATGATCGCTGCAGTTTGCATAGTGGGGGTTTCAGATGCCTGCCGGTCTTATTCGACTATACCGTCGGCGAGTTCTTGCTCCCACGCGATGGCTTTACTCACTTTTGATCTGCGACGCCGATTGTAAAATGGAAATCCAGGAAGGGAGAAGATCTATGCGGGTGATGAGCGCTACGGGATTCACCGGTTATGGAGATCTGAAGCTGGCCGATCTGCCCATACCCGCGCTTGCGGATGGGAAGGTGCTGGTGCGGATGACGGCGGCGGGCGTGACGCCGCTCGACCATACGATTCTATCGGGGCATTATCCCAGGGCGAAGGCGCCGCTGGTGCTGGGAAACGAAGGAGCGGGTATCGTCGAGGACGGCGGCGGAACGGCATTCCCGGCAGGTTCGCGCGTGATGTTCACCGGACCCTACGGGGTGGCGGAAAACGGCACTTACGGTGAATGGCTGGCCGTCCGGAAAGAGCATCTTTGCCTGATACCGGACGGTGTCGATGATGTGAGCGCGGCCGGAGTTCCGGTCGCCTATCTGACGGCGCAGATCGCGCTCAGTAATGCAGGCTTTCAGGCGGGCAAGACGGTGCTGGCACCGGCGATCGGCGGATCGGTGGGTAATGCAGCGACGCAACTGGCGCGCGCCCAAGGTGCGAAGCATGCCATCTCGAGCACCACCAGTCATGCGAAGGCGGAGCGGGCAAAGGCGCTGGGATTCGACGAGGTCATCGATCTCTCTGCCGAGACTCTAGCGAACGGTGTGCGCCGCATCACCGAAGGGTACGGCGCCGATATCGTGATCGACGCGATCGGCGGCGACATCCTCAGTGCGGCGCTGTCAACGCTCGCGCCCGGTGGCAGTCTCACGACGCTCGGCTATTCGGCCGGCCGTGAATCCACCATTGATGTCACCGATTTGATCTGGAAGAGGGCGAGTATGCGCAGCTTCGCGCTGTTTGCGGAGCCGCCCACGGCTTGGGATGAAGCTTGGCGTCGCATCGTTCCGCTGTTGCGCTCGGGTGCGATCAGGCCCATCGTGGCCAGGACCTTCCCGCTGGCCGACGCTGCGGAGGCCCTGCGCTACCTGATCGAGGATCGCCCGTTCGGCAGGGTCGTCCTCACGATGTGACAGCTTTGATGGACGCGCCCAAGACCATACCGACGGGTCGGAGGCCACTCTTTTGACGGAATTGAGTCTGGGCCAATCCGGAAGCTCAAAAGCGCTGTCGCGCGAAGAGGGCGGAGATGCTTAGCGGGCAGTTTGGGCTCTTCACCTGACGAAACGTGCGGGCTTCCCTTTCGTACTAAAACGGCAAATTTGTCGCCTTGGAGAGTTAAGTGACAGGCTGTAGTAGCCTGTCCCCGAAACTGCTTCTCGGTTTTCCTTCTGTTTCCCCCTGTTCCCGAAGTTAACCCACAAAACGTATAAAATGCTCGGTGTTATGTCTACCAAGCTCGCCAGCATTCTCGAATTGAACGAATCTGAGTCCGAAGCCCTCGAAAAACCTGCTGCAAGACTGGCCTCTCTCACCGAGTGGTTCACGGAAACGGTCGAAGCAGGGAAAGATACGCCTATTTTTGAATTCTTGGGAAGTGTAGGCGAAGCCGCAAAAGAGTGGTCGTCTACCGTGAAAGCGGTCGCTAAGCTCATTGAAAACTTTACAAAAGAACGCTCACCTCTAGCCATTGCTTGGTTGGCATGCACGATTGCATATCGAAAGGCTTCAACAGATGCTATCCGGCAATTCGGCCCTCCCGCCGCGAAGATTCCCTTTTCAGCGACTGTTGTTTTAGACCGATTGAAGAATCTTCGCCTCGAAGATCCCTCCATAATGGAGAAGTTTTCGCTGACCAGCGCTTCCGCACACCCATTTGTGAGGGCAGCCGACGACGCACTGTTACTGACACTAGAGGTCGCTGGCTATGACCAGGCAGAAGGGCGTAACCTGCTGAGAACAGTTCGTGGGTCGTTTAAGGCTACGCTTCAAGAGTTGCTAGTGTAGTGCGTCGTAAATAGCGCTACTTATACAAACCAATCGGGTTTGTCTTAATAGGAGACGAGCCCGAATGCGAGTTGCCGCCCAAGTTGTTTTGACGGAGGAGCAAAGATCCGAGTTGTCAGCCTACGCGCGGCGCCGGTCAGTTGCTTTGCGATTGGTGGAGCGAGCCAACATCATCCTGCAAGCAGCCGAAGGAAAGCGAGACCAGGAAATCGCCTCTGCGCTTCAACTCGGGCGCCACACGGTTGCACGATGGAGAGCGCGATTTTTGCAGTACGGCATGGCCGGAATTGAGAAAGATGCGCCCCGACCAGGAAGAACTCGAACCATCAATCCGGACGAAATCATCCGGAAAACAACGCAGGAAAAGCCAGCGCATGCGACCCATTGGACCACCCGCACCCTGGCCCGCGTTTTGGGAATCAGCGAGGCTACTGTTCGACGCGCCTGGCATGCCCACGGGCTCAAGCCGCATCTGGTCGATACCTTCAAAGTCAGCCGCGATCCGCAGTTCGTTGAAAAACTCGAAGACATCGTCGGGCTGTACTTGAACCCACCGCAGCAGGCCATCGTATTCTCGGTGGACGAGAAGAGCCAGATTCAAGCTTTGGATCGTACCCAGCCCGGTTTGCCGATGAAGAAAGGCCGCAAGGGCACCATGACGCACGACTACAAACGCCATGGAACCACCACGTTATTCGCGGCTCTCAACGTCCTCACCGGCGAGGTCCTCAGTCAGTGCCGTCCCCGCCATACCAACGAAGACTGGTTAGCGTTCCTTCGCCTGATCATCCGTAATACTCCCAAGGAAAAGCACATCCACGTGATCGCCGACAACTACTCACCGCATAAACACCCGGCGGTCAAAGCGTGGCTGGGGCGGAACAAGCGCGTCCACATGCATTTCACGCCAACCAGTGCTTCTTGGCTCAATATGATCGAGCGCTTCTTTCGCGACATCACAGAGAACCGGATTCGACGTGGTGTTTTCCGAAGCGTTCCCGAACTAATCTCCGCTATCGAAGACTACATCCAGAATTACAACCAAGCGCCAAAACCCTTCATCTGGACGGCGAAGGCCTCGGATATCCTCGAAAAAGTCACTCGCGCCCGTCGTACCCTGGATAAGGTCGCATCTGAGTGACGCACCACACTAGCTGGAGAAAATAAGGAAAGGTTCGCAGGTTTTTCGCAGTGGCTACAGCTTGACACTGACGACCAGAGGCTGGACGCCGCTCTATTAGCCTACGGAGAATTACAGCGCAGTGAATTGGAAGATCACCCCGTCCTTGGAATCGAACCGTTCGCGGTCAGTGACGTTTACATTGAAACCGAGTGCGGAGTTCTGGATTGGACCCAGATTCGCGACAAGCGCATTGATCCATTTGGCGAGAAGACCGCTGATCGTCAAGACCTTCTTGCTACAGTGCTCGGCCTTATGTCGCAGCCGTCATTCAGAGACTGCATTGTAATTCAAGGTGCTCCTGGCGCGGGCAAATCTACTTTCACGAAAGTGCTCTCCACTCGCTTGCAGGCGCAAGGCCTGATACCGATTCGCATCCCACTCCAACATCTTAGGGTAGACGGAAATCTCTTCGATTCCGTTCAAGATATAGTGCTGCGGTTTTCAGGAAAGACGACCGGCACATTTCGCCGAGATCTACTAGCCGAGAAGGTTTTCTCGGAAAGCGTGCCCTTTGGGCAGGCGAGAATAAGCCCATACGTATTCATATTTGACGGTTGGGACGAGATAAGCCTATCGGCTGCCGAGGGCTTCCAACAGCGAATTGATCGCCTGTTGGATTCCGTCCGTCAAACATTCCTGAATCAGAACCGGTCGACCGTCCGCGTTGTGCTTACCGGACGGCCCTCATCTGCTGTCAGTGCGGCAAATTTCCTGCTGGATACCACGCCGATCCTTACGATTAGATCTATTCGGCCGGACCAACTAGTGGTCTGGGTCACACAGATTGAACATTAAGAAGCGTCTTGCGGGCACGCTTCCCTTTTTCGAGGATATCGTGGGCGGAAGCGGTCCAGATGAACGGCTTGGGATGTTGGTTGTGATGATCCACGTAGTCGTCGATGGCGGTGACCAGTTCCATCACGTCGCGAAACACGCCTCGCCGCAGACGATTTACAGTGAGGTCTCGGAAGAAGCGCTCCACCATATTCAACCAGGAGGCGCTGGTGGGTGTGAAGTGAAAGTGGAATCGAGAATGACGTTTCAACCAGCGTTGTACGGCGGGATGTTTGTGGGTGGCGTAGTTATCCACGATCAGGTGTAGTTGCTTGTGGTCGGGTGTGGCGTCGTCTACTAGACGCAGGAATTGGAGCCATTCCTGGTGGCGGTGACGCTGTTGGCACATGCTGATCACTTTGCCATCGAAGGTATTGAGAGCGGCAAACAGGGTTGCCGTACCGTTGCGTTTGTAATCGTGCGTCATCGTTCCGGCCCGGCCGCGCTTCAGCGGCAAACCGGGCTGCGTGCGGTCCAGAGCTTGAATCTGACTCTTCTCGTCACAGCACAACACCAAGGCATGTTCCGGCGGATTCAGATACAGACCAACGATGGCTTCCAGCTTCTCCGCAAAGTTGGGGTCCGAAGACACCTTGAAGGTTTCCACCAGATGAGGTTTGAGTCCGTGCTTGTGCCATATGCGCCGCACCGTAGCAGGGCTAAGGTTCATCGCCGCTGCCATGGTGCGCGTGGACCAGTGCGTGGCATGAGCCGGCTTCTCCTGCGTGGTTTTGTGAATTACCCGCTTCACCGTAGAGGCCAGGATACTGGGGGTGCGCCCCGCTCGCGGAGCATCTTTCTCCAGCCCCGCCAGGCCCAGATCCAGAAACCGGTTGCGCCAACGCGCGGCTTTGTGCGCGGTGATATTCAATGCGGCCGCGACTTCTTTGTCCTGTTTTCCGGTGGCCGCCAACAATACAATCCGCGCACGTTCGACCATGCGGACCGATCGAGAACGCGCCCTAGCGCATTGCTCCAACGCTTCTTTCTGTTCGGGATTTAGCACCACTGGATGAGCCAAGCGCATGGGGAAAGAACCTCTCTATTGTAGAGACGTTCTCTCCCTGATAATGATTACTACTTCGGACCCACTACACTAGAAGAACATCTAAAATCTCTCTCGAGGGCGCTTAGCAAGCCGGCCTTCCAAGGAGATGACATCGATTCGTGGAGGATTGAAAGTTTGGATCGGTATCGGCCAGCGCTGCAGAGCTACGCGAAGACATTTCCAAACGTAGGTCCGCTTGAAGTGCTTGGACAGCCGCTGCTTGCTTTTTTGGCTTTCAAGGTGATGGCCAATTTCGAAGGGAATCTGTCAGAACTTCTAGCTCCGCCTACGAATCTCTACCGCCACTTGGTTGATATGACCTGCCGCAGAGGCGGTAAGCACCCGGCGGACAAAAGTGGCGCAGTGAAGAGCGGAAGGATTGAAGGAACCGCGCTTAGATCCCTCCTACGTACAACGGCGCTCGCCATCACTGCCCACGGCACAGAGTCGATTCCCAAGGAGGAGCTTGAACTGCGGCTGGAAACTCTTCGAGCCGGGGAGGATCCGCTACCTCTGCCGGAGGACAATCCGATTACGAACCTTATGATTAGCTTCTACTTCAAAGGTGATCACCAGTTGTCCGGGTGCGAATTCCTTCACAAATCTTTCCGCGAATACCTAGCGGCAGAAGCGATAGTCGAACTTCTCAAAGACCATGGTATGTCCTCAACTGAGCCTTTGCCGGAAAAGTCGGCACACAGTTACTGGAGGGAGTTTGACGTGAGCGATCCGAGATTCCGCCTCAGTCGGAAACTGGGAGAGGCACTCTCAGCACAGTGGCTCAGCAGTGAGGTTAAAGGGCATGTACAACAGCTTCTGGTTTGGGAGATAGGGAGGGCCAAATCTGGTGCTGGGGAATATCAAAACCCTAGCGGTCGTGAAATACCGACCGAACCAATATCGCTGCAATCCTGGTCCAGAGTTCGTGACTCGCTCGCGGATTTATGGGACTGGTGGGGGGAAGGTGTTCATCTGCGCCTTCAACCCAGGGAGAAGCAGAAGACATGGCACATTGATGAAGCCCCGTACGCTGTGGACCTCGTAAAACTTGCAATGAGACGGGCTAACTACAACCGCCGGGACCCTCCCAGGCCCCCTAGGACGGCCACTGTCGACGCATATTTGGGCCATTCGTTGTTTGTACTAAACTGCAGTATTCACGTGATCATAGCCAACGAACTTGGCTGGCACGATGCTGCAATGGAGTTGCCGCCTCAAGCGTTGTGGGCCAACGTAAAGAAAAGGCGACGGTATCAGATCAGTGTGGAAGTTAACGAGAACGAATTCGTCCAATTTGCACCGTCAGGCGAGGCACCAGAATACTTTCTGAATTATTGTGGGCGGATCAGCGCAGCAGGGGTGACTCCTTTGGCCAGGATCTGGTTTGGTGACGGCATTGAACTGCCAGACCTAAGCTCAAGTTTCCCAGGTGCCCGGTTTCCCGGCGGCGCCTTCATGGAAAATGTTTATCTAAGGGAAACAGATCTTACGGGGCTGGATTTTGAGGGGGCATTCCTTGCCCATGCTGACCTCAGTGGCAGCATGTTGCAGAGAGCGAACTTCTCACGAGCCGAAATGGATGGGGCACTATTATGCTCCGCAAATATGTTCGGAGTGCACTGTATTCAAGCGCAGATGAGTGGGGCGGATGTTACTAATGCAAACCTGTTCGCCGCGGATCTGCGGGGAACGTCTTTGGAGAGCCTGCTAGGCTTAAGCCAGATACAGCTGAACCGAACGACTCTCGGAGAGAGCGACTTTGCGCTCCCATCCGGGCTTGAAATTCCTCAACAGTGGGCTGATTTTGAATTGCAAATCGACCGGGATCGACATCCCAATTTGGATTAGCCCAGCGAGTGTGTACCTGCCAAACTGATTGTCAGAGCGGAACCGGCGCGTTCGCCAGTAAGGCGACCTCCCGGCGCTGACGATCCGCCAGCCGGACGGCGACTTTCTGCGGCTGCTCGGTGATGCCGACCAATTCTCGCGGTACGCCGCTCAAGTCGGTGACCAGCCTCGCCACGCCCGACTCGATGCGCCCGATCACTTTGCCTGCCAAGGACAACTCCGCCCCCCGGCCATCGTACTTGATTTCTGCACTATGGCCCGCCTCGGTTCGCATCCGGAAGAAAGCCGATTGCGATACAGGGTGATCGGGTCGCACATTCCATTCCAGCAGGTCGCCCTCTTCGCGAACACCGGCCAACCGCCATGTGTAGTCCAGCATCACCAAAGCGGCTGGTGAATACCCCTGCGCGTCCTCCTTCGTGAAGATGCCGTTCAAAGGATCCAGTTGTTGGCGGAAGGTCAGATCCGACTGCAATGCTTCGCACCAGCGGTTCATCATGAAACCGAATTCCGCGGGACGGTGGTAATAATCGAACCAGCGGCCGGCTCGGAGGGCCGTGAGGGCCTGGGAAGCTCCGCCCCAGGAGTTGCGGGGAATCGGGCGCACGAACTGCGGATCGTCCAGAGCTACGGACGGCAGCGGGTATGGGGCCCAGAACGCGGAGGTGTTGTGGATCTGGCGGGTCCAGAGCTTGTCGAAGAGGGCCTGGTCGGGGATGTGCTCGCCGCAAACACGGCTTAGGATATCGCAACGGATCGCGACGAAATGATTCATCGCGTCGAGGTCGTAGAATGCGGCATCACGATCAACATACAAGCGCGAAAGGATCAGGCTGCGAATTTGTTCCGCGCTCTCCGTCCAGCGATCGGATTCCGAGGTTCTTCCCATAGCTTTGGCCATTGCGGCCAGCGCGATGCGGCCTCCGTACACGGTGGCGGAAAGATCGGGACAGAGGCGGGGGAGCGTCGGAATGGGAGCATGCCCCTTCGCGTCTTTATCGGGACATTGGTTCGGGATACCAGACCAGCGCGGGCTGTTGTCATGGCCGGTGTCGTAGGTGCAGAATCCTTCGATCAGGCCGGTTCCGCGCGTGTTGCGGTTGCGCATGAGCCAGGCGTCCCAGGCGGAGCAGGCTCGATAGGCGTTGTGCAGAAGCTCTTCGTCGCCGGTCGACCGGGCGAGTTCCCAGGCTGTGGCGGCGATTGGCACCACCATCTGAATCTGGCCGAAGCCTGTTTCAGATACTTTGTTGTTGGCGGGGAATTGTCCGTCGGGGCGTTGCAGCTCGAAGAATATGGAGTGGCTGTTGCGGGCGACGTCGGGGCGGAATTTCCGGTAGACGAGAGACTCATGGGGTCCGCACTCGAGCCAGATGCCTGCGTAGTTGGCGCCTTCCATTAATACAGGCTTCGAATAGCGCGGTAGAACTTGAATGTTCGCGTTCAGAATGGCGAGCGCTTTATCGTAGGCGGCCTGCCAGCGTGTGTTTGCGGTGCGAAACTCGGGGGCTTGGCGGTTGGGTTCGCCGACAGCTAGATTTGCAAGGCTTGCGGATGCTGCCGTTTTTAGAAACGCGCGGCGATTCATTCGATTGGCAGAGGCTCGCCGAAGCCGCGGCGGAGCACACGGATTCGCTGGGGGTATCCGAGGTTTTTGTCCGACTGGAATGCCGTATACAATCGGTCGCGTACCTGATCAGGGCGCACTGGTTGGCCGATTGCATCGACGGGATTCAGCAGGGTAACGGCGCGTGGGGCAATGGCCTCCAGCAGTTCGCTCACATCATAGTGGTTGAGCACACCGGGGATGGTGATTTCCGACAGATTGCGGTGAAGCGGCGCGTCCAGGGCCGTGCGGTAGGAAACCAGTGAGCTCTCTACCATCACTCGCGCGATGCGTGGGTCGACCGCGGCCGCGTGGAGCGCTACCATTCCGAAGGCGCCCTTGCCATAGATGGTTATCGATTTGGAATCTATGTCAACTCGGGAGCTAAGCCAATTGACTACGCGGATTACGTCGTCGGCGCGCATTCCTACCAGCGTCTTCCCGACGATGATGGCGCGGAGGTTCACTCCCATGTAAGGTCCAAGCGCGAATTGCGTGGATTGGCCGTCCTGCGCGTCGATGGGTGTGCCTCTGGATTGAAGAGCTATGACGTTGTGACCTGAATTGACGAGGGCGGTGAAATCGGGGCTTGTAGCCGTGCGGACTACTGGCAGCTCGTCCAATATGACAACTGCGGTCTTTGGACCAGGAGTGTCTTGGATCGCCTGAACCGCGTTTAATTCAAAGCTGGGCTCGACCTGGATTGATAGGGTTTGAGCGCGATAGCCTTGTCGCCGTTCGTCTTTTAGGATAGTCACCGCTGGCGACGGGCCTGGTTGCGCAACGATCGCGGCTATCTGACGAATTGTTGTGCGGATCTTCTCCTGGAAAACCGCCAAGGCGGCACTGCTATCTATGTTGTGCGTGACCGGAATCTTGCCTGCCGCTCTCACGCGATTCAACCATTCCACCGTTTTGCTGTTCAGAGAAGTGGAGATCTGGCCCGTCGGGGTTGCTATGAGATCGTCGGCATCCTGCGGACGAAATTGTTTGAACTCGACCGGCGACGAGTCGCCTTTCAGATGCTGCGACAGGAACGAGAGGATCTGGCTTGAGATGGGCCCGAGATTTCCGTGGCCCCCGGGACCGGTGATCCATTGAAGGTTCTCGCCGGCGCCATAGAGATCGTAAAAGCGTTTCGCTTCCTCATATGTTTGCTTGGCTCCCGCGTAAGGAAACATGTCCTCGGTCGTCGATACGATCGCGTAGGGCCGGGGTGCGGCGAGTTCGACCCAATCCGCGAAGTCGAGACCCTCGGCGGCGAAGTGTGGAATGGTTTGCTCGGCATCCTGCGGTCCTTGGGTGGGGAACAGCTCCTTCAACGAGGTGATAAAGCAAGCGGTGGCTGCAACGCTGATTCGAGGATCGAGCGCGGCCAGATATGCGGTGACGGTCCCACCGCCCGAGCAACCGAAGGCACCTATATGTTTTGCGTCGACATCGTTGCGTTGGATCAGATAATCCATGCCTCGCATGCCGTCATTGATGAAGTATCGCGAGACATGATCGCCGATGAGCTCGGTGGATAGGCTGGCGTGCTCATGCTCGCCCAGGCGTTCTATCTTGGACGATTCGAGTTCCGAATCGTAGTGTTGCATTCGCTCGCCCTGACCGATTGGGTCGATCGTAAGGGCTACGATTCCGGCGCGGGCGAAGTTGGCACCCCAATTGTATTCGCTTTGCTTGCCCGCGCCATGGCCGGGAGTTACGATGATGGCGGGAAAAGGCCCTGAGCCGGAATTCGGGACGAAAACATTCGCGGTCACGTAAAAGTCGGGGAGGCTTTGATAGGCGATTTTCTCCACATGAAAACCGTCGCCAGGGACGCTGCCGAATTGCTTGACGGGGACAGGGCCGTTGCGGTCGGGTAGGCCGCCGATCAATTTAAGGATCGTGGTGCGAACTTGGGCTTGGCGCTGTTCTGCTTCCTTTTGCGTTTGGATTGAGGCTACTTTTTGTGCGCGCTGATCGGCTTGGGCGATGCCGATGCCGTTCAGATATAGATTGAGTTTTTGAAGAGTTGTTGTTGTCTGCGCTGTCAGGCCGGCGCTCAGAAGAAGGGGGAGCGCGATGGCGACATTCTTTCGCATGTCATCTGCGAGTATACTAGCGCTCTGCGTCACAATTCCCGATCGGTATGTCCGGTTGGAATTCCGCTTTGATGGATGTGGCGGGCGATTTAGAGGCTGCTGAAAAATGAAGGAATTCGGGCCGTGACACCAAGATGTCGAGATGACCGGCGTGAGAATCCCCGCCCTTACGGGACGGGGCTATCCACGAGTACCGTTGCCCGCGCGATTTAAACTGATGTGGGGGCTGGAGTGTTGTGCATCCGCCAAATGGGTTCTGCAAAGTGTCCCCGACCGACACGGCGCGCACCAGTGATCGCACCACCACATCGACTGTCCCGATATGATGCAGATCGCTAGCGCCAAGTCAGGGCAGTGGTGCCGGTGTGATCGAATTCGATTTCGGTTCCGCTCGCCTTGCGAGCCATCGAAATGGTGTGGCCGTTTACTATTACGGTGGCGGGCGCCGTAAATTGCCAACGAATGATGATGTGCGCGGGTGCTCCGGCAATTTTTAGGCTTCCCAGCTGGTCGCCGGGTTCAATCGACCGGTTTTCGAAATCGCGAATTGTTTCGAACTTACTGCCAGGGTAAATTTCGTATGAAAAACGGGACCGGCTTGTACGTATCGTCGCCTTTGACGCCGACGGTGTTCCGTGTTTCGTTCTTGAGGATGGAATGGACGTGGTCCAGCCGGCTGAAGCGCTCGCCAAATCCGTAAGTAGTTGCTCAGGTCTTTGATGGCGAACTCCCATTCGCCGACCTGTGCGGCCTCTGCTGTGATTTCATGGACGCCTGGCGAGATGGTCTGGACCTGAAGCGTTTTCGCTTCCACCGGGTTGCCGTCCAATAAGAAACGATCCAGCGTTAGGTCTTCGGTCACGCCGCGTGTGTTCGGAATGGGAGTTTCAGTTCGGCCCCGCTGGATTGCGGGCCGTGTGTCCCGCAGGCCGCCAGGATCGTGCACACGATGTGAAGAGGCTTCTGCAAACCGGCTGCGGGGAAAACGCATTCACTTATTGTGCACTCTCCTCCAAGATTGCGGAGTGTGCATTGGTTCTATGATAGAGATCGGCGTGAAATTCCCTATCAACACGACGGCCATTGCGGCTGTGATTGTCCTGGGCTTGGCCATCTACGAATACTTCTCGCGGCGCGAGTTTCTTATCGGTCCCGGGCTGCTGTTGGCAATTGTCGTCCTTTTGGGGGCGCGTTATGCGGCACAATATCAGGCCAAGAAGCGGCAGGCGATCCTGAAGGCGGTCCCCAAGCGGCCGCTGGGGCTCGACGATTCGGATAAGAAAGACTAAATTTCCCCCCTTTGTGACAGAGAAGGAAGTGTCACAACCGGCCCTGGCCGATGGGCGATGCTCACGCATACTGTCGGCATGCTAAGAAACAAAACCAATCTCTTTCGGCTTGCAGCACTCGTATGCTTGACCATCGGCTCGATGAGCGCTGCGGAAAAAGTCAGCTACGAAGAACTCCGTGGTCTGATTAAGACTCTGGACCATCGCAGCTTTAAAATTCGAACCTCGGATGGAAAGAATCACAAAGGCAGGACCGTGGCAATGGGCTCGGATCATGTTCGACTCTTTCATTTTGATGGACAGTGGGAAGACATAGCCGGCGATGAGGTTGTAAGGCTCGAAATCGGCCAAGGCGGCCGTTTCTCGCATCACATCGGTCAAAGCGCTGAGATCCCCCTGGACTTCGGGCAATTGTTCTGTGGAGGAATAGCTGGACCGGTTTCCGACATATGTGCCGTGCCTATGACCCTTGTTTTTTCTCCGGTGTGGGCCTACAGTCTCGCGACGGCTCCATTTTTCCTTGCCGCCGATGGGATCGCATTCCTGATTCCACCGAAAGTCTACGAAATCACTCACTAAATAAATCGGGCCCACTTCCCTTAAGAAGCGGGCCCGTTCTTATTCGGGCTTGATGGTTACGGTACGCTCCAGCAGCGCGTTCAGGCCGCCGACTACGGTGATCTTGCCTACCTTGTCGGCGATCTTCTCCAGCGACTCGAGCTCCTTCATACGCACCAACAGAGGGTTGTCCTCCATCAGCTTGGCGGTGTTCAGCAACGACCGCGTTGCGGCCGTCTCCTCGCGGCGGCGGATCAGGTTGGCCTGCGCCTGCTTCTCCGCCGTCACCACCTGGTTCAGGATGTCCCGGATGTCTCCAGGCAGAATGATGTCCTTGACGGCAATCGAGCCGACACGAACACCAAACGTCTCCATCTCCCTGCGAATGTCGCCCGCCACCGCCTGGTCGAGATCCGTCTTTTCAGAAAGCATCTCTTCCAGAGTGCGCATCCCCAGCGTCTTGCGGACCGCGATCTGCAGCGTGCGGTACAGGGTCTCATTCACGTCCTTCACGCGGGAACGGGCCACACGCGCGTCTACGATCTCAAATACAGCCGAGATGTTTACACGCACCGTCACCTTATCCTTGGTGAGGATTTCCTGCCCTGCTACTTCCAGCGTCTGAGGCCGCATTTCGACAATCTCGATGCGAGGCGCCGTGATCCCGTTCCAGAACCCGAAGGTCCCGGGGTCGAGTTCGCGCACCATGCGGCCGTCCACAAACACGAGCCCGCGCTTCCCTTCGTCGATCAACGTGAAGGTGGCTTGCGACTCGCGCCCCAGCTTCGCCAGAGGCGAGACCAGACGCTCGGGAACCTCAATCTGGCGGATGTCGATCCGCTCAGAAGTCACGCTGACATCTCCGCGCCAGTACAGCGCGCGCGAAGAAGGCGCGATCACACGGGCGAGCTTGCCGTCCAGGTACACCAGGGCAACCTGCTCGTCGCCGGTTTCGATCAGCGTGAAGTAGCGAGCGGTGAGCTCAGGCTTCTGGTTCACCAGATAGTTGGCCCACTGGCTGTTGAACACCAGGTCCTTGATGTTGTAGCGCTCAAGTTCGACCTCGGACCCCAGGACGAAAAGCCAGTAGTCCCCGGGCCCAAGAATCTTCGAAAAGCGCTTGTTGCGGATCAGCAAGACGCGCTCATTGTCTCCGACTAAAATACGACGCAGCATGACTTTCCTCCTTTGAAAAATTTGATAAATGCGTTGAGAGCTCGCCAAGCCCCGCTTCACGTTTCCTCGGCGGGCCGATCCCAGAAGTAGCCCGCGAACTGCGCATCACTTCGCGCAGCCGAACGAACTACAGTTTCAGGAAAGGCGCAAGCGTTGGACTCGCTGCTTTCGTTCAAGAGGGCATGCCCTCTCAAACTTGGCGGAAGCGCGGCTTGGCTTACTCGGTGGATTGGAACTGTTTTTGCAAACAGTGGCTTGAATAACGGGATTCGAACCCGCTACCTACAGATTACGAGTCTGTCGCTCTATCCGATTGAGCTATATTCAATTGGTCGCAGAAGGTCCACATGACGCCGGCATGCGGTAGCTTCACAGAAGCCGCACCAGCGAGGGGTTGGGATCCTCGACTATAGGCGATCATTTGGTCATTTCCTCCAGCTTGAACAGGTTAACCCACTCTAGTGTGGTGGTCAATAGGAATTTCGGAAAGCTTTCTTAATAAACCAAGCTGTTTGACTCCCGCCAGCGCTTCCGATAGAATTGCCCCAGACTGGGGGTCATATGAAAGCTACACGTATAGCTCTATTTTTCGCATTAGGTTGCGCCTGCGCTTGGGCTCAAGCCACCTCGCAAATTCAAGGAGTTGTCACAGATGCGACCGGCGCGGCCGTTCCCGGAGCCGAGGTCAAAGCGACTCAGACCGACACCGCTACCACTCGGATCGCGACCACCGGAGCCGACGGCGGTTACGTGCTTTCAAATCTGGCCATCGGGCCCTACCGATTGGAAGTCTCAAAGCAAGGCTTCACCAGCTACGTGCAGACCGGCATCGTGCTGCAGGTGGCCTCCACTCCCACCGTTGACGTCAGCCTGAAGGTGGGCGTCATCAGCGATCAGGTTCAGGTGGAAGCCAATGCCGCGCAGGTCGAAGTGCAAAACACCAGCGTAGGCGCCGTGATCGAAAATCAGCGCATCCTGGAACTCCCTTTGAACGGACGCCAGGCGACCGATTTAATCCAGTTGACCGGCGCCGCGATTACTGCTGGAATCAACGGCACCGCAGGCATGTCCGGCGGTCAGAATATCTCCGTTGCAGGCGGATCGCTAAACGGCGTCGGCTACTTCCTGGACGGCACGCAATACAACAATCCGTTCGACGCCACCAATCTTCCGTTTCCCTTCCCGGATGCTTTGCAGGAATTCAAGGTGGAAACCAGCACGCTGACGGCACAGAACGGCATGCACTCGGCGGCGGCGGTCAACGCGGTGGTCAAGTCCGGAACGAACTCCATTCATGGCGACGTGTTTGAGTTCCTTCGCAATGGCGATCTGAACGCGCGCAACTTCTTCGCCCTGAAACGCGATACCCTGAAGCGCAACCAGTACGGCGGCACGGTCGGCGGCCCCATTAAGAAGGACAAGCTGTTCTTCTTCGCCGGCTACCAGGGCACGAGGCTTCGTTCCGATCCCGGATCCTCCACCGCGTTTGTTCCCACAGCGCAGATGCTGCAAGGCGATTTCACGTCGTGGGTGGCCTCCTGTAATGGCGGTAAGAATCTGAATGCTCCCTATGTGAACAACAAGCTGCCTGCTTCGCAAATCAGCCCTCAGACCCTGCAGATCGCCAAACTCCTGCCGACCCCCGACAATCCGGGCGACCCTTGTGGCAAGGTCACCTACGGCGCGATCACGCAGCAGAATGGCTATCAGGTGCTGGGCCGCGTGGATTATCAGATCAACGCGAAGCAATCCATCTTTGGCCGCTACATGGCGACCGCGTTCTATCAACCCGCTGCCTACGACATCTCCAAGAATCTTCTGGCCTCCACCTCGGGCGGCCTGGACGATCTGGCAAATTCGGCGACGTTCGGCCACACCTACCTGATCAACAACAACATCGTAAATTCGTTCCGTGCGGCATTGAATCGTGTCGGCGTCCACCGCTTCAATTCCGACTACTTCTCCGGCTGCGATCTGAACATTAGCATGACGTGCTACATTCCTCACCAGACGGTTGTGGCAGTCACCGGTGGACCGGCCATAGGCGTCGGAACTGCAATTGCGGCATCTTTCATCCCGACCATCTACACCTTCAGCGATGACATCAACATCGTCCACGGCGCGCATCAATTCGCGTTCGGCGGCAGTATGTTCCACTACCAGTCCAGCTCCAACGCGAACGTCTATTCGTCCGGCACTTTCTCATTCAATGGTGTGGCCAGCGGAGCGGGCCTGGCAGATTTCGTGGCCGGGCAGATGAGCAGTTTTCTACAAGGCGTACCGAACACGCTATTTATCCACAAATGGTATATGGGCCTCTATGGCCAGGACACCTGGAAGGCTTCCCGCCGCCTCACGGTAAACCTGGGGTTGCGGTGGGAGCCTTTCCTGCCGCAGCAGGTGAATAACGGCGCGATTTATACGTTCGATTACAACCGGTTCAAAGCGGGGACGGTGAGCAAGGTCTTCACGCAGGCGCCTCCTGGACTTTATTATGCGGGCGATCCAGGCTTCGCAAGCAAGGCTGGCATCAATAATCGCTATGACCAGTTTGCTCCTCGGGTTGGCTTGGCGTTCGACCCCAGGGGCGACGGTAAGATGTCCATCCGCGCAGCCTTTGGAATCGCGTATGATTTCCCGAACGTAATGTTGTACTCCACCGAAGCCACTGCGCCCCCGTTCGGCGATCAGATTACGATCACCGGGCCTGAGCCGTTCAACCAGCCGTTCGCAAATCTGCCAGGCGGGAACTTCTTCCCGGTGGCTTTCAGTCCCAACGCGCCGTTCACCAAGCAAGGCACCTACGTCGCGGTCCAACCCGACCTCAAGGCGACCACCGTTTACAGTTGGAACCTGAGCATCCAGCGCCAGATCACCAAGGACTGGCTTGCTTCCGCCACATATTTGGGCAACGAAACCGCGCATCTGTGGACCACTTCGCAGTTCAATCCAGGGACACTGATACCTGGCGCGCCTTTGGTCCCGAGTTGTCCCGCTTCTTCGCTCACCCAGAATTGTACGGCGAATCTTCAGGTGCGCCGCCTCCTGAGCCTGGCCAATCCAACTGTGGGTCCTTACCTTGGACCAGTCGATGTGTTTGATTCAGGCGGAACCACAAGCTATAACGGCCTCCTGCTTTCCACGCAGACGCGGTTCGGCCGCAACGTCAACTTAAGCGCGAACTATACCTGGTCGCATTGCATCGGCGACATAACACAGGCGTCCTCGGTCGGCGGAGCGCAAGCCGGATTGCTCGATCCCAACAATCGTCGATTTGATCGCGGCAACTGCCAGACTCCAACGCTCGCAGGCACGCAAGGATTGGATCGGCGGCATATCGTCAACTTCACCGCTGTGGCGGAAAGCCCCAGATTCAACGGCACAGCGATGCGCCTGATCGGGACGGGCTGGAAGCTGGCCGGCAGTTGGAGAGCGACCTCGGGAAGTTTCCTCACCGTCACGGAGACCGTCGATCAGCAGTTGAGCGGCACCGGCGGCCAGAGGCCAAACCAGATTCTGCCCAACGCTCTGTGCGCCGATCCCAACGCCGCTTGCTGGATTAACAAAGCCGCTTTCGCTCCGAACGCGCTGGGCACTCTTGGAAACTTAGGCAGGTCGAGCATTCCCGGTCCAGGGTTCTGGGAGATCGACATGGCATTGTCCAGAGCCTTCAAGATTCGCGAATCAATGAGCCTGGAACTGCGCGGAGAAGCCTTCAACCTGACTAACAGTTTCCGCGCGTTGAACGTGACCACAACGCAGAACAGCGCGCAGTTCGGTCAAATTCTAACCGCGCAAGACCCAAGGATCATGCAGGTCGCGGCGAAATTCGTGTTTTAGGCAGTGGGGAACAGTCGGAAACCTGCCCCACTGCGGCCCTATTGCAGCGTGATTTTCCGCACTGCAATCGTCCGTGTAGTCGCCCGTTCAAAATCCGCGATGGCCTTGCTCAGATCGGTCTGAGCCCGCAATTCCGTGTTGCGAGCCGTAATCATCGTAGTTTGCCGTTGCAGCACCAGGAAGACGGTTGATGTCCCTTCCTGGAACTGCCGTAATTCGCTCTGATACTGTGCTTCGCTGGACTGGCGTGCCAATACCGCGGCGTCCATGCGGGCCTTGGTGGAATCGATGGCCTGCATCGTATTGCGGACATCGGTCTCGATCGCGATCTCCAACTGCTGATGTTGATTTTCGATTCTTCGTTCTTCCGCCATGCCCACCTCGTAGTTCGACACAGCCGTTCGATTGCGCAGCGGAACGGAGATTCTGACGCTCGCGTTGAAGCCCGGATAAGTGAACGCGGTCAGGTTGGAAAGCGATTGCGCGTAGCCGCCGACCAGGAATGGAGGCGCGCCAAAGGCCGTTGTCGACGTTGGAGGCAGAGGTGGAATGCCTGCTAATTGCGAAAGCAGATTCACCTGATTGGTAAGGGCGGCAGTGCCGGCCGTCAGCAGGGGATTCGGACCTCCCACCAAGGCCTTTCCGGACAGACCCGCTGCACTGTAGGAAACCACCAGGTCCGCTTGTGGTTTGGTCTGCTCATGAAAGTACCGCGTATTGGCTTGGGCGACGTCCGCGGATAATTTCACCTGCGCCAGTTCAGGCCTGCTATGAATCGCTTCATCCAGCGCGGGTTCGTAGTTCAGGTCCGGCGGGTCCAGATTGAGAGCCGTTACCGGGATGAGTGCCGCCGTCCACAAGGGGGACGAGCGGTCCTGCAGCATTAGACTCTTCAGCGCGTTTTCGGCTTGCGTCAGTGACTGCTGTGCGCTGTAGATATTCTGTTCGAACGTGTCTAACTGGTTTTCAGCTTGGACGATGTCGATAGGCGCCAAAATCCCCTGCGCCTCCTGCCGCTGATTGCTTTCCACCTGTTTGCGGGCAAGGTCCACCGCCTCCACCTGAATCTGCAGATTTCGATACGCGTACACCAGGTCCCAATAACCTTCCACTGCTTGCGTGGCGACCTGAATTACTTTCTGGCGGAACTGCTCATCGCTGATGGACAGATTTTTCTTGGCGATTGTGATTTGGCGGCGATTGTCGTCGTAGCGCAGGTTCTTGAACAGGGGCTGCACGGCGGAAAACGTCAGCGTGGTGGGGTATTGCGGGTTAAGAGTCGCGAAGGTGTTGTCCGTCGAGTTGCGCGCCGACGAATAGCTGACCGTATAGGTACCACCGCTGTTCAGAATGTTGCCGGTGATTTGAGGCGTCGCCGAAAGATTGGTTTGGCGCAGTTCGCCGGGAATGCTGCCGCCTCCGAGCGTCGAACTCACCGGCGACACGCTGTGCACAAAAGCGGGCTCCATCACGAAGCGGGGATCGTAGACGCCTCTGGCTCCCGTGAGACGAAGGCTGGCCTCTAGCCGATCGATACGGGAGGACTCGATGTCGCGGTTGTTGGCGAGCACGGACGCGACCACCTGGTCAAGCGTCACTTCGACTTCGCTCATGATGCCGATCCGCGGCCTGGGCTTGATCACCCGGACGGGGCGGTGGAGAGCAGCCAAGTCCAGGCTGGAATTCTGGGGAGCCGGGGGTTGTGCCGAAATATTTATGGCAGTCAGGAAGATCGCGAGCAACTGCCTCATTCGACCTCCCGCGGGTTCTGCTTCTTGGGCATGAACCCGGTTGTTACTCGCGTTCCGAACGAACCAATAGACGTTACCGCGTAATCCATCCGGCTGCCCAAACGCATCCAGAAAGGAAGCTGCTTCCAGTCTTCAAATATCGAATAGAAAACCGGGACAATCAGAAGCGTGAGCAACAGGCAGAGCGACTGTCCGCCTACAACCAGGATGCCGATGGAGCGGTTGCTTTCCGCGCCCGGCCCGTTGGAGACAACCAGCGGAAGCATGCCGGCGACCAGCGAGACAGTGGTCATCAGAATGGGCCGAAGGCGGTCGCGGTTGGCTTGAATAATTGCTTCATACATGGGCATACCTTTGGCTCGCAGACCGTTGGTATGGTCGATCTGCAAAATCGCATTTTTCTTCACGATGCCGAACAGCAGCAGCAGTCCCAGTCCCGAGAAGATGTTCACCGTCTGGCCGAATACCAGCAGCGATAGAATGCCGAAGGGCACCGCGATGGGTAACGTCAGCAGGATGGTGATGGGATGCAGGAACGATTCGAACTGCGCCGCCAGGACCATATACATAAAGATGAAGGAAAGCGAAATCGCCAGAACGAAGTAGTAACCGGTGCGGCCCAGTTCCTTGGAGAGTCCGGCCGTGCGGGCCGTGTACCCCGGATCCATATTCATTTCCTTCACCGCATCGTCCATGGTCGAAATGATTTTCGCCTGCGACCCGCCAGGTGCGACGTTGCTGAACAGCGTTACCTGACGGCCCCGATCCAGGCGTTCGATCACCGAAGGAGCCTCGCCTTCCTTGATATGGACCACGTCCTCCATGCTGACCCAGCCGCTCTTCGTCGAAGCAACGATGAGCCGTTTGAGCGAATCCGCACTGGAACGCGAGGCGTCGCCCGCGCGCAGAATCACGTCGTACTGGTCAATGCCCGCGTCGAAGTTGGAAACCGTTTGGCCGGCGACCAATATGTTCAGCGCCTGCGCTATATCGCCGGCGCGCACACCGAGGTCAGCCGCGCGTTCACGATCGATATCCACCCTGAGCTCGGGTTTGCTGAGCACCAGGGATGTATCGGCGTCCACTGCGTCGGGCAGGGATCTCAATTTTTCCAGCAGCGTCTTCGAATACAGCGCCAGCTTGTCCAGATCCGGACCGGCAAGCGTGTACTGGAAGGAAGAGTTCCGACCGCCTCCTGGTTGTCCTCCCGCCTGGCCCACGCTCGTTCGCAGCTCAGAAGGAAACTTCTTCAGCAGCCCGCGGACGTCGGTCATCACGTCGCTCTGACTGTATTTGCGCTCGGACTGATCGATTAACTTCACGTACACGGTACCGGAGTTGACCGCGCCTAGCGCGCCCCCGCCCGCAGTGGTTTGCGTTGCCGTCACACCGCGTAGGCCGCGTACGTCGCGAGCGATGTGGTCCAGAATGGTGCCCGTCGCGGTGAGACTGGTTCCTTCGGGAACCGTCACAGCGATCTCAAATTCTGACCGGTCGTCATCGGGCTGGAAGTTCTTGCCGATCACCATGAACAGCGGAACCACGCTGAACACAACCAGCACGCTGACTGTAACCATGGTGCGGCGATGATCCATGGACCAATGGAGCATACGTTCATACAATCCGTCGATTTTCGAAAAGAACCACGAATTCTTCGATCCGCCCTCGCCATGCTTAGGAGGCTTGATAAACCGCGCACTCAGCATCGGCGTCAGCGTGAAAGAAACGATCAGCGAAACGAAAATCGCGAACGCCGCCGTCAGTCCGAATGACGACATGAAGCGTCCGACAATGCCTCCCATGAATCCCACTGGTACAAACACAGCCAGAAGGGAGAACGTGGTGGCCAGCACGGCCAGCCCGATTTCTTTGGTGCCCTGAATGGCCGCCTCAAAGGGCGCCATGTGTTTTTCTTCGATGAAGCGGTAGATATTTTCCAGCACGATGATCGCATCGTCGATCACGATACCCACCATCAGGGTCAACGCGAGCATGGTGATGCGATTCAGCGTATAGTGCATTGCGGCCATCAGGCCGAACGTCGCGATGATCGATGTCGGAATCGCGAGCGCGGCAATCAGCGTGGTGCGGATGTTGGCAAGGAAAAGAAAGATAACCAGGGACGCCAGGAGGCTACCTTCAACCAGGTGATGCTCGATCGCGTCCAGCGAGGATTTGATGAACAAGGACTGATCCGCCAGCACCTGGGTGTGGACATCCCTGGGAAGATTCTTGTTGATCTCCTTCAAACGGTCCTTTACGGCATCGGCAACAGAAACCAGGTTCGCACCGGATTGTTTGGAAACAACCAGCGTCACCGATGGCTTGTCATTCAGCTTGGACGTGCTGCGGACTTCTTCTTCGGTGTCGTACGCCTGACCGATATCGGAGATACGAACTACATAGGCGCCGCGCGTTGCGACGGCAATGTTATTGAACGCTTTGGGATCTGTGATGCGGCCCAGGGTTCTCACCGTCAGCTCGCGCGGTCCTTCATCCACGCGCCCGCCAGGGACTTCCAGATTCTGCTGGCGCAGCGCGTTGGCGACGTCCTGGATGGTGATGCTATAGGCTCGCATCCGGTCGGGATTCACCTGCACGTTAATGGCGCGGCGCGCCCCGCCGGTGACCAGAACCTGTCCTACGCCATCGATATTTTCAAGAAACTCCTTAATTTGTTTTTCCGCAATGGTCGTCACCTCGCGCAGCGGTCGCTCCGCCGAAACCACAATCCGAAGGACAGGCTGCGCGTCGGGATCGAATTTCTGAATCACCGGCAGCTTCACGCCATCGGGCAGATCGTTCAACACGGTGTTGATTTTGTCGCGGACTTCCTGCGCGCCCACGTCGCCATCTTTGTCCAGAACAAAGCCGATCACCAACTGGGAAACGCCTTCACTCGATGACGACCGCAGCTCGTCAATTCCACTAATCGTGTTCACCGCGCCTTCCAGTTTCTTGGTGACCTCGGTTTCCATCTGCTCGGGTGAGGATCCGGGGTTGTTCACCGTTACGGTGACCGAGGGCACATCGACCTTCGGTGTAAGTTCCACGCCCAGGCTAAAGAAGGAAAATGCCCCGACCACCGTCAGGGCCAACACGAGCATGGTGGCGAATACAGGCCGCCGTATGCAGAGTTCAGCCAGCTTGTGCATAAATTAGTTCACCACCTGCACGCCGTCGTAGAGGTCCTTTAAGTTGCTGGTTGCCACCAGTGCTCCCGCATTAGCTCCCCCCAGAATGCGGACCAGGCCATCATGCGACTCGCCCATCCGGACCACCTTCGCCCGAGCCTTCCCCCCGTCCACCACAAAGATCTGCGACGATGCCGTAGTCGGGTCCGTGATCACAGAGCTTGTCGGAACGAACAATCCCTGTTCGCCCGCCGGCAAAGTGACCCGAGCGGTAGCAAACATTCCGGGCCGCAGCGTGAAGTCCGGGTTTGAAAATTCCACCTCCACCGTCAGAGCGCGCGAAGTAGGATCGATCGCCGGGCGAACCACCGTAACGCGACCCGTGAAGTCCCGATCGCCATATGCGGTCACGCGAGCCGTAGCAGTCATCCCGCTATGCACACGAGCAGCCTCGGCTTCTGAGATCTGCAAAAACAATTTGATGGGATTGGCCCGCAGAACCGTGGCGATCTTCGACGTCGTTGAAACGTACTCGCCCACCGCGATGGGCCGGTCGCTCACATAGCCCGACATGGGCGCTCGAACGACGGTGTCCTCAATCGCTTTGCGAGCCATCGCAACCTGGGTGCGGAATCCTTCCAGCGATGCTTCCGACCCGCTCACTCCCTGATAGTTTTGCCGGGCGTTGTTCAGCGCCGTTTCATACAGCTTACGGGCGGTATCGGCCTGGGCTCGAGCCGTCTCGGCCTGCGTGCGTTGTTTCTCATAGTTGCTCTGGGAAACGTCGCCCGACGCGACCAGATTGGCGTACCGCTTTTCATCCGCCGCCGCGAGTTTCGCTTGAGCCATCGCGGAGTTGTAGGCGGCCATCGCGCCCTGAACCTCAGGCACGGTGTTTGCGTCGAAGCGCGAGTCCTGACCCAATCCGATCCTGCTTTGCGACTGGCGAAGTGCCGCTTCCGCCTGTGCCTGCGCTGCCAGAGCCTGTTGCAGCCGCAACTTTGCGTCGCTTTGATCCAACTGGGCGATGATTTGGCCTTCGTTCACAAAAGCGCCGACGTTCACCGGTGTTGCCGCCACGCGGCCCGCCGCGGGTGGGGCGACGTTGGAGGTTTCATCCGACATGAAACTCCCGCTGGATTGAATGAAAACGGGTACCTCGCGGCTGATCACCGGCGCGGTGCTTATGCGGACCGGCTTGGCCTCCGCGGCTTGCGTGACTGAGCCGGAGGCTCCGGACTTTCCGCACGATATCAGGCACACCAGTGCCAGCGAAGAGAGAATTAGGGCTAGGGGCTTATAGAAGTACATAAAATCTTTCGATGACTCAGGCGCGGATGCCGCCTAACAATATTTCAACAAAAGCCGCGATGGCTTCCTCATCGGACGTTTTCACCAGGTCAAACCCATACAGCTTAGTCAGTAGACCGAAGTGCGCGGGCATGGAAATAAGCGCGAAGACCACCAGGCCGGGCTCCATTTTCCGGAACGCACCGGCTTTCTGACGCTTAATAACGTAGTCGCAAAGGAAGGCGTGAAAGGGAAGCGCCCGGCCATGCAGGATTTTAGAAAACTCATGTCCGTCCAGCGCGGAATAGGCGATCAGCCTTTGAAAGGATGGGTCGGCCCCATAGCTTTTGATCATCCGGGTGGCTATCGCTTTGAACAGCAGCGCGTCGTCTTCCCGTTCCGCCAGCTCCCGAAGTGCTTCCATCCATTGATCTTTCCCCGCTTCCTGAGCTTTGAAGTCCAGGATGGCGGTGTAAAGATCGTGCTTTGTGGCGAAGTGCCGGAAGATTATGGCTTCGCTGACTTGCGCAGCTTCGGCGATCTGCTTGGTAGTCGTGCCCCCGAACCCACGTTTGGAGAAGAGGTCGATGGCGACCTCCAGAATCTGGTGACGGCGATCCTCACCAGTCATGCGCTTGTGCGCGTGGGAGGCTATATCTGGTTCCATAGAAGTTAGTACTTACTAACATACCAGATCCATCCTTATACTTGCATTCCCCAGCGCCGCACGGTGCGATTTTCAATGGTGCGAAACACGAGGTTCTCGACGACCAATCCCAAAATGATGACCGTAAGAAGTCCCCCAAAGACGTTAGGGATCAGTAGCTGATTCTTGTACTCAAAGATGTACCATCCCAAGCCGCCCGACCCCGAGCTGACGCCGAATACCAACTCGGCCGCGATCAGGGTTCGCCACGCGAACGCCCAGCCTACCTTTAGACCGGTAAGAATGCTGGGAAAAGCTCCGGGAATAAGGATGCGCACCACAAAAGCGGCCTTCGACAGGCCATAGTTCTGCCCCACCATCCTCAAGGTGGGGCTTACCGAGCGGAATCCTGTATACATGTTCAGAGCCACCACCCACAAGACGGCATGAATCAAGACAAACAGGACACTGCCGTCACCCAAGCCAAACCAGATCAGCGCCAGGGGCAGCAGCGCTATAGAAGGTAGAGGATTGAACATGGACGTCAGCATCTCCAGCAGGTCCGCGCCGATCCGCGTAGCACTGGCGAAAGCGGTCAGCAATACGGCTGCGAGCAGTCCGAGTGCGTAGCCTTCCACCAGCATCCGGATGGTGAACCAAGCCGCTCGGGGCAACTCGCCCGACACAGTCGACTGAGCCATCGCCTTTACCGTCTCAGAGAAAGTCGGAAGCACCAACGGATTCGCAAGCCACCGCGCGTAGAGTTCCCATCCCAGCGCCAGCACAATCAGCAGTGCCGTCTTGCGCGCGGCTGCATTGTTTGAGACTCGCTCCCACAGGCCCAGCGGCCTGACAGCGATTGCCAGATCAGACATGCGTGCCCTCGTCTTGCTTTATCGCCCCATCAAAGAGCCGTTCGCTAATTCGAGTGGAAAGCAGCTTGCCATCCAAGCCGGTGTCGTCCACGCCCGTACTGGCGATCTCTTCTTTGACCCGGCCTGGGTGGGAACTCAACAGCAGTATGCGAGACCCCACGCGAATAGCCTCGGGGATGGAATGGGTGACGAATAAAACCGTGAATTTTGTTTCCCGCCAGAGATCCAGAAGCTCCTCCTGCATTTGGGTGCGGGTCAGGGCGTCCAGGGCCGCGAAGGGCTCATCCATCAAAAGAACACGAGGTTCCATAGCCATAGCCCGGGCGATGGCCGCTCTTTGCTTCATCCCTCCCGAAAGCGTATGTGGGTAGCGATCCACAAATTGTGCCAGGTGGACACGTTCGAGAGCGCGAACGGCTCGATCCTTGGCCTCCCGTCTCGCCATGCCCCCGGTCGCGGTAAGCGCGAATATTACGTTCTCCAGTACCGTCTTCCAGGGCAAAAGCTGGTCGAATTCCTGAAACACAAAGATACGATCACGTCCGGGAGCTTTAATCGACGCGCCGTCCAGCAGAATCCTGCCCTCCACGGGCGCAATGTAACCGCCCACAGCTTTTAATAGCGTCGATTTGCCACAGCCGGACGGGCCCAGCACTACCAACCGATCCGCCGGGAAGATATCGAAGCTGATCCGATAGGTCGCCGTGACCAGATGCTCTTTGGTCTTGTACTGCAGTGTCAGGTCTTCGACCTTAAGAATGGGTGCCGGCACCGCTTCTAAGCTTATTACGTGGCAAACCACCCGAGTAATGCCAGGTCCTGTTACGTAAATCCTCGGGTATTGACATTAGGTGTGGCCCCCAAGGTGCATATATTAAGCACGTGAATGTGGACCGCATCATGGGATCAAAGACTTGCGAGAGGAAATCGGAAACGCTTCCGTTCCGGCCTGCAAATTCTACCGGGCCACAACTAATGGGAGACGAAAGGGAAACAATATGAAATTCAACGGCATGTTGGCTATGGCGCTCGGCTTGTGCTTCGTAGGAACCGGGTGCGCGACGAAGAAGTATGTGGCGAAGACCATCGCTCCGGTAGAGTCGAGGGTCGGCGCGACGGAGGCGAAGGACACCGATCAGGATAAGACCATCGCGAGCCAGGGAACCCAAATCGGAGATCTGGATCGCGAGTTGTCACAAACCAAAGAGCGTGTGACCAGCGCTGACCAGAAGGCGACCCAAGCCGGCGAAGCTGCCAGGGCCGCGGATGCGAAGGCGGGCAATGCGCAGACCGCCGCCGACAGCGCCCACCAGGCTGCCGACGGAGCGAAAACCTTTGCTGAGACCGGCCTGAACAGGCTCGATCAGAACATGCAGGCCATGAACAAGTTTTCCATGACCACCAGTGAATCGGTTCTGTTCGGACTCAGTCAGGACACCCTGACCGACGAAGGCAAAGCCCAGTTGGATACCATCGCCAAGCAGGCCACCAGCTTGGACCGTTACGTCATCGAAGTGCAGGGCTTCACCGACAAGACCGGTGACGCGGCCTATAACGACTCGCTCAGCGAACGCCGCGCACGCAACGTGGCTCGCTACCTGGCCGCCAAGTATCAGATCCCTGTGCGCAGCATTTCCGTGCTGGGACTGGGCTATGCTCAGCCTGTAGCCGATGACTCTACTCGCGACGGCCGCAAGCAGAATCGCCGCGTCGAAGTGCGGTTGTGGGTCCCTGGCGAAACCGCGAAGTCCACACCGGCAGGCGCTGGAGAATAATCGCCTCTAACAACACCGCGAGATAAAGCGGCCTGCTTCTTTCCGTCTCTTTCGAGATGGCCGGAAGCAGGCCATTTTTTATTGTGCGTGCTGATCAGACAAAAGTGTGGAAGCAAGAATAACAATCCCCGGCCTAACGGCACGGGGCTATCCGCTGCCCGCCTAAATTACCTCAACTCCCTGGCGCCGACTGAATTTCAGAAAAGAACAAATCTTTCCAGGAAGAGGGCTTATTTCGAATCGATCCTATTTCGTTCATGAAATTCGCATATTTCATGATGTTCTCTGGCGTAGTCGTAAACTTCGAGCTCTTCTCTGAAAGCACCGCCGCGATTTCCTGCACACTAAAGCCTTTCTGTGCAGTCGTCGAAAGAAACAGCTCCGCGGCGGCGGTCTTGTCGGCGACAATTTTCTGATTGGCCTCTTCCAGCGCCTGCATCACCGCTTTATACACCGTTGGATTTTGCTCCCGAAACTTACTGGTGGTGGAGAGCATCGTGAAAGTTGTCGAGCCTCCCAGAATCTCATCGGACGTCAGGATCGTGTGCACCCGGGCGTCCTTCCGCTCCCTCTGGTAAAACGGTGGCGATGTGAAGTGGGCGCTGATGGACCCCGACAGCAGCGCGATGACAGCGTCGGGATGGGTCATGGTCACGGTGTAGCGATCGAAGCGAGTCGCCTGAGAAGGGCCGTATTTCGACTTCGCGTACATCTGCATCACCAGCGACGGAATCGACACCTTGATCGACGTGACCGCGATCTTGTCCTTCTCCGTGAAATCCTCCAGCTTCTTGAGCGAGTCTATGCGGGTATTGAGATACATCGGCATGGAAGCCATCGCCGCGACGCCCTTTATCTTCAGCGACGTGGTGGTCCGGTCCCACAGCGTGAGAAACGCGGGTGGTCCGGCAGCGGTAAAATCGGCGGCGCCGGAGAGCAGCGCGTCATTGACAACCGCGGGGCCGCCCACGCTGATCCAGCGGACCCTCAGGTTGTCTATGCCTAGCGCCTTGGCATGTTTCTCGATCAACTGATACTTCTCCATCTCCAGCAGAGGAAGAAATCCAAGGCCACCCGCGCCCTGTGGAATGCGAACCTCCTTTACTTCGGCTGAAAGGGAGACAGCGAATAACAAAGCGGCCCAGATCCTCATGCCTCCGCTCCCAAAGCTGGAATCGCCGTTTGGACCAGAGTATTCACATCGGAGAGCTCATCAATCGACCAGCACAATTCAATCAGGCGTTCCACATTGTGTGCAGGCAGCGCAAACACAGCCTGATCCCGAAATTTTGCCTCCAGTTGCTGGTTCGACAGCGGGCGCTTAATGTTCCCCAATGACTCGGAGACGAACTTCGATATGATCTTGCCGTTGGAAAGTTCAACTTCAATGTTGGCCTGATCCTCGGTAATAGCAGGGTCGCCAACGGCGGTGACGCTTTCACGAACTTTCCTGATCCGAGGGTCATTCACCGTTTCGTCCGAATATTCCTGCAGGCCCGCCTTGCCCCGCACCAGCCCGATGGCGGCGTTGTGATATACGGAAAACTTCCCTTGCAGGCCTTTCGTAATCTCTTTCTGGTTACAGAGATCCAGCACCAGCGGCGCCACATGCAGCCGTACTGCTTGTATAGATTCGGGCGCGAGCTTGGCTTCATAGTGAATCTGGATGCAGCCGTCAATGGTGGGATGGTTCACGATCCCACACGGAAAAGGCTTGTACGTGTTTTCCCGCAGATCCCAATTCTCATCTAGCGCCGCGGTAATTTTGTTGAGGTCATATTGCGCGGCCTGCACCACTGCGAACCCCCGTGGACCTTCCAGAGAGCGCTCCCCCGCAGTGAACCCCTCGCGTGCCAGCAGCGCCGAAGCATATCCGTTTTGCGCCGCGCGGCCGGGATGCATGGACTTCGCCATGGAGCCAAACATTTCCCGCAATCCCGCCGCTTGAGTAGCTGCAAGCCCGATCGCCCAAATCATTTGTTGCTCGCTGAGGCGCAGTAATTTGCCGATAGCGACGGCTGCTCCGAAAACACCCGCGGTTCCGGTGATGTGCCAGCCCACGTCGTAGTGAGCTGGATAAACTGAGTTCCCGATCCTCGACTCGGCTTCGAATCCAAGAATGAAGGCGTGCATGAAGTCGCTGCCATTCACTGGATTTGCACTTGCGTAAGCGAACAAAGCGGAGGCGACGGGTGAGGTCGGGTGGATGTAATTCTTGGGCGTAGTGTCGTCGAAATCATGCACGTGGGAACTCAACCCGTTCAACAGGGAAGCATGCAGAGGGTCGGCTCGCTCAGTTCGCCCTAGCACTCTCGCTGTGGAGGGGCCGAAGTAGGGACCCAAAGCTCGGAAGGTCGCATCGAGCGCAGGGTGCAGACAGCCGCCCAGGGCGCAGCCAACGAAGTTGAGAATAGCCCGGCGGGCTTCCTGCCGAACGTCGGCGGGTACGTCGATCAACTGATGGTTCACAACCCAGGACGCGAGGGTCTTCGTTTCTTGCATAGCTCAATCCAGTCTAAACCTCACTTTGGGTTCGCCTCATTCCAGAGGAAGAGAAAGGACCCGGGCAATTCGGCTAGAATCGGGTGGATCCCTTTGAACACCCCTTACTCCTCTCAGTTAGCCGCGTGGGTCAGCCGCACAAATTTCGAAGATCTTCCCGCTGACGTGATAGACGCCACCAGGCTCCGCGTACTGGATGTAATCGGGCTGGCGCTGGCAGGAGCCTCAACCGATTTCGGCCGGTCCACCCGCGCCGCTGCTGTGGCGATGTCGGGTTCAGGGCCTGCCAGGATACTGGGGTTCGGAGACAAGGTTGGCGTGGCGGCTGCGGCGTTTGCCAACGGCGCCTTTTCGCAGGCGCTCGAATTTGACGACACCCACAACGAGTCGATTGTTCATATGAGCAGCCCTGCCGTTACCGCCGCGCTCGCTTTAGCCGATTTCACGACCGTGTCCGGCCGCGACCTGATTGCGGCTATCGCGCTCGGCAATGAGATTTCCTGCCGCGTCGGCAGCGTTTCGTCGGGAGAGTTGCACAAACGCGGCTTTCATCCCACCGGTCTGTTTGCGACCTTTGGAGCCGCCTATCTAGCCAGCAAACTCCTGGGCTTGAATTCCGCCCAAATGGCTTCGGCCGCCGGCATCTCAGGGAGCTTCGCCAGCGGCCTGTTGGAGTGCTGGGTGGACGGAACGCAAACAAAATTCCTGCACCCAGGGTGGTCGGGCCAGAGTGGGATCGTGGCCGCGCTGCTGGCGCGCTCGGGAACCACCGGCCCTGCTCAAGTGTTTGAAGGCCGGTGGGGAATGTTTGCTTCGCATGTGCAAGACCCCAACGCCCATCGCGACTTCTCGCGTTTGTGCGGGGGGCTGGGCGAGCATTGGGAAAGCCGCAATTCTTCCTTCAAGCCGTTTCCCGCCGCGCACGTGATTCATCCTTATATTTCCGCGATCTTGAGGCTGCGTGAGAAACATGGCATTCAGGCGTCCCAGGTGGAATCCATTGACTGTCCTGTGGCCGCTTTCATCGTTGGAATTGTCTGCGAGCCCGCCTCGGAGAGGTTCGCTCCCGCTTCCGATTCCCATGGGAGGGTGAGCCTTGCCTACAGCCTCGCGGAGGCTCTGTACACAGGCTCACTGGGGCGGAACGCTTATAGCGCCGAGAACCGCTCAAATGCTGAAATCCTCACACTGGCGCGAAAGGTGTATCATTGGGCTGATCCGGACTATCCAGGACCAGGCCGCTTCAAGGGTGCAGTTAAGATCACGCTGACCGACGGAAGAGTATTCGAAGAGATTGAAGAATACAACCGCGGCTCAGCCGAGAATCCGATGAACTATGCTGAGCTGCGGTCGAAGTTTGACGACAACGCGGCTACGGTTCTCTCCCCGGCTGGGCGGGATCGAGTGGCAAAGGCGGTCGAGGAATTGGAAAAGCTGCCGGACGCTCGCGCGTTAGTAGATCTAGCCCAAACCTAGATCCTGTTGCGCCGGCCCTTCTCTTGAACCGGTGCCTGTTGCTCCCGTCCTGGCAGAGCCGGCGTCGGTAAATTGTCTGCAGCGAACTTGGCCAAGGTGACCAGCCCGCTAGTATCCGGCAGTACAGGAGCCATACTGGGGCTGTTCTGAAACCGTAATGCCCGTGTCATGTTGCCGAAGGTCGCCCTCCGCCAATCCGTAATATTAGGCTCACGAACGCCCGTGAATGCTTCCAGGAATTGAAGCACGGAAGTATGGTCCAGCCGCTCGCTGGATACCCAGCCTCCGGCAGTCCAGGGCGACACTAGAATGCAGGGGACGCGAAATCCCGCGCCGATTGGCAGGTTTTTCACAAACTCACCCGGCGTGCCGGGCGCCGGAACCGGCGGGGCGACGTGGTCAAACAGTCCGTCATTCTCGTCGTAGTTGAGGATGAAGAGCGTCTTCGCCCACACGTCCGGGTTGGCGGCGATCGCGTCGATTTTGCTGGCTATGAAGGCCGCGCCATCAGCGGGAGTGTAACGAGGGTGTTCGGATTGCCAGCTTGTCGGAATGATCCAGGAAACGGTGGGCAACTTGTCGTGCCTGGCGTCGTATTCGAACTGGCCCTCGGGATCGACTTGCATCCCACGCGAGTAGAGAGGCGTGCCGGCGGCGGCTTGCTGGAACACTTTAAAATTTTCCAGCATGTTGCACCCGTAGCTGTCCATTTGTTTATAGACTTTCCAACTCACCCCAGCAGCCTGCAAACGTTCGGGATATGTGGTCCAGGTATATCCGCCCGGGGGGACTTCGTTGGTGATGATCGGCCCGCCGTTTCGGCCCTCGGCATCGATCGTTCCCGTCATCAGGTACATGCGATTCGGCCAGGTCGGGCCGAACACCGAGCAATGGTACGCATCGCAGATGGTGAACGACTCGGCCAGCGCGAACTGGAACGGGATGTCGGCGCGGGTGTAGTAACCCATCACATAAGGACCGTTTACTCCATCGGCGTCCCGATGCGCCGATAGCCATTCATCCATCCGCCCGCCGTTCCACGCATCGTGCTGCACGCCCCACGTATGGCTGGTGGAGGGAATCTTCTGGGCGCTGGACGCGTGCGTGTCCAGGTGAAAGGGCAACAGATACCCGCTGGGATTCTTCTCATCCGGCTGGTAGAAGACCGATTTGCCATTCGGGAGCTTCATTGCCTCCGGATCGTCAAAGCCCCGGACACCCGACAGCGTGCCGAAATAGTGATCGAACGACCGATTCTCCTGCATCAGCACGACGACATGCTTGATGTCTCGCAGGGAAGCGGTGCGAGGCGTCTGTTGAGCGAGCATTTTCTGAACGTTAGGCGGCATCAGCGCGGCGGCGGATACCATTCCAGCGGCCCCCCGCAGGAGCCTTCGGCGCGTGAGTGGCTTTTTGAAGTCCGGCTTTCGCATGCCCGATCATACCCGAAAAATATGAACCTCCGATGATGTAAAGGTATAAAGGGAGGATATGGGCAACCGGACCGAGCCTAAGACCCTTGGGCAGTGGATTCGCTACCTGGTAGTGGCGGTAATCGCGCTCTGGCTTGTGGTTTGGATGTTAAGGATATCCGGCATCAACCTCTTTTGAACGGCAATCTGGCTGGGGCTATTCCTCGTATCATCCGATAGAAGGTTAGGCGATAGACGGTTAGCGACCCCGTGAAACAATCCGGGGTTCGATTGCACTAATATAGTCGAGAGGTAACTTAGTTATGAGACGTCTGGCTCCGTTACTGGCGGCTCTTGGGATGGTGGCGTCTGTCGCCTCGCCTCAACAGCCCAATTCCAATCAACAAAGTCCGAATCAGCAGGGCAATCAACAGGGGAATCAGCAGCAGCAGAGTCAGCAGCCAGCGCCTCTCTTCGGCGGACAGATCGGGACAAAGTCCTCCACCAACACGAAAGAGTCCGCGACGCTTGGGTTCAACGGGGTTGACCCATCCGGTAAGGTCGAAAAGAAAATGTTGGGTGCAAACCCGACGGCCAAGGACGCCGAAGCGGTGAATAACATGGACTTGGCGCATCCTTCGCGCACAGAGCTCACCGCGTTCGTGAAACAAGGGGGTTTGAAATCCAAATGAGGTACTTTATTGCAGCATTGGTTTTGGCCGCCCCCGCATTCGGGCAATTCGGGTTAGGCTCCATCAAAGACAAGCTCGACGGGGCGAAAACCAAGGCCGCGCCCGTCACGGACCGCGCCCAGAAGGCTCAGGAGACGTTCACACCCTGGACGCCTGAGGAAGAGCAGCAGTTCGGAAGGTCCGGCGCCGAGAAGCTGGTCGCTATCTTTGGCATGGTGAACGATCCTGCCCTGGAAAAATACGTCAACCTGGTCGGACTCACCGTGGCCGAGTTCGCCTCGCGTCAGTTGCCATGGCGTTTCGGCATTCTCGACACCAATATTGTGGGAGCCTTCACGCTACCTGGCGGGTACGTCTTTATAACGCGAGGGGCACTTTCCGGCATGACCAACGAAGCTCAGCTTGCCGGCGTCCTGGGACACGAAATAGAACATGCGGCGGCTCGGCATCTGGAGTCTGAGATTCGCGGCAAGAAGACTTCCGCCTGGGCCACGCAGGAGGCTATGGCAAAGACCGGTGGGCCGGCGGAGCTGAAGAAAGCGGCCGACGCCATGGTGAACGACCTCTTTAATACGTCGTTGAGCCGTGCCAAAGAAGACGACGCTGACGATCAGGGATCGCGCATGGCTGCAAAGGCGGGATACGCGGGCATAGGGCTGGTCGAGTTTCTTAGGGTAGCTGCCGCGGCCAGCGAAGAGCCGGAAAACAAGCGTTTCTTTGGACAACTGCTCGCTACTCATCCGGCCTTCCAGTCTCGGATAGACCACCTGATGACTATCGACGCCGCCAAAGAGAAAGGCAAGACAGTCGACGCCCGTTTCCGCAAGGAGCTTGGACGCTAGCTGACCCTTGACGGGACCTAAGAGGTGTATAGCCCCAAAATCCGCCGAAAACTGCGGCACGGTGTAGCGCTTGTATCCGCAGGTTTAGCTCTTGCGCTATGCGTGGCGGAATATCGAGGATCGCTCGACTGGCTTGAAAATCGGAGCTCAGATCGCCGGGCCACTGCCACAACCGATCCCTCCCGCGCGAATCACGACATTGTCATTCTCGATATCGACAATGCCAGTTATCGCACGCTTACCGATAAACTGGGCCGCTGGCCGTGGACCAGGCGCGTATGGACGGAGCTCGTCCGCTATCTTACCCCCGGCAAGCCTCGGCTGATCCTGTTCGATATTCTCTTCAACGGCACCGAGCCCCAAGCCGATCCCGAATTCGCTTCCGTGATTCGCCAGGCGGGCAACGTAGTATTGCCGTTCTCGTTCGATTCGGGACACCTCGAGACGAATCTCGATGTCTTCACGCCGCCTTCTTTGGCCCGAATCGGCATGGAAGGGAGCGCACCTGGCGATGTACTGAACCGCCACGACTGGACCATCAACCAGCCGAATCCGCAGCTTGCTCAAGTGATGGCTGGCTCGGGCGCGACACGCTGGACTCCCGATCCGGACGGGATGACCCGCCGTTTACCGCTGGTGGTCAACTATGAGGGGGAGGTTTGGATGACGCAGTGGCTCGCTTCCGCTCTGCGCCTTCAGCCATCGACCACGGCGCATTTTGACAAGTCTGAGTTCACGGCCGGGTCGCTCCACCTTCCTGTCGATCCGCAAGGACGTTTTGTGGTGAAGTGGCATGGCGACACTTTGAACAGCTACCGTCGCGTGCCGCTGTGGGAGATGATCTGTTCCATTTATCCCCAGCAATGCGATGCCTCCGTCACCAAACACCCGCCCTCGGAGTTCGCCGGGAAGATCGTCTTCGTGGGAGCCAGCGCGGCGGGAAGCTACGAAGTGCGGCCGACTCCTGTTTCCGAGACTGCTCCTGGTATGTTCGTGCTGGCGACGGCTCTGGATAATTTACTCGCCGGGGAAGCCATACGAACTTCGCCGGCCTGGCTGGCGTTGTTGCTGATTGTGGCAATGACCGCGATTCCCGCGGTGTCGGTGGTGGAATGGCGGTCCCTCACGGTACCTCTTGTCGTGACGCTCGGATTGCTGGCAGCTTACGGGGCTACTTGCTTCCTGCTTTACGCGCACAACTACTGGCTGCCGATGGCCTCGCCGATGCTGGCCGCCGCGTTATCGTTTACCGGCAACACCGGATGGCGCTACCTCACCGTCGATCGCGAGTTGGCTCGCACGCGTGGAACTTTGGAGCGGTACGTCTCCCCGCAGTTGGTCCGGCAGGTGATGGACAATCTCGATTCCATTCGGTTCGACGGGGAAAAACGCAGACTGACTATCTTGTTTTCAGACGTCCGAAGCTTTACCACGCTCACCGAGAAGAGCGATCCGGTCGAACTGCTCCAGCAGTTAAACGAATATCTGGAAGCCATGACGGAAATCATCTTCAAGCACGACGGCATCGTCGACAAGTTTATAGGCGATGGCATCATGGCTCACTGGGGCGCCTTCACGCCAGACCGGCCCAACGCGATGCTGGCGGCGCAGGCTGCGCTGGAGATGTTTGAGGCGCTCGCGGTGTTGAATGAAAAGTGGAAGGTGCGCGGGAGGCCCGAACTCGATATCGGCGTTGGCATCAACACGGGCGACGTGATTTTTGGCAATGTCGGCACGGGGAAAAAGCTCGATTTCACTGCTATCGGGGATGGAGTAAACCTGGCGGCCCGGCTGGAAAGCGCGAACAAGGAATTACATTCCCACATCATTGTGAGCGCGGCCACGCTGGAAGAATTGGGCTCGGCGGCTAAGACGCGGCCACTTGGATCGATTGTCGTGAAGGGCAAGACGGTCGGCGTAGAGATCTTCGAGTTGCTAGGCTTGGGCGAGGCGGTGTCGGCGAACGGATCGAAGGCCTCGCCGGTCGCGCTTAAAAGCTAATCTGCGATTCCGTACCATAGTTACAGCACATGATTCGGATTGCGAATGGGCAGGGCTTTTGGGGCGACTCTCTGGAGGCTCCGGTGGAACAGGTCCGCCGCGGGCCAATCGACTACCTCACGCTCGACTATCTGGCCGAAGTCACCATGTCGGTCCTGCAGAAACAACGCGCCCGCGATGCAAAAGCCGGCTATGCCCGCGACTTCGTTGAAATGATCGCGCGCGTGCTTCCCGATTTAAGGGATCGGCGCGTTCGGGTGGTTGCAAATGCCGGTGGCATCAATCCGCTGGGGTGTAAGGACGCGGTTCTTGAAGCCGCCGCTCGGCAGGGGATTCCGATCAAGGTCGCTACCGTGACGGGCGATAATATTCTGCCCCATTTGGACGATCTTCTCGCGCGCGGAATCGAGTTGAAGAATATGGACACGGGCGAGCCTCTCTCCGCGGTTCGCGCGCATGTTCAAAGCGCGAATGCTTATCTTGGAGCATTCCCGCTAGCCGATGCGCTCGACCAGGGCGCGGACATTGTGATTACCGGGAGATGCGCCGACGCGGCGCTTGCTATGGCGCCGATGATCCATGAATTCAAGTGGCGTGCTGACGAATGGGATAAACTTTCCGCGGGCATCGTTGCGGGACATGTGATCGAATGCGGCGCGCAGGCGACCGGTGGCAATTGCCAGGTGGATTGGGAGTCTATCCCGAACCTATCGGACATAGGCTACCCAATAGCGGAAGTGGAGCCCGACGGAACTTGCGTGATCACCAAGCACGCGGGCACGGGCGGCCGGGTCACGGTCCAGTCGGTGAAGGAACAACTGCTCTACGAAGTTGGCGATCCGCGCGCCTACATCACTCCCGATGTGATTTCGGATTTCACCACGATTCAGATCCAGTCCGCGGGCCCCGATCGCGTGCGCTTGTGGGGCATGAAAGGCCGGCCTGCAACAGAATTCTACAAGGTGTCGATTAGTTATGCGGCGGGTTTCAAGGCGCTCGGCTCCATGGTTTACGGGTGGCCCGACGCTTACAAGAAAGCTCGCGCCGGGGAACAAATCTTGAGGCAGAGACTGGAGCGTCTGGGCTTGCGCTTCGATGCGATTCGCGTAGAGTATTTGGGCGCCAACGCCGTTCACGGCATATCGGCCGCGGAGCCGCCACCTGAAATGGAGAAGAATCTGGCGGAGGTCGTACTCAGGTTCGGTGTGCGCTCTGAAAATCGCGCAGCCGTGGATCGTTTCACTCGCGAGATTCCGCCGCTGGCATTGAACGGGCCGCCAGTAGTTTCGGGGCTCGGGCTGGGGCGGCCCAAGGTGGAAGAGATTGTCGCGTTCTGGCCCGCGTTAATCCCGAAAGGCGAGGTCGCTGCGGAGGTAGCCTTATGGCAAAGCGGAAACTAATTGAGCTGGCTCACGCGCGCTCCGGTGACAAAGGCGACATGTCCAACATCGGACTGATTGCGCTGAAGCCCGAGTATTATCCGATCCTGGTGCGCGAGGTAACCGCAGAGCGAGTGAAGAAACATTTCGCGGGCGTGTGTTTGGGAGAGGTGGAACGCTTCGAAGTTCCGAATCTGGAGGCGATGAATTTTCTGTTGCACCAGGCGCTGGATGGTGGTGGAACGGTCGCGCTGAAAGCCGATCCGCAGGGCAAAACCTATTCAAGCGCGCTACTCCGAATGGAGATCGACGCTTGATCGAATTTTCGCTAGCCGCGGGCATTGCCCGCATCACGCTGAATCGTCCCGAGAAGCGGAACGCTTTGAACGGCGAAATGCTCGCGGCGTTGCTCGATACACTCGAAAAAACCACGACCGATGAAAACGTGCGCGTGGTGTTGATTCGAGGCGCGGGGCAGGACTTCTGTGCGGGAATGGACATTTCCCTGCTCAGCCAGTCGGCGAACGCTGGCGTGATGGAACATCTGGCAATGGCCCAGAAGGTGGCGAGTGTTTTTCTGGCGATGCGCAAGCATCCCCGGCCGCTGGTGGCAGCTGTACACGGCCGCGCGCTGGGCGGTGGAGCGGGAATTGCCACCGCATGCGATCTGGTGTTGGCTGAAGAGTCCGCGCAATTTGGATACCCGGAAGTAAAGATCGGCTTCATGCCGGCGATCGTCATGTCTCTGCTGCGGCGCTCGGTGGGAGAGAAACGGGCCTTCGAGATACTGACTATGGGTGATCCGTTCGGCGCGGAGCAGGCCAGGGAACTGGGCATGGTCAATCATGTTTATCCCGCAGCCGCGTTTGACGCCGAGGTTGAAAAGTTTGTCGCCGGGCTCGCCTCGCGATCGGGGACCGCTGTCAGTTTGACGAAAAGGTTGCTTTACCACGTCGACTCCATGAGCTTCGAAGCCGCGATGGAAGCGGGGATCGAAGCAAACGCGCTTTCGCGGATGACTGAAGACGCACGGCGTGGGTTCGAAGGATTTCTTAAGAAGTAGAATAGAGGTCCATGTCTTCTCTTGCCTCTATCGCTCAGACTCTGACGAATTCCCTACAACTATCCCAGCCGCCCATCGCGGTTTGTTTCGCGGATTCGGTTCCCGTCGGCGTCAAAACGTTCTCGGGCAGCGTGCCCGCCGGATGCAGGTTCTGGCAGGAAGCGGCGTCGGGAGTGTTTGCCACTCAGGTGGCCCAGCACGATCTGTGCTCCATCGGAATCTACACCCACAATCTGGAAATGACTCCGGGAGCCGAAACGGATCTGGGAGATGCCTTAAAGGTCTTCGCCGATCTGGGGTACGTCCGGGCTGAGGACATCCCGCAGATTCCTGTGCTGAAGCAGAAAGCTAAGGTGGTTGTGTACGGGCCTCTCGCCCAAATCCCGCTTGCGCCCGATGTGGTGCTGTTGTTTGTGAAGGCCGATCAGACCCTGATCTTGTCGGAGGCTTCGCAGCAGATGGAAGGCGGTCTTCCTCCGGCGATGGGCCGGCCCGCGTGCGCGATCGTGCCGCACGCGTTCAACACCGGGCGCACGGCGTTGAGCTTAGGATGTTGCGGCGCTCGTGCGTACCTGGATGTCCTGACGCCAGACGTCGCGCTCTACGCGATTCCCGGTTCGAAGATACAGGAATTCACAGAACGCGTGGCCGCGCTCGCGAAGGCGAATGGAGTGCTTACTCAGTTCCACGCGCTCAGGCGGGCCGCGATAGAAGCCGGACAACATCCCACGGTAAAAGAATCCCTGGCAGCCATGAGTTCGTGAACGACGGGTTAGTGAACATAGACCTGCAATTGCTGGCTTTGCGAGGTAAGCGATCCCACTGAAACCTCAATGCTCGGCGATCCCTGGGCGCTGACCGGCATCGGAAAGTAGCAGGCGAACAATCCTGGTACAAAGCCTGGCAGCGCGTGAACCCCTGAACAATAGGAAGACGTGAGCGCCGCCGGGACGATGGATGTCGACACCGGAGGCATGCCGTCGGCTTCCGCTGGATTGGTGACACCCGCTCCTGTAAAGAATATGGTGACTGACGATCCTGCCGGCGCTGGATTGTTCTCGCTATTCAGTGTACCGTCGGGGTTGCGCGCGTCGGCCAAGCCTTTTCCGGAACCGTCCGCAGAGAGCACTCCCAATGCGGTGGCGGCCACGCTGACACTCAGGACGTTTGAAACCGAACCACTGATGCTCACCTGGACACTGGTCATGGCTTGTCCGGCGATCCCAACGGGGGTGATGGCCACGATTCTGCCGTAAGAAATCGACATGATATAGGCAGGAGTGCCATCAAAGGTCACACCCACGCCGCCCAGATTCGTAGTGAGCGGCGCCAGCACGTTCAGTCCAATGTCCATCGGATGCGCGGGGACAAAGCCCGGAACACTGATCGCGACAATCTCGCCCGGCGCCACTGGCCCGGGCAGAAGACTGAACGCATTGACTACTTGCGTGAGGTTTACCGAAGGTGCGGCCGCCGGTGGGTGCAGCACGGCCAGAACTCCCTCTGTCTCCGGTGTAACAGGAGCGGTATAAGCGCCGGAGTCCGGCTGAGTTTGAGCGCCCACACCGGAGGCTCCCGCGACGTAGATTGCGCCGTTGGCTGCCACTACCGACGGCGACGACCCCGCGTAAAGATAACTCGAAAAAGTGAGGGCCGAGCCCGTAGAGTTAAGCGATGACACGAATGATGCGAATTGACGATACGCAGGCGCGGCCTGTACAGCGGACACGAGTGGATAATCAGCCGAATCGGTTTCGCCCGTGATCGATACGTTTCCCGCTGCGTCTACCGCGATGGCCGTGGGGCGGTCCCAACAAGAGCCGCCCACGAACGTCGCATAGGAAACTTTGCCATCCGGGCTTAGCTTCATGACGAAGCTGTCATCGATCAAAAGAAATCCTATGACGCCAATCAATCCCGTGTTGGCCGTCAGCGCAGGATAAGTGCAACCGGTTCCCAGCCCCACGTTGTTGGTCACCGGAAAATCACTGGTGCTGGTGGAGCCGGCGATGTAGACATTTCCCGCTTGATCGCTAGCCGCTGCCACGCCCGCCGATCGCGCATTTTCTGACGATGGCAGCAGACCTGCCAGTCCGGTGACGGGCGGAGCCAGTGACCCGCCGAATTGTTGCAGGTAAATCTGCTGGGCGTTCGAATCCACCTTGAGCACGAACGCCTTGGAGTTGCTGGTTGACCCAGTCACGATCACGTTGCCTGACGGATCGATCGTAATGCCTTTGCCCGCGGGATCGAAGGTCCCGCCCACCGGAGATGAATAGAGCAGTTGCGCGGCGGAGGGATCGAGTTTTACTAAAGCCCCTCCCTGCTGGCCTTGTTGAAAAATAGAGGGAGCGCCTGTTGTGAACGGAAAGTCGATGGAGGTAAACGGTGCGATCAGCCACGGATTGCCCTGCGGACTGATCGCGAGACCGGCTACGGAGTCATTCTTCGACCCACCCAGATAAGTCGCCGCGAGTAGCTTGCCGTCACTCGACAGCTTCGCGACGAACCCATTTGTGGTTCCCTTCAACGTGCTTTGGAATGCACCGCCGGTAACCGGCAGGTCGGTCGATGTGGTATTGCCGGCGATCCAGACATTGCCTGCGAGGTCGATTGCGATGGCGTTCCCGGTGTCGTTGTCTGTTCCACCAAAATAACTGGCGAAAATCGGAGTTTTGCCGTCCGGCTTGTATTCGGCGACGAACGCGTCAGAGGTAGTGGGAGCCAAAGCATAAGCAGTGGCTGTCGAAGAAAACACCGGTTGAAGGCTGCGGGAAATGTTGGTGGCAGAGAACGTCTTGCCTCCGTCGGAGCTTCGGTATTGGCCCGCAACAATAACCTGTGGATTTACCGGATCAACAGAAATCTGACCGACCACCGTTCCGAAAATCGAAGTGGGGTTCCAACTCTTGCCTCCGTCTGTGCTCTTCCAGAAACTGAGCGAGCCCTCGCCGCCGTAGATCACTCCCGCTGTCTTAGGATCGGCCACCACGCAGCATCCGACGAACGGAGCGGTGAGTTGGGTCCAGGTCTTGCCTCCATCGGAACTCCTCTGAATAAAGATGCCGCTGTTGGAGTATCCGGGACCGTAGATCGTGCCAGCGGTGACAGGGTCAAAGATGAAGTGAAGCCCGAAGACGCTCATCGCGGGAGGCCACGGCAAACTAGAAGGTTGCCATGAGGTGGCCCCATCAGTGGATACATATCCGCCCGTACCTACCCAGGCGTAAAGTACGTTGGGATGAAACGGGTCGATTACAAGCGAGTCGAGACTCAGGCCCTGCAGTCCGGTGCTCGAGTCAGTCCACGTTTGCCCTCCGTCGTTGCTCTTGAGGACCGCAGTGGGGCCCGTCAGACCGGCGTAAACGATATCGGAATGGACAGGATCGATAGCCAGCGCCTTCAAAGTTTCGGGCGATGTTAACGGTAGCGCCGCGCAATGAAAATGGAGTCCACCATCTGTACTCTTGCAAACGTTGTTCGCAGAACCAACATAAAGCGTGGACTTGTTGATTGGGTCGACGGCCATGATCGCGGGCTGCGATGTATTCGCATTTGGCTGGGGAGACGAAAGCGGCTTCCATGTAGCACCGGCATCGGTACTTACGACTACTTGTGTGCCGCTGTTTGCGGCCTGGAACGGATTTAGAACGGGTAAATCGGCTGAAAAAGTGGTGCCCACCACCCAGATGTTTCCCGAGGCGTCGACGGCCATGCTCCGGATGGAGTCGCTACCAGAACCTCCAACGGCGGTGGTGTTCAATACATTCTGGGAAAAGGCTGGAAGCAGCGTTAGAAAAATTAACGCAGCAAAACGTGTCGGCATTCGGGAATTCTCCTAGTGCGGCACGCGGGACTAATCCAGTATGCCAAATCGGCCGGGCACTGGGATAGACTTTTCGTCATGGTCTTCACCAAGCGTCTGCGCGACCGGGTTCGCAGTGGAGAAATCACCTGCAGCGTCCGCATCTGGACGCGTCCTCACGTCAGGGTAGGAGCTCGATACCCCATGGACGAAGGCGAAATCGAAATAGATTCGATCGAGACAATCGGTTTCCCGGATATTACTGGAGAATTGGCCCGCGACTCGGGCTTCCTTGGGGTGATCGATTTGCTAAAGGTCGCCAAACACGGTAAAGGGCAGAATATTTACCTGGTGCGATTTCATTACATTGGCTAAGAAGCATTGGTTTAGCTGAATTCCGAGGCTCGGGCTGAAGGAGTTCGTGTGCCTGCTGTTAAACAACGGCTAGCCGGACTCCATTACCGAAGTCGAGCGAGTCGGCACATTCGATATGCAGAACGCGCCGAGGTTCCAGGCTGCGGGCCTTGGACGAGGAATGGATCAGGAGCGGTCGCATTGCAATCACTCCGCCGCATCGCGTCAAGCATTCAACTTCCTGGTTGGCCGAAACGGATTGCAAGACGGCGGCATCCGTCAACACTCCTTTCCCATGTGAGCTGGGAATCACGCGGAGGGGTCCGTTGTCCGCAGTCGAAGCGTCCAAGTGCACGCGCAAGGCGATCACTCGCGAAAGTGCCCAACCCGGAGCGTGTGCATAAGTTACGCCCGCCTTTTCGGGCCATGGTCCCCAGCTCTTGTCTTCGAATCGCTTTGTGAGGGGAAGCGCCGTGTCCTGGTGCCACGGTATGAGCCAGTTTGTCTCCTGAGATTTTTCGAACAGGGTTGCGCGAAATGGAATGGCAACACCGCTGAGCCATTCTCTCGCTAACTCAAGGAGTTTCTGGTTATTCGCTAGTGCTGCCACATGGGGATTGGCCATCAAGTGGCGGGCTCCGGCGCGGCTTCGTGCTACCCGTTCCGGCGACAAAGCTTGTACGATCTCGTCGCACTCTCGATTCGTAAGGCACTGGGGGGTGATCGAGTAGCCCAGATCGATCGATTGCATTTACCTTATTGTAGAAATCTTCACGACCCGCGAATCATATCCTTCAGCGACAGGGCCACCAGCGCCATCGTCAAGCCGATCATCAGCGCGACTGATATCCACGAAATCAAATTGTAGAAACGGGAATTAGTCCACTCCTGCATCAGCTTTTGTTTGTTGATCAACAGCGTCATGAAGATCAGCACAAACGGCAGCAGACCGCCGTTGATTACTTGAGAGAGCAGAATCATCTTCACCAGGGGGAAGTTGGGAGTCAGGATCACGCCTGCCCCCACAACAATCAACCCGGTGAACAACCAATAAAAGATAGGGGCTTCCTTAAACCGCCGGTTCACGCCAGACTCAAAGCCCAGGCCTTCGCATACGGAATAAGCGGTAGACAGAGGCAGAATGCAGGCCGCGAAGAGAGATGCGTTGAAAAGCCCAGCGGCGAACAGAAGATACGCGTATTGTCCAAATGGCTTCAGCCCCAAAGCTGCGTCGGCGGCGTCCTTAATATCGCGCGGGGCGTTCCGGAAAATAGCGCCCGCGCAGGCCACGATGATAAAAAACGCCACCACCGACATCGCGATGCAGCCGACAATCACTTCCACACGCGATTCTTTATATTCTTTTGCCGTGATGCCCTTCTCGACCACTGCGGCCTGCAAATAAAACTGCATCCACGGGGCAATGGACGTCCCCACCATTCCGACCAGCATCGTCAGGTAGCCACTATCGAAAATGATTACCGGGCGCACGCTGCCGATGGCCGCTTCTTTCCAGTCGGGTTGAACCAGTATTCCGGAAACGATATAGGCGACATACACCAGACAGGCCCAGATGAAAACTTTCTCGACCGATTGGTAGCTGCCTTTCACCACCAGCAGCCACACAGCCAGCGCTCCTAGGGGCACCGAAATGTAGCGGGAGATATGGAATAATTCAAGCGAACTGGCAATGCCGGCGAAATCGGCCATCAGGTTGGTGAGGTTCGCCAAGATCAGAACGATCATCGTGCCGAAAGTGATCCGCAGGCCGAATTCTTCCCGAATCAGATCGGACAGACCCTTGCCAGTGACCGCCCCCATGCGCGAACACATCTCCTGCGTGACGATCAGCAGAATCGTGATGGGCAGCAAGGTCCACAGCGGAAGATATCCATACTTGGCGCCTGCTTGTGAATAGGTATAAATACCGCCCGCGTCGTTGTCGACCATCGCGGTGATAAACCCTGGGCCGATTACCGCGAAGAATACCAGGATGTGATAGCGGAAGCGTTTCCACATTATCGTTGCCGGAGCACGGAGATGATATCGTCCGCGGTGATCACTCCGGCGAGCTTGAGATCCTCGCCGACCACCGCCAAAGACAGCAGGTTGTACTTATCGAAAACTTCGGTGACGCGATCCTGCTGCTCAGAGACGTCCACTTGAATGGGTGTGCCTGAAGTCAGCGTCGAAAGAAGCGTCGACGAGTCATGCAGGAACAACCTCGCTAAAGCAACGGACCCGGTGAGCCGCTCTTCGCCATCCACCAGAAATAACGTGTTCAGAGTCTCGATCAGCTCCGCATTCCCCTTCAGTGACCCAATGGCGTCGCCGACTGTGGCAGTGTCGGGAAGCGCCAGATATTCGGTATTCATCATGCCCCCCGCCGTGTCCTCCTCGAATTCAAGAAGCTCGCGGACCTCCGTTTTCGGAGCGGACTGCATTTCTTCCAGAATCTCTTCGGACATCTCTTCTTCCAGCCCGCCGAGCACATCGGCAGCCTGGTCAGGCGACATCTCTTCTACGATATCCGCGGCCTTTTCAGTTTCCAGCGATTCAATGATGCTGGTCTGGATATTGGGCTCGACTTCCGACAAAGCCTCGGCTGCCACCTCGCTATCGATGTTTTCAAAAATCGCCTCGCGGTGTTGTGGACTGAGCTCTTCCACGATATCCGCCAGGTCCGCCGGGTGCATGTTTTCCAGCAGGCGGTTGGAAATGTTCAGGCGCAGCCGGCGCTGCGGATCGGGCTCAAGAATGTTGCAGAATTCCCAACGGATGGAATGAGGCGGAATGTGTTTATGCAGCCGTCTTACTACCCGAGGCGGGATCACACCTTGAACCAAGCGCCGGAACACGCTCCGTACACCGATATCGATGTCCAGAACCCAGAGGATATCGCCTCCGCTTTCCTGCCGGATTTCAAACGTGAGGTCGTTCACCCGGACCACCTTCCGGCCTTGCGCGTCGATAATCTGCTGGTCGAGCAGGTCGCGCTCCACGCGCAGCAGATATTCGTCAGAATGGTACGGCGTCAGGTTTTCATCGCGCAAATGAATCCCGTCCAGCGAGATGGATTTCACTTGGTCGTGCCTGATATTGAGCCACGTCGATCCACTGCCGATCAGATACCGGTCAATGCGGACCGGGTCGACTAACGGGACAATGGCGGCGTCTTTAACCACGCCGATCCTGCGCCCCTTAAGGTCATAAACCTTGAGGCCCAGCAGCTCGGTTAGAAACAGAATTTCGTCCGCCATCCACCCTTTCAGATGATAGCTACACCCAGCAGGGGGGGCGCAAGACTTATTTCAAATGGACTTGGTGGACCCTCCATCCATGTCGACCAGTGAGCCCTGCATGAAGCCCCCTTCGCTGCTCAGGATGAACGCCACTAGGGAAGCGATATCCGCAGGCTCGCCGATGCGCGTGACTTTCTGCTCGCGCACATAGGCTTCCTCGGCCGCAGCGGGGTCGAGCTTCTTTTCCTCAGCAAGGGCATTGAGGCGGGATTGGAACCGCGCTGTCCGAACCGTGCCAGGGTTCACCAGATTCACCTGCACTCCATCTTGAATGCCCTGGTCGGCCATCGCTTTGGTGAAAGATAACAGCGCCGCGTTGACTGACCCGCCTATGGTGAAGTGGCGTCCCGGAGTCTTGCCGCCCGCACCACAAATATTGAGAAGCGATCCGCGCGAGGCTTTCAAATGAGGCCACGCCGCGCGGGTCATCCGGACCGCCCCAAAATATTTAAGCGCGAACCCGTCCACGAAATCATCATCCGTTAGAGCTTCGAAGTCGCCGCGCTTGGTCGCGCCGGCATTGTTCACAAGAATGTCCAGACCGCCGAAATGGCCGGTCGCGAAGTCCACTACCCTCTGAGCCCCCAGCTTATCGCGCAGATCCAGCGCAATGGCGGCCGAAGAACCTCCCGAGGCGACGATCTCATCCACCAGCTGTTTCAGCAGGGCCTCATCGCGCGCGGTCAGAACTACCTGCGCTCCCTCTTCGGCTAACCGTAACGCGATGGCCTTCCCGATGCCCCGGCTGGCCCCGGTGACGATCGCGGTCTTTCCTGCGAACTTTTTCATGCTTTATGTCCTCTGCGGCATCTACGATGTGGGCTCATCCGTAATTTGGAATAGGGGAAACAAGCGTGCACAGCATTGGATCAACAGATTGTTGTTGCAGAATTATGGCTTTGATCCATAATACAGAATATCCTCTGGGCTTCCGATATAATTTACGGAAGCTGGAAAACACTGGAACGCCCATGACAGGAGCGACTCCTAGGACGGCCCGGAATGTAACCTTAGCGTTACTCGCGGTAACCCTTGCGCCTAGCCTCTTCTCTCAATCTCCTCTTAACGGTGGAGGCACTCAAGTCCGAATCTTTTCCACAGACCAAGCTGTCCTGGAGGAGCAGGAGGTCCGAAAGGACCTGGCATGCACGGTGACGCCAGCCAAGCCAACCCTGGGTTTCGACCTGCGTTTTCATACCGGCTATGATGTTTCGGTTCCCATCAAGGAACTCGCTGGCAATGAGAATCTGCTGACGATTCTCTTCCGGGTGACTGCCGAGGGTCACAAAGACGACCCCGTCTATTTCGTGCAGCGGGTGAAGGTACCCATGATGGAAGACGACGCCCGCGGAGATGCGGTTCTAACAGGCGCGCTGGATCTGGGAGAAGGCAATTATCACGTCGACTGGCTCATGCGGGACCGGGCGGAGCGGGTTTGCTCCTTCTATTGGGACAGCGAGGCTTTGTTGCCCGCAAAAGATAAGCAGATTGAACTGGCGCTTCCCCCTTCATCCATTCAAAGGGCTGAGTTTGAGCAGTTTACCGAGGACCCCCCGGTGGAACGGACGCAAGGGGCCGATCCGCTCAACATCAAGATTCTGGTGAACTTCGGTCCGCAAAACCCCAACGCGCCCATGCTGCGGTCGGCCGACACCACTGCTTTGGTCACCATGCTTAGGCGGCTCTCTCGCGAACCCCAGTTCGGGAAGTTTTCTCTGGTCGCCTTCAACATGCAGGAACAAAGGGTCCTGTACCGGCAGTTGAGCGAGAACAAAATTGATTTCCCGGCCCTGGGCGACGCGGTCCAGAAAGTGAAGCTGGGCACTGTCGACACCAAACTGCTCACCCAGAAGCACGGCGAGACGGACTTCCTGGCTGACCTGATCAAGAAAGAGATGGGAACCTCAGACCATCCCGACGCGGTCATCTTTGCAGGCCCCAAGATCATGCTGGACGAAGGACTACCGGACGATTCCATCAAGCCGTTCGCGGCCGACGTCGACTACCCTGTTTTCTACATGAACTATGTGCTCAATCCCCAGGCTACTCCCTGGAAGGATTCGATTAGCCGGGCGGTCAAGGTGTTTCGGGGTACCGAATATACGGTATCTCGGCCTCGCGACCTGTGGTTTGCCGTTACGGAGATGGTGAATCGCATCGCCCGAGCGAAACACAACCACGCAACGGGGGGATCGGCCGCGCAGTAGGCGTAACCACCTGCCAAGACAAGGCGTCCAAAACGGTGTACTCTTGATACCAGGGATTTTATGAGGGGCCGTTTGCGATCCGTTTTGCCAGCTTTGGTGTTGATCTGTCTGCCCGTCGCGGCGCAAACCCCGACGCCCCGCTACACCAACAAACTCGCCCCCTATGTAGCTTCGCCGAATCGTGTTGTCGACCGCATGCTGGAATTGGCCAGCATCAAACCCGGAGAAACCTTGATCGACCTCGGATGTGGCGATGGCAGGATCCTGGTCGCGGCTGTCGAACGCTATAAGGCCAAGGCGATTGGCGTGGAGATTTCTCCCAGCCTGGTTCGACAGGCCACCACTCGCATCCAGCGCGAAGGATTGACCGAGCAAGCTAAAGTAGTACAAGGCGACCTGCTGGAGGCCGACCTTACCGGCGCGGACATCGTTACCATTTACCTGGAGAGCTCGCTCAACCGGCAATTGCGGCCCCGTTTGGAGAAATTTCTCAAACCGGGTGCTCGTGTAGTTTCACATGACTATGCAATTCCCGGCTGGAAGCCCACCAAGGTCGACAAGAGCGATGGCCGCCACCTTGTATACCTCTACGAAATGCCCCCAGCCAAGGAGTAGCTACCGGCGGGGGAATAGCCCCCTAAGGGGGCTGCTAACTTCTGGCGCAATCCTGCTCGTTCCTTATCTGGCCCACGCCCGGACTCCGCTTGAACGTCTGGAAGCGCAGCACCTCCAGGCCGTTCATGAACAGCGCGTCGAATGGAAGAAGCAGCGCAAGGTGCTGGAATCTTTCGGCGTCTACCAGGATTTCCGGGCCGTATTCACAGACGAATATGCGCCTCGGCCTGAACTCGCGGGCTCGGCTGTGGACGCCGATGTTCAAGTCGTCTTCTCCAAAATGGAACCGGGCTTCGAGGGCGATGTTCTATTCCTGAACCGTCCCCAGGATTTCAGCGGCATGGAACTTTCCCATCGCATCGCGCCGGAAAATCTCGAACGCTGGAGGCGAGCGGTTCACAAAGGAAAAGAGTTTACCGACGAAGTGTTCGGCGCGGCTACCGTCGCCTCACCCGAGACGATCGCCCACTGGGATCAGGCGATGTCCGCCGCTTCCGTGACAGGATTCGCGGCAACGAGCCTTCCTGACGACGGCGTTTCTTCCCGCACCATCGCCTTTCGAAACACCACCACCCACATCTTGGCCAGAGAGCTTAAAGCGGATGACATTCTCGAATCGCTGAAACACGGACACGCCTACGTCGCTCACGACTGGCTCTGCGACTCCACCGGCTTTCGATTTTACGCCGACAACAACATGGGTGTTTTTGAAATGGGCGACGCCGTTGCCACCGGGTTGGTAGCCGGTACCACCAAAATCACCGCCACCGTTTCGGTCCCCGCCCAGCTTAAGCTAATCCGCAATGGTGTGGTCGTCAAAGAAGCCAACGACACTAATCTGGACTACACCGTGACCGACGCCGGAGCATACCGCCTGGAAGCTTGGTTAAACGTCGACGGCGAGGCTCGGCCCTGGATTATTTCGAATCCTTTGTACGTTGGTAGACCCTGGGACGCGCACCTCACTCCGTTTCAACTACCTTTCGTGACGACACCTCCCGGGGTCCAGGCGCACCGCGACATCTCTTATACAACCGGTGAGCCTAAGGACGAGGCGAAGCACAAGCTGGATCTCTTCCTGCCGGTGGGTAAAACGAAGGTGCCGGTTCTCATTTTCTTCCACGGCGGAAGCTGGACCACCGGCGATCGCTCTCAGTACATAGCGCTGGGCAATCGGCTGGCCCGAGCTGGTATCGCGACGGCCATTCCCAGCTACCGCCTGATGCCCTTAAATCGTCACCCGGCACAAATGGAGGACGCGGCTGCCGCGTTCGACTGGGTATACCGTCACATCGAGGAGTACGGCGGCGATCCCAAACGAATCTACGTAAGCGGGCATTCCTCCGGCGGTCATATGGCATCACTGCTGGCTTTGGATGCCGAATATCTTGAAAAATATGATTTGAGCCCCGACACGATTCGCGGCGTAGTTTCAATGAGCGGAGTCTATGATGTCCGCTACGTCCCCGCGTTCAAGCTGGCGGACGACAGGCCAGAGAGCGACAAGAAAGACGCCTCTCCCCAATTCCGGGTCCATGGCGGAGCGCCCCGGTTCCTGGTCACCTATTGCCAATGGGACTACCTCACCTTGCCCAAGCAAGCCCGCGACTTTGCGGCCGCGCTAAAAAAGGGCTTTGTCGATACGAAACTCCTATACATTCCCAACGAAGGTCACATTACCGAAATCATCAGCGCCGCCGCGGAGCAAAGCCCCCTGCTCAATGCCATTTTGAGCTTCGTGGAATGATGGTTTGTTATGCTGACCTGCAGGGAATGACGATTCAAAGACCGAGCGCCTTACTTTTAGCATGATTCCCCTTCGGTCAACCGAGCGGGTCCAAGCCCGCTCCAGCGTCACTCCTTTCTTAATTGCCATCAACACGCTGGTATTTTTCTATCAAGTCAGTCTCAGCCAGTTCGCGCTCAACAATTTTGTCGATCAATGGGGCATCGTCCCCGACCATCTGCGCATCGTATCGCTGGCGACATCCATGTTCTTGCACGGAGGATGGCTCCATATCATCGGCAACATGATCTTTCTATGGGTATTTGGAAGGAACCTGGAAGATTTGATCGGCGGCCCCAAATTCCTCGCGTTTTATCTCATTTGTGGATTGCTCTCCGGTGTGGTGCATGTGATTTTCAACCCCTACTCGCGGGTTCCCACTATCGGCGCTAGTGGCGCCATCGCGGGCGTCATGGGAGCCTACCTCATCAAGTTTCCACGGGCTCGAATTATCACCCTGGTGCCGATTTTTGTATTTGTCACCACCATGGAAATTCCAGCCGCGTTGCTGTTGCTCTACTGGCTGGCGATTCAGTTCTTCAGCGGGATCGGGTCGCTGGCCGAAGCCGATTACACGGGGGGCGGCACAGCCTGGTTCGCGCACATCGGTGGGTTCCTGGGAGGAATGCTACTTATCCGCTTCTTCCCCGAGCGGCGCAAATGGCGGTCGTGGAATTCGGAAGACTAAGAACCAATAGGCCGCAGATGAACGCAGATAAACGCAGATTGAAAAAGGAAATCTTATCCGCGTTTATCAGAGTTCATCTGCGGCCATCACGTTTTCTCACAGATTCTGGTTCGTGAGACAATGTTGCGCATGAAGGGTAACCCGAAGGTAATCGCCAAACTGAACGAAGCTTTGAAGGAAGAGCTAATGGCGATCAACCAGTATTTCCTCCACTCCGAAATGTGCGAGAACTGGCACTACCATAAGCTAGCCAGCTACATTAAGAAGCAATCCATCGACGAGATGCGGCACGCCGAGGCTTTGATGGAGCGTCTTTTATTCCTGGATGGTGTGCCTAATATGACTGAGCCCATGCAGCTCACCATCGGTGCAAACGTGCAAGCCCAGCTCAAAAGCGACCTGAAATTGGAGCTTGATGCTGTTGTTATGTACAACGACGCGGTCAAGCTCGCCCGAGAAGAGGGCGACGACGCATCGCGGGATCTCTTTGCCATGCTCTTAAAGAGTGAAGAAGAACACGTGGATTGGCTGGAAGCGCAACTTCATCAGATCAAAGAGATGGGGTATGAGCGCTATCTCGCGCAGCAGATAGGCGAGAACGAAGAAAAGTAGCGCTATAGACTCTTGCGGTAATGCACGCAGCGATCTACAACCTCGAATCCCAGAGCCGCGTGAGCTTTCTGAGAACCCTCGCTTGAGATCCACGTATCCGAAGCCATCTCTAAACAACCATGGGAGCGGGCCCAATCCTCTGCCGCGCGCATCAATTCGCGGCCCACTCCACGACCCCGGAATTCTTCGTGAACGAACCATCCTTCCGCATATCCGACCGGCTGTGCGGGATCGCAACCATCGGCGTGGGAGCGAAGTCCAACGTCGATAAACCCGCTTAACGCGCCGTTCTCGTCACAAGCAACCAGAACCAGACCCGGAAGAGTTCCGGATTTCCCCGTGCGCACAGTCACCCCGATGTAAATGGCATGTTCTTCGGCTGTCGCATCGGGCCACAGCAACGCACACATACGTGCGATTTCGTTGAGATCCGACTCGCGTGCCACTCTAACGTTGATAGCCATTATGGTTCCGGTACCGTCCACCGCTCCCCGCACTGGAAGACCCGGAAAGCAACTTCGGGATGATGGCCCAGCATATGGGTGACGAAGGTATTCTCCAAATCGGGACTGAAAGGTGCCATAGTGCATGGGAACCAGCCATGCCGCGCCAATGGCGTTCGTCAATTCAGCGGCTTCAGCGACCGTAAAATTGCCGTCTCCAATCGGCAGAATCGCCACACTCACGTTGAAAGGTTTCAGGTGCGAGGCGAGCTCGGGATAGGGCCTGCAATCACCCGCATGATAAATAGTCCAGCGCCCGAAGCGAATCAGGTAGCCCAGATAAGGATAGCCGCCGGCGGGCGTCCAATCCAGATCCGGATGCGCCGAGGGAATCGCATAGACGCGGCCGTACAAGGTTGTCCTTGAAGTATTCAATGCGGAGGCCGGAATCGGTGGTGGTCATGCGGCCGTACGGGACACCGCCCGAATGGGCCGCCTCGGTCGCGCTCTTGGGAATCACCAGGCGGGCGGCTTTGGAGACTTCCAGAATCTTCGCCGCCGCCTCGATATCCAGGTGTCCAGGGTGTGCATGCGTCGCCAGAACCAAATCGGCGTTCGTGATCTGTTCAGGCTTCAGCGGAGCGCTTGTGAGCCGCTGCCGCCCGGGAATCTCGGTTAGACACAGGTCGACATAGAAAGTGATGGACGCGAAACGGATCGCGAAGCCTGCGTGACCCAGCCACCAGAGCGAGGGTGTAGCGGTGATGGTCTGCCGGATCTCCTCCATCAACTCAGTCCGCACTCTTTACCGGCTCCAGCATGTCGCTGTATTTTACCGCGCGCTTTTACTGTGACAATAAGGTATGAGCACATTTGTCCCCGGCATACCAGGCCCCGGCGAGTACGCTCCTTTTTTCGCTGGCTACGTTGCGAAGTCCCAGGACTGCGCCGATCCCGTTCAGAAGCTCGACGAACAGATGTCCGAATTCCTGGCGCTGCTCGAAGACGTCGCGGAGGAGAAGCAACTCCATCGCTATGCTCCGGGCAAATGGAGCGTGAAGGATGTGGTGGGCCACCTGATCGATGCCGAGCGCATCTTCGCCTACCGAGCCCTGCGAATCGCGCGAGGCGATCAGACACCTCTCCCCGGCTTCGACGAGAACAACTATGTGCCAGCCGCGGAAGCCGACCGATTCGACTGGCAGACGCTGCTGGAGGAGTTCATCATCGTGCGGCGGTCAACTATCCTGATGCTGTCGCGCCTGCCCGATGAGGCATGGACGCGTAGCGGCACCGCCAGCAACAACCCAACCAGCGTGCGAGCGTTGTTATATATCATGATCGGCCATGTGGCTCATCACCTGGATATTTTGCGAGAACGCTACTTGTAACTGGCCCGCCGCAGACGATCCAGAATCCCCGACCATTCCGCAGTTTCAGGCGGTAGTTCCACCGCAATCCAATCCAGCCCCGCGTGATCCAGTTGGTGCAAAGTGTCGTAAAGCTTCGCAGCGTAATCTGCGGGATCTGACGGCATCTGGACCTCTCTCGCAGCTGATGCTGGTGTCCGATACCAGACCCAGGCGCCCCGTCCCGAGCTAGGCCGCTCTCCCAAATAGAGTCGTGTTCTCGGACTGTAGTGCCTATCATGCATGCCCGGAGCTGGATGTGAACCCGGTCCCAAGCTGACCCGTTCCAGTTCCCCCAGCGAGATCATTCCCGGCCGCAGCAACTTTACCCTGCCATCTTCAATAGACACGACCGTAGACTCAATTCCAACCCTCGAAGGTCCGCCTTCCAGCACCGCAACCCGATCCCCAAACGCTTCGCGCACATGCGCAGCCGTGGTAGGTGACAATCCCATAAAGAGATTCGCGCTGGGGGCCGCGACGGGTACTCCCGCGGCTCGAATCAATTCGAGCGCCACAGGATGATCTGGGATCCGCACTCCGACCGTTGAGCAGCCCGGCGGTCACCACGTCGGGAATCACTGGCAATTTGGGAAGTACCAGAGTGAGCGGTCCAGGCCACCAGCGTTCGGCAAGCTGTTGCGCAAGGCTCGGCCATTCGGCCACCACTTCACGAGCCATCTCAACGGAGCACACATGGACGATCAGCGGAGTCGTCCTCGGCCGGCCTTTCAATTCGTAGATTTTCGCGACTGCATCGGCGCTGAGCGCGTTCGCGCCCAAGCCATACACCGTCTCCGTTGGAAACGCGACCAGTTCTCCCGCGCGAAGCTCTAAAGCTGCTTCGGCTACCGTCATTCGTCGGGCAGGTCTTCCTTGCCCGTCGTCGCGGTCTTGCCGGTCTTGCGGAAAACCAGATAGCCGTGAATCAGTTGCTCCAGATCGCCATCCAGCACGCGGTCCACATCGCCGATCGCGACCTTGGTGCGATGGTCCTTAATCATGCGGTAAGGCGCCAGCACGTAGCTGCGGATCTGGCTGCCGAAGTTGATCTCCAGTTTGGAGTCTTCCACCTTGCGATCTTCGGCTTTTTTCTTGTCCATCTCAAACTCGTAGAGCTTGGCTCGAAGCTGCTTGATGGCGCTGGCGCGATTCTTGTGCTGGCTGCGTTCATTCTGGCACTGGACCACGATTCCCGTCGGAAGGTGCGTCATGCGAATGGCCGAGTCGGTGCGATTGACGTGCTGCCCTCCCGCGCCCGAAGCCCGGAACGTGTCCACCCGGATGTCTTCGGTCTTAAGATCGATCTTGATTTCGTCGTCAATCTGCGGATAAACAAAGACGGAGGCAAAAGATGTATGCCTGCGAGCGGCCGAATCGAAGGGAGAAATCCGCACCAGCCGATGCACCCCGACCTCCCCTTGCAGAAAGCCGTACGCGTTTTCTCCATTCACTTCGAAGGTCGCCGACTTGATGCCCGCTCCTTCGCCCTCCAGCCGGTCCGTGATCACAGTTTCCATGCGGTTGCGTTCCGCCCAGCGCAGATACATGCGCAGCAGCATCTCGGCCCAATCCTGGCTTTCCGTGCCGCCCGCCCCGGGGTGGATAGTGACAATGGCGCTCTTCGAATCGTTCTCCCCGGAGAGAAGCATCTGGTTTTCCAGCACTTCCAGGTAGCCGGTCAGACTCTTGATTTCCCGAGCGATGTCGGAGGTGGTGTCCTCGCCCTCTCTGGCCAACTCAAACAGGGTGTCGACATCCGAAGTCATAGCCCGGATCTTCACGTCCTGGTCGATTTGCTCTTCCAGGCGCTTGCGGTCCTGCATCACCTTCTGGCTCTTTTCGGGCTGAGACCAGAAGTCGGGCGCGTTAATCTGTTCTTCGAGTTTGGCTACCTGCGCCTTGCGAGTGGGCGCGTCAAAGATAGCTCCGCACAGCGTCGGCCTGCTGGCGGAGCGTAACGTATTCTCTTTCCAGTTCTTCGAGGGTCATGAACTCATAATTTTAACAGGTGCGCTGGGGAGTAAGGCTTTTCACCAAGGCAATTAATTAGGTCTGCCGATACCTTAGAACGCGTCTGGAACCGTACGATAAGGAATAGTATGGTCATCCCACCGAAACAGTTCACCAATTGGTACGACGTCCTGGGGGTACCCCCCACAGCCAACAACAATGACCTGGCAGCCGTCTATCAATTGCTAAGCGCGCGGTTCCGGCCGGACAACAAAGAGACGGGAGACCCCCGGCGGCTTCAGGAAGTGAAGAACGCCTATGAAGTGCTCTCCAATCCTGAGCGTCGCAAGACCTTCGACCAGGAACTGCGCCAACGCAACCCCCCGGCCAAGGTCCCTTTACACCAGAGCCCGGAATTCGCGGACGAAGTGGATGACGAAGTCGCGCGCAGGCTGAGTATTTTGTGCCTTCTGTACAACCAGCGCCGAGCCAATCCGATAAATCCGGGGCTCAGCATCGCGCAATTGGAAGAACTGGTAGGAACTTCTCGGGACCAACTGGAATTCAGCTTCTGGTACCTCAAGCAGCGGCGCCTCGTCCTGGCCGACGACCGAAGCACCATGACCATCATGTGCGAGGGCATCGACTTTATAGAAGAAAATCTGCGCAGAAGTCAGAAAGCAGCCAAGGAGGTCCGCCGCCCAGGAGTAGACCGCGCAGCGTGAGAGGCTAACAGTGATCTCACTTTTAGATTACTTGCTACTTGATTTCGAGAGTTTGGGGGGTGTATTATCGCCACATGAAGCAATTCCTTGTGCTAGTCGTGTTGGCGCTTGGTGTCAGCTCGTTCGCATTGGCGGACCCCAATAATCAGAACGGCTGTGAGGCCAGTGGCGGCAAGCCTAAGAAATGCGACCCGATATCGATGGCAGAGCCAAGTGCGCTTCCAGAATTTGCCCTCTGTTTAGCCGGAATTGGATTTCTCGCATTTCGTCAACGCAAGGTTTCCCAGGACAGCTAGTCTGCCGCTCAGGCCGCGCAGCGTAAAACGCTACAACTCCAACAAATAACCCTTCTTCCCGACATTCTGCGCCCGAGTCGCGCCCATCTGCACCACGACCCCTTCCGCCTCGTGGATATGCCCGCAAAAGAAGTGGGTCGGCTGTCGAGCTTCAATGAAGTCCCTCACAGCCTGCGACCCGGCGTGAAGCCCATCTTTGATCCGGTCCAGAGCCGTATTTAGCGGCGGCGCATGGCAAACAAGCACCAGCGGCTTAAGCTCCCCGAACTTTTCCAAGCGCGAGGCCATTTCCGTCTCGCTATACTCGCCCGGCGTATCGAACGGTGTTGGCGTCGAATACCCCAATCCAGCCAGGTGCACACCCTCGACCTCCATCGTCGCCCCATGGAAATCATTAAATCCGAACCGCTTACAGAACGACGCTATATCCTCCTCCGACTCATGATTCCCCGGCAGCACCCACACCTTTCCAGCCCGCCGCTTCATAATTCCCCCCATCTTGTCGAGGCCTCGGGCCCAACTCACCAGGTCCCCGGCTGCGATGTAATAGTCGGCCTCGATTTCCATCAGCTTTTCCAGCGCGCGGCCGTCATTATGGATGTCCGAAAAGATAAGGAGTCGCGCCATCTGCGCCATTATAGCTAGGGCAACGGACGGGCCGTGCGGTATCCTGATAACAGCGTAACTTCCCATGCAGGATCCCTCTCCGCCGAGTATCAATAGCTGGCTCGAAGATGAGCTACGTCAACAATTTCAATATGATAAGCAGACGGTCGACAATGCCTGGAAGCAGGTCTTCGACAAGAACGGGCACACCAATGGCCACGCTGCGACTAATGGAGTTGCGGCCGCCGTTTTGCCCGAAGCCAAAGCTTTAGCGGCACCTCTCGCTAACAAAGCCGCCCCCACAGAGATTCCCACTGTTCCCATTTCTCCCGGTGACCAGCTGGTGCCCTTGAGGGGCCCCGCATTGCGAATCGCCGAGAACATGACCGCCAGCCTCTCCATGCCCGTGGCTACCAGCCAGCGCGTGATGCCGGTCAAGGTGATCGACGAGAATCGGCGGGCGATCAACAACCACCGGTCCCTGACCGGCCAAAGCAAGGTTTCTTACACGCACATCGTGGCGTGGGCCATCGTCCGCGCGCTCGACGCCGTGCCAGCCATCAACCAGGCCTACACCGAAAGCGGACCCGACTCCTTCCGCATCACGCGCAACCATGTGAATATCGGCCTGGCGATCGACGTGGCGGGAAAAGACGGAGCGAGGTCCCTCAAAGTCCCTTCCATCAAGAATTCCCAGGCCATGAACTTCAGCCAGTTTCTGGCCGGTTACGACGACCTGGTCACCCGCGCGCGATCCAACAAACTGACCGTCCCAGATTTCGAAGGCACCACGATTTCCTTAACCAACCCCGGCACCGTGGGCACAGTCGGATCGATTCCCAGGCTGATGCCCGGCCAGGGCGCTATCATCGCAACCGGCGCGATCGACTATCCGCCTGAATATCGCGGAATGCCAGAAGACGTCCGGATTTCCCTCGGCTTAAGCAAAGTAATGATGGTCACCTGCACCTACGACCATCGCGTAATTCAAGGCGCCGAATCGGGCATGTTCCTGGCGCGCTTGCAGGCGCTGCTGGAAGGCGAAGGCGGTTTCTACGACCGCATTTTCTCCGACCTCGCCATCCCCATGCGCCCTCTGCGCTGGGAAGCTGACCAGGCCTCGGCCCCCATGGTCAACGCCGACCCCGTGAAGCAGGCGGCAGTAGCGCGCTTCATTCAAGCCTGGCGTGAACGCGGCCATCTGGTGGCCGACATCGACCCCCTAGGCTCCCCCCGAACGTCGCATCCCGATCTGGAATCGTCCTCTCACGGACTCACCATTTGGGACCTCGACCGCACCTTCCACGCGGGTTCCTTCGGCGTCACCACTCTGCGGACCTTGGAAGACCGCCTGCGCCTCACCTACTCAAGCAAGATGGGCGTGCAATACATGCACATCGATAGCCCGGAGGAGCGCCAATGGTTCCAGCAGCGCATGGAGCCCACCGCGAATCAATGGTCGCTGGATGCTCCCACCAAACGCCGGGCGTTGAAGAATATCGTCATAGCCGAAGGGTTCGAGCTATTTCTCGACAACCGCTTTAAAGGCCACAAACGTTTCTCGCTTGAAGGCGGAGAAGTAACCATCGCTCTGATCGAGGAACTGCTGGAGCGCGGCGCGGCGACCGGTGTGCACGAATGCGTTATCGGCATGGCTCATCGCGGGCGCATGGTGTTGCTCGCCAACGTCATCGGCAAGGGCGTCGCGAAGATGTTCTCCGAATTCGAGGGCGACGTCGATGTCGACTCCGAAGAGGGCAACGGCAACGGCGACGTAAAGTATCACCTCGGCGCGCACAATTTGCGCACCATGTCCGGCGGCCAGACCATCACCGTATCCGTCGCCGCCAACCCCAGTCATCTGGAAGCAGTAAATCCCGTAGTGGAAGGCATTGTCCGACCCAAGCAGGACCGCATGGGCGACGCGCGGCGTGAAAAAGTCATCCCTGTGCTGATTCATGGCGACGCCGCCATGGCAGGCCAGGGGATCGTCGCCGAGACCCTCAACTTCAGCCAACTGGATGGCTACCGCACCGGCGGCACAGTACATTTGGTGATCAACAACCAGATCGGTTTTACTACCAATCCCAGCGAAGCCCGTTCCACGGTCTATTGTTCCGACGTCGCTTTAATGGTGCAGGCGCCCATCTTTCACGTCAATGGCGACGATCCCGAGGCGTGCATCCGATCCCTGCAACTCGCCTTCGACTACCGCCAGCGGTTCCACAAGGACGTCGTCATCGACATTCTCTGCTACCGCAAGCATGGCCACAACGAAGGCGACGACCCCAGCTACACCCAACCGCTCGTATATAAAAAAGTTCGCGAGCACAAGCCCGTAGCTGTCCTCTACGCTTCCAGGCTAGAGAAGGAAGGCGTCGTGACTCCGGCTGAGGTGACGCAATGGCTGGAAGAGCAGAAAAAGCAGCTCTACGAAATCTACGACGAGGTTCAATCCAACAAGTTCGAATACGCGCTGCAGGAAGTAGAGCCGGCCGCGCCAGTTCCAGCCGACCTTCCTCCCACCGGCGTAGATCGCGCCATGATTGAGCGCGTCGTCAACGGCATCACCACCTTCCCCGCCGATTTCCACGTCCATCCCAAGCTCGACAAATTTCTGGAGAAGCGCAAAGAAGCACTCACCCGAACCCCCATCGATTGGGCGTTGGCCGAAACTCTGGCGTTCGGAAGCCTCGTGCTGGAAGGCACCCCCGTCCGCCTGAGCGGCCAGGACGCCGGACGCGCGACCTTCAGCCAGCGCCACGCCGAATATCACGATGTGGAGACCAACCGGACCTGGGTGCCCCTGGCACACATGTCCCCCGATCAGGCTCCCTTTGAGGTATACAACAGCCCCTTGAGCGAGTACGGAGTCCTCGGCTTCGAGTTCGGCTACAGCATTTCCGACCCTCTCGCGCTGGTCTTATGGGAAGCCCAGTATGGGGACTTCGCCAACGGCGCGCAGATCATGATCGATCAGTTCATTTCCTCCGCCGAATCCAAGTGGAGCCAGCCCAACGGCTTGGTCATGCTGCTTCCTCACGGCCAGGAAGGCGGCGGCCCTGAGCACTCCAGCGCTCGCCTGGAGCGGTTCCTTTCTCTCTGCGCCGAGAACAATATGCAGGTCGCCTATTGCACCACTCCGGCCCAATACTTCCACCTGCTCAGGCGACAGATGCGCGGAGGAGCCGACCGTCGCGGCTTACGTAAGCCTCTAGTCGTGATGACGCCGAAGAGTCTGCTTCGCCATCCCAAAGTTGTATCGAGCCTTGAAGACCTCACCAGCGGAGTCTTCCACCCCGTCATCGACGACCCATCGGTCACCGACCGCGGCGCCATTAACCGCATCCAAGTCTGCACCGGCAAAATTTATTACGAGCTTCTGGCAGCTCGTGAAGCGCGCAACGCTGTGGATACGGCCATCGTGCGCGTGGAACAAATCTATCCGTTCCCCGAAGCCGAGTTCGCCGAAATCCTCAAAAGCTACCGCAACGCGCATCACGTTCTGTGGGTGCAGGAAGAGCCTCGCAACATGGGCGCCTGGACCCTGGTGCGCAGTTACATCCAGCCGATGCTCGAAACCAAACACATGATCGGCTACGCAGGCCGACCCCGGGCCGCCAGCACCGCACCCGGTTCCCCGAAGCGCCATGTGCAGGAGCAGGCCGACTTGATCGATCAGGCATTTGCCACACCGAGCGTCGCAAGACGTTTCCGCAAGCGCCTGGTGCGCCGAAGAAAACACCGCTAACCGAATCGCATCACTATGGGCGGAGACTGGCTCGGTACTCTAGGGTTCGCCATGGGCAGCGCCTGGCTCTCAGGCATCAATCTCTACGCCACCGTGGCGACGCTCGGCCTGCTCCAGCGCTTTCACCTGGTTCATTTACCGGGCGACCTCTCTTACTTCACTGGCCTGCTCTCTTTATGCCATCGAGTTTGTCGCCGACAAGATTCCAGCCGTAGATAGCGTGTGGGACGCGGTCCACACCTTCATTCGAATACCCGCAGGAGCAGTACTGGCGGCCTCCGCCTTTGCTCACGCCGAACCGTCAACGAGAATTGCGGCTTTACTTCTGGGCGGCGGCGTAGCCCTGAGTTCGCATGGAACCAAGGCTGCAGCCCGCCTGACCGCCAATCTGAGCCCGGAGCCATTCTCCAACATCGCCCTGAGCCTCATCGAAGACCTGATCGCGATTGGGTCGACGATTCTAATGGTCTTCCATCCGGTAGTGATTCTGAGTGTCGTAATCGTGTTTGTTGCGGTGGCGGCCTGGATGACGCCGAAAATCGTGCGCGCTCTACGGCGAATGTTCGGCCGACGAGAATCTATTTCGCCGGCGCCGCTTTCAACGTAACCACCGGTGAAGGCAACCTGGAACCGACCGGACCCGTGAACTCTTCTTTGGTCCCATCGTCGTAATATTGAACGAATTTCCAAACCAGTTCCGTACCTTCTTTAGGGTTGATCCCCAACATCCCGAATTCCACAAATTCGTAGGGCATCATCTTCCCCGTCCACGTAGCGCCAATGATTTTGCCCTTGTCGTCTTTCTTGAATTCGATCTGCCAGCCCGGTTTAAATTCGAAGTCGTAGATCTGCAGCCCTTCCGGGAATTCGCCCACGATCTTGGAAGTGGGCACCTGCTTTTCATTAGGAACCCGCATAGTGTACTTCTCGCGAGCACCCTGTGTGGATTCAGTTGGAGCGATGCGGATATGGCCGAAGGCCAGCGAACCGCACGCCAGAACACTCGCGACCACACGTCGACGAACGGATTGCAAATTCATTCGACTATGCTAATACGCTGATTCCCGCAACGCAATCACGGTGCTAGACTTACCTTCTTTAGGAGCTTGTTGAAAAACCGAGCGACGACCTCGGAGCCGAACAGCAGTCGAAAAACATGCACTCAGAAACGGCCTATAACGCATTCCCGGAGGTATGGGATACATTCCTAGTCCCCCGTTTGAGCCCGTTTCTGCGAGCTCGGATCGTTTTTCAACAAGCTCTTAGAAGTCGTAGCGGCTTTGCACATTTTTATAACGTATTTAGGCAGGTGAAATGAAACGCAGAAACTTCCTCTATCTCGCCGGCGGACTCGCAGCCCAAGCAGCCTCGGCCGCTTCCAAAGCCGACTTCACCATTCGCATTGCTCCTCTCTCAGTCGAAGTGGCCCGCGGCAAAACCATTCGGACTATCGCCTATGGAGGCCAGCTTCCCGGACCCACGCTCAGGATGAAAGAAGGCAAGCGGATCGACGTCGATGTGTTCAATGACACGGACGTTCCGGAACTGGTGCACTGGCACGGTCAACAAGTGTCCTCAGTCGCCGACGGAGCCGAGGAACAGGGCAGTCCCTTTATTCCCGCGCACGGCCACAGCCGGACCAGTTTCACGCCGCGCCCCGCGGGAACGCGCTGGTATCACACTCATGTCATGGCCATGGACGACTTGACCAAAGGAGCCTACTCCGGCCAGTTCGGATTCCTGATGGTGGAACCCAAGAGCGAGCCCGGCAACTACGATAAGGAAATCTTCCTCGCCGGGCGTCATTGGGACCCGTTTCTGGTTCATCGCCCCGCTCCCAATAACGATTGGACCGTGGATTACAACATCGCCACGCTGGCCGATAAATCCCTGGGCTTTGGCGAGCCAATCCGGGTCCGTCAAGGCCAGAAAATCCTCTTCCACCTCTTGAATGCCGACGCCACCCGCAGTCTCAGCCTCGCCTTGCCCGGTCATCAATTCAAGGTGATCGCGCTCGATGGAAACCCCGTGCCCGTGCCCGCCGCGGTGGACGTAGTTCAGGTGGCCGTGGCTGAGCGCGTGGACGCCATTGTGGAAATGAATCAGCCGGGCGTGTGGGTGTTAGGTTCCACCAGAGACGAGGATCGCGTCAAAGGCATGGGCGTAGTCGTCGAATACGCGGACAGAAAAGGCGAGCCCCAGTGGAAGACACCAGCGAACCTCACCTGGGACTACAGCATTCTGGGCACACAGGCGAAAGCCCCCGAGCCGGATGGAAAATTCGACCTCAAGTTCATGATGGGTCCGGACGAAGGCAAGCCCTTCAACAAGTGGATGGTGAATGACAAGCTCTGGCCCAATGTCGATCCGCTGATGGTTCACAAAGGAAAGCGCTACCGCATCGCCTTCCACAATGGCATGGAAGACAGCCACCCTCTGCACCTGCATCGTCACAGTTTTGAACTGGTCTCAATCGCCGGCAAGCCCACCGGAGGCATCATGAAGGATACGGTAAACGTGGTGCGCAACACCGTCGTCGAGGTCGACTTCGTTGCCGATAACCCAGGCTTATCCCTGCTGCATTGCCACATGCAGCAGCACATGGACTACGGCTTCAAGGCGCTGGTAAAGTACGCCTAGCAGCCTGACCGGCGGGCCGCTTGTCTGCCCCCGACCTTTAGGTATATAGTTCGGTAGGCAATCGAATGATCCTCCGAAGTTTCCTCTCCGTCGTTCTCGTGCTCGCCCCCGTCTCTGCTCAGTGGCTGAAGGTCCCCACCCCAGGCATCCCCCGCAACGCCAACGGCAAAGTGGATCTCTCCGCTCCCGCGCCCAAAACAGCGGACGGCAAGACTGACTTTTCAGGCCTCTGGAATCCCGAAACTCGCCTTCTGCAGGACATCGCCGCCGACATCAAGCCATCCGCGGTCCCCTTCCAGCCCTGGGCCGAGAAGGTTTTCAAAGAGCGCGCAAACGGCAACAAAGGCCAGGACGATCCCGCCGCCCGCTGCATTCCCGGCATGCCCAAGCTCAACGTGCTGCCCTACCCGTACAAGATCATCCAGATTCCCAACGAATTGGTGATGTTGTTTGAAGGCTTCACCACCTTCCGCCAGATCTTCCTGGACGGCCGCGAATTTCCGAGAGATCTACAGCCATCCTGGGCCGGTTATTCGTCCGCCAAATGGGACGGCGACACTCTGGTGGTGGAGACCCGCGGCATCAATGAAACCACTTGGCTCGACAACGCCGGCAGGCCGCACTCCGACGCCATGCGCCTCGTCGAACGCTTCCGGCGTCCCGATTTCGGGCATTTCGAGATCTCCCTCACCATCGACGACCCCAAAGCCTACACCAAGCCTTGGACCGTAGTCGAAAAGGCCACCTACCTAGCCGATAGCGAGCTTCTGGAATACGTGTGTACGGAGAACAACAAAGACTACGAGCACTTGGTGGGTAACAAATAGGGGTCGCTTGCGCTAAAACTTGGCTTGCGGGAGGAAGTCCGCCAGCAACTTATTGAACTCGGCCGGCTTCTCCAGCATCACAAAGTGCCCCGTGCCCGCGACCTCCACCGCAGTCCCTTGCGGAAAGATCTTGTGAAAGTACTTGGGATCATTCGCGCCGGAGTGATCCGCATAAATGCCTAGAGCCGGGACCTGGAAGCTTTCGTCCGGCCAATTCGGCGGAGCAAACGTGGCGGCCATCGCCTGGTATGCGGTGGTTTCCGGAGCCGCCAGCATCATCTTCAAAATGTGATCCTGAATCGCGGGCGTGGCCGACTTGCCAAACATCCCGCGAATCATCGCCTCGCGATTCTTCAAGCCCTCCGGTCCTTTCATACGATCCGCATTGGGGGCGTTGGGGCTTCCCGACAAATGCAGGACTCCATCCACCGGAACCAGCGCCGCCACATTGGAAGGATAGAGTCGCGCGTATTGCCGAATCACCGGCGTCCCCATGCTATGGCCCACCAGCACGATCTTTTGAGCACCCCATTCCACCCGCACCGCTTCAATCGACCTCGCAAAAAGTTCCATAGTCAGCGGACCCTTCGTGGGCGAGCCGCTCTTTCCGTGGCCGGGAAGATCCAAGGTAATGACGCGATAATTCTTCTCAAAGAACGGAACCTGGTTGGCCCACGAGGACTCATCACAGGTCCAGCCATGGACAAATACGATGGTCTTCGGTCCACTGCCGCGCACAGTCGAGTGGATGTTGATGCCGTCCACGGAAGCGCCCGACGCCGCTACGGCAAGAGAGAACGCAAAGCTAAGCAGAATTCGACGATTCATTTGCATGCTTGGCATTATATATCTCACTGGGCCTGGTAACTGTCTGTTTCAGTTAGCATAAAGAGTTGAGGTACGGGATATTTGAGGTACGGCTGTCAAAGGAGACATGGAATGAACATCGTGTTGCGTCCAATCGCTCTCGTGGTCGGGCTCACGGCTTTGCCCCTCGGGGTCTTCGCCCATTTCAAGTTGCTTGAGCCCGCGGAATGGGTCAAGACGAACGACTTGGGTGATCCGCAGAAACCCGGTCCATGCGGTCTTCCGGACACGAAGGGAGACAACGCGAAGTTTCTGACGGACGCCTCCACCAAGGTGACCGGCGGATCAAAGTTGCACTTGAAGATTCAGGAAGCGGTCTACCACTCCGGCCATTATCGCGTGGCGCTGGCCGTGAATTCACAAACCGATCTCCCGCCCGATCCAGTCACGGCGGAGAAGTGGACGGAGAGAGGACCGTACTCGACGTGGGCGCAAATTCAGAGCCCGCCGCAGATTCCGGTGCTTGTTGACGGCCTGTTCCCGCACTATCCGAAACCGGGCGAACCCTCATCGAAGCGTGTCGATCCGAAGTCGCCGATGATTTGGGAGACCGATATTGAACTCCCAAATATCACATGCCCGAAGTGCACGTTGCAGGTCGTCCAATTCATGGCGGATCACGCGTACAACGTTCCCGGTGGATATTCTTACCATCACTGCGCTGCTCTGGAGATCACGGCGGACCCGGCAAAGCCCCTCGACACCAGATGGCCGGCGAGCAAGTAATGCAGTTATTCCACGGTGAAGACGACCAGCGTCCCGCCAAGGTTGGTATAGTCCGCAAGGGAAGTGGTCAGGCCGACCGCGCCTAGTCCTTCGGTCCCTTTCGTGAGGCCCTCCGCCAGACCGATGGCGGCCCAGCCACCCACGCCCGTCAGAACGGCAAGATACTCCTTGCCCTTGTACATATATGCGATCGTGTTGCCGATGATGCCTGAGGGCGCATGGAATTGGTAGAGCGTCTTGCCCGTGGCCTGATCGGCGGCCTTGAACCACCCATCCAGAGTGCCGTAGAAAAGGACTCCTGCATCGGTTGTGAGCGGTCCACTATACACCTGGAATTTTTCGTTGACGGCCCATTTCGTCTGGCCCGACACAGGATCGAAAGCGATCAGCCTGCCGCGCACGTCGCCGTGGTCGGCAGGGTACATGCTCAGTGTTGCACCCACATAAGGAAAGCCGCCTCTGTACTTGACGCTGAAGGCCTGGTAGTCCATGCAAATGTGATTGGTGCCGACATAAAACAATTTGGTCTTCGGATCGTAGGAAGCCGGCTGATGATTCTTGGCGCCCTGCGCGGCTGGGCAGATGTCTTTCACGTTGACATCTTCCTTGGTCATCTTGGCGGGATTCAGCACCGGCCGCCCCGTCTTCAAGTCGATCGACGAAGCCCAGTTGGTTGACGGATCGAATTTGTTCGCCCTTAGCAGCTTGCCGTTACGGCGGTCCAGCACATAGGAAAACCCATTGCGATCGAAATGCGTCATGGTCGGCACTGTGGCGCCATCGACGACGCTATCGTTCAGCACGCTTTCGTTAATGCCGTCGTAGTCCCATGCGTCGTGCGGAGTCATCTGATAGGCCCACGCCGCCACTCCCGTATCCGGATTGCGGGCAAGCAGCGTGGTCGACCATTTGTTGTCGCCGACCCGCTGCGAGGGATTCCACGTTCCAGGATTTCCGCTGCCGTAGTAAACCAGGTTGAGCTGCGGATCGTAGGTGTACCATCCCCAGGTGGTGCCGCCGCCGAGCTTCCACTCGTCTTTGTTCCACGTCTTCAGGCTGGAGTCCTTGCCCACAGGCTGTTGCGTCGCGCCATCCACGGTCTTGGCGGGATCAAACAGAATGTCGGCGTCAGGGCCCACGTTGTACGCGCGCCATACGCGCTTGCCCGATTTGAGGTCATACGCGGTTAGATATCCGCGGACCCCGTACTCTCCGCCGGAGATGCCGACGATGACTTTGTCGTGCACCACCAGTGGCGCGATGGTCATCGTCTGGCCCATTTGCGGATCGCCGTTCTGCACCATCCAGACGACCTTGCCTGTCTTCGCATCCAGAGCGTACACATGCGTATCCAGGGTAGAGATGAGAATCTTCCCATCCGCATAGGCGACGCCCTTGTTCACCAGATCGCAGCAGGCAACCGATGGGGAAAACTTGTCTTGCTCGGGCGCGAACTTCCAAACGATTTGTCCCACATTGTCCAGGTCGATCGCATAAACAAAGTTGGGATAGGAGCTTTCGAAGTACATCATGTTGCCGATCACCAGAGGCTGGCCCTCCTGCCCCCGCAGCGTGCCTGTCGACATCATCCAGGCGACCTTCAGTTTCCCGGCATTAGTTTTGTTGATCTGGGTCAGAGTGCTGTGGCGGATCCCGCCGTAGCTCCCTAGTGGCAACACCCACTGGTTGGGATCCTGCGCACTTTTCTCCAGCGCCTCATCGGCCAGGGCGAAGGAGGTAGAAAGCGCCATCGCCACGGCGAGAATTCTCAAGGTCTTCATGGTTGATCTCCTTTAGTCCTGAGTTGAAGGGGGCCGGCCTGAGGGCACAAGATCGAGGCTGCGGCCCTTTACATATTGATAGATGTGAGTAAGATCGTCTGCGCTGAGGAAACCCGCCCACGCAGGCATTCCTTTGTCCGCTTTTCCTTCCGCGGCTATCGCGAGGAACTCCTGACGTTTCATCCCTGCCAGCGAATGCCGCAAGTCCGGCGCAAGTTGGCCTCCGGTCGCGTCGGTTCCATGGCAGCGGTAACAATACGAATTGAATAGCTGATACCCGTGGAAAACTTCCTTGGTGACCTTGGGGCCCTTGGCATCAACATAGACGGGGAAGTCCAGTTTCACGGTTTTGCCGTCTGGCAGCGTATAGGTATACTCCGCAGCCGCAGTTTCTGCGGCGCCCTTTCGCGAGAGGATCCAGGCAACAATCTCTTTTCGCTGCGCCTCGGTCAAATCGGGATGAGGCGTCATGCCATTACCGCCATCGCGAATCTTCGCAACTAGTTTGGCTGCAGCATCGGCTTGACCCGTATATCGTTTGGCGATCGCACTGTAAGCTGGTCCTACAATCTCGGCATCTACGGAGTGGCATGAAGAGCAGTCGCTTTCCTTGATCAGCTTTTCGGCGTCGTCCCCTTGGGCGTGCGTAAGAACTGCCACCGCCGCAAGAGCAAGAATCGTTTTCATCCTATTGCCGCGCCTCATACAGCTTCACGCCGTTCGCCGACAGAATGGCAGTCAGTTCGGCCTGGTGCTTTGCGATCACTTCGTCGAGCCTGTTCTTCAAGGCCTCGTCCCCGGCGCGGACTCCCATGGACATGGGGAAAGCATATTGCTCCGGTGCCCCCAGCGCCCTTGTGTTCGGGACAACCACTACATCGAAGTCCGGATAGCCGGAGAGGAACGCGCTAATGGCCGGTTGCCATGTAATCAGGACGTCGATCTTTCCATCCCTTAACGCTGTGAGAAGTGTCGCGGGCGAGGTGTCGTTATCCTGCCCAATGTCGAAGGGAACAGTCGAACCCGGAATCATGCCACGTATCTTCAAAGCGTCCTCCGCGGGCGTGTCTCTCTCAAAGCCCACCTTCAGACGCTTCAACACCGGCGAATCCATGTTGGTGATGTCGTAACGCTTGCTCTTCGCAAAAACGAAAACGTAGGACGAGATGTAATACGGTCGCGTCGTAAGCTCTTCCCGGCTTCCATAGGGAATGCTCATTACGACGTCGCATTTCTTTGCGTCGAGCGTGGAGGAAAGAAATTGAGGAAATCCGCCGTGGCCGCGGTAGCTCGCCCAGGTATATTCGACAGGTTCGCCAAGCGCCTTGGCGACAGCCACGGCGATCTTGTTTTCAAATCCTCCTCCGGCTCGATTGGAAAATGGGAGATAGTCGCCATCCGCGCATACCCGCAATGCCTTGGCTGGCATCGCCAGGAATAGGGCGATCGCCACAGAGCCGACGAGGGCGTTGAGTTTCATGGGCGCACTTTTCACGGCCGGACCAGGGTCGCTTTCGACCGCCGTTAAGTATGACACGGTTTTTCGACGGCTGTTAGCCATGAGATAACCCATGGAAGACACCGGCGGAAACGTCCCGTATAATCCCCGTATGAATTACAAGACTCTCCTATGCGCGTTGACATCGCTCCTGCTCGCCATCGCCGCGGCCGGAGCCGAGCTGGACACACCCAAGATGAAAAAGTTTCTGAGCAAGCCTTTGGTGATCGAAGACCAGGGGAGCTTCTTCGTTGGGGGTGTGCCAAAGGTCACGGACTATGCGACGGTGCCCCCGGCCGGGCAGACTGCCGTTCCCAACCAGATCACGATCGGCCAAATGTATGTGCAGTTCGAGATTCCAGCGCATAAGAAACCCAAGGCTCCGCCGGTGATCATGGTGCACGGGTCCTCTCACACCGCGGCTTGTCTGGAGTCGACACCCGACGGTCGCGAAGGCTGGTATCCATATTTCGTTCGCAAGGGGATTTCCACATATCTGGTGGATCAGGCAGGACGCGGACGTTCCGGATTCGACGAGTCCGTCATTCATGAAGCTGCGGCGATGATCGCAAGTGGAAACGTCAAGGGCGGTCAGGCGATGATTCCTGCGTTCGGCAGGATCAGCGACAACGGCGCGTGGACCAACTGGTTCGGCCACCTGATACCGGACGGGTCGAACATTCTCACGGGAACTCTGATCCGGCACGGAGACCCCGGCGATCCTCCATCGGACGACGCGCTGCACACCGACGACTACCGGCCTGCGTATCCGCTTGCCGCGGTCGATGCAAACGTCGTGGCCCGCAACGGCGCGATCTCCAAGTCGCCGGCCGGTCCCAACGCCTATTACGCGCTGGATTACTACAAGCAGTTGGTCCCGAATTCAGAGGTCACGTTGCCAGGCTCCACCTGTGCCACCTGCGATCCGAAAGACATCGCGCCCGCAAATACCTGGACACCGCTGGCCCTTGCAACCCTGGTGGAAAAACTTGGCGGCGCTGTGGTGGCCACCCACTCTCAGTCAGGAATCATGGGACATCATATGGTCCGCATCCTAAAGGAGAGGGGCCATCTGGATTTGTTGAAGGGCTTGATCACCATTGAGGGGTCGTGCTCTCTTCCCAACAGCGGACTTAAGGCCGAGGATTTCGACAACATTCCGTATCTTGCTCTGAAGGGAGACTACACTGCGACCAGTACCGTTTGTCAGGCCACCGTCGACGCCATCAATGCACGGAGGGCTACCGGTCATGGCACAGCCAAGGCGGAATACATCAAACTGGATGAGTTGGGAAACCCCGTGTTCAAGGGGACCACTCATATGATGATGCTGGGAACCAACAACCTAGAGGTCGCCGACGTGATCTTGAATTGGACGGATCAGAATATACCGGTTGCGAACAAGAAGCGTGGCAACTAGTGTAGTGGGCCGGAAGTAGTAATCAGTATCGGAGGAGGGACGTCTCTACAATAGAGAGGTTGTTCCCCCATGCGCTTGGCTCGTCTAGTTGTGCTGACTTCCGAACAGAAAGAAGCGTTGGAGCAATGCGCTAGGGCGCGTACTCGTTCTGTCCGTATGGTCGAACGTGCGCGGATTGTATTGCTGGCGGCCGCCGGGAAGCAGGACAAAGAAGTCGCTGCCGCATTGAATATCACCGCACACAAGGCTGCACGTTGGCGCAACCGGTTTCTGGATCTGGGCCTGGCGGGGCTGGAAAAAGATGCTCCGCGAGCGGGACGGACCCCCAGCATCCCGGCTCTACGGTGAAGCGGGTGATTCACAAAACCACGCAGGAAAAGCCGGCTCATGCCACGCACTGGTCCACGCGTACTATGGCAACAGCGATGAATCTTAGCCCTGCTACGGTGCGGCGCATCTGGCACAAACATGGCCTCAAACCTCATCTGGTGGAAGCCTTCAAGGTATCTTCGGACCCCCACTTTGCGGAGAAGCTGGAAGCCATCGTTGGTCTGTATCTGAATCCGCCGGAACATGCTTTGGTATTGTGCTGTGACGAGAAGAGTCAGATTCAAGCTCTGGACCGCACCCAGCCTGGTTTGCCGCTGAAGCGCGGCCGGGCCGGAACGATGACCCACGATTACAAACGCAACGGTACGGCGACCCTATTCGCCGCTCTCAATACCTTCGATGGCAAAGTGATCAGCCTGTGCCAACAACGTCACCGCCATCAGGAATGGCTCCAATTCCTGCGCCTGGTAGACGACGCTACGCCCGATCACAAGCAACTACATCTGATCGTAGATAACTATGCCACCCACAAGCATCCCGCCGTCCAACGCTGGCTGAAACGTCATCCTCGATTCCACTTTCACTTCACACCCACCAGTGCCTCCTGGTTGAATATGGTGGAGCGCTTCTTCCGAGACCTCACTGTAAATCGTCTGCGGCGCGGTGTGTTTCGCGATGTGATGGAACTGGTCACCGCCATCGACGACTATGTGGATCATCACAACCAACATCCCAAGCCGTTCATATGGACCGCTTCCGCCCACGATATCCTCGAAAAAGTGAAGCGCGCTCGCAAAACTCTTCTTAATGTTCAATCTGAGTGACGCAGACCACTAGGAGTTAGCCGGATATGGATAATGTGTTCCTTAGGAGAATACCGAAATCACTGTGAGGTGGCCGAAAAGAACGATGGCGGCGACACGGTGCCTGAAGAATTCGGGCTTAACCTACGGGCAGCCTGCCAACAAGCTCCAAGCCCCCAGCCGAAGCCGAAGCCGAATGTCTTAGCTTTAAAAGTATTCCAGTCGTACGAGCCACTGTTCAAGGTCCCGAATAGATAGTGTGAATCAGAAGGGCCGTATGCGGCCGAGAACAACAAATTGCCTGAATCGTGGATGGACTGGTCATTGGAGAGCACGTACGCGCCGCAAAAGCCGTGCATGATCTCCATGTTTAGATAGCGGATGCCTTGAATATAGTAATCCTGGCCGTTTAGCACTTGACTGCAATTCACGTCATGTAGAGCCTTTTCTAACGTGTTGCAATTCATGTATCCGCGGGCGTAGAACAAGCCGTCATAGTTGGTGTTTTGGAAGTTGGTTATCGTGCCGGTGGAGGCGATCCATTTGGCGGCGTCTTGCGTGAACTGTCTTGCGCATCCTTGATTTGTTCCGCCAGGGCAGGAGGCGTTGAGACTCCTAAAGCCATTCAGGCTTTGATAGGCGTAGTTCATTGCGCCGCCAACGACGCCCATCATAAACGGCTGAGTACCAAACCCTACAAGCACGCCAAGCGAAAAGCCCCTGCTTGAGCCGCTATAGATACCGTCGTAGGGACGGTCGAGCGTTAGATGGGTGGGTGAACCGGCGGCCCAAGTAACGTGATAAGTCTGTGTGTCACCGCCAGCATTGGTGCCGGGAGTTGATGTTGTGGGTGTGATCCAGAGCGAACAGAGCCCATTTGATATGCAAGTTGACGGGAATGGGTTCGAGACCCAGCCGGAACCTGAGGTGATCGCGTCCGTGCTACCAGTGGTGACGGTTATTGTCCCGCTTACTGTGCCACACCAGGTACAGACCACATAGGCTGCATTGCCGCCAAGTTCCTCCGTCCAGCTTCCATCGGGTAGCTGTGCCGGAAGCCATACGTTTGCGATTGTATCTGCCACCCTCTGCTGGCACGTGGCCCTGTGGCCCGTGGGGGCTGTGTCCGGGTCTGCGATGCCGCAGAGAGCTTGTTGTGACACCAGATATCCGCCTTCGCGAATGTCGCCAAGCCACGTGAGCTGACGGGCCGAAGTATCGGTCCAGGTGCGCAGTCCGGGCCACATATCCGGCCGACCGTCCAACGCACGCAGTACCAGCCCTGTAAAGCTCACAATTCTAGGCCCCTGGACGCAAATATCCACGTTGCAATCCGCCAGCCCTTGGTCAATATCTGGCATCGTGAACCAACGGTCGCCTAATGTGCGGGCGTAGTCCCGAAAGATCGTAAGGCCAGTGCGATAGAAGAGCGAGTAGAACGCCATTACGTTGTCGTAGTAGTTGACGTTCTCGGACCCTCCGACCCAGTTGTCAGCCGTAGTCCAGACAGAATAATTCATGCCGCTCGTGCCTGTAGGGCCGTTATACGGGTTGCTTAACACAATAGATGTTGCGGATGGGCAAGTGAATGATCCACCTACAGGTAAAGGGACTCTTTTGGTGCCGCCTACTGCTCGTGCATCAGGAATCCAGGCAATAATGAAAGTCTTCGCTGCGGCGGTCGTGCCTCCGCCACAAAAATCGTTCTGAAAATTCGTGCCTATTCCGGTCACCCGAGTTATTCCACCAGAAGTAGTTACGGTGATGGTTCCTGGCAACGCAGTATTCCACTGGTCTTGGTAATAGGCAACCGTGCTTTGCGCATTGCCCATTAACTGCGCCCATGCCTGATTCCTGTCGTCAAAGTAAGTAGTTATGCCATTCGCGGAGGAGACATTAGAAGCGTCTGAGTCTGCGCCGAACCTTAACATCGGGCCAAGGATCTGATCCACCAGCGGGTTGCCCGTTTGCACTATATCTTGGGAGTTGGTAGTAACTACCCCGAATGTTATGGCTATATTGGTGATGTTCGGAACCGAATCCGACACGCTCAAATTAAGTGTGCATTGTCCGGGGAGGCTTATGGTCGCATTCAAGTTTGCAATGTTGGTATTGGACAGGCCGGAGTTTGGACAAGTCCCAGTGGTCCACGCATAGTTGAGCCCCGACCCAGCGCTTTCGGATATGCATTTCACCCAGTTAATTGAAGTGGTGGTGCTTGTGCGGATCGCGTGTATTGGAGTTGGGCTGCTGCTGTCCTGCCCCTGGCAAGTCGGCGCGGGGGCTGGAGTAGCCGCGAAAGTCGATGCCATTAGAAGTCCGACAGCATGCGGAGACGAATCCGTGAAGTTGTTCTCGAATTCGTAGTCGAGGAGATTTCCCGGCGGATCAGTCTCCAGTGGCATGTTCGCGCAGATGGTCGCTGGAAGACCAGTGCTCCAGCGAAAGTAGGCCACCCGCGCAGTGAGACCGCCGCCAAATCCGCCTCCACTACCAGACCAATTGTTGCTGCCGAGAGCGGAGATGTTGGTGGTCGCTGAGACGCACGCACCCGTTGCGGTATTGAAAACCTCCATCGTGTAGGACATCCCGGTTGTGTTCCGGCTGAGCCGTGCGATGAAATCCCCCATCCCGTTCACGTTGATTGTTGGCAGGCTTCCCGTGGTGTCCTTGAAGATGGTTAGTATAAAATTGCTTGAAGCATCCATCCTCAAACAGTTGCCCCCAGCCCCAGTACAATACACATCTTGAAGACTCCCCGGAGCCGTCCAGTTGTGAATCCGGATCGTGAGTGTGTTGTCCCCAATGGAACTAAAAGCAGCACCGAGCGTATAAGACCCACTGGCCAAGTTTACGGACCGGGTGCCCCCGAAGCAGGATATGGCAACAAGCAGACAGGCAAGGAGTCGTATTTTTTGTTTCATCATATACAAAGACTTAAAAACGATGGAATTCTCCACAAGAAACGGCGGCTTGGATAGGGAGGCATTTGCTGAACGGCAAGCCCTGCGAGGAGATCGCGCCAACAATGAAAGCGTCGATGGCGAAAAAGACCCTACCGGCGATTATGAGCAGCCTAAGCATGTTGGAGGGCAGACAGCGCTTTCCTAATCGCCTTCTGACTGCGTTCCAACCCCGGCGCAAAAGGAACAGAGTGCTCTGCTTGTTGCTTCGTTCAATTTGCTGGGTATCACGCAAGTGACTCCCGCCTGATAGAACGACCGGATCAAGTCCCCAGGTATCCCAGCCCCCCACACGATAATGCTCACCTCTCCAAGTGCTCGATCCGACTTGATGGCTCTCACGAAGTAGGGACTCACACCCGGGAGCAACCGGGGCAGAATCAGCACGCTCGGAAGATCGCGTCGTGGCTGTGCGCTGATTTTTTGAAGTGCGATGCCAGCTGTTTCCCCATATTCCAGAGTCAAACCTGCGGAATGGAACAGCGCACCCAAGGCGCTCTCAAGGGTTGCGCGTGGACCAACGGCTATGGTTCGACAACGTCCACCCTCGGCGTTCATGCGGGGTCCGACGTGTGGCGCAGCAAGTTCGTTCCGATCCGGCTGGGTTCGTCGATTGACTGATGCCGGTCTTCCGGAGTTGCTGGGTAAAAGCAACGCGATACCGCCGAGCGTCAGCGCTGAATAGATGAAAACCGGGGCGAAATCAGCTCGGGTAAGCATATGGCTCAAATTAGGTAAGGTGCAGATCCAGAGGACCTGAAAGGTGAAGCCGGTCCATAGAAACATGGCACCAAACCTTGAATTGCCAGTGTATCGGGCCGCGTACGTCATTTGCTTTCTGCTGGCCCCTCTTGCCACCTTAGTCCCTTCGGCGGATGTAACAAGGGTTCTTATATGCTGCATCCAAATTTTCTACCTTAGTACTCCCCGGGTACCTGGCGGCCAAGGCCACCCGGGCGACACGAGGCCTCAAGCACCAAGGCTCCGTATGGCTGGTCGCCCTTCACGAATGCTCAAAGACGAAGATTGGTTCATCTCCCTCCCTGGTGTGCCAAACGCGAGTATGCACGACATTGAGGCCAGCGCGGGCGAAAAGCTCGATCAATTCTTCCTCATGGAAGGTATTTACCCATCCTATGGACATCCGCTGTCGACTCTCGGCGTCACGGCGGGGTTCCAGCCGGCGCGTCCCGCTACATTCGTAGGAGGCAATGCAGCGCGAGAACTGCCCTCCAAGCCAGGTAATTAGCGATTCCAGGTCGTCAACATACTCGAAAACACCACCAAACACCGCCGTGTCGGCCCCGACGTGACGCAGATCGGGCAGCGGACGCTGGTTCAGGTCAACTACAAGCGTTCCAGGCCCGCGATCAATAAAATCCGACGGCGTATAGCGGCAGCCCGGCGGAAGAAATCGGGGTGGCTGCCTTCTGCCCGCTCCAAATTCGATCAGACGACAGTCGGGTGGAACCAGTTCGGCGATCAGCCTGGTGCGCTCATCCCATTCCGCCAGGAGTTCTTTTGGATCCTGCCATCGGGAGCGGGCGCTTCGATAAGGAGATAAAGGAATACGGGAAAGTATCCTGCGGATCAGGGACTCGATCACGATGCACGTACCATGTACTTGAGACGGTCATACGCCTCCCGGCCCGCTGTGACTTGGCGATCGGCTGCGGCGCGCAGCAATTTGCGCAAATCGGGAGCGGCTTCCCAGAAGCGCTCGAGAACGTTTAACAGCTGTTCAGGAAAAGAAAGTTCGTCAAGCGCGACGACTTCGCAGCCGCCGGGGAACTGGTGCGCCAGACCCTGGAACTTCCATCGATAGTATGTAGACATAACCAGGCCTATTACGGGGATGCCTTGTGCAAGAGCAAAGACTCCGGCATGGTAGCTGCCGGTTATCACAATGCGGCAACCCTGAATATATTCGATGACACGCTCGGGGGAGTCGAGCGTATCGGCCGGTTTATCCACTGAGCAGCTGGCGCCAAACAGTCGCTGGACGCGTTCGGCATCGGCTTCCTGCGGTAACCGGGATATTGGGAGTATGCGGAGAGGAATGCTGCGCGCTTTTGCAAAGCCCAGGATTGGCTGGCGCAGCAATTCTGCGCGATCATCAGTGACGCCGGAGTAGTCGGACAGCCGCAGATTGACCCCAAGAGCAATACCGGAAGGCACGCATCGTGAGGACGTCGCGAGCTCGAGAGCATCGTCGCCCGTTACCGTCCATTTGGCGGAGTCCATGCCCCAGGTACGCAGGAGGCGGGGTCCATGAAGGCCCTCTCGCAGAGCGATGAAACTGACCTGTGGCAGCACTGCGGCAGCTCGTCGGAGCAAACAGTCATCCTCGATTGGACCTAAACCCTGACCCATCAAAACGGTGGGGATGGAGTGGGATAGGGCGAGTTCAAGAGTGTCGAGCAAGATCCTGGTGTAATCCGGAAACGCACTTGTCAGGCCACCCATTCCTGTAACGACGAATCCGTCAACCTTTCGGATTAACTCCATGAAACGTTCGACTGCCCGTAAAGCTTCTGGACAACGCCTCAGCTGCCAGCGGCGGAGGATTGGCGTCGTTCGCCGAAATCTATCGGAAAGGTGAAGGTGTGTGCCGTCGAGAACCGTTCGAAGCGGTGCCAGTCGTGAACTGTCCCACGCCGACACGCTGGACCACAGGGAGCGACCTTCGTTCGATACAGCCGTGACCCGGCTTGAATAAGCAGGCAGCAATTCCGGATGATCGGTCAGGACGTGAAAATGAGCCGCTGGCCAGATCGCAAGCAGACGCCGCATGGCCACAGTCATCATCGCCGCGTCGCCCGCATTCAGGAACCGATAGTCGCTGGGCTGGAGTAAGATGTCCATCCGTCTTCTCTAAAGAGTCAGGAGTGTTCGAGCCTTAGAGGCGCTGGTCAGAACTCCCAAACACCGGGTTCGGGCATTTATCCGAGTTTTTACACTTTTGGTCAAATTCCCTCACGCTCGACTTCGCGAACGCTAATGTCGTCCAGTTGGGCATACGAATGAATCTGCCTAACGAGGCGTCCACGAGGTGAGCCATTGCTAGATACGCCACTAACCCCAGCCACAGAACCTAATTCGCTCACGACCGGTCCAGTGTCAGCCGTATTCATCGCACTATAAGCTGCACACGTCACCATGGGTCCAGTCTCGATAACACATCCATGATCCAGTACGACGGCATCGTCGCAGAACGCGAGCGTGCCCGGCCGGTGGCTAATTGTTAGAATCGTCATAGACTTAGGCAGGTGAGACAGAGTCCGGAGAATTGCGGCCTCCGACTCGTGATCGAGAGCATTCGTAGCTTCATCGAGGATGAGTATCTGAGGTGCGCGAGCCAATGCTCGCGCAATGCCAAGACGTTGCCTCTGACCGGCGGATAGGCTCAAGCCGCGAGAGCTCACGAGAGTCTCAAGCCCATCAGGAAATTCATCCATAAACCCGCTGTAGACGGCGTCAATTGCATCTCGAATCCTCTGCTGACTCATTCCTGGCCGACCGAACGCAATGTTCTCACCAATCGTTCCGTCGATAAGGTCGAGGTCCTGCCCCGCAATCGCAATCAGGTTGAGCCAGTCTCCTACCTTGATCGTCGAGAGAGGTCGGCCGTCCACGCGAATCGTGCCGGATGCCGGGTCCAACAGACGGCAGAGCAGGTTGACCACGGTCGATTTGCCGGCACCGGAACCACCGATCAGCGCGGTGGAACGACCGCACCGCAGCGAAAAGGTTACTTGCGAAAGGGCTGGATCGCCGGCGCGGCCAGCATACACAAGGCTCACACCATCAAATTCGATCGCATCACGAAATTCCCGAAACTCGACTTCGCCCATAGGTGCATTTGGTTTATCGTTTCCATCCAGCAGCCATTCAACCTCCCGCAGTTCCCCAGCCGCCGCGGCAAATGCCGCCTGAGATTGTTCGAGAGATCGCAAATGAGGTTGCAACCGAAGCATCAACACCAGGAAGGCTGCCAGAACCGGTAGCGAAATGTGCGTCGTCACCGCAACCAACAGCACGATCAGGAAGAGAACCCCGTGCATCGCTTCCACCAGCGGCCATAGAACGCCCCCCATACACTCAACCCGAAGGATGGCGCGACGAACATCATCCGACCTCCGCTCAAAGAGATCCCGCTCGGCCTGCTGATGATGAAACAACCTGATGATGCGCGATTGGAAGACCGCAAACAGCATTCGATCTGCCAGTAGCTGGTTCGCTGAGATCGTCTGGCCGCTCAGCGCACGCAAGCGAAGTTCTACCAGGCTCTGGACCGCGCGCGCCATGATGCCGCCGGCCAGCACAACCAGCGCCAACCGCCAACTGACTACGAAGAGCAATATGCCGAAGACCGCGACTGTCGCGCCTGCCGCAATCTGGGTCAGTACAACACGGATCGCAACCGATGTCTTCCACGACTCGTTACTGAAGATATTGATCAGGCGGCCCGGGTCATTCTCCAGAAAAAAACGATATCCGACACTTTGCAGGCGGTTTGAAAGCGCGCAGCGAATGTCTTGGCCCACGCGTCCATCCACCCAGAAAGAAAACGCATTCGCCAATCCCTGGAGGGTGCTCTTCAGCAGGACGCATAGGAGAAAGACCACCAATAGAACCAGCAGCCTCTCGTTTCGGCTATACCCTGCCGCAAGCCCCTCGATCCACCCCACAACTCCGCCGCGCACCCCCGACGCCCCCTCGGTCAGGATCGACAAAAACGGAATCAGAAGGCTAACGCCAGCACCTTCAAGCAGGCCAATCGATATCGCGAAGCACGCAACCAAAGGCGCCGCCCAATAGAAGCGCCGCGCGAGTCTGGCAAGATTCTTATTCGCTCCGAAAAGATTCATCATGGAGCCTGGTAGTTCTTCGCGCACATCTAGCAGCGCGATATCGTGCCTGTCCCGAATAAATCGCCGTACTATGGCTAGTATACTGCACCATAATTGCATTCGGCGAAAATGGAATATGGCGACAACCACTTCAGCGGTGCTCCTCCATGGGCATAAATAACGTCGAAATCCCTTCAGAGACGGTCGCAATCGTTATCACCACTTGCAACGACCCTGCATTCCTGCGGGAAGCGGTTGAAAGCGCAATCGCTCAGCAGCACCCGCCGGACGAGATCCTCGTGGTGGATGATGGCTCGACGGAAAGCCCGGCTCCCATACTCGCAGGCCTCCCACGCGTAACCTTGATCCGCAAGCCCAACGGGGGCCTGTCAAGTGCCCGGAACTGTGGCTTGCACAACGCACGGTCCCAATATGTTCTATTTCTGGATGCAGACGACCGGCTTAGGCCTGACGCAGTATCCTCTGGACTCGCATGCTTTCGAAGCAATCGTGAAGCAGTCATGGTCTATGGTGGCCATCGCCGTATTGCCGCCAACGGAGCGCCGCTGGGCCTCGACAACTATCAAGCCATCGGCAAGGACGCGTATGCCCATCTGCTTACCGGCAACTGCATCGGAATGCATGCGACTGTTCTTTACCGGCGCGAAATTTTGCTGGCCCTCGACGGCTTTGATACGGCTCTCCCAAGATGCGAAGACTATGATCTCTACCTCCGGCTCACCGCTCGCTATCCTATCGCTTCCCATCCGGATATAATCGCCGAATACCGCTGGCATGGAAAGAACATGTCCGCCGACACCGGCAAGATGCTGGAGTCCGCGCTGGCCGTCCACAATCGTCATCGGATGCAGTCGCCCCAGCGTCGCAAAGCATGGCGCGCCGGGCAGCGCAACTGGAAGGCGTGGTACAAGGTGCAGGGAAAGAAGTGGGGCAAACCAGAGACCGGCGCATCGACAAGCGGTGTTTTACCCGCGATGGCACCGTCCGTCATCACCCGCTTCAAGCAGGTACTTCACGGAAGCGCCATCCATCGTCTGGCCGCGAAATTCGGCCTCGCGTGGCCACCGCCGGTTGGAGCGATCGACTTCGGTCACTTCGGAACGCCAAGGCCCATCAGTCAGGACTTCGGCTGGGATCGCGGCACCCCGGTCGATCGCTATTACGTAACAAAATTCCTCGCCGCCTCAGCTCAAGAAATCGCGGGCCGTGTGCTCGAGATCGGCGATGACGAATACAGCCGCACCTTCGGAGGCTCGAAGATCACTCATCAGGATGTCTTGCACCTGAATCCGGCTAATCCAAAGGCGACTCTCACCGGCGACCTGACCCGCCCCGGCGTTCTTCCGCGAGACACATTCAACTGCATCATTCTCACGCAAACGCTACAGCTCATCTTCCACCTGGATCAAGCCATCGCTAACCTGCACGGCGCACTGAAGTCCGGCGGCGTACTTCTTCTAACCGTTCCGGGCATAACCCAGGTCGATCGCGGCGAGTGGGGCAGCAACTGGTGCTGGTCCTTCACCGGCGCCTCAATCCGTCAACTCTTCGAGCCACAATTTGGCATCGACCACATGACAATTCAGTCCTTCGGCAACGTATTCGCGGCGACGACGTTTCTTCAAGGCCTTGCGCTCGAAGAGATCAATAAAAGTAATCTCGAACAGCACGATCCTGCCTATCCAGTCATCGTCACCCTGCGGGCCAGGAAGCTATAAGATGCCGCTGCCCCGTCTTTTCTCATCGTTGAGGTCCAGGCTGGGATTACGCCAGCCCAAACCAGCGATCCTGATGTATCACCGCGTGGCGGCTCCCTTTCACGATCCCTGGGGCCTTGCGGTCGATCCCGTGCACTTCGAAGAGCAACTCGTATACTTCGTAAAGCACCGCACCGTCCTCAGCATGGACGACTTCATCGCGCACCTGCAGCGCCGCATCCTGCCATCCAACGCGATCGCGATCACTTTCGACGACGGTTATCTCGATAATCTGCTCAACGCGGCACCCGTCCTGACGTCTCACTCCGCACCCGCGACGCTATTTCTTCCCACAGGCTTTGTCGGCCAAACCCGCCCCTTCTGGTGGGATGAGCTGGCGGCTATGATCCTCGAGTCAACGGAGCAAGTCAGCCTGGAGCTCATCGTGGACGGCGAGAGCGTGCGCTTGGCTTGGCCAATTGCAGGCCCTGCAGACATCTCCGGTCACTGGCGAGCCTGGGAGATTCCGAGAACCGAACGCCAAAAGTCCTATCTGGAAATCTGGCGCAGGCTTCAGCGCAGCTCAGAGGCGACGCGGACTCACACAATGGAGTCTCTTGGCAATCACCTTCAGGCGTCTCAGGACCCACTTGCCAGGCCCATGAATGTCGATGAAATTCGAGTGCTGTTGTCGAACGGCCTTTTCACTCTCGGCGCCCACAGCATATCCCACCCTGCACTCACCACTCTTAGCTGCGAAGAACGCCGCCGCGAGATCGTAGAAAGCGTTCAGCAATGCAGTGCGCTTACGACCAGACACGTCGCTGGTTTTGCCTACCCTTACGGAGACATGAACTCCGAGGTCCGTGCAGATGTCGCCACAACCGGCCTCTCGTGGGCGTGTTCCACCCGAACCGCGTTTATTGAGATCGAGCATAACGACCTCTACGCGCTTCCGCGTATTGCCGTTCCAGACGTCTCCGGCCCCGCCTTCGCAAGATTGCTCACAACATAGAAGAGCCACGCATTAACACCGGAGATCATGACGACCTCACGCTCTATAACTAGCGCGACCCTGCTTGACTCGAGCTTTGGAAACAAGCCAGAAAATCAGCTCGTTTGCTCAAAACAATCTTCCCGCTCCTACGGCTTTCTATCCGATCACGATTCTCTGCGGCAAGCCCCTTTGCACTCAGAGTCACTTTTGAGATACAGGACTCAAACGGCAAAATGGCGGCGTCCAAGGGATGTTCCCGGCGCCAGAATGACAGCAACTGCGATATCTGGTCAAAGTCTCCGAATACGATCGCCTCTCCCACCAAAAATCTAAGGTAGGACCGTACGCCAGCATCCACAACCCTGTCGTGTTCCGGATAATCTGTCTTCATCTCGTTTGCGACCATCTGATACGAGCGAAACATTCTTAGTCGATCACTCGACATTCGACCTGAGGCAACCCTGTAGCCGGTCAAATGTTCGTGGACTAGCCCGAATTGAAACTCTCTGGAGATTCGGTAGTAAAGCAGGAGATCCTCGCAGCCATGGGCTCCCGCGTCGAGCAGACTCGAATCAAACCCGCACGCGCGCACCAGTGCTTCGCAGCGAATCAGGGGAGAACTTGCGTGTCCAACAAAGTTCTCCTTCAGGGCAAACTTCAACACATCGCCGCTGATGTCGCGGCCTACCGCCTTATAGCGAATGCGGCTTGTCTCATCCAGCACGGCGAACCATGTATAAACGAGACCCATTTCCTCGCCTCCGGCCCGCATCACCTCAAGCTGCTGTACGATCTTGGTTGGTGCCCAAAGATCGTCGGCATCTACGAACGCGATCAGGCCGGACCGTGCCGACTGCCACCCGGCATTCCGTGCGAACGCGACCCCCCTGTTCCTCTGCGAGATCAACCGCAGCCGATTGTCGATTGCCGCCTGAGCTTCGTAGACCGACAGCGTTCCGTCCGTCGAGCCGTCGTCAACAACGATGATCTCCAGGTTCTGGTGCGTCTGGGCCCTGACACTCCTCAGCGTCTCACCGAGCGTCGCTGCCGCGTTATACGCAGGGATCACAACACTCACCAGATCCGTATTCACGGTCGATCCCCCCGCTTTGGACCCGACAAGAATGACGTGACCCTGTCGTAGGGTAGGAGAGGCGCAGGAATGCTCCCCAAGTCCAGCGCGACTCCAGGCATCATGATCTGCTCAGATCTATTCCGGGCGCCCGAGCCCAAAAGCAACCGAATCGCATACGGCGCTACCTGCAATGGAAGGGCCCACCCAGAGCGGAAGCCCCAGCGAAATGCGGCAACGAGGTTTCCCGACCAAAAGGAGAGTCCCGCGAGGTACATCGCAAATTGATGATTCTGGCGCGTGATCAGCCGCGGATTCAGATTAGGTCGCAACGTTTGCATGGATTGCATCACCATCTGCTGCGATCGCCACATCATGTCGCAGGCGGTGCTCATGCTTCCCTTGCTCCGTCGATAGCCTACCAATATCTCCGGAACGACCGCGACTTCGCGTCTCTCTGCCACTCTCAAGGCCAACTCCAAATCCTCACATCCACCAGCCTGCTTGGCTGCCAATACCTCGTTATAGCCGCCCACCTCTTCGATGCAGTCTTTGCGAAAGAGAGGCACGCTGGCATTCCCCGTAAAATTCATCTGCAGCAGCAACTCAAAGACCTCTCCCTCAACGGTCCAGTGAGGCGAACGGTCGAGTACCTTGCCTTCGCGATCGATCCACACCCACCATGAATAGACGAAGCCAGTCCGCGGGCCCGCTTCGAGCATTCGGTCCACCTGCCGCTCGATCTTGGTCGGCTCCCACAAATCATCCGCGTCCAGCGGAGCAATAAATTTGCCCCTCGCCTCGGCAATCGCGTAGTTGCGTGCTCGAGCTACACCCTGGTTTCGCTGGCGCAGAACACGAACTCGAGTGTCCTTGGCTCTATATCGGTTCAATATCTCCCAGGTGTCATCGGTTGAACCATCGTCCACCGCGATCACTTCCAGGTTCCGATACGTTTGGGCTAACGCCGAGTCGAGCGCCACGCTGACAAAGTCCGCACCGTTGTAAACCGGAATGATCACTGACACTGCTAAATCATGGTTTAATGGAGCCATAGCCTCGTTATGTCGATGCTACCTACATAGTAGAGACTTGATAGATTTCGAATGTGACAGAGCGGACGGCATCAAACGGTTTGAAATCAATGACGATGCGCCGACAGGTATCGACTGCACTATGTCTATCCTAATCACCGGCGGTGCCGGATTCATCGGCAGTCATACCGCGAAGTTCTTTACCGAGTCAGGATTCGAGGTCGTCGTTCTGGATAACTTCGCCACCGGACGAAGAGAGAACACACTCTGGGGAGTCATCGTCGAAGGCAACTGTGCGGATACGGCACTCGTGCGCGACATCCTGCGTAAGTATTCGGTCAAGACAGTCGTGCATCTTGCTGCCAGCGCAAACGTCGCGGAGTCAATGGCTAGCCCGGATGCGTATTTCGCAAATAATGTCTGCGGCACCCTCAAACTGCTCGACGCCATGATAGCCGAAGACGTTATGCAGCTCGTCTTCGCTTCCAGCTGCTCAGTCTACGGAAACTCGCCGATAGCATGCGCTCGGGAAGATGAAGTAACAACCCCGGTGAGCCCGTATGGAGAATCCAAGTTGCAGACGGAACGAACCCTTCCCTGGTACCAACGGGCCTACGGCCTCAGGTGGGCCGCACTGCGGTACTTCAACGTCGCCGGCGCTGCCGAAGGTCTTGGCGAAGATATCTTCGGATCGGTCCGTATTATCCCTCGCGTCGTGCGGTCCGGTGTTGGTCCAGGCCCCGTACTCGAGGTCTTTGGAACCTCGTTTCCAACTGGGGATGGCAGCGTGATCAGAGACTTCGTTCACATCGACGACGTCACCCGCGCCAACCTAAAAGCGCTCAAATTCGTCCAGGAGGGCCCGGCTGGAGAGGTGATCAATATCGGCTCCGGAGAAGGCGTCTCTGTTCTGCAGATCGTCGAGGCGGTGAGCCGCCAGCTCGGGAAGGATATTCCTTACTATCGGCGCCCGGCCCGGCCCGGGGATCCGGCATGCGCCATTTCCAATATCTCCAAGGCGGAAAAACTGCTCGGCTGGACGCCCGTCGCATCCTCACTCGGGAACATCGTAGCTTCTGTCATCAGTGCGTCACAGGTCAGGTCGAGGTCTAATCGCAAGGCTGTCCGATACTGACGGCTCCGCAGTTCCTGGCGTATCGCCGCTGACCTGCATATTACCTGCGGTAAGGGAGGTTTCATCGGTGCGTTATTGCCAATTATCGCTGGGCAAACGTGGTTTTTATTCGCCTACTATGCCGCTAAAATAGCGGGTAATGGAAAGCGAACCTCCGACAATTCGAGCAGCCGAACAGTCCGACTCCAGCGCTATTGCGGCCATCTACAATTACTACGTGAGGGAGACGATCATCACGTTTGAGGAGGAACCGTTCAACGCCGCCGACATGGCTCGGCGCATTCAGGAGGTGCAGTCTGCAACGCTTCCCTGGTTAGTTGCCGAGAAGAACAGGCAGGTTCTCGGATACGCGTATGCAGCGCCATGGAAGACACGCTCCGCTTATCGCTTTTCGGTCGAGATCACTGTGTATGTCGCAGCTGGTCGCTTGGGCCTTGGAATTGGTTCGATGCTTTACAGCAATCTCTTCTTGATCCTAGAGACGTTAGGTATTCACGCGGTGATGGGAGGTATTGCACTACCAAACGATGCTAGCGTTGCTCTTCATGAGAAATTTGGACTCGCGAAAGTCGCCCACTTTCAGCAGGTTGGATTTAAGTTTAATAGGTGGGTCGATGTTGGATACTGGGAGCGCATCTTGTGTGCCCGGCCCGTGGTTCGAAACTCCCGCTAACGATCGAGGCGCTGGCTGGCAGGATTGTCCGGGTGTATAGTGTCTGGGTCCGCTCAATCTCCCCGCGGAAGGAGACGTTCATGGCAGAGTACTCGCGAAGAGACCTGGGTCTACTGTTTCCCGCCCTTGCGGCCGTAACCGCGTCGGCTCAATCTCAAAACGCGGCTGATACGTCCGTCGAGAAGCTGCCGCGCCTTGGAACGAAAGCGTATATCTTCAACGAACTTCCGGTCACCACGAATGGCCAAAATAAACAGCGCCCGATGTTCACGGGCAAGACGCACACCGGATTCAAACTGGAGAGTCATCAAAGCGATATCGCGCCGGGCGAGGTGAATCACCCGCCGCATCAACACTTGAGGGAAGAAATGATGTTGGTTCGCGAAGGAACCATGGAGTTGACCATCTCGGGAAAGCCGATGAGGCTTGGTCCTGGGGACGTCGGGTTCATCGGTTCGAACGAAATACACAACGCGAAGAATGTGGGGACTATCCGCGCGCAATATTTTATCGTCAATATTGGCCGGGACGACGTATAAGTTATGAACATACGAACATTTGCTCTGCCTGCCGCGATGGCTTTGTTGGCTCCATTGGGCAGCTCTGCAACCAGCGCTCAGCCTGTCAATGATTTGCCCAACGGTTATCGCACCATCCGCGACTGGGCGAAGCCGCCTGGAGGGGTACCATGGGCAGCCGTTACGGCAGTTGAGGTCGCGAAAAACGGGGACGTCTTCGTGATTCATCGCTGCAATGAGAACTCGTGCGTCGGCCGGATGGAGCCGCCCATTCTCAAGTTCGACAAGTCGGGCAAGCTTTTGAAGGCCTGGGGCGAGGGAATGTTCAACTTTCCCCATGGCGCAACCATAGACCAGGCAGGAAACCTATGGGTAACCGACGAACTAGGACGCGATGGAAAGGGTAACCAGGTTTTTAAGTTCAGTGCGAACGGGAAGGTCCTGATGACGTTGGGGAAAGCTGGAGTCGCGGGCGATGCTCCGGGTCTTTTCGATCAACCCACCGATGTTGCTATTGCTTCCAATGGCGATATCTTTGTCACGGAAGGGCATCTGCAGGGCAACAATCGAATCTCGAAATTCTCGAAGGACGGTAAGTTTATCAAGAGCTGGGGGAAGAAGGGATCAGGCCCCGGCGAATTTTTTGCGCCTCACTCGATTGCGATCGATTCTCAGGGGCGGCTGTTTGTGGCAGACCGCTCTAACAATCGAATCCAGATCTTCGATCAGGACGGCCGCTACCTCGATACGTGGATGCAATGGGGCCGGCCCAGCGGAATCTTCATCGCCAAGGACGACACCATGTACGTGGCCGATTCAGAATCGTATGGCCCGGATCAGCCTGGCGTGAAGAAGGGCATCCGCATAGGCAGCGCGAAAGACGGATCGGTGAGAGCTTTGATTGAAGACATGGAATCCACCACAGTCGACCACAGCGGCGCCGAGGCGGTTGGAGTAGATGCGGCGGGCAACGTTTACGGCGGCGTAGTGCGCAGGAAGATGCTGGAGAAACATATCAAGCTGGACAGCAAGTAAAGGCTCTGCTTCCCGACGTGGCGCAATGGCCGAAGTCTTCGGTCTCAACAGCGGCGGACCAGCAAGCAACGCGGAAGTGGCGAAGATCACCTCAAGGACTGGGACCCTCTTACTCCCATTCTGTTTTTGATGTTTCTCATGCGGGGTCACTTGTTTCCGAAGGAATAGCTGAGCCCAGTGCTACCGCCCTAGTCTCTGGCCGGAAGGCACGTCAGCACCGCTGGCCCGACGCTGGTAAAGAATCTACGTCCAGCAGCCGGCGTCAACATCATCCCATCAGAGGAAATCTGGCGCGCGGGAGCATTATGACAGGTCTGGAAACGCGGTACTCACCTTAGACTTGCTATGTTTCGCATGAGGATAGTTCGCCTCCGACTTGCGTGGGCGCTGCTCTTTCTGGCGATCCTCTCCGGCATGGCGGTTTCACTTGCGCAAACAAGCGCGGCCCGGCGATTCGCGTTCTCGCGTATTCAAGCTGCTCTGCACGACAGTCAGGGCTTGGCGCTCGAAGCCGGTGAGTTCGACTACAACCTGCTCGCGTCTAGATTCGAGCTCCAGCGCGCATCGCTTAAGGCCACCGCTTCGCGGGATATGCCGGCTGCCTTCGCGGCGGATCGCGTCGTCGTCTCGGTTCCGCTACGAAGCTTGGTTTTCGGATCGCTTGCGGGCGGGCACGTTCGCGTTGAGGGGCTCGTCGTCAAATGGGAGTCCGGACCAGACGGCCGAAGCAACTGGCCATCGCTGACGGGCGGACAAGGCGGCAACATTTCCGGCGGGCCTACGGTCTTGGTGACGGGCGGCAAGGTCGAGGTGAATGATTTGAAGGACGGCTTGGCGCTCCGGCTTCCCATCGAGCGGCTGTCCGCGAACTGGGACCCGGCAAACAAGGCATACAGCATTGTTGTGAATACACCCGGTGGTCGGTTGAGATGGGCGGATGCGGAGATCGCGCTCGATCGTGTGGATGTGAAGGCGGCTCTGGCAAGCGCCGGTTTCTCACTGGAAACGCTCGAACTGGTGTCCGGCAAATCGCGTGCCCAACTCCGCGGCTCCCTGGCCGGATCCCCGGCGAGGTTGGCAGCGTCCGGCGTCTTCGATCTTGACGTTGGCGACCTTGGGCGGGTTTTGCGCACCGCGACACCAGCCCGCGGCCGTGTCCAGGGCTCCGTTTCTGCAAATGGTCCCGTGGATGCACTCGAGATCTCAGCGAGCTTGTTGGGCCACGGCATCGTGGTTCGCGGCACGCCCGTCACGCGGGTGGCAGCGAAGGTGCATCTCAGCGCGAGCACGGGAGAGCTGACGATTCAGGATGTCGCTTCGGATGTGTTCTCGGGCCACTTGACCGCGAGCGCTCGGATGTGGACAGGCAGCAAAAGCGGTCGCAGCGAGTTCGGCGCGAAGCTCGCCGGTTTTGATCCTCATGCCGCCGGCAAGGCCATGGGGGCGAACCTCGGCCTGCACGGAAGGGCGACGGTCGAGGCCGCCGGCTACTGGCCCGACATGAACTGGCGCAGCGCAGTGGTCTCGATTGCTGCGAAGGCGGAAGGAGCAAGCGCACAAGTAAAAGCGCGTGGCGGCAGCGACTCGATCCGCGCGTCGCTGGATGCTTCCTTAGGCGACAGCGCCGATCTGCGCGGCGAGGTCGGGCTCAGACTCAGCGATCGTGCCGTCAGTGGTGACTTGAGCGGCACGATTTCGAGCCCTTCGGGCGTAGCCGCCCGGTTAGAACGGCTACTCGGCCGGACCCAGGGCACCTTTGCGGAGCCCCTCGTAGCCGGAAAGGGGCACTGGTCGGCCGCGCTGCATGGCACGCTTGATCGCCCTTCGGCCTCGGTTAAAGCGTCGGTCGAACGCCTTGCGATCGCGTCGTGGAAGGATGCCGATGTCGACCTGGAATCGGAGTGTAGTCTTGACGGAATCGAGTTTCAGACTTTGCATCTGACATGGAACGGCCAAAAGCTCGATTTGAAAGGGCGTATCGCCGGGCCTGCCGCCAACCCTCTCGTGGATCTCCAGGGAACCTTAGCCAGCGAGTCTGTTGCTCCGGTGTTCGAGGGTGCCGGGTTGAAGCACTTCGGCGACGCTCGGGCTTCGGGCAAGGTTCGGGTGTCCGGCAGCGCGCGGTCGCCCGAGGTCGAGACGGCGGTCGATTTCATCGGAACGAGCACTTTTGGAATGCGCTTTTCGAAAACCACGCTCGATGCTGCGTGGCGCGCAGGCGAAATGCGGGTGACCCGGCTCCACAGCGAAGACGAGCTGGGATCGGAAGCTGTCGGGCGTCTCGACGCAAGCGGCTCCTGGGTGCCAGGCACGGGCGATTACCGGTTCGATTTGGTGGGGCGGAACCTCCGTCCGGAATTGGTCCTCCCTCCAGACATGCGAGTGGAAGGGCCTTTCGCGCTGGAAGCTCGCGGTACGGGAACACTGGCGAACCCGGCGTTCGCCGCAAAGATAACCGGGGGCAATATACGCATCGGCGGAGTCGATCTCGGCGAATTGCGTGGTGAGGTGGAAGCAAGAGATCGGCGTGCAACGGCCCTTGTCTCCGTGCCTTCCCTGAATGCCCGTGCCACGTCGGACATCAGGCTCGAGGACGATTATCCTTTCAATTTCAACGTTGAAGCGGAGAATACCCGCGTTCCTACGGCTCTACCCGTTTCGTTCGACGCGAGCCTCCAGGGTTCGGGACGGCTGGCACAGCCGCGCCTGGAGTTCGTAACAGCGGCCGTGCGTAACCTGCGGATAAAAAGCGATCAGCAAGAGATCACAGGAGACGGCCCGATCGAGGTCTCGTTCCAGTCCGGGCGCGTCCAGGTACAACGATTCAAGTTGAAATCAGGGGATTCGACAGTCAGCGTAGGCGGTGCATTGCCTTTGGACGCCAGTGAGGCGCCCGGGTCGCTGGCCGTAAATGGACGACTCGTTCTGGATCCGTTGTCGCACTGGTTGCCGGGCGTGGATGTTTCGAAGACTGGCGGCGTTGCCGAAATCAGCATCGCGCTCAATGGGAACGCGCAACGTTGGGAGCCCGTTGGCTCCATCGCTATCCACGATGGACGGGTGGGCTGGCCGTCTGTTCCCTTCGATATCGGTGGACTATCCGGGCGTCTCGATCTCAAGGACGGGATGCTGCGCGTGGACGAGATCACGGCAGATGTGGGTACGGGAACACTGCGCCTGGACGGGTCTCTTCCACTGCGGTTATTATCGGACGCCTTCCCGGCTCCGGATGCAGCTCTCACGCAAGGGGCGCGTTTCTCCGCGCAGGTGGATGGTCTTCAGCGGAGCGCTGGCAAGGGGCAGAATACCGTAACCGCGGCCGTCGCGCTGAAGGTCTTGGGAGAGGCTTCCGCGTTGAGCGCGAATGCCGTTCACGCGACCATCGAATTCTCCGAACTGGAACTAAAATCCGCAACGGCTGGACTCCGTCAGACGGAGCCGACGCGCATCACAGTTGCGGATGGGCTCGCCCGCATCGACAAGTTACTGGCCAAGAGCGCCAACTCGTCTTTGACGGCCTCGGGCTCCATAGGCCTCACGGGCGAACACAAGCTGAAGCTCGAAGTCGCTGGAGATGCAAACCTGGCATTCCTCTCTCCGTTCGTAGCGCCCGCCGAGGCTGCCGGCCCGGTGCAGTTCAACATGCGCGTCTCCGGCACCGTAGCCGAGCCTCGGGCCTCCGGCACCGTCGCGCTCGAGGACGCCACCCTCGCCTTTCCGGACCCAGCGCTGCAGGCCACTGGCGTCAAGCTGAATGCCGCGCTCGAGGAAAATGAGATCGCCATAAAGGACATGAGCGGTACTCTCAACGGCGGGCCTTTCAGCGGCACCGGCACTTTGAAGTTCGCGAACGGCAAGTTCGTCGATGGCAATTTGTCGCTGACGGGGAAGAATGTCTTTCTGGAGTATCCCGCCGGTGTAAAGACGACATCTTCGCTCGATTTAAAATTACTGGCCCGGCAGGGACGGCCGGTCCTCGAAGGGCAGGTCGAAATTCAGGAGGGTTTTTACGATGCCAATTTGGAGTCCTTCGGGTCGCGTGCTGGAACTACTCAGAGCGGGTCGAACCGGGCGGATGCGACGGCAGAGGGTTTAGCACTCGACGTGGGCATCGTCACGAAGCGGCCCGTGGAGATGGACAACAATCTCGGGCAGCTCGCGGCCGCCGCGAAATTGCAGGTCGTCGGTACAATGGATCGTCCCCGCCTGCTAGGTACGCTCGAACTTGAACCCGACGGCAGAATTTATTTCGGCGGTCGCAAGTATTTCATCGAGCGTGGCGGTGTGGGTTTCCTGGACGCCGCTAAAATCACCCCGGACCTGAACATCGAAGCGTATACCAGGGCCAACGACTATACCGTCCACCTGCGCCTCTCGGGCGGACTCAACGAAGTTACAACCACGTTCACGTCGGATCCACCCTTGTCCCGAGACGACATTATTGCTGTGTTGTTGACCGGCAAGACGGTCGCGGAGAATCGCGGCGTGGATCTTCGTTCGCTGGAAGCTCTGGCTGTGGCGACCGGTGCAATTAATGCGTCGTTGAGCAGCCGGGCGAACCGCAGCGTGGGCGTTAGCCGCGTGAGCATCCAGCCGGGTGCTGTGGCGGCCGAGTCGAATGGTGGCGCCCGGGTTACCATCACACAGGACTTTACTCGTACTCTGCGCCTTATGTACTCGATGAATCTGTCGGACAGTAACGATCAGATATGGGTCACAGAGTACGACCTGTCGAACCGGTTTACGACCAGGGCGGTGAAGCAGAGCGACAACACTTATCGCGGCGAGTTCCGGCACGATGTGCGATTCGGAAAATCGACATTGCTGGCCCCATCGGTCGCTCGGGTTTCGGTGCCCGCGATCTCGCGGGTGGAGTTTACGGGCGGTGGACCGTTCTCCGCAGCAGAACTGGCCAAACACTTCAAAGTGAAGCCGGGCCAGAAGGCGAACCCTGTCAAACTACGGAAGGCGACAGATAAGCTCTCCAAGTTTCTGACGAAGAACGGACGACTGGAGTCCAGGGTCCGGGTCGATCGAGCCGAGGATGGCCAGGCTCTGGCCCTCACCGTGCAAATCGAGCTGGGACCGACGGTGGACATTGCATACCAAGGTGCCGGCCTCTCTCGAAGCGAGAGAAATCGAGTCCGCACCGTTTGGCTCAATGGCATCTCGGACCAGCAACGGCCCCGAGTGGCAAAGGACACTATCTTGGATTACTTCGCGGAGAAGGGATACCTGCACGCTCAAGTCACAGCGGAGATTATCAGCAAAGGTGATCACAAGGATGTTCGGTTCGACCTGCAACGCGGCATGCGGTTCCATCCGCTGAAAATCGAACTGGACGGTGCCGAGCGCTATCGCAGTAGCGAAATCCTGGCGCTCCTTGAGCAACGTCAACTTAGGTCGTCCGTTTATCGTGACGGACGCCGGGCATCTCAGGCCATCGCGCAATATTACGAGCAGCGCGGTTATCTCGCCGCTGAAATAGCCGCTCCAATACAGGATTTGGACCCGAAGTCACATGCCGGCCGGATCGTTATTCCGATCAAGGAAGGGCCGGCATTCCGGGTACGCCATCTGCAGTTCTCAGGCAACAACGCCATCGCTGCTGAAGAGCTTCGGCAGGGACTGCCGCTCGAAACAGGAGCAGTATTCGAGCCGGCGCGCCTCGATCCATCCGCCGCCGCGTTGAAGCTTAAATACGGCAAATTGGGTTACGGCCAGGCCAACATCAACTACGAGACCGTAAGGGACGATGGATCCGCCTCGATGGACGTCTCCTTCAACATATCGGAGAACAAGCAGACTTCCATCGGTTCCATCAAGGTCGAGGGTAATCGCCAGACCAGCGCGGAGTTCGCGCGAAGTCAGCTGAGAATCGCCGAGGGCGATGTGGCGGACACGAGTCTCATTCGCGAGTCGGCGATAAACCTCGCGCGAACGGGCGCATACGCATCCACGGACGTCCGGCTGCAGCCGCCCATAGAAGCCGGCGCGAGCGACCAGCGGTTAGAGGTTGCCGACCTGGTCGTCGCAGTCAGCGAACCGAAACCATTCCGCCTGCTCTACGGCGGCCTGTATGATTCCGGAGGCGGCCCGGGGTTCATCGCCGACCTCCAGGATCACAATGTTCTCGGCGCTGGCCGTGTTCTGGGCTTGCGGACGCGTGTCGATCCTGAAACCGATGAATTCCGGCTCTATTCGACCCGTCCGTTCTGGCGGCAATCTCGCCTCTCCACGACCATCTCGACTTACTTTACTCGCGAAACCAAAACGTATCAAACCACCCCGACCGAGACACTAGGGGCCAGTATCCAGCAGGATCTACCGCTTAGGTCCAAGTGGATCTTGTCCTACGGCTACCGTTTTGAGAAACAGCGCGGGTTTGTGCCTGATCCAGCCGCTCCGAACGTGAAGGCGGACGTCGCGTACGTTGCGCCGCTGACCTTTACAATATCGCGAGATACGCGTGATTCGTTCCTGGACGCCACGAAGGGGTCGTTCATCTCACAGGGGGCTGAATTCGCCCCCAGGTTCCTCGGAAGCAATTACCCGTACGTGCGATATTACGTGCAGTATTTCAAATACTTTCCGCTCACTCGCCCGCGCCCGGTACCCTTCGGCGAGCAACCTCGGCGCTCGCGCGTAGTGTTCGCAACCGGATCGCGGTTGGGTATTCAAAAGGGATTCAGCGAAGAAGGGGCCGTTCTCACGGACCGATTCTATGCTGGAGGAGGCACGACCGTTCGCGGCTTTAAACAGGACGAGCTGGGTCCCAAACTGGCCGACGGCCAGCCTGCCGGCGGTAACGCAGTTCTCGTCTTGAACGAGGAACTGCGTTACCCCTTGTTCTGGATTTTCGATGCGGTCAATTTTGTTGATGTGGGCAACGTCTTCCCGCGCGTGTCTGATTTCAAACTTTCGGATTTGCGCGCGGCAAGCGGATTCGGACTGCGAATTCGAAATCCGTTTGTAGTGCTGAGATTCGATTATGGCTTCAAGTTAGGCCGCCAGCCCGGCGAAAAGCCCGGCGCGTTTTTCTTCAGCATAGGCCAAGCGTTTTGAACATGAATACAACACGCGCGCCGCGATCGAGAAGGCCCGCGTGGCGTTGAGTGGGCACAATTCTGGGCACACTCCGATTCTGAACACGAGCGAGCCACTCGCTAACCTGGTCGTAGTAACTGATATATTTTGAGTTAGTGGTGCGCCCGGCATGACTCGAACATGCGACCTTCTGGTTCGTAGCCACGTACCTACGTCTTTTCATAGACTTAGCAGTGGGCACAATTGTTGCTAGCGGTTGCGCATTGTTGCCAGTTATCAAAGGCTTCCGCGCCTCGTTGGCGATGTCGCTAGCAAAGCTGAGCAACGCTTCTATGCACAGCGTCGGCACAAAAATGGGCACAGTCACGGGTGCCATCCAATTGGGACGCAGTTGGCACACTTTGGTCAAACATCTCTTGTTTTAAACAACTTTTTCCCCTAGGAATGGATTCTCCTCTAACGAAGAGCAAGGCGTGCACCCCTCGATACTAGACGATGAAAATTTGAGGAGCGCGCTACTCGCCGTCCCACTTCCCGATCGTCTTGCCGTCGGCCATCTTTGCCGCAATAAATCCGCCCACCGGCGACCCGTTGGCCATAGGATGGAGCTTGATGGTCACCTTCGCGCCTGGAGGAAACGTCGACGGACGGTAGCCGTCGCGCCCGAGTTGGTTCGGGCTGCCCCACTCCACGCTCCATTCCACCATCTTGCCCGTGGCGTCTGCGACGTTCACTTGGATCCAAGAATGAGGGTTAGTGAACTGGAACTCTTTCACTGTGCCCGAGATTTCCTTGACGTCCTTGCTGAATCCCGCACCGGAATGATGCGCATGCATCCCGGCCGCCAGAGCCACGGTAAGCAAGGCAGCTTTAGATATCATTTTCATTTCCAAGTTCTCCTTAATTAGCTGGCTTGCCATCGGCGCCCAGCACTAGCGTCTTGCCTGTCTTCGTATCCACAGGGTTCCGATTATTTTCGGCGCACCCGTAGTCGTAAAGGAACAGCCCCGGCTTATTTTTCCTGAATTGCTTGATAACGGTCCACGGCTTGGTCAGCGCCTTTGGATCCTCAATGACCATCTTCGCCTCAAGCGTGTTGTCATTGATCTTGCGCATTCGGGTGCTGATTCTCGCCTGGTCGCTGAGCACGAGGCCGGTCCGGTCCAGGATGGAATCGTTGTCACGGCTGCCTTTCAGGCCGATCGTGTCCCACACCAGCGTGTCGCCCTCCCAATGGCCCACCGAGACGCCTGTGTATGTTCCCCAGGTATCTTCCTTAGCAGGCAGCTTGCGGCCGTCGGTATAGACACGCATGGTGTTGCCGCCATTCTCGGCGATGATATAAAACAGGTCCGGCCGAACCACGAATTCATAGGCATCTGGAAGATTCAGAATGCGAGGATAGCCGGCTGGAACGCCACAGTTGCTAAACACATCAGGGTATCGGTCCGCATCGCGCAGAGCCAAGTGACTCTCATAGACCTTTTCGTACTCAGCGTTGTAAGGCGGGTGCTCGCGCACCCCCCGCGTGACCGATCCTCCTTCCCCGGTTTGCGTGGCCCGATCGAAAATGGTGCCGCCCATCATGCTCCAAACACCGGTCCAATCAGGAAGCTTGTCGAAAGGAGTCACGGCAGCGCTTTGCCCGTAGCTCAGACAGCAAGCGAGTAGACAGACGACACCAACCGGCATCGCGAGTGGTTTTCTTTGCATCGTCTCCGAAACTATTACTTCTCCACGTGAAAGTAAAGGGTCTCGGTTCCTAAAAAACCAACTTCAGTGCCCCCTGCAGAATCCTGGGATCGTCCGCCGACAAAATCTTTCCAAACAGGGGATTATTCAGCGCCGCAGTGGGCGTAATGAATCCCGCGGTCGAAGTCGCCGTGCCGTTTCCTGACAGGCCATTGGGCGGGCCATAGTTCACATGATTGGGAATATTGAACGCCTCTGCCCGGAACTGCAGGCTCATGCGCTCGCGAATCCTGAAAATGCGGGTCACACCTACATTGATGTAGACCGACCCAGGCGCGAGAATATTGTTCGCGCCCAAATTTCCGTACGTCCCCAACGCCGGCTGCGCGAAGGCGGCCGGGTTGAGATAATTCGACGGCGTGCGATTTGGCACGAAAACGTCGGCGAGAACCTGATTGGCCCGCTCATATGCAGTTTGCCCGGTTAACGCCTGGTCGATTCCCGAGGTGACCGTCATGAAGGGACCCGTCTGCAACCGGATGATGGGCGAGATCTGCCAGCCGGTCGCCAGCAATCGCACCTTAGTGTTGGAAAACTTGGGCGTCTCATACACCGCCGAAACGTTGAAGATTTGCCTGCGGTCGCCCAACGCGCAGTTGGACCGGTCCGGACGCCTCTGTCCGGGAATCATAAAATTCGCTCCTGCCACGGCGAGTTCCGGATTGGCCAGATCGGTAATGCAATGCGACCAAGTATAGTTTGCTTGCACGCTGTATCCATGCGAGCTACGATGTTGGGCGGAGAGCAGAAGTCCATGATATTCGCCCGTGCCTCCATCGGCCAACTGGTGGATGGCGCCATAGAAAACCCCCTGCGCCGGGTTCTGCAGAATCAGCGAGCGGCGGAAATTCACGTTGGTGGTGCAGTTCACCAGTTGCGAGCTCGCCGTGCAGCGGCTGTCGGTAGATGCGACATTCGGCGCCCCCGGAATCAATACTCCCGGATTGGCCTGATCCCCCGACCAAATGTGAATCGTATTGTTGCCCACGTAGTTGGCCGAAACCAGCCAGTCCGCACCGAGCTGGTGCTGGATGCTGAGATTCCATTGCTGCGAGTAGGTGGTTTTCGGATCGGTCAGAAAATTCTCATAGGTTCCGAAATTGATGAACGGGGAATTCTTAGTCAGCGTTAGAGGATAAGGATTGCCACCGGCGATTCCCTGAAATGGATTCGCAAAGCTCGCCGGAAAGTTGACGGTCGTCGTATTTCCAAATGGCGGGCTGGAGCTGAACCCGATGTAGTTATTGAACGCCGGCAAATCGAAAAATCGGCCGTAGGCGGCGCGAATGGAGGTGTGGCCGTTTCCCTTGGGGTCCCACGCGACTGAAAAACGAGGCGCGAAATTATTCCAGCGCGAATTCGCTACGCCATTCCCGGAATATCCGGAATCGCCTGGGAACAACAATCCGGCGGGAGCATTGGCATAGACCGTACTCTTCACGCCCTTTGCGAACAGAGCCGGATCGAAGTGCGACAGCCAGCCATATTTGGTTGTCACAGGAAGGTAGGGGTCCCATCGCACACCGCCGGTGACAGTGATTCGCGGCGTGAGCTTCCACACATCCTGCACATACGATCCAAAGTAATTGGCACGATCGTAGGCGACCGTCTGCGTCGCCTGTGTAAAGGCCGACGGCAAGCCGAGCATGAAATCCGCTAAGCCCAGCCCCGTCACCTGACCGTTAAACGTGAAGGGACCAGAAGCGTTCAGACCCGAGTTTGCATTCAAATATCCCCGGATAAAATCGACTCCCGCGCCAATTTGATGAGCGCCACGTACCAGACTGACATCCTCACTAAACTCAAAGTCGGTCGTATTGTACGTGCTGGGCGTCTCGTTGTTGGACGCGATATTGAAGCCGTTGGTGATGGCGATGCGCGTCAAGCCGGGAACGCCATCCCAGATATTGATGCCAACCGAACTCGGCGAAAAGACCTGCGGATTCGTCTTAGGCACAGCCGACCTGTTGAGCGTTGCGTGGAAACTGCTCACGGTTCCTGCTCCAATCAAGTAGGTATCTCCCAAGACGAAAGACTGGGTCCGGAAGTTCAGATTCGCGGTCGACCCTGCCAGCAGGTTCTTCGGATCGTGATCGGACGGCTGGTCGAGCACTGCCTGCAGGTAGCGCCCGAAAATGGTGTGCTTGTCGCTCTTCTGATAGTCGACCCGCAGCAGAGAATCGAACTGGTTGCTGGCGGTACGCCGTCCGAAGGTCACGGTGCCGCAAATGTTGTCGCTGGTAGGGAACCCGGGCAGCTTCAGGATGTTGATCGCGGGCGTCGAAAACGAAGCGGGCGAGATCCTATTGTTGACGAAGGGAGCCTTCAGCGTGATGGGCTTGCCGGCGGTGTTGCACTGAGCCGAAGTAATGCCGGTGAAGTCCCCCGCCAGCATGGTGGCGGTGGGAACAAATCCGGTATTGGTGGCAGGAGCGGTTCTTTGCAGTGTGCTCTGTACGCCGGCGAAGAAGAACAGCTTATTGCGCCGGATGGGGCCGCCGATAGTCCCTCCAAACTGATTACGCTTAAGCGAATCCACCGTCGCGGAAAACGTGTTCCGCGCATTCACCGCGCCGTTGCGGATGAACTCAAACAGGTCGCCATGGAATTCATTCGTGCCTGCTTTCGTCACCGCGTTGATCGCGGCTGAAGAATGATGTCCATATTGCGCCGGCAGCGCGCTCGTCTCGATCTTGAACTCCTGCAGCGCATCTGGAAAAGGCAACGGAAGGTTCAGATTATTGTAAGGATCGTTGTGCGTTCCTCCATCCAAGCGGAACGTCAATCCGTTGGAAAGTCCACCCGCAACAGAGATGTCGACTGTAGGAAAGTTGCGAACGCCGGAATTCAGTCCCGCGCCATTCACCTGCGTCGCCATTCCGGAGAGGTAGATCAATTCCGTTACCTGCCGGCCGTTCAGCGGAAGCTCCAGCACGCGCTGATTGTCAATCACCGAGCTCACACCTGCATTGCGAGTTTCAATCAGCGCGGCATTGGCCTCCACCTGTACCTGTTCCATTACGCCGCCTACTTTCAGACCAACATCAATTGTCGGATTGCTGCCCACCTGCAACACGATGCCAGACTGCAGGTACCTGCTGAAGCCTTCCTTGGTTGCCTCCAGTTGATAATGTCCCACCGGCAAGCTGGCGAATGTGTACGCTCCATCCGTGCCACTGGTGACCGTACGCACCAGGGCAGTCTCGGTTTGCGTCAACTTGATTTCCGCCCCCGGCACTGCGGCGCCAGAAGCATCCTGCACTGACCCGTTGATCTGTGCAGTTGAGATAGCCTGAGCCCAGGCGCCCGGCGCAATCACAAGCGCAAGCATCCAAGTTCCGAAGGTCTTCATGGTCCCTCCAGGCCGCTGTGGCGGCGAATCAGGTAATGCTAGTCCCGCCCAGCGCCAAAGTCAATCTACCTTGCCATCTACCTTTGCCGTTAGCCTTGACACCCGTCGCGCAGTAGAATACGTTGTTTCACGGAGGTCTCCTATTTGATGACCAGGTTCACTCTCGCGGTCAGCATTTTGGCTGCCTCGACACCGCTGCTCGCCCATCATTCTTTCGCGGCCGAGTACGACCGGAACAAGCCCTTCACTGTAAGAGGCACCGTTACGAAGGTCGAGTGGATGAATCCCCACGCGTATTTTTATCTCGACGTGAAAGACGAGACCGGCAAGGTAACCAACTGGGCATTCGAACTGGGCAACCTGAGCACACTGATGCGCGGCGGATGGCGCAAGACTACCATGAAGATCGGCGATGTGGTTACCGTGGATGCGTTTCGCGCGAAAGACGGAAGCCATCTGGGCAACGGCCGTTCCGTTGTGATGGCCGACGGAACTAAGATTTTCGCGGGCTCCTCCGCGGGCGAATACGCGGGTAATTGACGGCGCCGTCCATGAACCTCAACTTGGGTCTCTTTCCGTTGGCGATGGCCCTGGCGAGCCTGCCTGCTTTCTCACAAGCCGTGCCTACTCCCAAGACCGGCCCGGTGCCCCGCACAGCGGACGGAAAACCCGACCTGACCGGTTACTGGAGTATGTCGTCGCTGCGCTACAACGGCAACCTCGCAAACGAGGGTGAAGCCAAGGTCCCCTACACCGACGCGGGCCGGAAGGCTTTTCTGGCTCACGATGCCAAAGACGACCCTACCGGCTTTTGCCAGCCCCCAGGCTTCCCGCGCATGCTGCATTCGCCCTTTCCGATGAAGGTGATGCAGGACAAAGACACCGTCACATTTCTGTATGAGTACATGCGCATCTGGCGCCTGATCGATTTGAATCGCAAGGAACATTATCCCGATGTCTCGGATACGTTTTTCGGCGACTCCATCGGCCGGTGGGAAGGCGACACGCTAGTCGTCGAAACCGTCGGATTGAACGACCGCAGTTGGCTTGACACCGCAGGACACCAGCACACGTCAGATATGAAAGTGATCGAGCGCGTCACGCGCACCGGCCCCGAGTCGATGGACTACGAAGTCAGCATCATCGACCCCGAATATTACGCAAAGCCCTGGACCCACAAAGGAACCCTAAAACCTCAGCGCGCCACCAAAGGCCTTCCGGAGCTACTGGAATATTTCTGCAACGACAACAATATCGACACGGGCCACTTAGTGTCGACCAAGTGATTTAGGATCGGGAAGCTAAATTCATCGCGCGCCATGGCATGAAGGAGATGTTCGAGCAGGAAGACCGCGAGGGCATTTCGGTAACCGGCTTGCTGTGTCTGGCGCCGCTCAGAGAGCGGTCCGTGGAGTTCCGGCCATGCGCTCGCCACGCCATCGCACTTTCAAAATTAGACAGCGCGCAACTGCTCTCTAGTTCACCGCAATTGTTGTGTTCATCTGGCTGCTGTTGCCGCCAACGCTAACCACTACCGGCACCGCCCTGCCTGAGGCAACGCCGCTGGGAACTTGGACATTTACCTGCATCAGTCCCGCCACTTCTCCAGGAGCTCCCCCTGCGTACAGTACCTGGCATGAGCGCCCATCGATGAATACCTTTACTGGAAGATTGGGATGAGGCAATGGAAGCGCTGCCGGTTTGCCGTCCACTCCAGGTGGATCGGTTTGACCTTCCCCTGTGACGAAAATCAGAATCACATCGCCAGACTTAGCTGGATGATCCGCGCCATTGAACGAGCCGTCCTGGTTCACCGCTGCTGCCTGCCCTTTGCCGGTCGAATCCAGGGTGAAGATCCCCGGCTCCGAGAGCGCGACGGGAACAGAAATACTGTTGGATGATTGCCCATAGTAGTTCACACTGACCATCGCGGTTCCCGCGCGTACCGAATAGGGCACAATCGCGGCAACCTGCCCAGTGGAGGTGTAGATCAGCGGCGCTGGGATGCCGTTGAACAACACATTTGTTCCACTAGAGAGGACTCCATAAAATCCCTGAATATCTAGAGCTGAGGAAACAAGCTGAGGCGGCCCAAGGCCTGAACCCGATAGGACCACGATTTCTCCGGGTGCAACCGGCCCCTGAAGATTGCTGGCAGCGTTACTCACGAACGAAACTGCGATGGGCTGGGTGCGGCGAATGGTCCCGTTTACTGAATCTGTCGCATAGATATTGCCCGCTTTGTCCAGCGCGACCCCACTCACGGCGATGAAATAGGCGGAGGTGGGCAGACCCTCATCTCCAAACGTAAACGGAAAGGATACCAACTGATTTCCCACCGCTGTGCTGATGGTTCCACCAGGGGATACCTTTCGGATCAACCTCGGGTTGGTATCCGCAAAAAGCACGTTGCCCGCGTTGTCCAGGGCGAGACCCGCTGGTGCAATAATCGCGGCGGTGGCAGGCTCCTCCTGCACAGAGAAATCCTTTCCACCCCCGGCAATCGTCGTGATGATCCCCGAGGCTGAAATCTTGCGAATACGACCATTGTTGGTATCGGAGAAGAAGACGTTACCGGTCGAGTCGACTGCGATGCCTTGAACGCCGAAGACCTGGGCCTTCGTCGCCAGACCACCATCGCCGGAATAGCCAGCCACGCCTGTGCCCGCGATGGTAGTAATCGTCCCGCCAGGAAGCACCTTGCGCAGGCGAAGAACGTCTCCAATATAGAGGGAGTTTGCGCTATCTATGGCCAGGCCGAACGGAAATTCAAGATTTTCCCCCACGGCAGGGCCGCCGTCTCCAGTTGTTCCTCCCCCTGCTACGGTGGTGATCAATCCGGAGGGCGAGACCATTCGTACGCGACTGTTCAAGGTATCTGCGATGAATAGATTTCCCTTACCATCCAGCGCGAGTCCCTGCGGGTGGTACAGTTGAGCACTCAGGGCTGGCCCTCCATCCCCGGAAAAGCCATTGGTGCCATTGCCGGCCACCCTTGTTACGACCCCTGCCGGCGAGATTTTGCGGACACACGAATTAAGGACGTCGGTGAAATAGATGGCTCCGCCCTGATCCACCAATAGCCCCAAACCCGGTCCCATCTGAGCCTGAATCGCGGGTCCGCCGTCGCCTGAGTAGTTATCGAGGCCGTTGCCTGCAACTGTAGAGATTACCCCTGAACCCGTTATTTTGCGGATCCGATAGTTGCCTTCATCTGAGACGAATATGTTCCCGGCACTGTCTGAAGCGATGGAGGAAATCCCGTTGAACTGGGCCTTGGCCGCTGGCCCTCCATCACCGGAGAAACTACCCATTCCCGTTCCCGCAATGGTCGTGATGATGCCTGACGGACCAATCTTTCGAACACGCAGGCCGTCGGAAACCAGTAGTGAACCTCCCGAGTCAAACGCTAGAGACACGGGCGTAATTTGTGCGTTTGACGCCTGCCCTCCATCTCCCGGAGAACAGCATTGTCCATCGCCCGCCACGGTAGAGATCACACCGGAGGGAGTTACCCTGCGAATGCGATTGTTTAAAAAATCTGCGATATAAACGTTCCCGCCGCCATCTACCGCAAGAGACTGAGGCTCACCAATCTGCGCCAGATAGCCGAGGCCACCATCTCCCGAGTAACCCGACACTCCAGTCCCCGCAATGGTGACAATGCTACCTGTTGGCGAAACCTTACGCACCCTGTTGCCCGCCATTTCTCCTATGTACAAATTTCCCGCGCCGTCCACGGCCAGGCTGAACGCCACATTCAGCGCAACGCTGGTCGCGGGTGTGATGACGGAAGGTTTGACGAATGGATTTATGCCCGCAACCGTTGTTATGATGCCGTCTGGCGAAACTTTCCGGACCCCGTTATAGTCCGCGATGTAAAGATTGCCGTTCTTGTCGCACGCAAGCCCCGCGGCGAACTCAATCGACGCATTGACGGCGGGGCCACCCTCTCCGAAATAACCCGGCCGTCCGGTACCTGCGACTCGGGTAACGGTCCCTCCTTGATCCAGTTTAAAGACAGCCCAGATGGTGGAGAAATAGAGGTTGCCGGATGCATCCGTTGCAACGCCACCGATATCGCGGAAAGACGCCGTCACGCCCAAGACAGGCGTGGGTGTGATGGCGCCCCCTGCAATAGTGGAAATCACATAATTCTGCGAGCGAAGCGTGCAGCATGCCAGGAGCAGGACAACCATTCGCCTCATAGTTTTTCTATTCTCAGCGTGCCGTAGACCGAAGGCTCTCAGTCTCTACGAGATCATTGCACAATGGCTACGTCCGAAGAAACAATTGGCAAGGACCAGTCGCTTGTTGGAAAAAACTACTTCGGAAGAGCGCGCTATGGCTGGGATAGTGTCAACTCTCTCGATGGACAATAATTCAGTGCTTTAAGTTGTGTGCTTTGTATCAAGCAGCTCGACGATCTCGGTAATCCTCCAGCATGAAGCCATCGTTTCATTCTCCGAATGAACCTTCTCTAAGGTCGCCACGCGTTTAAGGATCTGCCGGGTGCCCATTGTCTCCTACTTATCATCTCGGTCGCCGGCACTCTTTGCTGGCGGTCGCTACTCCGTCGTCGGGAGAGTTGGCTGCCCAATAGCGTCCGATAAGACGGATTATCGTTTGCTAGTGTAGTGCGTCGTAAATAGCGCTACTTATACAAACCAATCGGGTTTGTCTTAATAGGAGACGAGCCCGAATGCGAGTTGCCGCCCAAGTTGTTTTGACGGAGGAGCAAAGATCCGAGTTGTCAGCCTACGCGCGGCGCCGGTCAGTTGCTTTGCGATTGGTGGAGCGAGCCAACATCATCCTGCAAGCAGCCGAAGGAAAGCGAGACCAGGAAATCGCCTCTGCGCTTCAACTCGGGCGCCACACGGTTGCACGATGGAGAGCGCGATTTTTGCAGTACGGCATGGCCGGAATTGAGAAAGATGCGCCCCGACCAGGAAGAACTCGAACCATCAATCCGGACGAAATCATCCGGAAAACAACGCAGGAAAAGCCAGCGCATGCGACCCATTGGACCACCCGCACCCTGGCCCGCGTTTTGGGAATCAGCGAGGCTACTGTTCGACGCGCCTGGCATGCCCACGGGCTCAAGCCGCATCTGGTCGATACCTTCAAAGTCAGCCGCGATCCGCAGTTCGTTGAAAAACTCGAAGACATCGTCGGGCTGTACTTGAACCCACCGCAGCAGGCCATCGTATTCTCGGTGGACGAGAAGAGCCAGATTCAAGCTTTGGATCGTACCCAGCCCGGTTTGCCGATGAAGAAAGGCCGCAAGGGCACCATGACGCACGACTACAAACGCCATGGAACCACCACGTTATTCGCGGCTCTCAACGTCCTCACCGGCGAGGTCCTCAGTCAGTGCCGTCCCCGCCATACCAACGAAGACTGGTTAGCGTTCCTTCGCCTGATCATCCGTAATACTCCCAAGGAAAAGCACATCCACGTGATCGCCGACAACTACTCACCGCATAAACACCCGGCGGTCAAAGCGTGGCTGGGGCGGAACAAGCGCGTCCACATGCATTTCACGCCAACCAGTGCTTCTTGGCTCAATATGATCGAGCGCTTCTTTCGCGACATCACAGAGAACCGGATTCGACGTGGTGTTTTCCGAAGCGTTCCCGAACTAATCTCCGCTATCGAAGACTACATCCAGAATTACAACCAAGCGCCAAAACCCTTCATCTGGACGGCGAAGGCCTCGGATATCCTCGAAAAAGTCACTCGCGCCCGTCGTACCCTGGATAAGGTCGCATCTGAGTGACGCACCACACTAGGTCATGTGGACATTACCTCTGGAAGGCGCACACATCAAGTAAAGAAAAAGAGCGGGAAGCGGTGAAGGGGTCGGATCCCGTGAGCCTTCGGTGTGCGGCGGTTTGCCAGACGGCAACATTTATCGTCTAACCGCGTCGTCCCCCCGCGGGACGGGAACGTTCTTGAGGCCTTTACGAAATCGGAGCATCTGCATTCAACGCGAGGATGCTGCGAAGCGTCAAGGGTTTCAAGGAACTCTGGATGAGAATCAACGTTCGGTCTATGGCGATCGCCGCCTTCTCTCTTTTTGGTTCTGATGGAGTTCAATGTCAATCAACCCCAGCCGTAAAGCCGCACTTTGAGGTTGCGGCGGTCAGACCACGTAACCCTACACCGGGGCCGAATGATAGGAGAGCCTTCAGTTCCAATGGAAGCTTCCAGGCGTCTGGCCTAAGTCTGTTCGCGCTCGTGTCGTACGCCTATGGCGTCGAAAACTATCAGATTTCTCAAACCGGTCCTGGATGGATGTACTCGGATCGATACGATATTGTTGCAAAGGAAGACGGGAACGTCAGTAATGACCAGGTCTTGCTTATGGTTCAGTCTCTGCTGGAGGATCGGTTTAAGCTGACTCTCCACCGCGAAACAAAAGAGTTCCAGGTGTTCGCTCTTATCGTTGATAAGAAAGGGCCAAAACTGAAGAAGAGCGCTGATGATGCGCGGTACTCAATTAGAGTCAATGGAAATCAATGGAGGGTGACGCACCTCGACATGCCCGGGTTGGCTACGCGGCTCAGCCGCGAAGTAGGACGCACCGTCGTCGATCTGACTGGGCTTACCGGTCCCTTCGATTTCACTCTCGAGTGGGCACGCGAGCACCAACCGGACGCGGGTGGCGCTGTCGCAGACTCAGGTGCCCCGTCTCTGTTCGCCGCAGTGGAGGAACAGCTCGGGTTGAAGCTCGAACCGCGAAAGCAAGCCACCACAATTCTCATGATCGATCGAGTCGCGAGACCATCCGAGAATTAGGGTCGGCTCGGAAAGCCGACTCGTCGCCCGAACGAATCCGACGTAGTGTTTAACGTCGCTTTCGCTCATTTTCGATAATCTGCGGCGAGTAAACTCGCTTGCGCCCCGCACGGCGAAGCGTAGCTGATGTGCAGCATTGTCGTCAGCCGATCACCTTTCGAGGTCGCCGTTGGGAGCCCGTCTCGCCGGTAAACACTACGCGACTGATCGTTAACGAGACGCTTCCCTGTGAATCGGAATCAGAAGTGTGGCGATTCCTGCAAGCAAGATCGCAGTTACCACCAGGCCGCCTTCTGGACCAAAGGACCCTCCTGTAATGGACTCTGGTCCAGTGGTCCTTATCGAGGCGAGCAGGCCGAATCGGACGGTTCTGTCCACTCGGAATCCTAGCAGGCTGCCCTGCGTCCAATTCCAAATGGAATGCCACGCGCACGCTCCCCACAGCCCGCCCTCCGCCAACGCGAGGAGAGCACAGAATGTTCCAAATAAGAAGAGGTTCACCCAACCTAGCGGCGTAGGGCCAGTCGTCGCGTGAGCCAAGGTAAAGATCAACGAGCAGGAAGCCACTGCCGCAAGGCCACCATAGCGTACCCCCAATACGGGTAGCAACCAGCCCCTGAACAATGCCTCTTCGGCAGACGATTGCGTAGTGGTCGCCAGTAAACTCATGAGACCACCTCCCAGCGCGACGACTCCCCGGGTTTGAATCTCTCCTGGCTCGACGGCTCCGCCGGAGAGCAAAATGAGAGCGGCCGTCGCCGCCATCATCAGAACCGCAACCAGAGCCCCTCGAGTGATGCACTTGACTAACCCCGATCGCTCAAATCCCAGCGTCCAAAAAGGGCGCCGGCTCCAGTAGCGCACGACGCACCACAGACCCGCCAGGATGGCTGAAAACCCCAGCAACTCCGCCATTGAGTCCGCCGTCGCTCCACTTCCAAGAAACGAACGGAACACGACACGCATTCCAACTTGGCTCGCGATCATCACAACCACCAGGACCGGCACTAACGCGATAGCCGCGAGAGCCGAGGGGAAACGTTGACCCTGCCGGGCCATCTGAAATAACTGGTTATCTGAATGGAGACGCGGTGACACGACGTAACTACGTAGAATCTGGGCAGAAGGTTCCACTGGGCGGAATAGATCGCGGGAGACGGTGTAGTGTTTAGAAATCCGATAGCTGTGACGAAATCCCCTTCGCACTACTACCCTCGGGACGCTCCTGTTGTAGGAACTTTCATCCCCGTTATCCACCCATGAACTAAGCCTCCGGCGGGTAGCGTAGAGCGAGGGAGAGGACACCGGGGCTGGGTTCCTGCGGCAAGGATTTTGTGATGTGGTCAACAACGAAAGGAGTTCGTTGTGACCCCACTTCGACAAAGGATGCTGGAAGATCTCCAGATCCGTAACTACTCGCCCACGACAATCCGGCTCTACCTTCACGCCGTCAAGGCTTTCTCAAAGCACTTCGGCAAACCACCCGATCAGCTCGGAGCCGAGCACATTCGGCTGTATCAACTGTTCCTGATTAAGGAAAAGAAGGTAGCGCTGCCGACCTTCATTCAAGTGGTGTGCGCTCTACGGTTCTTTTATACCCACACGCTCAGGCGGAAGATCGCCATCGAACGCATTCCCTTTCCGCGCCGGGAACGGAAGTTGCCGCTGATTCTGAGCCGGGATGAAGTCAAGGCACTGTTAGAGGCGCCTCGCAATCTTCGTCACCGAACCCTGCTTGCGGTCTTGTACGGCTGTGGGCTCAGGGTGGCCGAAGCAGCCCAGCTCAAGGTGAGCGACATCGACAGCGCTCGCCACATATTAAAGGTTCGCCGCGGCAAGGGACGCAAGGACCGGCAGACCCTTCTGCCGGTGAAACTGCTAGATTTGCTGTGTTGCTACTGGCGAAACCAGCGGCCCACCGACTGGTTGTTCCCCGGCGCGCATTCCAATCGGCCCATCTCTGTCAAGGCCGTCTATCTCGCTTGCCGGAAAGCCGCACACGATGCGGGCATCTCCAAACCGATTCATCCGCATTCGCTGCGGCATGCCTTCGCAACGCATCTGCTGGAAGCGGGCGTCAACTCGCCCACTATCCAGATCCTACTCGGTCACGCCAATCTGGAGACCACGGCGCGCTACCTGCAGGTTTCCGATGTGAGCGTCCGTTCCACGGTCAGTCCTCTGGATTGCTTGGATTCACTCGACCTCATTTCAATCCAGCGATGAACGATCATCGGCCCGAACTGGCCGATGTCTTCCGCACTCACCAAAACGATTTCCTGAAACGTTGGAGCAGGACGTTGTCGCACCATCAGAGAAAGGCACTCCGAGACATTCGCAACTGTCGAACCGCGGCTCTCGGCGGCCATCTTCACCAGTGCGCCGGTGCGGACATCGACTCCTCTTATATAACTCGTGCCGGAATCGCCATTGCCCCAAGTGCCAGGCCACAGCACGCGCCCGCTGGCTCGCACAGCGGCAGGCGGAACTCTTGCCCGTCCCCTATTTCCACGTAGTGTTCACGCTGCCGCAGCAGATTGGCCGGCTGGCGCTACAGAATGCCAAACCGATTTTCAACCTCCTCTTTCACGCCGCCTCCCGTGCCTTGCTGGAAACCGCAGCAGACCCACGGCTGCTGGGTGCTTCCATCGGCTTCCTGGCAGTGCTTCACACCTGGGGTCAGAATCTGCATCTGCATCCACACCTACATTGCGTCGTACCAGGCGGCGGCATCTCACCCGACGGCTCGCGCTGGATCGCCTGCCGCAAGTCCTCCTTCTTCCTGCCTATGCGCGTGCTCAGCCGCCCCTTCCGGAAGATTTTCTTGCAATCCCTCCGGGCGGCATTCCGCAAGGGTGTGCTCCGCTTCCATGGCGAACTCCATTCGCTGGCCAACCCAGCCCCGTTCCAGCTCTTGTGCCAGCAAACCGAGGCCATCGAATGGGTCGTTCACGTCAAGCCGCCCTTTGGCAGACCCGAGCGGGTCCTCAAGTATCTGGCCCGCTATACGCACCGCGTGGCGATTTCCAACCATCGTCTACGCTCTCTGCAGGATGGCCGCGTCACGTTTGAGTGGAAGGATTATGCGGACCGCAGCCGCACCAAAACCATGACCCTGGAAGCACTGAGTTCATCCGCCGCTTCCTCCTTCATGTGCTGCCCTCCGGTCTGGTCCGCATCCGTCAGTTCGGATTCCTGGCCAATCGAGTCCGACAACACAAGCTGGAACAGTGCCGCAAGCTGCTCGCCCTCTGCCAACCTTGTACTTTCATCCGCTCTGATATCCGTGTCGATCTCCATCTCCCCGACGCGAATGCCTGCCCCATTTGTAAACAGGGGCGGCTGATTATTATCGAACTCGTCGCTGCCGAACCGATTTCTATCCTGGACAGCTCATGACCGCATCTTTCGATACCTTCCGCGGCTCATTCCTCGGTCCTGATCCGGACATCGCGAGATCCCTGTCTTCGCTCGATGACCTTACATCCGGACTGCTCTGGCAGCACCCCGAAACACGTTGTGGCGACCTTCCGAGGCGCGCTGCCCCCTTCCCCCTCACCTGCCCAGCCCACACGGACCACCCGCCTTGCGGGCAAGAACCGATTCAATACCCATAGGCATCGACTCGCTCAGTTCAAGGAATTCTATCGGCAGCGCCCACGCCGACCATTCCGGACCCTCACAACTCTGCGCTCGTGGGCACTCCCGATAGAATGCTCTTCCATATCGGTAGGCTGCCGAGCCGATTTGTTGATGGCGTTGAGAATCGCGTAAATTCTCCCGAAAACGGCGAACTTCTTGAGAGATCCCATTCCTGTTGCGAAGTCCTTCGCCCAGGAACTGACAACTGCGGCGGGTACCCTGGGTTGCTCCGAGAAGCATCTGACTGGATTGATGCGCACAACGATGGTGGGAAGGGAATCGTTTCTAGAGTCCGAAGTTCAGATTCCGGCAAATGTAGCTAATCTTGCCTGAGGACGATTGCGGGATCGAGGCGTGCAGCTCGCCAGGAAGGACGCAGGCAAGCTATGAGGCCAACCATTAAGAGCAGCAGTGCGACCACGCTGAACGAAACTGGGTCGACTGGGGAAACTCCCCAAATAATAGAGCTCATGGCCCGCGTGGCTAGCAGGCCGCCGAACACACCGACCAGGATGCCGGCCGCGACGACCGGAAGCGCCTCCCTCAACACCAGGACGAAGATGTTTGCTTTGCGCGCGCCCAGCGCGATCCGCACTCCCAAGGATTGGGTCTGGCGCGAAACGGAATAGTTGACCACACCATAGACTCCAATGATGCACAAGGACAGGCCCAGCGCCGCGAAGGCGCCGAACAAAAAGACACTGAAGCGCGGTCCGGAGAATCCTCCATCGGCGAGCATCTTCTCGGCGGTCTTGACGCGCATCACGGGTTGATTGGCGTCGATCGAGTGAATCTCATGCTGGATTGGAATGGAGAGGGTCCCAACCGGCGTATACGCGGTAACGAGCAGCACCGGATTGAACTCGCGGAAGCCGGTAACCGTGTAAGGAACGTAGATCTCCGGATATGTTTCCCTTTCGAGGCTGACATTGGGGACGTCTCCGACGACACCTTGAATGGTGAACTGGACATCGGAGAGGCCGATGGGCTGGCCCTGGAGCTGAGGCACCCGGACAAGTTGGCCCAACGCATCACGATCCTTGAAATAGGCCCGCGCGAAAGTCTCATTCACTAGAACGACATGCCGTCCAGTGGCGAGGTCCTGATCCGAGAACAGCTGGCCTTGATGGAGCGGAATCTGGAGTGCAGCGGTGTACGCGGCGCTGATTTGATCGAGAATCACCGGGCGGCGCTGATCAGCGTTACTGCCTGGAACCTCGACGCGCACGCCCCAATCAGCAAAGGGATGCACGAAGTTATTCAAAGCAGCATGCTCGACTCCGGGGAGTGATTCGATGCGGCCGAGCATTTCGGTCAGGAACTGATTGCGGGTTGAGATGCTGGGGTAGCGATTTTCGGTCAGCGGGATCTCCATGGTAAGCACCCGCGTGGGGTCGAATCCAAGATTGAGGGCGCGCAGATTGAAGAGGGTTCTCAGGACCAGGCTTGCACCGATCAGCAGCAGCATCGCGAGCGCGACCTCCCCGGCAACTAGGGTCTTGCGCAATCGGCCGTCGCGAGAACTCCCGGCGAATCCGCGGCTGGATTCGCGCAAGGCCGCACCGATACCCGCGCGGATGGATTGCAAGGCGGGCGCTATCCCGGAAAGTAGTGCGGTTAGCAGCGATACGCCTAGAGTTACCAGCAACACGGAAACGTTCAGAGAGATTTCAGACTCGTCGGGGATGGTGCCGGGAGGAACCATCGCGATAACCACGAACAGCGTGCCGTAGGCGAGGGCACAGCCGAGGATGGCCGAGGCCAAGCCGATGATCAAGCTTTCCGCGATCAAGGGCCGGGCGATGGCCCAACGACCTGCGCCTAGCGAAGCTCGCACGGCTGTTTCGCGGCCTCGCGCGGCGGTCCTGGCCAACATCAGATTCGACACGTTCGCGCACGCGATTGCCAGGAGCACTGCGACGGCGCTCAACAAAATCCACAACTGCCCGCGAATGCTGCTGGGATAGGTCTCGTAAAAATTCCGCAGTTGGACGTGGAAGTCGGAAGCATGGAAATTAGGCTCGCTTTTGACCATCTCCTGCACGATGGGGTGCAAGTCCGCATCGGCCTGAGCGGCGGAAACTCCGGGCTTCAGCCGGCCGATCACGTTGATATAACGAACTCCTTCGACGACTTTGCCGCGCTCAAAGACGATCGGCAGATAAACGTCCGCGCCGCGCCACATGAATCGCTTCGGCATGACGCCGACCACGGTGCGGACTTTGTCGTTCAGCCGTAACGACATGCCGATGACGTGCGGATCGCTATTGAAGCGGCCTTTCCAATACCGGTAGCCGAGCACGGCCACCGGCGGGGCATCCGGCGCTCCGTCCTCCGAAGTGATGTAACGGCCCAACAATGGACCAACCCCCATAATCGGGAACGTGTTGGTGGTGACGAAATTGCCGCGCAGGCGTTCGGGATTGGCCGTGTCCGTGAGCAGAACATCACTGATGGTGGAGGCGATCACGCCTTCGAAGATGTGCGACTGCTCCGCAATATCCAGGTAGTGATCCGTGAGAAAGGGACGGAATTCGTCGTTCGGCTCATGAACGCGGATGCTCATGAGCGTATCGGGGTGCTTATAGGGAAATGGGTCGAGGATGACGCCGTAGACAACGCTGAACATCGCGGTCGCCGCGGCGATGCCAAGGGCCAGAGAGGAGACTGTCGCCGCGGTGAATCCGGAGCTTCGCATCAATGCGCGGAGGGCGAGGCGCATGAGTTGATGCTAGCAGGATTCCATCCTATTCAAATGGGCGGAGTTGGCTGATATCGGTCATTGTCGGTAGTTGCCTGCCCCAGGAGTTCGTGTCCGGAGGTTGAGTGGTCTTCGCCGTCTCCGATGTGGGCGGGGAGCAGGATAGCGGAGAGGGGCCGCATTAGATAACCCGCGCTCTAAAGGTGTAAAATAACCTCAAAACGAGGAGCTAAATACCATGTGGCGAATAGCATTCTGGCTATCGGCTGCGAGCATAATAGGCTTGGCTATTATCATAATCGGACCATTCTCGTTTGAAGCCCTCAACCCTCGGCGGCCTAAGATAGAGTTGCCTTTCGATGTGCAATTGACTCCGACCACTCTCGTAACTGCGGAAGAAACTAGTCTTCATTTTCAAATCTCAGGCGAATTGACCGGCAAAACAATAGTCGCTTGAATTCCAGAATTGGGGTGGAACCAACAATTTCAAGCAATCGAAGCTCATCAGGGAGTGTCTGCGAAATTGGCCGCAGATCGTCCGGGAATTTACCACGTCCTACTCAGTCTGGACGGTAGACAGATTGCCAAGCTTCCCATTAGCGTGGGTATCGGCGCTGAACTGGGTCCTCCCAGGAGACGCCTCTTGATGATCACTGCAGGTTCTCCCCGAGTGGGCACAGAGCATCTCTTTGTCCTTCCCGTGTATGCCGTCACCCAGGTCGAGCGCGGAGAAGGCAGCCAAAAGCTAGTACCCAAACCGGTGGATCGCGACGTTTCCATTTCCTTCCGGGGAGAAGGCCTGTTGCAGCCCGCGGTCGCGGTGATCCCAAAAGGGGCTTCCCAATCCGATCCGTTGTATTTGCCGTTTGATCCTGGCGCATCTTACTCTATCTCTGCATTCGCTGCCGGATACCAAACCAGCGATCCACTCAAAGTGGAGTGGAAGGACTTCAAAGACCTTCTCGAATTGCACGTTGAACCCACTGAAGTATCGCAGTACGCCACTCCGGCGACCAAAGCAGACCTTCGAGTCTACCTGACGCATGAGGGATTGCTGGTCCCGCCGCTGAAGGTCATGAAAATCGTCGCGAACCGTCCACGCGATGTTTTTGGCCCTCCCACGCTCGACCTCTCGCCGCAGGACAGCATCGGCCTTTGGCAAGGAACGCGGCGCGCACCGTGAAAGGTGCCGAGATCGAATTCGTCGAACCCGTGACGGGGCTGACGGGATCCTCGAAGCTGGCCTTCGCTTTCCCCACCATGTTATTGGCCGCCGCCGCGCTCGCTGCCATCGCCGGGGTAGCGGCGGCCAGGCGTTCGGCGCTCCTTAAGCAGGGCTTCGGGTGGGTCGCTCTGGAACTGGTAGCCGCGGCCACGGGAGGCCTCCTGATGTACGGTGTGGTGCTCCTAGGATGGATCCCTTGGGTGGTCGCATCATCGAATCTCATCGGAGCGGCGCCCGCCTCTCTCATTGGCATCATCGGTGGCTATGGAGGGGAAGGGACGTTTCAGCTCATTCTGAAAGCTTTGAAGTGGACGAACTCGTGACGAAGGCGTCAAGGCTGAGGTTCCTTCTCCTGTTCCTCGCCGTGAGTGTGGCCAGCGCTCAGATCGATTTGGAATCCCGGTTCCAGGGTGCCCTCGATCTGCTTTCCTTGGGCCAATATGACGAGGCCCTCGCGGCTTTCGACGGCTTGGCGGACCAATTGAATGGATCCTCAGCGCAGGATCGCTACCTGCGGGCGACTGCCCTGACCAACGCCGCGCTCGCGTTGCACAACAAACAGACGGATAGCGCCGGCGTTCTGCACAGGCTAGAAGCTTCCCTCACCATCTGCGAGTCTCAACTGAAAGGTAGCAATGACTCGCGCCTGCAGGGCGCACTTCTTAAACTCTCAGGCATCGACTGGGTTCTCATCGGGCAAGAGGATGAACTGCTGGGAAAGATGTTTCACGCCATCGAAGCTTCCGAGAAAGCGATCCACTACCTTCCGGGCAGCGAACACCGTTGGTTAGGACAGGCGTACGCGCTGGAGGGAGGAATTGCGAGTCAAGGTGCCCAATGGAAGGAAGGGAACGTTCTGCTGGAGAAGGCTCTGGTTGAAGATGAAGCGCTGGGCGATGCAGAGGAATTGTTGAAGACGTTAGACATGATCATGTTGCAGCATAGCGACAAGAGCCGGCGCGTGTCGGCCGCACAGAGGACGGGAGCTTGACTTTAGCGGACAACGGCGGGCGGCATTCCTGGAAGATTGGCGCCACCCAGAGAGATCGCCACGGATTACTACATCGCCCTCTCCTCCGCCGCTCTGTCGACGGGCAATCTGGAGGAGGCCCGGAAAGCAATTTCGCTGGCAAAGGCCCTGGGTCCGGGCAACATCGAATTGCTAAGGCTTGAACTTGAGCTGGCGCAATCAGAGGGCAATTCAGCCACGGTTTTGGAAGTCGCCGGGAAACTGCAGGACAAGACCCTGCAAGGAGATCGGGGCATTTCCAATCTAGCTTTTCCGGCTTCACAATTTGCGGATGGACTGCTGGCTCAAGCGGAAGCCCATGCCAGCCTGGGTCAGTACCCGGTTGCGCTCGATCTGGCTAGGCGGGCGGTCAGTCTGTAATTGGAGCAAGGCTATGATCGCGAGGCCCTCTTGGGCAAACTGCTCTATGTCAGCTATTGGCAGGCGATTGACCCCTATGGCCGCGAGGAACGCCGCCCTCCTGCCGAGTGGCGGCGTGCGCTCGACGAACTGCGCCCTGAATGTGCCCGGGCCGATCATGAGGTTCAGGTCGTATGCAGCTTAAATGAAGTGAAGGGCTTTGGTGATCGAAAAACGCTTCGCGGAAGCCAAGCGCTTGACGGGGCAGATTGACGAACGGCAGCTTCCCCCAGTCATGCGGACCTTGCTGCCCTACCTCAAAGCTCGGATCGCTTTTGAGTTGAACGATTTCGTCGGCGGCGCCGGCATTCTCGATCAAGCTCCGCCAGTGGAGCGATTTGTGCCCAGTGAATGGGCCGAGGGCTACAGGCTGCGTGCTCAAGCAAAGGAATACCAAGGGAAACTCCGCGAAGCATTGGACCTTTATTGGAAGGCCATTGACTCCGCCGAAGCCACCTCATCCGGGGGCTCTGCCCTCAGCTTTCAGGCACTCGCCGGGGATCGCACTTTCGAACTATTTGAATCGGCGATTCCGATTGCTTGGCGGCTTCGCACGGTGGATAGGAGAGTGGATCGCGAACTTGTTGATTTGGTACTACGCGCAACCACTCCCTCTGTGCCTATTGCCAAAACGCCTCTGAATCGTCCGTTGGAGCTAGCTCTCGCCGGTCTGAGCGCGCAGCGATTGATGGAACTCCACAATCCGCAGTTCCGGAAAGAGCATCCCACTATAGACGCTTCCGATGATAGGTTGCGCGAGAGCTTCCGGAGCGCCCTTGAACTCCGGAGCCGAGGTCACGGCCGTCAAGTGCGCTTCTATTATCTGGGTCAAAGGTTCGGTCTTTGTCTCGTCTGGCAAGATGGCCGGCTCATGGGTGCGCATCGCTTTTCTTCGGAGCAGCTGCGGGAGATCTCTCGCGGAATCGAATCATGGCGCGACTCGATTATCCAGTTCGAGGATCTCCAGCCCGACGCTCTGGTTGTCGCGAGGCGCCTGACGGAGCTCCTGTTTCCAGAGGGCTGGCCGAATACGACCCCTGCCATCGAGATCATGGCTCATGCCTCGCTCTGGAGGCTTCCGTTTGAGACTTTAGTCACCTCCGCACCAGGCAGCCCGATTCGCTATCTCGACGAAGATCGTTCCATATCGTACGTAACGCCGATCACATTGCTTAGGAACACGGCGATGGCGTCCTCCAAGCAGGTAACCCAAGCGGCCAACGCCGGATCAGGGTACTTTTCCTGTATCCGGAAATAATCGGGCGTGAACAGGACCCGTTTCCGGCGAATCCGACGTTACCCTCCAGGCTTCGTGCGGCTGGTTTCACCTCCTCGCACATCCTAACGGGTAACGCGGCCACCGAAGCGGCTCTATACACGCCGGAGGTTTCCCATGCCCAATGGATTCACTTCACAACCCATACCGATAGGAGAATCTATTCGAAGAAAAGGTTTCGCTTCTACTGACGCCGGATCCTGAAATTCGAAACTTCAAAATGGATGCTTTGGAGGAATTACACGTCGCCATCAGCTCTGGGCCGGTTGACTATCGCAAGGACGGATCACTCTCGGTGCGCGACGTGCAGACGCTCGATTTGACTGCCAAGCTGGTGTTTCTGCATGGCTGCCAAAGCCTTCAGGGCGGCGTCGGACAAACCGTGGGTTTGGTAGGTCTGAGTTCGGCGTTTCTAGCGGCAGGTGCGGAAAATGTGATCGCCACGCATTGGGCCATTCCCGTGGAAAGTGTGTTGAACGACGCGCTGGTCGATTTTTACCGTCGTTTTACCAAGCTAAGCGTTGAGGACAATCTACGAGCCACCAGATTTTCCTTGCGGAATGCAAAGGGAATGGCTGCTCGTCCCTATACCTGGGGAGTTTTTTCTGTCTTTCATTGACAAAGTGTGCTCGAATTGCGGTTCCCGCGCCCCAGGAGAGTTACGTGGAGAACTCGAATCCCAGTTAAGATTCGAACCGCAGCATCCCAAAGAGTCTCTCCGCGTTATGAACAATTATCGTCCGCTACTGCCGCCGGGTCGAAACGGAAGAGCACGGTGGTTGTCGGCTTGTCGAAGTGATTCCTGCAGAGTCCGATTCTGGAAGATGTTCGCCATCGACTACGTGCGGGTGCGCTCTCGGCTGGACCAATGTACGAGTGGTGCGTGATTCGCTCGGGGTCGAACCGCTTCCAATGAGGGCCTTGACACGAAACGTTGGGGACACATGCGTTCATTCCCCGGTTCGGACCTCTACTCAACAGCTACTGATACAGTGTTGGTAAAGGAACTGGCGCATGCAAAGATTACTCTTGTCGATTTTCGCCCTCTCTGTATTGCCGGGGAGCGCATTGCACGCGCAAAATATAGCAGGAACATGGCAGGGTGCCCTCAAGGCCAACGGGCCAAACGGCTCCGTGGAGCTGCGCATCGTGGTAAAGATCTCTCGAGCGGACGACGAAAGTCTCAAGGCGACTCTCTACAGCATCGATCAGAATCCGACCCCGATTAACACCAACTCCTGCACGCTGAAGGGGTCGAGCTTGAAGATCTCCATCAGTCAATTGAACGGGACTTATGAAGGAACGGTGAGCTCGGACGGCAATTCGATCCCCGGTACCTTTAGCCAGGGTGGTTCCCCGATTCCCCTGAACCTGGCGCGCGCGACTGCCGAAACCGCATGGACCATTCCGGAGCCGCCGCCTCCGCCGCGGCAGATGCCGAAGGATGCGGATCCCGCGTTTGTCGTCGCCACGATTAAGCCCAGCAATCCCAACGCGGGCCAGGGCCAGGGGTATGGGATCCGCGGCCAGGACGTAACGACCACGAATACCACCGTGAGCTGGCTCCTCACCCTCGCCTACAACATGCACGCTAACCAGGTCATTGCGGGACCGGGGTGGATCGGTTCAGAAAAGTATGACATCTTAGGGCGGCCCGACACACCCGGCCAGCCCAGCCGGGACCAGTTGAAAATCATGTTTAAGAAGTTGCTTGCTGATCGTTTTCAACTGAAGTTCCACATGGAAAAGAGGGAACTCCCGGCGTATACGATCACCGTGCTCAAAACCGGGCCCAAGTTCAGTGCGAGTACGGCGGATCCGAATAGCTCTCTGGGAATTGGCTTTGGACTCGCGACTGGCGGTGGTATGACCCTTACCGTCCGCAACGCTCCCTTCGACTCGGTGGCGAATGCGTTGCAAGGCAATCTGCTGGACAAGCCGGTTGTGAATCAGACCGGCCTCACAGGAAAGTACGACTTCAGCGTGAAGTTCACGCCGGATGGGTCCCAATTAGCCAACGCCGGCGGGGTCCCCGGCGCTGGCACTACCGACCCCGATGCCCCCCCCGACATCTTCGCGGCATTCCAGCGACAGCTCGGGTTGAAGCTTGAATCGACCAAAACGGCTGTCGATGTGATGGTGATTGAAAGAATCGAGAAGCCTTCGGACAACTGATATGGAGCCGCGTGTCCGCTCCATTATGACAAAGCCGTAGCGCCGGCAGCCTTGTTATAGAGAACGTACGCGGGTTCCGTCCGTATCGTCGCCACTCGGAGAATGGGCACTTTGGACATCGTCCGAAAGGTTGGTCCGTTGAAATCGGCAACACATCCACTGATCGTGTAATCACGCGGGTTCTCTACCCGTGGAGAATCCGGCTCGACATCTCACATTATCGTCCGTTAATTTCGCGTGCAGAACTCAACCGCGCCAACGATTCGAGGGATCGGTTTCACTTCCTCGAACGCCGTTGGGGGTCATTGTCCGAGTAGCAGACCAGAACGAAGCCGCTGCCGCGGCGGACGCTACGCGTGGGTAAAGCTAGAGGCAGTCGGCTGACGAGAGCGGTATTTTGTGGGTCACAAGGAGGTCCCTGTGACCCAACTACGCAAAATGATGCTGGAGGAACTCCAGCGCCGTAATTACTCCAATGGTACGATCCGGCACCACCTGCGGGCGGTCGAAGAGTTCGCAAAGCACTACGGCAAGTCACCCGACAAGCTCGGGCTGAATGAGCTGCGCAGCTATCAAGCCTACCTGCTGCAGGAGCGGAAACTGGCTGTCGGAACCGTGGTCAACCACGTGGCAGGACTGCGCTTCTTCTTCGTCCGCACGTTGAAGCGGCCGGAGTTTCGCGACTACCTTCCCTATCCGAGAGAAGAAGAGCGTCTGCCCACGGTCCTGAGCTTGGATGAGGTGGCGCGTCTCATCAATGCCAGCAACAACCTCTTCCGGCGAGCCTTGCTCATGACAGCGTACGGGACTGGCATGCGCCGCTCTGAAGTGGTCCGCATCAGGGTCAGCGATATCGATAGCCAGCGCATGATCATCCGTGTGGTGCAAGGCAAAGGTGGCAAGGATCGCGATCTGCCCTTGAGCCCAGAACTGCTGGAAACCCTCCGTGCGTACTGGCGTTGGCGAAGCCCAAAGGTGTATCTATTCCCCAGTCGCGGTGAGCGCAGAGGTCCGGACGTGCCACTCTCCGATAAGACGGTCTGGCAGGTATGCGGCGATGCCGCGCGGAAGGCCGGCATCACCAAACACGTCACCCCGCATACCTTGCGCCACAGTTGGGCCACACACCTGCTCGAAGCCGGCACCGACCTGCGCACTATCCAGATGCTGCTCGGCCACGGAGATCTGGAGACCACTGCGCGCTATATTCATCTTTCGCAGGAACACCTGCATACTGCGGCGAATCCGTTGGCGAAGCTCAAGCTTTCCGAAGGGAAGGAAAGCAATCCAGGGGTTAAATCTAAAGAGCAAGGATGAGCCGGCCTGCCGTGGAGGTGGCCGACATCCTCCGCGCACAGGGCAGCCGTTTTCTGGACAGGTACGAATCGAGTTTCGGTTATCAGCAGCTCAAGGCCTTCCGCGCCATTCAGAAGTGCCGCACCGCGGCTCTGGGTGGACATCTCGATTCCTGTCCACGATGCGGGCGCCAGGCCATCTCCTATAACTCCTGCCGGAACCGGCACTGCCCCAAGTGCTAGACACAGGCACGGGAGCGTTGGATCACTAAGCGAGAGCAAGAGCTTCTCTCGACCAGCTATTTTCACGTGGTCTTCACCGTGCCTCACGAACTAAACGTACTGGCTCTGAACAATCCGCGAGCATTCTACGAGCTGCTGTTCCGCGCCAGCGCTGCGTCGGCATTGGAACTGGCCGCCGATCAGAAACATCTCGGCGCCGAGATTGGCATGATCAGCATCCTCCATACGTGGGGACAGAATCTGCTGTTACACCCTCACGTCCATTGCGTGATTCCCGCAGGCGGCATTTCTGTCGATTACGATCACTGGGTTTCTCCGCGCTATCCATTTTTCCTGCCAGTGAAGGCGTTGAGCCGTGTTTTTCGCGGCAAGTTTGTCGACGGCCTCAAACGCCTGTACCGGCGTCGGAAGCTAACCTGTTCGGGCCCCGCCGCTTTGCTGGCGGCGCCGAAACAGTTCGCCAAGTTATTGCGCGATGTACACCGGCAAGATTGGGTCGTCTACGCCAAGCCAGCCTTCGGTGGTCCCTCGCAGGTGCTGCGCTACCTTGGCAGATACACCCATCGGGTCGCTATTTCCAATCATAGGATCGTCTCCTTCGATGGAGAGCGCGTCGTGTTTCGCTACAAGGACTACGCACACGGCGGCAAACACCGCGTCATGACTCTGACTGCCATCGAGTTCCTGCGCCGATTTTTCTTACACGTCCTGCCCAAGGGCTTCGTTCGCATCCGCCACTTCGGGTTTCTTGCCAACCGTTGGCGAAAAGCCCGGCTTGCGATTTGTCGTGAGATCCTCGGCTGCCCCCCAAGCGCTGATGCGGCCCCAGCAACGCCGGCGCAGGAGCCCTCGTCTTGGAAATGTCCACAGTGCGGCGCTCCCATGATCCTGGTCCAGACATTCACCCCTGCAGAGCTATCTCTCCGAAGGACCTTCTTTGATTCTTCCTGATGAGCTGCCTGAGAACCGGACGATGGACGTGCCGTTCGCACGCCGCCGCATCGGTCTGTCCAGAAACCGCGAAATGCCCTCAGAGACACGATCTCCAGGGCCTTTGCCGCTACCTTCCCCGCCGAAACCGCGCCGCAAACCGATCTCCACTCCACGCCGCCGACAATCCTGCCTCGCGAGCGGGTACCAAACCAGCGACCAATCGCCATAGCTGCCGCGTCCGCCGCAAACGCCAGCGGCTTCCTTCTTGTCTCCTTATCGAAAATGCCTCGGCTCGGACTGCACCTCTTCGCACCAATTCTGTGCGCCGAGGCATTTCCGATCAAGGCTAGCGACAACTAAGGATGCATGAATGAGTCCCACGAGCAATACCGTCGAGAATCTTTTGAACGAGCACGATGTCGCGCGAATCACTGGGCTATCGGTCGCATCCGTGCGCCGCTGGCGGCTTCTTCGCATCGGTCCCCGATATTTAAAGATCGGGGCGGCCGTCCGGTACAAGGCAGAGGACATTGCCATCTGGTTGGAGTCTAGGCCCACGGGCGGAGAGCGAATTCCAGAGGCACGATAATGCGGAAGGCCGCGGTGCCGCTCCTCAGAGTGCACGATTGGGATCGGCCGTACGAGAACAATAGAAGCCGGGACCTTGATCGCACAAGTTGGGTCCCAATGCCGAACGATCTGGCTGAAGACACCTATGTGGAGTTAGTGTCCCATGGAGACGGCGCCGCGCATCTCGGAGTCTGGCACGCGGTGTTGATGGTCGCATCCAGGAGCCGTCCTCGGGGCGTGCTGATGCGCGAGGACGGGCGCGAACACACGGCGGAATCGCTGTCACTGCTCACGCGACTTGCAAAACCGATTGTCGAGACTGCGATTGAACGTCTCCTCACGATTGGCCTGTTGGAAACTCGCGCTAGTAAACCTCGGGTGAAGAACCAGTTAGCATCGCACCCAAGTGCGGCAAGATCGCATGCGGGTGCGGCAGGATCGCACCAAGATGCCGTAGAAGGGAAGGGAATAGAACATCATCATCAAGAAGGGAAAGGTACAGAAAAGAAGCGAACGCGAAAAGAATCGAAGGAACCGGAACGCGCCAAAGATGAGCCGCCAGCCGCGCAGTCTGGCGCGCGCGAAGCTTTCCCGGAAACCCCTTTCCACGAAGGTGATGATTCTGATGAACCCCCCGGAGTTCGATATGCTTCGCCCGAAGATGAGTTAAAGGCAATCTACCTGGCCAAGTCCGGCGAGCCTATAACGGTCGTCCTCCTGGACGCTATTCGGAGCAACCTCGAGGTCACAAGAATCGCCCTCGCCGACTTTGTTGCGGAGGTGCGAAAGCATGTCCGCGGCGACTGGCGCAACCCGGCGGGCTTCCTTCGGGACCTCTCTAAACGTTTTCGGCTTAAGACCCTCACGGCCAGCGCTCCGATATCAGCGGCCGAGGCACTGGTTCGGGATTATCGGTGCCCAATTTGTTTCTCACGCACGCCCGGCCAAGGGGCAATTGTAGACGGTGGTCTCAGCGTTCCCTGCGCGTGTGCAAGTGCTGATTGGGTCGCGGAATTGCGTTTCCGAAGGGTGTTTCCTCCGGAGGAGCGCCAGTGAATCATTTGCGGGGATTCGCCGTTGACTTCGCGCTTCGAACCACGCGACCAATGTCATGTCCCGTAAGCGAGCCGGGCTTGTAGCGATGGCGGTGTACAGACGAAACCGGGTCTGGTGGTACCGATTCACCTGGAAGGGTGAAGCGATCCGGGAGAGTACCAAGCAGACGAATAAGCGCATCGCGGAACAAATGGAGTCCGCGCACAAAACGTCGCTCGCCAAGGGCGAGGTCGGACTGCGAGACCGAAAGCCCGCTGCTACGATTCGCCAGTTTGCCAAGGTCGATTTCCTGCCGTTTTGTCGAGCGACCTTCGCTGCTAAAACCAAAACGCTTGGCTACTACCTAAACGGAACCGCCAGGCTGCTTGAGTATCCGGCAGTCGCAGATGAATCCCTGGACACAATTACCGGCGAAAAGATCGCCGGCTACGCGCGAACGAGACAGAACGCCGGCATGAAGGTCGCCACCGTCAATCGCGAACTTCAGGTCCTGCGTCGCATGTTTGCCCTGGCGACAGAATGGGGCAAGGTAGAAAGAGTTCTGCCTCGCGTGCGCATGATCCCGGGTGAAGCGCTCGTGACCGGGTGATCACCGTGAACGAAGAGAAAGCATACCTAGAGGGGGCTCAAGCGATCGGTATCGCTGCTCTCGAAGCCTATCAGCAAGCGCTGGTCGGCATTCGGGCCGCACAACGGGGCGAGGCCCCCATGAAGCCGCGTGACCCCTTCCTGTTGCGCGACGTCGCTATTGTGCTTTTGGACTGCGGTATCCGGCCTGAAGAATGCTTTCGCCTCCAATGGTCACAATGCCAGAACGGCGTGATCGAAATTACATATGGCAAGACCGACAACGCTCGCCGGCGTATTCCACTCTCTCCGCGGGCTCACTCGACGCTTGAGATGCGACGCGGCGTTTTAGAAGGGCCATGGATCTTTCCGGCACCCACAAAGAGCGGGCACATCGAACCGTCGACGTTGCAGGGCCAGCACGCCAAAGCGTGCGTACTCGGGAAAGTTGAACACTTTCCGCTGTACACTTTCCGCCACACGTGCCTGACGCGCTGGGCGCCATTCATGGATCCTTGGACGCTGGCCTACCTGGCCGGCCACCGGGAAATGTCCATCACAAAACGCTACGTCCACCCGCAGGAATACAACACGCGCGCCGCGATAGAGAAGGCCCGCGTGGCGTTGAGTGGGCACAATTCTGGGCACACTCCGATTCTGAACACGAGCGAGCCACTCGCTAACCTGGCCGTAAGTAACTGATATATCTTGAGTTAGTGGTGCGCCCGGCATGACTCGAACATGCGACCTTCTGGTTCGTAGCCAGACGCTCTATCCAACTGAGCTACGGGCGCAACGGGGTAAGACTATCCAGTAGTTTAACATGCCATCCTCAACCACGAGCAGCTTTACGCAAAAATTCGATCCGCGGCGCGCGGCTCTTTGGGTTATCCAGACTGAAGGATCTCGCATCGCCCATCTGAGTCCGCACGAACTCCTCAGTTCGCGCCACCGCTTTCTCCAGGTCCTTATTCTTTTTGATGAAACTCATCCATGCGATCGATTCCGTCGCCATGTCGAATTCCCATAGGCCGACCAAGCGGCCACGGTCGAGAATGACGTGGCTGGGAGGATCGCTCAAAGTACCTGCAGTGCTCGTGTCCTTTTCCAGGAATAGCTCGCGCGACTCATCGGCCGGGTCCAGCATTTCTTTCAGTCCCAGGCTCAGAAGGCCTAAACCGTCCAGCCGGCTCGAAAGCACGTACTGCGGTTCTTTGGGCACGCTGAACTTCTCGAACTGCTCTTTGTGTTCGGGAAGCATTAAGCGCGGGCTGCCTTCCTCCAGCGGGACCAGTTTCAGAGGAGCCATCGCGGCCTGCGATGCTTTCACGCCCAGGCCGGAGAACATCTGGAACCCTGTGGGCGTGGCGGGGCCGATCCAGGTGAAGTAGCGGCGGGCGAGCTCTGTCATCGCCTCCTCTCTGTTCAATTTGAATTTCGCTAGAGGATTTGGACGCCACAAAGCGTACTTGTACCGCTGCTGATCGAGCCTTCCGTTAACGGGAACGCGGCGGATCTCACCCGCCGTCTGAAGCTGGCCCAACGCCATTGGCAAGGTCGTGCTCATACCTTTCTTCTTGCCTTCTTCGCCGAGACTCCGCGCGGCGCCGCCCACCTTTTCGCGGATCTCGTCGGGTTCCAGAGCGTCCTTCGAAAGAGCTTTCAGAATTGCATCGCACAGCTTCTCGATTTCCTTCTCCGTCACGCCGAGCTTTGCGGCAGTCCGCAAATCGCCGTCCTTAAATCCCGCGCCCACGCTCAGGGCGAGAGCGAAGTCCTGAGCGGGCACTACGTAGGTGCAGTTGCGCGCGGCAGGCAGTTCGTGAATCTCCAGCTTTTTGACGGCCTCATCCGCTGCCTCACGCGAAGTCCCGGCGCGCGAATGAAGCGTGAGATATGGTCCGGAGCCTCCCACCGATCGCGCCCAACCCGCCCGGCTGAGCACCTCGGCAGGTTTAGCGCCCGCGAGCGATCCGTCCAACCCCTGGCGATGCGAATACCAGGCTCGAAGTTTTTCTGGTGTAAGCGCCATGCGACCTCATTCTTCTTTCGTCTGGGACATGCTGAACCAATTGCCGGAATCGTCTTTCATCAGGGCCTCGATTCCATAAAATCGTTCCGTCGGAGGCTGCGAGAAGACCACTCCCTTGCTCTTAAGTTCCTCGTACGTTTTGTGGATGTCGGCGGTATGAAAGACCCCGCCCCCCATCTTGCCCTTGCGAATCAATCCGCGCAGCGCTTCAGAAGTTTCCTGGTCCATCATCGGACTGGGATCGGTGGGCATCAGCACGATATTGAGATCCGGCTGGCCCTTCGGGCCTACCGTCAGCCAGCGAAAGCCATTGTCCATCTTGTGATCGTCCCGGACCTCGAAGCCGAGTTTGTTCACATAGAAATCATAGGCCGAATCCTGGTTGAGAACCCAGACCGTGGCATGGGACAGGCGTTGGATCATTTTCAAGTCTCCTTTGGAATTGGTCCGTCTTCATGATCTTGCCACGTCAAAAGGCGAAGCGCTTCTCGGATCTTGCGGACTCTCGGAGCCGCGAGAGTCATCGAGCGGTTGCTAAAACGGCGTCACTCCATGGTGAATCAAATAGCACGCTGGAATCGACCGGTAAGGAATGACGCGCGGCACGGGGAAAATCTTCCGCAGTCCTCGCTGGAATTGGGTCGGTGAGTACCCGGTAGCCCGCCTGAATCGCGTGCTGAAAGATCCGAGACTCTCATAGCCCACCGCAAGACAGACATCCGTCACCGGCGCCGCGTCGTGGATCAGCAGTTGTTTGGCGCGATCGATCCGCATCCGCGTCAGGAACTCCAAAGGAGTCTGGCCGAAGGTTTGCGAAAACAACCGGTGGTAGTGAAAAGGCGAGAGGTACGCTTCGCGGGCCGCGTCGGCAAGGCGCAGAGGCTGATCCAGATTGGACGCAATGTAATCCCGGGAGCGGCAGAGCCGGCGGAAGAGCTCGTCGTTGACCTGCGGACCAAGGCGATCCGGCGCTGTGTAGATCAGCGGATGCGGCACAGAAATAGTTTACCGAAGCCGATGATACACTCGGACAAACCCATGCTTGCCGTACTGCTGGTTTCATTGTCTGCTGCGATGCTTCATGCCCAGTCCTTGCCGGCGGCGAGACCGGCGACTGATTCCATTGCACTGAGGTCGACTGAGATCAAAAGAATTGCTCGGGATCTCACGATTGACGATTTCATGGAGATTCCACCCAAAGCATCAAACTCCAGGCTCGCCCAAATCCGTCGCATTGTGCAGGAACAGGTTTTGGAAACTCTGAACTCCGGCGGGAAACAAGAGGACGTTCGCGATGCTGTGGAGGCTTTGCTCACAGGACTTACCAACGATGAGTGGAAAACTGGCTCTGCGCACGCGGCCGATCTCAGAGGCTTGAATACGATGGTGGTGGGCTACAGCTTGAACTCCACTGGAGTCTTAGGCGCCGCTGTGGAAGTTCTGGGCTATCGGAAGGGTTCGACCTATGAATTGGCGGCGGAAAGTCATGAGGGTGGTTATCAGCTTATGATCGACCCAGTGCCTTCTCCTCGGTCGAATGAAGTCTGGTATTTGGATCATGGCCGAATTCGCAACGGCGGGAACTATGCGGAACCACTCCGCCTTTTTAGCTTTGACGGGTACGAATTCAAAACCCTTTGGGAAGGTGGAGGATACTTTCCAGAGATCAGTATTTCAAAGGATCAGATCACAATACGCTACAACGCGGGCGGTGGGGGTGGGCCTCGAAAGCTTGATACAGTCCTCCTCACGACCAGCGGCGTAATTTCCTCCACGTCGGACGAACCCCAGCAGTGAGCCTTCAGGAAACAATCCGCCCCTCCCGATCAATCTTCAAGCGCTGACCGCGCCAGTCCACCGAAGAACCGAACAGACCCGCGATCCATACCGCCACGCCAAACAAATCGCGAAGAGGGATCAGGTAGAACAGAGTCAATACGTCGCGGCTTCGCAACACGAACCAGCCCGCTTCGATTGCGAGCAACATGCGCACCAAAAGCAGCGCCAATGCAGGTCGCCATTCGCCTAACACTAGCGCGAGTACAGCCCACAAAGTCGCGAACGTGAACGGCAGCCCAAGGTACCCGCCGAATTTCGAAACACGAATGGTCCTGGCCCAGCGGACCTGGTGACGCCAGACATCCAGCCATCCGCCGCTTAAGCGCGTGGAAACGACTACGTCGCTCAAAACGCATTTGAGCCCGAGCGCATGGATCTTATGGCCCAACTGATAATCGTCGGCGAGGTAAGTAGCAATAGCTTCGAACCCGCCGATTCGCTTCAGGTCCGAGCGGCGGAACGCAAGTGTCGAGCCCATGGCGAATTCGTCCACACCCACCAGGCGAGCCACTAACGCGGACGGTGCGAAATCGGTGGAGACGCCCAGGCCTTCAAAGCGAGCTGCGAATGTATCGCCCAAGGGCCGGTACAAGCATGTGACCAATCCAATCTGAGGATCGGCAAGCGGCGCAGTGACGCGGCGAAGATAGTCGGGATCGACGCGGATATCGGCATCGTTGACGATCAACAGCGGATGAGTCGCGGCGCGCTCCAAATCAATCAGCGTGCCTACTTTTCCGTTGGGGGTTTGCGTGCTGCACTGGATGACGCGAACCTTCGGAAATTGGCTCAACAGCTTGATCGCCGGGTCGTCTGCGCGAATGCCGCAGAGCAGTTCGAATTGTCCTTCCAGAGCCAAATGGGATGCGATCGCGTCGCGCAAAGAAGGGTCCGCGCCGCGCACGGGCTTCAGGATGGAAACAGGCAGAGGCTGCCGCGTCAACGTAGGCTTTCTTCGTTTCGCTTGAAGGCAGGCAAACAGCGCCAGCAACTGATATACAGCGGCAATGGCGCAGAGAGCTTCAAGAATCACAAAGCCACGAGGTAGACACCGACTGCAACCAGGGCCGCACCGGTCCAGCGCCGCAGATCCACCTGCTCCTTCAGGAACACTCGCGCAAGAATGGTTTCGAACACGAAGCTTGCGGCCGAGGCCGGCACAGCGAAGCTGAGATCGGCCGTTTGCATTAAGGTCATGAAGGCGAAAAAAGAGAGAGCCATGAAAAAAATAGCCAGGATCAAAAACTTCTTAGTGGCCAGCGTGGCTGCGGAGCGCCCGAGCCCGCGCGGATCGGACACTCGAATCTCGCCATGCCGCTTCATTTCCAGGCTCTGCAGCAGGTCGCCCATCACCGTGGAGAACACCACCACGGCCAGCAGGCTCCACGCCTTCACAGCGGATCACCCGCATGGTGTCCCATGCCGACCAGTACGGTCCCCGCGAAGATCAGCACAATGCCGACCCACCTTGCAGGCGTAACCACTTCATGCAGGAAGTAGACGCCCAGAGGAGCGCTGGCTACGTAGCCGAGCGCAGTGACGGGCAGCACGTAACTCAGGTCGGCCCAACTCAGCAGGGCCATGCGCGAGAGCAGCCATACGATGAGTAGGCCGATGCCCAAAGCAACCCACGGACTGAGGATCGCCTGAATGTAGCTGAGGGGAGAAAGGGTGAGCGTTTCGGTCCGGTGCTTCATGCCCCAGGTGAGGAAGAAGTTCCCGAAAGCATTACTCAGAATCACCACCACCGCAAAGACACACGTTTTCAAGCGAAGTCTCGCGAGTGGATCCATGAACCTTAAATTGTAAAACTTACGCGCGTTCTTGAGGCTGGACCGGAGCAGCTGCCAGAGCAGCGGCCTTGTTATGGTCTGACACGAATTTCTTGCGCTTGGCGCGAAGGCTCAAGTAATCCTTGGCCTCTTTGTAGAGGCGATTACGATCATTGTTATTGAACATCGCCTTGCGCACGATCCGCCACGCAGCCTTGGGACGGAAATAGTATTCGCCGTAGAAGCGCTCCACCCAATCCACCATCTCGGCTTCGTCCAAAATCCCGGGGTAGATCACGTTGGGGAGCTGGTGGCCCTGATCGTCGGACATCTTCACCTGGACCAGGTTATTGGTCTTGGCGTAGTCGTAAAACTCAGTGCCCGGATAGGCGTGGGCGATCGAAACCTGAATCGTTTCCACGTCCAGGCGCTTGGCGAAATCGATCGTATTGCGCAGTGTCTCGCGTGTTTCGCCGGGCAGGCCCGACGATGAAATCTCCGTGGACGGTCAGACCCAGCTTGTGGGCGTTGGCGGTGAAGCGGTGCGCCATATCGATGGTCGCGCCCTTCTTGATGTTCTTGAGAATCTGCTGGTCGCCCGATTCATAGCCGACAATCAACAGGCGGCATCCGGCGTCCTTCATTGCGCGAAGTGTTTCTTCGTCCGTGGTCACGCGCGAGGTGCAGGACCAGGTGAATTTCAGCTTCTTCAACTCCGCGCAAAGCTCAATGGTGCGCTGCTTGCGGTAGTTGAACGTGTCGTCGTCGAAGAAAATCTCCCGCAGGCCGGGGAAGTTTTCCAGCACATAGCGCACTTCGTTCACGATGTCGGTGACCGAGCGCAACCGCCAGCGATGCCCCGAATGCGTCTGGGGCCACAGGCAGAACGTACACATCGCCGGGCAGCCGCGCGAGGTGTAGAAAGAAATGTAGGGGTTCAGCAGGAACGGAACGTTGTATTTCTTGAAGTCGAGGTCGCGCTTGTAGACCTTGCTGACCCACGGCAGCTCGTCCAGATTTTCGATATAAGGGCTTTCCGGGTTGTGGACGTTGACGCCGTTCTTGCGGTAGCTGACGCCTGGAATTTCCTCGAGCGGCGTGCCCTTGGCGTACTGCGCGATTTGATAATCGAACTCGCGGCGCACGATAAAGTCGATGGCCTTGGTGGAGTCGAGCGTCTTATCGGGCTCCATCGTGACAGGAGGGCCGACAAAGCACACCTGCATTTTGGAGTTGGAGTCCTTCATCATCTCCGCGATTTTCACGTCGACGTGAAAGCCGGGAGAAGAGGTGAACAGCACCAGCAACTCGAAATCCTTGGCCATCGCCACGGTCTGTTCGATGGAGATGCCATGCGGTGGCGCGTCCACCACTTTGCTATCGGGCAGCATTCCGGCCGGGTAGCAAAGCCACACCGGGTACCAATACGATTCGATCTCCCGCGTCGAGGGCCACCGGGAGCCGGCGCCACCATCAAACCCCGCAAACGATGGAGGATTCAGGAATAGAGTTCTCATGTTTTCGTGGGTTTTTCTCCGTTAGTGGCTTGAGCCGCGGACTTAATGCCCGATGGGCGTCTCCTGATCGTGATCGGGGTCGGGATACGACAGATTGGTGAACAGGATGCTCAATTCTGCTTTTCCAATCAACCGGGTGTCTACGGTACTTTCGATATGTGACGGAATGGCGACTCCGTCATGAATTTCATAGTCGCGCACGAACTCAACCTTCTTCAGGAAGACTGAAGGATTCTTGACGAACCGGCCCACTTCCTTTACAGGCATGCCCGTGGCGGCGTCCAGCCATAATTCACCCTTGAAGAGGCCGATCTCCTTCTTCTTAGGGGTGAGCTGGAAAATGTAGACTCTTTTGTCGCTGATGGTAGAGGTGTTCTTCAGCTTGAATTTGTAGTTCTGGGGGCTGATGGCGATAGAGCCGTTTTCGCGGCCTTCGCTCTCGGCCTGCAGATATCGGGCAATCACTTCCTGCTTGACGGTGTTGTCGCCGCTAAAGCCTAGAGCCTTATAGGTGATCTTGCCAAATTTGGAAACGAACCGTAACGCCCGCAACGTGCCCTGTTTCCCTAACTTGGGAAGGTTGGCATGGACGTTCATTTCCATTTGAGCCCCGCGCAGCACTTGCTGTTGAGTTTTGGTGGCGTCCAGGTATCTTCCGACGATCTCCATGCTGGCGTCATCCGGCACGGGAGGCGGAGAACTCCAAACGGACGCTGGGACGGCCAAAAGTATGGACGCGAATAAAATAGCTTGCAGACGCAAACGACGACCCTTCTGGAAACAACTACCAGTGAAACTACTCACTAGTACTACGTTCCATTGTATCAGATGGTTTCAGGGTGTTGGGGGATTCAACTGGAACGCGGGAACCAGGCTGGGACCGTGGTTTTCCCAAGCCATGGTATCAAAGTTGAGATTACGTCCGTCGGTGCGAACTGTTACAAGACCGTCATGGTCTGTGCGCAGGACCGTAACATGCTGATCCTGAAGCCTGCGGACGACGTCGGGATGGGGGTGGCCAAAGGAATTTTCGTATCCCGCGGAGATGATCGCAATCGACGGGCCCGACCGCCTCCAGAAACGGCTCCATGGTGGAGGTCTTCGAGCCATGGTGGCCGACCTTCAAAACGTCGGCATGGAGGTCGACTCCCTCGCTCAGGAGAATCCCCTCCATGGGGCGCTCCAGATCGCCGGTGAGAAGAAAGGATCGTGACCCATAACGTAACGCGAAAAGCCAGTGAATCGTTGTTACCTATCTTGGGAGCCGTGTAACCGTCGGGTGGGGAAAGGAACTGGATCCGGGCGCCCGAGAAATCGAAGGGCGGGGAAAGCTGCTGCTCGAACACGCGAATGTGAAGTTCTCTCGCCTGAGCCATCAGGGCCTGAGGCGGGTTTGCGCCGACCCAAAACTCAGACGGCCGGAAATTCTCCATGATGGATTTGAGGCCGCCAATGTGGTCCTCGTGAGCGTGGGTGGCAACCAGAATGTCGATCCTGCGAATGCCCCGGCTCCACAGGTACGGCGACACGACGTCCTCTCCGGTATCGAAATTGGATTTTCGCGCACGGCCGTATTGGAGAATCCCACCGCCGTCCACCACCATCAGCTTCCCCTGGGGAAAAGACAGCAGAAGGCTGTCTCCCTGGGCGACGTCAATGGCGGTTAGTTCCAGTACGCCTATTGCAGCCGCGCGAGGCCAGGGTTGCCAGAGCAGGAGAGCAAATAATGCGAGCACCGCGGCTAAAGCGGGCCATCGGGCGATGCGGCGGCGAACCAGGATCGCCATCGCTACAAGCGATCCGACGAAAGCCACGCCGAGCCAAAGGGGCGGATCGGGAATGCGCCAGGCGGGTTCCAGATGGGCGTGCCAAGCTGGCGATTTTCGCCGCCAGCGCCAGCAGCCATCCCGCCAGCGCCGCGACCCAATGCCAGCCGGTGAAAATCGCAAAAAATCCCAGAGGGCACCACCAGATTGAGCAGCGGCACAATCAGGAGATTTGCGGTCAAGCCGGTGAAGGAAACCCGGTGAAACAATTCCGCCATCGGCAGCGCCAGCCCCACCTGAATCACGGCGGAAAGAATCGCCATTTCCAGGCCGAATAGCAATAGTCTCCAGCTCAAGGCCAGGACGGTCGCGAACCACTCCTTGGGAATTCGCACCCAGGCTGAAATGGTCTCGGCCACAAGCCGCAGTTCGACCCGGGCTTGGGCGACGCGAGGCTCCAGATGAGGGTCGATTCCCAAGTCGTTGATCGCTTCCAGGCCGCGCGCGAGCGGAGCAATCGCGTGCTTCCAGCAATGGCGTCGCGAGTGCGCCAATGGCCGCGACGGAGAGGAACGACAATTGAAAGCTCGCATCCCAGAGTTGGTCCGGGTCCCAAAGTAAATAGGCGATCGCGATGACTGCCAACAGGTTTAATACACGCGTTCGGCGGAAGAAGAAACGCGCAATCAGGAACAACGTAAATCCACCCGCGGCGCGAACCACCGGCGCGGACATTCCGGAGACCAGAGCGTAGACCCACGCCGCCACAGCGGTAATCGCCAGCGCGGGAATTTGCGGTAGTGCGCACAGGCGCAGCAGGAACAACAGGACTCCGGCGAGTACGGTCACGTGCACGCCGGAAATGACCAGTGCGTGGAACGTGCCAGTGCGGCGGAAGTCTTCCGTCCAGACTTTTTCGAGGGACGATGAGTCGCCGATGAGGATGGCCTTCATCATTGAACTCGAATAAGTGTCGCTGCCGTAGAGTTGGTCCAGGCGGCGAAGCGCACGCGTGCGAAGCGCGTAGACAAAATTGAGGGCACGATAACCGCAGCGGCCCTTTAAAATACGCGGCTCCGTGCGCCTTGGCATGACGGCCGTCCAGTAGATGTCCTGGTGCGCGAGGTAAGCCGCATAGTCGAACGCGCCGGGATTATTGTAGTTGTGCGGCGGCCGGATGCGGGCGTCGATTTCGATGTGCTGGCCGTAGTCCAGGGGCGGTGGGATTTCTCCTTCATCCAGCGGAATGGTCACGCGAGCGCGTGCATGAGGCGACAGTTCGAGGGTGAATTGGGCCCGGTCCTTGGAGAATACGGGCGGATCTACGACGCATCCTTCCAGGATGAGGGTTTCCTTAGGGCCCGCGTCGATTTCCGGCTTCGACCCTTTGTTGTGTATCGCGACGGCCCACATCCCGCAGGCGGTCCATGCCAGCGCGACGGTGATGCGCGCCAGCCCGCGCGAGCGGCGAAACCAAGCCAGGGCGCTCAGTCCGGCGAAGGCGAGCATGGGCCATGCCGCCTGGGCCGTCGAAAACCCAAGCCAACGGGCCAGCAGAATGCCGGCGGTGAGCGCGACCAGGGGGAGAATCAGCGGGTCGGGCATGATGCCTGAACTTAAGTAGGCTGCGGGTTAGAAACATCTCCCGACAATTTATGGATGAGATCTTATATAGTTGACCCCAGAGTGCCAAAGACTCCTTTCTCACTGACACGCCGCGAGCTACTGGCGGCAGCCGCGGCAGCTAGTCTCGCGCAAGCGCAGCAGTCCGCTCCTCCGCCCAACATCGTCTACATCATGGCGGACGATCTGGGCTACGCCGACCTCTCCTGCTACGGCCGCCGCGACTACTCGACGCCGAATATCGACCGGATCGCCGCCGGGGGCATGCAATTCATGCAGGCCTACGCCAACTCGGCAGTCTGCTCGGCCACACGCACGGCGCTGATCACTGGCCGCTATCAATATCGGCTCCCGGTGGGGCTGGAGGAACCCGTTGGAGCAAATAGCCCGGTAGGCCTTCCTCCCGACCATCCTACGCTGCCGTCCTTACTCAAGAAGGCCGGATACGGAACGACTTTACTCGGCAAGTGGCACTTGGGCAAATTGCCTGACTACGGTCCTCTGAAGAGCGGTTACGATCATTTCTGGGGATTCCGCACAGGAGGGGTGGACTACTTCACCCATAAGTCCGGACCTGCCAATACCAATACAGACGACCTCTGGGATCAGGACGTAAAGATTCACGAGACCGGGTATCTCACCGATCTTCTGGGAGACCGCGCCGTTGCGTCGATCGGCGATTATGCCAAAGCCAAGCAACCGTTTCTGCTGAGCCTCCATTTCAATGCGCCGCACTGGCCGTGGGAAGCGCCCGGCGACGAAGCGGAGTCGCAACGCATCAGAGCGCTGGTCGATTATGACGGCGGATCGCTTCAAACCTTCGCACGGATGGTCGGCGAAATGGATTTGCAGGTGGGCCGCGTGCTGCAGACGCTGGAAACCTCCGGGATAGCAAACAACACAATCGTGATTTTCACCAGCGACAACGGGGGCGAGCGCTTCGCCGACACGTGGCCCTTCACGGGCAAGAAAACCGAACTTCTAGAAGGCGGCTTGCGAATTCCCGCGCTGGTGCGATGGCCCGGTCATATCCCTTCGGGCAGCAAAACACAGCAGGTCGCGATCAGCATGGATTGGATGCCGACGCTGCTTCAAGTCGCTGGGACTCAGCCCGATCCTGCTTATCCAATGGATGGCATGAGTCTGGGGCCGACACTGACGCAGAACGCCGCGCCTCTTTCAAGGAAACTGTTCTGGCGTTATAAGAACAACGCGCAGCAGGCCCTTCGCGATGGCGACTACAAGTTTCTGCTGATCGCAGGAAACACGTTCCTGTTTAACGTGGTGTCCGACCCGCTGGAGCGAGCCAACCTAAAGGAACGCGAGCCCGAGCGATACCGGAAAATGATCGCCGAGTACGAAGCCTGGAACGCGACGATGCTGCCGATCGACCCGAAGTCGAGTACGAGCGGGTTTACCGCGGACCACTGGGCGGATCATTACAATAATCAGCCGCGGTGAACCGCGCCGTCTCTAAATTACACGTCGTTAGCGGATTTTACTCAGAATATCGTCGACACTCGTCTCGAGGTGCGTGGCCACATCCTTGATTAGTACAGCGAGCGTTCCCGCCGGAATCGCCCGAGCCAGCGGAACGGTGAGATGCGCCTGCCGTGGGGCTGAAATCGTCATCCGCACGTGACTACCCGTTTGCCGTAATGTGAGCCGAGACGAAGAATAGTGAGCCGAGATGCAGGTTTATCAGCCGCCCCCCATCATTGGTGAGGGAAACCGATGAAGACCCTATCGCGGTGCTATCCTTTTCCTGCGGACGTGCTGGATAACGTGAAAGCCTTATTTGGCGTGTGGGCCACACTACTGCTCTTTGGATTTCAAATTGCGGCCGGTCAGGAAGCCTCCTGGCTAAACGACGAACAGGCGCGTGGATTGCGGAGCCGCGATACATCCGTATATCCTCAACCCTGCTACAGCACTATCGACAAGAACATCTCGAAAGTCTTAGTGGTAAGCCTTCGGGCGAACGACATAGTGGAGTCGAATCAACAATTCTGTGATTTCTACCGTGTTGCAAGGGATGCCTTGCCTAGTCGTCAAAATGACGGCAAAGGGGTCTCACATGCCTCAAGTTCGCTGGACTGCTGCGAGTCGATTGTCGCTGTGAAAATCGAGTACCCAAGGGCTCTGGCGGAAAAGCCGCCTCCAGGCGCGTCTTCGACTAAGAATATGATTTCATCCATTGCAAGACTCCGAACCCATCCTACAACTGTTGCCAACGTCTAGTCGCGAAGTGTTAGCTGACGGCCGGCGGGGCTTCTCCATATTCAGCACGACGCCGCGACCGCCGATTCCGTCCTTCGCGCGCTCATCCATGACCGCAATCCGACAATGCAAAGCGCCAGGAACACTCCATACAAAATCGACGTGAGCCACAGGCTCTTATATAAGTAGAGGGGAATGTAGATCAGGTCCGCCGCGATCCAGAGCCACCAGGATTCCACTAATTTCTTGCATTGTCCGTAGGTCGCGGCAAGAGAGATCGACGTCGTCAGGCCGTCCCAATGAGGTACGGTCGAATCGGTGTAGCGCGCCAGAAATCTCGCCAGCAGCACCGCTGCGATCGCCGATCGACGGCAGCAGCCATGCCCAGGTTTTTTGAGGTGTGTGGGTGACGGGAAGCTCAGTCGCCTGCGCGCGGGCGCAGCCAGGTGTACCAGCCATAGGCGTTCATGGCGATGTACACGAATTGCAAACCGGCGTCGCCATACAGGCCCGATCGCACGAAAACAACCACGTAGAAAATGCCGTTGGCGATGCCCAAAGGCCAGTTCCAGATGTTCTGGCGAGCCAGCAGCCACACGCAGGCCGCGCCGGTGAGAAAGCCGAGAAGTTCGGTCAGGCTGAGGGTCATGGAACGAACCTCTATTATCGTTCTAACCTTTCTTGTCTAACTTTTCTTATCAATGCGCACTTGCCATCCACCCTCTCGCCGTTGTCTAATGCACTTTTGACCACAGCGTCCACTGCCGACTCCCCTCCATTCCGGGAAAACAGCTCGCTTCATTGGTTATGCGCGGTGATGGCCGCCGTCATCGCCATTTCAGCCTTCCGGCCGGAGAGCGTGTATGACTGGTTCCTCGAAAACACCCTGGTGTTCGGGTTACTGGCCGCGCTGACGTTTACGTATAAGCGATTGACGCTGTCGACTCTTTCCTACCTGCTGCTGCTGGTCTTCCTGAGCGTGCACGAGTGGGGAGCGCACTACAAATATTCCGACGTTCCCCTAGGCGAGTGGATGAAGCCGTGGCTTCACACGCAGCGCAACGACTACGATCGCGTAATTCACTTCAGCTACGGCCTTCTATGCGCGTATCCAATGCAGGAGTTCTTTGTGCGCATCGTGCATGTGGAGGGGCGGTGGCGATATTACCTGCCTGTGGAATGCACGCTCGCGTTGAGCGCCGTATATGAACTGCTGGAAGCGATGATGGCCAATATTCTCACGCCCGAGCGCGGCGAGGAATTCGTGGGCATGCAGGGAGACATCTGGGACTCCCAAAACGATATGTTCATGGCTACGCTAGGCGCGATCTCCGTGATGCTGGTTGTGGCGGTCATGCGCCACCGCCGGTCAGCGCGCTTGCAGGCCGCAGCGCAAGAGCCCGCCCTGGCACTTCGGGCACATCGTTAGTTGAGAAACGACAAACGCGAGGCCTCTCCTCCTTTATGCGCGCTTCTATTTCATCCTCCGCTCTTTCTGTCCCCGGTTCACGGATTCGCGAACTGGCTGAGATCGCTATGGGAATGGAGGGCGTCCTCAAGCTGTACTTCGGCGAGTGCGACATTCCCACGCCGGCTTTCATTCAGCAGGCCGCGGAGAAAGCCATGGCCGACGGTTACACCTATTACACCGAGAACGCCGGGCTGCCTTCTTTGAGAGAAGAACTGGCCAGCTACTATTCGCGCCTGCATGGAGTCAGCCTGGATCCGTCGTCTGAGATCGCGGTGACGGCATCGGGCGTCCAGGCCTTGAGTCTTGCGCTTCGATGCCTGGTGGATCCCGGCGATGAAGCTTTGGTGTTGACGCCAGCCTGGCCTAACGGTGCTTCCATCCTTCGGTTGGCACACGCGGTGGTGCATGAGATGCCTCAGGTGATTCGGGGCGATCGGTATGGAATCGACCTCGATGCCCTGGAGGCCGCGGTCACTCCGCGCACACGCGTTCTGCTCTACACTTCGCCATCGAATCCGCTGGGCTGGGTGGCCACGGCAGGTGATCAGGACCGGCTGCTGGAGTTTGCGCGCAGACATAGGCTGTGGCTTGTCGCGGATGAAGTTTATGAGCGGCTCCTCTACGCGGGCTCGGTTGTGCCGTCGATCTTGTGCAAGGCTACGCGGGAGGATGCGGTGATTGTGGTCCAATCTTTTTCCAAAGCCTGGTGCATGACGGGGTGGAGGCTGGGCTGGCTGGTGGCGCGGAAAGATTTTCTTGCGCGCGCTATTCCGCTGAATGAATTCTTCGTGTCTTGTGCGGCGAGCTTTGTGCAGAAGGCTGCGGAAACCGCGCTGAGGGATGGCGAAGAGTGGATACGCACTTTGGTCTCGCGGCTGAAAGACAATCGCGACTACGCGTTGGCCGCATTGCGTCGCATGCCTGGAGTGGTGGTGCCGGAACCAGACGGCGCGTTCTATTTGTTTCCTCGCATTGAAGGCGCGGAAGACTCCTTCGCGTTTGCGAAGCGACTGTTGATGGAGACGAAGGTCGGGTTGGCTCCCGGCGTCGCGTTTGGGGCGGGTGGCGAGGGGAACGTGCGGATTTGCTACGCGTCACAGCGCGAGGTCGTTGAGGAGGCGATGGTCAGGATGGAAGGGTTTCTTTCGCGGTAGCGCGGACCGTCGTTTTTTGTGGTCTGCGTTTTATGTTCGTTTGGCAGACGACGAAAACCGATCGTCTGCCCTACAGCCACACTCCAGCATCTTGACGATGCGGTCTCGCATGATGGTGGTTAGCGCGGCACGGTCTCTGATGGTCATGCCTGTGGTTTGGATGGGTTCGCCGATGATGAGCTTTACTGGTCCGCTGGTGATTATGTTGCCGTGCATTGGCAGGACCTTGCGAGTGCCAATCACGGCCAGGGGAATGACGGGCGCCTGGGCTTTGATTGCGAGATAGGCTGCGCCATCTTTGAACTCCTTCAATTCGCCGTTGTCCGTTCGGCCGCCTTCGGGAAAAACAAGCAGGGAGATGCCCAGCGACTGAATCGTTTTCGCGGCCAGCGAAAGCGTTCTAACCGAACCGCGAGGATCTTTCAGAGGAACCGCAATGTGGCCGGCGCGCTTGAGATGATTGCCCATGAAGGGAATCTTGAACAGCTCTTCCTTGGCCAGAAAACGGAAATCCACGGGGATGGATGCGAGGATCGCGGGTGTGTCCATGTAGCTCAAGTGATTTGACACGAAGACGTAGCCGCGGCCGGGCTTCACGTGCTCGAGCCCGATCACTTCCATCTTGATACGGGCGAATTTGAGGATGGAACGTCCCCAGAGGCGAGCCATCGTGGTTTGCGTCTTGGGCGAGGTTAAGGCCGCGATGGTCCCGCAAAAGATAGTGGAAAGAATGATTAATGGATCAACGACCAGGAGGGTCCACAAAAGGCCCATCGTCACATCGTACCTCTTAGGTCCAACTTTGCCTCACGCTTTGTTGCGCCGCGCGAGCTTCGCCGACTAGATAGAGCGAGCCCGTGATCACGACCACATCTTCGGAGAGATCTTCATGGTGGCCTTGCTCGTGAATGCGGGATAGCGCGGTGGCAATGTCCGGAGCAGTTTCGCCGCGGCCCGCCAGGGTTTGAAGGTGAGTGGGAGACATGGCCCGGATGTTGGCTGGAGCGGTCAGGATCAACTTTTGGGCCAAAGGGAAAAGAATGCCCGCGACTTCTTCGACGGCCTTGTCTTTCATCGCTCCAAAAATCAGCCACAGGCGGCGGCGCGAATAGAAACGCTGTAGATATTTTGCAAGCGCTCGCGCTCCGGCGGGGTTGTGGGCGCCATCCAGAATGATGTCGGGGTTGGGCGAGACGTGTTCCAGTCGGCCGGGCCAATGGGCGTCGGCGATTCCGTCAGGCTTCACTCCGAGAGCCTTTAGTGCAAGCACCGCCGCAACGGCGTTGTCGACCTGATGCTCGCCAGCGAGAGGACAACGGAGGCCGGAGAAGGCCGAGCCTCGGGCGTCGAGTTCCAGGTCGTGTATTTCGAATTGTTCGGTTCTGGTGATGGCGACTCCCAGTGCGGTGGCAGTGGATTCGATCACTCGCATGGCTTCTGGGGATTGGCGGGACACGATCGTAGGAACGCCTGCCTTGAGAATTCCCGCTTTCTCCGCGGCGATGGATTCGATGGTGTTGCCCAAGAAGAACTGGTGGTCCAGATCGACGGGCGTGATCACGGTGAGCGCGGGGTGGACCACGTTGGTGGCATCCAGCCTGCCTCCTAATCCGACCTCGATCACGGCGGTCTCAACGTGTTGTTCACGAAAGAGCCAAAAGGCCATGGCAGTCACGGTTTCAAAGTACGTCGGGTGGCAATCGAGATCGAGCTTTCCTGCGGTTTCGTGAACCACGTCAAAAGCCTGAGCGAATTGTTCGCGGCTGACGGGCAGGCCTCCGATTTGAATCCGCTCGGTTGGTTCGATCAGGTGTGGGGAAGTATAGAGGCCAGTGTGGATGCCTTCGGCTCGCAGTCCGGCTTCGATCATGGCGCAGGTGGAGCCTTTGCCGTTTGTGCCGGCGACGTGAACGACGTGGTAAGAGCGCTCGGGGTTCCCCAGGGCTTGCAGTAAGGTGGAGATCCGGTTCAGGCCAAGCTTGGCGGTGAGAACCTCATTGCCCAGAGCGTAGAGAAAATGGACGGCGTCCTGATAGGAAGTCATGAAAAAGGCGGGGGGTCTCCTTTCATTCTAAGAGACAGTACAATACGGGCGTGAGATTGTTTTTGTGGATCGCCGCCCTAAGTCTGGTTCACGGGCAAGCCACGGTCGAGCCGCGCGTAAAGCCCAAGCCGAAAGAAGACGATCGGCCCATCCGCGCCGATTTGCGCGTGGATACCACGATGGTGCTGGTGCCGGTGGAAGTCAGTGATGGAATCGGCCGGCCGGTAACGGGGTTGGAGCAGCGGGACTTTCGCGTGTTCGACGATAAGATTCCGCAAACGATTTCCTCGTTCGCGATGGAGGATGGTCCGATTGCCGTGGGTGTGGTCTTCGACCGGAGCGGCAGCATGGCGACCGGAATTCCGCTTTCGCGCCGCACGGTGTCTGAATTTTTCAAATCGGCCAATCCTGAGGACGAGTTTTTCCTTGTGGAGTTCGCGAGCGCTCCCAAACTGATTGTTCCGTTGGCCGCAGACAATGGCTCCGACATTCAGGATCGGGTGGGATATTCGAAACCGCAGGGGTCGACCGCGATGTTCGATGCGGTTTATATGGGTCTGAACGAAATCAAGCACACAAAGAAACAGAGGAAGGCTCTGCTGCTGATTACCGACGGCGGCGACAATAACAGCCGCTACACCGAAACCGAGGTCAAGAACGCCGTGCGTGAAAGTGATGTGATGATTTATACGATCGGGGTCGGGGCGGACTACAACGAGGAGAGGATGCTGAAGGGCCTCTCGGAACGGACGGGCGGGCGCTATTTCACAGCGGGGTTTCAGGATCTGCCGGATGTCGCGGAGAAGGTCGGGATTGATTTGAGGAATCGCTACATTCTGGGGTATGTGCCGACCAACAAGGATCGCGACGGGCGGTATCACCGCGTGGAGATAAAGATGGTCCCGCCGCCGGGGCTGCCTCCGCTGAAGGCGTCTTGGAAGCGCGGGTATTACGCCGCGGCGGAGTAGGTTTTCCGCACGCCTAGCCAATAAACGATCCCTGCCAGAGCGATCATCAGGGCGGTGCCGCCGAGGATCTTCACTTCGAACAGCAGCACGTTGGTTACATCGGGCGTAGGGACCACGCTGGAGACGATTGCCAGGGCGGTGATCGCCATGCCGGAGACTGCGGATAGGCGGCGGCCACATTTCCATCCGCTTATGAACAAGTAGATGTAGGGCAGGAATCCTGCGATCACCATCAGGGAAACGATGGTCTGATAGGCGGCGCGCATGGTGTCGCCTAGTTGGGTGATGATCAGCAGGAAAGAAGTGACGGCTCCGAAGATCAGAATCGAAAACGCTGGGGTTCCCCAGCGCGGGTGGATTTTGCCGAAGGCCGCGGGCAGAAGCGAGTCGACGCCGGCGGCATAAGGCAGTTTCGAGACGGAAGCTCCGTAGCCGCCCCAGCCTCCAATTGCGTTCACGACCACCAACCCCGCCATTACGGGGGCGATCCAGATCCAACCCAGGGACGTTGCGGCGATGCCCGCGCTGTCGGCTACGCCATGCATGAGGTCTACCTTTTCGGGCCGCATCAGGACGAGTAGAGAGATCGTGGTCAGGACGTAGAACCCGGTGGCGAAGAGGGTGGCGATCCAGGTCGCGGGGACAACATTGCGTTCGGGTTGGCGGATTTCGGCGCTCATCATGCCTAGCAGTTCCATTCCACTCAGCGCGTAGGCGATGCCTCCGAACAGACTCAGAGTGTCCCAATTCCAGACGGGCCAAACATGCATCTGCGTGACGCTCCCGTGAGTTCGCCACACCAGTGCGGCTGCTCCGACCAGCAGCGCGGCGATCGTCCAGGACGTGATGCCGCCGGCGTTCTCGGTCCATTTGCCGACCTTCATGCCGATCACGTTGGTGCCCAGCGCGATCCAGATTGCGACTAGCGACGAGATCAACACGTAGGCTCGGTTGTCGGCAAGATAGGCATAGCGGGGGCCGAAGGTGTACGCACTGACGCTCATGGCTGCCATCGCGGAGCCGGGCAGTGTGAGGGCAATCGAAAACCAGTAGGTCCAGAAGGAGAGAAAGCCGTGGAAGGGGCCGAAGTCTTCGCGGGTCCAGAGGTAGAGTCCGCCGGGGCCGGGGTATTTCTTCATTAGAGCTGCTACGGCGACTCCCAGGGGTGCGGCGAAGAGGACGGCGGCGGCGATCCACAGGGTGACTGAGCCGGGGCCGGCATGCGCGGCGATGGTAATCCAGCGTGGGCCTACAATGACGGCGATGGCGAATAGAGTTAAGTCGCGGAGGCCAAGCTCGCGATGGAGTCCGGCCACTTATTTGTCCCATGCGATGAGGGGATAGATTTGATTCATTCCGTGTGGACCTTTTTCATATGGTACGAGATGAGCAGGCACACTACTCCCAATGCAAGAATCCCCGCGCTTACGCGACGGGGCTATCCCACGACGTTGCGGGCGGCCGATTTTTTAGGTCGGCCGCCAATGAATTGAGATCCGCCTCGCGAGCCATTCTCGTCTACGGCGTGCAACTCTCGGATGTTTTAAGCCATTTCTAGCTTTCAAACGTTATGAAATCGCGACTCCAAGGTCTTCCGTCGAGGCTATCCCTATAGTTAGCTCTCGTAAGCCTTTCCAGGGGCTCCGGAAGTTCCGCTCCACCACAATGCAACGCTCCCAGGCCTGGAAGAAACTTGTTGGTGAAATCTTTTCTCGACTTGAAGGTAGCACGCGTTCTCCAGGAGAAATACGGAAGCATCAGATTCTATTGGGGAATTGTGCTGTGACTGGTTTTCTAGAATAAAGTAGTCAGGGTTCGACTTTTCTTTGCATCATGACGTCTTTATGAACGGAGCTCGAAGTTGATCTTTCGCGAAGTTGAAGATCGCGATCTTATCGCTAAGGCGCGGCGCGGGGATGTGGAGGGCTATAACCTCCTTGTGTCCCGATGGGAGAAGCGCATCTTCAATTATCTGCTGCGGCTGGTGAGGAATCGCGAAGATGCGATGGACCTGAGCCAGGATGTGTTCCTGAAGGCGTACCAGAATCTGCCCAAGCTGGACGACCCCGGGAAGTTCTCGGGTTGGCTGTTCCGGATCGCACACAATGAAGCGTTTTCGTTGTTGCGCAGACGGAAGCCGGATGGTGAGCTGGACCCGGACCGGGGAGTCGCGGAGGCGGGCGGGCGGCTGTTGCCGATGGAGCTGTCGCTGGCAGTGGAAAGCGCACTGAAGCGGTTGTCCGATGACCAACGCGAGGCGGTCTTGTTGAAGGTCTATCAAGGGTTCAAGTTCGACGAAATGGCGGAGATTTTGGGTTGTCCGGTGTCGACCGTGAAATCGCGGCTCTATACGGCGCTGGATGCAATGAAGGCGACGCTGGAGCCGGTGATGTTGCGAGGGGAATCATGAGTACGAAGTGCGAACAATGCGATTGGAAGGCGTATGCGCTGGGTGAATTGGACCAGAGCGCTCGGCGCGAGGCGGAAGGTCATGCAGCCACGTGCGCAAGCTGCCGCGAGGAACTGGCGACGCTGCGGCTGACGCTGGATGCGATGGCTACGCTGCGGGACGAAGAAATGCCTCGGCGGATTGCATTTGTATCGGATAAGGTTTTTGAGCCCACGTGGTTTCAGAGGTTGTGGTCGCCTACCTTTGCGGGGGCGTTGGTTGTGGCGGCGGCGATTCTGGTTCACGGGTTTGCCAGGGCAGGTTCGGCGGATCAGGCTCAGATTCAGGCTCAGGTGGATCGGGCAGTAACAAAAGCAGTGGCCCAGGTAGAAGCCAAGAATCAGGAACAGATGCAGGATGTGTTGACCGATTACGACGCTCTCTCCAAGCAGTTCCGCCAGGTTTGGTTTCAGACGACCGGCCTGGTCCATCAATAAATTTTCAAAGGGATTATATGAACATTGCGAAAAAGCTTTCCTTCCTTGTGCTGGCTGTCGCCGTACTGGCGATGGCTGGAGATTCGCCGCGCGTGAGCCGGCAGCTGATTATTTCCATGGAAAAGCGTCTTGACGACCGGATCACCCGGTTGTGGGATGACAATCCAATCAGCGTTGTCGGCATAACGCGCGGCATTTATTTAGAAGGATTCGGAGCTGTGTTTACGGCCGAAGTCAATACGACGGTGTCGCCTTTGGGAATGATGCACCTGACTCTGACTCCCGAGGACAAGATCAAATTCCATCAGAAGAAGCTGGAGCGCATTCCGCAGTTGAAGAAAGCCCTAGTGCTGGCTCTGGCCGACACTGCTTCGTCGCTCGACCCCGTGCCTGCGAATGAACAGGTGGTGATTGCGGTAACGATGCCGCGCTATCAATGGGAAGATACATCGGGCCTGCCGGCTCAGATCACGGTGCAGGGTACTCGGCAGAAGTTGATCGACGCGCAGCGGGCTGGTGGCGCGAGCCTGGATGCGGCTGTGCGTGTGTCGGAGAATTAGCGAGGAGTCAGGAGACAGGAGTCAGGAGTCAGTAGAAATTAATGAGACTGGGCGAGATCCTCATCGGGCGTCGGCTGATTACCGAGGAAGACCTTGCCCGTGCGTTGGAGTTGCAGCGCGAACGGGGTGATAAGATCGGCAAGATTCTGGTCGACCTCGGTTTTGTCGCGTTCCGCGATGTGCTTGGTGCGTTGTCGGAACAGTTGCAGGTTCCGCTTCTTGCGATTGACGGTCCTCCGGCGGTTTCCCCCGAGCTCGAGACTCTCTCCCCACGATTTCTCAGGCAATTTCGCTGCATTCCGGTTGCGCTGCATGAGAGCGTGGTCACGTTGGCGATGGCCGATCCTCTGGATCTGGAGACGCGCACCACGGTGTCGTCTTCCACGGGGCTCACGGTTGAGGTTGGTATCGCGGGCGAGCAGGAAATTCTGGATGCGATCGACCGCTACTACGGCCAGAGCGCTAAGAATGAGACCGAGGCGGTTTTGGCTCCCGCCGATACCGAGGATCTGGAACAACTGCGCGATATGGCGAGCGAGGCGCCCGTCATTCGCCTGGTGAATGCGATGATCGCTTCGGCGGTAGAGAAGCGCTCGAGCGATATTCACATTGAGCCGTTCGAAAAAGAATTCCGTGTCCGCTACCGTATTGACGGCGTGCTGGTGAACCAGGAGCCGCCGCCGCGCGAAATGAAGGCGGCGATTATCTCGCGCGTGAAGCTGATGGCGCGATTGAATATTGCCGAACGGCGATTGCCTCAGGACGGTCGTATCAAGATCAAGACGCTGGGCAGGGAAGTGGATTTGCGCGTGTCGACTTTGCCTACTCTCTATGGTGAGAGCGTCGTGATGCGTTTGCTGGACCGCTCGGCTGGGGATTTTTACGATCTGGAGAAGTTGGGATTCGACACTTTCATGCTGTCGCGCATGCAGTACTACACTTCGCTGCCGCATGGAATTTTCATGGTTACCGGTCCGACGGGAAGCGGGAAGTCGACTACGCTTTACTCGGCTTTGAAGCGTATCAACCAGAGCGATAAAAAGATCATCACGATTGAAGACCCGGTGGAATATCAGATGGACGGGATCAATCAGATCCACGTGAATGCGCAAATCGGGCTGACGTTTTCCGCGGGGCTGCGGCATATTGTTCGCCAGGATCCGGACGTCATCATGGTCGGCGAGGTGCGCGATCGGGAGACAGCCGATATTGCGATTCGCTCGGCGCTGACCGGACATTTCGTGTACACGACGCTCCATACCAATGACGCGCCTAGCGCGATTACTCGCCTGACTGATATGGGTGTGGAGAATTATCTGCTTACGTCGTCGCTGGTGGCGGTGCTGGCGCAACGGTTGGTGCGCGTGGTTTGCAAGGATTGCAAGCAGAGCGCCGGCAAAGTGAACACGCCCGAGGGGGAATCGATCGAGTCGTTTAAAGGGGCTGGGTGCGAGAGCTGCAATGGCACGGGGTATCGCGGGCGCGTGGGCATTTTCGAAATGATGGAATTGAACGAGGATATTCGCTCGTCGATCATGCGGAATGAGGACGCGAGTAAAATCACGGCGGCGGCGCGGCGCAACGGCATGCGCAACCTTCGCGAAGACGGATGGCTTAAGATTCGCGACGGCACGACGACGGTAGAAGAAGTGGTTCGCGTGACGCAGGAATTTTAAAGGGCCATATTAAAAGCATGGCGTCGACGTATTTCTTTAAAGCGGTTGCCTCCGACGGAAAAATTCGCACGGGCACTCTGGCCGCGGAAACCGACAAACTAGTCGCGCGGGAGCTTCGTCGGCAGGGGTTGACGCCGGTTTACGTCGGCCTGGAGGAAAAGAAGAAAAGCTTCGACCTGAAGATGCCGGTGTTCAGCGGGTCGACGCGGAAGGACGTGCTGTTCTTCACGCAGGAACTCTCGACGCTGCTGAATGCGGGCGTGCCTCTGGATCGCTGCTTGACGATTACGGCGGAGTTGACGGAGCGGACGGAATTCAAATCGCTGATTCTGGATATTCTGCGGATTTTAAAGGGCGGCCGATCGCTGGCCGATAGTCTGGCGGCGCATCCGCGGCATTTTTCGGAGCTGTACATAAACATGGTGCGCGCGGGGGAAGCCTCGGGATCGCTGCAGCAGATTTTCGAAAGGCTCGCCGAGTTTGAGCGCACGCGCGACGATTTGCGCGGATATATCGTCAGCGCGTTGATCTATCCGGCGCTGCTGATGCTGGTGGGTTTCGGCTCGATTTTCGTGCTAATGGATTTTGTGGTTCCGCGCTTCGCGCTGATTTTCTCCGATCCGCGCATGGTGATTCCTACTCCTACGCTGATCATGTTGGAGGCGAGCAAGCTGGTACAGAACTGGACCGTGCCTATCGCTATTGGGCTGGTGGTGTTCGTGGTTGCGTTTGTCAGCTACATCAAGACGTCGGATGGGCGGATGTGGTGGGACTCGATTCGCTTGAAGTTGCCGATTCTCGGCGATGCTTTGCGCAAGGCTGAGACGGCCCGATTCGCGCGCGCGATGGGGACGCTGATCGCATCGAGCGTACCGCTGGTTCAATCGATTGGGATATCGAAAGGGATTCTCAACAATCGGCGTATTTCGGGAACGTTGGACCAGGTCGCGCAAGGGGTGAAGCGCGGAGAGGGCATTGCGGGGCCGCTGGCGAAGGGCGGGCAGTTTCCGCCACTGGCGAGTCATTTGTTGAGCGTGGGTGAGGAGACGGGTAAGCTCGACCTGATGTTTCATCGCATGGCGGATATTTACGATGGGGAAACGCGGACGGCTATACGGCGGTTCACTTCGTTGTTTGAGCCGCTGATAATTTTAGTGATGGGGTTGATGGTGGGAACTTTGGTATTGAGTATGATGCTCGCGATTACGAGTATTAATGATGTCGCGGTTTAATTTAATGGCCGCGGATGAACGCAGATGAACGCAGATTTGGAACAAGTGCCTATGAACACGAGAAGACGAACCCAAGCTGGTGTCACGCTGATTGAAATGCTGGTGGTGGTGACCATCATTGCGCTGTTCGCGGCGCTGGTGATCCCGAGGATGCTGGGGCAGGGCGACAAGGCGCGGCGGGTCGCGACGCATGCGCAGATCAATGGCTTTACGACTGCGCTGGGCGCGTACAAATTGGATACGGGCGTTTTTCCAGCGACCGAGCAGGGATTGAACGCGCTGCGGGTGCGGCCTGAGGGAATGGCGCAATGGTCGGGTCCGTATCTGCCGCAGGATGTGCCGCTTGATCCGTGGGGTCATCCGTATCAATACAAATATCCAGGGGATCACGGAGATGAGCCGGATATTTATTCCTTCGGCGGCGATGGGTTGCCGGGCGGCGAAGGGAACAATGCGGATATTGTCAGTTGGAATAACAAATAAACGCTTTGCTCGAAGTGACGCCGGCGTCACGCTGGTGGAGATGATGATCGTCGTGGCGATAGTCGGATTGCTGGCTGCAATCAGCTATCCGTCGGCGGCGGCGGGCATCGATTCGCTGCGGCTACGGTCGGCTTCCAATGAAGTCGTGACCTTTTTGAACGCGGCGCTGGAGCAGGCTTCGCGGCATCAGCAGGTGGTTGAGTTGCGGATCTCTCCCAAGGAAAACGCTATGGCGGCCCGGTCGGCGGATTCGACGTTTGTGCGGAGCGCGGCGATTGCGGAGCCGGTGCGGATTTTGTCCGTTCAACCGGTGCTGGAGAATGGCGGCTGGCGGCGGGGAGACGCGGCGATTTTTGCTTTATCCGGGAGGGTCGATTCCTCGGATTGGGGTGGAGATCGGGACGCGGGATGGGCGGAAGAGGATGGTGTCGGTCGACCCGATTACTGGTGTGCCGCGGTCGGTGGGGGAGGCGCGGTGAGAGGGCTGCGAAGAATTTTGGCCGCAGATGAACGCGGATGAAAACAGAAATCTTATTTGCTCCGGGCGGAGATGACAGGTCGGGCGACCGCTCCGTGACCGTCGCGGCTCCGAGGGGCTCGACGAGGTCGGTGGGGGCCCGTCGGATAAGAGCGGCGGAGCGGGGGTTCACGCTTATTGAGGTTCTGGTGGCTGCGGCGGTTATGGGGATTGCTGTGGCTGGGATTTTGGGCGGGCTCTCTACTGCTTCGCGGAATGCGGCTCGGCTGACGCAGATGGATCGGGCGGCGCTGCTGGCTCGGCAGAAGATGGATGAGATTCTGGTGGACCCTGCTATTCCTCGCAAGCGACCTTTTCAGGGGATGTTCGATCCGAACATCGCGGGAGGCACTACGGCGGGTTGGAATGCTGTGGTGGTTCCGTTTGAGATTGCGCCGGGGGCGGCGCCGGGGCAATGGGTGTTGGATCGGGTGCAGGTGGAGGTCTGGTGGATGGATGGTCCGACGCGGCACTCCTTTTCGATGGAGGGGTTCCGGCGCGGCATTCTTAGACCGGGCGATCTATGACCAGGCGCAGGAAGAGCCAGCGCGGTTTTACGCTGATCGAGTTGATGATCGCGGTGGTGCTGGTGGCGGCGATTTCGACCGGGATGCTGCTGGCGATGCGCACGGCGCTGATCACGCTGCAGAAAACTGAGAACAGGCTGCAGGACAACCGGCGGGTGGTGGCGATGCAGCAGACGCTTGTGCGGCAGCTTTCCAGCGTAATGCCGGCTGTGGGGTTATGCGGGGCGGCGCGTGTACCGCTGTTTACGGGTACGGCCCAATCGCTGCGGATGGTGACCAGCTACTCGCTGGCCGATGGTGCGCGGGGCTATCCGCAACTGGTGGATATGGAAGTTCTGCCCGATCCTCAAGGGGGATTGCGGCTGATTGAGAATGAGCATTTTTATTTCAGTCCCTTTAGCTCGGCTCCATTTTGCGTGCCGCAGGGGTTTGGGCCGCAGTCGTTTGAGGTCGCGAAGGGATTGGCGATTTGCCGCATGGGGTATCGCGAATACGTTCCGGAAGCTCCGAACGGAGGCAATTGGCTGACCGGATGGAACCGGCCCGATCTGCCCGCGGCGCTGCGGATCGAGATGACACCGCTGAACGCGGAACCGGGCCGGCTGACCTTGCAGACGGTGAATATTCCGATTCGTGTGAATCGTCTGGTGCTGGGGCAATATGACGATGTCCAGCAATAGAGCTTTGTCTCGCGAAAAAGGTGGCGCTCTATTGGCGGTGCTGTGGATGTCGGCGGCGCTGGCGGCGATTGCGTTTTCGGTTTCCACCACCGTGCGAGGGGAGATCGACCGTGTGTCATCGGATACCGAGGGGCTGCGCGCCCACTATCTGGCGACGGGATCGGTGGAGCGCGCCATCCAGTACATGCTGTGGGGCGGCGACTATCGCAATCCCGATGGCTCGCCCAGGTTCTGGGAATTCAACGAGCCTCGGCTCGATTTCCGTTATCCGAGCGGGGATGCAGTGGTCGAGATGATCCCCGAAGCGGCACGGTTGAATATCAATACGGCGGGTCCGAATGACTTGATCCGGGTGATTCAGTCGGTGGGTGGCCCGGAAGCGCCCGCGCAGGAGATCGCCACGGCGATTCTGGAGTGGCGCGGCGGGGGTAGCTCGCTGGATTCATTCTATTTATCGCTGAGTCCGACTTTTCGGCCTCCGCATGCGTCTTTTCAGGAGATTGAGGAACTGCTTTCCGTTCGCGGCATGACACCGGAGCTCTATTACGGCAATTTTGTGACGGATGAACAGGGCAAGCTGTACGCCCGCGGGGGGCTGCGCGATTGTTTTTCGATTCGGGGGGCGGCGGGTCCTCCGTTCGATGCTAATTCCGCGAGTCCGGCGCTGATGGAGGCTTTCGGGGTGAATCCGGCGGATGCCGAGCGTCTGGTGGAACTGCGCAAAGCGCGGCCATTTAGGAACGCTGGCGAGATTCGTGCGTCGGGAATTAATGCGCCGCAGTTGACCGTGGGGGGGAACGTGATGTGGACCATTCGCGCGACGTCGCGGATGCGGCGTCCCGATGGAGTGCCGTCGGATGTGGTCCGGTCGGCTGGGGCGCTGGTGAAATTGCTGAATCGCGAACAATATTTTCAGATGCCGCTGCATGTGTTGCGCTACTACGATGACGACTGGTCGCAGTTCGCTATCGCGCCTCCCGCGGCCGGGCCTCTTGTGGGGCTGGGGCAAGGAACGAGATGATCCCTGCCGGGCTCAGGAAAATGCTCGCGTTCGGAAGCGGGCTGGGAATTGAGATATCGGGTCCTCGCGGCAGTGAGTCGCTGGACATCGCGGCGGTGCGGGTTCGGCCGGGCGGGGCCAAAGTTCTGGGGACGCTTCGCGTGGAGGATTTCCCTCATCAAGCCGCTGGAGTGGTGGGGACCGATATCGCTTCGTTTGCAAAGAAACTCGGGCTGGGCCACGTGGTGGCAACGGTGCTGCTGCCGCGGCAGGATGTGATTATTCGCACGCTTACGTTGCCAGGGGTTTCGGACAAGGACATGGGGGCGGCGGTCGGGTATCAGTTGGATGGGTTGCATCCGTATGCAGAAGAGGATGTGATTTCAAGCTGGTCGCGATTGCCGGAGTCGTCATCGGTGCTGGTCGCGGTGGCGCGGCGGGATGCGATCGAACGCTATGCGACGTTCTTTGCGGAGGCGGGGATCAAGGTGGGGGCCTTTACCTGCTCTGCTGCGGCGATTCATTCGGCGCTGCGCTTGTTCGGCACAACGCCTGCGTTGCCGCTGCTGGCGGTAGACGAATCGGATGCGGGAGTTGAGGTCTATGGCGAGAGCGCTGCGAGGCCGCTGTACTCGTCGCGCGCGAACCTTGCGGCGGAACGGGCTCTGGCGATCGCTCATTCGGAACTTCGGTTGGAGACGCCTATCGAAGCGAGTACGTTTGCGGGGCTGATGGGAGCGGAGCAGCCGCTGCCTGTGGCGGCGGGACTGGCATCCGCTTGTCCGCGTCATGTACTGGCATTGAATCTGTTGCCGGAAGATCAGCGCCAGGCGAGTTCGCTGTTGATCTGGGTGCCTTCGGCTGTGCTGGGCGCGTTGATTCTGCTGCTGGCGGGAGGGCTCGCCGCGCTGCCTGCGATTGAGCAGCGCCGGTATGCGGATTCGCTGGCGCAGGAGATTGCGCAAATGGAGCCGGGCGCGAATCGCGCCGCTGCGCTGGATAAACAAATCGACGCCGTGCGGAAGCGCACGGAACAACTGGATAGCCTGCGTCGAAGGCCCAAGGCCGATATGGATGCACTGCAGGAAATGACGCGCGTGATTCCGCCCAATACATGGTTGAGCCTGCTGGAGGTTTCGGGAAAGCAAATCCTGTTGGGAGGCGAGACGGATCAGGCTGCGCCGCTGCTCAAGACCATCGATACTTCACCTCTGTTTCAAGGCTCGGAATTCGTGGGCTCGCCCGTGCGGATTCAGTTGGTGGAGAGATTTCAGATTCGCACCAACCGGGAAGAGACTCCGCGACGAACGGCCCAGAGCCAGACGGGGCAGGCGGGAGGAAGGCCATGACGCTTCAGCCTCGCGAACGCCGACTGTTGATGGCGCTGCCGGTGGCGCTGGTGGTTTTTGGGGTGGCCTATTTTTGGAGCTCGGACGATGCGCCCAAGGTGGTTGCTCCTTCGGTATCTTCGGCGGCGACGGCGGAGAAACGGCTGGCGCATTTGCGTGAAGTCGCCGCTACGGTTCCTGGGAAGGAAATAATTCTCAAGAAGGTTTCGGCGGAACTGGCGGATCGCGAAAAGAGTCTGATTCGCGCCGACACGGCGGCACAGGCTCAGGCGCAGATTGTCCAGATTCTGCGGAGACTCGCCTCCCAGGAGGCTCCGCCGCTGGATATTCGCTCCACCGATTTGGGAGGCATCACGGCGCTGGGGGATTCTTACGGAGCCGCGAATGTGAGTATCCAGATGGATTGCCGCGTGGATCAACTGGTCAATTTTCTGGCTGACATTGGATCGTTGAGCGAGCTGGTTTCGACCAGTGAAATTCGCATCAATTCCACCAATCCGAAAGAGAAAACGGTGAATGTGCGGCTGACTGTGGCAGGCGTGGTGCCGCGCAAACTGGTTCCGGAGAAGAAGGGAGGAGCCGCGTTTTGAATCGCAAGATCGTATTGCTGAACATGTTGCTGGTGGCTCTGGTCCTTTGGCTGGGATGGACGCTGAGAGCAAGATGGCAGGAGGAGGAAGCCCGGCGGCTGCAGGTTTTGAAACAAGTGATTCGCTCAGTCACGGTTCCGCCGCCACCGCCTGTTCCCCCGATCCAAAGGCCTGTTGCGGCGGAGTATCTGGATGTCGCGCAGAGGACTTTGTTTACCAAGGATCGTAATCCGAATGTGGAGATTCCGGTTCCGCCTACGCCGCCGCCTCCCCCGCCGGTTCCGCCATTGCCTGTGTATCGAGGGCAGATGGCGATTGGCGAGCCGGTCGTATTTCTGGCCACGGGTCCCAACGATGAGAGGGGTTATCACAAGGGCGATACGGTGGGGAAATTCAAGCTGATCGCGTTTGATCGCGACAACATCACGCTGGAGTGGGATGGAAAGAATCTGGAGCACAAGCTGGCTGAACTTGTCGCGAAGGAGCCGCAAGCGATCCAACAAACGCCGGTGGCAGCGGCGCCAGCCCCTGCTCCGGCCGCGGTCACCAGCTTGGCGACGGCGCGACCCGCTGGCGACGACAATCCGGCGCTTGGTACTGACATGGGCGGCAATCGCGCCTGTGTGGCGTCAGATCATTCTCCGGCCGGCACGATTCTGAACGGGTACAAAAAAGTAATCACACAGGGTCTCATGGGGCAAGCCTGCTTCTGGGAACCCATCAACAAGTAGGAGCCTGACTTCAACGAAATGACTTTACGCAACGCAGTCGCGCTTTTGTTCGCGGGAGCTTCGATGATGTGGGGGCAGCAGCCTCAGCCGCCCGTGGTCCCGCCTACTGCTCCCGCCGCCGTGCCCATCGGGAATTTGTCGCTGCAAAACGCGTCGCTCACCGAAGTCATCGATCAGATGGCGCGAACGCTGAAGATCAACTACATTCTGGATCCGCGCGTGAAGGGAAGCGTTATCCTGAACACCTACGGCGAGACGCGCAACCTGGATACGCGCAATATGCTGGACCTGATTCTCCGCATTAATAACGCGGCGATGGTGCAGGAGGGCGATTTATTTCGAATTGTTCCGCTGACCGATATCGGCAAGCAGCCGGTCAAGCTTCAGGTAAACGCCAAGGACATGCCGGAAGACGATCAGATCATGCTGAATCTGATCTTCCTCAAGTACGTCACGGTGGACGAACTGAGTAAGATTCTCACGGAATTCACTGGCGAGAATGCGAAGATCCTCTCCTATGCGCCGGCCAATCTTCTGTTCATTATGGACAGCCGGCGGAATATGAAGCGCACCATGGAACTCATATCGCTATTTGACAGCGATACCTTCACTAATGCGAGGGTGCGGCTCTTTGAATTAAAAAACGCGCGGCCTTCCGATCTGGTGAAAGATTTGGACTCCGTGTTGAAATCGATTTCGCTGGATGCGAAGACGTCTACGGTTCACTTTCTGCCGGTGGATCGCATCAGCACCCTGATTGCTGTTGCACCCAATCCGGGAGTGTTCGATACGGTGGAGGTTTGGATCAAGAAGCTGGACGTACCAACGGTACTGGCAACCGCTGGAACCACGGACAACTATGTCTACCACGTGAAGTACGGGCGCGCGGATTGCCTGGCGATTGCGCTGGGGAGTCTTTTCGGGCTTCCGGGAGGGTCGAATTACAATAATGCGGGAATCAATTCGGGAGCCTTTGGAAGTGCATATCCGGCCTCGCCGTATGGCGGCAGCGCTTACGGTGGTGCTTATGGGGGCGCCTACGGTGGTGCATATGGCGGCGGCGGCGCGTATGGAGGAGCGTACTCGGGTGGGTCGAACGCGGGCCAGCCCGGAGGGTGGGGAAGCTCCAACAGTTTCAGCGGCAGCTTCGGCGGGTCGGGTGGATGCGGTCCGGGTGGGACCACTTCGGTCGGCGGGTCGAACGGCACTTATGGGTCGCCGAGCTTCGGTGGTTTTGCATCGCAAGCTCCGCTGATAGGATCGGCGACGCCTGCGGCGGGACAAAGCGGGACGCCTCAAAACCCGGCGGTGCCGATGGAGGTTCCTCCGCGGATTGTTGCGAATCCATTGGATAACTCGCTGCTTATTCAGGCAGACCCGCCGCATTACCAAAGCATTCTGAAGCTTCTGCAAGAGTTGGATACGCCCCCGCGGCAAATTCTGTTGGAAGCCAAGATTTATTCCGTGGATCTTACCGACGCATTCTCCGCGGGCATTCAGGCCGCATATCAGGCCCGCAGCGGCAAGGATTTGTCATTCTTAGGCGCGGTATCGCAAGGCACTTCGCTGTTCAGCGCGGGAGCGCTGGTGGGTCACAGCCGCGAGCTGCTGGCATACTTGAGTCTTCAAGAAAACGCGACGCATGCGCACGTGGTTTCCGAACCCAGCCTGATCGCGACCGACTCGATCCCCGCGTCTATTAACGTCGGTACGCAGGTGCCTGTGCTGACGTCGCAAGTATCGACGGCGGTTCAGATCAGCGCGACGAATGCGTATAACCAGTCCATCTCGGGCGTGAGCACGGGAGCGACGCTACAGGTGAACGCGCGTGTGACCCCTTCGGGCGTGGTGACCCTGATTATCAATCAGGAAATCAGTGCGCCTTCGCCAAGCAACCCGACCGGAAATGCGCTGACTCCTTCTTTTGATCAGCAGGTGGTGCAGACGCAGATCACCATGCAGGACGGTGACACGATCGCGATAGGCGGCCTGATTAAAGAAACCGGAACGTGGGCGAGCGCAGGCATTCCGATACTTAGCAAGATTCCTTATTTAGGCGTTCTGTTCGGAAGCAAGACTTATTCGACGGAACGGTCGGAACTGATCATATTTATGACCCCGCACGTCATCTATGACGGCACGGAACTGCTGGAGGCGAGCGACGAGCTAGCAGCGCGGGTCAAAAAGCTGCGGAAATACATTAAACAATAGGGCCTTCTTCTGGTTTTGAGCTTCCGGCACAACTTGACTGAAGGGTTAGGGGTGTGTTCGAATAGGTCAGTCACCACTTTGGGGTTGAAACAGGTCATTGAGGGTGGGATCTATCTCCTACTTTTTCCTTGACTTGAATTGCCCAAGGATGTTATCTATTATCTGACTGCGTCCAGGGTGTACCGTGGCAGTTCAGGCGGCGTTCATCACCGTGAATCCCGCGAGCACATTAGAGTTTAACGAGAAGTCAATATCAAAGTGAGCTTTCGAGTCGAAACGCCGGGCGTAGGCAGTCAAGCAAGCACAAGGCGACACGCTCGGGCCGTTGTCGACAAAGAATTTGTTGACAAAATCTTTGGTTCCCCAAGTAGCAAGGTTCAGAACCAAAGAAGGCAGATTGAGGCTCAGGTTGAATAAGAGAACTTCCATCAATTCAAAATTAAAACTTCACAAGGAGAAGGAAATGGCAGATTTTCGCAAATGGTTTTACGCGCTAGCCGTAGTGGCCCTGCTCGCCGGGTTCACTGTACCGGTTAGCGCTCAAGCCCCACCGTTCCAATGCGTAGCCAACGCCGGCGTTCCCCCGATCGTCCGCGCGGAAGGTTATACGGAACTGGTCGGTGACTTGACACTGAACTGCAATGGCGGCGTTCCGACGCCGGTTGGGCAGACAGTGCCTCCGGTCAACGTCACCATTCTGTTGAGCACGAATATTACGAGCAAGCTCTTGTCGAGCACGACTGCAGGGTCTTTCAATGAAGCTCTGTTGATCATCGACGAGCCGAACTCGGCGGTCCAGCCCACTCGTGCGATTTTGAATTGCGGTCAGGTTGGCGCGCCGGATAACGGTATTTCCGGTCCTGGCGTCTGCGCCATCACCGCACCGGGCTAACCCGGCCAACACGTATGACGGCACCCCGGGGACAGCCGTCTATGGTACTGGTCGTCCGAATGTGTTCCAGGGCCGTCTGGGCACGCAGCAGAACCCCGGTCAGTTCAACTCGACCGTGTTTCTTGGCGTACCGCTGGATCCTCCGGGCACCACCACTAACCGCACCATCCGCATCACCAACGTGCGTGCGAACGCGGTTGCAGTGGGCGTGAGCAATACCTTCACCACCGCCAACATCACCATGAACATCTCGATCAACGGCAACACGTCGATCGCGATCAACAACCCGCAGCAGTTGGTTGCTTACGTTCAGCGTGGTCTGGTGACCGCTGTGTCGGGCTCTTTCGCCTATCTGCAGTGCAACTCGCTCAATCCGGGTATCTTCGGCGCGGCTAGTGGTGTTCTCGGAACAACTACTGGCTTCACGCACGGGGACTCCTTTAGGTATTCGCTTCACGGAAGGCTTTGCCAGTTCCTTCAAGGTCAAGAATATTGCCCAAGAAATTGGAACTAGTGGTCCAGGTACCGGCAACGGCGTTCCTCCAGCCCACTGCTTCGTATTATCAGTGGACTGGCTCGACAGGCGGCCCCGTCAGCGGAGCAACGTACAACTATCCGGCCGATCTCGATCAGAACGTTCCGGGTGCAATTTACAATACGGAAAGCGGATTCATGTTCCCGTCGGTAGCCCAAACACCGACTCCCAATCCGCCCACCGGAATTGGTACGGTTGCGGTAACCAATACCGCATTTCCCGTTCGCAGCCTCATCTGGCACGGGTATCGCCGGAGCTGGAATCGCGTCGCAAGGCACTCGCCTCGCGATGAACTTCTCCAGCATCCCCAATGGCGCGCAGGTGTTTGTCCCGCAGATCGCTTACCTCTATCGGCAGGGCAGCCACGGCGCTAACTTCCCGTTCGGCTTCAATACCGGCATAGTAACGGGCGTTGCTGTTCTGACCAACACCGATGCGAATGGCGCTGGCGCCTATAGTGCTCCTTCAGGCACTCTGAACAAGAACAACTATGTCGCAGTCGGCGCGAGCAATCTGGCGGTTTACGAAGTCCTCTGGTCTGACCCGTTCAGCTTGGAAGATCTCGATGTACCGGTCGCTCTGTCCTTTGTGCAGAACCTGGCGCAGAACCTCCCGGCTCCTGGCGTAACTTCCCAGTTGGCCGGTGGCTTTGCTCCGTTCTATACCACGGCAGCAGCCGGACAGCCGTCCGCTACGCTTCCGATCCCGCGCTTCACTCCTGGAACGGTTCCCACGAACCTCTTCCTGATTGTGAAGTGCGCTTGCAACCTGCTCTTCCCGTACGTGGTCTCGACCGCAGGGTATGACACAGGTATCGCAATCGCTAATACGTCCACTGATCCAGGGGCAACCTTCGGATTCGGTGCGACTCCGCAGGCAGGTGCTATACAGTTCTGGTATTACGGCGTTGGAGCGAATAACTCCGCACCGCCGTCGACTCAGTGCACTAGCACGGCCAGCCCAGGCACTTGCCCCGGCACTACTGTAGTCCCGACCGGTCAGGTTCTGACCTACGTCGCATCCAGTGGCAGCCAGCAGTGGGGTCTTGACAACCGCGCTGCCGGATTCGTTGGATATGTGATCACGCAGGCTGCATTCCAATACTGCCATGCGTTCGCATACGTCAGCGCTCTCGGCGCCGGTCCGTTGACTCCTGGTGCGTCCGAAGGTTATCTCGGACTGCTCCTGGATAACACCAGTCTGGCTCCGTCCGGCTTGCAACGCACTTCGCAAGCGGGTGAGAACCTGGTTCACTAAAAACCAGTCAGTAAGTAGTACAGACGGGGAGGGGCTTCGGCTCCTCCCCGTTTTGTTTTTAATGCCCTTGATGCCAGCGAAGTTAAACAGTGTCAGCGTTCTCTGTTTTATTGCGCCAATCTGATTACCTGTGATAAACTCGACGTTGTCCCGTCCGCGTCCATCTCGCATTTTCACGAGGTCAATCCATGTTCAATCGATACGTATCTCTCCTGGCACGGCTATGCCTTGTCGCATTGGTTTGTCTTGCGATGGGCGCTACGGCCTTCGCACAGTCGAGCGGATACCTTTTTCAGTTACCGGGCGCGAACGTTCCGGGTTCAAGATTCTTCGGCTTCGTCTACGACGCGAATCCCCTTAGTCCCGCAGTCGATAAGAGCGGACCGCTTAGCGCGACGCAGGTGATCGCTAAGCCTGACGGAACTAAATTCTATTTCCTAGGCTCTGGCTCAGGCGGAGTCCAGTCCATCGACAAAGGCTTTAATACCTTCCAAAGCATTAATGGCATTCTTGGTACTGTTAGCACCGCGGCGATTACGCCCGATGGAAAATACTTGCTGGTTGGGGGATCGTCTCTCTACATCGTCGACACGTCGAACGATACGGTGCTTTCCAACACAGCCAACATTACGGGGACGATAACCAGCATTGCGATCAGCAGGGATTCCAAAACCGCTTATGTTCTTTCGAACTCGGCCTTCGGAAGCTCGGTCTACGGGGTGAATCTCACCAATCGAAGCTCGGCGTTCAGCGTTCCTTACAATGTTCCCTTCGGCGGAGCCACCTCGATCGCTCTCTCCCCGTTGGGCCTCCTCTACGTCGCCGAGATTAATCGGCTTTACGAAGTTGACCCGGCAACGCTCACGCAAACCCCGAATGGCGAGATCGACCTCGTCGCCACTCCGGGAAACCTGCACTTTACCCCTGACGGGCAATATGTGTTCTTCGTAAATCTAACGCCCAACACGGGTGGCCAATCCATAATAAAGGTCGCGCTGTCCGGACATAGCGTCACCACGTGGCCGCCATTTACGGGTAATCCCCCTCCCGCCTACTCCGACTGCTATGTCATCAGCAACACCCGGGTGCTCGCATTCGCTCCCAGCACAACCACGTTGTGGGATATCACGCCCTCTCCGCTCGGCGGTGTGGTGAGCCAGTTGAGCGCGATTGTACCCGTGCAGAACGTCCTTGCCGTGGCCATTTCCGGGGAAATTCCATCGGCTCGCTTTCTGTATCTCCTGATCGCCAATGGCAACCAAACCAACATTGATCGCATAGACCTCTCCACCAATACGCTCAGCGTTCAGGCATCCGACATTTTGAATAGCGGAATTTTCGATTTCGTATCCGTGCCTCCGCAGTCCGGCGCAGCCGCCTTCGTGACTTATAACAATCAGCAGGTGGTCAAAGCGGGCACCGTAGCGGCGCCCCTGATCGCCCGGGTGACAGATTCAACCGGCCGTCCTGTATATAACGCGGCAGCGACTTTCTCGGTCGACGCTAGCAGCGGTGTCACGATTGCGACTCCGACGCAAGTAACCAACGCGGATGGCTTCGTGCAAACTGCGGTAACGTTGCCCGCGACTCCCGGGACGTACACCATAACCCTGACTGTGGGCGGCGCGACCACCAGTTATACTCTGACAGTTCCCGGATCCGGCGTCGTTGGACCTGGTGCAATCCAACAGGTCAACATCATCAGCGGAAACGGACAAATGGTCCTATATGGCGGGTCGACATTCTTGGGTGGCCAGCCCCTGGGCATCAAGGTTACCGATGCGAACGGGGTTGCCCTCAACGGCGAACCGGTAGCCTACACCATCACTTCGGGTGCAGGAAACATCGTGAACACCGATAGCGCTACGCACGACGGTGGATTTGCATATACCGACTTCTCGGCCAGTACCGCTCCCTCGCAACAGAGCACGACAGGCATTACGCAATCGTTCCAGGTAATGGATGTCAACGCCGCCACCAGTGTCGGGTCAGTGGACTTTAGCGTCGTGGTCTATATCATTGCTCCCGACGGAGTCACCAACCAGCCGCAAGCGGATATCCTTGTACCAACCCTTGACAACAACCGCACCATCAACGCGGGTTTGGGCCAATCTCTCCCCAACGCGATCCAGACGATAGTTCATTCTTCCTACCTGTCCCAATCGCCAATCCCAGGCGTGGGAATCCGCATCGCAAGCGTTACGGACACTACCATGCCGGGACCGGCTACCTGTACATCGGCTAGCACTCTCTCCGATAACACGGGAGTGTCAAGCTGTACGCTGGTTGCTTCCTGTCAGCTGACTCCTGGCGTGATTTATCCCTTCTTAATCTCGGTGGGAGAATATCGCTTCTTCCCGGCGAATCTGCAAGTCGGAATTGGGAAGGCCTCCAGCCTGGCCATCACGCAGGGCAATAACCAAAGCGGGAAGGCGGGTGACAGTCTTCCTCAGACCCTCTATGCAACGGTTACCGACCCATGTGGAAACAACGTCGCGGGAGTGGCTGGAACATGGTCCGTAGTCTCTGGCTCGGCCACCCTGCAACACACCATCAGCACATCCGACGCGGCCGGGCGCTTCGCAACCAACGTCACACTGGGGCAGATACCTGGACCCATTCAGGTCCGGCTCGCGGTACCCAATGTCGGTAATGTGGTGTTCAATCTGACCAACAGCGTTGTGGTATCCAGCGTGACTCTGGTCAGCGGCAGCGGACAAACTGGCTTCACCGCCAACGCATTTCCGCAGCCGGTGGTATTCCAGGTGCGCGACGGACAGGGCAATCCGATTCCCGGCATCCTCGTCTCGTTCAATCTTGTCTCCGGTTCAGGTTCTGTGAATCCTTCGACGGCGAATACCGACGCGCAAGGACGCGCTGCAACCACGATTACAGCCGGAGCCACCGCGGGAAGCATTACGATCAGTGCGACCGCTGGTGGAATCACGGCTAACGCAAGTGTGACCTCCCAGCCTCCTGGTTTGCCAATTAGTGCTACCAGCTTCGTGAACGCAGCTAGCTTCGCGCCCGGCCTGGTTCCGTGCGGTTTGGCTTCCGCGTCGGCAATTGGATTGGCTTCATCCATATCGGGTGTTCTACCCGGCAGCAGCGGGTTCGGGCCCCTGCCTTACACCTTGGGCGGCCTCTCAATGACCATCAATGGGATTCCCGTTCCTCTGTACGCGCTGTCCAATTCAAACAACGTGCAGCAGGTCACTTTCCAGACTCCCTGCGAAACACCCGTCGGATCCGCGACGGTGGTTATCACCGTGAATGGTGGAGTCACTACCGTAACAGGCGTCCCGGTCTCCCAGGCGCAACCCGGCATCTTCACATATGCTGGTCCCAACGGAAAGCTTTACGGTGCGGTTATTCGCGCACTGGATGGCACTTACGTGACGCCCAGCAGTCTGGCGCATCGCGGTGAAACCTACTACGTGGTCGCTACCGGCCTCGGACAGGTAAATCCGCCGACGTCTACCAATGCGGCGGGAACCGGAGCGCAGACAGTGCCGTCCACCGTGGTTGTTGGCATCAACAACGCCGGCGTACCAACCAATCCTGCACAATACGTCCAGGGTTCCATCGGTGTCTATATCGTCGGGTTCCAGATACCGCAATCGGCGACAACGGGAACCGATCAACCTCTTGCGCTTGCCATCGTTCTGAATGGTCAGAATATCTTTGGCAACCAGGTGGTGTACATTCCTGGAGTGCAATAACGCTTGTATCGGGTGGGGCGGGCCCATGCTCGCCCACTCGTCTTCCGAACACTCTCTACACCGTCGAGAGCGTGAAGCTATGATCCCTGAAGGGGCTTCACGGATTACTTGGGTTCACATAGTATCGAAAACGCCAACGAAAAAACGCCCGGTCTTGCGACCGGGCGTCCAGGGTTTAAGATGAGGCGTAGCCTCGATCTTTGGAAAAACCTCTTAGAATTGATTCCAGAGATACTGATTGTAAACCTCGTGATGGAATTGCACTTCGCCCGCCTTCACACGGGTCCCTAGCAGCCGGGGGCACCGATCCGCCGAGTTCTTTTTCAGTTCCGCATAGCGAGCCTTTACGTCCTCACCGAGAACCTTGGTGATCCATTCGGAACTATTGAAGTTGTCCAAAGCGTCGTAAATGTTATCGGGAAGGTAGCGCTTGGCGCTGCGCAGGTCTTTCATCTTGGAGAGCGGCCCTTCCAGGCCGGTTTTGAAGATGGCAAGCATCACCAGGTAGGGGTTGGCATCCGGACCTACAGAACGAACTTCGATGCGCGCGCTCCTTTCGTTGCCAATCGGAATGCGAACCATTGATCCGCGATCCACGGCCGAAGCGATGATCTGATTGGGAGCTTCAAAGTGCGGATCCAGACGCCGATAGGCATTCACGCTCGCGTTCAGCAGCGCGCAGATGTCATTGCCGGAGGTTAGAATGCGGTCCACGAAGTCCCAAGCGGCCTTGGAGACTTTTTCCAGTCCTTTAGGGTCCCAGAAGATGTTCTTGCCGTTCTTGCTGACACTGACGTTAGTGTGCATCCCCGATCCGTTCACGCCTACGACGGGTTTGGGCAGGAAAGATGCGGTGAGGCCGAGGCTGGTGGCCACCTGGCGGCAGATGAACTTATAGAGTTGGATCTGGTCGGCCGCGGCGACAACTTCGCCGTAGCCATAGTTGATTTCAAACTGCGAGGGCGCGACTTCGGGGTGATCCTTCTCGTTCTGGAAGCCCATCGCCCGTTGTACTTCGGCGCAACGGTCGATGAAGACGCGCAACGGATCGCCAGGAAGCGAATGATAATAGCCGCCGGTGTTCACGTATTCGAACGTGCCGCCGTCGCTGTAGGCTTTCTCGGCATCGATTCCCTTGAACACGAAGCCTTCAATCTCATTCGCCGCGTTCATGGTGTAACCATGCTTCTCATGCATCGACCCCGCGTAGGATTTCAGCACGCCGCGGATGTCGCCGACAAATGGAGTTCCATCCTTATCGAGCACTTCACCGAACACCATCACCTTGCCGGCGCCGAAATAGTCGGCCGGAGGCCAGTAGAAGGCCGACCAGTCAATGCCCAGTCTAAGGTCGCTTTCCTTCTGCGCAGTAAAACCGCGGATGGAGGATCCGTCGAAGGTGAGGTTATCCGCCGAACCGATGAAGAATTTCTTATCGTAATCCAGCATGTGGAGGCGGCCTTCCAGATCGCTGAAGAGCAGGGTGACTGCCTTAATCCGCTTTTCGTCCTTCAGGTACTTGAGGCGCTCTTCGCGGAGCTGATCCATCGGAACGCGCTTCATGCGCTGATCTTTGGCGTGCAGGTTCAGCTCTTCTAACTCGGCGTACGATAGCCGAAGGAAATCTGTCAGGTCGCTCATTCTGTCTCCTCTTTAATGGGCGGATGTTGCCGGCCCTCTCGTCGGATTGAAATCGGCAGAACTTCCCCACGCATGCAAACGTGGTCGCCGGGCGAACCCAGGCGATGATTCAAATCTGGATTGGGCTTAACCCGTATCCGATTGTCATCCAAAACCGGGTTCTCCGGCAATGGTTGTGTCAATAAAATGTCTTTATGGGGTCGATTGGGGGTCGACTCACAGCACCCGCATGGAGGCTGTGGGAAACTCGATGATCCACTCTGTGGTCTCCCGCATGCGCTCAAACTCGGAGCGACCTACAGTGACGGCGATGGAGCCCGCGAATTCAAGGCGCACCCCATAGGGTTGCTCGACCGCCCTTTCCAGGCTCGCCGGCATCTGATTCTGCCCCAGACGCGAGCTTCGTGGGAGCGCGCTTAGCTGGTCAGGCCGAATGCACAGGATGATGCGGTCGCCTTTGAGATGCCCCGGAAAATAGGGCCCTTCTAATTCGTGCTCGCCGAGCTTCACTCGAGAAATGTTGCGGCCGGGGTCTAACATCCGAATCTCGCCGGCAATCAGATTGAACCTGCCCAACAGGCGGGCCACATCGATATTGGCAGGCTGATCGAGAATTTTGCGGGGCGTGCCGCTTTGAACGATTCTTCCCGCGTTCACCACGATCATTTCATCCGCCAGTTCGAAACACTCATCCAGATCGTGGGTCACCATGAGGACTGGAATCTTGAACTCAGACCGCACCTGACGCAACACTTCGTATAGCTCCGCGCGGAGGGGAGCGTCCAACCCTTGAGAAGGCTCGTCGAGAAGCAACAGGCGAGGCGCGCCAATGAGCGCCCTAGCTATGGAGAGACGCTGGCGTTGGCCGCCGGAAACTTCGTGGGGCCGCCGGCCCGCGGACTCGGTCAGGCGAAACTGTTCGATCATTTCATTCACGCGGCGGTGGCGTTCCAGACGAGGGCGGCGCTCGGCCGCAAACTGCAGGTTTTCGCGTAGGGTCATGTGCGGGAACAATGCACCCTTCTGAAAGACGTAGCCGCAGTCGCGAGCTTGAGGAGCAAGATGCACGCCTGTGGCGCCGTCGAAGAGAATGTCGTCGTCCAGAAGAATGCGGCCTTCATCGGGACGAGCGAAGCCGGCGATCGATTCCAACACCAGCGTCTTTCCCGCGCCGCTGGGCCCAAAGAGGATCGTGACTCCGGAGCCAGCCTGAAATTCCAGATCCAGCGAGAATCCTTTTGGGGGGAATGCTTTACGGAGCCGGACCTGAATCATAATGCCCGCGGGCCCAGACGATTGGCGATCGCGAGAATAGCCAGCGCCACCACGGAGACCACGATGACAAGCACACGCGCTAAGGTCCCATTTCCACTTTCGACCGCATCATAGATTGCGACCGCCACGGTCTGCGTGCTGCCCGGAATATTGCCCGCGACCATCAGCGTGACACCGAAGTCGCCTAGTGAACGCGCGAAGGCAAGAGCGATAGCGGCCAGAATCGAGCGGTTGGCAAGCGGAAGAGTGACTCGCCAGAACAGCCGCCATTCCGAAGCGCCCAGGCTTCGGGCCGCCCGCTCATAACTGCGGTCCACGCTCTCCAGCGCCGCGCGGGCCGATTTGATCAACAGAGGCAGCGAATGCAGAAGCGCCGCGACTACTGCGGCTTTCCAGGTGAACACGAGCGGCGATCCGAATACATCTTCCCAGATTTTCCCAAACGGGCTTGCGCGCCCGATCACGAGCAAGAGGTAATAGCCGAGCACTGTGGGGGGCAAAATTAGCGGCAGAGTAACCAGGGCGTCCACCCATTCCTTGCCACGGAAATTGCGATTGGCCAGGATGTATGCGACATACAGCCCCGCAGCCACAGCCAAAGTCGTCGATACAAAGGCAACACGCAGGCTGAGCCATAGCGGGAACCAATCGATCGGCATGGAAGGACCAATTATAGCGATTACGCTACTGGTGACACAGAACGCGAACGGCGAAGGCAGTGGCGATGAGAGGGTCGTCTTCTTTCACCATGTTGTTGGAATTCGCAAAGCTTCCGTCTTGCTTCTGCGGCGGTAGTAAAACCGGCAAACCCGGCATCGCCTCACTCACGGCCGCGCCATAGTAAAAGCGCAAGCCAAGCCTCCAACCCTGATGGGGGGGCTTGTCGAACCCTGGCGCACCGTCCAGTATGTGGTGCGAGCGGACCCAATCCATAGCCTTCCTGCTGCGGTCGTCGGTGATGGGAATTCCGGCGGCTCGAAGCGCGAGGATACCATCGCAGGTGGTGGTCCCATAACTGTTGGGGCGGCCGTTGGTCTCGCCCGCCTTGTTGGTCTCAAGATTGACAGTAGAAAAATAGAAACCTCCGTCCTGATTTTGGCAGCGATCCAGATACACCACGGCGCTCTTCATCGCCGGCTCAGTTGGCCCGACGCCAGCGGCCGCGAGCCCTTCCAGAACGTGGCGCGTCATGGAGATTTCCACGTGTCCTGCATCGGGCGGATGATGGATGGGACCGCCCATGCCCCACGCTCCATAAGGTGCATCGGCGGGCTTCCATCCATTCTGTTCCGTGAATTGCTGTGCGCGCAGGCACTGGACCATGCGGGCGATCGCTTCTTTCCATCCGGGGCGCTGGGCGCGAACCATGGCTTTGACGGCCAATCCAGTTGCGTAGTTGGGATAGTCGTCATTGGCGGAATCGCTAAGCCCAAGAGCGCCGTCTTTGTTCGTGTTGTTACGAATAAACTCGATGGCCTTGTCGATGCGAACCAAGTCGCGCGGAACGACTGTCTCGGGTACTTCGAGTAACGCGTCCAGCACGAACGGTGTCAAAGACTGCCCGCTGCGGAGCAGGCCATATTTACGGCTAGGAAAGCCCCCGTTGTCGGCTTGGCGGGACCAGAGGAATTCGACGGCCCGGCGGAGCGGAATGAGGGCATCGTCTCCTCTGGAGCACGCTCCCAACGAGAGCGCGCCCAGAAGAAACGAACGTCTCTTTAGTAAAAGGCCGCAAAACGGAATGCGCGGGCCAGCTACCTGAATGCAATGAGGGCGCCCGCGCATCCTTTGCGGCCTAGGGACATCAGTTGTTGTGAACAGGCTCATGGTCCACCATGAGATTCAATATAGCTGCACTGGTGACCGCGACGCGGCCCGTGATGCAGTGGTGTCCTGCCCAGGTTCCGTCTTCGTTCTGCATCTTGAGAATCTTGTCAGTCAATTCCGCGTGCCATTTGGTCCATTCGGGTCCTCCGGCGCGACGCAGACCATCGCTCATGTTGAGATAGGAAAAGAATTCCTCGCCGCCAACCGAACCGAAGCCATCCACGAATCTCTGGTCGGCAAGCTGCGCTTTAATCGCGCTGATTTGGGGTGCATTGGCCTTACGATCCTTTTCCGTGCGACTCAGTTGTTCCAGTGCCTGAGCACTCTGGTAAAGCGCAACCCCTGCCGCCGCCTGCGAGGCGGGAGCATTCATAGCGCTCTTGGTGTACGTATCCGCCCGATCCATTACGCTGCTTTGGACAGCCACTCCCTTGCTCTGTGCGACATAGAGACTACGCGAGGCCATGGAGGTTCCCAGAACGGGGGCCCAGCCTCCTGAGATGTTCCAGCTTCCATCGCGCTGTTGACTGTTCTGAATCTTCGTGACGCACTTCTGCAGGGCTCGGCGGACGCGAGCATTCATCTGCGGGTCCATTGTGCCGTCGACCTCGGAGAGCAGCATGGAGGTGAGGAAGGTGTCGATGAACGGTCCAAGCTTGCGCTGGATTTGCGTACCGTTGCGGTTCGTGATTTCCAGGCCATCCACGCGACTCGCGTCCACGTTAGAGAGGATGAAGTCGAGTCCGCGACGGATGTTGCCTTGATACTGGTTTCCCGCGCGGCGTAGGGCGAGAACGGCGACCGCGGTATTGGCGACGTCGTTCCCGTTGGATTCCAGGCGCTCGCCGACGCGGACGTAAGAGGTTTCGCCGCCATCCTGACCCCAGCCTCCGTCACGGCCTTGGACCGACGCGATCCACTGGGCTCCGTGTTCGACGGCCTCTTTGAGGGACAGAGGCGGGGGATTGTTTGCATTTCCGGCCGGGCGGGCGGCCCGAGTTTCACCGGCAAGTCCTACCAGGGCGGCTACACCCAAAAGTGCGGACACACCTATAGCGATTGGTTTCATGGAACGTCTCCTTTCGAGGTTCGCCGCAGCGTAGAATGCCGAGGCGCTTGCAGGGGTATGCCGTCAGACGGGGGAACCTTTCAAGACTTAGTGGGCTAGATAAACCCAATTGATGACGGCTTTAGGACGTCACAATAGGTACATGCGAGTTTCCAATCGCTGTTACGCGTTCACCGGGCTGGGCTACGTCACCCCCTGGTGCGTCAACGCGGGATTTATCGCTGGCGACGATATCACCCTCGTCGTCGACACAGGCGCCAACGCAATGGCAGCGGCGTCGATCCACGGCTACGCGACCTCGGTACATCCGCCCAACCAATTGCGAGTGATCAACACCGAGCAGCACTTCGACCATATCGGCGGCAACAGTTTCTTTCGCGGCCGCGGCATCGACGTATGGGGTCACTCGAACCTTCATCGCACGGAAGAAGAATTTCAAGCCGAGATGGCGGAGTTCAATCAGGCCATATCCAATCCAGTTCGTCGATCACGTGGAGAAGCAAGCTATTTCTATGCGGAAACCAGGCTCGCTAATCCCAACCAGCCGATTTCAGAAGACATGAGTTTCGAGCTGGGGAATTGCGCGGTCGAGATCCTTCTAACTCCGGGGCACACTCCTACCAATCTGTCGGTCTGGGTGCCGGAGGATGGCGTGCTGTTCACCGGCGATTGCCTGATCAACGGCTATCTGCCCAACCTTGACGCGGGCACATCGGACGATTGGAAGACCTGGCTGAAATCGCTTGACCGGATTGCGGCGTTAAGGCCACGCGTGGTCATTGCAGGTCACGGCCCCGGGGCCCAGGGAGACGACGTCCTCCGAGTCATCGAAACGGTGCGGCGGATTCTGGAGGAGTCCATCGCGCGCGGCGCGTCGCCGACCGCTCCAAACCAAGCCAGCACGCCCTTCTTTTGCAATCCCCAGGCGATGACCACTGAAGAACGCGAGCGCTATCACAAGCTGACGCGAACGCTCTTCTCATCCATAGAAGAACATCGAGAACTGGCCGACGGCTACGGGTTTCGTCTATCGCCGGCAATATCCTTATCCAGCGCCGCCGAATGGATCGAGCTCGAAAGCAAGTGCTGCCCGTTTTTCGATTTCCACCTGGAAAGATCGCGAGAACAAGGCCCGCTCTGGCTGCGTCTAAGCGGCCGCCCCGGCGTAAAGCAATTCATTCGCGACGAATTTCGCTTCTGATCTATTTGCCGTCCACCGAAAACGCGATCAGAACATTACCCGGAGCGCCGCCCGCGGTCGGGTAGCCGGAATTGACGTACAGCATCCCTCCCCCGATCGCTGGTCCTGGTCCGTCCATCGAGCCCCCGTGTCCGGGCACGCCATTGACGGTCGTGTAGTCGCGCTCGCTATCGAAGTCCCAGAGGATCTTTCCATCGCCAGCCGCGTATGCTCGCAAGTGCCCATCTACCGAGCCCGAAAACGCCACGCCAGGCATAGCCGTCACCGCCGCCGATTGCGCAGGACTGCACCTCTTGCGGTCGCCGCACTTGCCCGGTGGTGTCGACCAAAGCTGTTTCCCGTCTTTGAGACTCAACGCGAACATGCCCCCGCCGACGTTCGGGTCCGCATCCGTCACCTGCGCATAGGCCAACTTGATGCGCCCGACATCGGACACCGCTACATAAACATTCGAGCCATCCGATGCCGAGCCCCACTGCACGCCGCCCGCTGTTCCGCCCTTTCCTACGCGCGTTTGCCAGATCACCTCTCCCTGTTGATCCGGGTCAATCGCGTGAACAATACCCGATTTCTGGCCAGCCACCAGCGCCCTTTTGCCGTTGGGAAGGTTGACCAGAATCGGAGAACTAGCGAAATCGAAATCGGGACCGTCAGAATCTGGACAATTCGTGCGGTCATTCAACCGGCATGCGGACGTGTAAGCATCCTTGGCAGTCATCTGGCGTGACCACTTGATTTTGCCAGTATCCAGATCCATCGCGACAAACGCATCGCTCATGCGGGTGGTCGGATCGCTGTAATTGTCGCCGGTAGTGGCATAGAGAACGTTGCGCTTGGCATCGATCGCGGGACTGGTCCACACCGGCGCACCAGATGGCCCCCAGAGCTGGACTCCCTTGGAATTTTTCCCGGTCTTGCGCGGCTCGTCAATCGTGTAAGTTTTCCATACTTGCTTCCCGCTGGCTCCATCCAGCGCGACGACGCTCCCACGGAAGCGGCAGCATTCATAATCGGGCGACGCTCCCGCCGCCTCTTCTCCCGAGGCGACTGGAACATACAGCTTGCCGTTATAAAACACAGGCGACCCAGTCACGCGAGCAACCGGGAACGTGTCAACCTTCGTCTTCCACAGCAGCTTGCCTGTATCGGCGTCCAAACCATAAGCATTCCCCGCTCCATCGCCGAAAAATGCGGCGTACTTCTCCGCTCCTTCGCGCCGAACGCGTCCAATGCTGATCGCGTTGCGTACCGAGCTTGTCGCGTCGAAGAACCACACAATGCAGCCGGTCTGCGCATTCAAAGCGTAGACCTTACCGGCCTGGCTTCCCGTAAACACCCGGCCAGCGGCGATGATCGGTTGCGAATACGCCTGCAGATCGCCAGGGAAACCGAACACCCACTTGACCTTCAACCGCGACACTTCCGCCGCGGTGAATCCGGCCGATGCGCCGTCTTGAAAGCGCGTATTGAAGGTGTTCACGCCCCAGCCGTTCCACAGCGGTCCATTCAGACTCATGGCAGTGGGCGCATTCTTGCACATCGCCTGCTCGGGAGGCGCCATGCTTAAGCCTTGCCCAAGAGATTTCTGCGAAAGGAACTCCGCCAGAGTCCTGCGCTCCGCGGCGCTTAAACGTACAGCCATGGTGATCATGGGACCGCTTTCCATCGCCGCCAACACTCGCTCCGCCGACATCCCCTTGAGCACGTCGCGCGCGGGTGCCCGATCCATCGCTCCGTTATGGCAGGTAGCGCAATTGCGTTCGTAGAGCGTCGCGCCATCCTGTGCGGAAAGCAGATGAGCGGAGGAAACCAGGAGCGCGGTTGCGAACATCAGTCTCATATTGGGCTCAAATATACCATTCGTGGATGCCGCGGACATCGGATAATGCTGCGGACATCGGATAATAATGTTCGTGACAGCACTACGCCAGCTCGGGACCACCGGCCCCAAAGTATTTCCTCTTTCACTGGGATGCATGGGGATGTCCGGAATGTACGGGCCCTCCGACGACCAGGAGAGCATCGCCACTATTCACGCCGCCCTCGATTGCGGTATCACACTGCTCGATACCGGTGATTTCTACGGCATGGGTCACAACGAAATGCTGATCGGGCGCGCTCTTCAGGGCCGCCGCGATCAAGCCCTCCTCTCGGTGAAGTTCGGCGCGCTGCGAGCACCCGATGGAGCCTTTCTCGGCTTTGACGCGCGGCCCGCCGCCGTGAAGACTTCCCTGGCATACACGCTGACGCGCCTGGGTGTCGACCACATCGATATCTACCGCCCCGCCCGTTTGGATCCTCAAGTTCCTATTGAGGACACCATCGGAGCCGTGGCCGATCTTGTGAAGGCCGGTTATGTACGCGCCATCGGACTATCGGAAGTAGGAGCCGACACGATTCGCCGCGCACACGCAGTTCATCCCATCTGCGATCTGCAGATTGAGTACGCTCTAGTGAGCCGTAGCCCCGAAGCGAAAATCTTTCCCGTGCTGGCGGAACTGGGCATCGGAGTCACTGCTTATGGCGTCCTGTCACGAGGCCTGCTCAGCGGATCCCTCCCGGCTGGAAAGGCAGATTTTCGTACGCACCTACCTCGCTTCAGTGGCGACAACCTTACCCGTAACCAGGTTCTGGTGAAGACCCTACAGGCCCTCGCCGCGGAAAAAGGCGCGAGCCCCACACAACTCGCCATCGCATGGGTGCTGGCCAAAAGCGAGACCATTGTCCCTGTCATTGGGGCTCGTAAACGAAGTCAGCTCGAAGAATCGCTGGGAGCCCTGCAATTCCAGTTGTCGGCCGCGGACCTGCATCGTCTGGAAGAAGCAATCCCCGCCTCCCAAGTTGCCGGAACGCGCTACGGGGAGCAACAGATGCGCGCCCTCGATAGTGAATCTTAAAAGCAACCGTTCCTTCCGGAAGTACTAGGACGTTTCATCCTTCGTACCAGACCGAATAAGAGTCCCGTACCTTGTTGGCCCCAAGCTCCATCCGCACACTGAAGTGGACATGGAGCGCACTGGCCTGGAGCAGTGGAAATCACGAGAAGTCGCTCGGCTTCTTTCGCTGGTGGAAACCGAACGGCGCTATTACCAGGAAATGGTTGCGGCTCTGCCGGCCGGCCTGGTGGTGCTCAAAGGCGACCGCTCCATTCTCTCCTCTAACCGCGCCTTCCGCCACACGGTCGGCTTGCGTAGCGAGGATCTTCGCGGCCGAACCATTGACCAACTGTTCCCTTCACCGGAGTTGGTCGAGCACATCCGCGCGGCGCATGTCGATCGAAACAACGATCCGTTCTTCGTCGAAATCGGGGAAAAGACCTATCGCTTCGCCATCGTGCCCTCTGAAGGCTGGGATGAAGAGGGCGATCCCGAAACCATCCTGATGATTCAGGACGTCACCGAAATAGAAGCCCGCTCTGGCTCCAAGGCGGTGGCTCCCGCCGGTCTTCCGGCAATCGTCTGGCGGGCCGATGCCGCCACAACACAATTTCTCTCCGTCGCCGGTGCAGCCCAGGAACTGACCGGTTACGAGCCTTCCCGCTGGACCTCAACTCCCGAATTTTTCTGGAACCGCATCCACTCCGAGGACCAACCCCAGGTCAAATCGACCTACCGCGCTGTCTTCGAAAAAGGCGGCGACGCCACGGCGGAGTTTCGCATGCTCACCCTCTCCGGCCGCCCCGTATGGCTCCGGGAGACGATTCGTGTGGCCGACCCGGGCTCCCCCGCGCGAGCCATTTCAGGAGTGGCCACCGACGTCACACGGCGCAAGCAACTTGAGTCGCAGTTGCTTACCTCAAATCGCGTGGGCGCAATTCAGGATCTGGCTGGGAAGCTCGCCCACGACCTTAACAACCCTCTGATGATCATCAACGGCTATAGCGAAGATCTGCTGGGTACTTTCCCCAAACAAGATCCCCGCAGAGCCGACGTGGAGCAGATCCTCTCGGCCAGCCGCCGCCTGACAGACCTCACCAGCAACCTCTTAAACTTCACTCGCCGCCAGTCGCAGGCTCCTGTAGAGACGGACCTTGCGAAGGCCATCGGCGAGCTTGAGATTTCCATTCGCAAAGACCGGTCCCACACACCGTTGACCGTGGACTCCGCCCGTTCCCTCATTGCCCTGGCAGACCCAGACCAATTGCTCACAGCGCTTTCCGCCATCGCCGACGGAGCGCTTTCACTAACCCAGAATCCGACAGGCCTTCACATATCCTGCCGGATGGATTGGATTCACGAGCACATCGGAGCAGCAACCCTCGCCCCCGGCGCCTACGCCCGCGTAGAATTCCGCGCCCTCGGTTCAGGACCCGCCGAACCTCATGCAACACCATTCGAATCGGTGCTTCCGTCGAAGGACCCAAAGAGCGCTCAAAGCGCCGCGCTAACCAAAGCTTACGCCATGGTTCGGGAATGGGGTGGCGACCTCATCTCGTCCAGCGATAAGCAAGGCGCGCTACTGGTCCTGTATTTGATCGCCGTGCCCGTGGATGTACCGCCTCCGCCTGCTCCATCGGAGGTGAGCAGGCGGGAGGCTTCCACGCCCATAATTGCCGCACCCGAGCCGGAACCCGTTCGCGAAACCATTCTCCTGGTAGATGACGAAGCCGGCATTCGCGGCCTGGTCCGCAGAATTCTGCGCCGCGAGCACTACAACGTCATCGAAGCCGCCACAGGCGAAGAAGCCCTGGCTATCGCCCTACAGCACCCCGGCCCGATCCATGTTCTGCTGACCGATGTAATGATGCCCGGCGTCTCCGGTCCTCAACTGGCCGAATCCGTCCGAGGCGCGTTCCCTAGCGTGAAGGTGGTCTTCATCTCCGGCTATTCCCAAGAGACGCCCACCGAAAAGCTCCCCAGCGCCCTGCTGCTGCCAAAGCCCTTCACCATGACCGAGCTGCTGCGCGTAGTGCGCAAGGCGATCGAATCGGAATAACTTACGCGTTAGGAACGGCCCAACCGAAGGCGAAGCGCCATCCATTTCCTTGAGCTGCTTCATTCCGACCTTAGAATCGCCCAGCGACACCGCAAAAATCCTCCGCGTACACTCCGGCAAAACCGTCCCCACTGAAGAGACTCCACCACACGGAGCCGCCGCCGAACGGCAAGAAAATACGAGCTCCGCATCCCCTAACCACGAAGCATGACTGCACGACCAACTGGAATCCGCCGTGACCTGCCGCGCGTGCGAGCCATCCGCATCCATGACGAAAATCTGCTGCCGCCTCCGCTGATCCGTAAATTGATCGAATGCAATCTGCTTCCCGTCAGGCGACCATGCCGGGGAACCTGAGATGAGCACTGGGTCGGTCAACCGCACGTCATTGGACCCATCCGCATTCGCGACGTGTACGGCCCATTCGCCCCGGGGATTCTCCACAGAGAACGCGAGCTTCTTTCCATCAGGCGACCAGCCAGGGGTAAATGCATCCGTCACCAGAAGCCGTGGCTCGCCTTGAGCATCTGCGGGAAGCAGGTAGAGCCCGGCCCTCATCGATTGACGGGGAGGCGGAGCCTCCGGCTGATACGTCATTGCCAAAGATTTTCCGTCCGGCGACATTGCGGCACTATAAATAAAACCAGCCAGACGCCGCAGCAAATGACGATTGCCTCCGTCCCGATCCATCATGTAAAGTTCGACGGAGTGGTAAGACTCAAACCCCTTCTGTTCAGGGCGGGTCGGAGTCTGCAAACCGCCATCGTGCACAAACAAAATTCCGCGCCCATCGCTGGTCCAGGTCGCATCATGGCTGTGGCCGTCATTGGTAAGCGCCTTAACATCCGACCCATCCGCATTCATCGAGTAAACGTCCGCCACCGGCCAGGGAGGCGCGTCATTCGGTGCGTGTGTAAAAAGAATCTGTTGCGCCGAAACAGAGGGAAGAAGGACCGCGATAACGAGAAGGGCTGAAACCAGCATAGAGAATTGACGCCGCCCGGTCCCACTTTGTTCCTCAATCGCCACGGACATAAACCGCGATCGACTGGCCAGCCCGCTCCCACCCCACCACTCGCACTAATCCCAGCCCCAATTGAAGCTGCTCCTCAGTCGCCGGAGCCTGATAATCGAAATAGCGCCGCAATATAGTGCGCACCGGTCCCACGTCCAGGAAGTTGCCTTCCACAGGCCATACGCGCGTGTACATCACCAGGATGTCGTAACTGTTGCGATCGGTACTTGCAAGCGACGTTAAGCTGAAACCGGAGACCGGCACTGCCTTCAGCGGCTTCTCCACGTAGCCGAATTCGGGATGACTGATTGCGTCGGTAAACGGCCATGCACTAGCGATGCGCCGTTCTGACGCGTAAGCTTCCAGATATTTCGACGCCTCTTCCTGCAGCTTCACAAAGTTGACCATCGCCAGGTTGTTTTCGAACGGAAACGGGTAGGGCGGATTCCAAAACCATCCCGCTACAAGCAGCGCAGTCATCGCCAAATGCGAGAGCCTGCGCCAACTGCCCGGGTAGACCGAAGCCGCCGCGGCCATGGCGATGTACACAATCGGCAGCACCGGCAGCAGATATCGCTCCAGTACCGCGCCGCCAAAAAGCACCACCACCCCCAACTGCGCCCCCGCGACCCACGCCGTGATGGACCATTCCCGCCCTTTCAGGACACGCCACCCCAGGTAGAGAGCCAGTGCACCCAGAAAATTTCCATCGCTCACAAACAGAAACCACGCCCGCCTCAGCAGAGCGGAAAAAATGTGGAACGGCTCCAGCGTGCCCGTCGCGTTGTAACGGGTGAACTCGGCATTGCCCATCCAATGGCCCGTGGAATGATGTAGCACCGCGAGCCATCCCGCCAAAGCCAGCGCTGGTGCAAGAAAGTAGAGAGCCTCTCTACGCCGCTTGTCCCGAAACCACAGCCATGCGCCAAAAACCAGCGGGGTGGTGATCCCCGTCTCTTTGGTCAAAACCAGCAGCGTGCAAGTGACCGCGCATGCGATCCACTGCTCATCCAAAAACAAGAGCAGCGCCGCCAAGGTGAGCGTCATCGCCGGCATATCCAGCAGCACCATCATCGATTGCGTATAAAACAGTGGCGATGCGATCAAGAATAAGGCAGCCGCAAACGCGGGAGCTCCCGGATTGCCTCGCGATAACCGTATGGATAGCAGGAAGCAGAACAGCACTCCCTCCGCCGCCACCAGCAGCATCGTGAGCCTTGTGGTGAAGATCGAGTAGCCGAAAATCTTCCACACCAAAGCCAACAGCGCCATCACAGCGGGCGGATGGATGTTGGGCACGGTGGAGTGCGGCACCACCGCTCCATCGTGATAAAGATCCAGCGCCGCCGGTACAAACTGCCCCAACTCGTCCCAGTGATAAGGAAGGCTCACATACGGCAGATGGATCGCCACCAGCAGCAGTGTGAAGGCAACAAAGAAAATTAGCGTCGAGGTTTGTTTGTTGATCAAAAAGGGCTATTGGATAACTTCGCCCTGCTGCTGGGGCTCCAGCGTGATTTTTCCAAACGTGGCTTCATACTGCGTGATGTTTTGCGATAGCAGGTTCGCCAGCGCCTTGGCCTGCTGCGGGCTCAGGAACACGCCTTGAAAGTTGATAATGGAAACACTATCGGCGCCGCTTTGATTGATGGTACCGAACGACAGGAAAAAGTCCCAAAGACTGACGCGGACCTGAACGCTGTTGGAGTAATTCTCGCGATACTCGGCGCTATTGGATAGCTGGACTTTTGTTGGATGGGGCTGAGGGGTCATTATTGTTCCTTATTGGATTCCAGAGCGTGCAGCAAGAACGCATAGTTGAACGCCGTTTCTTTCAAGTACTCATACCGGCCGGATGCGCCAAAGTGACCGCTGCCCATATTGGTCTTCAGCAGCAGCACATGGCGATCTTTCTTATAAGCACGAAGCTTCGCTGTCCATTTCGCGGGCTCCCAGTAGGAAACGCGCGGATCGTTGAGCCCCGCCGTGATGAGCATCGAAGGATACACTCTTGGCTCGACGTTGTCATACGGCGAATACGACCGGATGTAATCGTAATAAACCTTGTCTTCAGGATTGCCCCACTCCTCGTACTCGCCTACCGTCAGCGGTAGAGTCGGATCCAGCATCGTGTTGAGCGTATCCACAAAGGGAACCCCCGCCAGCACCACCGCGAACAGATCCGGCCTCAGATTCGTCACCGCGCCCACCAGTAATCCGCCTGCGCTGCGGCCTTCAATCGCCAGCCGGTCGGGCGAAGTATATTTTTGGCCGATCAGGTATTCCGCACAGGCGATGAAATCGGTGAATGTGTTTCGCTTGGTCAAAAGCCGCCCGGCTTCGTGCCAGGACTTGCCCAAATCGCCGCCGCCGCGCACGTGGGCGATCGCAAACACAACGCCTCGCTCCAGCAAACTCAACCGGTCTGAACTAAACCGGGGATCGCTACTTAACCCGTACGACCCGTATCCATACAGCAACATCGGAGCCTTGCCGTCACGTACGACGTCTTTGCGATATACCAGCGATATAGTCACCGCCACTCCGTCAGGAGCCTGCGCAAAGATTCTCTCCGTCACGAAGCGTGAAGAATCGTATCCGCCGACCACCTCCTGCTGCTTCTTCAGCTCCCGCCGCCGAGCCTCCATATCGTAATCGAACACCGAGTTAGGAACAATCAGCGAAGTGTACGTGAAGCGAACCAGGTGCGACGAGTATTCGGGCCTTCCCGTCAGAGAAGCCGTGTAGACAGCGTCCGGAAACTCAACGTAGTGATCCTGCCCGGTGAGAAAATCGCGAACCCGCAATTTGTTGAGACCGTTCTCACGTTCCTCAACCACGAGGTAATTCTCAAACGCGACCACCTCTTCCAAGGTGACTTCCGCCCGGCCCGCGATCACTTCCTTCCAGTTGGCCTTCGAAGGGTCCCCCACCGGAGCCTCCACCAGGCGGAACGTCTTCGCGCCGTCGCTGGTGCGAATGAAGAAGGAATCTCCGCGATGGGTCAGATCGTATTCCACCTCATGTACTCGTGGAAGCACCACCTCAAACGCCCCGTCCGGATCTTGCGCTCGAAGAGAGCGAACCTCCGACGTCAAAGAACTCGCCACGTTGATTAAAACGTAAGCCCGGCTGGATGTCTTAGTGAGCTGAACCGTGAAGCGTTCATCGGTTTCGTGATACATCACCTCATCGCTTGGCTGGCTTAGCTTGTGCCGCAAAACCTGATGAGGACGTCTGGCCGCATCCAACACCGTGTAGAAGAACGTCGCATTATCGTCCGCCCATTCCAGCGATGTGTAGGCGTTCTTAATCTGGTCCGGCAGAAGTTCTCCCGTCTCCAGATTCTTGACCCGAATCGCATACTCCTCATCGCCCGCGTCATCGGTAGAATAGGCCAGAAGCCTGTGATTCGGGCTCACTGCGAAATCGCCTATGCGGAAATATTTCTTGCCCTCCGCCTCCGCGTTTCCATCCAGAAGAATTTCTTCCGCCGCCTCCAGCGAGCCCTTCTTGCGGCAGTAGGTCGCGTACTGCTTCCCCTCTTCCGTCCGCGTGTAGTAAAAATAGCCGTCACGCTCCACCGGCACGCTGGTATCAGTCTGCTTGATCCGTCCCAGCATCTCCGCGTACAAGTTCGCCTGTAGTTCCTCGGTCGGCTTCATCACCGTTCGCGTGTATTCGTTCTCGGCTTCCAGATACTGGATCGTCTCCGGATTCTTGCGATCCCGCAGCCAGAAGTAGTCGTCCACGCGGGTGTCCCCGTGCAAGACCGATTGCTTTGTTTCTACCTTGGCGATGGGTGCCTCGGCTGCGATCGACATGAGAGTGGGAAAGACTGCTTGTGGCACCGTAACCCTATTCTAAGCGGTCTTCGGGCCTGCGCCGCTATACTGAAAATATACGTGCTTCGCAATGGCCTTCTTTTCCTTCTAGCCGCTTCCACCTGGGCACAAGTCTGGATTCCTCAACAAAGCGGCACCTCGGTTTCCCTTCGTGGCGTCAGCGCCGTTAGCCCGAATGTCGCCTGGGCCAGTGGCGCCAAGGGTTCCTATCTTCGCACCCGCGACGGTGGCGCGACCTGGGAATACAAAACCATGCCCGGCGCCGCCGACCTCGATTTCCGCGATGTTGAAGGATTCGACGACCGCACGGCCGTTCTGCTCAGCGCGGGCCCAGGCCAAGAATCGCGCCTCTATCGAACCACCGACGGCGGCAAAACATGGTCGCTATCGCTCACCAATCCCGATCCCAAAGGATTCTGGGACGCCATGGCATTTTGGGATTCGTCGCACGGCATCCTCGTGGGCGACCCTGTCGACGGCCACTTCGTCATCCTCACCACCAGCGACGCCGGCGTTACCTGGCGGCAGCAAAAAGGACCCGCCAGCATGAAAGACGAAGGAGCCTTCGCCGCCAGTGGGAGTTGCATCACCACTCACGGAGCGCATGAAGTCTGGTTCGGCACCGGCGGCCCAGACGGCTCTCGCGTATTTTATTCCCGCGACGACGGCAAGACTTGGTCCGTGTCTAAGACACCGCTTCAGAACGGCTCAACCAGCGGCGTCTTCTCTCTCTCTTTTCCGACGCGCGTTACGGACTCGCCGCGGGAGGTGATTACAAAATGGATTCGACCACTGCAGGCTCGTTAGCGGTCACGAAGGATAGCGGCAAGACGTGGACTTCGGTACCCACCGCCTCCGGCTTTCGTTCCGACATAGCGTATCTTCCGGAGGCCAAGATGTGGATCAGCGTGGGAACCGGGGGCTCGGATGTCTCCATCGATGGCGGTATGACGTGGCGGAAATTCGGCCCCGGCTTCAACGCCATCAGCTTCACCGCAGGCGCTACTGGCTGGGCCGTCGGCCCCGGCGGCTCCATCGCAAAATTCAAGCTCAGGGAATAAACACTCTCTTACGGAACCACCCTCAACGCCGCAAACGCCGTACTCGCGACCACCGGCTCAGCTTCATTCGAAAGCTTCAACAGAAGCGCCCTCACCTCCGCCCCCGACGCCTTCTGAGCCCGCAAATCCTCCACCAGCGTAAGCTTCTCCGCCAGCGTCAGCGCGCTTAATCCAGTATCCAGAAGGGCCTTCAACTGACCTGCAGTCCACACCGTGCGATAGTAACCCGAGCCGTTCGAATTCAAGTAAATCCATGCCGGGCACGCCGCGATATCCAACTCGCGTACAGGCCCATCCAGCACCGCGCACCCCTGCACCCCCGCGCCTCGAAAACACACCGGAATCGCTCGAGCTCCAGTCTGCTCGATTCGCAATCGCGGTTTCGGATCGCACTCGAGCGTAGCCTTTACCCTGGGAACTCCCGCAGTATCAAGAAACGATTCCAATACCGGCAGCGTATCCTTGCCCGTCTGCTGATTCAGAGCCCGAGCCAGATCACCCGTAGTAACGTTCCCAAGAGCATGCTCGCGAAGATACCCGCGCAACCCATCGCGAACGTCGGCCTCGCCAAGCCATCCATCCAGCATCATCAGAATTGCCGCACCCTTCTGATACACCACCGGGTCATAAATATTCTTCGACTGCGCGCGCGACCCGATCGCCAACCTCACCGGCCTCATAGGAGTGACATCGGCCAGCATCATCCGATCCCGCGCCAGAATCGAGTCGAGCCCCCTCCGCTCAGGAGCCCTCTCTTCGTCCATCATCTTGTCGGCGATCCACGTCGCGAAGCCTTCGCTAAGCCAGACGTCGCGCCAATCCGCCTGCGTCACTAAATTGCCGAACCATTGGTGGCCGATCTCATGCGCTTCCAGCCGCCGCAATTCCTGCGTCTTCACAGCGTCCGCCGCAGGCACCAGAAGGCGTGCCGCCAGATAGGTAATCAGCCCCGGGTTTTCCACCGCTCCATATGCGCCCACAGGCAGCGCCAGATGATCCAGCTTGCTCCACGGGTACTTCGAGCCCATGTAGTCGAGCAATCGGGGCAGGACCTTCGCGCTCGCCTCGAACCCCGCCTGCCCCTCGGCCATATGACCCATGGGAGTCAGCACACGCACCGGTGGCATGCCCGCGCCTGATGAATAAACGTCAAAAGGCCCCACCGCAAACGCCACCACCTCCGAAGCCAGCTTCTCCGTCGGGGCGAAGCGCACCAGTTTCATCCCGCCCGCCTCATCTGTTTCGCTGGTTTGCGGCGCGTTGGAGAAAGCCCTCAGCTCGCGCCGCACATGAATGGAAATCTCCCATGGAGTCTTGAAGCGAGGCTCATCAAAACAAGGAAACGCGCGCCGAGCCTCGATCGGAGTGAACGTCGTATAGACGTACCACTTGCCCTCCACATTGCGCCGGTACGGCCCCAGCACCTGCTTGTCCTGAATGCGGCCGCGGTAGTTCACCGTGAGGACAGCCGACTTCGCCGGCCCCACCGGCGCATCGGCCTCGATTCCCAAAAACTCTCCTCCCACAGTCCGTGCACGAACAGGAACCGCCACGCCGCCGATCTCCAGCGCGACCTTTTTCAACGTAAGATCTTTAGCGTTCAGCCAGATAACCCTGCCGGAGGCAACCAGCTCGATTTCAATCCGAGCCGTGCCATCAAAGACGGGTCGCGCTGGATCGATCGTCAGCTCAATGTTGTAGCTTCGGGGAACCGCCGTGTCGGGCAGGCGAAATCCGGGTGCGGGAGGCAGCGCGGCAAACGCGCATGCGGCAATGAAAGTTATAGCAGCGGCCCTACTGCTCCAGATACGTGTACCCGTTGAGGCCGTCCTCGTAGAATCGTAGGAGCGCCCCCGATTCCTCGTAGTTGATGCGTCCATCGCGCACGGCGATCTCCACATCTTTCCGGAACTGGTTCAGCAGAGTCTTGGAATGGAATTGGACGTAGTCCAGGACCTCGCGCACCGTGTCGCCCTCAATCACCGTCTCCAGCACCACTCCACCGTTTTCATCCAGGCTCACGTGCACGGCGTTGGTATCGCCCAGCAGATTGTGAAGGTCGCCCAAAATTTCCTGATAGGCTCCCACCAGGAACGCCCCCAGAAAATAAGGCTCGCCCGTGTAGTTGTGCAGCGGCAACGTCTTCTTCACGTCGCGGCGATCGATGAACTGGTCCACCTTGCCGTCCGAATCGCAGGAAATGTCGCCCAGAATCCCGTGACGGAAGGGTTCTTCCTCCAAACGATGAATCGGCATAATCGGGAAGAGCTGCTTCACCGCCCAACTGTCGGGCATACTCTGGAACAGAGAAAAATTGCAGAAATACGTGTCGGATAGAAGGCTGTCCAAACCCTCCAGTTCTTCCGGCATGTAGTCCAGCTCGCCGGCCATCTTCTGGATGCGCCGGCAAATCTGCCAGTACATACTCTCCGCCCAGCTTCTCTGCTGCAGCGGAAGATATCCCAGGCTGAATAAATTCAAAGCCGAATCCAGCGCCTGCTGCGCATCGTGAAAGCTTTCAATCACGTTCTTGTTTGAAAGACCCTTGTGCGTGTCCCGCAAGTCGATCAACGGCTGCTCGGCATCGTCCGGGATCTCAGGCGGAGCCTCGCCGTCACCGAATCCCGTCACACCCAACACGTTGAACACCAGCGCGCTGTGATAGGCCGCAATCGCCCGTCCACTCTCGGAAACAATCAGCGGATGCGGCACCTCTGCTTCATCGCATACATTCTGTATGTGATACACCACGTCGTTCGCGTATTCCTGCAAAGTGTAGTTCACACTCGACTCAAAATCCGTCTGCGACCCGTCGTAATCAATCCCCAGCCCGCCGCCCACATCCAACTGGCACAGTCCCGCGCCCGCCTTGCGCAGTTCCACATACACGCGCGAAGCCTCCATCACCGCGCCCTTCACCTGGCGAATATTGGTGATCTGGCTGCCCAGGTGGAAGTGCAGAAGCTGCAGGCAATCCTCCATCTGCAAAGCCTTCAATTGATCCAGCGCTTTGATTGCTTCGGTAATAGTGAGGCCGAACTTGGAACGATAGCCCCCTGACGACTTCCACCGTCCCGATCCGCGGCTGGCCAGCTTGATGCGCAACCCGATCACCGGCCTCACTCCGACCTTAGCCGAGTGCTTCAGAATCAGGTCCAGCTCAGTGTATTTTTCCACCACCGGAATGATCTGGCGGCCGATCTTGCGGGCCAGCATGACCATCTCAATGTATTCATCGTCTTTGAAGCCGTTGCAGATGATCGGTGTATTGTTATCCGCAATGGCCAGCACCGCCAGAAGCTCGGGCTTGGAACCCGCCTCCAAGCCAAATTTGTAAGGCTTACCGTACTCGAAGACTTCTTCCACTACCTGCCGCTGCTGGTTCACCTTGATCGGATAAACGCAGCAGTAATTGTTCTTGTAGCCGTGTTCCGCGATCGCGTTTTGAAACGCCTGGTGCATTTCACCCAGGCGATGCTTCAGGATTTCGCCGAAGCGAATCAAAATGGGCAGCGAAATCCCGCGCAATTGGAGATTATCGATCAGCTCTTTGAGATCCAGCCCCCGTGCGGGTTCCTTGTCCGGATGGACCCACAGATGTCCGTTCTTGCCGACGGAAAAATAGCCCTTGCCCCAACTGGCGACATCGTAAAGCTCGCCGGCCTCCGCCGTTGACCACCGGTCAGCCGGCTCGCGCACCGGCGCAGTGTCATTCATTTTCGCGGTAGACATGAACTTTTAGTTTCCTTCGAAATGATTGCAGGGGCAAGTTAATATTTCGTGAGAGCGTTCCACCGGTCCGGTGTCAGAACGAATCAGGTCGTTAGAATATCTTCCTTCCTCTGAACGACTTCCTATTTCACCTTACTCTCAATTTCGCGCACATGGGTTATTTTCTAGGCAAGGAGATCGATTGCTCTTTCACTGGAGGGGTCGGTTCACCAGGAGCGATGCCTAGGCAACTTCGCGAGGGTTTGAGCACAGTGGACGCAAGGCTAGAGCGATATCGGGCTCCCGCGCCGTAGCGGGTGAACAAGACGGCCTCTGCCGCTGGGGGTGAAGTTCAGCGGATCGAGGGCCCTTTAAATAAGAATTTACTTAGCTCGCCTGGCCGTAGGCACGCCTGATTGGCTAAAAACGAACGCAAAGTGCGTGCGCCACATCGCAACCGAGTGCTATATTTGGATACGTAGTCCTCAAGTGGGCGGCTAGCTCAGCTGGGAGAGCGCCGCGTTCGCAATGCGGAGGCCGTGGGTTCGATCCCCACGCCGTCCACCAAAATCTACATCTAAAGGAACATCGCGCAGATCGGAGCGCGGAGTGCCGTTCATGCCTCCAGAGATCACCCGCGAGCAACAGCTCGAGAAAATGCGCCAGGACTGGGACCGCCGGGCCAAGGAAAACGCTCGCCACTTTGTCGACACATCCAAAACCGCCTGGTCCGACAACGAATTCTTCGCCGCCGGCGAGCAGGCCATTCGGGAGGACATCCTCACCGACATGATCAACATCTGCCAGGGCAAGGACCCCAAGTCCATGCGCGTGCTAGAAATCGGCTGCGGTGCGGGACGCCTCACCCGGGCTCTCTCCTCAATGTTCGGCGAAGTCCACGCCGTCGACGTCAGCGGCGAAATGATCTCTCAGGCCCGCAAGTCCCTGGCCGACCGCGCAAACATTCATCTTTACCAGAACAACGGCTGCGACCTATCCGTCATCCCCAACCTGGAATTCGATTTCGCCTACTCGGCCATCGTCTTCCAGCACATCCCCAGCTACGAAATCATTGAGACCTACGTACGTGAAGTCGCCCGCCTCTTGAAACCCGGAACGCTATTCAAGTTCCAGGTTCAGGGAGACACAATGGTCGAAAGCCACCCTGACGACACCTGGGAGGGCGTCCCGTTCTCTGAAGGACAAGCCGATGCCATGGCTCTCCGCTCGGGCTTCGAGCCCCGATACCGCCAGGGAGCGGGGCAGCAATACTTCTGGCTCTGGTTTTTCAAAAAATAACAATTAGTAGGAAAGGTGCATACCTGTCAACGTTCCCAGTGCTCCGACTGCTAAAAGCCTGCCAAAAGCAACGATGAGATATTGCTTTCCAAGAGTTCCGATGGGAGCGGGCCTATTTACGAGCGGACGCCCTTTCAGCGCCAAGTAAGCTGACGAAGCGGCTCCTGCAGCCAGCAACGTCCATACAATTACGCTGCTCTTATCGCTAAGCCAGACCGTCTGGAACAGATGAATGGCGACGGCCAGAATTGCGAACGCGATCCAGAATGAGTTCAGAGCAATCTTCCAGGGAGGATCTGACTTTACCACTTGAACCCGATGCCCCAGCGGGCATCTCAGAAGTCCATTCGTTCCCTGCGGTTCGTTAATAACAACTCCGCACTCTAGGCAAACAAACGTCTGAATTCTCGCGTTAGCAATCACTCTCCAAGTAATCCTAACATCCCAACGTGTGCTAGGAGAGTAGCTTCGTTCTGACCGACAGGGTTACTTCACAAAAAACGGCCAGTGCGGCACAAAGTGTAGTTTGTAGAACGAAATCACAATAGCGGCAAAGCCCGCCAGGATCACGATCGTTGCCGCAAACCACAGGAAGAAAGCCTTCCACGGGAATCTGCGGTTCTCGCGTTTCAGCACCAGAATGTAGCTCGCGAATACGCCCACAAAAAACAACAGGCACATGGGCACCGCGAACAGCATCAGGTTGAACACATCCGGCGTCGGCGTCACCACAGCGGCGATAATCACGATCGCCAGAATCGCGTAGCGCGAATTTGCCAGCAGGAAAGAGGGCGACGCAATCCGCAGCAGCGTCAAAAGAAAGATCACCACCGGGAGCTCAAAAATCAACGACACTCCCAGAATCACGTTGATGAACAGGTCCGTGTACTCGGTGATGGACACCACCGGCCGGACATGGTTATCCCCCATGCCGATGCCGAGCAGGAACGTCAATCCATACCGGAACGCGATGAAGTAGGCAAACAGCCCACCCAGAATGAACAAACCCGCGCTCGACACCACGAACGGCGTAGCCCATTTCTTTTCGCGATCGTAAAGCCCCGGCGAAATGAACGCCCATACCTGCCAAAGAATCCAGGGCGATCCCAGAAAGATAGAGATCACCAAAGGAACCTTCACCCAAATCGTAGAAAACGCCTCCATCGGCGCCAGCTGCGCCAGCTCCGGAGGATTGACGTGCAGGGCCGTAAGCGCCTCCACCGCAGGCTTGCTGACAATCTGCCACAGCTGGTTGGAAAAAATCAGGCAAAGCAGAAACGCAACACCGAAGCCTGCCAGTCCCCGGATAATGCGCGACCGCAGTTCCTCCAGATGCTCCATGAAGGACATCCGCAGCATGCCGCGATCTTCGTCATCCTCGTCGTCATCGTCATCTGGCGGCGGGGGAAGACGGCCGCCCCCTCCGCCGCCTCCCGTAATGGTCGCGGTAGCCAACACTTCGGGCACATGATCCCCGTAAGGACCATCCGGATGGGCCCCGTCCGGATAAGCATAGTTCCGTTCTGGATCGGGAGGCAGTTCTCCGCCGTTCACGTTGGCACCTTTCTAAACTACTCGCTGCCCGGTTAAAGGCTTTTACTACGAGCTGTGTTGGGTCCCCGGCTCCCCATGCGCCTCCGCGGGCGTATGGGCACGAGCAACCGTGCCTTCAACCTGCAAAATCTCAGGCTCGGCAACGGCAGTCGTGGGAAGGTTCCCGTGTGATTCAGCGCCTGGAACTTCATAGGTGCTTACTGTGGAAGGATCATGAGCGGCCAGTTCGTGAGTCGGAGCCGCGGGCAGATAGCCCCCGTGCTCGTCAAACGAAGCATGCTGATAAAGCGAATTGGCGGTGGATTCCGCATCTCGCTTCAATGATTCAGTTTCCCGCTCCAGATTATGCATCTCGCGCTCAAACGTAGCTTTCAAATCGGTTGAGGCTCGACGGAATTCGGTGAGCGCTTTTCCAAGCGTCTTTCCTAGTTCTGGAAGCTTTTTGGGCCCAAACAGAACGAGGGCGACGAGGAAGATAACGATCATTTCTTGTACGCCAATCGTACCTAACACGCAGGCCCTCCTCTCAGGGCCATCATAGCATCTCCGGTCAGTAGGCATACAATCGGACGCAGGTATCCCGATGAAACTGGCACCTCGCCATAGGTTTGCTGTGCGAACGTATCTTCCCTTGTTCGTGCTTCTCTCGGCGGTATACCATTCCAATCTCCGGCCCGTCGCCTCAGGCGATTCCCTTCCGGCCTCACTCATTCCGTTCTCCATACTGCTCGATGGCTCCATCACACTGGACCGTTTCGGTCCTTATATGGAGCAGCATGTCTGGTATAGCTCAGCGGTCCTGCACAAGACGGAAGGGCATTGGTACAGCTTCTATCCGATTGCGGGGCCTGTTCTGGTGACGCCCCTATACTTGCCCTTTAAGTTCCTGCCCTCTATTGGCCAACAACCTCCCGGCACCCTGATTTCAATCGCAAGGGTGGCCGAGAAAGTAGTGTCGGTGGTGCTGTCGGCGGGGGCGGCTATCTTTCTGTTGTTGTTGCTTCGCCGACTGACCTCCGATCGGACAGCTTGGATGTTGACGATGCTGTTCGCGCTTGGAACAGGGAACTGGTCTACCTCAAGTCAAGCCTTGTGGCCACATACGTTTGGACAACTCGCAATCATAGGTTGTCTGTACTCGGTTGAGCGCTTCGGTTCGTCCGATTCTGAATCACGGTGGTATTGGATTGCCGGGACTTTCGCTGCGTGTGCTCTCGCGATCCGACCGACAAACCTCGCGCTCCTGCCGGCTCTTGCGCTGGTCCTCTGGCTGCAGCCAGCGCGTTTCGCAGATTACCTCCGTGTCTTCTTGCCTCCGGTGGCGGCAGCGGCTCTAATCGGCGCCTACAACCTTACCGTGTTCCAGAGCATCGCCGGAGGATATTCACCCAAGCTCAGCGGAGGCTTCTTTGACGGGCTTCTGGGAATACTGCTCAGTCCTGGACGAGGCCTCCTCATCTATACCCCGATCGCGATTTTCGCACTGGCAGCCTTCGCTCCTCGCGCTCGCGAATCGCGCGGGCAACATCGGCTCGTCGTAATCGCGGCCGGCGTATTCTCGCTGTTGCATATCGCGTTCATCGCGGCGTGGCCAAATTGGTGGGGCGGATATTGCTTTGGTCCTCGACTGCTCACAGAAATTTGCGCTCCCATAATTATTCTGATCGCCGTTGGGTTTCCGGCGATCCGCAGTGGGGGTGTGAAGTGGGCGTTCCTCGGGGTCGCTGTATATTGCTTCCTCGTACAAGCACTCGGAGTGTTCTGCTACCCCAAAGGCAGATGGGACTCTGTTCCAGTAAGTGTCAATGATGATCCTGCGCGTCTCTGGAACTGGACGGACAATCCGCTGCTTCGAACCGCACATGGAGGTGTCGCTTGGGAACCGTACTCGATCGTTGGCGCAGCGGCGACCGGGGGATGGCAGGCCGCGGCGAAGAAGCTTCAGGAACTGGGAATCAATTCCTATTAAGTGGCTGCGACTCTTGTCGAAGCATTCAGTATCATGAAGCTGATGGGCCACTCCACTCAGTGGCGCAAGGCTCGCAGTAAACTGTTTATATTCCAACGTGCCCGGGTGGCGAAACCGGCAGACGCAACGGACTTAAAATCCGTTTTTCCGAAAGGAGAGTGCGGGTTCAAGTCCCGCCCCGGGCACCATTAGACTTGTAGTTTGGAATGAGTTCTCCACCAAGAGTCATCAGGACAGCCGCCCTCGGCCTGTTCTTGGGCTACGTCGTTTGCGGGCAGTCGCAAAACAGGGTTGCAACCCCATCCGCTCCCACCGGAAACGCTGTGTTGACCATCACCAGCGGATTACCCACTCAACCGAACGGTCCCAACCCCCTGACGGGCCTGCCTTTCATACTTCTGCGAGACAGCCTTGCCGCGACCATAATTAAAGGCGGTATCCCGATTCCAACCGGCACATCACCCGTCGTCGCACTGAACACAGCCTGCGGAAAGCGCGTGCCCGAATGCCAGAAAAGCGTTCAGGCCCTCGCCGCAGCCAATGTCGCCGGCGCTCAAGCGGATTTGAGCGGCAAAGCCACACTCCCTGGTGTTCCGCCCGGAGTCTACTACGTGATGGTTGCCGCGCGATACAACGGCCAGCCACTTTACTGGGACTTGAAGGTGGAACTTAAGCCGGGCGCGAATTCGGTTGTTCTCGATCAGCACAACGCTGGACCATCAAACTAGAATTCGCGCCCGGTCCTCCGAGCTACCTACCGATCAGCTCTACCTTCCTGCCGTCGGGCATGCTGATGCAGGAAAGCTCGCGCGTGGCGCTGAAGGTCAGTCCGGCTTTGGACGGTGCGTCGCCGCTGTCCCGGGTCAGTGTGAGCATGGAACTGCCCGGCGCCGATCCTGTGATGATCATCACTCCAGGCGAATCTTCCAGGAACCGGTATTCTCCCGCAGGCAGCGTCTTGCCGGCCGCGGTGAATTCGAATGGCACATGAATGGTGATATTTTCGGCGACTCCTGAAATCGCGAACGCTGAAAGCAGCAGCATGGTTTTGGTTATAGAGAGTTTCATAGGTTTTCCTTTTTCGTTTGAGTTAGTTGTTTCCGCGAGCACACTTCGCGCCTGACGGGATTTGAGCCGCAGCGATGGAACGTGTGCCTAAAACTTCAGCGGGGAATTTATGAGGTCGGCAGGGACAGAAAAAGAACTCCGGCGGGGACTACTATGTGCCGGATTACATCTTCAGGGTAAGCGCGAAACGTGACGGGGTCAAATCAATTCTGCTTATGCACCTCATGCAGGTGGGGGTGCGGTGAGCTCTGCCAGAATTCGGCCGGCGGCCTCTTTGCCCCTTTCCCCGACCTCACCGATAGGACCAACGCAGCTTGGGCAGCCAGATTCGCAAGCGCAGGATGCAAGCAATGCTTTCGCGCCGTGAAGAAGACGATTCGTCAGTTTGAACAGGGGCGCGCTTTGGCCGATGCCTCCAGGATAGTTGTCGTACAGATAGAGATTCGGTTCGAACACCTGAATGCTGCCTGCGATGTCTTCAGTGAGCGAGACGCCCAGGTCGCGTGGATCGCACATCACCGATAATGCTCCGACGGTGCGCAGTAAAGTCCCCAGGCCGACGAGGCCGTTCTGGCGCTCCGTCGGCGAAAGATCGGCGAACCGCTGGAGAAAGGCCGCCGGGAAATGTAGCCAGAAAGCGGTGGTGTGCATTTCCTGTTCGGGCATGGAGAGATTGCCCGCGCCGACATTCTCCATCGTGTAGAACTTTACTTTCTTGAAGCCGACGATCTGGCGGTTGAGCCGCACGTCGCCATGGGCGGCCTTCGCGCCGTGGATGGGGAACGACTCCACCTCTTCCAGTTCCTTCACCTGCGTGTAATCGATCGCGTCTGTGAAGTAATCGGAATCCACGCGGCGGACGTAGGCTTTCCGGCCTTCGTAGTCGAAGCGCTCTACCTGATACTGCCGCGCTTCGTGAAGATAGATGGCCTTTTCGTGCAACGTTGTGAGTGCGGAAGTAAAGGCGACGTCGGCAATAATCTGGTGGTCCCCGGTGATGTCGACCACTACAAAGTTGTCGCTTGAAATCGAGCGCAGGCTGACGGCATCGGCGGGGTAGGTATCCGAAGTCCAGTGCCAGGCCGACCCGGAATGATGCAATAGCCGTTGTTCTTCCAGGAACCGGCACATCTCCGACGTATCGTGCGGACCGAAGAGTTCTCCATCACGCAGGGGCAGCTCAAAGACGGCGCACTTCAGATGATTGATCAGGATTTCCAGATTGTCCGCGTTGATGTAGGCGTGCTCGGACGGGCGATCGAAAAAGTATTCGGGATGTTCGATGATGTATTGATCCAGAGGAGCGCTTGATGCCACCAGCACCGCCAGCGACGCAGTCTGCTTGCGGCCGGCACGGCCCGCGCGCTGCCATGTGGAGGCGATGGTTCCCGGATATCCAGCCATGACCACTGCATCCAGCGAGCCAATGTCGATACCCAATTCCAGCGCGCTGGTGGCGACCACGGCCCGTATGTCGCCGTCCCGCAGCTTGCGTTCGATCTCGCGGCGTTCCTTAGGAAGATAGCCGCCTCGATAGCCGCGCACGCTGGGAAAATCGTCCTTCAGGTAGGTGAGAAGAATTTCGGTCGCCAGGCGGCTATTGGCGAAGATCAGGGTCTGCTGGCCTCGCTCCACCAGCTCCCTTGATACGCGCCGGGTTTCGTTCAAATATCCGCGGCGGATGCCGAGCGCCCTATTCACGACGGGGGGATTGTAGAAGACCACATACTTATCGCCTGAGGGCGCGCCGTTGCGTTCGATTAGGGAGAAGGGCAGCCCGGTGAGGGCCTCGGCCAATTCTTTGGGATTCGCGATGGTGGCCGAGCAGCAAATGAACTGCGGCGACGACCCGTAAAACTCGCAGATCCGTTTGAGGCGGCGCAGCAGATTCGCCAGATGGCTGCCATAAACTCCGCGGTAGGAATGCAACTCATCCATGACGATATAGCGGAGATTCTCAAATGCCTTGGCCCATTTGGTGTGATGCGGCAGGATTCCGGAGTGCAGCATGTCCGGGTTGGTGAGAATCACATTGGCGCGCTCGCGAATGGCCCGGCGAGCGTCTTGGGGAGTGTCGCCATCATAGGTGAACGCGCGAAGCTCGGAACCCATCGCATCCACGGCGCCTTGGAATTCATGCAGTTGATCCTCTGCCAGCGCTTTGGTCGGGAACAGGTACATGGCGCGAGCGTTGGGGTCGCCAATCAGGGTGTTGAGAACGGGCAGGTTGTAGCACAGGGTTTTGCCGCTCGCCGTAGGAGTGACCACAACAACGTTGCGGCCACCCTCGGCGTGAGCGAGGGCTTCCGACTGATGCGAGTACAGCTTCGCAACCCCCCGCTCGCGGAGCGCTTGCTGGAGAGAGGTGGCAAGCAACCCCGGAAACTCGACAAACTCGCCTTCCCTGGCCGCCTGATGGCGGATTGCCCGCACAGGCGACTCGGGATTCGCCATCCATTCCTGAAATCGCTGGATCGCTCCGGCCAGCCCGGTAGTTCTGGCCAGCATCCGTTCGCGGGCTGGTTCTGGGAGGCCTTCCGGATCGGGAAATCTCAGGGTCAGGTTCATGCTTCGCTCTTTCTTCGCTTAAAGTTAACACAGAGCGAAGAAAAAGCGTTACTACTTATACTCCGGCGCGCAAAAACTCATACCGCTCCAGCGTCGCCGCAAAAGCAGGCACCTCTGTATCTTCACGGACCACTTTGCCGACGCAACGCAGCCGGACTTCCGTACGCGCGCCAGGAGCCTTCGGAAACGTAATGAAGTATTCGATGGGTTCCCCAACGGGCACTGGCGCAGAGGAAGTAAACAGGACCCCTGCGGAACTCATGTTGCGCGTTTCCCCGTTGACTCGTCTGGTGTATCCGGTGCCGACGATTTCAAGTGGCAGACGGAGGTCGAATCTTTTGTTTTTGCGTTGTTCAGTCACGGTGAATCCTACTCTATAGCTACGGACAACTAAGGTCAATAGGGGGAGGGTCTAATTGGAACCTCTTATTTTACCAGTACTTTGACCAAAAAGTTAGCTCCGCAACGCGCATATGGGAAAATAGAATCCACTTGCTCAAGCGCATTACGGTGCATGGCGCCCGCCAGCACAATCTCAAGAATATCGACGTCGAGATTCCGCGGCACTCTTTCACGGTTATCACCGGGTTGAGCGGATCGGGGAAGTCCTCGCTGGCTTTTGACACCATTTACGCCGAGGGACAGCGCCGCTATGTGGAAACCCTTTCCCCCTACGCGCGGCAGTTTCTAGATCAGATGGAGAGGCCGGATGTGGATTCTATCGATGGCTTGAGCCCGGCCATCTCGATCGAACAGAAGACGACCAATCGAAGTCCCCGCTCCACAGTTGGGACGGTAACGGAGATTTACGATTACCTGCGCGTGCTCTATTCTGCGATCGGCGTTCCCTACTGCCCCAATTGCGGCCATGAAATCTCTCGTCAAACCACCGAGCAGATTCTGGAGCAGGTGATGGCGATGCGCACGCAGGAGCGGGTGATGATTCTTGCCCCCATCGTGCGTGGGCGTAAAGGCGAATACAAGAAAGAGCTGGAGAAGCTGGCCCGGCAGGGATTTGTGCGGGCGCGGGTGGATGGCGTGCTGCGGTCACTGGACGAAGAGATCACGCTGGACAAGCGCAAGAACCACACCATTGAAGTCGTCGTAGACCGGCTGTTGATCAAGCCAGAAATCGAGAAGCGGCTGGAGGCCTCGATCACGACGGCGACCAAGCTCGCCGACGGGCTGGTGACGGTCGCGGTGGTGAACGGGGCGGAGAAGTTGTACTCGCAAAAGCTGGCTTGTCCGGATTGCGGGGCGAGCGTTCCGCAACTGGAGCCGCGATCTTTTTCTTTCAACAGTCCATTTGGCGCTTGCGAAGTTTGCTCGGGGTTAGGGAATAAATGGGGCTTCGATGCTGCCAAAGTGATCGTCGATCCTGGGAGGCCGCTGCTGGATGGAGGGCTGGGGCCGGGTGGGACTTCCAGTTTCATGGCGCACTCCCTGGGGGCGTTCGCTACACAGGCTAAGATCGCACTCACCAAGCCTTACGATCAATTGCCGCGCAAGGCGCAGGCGGCTTTGTCTGAAGCCGTGGTGCGCATTCTGAACAAGTATCTGGAGGACGATAAAACCGGCGAGGCTTACTTCGGCTACTATCGCGATTACATGTCGCCTACGCCGTGCCCAAGCTGCCATGGCAAGCGGCTGAAGTCGTCCGCACTTGCGGTTCGGATTGACGGCGTCACCATCGGCGATTTGACGGGCATGTCGGTGGCGCAGGGCCTTGGAAGCGGTGAGGGGCTGGAAGCTTTCCGGGCGAGGGCAGCAGATCGGCGGCCGGGCCGTGGAAGAGATTCGCAACCGGCTGGAGTTTCTGATCGCGGTGGGGCTGGACTATTTGAGCCTGGAGCGATCCTCGGCCACGCTCTCAGGCGGCGAGGCGCAGCGCATCCGTCTGGCGACGCAGATCGGGTCGAAGCTGCGGGGCGTGCTGTATGTGCTGGACGAACCATCCATCGGCCTGCATGCGCGCGACAACGCCCGGCTGCTGGATTCGCTCACGCAGTTGCGCGATCTGGGAAACACTGTGCTGGTGGTGGAGCACGATGCGGACACCATTGAGCATGCCGATTATGTGATCGACCTTGGCCCGGGCGCGGGCCGGCTAGGTGGAGAACTCGTCGCGCAAGGCACGCCCAAGCAGATTGAGGAGAGTGTGGGCTCGCTTACGGGCGAGTATCTGAAAGGGACGCGCGAAATTCGCACACCAGAGGCGCGGCGCACGGCTTCGGCCGGAAGTATTAAGATCCGCTCGGCGAGCGAGCACAATTTGAAGAACGTCGACGTCGACTTTCCGCTGGGGCTGTTCATCGCGGTGACGGGAGTTTCCGGGAGCGGGAAGTCCACGCTGGTGAACGATATTCTGTACCGGGCCGCGGCGAAGTCCGTATATGGGTCGCTGGCCGAACCGGGAGCGAATGGGTCGATTACGGGGCTGGATAAGATCGATAAGGTGATTGAGATCGATCAATCGCCGATCGGGCGGAGTCCAAGGTCGAATCCCGCCACCTACACGCAGGTGTTTACGCCGATTCGGGACTTGTACGCGATGCTGCCGGAATCGCGCGAGCGGGGCTACAAACCAGGGCGGTTCAGTTTTAACGTGAAGGGCGGGCGGTGCGAAGCGTGCCAGGGCGACGGTCTCAAGCGGATCGAGATGAATTTTCTGCCCGACGTCTACGTGACCTGCGACGTGTGCAGGGCTCGTCGATACAATCACGAAACATTGCAGGTGAAGTACAAGGGCCTGTCAATCGCCGACTTGCTGGAAACCACCGTTGAAGATGCGCTTCCGGTGCTAGAAAATATTCCGCTGATCCACGCGAAGCTCGCCACGCTGGATCGCGTAGGGCTGGGCTATTTGCATCTGGGGCAATCCTCGACGACGCTTTCCGGAGGCGAGGCGCAACGCATCAAGCTTGCGCGCGAGTTGAGCCGCCGGCAGACAGGCAAGACGCTTTATATTCTGGACGAGCCCACTACGGGGCTGCATTTTGAGGACGTCAACAAGTTGCTGGAAGTGCTGCATAGCCTGGTGGAGTTGGGCAATACGGTGGTGGTGATCGAGCATCACCTTGACGTCATCAAGACGGCGGATTGGATTATCGATCTCGGGCCAGAGGGTGGCGAGCGCGGAGGCACGCTGGTGGCCGCTGGCACACCCGAGGACATTCTGAAGAATCCGAAGAGCTACACGGCTCAAGCGCTCCGAAAGATCTTGCATAAAGGCAAGGCCGCATGAGCCGCTATCACGAGACTCCGCTATCGTTCGAGGGGCTGAAGACGGTCCCGATTGATGCGCGCGGCGGGAAGGTCGGCGTCCAGGATTTCGCGCGGGTTTATAAGAAGGGCGCTGGCGTTCCGGGATTACTTGAGTCGCTTCCCAGGATTCTGGCTGGCGACAGGTTTCGCGGGTTGCTGGATGCGGTGATTCAGGCGAAGGCGAAGAAGCGGGCGATTTTGTGGGGCATCGGCGGCCATGTCGTGAAATGCGGTCTCGCCGATGTGCTGCTGGATCTGATGCAGCGCGGATGGGTAACGGGATTGGTGATGAACGGCGCGGCGTCGATTCACGATTTCGAGATCGCCATTGCCGGACAGACCAGCGAGGACGTGGAAGCGGTCCTGCCCGACGGAAGCTTCGGCGCGGCAGAAGAGACCGGGCGGGAGATGAATCTCGCCATTGTGGAGGGGGACTCGGAAGGACTCGGGATGGGGGAGGCGTTGGGGAAGCGGGTGAGCGCGATCGCCAAACCTGAGTTCACGGGTCATAGCTTGTTGTGGGGCGCATATCAGCAATCTATTCCGGTGACGGTGCACGTAGCTGTAGGGACGGACACGCCGCATACGCATCCGCAGGCGGACGGGCGCGCGATCGGATCGTCTACGCATCGCGATTTCAGGCTGCTGTGTTCGCTGGTAAGAGGGCTGGATCAGGGTGGAGTTTATTTGAATATCGGCTCGGCTGTCGTGTTGCCCGAGGTGTTCCTGAAGGCGGTGTCGGTGGTGCGGAATCTGGGAAACCCGCTCGCGAACTTTACCACTGCCAATTTTGATTTCCTGGAGCATTACCGGCCCAAGCTGAATGTTGTGGAGCGCCCGCATGCCCGTTCGGGAGGGAAGGGTTACGCGATCACCGGGCATCACGAGTTGATGATCCCGCTGCTTGCGGCGGCGCTGCTTGAAAGTGAATAACGAGAGCCAATAGCCGGCACTAAATGTTTACGGCCCCAGAGGAACCTGTCCAGTCTCGCGTTCCCGTATGGGGATACGAAGACCTCGCGCTATTTCTGGGGGCAGTGGTTCCTTCGTTCGCGATTGCGCTGGTTGCGGTTCGGCTGTGCCGGAGATTCGCTGCTCAGGCATTTTCCAGCGAAGGGTTCGCGCAGTTGGTGTTCCAATCCGTTTTCTATCTGCTGCTTTTAGGGGTATTGCGCATCATTCTGGACTGGAAATATCAGGCTCCTTTCTGGCGGTCTCTTGGATGCACGTTCCTGTTTCGGAATGCGTGGCTTTACCTGGCCCTGGGGCCGGTGTTGAGCGCGGTGTTGGGCAGCCTGACGGTGTTCCTGCGGCCTCCGTACACGCAATCGCCTATTGAAGATCTGATTGTGGACCGGCGGGCGCTCATTCTGGTGCTTCTGCTGGGGCCGATATTTGAGGAACTGGTGTTTCGGGGATTCCTCTATCCGCTGCTGGCTCGATCCCTTGGGCCGTGGCCGGCCATTGTTACGACTGCCATACCGTTTGCGCTGCTGCATGGGGCGCAGAACGAATGGACGTGGCAATTGCTGGTGCCTATTGGCGTGGCTGGCGTGGTGTTCGGCGCCGTGCGCTATTTGACCGGCTCGACGGTCGCGGCGATGCTGGTGCATGTGGGATATAACTCGACTGCGGTAGCTTTGTATCTGGCTCAGAAGGCCTGACGAACCGTCCTACAAATCCCGGTAGCTAACCAGCCTGACTTGCGACTCTTCCAGCGCCAAACGCACCTCTTTTGAGGTCAGTGCGTGCAATTCCTGTTCGCGGCTTTCTTTCAAACGAGTGGGAGCCGCACGCAAGTCTTGGCCACAAATTCCCGGGTGACACATGAATTCGGTGGACCCTTCCGGCAAAGCGCGGATCAAGGCGGCTAAAGATCGGGCATTGTAATTCCCGGTGATCTGGAAGCCGGCAAAGTGATCGGTGGAGCGACAGCCGTGGCTTTTGAGGACTCGCATGAAGCGGGCGCGGACTAATCCGAACGTTTTGCTGACAGCGCGCTTCGTGAGGGACACACCTGCGGGCGTTAGTGGCAGATCGAAGGGTCGCCGCACCCAGGGGATTTGGAACTCCTCGGAGATGCGCGCTACTGCTTCCAGCACCGGAGGGAGCAGGTGGGTGTGTTTGTGCGTGTCGAGATGGGTGGGACGGATGCCCGCTTTCAGGATCTTATGCACTTGCTTCGAGAACTCGTCGCGCACGTCGATCTGTTTGAGAAAAACGACGCGGGTCAGCTTCGCGATCGTTGCGGGATAGGGGGGGGCGCCTACCAGGACCAGATGGCATCCGATGTCGAGCGTGGGAGCTTCTTTAGACCGTCGCACGGCGTCGTCGAAGGCCGCGCCGGTGGCCATCAGAGTGGTTGCGGTGAGAATGCCGTTGCGGTGCGCTTTGACGATGCCTTCATTAACGTCGGGGGTGAACCCGAAGTCGTCGGCGTTTACGACTAGAGATTTCACTGGTCGTTCGATTCGCTTGGAGATGAGGGGTCGCTCATCCGCTCCATTACTGTCGCGGCTCCGATGGCCGCTTAGAACAAGCCTAGCTTGATGCGCAGGAACTTCTTCGGGTTGGCACGGAAATCCTTGAGCAGGCCTTGCATTTCGCGCGTGGTTCCGTCGAGTGATTCATAGAGCTGCGGATTCACAAGCAGTTGCCCGATAGTCCCCTGGCCGCTGTTGATCTTGTCCAGGATGGAGTCCAGCTTATCCATGCTCTGCTTGAGTTCCACGTGCAGTTCGTCGGTGGTGAGGAGCTTGCCTACGTCGCCCTTGGGGTCGCTGATCTGCGCGATCAGCTTGCGGACGTCCGCGATGGTTTTCTGCGCTTCGTCGAACAGCGCAGGGTCCTTGAGTAGCTTGCCGGCGCTACCTTCGCCCTTGTTCAGGTTGTCCAGCATCAGGTTGATTTTCGCGATGCTGGAACGCGCATCCTCGTAAATCTTGTCGTCGTGAAGGATTTTACCGAGAGAGCTGTTCTTATCCGCCAGGGTATCGTTCAGCGCGGCGACAAGCTTTCGTCCTTCGTCAATCGTGCCGTTTAACTTGTTGTAGAGCGTGTCGTCGGAAAGGAGCTTGCCGATGGTGCCTTGGCCAGACTCAATGCTGGCGACGATTCCGTCTACGCGCTTCAGGGTAATGTTGAGAGCGGTGATGGTATTGGCTCCCTGTTGAAACAGGTCGTCCAATTCCGGGGTCTCTCCACTGCTAAGCACCTGGTCGGCCTTCACAGTAGTCTTGGAGTCGCCCTTTTTAATATTGATGAACTTGGTGCCGAGCAGGTTCTCCGCCGCAATCATCGCCTTGGAGTCAACCGGGATGGCAGAGAGGAAGTCGTCGTCGACTTCGAGAGTAATCCGGACCACGCGACGAGGGTCTGCCTGACCAGAAAGGTCGACGGCCGACACCTTGCCGATTAGAATTCCGTTGAGGCGCACCGGGGAGGCGGCCGCCAGCGCCGTGGAATCCCCCATAAAAGTATAGAGGCGCGTCTTTGATTTGAATAAACCCTGCGACCCTGCCATCAGGAAGATCAGCACCGAGAGAATAGTCAGGGCCAGGATGGCCATGATTCCGACTCGCAACTGCGACCATCTGGTTTTGCTTTGCGCCATAGATTTAAGAAACTGAAATCCCGCGGAATTTTTTCACGTAGTCGTCCGTAGTGGCTTGAAGCTCCGCCTCCGAGCCCTCAAAGACCAATCGCCCATCCCTCATCACAAAAAATCTGGTGCGCCTGGGGTCCAGGGGGACGGGAGCGGGTTGAATTTTGCCACTGTCCGGATTGTAGCGAAAGTTCGCCATCAAATGCCCGTCCTGGTAGCGGTGCGTGACCATAAGGTTGGCGGTGTTACGCGTTTCGCGCCCCTTGAGAATCACTGCAATGATGTTATTGGCGGTAATAGGGTCCAGGCCTGCGGTAGGGGAATCATAGAGCATTAGGGCAGGCTCGGTGATGACGGCTCGCGCGATCCCGACGCGGCGGCGCATGCCTCCGGACACCTCGCTGGGGAATTTCTCGATGGTGTGTTCGAGTTCGACGAAGCGCAGGGCCTCATGGACCCGGTCGTCCAGACTCCTGCCCTTTCCGTTCTCCAGAAATTTGTGGCGCAGCGACGGCTGATTCAGCAAAGGGTAGGCAACGTTGGCGCCGATGTTGACCGAGTCAAACAGACCGCCTTCCTGGAACAGGATTCCTATGCCGGCGCGAATTTCGTAAAGCTGCGATTCCTTCAGGTGGGTGATGTCCTGGCCGAATACGTAGATACGGCCGGAATCGGGCTTCACCAGGCCGGCGGCGGCCTTCACAAGAACGGTCTTACCCGCTCCGGCGGCGCCGAAAATGATGCGGGTTTCGCCAGCCAGCAGTTCAAAGGAAACATGATCGAGCGCGACGGTATCTCCGTAACGGAGACTTACGTCCTCAAAGCGCAGAATCGCTGGATCGGCCGGCATGTTTAGACGTGAACGAAAGTGCGCGTGATCATGAACGTGGTGATGAAGATCCACACGGAAGCGGAAACAACCGCTTTGGTGGTGGCGCGGCCCACGCCCTGCGTGCCGCCTGTGGTGCGAATTCCATAAAGGCAACCGACAAGTGAAATGATGACTGCGAATGCGAAAGGTTTCAGCAGGCCCTGGGCCAGATCGTTCCATTCGAGAATCTGCCACGCCGATGTCCAGAACTCCGAGCCCGTGATGGAGAGCAGAGTGGTGGCGATAATGTACCCGCCGATCAAGCCCATGAAGTCGGCAATGATGGTGAGCAAGGGGAGGACGACCGCGGTTGCGATCAGGCGCGGTGTGACCAGTTTTTGAATCGGGTCTGTGCCCAGGGCTCGCATCGCGTCGATCTGCTCGGTGACTTTCATGGATCCGAGTTCGCTCGCGATCCCGCTGGAGCAGCGGCCCGCCACCAGTACGGCGGTGAGGACGGGTCCGAGTTCGCGAATCAGCGTAATGGAGACGATCTGGCCGATCTGGCCCTGAGCGCCATAGGTGGACAGGGCGCGCGCCATCTGCAGCGCCATGACAGAGCCGCTGAAGAATCCAATCATCAAAACAATCGGAACCGAGCCGACGCCGATGATATCCATCTGCTGGAAAATGTCGTCCGCATAGTGCGGGCTGCGGAAGACATTCCGGAAGGCGCGGCCAGTGAGAAGAACAAAATCCTGAAAGGTCTCGACAGGCGTTTTTAGGAAGTCAAACAATCGTTTTCTCCGGTGCGGCGGGACAACGCGCCGATGCTATGCTCAGAGTCGGGTCTATGAAAGGTCTTACCGACATCCCCGGCATTCTGGTCGGCCATGCATCCGATTATGACGGATTGACGGGCTGCACTGCCATCCTCTGTGAAAGCGGGGCCGTGGCGGGAGGCGAGATCCGAGGATTCGCGACCGGGACGCAGGAGTGGGACGTGCTCAGTCCCTATCACGTTACAGATCGAATTCATGGTATTTCGCTGGCGGGTGGAAGCGCGTTTGGGCTGGAGGCTGCCAGCGGCGTGCGTAGGCATCTTGAGCACAAAGGAATCGGTTTCGTGACGGCCGGGGGCAAGGTGCCGCTGGTTCCTTCGGCGATTCTTTATGATTTGACAATCGGTAAGGCTAGCGCGCATCCTTCGCGGGAAATGGGCGAAGCCGCAGCAGCGGCGGCAAATGCCAACGCCGTGGTGGAAGGGGCTGTCGGCGCAGGCACCGGCGCGACGGTGGGAAAACTTCTGTCCATGAAAGAAGCCATGAAGTCCGGTATCGGCTCCTGGACGATTACCCTGACGGGGTCCAATAAAGGCGTGATGGTGTCGGCCCTTGCGGCCGTCAACGCGCGAGGCGATGTGATCGACCCTTCCAACGGAAAAATCATCGCGGGGACCAGGGTGTCGGCCGGATCGATGGAGTTCGCCGATAGCGCAAAGCTGATCCAAGCCAGTGGACCGGGGGGCTTTTCGAGGACCAACACGACTCTGGTAGTGGTGGCCACGAATGCGAAGCTCGATAAGGTGGGAGCCAACCGGTTGGCTCACGTCGCCCATATCGGCATGGCACGGACCATTCGCCCTGTCAACACGATGTCCGACGGCGATCTCGTATTTGCTCTTTCCGTGGGGAATGCGACTGCGCCGCTGGACGCGTTGGCGGTCGCGGCGGCAGACGCGGTTTCCGAGGCGATTCTGCGAGCGGTGCGGCTTGCGCCGACGCTGGGTGGCGTGCCGGGCCTGAAGCAGTAGGTCCGATGTGTAAAACTGGAAGCTTGGGCGCGTAGCTCAGTTGGTTAGAGCACCTCGTTTACACCGAGGGGGTCCGGGGTTCGAATCCCTGCGCGCCCACCATTTTTGCGGATTTGCTAGAGTAGGTTGGCGGTGTCTAGCGCCAGTAAGAAGCTCTCCCCCACGCCCCCCGCTGCAGTACCTGCGCCCATTCCTGCCCTTTCGCTGGATGACCCAAGCGTTTACGTCGACCGTGAGCTAAGCCTGCTTGCCTTTCAGAGGCGCGTGCTGGATGAAGCTCGCGACGCGGAGAATCCGCTGCTGGAGCGAGTCAAGTTTCTTTCGATTTTCTCCTCCAATCTGGACGAGTTTTACATGGTGCGCGTGGCGGTGCTGAAGCAGAAAGAGGCGGCTTCCCCACACGATCAGGTAGTGGCGGGGCAACTGGAAGCGATTGCGGCGGAGGTGAACCGTCTTTTCACCGATGCTTACGCCACCTGGAATGAACTGTCGGAAGCGCTGGCCAAAGAAGGCATTGTAGTCAGCCGCTATCTGGATCTTGAGCCCGAGGAGCAAACCTGGCTGGAGACTTATTTCCACGAGGTCATTTATCCGGTGCTGACTCCGCTGGCGTTTGACCCGGGTCGGCCTTTTCCGCACATCTCGAATCTCAGTCTGAATCTGGCAGTGGTCGTGAGGGATCAGGGCGGCAGAGAGCGCTTCGCCCGCGTAAAGGTTCCCGATACGCTGCCGCAGTTAATTAAGGTCGCTACGTCCGAACGCCCGGCAGCAAAGCCGAAACTGATCCTTCTGGAACAGGTGATCACGCACAGCGTGGGGCATTTATTTCCAGGGCTCGAGATCATCGCCGCCTACCCGTTCCGAATCATCCGCGACGCCGAGGTGGAACTGCAGGAACTGGAATCGGACGATCTGCTGGAAAGCATCGAGGAAGCGGTCCGGCAGCGGCGATTCAGTGACGTCGTGCAGTTGCAGGTGGCGCAGCACATTCCCGAATACCTGTTGAAAATCCTGCTGGCCAACCTGGAATTGGACTCGCGCGACGTTTACACGATGGACGGTCCGGTGGACCTGAGTCGTTTGAAGCAGATCTTCGCGATCGATCGGCCCGATCTGAAAGACGCTCCTTTTACGCCGCAAACGCCCGCGGAGCTGAGGCCCAAAGCGGAAGACGACATCTTCACGGTGATCAAGCGGGGCGACATCCTGCTGCATCACCCCTTTGAAGCATTCCAGCCCGTGGCGGAGTTCGTGCGGCGGGCCGCCGACGATCCTGACGTTCTGGCGATCAAGATGACGTTGTACCGGGTGGGCCAAAATTCGCCCATCGTCGAAAGCCTGCTGCACGCGATTGAGAACGGCAAGCAGGTGGCTGTGCTGATGGAACTGAAGGCGCGCTTCGACGAGGAAAGCAATATCGAATGGGCCAGAGCTTTGGAAGCGGCGGGTGTGCATGTGGTTTACGGGTTGGTCGGCCTGAAGGTGCATTCCAAGGTCGCTCTGGTGGTCCGCCGGGAAGGCGAGACGATCCGGCGATATGTACACCTGGGGACCGGCAACTACAACGTGGTCACGGCTCGTCTCTATACCGACCTGAGCTTTTTAACCGCGGATGAAGAGATCGGCGAAGACGTTACCGACCTGTTCAACTTCGTAACTGGTTACTCCGCTAAGACGGACTTTAATAAGCTGCTGGTGGCTCCCATTAATTTGCGGACCAAGCTGGAGGGGCTGATCCGGCGCGAAATCGAGTGCGCGCAAAAAGGGCAGCGCGCCCATTTGATTCTCAAAATGAATGCGCTGGAAGATCACGGCATGATTCGTCTGCTCTACGAAGCATCGCGAGCCGGTGTGCAGGTCGACTTGCTGGTGCGCGGCATCTGCTGTTTGCGACCCGGGATCGAAGGGGTCAGCGAAAACATTCGCGTGGCGAGCATTGTCGGACGTTTTCTGGAACACAGCCGGATCTACTACTTCCGCAATGGAGGCGACGAACAGATTTACGCGGGCAGCGCCGACTTTATGGGCCGCAATCTGGATCGGCGCGTCGAAGTATTGTTCCCCGTGGAAGATCCTAAGTTGATTGCGCGGCTGCGGGATGAGATCCTGGCGCAATATCTGGCGGACAATCGCAACGCACGGCAGATGCTCTCCGATGGGACTTACACATGGGAGAAACCGGGGCGGGCGCGCAAGGATAGCCAGGCTCGATTTCTGAAGCACTAACGCTACAATTACCTGAATGACCACAAAGACGAATTGGGATGTTCAGAACCTGGTTGCGATTGACACCCATGTCCACGTTGAACCGGATGTGAAGAGCAATGCCGCCGATGTGGCGGCCAAGAAATATTTCGGCGATTCCGGCGCCACCGCCGATCGTGCGGAGCTGGCTAATTATTACCGCTCGCGTAAAATCGGCTGCATTGTCTTTTCGGTGGACGAGCAGCTTACCGGGCGCCCTCAGGTTCCCAATGACGACGTAGCCGCTTTCGCGGCGGCCAATAGCGACGTGGTAATGGCATTCGCCAGCGTAAATCCGGCGCGTGGACCGGAGGCGGTGAAAGAGGCCGAGCGGCTCATCGCCACCGGCGGGTTTCGAGGCTTCAAGCTTCACCCGCCTCTGATGAATTTCCGCGCTAATGACCGCATCGCGTACCCGTTTTATGAAGTGATGAATGCACACAAGATGCCGGTGATTTTTCACACGGGCCATAGCGGGATCGGTACCGGAATGCCGGGAGGCGGCGGGATTCGTTTGAAGTACGGAAATCCGATGGACATGGACGACGTGGCTGTGGATTTTCCCGATATGCCATTGATCCTGGCCCACCCGTCTTTCCCGTGGCAGGATGAGGCAATCTCGGTTTGCCTGCACAAGCCTCAGGTGTACATCGATCTATCGGGATGGTCGCCCAAATATTTTTCACCCACGCTGATTCAGTACGCGAATTCTCTACTAAAGCACAAGATGCTGTTCGGGTCGGACTATCCGTTGATCACTCCCGATCGCTGGTTGGCTGACTTTGAGAAGATCTCGATCAAAGACGAAGTGCGGCCGATGATTCTGCGGGAGAATGCGATCCGGTTGTTTGGGTTGGCCTAATCAACGTCCTGACGACCCGAAGCCGCCCGAGCCTCGCAGCGAGTCTCCCAACTCGCCTTCCTGCCACTCGATGGCCTCATACTTGGCAACCACCATTTGCGCGATTCGGTCGCCGGGCTCGATGGTGTAATCGGCGCGTCCCAGGTTGAACATGATGACGCGAATTTCTCCGCGATAGCCTGGGTCGATGGTCCCGAAATTTACCGTGAGTGAGTGCTTCACGCCCAGGCCGCTGCGAGGGCGGATCTGCGCTTCGTAGCCGGGTGGAAGCTCAATCGCGAGGCCGGTGGGAACAGCCTGCGCCACACCGGGGGATAAGACGATTCGTTCGACTGCACGAAGGTCTAAACCGGCGTCCTCAAGGGGGCCGTGTGCGTAAGAAGGCAGGATTGCGTCCTGGTGTAACCGTTTGATCGGAATCTGCATATGAACTCGCTATGATAACTGTTCATGGCTACACGTCGTGTGCTGGCTGTCGCCCCTATGCCTCCGGAGAAGAGTGCGTACGCGCTGGCGCGCTATAGCCGTTCGCCGGATTCGATTCGCGATTCGGTGGAGTGGGTCCGCACGCACGACTCCACGAAGTTTTTGGAGAATTTCTATTTCCAATACGGCCACGCATCGATCGCCGATTTGGGCCATGTGGTGATGTGCTTTGAAGGTGTTTCCGAGCTGGCCGCAACGGAGATTGAAGACGAGCCGCTGTGGGATGGGCAGGCGCGGTCGTCACGGTATCAGGATTTTTCGAAGTCCGGATTTATTACGCCTCCGGAACTTGACGAGGCGCAGGCGGCTCTCTACCAGGAGGCCGGCGACAGCCTTCTGCGCGCTTATCACCAGATTCATCGGCGCATGGTGGAGCATCTGACAGAACGCTTGCCGCGTCCTGACGACTTGAAGCCCGACGCGTACCAGCGCAACATCGCCGCACGGGCATTCGACGTTGCTCGATACACGCTGTTCTGGGGGATTCCTACAGGCGTTGGTCAGGTGACCAGTATTCGTACGCTGGAGAAGCAGATCCGGCGCTTGAAGGCTTCGCCGTACCAGGAAGTCCGCGAGCTGGCGGATGAAATCGCCGAGGCTTGCGCCAGGCCGCCTGAGTGCCCCTGGGATCCGTCTTCTTCGATGGAGCCAGTTGCTCCTACGCTGGCTCGCCATGTGGACGCCGATCGGCACCAGGCGGACTCGCAAAGGGACCTGGAGCAATGGGCGCAGGAGAATCTTTCTTCCGTAGCGCCGCGATCGGCTGACATGGTGGAGTTGACGCGCACCGACAACGCGCACGCTGAGGTGGTGGCGACGCTGCTTTATCCGGTCACCCAAACGCCGTTTCGCGAACTGTATGAGATGGCGTGCGGCTGGTCCTCGGCGAGAAGGGACGAGGTGATCGACGTTGCTTTGCGTTCCCGCAGCAACCGGGACGATCTGCTCAAGGCTTTTCGCGGCGGGCCTTATGCATTCGATATCGTCATGGACATTGGAGCCTATCGCGACATGCACCGGCACAGGCGCTGCCAGCAGTACCGGCAAGCCTTCTCCGGGCACTTGGGTTTCGATACGCCCGAGGTAATGCGGGAGGCAGGCATCGCCGAGCAGTATGAGGCCTCGATGCAGGCGGCGTTTGATGCCATGAAAAAGCTGCCCGATCCGGCGGCGCAGTATCTTTTGCCTTTCGGGGCGCGCTCCAGGTTTCTGTTCAAGATGGACTTCGCCGAGGCCGACTATATCGCTCGTCTCCGAAGCGGCGTGAAGGGCCATTTCAGCTACCGGAAGGTCGCCTGGGAGATGAAGGAAAAGATGCAGGCGCTGGAGCCGGAGTTAGGACGCCTAATGTCGGCCACGCCGCCATGGGTGGAGGACCCCCTGAAGCGGTAAAAAGCCTCGTCATGTTAATCTAAGAAAGTAATGGCAATTCCAAACGTTAAACGATACCGTATCTCCTCTCCCGACGGCACGCTGACCGCCTCTCTGATGGCCGTGCTGCCGAAGAATGTAGACGTCAACGCTTATCTTTCCGATGCCGCTCAGCGCTTCGATTGGAAGGCGTATGCCGAACTACAGCAGAAACAGTTCAAAGTCCGCGTCGGTCAGCAGAAGCAGAAGAAGGCGAAGTAGTTTTTTGCCTTACGGCAGGCGCGCCTTCAAGGTGCGCAGGTCGCGCAGACCCTCTTGGGCGATTTCCGAATCAGGATCCATCGACAGCGTCTCGAGCACCGGGACGCTGTCTCTGTCTCCGGACACCGCCAGCACCCCGCTCAGCCCTAGCTTTTCGCCCTTGGCCGCTGTGGGGACCAGAGCTTGAATGGTTCTCCGTACCTGGGCGTCACGAGCAAGCTCTATCAGGTAGGCCGAGGCGACGTCCTTGGAAGCCTTCACATTGAGCGTGTTGATCAGATAGCGCAGCGGACTTAGTTCGGACGTATCCAGATTACCCAGCGATACCAGCCCGAACACCACGGCCAGGCGGACGTTCATACTCCGCTCTCCGGGCAGAGCCTTCTCCAGAGCGGGACGGTCGGTGGGAATCTTCAGCCTGCCCAAGCCCTCGGCTCCAGCTGCGCGGATCACGTCATCGCGATCGTTCAGCCAGACCACGAAATAAGCGCGATCGGCAGGACGGGCAAGCTGCGCCAGTGCCTGGGCCGCTGAATGCTTGATCTTCGGGTTGCGAGCGTGGTCGAAAACGTCGGCAACATCTGCGGCTGCTGACTGGTTGCGCAGAATACCTGTCGTGTCCAGGGTAGCGATTTGAATGCGATCATCCAGGTCCCTCAGGCGGAATGCGATTCGAGGGCCGGCGGACGGGTCGCGGATTTTCTGAATCGCGATGAGCGCCTCAAACATGAGCTGATCTTCTTTCGAGTGGACGGCCTCCACCAAGTCGTCCAGCGCGGCTCGTCCCCGGAGCACGCCCAGGGCTCGGGCGGCAGCGGCACGGCTCTCCCAGCTCGCACCGCCGCGACACAACCGTCCCAGCGCGGAGATCACCTCGGGCCGCACCGTGACGAAGGCGTCGATCACCTGATCGTTGGAGCCGCCGAACTTGGCGCGCACCGCATCGCCTGCTCTTTGCAGCGAACCGCTGACCCCGGTCTTGACGTAACCAGGAAGGTAAGCGTTCACCAATCCTTCGGCTGAGCGGATCTGGATTTCGGAGTCGTTGTCCTTGGTGGCTGTGACCAGAGGCTCGACCGTTCTGGGCCCTCCAATATCGATCAGGGCTTTCACGGTCTCTACTCGAACGCTCACGTCCGGGTCGGATAAATAGGGCGCAATTTTAGGGATGGAGTCGACGCCTGATTTTGCCAGATCGCGTACGGCGCGGATTCGCTGCTTTGGTTCCGCAGCAGGAGGGGCGGTTTGGGAAAAACCGAAGGTGGTCGCGAGAAGTAGTAGGATTACTCGTTTCACCGCACAAACTCGACCGCTACCCGATGCGGGATGATGCCCGCCTCAAAGCCCATGTCCAGAAGCTTCTGGGCCGCTTTGGGCACCACATCCCCACAATCCACAGTGTAATGGTTGACGTACATGCCCACAAAGCGTTCGGCCAATGGGGCCTCCATGTCGCGGGCGAACTGCATCGCGTAAGCCAGCGCTTCTTCGCGATGATCCAGCGCGTACTGAATGCTTTCGCGCATCAGGCGGCAGGCTTCCTTGGTTACCTCCGGGCTCAAGTCGCGGCGGAGCACATTAGCGCCCAGAGGAAGCGGCAGACCTTGCGTTGTCTTCCACCATTTGCCTAGGTCGACGATGTTGTGAAATCCCGACTTCGCATATGTCAGCTGAGCTTCGTGAATAATCAGGCCAGCGTCGGCAGCCTGATCGTGAACGGCGTCCAGAATCTTGTCGAACGGCACCACCAGGGGCTCGAAGTCCGGCTGCATCAGCTTCAGGGTGAGGTAGGCGGTGGTCATCAGGCCGGGGATGGCGATGCGCTTGCCCTTAAGATCCTCCACGGGCATGGGACGATTGGCCACCACCATGGGTCCGTAATTGTCGCCAATGCTGGACCCGGCGGCCATCAGGGCATACTTGTCGGCGATGTAGGGATAGGCGTGGTAGGAAATCGCGGTTAGCTCGTACGCTCCCTGGCGAGCCTTGACGTTCAGAGTCTGGATGTCGTCCAAGAGGTGGCGGACTTCTACGAAAGGCGAGCGAATTTTCTTGGTCGCCAGGGCATAAAACATGTACGCGTCATCGGAATCAGGACTATGCGCACAGACTATTTCTACAGGAGCGTTAGACATGGAAGGGGTGAATCTCCATGGTACCAGTAGAAACGGCGCTCAAAATGCTTAGTGGCCTAGAAATTTGTCGATGACTTGAAGATTTCCAGAAGCGAATTGCAAATGCTCGCGAGCGCCATTCACATCGCCGGAGCGGATGGAGTCCATGGCTTCCTTCATCTGATAGTCGAGCCTGGTCTGCGCCTCTATGATGTCGCGGCGGAGACCAAGACCGCCTTGGGCTTTCATCTGTTGGGCAATGGAGTCGAGGCTTGTCTTCGAGGCACTGGCGCGAACTGAAAGCTCGTTATACTGCTCGCGAGCCTCGTTTAGCTCACGGCTGACAGCGGGAGCAACAACGGCTGGTGTGGCAGGTGGTGTTACCGCGGGTGGTGCGGTTTGTTGCGTTGTTGGTGGTACCGGAGTGTTCTGCGCCGTCGTTTGCGGGGTGGCTTGAGGCCTTGTCTGCGGCATGGACTGAGGATTTGTCTGCGGCCTCGTCTGTGGCGTCGTTTGTGGCGTCGTTTGTGGCATGGTGGAGGGCCTGGTGTCCGCATTGACGGGGCTCTGGGCCGTTGTGCTGGGAAGCGGCGGATTGTCCTGGGCAGGGGCCGGGACGGCCGCGTCCACGGATTGCGCTGGCGGAGGAGTCGTAGGCGACGTGGGGGTAACTGCGGGCGTTACGGGTGTTGTGATCGGGGTTTTCGAAATCGAATCCGTCTTCGTTGTATTTGCGCCAGCCCGGAAATACTTGGGTGCCTCAAGTGCGACGACGGCCAACACAATGATCGTGACCAGTGAGCCGAGCACCATGTAGAGCCCACGCATGCTTCGGGCCGCCGGTGCGACGGTCGCGGGCGGCATTTGCGCTCCTCCGTAGTTCGCGCCGTAATTGGGGAGGTTGGAAATCGGGGCACCAACGGGCAAGGTCGGCGCCATAGCCGGGGCTGGAGCGGCCATTTGTCCGGGAGTGGGAGTCACCATCGACATGGTCGGCCCAGGCTGAACAGATTGGAGCGCGCCGCGAAACGCCTGCGCAGTTTGAAACCGTTGGCCCGCGTCCTTGGCGATTGCCATTAGAATAATCTGGCTCAACGCTTCGGGCACGCCCGCGGCGACGTTGATGGGCGGCACAGGCTCCTGTTGCAGATGAGCGCTCATGATGGAGTAGTTGCTGGCTCCGTCAAAAGGCTTTTTCCCGGTCGCCATTTCGTAGAGGGTGATGCCGAACGAGTAGATGTCGGAGCGCGGGTCAGGTTCGGTCCCGCGAATCTGTTCCGGCGACATGTAGTGCAGCGAACCAACTGTTTTCCCCGTGTCGGTGAGTTTCTGATCCTGCGCCATGCGGGCGATGCCGAAGTCCATCAGCTTGATCACGCCCTGACGAGTACACATGATGTTGGCGGGCTTGATGTCGCGATGCACCACGCCATGCTCATGAGCGTAGCCGAGCGCATCGAGAACCTGACAGGAGTATTGGATGCAATCGGTCAGGCTGATCGGTCCGCGCTGCAGCATCTGGGCGAGCGATTCGCCTTCCACATACTCCATCACCATGACCAACTGGTTCGCGCCCTGCTGGTTGGTGAGGAGTTGGGCTGTATTGAGGCGCGCGATGTGAGGATGATCCAGCGCGGCCTGAACGCGAATCTCGCGCTGGAAGCGCTCCGCCAGTTCCTTGTCGCCGGCGAGGTTGGCGTGCAGAACCTTCATCGCCTCAATGCGGCCGGAAAGGGTGTTGCGAACTTTGAACACCTCTCCCATGCCGCCGGCGCCTAGCACCTCGACGATTTCATAGTCACCGATGCGTTCACCGACGTTCATAAAATAGCCTTCTTGCGGAAGAGATTTTACTTCTTGACGTGATCGCCGACCTTCACGCCGGGCGCGCCCTCATAGGTTCCTTCTGAAGAGTCGTCATCAACGGAGGTGAGGGTAACCGAGCCCAGATCCGAGTCGACGCGGCGCAAAACTTTGCCTGTCGCGGGATCTTTAATCTCACGGCCGGTACGGGCCACTTTCAGCACGTCGCCAGCCTTCAGGCCGCTGTGCTTGCCTACGTTGAGGATCAGCGAATTGCCGCTGACATCAGCGACCAGACCATCCACAGCGATAACCACGGTAGGAAGCTTCGCCGCGGAGTCGTCCAGCTTCATTGCGACCTCGGTGACGGCCTTATTGGTGGCTTCGCCGAGGATAGTGGCTCCAAAATTAGAGCTCTGCATGTCATATCCAGCGCCGCCGCCCGATCCGCCCGACCCGCCTGCGCCCAATAGGGACGTTCCGCTGCGGGTCGACTCGCCTAGGCCCGGGGCCGAGACTAGAATTTCGCCCGTGTTTACGTCAATGATCCGGGCTGTGATCTGCACGACGGCCTTGGATTCCTTTTTCCCGATTCCGCCGATACCGTATTTCCCAAGTCCGAAACCGCCTGCGCCTACGTTTGTGTTTTTGTCATCACGGCCAAATTGCGTGATGGATCCGACGATGATCGCGTTCACACCCAACAGTTTGCCGATTTTGGCGGCACTGTTCGGGTCGGCGCGGTCGCTGTTGGAAAAATTTTGCTCGGTAATCAGCTTGTCCAACGCTTTCCGCTCAATCACGGAGTAGGTTCCGTCGTTCACCAGACGGTCCACCAGCATGTCGGCGATGCCTTTGCCGATATCCACATTCGTGCCGAAGACTTGGGCAACCGCGGTGGTTACGGTGCCGTATTCGAAATTCATCACGGCAACGCGTTTCTTGTCTTGTGCGGAAAGCAACCCTGGAACGAGAATTGCGAAAAGAATCAGGCGGCGCATAACATCCTCCAATTTCACGTGAACTCACAACCGGGTATCGTATCAATTATACGTGTCTGAAACGGTTATCGGATGTCAGGCGGATTGGCTCCATAGGAAGCCCTAAAAGGCCATATAAGAATTGGGTTTACGCTCAGGAAGCTTTCTTCCGGCGGTACCGGCGGACGCCTCGAATGATCCCCCACCGTACGAGGGAGGCCGGTAACACTTTCATGGCAGTTACTGCCACCTTGTAACGCCACCCCGGAACAACGATCAGCTTCTTCCGGTCGAAGCCCTGGAGCGATTGCTCCACTACAAAGTCGGCAGGCATCCACAGCGACTTCGGGATGCGGCTTTTGTCGACGCTCAACTTGTCTTGAAACTCTGTGATTGTGTAGCCGGGACAGAGAGCCTGGACGGTAATGTTCTTGCCCGTGCCCTCCAGTTCAATGGCTAAGCCTTCAGTGAACATATTCATCCAACGTTTGGTGGCGCTGTAGCTCGCGTTGTGGGGAGCGGTGGTGAAGGAGGCTACGGAAGAAACGTTGATAATGCCGGTTTGCTGTTGCTGCGGGCCTCTACCAACCAGATTTTCCAGTGCAGCATGGCATAGCCGCACCACCGCCAGGACATGCAATTTGTGCATGTCGAGTTGTCCGCGCAATTCGGCCTCCCAAAAATAGCCGTTGGTGCCGAAGCCCGCGTTGTTGACCAGCAGTCCCAGGTCGGCTGCACCACGGATCTTTTCGGCGACCCGCTCACAGTCACTCTCGTCCATCAGGTCGGCGGTGAGGATTTTCGCTCTCACGCTGTCGCGACTCTGGATCTCGTCCGCCAAGGCTCGCAACTGGACTTCCCGCCGGGCCACCAGCAACACGTCGTAACCTCGCGCAGCCAGCTTGCGGGCGAAACTCGCGCCCAAACCGCTGGATGCGCCGGTGATCACTGCCAGCATTAACTCTCTCCTTTGATTGACGGCATGCTCTCCAGCCGATCCATGCGGTGACCTCTGGCGGCCCATTCGGCTCCGGCCAGGAACAACATCGACGACAGAAACGCCAGAAAGATCAGAGTTACGGAGTGACTGAATACCCCGTACTCGCGCGTGATTTTGGGCTCGAGCCGCGGCCAGAACACCTGGGTCGCCAATTTGAGGACCTCAAACAGCAAACCGACCGCGACCGCAGCGGGGACAATGCGGCTCAGGGGAGGTCTGCCGTTGGGGAGAAACCGGTACACCAGAAACAGAATCAGGGTCATGATCGGCACAGATGCCAGTTTGAAAAACAGGGCCCCTACCACGGCGGTCAGTCTTCCATCGCGACGCTCCAAAGCTCCCAGCCATAGGGAGAACAGCGCCAGGCCGCCGCAGGCGAAGATCAACGTCAGACTGACCAACTGGTTGCGCAGGAAGCTGCGATTTTTATGGATACCCCAGATATGGTTCAGCGCGACCTCCAGCGGCTCGAAAATTCCGTTGGCGGTGAACAGCAACAGGAAAATGGAAAGCACCTGTGGACGCTGCAGCGCTGGAAGATTGTTCTTGAGAAATTGACCCAGCTCGCTGGGGAAGTAGTCTCGCAACGCCAGGTCAATCGCCGCAAGAGTTGTGTATTGATTGAAGAAGATACTGGAAAGGGAAATGCTCACAATCAGAAACGGGAAGAACGACAGCAACACGTTGGCAGCCACTGAGAATGCGTAGGCGTGCACCTCAGTGCGCATCCAGAAACGAAAGGTCTGCGAGAGGGACCTGAAGATTCCCCGCGCGATCCCCGGACTGGCTGGCATCCCTCCAGATTAGTAAACTATAGAACATGAAAACCTCTCGTTTGTTCCACCTACTGTCCATGCTGCTGATAGCTGGTTTGCTGGTAGCTGGATCGCTCACGGTTCCGTTGGCGGCGCAGGATAAGATGTCCGGCTCGAAGATGTCCGCCTTGGTGGACATCAATTCTGCCACCGCGGATCAACTGAAGGCATTGCCGGGCATCGGAGATGCTTACTCCAAGAAAATCATCGCCGCGCGCCCTTATGACCGCAAGGATCAACTGGTTTCCAAGAATGTTCTTCCGCAGGCAACTTACGACAAGATCGCGAGCATGATCGTCGCCAAGCAGCCGCACCAAAGGGAAATAGAGGTCTACTCTCTGTCTTTTGGCCGCGGTTGTTAGATGAAAGTAGTCCTGCTGTCTACCTACGACCTTGGCCACCAACCCTTTGGTCTGGCGTCGCCTCGGGCGTGGCTCAAAAGGGACGGCCACAGCGTCACCTGCGCGGATCTCGCGGTGGAGCGTCTACCCGAAGCAGTAATTCGGGAAGCCGATGTGGTCGCGTTCCATCTGCCGATGCACACGGCCACGCGGATGGCTCTTCCGCTGATTGGGCGCGTTAAGAAATGGAACCCGGCGGCAAGAATCGCCTGCTATGGTCGTCTACGCTCCTTTGCAGGAGGAGTTGTTACGGTCTCTCGGTGTAGACGCGATTCTGGGTGGCGAGTTTGAGCAGGCTCTATGCGATTTCGTAAATGGCGCCGCAACGAAACGTATTTCGCTTGACCGGCTGAAGTTTCTTACACCCGGACCGGGCAGGCCTTCCCGATCTCTCCCGCTATTCCAAACTGCGTCAGGGTGACGGTGCGCGGCTGGTCGCCTATACGGAGGCGAGCCGGGGCTGTAAACATCTCTGCCGCCATTGTCCGATTGTGCCGGTCTACAACGGCCAGTTTCGAATCGTCCAACGGGAAACTGTGCTCGCCGATATTCGAGCGCAGGTCGCCGCCGGAGCCACTCACGTGAGCTTTGGGGATCCGGATTTCTTCAACGGTCCGAAGCACGCGGCAGATCTGGTCCGCGCGATGCATGGCGAGTTTCCTGAAGTCACCTATGACGCCATCATCAAGATCGAACACCTGTTGAAACATCGTGATTTGCTGGAAACCCTGCGCGAAACCGGTTGCGTGCTGATCACCAGCGCCGTGGAATCTCTGGATGATGCGGTCCTGGAAAAGCTGCGGAAGAACCATACTCGGGCGGACTTCCTGGAGGTGGTAGATCTGACGCGGCGAGCGGGACTGGCCCTTCAGCCGACGTTCATCGCGTTCACGCCCTGGACCACTCTTGAAAGCTACCGCGACCTTTTACGCGTGCTGAAAGATTTGGATTTGGTGGACCACGTCGCGCCGGTGCAACTCGCTTTGCGGCTGTTGATCACTCCTGGCTCAAGGCTGCTCGAACTCGACGAGATTCGGAATCTGGTTGGTCCGCTTGATCCGGTATCGCTGGTTTATCCTTGGGTGCACCAAGATCCCAAGGTAGACGACCTGAGCCGTTTTGTCTTCCATATTGCGCACCTGCACGCGAAACGAGGCCGTAGGGAGCAGTTCCTGGAAATCTGGCGAGCTGCCCAGAACGAGCCGCTCGAAGAGAACTTCGCTTTGCTGCCGCGGGCTGCGATTCCCTATCTCGACGAGCCTTGGTATTGTTGAGCGGAGCCGACGCCGGCGCAGGTTGCGCTGGTATAAATTTCGAATGCAGAAGATCCTCCTAGTCGCCTCCACTACCGGCTACCAGGTCCGCGAGTTTTACGAAGCCGCGCGAGCTTTGGGCATTGAACTCGTCCTCGCTACGGACCGGTGCCATGTGCTGGACAACCCCTGGGGTGACGACGCGGCATCTATTCGTTTTGAAGACCCATCACCAGGCGTTGCCGGTTTATCGGCGCGTGGGCCGTTCGACGGAGTGATCGCAGTGGGAGACGCGCCTGCCAAGGTCGCTGCCGAGGCCGCCGAATTGCTCGGGCTCCGCTACCATCCCTTGGAAGCTGTGCGGGCCGCGTCCGACAAATTTACGGCACGCAATAGGTTTCGCGAGGCGGAGTTGCTGGTTCCCAATTACCGCCTGGTCGCGCTGAACGCGCGATGCGGTCGCTGAGTCTCTCCGCACCAGCTATCCGTGCGTCTTGAAGCCTCTCCACCTTTCGGCCAGCCGCGGAGTGATCCGTGCCGACTCCGCGCCCGAATTCCAGTCTGCCTTTGAGCAGATTCGCGCCATGCTACAACCGGAGCGCGAAGAGTCACTGCTAGTGGAAGATTTCATTCCCGGGCGGGAGTTCGCCATCGAAGGAGTCATGACGGGCGGGCGTTTCCAATTGCTTGCTCTTTTCGACAAACCCGATCCTCTGGACGGGCCGTATTTTGAGGAAACCCTCTACCTCACTCCTTCGCGATTGTCTGCAGAAGCGCAGGGCCGGATTGTTTCGACGGTCGAGAAAGCCGTGCGCGCCTTGGGTTTGAGCGACGGTCCCGTTCACGCCGAGGCTCGCCTCAATGAACGGGGCGTGTGGATGCTGGAAGCCGCTCCGCGGCCCATCGGGGGGCTGTGCTCGCGTGTGCTCAAATTCCGGCTCGCCGGTTCGAATGGAGATATCGGACTGGAAGAGCTTCTGCTTCGCCACGCGTTGGGCCAGGATGTTTCCAGCGCAGCATTGTCTCCCGGATCTCACGGCGTGATGATGATTCCCATCCCCCGCTCAGGCGTGTACCAGGGCGCCGAGGGGTTGGAGGAGTCGCGGGCCGCGGCCGGCATCGAGGACCTGGTCCTGACGGCAAAGCAAGGTCAGATGTTGCGCGCGTTGCCCGAGGGAGCCACCTATCTTGGGTTCATATTTGCCCGCGGCAACACAGCAGATCAAGTGGAAGAAGCTCTGCGCCGTGCTCATTCCGGTTTAAGATTTTGCATTTCGGAAGCCCTGCCCATCGTAAGATAAGAACTTGTGAACGTAGCAATCATTGGAACAGGATATGTCGGTCTCACTACGGGCGTCTGCCTTGCGTTTCTGGGGCACAAAGTCACCTGCGTGGACGCCGACGTCAAGAAAGTGGAATCACTTGGCCGCGGGGAGGTTCCTTTTTTTGAACCTCATCTTGCCGATTTGGTTGCAGCGGCTCGCGGAAATCTAAGTTACACAACAGACTACGGGCAGGCCATCCCACCGGCCGAGGTAATCTTTATTGCCGTCGGTACGCCGCCGGGTCAATCGGGCGCTCCGGACCTGAAGTATCTGGAGGCCTCCGCGCGCGGCATCGGCGAACACCTTGGTCCGCACTTTACGGTTATCGTCAACAAATCCACGGTTCCTATCGGGAGCGGAAACTGGGTTGGATCCCTGGTTCGCGCCAGCACCGCCAGGAACGGCGTCAAGTCGACCAATTTCGCGGTCGCCTCCAACCCCGAGTTCCTGCGCGAAGGTTCAGCTCTGCTCGATAGCCTCTATCCTGATCGCGTTGTGATCGGAACCGATGATCCCCGAACCTCGGAAGTTCTGTATAGCCTGTACCGGCCGCTGCTGGACCAGACGTTTGCGCCCCCATCCTTCCTACCGCGCCCGGACGCGATGGGCGCCGTCCCTCTGATCTCCACTGACTTGGCCTCGGCTGAGTTGATCAAGTACGCCGCCAACGCATTTCTTTCTCTGAAGATCAGCTATATCAATGAAATCGGCAATCTCGCTGAAAAGGTAGGAGCCGATATCACCAAGGTGGCCAAGGGAATTGGCCTCGACCGCCGCATCGGCAATCGTTTTCTGCAGGCAGGCGTGGGTTGGGGCGGGTCCTGTTTCGGTAAAGACACCTCGGCATTGATCTCTACCGCGGCCGAATATGGTCTCGAGATGCCGATCGTCAAGGCGGCGCGCGAGGTCAATCGCAAACAGCGCGATAAGGTGCTGGATAAACTGCTGGGCGAGCTGAAAATCCTGAAGGGTCGCACGATAGGGCTTTTAGGTTTGGCGTTCAAGCCGGATACCGACGATCTGCGCGATGCTCCGGCAATCGATATCGCACGGAAACTCCTGGAACGGGGCGCAGTTGTTAGAGCTCATGATCCCGTGGCGATGGATCGTTTCCGCCAGGAGCACAGCGATCTGGATGTAACGTGCACCCAGACTCCGGAAGAGATCGCTCAGGATGCCGATGCTCTGGTCCTGGTGACGGAGTGGCCACAGTACATGAACCTGGACTGGGCCTCGGTGGCGGGGCGCATGCGGTCGGCTATCCTTGTGGATGGTAGGAATGTGCTCGATCGCGAGCGCATGACGCGGTCGGGATTCCGCTATGTTGGCCTAGCCGGCTAACGGGATTGAGGCCTTCGGGAAGAATTGCCTTTGAATCACCTGCGCCAATTGCTGGAGGGCGACGGATCGACGGGCCGGCTGGATCGCGCCGCGCTCGATATCGCCAGCATTCATTTTCCGGCCCTGGAACCGCAGCCCGTGCTGGACCAGTTAAACGACATCGCGTCACGTCTGGGGGACCGGCTCCGTAATTTTAACGACGGCCGCGACTTTGTGGAGAAGGCGCAACAATTCCTGTTTGAAGACCTCGGGTTTCACGGCAACGACCAGCACTTCTTCGATCCTCTAAACAGCTGCCTCAACCAGGTGCTGGAACGCCGGACAGGCATCCCGATCACCCTGTCGGTGCTCTACATGGAGATCGCACGTCGCCTGCAGATGCCTGTGTTCGGAATCGGCCTGCCGCGGCATTTCATAATTCAGTTCGACGACGGCCGGTATTCCACCTACATCGATCCTTACGGTGGCAGGCTGATTACGCCGGCGGAATGTTTTGTGCTCGCGGGAGCCCGGCAGGCGGACCCTTCCTTGCTGCGGCGCGTGACAAAGAAACAGATTGCCATCCGGATGTTGCAGAATCTGAACATCACCTACACGAAGTCGCGTGACTTTCCGCGGGCGATCCAAACCTTGGACCTTATGATCCTGGGGGCGCCCGAGATGTCATCCTGGTATTCCCGGCGAGGGATGCTGCTGATGGAAGAACATCGTTTCCATGACGCCCGTGCCGACTTCGACCGCTATTTAGCGCTGGAGCCGGAGGCCGAGGATCGGGCGGAAGTAGTGAAACAGATTGAGAAGATCCACCAGTGGCTGGCGCGGGTCAACTAAGGCTGAACTGGGGGGTACTAAGGTGATTTCCCGAGCCTTTGTCCTGGCCGATTGCGTTAACATTGTGGGGCTGATTGACGATATATCATTAGGCACAAACGACGAATGTACGAAACACTGCCCGATAGCGATGCCGTACTTGCGCAGTTTAACCGGCTCATTCAGGAATTGCTGCGTGGCAATATGCACCGCAATACCTTTCGGCCCTGGGAGATTGGGCTGCTGCTGGACATTGAATCCTGCAACTTGCGGGAGTCTGCAAAACGGGAAACGCTAAAGCGCTATCAGAAGGCCGTCCAGAGGCACATGGAAAAGGGCGCGCGCCTGCCGCTCAAGCTCTCTGAGTATCTGGATAACGTGAAAGCTAAGCGCGCGGCTCAGGCCGTGCCGGAAGTACTCGAGCCTTCCACTCATTCCGCCTAAACCCGCTATCCTAGTTACAGGAGCGTTTTCGTTATGGGTTGCGGCAGTGGAATGGTTGGCGCCGAGAGTCCGAACCGGACTGGCCACCGCGTATTTTGCGTCAAATTCAAGAAAGAAATGTACGGCTTGGACGAGGTGCCGTTTGACACCCATCCTCTAGGCCAGCGCATCTATGACAATGTCTCTCTGGAAGCGTGGAAACTCTGGCTGGAACGTCTGAAAATGATCATGAATGAGTACCGCCTGAACCTGGGCTCCGCTGAAGGTCAGGAACTGGTCCTCAAACAGATGGAAGATTATTTCTTTGGCGAGGGTGCCGAGTTTCCTCCTGGGTACGTAGCTCCCAAGTCGAAAAATTAATCGTCCTGACATGGCCACCAGAATCGCAGCCCCTACCATCATTGCGCCCGCGGGCAACAAGCCCAAGCAGATCGCAGAGTATGTGGGTCGAGTAAACTCCTCCACTTCCGCACTGAGTGTCGCCCATATGAAAAGTCCTGACGGATGGGTGGAACCAGGGCAGACTCCGGAATTCGACGAATACACTCTGGTGCTGAAGGGTTCGTTGCGTGTAGAAACTCGTGCGGGCATATTGGACATTCCGGCCGGCCAGGCCGTGATCGCACCAAAGGGAGAATGGGTCCGCTACAGCACGCCTGGGCCGGAAGGCGCGGAGTACGTAGCCGTTTGCCTCCCCGCTTTTTCTCCCGGCACCGTGCATCGGGACGAATAAGCAACCCGTATTCAACGCTGTGTTACGCTGAAATCGCACCAGGCTTAGCATGCGATTCTTCCGCTTCACAAGTATGCGTTTCCAGGGCCGCACTTTGTGGAAATCCGGATTAGGCGCGGGCCTCGGAGTCTTGTGCTGGTGGGGTGTGCTTCTCGCGCAGAAGCCCTTCCAGGAATACCCCGCGATTGAATACTCGAACTTCCCCCTTCCTTCCGACTATCAGGAAAAGACCGAATGGGTCCGCGCGCGGTTACGTTATCCCGATATCTACGGCTATCCCGACAATCCAAGGCTGTCGATCGGCGGGCGAGCTTTTCCCGGCTATTGGACGATGGATTACCCCCGTTCGGACCGGCACCTGCTTGCCGGGGTGCGAAGACTCACCCGTATCGATGCGCGTTCGGTGGAACAGGTAGTCTCTCTGGACGGCACCGACGAAATCTACAATTGGCCGACGCTTTATGCAGTGGAAGTGGGCCACTGGCTGCTGCGGGACAAAGAAGCCACCCAGCTTCGCGAGTATCTGAACCGTGGCGGGTTTCTGATGGTCGACGACTTTCACGGAGACAATGCGGCGGATCACGATCAGGGCATCAACGAATGGGAAATCTTCACCGACAGCATGAGCCGCGTATTTCCCGACCGGCCGATCGAAGATATCCCCAGCGACGATGCGATCTTTCACACGCTGAACGACATCAGCGAGAAATACCAGGTGCCCGGCGCTCAGTATTTCGAGTCCGGGATTACTTATGAAAAGGGTCCGACAGGGCAGACGCCGCACTGGCGGTGCATCCGCGACGACAAGGGCCGCATCGTAGTGGCCATTTGCCACAATATGGACCTGGGAGACGCCTGGGAAGTCTCCGACGAGCCGCGGTATCCGGAAAAATGGGCATCGCTGGCGTACCGCATCGCAATGAACTACTTCATCTACGACTTCAGCCACTAACCCATCCGACTTTCCAGTTACTCATTGCGTCTTCTTGACAGCATGGTAATTCGAATACTCAATCTCGCGATTCTAAGCAGCCTTTGGGTCGGGGCCCAAGCGCAGCCGACGGAGACCTTATCCCTTCATAACGCACCCTTGCTGCAGCTCGTGAACGTGCTCGCAAGTCAGGCAAAAATCAACTACGTTCTCGACCCGCGCGTAAAGATCGCAAAATCCGTTAATACCTACGGTGAAAGCCAAAGTCTGGATGCGGGCAACCTGTTAGGCCTGATCCTCCGCATTAACGGCGCGCGGATGGAAATGGGCGATGGCGATATAGTTCGCATTGTTCCTCTCGACGACGCCACCAAGCGGTCAGATGAATCGGTACTCGACTTAGTTTTCCTCAAGAATATGCCGGCAGACGAAATCTCGCGTCTTTTGTCGCAAACTGCCGGGCGCGCGATTGTGGCTTCCGACGCTCCCGCCGGTCTACTGATGATTCTGCACTAGTGGTGTACCCTCGTTCGCGTGTACCCTGAAAGAAGGAGGTTCCTGTATGGCGAATTTGGATTGGTCACAATGCCCGGCCGTGGAAAGTGTTCCCGAAAAAGTAAGCGGAGCATGGGTTTTTCGGGATACCCGGCTGCCCGTCGCCACTGTCATAGAGAACCTTGAAGATCTGAGCATTGAAGAAGTGATGGAACAATTCGACGTGACTCGGGAACAGATCACAGAAGTGCTTGAATTTGTGGCCCAGAGCCTCAAGATGTCACCCGTCGATGCTCATTCTGTTTGACCACGGAGCGCCACGGGGTGTGGTTCGTGCACTTCGTGGCCACACGGTGGTTACGGCTAAAGCGAAAGGTTGGGAAAGGCTGACCAACGGTTTATTGCTGACTGTGGCCGAGGAAGCGGCGTTTGATCTCTTCCTCACTACAGACCAGAATATCCGGTACCAACAGAACCTAAAGGGCCGAAAGATTGCGATTGTCGTTCTGATGGGTTCGACAAAGTGGTCGCGCATTCGGTTGCATCTTGAACGCATCCTCATCGAGGTGGATGCTGCTAAGCCAGGTAGCTATATCGAAATATCGATCCCCTTCGAGTGAACCCGGCTCCCTTTATCGTGGCTTATACGCGACGCAATCTATTTCCACCCGCATCGGTGAGGCGAACTTCGCTTCCACCGTAGTCCGCGCCGGCCGAGTCTCGCCAAAGAATTCTTTGTAGACCTCGTTCATCCGCGAAAACTCAGCCGCATCCAGCAGGAATACCGAGCACTTCACGACATCTGCCATAGTGGCTCCGCAAGCCGCCAGAATACGACGCATGTTTTCCAACGTGAGCCGCGTTTCATGCTCGATGTCGCCGGGCGAAAGCTTGTCGGTGGACGGATCGATCGGCCCCTGGCCGCTCACGAAAATAAAATCGCCTGCGCGAACCGCAGGCGAATAGGGCCCCCTCGGCGACGGGGACCCTTCCGGAAAAATACGCTCGACGCTCATTACTCCGGCTTTTTGCGGCGAGTCGGTGGACGACGGCCTCCGCCGCCACCACCCTGAGGCTTAGTGGAAGAACGAACCACGCGCTTACGGGCCGGGGCCTTCTTAGGCTTGGCCGGCGGGGGGTTGGGCTCGAAGATGGTCGGCTGGCCTTCCACATAAGGTTGGGGCTCGTCTTCTTCCACCTCTTCCTGGGGAGGAGGCTCGGGAGCCGGCGGTTCGGCCGGAGGATAGAACTCCGCGCCTAACGACACATACATGGAGCCTTCCTGGTGGGGTTCCAGGCGCACGACGGTCTTGTCCTGCGCGTAGTTCAGGAACTCGACGAAAGTCTGGAAGCCGTACGATGTGGCGTCGAAATTAGGTTGCTCTTCTTTGAACCAGGTTGCCAGATCTTCCACCGGGCAGCCGTTTTCGATGTCCAGACGATGGTTCTCCAGCACGTCACGCAACGGCGGAAGCAGATCTTCGGGTTTGTGCATCGGCCGCTCGGGCTGCGAAGAGCCCTTCCGCTCGATCACGTAGCGCCCACCGGAGCCCGATACCTGAACCAGCTCGGCGCGCTTCAACTTCTCGACAAAGTCGGAAAAACTGGATGCTCCATACGCTCTTTCGTTGAACGCGGAATCCAGTTGCAGCATGGTCGATTTCAAAAGACCCAGTTGCGGTTGGACTTCGCGGCGTTCCAACACCTGGAGGGCACGCTCGACCAGAGGCATGGCCTGGTTCAGCTCCAGCGGCGCAGGCCGAGGACGGCGTTCGCCCCGATCGCCGCGGTCTCCCCTATCTCCACGATCACCCCCGCGATCGCCCCTGTCCCCTCTATCGCGATCGTTGCGAGGGCGCTGCTGTTGTTGCTGCTGCGGCCGGTTCTCCACACTTGAAACCGGCTGCGCGTCTGGCATCAGGGCTTCGAAGCTGATGAACTCGTGACAATTTTGCTGCAGGATGGTCGACGTGAACGCCTTGCCGCCCACCACGTAGACGGTTTTCCCGTATTCCTTAAGCTTGTTCAGCAGCGGGATGAAATCGCTGTCTCCGCTGACGATGGCAAACGCATTGACATGTGTATGCGTGAAGGCCATCTCCAGCGCATCCAGCGCCAGGTTAATGTCGGCCCCGTTCTTGTCTCCACGCGGCGAAGGAATGCGTTGCACCATCTGCACCGCGTTCTCCGCCATCTGGCGCGTCGCGCCGTCCTGGCGGCCCCAATTGGCATAAGCGAACTTGGCCACAATGTCGCCGCGCTCCTTGAGCGCATCCAGCACCAGAGCCACGTCAAAATCACGCCGCAGAGTCGACTTCAGTCCGATCTCAATGTTGTCGTAGTCGACAAACACGGCAATATTCGTTTTATCTTGCATTACTTTCTCCACTTACTTAAGGAGCCCGGGGCATTCTCTTGCCTCGAGCCCTGCCGGGTCACCCCGCCCTGCTTTTGATCAAGCATGAGCCGTATGAACCGAGCTGCGGATGAATTCCACAATTGCGTTCAGCGATGCGCCGGGTTGAAACACGGCGGCGACCCCCAAACGCTTTAATTGTTCGGCATCCTCATCCGGGACGATGCCTCCCAGCACGACGAGCACGTCGCTCATCTGCTTTTCCTTCAACAACTCCATCACACGAGGCACAATGGCGTTGTGTGCTCCGGAAAGAATGGACAGGCCGATCACCTGTACATCCTCCTGCAGGGCTGCATGGACGATCATTTCCGGAGTCTGTCGCAGACCCGTATAAATCACCTCCATACCGGCATCACGCAGGGCGCGAGCAATCACTTTCGCGCCGCGATCGTGACCGTCGAGGCCGGGTTTTGCAACCAATACACGGATCTTAGCTTCCCCGCTTCGGGAGTTCATATTCCGGTGGGAATGAACTAGCTTTCCGGGTGCGCCGTCACCTTAACGGGGCCGGTGCATCCAACTAGAGTATAGCAGCGAAAGGGGGTTTTAGGCCGTGGGGGTCGGCGGACCTTAATCTTCTTCCTGCGACGACCCGCTGACTTTCAAAACCGCCAGGAACGCTTCCTGCGGGATCTCTACCCGACCCACCCGCTTCATGCGGCGCTTGCCTTCTTTTTGTTTTTCCAGGAGCTTGCGCTTACGGCTGATGTCGCCACCGTAGCATTTGGCAAGAACATTCTTACGCATGGCCGCGATAGTTTCGCGGGCGATGATCTTGCCGCCGATGGCTGCCTGAAGAGCCACCTCGAACATCTGGCGGGGGATCAGCTTGCGCAGGCGCTCGATCAGCATTTTGCCGCGATCGTAGGCAAAGTCCCGGTGGACGATCATGGATAGAGCGTCAACGGGCTCTCCGGCCACCAGCACATCCAGCTTCACCATGTGTGAGACGCGGTAACCGGCCAGATGATAATCGAGCGATGCGTAGCCGCGAGAGGCCGATTTCAGACGGTCGTAGAAATCGAGCACGATTTCGTTCAGGGGCATTTCGTAGAGCAGCAGCACGCGGCCCTGGCCAATGTACTCGAACTTTTTTTGATTCCCGCGCTTCTCTTCCAGAAGCTTGAGAATCTCTCCGATATATTCCTCGCGCGTGATCACTGTCGCATCGATGATAGGTTCTTCGATTTGCTCAATCAAAGATGGGTCGGGGAATTTGGAAGGATTGTCGACCTCCAAAACTTTCCCATCCACGCCGGTGATCTTATAACGCACGCCGGGGGCCGTGGTGATCAAGTCGATCTGGAATTCGCGCTCCAGACGCTCCTGCACGATTTCCAAATGCAGCAGTCCCAGAAATCCACAGCGAAAGCCGAAACCGAGCGCCACGGAATTTTCGGGCTCGAAACTGAAGGCGCTGTCGTTCAGACGAAGCTTTTCCAGCGCGTCGCGAAGCAATCCATGTTCGTGCGATTCCACCGGATACAGGCCGGCGAACACCATCGCCTTCAAAGGCTCGAAGCCGGGGAGGGGTTCGGACGCCGGATTGGCGGCGTCGGTGATGGTGTCCCCGATCTGCGCATCGGAAACGGTTTTGATAGTGGCAAATAGGAATCCGACTTCACCAGCGCTGAGTTCGTCGCACGGAATGGGCTTGGGCGATTGATAACCGACCCCTTCCACTTCATGAACGGTTCCGTTAGACCACAACTTGATTCTCTGGCCCTTGCGGACACGGCCCTCCATGACGCGGGCCAGGATAATGACGCCGCGGTAGGAATCAAACCAGGAATCGAAAATCAGGGCGCGTAGAGGCGCATCGGGCGAGCCTTTGGGAGGAGGGACCAGCGCTACTACGGCTTCCAGAATATCGACGATGCCGATTCCCTGCTTCGCACTGGCCAGAATTGCGCCGCTGGCATCCAGGCCGATCAGGCTTTCGATCTGTTCGCGGATGCGCTCGGGCTCGGCGGAGGGCAGGTCGATTTTGTTGATGACGGGAATGATTTCGAGATTGTGATGCAGCGCGAGGTAGGTGTTGGCCAGCGTCTGCGCTTCGACGCCTTGCGAGGCGTCCACTACTAATAGAGCGCCTTCGCAGGCTTGCAGGCTGCGCGAGACTTCGTAGCTGAAATCGACGTGGCCGGGAGTATCAATCAGGTTGAGCTGATAGGTGCGTCCGTCTTTGGCGGGGTAGGTGAGCCGGACCGCGTGGGCTTTGATGGTGATGCCGCGCTCGCGCTCCAGGTCCATGGTGTCCAGCACCTGCGCCATCATTTCGCGCTCCGACAAAGCGCCCGTAAATTCGAGCAGGCGATCGGCAAGAGTCGACTTGCCGTGGTCTATATGCGCAATGATGCTGAAATTACGGATTGAAGCAGGGTCCATGCGGTATGATCGAGGTGGATTTTACTAGTATCCCACGTTCGGCTAACGAACTAGATAAGACATGACGTCCGACCAACAAACAAAGTGGACCAATCACGCACGCGGCTTGAAGTTCGCGATCGTGGTGGCGCGCTTTAATGCGGAAATCACCGAGAAACTATTGGAGGGCGCAAAAGAGGCGCTTGCCAAAGCGGAAGCCGCTTCTGTTTCCGTAGACCACGTCCCGGGCGCGTTCGAACTGCCCCTGGCGGCGAAGAAACTGGCCGGCACCTGCGATGGCGTGATCGCGCTGGGTGCTATTGTTCGTGGAGAGACTCCCCACTTCGATTTTGTGGCGGAAGCGGCGGCCCACGGGCTGCAACAAGTCGCGCTGGAAACGGGCAAGCCTGTGGCGTTCGGGGTGCTGACCACCGACAACTATCAACAGGCTCTGGACCGCGCCGGTGGAGCGCACGGCAACAAAGGCTTCGACGCCGCCATGACCGCCGTGGAGATGGCGCGCTTCAGGCAGGCGAGCTAGAGATATGCCCGCCCGGCACCGGTCCCGGCAACGCGCGCTTCAGGTCCTATTCGCGTGGGATGTCCGCAAGCAGCCGATTCGCGAAGCAATCGACTCTTTCTATGCAACTCTGACTTCAGAGGACGATACTCCCAGGCGGGCAGAACCCGATACCTTCATGGAAGCGCTGGTAATCGGGGCCTCCGAACAAGCCGTGGCGATTGACTCGCGCATCTCACAAAAGTCGGAGCACTGGCGGCTGGATCGCATGGCGGCAGTGGACCGCAACCTGCTACGACTGGCGATCTTTGAAATGACCGGGCTCGGAACACCCGCGGCAGTAGTGATCGACGAGGCGCTGGAATTGGCGCGGCAGTTTTCGGGCGACGAGTCGGTCTCTTTCATCAACGGCATTCTCGACGCCGTGCATCGCAGTTCCAAACCCGCCGGCGCCGCGTGAATACGTTCGCACATCCGCTGCGTGTGGTGATGGTGGACGTGCGCAACCCGCTGAACATCGGTGCAGCGGCGCGTGCCATGAGCAACTTCGGCTTTACGGAACTACGCTTGGTGAACCCATACGACGTTGCGTTCCGCGAAGCGCGATCGGCTGTGAAGGCCCAGGGCATTCTCGAAAACGCTCGCGAATACAAGACGATAGCCGAGGCAATCGCGGACTGCTCGCTGGTAGTGGGGACCACGGCACTGGGGCCTCGTCTGCTGGAGCACCGGATGCGGAGGCTTGAATATGGAGGCAAGCTGGTTGCGCGCAGGCTCGCGTCGGCGCCGGTGGCCCTGCTGTTCGGCTCAGAAAAATTCGGCTTATCGAATGAAGAAATGAGTTATTGCCATTGGCTGATGCGGATTCCGACACGCGAGGAGCATGGCTCGATGAACCTGGGCCAGGCGGTGGCGGTATGCCTTTATGAGATGATTCGCGATCCGAGGGCGGCGACTCTGAAGCCCGAGCCTCAGAGGCCGGCCGATGGCGAAGACGTGGAGCGGCTCACAGGGCTTCTGGACGAGGTGCTGTCGAAGTCGGGGTATGTTCACGCGGTGACTGAAGGATCGACGGAATTGAAGCTGCGGCGTCTGGTCCAGGCGCATGAATCTGAATGCGCACGATGTCAAGGTCTGGATGGGAATGGTCCGGCAGATTCTTTGGAAGCTGAACTCTTAGCAAATAAGATCCGGCCTTGCTATGCTGAGGAATCGCATGACCAAGGTAACCCTTCATTACGATCTTGCCCAGCCTTTGACGGACGAGGAGTTGGATACCATCGCCAACGTGCATGCCACTTACGGGATGTCGCGCGTGCAGGTGTCCCCGTCGCTGGATAAACTTATCGTCGATTACGATGCGTCGCGGCTGATGAAGAAGGACGTGGAGGCGGTTCTTATGCGCTGCGGGATTCCCATTCGCGTCACTGTGCCGGCTTAAGAATTGCGGATAAGCTAAACTCAGAATCGAGATGGCACAGCGGGCCGACAAAACGGAAACTGGTAGTGATCAGGTCCGACTCCCGGTGGGCTTGGTCCTGAAGCCAGCGGTGAGCCTAGAGGAGCTTAATACCAATACCGAGTATGATCCGGAAGGGGCGGAGGAATTTGTAGCCTTGATCCGTGCGCTCCGTAAGGAAAGCTCTCGTGCCATCGCTCTGTGTGGATGCACAACTTTAGTGGTATTTGTGATTATGTATTAAGTGAATTTTGATGTCACAACGCCAGCCGTTGTGGACACCGACGTCTGTCATTCCTTTTCAAGTCCCATTCCCTTGCGCCGACCTATCAGGCCATTCTCGCTGGCAGGCCATTAGCGGTTTCGCTCGTCTCGCTTGCTGAAATCGAGTACGGCATGGAGGTGAAGAGTTGGGGAGCCAGCCGGCGCGATCTGATGCGCCGCTTTCTCGCCCGTTTTACGATTTTTCTTCCGGACGCACAGACAGCGCTCTTGTGGGCGCGGATCAAAAGTAGCTGCGAGAAGAAGGGGCGGCCCATCACGTTTGCCGACGCTTGGATCGCGGCGGCCGCATGCAGTTGAACGTGCACCTCTCGGCGACTCACAACGCAAGCGATTTCGAGCCGGTGGGATGGATTATTGGTGCTGACAGCTAGGCGCAAAAAAAGTTAGTTCCTGCACAGACAGACGGAGAAAAGCACCGACAGCGGTCGAATACCAAAGAGCACACAAGGGAATTCAACGTGATCCGGAAAAAGAAATAAAGAATAGGTATGAGAAAGAAATAAAAGCCCATCAGCGGTATCCAGTAAAAGAAGGCCTGGATCAGCCGATAACGGCCGCGTTGCAGTTGAACTGTGCCATATGGCGACTCACAATCGCAAGCGATTTCGAGCTCGGTGGATGGATTGTTGATCTTAACAGCTAACGTCGTGAAATTTCCCGTCCGCTGCGAAAATTCCAAAAATAGGGGAACCGGTCATGGGCCAGAAGCACAATATGACGGCCGGGCACCCTTCCCAGCGTAGTATTCGTTTATGGAGTTAACGGTCCTCTACCGGCCCGTCGGGCAGCGCGAATATGAGTTGATTGAGGCTACCGACTTTAAGCGGTTCCCTGCCAGACTGCCAGATCAGCCGTTTTTCTACCCGGTGGCGAACCAAGAATATGCAACTCAAATTGCGCGGGACTGGAACACGAAAGATGAAGGGTCCGGGTGGACCGGCTACGTTTTGAAATTTCACATCCGCTCCGAGTTTCTTGAGAAGTACCCGAGATCGGGTCGGCTCAGGAGTCCATCTGGATCGATTGGCTCCCGGCAGAGCAGAACCTGAGATGCCCGCTTTTTCTGCAAAGCGCGAGAACGCTTTGGTATTGAAGGATTCGCATCCATATCCAAGATCGAGGTGCTTTAGGAAATGCTCGAACACTGCGTGCTATAGGTGAGCCATTAGAATAACTTTGGAAACGCAACGATACTAGAAATATGTGGTGCGCCCGGAGGGACTCGAACCCCCGGCCTACTGGTTCGAAGCCAGTCGCTCTATCCGGCTGAGCTACAGGCGCACAGGACTTCATCGTATCATCACGTAAAGGCGCACGCAGCCCTTATGTCCACTCCTATCGAAACCGAAGTTAAGATACGATTCGCCGGAAACGCGGGCGAGGCTTACAAACTGATCGAAGGGCTCGGATATACAATCCGTATCCCCCGGACCTTTGAAACCGATCAACTGTTTGACCGGGTCGACGGGAGCCTGCGGGCCTCCGACCAGGTATTACGCATCCGGCGCGAGCAGAGCTCCGAAGGCAAGCGCTGCATCCTCACCTATAAAGGTCCGGCGGATCGCGAGCGATATAAGAGCCGGGAAGAAATCGAAACCGGCGTGACCGATGGGGACCATCTGGTTTTGATTTTGGACCGGCTCGGGTTTAAGGGCGGTTTCCGCTATGAGAAATACCGGACGACGTTCGGACGCGGAGATCAGCCTGGGATTATCACGGTAGACGAAACACCGTTGGGCATATTCCTGGAGCTGGAAGGTCCTAAGGAATGGATTGACTTTACAGCTACGCACCTAGGTTTTTCGGCATCTGACTACGTGATTTCCAGCTATGCGGCATTGTGGATGGAGTACCTTCGCGGCCGAAGTAATACCTCCAGCAATATGGTTTTCTTAGATCCCTCTCCCGTACCGTAGACAAAATACCCCTAGTACTCAGGATTCTCTTGATCGCGCTCAATGACGAGTGGTAATCTTGCCATAGGTTATTGGATGTCTTTGTAGACTCCAGTCGGAAAATGATCGAACTCATAGCCACTGTCGTTATCACCGCAAGCTCGGCACTGCTGTTCGGGTATTGGTTTCGCTATACCTGCCTGCTGATTCTGAGCGCGAAGACCACTCGCGATTACGCGGGTGAGTTTGCGGCAGCGGTGGAGTTAAGTTTTCCAGCCATTCAGTCGCAATTAAAATCTGAGGCCATCGGCAACTCGGCAACTCTGATGGAGTTGCAGTCGTCGCTCAATCGCGACTACGCGGTTTTGACCTACCTGCTGAAGAACGTTACCGATAACAGCGTGGGCGCGTCGTCCGTAGAAGTCCGCATGCTGGAAGTCCACTATAAGCTGATGGGTGCGTGGTTCTCTGTCACCAAGAGCATCTCGGTATCGTCCTCCAAGCGCGCTCTGGAAGAAATGGCTCTGGTGGTGGCGCACTTCGCAAACGCGATGGGCGAACGGGCTGACGCTGCGGCTGCCGCGTAAATTCCTGTTCCCTACCGGTTGCTTTGCAAACCTAAATTGAAGTTTTCACCCAGGTAGACGCGCCGCACTTCTACATCATTCCCCAGTTGATCGGGCGTACCCGAACGGAAAATCCGTCCATTGTTGATGATGTAGGCGCGATCGGTCACAGCAAGCGTTTCCCGCACGTTGTGATCGGTCACCAGAATGCCGATACCTGAGTTCTTCAAATCGAAAATGATTTTCTGCAACTCCAGGACCTGAATGGGATCGATGCCGGAGAAAGGTTCGTCCAATAGAAGAAAGCTCGGCTCGATCACCAGGCTTCGGGCGATCTCTGTGCGGCGGCGTTCGCCTCCGGACAGCACGTAGCCTTTACTGTGGCGGACCTGCTCCAGGCCTAGCTGGGTGATCAGGCGGTCCATACGCGTGTGCCGCTCGCGCCGATTGAGTGGGAGGGTTTCCAGAATCGCCAGAAGATTGTCTTCCACCGTCAACTTCCGGAAGACCGAAGCTTCCTGGGGAAGATAACTGATGCCGCGGCGGGCGCGTTGAAACATCGCCAGCGGAGTCATGTCGACGCCATCCAGCAAAACCTTGCCTGAGTCGGGCGAGATGAGACCGACGATCATGTAAAACGATGTCGTCTTGCCCGCGCCGTTAGGACCCAGCAAGCCGACTACTTCGCCCCGCTTCACCCGGACCGAGACGTTATCCACTACCTTCCGTCCGCGGTAGGTTTTGGAGATCTCGGTGGTTTCTAGAGTTTCGAGGGTTGGCACGAGTGTGGTGAGCTATTTTTTCTTGCGAAGAGTGCTCTCCGCAGGCTTGCTCTCGAGGCCGTCAACCAGAAGCCTATCATTGTTGGCAAACCAGGTCAATTGTTTCCCTGTGGTCCTGCCTTTCACGCTATCAACCAGTAACGGAGCTCCTCCTTCGAGAATCACTTTTTGGTCACCTGCGTAGTATTCCGAGTGTTCAGAGGTACCAGTCCTCACACGTTTTTCCGGAGAAGTACTAACGATCTTTACCTCGCCGTCGGCGTAGGCTTTGTCCAATGAAGAGTCTTCGCTCGAATCCTTGAGAAATGCGCGGATCGTTTTTCCTTCCACACTCAATCCCGGCCGCGCAAGTGCGACGCCGCCCTGGTAGAACGCGACTCGTGTTTCTTCCGTGTAATCCATATGAGGAGCGCGCACTACGGTGAACACAGGCGCGGCGGCAAGCTTTTCTTTGGGGGGCGCCTTCGTCTCATCACCCTTCGCGTTCTTGGCATCAGTCTTGTCAGCCGTCTTGTCCACAAACTGGCTGACCACTTTGCCGTTAGCTTCCATCACGTGGCGCTGACGGTCGATATCGATCTTGTCCGCCTCTACCCTATTCGCTCCCTGCCACGCGACCGCATTGCCCTCATAGTGGATTTTCTGGTGGTTGTTGGCGGCAGTCATGTGGTCGGCGCGGGCCTGCATGACTTCGTCGTTGGAAAGCATGGCGGAGGACTGGCCCTTCTTATCGGGCTGCCGCGTGGACGCCACGTGACCATCGGCCGAATAATCGCCCGTCTTCTGATTCATCACGATGCGGTCGCCGGTGGAGAGGCCTGTCGAATCCCACACGCGAGCCGACCCATCCAGCGTGATCAGATCCTTCGACTGCTCCAGTGTTGCCTTGTCGGCGCGCGCCTGCCGGTCGCCCTCTTCGTAATGGAACGCTTTATTCTGCTCCATCTTGTCGAGCTCGCTGGTGGCGGGATTGAAGGTCGCAAAGAGGTCCTGGCTTTCGGTAAGCGCGGGCGGCGGCATCGGCTGCTTTGCCGTCGGGGGATGTTCCGTCCGGGTTTTTACGTTGACGGAACGGAACGATTGAATGCGGTTCTGCGCGCCATAGGCGATCCAGAAATGGTCACCCGAGAGAAATCGTTTGGGCTGGCCGGGCCGGTTAGGCAAGAAATCGAGCGTACCCGGGCCGTCGGTCTCAGCGGTCTCTACTTCTTTACCGTCCGGTGCACGCATCTTCAAACGGATGCTGTCGCTGCGCAGCACCCTGGTGTCAGGAATATCTTTTTCGGACCTTCCTAGAGGGACTGCCTCGGCGACACTGGATCCTGATGCGACCGCATTGGTCAGCACGCTTTCCTTGCCGCGCGCGGTAAGGTCCATATCCAGGTGGGCGCCGGTGATCGTGGTGCGAGCCGTCGCCGTGGTCGACACCAGCCGCGCGTTCCGGTCCCCCACGATCTTGCGGACCACGGTGTTGTCGTCGAAGTCCAGGGACATTTGATCGGCTGCAAACTCCACCTTGCGGCCTGGGTCGTCCTGCACGCCGTTAGCCGATCCGATTTCCGCGCGCTGAATATTTCCTTCTTTCAGCAGGATCACCGACATTGCGGCGTCCATAGTTAATGTGTCGCGCTTTAGTTTCGACCAGGGATAAAGAATGACTTTCGATTCGCGCTCGCGATACTGCGCCTCGCCGGCTTCTGCGTGCATGGGCGTGGACCCGGGTCTCCCGCGCCAATTCAAGATGACCGCGCTTCTGAGGTGCAGTTCGCGCGTGTTGGGATCGTAGTCGACGCCGACAGCCGAGCCGTTGCCCCGGTCAAACTCAAAGGTCGCGAGGCGATCGGACGAGGCAATGCCGGTGTCGCTGGCGAACCTTGCCCCCGAAGTGTGGACCTTCATGAGGTGCCCCGTGGGCGCGTCCTCATCCGGGACACCCATGGTGATTTCAACGTCGCCATCGGAGTAGAGAGATTTTGAGGCGATGTCGAATTGAGCTTTTGCGCTCTTAACCAAGTCGAACTTTTTCCCGTCCTGGTGAAAGATCCGGAGTTCGACGCCTTCCAGTTCCACCAGGGATGGTTCCTGGATCTGGCGCATACTGTCAGCGCTTATGCGAGCCCTGGGGCGATTGCCGTCGGTCTGCGTGTACTCCCATTTTTGGGCTCGTCCCTCAACACCTTTCTCCATGGGCTTGGGAGGGTCGGGCACCTCGGATGCCAAAAGGGCTTTGCGCTGGAGATAGATTTCGCCGACGGCAATTGAGATCACAACAATCGCAACAGCAAGCAGCCACCGGCCCAGGCGCATAGGTGTTCACTCATTATGGTAACCCGCGCAGCCGCGTCCACATGCGCGGCGATCAAAAGGCGATTGCTATAATAGTGCGACTCAATGCCCATCATGGATATTCCGGCGATCCGGGACATCCTCCCCCACCGTTATCCGATGCTCCTGGTCGATCGGATTGTGGAACTGGAAGAGGATCGAATCGTCGGCATCAAAAACGTCACCGCGAATGAACCGTTTTTCCTCGGCCACTTTCCCGACTTTCCGGTGATGCCGGGAGTCATGATCGTGGAAGCGATGGCGCAGGTGGCGGGGGTCCTGGTGCTCAGCAGAATTCCCGATCGCAAAAGCAAGCTGGTGCTGCTCGCCTCCATTGAAGAAGCCAAGTTCCGCAAGCCTGTGCTGCCAGGCGACCAGCTCCGCATCGAGATGAAAGTGATAAAGGTCAAGTCGACGGTGGCCAAGATGCAAGGTACCGCGACGGTGGATGGCGCGGTGGTGGCGGAGGCGGTGGTGCTCTGCAAGATCCAGGACCGGGCATAGCCGCAAAAGGATTGGATGTCGATTCATCCCTCGGCCATCGTCGATTCCAGCGCCCACATTGCAGCTTCTGCCGAAATCGGCCCTTACGTCGTAATCGGCAAAGGCGTTTCCATTGGCGAACGTACCGTATTGAAGGCCAATGTCTATCTTGAGGGCGATCTGACCATCGGATCGGATAACGTCTTCTTCCCCTACTCCACCGTCGGCGTTGCGCCGCAGGACCTGAAATACAAAGGCGAGCGCAGCCGCACCCACATCGGGAATCGGAACCAGATTCGGGAATTCGTCACCATTCACCGCGGGACCGAAGCGGGAGGCATGCTTACCTCCATCGGCGACGACAATTTGTTGATGGCCCAGGTTCACGTCGCGCACGACACGCAAGTTGGGAACAACACGGTGATTGGCCACGCTGCGACCCTGGGCGGGCATGTCGAGGTCGGCGATTGGGCCATCGTCAGCGCGGGCAGCGCGGTCCACCAATTTTGCCGCGTGGGCCGACATTCGTTCGTTGGTGGATTTAGCGTGATCACGCAAGATGTGATGCCCTACTCCACCACGGTTGCTCCGCGCGAGGTAAAGGTGTTCGCGGCCAATGCCACGGGGCTCGAAAGGCGAGGGTTCACGGCCGACACCATAGAAAGCCTGCACAAAGTATTTCGCATCCTTACACGAGCCGGGCTCAATACCAGCCAAGCCGTGGAGCGCATTCGCGCCGAAATACCGGGCACTGCCGAGGTTGAGGAAGTGCTGGCATTCATCGCCTCGTCGGAACGCGGTTTTGTGAAATGAGGGCGCGCCTATGCCCTACGGCCTGATTGCAGGCAACGGCCGATTCCCCTTGCTCGCCCTGGAAGCCGCTCGCAAGACCGGCATGGATGTAGTCGTCATCGGGATCAAGGAAGAAGCCTCACCAGAGATCGAAAAGCTCGCCGCGAAATGCTATTGGATCTCGCTGGGCGCGCTCAGCAAGCTCATCGACATCTGCAAGAAAGAAGGCATCTCGCAGTTGATGATGTGCGGGCAGGTAAAGCACACCAAAATTTTTTCCTCCATCGTGCCCGACTGGCGCCTGGTGAAGCTTCTGGCGGCTCTGGACACGAAAAACACCGATGCGCTGATTGGCGGCGTGCAGAAAGTCCTGTCGGACGAGGGGATTCAACTGGCCGATTCCACGCTGCTCCTCAAAGACCTGCTTGCGCCGGAGGGGATCCTGACGAAACGTAAGCCTACCTCCGATGAACAACGCGACATCGATTACGGCCGCCGCATCGCCGCAACGCTTTCGCAGGTGGACGTAGGCCAAAGTGTCGCCATCGCCGAACGGGCGTGCGTGGCGCTGGAGGCGATGGAGGGTACCGACGCCATGCTGCGTCGCGCTGCATTGCTGGTGGAAGGCAAACCGCTGCGGTTGGTAAAAGGGTCGCGCCGGCGCGGGCATTTGTTGTTTGACGTACCGGTGGTGGGCCCGCAGACAATCGCCGTCATGGTTGAAACGGGGACAACGGCCCTGGCAGTGGATGCCAATCGCACTCTGCTGCTCGATCGGGACGAGCTTCTTAGGCGCGCGGAAGAAGCTCGTCTTACGATTGCCGCCTACTCATCCACGATCTAGTCCCGTAGTGAAGACACGATTCCGTGGCGACGCCGGACGCGTATTCCAAAGCCTCGGTGAATTCGGACCCCGATGCATGAGCCCAGCAGAAGGCGCCGTGAAAGATGTCTCCGGCTCCGGACGTGTCTTTTGGCTCAATCGCCCTCACTGGAAGCTCGCCATTGGACTCCGCAGTTGACCATAAGATCGGCTTCGCGCCGCGGGTGATGGCGATTTTTTCGACTCCACGGTCGCACAGCTTGACCGGCGGCATGAAATCCTCTGAGCAGATGGCGATATCGACAAAGTCCAAAAGGCCTTCCATCCCTTCCTTCCAACTTCCGCCATCCATAACCACCGTGATCCCTACCTCGCGAGCTGCTCTGGCCGCAGCAATGCAAACTGGCATATGGTGACCATCCACCAGCAGGATCTTCGCCCCTGAGAGGACCTGTGAATCGAACTTGTCCAGTAAAGCCGATTGCGCCGCCGCGTTGGCGGACACGATGGTCCTCTCACCCGTCGCCGCCTGTACACAAATGGACGAGAGCGCAGGCGCCGCGGAAGGGTCCTGAGCCAAATCGTGGAGTTCGACCTTGTGCTTCTCCAAATCCTCCCGCGCAATCGCAGCCAGCGCGTGGACGCCTAGAGCGGTGACCAAAGAAGCCGCTCCGCCCAGGAACGCGAAGGTAATGGCCGCATTGGCCGCCGGACCGCCTGCCGATAATTCCTGGTTTGACGCGGAGACCTTGTGGTTAGGCACAGGAAACTCGCTTACGACGTAGGTAAGATCCACTGTACACAGCCCAACAAAGCACCCCGTCATGTCCACCATCGCTCTTCGATCTTAATCGGACCATTGACATCATCATGTATTTCTGTTATTTCTGTTGCAACAGAAATGTCTGATACTACCCTCTCTCCCGTCCAGCAGCGATTCGTCCTCCACTGGGGCGAAATGGGAGCGCGATGGGGAATCAATCGTACCGTCGCCCAGATTCATGCGCTCCTGTATCTTTCCCCCACTCCCAGGCATGCCGAGCATATCGCCGCCGCTCTTTCCGTCGCCCGCTCGAACGTCTCCACCAGTCTGCGCGAACTGGAGGGATGGGGAATTGTGCGTGTCGTTCACGTGCTGGGCGACCGGCGTGACCATTTCGAATCTCTGAAGGACGTCTGGCAGATGTTCGAGATCATCATCGCCGAGCGCAAGCGCCGGGAGGTCGACCCGACCATCGAAATGCTTCGCGCCTGTCTGACAGAATCCTACGGCAAGCCCGACGCCTACACCGCCGAACGGCTGCTGGCCATGCAGGATTTCTTCGATACCATGACCGGGTTCTACAACGATCTGGAACGGCTTCCGAAGGGCGTGTTGCCTGCCCTCACAAAGTTGCGGGGCAAAGTGAAGAAGCTGCTGGTGATGAAGGGGGCGGCAAAATGACGGTTCGCCGGCCGTGGATTTTGATCGGCACAATAGGGCTTCTGGGCAATGGCACTCGGCTGGCCGCCACGTTCCTCGGGACGAAGTGGCTCTTTTTCCAATATTTGGCTCCCATTAGGGATCCGATGGGGATGTTAATCGCGACGCTTATTGTCCTAACTCTAGGCTTCTCCGTTAGTGTCGCAATCCGGGAATGGCGAAATATCGGGGCAGAGGAAACTCCGTATCTTGAAGCGCTCTCTGGGCCATTCCGACGTCGCTGATCACGGGTACGCTGGCGCTACTCGTTTCCACCAAGAGTGAGACCTTGTACGGATGGGTCACGTTTGTATTCGTTCCCCTGATTGTGGGTTTTCAATCGGCCTTCGTGCTAGCGCGCCGGAAGCTTTCGACTCTCGGGACGGCCATCGGGATCGCGATCTTGTCGGTGGTGTGCATGGGCGTGCTGCTGGTGGCTATAGCTGTAGAAGGATTCATTTGCGTTTTAATGGCTGCGCCTCTCGCTATTCCGCTGGCGGCTTTGGGCGGCGCACTCGGCTACTTCGCTACTAAACAAACGACCATGCATAGTTCAACGGCGTTTCTTCTTATTGCGGGTCTTGCCCCGTTTGGCGGATCCATCGAACATGCCATCGCCGCGCAAGCCGATACCTTCGAGATCAAGACGTCGATCGATCTAGCGGCCTCGCCGGAGAGGGTCTGGCAGGCGATCATCGAACCGGGCCAGCCTGCGACGCCATCCAACTGGCTCTTTCGCGCTGGCGTCGGCTATCCTCTCTCCAACCACCTGGAAGGAACCGGCACCTCGGCGACCCGCTATTGCGAGTTCTCTACTGGCAGGCTGGTTGAGCCGGTAATAGTGTGGGACGAAAACCGTGAACTGCGCTTTCGCGTCTCGGTGAACCCGCCACCGATGCGGGAGTTGAGCCCGTATGGAGATATTCATCCGCCCCACCTCGACGGTTTTCTGGTCGCCCGCCAGGGACAGTTCAAGCTGACGCTCCGTGCCAACGGCGGCACGCACCTGGAGGCGACAAGCTGGTACCAACACCATCTTTGGCCGTCGACATATTGGCGCCTTTGGTCGGACTATCTCATTCATCGTATTCATGAGATGGTACTTATCGATATCCGCAACCGCGTAGGGTAGACCTTGTAACCTTCTTGTAAGGCCCCAATAATTCCGGTTAAAATGTTGACCCAAAACGGCGCACTATGATAACCTAACGCTTCAAGAGCGCAATGTGTGTCGAAGGGTAGGCTTCGTACCGTTGTGAGCACCGTTCAGCCGCCGTTCCCTTTACCAACTAGAACATGGAACAAACCTTCCAGGCCCTGCAAGGCATCCTGCTGAAAGCCATACCAACGGCTATTCTGCTTCTGTTCCTTTATTTCTATCTGAAAGCCATGCTGTTCGCGCCGATCGCAAAGGTCTTGAAACAGCGCGAGGAACTTACCAAGGGCGCCCGCAAGGCTGCGGAACAGAGCATGGCCCGAGCCGAGCAAAAGGCCAAGGAATACGAAGACAAGCTTCGCGACGCGAAAAGCGAAGTCTATCGAGACCAGGAAGAGACTCGCAAGAAGTGGCTTGCCGATCAGGCGGCTCAACTGGCTCAGGCTAAGGCCAAAGCCGAAGCATCCATGAATAGCGCTCGCGAAGGCATCGCTCAGGAAGTCGCCACTGCCCGCCAAGGTCTGGCCGACTCCAGCGCCGCCATAGCCGACCAGATCGCAACGTCGGTGCTCGCCCGGAGAGCGAATTAGATGAAGCGGCTGATTTGGGTTACGGTGCTGGGCGCCGGCTTGTGGGCCGGTTTGGCCATCGCGCAGGAACCCGCCTCCGCCAAGCCCGAGGCCACGGAAAACTCCAGCGAAGACAAGCTGGCGATCTGGAAGTGGGCCAATTTTGTTCTCCTGGTCGCCGGGCTCGGCTATCTGGTGGCCAAGAGTGTCCCGGCGATGTTCAAATCCCGGGGCGAAGAGATTCTGAAGGGCATCCAGGAAGCTCAAAAGGTAAAGCAGGACGCCGAAAAGCGGGCTGCGGAGATGGAAGCTCGCCTGGCGAAGCTCGGGGCCGATATCGAAGCCTTCCGCGTTCATGCCAAGGCCGATATGGAAAGAGAAGGCCAGCGCATTCAGGAAGAGACAGCCGCTCATGCGAAGAAGCTGGAAGCTCAGGCTGCCGCTGAAATCGAATCTGCGGGGAAAGCGGCTCGAGCATCTTTAAACGCTATGCGGCGGATCTGGCGCTCGATCTGGCTGCGCAGCGCATTCAGTCTCGCCTCGATGCGAACACTGAAGACGGACTGGTGGATAATTTTCTGTCTGACCTGAAGCACCAGGGGTCGAAGAACTAACATGCTCTCCGTCGTCGCAAACCGGTACGCGAACTCTCTAGTGGATGTGGTTCTGGCGCCCGGCTCGGGCCTTGACGCACGGCCGTACTCACGCAGCTAAAGGCGATCGCAGAAATGATCGCGGAATCGCAGGATTTACGGACTGCGTTGCACTCGCCCGCTATTTCCCCAGCTCGAAAAAGAGCGGTGATCGCGGCGCTGCTGGAGCCGATGGGCGTGGATCGGCATGTCAGGAATTTTCTCTACGTGGTGATCGGCCACCGCCGGGTGACCGAATTCCCCTCGATTGTGGAAGCATTTGAAGTGCTGGCCGATGAGAGGCTGGGCTGGGTTCGCGTCGACGTTACCAGCGCCAAGCCGTTAAACGATTCGCAGCGGGCGCGGATCGAAGGAGAGATCACGCAACTGGCCGGCAAAAAGGCGAAGCTCAGGTTTTCTCAAGACCCCGCGCTGTTGGGTGGCGTGGTGGCACGCGTTGGCTCCACCGTTTATGACGGCAGCGTGCGCGGACAATTAGACCGGTTACGTACCAGGCTGGGCAGGTAGCTCCTTCCGGGCTCCTCCAGGCCAGCAGACAAAAGGATCTTTATGGCGATTCGTGCAGATGAAATCTCGCGTGTGTTGCGCGAGGAGATTGAAAACTACGAAAGAGCCGTCAACGTTGCGGAAACGGGCTCGGTCATCTCAGTGGGCGACGGTATCGCTCGCGTTTATGGCCTCGAAAACGTCATGGCCGGAGAACTCATTGAGTTCAAGGGCGGCGTTTCGGGAATCGCGCTGAACCTGGAAGAAGACCAGGTGGGCGCCGTGTTGCTGGGCGAATACGCCGACATCAAGGAAGGCGACGAGGTGCGCCGCACCGGCCGCATCATGTCGATTCCCGTGGGTGAGGCGATGATCGGCCGCGTCGTCGACGCGCTCGGCAAGCCGATTGACGGCAAGGGTCCGATCGAAACCAACCAGTTTAATGCCATTGAGCGCCTTGCTCCCGGCGTGGTCGACCGCGAGGGCGTGAAAGAGCCTCTTCAAACCGGCATCAAGGCAATTGACGCGATGATTCCCATCGGCCGCGGGCAGCGCGAGCTGATCATCGGTGACCGGCAAACCGGCAAAACCACGGTCGCTATCGACACCATCATTAATCAGAAGGGCGGCGACGTCATCTGTATTTATGTCGCAATCGGACAGAAGCGCTCAACCGTCGCCCAGGTAGTGAAGACGCTGGAAGAATACGGCGCGATGCAGTATTCCATCGTCGTGTCGGCCACCGCCTCCGACCCAGCCCCGATGCAGTATCTGGCGCCCTATTCCGGTTGCGCCATCGGCGAATTCTTCCGCGACACCAAACGCCACGCCTTGTGCGTCTACGACGATCTTTCCAAGCATGCTGCGGCGTACCGCGAGATTTCACTGCTGCTCCGCCGTCCTCCGGGTCGCGAGGCGTTTCCGGGCGACGTGTTCTATTTGCACAGCCGCCTGCTGGAGCGAGCTTCCAAGCTCAGCAAGGAATTGGGTGGCGGATCGCTGACGGCCCTGCCGTTCATCGAAACCCAGGCAGGCGACGTTTCGGCCTACATTCCTACCAACGTGATTTCCATTACCGACGGCCAGATCTATCTGGAATCGGATTTGTTCAACGCCAATCAGCGTCCAGCCATCAACGTCGGTATCTCCGTCAGCCGCGTCGGCGGTAACGCGCAGATCAAGGCAATGCGTCAGGTGGCCGGAAGCCTCCGTCTCTCTCTGGCGCAGTATCGCGAACTGGCCGCCTTCGCTCAGTTCGGCTCGGAACTGGACAAGGCTTCGGCCGCTCAGTTGACGCGTGGCGCCCGCATGGTGGAGATCCTCAAGCAAGGCCAGTATTCGCCGGTTCCCGTGGAAAAACAGGTGCTGATCATCTACGCCGCCAATGCCGGCATGCTCGACGATCTGGATCCTCACCAGTGCAAGGCTTTCGAAGAAGGCCTGTATAAGTTCGCCGAGAATGCCCACCCCGGCATCCTTAACGGCATTCGCGAGAAGAAGACTCTGGACGACCAGATTAAGGCGGAGCTCGACGCTGCGCTGAAAGAATACAAGGCCAAGTTCCTCGACGAGGCGAAGTCCGCGGCAGGAGCCAAGAAATAACTCCATGCCGAGTTTGATCGACATCCGGCGGCGCGTCCGCTCGGTGAAGAACACGCAGCAGATCACCAAGGCCATGAAGATGGTCTCGGCAGCCAAGCTGCGCAAGGCGCAGGAGCGGGCCCTGGCAGCGCGGCCTTACGCCAAGATGCTGGAGGAGATGCTGGCCAACGTCGCCGAAGCGGCCAGCCAGAATCCGGATAACGATCATCCTCTGCTGGCCGTGCGGCCGGAACAACGCGTGTTGGCCATCGTGGTCACCGCCGACCGTGGCCTGGCGGGTGGCTTCAACGCGAACCTGATCAAACTGGCGCAGCGATTCTGGACGGAGAATCACACCAAACAATTGAGTTTCGAAATTGTCGGCCGCAAAGGCCGCGATTATTTCCGCCGCCGCAATGCGACCATAACCGGCGAGCATCTGGACCTCTTCCGAAATGTAAAATTCGAAGACGCGGATCGCATTGCGGGTATTATCATCGACCGTTTTACCAAAGGCGAAGTCGACGCCGTTTATCTCTTCGTCAACGAATTTAAGAACGTCGCGGCTTCGACGCTGGCGCAGAAGCGCATTCTTCCCATCGAAGTTCCTAAATCGGCGCAGCCGGTGGATTACATTTACGAACAAAAGCCGGAAGAGCTGCTGGGCAGCCTTTTGCCGAAGTATGTCAAGGTGCAAGTGTATCGCGCACTGCTGGAATCGGCCGCGGCCGAGCACGCGGCGCGCATGACCGCCATGGACGCGGCCAGCTCTAACGCGTCCGACGTCATCGATAAATTGACGCTCTACATGAATCGCGTGCGCCAGGCGAGCATCACGCGCGAAATTATTGAGATCGTGAGCGGCGCGGCCGCTCTGGACTAAATAGAGGATTCGTTTTATGAATGTTGGAAAAGTGATTCAGGTGGCCGGACCTGCGGTGGACGTTCAGTTCGGCGAAGGCCACCTTCCCGTAATTCGCACCGCGATTCGCATCACCAGCGAGGGGTTCAATGTCCCGGCGCCCATCGACATTATCTGCGAGGTGGCTCAGCATATCGGCGAGAGCCGTGTCCGCACTATCGCCCTACAGCCTACCGACGGTCTGGTGCGAGGCATGCAGGCGACCGACCTGGGAGAGCAGGTTACCGTTCCCGTCGGTAAGGAAACCCTGGGCCGCGTGTTGAACGTCATCGGCGCGCCCGTGGATAAAATGGGCCCGGTCAAGACCGCCAAGCGCATGCCGATTCACCGCATGGCGCCGACGTTCGACGAGCAGTCCACCGATCTGCAGATGTTCGAGACCGGCATCAAAGTCATCGATCTTCTGGAGCCCTACCTCAAAGGCGGAAAGATCGGACTGTTCGGCGGCGCGGGCGTCGGCAAGACGGTCGTGATTCAGGAATTAATTTCGAACCTCGCTTCGAAGCACGGCGGTGTTTCGGTGTTTGCGGGCGTCGGCGAGCGAACGCGTGAAGGAAACGATCTCTGGACAGAATTCCAGGAAGCCGGCGTAATCGATCCCCATGACTTCACCAAATCCAAGTGCGCCCTAATTTACGGGCAGATGACCGAGCCTCCAGGCGCCCGTCTGCGCGTCGCTCTCAGCGCTCTTACCGTCGCCGAATATTTTCGCGACGACGAGCATCAGGATGTGCTGCTGTTCATCGACAACATTTTCCGTTTCACGCAGGCCGGCTCGGAAGTATCGGCGCTGTTGGGCCGCATGCCTTCCGCCGTAGGTTACCAGCCCAATCTGGCCAGCGAAATGGGCGACCTGCAGGAGCGCATCACTTCCACCAAATCCGGATCCATCACGTCCGTGCAGGCCATCTACGTGCCCGCGGACGATTACACCGATCCGGCTCCTGCCACCACGTTCGCTCACTTGGACGCCACCACGAACCTTTCACGATCGATCTCAGAATTGGGCATTTATCCCGCGGTCGATCCGCTGGCCTCTACGTCCCGCATTCTCGATCCGCGCATTATCGGCGAGGAACACTACAACGTCGCGCAGCAGGTGAAACAGATCCTGCAGCGCTACAAGGATCTGCAGGACATCATCGCGATTCTCGGTATCGACGAACTTTCCGACGCCGACAAAGCCACCGTATCGCGCGCCCGCAAGATTCAGCGCTTCCTCTCGCAACCGTTCAACGTCGCGGAAGTCTTCACCGGCCGCAAGGGCAAGTACGTGAAGATTGCCGATACCGTCCGGAGCTTCAAGGAAGTAGTGGAAGGAAAGCACGACGAAATTCCCGAGCAGGCATTCTATATGCAGGGCGGCATCGACGACGTGCTTGAAGCGTGGGAAGAAATCAAGAAGAAGTAGCTCCCTATGGCTGCAACCTTTGAGATCGAAGTCGTGACGCCGGAGCGGCAGGTAGTGAAGCAGAATGCCGAGTCGGCCCAGATTCCCGGCAAGGATGGCTATCTGGGCATTCTTCCCGATCACGCGGCTCTGTTGAGCGAACTGGGAGAAGGCGAACTTTCTTACACGCTAGGTGGGAAGACGGAAAAGCTACAAGTGTCGGGCGGGTTCGTTGAGGTTCGCAACAATCACGTGCGGGTGCTGGCCGATAGCGCGAAATAGAGATGGACGTGGAGTCGAATCCCCAAGCGGAACCGCGCATTTTCCGTTTAGAAGCGCGTCCAATGACCAATTGGGGCGACTATGGCGACATTCTTCAACACGGAATGACCCTACACATTCGTCGACACCAAGGCTTATTGCAGCTTTGGCGAACCGGCCCATTCGCCCCACCCATCATTTTTCCGGGGGGCGGCCTGCTCGTCGACGACGTGGTTCGCAAATCCATCGAAAATTCCGGAATTCTAAGCTTCAGAAGCATTGCGTTCCGGCCAGTTATTAAAGCTAAGATCGTACAATCTGATTGGCACAAATGGGACATGACGGCGGATGAACCCAGGGCCTACCCTGACTCAGGAGAACCTGAAGGCTATCTTCTGGAGGGTGCCCACGAACCAACGCTCGCCCCGGGCATGCTGAATTTTTGGGAGGTCCTATTCGCTAAGGGTGCTCGCGAAGACAGGAATAGCGCTGAGGGTGACATTCGACTCTTTCGAAATACATGGGACGGATCAGATTGGTTTGGTGGAGATACAACGCTTTACATCTATGTCACTCAGGTGGCGCGTGAGTGGATTGAAGCGAATTACCGAGAGTGTGTTACTTTCCAGGAGGTCGGCTACTCTGATCTTCCGCCGCTAAGCTAGCCAGCCCTGGTCCAAACATCAGAAAGGGGCGGGCTCCCCGAAACCCTCGCTAGGCACTCAGAATTGCGCCATCTTATTCGCGCATGGTGCGCAGGCAATCAGCCTCTCCGGCGTTTCTAGAGTTCCCAACTTCCGCGAGCCGTTCCGGTTCCCCCGCCCCCTAAATTGTCCGGTTCTATAAGGCACCTCCTGATCTCAGGTTCTGCATTCGCGGCTCAACAAATCCGCGAATTTCATCTGTGTTTGTCCTCTTGTTTCTGCCTGAGTGTCGCTCCGTTTCGGGCCTGTGTCAATGGCTTTAATGTCGTAGTCCGGGGATGATCCAGTCATCGCTAACAAGGCCAATCACATTTCCATTCCGCATCAAAGAGAGGACGCAACAGCCCAGGATCCCACGGCCGGATCTACGCGTCCGGGCAGTCGCCATCTGCAAGATGTGGAGGAAGTGGGCCAGTTTTCGACCGCTGGGCATCGTCCCGCCGGGTTAAGGGGGGAGGATCCAAAGCAAGACTCACGGCCACATTTAGATCATCACCCGACCTTGACCCAGCCTCTGCACTAACATATACTTCCGAAGGCTGGTGTTTTCATTTTTTTGTAACGTACACAAAACCAACCAGCCAGGGGTTAGAAATTTTAGGGGGTAGGTCCATGCGGTTACTCGCAGGAATAGTTTGTCTATTTTTATTTTCTTTGCCGGGGTTCTCACAAAGCGATCGCGGCACAATCACAGGTACGGTTTCCGACCCGGCTAGCGCCGTGGTCCCGAACGCGCCGATCACAGCTCGCAACACTGAGACCGGAATCGTATATAACGCTGCAACATCGACTACCGGAAACTACACCATCGTGCAATTGCCGGTGGGAACTTACGACCTCTCGGTCACCGTGCCGGGGTTCAAGAAGTTCATTCGTCAAGGTTTGACGGTGGAGGTTGCCGCTGTCATCCGCATCGACATCAATCTCGAAGTCGGCACGAGCTCGGAATCCGTTACTGTCACCGAAGCCGCACCGCTTCTCAATACCGAAACAGGCGATCTACGGCATAACGTTTCCTCCAAGACTCTGGACGACCTCCCAATTTTGGGTCTGGGCTCGAGTCAGGCGGGAAGCGCGGGCATCCGCAATCCCAATGCGATGGTTCAGTTAATCCCTGGAACCTACTGGAACCCCAATAGCCAGCTTCGTGTGAATGGCACGCCCAACAATACCCAGTCGTTTCGCATTGAAGGGCAGGACGCATCCAACACCGGAACCCCTGGCGTGGCAGCGCAGACGCAGCCCAGCGTGGACGCAGTTCAGGAAGTGGCGATTCAAACCAGCAATTTCTCCGCCGAATATGGACAGGTCGGCGGCGGCATGTTTAACCTCACGATGAAGTCGGGCACGAACCAGTTCCACGGTTCAGCCTATGACTATTACGTCAACGAATTTCTGAACGCCGGGATCCCGTTCACTGGAGTTTTAGTCAACGGCGCCAATCCTCGCCCACGAAATCGCCGCAATGATTACGGCTTCACCGCGGGCGGTCCGGTCTGGATTCCGAAACTCTATAACGGCCGCGACAAGACATTCTTCTTTTTCAACTTCGAACAGTATCGCGAGCATGTCGCAATCACCAACCAGGTGGAGACCGTCGCCACCGACGCGTACAAGGCCGGCAACTTCGCTACCGCCATTCCCACTGGCGCGCCGGTGTTGGGGACAGATCCGTTGGGACGGCCTATCTACCAGGGAGAAATTTACGATCCCAACACCACGCGCAGCGTTACCACATCAACAGGCACCTCCCTGGTGCGCGACCAGTTCCCGAATAACGCGATCCCCGCGACCCGCTTCGACCCCGTGGCGGTCAATATTCAAAAGCTCTTCCCGGCAGGACTGGGCGCCAACGCAAACGGAATTGTTAATAACTATATTCCGAATATTCCCACCACCCGCGTTACGGAGATTCCCTCCATCAAGATCGACCAGGTCGTCGGATCGAAAGGCCGGCTCGCGTTCTTCTATCAGCGCACCAAGACCACTGCTCCTTTATCGTTCACGTTCGGAAACGTGGACGGCCTGCCCGACCCTTTGCCGACCAACCTGGGCACCTTCCAGAACGCTCCGACCTATCGTCTGAATTACGACTACACGCTGACGCCGACGGTGCTCCTGCACTTCGGCGGGGGATACCGCTCCAACTACTTCTTCACCCCGACCGTTGATAACGAAGGCAATGTCGTGAACTACAACGCGGAGGCGGGTGTCGGCTTAAAGGGTGGAACCACGCACCGGTTCTTCCCGCCGTTCACGGGACTTTGTACTCCGGGGTCCAGTTCCTCTCTCGGCGTTGCGGCCTCCACTACCGGCGCTTGCAGCGGCCAGGGTGGAATGCAGAACTTCGGTAGTGCATCCTATAGCAACGCGATCAGCCAGGTCCCTTCGTTCAATACGAGCCTTACGTGGGTAAAGGGCAATCATACCTACAAGTACGGTGCGGAGATCCGCTTTGAAGGATATCCGGCACAAGTGCAATCGGGCACTTCCGGCTCCTATGGATTTTCTTCCGCGATGACTAGCCTTCCCTATCTCAACGGCCAGACCGTAGCCGGCCAGGCGCCGGGCTTCGCCTACGCGAGTTTCCTGCTGGGCCAGGTAAGCAATATCTCGGTCTCTAATCCCGTCAATCCCCGGCTTGGCAAGCATCAGCTCGGTGTGTACGCGCAGGATTCGTGGAAGATCACCCGCAAAATTACCTTTGACTACGGCATCCGCTACGACTACTCGACGTACCTGCAGGAGGAGCACGGACGCGACCCGTTCTTCTCTCCCACCACGCCCAATCCCGTACTCGGCGGCATTCTCGGCGCGATGGTGTTTGACGGACATGGCCCTGGCAAATGCAACTGCTATCTCGCAAGCAACTATCCTTTGGCGTTCGCGCCGCGCCTGGGTATCGCCTGGCAGCTCAACACCAAGACGGTGTTTCGCGCAGGCTTCGGTATTGTATACGGCAGCACCGCCTCGAACAACAACGCATCGGGAGGACTTGCGGGTTCGTCGTCTTCGGCAACCGGCCCCAACAGCTATACCCCGGTTACGACCCTCGCCGTGGGAATCCCCCAATCCTTTAATCCGGCCCCGTGGCCCAACTACAATCCCAGCCAGTTCAACGTCAGCGGGACGCCGGTTTCGATTGCGGGTAATCCCTTCCTGGATCCCAATGCCGGCCGGCCGCCGCGCCAATATCAATGGAGCGTCGGCTTTGAGCGTGAGATCATGCGCGACCTCGCGGTAACCGCCGCTTACGTAGGAAATCGCGGTATCTGGTGGCAGTCTCCCGTATCGCAGAACATCAACGCGATCTCGCAGCAGGATCTTGCCGCCCATGGCTTGAGCCTGAGCAAACCAGCCGACGTCGCGCTGCTGACCCAGGCTCTCAATTCGACGGCCGTAGCCGCGCGCGGCCTCAACATTCTGCCCTATCCGACCTTTCCCGCGACGCAGACGCTCGCCCAGGCCATCCGGCCGTTCCCGCAGTTCACCACCATCAATGCTTATTGGGCGCCTCTGGGTGACACGTGGTACAACTCGCTTCAAGTAAAGGCGACGCAGCGCTTCTCTCACGGGCTGACGTTCGTGAGCACATTCGTATGGCAGAAGTCGCTTGTAAACGGCACCGAAATCGGTGAGCCGAATCCCGGCACCGCTGGAAACGCCTACGTGAACGACGTGTTCAATCGCAACCAGAACAAGTTCCTCTCCCAATACGATCAGCCATTCTCGTTCAATATTTCCCTGACCTACAGAACGCCTAAACTCAACATCAATAAAGTTGCTTCCTATGTGCTTCGGGATTGGATGGCCGGCGTGTTCCTGCAGTATTCCAGCGGCCTTCCGCTGCTGGTTCCCTACGCCAATAACAACCTGGGCGCCGCGTTGCTGAACACCTACAGCTCTGCTACTGCAGGCGTACTCAACACGGGAACGTTCGCCAACCGCGTGCCGGGCCAGCCTCTGTACACAGTGGACATCAACTGCCACTGCTTCGACCCGAACAAGACGTTCGTGCTGAATCCCGCCGCGTGGGCCGATCCGCCCGCGGGCCAGTTCGGCACGTCGCCCGCCTTCTATAGCGACTTCCGCAGCCAGCGCCGCCCGGTTGAGAATTTCAACTTCGGCCGTACCTGGGCCATCAAGGAACGCTTCACGTTCAACCTTCGCGCGGAATTTACCAACATCTTCAACCGCGCCTTCATTGGCAATCCGACAACCACCAACGCTACGGCAAAGCAGACGCTGAACAATCTGGGCAACAATGCCTCGGGTTTTGGGTACGTGAATACCATCACAACCGGTGTTCCCAATGGCGCTCCCCGCAGTGGAACGCTGGTGGGCCGCTTCACGTTCTAACGGCATATCTATGCGCGGCCCGGGGCACCTTCAGGGCCGCGCAGTCCCGATCTCATACCGCATCAACAGCTCTGCCACACAAACCCCTTCCACGCGCAGCCCGCAAGGATCGTTGCCGTACACCGCGAACCCCAAGGACCGATACAATTCCACCGCGGGCCGGTTGTCTTCCGCAACCGTTAGAGCAATCGTAGTCAACCCGTTCAGGCCGCGCGCCGTGCTCAGCAAGACGTCGAACATTTTGCGCCCAATCCCTTGATTTCTTGCTGTGCCAGTAACGTAAACTCCCCAGACGCGACCTTGGTGCCGCGTCTTGATTCGGTCGCCGCGCAAAAATCCCGCTGTCCCGATGAGGGAACCGCGCTCGAAGGCGCCCACCACAAAGTTGTTGGGCCCGCCATTACGCAGCCGGTGTGCCACAGAACTCACCGGCGTTTGACGATGCTCTTCCGGGCTTTCGGCAAAGGATCGAGGCTCGCGCTCCAACGCCTCAAGACGGAGATTCCAGAAGGCAGGCGCGTCCTCTTCGATTAATAGACGAACCTCTGCCATGTGCTCATGCTAAAACAAACCTATGGACTTCAGACAGCTTGGCCATTCCGGATTGAAAGTTCCCGCGTTGTGTTTTGGAACCGGCACCTTCGGCGGCTCCAACGAATTCTTCGCGGCATGGGGATCGACTGGAGTTGAGGAAGCCACTCGCTTGGTCGACATCTGCATGGAGGCGGGCGTCAACATGTTTGACACCGCGGATGTCTACTCGCAGGGATTGTCGGAAGAGATTCTAGGGAAGGCTGTGAAAGGCCGCAGGCACGATGTGATCCTGGCCACCAAAGCTTCCTTCCGCATGGAACCAGGGCCAAACGGTCTGGGGAACTCGCGCTTCCACCTCATCAGAGCCTGTGAAGCGAGCCTGCGAAGATTGGGCACCGACTATATCGACCTGTATCAGATGCACGGTTTCGATGCGATCGCGCCGGTGGAGGAGACGCTCAACTCGCTGGATACTTTGGTTCGTTCGGGCAAGGTCCGCTATGTGGGCTGTTCGAATTTCTCTGGCTGGCACTTGATGAAGTCGCTTTCCATTTCGGAGCGATATGGATGGGCTCGGTATGTGGCGCATCAGGCCTATTATTCGCTGGTGGGCCGCGATTACGAATGGGAGTTGATGCCGCTGGGGGTGGATCAGAAGGTCGGTGCGCTGGTGTGGAGTCCTTTGGGTTGGGGCCGGCTGACCGGGAAAATTCGCCGCAATCATCCTCTGCCCGAGGTCAGCCGCTTGCACAAGACGGCCTCCATCGGCCCGCAGGTTGAGAACGAGTTCCTCTATCGCGTCGTAGATGTTCTGGATGAGATCGCCAAGGAGACGGGCAAGACGGTTCCGCAGATCGCATTGAACTGGCTTCTGCAAAGGCCGACGGTTTCGTCCGTCATCATTGGCGCGCGCAATGAAGAGCAACTGCGGCAGAACCTTGGGGCTACGGGGTGGAATTTAAGCGCCGAACAGGTTGCGAAGCTCGACGGGGTTAGCGCGGTTGCGGCTCCGTATCCCTACTGGCATCAGCGCAACGCGGCGGTGGAGCGTAACCCGCTTCCGACGGCGGCTGGGAAAACTTAGCACCGTCCCCTTCATGGGCCGTTATCGAACTTGAGCAGCGTTAGCCGGGACGCTAGTCTCCTTGAACACACGATCAATTTAGATACCGTCTCTAAAGCTGCCTGTGGTGCCATGCTCGGCATGACCTCACCAGTCACCATCCGGCGACTTCAGAGAGGAATAGGCGGCCGCCGAACGATCGCATGTGGTTCGAATTGCCAAATGACTTGACCGTCGCATCTAACATAGGCAGGTGCGTTCCCCATGTGTACCAAAGCCAGTTCGCCAAAAAAAGATTTCGCTTTGTCGTACACAGGGTCGATAGCCCAATCTCCGACAGGGTCAATGTATCCGAACTTGCCGTTAATCCGAGCAGCCGCCAGCCCGTTTACGAGTTGTCCCAGTTCGTCCCACTTAGGGTTTAAACGCACTCCTCCGCCAAGAGCGAGCATGCCCCATTTGCCATTGAACTTCACTGGCGCGAAGCCTTCAGCAAAGGGTCGAACTTCCTCAAAGTAAGGCTTTATTGCGAAAGAACCCATTCGGTCAATGAATCCCCACCTTCCCGCAACTTTGACTGCGGCAAGTCCAAATTTGAAGTGTTGCGCTAGAGCATCGTCAAAGGCGAACGGAATGGCGGTACTTCCGTGGCTGTCGACGAACCCCCAGCAGCCATTTTTCATGACGGGAGCCAAGCCGGCGCGGAACGCGCGCGCCCGTTCGAAGCAATCACTGCTGAGGCTCGTCCCCTTCGCGTCAATCATCCGGAATGTTTCTCCATCGTCGGACACAAACGCCCGCCCTTCTGAGAAGGGCATCGCGATCAAGAACCTCGGCGGGATAAGCCACTTTCCGGAATGATCAATATAGCCGACACCACGGTCTGCACCAATGGCACAAACACCGTCGTGAAATTCGCTCAAGCCCCGAAACATTGTTGGGATGGCCAAAACTCCAGTCAAATTCAGAAAGCCGGACCTTCCATCAACATGAACGACAGAAGCTTTACCTTCACAGAAATGGTCGCCTCCAGCGAAGCGAGGTTCTACTTTCACGGTTCCGTTTGCGTCGACGTACCCTACGACTAGATCGGTGCTGTCTCGGACAAACTGCGAAATCGGATAAAGCATCAACCTCCACTGTATTTCGTCTCAAAGTAAAGGCGCATTGTTGCCGTTGCAGTGTCGCCGGTGTTCAACAGGCCCGTCAAGAATAATTCGAATCCACGGCGGGGTACCGACGCGAAACGAACTTAAATACAATGGAATCAGCGTAGACTGTGTGGCCCCGGTCGCGGATCCTAAAGGTCAGGCCGACTTCGCCAACGCGCTATCGTAACTCTCCCCGTAGATCGCCGGCACCTTCGCGCCCGACGGCCGCAGATACATGGAGAGTTGGCCGCGATGGTGGATGGTGTGGCCAATGACGAACTGCAGGTACATGACTGCGGGTAGCTGAAACAGGCCTCGAAAGTCGATGACCTTCGTGAGTTGCTCGCCGGAGAGGTGAGCCAATGCGGCTGTCTTGGCGGCGAACATTTCGGCGTACCAGCCACCCAGCTCGGCTGAGGTCTTGATAGATTCAGGCTTGTGCGCCGGGGTAAAATCAAACTCGCCTGTAGCGACCCCATCAAGGAATCGCCGCTCCGCGGCAACGATGTGCCATGCAAGCTCCATCGCCGTCTTCGACACAACGTCGGGCCGGTAGTCTCCTTTGTCGAGAGGCACCGCTTCAATCACTCTTCGAGTGAGGGGATGCTCCGATTGGAGTGTTCCGAGGTACTGGTTAAGGAGGAAGACCGCTTGATCTGGTTGTAGAGAGGCCATGCCACTAGTATAAGAGGCGCCTGATCTCATCCAGCGCCGACTGCGCCGCGAAAGCGCGCACGCGGCTCCGCTCTGCCGGGAAACTGAAGCGTCTTGCCGATGATCCCGAAGGTCCTGCCAACCCCAGGAACACGGTGCCTGGAACGGCTCCTGAATTATTGCCCGGTCCCGCCTCACCGGTGGTGGATAAAGCGTAGGTCGAGCCGGTACGTTTCCGCGCGCCCTCGGCCATCGCCCGCGCGACCTCTTCGCTCACGGCCGAGTGCGTCTTCAGCATTTCCTCTTCGACGCCCAACAGCCCGTGTTTCATCGCATCGGTGTAGACCAGGAAGCCGCCCACGAAATACCTGGAACTGCCCGGCACCGAGGTAATTCGCTCGCCCACCATGCCGCCCGTCAGGCTTTCTGCCACGCTCAGAGTCTCGCCGCGAGCGGTCAGCAGCTTGCCGATCAATTCCTCCAGCGATTCCCCGGTGCGCGAATAGATCCGGTCTCCCAGCAATGCTTCAATGGGATCGCCGATTTGCGCGAGTAGGCGTTCGGCTTCCTCTGCCAGTATCGCAGCGAGCCCGCAGGTGCACTTGCATGTCGCCGAAATGAGCCAGAATCGTGGTGGCGGGATTGGTGACCTTTGAATACACAGGCGCGATCAATTGATCCAGGTCCGACTCGGTCAGCCCGCTGATCCGGTAGAAGCGGGTGCGAATCACTTGCACGGGCAACATGCGTTCCAGCCGAGGCATGCACTCGTTGGACGCCATGGGCTTGAATTCGCCCGGAGGTCCAGGAAGCAGCACGACCAGCCCGCCGTTGTGCTCGATCCATTGGCCTACCGCGGTGCCGTTTGGATTGGGAAGAACCTCGCCGCCTTCGATCACGTAAGCCTGGCGCTTGTTGATTTCCGCCATCACACGGCCCCTGCGCACGAAGCGTGCTTCAATGGAGTCGCAAAGATCCTGACGGAAGAGAAGCTTTCTGCCCAGAGCCTGGGCGACGGCGTCGCGTGTGAGATCGTCTTCGGTCGGGCCGAGGCCACCGCTTAAGATCAGAATTTTGACGCGGCCAATGGCGTCGTGAATGCCCGAAGTCAGCAGCGCGCGATCGTCGCCGATCACCTGCTTTCGCTTCACTTCCACGCCTAGGGAATTGAGCAGATCTGTGAGATACAGCGAGTTGGTGTCGATCCGCTGCGAGGTCAGCATCTCCGACCCCACCGCGATGATCTCGGCGTCGAACGGCGATTCGCTCATGAAAGTTTATGGAAGCGGACGTCCTTCGATGCCGACAGCGACGCGGTATATCGCATTGTTGGTCGCCAACACCATGGCGCGCGAGGGCGAAAACGCGACACCGACAATGGCCGGCCCCGAAAGGAACAGCTCTGCTTTGGCTTCCGGAGTAATGCGCACCACACCCCTTCGCCCTCCGAGCGAAGCCGCTACATACAGGTTGTTATGGATGTCGAAGGCCATGCCCTGGGGCCGGCCCAAACCTCGATAAAACCGCTCCACGTGGCCGTCGCGGCCGATCCTCACGATGGAATCGAAACTGGAAGTGGTGGGGCCGGAGACGTACAGAAAATCGTCAGGACCGAAGGCCAGATGATAAGCTGCGATGGACGGCTCCAGCGTGGCGAACACGTAGATCTGGCGGTTGCGGCTGACCTTGAACACGGTGCCGCTGCGGTCGCCGACGTAAAGATTGTCGTCGCGGTCAAACACGATTCCGGTGGCGACGCCCATTCCCTCTACATAAGCCGAAAAATTTCCTGACGGTGAAACCTGGTAGACCACTCCATCGTGGCGGCTGGAGACATACAGCATCCCACTTGCATCCAGCACCAACCCCGTCGCGTTCATCAGGTCGGTGACCAGTGGCCTGGAGGCGCCATTCGGGTCGATCTTGTAGACCGAGACGGGCGTGCGCTGGCCGGCCGATCCGCTGAAGGCCGCATAGACGTTGCCCATCGCGTCCACCGCGGGGTTGGCTACCGGGTGCAATCCGTCCGCGATCTGGATGCCGATCTCGCAGGTCCAGGCCGCGCCATGATTTTCACCCAGAGTCAGTTGATTCGCTCTGGCGCCTTCCGGGACCCGCGCAATTACGTAGTTGTCCGAGCCGATGACGATGGGAGCGACGGCGTCTCCGAAACGCACCTGTGGCCGGTCCTCCGGCGTGGGCTTCAAGCCCGTGCCGCGGATCTGAAACTCGCCACCCGGGATTGCAGCAACCGGAGAAACTTCGGAGATCTGAGGATGACTAGGCGAACTTGGAGTATCGGAAGACTTGCGAAGAGACACTAATAAAGATTGAACCATCCGGCGGCGAACAAAACAAGGGCTCCGTAAATTCCCGCCATCGCGTCATCGAGTACAATGCCGGCTCCGCCCTTCACCTTTTCCAGTTGTCGTACCGGCGGCGGCTTCCAGATGTCGAACGCGCGAAAGAGGAGGAGGGCCAGAATCCAACTGAACCAATTGAGCCTGGCCGCGCCTGCCAGCGTAATCCATTGGCCGACCACTTCATCAATGACCACGATTTGAGGGTCTTTCAAGCCGGACTCGCGAGCTGTTACATCGGCGGCCCAGATCGCCGGACCTAGGGTCAACACGCCGAGCACTCCAAAGCTGAGAGGTCCGAAGCCGGCGTAATGATTCAGCAGCCACGCAATCGCAACCGCGGCGACGGAACCAGCAGTGCCGGGGGCTTTGAGGAGAATAACCGGCGTAGAACCATGTCGCGAGCAGACGCGCGAACTGGCTCACTCGTCCTCGTTTTCAAATCCTTGCGGATTGACGGGCGTTGAGATCACGTATTTTTCCGCGGCCCAATTACCAAGGTCAATCAAGCGGCAGCGGTCGCTGCAAAAGGGCATGAATTCATCTGTGATGGCGACTTCTTTTCGGCAGATAGGACACTGCATACTTACTAGATTATCGGGCAATAAGGGCGGGCTGAATCTGCACGAAACTGGTCGGTCCGCGGCGAGTCCGAGGGGGTGTCCACCAGCTCTCCGGTGAGATCGTAATCATGCGCTTCGGTGATTCTCATCATGCGAATATCGCCGGCGCGCAGAGGAAATTCGCCGGGGTCTGAGATATAGGCCACGCCGTCGATCTCTGGCGCCTGGGTCGATAGGCGAGCCTGCCACACCAGCTCGGAATCAGCCGAAGGACCTTCTACCATCACTGGCAGTTCCCGCCCGACTAGCGTCCGATTGCGAGCCCGTGAAATCTTCCTTTGCAGAGCCATCAAATGCCGTTTGCGATTGTAAATCGCCTTTGCATCCACCTTGGCGTCCAGTTCAAAGCTCTTGCTGGAGTCTTCATCGGAATAGGAGAACACTCCCAAGCGGTCGAACTGCGCAGCTTGCACGAACTGGCACAGTTCTTCGAAATCCTTTTCCGTCTCGCCGGGGAATCCAACGATCATGCTGGTGCGAATGCCGACGCCTGGAATGGTTCGGCGGATGCGCTCCAGCAGCTTCAGGAAAATATCTCCGTTGGCTCCGCGTTTCATGCGCTTCAGCACGTTCGCGCTCGCGTGCTGCAAAGGCATGTCGATGTACTTCACCAGCGCCGGATGTTCGGCGATGGTATCCAGCAGTTTCTGCGTAATTTTGTTCGGATAGCAGTAAAGAAAGCGCACCCACTTCTCGTGCTGCGTCTCGATCTGCGCCAGGCGAGCCAGAAGGGTCGCCAGGCCGTCCTTCATTCCCAGATCCTCGCCGTAACAGGTGGTGTCCTGGCCGATCAGGTTGATCTCGCGTACACCCTGCGAAAACAAACGCGTGGCTTCGGAAATCACGCTTTCAAATCGGCGGCTGCGGAAGTTGCCGCGATACTGAGGGATTACGCAGAAGGTGCAGGGATGGTCGCACCCTTCCGCGATCTTGATGTAGGCGAAATGGCGCGGCGTAGCCAGCACGCGGGGGGTCAGGTCGTGATACAGATATGGTTGCAGCGGATTGCCGGCAGGCTCCAGGCCTTCGCACAGAGCGGTGATCTTTTCCAGCTCGTTGGTGCCGATCAGCGCGTCCACTTCGGGCATGTCTTTCTGAATGTCGCCGCGATAGCGCTCCACCAGGCACCCGGCTACGATCAGCTTCTGCGCCCGGCCAGTTTTCTTGTACTCGGCCATCTCAAGAATCGTGTCGACCGATTCCTGCTTGGCGGGATCAATGAAGCTGCACGTGTTTACGACGATTACATCGGCGTCGGATGGGTGAGGCGTGAGCTCATGTCCGCCCGAGGTAAGCTGGCCCATCATCACCTCCGTGTCGACGAGGTTCTTCGGGCATCCAAGGCTGACAAATCCAATTTTCACGTGAAGCTCTATATTTCTTTAGAAGAGGCGAGTGCCGGAAGGCTGCTCCCTCTCTTGATTGTACCTTTCGCGGTCCGATACCCTAGGGAGTTGCAGAAACTGCGGGTCAACAACGTCACCCGGGGCAAGGTTCTGGCCGACCGGGCGGCCATTGCCAACACCAGCGCCACCCGCCGCACGGGTCTCCTGAAGCACACGGCCCTTGACCCCGGAGACGGCCTCTGGATTGTCCCCAGCGAGGGCGTCCACACCTTCGGCATGAAGTTCGCCATCGACGTTCTGTTTCTGGATAAGAAGCGCCGTATAAAGAAGATGCGGCCCAACATGGTTCGCGGAAGAATCGCGTTCAGCCTGCTATCCCACTCGACACTGGAGTTGCCGGCCGGCACAATTGCAGAGACGGGAACCCAGGCCGGGGACCAGTTGGAGATGGAGAAATACGAAGCTTCGTAGCCGGATGGTCCGCGCGTGATCACTCCAGACCGGACCGCCCTGCTGGTGATGGCGGCGATCTTTATCGCCACTATTATTCGGTCGACCTTTGGGTTTGGCGAGGCTTTGGTGTCGGTTCCGTTGCTCGCCCTGGTGGTTCCGGTTGAAATCGCGGCTCCGGTCGCCGTACTGGCCTCCATCACCATCGCATTTATCGCCGTGGTGCAGGACTGGCGTCACATCCATCTCCGTAGCGCGACCTGGCTGGTGCTTTCCACATTCGCTGGAATTCCCCTGGGATTGTGGCTGCTGAAAGCAGTGCCGGAGTCTATCGTCAAAGGCGGCCTCGCCATCGTGATCGCCGCTTTCTCGACATACTCGCTGATCAGCAAGCATAAAGGCGAGTTGAAGAACGAGAAGCTCTCCTGGATTTTCGGATTCGCCGCTGGAATCATGGGCGGCGCCTACGGGATGAACGGGCCTCCGCTGGTGATCTACGGTTCACTTCGCAAGTGGTCGCCACAACATTTTCGGGCGACTCTGCAGGGCTATTTTCTTCCCGCCAGTATTGTCGGCATGTTTGGCTACTGGGTCGCCGGCCTATGGACTGCCTCCGTCAGCCGGTATTACCTGCTCGCGCTGCCCGCGATTATCGTGGCGACTTTCTTGGGGCGGCTGATTAACCGCACCATGAACGCGGCCCAGTTCATTCTCTTTGTGCATGGCGGCCTGATTCTTATCGGATGCGCCTTGCTCTGGCAGTCGATTCGGCACTAAGAAGCCCACGCAATCCGTTCGAACAACGCCCGAAGCTTTTTCCCTTTTGTAGAACTAATCGACTCCACAAACGCTACTCGACCCTCCAGATGCGACCGAAAGCTCGGGTGCGCGCCACGGTTCTGACTCTCCGCACCCAGCCGCAGACAATTTGTGAGCACCGCCTTGAGCGCATCGAAATCGCTCCGCCGGATGTTGACTCGCTCATTAACAACTAACCCCGCCAGTTGTTGCCGCACTCCTCGACGCATGATCCGCGTCTTGCGGTGGTTTACGCGGAACCCTTCTTCCTCAAGGATCACAGCGACGTGGATAGAGAAGCGCTCCACGCATCGCTCAAACTCCTCTCCTCCGGAAAATGCAAGATCATCCGCGTAGCGAGTGTACGTCGCACCCGCTGCCTTCGCTAACCCAGCCAGTCGGCAATCGGCCCGATAGGCGCATAGATTGGCAAGCGCGGGCGACCCTGGCGCCCCTTGAGGCAGATGCGGACGCGCGTACAGCGCCCGTGTTTCCCAGACTCGATTAACGTCCGCATGCAAGCCATTCCAAACCTTCCGCGGCGTCGCATTGGTGCAGATGCCGCCCAACAGATCGGCGACCTGCTCGGGATATCCCGCGGTTCGGAAGAGAGTCTGAACCCTGACTCCTGAGATCGACGGAAAAAAGTCCTCCAGATCCATCCGCAGGACGACCCGCTGGCCGACGTGAGGAGTCGTGAACGTCTTGATCGACCTCCCCTTTACGAAACCATGCACCGCGCCATGTGAGGGAATCCGATCCAGAATCTCAGACAGAATCTGCCGTTGCAGTCTCTTCAACCGGAGCTTAGGCGATTCGATCAATCGAATGCTGCCTGAGCGCTTCGATAAAGGCCGGTAGTGGTAATGAGCCAGCTTGGGGCGATCAGTCTTCTTATAAGCCAAGCCCTTGAGATCGGCGAACCATTCGAGCTCCGTGACTTGCAACCCCAACCAGTTCGCCAGCGCACCCACTGACTCAATCGGAGGAACTCGCCATCCGGCGGCCGCCGCGACGGGACGCATTTGTTGCGGCTCGGTCAACCATTCGGCGATCTGCAACTCACTTCGGTATTTGGCTCGCGCTCGATTGAAGCCCTGGTCCTGAATGAGAAACCGGACTACGTCGCGATGCCGGGCGCGAGTCTGACCCGCGTGAGCCTTCAGATATCGACGCGCCAGCGGACCCAGCCAGCGCCAGGGCCTGCCCAGCATTCGAGTGGATCGGTTGACTATCTGCTCGACGGTCTGCTCACCGGCAAGAAGGACTCTGGCAAGCGCGAAGGGAAGCAGCGGACCAGCCATAGAGAAAGGCGACGGATTGCTTCAACGAGTCTTGCCTTGCGTGAGCCTTTCTGCGTCGTTAGTCGCAGTGCCGCTCACGCGACGAAATCTCAGCCCTTCACGATCCCCTGGGGTATCCCCAGAGAGGCCAAATTGAATCAGCCAGCTTGAAGCGTCCGCCGCCGAGAGGCATCATATCAGTTATTGGCGGTCGGGCACGTCGCTTCTTTTCACCTGGGCTCTTCGTCTTCCCTGGTCGAGGTTGGCAGCGGCCTTCTCTTTGGCAGCGTCGCTGGTTTTGATATTGTTAATCACAGCTCTGGCTCCGGCAGTTTTAGCCATACGCGTCGCCGCGCCCTTATGCTGGATGACGTTCGTATTGCCCTCCCAGTATGCGATCCCGCCCTGCACCCGGACCGTGAACCCATCTTTGCCGATCTTGGACGTCGCGAGTTTTGCCCGGATCGCCTGCTCGATCTGCTTATCCTGTTGAGCAGTCGTGCCTTGTGGAGGAGGAGCTTTGGCGGCTGCCGCCGGCTTAGGCGTTTGACCCGTCAGGACCGCTGCCAGAAATAGAGTGGAACAGAAAATTCTTAGCACCGAAGGAATAGTCGGTGCGGGGCCGGAATCTTCTCACACGAAAAGCGGACTACATCCTGGGTGGTTCCGGCATGTTGCCGGTGGTGGTCTCCGCATGATGCCTGACGTCGACGCCTTTTACGTAAAACAGGACGTCCTCGGCAATATTAGTGGCGTGATCGGCGATGCGCTCCAGGTTGCGGACCACGGAAATCAGATCCACGCCTTGGGGAATGTGTTCGGGTTCGCGCTGCATGAAACTGACCAACTCGTGGTAGAAAGCCGATCTGAGACTGTCCACAGCATCGTCGGAAGCCAGCACGCTTCGGGCTAAATCGGCATCTTTGGTCACGAAAGCGTCCAACGCTTTGCGAACCATGGATTGCACCAGACCGCCGATGTAGGGGATGTCCACCTGGGCCTGAACCACAGGATCCTTCATCAGGCGTACAGCGCGCTCGGCGATGCTGACTGCCAGATCGCCCATCCGCTCCAGGTCGGTGTTGATCTTCAACGCCGCCACAATCAGCCGCAGATCGCGCGCCATCGGTTGTTGCAGCGCGAGCAGGCTGATCGACAACTCGTCTACCTCGATTTCCATTTTGTTAATGCGAGGCTCGTTCTGCAGGACTTCGTCGGCCAACTTGCGATCCTTCTGGACCACGGCAGTGATGCTCCGGTATACGGCCGCCTCCACCAGGGCGCTCATCGCCAGAAGTTTGCTCTTCAACTGCTCCAGTTCCTGATCAAAGTGCCGTAGATGGGTGGTGGGTGCCTGGGCCATTCAATTCTCCTTCCCTCGCCGTAAACGAAGATGCCAGCGCGAACTCAGCCAAAGCGGCCAGTGATGTAGTCTTCAGTCGCTTTTTGATTCGGATTTTTGAAGATTACTTCAGTGGAATCGAATTCGATCAATTTGCCCATCAGGAAAAATCCCGTATATTCAGCGACGCGAGCGGCCTGCTGCATATTGTGCGTCACAATGACCACGGTGCAGGTGTCCTTGATCTGAAACAGCAATTCTTCAATCTTTCCGGTGGCGATCGGGTCTAGTGCGGAACACGGCTCGTCCAATAGAAGCGCTTCCGGCTCCACTGCCAGCGCGCGTGCGATACACAAACGTTGCTGCTGGCCGCCCGATAGATCAAACGCGGACTTATGGAGCTTATCCTTCACTTCTTCCCACAACGCGCCGCGAATCAGGCTTTTTTCCACGCGTTCCGCCAACGCTGCCCCGCTGGCCATCCCGTTAATACGGGGGCCGTAGGCTACGTTGTCGAAGATTGACTTAGGGAAAGGATTCGGACGTTGGAACACCATGCCGACTCGGCGGCGCAGTGCGGAGACCTCCATCTGCAGCAGGTTTTCGCCATCCAGCTGGATCCTTCCTTCCACCCTTGTCCCCTTGATGGTTTCGTTCATGCGGTTTAGAGTGCGCAGGAAGGTGGATTTGCCGCAGCCAGATGGTCCGATAAAGGCCGTAACTTTATTGGTGTGGACATCCAGCGAAATATTGTGCAGGGCCTGGAAAGCCCCGTAGAAGAAATTGAGATTGGCGGCGCTCAGCTTTGGCGATGGGCCGGCGGTGGTCGGCTTCATGATTGTTTTAGCGACATCCGGCATGGCTTCCGAACTCATTTTAGGGGACACCGTTACCTCGCTTTTTGTAACCCACGGGACACAATGGACCGGGCGGTAATATTAATCAGTAGGACCAGGAACAGAAGCATGAATCCGGCCGCCCAGGCTTGCCGGTGCAAGTCGTTATAAGGAGAAATGGCGTAGGTGAAGATTTGGACCGGCAGGGTGGCGGTCGGTTGATTCCAACCTGGGCTCCAGAACTGATTATTGAGCGCGGTGAAGAGCAATGGAGCCGTTTCCCCGGCGACGCGCGCCAAGTTCAACATCATACCAGAAATAAGCCCACGCATCGCCGCAGGCACGACTACAGTCACAATGGATTTCGCCTTCGTAGCGCCCAGCGCCATGGACGCTTCGCGCAAGGACACCGGTATGGCGCGCAGAAACTCTTCGGTGGACCGTAGGGCGATCGGAATCATCATAATGCCGAGCGCGATTCCACCTGCATAGGTAGAGAAATGATGGGTGGTCAGGATGATCATCGTGTACGCGAAAATGCCGATCACGATGGAAGGCACGCCGTTTAGCAGATCGGTGACAAAGCGGATCACCGCGGCGTAGCCAGGCGTTGCGTATTCCGCCAGGTACACTCCAGCCAGGAAGCCGATTGGGACGCCTATCGCCGTCGCCAGCAGCAGGACCTTTGCGCTGCCCAGCAGTGCATTTGCCATTCCGCCGCCGGTCTCGCCGGTGGGGACGGGAAGATTCGTGAAGAAGTCTAGGCTAAGCGACGAGCCCCCCTGAAACAACAGGTAGCCCAGGATAAAGAACAGCAGCCCGACCGCAGTCACCGTGCAGACGCCCGTCAGGAATAACATGACGGCATTCACGGCCTTCCTGCGAAAAGAAAGTTCGCCCGTCATTTTTTGTGCCGTTCCGTGGTAGCGAGAATCAGGAGTCGCGCCGCACCGTTCAGGACAATCGTCAATCCGAACAGCACCAGGGCAAGCTCAATTAAGGAACTGGTATAGATGTCGCCTGTGGCTTCAGAAAATTCGTTGGCAATTACCGCCGCGATGGAGTAACCGGGAGCCAAAAGGGATGCCATGATTTTGGGGCTGTTTCCAACCACCATCGTGACGGCCATAGTCTCGCCAAGCGCGCGCGCCAAGGCCAGGAAGATCGATCCAAAGATACCAGTCCGCGCATACGGTACGACCACTTGCCAGGTAGTTTCCCAGCGGGTCGCGCCCAATGCTAATGCAGCCTCCCTCAGATCTTTGGGAACATTCAGCAATACTTCGCGCGACACCGAAATGATGTAGGGCGCGATCATCACGGAGAGCACCACGCCCGCCGAGAAAATACTCACGCCATAGAACGGGCCTGAGAAAAAAATCATCGAACCCAGGTGATCCTTCAGAAACGGAACCACCACATTCAGGGCCGGCACCAGGACGAAGATTCCGATGAGGCCGAAAATCACGCTGGGGACCGCCGCCAGCAGCTCGATCAGGAATGTCATCGCATCCGAAAGCTTAGGGGGTGCAAGCTCGGCCAGAAAAATAGCGGCTCCCACTCCGAAGGGCACGGCGATCAGCAGCGAGAGCGCGGCTGTGACTACGGTTCCATAAATGAAAGGAAGCGCGCCGAACTGTCCGCTCTGTGGATCCCAGGTGCTGGTGAATAAAAATGACCATCCGAATTTGGCTCGCGCGGGGTTCGCGTGAATCCACAACTCAAATACCAGCAGGGCTGTCAGCAGAAGAATTACGGATGCGGCAAGAAACGTGATCCCGTACAGAAGGGAATCCCCGCTGAAGAGCTTAAGAGATGAGGCCCGCGCCCCGGCTGGGGGGAGGGCCTCTGATACGTTGGTGGCGGATGTCGCCATTACTTTATTTTAGCTAGGGCTTTCTTTTCTTTGGCCACCACTTCCTTCGGAAGTGAGGCATAAGTGAGAGCTGAGGTCATCGTCTGGCCGTCTGCCAACATCCAGTTTAAGAAGCCCATAATGGCAGCCTTCTTGGCCGGATCTTTGATTTCGGCCGGGACCAGCAGCCACGTGAAGGTGGAAATTGGATAGGTCTTGGCGCCAGGGGAGTTGACGATAGACACGCGGAAATCGTCCGGCATCGTCTTTGCCACACCCGCCGCCGCCTCGGTGATTCCCTCCAGGCTCGCCTGGAGGAACTTGCCAGCAGCGTTCTGAACAGATCCGAATTCGATCTTGTTTTGCTCGGCGAATGTCAGCTCCACATAACCGATGGAATTGGCGGTCTGTTTTACTTGGCCAGCAACGCCGTCGCTGCCCTTGCCGCCTAAGCCTACCGGCCAGCTTACACCTGTGCCAGTACCTACCTTTGTCTTCCATTCCGGACTGACCTTAGAAAGATAGTCTGTGAAGCAGTACGTGGTGCCGCTGTTGTCGCCGCGGTGTACCACTACGATGTCCGTGCCGGGAAGTTTTACGCCGGCGTTGATCTTCATGATGGCCGGATCGTTCCACTTGGTGATCTTACCCATAAAGACATCCGCCAAGACCGGACCGGTAAAGTTCACCGGGGTGGTAATGCCCGCAAGGTTGTAAATCGGCACCACGGCGCCCGCCACTGTGGGGAAATGCAGAATGTCCGTCTTCTGCTTGTCTTTGAATTCCATGATCTGCATGTCGCTCATGGGGCCGTCACTGGCTCCGAAATCGACCGTGCCTTCGGTAACCTGCTTGATGCCGGCGCCGGAACCCAAGGGTTGATAGTTGAACTGCACGTCCTTGTGCAGTTTCTTGTATTCGCTAAACCACTTGGTGTAAATGGGGGCAGGGAACGTAGCCCCTGCCCCATTGATTAGAGTTTGTCCCGACGCCAGGCCGATTGTCCCGAGGGCAATGGTCGCGATCAGAGAGTACGATGTTTTTTTCATGCTGATGATCTCCTTTACGTTAGATACATGGCCCAAGTTAACCTTGCCAGTTAGTATCAGGTTATAGTTCTTAAGTTAATATTTGATGGCAGGCGCGGCGCCTGGCAACACGTAGCGGAGGTTGAACCAGACCGCGCTTTCATGCGCGTTCCTGGGCGTTCCTGGGGCCACATACCAGGGATCGCGGAAGAAGTAGGCGTACTGAAACATCATCTGCACTGCGCCGTACTTCGCGTCCCTGAAAACGGTCTGCGTAAGTCCAATAGTGCCTTCCTGAGTTGTTTTGTTCTGGCTGTTGGGCGAGCCGACGTAACCATAACCGATTTTTGTCGTGCCGTTGGCATCCAACGCCGTATTCTTCCCAACATAAATTCCGCCATAGTACATGTAGAGCTGTGTGTTCTTATGCCCGTATTCGAGACCCGAAACCGTGGATCCCGCGTGGATCAGTGATGGACTCCCATCGGCCCGGATAATGAAGTTCGGAGCTATGCCAAACAGGTAGCGGCCTTCGCCATCGCTCCAGAAGTTGTTGGTGACCAGACGCAAACCGGGAAGAATCTCGAAATTCGCGTTAACCGAACCGCCCGCGGCTGCCTTGGAGTGGTACTGGTTGGTGATGGGATTAAAGAGCCTGGTCGTGCTCTCCACGCCGGCGATCTCGAAATGCACTCTGGAACTCGGATCAAAGGCGATCTTCGCAATGATGTCGGGATGTACGTTGGGAGCCGTGATACCGTTGGCTACGTTTTCATCCACTTCGCCGCCAATCGGGGCCAAGGCTGCCGGTAAAGTGGGCAGGCCGCCGCCGCCCGAACCACCGAAGTATTGGGCGGCATTCTCGAGCGAAACGCCAAACGTCACCTTCTCGCTGGGATGATACAGGAAACGGACGCCAGGAATACGGCCCCACGTCAGACCGTTCATATAGTTGACGTCCACCACTTGCGAATAGAACAGGTCGCCAGGCAACGCCGAAATCTGCTTGCGGTTCGGCGTCAGCATGCTCCAGGACTGGCCTGCAAGAAACTCAAATTTCTGCTTGCGCAGATCGACCCAGTAAAGGCGGATGCGATAGAGCAAACTGTTGCTGGACACCTGGGTGTTATTGCCGGCGACTCCTCCGACAAAGTCGCCCTCGTAGTAGCCCAAAATGTGCCAGTCTTTGGCCATCGCATCCACACGGAATCCGATCCGCGAGTTCGCCGCGCTGAACTTATCTTCAGTGAGCCGTCCCGGGATGGTATTGGTGTAAGGAATGCTTCCAAAATTGGTCTGCAGACTGCTTCCCGCATTGGTGCTGCGGAAGGTGTTGGTCAGATCCATGAATCCGATGGGTTGAATGGTGGCATCGCCGATCTTGATCTGCAGAGGATTCGGTTCGCTAGTCGCGACGACCTGCGTGGAGGTTACCTGCGGCACAAGCGAAGCATGAATGGGCGCCGGGGGAAGAACCGGAGTGGTGCTGGCAACCTCTCCAATGCCGCGTTTCACCGGATCGGAAACGGTTGTGGCTGGTGGTACAACCGGCGCCGTCGCGTTGGTCACGGTGTCAATCTGTTTTTTCTGGCCCAGCAGAATCATGCGCAGCTCATCGATCTGCTTCTGCTGTTCCGCCAATTGCCGTTTCAAGTCCTGTACTTCGGGGCTCGGGCTGGAGGACTGCCCCGCGGCCTTTGGCCGTGGTGCTTCAGGCATATCGTCAGCTGCGGGCGATACAGCGGCGAAGGCGAGAACCGTGGGCACGCCTATCAGGTAGCGGAATAGCCGACCCTTTAGTTGCGTCATTTCTTAGATTTAGCTCCTGTCGTGGATTGCCGGTTAAGGGCACAGCCAAACGGCAGGCGAGCCATTGCAACTCATAACCGGTAGCCGAGAATACAGGCTGGCGGTGTTCCATTCATGACAAAACGATGAATATTGGGTTACGGCGAAACGGGGAAGGTGATGGTAAAAACCGAGCCTTTACCCAACTGACTGGTAGCGGAAACCTGGCCGTTCATTCGCTCCACAATGTGCTTCACGATCGATAAACCCAGGCCGGTTCCACCCACTTGCCGCGAGCGCGCTTTGTCCACGCGATAGAATCGCTCAAAAATGCGCGGAAGGTCCGTGGAGGGGATGCCGACCCCGGTATCGGAGATCAGAATGCTGATGTTGCCGTTCTCCTGCTTCGTCTCGACGTGCACCTGTCCATCCGGCTGGTTGAACTTCACCGCGTTAGCCAGAAGGTTCACCAGGGCCTGCTCCAGTTGGTATCGCGAACCGGGAACGGCAAGGTTAAGAATCGGCCCTCGCTCCAATTTAACCCGGCGAAGTGACGCTTCCGATGCCATCGTGGAAATTGCGCTCTCAATTGCATCCCCAATGGGGATCAGCTCCGAGGTTGGGGGCGCCGGGCCTCGCTGCAATTCCGAAAGCGTTAGAAGATCCGTGGCGATGCTGTTCAAACGGATGGCATTGGAGCGGATAATTTCCAGAAACCGGCGATTGTTGGCGGGATCCGCAATCGCGCCGTCCAGCAGCGTATCCGTATATCCGGTGATGGCCGCCAACGGTGTGCGAAACTCATGCGACACATTGGCGACAAAATCCCGGCGCACATTTTCCAGCCGTTCCAGCTCGCTGATGTCGTGCAGAATCGCCACCGCGCCGGGACTATCGCCCGCGACCAGAGGCGTAGCCTGGACCTCAAATGACCGTCCCTCATTCCCGGGAATCTGGAAGTTCCATTTGGCGGGCTGGGCCGTTTTGACCACTTGCTCCAGAGTCTCCAGGAATAACGTGTCGCGGAGTAACTCGATGACTGGAGTTCCAGTGGCAGGCATTCGTCCTCCCGCCATCCGGGCCATGGCCTGGTTGCAGAAGGTAACGTGCATTTTGTCGTCGACTGCCAGTACCCCCTCCACCATCGACCCCAAAATCGCATCACGGCGCGCCGCCTCTTCGTTGGTGCGCTCCAACAGGGAGTGGGCTTGTCCGGCCACGCGCCTCAGGGAGAGGTCCAGCGCGCCCAATTCGTCCAGATTTTCGACGTTGGCCAGATCCGACGAGTCGTCCAGCAGGGAGCCGGCGAATTCCCGGCTGCGGGAAATTTCACGATCCACTGGCCGTGAGAGCAGAAAAGCCAAGAGCCAGGAAATCAGGGCCGCGGCACCAGCCAGGAGGAGCAGCTCTAAGAAGCTGACCAGCGGAATGAAAGCGACACCCGCAAGTACAAGAATCGACGTCAGGAAAGCCCCCCAGAACAACCGGCCGAAAACGGGGCTACGATATCTATAGGCCTTCACTATCCGCACATCCTAACGCAGCGTCCGGGTGGACGCCAGCGGTTCAACATGAATTCATCGTTTAGTAACATTATTGTAATGATTCGTCCGTTAATCTTAATGCAAGTAACATGAAGAAGATCGTCCTCATCGAAGACGATTCGGACCTGTACTCGCTAGTCCAGTACAACCTTGAGAAAGAAGGTTTCTCGGTGGTCGGCTCCCAGACGGGCAAAGGCGCGCTGGAACTATGCCGCAAAGAGCGTCCGGAGCTCATCATTCTCGATATCATGCTGCCCGATTCCGACGGTCTGGAAATCTGTAAAGGGATTCGCGCCCATCCGGAACTGGCGCATGTCCCGCTTATTTTTCTAACAGCCCGAGCCTCGGAAACCGACCGGATCGTGGGTCTGGAGCTGGGCGCCAATGACTACATCGTCAAACCGTTTTTCGTACGCGAACTGATCGCCCGAATCAAGATCCATTTCCGCGAACAGACGCCCACCCAAACCAAGACTCTTAAGGCGGGCACTCTGGAGCTGGATCGAACCCGCTGTCAGGTACATCTCGGGGGGCAGGAACTGGCATTGACGGCCACCGAATTCCGGCTGCTCGAGTTCCTGATGAGCCGTCCCGGAGTAGTGTTCAGCAGAGAGCAACTGCTGGATGCCGTTTGGGGCCACGACCGCGCGGTGACCGATCGCACCGTGGACGTTTATGTCCTGAGGCTGCGGCAGAAGATCGAAGCGCCGGAAGGCCCGTCTTTTATTCGGAGCGTGCGCGGATTCGGCTATAGCTTCAATTCCGAAACCCTCGCGGCATAGTTGAGGTTGAGGCTGCTCGCGCGTGCGGCGGGGCTCCAACCCCAGAAGTATCGCCGAGATGCTTATCTTTTCGGGCCGCACCATACACGCCATCTCAGCGCACAATACGCGACGTGCTCCTATGGCTCAGTAACTGATCTCACGTCGCGTGCGTTGTGCGCTGGTTACTGGAGAGCGCACAGTACGCGACGTGCTCCTATGGCTCAGTAACTGATCTCACGTCGCGTGCGTTGTGCGCTGGTTACCGGAGAGTACATCGCGGGGGAAAGCGATTGGGGTGTCTATCAAACGCCGGGCGCGGTCGACACGGTGCGCAATAGCGCGTGCACGCATATGGCCGGATTCCATCTTCTCGATGGCGCTGGACATTGGGTGCAACAGGAGCAGCCGGAACTAGTGAGCAAACTGCTTGTTCAATTCCTTCGTGACTACGCAAAGCCTTGATCGCTCGCGGCCTCGTATAGGCCATCCTACTTCTTGAAACTGCAGGAGAACTGAAGGAAAGCTGCATAACGTGCGTTGGACTTGCCAAACTTAGAATTCTCTATTCCGGCAAGGCAACCTTCCTGCGAAGGATTTTCAATCGCGGATCGCCGTGAAGCAGAGCCAGTTCCGGAAGGCTGAGGATCGAGCCCATCCGAACTGGCCCGACTCGTACCACCCGACCCAGAGCCTCGAGGGTGCGGTCTTTATCGCCCAAACCCGCGAAGGTCACAGCTTGCTGGACTGCCGGAAGATCAATTGCCAGGTTTTCAGCTTCTTCCCGCCGACCGGACCGCGCATAAGCGTAACCCAGAAAGCCCCGCTCGGCCCTGGCGTCACTCTTGATGAAAATCCGGATTGCTTCCTCTGTTCTACCCTGGCCTAACAGGGTCCGGCCCAGGCACATGTTCCTGCCCTGGTAGTCCGCAGGCAGCTTGTTGCAATATCTGGCGGCCTCATCATATCGGCCGGCAGAAATGAGCGACCAGCCCAGGTCGAATTGAAGTTGCGGGGAGAGCGGGTCGTTCTTCTCCGCGAGGCGCAACTCATGCAGCGCCTCTTCCACCCGGCCGACAGACCAAAGAAGATACAGCGCGTAACCAGTATGCGAAGCCGAGCTGTTAGGGTCGAGCTCAATCGCACGCTGGAAGCTCTTTTCCGACTCCACCCACCGGGCATCACGTGCATAGAGCATCCCCAATGCGTCGTGGGCCTCCGCCAAAAGGGGGTCCAGACGCACGGCCTGGTCCACCGCCACCCTCATCTTTTGCACCTCGTCTGGGATATCCTGCCTGGTCTCACCCGACCTCACCGCGTACGCTGCGGCCAAGCCAGCGTAGGCGGGAGCAAACGAGGAGTCTTTGGCGGTCGCTTCCTCCAAGGGGCCGATGCTTTCGTCGAATCCGCGCGAGCCGTGCTGAATCTGTAAAGCCCGCGCACGAAGATAGAGATCATACGCTTCCTCGCTAGTCTCGTATCGGCGGCGGCCCTGGCCGAGTTTCAGCCGTAAGCCGTTGACGATACCTCGTGAAATCTCATCCTGCACAGCAAAGATATCCGTCAACTCACGGTCATATTTTCCCGACCACAATGGGAAGTCGTCGCGCACGCGAACCAATTGGGCGTTAATGCGCAACTGCTGGCCCGAGAGCAGGACGGAACCTTCAAGAATGTATTCGGCGTCAAGCTGCTTTCCAATATCGTGCACATTCTGAGGCTTGCCTTTGAAAGCGAAAGACGATGTCTGGGAACGAACCGCCAGACCATCAATGATGGACAGGTTGCGTATGATTTCGCCGGTGATGCCGTCTGCAAAGTAGTCGTGGTCGGGATTCCGGTCTAAATTAACCAGAGGTAGTACAGCGATCGGGATCGGTGCGCTTCTATGCAGGATTCCCTGACGCCATAGGACGGCCGACGCAATGACGCATCCGGCAATAGCGACGGCAAGCCATATCCAAATGCGGCGTCGCGATCCGGCAGGCCCAGGCACGGCGCTTGGTTTTTCGATGTGCCGGAATGCGGGTTTGTACCCGCCTTTGGGCAACTCAATGATTAAGCCGTCCGCAGCCCCCTCGTCAACATAGTATTCCGCAAGGCGAGCCCGCAATTTACCGGCCTCGTTCCGCACAACCGAATCCTGCCGGACATCGTAATCGGGTCGACGGCCGAAGTACTCCACGCCGATGATGGATTCCTTGAGCTCATCCCCTCGACCGGAAAGCTCCCGCTCAACCACAAATCGAAGAAAGCCGCTGAGCCGGTCGTTGCGCGAGAACCCTCTGCTGGACAGCACCTTCTGCAGTTGGGTGCGGACCGGCTCCGGGCTGGAGGTATTTTGGGGCGGCATCCGCTGTGAGCAATTCTAACCTTTGCCACATATGTTTTCAATGCGATGGCTGTGTTGCTAACCCCTCGCCCACCCGCAACTGCTTGTAATTTCCGCCCGATCGGCTGCATCGTGAACCATGCGCGTTTTGCTGATGTCGACGCTGCTCCCGGCAATCTTTTTCGGACAAGACCTGGAGGGCACTTCCGGAATCTGGAAGATGAATGCGGCCCGATCCACGCTTGCGGGCTCCCGCTTCAAGAGCCTAACCGTTCGGATCGAGCGCCATCCCAAAGGCGAGGTGTTTACATTGGACCGCATCGAGGCCGACGGGCGGACCACCAGTTCCAGCACCATCCTGTACCTCGACGGTGAGCCTCGGCCTTTCGAGGATTTCGGATGTTCGGGAACTCAATCGTCGCGGCGGGCGGACGAGCGGACGGTGGAGATCGTGCGCATGTGTGCGAGTGGAGGATGGACGCGGCTCCTGCGGCGCGCCTCGGCCAAGTCGAACGAGCTCGTTTTGGAGATTGCGGAGCAATCCGCCGATGGCCGACGTTTCGATCGTCGCCTGACGCTGGAGAGGCAATGAGGAAAAAGATGATTCGAAAAGCAGAAACCATTGCAATGACCGGTTTGTTGGTTGCGGTGCATTGTACGCTGGCCTTGGGGCAGCAGCCGCCGCCCGCCATCCTCACAATTGACGTCGAAAACGTCGTCGAGTATCAGGGTGACATCTCCGATCCGTCGAAATTTGCAACCAAGCCCACCGTCACACCCTCGGCCGGGGTAGGGGCATTTAGTGTGAACGTGGTCTTCGGGGACATCGTGGCCGTAAATGGGCAGCCGGCCAAGGGTGAATACGTTGGACGACCAGTGGGGATAACCTTGAGCCCAACTCCCCGCCCTGGGCAAGCAATCGCCGACAAGACGCATGCCTCGCTCAGATCCCATACCTTCGAGATCTTGAAGATCGATGGAACGCCGATTGGGACGATCATGTCCTCTGGACTGGATGGGGGCCCTGCTCCCCCCGGGGCGCCTTCTAATCCGGTCGCCACGAGAGGGGACTATGCGATTTTCGGCGGCACGGGAGCGTTTCTCGGTGCGCGGGGGGAACTGGTTCAGCGGCTTGGGAGTTTAGAAGCCATTCAACCTCGTGCGGCCTCAATGGCTGAGGATCCCGCCAACCGGCGAATTAACGGAGGAGGAACGATTCGGTTTTTCCTGCATGTGATCCCACTGACCACACCGCAAATTGCGACCACTGCCGGCGGCCCAGCCGTGACGCACTCCAGCGATTTCACGCTGGTCACCGCGTCCAAGCCGGCCGCCGTGGGAGAGATCTTATCCCTCTTCGCTACCGCCCTCGGTCCGACGAATCCCGGCGTCGACCCCGGCCAGCCGTTTCCGTCCAGTCCAGCGGCCGCGGTCAATTCGCCGGTGGAGGTGACAGTCAATGGGAAGTCTGCCGAGGTGCTAGGCGCGGTCGGCTATCCCGGCGCGGTAGATGGCTACCAAGTAAACTTTCGAGTGCCGCCGGATACGGCAAAAGGAGTGGCTGCCATTCAGGTGACTGCAGCATGGGTTGCCAGCGCGGCCGTCAGCATCACGGTCCAATAGGCGTCGTGCAACAGCAGATCTGGAGGTAAGTATGAGAATCAGTGTTGTCCTTCCGCTTCTCTTGGGAATGGCCGGCCACGCCTCAATAGTGATGGCGCAATCCGCTGGCACGTTTACGGCAACAGGAAGCATGGCGACGCCACGCGCCTTTCACACCGCCACGCTCTTAACCAACGGCATGGTTTTGATCGCCGGTGGCTCGACGGATTTCACTGGACCGGTTGCCACGGCTGAACTCTACGATCCTGACAAAGGGACCTTCACCGGCGCGGGCAATATGACGTCGGCCCGTATGGGCCACACAGCCACCGTGCTGCCGGACGGAAAAGTATTGATTGCCGGGGGTACCGTAAGCGCCGGTCAAGGTTTCGTTCCGTCGAATGGTGCGGAGATTTATGATCCTTCCACTGGAATCTTCTCCGCCACGGGCAAGATGATCGGTAACCACGTGTGCCAACAAGCTATCCTGCTCAACAACGGCAAAGTCTTTATCACTGGCGGCAGCGTCTCAGGCGCCGAGGATCGAGTTCCGAATGCCGAGCTCTATGATCCCTTTACCGGCACGTTCACCGCTACCGGACCCTACCTCACCGACACCCATTTGTACGGCTACAACACTTGCCAGGGATCTCAATCGGCATTACTTGCCGATGGCAGGGTCTTGATCGTTTGGGAGGAGGGCGGTGCCGAGATTTACGACCCTTCTCGTGACGCCTTCACGCGGACGAGCAACCCGATCACTGCGGATTACGTGGATGGCCTGCCCACGGCGACCTTGCTCATGAGTGGCAACCTTCTGGTTGCCGGGGGCGACGAGTACGGTAACTATACCAGCGCAGAATTGTATAACCTTCCTGCGGAAACATTCGCAGCTACGGGGAGTATGATGACCGGCCGGGCTCTCGATACGGCAACCTTGCTCCCCGAAGGCAAGGTCTTGATGGCCGGAAGCTATTTGCCCGGCAACGGATCTCTCGCTAGCGCGGAACTCTACGATCCGGCCGCAGGCAGATTTACCCCTACTGGCCAAATGACAACAACGCGATCCTTGCACACGGCAACACTGCTGAACAACGGCAGAGTTTTAGTCGCTGGCGGCAGCACATACGGAAGAGCCACACCAATTGCCGATCTCTACACTTCGAGTGTATTGGTGCCCGCGCCCGTTCTTTTCTCTCTATCGGGCGGTGCACAGGCACAGGGCGCGATCCTCCATGCAGGGACCGCCCGAGTCGTTACAGCCAGCGATCCCGCGGTTCCGGGAGAGGTGCTGGAAATCTACGGCACGGGTTTGAAGGATGGCAGTGTTATCCCGCCGCAAATCGCGATCGGCGGTAGCTTGGCCGAAATCCTGTATTTCGGTAATGCTCCAGGCTTCGCTGGTCTAAACCAGGTGAACGTGCGGGTGCCGAGCGGCATCGCAGCGGGACCCGCCGTCCCGGTGCGTCTGAACTACATCGGCCGTTCGAGCAATACGGTCACTATCGGAATGAATTGAGAATGAAGACAGCTTTGATGCTTCTGCTTTGGTGTGCGGCGTCAGCGCTCGGCCAATCCTCCGTCGGCGCGTTTACCCCTACGGGCGCGATGACGACAGAACGGTCCTGGCACACGGCGACGCTTCTGAATAACGGCCAGGTGCTGATCGCAGGGGGCGTGACGAACCCTTTTTCGGCCACGGCGAGCGCAGAACTCTACGATCCCACCCGCGGAACATTCAGCCCTACCGGCAACATGACCGCGCCGCGCGCCGCTCATACAGCCATCCTTCTGCCCGGCGGGAGAGTGTTGATTGCAGGAGGGAGCAGTAGTCTAGGTGAAAACGTTCCTTACCTAACTACCACGGAGGTCTACGATCCTTCCACCGGGACCTTCACAGCTACCAGCGATATGCTCCATGGTCACGAGTGCGGTCAGGCCCATGTGTTGAACAACGGCAAAGTCTTCCTCTCCGGCGGGTCGCCCGTTCTTTCCCCCCATCCGCCTCCTATTCCGGATGCGCAACTCTACGATCCCACGACTGGTTTTTTCGCGGCTGCCGGAACATACGCCACCGTCCCGCCGAATTTCAGTCTTTGCGCAGGGCGTGCCTCGACTTTACTGGCGGACGGCCGGGTTTTGATCGTATGGGAAGACGATCTGGCAGAGATCTACCATCCTGAAACAGGCTCGTTCACCCAGACCGGCAAACCGCTGGGGCCTTCCTACAATTTGGGCCTGGCCACAGCGACCTTGCTCATGAATGGCAAAGTCCTGGTAGCCGGCGGCGACGATGGAAGCAGCAATCTTAAAAGCACGGAACTCTTCGACGTTCCCACAGGAAGTTTTACTCCTGGCGGGAGCATGTCTACCGGTCGCGACGCGGGCTCCGCAACTCTATTACCGAACGGCACCGTATTGATAGCCGGTGGTAACGGCCCTCAAGGCCCAACGGACGTGTATGACCCTGTTTCGGGTAGCTTCCGCGCTGGGCCGGAAATGGTGACAAAGCGGGAGATTCACACGGCCACGTTACTCAATGATGGCAGGGTGCTCATCGCCGGCGGCTTCACAGCGCCCGATTACCCATTTGGCGCTATTTCGCTGTCCGAGCTTTACACGCCTGACGTATTGACACCTGCGCCTGTCCTGCTTTCCGTAACCGGGAATGGGCAGGGGCAAGGCGCCATCCTGCACGCCGGTACCGTCCGGCTCGTTTCGGCCAGCGATCCCGGCGTTCCGGGAGAGGCGCTGGAAATCTACGGCACGGGCTTGAAGGATGGCAGTGTTATCCCGCCGCAAGTCGCGATCGGCGGTAGCGTGGCCGAAATCCTGTATTTCGGCAATGCTCCAGGATTCACGGGTCTGAACCAGGTGAACGTCCGCGTTCCGAGCGGGGTTGCGTCTGGGTCTGCCGTCCCCGTGCGGATGACCTACATTACTCGCCCGAGCAATGAAGTCACCATTGGGGTGAAATGAGCCAGACGTCGGGAATGAGAACTAAATATAGCCTTGCATTGATCTCTCTGTTGCTCTCGAATGCAGCCGCTCAAACTCCGGGCACATTCACCGCTGTGGGAAAGATGATCACTCCACGCGTTTACCACACGGCCACGCTTCTTTTTAATGGAAAGGTCCTGATTGCCGGGGGCCAGACGCTACAGGGAGGATCCTATCTCGCCAGCGCCGAGCTCTATGATCCGGAGACCGGAACATTCACGGCTACGGGCGACATGACGGTACCTCGGCATTTGCCTATCGCGACTTTGCTTCCCAACGGTCAGGTTCTGATTGTCAGCGCTGACACGGGCGCGGAAATCTACGATCCAGCCACGGGCGCGTTCACCGCCGTGACCTACCTCGCAAGCGCGAATATAAACTGCAACGCGGCTACCTTACTCGCAAACGGAAGAGTCCTGGTCAACGTCGGCACTGTTTGGCCCGGTCCCCGCGTTCTTGGTAGCACTGCTCAGCTCTACGACCCATCCAGCGGAACATTTGCGGCCACCAACGGGTACAGCGATATCCCTCACAAGCTATTGTTTGTGTGTCCCTTGACAACGCTACTTCCCGATGGCAAGGTTTTGACTACCTGGGATGCGCCCGAAGCCGAACTTTATGATCCGGATACCGTCGGCTTCCGCCTGACGCGCGGCCGGGTGAACAACCCCTACGGTCCGTACACAGCGACGTTGCTAACGGCCGGGAGAGTGCTGATCACCACTGAGAACGACACCGAACTCTACGACCCGAGGACCGATACATTTGCCGTCACTGGCGCCCCGCCTCTGTACAGCACGGCCACGCCGCTGTCCGACGGAGCAGTCTTATTCACGGGAGCGTGCCAGGGATCATGCGATCCATTCAAGGCCGGGGCCGAGTTCTATGACCCGAACTCCGGGACTTTCATCGCTACCAGGGGCAGGACGACGCCGCGCTTCTCGCATACAGCGACACTGTTGCGCGACGGAACCGTGTTGATCGCGGGCGGGGTCAAAGCCGGCGTTTTCGATGGGACTCCGATCGCAACGGCCGAGATCTACACTCCGGTTGTAACCAGTCCGGCGCCGGCGATCCTGCAGGCTGCCAACGGGCAAGCGGCAATTCTGCACGCTTCGATGGAGCAGCCTGTTTCGGCGGAGAACCCGGCCGTCGCTGGGGAGACTCTGGAGATTTACGCTACTGGACTGATCGAGGACGGCAGGATTCCGCCTCAGGTCTTCATCGGCGGCCAGATCGCTGAAATGCTCTATTTCGGCGGCGCCCCAGGTTATCCCGGCTATAACCAAGTGAACGTTCGCGTCCCCACTGGCGTTGTTGCCGGATCAACAGTTCCCGTGCGCTTGACCTATATCAATCGCCCAAGCAACGAGGTCACCATTGCCGCGCGATGAAATCTGTCTGCTAAAGAGTCCGCTAAAGTGCGTTCGCCTGTTGCTATACTCATCCTTCCATCGTGTCGAGCCCTGGCTATAGCAGCCCGTGGTTTAGATGGCCGTGGCGGAGAACTGAATGTCGGCAGTTCCCTGCGCATGTAAACTGGCGAGAACCATGCGCTACCACATCGCGCGGATGACGGCAGGTCTCCTGCTGGCCTTTCTTGCGCACGCCCAAACCAGCCGGGGCACCGTCTCGGGCACCGTTACCGATCCGTCCGGAAGCACCGTCGCGGGCGCCTCAGTGGAATTGCTGAAGATCGCAACCGGATCACGGCGAACGGCGACAACCAATGGTGCTGGTATTTATCGCTTCGAAGCCGTCGACCTCGGCGGGTACACGCTGAAGATCGCGCATGCCGGCTTTAAGTCGTTCGAAGCCGTCGACCTCGGAGTGGAAGCCAATCGTACGGCGGTCATGGATATTGGGCTGGAATTAGGTAGCGAGGCAGTGACCATCCAGGTGAGCGCAAGCGCGGAGCCGCTGACGAGAGACGGGCCTCTGCGTGGCGGGAACTTCTCGGCAACCCAGGTGAGTCAGCTGCCGCTCACCGGTCTTAACCCGTTGTCGCTGGCCCGCAGCCTGCCGGGCGTGATCCGGCCATCCGGCGGAACAGTCGGCGAAGGAGGTGGAGAAGCCGTGGACTTCGCGGTAAACGGACAGCGTGTTCGCGGCAATAATTTTCTGCTGGATGGAACCGAAAACAACGATATCGGTTTCGCCGGCATGGCCCAGCCGTTCAACATCGCAGATGCCGTTGAAGAGGTATCGGTGCAGACCGCGAACTTTAGTGTCGAGTTCGGTCGCGCCGCCGGTGGAATTCTGAACGTGGTCACCAAATCGGGAACCAACCGCCTGCACGGCACCCTGTTCTGGCGGTATCAATCGCAACGCTTCAATTCAGTCTCCAATTTTGATCGGCTGAATGGGATACCCCAATCCGTGTTAGTCCACAATCTTGCGGGGATCACTGCCGGCGGTCCGATCCGTAAGGACAAGACTTTCTTCTACGTGGGATTCCAGCAGGACTCGAACCATTCCACTGCGAATTTCCCTTTAGTGGTTCCTACCGCAGCGGCGGTTGACAAATTAAGGACTTTGTTCCCCTCCAACCCGAGGCTCGCCTTGTACCTCGGCACGCTTGGCAATCTGCGCGGCACGGGCACTCCCTTTGACGTGCAACTCGGCGCGGATCCTCAGTCGGGGCTGGAGCGCGGGCCGGTCCAATTCGGGACGAGCCTCACTCACCTTGCCTGCTACCGACAACAGCCCCGAATGGCTGGTTCGATTCGATCACTACGTTTCGGAGAAACACCGTCTGTCGGGACGCTACATTTACGATTCGCGGACCACCACGCCGGTGAGCGCTTTCTTTCCCGGCTTCATTACCGATACAGGCGAGAAGAACCAGAATGTCCTCCTCAGCGACAACTATACGTTTTCCACGAGCTACACTAACGAGCTGCGATTTTCCTTTGGTCAGCTTGACGCGGATCAGACAAGGATTTCGTCTCAGTCGATTTCACTTGCGCAGACGCTGCCGAGGATTCTGATTTCCAACGTTGCCTCTCCTGGAGTCCCTTCCGGCCTGCAATTCCGTCACGCGAAGGACTTCCTCTTGCAGGAGACACAAACCAAGCTTGCCGGGCGGCACACCTTTCGTTATGGACTGGAGTTGTTGCGTCAGGTCGCGACCCAAAAACCGAACGGTTTGCCATTGGGCCAGATTGCTTATAACAACTCGCCTGGCTATTCGGCGTTTGTGAACTTCATCGAAGATTTCAGCGGACAGCCTGGGCGGCTCCAACGAACAATCGGCGGAGATGTCTTCCACCCCAATCAATTCCGGCAGAGCTATTTTTTCCAAGACACCTGGAAGATCGCAACGTCCTTAACCTTGACGCTCGGTATTCGCTACGAGAACTTCGGACAGCCAGTGAATGCGCTGCCCTATCCCGCGTTCACCGGGTTTGATCCGAAGCTTTTCTTCCAGCCGAACCATGTAAATATCGATAACCTGGATTTCGGTCCAGCCTTTGGGTTCGCGTGGATGCCTTCGCTTGCTTCCGGCTGGCTAGGCAAATGGTTGGGAAATCATCAAAGCGTGTGGAGGGGCGGTTATCAGATCAGTTATGACCCGCTCTACACGCAAATTCTTTCCCTGGATCTCGCCACCTCAACTCCCAATGCCATCACCATAGACCAGCACGCCGTCTCCACGACCGGGCGCGGCGATCCAAACTGGTTTGAGTCCCTTCCGGCAGGCGCTCTTCGCCCGCCCAGCCTTCTGGACACGCAGTACGGTACGCTCGAGAAGAATTTTCGTCTGCCATATAGTGAGCGCTGGTCCCTCGGCTTCCAACGATCCATACGCGGCCAGGCTTTGCTGGATCTCTCTTACGTCGGCGCGGAAGGTCATAGACTGACAACACGTGCCGACCTGAATCCGCTGCAGCCAGACGGACTCCGCTTGTACCCCGATTTTGGACCACGCACGGTGCGGACCAGCCAGGGTAATTCCTCCTATCATTCGCTGCAAGCTCGTGTGGACCACCACTTTGCTCATGGTTTTCAGTTGACCGGATCCTATACCTTGTCAAAGAGCCTGGACAGCACCAGCGAAGGGATTAGCGAGGTGAATGCGCAATACGTGAATCCGAATCTGACCTCCGTGCCGATTGCGCAAGGGGGCCTGAATCTGGATCGCGGCTTGAGTGACTTCGACCGGCGGCATCGGCTTACCGTTCTTTACTTATGGGAGATTCCCGGGCCCTCCACGGGTTTCTGGAAGCAGGTTGCGGGCGGCTGGTCGATTGCAGGCATCACAACGTTTCAATCAGGCACCCCATACACGGTGATCAACGGTTTCGACCGCAATGGCGACGGCTGGCCGGAGGACCGCCCGGACATCAGTAATCCTGCGGCTCCCATCGGTAGCCGGGCTATCCTCTGGACCACGACCGGACCACAGGCATGCCAGACCGGCTATCGCAACCCGGACACCAACGCTTGCACCAGTCCGGCGGACGTCCATTGGATCGAAGGCACGGGATTCCCGAACTCCACTACCGTTGGCCGGAACACGCTGTTGACTGGTGGCACGAACAATTTCGACATAAGCCTTCTGAAGACAATCCAGATTGCCGAACGGGCGCATTTGGAGTTTCGCTTCGAGGCTCAGAACGCTCTGAATCATCCACAGTATGTCCAAGTCCCGCAGAAGGATATTGTCAATACTCCGCCGGGCCGTCTCCTGAACCGCGATTTCACTGATAGCGGAATTCGTGCCACGTGGGTCCAAGTGAAGTTGATATTTTGAGCGCCAGAAATGACGGACAGTTGCTCGGTATTCTCGTACCACGTTTTCTCGTGCTTCCAAGTTGACGTGTTCAGGCAGACTGAGACACTGCCCGGGACATCGGTCAGATCAGGAACGAGACGGTTACGAATTCGCGGCGAAGTGATGAAAGTCGGCTCCCCCAGGAATCTCCCCAAGGGCTCAAAATCCTGGAGCCATCTACATCAACTTCACACTACAGGCTGGTTTTTCACCCCCTTGCCAGGGGAAAGACCCTTACATCCTTGCCCGTGCCATAACTGTCGTTCTTCTGCCTAGAGGTGCCTATTAAATCAATAAGTTGCCATATTGGTTCAAACGGCTTGAGCCGTTCGTCGCATTAAGATCAAGCGTCGGCAGGAGTTTGTGAAGAGCCGGCTAGGATTTTTGCCTCGAAAATACTCTTCGAAGCGTGGATAGTTACTCGGTGTTTGCAGTGTCGGGTTTAGTTTTTGTTTTTGATCGAGTCCGTCTCTGTCGAGGAGCTCCGGGCGCTTGTTCTTTCACAACCGAATATTGTTGTTTGCGGGTTTGGCGAGCCCGAAATCCGAGGGCGCCCCGTTGGGCTTTGGCGGGGCAGGTCCTGCGGATAAGGAGGGTCTGCGGGGTTGCCGCCTGCTCTTGCGGAGGGGAAGAGCAGGCTTGCGTCTGGTGGAGGCGGTTCATCATCTCCTCGATCAGCGTCGGGTCGGCCCCGAGTTGGCGAAGTCGCTTCGTGTGATGCCGGACCAGTTTTGCTTTCTCCAGGGCATGGAGGCTGGCCGGATCAGGCTCCTGATAGGGGCGCTGCGTTTTCAACATCGCGTAGATCAGTTCGAGCAAACTATGAGCAACGGCGATATTGGCCTTTGCCTGGCCCAGTCGCCGCATCCACCGATGGAACTTACGTTGAAAAATCGAGTCTGTGCTGCGTGCCGCGGCCCATCCTGCCTGGACCAGCGCAGCCAACAGAAACGTGTTTCCTTTCTTGATCCGGCTGTGCTTACTCTTGCCTGCCGATCGGTTATTTCCCGGACAGATTCCCGCCCAGCTGCATAAATGCTTCGCCGATTGAAAGGGACTCATATCGGCGCCGACTTCAGCCAGAATGGTTGCCGCAGTCATCTCCTTGACCCCGGGAATGGTCTGCAACAGTTCGTTTTGCTCCTGCCAGGGTTTGAGTTTCTCCGCGATCCGAGTCTCCAGTTCTTCCAGTTGCCGGTCCAGCAGTACGGCGTGCTCCACGCTCTGGCTGATGAGCCAACGGTGATGGTCGTTCATCTGATGGCCCTGCAAAGCTTCGATCAGTTCCGGTATCCTCAGGCGCAGGCGCCGCCTGCTCAGGTCGGCGATCCGCTCCGGGGAAATCTCTTCCCCAGACACCAGCACGCTCACCATCGCCTGGCCGGACACACCAAAGACATCGCTGACAATATTTCCAATCTTTACGTTGGCGACTTCAAGCACCTTCTGGATCCGGTTCTTCTCTGCCGACAGATTGCCCTGCAGCTTCTTTCGGCGGCGCGTCAGATCCCTCAGCTCGACCATGCTACGCGGAGCAAGGAAGCTTCCCTGGAGCAGTCCATGCCGGTGCATCTGAGCCAGATTCTGAGCGTCCCGGAAATCGGTCTTATCTCCACGCTGCGGCTTGTGGTTCCTCGCGCAGACCAGAACGATCCTCACGCTCGTTTCCAGGATGTTCTTGACCGGAATCCAGTACGATCCAGTGCTTTCCATCGCGACACTGACGCAGCCTTCTTCGATGAGCCATTGCTTGAGTTGTTCCAGCGCCGCAACCGTGGTCTTAAATGCCCGTGTCTTCAACTCACCATCTTCATCAGCCGGACCCGTAATGACAGCTACTGCTATCTCTCGTTTGCCGACGTCGATGCCTGCGCATCGCTCGATTACCGCGGGGATCTGAATCATCGCTTCGCTCCTTTGGGTGCGAATCGAGCAGCCGGCGTATCGGTTTACACTTTGCCTCTCGGGCCCCTAAAGGCGCCAATACGGGATCCTTATCCGCCAGCCGGACCAGGTTGAAAAACGGGGTTCACTCGCCACAAAGAACGTCGGTCTTCGCTCGTCCGCAGACTCAGTCTATCCCTCCCCAAGGCTATTTTCATCAGCTGGGGTGGCCCGTAAGGGCCCAAGAAGGTTGAAAACTGAATATCGCCCCCGAGCCTTCCCAGGCGCGACATTGCGTTCGTCAAAGATTTTAATTCTGCGAAACGAGCCCAACAAGTCCTTGAAAACACTAGGACCGCCTCGGGAGCCCAACAAATAAATGGTGCGGTTCTTGCGTCGTTAAAAATTTTGTTTTGCAAAACGAACCCACCAAGCGATTGAAAACAAGTAGCAGGCCCTCAAAGAGGGTCTGAATAGCCGCGCCGGTCAGAGGCCCGCTCTCCAAGGGGCTCCGCGTACGCCACGCTAGTGGTCATTCCGAAAGCCCACGCAATATCGGATTTCGGGTTGATAGCGAGCGTTTCCTTCAGGCGCGAGCGGCGGGGTTCGCCGGTTCGACCTCCGACTTGACCTTTCCGTCGCGGATAGCCCGTTTGAGCACGGCGTGGTCCTTCTCGTTCTGATCGGCATACAAAAACGAGAACGCCCCGATCGCTTTGTCGAAAGCGTCGCTCTTTCCCAGGTACCCGCTAATGGCCGCGGCGTCCCCAGAGCGCGCATGGGAAAGCGCCAGCGAGTAACCGCAACACTGGGCAAAGATGGTCATCCGGTCCGTGTCGAACGTCTCCACTGCAAACTTCCATTTCACGTCGCGGAGTTGGCGGACATAGAAGTGATGACGGCCTAACCGGCCCTGGCACCAGCCGAGGAAGATGTCGCTGGCCGGCTGCATAAGCCGGTGGCCGTTTACGACACGCTGCCCGTGGTTGGGGAAGAGGCTCGCGCCCGCATAGCCCTCCAAAACCGAGGTGCGCGCCTCCTTGACCTGAAGAATCAGAGGATCTCCATTTTCGGCCATCAGCAAGAGCACATAGCAAATCGTGCCAACGCTTCCCACGCCTACGACTTTGGCCGCGGCGTCTTTTAGTTCATAGCGGTCGAGCAAAATGCGATGTTGCGGCGCCAGGGACTCGCGGTACCGGTCAAAGGCGTACATGACCTCCGAATGGATCTCCCCTGCGGTGTGCCCCTTCCAGTGGAAGATCGCTGGGAGATGGTCTTTAATAGTCGGCGACCGCTCGAATCGTCTACCAGCTTCGGGAAGAGTCCTTCAGAGGTGCTGGTTTCGCGCGCCTTCGCCAGGTTCTTGATCGCTCTGCGACGGATGGCCGCGTCCTCGACTCCCGCGATTAGCATTTCTGCTTCGACGGCGAAGTACCACAGATCCAGCACTTTCATTTCGCCGAATTCGGCCATGTGCTCGCGGTAGGACCTCACGCAGGCGAGGACCGCATCTTTTGCGTCGGCTTCTGGCAGGCCGTTGTCGCGAGAGGCGATCACAACGCTAGCCGCCAGACGCTTCAGGTCCCACTCCCACGGCGCAGGCAGCGTTTCATCGAGGTCGTTAATGGCGAAGAGGACTTGCCTCTCCGGCGTAGCGAGACCACGAAAGTTGACCAAATGGGAGTCTCCACCGCATTGCACGTGGACGCCTGTCGAAGGAGTCCCCGCCAGATCTACCGCCATGGCAAGCGCCGATCCCCGGTAGAAGGTGAATGGAGACAGCGCCATGCGCCCGTGGCGAAGGGATAGGAGTTCGGGGACGCGTCCTTTGTCGGCCTTCACCACCAGGCTCACCGGATCCGGCCGTCCACTGGGCGGCTTCCATTCGGCGTGCAACGCGCGCGGACACTTGTCCCGCAACGCTTTGCCAATCGCCTTGCGCTCGGCTCGCGAGCGTTTCTCCAAAAGGGAGGGGACCTTGCCGCTGCTGGACTTCAGCGCGGGCTGGGCCGTGGCCATCGTGAGAGCTCCTTGAGTCGTTCTAAACTAAACCTACTTTCGAAGATCACCAGCGGACCGCAGGTAGGTTAAACGTCTGCGCCAAGTGATTCAGCTAGGTCCGTACCGCCACCCACTGCTTCGATAAATCGAGGTCGAATTTAACGGTGGTCATATATGCATTGATCTGCTGTCTCACCGCAATAGCCCCCGTAAACAAAGGCGCGTGTCCTCTGGTGCGTATGTCTTCGTTTTTCTCCTTGGGTGTGAAATAGCCGTTGCACTTTCTTCGATCTGGCGGATTCGCCGTCTAACGGGCGTAGCCTGCTGTCAGACACTGCGACGATGAAGAATTCCAATGGGCCGACTCAAAACATTTGACGATAGCAGTACTCTCGGCGCGCGGATGGCGATGCCAGCTAACTGGAAGAAGAACATATCAGTAAAGCTGGAGGAGGTTTTTTGGCGGTTCTGCATTGACCATCACGTTGCCTTTATTCTGACGTGACGACAAGTCGGCTATTCGCCGTGGACCGCCTCCGCGACTGCATCCAGCTAGCGATAACGGTTCATAACGCACCACAACAGCAGAGGCCTTGACGCGTGCCTCTAATTTGAGGCGCGTGATCGTCAACAATGCGGTAGTTTGGAATTCTGCTCGAATCACAAAGGCCGGGAATGGCTCTTCAGGAAATACCCTCCGGCCTTCGCAACTGCGAACCGACTGGGCTAGTCTGTCTTGACTCCAATACTCGTGACAGCATTGGTCTCGACTACAGTCCGGATTTCCTTTCCGGATCTGGTGACTACGAAGCTGACTAGAACCGGGGAGAAGGGACTACCAGGGACATTGATAATCCAGGAGCCCGTGCAATCCGGATTGACTTTATAGGTCCCGCTACCAGGCGTCCACGGGATCGGGGGCGGAGTGCCGTTCACCACGACATGGTCCACCTGAGATAAGTTTCCTTTGCCATCGAAGTGGGTCATAGCGACGCCTTTAACCTGGAAACCTCCGGGCGGAAGTGCCACTCCGGGTATGGCGAGCAGTACGCCCTGGATGTGGAATCCATAGTCGCCCTGCAAGGTTTTGTTCGTGCATTTTGCCTCATCTTCTGCCCACGCGGGAGAGCCCGCCAAAAGCACAGTGAAAACGGCGAGCCCGGCAGGGAGCTTGGAGATTCTGAGAAATAAGTTGTTGAGCATTTTAGACCTCCTTGGTCTAGGTCGACTATAGGTGTGAATGAACCGGACCTAAATGGATAGGACGTCCTTTATCCGTCCCTTCCTTGTTCCAAGCAGATCTTTCGTCTTCATGAATCGACCAAGGCCGGCGGGTGTTCTCCAAGACCTTCGTGATACCCTACCAGTGCCATGAATCTCCCAGGACCATTGATCCGCTTCGGAGACGTCGAAGTGGATACACAATCCGGTGAGTTTCGGCGGCTGGGCGTCAAAGTCAATCTCCCCGATCAGCCCTTTCGCGCCTTGATGCTTTTGCTCGGGCGTCCCGGCCAGTTAGTGACACGGGAAGAACTCACCAAAGAGCTTTGGCCGGCCGATACTTTCGTCGACTTCGATCACGGCCTGAACAAAATCATCAACAGACTGCGAGCCGCTGTAGGGGACAGCGCCGGGAAGCCGCTCTACATCGAAACCCTGCCGCAGCGAGGCTATCGATTTGTCGCACCCATCGAAAATGTTGCCCAGGAGCGCGAAGTGCGGCCTCCCCCTTCGCGGATCGAGTCCCTGGCAGTGCTCCCGCTTATCAACCTGTCTGGCGATCCAGAGCAGGAATATTTTTCCGACGGATTGACCGAAGAACTAATTTGCGAAATCGCGCGAATCCATGCCCTTCGCGTGATCTCGCGGAGGTCGGTGATGCAGTACAAAGGAAGCACCAAATCTTTACCTGCCATCGCCCGCGAATTGAATGTCGACGCGGTAGTCGAAGGCTCTGTGGTTCGGTCCGGCGACAAAGTTCGCGTGAACGCGCAATTAATCCATGCTGCCGAAGACAGAAGCCTGTGGTCCTGTAGATATGAGCGCAACCTTCGAGACATTCTTCGCTTGCAGCTCGAAGTCGCCCAGGACATCGCCAACCAGATTCACCGGATTCTGGACCCTATGCCAGTGGGCGTTGCCGTGGCGCGCCAAATCGATCCCCCGGCCTACGAAGCTTATCTGAAGGGAAACTTCTTTCGGGACAGAATCAGCCCCCTGGATTTGGAAAAGAGTATTCGTTTCTACACTCAAGCTGTCGACCTTGACCCGACCTGCGCTCGAGCCTACGGAGCCCTGGCACGCTGCTACCTTTTTGTCGCAATCGCCGGTTTGCGCCACCCTGTGGAGATTTTTCGGAAGGTCAGGGAGAACGCGGTTAAGGCGATTGAACTGGATGAGTCTGTCGCGGCCGCCCACATAGCACTGGCCAGCGTCAACGTCTTCGATAGCTGGGATTGGGCGGCCGCGGAAACCGAGTCTCGCCGAGCTGTGGAATTGAATCCCGGGGATCCCACTACTCACGGACATTTTGGCGACTATCTGTCGATTCGAGGGCGCCACGTCGAAGCGATTGAAGTGGCCCACCAGGCCATGGAGCTGTGTCCCAATGCGCCCGAGTATCATAACTGGCTCGCACTCTTTTGCTACCGCGCTCGTCGTTATGACGAATCCATTGCCCATTGCCGAAAAGCTCTAGCGATGGACCCTCAACTGGTAAATGTTCTCTGGTTCCTGGCTCTCTCGCTCGAGCAAAAGGGCGAAATCGCGGAGACGATCGCTACTCTTGAAAAAGCTGTGAGTGTTTCAGGAGCCACCACTTTCAAAGCACTCCTGGGGCGCGCTTATGCTCTGGCCGGTGACAAGACCAGAGCCCTTATCGTTCTGGACCAACTAAACGCGTTGCGCAACCAGACCTACGTTTCCCCTTTCGATATGGCGGTGATCCATTTGGGACTCGGCAATCAGGAATCCGTGTTCGAATGGTTGGAGGAAGCTTTTCGGCAGCGGGTGTGGAGGATCATCGAGATCATCATGCCGTTCTTTGATCGCGTGCGTCCTGATCCTCGCTGGCTGGATCTTGTCCGCCGAATCGGTCTTTCGGAATAAAGGGCGGAATCAAGGACCCGATCTGATTTTAGGGTGTACAGGTGGCCTTCGTGGCTAGCGCAATGCGACCCGGCCAGAGTCCCGCTCTACACCGATGTTTCGCGGTTCCAGCTACTGGCACCGGCCTCCATTCAACGGCGAACAGCAGGTTCCAGTCGTGCTCTTGCACTCTGGGCAAGGGCAAATGACCCGGTTTCCGGTGTCGCCCGGCGGGTGTACAATCAGTGCTGTTATTTAAGGAGCTGCTTGCATGACCAAGTCCTGTCTGCGGTATTCCGCGTTCTTGTGCGGCCTGTTTTGTCTGCCGCTGCTCGCCCATCATGGGACCAGCAATTATTCGAGTACGGCGCAAAGCGTGACGCTTACCGGCGTAGTCACGGAATTCGTGTGGTCCAACCCGCATGTCTACGTCCTCTTCGATGTGAAGGACGCAACTGGGAATGTGGTGCACTGGGCCGGCGAAATGAACAGTCCGGGAGTTCTCAAGAACGCCGGCTGGAGCAAGAACACCCTCAAGGCCGGAGACCAGATCACGGCGACCCTTCGTCCCAACAAATTTGGGACGCCCGTCGGCCTGCTCAGCCGCGCGAACATGACGGTGAACGGCAAGCCTCTTCAAATCGGCCCGGAGCAATAGATCATGTCGAGGTACATACTGTTCGCGGCGGTTCTGGCGTTCGCTCCACTATTGCTGCAGGGGCAGGGAAAAGAGAAGGGTAAGGGCAAGGCGGCCGAGCCCCCGGCGCCGTCCGTTCCCCACGATCCCCACGATCTCAACGGCGTCTGGCGGCGATCCGGTGGTGTCCTCACCATGAGCAATGAGACTCCTCCGATGACGCCTTGGGGAAAAGCGAAATTCGACGCCGCCAAACCAGTTTATGGACCTCGCGCGTTTCCCGGTGGGTTGGGCAATGATCCGATGAGTACCTGCGACCCACTTGGAATGCCGCGCAATATATTCCTGGAAGTGTCCATCTATCCGATGGAACTGTTGCAAAGTTCCGGCCGCGTCACTCAATTTTTTGAATGGGCGCACTCCTACCGCACAATCTGGACGGACGGTCGCCAGTTTCCGAAGGACCTGGACCCGCTTTGGATGGGCTTCTCGATCGGCCAATGGGACGGCGACACGTTCGTGGTGAAGTCGCGCGGTTTCGACGAACGCACGTGGCTCGATCACTTCGGCAATCCAGTGAGCGAGGACATGACGCTCGAGGAGCGTTACCATCGCGTCAATCGCGATACGCTCGAGCTTAATATGGTGATCAATGCGCCTAAGGCGTACACCAAGCCGTGGGTAAGTGAGAAGAAGACCTTCCGGCTGGCGCCGCCAAATACGGAGATTCAGGAACTCTTTTGCGTCCCGAGCGAAGAGCAGCGGTTCAACCAACTGGTCCGGGATCCCGGTTCAGGGATCATAAAGAAGTGATCGTGGCTAGCGCGGAGTGAGGCTGCCAGAAGTAGCTGCCGACAATAGGGATTAACGCGTTGGATTCCTCAGCGGATTTCGCAGTCCTTGGGGCTCCAGCTCTGCGAGCTGCACGACCAAGTGAATACATCGTGAAGCTCCTGATGTAACGCCCTGCCTGATCCTGTTACTCAATCTTGTCCGGCAGTCGCAGTCGCGCGGCGGCTCCAACCAAAATCGCGAGCACGACGACACCGAGGGAGCCGAACCATACGATTGGAGTGCCGTTGGTGATACGGTCGAGTGTTTTCTTTTGCCCTGCCGTAACAAAGTATGACTTGCCATGCTGTTTCACCTCCACGCCGAATGCGGGCGTCTGCACCGACGAAGATTCTTCGTAGACGATTCTTTCCGGGACAATCATCCAGATCACCGTAACGGCGAGCATCGCCAGAAATGCTGAAGCGCCGACAACAAGTGCGCCTAGCAGGATAAGCCGACTCATGGCTTATAGGTTACGCCTGGCGCAAAAGAGTCCGCCCGGATGTATCGTCGGCAATTAGTAAGTGCCGTCGCTCAGGTGGCCGTGGAGAAGCAGGTGAGACTAACCCTTGGCCAACGATAAGGGTGGTTAACACGCCACGACCTCTCCGGCGACCATTGCGCAGGACCGGCGAAGCGGCGTCATCTGCGTTCCAATCACGCCGTAGATTCAGACACATCAAATCTACCGGAAGACTATTAGAACGTGTCCCTTCTTGTGTCCCGCCTCGGCATGCCGGTGAGCCTCGGCGATCTCATCCAGCGAATATCGGCGCTCGATCACTGTTTTGAGTTTTCCCGCCTCGATCAGCTCTTTGAGGAATAAGAGCCTCTCAGTAGTTTCTCCGCGTTTGGGTGTGCCGACGACCTTCGCGGCGCCAGTTACGGAAGCCCACATCCCACCTAGCAGACTCCCCAGAACGCCAAGAACAAACCACTTCGTTCCGAGACCTGCCACAAGAATGTAATAACCGCGTCTCTTCAGAGATCTTAAGCTTCGCCAATACCCGCTCTTGCCTACTGTGTCAAAGATCATGTCATAGATCCTGCCGGCGCCCGAGAAATCTTCTTTGGTGTAGTCCACCACCTCATCCGCACCGAGCGACTTCACCAAGTCCAGATTCGCCGTGCTGCACACGGCAGTGACATGCGCGCCGAAATACTTCGCCACTTGAACCGCGAAAACGCCAACGCTACCGGATGCGCCATAGACAAGGACTCTGTCGCCGGGCTGGATCTTCGCGTTCGCGAGGAAACCCAACACCGTCATACCTCCGAAGAAGACCGCTGCGGCTTCCTCAAGCGCGAGATTCACCGGCTTCATCGCCAGCAGGGTTTCGGGTACGCAGACGTACTCGGCGTGCGTTCCTAACTTGAACAACGTCCCGCCGAACACTTCGTCGCCCGCTGCGAATCGAGTCACGGCCTTGCCCATCGATTCGACCGTTCCGGCGAACTCCATTCCTCCGATCTGGATCTTCGTCGGCCGCAGCAAACCCGCAAAGAACCGGACGACAAAGGGATCAGCCTTTCTTATCCTCCAGTCCGCCGCAGAAACGGTGGACGCACGAACTCGCACCAGGACCTCGTTGATCTTGGGAGCGGGTCTTTCGACCTCCCTGACTTGCACTACCTCCGGAGGGCCGTATCTCGTGATGACCGCTGCTTTCATGCACAGATCGGAGCTCGCTCTCGATCTGTTTCCAGTAGGAGAAGAGCTAGACGGCATATCGGCAAATTATACGCGACGGTCGCTCCGAAAGTTCAACCGTGATTTGGTTCGCCGGCAGGTGTCCGACGATAATGCTGCACGTCAGGCAGCTATTCCTGGCTCGTCCAATGACTTTTTCTGGTTACGGAGGCTCTCCACCTTCCGAAGATCGATGTTGAAATGCATCTGATTTCACTCTGGCGTTGCGGGTTTCGCCGTTTCGGAACCCTTCTCAACCAGCCACTCTAGCTGCTGACGCGTGAGCGTCGCTCCCGTGTCGTCGTGCACGGGCCTTCCAAAGAGGAACCTCCGTGCGGTCGAAGTCATGCGCACTTCGTTGTAAGCCAGTGAAAGTAAGTTAGATCGGATCAACTCCGTTCGTAGGGAGGCTCCAATCAGCCGAAGGACATTCGTTCGCTTAGTAGCTCCTACTCCGGGCATGGCCAGAGGTTCGGCACATTCGCTGATTCGGAGGACGGCGACGCGGCCGTCCGTTTTGAGCTTCGTTCCCGTTCCATTTTCAAGCCCTGTGGGCAGGCTATTCCGTTCAATCAGACCTGCTTCAGACACGCAACCCGTGTAGAGCAGATCGTCTACAACCTTAGTGCGTTCCGCATCCACATTGCTGTCGATAACATGTATGAAGTTCCGTGCCCGCGTTGAGAACTTGATGCCGACATCTTCAGTAGCGGCGGCGACCCAGACGCTCTCACCGTGCATTTCCAGAGGTCTCCGCCAGATGCGGAGGTGATGGCGCTTGGCGAAGGTGTTGAGACTCTTTTGTAGCTCGATATCGGACCGGTTCCCATCCAGGACCATGGTTGCCATGGGAGCTTTCTTGTACCCTGTCCGCAACACAATTGAGAAGTAAGTGCGGAGGACCGAACCCGTAGTCTTGGCATCGGATGTCGTCCAACCTGCAGCCTGGAATGCACGCGTGACGCCGCCGGCGGAGCCCACCAAAATCAGATTCACCAGATCCGCCGACGCCCCCGACAATCTTTCCGCCCGCTGTGAGGGCAGCGTCTCCATGGCCGCGCGTGTGTCCGACCTGAGTTCCGGACTGAGTCGGCTTGTGGGTAGGTTGGAAGAATCGATGTCTGAGTTCTCGACCTCTAAGGGCTGGACCAGTTCGAGCCGGTACTCCGTACCTCGGGCCAACACAATTTCGGTATCCGGGGCAGGGGCGAATAACAGCTTGGTCGCCCAGACGGGCACACCAGCCGCGGGTGCGACCACGATGAGGCGCCAGGCTACCACCGCCAAGCTCGACGACACGTTAGTCACCGAGCCGATACCATGAATTCGCCCATCCGGGCCTACCCACTCCTTCGCGGTTTCCACGCGTCTCATCCGGGCATCGATGAGGATGTTTTTTCCGCCGGGTAATCGGATGGAGTGAAAGCCGAGGGCCAAAGAGGCGGCCTGGTGCTTGAATCCCAGGCCCATCTTCTGGATCATAGTGACGCTTCCCTCTAGTTCGCTGCCAGCCGGGAGAATCGTGCGACCTTGTTCCAGGATGGGAGAGAGCAGCACGCCCGCGAACGGGTCGCCAACCTTGGAGAACCGTGTTCCAACGGTCACCTGCTGGCGCACGGATAACGTCGTCCCGCGAGGGAGTTCAGTTGCAATAGCGGCAACTGACGTCAGGACGATGATGAGCGGCAAGGATCGGCTGCGGGCCACAAAATGGAAATAGAGGGCTGTTCCTAGTCACTTCTTCCCTCACTCTCCAAGGTGCTGCTGAGGGTCTTCAAGAAGCCCGCGGCGTCATTAGTGCGTTTCACCGCGCATTTTGAAAGATGCAGTTTGAAGGAGACGGCTGTTTTTTCTTTCGGCAACCTCAGGCCCTGAGCCTAGTGCGCCTCAAGATCCTGACCTGTCACCTACCCGAGTTCGACTGAAATTGGCGTTTCCCGCCATCAGAACGGTTCATTCCCGCGGCTTGACTGATTGTCAATGTTGGGATGAACAGATCACGGTGCCCCACACGCTATGTTGGCGTAATCGGCTCAGTTCGCCTTGGCATACGACACGTTGCGCGTTTTCACCTCGATCTTCTTCTTTGATGCGATCACCGTGGTGGATGCCAGGTGGTTCACGCCATCCGGCAGCGTTTCGAAAACCGCCTCCAACGTGACAGGGTCTTTGGGACTGCCTAGTGTAGACAGAACTGTCAGACTCAGCAACGCCTTTGAGGCGGGGTCGTAGGTGAAGGTCATGGAGTCGCCGCGCTGGTAATAATCTCTGAATCGAATGCGGGACTTGCCGGGCTCGGAGCGCTCCAGCGAAGCCTCGCCGCGGGCCAGCATGGCGTCCAACTGTTCTGGCTTAGGGGGAACATAGTAGGACATGATGCCAATGGTCCGCTGGATGTAATCCTGCAGATCGGCCTTCTTACGCACCATTGGCCGCTTGGAGATTCCGTTCGCCTTGTCCTGTTCTATCGCGGTACCTAAGGACTCCTTCAACATTTGGCCGTTGGGATCATAGCGGCAGGCCGAGTCGCTGGAGGATTGCACCTCGCCGTTCGCCAAAACCTGCGTCCGCTCAGTCCAGGTGTACCGGCGCAGAGCCAAATTACTGCGAGCCAACTCTGCCCGAATGGCCGCGACTTCAGCGGCCAGCTTTGGGTCGAGACCCTGTGCATGAAGAGGGCGCATCGGAAGGAGCGCACACAGAAGGCCGACGGTCCATAGATAACTTTGCACTGTAGCGGAGCGATGCCGCTTAATGGGGCCGCGATGCAAGATTTAAGGGGACATCCATGATAAGTATTTGTCAAGGGCAGACGCAGTTAACTTAATTGCGTCCCCTTAAACCGGATAAGAATAGGCGCGGCGTGATGAACGCCTAGCAGGGACGTCGGCGGGGGCGGGACGTTGGCGTGATCGTACTCGGCGGAGAATTGGAACTCGAGACAGAGCAGTGCTCTGTCCCGCTTTACTCCCGGAGTCGGTGTTCCCGGCCTGTCAGGGAGCGCTCTCCGGAAAATTCATCATCTTCGCCAGCGCGGGCCAGCGCCGGCTTTCCCGCAGTGGCTTGGCCAACGGGCTCTGAAGATACGGGACTATGGATGGCTGACGGTGTCCGATCGCCTTTTCCATCCAGTCCACCGCCTTGTCGAGGTTGCCGCTTATAAGATGGAAAAAGAATAGCCCAAGGGGAGCCCCATAAGCCTCTCCTGGCAACAGTCTCTGGACCAGTTCTTCCGCGCGGCGCTGCTCCCCGTGCTCTCAAGCTGCCAGGGAACAAGTTGGAAGCTTTTTTCGCTGCAGGCCAACGCTTCCGTAAGCCTTCCCCGCGAAACATAGCAGGCGCCCAACCACGCTTAGGCCGGCATGAAATTCCCGTCGAGTTCCAGCGTCTGCAGGAACCGTGTAACAGCTTCTTCGTACTGTCCGGCGATGAACTGGCACATCGCCAATCGGAAACCACCGTAGGTGCTCACGGGATCGTCCTTGAGTGCACGCTCCATATGCCGGGTGGCTTCTTCCGCGCGGCCGATTCCCACCAGGTAGGTACAGCTGTGGAGGTTGCGCACCATTGGCGACACCGTCTGGTGGAGCATGGCTAGGCCGAACTCGCGCTCGGATTCCTTCCAGTCGTAATCGTACTTCGCAGCGACCGCGCCCAGAATGGCGTGCGCTTCCGGCAGGGCCGGATCGATCGCCAGCGCCTGGCGGGCGGCCGCGCGCGCTTGCGGCATGGCCGTCCGTGCGGGCATCGCGCCGTAGAGCGAGAGAGAACGAAAGTACAAGCCAAATCGCAGTGAGGTAGCGCGAACCCAGGATCGAGCGCGATCGCCTGCTCGAAATATTCCTTGGAGACCTTCAGGGAGTCGATCGTGAACTTCGCGAAATGATGCCGGCCCTTGAGCCAGCATTCGTAGGCGGGGAGCATAGGCGTGTAGCTCCGAAGCCCCTCCGGCTGGATGGAAAGCTTCACTTGAAGTGCTCCCGCGATGGCCGTGGCGATTTCATCCTGCACCGCGAACACGTCCTCCAGGTCGCGGTCGTAGCGCTGCGACCATAAATGATATCCGTCCGCCGCGTTGATCAGTTGCGCCATTACGCGAATCCGGTTCCCGGCCTTGCGAACGCTGCCCTCTAGAATGGTTCGGACCCGTAGCTGCCGGCGATTTTCGTAATGTCCTGTTCCTTGCCCCGGAACGCGAAGGCGGAGGTGCGCGCCGTGACCTTCAACCCCGGAAGCTGCGCCAGCAAGTTGATAATTTCTTCGGCCAGGCCGTCGCTGAAGTACTTCTGTTCCTTGTCGCCGCTCATATTGGCGAAGGGCAGCACAGCGATCGACGGCACTTCTTGTTCCGGCTTCGCTGTGGTCTTCGCAACGATGTCCTGCAACGCGCCGCTGACCTCCGCCATGCTCTGGAACCGGTCCGATGGCTGCTTTACCAGACAGCGCGCCACGATACGCTGCAATTCCCGCGGTGCCTGGAGCGGAGGCGGCTCCTCTTTGATCAACGCGGTCAAGGTGGCGAACGGAGGCTCACCCGAGAACGGCTTGCGCCCACTGACCATGGTGTACACAACCGAGCCAAACGAGAAGATGTCCGAGCGCGCATCCACGTGCTGGCCTTGGGCTTGCTCCGGAGACATGTAAGCCGGAGTTCCTACGGCGACTCCCGGCTCTGTCGGGGCCATGCTCAGGGTTGAAAACGTGTCGCCGGAGAGCAACGGATACTCCATCTTCGCCAGGCCGAAGTCCAGTACCTTCACGGCTCCCGCCGCAGTCACCATGATGTTCCTGGTTTCAGGTCCCGATGAAGGACCCCTCTGTCGTGCGCCTCTTCCAGTGCGCTGGCAATCTGGAGCGCCAGCCGCACCGCCTCTTCGATGGCCAGAGGGCCTTTGAGCGGATTGCCGTCCACATATTCGAGGACCAGATAGTCCGGGCCGACGTCGTAGAGTTGGCAGACATGCCAGGTTCAGTACGGCCACGGCGCGGGCTTCGCTCTTAAACCGGCCGGCATGCTCCGCCTTGAGCGTCTTCAGCGCCACCAGACGGTTCAGGCGCGTATCACAGGCCTTCCACACCTCGCCCATTCCGCCTGCGCCGATGGGCGCGAGGATTTCGTACGGGCCGAGTTTGTCGCCTACAGAAAAGGACATCTGAGTGATAGAGCCAAGTTTATCCGATCAGAGTGGAATTAGCGCCTGGATTAGCGACCATCCGGACAGAGTCGACCCGATCAGTCAAGATTGGCGCGTTGCGGCTCCGCGGCAGAAGCGCAACGAAATCCTGTTTGAGTTAAGGCACCCTCACGTCGCACTCAGATCGGTTTCCGCAGGATAGGCCCGATCTTGTCGACACTTGTGGAAGTCAAGAACCCACTGTCCTGACAGATCGACATCGCCTTCTGCTTGGTTAAAGCCTTGAGCGCGGAACTCGGGATTGTGTTGTCTCCGTCGCCCGCAATCCAGGCGCTCTGCCAGAGAATGGCCAACAGATGCACCCCGTCCTGCATGCATCTTATCGTTCCCTCCCCGAACTCTCCCCACATATCATCCGCCAGTTGCTTCGGTTTCGCATCGCTATCAACGAAGAACTGCACGATCTTCCGCGGTGGAACCCGCTGGAATACGGTGCGCATCATGCCGATCGTAGCCTTCGCCGCGTCGAACCCTGTCTCGATTAACTCGGAGGCTTTCACCTTCGGTATCGCCTTAAGCCCATCCAGGATGTCGTCCCGGTGAGCGCTCACCATGCCGTCTTCATAGGCCGAATGAACGCCTGCTCCCAGGGCTTCCACCACGTCATCCTGGGAACCGTCCCGGTGATGAACGGTCCGTGTTTGCGGCTGCTCCGGATCGCCGTCATGCAGGAATGAAATGTGCAAGGGTTGGCAGGCGTCCCCGACGTAATGCGTGAGGACCCCGGCCGCGCAAACGAACTGTGCGACTTTCCCTGCCTTGACGAACCGGACCATATCGTTGAATATCTGCCAAACGCGGAACGGCAGGAGGCCCCGGTGCTTCGCCTCAATCGGGTTGCCTGTCAGCATGTCCTTCACGGAAGAATAGAACTCGTCCCACTTGTCCGGGTCGATGAAGCCGGCGCTCTGGGTGAGGTCGAGTAACGTCTTACCGTCAGCGTCTTCCTGGTCCATGTCCGCGAAGTGGTTTGGTCCCTCCATCGACCGGGAGAATCCCTGCTGCGCGATTCGCGGCTTCCAAAACATGTCCGGAACATCCGCCAGCGGCACGAAGTCCGCCGTGCCCATTCCTTTGAAGTCCTGACTCCGAATCACATCGCCATTCGGACTCACGACGTCCGTGTTCTTGGTCATCAGAGTCTTGAGGTTCGCATTGGTCAGGCAGGCGGCGACGCTGAATGCGATGGAGAAATGGCCGATCGCCCCCCAAGTGTCGGTCTGGTCGAGGTTCCAGTCCCGGACTACACTAACGTCCAGGAGATTACAGATAGTGCTGAGGGACGTCGCAAGTGCATAGCTCGTCTCGCCGCCGCCCGCGAACACTTGTTCCCCCCATTGAACCGCGAACGGCCGGTGACCGACCGGCTCGCCGCTGTCTCTCGGGTGTTTGCTCCAGTTGACCGGATCAAAGACCCACAGGGTCCCCGAGTCGCCGGGTCGGGTGAGAAGTACTGGCTGGGAACGGGCTCGCTTTCCATTGCTGCTCGGGTCCACTCCCGTCCGCGGTCCGATCAAGAAGTCCGCAAGGTACTCAAATCCGCCGACCGACTTGTAGCGATAAAGGAGCGCCGTGATCTCCCCTTCCATTCGCCCGCTGGCCGCGCCGAATCCGGCCACGCGGGTGCCAACCAGCGAGAGTTTCATTTGCGCCGGGGCCAGGTCGGCCAACGGCGCGAGCGTGCCCAAGCCGTGGACCTGCGCCGTCCAACTGTTCAGGTTTTCGATGTCGATCAGCCCCGCATCAAGATTGAGATACACGTCCCGCCCCGGACAGTCTCTATACACACTGGAAAACGGTAGACGAGTGAGCTGTTTCCCGCTGGACCGCCCTATGGGTTCCTCGCTTCCGGAGAGTCGTGAGTACAGCGCTTCGCCAGGGTCGCCGGCCACGTGGCGATTGGTCAGGGCGTAGGTTCGATGCCCGTCCGTTACAAGGCAGGCCAAGGTCGCCACATGTTTCCGTCCCTGCACCGCAGCGATGACCGGATTGCCTCCACCGATATTGTTCAGGGGGAACTGAATATTGGGAGTTGGTGGCGCCTGTGCAACTTGCTGGACCAGGATCACGCATACCGGAATCTTGCGACCGTTGGGGAGAAACAGCGTGCGAGGAACCATTTGGCTCGGGTCGTACTGCTTCCCTTTCCCGAACTCATCCACTTCCAGCCACGTGTCCACGAAAACCAGAATTGCTGGCCACGAATAGTTTCGAATTTCCGAATTGGCAAGCGTTCGGGGACCGGTCCCTTTGTGCTTAACTATCCCGTCCGGTTCGGGCCAGGAGTCCTCCGACCGGACACGGTAGCGCCCGATCGCCGTAGCTAGTGTAGTGCGTCGTAAATAGCGCTACTTATACAAACCAATCGGGTTTGTCTTAATAGGAGACGAGCCCGAATGCGAGTTGCCGCCCAAGTTGTTTTGACGGAGGAGCAAAGATCCGAGTTGTCAGCCTACGCGCGGCGCCGGTCAGTTGCTTTGCGATTGGTGGAGCGAGCCAACATCATCCTGCAAGCAGCCGAAGGAAAGCGAGACCAGGAAATCGCCTCTGCGCTTCAACTCGGGCGCCACACGGTTGCACGATGGAGAGCGCGATTTTTGCAGTACGGCATGGCCGGAATTGAGAAAGATGCGCCCCGACCAGGAAGAACTCGAACCATCAATCCGGACGAAATCATCCGGAAAACAACGCAGGAAAAGCCAGCGCATGCGACCCATTGGACCACCCGCACCCTGGCCCGCGTTTTGGGAATCAGCGAGGCTACTGTTCGACGCGCCTGGCATGCCCACGGGCTCAAGCCGCATCTGGTCGATACCTTCAAAGTCAGCCGCGATCCGCAGTTCGTTGAAAAACTCGAAGACATCGTCGGGCTGTACTTGAACCCACCGCAGCAGGCCATCGTATTCTCGGTGGACGAGAAGAGCCAGATTCAAGCTTTGGATCGTACCCAGCCCGGTTTGCCGATGAAGAAAGGCCGCAAGGGCACCATGACGCACGACTACAAACGCCATGGAACCACCACGTTATTCGCGGCTCTCAACGTCCTCACCGGCGAGGTCCTCAGTCAGTGCCGTCCCCGCCATACCAACGAAGACTGGTTAGCGTTCCTTCGCCTGATCATCCGTAATACTCCCAAGGAAAAGCACATCCACGTGATCGCCGACAACTACTCACCGCATAAACACCCGGCGGTCAAAGCGTGGCTGGGGCGGAACAAGCGCGTCCACATGCATTTCACGCCAACCAGTGCTTCTTGGCTCAATATGATCGAGCGCTTCTTTCGCGACATCACAGAGAACCGGATTCGACGTGGTGTTTTCCGAAGCGTTCCCGAACTAATCTCCGCTATCGAAGACTACATCCAGAATTACAACCAAGCGCCAAAACCCTTCATCTGGACGGCGAAGGCCTCGGATATCCTCGAAAAAGTCACTCGCGCCCGTCGTACCCTGGATAAGGTCGCATCTGAGTGACGCACCACACTAGCACCTTCGGATAATTCATAAGGTGGACATGGTAGAGGTCGCGTGCCTCTAAGAGATCCATGAATGAGAGGCTGTCGAAATCGTTTCCAGACTTCTGGTAGAACCGAGTGTCCATGCCGAGATTCCTTTCGAGCGTCTACATTTTAAGAACTGGGGTTTGTTAACTATACATTATTCCGAAATGCTTCGCCAATTCAGCCTTAAAGTGACTCCTGCGGGCTGACTGCCGACGCTTAAGGACATATAGTGTGGCGATGTATTTCGCGACTTATCACGACCTGTTTTCAGTTTGAAGTAAAAGTTTGTAGACGGGCATCACATCCACGCGTTCGCGACCGCTCCTTTCCGTCCAAGGACCTGTTTGAACGCTCACGAATGCGACACCCGTCGAGTGGTGCCTTGTTGGGGGACGACTAGCTAACGAGAATGCCAGATTGCGTTTCTAATGTTCATTCCCATCATCGTGTACGGTCTTGCGGCGCAGCACTTGATCAGTCGCACCGTGTAGAGTGATCAGACCCATCTGGCTCAGCGATGGGTTTTGAAACGAGTGCGCTGAGGGTGTCCTAAAACTGTGTCAACGTTCTCCAGAAGAAAATAGGAGAACGGGATGAAGAAACAAAAGGAAGAGAAAGCGATCCGCGATGAGCTGATCGACAAGATGCTGGAGCAAGGGCGAACCGCAGAAGACGTGAATGTCTTGCTGAAGCAGTTCACCAAGGCCGTTTTGGAGCGAGCCCTGCAGGGCGAGATGACCGAGCACCTGGGCTACGCCAAGCACGACCCGGCCGGTAACAACAGCGGCAACAGCCGCAACGGCGCAAGTCAAAAGACGCTGAAAGGGGACTTCGGCGAGGAGACTCCGGGACAACGACCCCTTACGCCATGGAGATAATCGCAAGCTTTCTGGGCGTGGGCGGCGGCATGGAAGATGAATCGCTTATCGTTCTTCAGGGCTCCCAGCCAATGGGCGATGTACGCCGAATGCTCGTGGTCGTTCTCGCCGCCAGCGCTCTTACTTCGCGTATCCTTCGTCTCCCCATTTCTTCCGGCCGAGGTCGCGGCCTAACCGTTTCTCATGTTTCGTCCAACGCTCAAACTCGTGCAGGCCAGTTCGGTAGTAGCTATCTGCGTCTTTGAACGCCTCGATAGGTGGAAGCTTGATGTAATCTCCCTCGGCGGCATACGCTGCTCTACCGCCTCCGATGCGGATGGCTGCCCCGTGATTCTGAAGAACTCTTGTGCGCGTTCGGCGCGCTCTTTGGGCATCCATTTCGGATCCGGCTTTGCATAGTAATGCTTCGGTGGGCCCTCGATCTGATCGACATTGAAGACCGTATAGCCCTTCATGAACGGAATAGTGTGCTCCTCGTCATCGCCGGTTGTCTCGTTGTGCTCGGTCTTGGTGATCCTGTTTGCGAAGACCACTACTTTGAGGGCGCGGAAGCGTGCTAGTTAATTCCTTGGAGTCGCTCGGCTTCCTCTCGGTGTTCCTATCATCGGATCGTCAGCGTACCGGAAGCGCAAAGGGTGCGGCGCGCCCCACTAAGGGAGTCAGGAACATTCTCGCGCCGCACTCCGTCTTGCGCGTGTTTCTCAGAAGACAATGACGATCGAGAAGTTCGCATTTCCTTCAGCAAGTGACGTCCAGTGCAGGGACAGGCGACGGTTGGATCCTTCAATGCGCATCCTTTCGGGAACCGATTGCGCAACATTTACTAGACGCACGAGGCGGTACGAAACAAAAAGCCCCCGGCCTGCGCCGGGGGCTCATGCTCAAACAGCAGGGTTCAGCTTACCGGCTGGCCTGCAGGGTGGCTCCGCCACTAGGGCCGCTAGTAGGGCCGCTGCCAAGGACGTCACCGCTGGAGACAAGCTTAACCCAAAGCGAACCGTTGCCTTTGTAGTACGAGGTGGCACTGGCCGTGCGAAGTGCCTCCAGGCTGCTCTGCTCCGTACCCGACGCTGCAGTGGTGAATCCCGGCAGTTCGAAGATCACCCACGAGCCGCGATCCAGTTCCCTCACGCTGAGGGCCAGGGACGGTCTTTCGGTGGTCACCTTGAACTCGGAACCCGCTCGTACATTGGTTTCCCCGGCGACGGGGAAGTCCTTGCCGTTGCTGCTGAGGACGACTGGCGGCTGCGCAGGTGCGCCTCCGAGGCGACCAAGCCTTGCACCAACCACGACGCCAGGGCCCTGACCTCCGGCTCCTGCAGCCCCGCCTCTGCCACCGCCGGGAGTTGCGCCAGGACCTGCGGCACCCGGCGCACCACCGCGACCACCTGCGCCACGACCGCCAGCCTGCGCCACGACCGCCACCACCGCCGGCGCCAATCGTCATGCGCCCGATGTCACCCTTGCACACGGCAGCGTTCCAGGCGGGTTTCATCTCGCAGCCTTCGTCGCCCGCGATCCCGCCGGCAATGACAATGTAGGAATTGGGAACGCCGGTGACCGAGCCGTCCTTGTCATTGAACACCGAGCTCTTATAGCTCCCGTTGCCGTAATCGTCGTTGCTCCACTTATACTCCATCGGCGGGAAATACACCGGCTTGGCATTGATGAACTTCGCGTGCTGTACGGTGTTGTTGGAGCTCATTCCGAAGCTGGTATATAGCAGGTAAGAGATCGCTCCCGTCTTGCGGGTGGCATTGTCCTGGTAATTCACGAAGGTGACATTGTCCAGTTCATGATGGTAGTCGTAGAACTCGTAGCCGCGGATCGGGAAATCCGCGAGTTCGGGCTCCGGCAAGCTGCGGCCGTAAGCTATTTCCGCCGGCGTTCTGGGGTTGCCGATGTTCTCGGTTTCGCCCACGAACGTCGAGTCAACCACCCGTGACGTAAAGGCAGAACGACCGGTGTTGCCGGACGCATGCGTATAGCCAATGGCGTTGTCGGCCACCTTCAAGTTCTTGTACACGTGCATCTCACCACGACTCCAGAGGCCGCCATTCCGGTTCTTGTAGGCTGTGAAATCCTCGATGACCGACTCCACTTGAGGGCCGTTCGCGTCAGAGGGATTGACAAGCGAGATATGCCCACCGACGGCGAAATGGCCATCCGGCCTGGGGCCGCGGTCGAATAGGAAACCGTCAAAGTTCGAATGGGCGGTGTTGCCCTTGAACTCCCGCACCTGGGTTCGGCGCGGCCAGGTTGTCTTGCTGATCTCCGTGCCTTCGAATTTACCCGTCGGATGCTCCGGCAAGGCGAACCAGAAACCTGTCGAGTCGGACCCCGCGGCCACATTGTCGCGGTAGATGTTGTCCGGATTGGTGATCCAGAAAGTCGACGCCGTGTTGTCGGACGGCAGCAGGATGTCCTTGGCGTTCTGGCCGGCCGCATCGAAGTTCTTGCCGCCCTCCGATTTGAACGGGGCGAGGTTGGTGGCAACGCACGGCGCGTCCGGATGGCACTTGGTCTGGATCCCCAGGTTGTGCACGAACTGGTTGCCGTGCTCCACGGCATCTTCCAGGAAGAAGCAGTGACCAATGCTGTTGTAGGTCACGTTGTTTTCAATGTCCAGGAAATTTGTGCCATGCACGGTCACGCAGCGGCTGTAGGTGTCGTGAATGGCGGAGTTCTTGATGTACTGGCCCTGCGCATCGCCGATCAGATGCCAGTGGATCGGATACCGGGCCAGATGCATGTTCTGACCCATGCGATTGAGTTCGACGCCCTCGACAAACATCTTGCTCCCGAGCATCGCCATGATGTGGCCGCCAAAGAGCGTCTGGTCTGCGTCAGGCGAAGCCTGGATGACGATATTGCGCGACAGCATGCCGACTTCGCCGCGTTCATCCACGTCGAAGGTGATCTTGCCGAAGTGCATGGAGTCCAGTTTCTTGTCGAGCGTGATCGTATTGCCACGGATGGCGGAAATGGTTCGCCGCTCTGCCTGATGGGGATCGAAATCCGTCGACGCGAGGACAATCATGTCGCCGACCCGCCAGCCAGCGGCGTTCAGGACTTCAATCGAGTTGCTGCCTGCTTCGGCGGTCTTGGACAGCTTCGTCCAGGAGTTCGTCCGGTTCCCGTGCAGGTTCAGGGTTCCGCCCATGAGCATGATCCCGCGGTCACTGCGGTCATTCGTTCCACCCATTCCACTCATATCTTCGTCTTTGACGTTATCGGTGAGGGTAATTGTCGCTTTGCGCGTATGGGGCTTCGCTTCGGTGCCGATTTCCAGTTCCCCGTGCACCATGACCCATTCGGTGGTGAGTTCAAGATCTTTGTTATCTGCGAAGCTCAGTTTGCCGTTGATCGTCAAACTGCGCAGCGCCGGCGGAGTGACATCGAGGACAACGTTCATGTCCTTCTCAATGGTGACAACGGCGTCTTTGCCGGGCACCTTCTTGTCAGGCCAGGTGGCGGCATCGGACCAGCGCTTTGCACTGGCTGGCGTAGAAGCTTTTTCCTGGGCCTGAACGACGGCGTATCCGCCGAGAATTAAAAAGGCTGGAACCAGCAACGAGAGGAACAAAGGTGAGTGTCTTCGCATCGTTAAATCTCCATGATCGATCGTGTTACACTACCTTCTCCCGCGAGGATCGAAGGACGTGTAGCAACGCATAAGTCTACACCAATCGTCGGCCGGAGGATACCCTCTGGTTTCAACCTATTCGCCAGCGGGTGGGTTTTGCGGAGCGCAGGACTGAAAGGATCTGGGCACGGCGGTTCAGACGCCAGAGCATCCAACGCGCCGGGTGCTTATTCCTTCCAGTCACGATCTGGCGTGTCTTGTAGAGCCACCGGCCATTCACCTTGACCCGACAGAACCTTCCGGAGACATGGATTACACTTTTCGCTCTGCAGAACGCGGCGACTGAGAGCGGCAATGCGGGGATAGAGATTGTCCTGGGCGAGCGCTTCCCTAGCGTGACGGTCTTCGGCCTTTCTCTTACGCGTGGCGACCATCAAACGATGAAAGGCTCGATCTCGATCTATCATTGACAATTCAATCCGGACCCATATTGATCCGGATCCATATTGGGGACAGCGCACCGAATCCCGTTCCGTCTGCCACCTCCACGCTTCATGAAAGCTCTGGTCAAGGCGCATCCCCGAAAAGGTTTGTCATTCGAAGGCACTCCCGAACCCTCCCTCGGCATCATCTGCGGCACCGGCGTTCATATTTACAATTGGGATGCCTGGGCAAGCTCCACCCTCCAAGTTCGCCTCGCCATCGGCTACGAATTCGGGGGCGAAGTGATGAAAGTCGGCTCCCACAGGAATCGCCGCGGGCTTCGCAATCATAGCCCTCCCACCTCAACTTCACACGACAGGCTGGCTCTTCACCCCCTTGCCGGGGAAAAATGAAATCGCGGCCCGTGCCATAACAGCCGTTCTTCTGCCTAGAGGTGCCTATTAAATCAATAAGTTGCCATATTGGTTCAAACGGCTTGAGCCGTTCGTCGCATTAAGATCAAGCGTCGGCAGGAGTTGTGAAGAGCCGGCTAGGATTTTTGCCTCGAAAATACTCTTCGAAGCGTGGATAGTTACTCGGTGTTTGCAGTGTCGGGTTTAGTTTTTGTTTTTGATCGAGTCCGTCTCTGTCGAGGAGCTCCGGGCGCTTGTTCTTTCACAACCGAATATTGTTGTTTGCGGGTTTGGCGAGCCCGAAATCCGAGGGCGCCCCGTTGGGCTTTGGCGGGGCAGGTCCTGCGGATAAGGAGGGTCTGCGGGGTTGCCGCCTGCTCTTGCGGAGGGGAAGAGCAGGCTTGCGTCTGGTGGAGGCGGTTCATCATCTCCTCGATCAGCGTCGGGTCGGCCCCGAGTTGGCGAAGTCGCTTCGTGTGATGCCGGACCAGTTTTGCTTTCTCCAGGGCATGGAGGCTGGCCGGATCAGGCTCCTGATAGGGGCGCTGCGTTTTCAACATCGCGTAGATCAGTTCGAGCAAACTATGAGCAACGGCGATATTGGCCTTTGCCTGGCCCAGTCGCCGCATCCACCGATGGAACTTACGTTGAAAAATCGAATCTGTGCTGCGTGCCGCGGCCCATCCTGCCTGGACCAGCGCAGCCAACAGAAACGTGTTTCCTTTCTTGATCCGGCTGTGCTTACTCTTGCCTGCCGATCGGTTATTTCCCGGACAGATTCCCGCCCAGCTGCATAAATGCTTCGCCGATTGAAAGGGACTCATATCGGCGCCGACTTCAGCCAGAATGGTTGCCGCAGTCATCTCCTTGACCCCGGGAATGGTCTGCAACAGTTCGTTTTGCTCCTGCCAGGGTTTGAGTTTCTCCGCGATCCGAGTCTCCAGTTCTTCCAGTTGCCGGTCCAGCAGTACGGCGTGCTCCACGCTCTGGCTGATGAGCCAACGGTGATGGTCATTCATCTGATGGCCCTGCAAAGCTTCGATCAGTTCCGGTATCCTCAGGCGCAGGCGCCGCCTGCTCAGGTCGGCGATCCGCTCCGGGGAAATCTCTTCCCCAGACACCAGCACGCTCACCATCGCCTGGCCGGACACACCAAAGACATCGCTGACAATATTTCCAATCTTTACGTTGGCGACTTCAAGCACCTTCTGGATCCGGTTCTTCTCTGCCGACAGATTGCCCTGCAGCTTCTTTCGGCGGCGCGTCAGATCCCTCAGCTCGACCATGCTACGCGGAGCAAGGAAGCTTCCCTGGAGCAGTCCATGCCGGTGCATCTGAGCCAGATTATGAGCGTCCCGGAAATCGGTCTTATCTCCACGCTGCGGCTTGTGGTTCCTCGCGCAGACCAGAACGATCCTCACGCTCGTTTCAAGGATGTTCTTGACCGGAATCCAGTACGATCCAGTGCTTTCCATCGCGACACTGACGCAGCCTTCTTCGATGAGCCATTGCTTGAGTTGTTCCAGCGCCGCAACCGTGGTCTTAAATGCCCGTGTCTTCAACTCACCATCTTCATCAGCCGGACCCGTAATGACAGCTACTGCTATCTCTCGTTTGCCGACGTCGATGCCTGCGCATCGCTCGATTACCGCGGGGATCTGAATCATCGCTTCGCTCCTTTGGGTGCGAATCGAGCAGCCGGCGTATCGGTTTACACTTTGCCTCTCGGGCCCCTAAAGGCGCCAATACGGGATCCTTATCCGCCAGCCGGACCAGGTTGAAAAACGGGGTTCACTCGCCACAAAGAACGTCGGTCTTCGCTCGTCCGCAGACTCAGTCTATCCCTCCCCAAGGCTATTTTCATCAGCTGGGGTGGCCCGTAAGGGCCCAAGAGGTTGAAAACCGAATATCGCCCCGAGCCTTCCGAGGCGCGACATAGCGTTCCTCAAAATTTTTATTTTGCAAAACGAACCCAACAAGTCCTTGAAAACACTACGAGCGTCTCGGAGCCCAGACAACTAATGGAGAGGTTCTTGCGCCGTCAAAATTTTTTGTTTTTGCAAAACGAACCCACCAAACGATAGAAAGCGGGTAGCAGCCCTCAAGGAGGGGCGGGCAGAAGCCTAGCAGAAGCCCGCCTCTGGAAGAGCCGCCGGCTCAAGCTACCCTCCAACCGACTCTGTACGACCCACACTAACGATCATTCCGAAAGAAATCGTTCAGCTCCGCATAGGGAACCAAGCCATCAAAGTCTGCAAAGCTACCGTCCTGCGCGATGGTTTTGGCCGCGCGGATGAAGGCGGTCCATGCGACCCTGGCAAGCGACGATCCGACGCTAATTCGTCGCACGCCGATTTCAGCCAGATCGGCGACCTTAAGCCCAGTGTTCCACCCCATGAGGACGTTGACCGGCTTCGGATGGACGGCACGCACAACTGCATGGATATCCTCGCGCGTACGCACACCTGGAGCGTAAAGCACGTCAGCTCCGGCCGAAGCGTAGGCTTCCAGCCGCCGTATGGATTCTTTCAGCGGATCGGGATGGCCGGTAAGGAAGCATTCGGCCCGGCCTACCAACATCACACCGGAATTCGAGGCGTCGATTGCTGATCGGGCGGCTTTGAGCCGCTCTACAGCCATTGGGATTTCGTAGAGCGGATTGGACCGGTCGCCTGTGGCGTCCTCAATCGAGAGGCCCGCTACTCCGGTCGCCACGCACAGAGCCACGCTCGATGCCACGCCATCCGGGCTATCGGCGTAACCCGATTCAAAGTCGGCGTTGACGGGCAAGTCCGTCGCGGCAACGATCTCGGCCATATGGCGCAGAACCGCGTCGCGCGGCACGGCCTCCGAATCGGGCAGGCCTTGCGAGAACGCTAGACCGGCGCTGGTGGTCGCTAGCGCCTTGTATCCCAGATGGCGCAAGTAGCGCGACGTGCCCGTATCCCACGGGTTCGGAATCACAAAGCAACCACTGGAATGCAGAGCTCTGAACGCTTCGCGGCGTGCGATGAAATCCGGCATGATTCCAGTTTAATCGCGCGCTTGACTTGTCTCCGGAAACTTGATGTCATCTCTTAGCAACTATGCGGCTCTTATCCCTCCTTTTAACCTTGCCGTTGGCGCAGCTACATCTTTTCGCTCAAATGCCGCTCACCGGCGAGTGGAATCCCGTTCAACATGAAGACGTGATCGAGCGCGGCCAGGGTCCCGATCTGGGCGACTATTTGGGTTACCCCATCAACGATGCGGCTCGATTGCGCGCGGAAAGCTGGGATGCATCCCGCCTCACGCTGCAGGAGCATCAGTGCCGGGTCCATATTTCCCCCTACATTTACCGCGGCCCCATGGCGGTTCGTATATGGGAAGAGAAGGACCCGCAAACGCAGCAGGTACTCGCCATCCGCAATTACATCAGCACGTATGAGCAGGACCGCACCATATGGATGGATGGACGGCCGCACCCGCCCGATTATGCACCCCACACCTGGATGGGTTTTTCCACCGGCCGCTGGGAAGGCAATATGCTCACCGTCTATACCACCCACATCAAAATGGGATGGCTGAAGCGCAACGGCTTGCCCGAAAGCGACCAGGCCACCATGACCGAGCACTTCATCCGCTACGGCCCCAGCCTGATGACGCACGTGACCATCATCAACGACCCCGTGTACCTCACCGAGCCCGTGATCCGCACCGAAGAGTTTCAACTCAATCTGAATGGCAACATTAACTGGCTGTGGCCCTGCGAATATGTGCTGGAAGTGAGCGCTCGTCCCAAGGATGAGGTCCCCAACTATCTGCCGGGCGAAAATCCGTTTCTCAAAGAGTTTTCGGTTCGCTGGCATACGCCGGAAGCTGCGGCTTCAGGCGGCGCAGCTGAAATGTACCCCGAGTATCGCTTCAATATGGTCAAGATCTCCGCACCCTCACGCCCCGAAAACACCAGCCGTCCACCGCAAGGTGTGCGCGACAATGTCGCGGTCATGCATGTGCAAGGTGGCGTCTCCATGATCGTCGGAGCCGGTGGTAACATCGCTGCGCAGGTGGGGGATCAGGGGGTGTTGCTCGTCGATAGCGGCGCAGCGTCCATGACCCGCAAGTTGCTGGCTGAAGTGAGCAAGCTATCCTCGAAGCCGATCCGTTACGTGGTCAACACCAGCGTGGATGCAGATCACACGGGCGGCAATGAGGCCATCGCCAACTTGAATGGATCAGTCACCAACCTGCCGGTGCAGAACACGCCGGGCTCGTCGCTCACGCAGAGCGCCCAGATTTTCGCCCATGACAACGTCTTTACCCGGATGACAGCCAAGAACGGGCCTAACTCGGCTCCCGCGGCAGCGTGGCCGACGGAGTCCTTCATCAACGATGAGAAGGAGCTGTACTTCAATGCGGAGGCGGTCCGCATTTACCATCCGAAGCCCGGCCATACTGATGGCGATAGCATTGTGTACTTTCGTAAGTCAGACGTCATAGCGGCAGGCGACCTGCTCACCACCGACACCTACCCGGTGATCGACACGAAGCTCGGTGGCACCGTGCAAGGCGTAATCGAGGGGCTGAACATGATTCTCGACATCGCCGTTCCAGCCCATCACGAAGAAGGCGGCACTATGGTGATTCCCGGCCATGGGCGTCTGTGCGATGAAGCCGATGTGGTGGAGTATCGCGATATGGTGGTGATCGTAAGAGACCGCGTCCGGGCAATGATCAAGAAGGGGATGACGCTGGAGCAGGTGAAAGCCGCCCGGCCGACACTGGACTATGACCCGCTGTACGGGTCGCTCTCAGGGCCGTGGACTACGGATATGTTTGTCGAGGCGGTTTATCGGGATCTTAAGAAGTAGTTCTTATTTCGGCGTGTCGTTTGCCTTGCCGTCTCCCGACGACCCGACAAACAGCTTCTTCCCATCGGGCAGCGTAATATCGCGCCCGTTCGCGCGGTTGGTTCCGTCTTTGGCTTTATAGCCATCCACCACGATCTCCATGCCGGCTGTGACGGAAGCCTTGGTCACTCCGTTGCGCAGCAGCGTGTTGGGGCTGCCGCCTTCCACCATCCAACTGGTGACGGTGCCGTCCGGATTCTTGACGTCGATATGAATCCAGGCGTGAGGATTGATCCACTCCATGCGCGTGACCGTGCCCTGCAACTTAACAGGCTTGGTGGCGTCAAACTCTGCCGTGAACGCATGATGAGCCGAGGCAAACGCTGCCGTGAAAACAAATGCCAAGCAGAGGTGTTTCATAAGATCCTACTTTGTTGCCGTATCGCCATTCGCTCCGGGCGCCGAGCCACCCATGAACAATTTCTTCCCATTATCCGCAAAGGTCAGACTGGCGCCTACGGCGCGGTTGGCTCCGTCTTTGGCCATAAATCCCTCGACAACAATTTCCGTGCCGACGGGCAGCGAATCTTTCGTAAAGCCCATTCTGAATAGCGCGTTGGGGCTGCCGCCTTCGATCATCCAGTTGGTGACTGTGCCATCCGAATTCTTCACATCCAAGTGAATCCAGGAATGAGGATTGATCAGCTCCCATCTCGCGACGGTCCCCTTGAGCTTGATCGGCTTCTTATCGTCAAACTCGGCCGCGAAGGCGTGGTGGGCCTTCATTGGCACAACCGATAGGAATAATCCAGCGCTTACCAGAGAAATCGCAATTCTTGTACGCATAGCCAAAACCTTTCGTCGTCTACCTGGGTTACTTCGCTGCGGGCTTCTTACGCAGATGCCCATACATCAATTCTTCCACAAATTCCACACACTTGAACTCCAGCAACTGCGCATTCTTTTCCAGCCGCCGGTTAAGCGGCATGCTGATTTTCCAAGACCTGGAAAACGTTTGAGGATCCTCTATCGTGGCCTCGTAGCTGAGCGCATCCGGGCTCATCGGTGTAAACCGTTCCACCACGTGGAGCTGGTCGCTATGGAAATCCCCGGATCGATCAAACCAGGTCTGATCGTTGAACCCCTTGGTATCCACCACCAGCGTGTCACCTTCCCAATGCCCCACCGATTGCCCCATCCAGCTATCCGTTGGAGCCGGACCAGGGTCCTTCATATAAATGGTCCGCATCGCGCCAGCAAATTCGTACGCCATCAGGATGTACTGGGGACCAACAATGATCTGAAACGGAAACGGCTGGTAGGTCGCTCTCGGAATGCCGGGAAGGTAGCATTTGACCTCCGGATCCAGCTTCATCCGATTCTCAAAATTCTGTTTCTTCTTAGCCAACGCAGCCGGCAGATAGGGAATCGTCCCGCCCTCGACTACTCCCAGTCCCCCGGGTTCAGCGGCCCACGCGCCCATTTCAACTGCAAGGCCGGGCCGGGCGGCATGACCAGTCAGATCCCAGTTCGCCTCATTGATCGCCTGCCAGATGCCGTTGATGTTAGGTTTTCCTTCGGCCGTCCGGGGCGCCTTGTAAACAGCCTGACCAAAAGACGGAATCGTAATCAATAAGGCTAAGCCCAGCGATCTCATCGGCCGATGTGTCCCCGCGAATCTGCTCCTCATGAGCGTTTTAGATGGTACCTTTCGGGCTTTTCAGTGTCAACGGCTCTCAGTTGCGGCTGTATTATGATGATGTTGGGCAAGTGCCCGGAGGTTACGTACCTGTGAAGGTCCCCGCATGGTCCTGGCTGACCGTTTTAGCTGTTGCTAGTTGTTCTCTTACCGCAGGTCCGCAGTCGCCTGCCCCCACCGGCGCGGCGCAACAACGCGCCCTGCTGGATAAGTATTGCGTTACCTGCCACAACCAAAAGCTAAAAACCGCCGGGCTGCTGTTGGACAAAATGGACGTCGACCACATTGCCGACGGCGCTGAAACCTGGGAAAAGGTAATTCGTAAAGTACGCGGCGGCATGATGCCTCCCGTGGGCATGCCAAGGCCCGATCGAGCCACCATCGACGGGTTTGCGACTTGGCTGGAGAATTCTATAGATAAGGCCGCGCTGGCTAAAGTCAACCCTGGCCGCTCGCCTCTGCACAGGCTGAACCGCTCTGAATACGAGCGCGCGGTGCATGACCTTCTGGATCTGGATGTGGATGCCAACGCGCTGCTGCCCGCTGATGACGAAAGCAACGGCTTTGACAATATCGCGGACGTGTTGAGGACATCGCCGTCCCTGCTGGAACAATATCTGTCTGCCTCTCGGAAAGTAGCGATGCTTGCGGTGGGCGATCCTGCGACTCCCCCGGTTGGCCAAGTCTATCGCGTCCCACCCGACCTTTCGCAGGAGGATCACATCGAAGGCCTTCCCTTAGGTACTCGCGGCGGCATCCTCATTCAACACAATTTCCCGTTGGACGGCACCTATAATGTTCGAGTCCAATTGCTCCAGAACATCGTAGGGTACATCACAGGCCTGGAGTTTCCGCATCAGCTCGAAATTTCGATCGATGGCGAGCGCGTGTTCCTGGCCCCGGTGGGTGGCGAAGCCGATAACAAGATGTCCGACACTAACCTAGGCGTGGCCAAGGACACGCTCGATGCGCGCCTGCGGACCAGCGTCTTTGTGAAAGCGGGGCCTCACGCTGTTGCGGTCACCTTCCTGCGCAAGAACTCTTCTGAATCGGATGAACCTCTCCAGCCGTTCACCCGCGACCTGGATCTCCAGAATATGAATGGCGTGCCGTTGATCGATCACGTCGACATCGCCGGACCATTTAAAGCTACAGGTTCCGGCGATACACCGAGCCGGCGGCGCATTTTCAGCTGCCGTCCCGCGAAGAATGCGGATGAGCTGCCGTGCGCGAAACAGATTCTCTCTGGACTCGCTCGCCGGGCCTATCGCAGACCCGTCACCGACACCGACATGGAAAGTCTGCTCAGCTTCTTCCAGCAAGGACGCAACCGTACAGACTTCGATGCTGGCATTGAGAACGCCCTGGAGCTGATGCTGACCAGCCCCAATTTTCTTTTCCGCATTGAGCCCGACCCTGCTCACGTCACTCCCGGCAGCGTGTATCGCGCTGGCGATCTCGAGCTCGCCTCGCGTCTGGCTTTCTTTTTATGGTCGAGCCTGCCGGACGATCAACTTCTGACGCTCGCCGCGAAGGGTCGGCTAAAAGACCCGGCCGTATTCGATCAGCAGGTCATGCGCATGCTGAAGGATCGCCGCTCGGACTCGCTGGTCACAAACTTTGCCTCGCAATGGCTGTTCCTGCGGAATCTTCAAAGCGCTGTCCCCGACACGGAGCAGTTCCCCAACTTCGACGACAATCTTCGCCAGGGTTTCCGGCGCGAGACCGAGCTGTTTTTCGAAAGCATCATTCACGAAGACCGTAGTGTGATGGACCTTTTAAATGCTAATTACACGTACGTGAATGAGCGCTTGGCCAAGCACTATGGCATCCCCAATATCTACGGCAGCAATTTCCGCCGCGTGACCCTGACGGACGAAAACCGCTTTGGGCTACTCGGTCAAGGCAGCATTCTCACCGTGACCTCGTACCCGAATCGAACCTCGGTTGTGCTCCGCGGCAAGTGGATATTGGAAAACCTGCTGGGGACGCCTCCTCCCGCGCCTCCACCCAATGTGCCGACCTTGAAAGAAAGTGGCGACGACGGCAAGCCACTTTCCATGCGTCAACTGATGGAGCAGCATCGCGCCAATCCGACCTGTGCCTCGTGCCATCGCGTAATGGACCCCTTGGGATTCTCGCTGGAGAACTTCGACGCGGTCGGTGAATGGCGAAGTAAGGAACCGGCCGGCCCTATTGACGCGTCCGGACAGCTAGCTGACGGCACCAAAGTAAGCAGCCCCGCCGAGCTTCGTAAGGCTCTTACCCGCCGTCCCGAGCAGTTCGTCGGCACCATGACCGAAAAGCTCGTGACCTACGCACTGGGCCGGGGCCTGGAGTATTACGACATGCCCGCAGTGCGCGGCATCGTCCGCGATGCTGCAAAGAGTAACTATCGCTTTTCCGCAATGGTATTCGCGATTGTGAAGAGCACTCCGTTCCAGATGAAGCAGGCTCAGGCGGCCAACACCGTCGCAGACGCTCGGGATCATCAGTAGGCGTTATTCTGAGAATACAGGAGCGCCACTGTGGAAGTGCATTTTAAGCCCGACGTGCAGGCAAAGCTTGAGCAAATGGCCCGTGAAACGGGTCGCCCTAGCGACGAACTGATGGAAGACGCCGTCATAGGTTTGTTCGATGAACTCGCCTACACGCGGCAGACGCTCGACCGTCGCTACGACGATTTGGAAAGTGGCAGGGTCAAGGCAATTCCCGGAGATGAGGTATTTGCGCGGCTTCGCGCCAAGAGCGCCGCGCGTCGCAACGAGCGGCGATGACTGGTTATGAATTTCACCCGGAGGCAGAGCTGGATATCGATACCATCTGGGAGTTCATCGCTGAGGATAGCGTCGACAGTGCAGATCGCCTGGTTCACGATATTGAGACCACGATTCAGGCGCTTGTTCCCTTTCCGCTGCAAGGCCATCGCCGTCCCGATCTGACGGCGCGCCCGTTGCGCTTCACAAATGTAGGCGAGTATCTCATTGCATATGCACCGGACAAGAAGCCTTTGTGGATTGTTGCGGTGATGCATGGGCGGCGGAACCCTCGCGTGATGGCTTCGATACTAAGAGGCCGACAGTAAACGTGCTTGTTGCGGCTACAATGTAACAATGTCTCTTATCGTCGTTGGTTCCGTAGCCTATGACGGCGTCGAAACGCCGCATGGCCGCGTGGACCGCATGCTTGGTGGTGCGGCCACCTACATCTCCCTAGCCGCAAGCTACTTTACAAAAGTCAAAATTGTCGCCGTGGTTGGCGACGACTTTGCCCAGGAAGACACCGATCTTCTCGCCAGCCGAAGGATCGATCTCGAAGGCCTTGAGCGCGTTAAAGGCAAGACGTTTTTTTGGGCGGGCAAGTATTCGCCCGACATGAACGATCGCGAGACCCTTACCACTGAGCTGAATGTCTTCGCGGATTTCAAACCCAAACTGCCCGAAAGCTACAAGTCGGAGCCATATCTTTTTCTGGGGAATATTCAGCCGGGCCTCCAGGCCTCGGTCCGTTCGCAGATGCACCAACCGAAGCTGACCGGTGGCGACACGATGAATTTCTGGATCGCCGATTTCCGCGAGGAATTGCTGAAGACTATCCAGAACTGGGATTTCCTGCTGATCAATGACGGCGAAGCGCGCATGCTGAGCGGCGAAACCAACCTGAAGAAGGCCGCGCGTAAGATCATGGACATGGGCCCGCATACCCTGGTGATCAAGCGGGGCGAGTACGGAGCCATTCTTTTCCGCAAGGATTCCTACTTTATCGTTCCTGGCTATCTTCTGGAAACCGTCTTCGATCCAACCGGGGCAGGCGACTGCTTTGCCGGTGGATTCGTGGGTTATCTAGCGCAACAAGGCTTCGATCTTCACGGCGATCACATCAATCGCGGCGACTTGAGCCGCGCCGTGATCTATGGCTCGGTGATGGGCAGCTTCTGCTGCGAGCAGTTTGGAGTGGAGCGGTTCCGCACTCTGACCAGAGTGGAAATCGACACCCGTTTCGAAGAGTTCCGCCGGTTCACTCATTTCTAAAGAACCGCGCATAAGGTAGTGCGGCGCGAATCCATTTTCGATGTATCCCTTTTCGTGCTGCTGGCAGTATTGGCCTGCACTGCCGCTGGCTACGTCTACACGCACGGCTACACACTCTATTACGGCGACGCCGAAGCCCATCTGAATATCGCGCGGCGGGTGGTGGATTCGCGCACTCCGGGTCCGGAACAATTGGGCACAGTTTGGCTTCCTCTGCCGCATATTCTGATGCTCCCGTTTGTACGCAATGACCATCTTTGGAGGACAGGCCTGGCCGGAGTCATTCCCTCCGCTGCGAGTTTCGTCGTGGCGGGCCTCGCCTTGTTCGCCTCCGTGCGGCGAGCGTTTCATTCCACGCTTAGCGCGATCGGTTCGGTTCTCCTTTTTTCCGCCAACCCCAACCTTCTCTATCTGCAATCCACTCCCATGACAGAGGCCCTGTTTCTGGCGGCGCTTCTGGTGCTGCTATGGGCCACGCTCTGGTTTCGCGACACATCTTCGCGCTGGGCGATTCTGGTGGCGGGAATCGCAGCGAATGCCGCGGCGCTCACGCGTTACGAAGGCTGGTTCGTAATTCCCTTCGTGTTTGCCTATCTCCTAGTGGTCGCGCGCAAGAAGTGGCATGCGGTTCTGTTCGGCGTGCTAGCCTCGTTGGGTCCTCTGGCTTGGCTGGCCCACAATCAGTATTACTATTCCAACGCATTGGAATTTTACAACGGGCCTTATTCCGCGCTGGCGATTTATCATCGCCAAATCGCGGCTGGAATGCAGCCTTACCCTGGCGATCATGACTGGCTGCAGGCAATCCATTATTTCTCCACCGCGGCGCGCCTCGTCATAGGGATGCCTGCCCTGATCCTCGGAGCAGCCGGACTCATTTGCGCGATCTCCCGGCGTGTCCTCTGGCCGATGATTTTTCTCGCGCTCGTGCCCGCCTTCTATGTGTGGAGCATCCATTCTTCCGGAACCCCCATCTTTGTTCCCACCCTCTGGCCCTTTAGCTGGTACAACACACGGTACGCAATAGCCGTACTTCCATGGGCGGCATTTGCGGCGGGAGCCATCGTTACTTTCGTACCGCCGCGAACGCGTCCGATCGCGGTTCTTGTCATGGTACTGGTCACCCTGGGGTTCTCTATTCGCACCAATCCGACTTCGATATGCTGGAAGGAGTCGGCGGTGAATTCTGAAGCCCGGAGGGAGTGGACCCAGGAAACCGCCAAATACCTTGTTGAAAATTTCGAGCCCGGGTCGGGAATCGCGATTTCCTTTGGCGATCTCACGGGCGTTCTTCGAGAGGCTGGTATCCCCATTCGCGAAGCGCTTCATGAGGGGAACCATCCGGAATGGGACGCGACCATGGCCCGCCCGGAGCTGATGCTGTCTAAGGCGTGGGTGGTCGCGAATGCGGGAGACGAACTGGATACGGCAGTGCGAAAAGCGGAGAGACCGGGAGTGCATTATCAATTGGAACGGCAAATCATGGTGAAAGATGCCCCGGCGGTGGAGATTTACCGTCGCCAACCGTGATTGTTCCTTTTGTCAAAGCGCACGGCGCGAGCAATGACTTTCTGTTGACCTGGCGGGGGGAACTTCCAGAAACCGCGGCCATGCCCGAGATCGCCGTTGCAATTTGCGGCCGCCACACAGGCGTCGGCGCGGACGGTTGGATACTGCTGCAACATACGCAAGAAGCCGATGCGTCAATCGAATTGTGGAACTCCGACGGCAGCCGTAGTGAGATCTCAGGCAACGGAACGCGCTGCGCCGCGGCTTTACTGGTAGAGTCGGGCCGCGCTGGTCGCGAAGTGCGAATCCAGACGGGCGCAGGCCTGAAGCACCTGAGACTGCTGGAGCGGAATTGTGAAACGTTTTCCTTTGAGATGAACATGGGGCGGGCCCAGGTAGAGGAACGCGAGTCAAGCATTGTCCCTGGCAAGAAGTCTGTGATTCTCAACGTCGGCAATCCTCAATGCGCCGTATTCGTTGACGATTTCGAGTTCGACTGGCGATCGCTGGGAGCGAAGCTCGAACGTGACCCGCGATTTCCCAATCGCACCAATGTTTCCTTTATTCGCGTAATGGACAACCATACTCTGGACGTACGATTCTATGAGCGCGGCGCGGGCGCAACCATGAGTTCAGGAACCGGTTCCACAGGCGCTGCCGCTGCCGCAGTGACTCTGGGGTTGGTCAGCCCGCCGCTAACGGTTCAAACCCCCGCAGGGCCGCTGGCTTTGCGCTGGGAGCAAGACAACATTCTATTGGCGGGCCCCACGCAAATTGTGGCCCGCGGTGAGTTTATTCTATCGGAGAGATCCAAAAAACAATGAGTCAATCAGAACAATTGCAGAAAAAGATTGAAAGCCGCCAGGCTGTAGCTGGCGTGGTCGGCCTGGGTTATGTCGGATTGCCCCTGGCAGTGGAACTCGCGCACGCGGGATTCAACGTCGTCGGAATCGACGTCCTGCCTCATAAGGTGGATGCGATTAACCGGGGGGAATCCTACGTGCAGGACGTCCCGGAATCGGTGCTTGCGCCGCTGGTGAAGGCGGGGAAAATTCGCGCCACCACCGACTTCGCGGCGGTAAAGGACATGGACACCCTCAACATTTGTGTGCCCACACCTTTGCGCAAAACCAAAGACCCGGACATGAGCTACATCGTGAAATCCTGCGAGGAGATTGCGAAGCATTTTCATCCCGGGCTGTTGTTGATTCTTGAATCGACCACCTACCCCGGAACCACCGACGAATTGATGCTCCCCATGTTTGAAGCAGGCGGCCTGAAGGTCGGCAAAGATTTCTTCCTCTGTTTCTCGCCTGAGCGCGTCGACCCTGGCAATCCGAAATTTCAGACCAAGAACATTCCCAAGGTGGTCGGCGGCATCACGCCCGAGTGCACCAAGATGGGGGCGCTATTTTATAGGCAGGCGCTGGATACCGTGGTGCCCGTGGGTTCCACCAGCGTCGCTGAAATGGTGAAGCTGCTGGAAAATACCTTCCGCATGATCAACATCGGATTGGTGAATGAAATCGCGGTGATGTGCGACCGCATGGGAATCAATGTGTGGGAAGTCATCGACGCCGCCGCCACCAAGCCGTTCGGGTTCATGCCCTTCTATCCTGGCCCAGGTCTGGGGGGCCACTGTATTCCGATTGATCCCTTCTATTTGTCGTGGAAAAGCAAGCAATCCGGCATTGAAGCGCGCTTCATCGAATTGGCCGGCTATGTGAACGGCCAGATGCCGCACTACGTCGTGGACAAAATTCAGAACGCGCTCAATGAGCATTCCAAACCACTCAAAGGATCGAAAGTCCTGGTGATGGGCGTGGCGTACAAGCGCGACATCGACGACGTCAGGGAATCGCCAGCGCTGGACATCATTCACCTGCTGAACAAGCGCGGCGCCAAGGTAAGCTATAGCGATCCTTTCGTGCCGCACATCCGCCCCGACCAGGAGCACGGCATCATCTTCGACATGAACTCCGTGGATCCAGCCCATGCCGTCGCCGACGCCGATTGCGTGGTGATTGTCACGGACCACAAGAGTTTCGATTACAAAGCCTTGGTTCGCGATGCCAAGTTGATTCTGGATACGCGGAACTCTTTGAAGGGTATCGAGTCCGAAAAGATCTTTCGGCTCTAGCCTAAACCCCGAACTGCCGGAAATGATGATCCAGGTGGCGCGCCACCAGGACGCCTAGGTTCTTGCCCCTGATCTCGCCGAACGCGGGGTGAGGATCGAACCTTCCGTTCGGGTCTCTTGCGGCGATCCGGTGGATGGCGGCTTGTAACTGCGCGACATTATCGCGAAAGTTGCCCGCATTCACCGGCGGGATCAGTTCCGGCGCGGTCGGAAGCCCCTTGGGCCACGGCATGATGTGAATCACGAAGTAGCGAAGCGCCGGAATTCGCAACGGACCGCCCTTGGGGGCAACCTTGAGTTCCCCGATGAGCATTCCAATGCCGCCAGTGCAGTGAACCACCATCTGGTTCACGTTCATCTTTCCAAAAGTGGGCTTGGCCTGCGGGTTGAGCTGCCTTGCCCGCTCCAGCAATTCCTCCCGAACTGCGGGTTGGAAGATCGACTTCACGGACTTTACTTTCCGAAATAAGTGTCGTTAAAGGTAATGGCGGTCTTCTTCTTGATCGCTTCCAGACCCTGGCTGGCAATGTCGGGTTTCATCTTCGCTTCGATCTCAGGCTTGGCTTGGTCCAGCGACTTGGTCAGGCGAGCTTCGATCAGAATAATGTGGTACCCGAATGCAGTCTTCACCGGCTCACCAACCACTCCAATCGGTTGCGCGAACGCCGCCGTATCGAACTCTGGCACCATTTGGCCCTTGGAAAATTCACCCAGATCGCCGCCATTGGCCCCGCTGCCGGTATCGTCGCTTTCCGCCTGGGCGACGTCGGCGAACTTGGCGCCTCCCATGATCTTGGCGCGCAGGTCTTTTGCCTTGGCCAATGCTTCTTCCTCGGTCAGATCCTTTTGGTTGAGCTTCAGCGGCACCTGCGAACCCTTGAAGCGGATCAGAATGTGGCGGCCCTTGACGGTATCCCACTCAGCCTTGTGCGCATTGTAATAAGCTTGCAGCGCGGCCGCGTCTGGCTTCGCGTCGCCCAGCGCCGAATAGTCCGCGTTTGCCAGAACCTGGTCTTCCTGCATCGCGAGCCGTGTCTTGATCAGCGGAGTCTGATCCAATTTTTTGGCGCGGGCATCCTGCACCAGGGCTTTCATCTCCGCGTACTGTTCGGCTAGTTTGCGCTTGCCATCGGGAGCCTGCACCTGAGCCCTTTGCTGCTCGGGAAGCGCAGCCACCAGAAGTTCAAATTGGCTCTTGGTGATTTTTTCCGTGCCCACCGTAATCACTACCGGATCGTCGCCTGCTGGGGGCGCAGGCTTGGCCTGTCCCAATGCTAAAGCCGCAATCAATGGAAGGCTCCCCAGGAGCGCGATAAATTTCATATCCTACAGCATAACAGGAGAAATTTAGCCGGCTAACTTTTACGATCATCGCCCACGGAAGAGGCGCTATACTGCAATTTTTCCATGGCGCAGACCAATACTTCTTCCAGCCGATCCACTTTGGTCAGCGCGGTTTTGTTAGGCGTAGGATTGGTGGCGGTTTACGGAGCCCTCAATTCCTATCAGGTCTCCGCCGAATACGCCCGCCAGTTTCCCGATGCTTATGGGGGCGAGCGCGCACGCATACGATTCGCTCCTCTCGATTCCAAGTTACCCGCCACCGCGGAGCTCGGCTACATCACCGACCTCTCTCCCTCTCAGTCCGCCTACACCCCCGCATTTCTGGCCGCGCAATATGCGGTGGCGCCGCGTACGCTCCTCTTCGTGGACCCGAAAACCATGCCGGAGTGGGCTGTGGGAAACTTCTCCAAACCTCAAGATTACGCGTCGGCGGGCGACGCTCACGGCTACACTTTGGTCGCCGACCTGGGAAACGGCATTGTCTTATTCCGCCGGAAGGATCTGCGCTAAAGATGTGGGTGGTCGCTCTGGTTTTGTGCCTTGCAGCCGGATGGCTGCTCGCCCGCGCGCTGACACGCGAATCGTTCCCCGGTCGACGCTGGATTTCCCTATCGATTGAAGTTTCCCTTGCTGCGTTATTCGGGCCAGGTCTTGCGTCCATCCTCTATTTCTTCCTTGCAATCTCCAGCGCAAGCGCGAATGTCACTGCGATCTTCGCAACCCTCGGACTGCTAGTCGCGATCTGCGCCGCAGCATGGTGGAAAATGCCTGACAGCCCTCACCAGGAGCGCCTTCGGATAAACAGATTCCCCTGGACATGGGCTCTGTTGCTGCTCGCCGGGGCTGGACTAGCTCTGTTTCTCTCCGACTTTCAGGCGGCCTCCGCGGCCAATCCAACTGGGGAATGGGATGCGCTCTCCATCTGGAATCTCCGCGCACACTTCATGGCGGGAGGACCCGAGACCTGGCGGCGCGCAGTATCGGCCGAGTTCAGCGGACATCTCACCGGCGCCGCGCATCCCGGCTACCCACTTTTCTTATCAGGATTCATAGGTCTCCAATTCGTCACAGCAGGCGACGCGTTCTCCACCACCATTCCCATCGTGGCGAGCCTCCTTTTCTCCCTCGCTGCCTTCCTGTTGCTCGGCTCAGGCCTCGCTTCGAAGAAGTCCGTCGCATTGGGGGCAATGGGATGGCTGATTCTCTTGTGCTCCGAAGTTTTCGCATCGCAAGCCGCCTCCCAGTATTCCGACCTGCTTCAAGGATTGGCCTTCCTGGCCGCATTGATCCTGCTGGACCGCGCCTTAGACTCGTCGCCCAAATTGCTGTTCGCCGCCGGTTTGGCATTGGGCCTGGCGGCATGGGTCAAGAACGAAGGCCTGCCATTCGCGCTGGCGGGTTTGGCCGTCGCGGGGTGGCGATTCCGAGGCAAAGCTGTGTGGACCGTTGCCGGAGCCGCGCCTGGTCTGATCGCGCTAGTGGTACTGAAGCTATTCATCGCCCAAGGGCGGGAGACTGTGTTTCCCAGTACTGTCGGTGAGATGGTGTCGAAGCTTGCCATGCCAGGCCGCTGGTGGCAGGCTTTGCTCGGATTCGGCAAGGCGATCATCGACGCAGGCGACCCCTGGGCCCACCCAGTGATTCTAGGCGCCGCCCTCGTATTGGTATTGGGGTTCGTCGCGCCCGTAGAGCGGCGAAGCCAATGGCCTCTGTGGATTCCTGTCGCGGCCACGGCGGCGGCCGAATATGGACTCTACCTGGTCACCACAGCGGACCTTGACTGGCATATCTCTACATCGGTAAGCCGCCTGCTAGCCCAATTGTGGCCACCCCTGATCTGGCTGGTGCTGTCGATGCTCCGCACGCCTGAAGAGTATTTCGCCGTTCGCGAAGTGCCCGTGCCTGCGAACGCTCGAGTGCGAAAAAAGGCGTAGTATGTTCAGGGGGGAAATCGCATGACAACATCAAGCTGGCCGGTCTTCGTCTCACTTCTCGCTCTTTCGGCGTGCGGCAGCCTCACCGAGCGTTTCAGCAAGCAAGCAGCCTCTGCAAACGAAATCGGGGCTGTCGCCAACATGAAATCCATTTCCACGGCGGAAGTTTCTTACAACCTGGACCATGGCCAATTTGCCTCGTCGCTCGAAGAGCTGCGTTCCTCCCTCCCCGCCGATCTAATCTCCGGCGAGAAAAACGGCTACCGCTTCAAAATGAAAGGTTCCAAATCCTCCTTTTCGATTGAGGCCGCTCCCACCACCTTCGGCTCCACCGGCAACCGTACTTTTTACACCGACGAAACCATGGTGATCCGGGAGCACGAAGGGCCCGAGCCCGCCACTGCGGACAGTCCCGACATCGAAAAAAGGCTGGGCGGAAAATAGCCAAGGTCTAGAACTTGCGTCATCGCAATTAGTACTTCGGCGTGGTTGTGACCATCAGCGCCGGGCGGCATATTACCGCTATGGACTTCTCCAATTTGCAGTTCCTGATCGCCCTGATCCTGGACGGATTGATGGGAATCGCGTGCGGATGGGCTCTACAGTGGTGGTTCGACGCGGGCCGGACCCGTGAAAGAGAGCGCTCCTGGCAGGAGACCCAGGCTCGTCTCAAGAGCGTCGATAAAAACGTAGCGGCCATTAAAGACGCCGCCGCCGAGGTTGAGCGCGCCTTAGTGGCCCGCACCGACGAATTAGTGGTTGCTCGAGCAGCCATTGATGAACTTCATCGGATCAACGCCCACAAAGGCTGGCGAATCGCCACCCTGGAGGCCCGCGTGGCCGAGTTGGAACCTTACCTCACTCGGCCCGTCTACGCCCCCACGCAACTTTCGGGGTTGTCCTCCACCAGCATCGGCCTTGAGTTCCCGGTGGTTCAAGTAAGCCGGAGCTAATGGTCAGCATCGTCACGATCGATTCGTCAATCAGCTCCCACGGAGGGTGAGCTTCAGCTCGCGCGGGGCTTCAGCCCTGCCTCCTGTGCAGGTGGCTCTGAAGAGCCACGCGGGCTGAAGCCCACCCTCCGATGGGTCCCACCCGCTACACTCTTGGGAGCATGCTCCGTACCGTATGCGCGACCCGATACGTGACCCCGCTCCGCGAGGGAGGCTCCCTTCCAGCCATCGTCGAAGCTGACGACCTGGGCCTCTACGTCCTAAAATTCCGCGGCGCGGGACAGGGCGTTCTAGCCCTGGTGTCTGAGCTGATCGCCGGTGAAATCGGCCGCGCGCTCGGTTTGAGGATTCCTGAACTCGTACTCGTCGACGTCACCGATGCCCTGGGACGCAATGAGCCTGATGCCGAGATCCGTCATCTTCTGCAGTCAAGCATCGGCTTGAACCTCGCGCTGGACTACCTGCCGGGATCGACCATGTTCAATCCCGCGGCGCGCGACAGGGCGGACCCGACCGTCGCCTCAGAAGCCGTCTGGTTCGACGCTTTTGTCACCAACGTGGATCGAACTCTAAAGAACCCCAATCTCCTTTACTGGCACAAGAACCTCTACTTAATCGACCACGGGGCCGCATTGTATTTCCATCACAACTGGCCCGCTGATATGCCAGGATTAGAAAAAGCGGCCGAGTCGGCATTCAATCCCATTCGCCACCACGTGCTTCTGAGGTGGGCGAACGCCATCGAAAAAGCCGGCGAAGCGGCGCTCGCCGTTCTGAGTCGTGCCAACTTCGCGGAGATTCTGGAAAGCGTGCCTGACGATTGGCTCCTTCCCGAGCCCGGCTTCCTAACCCCCGCCGCTAAACGCGATGGATATGTCGCGTATTTCACCCGGCGGCTGGACACATCTGCGAACTTTGTACAGGAGGCGCTCCGTGCCCGAATTGAGCTCGTATGATTACGCGATAATCCGCGTTGTCCCTCGTGCCGAGCGCGAAGAATTCATCAACGCCGGCGTCGTGCTCTTTTGTCCTCAACAACAATTCCTGCGTGTACGATTGCTTGTCGATGAAGATCGCCTCCGCGCGCTTTGGCCCCAGATCGAACTGGATGCCGTCCGGCGGCATCTGGAGGCCTTTCCCACGATCGCCTCCGGCGACGCCTCTGGCGGTCCCATCGCTCAGCTATCCCAGCGCGAGCGCTTCCATTGGCTGGTCTCCCCTCGCAGCACCGTAATCCAGATCTCGCCGGTCCACAGCGGCCTCTGCCAGTCCCCGGAGCAAACCCTGGAACAGCTCTTTCGTGGATCGGTCGAGTGCTTGCAGCAATTCAGCCGCCCCTATAGGCTAGTTATCGAAACCTGGGGAGTTGTACCAGGTCTTCTTTCGGCACGGGTTCAACCGGCAGCCCCGCCTTCACCCAGGCCTTTAATCCGCCGACAATCACGTAAGCTTCAAATCCGCTCTCTATCAAGAGATGCGCCGCCTTGGAACTGGTCCCTTCATTGATGCAGGTGCAGTATAGATAGATCTTTTTGTCCTTGCTGAGGGTCCACAGCATGGACGACATAAAGTTAGGTTCCAGACGGATCGCGCCTCGAATGCGCTGAGCACCCGGGTTATAGTAACCGTGGCTGCGGACATCCGCGATCACCATTGGCGGAGGGTTCGGCGCCTCCGTTAGAGCCGCCAGGAAACTGACTTGAACCTTCGGGGCCTTGGAAAACTTTCGCTGCGTCATCGCCACATAGAAACGATAGAGAAGATAGCCGATGAAAGCCGCCAGAATGATCCATTCAAGAACAGTCCCGAATGCTTGAACTCCGCGCACGATGCTCTTCAGCAATTCGCTGAACACGTAGCCCGGCACCGCGAACGCAAGGATGTAGATGCATGCACCTCCCAGGTCGAGTGGAAAGAACACGGCGGGACTCATGTTCATGCTGCCGGCTAAAGGCGCTGCCATGGTGTTGAAGCCGGGAATGAATTTCATGAAGAGGAGCGCGGTGCGGCCTCGTTTGTAGAATCCTTCGGCTGCCCGCAGAACACACGTTTCAGGATTCAAGGAGACACGGCACAAGACGCCCAATAGCGCCCAGCCCGTGAATCGCCCGACGATAAAGAGTAATGTATCCCCGGCGAGCATGGCTGAGATCGCGACCAGTACCGCCAGACCGGGATGAAGAACATGCGTAGCCGCGGCGGCGCCTGCGGCAAGCAGCACGATCGCTCCGGGAACGGGCAGACCTACGGCCTCCATGAAAAGAAGCACGAATAGGCTTTGGTAGCCGTATTTCAGTAGCGCGGCGAGGCTCTCAGGCACGTTTTGACTCGATGTAACTGCCCGCAAAACGGAGCGCGGCGGCATGGTACGGCTGGACTGAGGGTGCCGCCGCACCCTTTGCGGGCTAGCTAGGAGGTTAGCACAGGGAGACCTGTTACCATGTCGAAATGGCTGAAGAGAGCATAGGATTTGTAGGCGTCGGAAGGATGGGCGGGCTGATGGCTCGCCGCCTGATTGACGCCGGTTATAAGCTGACGATTTACGATCCCAGTGAAGAGGCGATGAAGCCTCTGCTGGATGCCGGCGCGACCAGAGCCGATTCACCCGTCGCGGTAGCTTCCGCCGCGGAAATCGTGTTGGCGAGCCTTCCCACACCGCCCGTGGTGCAGGCCGTTGCGCTAGGTCCTGCGGGGATCATCGAGGGCACACGGGTCAAGATTTTTATCGATACATCTACAACAGGAGCATCGTATGAAAAGCGGGTTGCGCAGGGTTTAGCCGCGAAGAATATCGTTCAGGTGGATGCTCCGGTGAGCGGCGGTTTGAAAGGCGCTCGGATGGGTACCCTTGCGGTGATGGTCTCCTGCGGGGACGATACGTTCGCGCGCATTCAGCCGGTCCTCTCGCATCTGGGAAAGCTGTTTCACGTCGGGAAGCAGCCTGGCCAGGGGCAGACCATGAAACTGCTGAACAATCTTTTGTCGGCTACCGCGATGGCGATCGGATCGGAAGCGGTGGTAATGGGCGTAAAGGCGGGGCTCGATCCGCAGCAAGTGGTCGATTGCATCAACGCGGGCACCGGGAAAAACAGCGCGACTGAAGATAAAATTCCGCGTTTCGTCATCCCGCGAACCTTCAACCTAGGCTTCGCGATCGGGCTTCTCAACAAGGACGTGCGGCTGTGCATGGAAGAGGCCGATTTGTTGGGCGTCCCCATGGTGGTGGGGAGCGCTGTCAGGCAGTTGCTGGCAATCGCTACCGCGAGTGAAGGCGAGCAGGCGGACATGACGGAGCTGATTAAGCCCGTTGAGCGGTGGGCCGGAATTGAAGTAGGTTCGAAATCATAAAAAAGGAAAATCACAGTGGAAAAAGAAATGTACGAGAAGGGTCTGGCGATCCGGCGCGATGTGCTGGGCAAGGAATTCGTCGATAACGCAATCAGTTCCGCGGACGATTTCAACCGCCCCCTTCAGGAATTGGTCACGCAGTATTGCTGGGGCGAGATTTGGGGCCGGCCGGGCCTGGACCGAAAGACGCGCAGCATGCTGAACCTGGCCATGATCAGCGCTCTCAACCGTCCGCACGAGGTGAAGATGCACGTGAAGGGCGCGATTAATAACGGATTGACTAAGGACCAGATTATGGAGGTTTTTCTTCAGGTCGCCATCTATTGCGGAGTTCCAGCGGCGGTGGATAGCTTCCGCACCGCCAAAGAAGCCTTCAAGGAGATGGGGATCTAACGGAATAAAAATTTCCGGCCCATGTCGATTCCCTCAGCCTCCATTCGTTATTAAGCTGCAAGACCGAAAACAGAAAGGAACCTATATGGCTGAATTCATACTGCTGCTTCACGACGAACCCACTCGCTTTACCAAGTTGAGTCCGGAGGAGATGCAGAAGGCAATCGAAAAATACATGGCGTGGACCAAGAAACCGTTCTACAAGGGCGGCAAGAGGTTGACCCAGGATACTGGGCGCGTCATCAAGGCGAATGGGGGCAAGCCGCGGGCAACCGACGGTCCTTATAGCGAGACCAAGGAAGTCATGGGCGGTTTCTACACCATCGAAGCCGCGAATTACGACGAGGCGGTGGAGCTTTCTCTCACTCATCCGCACCTTGAGTACGGCGGCACTATTGAGGTCCGCCAAGTCTGGGCGATGTGACAACTCCGGCCGAAACCGGACCTCTGCTGGATCATCTCTTCCGGCGTCAGGCGGGGCGCATCGTGGCGCACCTCTCCAGGCTCATGGGCCCCGCCTATCTCGAATTGGCCGAAGAGACGGTGCAGGAGTCCATGCTGAGGGCCCTGCAGGGATGGCCATCTCAGGGTGTCCCGGAAAATCCGGCGGCATGGCTATTTCGCGTCGCGCACAATCTTGCGATTGACTCAGTGCGCCGCAATCGCACTCTGCGGGAGAAGACCGATGCGATGGTGGCGGAGCTGACCCGCTCCTCTTCTGCGTTGCTGGACGATCCCGCGGTGGAAGAGCAGCTCCGCGACGACGAGCTGCGCATGATCTTCCTGTGTTGCCACCCCGAGATCCCGCGCGATTCAAGCGTTGCCCTCAGCCTGAAGACAGTCGGCGGCTTCAGCGTGCGTGAGATCGCCCGCGCATTTCTTGCCGACGATGCCGCTATCGCGCAGCGCCTGGTGCGCACCAAGAAACAAATTCGCGAAACCGGCTTAACGCTGGACGCGCCCAGTCCTTCGGAGATGGAAGCGCGGCTGGATGCGGTCCTGGAGGTGATCTACTTCATCTTCAACGAAGGCTACACGGCTCATGAGGGCGACGAGCTAATCCGCTTGGACCTTTGCCGAGAGGCCCTCCGCCTGGCACGATTGGTCGCAGGCTCTTCTTTGGCGCAACCCCGCGTTCACGCCGTGGTCGCGCTGTTGGCGTTGCAGGCGGCTCGAAACGAGGCACGGGTCGACGCGGCCGGGAACCTGATTCTACTGGACGATCAGGACCGCAGCCGCTGGGATCAGAAGTTAATCTCGCTGGGGTTTCATCACTTCGAACTGTCCATGGCCGGCGGACCGGTTTCCCGCTATCACGCGGAGGCCGCCATCGCCGCGACCCATGCGCGGTCTGCAGTCACAGGCGCGACCGACTGGCCCATGATCCTGGAACTTTACGACCAACTGCTGGCGCTCAACCCTTCCCCGATTGTCGAGCTCAATCGAGCCGTCGCGGTGGCCAAGGTGCACGGCCCGAACGCGGGACTTCAAGCCATTGAACCCTTGGAGGCCGATCCAAAACTTCGCCACTACTATCTACTGCTGGCGACGCGCGGCCATCTGTTGCTGGAATTAGGTCGCTATAAAGAGGCCACGGAGTATTTTCGATCAGCTCTGGAATGCCGCTGCTCCGAACCTGAGCGGAGATTCCTGCGGCGTAAGCTGGCTGACGCGTTACTCACGATTGATGAGGAACGTCGTGGTTCCGTCAAAAAAAGACAGTAACAATGCCCCGGCTTCGGCGGGCAGATCGGCTTCGTTGATCGCCGCCGTCATCAACTGAAGCCACCGGTTCCGAGCCGCCTGCGTAATCGGAAACGGGAAGTGCCTCATTCGCAGGCGCGGGTGCCCGCGGAGTTCCAGATAGCGAGAAGGGCCGCCGAATCTGAAGATCAGAAAGTCTCGCAAGCGCTGCTCCGCGCCTTCCAGATCGCCGGCCGGATACATCGGCCCGAGGATCTCGTCCTGGGGGACCTGCCTATAGAACGCCGCGACCAGCCTATGAAAACCGTCCTCGCCGATCAGGCCGTAAAGATCTCCTTCGCTCACGCCGCCACCTCGCCGTTTCGCCAGGGGCGGCTCAGCAGCATCCAGATTCCGGTTCCAAGCAACGGCATTAGGCTCATCGAAACGAAAATTAAGCCGTACCACTTCAGATCGATCAATCGCCCGTAGACAGGCAGGATCGCGACCAGGACCAAGGACCACGCTCCGGAGCCGATGCCAGCCACCATTGCCGATCGATCCTTCGGATAGATTTGCGAGCCCACTCGCAGAGAGAGCACCACGAAACCGTCCGCGACAAACGTCGCCCAGAAGAACAGCGCCAGAACCACCGGCAGGGAGTGAGTTAGCGTGGTCAAAAGCGACGGCAGCGCCATTACGGACATCAGACCAAATAGGATTGCAGCGCGCTTTACGCCTGTCTTCTCGTCGGAAAGATAGCGGTCGCCGATCCAGCCCCAGAAAAAATATCCGATCTCCCAGCCGACCAGCGGAATCCATACGACCTTTCCCAAGTCGGCTTGGCTCAGGTCCATTACCCTGCTCAAATAGAGAGGACTCAAATAGCCGACCACTCCCAGGGCTACGCCCCCCAAGCCGAAGCTGGAGATCACCACCCAAGCTCGCCGCTCCAGCAAATTCGGCCAGATGAATTTCGGCGGCGAATGCCGTACCGCGGGAAGAAATGGAGGCTGCGCTACGAAGTACCAAACCACCAGCCACAACGCACCCAGGCCGCCAGTCACCAGAAAAGCGCTTCGCCATCCGAACTTCAGAGCGATCGGCGTCACCACTAGCGGAGTAACAATCGCGCCTAGCGACGCTCCGCTATAGCCCAGCGCGATGCCGCGAGCCTGACGATTGGGCGGCAGAGCGTCCGTGGCCGTGCGCATCACGCCCGGGAAAGCGCCGCCTTCGCCGAAGCCAAGCACCGCGCGAGCCATGGCAAACCCAATGAAGCCGAACACCCAGGCATGCGAGACGCTCGCCAGAGTCCACACCAGCACCGCTGCCAGCATGCCGATTCGCAACCCCAAATAATCGATCGCCGAACCCCATAAGGGATTGCCGATCATGTAGAAAATTTGGAACGCGGTCAGAGCGTCGGTGTAGAGCGACGCGGTTAGCCCGGTGTCTTTCAAGATGGTGGGCGAAAGGACCGCCAGAGTCTGACGATCGATGTAGGAGAGCAGCGTCGCCACCATGATGGTGACCGGTGCAGTCCACTTCTGCCAGCCGGGGGCATAAGTCGAAACGGGAGCCTGCCCGGCGCTAATCAAGACGCGCCACCCAGCCTTCAAGGTCGGGCCGCGCTGCCGGGTACCGCTGCAGGACCAAAGGATCGTGCCCGGGAATGATGTGGCCGGGCGAATCGGCCAAAGCTCGGGCGCGACGGTAGCCTTCCAGAACTTCGCCGATGTTAAAGGTGAAAGGGTAGGCCAGATCGCGTTCCATGTTGGCGTAGTAATGGGCGGCGTCGGCAGCCAGCACCACCCAGCCTCTTCTGGTCCTCACGCGTATCATCTGCAAACCCATGCTATGGCCACCGACGTGATGCACGCTCAACCCCTCGTCGATCTGCTCGTCGCCAGAGTGAAACACCACGCGGCCATCATACAAATGTCGAATCATCGCGACTACATCGTCGGCTGCGAACGGAAAGCGACAGTGGGGATGGGTCATGTAGCGGCCGGTGCAGAACTCCATTTCCAGGTCCTGGATATGATAACGGGCCTTGGGGAACATCGTATGGTTTCCCGAATGATCGTAATGCATGTGACTAACGATCACATCCGCAACCTCAGCCGGATCGATGCCGATGCTCTTCAATCCTTCGCCGGGACATCGCAGGAAATCGCGGCCCCTTTGCTTCGCCACCGCTTCATCGAAACCCGTATCGATTACGTACACGCGGTCGCCCGACTTCACCACCCAGATGAAATAATCCATGGGCATGGGGCTTTCATCATGCGGGTCGCCCCCCAGAAAATTCTCCCGAGCCGCGCGGCGGTGATGCGCATAACGAAGCGCATACGCCTCCCAGATTCCAGTGCTCATATACTTCGGTTATCTTATAACGTGACTCTATGACCACGCTCTCCCGAACCATTGTCCAGGCCGCGCGAGCCGTGCATTACGACGGTTTCGCCCCTGAAGTGCGCGCCAAAGTGAAGATCGCGCTGTTGGACATGCTGTCCTGCGTGTTTGAATCGCTCGACCTTCCTCAAAGCGTCCAGGCCATCGAATGGGCCGCCAGGTCGCAAGGGAAGGCCACTGTGTTTGGGACACGCGTTCGCGCCGCGGCATCCGATGCGGCGTTTGTGAACGCGATTCTAGGCCACGGGCTTGTTCGCGAAGACATGCACACCGGATCTGTAAGTCACCTTGGCGTCGTGATTTTTCCCACGCTGCTTGCGCTGGCGCAGCAAAAGCGCGTGAATGGCCGCGATTTTGTCGTGGCTGCGATCTGCGGCTACGAAACCGGGGCCGCGGTCGGCAAGGCGGTGATGGACCAGGACACGGTGCGCCGTTTTCGACCCACCGGTATTACGGGGCCTTTGGGTGGGGCCGTCGGAGGCAGTCTGTTATCTGGCCTGAGTGAAGACGCGAGCGTCAGCGCGCTTGGTCTTGCCGCGAACACCACCGTGGGTTTGAATGAGTGGCCGGCCGAAGGTGCGGACGAGATGTTCTTTCACGTCGGATTCGCCGCACGCAACGCTGTAACTGCCGTGGAACTGGCCGAGCTCGGCGCGTACGCATCTGAAACCGCGCTCGACGGAAAAGCGGGGCTCTTCGCGGCACTAGGAAAGCTCGGGCGGGAATCGCAGGTGAAGATGTTCCAAGGATCGCAGTCCGAGATCATGGCGGTTTATCACAAGCCCGCGCCAGCTTGTAACTACGCGCAGACCGCCTGCCAGGCCGCCCTTGCGCTTGCGCAGCAGGATGGCGTGAGATCGTCTGAGATTTCGAAAATCGACGTGAAGGCCTCGGCTGCAGCTCTGGGTTATCCGGGCTGCAACTCCACCGGGCCGTTCGAACGTGTGCTTAAGGCGAAGATGAGCATTCAATACTGCGTGGCCGCCACGCTTTCCCGCGGCTCGATTGAAGAAGCCAACTATCGGTTGCTGCAGGACCCCGAAGTGCATCGCTTGATCGGCGTGACTACTCTGGAAGAAGATCAGGGGTTCACCGATGCCTATCCACGCATTCAAGGCGCGCAGGTGTCGGTAACGCTCCGCAATGGCGAGACCAAGACGCGCCGCCTGCCCGACGTGATCCCCGCAACACCCGAAGCCATCCGCCAACGATTCCGCTGTGCAACCGGAAACGTACTGGGCGCTTCGGCGAGTGCAAGGATAGAAGGGATCGTGGAAGAAATCGAAACGCTATCCGACGTGGGCACGTTGTGTAATCTTCTTGCCCTGCCTAAATAAACTCTATGAAAAAATATCAAATGCTGATCGCCGGCAACTGGGCCGACCCTGCATCGGGCCAGTGGCTCGAATCGGTGAATCCCTTTACCGCCGCGCCGTGGGCCCTGATCCCTCGCGGTTCAAAGGACGATGTCGATCGCGCCGTTGAAGCCGCGCGCAAAGCCTTCCATGGCGATTGGCGCAAGCTGACCGCCTCCGCTCGTGGTGCGCTTCTCCACAAGCTGGGCGAGTTGATCGCGGCCGATGCCGAGCGTCTGGCGCAGATCGAATCCACCGACAACGGCAAGTTGATCGCCGAAATGCGGGGGCAGTTAAACTACATTCCGCAGTGGTTTTACTACTTCGGAGGGCTCGCCGACAAGATCGAGGGCCGCGTGATCCCTATCGATAAACCTGGGGTCTTCAATTACACTCGCGAAGAACCCTTGGGCGTGATCGCGGCCATCACGCCATGGAACTCGCCCCTTTTGCTGGCGGCCTGGAAGCTCGCGCCCGCTCTCGCCGCGGGCAACACAGTCGTCTGGAAGCCATCTGAATATTCTTCCGTCTCCGCGCTGGAGATGGGAGCGCTCTTTGAGAGAGCCGGATTCCCGCCGGGAGTGCTCAACATCGTCACAGGGCTTGGAAGCGAAACTGGCGAGCATCTGATCACTCATCCCGCCATCGCCAAGGTCGCATTCACGGGTGGCGACAGGACCGGTCAGCACGTCTACGAGTTGGCCGCTCGCGGCATCAAACACGTAACGCTCGAACTGGGCGGGAAGTCCGCCAACATCGTTTTTGACGACGCGGACCTCGATGGAGCGGTCAAAGGAGTCGTCTCCGGAATCTTCGCCGCTACCGGTCAGACCTGTATCGCTGGCTCGCGCGCGCTCATCCAGCGATCCATTCATGACGACTTTGTGGAACGGCTATTGGCCTTGGCCACGACCGCCCGCATGGGCAATCCTCTGGAATCGACGACGCAGGTCGGCCCGGTCACCACACATCCACAATTCGAAAAGGTACTCGACTACATCCGCATCGCGAAGGAGGAAGGCGCGGTGTGCCGTCTGGGAGGGGAGAAGGCCCAGCGGCCGGAATGCGGAAGTGGCTGGTTCGTCGAGCCGACTGTCTTCACCGGCGTCAAGCCTTCCATGCGCATCGCCAATGAAGAGGTGTTCGGACCGGTGCTCTCCATCATTCCCTTCGACGACGAGGATGAAGCGGTGAGCATCGCAAACTCGACCATCTATGGCTTGGCTGCCGGCGTCTGGACCACCAGCCTCCGCCGCGCGCTCTCCATGCCCGAACGGCTGGAGGCCGGCACGGTCTGGGTGAACACATATCGCGCGGTGAGCTACATGTCGCCGTTTGGGGGATACAAACGCTCCGGCATTGGACGTGAAAGCGGCATCGATGCGATTCGCGAATACCTGCAGACCAAGAGCATCTGGATCGACATTGCCGGCAATGTGCCGAACCCATTCGTGATGCGATGACCACCATCGACGACCAGACTGCGCTCTACATTCTTGCCACTCGCAAGGCCTTCGATGATCTGCGCCAAGCCATTTCTCAATTGGCAGGCGCGCTGGTGCTCGCCTCAGCTGGAGCTAAGGTCGAATCTCTTAATCACGAACAAACCCGCAAGCTATATCGACAGGCGGTCGAGACATTGCGCGATGCTCGCCTTTCCACCCGTGCCGCCGTTCATCATGCTCAGCTCTTACGAGCAGCAGAAGATCTGGAAACGGCCCTTAGAAGAGCTGGTGCGCCGTTGAATGTTGACGCTGTTCTCCCACCTCTACGTTCCGCCTACGAGGCTCTACAGAAGGCATCGCAAACGCTTCCCGGATTTGAGATGGTCGCATTTGAACAGGGCTGCTGTTCGGCTCTTCAAGGACTAAAAATATGAACGCCTATTCAGTCTGGGTGATGGAGTACGCGCACGTCCCCAACTACCCTACGAGCGGCCTCATCTACGGCGCACACAATCAAGGTCATCGCCGCCTGCCTTACTGCTATGTGGTGATCAAAGGGCAGGGGCACATCGCGATGGTCGATATCGGGTACAACCATAAGGCTTACGGCGAAACGCTCGCGAATCTGTACGGTGTCCGCGATTGGCATTCTCCGCGCGTCGTGCTGTCCGAACTGGGCCTCGCGCCAGCCGACATTTCTACCATCTTCATTTCCCACGCCCATTTCGACCACATGGGGAACATCGAGGATTTTCCGAATGCCCGGTTCTACCTGCAGGAGCGCGAACTGGAGAAATGGGTTTGGACCATGTCTCTGGAACGGCGCTTCCGGTGGATGATGTTAGGCATCGACCCCGGCGATATTCTGCGTGCCGTGGATTTGGGTAGACAAGGCAGGCTGACGCTGGTGAATGGGGATCGCGAAGACGTCCTGCCGGGTATCGATCTGTATAGCGCGATGGACACGCACACTTGGGGATCGCAATACGTGCGCCTGCGAAACGATCTGGCCCGCGCGTCGCAAAACACCTGGGTCTTCGCGGGAGACCTGGTTTACACGCACGAGAATCTCGTCGGCGTTAACCCTAAGGACCCCGAATACATCCCGATCGGCTTCGCCATGGGCAGCCAGGCGAACCTGGTGATGACGACCGAAGCAATGGTGAAACACGCCGGCAGCGACTATACTCACGTTGTGCCGCTACACGAAGAACGGTTGAAAGATTTCTTCCCGTCGAGGCTCACCAAAGACGGGCTCCGCATCGTGGAACTGGCGCTGGCCGATGGCGATACCAGTAAAGTCGCGTAGCTTATTTCACTCCCATCGCGAGCACCTTATTCGTGTCCGTATCCTTGGGAACCACCACGCCGACCCAGGCGAACAGCATCTCATCCCAGCTCTGATCACCCCAGACCACGGTTGCTTTCGGGTCGGGATTGTATTTATTGTTCGACGAGTTGTCCCAATGCGCGATCAGCTCCATGCGCGTGCCTTTCGGAATCTCTCGCGGCTTCTGCTCGTAGTAAATCATCTGCCACGCGAAGTCGAAATGAGGCACGCTCACCAGCATTTCCGATTCGCCGGTGGGATAGTGAAGCGCAATGTCCATATCCTTGCCGCGAAGATGCATGTGCGGCTGCGAATAAACCAGTTGAACGGCCTGCGTGAACTCGCCCAACGTCTTGGACCCATAATTTGAGTCGCCGGGAGGAATCTTGAAGTTCATGCCAGCGAGCGGCAGCGTCACCAACCTCTCTTTGGGAGGCTCCTTGGAAAACACAAATCCGACTTTGGTTTGATCCTCCGCCTCGGCCCCGTTCGGCGTGTAGTGCATCTCAAACACCAGATCCGATCCTGCGGGAATTAATTTGGCGGCTTTCCGATTCAGATCGAAATACTCCGCGTGGACACCGGGAACGTAGCCCACCAGCCACTCATTTGCCTGGTTGACATTCGGATCGACCGGCGCTGGAAGCGCTTCCTTGTCTCCCGTGGCCTTCTTCGGCACGAAAGCCTCGCCGACCTTGGCGTCTTTCAACCATTGCGATCCAGGAGGCCGCACCTGAACGCTGGCATGATGCACTACCTTGCGGTTGCCCGCGCGCACCTCACCGTCGATGATCCACATGTCCTGCTTGAAATTTGTTGGGACCACGAAATAGGTGTACTGCACCGTGCCCGTGGGCGGGACCTTATACGGTTTCGGCATTTCAAAGACCACGTCCGGCTTGATATTCCAGCCATCGGTCCATCGCACTGGGGCGGGCTTGTCTTTCGCATCGCCTTCCGGCGCGCCTTCATCGGCCCACGCTACCAGCGTCTTGATGTCCGCATCGCTCAGCCGCTTGTCGTTCAGGAAATGCCCATAGCGAGGGTCCGCAAACCACGGCGGCATCTTTTTCGACAACACAGCATTCTTGATCGACTTCGCCCAGGGACGAGTGCCTTCGTACGTCAACAGCGCCATCGGCCCGATCTCACTCGGACGATGGCATGTCTGGCAATTCTTCTGCAGAATGGGGAGAACCTCTTTGTTGAAGGTGACCGTAGGAGTGGTGATGTCGGCGGCCCACGCCGCGGCAGGAATCGCAATTAAGGCCAACGCGCAACGAGTCATTTTCATTTCCCCCCGCATTTGCCCCCAGGGCAACGGTTGTTCTCTTCGCAAATGTATTCGAACAGTCCCACCGAATCCCAATCCTTGTGCAGGGCCATTTCGAAGCCTTGCGTCCACGCCGCTGTGAAGATCTTCGGATCGTCGATCGTTAATTCGTATGACAGCGTCTTCGGGTCCTTCCACTTCATGCGCTCCACGGTACGAAGCGCGTCGCTGTGCATGCGATATTGCTTCGGGTCGGTGTAATAAAAATCGTCCAGGGACCAGCGTTTGAAGTTAGTGGTCTCAATCACCAACGTGTCGCCTTCCCAATGGCCCACCGGGTCGCCGTAGAACATGGGCTCCAATCCTTCGCGATGCTTGCGCCCATCCAGCGGGATAATGCGACTCATCCTTTGGAATTCGTGGACCATTACAAGGTAGTCCTTGGCCTGAACGAATTGAACCGCGTTGGCGGATAGCATCCCGGAAGGGAATCCGGCGGGCATGCAAAATTCACGAGGCTCATCGTGACGCGGGTCGCCCGTACGAGGCTCTAAGAACGGCTCGCCGCCCTGTTTGAACGGCGCGAACTTGCCAGGGTCGAAAATAGTCGCCGACCCCTTGCCGCGCGGACCGTTTGGAGCTTTGGGCCACTCATAGATTCCATTGAAATCGGGCTTGCCGTCCGAAGTCCTGGGGATCGCAAGCGCGGTCGACTTGGGTTGAGCGTACAACCCTGCCGTCACAAGAACGATAAGAGCAGTCAGCTTCATGTTCCGAAATCTCCTAGCGTTTGGTTTGGTCGGCAGACCGCTCTTCGCCAGCCGTGAAAACCGACCGGCCATCCTGGAACGTGACCTTGCCGCCCCAGCAATTGTTCGATCCGTCCTTGGCTCGGAAGCCCTCCACGTTGATGGTGCTACCCAGTTTGAGAACGTCCTTGGTGATCCCACGCCGCATCAACTGTCCGGGCGCGCCGCCGGAGCAAGCCCAACTGACGGTCTTACCGGACTCGTCTTTTGCGTCCAGGTAGAACCAGATATGAGGGTTCTGCCATTCCACCTTTGTCACCACGCCGGTTACCTTCATCGGCTTCGCGTCATCGTATTCGGCGGCGAAGGAGTGATGCGCCAGAAGCGGCACGGAGCCTGGAAGTAGGCTCAACGAAACCAACAGAAATTGCATGCATTTTTTCATCGTCTGCGACCGTCTCTGCATGGGAGCATACCGCGGCCTCGCAAAACAGTCAAACGTCTCTAAAGCCAGGGCTGCCCAGTCGTGTTACTCTCTTTTGAGGGTAGAGCCTCGTTGGCTGCATGCAGCCTTTGGTGAATCATGCGGCTCCCCCATCCGGATTCACGACGTCCATTCACGACCAAGTTTGTTAAAAGGAGAAGTTACAAAGAGAGCCATGAGTTCCAAAAGCCTAGAGGATTTATTACAAGCCACCGGCAACCCGGTCAACATGCTTCGTAATTCGCAGATCGGGGCCTACGTCTACCCGGTCGTCCCTTCCGAATACACCAATTGGCGTGATGAACAACGTGCCTGGCGCGAGACCTGCGTGCTGTTCGATCAGTCGCACCACATGGTGGAGCAGTGGATTGAAGGCCCCGATGCCCTCAAATTGCTCTCCCACCTCGCCATCAACAGCTTCGCGAAGTTTCCCGTGGACCGGGCCAAACAGTTCGTGCCCTGCAGCTATGACGGCCACGTGATTGGCGACGGAATCCTCTTCCACCTGGCAGAGAACAAGCTGGTCTTCGTAGGACGAGCCCCCTCCGCGAGCTGGATTCAATTCCATGCTGAAACCGGCGGTTACAATGTCACCACGAAGAAAGACGACCGTTCGCCATCGCGTCCGGGCGGTAAGCCGGTCAGCCGCATTCACTACCGCTTCCAGATTCAAGGCCCAAACGCGCACCAGGTGATGAACAAACTCAATGGCGGGCCCGTGCCGGACGTGAAGTTTTTCCACATGGACGTCATCAGCATCGCGGGACGCAAGGTTCGCTGCCTGCGACATGGCATGGCCGGCGCTCCTGGACTGGAAGTTTGGGGACCCTACGAAGAAGGCGAAGAAGTTCGCGCCGCCATTGTGGAAGCCGGTAAGGAGTTCGGTCTGCATCAGGTCGGCAACAGAGCGTACGCCACTAATACGCTTGAGTCGGGCTGGATTCCTTCTCCTCTGCCTGCGGTTTATACGGGCGACAAGATGAAATCCTACCGCCAGTGGCTCCCGGCCTCCAGCTATGAAGGCACCGGTTCCATCGGTGGCAGCTTCTATTCAAACAACATCGAAGACTACTACATGACGCCCTACGAACTGGGCTACGGACCGTTCGTCAAGTTCGATCACGACTTCATCGGCAGAGAAACACTGGAGAAAATCGCCGGCAAGCCTCACCGCAAGAAGGTGACCTTCGCCTGGAACTCTGAGGATGTCAGCAAGGTCCTTTCGTCCATGTTCCTGCCCCCCGGAGAGAACGGAAAGTTCATTGACCTGCCGCTATCCAACTACACTTCCGCGTCGTACGACAAGGTGATGCACGGCGATAAGACCGTGGGGATGTCGATGTTCAGCGGCTATAGCTTCAATGAGCGGTCGATGCTATCGCTGGGTGTCGTCGATCCTGACGTTCAGATCGGCAACCCTGTGACCTTGGTTTGGGGCGAAGAAGGCGGCGGCTCGAAGAAAACCACCGTGGAGCGTCACAAACAAATGGACATCCGCGCGATTGTCAGTCCCGTGCCCTACGGTAAGGTCGCACGCGAAGAATACGCCGAAGGTTGGCGTACAGTGGCTAAAGCCTGAAAAACCAGTAGTTTAAGTTAATTGGAGGCGGGGGTTGTTACATATTTTCGCCTCCAAAATAAAGTTTATCGTGCAACGTTTCGCGGCGAAGCGCGATCTACATGATGAACCCTGTCCAGTGGGCTGGTGGGCTCCTGTCGGACGCGACGGAACCTAACGGCCCCTGGCCAGAATTCTTTCCCTCCTGACCTCCCTGCGATAATAGATTCTTTGTCTCTTATGCCAAAGATCACCTATATCTCTCACTCCGGTGTTTCCAAAGTAATCGAAGTGCCTCAAGGCATGTCCGTCATGGAAGGCGGCGTACGCAATGGAATCGATGAGATCGTTGCCGAATGCGGCGGGTCCTGTCTCTGCGCAACCTGCCATGTCTATGTGGACGAAAAATGGTTGGGGTCCCTGGAACCCATCGCCGAAGATGAGAACGCGATGCTGGAATCGACTGCCGCTGAGCGTAAGCCCAATAGCCGTTTAAGCTGCCAGTTGATCGTAAAGCCGATGCTGGAAGGTTTGGTAGTCAACACTCCGGAGACCCAGAAATAGGTGGATTCTGGGGTTGTGATCGTGGGCGGAGGCCAGGGTGGTTATCAGGCCGCCGCTTCGCTCCGCACCGAAGGCTATCGCGGTCCGATCACCCTAATTAGTGAGGAACCCCATCTCCCCTATCAACGACCTCCTCTCTCAAAAGCATTCGTCCTGGGCAAGCATGACCTGGATCGCCTGTTCCTCAGGCCCGAAGCCTATTACGCCGAGCATGAGATCACAATGCTCAGGGGAGAACAGGCAGTCTCTATCGACCGCTCCAGCGCCATGGTGGAATTGGCTTCGGGCACGCGCATTCCATACCGCTGGCTGATTCTTGCAACCGGTGCGCGCAATCGCGTGCTGCCGGTGACTGGTGCCGAACTGGAGGGCGTCTGCTACCTGCGCACCGTGGACGAGGCCTCGACCATCAAGCAGCGGTTGGTGCCGGCCCAAAAGGTGGTGATTATTGGCGGCGGGTTTATCGGACTCGAAATTGCCGCGAGCGCTCGCGTGCTGGGAAAAGACGTGGTCGTGCTGGAAGCCTTGCCCCGCCTTATGGCCCGCGCGGTTGCGCCCGTGGTCTCTGATTTTTTTCTGGAGGCCCACCGGCGCGAGGGCGTCGAAATTCGGCTGGGCGCTCGGGTCGTCTCTTTTAATAACACCGGCGAAAACGTCTCCGGCGTAGTGCTGGAAGACGGGACCGTTCTCTCAGCCGAACTGGTAGTGATCGGCATCGGCGTTATGCCGAACATTGAGCTGGCACACCAGGCGGGTTTGACGACTTCCAACGGTATCGCCGTTGACGAATACCTAAGGACCAGCGACGAAAATATTTTCGCTATTGGCGATTGCGCTGAATACCCGCACCCCCACGCCGGAGGCAGCGTAAGGTTGGAGTCCGTTCAGAATGCAGTCGATCACGCGGTGGCTGTCGCCCGCACCATCGTGGGGAAACCTGCTCCTTACACGGCGGTCCCCTGGTTCTGGAGCGATCAATTCGACCTCCGCCTGCAAATGGTTGGCTTGTCCTTTGGCTTCGACCAGACCGTCATTCGAGGTATGATGGAAAGCCGAAAGTTCTCAGTTTTCTACTTCCGGAACCGCCAATTGTTAGGAATTGATTCGATAAACCGTCCCACCGACCATCTCGCTGGGCGGAAATTGATCGCCGCCAGGAAGCCACTGACACCGGAACAGGCAGCTGACGAGGCCGTCAATCTAAAGGACCTATGAAACGCTCCGCTCCACCGTTCCGGGCCGATCACGTGGGCAGCTTCCTCCGTCCCAAGCGTCTGCTGGCGGCACGCGCGGAGTACGCCACCGGACATCTCTCACCGGACGAGCTTACCGCGGCGGAGGATCAGGCGATTCTCGAGTTGATCCAAAAACAAGAGAACCTCGGCTTGCACGCGGTTACCGATGGCGAGTATCGGCGGGCCTTCTGGCACTTCGATTTTTACAGGCATCTTGACGGTTGTGAAGTGTACGAATCGGGCAGCGGAATCCAGTTCAAGGGCGCGACCTCCAAGGCGTGGGGTCTGCGGGTGAACGGTAAGCTCGGCTTCACGGATCACCCGTTTCTGCGCCATTTCCGATTTCTAAAGAGCAACACCAAGCTTGTTCCCCATTTGGTTCCAAAGATGACCATTCCTTCGCCCAGTGTGTTGCATTTCCGAGGCGGCCGTCGGGCCGTGAGCCGGGAGGCATACCCCGACTTGCGGGAATTCTTCCACGACCTGGGCCAAGCCTATTCGAAAGTGGTGGGCGCGTTAGCCCAGGAGGGCTGCCAGTACTTGCAGTTCGACGAGGTGAATCTAGCCTATCTGTGCGATCCCGAGCAGCGCGAAAGCGTGAAGCAGCGCGGCGACGATCCTGAAAATCTGCCGCTGATCTATGCGGACATGATTAACACCTCCATCGCCGGCCGGCCGGAGGACATGGCAATCACCATGCATCTCTGCCGCGGCAACTTCAAGTCCATGTGGATCGCCGCTGGCGGATATGAGCCGGTCGCGGAAGTTCTGTTCAACAAGATCAATGTCGACGGCTACTTCATGGAGTGGGACACAGAACGCGCCGGCGGCTTCGAGCCACTTCGCTTCCTGCCAAAGGGCAAGACTGTGGCCCTGGGAATCGTCACCTCAAAAAGCGGCGCGCTGGAATCAAAAGACGACCTAAAGCGCCGCATTGACGAGGCATCGCAATACTGCCCGCTCGATCAACTTTGCTTGACCCCCCAATGCGGCTTTGCGAGCACCGAAGAGGGCAATGTTCTTTCAGAGGACGAGCAATGGGCGAAGCTCGAACGCATCGTGGAAGTCGCCGAAGAAGTCTGGGGCTAGTCTCCGAAGGTCGTGCAACATATAAACGCTTGACGGGACCCCCTCGGAGCCGCGATGGGGTCACGGAGCGGTTTTTATGTTTTTACGCACGCCCAAGATACACAAACCGCGCAATAAACAACACCGCCAGTAAATAAACCAGCCAATCCTCCCTCTTGACCCCCTCCCGCGCCAACCGCAGCAGCGCATACGCAACGAACCCGAAAGAAAGCCCTGTCGCGATGCTGAACGAAAGCGGGATCATCAGGATGATTAAGAATGCTGGAATCGCCACCGCCGAGTCCCCCCAGCGAATCTCACCCACATGCGACATCATCAGAGATCCCACCAAAATGAGCGCCGGCGCAGTGGCACCCGAGGGCACCGCTCCCACCAGCGGAGCGAAGAACAACGACACAAAAAACAGCAGGCCGGTAACGATCGAGGTCACTCCGCTGCGCCCCCCGGCAGTAACGCCCGCTGCGCTCTCAATGTACGAAACCACCGTAGATGTGCCCGCCAACGAACCCACAATCGTCGCCGTCGCATCCGTCAACAGGATCCGGCGAATGCGCGGGATATGATTTGTGGCATCCACCAGCCCAGCCTTCTTGCTCACACCGACCAGCGTTCCCAGATTGTCGAATAAATCCACAAACAGGAACACGAATACGATTTCGAAAAATCCGATATTCCAAGCGCCTCGGATGTTGAGCTTCCCCAGCGTCGCCGACATATCGGCCAGGCTGTACGACCCCGGCGTCCATTGAACCAATCCGACCAATGCGCCCACCAGCGTAGTGGTCAAAATCCCCACCAGCATCGCCGCGCGAACACCCCAGGCCAGCAGACCTCCAGTGAGAATCAGCCCGAACAGCGCCAGCGCCGTATTCTTGTCACGAAGATTTCCCAGCGTCACCAGTGTCGACGGACTCGCCACCACAATCCCGGCATTGCGCAGCCCGATCATCCCGATGAAGAGTCCGATTCCGCACGCCACAGCGGCGTAAAGTTCCGAAGGAATCGCCTGCACAATCAATTCGCGAATACCGGCCACGGTCAGAATCAGGAACGCCACGCCTGAAAGAAACACCGCGCCAAGAGCGGTCTGCCAGGGGACACCCATGCCTTTTACCACCGTGTAGGTGAAGTACGCATTCAACCCCATCCCGGGAGCCAAAGCGATCGGGTAGCGCGCGAAAGCCCCCATCAGGATGCTGCCAAAAGCGGCGCACAAACAGGTCGCCGCCATCACGGCCTGAAACGGCATCCCCGTTTCGCGCAAGATCGACGGGTTCACGAAGATGATGTAAGCCATGGTGACGAAGGTCGTCATCCCAGCAAGCATCTCGGTGCGCCAATTAGTTCCCAGGCGGTCAAACTCGAAGTAGCGCTCCAGGTGCTGGATCATCCCTTTCCCAATTCTTCACGTGCTTGATCGAAAACGTCACGGAGCATCTCGCGTGTGAGCTTTCCCGTGGATGTGTTCTGTTGACTGGGATGATAGCAACTGATCAATACAGGCATGCCGGCCCCGGTCTCAAACCGGCGATCGTGCGCAAACACGTAGTCCGCGCGCCTGGCGATCGAGCCTCGCTCTTTGAGAATCGACAAATACGTATCGAACGCCAAGCGGCCCAGTGCGACCACCACGCGAACGCGAGGCATGAGGTCCAATTCCCGCTCCAGATACGGCCGACAATTTTGGAACTCCTTGGGCGTAGGCTTGTTGTCGGGCGGCGCGCAGCGGACCGAGGCGGTGATATAGATATCGCGCAATGCAAGCCCGTCTTCACGCGACCGGCTTTCCGCTTGCGAGGCGAAGCCCGTCTCATACAGAGCCCGATAAAGAAATTCGCCCGAGCGGTCGCCTGTGAACATGCGCCCGGTGCGATTGGCTCCATGGGCTCCGGGCGCCAGGCCGATCACCAGCACTCGTGCATCGAAGTCGCCGAATGCGGGCACAGGCTTGCCCCAATATTCCCAATCGAGATAGGCGCGCCGCTTTGTCTTTGCGACTTCGCGGCAATACTTGCGAAGCCTGGAACAGCGCTCACACTCGATCACCTCCTGCGCCAGGATCCGCAACGCAGAACTCATTGTTTTAATCTACGACGGGTTTCAATTTACGATGGAGCGCCGCCAATTCAGAAATCCCCAGCTGTTCCGCCCGCAGCCGGCCCTCCGGCAGCGAGTCCAGCAGTTCCTTTCCGAAAAGCGAGGAAAGGTTGTTTCGCAGAGTCTTGCGCTTCTGGCGAAAACAAGCCCCTGCAAATTTGAGGAACGATTCTCGATCTTCAATCCCGAAATCCGCCGCCGCATCCCGAGGCTCCAGCGCGACCACCGCACTGTCCACTTTCGGAGGCGGGCGAAACGCCGCCCGAGGCACGGGAAACAGGATCGTGGCCCGCGCATGGGATTGCGCCAGCACGCTCAAATACCCGTAGTCGCGGCTTCCCGGTCCTGCCGCGATGCGTGTGGCGACTTCAGCCTGAACCATAAAAACCGCGCGCACCCAGTTGTTCTCCAGCCGGAACACCGCCTCCAGAATCGGCGACGTAATGTAATACGGAAGATTCCCCGCAACCACGGGCCGCCCCCAGCTACCGAGCGGCGTCTTGAGAACATCGGCCTCGATAAGCGTGAGACGACCCTCTTCAAGAGGATCGTGGAATTTCTGACGCAGATAATGCAGCAGCGGTGTGTCGACCTCAATTGCCACCACATGCCGCGCGCGGGCCAGCAAAGGTTCGGTCAGGGCTCCCCGGCCCGGCCCGATTTCGATAACCAGGGGCTCCGCATCGTCAGCAGGGCACGCGGCTAAGGCAATATTGTCTAAAACGGATTTGCGAGCGAGGAAGTGTTGACCGAAGCGGCGGCCCAAGACGTCGGGCTCAGCCCTTCACGTCGATTTGGCTAAGAGAGTGGAGCGAGAACCGCATTCTTGCCGCCATCGGCCTGCCAAAGGAAGTCGCCGGAATGAACGCCGTGAACAGCAGCATGTTCTCCAGCCTGCGCCGCAGCCCTTGATCCTTCAAAAGCAATTGTCCGGACACGACCTGGTAATCCACCATCCTGCCCTGGTCATCCACAGTCACGTCCACCACAATATCGCCTGTGGCCGCTCCAACCGCCGCGGCGCCCTTAATACTGGCTTCCGTCGATAACATGGTGGGAATGTCGTAGGTGCTATTCGCACGCAGAGGATAGGTGGGAACCACCCACAGTCCTAACAACACAAAGGCGGACAGCACCCCGCCGGCAAACGGGATCGCCATGGGACGCATGAAGTTGTTGATGGAAAGCCTCAGCGAATCCCGCCACCCTGCCCAGCGGTGGGCAAAGCTGCTATGGCCCAGGGCGCGTTGCCGCTCCCGGGAAGCGATGATTCGAAGAGACGTCGTCAATCCAGCCGGGGAAGCGGGCGCGGGCAGACTCCGCAATGCGCGGCGCACTACCTCGTCTGAAAGTCTTCCGTCTTGTTGGAATTCGTTGTTCATACCGCGTCACATCCCTGCTTGTTCAATCCCTCGCGCATCGAACGGGACCATTTCTGCTTCCCTGTTTCGGGCTCCGCAACATGCAACTTCTCCCCCAACTTCACCGCCAGAGTCTTTTTCAGTGCTTCCCGGCCCCGTAAGATCCGCGACTTTACGGTGCCCAGTGTGATCTCCAATACCTCCGCGATCTGTTCGTAGCTCAGGCCATCCAGTTCACGCAGCACCAGCGCCGCTCGAAATGCCGAGGGAACCTCCTGCAGAGCCGCTTCCACCAGGGCTTGTGTCTCACCGTCCAGCGTCAACTCGAAAGGAGAAGGCGCCGGATCCTGCAGCCAATCCTGATACCCTTGTGACTCGCCCGGCTCCGGTTCCAAGGCGACTTCCTGCCGCTGATGGCGTCCAAACCACCGGCGCTGATTCCTGGCCTGATTTACCGCGATGCGGTAAATCCAGGTCTTTAGGGAGCTGTCTCCCCGGAACGACCCTACGTTGCGGAAGATCTTGATAAATACATCCTGCACAACGTCGGCGGCATCCGCGGGATTGTCCGCCAAACGGCTTACCAGACTGAAAACGGCATGCTCATACCGTTGGATAAGAGCCTCATACGCGTTTTCGTCACCCGCACGGAGACCCCGCAGGAGGGTTGCGTCTTCGTCATACGACGCCCCAACTACAAAGCCATCGAATTGAAACCCTACCGCGCTATCCGCCACGATCTCACTTTCAATTCTACCGCGCGCTATCTCTGATATGTATAGACACCGGGTACGCCAGAAGGTTCCCATCCAAAAAGACCTATCGAACGTCGTTACCGCACAAGGTCTGGCCGGGCCGGGCCGCGTGGCCTCGGCAGCTTATGCCTTACCGCCGGCTTGGCCGCCGAAACGCTCTCCGGGTGGGCTACCGTCCCCGTGCCAACCGCAATGATCGATTCAGAGGAATAGGAGTCTGGGCCGGCGATTCCCAGCGTCACCTCTCCCGATGACGCGCCAGTCGGCACCACGAAATTGATCTGATAGAGCCCAGCTAGCTGCGGAGCCAAACCCGCGTAGGAAACCGTGGCGGGCAGGCCATCCACATTTACGGCGATGGTGCCGGTCGTCATGCTTAACTGACCTGACGGTCCGGCCGCGCCATCGGAAATACCGGGAAACACCGCACCCAGGCCCGTGACATAAACAGCAATTGTCTCGCCGATCTGCGCCGGCGACTTCGGAGTCACCAGAGAAAAATCGGGGTGCAACGCGGCGGCATCGCTTATGCCTCCCGCCGGGTTGGTGAACACACCGGGAGATGTTTGGCCCACATACACCGTAACCGCATTGGACGTCGCGTTATTGGTGACCACTTGGATCTGCGCGATCGAGCTGGTGATTCCATACGGCACAATGGCTGATACCTGATTGGCGCTCACCACATAAACAGGCGCGGCGACGTTGTTGATCAGCACCTGGACCCCATTCAGTTTGGTGGGGAACGGAATAGTGGACGCCACCTGCGTGCTGGGAGCCAAACCCGACCCGTACAACGTGATCAGTTCTCCGGGCGAGATCGCCGCTGTGAATGGAGCCGAGCTGGCGGCATTCACTACGCCCGTGGGGTTAATGTATGGCCCCGACGAAGGTGTGAAACTGGGCGCCGGAACGCCCACGTTGAGCCCAAGATACGGGCCCAGCCCGAACCCGACCCGCACTCCGCCGTTGCCCATGATGTACTGCACGGACGTGTCCGTATTGGTAAAGTTGCCACCGGAAGTGTAATAGTCGAAAAAGGTGTAGTCGTAGGTCGACTGAAAAAACGGAGAGGCCAGCCGCTCATGGCCGACGATGACGCCGTTGCCTGCGCTCAGGGAGCCGATGTAGCTGTCCAGTGTTGCGTAGCCGGAGGCTGCCGTGGATGCGTCGATATCCAGGCCGGCCTGATAGTAGAATCCGCCGAAGTTCGGCGCGGAACCAGTCTTGACGCCCACGAACATGTCCGCGTTGGTCGGCGATCCGCCGAATATGAAATTCTGGTCGGGCGAAAAATACAGGTATTGCGTTCCCGCCACTGCGCTGCTGCTCGAGGTAGGAAATTTCACCACCGCCGCTCCGCCGCTGAACGTGTAGGTCACCGATGACTCGGATACCGAGAATGGACTCGATCCGCCGGCGGCGCTATAGCCTGTGGCGTTAGCCGTGCCGATTCCCCCTGCGCCGTTGGCATTCAGGGTAACCAACGCATCGTAGGCACCGAGAATAGAGTTCGAAACCGGGTTGAAATATACCAGCGAATAGCTTCCGCTGAACGCCGACGCGGTAAGGTTCGGCGAAGCGATGGGCGATGCAATGAACATCTCATTGACGCCATACGAATTGTCCGTGCTGCTGCCAATCAGCAGCCCATTACTCACCAGGACTCTGATCGTATAGGACACGTTCAGCAGGGAATTGCTGAAATTGATGAATCCGTGGCCGCTCGCCCCGATAGTGTAGGTGCCGGTGCTGGTGAAAGTCGTAGTGGACCCTTGGGCGGCGTCGTACAAAACCGCCTGCGTGCCGCTGATGCTGTAGCCTCCACTGCCGTTAAAGGTGATGCCGCCATACAGGGAAACCGCATCGCTAAGGTCGCCTGCCTGGTCGCCGATGGGGTAAAGCACTTCCCGGAAGTAATACGTGCCGCTGAGCTGGCTGTTGCCGGTTGGATCCCACACCTGCGCCGCTGCAGGGACCGAAATCGAAACCCCGGCGGCAATCATCCACACTACGCTTGCTAATATTTTCATCTGTCCCCTGTCTTGTTACTGGCAGTGTCTGGTACTGGCAGTGTCTCCTACTGGCATGTGTACCGTACTGCCACCTTTGACGCGCCACGGTTGGTCCCGGTTAACAATTGGCTGCCAATCACCACGGCTACCTTTGTGATCAGGCCGGGCTCCCACGCGTTACCCTCTTTTGTTACAATAGACTACGGGCGCGTCCGCGCCCAAGTTAGGACCAAATGGCCACAAAACCAGCATTTGCGCAAGGCGCCCAGGTGGAGCATCCGAAATTTGGATTGGGCAGCGTACTCTCCTGCACCGAAGAGTACATCGCGATCAAATTCGACGATCACGGTGAAAAGAAGTTCGTGCTCACGATGGTTCTGCCGAATCTGAAGAAGAGCGACCGCCAACCTCCCGCCGAGAAACGCCGCGCCACAAAGAAGAAAACGGTCCCGGCCGCGGTTTAATTTACACTCCAAGCACTGACGCTCCCGTTCGTCCCTCTTTTTGCGAATCCGCGCCCGTTCCTTCTCGCGTCGCCTCGGAGCTGCGACACGTGATGTCCAGTCCCCGACACCTACGACAGCGTCGACGACTACGACCCGGTCCTACGAGCCCATTGCAGGCTCTAACGCACAGCGACCTCAGGCGCCGCCGCGGGCCGCGTTGTACGCCAGTTTGGGATGGCTGGGTTCGGATAGCCCCGTCCCGTGAAGGCGGGGATTCCCCCACGGAGTCGCTGACGTAGAGGAGAGCAATACAGCGAAAGTGAAAAACATTGCCGGAAGAGCCAACGCGATAAATCAACGGGACGAACTATTGCCGCGTCGCCCATTACCAGGACGTTGGGTGTGTTCGAAGAAAAAGCTGGTTAGGACACTCCCTCGAGCCCAACTGTAACAGCCCTCTCGGGAGGTAAAATCAACGGGGGAGCCATCTACGGCCCCATCTGGAGGCATGTCATGAGTAGGATCTCGCGACGAACGTTTGTGGAGGGTGCCGGTGTCGGCATCGTCGCGACGGCGGTTCCCGTCACTGCCCAAGAAAACAAGGCCCAAGAGAACAAGGCCACACCGGCCGCGCCGTCCCCCGCGCCCCGGACAAAGATAAAATTCACCGTCAACGGCACCGCAAAAGAGTTGGAAGTAGAGGATCGGTGGACGCTGGTCGAGGTCCTGCGTGACCATTTGCTACTCACTGGCACCAAGATCGGATGCGACCGCGGCGAATGTGGCGCCTGTACCGTTCTGCTGGACGGAAAATCGGTCTATTCCTGCAGCCAGCTTGCCGTCTGGGTGCATGGCCGAACCGTTCAGACCGTGGAGGGTCTGAGGGTGAACGGCAAGCTCGACCCGCTGCAGGAGGCCTTCATCGAACATGACGGTCCCCAATGCGGCTTTTGTACCTCCGGCCAATTGATGAGCGGCAAAGCTCTGCTCTACCGCAATGCCAAGCCGACCCGAGCTGAAGTCCGCGCCGGTATGACAGGGAACATCTGCCGCTGCGGCAACTACAACCACTACGTCGAATCTGTCCTGGCCGCCGCCGGAACTTTGGAAGTGGAGAACACCAAAGGGAGGCCCGCATGAACACTTTAAACACGGTCGGCCATCCCACCCATCGCATCGACGCCGAGCAGCGCGTCACCGGAACCGCGACCTACACGGGCGACATTCATCTGCCGGGTATGCTTTACGCGCGGGTGTTGCGCAGTCCCCATCCTCATGCGCGAATCAAACGCGTGGACACGTCCGCCGCCGAAGCCCTTCCTGGCGTGAAGGTGATCCTGACCCGCGACAATTGCGACGTCATCTGGGCCAGTGGCGATTCCCGCAACAAACGTTATTTGTTCAACAATCCCGCGCGTTTTGCCGGCGATGCGGTCGCGGCCGTGGCCGCAGTGGACCGCCATACGGCTGAGCAAGCCATCCATCTTATCCAAGTGGATTACGAGACGCTTCCCTTCGTCCTGGATGCCGAGGAAGCGCTCAAAGACGGGGCGCTGGCGATTCAGCCGGGGGGCAATCTTTCGCCCACCCCGCGAGGCGAACATGTCCCCGATGTACTGAAGCGAGGGGACGTCGAGGCCGGCTTCAAAGATGCCGACCGCATCTTTGAGGACCACTACTCCAGCCCGCATATCAACAACGCCCAACTGGAGCCTCGCGTCGCCATCGGCACTGTGGGAAGGCGACAAGCTCACCGTCTACGCCTCCACGCAAGGCATCGCAAATTGCCGCACCGATATTGCGAAGGATCTGAATATGCCCGCGGATAAGGTCCGCGTGATTTGCCTGTTCATGGGCGGCGGCTTCGGAAACAAGAATCAGAATCATGACTTTGACCTGATGGCCGCGGTCCTGTCAAAGAAGGCCGGCGTGCCGGTCAAGCTGGAGTTCACCCGCAAAGAAGATTTCATCTCTGTCCATGGGCGCTGGCCGACCAAGCAGTATTACAAAGTCGGCGTGAAAAACGACGGGACTCTAACCGCGATCCAGCTTCGCGGCTATAGCAACATGGGCCCCTATCGCAAAGGCCAGGGCGACATCGCCGGCATTGAAGGCTACAAGTGCCCCAACATTGAGAAGACCACCTACATGGTCTACACCAATATGGCCGTCTCCGCCAATCTCCGCGGCCCCGCTTATCCTCAAGGCGTCTTCGCGATCGAATCCATGATGGACCACATCGCGTTTGAGCTGAAGATCGATCCCGTTGAATTCCGCCTTAAAAACATGACGCGCAAACTGCGCGACGAGATTCCTTATACCAGCTACGGCCTGGAAGAATGCGTCGTCCGTGGAGCCGAGGCGTTCGATTGGAAAAAGCGCTGGCATCCGCCTGGCGAAGGACCCGGCCCCGTGAAGACGGGCGTGGGTATGGGCATTGGCATTTTTGGGTCGGGCATCGCGCGTAGCGACGCGGTCCTCAGGCTGGATTCGAAGGGGATGTACCACCTCCATGTCGGCGTCACCGACATCGGCACCGCGGCCAAAACGACCATGGCACTGATTGCCGCCGAAGAGTTGGGGGTCGATCTTGCAAAAATCCACGTCATCAGCGGCGATACAGATACGTGCCCATACTCGGTAGGCGAGTCCGGCAGTCGTACGACAACCCACACGGGATGGGCAGTCGTCGAAGCGGCCAGAGCCCTTAAGAAACAGATCGCCGAAAAGGGTTTGCCTCAGGGTAACGACGAATTACGCGTCGCCATTTCTACCGATCCCAAGTTGAACGCACTCGCCCGCAACAGCTTTGTTGCGCATTTCGCGCAAGTCGAGGTCGATACGGAAACCGGCCACATCCGCGTGACCGACTTTCTGGGCGCACACGACAGCGGACGCATCATCAACCCGTTGACCGCAGAGAGCCAGGTAAAGGGCGGCGTCACTATGGGGCTCGGCATGGCTCTACATGAGGAGCTTCGCTACGATAAGCGCACGGGTCTGCCCATCACGGCGGGCTATTACAACGCTCGCATCCTGACGCACATGGATGTTCCCGAAGTGCGGGTGCTCTTCGCCGAAACCGAGGATCCCTATGGTCCTTTCGGCGCCAAGACGATCGGCGAACTGACCATTATTCCCACTGTAGCCGCAGTCGCCAATGCGGTCTTCAACGCCATCGGCAAAAGGGTGAAAGATTTGCCCATCACACGCGAGCGCGTGCTGGAGGTGCTGGCATGAGAGCGTTCTCAAACGTCAACGCGAAGGATTTCAAAGACGCGGCGTCTCTGCTTAAACAAAATCACGACCAGGGCAGGAGCGCCGCAATCGTCGGCGGGGGAAGCGACCTTCTGGGACTGGTTAAGGAGCAATTGGTTCCAGCCGACGTTCTGGTGAATCTCAAATCCATCCATGGGATGGATCAGGTCACCGAGAAAAATGGCGAAGTGATCATCGGTGGACTCACGACACTCGACACGCTGAACCATCACCCTTTGATCCAAAGCCGCTACAAGGTGCTCGCAGAAGCCGCGGGCTCCGTGGCGACTCCGCAAATCCGCAATGTGGGGACTATCGCCGGCAACGTCGCCCAGCGCCCCTGGTGCTGGTATTTTCGCAACGGCTTCCCTTGTTTCAAAAACGGCGGCAAAACCTGTTTTAGTGTTACCGGCGAAAACGATCTGCACGCAATCTTCGGTGGAGGACCCAGCTTCATCGTCCACCCCTCTGATACCGCTCCCGCGCTGGTTGCTTTAGGGGCCAAGTTCCGCATCGTCGGACCATCGGCTGAGCGCACCGTGGCCGCGGAAGATTTCTTCACGCCTCCACGTGTGAATCCGGCACGCGAAAATGTCCTTGCGAACGATGAGATTCTGGCGGAGGTCCACCTGCCCGCGCCAGCGAAGAATACGCGCAGCACTTATCACAAGGAGCTTGATCGCGAGGCGTGGACCCACGCGATTGTAAGCGTCGCATTGGTGCTCGAAATGGACCACCAGACGTGCCGCTCGGCACGCGTCGTCCTAGGTGGAGTCGCTCCTATTCCGTGGAGGCTGAAGAAAGTCGAGGCCCTGCTGGCGGGCCAGAAAATTACACCTGAATTGGCGGCGAAGGCCGCTGAAACCGCACTGGAAGGCGCGCAACCTCTGTCGAAGAACAAATACAAAGTGCCGCTGACCAAGGCGATTGTGAAGCGCAATCTGATCGCGTTAGCAAACGCCTGAAAATCGTCCGTCGCGTTGTTAGTCTGCGGGGTAGTTCGAATCCAGCCGCCGCGCGGGTAGCGGTTGGCTGATTGGGCCAGCCCCAGCGCGTCAGCGCGGGGGAATCGACGCCTACACGTTAAGTTTGTTAAGGCCCCATCGCGTCCTGCTGCGTTCTGCGCGATATTAGGCGATATTAGATAGAACAACCACTTGAAACCTCGGCAAACGGAAATCGCATCTAATATGTTAGGGGGATGTATGCGTAAAAGAACTGTAGCTGTAGCGCTAGTCTTGGCGATCAGCGGCCTCGTCGGGTTCGCCGAGGCCACCATGAGTAACGACGACGTGGTGAAGCTGACCAAGTCGGGCTTAAGTGACGACTTCGTCCTGAATGTCATCGACCAGCAAGGCTCGCGCTTGAATAGCGACGTTTCCAGCTTGATCGACCTGAAGCAGAACGGCGTCAACGAAAGAGTCATCGGCGCCGTGGTCAGGAAAAGTCCGTCTCCCGAGCCGCTTAATAGCGACTCGATCTTGCGCCTTGCGCAGTCGGGTTTTAGTGAAAATTTCATTCTCGATCTGATGGACCGCCAGACCGTTAAATTCCGCGCGAATGCGTCGCGAATCGCGGAGTTGAAAGAATCGGGCGTCAGTGAGCGGATCCTCTCCCGCATGATTGTCGACAACAGCGCGCGCGAACTTCCCAGTGGCACTCTCATCAGCGTCCGTCTGATCGAGGGGATCGATTCGGAACGCGATGACCCGGGCGCTGAATTTCGAGCCAGCGTGGAAGATCCCATCAGCTTGGGGAATGAAGTCCTGGTACGCCGCGGCGCCGACGCTCGTGTGCGCTTGGCGACCGAAAAATCCTCCGGCAAATTGACGGGAAGAGCGGAACTAACAGTCGAGCTGGTGGAAATCAGAGTCAACGGAAAGACGTATCCGGTCGTCACCAGCACCGTAGCCGAGTACAGCGGATCCCAAGGTGCCTCTACAGCGAAGAAGGCGGTCGCGGTGGGTGCGATCGGCGCCATCATCGGAGCAATTGCGGGCGGCGGAAAAGGCGCAGCGATTGGCGCAGGCGCTGGAGCGGCTGCGGGCGCCGGCTCAGGCGTATTCATGAAGGGGCAGCGTGTGAAGATCCCCTCGGAAACATTGCTGACGTTCACCACGCAAGAGCCAATCAAGTTTTAATGGATTCTGGTTGCCGCGCCGATTATGTTGTAGAGCGCCCACAGGAGGCTGTGGCCTCCTCGTTAAGATAGAATCTGCCACAGCCTTCCGTTGTGGCGCGAGTTTCTAACAACGAGGAGTGATCCCTTCTGGCGCGGCAATTCCGCATCCTTTTTGAAATCTACCGCCGGCCGCACGCAGCTTTCTGCCGCGTGTTGGACGAAGGTACGTTTCTGTTTGCGCTGATCCTTGCTCTAATCGTGGGTGTCCTTTTTTTCGGACCCGTTTTCAACACCGGACTGGCGGCAGTTTTCCAAATGCTCGGTGCCGCGGACGCCGATCCCTCCGCTCCTCCCTCACCTGTAATCCTGGCCACGCGCCTGCTCAGGAGCTTCTCCTCGCTGGGCGGTCTTATATTCCTCGCAGCCTTCTACGTGCCTGCGACCATCGTTGTAGTGACGTTGTGGGACTCCCTGGGCGGGGTCGCCACCATCCTGCGGCGCGACTATCTTCCCGTCCTCGCCTGCCATCTACTCTCTTACGTCGCCGTTCTGGTCCCTTGCGCCCTTCTGCGAAGCATATTGGCGGTTCCCATCATTTTCTCGCTTCCCCTGCTGGCGATTTTTAGCCTCTATTTTCTTTTCCTCAGTGCCGTTTCTCTCCGAGCAGTCATGGGAACTTCAAACACGCACGCTGCCGTTACTACCATCTGCGGCTGCGCCGCGGCGATATTAGGAGGGGTCCTCTATGGGTTCCTCGGCTCGGGAGCCTATTTCCTCACATCGCCTTTCCTCCTCTACTACGGCTACCGGTTCTTCCAGGGCGACATCCAGATCATCGGTTCAGGTCTCAGCTCCCGCCAGAACCTGCGGCGGCAGTTGGAAGTTGCGAAGCTCAATCCGCGGGACTGGGATGCTCATCTTCAAATCGGCCTGATCCAGGCGCAACGCCGGCAGTTCCCAGAAGCCGAGGCTTCCTTCAAGCGAGCCATTGAAATCGCGCCCGATGAAGCCGACGCCTATTTCCATCTGGCGAAGATTATGCGCGAGCAGGGCAGGCTTGACGAAGCCCTGAAAGCTCTGCGAACAGCGGCTTCACTAGATGACAAGCTTTCCTCCAGCGAGGTCTGGCGCGACCTGGGAGCCGTGGCGATTCTTGCCGATCATCCTGAAGAGGCTCAGCCGGCCTTGGCCAAATACGTCCAACGCAGACCTTACGATCCGGAGGGCCTGTATTGGTACGGGAAGGTTCTCAAGAAGCTCGGACAGCCCGCGGCCGCCAAAGAAGCTCTGGAGCAGTCGCTTGAAGCCGCTGAGACCGCGCCCTCACATCAGCGGGGCAGACTTCGCAAGTGGGCTTCCGAAGCCAGGACCGAGTTGAAATCACTTTGATCCGTAACGGATCCCTTCCAGAAAGAGCCCGGCGGCGGGAGCGGTCCACGCCGCGATATCGAACTTGGGGTTCGGATTTCCTTCCAGCAACGCGCCGAACTCCTTTGCGCTGACCTCACCCTTGCCCACCTTCACCAGCACGCCTGTCACGCGACGGACCATTCTCCACAAATAATGCGACGCCTCGATTCGAAATACGATCAGGTGCTCGTCCACCGCAACCTCAGCCGATTCCACCACAACAATGGTCGACTCGTCAGGCTTGGAAGGGTCCTGTGCGCGGAAGGGGTTGAAGTCGTGCCGGCCCGGCAGCAATGCCGCCGCGGCCTGCATCTTTGGGATGTCCAAAGGCTCCTTTATCCACCATACGAATTTCTTGGAAAGAGCCGCCTTACGCGTCGAGATCTGGTAGAAGTACGCCCTAGAAACCGCATCGTGGCGAGCATGAAAGCGTGGCGCCGCCTCTTCGCACTCCGTGATGGCGATGCTCGACGGAAGCTTGTCGTTCAGCTCTCGCAGAATCTGCGCCGCGCTTATCTGCGCCTTGCTCTTCCGGAACTTCACGTGCGCCACCTGCCCCACCGCATGCACGCCCGCGTCCGTCCTGCCCGCGCCTTGTATCTCCACCTCCGTCCGGAACAACTCCGCCGCAGCCTGCTTCAATTCCCCCTGAACCGTTCTTGCGTTGATCTGGTCCTGCCAGCCCGAGAATTTGGAGCCGTCATACTCCAAAGTCAGTTTGAAAGTCTGCATTTTGAAATCCAACTTAATTATCCGGGAACCAACCTTGCCCAAGGTGCGTAGCATACCAGTGAGGAACCGCCATGTTCAAAGCTGCCGTCCTGACAATGGCCGTCGCGCTGCTGTGCGGTTGCGAGTTCGATGGCCCTCGTGCGGGACCTTCGGAGCACTACGCCAAGTCTGTCGAATTGGGCAAGTTTGAGTCCGCGCGCCTGGAACTCAGGATGGGAGCGGGAGAACTCAGAATGTCGGGAGGTTCCCCCAAACTCGCTGAAGCCGACTTCGACTACAACGTGTCCCCATGGAAACCAAGATTCATCTCCCATATTTCCGGTCTGCGCGCCGACCTGAAAGTAGAACAGCCCCCAAGTGGCCCCTTCGTGGGCGACGTGGAAAACAAATGGGAGATGCGCCTGAACGATCAAGTCCCCTGGGACATCGTCACGAACCTTGGCGCCGGAGAAGCGCACCTGGACCTTGGCTCTGTCGCGCTTCGCAATGTCGAAGTGCACATGGGCGTCGGGCAATTGAATCTCGATCTAAGAGGAGCGCCCAAACGAAGTTTTGACGTCGAGATCAATGGCGGCGTAGGAGAAGCTCAGATTTACCTGCCTAGAGGCGCTGGCATCAGCGCAACGGCCCATGGCGGCATCGGCGATATCTCGGTAGAAGGTCTGGAAAAACGCGGCGATCGATGGACGAATCAGGAATGGCTAAGATCGGCTTCCGGCGTAAGCATCCGTCTGACCATTAACGGCGGAATCGGCAGTATCAGAATCGTCGCGGAATAAGGGCTGTTAGCGATTCTCTTCGTCGATGGAAATCTTCAGCGCCCGTAGAAACTTCTGATCCTGCGATGTGAGCTTGATCTTGCCGACCTTGCGGCGGCCCGGCTCCGGAGTAGCCTCAATTTCGATGGTCTCGGAGGAGTCTTCTCCCTCTTCGCCCTCTTCGCGTTTGTTGAATCCGATGGTCGCTTCCAGAACAAGGAATACGTCGTAGCCCGCGCGCTTGATGTCTCCGATGGCGGCGGCTATGCGGTCGGAGTCCGAGAGCGATTCGTTGATCGCATTTCCCAGCTCCTGCATCAATTCCTTTAGTCTTTCTTCCAATGGACCCTCGCTTCTCTCAGCTCCGCACGGGGGTACTCTTCCGCACGACCGCGAAGCCACCTCCAGCATATCACCAGACGGTTTGGGATCAACCAGTTTCTCTACAGCATATCGGCGGTGCGGAACCGTTCCTGTAACACCTCGAAATCGACCGGCATTAGGACGATGATAAACTAAAGGCGCCGGACTTGCCGGGTGCGTTTTCATGGGCAGAATCAATCAATTCATAGGACACGTGGCTCCAGGCGTCATACGACCTTTGCGCGTTTTGTGGAACGAAATCATCGGCTTCGTTTTCATCTGTCTGGCGGCACTGCCTACCCCTTCCGCAGTCCGCCTTCTGCGCAACTATAAAGGCGATGGGGAGACCCTTCTGCACGCCATTCTCACGGTATCGTTTGTGGTCCTGATGACGTACTTCGGCATCACCAGTTTTCTTCGAGCTCGCAAAATCTCCCGTTCATGAGTTCTGAACGGCCTCCCGACCGTCCCGGCCAGTTCCCCTACACCCGCGGTATCCATCCCGACATGTACGCGAGCCGCCTCTGGACCATGCGCCAGTATGCCGGCTTCGGCTCCGCCGAGGAAAGCAACGCTCGCTACCGCTATCTTCTTTCCCAAGGCATCACCGGACTATCGGTAGCGTTCGACCTCCCCACGCAAATGGGAATGGACCCCGACCATCCTCTGGCGGCAGGCGAAGTCGGCAAGGTTGGAGTCTCCATCGCGTCGTTGAAAGACATGGAGCGTCTTTTCCACGGAATCCAGTTGGATCAGGTCACCACGTCGATGACCATCAACTCCACCGCGGCCATTCTCCTTTCGCTCTACGCGCTGGTAGCCAAAGGCCAGGGCGCCGACTGGAAGAAGCTATCCGGCACGGTCCAGAACGACATCTTAAAGGAATACATCGCGCGCGGAACCTACATCTACCCGCCCCGGCCCGCAATGCGGATTATCACCGATCTTTTTGCATGGGCCGGACACAATTTGCCCGAGTGGAACACCATCTCCATCAGCGGTTATCACATCCGCGAAGCAGGTTCCACCGCGACCCAGGAAGTGGCCTTCACCCTGGCCAACGCCATCGCCTACGTGGAAGCCGCTCTCAAAGCCGGCCTGGAAATCGATTCCTTCGCCCCGCGCCTATCATTCTTCTTCAACGCCCACAACGATTTCTTAGAGGAGATCGCCAAATTTCGAGCCGCCCGCCGGCTCTGGGCCCACCTGATGAAGGAGCGTTTCGGAGCGCGCAACCCCAAGTCCATGATGCTGCGCTTCCACACCCAGACCGCGGGCTCGACGCTGACGGCCCAACAACCCGATGTAAACGTAGTCCGCGTAGCGTTGCAAGCTATGGCAGCCGTTCTTGGCGGAACCCAATCCCTTCACACAAATTCCCGTGACGAAGCCCTTTCGCTGCCCACCGAAGATTCCGCACGGTTAGCTCTCCGAACCCAACAGGTGATCGCCTACGAAACCGGCGTGACCAAAGAGCCGGACCCTCTGGGCGGCAGCTATTACATCGAAGAGCTGACCTGCAAAATTGAAAAGGGAGCCCGCGACTATATCGCCCACATTGACGCCATGGGCGGCACGCTGGCCGCGATCGAGAGGGGCTACATCCAGAATGAAATCCAAACCGCTGCTTACGCCTATCAGCAGGAAATAGAGCGCGGAGAGCGGATCGTAGTAGGAGTAAACAAATTTCAGCTCGACGATGAGAGACCACCCGTTACTTTCAAGATCGACCCCGCGATCGAAGCACAGCAGATCGCGAGCGTCCGAAAGCTTCGCGCGACCCGGTCGGCGGCAGCGGTGGAAGAAAAGCTCGGCGCGCTGGAGCAGGCTGCTCGAGGTTCGGATAACCTGATACCCCGGATTTTTGATGCTTGTCAGTCGCTGGCAACAGTGGGGGAGATTTCACATCGTCTCAGGCTCGTATTTGGGGAATATCGGGAGGGCTGAGTCTCCTTTTTATGTCGCGAAAAGTTCGACCCAACTGCCGACACGTGGCTCCTATTGTCGATGACCTTACGACATCCAGCTTGGAAAAATGACCGCAAATGAAAATAAACGATAATGGCGTCTACGGCGTCTCATCCAGCTGCGTTATCGACAATTGGGCTGCTTTGGAGTGGTGAAGCTGACGTAAACTTGGAGGAAGATCCATGACGGTTACTCTTCATTTAAAGCCGGAACTCGAAGCAGGTCTCCTTGCCCGGGCAGCCGCCAGCGGTATGGCGTTAGAGGAGTACCTCGTCTCCCTCGCCGAGGCGGCGGCCCTCCAGGTTGCACCCGGCGCTGCCGGACATACCTCGCGCGAGGAAGCAGTGCGTCGGATGCTCGAATTTGGGGACAAGCATCACCTCACGCTTGGCGAGCCGGTCACGCGCAGGCTCATCCATGAGGGACACCGCCACTGATGGCGTTCATTCTCGATGCCTCTATCGCCATTTCATGGTGTTTTCCAGGCGATCCGACCGAGGATACACCTTACAGTCGTCGGGTTCTCAAGGAACTGGTGACCGACGATGCCATCGTGCCGGAGATCTGGGCGTTTGAAGTAGCCAACAGTATCTTCGTCTCCTACAGCAAGCGCAAGAGAATCTCTGAGCTGCAAATTACTGAATACCTCACTCTTCTTAAAGCCCTGCCCATCCGAGTAGAACGTCAGAACCTCTGGTCAAATATCGCTCTGGAGTCCCTTGCACGCCGCCGGAATGTCGCGGCCTATGATGCGGCCTATCTCGACCTCGCGTTGCGCACCAACAGCGCCCTTGCCACCTCGGATGAACCGCTTCAGCATGCGGCGATTGCCGAGGGCATTACTTTGCTCACCTAATCAGCCCCATGTCCACCACGCTAATGTGAGCTTAGTTCTCAGTTGGCCGCTGCGCACGGTCCACCACGATCACTTTATACGGCCCTTGTGCCGGTTCCAACTTCATGGCCCATTGCTCTCGAATCACGGTGAACAGCGACGGCCTGGAATCCGGAGCGGCGGGGTCGGCGGGACGTCCAAAATTGTATGGGTACTCGAGCTCCATTCTGTATCGGCCCGTAAGCCCCGTCCGGTCTTGCACGATGCGGCCGAGAAGGGTCCGGGATGCCGGTAGCGAGAGCAGCTCCGCGGCGTTAAACATCGTGGCGCCGTCCACTAACAAACCGGATGGGCGATAGTTACTCAAGCATCGAGCATAGGCAGGGTCATCGTCTTCGGTAGGCTCCCGGCCATTCATGCAGGTTCCATCCCATGGATGCACGTTCGGCCCAAGTTTGCCATCGGTCCGATCCAGCACCAAGGCATAAAAGCTCCCCGTTTCGATGTCCGTGTGAACCTTTAATCCGAAGCGATCCTCAAGTAGCGTTCGAAGCATTGCTTGCAACTGGTGTAGCGTAGAGGGCTGTGGCGCTTTCGCTTCGATGGCATAGGCGGTTTGGTTCCGCCACTCCGGACCACCCCTAAGTCCGACCGAAGTGTTCATCCCTTCGCCGTAGGCTGTGTAAATCAGCCAACTCAGAGTCATGCTCGGGATCGAAATCCGGTCAGGGCTCGGCCGCAGCATTTGGTTCTTCGGAGCCGCATCGGGCGCAGCCAGCTTGATAGTAGCGACTTCGAACCCCACACTCTTTTCCACGGGCAGCTGTTGAGCAAACGTTGGTTCCCCGGGAAATGGTGCGCGAGGGGCAGGCGGATTCACCTGCGTGCTCTGTTGCGCGATCAGAATCGGCACACTCAAAACGCCCACGGCAAGCGGAACGGCCAGTCTGACGCTAGCGGCAAGCAACGCGGCTTTTCTTCCGAAACTGAGAGGTCCGATGCGGCGGCTCATAGGCTCCTCCTATTCTGACTTTCAAATTAGATCCAGTCTCGCCTGTCACGAAGCGCGGGGGCGATTTCATATGTCCGCTATCGTCCTTCATTTGAATATACAATTGAGAGCCATGAAAGCTCTCCTGTTTCTGTCTCTTTCGATAGCCGCCGCAGCGCAGGACTCGGGCCGCTGTCCCGCCAACTCCTCGCTCCGCGATCTGGCATCGACGCCATCCTGGAATGGCTGGGGCAACGGGACCAGCAACTCGCGCTATCAGGGCTCCGCCGCCCAATTGGATGCAACGCAGGCGGCGAGGCTCAAACTGAAATGGGCGTTTGGATTCCCCGGAGCGAAATCCGTATATGGACAGCCAACGGTCGCTGGCGGGCGAGTCTTCGTGGGCGTCGACACGGGCGAAGTTTATTCGATCGACGCGGCGACGGGCTGCTTCTATTGGTCCTACAAAGCCGCTGGCCCGGTTCGGACCGCGATCAGCGTAGGTCCCGGAAAAGGCGGCGGCGAGGGTGCTCTCCTGTATTTCGGCGACCAAAAGGGCATTGCTTATGCGCTGAATGCCCAATCCGGTGCTGAGGTGTGGAAGGCCCAGGTGGATCCGCATCCACAGGCTCGCCTCACCGGCGCGCCGCAGCTATATCAGAGTCGTCTCTACGTTCCCGTGGCTTCGGCCGAGGAGCCGGCCGCGGTGGATCCCAACTACGAGTGCTGCACGTTCCGCGGAAGCGTCGTAGCCCTGGACGCGTTCAGCGGGAAGCAAGTTTGGAAGACCTACATGATCCCGGAGGCGCCCAAGAAGACTGGCAAGAATCCCAAGGGGACACAACTCTGGGCGCCTTCCGGTGCGGGTGTCTGGAATTCGCCGACCCTCGATCCGAAGCGTCGCGCGATCTACGTCGGCACAGGGGATGCCTATTCGCAACCAGCGGCAAAAACAACGGACGCGATTGTGGCGTTGGATATGGATAGCGGGAAAATGCTCTGGTCGATTCAGGACCTCCAAAACGATGCATGGGTGGTTGCTTGCATCGAAGGCCGCGGCTCGAAAGACAATTGTCCGGCCAATGCGGGTCCCGATTTCGACTTCGGCGCCTCTCCGATGCTCAAGGATCTGCCCAACGGAAAGAGCGTCTTGATCGCGGCGCAGAAGAGCGGAATGGTATGGGCCCACGATCCGGATCGCAAGGGCGCCGTGGTGTGGAAGACATCTCTCGCGTCTAAGACGCCCGGCCCGGCGGGGCAAGTGAACTTCGGTGGAAGCTCGGACGATCGCAACGCCTATTTCGGTATTCACAGCGGCGGAGTGGTCGCGCTGGCGGTGACGAATGGGGAGCGCGCATGGTTTACACCGATGGAACCTGCGCAGGGCCGCAGCATGGGCCAGGATGCCGCCGTGTCCACCATTTCAGGCGTGGTGTTTTCCGGAGGTTGGGATGGCGTACTACGCGCTCTTTCCGCAGCCGATGGCAAGCTACTCTGGCAATTCGACATGCTGCGTGAATTTCAAACGGTGAATCGAGTGCCCGGACAGGGTGGCTCCATGGGCGCGTCCGGTCCCACCGTCGCAGGCGGCATGGTATTTGCCGGCGCAGGGTATCCCGGCGTACAGGATGGAAAAAACGGCAACGTCCTGCTGGCTTTCAGCGCGCAGTAGGGTCACGCCGGAACGCATAAAGCACGCCACCAATCGGCCTCTTCTCCGTGGAGGCCGTATTCGAAATTGCGGATAACCGATCGTGGCAAACATTACACCGCGCCTCGGCAACCACTGGCCTCGCCGCGATGTTCCATCCTTCCAGACTGGTTTCGAACCCCGCACCACCATCCCGGAAACTTTGCATGGCGCGTTTGGCGAGCGAGTAGACTGACTTCCAGTCCGGCAACGCATCCATCGAAGCAGTGATCACCGGCGAAGCAGCGATCACCGCCGAAGCAACGATCACCGGTGGCCGTCCGGGGTACCAAGCCGGGCGCGGAGTTCCCCTGGTGATGGCGCCGGGCCCCTTCAACGCGCGATAGTCGAGAAATTCGGGTGATGATTGAACTACGCTGACCCCTGTTACATAGAGCCCAACTTCGACGTGCTTTTCCTCCAGTTCACGGATGACTTCCCTTTCCTTTTCATTTTCAGGAGCGAAGTCGCGTTCAAGGGTCAGAAGGGGTTGGTAATGATGGCCCATCGACGACGGCAAGACAACGCGGCTCATCCCCAACGCGCTCGGCGCCGGAGTTCTAAAACGCAACTGTACAATCTCGTTTAGACGCTCAATGAGCGGCAAATCCGTCCGTTGCACGCCGGGTGGCTTTGAGTTTGCGGCGAAAAGAGCCAAACATAACGGCGTGAAAACTAGCAGGCGGAAACGCATACGAATTACTCCTTTGGCGGTGTTTGACGCTGGGGATCATCCATAAGCACCCGCCGCATCGTCCATTCGCAAATGCCGCCACAAGCCGGATCCTTTCAACTTTCTACCTAAAGATCGAAGAAAAGGATTCGGATGATGATCGCCTGGATCATTTAGCGGCTTGGGCTGGAAATGCTAGAATGCGTTGTCCATCTCTCTAGAATTAGGCGTTTCCAGCGGAGGGTTTTATGCCGCTTTCTGAATCGGATAAATCTTTTGGGCTCGCTTCACGCGCACAGTCTGGCGGGACCTATACGTATGACGTCTTCATAAGCTATTCCCGCAAAGATACTGATTTTGTAAAGCCTCTCACGCGGGCGCTTGGCAAGTATTCTGCTCCCCGTGCTCTTGCAGTTCGCAAGCGCCGGCTCAATCTATTTCTCGACAAACAGGATTTCCAGGCCGGCAATTATGAGGAGCGCTTAAAAGACTACCTTAAAGACTCGTCGAAGCTGATTGTAATTTGCTCGCCTTCCGCGCGGGCGAGCAAATATGTGAATGAAGAGATTGGGACATTTGCCGAAGTCCGCGGGACGCATCACATTGTGCCTGTGCTGATTTCGGGAATTCCCAATAACGAAGCTACTAGTGATCGTGAGGCAGAAAAGGCCTTTCCAGAAAGACTCTGCGAGCTGGTGAGCATGCCGGTAGCGATTGACTACCGAACTTTTGCCGCGGGTCGGAGCAAAATTAATCGTGGCGATTTTGCCGATCCTTGGTTTACACTCCTCGCAGCCATCCATGACCTAAGCCGCGCTGAGGTCGAGCTTAGGGAACAAAAGCGCCGCAAGAGGCGCCGGTGGGCCCTTATGACATCGATACTGGCTGCCAGCCTATTCATACTAGTCGCACTGACTGTCCTTTGGCCACGCTACAAGGCCCAGGTGGCGCTCGCTTCCGTTAGCCAGGCGGGAGGCCAAGTCGTGGAAGACAAGAATGGCCGCGTATCCGTGGTCTTCCAGGACGGAGCGAAAGCTGCTCAAGTGGATGCCGCTCTAGCCAGGCTACCGTCTCTCTCTCATATCGACTCGATTGATCTCGCCTCCGCGAATTTCACGGGTGCCGGATTGGCGCACCTCGACGAGATTCGTGGACTGAAGGAGTTGACCGTTGCCAACACCAGCCTAAAAGACGCCGACATGAAGCAAATTGAGGATCTCCATGAGCTCAGGAAGCTTGTGCTTAATGGTACGAAGGTCACTGCCGAGGGATTGAAGAACCTCAACGGCTTCGCAACTCTTGAAAACCTTAGCCTTACAGGCTTAAAGTTAGATTCCGTCGCTCTTGCCAAGGTAGCCTTGTGCAAGAGGCTGAAGATATTGTCTCTCAGCGAATGCGAACTCCAGGATGAGGATCTGTCGAATCTGGAACCGCTCACCAATTTGGAGGAACTTGATCTAAGCGAGAACCAGATTACAGGCAATGGAATCCGGTATCTCGCTCAAATGCGTAAACTCAAAACGCTGGATCTGGGAGAAACGCCATTGACTGATTCCGGGCTTCGGAATATTGCTCCCTTGCGCTCACTGCGCAGCTTGACTTTGACAGACACAAAAATCACAGACGCAGGCATAAATTCATTGGGGGATTTAGCAGATTTGCGCGAGGTTTGGGTAAAGGGCACGTCGGTCGGTGACGAGACGATGCGGTATCTGTCTCATCGGCGTACCCTTCAGGTTTTGGCCGCCCCCGTCACCCGAGTAAGCGATGCAGGAATGGACTTCCTAACCAATCTTCCTGATCTTCGAGAGCTGTATCTTGGCGGAGACGGGATTACCGATGTGGGAGCTGCTGCCCTCTTGAAGATCTCGAGTCTGCGCAAGTTATATCTGCCCACTGCCCAACTGACCGACGCCATACTCCCGAAATTCGCTACCCTCACAAATCTTCGCGAGCTTAGCGTGGGCGGACCCGGTGTTACGAAGGCCGGTTACGAAAGGCTGAAAGCATCGATGCCAAGGGTGCGAGTCCGGTTGGATGAAGCGCCCACCGACTAGCGTCCCCACGCCGGAACCTTCGGCAATCGGCTTGGTGCTCGCGGCAAGCGCGCCGTCTAGCGGCCCGGAGCCACCCTTGCTTGGCCGTCGGACGAGGACCGCAACCAATGGTGCCCGCCCGCAGCCAAAAGTTTAAGTCTTCTGTTTTGGCGAAGCATCAATCCAATGACGTTGAACGCAGCGCCGGGCGCGCTCTTAGAACACCCTTCTCAAGCGCCCGGCGTCAAATTGTAGAGGGCCGATGTCCGCCAATAAGACGCGACATCAAAACTTAGAAGGCCTATGCCTCACGGAGGTCACTCAATTTACGTCTTCCCCCGGGTCTCGAACGGGTAACTACGTTGCAAGGCTGCGATAATGAGAGCCATGTCACCTACTGACATCGACTTAACCGAGATTCACAAATCATTGACACTCATCGATCTTTCGCTTCGGCGTATCGCCCTTGCGCTTGAAGCAATCGCACACAAGACTGACGAAAACTTCAAAACGCCGGCTGAAACACAAAGAGAACAAGCTCGACAGCATATTACCCAGCGTTCAAAGTCCAGAAAGCCGTGAATCGAAGACGTCAGAATCCTCGCTGCCTGATTTACTACCGTACGCACGATCACGCTCAATCAGGAACTGTCGATCGATGCGCTCCTGACAAGCGCCGACTACGGATCGCAGGACCCAGAATCGCTGGCGAACACCTGTCTTGCAGGCCAATCTAGGAGAGTAGACGCCCCGCCACTCACGCTTTAGGCTCTGCTCATTTGTGATATGAACGGGCATCCGGCAAAACCTGTCATGGCCTAACTATTAATCGACCGCCCAGCGGGGACGTATAATTGGACCGTCCCAACTCTTTTGAAGGAATTATTCATGCGCGTATTCAGAGCCGTCTCCATCGCCTCCACAGTTTTCCTTTTCCTCGCCCCAATCCTCCCAGCCCAAGAAACATCCCGTACAGTCCCGGGAGGTGGAATCAGCGTTCCCGGATGGACCGGAAAGATCGACTCGAGCGAAGAGAGGCAGGGGCGTACGATTCAAGACGCCAAGCTTGCCCAGGACGGCAAGATGCTTCATGTCGTAACTGGTCCCGCCGTGACGTATTGGAATCCCGCCAACACCGCCACTGGAAACTACTCCGTCAAGGCGACGTTCAATGAGCCGAAGTACATGAACCTGAACAGTCACCCTCACCCCTACGGCATCGTCATCGCGGGCAATGATCTGGGCGCCGCCCAGCAGAGCTACCTTTACTGCGCAGCCTACGGGAACGGCTCCTTCATCGTTCGCGGATTCGGTCCCGGACCATTCCAGATGAACGGTCGCGAAGGCGAGGACAATGCCGCTGTGCACAAGGCTGCGGGCAAGGACCAGCCCGTGACTCAGGACATCGCCATTTCCGTGAAGGGCGACCGCGTCGAGTGCGCCATCAACGGCACCGTCGTCGCGGGCTACAACAAGAGCGCGATGGTGACCGCCGGAAAGCTTAAGTCCACGGACGGCGTCTATGGACTTCGCTTCGCGCACAACACCGAAGTCACAGTCACCGGCCTGACCATGACGAAGAATTAGGCCGCGGTCTCTTCGCCAGCTAACCGATTCGCGCCCAGAAGTTGGATGAAGAGATTGCTCGCGCAAAGAGGTAACATGGCCCACACGAAGCTGCAAGAGATCCTGCGCGTGGCGGGAAAGAGCCTCGGAAGCCCGCCGCCTCATAGTCGTTTTGGTCCTTGCCCGTAGGCTGGGATCGAAAATGACACGCCAGAAACGTTAAGAGCTGTTACTGCTTCCCTGTAAGCCCCAAGATTGTTTTCACAGTTCGCGAGATCTGCTCTCCGACCCGCTCCGATTGTCGTGTACTACTTGCAGTGGCTCTATTCCACAAGCCCATTGCGCACTGCAAATCGAACCAGTTCCCCTATGCTGTGAAGACCCAGTTTCTCCATAATGCGCGTGCGATGGCCGTCGATCGTGTAGACGCTGAGATTGAGGTGCCCGGCCATGTCCTTGTTGGTCTTTCCTTCCGCAATCAACTGCAGGATTTCCCGCTCACGCGGGGTCAGAAGGTCGAGCGGATTCACGGCGTGGCGACGGTAATCCGTCAGGACCGCGCCCGCCACTTCCGGACTTAGGTAGCTGTTGCCTTCCGCGACGGCCCGAACTGCCGCCAATAGTTCGGTGTCGGCGGACTCCTTCAAGATGTATCCCTGCGCACCCGCGCGAACGATTTCCCGGACATACACGGCATCCCGATGCACGCTGAGAGCAAGGACGTGTGAATTCGAGGCCGAATCGCGAATCCTGCGTGTCGCTTCGATGCCGTTTAACTCGGGCATGGTGACGTCCATAATGACGACATCCGGCTTCAACAAGAGTGCTTTCTCTACGGCTTCGCGTCCGTTACCGGCCTCTCCGACCACTTCCATGTCGTCCTGCAATCCCAAGATCAGCTTGAAGCCCTGGCGAACCATTTTATGGTCGTCAGCCAACAAGATGCGAATTCGTTTCTTCATGCGCCGTTTGTGAGAGCGGGAACGACACTTCTACTAATGTCCCGTGTCCGGCCCTCGTCCGGATCTTCATTGTCCCATTCAAACTGCGAGCCCGTGCTTTCATCCCCGTCAGGCCAAACGACTGCGAGCGATGCTCTGGCGTGGACGTGAAACCAGCGCCGTTATCGGAAATCGTCAGGTCGACCACTTCGTTCCGCTTGGCAAGCTGAACATTCACCACCGTTGCATGCGCATGCCGGGCTACATTCGTCAGGGCTTCCTGCGCGATACGGAAAAGGTGAGTTTCCGCCTGCTCGTCTAGCCGATCGCGGAAGTTAGACAGATAGCGGACCTTCACGCGGTTTCTTTCCTCGAACCTTTCGCACAACCACCCCAGCGCGGAGTCCAGCCCGAAGTCGTCCAGGATGGTCGGCCTAAGCAACTGGGAAATTTCGTGGGCGCTTCGCATGGAGTCCTTCAAGAGGTCCGTACAATCCGCCATCCACGAGGGCTCAGAACACTTAAGCGAAGAATGGCGCGAAAAGTTTGTCTTCAGGGCCGTCAGCGACTGCCCCAGCTCATCGTGAAGTTCATGCGAAAGTCTGCGAGCCAGCGATTCTTGTTTCTCAAGCAATTGCCATGACACACTGCTCAATTCGTGAGCTTGCTCGTTCATCCGGTAGTAGATCCTGGTGCCGGTCAGAAACAGGACGAACGCCACTACCAGACAGCCTGCCAGAAGGACTGCGATCTTCCACCGATTGATGCCTGGTGGCTTTCTCAACCTGGAGTTTGGTCTCTTGTGCCCGCTTGTATGTGGACTGGATCAGGTTTGCAGTAGCCACTGCTACTTGTTGGCCAGCCAGGGCTAAACTTGCCGCTTCCACTCTTTGGCCAGGCGAGAGCGCCAGCATCCGATCTGTTTCCTGGACAATCCATGCCAGCTTCGCCTGGATGTCCGACCAGATCTTGGCATCCGGGTTATCCGCGGGAACCGTCGCAGAGAGATCCTGTACCGCTTTCTCAATCTGATGGATTTCCTCTCGTTCCGTTGGATTGGGCGGATTCCGGCCCGGTGCTCGCTGCCCAATCGAATTCAAAACCGAGTGCAACTGTTGAATCTGGCCAATCAAGACCACGTTCAAAAGCTGATTCTCTGCGATCGCAGAGAGACTCTCGCGTGTTGAAGCCTCACCGTGAAATCCCACCAGGGCGTCAAGTGCAAGAAGCACAATCGTGAGCAGGAAACCTCCAATGAGAAAAAGAAATGCAAGTCTCTCTTTGGATCGGAAGATAGGCAATGCCTGTGTCTTTCGACGATCTAGAAGAGCTTCTTCCTCAATATTTGATGGGGTCACGGTGTCCCTCCCGATCTCATCCAAAAATTCGATTAGCCTTATGCGTTTCGATACCCCGCCTTCACTCTGCGACTCCGCCCGAAATCACAGGGGGTGGCGAATAGCTATTGTAGTTGAAAATTCATCGTAGTACTGTATGGAATCTGAGTTCTTACCGCAGCCGGCCACGTTCCGCTGGCGAACTAAAAAGCATATAGCGAGCCGTTCTTGCTTCGTTCTGCGCTTGCCCACGTGCGTTGATTTGCGTCGAGTCCAAGCGGTGTCTAAATCTATTTTTTGGAGGTAGTCTATGGGAGCGAATTCCACCCAAGCAATTGGGGTCGTGCTGTTCCTGGTAGCCTTTACCCTGCTGGCGGGAATGTTCGCGGGCTGGGGGATGATCGCCGGTGTGGGCTTTCTGGTCTGCCTCGGCGCTTCAATTTTCCTTTTCATGAAGTGCAAACCAATGGAGCAGAGTGAGGAGACAAAGGGATGACATTAGCAGGAGTCGTCGTAACACTATTGGGGTTTCTGATCGCGGTATTCAGCCTGTCGATTTCGCAAAACGTGAACGTGCGGCTGATCATCGTGATCGTGGGGATCTTTGTGAGTCTGGGCGGGATTATCGGCCTCATCAACCCTGCCGCGATGAAGAACGCAGTTTGGAGAAAATAGCGAATGAAGAAGACAATCCTTTTCCTTGGGCTTTTGCTGTGCATCAGCGCGATCATCTACGGGCAAGCACCCGCTGCTGCTCCCGCCACTCCTCCGGCAGCGGCTCCCGCGGCCGCTCCAGCTCCGCCTCCAGTTCCGATTACCGATGCCGACGTTAAGAACGTTGCGCCTCCGGACCCGAAAGCCCGAGCTAACGGCGACCCAGATGGCGGACTAACAGGGACCGTTTCCGACGTCACCGTCGGGGATGCGAAGAAAGGTCTTACGATCGGCGATGTGGTGAATCAGGTCGGACAGAACAAGATCGCCATAAACTTCGTTTGGACGCTGGTCACTGGATTTCTGGTCATGTTCATGCAGGCCGGCTTTGCCATCGTTGAAACCGGATTGTGCCGCGTGAAGAACGCCAACCACACCATGATGATGAATTTCATGGTGTACGGCGTGGGCATGCTGGCATATTGGCTGATCGGGTTTTCGATCCAGATGGGCGGCGTGGGCGCGGTTGCCAATTTGGGCAGCGGACCGGTGCTCAATCTGGAGTATGCGATCAACTTGTTTGGCAAGCCGTTTGGGCTATGGGGCCAGGGCGGATTCTTTCTGATGCATAACCACAGCTATGACGTCATGGTCATGGTGTTGTTCCTGTTCCAGATGGTCTTCATGGACACCGCGTTGACCATCGTCACGGGCACGGCAGCCGAGCGCTGGAAGTACGCCGCTTTTGTGGTGTCTTCATTCTTGATGGGCGCATTCACGTATCCCATGTACGCGAATTGGGCTTGGGGAGGTGGATGGCTATCCACACTGGGGACGAACTTCGGTCTAGGTCATGGCTATGCGGACTTTGCGGGATCGGGAGTGGTCCATGCGGTCGGAGGAGTTACCGCTCTGGCAATGGGGATCCTCATCGGTCCTCGCATAGGCAAGTTTACGCGCGAAGGCAAGCCCCTGGCGATCCCGGGTCATGATCTCCTGGTAGTGCTCACCGGCTGTTTCATTCTGGCTTTCGGCTGGTTTGGATTCAATCCTGGTTCGACGTTGGGAGCATCCAGCAACGGCGCGCTCCGCATCGGATCGATTGCTGTCGACACTATGTTGGCGGGAATGGCCGGTAGCTTCGGAGCCATGCTGTACATGTGGATGCGTTACGGCAAACCGGACGCTTCCATGACCGGAAACGGTCTGCTGGCTGGTCTGGTTGCAATCACCGCGCCTAGCGGCTTCGTGAATCCCGTTGGCGCAGTCCTCATCGGACTGATTGCCGGCGTTCTGGTCTGCATCTCGGTCGAATTTGTGGAACGCAAGATGAAAGTGGATGATCCAGTCGGCGCGATCTCGGTACACGGCACCAATGGATTGTGGGGTGTAATCGCGGTCGGCCTTTTCGCGGATGGAAAGAGCAATTACGGCGGATCATGGAACGGCGTGAACGGCAACGTTACCGGCTTGTTCTATGGCGACATGGGGCAGTTGGTGGCGCAGTTAATTGGCTGTGCAACCTTAATCGGGTTCGTCTTCTCCATGAGCTTCGTGATGAATTGGGCGATCGACATGTTCCTGGGGCAGCGCGTGAGCGCCCAGACCGAAATGACCGGCTTGGATCTCCCGGAAATGGGCGCTCTTTGCTATCCGGAATTCGAGATCAAGACCACATAGAAGGGGCTAATCATGTCATCTACTGCGATTGAAGTCTTGAGACCGGCGGCCGTTTCCCTCCCACAGGGAACGGCCCCAATCCGGATTCTCCCGATTCCGTGGCGCGATCCGCACACCGTTTCCAAAGCCGAGCTCAAGCAACACATCGGCGCGTTGGAGAAGGCGTGTGCGGAGAATCCCCACTCCGCCGACCTCAGGACCTGCCTGGGCATGGCCTATGCGATGAACTTCGAGGCGTACAAAAGTATGGACGTTCTGGAGGCGGCGGTTAAGTTGGACGACAGCCATTTTTTCGCTCAGCTTAAGTTGTCCGAGTTGTATTACCGGCTTCGAGCTTTACCGAGGGCGGAGGAAGAGACCCTGAAAGCAGTCAATCTTGCCGGCAATGGGTGGGAGCTTACGATGGCTCGCAAGCAGCTTCAGGAAATCCGCCGGCTGATCAACGAAGGAACTCAGAAGCCGGAGTGGAATAAGTCGCTCAAACGGCCGGTGCTCCTTTTCTGCCTGATGGGCGTGGTCTTCAGCATCATGATGGCGATGACCAAATGAATTGGCGATATTTTTGTGGAGCCTGTTTACTGGGTGGCGCTCTTGCGTTAAAGGCGGGAGCGCCCCTGTTTACGGTAATCGCAGGCATCGCCTTGGCCGCGGGCTGGAACACCTGGAAGAAACGCGAAGGGAAACCGCATGAAAAAAATTGAGGCAGTGATCCAGCCCAACAAGCTGGATGAGGTGAAGGACGCATTGATCGCGAATGGAGTGGTCGGCATCACGGTCTCTGAAGTCCGCGGACATGGCCGGCAGAAAGGCCACACCGAGGTTTATCGGGGCGCCGAGTACAAAGTCGACCTGATCCCTAAGGTCAAGATCGAGGTCTTCATTTCCGATGCGATATTGGAGCAGGTGATGACCGTGATTACCGACGCTGCCAAGTCAGGAAAAATCGGCGACGGTAAGATCTTCGTCTCCTCCATCGAAGAGGTGGTCCGCATTCGGAATGGAGAGAGAGGAGAAACGGCTCTCTGACACCGGTTGCCGATATCGGTGAACTGGTTCGCCAAGCCATCCTGGTCCTGGTGCTGTTCATCATCGCGGCTAAAGTTGGGGGCGAGCTGCTCGGGCGTTTAGGCCAGCCCCCGGTATTGGGAGAGTTACTGGTGGGAGTTCTGTTGGGGAACCTCGGTTTGTTTGGCTTTACAGCGCTTGAACCCTTACGGGACAGTGTCATGCTTCGTGTGGTCGCCGAGATCGGTGCGATCCTGTTGCTGTTTGAAGTAGGTGTGGAGTCCGACTTATTCCAATTGCTCGCCGTCGGCTGGTCCTCTCTTGCTGTCGCAACACTGGGGGTCATCGCGCCCATGGTGCTGGGCTACTTTGTCTCTCTCGAGTTGCTTCCCCAGGCAGGTTGGTTGAGCCACTTGTTTGTAGGGGGCACTTTGACAGCGACCAGTGTGGGCATCACCGCGCGCGTCCTTAAGGACCTCGGCAAATCCAACACCAAGGAAGCGCGCATTATTTTAGGCGCGGCTGTGGCGGACGATGTAATCGGCCTGGTGGTGCTGGCGGTGGTGAGTGGCCTGGTCGCTGCGGAAACGGCGCAGTCGGGATCGCCTGGCAGCGTGAGCTGGGGGGCGGTGTTGTGGATCATAGGAAAGGCGTCGCTGTTTTTGACGCTGGCAGTCGTGATCGGGCGGTTCTGGTCGCAGAGAGCTTTTGTCTATGCAGCCAAACTTAAGGTCGCTGGCGCATTGCTCGCAGTGTGTGTTTGCTTCTGTTTTCTAGTTGCCGGTATCGCATCTCTGGTTGGGCTGGCGCCAATTGTCGGGGCATTTGCCGCCGGCGTGGTTTTAGAAGAAGTTCACTATAAGCCCTTTGTGGACCGTGGGGAACGGCGCGTAGAAGAGTTGCTCTTTCCGATCACGACGTTAATAGTGCCGATTTTCTTCGTCCTGATGGGATTTCGCGTTGATCTAAAGAGTTTTGCATCCACTCAAGTGTTGCTGTTTGCGGGACTGATTACCTTCGTTGCGGTCCTGGGAAAGCAGATCTGCGGATTGGGAGTCCTGGAGCGGGGCGTGGATCGGCTTGCGATCGGTGTGGGAATGATTCCGCGAGGAGAAGTTGGTTTAATTTTTGCTGGTTTGGGCAGCACATTGTTCTTGCAGGGAAAGCCTGTTCTTTCGCCGACCACCTTTTCCGCGTTGATTCTGATGATCATGTTGACGACATTCATTACCCCGCCGATTTTGAAGATGGCGTTTGAACGCAAATGAGATTCCACCAGAGTGGGCGACGTAGCCCTCACTGTGTGTAACGCACGTGTTAGCGGAAAGTTGCGAGGGATTTGTATGCTCGACTTGGTCAAGCTGAAGATGTTCCAAATCGTGGCGATCAGGCAAAGCTTCACTCGTGCCGCGCACGAACTCGGTTACTCCCAATCCAACGTGACCACCGCCATCAAAGCACTGGAACATGAATTAGGCGCCCAGCTTTTCGACCGGATCCGCTTCTCCAAAAAAGTGGTGCTTACGGAGGTAGGCCGGCGAGCCCTGCAATATGCAGATCGGCTCCTCGCTCTGGCTGAGGAGGCCAGGGTGGCCATACACAAGGAGGCTGAACCGAGCGGCCCTTTGAAGGTCAGTGCCCCGGAATCGCTTCTGACCTATCGTCTCCCTGGACTCTTGCACAGATTTCAGGTTCTCTATCCGCACGTTGAGCTGGGCATTACATCGGGCGCCAGTTCGGGCACGTTGATTAACGAAATCATGGAAGGAGTAACCGACCTCGCATTCGTAGTCGATCAACCCCTTCATTCCAGCGGTTGCTGGTGGGGTCGCTGATCAAAGAGGAACTGGTCCTGGTTATGGCGCCGGATCACGATTTCGCCAGCAACGGAAACGTGAAATGCGAGGACCTGGCGCAGGTGCGGGTCCTATTACCTGACAATGGCAGCGCCATTCGCGCCCTGTTGGAAGCGAGGCTGAGCGCGACTGGGCTCAAACTCGAATTTCCGCTGGAGCTGGGAAGTCTTGAGGCGGTGAAACAGTGCGCGATGGCCGGAATGGGCATTGCTATCCTGCCGAAAGTCGCGGTCGCGGAAGAACTAGAGCAAAGGCTCCTCGTTCGCCTTAATTGGGTTGGTCCTGAGCTCGCAGTGTACACCCAAATTGTTCGGAGCAGTGAACGCTGGACCTCGCCGGCAGTGCTGGAACTATGGAGTCTTGCGCAGCACACTTTGAGTACGGGCTCCGCCCTTCAGCAGTAAGCGTCCACCGCATCAAAATGCGTTCGGACTAGACACGGCTGACCGGGTTCCGTGAAGGAACTTTTCATGCGCGTATTTAAGGCCTTCTCCCTCGCCTCCACAGTTTTCCTTTTCCTCGCCCCGACCCCTCCCAGCCCAGGAAGTATCCCGTACAGTCCCGGAACTTCGGCGCGCCCCCGTTCCCGACCTTAACGAATTCCTGACGCCTTCCTTAGACCTATTTCAGGCCTTCCCGGCTATCCTCGAACTGGACGTTACGGAACGCAGGGACTCCAATTGACGTTTCCTTTAGTAGGGCGCTCTGCGGACCGCTAGTTCAGGAAGTTGGTTATATGACAAAAACATTGGACAAGTCCTCAAACGTTTATCTGATGCAAGGCGAGCGGACAGGCCTGCTCAACGAGACCTCGCGCATTCAGGCGATAGCATACGCCGAGCTTCGATCCCTCACCATCGAAGAGGACGCAGAGATTCTGCGGATCATGAACCGGGTCCAAGAGTTGGATGCAGAGATCGCTCGTTCAAAGAGGTAAAATGACCAACTCCAAACTGCAAGATCTCCTGCGCCAGGCTGGGCAGAGCCTTGAGACTCGTCATGACCCCAAATCCACGAAGATGCTGGTAGTTGTTCTGGCGCTCGCGCGAAGGTTTGGATCGAGTCGAGTTACAAGTTCGAAGTGCTGAGCCTGCGGGCTTTCACCAATTGATGTCGGCCCGAGTGTTTCTGCGTTAACAACGCACCGACGCTCAGGAACCTGTACCGGCCCCCTCCGATCTGCGATTCCCCCAAAAGCGCCCGATGAGTGCTCCTAGGAGCACCGTGGCGATGATCGCCGCTCCGTGCGCTCCCAGCGCATGCCTGGGGGTCGAAAAGGGGCATGCAATGCGCCAACCGGCATTGATCGCGAGACCAGCGCCTGCGCCATAAAGGGCACACGCCACGATTGGCCGCGTCACCAGCGAGTTTCGAAACAACCGGCCAAAGAACAGGACGAGGATTCCCCCTGCGAGCGTGCTGCCGATCCCGCATACCAAGTCCACGATCCACGGCGAGACGCGCAGAATTTCTGCGATCCGTGGCGGGACAGGGAAGGTTCCGCCTGTCGGGCTCTTCAAGAACGTCAGCAGGCTAACCAATACAACAACCAGAGATCCTGCGACGGCCGCGGCGTAAACTGCTTGCCTGGGAAGCCTGCCGGCCGGTGTGGTTTCATGCGCGGCGATCCAGACCAGTGTGACCGCCAGCACGAACTGCGCCGCCGAGGCGCCCCACGTCAAGAGCGGCCCTAATAGCTGCGAGTCTTGACGCAGGCCGATCGCAAGCACAATCGCCGACGAAACCAGCAGTGCGAGAGGAACCATTCGCAAGACCAGAGATAGCGGCTGCGGAGATGGTTTGACTGGCTTCAGATCGTCGGCGATCACCCGCATCAATAATTCCGAAGGCTTCGAGGAACGATCCATCATGCCCGTGCCCTCTGAAAGCTGTTTAGCGCCACGCGCAGGTCCGCCATTCCCCGGCTGGCGCGCGCGCGAGCCGCAGCGGAAGTGATGCCCAGCATCCCAGCGATCTCGGCGAAACTGAATCCCCACTCATGGTGCAGCAGGAGCGCTTCCGCCTGTTCGGGGTGTAAATGCGCGAGCCCTCTGCGGATCTCGTCGTGGGAGCCGAGCCTGTCTGCTTCCGGAAAAACAGGAGATTCTGGCAAATCCTCGCGCGGCTCATAGACCTTTGCCAATTGACGAGCCGCGCGCCGACCCATCAGGAAAACGTTTCGAGCCAAACCGAACACCCAGGGTCTCACGGGATATTCCGGGTTGTAAGCAGCTCTCGACCGGTGCATTTGAAGAAAGGTTTCCTGAAGCAGATCGTCGGCGAATTCGGAGCCGCCGGCTAAATGCGATAGATAGCGGCGCACTCCGGGCGCGAGCTGCGCATAGATCTCCTGAAATGCCTCCAATGATCCGCTCTGATAGCGGCCCATGAGGGCGCGAAGTTCCTGTTCTCCTTCGCTCACTACTTAACCTTTGCCGCGCGAGCCATTTTTGTGACCGGTTTCGCGCAGAAATTAATTCTTCGTTCAGCGTGTCACAAGCGGGGCGGCAAGGGCAAATATTTAGGCAGGCGAGCGAAATGCCGCCTGTAACAAACCCAAACTGAATCGAGGTTAACCATGAAACTACTTTTCCCTCTTCTTTTATCTATGCTCCCGGCAGCGTCGGTGCTGGCGCAGGACAGGGGCTCCTCCCCACAACAGCCCTCCGGCGCGCCATCGCCCAAAACCACGGAAGTGATGGTCATCCTGACGGCCAAACCAGGCGTCGCCCGCGAGCAGATCATGAAGATCATTCCATCCGAGATCCGGGCAACGGTGAAGCTCTATCTCGACGGTAAAATTCGCCACTGGTATTCCAGAGGCGACGGCCGCGGTGTGATTCTTTTTCTCGATGTGAAGACCGTCGACGAAGCCCACGCCATCATGGACACGTTTCCGTTATCGAAAGAGAACCTGATGGACCACGAGTACATTCCCGTGGGCCCTTTGATGCCGCTGGCTGCATTGATCGGCAGCGGAGCAGCCCAGCAATAACGGCGCGCCAGAAAGGATTCAATCATGTCATTTCCAGTATTGTTCGGAATCAGCGCAACGTTCGGCATGGCTGCCTGGGGAGCAGTGGCTTGGCTCTACATTTGGCCGGCGCTCAAACGACGTCCCAGTCCCGAAAACTTGAGGCCCATCCTGCTGCTCAATGGGTTCAGGTTTCTCGGTCTGGCGTTTCTTATGCCTGGTGTTGTTTCTCCAGAGTTGCCTTCCGCATTTGCTCAACCAGTAGCCTATGGTGATTTCATTACCGCCATTCTGGCTTTGCTCTCTCTGGCTACGTTGGGAACCCCTGCCGGAACAGCGGTGACCTGGGCTTTCAATGTTTTCGGAATGGCGGACCTGCTCTTCGCTTTCTATCTGGGAGAGCGGAATATCATTGCCAGATAATCCAGGCTTATTAGGGGCTGGCTATTTTATCCTGGCTGCCTACGTGCCTCTCCTTTTGATTACGCATGGCCTGGTGTTTCGAATACTTCTGCGAACGAGAGCGGCTGCCCCGTCCCGCAGCGAACTGAGTACCGCTTAATAGGATCTCACCGGCCCTCGACGAGCCATTTTCGAAAATGGCGTAGCCCCACAAGTTGGCGGAAGGCGCCGAAATGGATCTTGGCCGAGGCGGAAGTAGGTTTGCGCGAAAATCTGGACAGCCCGCCGACCAGTGACCACGACCATCGCTACTGGAGAGGAAGGCGACCACGCCGGAAGGCTTGGGAACTTCGACAAGAAGGAATCATTTTCTAAAGGCGTTGGCTCGAGCACGAAAATGTTGGACCCGGACCTCAACGCATCGTGCGATGGTCAGACCCCTTGCGAATCAGAACTTGGTCATGCTGCACACGCTAAACGAAGTGTGCCGATTCCCTGCGGCTCCAACACGCAGGATTTTGATGCGAATCCCTTTTCGGTAAGCGGTTCGTGTTCAAACCGTCCCACCAGCCGGAGATGAATAAAGAGAACAAATTCCATTAAGACAGTGAAGCGGCACGCTTCACGGCTGCGAAGCAGCCTGATCAACATTCAGGCTTCGACATGGGGATACCGATGGAAAGTGCCGTAGACGATGGCATCGGGGTTGACTTCCGCACGCTGAATCATGTCGTCGGTTTCCTCGGTCATACTCCACTTTTCGGCTCGTTCTGCGACAGGCTCGGCACCCTCGACATCGACAACAAACATATCGAGAGTGGACGCAATGATCTCGGCCTTTTGCCGAAAACTTTCCTGGTCACTCGCCCACGTAATGATGTTGGTGAAGGCCCCGGCAGCGCCGTAGGCACGACGATCATGGGGCCTAAGTTCAACCAGTCCGATCCATAGCTCAAGCTGCCCCATGAAAATTTACCCTGTCTGTGAAGTTTACCAGTGCGTTCACCGTATTCGGGCACAGGTTCGGGCACAGATCATGGCAGCGGGAGAAATCAAAAATCGAAGCTGCACTTGCAACGTATTGCGAGTAGCTGAGTTGTTTTGGTGCGGATGAGAGGACTTGAACCCCCACTCCCTTGCGAGAACTAGAACCTGAATCTAATACCGCGGGTCCGCGAAGCGCGATTTGTGACGGAACCTGCTCCGCCCCACTTTGTTTCCCGTCCAAAAACCTGTCTAACTCATTCCTGAGTGAGCCCATGTTCAGCGCATCACGACGTGATCAACAACTAAAAACCTTTTCGCGGCTTGTATTTAGCATGCAGATCGCCAGTAATCATCAAATAGTGGCCATACCATTCCTTGTGTGTGGCTCCTGCGTTCTGAGCCAGCGATCTTTGACAATTTGAATATTTCCAACCGAGCCAATTTGCCCGCGCGGAATCGTCCGCGCGGGGAAAGATCTTAAAATAAAACGCCGTCACGATACAAACCCAGGAAGTACTGAAAACAAACATTCGAGCCTGCGCGAATATCGCAGCTCATTCTTTTAACCGCAGTCAACATCGAGCAGAATCGCCCGCGCGGACGGAGAGAAATTAAAAGAAAATCGCCGTACGATTCGAACCCAGGAAGTACCTGAAAACAAAGAATCGCGCCTCCCGAAAGTGACCCTTCAACGGCTACCCAAACTCCTTAGGTACGCAACCACCGCCTTCCTCTCCTCCCCGTCCACCAGCCGGAACGCCATATCTGTATCATGCGCCATCGCGTCCGGATCGGTCAGCCATCGGTCGAGACTCGCCTCATCCCATCGAACATCCACTTTCTTCAGCGCCTCGGAATAAACAAAGTCCGGCACGCCGGCAGCCTTACGGCCATAAACGCCTCGCAGGCGAGGTCCTTCTTTATTCAAGTCCAGTGCGTGGCAACCGCTGCAGCGGCGGAGGAACAAATCCTCGCCGCGCTTCTCCTGAACGCTCAAGGCCGCCCCACCATAGCAAAGATCGCTTCGCATGCCAATGCCGCACAGAATAGTTTCGTCAGCATCGCCTTACTCCAAAGTCGACTCCACCACCGCCAAATGCTGCGGATGGGCCACGAAGTCCACTTCACGAATTCCCAGCACGCCGCGCAGCTTTTCTGCTGGCACCTTCATCGGACCAGCGGATGGCGCACTTCCCGGCGCCGGTTGCGGGAACGCCGTCGACATCGCGGTGTGAAACGTCACGTTGCCCTCCACCTTCTGCATCGTCTGGTGAATGTGCCCGTTCAGCACCGTGACCGATCCGAATCGCTTCACGTAACTCAACGCTTCTTCGCTATCCGACGTGCCCCAGCCCCAGTCCTTATAGACGGTCCACAGCGGAATGTGCGCGAATACGACAATCGGCGTGCTGGCCGAGCGGCCGCTTAAATCGTCCTTCAGCCAGGCCAGTTGTTCTCCTCCCAGTTTTCCCATTCCGTCCAGTGCGGCCGAGTTAACCAGACCAACAAAATGCACGCCATGGTGATCAAAGCTATACCAGCCAGTTCCCTTGGTGTTCTTGCCATAGCGCGCCAGATATTCCTTGCCATCGTCAGTCGCATTGTCGTGTTCTCCCGGAACGTAGTGGACCTGCTTTGCCTTGGAGCCTTGCAGCAACTGCTCCAGCGTGTCGAACTCGGCGGGCTTGGCCAGATGCGTCAGATCTCCGGTATGAATCAGGAAGTCAGGTGTCCTCGGCAGTGCATTGATCTTGTCGATCGCGATCTGCAGTGTGGCGTTCACATCGGTATTAGCCGGCTTGTTAAATCCGATGTGGCTGTCGCTGATTTGGACGAATTGAAATCCTTCGTGCTCATTCGTCTGACCCAGCAACTTGGAAGTGGGCACGCCTCCTGCGATCGTCCATACCACGCCGGAACCGGCCCACGCCATGCAGCGCAGAAATCCACGCCTGTCGATTCCGTCTTTGTCCAGTAAGCCTTTTAGTAAATCCGTCATAATGCCTCCGCCCTGCATGACCACCACCCGCACGATTTTATTCCCGGGGAAATAAAATCCACCGCGAAGTAGTTCTGGATAGCGTGACCAAACAAATTTGTGCGCTGGCTATTCTTCCCGCCATGGCCCTTTCATTGATTCATCCCTTCGGACCAGTCAAACAGCAACACTCGCAAGCACTGCTGACAGGAGTTCAGTGGGACGACCCTCGTGTGCTCCAGCTTTTTGAAAGGGCCTGCCAGAACTGTCATTCACAACGGACCGAGTGGCCTTTTTACAGCCACCTTCCCATCGTTTCCTGGGCCTTGGAAAAAGACGTGGCCGAAGCTCGCCGGCATATGGATCTCTCCCTTTGGGACCGGTATTCGCCGGAGCAAAAGCGCGATCTGTTAGCGCAGATAGGCGCCGAGGTCCGCGGCCGGCAGATGCCTCTTCCGCGCTACGTTCTGCTGCATTCCGAAGCTCGCCTGTCCGATGCCGAGATCCAGCTCATCTATGACTGGACCAAGTCCGAACGTCGCGCGTTAAAAAAAAGCGGGGAATAAAGTGGCGTCCGCACGAGTCTTCTCTAATAGCAACGGCCGCGTGGCCCATGTCACAATGACTACGTTCGCATTCACCGCTTCACCACGAGTTACGAAACCCGAAAGAATCGCCATGGACCCGGATAGAAAACGGGCTCTCTTTGAACAAACCGCCTTGCCTCACCTCAACGCAGCCTACAATTTGGCGCGTTGGTTGACGCGCAATGGCGACCACGCAGAGGATCTGGTCCAGGAGGCCTATCTGCGTGCGTTCCGATCCTTTGAAACCTTCCAGGGCGGCGACGGACGTGCGTGGGTTCTCACCGTGGTACGCAATACCTGTCTTACATGGCTGCGGAAGAAAGGGGGCCAGCCCACGGTGGAATTCGACGAACAAGTGCATGGCTCCGCCGATGAATCGCCCAACGCGGAATCTGTGATGCTCAATCAGGCTGCTCTCCGTTCGCTCCAGAACTGCCTGGAGGAGTTGCCAATCGAATTCCGCGAGGTGATCATTCTGCGCGAACTCGAAGAACTCTCGTACAAAGAAATCTCCGACATAGCGCGCGTCCCCGTAGGCACGGTGATGTCCCGTCTCGCCCGAGCGCGGAAACGTCTGCAGGAGTGCTTAACCGGAGCCCGGCAATGAACTGCGAAACCGCGCGGCTCATGACCGAAACCAATGATCCAGCCCTGGCCCAACACCTCCTTTCCTGTCCATCTTGCATAATGCGAACTCAGGCTCGTTACTATGAAGCTCCATCCGGACTGGAGCAGAAGATTCTACAAGACCTCAGCCGGGAAACGAAAGCCGTCACGTCATCTCCCTGGCGCTGGCTGGCTATCGCCGCAGGACTCCTGCTGATGGCCTCCGCGTCATGGAACGTCATTCAATTCAGGTCCCGAGTCGATCCGCAACAGCTTCTGGCCGCCAATGTAGTGTCGGCCCACATCCGGTCGCTCACGGGAACGCATTTGTTGGACGTGCCATCGTCCGACCAGCACACGGTGAAGCCCTGGTTCAACGGCAAGCTCGACTTCGCCCCTGGAGTGAAGGATTTCGATGGCTTCCCTTTGCTAGGCGGACGTCTGGAGTATTTTGAAGGCCACCCCGCGGCAGCGCTGATTTACGGACGCGCCAAACACGTCATCAACCTGTTCACGTGGCCGTCCAGCATGCCAACGGCGGAGATGACGGAAACTCTCAACGGTTACCACTTGCAGAGCTGGTACAGCAACGGGATGACCTATTGGGCGGTGTCCGATGTTAACGAAAGCGATCTGCGCCAGTTTATTTCGCTCTACCAGCAAAATTAGACGTCGAGCACAGATCGGAAGAATTCCAGATAGCGAGGGATGAGCTACGCCGGTGACGGTGAACCTGTCGAACTTCTCGACTACGGGAACCGCGCAAGCCTATCAGATCTCGTCCGCCACGCAACAGACGATTTCCCAATTGGCGAACCTGCCGGCTGGCAATTCCGTCTCGCTGACAGTGCCGCCCCAAAGCATCACGCTTCTGGTTATTCCCGCGCGTACCGCCGCGACGCCCCCATCGCCGCCAAGCGCGGTGACAGCCCAAGTTCTCTATTCTAATAGCGTGTGATAGGATGCGAGAAAACTCGAACCGCATGGTGCCCGTACTCAACAGCATCACTCCTTTTTTTATAGTGGACGACCTCCAAGCAAGTCTGGACTTCTACCAATCCAAGCTTGGCTTCGATGTCCCGTATAAAGGAGGAGACGGAATCGGCCCCGATTTCTGGGGCATTGTCAGGCGGGATGGCGCGATGCTGATGCTGAAGCACATTACGCCGGAGATTCACCCGCAGCCAAACCATTCCCGTCATGAATGGGCGCCGTGGGATGCCTACATCAATACTCCGGACCCCGACGCGCTGTATGACGAATACGCGCGCAGGGACGTTCGCTTTCACCGCAAACTATCCGACACCTCAGACGGACTACGAGCCTTCGAGGTGATGGACAACAGCGGTTACGTGCTGTGTTTCGGATGTCCGAAGGCTGAGGCCGCAGAGAATTAGGCTCTCTACAGCCTCGCCCGATCGATTTTTAGGCCAAAGCCTTGCCGTACAACGCCAGCAACCGGGCCCAAGCCTTCTCCGCCAGGGGCTCGCTGTAGACGGTCGAATCCGGAGGGCACCAGCCGTGCTGGGAGCCCGTGTACACTTCTATTTCCGCGGGCAGCTTTGCCTTCTCGAACGTCTCTTTCAGCGCGACCTTGTCATTGGGAGCCCGCATATCGTCATTTGCGGCGATTGCTATCAGGAACTGCGCCTTACTGGTCGCCGCCTGCAGGTGCGGACTGTTGGGCATCGTCGTCACCAGCCCGCCGCCATGAAAGGACCCAACTGCGCCCACGCGGTCGGGCATTGCTGCCGCGGTGCGAAACGCGATCGGGCCGCCCATACAATAACCCTGCGTTCCCATCTTGCGATTCTTGGCGACCGAGGGTTGCTGATCCAGCCATCCGATGAACGCTTTCGCATCGGTCATGTGGGTCGTCTCGTTCAGGTGTTGCGCCAGCGGCGCCACTTCCGGGATTGGGGTTGCCCCGCCTTTCGCCGCAGTGGGCGCTTTCTGTTTGCGGTAGAAGGGATTCACCACGAGTACCGAATAGCCCGACTCCGCCAGCCTTTTGCCCATTTGCCGGAACGCCGGCCGGAGCCCGAAAATGTCCGGCCACACCAGAACCCCAGGCGCAGTGCCGCTGGCCGGATGCACAAAGTAGCAGTCGGCAGTGCCGTCCGGCGTCGTCACGTTCACGTCCGCTTCCACCACTGCAGCGGCGTTGGCCACCTTAGGCAGCATCATCGCGACGCCCGCGGCCACCATTACACCGAATTGCTTTCGTGTCACTAAGCCAAGAGACTCGTACTGTTCCCGGTCTTTATCAAAATGATCTTGATCGCACATAGTCGCTCCTTCTCACTGGATATTCTATATCCAATGCGTTCTCCTGTGGGAGAATCGGCGAGGTTTGAAGTTGGAAGCATCAAAAGGCCAGCGTCAGGTGATCGTAGTAGAGAGTGCCAGCCCGCCGGACGAGAATTAGTCGTTTTACTGCAACCGAGGCAGCGTCCCATAGGTCAGCCCTCGCCACACCCACTCCATCGGTCCGAACCGGTAATGCTTGAGCCACCAATTGCTAAACCAGACCTGAATGCCGAACAGCACAACCGTCGGTAGCAGGTCCCAAGCCGGTCCCCAGACACCATACAGATGCGTCAGTCGAAAGAACGCGACACACAGAACCGATTGCGCAAGGTAGTTGCTCAGCGCCATTCGCCCTAGTGCAGCGAAGGGCATCAATCGCCGGCGCCAAGCTGTTTTCTGCAGCAACACCATTAGAGTAGCCGCGTAGCCGGCGCTCAGCACAGGCGCGGCATAAGTGTCCAGCATTCCTTGCACCCAGCCGCCAGCAGGAATCAGCACTGCTCCAATATTCAGAGCCACACCAACCGGCAGGCAGATCTCCGCTACTCGTTTGAAGACCAGCCTGTAATCCGCCAGATGTTCCAGAATCCCCTCGCGTACCACCCAGATACCCAACAGGAACAGGCTCACCGAAACCACCGCGAAGCCTTGCGACCACCATTCATCCGCGCCTCCCTGAGCCTGCCATTGGTGAATCCATTCCAGCCAGTTCTGTTTCAAGATCGCGGGAAGGGAGCCGAAAGCGTAAATAGGAATCAGGTGTGCGACTCTTTTGAGGTCCACACTCTCCGCTCCAGGTCGTGCGCCGAAGGCGACCGCATAGCCTGTGATCCCCAGCACTGGCATAAACGCAACCCACCCAGCCACCGCGAGAATCGCCTTCTGCGAATAATGCCGAACGGTTAGCAGCAGTGTTCCCACAAACGCGTAAGTCAACAAGATATCGCCCGACCAGATCGCAATGCCATGGACCAATCCGAACAGAGCCAGCGCCGCCAGGCGCCGCCTGTAGAACGAAATGAACTCTACGCCCTTCTCCTCGGCGCGCCGAAGCTGCGCGGCGAATCCCATGCCGAAGATGAAGAAGAAAAGTGTGATGAACTTCCGCTGTATAAAAATATCGATAAACATCTGCGCGTAACGATCGGGGGCGGACGGAAACCATTTTCCGATGTCGAAGTAGAGGTCCATGGGAGCGCTGAAGCCCCTCATGTTCGCGGCCAGAATCCCGAACAGCGCCATGCCGCGCAAAATATCCAGATCCGGGATGCGCTCGGCGGAGTCGATCGGTCCCGCGGTGTGGCTGGGCGCCAGTGCCTTGGGCTCCGTGGCCATAATGGATATACCTAACGATACTGTACAAACTATGTTTGACGAAGTTCACATCATTGGCGGCGGACTTGCCGGTTGCGAAGCGGCCTGGCAGGTAGCTCGTTCGGGTCACAAGGCCGTCCTCTACGAAATGCGCCCGCACCTTCAGACGCCGGCGCACAAGACAGCCGATCTCGCGGAACTGGTCTGCAGCAACTCGCTGAAAACGGAACAGGAAAATTCCGCTCCCTGGCTCCTGAAAGAAGAACTGCGCCGGCTGAATTCACTGCTGATTTCCACCATCGCGCCTAAGACTCGCGTGCCCGCCGGACACGCTCTCACCGTCGATCGCCAGCTATTCGCAGCCGAGGTCAGCCGGGTGCTCGATGCGGAGCCCCGAATCGAAATTCGCCGCGAAGAGGTCCGCACTCTCGATCCTGACAAGCTTTGGATCATCGCTAGCGGGCCGCTCACTTCAGATGCGATGGCGCAAGAGATTGCCCGCATTACCGGCTCCGGCCAGTTGTTTTTCTATGACAGCATCAGCCCGATTGTGGACGCCGAATCGATCGACCGGTCCGTCGCGTTTGAGCAGTCGCGTTACGGAAAATCGCTTGATGGTACGGACGACTATCTGAACTGCCCTTTCAACAAGGAGCAGTACGAAGCGTTCCTGGACGCACTACTTGCGGCCGACAATGTCCCGGCGCACATTGAGCAGGACAACGTCCGCTATTTTGAGGCCTGCCTGCCGATTGAGGAGATCGCGCGGCGAGGTCGCGATACGCTGCGTTTTGGTCCCATGAAGCCTATGGGGTTGACCGATCCTCGCACCGGTCGCCGTCCTTATGCGGTGGTCCAGCTTCGCCGCGAGGATGCGCGGGCGGGTAGTTTCAATCTGGTGGGCTTTCAGAACCACATGCGTTTCGGTGAGCAGCAGCGCGTGCTGCGCATGATTCCCGGACTCGAGCAGGCGGAGTTTCTGCGCTTCGGCCAGGTTCATCGCAACACATTCATCAACGCTCCAGCGCTGCTCCAACCAACGCTTCAGTTGAGAACGATGGAAAGTATATTCTTCGCAGGCCAGATCTCAGGTGTCGAAGGATACGTCGAATCCATTGCTACCGGCTTGGTTGCAGGTCTGGGAGCGTGCTCCATTCTATCCGGCCAAGCGCCGCGAACCTTTCCGCGGGCTAGCGCCATCGGATCGCTTTGCGCGTATGTGGCTGGTGCCGACCCTAAGCATTATCAGCCCGCCAATATTACCTTCGACCTTCTGCCCAAGCTGGAACATCCTCCACGCGATAAGAAGCAGCGTCAGGCGGAGGTTTGCCGTAACGCCTTGGCCGCCTTGGATGTCTATATAAAGGATGCACGCGAGCTCGCTAATGCCTGATCTGCACGAGGCCATCGGGCGATTTACCGCCGAGCTGACAATACGCAATTTATCCGCGCATACTCTGCGCAACTATGCCTCCGACCTGGAGCAGTTTTCGGATTACTTCACGCCTCCAGGCGCGAGTTCGCCCGACCCCTCGTCCCTCACGTCACTAAACATCCGCGAGTGGATGGGACAAATGTACGATCGCGGACTCACCTCCGTCTCGATAAGGCGCAAGCTGGCCGCGGTCCGGTCTCTGTTTCACTTTCTGGCGAAGGAGGGAACCGTACCCAGCAATGTGGCCCGTTTAGTGAAGACGCCGAAGTCTCCCAGGAAAGTACCTGTGGTCGCGAGCGCGGAACAGACCAATGGGCTGGTGGATGCGGTGGTCGCGGGTCAGGAAGAATTGGAACGACCCCATCCCGAGCGAGACGCGGTGATCTTCGAACTGCTCTATGGCTGCGGCGTTCGCGTGAGCGAATTGGTGGGGATGAACCTGGACGACTTCGATCGCTCAGAACAATGGATTCGAGTTCGGGGAAAGGGCCGGAAGGAACGGCAGGTGCCTTACGGGTCGAAGGCCGCTTCGGCGCTAGCAAGATATCTCGAAGTGCGGGCGGGCACGCCTCAGGAAAGAGCTCTGTTGCTGAATCATCACGGCAGGCGCCTGACCTCGCGAGGGGCTCACGGAATCGTCAAGTTTTACGCGCGCATGGTGGCGGGAGATTCCTCGCTCCATCCGCATAGTCTCCGCCACGCCTATGCTACGCATCTGCTTTCCGACGGAGCGGACTTGCGCGCGATTCAGGAACTGTTAGGGCACTCGCAACTTTCAACCACCCAGAAATATACGCAGGTGTCGCTCACCGATCTGATGGCGGTTTACGACCGCGCTCATCCCAAGGCACGAAAATGAGTTCTCCTGCAGCCCTTCGGGCACTACCTTCCATCGACGAACTAACCGCGCGCGTCGAAGACCTGGAAGCTCCTCGCAGTCTTCTGGTGACAGAAGCTCGCCTCGTTATCGCACATATGCGGGCGGGCATTCTGGAAGGCCTTAACATCGACCCGGCCAGCGCGGAGGAGCGCCTGCGGGAGAGCCTCGCCAACCTGAGCCGCCCTTCGCTCACGCGTCTGATTAACGCGACTGGGGTGATTCTTCATACCAATCTCGGGCGCGCGCCATTGGGGCGTTTCACTCCGGTGGAGGGGTATTCAAACCTCGAGTACGACGTCGCGCGAGGCAAGCGGGGGAAACGAGATTCGCATGTCTCGGGAGCTCTGGAGCGGTTAACCGGGAAACCCGCGATTGCAGTCAACAACAATGCTGCCGCGGTTCTGCTCGCGCTGAACGAACTCGCCTGTGGAGGGGAAGCAATCGTCAGTCGCGGCGAACTGATCGAAATCGGCGATGGCTTCCGCATCCCCGGTATCATGTCCGCTTCGGGCGCAACGCTTCGCGAAGTGGGCACCACCAACCGGACCCACATCGACGATTATCGCGAGGCGATCTCAGAGCGCACGCGACTGTTGATGCGTGTGCACCCTAGCAACTTCCGCATCGAGGGATTCACTGCCAAGCCGCGCCTGGAGGAGCTCGCCGCTCTAGCCCGCGAGCGAGGCCTGCCGCTCTATGAAGACCTGGGGAGTGGCTGCCTCGTCGATCTGAAGCCATTCGGGATCGATGAGCCTTTAGTCGAGGAGAGCCTCGCAGCCGGAGTGAACCTGGTTTCTTTCAGTGGCGATAAATTGTTGGGAGGTCCCCAGGCGGGTCTTCTGGCGGGCGACGCCGACCTGATCGCCCGCCTGCGCCGCAATCCGATGTTCCGCGCCTTGCGGTTGGATAAGCTGGTGACGCAGGCTCTGGAGACAACTCTGCGCCACTTGTTGTTTGAGCAGTGGGATCTGATCCCCGCGCTCCGCATGATCCGGATGAGCCCCGCAGATATTCGCGGACGAGCCAAGCGAATCGCGGCGAAGGTGCCCAACCTGGAGTTGGTCGAAGGGAAAAGTGTGGCGGGAGGAGGCTCGACGCCGGAGCAGTCGCTCTCCACCTGGCTGATCGCCGTTCCGGGTGACCCGGTGGATCAGGAGCGCGCGCTGCGATCCCAAACGCCGCCGGTGATCGGGCGCATCGAGAATGACCGCCTCGTGCTTGACCTGAGAACAGTGTTTCCTCAGGATGAGACAGATCTGATCAAAGCCTTGAGTCAGATTATAGGATCATGAGAGACATGCGAACGTTCGTTCTTTTGTGCCTCGCCACAATGGCTATTGTTGCCGCGCAGTCGCCCGTGCGCATTATCCTCGTAGGCGATTCGACCGTCGCGCCGATCAACGGATGGGGTCCTGGCTTCTGCGCTGATGTAATTCCGCAGGTCGCCTGCATCAACATGGCGAAGAACGGCCGGAGCACCAGCAGCTATCGCGCTGAGGGTTCCTGGGCTCAGGTGATGGACGCTTTGAAACAGTCGTCAGATTTCAAAGCTACATATGTGTTGATTCAGTTCGGGCACAACGATCAGCCCGGCAAGCCTGGCCGATCCACCGACTTGGTCACCGAATTCCCACGCAACCTGCATCAATTTGTTAAGGAAGTAAAGAGCGCCGGAGCGCGGCCCGTGCTGATCACATCGCTGACGCGGCGGAGCTTCCAGAACGGAAAGCTCAAGAACGACCTGGAAGCCTGGGCTGTGGCGACAAAGAAGGTCGCAATGGAAGAAGGCGTTCCAGTTCTCGACCTGAATGCCGACAGCGCCGCCGCGGTTCAGAAGATGGGTCCGGTGGAAGCCAACCGTTTGGCAACATCGCCGCCGCCTCCATCGGTGATCGAGACGGAGGCGAGCGGAACTTCCATTCCCGCGCCCAAGACGGAAGTGGAAGGCGGCGCTCCGCCGTTCGACTACACGCATCTGGGAGCGAAGGGCGCGACTCTATTTGGGCGAATGGTCGCGGATGAACTTGTGCAGGCCTTGCCGGAGCTGAGACCGTATGTCAGGCCGTAAACCCAACTCATTATAATCGGAGGTGAGAATGTTAACCGCCTCAGCCTACGATATTCATGTGGATCAGCTCTTTGCAAAAATGCGTCGTTTTCACGACGCGCTAAGTGCGGCTGGCATACCGTATCGGATCATCGGGGGTTTAGCGGTCTTCATTCATGTCTTTGAACGAGAGCCTATCAAGGCACGCACGACGAGTGATGTGGACGCCGCCATAGCGCGCATCGACCTACCGCGAGTCATCGAAGCAGCGGAGCTTGGCGGCTTCAAATTCCGGCATGTAGCGGGAATCGACATGTTGGTGGACCCGGAGAAGCCTCGAGCAACATCCGCTATTCACCTGATCTTCGTGCGAGAGAAGGTCAGGACGGAATATCTCGAAGCAATCCCTGACTCCGAGCCCGCGCGAACGAAGGAAGGCATTCTCATCGCCCCCGTCGCCGACCTCGTCCGTATGAAACTTACCAGCTTTCGTTTGAAGGACAAAGTCCACATCCAGGACATGGACTCCGTCGGCCTGATCACCCCTGAGATTGAGGCGGACCTTTCCGAGCCACTCCGGGCGCGGCTCGCAGAAGTCCGCGCCACCGAGTAGCGACCTACACTGTCTCTTCCTCCAGCGGAAACCCGTACGGGCCTGCTTCCGCCATTCCGGGCGATTTTCTGCGGGCGTAGTTCCGCTTGTTCGATCGCACCGTCTCCATGGCTTCCAGGAAGTACGATTCCACGGAGCGGAGATCTTCCCCATTGACCGAATCGTGCGCCCATAGGAGCTTGGCGTCCTCCACAACAGCTTTGAGGTCCGCTCCCGTCAGCCCGCGTCCGGCGCTGGCGAGCAGCGCGACATCGACGGAAATAAACGGGGCCGGCAGACCAGCAAGCTTCTGCTCGAGGATCGATCTGCGAGCCTCCTCGTCTGGCAGCCGGGTTTCCAGCCAGAGCTCGATGCGGCCGGAACGCAGCAACGCAGGCGGCAAACTGCCAGCGTCCATCGCGGTCATCATGACGCAGACCCGCGCGTTGCTGGTGCTCTCCAGCCCGTCGAGCTTGGTCAACAAGTAGCGATAGAAGCCCTTGTCGCCGTCGTCTTCAAAGATTACATCGCTATCGTCGATGAAGATGATGGAAGGCGCATTGCGCTGCGCGTCGTCGAATACTTTGCCGACGCTCTCATAGAATCGATTCGATCCGGCCACCATCGTCCCGTCGATTAGAAAAAACTTGCTCTTGAGCCGGTGGGCCAGAGCTTTGCCGATCGTGGTTTTGCCGGTTCCCGGAGGTCCCGCGAGTAATACGCCTCGCTTGGGTTTCAGGCCCAGTTGCGCGGCAAGTTCGCGATTTTCAAAAGGCAAAGCGATCTTTGCTTCCAAAGCGCGAATCAATTCATCGGCTCCCTTAAGATCCTGCCACGTGACCTTCTCGACTTCCTCGATCTTCACGTTGCTGATCATGTGGCGCTTGCGTAGATGCTCTACGAACTTTTCCGTGTTCAGACCTGCATCCTGCAGCCAGGCGCAAGCGTTACGAAGCTGGTGTCCGTTTAGCTTGGGCGCGAAGCGGTGGATCTCGTCGTAGTCCAATTCGCTCGCGGCAGGCGAGGTAAGGTAGGCCTCGCAGAGCTTCTTGTAGTCTGCCGCCGCGAACTCGCGGAGTTTCCACGCGTACGCGCGGTTATAGAGCGGGTCGGGCATCCGGTCCTCTACCCCGAAGAGTAGTGTCTTACCATCGGCGGAGGCCTTGTCCAGAACGGCGGTGAGAGCAGCGTTCAGCAATTGCGAGCGCGGATAGTCGCAGCTCCAACAGATGTCGCTCACGAGGTAAAGGTCATCGAAAATTACGAGGCGGTTTCGATCCATAGCCTGATCCATCACGGAGAGAAAGGCTTCTTCGATGGCGTCCGGCTGACGGGATTTGAGAGCATCCACGAAATCTCTAGCCCCCAACAGAGTACCGTTGTGAGTCTTGGCGATCTGTTGAAGAACGGTCGTCTTGCCCGAGCCCACGTCGCCTCGCAGGACCATAATTTGTCCTTTCGAAATGCCGCTGGCGATGCCGTCGAAGGCTCGTCTTTGGATCGGTGTCAATCTTGATGTAAAGTCTTCCATGTTCCTGTGCCTGCATGAGAGCGGGACGTTAAGACACGTTTCGGCACGCAGTTGTAGCTACGGCCTAGGTTGTAGGGATTGGATTAGACGCGGGCGAGCGCTGGGGAAAGCGAGGAACCATGCTTCGCGTCGAGATTTGAATGATTTTGACTATGGAGCAAAAGGAGTCTCCTTTCCTAAGAAATAACGGACTTGGTTAGACTACCACTCGCAGGTGGGTCTGTCAATAGTCTTGATGTTTATGCGCGTTCCAGGTACGCCATTTCTGAAGTGGAAACGCGGATCTTTTCGCCTTCGTTGATGAACGGGGGCACTTGTACTACCAGCCCTGTTTCGAGCTTGGCGGGCTTTGTCACGTTAGAAACTGTCGCGCCCTTCAGACCGGGCTCGGTTTCGACCACCTTCATGTCGACCGAAGGAGGCAACTCGACTCCCATCGGTTTGCCTTCGTAGAATTCCACGTTGAGCTTCAGGTTGGGAATCAGGAAGCCGGTCGCGTCGCCAAGGAAGTCCCGCGTGAGATGCATCTGCTCAAATGTTTCGGTGTTCATGAAATAGAAGAACTCACCGTCGTCGTAGAGGTATTCCATTTCGTGCTGTTCCAGGGCTGCTTTCTCGACCTTGTCTTCAGACGAAAAGCGATGTTCGATCATCGTACCGGAGGAGATCCTGCGCATTTTCACCTGGACGAAACCGCGCAGGTTGCCGGGAGTGCGGTGTTCCATCTTAAAGATCGTGTAGAGCTCGTTGTTCCACTTGATCACCATGCCCGGACGCACTTGTGTTGCAGAAATCATATGGGGAAGTCTTTAGTGTACCAACTGCGAAGCGCGGGGTCGAGGCTTCAGGCACGGTATCATGAATAGTAAGCCGCATGATCCTCGATACGATCCCAGAAGGCCTTACGTTTGACGATGTGCTTCTTCTGCCTGCACGATCGTCAGTTTTACCCGCAGACGCCGATACCCGAACCTGGATAACCCGCCGGATCGGCCTGAATATTCCAATTGTCAGCGCTGCGATGGACACAGTCACGGAGTCCCATCTCGCAATCGCGCTGGCGCAACAGGGCGGTCTCGGGATCATTCACCGCAACATGAGCGTCGATCGCCAGGCCGAGGAAGTGGACCGGGTGAAGCGCTCGGAGAGCGGGATGATTGTTGATCCCGTGACGATGGACCCGGAGCAGAAGATTTCTGATGCGCTGGAAGTGATGAAGCGCTATCGCATTTCGGGCGTTCCGGTGACGAAGAATGGCAAGCTGGTGGGCATTCTGACCAACCGCGACCTGCGATTCGAAGCTCGTTTCGATCTTCCGATCTCGAGTGTGATGACGAAAGAAAACCTCATCACGGTTGGAGTGGGAACCACGCTGGAAGAAGCGGAAGCGATTCTTCACCAGCATCGAGTGGAAAAGCTGTTGGTGGTGGATGACCACTACAATCTGAAGGGCCTCATTACGGTGAAGGACATTCAGAAAAAGTTGCGGTATCCCAACGCGGCCAAAGATGCCCAAGGACGCTTGCGTGTGGGAGCGGCCATCGGTTCGTCAGGCGACTTTCTTGAGCGCGCTGAAGAGCTGGTTAAACGCAAGGCCGACTTGCTGGCGATTGACACTGCACACGCGCACAGCCAGCGAGTGCTGGATGCGGTTGCTGCCGTGAAGCACGCCTTTCCGGATGTTCAGCTGATTGCGGGCAATATTGCGACCTACGAAGCGGCTCGCGATCTGATTTCGCTTGGCGTGGACGGAATCAAGGTCGGCATCGGGCCAGGCTCGATTTGTACGACGCGCGTGGTGAGCGGCGCGGGTGTGCCTCAGATCACAGCGATTGCCGAGTGCGCCAAGGCGACGCAAAACACGGGCGTACCTCTCATTGCCGATGGCGGCATCAAGTTTTCGGGCGACGTTACCAAAGCGATTGCGGCTGGAGCCGATTGCGTGATGATCGGGAGCCTGCTGGCGGGCACCGAGGAGAGCCCCGGCGAGACTATTCTGTATCAAGGCCGGACTTTCAAGAGCTACCGCGGCATGGGGTCGACGGGCGCGATGGCGCAGGCCAGCTCGGAGGGGACCACGGCTCGATATGCTCAGGATTCCACGGGCAAGCTGGTTCCCGAAGGCATCGAAGGACGTGTGCCATACAAAGGTCTGCTGGCGGACCTGGTTTATCAATTGGTGGGTGGACTAAGAGCGGGGATGGGCTACTGCGGTTGCGGCTCCATTAGTGAACTGCGCCAGGGAGCCAGGTTCTTGCGTGTCACGTCGGCGGGGCTGCGTGAGAGTCACGTGCACGACGTGATTATCACTAAGGAAGCTCCGAATTATCGGCTGGAGTAGGCCGCATCATTTTTTGGTGACGGTGGCCGCGATCTCTCCTTTTCCTAAGCGCACACTCAGATTTGATCCGACGGGAGCGTCCTCGGGGGATTTCACAATCTTTCCGCCTTGTTCTACAATTGCGTAGCCTCGTTCGAGGATCTTGAGCGGGCTCAATTGAATCAGATGGGCTTCCAGGGGAGCCAGACGTTTGTGAGCGTCGCTCAGGTCTGCGCGGATGCATTCGCGGGCTCGAACTTCGGCCGCGCTCAACCTTCGGCGGATCTCGGCCAGCTGAAACCGGACGTCGCGCCGCTGGAGTTTTGCCGACGCGATAATCAGCGGGCGTCTGCTCTGGTCTATGGATTTCCGAACCAGGTCGCGCAGGCGATAGTCCAACTCATCCACTCTTTGCAGACGACGCCCAAGAGTTCTATGGAGCCGTGCGGAGTCGACGGTAACTGCATTGAGACGACGGTGGAGAAGCGCGAGCGTCAGACGAGTGGCCTGCCGAAGCTTGGACTCGCAGCCATCCAGACGGTCCAGCAGGCTGGCCCTGGTGGCGATGAGCAATTCGGCGGCTGCGGACGGAGTAGGCGCGCGAAGGTCGGCCACAAAATCGGCGATGGTGAAATCGGTTTCGTGGCCTACCGCAGAGACCACAGGCACGGAAGAGCTGGCAATCGCCCGCGCGACGCGCTCCTCGTTGAAGGCCCACAAATCCTCAAGCGAACCGCCGCCACGGGCGACCACAACCACCTCAGCCCAGCCTCCGGCGCTGAAATATTGGATGCCGGCGGCGATTTGCTCGGCTGCTCCTTCGCCCTGAACCAGCGCCGGATAAACACGAATATGACGGCCGGGAGAGCGGCGTTCGAGGATCTGTAATATGTCGCGGATGACAGCGCCCGACGGCGAGGTGACGATGCCAATACGTTCCGGAAGGGCGGGCAACGACCGTTTGCGCTCTCTTGAAAACACGCCTTCCGCCTCAAGCTTTCGTTTCACCTGCTCAAATGCCAACTGCAGCGCGCCGAAGCCCCGCGGCTCCATCGCCTCCACTACGAATTGAACCTGCCCGCGCGCTTCGTAGAAATCCACGCGGCCGCGAGCCAGGACGGCCACCCCGTCCTGAGGTTTGAACTTCATGTAACGCGCGGTCATCTTGTAGCACACGCACTGGATCTGGGCGCGCTCGTCTTTGAGCGTGAAGTAGAAATGGCCGCTGGCGGGAATTCGTGTGCCGGAGATTTCTCCGGCGACCCAGATGTCGGTGAAATGGTCGCCCAGAACAATGCGGGCACCTTCGGTGAGTTCGCTGACGGTGAAGTAGCGCCGCTCCGGTTCCCAGTTGAGGGCAATTTGCTCCATCTGGTCCAGTGTAAAGGAAAGAAAACACTACGCAGAGGTTAGGCAGTCCGTACATAAAAAGTGTTCTATACCGCGCATCGAAACTTTCTATAAACAAAAGTCGCGCTTTGCCCTTACTATGAGTCGTACCTGGTCAGTTTGGAGACCAACGCGCGTGCGCGCCGTGTAGCTGTTGCACGTTTGCTCGTTCACAAAAAACTCGTAAAAGAGAAGGGGTTCTATCACAATGCGTCAATCGCTTTGTCCGCTATTAGTGTCTCTCGTGGTTTCCAGTGTCTCAGTGTTCGCACAGGATCCCCAGGCCCCGGCCGCAGCCGCACCTGCAACTCCACCACCGGGCCCCATGGCGTTGTCCAGCCCGTCGATGACGGGCCCACTGTCCAATATTCCCCCGGCGATTTTCGATGCCGGACCTTTCGGCAAAATCGCCGTAAATGGCTTTCTCAGCGGTTTCGGCCTGGTGCAGAGCAATCATGTCCCGGGCGATGACGTCCAGCATGCGGACCTTAGCAATGGGCAGGTCTTCATTCAAAAGAGCGACGGCGTGTTTCAATACTACCTGCAGGCCGGCGCTTATAACATTCCAGACCTAGGCGTGCCGTTTCTCAGCACCAAAAACAACATTAGCGAGCTATGGGGTCCGCTACCCGTCGCTTACGTGAAGTTGCAGGCGGGAAAAAACACTTCATTCGAGATCGGGTCTCTGCCCACGCTGATCGGCGCCGAGTACACCTTCAGCTTCCAAAACATGAATGTTTCGCGCGGGCTGTTGTGGAACCAGGAGACCGCTATCAGTCGAGGAATTCAAGTCAATCAGACCATGGGCAAGTTCACGGCCTCCTTCAGCTGGAACGACGGCTTCTACTCTAGCCGCTACACCTGGCTATCAGGGGCGTTGGCGTACACCAATGGTCCTCATACATTAAGTTTCGTGGCCGGCGGGAACTATGGAAAGACAGCCTACCAGACCTTCGCCACCCCGGTGCAGAACAACAGCTCGATCTACAACGTAATTTACATCTATAACAAGGGCTCCTGGATCATTACGCCCTATTATCAATACACCAAGGTGCCGACCAACGCAAATATCGGCGTTGCGAAGGGCGCTTCGACCAACGGTGGCGCGATTATGGTGAGTCGCGCTTTCCCACACGGCTTCTCGCTCCCGGTACGCTTCGAATATATTGCCAGTTCGGGATCAGCCCAGCAAAACGCGGTCAACCTGCTGTATGGTCCGGGCAGCACGGGCACGTCCTTCACGGTGACGCCGACGTTTCAGGCCGGCGGCTTCTTCGTTCGCGGCGATCTGGCTTATGTTCACGCGGGCGACTATACGAAGGGCGCCGTCTTCGGGCCCCTGGGCAATGACAACAATCAGTTTCGCGTGGTCGGTGAAATCGGCTTTGTCTTCGGAAACAACATCGTAGAGAAGAAGTAGGGCAAACAGTAGAAATTTCCAGAAATCGCGATTAGAATCACCCCAGCGCGCACTTGCCATGACCGCTGGGGTGATTCGCTTTATTAAGGCACAGCTGATTCCCCGCATTGCCCAATCCTGAAAACGATTACACTGTGGGAATGACCGCAAAAGAAGTCCTCGACTTTGCCCGCAAGAACGGGGCAAAACAGCTCGATCTCCGCTTCACCGATCTTCCTGGCATTCAGCAGCACATTTCATATCCCATCAGCCAACTGGAAGAGGCTTCTTTCGAAGAGGGCTTCGGCATTGACGGATCCAGCATTCGCGGCTGGGCGGCGATCAATGAAAGCGATATGCTGCTGATCCCCGATCCGGCCACTGCGTTTCTGGATCCTTTCTACGAGACCAAGACGCTGGTAATGGTCTGCAACGTGATCGACCCGATCACGCGCCAGCATTACGATCGCGATCCCAGATGGATCGGGCACAAAGCGGAGATGTATCTGAAGAATTCGGGGCTGGCCGATACCGCTTACTTTGGGGCGGAAGCCGAGTTTTTCATTTTCGACAACGTTCGTTTCGATCAAAACGCCTTCTCGGGCTTTTACTTTATCGATGCCGAGGAGGGCCGCTGGAATTCAGGGCGGGAGGAGAACAATCTCGGCTACAGGCCGCGTTATAAAGAAGGCTATTTTCCGGTCCCACCCACCGACCACTACCAGGATCTGCGCGCCGAGATGGTGGAGACGATGATCAAGTGCGGACTCAACATTGAGTGCCATCATCACGAAGTAGCCACCGCCGGCCAGTGTGAGATCGACCAGAGATTCGACACCCTGGTGAAGTCAGCCGACAATATGATGCTGTACAAATACGTGGTTCGCAATACGGCGAATCAGTACGGCAAGACGATTACGTTCATGCCCAAGCCCTTATATGGCGACAACGGCAGCGGCATGCACACGCACCAGAGCTTATGGAAAGATTCCAAAGCACTGTTCGCGGGCGATCTCTATGCGGGTTTGAGCCAGATGGCCCTGTGGTACATCGGGGGATTGCTTAAACATGCGCGCGCTCTGTCGGCGATTATTGCTCCCACAACGAACAGCTACAAACGGCTCGTGCCGGGCTATGAGGCTCCTGTAAATCTGGCGTACTCGCGACGCAACCGATCCGCGGCGGTTCGTATTCCGATGTATTCGTCGAGCCCCAAAGCCAAGCGTGTGGAGTTCCGGCCACCCGATCCATCGTCCAATCCTTATATGGCGTTCGCGGCGATGTTGATGGCGGGGCTGGACGGCGTACTGAACAAGATCGATCCGGGCGAATCGCTGGACAAGGATATTTACGATCTGTCGCCGGAGGAGATGAAGAGGGTTCCTTCCATGCCGGCATCGCTGGAAGAGGCTTTAGCGGCGTTGGAAGAGGACCACTCGTTCCTGTTGAAGGGGGATGTCTTCACGGAAGATCTGCTGGAAACCTACATCGCATATAAGCACAAGCATGAGGCTGATGCAGTACGCCTTCGTCCCCACCCGCATGAGTTTTCGCTATATTACGACATCTGATTCTAGCGGTGCATCTCCTCAATTTGGGGATGGCCTCTCAATTTGATCGACGACGATGACTTTGACGGGGCCTTTGGCCGACCTGAGCTGAAGTCCCAATTGCTCTTGCAGGGCGGTGAATAAGGATGGGACATCGGAATCGGTCACAGGTGTGGGAGTTAGGTCCGGGGCCCATTGGAGAACATAATCGTATTTTTCGTCTAGCCCGGTGCGATCCACAACGTGGCGGTCTGCGAACAACGCGACCTGACCGGCAAGTGTCGCGGTATTCTGGTTGACGCCTTGAATGCGTCCGCGCCCATTTTGAACCTGATCGCCGCCCGTGCTCCGTTTGAGCTTGGCGCCACCTTTGGCGACCACCAATTCGTAAATGGGAAGTTCGCGGGTTTCCTGATGGGCGACGAGATGAAATCGGTCGGCGAGGAGGGAACGGAGCAGGGGTCTCACTCGGTCCATCGTCAGCGCTCCGAATCCGTCTTCGGTCTTGGCGACGATCTCATAGGGCTCTGATCTGGTCCAATCGGGGGCGCCCAGGATGTCAATGGGTCTTACCGCAAACGCTTGTTGAATCACCCCGAAAGCACCGAAGCTGTTCATGTTGACGGTAGCTCCGTCGAAGACAATCGTTCCGGGTTTGCGCTCGGTGATCGGTTTGATGGAGACGACCTCGAACGAAGGTTGGGCCAAGAGCAGCCCGAACATCAGTGGAAGGCAAACCAAGCCTGAGAGCATGGTATTAATGCTATCAATCGAGGCCGCAGGTCGGCGGGCGAGCCGACCGTGAACGAAAGCGCATGCGAGCCCTAATCCAACGAGTTACCAAGGCTCGCGTCGAAGTCGATGGCGCGATCACCGGTCAAATAGACACGGGCCTCCTGGTCCTCCTCGGCGTTACTAAGACCGACACCCAGGCGGACGCCGATTATCTGGTGGACAAGATCGCGAATCTGCGCATCTTTTCCGATGATGCCGGTAAGATGAACCGCAGCCTCTTGGACGTGGGCGGTTCGCTGCTGGTGGTGTCGCAATTCACGCTCTATAGCGATTGCCGCAAGGGGCGGCGTCCGGGGTTCGACCTCGCTGCACCGGCTGAGCAGGCTCGGGCTCTCTATGAGTACTTCGTGGAAAAAAGCCAGCAGTCAGGCATCCGCGTGGAGACTGGTGTTTTTCAGGCGCATATGCAGGTTTCGTTGACCAACGATGGCCCGGTGACGTTTATGCTGGAGTCCAGTTGAATCGGCGGGCAATGTCATCCACAGGTCCTTCGCCCGCCACCCTGCCTCGTTCAAAAAACACCGCGCGAGTGCAGAGTTGACGGGCGAGGGAAACATCATGGGTGACGAGAATTTTCGCCTGAGGCAAGGCGCGCAGCAGTTTCACCAGGTCGCGCTGGCCGGGAGGGTCAAGGAAAGTGGTGGGCTCGTCCAGCACCAGGATTTCCGGGTCCATCGCCAGCACTCCTGCGATAGCGACGCGGCGCTTTTCGCCTGAACTCAAGTGATAGGGAGCTTTGTTCAGAGCGCTCCCCATGCCGACTTGCTCCAGTGTTGCGTGTGCCCGTGCGATGGCCTCGCTGTGGCTCAGGCCTTGATTGGAGGGTCCGAAAGCAACGTCCTCCAACACAGTGGGCAGGAAGAGTTGTTCGTCCGAGTCCTGGAAGACCAACCCCACCTTGGCGCGAGCCTCGGCTGCATTTTGCCTGGTGAGGCGCTTTCCGCAGATGTCGATGGTGCCCTCCCCTTCCAGCAATCCATTCAGGTGGAGCACGAACGTGGTTTTTCCAGAGCCGTTTGCGCCCAGCAGCGCCACCGACTCTTCGGCGTGAAGGCAGAAGTCCATGCCATCGAGGGCCTGTGTTCCGTCGGGGTAGCGGTAGCGCAACCCATGGACTTCGACCACGGTCGTCATAGAACGACGCGGGTCGCTACGCAGAGAATCGCGGCGCAGGCTAGAAATACTCCGTCGCGAACGGAGAAGGCGCGAGGCGCGCCCAGGGGAAAGCGGCCTTGAAATCCGCGGGCTAGCATGGCGCGGTAGATGCCGTCGGCGCGTTCGGAGGATCGCGCGAATAAGACTCCCAGGGCTCCTCCGGCGGCATGAAATCCGGAACGGCCGCGCCGGGGGCCTTGGCGAGATCGCGCGGCCAGTCTCATATGTTGGCCCTGCTCGGAGATGACGAAGAGATAACGGTAGAGGAATTGGATTACCAGAAGTAAAGTTCGTGGAGCTCCAAGCCAGTCGAGCGCGCCGATCAGTTTGGGAAGGGGAGTGGTGCCCACGAGAAGCAGCGCGGCAAAGCCTGAGAGAAAGCTCTTCTCGACCAGTGCGAGCGCTGAAATCGGATTTCCAGACCACCACGTCAGGGCCGCAAACGTCGCGCCGAAAGGGAGCACCAGGCAAGCCCTCTCCAGCAATCCAATCAGGGGCAGACGGGACACGACAGCAGCCACCGCGAGCAGAGACATGTAAACTGCGAAGGCCAACTGGGCCGGGGGCGGAGTGGTCGCGACGGCAACGAGAAAAAAGAGGAGGGCGGTGAATTTTGCCCGCGCATCGACCGCATGGAGCGGGCTATCGAGGCGGTTCCACCGCTCGACAACAACGTGATGCAACTCTAAGCGCTCCTTTGACGGGCAAACAGGCGTCCCGTGAGCGCGCACGCGATGAAGATCAGCATCATACCAGCCAGACCAGCCCCGGCTTTGCGCTGCCACTCAGAGTGCAGGCCGGGCACGGAGTAGTCAGTCAGCGGCGCGTGGACCCACATGGGTACTCCATGGATTCCGAGTTTGAGGGCGAGCTGCTGAATTCCGTCTGGCGCTTGGGACGCGACCAGAACTCCAACTACGACGAGTAATACTGATGCTATTGCGAGCACGGTCCAGGCTCTCGAATCCGCGGTCTTAGAATCGCGCACCCAGGCTGGGTTTAATCGTCCGATCGCGCGAACGGCCACTACTGTGATGGCGCCTTCGATAAGGCTGCTGGCCATAAAAAGCCCGATCGAAATCCACAGAAGCTTGCCGGGCATTCGCACTCCAGACAGAAGCAACTGGGAAAGGGCGAGCAGCGCGCTTGCCATTACGCTGGCCGCTCCCGCCAGGAAAATCGCACCGGCCCGCCAGCGGGATGCGAGCAAACGGTAAGGCAAATAGCCGGCTAGCACACCGACGATGGCCATGTTCAGAATGTTGGGTCCAAGGGCCATAATGCCGCCGTCCTGAAATACGAAAGCTTGAATCACCAGGATGGAAGTCAGTACGACGGAGGCCGCGGCGGGTCCCAGGACGATGGCCAACAGAGCTCCGCCCACCAAGTGTCCACTGGTACCCAAACCCACCGGGAAGTTGATCATCTGGGCGGCGAAAACGAAGGCTCCCATGACGCCCATCAGAGGAATGTTGCGGTCGTCGGTATCTTTTTGGGCGCGATGAGCGATCCAGCCCACCGCGGGAATCGCCGCCGCGTCCAGCGGGGCCCACACAGCGGGACTCAGAAAGCCGTCGGGGATATGCATGGGTCCTGTCGCTATCTTATCAACCTCGATACGCGCTAAAACACGGCCGACCCAGAATGGAGTGAGCATCTGAGCCGGCCGGACCCACGCTGAACCACCCTAAGCGCAAATCAATCCAGTGCAAGGATCCCCACTAGATTGTCCTCTCCGTTAACCTTGAATACGAGGGGCGGAACATTTCGGATGATTGTGGGCACGGGGATCGACATTTGCGAAGTGGACCGGATACGCCGGGCTCTGGATTCGGATCACGGATTGCGGTTCAAGCAGCGAGTGTTCACGCCGCGGGAAATCGCCTATGCGGAACGGAAAGCCAATCCTTTTGAGAGATTTGCGGCTCGCTTTGCCGCTAAGGAAGCAGGGATGAAGGCGCTGGGCACGGGGTGGCGCGGAGGTATCGGGTGGTGTGATCTTGAAGTTTCCAACCTGCCTTCGGGGAGGCCGACTTTGTTGTTTCACGGCAAAGCGAAAGAGATCGCGACGCGGCTAGGCACCCAGAATATCGCCCTTTCGCTGACTCACACGGCGGAGCAAGCAATGGCGATGGTGATTCTGGAGGGTTGAGACTACTCACCTGCGAAGTTCGGGCACGCAACGCATCCACCATTCTCTTGCCATTTCCTGGGTCCACGGCGGCACGTCTTTGATCGAGTCCAATATCTCCAGAATCGCGGCGACGCTCTGAGGCCGCTGGGAAGGGTCGCGGGCAATGCAATCCATCACCAGGCGCTCCAGGACTTGGGGCAGGGGAAACGAAACTACCTCGGACAAAGGATCGGGCGTCGCATGCATTACCTGTGCGAGAAGTTGCAAGTCGCTTACACCGCGGAAGACGGGCCGGCCCGAAAATAGATGATAGGCGACAGCGCCCAAGGAGTAGATGTCGGAACGGGCGTCGGCTTCCAGAGGGTTGCTGAACCGCTCGGGTGCCATATAAAGAGGAGTGCCGATGATGCGGTGCGGCCGGGTGATGCGCATATCTTCGGATTCCGCCACGTTCCACACCAGGCCGAAATCGAGAACTTTCACGAAGTCGTATTCGCCTCCCCGCTCGCACAACATGATGTTCTGCGGCTTGATGTCGCGATGGACCAGACCTTTTTCGTGGGCTTCGCGAAGTGAGGCACATGCCTGCTTCATGATGTGGATAAGACGTCCAACCGGAATCGGACCATCCAGAGCGACCAGTTCGGCGAGGGTTACGCCGGGAAGGTACTCCATCGCGTAGTAGAAAGTCCCGTTGGCAGCGCGGCCAAAGTCGTAGATCTCGATTGTGTTGGGGTGTGTGAGTTGGGCCGCAGTCTGCACTTCCCGTTCAAATCGCTGGATGGCATCTTGGGGCATCTCCTCCGATGGGGTGAGGACTTTCACCGCGGTTGGCCTCTTGAGGAGCGCGTGGCGCGCCAGGTAAACCTTGCTTGTGCCCCCTTGTCCGATCTGCCGCGAGAGCAGGTATTGACCCAAGTGGGGATCTCTTTGACGCACCCGCGCTAACGCGATGGAAGCGATCAGCGTGAGTCCGACGAACAGGCCCAGCGTCCCGAACAGCGCATACAGCGCCCTGCTTACCTGGCGCAACGGGGTAAACGCTTCCATGGCGTCGACCTCCGTGATGATTCCGAAATCGTGCTCGGGCAGCCATTTCCAAGCCCCGATCACTTCCACGCCGCGATAATCGCGATAGGGCTTCAGAATGGTGCCGGTCTGTTCAGCGGCAGGCTTCACGCGGCTGGCAACGGCGAGACGTGCAATCAGGACACCTGGTCGAGCGTCCAGTTCCACGGCCGGCTTGTAGCCGGCGGTCATATCACCACCGGGATCTCTTAGCTGAATAGTCAATGCGGAGAGCGCCCCGGGCTCATTTGGTAGCAGACCCACTCTCTTCAATTGGTCGTCAAATCGGCTTTCCGACAACATCACGCCGTCGCGCGAGATTGCGAAGGTTTCGCCGGTGCTACCCATACGCGCGGCGCTGAGAAGCTCGCCCAGACCGTAGCCGCCAACTCTTGCGTAAACGAGCAGCCCAAAAATAAAACCGTTCGAGTTCCGGAGAGGAGCCGCAACAAAACAGACCACTCTGCCGTCCCGCGGCCTGTCGGGCGCCCAGGCATCTAAACGGGAAGGCCCTGCGAACTTCGTTTGCCCTTCCAGGATCCGCACCTCGAACGCAGCGGCGCGTTCATTGTTGCGCCGGCCTGTGCCCATGCGAAGGCCCTCGCGGTCGATGAGAAAGATTTGCGTCTCCCCCGGTCCCTTAAAAAGGGGCGCGAACAGAGCCATAAATTCCTTCATCTCGGGGGAATTTTCAAGCCTCCTGGCGCGCTCAGGATCGCCGCTCGCCTGATTCACCAGTCGCTCCGCGAGACTGCGCACCGCCGGATTTTGGGCCCAGGTATCGGTTTCGCGTCTCCAGGCGTTGATCCACGTTTCCACGGCGAGTACGTCAGCATCGAGAACGACGCGAAGCTGATCCCGCACCTGCCTTTCTGACGATTGGCGCACTTGGCTGCGTGTAAGGTAAGCAATGGCGCCCAGAACGACGGCGGCAGAGATGAATGCAACGGCACGCCGCGCGCGGCCTCCCAAGATCCTGGAAGCGAATTTGGCGGCCGCGATGGTAACGTTTTGAGTGGTGATGGTCCATCGACTTTCCGCGAAGGGCTCATTGCCGCTTCGCTCGTTTTGGCCCATGGCGTTGTCTAGAAGCGTCTGAGCGCGATGGTGCTCCAGCAAGGATTCCACTTCCTGGCGCAACCCTCTGTCGCTTTTGCAGCTTTCGTCGAGAAAAGCAGACCGGGCCTCTGGAGGGATGTCCAGCGCGCGAAGGAAGATCTCTTGCGTAGTGGCCGATCGTTCAGGGTCCTTCATGATTTTGGCTTAGTTCCCGGCGCAGCCAGGCGCGTATAAAGGTCCAATCCTGCTCAACCTTGCGCTTGGAGCAGCCCAGCATTTCAGCCACTTCCTGCACGTTCAACCCGCCGAAAAAACGCAGCTCAACAATAAGAGCCTTTTGACCATCCTTGATCGCCAGTTTTTTCAATGCCTCGTCAAGGGCGAGCACGTTATCGGGCCTACGAGTGGAAAGAACACCCCGTTCCCCCAAGTCCAGGCGGATGCACCCACCCCAACGTTTTTGTCTCTTCCTGTTGCGAGCGTAATCCACCAGAATCTGGCGCATTGCGCGGGCGCCGACGGCGAGGAAGTGAGTTCTCCCTTGCCAATCGGCCTGTTCCTGGTTGGCGAGCTTGAGATACGCCTCATGAACCAGCGCGGTTGGTTGCAGCGTGTAATCGGGGGCGGCTCCGCGAAGGTATGCCCGGGCCAAGACGCGAAGCTCGTCATAGACCAGGGGCATCAAGCGGTTGGGAGTCATAAGGACTAACTCTAAGCTAACGAGACCTTCGGTATGCCTAGCGCATATCCGGCTCACTTCTTTGTAACAACGGAAGGATGTAACAGCCAAAATGATACCACTCCGAAATTTGTGTGCGGATTCCGGGTTCCGTTGTCGCTTACAGACAAGGCTGATCTTGTCGACAACCGCCCCCAGGTATGTGTAGGAGAACAGGATGTCTAGAGGTTTCCAAAATTGTCGAAGACCGAACGAGGGCAAGTTAATGACGGAGTCTGGAGGAGGATCTTCAGACAGGCCGCCAGACCTTGCCTCAATGATGAGAAATGCGAAGGAAATACTGCGAAATGCGCGGGAGACTCTGGCAAAAGCTCGCGCCGTGGAAGAAGCGATCTGGATGGATGAGCACTGGGCTAAGAAGATGATTGAAACCGCGCCTTACGCGGTAGTCACGATGGATGGGGAGGGCGTGATCACAGGCTGGAATGTTCAGGCAGAAACGATTTTTGGCTGGCCCAGCAATGAAGCGCTAGGGCGGCGCATGACAGAGACCATTCTTCCTCAGCGGCATCGGGAATTCTTCGATCGTAGAATGCGGCTGTTCATTGAGAAGGGTGACGGCCAGTTGTGGAGCCAGCATGGGGAAATTGTGGCCATGCATCGCGAAGGACGTGAATTCCCGGCGGAGATGGCCATCGCGCAGGAGAAGCATCCGGGCGGCTGGAGCTTTAATCTATTTCTGCACGACATTTCGGAACGCAAGCGGAAAGAAGAGGCGCTGGCGCGGAGTGAAGAACATCTAGGTCTGCTACTGGATGCGGGACCGCAAGCGGTATACAGTATCGACCACGCGGGAATATGCACTTATTGCAACAAAGCGTGCCTTAGACTGCTCGGCTATCGGACCGCAGAAGAACTGCTCGGCCAGAACATGCACACGCTGGCTCATCATAGGCGGGCAGATGGAACACCCTGTGCAGCCAAAGATTGCCCAATCTTCCGTCCCTTTGAAAAGGGCGAGGCGGCTCATGTCAGCGATGAGGTGGTTTGGCAGGCGGATGGAAGCAGTATCTCTGTAGAATACTGGTCGTCTCCGATTCGCAAAGGTGCGGTTGTAACAGGGGCGGTAGTGACGCTACTGGAGGCACGGGAAACCGCGGAGTCCGCGACCGCGAAGAGTGAGTTCATGACCAACATGAGCCACGAAATTCGCACGCCGATGAATGGCGTCATCGGGATGACTGTTCTGGCGCTGGAGACAAATCTTACCCCTGAGCAGCGTTACTACTTGACGACAGCTCTGGATTCCGCAGAGTCATTAATGAAAATCGTCAACGATGTTCGTGACTTTACCGCGCTTAAAGATGGCGAACTGACGTTAAAGAGCGTCGAGTTCGGCCTCGCAAAGATCCTTGATGCCGCTGTTGCTGAGATGGAGGGGCCAGCGGGCAAAAAGAATTTGAAGCTAGGCTGGGAGCTTGGTCCAGGAGTTCCGGCTACGGTGTCCGGGGATCCTGTTCGTCTCCAACAAGTCCTGATCAACCTCCTCAATAACGGCGTCAAGTTCACCGAGAGAGGCGAGGTGCAAGTGCGGGTAGAGCAAGACGAAGAAGCGATGCTGCACTTCTCGGTTCGCGACACGGGCGTTGGCGTTCCACCTGATAAGCGGCAAATGATCTTTCAATCCTACACGCAGGCCGATGGTTCGTCGACAAGGCGTTACGCAGGTACGGGTCTGGGTCTGGCCATCGTCACTCAACTGGTGGCGCTGATGGGGGGCCGCGTGTGGATGGAAAGCGAAGTGGGCAAGGGCAGCGTACTCCACTTCACGGCGCGCATGGACTGACTCTTGAAACAGCCCGCAAAACGGAGCGCGCGGACCGGGTCACTTGAATGCAATAAGGGCGTCCGCCCACCCTTTGCGGGCCAGACGTCTTGACCGCTTCCAGCCCGTATAATTGGAATACCAATGCGGAAGCGGTATGTATTCAGCTCCGGGCTGGTTCTTTTGACGATCCTGCTGGCGCTTGTCGTCTGGCAGGTGTCCTTTAATTTCGGAGATTACAGCCCGGCAAATGCCGCCCAAACCTTCCTGTTTTGGGCTGTGTCCCTAATTGTCTTCATTCTTACCGTGACGCTGGGATTCATGCTGTTCCGTGATGGGGTCAAGCTGTACCTGGAGCGGCAAAGCAACCGCGAAGGCTCGCGGATCAAGTCCAAATTTGTGGTGGGGGCTCTGGCGCTGAGCCTGCTACCGGTCGCGTTTCTGTTTATCTTCAGCTACGTGATTCTGAATCGCAACGTAGAGAAGTGGTTCAGCCGTCCCGCGGAGGGGATCCGCATCCAGTTGATCGACACCGGAATCGCATTGGGTGACGAGGTGCAGGGCAGGGCACAGGCTCTTGCCAACTGGCTCGCGGGCCTGCCTGAAGTGCGGCAAGGCACTGCGGATTTCGCCCAGCTTTGCGCGGATTCGCGGATTGCAGAGCTGAGGGTGGAGAATGCCTCTGGGGTCGGGCAGACCTACTGCATGTCGGATGCGATGACCGGAGATGTGTTCACGGCGCGAGCATCTTTAGGGGACGGCACCGAAAAACTGGTGGTGCGAATCAAGCCCCGCGCCGACCTGGCGAGCAAGCAGAGCCTCATCCAGCGATATGTGCGGGATTACGATCAGTTAGCCGCCAGCAAGCGCTTCCTTCGCAACCAATTACTTTTGTTTCTTGGCGCCATTACGCTTTTTATTTTGTTTGTATCGACGTGGATCGCCTTAATTTTGTCCAGGCAGATCATCACTCCGATTTCAGCGCTGCTCCAGGCGGCCGGCCAGGTCCGTAAAGGCAACCTGGCGCATAGGGTCCATGTGCGAGCGATCGATGAGCTCGCCACCCTGGTGCGGGCGTTTAATGAGATGACGGAGGAGTTGGAGGGCAATGCCCGGGAGCTGGAGAATCGCCGCCAATTCACCGAAGCGATTCTGGAAAGCATTCCTACGGGTGTAATTTCGCTCGCTCCGGATGGAACCATTCGGAAGGTGAATAGCGCGCTGAGAAATCTTTTTCCGGAAGATCGGGTGGAGAACGCGCTGCAGCTTTCCGATTTGTTCCCTGCCGAGGAGCTAGCGGAAATTCGGTACCTGATGAAGCGCGCCAAGCGAACAGGCATCTCAACAGCGCAGTTTGATATGGAGCAAGCCGGCCAGGTTCGACACCTTGCCGTGACGGTCTCCGCGCTTCCAGCGTCGGCGCAGGGATTCGTCGTGGTGCTGGAAGATACCAGCGATCTTTTGCGTGCGCAGAAGGCAGCGGCGTGGCATGAAGTGGCGCGGCGCATCGCGCATGAACTGAAGAATCCGCTCACGCCGATCGCGCTTTCGGCCGAGCGGATCGCGCGTCAATTGGATCGCGGGGCGTTCGGCCCGGATGCGCAGAGAATCCTGAGGGAATGCTCCGCTACCATTGCGCGCGAAGTGGAATCGGTGAAAATGCTGGCCGACGAATTTTCTCAGTTCGCCCGCTTCCCTGCGGCACAACCGGTTGCCTGCGATCTGAACGAGGTGGTCGAAAACGGTCTCAAGGTTTTCGACGGGCGCCTGGAGGGCATAGAGGTCCGGACCGATTTCGCGCAGGACCTTCCGGCCATTCACGTCGATCCCGATCAATTTAAGCGAGTGGTGGTGAATCTGGTGGATAACGCCGCCGAGGCAATGCGGGATTCGCACGTTCGCAGGTTGCTGGTGGCCACCAGGTCGCCATCACCCGATACTGTGGAATTGTTGGTGGCGGATACGGGCTGCGGGATCTCGGCCGACGATAAGGAAAAGCTCTTCCTGCCCTATTTTTCTACTAAGGGTCGCGGTACAGGTTTAGGGCTGGCCATTGTAAGCCACATTCTTTCGGAGCATCGCGCCAAGATTCGCGTGGAGGACAACAGACCCGCGGGCGCGAGATTCTATGTGGAGATCGGCGCGGCGGCGGAAGCGATGCCTGCACCCGTGGTGTTGCGAGGACCTTCGAAAGAGGGAGTTCGCGCTTGAAAACGCCTCGCGTTCTGGTAGTGGATGACGAGCTCGGCATTCGCGAATCCCTGCGTGGAGTTCTGGAAGATGAGGGGATGATTTGTGAAACGGTCCCCAGCGGCGAGGCGTGTCTTGAAGAACTGGCTCGCCGCAGCTACGATGTCGTCCTGCTGGACGTGTGGCTGCCGCAAATGGACGGGCTGGAGACGCTGGGGCGCATTCAGGAATTGCCTTTCATCGATCGGCCCGGAGGTGGTGATCATCTCGGGGCACGGCAATATTGAAACGGCCGTGAAGGCCACCAAGCTAGGCGCGTTCGATTTTCTGGAAAAGCCCTTGACCATCGACAAGGTCAATTTGGTAATTCAGAACGCGGCGCAGCAGCGGCGATTGGAATTAGAGGTAAGCCGCCTCCGGGAGTCGCCCGGCGCTAAACCTACCATCATCGGTGAGAGCGTGCCCATGAAGGCGCTTCGCCAGCAATTAGCGCTGATGTCCGCGGCCAACGGACGAGTCCTGATCTTTGGCGAAAGCGGCACGGGCAAGGAACTGATCGCGCATGCGATTCACCAGGCTAGTCCCCGCGCGGCTGAACCGTTCGTGGAAGTGAACTGCGCGGCTATCCCCGAGGAAGCCATCGAGAGCGAGTTGTTCGGCCATCGCAAAGGGAGCCTGGCGGGCGCGCTGGACGACAAGATCGGTAAACTTCAGCGAGCCGACGGCGGGACTTTGTTCCTGGACGAGGTCGGCGATATGAGTCTGAAGACGCAAGCCAAGGTGTTGCGTGCTTTGGACGAACAGCGCTTCGAACCCGTGGGGGCGTCGGAGTCCATCAAGGTGGACGTCCGCGTGGTCGCCTCGACGAACAAGAACTTGGAGGAAGAAATCGAGCGAGGCAATTTCCGCGAAGATCTTTTTTACCGGCTCAATGTTGTTCCGTTCTACGTCCCACCGTTGAGAGAGCGGATCGAAGACGTGCGCCTGTTGGGCGAGCATTTTCTTCGCGAGTTCACCACAGCCTACGGCCGGAAGCCCAAAGAGCTAACCGAAGAAGCCTTGAAGGTGCTGGAGGAATATCCTTGGCCGGGCAATGTGCGGGAGTTACGCAACCTGATGGAGCGGATCGTCATCATGAATCCACAGCCGAGAATCGATGCGCGCCACATTCCGCTGGACCGCGGCCGCCGGGCCGTTTTTGAACGTCCCATGGAACGCTTCGGCAGCCTGCAGGACGTCCGCGAAGCAGCGGAGCGTGACTACATTTTGAAAAAGCTGGATGAAGCCAAAGGCAATGTTACGCGTGCCGCAGAGATGCTGGGGCTGGAGCGAAGCCATCTCTACCGGAAGATGAAAGCGCTTGCGATTGCCGCCAAAGAGTGAGATAAAATCCCCATATGCGCGCTCTCTGCATTTTTGTTTTGGCTGCAGTCGGAGCTAGCGCGCAGAGCTTGGTGTTCACAACCCGAGTTCACGTAGCTTGCCCGGTTCAGATGTCGGCGATTGCGCAAACCAAAGATGTTGGCTTTCATTCGGTGCTTTTTCACAACGACTCCAAGAAGGCGATCGATACGGTTCATGTGCGTGTCAGCCTGTGGTTGGACTCGGGGGAAGAGATCGTGGAGAAAGCTAGCTTCCTGGTGATGCTGGCGCCGGGAGAGAGCAAGCGGGTGAACGTGGGCCTGGGCCATGTTGCGGAGCTGACAAACAAAATCCGTTCTTCGCACCGCCCCGTGGTTCAAGCCATTCTATTTGTGCATGCGGTCGATTTCGAGGATGGGACCTCCTGGAGCGGAGACGAGCCGTACATCGACATTCCGGCTCAGCCAAGAGGCGTTCAGCCAAAATAGAGCCTAGGCAAACGTCTTATCGAACAACGCCCGAATTTCATTGGCCAACTCCGGCAACTGCGAAAGAGGCACCGGCGACCACCGCGCGACCAGCGCCGCCAGGGCTTCCCGCTGCGCTTCCGGCTTAGGAAGCCTACCCTCGGCATGGCCGGAAAGAACGCGAATCCCGTGATCCACGGCGCGGTAGAAAGTCGCCGCGCGCAGCAGAAACTCGGCTTGGGCGCGATCCACCAGCCCCATGTTCTCCAGCACGTTCAGCCGTTCCGGCGTGTTCAGCACACGGAAGTAAATGCCGGCGCTCTTCAGGCGCAAGTACATCAACAGGAAATCGATATCGTAGTAGCCGCCTTTGCCGGCCTTAAGCGGGTGCGACGAGCCCTGCTCCTTTTCGAGCCTCATGCGCATCTGCCGCAAGTCTGAGCGAGAGGCTCCTCCCAAGCCGTAAGTCTTCCAATCGGTGACCTGCAGTTGGTGCAGGAAATGCTCCGTGCCGGGACCATCGCCCGCAACGGCGCGCGACTTCATGTACGTGATGCCTTCCCAGGCTTCAGCCGATTTATCGAAGTAATCGCGAAACGAGCCTTCGGTTGCTACCAGCGGACCGTCCGTTCCGTAGGGCCGCAAGCGCGTATCCACTGCAAATAGAACGCCCAAGCCCGTGTAGGCCGTGATGTGCGCCACCATCCGCTCGGCCACCCTGGTCCAGAACGTCAACTCCTCGGCGTCGTGGTCGGGAATGACGAACACCAGGTCGGCGTCCGATCCGAGATCGAACTCGCGCATTCCCAGTCGGCCCAGCGCGATCACTCGCATTTGATTCGACGGTTGATAGGCAGGGTTGTGCGGCGGAGCATCCGAGGCGATCTCGCTCACGGAAAGATCGTACACGCGGGCCAGCACACGATCGGCGAGTTCGGAGGTCCTCTCCAGCGTTTCGAAGATGGGATGCGACCTGCAAATACTTTCCGCCTGAATCCGCAGCATCTCGCGGCGATACCAACGGCGCAGACTCTCCAGATCGTGCGGCGCGGGCTCTTCGCCGGGGGCGCGGGCAAGGTCGTCGGCCAGTTGCGGAGTGCGAATCAACTCGTCGGCGAAGAACGGACTATGTTCGAACAGATCGAGGGTCCAGCGAGCCACCTCCGGATTCGCGTTCAGACGCTCCAGACGAGCCGGATCCCCGGCCAGCCGTTCGAGGAAATGCTCGAAAGAATCCGAGCCTCGCTGGCCCAAGGAGGTTTCCATGCGCGCCTTGCTTAGGATCTCAGCCACTTTGGGCGCGCGCTGCTCCAGCGCCAGCACAACCATGGGCGTCTGTCTGCCGGATGCCTGAATGTCGGCTCCATCGGCAGGCGAGGACCGGGATCGCACCACGCGATCGTAGATCTCTGAAACGCCTTCCAGATGATCATGCAGCTCACTCATCAGCCAGGTGGCCGATCCGCCGCTGGCAGGCATGCGGCGGGCGATCAGCTCGAGTTCTGATTCATCGCGAGGCAGCGTGTGCGTTTGCCTGTCGTCCTCAAGTTGCAGCCGGTGTTCCAGATTTCGCAGGAACTGATAGGCGGATGCGAGCCGACCATATTCAGCGTCTGAAAGAAGGCCTTTGTCCTGCAGCCGCGCGAGTGCGAGCATGGTGCCGCCGTGCCGAACCCACGCCTCCGCGCCTCCATACAATCTCTGTAGGCACTGGGCGAGGAATTCGATATCGCGAATGCCGCCTCGTTCCAGCTTTACGTCAATCGCGCTGGAGCGGTCGCGGAGCTTTGAAATACCCCGCCACAATTGGCGATTGGTGAGTTTTTCGTTGAGGCGGTCGCGAGTAAGGGAAAGCTGTTCGACTGCGGAAAAGTCAAGTGTCGAGGCATAGATTCGGGGTTCGACGGAATCCAGCAGAGCCTGACCCGTGGCTAAGTGACCGGCGGCGACGCGGGCCTTGATCAGCATCTGCAACTCCCAGTCGCGGGCCCGGTCCGCATAGTAGCGGCGCGCGCCGTCAAGGGAAATGCAGACTTCGCCCAATGTACCTTCAGGCCGCAGACGCAGGTCGACCCTGTAGCATAGGCCCTCCGCGGTGTATTGGGAAAGCATTGTGGTGAGCTGAGTCGCGGCAAGCTTGAAGAATTCGTCGTTGGCGATTCGCAGAGGCCCGGAGGTCTCTCCGCTCGCGGAATAAATAAACATCAGATCGATATCCGAGCTGTAGTTGAGCTCCCGCCCGCCCAGCTTTCCTAAGGCGATGACGGTGAAGTGCGCTTCCTCGCCATGCTGATCGAGAGGAATGCCATGCCGGGCGACCAAGCCTCGCCGGATCCGTTCGTAGGCCACCTCAATGAGCGTGTCCGCCAATTCAGATAACTCCGCCGTGATCTCCGCCAGCCCCGCGATACCCAGGATGTCGCGAATCGCGATGCGCAGCAACTGGCGGCGGCGGAACTTCGCAAGTTCCAGCGGGTCGAGGGGACCCGGAGGAAGCGCCCGTTCCAGTTTGTGGCGCAATTCGCCCGCCGGAATTGTTTCTAAAACTCCGCCCGCCGCCAAGTCTTCCATCCAGTTGATGTGTTCCAGAATTTCTTCCGTGAGGAAATGGCTATAGGTGAATATGGTGGCCAGATAGCGAAGCGCGGCGGGTTCGTTCACCAGGCGCTCGAATGCGGTGGGTTGCTGCTCCCGAAGCCTGACGAAAGATTGCAGACCGCGCTCGGGAGCGGGGGAGGTGGATAGAAGCAACTCCAGACGGCTCCAGACGGATTCGGGTAAGTCTCGTGCAAGCGATTTGATTTCGCTTTGCGCACGCGTGCGATTTTCAAATGGAAACTGAAGAAGGCGCCGCATCGTCCAGGATTAAGCTTAGGCGACTTCGTCCAAAAGCGCGATCGGATCGCCGACGTAGATCGTTCCAGGATTCACCACGCGCGCGTACACACCGGCGAGTCCCCATCGCGGAGAAGTATGATCCTTGGCTTTAACCTGAGCGTCGTAGATCGCTTGCTGAATACCCGCTCCGTAGGGCTTGAGCGTGTTGCAAGGTTCGCGCATTTTGGTCAATTGGATCACTACCTGACCAAGGCGGTAGCGCTGGCCAAGGCGGAAGGCACGGCGGTCCACTCCCTTGCTGGTGATGTTCTCTCCCAGGGCTCCGGCGTAGAGCGGAAAGCCCGCTTCCACCAGTTCCTCTATCCCTTCGGAAGAAATCAGCAGTAGGGCCTTCTGAGGTCCGCCGTGGATCTGCGGGTGCGCGTGTGAGTCGCCTTGGATGCCCAATGGAGTAACAAGGGCTTCAGAAATCGAGCGCTTGGGAATGCCGCCCTTGGAAATATTGATTTGTTGGATACAAGCTGCCCCCACACCTCCATCATAGGCCCGGCGGGTCTAGGGCCCGGCAAGGCTAAGGAACAAAAAAAACAACATCACGCGAAAATGTTCAATGCATCTTGACAGACCCCCGGTTCGGATTTATGATTGTGGCATCACTGAGAAAGGAGGTGGTCCAGTCGAATGAAATCTGGTAGTAGTAGTATTCAACGGACTCTAACAACGCGTGAGGTGGCCGACTGTTGAAGTCGACGCTCTAACGTTCAGGTTTCGTCAGTGGCGAGGCCGCCTCTCAAGTGGACCGGCCCTTCATGCGAAGCGTGAGTCTTTCTTTAAGAAATAGCCCCGCGGTCTAACCGGCCACGGGGCTTTTTCTTGCCTAGTCGCGATGCTGAAGGGGCCTGTTGACCCCTGTGCTAAACTGAAGTTTCCTGCAAGAATCCAAATCCAAACAGTAAAGGGGATCAGCCATGAAAGCCGGTATCCACCCTGCGTACGAAGAAATTAATGTAATTTGCGCCTGCGGACACAAGTTCCGCACCCGTTCCGCTCACAAGGGCGATATCCGCGTGGAAATTTGCTCCAACTGCCACCCGTTCTTTACGGGCAAGCAGAAGCTGATTGACACCGAAGGCCGCGTGGATCGCTTCCAGAAGAAATATCAGAAAGTGCGCGATGCAGCCGCTGCGGCAGAAGCGGCGAAGAAAAAGCCGGGCTTAAATTAGCCCCGAGATACTAGAATTAGAACCCCGGCCCGCGAGGGCCGGACCGCTTGTGTCTCTCTTCGCGCTCCTTAATCAGACTCTCGTAACCCGCACGCTGCTCGGGTGAAAGCATGGCCCGAATGCTGTCCATCTGATTCTGACGGATGGCTTCGAGTTCGGGCCTCATTTTGTCCTGTGTCTCATGAAAACGGCCCCGCGCTTCGTCCAGAATCAGGTTGAGTTTCAGCACTTGTTCGTCTGAGAGTTTGAGGCGGGTTTGCATGTCGCTCACCAAATGCTTGCGCATTTCCTCAGGACTCTGGATGGTTCCCTTGCCCATACTGGCAACGGAAGACACAGTGTAGAGCCTCGTCCCGAAAGCTCCCACGGCGCCTCCGCTGACAAACACCAAAGCCAGATAGCCGGCAATTGCGCCTTTGGAAAAACTCATCATAAAGCGTCTGCGACCTCCACATAGTCGCCCGCATGAGCAGCGCTCAAGGCGTCTACGTAACTGGTGGAGATGCTGGGTTCATACTGCAGCCGGGAGATAGAAACGGCAAAGATCAGAATGACCGCAACGGCGCCCACCACGCAGATCTTCGCGAAGCGGCGGAAAACCATCACGGGATCCACCCGTCGCGCCTCAATCTTTTGCCACAGTTGGGGCATGAAGTTGGCGCTGGAATCGGGATCGGGCATAAGGCTGCGGTATTCTGCAAATAGCGCGTGCAGATTGTCCTGACCGGACTCTGCTCCGAACTCGTGATCCATGCGATCCATTTTATACCTCCAACGTCCCCTTCTTTAAGTATCCGCCCGCCTAACTCGCGGCTTGGGAACCCGTTTCCTTCTTCTTCTCCGAGTCAGCCTTCCCTAACTCGGAAGCGTCATAAGCTTTGAGTACTCGCTGGCGCGCCCGGAACAGCCTAACCTTCAAGGCGTTCTCGTTGGCGTTGTAAATCTTCTCCAACTCCTTCAGCGACAACCCTTCAACTTCCTTCAACATTAACAAGATCCGGTCTTCTTCGGAAACTTGCCCCAGTAAATCCTCAACCTGCTCTTTTACCTTCGCCCGCCGCTGCGATTCATCGCTCTGCTTACTTCCGGCGACCGCGTCGGCCATCATTACCTGCTGCTCGCTCAAATCCGACATCCGGCTCTCCCGCCGCCGTTTCTGCCGCCGCAAATAATCATACGCGGCGTTCACCGTCAGCCGGTACAACCACGGCTCAAATACCTCCGGAGTCCGCAATTGGTCCAAAGAGTAATACAACCTCAGAAATACTTCCTGCCCCACATCCTCAACATCTTCCGGGCGCCCAATCAACCGTGCAATCGTCCCCAGGATACGTTTCCTGTAGACCTGGACCACCTGATTGAACGCAGCATCGTCGCCACTTCGAGCCCGCTCGATGAGCTCGAATTCAACCAGCATGGCCGCCGTGAGTCCCGGCCATCAATTCCGTGCTCTCTAGACTGTCAAAAAAAAGGCGCAGCCGCACACTGGTAGGTTACAACAATTGGCCTGGGACGATCTTCTTTTTGTGCCAAAAGGGGGTTTGCATTCAGCATTCTAGAGCGACTAACCCCTGAATACAGCCTTTTTGGGATCGGGAAAGCGCCGCGGGCTAGAGAGAAGTGATGCCGCATGCTAAACTGGATGCTGCTCCCCCCGCTCGAGAACCCTTAAGAATACATGGATTTCCTGGAAGGCCTCAATCCGCGTCAACGGGAGGCTGTGGAACATATCGAAGGCCCGCTTTTGGTACTGGCCGGTGCCGGAAGCGGCAAGACCCGGGTGATTACCCACAGGATCTCCCACATCATTCGAACCCACAAAGTCCCCGCCTGGGGCCTGTTGGCTGTTACGTTTACAAACAAAGCCGCGGGTGAGATGCGGGAGCGGGTTCTAGCCTTGTTAGCTAAGTCCGGCGACGGACAAGCGGATTCCGGGGCGCCTACGGTGGCTACCTTTCACTCCTTTTGTGTCCGATTGTTGCGGAGAGAAGGTACGGCCCTGGCCGACGTCCGGCGAGGGTTCACGCCACTTTTTACCATCTACGACGATGACGACCAGATCGCCATCCTGAAAGCAGCCTATAAGCAGCTCGGTCTGGACGACAAGTTTATGGCCCATCGGGCGGCGCTCTCGCACATCAGCCGCGCTAAGAGCCATAAGCAGACTCCCGACGATCTGGCCCGGGAAGCCACCGATCCCACCGGGACCCGATTGGCCAAAATCTACGAGCTCTACCAGAACAAGCTGCTGGAATCCAACGCCATGGATTTCGACGACCTTTTGCTTGAATCGGTCCGGCTGCTGGCCCACGATGGGCCCACCAGGGAGCGGCTCAACCGGCGCTACGAATTCGTGATGGTGGACGAATACCAGGACACCAATCGCAGCCAGTATGAGTTAATGCGTCTGCTCACGGAAGAGCGCAAGAATGTCGCCGTGGTCGGCGACGAGGACCAGTCCATCTATGGATGGCGCGGCGCCAACATTCGCAACATTCTGGATTTCGAACGGGATTTTCCCGGAGCGGTCACCATTCGCCTGGAGCAGAATTACCGTTCCACCAAGAACATTCTGGAAGCCGCCAGCGCGGTGGTCGCCAACAATACCGAACGCATCGGCAAATGGTTGTGGACCGATTCGGACGCGGGCGAAAAGATCACGCTCTACGAGGCTCCCGATGCGGAAAATGAAGCCCTCTGGATCGCCGATACGGTAGAGTCCACCCTGTCGCGCAACCCCCGCGACCGCGTCGCGGTGCTCTACCGCACCAATTCGCAATCCCGTCAGATTGAAGAAGCCCTGCGGCGCTACGGACGCAAATACATCGTGGTGGGTGGCTTCAGTTTCTACCAGCGCGCCGAAGTCAAGGATGTGCTGGCCTACCTCAAAGTTTTGACCAGCCCGCAGGATTCCATCAGCCTGCTGCGAATCATCAACACTCCCGCGCGAGGCCTGGGCCGCACCACAGTAGAGCAAATCGAGCAGTACGGGTTGACCCATGGAACGTCCCTGTGGGGCGCGCTCGAAAAAATGCTAGAAGAGAGGGCCTTTCCGGGAAGAGCGGAAGCGGCTCTATCGGCGTTTCACCGCATGATGACGGAGATCGCATCCACCCTGAAGACCGCCTCGGTCGCCGACATTCTGCGGGCCGTGCTGGAACGTACGGGCTATCGCAAGATGCTGGAGGACGAGGGGACGCCGGATGCTCAGAGCCGTCTGGCCAATTTGGACGAATTGCTGAACGCAGCAGTGGACGCCAATGAGCGTGGAGAATCCATGCGCGAGTTTCTGGATCACGCCGCGCTGGTTGCCGACGCAGATTCCAATGACGAGCGCGCGCCTGTTTCGCTACTCACCATGCACAACGCCAAAGGCTTGGAGTTCCCGGTAGTATTTGTCGCGGGCATGGAAGAGGGGTTATTTCCGCATAGCAGGTCGCTCGATTCCGAAGCGCAGATGGAAGAGGAGCGGCGCCTTTGTTACGTCGGAATGACGCGAGCGGAAAAACGGCTCTATCTAAGTTGGGCGCGTTCCCGGAGGAGGTTCGGAGGCGGGCTGCCGGAACAGTCGATTCGTTCCAGGTTCCTGAAAGAAGTGCCTGCCGCGCTGCTCCATCCCGTGCGCGGGGACAGTCCGGCGTCCGGGCGTCAGGTGGATCTCTATTCCGAACGGCACGAGGTTCGGGAAAGCGCTCGAAAAAACCTTTATACTGGTAAGACTTACAACTCAGTGGAGAACATTCGTCAGTTCTTTACTGAGCGCGGTGTCCAGCCGGCGGCGAATGCGGCGGCTCCGGCAAAAGCCGCTCCGGCTCCGATAGCTGGGCCGAGGCCATTGGTTCCAACTGGACCGATGGCAAAGAAGAAAATTGGGCCCGGTTCGACGGTGCAACACGCTACCTACGGCCGAGGCACCGTGGTGCGTCTGGAAGGTTCAGGCGAGGACACCAAGTTGACAGTGAATTTCCCCGGATACGGGATAAAGAAAATAGTCGCGAAATACGCAGGAATCAAGGTCGAATGAACACTAAGCACGTTAAAGATACAGCAGAACGCAAGAAGTTGAAACGCACCGCGCGCAAGAAGGCCGCTCCGGCAGCCAAGAGGGCATCCGATGTCGCTCGCGGATCGCAAAAGCGCAAAGTGAAGAAGATGGTCAAGGGCCAGCGTAAACGCTAGACGTGGCGCACGCTTTAGCGTGCTGGGCCGAGATTAATCTCGGCCCTTGACATAAGAATGTCCCTTTTCCGGACCAAGAGCATCGACGAGCTGATTGCTTGCTCTGAGGAACCGTCCCAGCGTCTTAAGAAGTCTTTGGGTCCCTGGAGCCTGGCATTTCTCGGAGTCGGGATCGTCATTGGCTCGGGAATTTTCACGGTCACGGGGACGGCCGCTGCGGGAACCACGCAGACAGCCGGGTCATTACTCCACGCCACCGTTCTCGACCTTATGCTCCACGGCAACGCCGCGGCTTCCGCGTTGGGACGCCCGGGCGCTGGTCCCGCCATCATCGTTTCGTTTCTGATGGTGCTGGTGGCTTGCACCTTCGCGGGCCTGTGCTTTGCCGAACTCGCCTCCATGATTCCCATCGCAGGCAGCACGTACACGTATGCCTACGCGATTCTCGGGGAGATTATCGCGTGGATCATCGGTTGGGATCTGATTCTCGAATATGCGGTCGCCAATATGTCGGTGGCGGTGGGGTTCTCCGCCTATCTTCAGGACCTGGGCGACAACCTGTTTGGAGTCCACCTACCTGCCGTCATCGCGTATCCCATGTTTCCCGCGCCCGGCGACCCGTCGGGAATCTTTAACGTTCCGGCGCTCTTGATCACCATGGCCGTCAGCTGGGTTCTGGTGCGCGGCGTCAAAGAGAGTGCCCAGACCAATGCGGGCATGGTGATGATCAAGATCGCCGCCATCCTGCTTTTCAGCTTCGGCGCGATGCGGGCGGTGAATACCGCCAACTGGCATCCTTTCGCGCCCAACGGCGTTTCGGGTATCGTCACCGGCGCGAGCATCGTTTTCTTCACCTATATCGGATTCGATGCGGTCTCCACCGCAGCCGAGGAATGCAAACGTCCGCAACGCGATTTGCCCTTCGGGATCCTCGCGACTCTGATCATCTGCACGATTCTGTATGGATCAGTTTCTCTGGTGCTGACCGGGATCGCGAACTGGAAGACTCTGGATCCGAATTCAGCGGTCGCGGTTGCTCTGAAGAATCTGGGTTACAACCGGCTTCGGCTGGTGGTCACCGCGGGCGCGCTGACAGGCATGATTTCTTCGCTGCTGGTAGGCCAGTATGGCCAGGCTCGCATCTGGTTCGCGATGTCGCGCGACAAGTTGCTTCCTGGCGCTTTTGGCGCGATCCATAAAACGTTCCAGACGCCGCACATCGGCACGTGGATCGCCGGATTTCTGGTAGGAATTCCGGCCGGCCTGTGGGACATCGCCACGTTCGCCGAATTGACGAATATCGGCACCCTGTTCGCGTTCATCATCGTTTCGGCCAGCGTGATCGTGCTGCGCAAGAAGCAACCGGATCGGCCCCGCACCTTCCGTGTCCCCCTGGTTCCTCTTGTTCCGATTCTTTCGATCCTCTGCTGCCTGCTACTGATGATGGGTTTGCCGGTACTGACGTGGATCAGGTTCTTTTTGTGGCTGATTATCGGTCTGGTGATCTATTTCCTGTACGGCCGGAAGCGAACTGCGAGTCTAGCGTGAGCGATCTCCCGCCTCTGCGGCGGCCTTGATTACCGACGCTCGCTGTTCTATTAGCCGTCGCATATGCCCTTCAACCAGGACCAGATCGGCCATCTCTCCGAAGAACCCGCACGGAGATTCATAGTCGAAAATGTCGGTCATCAAAGTGGCGTCCCTTTGTTGTTCAAACAAGTGATCATGATCGAACCGCCGAAAGATCCCGCGCACCTGTGAATCCCGAAAGTGCCGGGGCGGGTCGAACACTGTGATGCGGCTAGTCAGCCTCCGACGCATCAAGAAATGAGTGGCCTCCCAAGTTACCTCCTCGCCAAGTCCGATCAACCCGCGTGTGACGCCGGCAACCGCCCGCTCACCCGTTTGCTTCATTGATTCGACGTGCAGGTCGATACTGCGAGCCAAGTCGAAGCAAATCTCGATTGGTGCGCGAATCGTGGTCAGAATTGTCAAATGTGGCGTACGCACTCCTGCGTGCTGCGTCGAGACTTTTCTCGACGCCTGCCAGAGCCTTGCAGCCGAGGTATCGAGATGAGTCTAGATACGGCACGCAAAAGTGCGTGCGCCACGTTGCTCAAACAGGCCGCCGCGGAACCCAACAATTCGACGTCATTGAAAGCACAACCTCATCCCGTTGATTGCGAGCAATCGTCTTGAGTTTCACAATGCCGAATTCGGGTTTGGATTCCGAAGGCCTGCTGCCCACTACCTCTACGTCGACCTTCATCACATCTCCGAATCGAACCGGTGTAGGCCACTGAAGCTGGTCGACGCCGAGTCCTAATACCTCTGTATCGCCGAACAGGCGTGCGCGTGCCAGACTCCCCATCACCAGCGCTGCCGTATGCCAACCGCTCGCGATCAGTTCCCCAAATCGTCCCCTGGCGGCGGCCTCTGGATCGATATGCATGGGTTGCGGATCGAAGCGAGACGAAAATTCGAGTGCTTCTTCCGCGATCGTAGTGAATTCTCCGGCGCTCCAGTGAGTGCCCATCGGCAGGTCTTCCAGATACATAGGCTAAAGCTTAAGCAACGCCCGGAGGCGCTTGGTCTGCACCCGGCTTACTGGAATTTCGCTCTGCTTTTTGTCGTCCATGCGAAGCTGGAAGCTCGACTTGAACCATGGGATCACTTCCTTGATCCGGTTCACGTTCACAAGATAGGAACGGTGCACTCGCCAGAACATTTCAGGATCTAAATTGGACTGGAGCTCTTCAATGGTCCGGTAATTCGACTGCCCCTCAATGTTTGAAGCGACCACGGTGATCAATCCGTCGTCGATGGTCGCAAAGACCACATCCTGAGCGTCCACGATAAAGTTCCGCTGCTGCGCCCGAATCAGGATCTTCGTTCTTTGGAGCGCGGGCTTGGCTACCGGCGCGGCTGGCTCGGATGGAACTGGTTTGGCACGATCGGCAACGGCCTTCCGCGCTCGCTCCACCGCCAGTGACAAGCGTTCGGAATCCACAGGCTTCAGCAGATAGTCTAAAGCTTCCCACCGAAATGCCTCTACGGCGTACTGATCGTAGGCGGTGGCCAGAACGAAATAGGGAAGCGGAATATTCTTTTCTTTTAGCTTGCGAATGACGCCCATGCCGTCCAGCCCTGGCATCTGAACGTCCAGGAAGACCAAATCCGGTTCCAGGTCCTCAATCAGTTTCAAAGCTTCCAGACCGTTGGAGGCAGTGGCGAGAATTTCGACATCTGGAAACGTCTTGAGCTGGTAGACAAGCTCATCCGACGCCAGTTTTTCATCGTCCACCACAATCGCAGAAACGGTGACGGAACCGGCGCGGCCGCGGCTCTCTACGTCGCTTGTCGAGTCGGCGCTCAGATCCGCGGGCAACCCTCTTGCCCCGATTTGTTTCTGAGAACTCGCGCGATTCTGCATTGAAATGTTAGTATAACTTAAGGAACTTATTCCTCAGCGTTCTTGCGGATCGCCCCCCGAGTCTGGCGAGAACCCTTACTAAGGAGTCCAGTAACTTGTCATCGCGTGATAACGTCCAGATTGCGCCAGCGGACGGAAAACTAGGCGTTCTGATTCCCGGAATCGGTGCTGTAAGCACCACGTTCATGGCGGGAGTCGAAGCCGTCAAAGGCGGCCTGGGACAGCCGATCGGGTCATTGACCCAACTCTCCACCGTTCGTTTGGGAAAGCGCACCGACGGCCGGTCGCCGATGATCAAAGACTTTGTGCCTCTGGCCAACCTGAAGGATCTGGTCTTCGGCGGTTGGGACATTTACGAAGATACAGCCTACGAAGCGGCTGCTAATGCCAAGGTGCTGGAACCGGCACTGCTGGCAAAGCTGAAGAAACCGCTCTCCGCCGTCAAGCCCATGAAGGCCGTGTTCGATCCTGAATATATCCGCCGCATCAATGGCCCCAACGTCAAAAAGGGCCGCAACAAGATGGTTAAGGCGGAAATGCTGATGGACGACATTGCCCAATTCAGCAAGACCAACAAGACCAAGCGCAACATCATGATCTGGTGCGGATCGACAGAGGTGTTCCATCGCCCCGCCGAAGTGCATCAGACGCTGAAAGCATTTGAGACCGGCCTGAGAAAGAACGATCCTGAGATCGCCCCCAGCCAGGTTTATGCCTACGCAGCGCTTATGTCGGGAGTGCCTTACGCAAACGGCGCGCCGAACCTGACCACGGACACACCGGCGCTTCAGGAACTGGCGCGCGAACGGAACATTCCCATCTGCGGCAAGGATTTCAAAACCGGCCAGACGTTCATGAAAACTCTGATTGCGCCGGGTCTCAAAGCGCGCATGCTGGGCATTTCCGGCTGGTTTTCCACCAACATCCTGGGCAATCGCGATGGCGAAGTGCTGGAAGATCCTGGTTCGTTCAAGACCAAAGAAGAAACCAAGCTCAGTTCGCTGGACCAGATTCTCCAGCCGAAATTGTACCCGGATCTTTACAAGGATCTCTATCACGCGGTTCGCATCAACTACTATCCGCCGCGCGGCGACTCCAAAGAAGGCTGGGACAACATCGACATTTTCGGATGGCTGGGCTATCCGATGCAGATCAAGATCGACTTTCTCTGCCGCGATTCCATTCTGGCTGCTCCCCTGGTGCTGGACCTGGTATTGTTCCTCGACCTGGCGCAACGCTGCGGAATGCGAGGAATTCAGGAATGGCTGTCATTCTACTTCAAAGCTCCCATGACCGCGCCGGGCCTGTATCCCGAGCACGATATTTTCATCCAGTTAATGAAACTGAAGAACACGCTGCGCTGGATGCGCGGTGAGGATCTGATCACGCACCTTGGGCTTGAGTACTACGACTAAACGATGACGTCAGGAAGTCCTAAATGAACTGCCTGGTTATCGGGGGAACCGGATACATCGGCCGCGTGCTGGTGGCTGAGCTTTTGAAAGCCGGCCATTCTGTTACGGTGTTGCATCGCGGCGCCACGCATGAACTTGGACGCCGGGTGAAAGGCCTTCAGGCTGACCGGAACAGCGCGCAATCCATTAAAACCGCGCTCGCGGGAAAATCTTTCGAAGTAGTATTCGATAACGTCTATGACTGGGATCGCGGCACCACCGCCAGCCACGTAGAGGCGACGGCGCGGGCCGCGGGCGACAACCTTCACCGCTATATTTTTATGTCCAGCGTCGCCGCCTATGGCGATGGCCTGAATCATCACGAAGGCGACGCCCTGGCTCCCGATGACGCGCCCGATCTCTATGTTCGCAACAAGGCCATGAGTGAGCGGGCTCTGTTCCGCCTCCATCAGCGGATCGGACTGCCGGTGGTCACCTTGCGACCCCCTTATGTATATGGGCCGGGAAACCGTATGTACCGCGAGGCGTTCTTCTGGGATCGTCTGCGCTTAGGCCGCGTGGTCATCATTCCTGGTGATGGCCGCAGGCTGATGCAGTTCATCTACGTAAGGGACCTGGTGCTCGCGGGCATTAAGGCGATGGAAGAGCCCAACGCGGTGGGCCATGCGTTCAACATCGCGAACGCCCGTCCTCTGGCACAGTCGGAAGTAGTGGAAGCGTTCGCCAAAGCCGCGAAGAAGCCTGCGAAGCTAGTGCGAATTCCTCGCGAGTACATCCTGCGGGCCGGCGGTCATCCCATGGGCCCGAAATTGTACTTCGGTTTCTATTACGATATGCCCCCTATCACGCAGGTGACGGCGAAGGCACAAAGGGTCCTGAAGTTCAAGACGACGGATTTTGATACTGGGTTGAAAGAAACCTACAAGTGGTATCTCAAGTCGAACGGTTTTTCGAAGCCCGATTACGGGTTCGAAGACGCCTTACTCGCGCACGCGCCTATCCTGCCGCCGGCCAAGGTTTAGTCCCTTCCCTGCGCGGGAGCTAATCTACAGTAGCGACCAGCTTTGAATCAATCACTCGCTGATCCGACGTCACCAAAGTTAATCGATGGACTCGCGCGGCCGCGACGATTGCGCGGTCGGCCGGATCTCTTAGCGAGTTCCCAATCGCCGCAACTTCAATGGCGATTTCAACGGTAAGGGGAAGCACTTGGAAAACGGGGTTCGAATCGATTTGTGCCAATAGGTCCTGTGCGGATACATCCATCCGCGTACCCCGGTCACGCAGCAGGACGGCGATTTCCAGCAGCGTAATTGCGCAAATGCCGACGGGCTCGTTGCGGTTCACCGTTTGTTCCAGGACTCGCTTTTGTTGCCGGGATAGTTTGCTTGGCTCCGCCAGCCAGCGAACCGCGATATGAGTATCCAGAAGGAGTTTTGGGCGCAACGGCGCTACCTTCGGACTGCGTCCCAAAGATCAGACGTGTCCATGCTCTCAAGGTTGTCTGGGAACTTCACCTTCCCGGCCCACATCCCTGCCGGCGACTTCCAACGTTCCTTGCGCACGGGACTCAGCACGGCAACGGGCCGGCCTCGTTTCGTCACCGTAACCGATCCACCCTCTTTGTCCATCTGATCCACAAGGGCCAGGCATTTCGCCTTGAACTCAGTGACGCTGACTGTCGTGACTTTCATTTGACTTCAGCATAACAGAGCCATATGGTCATCTGACCACTTCAGGCGCCTTGCGCCGTTAAGATATCATTACAAGTGATGGTCCAGCGGGACACCGTCGATAGCCCGCCCGTTTCGCTCTCCCGGTTATCGGATATCCAGGCCTCGCTTGCCGTGGCGATCCGCGGTAAGTCGGAAGTTCTGCGCCTTTCCCTGGCGTGTCTTCTCGCGCGCGGCCACCTGCTGATCGAAGACGTCCCTGGCGTTGGCAAAACTACTCTGGCTCAAGCACTTGCGCGAACAGTCCGGTCCAGTTTCCACCGCGTCCAATTCACTTCGGACATGTTGCCTTCCGACGTTGTCGGAGTCACCATCTATAACGCCCACACACAGGAGTTTGAATTCAAACACGGTCCGGTCTTCACGAACTTTCTTTTGGCCGACGAGATCAATCGCGCCACGCCCAAAACCCAGAGCGCGTTACTGGAAGCAATGAATGAATTGCAGGTGACCATTGATGGACACTCCTACGCGCTTCAACAGCCCTTCATGGTGATCGCTACTCAGAACCCCGTGGAACACCATGGCACCTACCCGTTGCCCGAATCGCAACTGGATCGCTTCCTGATGCGAATTCGGATCGGCTACCCGGACCACGCCGCGGAACGAGAGATTGTTCGCCAGGGCGCTTTCCCTTCTGAGGCTGCCCGGCCCATCGTCACAGGAGAAGAATTGGTTGGCTTACAGGAAGCCATTGCGCGCGTCTCGGTCGATGAGGCTCTGGTCGACTACATGCTCGCGATTGTGGAACGTACTCGTAACCACGAATCGCTCGCAATGGGCGTGAGTCCTCGTGGTGCGCAGGCGCTGTATCGGGCAACACAGGCGCTTGCAGCCGTCGATGGCCGCGATTACGTTACGCCTGATGATGTGAAGCACCTGGCAGTTCCGGTTTTTGCGCATCGGGTCGTGCTCAACACGCGCACGACTCTAACCCAGCGATCTGCCGAAGCTGCCGAGCGTCTGTTGACCGAAATTCTGAATCAGGTAGAAGTGCCCCTCTAAAGCGCTGAGGACTGCGATAATTGAAGTAACTCGCCTCCGCGATTCAAATACATGAAAACAGCTATTGTCGGTTTGCCCATGGTGGGCAAGACCAGTTTGTTCACTATTCTTACGGGAATTCACGAAGCGACGCGCGTCGGTACTCTGGAAGCCCGCGTCGGCATGACGAAGGTGCCCGATGCCCGGCTTGACGCGCTGGCGACGCTCTTCAATCCGCCCAAGATTACGTTCGCCACGGTTGAATATCTCGACTTCCCGGCCATCTCAAAGGAAGCCCTGCGCGACCCCAGTTATCTAGCCAGCCTCCGCGTTGCCGATGCTTTGGCTCACGTGCTGCGGGTCTTCGAAAGCGATACGGTGCCGCACGAGCAAGGGTCGGTGGATCCGGTGCGGGATTTTGAAGATGTCGAACTCGAGCTCATGTTGAGCGATCTGGGCGTCGTCGAAAAGCGCATGGAACGGGTCGACAAGGACCGAAAGAAGATCAAGAATCCTGACCTGGACCAGGAATTTGCCGTTCTGGAACGGTTGAAAGCAGAACTGGAAGCGAACCGCCCGCTGCGCGGCTTATCGTTTACGCCCGACGAAGAAAAACGCATACGGGGATTCCAATTCCTATCGCTGAAGCCAATGCTGTGCGTGCTGAACCTGGGCGAAGAAGATTCCTCACGCCTTCACGAAGTGGAGGAGAAATATCGGACCAGCGCTTTTGCGGGACGGCCCAACACCGCCGTCACTGCCATCTGCGGAAAGATCGAAGCGGAGCTGGCCGAGTTGAAGCCGGAAGAAGCCAAGGAGTATCTGACCAGCTACGGCTTAAAAGAATCGGGCCTTCTGCGCCTGATCGGGGCGACCTATTCGTTGCTCGGTTTAATGAGTTTTCTCACTGCGGGTGAGACCGAGGTGCGGGCCTGGACCATCCCCATCAACAGCACCGCGGTGAAGGCCGCGGGAGCAATCCATAGCGACTTCGAAAAAAAGTTTATCCGCGCCGAAGTCGTGAACTGGAAGGCGCTCATGGATCTCAACGGCTACCCAGGCGTCCGCGAGAAGGGGCTTCTAAGACTGGAAGGCAAAGAGTACATCGTGAAAGACGGCGACGTTCTAGTTATCCGGCATAGCTAGCCACGAATACTGCGGCCAGTCCGATCGCCAGACAACTCCACGCGAACCAGTCCCCAAATCGCACGTACGGCGTAAGCGCCGGGCTGAAGTTGTACTTCATGGTCGCCGCTAATTCTTTGTACGGCTCCAGGCGATCTCCCACGCGACCTGCCGGATCCACGACGGCGCTGATCCCGTCATTGGTTGCCCGCAGAATCCACCGCGCGTTTTCGGCTGCTCGCATCCGCACCAGGGATAAGTGCTGTTCTCGTGCGGCACTCGTGCCGAAGTAGCCGTCGTTAGAAAGGTTCATCAGCACTTCGGCGCCGCTCTTGGTAAACTGCCTGACCAAGTCAGGAAAAGCGGACTCGTAACAAATGAATGCTCCTATCCGGTGGCTGTCCGCGTTGAAGATGACGATCCGCGACCCCGGGACGAAGTCGCTAATTTCACTGGTGATTCGATTTACAAACCCAAACGGCTCCGGTACGAACTCGCCAAAGGGCACAAGCTTGATCTTGTCGTAGCGATCGCGAAGCTCTCCCGCCGGTCCCACCAGGAACACCGAGTTCAATGGCGAGCCAGCCGGTGTTCGCGCAACACCTCCGAATAACAGAGGAACGTTAGAATCGTGCGCCACCTGGGCAATGTAGGCATGAAACTCCGGAGTACTCGGATAGAATGGCGCGGGAATTTCCGGCCAGACGATCAGGTCGGCTCCTGGAGCATAGGAGAGCGACCTCATTTGCTGTTCCAGCGTGGCGAGCCGCGCCTCCGTCCATTCCCCTTCGGTATCGACGTTAGGCTGGACTACTCGTGCCGAGATGGTCCCCGCGGCAGCGGTTGGGAGCGATGGCATCAACGGGAGCGGCAGCAGTACAAGCAACCATACCAATTGCCCGCGCGGACGCCTGAGCGCCACCAGCGCCAGCGCGCAGGCGAGCAACGCAAAGACGAAAGACAATCCGTAAACACCGGTCACGGGGGCAAGTCGCATCAGCAGGGGCATATCGATCCCGGCATTGCCCAAGTCGAGCCACGCGAATCCGAGAGGTCCATGCGTGCGCTCGATTCCCGTCCACAACGCCGCGACCACTGGCAACGCCCAAGTGCGCGGCATCAGAAATCCAGCCAGCGTCGCGAACAAGGCCATGTGCAGCCCCTTTAAGAAAGCGAACAGAACAAACGTGCCCCAGCCACCCCATCGGCCCATGCCGCCGTGGACTTCCAGCACGAACTGAATCCAGTAGCAGACACCAAACCAGAAGACGAAGCCGGCCGCGGCGCCCTGTACCGCTCGCTTCCGCCATGATCGTTCCCTGCAACACGCGATTAGGATCGGCGTGAGCGCGACCGGAGCGAGCCATGTCAGGTTGAACCGGGGAAAGACCAGAATCAGCAGGACTCCGGATAGAACCGAAAGCGCCAGGTTCACGCTTGCGCCTGACTGCTCACCAGATCCGCCATGTAAGAACTTCGCACCAAAGGTCCACTGAATACCATCTTGAATCCTAACGACAGGCCGAAGTCCCGATACTGGTCGAATTGTTGGGGCGTCACGAACTCCTGCACCCTCAAGTTTCGTCGCGCAGGCTGCAGGTACTGTCCCAGCGTCGCGATGTCAACTTGGGCGCCTCGTAAATCCTGCAACAACTGCTCGACCTCGGGGACCCGTTCACCCAAACCAGCCATGGCGCCGGATTTGGTCAACGCTTCTGGCCGATAGCTCTTTGCGAATCGCAATACCGCAAGGGATTGTTGATAGTCTGCCTGGGGACGGACCGTGCCGTAAAGCCGTTCCACAGTCTCCATGTTGTGGTTGAAGATGTGAGGATTGGCGTCCAGCACTCGTGCGACACTTTCCAGGTTCCCGCAGAAATCCGGCGTCAGAACTTCCACCCGGGCTTCAGGCAGCGCAGCCTTGACTTCCTTCACCGTCTGCGCGAAATGCGCCGAGCCACCGTCTTCCAGGTCGTCGCGATTCACGCTGGTGATCACTACATGCCGTAGCTTCATCTCACGCGCCATGCGTGCGACATTCGCGGGTTCATCCGCGTCTAACGAACCCGGATGTCTGCTCTTAGGAACCGAGCAAAACCCACATCCGCGCGTACATAGATTGCCAAGGATCATGAACGTCGCCGTGCCCCGGTGAAAGCATTCATGCATGTTTGGGCAGCGTGCCGATTCACACACCGTGTGCAGCTTCAGCCGGCGCAGATTGGTCTTTAAATCATGAACGGCATGGAAATGAGTTTGGCCTTTGCGCAGCCAGTGAGGCAATCGAGGCGCAGGCGGCTCTAACTGGACCAGGTCGCTCATGCAACTTCCAGTTTAACTGCGCAGTATTGCTAGAAGGTTTTCTTGATCGCCTGATCCCCCGGGAAAGACGCATCTTTCAGATCGCTTCTGGTCTTATTGACGGTCGCATCTGTTACAGGTCCCACTAGGACGCGGAAGACGCCCGGCTTATCTGGAATCTCGGATGCCATGGCTTGGAATCCCTTTTTCTTCAGCACGTCCACCATAATTCCAGCTTCTCTCTCCGACGTCGCTGCAAGTTGCAGATAGGTTCCGGAAGGACTGCCTGAGCTGGTTACAGCAGGCTTGGCTTTCTCCATCTTGGCTGCCGCGGCTTCCTTCTTCGCTTTGGCCTCGGCCTTGCGTTCTTTGGCCGTTTCTTTCGCAGGAGGTTCCGTGACTGGCTTCGGCTGCTCTGCCTTCGTTGTCTCTACTGGCTTAGGAGGCTCGGGCGCGGGCTCAGTTGGTTGCTGCACCGCAGTCTCTTTTGGAGGGGCAGTTACAGGCGCGGGTTCGGGAGTCTTCGAAGTGGAATCCACCACCAGAGGCTTTGTATCGTTTCTCCTGCCAGAGTCGGTTGCAATTACCGGCGCGGAGTTTCGTCCCACGATGTAACCCATCGTGAAAAACACCCCCAGCAGAATCACAACAATAAAAAACACGCTCAGGAGCTGGCGATTCCCCAGAATCAGCTCAAACTCGCCATCTTCGTTCTTGGGCATTCAATTCCCCCGCTCTCTGTCTATTAAAACAAATCTAAGGCGTTCTGTTTGCTCCCAAGTTTAGTTTATACCGCTCCCAGCTTGCGGCCCACCCTGGACCACATCCTCCGCTCCAGGCGAACGCGGGCAGTGCGGGTCTCGACCAACTCCTTCTCCAAGGCTTTCGCGGCGTCCCATGCCTCTCGCTCCGACGCACGAGCCTGCTCATGGCCAGCCTGCGCTTCTTTGCTTTCCTGTTCCAGCGACAATGCCCAGCGCGTGCGCTCGTCAAGGTTCTGTTCCAACTCCCTGGCCCACTCGGTTCGCGCTAAGAGCTCGCCCTTCATTTCCGCGTGCGATGCATTGTGAAAGGCTACGTACCGGTCATACTCTGCTTGCAAGCCCGCCAGGTTTCGCTCCAGCAAACGGGCTCGCCCGCAAATCTCGCGATATTGACGTGCCAGCTCCGCCGGCGGTGCCACAAAGGTTCCTTTGCGCGCGGCAATCGGCAGGGACCAGGTCTCTCCATGCTCAACGCCGAATGTGGGGGAATTCTCTGTGGCGATGTGGATCTCGCGAAATCCGGCCTTTGCCAGCAAGTTCCGTAAACTCTCTTCAGAAAAAACACGCATCTCCAGAGTCGACCCAGGTCCTCCATGAAACATCAGATGGTCGAAGATTTCAATGGTCCCGTCCCTGCGGCGGTTGACCAGCACGGATTGCCCGCCCGGCGACGTAAGCGCGTACTCGTGAAGTTCCGGGAAGTGCTCCTTCGTCTTGCCGTCGATGGTATAGGGCGTGGTCAGCAGCAGCAGACCGTCAGGTTGCAACAGGCGGCAAAGCGTCTCAAATCCTTTTTCCACCGGCGGCGGGATGTGTTCCATCACCTCGCTGGAAAGAATGAAATCGTACCGGCCCGCTTCGCTGGCCTCCGATCGTGTCACGTCGAAAAACGGAGCCTGGTGATAAAACGTATTTGTGTAATCGAACTTCTCCGCCAGCCTGCATGCTAACTCTGGCGAATCGCTCATCCCAATCCCGCGAATTCCTTTCATCACCGGGAACTCCGGAAGGGCGAGTTCGATTCCGAAAACCTCTCGGGAGAGCATCGCCACCAATGCCCGGACGCGCATCGAGGAGCCGCAATGGGCGCAGCTCGCGTCTTCCCTGGTTAAGGAGCCCGCGGGGCGCGAACACTCCGCGCCGCATACATTACAGATGAACTTTCCGGAATCGGAACACGTCAAACGTCGGCCTCCCATTCTGATCGTAGATGGTTTGCAGATGCTGTTGTTCCCATCCGTGGCGTTGTGCGGCCGATTCGATGCGGGTCCGTAATTCCGGATTAAATGCAAACACGGCTGTGTGAAAGACAAACACGGACTCACCCGCAGCGAACATGTTCTGGATGGCGGCCTCATCCGTCGAATCCGCGGAAACCACAGGGAGAGATCCCTCGCTCAGCAGGTTGAGGGTCTCCAAATATCCCCAGTCCCCGATGAATACATGATCAGCGTGAAGGCTCTGCAAATAGACGTTGAGTGGATCAATCGCATCGGTCCAGTGAATCGCTGGACCGTTACGGATCAGTTCGGCATAGTAGTTGTTCATCACCGCCAAGTTGGAGACGCATAGTATCGCTGTTCCCGTAACGGCGATTCCTCGCGGGGCACGACTCAGGGCAACTGCTACCGCCAAAGCTGGAAATGGCCACAACAGGATAACGTGTTGCGCGGCCGCCCCTGCGCCGGTTGTAAGCGCCATGGCGAACCACGTAACAGCCGAAGCTGCAAGAGCGAACAGCATCGGCTTCCGTGCCCCCGTGCGCCACAAAAAAGGAAGCGCGATGACGGTTGCCGCTAGTGCTACCAGCATCAAATCCTGTTCGGGGCGATGCGTCCAGTCGCTCAGCCGCAGAGAGAGCGACTGGTGCCAGTGGCGAGCGATCCCGGCTGGGGTGTGAGGTTCCTGTGAAATCATAAACCCGAACAGAACGTATCCGTCCAGCGTGCGCCAGAGGATTACGGCTTTCCCGAGCACCGCCTCTCCGGCCACCTTCGCATTGGCGCGCAGCGTCTCCAGCGGCCGCGCAATGTTGTAGACGATCAGCGGTAACGCTCCGGCAATCATGCCGCCTGCCGCGATCAGAACATTCCTGATGCGTCCCACGCGTTCGGCAATGTCCCGCCAGAGTTCTCCCGGCACCGCTACCGCCCCGCCAACAGCCAGCCCCAACAGAACCCACAGGAACACTGCCTTGTCCCAAAGCGCCAGTCCTAAAAGAAAGAACGCGGCGGCCAGTGCCCATCGCGAACCGTCCCGGTGGAACCGAAGCAGTAGCAGAATAGCCGCCAGTTTGAAGCAAAACTGAAGCGCTACAAATCCGAAATCCGTTGCCTCGATCAACAGAAAGCTTGGGTCGGTAGCTAACAGCAGGGTCCCAATCCAGGCCGCTCTTCGCCCCTGAATCCGATCGATCAGCAAGAAGAATAGCCATAGCGTCGCCGCCCCCGCCACAATCATCGGAAATCGTAACGAGGTCCGCCCCGGAGCCCAAAAATCCAGCCATGGATGCACCAGCCATGTCTTGAGTGCACCCAGATACGACAACAACATTACCGGCACTTCGTTTTCGCCGAAGTGCCAGGAATAGAGCGGTGCGGCTCGTTCGTAGATCCCATTGCCGACCATCGCCTCATCGGCCTCAATCCCTAAACGAGGCACAAACAGCAGCGCGGCAGCCATAAAAACGAGTGCGAGCGCGGTCAAAGCGATGTATGTGCGCGTCGTAGCCGTCTTCAGGTGCATTACCCTTCGCTATACTAACCAATACCCGCTGCAACTGTGGCAAATCATTTCATTTCTATTTTGATTCCTCTGTACAACGAAGAGGAATTCATCGGCACTCTCCTGGAGCGGGTTCTCGAAGCTCCTCTTCCCTCCGATTTGGGACGAGAGATTATTGTAGTCGACGACGGTTCCACTGATGGATCGGACAAAGTGGTGGAAGAGGTCGTTTCCCGTCACCCCGATACAATTCGATTGATCCGTCATGACCGCAATCGGGGAAAAGGCGCCGCGATCCGAACCGCGGTGGAGCAGGCGACAGGCGAATACTGCCTGATTCAGGATGCCGACCTCGAATACGATCCCCGCGAATATTCGCGGCTTCTAAAGCCCCTTCTGGAAGGCGTTGCGGACGCCGTCTATGGCTCCCGATTTATGATTGTCGCGGAACGCCGCGTCATTTACTATTGGCACGCGGTCGCAAATCATTTTCTGACTGGCTTTTGCAACCTCGTGGCGGACCTGAATCTTACCGATATGGGCACCGGCTACAAGGCCTTCCGCACCGCCGTTCTGAAAGAAACTCCTATCCGGTCTGATGGCTTTGCCTTCGAACCCGAAATTACTATCAAACTTGCCCACCGCGGCGCTCGCGTCTACGAAGTCCCGGTCAGCTACTATGGCCGCACATATGATGAAGGCAAGAAAATCCGCACCAGGGATGCGTTCAAGATTGTCCTCGCCATTGTGCGCTACGCATTCACAGGCGATCTTTATAAGGACCCGGGCGCGCAGACGCTACACGCTCTCTCCGCTGCCCCACGGTTCAATCTCTGGATGGCAGATACCATTCGTCCCTTCGTCGGCGAACGTGTGCTCGAAATTGGAAGCGGCATAGGCAACCTGACGCGAGCCCTCGTTAAAGGCCGCCCCCGCTACGTCGCCACCGATATCAACCCCGAGCATATGGCGCGCCTCAAGTCCCGGTTCCCGCAGCGCCCCAATCTCGAAGTGCATTACTGCGATCTCACCAACCCGCCCGATTTCGCCCCATTCCAGCGTTCCATGGACACTGTGATTTGCCTCAATGTGCTGGAACACATTGGCGACGACGCGCTTGGATTGCAAAACATCTATTCCATCCTGGCGCCCGGCGGTCGAGCGATCGTGCTGGTGCCGGAGGGTCAGAGCGTGTTTGGGACCATTGACGAAGCCCTGGGTCATTTCCGGCGCTACTCCGAAGAGGAGTTGAAAACCAAGATGGAAAAAACCGGATTCTATGTGGAGCAGATTGTCCGCTTCAATCGTGTTTCCCGGCCCGCCTGGTTCGTCAGCGGACGCATCATCAAGAGGACAGCGCTGGACGTGAACCAAATGCGCTTGTATGACCGATTTGTGTGGCTCTGGCGCAAGATTGATTCGTTCCTCCCCTGGAGGCCGACGTCCATTATTGCGATCGCCCGCAGGCAGTAGCTCGAAAACAGTTAGGATGGCTCTGTGAAGATCCTCCTGTCGTTTCTCCTCGCTGTCAGCTTTGCCGCCGCGCAATCGCGAGCCATCGTCCTCCGCGCTGCTCGCATGTTCGACGGCGTCTCGGATCGTATCGTCTCGCCGGGCGTGATTGTCGTGTTGGGCGATAAAATCCGCGGCATCGGGGCCAACACCGAAATTCCCGCGAATTCAGAAGTGATCGACCTGGGTGATGCGACGTTGCTCCCCGGCTTCATCGACGCGCACACGCACCTCACCGATTTCTATAGTCTCGACGCGCGACAGCAGGAACTGGACACGCTCAAACAAAGCCCCGCGGAGCGCGCGCTGCTGGCAAGCGTAAATGCACGTGTCACGCTGATGGCTGGGTTCACAACCGTTCGTGATGTAGGCAGCGGGGACTTCGTGGACGTCGCGCTGAGAAATGCGATTCGAGCCGGCGCTGTACCAGGCCCGCGCATGTTAGTGGCGGTGAACGCAATCGGGGCAACCGGTGGCCATTGTGATGATGGCGCAGGTTTTAGACACGGACTATTCGGACGCGAGACCAACATCGAAGACGGCGTCGCCAACGGGCCGGACCAGATGCGCGCCGCCGTTCGTTTCAACATCAAATATGGAGCTGACATCATCAAAACCTGTGCCACAGGCGGAGTGCTGTCGCCCACCGACGACGTGGACACGCCGCAACTCACCCAAGCCGAACTGGACGCCCTTGTGGATGAGGCGCATGCCCTCCGCCGCAAGACCGCTGCCCATGCGCATGGAGCGGAAGGCGCCAAGCGGGCAATCAGGGCCGGCATCGATTCCATCGAGCACGGAACTTTTATGGACGACGAGGCGCTCGACATGATGAAGGCGCGCGGGACCTACTACGTGCCGACCCAAATGGCTGTTCAGGGCCTTCGCGAGACGCTGGAGAAGGGCTACTATCCGCCGCTAATCGCCGCCAAAGCTCGACTGGCGATGGCCTCCTTGGACGGGACCGTGCAAAAAGCCATTCAAAAAGGAGTGAAGGTCGTGCTGGGAACGGATGCCGCCGTTTATCCTCACGGCCGCAATGCGGAAGAATTCGGCTTTCTGGTGAAAAACGGAATGAAGCCGATCGATGCGCTGAAGGCTGGAACGTCGCTTGACGCCCAACTTCTGGGCATCTTCGCCATGACGGGGTCGCTTGAAGCCGGGAAGTCGGCTGACATTGTCGCGGTTCCCGGCAATCCCCTGGATAATATCCACCAGACTGAAAAACCCGTCTTCGTAATGAAGGAAGGCACGGTCTACAAGCGCTGATCTCGCTCTAGCTCTTCTCCGGCGGCGGCGCGGCTGCGGCCGCGAGCTTAGCTCTGTGCTCTTTGTACGCCGCCCGGACCGCCTGAATCTGCCTCACGTGATTCTCCAGGTGAACGGCCTGCTGCTCCACAATCCCGCCGAGTGTCTCCAACCCCCGCTCAACGTGCATTCCAGCTCTCTGAAACGCACTCTCGGGAAGATCCTTCATTAACTCGTGATCTTCTCCGCGCAATCGCCGGAATGTTTCAATCGCCTGAGAAATCTTGCGCTTCCCATAGTCGAGATTCTTAGCCCAGGCGTCTTGATCGAAGGCTCCCAGAGTGGGGTTCTCCTCGGCAAGAATCAGCCGGATGCGCATTGCGACTACAATTTGGGTATCGGCCAGGTGGCACACCAGTTGACGAACACTCCATTTCTCCGGAGACGGCTTGAAATCGGCCTCCTGACCAGCACACCCCATCGTGGCGGTAGACAACAATTCGCCGCCTCGCCGGAAGCGTTCTAAAGCATCTGCAATTTGACTCATTTTGTCTTTCTAAGGAACCCGCGCAAAACGGAGCGCGGCGCGATTCTGTTCCTGTTTCGTCTGTTGGCGCCCGCCGCGCCCTTTGCGCTTTCTAGTAATAATCCGCACAGCTCATGAAGTAGCCACACTGGTCGCACATCAGCTTGCACCTATGCGATTTCAGCCGCTGGCTGCAAACCGGGCAATAGAGCATCGGTTCCTGTTCGGAAGCCGGTATCTGACCCTGCTGCTCTTGTGAAATTTCCTGAGAATTCGAGTCCACTATCGAAACTATTATAATGAGTTCAACTCCGTTCCCCCTCGCAAGATCTGGGCTCTCGGGGTAGATGGAACGGTGAACGCAATGCGAATCAAGTTGTATGCGGTAGGCGGCTTTGCCATTTTTGTTGGACTGTTAGCCGCGCAGCAGATGCGGTTGGAACATCCTGTGCGCCAAGCCGTGCGTGGGGTTCATGGAGCCATAGCCGCCGGCAGTGAATACGCCACCGAAGCTGGCATGCGGACCTATTATCGCGGCGGCAACGCTGTGGACGCCGGAGTCGCGACGATGTTCGCGGCATCGGTCAGCGAGTTCTCCCACTTCGGTCTGGGTGGCGAAGCTCCCATCCTCATCCGCACCAAAGCCGGCAAGGTCTACTCGATCGCCGGCGTGGGCACCATGCCCAAGCTCGCCACTGCCGACTTCTTCCGCAATCGCGAACTGCAGCCCTTTGAAGTGCAGGAAAAAGATCCCGGCGGTTTGAAGGGCATCATCCCCGTCGCCGGTCTGATGCCAGCGCTGGTTCCCGGAATGGTGGACGCGGGCCTGCTCGCTCTGCGCGAATTCGGTACGAAATCTTTTGGGGAAATCGTCGGGCCGGCCATTGAGTTGGCCGACGGGCTCGCCATCGATGAACTCCGAGCCAATACCATCAACGCCAGCCGCGGATTCTTCAGCGTGTGGCCCACCTCCAAGGCTCATTTCACGCCCGGAGACAGGGTGCCGAAAGTGGGCGAGATCTTCCGCCAGCCCGATACTGCCCGCACCTTGCGAGCCATGGTGGAAGCCGAAAAGAAAGCCTTAGCCTCAGGCGCGAATCGTCAGGCGGCCATCGACGCCGTGCGCGATTATTTTTATCGCGGCGAAATCGCGCGTAAGATAGACGCATTCAGCAAAGCCAACAACGGATTGCTTCGCTACGAGGATATGGCTGCCTTCCGGCTGTCTCTCGAAGAACCCGTCTCCACTACCTACCACGGAAACACCGTCTACAAACCAGGATTTTGGAGCCAGGGTCCCGCGATGCTTGAAATCCTCAACATTCTTGAGGGGTTTGATATGCGCTCGATGACTCCCACATCGGTTGAATATGTCCATCGCGCGGTGGAAGCGATGAAGCTCGCCTACGCGGATCGCGATACATATTACGGCGACCCCAAATTCAGCCACATCCCCGGCCAGGAATTGCTCTCCAAGGATTACGCCGCAACTCGCCGCCAGATGATTACCGCTAAGGCGTCGATGGAATTTCAGCCTGGAATGATCAACGGTAAGATCGGCAAGCACCCCGTGCTTTTCGAAACCGCGAATATCAAAATTGACGACGCACTTATGGCGCACGACACCACCTGCGTCGACGCGATTGATGAGAGTGGTCTGGTTTTTTCTGCCACGCCTTCCGGCGCATGGCTCCCCAGCGTGATCGCGGGAGACACCGGCATTCCGCTCACCGAACGCGCCCAGAGCTTCGTGCTGGTGCCGGGTAATCCAAACGAACTGGCCGGCGGCAAGCGGCCGCGCGTGACTCTAAGCCCGACCATCGTGGTCCGCCCCGACGGAACGCCCTACATCGCCACTTCGACTCCTGGCGGCGACGATCAGGAGCAGGCACTGACGCAATTGCTTCTCGATGTGATCGACTTCAATATGAACGCTCAGAACGCGGTCGAGTTTCCACGCTTTCAAACGCGCCACCTTGTTTCGAGCTTCGATAATCACGCCTGGAACCTGGGCGATCTTCTCTTGGATGAACGTTATCCGCCCAACCTGATGCAGCAGCTAATGGCTCGCGGCCACAAAGTGGAACTGCGCTCCCGTTACAACAACGGAGCCGCGCCCGTGCTGATCAAATTGCTCCCCGACGGCGTGATTGAGGCAGGCGCAGACCCGTTCTACAACCGCTCCGCTCACGCCTATTGACGTTACCGCTTTTCGATCCTCCTTCGACCTTCGATCGCCACGCCTTAGCCGTGCGCTTAACCGCGCTTGCAAAAGAGAACATCTGGATCGGCACCAGTTCCTGGAAATACGAAGGCTGGCTCGGCCAGATCTATTCACGCGATCGCTATCTGACTCGCGGCCGATTCTCTCAAAAGCGTTTTGAAGCTGAGTGCCTAGCGGAATTCGCCGAGACCTTCCCCATCGTTTGCGGAGATTTTTCGTTCTACCAATTTCCTGCCCCGGAATTTTGGAGCAAGTTGTTTGCCTCGGCGCCGCCGTCTCTGCGCTTTGCCTTGAAGGTCCCCGAAGAAGTGACTGCCGAGGTGTTCCCTCGCCATGCTCGTTACGGCCCGCGTGCCGGCCTGGCAAATGAATCCTATCTCAACGCGGCGCTGCTCCAGACAATGTTTCTGGAACCTCTTGCCCCGTACGCTTCCCGTATCGCAGTCTTCATTTTCGAATTCGGGTCACGTAGCGCATCCACCAGGGAATTCGTCGCCGCTCTCGATCCGTTTCTGGCAGCCCTCCCTCGCTCTTTTCGTTATGCCGTCGAAGTGCGTAATAGCCAATACCTGGACCATCGCTATTTCGATTGCCTCAAATCCCACGGAGTCGCCCATGTCCTGAATGCGTGGACGCGAATGCCGACCTTGAAGCAGCAGTTGACCATGCCCGAAATCTTCCCCGCCGATTTCACCGTGGTTCGCGCCCTGCTGAAACAAGGCCGGCCCTACGAACAGGCGGTCCAGGAATTCCAACCCTACGATCAGGTTCGCGAAGAGAATCCCGAAGCCCGAGCCGCGCTTCGAGCAGTGATCGACCGCATGCGGGAAGAGCGGCGTGCAGCATACATCTTCGTCAACAATCGCCTGGAGGGCAACTCGCCACTGACCATTCAGGCGGTGACGGATTGAAACTGCCCGTCGACATTCTGCTCCCCGAGATTCTCCAAACCCTGAAAACCAACCGCAGCCTGGTTCTGGAGGCTCCGCCAGGAGCGGGAAAGACAACACGCGTCCCGCCCGCGCTGCTCTCCCAATTTCCAGGAGAGGTCCTGGTGCTGGAACCCCGCCGCCTTGCCGCCCGCCTGGCTGCAAGACGTGTAGCCTCGGAGCTCGGCGAGCGCCCCGGCGAAACCGCCGGATATCAGGTCCGCTTTGAAGATGTCAGCAGCGCCCGCACGCGTGTGCTGTTCCTGACGGAAGGCATTTTGACTCGCCGCATGCTTCGCGATCCATCGCTGAAGAGCGCAAGCGTCGTGATCCTCGACGAATTTCATGAGCGCCATCTGGAAAGCGACCTTTCCCTGGCGCTGTTGGAACATTTGCAACGTAGCGCACGACCCGATCTCCGCATCATCGTCATGTCGGCCACGCTGAACGCCGCTCCCATCACACAATACCTCGGAGGCTGTCCCATTCTTCGCTCCGAAGGAAAATTGTTCGACCTCGTGATTGAGTACACACCCTATTCCGCCGCGCCTCTGGAAGATCAGGTTTGCCAGGCGGTCGAGCGACTCGTTGACTCGGGACTCACTGGCGACGTGCTCGTCTTCCTTCCCGGAGCCGCCGAAATTCGCCGCGCCGCACGTGCCCTCTCGTCTTTAGCCGACCGCGCCCATCTACTGGTTCTTCCCCTGCATGGCGATCTGTCGCCAGCCGAACAGGATCGAGCCATCTCGCCCGCCGCTCGCAGGAAAATAATTCTCTCCACCAACGTCGCCGAAAGCTCCGTAACCATCGAAGGCGTTACCGCCGTCATCGACAGCGGCCTCGCGCGCGTAGCGACGGACTCGCCATGGACAGGTTTGCCTTCTCTTGAGGTCCGCCGCGTCAGCCAGGCCTCCGCCACGCAACGCGCGGGACGCGCCGGCCGAACTGGTCCGGGTCGCGTAATTCGCCTCTACACGGCTGACGATTTCCATCGCAGGCCTGCCGCCGATACTCCCGAGCTTCTGCGCCGCGAGCTGTCTCACCTGGTCCTGCAACTGCGCGCTATGCGCGTCAAAGATCTCCGCTGGCTGGATCCCCCACCCGATGCCGCGCTGGCCGCAGCGGAATCGTTGCTCGATCGCCTGCAAGCCACGCCTGAGATGGCCGATCTCCCGCTGCCTCCCCGCTTGGCGAAGCTGGTCACCGAAGCCGCCCGTCTGGGCGCGCCGGAAAAGGGATGCGCAGCGGCCGCGGTTCTTAGCACCGGGGAACGCGGCTCGGCGGATCTTCTCACCTTGATGGAAGGCGAATGGCTTCCGCAAACCAAACGTGTTTTCGATCAACTGCGCCGCCGCATTCCTGGACGTGATCGCAGAGTAACCGGTGATACAGCGATTCTTCAAGCCGTTCTCGCTGCCTTTCCCGATCGAGTCGCCAGGCACCGGCGTGACGGCGAATTGTTGCTCTCCTCGGGAGGTTCCGCGAGACTTCCCGATTGCCGGCCTGAGTTCCTGGTCGCCATCGACGTCGAAGAGCGGCGTGAACGCGGGCTACCCCTGGTTCGTCTCGCCTCCCCGGTTGAGCCCGAATGGCTGCTCGATCAAGCCACCGAAAGAATCACGCTGGAATGGAATCGCGCCGCAGAGCGGGTCGAGCAAGTATCCGCCCTGGTCTACGATCAACTGGTGATTGAAGAAACACGAGAGCCCGCTCCCGCCTCCGAAGAAACCTCCCGCGTACTGGCAACCAAAGCCCTGGAGGTCGACATCGGCCGCTTCGTCGACAAGGACGCGCTGGAACAATTGCGCGCTCGCGCATCCTTTGCCGGGACCACTCTAGACGTGGAGTCCAGTTTGCGGAAGCTGTGCGATGGCCGCACCAGTTTCGCCCAATTGGCTTCAGCCGGCCTGCTTGCAACGCTGCGGCCGCCTCGCCTCGACCAGCTCGCGCCGGAGCGTCAGACCCTCCCCGGCGGCCGCCAGATCAAAGTGCACTACGAGCCAGGCAAACCTCCTTGGATCGAATCGCGCCTGCAGGATTTCTTCGGCGTGCGCGAAACCCCGCGTATCAATGGTGTGCCGTTGGTGGTCCACCTCTTGGCCCCCAACCATCGGCCTGTGCAAGTGACTTCCGATCTGGAAGGCTTCTGGGAGCGCCTCTATCCGCAAGTCCGCCGCGAGCTCTCACGCCGCTATCCAAAACATAAGTGGCCCGATAAACCGTAGTCATGGTGTGGGCGGGGGCTATTCGCCATCGCCCGCAATCCCCGCTAATGGTCCGACCCTGTAACGCTCGTAATTTGGGGATCGATGACTCCGGATAGCCCCGTCCCGTCAGGGCGGGGATTCTCACAATGACCCACTCAAGTAGACGCCCATCGCCTTCCCCTATGTCTCCGCCACATAACGTACCGCCCGACTTATTGCCTCCCGTCCGCAATGGCCCTATACAACGCCTAAGAGTGACGGACCGCATCCATCGGGTTCACCGCGATCCATGGCTTGGCCGATAAATACGCCACAGCAATCGCGGCAACCAGCATTCCCGCTCCCACCGGAAGCAGAACCGTCCATTCCACAACGCCAATGCCAAAGAACTCAGAACGGAGCGCCGCGGTCGCCGCAGTCCCTAACGCGATCCCGATTGCAATTCCCGCTCCCGCCACTACTAGTGTCTGGCGCAGGATCATGCTCATTAACCGGCCCTCGCCCGCGCCTAATGCGACTCGTATGCCCAGTTCCTTCTTGCGCTCGCTCACCGAATACGAGATCGCACCGGCCAGCCCCATCACTGCCAGCAACAATCCCAGCGCGCTCAATCCCTCCGCCACTGTGGCGGTGATCCGCTGCAACAGCAGTGTGAAGCTACTCCACGATTCATACGTCAGGGGACGAAATACGCTGATCAGGTTTTCGCTTTGCATCACTCGCTCCAGCGGCTCGATCCAAAGCCGCGGGTCGCCCTTGGTCCGGGCGACAAGGCTAAATCCGGCCTGAGGGTGCTGGTTGAGAGAGGTATACACCACTGAGTCGTCAGGCTCGTCGAAGGCGCTGTACTTGCCGTTCGCTGTCACGCCGATAACCGTGGTTGGGCGCGGCGCGGAGGCTTCCACGTTGCCCACCATCACGATTTTTCCCAGGGGATTCTGCCCAGGCCAGAACGTCTCCGCCATTTTGCGGTTGATCACCGCCACTTCCGGGCCTCCTTCCCGATCGCCGGAATTGAATACGCGGCCTTGAAGCACCGGAATGCCAAACGTATCAAAGTAATTCTCATCCACGGTGTTTTGCGCGACGTCGGCTTTCTTGCCATGATCCGGCAGTTCGGCGGAAACATGCCCGAAGCCTAACGACAAAGGCAGTTGCCACGCCAAGGCCACCGACTCAACTCCCGCCAGTGCCCCCACCTCGCTGCGAACCCTCTGGTAGACGTTTCTCAACTGCGCGTTGCCGTTGTCTTTCGCAGCTCCTTCTTTGGACGGATAGACCTGCACGCCCACCAAATCGCGCGCCGAAAATCCCGGGTCCACATGGCGGAGATTATACAAATTGCGCCGGCAGAGCCCCATTCCAACCAGCACCAGGGTGCAGATGGCCACCTGCGCGATCACCAGGATGTTCCTGCGCATGTTTTTACGAGTTCCACCCACCACAATCTCGCCTCCTAAAATGGCGGCCAGATGAGGGGAAGAGGCGTACAGCGCAGGCGCCAGCCCGGTAGCCAGAATCGCAATCAGCGTAAGCAAAACAGTAAACCCGGCCACAGCCGCATCCAAGCGAAGATTCACTCCGAAAGCGAGCGTTCCCAGAACCCCGAAATCGAAGTCCACGTGTGAATACCGCGAAATAATCGCGGCAGCGGCCGCCCAACCCAGCGCCGTGCTTGCGGCGCAAAACAGGACGCTCTCCCTCATGAATTCCCGAATCAAGCGGCCTCGCTGCGCGCCTAACGCGAGCTTGATCGCAGCCTCCTGCCTTCTTCCCACCGCGACGGCCAGCAGCAGATTCGCGACGTTCCCGCAGGCGATCAGCAGGACCAACATCACCACTCCGAACAGAATGCCAAAGGTCAGTTCCGCCGTTGCCACCGCGTCCGGAGGCAAGAGCGTGGCGCGCTCCACTACGGCCGCGCGGTCTTTGTCTTCTTTTGGATACGCCGATGCGAGTTGTCCGGAAAGCGAGGAAACTTCGGCCTGCGCCTCGCGCCTGCTCACTCCAGGCTTCAACCTCGCAAGCAGCAGCAAACCTCGCACTTCTCTTTGGTTGCGCCAAGCCGCGTTGTAGTTGGAATCGCTCAGGGGAATAAAGAGATCGCCATTCAGGCCGTAGAATCCGCCCGTGAAGTCCTCCGGCGTCACCCCGACAATCGTATCGCCGAACATGACCTTCCCCACGATATTCGGGTCCGACCCTAGCCGTTTCCAGCAAGCATCGGTCATCACCGCAACCGGCGTCTTGCTCTTTTCATCTCCAGGCGCAAGCAGGCGTCCCCGCGCCGCGCGAATCCCCAGCACCGCGAAATAATTCTCAGAGACCGGCCGGGAGAGCGCCTTGGCTCCTAGGGCCATATCGCCACTGATATTGATGGAATTCGGCGCGGCGGCTATGTCGGAAAAAACATGATTATGCTCGCGCAGATACTCGAAGTCCGGGTAAGAAAGCTGGTCGACTTCCCCAATAGGAGAGCGGCCACGGATCATTACCAACCGGTCTGGCTGCGGCGCGGCGGGAGGGGCCAGCAGGAAGGTATTGGAAACGCTCAGAGTCAGAACTCCCAGAGCCATCGCCACCGTCAGCGAAAAGACGGCCACTACGGTAAGTTTCCAGTGCTTGCGAAGTATCCTGAAGGACCCTGAACCGCGCATGGTCTATCCCCGCGAAATCATATCGATTTACAATCTTACTCTTCTCTTCTCTGGCGCACAGGGGACGTCGGCAGCGCGCAGCGCCGGGGAGGTTAGTGTCCAATCTGCTCCCCGCACCGAACCTTTTCACAGCTTCATTCGCTAACCGCCAAGATAGCCCCGTCCCGTAAGGGCGGGGATTCTCAGGGCACTAAACTCGATCTTTTCACAGCTCTCACGCTCCGCGGCTGGGTGCAGAGCCATCGCGCCAGCCCCAGCGCGTGCGAGACGCCGCCCAGCATCCCTGCAAGGTGCGTTGCTTGGGCGTTACTACGAGTTCCAATGGATACTGCCGCCTAGGCATTACTTCTAAAGCGGAATGCGCGACTTGGCCGATAGACGTCCTGGCGGAGGCTTCTTTGAGCGCTTGCAGATTATTCTCATTGACTCTTTTGGCAGGTCTTTGTGCCGCCTCGTTGCAGGCCACGACGATTACCGCGGATTTCGTGAGAGCGGAGGTGTCGCCTAATTCGGTAACTACGGTGTTGCCTTTTCTGATGAATGGACCAAACGACGCGATCTTTCTGAAATTCAAGATCCCCAATTTCGATCAGATCGTCAGCATAAATTCCTTTGAAATCGACATCGCTCTGTTCGACAACGCGGATGGTGGCGGGGAAACGGGGGAAATCCAATTTGCCCAGCCCGGAACAAACCTATCGTTAGGGCTTTTCGGCCCTAATCTGAATAGAACCACGCAAGCCTCCCCTGCGGTGTTTCCGATTCCGTTGTGCCCCTGCGAAATCAGCCAGATTTTTCCTTCGCTGCAGGATGGTACGTTTCGAATCAAGATTCTGCGCGATACAGGGGACTTCTTCGTAGGCGGAGGAGCCGCAACGCTCGATGTGACAATGGCTCCAGAACCGTCCGCCCTTTTCGGCACAGCTATCGGGCTTCTGGCGATTGTGGGACTGTTGAGAAGGCAGAGCAACTCAGCGGTATCCGGTTCAGCACCCGAACCACCAACGGCGTAGCCCCGTGTTTCCTCCTCATTCCAATCTCCACTGCTTCCCAATCTGAGGCCAAGCCGCTTCTGCGACCCCGTGAACAAAGAATGCTGGGTTCACGCGCCTCGGAAAAGGCTACAGATTAACTAAGGGACGCGCTTAAGAACCACACGCGCGTCCGCCGTGTTCCCGTCATCCTCAATGAGCCGCATCATTCCATGGAGCTCCGAGGCAGCACCGGTGAGATCGAACCGAATCGTTCCGCCACCCATTTTTACTTCGAACGTCACGCGGCCGCCATCCACCTGGCCAGTCGTTATCGGGAACTGTTTTGATTCACTGGGTCCCGCGCTTCCAGTCAGTGTAGTGCCTTCCTGCTTGAGAACGGCATACATGGCCCCCATGTCGGGCGATGATCCCAGCCACTTCCCCGAAAAATTCGCGTCTGCTGCATAGCGCACAGCACGCGACGTGCTCCTATGGATCAGTAACTGATCTCACGTCGCGTGCGTTGTGCGCTGGTTACTGGAGAGGCCGAAGCCAGCATCGCCACCACCAGAACCAGGACTTTTCCTCGTCCTCTTCCGGTTCTGCCGGATTTGCAATTTGACATACAACTTCGAAGCCCCTAAATCGTCTTTCCATGGCGCGCCAGCAGCACGACCGCCAGCGCCAAAATCCCCTGTACGATCAGAGCCGAGCCGATAAGGAAGACGAAGCCCTCAAAATGCGGCGCGTCCAGAATTCGTTTTATGGCTGAAGCTCCCAACAGGGCGACACCCACAGAGCCCGCGAGGATCACGATGCGAAAACTCGTGCGGCCATCACGCGCGAGCCAGAGCACGGTAGCCAGGCCCTGGATTACGATGCACGCCGCAATTGCCGATCGTCCCGCATAACCCGCGTGTTTCAGGATGTTCTCCATCACAGCCAGCCAAAGGCCGGCGACAGCGGTAAAAAAGGACATGCACGTCAAGGCAGTTTTCATCGCCGGTCCTCCAACATTCCGAACGGAAACAAAACTGATCGACTGGCGGAAATACCAGAAATTCGCCCGCATGGAACCGAGGCGCGGTAACTGCTCTTCCCGGTATTCTTCCAGGAGATCGCCGGAAATCGTTTCCCTGTCGCGCGCGGGCAGGCACCACAGAAGCATTCTTTCCAGCCATCTCGGTGGCGTGTCCGAAATCATGCCTTCGACTCCAGGGGCCACTTTGCCGCACGCCACAGTTGCTCCAGCGCAGCTTTTGACTCGTTAAGCGCCTTGATGCCTGTCGGCGTGAGGCGGTAATATCGCCGCGCACGTCCCGCGCGTACCGGCGTCCCTTCTTCCAGGCGTGAGGCAGTCAGGCCTTTTTGTTCCAGGCGATCCAGTGTTGCGTACACAGCCCCTGCCGCCGCCTGCCGGTCCAGAGCGGATTGCGTGCAGCGCAGAATAGCGCGTCCGTATGCTTCCTCGGCCAGATTCCAGACGGCCAACAAAACGGCTTGCTCGAAAGCACCAAGCATGTCCGCCACAATGTCTACATTGTAGGCAAGGAGTAGGAGAATGTCAACGATAACTTTGCAAGTTGCCTGAACGAGAGCGCTACTCCCGCGGGACGCCGTTCTCGCTCTCCGGCTCCCGGCCGCCCCCCTCAATCAACCTCCTAGTGGCTGTCCCCACCAGCCGTGCCCGTAAGGACACGGGTTGCTTAACGCCGGTGGAACCCGTGCCCTTAGGGACACGGCTGAACCGGTACTCAGGAACAACGAATAAATATTTCTCTGCGACAGGCCACTAGTCCCCAAACCCAAACGGAGCCTCCGTACTCCTCCCCCTCCAACAAGCCAGCGCCAGCGCCATCGCCAAATCGTCATGCTGACCCTCCCCTTCCGCCCCCATCACCACCCGCCCTCCCGACGCGGAATCTTCAGTTGTCCCTGCTCCAACCGCATCGCCAGCCCCATAGCAAATCCCGCTTAGGCACATGCCATTCATCCCGCGGCGGTGTTCCGCATCTCCCGCCGTGATCGTCACCGAAGTCACCGGACAAGGCAGCCCCGTTCACCAGAAGAAGGACTCCAACTGGCGCCGGAGCGCAAGCTCCAAAACAAGAGTGCGAATGGAAGCAGGGCGAGTCGGCGAGGGGAAGAGATGAAGTGAACCCCTGGAGTGAGACAGCGAGTTAAGGGGGTAATCGCCGTTCGCTGATAAATCATTGCACGGCGAGGTTGAAATAATCCACTCTGGAAGCACCTGAGCGGAGGATAGGGCACTGCGGGGACGCAACCGAGCGCGACTGAGCAGCGGAATGAGCGGAGGCCGAGTGATCGGCCTCCGCGCTCGTATTCTGGCGGGAATGCGATAAATCCGGGGGTTGGGGGCAGCGCCCCAACTAGAGACTGTCGCGAAGCACGTCATTGGATGCTCCCGCCGTTTTGCTCGAACTGGCGGGCGGCACATAGCCAAAGCCGAGTGCAACCGTTGTTGGTTATAGACGCGCTCCAGGAACTCACCGATCTGGCGTAGGCGTCGGCAGGTCGCGATATTCGCTGCGATAGACCTCTTCGTACTTCAGCGTTTTATGAACGACTCGCAAGCGCGTTGTCGTACGGGTTGCCTTTGCGGCTCATGCTGATCGCGCGCCGTACTGCTTGAGCAAGTCGATGTAGTCTTGGGAGGCATACTGAACGCGCGATCGGAGTGATGCACCAGACCCGGGCTGGCGCGTTGGCGCAGGCATGGTGAGCGCCGACACGCCAGTCGGCTCCAGCGTGCGGCCAGGGCCCAGCCAACACGCGGCGGAAACGCATCCAGCACTACGGCCAGATACACGAACTCGCACGCAACCGGATATAAGTAATGTCGGCCCGCACAACTGATTCATGCGTCCGGTGTGATTTCCCAGCCAGGTTTGGATACACCCGCAAGTTATGTCGCGAATCGGTGGTCACCACGAAGCCTTGTGCCGCAGGCACAGCAGGTTGTCTGACGCATCAGCCGGAGCACGCGCTTGTGGTTCACGCAACGCCCGCCGGTTCAGCTCTTTCGTGATCCGGCGGTAGCCGTAGGCCGGAACTCCAGCGCGATCTGCTGCATGGCATCGCGCAACTCCATCTCCACGGGAAGCTCGGCGGCGGCACGCGCCAGCGATAGTAGCTGGCCCGGCTGATGCCGGTCATCTGGCACAACGCGTTCACGACCTGCCCTTTGTTCGCTTTTGCGGCTTGCCGGACTTCCTCAAACAGGCAGCCTCGCCACTGACGACGGCTGGCGGGTGATGATCCTTGAAATGCTCCAACGCTTTTTTTAAGAAATCATTCTCCATCGTCAGCTGGCCGATCTTGCGCTCTAGTTCGCCGATCCGCTGCAACTCGCTCAGCGCCGGCGATACCCCGCGGCGGCCGATGCCGGGAAACGCCAGATCCCCGCGGGCCTGCCATTCCCCACGCCATCGCTCCAGTAGTTTCGGACTCAACTCCAGCTGTCGGGCGACTTCACCGATCCGTCGGCCGTTGTCAATTTCTCGCATCGCCGTGATCTTCAGATCTCGGCTGTACATTCTCCGGGCCACATCCATACACCTCTCCATTCAATGTAGGTCGGCCCTTAACTTTGTGTCTCATTTTTGGGGTGCAGTCCAAGAAAACCCTTTCTAAGAAAGAAAAACGGAAGGACGCTGTGCGCCTCCCGTTGGTCGGCCACGCCATTGCGGTGGCCAAAGATTTTCATTGACAGAGAGTGGCCCTCTCATCGGAGCCGCGACGGTCACGGAGCGGTTCTTACTGAGTTTTCAACAAGCTCCCAGAGTGCAAACCACTGGCGCACCAGCCCTGCACTCGCAACGCATCACCGCTCGATCCGGCAGTGAGACCTCAAGACAGGATCGTAATCTTCCACCGACGAATACCGCGGAGCAGTCGGCGAGGCGTTGACCATACCAGCCCGCCCCAGCGCCTCCTCAACCGAGAGGTTGCCTGACAGCACCTCGTTGGCATTCTGCTGGCCGGGAATATAGAAAGGTTTGATGTCGCCTTCTTTCAACCGAAGCGCCGTAGTTTTCAAAAAGAATCCGGTTACGTCCATAAATCCTACCTCCGTCCAGATGATCGCGCATGGTTTGCCGCCGCAGGGGGGTGATCAGATGGTAAGTAGAACAAATAAAGTGAGATTTGGTCGCGGGAAATGAAGAAGTGGCATGAATAGTGGGGGGATGGAATTCGGGCCATCCAGCCTGAATCCGTGAAATCCGGAGGGGGCGGAGCGTCCAGGACCGCGGGGTTTCTTCCCAAGCGAGTGACAAATCATCCTGTACCTTCTCAGAATTCCGTATCCGGTCAACTTCCGAATAGACGACCACTCGCACCGAACAGTTCCGTAGCCTCCCAGGCTTCGCGGGCTCGAAGGCCAGACGGCGTGGGCGACGATGAGCATCTTTGTTGGCTTCTAAGAGACACAGCGCACGGACACCATCGCGTGCCTAAGCACGAGAATGTATCTTATGGTGCTTAAGAGCAAGTTCTCAAATCAGGTCACGACGGGATGGAAGAGGTTCTAGGGTGCGTGCTACGGAATATCATGGTGAAGAAGCGCAGGCCCTTGATTTCTCCACCTTAAAGACGACGAGATCAAGAAAGCATCCAAAGACGTAGCGTGGGAGTACGTGACGATGCTTGCCGCCGCGCGGGAAATGGCTAATGGGGGGCCGGGCTCGCCGATCCACCACTTAGTGCAAGAGGACTTCCTTACCTCGCCAGCAAACCACTTTGCTCAAGAGGTCTTCCTCACACATGTCCGAAATCTGGCAGAATTCTTTCGTGAAGGGATTTCGGACTTCAAGACAGCACAGGGACCGCCGCCGCGGCAAAGAGACAATATCTATGCTGTGGACTTCTGTCGTTCGGTCGGCTGGCAATCTAAGCCCTTCGGCTACGACAAAAGGCTGATCAAGGCAATTAACAAAACCCTTTCTCACATGACGCATTCGCGCGACCACGCAGCGAAGGAGCACGCTCATTTCGAAGGGTACGAGCACGTCCACGGAACAGTCAAGCTGATGCGTCAGACCTGGGCGGACTCTATGAATTCGGTGAAGCCCGAGTTCTTGCGGCCGCTGTGCCCAGAGGACATCAACTATTGGCTTGTCAAGCACACTGAGGCGTGGCGGGTGCAGTTCCAGGACCTTGAAAGCGGATTTGAGGCCCGAGCGCAACAACGGGTCAAGGACTGCAAATGGAAGCTCAATCAAACGCCAGATGGGCCGGTTTGACGGGTCTTGGAGCGACTGCCTCCCCTGCTCTACTTTCGCAAGGCGGTTCCTCCGGGACCACATGAAAACGTCCGTTGAACTAAGCCGCGAGCGGCAGGGGGAGGGCCTTCTCCTTTAACTGGCGATTTCACCTTGGGGCGGCCGACTTGTGGGCAGGGAGGTCAGGCACTAGTGTCGCTCACCGCCGGCAGCACCCGCCGCAGTTCGCGAACGATTATTGTCATATCTTCAGTCATCAGGTCGCCAAGGAGTATGTTCTTCCGGCCATCGTGACAGTGAGTCGATTTCCGTACCACCTAGCTTTTGCGATGACCGCGGTGACATCCTCCTCGCGTGCTTCAATGTTCTTGCCCCAACGCAAAATCCGGCAGTTCCATCGGAATATTCCCTTGCAGCAAACAGCTCGATCGCACACAGTCTCTCCAGTGCGATCGTAATCCGATCCCGCACCACAGAAGCAGGAACCCTATAGGGAGCAGAAACGCAAGCGCGTCCGTGAGTGTTTTCGCCGGAACAAAGCGGGCACGAAAATCCAACAGCCACCAACGAATCCTCCAAAATGACAGGCAGCCAAGCGGCATAGAAACCCCAGTTGCTCACGCTATCAATTTTGATGATCAGAGCCCCATTCTTCGTCTCCATGGAGGAAACGTTCCGATAGTTGGGATAGCGTTTGTGCTGAAACAACTCCCGGGCACCCTTAGGTGGCATCGTTCATGAACATTGTCGCGCAGTCAGGGGTGAGCGCGACTCGTTCGGAAAGTCGCATAAGATATCTTACGTAAAATTATGCATGTTCTGGCCGCGTAAATGGCTCTTTGTCGAAATGTCGGGAATCTGCATTATGTTAAATCCGCACGCGCCGTCCGGAGCGTTGCGACGGGTGATTTCCTAAAGCTAAGCGATTCCTGATCTCGTAATCGGTGGAGGTTTCACCGATGACGCCATTAAGACAACGGATGCTGGAGGATCTCCGCATCCGCAACTACGCGCCTCGACAGTCCGGGCTTATATCCGCAGCGTTGCCGATTTCGCACAACACTTCAATAAATCGCCCGACAAGCTCGGTCCGGAGGAGATCCGCTCTACCAGCTTTTCCTGCTCAATCGAAAAACGGGTAAAGCTCTCTACCTACATTCAGGCCGTCTGCGCACTTCGGTTTTTCTACCGGAATACGCTGCACCGCGAATCGAGATCGACCGGATTCCGCTGCCGCGCTACGAAAAGAAGCTGCCGGTCATTCTGAGCAAAGAGGAAGTTAAGGCTCTGCTTGAAGCACCGAGGAACCTTAAGCACCGGGCGATGCTGGCCACAATGTACGGCGCGGGACTTCGCGTATCGGAAGTGACCAAACTGAAAGTCTCCGACCTGGACCGCGAGCGCCGCGTGATCTGGGTTCGCGGCGGCAAAGGACACAAGGACAGGCAAGTGATGCTTGCGGATCCGCTTCGCGAGGTACTCGCCGCGTACTGGCGGTGGAAGCGACCGGCCGAGTGGCTCTTTCCCGGCAAGAAAGCGGATTGCCCCATCGCAACGGACAGCGTTTTCGAAGTTTGCGAGGAAGCGGCGCAGAAGGCCGGTATCACTAAGCCGGTGCACCCGCATTCGCTGCGGCACGCTTTCGCGACACATCTGCTGGACGAAGGAGTGAATCTGCTCGTGATCCAGACTCTGCTGGGCCACCTGCATCTGAAAACCACTGCATGCTATCTGCACCTCTGCGATAGCGCCGTTCGCTCCACGAAGAGCCCGCTGGAAAGCCTGGATTCGACTCGATCTGATTCGTCCGTTCCGTTCCGAAGAAGCGATGAGCGAGCATCGGCTCGAAGTGGCCGATGTTTTCCGCACCTACGAAAAGGAGTTCTTCGCGAAATGGGGCCACGTAATCGGCGCTCATCAGCGAAAGGCTTTCGAAGCGATTCGCGACTGCCGCACCGCTGCGCTCGGCGGTCATGTGGAGTATGTGGAGCAATGCGATACGTGCGGGCATCAGGTCATCTCTTATAACTCGTGCCGCAACCGGCATTGTCCGAAATGCCAGGCGATCGGCGCGCGCAAAGTGGCTGGCGGAAAGGCAGGCCGAACTGTTGCCGGTTCCGTATTTTCACGTGGTGTTTACGTTGCCGCGAGAAGATCGGCAGGCTGGCTCTACAGAATGCGCGACGAGATTTACAGCATCCTGTTCCGCGCGGCGTCGGAAACGCTGCTCACTATCGCAGCCGATCCCAGACGCCTGGGCGCAGCCATCGGCTTTCTGGCGGTTCTGCACACCTGGGGACAGAACCTTCATCTGCATCCGCATCTTCATTGCGTGGTGCCGGGCGGAGGCATTAGCCCGGATGGACATCGCTGGATCGGCTGCAGAAAGAAAGTCGTTCTTTCTGCCTGTGAAGGTGTTGAGCTGCCGCTTTCGCAATCTGTTTCTCACTTATCTGCGGAAGGCCTTCGAAGACGGCAGACTGACGTTCCACGGAGAGATGGCCGAGCTTTCGAGATCAGTCTGCGTTCGGGGCACTATGCCGCACAGCGAGACAGAGGAAATGGGTGGTCTTTGCCAAAGCCGCCTTTCGGTGGGCCGGAACAGGTCCTGAAGTATCTGGCCCGCTACACACATCGGGTCGCGATCTCCAACCGGCGTCTGTTGTCGATTGAAGACGGCATGCGTGAGGTTTCGAGTACAAGGATTACGCGGACGGCAACCAGACAAAGGTCGATGACGCTTGCGGCAACTGAGTTTATCCGCCGCTTTCTGTTGCACATTCTGCCCGAGCGGCTTTGTTCGCATCCGGCAGTACGGCTTTCTGTCGAACCGGGAGCGACGGAAGAAACTGGCATCATGTCGACTTCTGCTGGGCGTGTCCGCGCCGTCAGGATCGGTTCCCGTCAGCAAACAGGAGAGCGCTGAAAGCGAACGGAAGCTCTGCCCGGCATGCGGCTGTGGTCGCATGATTCGGCTCCCTCGTTCCGGGCACACACTCACAGCGCTCTACATCGGATTCCTCTTGATGCCCACACATCACCATGCCGGTCCAACAGGAGCCTTATCTGAGGTGGGCGGAAAACTGCGCTCAAATGACTGTTTCATCAAAAGAACGCCGGAATAGTTCGCCTGCCCCTCACATCGAGCGCAAAGGTCCTCAGGGGCCCTGTCACTTCGCCGCCATTCCGTGCATAGCACGATTCCGCAGAGTCGAAAACGATTCAAACCCCATAGAGCACGGTCCGGCTCAGTTCAACGCATTCTATCCGCAATGCTCCGGCAAGCAATGTCATCTCACCCTTAGCACTTCGGGCCGGAGCACAGCGGATAGAATAAGCATTATCATGCGTATCAACGGGAAGCTGGGAACTGGGGTCAGACGACCTAGTCTTTACAAGGATTGGCACACAGATCGAGGTCGTCTGGCAGTGCTTCGTCAACTTCCTTTACTGGAACTACCGTCGTGGGCCCGAATAGAGCGCAAATGATCGCGGCTCGATGATGGCCATCCAGTAGCCATCTCTTCCCTTTGTAAATTCTCATCGGCTCTGTTTTTGCCTTATCGCTTTTGTAGCCCCCGTCTCGCCGTAGGTCGGCCACTTGCCCCATGAAATGATCGTATGGCCGGTTTGTTTTCACGTCGCGCTCTCGTTTCGACCATAGATCCATATACGTGTCATAAATGGATCTGTCTTCGTTCTTGAGACACAGGTAATACGGGCACTTCATTACAGGTCGCACACTGAGTGCCCAAAGATGCTTTGAACATTCGATCGGAACATAGACGATCACTTCGAGTTGGCCGACCGGAATATCCATGGAGTGATTGTACTGAAGTTGTGAAAATGCCGCCCCCTTGCGGGCCAGTCACCACCCTCGATGCGGGGCGTGCCGCAACATAGCGTCCTTATGTGGCTCTAGGGACCGTAACTCGGGACAGTGCGCGCGTACTGTCCCGACTTTGAGAGTTCCCGGGCCGCAGCTAAGCCAGTTGGTATATTCTTCACAGGAGTCATCACCTGGTGCGTCCCTTGCCCGTTTTGGAATTCGTCGCGCGGTTGACAATCGTCTTGTCCGTGGGCGTGTTTGTTCTTGGTGCCCAGCCTGCCGACACCATTAACGATCACATCGTATGGGAGCGCGATTTCCCGGGCTATCATGCCGATGTTCTTGGAAGTGCCGTTTCGGACCGCGACGGCGTTCTCTGGGTGGCCGCTCATGAGAAAAAGTCTCATCGGCTTGTTCGTATCAGCCCGGATGGACACTTGCTCTCAGCTGTAAACTTGCCGCCCTCGCTAGCGCCGGAACCTCCGGCCGGTCTCGTGTACTTTCATTTGGCCGTCTCGCCTTCGGGAAAGCTCGGAATGCTGGCACATTATCTGCACGGAGGGCGCCAGATGTTTTTCGACGGGGCGAAGTTCGTCTCGCTTGAAAAGGATGGCACAGCAAGCCCACCTAAGATAGTTGTCGGTCCTGGCCCTGAATACAAGGGGTTTCTCGCGTTGAGTGACCAAGACTTTATGGTCCTGGGCGATCAAGAGCCGATGACCATCATCCGTTTGGGTCCCTCGGGAGACTTTATTTGGCGTAAAGAGTTTTCAAAAACTTGGGACTTGCCGTCGGGCGCGGCGCTCGAAAATGGCGCAAGCTGCATTGCGAGTGGCACGAACGCATCACCTCGGATTCATGTGATTCAACTCGACAGCGTCGGAAATGTCCGTCATCGAGCCGCCCTTGCCGCATGGAGAGCGGAGGCCGTGGCCGGGCCTAATGGCAGGTGCGTAGTCCTGTATGATCGAGCACCAGATCTCAAGCGAGGCGAGTTTGTCCTCACCAGCTTTGATTCGCAGTTTCGGAGGGAATGGACAGTGCCGGTTCAGTTTCCCGCGCCACAAGGGGGAGTGTTTCAATTCCTTGCCGTCAAAGATGGGTATCTCATCGGAGCTATGGCGAACAACGCCTTCTTCCTCGCGAAATACAATTTCGCCGGTCAATTGATGTGGTCGGCGCTCGATCCGTCGCGAGATTACGCCGCCCTCGCTTGCGCGACCGACCAAGGATATTACCTAGTTGGGGCTGGTCCAAAAGACCGATACAACTTCCACGTAATTCTCGGGAAGTAGGCGCGCGGTCCGGCCTCCCATCGGACCAGCGGGAGAGCTCGGCCCACTTCCGATAATCCCTGCCTTACGTCAACCTGTGCCTCACCAGCCTTGCCAGGTGGCGAACGTCCAAGCTCCCAAATGCCGCGCCCGGGCAAGCGGGGAGAAATACGGAGACACCCTGTCACCGTATTGCCCCCCCGAACCAAGAAACGAACACTGGCCCTTTTCATTGTCCGACCGAGACCGTGACGCCAGGCTGACTAGACCTGCTCCCAACCTGCACCGACACCAATGTTGCGCTATTCGCCGGAATCCCGCTCGGGATTTGCACATTGATCTGCAAAAGACCCGCCACCAACCCGGGAGCTCCGCCCACATATTGTAGTTGCGAGCCCCCCAATGTTTGCCCGCCGATCATGACGCTCACCGGAAGGACCGGCGCGGGAGGGGGTATGCTGGCTGGCTTTCCATCAGACCCGGCGGGTGAGGTTTGTCCTTCCCCCGTTGCAAACAACGAGATGATACTTCCCGTTGGGGCGGGGTTGGCGGGAGAGTTGATCGAGCCATCTTGATTCACGGCTGCCACTTGACCTATCCCGGTCGAGTCCGCTGTGAAGACACCGGGCGCCGAAGAAGCTATGGCCACTGACACCGGCGTGGTGGTCTGGCCTTGGTACGTCGCCGTAACCAGCGCGTTTGCGCCGCTGACTCCATAAGGCACGATGGCAGCCACCTGGGTTGCAGAGGTATAGATCATCGGCGCAGGAATACCGTTAAATCGTAACGTTGTTCCCGCGAGTTGACTTCCGTATATGCCGTCACTGGATACTCCCGCCGACACTAATTGCGCGGGTCCGAGACCCACTCCTGTAACCACCACAATTTCACCAGGGGAAATCGAGCCTGGCAGATTGCTGGCTGCGTTTGTAATCGCGCTGATGGACAACTGCGGCGTCAGGAGCCGGACCCGGTTGTTATGGCTATCGCTGAAATAGATGTCGCCGGAGGGGGTCACCGCGATACCCGCCGGCGCGAAGAGATTCAACGCGAAACTCGTCTGAGCGAGGGTGGCCGGGCCATTGTCGCCGCTGAACCCGGCTGTTCCATTTCCAGCAACAGTCGATATCACGCCATCCACGATTCGGCGAATGCGGTTGTCCACCTCGTCGACGATATACAGAGTGCCAGCCGAATCCAGGGCGAGACCGGTGGGTGCGATCAGCTGAGCATTTGTGGCAAGCCCACCGTCTCCGCTGACGGAACAGCATGTCCCATTTCCGGCCACCGTGGAGATGACGCCATTGGAAACCCTGCGGACGCGGGCGTTGACACTATCCGAAATATAAACGTTTCCGGCGGCGTCTACGGCCACGCCAGCGGGTTGATGCAATTCGGCGCTGGGCGCGGGCCCGTTGTCGCCGCCGAATCCCGCGACTCCGTTTCCAGCAATCGTGGCGATCACTCCATTTGAGACCTTACGGATGCGCTGGTTGAGAGAGTCCGCGATGTAGAGATTTCCCGCGGAGTCTACAGCGATGCCAGTGGGGGAGTTCAATTGAGCACTTGTAGCAGGGCCATTGTCGCCGCTGAAACCAATGGCGCCAGTGCCCGCGACTGTTGTAATGATTCCACCGGCCACCTTACGGACTCGGTTTCCGGCAGCTTCTGCGATATAAAGGTTTCCGGCAGAGTCCAGAGCCATAGCTGAAGGAGTGGCGACCTGGGCGTTCGCGGCTGGGCCATTGTCGCCGCTGGAACTTGAAATTCCCGTTGCTCCGCTTCCTACAATGGTGTTGATTAATCCTTTGGAAACTTTGCGGACGCGGTTGCTGCCAGAGTCGGCGATATAAACGTTACCGGCCGAGTCAGCGGCGATGCCGGAAGGCCCCGCCAGTTGTGACGACGTCGCCGATCCATTGTCGCCGCTCTGAACAGTTCCGTTGCCGGCAACCGTCGTAATGATGCCATTTGCCACCTTACGAACTCGATTGTTTCCCCCATCATCAAAGTACACATTCCCCGTTGTGTCGATGGCAATGCTATCGGGATTGTCCACCTGGGCGGAGCTAGCAAGGCCGTTGTCGCCGCTGAACCCAAGCTTTCCATTCCCGGCAAATGTGGAAATGATCCCATTTGTCACTTTCCGAACGCGGCTATCCTGCTGCCCGATAAGAATGCTCCCTGTCGAATCTACAGCGACCGCCAACGGAGGTACAAAGGCGGTCGTTGCTGCAATGTTCTCGGTACTGAGACCACCCTTGCCGCTTCCAGCAACTGTAGTGATCACACCGTTCGACACCTTGCGTACTCTGAAATTGTTCCTGTCCGCGATATAGAGGTTGCCGGCGGCGTCAACGGCAAGACTGCTTGGCTCATTTAACTGAGCACTAGCAGAAGGCCCGTTGTCGCCGCTGAACCCCGCCGTGCCGTCACCGGCAACAGTGGTAATGATGCCCTTTGACACCTTTCTAACGCGGTGGTCGAAAAGATCCGCAATGTAGAGGTTCCCTGCGGAGTCCACCGCAAGGCCCACGGGGGAGATCAGCACAGCGTTGGTAGCCGGACCGTTGTCGCCGCGAGGGCCGGACAATGTGCCGTTTCCAGCCACAGTAGTAATGATGCCATTCGACACCCTACGGACACGCCCGGCAGTTCCGATATAGATGCTACCCGCGGAATCCACGGCAACACCCGCCGGTTGGCTCAATTGGGCCGTAGTCGCTGGACCATTGTCTCCACTGAAGCCTCCCGTCCCATTACCGGCCACTAAAGTGATGGTTCCCGCCACTGGATCTAATCGGTACACCACGTTCAGGCTCAAGCTCGCAATATATAAAGCACCAGTGCCATCAGCCGAAACTCTGGTCTGCCCCACGCCCACCAACGTGGCAGGAACATTGGTGGGCAACCCGCCCCCGGCGAACGTATTTATGGCGTATGTTTGGCCGAATGCACAGTACAGCGTTAGCCCGCCGAGATAACCAACACGCCCCAGGCTCATTCTCGAAAGTTGCTCCTTCGTGCTCTATGCTAACAAGTGAAGATACCGCCAAATCGTTCGTTTCGAATGCGATTTAGATCTACACTACATGTAATTCGTGCCCGATGCGGTCAACACAGTAAGTCGCTTTGTGCCGTCGATCGTGGCCTGATAGCGCGCTAACCGTAAATCGGAGGTCCGGCGCGCCGCATCAATGCGTTAAAGCTGCGAAGGTACTTACGCACATTGACGCCCCCCTCAAACCAACCTCCTCGTCCCAAACCCAAACGGAGGCTCCGTCCTCCTCCCCCTCCAACACGCCAGCGCCAACGCCATCGCCAAATCATCATGCCGACCCTCCCCCTCCGCCCCCATCATGCACCCGCCCTCCCGACCGCTGCCGCACCTCGATCTCAGTCAACTCCCGCACCAGCGTCCCCGTCTCCTTCAACGCCCGCGGAATCTTCAGTTGCCCCTGCTCCAACAGCATCGCGAGCCCCATCAGCAAATCCCGCTTGGGCACATGCCAGTCATTCCCGCGGCCGTGTTCCGAATCCCCCGCCGTAATCGTCACCGAAATCACGCGACAAGGCAGCCCCACCGCGCGAAGCAGTTCCACCACCGGACCGCCCACTCCCGTCGCATCCACCACCAGTTGCTTCGTATGCCGGAACTCCGGCTGCCAAAATAATGCCGACACCCGGGCCGCCACCGAAGCGTAAGGAGTCCCCAGCGGCACCCGTTCCAGATGCCGCACCCGCAGGCACTTCATCACCGACGAGCTCAACCCATGTCGTCTTTCGTCCTCCCTCTCCACCACCGCAATCGCGCTGAAATCGTGCTTCTGTCCCAGATCCAGTCCCGCGTAGAGCATCTAATCCTCCAGCGCCGCCATCACCACATCCCGGTCAAACATCCGAGCTTCATCCGCCGTGAACTCGCATAGAAATTCCTGCCGGAACCACTGATCCCCGATCTGCCTGCGCTCCACCTCCAGCCTCTCTTTCGAAATCCGCGCACACTCCGTCGCCCGCACCGTGAACCGAGCCCAATCTTCGCCGCCCAACTCCCAGCACTCCCAGAAGAACCCTCGCTTGCCAAAAGGAGTGCTCAACAGCCACACATCTCCGTTCGCCACCGCGAGCATCGGCCGCAAAGCTTTATATAATTCATCCGAAACCCGCGCCGCTTCATCGATAATTAACAACGAAACCCGCGAATATCCTCGAATTGTGTCTTCTTTTCCCGGCAACCCCACAATCCTCGACCCATTCGGAAATCGCAAACTCGCACGATGATGACCGTCCCCGCGAACAGGCACTCCCAGCCGCTTCATGAAATGCCGAGCCTTCAACAGAAACTCCGCGCTCTGCCTCTCCGTCGGACTAGCCACAACCACCAGCCCGTCCGCGAAAGAATGCGCCCGATGGACCGCCTTGATCGCCGCCACCGTCGACTTCCCCCATTGCCGGGTGCAATTCAACAGCACCTGTTTTGCTTCGCATTCCAGCAGTTCCGTCTGCTGCGCATCCGGTTGGAATTTGAGCGCGGCTTCGGCAAATCGAGCAGCATCCGCAATCCTGTCGTTCGCCGCCTTCCGTCCCCAGCGGCTTTCCGTTTCCGGCTCGTCAAATGTACACAGGCTCTTCCACACGCCCGTTTATCGCCCCGCCGCCGTAGCAACTCAGCCGTTCCAAATGCGCATCTGAAACAAATCGCGGGACTTTTGTCACTTATTCTGAGCGGGATCGCACTCTGAACGCGCACCCGCGAAATTTTCTTCTTGACAGAATATATCAGTTGCAGATATATCTGTTACTGATAGAGATTGCGATGCCTAAGGAATTCGTGACGGCCAGCCTGACCGCCGAACAACAGAAGCTTCTGCCTCTTACACCGGCAGTCTTCTTCATCCTTTTCGCTCTCGCCGATGGAGACAAGCACGGATACGCCATCATGCAACAGGTCGTGACGCTGTCCAATCACAAGTTTCAGATGGGTCCTGGCACCTTATACACCACCATCCAAAGATTGCTCGATCTCCAGCTCATCGAAGAAGTCCTGTCCGCGAGTGAAGCCGATCCACGCCGCCGGTACTATCGCTTGGGTCGGGCAGGCCGGGCCCTGTTGGATGCAGAGTTGGAGAGGATGCAACAGATTCTGAAAACCGCATCCAAAATGAAATTTGCAACGGAAGGAGGCAGCCGCGTATGAACACGATCCTCCGCTTGAGTCTTGAACTGTACCGCGGATTGCTTCATCTCTATCCTGCCAACCTGCGGCGCCGCTTCGGATCGGAAATGGTCGACGTATTCGAGCAACAGCTTCTGGCGGCATCGGACCAGCGCGGTGCGGCAGGCATCGGCCGCGTCTGGTGCTGCGTCATAGTTGAAGTTGCCACCGGCGCGGCCATTCCGGCACTCGCCGAAGCGGCCCTCATCCCGGCCGCCTCCATCGTCGCGTCCTTCGCCTTGTTCCTGGTCTTCGTCTGGGCCGGTGGTTTCGCCAGACCATGCGGCTAATTTAAGCGCCCAAAAACTTTCATTGTGAAATCCCGGCGGGATAAGTGTGCCCGCCGTCAAGTAAGGAGAATAGGAGTGTCTACAACCCACAGTCCGAGGCTAATTGCATGTGTCGCTTACGCGGCAGTGTCGCTCATCTCGCGCTTGGCCGCCCAGAGTTCCCCCGCACCACCCAACCAACTTCCCCCGCTCAGCCAGATCCTCGATCAACACATGAGAGCCCTCGGCGGTGAGCGCGCGGTTGCAGCCTCCAGACCGCTGCTCCTTAAAGGAACCTGTGACTCGACCGGCGTGGACGAAAACGGCCCGATCGAGATTCTAGTTAAATCGCCGAACGTAGTTTACGACCTCAATCACGGAGGCCTGCGAATGGGTTATGACGGCGAATCCGTTTGGAGAGCCGCGTCTGCCGAGAGTCTCCAGCAGCGCAAAGGGCGGCAGTTAGCCGAGTTGGTTACGGTATTCGACCCCGCGCGGGCGCGCTGGTGGACCGAATGGTATCCCCGGATGGCTGTTACCGGGGTGCGCCATATCGATAACCGGGAAGCGTTCGTGCTCGAGACTCTTCCAGGCAGTCCCTCCACGGAGCGGTTGTTTATCGATCGCGCGTCCGGTCTCTTGATCCTCGACGAAGTGACGCCCCAGTACATATTTTCCTTCAGCGGCTATCGTGCGGTGAAGGGCGTGATGACAGCCTTTGCAATTCAAGAGACCACTCCAAACGGCATCCGATACGACTACCACTTCGATAGCATCGAACCCATCGCCGGGATCGACCAATCGCGCTTTCAGCCAGGGGAATCCAAATGACCGCGCACCAGGCACCTCCTTCGTTCTCCAGTGTTTGGATCTTTCTCGCACTGGTGTTCCCAATTTCCTGGCTGCTGTGGGTCCCTGTCATGTTGGACAAGACAAATCCGGTGTTTCTCAATCTCACCGGAGGTCCGGCCTTGGTCGCGATGTGGCTTGCCGGTTCGCGCAATGGCCGCGCATGGAATCTCCGGCGGCTACTTGTATTCCTCGCGGTAATCCCGCTGTGCTGGATGATTGTGATCCTGAATGTCGCGCTAAATTCCAATCCACCCGCGCCGCTGCAATTCAATCCGGGATTGCTTCTGCCCTCCGCGATCTCCCCGTGGATCGTTTCCGGCGCCTTCTCTGACAACACCGGCCTTCGCGTCTTGCTTCGCGGGCGTCTTCCGAGCCGCGACAGCAATGGCGCGGACCTCGCGCAGCCTCCCGGCTGGCGTTGGCCTACGATTGCACTGCTCATAATTCCTGTGTTCTTGCTGTCTACAGCGGCATTGGGACGAGCCATCGGATTGCCGGTGACGAACCCGGCATCGGGTCTGACGACTAGTCAATTAGCAGGGCTCGCGGCGATTCGTTTCCTCCATTACCTGATGTTTACTGCGGTATTCGAAGAGCCCGGATGGCGCGGTTTTCTCTTGCCTCGGCTTCAGCGCACAGCGACCGGCGTGGGACCGGATGCCCACAGGCGCATAAACTCCCCGCCGCGCCGGGCTGCGTTGTGCGCTGTTAGTGAAGAGCTTCGATTCTCGCCATTGATGGCCAGCGTTCTGGTCTGGATGCCCTGGGCGATCTGGCACCTGCCTCTCGATTTAACTCGCCCTGGCGGTTGGAGCCTGCAGACGGAATTCCGGCAGCGTGTCGTGGCCCTGCTCATTTTCTCCGTCGTGATCACCTGGCTGTACAACCGTTCGCCCAATGGTCTATTGAGCGCAACTATATTTCATGGCGCCACTGGTTCCTTCCTCTATGTCTTGCCCTATTCAGCGCCGATAATAGTGCCACTCGGGGTGGTCTTGGTAGCCTACGCGATCATATCGGGCCGCATGTGGCGGCAGCAGCTTCTCGGCCAGGGAAACTGCTCGGCTCCAGCAGCAACTCCTGCTTGATCTCTCCCCTCCCCAATATTCATCCCGTAAAAACCGCGCCGCTTTTGTCGTTTATTCTGAGTGGGATCGCACTTAGAACCAGCCCCCTTTTGCGAGCCCCCGCCCACACTATGAGCATCATGGGTTCCTCTAAACAAATCGAAGCATCCCGCATCAACGGACGCCGCTCCAAAGGTCCCGTTACACCGGAAGGAAAGCAGAACTCCTCGCGCAACAACACCCGCCATGGGCTACTCGCTCAAACCATAGTCTTGGAGGGTGAATCCGAAGAGCGCTTCAACGCGCTGCTCGAAGACTATATGCAAACTCACCAGCCCCAGTCTGCAAGCGAGGCTGCCCTGGTGGAACAACTGGCAGTCGCCCAATGGCGTCTGATGCGAGTTTGGGGAGCTCAAAAGCTCGCCCTCGATCGCGACATCGCCATCCAGGACCCCGACATCGGCCCCGCTTCCGTCCGAGCCATGTTCGCCATGCGTGGCTCAATCGACAACTCCACCCGGCCCGATATTCTCCTTCGCTACGAAATCGCCATGGACCGCCAGTTCAAAAGCGCTCTCCGCCTGCTGGAAGCCCGATCAAAAAACAGAAAGCCCGCCGCCGATCCGTTCTTCCCGGCTCACCCCTCCGGCCAAACCTGGAAGAGCGAAGAAATCGCCGGTACCATTCGAACCCAGGAAGTTGATGAAACGAAATAACCGCCGGTGCCATTCGAACATAACTACTCGATGAAACCAAACCGCAGTGCAGTAGCAGTGTCGCGGATAGCCCCGTCCCGTAAGGGCGGGGATTGCATGCCCTATCGACCGTGCCAGCCTCGGCGGGCCACCGCAGTGGAACCTCTCATCTCACCGTGCCACCCAACCACGAGATCGCCCCTACCATTCGAACCCAGGAAGTTGATGAAAATAAACAACCATCGTCCCGGCATTGGAGGTTCGGCAAAATCATATCGATTCCAAATGTTTTGACAGTCGGAGCCATCCGCTAAGCCCTTCATTAATATGAGCGAATCGGACCCCGTTACCCGGTCTTAACTATGCCGGATAGGGGACAGAAAAACTATTAGCTCCTATGATAAACTCGTGCTGGTAGTCTTTGAAAACTAAGAGGTAGGGCCGGAGGTTCGGTGACCAAGAAAGCTCTCATAATCGCCTGCGCGGCGACCCTGTCGGTAGTTGTCTCCGGCCAGTCTGTTCGCACCACTCCAAAACCGGTGAGCGATGTGACCAGGCCGGCTGCCCCCGACTCGACCACGCAACGTACACTCATTAATCAATATTGCGTCGGCTGTCACAACGTAAAAGCGAATACAGCCAACCTCCAACTGGACAAGTTGGATCTTTCGCACTTGGGCGAACATGCTGAAGTCGGCGAGAAAGTCGTTCGCAAACTTCGTGCCGGGATGATGCCCCCTTCGGGAATGCGCCGGCCCGACCAAGCCACCACGGATGCGCTTATCAACTGGATGGAGACCGAGCTCGACCGCAACGCGGTGACCTACCTGCCTCCTCCTGGCCTGCATAGGCTCAACCGCACCGAATATACAAACGCAATCCGCGACGTCCTGGCCCTACAGGTGGATGCCACAAAATTCCTGCCGGGTGACGACTCCACCCGCGGTTTCGACAATATTGCCGGCGCCCTGACTCTCTCTCCAGCGCTGATGGAAGCGTATTTGTCGGCCGCCGGAAAGATCAGCCGTCTGGCCGTCGGCGACGTCTCCGCGCCCACGCAGGCAGTCTTCGAAGTGCCCGCCGATACTGCTCAGAACTATCACATTGAGGGTCTGCCTTTCGGAACCCGGGGCGGCATCCTGATCAAGAATCAATTCCCCGCCGACGGTGAATACACGTTCAAAGTGAAAGGCGTCACCGGCTATTTCCAGGCCGTTCTGGGCGGCGTCAAAGGCGAGCAACTCGAAGTGACCGTCGACGGTGACCGCGTGAAGCTCTTCGATTGGGATAAGGAAATCGCCAACACCACCGGCGTCGGCAGGTCCACTCCACGCATCCCCATCAAAGCCGGTCTGCACAGCATCGGAGTTACATTCCTGGCCACCAACGACGTCCCGGGGAGCGAATTGGACCGCCCGTTTGAGCGCACCATGAACACGCCCGGCAACATCCCTGGCTTCCTCTTCTATCCGCACGTCGGGCAGGTTTGGATTGAAGGCCCTTACAACGCCAAAGGCGCCGCCGATACGGAAAGCCGCCGCAAGGTTTTCGTGTGCCACCCGGCCACCGCCAAAGAAGAAGAGCCGTGTGCGCGGAATATCATCTCCAATCTTGTGAAGCACGCGTTCCGCCGCCCGTCCACGCCCGCCGACCTGGCCACCTTGATGGCGTTTTATGAAGCTGGCCGCCATGACGGAGGGAGTTTCGACGACGGCATAGAAGCCGCTATGCAGCGCGTGCTCGCCGATCCTGAATTTGTCTACCGCCTGGAACCCGAGCCGGCTGGACTGGCGAATAACAAGACCTATCGCATCAGCGATCTGGCTCTCGCTTCCCGCCTTTCGTTTTTCCTGTGGTCCAGCGTTCCGGACGACGAACTGCTGAACCTGGCCGCTCAAGGCAAGCTGAAAGATCCAGCCGTGCTGGACCGTCAGGTTCGCCGCATGATGGCCGATCCTAAGTTTGCTGCTCTTATCACGAACTTCACCGGACAATGGCTCGGCGTACGATCCCTCAAGACCAGCGAACCGGTGGTCAACCTGTTCCCCGACTTCGACGACAACCTCCGCGCTGCGTTCCAACGCGAAATAGAACTCTTCTTCGGAAGCATCGCCCAGGAAGATCGCAGCGTCGTCGACCTGCTGACCGCGAACTACACTTTCGTAAATGAACGCCTGGCAAAGCACTACGGAATCCCGAACATTTATGGCCCTCAGTTCCGCCGCGTTGAGTTGACTCCTGAAATGAGTATGCGCCGTGGCCTGTTGGGCAAAGGCGCTTTGCTGACCACCACCTCGGTCGCTGCTCGCACTTCCCCGGTAGCGCGCGGCAAGTGGTACTTGCAAACATTTCTCGGAGTAAGCCCGCCGGATCCTCCGCCAAACGTTCCGGTAATTAAAGACGCGCCCGCGGACCTGACCGGCAACGCCAAGGTGCCTACCATGCGCGAAACCATGGAAAAGCACCACACCAACCCAGCCTGTGCCACTTGCCACAAGATCTTTGAACCGATCGGCTTAGCGATGGAAAACTACGATCCTGTCGGCGCCTGGCGCACACAGGATGGGGACAGCCCCATTGACGCCACTGGCGTTCTTGTGGACGGAACCAAAGTAGACGGTATCGCCTCCCTGCGCGATTCCCTGGTCTCGCGTTCAGATCAGTTCGTGCGTGTCGTCACCGAACGGCTCATGATCTACGCGCTGGGCCGAGGCGTCGAATATCAGGATATGCCCACAATGCGCGCCATCGTTCGCGATGCCGCGCCTGGGAAGTACAAGTTCTCTTCCATCGTGTTAGGAATCGTGAAGAGCGCGCCGTTCCAGATGAATATGAAAGTACCCGCTCCCGTGCAGCAAGCTCGTGTAAGCGGGGATGCGTCGACGAAGAATTAGGAAAAGGACAGCACTTATGTTTATTACTAAGAAACATATTTCCCGGCGAACCATTTTGAAGAGCGCGACGGCAACGCTCGCGCTGCCGCTTCTGGATGCGATGATTCCGGCCAGCACGGCGTTGGCGCAAACGGCCGCCACACCGAAGCCCCGCTTCGTCGGCTGCTTTGTGCCCCACGGCATGGCGCCTGGCTACTGGGTACCCGATACCGAAGGTCCCCTGGCAGAATCGCTCCCGTTCAATTGGAAACCGCTGGAGCCTTTCCGCAAACAGACCGTCATCCTGAGCGGCTTGCATTCCCGCTCGGCTGAACCGCCTCCCGGCGCCACCGGTGCCGACCACTGGGTGGCCGCCGCCTTCCTGTGCGCGAACAAGCCCAAGAAGACCGCCGGAGCCGATGTCTACGCGGGCACCACCATCGATCAAATGATCGCCCAGAAGATCGGCGGCAATAACCTGATGCCGTCCATGCAGCTCGCCGTCGAAGACCCGGGTGCCAATTCCAGCAACTGCGGCGAAGGCTATAGCTGCACTTACACCAACACCATTTCCTGGTCCTCGCCCACCGATCCGCTGCCGATGGAGCTGAATCCGCAGGTCGTCTTCGAGCGCATGTTCGGCGACGGCAGCACTGTGGACCAGCGAGCCAAGCGCAGGAGGCGGGACGGGAGCATTCTGGATTCACTTACCGGCAGCCTCTCCAAACTTCGCGCTGAATCGAGCACCGCCGACCGCGTCCGCATCGACAACTACACCGAGAACGTCCGTGAAATCGAGCGCCGGCTGGATATCGCCATGAAGGCGTCCACCATGGCGCCGACCGACATGACCGTGCCGGTGGGTGTGCCACAAACGTTCGACGAACACATCAAGCTGCAGTTCGATCTGATGGCTCTGGCATTCCAGGCCGACATCACCCGCGTGGGAACGCTTCTTTTTGCCCGCGACCTCACCAACCGGACCTATCCCGAGAGCGCATCGCCCACACTCAGTTTCCACGGCGTGTCGCATCACGGCGAAGACCCCCGGCGCATCAATGATCTATCGAAGATCAACCAGTATCACGTCAAAATGCTGGCGCATTTGATTGAGAAGCTGGACAAAACGCCCGACGGCGACGGAACGTTGCTGGATCATTCCCTGGTTCTGTACGGCTCCAACATGGGCAACTCGAACCAGCATGTTCACTACGACGTACCGCACGTGCTCGTCGGCGGATTGAACGGAAAGCTCAAAGGAAACCGGCATATCCACTATCCGCTCAAAACCGTCCCGACCGGCAACCTGTTATTGAGCGTGCTCGACATGTACGACATTCATCAGGACTCCATCGGCGATAGCACCGGCCGGCTTGAGACTCTCTAAGAGGACGCGCATATGAAACGGACCGTACTCAGTGGGGCGATGTTCCTGTTGCTGTCTGCCGTGGGCTTTGCCGCGGCGCAATCCGACATTGCGGACGCGGCGATGCGCGGCGACAGAGTGGAAGTGCAAAAACTGCTGCAGAAGCATGCCGACGTGAATGCTCCGCAGGGCGATGGCGCGACGGCGCTCCACTGGGCCGTGTTCCATTCCGACAAAGAGATGGTGAACCTTCTGCTGGCGGCGGGCGCGAATCCGAAGGCCGCTAACCATGACGGGTCCACAGCGATGTGGCTTGCCGGGATTGACGGCGATGCAGCCATCCTCACGGCGCTGATCAAGGCCGGTGCGGATGCCAATGAAAAGCTCCCCCTGGGCAGGACGCCTTTGATGGCTGCCGCTCGGACTGGCAATGTTGAGGCGATCAAAGTCCTGGTCGACGGCGGTGCGGACGTGAACGCCAAGGAGACTTTGCGTGGAACGACTCCGATCATGTGGGCCGCCGACGAAGGCCACGCCGCCGCGATTCAGTTCCTGATCCAGCACGGCGCCGATATCAAGGCCAAGACCAATCCGGCCGAGCGCGGTAGCGGACCGGCTCTCGGAAAAGCCAACGATCCCAGGAAACAAGTCGCTGCGCAAGGAGCAGCTCTGGCCGCCGGTCAAAAGTCGCCGGAGTTGAGCACTCTGAGCGCTCTTAAGGCGGGCGGAGATGCCGCGCCTGCGCCTGCGCCAGCGCGCGGCGGACGCGGTCGAGGAGGCGCAGCCGCAGCGGGTGCGGGAAACGCCGCAGCAGGCGCAACGGGATTCGAGCAGGACGATGCCGCCGTCGCGGCCGGATTGGGCCGGCGCCGGCCCGCGGTCAAGGATGGCGGAGGTTTAACCCCTCTCACCTACGCGGTTCTTTCCAACGACCTTGATTCCGTCAAAGCTCTGCTCGCGGCAGGCGCGGACATCAACGAAACCACCGCATACGGCTGGACCCCTCTTCTGGTGGCGACGCAAAATCGGTATTACAAGCTGGGAGCTTATCTGCTGGACCACGGCGCCGACGTGAATCTCACCAATAAGGGCCAGTGGACGCCTCTCTATCTGGCCACCGACAATCGCAACATCGAATCGGGCGATTACCCGGTCCGCAAGGGCGACATGGACCACCTGGAGTACATCAAGGTTCTGATCGACAAAGGCGCCAAGATCAACGCCCGGATAAAGGACAGCACGGAGACCCGTACGGTCTTTACCAACCAGTGGCTGGATGAGAACGGCGCGACAGCCTTCCTCCGCGCATCGCAGTCCGGCGATATCGTGCTGATGAAACTTCTTTTGGACCACGGAGCCGATCCGAAGATCGACACCGTATTGCACGTGACACCTCTCCACGTAGCCGCGGGAATCGGCTGGGTGGAAGGAATTACCTATGAGTGGTCGCCCGAGTCAACTTTGCAAGCCGTAAAGATGCTGCTCGACCTGGGTCTCGACCCCAATGCCCAGGCCGACACCGGCCGCACCGCACTACACGGCGCAGCCCATAAAGGCCGTCCGGACGTGGTTCAGGCTTTGGTCGACCACGGCGCCAAGCTGAATATTCGCGACTATGGCAATACCGATAACCGCGGCGGCAAACTGGCGATCCACACATGGGAGCCGGTCGACTACGCCGATGGATTGGTCCGAGTGGGTGTACAATCCGCGATCCCGCACCCGGAGACAGGTCTTCTGATCCGCAAATTGATGACGGCACAAGGTCTTCAGGCGCCGCCGATGGGCCGAACGCTCGACTCCATTTGTATCACCGACGCATGTGAGTAATCTCGGCCTCTCCGCCCCGAACGCTCTCAATAAAGTTCAGTAAGTCGGCGGCGCGAATTGGTTTGGACAAATAGCTGTCCATCCCCGCCGCGATGCACCGTTCGCGGTCCCCGATCATGGCGTGTGCGGTCATCGCAAGAATGGGCAGATGCCTGTGCGTGTCCCGCTCGTGTTCGCGGATCGTCCTGGTGGTCTCCAGTCCATCCATCTCTGGCATTTGCACATCCATCAGAACCAAGTCGAAAGTCTCCTTTTGAAGGGCCGTCAGCGCGTCCTTTCCATTGCCTACAACCACCACGCTGTGACCGGCCTTTTCCAGGATTCGTGCCGCCAGGCGTTGATTGACCACGTTATCCTCAGCCAACAAGATGCGTGACGGCGTAGACTTCTGCCCCTCGGAGAGCTGCAACACTTGCGACTCGGGCTCGCCTTCTGACCGATCCCGCAGCGCTTTGACGATTGCCGCTCGAAGTTCAGCCCGCCGGACCGGCTTCATCAGGTGGACGGAAACTCCCAAGTCCCGGCTCCGTTGTATGTCGCCGTGGCTCTCCCCCGAGGTGAGCATCATGATGACCACACTGGCCAGACTTGGTGTTTGCTTGATCTGACCAGTCAGATCAAAGCCGTCCATTTCCGGCATATGAACATCGGTCACAACCAGGGCAAAAGGATCGCCCCGCTCCGACGCGCGCCGTAAATGTGACAACGCTTCCTGCGCGCTGCCCGCTTCGGCCGGTTTCATCCGCCACATCCAGAACATTTCAGTAAGGATCCGGCGATTCGTAAAATTGTCATCCACGACCAACACCGGTATCCCGGCTAAGGACAGGTCTTCAGCGGGCGCTGGTGGCGCTTTCGTCCTCACACCCGCACAGACCGTAAAATGAAAACTGCTTCCCCGCCCGGGCTGACTCTCCACCCAAATCTTTCCTCCCATCGCGTGCACCAGCCGTGAGGAGATGGTCAATCCAAGCCCTGTTCCTCCAAATCGCCGTGTCGTCGAACCGTCGGCTTGGGAGAAGGCTTCGAATATGAGCCTCTGCTTTTCGGGAGCGATGCCGATGCCTGTGTCGTGCACGATGAAGTGTAGCCGCAATTCATCGTGATCTTGCGATTCCAGTTCGGCTTCCAACTCCACCTGGCCTCGCTCGGTGAATTTGATGGCATTGCCGACCAGGTTCACGATGACCTGCCGGATCCGGGCACAATCGCCCACCACCTGATCCGGGACCTGCGGTTTTATGTCGCAAAGCAACTCGAGGCCTTTTTCATGTGCGCGAAAGGCCAGCGTTTTCATGGTTTCCTCGATGCTCTCGTGCAGCTGGAAGGGCGCAGGGTCTAACTCGAGCTTTCCTGCTTCGATTTTGGAGAAATCCAAAATGTCGTTCACGATGAGCAGCAGCGATTCCGACGACATCCGCACCGTATTTAGATATTCACGTTGTTCCAGAGTAAGATCGGAGTCCAGCACCAATTCAGTCATTCCCATAATGCCGTTCATCGGCGTGCGAATTTCGTGGCTCATGGAGGCTAGAAATTCGCTTTTAGCCCGGCTGGCGCTCTCCGCAGCCTCCTGAGCCCTCTTTCGCTCCGTGATGTCGGTCATCACTCCCACCAACTCCTTGGCCTTCCCACTCCCCACCAGGCGGACCGATGTGCGCAGCCAAATGATGCCCCCATCGGCGGCTAACATCCGATGCTCGAAACGTTGCGAGCCCCCGTCCTCAACCACGGCAATGCATGAAGATTCCGCCATTGCGCGATCGTCGGGATGCACGTGATCGAACAGAAAATTTCCATGGGCCATCCATTGTCCGGCAGGGTAGCCGAGTAGTTCCTCGGCTTCGTTGTTGACAAAGTTAAATTGTAGAGATTCCACGCTTCGCCGCCATAGGATGACTTGGACCGACTCCACCAATTGGCGGAACCGTTGTTCACTCAGGCTCAGCTCCAGGGACTGCGTGGAGAATTTCCGGTCCACCAGCGATGTCAGAATCGTCAGGCCCAGAACCATGAAGGTAACGGCGATGATGCCGGCCATGCCCAGTTCCGATATCTCCACCGAATGTGCCAGGTCGGGCGAGGAATCCATTCGCGTAAAAGTGACCGCGGCCATGCCGCAGTAATGCATCACCGGGACAGCTGCCCCCATCAGGATCGCGCTGGCTATCTTCCTCCAACCCCTTGCCGCGCTCTCTTCCCTGAGGTGAAATGTCAGCCACAGCGCCACCAGCGAAATCACGACGGCAAGCACCACCGACAACGTCACGATTCCGGGAGAATAGTGGCACATCGCGGGTAGACGCATGGCCTCCATACCGGTATAGTGCATGGCCGCGATTCCAGTCCCCATCAGAAGACCGGCAATAACGGTCCGAACGGGCCGCATGGCGTTCCGGCTCGCCATGAACAGCGCCACGCTCGAAGCGAATATGGCTGCCAAGAGCGAGGCCAGAACTGTGGGCCAATCGTAGAGGACTGGTACCGGGAGGGTATAGGCCAGCATCCCGATATAGTGCATCGACCAAATCCCTAGTCCCATGGCAGTAGCCCCACCTGTGAGCCAGGCGAATCGAGCGCGTCCCCGCGCCGCCGTTACCCGGCCCGCAAGATCCAGAGCGGCATATGAAGCCAGCGTTGCTATGACAACCGATAGAGTGACCAGCCGGTAATCGTATGAGCCGGCAAGGGCCTGATGGAGTTCCACGCCTATCTCATCGGCGGGGCAGGCCTTATTTTACTGCCCCAGCTAGCATCGCCTTCCAGGAATCCTCGTCCTTACCCATACTCAGCCGATTGGCACCCCTCACAAGAGGCAGTTTGAGCAGTTTCGGCTCCCGCTCGATGCGCGCCAGCAGATCGGAATCGGACAGCTTCAGGTATTTCAGACCCGCGTCGACATACGCTTTCCCCTCGACGTCGATCAGGCTCGCGAGGCCGAAGCGCTCGATGAATCTCTTGATTTCGCCCGGAGCCATGGGCTTCTGCTTCAGATCCACAAAGTGAATGGTGACGCTACGTTCCTTGAAGAACCGCTCAGCCGCGCGGGTCTCTTGTGAATTCTTGACGCCAAAAATCTGGACACTCAACATACATCTTGATTTTGCCCTATCTATGTAAGTGTTCAGGTTCCAGCGGCAGGCTTCCGTCCCGGTACAGGCCCAAGCCTTGAATGGTGGGAGTTTCGAGGTCTTCGAACTGCACGAGGAAGGCCTCGGACGCGGCGTGCGCCGAGTTGTACCACCACACCAAAACTGTAACGGCGAGCAACCCGCCTAGAATCCACGCGAACAAAACCGGATTGTCGAAAGAATTGCGCTCCGTCTCCGCGCCTTGGGACATCAATAAGATCTGTCCGAAAGCCGCCAGACTAGTCATATGAAATTTCGTCTTGCCTGGCAGATAGGAGCACGTGAATGGAATCTTCTGAAACCCGATCAGCGCGCATTCACCTACCAGCACGCCCAAAATCGCCAACACAGCCATGTGCTCGGCCGCCGCTCTCCATGGCCAGAGCCGGAAGAAAACTGCAGCCATCACGATCCAAACAGGTACAACGCCCAGGGTGTACAGCGAGCGCCGGATGGCGGCCAGACATCCCCTTAGGTCCGGCAGCGGCAGAGCCCGGAAAATCCAGTTGGCGCGCAGCTCCAGCGGCAGCGAAAACACCATCCTTGTTCCCACCACGGAGGCGATCATCATCAGGACGCTGCCTACCAGCAGAGCAGCATTGACGTGATACCAGACGTCGGACGCCGCGGTGTTCTCGTGCAAGATGGGAGCCTTGGAAAGAAAGATTGCCACGCCGAACGCGGTTCCCAGGTAGAACGATAAGAGTACGCGGTGCTGCCGGCTGCGCAGTAGAGTTCGCAAGCTGAACTGCGTGAGTGCGGTCTCCAGCCGGCCCCCAAAGCGCGGCAGCCAATGAAGGCGGGAGGAAGGCAGAATGTCGGGCTGCTCGATGATCTTCTTCAGCGTACGGAAATAACAGATCAGGTAACCCGCGGCCGCGCCTCCCACGGCTAGCGCCAGACCCAGCCACGCCCGGTTCGCAATCCGCGCGACCTGCGGAACAACAGGTCCATTCAGGTCCTGAAAGAGCGCAAAAAACCAATAGGTGGGTATCCACGAAAGCGTGGACTGATTCTCGATAAGATCTTCGATCCCGGAAAAGGCAGGCTGTAGAAAATAGAGAGTAAGCAAAAGAATGAAGAAGGCCATTTGCAGCATCGACGACAACCGGAGGAACGTCTGTCGAGGCAGCATCTGCGCAAAGCCCTGCACGGTAAGGACGCTGCAGTAAATGAAAATACCCGCCGTCAGCATCGTGATCCAATAGGCTGCAAACGATCGGGCGACGCCAATGATGCCTCCGCTGCTTGGGGCCACAGGGTTCGTCAGCGAGACTGCGGGAAGTCCCGCGAATCGCTCTCGGATATGTTCATCCAACATGGACGCGAAGCCCACCGGACTCGCGCTATTGTAGAGGACCACCGCCGCATAGTCCTCTTGGGGATTGAAAAACGTATCGCTGGTGTAGCCCGCCACCGAACCGTTATGCCAATACCCTCCCAGGACGGGATTGTACATCCAGGCCAGCGCAATGCGAGAATCTGGCGACACATCCGCGTGGAGTTCGTGCGACTGGACCAATGCCGCGGCAAGAACGCGCAAGGTGGCATCCAAGCTTGGATCCCGGCTCCCAGCCAGATTCTCCGGATGCAATTGCGCTTGCAGATAGGTAAGCAGGTCTTCCGCAGTCGAACGAATCGCACCCGCGCCCGCCAGCGCGTCCAGATCCACCACCGGAACCGGCTTATGAGACACACTGTACGATTGCAGGAGGCGTCCGGCCTGTATCTTGTCCCATCCGGCGGCGGTATCGGTCATGCCCAGCGGTCCGGTGATCTCTTCTCGGACCACCTTCGGATAGGTGGTTCCCGCACGGTCCGCCAGTGCCTGTCCTAGCAGCCCAACACCAAGATTGCTGTACAGATATGGCGGGTGGGCGGGAAGGGCCACGCCATGTCCGGCCATGTAAACGTAAAGTTCCGCCGCATGGTAGTCGGCATAAGGAGTGGCAGACGCGGGCAGATTTGTGGGCGTGCGAGGCAACCCCGAATGGTGCGTAATCAAATCCAGTAATGTGATTTCGCGCCCTGCAGGCTTGGCCACGGTGCCTGGCGGCAACAGCAATCGCACGGGCTCGTTCAGCGTAACCTTTCCTTCCTCGACCATGCGCGCCAGCAGCAAGCCCGTGAAGGTCTTGGTGATCGAGCCGATTTCGAAGATGGAATCGGGCTTGGCCCTGCCATAGGCAATCACTCGCTTCTCGCCATGCTGCAGCAATCCCACCACTGCGCCGCCGTGATGGTCCGGCACAAACGCGCCATCTGCAGCGGTGAACGCCGACGACCCCAAATCGCGCTCCAGCAGGCTTTGCATGTCTGCGATGGCCACCGGAGGCAACGCGGGCTGATAGGTTGGCGGCGGCGTGACAGGAGTGGCCGCGAATACAAACGCCCCTACCAGGCCCGGAAGAAAGTTGAGGACGAAGAGCGTTAACCCCAGGGCCGTGGCGACCGCCGCTACCTTGGCCAGAAACAAAGTGGGAGCCCGCACTGGCAAAGGAGCCAGCACCATCACGTCGCGCTTGTCTGGAAACGCAGTATCCCAACTCAGCACGGCGAATACCCCGACCGCCAGCATGCTGATGGAGATCAGGAAAAGTTCTTCCACCCAGGAAAGAAGCAGAATCAGCTCAGGCTCTGTTGCGGCTCCCACCAATGCAACAGTGATCATCAGCACCAGGCTGACGAACACTAGCAGCGACGCGAATTGACCCAGTAGTTTCAATATGTCGCCCTGCGGCGTCAGTAGCTCCAGATCAATAACCCGGAACAGGAACTCGCGATAGAGAATGCGGAACTGGCGCTTGGACATGATTTCTTCTCAGGCCTGAATTAAATCCGCGATCTCGCGTGAAATCGCGCCTGTGTCCTGTTCCACTGCGAGTTGCGAGAAGATTCTCTCCAAGGTTCGGCAGAGACATCAGCGTTTGCAGATGCTGGATGGAATCGTCGGCTACAACCTTGGCGCGGTGCAAAATCACGACGTGCGAGCACACGCGTTCCACCGTCTCCAGTTCATGGGAGCTGAAGAGCACTACCTTGCCGCGCGCTGCCAGTTCCTGAATTAGACTTCGCAACACCAGCGAGGTGCCCACATCGAGCCCTGAAAACGGCTCGTCCAGCAGCAGCAAATCCGGATTGTGCAGCAGCGCAGCCGACAGCAGGACCTTCTGCCGCATGCCTTTCGAATACGACGAAATCGGCACGTGGCGGTCGCCATGCAGCGCCAGTAGCTGCAATAGGCCATCAATGCGATCGGCGGTTGGTTTTTCGGGCAGGCCGCGCAATTGTCCCACCATCACCAGGTATTCCAGGCCGGAAAGGTGCGCGTAGAGGTGCGGTTCCTCAGGCACGTAGCCCATGCGTTGTTTATAGGCGGTGAGGTCGGTCTGAATGCGCTCGCCCTGAAACAGGATCTCGCCCGAGGTCATCTCCATCAGCCCCGTGATCATTTTCATGGTGGTGGATTTGCCGGACCCGTTTGGACCCAGATATCCCGTCACCTCTCCGGCGCGCGCCTTAAAGCTGACGTCTTCCACGGCTGCGATGCCGCGAAACAATTTCGATACATTACGAAGTTCCAGCATAAGGGCGGTGAGTTGTCTCCCGCCCATACTATGTAGCAATCTACACTCGATGTCAAGACTCACTAATCCGATGCGCATCGGGGCGAAACCTTTTGTTAGTAAAATGATGGTGAAGTGATTGGCCAACGCACTTCGCTGGCAATGTTCTTTCTGCTGCTTCCCATAGTCGCGGCGGACGAGCTGCCTACTATTCTCCCTAGCGCAGAGCAGATTGTGGAGCGCGTGCGAGAAGCCGACGCCGCTCGCAGCAGTCAACTACAGGGATATACGGCCACCCGCGTTTACCAGCTCGATAATCATCGCTTCCACAAGCAGGCCAAAATTACGGCTCAAGTGACCTACCGCAGTCCCGGTGTGAAGAGCTTTGAGGTGATCCAGGAGGAAGGCTCGCGATTGATCTGCGACCGTGTGCTTCGGCGCGTGATAGCAGCCGAAACGGACGCCTCCCGGGATGGCAATCGCGACTTGGCACGAATCACCCTGGTCAATTACAACCTAAAAGTATTGGGGAGGGAGACTGCCGGCGGCCGGGATACCTTTGTGCTCGCGCTGGAACCCAAGTCCAAGAGCCCTTACCTGGTGAAAGGGAAAGCGTGGATTGATGCCGACGAATACGCCTTAGTGCGCGTGGAGGGCGTCGTCGCAAAACGGCCGTCGGTTTGGGTAGGCTCGCCAGTGGTTCGGCAGACGTATATCAAGATGGGGGCTTTGTGGTTGCCTGAAAAGAATCAGTCCACGACCGACGCGCCGGTGTTTGGTAAAACCGATCTGGACATCGAGTCAAGTGGCTACCAAATACAGACCCAGCCTTAGTTTCCGCGCGTCGCCGGCCTGAGCACGCCTAGCCCGATCTGCCCATGAATTCCGTGATCCGGCGCCGGAACATCACCGCCTCCGAACCACACCCGCACGGAATCGCCTGACAATTCAACGCTTGGGTCGCACAGCACCGCGCGATTCCAATCCGCATCTCCGCCCACCGGGGTGAACGTCGAATCGCGTTCCCAGTGGACTCCATCAGCTGACCGCGCCAGTCCCATCCGCCGATTTTCACCGCGGTCCCGGCCCGTATAGAGCATCCAATACGAGCCTCCCGAAGTCCATACCGCGGGTTCGCCCAATCCGTTTTCGTCGAACGTTCTCACAGCTCCTAACTCCAGTACAGGATTGGTCCGCAGCTTCTCCCACACCACTCCGTCGCGCGATCTTGCCACGCCCAGCCTTTGCCGCCGCGCCCGATCCTGTCCCAGGTAGAAAAGATAGAAATCCTCTCCGCGCCGGATCACATCAGGATCGGCGACGCCCATCTCATCGAAGCTGCCATGCGGTCCCAGCGGCACCACCGCTTCCGCATGACGCGTCCAGCTTTTCCCATCGCGGGAAGTAGCCAAGGCGATTCGCGGAGGGTCGCCTGTCTGATACCAATACAACAGCTCCCCTTGGAATCCCAGAGCCGAGCCATTCGCCGCGATGTAGGTTCCTTCCCACCCCTCGGGCGAAAGAATCTGCCCGCGCTTGGTCCAAGCGACGCCATCCGGAGACTCCGCAATTCCAGTGCGCCACGTCTTCCCGTCGAAGCCCGAATAGAGATTTAAATAGCGATCTCCGAATCGCAGCACGGAGGGATTGAGTACGTCGGTCGAGTCCCATTCATTCGCGCCGCCTCGAGCCAGAACCGGTTGGGCTTGGGCCTCCCATACGAACGGTCCAGCAATGCCTGCTGCATCCGGAGCGGGAAGAGTGAAGTCAGCGTAACGGCCACAGGAACATGCCAACAGTGAGAGCAAGGCGACCGGCCAAAGCTTCACAACGGAACCCGTATCTCCAACTTCGCGCCCTGGCCGGGATTGGATGTAATCGCGAGGTCGCCACCAAGCATCCGAACCCTGCGGCGAATGCTCAGTGGGCCAAGGTGGAGCAACTCCAACTCCTCCAGCGAGAACGTGCCGCTGAAAGGCAGACCCGACCCATTGTCTTCCACCACCACTTCCAGCCGGTCTTCCTTACGCGCGGCGGCCAAAGCGACCCTGGACGCTCCGGAATGTTTCTGGATGTTGTTCAGCGCCTCGCGGACGATTTGCAGCAGTTCCAGCGACACTTCGGTCTGCGGCGGATCGTGAAACTCGCCCGCGAGATAAGTCGATGAGATGCCCGAGTCCCTCTGGAACAGATCCACCATGCGGCCAATGGATGCGTTCAGGCTCATGCCCTCGTCTGCGGGACGCATGCTGCGCACAAAGTCACGCAGCTCCGTGACTTGGTTCTGGCAAAGCTCCTGGAGCTGTACCAACTCGCTCAATGCGACCTTGACGTCGCGCCCCATCAGCTTGTTGATAATCGCAAGCCGCATCTGAAAGCTGATGAAACTCTGCAACGGCCCGTCATGAAAATCCGCCGCGATTCTCTGCCGCTCTGCTTCCCGCGCTCCTTGCGCCTGCGAGCGAATGATGACGTTGGCGCGCAACGTATTGGACATGCGCGCTTGCAGATACCTCTTAAAGAAGGTCAGGCTGGTTGCGACAATGGAAACCGCCGCGGTCGTCCAGATAATCGACGGAGCTCCCGGGGGTGGAAGCACCAGCGCCATCGCCAGCGACGCCAGTCCCACCGAGATCGTCCGTGTGGTGTCGTGCAGAATCGCGGCCGATGCCAGCAGATATCCGGCGGCCAATGCGGGAACCCACGATGCCGGCGCCACCCAGCACCATACTCCGAAGTACGCCGCATCGATCACCAGTCCGAGGGCGGCGCGCGCTGGCGAGTCGAAGCGGATCTCCGGCAGCGCGCCTAGGGCGTAGACAGCATAGGCCGTCAGCACGGCGATGACCCACGTCAGATGCCAGCCTGAGGTCAACCCGTAATACAGCAAACTGGAAAACGCGAGCAATGTGCGGACGACGCGAAACGCGAGCCGCCCCTGGTAGGGAACCATGTATTAGCGCTGGTACAAGTAGAGTCGATGACTACGGCCCTCGCCATCGTCGTCGATATCGACAATCTTGACCGGCTTCCAGGCGGTAAATTCGAAGTCGTGCGCGACAATGCGCGAGCCTTTTTTCAATTGTTTTTCCAGCATCGGCGTGACCTTCTCATTGCCCACGGGCAGTAGATACACAGTCAACAGATCGGCGGAACTGTAATCCTGCAACAGCAAATCGCCCAGAATGATATTCGCGGTCGATGTCAGCCCCAGGGTCTTAATCCGTTCCGAGCTCTGCTTCACTAGCGATGAGTCGAATTCCACGCCCGTCGCCCGAGCCTTGTATTTCTGCGCGGCGATAATCACGATGCGCCCATCGCCCGAGCCGAGGTCGAACATCTTTTCACCCGGTTTCAGGCCCCCCAGGTCGAGCATCTTTTCCACGACGATGTTCGGCGTTGGGTAGTAAGGCGCCAGCTTCTCGATTTTGCTGTCCTGTCCCTGTGGCAGCAAGACAGCCGGCAAGGAAATAAGCAGTGCGGAAAAGAGGAAGTACCTCATCACCGTTTACTATACATTGCTCGTGCTCGCTGGGGTTAATTTGCGGACGGTTTCTCTACCTTATCGATCACCAGCACCTCGACTGGAGCCTTGGTCGATTCGAGCTTCAACCCTAGTTGCTGCTGCATCGCGGCATAGATATCCGGTGGCGCGTCGGCGTTGTCGGCTGGGGGCGGAGCTCCAGGGGGGACCCCGGCAGCGGCCAACTGGGACGCGTCAGGCGTCCATTTCAGCACGAAGTCCCATCTTGTTGCGCCGAGCATTGACTGATCCACTACTGGCCTGTCCACGATTCTGGATTGCAAGACGTTGGCGAATTCCGCCATGGTGGCGTTCCGGACCAGCATGCCCGCGGGTCCGCCTCCACCAAAACCCGGAAGCGCCCCACCACTTTCGTTCTTAGTCAGCTTCGGCGGCCCGGGTTTTGACACGGTGATCGCGTACACGGAAAGTTCTTTCTTGTCCTTATGGAACGTGAGCTGGAACCGATCCGCCAGCAGCTTCTGCATCATCATCTTCAATTGCACCCCATTCGGAATGCCTTCGGTATCGGGCTTGGCGGAAATGTCGTACTTCTCCGTTTCAATCCAGGCCGGTCCGACGAGTTGGCGGGGGTGAAGGTCATAGGCGAATTTGAGTAAATCGCTCAAAGAGGAGTCGGTCGTGTTCAACATTCCGCTCCGGTTGACCAGAAGGGAAAAGCGCTCCTCCGGCTTGCTCGGCTTAATGGTGGCGACTTCAAACGAAGGATTCGCATCGGCAGCCATCGTCTTTGGCGGAGGCGGCGGATCCGGAATCGTCCATGCCGTCTCCGGAGTAGCTCGCGTCAGAACCAGCGGCATTAGCGGACCACCTTGTGTCCAGGTTCCCGTCATGGTGTTGCCGTCTGAACTCAGCCTTCCCTCGTAGGTGCCATTCAGCGCGGGAATCAGCATCTTAATGGCCGAGCCGTCGCGAGTGACCGAACTGGCCGGAATGGCCGGCGTTTTCTGGTCGATGCTGTAAAAGTCCGCCTTCAGCTTGTCTTTATCGTCAACCGCGATCTTCACCACCACCCGCAATTCCTGGGGACCGGCCTTCAACGTCCCTTGCCAGGTCGCATTGATATTCTGCGCATGCATGGCGCCAGCCGCAGCTAAGGCGCTAATCCAGAGCACCAACTTCTTCATGAGCGATCTCCTCGAGCTGAATACGCGCGCTTATTATACTTTGTTCGGTGAAAGTCAGGGCTCAATATAGATCCGGACCCGGTTGCTCGATTGGCCCCCGGCCTCGATGTACAACTCAGCCGGTCCGTAGTTGACGATCTTCGGAACCTGAATCTCGACCAGATAAAAGCCCACCAGCCCGGGAGCCAGCACCGCCCGGGTCACGTCCACGGGAACACGGTCCAGCGACGCCTTCACCGGTATCACCACCTTGGGCGAATTCTCCATCGGTGCTTCCAAGCCCGCCGGCCAATTCGGCGTGACCTGCCCCAGCCCCGTCGCCAGGATCTGAATGCGCGAGTTCGAATGCGCCGGATTCATCGCGTCCAGCATAAGCCCTGTCTCCGCATCGAGCGCGACAGGCGACCCGTCCTGGTTCAGAAAGATCCCCGGTGAGGCTGTCAGCAGGGGTACCGCGGGAAGCACACGCGCTCCACTCCCCGACCCAAGAGATAAAGCGACGGAGTCGCCGCTTGCGTTAAAGGGAATCTGGATTTGCGATTCCGTATCGTTTGCGGCCAGCACCGGCACCGCAAGATTCCCGGTTTGCGCGGACTCCACTCGAGCCCCAAGCACGCTCAACAGAGCCCCAGGAGCCGCTGCCCGCGCGACCAGATCCGCCGAACTCACCACTCTGGGATCACGCAATCTATGCGGAGCCAGGGTCGAATAGACACCCAGCCCCTCCACCGCGACCCACAAGCGATTGCCTCCGGGGCCTAGCTTCAAATCCGTCGCCGCAGCCGCTGGCAGCCCGGTGAGCTGACGCCAATTGGAGGCAGCCGAGGCTGAGGCTGCGTTCAGGTTGACATCGGCTGCAAACACTCCGGCTGTCGTCGAAACGTAGGCCGCTCCGCTCTGGCGATCTGCCGCGATTCCGGTCGCGGCTGCATCTGGAAGATTCGCCGTCATGTTGTCCCAAAAAACCCCACCGTTCAGAGTCCGCAAAACGTGCGTAGCCGGTACGCCAGTTACAGACGAAGATCGAGCCCCCAGAATCGCGAGCGCGATCCGGGAATCCTGCGGATCGACCCAAAAACCCTGAATCGGAGCGCCACCGTCGATCGACACATTCTGCGTGACTCCCTTATCCGTTACGCTGATACGCCCATCCGCCGTTCCTGTGTAAACCGTGTCCCCAGCCACTTGTACGGTGGTCACTGTCGCGCCGGTCGTGGACGTCAGCGCTAGCCGAAGCTTCAGATCTTTGACTGCATCCTGCGAATTGGAGGGACGCCAAGCCTGCTTCTCCCCCGCCGCCCATTCAATCACGCGCGCGCCAGGGACTTCTAGTTGCAGAGTCTGGTCGCCTGAAGGGAGGTTGCGGAATCGCGCCGGAGGCAGATTCGGTAAGGCATCGTTCAGCCCCGACCACGACTTACCACCGTCCAGAGTCCGGAATACCCCATCCTCGCCCGCAACAACGACCTCATCTTGATCCTTGGGCGAGATAGCCAGGTCCTTCAACCCGGGGCCTACTAGCGAGGCCAACCCTCCAGGAACCTTAGCGGCGGTCAGGTTGTCCCAGCTTGCCCCACCGTCCGTGGAGCGGTAAACATACTGTCCGAAGGCGAAAGAGGCAGGGGATTGTCCCGCGGCGGTCCGAGTTTTAGCCCCCGGCTCAGGTAATTTGAAGACGCTTTGGTCGGGCAGCGGCGGGGCGACCCCGGCTGTCACCGGCCTCCACAACTCGAAGTCGTTCGTTTGGTACACTTTGCCGCTCTTGGTCTGAATGAACAAGCCATCGCCTTGCGGGGCGTACCACACCCTTTCCACCGCTCCGGTGGCCAGACCGGCCAGCGAGAAATCGATAGCGGAATTGCCCAGGCGGACCCAGTCCTCCGCCCATACCCCGGGGGAGGCGAACAGAGCTCCGACCCACGCCGCTAAAGCGAGTGTGGCTTTCCTACCCATTCACCGAGTCCATTGTACCCTTATTCATCGGCAAATTTCGCTGGAACCTGCTGATTCCAAGTCACTCTGCCGCAAACTTTTTCTAAGGATATGCACGTGCAATGGCCTTTTCATGTTAGACTGAGTCGTCCTCAGTCCGGCACAACCGGGCAAAGGGAGAATAGTCTCTAATAGTAGTGTCTGATTGTTAGTGTTTATGGGCAGTGGTCTCCAGATGCGGTGGGCGAAAGTGTCGCTACTCTCAGCGGCAATGGCCGCTGTGTGCGCAGCCCAGTTTACTCCCAGCGATGCCACTCCTTGGGCTGCTAAAGCGGTTTCAGTCACAGGCCAAGTCTCCGTCATGAGGGACACCACGCCCTGGGCTATCGCTGTTGGCGATAGCATTCAGGTGCGGCAGCTCATCGTCACGGGGGAAGACGGTCACGCGCTGTTTCAAGTTTCAGACGGTTCCACGTTTGAGGTTTATCCGAGCTCACAGGTGGTCTTCCGCAAGAACCCCCCAACTTGGAAGGATCTGATCGATCTTTTGGTGGGCCGTGTGCGCGTACACATCGAGCACTTGGGCAATCAGCCCAACCCCACTCGTATGTTGACGCCGACTGCGGTGATTTCGGTACGAGGCACTACGTTTGACGTCTCGGTCGATAACGACGACGAAACCACGCTGGTCGAAGTGGAAGAAGGCATCGTCGAGGTGCGCCATGCGCTGCTGCCCAGCAACGACGGAAGAATTCTCACCACTGGCGAATCGCTCAAGGTTTATAAGAACGAGCCCATTGCGCAGAGCGGCAATAAAGGCACCATTGCCCGTCAGGTCCTGCACATGGCGATGGACCTGGCAGTGACCATCGGCAGGCCCGGCATTAAGATTCCCAGCACGAGTACGGGTGGCGGCGGGAAGACTCCTCCACCCCCGCCTCCTCCTCCACCGCCCGCTCCTCCGCTGTTGCACTAGCTCCGGACTCTGTTTAAACAGGGTATGCGACACTCGAAGTGTCAGGTACCGTGCCCATGAGATTCCTCCTCGCATTGCTCCCGGTTCCCTTCCTGTTCCAGACGGCACACGCCCAGGCAAGCGTGTCCGCCCCGTGGGACATTAAGGAAACCCTCGCTGCCCTTTCCGCGCAAACGGCTCGTCTGAAGCCGGTTCTGGATCAATTGACTCCGCAGGAATGGGTGACGCGGGGTGCTCCAGAAGCCTACGTCGCGCAGTGGCAGAGCGCCCAGCGCGAGTTAGGCGATGTTGAAAGCGCCTCGGCAACATTGCAGAAGCAACCCGAAAAACTCAGCGCTGCCCTCAATCTGTTTTTCCGCATTCAAGCTATGGAGACTCGCCTCACGTCTCTAGTGGACGGTGTCCGGCACTATCAGAACCCTGCCGTTGGGGATCTGATCGTCGGCATCGTCGCTGAGAACTCCGCCAATCGCGACAAGCTGCGCCAGTACATTTCAGACTTGGCGGAACAACAGGAGCAGGAGTTCGCCGTGGCCGACAAAGAAGCTCAGCGCTGCCGCGTTCAGCTTAACCGGCAGCCTCCTGCACCCAAGCCCGCCTCTGCGCCTAAACCCGCCAGTACCATTGGAGCGAAATGACCGACACCGCCACCTTCACCTGCAACATCTGCGGCGAGCCATCGATCGAGATTTGCGTCTACTGCACCAAGGATGTTTGTCCGAACCATCGCTGCGACCGTTGCCTCCGCTGCAGCGATTGCTGTGCCTGTGAGCTGCGCCGCACCAAGGATTAGGACCGTGGAACAGGAACGCCGCAACAACGGGCGCTGGTTCGTCATCGTACTGGTCGGCTTTATGGCGCTGGTGGTTGTCTGGGCGGCTTATTTATTGTTTGTGGTTGGGCAGAAGGCACCGTAGGTACCCAAGGTCGAGATGGGCCCGCGTGAGAATCCCCGCCCTTACGGGACGGGGCTATCCGAGGGTCCCACGTGCGATCCCCAATTTTACGGCGCGAAGAAGCTGAGGACGTTGTCGCCCTGCTTCATCACCCGCTCCAGCGCCAGCGATCCATAGGTCTCCTTCAGCTTGCGCCGTACGTCGTGCTGCACAATTACCAGCGGCGGCGGGGCTGCGCCGACTAGATCGAGGGCGAGATCGTATTCCTTATCCAGCCGGTACGGCGGATCCAAGAACACGATGTCAGCCCCTAGCTTGCCTAGCGATGAAGTGGCCCGTCCTCGGCGAACTTCGGCCCGGCCCTCGATACCGAGCGATTTCAGGTTGGCTCGAATCACTACTACCGCGGCCTGGCTCTGCTCCAGGAAAATTGCTCGCTTCGCGCCTCTGCTGATTGCTTCAATGCCGACCGCGCCCGTGCCCGCATACGCGTCCACGAACGTTGCTCCTTCGATACGGGACGCGAGCACGCTGAACAGAGACTCGCGCATACGATCCGGTGTCGGCCGCACATCCAGGCCGGGCAGACTCTTCAGGACCCGGCTTCGAAACTCGCCTCCGATTACGCGCATGCCTCAACCAATCTGCACCAATCCGTAGCGACGCTGCCAGTGATCGCGAATGTAGGCGACTGCTTTTTTTAAGTCGTCTTCAAGAGGCGGATGCGCGATGAAGCTCTGGGCTTCGCTGCGCGCGATTTCGAGTATCTCCAGGTCGCGGATGATGTTCGCGATTTGAAGAGCGGGCAGCCCGGATTGTTTGGTCCCGAAGAACTCGCCGGGGCCACGCAGCTTCATGTCCATTTCGGCGATGTAAAAACCGTCGTTCGATTCCACCAGGGTGCGGATACGCTCGCGGCCATTCTGGCTGAGCTTCTCGGTGACCAGAATGCAATAGCTCTGCTCGCCTCCTCTGCCTACGCGACCGCGGAGTTGATGCAGTTGCGACAGGCCGAAGCGCTCGGCCTGCTCGATCACTATTACGGTCGCATTGGGGACATCTACGCCGACTTCGATCACCGTAGTCGACACCAGGATGTTGGTCCAGCCCTGCTGGAAGCCCTGCATCGCGGCTTCCTTTTCGTCCGGTTTCAGCTTGCCGTGCAGCAGGCCCACGATGAGGTTGGGGAAGACGATCTTGGATAGATGCTCATGCATCTTCTGGGCTGCCTTCATGGCCTGGGTTTCCGATTCTTCGATGACCGGATAGACGACATAGGCCTGGCGGCCCTGCTCGATCTGCGTCTTGAGGAAGCTGTACACCTGCTCTACGCGGTCCTGATCCACGTGTTTGGTGACGATCGGCTTGCGGCCAGGAGGCATCTCGTCGATGATACTGACGTCGAGGTCGCCATAGATGGTCAGGGCCAGCGTTCTCGGAATAGGGGTCGCGGTCATCACCAGAACGTCGGGGTGGCCGCCTTTTTCCATCAGCGTTTGGCGCTGCTCTACTCCGAAGCGATGCTGTTCGTCAACGATCGCCAGCCCTAGTTTCTGGAATACAACATCCTCTTCCAGGAGAGCGTGTGTTCCCACCACCACGTGCACGAGTCCCGCCGCGATGATCTTTTTGATCTGCGCTTTCTCGCGCGCCGTGTTGGAGCCGGTCAAGAGGACCACGACATAATTAAGCTTCTGAAAGAGCCGTTGGAAATAGAAATAATGCTGTGTGGCCAGGATTTCGGTCGGCGCGAGCACGGTTATTTGATAACCGTTTTCGATGGCGATGATCGCGGCCTCCGCGGCGACCAGGGTCTTGCCGCTTCCCACGTCGCCTTGCAGCAGACGATACATGGGATGCGCTTCGGCCATATCTTTTGCGATCTCTCCGAGCACTCGCTTCTGCGCTCCGGTGGGTTTGAAGGGCAGCATCTCTTTGATGCGTTCCCGCACGCGATCAGTCAATTGAAACGCGATGCCCGGAAAGTGGCGGGCCTTGTTGCGCTTGAGTTCCAGGCCGCATTCGAGCCAGAAGAATTCTTCGAAGATCAGGCGGTATTGCGCGGGCGAGCGGAATGAGTTCAGCAGACGCAGGTCGGAGTCGGGAGAAGGAAAGTGCAATTCGCGGATCGACGTCCACCGGTCGGGAAGCTTCAGCGACTGCACGATATGGGGCGGCAAGACGTCCTGCATGGGCGATACGGATTGAAGAATCCGGTGAAGGAGGCTGCGAAAGATGCGCGTCGTCACTTTGCCTGCGGCTTCGTAGATAGGGACTACGCGGCCGGTGTGCAACGACATATCCCCGTCGTCGTCGCCGGAAAGGATTTCGAATTCCGGGTGCATCATGCTTAAGCCGCCGCCGTAGGAATCCCATTCGACTTTGCCGAAGAGCGCGACCTTAAGACCGGGCGTGAGCACGTCGGCAAGATAACCGCCATGAAACCATTTCGCGGCTAGCACGCTTTTTGAGGCGTCGGTGAAGGTGGCCTCAAACAGACCCAGGTTGCGGCGCCGGAAACCAGCGACCTTGGCGGATCGCACTTCGGCCAGCACCGTGGCCATCTCACCGGGGGCCAGTTGCTGGATGGATTTGACGTTGGAACGATCTTCGTAACGGAAGGGCGCGTAGGTGAGCAGGTCCTCCACGGTCTTGAGACCTTTCGCGTCCAACATGGCGGCGCGCGCGGGGCCGACGCCTTTGACGTACATGAGTGGGGTGGACAGGTCCAATGCTTATTTAACGGGGAGAGGCAGGTAACAAGCGTTCTTCCTAAGTCTACAGGTAAAATTAGGGTTTCATGACACAACTTCTTGCGGGCAAGACGGCCCTGGTTCTGGGGGTCGCCAACAAGTGGAGTATCGCCTATGCGATCGCGCAAGCGTTCCGGCGCGAGGGGGCTAAGCTGCTCTTGACATATCAAAGCGAGCGGCAGAAAGAGACCGTGGAGGAGTTCGGCAGAGAGCTCGGAGCTGCAGCCGTCTTCGACTGCGACGTCACCAAGGACGAAGATCTCTTGCGCCTTTCTGAAACGATAAAGGCACAGGGCCGGTTGGATGTGCTGGTGCATTCGATCGCGTTCGCCAATCGCGAAGACTTGAGCAGGCCGTTTGTGGAGACGTCGCGGGAAGGTTTTGGACTGGCTCACGATGTGAGCGCTTATTCGCTGGTGTCGGTGGCTCGTGCAGTTGCGGGGTCGATGACCGAGGGAGGCTCGGTAATGACGTTGTCGTATCTGGGGGCGAATCGCGTGATGGTGAATTACAACGTGATGGGAGTCGCCAAGGCTGCGTTAGAGGCGTCCATGCGATATCTGGCGGCGGACCTGGGGGCTCGCAATATTCGAGTGAATGCGATTTCGGCTGGGCCGATTAAGACGACGTCGGCGCGAGGGGTGCGGGACTTTTCCACGATGCTCGCGAAGGTGGAGGAGCGGGCTCCGCTACGGCGCAATTGTACGCCGGAGGAGGTCGCTGATTCGGCGGTGTTTCTGGCCAGCGACTTGGGCCGCGGAGTCACCGGCAATGTCCTCTATGTGGACGCCGGATTCCAGATCATGGGATTGTAACCCTTCGCAGCGGGCTGTAAAATTAATTCGTTCGACAGCCAGGAGGGCTTATGCAAAGACTTGCTGTTATCCTGTGTGCCGCCAGCGTTTCCCTGTGGGCGCAGTGGCCGGCGCATCCCACTCCTGGGTTAAAGCGAACCAAAGATGGCAAACCTGACCTTACCGGTCCCGCTCCTCGATCGAGCGATGGCAAGCCGGATCTTTCCGGGGTATGGATGAATCGGAACGGAAGCTTTTATCTGACTGGGGACCTGAAGGCACAGGAGATACTGCCCTGGGCTGCCAAGCTGTACCAGCAGCGAGAAGCGAACTTCCGAAACGATACGGATGGAATTCGCTGCCTCCCGCCGGGTCCCAAAGGGGCCATCGGGGTAGGCAACATGGCGGTGAAGATCGTGCAAACCCCTAATCTGGTATTGGTCCTTCACGAATATCAGACCATCTTCCGCCAGATTTTCACAGACGGCCGCGCTTTGCCAGAGGACCCTGGGCCAACGTGGATGGGCTACTCAGTGGGGCATTGGGAAGGCGACACGCTGGTGGTCAGCACCGCCGGATATAACGACAAGACGTCCATCGATCTTGCAGGACATCCTCATACCGAAGCGCTGCGCATGACCGAGCGCTTCCAGCGTCCGGATGCCGGCCATCTGAAGGTCCAGGTAACGTTTGAGGATCCCAAAGCCTATACGCGTCCGTGGACGCTTCCTATCGAGTTCGATCTTCTGCCCGATGGTGAGCTGATCGAATACGTGTGCGAAAACGAACGCGATTCCAAGCACTTGGTGGGCAAGAGCGGCGAGGAGTTTCAGATCGCTCCCGAAGCTCTGGCTAAATACACGGGAACGTATGACCGAAACGGATTCGTGGCCAAAGTGACGTTGGAGGAAGGCCATCTGATGATCGGGCGCGGGGGATCGGGGAAGATCCCACTGGTGGCGCACTCGGAAACCAGCTTCACTATGGAGGGCACGGGAGTCGACTTCCTCAAGGATTCCGCGGGCAAGATCAGCGGAATGGTCGAGCATTGGACGGAAGGCGATCGTCCCTACAAGAAAGAGTAACTGCGCTTCTGAGGGAACTTACACTGACCCACGGCGTCTAAACTGAAATGGTGCGTGTGGCCGCTGCACTGATTTTCGGGGGTGTATTGCTTGCGCAGACGGCACCGCCATCGTTCACCCTCGACCACGTGATTCCCTCGGGACACACGCGGCCGACTTGGCTCGCGCCGGGAATGTTGATCTCGATTTACGGCAGCAACATGGGTCCACAGCGCGGCTGCGTGGGGCAAGGCGTGAACTACCCTACCGATCTGTGCGGAGTGCAGGTATTCGTCGGCGACTTGGCCGCCGGGCTGCTGTATGTGCAGAATGGCCAGATCAACTTTCAGGTCCCGCGCGATTCTGCGATGGAGGGTATGGCGGAATTGAAGGTGGTTTATCAGGGGCAAACAAATTCGCGGATTTTGGTTCCGCTTGGAGTCGAACCGGTGGCGCTCTCCGTGGATGGGGTCGCGAGGGTGGGTGGTCCTGTGTGGATCAAGATCGACATGCCGACTTGGGGAGAAGTCCGGTACCCTGCTCGCCTTCCCCCTTTGGATTTCGGATGCAATCAGATGGAAGTGCGGCAGAACGGGGTGCTGCTGCCTCGCATTCCAGTTCGTTCCGGTCCGATGATGATCAATGGAAATCCTTGCGGCACGATTCAAATTCCCGGTCATGCGCCGCAGCATACAGGACGTCTGCCGTTGCATCTGCAATATAGCTTTGAGAAGGCGGGAATCTATGAAGTCCGCTACACGCTGAAGCCCGACCTGTTCGGTTCTCGCGCCGATAAGGTGGTGCAGCAATCGGCGTGGACTCGGTTCGAAGTCCTTCCCGCCCAGGCTCGCGCGCCACAGATTGCGCCGATGGACCCTGAGGAGATTTTGAGCGACTATCTTCCCGGCGTGCTGGGGTTCTCTGATGCCGCTGGTTTGCGGATTGCACTTCAATACCTCTATCATCCCGAGGAAATCGTGCGGCGATATGCGGAGTCGGCGCTCTTGTACTGGCCACTGGAGGAGGTGGATCGCGAGGTGGCCGCGCTGATCCGAACCAAAGGTCCTACTGACGTGGTCGTGAATCTGATCGGGACGCGCAGGCCTGATCTCGTAGAAGTGTACCTTCCGTATCTTGCCTCGGATGACCCAGTTCTTTTGAGGGGCGCAATTATTGGAGTATCGAGGTTGATTTCGGATCCACAGCAGGGCCTTGTGCCCAATCTCAGAGCTGAGGCGGAAGATCGTCTGATCGCGTCGGCGGAACACATCATTCGAACGGCCGCCCAGCGGACGCTGATGTCATTCTCGGAGGTGCTCGGGGCGGTTCGTGACGATCGGGCTCGCGATGTTCTCTGGGATATGGTCCGTAGAGGGATCGCAACCGAACAGTCTTTGATAGCTATTACCTGGCGGAAGGATCGTCGCGATTTGCCGCGCCTGGGAGCGATGCTTACGCTGGGCCCGGAAGACGTCGATCGGAGCAGGGAATTCGCTTCGATACCCTACGCAATTTGGAACTCGTACGGAGACGCCGCCATCCCGTTCCTTGAAGCCGGAATGAAAGGGTCGCAATACGACCGGGTGCGGGCGAATTGCGCTCGGGAGTTGATTATTGCGGGCAGTGCGTCAGGCTTTGCGTTTGTCGTCGATGCGATTCAGGGGAATCGGCCTTACAAACGTGAGATGGTTCAGTTTGTGCGGGACCGGTTTCCGGAGTTGAAGGCGGCGGACGAGGATTCGATACTGATCTTCATCAAGCCGCGGGCGATTTAAAAAGTTGAACTTTTAGGACGCTCCCTTACGGTCGCGGCTCCTTATCGCTTGGTTTTCGGGGCGATTATTTGGGTCAGCAGGTCGGGCTTGGTGGCGTCGCGTTCCAGGTGAGGGTATTTGTGGCCGCCATGGTAATCGACCTTGATGGTGTTGTAGTAGTCGCCGTCTTTTACCAGTAATTCAAGAGGTCCTGTGGCAGATGGCGTTCGTCCTACGGCTTCGCGAAGTTCGGTGGGCGTGAATTCGCGGCGGTTGATCGCGATCAGTTTGGCGGACGGGGCGATGCCTGCCAGTTGCGCGGGTCCGCCCAGCGCGACATCGACTATGGTGCCGTCCTCTTTCACCAGCATTCCTAGCGAGAACATCAGGTCGATGTTTTTCGAAAACTCTTCGTGAGCCTTGGACATGGCGCTGGGTTCCGCTGTATAAGTCAGCTTCCAGCCGCCGTTTTCGATGCCGCCCAAGGGTGCGTGCGGGGATGTGGATGTCAGGCGGGTGCGCAGGAAGCTCGCCCAATCATAAGGCTGGGTGGCATTGAGGGCGGCTACTACGTCGTCGAAGGTGTAGGGTTTCAGGTCGGGCGCGCCGCCGAGTCCACCGTGAAAGCTGCGGCAGAAGTCGTCCAGAGACTTCGTACCCTTGCTCAACTGGCGGATCATGACGTCGGCTTCCAGCCAGATGAGGGTCCCCTCGGGATAATAATCGGTGCTGCGGCGGTAGTCGGCGTAGTCGCTCCGCGCTTCATAGAGGAGTTGCGCGGCCACCGCTGTGTCCTCCAGGGGCCTCCAGGCGCGGCCGGTTTTTCGGTCTAATTTTGCGGCTTCGATGGCTAGATCTTCACGGAATTCTTCCGGCGTGGTCAGGCTGCTGCGGGGCGTCAGGATCTCGCCCAGATATTCGGTGAGGCCTTCGTAGACCCAGAGCAGGTCGCCTTGCATGGGCTTCTGGTAATCGCCTGTGGCCAAGCCGGCAGGGCGGCGGAATTTGCCGTTCCAGGAATGAACGAACTCGTGAGGCAGAAGCCCGGCTTCCACCTTGCGGCCGCTTTCGTCGAGGAAGGTACGTTCGTTGACACGGTCGTCACTGGACTCGTGATGCTCCAGGCCGAAGTGGGCGACGTGATCGCTCAGGGTCAGCAGGAAGTGATAGTCGCGATAGTGGCGAGAGCCGAAGATGGCGCCGGCTTCCTGCACCAGATTCTTGAAGCCTTGTTCGATGGCGGGCGGAAGGTTGGTTGCGGCGTCGCCATCCGCGGCGATGTGCAGATAATGTTGCAGTGTTGCCGTCTTTGCCAAGTTCGATGGTGCGGTAATGCGCGCCCATCGAGATGGGTGAATCGACCAGCGTGGTGAGAGAGGACGGCTTGAATTGGATCTCATCGCCCGTTTCTTTTTCAATGGGCAGTGCGGTGCCATAGCGCCATGAGGGAGGCACGCGTATGTCTGCCTGAAAGCGCAATTGATCGGACGGGACGCCTTCGGGATAAAGCAGAAGCTGATTCCAACTGACCACAGCAAGGTCCGTGGTGGCGGATGCGCCCGATGAGAAGCCGCTGGTTTCGGTGGGAGAGATGAAGTCGAAATCGGCCTCCAGGGTGGAAGCTCCCGCGGGTGCGTCGATGTGAAAGGCGTACATGTTCACCGAGTCACGCTTCCAGGGCAACGGTGTACCGGACGAACTGATCTTGAGGCCGACCAGATCGGTGATGGGGCCGGTGGGTCCGTGCTCGCCGGGAATCCATTGCGGATAGAGCAGCGTCATGGGACCGGGCTTGGCGGGAATGGTCATGCGGACGTGGTACAGGCGGCGGGGCGCGTCGCGTGCGTCGACCTTCACCTGAATAGTGCCCGCCTCCTGACCCAGCGAGAACGCTGCGAAAAGAATCAGGCATGCGAGCGGCTTAGGCGCCATGAAATCTCCTTGAGTGGGCGCTCTCTACTTGGGCGCGGCTAATTCGCGATAGTAAAAAATCAAATCCGTGGCGGGAGGCGGCACGCCAGCCTGGCGGAGCAAAGCCACCACCTGACCGCGATGCAACGTTCCGTGATTCACCAGGTGCAGGATCACGTGCTTCACCGAAGTTTCGCCCGTGGAGCCGTCCCTCAGGCGATAGGCCAGGGTCCTGTCGAAGTCCGCTTCGGTCAGCGACGCTGCCCACGCTTCCCATTTCCGCAGAAGCTCTCTCCAGCGAGAATCCAGCGTTTCCAGATCCGGGACCAACTTGGGGTCGGGATAGGGGAGCGAGGTATCGACGGTGCGCATATACCAGACGGAGTCGGCAAAAAATGTGTGGGCCAGGGTGCCGATAATGCTCTGATGCGATACGCTCTGGTCCTTGGAAAGAAGGTCGGCGGGCAACTGCCTGACGGCATCCAGCAACTTGCAGGAGGCCCAACCGGTGTAACGGATGTGAAGGAGGGCTTCTTCTGATGTCATGCGGGTATTTTCATGATAGCCGCGCGAGTGTGGTCTTTGGTAATCTCCGGGTAGCATGCCCGAATTACCTGACATTACCGTTTATATCGAGGCGCTGGAAACAAGGGTTCGCGGCAGGGTATTAGAAAGGGTCCAGATTGCGGGCCCGTCGTTGTTGCGCACGGCGGACCCGCCGGTGGCCCAGGTGGAAGGGCATCGCGTGGTGGGGTTGCGCAGAGTGGGGAAGCGGATCGCGATCGGCCTGGATAACGACCTGTGGCTGGTCCTGCATCTGATGATCGCCGGTCGCCTGCACTGGAGTGAAAAGCCTAAGAGACCCGACGGTCGCAGGATCCTGGCGGCGTTCCAGTTTGAGGCCGGGTGCCTGACGTTGACTGAGGCCGGCACGCGCAAAAGAGCGTCGCTTCACGTCATCGGGGGCGAAACTGGGCTGCATGTGCTGGACGCCGGAGGCATCGACGTGATGAAGGCAACGCCAGAAGAGTTTGCGCGCGTGCTGCAATCGGAAAATCACACTTTGAAGCGGGCCTTGACCGATCCGGGACTCTTTTCCGGTATCGGAAACGCGTACTCGGACGAGATTCTGCATCGTGCCAGGATGTCGCCGGTGACCATGACGTCGCGCATGAGCCTGGAAGAAATCGCACAGTTGCACCAGGCTGTGAAGGACTCACTGCTCGATTGGACGGCGCGGCTTGCGAATGGAGGCGGCGGGTAAATTTCCGGAAAAGGTAACCGCATTTCGCGAAGGGATGGCCGCGCATGGGCGCTATGGGCAACCGTGTCCGGTTTGCGGGGCTAAGATCCAGCGAATCCGATATGCGGATCGAGAGACAAATTATTGCGCGAAGTGTCAGACGGGTGGAAAGCTGCTGGCGGATCGTGGATTGAGCCGGCTGTTAAAGGAAGATTGGCCTCGGACGCTGGAAGAAATGGAAGAACGAAAAGTTCAGATTACTTCTCAGCGCGCTTGATGGTGGCGGAGGTGGGACTTGAACCCACACGCACAGTGAAGTACGGCAGATTTTGAGTCTGCTGCGTCTGCCAATTTCGCCACTCCGCCACAAGGCACAACAATCGACAGAAGCTAGTTTAGCAAACCTCTTTAAACAAACCTGGTCAAAAAAAAATCCCCGGGGCTGGCAGTGCCCCGGGGCGATGAAAGGCCGGACGAGTCCGGCTTACTGTGCCGTACCTATACCGGACACAACTTGTGTCTGGCTGGCGAGGCTGAAGAGCAAGGTCGGGCGCAACCCGAAGGGGCTTTGGAATGCGACGCTGCCGGTCGAATTCACCTGCACGATCGGATTGGTGATCACAAACGAGGCTGTGATCGACGTGGCCGGGGTTGTCGTGGGTGTGGTCGGCATGCCGGTCCCTCCTGGCGGCGGCGCGGCGGCCGCCTGCTGTTGCGTCAGCTTGAGGGTGCCTGTACAGTCGGAGTTCACAGTATAGGTCCCCGTATATTGGAGAATCGACAGCGGCGTAATTGTCCCCGTAGTGGTTCCATCCAATACCTTACCGGTTCCATCGAACAGGACGCGGCCCAGGAACGCTATGGCCGAGTTCGAGGAATTAAATCCGGTCCCATTCAGAGAGTATGCACCTGTGAGGCTTGAGACGGAGCAAGTTTGGTTCGCCGCGACGCGGACCATCCGAAGGAAGGCGGTGGTGGTTGGAGTGGTTGCCGTAGTTCCTGTCGTGTCCTTGGGGGTGGCGGTCGGCAATTGAGACGTGGCCACGAGATCGATCTCTGTTCCGGTACCGGCCAGGAGTCCTGTAAAGGCAACGGCAGCTGGGGGCGGCGTGGAGGTGGAGAAGGCATCCTTCAACAAAATGGTGATGGTGCAATCGTTATTGACGGTGTAGGTGCCGACCAGCGTGCTCGGGGCACCGCCTACCGTGCTGGATGCAAAGATGTTACCGTTCCCGTCAAAATAGAACACTCCGGTGACGGCTCCCGTCGCTGTGCCCGCCAAACCGCCGAGGAGGCGGCCTAACTGCGTGTTGCTATAGAGGGTTGCCGGCGTTGTGCCCGGAGGTGTTACGGCTAAAGCTTGAAATGTAACAGATCCGGTTGTTCCCGGGGGGTTGGTTGTGACGCCGCTAAAGAATGTACCCGAGTCAAGGACAAATCCGTACGTGCCTATGACCAAAGAATTCGTGGTTTGGCATGCTGGCACTACCGACTGTGCTGACACAAGCTGAGGCGCCAGAATACCTACTGCGAGTAAAGACAAATATGCACAGCTCCGCTTGGCTGGTTGCATGTAAATAAGCCCTCCTGATTGTTTTAGGACACGTGAGAATTTAGTTCTCTGTTCACTAGATACGCATGTATCTGGATGCGTTTCCTATAGCAGGGAATCTATTTTCTTTGTTTTGTAAAACTTTTGTGAAGTTTCCAGCTTTTGTTACGTTTCGAGCGCCTTTAATTTTCAGTAGGATGGAGGCATGAGGTTTCCGCTGCGGACTCAAATTCGTTGGGGACTCATATTACCTGCAGCCTGGGCGCTGGCAGCTTACGCGGCTCAGAATTCTGGACAACGACTTTTGGATGCGGCTAGGCGGGGAGATTTGAAGGATGTCCAGGCGGCATTGGCCCAGGGCGCTCCTGTGGATGCGCGGGACGAATCGGGTCGCACTGCGCTGCTGATTGCAATGCAAGGGTCGGCGTCGGAATATCGCATCATTGGGGCAAATGAGCCTATCGTGCGATTCCTCATCCAGCGCGGAGCGGGAATCAATGTTCAGGATAACCAGGGTTGGTCGCCATTGGCGAAACTGCTGGACCAATGGGCCGATCAGCCGGCGCTGGTCAAATTTCTGATCGATCACGGAGCCAATGTTAATGCCCCGTTGAGAGATGGACGGACTCCGCTGATGGTCGCCGCACGATTAGGGCGCGAGGATCGCGTTCTTATGCTGCTGGACAAGGGCGCCCTTGTAAACGCTCTTGACGAGCATGGGAAGACCGCGCTCATGGTGGCCGTCACTTGCATGTGGGATCAGGACAATCGCGCGCTGTTGCTGTTATTGGATCGAGGGGCGAATCTGGAGGTTACAGATTCAGATGGCCGCAGCGCGGTGGACATCGCGGCACACGCCGGGTTGCCGGAGCGGCTCAGCCTGCTATTAGCCAGAGGCGCCAAAGTGAAGGATCGCGATGAGGCGCTTCGGCTAGCACGAACCAATGCGCTGCTGCACGCGGCGAGCAGCGGGGACGCCGACCGTATCAAGGCGATTCTTGACGCGGGAGGCGATCCAAATCTTCTTGACCCCGATGCGGTCAACGCCGAACGGCAGACGGCTTTGCTGGAAGCGGTCCGGTTTGACAGGGTGGCGGCGGTGTCTGTGCTGCTGGCAAACAAAGCGGAAGTCAATGTCGCCAATCGCGACGGAAGCACGCCGCTGATGGAGGCTGCCGACCGGTTCAATGCCGAGGTCGTCAAGATGCTGCTCGAGCATGGCGCGGACGTGAAGGCTCGCGACAACGAGGGAAACACCGCGCTGATCCGTGCTGCGGATTCGCGCCGAAGCTGGGATGAGAAACAGGAGGCGCTGATTCCTTCGCTGCTCGAAAAAGGCGCGGAGGTCAATGTGCATAACTCAAAGGGTCAGACGCCTCTGATGCTCACCGCGAGGGAGGGCAATTCGGCATTACTGGATTTGTTGAAGCGCGGCGCGGAGGTCGATGCTCGGGACGCGGACGGCAATACTGCTCTGCTCTACGCGACTTCGTATTTTGCGCGTGGAGATAATCGCAACGCGGGAGAGGCTTTGCTGGAGGCGGGCGCCGATGCGAATGCGGTCAACAAAGACGGAGAGACGCCGCTGTTGCGTGCCGCGCGCCAGTTTGACGCCGGAGGTGCGGCCCTGCTCCTGGATCATCACGCCAATATCAATGCGCAAGACAAGAATGGCAGGACTGCGTTAATGCGAGCCATCGACGGGCCCGAGCAGTTCGACAACACAAATCACGTGGTCTACTCGCCGGCCATTGCGCAGCTATTGGTAGAACGCGGCGCGGATCTGACGATTCGGGATGCCGAGGGAAACACCGCTTTGACGCTCGCACGCAAACGAGGATACTCGATCATGGCGAAACTGCTGGAAGAACACGGCGAGAAGGAATAATTAGCGAGCCAGTTTCTTACTCGCAATGAGGTCGCGAATGCCCGACGATGCGACGCCTATCGCGAACACCGAAAGAATCCACGAAATCACGCCATAGCTCGCGGGTCCGAATCCCGATTGGAGATGGAACCATACAAGCGCACTGGGATAGAACAGCGCCAGGAACACTCCGTAAACGATCCCCATCACAGCGTGCATAACACGCTCGCCCGCGGGCAGGCGGCGGGTGCGATCCTCCTCCAGAAAATCGGTCAGCGTAACCCAGATTTCAAACATCAGAATCAGGACCAGAGGCCACAGAAACGCGCCGTTCCAGGTGGTCCACGCTAGAGAACCGAACACGATGGCATAGGCGAAATCGCGCGATGCGTGCAGGCGCAGTTCGCTTATCGCCGATGGAGTTGCAGGAAGGCGCAGTTTCCATTCGTGATAGTAGAGTGTGTCAAACGCACCCAGCATTCCCAGGACAATCAGCACTTCGAGAGCAGTGGTCACGTCTTTACCTGGCTCATCGTTACTTGATTAATGCTGCCTTTGTAAGAACCCACGCCGTCTACCGTCACTTCAAATTCCCAGCCGTGGTCATTGCCTTTCACCCGGGCTTCGACGCGAACGGGAACACGAATACCCAATAGCCGCGCCCGTTGGGAGTGGAATCGCATGCCATCGCGATTCGGGATCACTTGGAATTCGATTTGCATTGGACCCAGGTCTTCCACCAGCAGCCCGGCACGGACGGTCTGGACGGATCGGCGCACAGAATTTCCGAAGCTGCGGGTCCATGTTTCTTCCGACTCTTTGGCAACAACGTCGAGCCGCAGGGGTTGATCGGGGCCGGCGCGCGGAAAGCGCAGTAGACGCGCGAGCCACTTATTCTGATGACTCACCGAAGCCGTTCCGACCGCGTGGCCGCCTCCGGGAGCGGAATGAAAGCTGCGCAGCATGGCAGGAAGGCGGTCGAAGTCAGCGGCCAGGATCTGGCGATAGATCATGTACGTTGCTCCGGTACCACACAAAGTAGGCGATGAAGAATGGCAGCCAGACGAGGTCATTGAACACGTTGGTCCACATCGTGCGCAGTGGCAGTGACGTGGTGAGGACCGTCCAAAGCCAGCCGATGGGACCGATGGTCTTGCCCAGGAAGCCGATGATCACCAGTTGCGGATATTTGCGAAGATCGCGGGCCACCACCCAATAGCCGTAGCCGTAAAGCCCGATGCACATGCCCAGGCCGCTCATGATGAACGGGTAGTTAATCGGCTCAATGCGAAAAAGTTGGAAGAAAAGATTGGGGAACACCGACACGGTGAGGCCCCAGGCGACGTTATATACGGCGGCGATCTGAAACGCGCGCTGCAGGAGTTTCTCGCTCACGGGCTTACCAGCGTAACAGCACCAGTTCGGAACAGAAACCGGGGCCCATGGCAGCCAGGATGCTCCAGGTGCCCTGCGGGGGACGGGCTCGTGTCATGGTCATCTCGAGTACAGCCAACACGGAAGCCGAAGACAGATTGCCCATCGTGCGCAGAGCCTCCCACGACATGGCGATTGCCGACGCATCAATTCCCAAAGCGGTCTGCGTGGCCTGCAGGATCTTGGGGCCACCGGTGTGTACCACCCAGCTTCCAATATCGGCGCGACTAAGATCGTGCGTGCCAAGAAATGCGTCGACATCGCGACCCAGATATTTCAGGATGACGTCGGGTACTTCGGGCGAAAGAACGATCTGGAATCCTTTTTCTGAAATGGCCCAACCCATCACTTCTTCTGTCTCGGGATAAAACGAAGAGCAGGTGTCGATAATTACCGGACCCGTCCCATCCACTTCATTGCCGCCAATCACTACGGCTGCCGCGCCATCGCCAAAAAGGCCCGCTGAAATTTGATTGGCGATAGAAAGATCGTTGCGTTGGAGCGTGAAGGAGCACAACTCCACGGAGAGAAGAACCGCGATCTGGTCTGGGTAGGCTCGAACGTAGTCGGCGGCCCGCGAGATGCCCGCGGCCCCGCCCACGCAGCCCAAGCCGAAGATGGGGGTGCGACGGAGGTTCAGCGGCAATCCCATACGATTCACCAGGCGGGCATCGATGGAGGGGCTCGAAATGCCGGTGATGGAAACGAAGAACAACGCGCGAATATCTTCGACGTTCTTGTGAGCCCGCGCGAGAGCGCCGCAGATTGCAGTGGACCCGAGCTCTTCGGCAGCCTTCATCCACGCATCGTTATTCTTGCCGAACGTATCCAGCCCGTAGTAAGAAGTCAGCGGAAGACTCAGGCAACGTTCTTCCACGCCAACGTTGGCCCACAACCGTTCCAGCATCTTCCGGTTTTCGAGCTTTGGGCCCCATTCAAACGCCAGCGCTTCCAGCAACGTTCGCTGCGAATACTTGTGGCTGGGAAACGCGGTGGCCGCGCTGAGGATTCTCATGATTGACTTATTCGCAAATACCCCGAGTCTCTAGCGGTCAATTAATTTTAGACAGTTCCTCGCGGTAAAGGCGGTTCTGTGGGAATTGCGTGGCGAGCCAAGTCAGGTATTGCTTCGCGTTCGGCTTATCTTTATCGCGTAACGCGGCCATGGCAAGCAGCAGCCGCGCGAAGGGCAGCAGGTACTTTCCGTTCTGCGCTGCAAGACGCATTTTTTCGATTCCCAGTTGCTTGTCGGTCTGCCCTCCGCCCATGCGCAACAGCCATCGCATAGGGGCCGACTTCAGGCCTAGCATGTAATTCTCGACTCCGATCGCCACGTAGGCGTCGTAGTAATCGGGATGCGCGGCCAGCAGGCGGTCGGCCAGAATCCGGCCCTGTTTTACTTCTGAGAACGAGGACAGCAGATTTTTATCAATCAGACCGAGATAATCCGATCGCAGCCCGTGAACCAGCACGTTGGCAAACTGCGCGTCCGGATCCGAGGGCGACTTGGCGAGCTTCGCATCAGCGAGCTGCGAAGCCCGGTGCAGGGCCGCTTCAAATTGGGCCTTAACCGCGGGGTCGGGTGCGAGCCGATGGGATCGATCGAAATTCGAATCGTCTTCAAAGAACTCGGACTGGAGAATGTGCAGCCGGTCGAATTCGGAGAACAAATACGCCGCCGCGTCTGAGACCGGACCCAAGGGATCGGCTGGATTCTCCTGCTCCCAATTGTGAAATGTCTGATGGGCCGCTTCGAACTCAAGGTTGTACATCTGGTTGTAACCGTCCTGGAGGGGCCCTGCCGCGAGGCATAAACCGGGTGTTAAAGAGGCCCAGAAAATAAGAATTTTTGGCCGCCCTAAGGTGCTCCTAAGCTGTTTATAAATCATACCCTTACAAAATGCAACTCTAGATTTTTGACGTCCCCTTTTGGTATTTTGGTACAAAGAACCATTCCTAATCTTCCGTCAGAGGTATGATCTCGGTCTAGACGGAGATACTATGCCTGTCCGCAAGTCTGCTTTGATGTTAGCCGTGTTGGCTTTGCTGTGCTTGATGGCCGGCACGGCCTCGGCTGAATCTATTATCCTGGGCGGCGTCGAAGACCACCCAGGTCCCACCGCATTTGAAGGCACTGGCGACTTCAATGACCTGATCTTCTCCCTGATGGGAAATATTTCTGTGCTTGCGGCTTCCGCCGGACAGTATGCGCTTAATTCAAGCGTTGTCGATCAAACCGGAACCACCTTCTTTGACAATAACTCCCTGGACGGAAACGACCAAAACTTCGGCTATTGCGCCCTTGAAGGCGGGTACTGCAATGCGGGCTCTTCATCAAACGTGGCGTTAAACTACGTGGCGACGGCGAGTGGCGCTGCGGCCGACAGCGAGCTTTTTCAAGCTACCGGCGTGATCACGGCGACGCTGTTGATCAAGGTAACGTCCATCGCCAATCTCGATACGTTGGGCTGGTACGATCCTACAAACCCGGGTGTGTTCCATCAGATCTTCGCTGGCTCCGACGCCAATGGCACGGTGGTTACCTTCACTCCTTCGGCAATCTTCGCCCTGTATTCCTCGAACGGGGTGGGAGATCTTTATTCGAGCGTGACCTCGGCGAACGTAAACGAGTCAGTTACTCAGCAACATTTCGCTCTCGCGGAGGGTATTCTTCCTGAACCTGGCACCGGGGGGTTGGCTGGAGGCGTTCTGGCGGCTGCATGGGTCGGAAAGATTCTTCGCAGCAAGTTGCGCCGCTAGCTTTTCGTCGTCAAAAGCTACAACTCGCGTGGTGAGAATAGCGTAGCCTGAACCACGAAGCGCTTGGGTGCGTGGCCGAAAAATTCAAAAGGGTAGCAGGTGATCATGGTCAGCTCGGGCTCCGACGAAGGTTTCAGAACCGCGACGTCTTCGGGGTTAACGATGCGCATCGATTTCACCCGGTAACGATACTCGCCCTTGGTGGTGAGGAAATCAATTTCATCATTGGCCCGAATATCTTTCAGCGGACGAAAGAATGTGTCCCTGTGCGCAGCTACCGCGACATTGCCCGCGAGGCCCGGCAGCGCGGTGCCAGGAATATGTCCGATCGCCAGGGACAACGTCTCATCGTCCACCCCTTCATTCACTGCGGCCGACAGGTCCAGGCGGGGCACGGTGATCCGGCCGAGCAGTTGAGGTCCAATCGGTCGCGGAGTGCTCTGAGGAATGGAACGCCCGCCTGTCGACTCAGATGCGGAGTCAAGAATCTGCGTTGCAGAAAGCTGATACAGCATGCGGCGTGTGGTCACATATCCGAAGCATCCCAGATACATGATCGCGATCGCTGCGAGAACGCCGCGGAAGAACTTGAGAATGTCATTAGAAGCTTCCGAAAGAGGGGTGAGGGAAATCCGCACGGTCATTGCCTCACACGTTTGGAAGGCGCACCGGGGATAAATGAGCCGTCCAGCTCAGGCAACCGGTATTTAGTCCTGGCCCGAACCACCAGTTTCGACCCGTCTTGTCCCGCTGCCATCACTCTTATCCGCCTCACTCCTCCGCTTCCGTTTTTGCGGGTCGGAACATATGCGATCATGTACCGGCTCCGGATTTCACTCGCGATGTGGGCCAGGATTTCAGGCATCTTTACGGGATTCTCCGGCAAATATGTTTCCCCTCCGCTGATCGCAGCCAGACGGCGCAGCAGCGCTGGATTGCTATCGGGATCGTCCTGATCGAAAAGGCCGATGGTATAGATGGTGGCTTGCACTTGCTCGGCCATGGCCATCATTTCCGCCTCGGAATGGACGCTTGCGTTGTCGCCCCCGTCACTGATCAGCAAAATGGCTTTTCTTTGTCTGGTGCCCATCGACAGGTGATTCAATGCAAGAATGACCGCGTCGTTTAGCGCGGTTCGGCCTTCTGCTCGGGTATTTGCGATCGAATTCGCAAGCAGATTCATGTCGTCACTGAAGGGTGTTTCGGCAGGCAGTCCGAGTGACGCGCGTTCGTTAAAGTTCACTACGAACATCTCATCCTGCGGATTGCTGGCGCGCACAAAAGCTAGCGCGGCGCTGATTACTTCTCTAATCTTTGGCTTCATGCTGCCGCTTTGGTCGACCACCAAGCCGATACTCACCGGTTGATCTCCGTGGCTGAAAGATGAAATGGCTTGCGGCTTGCCATCTTCCAGGACCTTGAAACTTTCTTTGGTCAGATCGCCGACCGCTTTGCCGTGAGCGTTTTCCGCGGCAACATCCAACAGGACCAATTCTGCAGTGGTCCGGATGCGATAGTCGGCGTCAACTCCTGGAGGATTCGGGTGGGGATCTTGGGCAATAGCAACGCAGGCAAACAGCACCAGCGTGAACATTGGCGCATGCACCGGCAGTTTCATACCACTCCCCTTACACACCCATTATGAACGGCACTCCAAATCCGAAGTTCGGGCCGGCTGGTTTTGATTGGTTACCCGGCCCGTCTTCGTGTCCTCCGAACTCCTACAGGAAAGTCCCGCGTCTTAGACGCGGTGACGCTTTCCAGGCATCGTCATCACCAGCGCGGCGAGTGACACCAGACCGATCAAACCAATCAAAGGCAGTTCGCTGCCGGTTTGGGGTAATTGATCGGGCGTAGCGGCGGGCGCAGGTGTCGTATCGGGCTGCGCAGACGCGGGCGGAGGTGTTGCTTGAGCGATCACCTGAGGTTGTTCCGTCACCACGGGTGCCGGCGTCTCGACAGCGGTCGGGGCGGGAACTGGCTCAGCAGCGGGCGGAGGCGCCGCGGCGGCGGCTACCGTAGTCGGCGGTTGCGAATTCGATTCGTCAAAATTCTGTACCTGGGCCGTCTTCAGGTCTGCATTGGCATCCGGGAGCGTGCCACCGGTGTATCCAGCAATCTTTGCGGCTTCATCCTTCGGATAGATAAATTCCTGACCGAAGTTGTCGCCGGGGAAGAACCATGCGCGCACGGCGCGAGGCTGGCCGGGAGGCGTTTCCCAATAGGTGAGCACCGTTCTGTCTTTCGGCACCAGACGATAATTCGGCAGAGCCAGAATCAAGCCTAGGCCTTTGCCGCTCTCATCGGTCACTTTCACAACGTGCCGATTGCCAGTGGCCTCGATGAGGCGCAATGAGTAATTACCCGGTTGCAGCGTCATCGTTGGAAGCCGCACAGTTTCGTTTACGGTAATTTTTGTGTTCTTGTCGTAGTCATCGGCCTTTGCCACCGGAATCGCGACCAGAGCGATCGCCGAGGCCACCATCAGTGAGCTTAGTGCTTTCATTTCTTATTCCTCCTTGGAATAGCTTGGAGCGGAATCTCTTGGGGATGTTCCGCCTCACACTGCTCTATAAGCAATTCGCGCGCCAATTGGCCCGCCTGCCACGCAATCAGTATTTTGCGTGTTCGGCCTCGCCGCTGGCCGGGGAGAATTTACCTGGATTAGCCCCCCTAGATGCGTGGTTCCACGGGTGTGGTACATTATTTATTTCCGAGTGTTATCTAGACGCAATTTCCTTACCAACATCGGTTTGATGGCTGGGGCTCCCTTCATCAACCGCGGCAGATATAGTCTTTTTGCAGGAAGCCTTCAAGAATACTCTTCCCTGGCGATCGAACTGGTTCAAACCTCCACAGTTATAGATATGTTGGGCTTGATCACCCTGGATTTCCCAAAGCTTTTCGCCTGGCAACTGGACCCCAAACTCTTCGGCTCCCACGACTTCGAGAAGATTAAAGCGGCCGGGATCACTGTGTTTCACACAGCGGTGGGCTACAACTCCGGCGACATCCACGCGGCATCGCTCGCCGACATCGAGGGTTGGAACCGGCTGATCACCGCGCGGCCCGAGTATTTCGTCCGGGTGGAGAGAACGGCCGACCTCATTGCTGCCAAGGCCTCCGGGAAGATCGGCATCCTCATAGGACAGCAGAATTCCAGCCACTTCCGCACCATTTTCGACGTCGACGCTTTCTATCAAATGGGCCAGCGCGTTTCCCAACTGACCTACTATCACAACCGTTTGGGTGGCGGTTCGACCGATGCCCACGATACCGGTTTGACTGATTATGGCGGCAGAGGTGGTCGCGCGCATGAACCAGCTCGGCATGGCAGTGGATGTCTCGCATTGTGGCGACCGGACGTCACTGGACGCCATCGAGGCCTCTAAGCACCCTGTTTTGGTTACTCACTCCAATTGCCGCGTGCTGGTTCCAGGCAGCGCGCGCTGCAAGACCGATGATGCGATTCAGCGCATGGCGGCCAAAGGCGGCGTGATGGGCATCACCATGATCCGCTATTTCGTCGGCGCCAGCGGAGCGGTCACCATGGAGAATTTTCTGGATCACATGGACCACGTCGCGAAGCTCGCGGGCGTGGAGCACGTGGGTCTGGGTTCAGATCGCGACGTGGACGGGTACGATCCTAAAGCCAACCTGGATGGCGTGAATTACTCCAAGAAAGTCTTCGACCTCACGCAGGGCTTGCTGCGCCGTAACTACAGCCGCCCTGACATCCAGCTTATTCTGGGGAAGAACTTTGAACGAGCGCTGCGGCAGATTTGGAGCTCGTAGCCGCCCTGGTCGCGCGAGTGTAGAGAATCTCGACCACGTCGCGCACGTATTGCTCATCTGAAAGTTGTTCGACGATTTCAGCAGGATACGCCACCAGAGCCCGGAATTGTTTGGCCAGATCCCGGAATAGCAGCAGGCGTGAATCAGGAGCCAGCGTTTCGCGCCGCAGCAGGGCTTCCAGTGCGACCCCTGCAATCTCCGGACTAACCTTTTGGCGCAGCCGCGCCGCCAGATGACGCTCTCGAGCCAGTGAATTATGGCGGCTTGCCTCCAATTGGCTCAGGTCGGGTTCCCGAAGCCTGGGCACGCGGACCACGGCGGTTCCGGCGACCAGGTCCCCCAAGCGTTGGCACTTCCGATTGCAGACGCACGCGATTCCGCCGAAAAGGTAAAACACGGGTAGCATGTCGAACAGGCGCATTACGTTGCGAACCACCACTTGCGACGGATTCAATCGCAAGCCGTTGGCTTCCACTACCCGCAAACCCAGCAAACGTTTTCCCACCGTCTGCCCGCGCCAGAACCATTCGCACCCGGCGCCATAAAGCATGTTGAACGCGAAATAGCAGACCGCGATCACAGCCTGCGCGGTGTCGGTCCCAAATACGTTAAGCGGAGCGAGCAGCCGATCCACTGCAATGCCCGCAGCGATTACGATTGCCAGATCCACCAGCGCGGCCATCATACGGCTAAAAGGTCCCGCGAGCGGCAGAGCGAACTCGATGCCTTCTGGAGTGCGGATCAGGAGCGCTTGTGAACGAGTCATGCCGGCTTCCGCCGCTCGGTTTCCCGACGCCCGGCTCGCCAGAGAAATGTGACGAGCAGACAGGCTTCCACCAACCCGAACGAGATCTTCCATCCGTAGCGAATCACAGGCTCGTGATATTGCGAGACGAACGCCTCGATAATGCCTGCCCACACCAGCATCACCGCGCACCCAACAGCAAGCATCACCACATCCGGTAAAACCGCGCGAAGCCTTTCCGGGCGCGATCGCCGGCTACCCCACCCGATCAGCGCGTGCGCGATCACCAGGCCCGCCTGGCCGCCAATCAGGATCGCCGGAATTTCGATGACCCCATGGGGCAGCAGCCAACCCAATAGAAATGTGGTTTGACCGCCCAGAACATAGTCGAAAGCAACCGCGCCGAGTATGACGCCGTTGTAGAACAGAACCGCGATGGTGCCGAATCCGAACGTCGCGCCCAGAGCCAGAGTGAACAAGCGCCACCTGGGTGTTGTGAGTCATCAATTGCGCGGAGAAAGTCGCCTTATGGCCGGTGAGATCGCGCCCTTTCGACTCCTTCTCTTTCGCGACTCGCTCCGCGGGCGTCATCCGCAATCCTTCAAAAGGCATCAGGACCTCTTTAGCCTCGGGATCGAATTGAACGGCGAAGCCGCCGAACAGCATTCCTGCCAGCGTCAGCGCGACCGACAATTGAAAAGCCTTGAAGTGCCTCCGAAAGGCTTGTGGGAATGCGCTCGTGATCCAGACCCAGGGGCGCACTCGCGAACGGCCTCGCGATTCGTGAATCTCAGCATAAGCCCGGCTCACCAGCCATTCCAGATGCTGTCGCAATCCGCCCTCGGCTGCGAAGCCGGAGATGCGCCCCAAGTCGGCGGCGGCGCGCTGATAAAGAAGATGGAATCGCTCAGCTTCCTCGACGGTAAATTTGCGCTCCGGCGAACGCTCCAGCCAGTCGAGCGTCTCCTCCAGAGCCTTCCAGTAAGGCCGCTCGGCTTCGACAAAGCGCGCAAGGTCGACAATCATCTCTTCAGTTAAGGCTAAACCAACTGCCTTTGTTTGATTTCATCGTACAGCCCAATCAGGCTGGCCGCGAAATGGTCGGGCGCGAACAGCGTCATGCGCACTCCTTGTCTGGCGAGCGTTCTTTCCAGCTCATGCAATTTGCGCCATGCCAGATGCCCGGCGAGTTGCTGGTACACATCGCGCGACGTCTCCACATTCGGATCGCTGAAGATCTGGTTGGCTCCCTCAGGCCGCAACATCCCCACCACAACCAAGTGCCGCGAGGCCAGCAGGCGAGTCGCGCGCGCAAAATTTTCGGCGATCAGCGGGTCGTCCAGGGACGTTAGAAATAGCAGCAGTGAACGGCGTCGCAACCGAAGCCGAAGAAACGTGACCAGCTCATCGAAGTCCGGAGAAACCGTCCGCGGACGAAGCTGATAAATCGCGTCGCGGCACGCGGCGTAGTGAGTCTTGCCCGCGCGGGCTCGCACGAAGGTCTGCACCTGATCGGAAAACGCCGCCAGGCCAAACAGGTCGCCATGGTTTTCGACGGAGGCGCCGGTCAGCAGCGCGGCCTTGATGGCGCGGTCAAGATTCGTCTGGCTCCCGGAAGACCGGCCTGAAAGGCGCGACGTATCGATCACCACATAGACTTCTTGCGTGCGCTCGACCTGATATACCTTCGTGACGGGTCGGCCGCGGCGGGCGGTGGCTTTCCAGTGGATGTCCTCGGCTCCATCGCCGGGCTGGTATTCGCGCAGGCGCTCAAACTCGCGGCCCCGGCCCACTTGACGCAAACTATGAACGCCCACCTGGCCTCGCCGCGGAGCAAGCAGAGCCGCGTCTTCGCGCAGGTTGGGATAAGCGCGCAGTTCCAGCGAGGCTTCATCTCGTCGCCGAACCGTCCACAGACCTAGCGGCGAGGCCGCCTCCAGATAACAAGCTTGCACCAGATAGCGTCCCCGGCGATCCGGCGTGCATGCCCATTGCAATTTCGCCGCGGGAGCCCCGGCGGGAAGACGAACCAGTTGCTCTTCCGCTTCCGAAGAAAGCCCTTCCGGCAGGGCCAATGCGAGCCTCAAAGAACGAGCCTTGCTCCCGGAATTATGAATCAGAATTTGCAGGCTCACCTCGCGGCCTTCCACCGCTCGCACCAGATCGGGAAATTGAACGCGCAGCCCCGCTAGGGCACGGCTGCGAATTAACGCGTCGACAATTGCGACCACCACAACAAGAGCAATCGCCAGGATCGCAGGCACGCGCGCGGCGGGGAACAAACCCAGCGCGAGCGCAGCGGGAAAGCCCACGGCGGCGACAATCCAGATCAGTAAAGGAGAAGGAACCACGGTTTTAGACCGGCACGGCGACTTTATCGATAATCTTCTGCACGGCCTCGCCCGCGCTCAGGCCTTCAATTTCGAACTCCGGCCGCAAAATAATACGATGCTCCAGGACCGGCCCCGCCAGGGCTTTCACATCGTCAGGCGTAACGAAATCGCGACTCTGAAGCGCGGCGTGGACCCTGGCGGAGAGCGCCAGCGCCTGTGTCGCGCGCGGGCCCGCGCCCACCAGAATGCTTTCATCGGTCCGCGTCTGGCGGACCAGGTCCACCATGTACGAAGTCAATTCGCTTCGCACGGTGATCCCGGCCAGCGCCGCGCGCGCCTGGGCCAGGCCTCCGGAAGAGAGCACCGCGCCGAATCCCTCCTCGTTCCAGAATATCCTCGGGCGCGTTACCCTCCAGCATCTGCTGCGCCAGCGCGATCTCTTCAGTTCGTTCCGGAACGGCCATCGTAATCTTCAGCAGAAATCGATCCTTCTGCGCCTCTGGCAGCGGATAGGTGCCTTCATACTCGATCGGGTTCTGCGTGGCGAACACCGTGAAGGTATCGGGAAGCGCATAGGTATCACGATCGATGGTCACCGTCCGTTCCTGCATCGCCTGCAGCAGCGCCGACTGCGTCTTGGCGGGCGCGCGATTGATTTCATCAGCCAGCAGAAATGACGTGAACACGGGGCCGCGCATCAGCGTGAATTCGCCGCGTCCCACGTGGAACACGTTGGTGCCGGTAATGTCGGCGGGCATCAGGTCTGGCGTGAATTGGATGCGCGCGAAGTCGCTACCGAGCACCTTGGCCAGCGTGCGCACCAGAAGAGTCTTCGCGATTCCGGGCACGCCTTCAATCAGGGCGTGCTGGCGCGACAGGATCACGATCAGAGCCTGATCCACCACGCTCTGCTGGCCCAGGATCACCTTGGCCACCTCGGCGCGCGAGTCGTTAATGATTTGATGCAGTTGCTCTAATTGTTCGGTCATTATTTTGTCTTGAGGATCTGCGAAGCCGCGCGATAAATTTCGACGGGCGTCTCGCTGCCGCGCCTCGCGATTTCCGCTCTTAATATGTTTGCGCGTCGATTGCCCGCCGCGGTCCGAGCCCACTCGCTATAGCAAGTATTCAAGAGCTCCTTCTCGGGAAGACTCCGCTCCAATAGGGAAACCATGCCCTCCTGCGCGTCGCGTCCCGCGACTGCCTCTGCCCGACCGGAGCGTGTGGGAGGCAGCAAGCTGGACGCGCTGCGCCAAAGGAACAGCAAAGCGACTACGAAAAGCACGCCAATCGCAGGCTCCAGATGATATTTCCGCATCAGCGTCGTAACGCTGCCGGTGTCCTGAAGGCCGAAATGATTTTCGTCAAAGGAAATGTTGCGATTGTTAAAGATGACGTTAGAGATAAATGCGGCGTCGCGCGATTCCCTCAGACCTTCATTGCTCAGCCCATAGCTCTGCGAAAGCAATGCGATGATTCCTGCACCGAATTGGCGTTCAATCAGGATGGGATCGTCGCCTTCCGTCTCTGTGACAGTCCATTCTTTGCCGGATTCAAAATAGAGATCGGACTCTTGAGGGATGCCGTTAGTGTCAACGTCATCATCATCAGTCGTATATTTGAAGACCACGCCCCAACGATCCTTGAGCAGCGGATAATCCAGCTTCTTTTTAGGCGCGTAAACGGGAACGAACCCCAGAATCAGCCGGCCCCCTTTTGCAACCAGATTTTCGTATTCCGTCAGCGTCTTTTGACTGATCTCATCCCACGCCACCGGTCCCAGCCCCAACACCAGCAACGTCGACCCAGACGCGAGTGCGGTGCGCGGTTTGTACAGCCGCGAGACATGAAGATCGTTCAGTCCTTCCAGGCTTTCGTACAGAGCCTTGGTCCCCAGCGGATCGGCGCGCAACGAGGAATAGGGTGGATAAATCTCGCCCGATTCCAAGCGGCGCCACCGCCACCTGTTCGAGGCCCCAGACAAACAGGCCTGCGATCACTAAGGCGGCAACCCACAAGACTGTTCTATTTGTCCGGTGCAAATCGCCTCATTTCGTCCAAGCCTGAAGCGAAAGTTTCCACCTGCGCGCGATCCACAACGTGGCGGCCGTACCAGCCGCGCTCAAACAAAGCATTGTTCGCCTGAAATACGGGAACCACGTCCGGCGACACCCGCGTTCCCGCGCGAGCACGACGTTCCAGTTCCGCTCGGTAGTCGAGGCCCGTCTTGTAGCGAGCAATCGACACCAGGTCGCGCTGGCTCAAATAATTCAGTCCCGCGAGATAGAGAGCCCGCATAGCCAGGCGGTAATCTCCCTTAGTAAGCCATTCATCGGCCAAAGCGAGCCACGAACTTTCCGGAAGCTGGTCCGCCGTCACGGAATCATCGGCTAGATTCACGGGGGTCACAGTATTATCCACCGGTACGACTTCGGCAGGCTTGCTGCGCCGCCGCCGCAGGAATAGCACAACTCCCCCGCCAACCAGCACCAGCGCAATCGCGGCGGACCAAAGCTCGATGGGAGGCCGCTCCGCCACGCTCCGCCCATCCGTCCCTTCCCTTTCGTTCGATTTGAACCATTGCTTGATTTTCTCGGAGAGCCAATGAGCGCCATTGCGAATGGATCGGACCGCGCTCGTGATCCAGCCGGGCCATTCTTTCTCAGTGGCAGTTTTCGCAGGCGCGGCACGCCAAGTGAACTCGCGCCGGCGAATGACTTCATCAATCGACTTGTCCAGTCTTGACGCGTCGACCGCAGGCGCAGGAGGAGGTGCTTGCTGAGCGGGAGACGGCAACGGCATCACGATCATCACAAGAACCAACGCAGCGATCGTGGCCAGCTTGAGCAGCGCTGCGCGCAAGTCTTCCCCCGAAGTCATCGAAGCGCCATAGAAGCAGCGCAGCACATAGGCGGCTTCCAGCAACGGATCCACCGCGAGCCACGTGAGGGCAGCCGCCACCGCCACCGTCGTCATGTTGAGAAGATCGGAACCCAACCGCGTCAATTCGCCTTCCATCCCCAGGAAACTCTTTGCCAGTTGCGGCAACACGATCAGCATCACCAGGGTATTCACAAATACAAACAACGTAACCACGGTAACTACGCTGAGGATTCCCCAGTTTTGGCGTGTCCACAGCCCCGCTTGCTTTCGCGCCGCATGCACGGGATTCGGTTCTCCCACCGCGGCGAACAGACCCACGTTGCGAAAAAATGCGACCACCCACGCGAACGGAATGGTCATCAGGAAACTAACCGGCAGCGCGATCAATCGCAGAGGCTGCAGCGCGCACTGCATTGCGATCAAGCGAGGCAAATGGCGGATTGCAAATCCCCGCCCCGAAAGACCCCCATGCAGTTGCGCCGCGAAAACCGCCTGCCAGATCCGTTTCCACAGGAACAACGCCGCCACGCCAAGAGATTCCTCCGCCAATTGCTCGCGCGCGAAGGGATTGCGAGTCATCTCCGACAAGAAAAACAGGAGTCCCAGCAAAAACGGCACGGTCCCAGCCAAGTAGCACAGCACCGCCTCGGCTGGTGCATTACGCAACAAGATAAAGCGCTTCCTCCAGAACCTCGAGCGACGGCTTGGCTTTGAGCTGCAATTTCATCACTGTCCCCCGTGGAACGCCGACGGAATGCGAGCCAGACCCATGCCCAGATAATAGAAGATCAGCCAGGCCAACAATACTCCCCCCACGGAGAATATCGACCACAGCGCGCCGTTGGACCTCCGCCCGGCCTGTGGAGCCTTCAATCGGGCAACGCAGTTGGCGCACATCATCCGGCCTTCATGTTCGGTGACGCATTCGCGGCAATAAAAACGTTGGCACGCTGGACAGCGCGCCGCGGCTTCACGACTTTCGTGGTTGAAACAGCGTTGATTCAGCAGGCTCATGCGAGGTCCCCTTTGGGACTCTCTTTGGAGATTTTACGGCGCTCAAAATAGCACAGCGTTCCTCCCACTGCCGCCACGACCAGCCGCCAGGAAACCGCAACGATCGCGGTCGCGCGATTAGAAAGCCAAAAGGTGCGGAGCTCCCGCGGGGTCCCGGGTAAGGTGGCTGAATTCATCAGCGCGGCGAATGCCGCGACGCCGCTGACGGTTGCGATGTCGGCCACAATCAGCACCATCGTCAGAATTCCCCATGCCAATAGTGGCCACTTGGTCGTGCGGTGTTGCGCCAGCATCACGCCGGCCATCACCAATTCACCCAGATAGATGGTGGGCAGAAGGCTGGCCGTATTCGGAATGGCATCTCGCAGAGCAACCCACACCAAGGCTGCGCTCAGCGCCAATAACCCGAAGAGAATTTCAGCCACATAGCTCCGCCCGTGCTTCACCTCGGGTGGCTCCGGCGTCGCCGAAGCGGCTGGGTTCGGCTGCTGCATCTGCAGTTGAGCAACGTCCACCGCACCTTGCACAGCCTCTATGGCTGGAAGCACTTGCGACAGGAATTCCCATGTCCTGGCGCGCCTGGAAACCGGTGACAATACTTCTTTGCTCACCGCCGTGTGCAGAACACAACGGCAACGCGGACCTCTGGCAATATCGACAATCGCCAGCGCCAGCACGGTGAATCCGGTAACGATGAAAAATCCCCGGCCGAACGTTGAAGAGACCGCCAGCGCAATAGAAGCCCAGCCAAGAGCCGCTACGATCACGAACACTGCCAGGGCTCTCAAATCCGGCCCATCGCTGATCACGATTGCCAAGATGTCCTTAAACGCGAAGCGCTGATAATTTTCAACCACGTGCGCGGAACGTACCAACAGCAGATGGTCGTCGCCCATCCAAAGTTGCGAATAGCCAGACAGCCTTCGCCGCCTGGACGTGAGCTTGCGATAGACCGGCTGCGTCATCTGGCGATGCGGCCGCCCGGAACTCCGGTGGCAACTTGCACGATCCCGTAAATCACGAATCCAACTCCAGTCAGCTCTGCCAGCGCGAATAACACCGCCAGGTAGTAGCGGATCCGTGTGCGCGGTACCAGACTGGCGGGCGCGCGCCAATAGCGGATCGCAAAATAGAGCGCGGCGGGCGACGCGAAAAGCGCGGGCCAGATAGCCAGTCCCGGGAGTGTCGACAGAAGAAGCGCGATGCTGTCGTACATGGTGCGCTTATGGTCCAGGTCCTGAATCTTATTTTCCTTGGCGCCTGAGGCAAAGCAGGAAGGGCATACCGTCTTTGTGCCGAGCGGAATCTCACACAGCTTGCAAAGAAAGCGCCCGCAATCCTCGCAGGGGCTCGCGGCACGATTCCCGGGATGATAAAAGCAGCTCGCCTCAGTATCGGTCTGAACGGACTGCGGGAGCGCCCCCACCGCCGGCCGCAGCATCGCCGGAAAAACGGTGACGTCCACACGGGCGCGGCAGCGTGGACAGATCGTTCCGCCGGGCCGATTCCAGGAATCGGCCTCCAACGGCCAGGCGCACTTCCCGCAAGTGATAGAAAGCGTCATTCGGAGCCGCGACAGGAATGGATCGTCCTAGTTCGCATAAATGACGCGAGTATCGCAGATCCGGTCATGCAAGGCGCGTTTCTCTTCATCCATGCCCGCCATGATGTAGCCGATCATCAACGTGATCGAACTCACCCACTGCGCGAAATATCTTCCCGCCGCAAGCCCCTTGGAAATGCCAGAGCCGTCCGCCCGCACCACTTTCAGCCCGAACGCCATCTTGCCCGGCGTCGCTCCACGCGTACTCAGAAAATAAACTTCGTAGGCGAGGTTGAGGGCCATATTCAGCAGAGTGGCGATGCCCAGGATGGCGAAGGTCCGCGGCAGCAGCGCGGTCGGGTCCTGGCCCGGCTTGAAGTTCATGGGCAGAAGGAACAGCAGGGGGATCTGAAAAATCCAGCCCACGATGCTTAGCGCAAAGCCATCGATCAGCTTAGCGACGACGCGCACCCAAAAGCCTCCATAGCGAACCGCACCCAGCGCGCGGCCCCCTTCACGCAGGCGTTGCAGGTGGAGCGGTTTGCAGGATGCGCAGATGTTCACCGCGCCAATCGCCACCAGCTCCGACGTAGGGAAAACGCGCCCGCATTCGGCGCAATAACCCATGCTGGCGCCCGTTGCCACGGAAGGCATCGGCGCCGGTTGCGCCGGACCCATCAGAGACGAATAAGGCTTCCAGGTATCCAGACCTTCGTGCCAAACCAGCGTGTCAGGACGCACTACACCTGTGCGAACCAGGCTCTCCAATTCGCTTTCATCAATGGCCAGGCTTTGTCGTCCCTGGCTTGCGTAGTACCACTGCATTGAAGCTTTCCTCCGGGTGGGATCAATAAATGATAGCAACCAGGAGGCCTTATTTAGGTCTCAGATTCCTCCACCGGCAGAACCCGAACCTCCACCTCCACCGACTGTCCGCCGCCGCCCAACGTAATTCCTTTCAGTGGGGTGACGTCGCTATAGTCGCGGCCCCATGCCAGCGTCACGTGGCCATCGGTGGGGACCAGGTCATTAGTGGGATCGAAGCTCGCCCAGCCTTGGCCTGGCACGTACACCGAAACCCACGCATGGGAGGCCGCCGCTCCCTGGTAATTCGCGTTGCTGCGCAGATACCCGCTAACGTAGCGCGCGGGAAGCCGCAGGGACCGCATCGCCGCAATCATGATGTGCGCGAAATCCTGGCACACGCCTTTGCGGTTGCGAATAATATCGGTCAACGGTGTGTCGATGGAGGTCGACTTGGGCTGATACTTGAACTCTTCGTGAATCTTGTGCGAAAGAGCCCAGGCTCCTTCCAGCAAACCACGGCCCGGCTGAAACACAGCTTGCGCGTACTTGAGGAATTCGCCGCCCACGGGAATCAGCGGGGACGAAAACACAAATTCGAACGCCTTCAGCGCTTCGGTGTCCGGCTGCTCGGCCAGCAGATCGCGAGTGGCTTCCCACGTAATCTCCGACTCCGGCTGCGCGTGTGGCGTCACTTCGACCACGCTGGTAGCGGTGGTGGTCAGCTTGTCATGCGACCGCAGCACCGCGAACATCGTCACGTGATTGCCGAAGTAATCGGTTCGTTCTTCCGACACGACCGGCTCGGGTTGCACGCGGATTTTCGACGTATGCAGGCGCTGCCCCTCAAACGACCGCGGGGTGAGCCGCGATTCGGTCAGGCACTGCGAGACTGGCTGCTCGTAGATGTACCGCGTGACGTGTGTAGCCTGATAGAGCATGTCTTTTAAAGAGACGACGTCAACCTCGACGGCGCCAGGTGGCTCAAGTATCGGGCGGTGAGCTCGTCCGACACATCCCAAAGCGTCGTCTTCAGCTCCGTAAGCAATGTTTCCAGCGCCACCAGGTTTCCCTCGGAATCGCGCTCAGCCAGATCCTCCAGCGGAGCGTCGCGCAATAGCGCAATCGCTTTTTGGATCAGCAGCAGTTCCTCCGGTTCTTCCCCTTCGGAATCGGTGCGCGGCAATTCCTGAATGTGATGCTCCATGCTGGCGAGCTGGAAGGCGATCGACCTCGGGTTGGTCTCATCGGCCAGCAGCAGTTCCAGCACCAGCTCGACCCGCAGAGCCGTCAGGTAGCGCGTGCGATAGGTGATGGAGCTGTCGGCGATCAGCAGCAGCATCTCCAGATACGGCTCAATGCGGAACGGCGCCTCCACCATCGCGGTGCGCAGAAGATCGGCCATCAAAAGGGCGCGCTCCAGGCGGCGGCCGATGTCCAGAAAATACCAGCCGTAACCGCGCGTCGTATTTTCCATCAACAGGCCTGAAAACGCCGACAGCGTGAAGATGGACCGGTCCAGCAGGTTCATCTCCGCGATGAAGCGCATGTCCGGGTTGGCGGGCATGGGGGCCGAAAATTCGGTCTCCAGTTGCTGCAGCACCCGCCAGGTGTCCTGCGACAATCTCTCTTTCAACGGCCACGTGACCCGCCGAATATGTTTCAGGCTGCGGCCGATGCCGGAGGAGCGTGTCGGATCGTTGATCAACCGGCTCATGGTTCTCTGCACGTGAAAACGCTGCTGCGCGATCGACGCCGTAGCGAACTCCGCGGGCAGATGATGCAGCCCGGTAAGAATATGCACCACGGATTCCAGGGTCGCGCTGCGGCCGTAGTCTTCTTCGCCGGAAAGCCCCGGCAGCAGAGCCCGCGTCAGCCGCACCGTGGCTTCCAGCCGTTCCGCGTAGCGTCCCAGCCAAAACAAATTGTCGGCCACGCGGCTGGGAAGTTCTCCGGTAGATCGTGGCGCTTCAATACCGATCGGCAGCGTCGCCGGGAGCATTGGTGGAGCGTTCCGCTTCCTTCGGACTTCCCGGCGTCCCCAATACCCACGTATCTTTGCTGCCGCCGCCCGTTTGCATGGAGACCATCAGCGATTTGTCGCTGGTGGACACGCGCGTTAGCCCGCCCGGCAGCACCGTATACGATTCTCCATTCCACGTCGCGAACACGCGCAGCACGATATGCCGCGCCTCCAGGCCGCGATCGGTGCGGACCGGGGCAGTGGACAGATTCACCTGCTCCTGTGCGACGTACTCTTCCGGATTCGCCTCAATGCGGCTGGCCAGTTCCGCGCGCGCTTTCTTATCCAGCGATCCCGGCAACTCGACTTTCTGCCCCGTGCGCCGGAAGGCCGGCTTGATCACGACCTCATCCAGATGATCCAGCACGTAGCGCCGGGGCTCTTCCTGCCCGCACCACCACGTTGCGATCGACGGCAACGCCAGTTCCTGACCCAGAATGTGGCGGCACAGCCCGGGAAGAAACGCCAGGTGCGCCGAAGTATCCAGTAGCCCGCTTCCCAGCGCATTGGCCACCGCGACATGCCCCGCGCGAACCGCGCCCAGCAAGCCCGGCAGACCCAGAACCGACTCTCCTCGCAACTCCAGCGGATCGCAGAACCCATCGTCCAACCGCCGCAGAATCAGGTCGACCTGCTCCAGCCCAGCCAGCGTCTTCAGGTACACGCGATTGTCCCGAACCGTGAGGTCGGCGCCCTCCACCAGCGGAAAATTCCAGTGCCGCGCCAGGAAGGAATGCTCGAAATACGTCTCGTTGTAAGGCCCCGGCGTCAAGCAGGACGACTCGTGGATTGGTGCGCCCGTTGGGAGCCAAGGCCAGCAGCGCATCGCGCGTGGTATCGAAGAATCCGTTCAGTTGCCGGACCCGATTCTGGTCGAAAATCCCCAGCAAAGTCCGCGCGCTGACTAACCGATTCTCCAGCGCATAACCTGTTCCGGATGGAGCCTGCGTCCGATCCGAGATCACCCACCAGCTTCCGTCGGGCGATCGCGCCAGATCCGCCGCGTAAGAATGTAAATGGACTCCGCGCGGAGGTGTCATTCCATAACAAGGCCGCAGAAAGCTGGGATTGCCGAATAGCAAAGCGGCAGGAATGCGCTTGTCCCGAATCAGGCGCTGCTGGCCGTAGAGATCGGAGAGGATCGCATTCAGCAGCGTGGCCCGCTGCGCGATCGCGCCTTCCAGCTTGTCCCACTCGCGGCCATCCAGCACCATCGGAACCGGGTCCATCGACCACGAGCGTTCCTTGCCCTGAGGGTCGCCGTAGACGTTATAAGTGATGCCGTTGGTCTGGATCAGTTGCACGCCGGTTTGCCAGCGGCGATTCAATTGATCCAGCCCCATCCGGCCGATAGCGACCGCGAGCTTACGCCAGTGCCTGCGCGGAAAACCCGAAGGCAGCATCGCTTCGTCCCAGTGGTCCGCGCCTGGCGCGTACCGGAAAGGTGTGTCTTTGGAAGACGACGATGGTTTGGTAGTTCCGCTCAAGTCCGGTCATTCACCTGTTGAGGATCAATCCGGCGCGCGCCTCAAATCCAGCGTCGCCGGAAATTCCGGGTTGTATTCCACGTCTGGTACGAACATTGGACCGGGCGTATGGCCGAATGCGAAAAATCGCGCCTTGCGGCGCGCCTCTGCTTCATTCGAGTTTACCGCGAAGGTCTCATAACTGCGCCCGCCGGGATGAGCCACGTTGTAAGTACACCCTCCAATCGACCGGCCCGCCGCAAGATCCACGACATCGAACACCAGCGGCGTATGGACCGCGATGGTCGGATGCAGGCAGCGAGGAGGCTGCCACGCCCGGTATCGAACTCCGCACACGAACTCGCCCTGAGTGCCCGTGTTGTACAACGGCAATCGCCGCCCATTGCAAGTGATCGCATGACGCTCGTTCAAGAGCCCGCGCACACGCACCTCCAGCCGCTCCACAGAGGAATCGACGAACCGCGTAGTTCCTCCCGCGCCTGGCTCCTCACCCAGCACATACCAGGGCTCGATTCCCTGCCGCAACTCGACCTCAATGCCTTCGTAGCTCACGCGCCCATACACCGGATAGCGGAATTCAAAATGCGGCGCGAACCACGAAGTCTCCATTGGATAGCCTGCATGCTTCAGGTCCTTCAGCACGGCCTTGAAATCTTTTTCCGCAAAGTACGGCAGCAGGAACAGATCGTGCAGCCGAGTTCCCCAACGGATCGGTTTGTCTTCGAACGGAACACGCCAGAACCAGGCGACCAATGTTCGCACCAATAGTTGCTGCGCCAGGCTCATGCGAGCATGCGGAGGCATCTCAAACGCGCGCAGCTCCAGCAGCCCCAGCCGGCCCGTCGAACTATCCGGCGAATAAAGCTTGTCGATACAAAACTCGGCGCGATGCGTGTTGCCCGTCAGGTCGACCAGAAGATTGCGGAAGATTCGATCGACAATCCACGGCGGCGCATTACGTTCGGCGCCATTCAGCAGGCCGAAGGCAATCTCCAATTCGTAAATCGAATCGTTACGAGTCTCATCCACGCGCGGGGCTTGGCTGGTTGGACCGATAAATAGCCCTGAAAAGAGATACGACAACGACGGATGATTCAGCCAGTATCCCACCATGCTCTTCAGCAAGTCAGGACGCCGCAGGAAGGGACTGTCCGACGGCGTGATCCCACCCAACACCACGTGATTGCCGCCGCCCGTTCCCGTATGGCGGCCGTCCAGCATGAATTTTTCGGTACCCAGCCGGCATTGTCGAGACTCTTCATAGAGCGTGACCGTGTTCTCTACCAATTGCGCCCAGTTCGACGACGGATGGATGTTCACTTCAATCACGCCTGGGTCCGGAGTCACCTTAATCTGCCGCAGCCGCGTATCGAACGGTGGCAAATAACCTTCAATGGCGACCGGCATTTTCAGCGCCGTAGCCGTGTCCTCCACCGCGGCGATCAACTCCACGTAATCGTCCGCCGAAGTGACGGGAGGAAGAAACACACACAACTGTCCGTTGCGAGGCTCAACCGCGAGTGCCGTTCGAACCACCGCGCCCGTGCTGAATCCAGCCCCACGCGCGACCTCGCGAGTCTCTAGACTCTGCTGCCGACGATAAGCCATCCGCTCATACTCGCGCGCGGGAATGGGCAAGGAATCCGTAGTAGCCATCGGATCCAACTCCCACATCTGCTGCCGCAAGCTGACCGGCTCCCAGGGCAAACTCTGCAGCGGAAGCCGCAGGCCGATCGGCGAATCGCCCGGCATCAGGAACAGGTGCTGCGCCCGCAGCATCCACAAGCTGGTTTGCCACTCCGGCCCGCTCTTGCCCGTTCCCCTCTGCACCGGCAGAACGAACCCTGTGGGTTTTTCCAGCCCCCGTTCGAACACTCGGCGCAAGCGCTCCCGCTCTTCCGGCTGATCCAATTTGTTATTTTTCGGATCGACGTTGATGGGAAGCTGCCGCTCTTTCAGCAGGTACGCCATCGGGTCTTCGTACGCGGCCACCAGATACTCAGGATCGATCCCCAACCTGCGCGACAGCGTCTCGCAAAACAGTTGCGCGTCTTCGGACTTGTAGCCGTAATCCTTGCCCGGCTCCGCGAAAAAGTTCGGATCGTGCCACAGAGGCTCTTCATCGGCGCGCCAATAACAGGTGAGCGCCCAACGCGGCAGAGGCTCACCCGGATACCATTTGCCGAGCCCAAAATGCAGCAGCCCACCCGGAGCGAATTTGTCCCGCAGCCGCAGGATCAACTCCCCGGCCAGCCGGAACTTGTTAGGCCCCATCGCCGCGGTATTCCATTCCTCGCCATCCATATCGTCGATGGAAACGAAGGTAGGCTCGCCGCCCATGGTAAGCCGAACATCGTCCTCAGCAAGTTGCCGGTCGACCTTGTCGCCCAGCTTCAGAATGTCGTGCCACTGCTGATCGGTGTAAGGCTTGGTAACGCGCGGATCCTCATGAATGCGAGTGATGCGCATCTCATGGTGAAACTCTACTTCGCACGGACTCACCATCCCCGATATGGGCGCAGCCGACTGAGGCTCAGGCGTCGCCGCAAGCGGAATGTGCCCCTCGCCCGCAAACAGGCCCGACGTCGGGTCGAGTCCAACCCATCCCGCCCCCGGCAGGAAAACCTCTGTCCACGCGTGCAGATCGGTGAAATCGTCGGAGGGTCCTTCAGCGCCTTCCAGCGGCTTCACGTCGGGTTTCAACTGCAGCAGGTAGCCCGAAACAAATCGCGCCGCCAGACCCAGATGCCGCAGCACCTGGACCAGCAGCCAACCCGAATCGCGGCAGGAACCGCTTCCCAGCGTGAGCGTCTCTTCCGGAGATTGAACGCCCGGCTCCATGCGGATCAGGTATTTCACTTTGCCCTGAATGCTCTGGTTCAGCGCGACTAGAAAATCGATGGTGCGAACGGACGTCTTATCGACGCCGCGAACAAAAGCCTTCAAGAGCGGCGTGAGCCGGTTCGGTCTCAAGAAACGGTTTAAGCTCGTGCGCCAGTGCCGGTTCATAAGTAAACGGGAATTTTTCGGCGCTCGGCTCCAGGAAAAAATCGAACGGGTTGATCACCGTCATCTCGGCGACCAGATCCACCTCCACGGAAAATACTTTGGTGGGCTGATTGAACACCAACCGAGCCTGAAAATTCCCCTGCGGATCCTGCTGCCAGTTGATGAAGTGATCCTCGGGCTCGACGCGTAGCGAATAGGCGGAGATCTCGGTGCGGCACTGCGGCGCGGGGCGCAGACGCACCACCTGCGGGGAAAGCACCACCAGCCGGTCATATTCATAAACTGTCTTATGGTGCAGGGCAACCTTGATCATCTAGACTTTCAGTAAATTCCCTCGGCGCTGGCGACCTGATTCTGACTTTGGCTCTGACTTTGTGAATCCCTCGCGACGAAATCGTTCTTCAGGCTGTCGCCAATCGCATTCAATTTGAGCTGAAGGCTGTCCAGATATTCATGGATTCCTTGCCGAATAATCTCATCCACCGAAGTGAAGTCGAGTTCCGCCCGCAGCATCCCCATCCGCTGTTCCGAACCGTATACGAAGGAGCCCAAGGGCGTGCCCGTAATCGCGTGCAGCGAAGCGTCCGCCGACCGGATAGAGAAATGGATCGCCCGCGGAAACTCGCGTTCCGTCACCAGAAAATTCACCACGTCGCGCGGCGAAATGCGGCCATACTTCTTGCGATACATCTCAAAGCCGCTGACCGATTTCAGTACCGCCGACCAATGGATGTCGTCGTACGGCGTTCCCACATCCTTGGTCGAAGGCAGCAGGATGAAATATTTCACGTCCAGAATGCGCGACGTCTTATCGGCCCTCTCCAGCATCTGGCCCAGCTTGGCGAAATGCCAGGCTTCGTTGTGCGACATCGTGGCATTGATGAGCCCTTCAAAAAGATGGCCGCCCATGCGCACGTTCTGGAAGAAGTCCAGCAGCTCCTCCGGCTCGGGCCTTGACCGCTGCCCGTGAATGCCCAGGTACAGGCGATTCACTTCCTCCCACATCTCCGACGAAATGGTGTCCCGAATGGACCGCGCATTTTCGCGCGCCGACCGCAGGCACGAATGGATCGAATTCGGATTCTCCGGGTCGAACGCCAGAAACTCCACCACGCCGTCCTGCGTGGCCGCCCCATAGCGTTCTTTAAAAACTTTGGAATCGCCGCTGGTGTCGATCAGGGATTGCCACTGATCGCTGGGGTCCAGAGGCAAATCCAGTTGAAGGTTCAAATTCACGCCGATAAAACGCGCGACGTTTTCCGCACGCTCAATGTAGCGGGCCATCCAGAACACCGAATCCGCCACGCGGCTCAACAGGTGCCGTGACTCCACTCTCATCGCGAGCCCCCATTCAAGTGGTACGAAGAAGCGGCGGCGGCCAGAACCCAGGTGTCCTTGCTGCCCCCGCCTTGCGACGAATTCACCACCAGCGACCCCTTGCGCAAAGCCACTCGCGTCAAGCCTCCAGGCAGAACGTTGATGTCTTTCCCATACAGGATGTAAGGCCGCAAATCCACATGGCGACCCTCCAGCTTGTCTTCAATCAGCGTTGGGACCCTCGATAGCGCCAGCGTCGGCTGCGCAATATAGTTGCGCGGGTTTGCGTTAATCCTATCCGCGAATTCGTCCTGCTGTGCTTTGGTCGAATGCGGACCCACCAGCATCCCGTACCCGCCGGCTTCATTGGCGCACTTCACCACCAGCTTGTCCAGATTCGCCAACGTGTGCTGCCGGTCGGCATCGCGGAAACAAAGATAGGTGGGAACGTTAGAGAGAATCGCATCTTCGCCAGAGTAATACTTGATCATCTGCGGAACGTAAGCGTAGACGACCTTATCGTCCGCCACGCCGTTTCCAGGCGCGTTGGCCAGCGCGACCGTCCCGTTGCGATAAGCCTCCACCAGCCCCGGAACCCCCAGCAGCGAATCGGGCCGGAATGCAAGCGGATCCAGAAAATCGTCGTCGATGCGCCGGTAGATCACGTCCACCTTGCGCAAGCCCTTGGTGGTCCGCATCCACACGATGCCTTCTTCCACCACCAGGTCGCTGCCCTCCACCAGTTGGACGCCCATCTTCTGCGCCAGAAAGCTGTGCTCAAAGTAAGCCGAGTTGTACATCCCCGGCGTCAGCAGCACCACCGTAGGATTGTCGCCGGCACTCGACGGACGCGATGGATTGCAAGGTCTCCAGAAGCTTCGAAGGATAGTCGTCCACCGGCCTGACACTCAGCCCCTCGAACACCTGCGGGAAAGTCCGCTTCATCAGTTCGCGATTTTCCAGCACGTAGGAGACACCCGACGGCACCCTCAGGTTGTCTTCCAGCACGTAAACATTGCCGTCGCCGTGGCGGATCAGATCGGTTCCCGTGATGTGGCACCAAACGCGGCGCGGCGGGTGAATGCCCACGCACTGCGGACGGAACGAGGTGGCCGAATGAATCACCTCCGCCGGAATTACTTTGTCTTTGAGTATCTTCTGGCCGTGGTAGATGTCGTCTATAAACTCGTTCAGCGCGTGTATGCGCTGCTTTAACCCGCGCTCTACCCATTGCCATTCCTCTGCGCGGACAATGCGCGGAATCAGGTCGAAGGGGAAAATCCGCTCGGTTCCAGCCGAGTCGCCATACACGTTGAAGGTGATTCCCAATTGCAGCAGCAGCCGTTCGGCGGCGTGCTGGCAGCGTTGCAACTGGCCTTCTTCCAGGGATTCGATGGTCTCCAGCAGCAACTGCGCCTCCGGACGCGCTGTGCCATCGTGTTCGAACATCTCATCGTAGAAACCTTCGGTATGGTACTTGGTGAACTGCATACTGGCTGCCCTTTACGCGAATAACCTAGATTCTCTCAAACCAGCGCAACTCCGTCCTATTCAAAGTTGTTATCGGGCGTATCAATCAGTTACAACACCTTACGACCCCGTTGGCATGTTGCTGGAAAGCCCGCCCGCCGCTGGAATGTAACAGCGCGTAGCGTAGTCCATCACCATGCGATTGGCGCTAAACCGCCATCCCAGGGTCCGAATGGTGCGTTTCATCCGTTTGATCCAGCCTCGCGGCAGACCGTCTTTATCGCGCTGATAGTACAGCGGGATGACTTCGTCCTTTAACACGCGATACAGATCGTCGCCATCGCGCGTGTCATGAACATCCATGCTGGAATGCGTCCGCCCCGACCCGATCGCGAACCCGTTCAGCCCGTCATGAGCTTCAGCCCACCAGCCGTCCAGCACCGAAAGATTTAGTCCTCCGTTCAACACGACTTTCTCTCCGCTGGTGCCCGAAGCCTCCAAAGGCCGCCGTGGATTGTTCAGCCACACGTCCACGCCCTGCACGAAATGGCGGCCCACGTTGATGTCGTAATCCTCCACAAAGACAATCCGGTCGGAGAACTGCTTATCGCGCATCAGTTCGGCGATCTGCTGCAGCACTCTCTTGCCCGGCTCATCCAGCGGATGCGCCTTGCCCGCGAAAACAAACTGCACCGGCCGTTTCGGATCGCCCACCATGGACTTCAGCAATTCCATATCGCGCAGAATCAGGTTGGCCCGCTTGTAAGTGGCGAAGCGGCGCGCGAAACCGATGGTCAGCGCATCAGGACTCAGCACTCGATCCAGCCTCTGCAGCGATTCCTGAGGCTCGTTCCGGCGGCGGCCCTGATCCATCGCGCGTCGCCTCACGAACTCCAGCAGCCGAGCCTTCAACGCAAGATGCGTTTCCCACAGCTCCCCATCGTCGACGTTCTCAATCCCCTCCCAGATGCGAGCGTCACTCGTCCGCTCATGCCAGCCCGGCCCCAGGTGCCGTTCATACAACCGGAACATCGGGGCAGCCAGCCAGGTAGGCACATGGACGCCGTTGGTCACGTGGCCGATGGGAACCTCGTCTTCTGTCTTGCCCGGATATAAGCCGGTCCACATGGCACGCGAAACCTCGCCATGCAGCGCCGAAACCGCGTTAGCGCGACGAGCCAGACGCAATCCCAGCACCGTCATGCAAAATGTTTCCTGGTCGTTCGAAGGATGCTCTCGTCCGAATCCCATCAGGGTGTCGTAGTTCAAACCCATAGCGTCGCGCAGAGGCCCCAGATGTTCCTCAATGAGCCCGCCATGGAACCGGTCATGCCCTGCAGGCACCGGCGTGTGCGTGGTGAAGACCACCGTGCGCGACACGCGCGACACAGCCTCCCGGAAGTCCAGACCCTCTTCCTGCATCCTGCTGCGGATGGCTTCCAGAACCGCAAAACCGCTATGACCTTCGTTCAGGTGCAGCACGCCCGGATGAATGCCCATCGCGCGCAAAGCACGATAGCCCCCGACTCCCAGCAGCAGTTCCTGGCGAATCCGCACTCGCCCGTCACCGCCGTAAAGCCGCGACGTCAGTTCGCGATCCTCCGGCGCGTTGCCTTCGACGTTGGAATCCAGCAGCAGCAGATCGCACCGGCCTACCTTGATCCGCCACACCTTGGCCCAGAGCGTTCCGCTGCGAGTCTCGATTTGCACCACCACCGGCGCGCCGTCTTTGCCGATGGCGGGTTCCATGGGCAATTGCGCCAAGTCGGTCTGCAGATATTCTTCCTGTTGCCAGCCATGCCGGTCGAGCCATTGCCGGAAGTAGCCCTGCCCATAGAACAACCCGATCCCGATCAATGGCAGTCCCAGGTCGGAAGCTGCTTTGATATGGTCGCCGGCCAGCACACCCAAGCCGCCCGAATAAATCGGAATGGATTCGTGCAGGCCAAACTCGGCCGAGAAATACGCCACCGGCCGCGGCATCAGCACGCCCGCATGGGTCGCCCCCCAGGTGCGATCCGCGTTCAGATATTCCTGCTGGCGCCGATACGCGTAGTTGATGCGGCCATGCAACACCAGTTCCTTGGCTCGGCGCTCAATTCCAGCCAGCGGAATTTCGGAAAGCAAGGCGATCGGATTGTGATTGAGCTGCCGCCACCGCACCGGATCCAGATCCCGAAACAGATTAGTGGAATCGTGGTCCCAGCTCCACCACAAATTGCGCGCCAGCGCCCACAATCTCTCCTGCGAGGGAGCGATGAAGCGATCCAGCGTCCGCGCCTCGCTCACCACGGGAGCGACCTCGGTCGCAGCTTCCCCCAGCAAATGGATTTCCTCGTCGGTGAATGCTCTCGTCTCCTTGTTCTGCACCACCAGCACGCCTTGCAGCACGCCTCGATCGATCAGGGGCACGCCCAGAAACGACTGATATTGGTCCTCGCCGGCCTCGGTGAAATATTTGAACCGCGGATGATTCTTTACCTGCTCCACCGACACGTGCCGCACCTGTTCGGCCACCAGCCCCACCAGCCCTTCATGCAAAGCCAGCCGCAGCGTACCGATGGCCTGGGCCCGCAGCCCCACCGTCGCCGCCAGCACCAGGTTGGCCCGGTCAGGCTCCAGCAAATACGCCGAACACACGTCCGTCTTGAGACGTCCCGCAATCAGCGCCACCACGTTCATCAACGTTTCGGCAGGCTTGCCGCCCTCAGCAGCAAGATGCGCGATTTCGTCCACAGTGAGGACAAGTGTAGGTGCTGCAGCTTCATTCATTTGGGAAAGGACTCCTCATTTCATTCGTACACATGTGGACTGAACAAGCGGGGCGCGGACGAGGCGGGTAGCTAATAGTGTAGGAGGATTTCAACCGACTCGCAATCAGGAAACGATGTCGAACAGGTCCAGTACCTTCTAGCGTCAGATTCGTAGAATGTAAAAGAGGACTTCATGCTCAGGACATTCCCCGTTGTAATGGCGATCGCGTTCGGCTCCACGCTCTTAACGGCCCAGAGCCCGCCCGCCCAGGCCAGCGTTACCGTCGGCGGCAAGAACATAAGCGTTCAATACTCTTCCCCATCGGTGAGAGGCCGAAAAATCTTCGGTGACGGCGGACTTCTTTCCCAGGATCCAACCTACCCCGCATGGCGAGCCGGAGCCAATTCCGCCACGACATTCAAAACCGCTGCCGATCTGGACATCGGCGGTCTGGCTGTTCCAAAAGGCACTTACACGCTCTATGCCTGGGTCAAAAACCCGGACGCCTGGGAACTAATCATCAGTAAACAAACCGGCCAATGGGGCTTATCCTACACTCCATCCATGGACCTGGGCCGCGTGAAGATGATCATGAGCAAACCGCCCAAAACCGTGGAGTCGCTCAAATATACCCTGACCGACAAAGGCAACAACAAAGCCGAACTCCGCATGGAATGGGAGAACCACATCGCCACCGTTCCGATCACCGTTAAGTGACCCCCACCCAGATCGAAGCGCAACTCCGCACCTGGTTAGGCCCCGATGTAGGCATTGCCGCAGCCCCCATCACTAATCACGACCTCTACCCAGATGAGGCAGCGTACGTAGCAAGAGCTGTCCCCCACCGCCAAGCCGAATTCTCCACCGGCCGCCACTGTGCCCGCCAAGCCCTGCGAGCCCTAGGCATCCTCCCAGCCTCCATTCCAGCCGGACCTCTCCGCGGACCCGTCTGGCCCCCTGGCCTGACCGGCTCCATCACCCACGACGCCGGCCTGTGCGCTGCGGTTGTAGCTCATCTCACGAAGTACCGTGGTCTCGGAATCGACCTCCTCGACATCGCCCGCGCCACCCCGATCGTCGAGTCCGCCAAAACCCACCTCAGCGCCCCCGGCGAAGAATCGGATTCCCATTTGGTCCTTCGTTTCAGCGCTAAGGAGTCCGTCATCAAAGCAGTCTCCGCTCAGATGAACCGCTGGCTGGACTTTCCCGAAATCACGATCCAAATCGGCCCGTCTTCTTTTGAAGCCTCACTTGCAGGCGTCTCTGCGCCAATCCGCGGCTGGTGGACAGAATCGGACGGCCTTCTGCTTGCCGCCGCCGGAATAAAGAGTTAACATTGCGCACCACTACCCACATGTGCTTAAATTCGATCATCGCGTGCAAGAACTAAACGTCAAAGATCGCCGTCTTTCTGACGAATTCGTGTCGCAGACGGGCCGGACCCTGCTCAATCTTCGCGAGTTGCTGCTTCGTGGCGACTTCAAACCGGGTGAGCGCATCTCTGAATTGCCTCTGGTGGCGCGTCTGGGTGTCTCAAGGACTCCCATTCGCTTGGCCCTCGACCGGTTGGCGAACGAAGGTCTACTGGAGGTTGCTCCCTCTGGCGGATTCGTGGTGCGGGAATTCACCAGAACCGACATTTGGGATGCTATCGAAGTCCGCGGCGTCCTGGAAGGCACCGCCGCCCGGCTCGCGTCCGAGCGCATGGTGGATGACAGCGAACTGGACCTGCTCCGCAGCCTGCAAACCCAGATGGACTCGATCCAACACCCCACCATCGACACGTTTGCGCGCTACATCGATCTCAACGAAGCGTTCCATTCGGCCTTGCTGGACCTGGCCAAAAGCCCCATGCTTCGCCGAGCCCTGGAAAAGGTAATGACACTGCCGTTCGCGGCCCCGAGCGCGCTGGTGTTTGCGCGGGCGAAACTACCCAGGGCCGCCGAAATGTTCACCATCGCGGGAGCCCATCATCGGTCGTTAATAGAAGCGATCGCCAACCGCCAAGGCGCCCGGGCCGAAAATTTGGCGAGGGAACACGCCCTGCTATCGCGACGCAACCTGGAAATGGTTTTCTCCGACGAGACCCTCTTGAACTCGCTCCCGGGCGCGTCGCTGATCAGGCCGGCTTCGGGCGTTTAACTTACTTCTTCACGGTCTGCTTACCAAGAAGGTGGCCCTTCGCATGCTCCAAAGACCACAGGTAGCACACCATGAGACTCGATCCCCTTGCCATCGTCACGCTGATCGCTGGAGCAATCCCGGTGGGCGCCGTCGGAGCATTCTTTTTGTATATTTCTCCGCTGACCATCCTGATCGTGGCCGCAACTTTAATAGGAATGCTGATTCTGGGAGGCGTGAAAATAGTATGGGGCAGGCGCCTGCGCCGCAGCATCAGGAAGCCCGCCCCTCAACCAATCATCGTGCCGGGCCGTCTGCCCTCGCGCCCGGCTTCCGAGTTCTTATAAAGACTTGTTCAATTTCCCGAGTGTGCCTCTAGCGATGGCCTGCCCTGGTGCGCGACGAGAAGATCGTGCATGTCATTCGCATGCTCTTCTTCATTCACCAAAATTCCTTCCATCATCACCCGCGTGGTGGGATCCTTGTCCGCGAAATAGCGAATTAGCTCGCGATAGTGCTCACAGGCAATGCGTTCAGCCACCAGGTTTTCCCGGATCATGTCGACCAGCGTGTCCTCGTCCTTATACTCGGAAGCGGACCGCGACAGCAGCCCTTCAGGATTGAAGTTGGGCTTGCCGCCAAGCTGATTGATGCGCTCGGCCACCTGACGCATATGTCCGCGCTCTTCATTGGCGTGGGCGTCGAATTCTTCTTTCACGCTCTCGCTCGCGATGCCTGCCGCGGCCACGGCGTTCATGGTGTAGCGAAGGACGCAGACAATTTCGGTAGCCAGAACCGCTTGGAGAATTTCGATGGTCTGTTTGGTGTCGCCCAGATAACTGGTGACTGCTCCGTCGTCCAGATGAGCCCGAGCCTGTTTCCGCAGATTCGTCACATCCGTTAGAAATGGCTGTTTATTGGTGGTTTCTTTCATTTGTATCCTCGCTTCTGAATTTCAATTCTTTGCTACCTTTGGACCACTTGTAGAACCTCGCAATGCCTTGCCAATCGGGACCGTGAACTTCGGATTCTTCGAATCCCCTCGTATTTCAATAGGCAGGAACGTTCCCGCACCGTTGCGAGCGAACAGGGGATCGAACGGCTTCACCAGAATCCTCTTCCATCCGGTCAGTGTCTGTGAAATCTTGGCATCCAGGCTGGCCGAACCGTCGAAGTTAATATTACCCTGATTCATATCATAGGTACCCATCAGCGCCACGCGCGCTCCCGGCACGGAGAAGTTTAGCGAGGGAAAGTTCACCTCCGCATCTTCAATGTGCAGCTTGCCGGCAAGTTCCGTCATCACGTCTTCAATCTGCAAATCGTTAGGCTCGCCTTGAGCCCTCCTGCTTAAACCATCCAGACGCTGGCGGATTTTCGATTTAAGGAACAGGCCATCGGACACCGCAAAGGTCCCATCCACAATCAGCTTCTCCTTCACCTTTCCGCTGATGGGCGGAACCTGAATTGCGGCGTCGAAATTGATTTTCCCTTTCAGCATCGGACTTCCCGCCATGGCCAACGTTAACAGATCCGCAACCTCGCCCTTCTTCATGTGAACTTGAAGGTTGATGCTGCGTTTGGTCTGGCCATGTTGCTTCAGAATAGCTCCGCTGGTAGTAAAGGCGGTGGACCCCAGAATAGCGTTTACAGGTTTCAATTCCGTGTTTCCATTGGTGCCGTCTACCAGGACTTCGAAACTGGTTTGTAGATTCACCGGATTGTTGGCACGTTTCAGACGAAAGTCCGGCACCGTGGCCTGACCTTTCGCCGTAATCGTCGAAAGCTCGCCCACAAACGTGCCCGTCGAATGCAGAATGCCCGCTATGGCCGGGAAGATCGAGAGATCTGCGTGGCTAAAATCGTAGTTCCCTGAAAGCGGAGTCCCTCCCGGGTCGCCTTTCTCCCATGGCCCAAACATTCCCTGGCTCACAATGTCTCCCGGGGGTTTAGGATTAAACAAGTCTGCCTGATACCTCACCTGGCCTTCGTCCGCCGCATCCAGATGGATATCGCGGATCTGAAATTCCAAAGGCTCTTTCGATGCGACCTTGGGCAGAATCACCAGGCGCAGGTTCTGAATGCGAGCCTCTCCAAACGAAAGCGCAACTGTACCCTGGCCGGATGTTCCTTTCGACGCCTGCCGCTCTTCGCGAGGCGGGACGTTGATCTCCATGCCGTCGATCCTCAATCCAGCTACGCGGCGCGAAGGCCGAAATAGACCCTCAAAGCCGATATTGGCACGAAAGGAATCGATCCGGAACATGGGTGGCAGATCAGTGCGTTGATGATAGTGGACTAAAAGGCCTTTTCCATCCACCTGCGCCAGAAGCCCGCGTCCGCGATGCCAGAGCGCGGTAAACAGGTTGTATTTGGGCAGATGAACGTGAATCTCCTGCAGCTCAACTTGCGCATCGAAGCGGTTGGAAAGATATTCAATGGCCCGCTGCCGCAGCACCGCATCCAGGGACCCCATCTGGCGTGAAATATAAATCAACAGACCGCCAATCGCCAATGCGATGACAACCACTATCGCGCCCACCCAGATCATGATCCTTTTCACCATGGTTAACTAAAGCCTGACGGAGCAAGTGGCGGGCCAATTGGCAAGCGCGGCAAGAAGTTCCGTGCGGGGTAATTTCTTCGGGCAAAAAAGAGGGGCGGGCCCCTTCGAGCACCGCCCCTTCTGAATGGAGAATCGATCTAACGCCTGCTGTGTGAAGCTGCCTCCTTATGCTGGCTGCCCGCCGCCTGATGATCATGTTTCATGAATTCATCCAGCTGCTTTTGGGCTTCTTCTCTTTGAATGCCGTAGCGTTCCTGGATCTTTCCTCGCAGGATCTCGGTGTTGCCGGCGGCCATGGTCAAGTCGTCGTCGGTGAGCTTACCCCATCGCGCTTGTACCTGACCTTTTAGTTGCTTCCAGTTACCCTCGATCGTATCTTTGTTCATGCTTACATCTCCTTTTGATTTCAACAACTTGACTCTCGGCTCGAATTTGAGCTAAGAGAGGACGTGGTTTGAGCCGATGGGAATCGCATTGCGGATTTCGCAAGGACTACTACACGTCGTCTGCCAAAGGGAACACCTCCTTCAATTTTGGCTTCTAACGAGCCCTGGAAGATCCACTAACCGAAGGACTTAACTCAGGTCTATTTGCAAATGGCATACGCAGAATAGGGGAGTGAAACGCTGCAATAGAAGGAATAGAATAGCTAGTGGAACGAGTCTCCTGCATGCATTTGTTAGGGAGGAGCGGCGCGTGAGGAAAAAGCGATGCATTTAAGGGTAGCGTTGGGAGTTTTTCTCGGTTTGGGTTTGACTGCCGCCGCACAGGCGCAAGTCGATTTTGCTAAACAAGTTCAGCCGATTTTGAACGCCAACTGTACGGCCTGCCACAAGGGCTCGGCGGCGCCTGCGAACCTGCATCTGGATTCCGCGGCCGGCGTACTTAGCGGCAGCGATTCCGGCAGGGTAATTGTCGTCGGCAACGCCAAGGACAGTATCCTGGCACAGCGAATTTCTGATACGACCGGGAACCAAATGCCTCCCACCGGTCCCATGTCGGCTGACAAAATCGCCGTCATTGTGAATTGGATCAACCAGGGAGCCAAAGCCGACGTCAGCCCCGCCGAACTGACCCGCGCCACGCCGGCCGCTCCGCGAAACGTTCCCCTGCCGACCATTGCTTCGGTCACCAACGCTGCTGAAGAACGCACCATGCTCGATGCCTACTGCGTGACTTGCCATGCCGAGAACGGCTCTGAGCCGATCGTGAAGATCGACAAGCTCGACACCGCGCATGTTGAGAAGGACGCGGAGACGTGGGAAAAAATCGTTCGCAAACTGCGCGCCGGCATGATGCCTCCGTCGGGACGCCCCAGACCTGCAGCGCCGGCGATGGAATCCATGATCCGCTTTCTGGAAACGAACCTGGATAAGAACGCGGTCACCATGGTGCCGCCTCCGGGACTTCATCGTTTGAACCGGACCGAGTATGCCAACGTCGTGCGCGACGTGCTGGCTTTGGATATCGATCCTTCCAAATATCTTCCTTCCGACGATTCCACGCGCGGGTTCGATAACATCGCCGGCGCGCTGGCTCTGTCTCCGGCTTTGCTGGAAGGCTACGCTACTGCTGCCGAAAAAATCAGCCGGCTCGCGGTTGGCGACGTCACTGAAGCGAGTTCGAAAATCTGCCGCGTGCCCGAAGACAACTCGCAGGATTATCACATCGACGGCATGCCCTTCGCCACGCGCGGAGGACTGCTGTGCAAATATGTCTTCCCCGCCGATGGCGATTACGTTTTCAAGCTCTACCCCATCAACCAGGGCCTGATGGATAACAACCGAGCCTTCGGAGAAATCAAAGGCGAGAAGCTGGAATTGATGGTGGATGGCGAATTGATCAAGACCTACGACTGGGACAAGGAAGTCGCCGTCGGAGCGCCGGTTCACGGCGGCACCAAAGACGTTCATTTCACGGTGAAGGCTGGACCTCACACCGTGGTGGCGACGTTCCTCGCGACGCAACTCGCCCCCAGCAACGACCTGAACGAGCATTTCATCCGCAGCACGATAGAAACCGGCGGTCTTCCCGGCTTCAAGTTTTTCCCTCACGTCGGCAAGCTGGAGATTCTCGGACCCGCGAAGGCAACCGGCGCATCCGATTCCCCCAGCCGCCGCAAGATTTTCGTTTGTACTCCGGCGAACGCTTCACAGGAGCTGCCTTGCGCCCGCCAGATTATTTCCACCCTGGCGCGCCGGGCTTTCAGGCGTCCTCTGACCGCTCAAGACACCGAAATGCTGATGAGCTTCTATCAGCGTGGCCGCAACGACGGCAACTTCAATACAGGGATCGAGCGCGCCTTGGATCGCGTTCTCGCCGATCCTGAATTCGTGTTCCGCAAGGAAATCGAGCCCGCCTCAGCTTCGGCCGGAAAGCCTTATCGGATTAGCGATCTGGAACTGGCCTCGCGCCTGTCTTTCTTTCTTTGGTCAAGTATTCCAGACGATCAGTTGCTCACCCTGGCCACCGAGAACAAGCTGCACGATCCGGTTGTGCTCGATAAACAGGTGAAGCGCATGCTGGCTGATCCCAAGTCCGACCAGTTGGTGATTAACTTCGCGGGCCAGTGGCTGAACCTGCGCAGCATGCAGACCGTCTTCCCCATCCCCGGCCTCTTCCCGGACTTCGACGACAATCTGCGTCTGGCGATGCGTAAGGAGACTGAGATGTTTGTCGGCAGCGTGGTGCATGAAGATCGCAGCGTGATCGATCTGCTCAACGCCAACTACACCTATCTGAACGAGCGTCTGGCGCAGCACTACGGCCTTCCCGGCGTCACCGGCAGCAACTTCAGGCGTGTGGAATGGCCGCCTGCATTCGACTATCGCCGAGGCCTCTTGGGGCACGGCAGTATCGAGACTGTTTCCGCTTATCCAAACCGGACCTCGCCGACGGTCCGCGGCAAGACCATGATGATGATCTTCCTGGGCGTTGCACCGCCGGATCCGCCGTTCGTCCCGCCTGCTTTGAAGGAAGGTGAGAACGCGGTTCACGCGGGCGGGAAACCCACCATGCGCCAGCAGATGGAAATGCATCGTAAGAACGAGCCCTGCGCCACCTGCCACAAGATCATGGACCCCATCGGCTTCTCGCTCGAAAATTACGATGCGATCGGCCGCTGGCGCACCACCGACGACGGCAGCCCCATCGATCCCTCCGGCATGCTGGTGGATGGTTCCAAGCTGGATGGCGTGAAGGGCCTGCGTGAGGCGATGGTAAAGTACTCCCCGCAGTTCGTCCGCGTGATCACGGAGAAATTGATGATCTACGCGCTGGGCCGCGGCACGGAGTATTACGATATGCCCTTGGTCCGGTCCATCGTGCGCGATGCCGGGAAGGATAACTATCGCTTCTCCTCACTGGTATTGGGAGTGGTAAAGAGCGAGCCGTTCCAAATGAATCAGAAGCTGATGACCAGCAATAAACAGGAACCGCAACAGAGGGCGTCACGCTAATGGTTCACGGATCTCATATTCGCCGTTTCTTATGTAAAGAAAGGTAATCATGTTCATTACTAAAAAGCACATTTCTCGCCGCACGCTGATGCGCGGCGTGGGCGCCACCATGGCGCTGCCTTTACTCGACGCAATGATTCCGGCCCAGACCGCCTTGGCCGATACCGGAGTGATGCCGAAAACCCGCTTTGTCGGGATCTTCGTTCCACACGGTGCGGCTCCTGGCTACTGGATCCCGGAAAAACCGATCCTCGAATCCGGCAAGCTGCCCATGATCATGCAGCCGCTGGACCCTTTCATCGACCGCACCGTCATTTTGAGCGGAATGTGGGCCAAGTCGGCTGAACCGCCTCCCGGCCAGACCGGCGCCGATCACTGGGTGGCCGCGGCTTATCTTTGCGCCAACAAGCCCAGAAAGACCACCGGCGCCGACGTGTACGACGGCACCACCATCGACCAGCTCATCGCGCAGAAGATCGGCCAGGACTCGCTGCTGCCCTCGCTTCAGTTGGCGCTGGAAGATCCGGGCGCCAATTCCAGTAACTGCGGCGAAGGATATAGCTGCACCTACTCGAATACCATTTCGTGGTCCAGCCCGACGCAGCCCCTGCCGATGGAACTCGACCCGCAGGTCGCCTTTGAGCGCCTGTTCGGGTCAGGCGGCACCGCTAAGGAACGCACCGAGCGGCGCGAAGACAAGCGCAGCATTCTGGACTCGGTGATGCAGAGCCTGGGCAAGTTCAAGCAGGGCTTAGGCCAGAGCGACAAGTCGCGGCTCGACGAATGGGAAACCGATATTCGCGAGATTGAGCGGCGTCTGGAGCTCGCTAAGAAATCCTCCGGCGAAGCGGACACTAACGGCTTTTTGGCGCCGGCGGGCATTCCGGAATCTTTTGACGAACATGTGAAGCTGCACTCTGACCTGCTGGCTTTGGCCTTCCAGGCTGATATCACTCGCGTGGCGACGATGCTTTATGCACGCGATCTAACGGCCCGCACGTATCCGGAAAGCGGCATCAACGCGGCCTTCCACGGCGCTTCGCATCATGCGGAAAACCCCGTGAACATTGAGCGTTATTCGCACATCAACCAGTACCACGTGAAGTGCCTGGCTTACTTGCTGGACAAGTTCCGCAAGGTCAAGGAAGCCGACGGCAGCACTCTGCTGGATCATTCGCTGACCCTTTACGGCACCAACATGGGCGACTCCAACCAGCACCTCCACTACGACGTGCCGCACATTATCGTGGGCGGAGCATCGGGCCAGTTGAAGGGCGGACGCCATCTGGCTTACCCGAGCAAAACTGTACCCACGGGCAACATGCTATTGAGCATCCTGGATATGTACGGCATTCACCAGGAAACCATCGGCGACTCGACGGGCCGGCTGGCCGGTCTGGTTTAAACGACCGCGTCATTTTAAAGTTACGGAGCCTTATGCAGATTCGAAATATTATTGGAGTAAGTTCCGGAATTCTCGGACTGTACCTCGTGGCCTGCGGAGCAGCTTATGGGGCAACGACGAGCCCCATCGCCGAGGCCGCCGCGCGGGACGACAAGGCTGCCGTAAAGTCGTTGATCCAGCAAAAAGCGGACCCCAACGCTCCGCAGGCTGACGGCGCTACGGCGCTGCAGTGGGCCGCTTACAAAAACGATCTTGAGATGGCCGATATTCTGATCGCTGCAGGTGCAGACGTAAAAGCTCGCAGCCGCGAAGGCGCTACGGCTCTTTATCTGGCGGGATTGAACGGAAGCCCGGCCATGATCGAGAAGCTGTTGAAAGCTGGAGCCGATCCCAATGAGCTTGGCCCACAGGGTGAATATCCGCTGATGCTCGCGGCTCGCAACGGAAATCTGGACGCCATCAAAATCCTGCTCGATCATCAAGCCAACGTGAACGCCAAGGAAAGAATGCGCGGAACCACCGCCCTGATGTGGGCGTCGGAGCGCGGCAATGCGGCGGCCATGAAACTGTTGATCGACCGTGGGGCAGAAGTCGGTGTCGCTTCCAACCCCGACTTTAGAAACGCTCGCAATAACCTCGCCAATACCGTTACGCAGAGGCTTAACTCGGCCTTCGGCGCGAATGCTACCAAAGGTGGTCGTGGTGGAGGCCGAGGCGGACCGGGTGCCGGGCGCGGTGCAGGGGCCGCTCCACCGGCAGCGGCAGCCGCCAAGCCGGCGGCTGAGGGGGCAGATGCTCCGGATGTCTCGGCTCTGGTTGCCGCTGGATTCGATGTGCAGGGATTCGTCCAGCAGGGCGGCGATCTGAAAGTACTCGCGGAACAGGCGGCAGCCTTCGGATTCGGCGGACGCCAGGTATTCGATGGCGGCGGTCTCACAGCCATGGTATTGGCAGCGCGCGAGGATTGCCTGGAGTGCGTAAAGACACTGGTCGCGGCCGGAGCTGACGTGAATCAGGTCACCAAGTACGGCTGGACTCCTCTGCTCACGGCCACTCAGAATCGGCACTACCTGCTGGGTAAGTATCTGCTGGATCATGGGGCGAATCCGAATCTGGCCAATAACGGCGGATGGACTCCTGTTTATCTCGCCACCGACAATCGCAACATCGAAAGCGGCGACTATCCGGTTCGCACGCCGGACATGGATCACCTGGAATACATCCAGCTTCTGCTGGGCCACGGGGCCAACGTGAATGCTCGCATCTGCGGCGTGAAGTCCACAGCCGAGCAATGCGAGGGCGACACCACCGAGACCCGGACCAACTTCACCATGCAGTGGCTTTTTGAAGACGGCGCAACGCCCTTTCTGCGCGCGGCCCAGTCCGGCGATACCAAGCTGATGAAGCTCCTGCTGGATAAAGGAGCCGATCCGAAGATTTTCACCGCTCATAATGTCACGCCTCTGGCTGTGGCGTCCGGAATCGGCTGGGTGGAAGGCGTCACGTTTGAATGGTCGCCCCAGGAGACGATTGAGGCCGTCAAGATGTGCATCAAGCTGGGGATCGATCCCAATGTCGCCGATGATGAAGGCCGCACGGCTTTGCACGGCGCGGCGCACAAAGGCGTGCCCGAAGTGATTCAACTTCTGGCCGACGATGGAGCCAAGCTCGATGCACACGACAAGGGAAGCCGCGACAGCGTCAACGGCGCGCTGCTGGGAATGACCTGGATTCCGCTGGATTGGTCGCGCGGCCTGGTACGTGTAGGCGTACAGTCGGCGATTCCGCACCCGGAAGCTGAGAAGCTACTGATCTCGCTAATGAAGAAGCAGGGGCTTCCGATCCCGGATCCGCCCAAGTCGTCGATCTGCCTGACTAAGGGCGTTAAGGGCTGCGAATAGTTCCGCTCCTTTACTGTCGAGGATTTTGTTCCGCTGGCACCGGCCAATAAGTCTAACCCGGAACAGTTAATTTAATGTCAGCTCTTCTGGCTGTGCCATCGCGTGCAGTCCCACGGACGCCGAACCTCTATCTGGTCGGCGCCCCGAAGTCGGGTACCACGTCCCTCTATCACTATCTCGATCAGCATCCGCAAATTTTCATGAGCCCTCTGAAGGAGCCAAATTTCCATTCGGAGGAAATCCGGTTCGATAATTTGACGGAAGAAATGAAGCTCGTTGTGGAATCCCAGGCGGCAGGCCTCCGTGCCTACCTGGACGGGGACATGTCCACCAAATTCACGGCCAGTCCGGTCGCCGACTATTCCGACTACGCAAGGTTGTTTCAGAACGTGAAGGCCGAGAAGGTCGTAGGAGAGGCCAGCGTCTGCTATTTGTGGTCGCCGACTGCGCCCGAAAACATCGCCCGAATGTGTCCTGACGCTACGATCCTGATGGTTCTTCGAGACCCCGCGGATCGGGCCTACTCGCAATACCTGCAAATGTTGACGGTCTCCAAAACATTCCTCTCGTTTCGCGAGTATGTCGAGGCCTGCGTTCGTTCCAGCAGTACTCGGATCGGCGCGCTGTATCCCTTTCTCAATTTCGGACGGTATTTCGAACAGGTCACGCGCTACCTGAAATTGTTTCCGCGCGAACAGGTTCTGATCCTGTTCTACGACGATTATCAGCGGAACCCCATCAACCTGGTTCGGAACGTTTTCGAATTCCTGGATGTGGACCCGGACTTTCTTCCGGACATGCATCAGCGCCACATGATCGCCAATGTTCCGCGCGCCCATCGGCTGCACCGGTACCTGCATCCGGTCACGCAATGGGCGCCGCTGAAGCAGATGAACACGCCTCGTTTGCGGCGAGGATTGAAGCGCCTGGCATTTCGTTCGCGCGAGTCGATGAGCATGGAGGCTCGTGATCGGGCCTTCTTGGTCGAGTTTTATCGGCAGGATGTCGAGCGGCTGTCTGGTTTGGTGGAGCGCGACTTGAGCCATTGGTTGCTATAGAATCGAAGTGCTATGAATAGACGTCGATTTGCTCTGAGCGCACTGAGCCTCGCTGCTTCCGCCAAGGCTACCGATTCGATCGCGAAAAAAACCTCGTCCAGCCCGGCGAAATCGGAACGCAAGGAGTGGGCGCGCGAACATCTTAAGGGCATGGGCAACGCCTTGATGCCTTCCTTCGCGCCCGACTTCAAAAGCCTGGATGAAGAAGGTATCCGGCAAGACGTCAGGCAGAGCATCAAACACGGATTTACTTCCTGCACCGTCTCGGCCGTAGGGGCCAATGCGCAAGAGCGCACGCGGATGATGGAGTTGGTGCGCGAGGAATCGCAGGGGAAGATCGAGACTGCGGTCATCGTGGGCGGGAAGGCGGACGAGGCGATTGAATCGCTGGCTTACGCCGCCAAGATGGGTTGCAGCCACGCGCTGGTTACGTATCCCGCCAGTGCGAATCCGCAGACGGAAGACGAAGTCTATGCGCACTTCCGCAAGGTGATCGATTCCACTTCGATGGGGATTCTGCTGTATGGGTCGCCAGAAAATTCGTTGCGGCGCTTTCATCCCAGCGGCATTCCACTTGGCGTGTACGACCGGCTTGCCGATCATCCGTCGGTGATCGGGATGAAGTTGACGCATCCCATGAGCGCCGGCACCGCGTTTGAGATCTGCGAGACGCTTTCCGACCGGCTGGTGATGGGTCCTGTGAATCTGGACCTGCTGCCGGTGCTGGCCAAGAATTACAAGAACGTCCAGTGGAGCGGGCAGTGGATTGTGGAGGCGGTGCAATCGCCGGAGAAGCCGTATACGGTGGAGTTGATGGATCTGGCATCTAAGCGGCAGATGACCCGGACCATGAAAGTGTATTGGCAGATGCAGCCGCTGATTCAAGCCATTTACGATCTGCAGGCTCCGCTGCTGCTGCACGGGAGCCATCCGTGGGCGCACATGAAATATCAGCAGTGGTGCGTGGGAGGCAACGGAGGGCTGCTGCCGTTGAAGGCTGGGCCTTATTTGCCGGTTTTGGATGGGGCCGCGAGGCAGTTGATTCGGGAGAACTATAAGAAGGCCGGGATTACTCCGGTGGATCGGCCGGAAGAGGAGTTCCTGGTTGGGAAGGCCTCGTACGCGAAGGGCGTGAGGGCTTCGAGCCTTTCAGATCGGCCGCTGTACGCCGCGTAGGGCACGCACTTTGCGTGCCGCATCGATACTCATCTCGATGCTTGCTTGAGTCTATTGCCTTCCAGATGTCGAGATGAGTCTCGACACGGCACGCACGAGTGCGTGCGCCACGTCACTTTTGCGAGGGCACGAAGTCTTCCATTACTGCTTTACGAAGCAGGTTGGGGGGCAGCAGGCCTTGCGACAGAATGAAGTCGTGGAAGCGCTGAAGATTTAGTTTGGGGCCCAGGGCTTTCTCCGCATCAGCGCGGACTTCCCGCAGGCGTGTGTAGCCGTCAAAATAGGAAACGGCTTGTCCAGGACTGCGGAAGGTGAAGCGCTCCACCTCTTCGGTCGCGAATCCTTCAGAGAGCACGACGTCTTTCTGCAACACCTTCATCGCGTCGGCGGGGGTTACTTTGCCCTGCTGCAATTCAGGATCGAGGAACGCGCGGGCGGCGCGCAGCATGCGCAGTTGCAATGAGATCAGCTTGCCTTCATCGGACATGTAGGGCAGCATGAACCATTCCGAATAGAGTCCCCAGCCTTCGACGTTTGTACTGTTGAATGCGAACATGGCTCGGGCGAGCGACACTCCACGCTCCACCATTGCGTCGAACTGCAACTCGTGGCCGGGGCGAGCTTCGTGGGCGATTAAGGTCCAGGAGGCGGCGTCGAAATTGAAGTCGTCATACTTTAGAGTTTTGCCGCCTTCGCCGGTTGTTTCCAGAGGCAGCACGAACTGGCCGCGTTCGCCGTGGTTATTCATCAGCGGCGGGGGCACCATGTGAGGAGCAGGCTGCTGAGCCGTCTCTGCGGCGCTGGCGATGCGGATGATGGCGGGCCGGGTTGGCAGCGTAACCAGGTGCTCGCGACGGATGATGTCTTCGATCTCGGCCAGTCGCTTCTGGTAGACCGGGAGAACCTGGTTGCCGGGGATCTGATTCTTCTTGAGGTAGAGGACCACGTCGCGGTAATCGCTGGAGGGGAGGTTCTTCTCCTTGGCGATCTTGGCGGCGATCGGTTTCATTTCATTCTGGATTTCCGTGAAGGCCTGGTGGGCCCGGCTGGTCAGCTCGGCCTGCGGGAAATCGACGCCGTACTGTTCCAGCGCGATGGTGTAGAGCTCGGGCCGGAGGCGGAAGTCGGCGCGGCTTTTGGGGAGGACTTCTTTGCGGACGAAGTCGTCATAGGCGGTGAGCTGCTCCTTGAGCTTCGCGTAGGCGTCCTGATAGCTCTGAATTTTGTACTTCTCCAGCAGCAGCGAAATTCCGGTCAGGAAGGCTTTGGTATTTTCGAGATTCTTTTCGACGGCCACGCGCGAAGGGCCCGTCAGGCCGGGGGTGTTTACTTTTTCGCGGAAGCGCTCTTCGGCTTGTTGAGTTAGTGGAGTGAAGCCGGGCTCTATGCCGGTGTATTTCTTCAGTCGGACCAAAGCCGCTGACCGGCGCTCTGGTGCGATCTGATCGTCAAGCAATCCGGTCATGCCGCCGTAGATCGCGGCAGGCGCGTTGATGTAGGGCATGGCGTATTTCTCGTTGGCTTCCGAGAGGCGAATTTCCTGGTCGGCGGCGTCGATCAGGATTTGCAGATCCTGATGGACGAGAGGGTCGGTTTCGGCGGCGAGACGTGTCTGCAGTTCTTTTTTGGCGTCGCGGTAGTCCTGGCGTCTTTTCGCGGTGCGGTCGGCGGAGAGTACGGTGATTTTGTCGTCGAGCCCACGGACGCCATTTCTGGCGGCGCCTTCGGGCGAGTAGCGCGTTTCAATGTCGATGAGCAGTTGCGCGTTGCGATTGCTCTTTTGCACCCACGCGGGTTGATCCTGAGCTAGTGCGGGGAGCGCGGCTAAGAAGAGCGGGAGCAGAACGTATCGCATGCTTTTATGATAGCGATGAGCGGACACACGTCGGCTGCGCACGTTGCGGGCGGCCGATTTTTTATGATCGGCCGCCAATGAATTGAGTTCCACCTCACGAGCCGTTCTCGTCTACGGTGTGCAACTCTCGGATATCTTAAGCCGTTAACCAGCCTTCAGATGTTATGAAATCGCGACTCCAAGCTCTCCCGTCGAGGCTATCCCTATAGTTAGCTCTCGTAAGCCTTTCCAGGGGCTCCGGAAGTTCCGCTCCATCGTAGTGCAACGCTCCCAGGCCTGGAAGAAACTTGTTGAAGAAGGGCCGATGTAGATCCTCTTCTCGACTTGAAGGTAACATGCGGCTTCTAAGAGAATTGCGGAACTCTCAGATTCTACTGGGCAATTGGGCTGTGACTGGCTTACCGGAAGATGGACAAATCTATCGATTCAGCCATGGCTTTGTAACCGGCGTCGTTAGGGTGCAGGTGGTCGGTGTTATTGAATCCGGCTCGGAACGTCTTGGGATTTTCGCTGTCCTGGGTGGTTTTGTCGAAGTCGACTACGGCGTCGAAGGAGCCGCTGGTGCGGATCCAGGTATTCAAGGCTGTGCGAACTGCTTCGCCGTTGTCGCTTGCGTAGCCCGCGCCGCCGTAGGGGGTAAGGGTGCAGCCGATTACCTTGATGCCGTGAGTATGGGCACGCTCGATCAATTGGCCGATGGCGCCGATCAGGTCGTCGGCGACCAGGGCCGCTGGGCCTGGCTGGCGGGCGGCGATTCCGATGTCGTTGATGCCTTCCATGATCATCAGCCACTTGACGCCGGAAGTGCCGAGCACGTCGCGGTCGAAGCGGGCCAGCGCGCTTACTCCTGCGCCGTCGGCCAGAACGCGGTTGCCGGAGATGCCTTGATTCACCATGGCGATGTTCGCGGTGGCGGGGTTGGCCTGAAGCCGTTGCGCCAGGACGCTGGGCCAGCTACGGTCGGTGTCGGCGGTGGAAGTCGCGCCGTCGGTGATGGAATCGCCAAAGGCCACGATGGTCGCGGCGCTGGACGCAGCCATGACGTCGACGCTGGCTAGCCAATACCAGGATTGGGAGGTGGTCGCATCGGCGATTTCGGGTGCGCTGGTCACGTCTCCTTCTTTGATGTAGGTTGTGTGGAGGCCTAGGGAATGCGCGGAAGCCGGGCCGGTGTCGCCGGGGACGTAGACGCTGATCGCGAGGTCAGCCAGTTTGGGGACGTCGAGATCTACAGGATCGCTGTACATCAAGGCTCCGGGCGGAATGGCGCAGTTGGTCTTGCCGTTGAAGTTCAAGGGGCGATCGCTTCCGGCGACGATGGCGCTGCCCTTATCCCGAAGTGCGATGTGCGATGCGCCGATCACGAGGGGCGTGGTTCCGAAGGCGTTGGAGAATTGCACGCGGACGCGTTTGCCGCCTAGGCTCGCTTTGGCGATCATGCGGACGGTCTGGTTGTTGAAGCTGCTGGGTGGGCGCGGGGGTGGAGGGGTCGCGGGAGTGGTTGCTTCGGATGCGGGTGGCGCTGCGGGTGGACGCGCGGGAGCTACTCGGGGTTGCTGTTGGGCGGAGGCCCAGGTCGCTACCCAGTGCATGTCGCTTGTCGCGGGCTTTTGTGCCCAGGTGGATTGGCTTAGCGATATTAGTACGATTCCGATTCCGAGGGTTTGCAGTTTCATGGTGTTTCCTATTTAAACGCGAATCATATCACGATCCTGCCGGTGTAAACGTCATGCCCAATTGGCGACTTGATAGGCGACCGTCATTCCAGCGCCACGGAGCGGCCTCCTTCGCATCTTAGTGATCTTGAAATGAATTCCCAACAGCGCACAGCACGCGATGTGCTCCTATGGATCAGTAACTGATCTCACGTCGCGTGCGTTGTGCGCTGGTTACTGGAGAGGACCAGTAGAGTGCCAACCCGATCACCGGGCGTTAGCAAATCTGTAGCCATCTTTTCACCCAATCGTGGCGAACTAAAACGTTGTCGAGCGTATAACATACCAAGCGGCAAACACGGCTCCCGTGCAATTAAGGAGACGGCATGACTGAACTTTCAAAATTCCACGAGCTACGTAGTAAGACCGATAAGCAGCTAGTCCAAATCATCGGGAACCGACTGGACCTTGGTATTCGGCACGCAAGTCAAGCCCTGAGCGCACAGGACGCCGCGGCATCCTCGCAAGTCTCAGAAACCCTGCCGCGGCCTGCGTTGTGCGCGGGGTTACTGGAGAGCTCTGCTGACACATGGGAGGTTGCTGAAAAATGCCGCCACCGGGCAAAAACAGCATACTCCCAAGTGTCTCGCCTGCTTCTTCTGGTGGTTGAAATGACTGCCGACGAACGGAGAGGAGTGGAGTCGCGGCTGGATCACCTGAAGGGATTGCTTGATTCACTATCGGCCATTGGCTCAACTCCCGCTCCCACGGAAGATCAGATTGCGGCTCTTGCCCGGTCCTTATGGGAAGCAAGAGGTCGCCCACAGGGCTTACCGGAACAAGATTGGTTCCTGGCGGAACGGGCATCGAAAACCCAAAAAAGATCGCACGCCGGCTGTGTGTGAGCTAAGGTCGAGACAGGGAAGCGATAGCCCCGTCCCGTAAGGGCGGGGATTGTTATACCTGCGGCGGGTCTTCATCGGGTCAAGCATGCTGGCGCTTCGGCATAATGTTCATTCTGTGTGACCCAGACCTCCAGTGCCTTAGGGGGCGGACGCAGTGCTTAGAACAGCGTCGGCAGATTCACAAACGGGTCGAAGCACCAGACCGAGGCCGGCTTACGATGTCCTCGCGGCTCTACCAGAATGCGGCTGCTGCCACTCGTTTTCATCCCTCGCTAACAGAGCGGTTGTGACGGCTCGAATTGGACGCTTCCGCCAAGTTGACGTGAAGGCGGCCTCAGCGGATCTATCAGCAAGA
>CAVYBC010000009.1:0-561118 GCA_963766615.1 Terriglobia bacterium
ACGCTCTGTCCCGTAATTTCCTGACTAGTGGACGTAACAAGGGACTATCGGAAGGCGAAATGTATGATTGGAAGGACACTAGCTTTCGCAGCGGTTTTTGAAGCCGTCCGTGCCTATTGGTGACGCTCGCCGATGCCGAATTAATTACCATGAGGAATCGTCCGTATGAAAAGACCGCTCGTCTCGTATGTTCGGCCGTTTTGATTGCACTTCTTCCTCCTATGTTGCGCGCGCAGGATGCCTTTGATTTGGGGGTTGCCGCCTTCCACAGCGGTAACTACGACCGAGCTCTTGATCTGCTTCGCCAAGCCGTGGTTCTTCATCCAAATCAGGCAGATCCGCATTCGTATCTCGGAGCCACCTATATGGCTATGGCCAATGAATCCGCCCTCATGTCCGCGGCTCCAATTCCTGAGGCGGATCGATTAGCCGCTGCCAAGTCCGTCGTTTCCATTCCTGAGTCGGAACGCCTGGCAGAAGCTGAGTTTCGGCGTGCTCTCGCATTGGACACAAACAATCTGCTGGCGCTTGAGTCCCTTGTGGGCTTGCTCTACCATGGCCATCGAGAGCTGACGGAGCCGGAAAAATCCCGCAGACTGGCTGAGGCTCAAACTTTATATGATCGCCTCACCCTCGCCTTCGCAGACGATTCACTGCACAAATTAGCAGAGACTCTGGATATCCTCCGTACCTTCACCGACGACCACACTGGCAAACTGTATGCGAAGCGGGGAGAGCTTATTCAGTCAAGCTGGAGCCAGGTACTAGAGCGGGCGAATCGCTCCCTTGAGAGCGTAGGTCCCTTGCCGAATCCCATGCGCAAAGCCCTCCAGGGCAAATACATGAAGATTCTAAACGACGGTTTGCTGGACTTCCAGCAGTCGCTCCAGTTCGATCCAACGAACGACGAAGTCATGATCGGCACGAGCTATCTGATACGTGACCGTGCAGCGTTGCGGGACACGAAGGAAGAGTACTCCGGCGACATCGTTTCCGCAGATGCCTGGATGAAAAAAGGTTTCGACACTAGAGAGGAGCAGACGAGATCGGCATTGGTGCGGTCTTCGGCTCAGCAGCCATCCCCCACAGGATCGTCGGCGCGTATTCGTTTGAGCGAAAACGACCAAAGGGCGAAACTAATTCGCATGGTTACACTCAGCTATCCATCCGCCGCTGTACAGGCTCAAGTTGTCGGAACGGTTCGCTTCGCGGTCACGATTGGCAGAGATGGTACGGCGAGGGAGGCTCAGCCGATCAGTGGAAATCCAATCTTGTTCAACGCGGCCCAGGATGCGCTGAAGCAGTGGATTTGGAAACCGACGTTCGAAGATGGAATCCTGAGGGAAATCGACACCGAAGTGGAAGTACGGTTCTCGCCGAATTAGCACACTGCACCGGGACTAACAGCGTCTCATTTCACACCAATTTCGTCTGCAATCAGAATCAATTCACGGATTTTGGGGCTTGGGCGGTAGCCACTGGAGCGGCAGGCTCGAGAATCGCGTCCATCTTCCCAGCGGCTTCCTCGCCCTTTGCGGGGAATTCCGGGACAGATTGCGGGCCGGCCTTCTCATCAGCAGCGGTAAGCTCGAAGGTGAACGCTAAGCGCACTCCATGAGGGTGCAGAAAAGAGACCAGCCATGAAGAAGAATATCATCCTCGCGCCGACGACTACCTCCCAATGGACGGCACGGCACTGGGTGCTTAATTGTGTCGCAGTTGGTCCAGCTATTTCCCCGTCAGGTGGGCCAAATCCTGATTGTTCTCGTTACAAAGAAATTCCTGGATCTCCTCGTTCGGAGCAAGGTCTGCCGCCCATTTGATTGTCCAGGGCTTCACATATGCCCCTGAGTCGTCAATCGTCGTTTGAATCTCCAAGTGCCCAAAATCTGGTCGCCGGAATTCCTCGATAACGCGCAGCTTTTCGGTGCGGGAATGCCCGGCGCCATCAAGCCAACCCCTATCGTTGTACCCCACCGTTTCCACAACGAGCGTATCGCCACGCCATCTCCCAATCGAATGCCCCTGCCAAGTTGGCTCCAGATCCTTCGGATGATCGCGTCCATCCAGGAACACTTGACGAAAACCGGCAGTTACCTCCTGGAGCACGACGAGCAACCGCTCTGTCTGAACGATCTTGTTGAGGACTGGAGTCAGCAGAAAGACGCCCATCGGCAAACACTGCGCGGAGGGCATATCCTTCAGATTGGTTTCTAATCTGTGTTTGAATAGTGATGAAGCAGAAGGAAGCATTTCGGGCATGCCGCGTTCCACAGTCCTCGGTTGTAACCAGACGCCGGAGAAATCCGGCTTTCCGTCGGCCGTCCGAGGCGTCGGCCCAACCGGAGGTTTCGGAGTGGGGAAGCGGTCCCCTTGTTGAGCTGCCAGCATCGAGGCAAGGAGCAATGGCAACAATACGAGGGTGAGACTTCGGATTTTGCGCGCCGCCATCACTGGACTTTATCATGAATTCCATTTGGTTATCATTGGAATCCCCGAGTTCGGCGGTCCAGGGCGAACTTGAGACCGACCGCCGCTGGCAACTCGAGCTGAATCGCCAACAAGGTGGAAATGTGCACCAGGACCGAAGCGCGATCCACAGATCGCACGTGCCTTGTGTGCCAATGATTCTTAGATGTCTCGGAGATCAGCCCACGAGTAACGGCGTAGTGTAGACGATCCTACCTGACGCTCTTGATAGACGATAGAATGTTTGCCCTCTAAGCAAACGCCTGCAGCATGAAGGCTCGCCCGTTCCGGCCCGTACGCCCGTTCCCTCTGTTTCTTCACTTGATGTGTCCCCTGTCCAGAGGTAATGTGTTCACGACGTAGCTAGCGATATTGCCCATAAAGGACCCAAAGTGACTGATTTAGTTGTGGTTGAAAAGCTCGAAGGATGGGAGAACCTGAAGAGGTAACAACATACTGCGCTCACCTAAGAAAATGGCCCCCGAGAGTCGATTCGACGATTCGCGATTCGTGACCGTAGCTGGCCCAGATGCCTGCGAAGGCTGCCTCGATGTACAATCGAGCCGGTGAACCACAAGCACCCGATGCTTCGAGCCGTGCTGAAAAGCCAGTATCACGCGTCGCTGGCAATGCTCCGCGAAGGCGTCGAGCGCTGCCCGCCCGAGGAGTGGTTCAGCACCAACCACAAGAATGCGTTCTGGCAGGTGTCGTATCACGCACTGTTCTTTGCACACCTGTATCTTCAGCGCGACGAAGCTGCGTTTAGGCTGTGGGAACAACATCGCGGCGAGGGCGACGGCATCGCGGGTGAGCCGTACACGCAAGCGCAGGTGCTCGAGTACTGCGAGTTCTGCGATCGGATGATCGATGACTCCGTGGACGCGTTGGATCTCGACGGCGCCGAAAGTGGCTTCAGTTGGTATAGCATGTCCAAGCTGGAACACCAGTTCGTCAATATCCGCCATATCCAGCATCATGCCGCGCAACTGATCGACCGCGTCCGCTCGGCCGCCGACGTCGGGATTCCCTGGGTGGCCGCGCGCTAAGCGCCTTGGTGAATCAATTACATTGCCATTGCAAGACAGGAACAAGGTGATCAGAAGGCCCCGCCAGCCCCACTCGGACCAGGCCACTCCCCCTACCCTTCAAGCGAGACTGGGAACCTCGCCAGTGAAAGTGTCTCAGCAAAACGAACCCAGGAACCCATTCAAAAGAAAAGCCCCGCCGAACCGGGACGCAGTCTGAACCAGCTCGCCTAGTTCCTCGTCCGCAAGCCAAAGCAATACGCTTTGCGGGATATTTTCTACGGAAATTCATAGATTCTATGCCTGCTTCTACTAGATCCCTTTTCGAATCAATAGATAAACCCTCCACCCGATTGGTCTACAACTTGCATACAATTAGGTAGGGATCGGTGTGTTTGAGCACCGGGGTTGGTTCCAATGAAGGAATTGAAAGCTCAGCTCGTCAGCGCGCTATTGGTGATCATCACCATGGCTGCGATCGTAGGCGCTGCTTTCAATTTTCAGCAGCAGAGCCGGTTTCATCTGCCCGAAGACGGCGTCACCTGGATTGACCGGACTGTCGCAGACCCGGCGATCGGCGCACTTGACCGCCCAACAGCCACCTATATCACCCCCGGCAGTCCCGCCGAGAAAGCCGGCATTCGCGTGGGTGACGTGCTGGTTTCCATCGACAACTTCACCATCGACAATTCCCTGGAAGCCACGCAGGTGCTGGCCCGTTTAGGCGCCTGGAGAAAAGCCGAATACAAGCTGCTGCGGGGCAACATCGAAGTTTCCCCCAACGTGATTATCGGCGAGGCGGAGCATGATTCTACTCTTTATTACCAGTACGCGGTCGGCGTCCTTTATCTGGGCATCGGGCTGTTTGTCTACTTCCGCCGCGGAGGCGCTCCGCAAGCCCTGCATTTCTTCCTGCTCTGCCTGAGCTCGTTTATTCTTTCCACGTTTCACTACACCGGCAAACTGAACGGCTTCGATAAGACCGTATATTGGGCCAACCTGACAGCGAACTTCCTGGCGCCTTCCCTGTTCCTGCATTTCTGTTTCATCTTTCCGGAGCCGCAAACCTGGATTCGCCGCAAGCGCGCCGCGGCGCTGGTCTATTTGCCCGGACTTGCCCTCTTCGTCATTCAGACCGGCGTAATGTTCGGCTGGCTGCGCTCGGCCGCGCCGCTGATCGAAGTCCGCTGGCTGCTGGATCGCGTGTGGCTCACCTTTCTGTGCGGCATGTACGTGGCAGGAGGCGTGGTGCTGGCGGCTCAAATGCGGCGCGCGCATGACCCGGTGGTCCGCCGGCAACTCGCGTGGCTGCGCAACGGTGCGCTGGTGGGAATGCTGCCCTTCGCTTTGATCTACGCGGTGCCTTACGTGATGGGAGTCGCTCCCAATCACGCGATGGGTCTGGCGGTGCTCTCACTGCCGCTGATTCCCCTGACGTGGGCCTACGCGATTCTGCGCCACCGTCTGATGGATGTCGACATCATCTTCCAGGAAGGCTACGTCTACACGCTGGCGACCTTATGCGTGCTGGGTATCTTCTACGGAATGATCTTTTCCGTGAGCCATGCCGGAGATCTGAACGGCCCCGCCATGGTGGCCATGATTCTGTTCGCCGCGTTCGTATTCCAGCCGATTCGCAATTGGATTCAGGAACAGCTCGACCGCTACTACTTCTATAAGGACCGCTACGATTATCGCCGCACCCTGATCGAATTTGCGCGCGAGCTTGGCTCGCCTACCGACCTGGACGGGATGCTGGAAAGCGTAGCCGAGCGCCTGATTCGAACGCTTCGCATCCGCCACGTCGCGATGTTCGTCTGGGACGAAAGCGAAGCCAGGTTCAAGCTGCAACTGGCCTGTAATCAAAGCGGACGCCAAACCGAAAATGTCCCCTACGGCCTGGACCTCAGCTTCCTGAGCCCTGCGCCCGGCAAACCCTATCTCTTCTTTGAACGAACCAAGGGGATGCTGGAAGCTTTGTCCCACAAGGGCACAGACGAGCTGCCGTCCAACGCCCGCCGTAGCATCGCCGAACTGGAACTGACCTACTATCTTCCCTGCTCCGCCCGCGGCCGGACCATCGCCTACTTAGGCGTCAGCCGCACCGAAACCGGCGACTTCCTTTCTTCGGAAGACGTCGAATTGCTCGTCACGCTTTCCGGCTACGTCGGCATCGCGATTGACAATTCGATGCTCTACTCGACGCTCGCCCGCAAGGCCGAACAATATGAGCGCCTGAAGGAGTTCTCGGAAAACATTGTCGAATCCATTAACGTCGGCATTCTTGCGGCGGATCTGAACAATAGCGTGGATAGCTGGAATTCGCAGATGGAAAAGCTGACCGGCATCGCGCGCCAGCATGCCGTCAGCAAGCCGCTGCGTGAGTTGCTTCCCGCTGATCTTTGCGATCAGTTGGAATTCGCGCGAGAAGAATCGGGCGTCGCCAACATTTATAAATACGTGATGCGCCCGCAGGACGTCACGCTGAATATCGCCATTGCGCCCCTGGTTTCGCGCGAGGGAGAACGCATCGGCCGCCTGATTATCTTCGACGACGTCACCGATCGCGAGGAGTTGGAGCGCCGCCTGATTCAGGCTGACAAGTTAAGCTCCATTGGATTGCTGGCTGCCGGTGTCGCGCACGAAGTGAATACGCCGCTGGCCGTCATCTCCACCTACGCGCAAATGCTGGCCAAGCAGATTTCGGGCGACGCGCAGAAGGCGCCCCTGCTGGAAAAAATCGCGCGGCAGACCTTCCGCGCCAGTGAGATCGTCAACTCCCTGCTGAATTTCTCGCGTACCGCGGCTACGGAGTTTGTGGTTCTGGACCTGAATAAGACCATCACGGAGACGCTGACTCTGCTGGAACACCAGATGGCAACCTCGGGCATTCGCACCGAATCCGTGTTGGACGACACGCTGCCGCGCATCAAGGGGAGTCCCGGCAAGCTCCAGCAGGTGTTCCTGAATCTGGTTTTGAACGCCCGCGACGCGATGGAGAACGGCGGCATTCTCTCGATCCGCAGCACGCATCGCGACGGAGTGGTGCGCATCACCATTACCGACACCGGCTCAGGCATCGCCGCCCAGCATCTGCTCCGCATCTTCGATCCCTTCTTCACCACCAAGGGCGCGAAGAAAGGCACAGGGCTGGGATTATCCGTCAGCTATGGCATCGTCCGCGAGCATGGAGGGGAAATTGAAGTTCGCAGTGATCCTGGCAAAGGCACCACCTTCGAGCTTGTCTTCCCCACGCCCGGGTCCACATGGAAACCCGCAGCCGCCCGCGTCGCTTCGGTAGCCGCATCCTCTGGAAGTCCACAGGCCGCCGCGCCTCAAATCATCAGAGAGACGCCCGCCGCTTCCAGTGGCAACTCCATGTCCGCGACCGCGCAAACTAAACCGGTGATTCATTAATGGCCAACACGCTTGCCAACCTGCCCCCCGACATCGTGGAACAGGAACTGGAGCGCGGCAAGATCCTGGTCGTCGACGACGAACCCGATATTCGCGAATCTCTCGAATTTCTTCTCTCCAACGAAAATTACCGCGTCGACCTGGCTGCCAACGCCACCGAAGGCTTAAAGCGGCTGGAGACCTCCTCCTACGACCTGGTGCTGCTCGATTTAATGATGCCCGACAAGAGCGGGATGCAGGTTTTGGAGGAAGTTCGCCAGCGCGATCCCGATACGCCCATCTTCATGCTGACCGCCTACGGGTCCATTGAAGTCGCGGTGCAGGCGTTGAAGCGCGGCGCGAGCGACTACTTCTCCAAACCCTGGGACAACGAAAAACTCCTCATCGAAATTGAGCGCACCATCGCCCGACGCCGCCTGGAGCTGGAAAATACCGAGCTCAAGCGCGCCCTGAAACAGCGCTACAGCTTCCCTAACATCGTCGGCAAGAGCGAGCGGATGCTGAAAATTCTGGACCTTGTGGCTCAGGTAGCTCAAAGCCGGGCCACGATCCTCATCACCGGCGAAACCGGGACGGGCAAGGAGCTGATCGCCAACGCGATTCACGCGCACTCAGCCCGCGCAGGACAGCCGTTTGTGCCGGTACACTCCGGATCTGTACCACCCGATCTGTTGGAGTCCGCTTTGTTCGGCCACGTGAAAGGCGCCTACACCGGAGCAACCACGTCGCGCAAAGGCTATTTCGAAACCGCCAATCACGGCACCGTCTTCTTCGACGAAATCGGCACCATATCGCTGGAGACGCAAACCAAGCTGCTGCGCGTGATTCAGGAGCGGGAGTTCATGCCGCTGGGCTCGGCCGAGACCATTAAAGTCGACGTCCGCATCGTTGCGGCTACCAACGCCGACGTAAAGAAGCTGGTCGAAGAAGGCCGCTTCCGCGAGGATCTGTACTACCGGCTCAACGTCATCAACCTGGCCCTGCCTTCGCTTCGCGAACGCAAGGAAGATATCCCTCTGCTGGTGGATCACTTCTTCACCAAGTATTGCCGTGAAAACGAAAAGTTTCTGGACGAGCACAACCGTTCGCGTCTCGGCTTTGAGCCGGAGGCGATGCAGCTCCTGATGGATCACGTGTGGCCCGGCAATGTTCGCGAGCTGGAAAACGTGGTGGAGCGCGCCGTGGTGCTGGCTTCGCAACCTTCCGTTCCCGCCGATGTCCTGCCGGAACATCTGCTGGAAGCCCGAGGCATGCGCATTCGCCGCGATGAGAGCGGGCACCTGGCCTCCGACGCGTCGCTGTTTGAAATCGTCGCCGAATTCGAGCGCCGCAAGATCATCGAACAACTGGAGGCTTCCGACTGGAGCCAGACCGCGGCCGCCGAAGCGCTTCGCATTCCCTTGTCGACTCTTAATCAGAAAATCAAGCGCCTGAATATCGAGATCCGCAAACGCGGCGGCGCATGATCATCCATTGCGCTACTTCCAACCCTGGTAAGTTGCGCGAATTTCAACTGGCCGCGCCCGACTTCGATATCCGCGCGCTCAGCGTCCGAGTGGAGCCTCCGGAAGAAACCGGCGCGACCTTCGAAGAAAACGCCGTGCTCAAGACGCTCTACTATTCGCAATTCGCCGCGGGCTATCTTTTTGCCGACGATTCCGGCCTGGAAGTAGACGCACTGGACGGCGCGCCCGGCGTGCATTCAGCTCGCTTTGCGGGACCGGACGCGAAGGATCGCGATAACAATGAACTGCTTCTTCAAAGATTGGCAGGCAAGACAGATCGGACGGCGCGATTCGTCTGCGTCATCGCGCTGGCGAACGATGGAGAACTGGTGAAGACGTTTCGAGGCTCCGTCGAAGGCCGTATCTTAACGGAAGCTCACGGCTCAGGCGGCTTCGGTTACGATCCGCTTTTCTTCCACGAGCCCTTCGGCTGCACCTTCGGCGAAGCACCCATCGAAGACAAGATGAAAGTCAGCCACCGCGCCCAGGCTCTGGACGCGATGTTCACTTACCTGCGTGGTATCGCTTCCACATAAGAAACCCGATCTGCGTTTTCGCGTCCAGAATCTTGCCCGACTCGATCAGCTTGTCGAGGTCCTTCGGCGTGAACCACTGCATGGTAATACGCTCGTCTTCCATGGGAGTTTGCTTTGCCCGCTTTCAGACCAGTCGCCAGAAAGATGGTCATCTTCTCGGCAAGAAACCCGGGGCTGGCAAAAAACACCGCGAGCTTCTCCAGCTTGCGAGCCTTGTATCCGGTCTCCTCGGCCAGCTCCCTGCGCGCTGCCTGCAGCACGGTTTCGCCCGGGTCCATGCGGCCGGCCGGAAGCTCCCAAAGGTACTGTTTGGCGGGCAGCCGATACTGGCGCACCAGCAGGATTCTCTTGCGATCGTCCACCGGCATCACTACCGCCGAGCCACCATGCTGCACGACGGCCCGCGTTATCTCAAATCCATCCGGGTCGAGCGCTACATCGCGCGTCACGCGAAAAATAGGCGTTTTGAGAAGTTCTTTCGAAGAAATCAGTTTCATGATTTGGCGTGAATCGCCTTTGCAAATTGGTCTACAGGTAGAGTGTTCAAAATATCGGTGGCCTCCAGCCATCCTCGGCGAGCCATGGTCACGCCGAAGCGCATGTTGGCCAGATGCTTGGGATGATGCGCATCGGTGGAGATCACAAACCGGCACCCCTTCGCCTTGGCCGCGCGAATCAGGGCAGCGGTGAGGTCCAACCGCTCCGGACTTGCGTTGATCTCCAGCATGACCTTCCTGCGCGCAGCCTCGGTGGCGATCGCGTCGAAGTCGAACGGGTAAGCTTCGCGATGCAGCAGAATACGGCCGGTGGGGTGGCCGATCACTTTCAGGCTCGGCGATTCCAGCGCACGCAGCAGCCGGTCCGTCATCTCGTTCGGCTCAAGGTTCATGTAGCTATGGACACTGCCGATCACGTAGTCCAACTCACTCAGCGCGTCCTCTTCCAGATCCATGGACCCGTCCTTGCGGATATCGCACTCCAGGCCTGAGAACACGCGCAAGCCGAAGCCCGATTGGTCCATCTCGCGAACTTTGTGAGCGAACTCAACCGCTCGCTTCTCATCCAGGCCGTTGGCCATGGCCAGAGCCTTGGAGTGGTCCGTGATGGCGACGTATTGATAGCCCAGCGCATGGGCGGCAGCCACCATTTCCTCCAGCGTCGCGCGCCCATCCGTCTCCGTGGTGTGCATGTGGAGATCGCCGCGAATGTCGGACAGCTCCACCAGCTTGGGCAGCTTGCGGGCCTCAGCCGCTTCGATCTCACCCTGATTTTCGCGCAGCTCCGGCGGAATCCAGGCGAGTCCCAGAGCCTCGTAAATCTCTTCTTCGGTCGCGCTGGCTACGGGAGCTTTGGTATCCACGCGCGCCAGCGCATATTCATTGAGCGTCAGGCCCATCTTCTGTGCGCGCGCCCGAAGCACTACGCTGTGTTCCTTGCTTCCGGTGAAGTACTGCAGCGCGGCCCCTCGGCTTTCGGGCGGGAGAGCGCGCATGTCCACCTGCAAACCCTCCAGCCCGTACTTCACGCTGGCCTTGTTCGGACCCTTCCCCAGCACCTCATGCACTTTGGGAAGCTTGACGAATTTCTCAAGCGCCGCCTCAGCTCCAGGACCCGTCACCAGGAGATCCAGATCGCCCACCGTCTCCCTGCCTCTGCGCGCGCTGCCGGCGGGAATGATCTCGTCGACTCCCTTGATGGTCGACAGCTCCTGGATGATCTCCTCTGCGACGATGGTTACGAAGCTCAACAGGAATCGGCCCGCGCGCTGCCGGTAGCTGGCGATGGATTTCAGGACCTTCTCTTCCAGCTTGGCGCCCATGCGCGGCAGATCGCGCAGTTTGTGTTCCTGGCAGATGCGCTCCAGATCGTCGATGGTGGAGACGCGATACGTTTCCCACAGCGTGCGGATGCTCTTCGGACCCAGGCCTTGAATGTGCAGCAGCTCCAGCGCCGTGGGAGGATAGCGCTCCAGCATCTGATCGCGGCGCTCAAAGCTGCCGCGCTGTTCGATCTCGACCAGAACCGACGCGATTCCCTTGCCGATTCCGGGGATGTCGGTGACCTTCTTCTCCGGATTCCTTGAGGATCGCCGACACAGACTCGGGATAGCCATCAATAGCGGTAGCGGCGTTGCGATAACTGCGAATGCGGAAGGAATCCTCGTCCGCGATTTCCATCAGGTCCGCCGTCTCAGAGAGCAGGCGGGCGATTTCACGATTTTCCATGGGATGTTTTGGTCTTAAGCTGCAGTGGGGGGCGGGCTCGAATTTCCGTGGACGAAAGATGCGGCTCGACGTGGATTAACACGTCTTGCACCCAGTCCAACTCCGACATCACCGCGAGCTTTACCTGGTGCGCGAGTTCGTGCGAATCAGACACGCTCATGTGGGGATCCACTTCCAGGTGCAGATCGACGTGATAGCGCAGTCCGGTCTTGCGCGCGAAACATTTCTCCACCGCGAGCGCGCCTGGAACGCTCATCGCGATTCTGCGGACCTGATCCATCTGATTAGAATCCGGCATCACGTCGCTTAGCTGCAGTACGGTCTCGCGGATCACCTCAATGCCCATAAAGATCACCACTACGCCGATGATCATGCCGCCATACTGGTCGGCTGCCTGCATCCTGCCGGGCACGAAGTACGACAGCAGGACAGCGGTGAGGGCCACGCCGCTGGAAAGCAGGTCGACCATGTCGTGCTTCGCATCCGCGGTCAGGCCCGCGCTGCCGGTTCGCCTGCCTACGCGAAACTTCCAGGAAGCCAATGCGGTCTTCACGGCGATCGCACCCAGCACGGGCCAGATGGCAAACAACTCAGGCGTGCTCGGATCGGTACGATGTTGCACGTAATGTTCCAGGGAGCGCACGCAGATGCTGCCGCCGACGGCCACCAGAATAATTCCCACAGCTAGACCGGTGAGGGTTTCAAAGCGGCCGTGGCCATAGGGGTGGTCCGCATCGGCGGGTTTTGAAGCAACCCACAAACCCAGCCATACAAGGAACGACGTCACCAGATCGCCGGCGCTTTCCAGTCCGTCTGATACAACCGCAACCGAGTGGGCGCTGAGTCCGACGACAATTTTCAGCGTCGCGAAGGTACCCGCAACCAGAATGCTCACCGCCGCCGCGCGCGAGGCGATTCTTGAAGAGGCGTCCATCCTATACAATGTTGGCATGAAACGAGCGGTCTATTTCCTGCTGGGTTTAGTCGTACTTGTTTTGGCGGCGGCGTTGGTGATTCCGTTTGTGATCGACCCAAACGAGTTCCGGCCCACGCTAGAGACCCAGTTGACCCAGGCTCTGGGCCGGGAGGTAAAGCTCGGCAATTTGAAGCTGTCTATTCTTGCAGGCAAAGTGGAGGCCGACGATCTGTCGATTGCGGAAGACCCGGCTTTCGGAAAAACTCCTTTCCTGAAAGCGCACTCTCTCGCGACCCAAGTGGAATTGATGCCACTCATTTTTTCGCGTCAGCTCAACGTCGGCGGCATTGTTGTGGATCAGCCCGAGATCACGCTGGTCCAATCCGTGAAGGGCACTTGGAACGTTTCTACCCTGGGAGCAGCCGCGACGCCGGCTTCCAAGACAACCGAGCCTGAACCCGCATCTTCTTCCAAGCTCGCTCTGGTGGTTCACGAACTGAAGATCACCAACGGCAAGATAACGTTGATTGAGGAAGGTCAGGGCGCAGCGCTGCCGCGCGTGTTCGATCAAGTAAGCGAAGATATAACCGACTTTTCTACCACCGCTCAGTTTCCTTTCAAAATGTCCGCGCACATGAGCGGTGGCGGAGTGATGACCCTGGATGGAAAAGTCGGCCCGATTTCAGAGACGGACGCGGCACTGACACCGGCACAACTGCATTTCAAGCTCGCCGATGGCGATCTTGCCGCTTCGCATTTCTTCGATGCCTCCACGGGCATTCGAGGATTGGTCGGGGCGGACGGCGATTTGAATTGGACTGGAACCGCCTTCGACGCCAAAGGCATGGTTCATGCCGACAAGCTTGTTCTGGCCAAGGGAGGCATGCCGGCCCAACGTCCGGTGGAGCTGGATTTCAACATCGCGCACGACATTGTGAAGCACACGGGCCAAGTCACGCGCGGCTCAGTTCATCTGGGCAAAGCTGTCGCCAACCTGAGCGGCGCTTACAGTTTTAAAGAAGCGATAACCTCGGTGGCGCTGAAACTGGCCGGGGCCAGAATGCCCATGGACGAACTGGTTTCATTTCTTCCGGCGCTGGATGTGTCGCTGCCCAGCGGCTCGTCGATCAAGGGCGGGACGATGACCGTCGATATGACCTCCACGGGCTATTTGAATAACCTCACCACCAAGGGGTCGGTTAGCATAGATGGCACCTCGCTTCAGAATTTCGACCTCGGTAATAAGATGCGCATTGTCGAATCGCTGGCCGGTCTAAAAGGCGGAGCCAATACGGAGTTCCAAAAGATTACCGTGACGCTAAACCAAAATAACGCAGGCACCACGCTGAGCGATATTGAGGTGATCGCCCCGGAAATCGGCCAGTTAACCGGTGGCGGGCACCATTAGTGCGCAAAAAGATCTGGCGCTGAAGATGCGAGTGAACCTGCATGCTGGAGGGTACAGCACCGTGGCGCTCGGCGCAGGCGGAATTCCGTTTTCCGTGGGGGGAACCGTGAGCAACCCGCAGATTCACCCGGACGTTGGCGCTGTGGCGAAGGAAGCCGCCAAGGATATCGGCAAGCAGGCGGGCAAAGAAGCGCTCGGAATTTTGGGCGGTTTTCTCGGCGGCAAGAAGTAGCCTGACGACAAATAGAACATTTTAAGGAGATCACAGTGAAACGTAGCGCGAGCGCAAAATGGCAAGGCGACTTAACTAAAGGGTCGGGCACCATCGCCACAGCAAGTGGAACTCTTTCGAGCACGCCGTACTCTTTTCATAGCCGCTTTGAAGCCGGCAAAGGGACCAATCCAGAAGAACTGCTGGCTGCCGCCCATGCAGGCTGCTTCACCATGGCTCTATCGCTGCAACTGGCGCAGGCGGGGCACCCGGCCGACAACCTGGAAACCGAGTGCACCATTACGCTCGATAAACATGAGGGCAGCTTCGCCATCACGGAAAGTCATCTGGAGTTGAAGGCGAAGGTTCCGGGCATTACCAAGGAGGCCTTTCAGGCGGCGACTCAAGCAGCGAAAGCCGGATGCCCGGTGTCGAAACTCTTCAATACCAACATCACTTTGAACGCCGTTCTCGAGGGCTGATGGGCTCAGCCTGTCGCTCGTTCTACCCGCGATACCCAGTGTCAACTTCTTGTTAACCAATGTACGGATTCTGCAATCTATCCTTCCCCGAATAGCTTAACTTTGCTCAAACGGGCTTCAGTTTGTCAGACCCGGGGACTCCTCCGCATACATACGTCCTTATAAGCCTGCGTTGACTTTAAGATTCTGGGGGATGCCATGGGTTACGCAAAGAAGAACGTTCGCGCCGCGGTGATGTGCTTCGGCGTTTTCGCGATGGGGGTGATAGGAGTCAGGCAAGCAGCCGCGCAATCCACAGCGGCCATTCTTGGAACTGTAGTTGACGCCTCCGGCGCGGCCATGGCGGAAGCTACAATTCAGGTTAAGAACCTCGGAACGGGCATCCTGCAAGTCACCACCAGTGACGCGCAAGGACGCTACCGTGTGCCCGATCTCATCATTGGAGAATACGAGATCCAGGCAACCAAACCCGGCTTTCAGACCTCGGTTCGTACAGGCGTCCGATTGACTGTCGGCAGCGATCCGGTGGTCGACTTCTCGCTCCCGGTCGGGCAGGCGCAGCAGACGATCACAGTGGAAGGAGCGATCTCACAGGTAGAGACTCAATCTACGGCCGTCTCCACGCTGGTCGAATCAAAGCAGATCAACGATCTGCCGTTGAACGGTCGGAATTTTACGCAGTTGATGACCCTGGCTCCCGGCGTGACTCAAATTCCGTTGGGTGCACCGGGCGCAGGCAGCACGTTCTATGGAAACGGGCAGAAGTATTCCATCGCAGGCTCGCGCCCGTCGGGCCAGGCGTACCTGCTCGACGATCAGGACATGACCAATTTCTGGAACAACGGCCCGGGCGCGGGTGGCCTTGGAACGGCTTTGGGCGTTGAGGCGGTGGCCGAGTTTCAAACCTTGACCAATACTTACAGCGCGCAGTTTGGCGGCAATGGCGCGGTGATCAACGCGTCGACTAAGTCAGGGACCAATGGGTTTCACGGGTCTGCGTTCGAGTTCCTGCGTAACGACAAGCTGGAAGCGCGGAACTTCTTCGATGGCGCGAGTCCTCCCGCGTTTCGGCAGAACCAATTTGGCGGCAGCATCGGCGGCCCCATCAAGAAAAACAAACTGTTTTTCTTCGTGAACTATGAAGGCCTCAGAAACTATCGCGCGGTCAGCAGCCAGGTCACAGTGCCGGATCAGTGCGCCCACAAATTCCTGACTTCCACAGTAACGCCGGGTGTGTGCGGCGGACCGATCGCGCAGAATGCCAATCCCGCCGTGGCACAGGCCATCGCGAATACGATGGCCCTGTGGCCCAACACCGCTTTCAACGAGCTGCTTGCCGGAGGAGCCCCTTCGGGCACCGGAAACGCTTTTGTGATCGATCCCGCCATCGGCCACGAGAATTACCTGGTCGCGCGCATTGACTACACGTTGTCCGATCACAGCAGCATCTTGTTCCGCTACGTTCTGGATCGCGCCGAGCGCGACTTCACCACCGGCATTCCATACTGGCCCGAAACCGATACCACTCGCGATCATTTCGTCAATATCGAAGAGCGCCATATCATCACGCCTAAACTCGTCAACCTGGTTCACGCGGGGTTCACGCGTACGTTTGAAGCAGCTTCGGTATCGGGAAGTCCCACAGTCGCGGGCGGCACCGTGACTCCGGGGACAATCGCCAGCGCCGGGACTCATCCTTTACAATTCTTCGGAACCTCGGCGGGTCGTGAAGACGGGACCATCGGTGCTTTCTCCGGCGTGACCGCGATCGGCGCTTCCACCACGCTGCCTTTCTACCTGGTCCCCAATAAATTCTCCGTCGGCGACGACGTGATCTGGACCTCGGGCGCACATACCGTTCAGGCGGGCATCACCATTACCCGGCTAAGAGAAAATACATGGGCTCCTTTTGTGGTGGGAACCACGTGGTCATTCTCCAGCATTAGCACCTTTGAGGCGGGCAACCCGGCGAGCGTGCAGGGCCAGGTTTCCGATCAGCAGAACCCGCTGGCCGACGCGTACAGAGACTATCGCTACATCGTGTATACGCCTTACATTCAGGATCAATGGAAGGCCACACGCAAACTGACGGTAAACGTCGGCCTGCGCTATTCGCCCACCAGCCTGATCAACGAAACACGCCATCAGCAGTTTCAGCTTCTGAACCCTCCCTATGGCGTCTGGACGCCCGAATCGACCTCCAGCCAGACCAACCCATCGCTGCGCAATTGGGATCCGCGTGTGGGCCTCGCTTACGATCCGTTCAGCGATCACAAGACGTCCATTCGCGCCAGCTTCGGCATGTTCCACAACGTGATCTATTCGCGCGATCTGAACAACTGGCTGGCGCCTCCGTTCATCACCGCGACGCAGACGTCGGCGCAAAACCTGCAATATCTGGGGACTTGTTCGGCAAGCTGCACACCGTTCAGCGTGCCAATCACGCCGGGCGTAATTCCGACGAACGGGAGTCTCAGCCTGACCAATGCCAACTACTGGTATGTGACCAACACACCGTACCAGGAACAATGGAACCTGACCATCCAGCGCGAGGTGGCTCCGAATACGGTGGCGACTGTGGGCTACATCGGCTCACATAACGTGCACATGTTTACGCAGCTCGATTTCAATACGCCCACGCCGTGCCTCAGCGCGACGCAGGGGTGCTACTTCGCGGGCGTGCCGACGTTCGCCAGTGCAGCCGGGGTCGCCAATGCGCGCCTCAATCCTCAATTCAATAGTCTGGTTCTGGCCAATACCATCGCGTCGTCGCACTACGAAGCGCTACAATCCAGCCTCACGCGGCGATTCTCCAACGGCTGGCAGGCGCAGGTTTCCTACACTTACTCGAAGTCGATCGACAACAGCTCGGGCACGTATGGGCTGGACGGTGGAGGTCTGGGAAACTCGGGAACCAACCCCACCAATCTGTCCGCCGATACCGGCGTTTCCAACTTCAGCCGGAAAAACAACTTCCGCGTGAGCGGCATTTATGTGGTGCCGACGCACTTCAACGGAGTCGCCGGAGAATTAATCAACGGCTGGCAGATCACCGGAATTTATAGTTTCTTGTCCGGCGCGCCGTTCAGTCCTCTCTCTGCGGCGAATCGCGTGTTTTCAGGCACCGGCTCTCCTACCGGCCGGCCGAACGTGATCGCCGGCTGTGATCTCTACACCGGATTCAAAACGCTGGCGCAGTGGTTCAATCCAGGATGCTTCACTCTGCAGCCCGTCGGCACCTATGGCAACGCGGGAAGGGACACTATCATCGGACCGAATCTATGGGACGTCGACAGCTCCCTGGTGAAGGACTTCCGGGTGTCGAAGATTTCGGAACGCTTCGTGGTCCAGTTCCGCGCTGAGGCGTTCAACCTTTTCAACCATCCTTCATTTCAGAACCCGGCCAACACTATCTTCGCGGGCACCGCTGTTAACGGGAGCGCGGGGAGAATCACGGCGACGAATAGCAATCCGCGTCAGTTACAACTGGCGCTGAAGATCGCATTTTAAAGGATTGATATAAGAACCGCTCCGTGACCGTCGCGGAGCGGTTTCTATATTAGTCGACAACCCCTAGTTCACGTCAAACTTACTAAGAGTCTCTACCAGCAGCTCCGCGAAGTTCGCACCGCTCTCCGACCATAGCTTACGCTTTTCGAGCGGCAGAGCCGTTTCGAGTTGACTTACCAGATGCAGCAGGCTGCGCAAATTGGACTGGCCCATTCTCAGCGAGCTTGGCATGCCCTCGATCGGCAGAAAGCGCGACTCGAGCCCAAACTCGATTCGCAGGTTATCGCGGTTCTCGTCGTCGAAATCCGGTCCGGAACAAACCAGCGTCACGGGAGCGGGGCTGAGTTTCCAGTCTTCCCCATCGTGCTGCCAAAGGTCCCAGGAGGTTTCTACTTCGATGGCACAATCGGGGCGCGCCATTTCGGCCGCGAAGGTTGCGATCTCGGCAGCGTCGGCGCCGGGCAGGAACTCGCGCTCCAGCACAGGGGGCTCGACACGCTCAAGGGCATAAACCCGCAGGACGGGTCCGCGTAGGGCCAGCTTGGAATTCGGGAACAGGCCCATTAACGTCTCAAAGTGGCGCAGCATGTTGCTCTCTGAGAAGCCGCGAACCCAACAGGAGAGATAAAGTCTATCTGACATGTTTAAAGTGATTGTAGTCGAAGAAGTGCGCGACTATTGAGTTAGATGATTACGGACCTGGTTCAGATTCGCAGGATGGGTGAAAAAAATAAGCCGGAGAACCTGAAGTTTCGGAGATGGATCAAATCTCACAACTTCGTGGAGCGCCAGTTTCGCCATGCGGCTGAGAGAGTCCAGGACGCCATCGACTGCCGGGCCTGCGCGGAATGTTGCCGGGTGACGGAGGTTCAACTAGTGGAGCGCGATGTCGAGCATCTGGCTCGATACCTCGGGCTGCGTCCGCAGAAGTTTCTGGAAGAGTACACCATGCGCAACAAAGATCAGGAGCTGATTCTGCGGCGCACGGAAAAAGAAGGCTGTGTGTTTTTGCAGGGGAATGAATGCACGGTCTACGAAGCCAGGCCGGGGAATTGCGAGAAGTTTCCGCATCTGCTTCGGGGGGCGGGGTCGCTCGAAAGCCGCATGTGGGAATTCGTCGACCGCGCCACCTATTGCCCCATCGTCTTCAATTGGATGGAAGAAGTGAAGGGGCTCACGAACTTCAAATAGCTGCTGGGCTGCTATTACTGAGCTGCTGGCGGCGCCGGAGGTCCGCCCGGTCCGCGCCGTCCCATCATCCCTAAGCGGCCCAAACCGCCCGGTGCGGCATCGACCTTAGCCTTCTGGTCGGCTGTCAGCGAGCCGTAGATTTTCGCCTGTGCTTTCGCGTCGATGGCGCCAATCTGGCCTTCGATCTGCGCGATGCTGGGGGTCAGGCTATCGATCTTGCCTGTGTCGCCGGCCTTGATGGCGGCGTCCAATTCTTGCCGAAGAGTGTGAACCTGGTCCCGCAGCGGCTTGGACTGGGTAGCGGCTTCGGTTCGGGTGGTCTTAATCAGGGTCTGCTGATCTGCGGTTAGGCCTAGCAGGGCAGCTTCCCTACCCGGGCCACGCCGACCACCGGGCCCCTGCGCCATCATCAGGCCCGCGCTCAAACAAGTCAAACCTACCAAAAGTTTCAATTTCATCAGTCTCTTAACATCCCCTTCCCTGATCTAAGACGCGGCAGCGAAAACAAGGATTACACGGCCATGAGACTAGTCCGACAGCCGCTCCAGCGCCTTTTCCATCCGCTGCGGCTTGCTTAGAACTCCCGCGAAGAGGTCGCCCACGCGGTCGAATCGGGCCAATGCATTGCCGATGTGGAATTGTCCAGGGTCGAGCTTGGGGGTGACTTCTCGCCACTCAAGTGGGGTCGCGACCGGGGCTCCAGGATAGGCCCTTAAAACATAGGGCGCCGAGATGGTCTTCCCCTGTGCGATCTGGGCCCAGTCGAAGTAGACCCTCCCTTTCTCCCGTTTGGCGACAGCCCGAGGGGTGGTGAAAAGCTTGGGGTGCTGATGCGCGACTACGCCCGCAAGGAATTCGGCCAGAGTGCGGACCTGCTCATAGGTGTAGACCGACTCCAGGGGGACGAACAGGTGCATGCCATCGCCGCCGGTCGTCTTGGGATAGCTTTCCAGACCCGCCTTATCGAGCAGGACCCGAACCGCCAGAGCCGCCTCGACAACCTTTTCATAGCCGCACTCCTGTGGGTCCAGGTCGATCAGCATATAGTCGGGATATTCCAGGGAGTCCATCCGGCTCATCCAGGGGTTGTGGTCGATGCAGCCGAGGTTTACCAGAAACAGGAGGGTCGCGCGATCGTCGCCGATGGCGTAGCGGATGTCGTCGGCTACGCCGGTGCGCAACCATTTGGGGAAGCTTTCCGCCACCTCCTTCTGGAAGAAAAAGGGCTTCTCGATTCCGTTGGGGTAGCGCTTCAGAGATAGCGGACGATCCTTCAGATAGGGCAGAATCAGGGGGGCCACTGCATCGTAGTAGTTCAGCAAATCGCGCTTTCGGACACCATCTTTCGGGTAGAATATCTTGCTTAGATTTGTGAACTTGAGGCGGTGACCATCAATTGTTAGTTGAGCTTCTGCCTCATCAGGCCCAAGCAGCGGCGGGCGGTCGGAGGGTGGCGCATCCGCCTGGCCCCGGACGCATTCCGAGGGGTCGATGTCGGGCCTCAACCCCGCGAACACCGGGGCCCTCAGGCGGCCGTCATCGGTCCAGTTACTGTAACGGACCTCGCACACCAGTTCCGGTCTGGTCCAGGTGGCCGTGCCGGGTTTGGGGAGATTTTTGTCAGGCTCCACGGGACAGCGCTCGGTTTTCAGCGGCGCTAGTTTGTCGTAAATCGCTTTCATGGCTTTCCGGTCAAAGCCTGTTCCGACGTTTCCCGCCCACTTCAGCTTGCCGGACTCGTAGATACCTAAGACCAGGGCGCCGAAATGGTCGCGTTCGCCTTCGGTGAAGCCGCACAGCACGAAGGAGTCGGAACTTTGGACCTTGTACTTCACCCAGTCGGAGGTCCGCCGCGACTCATAGAAGCTTTGCGCCCTCTTGGCGATGATTCCTTCGATACCCTGCTGCTTTGCAGCCTCAAATAGCTCCGGACCGTGGCCTTCGAAGTGGTCCGAATAGCGAACCACCTCGTTCGGGTCCAACACCTCTTTGAGCAGTCGCTTTCTCTCGATCAAAGGGACGCCGCGCAGGTCGTACCCGTCCAGGTAGATCAGATCGAAGGCGAAGAAAACCACGGGGAGATTGCGGGCCAGCGTGGCGATGGCGCTCGCCTCGGCGACGTTGATGCGCTGTTGGAGCCGTTCAAAACTGGGCACGCCGCGCGGGTCCAGGGCCGCGATCTCTCCATCCACAATCGCGCTGGAGGCCTTCAAGTGGTGAGGCAGGATTGTCAGCTCAGGATATTGTTTATCCATCACATTCGCGTTGCGCGAAACCATGTGGACCTTGCCGTCTTCGATGGTGCAGAGGGCGCGGACACCATCCCACTTGACCTCGCATAGCCACTCCTTGCCTGCGGGAGGCGTGCCTTTGCCGATTTGCGCGAGCATAGGTGACAGATTTCGAGGCAGTGGACCTTTCACTGCTCCGGCAACCTTTGACAGATTGATCTTCCCGGCTGGCTTTGCGCCGTCCTGCCTATCGTTGGCCGGGATGTTCTGGACGATCTCCTCCTGCGTCCGATCGCTCACCACGCTGCGGGCATGGTCCTCTGGGTCCCATCCCGGTTTTGCGAAGGAATCCTTCTTTTTAAGAAGGAGCCATTCGTTGCCCTTGCCGCGCTTGGTGCGGACAATGGCGAAGTCGCCGCCCAGCTTTTTGCCGCTCAATCGAAACTTGAAATCGCCGCGCGTAAGCTGCTGATCGGCGGGCTTCTCGTCAAGGACCTCGTAGGTTCCTTCGTCCCACAGCATTACGCTGCCCGCGCCGTAGTTGCCCTTGGGAATGTTCCCCTCGAACTTGCCGTATTCGATGGGATGGTCCTCCACCATCATGGCGAGCCTCTTCTCCGCCGGGTCGAGCGTCGGACCCTTCGGTACGGCCCACGACTTCAGAACGCCGTCGACTTCCAGGCGCAGGTCGTAATGCAGATGACTGGCATGATGGCGCTGGACGCAGAACCGCAGCGGCGCGTCTTTGCTCTGTTCCCTGTTTTCTTCGGGCGCAGGCTCGGGAGTCTTGTCGAAATGGCGTTTTTCGCGGTACCGTTCAAGAGCCATTTTCCGAACCAGAACTACCAGTGAATGTTTGAGTTATAGTGGAATGGCGAAAGCGAAACAGGAGGCCTCGGCTATGGCGGCGACAGTGTGGAAAGGTCATCTTACCTTCGGGCTGGTATCGTTCCCTGTCAGATTGTACAGCGCGGCGCGGAGCGAAAGCATCAGCTTCAACCAGCTCCACAAACACGACAACTCGCGCGTCAAGCAGGTTCTGTTCTGCCAGGCCGAAGACAAACCCATTCCCCGCAGTGAAATCGTCAAGGGTTTCGAGTACGAAAAAGACCGTTACGTGGTGATCGAAGACGAAGAGGTCAAGAAGGTAGCTCCGCAGACCGCCAAGGTGATGGAGATCCTGGAATTCGTCAAGTCCGACCAAGTGGACCCGATTTACTTCGAGACCTCGTATTACATGGCTCCCGAGGAAGCGGGCGAAAAACCCTACGCCCTGCTGTTCGATGCCTTGAAGAAGACCAGCTATGCAGGTGTCGCCAAGATCGCGATGCACAACCGCGAGCACATCGTCATCCTCCGGCCCGGCAAGAACGGCGTGTTGATGCACACCATGTACTTCACCCATGAGATCCGTCAGGTGGACGAGTTCCGGACCGACCTCAGCCTGGTGAAGGAAAAAGAACTCGCTCTCGCCACCAACCTGATCGAGGCTCTGGCCGGAGAATTCGAGCCGGAAAAGTACAAAGACAACTACCGCGAGAACCTGCTTAAGATGATCGAGGCCAAGAAGCAGGGCCAGGAAGTGGTTGCTACGCCGGAGCCGGCGCAGCAAGGCAAGGTGGTCGATATTCTGGAGGCCCTGAAGGCAAGCTTGGCGGCCGCCAAGAAGCCCGCCGCGTCGGCACAAACAAGCGAAGCGCCGGTAGAAGAAGCTAAGCCGATGCGTCGCAAAGCCAGGGGCTAGGCGCTCAGCAAAACCAAGCCCATTGGCTGCATAGGTCCCTGGTGGTCGCTCTACGGCTTTGATCCACGCCTGCCGATACATACAAAGGGAGGTGTGTTCTCGCTGGGCTTAGATCTAGGTAAAAAACCCTAAGGCACGTAGGAAGAATTGCCCACATAAACCGCTACAAACAGTCGATAGCGTCTACGCGTACTACACCGTACCATTGGAGCAAGAATTAGTACACTCCGCAGTTCTAATTTGGAGGGTAATCAGGAGTAGTGGTGAACGCAAACATAGGCGAACCGGGGCTCGGACCATGCGTCCAAAGCCATGTTGGAGGGCGCTTGATCCACACAGGACGAAGGGGGATAGCAGTAATGCGGTCGCGTACACAAGCCGGGTCTGCGGCCCTTGAGGGCGCTCTTGTGCTGCTGCCCTTGATGGCAATTTTCTTTGCCATGATCGATTTTCCCTTTGGCATCTATATTCAGAACACTCTTCGACAAGCCGCTCGCGAAGGTGTGCGTTTCGCAATCACGCAGCAGACGGGTGGTGGCGGGCAGGATGCCGCTATCAAAGCGGTAGTGGAAAGCTATTCACTGGGCCTCCTAACCGACGCTGACATTACCGCCGGAAAATCCACTTTCACGATTACCTATTACGATGGAGCAACACTCGCCGCAGTTACCGGGACAGGAAGCAACGCTCAGGGGAACATCTGCGTAGTCACGACTTCCGTGCAGCATTCCTGGATGGCGCCGGTCTGGAACAGCACAGGGATTCTCAACTTTAGTGCTTCCTCCGCTGATGTGATGGAGGCGCCGCCGGGTGGCGTTCTGCCCACCAGGTGAGCTGCAAAACGGAAGCGAACCAGATGAATCGAATTAAGATGAATCGACGCAGGAGAGAACGGCAAAGCGGGAGTACGATCCTGGAATTTGCCATTGTCATGCCCTGCCTGGTGATGCTCTTCTTCGGCACCATCGGTCTGGGAATCTTGATGGGCCGCTATATTCAAGCGGTGCAGGTGTGCCGCGACGTCGCACACATGTATTCCGACGGTGTCGACTTTACGCAGACTACGCCGCAGAACATCATCGTACAACAACTCGCCCAAGGCACGGGTATCACGGCAACGGGCGGAAACGGCGTCATCATCCTTTCGCAGATACACACTGTTTATCAGGTAGACTGCACGGCGGCCGGAGTTACGCCTTGTACAAACCTCGGTTTGCCGGTCTTCACACAGCGCGTAGTGGTGGGGAACACGGCGTTGCGCACAAGCGTGTTCGGTACCCCGGCCGCAGCAATTCTGGACACGACAGGCAGTATTTCGCCCGCCGTTTACCTCAGCAATTCGAACCCGTCGGTCCGCGCTGCGGGGTTCGAAGCCGCACTCGATGCCGCGCAAATTAGCGCCGGCGGTGCGGGAACGGCCCCTGCGCAAGCTCAGGGCACCGCGGCCTATGTAGTCGAGGTGTTTTTTCAGTATCCCGACATCGGGTTCCTAGGTTGGAGTACCGGCGGGGGAGCTTACACGCGGTTTATCTTCTAGTCATTCGAACAGTGATTCGAGAGCTGATAAGAGTGGAATTCGGTCGAGGAGCGAAGGAATGAAGCAAGTGAAGAATAGAAGACGACAGACTCAACGAGGCATTTCTGTTTTGGCGGCTTCCTTAATGCTCATTATCACCATCCCCTTTACCGGTCTAGCTATTGATGTAACCTTGCTGTACGTAGACAAAGCACGCTTGCAAGCCGCAACCGATGGGGCCGCGCTTGCTGGCGCGAAGGCGCTTGCGCGGGGCAATGACGATCCTACGCAGCAGCTTAACGCCAAGCAGGCGGCAGCCAGCTATGTATACCTGAATTATCCAGCAACGTTCTTTTTCACAAATTCCATAACGGTCAACCAGGCCACGGACATAACCGTTGACGAAAGTGTGGCGAACCGGAGAACCGTCTCCGTTACGGCGCACGCCAATGTTCCGACTCTTTTCATGCGATGGCTCCACTTCACCTCCACCAACGTAATCGCATCGGCGGCGGTGACCCGCCGCGACGTCAATATCGCATTTGTAGTGGACCGCTCCGGATCGCTTGCCGTCACCAATTCCTGCGCTCCCTTGCAGCAATCAGCGATTAATTTCGTGAATAAATTCGCCAATGGCCGCGATAACATCGGCCTGGTCACTTTTGCAACGAGCACACACGCGGACTTTCCGATCGCCAATAACTTCCAGACGGCTAGCCCAAATGTTGTCACACAGATCGGCAATATCCAATGCGCAGGCTCGACCAGCTCCGCGATGGGGCTCTGGTACGGTTATGACCAGCTTGTCGGATTGAACCAGCCTAACGCTCTGAACGTGATCCTGTTCTTCACCGACGGCAAACCCACCGGTGTCAATGTGAACATGCCGCTCACCAACAGCAGTGGGTGCACCAGTTGGCACACCGGGCCGCCCGGACCACCCAAATACATTAACGGGCTGTACAACACGTACACGAACGCCGACCAGTTCTTCGGAATCATGCGGCCCACTAATACTGGAACCGTCACGAATGGCGATCAAAACCTCACCCTCGATGGAGGCGGCGGCGCGGGATGTGCCTTTGCATCCAACGTTAATGACACCAGCGACTTCCTGGGCGTGCCGACATCAGACGTCTTTGGCGATAACCTCAACAGTGGCTATCAAACAATCTCACCACCCGTAAACGGTGGATATATCGACCTCAGCGTTCCCGCGAACGCCGCGGCAATGACGATAAATGGCGCGGACTCTGCTGCCACTTTGATCCGGGCGGGGACGGCTGAGTCGGGTCCGCTACCGCACGCAGGCGGCAGCCTTGCCAACGTTATCATTTATAGTGTCGGGCTTGGGAACGCACCCTATCCGCTCAGCATACCTTTACTCGAGCGTGTTAGTAACGATCCTCGAAGCAACATTTACAACTCGAACCAACCGGCAGGCCTTTTTGTGCTCGCACCTACTTCGGCCGATATCGATAGCGCTTTTGCCGCGATCGCGTCTGAAATCCTTCGACTCGCAAAATAAGCTGGAAGCTTCCCCTATTTCTCGGCGGCGAGCTTCTTAACCAAGTCTTCTAGAGCCTTGCCATGGAGTCCCGAGGCTACGACCTCGAAATTCCGGTTAAGAACGTAAGTCCGGGGGAGCGTATCGTAATCGATGTTGTACCTTGCCGCGATATTTTGACCATTCGGGACGTTGGGGAAGCGAAGGTTGAAATCGTCAAGCGCGTCCAGGAGCGCCGCTCGCTCACCCGACAGACTCACGGCCAACGCGTCCACGCCCTGCTTGGCGAATTGGCTATACAAGAGATTCACGGTTAGCAATTCGCGCGAGGAACTTTGGTGGCGCGGGGACCAGAAGCTTATCAGGTGCACCTTGCCCTTCAAACCGTGGACGCTGACCGGCCTTCCCTTCATATCCAGCGCAGAGAAATCGCCAAAAGGCGGATAGTGAGGCTTTTCGGCAGGGACGGAAGGAGCAGTTGCTGCAGCTCCTGCGGGCGCAACGTTCGCAATTGACGCCGCCACGGCGGCCATACGCTGACGCTCAAACTCGGCGACCGCGGTCAATTCATTGCCCTGCACATATCCCCTCACCGGCTTTCCGTCGATAACAACGGAAACGGCATAACACGTTTTTTCATTCCCGGCGACCGAAGAACGCACCTCGACAGGCGTATTGGCCTCAAGCGTGGTGATAGTCGTGGAGAAATCCGAACAATCTTCTCTTACGAGGATTCCCGCCCCCTGGGTAGCGGCGGGAAGGAAGGCGATAAACAAAAGGTAAGGGTACACATTCGAGAGTAAGGTGCCGACTCTCACCCACCAATCAGTGAAATACCTGAGTTCGTATGCTGCTCCACCTTGGCGCCGCCTCACCTGGTTCGTGAACCGTCCGACGGCTCGTGCTATTTTGGAATTTGCTACCGAAGCTATTCGCGATTGGCAGTTTCTACCTCCCAACCTATGGCGTGCTGGTGGCGCTGGGATTCCTTGCGGGTCTCAGCGTGGCGGTCCGGCTCGGCCGCCGCTCGGGCCTTCCAGCCGAGCCATTGACCAACCTTGCCGTTTACGTCGCACTGGCCGGGCTCGCAGGCGCCAAGATTCTGATGATCGTATTCGACTGGGGCGAATACCGCAAAGACCTCAGCGCAATTTTCTCTCTATCAACACTACAAGCCGCCGGAGTCTACCAGGGCGGATTGATTCTGGCCCTGGTCACCGCCTACCTCTACATGAAGAAGCAGGGGCTGCCGCTTTTGGAAACCGCCGACGCATTCGCGCCCGGAGTCGCTTTAGGCCATGCGATCGGACGGTTGGGGTGTCTCGCGGCAGGTTGCTGCTACGGAATCGCATGTAAACTTCCCTGGGCAATCAGTTTCCACAACCCGGAAGCGCTATCGCTCTCGGGAACTCCCCTGGAGACTCCGCTTCATCCCACGCAGCTTTACGAATTCGGCACCGAGGGCCTGTTGTGCCTTTATCTTTACTGGCGCTTTGGAAAACCTCACCAGCCCGGTAGGATTCTAGGCCAGTTCCTGTTAATCAGCTCCGGCGCACGGTTTGTAATTGAATTTTTCCGCTTCCACGAACAGGGCCTGCCCTTCGGCTTGCCGCTTTCCATTACGCAGTGGATCGCTTTGGCTATTGCTTTAGCCGGAGCCGCATTGCTGGTAACGCCGGCGTCGCCGAAGCAGGTCCCCGTCACGGCACACTGAGAAAGGCGTGGGGCTCGCCACAAGTTCCCCACCCGCTCGCGCGCTAGGGCTTACCGTGCTCTGGTCCAATTCCACGCGTGAGACCGTGTTTTATCAACGCAGCCCGGTTGAGCACCGGTGCGCCACATCTAGCTGAGAGGACAGCCCCAGCGAGTCAGCGCGGGGGAATTTGGCGCTGTCACACGGCACACGACGACGCGAGCGCGGTTGCGTTCGATGGAAATCGGATGATCCGGGCCCGTAAGCCGGTCGTTCTGCCCAAAAGATCATCTTGCCGTCTTACCGCCGTCGACGAGATACGACGCACCGGTGATAAACGACGCCTTGTCCGAAGCAAGAAACATGATTGTCTGGGCGATTTCTTCAGGTTGTCCTACCCGATTGAGCGGCACCGTCGCGGCCAAACTCGCCTTCTTTTCGGGGGTACCGGTAAAACGATCCAGCATCTCCGTATCAATGGGGCCCGGGGCGACCAGGTTAATGCGCACGCCCGATGCCGCGACTTCGAGCGCAGCCGACTTGGTCAGGCCTTCAACTGCGTGCTTGCTCGCCGCGTATACAGAGGCGCCGGCAGCACCCGTACTGCCGTAGGTAGACGACACATTGACGATGTTCCCGCTTCCCCGGTTGAGCATCACGCGCATCTCATGCTTCATGCTGAGCAACGTGCCCAGCACGTTCGTGTCAAACGTCGCCGCGTAGGTTTCTGCGGTCTGTTCCGTCACCGAGCCACGTTTCCCCTCAGTTCCTGCGCAATTGACAGCCACGTCCAGATGACCAAAGCGTACGATAGCCTGATCCACCAAGTCCCGCACTTCATTTTCATTCCGGACGTCAGTGTGAACAAAAATGGTCTCCGCTCCGAGCCCTTGCAGCTCGGCAGCTAACTCTTGTCCTTCCTTATCTCGACGACCTGACACCACAAGGTGTGCTCCTTCCCGCGCAAAGGCGAGTGCGGCGGCGCGACCGATGCCTGTCAGTGCGCCTGTGATCAATACAACGGGTGAACTCATCGCTATTCCCTTATTGATTTGATTTGGAAGCCCTTCACGTCAGGCATTCATTCCGCCATCCACAGTCAGGTTTGACCCGGTAATGTACGAGGACTCCGGGCCGGCGACGAATGCCACCATCGCGGCGATCTCGTCAACACGCCCATAGCGCTCGAGCGCGGTGGCGGCCTTCTGAGGCACTGCCCAATCGCCCGCTGCGGGATTCAAATCCGTGTCGATCGGACCCGGCTGGACGTTGTTGACCGTGATGCCCCTGCTCCCAATCTCTCGAGCCAGAGCCTGAGTGAACATCTTCACGGCTCCCTTCGTGCCAGCGTAGGGAACAAGGCCGGGGGCCGCGACACGCTCGCCGACGGCGGAACCGATCGAGATGATGCGGCCGCCGCTCTTCATGTGCTTCAGCGCGGCCTGCGTCGCGACGAACACGCCACGGATGTTGATGGCAATCACGCGATCCATCTCCTCCAACGTGGTCTCTTCGAACGGCTTCGGAATGGCGGTGCCGGCATTGTTCACCAGCACATCAAGCTGGCCGAAGGTCGCAACGGTCTTTTCGACCGCAGCCTTCACAGCTTCAGCGTCGGCGGCGTCCGCTTGAATCGCGACAGCCTTTCCGCCATTGCCTTCAATCGCTTTGACCACTGCGGACGCGGCGCTGGCGTCCTTCGCGTATGTGATGGCCACACTTGCGCCATCTTTAGCCAGCCGTTTTGCGATCGCTGCGCCGATGCCACGCGAACCGCCGGTAACGAGGGCGACTTTTTCCGTTAATGCCAACATGTGATCTCCTCTGCTTTCTGCGGGCGATTCAGCCCGTTGCTGATTTCAACCGCCTGGTATGTTGATGTGCCGTCACTGCAAACAGATTTGGCACAATTGGGAATACCGGCTATTCCTGATAGGAATGCATGATGGAGAGAACGTTTGTTATCCTTTGGGTTCCTTAATTGGACAAACAAGCCGCAGAATCGTTATTACTGGCATAGCATCCATTCCATAGAAGAATAGGGAGGTTCATGTGGACAAATTCGATGCGATGCAAATGTTCGTTCGCGTAGTTGAAAAAGGGAGCTTCTCCGCTGTCGCAAAGGAACGCGGAATCGGTCAACCTGCCGTGAGCAAGCAGATCTCCGCCCTTGAGAATGAGCTCGGCACCGAACTCATTCACCGCACCTCTCGTTCGATTGCGCTAACTGAACCAGGTCGCGATTTTTACGAGTCTGCTTTGCACATTCTCGACGACTTTGAGAATGCGACTTCACGAATCGGCAGAGGCCAAACCTCGCCGAAAGGCCTCATTCGCGTGACTGTTCCTCCCACGTTCGCCCGTCTTCACGTGGTGTCAAAGCTGGCTGCATTTTTTGCCGCCTATCCCGATCTGGCGGTTGAGATGGCAGCGTCGGAGAGCCCGTCAACTATCATCGAAGACGGGTTCGATTTAGCGATCCATTCAGGTGAGCTTCCGGACTCCACCCTGGTTGCCCGAAGATTCGCGCAGACGATGATTATCGTCGTCGCCACTCCTCAGTACCTTTCACGGCACGGCGCGCCGGAATCGCCGGACGATCTCAAGCGCTTTCGATCTGTCGTTTTTGTCGAGAGAGGTTCCGTACAGCCGTGGAGCTTTGGTTCTGGACGAGACGCGAAGCGCGTTATCCCCACGGGAGTCTTTCGTACCAGCGATATTGAACAGATGCGGATGGGTGTTCTCGAGCACCTGGGGATTGCTCAGGCACCCGCATGGCTCTTCGCAGCAGAACTCAGAGAAGGTACTGTCATCCGTCTTCTGACTCAGCACGAACGAGTCGTGCCGATCCTTGCGGTTCGACCTGCTAGCCGCCGGCTGTCGACCAAAGTACGGATCTTCATCGAACACCTGGAGAAGACTTTCGCGCTCTGCACCCAGTTCAATCCGCGGTCGGCCTAAAACTATGGTGCGGTGCTGTGTCGTAACGGTTACGATCGAACCGGCTCGCCTCTAGCTTCTAGCCGCCCGTTTATTCGACTTCGCATGGTCGACGGGAACCCGATCTCGCAACGCGGCAACAAACGGCCCCCCTCACGACGCACCCGTCTTGAACCAGGTCGGATTTTGTGCCTCCGTAACCAGTTCGATTTCCACTGCGGCTTCAACAGTTCCTAAAGCCCATACCCCAATCTGTCGAAAACGCTCTTAGGGATGCGTGTGCCCAAATCAGAGCGGGGCTTCATCGTGGTCGCCATGTCGGTGGCGATCGTCCTCCTGCTCGCCTGCATCGGCTTCGCGTTCGACTTCGGCCGGATCTATATCGCCCGCAACGAGGCCCAGATCTATACCGACGCGGCCGCGCTGACCGCCGCCTCCCGCCTCGATGGCACCCTCGATAGCGTCCGCAAGGCTCGCTCCGCTGTAGAGCATCTCCCAGGAAGCTGGAACCTGGGAACAGAGCCGTTCAAAGGCATCGTGACCGAGTTCAGCTCCGATGGCCTGCATTGGACCGAGACACCGGAGAAGAGTGGCGATTCCGCTGGCCCCTGGACTTACGCCCGAGTCAGCGCCCCTTCCAACGACCTGGGAATTATATTCCTGCGCGCAGCTGGCGGACCGGAATCGTTTCGCGTTCTGGCGCACAGCGCCGCAAGATCCGATCCGGCAAGGCTGGTCGAATGATCGGGAATCGCCGCGGCCACGCGATGATCGAATTGGCGGCATCTGCCGGCTTGATGGTCGCCTGCCTCGGCGGCGCCTTTCAGTTCGGCTACACCTTTTACATTTACAACCAGTTAGTCAGCGCAGTCGGCAACGGAGCTCGTTACGCCTCTGGACGCACCTATCGCGGCGCCAGCCCCAAGGACGTGGAACGCGGAAATGAAGTCATCCGCAACATGGTGGTCTATGGCGACCCCCATCCCGACGCCAGTTCGCGCCCCGTGGTTCCCGATCTGAAACCCGGCGAGGTCCAGGTGAAATGGAATTTCCCCACCACTGGCAATACGAGCGCGCCTGAATCTGTGGACATTTCAATCCTCCATCATCAGGTGAACGCCATCTTTGGCACCTTCAACTTCTCAGGTCGTCCGGCCTTTGAGTTTCCCTACCTGGGCCGATACGCACCGTCCGAGAGCGAGCGATGAAAGAAAAGCCGTGAAAAAAGAAAAAGGCCAGAGCCTGGTCGAGTCGACCCTCGTTCTGCTGGTCTTCCTGGCCATGCTGCTGGGAGTCTTCGATTGCGCCCAGGTCTTATTCGCGCACCAGGCACTGGTCGAGCGGGTCCGCACCGCGGTGCGTTGGGGCATGCTTCATCCCGATCAAGGCTCCGAGCCCGTCTCTAATCTGGTTCTCTACAACCAAACCGCCGAGCCTCGCTCCTCGCGCGAGGGATACCTTGGACTCAAGCCCGAGAATGTTCGCGTGATTCACCGGCCCGCAACTGCGGATGCGCCGGACGACGATCTATTGACGGTATCCATCGTGAATTATGAATCGCACTTTTTCTCGCCGTGGATCGCGCGAGTACTGATTACTCCCCGGCCGGTGTTGATGACGGTCCCGCTTTCGGCCCCCAAAGCCAACGCTCTCTGAGCGGGCGTCGTAAGCTAAAGGTATGGTCGTAGTAGGCCGGCGAAAATCTATCGGTCTGTTTATCGCCCTCGGCGGCGGGCTGATTTCGGTCATCCTGCTGCTCTACGTCGGTTGGGTGCTGCTCAGTTGGCGATCCGGAGCACTGCTGTTCCTGGGTCTGTTGCTGCTGGCCGCGCTGATTGCTGGGGTGGTGCTGAATACCTTTTTCCTGGTGCGGGAAATCCGCCGCAACGAACAGCATGACGCCTTCATCAATGCCGTCACGCATGAGCTGAAAACTCCCGTCGCTTCCATCCGTCTGTACCTGGAAACCCTTCAATCCCGAGCCGTCGACGAGTCTAAGCGCAACGAGTTCTATGCCATCATGCTGGACGACAGCGACCGACTGCTCGATTCCATTGAACAAATCCTTCGTACCGGCCGCACCGGACCATCCAGCCGGAAACCCAATTTGTCCCGCTTCGACCTGGGAGCTTTAGTAGACGATTGCGTCGCTCGAGCCCGCGCCGTGCGGCATCTTCCCGACCATTCGCTGTTGTACGACATGGGCCCGACCATCACCGTGCAGGCTGATCTGGACGAGGTTCGTGCGGCGGTCTCGAACCTGATCGACAACGCCATCAAATACTCGGGAACCGATGTGGCAGTCACGGTAGAGATTGCCTCAGTCGACAAGAAACATGCCGTAGTGCGGGTTCGCGATCAGGGACCAGGCATCCCCAAGACGGAACTGAAAGACATTTTCAAACGCTTCTACCGCGTTCCCGGACCCACTACTCGCGTCCCCGGCACCGGCTTGGGCCTGTATATTGTCCGCTCGGTCGCCAAGCGACATGGCGGACGAGCCTGGGCCGAAAGTGAAGGCGCCGGACGAGGAAGCACCTTCTCTCTCCAACTACCGCTGGCACGATGACGCGCATCCTGATCGTTGAAGACGAGAAGCATCTGGCCGACGGCCTGCGTTTTAACCTCGAGGCCGAAGGCTATCAGGTCGGGGTGGTCGACAACGGAGAAGCCGCTATCGGAGCACTGACCCAGGGACCGGATTCGTTTGATGTGGTGGTGCTCGACGTCATGCTTCCGGGGAAAGACGGCTTTGAGGTCATCTCCGAAGTCCGTCACGCGGGACAATTCGTTCCCACTCTGATGCTCACCGCGCGGGGCCATCCCGACGACGTATTGAAGGGCTTCGCCGCCGGCGCAGACGACTACCTCACCAAGCCCTTCGACCTGGCCATCTTAATCGCCCGTATCCGCGGCTTGTTGCGGCGCCATGAATGGCTCAGCGGCAGCCGCAGTGCCGCAGCCAAGAACCCGACCGACGTCTTCGCCTTCGGCGACAAGTCCATCGACTTTAACCGCCTGGAACTCCGCGTCCGCCAGGAGGTGCTGCCCCTGACGCTCATGGAAGCCAACGTACTACGCTACCTCATTCAGCACGAAGGCAAGCCGGTCTCTCGAAAGAAGCTATTGGAAGACGTCTGGGGCCTTCACGAGGACACCGACACTCGGGCAATCGATAACTTCATCGTCCGACTGCGCCGCTACCTCGAAGACGACCCTACCCGCCCGCGCCACATGCTGACCGTGCGAGGCGTGGGATATCGTTTTGTCGCCAACCCTCCCGATCCAGCTTAAATATTTAAGCGACCCTCTATAATAGGAATTTATGGAGATCCACTCGCTGCGCGTGTTTCTAACCGTAGCGTCGGAAAAGAGCTTCTCTCGCGCCGCCGAAAAGCTGCTCCGGACTCAGCCCGCTATCTCCTTATCCATCCAACGGTTAGAATTGATGCTCGGCGAAAAGCTGATCGACCGCTCCGCCAAGGACCTCCTGTTGACGGACGCCGGCAAGATCGTCCTCGAATATGCTCGCAGGTTCGAAAATCTGCAAGGCGACCTGGAAAACGCTATCGCGGAGCTGCGCGACAAATCGGCCGGACGGTTAACCATCGGCGCTAACGAGTCCTCCACGCTGTACCTGCTGGATCACATCGAAGACTACCGCCGACGCTACCCGAAGATCCGCGTGCAGGTCCGCCGCAGCCTCTCCAGCAAGATCCCCGGCGAATTGATCGACGGCGAACTGGAGCTCGGCCTCTTGACCTACGATCCGGAAGACGACCGCCTCATCGCCAAAGTAATCTTCACGGATCACCTAGCCTTCGTCATCTCCCCCAAGCACCGCTTCGCCGCGCGCGACGAAGTATCGATTACAGAACTGGGCATGGAGACGTTCATCGCGCACAACGTGGTGTCTCCTTATCGGGGCATGGTGATCCGCGAATTTCAGCGCCACAAAGTGCCACTTAACATGGATCTTGAAATGCCCACCATTGAATCCATCCGCAAGATGGTGGAGCGCAATGAAGGCGTCGCATTCCTGCCCAAGATGTGCGTAAAGGAAGAACTTCGCCACGGCCTGTTGCGCGAAGTGAAGGTGCAGGAGATGGAAATGGAGCGGAAGATCCGCTTGGTCTACCCGGCCCGCCGCACGATGAGCCATGCGGCGCAGGCGTTTTTAGAAGTGGTCGGGTCAGGAAGCCCGTCTACTTAACGCCGCTCTTTTCGCGAGCAGCCAGAAACTCATCCCCCGCATGCCACGTAGGCAGCTTGGGCATATTCGCCGCTTCCTCGCCGACCAACATCCCGAACCGGGCATAGTAAGCCATTCCGGAGAAGTCCCAGTCGTCTTTGTATTCGTCCGACGGCTGATGATAGTGCTTATCGTCGAACTCCTCCCGCAGCCTGTGACCCGTGCCCGCAGGCTTGCCAATGATGTCCTCTCCGCCGTCCACCGAAAACGACGGGATTCCGACCCGAGCGAACGAAAAATGATCGGATCGGTAGTAGTGGCCCGCCGACGGGTTGGGATCGGGCGAAATGGAAAAGTTGTATCGCTTGGCGGCTTCTTCGACGATCGGGAAGAGCGAGGTCCGCTCCGCCCCAATCAACACCACATCCTTAGTCCGGCTCCATGGCGCAAACATATCGAAATTCAACGCTCCCGCCGTCTTGCCCGCCGGTATCACCGGGTGCTCGCCATAATAATTCGACCCGCGCAGGCCCGCTTCTTCCGCCGATACGAACAGGAACAGCGCCGACCGCCGAGGCTTTTTCGGCATCGCCTGCCAGGCGTGAGCGATTTCCAGAACCACTCCGCAACCTGTCGCGTTGTCAGCCGCACCGTTGTAAATCGCATCTCCATTCACAGGAGTGCCGATGCCCAGATGATCCCAGTGCGCGCTGAAAATGACTGCCTCGTTCTTCAGCACCGGGTCGCTTCCTTCGATCTCTCCAATCACGTTGCGAGTGCGGATCTCCCGAATCTTGGTCGGGAAATTTCCGGTGAAGCGAACCGGCAGCGGAATCGCCTTGAACCCGCGAGCGTCGGCCATCTGCAGCATCTGGTCCACAGTCTTTCCAATGCTTGCCGCGATTTTCTGCCCGGCTTCCGTGGTCACCCAACCCGCCAATGCAAGACCTTGTTGCCCCGCGGCGAGCTTCACCTGTTGATCCTCGCGCGCCCAGGAGGATTTCACTACGTCCCATCCATAGCTAGCCGTCGGCGTCGTGTGAATAATGATCGCCGCTACGGCTCCGTGCCGCGTCGCTTCTTCGTATTTGTAGGTCCAGCGGCCATAGTAGGTCAGCGCCTTGCCCGTGAAGAATTTCGGATCATCCGATGGAGGCTCGCCTGTGAACAGCACCACCACCTTGCCGCGCACATCGATCCCCTGATAGTCGTCCCATTGATACTCGGGGGCCGTGATGCCGTGCCCGACGAATACGGCATCGGCGTCGAAAGCGGGGTTAGTCTTCTGCTGGTACGTAACCCCCACAAATTCGTCGATCCATTTGAAGGACGTCGTCTTGCCGTCTTTGGAGACCAGCGACAATTTCGACGACGGCTGCGGATCGGCGCCCACTAGCGTGAAGTACTGGAAGTAGCTACCGTTGTCGCCCATGGGCTTCGCCCCCGCCACAGCGAGTTGCGACGCTATATAGTCGGTGGCAAGATCTCCTCCGCGCGCGCCGACTCCGCGTCCTTCCAAAAGGTCGCTGGAGAGAAACTTGACGTGAGCGCGGATACGTTCCGGAGAAATATCCGCCATCTGAGCGGTCGCCGTAACGGCGAGAGAAAAAATTAGCAGAAAGGTTTTCATTGACATGATCGTCGACGATTAGTGGTTCAGACCCTTGCGAATCTGCGCGTCCCGAATGCTGCACGCCAGGCACAGGTCGCGCCCGTTTTCATCCTTGGTCGCAAGCTTGGCCGTCGGCGGAAGGAACTGACCGCAAGAATCACAAAAGCGTTCGCCGTCTTTCTCCATACTGCGATGGTACCGCTTGTCCGGCCTCAGGCGTACTCGAGCAGCGCCATAAATCCAAAATCCATGTGTAACTGCTGATGGCAGTGAAACAACGTCATGCCCGGATTATCCGCCACAAAATCGACCTCCACTTCCTGATAGCCGCCCACCATCACGACATCCTTCAAAACGCCCGAGGTAGCCTGCTCCGCTATTTTGGTCAACTCGAAGCTGTGGCGATGCAGATGAACGGGATGAATATCGTCACTCGCGTTGTGCATCCGGAAGCGATAGCGCTTGCCTTGCTGCACCTTGAACATGGGCTGCATGTGGTCGTCTGAAAACGCGACATCATTAATGGTCCACCGGTTGAAACCATCCTCGGCGGCGTTCTGCTTGGCGAAGGTCAAATCGAAAATCTGGTCCGGCTGCGCCACCGATCCATCTACGTTGCCCAGGCGCGCGTAATCCCACATAAATTTGGCCGGCGCGATCCACTGTGGCTTGGTTTTCCTGTCCGCATATTCCACCACGATCCCCATGCCATGGCCACGATCGTCGTCCGAAAGATCGCCCAGAATCCAAACCCCAGGATGATCCATCGTCACGACCGCGGAGATCCGTTCCGCCGTTCCCAGCCACAGCCCCGGCACGGTTTTCGGCTTGGGAAGCGGATTGCCGTCCATCGCGACGATAGTGAATGTGTGGCCGGGCAACGCCAGGCTGCGGATCTCTGTCGCGCTCCCGTTGAGGATGTGGAACAACACTCTCTCGCCTTGTTTGACGCGAATCGGCTCGCCCTGCCCCAGCATCCGGCCGTTGATGGTGAACGATCCATAGTCGACCTCAAACCCATGCGGCATCCCCTTCGCCAGAGACGCCTTCATAGCGGTTTCGCCCCTATCTTTCAGGCTGTCCACAGGCGTCTTGGGCGAGAGGAAATCCATATCCATATCGCCGCCGCGGCTGAGCGTCGGCTCGAATTCCTTGAGAGTGAGGAACACCTCGCGATCGTAATTCCCCGGATTGTTCTTCGGCTCGATATAAACGGGACCGACCAGCCCCCCATACTGACCCGCACTCAAATCCGCCCGCGCCCGCACGTGGCTGTGATAGAACCTGTGGCCCGAAGGCTTAGGTACAAACGAAACGCGTCGGCTCCCATGCGGCGGAATGAACGGAGTGCCTTCCTCCGCCGACCCATCCACATCCGTCGAAACCGCCTGCCCATGCCAATGCAATTGTTCCGGCGTGTCGGTCTGGTTATGGATGTCGATGGTGACCTGCTGGCCTTCCTTGAACCGCAACAGCGGTCCTGGAAATTGGCCATTATAGGTCGCGACCGAGACGATGTGATTCGGACCCAGCTCGATTGGCTTCACCTCGATCGTCAGCGTGTAGTCGGCCTTGGTGTCTGCTTCTTTTGATTGGGTAGTCTTCGGTGAGCTACAAGAGAGGAGCGAGGCTCCAGCCAGCGTTCCTGCGGAGGTAAGAAAACTTCGGCGCGATAAACCAGCGGATTTCATAGCGAGGTTCCAACGAAGCAAGTATATCGAGCCGCTGTGGCCTAACGTGAGATAACCCAGAGCACGAGAATAACGACCAGAAGGACATAGATGGGGCGACGGATCCGTCTGGGCGGCAGGGCTGTTACGATCCGCCACCTTGAAAGTCCGGTGTAGACAGGGACAACGGGCTTCGGCAACGGACGGGCATTGCGGGATTCCCGGATTCGTTGCAGCTGTAGCTTTGTCTCCGACAGATTCGGACCTAGCGCTTCAACGAGCGCGGGAAGGTTGTCGCGCACTAACGCTCCCAGCGGTTCCAGGTCCGGTCCGCAACCAAGGAATGTGTCTGTCGGTTCGCCCCGAATGACTTCCAAGATCCAGGAGAGGCCGATCCAGTCATTAACCCAATACAGACCGTACCGGGCTTCGGGTTCTGATGAAGTGTCCGGCGGTGTCGGTGGCGCAACCTGGACACAGATTCCCATGTCGCGTACGAAGAGGAGCCGCAGGCCTTCCGACCCGAGTTCGACTTCCGTTTCGGCTTGCCAGATCACCCGGAACCCTAGCTCTTTAAAGAGGTTAGGGAGTTTCTTCTGGATGTGCTGGAATAAGGAATCTTCCATATTAAATCAAAACAGACAATATCGAGAAGCTCCGTCAGCCACCCGGCGACTCTTCGCGATAGACCCATAAGCCATGCTTATTTGATAAGCACAACTCATCTTATCAAAGAGTATTATAAATTTGCTAAATCCGATCCCCCGGTGGATAATGAACTCGGAGGCAGCCTGGAGCTTTACCATAGAGCAGGCAACACCAATACCATGACCGATCGAGTATACATCTTCGATACGACGCTCCGGGACGGTGAACAGTCGCCCGGTTGCAGCATGACGGTACCGGAAAAGCTGCGGATGGCAGCTAAACTTGTCGACCTGGGTGTGGACATCCTGGAAGCAGGTTTCCCGATCGCCTCCGACGGTGATTCTGAAGCAGTTGCGGCCGTGGCCCGGGAATTCCCCTGGGTCAGCGTTGCAGCCCTGGCGCGCGCCAACCGGCTGGACATTATGGCCGCGGTCAAGAGCCTGCAACACGCCAGGCGTCCGCGCATCCATACCTTCCTCGCCACCAGCGACATCCACTTGAAGTACAAACTGAAGAAGTCCCGCTCTCAGATTCTGGATGACGCCGTCGCCGCCGTCCGCCTCGCGCGCGAGTATTGCGAAGACGTCGAGTTTTCCGCGGAAGACGCGACCCGCACCGAATGGGACTACCTGGAGCAAGTCTGCCGCGCCGTTGTAGCGGCGGGTGCGCGAACGGTGAACCTGCCCGATACAGTCGGCTATTCCGTACCCGAAGAATACGGCGCGATGATCGGCCGGATGGTGAAAGCCCTGGGCGACGCGGCGGTGGTCAGCGTGCATTGCCATGACGATCTGGGCCTGGCAGTCGCCAACTCGCTTGCCGCTGTGCAGAATGGAGCCCGGCAGGTAGAGTGCACCATCAACGGAATAGGCGAGCGCGCAGGCAACGCGGCCCTGGAAGAAGTAGTAACGGCATTCAAGACCCGTCACGACCGCTACCCCTACCAGACCCGCATCGTATCCGAGCAGCTCTTCCCCGCCAGCCAGTTACTCACCTCCCTGATCACCTTCGGACCGCAGCCCAACAAAGCCATCGTCGGCGAAAACGCGTTTGCGCACGAAGCCGGCATCCATCAGGACGGCTATTGAAAGAGCGCACCACCTACGAAATCATCGAGCCCAAATCGGTCGGCGTGCCCGAATCGCGGCTCGTGCTGGGGAAGCATAGCGGCCGTCACGCGCTGGCCAAGCGTTGCGAGGACCTGGGTCATCCAATGACCAAGGATCAACTGGACGTGATGTACACGCGCTTCACCGCCCTGGCCGACCGAAAAAAGGGACTCAGAAACGAAGAGATCGCGACGCTAGCGGCCGCTATAATTGAGGAGTTCAAGGCGCAGCCTGTCGCAGACTAATGCCAAATCGAGCGTACCGGATGACGCTCTCTGCCTTGGGGTTCAGAAGAATCGGGCGGCTCGCCCTTTTTGCGGGAGCGGTTATCCTGACTGGGTGTCAGTACGACTTGCGTCCTCCAAAACGGCCGGGCGGTGTGCCCCTAGAGGCATCTTGGATAGGCGGGATAGATGGGGGCGGCTGGGTCTTATGCCACGCCGATGAGGCGTCTACTGGCTACAATCTCTGCGCCGTATGGAACGAGGAAGGCAGGGGGTCCGAGCCCAGCCGATACAGGCTGCGAGACCGCCTCAAGAATTTGAATCGGGCTGCCAGGGCGGATGAGCTGCGATACACGTTTGCCTCCGCCGACCAGATTGGACTGGAGGGTGGTCTTGAGTTGTTGAAAGTAGGAAGCTTCTTGGACCAAAGATGGGACACTGTCAGGCGACACGATGAAAAACAGAACCAATAGCGTGGATACCCCCAGTCCTTTGAGAGAAAATGGAGTTCCGCCATTCGGCGTCGAACCGCGGCCGTCAGGAAGCGGATTTGATTTTTGTTGAAGACTCCCAAAAAAGAACCGCTCCTTCTCTGTCGCGGCTCGGAAATATTGAATGAATCTTAAAATCCTGCTTTTACCCGGTGACGGCATCGGCACCGAAGTGACTCGTGCGGCTGTACAGGTTCTGGAAACAGTCGCGAAGAAATTCAGCCATACCCTGCAGCTTTCCGAAGGTCTGCTGGGCGGCGTCGCCATCCATAAGACCGGCACGCCTTTCCCGGAGGAGACCAAGAAGCTAGCCTTGGAAGCCGACGCGACCCTGATGGGCGCCGTTGGCCTCCCCGAGTTCGACACCGCCCCACCCGACAAGCGCCCCGAAAAAGGCTTGTTAGGCATTCGAGCCGTCTTGGACGTCTACGCGAACCTGCGCCCGGTGCGCACCTACCCTGCCCTGATCGAATCGTCGCCGCTCAAGAATCACGTAGTCACCGGCACCGACATGATCATCGTCCGCGAGCTGACCGGCGGCCTCTATTACGGCGAGCCTCGCGGCATTCACGGCGACCGCGCCTTCAACACCATGTCCTACACGCGCGCCGAAATTGAGCGCGTCACCCACACCGCTTTCAAGCTAGCTCGCAATCGCCGCAAGAAGCTGACCAGCGTGGATAAGTCCAACGTGCTCGAAGTATCGCAATTCTGGCGAACCGTCGTCGTGGACGTCGCCAAACATTACACCGACGTCATGCTGGAGCACATGCTGGTGGATAACGCCGCCATGCAGATGGTCCTCAAGCCAACCCAGTTCGACGTCATGCTGACCGAGAACACATTTGGTGACATCCTGAGTGATGTGGGCGGAATTCTGGCCGGTTCCATCGGGATGCTACCTTCCGCCTCACTTGGCGCATCTAAAGGATTGTACGAGCCCGTCCACGGGTCGGCCCCCGATATCGCGGGACAGAACAAGGCCAACCCGCTGGGCGCGATCGGCTCGGTTGCGGCGATGCTCGAATATACGTTCGGGCTGATGAAGGAAGCCGAAGCCGTAAACGCGGCCGTCGGCAAAGTGCTTGATTCAGGCCACGTGACCGCGGACCTGAGACCGAAAGGAAAGCCCGCTACTACCGAAGAAGTCGGCCGGGCGGTTTGCGAGGCATTATGAAAAAACGAACGATCGTAGAAAAGATCTGGGACAACCACGTTGTAGCGGAGCAGCCCGGCACCCCGACGCTGCTCTACATCGACCTGCATCTGTGCCATGAAGTGACCACGCCGCAGGCCTTCCAGATGCTGCGCGACCGTGGCCTTAAGGTGCGCCGTCCGGATCTGACCATCGCCACGATGGACCACTCCACGCCGACCACTCGTCGCGACATCCCCGCCACCGAGCTTCCCGTGATCGACAAAGTCGGCGCGGCCCAGCTCGCGCAGATGGAAAAGAACTGCGCCGACTTCGGCATCCGTCTCTACAATCTCAACAGCAACAAGCAAGGCATCGTCCACGTGATGGGACCCGAGCAAGGCCTCACCCAACCCGGTATGACCATCGTCTGCGGCGACAGCCACACCGCCACGCACGGAGCGTTCGGCGCGCTAGCGTTCGGCATCGGCACCAGCCAGGTGGCGCACGTGCTTGCAACACAGTGCCTCTTGCAAACACCGTCGAAAACCTACGCGATCCGCGTCGAAGGCACACTACGCCCCGGAGTCGCGGCCAAGGACATCATCCTCGCGGTGATCGCCAAAATCGGCATCGGCGGCGGCACCGGAAGCGTGTTCGAATATGTCGGCTCCACCATCCGATCCCTTTCGATGGAAGAGCGCATGACCATCTGCAACATGTCGATCGAAGGCGGCGCAAGAGCAGGCCTGGTCGCCCCCGACGACACGACCTATCAATACATCAGCGGCCGCGAGCATGCTCCTAAAGGCAAGGAGTGGGACGCGGCATTAGCCCGCTGGAAACAGTTGCCCACCGACGAAGGCGCGACCTACGCGCATGAGCTCACCATCAACGCCTCCGAGCTGGAGCCGATGGTCACCTTCGGCACCAACCCCGGCATGGGCATCTCCATTTCAGGCTCCATCCCCGACCCCGCCACCATGACCGACCCGATCGAAAAATCGGATCTGATCAAGGCCCTGAAGTACATGGACCTGCAACCCGGCAAGCCGCTTAAGGGCCATCCCATCAACGTCGTGTTCGTAGGAAGCTGCACCAACTCCCGCATCTCCGACCTGCGCGCCGCCGCGTCGGTGATGAAGGGCCGCAAGGTGAATGCGAACGTCCGCATGCTGGTGGTCCCCGGCTCGCAGCAGGTAAAGAAGCAGGCCGAAGCCGAAGGCCTCGATAAGATCTTCCGCGAGGCAGGAGCCGACTTCCGTGAAGCCGGCTGCTCCATGTGCCTCGCCATGAACGGCGACATGCTGGAGCCCGGCCAGTACAGCGTGTCCACCAGCAATCGCAACTTCGAAGGCCGTCAAGGCCCAGGCGGCCGAACGTTCCTGGCCAGTCCTCTCACCGCCGCCGCCAGCGCCGTCACCGGTGTTGTGACTGACGTAAGGAGTCTAAATGAAAATCGATAGTTTCGAATCCAAAGTCGTCGTAATTCCCATCGAGAACATCGACACCGACCAGATCATTCCGGCACGCTACCTTAAGATCACTTCCAAGGAAGGCCTGGGCGACGGATTGTTTCAGGACTGGCGCTACCACAAGACCGACGGCACGCCCGTTCCCGATTTCCCTTTGAACAAGCCCGAAGCCAAGGGCGCACAGGTCCTGGTCACCGGCGACAACTTCGGTTGCGGCAGCTCGCGCGAGCATGCTCCGTGGGCTCTCACGCAATACGGATTCAAGGCCGTGATTAGCACCTCGTTCGCCGACATCTTCAACGGCAACGCCCTAAAGAACGGCCTGCTGCCGATCGTTGTCCCCGCCGACGTCCACAAAGAACTACTGGCCTCGGGTGGCAAGAAGGTAAAGGTCGACCTCCGTGCGCAGACACTGACCCTGCCTAATGGCAAAGAAGTCCCCTTCCCCATCGATCCGTTCGCGAAGGAATGCCTGCTGGAAGGCGTGGACGAGCTCGGCTATATGCTCAAACAGGAACCCGCAATCGCGGCCTATGAGGCCAAGCGAGTCGGCTCCGTCAACACATTGCAATAAACAAAAATGAGGAGACGGGCTCCGATGAGCCCTCTCCCCATTAAAACCTTGCCGACCCGAGCGTTACTTGCTGTTCGACGCCGAAGTGCTGGTGAACGTGATCGTGGTATCGGTGCCGCCCACGTGGATGGCCTTCAGCGTGTTGCCTTCGGATTCCATGGTCGTGTAGCGAAACTTTTCTCCGCCAGTGGTGGTCGTAGCGGGAACGGTGATAACTTTCTTGTTTTCTGCCTTGAAGGTGACGTTGTTGCCGTCTACCTGGACCTTATAATCGCCGGCTTTCAGTTCGGTTCCGGCGGCGGTCATGGGGTTAATTAATTGCACGTTAGTGCTGGATGCAGCCTGGGCAACCGCCAGGGCAAGAGTGACCACAGATAGAGCTAGCTTTTTCATAGACAATTCTCCTTTGATATTTTTATACGTTAAAGTGCAGCGACGAAGTGCGCGTTTTGTTACTGCGTTAACCGCTTCATGGAGGACCAATCCGCCCTCGTCACATAAGACGCTTTCAGGGGGCGAAAAGTCACATCTTTAGTGTATCAAATCGATAAATTTATTACTGAGTCTAAAAGCAAGAAATTCTTTAGATTGTTCGGCATATGCCGAATGGAGAGCGGCCACCCACTTAGACGTGCAGCTTCAGTCTTTTAGCACCACCCAGGTCGTCATGGAGCGCTGTCCCTGCACCACCGTTGTCTTCAAAGGATCGGCCAATTTGCCACTCAATTCCCGGGTGAGTTGGACCAGAAGAGCCTCGTCCACCAGATAGCGCTCAGACCCATCAGGCAACAGAAATCTGCGGCCTTCGATTCGGCGAATCTGATGTTCGATCCCAATCGACGATGCCAGCCGGCAGAACAGAAGGCCGCCTTGCTTGAGCATTCGCCAAGTACCATTCAGCATTGCGTTGAAGTGATCATCATCACAAGCAAAGTGAAGCACCGCGCTGCTCAGGACAACGTCTGCAAAGCCGTTGGGGAAAGATGACTCTTCTATGGTCTCCACGCGAAAGTTCTCTGACATCGCCTGAGCAATGCGACGCACGGCATCAACAGCGGCCCGATCCGCATCCACTCCAAAGACCTCATAGCCCTCTTTGAGAAAATAAACAAGATTACGGCCGGAACCACATCCGGCATCGAACACCCGCATGCCGCGCACAATGCGGCCCCGTAGGAGCTGGTCAAATAAGTAAATATCGATCTGTCCGAATTGTTGGAGAAGCGAAGACATGAGTCATTCACGATGTTACGAGATAATGACTTCACAGAAAGGCGCCAGGGTTGAAAAATCACAAATATCATGTTCGGGTCAAATGGACCGGCAACGACGGCCAGGGAACCAAGACCTACAAAGGCTACCGCCGCGCCCATATGATTTCCGTAGACGGCAAGGTGCCCATTCAGGCCTCCAGCGATCCCGCTTTTCTCGGCGATGACTCCCGCTACAATCCCGAAGAGCTCCTGGTGGCGAGTCTCTCCTCGTGTCATATGCTTTGGTATCTGCATCTGTGCTCCGCCAACGGAATCACGGTGATCGACTATCAGGACGCGGCCTCGGGCCTGATGGAGGAACATGACGACGGCTCGGGCGATTTCGTCCGCGTGCTGCTCAGGCCCAGCGTCACCATTTTGCATGGGGACGACAAGGTGAAAGCTCTCAAGCTGCATGGCGTGGCCCACAGTATGTGCTTCATTGCCAGGTCAGTAAAGTTTCCGGTCGATACTGTGCCGGAGATCCTTGAAGCCCCTGTCGTGCATTAACGTGAACGAAACGTTGTTTTTAAAAAGCACCATCCTACCTCTGGCGAACGCCATCCAATCGTGCCGGAACAATCGCCCCAAAGTGGCCGCGAACAACGCGACACATCGCTGTAGCCAACTAAAAGCTGGTTGTCGCGACTCCGTCTTGGAGGGTGGGGCTTTTAGCCCGCGTGGCTCTTCAGAGCCACCCGCCGGTAGCTTGTTCCCCTGCCGGAGAAGCAGGGCCGAAGCCCCGCGCGAAATGAAGCTCACCCTCCGTTGGAGTTGGGAATCTTTGGCAGACCGCTCAGCCCGCCGATAGCTATGATAGCTGTCGATGCCGGTCGATCCTCTAAAAATTGCGGCCTATTGCGTATATCTAGCTGCGTGGCTGGTGTTCGCCATAGCCGCAGTAGTAGGCGCATTGCCAAGGCTCCGCCGCATGACCGCTTCGCCCCAGGGCATGAGCATTCCTGTTCTAGTCGGAACATTGCTCCAGGTTCTAGCCGCCTTTGCGATCACCCGATCCATGGCCAGCGGACCATTGCGACCGGGAACGTTTGAAATGGCCGGTGCACTGGTGCTGGCTCCCCTGGCGGCGGCGTTATTTGTGTGGGCACTAGCGTCGGCGCCTCGTGCTAACAGCGCAAATACGCTGGTCACCTCAGGAGCCTATTCGTGGCTGCGCCACCCGATCTATTTGGCCTTCCTGGCGATGCTGGTGGCGACTGGCTTCCTGGTGGCAGGCGGCGTCAAGCTAGTCGTGCCGATAGTGTTATATCTGGCAGGTTCGGAGTTGCGGATCGCTTCGGAGGAAGCCGACCTGAATGAGAAGTTTCCCGAGGGGTACGCAGTGTACCGGCAGCAGACGCGATGGCGGTATCTTCCGGGTCTGCGGTGAAAAGTCCGTTAGATTCAGATCATTAGTATTAAGAGGCCCTAGCCGCACACGCCCGATGCTGCTAGGATACTTTTGGGAGTTGTCACTCTGTGCTAACAACGAAAAATTGGGTCCGTTTGGAAATATGACCATTTCTAACGTGGCGATACTGGTGCTTGGATTGTGCCGCTTCCCCGCCCTGGCGCAATCGGCTGATTTTGGGAGCGTTACAGGTATTATGACCGATCCGCACGGCGCGAGAGTGCAGAACATTCCCCTACAAATTAAGAACACCGCGACGGGTAAAGTGTACCAGGCAACCTCTTTCGCGACCGGGCAATACGCATTCAACCAGGTACCGGCAGGCAGCTATGACGTGCTTGTGCCCGCAGTGGGATTTACGCTAGCCAAGTTCGAAAAGAAGGGTGTGGTGGTGGCCCGAGGGCAAGCACTGCAGCAAGACATCAAGATGGAGTGGGGATCCAATCTGGGCACCCCTGGCGACGATCCGTCGCTTTTTCTGCGCACCAAATATGCCAAGGCGTCGGGACCGGCTCCCCGCACCCCGGACGGCAAACCTGATTTATCGGGTGTGTGGAACGGCAATGACGATCCTAATCCCGTAGAGCCGGCGATGCTGCCTTGGGCCGAGGCTCTGGTGAAGGAGCGGCTGGCCAATGCGTTCCGGGATTCTCCCAGCGGATACTGCCTCCCCAGCGGCCCTTTGATAACGGGCCCGCTACTTTTCAAGATCGTCCAAACTCCAAAATTGATCGTGACTCTGCAGGAGGACGCGCTCTCTTTCCGCCAGGTTTATATGGACGGCCGGGTTCACCCGAAGAATATGGATCCAAGTTGGATGGGCCATTCCATCGGCCACTGGGAAGGGGACATTCTGGTGGTGGACACCGTGGGCTTGAACGACAAGAGCTGGCTGAACGTCTATCCCCACACCGAACAGCTACACCTGACCGAACGCTACAAGCGCCCCGATTACCCTCATCTCCAGGTGGAAATCACGATCGACGATCCTGGGACGTTCCCCAAGCCTTGGGCGATTCGTACGGTGTGGAATCTGGCGCCAGGTGAGGACATCGGGGAATATTTCTGCGAGAACAACAAGGACGCGGCGCACCTAGCCGCCAAGTAAGTCGCCAAGTAGTGCTCAAATATCTTCCTGTCAGGCCGATAACCTGACTATGAAAAAGCTCGTTCTCAGTATTTGCAGTGTGGGATTGCTATTTGGCCAGGCAGAGGCCCATTTTAAATTGAGTATTCAATCCCCGATCATCGTAGCCGGCACGAAGCTAAAGCCAGGCGAGTACAAGGTGGATGTGGAGGGGTCGGAAGCAAGCTTCAAGCTGGACGGTAAGGTGACCAAGGTTCCGGCGTCGCTTCAGGCGGAAGCGCGAGCGTATAAAGATACGACCATGGAGTCCAGCGACTCCAATGTTCGCGCGATTCACATCGGCGGAACAGTTATGACAGTGGTGTTTGTCCACGCTGCCGGCGGCAACTAAAAGAAACGCCAAAGTGCCTGCTGGGATCTAGCAGGCATGAGGTATCGCATCGCGTTTTCAAAGCGCTTGCAATCCGATGGCGGGGATTCGGGCGTGCGGCCGAGCGCCGAGCTGGATTTGAATCTGGCCGATGGCATTGTGGCGGAAAAAGAATTCGTCGAGCAACTGGAGAGCGACGCCCAGCATAGCCAGGAAGTGATGGACGAAGATGATGCTTTTTTGGGGAGCGCGGCGCCAGAGGTTTGGGAATACGAGGTGGTGAACTCCCGCGCCGTGGAGTTCGAAGAAGCCATTAAGAACTCCGACTTGGTGCTGGAATACGACATTGTCGACAACACAGTAACAACCGCGGATGAGATTAGTGCCGGTGTGCTTAGCAGCCGGGGAGTGTATCCTCGGGACCAAAAGCACAAGAAAAGGGGCCTTCCCGAAGTTACGGCCGCAGGATCGGGCTTGAGGGCGGGCGATGACGGCCCGGCCGGCATGCCAACAGGAGATGCCAGCGCCGGCGGTCTGGCAAGCGGGCGGGCTGTGATCCTCAACGACGAGGAGGGCCTGAGGGAGGGCGAGTCAGGCGACATTGACGACCTGAACATAACTACTGCCAGTGATCCACGGCTGGGGCTTACAAATCGAGGGAGCAAGCCGGCCGAGGACTGGGCGGCAAATACCGGTGCAAGTCAGAATCCAGGACGCGGTGTAAAGTCGAGAGGTCCGCGGGACGACGCAAGCACGTTAAGCCGGAAGTCGAAGAGGAAGGGGCGTTAAACCGGCAGAGCGCACAGCACGCGACGTGCTCCTATCACGTCGCGTGCGTTGTGCGCGGTTATTAAAGCGACAATAGGACTTGAGCCGCGTCTTTCTGCTTTCGCCCGCCAATGCATCCGGAGTGCGCGGACGGATGGTGCTCAATGAGGGCGCGGAGTTCGAGCTTGCGGTCCGGCTTCGCAATGAGGGAGTGGCTCTAAGCGATCTGTTCTCCTTTATCAGCGAGCTCTATTTCCGCGGGAAGTTTGCTTACTCGTCGGCTTTCGCTGCGCCGCCTTCGGGCGTTCCCGGGTCGCTGGTAATTACGGCTGGACGCGGATTGCTGCCGCCGGACACAAAGATGAGCCTCAGCGACATGCGGGCTCTTGCCGGGGTGCCGATCGATCTCGCAAATCCTTTTTATCGCGATCCTTTCGAGCGGGATGCCCGAAGTCTGTTCGAAACCGTACCGGAGGATTGTGATGTTGTTTTGCTCGGCAGCATCGCGACCTCCAAGTATCTGGAACCGCTGATGGACGTCTTTGGGGAGCGGTTGCTGTTCCCGGCGGAGTTCGTCGGCCGGGGCGACATGAGCCGTGGCGGGTTGATGCTCCGCTGCGCCCGGGAGGGTTCGGAGCTTGAATACATTCCTGCGCACACGGCGTTGCGGCGGGGGAAGCGACCACCGAAGTTGGAGAAGGTTCGCCGTTGACCAATTTGATTATGCGGCCGCCTTTCGGCGCTTTGGCGCTTTGGCCGCCTTCGCAGGCGCGGCGGATTGGATGCTCTTCTTCAGAGCTTCCATCAGATCGATGACCGGAGCGCGCTTCGGCTTTGGCTCCGCTGTAATCTTTTCACCCTTCTTCTTTCGATCAATCAGCTTTTCGACGTTCTCGCGATAAGCGTCGTGATATTGCTCGGGCTTGAATGGTGCGGCGAGCTGGCGGATCAAGGCGGTGGCTAGTTCGAGCTCTTTTTTCGTGGCGGTGGCGGCGACGGGGATGGTTTGCTTGTTGGCCGCGTGCAGTTCGTCCTCATAGAAGAGCGTATGCAGGATGAGCTGATTTTCGGAAGAACGAATCAGCACCACATGCTCCCGGCCATGCATGGATACTTTCGCGATGGCGCTGTATTTGGTTTCCTGAAGCGCTTTCAAGAACAGCGCATAGGGCTTGCCGACCTTCTCTTCAGGCCCGACGTAGTAGGAGTGTTCGAAATAGATAGGGTCGACGTCAGATTCGCGCGCGAATTGCAGGATCTCCATGGTGCCCGCCGTGGCGGGAGCGATGCTCGCGAGTTCTTCTTCGCCAACCACCACGTATTCGCCTTTGCTGACTTCATAGCCCTTCACGATGTCGTCGCGCTGGATAGGTTTGTCCTCCTCGGCGCAATACCAGACCTCCTTCACTCGCGAGAGGTCCTTTTTGTGCAGCATGTGAAAGTGGACTGCTTCAGCTCCTGCCTGCGGCGAAGAGGCGGACCGGGAATGAGACCAGTCCAAAGCTGATGTATCCTTTCCAGACGACTGCCGGCATAGTTACTCCTTTTTCTGTGGATCGCTCTCCGCGGCTTTGACGACATTGCCGCCTCCGGCGGCGGCGATTTGCGCCATCAGGCGTTTGGACAAAACGGATTTCGGCTTGTCGGCGACAACATCATGCGAGGACGCATAGCGATCCTTATGCTTGATCAGGAGCCAGGAAGCGCGGGCCGATTTCCCGAAACCGCGCGTTCGCACCAGCACCCAGGAGCCCTTGAGCTTGGATCCGTGCAGGGTGAACTTGATCTCTCCGCGCTGGAGGCTCGCATCCACGTCGGAATCGTCCGGGGTCCAGGTCCCGGCGTCCCAGACCATCACCGTTCCGCCGCCGTATTGGCCTTCGGGAATGATTCCTTCGAAACCTCCGTACTCAAGAGGATGATCCTCCACGGCCATCGCGAGACGCTTGACCGAGGGGTCCAGTGAAGGACCTTTGGGGACAGCCCAGGATACGAGGACGCCGTTCCATTCCAGACGGAAGTCGTAATGCAGATGACTGGCTTGATGCTTTTGGACGACAAAGGACAGTTGGCGCGCGGGCTTGGTTTTGCGTGATGCGCCCTTCGGTTCGGGCGTAATCGCGAAGTTCCGCTTCGCGTGGTATTTGGCCAATGGCATTCGAAAAGTTCAGTGCAAGCGAAGGGCCGCTTTTAAGCCGGGCCTTTGTGTGTTTGGCATCAAGCCTGCTGATCATTCGCGAGGAGTTTCCATATGACACCCAGGTCCATATCCAATCAACTTGTTGACGCTCGTGATGTGGTGAAAGAGAAAGTGAACGGATTAAATCGTTCCATGTCGGAAAAAATGGATGACACGCGGTGCGCAGCGGCCCGCGGTCTGGATCGAACGGCGGTGGCGGTGCATGACGGCGGGGATAGGTTTGCGGGACTGGCTCACTCGACGGCCGACAGACTCCATTCGACCGCCAAGTATCTTCGTAAGCATGATTTCAGATACATGATGGCGGATGCGGGAAGAACCATTAAAAAGAATCCTGGTACGTCGCTTCTGGTAGCCGGGATTATCGTTTTTTCAGTGGGTCGTGTGATGCGCAACGCTGATTAATGACCCGCGACTAATGGCCCATCGCCGCCTGTCCGGGCTTGGTCTTCTTGGCCAGGAATAAGAGACCCATCGCCAGGAAACAAAGCGTCCCCATGATCCAGAAGGTGTCGATGTAGGCAAGCACAGCGGCCTGTCTGCCGACAGTGGCATAGACGCGACCATAGGTCTGTTGAAGAGACTGCACTGGACCGGCTCGCAGTGCCGCCTGCGCTGACATCTGAGACAGCATCTGCTGCAAGTGCGGATTGTACTGGAAGGTGTTTCGAGCCAGATAGACCTGATGAACCTGCTGGCGCCGCGTGATAAGGGTCTCCACCATGGAAATCCCCAAGCTGCCGCCGATGTTGCGCATCAGGTTGATCATGCCCGACACCTGATTGCTCGCTTCCGGCGGCATATCCACGTAGGAGATGGTGTTGATGGGCACGAACAGGAATCCCAGGCCGAAAGATTGATAGATACGCCACATCATGGCGGAATGGAAATCGATCCCCAAGTTAATGTCGGTCAGCTTGAATAATGCCAGGCCGGTGGTGAGAAGGCCGAACGCGATGAGGTAGCGAGCATCCACACGCGAGACGAGAAATCCGACGACAGGCATCATCACCATCACCGCGACTCCACCCGCGGAGAGGACTTCTCCGGCGGTCTGGGCTGTATAACCCAGTTGGGCTTGCGCGAATTGCGGGATCATCACCGTACTGGAATAGAGCACGGCACCCAGGGTTAACATCAGCAGGTTGGAGACGGCGAAACTTCGATTCTTAAGCAGTCGCAACTGCACGATGGGGTGCTGGTTCTTCCACTCCCAAAAAATAAAGAGGATCAGCGCGCAGGCCGCGACACTACTGAACAGGGTGATAAACGACGAGGTGAACCAATCGTCACGCTGGCCTTTGTCGAGCACGATCTGAAGAGATCCCAGGCCGATCGCGATGAGGCCAAGACCGGTGAAGTCGACGGGAGACCTTCGAGCCTTCTCCTTACTCTTCTCTATATGAGGCGGGTCAACCACCATGAAGCTGGTCAGAAAAAGAGACAGGATGCCGAAGGGAACGTTGATGTAGAAAATCCAACGCCAGTTGTAGTTGTCGGTGATCCAGCCGCCGAGGGTCGGGCCGATGGCGGGAGCAAGAACCACGGCCATGCCGTATACGGCGAACGCCATACCGCGTTTCGCGGCGGGAAATGTATCGGCCATAATGGCCTGCTCGCTGGGAGCCAAGCCGCCGCCTCCGGCTCCCTGCAAGATGCGAAAGAAGACCAGTAATCCAAGGCTGGGAGCAATCCCGCAGAGAAACGAACTGATGGTGAAGATGGCGACGCAAGTCATGTAGAATCGCTTGCGGCCGAAACGGTCGCTCAGCCAGCCGGAGATGGGAAGGACCACTGCATTGGAGACCAAGTAACTAGTCAAAACCCAGGTCGATTCGTCGGCTCCAGCGGAGAGGCTGCCGGCTATGTGAGGCAGGGACACGTTCGCGATGGCGGTATCCATCACCTCCATGAATGTGGCGATAGTGACCGTGAGCGCGACGGCCCATGGGTTGTGTCCCGGATGCCAACCGTCTGTTTGTTGATCCGGCATGTTTCAATCTCTATCGAACTTGCACGTCAGGTTCTACAGACATGCCAGGACGTAAGCGGTCCAGACCATCCTGATCCTTCTTGAAACGAATGCGCACGGGAAGGCGCTGGACCACTTTCACAAAATTTCCGGTTGCGTTTTCGGGCGGCAGCAGGCTGGTGACCGCACCGCTTGCGCCGGGCAGGCTTTCCAGGTATCCGTCGTAATCCTTGCCGAGGGCGTCCACGTGGATGCGTACGCTTTGTCCTGCGCGCATCCGCAGAAGCTGCGTCTCTTTGAAATTTGCAGTGACCCACAGATCGCCGGTTTCGGTGATAAGAAACACCTGCTGCCCAGGAGTGACGTGTTGCCCGACTTCGGCGATTCGCTTAGCGATGATGCCAGTCATGGGCGCCAGAATCTTGGTGTAAGAAAGGTTTAGCGTGGCCTGTTCGAGTTGCGCCTGCGCGCCCTGCGCGCTAGCGGCTCGGGCGGCTACGTTGGCCTGACGGATGGCGAGTTCGCTAGGGGCGTTCTGGGTGGCTTGGGTTGCTCGCTCCTGCGCCTGGGCGAGTTCGGCACGGCTCTGGTCGGCCATCTTCTGGGCGGCTTGCGCGCTCTCCTGCGCCGCGGCAACGTTGGCCGCCGAGGCTTTCGCGGTGGCGACTACCTGATCGAACTGCTCGCGCGGAATTTCATCTTTGTCGGCGAGAGGGCGATAACGTCCCACGTCCGCCTGCGCCTTGACGTCATTGGCTTCCGCTTCGCGAACCTTTGATAGTGCGGCAGCATAGTTGCGGTCGGCCGCGGCCACACCCGCTTCAGCCTTGGTGATGTCCATACCAGTGCTTGCGATGTTCGTTTTGTTGGTCACCTCGGTCACGGGAACGTTGGGCTGTTCGGCCCTGGACTGCGCCTGTGCGAGCAGCAATTGGCTGCGCGCCAGATCGGCAGCGGCATTATAATCGCGGCGGTCGAGGTCGACCAGAACCTCGCCTTGCTTGACGAATTGATTTTCCTCCGCGTAGACCGCGGTGATGGTACCGGCGATGCGGGCGGTCACGGTGTCGATATGGCCGTCCACCTGCGCGTCGTCAGTGGATTCGAAGCGGCGGGCGTGAAGCCACCATATAACGCCGGCTACGACGAGCACCAGAAGAACGACAGCAATGATGACGTTGCGGAGGAAATGGGATTTTGGTGGTTCCCGCTTCTCGGCTTCGTCGGGCTTTTTCTCATCTTTATTGGCTTGGTCGTCTTTGTTGGCTTGCTCGGGCTTTTGCTTTTGGCGTTCTTGTTCTTCGCGGAGAGCACGCACCTCGCCGCGCAAATGTTCCAGTTCCTCTTCGACGTCGTAGTGAACATTATCGGCGGCCATGGTTACCTTCCTTGCAGCAGTCGCGTGACTCCCTGCTCCGTTTGTCCGACGGCTCGCGCGAGACTGACCTGCGCGAGGTTGAATGCGAAGAGCGCACTGATATAAGCCTGTTCCGCGGTCGCGACCGATTCCTGTGCCTGCACCAATTCGACGGTGTCAGATACGCCGGCGCGAAACCGGTCTCTGGCTTGCGTGAGAGTGTCGGCGGCCAGGGTGCGATTGGAATCTGCGACTTTCACCTGTTGAGCGGCTGCGCTGGAATCCAGCAGAGCCGTTCTCACGTCCTCTTCAGCACGGCCCTTGATGTCTTCGTATTCGGCCCGGCGCAAGGCAAGGGCTGCGTCGGCCTGATCTATGTCGGCGCGAATGCGGCCGGAGCGGAAAATCGGAAAACTGATGCCACCAGCGACTGTAAAGGTGCCGTGAGCCTCATTGGTTGGGGTGATGCCAATGGCTCCGTAGTTGGCCGATACATCGACCGACGGATAATATTCTGCCGATGCTGCCTTGCGAACCAATTCCGCCGCTTTGACCTGGACGGAGGCGGCCTGGACATCCGGACGGCCGGCCAGAGCGTGTTGGATAAGATCGTCCACGTCGGATGGTGGGGCGTCGTGATACGGGATCGTATCGCTCAAATTGAAGCGTTGGGCCATGGGCAGGCCTATCAGGCGGGCCAGCGATATTTTCCGTTTCTCAAAATCGTTGGTGAGCGAAGTGAGGCGCTGTTGCTGCGTCTGCAGTTCGACCTGGCTGCGGGTCACATCGATACGCGCGTTCACGCCACTAGCATTGCGATCGACAGCCTGCTGGTAGACCGTTTTGGCGGTTTCAATTTGCGCCATAGCGGTCTGGATACGAGCAGCGGCGGCGATGATCTGCAGATACGACCCCGCGACTGCGAGCGTAACCAGTTCGCGGCTGTCCTGAAGCGACAGCTCGGCCGAGTGCACGTTTTCCTGGCTCGATCGCCAGTTGCGCAGCGCGGTCACACTGACGCTTTCATTGAGGGTTGCCCGCGCATCGAAATTATTGAACGGTCCAACGGTGGTGGGAAAGTGAAAGCCGAGGATGGGCACATTAATCCGCAATCCCTCGGCGGCCAGGTTGACTTGTTCCACAGTCTCCTTCACGCTTCCCACCACGTCCGGAAGCAATTGGGCCACCGCGGCGAGGCGTAGCGCTCGCGCCTGGCGGGCCGCTTCCCCTGAACCAATCGGGCCGAGATTGTATTTGATACCGCGTTGAATCGCATCCGGCAGAGTAAGCGATAGCACTTGCGGCGACACAGTTCCTACCGCGGTGCTGCCTTGATACGCACCTTGAATTTGGATGGAAGCGTTTGAAGTGTTGATGGAAGAACCGGAGCCTGGGGCAGGCGTTTCGGTCATGTCAACGGATCCAGTCTGCGTTCGGCCGGAAAGCGGCAATTGCTGCGCTCTCGGCGATTGCGGTGATGAAGGAGGCGGTCCAAGCTGGGCGATCGCAGAGCGTGAAACGGCCAACGCGCACAAGATACAGAACCATAGATTGTGTATCTTGACCACCGTCATTGGCTGAACCTAGTCCCGTCCCTGTCTGCCACGGGCGGATTGCCTCATGACTTGAAGTGCAATTCAGATGCCGTATCTTTATCGTGCTGACTGGCAGCGTTTAGGAGTGCATCTGTTCGGATGCGCTCCTACAAAATGTCGCGCTCAGGTCAAGATTACTCGAACCTTAGCGTTTACTTCGAGCGACGGCTTTCGCGTGCCTGGAAAGCGCTTCAGCAGAGGCTGCCTGGCTTCCTTCCTTTTGAAGGGCGGCCGTAACAGCTTTCGACCTGCGTGCGGAGACGGGTTTGGTGGGCTTCTTGGCCTTGGCGGTTTCGCGAGCCGCCTGGGCGCGCGTGGATTCCGGAACCGTTCCCTTTTTGGGAGGTGGTAATTCCACCCCGGCCCTTCTGGCTTTGGATAATCCGATGGCGATAGCTTGTTTGGTGGAGCGAGCTCCATGTTTGCCTTCGCGGATGTGGTCGATCTCTTCGCGCACAAACTCTCCGGCTTGCGTGGAAGGAGCCTTGCCCTCACGCGCATCCTCGCGGGCCCGTTCCAATGTTTCTTTTTCTGGCACGATTCATCTCCTTTAAAGCAATTTGTCGGGCGTAATGGGAACATCGCGGACGCGTTTACCGGTGGCGTGATACACGGCATTGGCGATTGCCGCCGCCGCGCCCGTGATTCCGATTTCGCCAATTCCTTTTGCACCGATCGGGCTCACCTGCTGGTCGTCCTCTTCGGTCCAGAGCACCTCAATGTTGCCGACGTCGGCATTGGAGGGAACGTGATATTCGGCGAGGTTGTTGTTGACAATGCGGCCGAGCCGCTCGTCATAGACAGTTTTTTCGTGCAACGCCAGCCCGATGCCCCAAACCATTCCGCCCATGAATTGGCTGCGGGCTGTTTTCGCGTTCAGGATCTTGCCGGCTCCAAACGCGCCTACCATTCGCGAGACCTGGATCTGCCCCAGGTCCGCATCCACGCGCACCTCCGCGAATTGCGCTCCGAACGAATACATGGAATAACGTTTCGCGTCCTCAGGCTGTTTAGCAGACGCTCCGGCGTCCAGGTAGGACTGGCCTGTGGGCGCGAGCAAGTCCCGCAAGCGAACCGCACGATCACTACCGCGCCACTTGATGTGGTCCTTCTCCAGAATCAAGTCCTCGCTCTTCGCGCCGGAAGCTGACGGATGGGCCATAGCTAGTTCAACGAGTTTCTCGCGCAGAGCCTTGGCAGCGAGAAATACTGCCGACCCGGCGGTGGCGGCTGTCTGCGAGCCTCCAGAGACGGGTGTTTCAGGATAGTTTGTATCGCCCAGGTGAAACGTCACGGCGGCTAGAGGCACTCCGATGGCATCCGCCGCAATCTGGGTCATGATTGTGTAAGTCCCGCCTCCCAGTTCCTGGGTTCCCGCTTCAACCAGAATGCTGCCGTCGGAATCGAGGCGGGCCCGGGCGGATGCGGGACTTCGCCGCGCGGGATAAACGGAGGTCGCCATGCCCCAGCCGATAAGCGTGTTGCCCTGCCGCATTGCTTTGGGCTCGCGGGGCCTCTTGGACCATCCGAAGCGCTGCGCTCCATCGACGTAGCATTGGCGCAGGGATTTCGTGGACCAAGGCAGGCGCTTGTCCTCATCCGACTCAGCGTAATTTTTGAGCCGCAATTCCAGAGGGTCCATGTTCAGCTTGTAGGCCAGTTCATCCATAGCGACCTCGGGCGCAAACGTCCCCGGAGCTTCGCCGGGTGCTCGCGTGTAGGAAGGAGTGCCGATGTCGGACCGCACCAGCTTTTGGACCGTCGCGTTGTTCGGCGTGGAGTAGAGCATTCGCGTCGGGAAGGACGCGGTTTCCGTAAATTCGTCCATGGTGGACGTGTGGCTGTAAGTTTCGTTTTGAAGAGCCGTGAGCGTGCCATCGCGTCTTGCGCCCGCCGAAATTGTCTGGCGGGTTTCCGACCTGCATCCAACAGGGCCAAACATCTGGGGACGCTGCAGGACTAGTTTTACAGGACGGTGAACCTCGCGCGCGGCCATAGCGCAGAGAACCGTATGCGACCACGTCGGTCCCTTGCTGCCAAATCCGCCGCCCACGAAGAGCGAAACCACTTCAATATTCTCCGGCTTCAGACCCAGCAATTCGGCCATGCGTTTGCGATCACCGAAAATGCCCTGCGACGAATCGTAGAGTTTCAACTTGTCGGAACCTTCCCAGACCGCGATGGTGGAGTGCGTCTCCATCGGCGAGTGGGTGTGGAACGGAGTCGAGTAGATCTCTTCCATTCGGACGTTGGCGCTGGAGAGTCCTTGCTCTACATCGCCTCGGCGGCTCTCGGCGGGTTCTCCGCCACCGCCGGCTTTCTTGGGAACGTAGGCGCTCGCTATGTTTTGTTCCAGTCGAACCGAAGGAGTCTGCTCAGCATAACCGACCCTCACAAGTCCTGCCGCCTCATTCGCGGCTTCCAGCGTCTCGGCCACCACGATCGCGATCGGTTGATTTGCGTAATAGACTCGGTCGTCTTGAAGAACTTGAAGAGCACGATCTGCCGGCGATCCTTCGGTAACTTCCGAGGGGTTCTTGGCAAGTTTGATTTTGTTCTTGTGGGTGAGGACGGTCAGGACCCCGGGAACGTCTTCGGCGGCGTGGGTGTCGACGGATGTGATGCGGCCCTTGGCGATCGAGCTCATCACTAAAACCCCATGCACGAGATTGGGAACGATCTGGTCGGCGGTGTACGTCGCCTTCCCGGTGACTTTCATCCGGCCGTCGACTCGGTCCAGGGGTTGACCAACAAGCAGGGCCATTTCACGTCTCCTTAGCTGGTAGCTGCGGCCGTTGACAGAGCTCGAACAGTGCTGCGGCGGGCGAGTTCCAACTTGAACGCGTTATAGCGATACGTCTTCGCGCCTCGCAGGAGCAGTTCCGCGGCATGAACATAGTTCGATTCGGTGGCTTCCTTCCCCTTGAGACTTTGCTCGGCTTCGAGGACCCGCCAGGGCTTGGGAGCAACTCCGCCGAGGGCGATGCGGGCTTCGCGGATACGATGATCGGCGTCGACATCGACGATCGCGGCCACGGAGACCAGCGCGAACGCGTAGGAATTACGGTCGCGAACTTTCAAATAGTGCGAGCGGCCGGCCGACGGGGCGTGGAGGTCGACCGCGGTGATCAACTCACCCGGCTTCAGATCGGTTTCAACATTGGGTGTGCGGCCGGGAAGCCGGTACAAGTCGGCCAGAGGAATGGATCGCTCTCCGTGTAGGCCTTGCACACGAACGGTGGCGTCAAGCGCGGCCATGGCCACTGCCATGTCGCTGGGGTGGGTGGCGATGCAATGATCGCTTCCGCCGAGGATGGCGTGAATTCTGTTGTAGCCGGAGAGCGCGGCGCAACCCGAGCCGGGAACGCGCTTATTGCATTCGCGATAGCTTGGGTCATAAAAGTAGAAGCACCGCGTGCGCTGGAGGAGATTGCCTCCCACGGTAGCCATGTTGCGGATTTGCCCCGAAGCTCCCGCCAACAAGGCTTGCGAAAGCACCGGATAGCGTTCGCGAATCAGGGGGTGGTTGGCGACCGCGGAATTGCGGGCCATCGCCCCGATTCTGACGCCGCCGTTATTTTCTTCAATCCCCGATAAAGGCAGGCGCGTGATGTCGACCAGGGTTGCGGGCTGTTCGACGCCCATCTTCATCAGGTCGACCAGATTGGTGCCGCCTCCCAAAAACTTAGCTTCAGGCTCGCGCTCCATGGTGGCGATAGCGTCGTCCACCGAGGAAGCTCGCGCGTAGGAGAAGGGCCTCATAACTATCCTCTTCCATAAACGGAGCGCACAGCCGAGACGATGTTCGGGTAGGCTCCGCAACGGCAAATGTTGCCGGACATTCGTTCGCGGACTTCCGGCTCAGTCAATTCAGCGGGACCGGTGCGCGTGAGGTTGGAGGTGACGGCGCTGGGTGCTCCGCTCCGCGCTTCGCCGATCATAGCCACGGCGGAGCAGATTTGTCCCGAAGTACAAAAGCCACACTGAAATCCATCGAAGTCGAGAAATGCCGCCTGCATTGGATGCAGTTGATCGCCTTCGGCCAAGCCTTCGATGGTGGTGATCTTGGCGCCATCGTGTGAAAGGGCGAGCGCCAGACACGAGTTAATGCGTTCCCCGTCAACCAGCACAGTGCATGCGCCGCACTGACCGTGATCGCAGCCTTTCTTGGTGCCGACCAGATGAAGCTGCTCCCGCAAAAGATCGAGAATGGTCACTCTGGGGTCGAGCGTCAGTTCGTAAGGGACCGAATTGATCGTTAGAGAACAGGGCACATGCGTGGAACGCGCGGGAGGAGCCTGCCCCATTAACGACGGAGCGCCCGCCAATACGGCGGAGGCTACCGCGACTCCTTCTAAAAACTCGCGTCGGGTGTAGTCTTCTTCGGGCGGGATCGGATTCTCAGGCATAGACTTCACTCACTTCTGTCAGACCACTTCACGCACCTTGTACTGGATAGCATCCTTGAGCAGTTTCTGGCCATCCGGCGTCCCTTTTGCCAGCGCCTCGGCGAAGTTGATCGCTTGACGCGAGGAAACCGAGGCAGGCACGGGGGGCTCATTGGCGTCCACCAGAGCGTCGATCACGACGGGTCCAGGTGTGTCGAATGCCCGGGCCAGCGTGGTCGCACAGTCCTTGGGATCTTCCAAACTGAATCCCGTGGCGCCGCATGCGCGCGCGACTTCGGCGAAGTCGATGGGAGCCAGATCGCAACCATATTCCGGGTTACCGAGAAATGCCATTTGCTCCCAGCGGATCTGTCCCAGAGTGTTGTTCTTCACCACGACAATTTTGATGGGCAGTTTGTATTTGACGGCGGTGGCCAATTCGCCCATCAACATCGTGAAGGCTCCGTCGCCGACAAAGGCCACGCACTGCCGCTCGGGGAAAGCGATTTGGGCGGCAATCGTATACGGAAGGCCGCATGCCATGCTCGCCAGGTTTCCCGACACCGCGTGGGATTGATGCCGCTGCACCTGAATGTGGCGGGCCCACCACGTAGTGACCGAGCCCGAGTCGCAATTCACAACCGCATCGGGGGCGAGCTGCCGGCTGAGTTCAGCCGCAAGCAACTGCGGCTTGATAGGCGTAGTCATCACGGTCTCATGCCGGGCCATTTGCTTCCGCCAATCCCGCATGCCGTTTTGCGCCTGTGCGAGGAAGGACCGTTTCGTGTTGCCTTTCAGCAACGGGAAAAGAGCCTGGAGCGTGGGGCGCGCGTCGCCGACCAGAGCGGCTTCCACGGGATAGCGCAATCCAATACGGGCGGGGTCCAAATCGATTTGTACTCCACGGGCTTGGCCAGGTTTGGGTAGAAACTCGATGTAGGGAAAAGAGCTTCCAACGATGAAGAGCGTGTCGCAATCTTCCATCACTTCGAGAGAAGGCTTGGTGCCGAGCAGGCCAATGGTGCCGGTAGTGTAAGGGCTGTCATCGGGCACTGCAGCCTTGCCTAGGAGCGCTTTTACTATGGGTGCTCCCAAGACGTCGGCGACGCGCTCCAGTTCTTCTGTCGCGCCCAAAGCACCTCGGCCGGCAAGAATCGCGATGCGCCGGCCCTCGTTGAGGATGCCGGCGGCGCGCTGTAAGCCAGTCTGAGAAGGGAGCCTGTCGCCGCCAGCCAATGCGTTGGAGACGTGATTGCGAACGTTACGCTCGCTGCGGCCCTTCTCTTTTCGAGGCACTTCCTGCTCTTGAAAGTCGACGGGCACACAGATATGCGCTACACCTTTATAAGACAGGGCTGTCCGGCAGGCCAAGTTCGCGATATTTTCCATGTGCGCGGGTCCCATGCACCTGGCGTTATACACGCAAACATTTTCAAAGAGCTTGTCCAGTTCGACGTCCTGCTGGGAGTGGGTGTAGGTCAGGTCGTGAAACTGCATTCCGGTGATGGCGAGCACTGGTTGGCCGTCCAGTTTCGCGTCGTACAAGCCGTTGAGCAGATGAATACCGCCGGGGCCCGAGGTGGCGACACAGCATCCCAGTCGGCCGGTGTGTTTGGCATAACCGCAGGCCATGAAAGAAGCGGCTTCTTCATGCCGGACCTGAATAAAGCGAATCACGTCGCGGCGCTTGCGGAACGCCTCCATGATTCCGTTGATGCCGTCGCCTGGGAGGCCGAAGACAACGTCGATCCCCCAGGCCAGGAGGGTTTCTACCAGTACATCGGACGCATTGACATTCATGTCTTCCTGCCCTGTAGACCCGGTTCTCAGACGGTTGGTTTCCCAATGCAGCCCGGTTGAAATTGCCTGGAAATGTGCTAAATCAGGCACCCGGAAAAATGTTCCGCACGGACTGGGCCAGATCAGCGCGGAAAAGTGCCACTTCAAGTATTCGAACCCTTAAGGGACAGTAAGTTACAGAAAATAGGTTCGTCATGAGCTTTGGCCCTGGGCTTGCCTTCCAATAGCATCGTGCGGACAGTTGCGATGAAGAATCAAGCACTTATGAAAGTGCTTCGGTATAATTTTCTGACTGCGCGCAGTCGGTTCGGCAACTTTGTCCGAAAAGGCTTAAGAGTTTCCGTGGTTGCTCCCGCGGGCTCCGAGCCCTGGGGATGGCAACTCCTACGTTTTACTAATTTCGATTTTAGTGAAGCGCTGTACCGCCGCCCCGGGGTCCGGTTGAATAGCCCGGGACACGCGGAGGAAAAAACGAGAGGAAAAGACACCCTTTTAAGAGGTGTCGCTATACAAGGAAGCGCTTTGGGATTTGCCACCGGCGCGCCTTTTGCGGTTTGCCCGTCCGGGGAAGGAACGGGATTGTTCGATGCTTCTGTGCAGAAAAATTCGAATCCGCAATGGCGCTCGGGCATTACACGTAAAAAAGGGAGAGGGTCACTATGAAAAGTTTAAATACGATTTTGATGGCTGGCGGGTTGGTACTCAGTTTGACAGGGACGGGCTGCGCGACCAAGAAGTACGTAGCCAAGACCATCGCCCCGGTAGAGGCGAAAGCCGACGCTGCGGAGGCGAAGAACGGGGAGCAGGATAAGGCCCTGGCAGGTCAATCCAAGCAAATTGAAGATCTGGATCGGGACCTGTCGCGCACCAAGGAACATCTTGCAGACACCGACAAGCAGGTCGCCGCGGTAGGTGTTACTGCCAAGGCAGCAGGGGATCGCGCGGATGCGGCAAACCGGTCCGCTGACAGCGCCCGCAGCCTGGCTGAGCAGGGTATGGATCGCACCAAGCAACTGGGACGCAATGTGGAACGGACACTGGATGCGATGAACAACTTCCAGATGAAAGGCTCCACCACGGTGCTGTTTGCTTCGGGAGTGTCTACGTTGACGGATGAAGCCAAGGCTCTGTTAGACGACTTCGCCAAGCAGGTGACGAGTAATGATCGCTACGTGGTAGAAGTGCAGGGATTCACGGACAAGATCGGATCGCCGGTAACCAATGAAGCGCTGAGCCAGGCTCGCGCCGCGTCAGTGACCCGGTATCTGGTCAACGACCACAAGATTCCTGTGCGTAGCGTTTCGGCCATCGGTTCCGGCTATGCCGCGCCGGTGGGAGACGACAAGACCAGCGAAGGCCGGAAGGAGAACCGTCGCGTTGAGGTCCGGCTGTTTGTGCCGGAAGCAGCCAACGCGCAGGCTTTGACGGCTCAACAGTAAAGGGTTTCCCCGCTCGCTCTTTTTAATTAGATCTTTTTGATTTTAATTAGATCTTCTTACGAAGATAGCGGGGTTCGAGTTGGCCGCCGCCCCCTCCGACACGGCGGCCTTCAGGGCAGGCGCCCGACAAGGGTCCTAGCGAGGAGATCTGCACGCCTCGCAAGGTGACTTCGGTCACCAGGAACTTCTCGTCGCGCCTGCTCTTGTTTTTTGGGGGTGCTTCTAGTGACTCTGCAAATCTTTGGCGAGGGCGTCAGCCCGTTTCGCTAATTGGACCGCCGTGACCAGGTCGTCTCTCCTGGCCTCTTCCGCCTGCTTCTGAAAAGTCCGAATCCTCTCCATAGTTATCAGGTCGTCCTGGCTCAACCGTCTTCCCGTCAAAGATGTGAGCGCCCTTCGCACCCGATCCAGGCTCTCATCCAAGTCCTTGTTATATTCGCGGATTTGTTCGGCTGTGAAAATTTGTCCCAGTTTGGGCGGAGTGGGCGGTTCCGGCAAAGTCTGGGGAACTTTCGGACCGGCGATCACAGGTGGCTTGGGAGGACTGGGCTTGGGCTTGGGAGGCTCTGGGAGGTCCGGGATATCTGGCGGTAACTCAGAAGTCCGATAAATTGCCACATCAACTTCTAATTCGGGAGGACTTGGCAAGTCCGGCGGTGGCGCCAGCTTAGTGGGGGGATGAGGCGGTGGAGGAGTAAACGCAACTGGCTTAACCTTTTGAAACCAACAGCCTGAACACGCTAACAGACTACCCAGGATTAGCGATCGGAGTAACCATTGGACTGTTGCGCCCGCCGTGTTTCCGAAGGTTACATTTGTTAGTACGCTAGCCATGCACATCGATTGCCGGGAACTGAATATGGAACGTAGTCCCTCGGCCCGTCTCACTTGCGAAGTCGATAGTACCATTATGCATTTGCACGGCGCGAAAGGTCATGGCCAGGCCGATGCCGGAACCGCGCGGCTTGGTGGTGAAGTAAAGCTGGAATACCCGGTCGCGCATTTTAGGATCGATTCCAGGGCCTGTGTCGGAGATATCCAGCATAACTGCCTGGGCCTTCTGCGACACCTTTACTAGGATCTTGCCTCCGTCCTTCATCGCCTCAATGGCGTTGGTGACCAGATTGAGGATGATCTGGCGCAACATGTCCGCATCGCCGCGCATTTCGGCTTTCTGTTCCGGCGCCTCGCTTTCAAGCTCGACGTGAGCGAGCTTGGCCTGAGGCGTCAACAGGGTGCATACCTCGCGCGTCAATTCCGCCAGGTCGAGCCTGAGCAGGTGAACCTCGACGGGACGTGAGAAATCGAGGAATGTCTTCACCACCCGGTCCAAGCGCAAAACCTCCTTGGAGAGAATGTCAATGTCCTTGACCAGTTCTTCCCTGGCGATGGGTTCCTCTTCCGGCATTTCCAGTTTGGCAAGTAATAAGTCCAAACGTAAGGCGATGGCGTTGAGCGGATTCTTAATTTCGTGCGCCACGCCGCCGGTGAGACGGCTGATGGCAGCCAGGCGCGCTCCGACGTCGATTTGGGTCGCCATGCGTTCCAGCAACTGTCCGACGTTGCTGCGCAGTTCGCTTGCGTCTTCGCGGGCGCCACGGAATTTTTGGCCCAGCAGGTTTAACTTGGTTTCGACGGCGGCAAACTCTTTGGCCATCGCGCCGCGCGATTGCTCGCCTCCGTAGTTGCCTTGGACAATACGATCGATGGTCTCCTCGATGTGGCGGAGGGGGCGCAGAATGGTTTGCGTCGCCAGAAGGGTCAAGAGCAGCGACACGGCCAGAACGCCGCCTGAAACTTCGGCGAGACGCACGACGTCGGGCATCAGCGCGTTTCTCAAGAAGACGCCTGAACTGACTACCTGGACGGTGAAAAGAGGCTTGCTCTGGCCGAGGTTGCCGATGGGAACGGTGACTTCATAGTCAGGCCGGCGCATCATCAAATCCAGAAGGCGGTTATTCAGCGGACGCTGCTCCCATTCCGGGAGGGATTCGAGCCTGTCCAGCTTCGTACCGGCGCGTTGGGGATTAGAGGAGACCAGTACGATTTGATCCTCATCGGCGACGTTGATCTCAACCAGGGAATGCGAGAGTGCCATCATCTTTTCGAGCATGGTGGCGATGTCGGGGTCCGTGGCAACGATATTCCGCCACACCGCGCGAGTTTCTTCCATGGTGGAGGGCGTGGCGCGATCTTTGTAGTGCTGGTTGACGTGATCGCTCAGGAAGCTGGAGACCTGCTGGCTGGCGAGTTCGCTCTGCTTGGCAGCGTCTTCGGATAAAGACCGAAGCAAGGTGTCCAGGTGGAGCGCCGAGAGCGTGACGGCCACCAGTGCCACCAGCACGACAATCAGCAGAATAAGGCGAAGCCGAAGCGACATTGTCCTTCTTATGCGGTGCCTTGCGTGCCGTATTCCTTAAGCTTGTTGAACAGCGTCTTCTGGCTGATACCCAGAATTTCCGCAGCGCGTGTGCGATTGTTCTTGGTGTATTCCAGGGTCATTTCGATTAGCGCGCGTTCGGTCTGCTCAATGGTGTAGCCGACCGGCACGCGAAGCTCTTCCGCCGATACCGACGCGGCAGCGGGAGCGGGCGCGCCTGCGAAACCGGGCGGAAGGTGAGCTGGTTCAATGGTTCCTTCGCCGGCGAGAATCACCGCTCGTTCCACCACGTTGCGGAGCTCCCGCACGTTGCCGGGCCAGGAATGTTTTTGGAAGCGCTCCAGCACGGCAGGCGAAAGTTCCGTCACCTTAGTGGCGTGTTTTTTGTTCATGGCCTCCAGGATGGACTGCATGAGCACCTGCAGGTCTTCTTTGTGGTCGCGCAGGGGCGGGATGGGAATGGGGAAAACATTCAGCCTGTAGTAGAGGTCCTCGCGGAACTTACCTTCGCGAATATTGGCGTCGAGGGGAGCGTTGGTGGAAGCAAGCACCCTTACATCCAACTGGGTTTCGACCTTGCCACCCAACCGCCGCACGCGGCCGTCTTCCAGCACGCGGAGAAGTTTCGCCTGAGTGGTCAGCGGCATGTCGCCGATTTCGTCCAGCAGCAGCGTACCGTTCTGGGCCAGCTCGAAACATCCCAGTCGACGCTCCACCGCGCCGGTGAAGGAGCCTTTTTCGTGGCCGAACAGTTCACTCTCCATGAGCGTGTCAGGCATGGCGGCGCAATTGATGGCGACAAACGGACCCGATCGGCGCGGGCTAAGAACGTGGATAGCTCGTGCGGCCAACTCCTTGCCGGTACCGCTTTCTCCGGTGATCAGGACTGCGGCGCGGCTGGGAGCCACCTGGCTGATCAGCGCGAATACTTCCTGCATTTTTTTGGAGGTGCCGACCATGTCGCCCATCACGCCCTGGTAGCTCAACTGGCGTTCCAGGCGGCCGGCATGTTCTTCCAGTCGTCCGACGGACGCGGCACGTTCCAACAGCAGGCGCAGGGCTGAGGATTGGACCGGTTTTTCCAGGAACCAGAAGGCATCCAGGTCGTGAATGACGGAAATGGAGGTTTCCAGATTTCCGAACGCGGTCTGGACAATGACCGGCGGAGCGGCGCCCTGGGCCTTGAGTTTGGTCAAGAGCTCGCGGCCATCCATTCGCGGCATCATCAAGTCGGTCACGATCACGTGGATATCCATGGCTGCGAGCTTGTCCAGCGCTTCCTGCCCGTCCGATGCGGTCTCCACCGAATAGCCCCACAAGCCGATCATGCCGGCCAGGGCGGTCCGTTGCGATTCTTCGTCATCCACCACAAGCACGCGAGTGGCTGCGCGGTTATTATTCATCTCGTCCTTTATTGTACGAGCCTCATGATATGATGCCGCAATGGTTATCCGGCAATCTTCAAAGCTGATCATGGTCGGGTATATTCTGTTCGTACTTTGCGAGCTTGGCATTCTGGTGGTGTGGTTTGCTACCACGCGTCATCCGGACATCCCGTTCTGGGTTCCCATGATCCTGCCCGCGGTCCTGCTGCTGTTTCTCTTCATCCGGCACCTGAAGCGCCTGGCTACGAAAATGACGGTGGAAGGCGAGCGGCTGCAGTACGAAGAAGGCATTTTCAGTAAAAGTACCCGCACGCTGGAGATCGCCAAGGTCCAGGACGTGCGCGTGGATCAGACGGTGTTGCAACGGATGATCAACGTGGGGAATTTATCTGTGGAGACGGCGGGTACAAGCAGCCATATTGTGATTCCCTCGATTGATCGGCCCAATGACGCCGCGAAGCATATGTTGGATCTGGCGAAGAGTCAGCGGGCACACCTGTAAAGAATCGCGCACACTGTTATTTGGACGTGAGCGGTCCGACTATGCTTAATACGCTTATGGTGCGCGCGGACCCATCTGCGAACGAGATGGTGATGGTTCCCCGGCGGGAGTCGCCGGGGGGGACTTTCGAGAAGTCGGAGGAGACGTGGATTGCGGTCGGGTTTGAGGGATCGGCTACGCCATTTGCCGGAGTGTAGGTGAAGCCGAAGCCGCTTTGGGCGGTGGTGAAATTGATCGGCTTGCCAGTGCGGTTGGTGATGACGACGTCCTGAGTTGACGCCGCGCCGTTGAAGATCAGGCCGGTGGGCGAAACGTCAAGTCCGGGATCCGCGGTTACGACGCTTAGCGAGACGGGAATGACCTGGGACGAACCGGTGGCTCCTGTAGAAGTGACGACAATCTGGCCGAAGTAATCGCCCGCGCTTAAGCCGGCGGGATTGACCCCCACGGAGACAAGCGCGACGTCCTTGAATGGATTCGCGATATTGCCGGAAGACTTGTCAACGGAGAGCCAGGCCGTGCTGCCCGACAGCGGGGTTGCGGTCACTATCCAACTAAGCACGCCGTTGCCGGTGTTAACCAGGCCCAACGTTTGCGCCGCTGGGGCGGCTCCTTGAATCGCGATGAAGGACAAGGCTGCTTGCGAAACGACGAGCCTCTGCATCGGGGCTGCGATGGTCAGAGTCACAGGAACAGACAACGTCTGGCCGTTGTCGCCGGCAATCCGGAGGGTCGCGCTGTAGGAGCCGATCGCAAGGTTTTGCGGGTTTGCAGTAAGGGTCAGCGCGACCGGCTGCGCCGAAGTCACGGTTCCTGTTGTAGGCCAAACCAACGAGACAAAGTTCGGTGCGCCCTGGAAGTCGATGGAGGCCGTGTAATTCACCGGAGCCCCGCCTGAGTTGGTCAGCGATAGGGTGGACGTCGTGCTTGCGGAACCCTGCGTCACAGAGAAAGAGACGGAAGGGCTGCTGGAGGCGATGTTGCCGGGCTGGCCCGCGGTCAGGGTCAGGTTGACGGCTATGAGGGTTGTGGGATTCGCGACGCCCAACGCGGAAACGGTTATGGTCCCTTTGTAGGGTCCCGCGGTGAGCGATGCGGGATTGATTCCTACCTGAAGTGTGGCAGGCATGGCGCCGGAAGATGGGGTGACGGTCAACCAGGGCGAATCCGAAGATGCGGTGAACGCGAGGCCGGGTGTGGCAGCGGTCAGCGTGATGGTTTGCTGGGGAGGCGCGGACCCGCCCGCTGCGGCTTGAAAACTCAGGGTGGTCGGCGTGGCGAAGTAGCTCAAGGTTCCGGAGGCAACTTTCCGCACGCGGTTGTTCAGGTTGTCGGCGATGTAGACATTGTCGAAGTAGTCGACCAGGAGTCCGACGGGTCCGAAGAGAGTGGCTTGGAGCGCTGGGCCGCCGTCGCCGGAGAAACCGTATTGGCCGTTGCCGGCGAAGGGAGCGGTCGTGCCATCGGGCGAAATCTTGAGGACCTGATTGTGATTGCCGGTGTCGGAAACATAGATGTTGCCCAGGGAATCGACGGCGATGCCGTTGATCGCGGAGGCGCCTGTGACGGGAATCATGGTCACTGTGCCGGTGGGAGTGATCCTGGCGATGGTCGTCGGGCTGACCAGCGGAGCGCCTGCGGGGACGTAGACGTTTCCTCCGCGATCGATGGTGATGCACTGATGTAAGAAGATGGCGCAGGAAACTTTCACGCCGCCACCCGGAATGGAAAAGACTCCGGCCTTATCGATCTTGCCCACCGTAAAGTCGCTGTTGATGACATAGATGTTGCCGAAAGTATCGGACGCGATGTCGAGCGTTTGGAGGGGAATGTTCGCGCCGGGCCCACCGCTTGCGGTTGCGTTTCCGCCACTCACGGCGATCTGGGTGAGCGATCCGTCTTTGTGAGCTTCCTGAATTGAATTGCGATCGTCGATCAGAATTCCGCCGTCGGCCGCAACAGCGATGTTGTAGAGTCCGAATGCCGGGAACGCGTTCTTCGAGAGGTCGGCGAAAGTAGTGATGACGCCGCTGGTATCCACGGCGCGAACGCGGCGATCATTGGTGTCCGCGATGTAAATTGTTCCGGCGGCGTCAATCGCCATCGAATTAGGGGCGCTCAGGCCTGCGGAAGACGCCGGTCCGCCGTCGCCCGAGTAGGCGGGAGAGCCGGTTCCCGCGATGTTGGAGAACGGAGCGTTCGCAGGGATCTTGATGATGTATTCTCCGAGGTCCGCGGCTGCATAAACGGTTCCATTAGAGTCGACCGCAATTCCATAAAGTCCAGCCGCGGCGTTGTTGATGCCTCCAGAGGAGAGATTTGAAAACACGGTAGAGGTTTGGCTATCGGTGACGCGCGAAATCGTCTGGCCGTTGGAAGCGTAGAGACTTCCATTCGAATCCGTGGCTAGGCTAGACACCCCGAAAAGCGAATTGAAAGTGCTGATTATGCCGCTAGGCGTAACCTTGCGGATGCCGGTGCCTCCACCGATGTACAAATTCCCGGATGGGTCCACGGCGACGGCCGTTACGAGGACAGTCGCTGACGTGGCTGGTCCGCCATCACCGGATGGCCCGGGACCCTGGCCTCCGCCGTTCCCCGCAACCGTGGTGATGACGCCGCCGCTTACTTTACGAACGCGGTTATTGAGCGTGTCCGCGATATAGAGGTTGCCTGCGCCGTCGACTGCGATGTTGCCGCCGAATTCGACGGGCGTGTGACCGTTCGATGTGGTGGTGAAGGGTCCATTGAATGCGATCTTGGCAGCTGTGGCTGGTCCACCATCGCCCGAAAAACCTTGCTGGCCGTTGCCTGCCACAGTGGTGATGATTCCGTTCGTGTCCACCTTACGCACGCGGAAGTTGCGCGCGTCGCCGATGTAGAGATTGCCTTGCGCGTCGACTGCGAATCCCGCCGGCTGATTGAGCGATGCCTGGGTGGCGGCTCCCCCGTCGCCGGAAAATCCCGCTGCGCCGTTACCTGCGATGACGGATAGTGTACCGTCCGCGTTCAGGCGCAGAACGACGTTGGCTTCACGATCGCCAAAATAGACTTCGCCTTTCGGGCCGACTGCGATTCGCGAGGGCGATACGGAAATGCTGGTCGCAGGACCGCCCGTGAATACTTTGGGCCCTCCGGCAAATGTCGTGATGATGTTTTGCGCGTTCAAATTGCAAACCACGCTGGAAAGAGCGATGACAAGTGCAAGTATTCTGGGCATTAATCGAGAGCTTATCAGAGTTAGTCGTGTGATTCGTGTTTGAGGAGAGCAACCGTTGGAACTCCGTGGTTGGGCTGATCTTGTTATTCACGTTTGGTTTGGTTTCAGTAACTTGCTGGGTTCGAATCGTACTGGCGATTTCCTGATTTTCGCGCGCCGATGATTCGAATCGCCCCGTCCGGCGAGGCGGGATTGCATGTGTTGTGGACCACGGTTATTTAGTTTCATCAACTTCCTGGGTTCGAATGGTACCGGCGATTTGTTTATTTTGTTTAGCGCGTAGCGTGGCGCTGTTATTGCGCGAGACGCTCCGATTTGTCCAGGGAAGCCCATGATGCTCATAGTGTGGGCGGAGGATCGCAAAGCGCGGGCGGTTCAGAGTGCGATCTCGCTCAGAACAAATGACAAAAGAGGCGCGATTTGTTTGAGATGAACATTAGAACGGGCGGGACGGAGAGCTCTCTGGCGGATTTCGCAGCAATCTTTTTCCTGAAAGGATGGCCCTCGTAACGGCATTCCTCAAGTACCATAGCAATCCAAATTTAGTGGGACTAGAATGTCCCCAGCTGTTGCTTTAGGAAAGGGGATCCAAAAATGAACAAATGGGGATTTGTGTCTGCAGTCTTATTGGGTGCCGCCTGTGTTCAGGCTCAGGAGGCATCGCATCCGCCGGGGTGGGTGGTGATTCCGGTTACGGAATATCAGGCGCTGCGGGGCAGGGCTTATCCTGCGGAGCTTGAAAAAGAGCCGACCGTCGAGTCGACTCTAACTAAAGTTGATTACGACCTTCGGTTGGAGGGCGCACTTGCTTCAGGCAGAGCGACTCTAACAGTCGATGTCTTGAAGGACGGTTGGGTGCGGGTTCCGATCCCCCAAGGGTTTTTGGTGCGGGAGTCGAGGATGGACGGGCACTCGGTGCCGCTGGTTCCAGGCGCTGGGCGAGGCGGGCAGCTCTCCGCGGTTATCTCCAAGAAGGGCCGATCTGTGTTGCTTCTCGATCTGGCGTTCCCCATCGCCTCCACGGGCGGGGAGGAACGGCTCGCGCTTCCTGCGAGCGCGTCGGGAGTGACCAAAGCGTCCATCGATCTGGGCGCGACGCTTGCGGCGCAGGATCTGGAGGTGAAGCTGGCGGGCGGTCTGATGGCGGAAAAAACGCCGGGCCACTGGCTGGCCTATGCTCGAGGCAACGAGCCACTGGCTTTTAGCTGGCGCAAGAAAGTCGAAGAGAAACGCGCCGAATTGCCGTTGCGGTTCCAGGGATCGCTTACGCAGATTCTGGGTTTGGGCGAGGACTCGACTTCGGTCAGCGCGGAAGTGCAGGTGGACGTAATGCAGGGCACGGCCAGCCAGGTGAGGATCGCGGTGCCGCCTTCGATAACGGTCAACCAGGTGCCGGGGGCAACGGTAGCGGATTGGGATGTGAAGAACGGCGAACTGGTGGTCAACTTTTTGGAGCCGGTAGAGCGGTCGGCGCGATTTCTCATTCAGGGAGAATCGCGGCTTCCGCGAGAAGGAGCCATCGGCATTCCGTTGCTGCAATTGTTGGATGCGGAACGAGTCTCGGGTGGAATCGCGGTGGAGGTCCTGGGCGCGGGGGAAATCAAGGAGAGCAAGCCTCAAGGGCTGGAGGAAGTGGATGCGGCGCAACTCGGAACCGCGGTGGCGAGCCGCCAGTCGCCTTCCATGGTGGCGTTCCGCGTGCGGCCGGGAAGCTCGATCCGCGCGCTGGATATTCAGGTGGCTCGTTACGCGCAGCAGGCGGTGCTCACGGCGAACATTGAAGAGGCGCGGTATCGGGTGCTCGCTGCGAGTGATGGCAAGGTGCTGGTGCAGATGAGGCTGGCGGTACGAAACAATCAGCGAAGTTTCTTGAAGGTCGCACTTCCGGCCGGAGCATCGGTGTGGAGTTCCTCGATTGCGGGGCGAGCCGTGAAAGCGGGTCAGAGTCCGGACGGCGCGTTGTTGTTTCCGCTGCCTAAGAGCAGGGCCGGCGAGGAGGCTCCTGTCTTTGCGGTCGAGGTGCTTTATCTTTCTCGCGCCGCAGCGTGGGAACCGAAGGGCAAGGAGATTCTGTCGCTGCCCAATCTGGATCTTCCAGTTTCGCGGACGGGCGTGCTGCTGTACTACCCTCCGGCGTATCGCGTCACTTCGGGGCCAGGGGCGTTTCGGGGCCAATCCTACGAGCCGTCCTCGTCGCCGGTGCTGAACGGGAGCGAGTCGACAGCCGCGGAAGCCCCAAACACCAACGCCAACATCGCGGCTTCTACGCAGGCTTTGTTGGATGGATTTCGAATCCGCTCCAACGGCCGGAGAGCGGCTGAGGCGGTGCCTGTCGACGTGGCCTTTCCGGCCATTGGACCTTCGCTGTACCTGGTTTCCGAGCTGACCGGAGAAAACAAGGCCGCGGTGATCAACCTGGAATATCAAGAAGACAAAAAGGGAGGTGTGAAATGAAGACGACCTTGCTGTCAATGATGCTGGCGATGACTTGCGTTAATGCGGCCGACCTTCCGGTTCCTACTTCCGGAAACGTGACGCTGCCGATCGAGGATTACAACCACTTGACCGATCTGGCCACACACCCGGCGAGGAGACCGGATGGAGTGCCCTTCCCTTATGTGCTGAGAAGCGCGCAATTGAATCTGCGGGTGGGCGCGGAGTCGGTCACGGGTGCCGTGAACCTTGAGGGCGACGTCCTAACTACCGGGGATCGCAAGGTGCCTTTGGTGAACGGCATGATCGTAGAGGATGCGGAACAGCAAGGCAAGGATCTTCCGCTGGAACACGAAGGAAATTTCCACTCGGCCGTGTTATCGGGCCCGGGCGAATTCGCCGTCACATTGCACGCCGCATTGCCGCTGACCATCGAAACGGGACGGGCATCCTTTATTCTTCCCGCGCCCGCGGCAGGTTTCGCACGCCTGAGTCTGACGGTTCCCGGAGAGCAGACTCAGATCAATTTGTCACCGGGAATTGTGACGTCGCGCACGTCGCAGAACGGACAGACGGTGATCGAAGCCACACTGGTTCCGGGACAGAACACGAATTTGTGGTGGGCATCGAGATTGAACTCGCCTGTAGCTCCAGCGGCGCCGAGGGAAGTCCGCCTGCTCTCCGACGTCCACACATTGATTTCGGCGACGGAGGCGGATCTGGTGATTGCGGCTCTGGTGCAGGTCACGGTTGTGCAAGGCGAGCCCACGGAATTTCGCTTGACAGCGCCCACGGGCTACGAACTAACCGGGGCCACGGGAGCGAATCTCTCGTCCAGTGAAATGCAGGGCTCTACCGTGCTGCTGCGAGTCGCCAACGCGGCGTTGCGCAGCCACGAATTTCTGGTCACGATGGTGAAGTCGAATGCCAATGTGACTAAGACTGAAGTTCCTCTAGTGACGCTCTCAGGCGCTCAACGGGAGACGGGCGAAGTGCTGGTGGAGAGCGACGGCGCGATGGAGCTTAACGCAGCCGAACAGGGCGGTCTCCGGCGAATGGATTTGAAGGAGCTGAGCCCGTCCCTGCGGGCTTTGTCGCGAGGGACGCTGCAGGCTGCCTTCCGGTATCAAAAGCGGCCGACGGAAGCGCCAGGGCTTGCGTTGGACTGGGTCCGTTTTTCCGATAGCCACGTGCTTTCGGCGGTGGCGCAAAGGGCTGAGGTCACCACGCTGGTTACCGTGGAAGGCCGCTCCCTTAGCGAGATCAAGCTGATGGTGAGGAATCAGTCGCAGCCGTTTCTGAAAGTGCAGCTTCCCACAGGCGCGACCATTCTGTCGGCAGAAGTCGCGGGCGAGAAGGTTAAGCCGGTCCTGGGATCGGATGGCAGCAGAGTGCCTCTACTCCGCCCGGGATTCGCTTCGGCCGGAGCGTACGAAGTATCGTTTGTGATCTTGAACGCGGAGAGTCCGTTGGCTCGCCGTGGAGACGCGGGGCTGGCGCTTCCCAAGATGGATCTGCCTATCGGAGAAGTAAGTTGGGAGGTTTTCCTGCCGCAACAGTTGACGGTTTCAAATTTTGGCGGCGATGTTCGTCCGGCGAAGCTGTTCCCGGTGGCGGAGAATGACGTCAAATTCACGGCAGTCAGCTACGACGGGACCGTGCGGGATCAAATGAAGAAGGTTGGCGGGTTGGTTTCTTCTTCGCGAGTCCCTAGCGTACTGGCCGGTGTGGTGTTGGACGCAGCAGGTGCGGTGGTCGTAGGAGCTCAAGTGAGCGTCACCGCAGGAGGCCAGACGTTCTCCGCGATCAGTGGGCCGGACGGACGGTGGGCTTTGGGTAATATTCCGACGGGAAACGTCAGAGTTTCGGTTCAATCCCCTGGCTTCCAGGCCTCGACCTTGAATATCTTTCACAATAATCCCAGCGGCACGCTGGTTAGTAACGTTCTGACGGTAGGCTCAGTGACGGAGACTGTCGAGGTAAACAGCAGAGTGAATTCGCTCAAGTCGCTTCCTCAGGCGCCGCGTGAAATCCAGGTCCAGCAGGAGCAGGCGAAGGACACTGCGGCATCAGCGAACGTGGGTGAACTGCAGCGGAAAGTGGTGGGTGTTCTGCCCATCAATATCAATATTCCGCGAACGGGCATCTCCTACCGCTTTGTGCGTCCGCTGGTGGTGGACGAGGAGACGAAGCTGACTTTTCGTTATCGCATGAAGTGAAGGGACTGTTAGTTAAGAATGTAAAGCTTGTCCGGAACCCGCAACGCCATTACGATGTCACCCGTCTACGGACCATGAGCACCGGGGGACCGGAGTTCAAAATTCAACTTCGAGGTAAACCATGACACGAAAACTCGCGTTGTACCTGGGTATGGGCCTGCTGGCATCGACGGCCATGTTCGCTCAGACGACGACTAGCAACACGTCAACGATAACTCAGTCCTTGCCGCCCTTCGGATTGGGCAGCACGGAGACGGCTCGGCTGGACCTGACTAATTTCGCTAGTAACACTACTGGAGGGACGGCGGCATCCTGCACAGGGCACCGTTTCCTTTTACAACGCGGCCGGCACAATCATTGGGACGGCAACTACCTACACCGCGACAGCCGGGCAGACCGTTTCGGTGAGTTTGGCATCCACCAGCGCTGGTTTCTCGGGCAGCCGCGGCGAGCTTCGCGTAGTGATTACCTCGACCCGGACTTCCGGTGTGCCTTGCGAATTGCGGACTTCGTTCCAGACGTTCGATACGTCCAGCGGCGCGACTCATATTTATCTCGCGGATGTTTTTAGCGAAGTGAGTGGGCCGATACGGGGGCGGTAGCTAGAAGCGACCACTCCGTGACCGTCGCGGCTCCGAAGGGCTCACGGAGGTTTTGACTACATGCGCCACTCGAAACAACTAGCGGGGTCGCGGGGCTTTGCCTGGGTCGCCGTCGGCCTGCTGGCTTTGTTGTGTGGAGTGGTCGCGTTTCTGCAATACAGTTGGATCGGCGAAATCAGCGTCTCAGAACGCCAGCGGCTGGAAGAGGCGCTACAGGACAAATTGAGCCAGGTCCAGCGCGCTTTCAATGCGGAACAGCAGGCTCTGGTGTCGCCTCTTCTTCCGGACACGGACCAAATCGCAGCGCTGGGGAGGGATGGCGCGTACGAGGCTCGATATAAGACTTGGAAGACGACTCACGACCGGGTCTTCCGCACGATCGCGCTGGCGATTCCACAAAACGGCTCGGGACTGGCGCTGGAACAATTGGATCTGAATGAAGGCCGGTTCAAACCTGCGCCTGGCCCAGCGATACCTGGGAGGCGAATGCGCCGGAACCTTAACGAGAAGGCTGGGAGGTACCGGTCGGCGTGATGCAGGCCGGGTTGGGCCGGGCCCTTTCCAGATTGAGATCCCGCGGTTCGGGCGGGGGCCGGGCGATCGGGGACGGGAACAGGAATGGCTGCTTTTGGAATTCGACCCTGGCTACGTCCGTCAGAGTCTCTTTCCCTACGTTGCTCAAGAACGGCTATTGACTGAAAGCGGTGACATAAAGTATGACATGGCGGTAGTAACACGCAGCTCTCCCGCAGAGACGATTTACGAATTGGGGACGCTCCGACGGCGCGGCATCAGAGGGCTCGACGGACCGGATGCTTCCGTCCCGCTGCTGGCGAGCGGGCCTGAGTTGTCATGAATCCCGGCGGCGGGCCGCGCAGACCGCCGCCGGGCGACAAGGGCGCTTTTCAGCGTCCCAGGCCGCCGCGACCTCCGGGCCCTCCTGGTGAAGCTGGCCCGGGCGACGGAGGCCGATGGTTATTGCTGGCGTGGCATCGCGCGGGGTCGCTGGAGGCGCTGGTGGAGCAGACCCGCCGCCGGAATCTGGTCCTTTCGGGTGGATTGCTGCTACTGATCCTGGGGACGGCAGCTGCGTTGGTCCACTATTCGAGGCAGGCGCAGAAGCTGGCGGAAACCCGAATGAATTTCGTTGCGGGTGTCTCTCACGAGCTCAGAACGCCGCTGACCGTGATTCGCACCGCGTCGTTCAACCTGACCGGAAAGCTGGCTCACAAACCGGAGCAGGTGGAGCGCTACGGAAAATTGATTCAAGGCGAGGCCATGCGTCTCTCCGCGTTGGTGGAGCAGGTGCTGCTGTTCGCCAATGCCAAAGCGGGCTCGCTTCTTCGCAACGTTTCGCCTCATTCGGTGGCGACCTTAGTTGACCGCAGCCTGGCGGCGGCGCGAGTCCATTTTGATCCGGAGCTGGTGAGTTGTAACAAATATTCCGCCAGATCTATCTATGATTCTTGCAGACGAACTTGCATTGACCCACGCGTTGGAGAACCTGATCGACAACGCGGCCAAGCACGGGGGTCATCCGGAACCTTGGATTGGGGTTTCGGCGCGCGATGTCGAAGATCGCGGAAAGACCTTTGTCGAGATCAGCGTGGTGGACCACGGCCTGGGTATTCCCCGGGAAGAGCAGAGCTCCATCTTCGAGCCTTTCTACCGTGGACGCCGTGCGATGGAGGATCAGGTTCGCGGTACGGGTTTGGGCTTGGACTTGGTAAAGAAGATTGCGGAGGCGCATGGCGGCTCGATTCGCGTGATCAGCGAGCCGTTGAAACGTACTGAGTTTATCCTGCGGCTTCCCGCCGCGCCGGGTAGCGCGGACACGCTCAATAGCGGGGAAGAGAACCGCGTGACAGAGGCCGTAAATGAATTCGCGCATCCTGCTGATTGAAGACGAGCCGGGCTTGCAGCTCACGCTGCGAGACCTGCTAACGGGAGAAGGCTACGAACTGGCCACGGCGACCGATGGTGAACGAGGCTTGCGCCAGGCCCAAGCCGGCCAATTCGATTTGATCCTTCTGGACGTGATGCTCCCCAAGAAGAGCGGCTTCGAGGTATGCGGCGAGTTGCGTAAACAGGGCATCGATACGCCTACGCTCATGTTGACGGCGCGGACACAGGTCGCCGACCGGGTTGCGGGGCTGAAGCTCGGCGCCGATGACTATCTGGCCAAGCCGTTTGATCCGGCCGAGCTGTTGGCGCGCGTCGAGGCGCTGCTACGGAGGGCGAATAAGGAGAAGCGAGTGCCGCTCGCCAGGTTTCGATTCGGCGAAGTGGACGCCGACTTTGAGCATGCTGATATTCGCAAGAACGGACATCCTCTGAACCTGCCTCAAAAAGAATTTCAACTGCTGCATTACCTGGTGGAGCGACGCGGGACGGTGGTGTCGCGAGAAGACATTCTGCGCGACGTGTGGGAGTACTCCAGCGAAGCCTCCTCGCGGACCATCGATGTACACATCGCGTGGCTGCGGCAAAAGATTGAAGAGAACACGCAATACCCCAAACACATTCACACGATCCGAGGGGTGGGATACCGGTTTTCGCCGTAGAAATCCAGAAAAAACGCAAAAAACGCAAGCGGGACCGTCTGTTTTAGAGATTTTTTCCGGCGCGGCGGGAGATGCCTGAATGACCCACTACACCCCCCTTGTTGACAACCCCCTCAGGTCGAGTACAATCGGTAAGTCTGCCGCCATGAATAAAGCCGCCCGCAAGTCCCGCCCCGAACTTCAGACGAACGAGCGGAGTTATTCTTCCGCGGAAGTTGCCGACGTTGCCGCAGTCAGTTTGCGGCAGCTCCAATGGTGGGATGAACGCAAGGTGGTCTCGCCCCGCCACGAAGGACATCGGCGCGTCTACGGCGCGGCCGAGGTGATCGAGATCACGGTGATCGCGGAACTTCGCCGCAAAGGATTTTCGCTGCAGAAAGTCCGGCGCGTGCTGCGCTTCCTGCAAAAGGAAATGGGTAAGCGCCTGGCCGAGGTGTTGCGCGCGGAATCGGAACTCCACCTGGTCACCGACGGGAAGTCGATCTACCTGGAAGACCGCCAGGAACGGATCATCGATATTTTGAAGAACGCGCGTCAGGCGATGTTCCTGGTGTGCGTCAGCGACCAGGCCAAAAGGCTGACGGAAGCGGAGCGCAAACCGGCCCGTATGGAGCCAGGCTTGTCGCATCCCACCGTGCGCCGCGTACGCGCAAGTTAGGCCAAGCGTCCGGATTTTCCCTGTTATACTGAAACTGGCTGGAGGCGATTTAATGCCGCAACTTCCGAAGACGCAGGGCCCGTTGTACCTTCGTGGCTACCTGCTTGTTCCCGCATTCATTGCGATCGGTGCTGGTAGCGCAGCATTCTTCATGGGAGGCAGCGCTTCAGCGGCTAGCACTCCGGAAGATGCCGTCAGCCAAAGCCTGAAGTCATTCACGAAGGTCTACGATACGGTGGAGCAAAACTTCGCCGATCCCGTGAAGGCCGACAAGGCGATTTACAAGGGCGCTATCCCGGGCATGCTGAAGACCCTGGATCCGCACTCCAACTTTTTCGATCCCAAAGATTATCAGGGCCTGCGCGACGATCAGCGCGGCCACTACTATGGCGTGGGCATGCAGGTGGGCCCGCGCAATGGCAAGACGATCGTCATCGCGCCCTTTGGAGGTTCGCCCGCTTACAAAGCCGGCATTCGTCCGGGCGACGCGATCGTGGTGATTAACGATAAGAAGACGGACGGTCTAAACACCAGCGAAATCGCCGACCTGCTTAAAGGCCCGCGCGGTTCCAAGGTGCAGGTGACCATGCTGCGCGAGGGCGTCGAGAAGCCGATCATCTTCAATATCGTTCGCGACGAGATTCCCCGCTTTAGCGTGCCCGACGCGTTTTACGTTCGTCCGGGTTATGCCTACGTGGACGTCACCCAGTTCAACGAGAACACCAGCAAGGAACTCGAAGACAAGCTGAAGAAGTTGGGCGAGAAGGACATCAAGGGCCTGGTCCTGGATTTGCGTCAGAACCCCGGCGGCTTATTGAATGAGGGCGTGGACGTGGCCAGCCACTTCCTGCGCAAGGGCGAACTGGTGGTGAGCCATCACGGACGCGCTTCACCAAACAAGAACTATCAGGCTCGCTACGATGGCGCCGGCAAGGACTACCCGATCGTGGTTCTGGTGAATCGCTACACCGCTTCCGCTGCTGAAATCGTCAGCGGAGCTTTGCAGGATCATGACCGCGGCTGGATTCTGGGCGAGCCGACTTTCGGCAAGGGCCTGGTTCAGACCGTATTCCCGTTGAGCGACAACACCGGGCTGGCGTTAACCACAGCTCATTACTACACGCCCAGCGGCCGCCTGATCCAACGCGACTATTCGAACATCTCCTTCCTGGATTACTATTCGCACACGAACCTGGATCAGAAGAACGCTGCGGACGTCAAAATGACGGACAGCGGACGGACGGTTTACGGCGGGGGGGGCATCACTCCCGACGAACGCTTTTCGGTTCAGAAACTGAACAAATTCCAGATTGAAATTGCTCGTAAGGGCGCTCTCTTCAATTTCTCCACGAAGTACTTCGGCGCTAAGGAAGACGCTAAGCTTCCCAAGGGCTGGGAGCCCGACGAAAACATCGTCAACGAATTCCACGCCTTCCTGCTTACCAACAAGGTGGACTTCACCGAGGCCGAATATACTGAGAATCACCAGTGGGTGAAGGACCAGTTGAAGCGGGAAATGTATGTCACCGCTTTCAGCTACGAGGAGTCGCAACGGGTGGCCATTGAACAAGACGCGGCGGTGCAAAAGGCGGTCGATTCGATGCCCAAGGCCAAGGCCCTTCTGGACAATGCTAAGAAGATGCTGGTGCAGCGGATTCAGCATCAGGCCAACGCCGGTAATTCCCTTGCGGCTTCAAAGTAAGCTATAGACTTGCAGCCTCAAATTACCGTTCTTGACGCTGGGGGGCAGTATTGCCATCTCATCGCGCGGAAGGTGCGCGATCTGGGTGTCTACGCGGAGGTCGCCCCTAGCGAAACTCCCGCTTCCGAACTGACCGGCCGCCGTGGAATCATCATTTCTGGTGGTCCTTCCAGCGTGTACGATGCTGGGAGTCCCACCCTGGACCCCGCCACACTCCATTTATTAGGCACTCCCGTTCTCGGAATCTGCTACGGCCAGCAGTTGATGGCGCATCTTCTGGGAGGCGATGTTCGGAAGGGCGATAAGGGCGAATATGGTTTCGCACCGCTGGAGATCCAGGCAGAGAGTGCTCTTTTTCGCGGGATAACACGGTTCCAACAAGTATGGATGAGCCATCGCGATCAAGTGGCTTCCCCGCCCCCCGGTTTTGAGGTTCTAGCCCGCACGCCTACCTGCGCGATTTCCGCTATCGCATCCACGGAGAAGCGCCAATACGCGGTGCAATTTCATCCTGAGGTCGCTCACACGCCCTGCGGCACGCAGATTCTTTCAAATTTTCTCTTCGATATCTGCGGGTGCCAGAAGGACTGGGACCCTCGCGGGCGGATCACTCCGCTGCTGGACCAGATTCGAGAGACCGCGCGGGACCGCAGCGTCTTCTTCTTTGTCAGCGGCGGCGTGGATTCGACGGTCGCCTATACCTTGTGCCTGAAGGCTCTGGGTCCGGAGAGGGTCCACGGCACTTACGTCGACACCGGGTTGATGCGGGAAGGCGAGACGGATTTTGTGCGCTCCAGCTTCGCGGAACTGGGGGCGAAGTCGTTCGCTGTGGAAGACGCTTCCAGCCAGTTTCTAACCAGCCTTGCGCACGCCGATGAACCTGAAGACAAGCGTCAGATCATTGGCGAGGCTTTTGTACAGGTCCAGCAGCGGATTCTGGATTCGGAGCAGTTCCTGAATGGTAAATGGGTGCTGGGTCAGGGAACCATTTATCCCGACACGATTGAGTCCGGCGGAAGCGCGAAGGCCGACCTGATTAAGACCCATCACAATCGTGTAGCCGGAATTCAGAAGCTGATCGATGAGGGAAATATCGTCGAGCCGCTGGCATCGTTTTACAAAGACGAAGTACGCATGGTGGGCCGGGAACTCGGCCTGTCACCCGCATTGCTCGACCGTCACCCATTTCCAGGGCCGGGACTGGCGATCCGCTGCCTCTGTACCAATGAAGCCGAAGCGCCGGAGAGGGCTTTGGGCGGTTGGATCTTGCCGGTTCGTTCGGTGGGCGTGCAGGGGGATTCACGGTCGTACCGGTCCGCTCTGGCCATACACGATTTCCCGGACACGGACGAAGAGACGGCCCAACTGGTGAACTCCAGCGAGGGAGTGAACCGCGTGGTAGTTCAAATCTGGGCAGATGGTCCCATCGCCTCGATGAGAACCGTACCGGCCAAGCTTTCTCCCGACCGGCTGGCGAGATTGCGACGCGCCGACGCGATCGTTCGCAAATTTACTAAGGACTCCGGTTTCGATTCGTCTGTGTGGCAGTTCCCGGTGGTTCTGCTGCCGCTAGGGACTTCCCACAAACCTGACAGTCTGGTATTGCGCCCCATAAATTCTGTGGACGGCATGACCGCCAGCGTGGTGCGGATGCCCAAGGATCTGTTGGACCGGTTGGTGAAGGAGTTGCAGAGCGTCCAGGGGATCGCGGGAATTTTCTACGATCTTACGAATAAGCCGCCCGGTACGATCGAGTGGGAATAATGGTGGCGTGAGCCGCGCTTGCACTACTGAATCGCCAGCGTAACGCCCGTTGACTCGCATTATTCCCCACCGCCACTAACAACGGCTACGGTCCCGAGTGCGGGATGGAGGGTCGGCGCGACGAAAACGCTCTCCGCCATTCGTGGTCGAGAAAATGCTTGGTTTCACTCGTGCACAACCACTCCATTCTTGGCGTAATTGCAATGTCCGTCAACACGCTGCTATTCGCTGTCCCACTCGGCGCCCAGGCGATTTCCTTTCGTGCGCCGCTCAATAGCACGATAGATCAAACCCTGAACGATGCCCTTGGTGGAATCGTGACTGCGGATTTTAATGGCGATGGAAAACCGGATCTCGCCTCTCTGATCGTTTCCGGAGGTGGTTCATTTCCGAGCGGCGGGAACCTGACCGTGTCGCTTGGCAACGGCGATGGGACATTTCACCTCGCGTATTCGCTGATGCTTCCGGCGAGCCCAGAGGTGCTTTGGGCTGGCGATTTTAACGGAGACGGCAAAGTAGACCTTGGATTCTGGTCATACACGCCTAGCGGCCAAGCAGCGAGCGTGAGCGTTCTTCCAGGTAAGGGCGACGGCACTTTCGGCTCGGCGATTATCACCTCTTTTGCCATCGACCAGTTCTACCCTGGAGCTGGTGTTATGCCGGGCTACCCAGCTTTCGCAGTCGATGTGAATCACGATGGCAAGCTGGACGTTCTGACGGGCTTTTTCGAGTTCCTCGGCCGTGGTGATGGCACCTTTGAAGCTTTTCAGATCTCGGAAGCAGTAGTTGTGCTCGTGGCGGACCTGAACGGCGACGGCAACGTGGATCTGATCCAGGGGGGATACGGGCAGGTGCTAGACGTCTCCTTCGGAAACGGTGACGGAACCTTCTCGTCCGGGACCACTCTCCATTTTGCCGGCAGCCCAGTTGCCGGTGACTTTAATGGCGACGGGAAAATCGACTTTGCGCTCACGACGGGAGGCTTGGTGAATTATCCAGGTCCGCCAAACGAAGCGAACGATGTCAGCATAGCGCTCGGAAATGGAGACGGTTCCTTCCAAACACCCCGGTCGATTTTAGGAGCTGATTACTACAGCCGATACCACACGCCGCTCGCCGCCGATCTCAACCACGACGGGAAGGTCGATGTTGTAGCCGGAAGCGGAATTGAGACGGGAAACGGCGACGGAACGTTCCGGTTCCCCGTTTACTTCAACGGTCCGCCGTTCAATTCATCCAATTACACTCTGAATCATGCAATGTCGGACCCGATCGCAGGGCTGATCGCCGACTTGAACAACGACGGGCTCCCGGACATGATTTTCGTGTATCTGCAGACCACGACCACTACCAACGCGCTGGTTCTTTCGGTGTTCGTAAATGACAGTCCGGGTTCAGGGCTGACTGTCCCCGGGGTCTCGTCGGCGAGCTTTACTTATCCGGTCGGTTATGACTCGCTCGTGACGGCATTCGGCTCGAATATCGCTTCGATGACGGAATCAGCCGGAGCCGGCTCATTGCCGACCCATCTGGCAGGTATTCGGGTACATCTGCGCGGCGGCGATGGTTCGGAGCAACTTGCTCCGCTGGTCTATGTCTCGCCGACGCAGATTAACTACCTGATTCCATCCGGAATCGTCTGGCCCTTCGCATCGGTAAGCATCGAACACGATGGAACTCCGCTTACAGAGGAAGCCATCGCCGTTCCGGTTGGGCCTAGCGCGCCGGGACTTTACACGCTAAATTCGGCCAGCCTTGCCGCGGCGACTGCCATTCGTGTGGCCGGCGACGGAACGCAAACCAGTGTTCCTGTCTATTCGTGCACCGCGACAGGTTGTGCGGCAGTGCCGATCAATGTGGCGACCGGCACGGTTTATATAACCTTGTATGGAACCGGATTCACTGTGAATTACGACGGCCGCGCGCTCTCGCCTGCGGGTAGCTACCCGATCGGTTGTAATGCGGCTGGGAGCTACGCGCCAGCCAGCTACGCAGGCACCCAGGGCCAGTATCCGGGATTGGATCAGGTGAATTTGCAATTGCCGTCGAGTCTGGCCGGAAGAGGCGATACGGTTATTCAATGCTACTTTCAGACTAACGATTTTAAGAGTATGACGAGCGCGGTGCATATTTCGATTCAGTAAACGGAATGTGATCCGCTGCGAAGGATTACGCCCCGATAAGCTTGCAGCCGCGCGGCGTCATCGGACATTGTCGACTCCGCCCGGACAGGAAATAATGTCACACTTCTGAATCAGATCGATAGAAAGTTAGGGAAGATTTGCCGGGGCGTCGTAATAAAGTCTGGAACACTGAAGTCCTCCTTCGTCGTTACCGGTGCGGGGCTTGGGTGCGAAATGCCACCACGCCCATACTTTACGACTTTTTTCAGATTAGATCTCGTTTGGCAGTGCTCGTGCTTTCGCAGCACCTCCGGCAATTTATGCAACGAAGAGAAAAACGGGCGCGGGATTTCTTGTTCTTCGCACCTTGAACGAAGTTGGCGCCTACTCCGTTCGAACCAAGCTGCCCGTGTATCCTAACGCCTAAAAGCTTTCCAGCGCTTCCTTGTATTCGTTTACCACGCCGATCAAGCATTTAACGCCCAGCGCAGTTTACTGGACCTGAGAGTTTCGCCAGCCATCTGGCCGAGCCCCAGGTCCGTAGCGATGCTCCGCAACCACAGCGTGGCTGCCGGGGAATCCACACGCGCGCCCAAAAAGCTGATTCGTCAAATTGTGGAGGTGTGCATTGAAGTTCTGCGGTTTCATAAGGGCCTCAAGCCTGGAGTGGAAGGCTTTGCTTTTTCTGTCGTTAATAGCAAGCCCTGCCTTCGCGCAACAAGCCGCTGTTTCGTTGAGTTCGGGCAGCTCTGTCCCCGGTGGAGCGGTGAGTTTGAGTATCTCCTTGGCCTCTACAGGAGGAGCCCAACCGGCCGCCGTGCAATGGACCATGGGTTACTCTACTTCGAGCGTAACCAGTGTGAGTGTTATCGCGGGATCCAGTCTCACTGCGGCAGGCAAGAGCGTGACGTGCTCGCCATATGCGACTGGAACAATATGTGTGGCCTACGGAATGAACACAAACACAATCTCTGATGGCATTCTGGCGACAGCTACGTTTCAGATTGCTCCAGGAACTCTAGTGACGTCCGTGCCCGTGCAGATGACGGCGGTCTCGGCCTCAACTCCACCTGGAGTCCCGATCGCCGGAGCAGGCACCGGCGGCACCATTTCGATCACACAACCTGTCTCGCCGGCAGTAAGCGGCCTCACCTGCGTCCCGGCTACCGTCACCGCGCCCGGTTCGGCGGCCTGCACGGTTACTGTCAGTAGCCCCGCGTTGTCAGGCGGTTTTAGTATTGCGCTTAACAGCCAGAATTCCGCGGCAACAGTACCGTCCACCGTCAACGTCGCCGCTGGTGCCTCCAGCGCGACCTTCACGGCAACAGTGAGCTCTGTCTCCTCCAGTCAAACCGCCACTATTTCGGCAGTGGGCGGAGGTGCGACCAAGACATTTAACTTAAGTATTGTTCCAGGCCAATGGAGCATCTCCGGAGCAGCTTCAGCTCTGGGAAGCGGCGCAACCATCACTCTGAGTGGAGCGAAAAGCGCAACCACCACCGGCCGATGGTTCCGGCAACTTTACTTTTACCAGTATCGTAAACGGCACCTACACAATCACACCAAGCAAAACGGGATACACCTTCTCCCCCGCAAGCAAATCCGTAACTGTGAATGGTACGAACGTGACGGGAGTCACCTTCACCGCGACTCAGAATCAGACCACCTCCTCAATCGCGCCGGACGTCGGCGTTTGGCGCGATCGATCCAGTGCAAAAACAACCATTACCTCGCCCTCCTTCTCAACAAAATCCGGAAGCGAGCTACTGCTGGCTTTCATTTCTGCGAGCGATGTCTCCCAACCGAACACCACGGTTCAGAGCGTGTCTGGCGGGGGACTAACGTGGGTTCTCGCAGTCAGAACGAATCGGCAAAATGGCACTGCGGAGATATGGCGCGCTTCGGCGACCTCTCCTCTCCGCAACGTGTCCATCACTGCAAGTCTGTCTCAAAAGGTGGCGGCGTCGTTGGCCGTCATGAGCTTTACTGGAATCGACACAACGGGTACCAGTGGTTCAGGGGCTATTGGTGCGACCGCGAGCAACAGCGCATCGTCTGGCGCGCCAACAGCGAAGTTGACTACAACCCGCAACAACTCCTGGGTGTTTGGAGTGGGCAACGATTACGGCGAGGCAATTGCCAGAACGCCCAGCGCCGGTCAAACCGTGATCCATCAATACCTGGCCGCCGCGGGGAACGCCTTTTGGGTCCAGAGCCAAGTTGCAAGCACGGCGAGTGCAGGCACCAGCGTAGTCCTCAGCGATACCGCCCCAACCTCGGATCGCTACAACCTGAGCGCCGTTGAGATTCTGCCTGCGGCTTCCGTTTCAGGCCAGACGCTGCGGTCGCAGGTACAGGAAACCATCTCATCTGTCGCGCCACCGGGGACCCGGCCGGGCAATCCAGTGGAGAGCAAGGCCTCTGGCGTTTCCGGGACCTTGAGCGCGATGAGCATCTCCAACACCGCCAGCGGCCTGCCCGGCAATTCCTGCAGTCCCGGCGGCTTAGCGACGCTATCGGGCGTCGGCTTCACCACTCAAGCTCCCCAATCCACAGCAACGATTCCTGTGCCTACGACACTAGCGGGAGTGCAAGTAACGGTGAATGGTCATGTCGCGCCTCTGATGATGGTGTCCAGTGCGCAAGTAAATTTTCAGTGTCCGGTACTTCCCTCGGGCTCTCCACTGACTATCACGTTGCAAGCGGAGAATGGTTCTGAGTACTCCCTTCAAAGCGTGATGCAAGCGGCGAGTCCCGGTCTGTTCAGCATGGACACAACCCGTCAAGGATTGATCACTATCGCCGGCACGAACGAAATTGCAATGCCCAAGAACAGCGGAGTGCCAGGCCGCCCCGCAAGTCGCGGCGAAGTCCTAACTATCTTCGCGAGCGGCCTCGGGCAGACATTAGACAACATCCCGGCCGGAACAATGGCGCCACAGGACCGGTTGGTGCCGCTGAGCAACAGGATCAAAATTGTGGTTGGAGGGCTGGAAATCGATCCCCTCTTCTCCGGCCTTGCCCCTGGCACCGTTGGATTGTACGAGGTGAACGCCAAACTTCCCCCGGTGGTTCCTGCCGGAGCAGCCGTACCAACGGCGATCCACGTAATTCTGCCAGACGGGACGGTGGTGGAGAGCAATACGGTCACGATCGCCATCAGCGATTGAAAGCGTAGCCCAACCGATCCAGATATTTCGCAAACCGCGAATCGACCTGCTATCGTGGTTTCGTTTGGCTGAACCGCGCAACTACCAGGAGATTCTCGACCGCGGATACGTTCCGGGGCGGGATCTCCGCATTGAGTTCGGCGATGGAGACATCGAGCGGTGCTTGGTGGTCGCGCCGCACGGGGGCGGCATAGAGCCCGGTACTTCAGAACTCCTCCGCGCAATTTCGGGGTCGGGCGACTGGGCCTGGTACGAGTTCGCGGGATTTCTGCGTAAAAACAATCACGAAGAACTGCACATTGCCAGCACGCTCTTCGATGAACCTACTCTTCTAGACTTGCTTCCTCGGACGAACTTCGTTCTTAGCCTACATGGCTCCCAAGAGACTCACACTCAAGTTGCTTACGTCGGTGGGAGATGGCAAGCAGGACGCGAAACCATAACAGCGATGATCAATGCCTCCATGGAAACGCACGGAATCCGCGCCCTGGCGGCCCCAGCGCACTTGAGCGGCGCGGAGCCCGCTAATCTCACCAACCGGGGCAAGCTCGGGCATGGTATTCAGCTCGAATTTTCGCGCGGTGCCAGGAACCTGATGTTTCCGCCGGATTGCTCCCGTGAAGCACGAGGCCGGCGCAATCCGCGGCTCACGGCAATTGCGCGGGCAATTCACACGGGTCTTCAGCGGCTCGCTCCAGGATAGGCCCGCTTTCCGCCGAGTCGGGCGGCACTGCGGAGGTCAGCGCAACCCGCTGGGAAAATGTCTTCCGGCGACGCTGCACAACGGCCAGGAGAGCCCGGGTAACCCCGCGGTGGAACCAACAGCACGCCGTTCCGACGAAGCTATTCCTACGAAGCGAACCCGGCAACCCATTGAAACAACTGCCCGGCGCGACCCGGATCCGAGGCCCGATTCTCGCCAGGCACGCTGTGCCTTTAGCCCCTGGCGTCAATCGGTGCCGCAAATTACCACTTCCGGGGGTGGCACAGTTACCGTAAAAGCGTCAGACTAATTTTTGTGGCCTGAAATCCAGGCCTCGCCGGGCGTACGCCCGTGCATTCGACCCCATGCGTCAATATCCGAGTCGCCTTGACGCTTCAACCGCATGCCGGGACGCCGTATTGTGGGGCAAAATTTAGGGAGAAGAGGAACATATGCGCAGCTCTCATCATCAACACAATGCGTTTGGCGATCGAGCAATGTTTCACGCTGTACTACTGTCCATTGCTGTCCCGATTCTGATCACCCAAGGCTGCGGCAAGACAACCGGAGCAACCACCGCCCCGCCGCCGCTCCAGGTTCGAGTGTCCGAAGTGCGGCAGATGGATGTACCCCTCTATCGGGAGTGGATTGGCACCCTGGACGGCCTGGTGAACGCGGATATCAAGGCTCAGGTGACAGGTTATCTGACAAACCAAGCCTATACAGAAGGCTCTTTTGTTCAGAAGGGCCAGCTGCTGTTCCAGATCGATCCTCGTCCCTTTCAGGCGGCCGTGGACCGGGCTCAAGGACAGCTTGCACAATCTGAAGGTCAACTCGAGCAGGCGCGGGCGCAATTAACGTTAGCCGAGGCGCAGGTGGCCGTCGCACAGGCAAATCAGCGGCGGACGCAGCTTGACGTAGATCGCTATACACCGCTGATGCAGCAGGGGGCCATCACGCAGCAGGATCTGGACAACGCCACGCAGAACAATCAGGCCGCCCAAGCGACGCTTCAGGCGTCCAGAGCTCAGGTAGAAACCGCCAAGGCGCAGATCACCGCCGCCACAGCCGCTGTTCAGAGTGCCAGGGCCGCGGTGGAGACAGCGCGGATCGATCTCGGCTTCACCAGCCTCACCTCGCCGATCGATGGCATCCCGGGAATCGCTCAACAACAGGTCGGCGCGCTGGTGAGTCCGGCGAGTGGACCAGTGACCACCGTCTCCACAGTCGATCCCATCAAGGTTTATTTCAACGCCAGCGAACAGGAATATATGGAACGCGCGCGTCTTTATCCCACTCCGCAGACACGTCAAGCCTCGCGCGACGTGCTGGAGTTTGAGCTCGTTCTCGCGGACGGCACCACCTATCCTTATAAAGGCAAGTTCGATTTCGCGGACCGCCAGGTCGACGTCAGGACCGGCGCCATCCGGATCGCGGCCTTGTTCCCCAATCCCAACAACAATCTGCGGCCGGGCCAGTATGGAAAGATTCGGACGGCTCTCAACATTCAGAAAGGCGCCCTGCTGGTTCCTCAACAGGCCGTCATCGATCTGCAGGGCACGCGCGAGCTTGCCCTGGTCGATAGCGCCGGGAAAGTGAGGATTCAACCGGTGAAGGTGGGCGAGACCTTCGGCAAGGACTGGATCATTCAAGAGGGCGTCAAGGCGGGCGATCGTGTGGTCGTCGACGGAATACAGCAGATGCGCAACGGGATCCAGGTGGATCCCAAGCCGTTCGTGGAGAGGTAACCAGCCATGTCGAAATTCTTTATCAACCGCCCGATTGTGGCCATGGTCCTGGCGCTGTTCACCGTGATCATAGGCGCGGTGGTAGTGGCCACCCTGCCCGTTGCCCAGTTTCCTCAGATTGCCCCTCCCGAAATTCAGATCTCTGCGATCTACGTCGGCGCAGATGCGCAGACGATCGAGCAAGCTGTGGCAACCCCGATCGAGCAGCAAATGAGCGGCGTGGACAACATGAACTACATGTACTCGCTCAACGCCACCGCCAACGGTCAGATGCGAATGATCGTCGATTTCGACGTCGCTACCGACCCGAACACGGACTTGATCCTTGCCCAAAGCCGCGAGACGCAGGCAGCTTCGCAATTGCCAGCCGACGTAACCAATTACGGCGTCACCGTCCAGAAGTCGACTCTTGCTCCGCTGATGCTGATCGCCCTGAATTCCCCCAAAGGAACCTACGACGCGAGGTTTCTGGCGAATTACGCTTACATCAATCTGGTGGACCAGTTGACTCGCGTGAAAGGAGTCGGCACGGTCCAGGTGTTCGGCGCCGGACAGTATGCCATGCGTCTCTGGGTCAAGCCGGATCAACTGGCCAAGCTCGAAATTACGGTTCCCGAGATTGTCTCCGCGATTCAAGCCCAGAACACCGTCAATCCAGCCGGACAAGTGGGCAGCGAGCCGATTCCAGCAGGTCAGGCCTTCACCTATTCGGTTCGCGCGCAAGGCCGCTTGACCTCACCCGAGGAATTCGAGCAGATCGTGGTGCGCGAGACTACTGAGACAGGCATCGTCCGCGTGAAGGATGTCGCGCGGGTGGAATTGGGTTCGCAGGACTATAGTTGGACCGGTCACCTGGACGGCAAACCCTCGGCCGTCATCGCAATCTATCAGTTGCCGGGTTCCAACGCGGTGGATACGGCGGCCGGCGTGAGGAAACTGTTCAGTGAGGCCAAGGGCCGCTTCCCTGAGGACATCGATTTCACCGTCCCCGTGGATTCCACACTCGCGGTAAGCGAAGGAATTAAGGAAATCGTCGAAACGCTCTTGATTGCCATTGTGTTGGTGGTGGCGGTGGTCTATCTGTTTTTGCAGGGCTGGCGATCCACTCTGATTCCGTTGCTGGCCGTGCCGGTCTCCCTGGTAGGTACCTTCATATTCTTTCCCCTGTTCGGATTCAGCATCAACACGCTCTCATTGTTTGGACTGGTGCTGGCGATCGGGCTGGTGGTGGACGACGCAATCGTTGTGGTGGAAGGAGTCGAGCGCCACATTGAGGAAGGCCTCTCTCCGAAAGAAGCAGCCTTCAAGGCGATGGAAGAACTCTCCGGCCCTGTGATCGGCATCGCGCTGGTTCTGTCCGCGGTGTTCGTGCCCACCGCGTTCATCCCCGGCATCACCGGCAAGTTGTATCAGCAATTCGCAGTAACCATCGCGATCTCCGTCATTCTCTCCGCGTTCAACGCGCTGACTCTGAGCCCCGCGCTGGCAGCCCTGCTTCTGAAGCCGAAGCGGCAAAGTAGAGGGCCTCTGGCGATCTTCTTCGCCTGGTTCAATCGTATGTTCGAAAAGGCCACACAGGGCTACGTCCGCGTGTCCGCCGCGCTGCTCCGCAAGAGCGTGATTGCGGTGCTTCTGCTGGTCGGTTTCGGCGCCGCGGGATTTTTTGCAGGCGGAAAATTGCCCACCAGCTTTGTTCCCGACGAAGATCAGGGTTTCTTCTACATCAATGTGCAGCTTCCCAATTCCGCCTCGCTTCAGCGGACGGAGGAGGTCATGGCGAAACTCCAGCAGGTCGCCGCCGGAGTCCCCGGTGTGGCTCACGTCACCACCATTTCCGGATTCAGCCTGCTCAGTCTGGTTCGCACCAGCTATTACGGATTCGGCTTCATTACCATGCAGCCATGGGAGGATCGCAAAACCCAGGAATTGCAGTTTCAGACCATTAAAGCCCGCCTAAACGCCGCGTTTAGCAGGGTTCCGCAAGCCGTGTCGTTCGGATTCTCTCCGCCCGCCATTCCTGGCGTCGGCACCTCGGGAGGATTCACGTTTATTCTGGAGGACCGCTCCGGGGGAGAGGTCAAGCTTCTTACCGACAATCTGAACAAGTTCATGGCAGCCGCCCGCAAGCGTCCGGAGATCGGCACGCTCACCACTACGTTCCTGCCCAGTGTGCCCCAGCAGTTCATCAATGTGGACCGGGACAAGGTCATCAAACAAGGCGTACAGGTGAATGATGTGTACCGCACCATTCAGGCATTCATGGGTGGTTTGTTCATCAACTACTTCAATCGCTTCGGACGTCAGTGGCAGGTGTACATCGAAGCCGAGGGCGACTATCGAGCAAAACAGGAAAATGTCGGCCAGTTTTACGTCCGGAACGCCGCTGGTGGAATGGTTCCCCTCTCCGCGCTGACCTCGTTTCAACCTCGCAACGGCCCGGAATTCACCATGCGTTTCAACGAATACCGCTCGGCGCAGTTGAACGGCGCAGCGGCTCCTGGCTTCAGCACGGACCAGGCGATGAAGGCCCTGGAAGAAACATTTAAAGAAACCATGCCCAATGAAATGGGCTTCGACTATTCGGGTATGTCCTTCCAGGAGAAAAAGGCTCAGGAGGGCATATCGTCCTCGGTCATCTTTGCGTTTTCCTTGTTCTTCGTGTTCCTGATTCTAGCCGCGCTGTACGAAAGCTGGACCCTGCCGTTCAGTGTTCTGCTCAGTACGCCAGTGGCGATTTTCGGAGCCCTGGGAGCTCTCTGGCTGCGCCGGACCGTATTGAGTTATTTCCTGCCGCCCTACATGGTGCAGATCGAGAACGACGTCTACTCCCAGATCGGCCTGGTTATGCTGATCGGCCTGGCCGCCAAGAACGCGATTCTGATCGTCGAGTTCGCCAAGGACGAATACGAAAAGGGACGGCCGCTGGCGGAAGCCGCCGAGGAAGGGGCGCGGCTGCGGCTCCGGCCGATTCTGATGACCTCATTCGCCTTCATTCTGGGATGCGTTCCCTTGTGGGTAGCGAGCGGAGCGGGCGCCGTGGCGCGCCAGATCATGGGCACGACAGTGATCGGCGGAATGGTGGCGGCAAGCGCGATCGGCATCTTTCTAGTCCCCGCGATCTTTTATCTCGTCGAGAGAGTTTCGGGTGCTCCCGCGAGGGAGCCGGTCCAAATACCTCAGCCGGTGCCGGGAGCGGGAGACTAAAAATGCGCCACGTCTCTTTAGTCCTGCTCGCGATTCTCCTCACTGGTTGTACCGTAGGCCCCAACTACAATCGGCCCACCGTTCCTGTACCGCAAAACTTTCGCGCGCCCGATCCGCTGCCCGCCCCGGAAGCCGCGTCCATGGCCGACGTGAAATGGTTCGACGTTTTTAAAGATGCACAACTCCAGGCTCTGATTCGCCGCTCGCTGGAACGGAACTACGATCTCAGACTGGCGGTCGCTCGAGTGGAAGCGGCGCGCGCCAACCTGGGCATCACTCGTTCCAATCAGTTCCCCAATTTCGCTGCGAGCGGCGCAGTGCAGATTAACCGCTTGTCCAGGGACGGTGCGACGCCCGTGCCCGCCCAGCTTCTCCCTTCGCAGAATCGTAATTTCGGAACGGCCGCTTTGGACCTCCTCTCTTTCGAAGTCGACATCTGGGGCAGATTGCGGCGCGCCACGGAAGCCGCGCGCGCAAGTCTTCTGAGCGCTGACGAAAATCGCAAAGCCGTGATTACCACGTTGGTAAGCGACGTGGCGACCGATTACCTGAGTCTGCGCGAGCTCGACTATGAGCTCGAGATCTCTAAACAAACGCTCGACACCCGTCAGCAGTCCCTGGATCTGACCAGGTCTCGCCAGATCGGCGGAGTCGCAACCATACTGGACCTTCGCCAAGCAGAGCAACTGGTTTATACCGCCGCCCAGACCATCCCCCGTATTCAGCAGGAAATTGAGCAGACAGAGAATCAGATCACTCTCCTATTGGGAGACAATCCCGGTGGAATCACGCGCGGCAGCGCTCTCACCGAGCAGAACTTTCCTCCCGATGTTCCCGCCGGCCTGCCCTCGGCTCTGTTGGAGCGGCGCCCCGATATCCGTGCGGTGGAGCAGCAACTAATCGCCGCCAATGCCGAGATCGGCGTCGCGCGAGCCGCCTACTTCCCGACGTTGAGTTTGAGCGGATCGTTAGGCGGCGCAAGTACGCAGCTAACCAGTTTATTCAGCGGACCCTCCACCACCTGGAATCTCACCCCACAGGTGACTCAGCCGATTTTCACCGCCGGAAGACTCAAGTCCACTGTCAAATTGGCGGAAGCAGAACATCAGCTCACGCTGGTGCAATACGAACAAACAATTCAAACCGCGTTTACGGAAGTTTCCAATGCCCTGATCGCGCATCAGCGCGTGCGGGAGAGCCGCCAGCAGCAGGAAGCCCTGGTGGTCGCCCTGGAGGACCGGTTACGGCTGGCGTACATACGATATCGCGGCGGAGTCGACACACAGCTAAACGCCCTGGACGCCGATCGCGACTTGTTCCAAGCCAGACTCGATCTGGCCCAGCTCCGGCTACAGGAAATTCTATCGGTCGTGCAGCTCTATAAAGCGTTGGGCGGAGGGTGGCAGTAAGCAGTAAAGGGAAGAATCCTTTTTTAGATTTTTGGCTCAATGATTGCGCGCGACATCGCGCAAATATATACTGTTCGGGACTGCTGGAGGATCACATGGGAGCTACAAATCGATTCAGGTGGGCGGCGGTCGCGGTGCTATTCTGCGCCTTTCCCGTCATCGCGCATCATTCTTTCGCCGCGGAGTTCGATTCGAGCAAAACCGTCACCTTGAAGGGAGTTGTCTCCAAAGTCGACTGGATCAATCCCCATATCTTCGTGTATGTGGACGTCAAGGACGATGCCGGACAGACAACTACCTGGGCGTTGCAATCCCTGCCTCCGCTGTTCTTCAGAGGAAGCGGTCTGACCAAGGACGTCTTGCTGAGCAACAAGCAGGAGGTGACCGTAACGGCGAACCCGGCCAGGGACGGCACCAAGGCCTACGGGTTCATGACGAAGTTGAGTTATCCGGACGGCCATGTGTTCAGCATGTCTCCACAGGATGCGGACCCCAACCTGCGGAAGCAAAAATAGGGAGGGAATCATGATATTCGAGCTTGCGAATCCCCGAACGCTCACATGGGCCGCAGTCATTTTGTTGGCGCCCACAGTCGCCCCGGCGCAAACCAATTATGCCGCGGAAGCCGCCAAGAATCCCGCCGCAGCGTCTAAGCCGACGCCTCGCATGGCGGACGGACATCCGGACCTGAACGGCGTATGGCATCACTTCTTCGGCATCGGCACGATTGAAAAGGTCGGCCAGAGCTTTGTTGTGGGAGGCGCGTTCAGTCCCAAGTCGGGCGCGCTGTACAACGCTCCGCTGAACGATCCCAAGCCGGAGTACAAACCCGAGTTGGTGGCCAAGGTGAAATCGCTCTTTGACGATCAGGTAAAGGAAGATCCGGCGTTGCATTGCATGCCGCCGGGCGTCCCGCGCCTGGGACCGCCCCATCAGATCGTGCAGACGCCCAAGCAGGCTGTCTTTCTCTACGGGGACAGCACCGGCAATCAATGGCGTGTGATTCCTCTCGATGGACGCGCCCACAGCACCGATCCCGAAACTGCGGCGACCTATAATGGCGATTCGGTGGGTCATTGGGAAGGCGACACCCTGGTTGTGGATGTGACCCGCCTCACCGACGAAACCTGGCTCGGAGACAACGGCTTGTTTCATAGCCGGAAGTTGCACGTCACCGAACGGCTGCGGCGAGCGGGAGACACGATTCAGTATCAGGTAACCGCGGAAGACCCCGAGGTCCTCCAGAAACCGTGGACACTGTCGCGCACGCTAACGCTTCAGCCGGACGCGCTCGAAGAGGCCGCCCCTTGCGTGGATAAGGACGCGGGGCACTACGTCACGCGGGATCATCACGACAACACTCGGTAATCGGAGAATGATCCGCTTTGCAGGGCCGATATTGACTGGCTTTCTGTTGGTGCCATGGGTGAGCGGCCAGCCGGGCTTGACCTTCGAAGTTGCATCCGTGAAGGTGGCCAATACACCGAATGGTGTTCGCGGAGGGTGCCATGGGATCGATAGTGTTTACACTCCCGCACAAGCGGCCGAAGCGGCTCCGCTGGGACGCTGCGTGATCACGGATGCGCGTCTTAGCCACTTGATTGGCATTGCTTATGGCGTCTCTATGGCCGATCTCAAGACCGGACCGGACTGGATTCAGCGCGGGGATCTGCGCTTTCACATCGAAGCGAAAGCCGAGGATCCCAAAGCCACCGAGGCGCAGTTGCTTACCATGCTCCAGAACCTGCTGGCGGAACGGTTCCAACTGAAGTTCCATAGGGAGGCTCGGGAGGTCGCGGGGTTCGCGCTGACTGTGGCTAAAGAAGGACCAAAACTCGAGTCGTCTAAGAGCGCGGAGACACGGCTACACTTCAAAGGACCGGAAGGCAAAGAAGTGCCGAAGCCGTTTCCGGGTCAACCCATCTCTATGACGGTCCAAAAAGTGTCCATGCCAATATTGGTCAATCTGCTCACTGGAGTGGGCGGGCACGGCCCAGGGGTCGACAAGACCGGGCTCACCGGCGAATACGATTTCACCCTGGCCTGGGACGAAGAGGCCGGACCCGCTCTTTCCACTGCGTTGCGCGACCTAGGCCTGCGAATGGAATCCGCAAAGGTCCCCGTGTCGACTTTCGTGGTTGACTCGGCTGAAAAGCCGGCGGCAAATTGACTGCGGCGCGCGGCTGGAATCGCCTGCCCTACTTCGCTCGAACGCGATTAGACGCGTTACTTACTTGATCCCTTTCGACTTCACGTCCCAGTTCGAGTTGGTGCACAGGCTGCAGTTCTTGCCGACGAACATCGCGCCGGCTTTCTTGTCGCTTTTGAGAGTCCACTCAAGCCAGTGCGAGGCGACATTGGCGAACTCGCCGCCGCCGGGATGAAAGACGGTCGCGGTGTGGCCGGCGTTGTGTCGGGAACCGTAAAAGGCCGGCAGGTTCTCGATCAGATCGAACGTCGCAGCCGACTGCGCCAACATGAAGTCAGGTTCGCCTCCATTGATAAGAAGCACGGGTCCGTGCAATTTCGGCAGCGCGTCTTGACTGGGTTGCAGCGATGCGGGGGCGCCGGGGGCGGCCTTTTGCACACCTGAATTGAACACGCCGATGGTCTTGACGCGCGGGTCGGCGCCGAGCACGATGGAGAGAAATCCTCCGCATGACTGGCCCATTACCGCGACCTTATCCAGGGCGATCTTGCCCTTCAGCGGCGATTCGGTTCGCTCATTTTCCTTCGCGGCCCAGTCGATGGCGGCCCGGACGTGGTCGGCGGTTTCCTGCCGCGCGCCTTCCTGTGGCAGAGTGCCCAACACCAGGAAGCCGTGCGAGGCGATGGTGGTCAGAAAGCCCCCGTAGCGCGTGCTGTCAATCGCGCAACCGCCGTTGCCCCACACCATGACGGGCAACGAGTCCTTCTTGGGGAAGGCCTCAAGCGCCTCGGGGCGATACACCCGATGCCCGGGGGATCCGAAGGCAACTTCGGACATGACCTTGTACGGTCCAGGCTCGGCGAGCGGCGCGCCTTCCAAAGGCAACGAGCGCTCAATCATTTCGCGAGTGATACCGGGCGGTTGTGCGAGGCACACCCCGGCGGCGCCTGTCAGCAGCATTGCGGTAACGATGGTCTTGTACATGAAGTCCTCTCCTCAGCGAACCAGGATATCCCGAATCGAGATGGCGCGGTGTATCATGTTGTCTTACCTTGAGGAGATGTACGTGCGCCCTTCTGTATTCAAACAAACCACGATATTCAAACAAATCACGATAAGCGTTCTCGCGACGGCACTCACAATCAGCGTTGGCTTGTTGACGACGCAAAGCTCCAGCCGCGCCCAACAAGAAAAAGGAAAAGGGGTCGGTCCTGCGCCAGTTCCCGTCCTGTTGCAGAATTATTCGCCCGTCACTGCCGAGCGTTTGAAGAACCCTGCGGACGGCGATTGGCTGATGATTCGTCGCACCTATAACGGTTGGGGTTACAGCCCGCTGAATCAGATCAACACGACGAACGTGTCGAAGCTGCACCTGGTCTGGTCGACCATTACCGGCGAATCGCGCGTGCATGAAGCCGCTCCATTGGTCAATAACGGTGCGATGTTCGTGTCGACTCCGAACGGCCAGGTGATTGCATTCGATGCGAAGACAGGCGATATTCTGTGGCGTTATCGCAAGCCTCGGCCGCAAGGCGCTGTGATTCTGCACGACGTGAATCGAGGGGTCGCGCTTTATGGCGACAAAGTATATTACGCCGCGGCGGAGGCGGAACTGGTAGCGCTGGATGCGAAAACGGGCAAACCGGTATGGACCACCACGGTTGCCGATAGCAAGGCCGCCTACTACATCACTCTCGCGCCCCTGATCGCGGGCGGAAAGGTAATGGTCGGGGCGTCGGGCGGCGAAACCGGCATCCGTGGATTTGTCGCCGCCTTCGATCCCGATACCGGCAAGGAACAATGGCGCACCTACACGATTCCCGCTCCGGGAGAACCCGGCAGCGAGACGTGGCCGAAGGGCGGCGATCAGTGGCAACACGGAGGCGCGCCGGTGTGGGTCACCGGCAACTACGATGCCGTCACGAACACCGCCTACTGGGGAACCGGCAACGGCGGCCCGTGGATGGGGGACAAGCGGCCCGGCGATAATTTGTATACGTCGTCGACGCTTGCAATCGACGTGGCAACGGGCGCGATCAAAGGACATTTCCAATACACGCCGAATGAATCGTGGGATTGGGACGAGCCTTCGCCACCCATTCTGGTTGATTATCAGCGCAACGGACGCACCGTTAGCGGTTTGATCGACGTCGCGCGCAACGGATATTTGTGGTTTCTCGATCGCGGCGACGGGTCCAAGATCAAGTACATCGAGGGGAAACCGTACGTCTATCAAAATGTGTTTCGCGGCCTGGATCCTGTCACGGGACGTCCCGATATCGATCCGGCGCGCAAACCCGGAACCAACAAGCGCGCGGAGTTTTGCCCCGGCTCGCATGGCGGCAAGAACTGGCCTCCCATCGCCTACAGCCCGCAGACGCGAATGATCTATATTCCGGCGAACGAAAACGTCTGTGGCGCGATTACGGGCCAGGAGGAGGTCACGTATGTTGCGGGCAGGGGTTATACGGGCGTATCGTTCGGCGGCCCTCCCGTGCCCCCTCAGGCGACCGACCATTTTGGCGAGGTGCAAGCCTGGAACGTCGATACAGGTCAAAAGGTATGGACGCATAAGTTTGAAAAATCGCCGAATTGGGGAGGGATGCTCGCAACAGCGGGAGGGCTAGTGATTAGCGGCGGCACCAACGATCGTAAGGTCCGCGCGTTCGACGCGAAAAACGGGAAAATGCTGTGGGAATTTCCGACCAGCAGCGGCGTCGAGGCTCCCGTCACGACATATCTGGTGGATGGTAAGCAGTATCTCGCCGTGCTCTCCGGTTGGGGCGGCGATGCGAACGGTATGAATAGCACCATCCAGCGGACAGTGAGCGGAGTCCCTTCCGTTCCTGAAGGCGGGTCGGTCTGGGTGTTCGCGCTAGAGTAGCGGCAGCCCGAATTTAGCCCAGTGACGCGAATGCGCCTAGACGATTTCGCACCCCGCCCCGCGCACCTCAGATGGCTCCTGGATTCCGACCCGGCGATCCGTTGGCAGGTGATGAGGGACCTCACGGGTGAAGCCCCCGGCGCGATTGCGGCTGAGCGGGCTCGTGTCGCGACGGAAGGCTGGGGAGCTAAACTTCTCGCTCTCCAATCTCCGGCCGGCAATTGGGGCGGGCCGAACGAGGACGCGGGATTGCTTGAGACCCTCTACTCTCTGGTCGTTTTGAAGGACCTCGGTCTCGACCCCGCCAGCAAGCAGGCTCGCAAAATGATCGACCGCGTGGACAAGAGGCTTGTGTTTAAGCCGCTCCACAACCGGCCCTTTCTCCACGGCGAAACAGAGCCTTGCATCAACGGGAGAATTCTGAGCATCGGCTCGTATTTCAAAGAACCGAACGACGCGCTGGCCAAGCAACTTTTGAGCGAGCAACTGGAAGACGGAGGCTGGAACTGCGAAGCGGTGGAGGAAAGCCCGAAGCGTCCCAAGAGCCGGCGGTCCTCATTTCATACGACTATCTGCGTGCTGGAAGGACTGCTGGATTACGAACGAGCAGGGCGCAAATCGGCGGCCATCACTAAAGCTCGCAAACGCGGGGAAAACTATTTGCTGGAGCGAGGTATGTTCCGCTCGCTTCGAACCGGCGAGGTGATTGACACACGCTGGCTCCGCTTCTCGTTTCCGACGTTTTGGCATTACGACGTTTTGCGCGGACTCGATCATCTGCGGAATGCAGGAATCAAACCTGACAACCGTGTGCGTGAGGCCATTGAGGTCGTGATGGAACGCCGCCACCAGAACGGGCGCTGGCCGCTGAACCTCCTTCATCGCGAACATATTCCGTTGGAGATGGAGACTGAGGTTGGCAGCGCGAGCCGATGGAATTCGCTGCGGGCTCTACGGGTTTTGCGTTGGTATAACAACTCGTCGTGGTAGTTGCAATAAATTGGGACGCCAGATCAGGCGCCGCGGCTTAGTTGTTGATAAATTCGATTCGTGAGTAAAAGGAGCGAAGCAGAGGAGCTCTCCTCGATCGTGCTCGGGTCGCTGGATAGCCCCAAGGCGACCGACGATCTCGCCAGAAGCGCGTATCGCAGCCGGTCCAGTTTCTTTCGCCTCTTCCACGCCCTGATTGAGGAAACGCCAGCGGCTTTCAGGCGGCGGATACTGCTGGAGCGGGCCGCATGGCAACTGACCACCACGCAGACCTCAGTCACGGACATCGCGCTCGACGCGAACTACGGCTCACTCGAAGCATTCACCCGCGCGTTTCGCAAGGCCTTCCAGGTCTCTCCGAGTCTTTATCGGCGCACTGCTTCGGGCCGGATTCATCTACCAGCGGCGAATGAGTTTCATTTTCGGCCGCCCGATTCGCAAAAAGGAGCAAAAACAGACATGGACCTATTTGACCTCTTCGCAGGTACGGACGCGTGGTACAGCCACCGTCTGCTGCAGCACGCCACGTCGCTCAGCGACGAACAACTGGATCGTCCCACCATCAGCACATCCAAGGTGTACGGGTGGGATAAGCCCGACAAGAACCTGCGCGAGATCCTGGAACGCATGGTGCAGATCAAGGAAATCTGGACGACGGCGCTCACGGGAGGCGAAATGCCCGCGTTGCACGATCGGCCGGCAGGAGACCGAACCCCGGCGGCGCTGCTCAAAAGGTTTGAGAAAGCGGATAAGGAATTCCAGCGCATTCTGCGCGACATTCGGGATCGGGGCGCGTGGGATCAAACCTTTGTCGACGCCCTTTGCGAACCGCCGGAATCTTTCACGTACGGTGGGATGTTCGCCCACATTATAACTTTCAACACGTATCGGCGAATCGCTGCGCTGGACGCTTTTCATCGGTTAGGCGTCAAGCTGCAGGGGGAGGGAGATCCGATCGAGTACGAAAGAAGCGTATCCGGAGTGCTTGACACTAAGTGAGGCTGAGGTTTGTTAGGGTACAAGTTAGGCTTACAATAGTTAGCCAACGGTGCTACAGTCATGAGTCCGGAGCGATTCCGGCAAATTGAGGAGCTGTATCAATCGGCGAAGAAGGTAAGCGGTGGCGCGCGGGCGGCGCTATTGTCTCAGACCGATCCGGAATTGCGCCGCGAAGTTGAGTTGCTTTTGGCGCAGCCCAGCGGCGGATTCCTCGATCGGCCTGTTATCGAAAACGCTCCACAACTATTGGACGATTCCACCGGCGCCGTCACCGTGACCGAACTGGCGTCGGGTGCTCGCCTGGGGCCATACCAGATCCAACATAAGCTCGGCGAGGGGGGGATGGGTGAGGTTTTTCGGGCGATCGACACGCGCCTGGGCCGAGCCGTCGCGATTAAGACTACTCGCGAACAATTCAGTTCCCGATTCGAGCGCGAGGCACACGCAATTTCTTCCCTGAATCACCCCAATATCTGCACGCTCTTTGATGTGGGTCCGAACTTCCTGGTGATGGAATTAGTAGAAGGCGAAACCATCTCACAACGGTTGAAGCAAGGCCCCATGCCGGTGGAGATGGTGTGCCGCTACGGGGTCCAGATTGCGGCAGCTTTGGTGGAAGCGCATAGCAAAGGCATTATTCATCGCGATCTCAAGCCAGGTAACGTGATGATCGCCAAATCCGGAGTTAAGGTTCTGGATTTCGGACTGGCAAAGTCGGGGCATGATGAAACGGTAACGGGTAGCCACATGGTGGTGGGCACACCTGCCTACATGTCGCCGGAGCAAAGGGAAGCGAAACCGGCCGACGCCCGTTCCGATATCTATTCGCTCGGCTGCCTGCTGCACGAAATGGCGACCGGCTCGCGGGTCTCTGTAGAGCGCAAGCGGATTCCATCGCCCAAGCTGGACCAGATCGTGACTCGATGCCTTGAAACGGAGCCGGCACGCCGATGGCAAACAGCGGCTGAGCTTGAGTCAGCACTCGCGGGAGTTGCCGGCACTGGAGGCCGCCGGAAACTCGCAATCGCCGCCGCAGCGGGGGCAGTCGCGCTGGCGATAATCGGAATCGCAGGCTGGTACTTTGCCGCGCCGAAAGTTCCGGTCACATCGCCTTCCGAATACGTCCAGATTACTGATTTCAGCGACTCCGCATCGGCACCTGCGCTCTCGCCCGATGGACGGATGGTGACGTTCCTACGGGGTGGCAACCCGTTTCTTACTACCGAACAGGTTTACGTCAAGCTGCTTCCCAATGGCCAATCGACGCAGCTTACCAATGATCCGCATGCGAAGTACAATCCCGTGTTTACGCCCGACGGCTCACGCGTCGCTTACACCATCAGCGTTAGAGAAACGAATTCCTTTGAGACCTGGACCGTGCCGGTCACTGGAGGGCCGGTTACCAGGATGATGACGAACGCCGCTGGAATGCGTTGGATTGGCAATGGGCAGATTCTCTTTTCGGAAATAATGAGCGGGACCGCGCTGCACATGGGCATTGTGACTTCCAACGAATCCCGGGCGGGAGAAAGGGAGATTTACTTCCCGGAACAGCAACGTGCCATGGCGCACTACTCACTACTCTCGCCGGACCGAAAATCGATTTTGGCTGTCGAGATGGATCCCGCCTGGCTGCCTTGCAAGCTTGTGCCGATGGACGGAACTTCCAAGGGGGGGACGGTGGGTCCACCGGGTCCGTGTACGGCGGCCGCATGGTCTCCAGACGGAAAGTGGATGTACTTCACCGCGGCGATCGATGGAGCTAACCATTTATGGCGGCAAAGATTTCCTAACGGAACTCCTGAGCGGATCACGTCGGGACCAGGCGAGGAGGAAGGGCTTGCGGTAGCGCCGGACGGGAAATCACTGATTACGTCCGTGGGGACGCACAAAAGTTCGGTGTGGTTGCACGACGCCACAGGAGAGCATCCCCTGTCAACCGAAGGTTCGGCGAACTCTCCCAAGTTTTCCAACGATGGCACGCGGGTGTACTATTTGTTGCGAAAGAACTCGTCCGACGCATACGAACTATGGTCAACGGAACTAGCTTCGCAGGCATCCCATGCGGCCCTCCCCGGTGTTGCAATGGTCGACTTTGACATCTCGCGCGACGGGCGGCAGGTGGCGTTTACGTCCGCCAATGGTTCTGATTTTCAGATTTCGATCGCGCCGCTGGATGGAAGCGCGCCGCCTCGAGTTGTAAAGGGTGGTGGAGACAGCGTCACCTTCGGCGGCTCCGGAGAACTGATCTTTCGGCAATTGGGAGCGCAGGTCCGCTACCTTGCCCGGGTAAAAACGGATGGATCAGGTTTGGCGCACATTGTCGACACTCCGTTGAGAGACGACTCCTTCTTGTCGCCGGACGGAAATTGGGCGCCCGACGGGGGTGCGCGCGGCACGGTAGCTGTTTCGCTAAAGGACCGAACTCGAAAGGTAATTTGCGACGACCTCTGCGTGGTGCGTTGGTCCGCCGGCGGCGCCTATCTATATGTAACCCTGAACGTCACGCCTACGGAGGCCCACCCGACCTTAGTCTTTCCCATTCCCAAGGGAGCAAGTTTCCCGGACTTGCCTGCACACGGACTGGGGGCTCACGCGGGTGAGGATCTGCCTAAGATCCGAAAAGTCCGCGAGGATTTTCCGTCCTTCGGGCCGGACCCGCAGACTTATGCGTTCGTGAAATCGGACTTTGTGAGCAATTTGTTCCGGATCCCGCTCCATTAGCAGGTCGCTAAATCAAAAAGACCTGGAACCAGCGACCATCCACGCGGCTCCGGTTATAAGGAGCGTGAGGCCAAATTCGGACCAGTTCAGATGCGCTTCGGGGTGAGCGATCAAACGGGGAATCCACACTAACACGCCGAAAAGCGCCAACATAAGGGTCATCAGGCGTAATGCCAGCCGTGCCTGGCGGTTGATGAGAACGGCAATTGCTGCGAGCGCAAATCCGATCGTCGTCAGAATGGCCCAAAATCTCTGATTCGGCGGAATCCAGGTTGGAACCAGCTCAGCCGTCATCGGAAGGTAGATGACCTGGCTCAGCGTAAACGAAACGGCGCAGAGTCCGAATCCGAGGCGGGCTACCCAGGCGAATGTTGCAGCCCGGGCTTCCTTCGCTTCCGTTGCAGAGTACAGTGCAATCGCACCACAGAGCGCGGAAAACTGTTCGAAGAAACTCCCGTAATGCACGTAGACGGCCGGCGCGGCGATGATGCCAGGGACGCAGGCCAGCGAGAAAAGCAAATAGACGACGCTGAGGACGATCGATCCCAAACGCGCAGTCCGCGGATGCTGGATCGCAATCCCACCGGCAACTTGAAGCATCATGAGATACCCGCCGATAACGGCGCCAAAAGGCAGGCTCCAGATTTGACGCAGAGTTTGCCAGGTGTCGGCGTCGTGCCACGCGAGTGCGATGACGCCCAACAGCACCGCTGCCGCGCCAAACACGATTCGCGGGTATAGCAATGACCTCATGCCGAAGCATTGTGACACAGCCGCCTATTGGCGAATTAAGGGGTTACTCGAAAGTGCTGGCTTACCTTGCAGGCGCGGGGGTTGCCGCGGAGCCAGCAGGTTGAACGACACGGACCATGTTCAGGTTTGTGTGGTTCAGGAAGTAGCCATTGCCGTATCCGTCGAGCCGGCTCTTGTCCGCCGAGAGTGTAAGAACAAAGTGTTTGTTGGGCGTTCCCAATAAAGCGCCAAAGAGTTAATGTATCCCATCGATCCTGCCCGACAATGCGTCATCCGGCTCGGTCTTTTCTGTGCTCGTGTGCCAAGTACCCGTGACTTCAGTTCCCTCCTGCCGTAGCAGGATTGTGCCCTGGAACTGATCGTTTGCGTGACTGAAACACCACTGGCCGGAAACGACTAACGTTGGGGTGGTGTCAGGGTTCTTCCGAACGGCGCCGGCCGCGGCGCCGTTGGGGCAGGTCTCGCTGCACTTCTAGTGCGCATTCGTTAATATATGCCTGACGATGAAAACGGAATTGCTGCGATTCAACGGATCTGTCCAGCGGGATCCCGCCATTGATGTATGGTTGAACCAGCGTGGGGGTGAATTGGGAGCCATCGCGCGCCATTGGTTTGAGATGATGCGAAAATGCGGGGACGAAGTCCGGGAGCTCGTGCATGACGGCTGCCCGGTTGCATGTCTCGGCGATGTGCCCTTCGGCTACGTAAACGTGTTTACCGCGCACGTAAACGTTGGTTTTTTTCAAGGCGCATCACTGCCCGATCCTGCCTGCCTGTTGCAAGGCAACGGCAGGTTCATGCGGCATGTGAAGCTAAGACCGGGAACGCCCACAAACGAGTTAGCCCTAAGCAGGCTGATCAATCAGGCGTACGCGGATATAAAGAGCCGCGTCGAGAACGGTTAGCTCTGAGTTCTCAACTTATTGCTTGTCTTGTTGTTTCTCTTGGCCATGCAGCTCTTTGCCGGCATCGGCAGGGGGTGTCGGGGGTGGACCTTTCGGGGCTCCCCTGCCGCGACCGAAAGCAGGGGCCGGAGGAGCATCCGGCATTTTTTCCGAGCCACCGACCTTCATCGCCATGAACCGGCTGCCGGTTGCGAACCCGATGTACTGAGTGTTATCGACCATATAGGTGATAGGCGGAGCCCCACCAGGGAGGTTGAACGGGAGATTAAGAAGTTCTTCGCCCGTATCCGCCTTGTAGGCATAAAGAGTGGTGCCCGTCACCTGAAACAGAAGGTTGCTGGCTGTCGTCATCGTGCCACCGCCAATCGCGCCACCCCGTCCCGTCTTCACCCATTTGATCTGATTCGTCTTAGGGTCACGTGCCTGTAGCCCCGGACCGCGGCCCACGTTGTCGGGCCCCCAGATCGGCATAGGGGTCGTCCTTTTGTCCGCCCCGCCGCGACCCAGCCCATGCGCGCCTCCGCCAGCCTTGGGATCGGGCTCCGCAGCCGCGTTGAAGTTATAGGTACCGGCGCTGTAAGGCAGATAGACCAAGCCGGCGTTGGGATTGTAGGACATCGGCGCCCAGTTATGTGCGCCGCCACCACCCGGATAGATCACGACCGAATTCGTCTGATCGTAATACGCGTCTTGATTGATGACCGGCTTGCCGTTGTTCTTCTTATCGAAGCTCGTCACCCAGTTCACGGGAACAAAAGGTTCAGCCGAGATGAACTGTCCATTGGTGCGGTCGAGGATGTAGAAGACGCCGCTCTTGGGAGCCTGCATAATCACCTTGCGCGTCTTGCCTTCGATCTGCACATCGGCCATGATGAAGCCGCCCACTGCATCCAAGTCCCAAGCGTCGCCGGGCACCGTCTGGTAATACCACTTCAGCTTGCCGGTGGTTGCATCGACGGCTACGATCGAGCACGTATAAAGGTTGTCCCACTTGCCGAAGTCCGACTTTGGAATTCCGCGCATTTCTTCGGGCCAGGGTTCAGGATTGCCCGTGCCTGCGATGACCAGGTTGGTTTCGGGGTCATACACCAAGCCGTCCCACACCGAGCCGCCGCCGCCGTACTTGGCCCAATCGCCGACCCAGGTTTTGGACGCCTTTTCCTGATCCTTGTCCTCCATAGGCTGTCCGGGTGCGGGAGGAACCGTGTGGAACTTCCACGCAAGCGACCCATCCTTGATGTTGTACGCCGCGAAGAATCCGCGAATGAAGTATTCCCCGCCTCCGACGCCGACAATGATTTTGTCGCCGGCCATACGCGGCGCGATCGTAAACGAATAATACTTGTCGATGTCGGCGACCTTGCTCTGCCACAACTCCTTGCCAGTAAGGGCATCGAGCGCGATGAGCCGGGCGTCGTTGGAAGCCAGGATGAGCTTGCCCTCGTAGAGCGCGAGCCCACGGTTGTGCGTACCGCAGCACATATGGCTTCGTGTCATCGGGTCGATCGTGGCATCGTACATCCACTTCTGCTCGCCGTTGCGCGCATCGATGGCGTACACGATGCTGTTGTCCATGGTCTGGAAGATCGTGTTGTTCCACATCAGAGGCGTGCCTTCGGTCCCAGTGCGGGTTCCCGTTGGGGCAAGCGGAGCCGTCCACGCCAGGCCAAGCTTCCCGACGTTCGATTCATCGATCTGCTTGAGCTGGCTGTAACGCTGTTCGTTTTGCGTGAGGCCATAGGTGAGCCAGGTGCCCGGCATAGCGTCCTTGGCGGTCCCGGCGGTTTTGAGAACTCTAGCGTCAATGGTACGCGGCTGCTGGGCGACGATCGCCGAAACGAGGGTGAAAGTGGCGACGAGGCCAGAGGCCCACAAGGCTGTCTTTTTGATGTAAGGCGTAATCACGATGTATTCCAGTATATGACCGATTTGAGTCGCTAAGGAATCTGGGCCAGCGTCCTGGCACTCCATCCCAGTGCGCAGCACAAGCCCTAAGCGGCTGGTGGCTTGCCGGATCTCGGAGTTTATGTGATATTCTTCTCGGCGATTGTTGACGGAGGGCACTCGCTATTCAGATCGGTTTAAATACTCGGCTGATACCCGTCGCCTGGGGCATCACTGTAGCGCTGGCGGTGGCCCCAGAGGTGACTGCGGCGCGAATGCCCTTCCTGCTCCGATGGGCGCTGTTCGCCGCCTTGCTCTGTGCAGCGATAATTCCGTTTCTTTGGAAAGCGGCCCGGCCACTGCGAACCTATGCGGGCATGCTGGTACTGCTGATGTTGCTGGCTGTCTTTTTCTGGAACCCCTTGCCGGCGTGGATGTCACGGCAGGCATGGTTCCCCGATCCCTCCGGATACCCGGCGGCCTTTATCGTGCAGGCGCCCAAGGTTGTGGCGGCGTTCGTGATGATGGCGGTACTGGCGTTGCTCGGATACCGGCGTCAGGAGTTCTTTGTGTCGAGCGGAGCACACCGAAAATCGTGGATCGGATCTGGTGTTCTTGCGGCGTTGGTGATGGGATTTACCATGGTTTTGTATTTGCAGACGACCTCTGCAGAAGCCAAGGGAGCCGCCGGAGCGGTACGCTATCTTCCACTGGCCCTGGTCTTGGCTGCGATGAACAGCTTCGCCGAGGAGATGCTGTATCGCGGAGTGCTATTGGGACCGTTGTTGCGTCAGGTGACAACAAATCAGGCGATATCGATGACTGCAGTGGTTTTCGGAGTCGCGCACTATCACGGAACGCCGTCGGGATTTCCGGGCATGGCGCTGACGTTCATCGCGGGCTGGATCTTCGGCCTCGCCATGGTGGAAACACGAAGCATCCTGCTACCGTGGTTCCTGCACTTTGTCCCAGACGCGGTGATCTTCGTTTCGAGCGCTCTCCAAAATTGATGCGCTTCCTCGCTCAATTTGCCAGTTCAGGCCAGTGGTCTATTCTACGCGCTGCGGCGCTAGCAATCCGGATTCAACTGCGTCACTCACTCCACCGGCTTCTCATCCACATGATCCACCACAATCACCGGAATCGAACGCTTCTGCTTCACCAGCTTCAACCCAAGCTGGCTTTCGAGCGCTTCGAAAACCGAGATGCCGTTGGGAGTCGCAGCCTCCGCTACCGCGTTGGCCGGCCGGTCTGCTGCTGGAGGTCCCGCTGGCTGTAACGCGGCTCTGGCCGTCCAGCCAATCATATAATTCCACCCGCCCGAAAGACCGGTGGCGTCCGCTATGGGATGGTCGATATAGGCATTGGCCTGCTGCTGCAGGTTCTGCGCCAGCTCGGCCATGCTCGTGTTGGTGCATTGGATCATCACCTGGATCGTGGGGTCCGGCTTTGGCGCATTGGGATTCGGTTTGCACCCGGACCGTTCGGACTCCTCTGCCTGGGTCATTTTTCGCTTGCCGTTTCCCGCGGTCAGCGCATACACCGTGACTTCCCGGTTCTCGGTGTGGAACTTCAGTTCGAACTGCTCTAACAACAAAGCACGCAGCATCTCCAGAGCCACGCTGAGGGGCGGCGGCTGCGGCCGTCCGCGCACTACGTTCGGTGCGCCTTCGCCCGTGCTGGGGACCTTGGCGTTGATATCCCAACGCGTCGTGTCAGCCGACTTTGGAAGTCCGATCACCACGTCGTCCGCGACATTCGGTGGAATCTGAAGCGCCATAGCGACCAACTGACGAAGCGTGCCTCCCGATCTAATCTGGCTGCCACCGGTATAGATTATGCCCATAAACGGGCGCGCAGACGGATCGGCGGGCTTGATACTGGCAGCCTCAAACTGTGTCACTGACACGGCCAGCCTGGTTGCAATGCCGTCGGGATTCGGAGTGGGCTTGCGATTCACGCTTTCGATCACCGTGGCCGGCATCGGAGTGTCCTTCAGCTCCGTCTTCAATCCCAGTTGTTTTTCCACCGCGTCAAAAACCGAAATACCGTCTGCGCCTTTAGCCACCAGGGCTGCCCGGGGCGTCCACTCCAGTTCAAAGTCCCAGGGACCTTCCAGCTTCGTCGCATCCACCACGTCGTGATCGAAGTAACCGTTCGCCATCTGGCGGAGGTTCTCCGCAATGGCCTGCGAGGTCAGATTGTGGCAGGCGACCTTGATATTCGGCACCGAAGACAGATCCGCCGGATTCGGCGGGGGGCCTGCTGTCGGCTGCTGTACCTGCTGGCATCCGGGATTATCGTTTCCGGCGGCGGGTTTCAATTTCGTTCCGTTCTTGCTGACGGTCATGACATAGCGGGGTACCGGGCGAGTATCGTTGCGGATCACCAGGTGGAATCGCTCCGCCAACAGGTCCTGAAGCATCAGATTGGCAGTCGCGATCGTTGTGCCGTCCGGAACTTTGGCGACCACATCGAAAATGTCGGATGCGATCCAGCCTGGTCCCCCGGCGATGTTGTCCTCTGAAACCCCATATGCCGCAACGATGAGTTGAAGCATCGTCGCGTCTCGATTGACGTAGCGCCCCTCGCGCAGCACGCCCCCGAAATTCTGGGCAAAATTGCGGGCAGTCGGGCTCACGTGGACGTCGGCTATGTCGAATTTCGGTTGTTGCGCGAAAGCGGGGGTGATGGCCAGCAAGACGAATAAAGCGGCTGAAAACCCTGACTTGTGATGCATATAAAGGGCCTCCTTCAGGTTTAAAGAGCCGGGAACCGCGAACTGGCACTTGCTCGCCGCCAGTTTTGACTCGGATTGTATCAAGTCTGACGAAGCCAGAACGCCAAACGTTAGCACGAAAGATGCCGTCAGTTGATGTAATGATTCTCTTGCGGTTACCGTTGGCCGAGTGTGAGGACTCCGCACGGGTGTGAAACCAGGACACCCCTATGGGCCTCATTGCCCAACCGCTAACTTTTTCCTTCGCTGTCTCTCTTTTCCGATAAACTGAAGCAACCTTGTCTCTCTCCGCGGGCAAACGTTTGGGTCCGTACGAAATCCTCGCATCCCTCGGTGCCGGTGGCATGGGAGAGGTGTACAAAGCGCGCGACACCAGACTGGATCGCATCATCGCGCTGAAGATTTCCAAAGCCGAATTCAGCGAGCGTTTCGGGCAGGAAGCGCGCCTGGTAGCGGCGCTCAATCATCCGAACATTTGCCAGTTGTACGATGTCGGCCCCGACTATCTGGTGATGGAATATGTCGAGGGGAGTCCGATCAAATGTCCTTTTCCAGCAGATGAAGCCACTCGCCTGGCCATTCAGATCGCCTCCGCCCTCGAGGAAGCCCACTCCCTGGGCATCATCCACCGCGATCTCAAGCCCGCCAACATACTGATGAACGCCAAAGGCGCAACTAAGCTGCTCGATTTTGGTCTTGCAAAATTGCTCGATTCAGGTTCGCCCCACGATTTGTTTTCGACGCTCACGCTAGGACTCACCGAAGCGGGAGCCGTGGTCGGCACGGTCGCCTACATGTCTCCCGAACAAGCACAGGGACAGTTGGTTGACGCGCGTTCCGATATTTTTTCCTTCGGCCTGGTCTTGTATGAGATGCTCAGCGGCAGACGGCCCTTTGTGGGGGAGACTCCGTTTGCAGTCATGTCCGCTCTGGTGAAGGACGAGCCCTCACCCATGCAGGGTCCGGCAGCGCTGGAGCGTATCGTACGGAGGTGCCTCGCCAAGCTGCCCCGCGACCGTTATCAAACCATTACCGAAGTGAAGACCGACCTGGAGAGGGCCGGGACGAAGACGGCCGAGCCCCAACCCTCCATCGCCGTACTCCCTTTCGCCAACATCGGCGCGGATAAGGAGAACGAATATTTTAGCGACGGTCTGGCGGAAGAGATCATCAACGTGCTGGTGCAGATTCCGGGTCTAAAGGTGATCGCCCGCACCTCGGCATTCGCGTTTCGGGGCAAGGAGCAGGACATTCGGAAAATCGCCGAGGCCCTCTGTGTCCGCACCATTCTGGAAGGCAGCGTGCGGCGTGCGGGAAATCGAATCCGAGTCACCGCGCAGTTGATCAGCGCCGAAGACGGATCACATCTCTGGTCCGGCCGCTACGACCGCGAACTCGCCGACGTCTTCGCCATTCAGGACGAAATCGCTCAGGCTATTACTCGCGAACTCCAGCTCAAGTTGGTGCCCCAAACCCGCTATGTGCCCAAGATCGCCTCCTACGAAGCCCTTCTGCGTGGCCGCCATCATAGGCAGAAGTTCACCGCATCCGGGCATCAACTCGCAAGGGAATGCTTCGAGCAGGCAATCGTGTTGGACCCGGCGTACGCCGCGCCTCACGCCGAACTCGGATTAAACTACCTGCTGGCCGCAACGAGTGATGTCTGCCTCATGATCGAGGTCGCAAACTTGATCCAAACTGAAGCGCAGCACGCGCTGGAGCTGGATCCGTCAGACAGCAACCCATACTTACTTCTGGCATCCGTTGCCGCTGTTCACGACTACGATCGGAACAAAGCGGCCGAATACTTTGCAAATGTTATGGGCGGGTTCTCCGTGTCGCCAGAGGCCCGATGGGCCTACAGCAGCTTCTACCTTCAACCAGAGGGACGGTTCCGGGAAGGCACGGAGCAATTTCGGGCCGCCGTGGAGTCGGACCCTCTGAATGTCGGCCATCGCGCGATCCTGGGCCACTTGTTTCTGGTGTCCGGAATGTACAGCGAAGCAATGATTGAGCTGCGCAAAGCTCTCCAGATGGACGAAACCCACTGGCTGGCGACGTTTAACGTAGGCGAAGTCCACATGGCCACCGGCAGGTTCGCGGAAGCCGCCGAGGCTTTCGAAAGCATTTATCGTAAGGCCCCCGCGCACTCTTTCACTTGGGGTTTGCTTGCATCGGCTTGGGCCAGCCTTGGAGACAAGGACCGCGCCGAGGCTCTTATCCGCAAACACGGCGACTCACCCAAACCCGTGTGGGGACGCGTGGCCTATCACTTATGGTGCCTGGAACTGGAAGAGGCCGCGAAATGGTACGAGAAGATGATCAGGCAGCGCGAACCATTCGCCATGATTTTCGCCTATGACCCAGTCGTCAAGCCCTTGCGTGAGAGTCGCCACTGGCCTCGCCTGGCTGCAATGATGAATCTGCCCAACAGAGCCTAGTTTTCCTGTATCTGCGTTCATCCGCGTTCATTTGCGGCTAATTGTTACTTACAACACATTCACCGCTCGTGCCGCCAGCAGCACTAAAATGACCAGCGAGACCGAAGCGTGGACCATCATCATCCCCTTGGCCCATCGAGAGGACCGGCACATCGGTCGGGGAAAAAGCCGTGCTCGTGTTGAAGGCAAGAAATAGATAATCCACAAAACCGGGCTTCCAATCCCCCTACCCCATTTGTTGCAGGAGATCCTTGTCGAGAGTCATTTGTGGGAAGAGAAAGGCGCCCTTACCCTGCAAGCCGCGGGCCTCGCGCTCATAGGGACCTCCACCGTCCAGCTTCCAATACCAACAGGCAAAGGTCAGGACGTTGCTGGCCCAAAGCAAGCCTGCCGGGCTGAGCAGTTGTATGGGTGTTTCGGCCTTGGCAGAAAATCCCGCGATCAGAAGAACGATTGAGCCGGTAATAAAGGCCGTCACCACGGCCAGCGCCATATACCCGAGCTTACGCGACAGCTCGTGCTGGCCTTGGTAATGCGCGGCGAGTGTAGGAATGAGCAGAATCATCACCAGTAAAGGGAGCAGCCATCCCGGCCCCACACTAATGGACTCCGGCAACCCATAACTAAGCATCCCAACTGAAAAAAGCGCAACCAGCGCGGGCCAGCGGGGTTCTCGACCTGCGACACTTTGAATAGTTGCCATCGTGATCATTATCACGTTGCAGTATTTATAATTGGTTACAGGAGGATTCTCACAATGGTCCCTCTCACGAACCCATCGCAGCAGCGTCAAACAACGGATACGGCCGTGGTTTCGCTGACCACCGTGCAGTGCGCACTCTGGCAAACGGGAATGCCGGTCCTCGATGCGAACGCAGTCGCCGAACACAAAAGATGCGCGAAACTCGGTATGCTGTGGCACGCAGTTCGCTGGCACCTTCTCGGTATGGCGGCTTTGGTCGCGCTCATGTGTTTAGGGCGGCAGTGGGGACGCGCGGCCGGCGTCGGAGCCGCGGCTGTTCTGCTCGCAACTCTTTTCGCTTGGCTTGTGAATATCGATCTTCAATGGCTCGCGATGCGCTATAGCGCCTACCAGGATCTGCACGCCGTTCCTGAGCACGTAACTGCGGCGGCAAACGCACTCCTGTCTCGCGGTGTCTCAATAGAACAAATCGGGGTTGAATATCTGAAGAATGATCCCATTCTGTTTGTAGAGGATGCCGACCAGAGCCTGCGCTACGATCTGATCATCTGGTAAATTGGCCGCTCACCCTTCGTAACACCCCGCAATGTGCGAGCATCCTATGGCTATGAAGCGCAGCATCGAAAGTTTTCAAAACCGCGTCTTTTGGGACATGGAAGCCTTAACGAGAAAGCTCAGGGAGAGGTTGTTCGACGATCTAATCCCCGACGCGGAGCGCTTTGGAATCACGTCCCGCGAGATCACGGAACTGGCGGAGGATGCCGATGGAAGAACTTTTCTGGCCCGTTTGCGCGGGCTTGCATTGGAGCGGGGTATAACCATCGTCGGATACTGAGCCGAGTGGTTCGCCGCTCACCTGTGCCCGTACTCCGTGAAAACGTAATCTCTGGTCTTCACCTGCGTGTGGCAGGTGTATCCGCACTTGGCATCGTTTGCTTGCGGCGGCTTGTCAGCTGTGGTGCCGGGCTTAAACGTATTGGATGCGGCGTCATACTCGAACACGGCGTATCCCCAACCGCCGCTGTCCGCGAACCTCTTGGTGTCCTTCACCATGAAGTCGACGTCATGCTGGGGACCTGGCACCGTCGCCGCGGGAAACGTCTCCATCTTCTTCGGGGTCCAATGGATCTTCGCCATCTTGGCGCCGTCGGGGAAAGGCTTTCCGTTTCCGGGAATGCCCGCCTGGTAGGCCTGGATCATCACGGGATTTGCGAGGATTGCAGCAACGAGGGGGCCGTCCTGACTGATGGAGACAAGCTGCCAGGCCTCGTATCCTCTGAACTCAGAGAACGAGAGCCCATTCGGCACTTTCAAGGTGTACTTATCCAATGTGTACTTATCTTGCGCGGAAATGGCCAAGCTTCCCACCAAGGCGAGCACCCCCGTAGCAATCGGAATCGTCAGCATCTTCCTGTGCTTCATCGCCAGCACCTCCTTGATAGAGTCTAGCGCCAGCCAGATTGGTGATGCTTTCTTTTTCCGGCTGCTTCGGGCACTATGATTAAGAAGAGGGATCCGCGTCACCTCAGGTAAGCGCACGGTGCATTGCGCTTACAACACTAGAGAGGATCGGGATGACCTTTTCACGACTATTGTTCTCGCCGCGGACTGCCGCCGCGTTTCTTGCGTTCTTCGCCGCGCTCGGCTTGGCCCAGGCTCAAGCACCGCAATGTTCCGCCAATGCGGCCAATGTCGCCAATCTTCGCTTGAACGGGCAAGCCGAGGCGGTGGGCGATGTGGTGGTGACTTGCACAGGCGGGACTCCAACGGCGACAGGTCAAACTGTTCCCGGCTTCAACTTCACGTTGACCTCGACGGTTCCTATCACGAGCAAGCTGCTGGGTGGCACGTGGTCAGAAGCTCTTTTGCTAGTGGACGAACCACCCCAGGCGAGCCAGCTTGCCTGCACCGCACCGGGCGGCAGTTGTTCGGTTCAAGGAACCGGAAATGGACAAGGCACTTACAGCGGGTCCACTGGACGCCCCAATATTTTTCAAGCGCAGCAATTGAGTCAGAATTCCATCACTTATCCAGGAGTGCCCTTCGATTCTCCTGGCGCGGGCGGCAGCAGGATCTTCCGCTTCACGAACGTCAGAGTGAATCCGTCGAGTCTGGCTTCGCAGGCACAGGTATCCATCTCGGTGTCGATCACGGGAGGAACCACGATAAACGTCAGCCCTTCGCAGATTGCCGTCGGGGCGACGGTTACACCGGTGACTGTGACGCAAAAGGGCGTGCAGATGGGGGCCAATGGCCTGGCGCAGTTCGTACTCGAGTTCACGGAAAGCAACGCGTCGACGTTTAAGACGAGGTCGACGGCGGTGGATCCGTCGACATCGCCAGCGCCGGCGAATCAGAACACTCCCAACCAGTTTTTTCCCGCCGTGGAGACGCATTTCTTTAATAGCGCACTGCCGTTCGTTTCCGGAAGAGGAAGCCTGGGCGCGGCAGGCCTGGCTGATAATGGCACACGGCTGCTAGCGTCGTTCACGGGGCTTGGACAAGGAGTTTCTTTGACCACGAGCACCGTGATCAACACGGCAGGGGGCAGGTTGGGCGCGGGCTTGGGTGCGATCCGGTTGATCACAACGAATTCGAGTGGCGTTGGACCGTATCAAGCAGCACCCAGCGGGACGATCCTTCCCGACTCGAACGGCAACATTACCGCAGTATTCGAAGTCTTACAGGACGATCCAAACAACATCGAACAGTTCGACATTCCGTTCACCATTAACTATTCCAATGGCGCGGTGGGGCTGCATTCTATTTCGGCGTCGGCCGGACTGGCACCGGTCAGCACGGTTGGCGGAGAGGATCCCGCTGCGCCTCTGCCCCGGTTTACTAGCGGCCTGACAACGCTGCAGGTTTCGGTGCTGTCCATTTCGCCGACCTCGATTTCGCAAGGCTCGGTGGGGGCGCCATACTCGCAAGCATTTATGGCAACAGGCGGAACCGGGCCGTACACATGGTCGGCTACAGGTCTGCCTTCGGGTTTGTCCATGAGCACGACGGGAATCATCAACGGGACGCCGACCGCGCCTGGTACGACGCTGATTGTGGTGGGCGTGACGGACGCGACGGGGTCCGTTAACAGCATTCAGCTTCCACTGACCATCGTTAACGGTTTCGTGATCACTACGACGTCGGTGCCGAACGGGACCGTTGGCCAGCCGTACACGTCGCAGATTAGCTCGGCCGGGGGACAGGGAACGGTGATGTACTCGATAGGCCCACCGGTGCTGACAACGCCTAGCGCGCTGCCTCCGGGATTGTTTCTGAATCCAAACGGCTCTCTGACCGGGACGCCTCTGACAGCGGGAACCTATTCATTCACGGTGGACGCTCAGGACCAGATGGGTCACCAGACATCATCGAATTTCAAGCAGACCATCGCGCCGGCGCTGGTGATCACTACGGTTTCTCCGCTTGCGACAGGTGCAGCGGGAGGCGGCCAGTTGAGCTTCACTATTCAGGCAATGGGAGGAACGCAGCCCTACACCTTCACGGCGACCGGCAAGCTGCCACCGGGCCTTACGCTAACACCCAACGGACTTCTGGTTGGAAATCCGACGCAGGCCGGGACGTTCATGTTTATGGTTACCGTGACGGACGCGCAGGGGATCGCAGTGACGAAGCAGTTCCAGATCACACTGACTCCCGCGCCCTCCCTGTTGCAGGTGTCTTCCAGCCAACTAAATTTTTCGGCGCTGTTTGGAGGCGATTCGCCCGCGCCACAGACTCTGGTGGTGACGTCCTCGAGCCTGACTCCGGTGAATTTTACGGTCGCACTGGACAGCGGGACGGACGGGTCGGCCGTGCCGCGCTGGCTGAGCGTGCAGATGACGCAAGGGGTGACGCCGGCCGGAGTGGTGGTCGTGGTGGATCAATCCAGCCTGGTGGTGGGCATTGCGGACGCTCGAATTCTGCTGACTATTCCGGGAGATTCCACGCGGCTTCCCATTGCGATTGGCGTTCATCTGGAAATTGATGCCGGGATGCCGCAATTGGATGTGTCGCCTAATTTGCTGCGGCTTCGGGCGCGGTCGGCCGCGCCGGGGGTGCAATCGCAAGTGCTGCTGGTTCGGAACACGGGCGGCGGGGGTGCGTTGAATTTCGCAGCGGGAGTGTTGGGCAGCGCCCCGTGGATTACCGGCGTGACGGGACCCACGCAAACGGTTTTCAATCACGCTACACCGGTGACGGTGACGTTCAATACGCAGGGTCTGGCGCCTGGCACGTATCGGGCGATTCTGCAATTCAGTTATTCGCCGGGGACGGCGGTGCAGGTGCCCATCGATTTATATGTTGCCGATACGGGTCCTTACCTGGGAGTAGATACGCGGGGATTGCGGTTCCAGGCGCGCCAGGGAGCGGGATCGTCTTACACGCAGACCGTGAGAATTTTGAATCTGGGAGATCCAGGCTCAGTGGTGAATTGGACGGCGAATTTGGTCACGGGAAATGACTGGCTGTTCCTAAGCACGGCGCGTGGGACTTCCACGGCGTCGCAACCGGGAGCTCTGGTGCTATCGCCTACATCCAACGCTGCCAATCTGGCTGCGGGACCGCACTACGCGCTGATCCAGATCACGGACCAGCTCTCCATAGGGTCGCCACAATACACCGTGGCGGTGCTGGACATCGCGCCATCGTCGGCACCACCGCTGCCGGAGTTGTCGACGGGATACCTTTATTTCTCGGCATCGCAAGGCGCGACATCGCCAGTGGGCGGCACGGTGAAGGTCTACACCAGCAGTGCTACGCCGGTGAATTTTCAAGTCGCGAGTTCGACAACCGATGGCGGCACATGGCTGCAGGCCAGCCCTTCGTCTGCCGCGGCTTCCACGGGCAGTCCGGGTCAGGTGACGGTGGTGGTGAATCCGACCGGGCTGGCGGCGGGGATTTATAAAGGGCAGGTTAATATCGCGATGAGCGGGGTGCTGCGGACCAAGGACGTCACGCTGGTGGTTACGCCGAGTGGGAGCATTTCTCAAGTAGGCGCTCAGGTGGAAGCGGCGGGGCCGCGCGATGCTGCTTGTGTTCCGTCGCGACTTGCCATGACGTTGGGCAACCTGACAACCAGTTTCGATCTTCCGGCGCAATATCCGGCGATGATCTCAGTCCAGCTTACCGATAATTGCAATTCGCCTGTATCGAATGCGTCAGTGGTCGCGGAATTTTCCAATGGCGATCCACCGTTGACGCTTTCGGGCGATGGATCGAGCGATATCTATACAGAGAGTTGGCAGCCGGGTGTCGTGCAGCAGAATATGAGCGTCACGATTCGCGCCAACGTCGCCCCGTACACCGAGGCGGTGGTCACTCTGACAGGCAACGTGGAGATGAACGTTGCGCCGGTGCTTAGCCGGGGAGGAACGGTGAACAACTCAAATCCCCAGCTTGACGCGCCGCTTGCTCCGGGGACGGTGGCCGCGTTATTCGGCGCGAACATGGCGAGCGTAACTAATTCGCCTGGAGTGCTGCCGCTGCTAAACTCCATCGGCGGGACGTATGTGCTGGTGGGCGGCATCCAACTTCCGCTCTATTACGCGAGTCCGGGCCAGATCAACGCGCAGCTTCCGGTGGATCTCCCTTTGAATCGTCCTCAGGCGGTGATTGTGGCGAATGGCGCGGCGTACACGCTGCCGGACAACATCAACATTACTGCGGTGAGTCCGGGCGTGGCCGCTTACCCGAGTGGAGACGTGATCGCGCAGCACGCGGACTTTACGCTGGTGAATGCTGCCAGTCCGGCACATCCGGGCGAGGTGTTGATCATGTACCTGGTCGGGATGGGGGCCACGAACCCGTCGACGCCGACGGGTCAGCAGACGACTGGGCCGTTGGAGCCCGCGGTGGTGCAGCCTATCGTTATGGTGGGGTCGCAACAGGCTGTGGTGAGCTTCGCGGGGCTGAGTCCTGGCGGGATCGGGCTATATCAGATCAACTTCCAGGTACCTGCGGGTTTGCCGGCGGGGAGTGCGAATGTCACGGTGACGCAGGGGACTGCGGCGGCTAATGGCACTACGTTGCCCATATCGAAGTAATTTATCGGAAACCGATTGCGGCAATTGGTTGGCCTAGAGGCGGGCCGTTGTTCGGATCGGGTAACGGGGGCGACACGTGGAGCTCGATTTCGGCGCGTCCTGGCGGGCCTTTCGGGATGGGGAACGATAACGTTGTTGGCTTAGGTACCCGCAATGTTTGGACGCCAAGAGAGGTCCCGTTCAGGAACGCTTCGACCCTCGATTCGTGTAAGCGGGTGATGTAGTATTCGCTGACATTGACGACCACTTCGAGCGTGGCCGCGTCGGCAGGGCGGGCGAGGCGTAGTTTGGCGATGGGACGAATCCAGCGATAGGTTCCCTGGTTCCCCAGCCACCCTTCTTCCAACTGCCAGAAGGGTATCGAATCATCGAGCTTCAAGTAGGAGACATCGACGTTTGAGTTCTTCACCAAACCCGTGACTTTGTGTGTGGAGGGGTTCCATGCCAGCGTCGCGAAGGTGGGGCTTTTGAGCAGCTCCAAGCCTTGAGGCGAATCGAGCGCGCCGACGCGAGTGGTCGATTCGATGGAGCGAAGCAGCCTCACTGCGCCCGCTACTCCCCAGTCATCGGCAAGGCTCAGCGGAACGCCATCGTAAATGAAGTTGTCGATTTCGGGATGCTGGGGAATGAAAAGGCTGAGCGAGTTGAACCAGTCGCGGCGCTCGGCGGAGGCGGCGATATTGAGGTTGCGATAAGGCTTCACCTGCTGGTAATTCCAGGGAATCCAGGCGAGGAACAAAATCGCAAGAGCAATCGGCGCGGTAAGGCTGGAGATCGCGATGGCGAGGCCGGCGAAGGGCAGGTAGAGATAGGCCGCAAACAGGCGGCCGGGAAGAAATAGCAAAGGTCCCAGCAGCAAAAGAAACGCGAGCACTCCCCAGCGGACGCGCAGGTCCTTGGGGACCAATAGAGGAAGAGCCAAAGCCGCGAATCCCGCATAAGGGATGAAGGCAAGCTGACGTGAGTAGAAGCGTGCACATTCCCACAGAGCCGAAGCAGTGAATCGAAATGTGTAGGGGTCATCGGGGCGGGAATTGAATAGAAGTGCCGAGGCTCCGACTACGGCAGAGATCGCGAAAAAAGGCAGGAGACGCTTCCAGCGGCGTCCACCGATCCACAACTCGTAAGCGGCCAGAAGGAACGGAAGGAAGATCGGCACCTCCTTGCTCTTCAGCGCAAGCCAGAAACAGATCAAGCTGAGTACGATCCGGCCGCGAACGTAGGCGAGCAGGCACGACAGAGTGAAGGTGGCGCAGAGGAGGTCGAAGACATACATCGCTTTCCAGTAGACATCCAGCGCTGCTGCGTGAAACACGAATAGCAGGGCGGCGGCGCATGCTCCGGTTAACTTCGCCCCCAAGGCGCGGGCCAGGAGGAAGATCAGCACGACGTTCAGGAGATGGATGACTTGAATTCCGGCCACGTAGGGGATGTAATGAGTCCCAACTGTTTTGGCCATAACGAAGTAATACGAATATCCGGCAGCGCGGAAGTTGTTGCCGCCACCTATAGAGGGAGAGACCAGCGCCTTGCCAATACTGGAAGAATCCAGCCCGCGCGCGTTGGCGAGGTTATCGAGATCGTCGTCAGTGAAGAACCCCCGATAGGCGGACCGGTTCATCCAGAGGAAGAAAAGAACCATTGCGAAGGCGAAGGCTATCAGGAGGAGTCGCGACCGGTTGGACAAGAAATTCATGATATCAGTCACAGGGCGAGTTAAACCTCCATCTTGTTGAGAACTCAGACTCTTTTAAACACGCGAGCGGTGTAATGTTTGAAACGTGCGTGTACAATCGGGTCGCAAATGGAATTACTTTTCAACCTTCACTGGCGGCGGGACAGCGGCCACGATAACGGAACCCCGGTGCGGGCCGATGAGCTCGATCCGGCCATTCGGGACCGGGTACTACGGGCCGCAGAGGGGGCGCAGGGCGAGCTGGCGCTGAAGCTTCCGTTTCTTGATTCGCGCGAAATTCGCAGACGGTCCGAAGTGCTGAGCGAATTGGAGTTCAAGCGCTGCGGGAACGAAGTTCTTCCTTTGCTTACGCCTCGCTTTGCCTTCCGCACGGCGGCGGCCGATGTGGCGATGGCGCATCCGGCGTGGGTCAATTCTCCCACGGCGCACGAGTCCAATTACTTCCGGACGTGGCAGGGGGTTTCCAACGCGCTGCAGAGTCATCTGCGGACGAGCATCGCGGAAGAATATTTTCGCGATCCACAAGCATATGTGAATCGGGATGCTGCATATCCCATGATCGTTTATCAGGTGGCGCGAGTGTATCGCGGCAATCCTCCCAACGACTTCACATACGATCTGCGCGACTATCCCGACTGCCGGGACACGTTGGAGTCCACGTGGAAGACGATCGGCTTCGCCGTCCAGCGAGCGTTGGAGGAGGTCGAGCATCGGCTTTATGAAGCCGGTATGCCGGCGCTGGCGCGCCGATATGCACCGCGGTGGTCTGAAGATCTGCTTCTGGAGGTGAAGCGGAAGCCGAAGACATTTCACAAACTGATGGCGGTGGAGTCGGATCTGATCGATTCGGTGATTGAGCTGGGAATGTCGCGCACGGCGGAGGCGGTGTGCCGGTTCGCGAAGATTGCGAATTTACGGTACAAGAATCTTCACGGGAAGGACTTCAGGGCGCAGGCGATTGAGGCGCTGCCGGTGGCTACGGGGGCGCTTTTGAGGGGGTAAGACGTGCCTTACGTGTCTTTCCAGAATAATTCGGCGTCGGATCTGCGGACATAGTTGGCGTCGATTGCGGAAGGGCTTTCGGTTTGGCCATGGGCTACTCGCTCGGCTGCGATGGAGCCGATAGCTGCGGCCAGTTCGCGGGGGGCAGTGACCACGGGCAAGCGGGTTGCGCCGACGTCGAGGGACTGGGTGATGATTTCCAGATCGCCCTCAGGCAATCCGTCCAGCCAAGCGGGGAGCTTGATTACTACTTCCTCGCAGACCTTCGCGCCTAACGAGTTGTAGACAGCTCCGTAGACTTCGCCGCGGCGGGCGTCAATTACTGGCGCCCGCAGAGGGCGGGTTCCAAACCAGGCCAGCGCCTCCAGATTGGAGACTGCCACCACCTTGCGCCCCAGCGCTTCGGCCAGTCCTTTCACGGCGGTCAGTCCGATTCGGACTCCTGTAAACGAACCGGGGCCGGAGGCGCTTGCGAAGGTGTCGATGTCGGCAGATCTTCAGGCTGTGGCGCTGAAGCAAGGCTTCCAATTCCTGAAACAGGACATGCGCGAAGCCGCCCGGGGAGTGCAGTGCGACCTGTTCCAGCAAAGTACGGCCGTCCATCAATGCAATGCTGCCGAAGTCGCTGGTGGTGTCCAGCGCCAGAAGCTTCGTCACTCGGTGAGCCTGTAGACGCGATCTAGTTCGTAGGCCTTGCCGTTGGCGTTGAGAATGAGAATCCGCACTGCGAGGGAAGCGGGAAAACGATCCACCACATTGGCGGGGATTTGGAATGTCCCCTCTTTTCCCTGGCCGATGACGCGGAAGCCTTGACCGGCGATGGTGACCTCGCCGGTCCACTCCACCAGAATGGATTTTGTGGCGGCGGTATCGCGTTTGATCTTCAACGCGAAATAGGGCGGGCTCTTCAGGGAAATGTCACCTTCCGCGGGCCGGTCCACATCGAACGGTGTTTTGTCCGGATTGGTTTCGATTTCCTGGACGGGAACCTGGCGCGATTCGAAGCGGTATGACGACAGTCCCTCTTTGTGACCTTCGCGGGTCAGGTGAAGAACCCAATCGTGGGTAGTATCGGGCGGCGCGCCGATGAATTGCTCGGCGTTGAACTTCTTGGCCTTGACCTCTTCGCCGTTGGCGGGGTTCATCCAGATCACGTCATAGCTATGCTTCTCCACGGTCATCACCACCGGGCCGGGCTTTTCGAGATAGACGATGTACTCCGTGTCCTCCAGCGCCACGGCGCGACCGCCCTTCACGTCGAAGTAGGGCTCCAGGTCCCAGTAGCGGGTGCCGGTCATGAAGTCGAGCCAGGCGGTCATGTACGGGCCTGATCCGGAATCGGGGTACTGGCCGTTCATGGTTGCGTTCCACAGGTCCGCTCGGGATTGAATCGCGGTGTTCACCGCGGGCCTTTGGTAGAACTGATGCTCCACTGCGCCTACGTTCGGATCGGTGGTTCCATAGCTGATGAAGTTGAGCCAGCCGTCACTGGCTAGCGGAGCGGAAGTGATTCGCGCCATGGACGATCGGGGATGTTGATACGGATCGAGCCGCTGGATCAGGGTGTAGGCGTTTTTCAATGCCGGACGCCCTTGGGACACATCTTCGAAGGCCGGGATTCCCATCCATGTGACGTTCATGGCGGCGAACCGCGAGACAACCTCGGTGAGGCGAGCTTCGGTGGGTATGGAGGCGAGCACGATATCGGCGATCATGCCTCGGGCGTTGATGGCTTTCAAACGATCCGAGGCTTCGCGGAGATCTGTGTCAGCGTCGACGGTCATGCGCAGGTGGGTAAACTTCTCTTTGGCTCGTTGTTCGATGACGGCGTCGAAATCCGCGCGAGGGATGGACGCAAACTTGTCCAGCGCGGTGGCCATCCATAAATGAGGCTTGCCGTTGGCCGCCTGAAAATGGTGGACGTTGGCGGTGTGGATGAATCCGGGCGAGTCCGAGGAAGCGGCGGTGAACGTCGACTCCTGGTCATTCAAACGGGGCAGATTGCTGGTGAGTTTGAATTCCCATTCACCGGACTCCGTGGGCGAAAAGCGGATGACCAGGCGGCGGTCTCCGTCCTGAAACGCACGGAGCAAATATGTTTTATGGCGGGGGGAGCGGAACTCGGCCTGCAAGGTCGCCTGGGCGGGGTTTTCGTTGGCTTCAAGGTCGAACGCGAGGTCGCAGGTGGACCACATGGGCGTGCCTGGGCAGGTCGGGATTTCGGCTAGCAAGGGGACGCAAGCTAAGGGCGGCCCACAAGAAACTCCTCATCTGTTTTCACTATAAACTACACGTCATGAGATATCTGTGGACTGCCGCTGTTCTGTTCTCTATTACCGTCTCTGCCGCTACGATAGCCGAAAAGACGGCGGGGACCTCCAAGCTTGACGGGTATTTTCCTTTGTACTGGGATGCGAAGGAGGGAAAGCTCTATATGGAGATCCCGCGCTTGAACGCGGAGTTTCTCTACGTCACTTCCCTGCCCTCCGGGTTGGGGCAGAACGATGTCGGGTTGGATCGCGGAGAGATTCGCGCCTCCAGAATCGTGCGTTTTGATCGGACGGGTCCACGTGTTCTGCTGGTTGAACCCAACTATGGGTTTCGAGCGGGTTCCAACAATGCCAATGAGCGCAGGTCGGTGGAGCAGTCCTTTCCGCAAAGCGTGCTGTGGGGGTTCAAGGTGGAGGCCGAAGATGGAAATCGCCTGCTGGTGGATGCGACAGATTTCTATCTGCGCGACGGCGCGGGCGTGATCCAAAAGCTGGATGAAGCGAAACAAGGGACCTATCAGTTGGATGCGTCACGGTCGGCATTTTATCTTCCCGCTACGAAGAACTTCGTGAAGAATACCGAGGTTGAAGTGACGGTGACGCTGACGTCCGCTCATCCTGGTCCGCTGATCGGGCAGGTCGCTCCGGAGGCGGAGGCAGTCACGCTGCGCGAGCACCATTCCTTTATCGAATTGCCCGACACCGGCTATAAGCCTCGCGCCTACGATCCCCGAGCCGGCTACTTCGACATGAACTATTACGATTTTGGAACGCGTTTCAGCGAACCGGTGGTGCAGCGGGTGACGCCGCGCCATCGAGTGTCCCCCGGTGGAACGCTTCAGTATTACGTCGACCCGGGAATTCCAGAACCGCTGCGGTCGGCAGTGCTGGAAGGGGCCCGGTGGTGGAGTGATGCGTTCGCGGCGGCGGGGCTTCCTAATGCATTCAGAGTGGACCTGCTGCCCGAGGGCGCCGATCCTATGGATATTCGTTACAACGTGATCAATTGGGTAAACCGGTCCACACGAGGCTGGTCGTTGGGCGATGCGATTACAGACCCGCGCACGGGAGAGATCATCAAGGGGCAGGTCACGCTCGGGTCGCTGCGGCCGCGGCAGGATTACATGATCGCGGAAGGACTACTTGCTCCTTACGAGTCGGGGACAGCTCCTTCATCCGAAGCCGAGCGGATGGTACTGGCTCGAATACGGCAGCTCGCCGCACATGAGGTGGGACATACTTTGGGGCTCTCTCACAACTACGCGGCCAGCGTTCATAATCGGGCATCGGTGATGGACTATCCGCACCCGTTGGTTGAACTGGGGTCGGACGGAGTTCCGACGCTGGGGAATGCATATGCGACGGGCATTGGCGAGTGGGACAAGGTCGCCATTGCCTATGGGTACACGGTGTTTCCGGCGGGAACCAATGAGAAGCAGGCGCTGGACGCGATTCTGCAAAAATCGATCGCGGCGGGCCTGGTGTTTCTATCCGATGAAGACGCGCGGCCGGTGGGTAGCGTGTCGCCGATCGCGCACTTGTGGGACAACGGGGCCAACGCGGTGGACGAGCTGCGGCGTCTGATGGAGATCAGGAAGCGGGCGCTGGAACGGTTTGGGGAGCGCAATGTTCGGGAGGGAGATCCTCTAAGCAAGCTGGAAGACGTATTGGTGCCGATCTACCTGCTGCACCGTTACCAGACGGAAGCCGTGTCCAAACTGGTGGCCGGCGTGGACTATCGGTTCGCACTGCGAGGCGACGGGCAGAAGCAGGCCGAGATGGTCGCCCCGGCGGAGCAGCGGCGCGCAATGGATGCGCTCCTGGCTACGATTCGGCCGGATGCGCTGGAACTACCGGAGCGGTTGTTGAACCTGATTCCTCCGCCTGCGCATGGATATGGGCGCACGAAAGAGGACTTCGTTCGGCACACGGGGCTGACGTTTGACCCTCTGGGCGCGGCGGAGTCGGCTGCCAATCTGACCGTGAAAATGATTCTGAATCCGGAGAGAGCATCGCGGCTGGTGGAGCAACATGCCAGGAATCCGCAGATCGCGGGGCTGGTGGAGGTGATCCACCAGTTGGTGCAAGCAACCTGGGAAGCGCCGCCGGAGGCGGGGATGCGCGGAGAGATTCGGAGGGTGGTCGATTCGGTGGTGCTCTACCATCTGATGGTGCTACAGAAGGACGAATCGAGTTCGACGCAAGCCAGGGCGATTGCGGGACGCGAATTGGATGAGTTGCGGAAATGGCTGGTCGCGCCGAGGGCCGGGGATGCGTCGTCGCAGGCACACTGGAGTTCGGCAGCCGGGCAAATTCGAAGGTTCCAAGAGAATCCAAAAGATTTTCAGATGCCCGTGCCGGCGGAGCCGCCTCCGGGGCAGCCGATTGGAGAGGAGTAAAATTGGCTCTATGAAAACGACCTTTCTTTTTGTTGCTCTTGCGGTGGCGGGCTGGGGCGCGGCTGCGGATGAATTTAAGACATCGGCCGGGCCTTTGAAGATCACTCCTATTCAACACGCCACGATGATGATCGAGGCGGGAGGACAGGTGATTCAGGTCGACCCGGCCCAGGGCAAGCTGGGCGGCCTGCCTAAGGCGGACTTGATCCTGGTAACCGACATACATGGCGACCACATGGATGACGCAATGCTCCGGCAGGTGAAAAAGGACTCGACCATGATTATCGGGCCGCCCGGCTGTGGCTCAGGAGCTTTCCGGCGAGAAGGTGACAGCGCTGAAGAATGGGGAAATCGAAGACGGTCGGCAAGTGGACCATTCAGGCCGTGCCAATGTACAACGAAAAACGCGGGCCTGGACCGGGTCAGCTTTATCACGACAAGGGGCGCGGCAATGGCTACATCGTCACGTATGGCGGGTTGAGGATCTATATCGCCGGGGACACGGAAAACATTGCGGAGATGCGCGCGTTGAAGAATATCGACGTGGCATTCGTCCCGATGAACCTGCCTTATACGATGACTCCGGAGGAGGCTGCGGAGGCGGTGAAGGCGTTCAAGCCGAAGGTGGTTTATCCGTATCACTACATGGGGTCGGATTTGAAAGTGTTTGAGGCGGCGCTGAAGGGGTCGGGGGTTGAGGTGCGGATAAGGGACTGGTATCCAAATTAAGGGCCGAGGTGCAGGCTCGGCCCTTCGGGAGAAATCGGCTAGGAGCGGGCTGAGCGGCGGCGGAGGAGGGGGACGGCTGCCAAGCCCGTGCCGATCAGGAGGAAAGTCGCTGGTTCGGGGGCGTCGCCCGGGTCGCCACCGTCGCCAGGGCCACCGCCGCTGGTTGTGGGAGTGAAGAAGGAGAACCCGCCGAGTTCTAGCTGGGCCGAATTTGTGAACGGAAAATTGATGGTGGCGCTTGTAATATCGTTGTCGGTCACGACACCTTCGAAGTTTGGACCGTTTTGAAATACCCCGCTTGTCTGAGAAGAACTGTTGTCAGCCGAGGTGACGACAGCTAGTTGGGCGGTATTGTTAAACCCGCTCGCGCTGCTGAACGTAAGAAAGAATGCTCGAACCCCTGTGCTGAATGTGATGGTAATGCCGCCGCCGGTTCCTGATCGCTCCAGCGTGTCCCCAGAGGGCCACCCGCTCCCCACATTACCCACTACCGTGATATTCGCTGGGTTCGGAACGCCGTCAAAACCTGTAAAGGTTAGCCCATCCAGCGTAAGGCTGACGCCACTGGACCCAAGGTCCGGGTCGAAGCTCACTTGTTGAGCGGTTAATCCTGTTGCTGCCGTATTGAATGCGTTCGGATCCGAATAGTAGCTGATCGTCGCTGAGGCCGGAACCGCGCATGCAACCACAGCCAGTGTAGAAAACAAAACGTGTCTTGTAAACAAAGCTCCCCCTTAGGTCCCGAATTCGGGATACTTCTTTGCTGAATGCTAAGTAACCTAGTTCGGCGACTGAGGGATTTGTCTGACTAAGAAGTTTCCGTAGTGTCGCTTAGTGGGGATATGCGGATCAGTTTGAGAGTGGACGTATGGCCGCTCACGACCTTGACGTTCGCTTTGGGCACTCCGTAATGTTGCGCCAGGAAGGAGCACAGAGCTTCGTTTGCTTTCCCCTTCTCAGGCGGGGCGGCGATTCTGATTTTGAGGGTTCCGTCGGAAAGTTCTCCGGCGAATTGATTCTGCGGGCTGCGCGGGATGATCTTGACGCGCAGGGTCATGTGCCGGTGGCGCACTCCGCGCTATGCAACGCGGGTAACGGAGTAGCTGAAGGGGCTTACCTGAAGGATGATGTGATGGTCCTCGCTGGCATCTTGCACTTCCAGCATTACCGTGACTGTGGGGAAGAAGCAGTGGGGCATGTAGGCGGCTACGTCGAACATCATGCGGTAGACGCCTGTCGCGGGTGGTTCACCGAATTCGGGAATACGGCCTTCCCGGCTGGTGACGCTGTGTCCTACTTCCCGCCATCCCTGGCCGGTGATGAAATAATCCAATTCGACGGGGATGCGCTGGGCAGGAGTGCCCTTGGCGGTGTCTATCACTTGAGTGGTGATCAAGAGTTATTTTCGCGCACTCTTGCACGCAAATGGAAATTTAATGCTCGGCTAGCTCTGCGACGGGTCCGTCGAGGTCCTCCAGGTGGACATGGAGTTCCTTGCGGGCGGCGACGGCTTGTTCGGAGAGCTCAAATCGCGCGGCCACCATAAAATCCCCGGTTTTTCCTGCTTTGACGGTGTCTTTCAGACTTAAAACATCATTGAATTTCGGGCCGATTAGCTTTTGATATTGGAAGATAGTGTCGATGTCGGATTTGGAGCTGACGGACCCTTGGACGAGATCACCTGAGGCGGGGTCCAGGGTCATTTTGACGTCTTTCACAACGAAGTCGATTCCGGAGGGATTCTTGACGCGGAAATCGGCGACTACGAAGGACGCATCCGGGCTAAGCGAGAGGACTCGAACTTTCAGGATCTTGCCGGTAAGCTCCAGGTGATTCTTTTCCGTGCCTAGAAAGACGAAGCTAAGCCCGGCTGCGACGATGACGAGGCCCGCGCCGAGGAACATCCAGAAGTTCTTGGTCATACGCAGCCATTATAGTGGCCTAATCCCCAAGGAGCTTGGCGTAGAGTTCGAGGCCGGGGACGTTATCGCAGATGGCTCTGGAGGCCGCCGTCAAAGGGATCGCCAGGATCAGGCCGATGCCGCCCCACAGCATGCCCCAGAACATGAGCGCCAGCGTGACCACCAGAGGGTTCAAATGAACTCGGGAGCCGACGAACTTCGGGTATAGCAGATTGAGGGCGAGCAGGTGCAGCAGCGCGACGCTGGTGAACAGGAACAGGTACAGGGTCGGCGCGCCATGGACGGGCAGGGCGGCGAACAGAGGCGGGATCAACGCCAGGGGCAGGCCGATATAGGGGGCCAGGCTCAGAAAGCCGCTGAGCGGAGCGACCACTTCCCAGTAGGGCAACCCAACGGAAGCGAACATCAGCCCGCTGGCGACGGTAAGAAGGATGCCCAGCAGAAAATTCCCGATGACGTAAGCCCGAACCATGTCGGCCATTCCATCCAGCGCACGGGAGACGGTGTAGCGCGAATCCGCCTCCAGCATGGCCAGAAAGCGGGCGCGTAACTGATCGCGCCAGGCCAGGATGAAATAGACCAGGAACGGGACGAAGGAGGCCATCAGGAAGGAGTCGTAGAAGGAGCGTAAGTAGTCGTACAGATAGCTGAGCAGAGGCACCGGCTCGGGATGAAGGCGGACTTCGGGGATGGTGGGGACAGCTGGAACAGGGTCGGGTGGCTTCTTTTTTCCCTTCAGGCTTTTGGGGTCGGGAGGGGCGGGCGCAACTGGTGCGCCATCGCGGAATCGCTTGGGGACCACCGTGTTGTAGACGTTGTTTTCGAACAGTTCCAGGCGCCCCGCGGCGTTGTCGACTAGTTCGTTAAGGCTTGACCCGTATGAGGGCAAGTCGGCGGCCAGGGACATGCCTTCGGTGTAGAGGCCGAGTGCGGCCAAGTAGAGACCGGTCAGGGCGAGGGCGCAGGCCAGGAAGCTCGCTAAACCGCGCGGCAGGCGGATCTTCATGAGCAATCCGACCAGGGGCTCCAACAGAAACGAGATCATGGCGGCGATGATGACCGTGATGAAGAAAACCCGCCCGAAGTAGAGCATTGCGATGGCGGCTGCGATCGCAAGGATCCCCACCCCGATCTGGACGGACCGTTGTGTGGGGACGGCCGAATACACGGCAGGGAGGCTCCTCTGGTCCCACTATAATTGGAGCAAGGTGGATCGCCAAGAACAATCCGGGAAAGGGCGGGTTTTGGCGCTCGATCTGGGAAAAAAGCGGATTGGACTGGCTTTAAGCGATCCCCTAGGCATCACCGCGCAGGGCCTGCCGACCCTCCAGCGGACCCGTATTCGCGAGGATCTGGATGCCCTGGCAAAGCTCGCCGAGGAATGGGATGTGCGGCTGATCCTGATGGGGCACCCGCTCCACATGACCGGGAAGGAAGGCCGGCAGGCGGAGTACACGCGCGAGTTCGCCGAGCGGCTCCAAGAGCGGACCGGAATCGAACTGCTGTTATTGGGATGAGCGGCTGACCACCGTGGCGGCTCAAAGAGTGCTGCGGGAAAGCGGCATCAGCATCGCCAAACGGGCCGCCGCAGTGGACAAATTATCGGCGCAGATTCTGCTGGGAAGCTACCTGGATTCGCTGCCCATTGGATCCGGAAGAGGCCGTGTGAGGGTCGTCCGCATACTGCTGATCGTGCTGGCGGCTGTGGCCGCGGCGGCGGTTGGATTTGTGGTGTGGCTGCGAGTTCCTTCTCAGGGATTTCAAAAGGAAGCGTTTGTAAACCTGGAACGGGGTTCCGGGACGCGCGATATCGCCGCGACGCTGGAACAATCTGGAGTAATTCGGCATTCCTGGGAATTTCTGCTCGCGCGGATGCTGCGCCCTTCAACCACACTGCAGGCGGGAGAGTATCGCTTTAACCAGCCGGCAAATGTCTTCGACGTGTTCGGGCGCATCGCGCGAGGCGATGTCTACCATTTCGAGTTCACCGTGCCGGAAGGCAGTAACACGTTCGATATCGCCAGGCTGCTGGCGGACCAGGGCATCCTGCAGGAAAACGATTTTCTGAAGGCGGCAGGCAATACGGCGATGATCGCGGATCTGGATACCAAGGCAAAGTCACTGGAAGGTTATCTGTTTCCCTCCACCTACCGGATGACGCATTCCACCACAGCCGCTGATTTGTGCCGCATGATGACCCAGGAGTTTCGCAAGCATTGGAAGCAGCTCTCGCAAGGACCTCGCGAGGTGCATTCGGTGGTGACGCTGGCATCGCTGGTGGAAAAGGAAACCGGCTCGGCGGCGGAACGGCCTCTGGTAGCGAGCGTGTTTGAGAATCGGCTCAGCATGGGGATGAAGCTGGAATGCGACCCAACGACGATTTATGCGGCGCTCCTGGATCACCACTACAACGGCGTGATTCACCGGTCCGATCTGGATAGCAAGAATCCTTACAATACCTATCAGCACGAGGGGCTGCCTCCGGGGCCGATCGCCAATCCGGGGGCTGGTGCGCTGGAAGCGGCTCTGCATCCGGCCGAAACAAAGTACCTGTTCTTCGTGGCCAAAGCAGAGGGCGGAGGACACCATTTCTCCAGCACACTGGCCCAGCATGAGCAGGCAGTGCGCGAATATAGAGCCGGGGCGAAGCATGAAAACGTCGCAGCCAAAGACGCCGCGCGGCCGGCGCACTGAGCTGGCTCACTGGCTGGAAACCGTCAAGCCCGAACAAGTGGGCGAAGCCGAGTGGGACGAACTGCGCCGCCAGCTTGCGCCCGTATCGGAGAGCTACCTTCGCAAATTGTTGCGTGAATCGGGAGTGCCTTTGGCGGCGCTAGTAGAGGGGGTCCGGCAGGAAACGCTGGAGGCTCTGGAGTCGAGCCTGCTGCGGATGCTGGCCGAATACGAAACCGGCGACGCGGGAACGGAAGGCTCTGGTACGCAAGGCGGTGATCACGGCGAAGGATCACGCGAGACTGGCTTCGCGGAAAGAAGAAGTTCGGGCGGTGAAGGAAGAGATGATTCTGTGGATGTTGACGTGGCTGGAAAATCCAGTTCTGTTTCCAGATTGGCTGCGGCTACGCAAGAATATCTTATATGGCCAGAACAGTTAAGCCGCTGGATCGCGAAGCGCTGATGAACTACGCGGCGCGAGGGCTGTCAGCCAGGGCGCAGTCGCTCTCCGAAATGCGGGCCCGATTGAAGCGTAAGGCAGCGTGTGAAGAAGATGTCGCCGACGTGCTGGCGCGGCTGAAAGAGGCCGGCATGCTAAATGACCGGCAGTTCGCCGGGTCGTTCGCCACTTGGCGGAAGGATAATCAGGGGCTCGGCAAAACGCGCGTGATGAGGGACCTGATGGCTCGGCGTGTGGCGCCGGCTGTAGCCAAGGACGCGGTGGATACAGCGTTTGAAGGGGTGGACGAGGTCGCGATGATTGAGAAGTTTCTCGCGCGGAAATTCCGGGGGAAGGACCTGGGGGCTCTACTCAAGGAAGAAAAGCACCTGGCGTCGGCGTTCCGGAAGCTGCGGGGAGCGGGGTTTAGCGCAGGGAACTCGATTCGCGTGTTGAAGCGGTACGCGGCGGAGGCGGAGAGGCTTGAGGAGATGGGAGAGGAATCCGAGCCTGAGTGATCAGGCGAACGGATTCACAAATTCGATAGAGTCCAAGTTGTTGCCCGGTAGGTCCTCTGTGTAGAGCCGGGAGACGCCGCCTGTAACACAGGCCGCGGCGATCGTAGCATCCCAGAATGACCACCCGTGCGACAGATGGAACTCCCGCGCAAGATCCAGTGCCGATGGATTGGGCACGAGCAGAGGAAAGAGTTCGATGAACTCAGATATCCTATTCCAGGCATGCTCGGACGTGAATCCCTGCGGCGCGAGCTTTCGGGAGGCGGCAATAAACTCGCATGCCACTTGCCACAGCAGGACACCGTCCTGTGTAGATGACAACACGCTTAAAGCCTTTGTTTGACGCCTTGGATCTGCCTTGTCGCAAGCGTAGATAAGTACGTTGGTATCAAATGCGGTCATGAAGGTCATCTCTTGGCGGCAATGGGCCCGTCGAAGAGAAGCTCATGGCTTCGATTCCTGCAAACAACCGTTGAAGAGCTGCCACCCGATCGATCGGAATAGCTTCCAAGGACTGCACGATTACCCTTACCCGCTCGGACTCGCGCAGGGCCAATTCTTCAAGAGGCTTGAGCACGCCACCGGTGAATACGGCTTCCGTAATACGGGTCATGAGTTCAGTTTAGTCCTTCTTCGCCTTTACAGCAGGCTTGGACTCCGTCTTAGTCTCCGAAGACTTCGTTTCGGTGGACTTGGACTCTGACGACTTGGATTCCGAGGGCTTGGAATCAGACGCCTTGGATTCGGAACTCTTCGATTCGGTGGAAGAAGATTCGGACTTGCCATCCTTGGCAGAAACCTTCGGTTCCTCTTTGGCGTACCCGGAGGCGAACCACCCTCCGCCTTTTAGCTGGAATCCGGATTTGGAAATCAGTTTTTCGACCTTCCCCCCACATTTTTCGTGCTTCTTGATGGGTGGGTCGGAGAACTTCTGCAGCACCTCAAACACGTTGCCGCACTTATTGCATTGGTATTCGTAGATCGGCATTACTCTCTAAAATGGCCTAAATAGCGCTCTTGAGGGTCACGAAATCTTGCGGACCACTTCCAGGCCCTTGAGCATGATCGCGTCACTATCCTTGGCGGGGGTGGTGTCGGGCACGACATCAGCATCGTCATCGGAGTCGGCCAGGGGTTCGGTTTCCTGCGCGAGCGTGGTGGGGGTCACACCAGTATCCTGAATCGCTTTTCCGCTGGGTGAGTAGTATTTTGCCACCGAAAGAATGACTGCCGCGCCGTCATCCAACGTGATGGCTTTCCGGATGGCCGCATCACCGAACGTCTTTTCGCCTACTACTTCGGCACGCTTGGAATCCTGTAGCGCGGCAGCGGCGATTTCCGCCCCGCCCGCGGTGGCGCGGTTGGTCAGCACGACCAGGGGGAGCTTCGTAATGGCCTTGGAGGACGATGCCTGAAATTCCTGGCGGCTGGATCTTTGGCCCAGCGAATAGGTAATCATGCCTTTGTCCATGAAGAGATTCGCCAACGCGATTCCATCTTCGGGAGAGCCGGTGGAGTTGTGCCGGAGGTCCAGGATCAGCCGCTTGGCGCCCTGTTTCTCCATATCGGAGACCTTCGCTGCAATGTCTCTTACATGATTCTCACGCAGGGTTGCGGCGGAGATGATGCCGATGGCGTCCTTGCCAGGATCGACCTGGAGGTGGGCCATCACGGCGGGGTAAACCAGGGGGGCGCGAACCAGAACAACTTTTTGCGGGTCAGACTTGCGGATGCGCAAAACGCTGAGCTCGACCGACGTACCGGCTTCGCCCTCGGTCAGGATCTCGGCGAATGCCAGCGGCATGTCGCGAGTCGAAACATTGTTGATGGACTCCACCACGTCGCCGGTGGTCAGGCTGGCTTTGGCGGCGGGCGACCCAGGGATGGCGTCCACAATCGTCATATATCCGAAACGCTTGGACAGCAGGAGGCCGACCTGCGGCTTGTGCGACGAAAGCGACGCTTGATACTGCTTGTATTGGTCGCCGTCCAAATAGCTGGCGTAGGGGTCGAGCGATTCCAGCATGCCGTTGATGGCGCCCAGCGTCACCGCCTTCATGTCGGGCTCTTCCACGTAGTCGGCTTTGATACGCGAGAGGACTTCGCTATACACGCCTAGGTGCGTGTAAGGTCCTTCAATGGAGGCGCTGCGGCCGCGGACGGCGCCAAACAGCAGCATTCCCACCACACAGGCGGATGTCGCGACTACGGCCAGTTGGAAACGACGATTCATAGGGCGGAGTCTCCCCTTTTCACTTTCCAGCATACCAAAGACGAAAGACCCACCCTGCCCCAGCCACCCACGCATTGATCTCGCTACTATAAATGCGAGGGTCGGAGGACCTCGGAGGATGAACCTCGTTCGTTACTGGGGCGTGCAGTTGCTGATGGCCGCAATTCGTTTCTCAGGCTCCGGCGCAATTGATTACCCCCACACCGCAGTGCGCGGTGGGTGACAAAGATGCGACCTATCGAAATCCTCCACTGACCTATCCGATGACGTCGGACCGCTACGCTGTCCAATACCAGTTGGGTGGCAGTGGGACCTGGATAACCGCGCAAGTCTACATCAGCTATTACGGGGGGACAAACGCGTCGCCCAACCGCCGTTCCTCCGGCTATGTCTCCGACACGTCTATGTCATTTGTGAGCATTCCCGCCGTCGCAAACACAGCCGTGGCTCTCCGTGTAACTAAGCTCTTTGGTTCGCCTTTTCCAGCGATGAACCAGGTATCTGTCCGCCCGCAGGCCAAGAAGATTCATGTCGATTCGGTGAACGGCAACCTGACGCAGATCTCCACTACGACCGCCGCCAATTTCGCGGGCGATCAGTTCCTTTTGTGGTGGTCCGGCGATGCGCAGCAAAGCAGCATCATTCAGAGTCTGGTCTTCTTCCTCAATCCACCCTACGCCAAGCCCACGGGTAGTAACGTGAAGGTAATTTCGACGTCGGCGGATCTGACGGCGAACCTCTCCTCCTTCGACACGCTGGATTTTGAGGGCACACTGGCAGTCGCGTCAACTGGTGCGCAGGCCTTCGTCGTGCCTGCCAACATTGCCAACGTCTTTTTTGGACCTGGCTCCTGGGTTCAGGGCAAACTTCGCTTTGCGCAGGCCGGAAACGGCAGTACGAGACGGATTTACGGTCCTGGAGTGCTTGATGTGAGCCGCTTTGAATACGATCTTCGGTCTTGCGACATCAACAGCGACTACGCGGATCAAGGCTATGAAGCGATTTCTTTGATTGATCCGCCCAAGAAAACCGTTCCTGACAGATTCCAATTGGATGGAATTGTCATCACCGACCACAATCATGCGGTGGCCGACCTTCTTACGAGCGGCACCGTAAACAATGTCAATACCATTGGCTGGAACGGCCTCAATGGCGGGTTCCGGATCGGAGACAACACCTCCGTCTCGAATCTGTTTATTCGCGCCGGAGACGATTCCCTGATGATGTGGGGAGACTTCATTACGGTTACCAACGCAACCGTTTGGCAGAACTACAACGGCGGCGTCTTGAACCTCGGCTGGTCCGACAATACCCCGGGCGACTATTCCCTGGTAGACGGTCTCTACGTCGTGAAGACGGACTGGACCAATCCCACGGCTCCCAGTTGGACGGCTACGAATCTGAACGGTCAAAACGACGCGGTCATCGCATCCCTGATGGTTCCTGGCACCATGTTCGGCTCTGTGCAGCCCTCGCTATACCGGAATATCTTCGTCGAAGATCCTCCGCGGACTCTGCTGAGCCTTAAGATTACATTTCCGGAATGCAACGACCCTAATCAGCCCCGAGACGATAACTGCGCCCAAACCAATCTAACCCAGCCCAGTCTTCTTAATCTCAATATCGAAAACCTTTTCTCTCCGGCCTCTATCGTCCAAAATTCAATAGGATTCCAAACTCTTCCGGCCGGTTTCGGCGTCGGAACCCAGACTTTTCCAAGCCCCTACACGCTCACAGATAGCATGAACATCGGATTGAGCAACGTGATGATCACCTCGCCTAATGGAGCGATGACCACCCTCACCAGCGCAGATGCCGCAACGGCGGGAAATATCGGCACGAACGGCGGCCCGGTAAACCTGAACTTTGTTCCCTACAAGGGCGTGGACCCACCGCTGCTTCCTGCGATCCTCCCCGGGGGCATCGCGCCAGCCACAATTCAACCCGGCGAATGGGTGTCGATTTTCGGCAACAATTTGGCCACCAGTACAGAAACCTGGACTGGCAACTTCCCCACCTCACTGGGAGGCGCCAGCGTGACGATCGATGGTAGAGCTGCATATCTTTCTTACGCGAGCCCCAGCCAGATCAACCTGCAGGCGCCCGCCGACCCGACGACCGGCCCGGTACCCGTCGTCGTCACCTCCGCCGCGGGTGTCGCGAAATCCGCCGCGACTCTGGCTGCGTTCAGCCCAGAGTTCTTCCTGTTGGATGGCACACACGTCGCCGGCATCATCTTGCGATCAAACGGAAAAGGCGCCTACGGCGGAGGGACGTACGATATTATCGGTCCCACGGGAACATCGCTGGGATATGCCACGGTCGCGGCCAAAGCAGGCGATAGCGTCTCTTTATTCGGCACCGGGTTCGGGCCGACGAGTCCGACGGTGGCCCCGGGTCAGCCGTTTTCCGCAGCCGCCCCGACTATCAATCCCGTCAAAGTGAAAATCAACAGTGTCAACGTCACGCCATCATTCGCAGGTATATCCGGCGCAGGACTCTATCAGTTGAATCTCACCATCCCCTCGGGCCTGGGCACGGAAGACGTTTCTCTACAGGGTGTGGTGGGCGGGGCACAGACTCCCTTGGGCGTTCTGATTTCACTGCAATGATCGCAATGGAACATCCACCTGATTCCCCCTGGCGCCGACGCTAAGCGCTCCCAGCACTTGCATCTCAGGTAGCGTTTGAGAGACACTAGCAGGTTTTCCTATAGGTTTTTCGGGAATCCAATGCGCGTTCGAATTTTATATCACGACCACTGCTTTGACGGAGCCGCTTCGGCCGCTCTATTTTCTCGCTTTGCCGAAGCGAAATTCTACCCGGAGGCCCAATTTCAATACACCGGGCTGGCTCATAAAGCCTCGCAATTGTTTGAACCCTCGCTATTTGACGGCGATGTCAATGCCATTGTCGATTTCAAATATTCCACCGACCCCCGCCTGACCTGGTGGTTTGATCATCACCAGAGCGCGTTTCTTACGCCCGAGGACGCTGCCCACTTCCAGAACGATCACAGCGGCAAGAAGATGTACGACCCGACCTTCCGCTCCTGCACCATGTACATCGCCACGGTGGCCAAGGACAAATTCGGTTTCGAAGCCCCAGACTTGAGCGAATTAATAAAATGGGCTGACATCGTCGACGGGGCGCAATATGACAACGCTAAGGACGCCGTGGACCTGGTGGCTCCGGCGATGCGGCTGACGCTGGTAATTGAGGGCTCGCAAGGTTCCGGAACGGTGCAGAAGATTATCTGCATGATGCAGCATCAGTCTCTTGAGGAAATCGCCAACGATCCCGAGATTTTGAAGATTTACCAGCCGCTTTATGACCGGCACCTGCAATCGATCGACATTATCGGCAAGAACGCGAAATGCGACGACGGAGTGGTATTTTTCGATCTGGTGGGGCATGAGCTGGAGGGATACAACAAGTTCATTCCTTACTATCTCTACCCGCAATCGACGTACACGGTGTCGGTTTCCACGTCCAGTTTCCGGACCAAGGTATCGGTCGGGTCGAACCCCTGGGTGAAGGAGCCACTGAAATACAACCTGGCCACCATCTGCGAGCGATACGGCGGGGGAGGCCATCCCAAGGTAGGGGCAATCAGCTTCGAGATCGGGGCGATTGCTGCGGCTCGAAACGCTGCTTCGGAGATCGCGGCCGAGTTGCGAAGCTGATTCTCTGAGGCAGAATTTCGTCGATCTGGCGAGGGCGTTCGATGCGTTTCTGGATCACCAAGAACAGCGAAGTGCCCGTTCGCGAGCAGTTGGTACGGCAGGTGCTCCTCGGCATTCTAAGCGAGGATTTCCCGGCTGGCCGCAAGTTGCCGAGCGTCCGAGCACTGGCGCGACGGCATGGGATCCACTTGAACACCGTTAGTGCCGCCTATCATGATCTGCTTGAGCGAGGCTGGCTCGAACTAAGGAAGGGCAGCGGTCTGTATGTTCGTCCTCTTGATGCGTCACCAGATGGGCAGGAGACGCTAGATCGCCTGCTGACGGGATTGCTTCAGTCCGCGCGCAGCCTGGGGCACGAGCCAGAGGACGTCCTCACGCGCTTGCAGCACATGGTCCGGCCGAGTACCTTCGGGCAGATTGTCATTGTTGAGCCAGACCGCGCCATGCGTGAAATTCTGAAGGCGGAGCTCGCCCCACACTTGGAGGGCAGGGTTGAGGCGATGGATGCGGGAGACGCACCCAAAGCTGGTAGTGTTGTGGTCTCCCTGCCCACGCGCGCTCCCGCAGTGAGGCGCGGCCTGCCTGGAGGGACGATGTTCGTTCCGCTGCGGGTGAGATCGGTCCACGGCGCGATGGAAGGAGAGACGCGGCCTCCGAGGGAAGCCGTCGTTTCGATCGCATCGCGTTCCGCCGAGATTCGTTATTGGGCGCGAGCGATGTTGATTGCGGCCGGTGTTCATGCGGATAGTCTGCACGAAGTCGATCCGGGCGAGGGTGGGTGGCAAGACCGGCTCAAGTTGAGCCATGTGGTGATCACGGACGTGGTTACTGCGGGTGTGATGCCATCGGGCTGTCCGGCTCGCGTGTTTCGGGTGATCGCCGATTCGTCGTTAGCCCAACTGAAGGAGTTTTTAGGCCTATGACACCTTGGGCTTCTAAGCAAAATGATGCAGGCGTCTCTATCCAGGTGGTCATCGCCTTCGTATTCCTGATTGGACTTGGGACATTTCCGATCGTCGCCATGGATGACTCGTTTGATAAGAGCCAATACCGGCTGACTTTTGACAACAAACTCCGTATCGAGATCGGCGCTCCAATTATCGTCCAGGGTAGAGTTCTTGAAGTCCGTGAAATCGGAAAACCTAAGATCTCGCCGGGTGACTCTCGTGTAAAGACCCAGCAGACTCAGATCAAAATCGAAGTTGAACAAGTCCTCAAAGGTGCCGTCCGGCAAAACCAGTTAGAGTTTGTCTATTTCACTTACTCGGCCACGACCAGCACGGATTTGGGTGTTCGGCGATATATTCCAGAAGTTCGGCAGCGCCGTATTTACTTCCTGAAAGACGTTGATAACTCCTATCGCTCGGTGGGTGATGTCATCGACTATACCCTGCAAGTCAGCGCAGGTCTGCATGTTCGCGGATACTGTCGCGGAAAACAACCCGGCTGCTGTCTCGCCGAGTTGCTGCTCACACCAGGAGCGAGTGGGTTCGATCCAACGCGATTTTTAGCGGATCTTAGACAGGCGGCATACATTGCCCGCGTCCTTTGCCCCCAAGAAGAGCGCAGTTTGCTGGACAAGTTAACCAAGAACTCAAATCGACAAGTAGCATCAGGGGCCCGTGAAATTATTGCCGACGAGGAGGAAAGCTTACGCCGGGGCGGGCGTTGAGGGGTTGCCGGAGGGGCGAGCAGTTATCGCATTTATGAGATTGGCGCTAAGCGAAGTGATTCAGGGGACCCGACCCACCGCCCAAACCCGGGTTCGTGCGTATCGCCTCCGTCACAAACTTCTTAGCGCGATCCACGGCCTCAGGTAGCGGCAAACCCTGAGCAAGCCCCGCCGTTACGGCCGCGGAATAAGTGCATCCGGTACCGTGCGTATGTCTGGTCGCGATTCTCGGCGCAGTGTAGATGCGGGAGTTGCCGTCTTCCAAAACCAACAGGTCGACGGCGTCTCCGTCTTCGAGGTGACCGCCCTTCACCAGGACGTTGCGAGCGCCCATCTTCGCCAGCGTTCGGGCCGCCCGCTCCATTTCGGCCACCGTTCGAACGGACAAGCCTGTCAGCACCTCGGCCTCTGAGAGATTGGGCATCAGCAGAAACGCCCTAGGCAGCAGACTTTCTCGCAGGGCATGGAGCGCGGAATCGTCCGCCAACTGCGCCCCTTGCTTGCTGATCATCACCGGATCGACAACCAGCGGAAACGCAAACGTCGCTGCGGCCGAGGCAACTGCTTCCACCACTGCGCGATTCCCCAGCGCTCCGGTTTTGGCGGCGGCTGGAGGAATATCGGCGACTACGGCTTCTATTTGTTGCCGAACTAAATCGGCATCTAATACTTCAACACGGCTGAGGCGAACCGTGTTCTGCACCGTGATCAACGTGATGACGGCTTCGCCATAGACGCCTAGCTGATGGAATGTCTTGAGGTCGGCCTGAATGCCGGCGCCGCCGCTTGGGTCAGAGCCCGCTATGGTAAGGGCAACGTTCACTGGGCTGCTAGCGCGCTCTGTGGCGCAGCCTCACGCGCCGGCCGGATCACCCATCGAAGGGACAGCATCACAAGCAGCGAAATGAAAGCGGGTACGGCGGCGGTGAGGAACAGGTGCTGGTTCGACCAGTGCATGCTCATGAAGTGTCCGCCGACCAGAGGCCCGACAATCGCCCCGACGCGGCCGACGCCCAGGCCCGCGCCGACGCCGGTGGCTCGCAGGTCGGTGGGGTAGTAACTGGACGCCAGGGCATTGATGCCAGCCTGTCCGCCCAGGATTCCCACTCCGGCCAGGAACACCACGCCAGTCAACATCGCCAATGAAAATCCTGGTTGTCCGATCAAGGCGACATTCACGCAACCCAACGCAAAGCAAGTGGCGAGCGTGGGCACGTACCCGAACCTTTGAACGAACCAACCCAGAAACACGCCTCCCAGAGCGCCACCTACCTGCAACGCGGTCCCCACCAGCACAGCTTCCCTGGTGGTATAGCCCAATCCGGTGACCAGGGTCGGCAGCCAGCTTGAAAGGAAGTAGAGGTTCAGAAGGTTCATGAAATTGGTGGTCCACAACAGAATGGTCCCCAGGCCTCGGCCTTCCTGAAACAAATGGATCAGGGGAACACCCGAGCGTTTCTTCTCTTCGCGAAGCACGTATTCGACGTTGGGTCCGGAAGGAATGCTCGGATCGATCCGTCTGGCCAATCGCCCCACCTGATCGAACTTGTTCCCGCGCACTGCCAGAAACTGTGCCGATTCAGGCAGCAGAAAAAACATGAGCACCGCGACGAACAGCGGAATCGCGCCGCCAAACGCGAACACGCTTCTCCAGCCGAAATTCGGGATCAGCCATGCGGCGACAAATCCTCCCAACGCCGCCCCGGCGGTCAGCCCATTAGCAACGTTCATGATGAGGGTGGCGCGCAATCGGGAAGGGCTGTATTCACCCACCAGAGCGACCACGTTCGGCATGATGCCTCCCAGCCCCAAGCCCGCGCAGAAGCGTAGCGCCAACAACTCATTCAAGTTGGTCACGCGCGAGGTGGCCAGGGTAAACCCGGAAAATACAAGCGCCGCTACGATAAGGACCGGCCTGCGCCCGATGCGATCGGCCAGCATGCTGAAGAGCAGTGACCCGACCAGAATGCCGAATAGGGCCGCGCTCAACACGGGAGCCATGGAGGGTCCGGCGATGTGCCAGTCTTTAATGACAGCCGGAGCCGTATATCCCATGGCCTGGACGTCGAAGCCATCCATCAGGAGGCAGAGGCGCAGAGCACGAACACGCCAGCCTGGAACGTACCGACCTTGCTGTTGCCGATCAGGTCGGTGAGGTTGACTTTGGTTCGGGAGTCCATCGCAAATGCGAACCTCAGTATACATCCGCATCGTGTTGTCTAAGGCGACCTAGTCCCTGCCTACAGGAACCGCCTGAGCTGCGAAATTACACAAGTCTTACAGAAGAAAAGCGATATCCAGGTTATGGTTGAGTTGTACCTTTCTTAATCTTTTCCTAATCTTCTTGGGGAGGCTCTCTTGAGCACTGAAGTTATAGAACTGTCTGATCGCCACAAACCCAACTGGCTTACTATTATCGTTTTAGTTTTCTTCCACATAGGGGCAATCGCGGCCCTCTTCATGTTTAGCTGGAAGGCTCTGATTGTCTCAGCGATCCTGTATTACATGACCATCTGCCTGGGCATCAGCATGGGCTATCACCGGCTGCATACACACCAATCGTATCGTGTGCCGCTGGCGCTGGAATATTTCTTCGCCGTCTGCGGGGCGCTGACGCTGGAAGGTGGGCCTATCTTTTGGGTAGGCACTCATCGCATTCATCATCAGAAATCCGACCAGGCGGGCGATCCGCACTCCCCTCGTGATGGCGCGTGGTGGGCCCATGTCGGCTGGATCATGTTCGGGGAAGCGAACCATAACAACACCAAGCTGATGTCAAAGTACACGCCAGATCTGGCGAAGCATTCGTTTTACATCTGGCTGAATAATTATCATTGGGTCCCCATGGTTGTGTTGGGAGCCATTCTTTTCGCCTTCGGCGGTCTGCCTTTGATGCTGTGGGGCGTCTGCCTCCGGGTTGTGCTTGGTCTGCACGCCACGTGGCTCGTAAATTCCGCCACACATCTGTGGGGATCGCGACGCTTCGCAACGAAAGACGATTCGCGCAATAGCTGGTGGGTGGCCCTGCTCACATTCGGCGAAGGATGGCACAACAACCATCACGCGCATCCGACCTCGGCTCGGCATGGGCTGGCTTGGTACGAATTCGACCCGTCTTATCTGCAGATCTCTTTACTCAAATTTTTGGGTATCGCCAAGAACATGCGTGTCGCCAAACTGCCGGCCAGGACTGCTCAGCGCGAAGCCGCGTAGGTTTTCGCCAGGGCATCATTTATTCTGGTAATTGGCAACAATACAGCCTTTCCAAGCGTTCCGCTACACCGCCAAGGCCGGTGATCCTCAAAAGCTGGTTACGCAACCGTACGATAAGATCAGTCCCGCCATGCAGGCGAAGTATCTCACGGCGAGCCCGTACAATCTGGTCCGGGTGATTCTCGGCGAGCGCTTCCCTGCCGACAACGAAACCGATAACGTCTATACGCGCAGCGCAAAGTACCTGGAGGACTGGATTCGCGAAGGAATCCTGGCGCAAGATGCAGTTCCCGGATTCTACGCTTATTCCCAGGAGTTCGAGGTACCGGATTCAAGCGAGCGCGCCACCCGCAAAGGATTTATAGGCCTCGGCAAAGTAGAGGATTATTCCGCGGGCGTTGTCTACCGGCACGAGCAGACTCTATCCGGCCCTAAGAAAGACCGGCGGCAGGTGCTGGATCACACCCACGCGCATTTCGGACAGATCTTCATGCTTTATCCGGACCAGGAAGGTGCGGTCGATAAACTCCTGGACCAAGCCATGCAGGGGACTCCGCTGATGGACGTGGTGGATGAATATCAGACTCGGCATCGGTTGTCGGCGGTGACGGATCAGGAGAAAATCGCCGAGATTCAGCGAGCCATGACCCCCAAGAAACTGCTGATCGCGGACGGGCACCATCGCTACGAGACGGCGCTGGGCTATCGCGACGACCATCCTGACGATCCCGCGGCGCAATACGTCATGATGACGTTCGTCAACATGTATTCTCCGGGGCTGAAGATCCTGGCGACCCACCGCGTATTGAGGAACGTCGCCAACTTCGGCGTGACGCTTCTCGCCAAGGCGGCCGCCGCAGGCTGGAAGGGATCCATGCTGGCGTCGCTGGATGAGGTGAAGCGGCAATTGAGCATGCCCAAACCGGGAACAGTTCGACTTGGAGTCATCACGCGCGATCACAACCTGGTAGTCGAGCGGACCCGTAAAGATGGTGAGATGGACGTGACCGTGCTCCATCAGGAGATTCTGGGCACGATGCTCGGAATCGGCGAAGAAGCCGTGCGCGAGGAGAAATATATCCAATACGTGCGCGGCATGGATGCAGCGGCGGCAGAGGTTCGTGAAAAGGGCGCTCAGGTAGCGTTCCTGCTGGAGCCCACGCCAATTGACGATATGGCTCGGGTCGCGTTTGGTGGTGGTGTGATGCCGCAGAAGTCGACGGACTTTTATCCCAAGCTGCTGACGGGAGTGGCGATCTACAAGTTGTAGGCTACCTCCGAAATACCACTCAGAGGAGTATACTCGTGGTATGCGAGTCAAGACCTCGGTGAGCCTACCCAAGGAACTGCTGAAAGAGATCGATCGGGTCGATTCCAACCGATCAAGTTTTCTTGAAAGAGCCGCTCGAAGCTACCTCACGAGCATCGAGAAGAAACAGCGCGACGCCCGAGATATTGCTATTTTGAATGCGCATGCAGAACGGCTAAATGAAGAGGCTCTTGAAGTTCTGGGCTACCAGGAAATAGAGTAACGCCAGGTGCGCAGAGGAGACCTGTTTCTTGTCAAGAAGCCAGGGTCATCCGATCCTAAAAAGCAACGTGTGTTCGCTGTAGTAAGCCGGCAACCGCTGATCCAATCCAAGTTTTCCAGTGTCGTCTGTGCACCGGTTTATTCACGTCACGACGGCTTAAGTACCCAGGTCCCAATTGGAATGGCGGAGGGCCTCAAGCATGAATCCAGCGTTCATTGCGATGAACTCGTGAGCCTGCCGAAAACATTGCTTACCAAGTTTGTCGGCGAGTTGGGTCCGGAAAAGATGGAGGCCGTGGATCGAGCATTGGCGGTCGCTTTAGATCTGGAGAAATTGTTGCACCTCTGAAGGGCTAAACGGTACGCGCGAACTCTTCCATTTCAACCCTGCTACCCACTACCAGTGGCGTCCGCTGATGGATGTCATTCGGTTGGATTTCTAAAATCCGGTCTTTCCCATTAGTCGCGATTCCACCCGCCTGTTCGGTGATAAAGGCGATGGGATTTGCTTCATAGAGCAACCGAAGTTTTCCGGTAGGATGGCTGGTGGTGGGCGGATAGAGAAACACTCCGCCTTTGAGCAGAGTGCGGTGAAAGTCCGCTACCAGGCTGCCGATGTATCGGGAACTGTACTCGCAACCCAATTCCCCGCCCCGCAGACGCGCGAGGTAGCGCTGGTAGTTGTCGGGAAAGCTTGCAGCATTGGATTCGTTCACGGAATAATACTTGCCTTGCTGCGGCATGCGCAGGTTGTCATGGCTTAACACGTAAGCCCCGATGTTGGGATCCAGCGTGAAGCCGAAGACGCCGCGGCCCGCCGTATAAACAAACACGGTCGACGACCCATACACGACATAGCCCGCCGCCACCTGTTTCAACCCAGGCTGAAGAACGGCCGCGGAGTGATCGACTTCGATTTTATCGGGACGACGAAAGATAGAAAAAATAGTTCCCACGTTAACGTTGACGTCGATGTTGGAGGAGCCATCCAGCGGATCGAAAACAACGACATACTTGCCTGTGTCAGGCGCCCGGTCAAACGTGACGGGATGATCATTCTCTTCTGAAACCAGAATCGCCACAGCATCGCGAACACCCAGGCAATGCAGCAGAGCCTCATTAGCGTAGACGTCGAGCTTCTGCTGGACCTCTCCTTGAACATTGGTCTCACCGGCCGAACCTAAGGCATCCAGGAGACCGGCGCGGCGCACACGCGCCTGGATCATCTTGGTTGCGAGCGTGATGCCGGAGAGGAGCCAGGAAAAAGTGCCTCTGGCACCTGGATAGAGAGCTTCCTGCTGTTGAACAATGTGTTGCTGTACGGTGGTGATCATCTAAGTCAATTTCGGAATGATGGCGCGGAGCAGATCCACCAGGGTGTCTTTCACTCTGGCTCCGACTTCCAACACCTCGTCGTGGACCAGCCTCTTCGCCAGTACGCCCGCCGCCATATTCGTGACGCAGGAAATGCCCAGGACTTTCATCCCCATGTGATTGGCGACAATGGTCTCGGGGACTGTAGACATACCAACCAGATCGGCTCCGATGGCGCGCAGGTAGCGGATCTCGGCTGGAGTCTCATAGTTAGGACCCAAGAGACCCGCGTAGACACCTATGGGCAAATCGAGCCCCATATCCGCTCCAGCTTTTCTGGCGATCTCGCGATATCCTTTCGAATACGCCTCGCTCATGTCGGGGAAACGCGGGCCGAGAGCGTCCTCATTCGGCCCAATGAGAGGATTCACGCCCATCAGGTTGATGTGGTCGGAAATCAGGACTAATTGGCCTGGATGGTAGACGAAATTGACTCCGCCGGCGGCGTTGGTCAGCACCAAGGCCTTCACTCCGCGGCGGCCCAGTTCGCGAATGCCGAACGTGATGTGCTGGGCGCTGTAGCCCTCATAAAGATGGGCTCGGCCGGACATGGCGATGACTTCGGTGGATCCGATTTTGCCTTCCACCAGCTTGCCTGCGTGACCGACGGCGGTGGATCTGGGCCAGCCTGAGATTTGGCCGTAGGGTGTTTCTTTTCGCTGCTCCAGCGAGTCAGCGAACGCGCCCAGGCCGCTGCCTAGGACTACGCCGACCTTCATTGAGGCTGCGCTCCGCCAGGAGAAGTCGAGACACCCCGTGAGAATCCCCGCCCTGACGGGACGGCGCTATCCGCCACCACCCGTCCCTGAATAGGCGGGACTATTATTTCGGACAGCCCCGTCCCGATAGGGCGGGGATTATTCCTGATCATAAGAGCATTCCCGCGATGCAGGCTGACATGAAGTTGGCCATGGTCCCTGCCATCATCGCCTTCAGGCCCAACTGCGCCAGGTCGGACTTGCGGCTGGGAGCCAATCCGCCGATGCCACCGATCTGTATCGCCACCGAGCTTAGGTTAGCGAAACCGCACAACGCGAAGGTCGTAATGACGAAAGACTTGGGATCGAGCGTCGAGCCTATTTTGCCCAGGTCCACAAAGGCCACAAATTCATTGAGGATCATGCGCGTCCCGAGCAGGTTCCCTACAGTGGCGCAATCGTTGTATTTCACGCCCAATAGCCATGCAACGGGAGCGAAAATCCGTCCGAGAATGCCCTGAAGCGAACCCGGCATCCATGCCATCAAGCTAGTTTGATGCAAGGCCAGCAGAATTCCGTTGACCAGGGCAATCAGGCCGATGAAGGCGATCAACATGCCCCCGATGTTCAACGCCAACTGGAGTCCATCACTTGCTCCCCGCGCTGCCGCATCAATCAGATTTACTCCCGGCTTCTCGACTTCAATCTTCACCCCACCGGCCGTTTCCGGAGTGCCGACTTCGGGCATCAGAATCTTGGCAAGCATCAGCGTGGCGGGCGCAGTCATGATTACGGCGGTTAGAAGATGGCGGATCTCCACATGCGCGATGACGACGTACGCTGCCATGACGGCTCCGGAAACGTGCGCCATCCCGCTGGTCATGATGGTGAACAGCTCGCTCTGAGTCATGTTCGCAATGAAGGGCCGAATAGTGAGAGGCGCTTCGGTTTGGCCCATGAAAATGCTGGCCGCCACATTCATCGATTCCGCGCCGCTGGTTCCCATCACGCGTTGCATCACGGAAGCCATGAGCCGGACAAAGAATGGCATGACTCCCAGGTAATAGAGAATCGCAAACAAAGATGCAATGAAGATGACAATTGGCAGGACCTGGAACGCGAAAATGACGCCAAATTGGTCAGTCTGCGCTCCAAGCTTATCGCCGAAAACGAACTTACTGCCTTCCGATGCGTAGTCGAGCAGGTGATTTACGACACTGCTCATGGCCTTGAACCACTCCGCTATCGGCGTTCGTAAGACCAGGTACGCGAAGCCGAACTGAAGCCCCAGACCCCAGTAGAGGACGCGAGGCTGAATAGCCTTGCGATTCGAGGAAAAAAGCCAGCAAAGCAATAAAACGGCGGCGATACCGAGCAGACCAGTAAATCGCTGCATGAGGGGCTAACGCTATCAGCCAACCACTTCAAGAATCAACGCGCGCTCTTCCGGGGTAGTGCCGGAGATTCGGAATGCATCCTCCACAAGCTGTGCGGCTTCTTCGACGTGTTCTTCGCTGGTGTAATACAAGCGGCACAAAACTCCGCCCGCATCCACCTTCTGCCCGACTTTTACTTCCAGGATGACGCCCACGGCCGGGTCAATAGAATCTTCTTTAGTGTCGCGGCCTGCTCCGATCATTCCGCTCGCTTGGCCGATCAGTTCGGCGTCGATGACGCTGATGTAGCCTGCGCGCGGCGACGTGATCTCGCGGGCGCCGGTGGCGTTCGGCAGCAGGTCGAAGCGGTCGAGCACCTGGGGGTTTCCGCCCTGAGCACCGATGACTTCTTTGAGCTTCCGGTAACCGGAGCCGTCCAGTAGTTTCTTTTGCGCCAGTTCACGGGCCTCGTCCAAAGTACCGACGATCTTGCCCAAGTGAATCATGCGCGCGGCAAGTTCCAGCGAGAGCCTGGTGAGATCCGACGGACCCGCATTCTGCAAGGTCTGCGAAACTTCCATGACTTCCAGCGCGTTTCCGACCGCATATCCCAGGGGCTGGTTCATGTCGGTGATGAGAGCCTGAACTCGCTTGTCCAAGCGGCGTCCGATGCCGACCATCATCTGCGCAAGTCGGCGGGCATCCACCTGCTTTTTCATGAACGCGCCCGCACCGACCTTGACGTCGAGTACTAGAGCGTCTAAGCCGACCGCCAGCTTCTTCGACATGATGGAAGAGGAAATCAGCGGGATGGATTCCACGGTGGCAGTCGCGTCACGGAGTGAATAGAGCTTCCCGTCGGCTGGCGCAACCTGCGGCGTTTGGCCGATAAACGCAAGCTTGTGGGTCATTAACTGAGCGCGAAATTCATCGATGCTCAGATCGGTACGGAAGCCCGGGATCGCTTCCAGTTTGTCAAGAGTGCCGCCCGTGTGCCCTAACGCGCGACCGGAAATCATGGGGACCACCACGCCCGCGGCAGCCGCCAAAGGCGCAGCGATCAAGCTGGTTTTATCGCCCACGCCACCGGTGGAATGTTTGTCGACTTTAATGCCTGGAATAGACGACAGGTCGACATGTTCCCCGGTACCCATCATCCGTTCGGTTAGCGAACTCACTTCCCGGTCGGTCATCCCGGAGAAGAAAACGGCCATGAGGAAAGCGGCCATCTGGTAGTCTGGGATAGTCCCGTCGGTATAACCGTCAACGAGATACGCGATTTCTTCAGGGGACAGTTCTTCACGGTCCCTCTTCCGGTGGATGAGGTCGACAGTTCGCATTAAGTCCAAACTGTAGCACCTTAATTGGTAGAAAGTAAAGGAGGTTCCAGTGCAAAAGGAACCTGTTACTTGGCTATAAGGCGCATTCGCGAGTCATCCAGTAGGGCAAACTTTTCCCGCAGCCATTCCTGGGTCCGCTGCTGAGTGGACCGGGCGCGGCGGACGGCTTCCAAAGTTCGCTCAGGAGCCGGCCCCCCGATGATGGTCCGGATGCGGATGAAATGCTCGGGATCGAGAGCCCGTTCAATTTCATTGATACTTAGGCTCAGGGCCGGTTGAATCTTCTTGAGTGTCCTGGCGATGTTAGCGGCGGAGTCGTCGTTCCCGCATTGACGAACTGTGGCGGCCACTAATCCATGTGCTTCGCGGAAGCTCAGGCCTTCAGACCGGACTAAGGTGTCGGCGAGCTCGGTGACAGTGAGAAAATCTTTCGTTGCTCGGCTGGCCAGATGGGCCCGATCGACTGTAGCCGACCGGAGCGCTCCGGCTAACAGGTGGAGTGACCTTAGAGCATCCTCAAACATGGTGAAGACCAGAGGCTGGAGATCGTCTTCACTATCGTTGATGTCTCCAAAAGGAGTGTTATGGGCGCAGGTGAGGACGGCCTGTGCTTCCCCCACGGCTCGGCTCGCCAGAATGCGCGTATGTTCCAGAGAGACCGGATTGCGCTTCTGAGGCATAATGCTGGAGGACTGTACGAAGGCATCGGACAGCCGCAGGAATCCGAATTCGCGCGTGGACCAAAGCAGGAAATCCTGCGTTAGCTTGCCGACGTTCACCATGGCGACTGCCACAACGGAGGCGGCTTCGGTAATGTAGTCGATCGAAGCTATTGCGCCATAGGAATTTTCGGCCAGGCCTTCGAAGCCCAGCAGCCGCGCGGTTTCATCGCGATCTATAGGAAAGCCGGAAGTAGTAATAGCTGCCGCGCCCATCGGACTAACATTGATTCGAGAAAAAGAGGATTGCAACCGCTGAAAGTCGCGCTCCAGGAATTCGCAGGCAGCCAGCAGATAGTGCGCCAGCGTGGTCGGCTGCGCGGGCTGGGTGTGGGTGTGCGCGGGCATGACGCTTTCCAGATTGGCTTCGGCCAGATCGAGCAGTACGGTTCGCAGATGCGCCACGGCCTCGATGACTTTTAGTACTTCGCGACGGGCCGTCATGCGGTAGAGCGTTATGGCGATGTCGTTACGGCTGCGGGCGGTGTGCATCTTGCCTGCGACGTCGCGGCCAAGCTCGGCTTCCAGCATCGCTTCGATGAAGAAGAAAAGGTCTTCATAGGCGCCGTCGTAGACCGCGGCTTGGATGCGCGAACGATCCAGTTTGTTCAGCGCGCCGATGAGAAGATCTTCTTCGTGCGAGGTGAGAATGCCTTGTTTGGCGAGCATCCGGGTGTGCGCGTAGTGAATTTCGAGCAGCGCGTCCAGAAAATACTTTTTGGCATCTTCGAAGTTGTGAGCGAGTACGGTTTCCGCGTAAATCGGCGAAGGAAAAGATTCGGACATTAGGGGCTTACTTCAATGATAGAGGACCGCGCCATGCCAACCAACCGTAATGCAATCCGCTCCAGATGGTCATTGCGGCGGTGGCCCATTTGAGGATCTCCGCCGGAAACCTGGGCAGCAGGCCAGCTAACGTCGCCATCAACGCCACGACGAATGCGATCTGGATTCCAGTACTCAGCTTGCCCCAGACCGATGGTGGAAATCGGCGCGCAGCATTGCCTAATGCCAGCGCTCCAGCGGCGACCAGAAGGATCAGGACGTCGCGACCGATCACAACCGACGCGAGCCAAGGCTCAATCGCGCTGGAAAATGCGAGCGTCAGGAACGTTCCACCCATGAGGACTTTGTCGGCAATCGGATCCAGCACTTCCCCGAACCGGGATTGTGCCTGCAGCTTTCGAGCGAAGTAGCCATCCAAACCGTCGGTGAGGGCGGCTGCCAGCAACACTACCAAGGCGATGCGATATTCGCGCCGCCAAAGCAGCACGCAGACATAAGGAGCGGCGAGCAGCCGCAGCCCGCTCAAAAAGTTGGGAAGAAGCTTCAAGAACCCAGTGTAATGAAGCTAGGAAACCATGGCGTGTACGCCACGCTCTTCCAACTGGTCCGACGTGACTATTTCATAGAGCGTCGGATCGTTCATGATGCGATTCACCAACGCGAAATGCATCGCGTGTCCGGCGCGTTCCGCAATGACGTGGCCCAGGAGAGGCTTGCCGATTAAAGCCAGGTCGCCAATCAGGTCGAGAGCTTTGTGGCGGCAGCATTCGTCGGGAAAACGGAGGCCGCCGGGGTTGAGTACGGAGGTCCGGTCGAAACAAATAGCGTTCTCAAGGGTCGCGCCACGAATCAGACCCATGTCGCGCATCTGGGCGAGCTCATACTCAAACCCGAAGGTCCTGGCCGGTGCGATCTCATCAGCGTAGCGCTCCGGGCTAACTTCCATCTCCAGCACTTGCCGGCCTACCCGGGGATGATCGAAGAACACGTCGCAGGTTAGGAGAAACCGGTCGCATGGGACGATCGAAATGCGCTTTCCCCCGCCTTCCACCGATACTGGCCGACGGATGCGAAGATATTTGCGGCGCTTGCGGTATTGCTTGATGCCTGCCGCGCGGATCAGGTCGACAAACTCGATTCCGCTGCCATCCAGGATGGGGACTTCCAGGTTATCGCTCTCGATATAAGCGTTATCGATCCCCATGCTGTAGAACACGCTCAAAAGATGCTCGGTGGTAGATACCAGCACGCCCTGACGCATCAGGCTGGTGGCATAGCTCACCTTCTGGACCCATCGCCAACTGGCAGGGATCTGGAAATTATCGAGATCGGTGCGGATAAAAACGATGCCTGTGGAAGGGGGGGCGGGCAGGATGCGGATACGAACTGGAACGCCTGAATGTAGCCCTACGCCGGATGCCTCTACTGGTCTCTGAATGCTCGTCTCAAAGCGCTGGTTTTCAGCCAAGTAGTACCTCGGGGAGGGTTAGGATTAGTTGCATTAAGACTTCTAGACGTTAGTCTAGCAATTGGGATTACGAGAGGCTAGGCTTTTGATAAAAAAAGACTTGGAAGTTTAAGCGTTGTGGTAAATCGGCAACACTTTGAACGGCGTATGTGTCCAACACGCCATACAACCTGCCCTTAACTGTTAGGTCGTGCGGATACTATTATTAGGTGGACCGCCTTTTCCTCATCGATTCCTACGGCTTCATCTTTAGGGCTTATCACGCAAGGGCCCGCTCCGGAGCGCCCCCCATGCGCACTTCCTCCGGCCTGAGCACCGAGGCGATCTACATCTTTCACAACATGGTGCGGAAGCTGAAGACTCAGCACCAGCCCAAATATCTGGCGGCGGTATTTGAAGGCAAGGGCAGGACCTTTCGCGACGACGCTTTTGAGGCCTACAAAGCCAACCGCACCGAAACTCCCCCCGACCTTCTGGAACAGATTCCCTGGATCCGCAAAACTCTGGACGCGATGCGCATTCCGGTTCTGGAATACGACGGATTCGAGGCAGACGACGTCATCGGCACCCTGTGCGTGCCGAGCCGTCGAGCAAGGCCTCGAAGTCGCCATCGTTTCCAGCGACAAAGATATGTTGCAGCTTGTGAACCCCCACGTGCAGATGTTCAATCCCATGAAGGACGACACCTGGTACGACGAGGCGGAAACCGAGCGGTTCATGGGAGTCAAACCTTCCCAAGTGGCGGACTTACTAGCCCTGAAGGGTGACACGATCGACAACATTCCTGGTGCGCCCGGCATTGGCGACAAGGGCGCGAAAGACCTGGTCTTGCGTTTCGGATCGGTGGAAGGGGCGCTGGAACACGCCGCTGAAGTGGAGCGCAAGATGTATCGCGAAAGCCTGCAGAACAATCGCGACCAGATTCTGCTGAGCAAGAAACTCGCGACGATTCACACCGACGTTCCGGTGCCGCTGGATCTGGCAGCCTTGGAGATTCGCGAGCCGGATATTCGCGGCTCTGCGCGAAATCTTTCAGAAGCTCGACTTCATCAGCCTGCTGCGTGATCTTCCCTCCAGTCCGAAGCCAGAGGCAGAGCGCACCTATCAGACGCTGGCTGCCGAAGCCGAGTTGGAAGGCTGGTTCGGGCAAGCTCCGGCCGACGCTCCTGTCGGAGTCGCGGTTGGTGAAATGATGAGTGATACCGTCCTTGGCCTCAGCGTGGCGGCTGGGGTGGCATGCTCGGTTCACACGTCTTCCCTGCCCGCCCGTGCTTCGGTGGCTCACGATTTGAAGTCGCTGCTGCACCGCTTTCCGGAAGCTTCGCACGTCAAGCACGACGTCATGTTGTACGGATTTCTACTGGCTGCCGACCCTGGTGGTTGCGACCTTGCGGCACTGTCTGAAAAACATCTGGCCAGGGCTCTGGAGGCAGAACTTCCTGCGCGTGCGGATACAATCTTGGAGCTGTACCTGAAGATGCGCCCCGAGTTGGAAGCGCTCAATCTCGTGGAGCTTTACGAGACCATCGACCTGCCTCTCACCCACGTCCTGGCCGAGATGGAGACCGAGGGCATCCGCATCGATCCTCATCAATTGGGAGCCATGAGCACTCGCATGGAACAGGAGATCGGCGCACTGAGCAGCACAATCTACGAGCTCGCGGGTAAGACCTTCAACATCAATTCTCCCCAGCAACTGGGGAAGGTATTGTTCGAAGACATGAATCTGCCCGCGCCGGTGAAGTATGGAAAGGGCAAGGTCACATCCACGGCGGCGGACGTGCTGGAAGGGCTTGCCGAAGAGTTTCCGATTGCTCAAAGAGTTCTGGATTTTCGCCAGCTCGTAAAGTTGAAGGGGACCTACGTAGACGCGCTGCCGGCTCTGATCGACCCCTTCTCCGGGCGTCTTCATACGACTTTCAATCAAGCTGGCGCGGCTACCGGCAGGCTTTCCTCGTCCAATCCGAATCTGCAGAACATTCCGATCCGTACCGAGGTGGGACGCGAGATCCGCGCTGCTTTCGTGCCCAGGCCGGGGTGGAAGCTGATTGTCGCGGATTACTCCCAGATCGAATTACGCCTGCTGGCGCATATGTCTAAAGATCCCGTCCTGGTGGATGCATTCGTCCACGGCGAGGACATTCATACGCGAACCGCGGCGGAGGTGTTCGGCGTGGCGCCCTTGATGATCACCTCTGAGCAGCGACGCAATGCCAAAGCTGTGAACTTCGGGATTGTCTATGGGCAGAGCGCGTTCGGCTTGGCTGCGACCCTGGGCATAAGCAGGCAGGAAGCCGAGAGTTATATCAAGGCCTACTTTGAACGTTACTCTGGCGTGCGCAAGTGGCTGAATCATACGATGGCTGAAGTCAGAAATTCAGGCGTCTCAGTCAACTTATTCGGACGTCGCCGCCCGATCCCCGACATGAACAGCCGAAACTTCAACGCGCGCGGCTTCGCGGAGCGCACGGCGGTAAACACGCCGCTGCAGGGCACCGCGGCCGACCTGATCAAGGTTGCCATGATTCGAATCCACGAGAAGCTTAAGGGCCTTCAGGCAAAGATGCTGCTGCAGGTGCACGACGAATTGGTGTTGGAATCGCCGCCGGAAGAGGTCGACGCGGTGCGCGCGATGGTGAAGTCGGAAATGGAATCGGTTCGCAAATTCGAAGTGCCCTTGCTGGTGGAAACGGGAGTGGGAGACAATTGGCGCGATGCGAAGTAGTGTTGCGCTCGTACTTTTGTTGGCCGGCTGTCATAAAGCGCCAGAGAAGGTCGTCGTACCGGAGGTATTCAAGGTCCAGTTTGAAACCTCCAAAGGCAACTTCACAGTTGAGATCCACCGAGCTTGGGCTCCGCGCGGGGCGGATCGCTTTCATGAACTGGTGCGCATGCGCTATTTCGATCAAGGCCGATTCTTCCGGGTGATTCCCGGCTTCATCGCGCAGTTTGGAGTGCACAACAAATTTCAGGTTCACGACGTGTGGCGCAAGATGTTTATTCCGGACGACCCTCCCATGGAAAAGAACCTGCGCGGCACATTGGCTTATGCAAAGTCGGATCCAGGGACGCGCGCGACAGAAGTGTTCATCAATCTAAAGGACAACCCCGACCTGGATGAACAGCGCTTTGTTCCTTTCGGCAAGGTAGTGGAGGGGATGGATGTAGTGGATCAGTTCTACGCGGGTTACGGCGAGTTTCGGCCCAAGGGCAAATACCTGGATGCAGGTCGTGTGGAGGAAGAGGCCAATGAGTATCTGATCCCCAGGTTTCCGAAGCTCGACTTCGTGAAGACCGCCAAGTTCGTGCAGTGAGGAGTCTATTTTCGTGGCGGCGGTGCGAGAATCGCCATGACGATCAGCCGTTTCAGGCCCCGGGTTACGAATGGAGTGAAGTACGCCGGAAGGCGCCAAAGCGGCATCACCGGGTGAAAGCGTTTCGGTTTCCTCCCCGATTTGAACCACGCCCGAGCCTTCCAGAACATAGTAGAGTTTGTCCTGCCCCTCATGCGTATGCGCGGCGTGCTCCTGCCCCGGTTCAAAGGAGTTCAGACCGGCGAAAAGTGTCGCGCCTTGAGCCACTGTACTCTTGCCCATCTTGTCCGGCGCGAACCGCGCGAGGCTGGAGACCGCTTTTATGAACATGATTCCAGTCTCCTCTAAACGGCCCGCAAAACGGAGTGCGCGGGCTGCTTAGCCGCGCTTGCTAGAATAAGACTCTAACGAATGCTTCGCGCGCTTGCCCCCACCCTAGCCCTCACGTTCCTGATTGGTTGTAACCGCTCAGCGCCCGCGAATGTGGCTGCTACGGTGAATGGCCGCGTGATTACTTACGCGGAACTGGACAAGCAGTTCCAAAGCCAATTCGGCCCTCCCGGCGACCAAAAGAACGACGACCAGACCATGATTCAGCGCCTGGAAGTCTTGCGCACGTTGATCGACAACGAAGTAATGTTGCAGCGCGCGGAAAAAATGGGACTGATGGCCGTGGACGCGGATGTGGATGCGAAGTACACGGAGTTGAAGGCGCCCTACACGGCGGAAGAGTTTCAAAAGCAGCTCGACTCGCGCAAGATGACCATTGAGGATTTGAAAGCTCAACTGCGGCGCGATCTGAGCGTGCAAAAGCTGTTCAATAAGGAAATCACGTCGAAGATCAACATCACGGACCAGGACATCACCGACTTTTACAACGCGAATAAAGGCAGCTTCAATCTGGCCGAGCCCCAGATCCATATGTCGCAGATTCTGGTAACCCCGAGTCCCGACCCGAATGTTCGCAATCTGAAAAACGACAAGGCGCAGGACGACCAGCAGGCGCAGAAGAAAATTCAAGGCTTGATGGCGCGCGTGCATCAAGGCGAAGACTTCGCCATGCTCGCTCAGAACTATTCCGAAGATGCCAATTCGGCGCAACAGGGCGGCGATATGGGCTTCATTCCCGAATCAGCGCTGGATAAGGCCAACGCCGACCTTCGCAGGGTGGTGAACGGGTTGAGGCCAGGCGAGACGACGCAGATCCTGCGCACCTCCGAGGGATATCGGATTCTAAAACTGATTACCCGTGAGCCCGCGGGCCAGCGCGATCTGGGAGACCCCAAAGTTCAGCAGACGATCAGGGAGACGCTGATTAATCGAAAAGATCAGCTGCTCAAGGCTGCTTACTACGAAGTAGCTCGCAATGAGGCGAAGGTCGAGAATTATCTCGCAGGCAGGATTGTGTCCACTCAGGACAAGAAGTAAAAGTCAGGGCCGTTGAATCATCTCAATGCGATTGCCTGCCGGATCTATGGCAATGCCGATGACGATGCCGGTTTTACCGAATGGACGCGGATCCCCAGCCATCGATCCGCCTGCCGCCTTGATGGCGGAGACAGTTGCCGTCATGTCCTTCACGTTGAGAATCACGTGGGCGATAGGGTCCTTTACGTCGTCGGAGTCGCGATGCATGATTACGATCGGCTCGCTTTTATTGGCCTTAGCGGCCTCGGCGGTTGCGCCGAAGTTCACGAAGACCTCCGGTCCACCGGGCGAGTCGATTCGGTTGACCTCCTGCATGGTAAATGCGGCCTCATAAAACTTTGATAGCGCGACTGTGTCCTTCGCGGCGATTCGCACGGAGTTCAGGGTTACCTGGGCATGCGCGGCACCTGCGGCCAGCAGCATGACGGACATCGTGATAGCGGTTGTGTATGTTCTCTTCATCGAAATCTCCAGTAGCATATCACGCTTAGTGCACCAACGCCTCGTCGATCCGTTCTTTCAGTTGGCCCACAAACGAATCGGGTAGGAACCCGTTCATCCGGCTCGACACGCGGCCCTGTTTGTTGAACAGCACCGTGGTCGGAATCCCGACTACCTGCAGCAGCCGCGCCAATCCGTCTTCGAAATAGACCTTGCGGTCCCACTTCTCTTTGAGAAGAAAATCAGGCACCGCATCGCGATCCTCATCCGCGCTCAGATTCAGGAAAACCACATCGTCGCGATTCGCGTAGGCCTTCTTGACTTCTTCATACATGGGATGCTGAATGCGGCAGGGCTCGCACCATGTGGCCCAAAAATCCAGCACCACCACCTTGCCTTTCAGCGTCTTGAGCTGCAGCTTCTTCCCATCCAGCGCCGTAATGGTGAACTCCAGCGGACTCTGCGCCGCGGAGTTCGGGTCCAGCGCGAGGTTCTTCTTGCGGTGAAGTTCCACCAGGCTTGAGGTCCGGTCGTAAGCCGCAAGAATAAAATCGCCCAGGCCTTTTTCGGATCCGTTCTTCTTGCTATAGAGCTCGCCTAACTTCAACCGGTCGGTCTGACGATCTGTCTCCGCGGCCCTCATGTCCGGAATGGCGAACGCATCCGCCAGCCTCTGCATCGCGTCCTCGGTGCGGCCCAACAGCATCAGCACGCCAGCCCATTCGCGCGCGCATTCCGCGTTGGGATAGGTCTCAAATGCCCGCGAGGACACCCGTTCCGCGTCTTCGGTCTCTCCCAAAGCCACACGCCCGCGCGATTGATAGATCAAAGCGCGGGCCCGGGCTCGGTCGCGATCTTCCTGCTTTTGTGGCGCGTCTTTGCCCGTGCTCAGCGGTAGAGTGTCGATGATGTCTTCGAATTTTCGCGCATAGCGAATGGCCTGTTCGGCGTGTTCCTTGCCGCCGATTGCAAGCAGCGAATTGGCCACGCGGTCCAGCATCAGGACGTCGTCGGGCGTGGTCGCCAGTACACGCTGTCCGTATTGAATGATGCGGGCGTCGTCCTTGGTGTCGATGGCCGCTTTGGCGAGCATGTTTACCAACTCGGCTTGATGCGACGACCCTGGATACTTCTTTAAGTGCGCTTCCAGCACCCGAATCAAATCCACACTGCTGGAAGCGCCTTCAGACAGGGCTTTGGTTAACTCTTCCTGCTCCTGGCGGGCGGTTTCGGCGGCTAGCGCTTGAGGTCCGAAATCGCCCTGCTTCTGCGCGTGGAGAAACGCTGCGCTCAACAGAGTCCCGACCAGCAAAGCCCGCCCGATCATTACTGGCTCTTTTCAGCTAACCCAGCTCGCAGCCCATCGGCAATCGCCGCCGCGCGCTCCCGAGCCATGTGCAAGAAAGTTTCGTCTTTGAGTATCCGATCCAGTAACGGAAGATATTGCGCGGTTCCCACCAGACGCTTCTGGTTGTAGAGAATGTTCACCCGAAGCAGCGCATCGTTCACGCCCAGCTTATCGAAGCGGATGGATCGTTTGAGCTGTCCGAACGACCGCTCGCTCTCGCTGATCGATTCGAAGAGGTCCACCAGCTTGGTAACGTTCTCGTCCTGAGAGTAATTGAACTTCGCCTCGCTCGTCTCCGCGCCATCTTCAAAGCGCAGAGTCTTGACCCCCATGTTGGCGACCTTCAGACCGCTCTCCAGAGTTCCTTTGAAATTGCCGAGCTTGTGGGCATAGTCGAAGATAGCCGCTACGGTCGCCGGCTCCAGCTTGAACGTCTCAGCGTTATCGGGATCGGTTGACTCGTTGTAAGTGACGGCTCCATCTTTTTGGACGGAGATGAACACGTAGGCTGGGTCCGAGCCTGGGAACGATTTTGAGTAGATCACCTTTGGGGCATCTCCGCCGGAAGCCAGCGTGGCCAAGGCTATGCAGGAGAACACCAGCAACTTCATGGGCGCGCTCCGGCTGCCTTGCGCACGGGGGACGACCCGTGGGTCGCGTGACATATGGCGACAGCCAAAGCATCGGAAACGTCGTCGGTTGCCATCTCCTCGGCCAGTCCCGTCAGCATCCGCACCATCCTTTGGACCTGCTGTTTCTCCGCGCGTCCGTAGCCCACCACGCTCGACTTCACTTCGAGCGGGGAGTACTCTCCCAGTGTGACACGAGCTTCCGCCACGGCCAGCAGAGCCACTCCCCGGACATGCGCCAGCTTCAGCGCGGTCTTGACGTTTTGCGAATAGAAGACTTCTTCCACCGCCGCGGCCTCGGGAGTGTGCTGGCAGATCACGGCTCGCAAAGCCGCTGCGATTTGCTCCAGGCGGATTTCCAAAGGATCGCGAGGCAGCGTTCGAATGACGCCGTGGCCCAGCACCCGGTGCTTGCGGCCGTCGCTATCGATAACGCCCCAACCTGTGCGCTCCGTGCCGCAATCGATACCCAGAATGCGCACGGATCCGAGTCCCCTGGCCCTACTGCGCCAGGGCCTCCAGTTCCTTCTCGTCGATGTCGAAGTTGGAATAGACGTTCTGCACGTCATCGTGCTCTTCCAGGGCCTCGCTCAGTTTGAGCATGCCGCTGGCGGCTTTGCCTTCCAGCTTCATCAGGTTCTTGGGGATCATCGCGATCTCAGCCGAAACAGTAGGAAACCCGGCCTTCTGCACTGCGTTGATGATGGTGTAGTGCAATTCGGGAGCCGAGAGGATCTCCCAGTTCTCGCCATCGTTGCGCAGATCGTCCGCGCCGCTTTCCAGCACCAGATTCATAAGCTGATCCTCGGTGGCTTTGTCGGCCTCAATCAGGATCTGGCTCTTGCGATCGAACATCCAGGCGACGCTGCCCTGCTCGCCCATGTTTCCGCCGTTCTTTGAGAAGACGTGCCGAATGTCGCTGACCGTTCGATTACGGTTGTCGGTAGCCACGGACACCAGAACGGCCGCGCCGCCCGGTCCGTAGCCTTCAAACATGATTTCGTCGATCTGGCCGCCTTCCAGCTCGCCCGTACCGCGCATGATGGCGCGTTTGATGTTGTCATTGGGCATACTAACCGCCTTGGCGGCTAGGACTGCGGTGCGAAGACGAGGGTTGCCGTCGGGATCGCCGCCGCTGCGTGCGGCAATCATGATTTCTTTGATGACCCTGGTGAAAATTTTGCCGCGCTTGGAGTCCAGGGCGGCCTTCTTGTGCTTAATCGTCGCCCATTTGGAGTGACCGGACATTCAAAACCTCTATCAGTGAAAGTCTACTGGGGCTTCACCCCAATTTTCGAGGATATCAGATGGGGGAGCGGAGGGCAAAGAATTAGCCGACTGGTGGTATGATTCTCTGGGCCCTCAGATCGCCAAAATCTCTTACGGGCTAGAGAGATGGACCGTTTGCAACGAGATAGAGTAAGGTATGGTCGGCAACCGTTTGTGGGCTGCAATCCTTGTGAGCGCGGGATCGCTCATCGCCCAGCAAGACGCGTCCACGGTTCCCTTTGTAGGATGTAAATCCGATGGCCAGGTCGGCCCCTTGGAAGCACCGACAGGCAAGAGCACTCATCTTGTAACGTCCCAATCAGCGCAGCAGCTCGCTTTTTACAAAGCCCAAGGGGAATTCGGAGTCCTCGCTCCCCGCGACTGGTATTGCTTTGGAGTCTATGGCTCCGGCGGCGACACACTCTACGTCAGTTCAATACCCATCGACACAGCGAATCTATTTTCGGGCGGATTGAACGTTGAGGGTCCCGCGATTGCACTCGTCCACCGGTTTGGAAACACTTCGGGGAGATTCAGCGTTGCCGAATTAGTTGCGCACGTTTTTCCCGCCTATTCACAATTCGCCAAGAACCTGACGCAGGAGTACCCGCTGATGGTACCATTCACCTTCAGCCCCTATCCAAAAGACAAGCTGACCTACAAAACCAAAGCAGTGGTCGAATTTCACACCCCCGCGCAAGCGGACGGATTGGGGACCTATTTAGCGCTCACAAAGAGTGATGCCGCGATCGACGGTGTCGCGATCATCATTGAACCCGAATTCGACTCATTGGTGTTGTCGGTGCGTCTTCCCCTCGACCTCAGCAGCCTTAAGTCAGCCATCGTGAGTCAAATTGAGCGCGACTCCCGGACCTCGAAAGCCAAGTAGCGTTGATTGACCTCGGCATGAGCAACGTCTATTTGGGGGGTATCGGACGCCTGCCAGGATCTTAAGCCACCCCTTGTAACTCGACATAGGTCACTTCCGTTTGCGGCTCGGGAATTGGCTCGCCATCTTCCCTCAAGCCTTCCAGGTGCAACTCCATGGCTTCCCGAATATTTTGTTCGATTTCCTGGATGCTGGCCCCCGTTGTGATGCAGCCAGGGAGGTCGGGAACGTAAGCGGAGAGATTGTTCTCTCCTTGCTCGATAACGATCGCGTATTTCCTCATCGCGTCCCTTTCAATCCGGCCTGCGTCAGTACACTTTTCAGCGTACCAGGATGCACATCGTCCGCAGGGTGACCGGGAATCGTAACCCGACCTTTTTTCGAAGCATGTTTGTATTGGCGGTGGCTCCCTCGGGTCCGGACATGTTTCCAACCATCGTTCTCAATTAACTTCATGAGATCGCGAATCTTCATTTCCTAAACACCAGCACCGCATTCAATCCACCAAACGCAAACGAATTCGACATCCCCCACTCCACCTGTTCCACCCGACACTGGTTAGGAATCACGTCCAAATCGCACTGCGGATCGGCCTCATTGAAATTTGCCGTAGGCGGCAGAAATCCATAACGTAGCGACCCCACCACCGCCGCCGCCTCAATCGCGCCCGCCGCTCCCAGCGCATGCCCGTGCATCGACTTCGTGGAACTCACCGCCAGCCTGGTCGACCCGAACACGCTGCGGATGGCCTCGGTCTCCGCAACATCGTTGGCTTGGGTTCCGGTTCCGTGGGCGTTGATATAGCCCACCGCTTCCGGCGCAATTCCTGCATCCAGTAACGCCGCGCGCATCGCTCGTGCCGCACCCAATGCCGAGGGTTGCGTAATGTGGTGCGCGTCGGAGGACATCCCGAAGCCCGCGATCTCAGCCCAGATGGTGGCGCCCCGAGCTTGCGCGGCCTCCAATGGCTCCAGTACCAACATCGCTCCGCCCTCACCCAGAATCAGCCCCTTGCGATCGCGCGAAAAAGGCCGGCACGTATCCGGCGACACGATACGCATCGCCTCCCACGACTTCAGAAATCCCAAAGAGAACGGGGCTTCGGCTCCCCCCGCCAGCGCCGCATCCACCACTCCATTGCGGACCATCCAATATGCCTGACCGATGGCATGGTTGGACGACGAGCAAGCCGTAGACACGTTATACACGGGACCCGTAATGCCGGTCTCAAGAGAAATGCGGCTGGCTGCGGCGTTGCCCATCACACGTGCGATGGTCAACGGGCCGACGCGTCCCTGCTGGGAATAGAGACTCAGGAAATTTTCGTCCTCGGTAGTCTGCCCGCCCGCAGACGTGCCCGTGACGATCGCAGTACGTTCCAAGTCAAGCTTCACCTGTGCGGCGTTCAAAGCTTCGCGGGCGGCCACCACTCCGAATTGCGTGAAGCGGTCGACAAAGGCCAGTTCTTTTTCGTCAAAGTGACGTAATGGGTCAAACCCGTGCACCTCCGCAGCATTGGGAAAGCGCAGCGACCCCGGCGGGACCAGCGTCATGGGCCGGATCCCGCTTTCGCCGCGCTGCAACGCGGCCCAGAATTCAGGGAAATTCGAGCCCGGCGCCGCGACTACCCCAACTCCGGTCACCGCGACGCGACGCGTCATGAGGCTTTGAGCAGCGTCTGAATACCCTCTACCGCGGCGCGCACCGATAGAATCTGGCGGGCCGCGTCGTCGGGAACATCCACCTTGAATTCGCTCTCCAGCGCGAACAGGATATTAATGCCGTCGAGCGAATCGATTTTCAGTTCCTCAAAAGTCTTGTCGAGAGTCACCGTTTCAACCGGAATCTTTTGCGTCTTCGCAATGGTTTCAATTACGCGCGAAACGACATCTTCGGACGGGTTACTGTCGTGCATAGCATGTCACTCAAGGTCTCGAATTTGTACCCCTGGTCCTGCAGCTTCGGAACGAAATAAGACACTGCGTCCAGTGTCGACCGGATGTCGGGAGATTCAACCAGTTCACGGCCATCATGAAGGCACAGGATGGCTCCGCTCAAGGCACGCCGTAACATCAGGTTCGCTACTTTCTGCCCGTTCCAACGCCAGTCAGGCCCGATGGTGGTCCACATAACACCGGTCAGCTTCAACTCCTTTTGGATGCCGCGCAAGCCTAACCATCGCACGCCATACGGAGCCCGAAACCATTTGGGCATCACACCCGTAGCCTGAGAAATACTTTTCTGCGCGTGGTAGAGTTCGCTGTAAATAAAACGCCTCGATTTGAAATCCAAACGAGGATGATGGTCGGTATGATTTCCGGGCTGATGGCCCGCTGCAACCACCTCGTGGGCTACGGTTTTCAGCCGGCGCACGTTCTTGCCGACCATAAAAAAGGTCGCCCGCGCACCGAATTTCGCCAGTAGTTCCAGCAACGCGGGAGTGGATTCACTGGGCCCGTCATCGAAGGTAAGCGCAATGCTCTTGCGCGAACTCTCGCCACGCCAGACCGAAGGGGCCAACACCTGAGCTGACTTCCCTCGCACCGCCCAAGCAGCCGCGCCCACAGTGGACACCAAGCCGAGTCCGGCACCTACAAGTTCAGTATCCATTGGACTCGGCCGGCATCATAAACGAGCGATTAGTTCTTGACGGGCTCTTTCTTCGATTTCATCTTCCCGGACTTCTTCGTGGCAGTGGTCTTCGCACGGGCGACCGCGGTTGGCGCGGAATCGGTGGTGTTTATGTCATGAATGATCTTCCATCCGCCGTCGGCCTGCTTCTTATAGACTGTGACGTAGTTTCCCTTCTCCATGGAACGCTTCTTGGTTTTAGGATCGGTCGCCACCTCGGTGTAGGTGCCAACAACGTAACCGAGGTCGCCGCTCTTGGCGACATCCACCTTGGTGCTGGAGAATTTCAGGTCCAGGTCGATATCATGAAGCGTCTTGGCCATCGCTTGAATGGCCTCCTTGCCGACCGCCGCTGGACCACCAGGAAGGTAGAGAACAGCATCATCGGCGTAATAACTGGACATCTTGTCGAAGGCCTTCGCGGCCATATCTCTCGCCTCGGCCGCGTCGGCATCCTTGATCGTTTTAATGTCGGCATCACGCGTGTCGACCACCGGCGGCGGCGCCTGCGTGCACCCGCCCATCAGCAACAACATACTGGCAGCCAGCCCGAAAAGAGTCTTTTGCTTCATCTGGATTTTTCTCCTGGGACGTGTACATTGTACCCGACGCGGAATGAAGTTGCCGTCGCGGCAGTTTAAGCGCGGCCCAGGTCGCGCAATACGCGATCGGCAGCCGTTACTCCCCGATCCTGCGCCTCTTCGAAAATCGAGAAGCCGCTCAAGTCGGAGTTGGCGTAATATACAGGACCCCTCGACTCCACGAACCTGCGTCTTGTTTCCGAAGCGAGGAACCCGGGCACGGGCCGCGCCATCGCATGGCCCAGGCGCATCACGTCGAGGCGGGACACGCAGTCTCTCACGTCGGGATGCGCGCGAGACAGATCGTTGAGAATCGCGTCACGCCAGTAGGTCCAGTCCTTTCCCAGCAGCATCTGCCGCATCTGCGCGGGAGGCTGGTCTGCCAGTGACCAATAGAACGTCCACACCGTTCGCTCGATGCGTGTCGCCAGGCTCATGTGTGTCGCTACAACATAGCCGAGCGCTGGGGAATCGTAGATCACGTTGTCCCAAGCCGTCTCAAATCCCGATTCCTTCGGAGACCGCTCCAGCGTGAGATTCGCGGTAAGCCAGGGCGAGTACACCAGGTTCGCGGCGGGCGGCGCTCCTTCGATTATGTACGGCGCCAGAAAAGTAGGCGCGGCGAAAATCGCTCGGTCGGCAATGTACTCGGAAGACTCGGTCTTCACGCGAAGCCTGTTCTGGTCGCGAACTATGGAGTACACCGGAGCGCCGGAACGAATCTTCGGTTTCACTCGCTCGATCAGGCGCCGCGCAATCCAACCGTTGCCCTCGGGCCAGGTGAGTGGACCCTTGTCATCGGGTTCGCGAGAGGCATAGTAGTGAATCCCGGCCCAAGCCGACGTATCGCGAGCAAGCGCGCCATAGTCGTCACGACAGGCGTAGTTGACATACCAATTCAGATATTCCGCACGGAATCCGTTGTCGGCCATCCATTGTTGCATCGAGATGGAATCGAGCCTCGACGGCTTCACCCCGCGCTGCATGGGAATGGTGAACTCGCCTGAAGCGCGATACTCATTTATTTTCTCTTGAAAGCGCCGGAATTCTTCGCGATCCGGAGATCGGGAAAGGAGGTCCGGCTCCAGGCCTTCCTGCCAGCGCGCGTGGATGTACAGCCTTTCCTGAGGGGAAAAACAGAGGTCGCGCTCTTCCCAGACTCCGTTTTTCAAGAGGCCCAGTTCCTCGCACAATTCGCGCACCAGCGTGGTCTTGGGGCCAGGGACCGGCAGATAATGCGCCGCCCAGGGATAGGCGGTGATTTCGTTTTCACCCCAGCGGGAATTCCCTCCCGGCTGCTGCTCCATTTCCAGCAGAACGAAATCGTGAAACCCGCGCTTCTGAAGACGCCATGCCGCGCTGAGGCCTGCCATACCGCCGCCGACAATCACTACGCCGATTTTTTCCGTTTGCTTGGGCGCTGAAAATTTTGCGCGATCGCGGATGCGGTGTCCGGCAGAGAAGGAATCGTTGACGAAACTTCCGGCTATGGACCGCTCGGCTTTGGCTGTGAGCCCGACCAGTGCAGCGGATAAGAATGTCCGTCGAGTTGAATTCAAATTGGTATCCGCGTGAATCGGCGTTCAGCCGCGGCCAATTTATCTAGGCTGGAACCGGAAATCCGAAATTCCAATCTGGTCATTCCCCTGCACGAGGAACCCAAACTGCCCCATCGAGAAATTGCGGCCTGCCTCTGTCCAGTTATCCAGCACGACAAATTGACCATCCCGTTGAATGCGTTGCGTGACGTGCTCCGGAGTGACCTCCACTTGAATGGTGAAGGATTTATCCTTGCTGTCGATATTGTGCGGCGTCTTGGTGCGCTCAAACGTTTTGCCGTTTTCCACTACCTTGGCCCAGAAATTCTTGTTGTCGATTTCGTAAAGAGCGTAGTTTTTGGAGTCAACGTAGTCGGCAGCCCAGCGGATTTTGCCCGCGCGGAAAATGTTCCCGCCTTTCTGAAGCTGAACCGTGAACGTAAACGTTCCTTTCGCAGGCAGCTTGTAGGGAATCCATGCCGCGCCCTGATGGATGTAGGTGCCCTCGTCGTTCTTGCGCCACATGGATGGCATTTCCCAATCGTCCATGGTTCCCGCACGCGCGGTCTGTACCGGGGCCTTGGGGGCATTCGAACCAAGCGTCACCTTCTCGGCGGGAGGAGGCGGCGGCTCAGCCTTACGCTCGGCCACCAGGACTGCGTCCGCGCCTGAGATGGTCATCGGTGTCCCGGGGCGAAGGGTACGCTGCAAATGCTTTGTTGTGTACCCATCGCGCCGGATATCAATAGTGTGATCTCCCGCCGTAACCGATGAGTTGAAACTTCCATCCCCGCCAACGAGGCCAGAGGGACGTTGATCGATCAGAACTTCAGAGCCCGGCGTGCCCCCGCGAATCTGAAGACTGATCATGATGACGGCGGGTTTGAGCTTGAACTCCATGCGTACCTCGCCGCCCTTCTTGACCTCGGCGGTCTGCTGCGGGGAGGGGTCAAAGCCGTCCTTCAATACGCGTACCGTGACAGAACCAATCGTTGGAATGCGGATCTGTCCCTTCTGGGTCTTGCGCGGATACTCCTTGCCGTTCACGAAAACCCGTGTATCGTCTTCGCCGGTGACCACCGTTAAATTCCCCACATTCTGGTCCGATTTGAAAAATGCCGTCAACGTGGGAGCAGGACCGTAGTTCTCCTTCACGGTGCGCTGATCCCTGCCCTCGCCCGTTTGCAACTCCAGCACGCCTCCCTGGAAATTCTTGACGTCCACACCCCCGGGACCCACGTCTCCTTCAGGCTGGCCGTTAGCCACCAGCTTCAGCGGACCCGAACTGGTGCTTACGTGAGCCTTGGTACCGATGCTGGAAACGATTACGGCAAACAGGTTCTTGGTGACCACCGGGCCAACGACTTTGGGTGCCATGCCATCGGCGATCTCGACCGTGAATTGCGCTTCGCCCAGGCGTGAACCGAGCTTCACGACGTGCGTTCCGGGCTTCAGATTTTCCATCACAAACTGTCCGTCCACCAAATCCGAGGCGGGCTGATCGTCCATCGTAATTTTTCCCACCGGCAAATCCGTGAGCATACGCGCGCTCTGCATTTGCGGATCCAGGTTCAGATTCAACGGAGGAGCAGCAGCGCCCGCCGTCAGGGTCACCGCGCTGGCCGCTGGTTCATATCCGTCCAAAAACGCCGTGATCTGATAACTTCCCGGATCCAGTGTGACGGAGCAATTCGAATTGCATTTGTTTTCCCCGTTGATGCGAATAGAGGCGCCCGGGGGATTCGTATTAATCGCGACCTGGATTCCCGCGCCTGGGGCACCCGAAGGCGTGGCCGTAGCGGTAGTGGTGGTGGTCCCCTGGCGCTTGTGATAGACCAGGAAGCCGACTCCGCCCAGGGCAAGCAAAATTCCTACAATTCCGCCGATCACGACAGGCATCTTCCATCCGCCGCCCGAAGAGGATGCTGCAGCGGCAGGGGGGATGGGAGTTTTCTGCGGCGGCTTCACAGGCGGCGCCTGTGCCGGAATCTTTACTGTAGGCGGCCCGGCGTTTGCAGCTGGCGGCGGCGCGGGCGTTCGAGGCGGCCCTGGAGGTGGTCCGCCGACGGGCATAATCACCGTGGGCGCGGCCGATGGTGGAGGCGGCGTAGATGTAGATACAACCGGAGGCGCCGGTGGAGCAGGTGGTGGTACTGGTGGTCGCGCTACTGGCGGAGGAGGTGGGACCGCCTGTACCGGCGGCGGCGCCGCTTGGACAGGTGGCGGCTGCTTTAAGGGTGGCGGCGGTGGAGGAGCTGCCGGAGGCGAGACCTTAGCTGCCGGTGGTGGTGGCGCTGGAGGCGGCGGGGGCATTGCCGGTGGTCCCTGGCGCATCGCCGGCAGAGGCATCGTCTCCAGAATTACCGTGGGGTCGGCCGGTGGACGCGGAGGTCCAGCCGGGGCAGCGGGCATCGGCGCTGTGTCCTGGACCTGCTTAAGTCTGGCCGAGCGATTCACCAGATGCTGCTTAATATCGCCCACAGCCAACTGGACTTGAAAATCGTTGGGATGGTCTCGGGCAATCTCTTCCAGGCGGAAAAATATCGGCTTCAGTCCGGCCAGATCGTTGACAATCTCGACCTCTTGGTCCAGACTCTTTAACTCATCGTGCGGATTGGGGTTCTGAGGAGCCACGATGTTATCCTACACTAGGACGCTGGACCAGAAAATCGCCCCGCCTGTGACCATCGCTCTGGACGCCACTCCGCTTTCGGTTCCCACCGGAGGGGTGGCTCGCTACACCCTGGAACTGGCCCGCGCCCTGGCGCTGCGATTCCCAGCGGATTTTTACTGGCTTTTGTCCGATCAACACATTCCTCCTGTGGCCGGCATGCCGCCCAACCTGAATATCGGCGGAAATCCGGCTAATCCGCTATCCCGCAAATGGTGGATTCTAGGACTCCAGCAGGAAATGGCCCGCGTGGGGGCGGATCTGTTCCACGGAACCGATTTTTCGGTCCCATATCTACCCGTGAAACCATCAGTGATGACCATACATGACCTCTCGCCGTGGCTCAACCAGGAGTGGCAGCCCGATGCGGGGAGGGTCCGCGCCAGAACACCCAAACTGCTTCGCCTTGGGCTGGCCACCATGGTGATTACTCCCACCCGGGCTATACGTAGTGCAGTGATCGACCAGTTTTCACTTTCCCCCGACCGGGTGGTGGCGATCCCATTGGCGGCGAGTGAACATTTCAGTCCGGTGAAAACCCGGCCAATCCCGCGCCCCTACTTCCTCTTTGTAGGGACTCTGGAACCGCGCAAGAATATTGGGCGCGTCATTGAGGCATGGCGTGAAATCCGGCGAAGCTTGGAGGTCGACCTGGTACTGGCTGGGCGTGTTCGGAAAGATTTCGCTACCCCGGAACCCGAACCCGGGCTACGGTTATTGGGGGCGGTCCCGGAAGCCGATATGCCCGGTCTTTATTCGGGAGCCATCGCGTGCCTCTACCCATCCTTATACGAAGGCTTCGGTTTGCCAGTGCTGGAGGCGATGCAGTGCGCTGCGCTGGTGATCACGTCGCGGGATCCTGCGATTCAGGAAGTCGCGGGCGATGCCGCGATTACTGTCGAGGCAACCGACACGCAGGCTCTTGGGCGAGCGATGCGAGCCGTGCTTGAGAATCCCACATCGTTCACCGAAATGCGCCAGAGGGCTCTGCGGCGCGCCAAGGAATTCACGTGGACCCGCACCGCGGAACTAACGCGCGAGGTTTATCGCGCAGCTTTGGATATTGTTCAGTGAAGCGTGCCCTGTTTCTCTCGCCCGAGGACCCTACTCCAGGTTGGGGCGGCGGAGGCTTGCGATCGGCGTCGCTTCTGGAATACCTGCGGCAACACTACGACGTCCAGGTGATGCGCTTCGATCTGCGCGTGCATTCGAAAAGCCTTAGCGCCAAAATTCAACGAAATGCCGTGCGTGTGATGCAAGGCGTACCTCCGCTGTTTGACCGGTTCGCGGGATATGAAGAGCAAATCGCGAAAAAGTTAAATGGATCGCGCTACGACCTGGCATTGATCGAACATTTCTGGTGTGCATCCTATGCGCCCTTGTTGCGCAAGCACGCATCGCGCCTGGTGCTCGACTTGCATAACATCGAAAGCGAATTGGCCCGATCCCACGCGCGCGCCGTGCGGTGGCCTCTTTCCTGGGCCTCGCAACGATTCGCGGAAGCCTACCGGAAGCTGGAGCAGCAATGGATTCCTTGTTTCGATTCGATCCTGGTTACCTCGGAGGACGACCGGTCGCGGGTCCGGCATGGCGATGTGCATGTCTTTCCGAACGCGCTGCCGGTCATCGAAGCACCGCAGATTTCGGAGGACCCTTGCGTTCTGTTCAGCGGAAACCTGGAGTATCATCCGAACCTGGAGGCAGTTCGCTGGTTCCACCGGGAGATCTGGCCTTTGGTCCGGGAGAGATGTCCGGACATGGAGTGGCGTGTGATCGGCCGCAACGCGCATGCGGTGGAAAAGGTGCTGGCCGGCGATTCGCGGATTCAATTGGTGGGCGCGGTGGACGATGCCATAGCCGAAATCGCGCGCGCGCGTGTGTGCATTGTTCCACTTCTCTCGGGAAGCGGGACCAGGTTCAAGATTCTGGAAGCTTGGGCTGCGCAACGAGCTGTAGTGTCAACCCGGATTGGGGCGGAAGGGTTGGGAGCGCGGAACGGAGAGCACTTGCTGCTGGCCGAGGACGCGGCGTCATTTTGTGAGTCGATCGCGCGAGTGAATCAGGATGCGGAACTTCGGAAGAAGTTGGGGGCCGCGGGTCGGGCGCTATTTCTGGATAAGTTCACCTGGCCCGTGGCATGGAAGTCGCTTCCGTTTTGACTATTCTTAAAAGAAGAAAAGCTGATCATGAGAAAAACATCTTCCGCTCTAGCGGTACTCTTGTTCTCAACCGTCCTCTTCGGGGCTACGAAAATCGACGACCCGAAGGCTTTCGTCACCGAAGTCTACCGGCGCTATTCGGGGCCAAAGTCTCGGGACTATTCGCCCCCGGACGATATTTACACGGCTCGCCTGACAAAGCTCCTGCGTGACGATAGGCGGAAGGCAAAAGGCGAAGTTGGGTGCCTGGAGTTTGATTACTGGGTCGATGGTCAGGATTTTATGATCAGTCGTGTCACGGTCACGAGTACCGACGAGGGCGCGGACCGAAAGACCGTAATCGCCAAGTTCCTCAACTTCGATAAGCCCCGCGAGATCCATTATGATTTCCGCCGCATGGCAGGACGCTGGCTGCTGGACGATGTGCACTCCACGGTGGATCCAACCTGGACGTTATCGGAGATTTTGAAGTGTACTCCTTAGGTAATCAGTCATCAGCATTCTCTTTCGAGCCGACGAAAAAAGAGGAACCAAAGAGGATGGCCCCGACAGTAACCGGAATTAGTCCGGCGAGATAAACCGGAGGCGCCACGGGTAGTATGGCGTGAAGGAAGATGCTCAATACAATACCCACCGCAACACAGATCGAGCCGCCGATCCTCAGCCCCTCGCGGGATCGGCGTGCCGATATACTCTGTTCCTCTCGCAGGAATTGAAGCGCCGCATCGGCTCCTCCGCTGGACGCGCTTGTGATCTTTTGAAGAGTCTGGTTGCGATAATACTCGCGCGCCTGAAATGGGCCCATATTCGCGGGACTGGGCTCTTCCTTGAATTGCGCCAGCGACTCCCGAAGCAGAGTTAAGACCGGCTCGGGCACGTTCCCCTGCATCTCCGCAATCTTCTTAATCGCCTCGCTGCGATACAGCGCTTCTCGTTCCAGGCGCCGCTGCTTGCTCCAAGACGACACCGCCAGCCACGAGAAGACGCTCAGAAAGCCCACGATCCAAGGCAAACTCTGGAAAAATTCCTGGAACGCCAAATTACGATCCTCCTTGTCACGGTCAGACTCAAGAGGCGGCACCCCGGTTGCATTTTTAGAGAGCAAAGAATTTGCAACCGGCTGCAATCCCCTGTAGTCTTACCGAAAAGAGGATTTCTTTGAGCTCACGCGAGGACGAAGCCGACGCGAAACGGGTGTTGTCCGGCGAGGTCTCCTCTTTCGAGGGAATCGTCAAGCGATGGCAGTCGCCGTTGGTGAATCTTGCCTACCGGTTCTGCCGGGATCGAGCCCGCGCGGAGGAACTGGCGCAGGAAGCGCTTGTAAAAGCCTATCGCGGGCTCCCTGGCTGGAGGCAAGAGGCAGCGTTTTCAACCTGGCTCTTCGCGCTGGCAACCAATCACTACCGCTCAGCGCATCGCTCCGCTCCGTCATGGCTGGTATCGCTTGATAGCATCCCGGAACTTGCCGGAGGCGAGCACAATACCGACGACGTCCTGCACGACCGTGGCCGCCAGGAGGCAGTCCGAGCCGCCGTGGTTGCTCTGCCCGCGAAATACCGCGATGCACTCACGCTGTACTACTTCCATGAGATGGATGTCGCCAGCGCATCGCGAAGTCTGGGCATTCCGGAGGGAACGCTGAAAGCCAGGCTTCTTCGCGGGCGCGGTCTGCTGCGTTCGAAGTTGGCGCGCGGGACAGCCAGGCTCACAGTAGAGGAGGCGCAATGACGGACCGCGAACTTGACCATATTCTGGCCGGCGAGCCGGAAATCCAGCCTTCCAGCGCCTTCGTCGAAAGCGTGATGAAGGCCGTACAGCGTGAGGCGCAGACGCCTCCGCCCATCGGGTTTCCCTGGCTCTGTGTAATCCCCGGTATTTTCGCTTGCGGACTCACTCTCATCTCCGCGCTTGCACTGTTTTTCCACGATTCCCACGCGTCAATCGCCGCGGCACCAGGAATGCGGCTGGATCTTTCCGTCGTTAAATCCGTTGTTCAGTTTGCCGCGGGCTTATTCGGGCGCGTAGAAGTGCTTTGGGTTGGTATTGGACTATTAGTCACGCTGGCATGCATCGCGTTCCCATTAAGTCTGCTGCGCCGGCCTTCGTGATTCAAACGCGCCGCGCCAGCAGAATTGTCATATCATCCTGAGCCTCACCCGCGCGCGCGAACTGGCGGACACTTTCCAGCACCAGTGCGATGATCTCATCCTCGCCGCGGTGCGCGTTGCGTAGGACCAGGTCGGCCAAGCGGTCTTCGCCGAACATCTCGCCGTATTCGTTCTCGGGTTCGGTGATGCCGTCGGTGAAGAATACCAGCAGGTCGCCGGATTGCAGATCTACGCGGCTCTCCGTGAATTTCGCGAAGGAGAACGCTCCGACCACTGTGCCGTTTACATCCAGGCGATCTACCGCCCCATTGCGGACCAGCATGGGAGGCAGGTGGCCCGCGTTGGTGTAGGTGAACACCGAACATGACTCGTCGTAGACACCCAGGCAAAACGTCGCGAATTTCTCCGGCGACGTGCTGGCGTGAAGCTGGCGGTTCAGCCGCGATACCAGCCTGGACGTGGAGACGCTATAGGTCGCTCCCCCGTTGCCCGCCGCCGCGGCTGCTTCAAGGGAATCCTCCAATTGACTGCGAAGCGAACTTTGGAGCGACGCCATCAGCAGCGCGGCCGAAATTCCCTTCCCTGCCACATCGGCGATGGTAAGGGCGACCTGAGTTCCATGAATCAGTTCGTAGTCGTAGTAATCGCCGGAAACCATGCGCGCGGGAGTGCAAACGGCTCTCATCCTAAGCGTCGCGAGTTGCGGCACGCTGCGAGGGAAAAGTTGAGATTGCACGTCGCGAGCGATCTCGATTTCCGATTGCAGGCGTTCCTTTTCCTTAGCCACCACCACCAGGCGCTCCAGGTTCTCCGTCATCTGATTGAAGGAGCTGCCGAGATCGCCCAGCTGATCGCGGCCGGAAACAGCAATGCGGTGCGAGAAGTCGCCTTCGCGGATCTTTTGAGTTCCCTCATAGAGCCGGTGCACCGCTCCGGTGATGGTGCGCGTCATGGTAATGCCAATCGCCAAAGCGATCAGAACCACCAATACAAAGACGATAGATACGACCACAATCGCAGCCCGTATTCCATCCTGGAGCTGGTCGGCAGCACGGTTGAAGACGGTGTTTAATACCGCCGACGGGCGCGACCGGATGGCAATAACCGCCGGCGGCCCCTTCTGATTCGGCCTGTCCAGGTCGAGCGTTGGTACGACGGCACCCGAAACCATCACCATATCGAGCCCGTTCACCGGCGAAGGTACAGGCACGAAGGAACCCCGGCTTCCTTTATCTTTGAAGCCGATCCTCAGGCCTTGATCGAGTGCTTGTACAAAGGCGACCGGCCCCAGCGTCGGCATCAAATCCGCGATATACAAGGGGGCAGCAACGGTCACATCCCCATCCGCCGCCATGGAATAAGCCCACAGGAACTTGCGATCCCCACGCCCGACCAATCCCGCGGACGGCTTCCACTCAGGGCTGGGACGAGGTTCGTTTCCTTCGACGGGTACGTGTTGTACCTTGCCGGGCAGACCCAAGACGATCTGGAGGTCGGGATAGCGGTCCAGGTATCGGCGCCGGACTTCTTCGGCGTACTCTGGTCGCGATTTCAGGTCGGCGTGGACAAGGTTCTCCGCCACGCCTTGAAGCGTGGCGACGCGCCGGTCAAGTTCATTGGTCACCAGGTAAACCGTCAACTGGTACAACAGCATCCATCCAGCCAGCGCCGTCAGAACGACCACAAGCAGCAACGGCACAAATGCGATGAACACGTAGGTGACAATCAGGCGATTGCGCAGTCGCCACACGGCATGGCGCATGGCCAGGCGCAAAAGACGGACGGAGAGCCACACACCGGTGATCAGAGCTCCCAGACCGGCGAGCGTGGTGAACCACATCGAGGGCGCGACAAGGCGGAGCAGAATATAGCCGGCGAACAGGGCGACGAAGGTCATCCCGATGCGGCCCAGCCAGGCGAGTATTCTGCGCACCTGAGGATTCACAAAGGCTAGACCCTCGATTTGGCGATTACGGGTAACTCGGTCTCGGGCTCCAAATAGAATTTGGTGAGACCGTCCTGCAGCATTTTGAAAGCGGTGTCGACGTCGTCAGCGAACTGAAACAGGTCCAGGTCTCTTTTATCGATGACTCCGTGGCGGACCAGCGCGTCGAAATTCAGAATCTCTTTCCAGAAGGTGGTTCCGTAGAGCACGACGACGATTTTCTTCACCAGCTTCTGGGTTTGTACCAGCGTGAGGATTTCGGTCAACTCATCGAGGGTGCCGAAACCACCGGGGAAGACCACCAGGGCTTTGGCGAGATACGCAAACCAGAATTTGCGCATAAAGAAGTAATGAAATTCGAAGTTCAGCTCAGGCGTGATAAATGGATTGGGCCTTTGCTCAAACGGAAGGCCGATATTCAGGCCGATAGTCTTGCCTCCGGCTTCCTGCGCGCCGCGATTGGCTGCTTCCATAATCCCGGGGCCGCCGCCGGAGCAGATCACGAAGCGGCGGGAGGACTTTTCCATGCTGTTGGACCACTGCGTTAGACGTTTGGCAAGCTCCTGCGCTTCCTTGTAATAACGGCCTAGGGCGCTGGATTCGAAAATTCGAGCCGAGCCAAAAAATACAACGGTGTCGTGGATCTTTTCGTGCCGGAAATGCGAAAGGGGATAGAGATATTCGCTGAGGATGCGGAGGCTTCGGGCATCGGCTGAATTCAAAAACTCATCGTTGTGAAAGGCCACGGGCAGGTGGCCGGGCCGGTTAGCATTTTGGGTCATGATGTCTTTTGAGCAGGAGCTTGGTCCAGCGCCGCGAGACGCCGCTCCAATTGTCTCACTGTCCTAATCAATTCAGGCAATTTCTGAAATCCGGTGGCGGCGCGAATCCATTCCCTCATTTCAAACGCTGGAGAGCCGCTAATGATGCCGCCCGGTTTGACGTCGTGGCCCACTCCACTTTGCGCGTAAACCACAGCGTCGTCGTGAATGGTCAGATGACCGGAGACACCCACTTGCCCGGCGAGCAGCACGCGCTTTTCCAGAATTGTGGAGCCCGCCAGACCAGTCTGGGCGCAGATGATATTGTCCTCGCCCACCACGCAGGCATGGCCAACCTGCACCAGGCTGTCGATTTTGGCTCCGCGCTTGACTCGTGTTTCACCCACCGTCGCGCGGTCGACGGAGGTCAGGCTCTGGACTTCGACATCGTCCTCAATAATCGTGACGCCGCTTTGGGGGATCTTGTGATGAGAACCGTCGGCGCGCTTGGCGAAGCCGAAGCCGTCTCCGCCGACCACGACTCCGTTTTGCAAAATCACGCGATTGCCGATCCGGCAGAATTCGCGAACGGAAGAATGGGAATGGGCCAGGAAATCGTCGCCAATCTGCGCGCCGTCGTAGATGACCACGTGCGGATGCAGGATTGCATTCCTGCCGATAGTCACGTTTTCGCCGACCACGGCGAAGGCGCCGATGGATGCGCCTTCGCCGATTTGCGCGGACGGCGCTATGGAGGCCATGGGGTGAATTCCGGGCTTTGGACGCGGGGCTTGATAGAAAAGGGCCAGCGCGCGGGCGAAATCGAGATAGGGATTGGCGGAGATCAGTTGGGCGATGGGCAGGTCGGCGGCATGCTGCGCGATCAGCACCGCAGCGGCGCGGGTGTGTTTGAGCTTATGGGCGTACTTGGGATTGGCTAAGAAGGTGAGCTCGGCTGAGGAGGCGTGTTCCATGCCGGCGACGCCGGAAATTTCAAGCGAGCCGTCCCCATGAAGCTCGCACGCGAGGGTACTCGCGAGGTCTGAAAGTCGCATGCTTTCAGGGTAGCGTGAGTGTTGGTTACTGCTTTTGCTTACTGCTTCTGAAAGACGAAAAAGAAAACTGCCACTGTTACGGAAGCGAAAGCGTAGAGGATCGATGCTAACAAGGTGACGGCGGGGACCAAGTTCTGGGAGACGTTCAGTATGTCCATCATCAAACGCCACAGCAAGAGGATGCTGAGCAACAACGTGGCCAAAAAAGCAAGAAAAGCGGCGTTTTTGATGGTCATAGGGCGAGTATGAAAGCAATCGCGGGCTAGAACAAGTATCATTTCAGGGGAGCTGCTATGAAGACAAAGACGTTACTTTTTGCATTATTTTTATTGCCCTGCTTTGGTGGCGATGCTGAAAAGTTACTACGCGTGGACCATTACGTGCGCGTGAAGTCTACTGTGCCATCGATCACCGGCCAGACTGCGCAGATCTATGTGCGGGAATTAGTGGCGGCGGGACCGCTACTTCGCGAAGGAGCTTCGGGCGAACGCGTGGTGCTGTTCGTTCATGGCGCCGGCACTCCAGCCGAGGTCGCTTTCGACGTGCCTTATCAGGACTACAGTTGGATGGGATATCTCGCGCGGGCGGGCTTCGATGTGTTCTCCATGGATATGACTGGCTATGGGCGGTCCACTCGGCCTGAGGCGATGAATGATCCTTGCAATTTGTCGCGCGAGCTGCAGGGATCTTTCTTGCCGCCTCTGGCTCCGTCGACCTGCTCGCCGAGCTACCCGCATCAACTGACTACCATCGCATCGGACTGGAACGATATCGACGCGGTCGTGAATCATGTGCGGGCGCTGAGGCATGTAGATCGGGTGAGCCTGGTGGCGTGGTCGCTGGGTGGACCTCGGGCGGGCGGGTATGCGGCGCAGCATCCCGATAAAGTAACTCGGATGGTCCTGTTGGCTCCGGCCTACAATCGTGCGACCAAGGCCGATGCGCCCGCGCAGCTTCCAGCCGATGGAGCGGCGATGACGACGCAATCGCATGAGGAGTTCACTGCGAATTGGGATCGCCAGGTCGGGTGCCCGGGACAGTATGACGGGCCGACCAGCGATTCGGTTTGGTCGGTGATGCTGGAGTCCGATCCGGTGGGGTCGACTTGGGGTACAGGCGTCAGGCGCGCGCCCGCGGTGACGAATTGGGGATGGGGTCAGGCGATGGTCGCGAAGATGGAGACTCCGGTGCTGATGGTGACGGGGGCGCATGACAAGCAGGTGCCTTCGGACAGAGTTCGGGATTTGTACGCGGACCTCGGGTCATCGAAGAAAGTGTTCGTTGACCTGGCGTGCTCCTCCCATAACGCGATGTGGGAGAAAAACCACTTGCTGCTCTTCGAGGCTTCGCTCGAATGGCTAACCAAGGGCTCGGTCAAAGGAAATCAGACCGGAATGCTTAAGATCGGCTATTAACTCTGCATATTCGTTGTTTCGGGAGCTCCCTACCGTCTGATTACTCGCAAACGGCGCCGAGTCCGGTTGTGATCCGGCAACATCCATTGCACCACTCCGTATACGGAGCTGACCTTCGCAGCATTTCCTAGGATGACTGCTCTTTGCCTTTCGGCGAGGTCGACCCGGCTCTCCAATGGCGGGAGCGTTCGGATTCCTGACTATAATTTACTCGGGCAATAGCAAAAACGGGATGCTTCCGGAGAGGAAGTTATAGACCTCGCGGGAGATAGAGTTTTGCGCTCACGCGTGAGAGCACGTAAATCCAAATCAAGCGGCTTGAGATAGGATGGGTTCATAGGAGAACCCATGTCATTCCTAAGACGCGCTATCCCTTCCGCTCTGGTAGCCTCAACGCTCTTCCTTTTCGTGCCTGGCCGCGCAGCCGAGCCTGACCCTAAGGCCATCAGCTACGCTCTTCCGGACAACATCGAATGGAAAAAAGGCACGGCGTCGGATACCGCGATTCTGCAGGGCGATCCGTCCAAGCCCGGCATCTACGTCCAGCTCATTAAGTGGCATCCACACAATATGAGCCGTCCGCATACGCATAACCAGGAGCGGTACATCGTGGTGCTTTCGGGTACCTGGTGGGTGGGGACGGGGACGAAGTGGGATCCGGAGATCACCTTTCCAATGACGGCCGGAAGCTACGTGGTGGATCGGCCAAACCAGGTTCACTGGGATGGAGCCAAAGACACGGAGTGCGTGATTTATCTGGTAGGAATGGGTCCCGGTGAACACCGTCTCGGCTGAAGCCAAGTAGGGATACTGCGATCTAACGGTTCGAGCGGCTATAATCGGCCCTAATGAAACTCCCTTATAAGTTTTCAGCGGCTCTTTTCGCCGGGGCGTTGCTGGTTAGCATTTCTCCGGCTTCTGCGCAGCAGGTTACGACCTTTGCCGGGAACGGATCGGCGACCTTTTCAGGGGATGGTGGGCCGGCCGCCCAGGCTGCGCTCAATACGCCCGACTATGTGGCAACAGATCTGGCGGGAAATGTTTATATCGCCGACCAATCGAACAATCGAGTGCGAAAGGTGGATTCGAAGGGAATCATTACGACCGTGGCCGGCACCGGAGCGGCCGGATTCTCGGGAGACGGCGGGCCCGCAGTGCAGGCCGCATTGAACTATGTCACCGGCGTTTGCACGGACGCTGCGGGCAATCTGTATATCGACGACCTGACCAATGCTCGCGTCCGCAAAGTGGACACCTCAGGAATCATCACCACCGTGGCTGGCAACGGTGTGCAAGCCAGCACCGGCGACGGTGGACCTGCCACAAAGGCCTCCATGTACCTGCCGATTCGTTGCGCAGTGGACTCCCTGGGCAATCTGTTTATAGCAGACCAGGCCGGGCACAAGATCCGCAAAGTGGATACCTCGGGCACCATTACCACGTTTGCAGGGACGGGAAACCACCAGGGAATTGGGTCTCCGGCGGACTTTACCGGCGACGGTGGACCCGCCACGGCGGCAGATCTGAATAATCCAACGGCGATAGCGTTCTCCCTCAGCGGCGAGCTTTACTTTTCCGATCAGTTCAATCAACGCATTCGCAAGGTGGATAAGAATGGCATCATTACCACCGTCACCGGCACTGGAACGCCGACGTTTTCTGGAGATGGCGGCCCGGCTACCTCGGCGGCTGTGAACTATCCAGGCAGCATCGTTTTCGACCAGAACGGCGATATGTACTTTGGCGATCCCGGGAATAATCGCATCCGCAAAATCAGCAATGGCATTATTAGCACCGTGGCAGGCACTGGCGGTACGGGGTTCCTTGACGGACCCGCTAATGCCGCCGTGTTCAACAACTCCTTCGGACTGGCGATGGATGCGGCGGGAAACCTTTACGTTGCCGATATCAATAACAACCGGATTCGCAAACTGTCCGGCGCTACAACGGCGGTATCGCCGAACATCTCCGCGGCCAGCGTGACCAACGGCGCGAGTTTCAAGTCCGGTCTGACGGCGGGTGCGCTGATTACGATTTTTGGTGCGAACCTCTCCAACGGCGTTCGCGGTATCGCGGCGTTCAATCAAGTTCCTCTTCCCACCACGCTGGCGAGTTCGCGCGTACTGATCAACGGCACCGCCGTACCGCTGTTCGATGTGATCAACATTCAGGGCACCGAACAGATCAGCGCTCAAGCTCCCTTTGAAATCGCGGGCCAGCAGAATGTAAGTATCGCCATCGACAATGGCCGCACCATCAGCCCTGCGATTCAAGTGCCCGTTATCGCGGCTCAGCCAGGAATCTTTTTGGAAGACGGCGTGACTGGCGCGTTCCTGCATGGGGCGGATAATTCGGTGGTGACTGCGGCCAAGCCGGCCAGCGCCGGCGAGGTCGTGGTGGTGTATTGCACTGGGCTCGGCGCGGTGACTCCGCCGGGAACGACCGGCGCGTTGGCATCCAGTTCAGTTCTTTCCAACACGAACGTCACGCCGACGGTCAGCGTCGGTGGCGCTAATGCCAATGTTGCCTTCAGTGGACTGGCGCCCGCGCTGGTAGGGTTGTACCAGATCAACTTTACTGTTCCGCAGTCGACTCCTTCGGGGAGTATTGATGTGGTGGTGACGGCTAATGGGGTGGCCAGCAATACGGCAAAGCTGCCGGTGAAATAGCTACATGCGCGAGATTGCCATCATGATCTCAGCCAGGGCCTTACGGAATTGTTCCGGGCTGTAGATCTCGTACACGTGGGGCAGCAGGGGTTTTAGCAGGGCCGTCAGCGAATCGGGCGGTTCCTGCGTTAAAAGACCGTTGGGACTTTGATCCCTCATGACACCGCGGCGGTTGTTCTCACGACCGAAGCGTTCGTCAATGTTCCTGCGCACCGGCAACGGATGGAAACGCAGATAGAAGACTCTGGGCTGAACCTTGTCCTCCAGTTCGATGGGACGGCGATCGTCGCTTGGCGCGAACGCGATCGGGCCACTGAGAATGATCAGGGGCGCTTCCGATTTGAGCCGCCTGCGAACCTGCTCGACGAAAAATTGGGGATTCTGATGGCTGTCGGTCAACTGATGAACGTCGATCTTGTTGGGGTCGGCTTCCAGGAGCGCGGGCCTCAGCTTGGACCAGTCCAGAGGCTTGGTTTTCAGGTCGACGTGCTTCTGCTGAAAGAGAACCTGCCGCCGGGTCAGGTCGATCATGGAGATGTTCATTTCCCCCTGGCTCAACTGGATCTGCGAAATCACTTTCAGCCCGGGGAGAAGATCGGCCAGGATGCGGCTGTTCAGCTCGCCCCGGCGGAATCGCGGACCGATGGAGGACGGCGAGGCGTTGGCCAGCACCTCGATCGGCACCGCGCGCTTCATCTCCACGGGTAGATGAAGCTGTCCGGTCAGGAGAGGCTGATACCAGACATCGGGCGGATCTTCGCCCTGGGCGAATTCCACCTCCGGCAGACCGGTCATGGCGTCGGGCAGGGGGTCGTTCTTAAGCGGCGCGACATGAACGGTCCGAGTTAGCGTCGCGTGATCCTTGTTATTGGTATCGAGGATCGCGATGTCGACACGATAGTCGCCGGGAGTCACTAAGACCGACTGGCTATAGACAAAGTTCGACTTGGCCGCTTCTTCCGTCGCGTTTTTCAATTCCACGGCGCCATGGGACTGGAAGACACGATGATCGCCGTCGCTGAACTGGATAAAGAGCGCCAGTTCGCCTTTGGAGTCGCGGCGGTGGGCCAGTTCATTACCGTCGATCACGATATCGACGCGGGCACTTATGCGTTGCATGTTGCTTAGCCGCACGTCGACAATTTTGGCGCTCCACTGGAAGCGGGTCTGACTGGCTTCAGTCAACCAATGGTCAAAGGGGATGGTGGAAAAGGCGGGATCGGAGAAGGAACCGGGCGTCGTCTGGGCAAAAGCCGGAAGCGCGGCTAACAGGGCCGCTGGCACGCAATAGAGTTTACGCATTTTGTTTGCCAGACGCTCTTATACTATGACGAAACGCGTTAAACGTGGTTTCAGGCTTGTGAGAAATGCCGGGTAGCTTGTATCCTGACAATTGGTCCCTTACTCCTCGACCTATTTCGTTTTCCTGGTCGCGATTTTTCTCCTCTACTGGCCTCTTTCGCGATTCCGGGCGGCCACGCTCAGCCTGGTTCTGTTTGCGAACTACTTCTTTCTGGCGCGCTGGGACCTGTCCTGTCTGGCGCTGATTCCGGCGGCCTCCAGTTGCGATTATGTCCTTGGACTCGGACTGCAATATTCGCAGAACCAGAAAGTCCGCAAGCTGCTGGTGACCGCCAGCATCCTGTTGAACATCGGCCTGATTGTCGCGTTCAAATACATGCCCTTTATCCTGCAGAACTGGGCGGGAATCCGCGGCCAGGAACCTCAGGAATGGCACTGGACGCTCCCCATCAGCCTCTCCTTCTACGCGTTTCAGGCGATGACCTATACGATCGACCTCTACCGTCGCGATATTGAGGGCACACGGAGCCTGCTGGCGCATTTGGCGGCGGTGTCGTTTTTCCCCACGATTCTTGCCGGACCCATCACGCGAGTATCTTCCTTGATCGATCAATTTGAGAAACCGAAGAAGCTGGACCCGGCCGAAGGGGGGCGCGCGCTGTTTCTGATCGGCATCGGTCTGGTGAAGAAGCTGATGATCGCCGATTATCTAGCCATCAACCTGGTGAACCGAGTATTCGACTTTCCCAACCTCTATACGGGCGGCGAGGTTCTGGTCGCAGTGTATGCTTACGCCTTCCAGATCTACTTCGATTTTTCGGGCTACACCGATATCGCGATGGGTTCGGCGCTGCTGTTGGGGATCAAGCTGCCGCAGAACTTCAACGCTCCCTATCTCGCGGTGAACGTTGCCGATTTCTGGAGGCGATGGCACATCAGCCTCTCCAACTGGCTGCGCGATTATCTGTACTTTTCGCTGCCGGGCAAGCGAAGCAAGATTACCATTGTGCCGTTGTTCAATCTGTTTATCACCATGGTGATCGGCGGGCTGTGGCATGGGCCTAGTTGGAACTTCGTGATCTGGGGCGCTCTGCACGGGCTCGGCTTGGCGGCGGTGCGGCTGTGGCAGATCAAAATGGGAACCGCGAAATCGACCGGCGTATGGCATGTGTTGAATGTGCTGGTGACGTTTCACTTCGTCACCTTCGCCGTGGATATTCTTCCGCGCTCCAACCTTTGAGGGGGCCATTACAGTGCTGACCCGGATCGCGTCGCTGACGTTTGCGTGGGGAAATTTGACGGCCGGATTGTGGGTGATTCTGGGGATCGCGCTGGCGGCCCATTACATCCCGAAGAAGTGGTATGAATTTAGTCTGAGCTTGTGGGTGCGCGCTCCGTTCTATGCGCAGGCGGTCGCGCTGGTGGCACTGGTGATCGGGCTGCAATATGTCGCCCAAACTGGAGCCGCTCCGTTTATTTATCAGAAGTTTTGATGCCGTTTAAGACTGCACTTACGGTGGTTCTTTTCGGGTGCCTGATCCTGCTGCCGCAGGTGGTTCCGGCGCTGCAGAACTACAAGTCTCTCGACCCGCACGACATCCCGCTGGTGTGGGATTTCCCCATTCCCAAGATCGCCAATAAAAAAGTGGAGGAGGCTTCTACCGGAGAAGCCCACCTCAAGCGGTTGGAGGTGGCCGCGCCGCTCAATCTGCTGGACCCCACCCATGAGCTGGATCATTTCTATGCCGCACTGTTGCACGGAGGCTCGGTGCGTGTCGCGCACTATGGAGATTCGCCCACCACGGCCGACCTGATTACCGCAGATGCGCGGGCCATGCTGCAGAAGGAATTCGGCGACGGGGGAACGGGCTTCGTACTGATCGCGCGGCCCTGGGCCTGGTACAACCATCGCGGAGTCGATATGGATTCCTCAGGCTGGAAGATCGATGTGGCCGGCACGACCGAGGCATTGAAAGATGGCCTGCATGGGCTCGGGGCGGCGAGCTTTCGGGGGTCGACGGGCGCGGAAGCGCATTGGACTTTGAAGGACGGCCAGCATCGGCACGTCGACATTTCGTTTCTTTCGCAACCCGAGGGCGGGACGTTCTCCTTTGAGGCCGATGGAAAGGATCTGGGGACTGTGGACACATCGGCGGAAACCCGAGCTCCCGGGTTCGCGTCTTTTGATTTGCCTCCCGGCTCAAAACATTTCACCGTGAAAGTTACCGGGGGCTCGGTGCGGTTGTATGGCGCCGATTTCCGGAAATCGTCCAAGGGCGTTGTTTACAGCAGCCTGGGCGTGAATGGGGCCAACGTCACACTGCTCTCGCGAGCGATGAACGGAAGCCACTGGACAGCGCAGTTGCATCACTACAATCCCGACCTGGTGGTGCTGGCCTATGGAACCAATGAAAGCGGCTATCCGAAATTTGTGGATAACACCTGGGGGCCGGAGCTGAAGCTAGCGGTGAAGCGGGTGCGGGCGGCGCTGCCGAACGTGTCGATTCTGCTGATGAGTCCCATGGATCGCGGCGAGCGGAACAAGGCCGGCGAGATCGACACCATCGCGGCACTGCCACGGCTGGTCAAGATTGAATCGCAGATCGCGGCCGAAAGCGGAGTCGCGTTTTTCAATACGTTTCAAGCTATGGGCGGCGAGGGCACCATGGCGCGCTGGTACGCCGCGGAACCGAGGCTGGTGGGAGCCGATTACATCCACCCTATGCCGAACGGCGCAAAGATCGTGGGGGAGCTGCTCTACAGCGCCTTGCGCGATGGATATAACGAATATAAACTGCGACAATTGGGAGAACAGAACATCGCTCAAAACAGTACAGCCGGGAACAAACCGGCGCCTAACGCAGCAAAGACGGTGGACACAGGCGTAACGAAGAAAGCCGCGGAGGGCGGCGATCGGAAGTGAAGCTATTGCCCAAGCGAGCACATAGATTTTTTCTCATCCTAAGCGCGTGCGCGGCGTTGACCACGATGGCCTTCGCGGTGGAGCAGACTCCGGCCGCCAAAGCTGCGGCGGGCAAAGCGGCGAAGGATAAGGCCGCAAAAGATAAAGCAAAGACTGCGGCCACCCAGAAGGCGGCTCCCAAGACCGTTGCAAAGGCGCCAGCGAAACCGGCGCCTAAGCCGATTGCCAAGCTGGCGGCTCCCGTGAAGACCGTTCCCAAGGCAGTCGCCAAGACCGGTACGACGGTGAAGAAAACCGTGGCCCGGGCCACAACCCCGCAGCGCTGGTCGCCGCAGGCTCAGGCGATGGCAGCAAGAGCCCGCGCAGAGGGACATGACTACGTGTTCCAGAATGTCGCCAGCGGGGCAGATCTTCCGGTGGAGCGGTCGGCCGCGCTGATTCCGTTCTTCGAACAGCTTTACCGCCATCAGAAAGGCCAGATGCCTGGGCCGATCCGCATTTTGCATTACGGCGATTCTCATACCGCGGCAGATGAATGGACGGGCGCGATGCGCGCTCACTTCCAGGAGAAATTCGGCGACGGCGGCCCTGGCTATTCCTTTGCGGGCAAACCTTGGAATGGATACCGGCGCATGGATGTGAAATCAAGCTCGACGCGCGGGTGGCATACCGACGGCCTGGTGGGTCGAGCCGGTGACGGCATCTACGGGTTGGGCGGCGTGAGCATGTCGGCACACACGCCGCGTGAAGCAATCTACCTGGATGCCGACGCGGCCACGTTTGAGCTGTTCTACTATCAGCAGCCCGGTGGAGGATCGTTCCAGGTGTACGACAACGGCACTCCTCTGGATCGCGTGTCGACTGCGGGAGAACCAGGGCCGGCTTATTATCATTTCGAAGGTGTGCCTGGTCCACATCGGCTGGAAGTGGAAACCGTAGACGCCGCACCGGTTCGTCTTTTCGGCTGGGTGGCTGAAAAGAACACAGGCGTGACCTACGAGACTCTGGGGATCAACGGAGCGTCGGCGTCCATCGTCTTCGATTGGGACGAGACCACTTTGAAATCGAACGTGGAACGCCGCGACCCGGCGCTGATCGTGCTGGCGTACGGCACCAACGAAGCCGGCCGTCCCGACCTTACGCTGGAAGGCTACCGCGATATGTTCATTCAGTTGATCGCGCGCTTTCGCAAAGCTGCGCCCACAGCTACGATTCTTGTGATCGGCCCTCCTGATCGTGACGCACGGACGCGCCAGGGATGGCGGCCGATGAATTCGCTCGACATGGTGGTGGAAGCCCAGAGAGAAGCCGCCGAGGCGCAGGGCTGCCCCTTCTGGGACATGCGCGCGAAGATGGGCGGTAAAGGCGCGATGCAGCAATGGGTGAACGCAGGTATGGCGCAATACGATCACGTCCATTTCACGGCGCCCGGGTATCGTATGCTGGGCGACGCCGTATTTCGCGATCTGATGAGTCAGTACGATGTGTTCCTGAAGGCTCGGGCGGATGTGCTTGCCCAAGGAGACGGAGGGTCCGCACCGGTGCCGCCTGCGTCGGGCTCAGCGGATGCGACGCGTATTGAGACGGCATTGCAGTGAGTACGGCGTGCAGTGAGCGATGAGCAGTCCACAGGTCGATTATTATTGCCCCCAATGCCAGAAGGCGGCGGAGAATCCTCTGGTGTGCGGAGACTGCGCTTCGATTATCTGCAGGGACTGCGGGACGCCTTTGGAGCGGATCGACGATCTGGGGATCGGATAATTTTTCAACATCTGCGTTCATCGGCGTTCATCGGCGGCTTAGTTCTTGTTCTTGCTCTTTCCGGCTGCAACTCTTCCGCACCGAAACAAGCGGCGGTTGCAACGGCATTCGCTGGCCCTCATGATCTGAACCTTCGCAAGGACCTGGGACCTAAATCGCCTGCCGTCGCGACTATCGCGCACGGAGAACCGGTAGAGGTGTTGGAGACGCGGCGCCGCTTTGTTAAGGTCCGAACGTCGCAGGGCGCGGAGGGTTGGACCGATGAGAACCTGCTGCTAAGCGAGAAACAGATGGCTGGCTTGCGCTGGCTTGCGGACAATTCCAAGCGCTTTCCGTCACAGGGGGTCGCGACTGTGTATGACACGCTGAACCTTCACGTCGATCCGACGCGCACCTCTCCGAGTTTTTCTCAGATCACCGAGGGCATGACGGTGGATGTGATCGGGCACCGGATCACTAATCACCGGCCGGCTCCCGCGTACATAGCGACTCCGGCAAGGCCGGCCACCAGCAGCAAGAAAAAATTGTCCAAGGAAAAGAAGGCGTCCGCGCCGGAAGTGGCGCTCCCTCTGGCGCCTCCGCTGCCTGCGCATTGGCTCGACCTCTCCCGGCCTCGCGCGACCGACCTCAGCTCTAACGCCAAGCCCTTGGATACGTCCAGCGGCGCTCCGTCACCGGGTGACGATTGGAGCCTGGTCCGATTGAAAGACGGGCGGGTCGGCTGGGTACTGGCTCGTATGTTGAGCATGGCGCTGCCCGACGATGTGGCGCAGTACGCCGAAGGCAAACGCATCACTGCATTCCTTTCCTTAGGGGAGATGAAGGACCAAGACGGCGTCATCAAACACAATTGGCTGTGGACGACGCAAGGTCCGGGCCTGCGGTCTTACGAATTCGACAGCTTTCGCGTATTTGTCTGGAGCCAGACGCGTCATCGCTATGAGACCGCGCTAATTGAGCGCAACGTGAAGGGCTTTTACCCCATTGAGCCCGGACCGCAGGAAGGGCCGGACCGCAGGGGATTCTCCCTGGTGCTGGAAGAAAAAGACGGCCAGCGCTATCGGCGCACCTACGGCTTCAGCGGCTATCACGTGCGCATGATTTCAAAAGAGCCCTACCAGCCACAGCCCGATCTGCCGGATTTCCGTACAGCAGGATTTGACGCGCCGGAGACGACGGAAGTTGCGCAAGCGGGCTGGCGGGATAAGGTCGTGGATTGGTGGCACAGGGTGAGGGGCAAATAGCTAGAGCGCCGCGGCCGGCATTAGTTGCCGCTTGGTTTCTCGATCCGGTCAATTACCAACATCGCGGTGTGTGCCTTCCCGGATTCCAACCTCAGACCAAGCTGCTCTTCCAGCATTGTGAAAATAGATGGCGCACCTGGGTCGGTAGATTGGCGCTGACCATCAGCGCCGCCCGTTTCGGAAGACCAGCCACTCGTCTTGATGTCGAAGGTTCCAGGGATCGAGGTCCGATCGATCACGGGCCGTCCCACTCGGTAAGTCAGCGCGTCGGCAATATCCTGCAAAGAGATGCTCCGGCCGGTCCATCCGAGTTGGGGCCCGCCCACGAGGAAGTGGCACAGCGTCCCGCGCACCAGAGAATCGCCGTCGACAACATCGGGGCAATCGCGGTCTTTCGATTTTTGGAGCTTGGCGCCATTCTTGGCCGCGAGGATGAAATATACCGGAAGCTCCTTTGTCTCGCGATGCAATTCCAATTTGAACCGATCGGCTAACAGGCTCTGGAGCATCCGCTTGATCTCCGCAGGCGTGGCCTGTGGCTCCGCCGCCTTCGCGTCAATGTCATAGGCGGGTGAATCCAACAGCGGGGATGTTCCCGCAATCATGATCGCCGGAACATCATAGGCAATCTGGATCAAAGCTCGAAGTTGCAGATTGGTGGCCGTGAATCGTCCGCCCGGAAGAAACGATCGTCCCGGAAATCGCGTACCTCCGGTAGGAGATGGCTTCACGGAAGCAACCTCGAAGCGCGATTCGACCGCAGGTTGAGCAAGGATCGTGGCGGAAACGAAGAGGAAGAGAGCCGAATAGTGGCGCATGTCGATAGATTGACGCGTGACGCTATCGGAGGTTTGGTGAGAAGTTAGTAATCGTCCGGATAAGCCTTGCGCTGCTCCTCTGCCATTTCCATCGCCGTTCCGATTTGTATGAGCGGCCCTTTGCCAATACCAGGACAATACTGGGCTGTGCGGTTCCACGCGGCTCTTTGTTCTACTAACTCGGGCCAAAACGGGAAGGTACGGCACTGAGTCGGCTTGGCCGGATGGATCGAGCAGCCGTGGCTCTCCAGAAACGGACACTGTTTGTCCGGCGGCTTTCGGAATCGCATCTGATGGGTGGTCCGATAGACGTACTTTTCCTCGAACTTCTTGGCGGACATCTTCACGAACCTGGCGGCTCGCTTCAGATCGTCCTCGTTTAGATAGACGAATCCTGACTGGTCGCAGCAGTTGATGCAGCCGGGCTGGCAGGTGAAGCGGAGGCCTTCCACTTCAGTGCGCCTGCGCCGTGGCAGCCGCGAGGGCGCTGGCCACGCCTGCGGCGCCGAGCGCGATGGCTTCCCCGCCCTGCTCGATCACTCCGCCCATGACGCAGAAGCCGTGTATCATTCCATCGAAGCGCTTGAGAGTGACTGGCACGCCCGCCTCGCTAAGACGCTTTGCATAAAGCTCTCCCTGGTCCCGCAGGGGATCGTATTCCGCCGTGAACACCATCGCTGGCGGGAGTCCCGCGAAGCTTTTCGCTTGAAGCGGTGATAGATACGGTTCCCGGGCGTGCGCGACGTCCGCATATTGATTCCAGAACCAATTCATTCCCAGGCGAGTAAGGAAGTAATCTTGCGAATTCTCTGTCATCGACGGGCTGTCGTCCAGATAGTCGATACAAGGATAGATCAGCAGCTGATAGGAGATGAGCGGCCCGCCACGGTCACGAGCCATCTGGCAAACAACGGCAGCGAGGTTCCCTCCGGCGCTGTCACCAGCGACCGCGATGCGGGTTGGGTCAGCTGCGAAGTCTTCGGGGTGTTCGGCGACGTGTTTGGTAATCGCATAGCAATCTTCCGCAGCCGTAGGATAGCGGTGTTCCGGCGCGAGCCGGTAGTCAACCGACACGACGATGCACCCGGACGCATTCGCCAGCGCGCGGCATGGGCCATCCACCCAAGCCGGATTACCGAACACCCATCCGCCCCCGTGGAAGAACATCAAGACCGGCAGATGCATGTCGACTCGGGGCCAATAAATCCTGACGGCCACCAAGCCGCCCAGAGTTGCAATACCCCGGTCCTCCACGCACGCCACTGGCTCGGGGGGTCCAGACATGCCGAAGCCTTCGGGCAACGCATCGCGCATAGCCTGGACCTCTTCAAGATTCATCTCTTCAAAGGGCTTACCCGGCTGTGCAGCCATCACGTCGAGGAAGGCTTTGCATTTTGGATCTAGGGGCATGAAAATAGCGTACACCTTACCACGTCGGCTACTGACGGCTTTACCAGCACCTGCACATGACGGCCGCGCGGAGCCCATATATGCGGATCAGAATCCAAGAAAATCGCGACTACAGGCGTCCCTACCGCCGCTGCCAAATGCGATATGCCGGAATCGTTGCCGACGTACACACGAGCCTTTGAGATCCAGCATCCTAGTTCGTAGAGGTCGTCAAAGCGCACGGCTCCGTCCAGTTGTTCCTCGGGTCCCGCGCACCACTGGACCGGCATTCCCAATTGTGCGGCCACGGCCCGAAAATTCTCCAGCGGCCAGCGTTTAGACGAACTGCTGGCAAACGGGTGAATGATCGCGAAGTTTTCTCTTGGTGCGACGGGCACAGCAATGCGAGGCTCGCCTGCGCGGCGGTGGCAGCGCGGGAAAAAACGTAAACGGCAAATGCTGCACAGCTTCGCGGAATTCTTCGCGATTGGTCCCGTACCAGGAATAGACGGAGTCGAACGTCTCCAGCTCGGTCACTGTAGCGCCTTCGACTACGCCCAAGCGTTCGATGCCTGTATCGATCAGCGCTTTTGTACGATCGGCGAAGCGAACCAAGGGCAGCACGGCACGGGGAGCCCACACCTCGGTGTACTCGGTTTTGGCGGCTTCCAAAGCAGGCAGCGACAGAATGAAATCGCCAATCGCGCCGGGACGGATCAGTAATCGCCTCACTTCAGGTGATACAGCTTGCGGGCGTTGTCGCGTAGTACCATGCGGGCAAGTTCCAGAGCGCGATCCTCATTGATCTCTCCGTCGCGCATCATCGCTGACAACGCGATCTTCAGTGCGCCGCGTCCTGCTCGCGCAGATGCTACGGCCGTCTCCTGCCAGCCTTGCTGAGGCGAGTAAGGGTAAGCGTCGGTTCCGAACAATACCTTCTCCGGAACAAATTCCAGCCAGGAGCGAAGAGTCCGTGCGAGGTCTTCGCGCGAAAGCAACAGCGCCTGCACTGAAAAGTCCACCCACGCGTTGGGCTTCTCAAGTAGCGCGGGAACGTAGGCGGAGAAAGGCCAGCCTCCGTGCAGCATTACGAAGTTGGTTGAGCGCAGGGAAGGATCGTTCAGAATGCTTTCGAGCAGCAACGGGTTTGAGCCCGCAACGTCAAAGTATCCGCCACCCCCGGAGCCCGTGTGGATGTGCACGGCCATGCTCATGCGGCCGCACTCCAGCGCGATGAAGTGGAAGATGTAATCCTGCAGGGCTCGGTAGTCTGCCTTGCCCGCCCACGCGGATTCGGCCTCGGCTTTAGAAGGATTCTCAATCGCCAGGGGCCGCAAATAGGCCATCTCAAATTTCTCGCCGATGGCACCGCCTTGCTTGTGCCGGTCCACCGTACCCTTTACGACTTTCTCCAAGTAGTCGTCGAGTTTCGCGGGCCGCTTCTCTACGCCGGATTCCTGGTAGTAGCGCGACAACAGGCGATCTTCAAGCTCAAAGAATGCCTTGCGATCCGGATTGGTGATCAGCGCCTTATTGTCCAGCGGATACATCAGCGCGTCCGCGTAGGCCACCCAGAGGAACCTTTCAGAGGGAAGTCCAGCGCCCATCGCGACGCGATTTGCCACCATCATTTCGACGCCAGCGCGATTCAGAACCTTGGCGGGGTCGTCACGATCGCTACCTAACGCACGACGCGCTTCAGCCAGATCCCGAGCGTCAGGACGCATTCGGACGGGGTCGGATGCGGGCTCCAGATGCTCCACAGGCAAGGCATCGTAGTCTGTGTCCGGCGCTTCTCCGCCAGCGACGGGGCGCACAGGATGGGCATGATTATCGATGGCTTTAATCTGATCGATTTCAGAGGAGAGCTGCGCGTCCACGCGCGTTTGCGAGCCATTGTTGCAGCTCTGCGTGAGAGAAAAAACGGTTAGGCAAAAGAAAGTAACAGCAACGCGGCTCACGCGCGCTATTTTACGACATCCACCTGAAGCGCAACGTCTACATTTTTCGGAGCCAGACACATGCGGTCATTACAGGCCTGATAGCTTAAGCTTACCGGTGATCGCCGTGGGGCCTGGCTTGGCAAGGTGTGGAAACGGTAAAGCTCGTGACCAGATCGAAGTCGCCCGTATATACAGAGAGAGGCTTCTCCGCAAAAGGCATCTTCTCCATTTGCGCCTTCGGATACTTGACCTCGGCGGACGTTAACGCACCCGGATTCCAGGTCAACTTCAGCGGAATCAGATACTCCTCAGAAGGCGTGTTGCTGTTCACGTGGTAGCCCTCTTTGAGTTGCAGCGTGACCTTGGCCGACAGAGTCGTGCCGGCCTTAGCTGTGATCGTCTGCGGAGTGACGATGTTCAAAACGTTGGTCTGCGCGAAACTAGCGGGGACGAAGCAAAGCGAGCAGGCCGCGAGCGGTAGGAATAGACGCGCCCGTTTTGGGTGCCTCAGGCTTTGAATGATCATAGGGACTCTCCAGTAACTTCGTAATCTCATCCTGATAGGTGGACTTGCTCACCAGGCCGATGTGAACCGAGGCGACCTTTCCGCCGCGGTCGATAATGAACGTGGTCGGCAGGGAATCCACTCCACCGTAAAGGGTGGTCACTTCGTCGCTGCCAATCACCACGCGGTAATTGATCTTCTTGTCGGAGACATACGGGGTGACGGACTTCCAGCCGTCGTCGTCCATGGATACGCCCACTACGGCGAAGTCGCGATCCTTGTATTGCTTTTCAAAATCGATGAACCAGGGGATCTCCACTTTGCAGGGACCGCACCAGGTGGCCCAGAAGTTCAACACTACGACCTTGCCGCGATAATCGGAAAGCTTTACAGGCTTGCCGGAGACATCCTTCAACGTAAAGTCCGGCGCATTCTTGCGGTCTTTGTCCTCGCGGACATGAGCCTCATTCATTTTGGACCCGCACCCGTCCACACAGATCAGCAATCCCGCGAGCCCGAGAACCGCCAGAAATTTGCGATACATGCGAATGAACTCCCTACTCAATTATATAGATACCCGGTCCGCCCCAATATATTCCCGGAACCAGCTTCTTCGGCGTACGCGCGCAGTACGACCCAGCGTGAACTCCTCATGAATCGTCAGGGCAGAATAAAGCCACGCCGCGGTATCGCAGAAGCTTTCGCAGGCGTAGCGGCGCCACGCTGGCGAACGGGCGCGAATATCGGCTAGAGTAAGCTTGCTCTTCCGCCACTCGGCGCTATAGCCAAGCTCGCCCGTTGTTTTCGATCGGCACTCTTCCGCCACCAGGATCTCCCAGCTTCTCCTCTTGGCGTTGCCGAGCCGCACCCAGACGAAATGAAAAATTTCGTGCACCAGAATGCGTTCGAAATCCCCGCATTGGTCGAGCACGGCCCGATCCAGATGGATCCTGCGTCCCGGAATGTGGGTCGCCGCCAGATGCGGGCCCAACGACCGGCGCATGTCGACTCGAATCGGCCGGCCGGTAAATTGGGGGAGCGGCAAGAGAACTACTTTGCCTGAGGGGCTAAAAAGGTTTCGGGTTTCAGAAAGAAGTCGGTGTCCTTGACAGCAGGCTGAAAGCGCCGGTTCAAGCTGTTCATGTAATCGTTCAGATGAGTCTGGCGAATTTCCTGGACGATGGGCTCGATCACTTCATTCAATGGCTGCGTGCTCTTCTCTTCCAGCTGCACCAGGAGAAAACCGTTGTTTTGGCGATACGGGCTGCTGACTTCGCCGACCTTCAGGGCAAAGATCGCTTTCTTTAGGTCGTCGGCGTAAGGACTAGTGGACGTGATGGCTTTACCCAGGTCTCCGCCGGCTTTCTTGGTCTCCTCGTCGTCGGAATATTTAGCGACCATCGCCTCGAACGTTGCGCCAGACTTCAATTGAGCCAGGATGTCCTGGGCCAACTTCTTAGCTGCCTCCTCGGAGCGCACATTGCCGGCATGGGCGGCCTCAACGGCTTGCCTGGCGCATTCCTCGGGGGTCTTGCACGGGGCTGAATCGGCCTTGAACGCGAGATAAATAATCTTCACTTTGGCCTGTTCGTAGCGGGATTTGTTGGCCGCGTAAAAATTCTTGATCATTTCCTCGGAGACTTTGTACCCGTCGCGCTCCTGATTGATCATGGCGCCCGCGACGGTGTTAGCCCGCAGCATTTCGAGCTGTTCTTTCAGCGGGCTTTCTTCCGTCAGCTTGGCTTTATCGCCCTCGGCAGCCAGGTACTTGATGATGAAGTAGGTCTGGATGGCCATCTGCGGATTCACCTTAAACTGCTGGACGATCTGCGGGGGCGCGGAATCGATCATCTTGCGGATTTCGTCGAGGTGAACCGAGTGCCCGTCCACGACAGCGATCTCGGGATTGGCGTCCGACTTAGGAGGGGTCGCCAGAGGAGTGAACTGGGCCCAGAGCGAGGCTCCAAATGCAGCAAAAATAAGACAAGTTTTCATGAGGTTGATGCTCCTTCCACTTTATCAGAAGGGTTCTTAGCGTGAGACGAATTTCAACCGCAATAGTCCCGCTTTGGCTGGTTCGTGGTATTCTCTCGCCGTGGTTGATCCAACCCAACTTGTCGCCCTGGTGGAGTCGTTTTCGGACTCCTCCGACCTCGCGGCGAGAAAGAGTCAGGAACTGACCATCCACCTTCTTCAGCACACCCCAGCGCCGCTGTCGCGTGCCCAGTTCGCCCCCGGACACATCACCACCACGGCCCTGGTATTTCACCCCGAATGCGACTCCGTATTGCTGATCCACCACCGGCGGCTCGACCGCTGGCTGCTTCCAGGCGGACACGTAGAAGTTGACGACGAAACCATCCAGGATGCTGCAGCACGGGAGGCTCTGGAAGAGACTGGGGTCCGACTTTCGCGGACCGGAGTTGCGCCACTCATCGGGCTGGACGTCCATGGTATTCCACCCGGCAAACGTGAGCCACTTCATTATCATCACGATCTCATCTTCCTATTTCGTGCCGAATCCCCCGTACTGAGCCAAGGAGCGGAGGTTCGGCAGGCGCGCTGGTTTAAGGTCGCGTCGCTAGCTAAAGAACTTCCAGAGCTCCCGGGCAACATCCTTCGGAGCATACAGCGGGAGTTGAATCCCTCAAAACATTCGACTTAGCAATTCCTGGGCTCCTCCGAAGCCGCCTAAAGCTTACCCTGCCACCCGCCGATTACCCCAATGGGACTATCTGTCCAAGAGTTCTAGTGTTTTTTTACTAAGGGGTCATGCATTCGTCATGAAACGAGCTATCTGGTTGACATTGGGCGTCCTAATGGCAAGCGCCGCATCATGGGCGCAACAGGTTGTTGGCGTAACGGTAGGCCTCAGCCTTCCAGGGCCGTTCTATTACGTCGACGGACAGGAATACAACACCCAGCAATTTTTTCTGTGGCCTGTTGGCAGCAAGCACACGGTGCAGTTCCTGGTGAGCGTCAACCCGCAGGGAACCGATTTGCCGTATCAGGCAGCGAACGGCGATGTCGCCCGCTGGACTTTCGGGGGCTGGGCGGAAAACACGGGTCTGCTATCGCCGAACGGCGCCACCGATCAAACCGTTACCGCCACAGCGGACCTGACGTCATTGATTGGCAACGTCACCCTCACCATCCCGATCCAAATTAAGTTCTTCAACGATCCGGCTGTTGATGGGTGCAAGAACGCGGGAGCGCCCGGGAATCCACCGGCCAGTCCTATTGTGTACGGAATTGTGTACATGGACAGCGTTTGCTTTGGCACGACGACTACTACTTACGTTCCAGCAGGCAAGCACAACTTCAACGCGTTTCCCTATCCAGGCTATGTATTCGCAGGATGGTTGGTCCCGGGCTATCCGCCTGATTCCTACCTGTTCACCTACGATATTGAGTCGGCGCAGACCATCACGGCCGACTTCCAGCCTGCCAAGCGCGTGCAATTTGTCACCAATCCGACTGGCCTCAGTATCTACGTGGATCACACGCTGATCGCCACACCTCCCGGCATTCCCAGCAGCATTCTCCCTGCGGGTAGCTACGATCCACTCAATTGCACTCCGGATTACACCAGGCTGCCCCCGAATGGGCCTTCCGGTATCAAACCGCTGTGTACCGGACAATTCGACTTCTTGCCGGGGTCAACTCACCAGCTGGCAGCTCCAGTATCACAACAGGATAATGCGGCTAAATATTGGGTATTCCAGGCCTTTTCAAATGGCTTGGGACAGAATAGCAACTACGTTACCCCCAATAACCTGAACGTGGCAGACACGATCACGGCGAATTTTGTGCCGGGCGTCCTGTCCACCATTCTCACGAACCCGAGCGGTCTTACGCTCTCAGTCGACGGCCGGACGAATTGGCCTTCTTACAATTTCGTCTGGGGCGAAGGTCAGACTCACACGGTGTCAGCTCCCGCAATCAATACTGATGCAAAAGGCCGCCAGTGGCAGTTTATGGGCTGGACCGATAAGGGCGATGCAACTCACAGCATCTCAGTTCCCGTCGGCTCGCAGGGCTTGGCGGTGACGGCCAATTATCAGGAATTAGGGCAGGTACAGGTAACCAGCAATCCCCCCGGTCTGAATCTGACGGTGGATGGAAAATCATGCACCACTCCTTGCACCTATAACAAGACCAGCGGCAGCACTCTGGCTCTCTCGGCTCCATCATCTATTCCCGTCACCTCAGTTTCGCGGTATGACCTGGATGGCGTGACAGGAGCAACAGGGAACTCTGCAACTGTTACCTTCAATCAGGGCGTCCAAGTGCTAACAGCGAATTACCATACCTCTTATTTGCTCGCTACCGGCTCGAATCCAGCCGCAACCGCTACATTCCAATTCACGCCCTCTTCTCCCGACTCTTTCTTCCCCGCCGGGACACAGGTCACGGTAACAGCCGTGGCGAAGGGCGGCTACAAGTTCAACCGCTGGAATGGCGACCTAAGCGGAACATTCAGCACAGGCTACCTCAACATGACTTCACCGCATCAGGTGACGGCAATCTTGGATGTGGTCCCATTTATCGCGCCCACCGGTGTTCAGAACGCCGCTGGCCAGACACCGGACGGCAGCGTGGCTCCGGGGTCGATCATCTCGATCTACGGCAGCAACCTGGCTGCTGGACTGCAGATCGGACCGTCAAATCCATTGTCGCAAACCATTGGCGGAATTACCGTTACAGTTAACGATCGCATCCTTCCCTTGATGTTTGTTTCTCCGGCGCAGATCAATGCGCAGATGTTCTCCGATCTTGCCGATGGCGACTATACCCTGATAGTTCACATCTCCGGACAGCCTGATGTGCCTGGGCAGTTCACCGTTCATCGCGATGCGCCGGCACTCTTCTCACAGCTAAATCCGGATGGGACGACCCAGGTCGTCGCACTCCACGCGGATGGCTCGGCGATCTCCGGAACGGCCCCTGCACAGAGCGGCGAGACCGTGACCTTCTTCGGAACAGGATTCGGTCCTTATGACCAGCCCGTGGTCGACGGTTTTGGCATCCCTGCCGTGGGAGTCTGGAACGTCGTCGATCCGGTTTCCGTGCTGGTTGGCAGCCAGTTGGTTCAGCCTAACTCAGCGACCGGAGTGCCTGGAGTGGTGGGGATCACGATGGTCCAGGTGACCCTTCCAACGGTCATGCCGACAGGGGCTCCGCTCAGTCTTTCGGTGACGGTGAATGGCAAGCCAAGCTCAACTATGCCGTTGCCCATACAATGAAGGAAACCCTGACAAGCCCAACCGCGTCCGTGTCTTGACAGTAGTCAGCGGAAAGCGCATTATGCAATAAGAGGTTTCCCCATGCGGACGAACATCTTCCTCGCTTTAACGGTAGCTGCCACCAGTCTTTCGGCTCAAAACGTAATTTCCGCGCGATCAGGATTGATCCATTATGCGGAAGGAAATGTCACCCTGGAAGGTCAGAAGGTGAAACCCAAGAACGGCGAGTTTCCAATCGTCGAGAAGGGGCAGACACTCGCGACGGAAGATGCTCGCGCGGAGGTGTTGCTGACTCCAGGTGTGTTCCTCCGGCTGGGCTCGCAATCCTCGTTCAAGATGGTTTCGAACCTCCTTTCTGACACACGCCTTGAAGTCCTCTCAGGCACGGCGATTGTCGAAGTGGATGACATGCCCAAGGGCAATTCCGTGACTCTTCTGTATCATGATGCGAAGATCATACCCCTTAAGCATGGTTTGTATCGCCTGGATGTGAGCGACAACCGCTTCCGCGTTTTCGATGGCGAGGCGCAAGTGGTCCAAAATGACCAGACCGCGCAGGTGAAGGCCGGTCATCAGATCGAATTCGGCAGCGTGTTCCTGGCCGGCAAATTCGACCGCAAGTACGGCGATAGCCTGGACTCTTGGGCCGCGAACAGATCTCAACGAATCGCGCAGGCGAATTTGACTTCCGCCAACATGGTGAGCAGCGGTGGCGGGTATTCCTCCTATACAAGTTCCAATTGGGTTTGGAATCCTTACTTCGGTCTCTTTACCTTCGTGCCGTATTCGGGCTTCGGATACAATCCCTATGGCTGGACAATCTATAGCCCTCGCACAGTTAGTTATTATTACGCTTATCAACAGCCGAACTACTCGAACTCTGGTAACGCTGGCAACACCAGGATTACGAACGGCCTTTCGAACTCCTCCATGAGTTCCGGCTCCGCTCAAGGGTCTGCCATTTCCAGTTCTATAGGCTCAGCGGCACCCATGTCCGCTGGCGCGGCCTCCGTGGGCCGGGGTCCCTCTGGCGGCGGCGGCGGCGGCGCGCGCGGCGGTCGCTAAAGTAAAATCCCTTCGATCGGTAGGCTATGCGGCTTGCCCTGACTGTCTGCATCTTAAGCTCAACAGGGATTTTCGCGCAGACTCCCAGCGCCCCATCCACAGTAGAGAAAGCCCGCATCGAAGGACAGATCATCACCTCAACAGGCGAACCGCTTAAGAAAGCGGCTGTCCGCCTTCAGGGAAACTCAACCGCGGTAGTCAATGCGGGTGGCGGAGGGCCTTCCATGCCCACCGCTTATACTGCACAAAGCGACGCGGCTGGAAACTTCGTATTTGACGAAGTCGAACCAGGCCGCTACACTCTGTCCGCCGACCGCGCTGGCTATGTGCGTGGGGTCTACGGCCCGCGGGCGAATGCTAACGCCCCTTTGGTCCTCACGGCAGGTCAGAAGATGACGGGGCTCAGCATTAAACTCACCCCGGAAGGCACCATCTCCGGAAAAATCACGGATGAAGATGGCGACCCGGTCGGTCGCGCCCAGGTCATCATTTATCAATCGCGCTACCAGAACGGGCGAAGATATCTAGTGATGGCCGGCAGCGCCGTGAACAGCACAGCAACCGACGGCACATTTCAATTCTCGGGATTGGCAGCCGGCCGCTACTATCTCACCGCAAATGATCTTCAAGGATTCGTTCTGACGGGTCCCTCGGAAGTACCGGGAACAAAGGGGCCCGAGATGAGCTACGTGGCCACGTACTACCCAAACGGCACCGACCCTTCCAGCGCCGTGGGGATTGACGTAACCCCCGGGAATGAAGTTCGCGGCATTGAAATCCGGCTGCAAAAAGCTCGGATCTTTCGGGTGAGCGGCCGGCTCGACCCAAATGCTCCTTCGACAAATATGGCGCTGCAGCTTGTCTCCCAGGACTCACCCGATGCCTGGATACTGAACTCGTCGCGGGCGATGAGTCAGGTCCGTCCCGATGGCACTTTCACTTTCGAGCACGTTCTCTCTGGCACCTATTTGATTCGATCGCAGGCGTTCCGTTCAAATAACGAATCCGGGTCCGCCACGTTGCAATATTCGCGGCAGGTGGTAACCATCTCAAACGCGAATGTCGACAACATCGAGGTGCGTCTGATTCCCGCCGGGGAGATTAGCGGGCGGATCGTCATGGAAGGCCGCGAGCAGGCGGCTCAGTCCGTGGCCCAGATAGCCAGAACGAACATAGGACTTGTTCCTCTTCAAATAGGATTCGGGGGAAACATAGGGATTCAAAGCAATGCAGACGGCACCTTCATCATGAAGAACGTTCCTCCGGACATCTACCACGTGACCGTAAATGTACTTCCCGCCGGAACATACGCGAAGACGATCCGGTTCGGGGGGGCCGATGTCACGAAATCAGCGCTGGATACGACCTCCGGCGCGAGCGGGCAACTCGAAGTCGTGTTGTCGCCAGAGGCAGCCGATCTCTCGGGAGTCGTCCATAACGCGCAGGGAGACGTCGTAGCCGGTGTCCCGGTTAGCCTCTGGGAGCCCGATACGCCCAACACACTGCCCGACGCATTGGTAAATCGGAGCGCGACCACGGATCAGAACGGCCATTTTCAATTCCGCAACCTTGCGCCCGGCGAGTATCGGGTGGCGGCCTGGGAACAGTCCAATCCCAATGTTCAAGACCCTCAATTTCGGGCCAAATTTGAAGGTCAGGCCGCCACGGTAAAGCTGACCGCTAGCGCCCACGCCAACAACGATGCCCCCCTGATTTCTCAGGAGGCCATCGATTTGGAATCCGCGAAACTTCGATAACTATTTCGCGGCTAGCTATTTCGGTTGGTGGACGATTCGGATGTAAGGCTTGGGAGTCTTCCAGCCTTCCGGATACTTCTGCTTGGCTTCTTCGTCCGACACCGCTGCGGTGATGATGACGTCGTCGCCGGGCTTCCAGTTCACCGGCGTTGCGACCTTATGCTTGGCCGTTAGCTGCATGGAATCCAGAACGCGCAAGACTTCGTCAAAGTTCCGGCCGGTGCTCATGGGGTAGCTGAGCATCAGCTTGATTTTCTTATCCGGACCCACAATGAAGACCGTTCGCACGGTTGCGTTGGTGGCCGGAGTGCGGCCCTCGGAAGTGTCGCCCGCATCGGCCGGCAACATGTCGTAAAGCTTGGCGATTGCCAGGGTCGGGTCGCCGATCATCGGGTAGTTCACTTTGTGGCCCTGAGTTTCCTCGATATCGCCCGCCCATTTGGCGTGGCTTGACACAGGGTCCACACTCAAGCCGATGATCTTGCAATTGCGCTTCTTGAAATCGGGCTCGAGTCCGGCCATGTATCCAAGTTCAGTGGTGCAAACCGGAGTAAAATCTTTTGGGTGCGAAAACAGAATCGCCCAGCCATCGCCGATCCATTCATGAAAATGGATGGTGCCCTGCGTGGTCTCGGCGGTGAAGTCAGGTGCCGTATCGTTGATGCGTAATGACATTGTTTCTCCTCCAAGCATTATAGCCGCCGCTTCATTCGTCTTCGACGGTCAACTTCAGACTTTCTCCGTCGGCCGAAGGTTCGGCGCGAACCGTGGAGCCAGGTTCAATTTCGCCGCGGTCCACCATCGCGGCGATGGGCTGCGTAAGCTGCCTGAGAATGGTGCGCTTCAGTTCTCGCGCGCCATATTCTTTGCTGGTGCCTTTGCGCAGCAACAGCGCGCGAGCTTCCTCCGTGACATCCAGGTCGAAGGCTCGATCATCTAATCGCTTGTCGATGTGATCTTCCAGAGCAGTTAGCAATTGGTCCAGAATCACCCGCAGGCTGTCCGATTCCAGAGGCAAATAGGTGATCACAGCATCAATGCGATTCACAAACTCCGGCGAGAACTTCCGCTTTACCGCCGCGGTACCGATGCTCTCCAGTTTCTTCACGGGATTTGCAACGTCGCCCGCGACCATCGCTTCGAATCCAAAGTCCGGATAAAGTTCCTTACGCATGGCTTCCGCGCCCAGGTTACTGGTGAGGAAGATCATGGAACGCTCAAAGTTGACCGAGCTGTTGTCGCCCAGCCGGAGCGTGGCCTTATCCAGCACGCCCAAAAGAAGACGCGTCATGCTGGGGGCGGCTTTTTCGATTTCATCGAACAGGATCAGAGACAGATTCGAGCATTCGCTGGTCACCGCGCTCAACTTCTGTTGCGTGAGAAGAGGCTGCGTTTCGCGATGTCCCAGATATCCTGGCGGCGCGCCGATCAGCTTGGCGACCTCGTGCTCCATCTGGAACTCTCCGCAGTCGACTTTCAGCAGGCTGCGTTCGCTACCGTGGAGCGTCTCGGCGAGCACCTCCACCGTTCGCGTCTTCCCCGTCCCCGTGGGGCCCAGCAACAGGAAGACCCCCACAGGGCGGCCCTCCGGCGCAAGGCCTGCGCGATGCATCTGCACATACGGCACAATCTGTCGCATCGCTTGGCCCTGGCCGATCACTCGGCTGGTCAACTGCTCGAGCAGATTTCCGGAAGCGGAACGGCGAGGCCGAATGGGCGCGGGCGGGATTCGTCCTAAAGATTGCGGCAAGATCCAGGCCCTCCTTTCAAGCGCGATTGTCGGCCTTCCGCGCAAGCCTGAGGGGGGTTTGTAAATACTAAACGACTGAATCGGCGCGAATTAGCGTTGTTATCTGTGGCGAAAAGTAATGCGACCCTTGGTTAAATCGTAAGGAGACATCTCCAGGGTAACGCGGTCTCCGGCGAGAACCCTGATCCGATTTCGCCGCAGTTTTCCGGCAAGATGAGCAAGCACAGTGCGTTCCTGATCCAGTTGAACGCTGAACAATCCGCTGGGGAATTTCTCCATAACTGTCCCAGTGACTTCAATGCTGTCTTCTTTGCTCATGGTCCTCTCACGAGGAATTATAACAGGGAGGGAACGGGAAACAAGAAGCGCAATATGGCAGAGAAAATGGGCCGGGAATAGTGCGCGGAAGGCTGGTTTGGAGACCCGGACTCGAGGATCCGGAGCCCCCGAAATTGGACTACTTGTGGCCGTGTTCGCTCATGCCCACGCCGAAATGAAATCTAACGCTTTGATTCCAAATGCGCAATCAGCGCCGCGGGATCGTCCGAAATAATCGCGTCCACTTTCGCGGCGATCAGTTGGTCCCACTCCTCAGGCTTGTTGGACGTCCACGGCACCACTTGAAGACCCGCCGCGTGCGCCGCTTTCACTTGTTCGGATGTGACCAGGTGATATTCAGGCGACACGATACCGGCTCCGGCTTCCTTGGCGATCTCCACGAAATCCTTGGGCAGGCCAGTATAGAGCGCGGAGAGCCGCATGGACGGATCCATTTTCTTCATCGCATGAAGGGTCCGGAAGTCAAAGGATTGCAGAATCACGCGCGACTCAAGATGATGCTTGCGGACTTCTGCGAGCACCAGCCGGCAGAATTCTTCCGGTGAGGGAGTCAGTTCCGGGTGATCCGCAAAAATCTTCGTTTCGATGTTGAACTGAACTTTGTTGTTAGGCGCTAGCGCGAATACCTGGTCCAGAGTCGGGACTCGCGTGCCTGGAATCGCCAGTTGTTTGGGAAAGTTCGGGTTTCCGACGCCGCACTCCCACTGCCGCACCTGTTCGAGCGTCAGTTCATGAATCACACCCATCGGTTTCGGCCCTTTGCAGACGGGGGCTTGAAGAATCGGATCGTGGGAGACAACCAGAACATTGTCCTTCGTGACGGCCATGTCCAGTTCCAGGAAGTCGACGCCCGCGGCGATCGCATATTCAAACGCAGGAAGAGTATTCTCGGGCCGCATCGCGCGTGCGCCGCGGTGGCCATGCACCAGAATCGGGCGCGAAGAATCGGAGGCCATCAGAATCGTTAGTGTACAGAAGAACAGAAGTGTGCGCATGGCTTTGAAACCAGCTTAAAGTTTCATTGCTGCAAGACAGTCAAAAAGCGATTTCGATTTCGTGACGAAGACCCTTCCGCATTTTACCTATGTTACGAGTCGCGGATAATTGACTTGTTTGAAACAGAATATGCATTTTCTTCTGGTACTTTCGCTCCAGGGGGAATTTTCAGGATGAGTCGTTTTTCAGGAATTTTGGTCGGTCTTGTGCTCGCAGTTACTCCGATGTTCGCTCAGTTTGAAACGTCCGAGGTCCTCGGAACCGTTCGCGACGCTTCTCAGAAGGCAATCGCCAATGCCACAGTCACCTTGACTAACCAGGACACGGGCATCGCAGCAAAGACCAACACAGACGAGGGCGGCAATTACGACTTCTTCAATGTCAAAGTAGGCCGGTACACCATCACTGTGGAAATGGCCGGGTTTTCGAAGTTTTCCTCCGCCGACGTGGAGGTCAATGTGAATGCACGCCAACGGGTTGACGCTGCTTTGCAGGTCGGCGTCGTCACCGAAACAGTGAACGTAAGCGGTCAGGCCAGCGTGGTGGAAACCGATACCAGCGAACACAGCCAGGTCATCGGCACCCGAGCGATTGTCGAACTGCCGTTGAATGGCCGCGACTATGCGACGCTGGCGCTGCTGGCCACCAACGTCCACCAATCGCCAGTGGCAGTATCGTTCGGGCCGACCGGTACACCTCGCGAGGGCGCCTTCAACGTCAACGGAATGCGCAGTGTCTATAACAATTTCCTGATGGACGGCGTGGATAACAACTCCTACGGACCCAGCAACCAGAATTATTCCAGCCAGGTGGTGCAGCCCTCCCCCGACGCGTTGGCAGAATTCAGGGTCATCACCAGCAACTTTAGCGCCGAGTACGGCCGCGTGGGCGGCGGAGTGGTGAACGCAGCGCTAAGGTCGGGGACAAATCAGATTCACGGCACCGCCTACGAGTTCCTCCGCAACACGGACCTGAATGCAATCGGCTATGTTTTCGGCGCGCGGCCCGCTACGTTTGTAAAGCCGACATTCCACCGCAACCAGTTCGGCGCAACCATCGGCGGCCCGTTGATCAAGGACAAGCTGTTCTTCTTCGGAGATTACGAAGGCTACCGCCAGACGCAAGGCTACCTGAATTTTTACTCTGTTCCCAGCAGCAATGACCGCGCGGGCATCTTGCCCGTGACTGTCGTCAATCCATTGACGGGCGCCGTTTACCAGGCCGGCACAAAGATCCCCGTGGCTCAAATTAATCCGTTCGCCGCAGCAGCGCTAGCGGGATTGCCTGCGGCCATCAACAGCGGCCGCGCGAATAATTTGGAAGCGACCATTCCGCTACGGGACTACAGCGACAAGTACGACGCAAAGCTCGATTACCAGATCAAGAGCAATATGACCGCATTTCTTCGCTTCAGCCAGAGAAAGGACATCGCGTTCTTTGGACCTGCCGATCCGGGGCCTTCCGGCGGCGACGCAAATGGGTTCATTCACGCCATTCAGCAACAGGCCGCGGCAGGTTATACCTGGACGACGTCGGCGACTTCGCTGCTTGAGTTTCGATTCGGATTTGGCCACGTACTCGGAGGCAAGCAACCCCCGTACCTGGGTGGACCCGACATCGCGGCCCAGTATGGCATTCAAGGTCTGCCGTCGAGCCTTGCGGGCGGTTTCCCAACCCAGGCAATAACCGGCTTCAGCAATCCGACCTTCGGCCGGCAAGCTACCAATCCGCAGTTCCAAAATCCAACTACCTTCAACCCCAAGGTCAACTACTCGATGGTCCGAGGACGGCACTCCATCAAGGTCGGTTACGAGTTCATAGCGATTCGCACCGAAGTTCTGGACATCAATCCTTTGTACGGTGCAGATACGTACAACAACCAATACAGCAAACCCACCTGCGCGCAATTGAGCCTGGCCGCTGGCTGTTCCATTCCTGCCGACCCGACCAGCTATGACCTGGCTGACTTCTATTTCGGTCTCCCGAGCAATATCGCGCAAGGGAGCAACCTGGTGACGAATCTGAGACAGCACGTCCACTCACTCTACGTTCAAGACGATTGGCGCGTAACGCCCAAGCTGACGTTGAACGTGGGCCTGCGCTGGGAATTCGCGACGCCGATCTATGAACGCGATAATCTCTGGTCGAATTTCGATCCCGCAACGAATACTTTGGTTCGTGCAACAAATGGGAGCCTGTTCAACCGAGCCCTGGTGCATCCCGACTATAAAGACTTCGGGCCACGCCTGGGGTTGGCCTACAGTGTAGACACAAAAACCTCGATCCGCGCGGGGTACGGGATCAGCTATTCCTTCTTTAATCGGCCCGGCAGCGCTATTGAAGGGATCAATGGTCCCCTGGCGGTCTTCGGGACTTTTAACAATTCGGTCCTGCCCGGCCAGCCCGGTTTCCTGACTACCCAGAATGGTTTCAATGCAGGCATCGCCTCCACCTTCAACCCGGTCACCAGCAATAACGACTACATACCTGCGAACACTCGTTGGCCCTATATTCAATCCTGGGTGTTATCGATCCAGCGGGAGCTTTTTAAGGACACCTTGGTTGAGTTGGCCTATAACGGCAACCACAGTTTGCGGCTCCCCATCATCGCCGACTACAATCAGGCTGCTCCGAACGCCGTTGGTGGAACGCTGGGAGTGCAAGCTCGCAGACCCGACCAGGCCTTTGGCCCCATCACGTGGGTTGACCCGGCCGGAAACAACAATTACAACGGCCTTTCGGCCCGCTTCGAACATCGCTTTTCGCGCGGTCTGTACGCCCTGAATTCGTTCACTTGGGGGAAGGCTCTGGGTGATTCCGAACAGGCGCTGGAGTATTATTCCAACCTCACGGGCGCCAATCCGCAGAACATTAAGAACCTGGCTGCGGAAAAGGGTCCCAGCAGTTACGACACTAAATTCATCAACGTCACCAGCATCACCTATCAGCTTCCCTTCGGCAGGGGCCGCCAGTTTTTGGGTAGTGCGAATCCCGTGCTCGACGTATTGGTTGGAGGATGGGACGTGAACGGAATCAACACCGCCAACACGGGTCTGCCTGTAAACGTTTACTATGCGCCGTCTGCGGCGAGCGATGTGACAGGTCTAAGCGCCGAGTATCGCGGGCAGGCTTTCCAACGTCCCAACGTATCTGGGACCGCGGCCAGCCAGACCACCGCCCAGAGCCTCCTGACCTACTTCGCCGGCTACACGTTCACCACGCCGCCTGCCAACGCTCCTTTTGGAAATCTGAGCCGGAACTCGTTCCGCGCACCGGGCCTGGAGCAATTCGACCTGGCAGTGAATAAGAACTTCCGCATCACGGAAGGAATAAAACTACAATTCCGCAGCGAATTTTTCAACGTGCTGAACCACACCAACTTCGGCCCGCCAAGCAATATCACCACCAGCGCGTCATTCGGCACGATCACAAACACTCTGCCGGCGCGCCAGATCCAGTTCGGGTTGAAGTTATTGTTCTAAAGAGAACGTCAGTCCTCGAACGCGGGCTCAAAGGCCTCTTCGCCGCGCGGCCTTACCTCGGGATTCTGCATAAGCAACCGGGCGCATGTGTTCCACCGGAGCAATGCATCGTCATTGCCCGCGGGACGCAGCGCCTCGGCCCGCTCGTAGTATTCCATGGCCTCGCGAAAATACTGGTAAGCGGTGAACCCGGCGCCGGGCGCGCCCTGCCGCACCAGCCAATTTGCCCATCGCTCGCAAATCACGCCAGCATAGTATTCGCGATCATACTCGCTTACAAGCTTGTGCAATCCTTCGCGAGCCTTGCTCTTGGAGACTCCTTGCCCAAACTGGTCGGTGCGGCTAAGTAGAAGGATTGCCAGTGCCTGTTGATGATCAGGCTCCACACTCAGCACATCCAGGCAAATGCTTTCGGCCTGCCAGGGCTCGTTCAGCAGCCGATAGCGCCATGCCTTTTCCATGGCCTCGGGAATGGCGGCGGCAGAGATCGGCTTGAGCTCAATCATGAGGCTCCTTCCTTGGGACACTGCCTACTTGAACATCTTGAACAAGCGGCCCAGCGGATCGTAATACTCATCCACAATACGTTCCTTCAGAGGAATAATCGCGTTGTCGGTGATCTTGATCTCTTCCGGACAAACCTTGGTGCAGCATTTGGTGATATTGCAATATCCGATGCCGCCCTTGTCTTTCAAATCGCCTAAACGATTCTCGGTATCCAGCGGATTCATCTCCAGGTTCGCGGCGTACACGAAGTAACGCGGCCCGATGAACTCATCGTGGAGATCGTGTTCGCGCAATACGTGGCAGACATCCTGGCACAGGAAACATTCAATGCATTTGCGGAATTCCTGCACACGATCGATATCGGCCTGCTGAACACGCCACGTTCCATCCGGAGCGTCCGGCTTACGCGGCTTGAACTTCGCGATCTTCTCTTTGACCCGGAAATTCCAGGACACGTCCGTGACCAGATCCTTGATCAACGGAAAGGTGCGCATCGGCTCGACCGTCACCGGTTGGTCCATCGGCAACGAATTGAGGCGGGTCATGCACATCAACCGCGGCTTGCCGTTGATTTCCGCGGAGCAGGATCCACACTTACCTGCTTTACAATTCCAACGGACCGCCAAATCGGGAGCCTGAGTCGCCTGGATGTGATGAACGGCATCCAGAACCACCATGCCTTCGGAAACTTCTGTCTGGTAATCCACAAACTTGGAAGCACTGCCTTCGCCGCGCCAGATACGAAACGTTGCGGTTGCCACCTTACTTGTTCTCCTCAATCACCTGCTTCATCTCTTCCGTCAGCGGCACCACCGGCACGCGTTCTACCTTCACGCTACCATCGGCGGCCTTGGAGATCTTGAGGTTGGTCTTGGCCCAATCGTCGCTCTTCTCGGTGTAGTCGTCGCGGAAATGACCACCACGGCTTTCTTTTCTCTCGATTCCCGCCCGCGCAATGATCTCCGACACCGTTAGGAGATTGTCCAGGTCGAGCGAAGTATGCCAGCCCGTGTTGTACTCGCGCGTGCCTCCGACGCCAGCCTTCGTGGCTCGCGTCTTCAGCTTGGCGATCCCCTCCAACGCCTGCTGCATTTCTCCTTCCTGCCGCACAATGCCGACAAGGTCCTGCATCATGGTCTGCAATTCTTGCTGGATCTTGAACGGATTTTCTGCCGACGCTCCGCGCTCCAGTGGCGCCATCGCCATTTTGACGGCGTCATTCACCTGGCTCTGGTCGATCTTCCCTGCCCCGTTCTGTTTGGCAAACTTCGCGGCATACTCACCGGCTCGCTTTCCAAACACCAGAAGATCGGACAGCGAATTGCCGCCCAACCGATTTGCTCCATGCAGGCCGCCGCCGCACTCGCCCGCGGCGAACAATCCTTCAACTGACGACATTTGCGTATCACCATCCACCTGGACGCCACCCATGATGTAGTGGGTCGTGGGGCCGATCTCCATGGGCACCTGCGTGATGTCGATATCGGCGAGCTGCTTGAACTGGTGGTACATACTGGGCAGCTTCTTCTTGATGTGCTCCACCGAATTCGGCAGCTTCTCTTTGATCCAGGAGATGTCCAGAAACACGCCGCCATGCGGGCTTCCCCGCCCCGCCTTCACCTCGCGATTGATGCAGCGCGCGACGTGATCGCGTGTCAACAATTCCGGAGGACGACGCGCGGACTTGTCGCCCTGCGTGTAGCGCCAGCCTTCTTCTTCGTTGTCGGCCGTCTGCGATTTATAGTTCGCCGGAATATCGTCGAACATGAACCGCTTGCCTTCCTTGTTTCGCAGCACGCCGCCTTCGCCGCGCACGCCTTCGGTCACAAGAATGCCTTTCACGCTAGGCGGCCAGACCATCCCAGTGGGATGGAACTGCACGAACTCCATATCGATCAGCGAAGCGCCTGCCTTGTAAGCCAGCGCGTGGCCGTCGGCGCTGTATTCCCAACTATTGCTGGTCACGGAAAACGCGCGCCCCACTCCGCCTGTCGCAAGCACGACCGCTTTCGCGCGCAGCACTTTAAATTGGCCGTTCTGGCGATCGTAAGCAAACGCTCCAACGCAGCGGTTCCCATCCTTCAACAGCGTGAGGATGGTGTGCTCCATGTGAAATTCGATTCCCTGATGGATGCCGTGATCCTGCAGCGTGCGGATCATTTCCAGCCCGGTGCGATCGCCCACATGCGCGAGCCGCGGATAACGATGCCCGCCAAAGTTACGCTGCAAAATGCGGCCGTCCGGAGTGCGATCGAATACCGCGCCCCAGGCCTCCAACTCCTTCACGCGCGACGGAGCTTCTTTGGCGTGCAATTCCGCCATGCGGCAATTGTTCATGTACTGGCCGCCGCGCATGGTGTCCGCGAAGTGGACCTTCCAACTATCGCGATCGTCAACGTTGGCCATAGCCGCCGCCATGCCACCCTCAGCCATTACGGTGTGCGCTTTTCCCAATAGCGACTTTGTAACCACGCCCGTTTTGGCGCCGCTCAACGAAGCCTCAATCGCTGCGCGTAATCCCGCGCCACCCGCGCCCACCACCAGAACGTCATACTCCAGAACTGGATAATCCGCCATGTCTAGAACAGTCTCCAGTCCGTCCAAATCCCCATCGCGCACAATCGGACATACAGGTCAGCGAAGCCCACCCAGAACAGGCTCATCCAGGCAAACAACATGTGCCGCTTGTTCAAGGACGAAACACAGTCATAGCACGACTTCCGCGCAGGACTGCTGGAGAGAACATCCTTGCGGCCGCCGATCAGGTGGCGAAGCGAATGGCAGCCGAACGTATAGCTTCCCAACAGGATCGGATTGATGGTCAACACCAGTGTGCCAATGCCGATTCCAAATTGTTGGCCATTGGGGCCATCGAACCACATCGCTTTCCACGCATCGTGCGCCAGTAGAAAAATGAAAATAATCGCCAGATACAAGAAATAGCGATGGATGTTCTGAATCAGCAACGGGAACGTGCGTTCGCCCCAGTAGCTCTTACGCGGCTCGCCCACGGTGCACGATATGGGATCCGCCCAAAACGCCTTGTAGTAGGCGCCGCGATAGTAATAACAGGTAAAGCGAAAGCCACCGGGAGCCCAAAGAATCAACATCGCCGCCGAAAACGGCAGGAACGCCGGCCACCACGAAGGCGCGGCGGTCATTAACAAAGGCGAGTACATGGGAGACAAATAGCCTGTGCCGGGCAGTGTGTAATTCGCATTCTGCAGCGCGGCCCAGGTTGAGTAAACAATAAACGCTGAAAAACCTAGAAATACTAAAAGCGGTTCGATCCACCAGGTATCTTTGCGTCTGGTTTGCCCGAAGCCGCCATTCTTGAGCGGAACGTCAATGGAAGCCATCTAAAGAGCCATACTCCTGTCGCCTAAACGGCGAACTGTACAGGATAACGTGTTCTGGAAGAAGGATTCAATAGCGCACAGCACGCGACGTGCTCCTATGGATCAGTAACCGATCTCACGTCGCGTGCGTTGTGCGCTGCTTAGGAGAGTGAAAAGTTAGTAGACGTAATCACCAGATCCTGCACGACCGCTCGCCGCGCACCATTGCGTCGGCTTCCTTGCAGCCGAATGCCTGCTTGAACTCCGACATGTTTTGCAGCGGTCCGAGCACACGGAACTTCGCGACCGGGTGAGGGTCGGTTACCACCATCAACCTCTGCTGTTCGATCCGAGTTTCATCTCCGCGAGCCTGTCCCCAAGCCAAAAAGAATCGTTGCTCTGCGGTGAATCCGTTTATCACGGGGGGCCTCGGCTTTCCTTCCAGCGACTTCATGTAGGCCAGATAAGCAATGCGCGCCCCCGCCAGATCCCCGATCGATTCTCCCAACACCAGCTTGCCGTTATGTCCCACTCCCGGCTCAATCAAGTAGTTGTTGAACTGATTCACCACGCACTGCGCCCGCTCCTCAAATCGCTTGCGATCCTCCGGCGTCCACCAATTCTTCAAGCGGCCCTCCGCATCAAATTGCGACCCTTGATCGTCAAACCCGTGGCTGATCTCATGACCGATCACCACGCCGATACCTCCGTAATTTGCAGCGTCGTCCGCGTCTAAACTGAACATGGGAGCCACCAAAATGCCCGCGGGAAAAACAATCTCATTCATCTGCGGACTGTAATAGGCATTCGAAGTCGGCGCCGTCATCCCCCACCGGGCGCGATCCACAGGTTTGGCGATCTGCGAAATCTCGTCCTTTTCCGCATAGCGAGTGGATCGCTCCACGTTGCCAAAAAAATCCCGCCGTGAAATTTCCAGGCTCGTATAGGGGTCCCATTTGTCGGGATAACCCACCTTGGGATGAACCGCTGCGAGCTTCTCCAGCGCCTTCTGCTTTGTCTCCGGCGACATCCATTCCAGGCCGTTGATGGAATCTTTCAAAGCAGCGAGAATGTTGCGGACCATCTCCTGCATCTTTGCTTTGGCAGCCGCAGGAAACACTTTGTCCGTATAAGCCTTGCCCAATGCGTCCCCTAACATCTCATCCGTGCGATTCACGCAGTACTTCCATCGCGGCAAAGGCTCGGCGCGGCCTGCGAGAAACTTGTCCAGGAAGTCATACATCTCATCGCGAAAAGGAGCCGACAGATCCCGAGCCCCGGACCGGATCACCTCCCACGAAAGCAGCGTCTTCCAATCGGCTAACGCCCAAGCCGTCACTTCCTTGTCAAATTCGCGCAGTGCTTTCTGGTCCGCGATCCTCGCGATTCCCTCGTAAGCAGCGCCGGTCGCGCGATAAAACGCCTGCCATTGGAAGTGCGGCGCGTAATCGGCAAGCTTGACGACCTCAACCCGCGTGCTGACCTTATAAGGGTCGCGCCGCTCAACACGCGAAAGCCTTTCGCGAGCCATCACGGTTTCCAGTTTGAGAATCGTCGCCGCTGCATCGCGAGCCTCCGCCGCATGCCATCCAGATAACTCCAACAGAATTTCGATATGCTTCAAATATCGCTCGCGGGTTGCTTTGGATTTCTCATCGTCCTTGAGATAGTAATCGCGGTCAGGCATGCCGAGCCCCGCGGCGGAAATGCTGGAAATCATCTGGCTCGGATTATCCGTGTCCGGGCTCGCGGAAAACGAAAAGCCGGCGCTAAGCCCCTGCCGATGAAGTGTTGCGATCTCTTGTTCCAGCGCACGCCGGTCTGCAATCTCGCGAATTCGTTTCAATGCAGGCTCCAGCGGCTTGGCCCCGCGTGCGTCTACGGAGGCCGTATCCACGCAAGCCCCGTAAAAGTCGCCAATCAGCCGAGGCCCCGAACCCGCCGCCGCGTGCAGCGAAGGATCTTCCAGAATCGATTTGAGAACATCCAGATTGCCATCGGCCCCCGCCCACCGCTTGCCCCACCGCGTTTGATTGGCCGGAATTGGGTTTGCCGCGTTCCATTTGCCGATCGAGAATTGGTAAAAGTCGTCACACGGTTTGCAGGTGTTATCGATTGCGTTGTAATCCAGATTGTTCAGATTGGGAACGACCTGCGCGGCGAGCACAATACTCAAAAACGGCAGTGGCAAGAACACTTTCATAGCGAAAATGATAACAGTTCGGCCCGTGTTACCATACCGTAAACCATGGTTCTAACAAAAGACGAATTAATCTCAACTCTGCAGAATGAAGTCCGGATTCTGGTTCACTTAGCGAGTAAAGTGGACCAATCCAAAATCGATTACCGGCCCTCCGCCAAGCAGCGCAGCATCATCGAATTGCTGCAATACCTGGTGATTATGGGCCCCAACCTGATCAAAGGCATTCGGGCCGGCGCATTTGACGGCGCGGCTTGGGGCGCGGCCGCCGCGGCGGTAAAGGAACTCAGCTTCGATCAAACCGTTGCTGCCCTGGAGAAACAATCCGCGACGTATGCCGAGTTGCTCCACGCCTTCCCGGATGAAGACTTCCGTACCGAGGTGGACTTCTTCGGCGGCAGCCAAAGCAAAGGCGCGCACATCGTCTACCTGGTAGCCGGGGGTCACGCGGCCTATCGCACGCAGCTATTCCTCTATCTCAGAGCCTGCGGACGCGACGAATTGAACACCATGAATCTGTGGGGCGGCATGGACGGCCCAATGAACTAAATATTTAGCCGCCGATGAACGCAGATTAAAAAGAAACTTTATCGGCGCCCATCTGCGTTCATCGGCGGCCATGCATTCCTATACGGTCGGGTCCCCATGGACCTCCACCTCATCTGGCTCCACTCCTTCCAACGCGGGCTCCGGCAGGCGACCAGCCAAATTTCCCCAAGCCCAAAAAATCGCCGTCGACGAACTCAATACACCGCTCCACAACCCGATCACCCGCGGACTCACGTGATCTGACGCGATGCCGGCCGCGCCCATCGAGAGCATCATGGTCATCCAAGTCCAAGTCTCAATCGTCGAAAACACGCGGCCTCGAAATTCATTTGGCACATGCCTCAGCAGTTGGAAATTGTTCAACACCGAACTCACCGCGACCGCTCCCCGCGAAACCGCAATGAAGAAAAGAGCCGAGCCAAAGGAAGGAGCTTGGCTGAATAGCACGTACGCACCTCCGTGGACCAGATACGAAAACGAAATGGTCCGCTTGTACCCGGAGAAACTAAGTCTCGGACCCATATAATGCGCCAGCAGCGCGCCACAAACCAGCCCGATTCCCGCGAATCCCCAGATAATGCCAATGCCTTCCGGTCCGCGGTGAAAAACCTGTTCTCCGAACAGGCTGAAGAGAATCTGCGCCGCGCCTCCGCCTGAAGCCCATCCTACGGCCACTAGACCCACTCCCAAAATCAGCGGCATGGATTGCATATACCGCAACCCGTCCATATATTCGCGCCAGGGACGCACGACCTTGTCTTCACCCAAAACAGTGCGCTCGGGACGAAACCCGTTTTCCACCCGCAGCCGCGAAATACAGAGAGCGGAAAAAATAAAAGAGATCGCATTAAACACAAACGCGAGTCGGTATCCAAAGGCTGTAACCGTCGCGCCTCCCAGGAACGAGCCGATGGTAATCGTCAGCCACTGGGTGGTCTGAGTCAGCGAATTCGCTGCGTGCAGATCGTCCTTCGTCGCGATGGCCGGCAAAATAGCGGCGCGACCGCTGGTAAAGAAAGGCGACGCAAACATCAGCAGGCCGCTCAAGAGAAACAGCAGCCAGGTGCGCCCTTGCGGAATCGCCAGGACAAACAACACCGCGATGACAGCTCGCAGCGCATCGCTCAGGATCATGATGCGCTTGCGATCCATGCGGTCCAGCAACACTCCCGCGACCGGTCCCGCAAGAATCGCGCACAACCCACGCGAAAGCAGAATGCCCGCCACCACCAGACCCGAGCCCGTATTTGCCAGCGCCAGCGCGAACACCGCGACGTTATTGAAGTGGTCGCCGACTTCACTTACGATCTGCCCCGTCCAAGTAAAGCGATAATTGCGATTCTTCTGCAGCAGCCCCAGGAACCCGGTCATGCCAGCGCCCCGAATTCCACGCGCCTCGCCGGCTGCGCTAGGGTTTGGGGGGCACCGGGCGTTTTGCTTCCTGCCACAGTCTCTCCATTTCCTGAATTCCCGCTTCTTTCAGCGTCTTGCCCTGCGCCTCCACGCCCCGTTCCACATGCTCAAAACGCGTGCGGAATTTTGTATTGGTCTTGCGGAGTGCCTGCTCCGGGTCGACGTTCAAAAAGCGCGCGATATTGACCATGACGAACAGCACGTCGCCGAATTCATCTTCGATGGCTTCCTGAGAACCCGCTTCCCGCGCCTCTTTAAGCTCGCCTAATTCTTCCTGGAGCTTCTCAAAAACCTGGCCGATGTTCTCCCAATCAAACGCCGCGCCCGCCGCCTTCTTGGCAATCTTCTCCGCCTCCACTAATGCGGGAAGAGAGCGAGGAACGCCCGACAGCAATCCCTTGCGCTCCGGTTTTTCAGTTTTCTTGATCTCATCCCAGCGCTGGAGAACCTCTCCTGACGTCTTTGCATCGCCATCGGCAAACACGTGCGGATGCCGGCGAACCAGTTTGGAATTGATCGCCTCAAGCGAATCAGCGATCGTAAACCGGCCCTCTTCCGATGCCATCTGTGCGAAGAACACCGACTGCAGCATGAGATCGCCCAACTCCTCCGCTAAGCCATCCCAATCCCGCGCGTCAATCGCGTCCATCACTTCGTAAGTCTCTTCCAGCAGGTAAGGCTTGATCGTGTCGAACGACTGCTCGCGATCCCACGGACACCCGCCCGGGGCACGCAGACGAGCCATAATCTCAACCAGTCGGGTAAAGCCTTCGCCTGGAGACAATAAGGGCTTGGGATTTTTCATGGGAAATTTCAGGTTAGCAGAAACGTGCGGCCTCAACAGACTTCGGGCGTGATCATCCAGCGCAATACGCCGTCCGGAACCGGGCCCGCCGACCCAAATTCGATCCCCGCCAATCCGGCCGGAGGAAAGCGGACCATCGCCTTTGACGACCCCACCATCCACGCGATCGTCGACGAAAGCAGCGGCTCATGCGATACCACCAGCACCGATTCCGCGCCCTGCTCTCGCACTTCATTCCATAACCGTGCAGGAGCCGACTCCGGAGTAAGCGCGTCCGCTGGAAAAGGCGATCCCTCCAACTCCAGTTGCTCCGCCGCGAGCTTGGCCGTTTCCATCGCGCGTACGTACGGGCTGCAAAGCACCAGGTCCGGTTTCAACTGAGCGCGTTTAGCACATGCAAGCACGCGCCGCAGTTCCGACCTGCCCTCCTCGGTCAGCCTTCGCTCGCGATCTCCGCCGGGCGATTGGCGCTCCGCGATACCATGACGTAGGAAGTAAACGTTCACGCTGGCATTTTAGCGAATCACATGAATGGCGAGCTATCAAACGGCCTGCCGCGCCTGGCGGCCATGGGGAACCAGATCGTGATGGCGGAAACCGCTATGCCAGTGTTGCTGCGCGGGCTCAACCGGTCGGGTCTGGAGTACACTGAGCCCAACACGGACGGCTTCGCCTCAGCCGCGGGAATCTCGCTCTACGAAATCCAGTGGATGACCCACCAGTGGAACGCCAACATTCTGCGCATCCCCTTCAACCAGGACTGGGCTCTCTTCGGCCGCGCTGGCCGGGCCGGCGAGCAATACCTGAGCGACCTTGACCAGGTGATTCAATGGGCCGCGCTGCACGGCGCGTATACTCTGCTCGACCTGCAATGGCTCAGTATGGATCGCGCTCACGGCCATGGCAACATGATGGTGCCACCGTTGCCCAACCCGCAGACGCCGCATTTGTGGCGGACCCTCGCGCGGCGCTATCGCAACGAGCCAGCCGTGCTGTTCGACCTGTTCAATGAGCCTCACGACCGTCTTCCAGAGGATACCTATCCGCTCTTCCGCGCCGATGGTTCCGAGTACCCGCCCGACCATTCCACTGTCTCCATGACCGAATGGCAGCCTTGGGCTCTCCTGCTGATCGATACGATCCGCGAGGAGCATCCCGAGTCAGTCATCTTCGTTTCCGGCACTAACTGGGCCTACGATCTGCGCGGCTTCCCTGTGGAGCGCCGCAATCTTGTTTACTCGACGCACGTCTATCCCGGCAAGGGTCCGAACTGGGAAGCCTCATTCGGTTATCTGTCCCGATTCATTCCGGTGTTTGCTGGAGAGTTCGGCGGCCTCGATCACGACCTCGACTGGGGCCATCGCCTTCTTCAATACTTCGACTCGCGCCGGATGGGCTGGGCCGCGTGGAGCTGGTCGGATCAACCGCGCATGGCCCGCGACTACCAGCCCACGAAATTCGGAGAATTAGTACAGCGCCGCTTAATGACGCTTCGCTGACCTTTACTTCTGTTGCGCCCGCGCCAGATCCGCCGCCGACCCAGCCGCGTCCCCGGTGGCCTTTCTTACCAGTGAACGATTTTGGTAAGCGTTTATATAATTCGGATTCAGCCGGATCGCTTCATCCAGATCCGCCAGCGCGTTTTTGTAGTCCTTCGCCATATAACGGGCAAAACCCCGTGCATTGTAGGCCAGCGAGAAGCCCGGATCCGCGTCGATAGCAGCAGTCAGTTCCTGAATCGCTTCCGGGAACTTTTGCTGGCGCATCAGTTCCCTGCCCTTTTGGTTGTGCGCCTCCGCGACCTTTGAGTCCTTGCCAGGATTCGAAGCGGCAGCGGCCTTCGGAGCCGACGCTGGTTTCGACACGACGATCGGTTCAGCCTTCGCAACCACCGCTGCTTCCGGTTTAGGCGCCAGCACCGATTCCACAGGCGGTACCACCGGCGCTCTGGGCGCTTCAACTTCTTTCGGCTTCTCCGGCTCGGCCACCTTCGGCGGCTCCGCCACGCGAGCCACCGTCTTATTCCGCTCCTTCTTGCTCATCTCATCGCGAGCCTCGGAGCGAAGATTTAAAATCTCCGTGTTCCCTGGAGCAAGCTTGGCGGCCTCATCCAGATCGCTAAAAGCCTCTTCATATCTGCCCAGAAGAAAATAAGCGCTCCCCCGCGCCAGCCACGCCTCGGGAAGTTTCGGATTCAAACGAATTGCTTCCGTCCGATCCTTTAAACCTTCCTGGTGCCTGCCCAATTGATGATAAGAACCCCCTCGCATCAGGTAGGCTTCCGCCGAATTGGGCAGCAGCCGCACCAGTTCATCGCGATCCGCTAGCGCCTTGGCGTGATCCCCAAGCTGCGAATAGACCGTTCCGCGAGCCGCGTAAAGCTGGGCCTCGTTGGGCACGATCTTTATCGCAGCGGTAAAGTCCGCCAGTGCCTTCCCCAGTTGATTCGTCGCCTGATAAGCCGAGCCGCGAAGTGTGTACGCCCCCGCAATGCCGGGCTGCAAATCAATCGAGCGAGTCAAATCCGCTATCGCTCTGTTAAATTCCCCCATCTTGCCGTACGCGAAACCTCGTTCCAGGAAAGCGGCGGCCATGTCAGGCTTAAGGCGAAGGGCCTGATCGAAATCGTCAATGGCCGCGCTGAATCGCCCCAGCGCCGTGCGAGCTCTCCCGCGGCCGATCCAAGGACCCGGTTCGTCCAGCCGCATACGAATCGCCGCGGAGTAATCTTCCTCCGCATCCTTGGCGTCTCCCTTGGCCAGGTACGCCGCGCCGCGGTCCGCATAAACGGCCGAAGTGGGAGCCGTTTTGATGGCAGCGGTCAAGTCGTCAATAGACTGAGCCGGTGCGCCTGCCGCTGGAGTAGTGGCTGAAGATGCGGCTGCGGCGGGCAATGGAGCGGTGGTTAGTTGCGCCGGCGCAATTTGCGCCAGCACGAAACACGCGAGCATGACGAAAGCGAGTTTCACGATCTCTCCTGAATGGTGTTCGTACGACTCCTGAAAATCCTTCTTACTGGCGCGGCGAATGCCGACACCGTCATATCAAGATCACTGACGTGGAAAGCGCGGCACGCAAGATAATACACACCCAAGCCCAAAGGAATAGAAACTATCAGATTAGCCAAATGCGCGAGCCTGGTGATCCCCAGCCAGCTCTCCACCATATGGCTGGAGAGAGCGATCATCGCCGCCATCCCCACCGATGCCATGGCAATCTTCAGAAACTGCGCGCCCAGCACCTTTCCATGCACGCCGCCGATTTTCCGCCGCAATAACTCGAATAACACCAGAAAACCGAACAGTGCCACCGTGGATGTCGATAACGCCAGGCCCGCGATCCCCATGTGCCCGATGCGGGTCAACATCACGGCCGCGCCCACATTAATTCCAATGGACCCCAGCGAAACAAACATCGGCAACCGCGAATCTCCCAGCGCGTAGAACGCCGGAACCACCACCTTCAAAGCCGCATAGCCGGTCAAGCCAATCGCATAACAGGAAAGCGCCAGCGCCGTTTGTTGGGTATCGTAATACTGAAACTTCCCACCCTGATAAATGGCCCCGATAATCGCTCGTCCCAATACCCACAGACCAACCGAAGAAGGCAGTGTCAGCAGAAACACCACGCCCAGCGACTGCGACAGAGTCCTGCGGAATTCATCCATCCTGCCCGCCGCCGCGCTGCGCGAAATCGAGGGGAGCGCTGCCGCGCCCACCGCTACTCCAAACAATCCCAGGGGAAGTTGCATGAAACGGAACGCGTAGCTCAACCAGCTCACCGGACCATCCAGGCCCCGCAGCGGATCGGCAACAGTCGACGCGATATTCGTGTTGACCATCACGTTGATCTGCGTCGCCGCTCCTCCCAGAATGGCCGGGATCATCAGGCGGAAAATGCGGCTCAGACCTGGATCGCTCCAGTTAAAAGCCAGCTTCGCCCGATACCCCAGCGAATAGAGAGTCGGCAATTGCCAGGCCAGTTGGAGCGCGCCCCCCAACACTACGCCCACCGCCATTCCTTCGATCCGTGAAATGTGTAGCGCGGGACCAAACACAACTCCCAACAGCACGCCAAATCCGATGGACCCAATGTTAAAAAACGTTGAAGCCATGGCAGGGACGCCGAAGCGGTTATTCGAGTTCAACACCCCCATCACCTGCGCCGCCAGCGCCACCAGCAACAGAAACGGGAACATGATGCGCGTCATGTCCACCGCAAGTTCGAATTTCCCCGGCACCGCCATGTAACCCGGCGCCAGCAGCCTCACAATCAAAGGCGCGAAGATCATGCCCACCAGGCACAGCCCGCCGACGATGATCAGGATCGCCGTCGCGACAAGATTCGCCAATCTCGCGGCTTCCTTCTGTCCCCGCTGCGCCAGATACTCCGTAAAAATCGGGACGAACGCGCTGGAAAGAGCGCCCTCGGCAAACAGATCCCGCGTGAGGTTCGGGATACGGAAACCTAACTGAAACGCGTCGTAGATCAGACCCGCTCCAAACAGCCGAGCCATCAGGCTTTCGCGCAGAAGGCCTGTCACGCGGCTCGCCAGCAAGGCAACCGAAGTCACCCCGGCAGATCGCACCACACTCTCGGTTTGGCGCTCCCGAGGTGTCTGGCTGATCACGTCATTCACGACGTCACTTGCCGTACTGTTCAAAGAAATGGGCAATCGTTACGATCCCCGCGTAGTAATTCGCGACTTTGTACTTTTCGTTGGGCGAATGTAATCCATCGTCAGGAAGCCCGAATCCCATCAGGATGGTCGGAATTCCCAGGTGCTTATCGAAATCGCCCACAATCGGAATCGACCCGCCGCTGCGAATAAACACGGTCTCGCGCCCCAGCACGTCCGCGAACGCCTTGGCAGCCACCGCAATCGCCGGATGATCCGGGTTGACCACGATCGCGGGCCCGGATGACAGCACCCTGACTTCACTGTCGATTCCCTGAGGTGTCACTTGCTGAACGAACTTCTTGTACGCGGCAATGATCTTTTCCGGATCCTGATCCGGCACCATGCGCATACTGACTTTTGCGGTAGCCTTGGCCGGAATTACCGTCTTCGCGCCCGCCGCCGTAAATCCCCCCGCAATGCCGTGGACCTCCAGCGTCGGACGAGCCCATGTGCGTTCAAAAACCGTGAATCCTGGTTCCCCCGTAAGCACGCTCGACCCAACCTCGGTCTTCAACATCTCTTTCTCGTCAAAAGGCAGAATCGACCAGCTATGCTTCTCCGCCGGTGACGGCTGGGTCACCTCGTCATACATGCCCGGCACGTTGATGTGGCCGTTCTCATCCTTGAGCTTCGAAAGAATCTCCACCAGGCCGAACACCGCGTTTGGCGCGACCCCCCCATAAAGTCCGGAATGAAGATCGCGCATCGGCCCGCGCGTCTCGATCTCTGTATACACCAGCCCGCGCAGCCCCACACATAGCGTCGGAATGCCTTCCGCGTAAAGCTCCGTGTCGCACACCAAAGCAACATCGGCCTGCAGCTTTTCTTTGTGATCGGGAACATACTTTGAAATGGACTCCCCGCCCACCTCTTCCTCGCCCTCAATCAAAAATTTCAGATTCAGTGGAAGAGTCCCCGTCACAGCCCGCAGCGCTTCAACAGCCTTGATCTGCGAATACATCTGCCCCTTATCGTCCGCCGAGCCCCGCGCATATAAATTTCCGTCGCGAACAGTAGGCTCAAATGGCGGGCTGACCCATTCGCTCAAAGGATCCGGCGGCTGCACATCGTAATGACCGTAACAGAGAACGGTAGGCTTCCCGGCAGCATGCAACCAATCCGCGTAAACCAGCGGATGCTTCGCCGTAAAAATGATCTCGACGTTCTCCAAACCAGCCTGCCGAAGGCTGTCGGCGACAAATTCGGCGGCCCGTTGAACGTCCCCATTGTGTTCAGTCAGCGTGGACACACTTGGGATGCGCAGGAATTGCTTAAGTTCTTCCAGCAGCCGGTCTTTGTGCAGCTCTACGTACGGAGAGGTCGAGACGGGCGCCGTGGACGCGGAGAATATTGAGGACACTCTTTATTATAAGTGGATTTGAACAGTTTTACTGGATGTTGTTCCGCAAACCAGCCACCAGCAAGATCCCTCCCAGCATCACAATCCCACACAGCGACGCGACGACCCGAGCCCATAACTTATCCTGCGCCAGTCCGCCCGCGGTGAACCAAAGCAACAACGCGAAAGCAAACAACGCAACCGAAAGCACCGTGATAAAAATCAACACCCATTCGCCAAAGGTTCCGAACAGCCGAAGAATGCCGCCCACCAGCCGGCCGCTGGTTTCGACCAACTGCACCAGCGTGTTGGAGCTTCCACTTCCCGGCGGAAGCGGTCCCGGATTCAGCATGTGCAATTGCAGCGCGAGCCAGCCGAAATACGCTGCCGAAACAAGAGAAGGAATCCCCAGCCCAAGCCCAAGCGCCCGAAAAAGATAAACAATGGCGAGCCGAAATGTCACTTGGTCAAGTACTTCTCGACCACTTCGAGATACTTCGCCAACCACGCCGGATGCGCCGGCCACGCAGGCGCAGTTACCAACTCCCCATCCACAACCGCCTCATCCATCCCGATCGCCGCATAGGTGCCGCCCGCCGCTTCCACCTCCGGTCCACAAGCCGGATAAGCACTCACCCGCTTGCCCGCCACCACTCCAGCCGTAGTCAGAAGCTGCGCCGCATGGCAAATCGCCGCAATCGGTTTCTTAGCCTGCGCAAAATGCCGAACCGCGTCCAGAACTTTGGAATTCAGCCGCAGATACTCCGGTGCGCGACCTCCCGGCAACACCAGCCCGTCGTATTCTTCCGCCTTCACATCGTCAAACGTAGCGTTCAACGTGAAGTTGTGACCACGCTTTTCGCTATACGTCTGGTCGCCTTCGAAATCATGAATCGCAGTGCGGACCTGCTGTCCCTTCTTCTTCTCCGGACAAACCGCGTGAACGGTGTGCCCCACCATCTGAAGAGCCTGAAACGGGACCATCACTTCGTAGTCCTCCACATAATCTCCGACAATCATCAAGAGCCTGGCGTGTTTCATGTTTTCCTCCTCTACATCTTATTAGGTTAAAGGCGTGCGCTTTTTTGGCCTATCACCCGAGGTGATGGGCCATCTCCAGACGACTCCGGCAATCGCAAGCGGCATAGCCTCACCCCAGGCTTTCCTGCTCAAGTCGCTGCAAGCCCTGGTCGTGGCGATCCTGCTCGCCGTCTTGGCCGGGACGTTTCAACTCGGAGTCACCACCTTCCTGACGTTCGCCTTCACCGGCGCGTTTGTCATACAAGCCGTGGCCAATCCTTCGTGGAAAGAGCTGGCCGCTTCCATCGCGATGGGCGCTATCTTCGCCCTGATCTATTTCGCCGCCCACGGTCCCGCGTCCGCCTACGCCGGAAGCTGGATCGGATTACCGGGCGGATTTGTCGGAATGGGAAGCATTGAAGTCCTGGCGGCGCGTTGGATCTGGTCCGAAGGATCCCAGCGGCGTCAGCGTTTGGAATTGCTTCAGGACGCGTCACTGCTTGCAGTATTGTGCATCGTCTCCGCAATCGCACTTGCGGTCGCCCTAGCCTTCACCCCTCTCACCTACGATCGCGTGTTGCTGGCGGGGGACATGAAATTCGGGGGCCCTCCAAGCTGGGTCATCGGTCAACTCTTCCGAACCCAGCCCTGGCTCGCATGGTCCTCCACATTCGTCTACAACAGCCTCCCCTTGGGCCTGGCCGCAGGTCTCGCCGCAGAATGGCGCTTGCGACAAAAGGGCAATGCCCCTGCAGCCGACCTCCGCTGGCTCTTCGTAACGCTGGGCCTGCTGGGATTTCTGATGTATCAGATCTGCCCCGCGTCCGGCCCCGTTTACCTGATCGACAAAGGATTCCCGACGGAAGCCCCCAATCTCTCAGGCCTCGCCCTGATCGCCGCCGCGCCCGCCAAAGCCGCATCCAGAAACGCCATGCCCTCGCTTCATGTCGGCTGGGCTCTTCTGCTCTTCTGGAGCCTGCGATCGCGCCCAATTTTGGTACGAGCTGCAGGGTTTTTGTATCTGACACTAACGATACTTGCAACCCTCGGCTTGGGCGAACACTATCTGGTCGACCTGATGGTCGCCCCGGCGTTCGCGCTCATCGTACAAGCCTTCTGCACTCGCGACCATTCGATCCAGAAAGAGCTCTCCCTCGCAATCGGCGCGGTCATCGGCCTTACCTGGCTGATCGCCTTCCGCAGCGGAATGGCCCTCTCAATTCCCTCAGGCGCCTGGATGTGGGCCCTTGCCGTCTTCACAGTAGGCGTGCCCGTAGCGCTCTTCTCCCGACTACAATCCAAGCCTCGTCCTCCTTTATGATGAAATGTGCCACGAGTCGGAAAAATGGGGACAGACTTCGAATTTCCGCCGGTCTCAAGTTCTTCAAACCAACCGATAGCTGTGGCGGAAATCCGTTGTCGTTATCGCAATGTGCTGGTGCGGCAGGCCGTTCAAATGAAGAACAAAATGGCCGGCTTATTGATGGAAACCGGCGTGACTTACAACAAGGAAAAGCTGCACCAGAAGAAATACTTCACGCAACTGGTGAAGGAATCCGCGGAGCTGCCCGAAGCCTTGAAGCCGCTTCTGAAGGTTGGACGCGAGACGGTGGAGCGTGCAACGGCAAGCGAAAAGGCGCTGCTGCGCGCGCTGGAACACGACCCCGTGTTGGCGGCTCGGGTGGAGCGGCTGGCTACGATTCCAGGCGTCGGCTTGATCACGGCGCTGAGTTGGGCGCTGGAGATAGGCGAGGTGGCTCGCTTTGCTTCCGTCAAACACGCGGTGAGTTACTGCGGCTTGTGCAGCGCAGAGAGAAGCTCAGCGGGGATTCAGAAGCGCTCCCCGATCTCAAAACAGCGCAACAAACATCTGCAAACGGTTTTGATTGAGGCGGCGAAACTGGCCCCACGCTGGAACAGTGACCTGGCGCTGCTGTACGACAAAGAGAAGCAACGCGGCAACCGCAACCGCGCCACTCTGGCGGTGGCGCGGAAATTAGTGGCTTACCTGCTTGCGGTCGACCGTCGGGAAAAACCATTTCAAGGAGGAAAGAAGCCGCGCCTGAAAGCTGCGGCCTAATTTCCAATTTCACAGAATGCATGACACACCATCGCGCGGCCTGCCAGGCCTTGCTCAAAAGGGGCTGGGCGAACCGGAGCAATCCGGCGAGGCTCCCTCGCGTCTGTTTCGAGGCTGGCAGGCAAACCCAAACTCAATCTTCGGTGACGGCCTCTTTCTTCTAACGAGGCCCGAGACTGCAAATGGATGTCTGGTTCTGCGCACCGCAGGAACCGCGGCCGAGAGGCTCAACCGCGCAAGTGTAACATGCAATGATTTTCGCCAAGGCGGCTTTACTCAGCACGTCCAAAGGGCATCTCCGTCTGCCCTTGACAAATACTTATCATGGATGTACCCTTTTTTTCAGTCCGATTTCCCGAGGTCGATTTTTTCACGCCTTCTGAGTCTCCTCGCGAAACCAGTCGCCGCAGCCGCCCTGTTTGCGATTACCGCCATGGCGCAGGCGCAGCCCCCGCCCGCCGCGCAGCCTCCTTCTGACCAGCCGCTGGTCCGCGTAAACACCCGCCTCGTCGAAGTAGACGTCGTAGTCCGCGGCAAAACCGGACCCATCACCGGACTCACGAAAGAAGACTTCACCATAACCGACAAGGGCAAACCCCAGACTGTTGCAGCCTTCCGTGTAATGTCGCCCGAAAACCGCCCCGCTGCGCCTGCCGATCTCCCCAAGGGTGTCGTGTCCAACCGGCTGGTCAATGGCGACCAAGAGGCCCCGCCCGTCACAGTACTGCTGGTTGACCGCATCAATACCGACGTCGGCGACCAGACCGAAGTTCGCCGCCAGTTGCTGCATTACCTGCAAACCGCCGCTCCGGGTGAACGCCTTGCGCTTTATTCACTCAGCAAAACCCTGCGCATGGTTCAGGATTTCACCGCCGACCCTGAGATCGTTAGAAAGCAGGTTTCCTCCCACGGCTCCGCCGAATCCTCGTTCGACCTCACCGCCGAATTGTTCACCGAAGATCTCCCCGTCACAGGCGATGCCGGCACGGACGCCATGACCCAGAATGCCGCCAACGAATTGAAAGACGACGCCATGAAAAGAAGGGTGGACGTCACCGCCTACGCGCTGCAGTTAATCGCCAAGCATCTTGAGGGTTTAGCGGGCCGCAAGAAACTGATCTGGTTCACCAGCGCCTTCCCCGCCGAATATTCTTATCAAGGCCAGCGCAACTACTCCACTCAGATTGAAATTCGCGAATTCAGCGGCAAGATTGAAAAGGCTGCCCAGGCTCTGAATCAGGCCAACGTCGCCGTGTATCCGATCGATCCGCGCAATCCCTACGACGGCGGCTTCAGCGCCCCCGGAATCGACACCATGAACCTGTTCGCCACCAAGACCGGCGGACGCGCCTTCTATGTCATCAACGACTATGGAAGCCGCCATCAAGACCATTGAAAAAGACGACGAAGTCACTTACATGCTGGGGTTCTATCCGCAAGACGTGAAACTCGACGGGACCTTCCACAACCTGTCCGTGAAAGTCTCGCGCCCCGGCGTCGAGGTGCGGTCCCGCAAAGGATACTTCGCCACCGATTCCAAGCCGCCGACGGAAAAGCAGCGCAGCACAAGCATCGAAGAAGCTTTTTTGAATCCGCTTGAGGCCACCACTATAGGACTAGCCGGCATGGTGACCCCTGCCCCCGGAAAGCCGGGCATCTACAACATCAGCCTGAATCTGAATCTGTCGGAACTGCACCTTGAACGCGAAAATGGCCGATGGGTGGCACTGCTCGCGATCGCTACAGAATTCGCTCCCAAGAAACGCCCCAACGGAACGCTGCAAAACATCAAACTGACATTAACCGAAGAACGTCTGAAACAGGTATTACGCACTGGTTATCTCTTGCAACTCCCTTTCACCGCAGGCACTTTAACTGGCGGTCTTCGTGTAGTGGTTCAAGATCGCGTCACCGGAGATGCGGGCTCATTAAGCCTTAATATCGGGGCTGCGATTTAGACTTCCTCGGCTATAATGAGGGTGACGCAAGTGACCCCCACGAAGCCGTCACCATCGTCACAAACCCCCAATATGAATCTCAAACATGTCGAACAGCGATTAAGAGTAAAGGAACACGAACTCCTGTTTAGTCTGGCCGCCATGGACAACGGAGGCTCCTCGGAAACCCTCGAAAGCGTGCAAGAAGCCCTGCGCCGCCTGGGAGACGGCAATTATGGCAAATGTGCGAAGTGCGGTAATCCCATCGAAGTCGCCCACTTAAAAGCAACTCCCTGGGCCCGTTATTGCCTGGGAGATCAATCCGGGCAACACGCGGACGAACTAACCCGCTCCCAAACCGCCTGATCCGTTCACAACCCACTTCGCTATAGAAATCTTCAGGTTAGCCAAATCCCCTTGTGGGCGTCTGATAGATTTAAGTCGAGAAGAGATTCTTCACCGGCTTTTCTTCAACAAGTTTCTTCGTGCGCACGAAGCGTTGCATTGTGGTGGAACGGAACTTCCGGAGCCCCTGGAAAGGCTTACGAGAGCTAACTATAGGGATAGCCTCGACGGAAGACCTTGGAGTCGCGATTTCATAACGTTTGAAAGCTAGAAATGGCTTAAAACATCCGAGAGTTGCACACCGTAGACGAGAACGGCTCGTGAGGTGGAACTCAATTCATTGGCGGTCGTGTGTAAAAACGCGGCCGCCCGCAACGTCAAGGCTGAAGTGTGTCTATACGTCGTGGCGAAACGTAGCTGATCCCCCACCCCACCGATACAACCACCAAACACCCGATCACGTTGTACCAAAGGAACGCGACATTGGTGAATTTCGCCGCCGCGAAAATCGCCGCCTCTCCTGCAATCACGCCCCAGAACGCCCCGTTTGACCCGACCCTCCTCACAAAGAACGCCAGCACAAACACTCCCAGCATTCCCCCATAAAAGAGCGACCCCACCTGATTCACGGCCTCAATCAGCGCCCCGAATCCCGAAGCGAAGCTAGCAAACCCGACCGCATACAAACCCCAAAATGCCGTGGCCAGACGCGACGCCATCAGGTAGTGCCCGTCACTCCCATCAGGCATCCAATGCCGCTTATAAATATCGATTACCGTCACCGTCGCAAGCGAATTGATCTCTCCTGAAATCGCCGACATGGCCGCCGTGAAGATCACCGCGATAATTAGCCCGACCACGCCCACCGGCAAATAGTGCGTCACGAAGTGAAGGAACACGTAATTGATATCGGACTCCTTCACCACCGCAAGCGCCGCCGTATGAGCCTGGTCCATCTCCTTTTGCGCCGCGTCGAATTCGACAATCGCCGAAGACCGTGCCTCACCATTCACAGCATCCCTGATCTTCCGGGCCGCTCCTTGCCGAGCCTCGAATCCCGCGCCGAACTTAGCTTCCAGCGCCGGATACTCGGTCGTCGTGCGCACCGCTTCCATCGCTACCGGGTGATAGACCAGCGGAGGCCGGTCAAACACGCTCACCACAAAAACCATCGCGCCGATGAACAGAATGAAAAACTGAATCGGCACTTTCGCCATCGCGTTCAGCAGCAGCCCGAGCCTGCTTTGGCTGATCGATTTTCCGGTGAGATATCGCTGCACCTGGCTCTGGTCGGTTCCAAAATACGCCAGCGCCAAAAACGATCCGCCAATCAGCCCGCTCCACAACGTGTACCGGTCATTCCAGTTGAAAACAGTAGTCACCGCATTCAACTTCCCCGCCGCCCCCGCGATCTTCACCGCATCCAGGAAGGACACGTCCTTAGGCAGCAGCTCAATCGCCATGGCGAACGCCAGCACCAGCGACACCATGATCACCACCATCTGCTGCACATCGGCCCACGTGATCGCCTTGATGCCGCCCATGGTTGTGTAAAGCACCACCAGCCCACCCATCACCAGCACAGTCACGCGGAAAGGCCAGTGAAGGACCACGGACAAAACAATCGCAGGCGCCGACAACGCCAGCCCCGCCTGCAAGCCTCGGGAGACCAGAAACGCGATCGTGACCAGCAACCGCGTCTTCGCATCAAAGCGGACTTCCAAATACTCATACGCCGTGTAAACATTTGCGCGATGAAAAATCGGCACCGCGGTAGCCGAAAGAATCACCATCGCGATGGGAAGCCCAAAGTAAAACTGCACGAAGCGCATCCCATCCACAAATCCTTGCGCGGTGGTTGAAATGAAGGTGATGGCGCTGGCTTGGGTCGCCATGATGGAAAGCCCCATGGCATACCACGGCATGGTCTTTCCCGCCAGCAGAAACTTGTTGACGCTATCCGACCCGCGCCCCCGATACATCCCATAGGAGACCAGGAAAACAATCCAGCCGAAGAGAACTACCCAATCAAAAGGTCTCATACGGATAGCCCCGTCCCGTAAGGGCGGGGATTGTTATTCCTTCCGCAGATCTTCATCGGGTCAAGCCTGCTTGCGCCTCGGGCCGGCACAAACTACGGCGCATAAGCTCTCGTAAACCAATAGAAGACGCCAATCACACAAGCAATATAGACAAGCACGAAGCGATACAGCCGAGGCCAAGTGCCCATAATTGGCGGCGGTTCGTCGTCATGCCGGTCAGGATTCGTGAACCGGTCAGGATTCATCAGAGAGAAAACAACGCCTCGATCTTCAGCGAAAAGCCAGGCAGCAATGCGGAAACAAGGGTATCACTCCTCTGCAAGTTCCTGCTCCGGCGGATGAGGCTCTATCCAGACCTCCACCGTTTTGGCATCAGGCTCTGCATAAGGATGGATCAGCCATACCTCTTTCACTCCAGCCCTGAAATACTGCTCCAGCTTGCGCACAATCATGCGCGTCGTTTCGCTGGGCGAGAGGACTTCCACCGCGATATCCGGAATGATGGGGATCACCTTCGCGTCCCGGAGTTCCTCGCTTCGGTCACCCAGGATCACAGCCAGATCAGGAGACCTCCTCGTAGAAGCGGAAAGAGCGTACAGATTTTCAGAGAGAAGCGCTTCGCCGATCCGATTCTTCCTGAAATAAAGCCCGAGCTCCGTTTGTAATTCAAGGAGAACACGGTTGTGCTTGTACGCCGGCTTAGTCGTCTCGATCAATTCGCCATCGTCGAGTTCATAGCGTTTGTCTTCCTCGAAAGGGATAGTTATCGAACTGCTCCGCGGTGAGCAGAACCTTGGCCGCGCCCATAAACCTACTGTACCTTCCCCGCACTCAACAAATTCGCAAAAATCCGATACGCCCCCGGCACTCCCGCCGGCAGTTCCCGGAACCACGAATACGCCGTAAAAATATAAACTCCCTTGCCGAGCCTCGCATAAAGCATCCCGCCCGGCAGCGGCATCTCACCCGGATCGTGACTCTCCAGCACCGTCTGATACTTCGGGTCCCATTGGTCCGCAAAGTAAAGTCCGCGCTCCTGCACCCAGCCTTGGAAGTCGGCCGGCACAATCTTGTTCGGCGCCTGAAGCAGGGAGATTTGTGGATTAGGATACGTTACTGGCGCCTCTTCCACAGTCACTCGATCGGTGCGGCTGATGCGAATCGGATAAGGCCCGATGTGTTCGAGGATCGTATTCTCCGTAGGCGCCGCGCCTGTTGGCCCGGGCTGGCCGCCCTCAGGAACGTTGTACTGCACCACGACTGTGCCGCCCTTTTGGGCGTAATCATAAAGGTGAAGATAGTGGGCCCGCAGATCGGGCCGGACATTCCAGGCGCGAACCCCGGTCACGATCGCATCATATTTAGACAGATCCCCGCGAGCCAGATCGTCTGCCGTGAGGAGCATCACCTCGCAACCCATTTGCCGAAGAGCCTGAGGCACCTCATCGCCCGCGCCCATCACGTAACCGACATTCTTCGAGAGCACCTTAAGATCGGTCCGGACCAGCGCAGCCTGCGCCGGTGGAAATAAGGTTTGTACCGGGATGTGCGGATACTGGATGACCTCCGTCCCAACACTGATTGCCCGATCCCCCACTTGCGCCACGGCCTTCAAAGTCCCACGCGTATCAGCGGCGGGCGCTGTAAGGTCGAAAGCAACACTGGTCTGTTCATCCGTCAAAGCCAGATCGAAATGTCTCGTAGGCGGGTCGACCTTCCATCCCGCAGGTACCTCCAAATGAACGTCGCCCGACTGCTTTCCCGCGTTGGAGCGCAACGGCACTTCCACCTTGCGCGGCCTATTGTCCAAAAACACCAGCGCCTTCTCTTCCAGCCCGACCGCTACCGGCGGCACAACAGCCAGCGGACGAACCAGTTCGCCATAGACGCGGTCCACATAGCGGTGCTGCACCGGACGAGTCAGCTCCACGTCCGTGCCAGCGATCCTCACGCTGAAAACCGCTTCCAGCGCAGGAGCGTTATCCGCGTTGCCGATCTCGCGAGGGTCCTTCACTGAATACATCTCGCCGTCCTTAGGAAACGCCAGCCAATAAGGCCCCGAGTAGGGCTGCGACGGAGGGACATGCACTGTCGCCGAATACTGGCTCGGCTGATTGTTGACCAGAACCGCCGTGGCCAGATTCACCGAGGGTGCATCCTCCATGCCTGTCAGGCGAATTCCCGTCAGCGTCGCCGCAGCGGAAGAGCGCTCAATCGCAGTGAAGTTAACTTTGAGATTTGCGCCCGGAGTCACTGAAAACTTATCCGCTTGAGCCTCCAGCGCGAGGCCCGAAGAGAGCGCCATCAGCTCATCCAACTCCTTCAGCTTCCGCCGGGCAAGTGGATCGTCGATAGCCGCAATCAGCGGCCTCACCTTGGCGAGCTTGGGCAGCAGTTCTTCAGGATGACTTGGGACAAACGCATCCAGCGCCTGGGCGACTTGGCCACCAACAGCCGATCCCCCTTTGAGCCTGCCCCATCCTATATCTACTCCATCAAAAAGGTCTTTCGTGGCGGTATCCCCTGCCAAAGTCACCAGGTAATTCTTCTGCGAGCCCTTCCGCTCAGCCGAACCCATCCCCTGGCTGCGATGCTGGCTGCGGCTCATCCCGGCGATTTCTCCATAGGAATAGCCCAACTCCGGTGAGTACTCGCCTAAATCCACTTCCAGACGACCCGGAGTCGCCTGAGCTTCCTTCTCCTGCTGAGTGGTGAACGTCGCCATGTTCATCATCAAACGCTTGGCTTGCCAAGGCTGAACATATTGAAGCTGCTCGGGAAAGCGCGCCGGATCGGCGGCAGCCGCGAAGGCCTCTTTTCCGAGAATCGCCGACGACTGGTGATGGCCATGACCATCGCGAGGAGTGCCTGTGAATCTAAGGATAATCACATCCGGCCGAAATCTGCGGATGTCCCATACCACATCACCTAAGACCTTGTCCCTTGGCCACTTATCGGAAAGCGTCTCATCGGCGCTCTTGGTGAATCCGAAGTCGATAGCCCGCGTAAAGTACTGCTCCCCGCCGTCGATCTTCCGAGCCGCCAGCAGTTCCTGGGTGCGAATAACGCCCATTTCGTCGCCTTGTTCGCTACCTATAAGGTTCTGGCCGCCCTCGCCCCTGGTTAGCGACAGATAACTGGTACGAACATGCCGGCCTCGTGCCAGCCATGCGATAAGTGCCGTATTTTCATCATCAGGATGGGCCCCGATCATCATCGCGCTACCCAGAGTGTCCAGCTTCTCCAGAGCCTGCCGAATCTGAATCTCGCCCGAAAGATCATGCTGGGCAGAAATGAATTGGGGGAGAGCAAATAGCGCCAACAAGGACACAAGGCAGGCGAGCTTAAAGCGCATGATGCCTATTCTACACTGGGTTACGCGCTTTGTACCCCGGAGTACTGTCTGGATGTCGGGCGATTCGACTATTACTTTCCCGATAGGTTCAGAACCTTCAGGGGATAGTCGCCCAGGCCCCTGAACCGCAAACTCAGATTGTTAGCAGACCGACACCAACCAGGAGCCTGTTAGAGTGAACAAAGTTTTTATTTTCAGTTGTTTAATGTTGACCGCGGCTATCGCCTCGGCGACCACAATCACCTCGGATTGCGCTGCGGAAGGCGCGCCCGGCATACCTGGCAGCACCGCACTCTCAACCTGTCCTTCCTTTGCATTGCCCGGAGGGCCAGTCACTTACACCTCGATTACCCTTGTCTATAAATACGATGCGGACTTCGGGCTCGGCACCGGTATGGTGAATATGAGCCACGACGTCCTCGGAGCAACACTGGGAACACTGTTCGATAATCCTGTACCGGTCGTGGTATCCGACACCACTCGGCCTTTTGTCTCTTCCATCACGCAACCTGGATCGTTGGCTTTGGCCCAGGCGATTGCAGACGGGACCTCTATCTCCGACATTTGGTCGGGAGGCACCGGATCGATTTCCAGGGTTGTTTTCGATTACGAGTGGCAGATAAACTACACCACCGCGGCCCCGGAGCCGGGCACTTTTGGTGTCCTCGGATCCGCGCTGGTCGGCCTCGGACTTTTGCGGTTTCGACGACGTTCCTAGTCAGAAAGCACTCAGAACAAGACAGGCTGCCCCAAAGGCGGCCTGTTTCCTTTTAGAAGCAATATTCCTCCTCTCTCCCCTTCCTCCTCCTAGGGGTAAATACCTCATAAGACCTTAGATAAGTACTCGGTAAGTCCTTGTACTACATACTTCTACCAATAGACCAAGAATATTCCCAAGGGTATCCTGGATCTGGACTTAGGCCTCGAGGCTCAAATTCCACACAACTGGAGGACACTTAATGAAAAGACTCTTTTCACTCTCTCTACTCTTAGCCGGTGCCGCAGCTTTTGCGTCGGCTGACACAATAACAGTTACTTGCGCTACTGCTGGCGGTTCCGGAGCATCGGGCACTGCCACTAGCACTTGCGATAGCGCTGGCGGCCCGGTGGCTGCTACCTCTTTGGACAGCATCGTCCTGACGTTCAAGTTCGATGCGAATTTCGGACTGAGCGCCGGCTCCGTAAACGAAAACTTCCTTATAATGCCTGTCGGTTCCGACGCGTTCGGCGGCCTCTTCAATCATCCGACCGATCAAGTGGTTACCGACTCAGCTCGCGGCATCGTGGGCACTTTCACGATCGGCGCCCCGACTCTCGCCGAAGTAACTGCGGCTTTGAGTGGCCTGGGGATCCAGGACAACTGGAATTCTGGCGCAGGATCGTTTAACAACACCGCGTTCTCTTACCAGATTGACGTGAACTATTCGACCGCAGCTCCCGAGCCGGCTACGCTTGGTTTGATGGGCAGCGCCCTCGTCGGCCTGGGCTTCCTGGCTCGCCGCCGCCGTTCCTAATTGGCCCTAGCGGGCCGTCTTTAACCCGACGGCCCCTTTGGTCCGGACGAGCATCACCTAACCTAACAATTAGATCACGCTGTAGTATCTATAACTTACATCGTTCCGCCTCCCTGTTACGTAAGATTTACTTGCATTGCCCTGGCTGCCTAGCCTAGAATGGCGTAGGTCTAGGAATACCTAGACAAAGTGTAAGTAAAACAACGGAGGCAATTAATGAAGAAGTTTCTAACTCTCTCTCTTTTAGCAGTGGGGGCTGCAACTTTGGCATCGGCAACAACAATTACCGTGTTGTGTCCGACGTCCGGCGGTTCCGGAGTTAGTGGAACGAGCACATCTACCTGCAACACCGCGACTGATCCGAGTGGCTTTTCGTCCTTAGACAGCATCGTATTGACTTTCAAGTTCGATGCGAATTTTGGACTCGGCACGGGTTCGGTAATGGAGAAGTTTGACGTAAACCCCCCCGGTGCGGGCGACGCGTTCGGTGGGGCATTCGATCATCCCACGAACCAGTTGGTTACAGATACAGTACGAGGAATCGTTGGAACCTTCACAATTCTGAACCCGACCCTGACTCAAGTCCAGGCGGCTTTAGCTGGTGTGACCATCGGAGATACTTGGTCTGCCGGTACGGGTTCTTTTAACAATTCCGCTTTCGATTTCCAGATCGATGTGAATTACTCGACCAGCGCTGGCGTGCCTGAGCCGGCGACGCTGAGTCTGATAGGTAGTGCGCTGATCGGCCTGGGATTCCTGGCACGAAAAAAGCGCAGCTAAGATCTACTCAAGTTGATTTGAGTTGTACAAAGGGCGACCGGGTTTCCGGTCGCCCTTTTGTTTTGTGCGTTGTTTCCGCCTGCGCTACTGTATCGGGATCGGCGTAGCCGGGCTCGATTGGCCCGCAACAGATATTACCAGGGGCGCCGCCGTTGACGTCACCACCCCTGACGGGATGATCACATTCACTTGATAGAGCCCTGCAAAGCCTGGTGCGAGGCCCACGAACAATACTTGCGCCGGAAGTCCTTCAATGGTCACAGAGACGTTATTGGTAGTGGTCGCCAACGGGGAACCGGGGGAAACAGAGCCGGCCGATACATGTTGGCTCACGGCTCCCAGACCCGCACAGTAGATCACTAAGGCGTCGCCAGCCACGGCTGGAGCCGACGGTCCCACCAGAAACTGTGTCCCGTCTGCCCTCACGTCGACCGCGATTCCCCCGCCCTGCGGATTTAGAAAGACCCCCGGTCCGCCGTCGGCAAGCGTGACGGCCTGAGGAGTTGAGTAGGCGTTGGCGTGCGTCACCAGGATCTGTGAGGTGGCATTTGTAGTCATCCCATAAGGCACCAGGGCATTGATCTGGCCATCGCTGGTGAAGTACAACGGAATCGGCTGTCCGCCCAGCAAAACCTGGGTGCCTCCCAGCGTTGTCGGAAACGGCGCGGTGGCGACGGTCAGCCCTGAAGCCAGCGAAGAGCCGTAGATGGAGATATAGCTTCCAGGAGCGACCGGCGTCGAGGGCGCATTGCTAGCCGCATTAACCACACCTCCCGATTGGACCCTCGGGATGCCAGGGTTGGTATTGGAGGTCCCGCCAATCACCGGTAGACGGGTTTACAGTGACCGTGACGACGGAGGAGCCAAAGGCGGGCACAGTTCCGCCTCCCGAGACCGTTAGCCAGCTTCCTCCCGATGCGGAGACCTGAATCGCCTGAGGGGTCGCGGAATGGCTGGTGACGGGGAACGAGCGCTCAACGGCTCCAGCTCCGGCGACCAGGCTGAAGGAAATGCCCCCGCTGTCGGCGGTCAGGGACGGCCGGTACCTGGATTGACCACGAGTGTGCCGCTCACGGGAATGGTCTCAGGATAGCCAGCAAGGCTCGGGCTAACGGAAACTATAATGTTGGCAGAAGCAACATAGGTTCCGGGAGTGGTGGGTGTACCGCTTACCAGACCGGCGCTGGAGAGCGTAATACCGGGAGGAAGAGTGCTCACGTCGGGCACGAAACTGATGGTGACGGCGTAAGCACCCGCTTGAAACATCGGCGATACCCCGATTGCCGCGAGGATGTCGTACGTGTACGGGATTCCAACGGTAGCTTGGGGAATCACCGGCGGCGTATTCTGCGCCGGAGCGGAAATTGACCCCGCGAGGGCGAGAAAAAACAATAGTGCAACTCGCCGATCAGGCCTCATATCGAAGATTCACATTAGCACTTCGCCCGGTAAGTCGCGGGTTAGATCTTGCTACTGCACTGCAATCGGCGCAGGCGGGCTCGACTGTCCCGCGGCAGTGATTACCAAGGGCGCGGCGGCATTCGCCGTCACTCCGGATGGCACGACCACATTCACCTGATAAAGGCCCGCGAAGCCTGGGGCGAGTCCGGCGTATAGGACCTGAGCCTGGATTCCTTCGATGGTCACAGTAACGGTATTGCTGGCCATTGCCAGCGGTGAGCCGGGAGAAACCGAGCCGGCATCGACCGGCTGATTTACATTACCCAACCCGGCACAATAGATCACCAGAGCGTCTCCCGCGGTGGTCGGAGTGGAAGATCCAACCAGATATTGGGTTCCGTCCGGCTTGACACCGACCGCGATCCCTCCGCCTTGATTGTTCAGGAAGACTCCGGGTCCGCCATCGGCAACGGTCAGCGCCTGAGGAGTGGAGTAGGCGTTGGCGTGAGTCACCAGGATCTGGGAGGTCGCGTTTGTAGCCATCCCATATGGGACCAGGGCATTGATCTGGCCGTCGCTGGTGAAGTACAACGGAATCGCCTGCCCGCCTAACAAAACCTGCGTGCCTCCCAGCGTCGTCGGAAACGGTGCGGTAGCTATGGTCAAGCCGGACGCCAGCGAGGAACCGTAAATCGAAATATAGCTCCCGGGAGCGACTGGCGTGGACGGGGCGTTGCTGGCGGCGTTCACGATGCCACCAGACGTTACGATCGGAATGCCGGGGTTGGTGTTCGAGGTTCCTCCAATCGTCGCGATTCCAGCCAGTGCCGGAGCAACCGTCTGCGCCGTGGCGGTAACAGAGATGGTGGTGGTCAAGCTGTTTTGGGGCGTCCACGTGCCGGACCAGCGGCCATCATTCAAACTGCTAAGGCTGATGGGCGCGTCGCCGGAAGAAAATGACGTGATCACGGACCCGGTGGTTACGGGCGATCCGCAATCATCCACCACGGTAACTTCGATGGAAGAGGGCCATGCCGCGGAGGTGGAAAAACTCTGGCCTAGAGACGAAAACACGGGAAGCAGCTTGCTGGGCGCGCAACCGCCTGCCTTGGGCTCCAGCGTCGCCGTCTCAGACTCGGGCTTCGCCTCGGGCGCTGCGACACTGCCCGCGGGAAGAACAATCAGAAGAACCGCAACTGCGTGCGCGGTCTTGGGCTGCGCGAATTGAAGCGCGATTTGGCCCGTGTAAATTCCCGCCGCAAGACTACCGATGGTCGCGGTGACAGAGGGTGTGGAAGGTGTACCCGAAGCAACTGTGCCCGTGGCAGGGCTCACCGAAAGCCAACCGGTGGCGGTCGACTCATAAAGGGTGGCGGCGCTGAAGCTGACTGGCGCGGTACCGAGGTTGGTGATTTGAATCTGCTTCGCGGCCGGACTTGCTCCGCCCTGTTTACCGACAAAAATGAGTGCCGTGGGGCGGACGTCGGGGTCGACAGTCGCGCTCGCGGCGCCCACATTCAGGACCACGCTGACCAGTTGCGGCGAGTTCGGAACGCCATTGGCGGCGACCGTCACTTGTCCGTAGTAGGTACCCGCGGCAAGACCAGCCGGGTTCACTTGCACCGTTACCGGTGGCGAAACCGAGGAAGTGCTTGTGGCGTTGGCAGGGGTGGCGGAGAGCCAGGATCCTCCGGAAACAGTGGATGTCGAAACAGCGAAGCTTAGAGTTCCCACGCCGGCGTTGGAAACGCTGAAGCTCTGCTGAGGCGGCGCCGGTCCACCGGAAGTCGTGCGGAAAAGCAAACCGGTCTGAGACAGAGAAAGGAGCGGCTGCGAACCGGTTACGGTCACCACAACGGGCACACTGAGAGAGGACCCTGTACCCGAGATAGCGATCGCTCCGGTGTAGGTTCCGGGCCCGAGCCTGGACGGGTCCACGGTGACGGTAACGGCGAGTTGGCCGAACGCGGGAACAGTGCCGCCTCCAGAGACCGAAAGGAAGCTTCCGCCGGTCGCGGAGATCTGAACGGCTTGAGGCGTCGCAGAATGGTTGGAGATCGGGAAAGACCGTTGCGCGGGTGAAGCCCCCGCCGTCAAGCTGAACGAGAGGCCCCCGGAATCCGCCGTCAGGGCAGGCCCCGTGCCCCCTTTTACAGTGAATGGGATGGTGGCGAGTGGGTAGCTCATCGGGTAGCCAGGGAGGTTGGGGGTGACCGTCACTACGAGCACGACGGCGGCATTGTAGGTCCCGGCGGTTGTAGGTGTGCCGCTTATAACGCCCGCAGAGGACAAAGTGAGTCCCGGTGGAAAGGTGCCGGGCGTACCCTGATAAGAGAAATTGACGACGTAACCCTCAAAGGTAAACGAGAGAGCTTGGGTGTTCCCTTGGAGCAGGTCGAAACTGAAAGGGACTCCGACTGTGGCGGGGAACCCCTGGGCTTGGGCGGCCACGCCGCATAACAGGACGCAGAGGGCGAGAAGGCAGATACGCTGAAGCGGCTTCATATAAAGATTCACCTTAACATTTAATTACTTCACTGCAATGCTGGCCGACGGGCTTGACTGGCCGGCGGCGGTGATGACCAAGGGTGCGGATGCATTCGTCGTCACCCCGGATGGAACCACGACGTTCACCTGATAGAGGCCGGCGAAACCGGGCGCGAGTCCTGCGTATAGGACCTGAGCCTGGATTCCTTCGATGGTCACCGTGACTGTATTGCTGGCCATCGCCAGCGGTGAGCCAGGGGAAACCGAGCCGGCCGCCACTGGCTCATTTACATTGCCCAAACCGGCGCAGTAGATCACCAGAGCGTCGCCCGCCGTAGTGGGAGTGGAAGGTCCCACCAGATACTGGCTGCCGTCAGGCTTGACGTCGACCGCGATGCCGCCGCCCTGAGGGTTCAGAAAGACTCCCGGTCCGCCGTCGGCCAGGGTCACCGGCTGAGGAGTGGAGTAGGCGTTGGCGTGAGTCACCAGGACCTGCGTGGTGGCATTGGTGGCCATCCCATAGGGGACCAGGGCATTGATCTGACCATCGCTGGTGAAGTACAGAGGAATCGCCTGCCCGCCCAGCAAAACCTGGGTGCCTCCGAGCGTCGTGGGAAAAGGCGCTGTTGCGACGGTCAACCCTGAAGCCAGCGAGGAACCGTAGATAGAGATATAGCTTCCAGGAGCGACCGGCGTGGAAGGCGCGTTGCTGGCTGCATTCACGACGCCTCCCGATTGGACCCTCGGGACGCCAGGATTGGTATTGGAGGTGCCTCCGATTGAGGCGGTTCCGGCAAGCGCCGGGGAAATAGTTTGCGCCGTGGCAGTGATCGACACCGTGGTGGTTGGGGTGTTCTGCGGCGTCCAGGTACCGGACCAGCGTCCATCACTCAGGCTGGTGAGACTGATGGGCGCGTCGCCCGTCGAGAACGAAGTAATCACGGAGCCGGTAGTAATGGGATTGCCGCAATCGTCTGCGACGGTAACTTCAATGGAAGAAGGCCATGCGGCCGACGTCGTGAAGCTCTGCCCCAGGGAGGAGAACGCGGGCACCAGTTGTGTGGGCGTACAACCTCCGGCTTTACGGCCGTCGGTTTCAACAGCACCGGTCTCCGGCGATGCGACGGAGCCGGCGGGAAGAACAATGAAAATCACCGCGACGTTGTGAACAGTTTTGGCTTCTGCGAAGGAAAACGCGACTTGAGCGGTGTAGATGCCGGCGGCAAGTGTTGCGGGCGATACGGTCACCATCGGAATGGACGGAGTGCCGGAAGCAATCGTTCCCGTGGCCGGACTCACCGAAAGCCAGCCGGTGGCTGTCGACGTATAGGTGATTTTGGTGGAATAGGTCGCCACGCCAGAGCCAAGGTTGGTGATTTGTACGGGTTTCGGAGCGGGACTGGTAGCTCCCGGTTTGCCAACAAAGATAAGCGCCGTGGGACGCACATCCGGGTCCACGTTGGTTGCCGCGGCAGCTAAGTTCAGGACGACGGAAACCAATTGTGGCGAATTAGGAACACCGTTGGCAGCGATCTGAACTTGTCCATAATAGGTTCCCGCCGCCAATCCTGCCGGCGTCACCTGTACAACGACTGACGCCATTACTAGCGGGAGTGGTGCTGAGCCAAGATCCTCCGGAGGCCGTAGACGCTGACGCAGCAAAATTCAGAGTGCCTGCTCCGGCGTTCGATACGGTAAAGCTCTGCGCCGGTGGCGCGGGACCTCCTGCGGCGGCCCTGAAAAACAATCCGGTCTGGGACAAATTCAAGAGCGGTCCCGAGCTGGTGACGCTTACGATCACGGGAATTTTAACAGGGGAGCCCCCTAAGGAACCAGTGATCGTAACTGTTCCCGTGTACGTGCCAGGCGAGAGTGCGGAAGGGTCAACGGTAACGATTACGCTGCCCTGGCCAAATGCGGGAAGGTTGCCCGTTCCCGAAACGGTCAGAAAGCTTCCTCCGGTCGCCGAGGCCTGGAAGGACTGGGGCGTGGAAGAGCGGCTCGCTATCGGAACCGCCCGTTGTACGGCGGGAGATCCCGCGACCAGGGTAAAGGAAAGGCCTCCGCTCACGGCCGCCAAAGTCCCACCGCCAATGGCAATGGGTACGGTTGTAGCGCCAGAAATCGGGAAGCCCGGCTGGCTTGGGCTGGAGCTATGAATCACCGTACAGGAGACCGTGTAGTTTCCTGCCTGAGTCGGCGTGCCGCTGAAAATACCAGTGGAGGGGTCCTCCGTCAGTCCGGGAGGGACCGTACTGCTATCGCACGGAAGGGTGAGGGTGATGGTGTAGCCGCCAAGCACCACCATGAGGGGATTGTCCCCGAGGGCGTCGTAATTGAAGGGAACTCCGACGGTGCCGGGAATGCCTACGAACCCTTGGGCGGACGCGACCAAGGCACAAATCAGGAGCAGAAGGACTGACTTCATAATCTGTACTACGTTAACTGTTTATCTAGGGATGTCGCCGACGACCAAAACGGGTACTTTCACTTCGTGACGCACTCCGTTTATTGTATTGCCGAAGATCAGGTCCTGGAATCCGCGATGGCCATGCGCGCCCATGACGATGAGGTTGGCCTCCTGCTCAAAGGCGACCTGAACGATGGCATCTTTAGGCCTCTGGCCGTGCAGAATGGTGAAGCTCGCATGAACGCCCTGGTCCGCCAGCGCGTTGACGATGGATTGGAAATACTCTTCACCCGATTGGACTTCGGCTCCGGATGCCATGTTGCCGAACAATCTGCTGATGGCGCCTTCTTCCACGTGGAGCAGATGAAGGGAGGCGCCGTATTGCCGGGCCATGGCGGCGGCGTGGGCGATAGCGGCACGGTCGCGAGGGGAATGATCCAGCGGCACCAGGATCCGGTGGTAGACAGGCATGATAATGCCGGGTACCATTGCTTCGGCGGACATCGGAATCTTGCGGCGCTGAGGTGAAATGGTCACATAGCCAAGCAGCGTCAGAACCGGAAGCACCACCGGCGCGATCAGCCATCCTCGCCAGGGATCTTCTTTGATCCACGGGATCGCCACATCCAGCACCAGCCGGAAATTCAGGACCACGATGAGAATCGCGCTGGCCCAAGCGAGCACCTTCACCCACATGCGGTTGGCGAATTTGCCCATCAGGCCTTTGTCGTTGGTGAAGCGGATCAGAGGGATCACCGCAAAGGGAAGCTGCATGCTCAAGATGACCTGGCTCAGCAGCAGAAGCTGGTAGGTGCCTCGTTCTCCCGCGATCCAGATGGTGAGGACGGCAGGCACTACGGCCAGCGTGCGCGTGATCAGACGCCGCAGCCAGGGCCGGACGCGGAGATCGAGAAATCCTTCCATCACGATCTGGCCGGCGAAGGTACCGGTGAGAGTGGAAGACTGGCCGCTGGCCAGCAGTGCGACCGCGAACAGCACGCTCGCCACAGTGGTGCCCAGAAGGGGTTCGAGCAATCGCTGCGCCTGCTCGATTTCGGTCACCACGATGGCTTTCTTGAAGAACACTGCGGCAGCCATGATCAGGATGGCGGCGTTGACAATTAGCGCGCCGTTGAGTGCGATGAAGGAGTCGATAAAGTTGAAGCGGCAGGCTTTGCGGCGGTCGTCGAAATTCTTCCCGATCTGGCGGGTCTGCACCAGAGCTGAGTGCAGGTACAAATTATGGGGCATCACTGTGGCGCCCAGAATCGCGATGGCAACGTACAGGCTTTGGTCGTTCAGGCGCGGGACCAGACCTGAAATCATGTCGCTCAGGACGGGTTTGGCGAAGAACAGTTCGACAATGAAGCAGCCGGTGATCACGGCGATGAGAGAAAGAATCATCGCTTCGATCACTCGTATCCCGTACCGGGATAGCCACAGCACCATTATTGTGTCGAGAGCTGTAAGAACCACGCCGGCAAGCAGCGGAATGTGAAAGAGAAGTTTGAGAGCGATAGCCGCGCCCAACACTTCAGCCAGATCGCAGGCAGCAATCGCGATTTCGCACAGGAACCAAAGAGACTTGGCGATGGGGGCCGGGTAGGCGTCGCGGCACGCCTGCGCTAGATCGCGTCCGCTGACGATTCCCAGACGCGCGGAAAGCGTCTGCAGCAGGATCGCCATGGCGTTGGACAACACCAGGACCCACAACAACTGGTAGCCGAAGCGCGCGCCGCCTTCCAGGTCGCTGGCCCAGTTACCCGGGTCCATGTAGCCGACGCTGACCAGATAGGCAGGGCCTGCGAAGGCGAACATGCGCTTCCACAGCGAAGCATGCTGAGTGGCAACGCTGGAGTTGACCTCGGGTAGAGAGGTGGCGGATTGGAGTGGCGTGCCTATCTGTTAACTATGACACGTGCTGGCGGGATTGATCCGACGTGTTGCGGAGGGAGTAAGAATCCCCGCCCTTACGGGACGGGGCTATCCGAACGGTGTGTTCCCGCGCGCTGACGCGCTGGGGCTGGCCGAAATTCGTGCTGGCTTGATCGGGCCCCAGCCCCAGCGCGTCAGAGGGGGAGTTTTTCACGCGGCCGCGTCTGCTACTTCGTGACGATTACTACGCCCGCCATGTCATGACCGCCCTTGGAGCCGTGAAATTCGCAGTAGTACGGAAACCGTCCGGCCTTATCGAACTTGTGCTTGAAAGTGCCGCCAGCCGCCATGGGCATCGATTTAAACGCGCCCGTATCCGAGATCACGCTGTGCCTGCCGCCTTCATCTGTCCACTCCACTTCGGTCCCGACCGTGACGGTGATTTCCTTGGGGTCGAATTCGAAGTTCTTGATGGTGACTTTGCCAGGCGCGGCATCGGCAGGCGCGGGGGCAGGTGCGGGTGCGGGAGGCGGGGCCGGGCTCGCATTCAATTTGTAATACGTTCCGACGCCGAGCCCGAACGCGCTCAACCAGACCACTAGGGCGGTCCTCATCCAGAACTTGTAGTTATTGATGCGAAACCATGAAAAGCGTCCGCTTGAGCCGGCCGAGGCGACTACGTATAGTCCCAACAGTTCGGCGAGGCTGCCTGCGACTGCATGGGCATAAATCACAAATCGTTCCGTCCCCTTGCTGGAGGACTCCAGATAACGCATGAAAGAAGGTCGCATAATCGCTCCAATCAAAACCAGGTTACCTACAACAATCAATCCCTGAATCCAGCCATGCAACTTGAAGTTCTTCATCCTAGCAATTCCAGCCCCGAACAGCAGGCCGAAGGCCAAGCCGGACTCCACGTACAACAGGGTATCAGGTGACATGAAAAACAATTGGGCGCGCTCTAATTAAAGAGCGCGCCCTGCTACAGCCAGTCTGAAACCTATAATTACGGCTTCTCGACGATATCGCTCTTCATCGGGCCAAGCACGCCGAGCAGGGCGTTCTTGTCGGCGGTCTTCACGCCGGCCTTATCGAGAGCGGCCACCAGGTCACCCACCAGCGCGTTGAAATCCGCGGTGGCAATTCCCATACCCTTGTGAGCATCCTTCATGGACTTGCCCTTGTACTTGCAGGGGCCGCCAGCAGCTTCGCAGATCTGGTCAACGAGGTTCTTCTTGAACTTCGCTAGCTTTGCCGGATCGGCGACATCGGCCTTGAAGAACGAGTTGATCTTCGCATCGGCAGCTACGTTGCCTACGAACAGATCGACTACGGCAGTGATGGCTTTCTTTCCGCCCAGGCTCTTGTACAACGCGTCCTTGGCTTGACCGAACACGGCCGGCGTGGACATTGCCAGCAGGCTCGCGACGAGGATGATTTGTTTGCGCATGTTACTCTCCTTTTAATGTTGCTCGTGCACCCCGCGAGAGGCTGGGCGCTCTTACATATTATGTACGACTTGGTCCCCAAAATGGATGAAGGTTACAGGACCATAAGGTGAAATTATCTTCATATTCGCAACCTCGTAGAAGGGTGCCGCGTTCAGGAGAATGTATGACATCCAGACGGTTCGGGCAATGTGCGATAGCGATGTTCGCGTTCGGTCTTGCCTTCGCGCAAGAAGCTCCGGACAATGCGCCAATACCTCCGAGTGAAGATCCGCCGGGTCGCGCCGCAAGACTTAGCTACATCACAGGCACGGTTACTTTTCAGCCCGGCGGCGTGGAGGACTGGGTGCCTGCTACACCCAATCGTCCGCTGACCACAGGAGATCGTTTGTGGACCGAGACCGGATCGCGCGCGGAATTGACTACCGGGAACGCGACGCTGAGGCTGAATGCCCGCACGAATTTCACGTTTCTAAATCTGAATAACAACACCACCCAGATTCAAGTTTCATCGGGGACGCTCGGAGTGAGAGTCCGGCGCCTGGATGGAAACGAAGTGTTCGAGATCGACACGCCGCATGCCGCATTTACCGTGCTTCGTGCCGGGGATTATCGGGTGGACGTGAACGAAGAGGGCGATTCCACTTTATTGACAGTGCGCGGTGGCCAAGCCGAGGCCGTATCTACGGACAATCGCGTGGTGCCGATGGGACCGCGTACACAGGCTCGCATCATGGTTACGGGGGATGCCGCACCTGTGATCGACACTCGCGACGCGCCTGTGGCTGATAACTTCGACAATTTTTGCCAAGAGCGCGATCGACGGGAGGACGGGTCTGAGTCGGCTCACTATGTATCACGCGACGTTCCCGGTTATGCCGACCTCGACGACCACGGCGTGTGGACCGAAAATCCACAATACGGCATGGTGTGGGCTCCGAGGGTCGATCCTGGTTGGGCTCCTTATCAGGCCGGCCATTGGGCTTGGATTTCGCCTTGGGGTTGGACCTGGGTGGATGACGAGCCTTGGGGATATGCTCCCTTCCACTATGGACGTTGGGCTTACACGCCGGCAGGTTGGGTGTGGATTCCTGGTCCTCCGGCGATTCGTCCTGTCTATGCACCGGCGCTGGTGGCATGGGTCGGCGGACCTCGCTTTGGCGTGAGTATTGGAGTTGGGGCCTCGGTGGGTTGGTTTGCGCTTGGTCCAGGAGAAGTGTGGGTCCCGGCTTATCGCGCCAGTCCGGCATATTTCAGCCGTGTGAACGCCAGCAATACGGTGATCGTCAACCAGGTGCACATCACCAACGTGTACAACGCCACCTACGTCAACAGGACCACCGTCAACAACGTCACCTACGCGAATCAACGCGTGAACGGAGCGGTCATGGCGGTTCCTCAGAGCGCCATGGTGTCGGGACGGCCTGTGTCACAGGCTGCGATCCGCGTTCCGCAAGAGGCGGCGGCGAGTGGGCAGGTGCAGCAGACTGCTGCGGTAGCGCCTGCGCGATCCGCGGTTTTGGGAGGACGTCAGGCTGGTGCGGCTGCGCCGCCCTCATCGTTGAACAATCGGACGCTAATGGCTCGGGCGACGCCTCCTGCTGCCCCCGTATCGTTTGAGCGGCAACAATCGGCGCTGCAAGCTAATCCTGGACAGCCTGTGAATCGGACGGCTCTGCGGCAATTGCAACCGGCATCGGCATCTCCTGCTTCGCCGGCTGTTACGCAGCATGCGCAGATTCGTCAGTTGAGTGCTCCTCCGGCTAGAGTGGCGTCTGCCGGTCCAGCCCCTGCTGCCGCGCAGCCGTCCACGGTGCGGCCGAGTGTGTCCCAACCACGTACGGAGAACGGGCCGCCGATTGGAAGGTCCACGGAAACCGTCGCGCCTCGGGCGACGCCTTCATCGGGCCCCCCGGTGCAGCATGCTCAATCGCAAGCGTCGACGTCTCCTGCTCGTCCGGAAGTTTCACACACGACGGAGAAGCCAAGGCCCGAGCTGAAGCGTAAAGAGAAGCCGAAGGCTGAGGAAAAGAAAGATCCTAAGAAAGAGTAAGATGACAAGGGCCCAAAGCAAGAGGTGGAGGCGAGACGCCAGCCTGAAGGCTGTCGCAGCACGCTAAAGCGTGCGCCACATCGGCAGGACGGTCCACAGAAAGCTGATGGCGAAGGAGATGGCTCCGGCCATCGCTAATCTCCATTTGTAAATGCGTTTCATGGTTTCCTCCTGAACACAGTCTAGGAGGAACTGTCCTCCAATCCTTCACCCAACCGGCGAATGGCGAAATTGCAGGGGTAAATGACTGTTATCCTGTCAATTCCTGATGCGCTGGCTTCCCGCACTGTCGATGATGCTGGTGTCGGTGATCAGCTATATCGATCGCAACACGCTGGCGCTGCTCGCCCCCACCATCCTTAAGGAAATCGGGCTCAACAATGAGCAGTACGGCTATATCATTGCCGCCTTCTCGGTCGCCTATTGCATCGGCAACCCGACGTGGGGGCGGATTCTGGACCGTTTCGGCGTTCATAAGGGCATGGCGGCATCGGTTTCGTTGTGGACCCTCGCCTCGGTCTCCCATGTGTTTGCGGGAGGAATGGGCGGCTTTGCGATCGCGCGTGCCGCGTTAGGATTCGGGGAGGGCGCGACATTTCCGGGTGCGCTCCGCACCGTCACTGAAACCCTGCCGGAGCGATTGCGATCCAGGGGAATGGCGCTGGCATATAGCGGAGGATCGCTGGGCGCGATCGTTACTCCGCTGATCGTCACGCCCGTCGCCGTGCTGTGGGGTTGGCGCGGTGCGTTCTGGTTTACCGGGGCGGTGGGAGCGGTGTGGCTGGTTTCGTGGATCTTACTCGGGAGCACCCCGAAGACCCATCTCGAGGCCGCTCCCGCTCCTATTCCGGTAAATAAAATGCATTGGACCGACGTTCATCTGTGGGCCTTCATTGCGGTGTATGCGCTGGGAGCTTTTCCTTTGGGCTTTGTCCTTTATCAGGCGTCCATCTATTTGAGTGTTGTGATGCATCAATCTCAGGCAGCTATCGGCGCGGTGCTGTGGGTACCGCCGCTGGGATGGGAAGCCGGATATTTCTACTGGGGCTGGGTGACCGATAAGTACACGCGATCAGGCGCGTCGGTCAAGGCGCTCCGCAAGCTGTTTACTCTTCTGACGCTGCTCAGCCTGCCGTTGGCGATCATCCCTCAAGTCCATTCACTCATTCTGACGCTGGTCTTGATGTTCCTGGCGATGTTCGTCACATCGGGCTTCATCATCTGCGGAGTGGCTCATGCAACAGCGCGCTACACCGAACGTCATGCCGGACTTATCGCTGGGCTGGGCGCGGGAAGCTGGTCGGCATTTGTCGCGCTCGCGATGCCGGGAATTGGACGTCTGTTCGACCAGCATCTCTATGAAACTGCGTTCCTGATTTCTGCCCTGCTGCCAATCCCCGGATTGTTTTTTTGGTTGTGGATAAATCGGCATACGGTGGAATAATCCGTACTTAAGACTGGCATATTACAGTACAAATGCAACCGAACATTCATCCATTTGGCATTGGATTTTCTCGCCTTATCTGCCATGCTCAGAACAAGAGAAGCGTGCTGGGACCGAAACACGGAGGACGGCCCCGCAAGCTCTTGAGGGCCCGGGCGATAAAACGGCTGTTCTCAGACCGTGGCCGCCCTGGCCCTATCCAACATTCTCTCTACTTCCTGTTGATACTCGGCCAGCAGACTTTCGCTGGTGGCTTCAAAGCGCATCACCAGCACGGGCTGCGTGTTGGAGGCTCGCAGCAAACCCCATCCCTGACTGAACAGCACACGCGCGCCGTCTACGCCGATCACTTTGTGGGTCTTCTTAAATTCACTCGCGACCCTGGCCACCACGTCGAACTTTATTTCATCCGGACAATCGATGCGAATTTCGGGAGTGGTTACGGTCTTGGGCAGGCCATCGAGCTGGGCTGAAAGAGGCTTGCCACTCTTGGAAACAATTTCCATCAGACGGCACGCGGCGTAAAGCGCGTCGTCGTAGCCGAAGTAGCGGTCGGCGAAGAACATGTGGCCGGACATCTCTCCCGCAAGCTCGGCATGCTCTTCCTTCATCTTGGCTTTGATGAGGGAATGGCCGGTCTTATACATGATGGGATGGCCGCCCAGCCTTTCCAACTCGTCATACATGATCTGGGAACATTTCACTTCGCCGATGAACGTCGCGCCGGGCTTGCGAGTGAGGATTTCGCGGCCATAGATCAGCATTAGCATGTCGCCATAGATCACGTTGCCATGCTCGTCCACCGCGCCGATGCGGTCGGAATCGCCATCGAACGCGATGCCCAGGTCGGCTTTGTGTTCGCGCACGGCGTCTTGCAGATGCTTCAGATTCGCGGGGACGGTGGGGTCGGGATGATGATTCGGGAAGTGGCCGTCCATTTCGAAGAACAGCTCGGTTGCATCGCAGTTGATTCGCTGGAGCAGGCGATGGACCAGGGGGCCGGCAGTGCCGTTGCCTGCATCGGCTACTACTTTTATGCGCCGGTCGAATTGAAACTGCGGCGCGACTGCGTCAAGATAGGCGTCGCTCAAGTCCATTTCATCTGGATTGCCCCGCCCCGTGCGCGAAATCCTTTTTCTCGATTAACGCGGCGAACCTCCTGAATCGTTTCGCCATGCAGCGTGCCCGAGCCGCACACGGTTTTGAACCCGTTAAACTCGGCCGGGTTGTGGCTGCCGGTGATCATCACGGCTCCGTCGGCCTTAAGGTGCACGGCGGAAAAATAGAGCAGAGGGGTCGGCACTACGCCGATGTCCGTGACATCGCAGCCTGCAGAGAGTAAGCCTTCTTTCAGCGCATCGCGCAGACGAGTGGAGCTTAATCGGCAATCGCGGCCCAGGTTGATGCGCTTGCCGCTCTTGCGCTGCAGCAGGGTTCCCAAGGCGCGGCCGAGGTCGGTGATGTCAGGGCTGAGGAGCTCGGTATCGGCGATGCCGCGGATGTCGTACTCGCGGAAGATGGTGGGATTCAACATTCATTTTCAAAGTATCATCTCCTATATGCCCCGCAGACTTCGCATCGCTCTGGTCGGCGACTACAATGCGAACGTGATAGCGCATCAGGCCATCCCTCCGGCTCTGCGCCTTGCTGGTGAGGCTTTGGGTCAGACGGTGAAAGGCGTGTGGGTGCACACTTCCTCGCTGACTGATCCTGCGGTTCAGCTTGAAGGGTTCGATGGAATCTGGTGCATTCCTGCTTGTCCGTACGCGAACATGGAAGGAGCCTTGGGGGCGATTCGATTTGCGCGCGAATCGGGACGTCCGTTTCTGGGGACTTGCGGCGGGTTTCAGCATGCGTTGCTTGAGTATGCTCGCAATGTCTGTGGACTTGCAGATGCTGAACACGCAGAGGTCAATCCTTCGGCGGCGCTTCCGTTAATCTCGCCGCTCTCGTGCCCGCTGGTCGAGAAGATCGGGGAAATGTTCTTGGACGAAGGCAGCCTGATCCGCAAAGCTTATGGCGAAGCTCGGGTTTTAGAAGGCTTTCATTGTTCCTACGGGCTTAATCGCGATTACTCGCCGGTGGTGCTTGGGAAGGAATTGCGCGCGACGGCGCACGATGCTGATGGCGAGGTGCGGGCTGTGGAGCTGACAGGGCATCCGTTCTTTGTCGGGACGCTCTTCCAACCCGAGCGGAGGGCCCTGTCAGGGGAGGTTCCTCCCTTGGTTCGGGCGTTTGTGGCTTCGCTCACTGGCAGGCCGGGAACCTGCCCCACTGACGCACGGATTTCCCTGAATAAAAAAGCGTAGCGGCCAATCGGCGCAGTGCGTGATGCCGATGCGGGGAGATACGGAGATCTCGAACGGTTCCGCCACAGTGGGGTCGTGAACGGTCAGCGATCCTTTGGTCACATCAGCGCCGTTGTGGCGGCGCGTAATGGCGAGTGCAAGAGTCAGCTTGCCGGGACCGTTACCAAGATCGTGATCCTTATGCGCGGCGGGGCGGCGTTTGCGCATTGCGGCTAATCCAGTCAGCGGCTCAACGGCTCGAATCAGGACGCATCCGGCGCTGCCTACTTCCTCGGCGACGATGTTCAGGCATTCGTACATCCCGTAAATGAGATAGACGTAGGCGTGTCCAGGCGGGCCGAAGATTACTTTGGTGCGCGGTGTGATCCCTCGCCAGGCATGCGCGGCCCGATCTTCGACGCCCAGGTACGCTTCCGTTTCGACGATCTTCGCCGACGTGTTTCGATGGACTAATATCTTGCCGAGCAGGCCGCGTGCGACCTCGATCGCCGGCCGCGCATAAAAAGACCGAGGCAGGGGCTGGTCAGAGCTCAAGCTTGCCGTTGAAGATCATCTCCTTCAGTTTGAAGCGCTGTTTGATGGGCACTTCGCCGGCTTTGGCGCTGAAGTCGATCTCGGAATCTTCCACGGTGAAGACGCGCTGCCGCGGGAAGAGAAAATAGAGATCCAGCGTTCTGCCGCGGGGGTTCACTTGAACGTCCATGGCGTGAATGGAATCTTTCCCTTTCACATTCAGCACTGCGCTCTTCGTCAGAGCTTCCTTGAAATCGTCAGTGGCCCGTCCGCGGAACGGAAATTGGCTGACCTCAATCACGTAGTACGGTTCTTCGCGTTCCAGAAACTGTTTGGCCTCGGGCGAGGTCGCCACTTCCTTGTGATATTTCGCCACGGCCGCCGCCTGCTTGAGAGGGATCGACATGGGCCAGCTCACCACCACCTGAGGAGATGCAGCGCCACCGCCGATGGGCATTCCGGTGCCGCTGGCCGGGCCATGCGAGCTAATCGGATCGGGAGCAGCGTCGTCGGCGCCTCCGCCGCCACCGCCGCGTCCTCCACCACGTCCTCCGCCTCCGCTCGCGCCACCCATTGCTGGCGGAGCAGGACCTTCCGTGCCCATCACCGAAGTTTTCTTCGCCCAGGGTGAATCTGTGATGATCTTTTGCACATCTTTGTCACTCCAGTCGGTGTAGGGCTTGGAGTTCCACACGTCAGCGGCCATGAGAACGAGTGCGCCTGAAGCAAAAAGCGCGAGTTGGTATTTCATAACGATAGCCTAGTGTATCCAAGGGACGGTCTTTCTTCAACTCGAGCCGCCAGCGTGTAACATTAATCCAAAGACTGATTCCAAAGACTTCCCTTAGACGAGCCTTATGACTTCTTAACGAATTTCGGGCCACTATGAGAACAGCAAAGATAGAGATGCCGCCTGGAAAGACAGCACTTAGGATTGCCTTACGCGCGGCCGTGGCCCTCATCGGGGTTTGCGCCATCACCGTGGTCTTTAACCGCGTGATCCCGGTGAATGCCACCACGGTGGGCTTTATTTATCTGGTAGTGATTTTGGTGGTGGCCACGGGGTGGGGATTCATAGAGTCGACCGTCGCTTCCGTGGCGGCGATGCTGTGCCTCAACTATTTCTTTTTGCCGCCGGTGGGACAGTTCACCATTGCCGATCCACAAAATTGGGTGGCTCTGTTTGCCTTTCTTGCGACTTCACTGGTCGCCAGCCGTCTCTCCACCATCACCAAGCGGCAGGCCGAAGAAGCGATTCATCGCGAGCAGGACATCGAAAAGCTTTACTCCTTCAGCCGCGCGATTCTGTTGATCGACGCGGCGCAGTCGGCTCCGGCTCAGCTTGCGCGCCAGGTATCGCAAGTGTTCGATTCCCCCAGTGTGGCGATCTACGATGTGCAGCAGGATCAGGTATTTTGGGGCGGGCCAACGGAGAAACCCGGCATTCAAGAGGCGTTAAAGACCGTCGCGCTGCGTGGAACGCGGGCGTGGGATGAGGCCACCAGGCATAACATCCTCCCCGTCAATCTGGGCGGCAAATCGATCGGCAGCCTGGCAATGGGCGAGTCGCCGATCGCCGAGGCGGCCCTGGAATCGCTGGCGAATCTTGTGGCAATCGGGCTGGAACGGGCTCGCAGCGCCGAGGCTGCCAGCCGCGCCGAGGTCTCGCGCCAAAGCGAGGAGCTGAAGTCGACTCTTCTGGACGCCATCGCGCATGAATTCAAGACGCCGCTGACGTCCATCAAGGCCGCCGCTTCCGGCTTGCGCTCGCACCCAACGGCAACACAGGCGGAAAGCGCCGAACTGCTCTCCGTGGTGGAGGAAGAATCGGACCGCCTGGACCGGCTGGTCACCGAGGCGATTCAAATGGCTCGCATCGAGGCCGGGAATGTGCATTTGCAACTGGGGCCGGTGCGGCTGGAACACGTCGCGCAGTGCGCCGTGAAGGATCTGGGCGATCGCACCTCTGACCGAGTGGTGCGCGTCGCCATTCCTCCAGGAACGCCGGAGGCTTTGGCGGATGGTCAGTTGCTGGGCCTGGTGGTCCGCCACCTGCTGGATAATGCTTTGAAGTACTCGCCGCCGGGCACGCCTATCGAACTGACCGCCGAAACCAAGGGCGAACGCGTAGTGGTGAAGGTCTCCGACCGTGGCCCCGGCGTGGCCGAAAAAGATCGCAACCGCGTGTTTGATAAATTCTTCCGCGCCCGCCACCACAAAGACAAAATGCCGGGCTCGGGCATGGGACTCGCCATCGCGCGCGAAGTGGTGCAGGCCCACAAAGGCGAGATTTGGGTGGAACCGAGGCCTGGGGGCGGAGCGGTCTTCTCTATCAGTCTGCCTGTAGCGGAGGTCGTATCGGCATGAGCTCCGGAACCATCCTTATCGTCGACGACGAGCCTCAGATCCGCCGCGTTCTTCGCACCACGTTAAGCGTACAGGGCTATGAAGTTCAGGACGCGCGCAGTGGCGAAGAGGCTTTGGACCGCATTCGCGAAGACCATTTCGATTTGCTGCTGCTGGATGTAAACATGCCCGGAATGGGCGGCCTGGAGGCATGCAGGGAGATTCGCGCCACTTCCGATGTCGCCATCGTGATGCTAACGGTGCGGTCCGAGGAGGCCGATAAAGTGGCCGCTCTGGACGCTGGCGCAGATGACTATGTCACCAAGCCTTTCAGCATGCCGGAACTGCTCGCCCGCATTCGCGCGGCAATGCGCCGCCTGCCCGTTCCACCGTCCTCCGGCACGCAGATGATCCATCTGGATGGCGTCGAAATCAACCTTGCCACGCGGCGAGTGAAGACCTCGACAAAGGAAATTCGCCTCACGCCTAAGGAGTACGATCTTCTCAGCTACCTGATCGCTAACCCGGATGTTCCTATTCCACACGGCAAGCTGCTGCAAGCAGTGTGGGGTCCGGACTATGGCAGCGAAGTGGAATATCTGCGCGTCTTCATCAATCAACTCCGCAAGAAGATCGAGCCCGACCCCAGCCATCCGCGCTTCCTGTTGACCGAGCCTTGGGTCGGGTATCGATTGAATCTCTCGGGGCACCCTCAGTAGCTCACGGCCTCTCTCAGCAACTCCACACGTCCTTCGGCGCTCGAGAAGATGTCCCCCGGAAATTTTCTGTAGGCGAGCATGCTTGCATAGATCGTAGCGCTGTCGTCGAGGTTCAGGCCTGTGCCGGCCAGGTACTCCATCCGCAGGTTCCGGTCGCGGTTGATCGCCGATCCGCCTAGCCAAGAAACCAGATCGGATGCCCTACCCGCGTAGGTCGCAAACAAATCGAGGGGTGAGTTCATTCCAACTTCGGCAAGCGACTGCACGACTTTGTGGTACCCGGGACCGGCAATCCGCCGCTCCATCTGGTCGAGGTCAATCTTTAGAGGAGCGGATTCGCCGAGTAACAACATGTCATGGCCCTTCCCCTGATACGGATTACCCCAGACGGTCCCGTTTGGAAAGACCTCGAAAAACGTGGCAGCCGCGCTCTTGACCGCATCCTGATTGGTCTCGAAGAGTTGAATGTACATGGTGACCACACCACCGGGGTTGAGGTGCTCTTTGACGGCGTCAAAAAATTCCTTGGTGTAGAGATTTGCCGCGCCCTTCACCCATGGGTCCAGGGGATCGACGGTGATCGCGTCGAACTTTTCTTTCGTGGTCAACAGGTAATGGCGGCCGTCGTCGATTCGGACCTGAACCTTCGGGTTGTGGATGACGTTGAAATTCTGTTTGCCGAAATACTGTGCGGCTGCCTTCGGCACCAGGGCTTCGATTTCGACGATCGTGACCCGTTCCACCTTTGGGTCGATGGACACTGCGCCTGCCGTAATTCCCGCACCGCAACCGATGACCAGAACCGAGCGTGGGCTGGAGGGGATCAACGTGCTGAGGTGGCCCAACATCCGCTGAAGCCGCATATCGCGAGGAACGGTGGACGCTTGGATCTTCCCGGAAACATGAAAGGTGAGAGCTCCATTTGCAAAACTCGACACCGCGACGGAAGAATTCATTCCTTCCGCGGCGTACACGATATCGCCCTTCCCTGCCCAACTGGCTGCGTACCGTCCATGCGCGATCAGCACCGGCGCGATGGGCGGGACGTTGCGAATCAGCAGGGCGCTGAACAGCACGGCGGCCACGCCGGCCAAAGCTGTCGATTTGGAGAGAGGCGTCAAGAGAAGCAGCAGACCCGCAACCGTCGACAGAGCGATCAGCAATTGCTGCGCGTGCTGAGATCCGATCCACGCGATCAGCAGCAAGCTCGCACCCAGGGCGCCGGCTATGGCTCCCAGGGTGTTGGCCGCATAAACTCCGGCGAACAACTTCGCGCCGTCTTCCCGTTTCGAAAGGGCCGCTAGCGCCAAAGGGAAACTTGCTCCCCATAACAGCGTGGGCGGGAGTAGCGCCCATAGAGTTCGGGCAAGGTCGAGTTGATAATTGAAGCCGGTACTGGAGGAGATGGACGGGTCGATCGGCCAGTACGGAAGCGAGGCGGCTAGACTGTAAGCAGTCCAAGCGATCGCGGCCGCAAGAAGTAATTGGCAATAGCCGAGCGCCAGACGTGGGCGAGTCTTTACCCATGACCCGATGCTGCTACCCAGCCCCAAGCCGGTGAGAAAGACCGCCAGAATGAGAGAAAATCCGTAAACCGAGGCACCCAGCAGCAACCCAAGCATGCGTGTCCAAATCGCTTCTGCAGCTAATGCGCACGCGCCTGATAGCGCGATGGCTAAATAGACCGTCGCGTCGGTGAACGTTGGGCGAGTGGGTTGCGCATCGGCAATTTCAACAGTATCGGGCGACGTGGTCGTCGCGAGAAGAAATGCAATAGCCGCCAAGGCCGCGTTGACCGCGACGGCACCATACGTAGCCGTAGCTGTGTCGTACTTCGGCAGCAGATAGAAACCGGAAAGCACGCATCCGAGCACCGCGCCTGCGATGTTGCTGCCATACAGCAAGCCAAGCCACCGGACGCCTTTTTGGCCGGCTGCCCGAGCCAGGGCAGGAAGCGTCGCGCCCATCAGCATGGTGGGGAGCAGAAGGCAGGCCGCCGCAACCGCGCCGCGCAACAGAAATCCGCTCCACGCGGTGTAGACGCGCTCCACCAGCGGAATCAGGACCAACATGAACAGGCCGAAAATGCCGATGCCCAGTTCGATCGCAGCGTACACGCGCAGAGGACGGCGGCGTGAGGAAACCAGGCGGGGCAGCATGAGACTGCCGATGCACGTGCCGCCCATGAACGTCGCCAGCAGCACGCCAAGCGACACCGCGCTCGAGCCGATAACTAATTCCAGAAGCTGGAACCAGACGATTTCGTAGATGAGAGCCGCTGCGCCGCTGGCGGCGGAGAGCACCAGCAGTAGTGCGAGCGGCACCTACTTCTTCGCGGCCTGCTCTTCCCTGCGCGATCCGACCAGAATGCCCGTCATGCCGTAGTTGCCTTCGTGGCAGGCCGAGTCAAAGATCATCTGGCGCTGATCGTCGGTCTTGCCCATGTCAACCTGCAGTGTCCAGGGCTTGGTCCACGTCTTGGGGTCGCTGAAGGTGATTTGGCGGCGAAGATTGTTCGCGTCCACCCGGGTGATTCGTTCCACCATCTTATAGGTGTCGGGATTGGATCCTCGGAAGCCCTGCGAGAAATTTGTGGTTTCAACCACCAAAGTATCGCCTTCCCAGTGGCCGCGCGAATCGCCCAGATAAGTCTTAATGTTCGGAGGAAGATGCGGACGCCCGTCCAGGTAGATGACTCGATTGCCTCCCCCGGCATGATCGTCTTCCATGTAGATGCCGACCGTTTTACGGGACTGCACCAACTGCATCACGGTACCCTGCGCGAACGCGGTATTCAGCGGCAGGAACGGCATCGGCACGCCGAGACAGCGCGGGGATTGCGCGATGGTTTCCGGGTTGTCGTTCTGACCGCCGCCTCCGCGGCCTAAGCCGCCACGGCCTTGCACTGGCGCTCCCGCAACCAGGGGGGGAATCCTGCCGTCGGGCGGATCGATGATCATGGAGGTCCGCTTGCCGGTTTTCAGGACCGAATTGAAGACCGCATTGTAGGCGCCCGTCACGTCCTGGGATTTGTCGGCGGAGCGGGCATTACGCCCGGGGTTCAGCCCTTTTGCCGCATCTGCCGCCGCCACTTCGGCGTCGGTCAGGAATGGCTTGTTGGCATTCGCAGCGGACCGTTCCAGCGGTACATCGTACATGACGAACCAGGTGCCTTGAAGGTTCGGATCGCCCCAGGCCGTTCGCAGGACTGACGGTTTCGCTGCGCCGGCTAGAGGTTTCGCGGGGGCGGCCGGCTTAGGGGCCTGCGCGCCCATCGGGGCAGCAACCACCAGGACGATTCCAAAAACAAGATGGTGGCGGCGCATCGAATACATCTTCAAACTTGACCTCACTTCGGAGATGGTATCACGGTCAAAGCGCCGCCACTCAGTGCCCGATCGTATAGGACAGGGCGAACAAGGGCGTCACGTTCTGCCGGAGTCCATTGTTATCAAGCCTTACCAGAATGTTGCACGTCAGCAGCAGATTGTCGAGCAACTCGTATTTGAAGCCGAGCGACCCGGTGTTCAGGTACACGTAACCGGTCACGGCCTTAATGGTGGGAATGGGAATGGGACCGGTGCCGCCCGGAATGTTTGCCGTAATCAGATTATCGGCGGCGATGCCGGGGGCGTCGAAAATAGTCTGGCCAAGGTAGTCCGCCGCGAGGGAGAGCCGCTTCGTAGCCCCGTAATCCGCGCCGATCGAATACTGGATATCGCGGGGAAGATTGTGGGAGATCGCCGGTCCATTCTGAATGGTGGTTTGACCCGCGGCGTTCTCGCTAACGATAGCTCCGGTGATGTCGCCCGCCAGGATCGACTGGCCGTTCCATTGAAAACCAAAATTCGCGTGCGGGGAAAAGCGCTTGCCCGCGGATACTACGATGAACGGCTTCAGGCCCACCGCGCCCGTGCCGAGGAATTTTCTGGCGTCGCCAGTCGGCGTGCGAACATCGAGGGCGAGGGCAACGCGGAAACCTTCGCCTCGATAGACATTGTCCTTGATGCGGAAGGTCACATCGCCAAAGCCGGAAGCGGTTCCATTGCTGGCGTAATTGTTATGCAGGTTGTTCGGGTCCGATGAAAAAGAATGAGGGTTCACAAAAGTCTGCGTTCCAACCGTGAAGGTGGGTCCGGAAACCCGTACAATATCAGCGCTGGAGGTTGCGCCCATACGCACGGAAACCATCGGCACAGCGATGGAAACATCAATGCGGTCGGTAATGCCAACGCTTCCGAAAAGCTCGGCCTGATCCAGATTCAAATTGATGTTGTTGGTGGTCTTGATGACGTCGGCCTCGTAAGGCTCCGGTACGCCGCCCGGGCCCGTGTCCGGCAAATGCGTAAATGCCGCCGGGATCGCGTGCAGGTTCAGACCATCCAAACTTCCAAATCTGAAACGGCTGTAGCTGACGCCAAAAGATACTTTGCCCTTGCCGATTGTGTCGGCCCGTTCGGAATAGATAGGACCGAAGCTGGTAGTGGTGCGCTCAAAGGTGCCCAGGTTGGGGTCGAATTTGTACGTAAATCCAGATGCGGGCGAAATGAAAGGCAATACGGCGAGCTGCGTTCCAATCGCGCTGCTTAAAGTCTGATTCATGATCTGTTGCGCGGATCCGATGAAGTGCGCGTAGTGCGGAAAGGTCGGATTGGCGAAGACGGTAATGCCTTGGGGCCCGAACAAATTAGGAAGAACGCACCCCGGGTCGTGAGTGTGCGTGGCGCATTGTCCGGTCACAACCGTTCCCGGACTGAGAACTATGGGCGTCGACTGCGAGTAGCCTGGCGAACACGCCAATGCCGCCAAAAACAATAATCGGGCGGCACTTCCTCCTGGTGAATCCAACAGCCTGGCAGCCAAGCGGCTGGTAATGTTTTTCATTATCGGTCTCCTCGTTTTTTCGATGGTAGGAACTTAACGGCCTTGGGCTTCGATCGAATCAATCAGCATCTGGTCGCCAGCCTTGTGGAACGTGATCTTTACTGTTTGCTCTTGCGCGGGCAAGGCAGTGCGGTCGTCGCGCGCGTTTATCGACCGGCGATACCTGGCAGTGGCGCCGGAAGAGGTCACTTCAGGGTCGCCCGCGGGAGACATCTGCAGCATAATGGAACGCGCGATGCGGAAGAAACTCTGGAAGGAGTTCTGTTCGCTACGAGTCATGCCTGGCCACACGGCTTTCAATCCGTTCAAGTCGCGACTCTCAAATGCCTGACGGTACTTGTTTACAGCTTCCGCAATCTGCTTGCTCGCCACCTGAACCTCCGCGGCATGCCGCTGCGCTGCTAATTCGGCCGGCGACGGGCCACGAGGAACCGGTGGAGTTGGGTTCGCGGCGGCGGGCGTTGAGGTTGGAGTTGGATTTGGACTCCCAGCCGCCGGGACTGCGGGCTGCTGAATTGGCGCGGCCGGGGGAGGTTCTACCCGAGCAACCGGGGTGGACTGCGGCGGGGTCGATACCGGTGTTTGCGTGGCGGGCGGCGGCGAGATTGGGTTCTGGGTCGGCGGAACGGGGGCCTGCGTTGTCGCGGGTGGCGGCGCGGCGGCGGTGGCCGGGGGAGTCGACTTTGGAGCCGTTATCACCGGAACCGCGGTTGGAAGCGGCGGCGTAGAAACGCGGGCTTGCTTAACGGGAACTTCCTTAACTGGCGCTTGCTTAACCGGAGATTCCTTAACTGGGGTTGGAGGAGTCTTCGGGGACGATTCCGCAACGCTCGTTTCGCGTGGCGGTTCAGGTGTAGCCGTCGGTGCGGGGGTTTCGGGCGCAGGCGATTGTACTACCGCGGGAGCCGGGGCCGCAGGCGGCGGAGTCAAGGATTGCGTCACCGTCGGCGGTTTTACGGGTGGCGGATTACCGCCGCGAAACGCCATCCACGTGCCGAATGCGACTGCCACCACTGCTACGATTGCGGCGGGGATCGCCCAGGGACGACGGGGCGGCGCAGGGGGAGGAGTCGCAGGCGTGACATCGGGAGTAACAACAGGAGTTCTCTCCGCGGTCTTCACTGGCGGGTTCGCCATGGGCGCGGTAGCCTTGGCCACCGTAATCGCAGGCAAGGTCAACGGTGCGTTCATCAGCATCGTCTCGTGATCCGAGCCTTGGGGAAACAACAGGGTGGCGCGTTGATCCGTGGATCCCAGAATCGATCGTTCCAGCGCATCCGAAAACTCCCTGCATGTGGTGAATCGGGCCGCTGGATCCTTCGACAGCGCTTTCCGCAGAACCTCGGTGGCAGCATCACCCAAATCGAAGCGGTACTTGTTCAGAGGCAGAGGCTCGGTGGACATGATGCTGTGAATCATGCTGGCCCACGAATTTCCCTGGAAGGGCCGCTGGCCGGTTAGCATTTCGTAGGCGATCACCGCGAGCGAAAACTGGTCTGATCTCCCTGTAACGTTCTGCGCCCCGATCTGTTCGGGCGACATGTACTGCACCGTGCCGATCACCATGCCGGTATTAGTGAGGCTGACGTCGCTATCAAGCACCTTGGCGATGCCGAAGTCGGTAATCTTCAGAAGCCCCTGCTTGGTAATCAGGAAATTGGCAGGCTTCACGTCGCGATGCACAATGTTGCTGGCATGCGCGAAGTCCAGTGCGTCGGCTGCCGACCGCACTGTAGAAAGGACGAAGCCGAGCGGCAATTTCGGCTCATTCATCCGCTGGGCCAGGGTCTGTCCGTCGACAAACTCCATAGCAATGAACATTACGTCGCCCGTGTCGTTGAATTCGTGTATGGTTACGATGTTGGGATGCGAGAGACTACCTGCGGAGCGGGCCTCGCGCCGGAATCGCGCCTTGGTAGAGTCGCCCAACCCCTCGGCCAGAATGGTTTTTATGGCCACAGTTCTGCCAATAGCAGGATCCAGCGCCCTGTACACGACCCCGCACCCCCCGCGACCCAGTTCCCCGAGGATTTCGTAGTGGCCGAGTTTTTCCATTCCTTTACTTATCGAGTCTAACAACTGCTGCTGTTTAGTGCGCGGAACGCGCCTATCGTTTCATCGGACTGCAAATCAGCGCCGGGGAGAACGGATTTCACGCCTCTAATGAACTTACGTGAGAGGAACCCTCGATGGATGAGCCTTTGGGGGCCTTCTCAGTCAGGCTGGAGACGATCTCCTGAAGTTCCTGAAATCGGGCCAAATCGTTCTGCACATGCTCTTTATATCGCGGGCTGACAGGCCGGTTCGCGAAGTTGTCCAAGTTCACAGGCACCCAGGGCTTTTCTTCCACCAGAGCCTTCGCCATCTCGTCCAGGGTTGAGGCAACGGCGCCGCGCAGTTCCACCAGGTTGGGGTCGTGTATAGAATCGTCGTCCCTTTCGCTATGTAGCAACACCAAATGATTCCAGAACATGGCGACCGAGGTAAGGGCCCCTCGCACCATCACTTCGCTTGCATGAACGTTGCGCGCCTGGCCCGTCCCGAATTCGTAGGCGACCGCGTCATTCATGGAGCGAAGCGAAGCTACCGTCTTGCCGACCTCGTCGCGCAGCACATCGGCACGGGGCAGCAGCGGACCATCACGCTCGTCGAGTCGAAACAGCTTTGCCTCGTTTTGCAACACGGACGCAAAGGCGCGCCGCATTACGGTTAGTGTTCTGACCGGCCAAATCTGGTCGAACACAAACCACATGACGATTAATGCAACGATGATTCCAGCCAGGCGGTCGCGCGCGGGAGCCAGTTCGGTAGGTGCGCGAAACCCCTCGAACGCGACGAGATAAAAAGACAGAGCGATTTGAAGGCCCACATAGCTGAAGCGCCGGCCTGCGGACCACCACGCGGAGCCGAATGCAACTACGCTTACCAGCGCCACCAGTGACGTAATGGAATCCATATGCGGGAACAAGAGAGCCGTTGATCCTAATCCCAGAATCAGGCCTCCAATCGCGGATCCCATGAAACGAAACACCATCTTTTGCTTAATCGCGCCGCTGGTGCTCAGGCCTGTAATCAGCACAGTACTCACGGCGGTTGAAATTCCGGGCCAGTCTACAGAAAGATAAAAGATGTAGCAAAGAGTTGTGCACAGGCTGAGTTTCAAAGCGAATGCGACCGTTTCGGGGCTGCGAAAGGCTCCCGGTTTGATCATCGAAACCTTCTTGGAAGGCAGTGCAACCAGTGATTGCGGATCGCTTTTTTCGCCGGCGGACTGTTCAGGGCGGTCCGGCATGGATTGAATCAGCTTGAGATCCATTTCCACCCGGTCGAGGATGGTCATCTGCTCCACGTTGGTCGGTTGCCAGTCGGTGGCTTTTGATCGAAAGGATGAAGTTAAGTCGCGGCATTGGTCCGCGATGGCTTGGCAGCGACTGCGAATATCGGAGTCCGCGACGCCGGTGGTATGTTGAGAGCCGAATGCGGCGGACACATCCAGAAGCTGGGCCAGCATCGTGATATGAACCCTAGTGCCTATCGGCAGCGTGCCGGTATCAAGATCGCGGTCGACAATACGGTTGTAGATCTGATGCATGGCGGATTGTCCCGCGGCAGCCAGCCGAGTAACGGCGCTGATGGCCACGGCGAGATGGGCGGGCTCGGCGCCACGGGCAAAAGCGTCAAACATGGCGCTCAGCGCCTGATAGCGGACATTGCGTTGCTCCACCAGCATTTCGGCGGGACTTCGAAGAGCGAAGAAGAATTCAACCGCGACGGAGGCCCCCAGGGAAAGAGAGGCCGTCGCAAAAAGCCATAGCGAGTTTTTCACCAGAGTGTCGGAGGGCGCGTGGTTTTCCCATAAGGCGATCAGCACGCAATAAACAAATCCCCAGGCCGAAGCGATCGAGCTCAATGCGGGCGCGGCGAACATGAACAGACCGGCGATGAAGGAAACGGCGGCGACACTAATCACGCGGGCCATGGGACTGTTGTCGGTAAGGATGACCACCCCCATTTCGACACCGATCGCCAAGGCGATCGTCACCAGAAAAATAATGCTGATCCGAAGGGAAATAGATGGCGTGTCACGGCCAATCAGAAAAATGAAGTAGAGTCCTAGCGAGATGAAGGGCATCTGCAATGCCATCATCACCACCAGCGAGATGACGGTAGCGGCCACGATTCGTAGCGAGCTGTTGAGTCGCCCCGGAGTGGGTTTCAGGTCCTCCCAAATCTCTTGTTCCCAGGAAAGCGCGGCCATACTTACCTCATCTCACGACCGTGACCGCTGTAGCTCCGATGCGGAAAAGAGCCGGATTCGGGTTCTGGACCCGCACGCGCACAGGGAATCGCGTCGAGAGGTGCACCCAGTTCAGAGTCCGGTCAATCTGCGGCAATCCGCCGGCCACGCGACCGTCTTCGGGGAACACTCCGAACCCGACGCTCTCCACCAGACCATCGAATTTTTGATCAGGATGCGCCATTAGAAACACGTCGACATGCCCGCCGACCTGAATATGTCTGATTTCGGACTCGCGATAATTCGCGATGACATACCACGTGGTCGTGTCGATCAGGGTGAACAATGGAGTCCCTGGACGCGCGTAGGCTCCTACCGAGATATTCATGTTGGTCACGTAGGCATCGAAGGGAGCAACCACGCGGCACCATTCCAGATCCAGGCGGGCGCTATCCACTTTGGCGCTTCTGGCCGGGCGTTGCGAGACGAGAGTATCGATGCGATCCATGCCATTGATCGCCTGGCCCAATCGCGCTTGCGATTCTGTGGCGACAGCGTCCGCTTCGCGCTCGCGAAGAACCGACTGCGCCTGCTGAGCCTGAGCCTGCACCAGCGCAGCCTGGCTCTCGTCGAGGTTTCCTTGCGCCACGCGTAGAGCGGTATTGGCCTGGTCCACTTGCTCCACTGTGACGTACTGTTTCGTCAGCAGCGGTTCGATACGATGCACGTTGTTGGTGGCCAGAGCAAGCTGCGCCTGCGCGGCAACAACCGCGGCTTGGGCCCTGGAAACCGCCGCCTTGGCAACATCGGTGGTGCTGCCCGCAGTCTTGACACTGGTGTTGGAATGGTCCACTCCGGCGCGCGCAGCCTCAACGCCGCTGTTCTGCGCATTGATACGGCGCTGCTCGTCGATGATCTGCTGTTCCAGCGATGCCTGGTCCGCCAGGGCCTGGCGGAGAGCGTATTCGTAGGGGCGGGGATCGATGACGAAAAGCAGGTCGCCTTTCTTGATGTATGCGTTGTCCTTCACTGGCAATTCCGTGAGCCGGCCACTGACTTCAGGTGCAATCTCAATAAAATTCGCCCGAACATTGGCGTCATCGGTGCGAGGATGCTCACTGGTTTGCAGAATCACGATCACCAATAAGGCGATCGCCCCTACCACCACCGCAATTCCAATCAATCGTCCCAGGACTTTCTGTACCATTTTCGTTTCCTATCGAAAAAAAACCAGCCAGAGGAGGCAACTGAATAAGATCACAACGCTCGGATAAAAGATCGCCAGCGGACCCACGTGGGGCTCCACCTTGAAGCGCAATAGCAAGGATCGCAGCAAGAAAGCCACCACCACTCCAGCAATAGCGCAGATCATCCACACCGGAAAAAATGACCCGAGAACGTCTACAGAGGGCGCCCGTCCGCAACCGGAAGTGATTAAGCAAGCGAGAAAAATAAGACGGCGAAATTTGGTCATGGCTTGGATGGAGTTCCTGGCTGGGTGGCCGGTGGGAGCGCACGCAGAAGATTTCCGGTTACGAACTCCACCCGGACCGCTTCCAGCAAAAGCTGAGATCGCGAAGACACGCTGGAGAGCCTGGCCAGCGCGAGTTGTTTTTCTGCGGTCACGACGTCGATCAGATTTTTCACGCCAAAGTTATAAGCGTCCAGCGACGCGGAATAGGAAGAATTTGCCGATTCGAGCAACGCAACCGAGGCCTGCTGCTTCCGCACCGCTGTGGTAAATGCGATATATGCCGACCAGACCTCCCGCGTGGCGCGGTCGCGAAGCTCGGTCATCTCATGCTGGGCTTGGCGCTGCTTCGACTCGGCGCTAAGTATCTCATTCTTGCGCGCGCCTCCATCAAAGAACCGCCACTCCACTTCAAAGGCGCCAGCGAACGTAGTCTTGGTGGCCGACCCAAGAGTGCCTTGGCTCGCATAAGGCCAGAGGGACGTCTCGGCCACGTTGCCGCTGAATCCGATGCGAGGCCCATTTTCGGCCTTCGCCGCGCGAATGGCATCGGAGGCGGCACGAATTTCGGACACCTGAGCCTGCAAGTCAGGGCGGTCCCTAAAAGCGCGCTCCATCAAATCGCTCACGGAAACATTGAGTAGTTGAGGCAAAGGCGCGTCGGCCTGACCATCAATGGTGAGATCTGGGGAAGGCTCCACGCCGATGGCCTCCGTTAATTCAACGCGAGCGATTCTTTGCTCACCATCGGCGGATTCGCGGTCGAAGACAGCCTGCGATGTTTCGGCCCGAGCGTTGAGAACATCGGGCAGCGTGGCGCGGCCATTGCTGAGACGAGCTTCCGCCGCATCCTGGGTGGTCTGCGCGGTTTTGAGAGTCTCCTCCGCAGCTTGCAAACGCTCCTGCGCGGTGAGCAGCTTGTAGAATGCCGTGGTCACCTGGAATGCGACATCCTGATTGGCCTTGATAAAACGCGCCCCCGCTGCAAGCGTCTCCGCGGTGGCCGCATCGACTCGCGCCTTCCGGGCCCCGGAGTCGAATATCAAATACTCCAGAGTAACCGCGGGTTGTACCTGGCCGGCCAACACAGTTGTGTATCCCAGGGTCGCGAGGGGTTTCGGAAAGGGTTCGATGGTTCGCTCACCGGCGAACGTCGCGACGGCGGCGAGAATCGGATAGTAGGCGCTGCGCCTGATTCCCAATTCGTCGGCCTTTTGCTTTGCGCGCTCCCAGGCGATTCGGGTTGCCGGGTTGTTGTGCTCGGCGATGTCGATCAACTCCGCGAGAGTGTAGGCGTGGCGGGCATCAATGGTTGCCTGGGTTTGGGGAGGAAAGGATCGTCCGGCACAATCGGCCGCCATCTGCGGGTTTGAAACGTCACCGGCACATTGCGCCAGCACCGGAGAAGCAGTCAGACAGCAAGACAGGAACAACCGGAAGCGCCAGTCACTTTGCATGTTTGTCACGCGCTAACCAACAACCCGATTCTGCTCCTTGTTTTTGTGGCGCACGGGGCCGCTGGCTGAAAAAAACTGTACGAACCGAATCTACTATAGTACGGCAGGCTCAGAGGCTGATTTAGTTGAGACCCGGGTCGGATCCCCCGCGCTCACGCGCCACAGCTGTGTTATGCACGACGTCAATTCAATGCGATCCGTTTCAACGACAACGCCAGCCCCCAGCCGCAGGCGGTAAGGCCGGGGGTCCGCGCGCCGATTGTTTTTAAGACGTGTGAATCAGGCCTTGACGTACTTATTGAACCAGTCGATGGTGCGTGACCATGCCAGGTCCGCCGCGGCTTTGTTATAGCGCTCCGGCGTTGCGTCGCAATTGAAGCCGTGGACCGCGTTGGGATAAATGTAGCCTTCGTGCGGCACGTTGGCGGCAGTCAAGGCCATATCGTAGGCCGGCCACGTCGCGGCCAGACGAGTATCCAGCGCCCCATGGTGAACCAGAATTGCAGCCTTGATTTTGGAGACCTCCGGGGGCACGGCGCCATAGAACGGCGCAGCCGCCGCGATATCGCCTTCCAGCCGAACCGCCAGAGTGTTGGCAATACCGCCGCCGTAGCAGAAACCCGTTGCGGCGATCTTTCCCGTACAATCGGCGCGATTCTTCAGCCACATCGCCGAGGCCACCATGTCCTCGGTCATCTTCTTGCCGTCGACCTTACTGAACATCTGCCCGCCCTTGTAATCGTCGCCGGGGAAGCCACCGAGCGAAGTGAGGCCGTCAGGCGCGAACGCCATAAAATTCGCCAGGGCAAAACGGCGCGCGACGTCTTCGATATGAGGATTCAGGCCGCGGTTCTCATGAACCACGATAACGCCCGGTAATTTCGTAGGCTTCTCATTGCGTGTATCGGCGCTCACCGGGCGGACCAGGTATCCTTTAATACTTCCGTTGCCCTGTGGCGACGGAACGGTCTCATACGATGCTTTGATCCGGTCGTCAGTCTTGGGGACTTGCTGCCCCAAAGCGTAGTTCGGCATCAACGCTTCGACAATAGTGGCTACGGCAAGTCCACCGACGGCAAATTTCTGAACCCCGTCCATAAAAGCGCGGCGGCTAATATCGCCGTGAATGAACAAATTGTATAGTTGGATGGCCTCTGCCGGCAGTTTGGGTCGTTCCATTGGCGTGACTCCTTCCCAGAGAGAATATCACGCCTCAGCATAGACTAGGCCTGCCCTTTTAGGCCCCGGCATGTATAATCTAGTGGCGCCGAACCTGGGCAAATGACCGGTTCGCCGATGCTAGATCTAGAAAGGACAGCACATGTCTATTTTCGCTTGGATCATTTTGGGCCTGGTTGCCGGCTTCATAGGCAGCAAGATCGTCAACAAGACAGGAGAGGGGCTTATCCTCGACATTATCCTGGGAATTGTTGGAGCCATCGCCGGGGGATGGCTGTTCAACTTGTTCGGAGCGGCCGGAGTCAGCGGGTTGAATCTTTACAGCCTGTTAGTCGCGGTGGTGGGAGCCGTGGTGGTTTTAGTTTTGTACCACGCTGTCCGGCGCGCTGTTTGATCGAAAACACATTTAGGGGGCGAGTTTTCTCGCTCCCTATTCCCTATTTTCGTTCAGGATGCTGAATAGTCTTCCCGCGAAGTAGCCGACGACGATTGCGAGCACGAAACACAGAACCTCAATAGGCAGTGCGTCCATGACTACCTATCGTCAGTTCAAGGGAGAGGTTTAGCGATGTATTTCAGCTCCGGTTGCTGGTTCGCGTTGACGGGCAGGCGGTCGGCGTTCATCAACATCGAAACCGCCTGATAGTAGCCTGCAGTAACAATCAGATCAACCACACCGCGCTCGCCTACCACGCTCTTCAGTGCCGCAAAAGTGTCGTCGCTCACCTGCTTGGTTTTGAACAGTTCGGTGATGAAGTTATAGACGGCTTCTTCATCGGCGGACATACCCGATGGCCGCCTGCCCTCTGCGATCGCCTTCACTTTATCTTCGCTCAGGCCGGCTTGCATCGCGGCGCGGCGATGGGCAAGCCATTCGTACTGCGCGCCCCAATATCGGGCGGTAAGGCAAATCGCTATTTCCTTGAGTTTGTCCGGAACCGACATGTGAAAACGAACGCGGTCGCCCATATTAAAGAAGAGTTGGCCCCCGTCGGGGTCGCGGACGTTGATATTGAAACTCCCGCCCGTGCCTCGTTGGGAAACGGCGATGTCGGTCATCTTTTTCTGTTCGGGGTTCATCTGTTCGTAGGTCAGCGGTTTAAAACGGTCGCCAAGCATGGTGAAGGCTTTGCCATTGGCCGACGACTTCACCTCCATGGGGGAGACCGGACCCGGAACTGGAGTCGCAAATCCCATTCCAATGACCGGCAGCGGATTCTCCAGAGGCTTCAACTCGGGCTCGATGCCGTCGCCCAGAGGGTACCGGTCGACGTCGAGCACCATAGACACCAGACCATACCAGCCGCTTAAGCCGATCATGTCGAAGACACCTCGCTCGGCGAATTTTTCTTTGGCGGCCTTGAAGGTGTCATTGGACACCTGATGAGAGGTGAGCAATTCATCAATAAGGTTGTAGGCGACCTTTATGTCCTCCGGCATCCCGCTAGGGCGTTTTCCGGTGGCGATGGCATCCACAGTGGCCGAACTAAGGCCATTCTGAATGGCCGCGGCCTTGTGAGCGCGCCACTCATACTGGGCCATCCAATAGCGGCCAGTCATCAGGATGATAGTCTCGCGGACTGGCGCAGGAAAAGGGTTCCGGAAGCGCATGGCGCCGCCGAATTCCGCGCCCAGATCGCCGACTTCGGGGCTGCGCAGCAAAACGTTAAACGGCCCCCTCACTCCTCCGCGTTCGCCTGAGAGAAGATGGCCGACCATGGTTTTCTGCTCAGGCGTCATGTCGTCGTACTTAAGCGGCTTGAACCTGTCGCCCAGCAGGACCAGGCTGTGGGGGTCGATAGGCTGCTTGGGAGCCTGGGCGTTGGCGATGGAAGCGATCAGAGCACAGAATAACGGAAGTCGCATAGAAGTCCTCCCTTTGCTAACTGACCTATCGTATGCCAAATCGTTGATGAGATGGCGCTTCGGCAGGCGCAGCCGACTATCCCTTGAGATTGATACTCTCCATCTATCCCGTTGATGTGTAGTAATGCCGGATACAGGGTAATCTAACTAGAGTCACCTATGTCAAAACAGAATCTGGAAGCGGTCTTAACGGGGACCAAGAGCATCGCTTCTTATTTGTACAACCAACAAACCGGCCCCAACATTTACCCCGGAGTCCCGGCGGAATTCACGAACTGGCGTGACGAACAGAGGGCGTGGCAGAAGGACTGCGTGCTGTTCAACCAGTCCTATCACATGGCGGAGCTGCAACTGGAAGGGCCGGACGCTCTGAAGCTCTTGACCCACCTGGGTATCAACAGCTTCGCCAACTTTCCTGTGGATCGGGCCAAGCAATTCGTGCCGTGCACGCCCGCCGGTTTTGTGATTGGAGACGTGATCCTGTTCCACCTGGAAGAGAACTTATTCAATATGGTCGGCCGAATCCCGACCATCAATTGGGTCCGCTATCACGCCGAAACGGGAGGCTATAACGTTAAGGCCGAATTGGATGAGCGGACGGCCGTCCGCAAAGATCCCACGCGCCGGCGAAATTATCGCTTTCAGATTCAGGGGCCCAACGCGATGAAAGTCATTGAGCGGGCCACCGGCAAGCCCGTTCCCGAGGTCAAGTTCTTTCACATGTCATGGACCGAAATCGCGGGAAAGAAGGTCCGCGCGCTGCGGCATGGCATGGCGGGCCAACCTGGCCTGGAGCTGTTCGGACCGTGGGATGACGGCGAGGCTGTTCGTATGGCTCTGGTCGAAGCAGGCAAGGAGTTCGGCCTCCGGCAAGTGGGCGGCCGCGCGTATTCTTCCAACACTCTGGAATCAGGCTGGATTCCGTCGCCGCTGCCCGCCATCTACACGGGCGAGGAACTGAAGGCGTACCGAGAGTGGCTTCCCGCGGACAGCTATGAAGCCAAAGCTTCCATCGGCGGCAGCTTTTATTCAGACAACATTGAAGACTACTACCTCACGCCCTGGGACCTTGGTTATGGTCCGGTGGTTAAGTTCGACCACGACTTTGTGGGCCGCGCCGCGTTGGAGAAAAAGGCGCAGAGCCCGCATCGTAAGAAAGTCACCCTGGCGCTGGATAACGATCAGGCGCTGAAGATAATGGGTACTGTCTTCGACAAGAAGGACCGCGCTAAATTTATTGAGTTTCCCAGCGCCGTGTATTCGATGCATCCTTTTGACCGGGTGCTGGCAAACGGTAAGACGGTGGGCCTGTCGACCTGGATCGGCTACAGCTCCAACGAAGGAAAAATGCTGACGCTCGCAATGGTCGATGAAACGTCAAGCAAGCCTGGCACCGAGGTGGTCCTGCTTTGGGGCGAACCCAATGGCGGGTCGGCCAAGCCGAACGTGGAGCGCCACGTCCAGGTGGAAATCCCCGCGATTGTGAGCCCCGTTCCATATACAGAAGTGGTGCGCGAAACTTACGCGCCTCCGGGCTGGCGCACACATCAGTCCGCGTAGAACGCGTGAGCCGGATATACTTTCAGAGTAAAGGAGCCCTGATGCGCGATTTTGCTCTTGTCCTTGCTCTGAGTGCACTCACCGCTTTCGCTCAATCATCTGCTGCCTATCACGTGACTCACACGTACACGCTGGGTGGCGACGGTAGTTGGGATTACGTGGTTCCCGATCCGCCCAATCACCGTCTGTTTATCGCGCGTCAGAATCGCGTGATGGTAGTGGACGAAGATTCGGGTAAACTGCTCGGCGAGGTGACGGGCATTCAGGGCGCGCACGGAACCGCAATCGCGGAAACCACCGGGCATGGGTTCGCGACCTCGGGCAATGATCAGTCCGTGGTCATGTTCGATCTTAAGACGTTCAAGGTGCTGGGGCGGATACCGGCGGCCGAAGATGCCGATGCGATCGTTTATGACAGCGCTTCCAACCGCGTCTTCACGTTAAATGGAGATGCGCATTCCTCCACGGTGATCGATCCGAGGGCTGGGACGCTGATCACCAACATTCCGCTGGGCGGCAAACCGGAGTATGGCGCGTCGGCCGGCGACGGCAAGGTGTACGCGAATCTCACCGATACAAGCGAAGTGGTCGAGATCGATGCGAAGACCGCGACCGTGTCCAAGCGCTGGTCCACTGCGCCGTGCAAGCAGCCAGTGGCCATGGCGATCGATACTGCGCATCACCGGCTGTTCAGCGGATGCCGCAGCGGTGTCATGGCTGTGTCCGATTATCAGGCAGGTAAAGTGGTCGCGACAGTCTCGATTGGGATGGGTGTCGATGGAGCGGGATACGATGCAGCCTCAGGCAACGCCTTCGCGTCGAATGCGGACGGCACGCTGACAGTGATCCATCAGGATTCTCCAGACCAGTATCATGTCGCGGAAATCGTGCAGACGCCGCAAGGTTCTCGAAACATGGGGCTGGACCCAACCAATCACCGCGTCTTCGTCGTCTCGGCGAAGTTTGGGCCCGTGCCTGCCGGTGGCAGAGGCCGGGGACCGGTGCTGTCTGGCTCGTTCTCCTTGATGGTGATCGAGCATAATTAACTGAAATCTTGGAGGACGCCGCTATGCCGATTTCGCGAAGGAAGATGCTTGCGAGCGGGGCCGCAGCAGCCGGAAGTTTGCTCCCGCAAGTCGCCACAGGGCAGGCTCCCGCACAGCTTACCGGAACCAATGCCGGGAGGCGATTTAAGGCTTTTGTCCGGCGTGGCACGGGCGCTTCGGTCGAGGAACTTCGCCTGCACGCGATCCAGCCCCGCGAAGTCTTGGTTCGCACCCAGGCGTCCGCGGTCTGCTACACCATCGTCGGAGGCGCGTTAAGCACGGCGAATGTTGCCCAGGCATCGATCCCCAACCATTCCGGAATGGGCGTTGTGGAAGAGGTTGGCGCGCTTGTGAAGCGGGTGCAAAAAGGTGATCGCGTGGTCGTTCCCGGAACGCCGCAATGTGGGGTGTGCTATCAGTGTCTGCACGGCCGCGCCGACTGGTGCCAGTTCCTCGACACCGCCCCTGCTCGTCCGTTGGCCGAGATGTCCGACGGGACGCAGATCTTCGAGCAGGCGGGGCTCGGTGGCCTGAGCGAAATCATGGTGGTGCCGGAGGAATATTGCTGCCCGGTGTTCACAGATCTTCCCGCCGAGCAATTGACTCTCCTAGGCGACACGGTTGGCACTGGTCTGGCTTCCGCACGCGACCTGGTGCAGATCGAACCGGGCTGGCACGTGGTGGTGCAGGGCGCGGGACCGGTGGGCATGGGCGCAATCCAAGGGGCACGGCTCGCCAATGCCGGCGAAGTGATCGTCATCGAACCGATCCGGTCGCGGCGGGAGATCGCTATGAAGGTGGGCGGGACGATTGCGCTGGATCCGAATACCGAAGGCAAGGGCCTGGTGGCTAAGATTCAAGAGCTGTGCAAGGGCATTACCAACCGCCGCTTTGCCGGAGGGCGCATTTCCGGACCCGGACGCCTGGCGGTTCCCGATGGCGCCGACTTCACGATTAACGCAGTGGGCAGCGATTGGTTCCCACCCAAGGTGGAAATCGGCCCCGACCCCACTGCCATCCTTCCGCTGCAACAAGGCTTCGACTTCACCCGAGCGGGCGGCCATATCGTCATGCTGGGCGTGGCGTGGCGCGGCGACGTGAGCTTCAATGCGGCGAGTTTCTCCAACCGCGGGCGTTCTTTCTACTCCGGCCAGCAGGGCGGATTGAACATGCTGCGCGACATTCCGCGTTACGTGAAGTTAATGGAGAAGGGCGTCATCGATATGAAGTCAATGGTCACAGCGACTTATCCGATTGAACGAACTCGCGAGGCGATCCAGGCAGTGGGGGACCGCACGGTGTTGGGCGCGGTGATCACGTTCGCCTCATAACCACAGGTCAAGGCAGGTTGATAGCATTCAGCGGAACTATCTACGTGTTCAGGCCTTCTTGCTTAGGTAGTATTGGACCGCCGGCGTCACGATCAACGACAAAACCATGGATGCGACCAATCCACCGATCACGGCGATTGCCAGGGGTTGCAGCATTTGCGAGCCTGCGCCAATGGCAAGAGATAACGGAATCATTCCGGCGATGGTGGCCAGGGCGGTCATAAGAATGGGCCGGAGACGGCGTTCTCCAGCTTGAATCATGGCCTCCAGCACCGACGATCCTTCCGCGCGAAACCTTTGGTCGGCATCTAAGAGCAGAATTCCGTTCTTGGCTACGATCCCAATCACCATGATGAGCCCCATGAACGAAGAAATGTTGAAACTGGTCTTGGTGATCAATAGCGCAAAGAATACGCCCGACGTCGAGAGCAACGCGGACGCTAGAATTGCCGTCGGCGCCGCGAAGTTCCGGAACTCGAACAAAAGCACGGTGAAGACGAGTACCACAGCGAGAGCCAGTACAGTTAACAAATCACGAAACGACTTCTGCTGCTCTTCGTAGGTTCCACCGTAGGCGATTCGGATGCTGGAAGGCACGTGCATATCGGCGACGGCCTGCTTTACTATGTCCATTCCTTGGCCCAGGCTCACACCTTCGAAACGCCCCGTCACCGCAACGCGCCGCTGTAGATTCTCGCGGATAATTTCCGTCTGCCCGGCTTCATTCTGGAAATTGGCGAGCGTGCCAAGCGTGGCCGTCTTGCCGGTGGAATTGCTGGTAATTACTGTGTTGCGAACCTGATCCAAGGAAGCCCGAGAGTCCGGCGAGAATCGGACCCGAATGGTGTAGGCGCGATCATTGGTAACCACCGGGGTAGTAGAGGGCTCTCCTTGAAGGATCGCGCTTGCGTCGAGATCGATTTCCTGCGGAGTGAAACCGGCTCGGGCGGCAACGATAGGATCGACGTTCATCACGATGGCAGGACCGCTAACCGTATTCTCGATTCCGTTCTTGACGTCCGTTACTTCTTTGATTTTTTTTATGCGGTCGCCCACCTTCGGAGCCCAGTCGGCCAGCAGTTTGGGATCTTGTGAGAATAGCTTGATTTCGATGGGTTCCGGAGAACTTGTCAGGTCGCCGATCATATCCTGCAAGACCTGCACAAATTCGACGTCGAGCTGCGGGTATTCGTCGTTCACCTTTGAACGCACATCTGAAATGATCTCCTCGATGCCGCGCTTTCTATCCGTCTTCAGCTTTACGGAAAAATCACCCGTATTCGCTTCCGTTACTGCCGCCAAACCCAACTGCAGACCGGTGCGGCGCGAAGTACCTTCCACTTCCGGAACTTCTGAAAGCAATTTTTCGACACCCTGCAGCACTGCATTTGTATCCTGCAGCGAAGAACCCGCGGGCATTAAGTAATCGAGAATGAAACCGCCCTCGTCCATAGCCGGAAGAAGATCCCGGCCCAGGGCCTGGTATCCGAAAGCGGATACGACAATCAGTCCAATGCAGCAGACCGCAAGCACGAAAGGATGCGCCAAAGTGAAACGTAGGGAGCGGTCATAAAGGCGCGTTATTTTCCCCATGAACCCAGTCGACGGCTCGCCGTGATGCGAGCCCTCTGTCGCCTCGCCGGAACCCCTTCTTGCGCGCAAGAGGAAAAGGCTCAGAGTTGGAGTCCACGTGAGGGCCAGGGCCAATGACGTCAGCAGCGCAGTGCCGACAGTGACCGCGAGGGCTCGAAAGAAGGTCCCGGTAACGCCTGTGATGGAGATCAGCGGCAGGAAAACAACGATAGGCGTAATTGTGGATCCGACAAGAGGCACTCGAATTTCACGCAGCGCGCTGCGAATCGCTTCGGAACGGCCTTGTCCCGAATCGCGGTGCAACACGATATTCTCCACCACGACAATGGCATCATCAATCAACAACCCAACCGCGGCGGCCAGCCCGCCCAGGGTCATCAGATTGAAGGTCTCGCCCATGATTCTCAGTGCAATCAAGGTAATGCCGATGGTCGCAGGAATAACCAGAGCCGCAACCAGAGAACTTCCCCAATCCCTTAAGAAAAGAACGAGGATGAGGCCCGCCAACACTAAACCGATTAGAATTGCATCGCGGACACTATTGATCGAATCGCGCACCAGGGTGGATTGGTCATAGAAAGCCTGAATCTTCACTCCTGCCGGCAGCGTCTGGCGAATCTGGTCGATTTCCTGGTTGGCTAGATCGGCGACGGTGACCGTGTTGCCTTCCGGCTGACGGAAGACATTGAGCAGGACGGCAGGTTTCCCGTTCGCGGTGACCATCGTGTAGACCGGCATGACGGAGGACATCACGCGCGCGACGTCTCCAATACGAATCGGTATGCCGTTCGCGGTCGTGCGGAGTACTACATTCTCAATCTGCGCTGGCGTTTGCGTCTGTCCGCTGACCACAGTGAGCGACAACTCATGATTGTTCTCGATGAGGCCCGGCGAATCCACCATGTTTGTCTTGGTAAGGGCATCCAGAATAGCGGGCACGCTCACCTGTGCTTGCAGGAGTTTCTCCGGATCGGGCTCGATCTGGAATTCGGGAACGTTCCCGCCTTGCAACACGACACTCGAAACTCCGTTCACGCGATTCAGCCGGGGTTTGATGGTGTAATTGGCCAACTCCCACAACTGTGTTTGCGGCATGGAGTCCGATGTGAGGCTGTACGCCAGGATCGGAAACGCCGCGAATGTCAGCCTGTTGGCGGTCAGCTTCGCCGTGGGCGGAAGCGACTGCTGAACACGGGCCAAGGCGGCATTGACGTATTCCAAGGTCTGGAACATGTCCACACTCCAATTGAAGAAAAGGTTGACTTCAGCAGATCCCCGGCTGGTTGTCGAGAGAACCTTTTCCAGCCCCGGGACTGAATTCATGGCTTCTTCGACAGGCCGCGTAACCGTGACCTCCATCTGATTGATGGGCGCGACGCCATTGTCAATTCCTACGACGATTCGGGGGAAATCTGTGTTCGGAAAGACAGCGACGGGTATGGAAAACGCTTCATATGCGCCTATCGCGATGAGGATCAGAATGACGAAGATGATAGGGCGCGCAAAGCGGGCAGTCCAGTGCTCGCCGGTCGGGCTCTCATCGGACGCGCTCACCTTCTTTCCTTTCGAGTCCGCGGCCTTAGCGTCTTTGCTCTTGGAATCATCAGGCTTGTCTGCAGCCGCTGGCTCGTCGGCGTTATCGTCATCGTCATCGCCCTTAGGAGCTTGAATCGCTACCTTGGCGTTATCTTCCAGGCCCAATCCGCCCGACGTAATCAATTGATCGCCTTCCTGCACTCCGCTCAAGATCTGAACTCGCTCGCCTTGACGCACTCCCACGGAGACTTTGCGTTCGTGGGCTTTCGAATCGCTGACCACCATCACCTTCTGTCCACCGTCATCTCCGTTGAGCAATGCGGAGACAGGAGCCACTAAAGTGTTCTGAATCGTTTCCGCGATTATAGACACTCGCACCGCGGTTCCGGGCTTGAGCTTCTCGCCTTGGTTCGGCGCTTGAACCCACACTTCGACGGTAGTGGTGCTGGGATTGACGGCCGGGCTCACCACAGTTACTTTACCCGCGATGTCGCCATCCGGGCCGGTGATTCGCGCGGGACGCCCCACGGTAATAGACGTGGCATCTTTGACAGGGACGTTCGCGATGGCGCGAATCTGGGAAATGTCTACGATGTACACAATCGGCGACCCACTGGTCGCCATCTCCCCGGGATTCACTGGCCGATCGGCGACCAACCCCGCTATCGGCGCGCGGACCTGTGCGTACGAAGTCTGCACCATCGCGCTGTCGTAGTGGGCTTTTGCCGCTGCCACCTGCTCCTGCGAACCTCGGACAGCCTCGCGTTGACTGACTTGGCTTAACCCTTGTAAATGCCGCTGCGCCGCGTCGAGCTGGCTCTGTGCCTGCACCATGGCGACCTTCGCATCGTCCACAAATTTCTGTGCTAAAGCGCCTTCTTTCTCCAGACTCACGCGATTGTTGTACAGTTTCGACGCGGCGTCCAAAGTCTGCTGCGCCGCTTGAACATCCCCCTGTGCTTTCGTACGGTCCTCCGGCACGGTCGCGTTCGTGAGAGCCAACGAAGCAGCCTGAGTCTGTTCGTACTGGTGTTTACTTTCCTCGGCGGCGGAAACCAGGTCGGCGCTTTCGAGTTCTGCGATGAGCTGACCGGCTCGAACGTGGTCGCCTCGATTCACCAGCATGCGCCGGATTGGTGCGCTAATCTTCGAGGTGACATTAGATTGATTCACCGGAGACAGCACCGCGTCCGCCACAACCAGGTGATCGATGGCTCCGCGCACGGCTTGCTCAACGGTGACCGGGGTCGGCGCTTCTGCTTCTGGCGCCGTTGCTTTCTCCGTGGAGCTACTGCTCTTCCCGCATCCATTCAAGAACAGGACGAAGCAGAACGCAAGACAGCAGTGGCGCCAGGGAAAATCGTGATTTTCTGACATGTTCTAAAAGGTACCAGTCAAAGTTTGAAGATTGGAAATCGCCACGCGATAACGGACCAGAGCATCTTCATAAGAGTTACGCGTCTGGATGGAGAGCGTTTGAGCGTCCACCAGTTCCAGGATGGTCGCCTCGCCGCCTTGATAGCGAAGCGCGGTTAACCGCAATGTTTCCGATGTGAGGTCGACAGAGTGCCGAAGCGAATCCAGTTGTGCCCGCGCGACTTGAGCTTCCTGGTAGTAGGCTTGCAGATTTCGTAACAGCGTTCGCTGCGCCGCTGTCGATTCGACGCCGGCCTGGGCTCGCCGCAGCGCCGCCTGACGGACTTTGCTGCTCCTCGCGCCCCAATCCCAAACGGGAACTGTCAACGTAGCGGTTAGAAAATAGCCCAGATTGGGGAGCTTTCCTCTTTCCGGGTTAGCGGCCACCGTGCTGTGAAGAGCGAAGGCATTGGCCTCGATGCCGTACGCGAAATCCGCTGTGAGAGAAGGAAGGTAAGCTTCTCGCGCAAGTTTCACGTCCAGCTCCGCCGCGCGTAGCGAACTTGAGGCAACCAGCAGATCCGGATTCTCGCGTTGGGCCATGGCGCGCGCCTCTTCAAGCGGTGGCAGCGCCGGAGCGAGCGCCAAATCGTCGACTACTGTGAAATTCAGATTGAGATCCCGGAACAGTAAAACAGCCAAGTCCAGTCTCGCGGTATCCATGCCCAACTGCGCTTCCAGAAACGCCTGTTCTTGGGAAGTGACCTGGACTTCAGATCTCAATTCGTCAATGCGCGCCGCTTCCCCGCCCCGGCGCAGATTCTTGCTGATTTCCAGGTACCGCTGCGCCTCTGCCAACGCCTGCTGCGCCGTCGCATATTTTCTTTGCGCGGAAAGAAAAGCGTAGTAAGCCTTAGTGACGGTGAGCGCCAAACCGCGGCCCGTAATTTCCGACTTCGCCCGCGCGATAGCTTCAGCGGCGGCCGCCCTGTCGATACCGGTGCGTGTAATCGCCGCGGTGAAGTCCTGATGAACGACGGCCCAGTCCCGATAGACATGGATACCGTCGTTGGTGACGAATCGTCCGCTAGGCAGGGTTCCATTCCCCTGGGTGCCCAGATATTCAGAGCGTCCACTGAGGGAGGGGAGAATCGCGGCGCGAGCCTGACGCAAATCCTCATGAGCAGAATTGGCATCCGCAAGAGCGGAGAGAAGCTGGGGACCGTTCGCTTGCGCCCTGGAAAGCGCATCTTTCAGCGTCAGGGTGAGAGGTGCCTCGGCATTCGGATTAGCAGGCTGAGCAATTTGCCCATACGCCAAGCTGGATAATAAGGTGAAGCTGAAAAACAGGAAATCTCATCACTAGATCAGTTCAACATCCGATCCTGAAGAAACGCTGAGATTCCGCTTCAGTTTACCTTCAGCTTGCTCTGCTACATTCGAGTTGAATGCGGGTCCTGATTGCCGAAGACGAACTCCGAATGGCGGAACTGCTCCGGCAGGTGCTCACCGAAGAGGGGCATCAGGTGGTGCAGACCAATGATGGCCGGGACGCCCTGGAATTCGCTGGAGCCTCCACCTTCGACGTAATCGTACTGGACGTAATGCTGCCCAGGATGGACGGCCTTGCGGTGGCTCGCAAGCTGCGCGAGGATCGCAACCAGACGCCTGTGCTGATGTTGACCGCTCGCGATGCCCCCTCCGACGTCGTAAACGGCTTGGATTCCGGCGCTGACGATTATCTGACCAAACCTTTTTCCATAGATGTTCTTCTTGCCCGCTTGCGTGCGGTGAGCAGGCGCGGAGCAATCCCCCGGCCGGTTTGCCTGCAAGTGGCCGACTTGAAACTGGATCCTTCAACGCACGCCGTTACGCGCGGCACAGATTCGCTCAACCTGACACCTCGGGAGTACAGCCTGCTCGAAGTATTAATGCGTAACTCCGGCCGCACCGTCAGCCGGGCGACGATCCTCGATTCCGTTTGGGGCTTTGGTACGGAGGTAACCGAAAACTCAATCGAGGTCTTCATGCGATTGCTCCGGTATAAAGTGGACTACCGGGAGCCTAAATTGATCCGAACTGTACGCGGCTTTGGTTACATGCTGCATGAGCCCTAAAATCAAAGGACCTCGTTCCATCGGCTTTCGGCTGACCGCATGGTATGCCGCGATCCTGACAACAGGACTAGGCCTTTTTGGAGGCCTGATTTGGCTCTCCATGAGCCACCGCTTGATCGCTGAGGTGGATGAAGATCTAAAGGCTCGGTCGAATCAATTTGAATCTTATTTCAAGGCGGAGTCTGCTCATTACCAGGACCGTCACCTACGGAGTGAGCTGGAAGAGTTCGCGCAAGCCATTCCTGAAGGCAGCTCTATTGACGTCCGTGGAACGAACGGTTTTGTATTTCACCATGGCATTGTCCGGTCCAATCGGGAAACCCATTTTAGAACCGTGCGCACCAGTTTTATCGCCGACGGACAAACGTATGACTTGGAGGTAAGCGCTTCACTTTCGGCGGTCCGGCATACGCTTGGCTTGCTGCAGTGGCTTTTGCTGAGCTTGTTCCCCGTCATGATCGTGATCGCCTGCATGGGGGGCGCGTGGCTCAGCAGGCGAGCTCTACAACCTGTCCAGGACATTACCAACGCGGCCTTAAAACTGAGCGTGGAAAACCTTTCCGCAAGGCTGCCAGTACCTACGACTGGAGACGAGCTCGCGCGGTTGACCGAGGTCCTGAACTTTACACTCTCCCGGCTCGACGACGCCATGAAGACTCTCTCGCAATTTGTCGCCGACGCATCGCATGAGATCCGCACACCACTGGCAGTGATTCGTACCACAGCGGAACTGGCGATCCGTCGCGCGCGCACTCCGGAGTCGTATCGCGAGTCCCTGCAGGATGTAGCTGCCCAGGCAGCTAGAATGACCGAGCTGGTGGAGGATCTCTTGATGCTTGCTAGAGCGGATTCCGGGGCATACAAGATTCCGCTCGCGCCGGTCGACTTGTATCATGTCCTGGAAGAAGTCGCCTCAGAAATGCGCCCGATGGCGGAGATGCGGAATGTTCGGATTGAAATTACGCCACCCATCGATACCGCCGTTGTCGCCGGGAGCCGGCCCGCCCTGCATCGCCTGTTCCTGGTTCTGATCGACAATGCCGTGAAATATTGTTCGCCGGCGACCCAGGTCATTGTGCAGTTGCAGATCGCCGACGCTCGCGCGATGGTCACCGTACAGGACTTTGGCCCAGGCATCGCTCCTCACGACGTGCCGCACATTTTCAATCGCTTTTACCGCGCCGACAAGGTTCGCGGTGGAAAAGGATACGGCCTGGGTTTAGCTCTCGCACAGAGCATCGCTCGCGCGCACGGGACTTTCATTGAAGTGGAAAGCGAAGAGCATATTGGATCGCGGTTTAAGGTAATGTTTGCCTGTCGCCCGGCCAAGGTTGATGTAGAAGCTCATTCGACCGGCATCACTTTCAGCTAATCATCAGATTGCTAAGCTAGGCTCTTTGTTGGGCTTGGTGAATCTTGCGGCCAAGCCGCGAAAGGAACATTCCATGAAGGTATCTTTACTGCTCGTCTTTACGGCCGCCCTATACGCGGCGCCACCTACGTACAAAGTCGTCGGAAAAATCAAGATTGGTGGAGGCGCCCGCTGGGATTATGCCTTCCTGGACAGTAACAACCATCGCCTGTACGTCTCGCACGGAACGCAGACTGAGGTGATCGACACAAGCACCGACAAGCTGGTAGGGACGATTCCCGGAACCAATGGCGTTCACGGCATTGCTATCGCGGAAGATCTCGGCAAAGGCTTTACGAGCGATGGCGGCGACAATGACGTTACGGTGTTCGACCTGAAGACGCTCAAGGTGACCGGGAAGGTGAAGACCGGTCAGAATCCGGACGCCATTATCTATGAGCCGACTTCGAAGCGCGTGTTTACGTTTAACGGAAAAAGCTCCGACTCAACCGCCATCGACGCAAAAACAGGCGATGTGATTACGGCCTCCATTCCGCTGGGCGGCAAGCCGGAGTTTGCGCAGGTCGACGGCAAAGGCCATATCTACGCCAACATCGAAGATAAGAGCGAGATTGTCGAAGTCGACGCGAAGAACGCCCTGGTATCGAAACGCTATTCCATCGCACCTTGTGATGAGCCGAGCGGGCTGGCAATCGATCCCAAGAAGCTCACGCTGTTCTCTGTTTGCGGCAACAAAATGATGATCGTCAGCGATCCGGCGACGGGAAAGATTTCGGCGATGCCCGCCATTGGAGCGGGGCCCGACGGCGTGGCTTTCGACGATGGCTATGCTTTCAGCTCGAATGGTCAGGACGGCACCATTACGATGGTGGGCGAGACTTCGCCTGGTAAGTTTGACGCCGTGGCAACCATCACCACAACACGCGGCGCTCGAACGATCGCTTCAGACCAGAAAGCCCACAAGCTATACCTGCCGGCCGCCGAGTACGGTCCTCCAACCGAAGGCAAGGACGGGAAAAAAGGACGACCTTCTATTCTCCCGGACAGTTTCCAAGTACTGGTTGTTGGCCGCTAAGCGAATGCGGCTGATACAATTCGGCTGGTGCGAATCTTTTGGTATGTCTTCGCGATCGCCGCGCTAGCGGGTCAACTGCCCGCACAGTGGGTGAAGTATCCTACGCCTGGAACACCGAGGACGCGTGATGGCAAGCCAAATCTAACCGCACCAGCGCCCCGCGCACCGGGAGGCAAGCCGGATCTGTCTGGTCTCTGGCAGACCGCGGATAATTTGCCTTCGCAGGGAAGCGGAGATCTGCCGCCCAGTCCGCCGTTCTTCAATTTCGGTGTCAATTTAAAAGAAGGATTGCCCTATCAGCCAGGGGTCCAGCAGGCAATGAAAAATCGGAGCACCAAGGACGACCATTACCTGCACTGCATTGTCCCCGGAGGACCGCTGATGCACTTACTTCCGACAATGAGGAAGTTCGTACAAACTCCAGGGCTCCTGCTGATCCTCAGCGAATACGATGTGAACTATCGCCAGATTTTCCTGGACGGCCGCCCTCTGCCCGAAGATCCGCAGCCTGCCTGGAACGGGTATTCGGTCGGGAAGTGGGAGGGAGACACGCTAGTGGTGCAATCGCTAGGCTACCGTGACGATCAGACACTGGATCAAGCGGGGAGTCCGCTCACCAGCACAGCGAAAGTCACCGAGCGTTTCCGCCGCCCCACCTTCGGAAGATTGGAAATCGAGGTCACGGTGGATGATCCAAAGGCGTACACACGTCCGTTCACGGTTCTGTTGAAGCAGGACCTCGCGCCCGACACCGATTTGTTGGACGCCCCGTGTACAGATAATGAGAAAGATGTTCCCCACATGCCGAAATGACAGTTGTTGCTACAGCAGTTTGTCGTCGTGCACGATCTTTCCGTCCACCATCGTCAGAACCGAACGGATCTTCTTGATGTCCGCGTCGGGAACAGCAAAATAATCCCGGTCCAATACTGCGAGATCGGCCAGCTTGCCTGGCTCGATCGAGCCGATCTTCTCTTCCATTCGCAGGAACCAGCTATTGCCGCGCGTGAATAAGCGGAGAGTCTCCGCGCGAGTGAGGTGTTGACCGGGATTGACCTGATCGCCAAAAGAGTTGACCCCGGTCACAGCGTAGTAGATATGCAGCCAGGGATTCAGCGGAGCAATGTGGACACCATCGCCGTGAATACCCACCTGGATTCCGTGATCGAAAATGGTGCGAAACGGCGGCCCGGTTACCACCTTGGGGTCCGACGACGTGACCCAGCGGAACGCGCCCATCTCCACTCCGCAGCCTAGCGCCTTCAGCCTTGTAAGCAGATCGGCGTTGACCTCCGGAACATGGTGGACCACCCATCGCAGCTTGGTGACGTCGTACTCGCGGTTGACGGCCTCGTAGGCTTCCACCACCTGCTTCAAGCCGGCCAGGTTTTGCACGGCGTTTTCGTTGCGCCAGCCCGCTTGCCCAACCAGCCGCTGCGCCTCACGCCAAACTGCGCCACTCGCCAGCGGTGCCGCCCACTCGCCGATCGCGCCGGTTCTCATCATGTCGTCGCCGAAGAATTGGAACTGATTCCGCAGACGCTCCCTCAATTCAGGTAACTGGGGGTCGCTCTGATTCTGCAGAAAGTTCATTTGCAGGCGGACGATGGTCCGACCCTCACGATGAAGTTCCAGCCAGGAGTCGTACATGCGGTACTGGTCGAGGTTGGAAAGAATCTGACTCGGATGAAGGGGGCCCGGAGTCGGAAACAACACCTGGTCCAGATGCGAGGTTAATCCCACGCTCGCCGAATACTGCATGGCATCGAGCGTGCTGCGCTTCTTATCCGCGAACGTCTGAATTCTGCGGAGATAGAACAAAGCGGAAGCCGAAGGGCCCCCGCCCGCAAATCCCGCCGCCGCGATGGCGCCATTCGCACTGACCTTTACCGGCACGATATCCGGATGTACCTTCGGGCCGGCATCCGCGGCGTCAAAAAATGCCTTGCCCAGACTGTTGGTGGCGCATGGGCCAGTGAACCGCTCATACAGAAGGACCGGCCGGTCCGGCACCGCGTCGTCAAGTTCTTTGAGTGTAGGATGACGGTGCTCGGCCCATTGATTTGGATGCCAGCCTCCCATGGAAGTGATCCATGCGCCGTCGGGCACATCCTTGCGGCGCGCGGCCAGCACCTCCTGCACGTCCCGGATGGAGACGGTGTTCTCCAGGGGCGTGTGATATCCGGGACGGTTGCCGAGGCTCACGATGTGTATGTGAGGTTCCACCAGGCCCGGCACGACCGTATGGCCGCGCAGGTCGATGACGCGAACCGCGGGTCCGGACTTGGGCCTTGGTCCGTTCACCGAAACAAACCGGCCGTTCCGAATGGTGACGCTATTCGCGACCGTATCCCGCGCATCTAAGGTATGGATTCTGCCGTTGACCAGCGCAATCGTAATCTCGTCGGGCGCGGGAGCCTGACCATGAAGCACACTGGCCGCAAGAGGCACACCCGCACCCGCAGCAAGAAACCGCCTACGCGATGGACGTTTGTTTGAACCTTCCATGACCCGATCCTCCCTGACAATCAAGAAGTCGGATTATATTCGGTTCGGGGACGCGGCTGCAAACGCTCTGTACTACTGCAGCTGGAAGTTCACCGTGATTTCCGTCATGATTTCCACTGGCTCGCCATTCAAACGGGTCGGCTCGAATTGCCATAAGCGGATTGCGTCAATGGCAGCTTGTGCCAAGTCGGCTGGTGCGTCGCTTACCGTCTGGAAAGTATCTTTGATGAATCCGTTCTTGCCGATGATCGCTTGAATGGTGACTGGACCCTGGACTCCCCGATCGCGAGCGGACTGTGGAAATACCGGGTCGACTCTATGGATCAGCTTCGCCGCTTGCACGTTGCCGCCTACTCGGATCGGCTGCGATGAACTTTGGGCTCGCGGTTGCACCGCGGAGGTGTTGGAAGCTTGGGCCGTAATTGTAAGGGACTCCGAAATCCGCCCCAGGCTGAGGTGGGAAACGATTCGATCATTGAGCCCTGGGTTAACGGTCAACGCGTTGCTGAAAGCCGCGAATCCAGGTGATTGGATGTCGATCGTATATGTACGTACCGGGAGGCCGTCAAAGCTCCATTCTCCTAGTGGACCGGTAACCGTTCTGTAGACGAAGACACCCTCTCCTACTGATCCGTTAACTGGCCCTCTTCTGTAAGTGAAGACGTTGGTCGAGCCGCCATGTACCTGAACGACCGCATTCGGAACAACAGCGCCCGTTGGGTCAGTGACGACTCCGGAGATCGATCCTGCTGACGAAGGCTGCGAGGAGGGAGCGGGTTGAGGGGCTGGCGTGGCTTGAGCGAGTGTCGTGAGTGGAGTTAGTGGTGTGGTTGGAGTGAGTGGCGTGGGCTGAGTGAGTGGCGCGGGCTGGGCCGCTTGGGGCACGGCTGGCGCTGCCTTTCCGGGAGCGCGGGCCGGCGCGGGCACAGGCTCCGGTGCAAGAGCAGGTTCAGTTGCCACTTCCGGAGCGGCGCTGACGGCAGGAACTCTGACGACTTGATCCGCTCTTACTCCAGCAACCGGCGCGAGCAGAACCAAGGCTAAAACTGCGCCGAAGACTGTGCGTCCAAGAGACAAAACGGCGCGATCGGTGGAGGGATCGATGAGTCTTTGAATCCGGCGTTCCAGTTTCGTAGTGAGTGCGGTAGACATGAGAGAGTTTCCTTTCAATTGAATCGATCGGGCAATGTCGACCAGATCCTGGGCGAACGCATTGCCGCTAATGCCGGATCGGATGACGGCGTCGTCACAGGCCCGCTCGCCTTCGCAAAGCATTTCCGCGCGGGCAAACCAAGCCAGTGGATTGAACCAATTCACAGCGCATACGATATTTGGCAGCCACTGGACCAGGCAGTCGCGACGGCGTACATGGGCAAGCTCGTGCAGCAAGACGGCCCTCAGCCGGTCGCCATCCCAAAGCTTATGTTCAGCGGGCAGCAGAATCCAGGGACGGAAAACTCCCAGGGTCATGGGGGTTGCGATTGCATCGGACTCCGCGATGCGGCTGGATGGGGCCTGCGGCAGGTTCAGGATAATTGCGTTCTTAAGGAGCGCACGAGCGTTGCGAGCAGCATTCCATGTGCGAACCACGAAAGGGAGGATGCCCGCGATCCAGAGGATTTCAAAGTATGGGATCTTCTTGGAAGCCGGCGGAGCGGGCGGGAAAACGAGGGCAATTGGAGAGCTGACGACGGCTGCGGCTTTCGGTGCGATGGTTGGCGGCGCTTCGCTTTCGAAATGGAAGCTCGGCCCAAAGTGGCTTAGGACGGGCGTTAAAGCGGCGATGCAGAATGCGCAGATCCAGATCACGTGCCGAAAGGCTGAGGGCTGGCGTTGCAGAATCCGCGTCACCAGGAATGCCAGCCCGAATACCAGCGTCGTTCTTAGAAAATAGTCGAGGGGCAGGCTCATAAATCGCCACCTTTAGCCTTACTGATCATTTTCTGGAGCTTCTCAAGATCGGCGGGAGCGAGCTTTACGGAGGCGTCATCCAGCAGGGCGGCGACGGTCTGTTCTACGCTCCCGTCGAAAAACGTCTTGACCAGATGCCGGAGCGCAATACGCCTGGCGTTCTCCCGAGGCACGCGCGGCTTCCAGACATAGCGCAGACCTTCCAACTCATGCCGGATGTGGCGCTTTCTCTCCAAAACGCTGAGCGCGGCCCGCACCGCTGAATAGCTGGGCGGGTCGGGCAGGGCCTCATGAATTTCCGAGGCAATCGCGCTGCCGCGCTGGAACAGGATGTCCATGATCTGGCGTTCCCGGCGGCTTAAGTTTACTTGATCGTCGTTTTTCATTCCACCTGCTGCAAAACCAGCATATGCTGTAAAACCAGCAGGTGTCAAGTGATTTTCTCTCCACGTTTGCCGAGGGCTGCAATCCCCGCGCTTACGCACGGGCTATCCACTATTGACCACCCACGCACGCGACCAGCCCCAGGACGTAAGTCCGGGGGATCTCTTCCGGATCACTTTTGATTGAACAGCTCGCTACGGTCGACGCGCTCGCCCTTGAAGAGCACCATGGAGATGTGTTCGGTTGCCGAAATATCCTGGAGTGGATTCCCGTCGATCAGCAGGAGGCTTGCTTCGTAACCCTTTTTGATCAGGCCGATGCGGTTATCCGCCCGCAGCAGCCGCGCGTTGTTGTATGTGGCGGCCTGCAATGCGACCGCGGGAGCGACACCGGCGGCCACCCACAATTGCATTTCGCGATGGATGCCCGGGCCGTGAAACACCAGCGGATTGCCGGCGTCTGTACCGGCCACCAGCATCACTCCTGCGCGTTGGGCGGCCAGGAGATTCTTTTGTCCCGCCTCCATGCTGGCCGGAAAACTTCTATACCCATCGCGCATCTGGTTGAGGGCCGATGAGGCGACCATCTTCTTAGTGGATTGGAGCATCTCCGGTGGAGCGGTCTGTTGCAATAGCGAACGGTCGAGTACGGAGACGTCCCCTTTGGCGAAGGCGCGCATCCCGTCCACAACGGTCAGGGTGGGATCGTAGGCGATGCCCAATTCCTTCATACGGGCGAAGGTCGCGTCGGGAATGGAATCTCTGAAGGACCCATGCTCGACGCCGTCTACATGCGCCGCTACGGCCTCCGCGACATCCTGCGCGTCGCCCGTGTGGCTGACCACCGGGAGCATGTTTTGTTTCGCCGCATCGACAATCGCCTGGAACAAAGCGCTGTCTAAATGGTTGTAGTGGATGTTGCCCGCCCCGGATTCCAGAATTGTTTTGATGCCATCCACACCGCGCTGTTTCAGTCCCAGGACCTGCGACCGCGCCTCCGCGGCATTGTTTGGCAGCCTGACGAATTGTTGTTCAAAGCCTTCGCGCATGGATTCCGGAAGATATTTCGTGTATTCGGTGCCGTGCCCGCCAGGGGCAGTGAATAGGGGACCTACCAGGAACAACTCGGCTCCCAGCTTCTCGCCGGACGCAACCTGCTCGCGCAGCTTCAAGACACCTTCCAGCGCGTCACCCGCACTCTTCACCGCGATCACCCCGCTGTAGAGATAGGCCGCCAGCTCGCGATCCATTTTAGTGGGATGTTTTTCGTACTCTTCTTGTGATTCGAAGTAACCGCCCGGAGCCCCAAGGTGGACATGCACGTCAATCAGACCTGGAAGTAGCGTCTTACCAGCTGCTTCTATGGGCTGGGCTTTGAGGGATTTCGGATCGGGCGCGGAGCCGTTGAAGATTTCGGTAATCTTGCCGTCGCGAATTAAAACGGAGCCTTGTTCGATCACGGTTCCGTCGCCCAGGAACAGCCGGGCATCGCGAATCAGCAGTGTGCCACTGCGGCGCAGATCCCTCATGTCGCGTTGATTCTCGGCGAGGTTGTCCTTGCCGCGCGATTCCCAGGCGCCCATCAGGATGAAGGGAGCGAATACTACGATCAGCCACAGCTTTGCAGCAGGCTTCAGCTTTTCTTCCTTCTCCCATCGAAACAACTTCACGGCCAGGAACGTCCCCACAACGGTGGTGAGCAGCAACGCTCCGATGGCCCCGAGGTTGTCCGCCAGATTTTCCCGGCCGCGAAGGATGTTTTGCAGACCGCTGGTCAAGTACGTGGAGGGCATGAACTGCGAACTGGTCTGCAACCAGTCAGGCATGATTGCGAGCGGAATGGTAGCGCCTCCCAGAAACAGCATTGGAAAGTAAAGAATCTGGATCAGAATCTGGCTCTCCTGCATGGAATTCGCGACCGAAGCGATGATGCTTCCAATGGCCCGGAATGCCAGAATACCAACGGTGATGAACACAAACAGTGAGACCAATTCCGGCGGATACGGCATTGCCCACAGCGTGTGGGCCAGGACGACCACCAGAACCACCAGGGGGAGGAACGAGATCAAACCGGTGACCAGGGAGGACACTAGAATCGGGCCGGGTCCCACAGGCGCTACCTTGAAACGTCGCAGAATATTTTGCTCACGATCGGCAACGGCCCGTATACCAGCGCCGAAGAATCCGGAGCCCAAAACACCAATGGTGAGGACCATGTTCACGACTTGGGTGGCGGCCGCTCCGCTCTGATTGGCTCCCATGGTGGCGCCGAAGATGAAGAAAAAGATCAGCGGAAAGATGAATTGAAAGAACAACGCCGTACGATCCCGCCGGGTGAGCAGCAGGTTCATACGAATGTGGGCGAGATATGCGTTCATATTAGTCCCTCAATCTCTTTCCGGTGAGTTCGATGAACACGTCTTCTAGCGTTGGCTTCTTCAGTTGAATGTCTTCCAGTTCGCCTCCGCTCGCGTCGACCCAGCGCAGAAGATCGGGCAAGGTGCGGGCCGGTTTGGCTGAGTAGAGGATCAGGCCCTTACGGTCAGCGGTCCAGGTGAGCTTTTCCGCACCTTCAAACGAGGGCGCTTCGGAAGGCATCGGCTGCAGGGTGCGGATTTCTATGCGCGACTGATCGAGCGTCCGCTGCTGGATTTCTCGCGGTGTTCCCATAGCGATGATGCGGCCGCGGTCGACGATAGCCACGCGATCGCACAAACGCTCGGCTTCCTCAATGTAATGCGTAGTGAGCAGGATGGTGCGCTTGTCGGCGCGCAGTTCAGTGATCAGGCTGTGGATTTCCAGGCGGACCTGAGGATCGAGTCCGGTCGTGGGCTCGTCTAAGAAGATCAACTGGGGCTCATTGACCATCGCCAGGGCGAGGGCGACGCGCTGCTTCTGTCCACCGGAAAGTTTGGAATAGAACTCATTGCGCTTTTCGCTCAATTGGAGGCGTTCGAGGAGCTTTGCGCAGTCGGCTTTGCGGGAATAAAACGCGGCGAACCATTCCAGAGCCTCCATCACGGTGACCTTGTCGGGCAGGTTGGTGGATTGAAGGCAGACGCCGATTTTGTCTTTCAGCGAGCGAACCTCGATGGCGGGGTCGAAGCCCAGGACCTTGACGTTGCCAGAGGTGCGCGGGCGCAAGCCTTCCAGGATTTCGACGGTGGAGGTCTTCCCCGCCCCGTTCGGACCAAGAAGCCCGAATACCTCGCCTTGGTCGACCTGGAAGTCGATACCGCCGACTGCTTCGAAGTCCCCGTACGATTTGTGGAGGTCGTGGACTTCAATGGGAGGTTGCATACCTGTCCATTGTAGGGAGGGGTTTTTGAGGGGCGGGTGGAAATCGGCGAGTTCCAGATTTTAGGCGGTGAATGGCGAGGCGGCCGAATTCAGCATGGCATGGAGGGGCAGCTCTTCACCTTCACGCTATTGGAAAGAACTGGTCCCGCACCTTCCAAACGGCTTCCATGTCGAGCTTCTGGCCATCGAAGATGATCTGGCGGCTCTTCTTCTCCTTCCGGGCTTTCAGATAACGGGTCACATTCATCCAGCGGATCGTTTGCCCGCCGGTGACCTCGTCCGTCTGGCGGATGACCAGATAGACGTCCACTGGCTGGTTGACCCAGTAATCCAGGTGGCGGTCATTCGAAACATCAAAGATCTCGCGCCCGTCGCTTTTGCGCGTTCGGACGTAGGAGTTTCCGCTTTTGAGTTGGATGTAGATGCGCTTCCCGCTCGACTTGCCGTCGTTGTCTTTGAACTCGACCTCGCCGTCGATGCCGTAATCGAACATAGACACCGGTCGAAAAATCTGGTTTGCTTCCCCGGCGATTGCCATCATATGACCGATCAGGATCTGCTCCAGAGCCTGCGTGTCGAGTTCGCGTGTGGCGGTCTGGTCCATGGCGAGAATCTTCCGGGCCACTTGATCGCTGGCTAGGCGCTGCTCGATGTAATCAATCAACGGCACCTTCTTGTCGCAATCCTGGCAGGTGATGAACTCCCTTTTTGCCGCCAGCCGCTTGCGCACGGCCTCGAGGTCCTTCACTGGCGTGCCGCACTTCGCGCAAACATACCGCCGGTCGCGTGAAACTTCCTTGGCATAGCGGGCGAGGTGGCGGTGAACATACTCGATAAAGATCGCTTTCAGGACGTCCTCCACCTGTCTGTCGAAGTAGAGGTTGATGGTCGCTGTGCCCGCGCCCTGTTTGTTGTCGATCTTCAGGCCTAGTGTGTGTCCTTTGCCAGAGGCGAATTCGGCTGCGTTGCGCCACAGTTCTCGGTGCTCGAACTCCTGGCTATACCAGAGGCGCACGACAAGCGTGGTCCACACCGTTTGCCACTCGCCACTGAAGGTGTAGGAGACGAAGGTGTCCGGGTCGCGCGGCAGGTCCTTCTCGCGCCGGTATTGCGAGGGGAACACCAGGTGACGCCCTTGCGGCGTCTCCTCCGCGATGCAGAGCGAATGGTCCAGGAACGTCTGCACCAGCGCACGGAGCAGAAGTTCTTCGTCGGGCCGATTCAGCCTTTTGACGCCTGTGAAGTCGAAAGCATCCCGGTAAATGTCAGCTTCCAAAACGCAGCCGATCTCATCTGTGTGGGCGCGCGCGGCGCGGATGATCGCGCCAGCGTAACCGTTCAGCAATTCAGGCTGCAACAGCACCAGGTCGCCGAATTTTAGCGGACGCGTCAGGCCATGGTTCGCCAGGAGTGTCACGGCTGTTCGCACATCCGGCTCACCAAACTTCTCACCAGGGAGCATCTGCTCCAGTCGCTGCGCCAATTCCGCGAAGCGAAGCAGGCGGATATCGTTCTTGTCGCGCATCGCCAGTACGGCATTTTTCAGTTGGGCCAGCAGCCGAGGGGTGCTGGTCCATGGCAGCTTTCCCCACGGGATGCTGCTGGCGATAAGCTGCTTCAACTGTGAAGGCTGCCCGGCGTTCCCTGCGTCCGAGCAGTTCTCTCCCGTCTTCGTACTGGTCTCAAGCCAGCCGGCAAAGCCGTACTGCTCGCAAAAGCGTTCAATTTTGGTATTGCCGAGCTTCATGCCGCCTACATCGATCTGGGAAAAAAGCAGAAGCCGCGCGGCGTCGCGCTTTGATGGGTGGTTGCCAGCGGCGGTTTCGAGGGCCCTCAGTCAGTCTCCGGTTTCGGCGAACGGGTCATCTTTCTGCGGATTGATGAGCAGCAGCGCCAGCGCGGTTTCATCCAGGAAAAGCTGATGGATGAGCCGGTAATCCTCTTGTCCAGCCAAGTCCCAAAGAAGCGCTTCGCGCTCGATCGTCGCATCAGGCGTCAGGGGCAAATCGAGCCGCCAAACGTTCATCCCGTGGGTGCGATCGCGGATAACGTATTGATCGTCGATCAGGCGATGCGCAAGTGACGTTTTGCCGACTGTCCCTTCGCCGAGCAGGATGACTTTGGCATTCACGTAACGGCGCGCCATCTCGGACGAGGGCGAGGAATGGGCACCCGTGAGGCGATAGACGTAGATTAAGTGGCCGACTATGCCTACGACAAGTCGTGCTCCGTCGGGACTGAATGCGAGAGAGACCGGTATGTCCATGTGTTTGATCACCTGCAAGCATGCCCCCGATTTCCAATCCCATAGCCGAACGGTATGGTCAAGGGCTCCCGCGGAGGCGATCCATACGCCATCGGGGGAAATCGCTACACAATCGACGAACTCTTTATGGCCCTCGAGCGTCCCCACACATCTTCCCGACATTAAGTCCCAGACTTTGACGGTGTGATCTTTTGAGCCCGAAACGGCGAACCGACCGTCCCGGGTGATCTGTACAGATCGCACCCAGTCCGAATGGCCGCTTAGAGTCTTCACAGCTTCGCCCGATTCGAGGTTCCAAAGGAGAATGGTCGTATCGTTAGACCCTGAGACCGCGTGTAATCTGATCTCCTGCGAGAGAAACCGATGTTATCGCGGCTGTGTGTCCGCGCAAAGTGGCAAGACATTCCTGGGAAGGAATGTCCCAGACCTTGAGTGTCGGGTCATCACCAGCCCCAGCGGTAATGACTCGTTGCCTGTCAGACATCGGCACAACAGACCGAACACCATTCTGGCTCGCGTGCCAACAAGCCGAAGACCTCCGGTTACTCGCCTCCCAGACTCGAATCGTATCGTCTTGGAACCCGAAAGAACCCGCATCCCGTCCAGCGTGATGGCGACCGAGTTCACCTCATCTGTGTGCCCGTCCAGGGTTGCCTGGCATTCGCCGTTTTCCAAATTCCAAATCCTGACGGTCTTGTCGTGCGAACCGGACGCCGCCCATTTCCCATCCGGGCTCACTGCGACACTACAGACCCAATCCTTGTGGCCAAGGAGTTCGCGTTCCAACACGGCCAAGGGCTCAATCTCCCGAAGCCGCTCCTGCCTCTGTTTATCCTTCGCCCGTGTTGGCTTCTGAACCAACGACAACGCTTCCGCTGCTTCGGGCCGACAGACCTCTAGAATCTCCGCAAACGCCACCTCCGCTTCGTCACGGAAATCCACATACTTGTAGCGACGCAACGTGTCTGGCAGGTCACAATCGGACAGCAATAAAGGAACAAAGCGGCGGTCGTCGTTGGCGGGATCGCGATGAATAGCAGTGCTCCGCTCCAGTGCCACCCAGCCGGAGGCGAGCGCATTCCGGGAAACGCACATCAGCAGCACCCGGGACTGCTCCAGCCCTTCATCCACTTTCAGCGCGATGATGTCTCCCGACCGGACGGTCCACTCGTCAAACCACACCCTCAGACCGGCGCTCTTCAGCCGTTGCGCCAGCCTCCGCACGCGCGGCTTGTCCTTCGCGTTATGGCTGAGGAAGACGTCGAATTGGAACTTCGCGCTCATATTTAGGTTAAATTCGCCTTAATTGTGGCAGGATCAGGTCGATGATAACAGCTTCGTTGTTACATCGACATCGAATTCTTTTTATCTTGCACCGAGAAGCTCCGATGCTAGGAAGATCGACCACTCGAGAACTTCGGCCTCTCTCCGAACGGGAGCCACGCGTTCGCCATCGCCGAGGGGCGACACTCCCATTTTCAGGCGTCATGAACATCCAGGAGAGTTATCACGTCAGAACAAGCGTGCTTATCTAGCCTGGACTGAAAGGCTTGCGCAACACACCCCCAACTCCTGCCGGCAGGACCGTCTACCATTCAGTATGGAGTTCCGGGGACGGAATCACCGGCGTTTTGAAAATCGAATATTTCCAATCGAACCCAATTCCGCGCGCGGAATCGTCCGAGCGGTGTGGGACTTTTGGGACGTAGCAAAATTGCGACACGAACCCAATTCTGCTCCGCCAAAGGACGAAAACTTGAACGAAGCCAGGAAGTTATTGAAAAGATTAAGGGACCAAATCTCTCGGGACGGGCCGACCTTTCGACTCCACCATACAAGTGTTAAGATAGCGCGCGATACCCTTGTAAGGATTCTTTACATGCCTCTCCGTTTACTTCTAATCGCTACTGCCACTTCCGCACTCTGGGCTCAGGGACCCGGTGCCCCTCAAAACCGCGACGCGCCGGTGACACCCGTTCCATTCGACCGGATTCTTCGCGCCAGTCAGGAGCCGCAGAACTGGTTGACTTATTCGGGCAATCTGAACAGTCAGCGCCATAGCGGGCTCACTCAGGTTGACCCGTCCAATGCCAAGGATCTAGTGCTCAAGTGGGTCTTCCAATCCCGCTCCCTCGATAAACACGAGGTGACTCCCCTGGTGGTGGACGGCGTGATGTACACGGTTCAAAGTCCGAACGATGTGATCGCGCTCGATGCGGCTACGGGCAAGAGGATCTGGCAATACTCTCACAAGGTGGCCGAGGGGACGCGAAATCCCTGTTGCGGCAACCTGACGCGCGGCGTGGCGATTCTCGGCGACAAGCTCTTTCTGGCGGCGTTGGATGCGAAGATGATCGCGATCGACGCGAAGACAGGCAAAGAGCTGTGGAACGTGGATGTCGCCGATTACAAGCAGCAGTATGCGATGACAGTGGCGCCGATTGTCGTCAAAGACAAGGTGATCTCCGGAGTGGCAGGAGGAGAGCATGGCGTACGTGGTTTCCTGGCCGCTTGGGACGTGAACACAGGCAAAGAGGTCTGGCGCTTCTACACAGTGCCCGGCCCCGGAGAGGCAGGCTTCGAGACCTGGCTCGGCAAGGACGGCAAGCCGAACGACGCATACATGCACGGAGGCGCGCCGATTTGGGTGACCGGCTCGTATGACCCGGCGACGAACCTCACTATGTGGGGCACAGGAAACGCGGGGCCGGACTACAACGGCGACAATCGCATCGGCGATAACCTGTACAGCTCTTCGGTGATCGCGCTGGATGCCGATACCGGGAAACTGAAGTGGCATTATCAGTTTTCTCCGCACGACGAATTCGATTGGGATGCGACGCAGGTCCCCGTGCTGGGAGACATCACTTTCAAGGGCAGCCAACGCAAAGTGATGATGTGGGCGAACCGGAACGGCGTGTTCTATGTGCTGGATCGCACCAACGGGCAGTTCCTTTCGGGTAAGTCGTTCACCAAGACAAACTGGTACACAGGCTTCGACGAAAAGGGCCGGCCGATGCGCGCTCCTGGAGTTTTGCCCACCGATGCCGGAACCTTGGTTTACCCAGGCAACCAAGGCGGAACGAATTGGTACAACCCGTCCTATAGCCCTGTGACCGGGTTATTTTACATTCCGGCATGGGAAAACGGCTCAAGCATTTACCGCAAGGGTGAAGATCCTCCTGAGTTCCAGGAGGGCAAGAGTTTCGTCGGATTAGGGCCGGGTCGAAGCGAAGGGACCAAGGATGACGTCTTCGGATCGATCATCGCGATGGATCCGAAAACCAGCGAGAAGAAGTGGACCTTCCGGTTGTCTTCTCCGTCTACGGAAGGCGGCGTGCTTACCACCGCTTCAAATCTGTTGTTCGCGGGCGGGCGTGACGGCCAGTTCGTAGCGTTGGATGCGCGCGATGGAAAGCTGCTGTGGGAGACGAATCTTGGTCCATCGGTTTCTGCGGGTCCGATGACGTATATGGTCGGGGGCAAGCAATATTTGAGTATCCAGTGCGGGAATGCGTTGTACACATTCGCGCTGAGATAAGGCGGATTCTTATATACTGCTTGGCTGAGGGAAAGACATGAATCGAACAGCGCTTATCGCGAGCACCTTATTCGCTATCGGGACGGCTCATGCAGCCATCGAGGAGACGGTGCAGATCGACACGGGTATGATCTCCGGAGTCGCCAATAGCAGCGGAGATGTGCGTGCCTTCAAAGGCATCCCGTATGCTGCGCCTCCGGTGGGCGATCTGCGCTGGCGCGCGCCTAAGCCGGCTGCGCACTGGGATGGAACGCGCAAAGGCGATGAGTTCGGCACCGTGTGCATGCAGGGTGGCAACCAGAAGATGGGTGAGGACTGCCTGTACCTGAATGTCTGGTCGGGCGCCAAAGCAGCGAATGACAAGCTGCCAGTAATGTTGTGGATTTACGGCGGCGGTTACTACACAGGCTCTGGCTCGCAAGCCATGTACGATGGCGAGGCGCTGGCGAAGAAGGGCGCGGTGGTGATCACGTTTAATTACCGTCTGGGCGAGTTCGGCTTCTTCGGCTATCCGGAACTGACCAAAGAATCGGACCGGCGCGGGGCGGCAAACTTCGGCGTGATGGACTCGATCGCGGCGCTGCAGTGGGTGCAGAAGAACATCGCGCGATTTGGCGGCGATCCGAAGAACGTGACGATTTTCGGCGAATCGGCGGGCGCGGGAATGGTGGCGAACCTGATGGCGATGCCCATGGCGAAGGGGCTGTTCGTGAAGGCGATGGGCGAGAGCAGCGCCTGGTCTACCGCGAAGATCGAGCCATTGGGCACGCTGGCGGATGCGGAACAGGACGGCATGAAGGTCGCTGACAAAGTCGGCGCCAAGTCGCTGGCCGAGCTGCGCGCGAAGCCCGCGGCTGACATTCAGAAGGCCGGGCGCGGTATGGGTCCGGTGGTGGATGGATGGCTGATTCCCGAGGATCCCTCGAAGGTGTTTGCGGCGGGTAAGCAGATCAACGTGCCGGTGCTGGTTGGGTCGAATCGCGACGAATCGTTCGGGGGCAATCCGAAATCGGCGGCGGACTTCGTGGAGCAGGCACACAAGCGATTCGGCGACTTGGCGGATGCGTATCTGAAACTCTATCCGGCCAGCACCGATGAGGAGGCAAAGGAATCGGCGTTCTATTCGGGTCGCGATGAGATGGCTGCGTTGATGCGGAACTGGGCTCGGCTGGCGGAGAAGCCGGGCAAGTCGAAGGCGTTCGTGTACTACTTCACGCAGCAGCCCCCGCGGCTTCCCAACGCGCGAGGAGGGTTCGCACCCGGGCCGCACGGCAGCGCCACGCACGTCTCTGAGATCCTGTACGCCTTCGGTCATCTGGATGGGAGCAGAATGTGGACTGATAGCGATCAGCAGGTGGCGGACGCGATGTCGTCCCACTGGGTGAATTTCGCGAAAACCGGCAATCCGAATGGAAAAGGGTTGAGCAACTGGCCCGTCTATGACGGAAAGATTAAGAGCGTTATGGTGTTCGGGAATCCGCCGGAGGGCCTGCAATCGCCGAGCGAGGCGCAGCTTGCGTTCTTCCAATCGTATTTCGAGAAGGTGGCGGCGCGATAGGGCACTCTGGGCAAGCACTGAGCTTTCTCGAAATGTGCCGGATCCCTGCGCTTTTCTCTGCTGTGGTGTTCTTGGCCAGCGTGGCCTTAGCGCAACCGCAGCCTCAGGATCCACAGGAAGCCAAGGACCTCACTACTCAGGCGATTCAACTCTATCGCCAGGGTCGGGCGGCTGATGCCATTGCTCCAGCTCGGCAGGTACTCGCGCTGCGCGAAAAGGCTCTCGGTCCCGACGACCCGAATGTCGCGCTCAGTCTGAACAATCTCGCGCTTTTCACCGCCGACAGCGGGCAGTTCGCTGAAGCCGAGCGGCTTTATCTGCGCGCTGTTTCGATCAGTGAAAAGACACGAGGGCCCGAGAGCACGGACACCGCAAGCTATGTGGACAATCTTGCCTTGCTCTATTCGCGTATGGGCCGATTCAGCCAGGCGGATTCGCTACATCGCCGCGCCCTTGCGATTCGCGAGCAGGCCCTTGGGCCCGACCACCCCGATGTCGCACTCAGCCTGAACAACCTTGCTGCGCTGCTCGAAAAGCAGGCGCATTACGCGGACGCCGAGCCTCTTTACCTCCGCGCCATCGCGATCTATGAAAAGACTTCCGGGACCGAACCATCCCGATACCGCGAATGCGGTGAGCAATCTCGCAGCTGTTTACGATTCAGAGGGTGAATACGACAAAGCCGAACCGCTCTACACTCGCTCCCTCGCTATTCGCGAGAAAGCTCTGGGCGCCTGAACATCCCGATACTGCCCTCAGCCTCAGTAACCTCGGATATCTTTATGTCGAGCAGGGGAGGTTGCCTTCGGCTGAGCCTCTGTATCTGCGCGCGCTTGCCATTTTCGAGAAGGTTCTCGGCCCAAACCATTTCGACCTCGCCGGCGTGCTTAACAACCTCGGTGCCTTGTACAACACTCAGGGAGATCACGCCAAAGCGTTGGCTCAATACCAGCGAGCACTCATGATTTCCGAAGCCACCCTAGGTCCTGACCACCCCGACACGGCACTGGCTGCGAATAATGTAGGCACCACGTATGACGATCTCGGACAATACTCCGAAGCCGAATCGTACTACCGGCGCGCCCTGGCGGCTCGCGAGAAAGCACTAGGGGCGAACCATCCCGACGTGGCGCAGAGCCTGAACAACCTCGGTCATTTGTATGCCGAGCAGGGACTCCAGAAGCAAGCCGAGGACATGAACGTCCGGGCCCTGGCGGTCTATGAAAAGGCTCTTGGAAAGGATCACCCAAACGTCGCTCTCAGTTGCAACAATCTTGCAGAGTTCTACGGAATGCGGGCCAGTACAGCAAAGCCGATCCGCTTTATCGCCGCGCCCTTGCGATTTTCCGCGACAAACTGGGCCCCGAGCACCCCACCGTAGCCGTGGTGCTCAACAATATGGGGGACATGGCCCTCGGCCAAGGTCAGTACAAATCGGCCGAGGACCTCTACAGCCAGGCGCTTACCATCTTCGAAAAAGCATTTGGCCCTGAAGGCGAAAAGACCGCGCTTGCTCTCAACAATCTGGTCTCTGTGTTTTGGTTTAAAGGAGAATACACCAAAGCTGAACCGATGGGCCGCAGGTCGGTTGCCATTTACGAGAAGGCTCTCGGCCCCGATCACCCCGCAACCGCCAACGCGTTAAACAGTCTCGCCAGTACTCTCACCGGGGAAAAGAAGTACTCCGAAGCAGAGACGCTGCTCCGGCGAGTAGCCGCCATTCGCGAAAAGGCTCAGGGACCATCGCACCCGGATACGGCAGTCGCAATCAACAACTTGGGGATGCTCTACATGCTACAGGGCCGCTATCGCGACGCCGACCCGCTGGAGCGCCGCGCACTCTCCATTGTGGAAAATACCTTTGGCGTGGATCATCCGAATGCATCGCTGGCGCTTGGCAACCTTTTTATCTCCGCGTGGGCTCAAGGCAACGCTCGGGAGGCGCTGGCAAATCTCCGCCGCGAGGTGCAGAGTGAGGAGAATCAGTTGCGCTTGAACCTTGCGTTCGGCAGCGAATCGGCGCGTCTGGCGTATGCCCAGCGGTTCGCGTCTGTGACAGACGCCGTGCTAACTTTTTCCGCCGCTCAGGACAATCCCGAAATCCGCGGCTTCGCCTTCGAAACACTTACCGCGCGGAAATCCCGAGTGCTTGATAGTCTTACCGACCAGTTCGCATCTATAAGAAGACGCCTTGATGCGGCGGCGCGGGGCAGACTCGACGAACTGACGGAAGTCCGTGCTCGTCAGGCTCGTCTTCTGTTTAATGGTTCCGACGGCAACCCCGCAGCCACCCGCCGCCTAATGGACGCCGCCAAGCAGCGTGAAGAAGAGCTGGTCCGGGATCTATCCGCAGTAAGCGCCGACTTCCGTGAACGAACCACGACCGCGACGCTGGCTGACATCCAGAGAGCGCTGCCGAAGGGCACTGTGATGGTCGAGTACAGCCGTTATAGCCCGTTCAATTTCCGCACGCCCGGCGAGTCTGGACCCGATCGTTATGGCGCCTTTGTTTTGCGCGCTGAGGGCGATCCGCGCTGGGTCGACCTTGGTGAGGCCGCACCGATTGACGCTTCGCTCGCTCAATACAGAACTCTGATCTCCGAGCGCGATAGCAGCGGCGTTAACGCGGCGGGAGAGCAGCTTTCACGTCGCCTCCTAATGCCTGTGCTGGCGCTGGCCGGTCAACCTCAATCTCTCCTTATCGCGCCCGATGCGGCCCTGCAGTTGGTCCCGTGGTCTGCGCTCCCTGTGGACAGCCGGACGCCGCTGCTGACGCGGTATTCAGTCAGTTTGCTGGATACTGCGCGCGATCTGATCCGCCTTAACGCTGCCGGTCTGAATCCGCGGTCCGAAGGAATTGTCATCGCGAATCCATCGTTTGATTCAACGCCTGCCCGCATTGAGGTCGCATCAGTAGAGAAGCAGCGCAGCCGCGACTTTAGCCAACAGAAATGGGGCGCCCTGCTAGGGACGCATCGTGAAGCGCTCGCGCTCCGCGATCAGCTTCACCTGCTGCCCGAGCAAGTACTTGAAGAAGCCCGAGCCACTCGTGTCGCGGTACTCGCAGTTCACGGCCCGCGTTTTCTGCATATCGCGACGCACGGCTTTTTCTTACCCGACCAGCCCCGTGCCACTACGAACGCAGGAGCTCGCGGCTTCTCACTCCCGCCGTTGGCCTCCGCGAATCTGATGCCGGAGCCGGACGGAGAGGAGAATCCCCTGCTCCGAAGCGGTCTGGTTTTCGCGGGCGCAAATGTCCCCGCTTCTGGGGTGGATTCGTTACTGACAGCCCTGGAAGCCTCACAGCTCGACCTTGACGGCACGGAACTGGTGACGCTCTCCGCATGCGAAACCGGCGTCGGCACAACGGCGACCGGCGAAGGAGTTTTTGGTCTCCGCCGCGCCATTTCGCTCGCGGGCGCTCGCTCTCAATTGATCAGCTTGTGGGAAATCGATGACGACTCCACCGCCTTGCTCATGAAGAATTTCTACGGATATCTTCAGGCCGGCGAATCGCGAGCTGCGGCTTTAAACCACGCCCAGCGAGATGTCGCCCGTGTGCACGATTCGCCCTATTATTGGGCCGCCTTCCAACTCGCGGGCGACCCCGGCCCGGTTAGGCCGACGCCGTAGCTCCAACCACAATCTCAACCAGTTCCAGCGCGGTTTTTCGCACAGGCCGCATGAGAGGAAGTGCGGAAAGGCGAATTAAAGTTGTTACGCTTTTTGCCGCCAGGGTGAGGAGGCGGTCGCTACGCTCCTGCCCTACCGATTCATCAACCACCCAAAAGAAGATCACGCCCATTTGGAAGAACCAGAGCAGACCGGGCAAGTGCGGTTCAAGATCTTTTGGTACTCTCACACCGCAGTCAACCAGAATCGTTCGAAACCAGGCGATGTCTGTGTCCCGGATTTCTGTGGTGTGCGGACCAAACGGCGAGAGCGGAAGACCTGGGTCGGCGCCATTTCGCAACAACGCACGCAAAATAGCCCTGTGCGGTTCGAAATGTCTAAGTTTCACGCGGATCAACTCAACTAAGCGCTTTTCCAAACCGCTGGCGCCTTCCAGTGCCAGCTTGATTCTCGGCTGCATTTCCGAAGACGAGCGCCGGTAGAATTCCATAATGATGGCTTCTTTGGACGCGAAGTAATAGTAGGCCGCTCCGGTGGCAACCCCGGCTGCTACCGCGATCTCCCGCATGGTGGCCGTTTCGAACCCTCGATCCAGAAACAATGCCAATGCGGCATTGAAAATCCGCTCCCGAGTCTCGTCGCTTTTGGGTCCAGCTTTTACTGCTGTCCGTTCTGGCATCGAAGAACAACCACCTCTCTGAGCTCTTGCTCTAGTTCTCGCTCGCTTCGCAGGTTGAGCATGCGCGACACTGTGGCGCGGTTCCGGGAGACCGCCGCGAAAGCCTCACGAGCCATAATCAGTAGCAAGGGGCTTGTCAGCCGGAAGGCAAAGTCGCGATATTCCTGCAGCGCCCACAGACACACGATCCAGGCATGATTGCCCAGCCAGACCTCGCCTGTATTAGCAACGATCGCCAGTTCGCCCGGAGGAAGCTGCGGGAATTTTCTTCTCGCCTCCGTGGACCCGGAAGCCACGAAGCTGATTTCCACCAGCGGCGCCTGTTGTCCGATCCATTCCTTCGTGCGCGTGCAGAGACCGCAATCCGCATCGTAGATGATGGTAATTCCTGTGACCGGCGTCATCACGCCCCCGGTTGGCTGAAAATCCGAGCGTCGGGTAGGAATGGCGGGCGCAGTTCTGCCTGTCCTCTCTTCCTTAGACGGTTAAAAACGTAGAGGTTGAAGAAATGCATTCCTCCCAGCACGATCAGCACAACACCAACCTTGTCCGAAACCAGCTCTATTGCCGCCCGCGCGGTTTCAACCTGCTCTGTACTGCGTAAAGCGAGCGTGACATAACCGATATTGATGAGATAAAAGCCGACCACCAACAGGTGATTCACCGAATCGGCTAATTCACTGTTGCCGCGGAAAGCGTCGACCAGGAAACTGCGTCCGTTGCGCCGCAGCGTTTGGGCCACCCAGATCGTAACGGCCAGGCTGACCGTAAGATAGGCGACGTAGCAATAAACGATATACATTCAGAGGGCTCCATTCCGAACGCGCTTCATAATCTGAACGCGTTCAAATAGATATTAAGGCCTAAGGGCAGTGCTCGTCAAGCTAAATCTGAACATGTTCAATACTGACCCAAGGCCCAGAGGTGTGCCCCTCCGCATCGGCCTCTAAACAGGCCGATGCGCCTTGAGGAAGGAATGGATTTGGCGGACCGCCAAGGGAATCCGCTCTTTGGGCTCTTTCCAGGGGAAGATGCTCACTTCGGCGTTCGGCGCGAGCATCGCGCACTCCATGGCGACGGCGTAAGGGTGCGCCGGGACATCGTCCGGCAGAACCAGGATCGGGTTTTGGCAACCGCGCACGAAATCCCGTGTAACGGTGAAGACAAAGTCAGGATTGGTCTCGAACATATTCGTCACAAATTTGTCTGTCGTCGCCAATGTGATCTCGGGCCGCTGGGCGGTCAGCGTCGCACCCCAGGTCCTCCAAAATGTGCCCGGGTATTTAGGATCGCGCATCTCCGGACGCCACCCCACGGGCTGCGCCAGCACAGCCGCGGCAACACGATTGGGCGCGCGCTTCAAGAGGCTCCAGATGAAGGGGCCGCCAATGCAGAAACCCATCACCATGAACTTGTCGATGCCCAGATGATCCATCAAGCCGAGCTGGTCGTCGGCGTAGGAATCCCACGGCCGGTCGACCTCGACAGGGCCGGTGGACTGGCCGCTGGGGGCGTTGCGCAGGTCCGCCGTGATGCAGCGATACTGCCCTTTAAACTCCTCGATCGCGTTGAAGGGCGAGTTTCCGGTGAAAAAGGATATAGTCGAGTTCAATCCTCCGCCGGGAAGCAGCATCAGTGGGAAACCGGAACCGGCCTCCTCATAGTGGATCCGAACGGAGCCCTTTTCGTAGAACTTCCCTGCTTTGCCCGCCTGCTGAGCAAATACGCGCGGCACAGTGGCTGTTGCCGCGGCCGCAGCTCCTGCCGCCAGTATCGTACGTCTGGTCGAACCCATAATGGACGTCCTCCTTAATTCATGTCATGACCGGCTTGTGCAATTCCAATCGCCAGTATGATCTGTAGCTCAAAAGGATTCAAGCACAGGCTTGGCGCCTACGCGCACTTCGTGTTCAACACTCCGATCGAAATGAGGATACGATAATTGTCGAGAGTTTGAGTTCCAAAGGCGTGAAGCTGAGTTTTCTGGCACTGAGCATATTGGCGCTATCGTCTGTCCGCATACACGCCCAGCGGACACAGCAGGCGCCCTCTTTGCCGCGCGATCCGGGCGCATTTCCTCTCGGTAACACTCAGGGAACCGGCACGCGCGCGCAGGGGGCTCAGCGAGTGGCTGGACCCGCGCCGCATCTTGCAAACGGCCTTCCGGATTTTGGCGGTGACGGTGCCTGGTATCCCGGATTTGCCGGCAATATCGCAGAAACGCAGTGGAAAGGTGTGAAGAGCGCGGACACGCACGTGGATGTTCCTTTCCTGCCCCCGGCGCTACAGCTCTTCAAGGAGCGAGCCGAAAGCATGTCGAAGGACGATCCGGAAGCACAGTGTCTCCCAGTCGGGGTCCCGCGCTATATGTTCGATCCATACGCGTTTCAGATGATTCAGACTGCCGACCGCGTGATTTTCCTCTTTGAGGGCGATAATTACCCGTGGCGAACCGTCCGAATCGATCCCAAAGCGGCTCATCCCGCGGGCTTGAAACCCACCTGGATGGGAGACGCAACGGGGTGGTATGAAGGCGACACCCTGGTGGTGGATGTAGCTGGCTTCAACGACAAAAGTTGGCTCGATCAGGCCGGCCATCCGCATACGGATCGGATGCATTTAACCGAGCGCTACACCCGCACGGATTCTCTCACCTTGAAATATGAGGTAACCATCAACGATCCGGGCGCATATTCGCAGCCGTGGACTGCGAGCAACACCGTCCATTTCCGGCCGGGCTTCCAGTTGATGGAGTACGTATGTGATGAAAACGAGAAAGACTCGGCGCACATGCGGGGAACAGGTAGTTCCAAGACGAATAGTTCCAAGTGAGAATAGCCAGGAGAGATCAATTCTCCGTTGGAATTTCGTTTACTCGATCGACGATCAGAACCGGAGCCATCACCTTCTGGCTTTTCACCTTCAAGCCGAGTTGCCCGTTCAGTGCGTCGAACAATGAGATCGCGCCGGTGGGCTCGGACGGCTGTCCCGCTTCGGTTGGCGCAGCTTGGACCAATCCCTGCGGACTGAAGTTAATCGTCATATCGAACCCTCCGGAGATCCCTGTCGCATTCATCATCGGAGGGGAGCCAGGGAAGAAGCCGTTCAACTGGGCGGCGAATTGGGTTAGCGTCATGTTCCGGCAAGTGATCAGGCGAGTTGCAAACGGATTGGTCAGCCGAGGGTCCTTGCCATCGTCTCCCGGGCCTTCCCTGCAACTTGGGCGGTTTGCAGGGTTCGCCCTTTTGAGCTTGGGACCTGACGTGGTCAGTGCGTACCCGTCGATCATCCGGTCTTCCAGATGGGCGGCGAGATTGAATCGATCCACCAGGAACGACCGCAGACTCATTCGCATGGTGTCGAGGTCGACGCCGTTCCAAATGGCTCCGTTCCACCCTCCTGGATTGGGAGTTCCCAGGGCATTTTCTTCCACGGGAGCCTTCGCCAGCACTTGGTAGCAGGGCGAATCCATGCCTTTAGGCCCTCCGATGAACCGGCTGAAATCAAACGGAGCGCCCCACGATTCCCAAATCATTTCGCGAAGGGTCATGTTGATGCGCACCCGGCCCCCAGGTTGAACATTTATGGAGTTGCAGGGGATCAGAGGACCATCGGGATCCAGGGGCTTGATTTCTGCCACCTCAAATTCCATCCGAGGTTCTGGCGAATCGGTGACGCGGGGCGAGTTTGCCTTCTCGACAACAAGAACAGGAGTTGCCACCTTTATGAGCGTCAGCTTCAGGCCGAGTTGTTTCTCAAACGCGTCGAACAGACTGATCGCATCGGTGGCGGCAGGGGCCCAAACGTAGGCCCCGCGTGGCGACCATTTGAGGCTAAAAGTCCAGGCTCCGGTCAGACCCGACCGATCCAGAAGAGGATAGTCGAACACGTAGCCCGAGGCCTCTGAAGAGGCGGCCAGGGTCCTGACGAAGTCGCCCGTCGTTACGTTGTTGCAGAGCAGCGTAACGGGCGCCGACGGCGTTCCGCGAGGAGCAGCGCGATACGGCTGCAACTTGCATCCGCCTGCCTCCGTCCCTTCCGCTGAGGTGAGATGAGGGTTCTTGGTTGCCTGGATCGCGTATGCGGGCCGGTCCTTTTCGCTATTGCGAACCGAGAGCTGAAAGCGAGTCTCGAGCATTCCTTGCAACATGGCTCTCAGCATCTGGGGAGTCGCAGTGGGCGGAGCCGTTGCCATCACGTCGTACCGGTTTAGGTCGAGCCAATCCGGTCCGCCCGAGATGCCGTCTGCCTCCACGCCCCAGGCGGTTCGGATCAAGTCTACCGCCGTTGCGTTGCGCAACTCGTAGCGTCCGTTCCCGAACCTGGCTCTCATCTGGGGCATCGTGTTCGGCGCACTGGCGCGGATTTCCACGTTGTTGAACGCCGGCGTCTGGGCGAACGCGGGATAACACGTGAATGAAGACGCTAGAACTGCAGCCAGAACTGCGACCAGCTCCCCGGCCGATTGAGCTATGCGGCGCGTTATCACGTCAATGCCTCGTAAGAGTATTATCCACTCAAACATGAGCGCGTGACTCTTCGACTTGATAAAGGGGGGCGAGGTGTCCGCCCCATTAAGGCTCAATCGGAGCTTCACTGTAACGGTCTTGACTTCCGTGTGCTGCTGAAGCCCATCCTCGCCTTTGCGCAGATCGAACCAATCCGGCAGAGCGAGTTGTTCCATCCCCATCAAAGTGTGCGCCGTGGCCCATGTCCTTGTAATGTGTCACCCATATTCCCCGCACCCGCTCGCGAGGCCGACGGTACGTGTCAGCGCCTGTCGACGTGAACAACGAGGGCCAAGTTCTGGGTTACCGCGCTTTCGCCGTGCGAACATGGGTCAATGAAGATTGGAATTCTGGGTGGTGGCAACGTCGGCGGTGCCCTCGGGGAGGGTTGGGCGAAGTACGGTCATGAGATATGTTTTGGCGTTCGCAACCCCGATGCAGAGGACCTCAAAACAACTTTGGCTCGCATGGCAGGTCGCGGAAAGGCTGCAACTCCGGCCGCGGCAGCCGGGTTCGGAGAAATCGTCGTGAATGCCCTTCCCTGGCCCGCCACCAAGAGCGTTCTCACTTCTCTCGATCTCAAGGGTAAAGTGCTGCTGGATTGCACCAATCCGCTGCTTGAGAATCTGGCCGGCCTCGAAGTGGGCACGACAACTTCAGGAGGTGAGATGGTCGCCGGTTGGGCTAGCGGAGCCCACGTCGTCAAGATCTTCAACAGCACAGGTTATCTGAACATGGCCAACCCGATCTACCACGGCAAGGGTACGCCGATGTTCTATTGTGGCGACGACACCTCCGCCAAACACAGCGCTGCCGCGCTTGCGCACCAGTTGGGTTTCGATCCCATCGATGCGGGTCCGCTCACCAACTCCCGCTTATTGGAGCCGTTTGCGTTGTTGTGGATCTGGCTGGCGGTCTTTGGCGGAGTGGGCCGCGACTTTTCGTTTCAACTCGTGAAAAGGTAACCGATCTCGTGCGCGCATTTGCCTGGGCATGCGCAGTAGCCCTAGTCACGGGCCAAATCCTGTCAGCCGCGCGAGAGCAGGCGGCCGATTGCGGTACTCAGCCCGGTCGGCTGCAGCTGGAAATGTTCCTGCATCAACGGCACGTGCTTTCCAGAGCGATCAGGCGCGAGGGAGCGGTCCGCGACCCAACCCCTGTCATCAATCAAAACGTGGGAAGCATCGCGGTCATGGACGACTCGGGTGGGGTCGTGGGAAGGCGCAATCCGTTCGACTTGGATCACCAGACTTTGGCCTTCAGCCCTCAAGGCGCAGGTTACCGGTTAACTGTGGGAGGGGACACCTTTGATGCCGCCGCGTCGCAGGCGGGTTCCCGCATTACTCTGGCCGATGACGATACCCAACAGATTTCTTTACCCTTCGCGTTCCAGTTTTTCGGCCAGTCCTATCAACAGGCATGGGTCAACTCGAATGGCTCGGTGACCTTCGGGCGCGGCGACAAAGATTACTCCGGCTCATACGGCCATTTCCTCTCCGGGCCGCCTGTAATCGCGCCCGCGTTCACGGACCTGGATCCATCCGCGACTGCTACAACCGATGGCGTCCGCGTCTTGAGCGAAGTGGGCCGGGTTGTGATCACTTGGTCCAACGTGCCTCTGGCTGGTTCGGCAGGCTTCGCCGTTCCGCCGCTGGAAACGTTCCAAGTTCGACTCTATCCCGATAGCCATTTCGAGATGACCTACCATGTGTCCGAGTTGCCCTCTGGCACGGTTGGAATCACACCTGGAAATTTTCAACCGGCGAGCCTGATCGATCTTACGGCCGCTCCGTCAGGAACGCTGGGACCCGTCGCCGAAGTTTTCGCAACCGCTGATGCGATCGACATGGTCTACACCGCGCAGAAGTTCTACCAGACTCACGATGACTCGTTTGACTACCTGGTGGTCTTCAACGCGTCCAATATTTCGGCCGGTTCCGGCGTGGTCGCTTATGAAATGACGACGCGATCAAACGGGAAAGGCTATGGCGACACCGCCACGGATCTAGGAACTAGTTTCGGTTCCCCGCGCCGCCTGCAAGCCGTGCTGAACATGGGGCCCGTGTCGCAATACCCTAGCGATCCGAACGGCGCAGTGGCGGCTCGCTATCCCACCGGCGATACGCCGCTAACACTGCTGGGTCACGAAGCCGGGCATCTCTTCCTTGCCCTGGTCAGCGTGCCGGATCCGGCTCGTTCCTACAATCAACCGATGCTCGGGCGCGGTCAGGTTCATTGGGCATTTACGTACGATTCGGAGGCGTCGTTGCTGGAAGGCAATCGCATTCGCGATGACGGACCGGATGCGCCCGCTCGATTCACCACCACGGGAACCGTGGAAGGCTATTCGCCGCTGGACCAATATTTGATGGGTTTTCGGGCACCCGAGGAAGTCCCGCCGACTTTCGCTGTTCTCAACGCGTCGGAGAGCCAGACCAGGGCGCCACAGACGGGCGTGAGTTTCACGGGTACTCGCCTGGATGTCAACATCGGCCAGGTGATTCAAGCCGCAGGCCGGAGGACACCAGATTCCACTGTGGCGCAACGCAATTTTCGGTTCGCCTTCATCGTCATTGTTCCCGCCGGCTCCAACGTTGCCGATGGCGGAGCGATCGCGGGCTCGATCGCACAGGTCGACCGGTACCGCTCCAATTTTGAAGCATTCTATGCAAATGCCAGCAGCAGTCGGGCGTCGGCGGACACTTCCCTTCGGCTGGCCGCGACGCTATCGCTGGCTCCCGCAGCGGGAGTTCTCTTGGGTGCGAATGGCACGGCGTCAATCGAGTTAGCCGCTGCCGCATCGTCGCCCGTGACCTTTACCTTGCATGGTGCAAACGGAGTGCTGGCGGCTCCCGCGTCGGCGACGATTGCGGCGGGGGCTTCCCGGATCACGTTTCCGACCTTTGGGGCGCGCGTGGGAGTAGAGGAATTCTCGGCCGACGCGTCGGACTCCCGGTATGAATCGCCCGTGGCTCGAGTGCAGGTCGGTTCGCTTTCCGGACTTCACCCTATAGTGGTCATCGGAGACCGGCAGATCGCAGTTTCGGGCGTCTTGCAGCCTGTAGTCGTTCAGGCGGCGGATCAAAATAATCTCCCTTACTCAAGCGTTCGCTTGAACGCCGCATCCCTTGGCGGTGGCACTGTAGATCCCTCAACGGCAATCACAGATGAAGCGGGTCGGGCGAGCTTTCAATGGACTCCTCCACCACATAGTGGGAAGTTGCAAATTTCGATCGATCAGGCACCGGGAGCTACGGTTATTGCTACCGCGCCGGGCAGACCTGCGATCAGCAGCGTGATGAATGCGGCTTCTTTCCAACCCGCTATCGCGCCTGGAGGATTGGTGACAATTCTGGGAACCTATCTGGCGGGAGGCTTAGGACCCTTTTCGACTACCGGCATACCCACGGCGGGTTCTCGATTGGGAGCGCCTGTCGTCCCACCTGAGACACCGACCGTCAGTATCAATGGAACGGCCGCAATCTTTCTCTACGCTTCAGACGCGCAGGTCAATTTTTTGGCGCCCGGCAATCTTCCGTCTGGACAAGTGGATGTATCCGTCACAACCATCGCGGGAACGTCACCTTCTGCGAAAGTTCAAGTCCAGACGTATTCCCCAGGGATATTCTTCGACGCAGCTTCGGGGTATGGCGCGGTTCTCATCTCGGGAACAAGCGATATCACCCAGGTTCTCCCCGTGCGTCCCGGGGATTATCTTGAAATCTACTCGACAGGCTTGGGGCCACTGAATGCGCAGGGGCAGACGACGACTACACCCACAGTCGTCATTGCTGGCGTAAACGCCCCGGTTCTGTACAGCGGACGAAGCTCGATGCTCGGCCTATATCAAGTGAACGTGAAAGTACCTCCGGGTGTTCCCGGAGGCAAGCAACCGCTTAGCCTATCGATTGCGAGCATCGTAAGTAATACAGTCAGCATTCAAATTGGTCAGAACTGATGGCCCTCCAGTTGCTCTTTGCGTCTCGACATGTTGCACGGGATGACGGATAATCTTGAGCGCTACCTCGACTTGCTTAGCGCGCGTCAAAAGCTGGTCGCGTCCAACATCGCCAACGCAGATACACCGGGTTATCAGACCAAAGACATCGATTTTCAGTTTGAGTTTGCAAGTCTGGTGCAGGGTCAGCAGCCACAGACGATCAACGCACCCGGCCTGGCCGCGGGGCCCGACGGCAACAATGTGAATCTTGACCGCGAGGCTCGCCTGCTGGCTGAGAACGATATTCGTTTCAATCTGGCATCCACTTTGCTACGCGGGACGTTGAAATCGGTACAGGACGCGATTAGCGGGAGCACCTCGACATGAGTTTATTTTCTGCTCTGCAGGTTAGTGCCTCGGGCATGTCCGCGCAAAGGACCCGCGCTGAGACGGCGGTAGAGAACATGGCCAACTCGGAGACTACGCGCACGCCGGAAGGGGGCCCTTATCGGCGCAAGGATGTGGTGTTTACCACCGACCTGCAATCGTCGCCGTTTTCGTCGGTATTTCAGAATGAATTGGCGGAAGGGGTCCGGGTGGCCGACGTCGTGCAGGACGATCAGCCTCCTGACATGCGCTACCTTCCCGGTCATCCCGACGCCAATGCCAACGGATATGTCGCGTTCCCGCGTATGAATCCCGCCGAGGAGATGGTGAACCTGATGAGCGCGTCGCGGTCTTATCAGGCGAATGTGGCGGCGATTTCATCGGTCAAGGATATGATCAGCCGTTCCATCTCAATCATGAGCTAGCCGCGATCATGAGCTAACACGATGGTTCCTATTCTCCCCGTCCACCTGACCGCCCCGCCTGCAATCGCACCAGTGACCCCACCGTCGATTCCAAATTTGGAGTCGACCGGTGGCGAGGCATTCAGTTCCGTATTCGCCAACGCCATTCAAAAAGTGGAAAACTATCGCGCAGAGGCAGACGCTAGCGTGGATAAGTTTCTCTCCGGAGAAGGTGAAGAATTGCACACCGTAGCGCTCAAGACGCAGCAGGCCCAGATCTCTTTCGACTTGTTCATGCAGGTGCGGAATAAGGTTGTTTCCGCATACCAGGAAATCATGCGCATGCAGGTGTGATGCGCCCTTAAGCCGAAGCTATGGACCAACTCAAACAGCTTCTGGCGAGGCTTTCCTGGAACCAGCGGATCTGGATCGGCGCGGCGGTACTGGCGGTCCTCGGCGGGCTCTACTCGCTGAATCGCTGGAATCAGGAGCGCGACTTCAAGCCTTTGCTCACGGGTCTTGCGCCGGAAGACGCGGGTACGGTGACGGCGAAGCTGAAAGAGCTCGGCGTAGATTACCGGCTCGCCGACGGCGGGCTCGACCATCCAGGTTCAGTCCGCCAAGCTTGCGGAGATGCGTTTGCAATTAGCCTCGGCCGGACTCCCCAAAACCGGACGCATCGGGTTTGAGATCTTCGATAAAGCCAACTTTGGAGCCAGCGAATTCGCCGAGCAGGTCAACTTCAACCGGGCCATGGAGGGCGAGCTGGAACGCTCGGTGATGTCCATCCGCGAAGTCGCCCTTGCGCGTATTCACATCACACCGGCCAAAGATTCTCTCTACACGGAACAGAGAGAGCCGGCTAAGGCGAGCGTTTTGGTCCAACTGCGGAGAGCCTCGGCGCTTTCTCCCCAAAACGTGCAGGCCATTTGCCAGTTAATGGCGAGCGCGGTTCCGGGCCTGGCTCCGGAATTGGTCACCGTGGTGGACACGAGCGGCAATCTGCTCAACCGTCCGCGCGCACAAGGGACTGGAACCGATTCCTCCGAAGCGACGCTGGACTATCGCAAGGGCCTGGAAAAAGATTTGCAGAATAAGGTCGCCGCGACACTCGATCCGCTGGTGGGTGCGGATCACTTTCGTGTAGGCGTCTCGGCGGAGGTGGATCTAACGAGCGGTGACCAGAACGAGGAAACCTACGACCCTCAAAAAACGGTGATCACCAACTCGCAAACAACCCAGGACGGTCCGGCCCTGCCTTCGACCTCGGGAGTTCCCGGCACGGCGTCCAATCTGCCGCGCCCCACCGCCGTCGCGGTTCCTTCAGTGGTCTCGTCGAGTAACTATACCCGTCGCACAGAAAACATTTCGTATCAGCCCAGCCGCGTGATCAAGCACGTACGGCTGCCGCAGGGAGCGGTGAAACGCCTGTCGCTTTCGGTGTTGGTGGACCACACCGTTCGTTGGGAGGGCAAGAAAAGAATTGTTGAGGCTCCCACAGCGGATAAGTTGAAAGTCATCCGTGAACTGGTCGCGGCGGTGGCCGGGATCGACCCGACTCGCGGAGATCAATTGGTGGTGGACGCGTTTCCTTTTGAAGCGACACTCACCGCCGAACCGCCTGATAAGACCCTGGCCGCTCCCGAACCTCCCCCTCCTCCCTCGCTGCTGGAAACTTTGATGAATTACCCGCGCTTCAAATTACTGGCCGGGATCGGGATCGCCGTGCTGGTGCTTAGCGTTGGAGGTCTAATCATGCTGCGGAGCAAGTCCGCGAAAAAGAAGGCCTCGGCAACGGTCAAGCATGCGGCGGTACAGGCTGCGTCGTCAGAGGTGCCATCGACACGGGAAGAGCTCGAACGGCAGATCCAAGAGCGGCTGGAACAGGCGGCAAACGAACAGGCGCGGAAAGAAGCCGACGCGCTGATGAACCTTCAGTTGCCGGATACCAATACGAAGAAATCGGAAGTACTGACCAAACACATTTCGGCCGAGGCCAAGAAAGATCCGGTCGCGGTGGCCCAAGTAATAAGGGCCTGGCTTGACGCGGATAAACATGAGTACTGATGCGGATAAACATGAATACTGACGACGTGTCGGGCGCGCGCAAAGCCGCGATCCTGATGGTGAGTATTGGCGATGAGGCGTCCAGCGCGATCCTGCGCGAGCTGGACGAGGAGGAGATCCAGCTCATCAGCCAGCAGATCGCCCGCATCACCAGCATCAACTCAAACGAGACCGAAAAAATCATGGAAGAGTTTTACCAGATGTCTTTGGCGCGCAATTTCGTGATCAAAGGCGGTATCGACTACGCCCGCAAGATTCTGGTGAACGCGCTGGGCCCGGACCAGTCCAAGCGCATGTTGGACAAGCTGATGAAGAGCCTGGGCAATGAAACATTGAGTTTCGACGCTTTGCAGAAGACCGACCCTCAGCAGCTTGCGAAATTCATTCACAGTGAGCACCCGCAAACCATAGCCCTGGTCCTGTCCCACTTGAACGCCTCCCAAGCCGGCGGATTGTTGATGTCGCTTCCCTCCGAGCTGCGCGCGGATGTCGCCCTTCGTATGGCCAGCCTGGACCAGATCTCGCCGGAGATTATCTCTAAGATCGCAACCGTCATCGGCCACAAACTAAAAGCTCTGGGCGAGATCAGCCGTGAATCCTATGGAGGTGTGGAGAGCGTGGCGGAAATGTTCAATCGTCTGGATTCCACCATCGCCCGGGACATTCTGGAAAATATTGCGGAGGTCAATCCGAAGCTGGTGGAAAGCATCCGCCACCTGATGTTCGTCTTTGAGGACCTGCTGATGCTGGACGTCAATTCGGTCAAGGAAGTCCTTTCGCGAGTGGATCGCAAGATTCTGACCATCGCCCTAAAGGGCACCAGCGAACAGATGAAGAATCACATGTTGCAAGCCATGAGCCAGCGCGGCGCGGAGATGATGCGGGAGGACATGGAGGCGCTGGGGGCGGTCAAGATCAAAGAGGTGGAATCCGCGCAACAGCAGATCATAGCAGTGGTGCGGCAGATGGAGGCCGAAGGAACCGTCAATCTGGGGGCGGGCGGCGGCGAACAGTATGTCAGCTAGGATCATCCTGGCCGAAATGGCAGAAGAGCCCGATGAGGGTAGACCGGTCGCCACACCCGTTCTTTGGCGTCCCGCCGGCGCTCATCCTTCCCATGGGCCAGCCGGACCGGCGGCAGCGGGTCAGGCCACGCATCGCGCCGACGCGAAGGCCGTCGAAGCCCACTCCACTGAAGTTGAGCAACGCGTCCAGACTGCGCATCAAACGGGCTATGCCGCTGGTCTCGCTGCTGGAACGCAGCAGGCCACTGAGCGCATGCAGCCAGTACTGGCCAGCTTTGCAGCTATGATTCAGGAACTCTCCCAACTCAAGAAGCAGTACCGCCATTCTGCGGAAGCCTCGACGGTTGGCTTGGCACTCGCCGTGGCGCGCCGTATTCTTTATCGCGAGATCGCGGCTGATCCGGAAGCTGTACTCGGTCTGGTCAAAGCCGCCTTCGACAAATGCAATGCGCGCGAGACGCACAGGTTGGTAGTCTCGCCGGCGGATCTTGCCGTGATTCGGGAGCATGCGCCTCGTCTCGGGTTTCCTCCTGCGCTCGAAATCACCTCTGATCCGAAACTCCCGCGCGGCAGCGCCATCTTTGAAACCTCCCGAGGCGATCTGGACGCCTCGGCCGATACGCAGTTGCTGGAAATAGAGCGCGGGTTCACCGATATTATCCGCAGGCGGTCTTTCTGATGCTTGAGGACTACACAGCTGCCTTAACTCCATTGCAGACCGTCCGATGGACAGGCCGCGTTCGCGGTCTGGTGGGTCTACTGGTGGAGTCGGAGGGTCCTGCCGCAGCGGTCGGCGATTTCTGCGAAATCCTCTCGGCAGGGCCTCATGGCAATCGAATCATCCGCGCCCAGGTGGTTGGATTCCGCGCCGGTCGCGTATTGCTCATGCCGCTGGAAGACACGGGCGGCCTGCAGTTGGGCGATACGGTAGTGGCACGCCCGGAAGCCTCGCGGGTGGAGGTGAGTCCGAAGCTATTGGGAAGAGTGCTGGACGGTTTCGGGAAACCGATGGACGGCAAGGCCCCGATTCAACCGGAGGCCTTGTACGATCTTTACGCGACTCCGCCCGGTCCCCTGGAACGGCAGCCCATTTCCCATTCCCTGGTGACTGGAGTTCGCGCCATCGATGGACTGCTGCCCATCGGCCGGGGCCAGCGCATCGGAATTTTCGGCGGCTCCGGCGTGGGCAAGAGCACCCTGTTGGGAGTGATGTCTGGCCACAGCTCCGCCGACGTCAGCGTCATCGTGTTAGTGGGCGAGCGCAACCGTGAGGTGCGCGAATTCCTCGAAAGCGACCTTGGACCTCAGGGACTCGCCCGCAGCGTGGTGATAGTGGCGACTTCCGACATGCCCGCGCCGCTACGAATCCGCGCCGGCTTTGTGGCGCTTGCCGTCTCTGAATACTTTCGTGACCAGGGAAAGCATGTCCTCCTGGTGATGGACTCCGTGACGCGGCTCGCGATGGCGCAGCGCGAGATTGGCCTCGCCGCGGGCGAGCCGCCGGGCCAGAAGGGCTACCCTCCCAGCGTGTTCCAGTTGCTGCCCAAGGTCTTCGAACGCGCGGGGAACTTCGCCCAAGGCTCAATCACGGGATTTTTTACCGTGCTGGTGGAAGGCGACGACTTCAACGAACCCATCGCCGACGCGGTCCGCGCCATTCTGGACGGCCATGTGATCCTCTCACGGCACCTGGGAGCGATGGGCCATTATCCCGCCATCGACATTCTCAACTCGGTGAGCCGGCTCGCGAGCCGCGTGGCTACTGCCGAACAGAGGGAGGCCGGTCGCCTTGTGCGCGAGGCACTGGCTTCCTATCAGCAGTCGGAGGACCTGATCAACCTGGGCGCCTATACCGCCGGGGCGAACTCCTCGCTGGACAATGCCATCCGCGTCCGTCCGCAACTGTTGAAGTTCCTCCGCCAGGAACGCGAGGTCACCGCACCGCTGCAAGGCACTCTGGAACAGCTTTATGCGCTCGCCTCGGCCACGCAGAATAAACCGTCGGCGCAGAACATGCCCACCGCCAAGACTCATGTGAAATGAAGAAGTTCCATTTTCCACTGGACCGAGTTCTTGACTGGCGGCGCACGCAAGTGCGGATGGAGCAGATCAAGCTGGAGCGGATGTTAGCCGAATTGCGGCAGTTGGAACTGCAAGCGGCATCGGTGCTGGGGGAACGCGAAGCAGCTCAACGGGCTGTAGTCCAATCTTCGTCGAGCCTGGGAAGCGAACTCCAGGCCTTCAGCAGCTACCGCAGATCGTCCGCCGCGCGCTCCGCGGCTCTGGAGCGCGACCGGTCGGGGTCCCTGGAAAGGATTAGCGCCCAACGCGAGGTCCTCTCCCGGAAGGAACGGGACGTGCGCCTGCTGGAAAAACTTCGCGAAGACCGCTTACGCCAGTGGGTTCAGGAGCAGGACAAAGAAATCGACCAACAGGCGTCCGAGTCGCACCTGGCACAGTGGGGCAAGGACCGGATCTAGGTTAGCTCCAGCCGCCCCCCAAAGCCCGGTAGAGCTGAACCACTGCGAGACGCTCCTGAAGACGCAATTGGGCCAGAGTCAGTTCGCCCGCGAAGAGATTCCGCTGAGCGTCCAGCACCTGAAGATAGCTGTCCAGGCCGCCCCGGTAGCGAAGTTCAGAGAGCCGCACGGTGTCCTGCAGAGTACGGACCAGTTGCTCTTCTTGGCTGCGCTCCTCCCGGTTCCTGTCAAACGCGGCCAGAGCATCGGACGTCTCCTTCAGCGCCGTGTAAATTGTCTTTTGGTAGTCGACCAGCACCTCGCGTTGCTGCGATTCGCTCAGACGCACCTGGTTGCGGATCTGTCCGGCGTGGAAGATTGCTTGTACCGCCGACGGCGTGACCGAATAGTCGCGGGCTGGCGCGGTTGCCAGCGCGAGTAGTCCACGGCTTTGTCCACCGGCAAAAGCGCTCAGCGAGATTTGAGGAAAATACAGCGCCTTCGCGGCGCCGATCTGCGCGTTAGCAGCGATCAGGTTCTGTTCGGCCTGCCGGACGTCGGGCCGTCGCTCGAGCAAAGTCGAGGGAAGCCCCGGAGGAGCCTGTGCGGGAACGGGTATCTCCTCCAGTTTCCTTCCCCTTGGCTGCGCCTCGGGAATTCCGCCCTCCAGCAGACTTAAAGTATCTTCCGTTTGTGAAATATTCCGCTGGGCGGCAGCAATTTGGGCGGCGGCGGAAAATTGCAATTGTTGAGCCTGGCTCACATCGAGTCCGGATGCGGCGCCGTTGGTGCGGCGCAATTCCACCAACTTGAGCCCGTCCTGTGCCAGGCCGGTGGTCCTCCGGCTGATGTCCAGTTCCAGATCCTGCTCCAGCAGTTGGAGGTAGGCATTCATCACATCGGAAACCAGCGATACCGTCACCGCATTGCGGCCTTCCTGCGACGCTAGATATTGCGCGCGCGCGGATTCGGTAAGACGGCGGAGACGGCCAAAGAGATCCACCTCCCAGGAAAGCGCCGCGCCGACGGTCGAGTAAGACGCACTCAGGTTCGTACCGGGCCGCAGGAAAGTGCTGGAACTGTAGGAGGATGGGCGGGCCGCGGTAAAGCTGGTCTGAAGGTCCAGAAAGGGATACTGATTGGCCTTAGTGATGCCGAGTTGCGCGCGGGCTTCCTCAATACGTTCGGTGGCGATCCGCAGATCAAAGTTCTTCTCCAGCGCCTTAGTGACGACCTGATTCAGAACCGGGTCGTTGAACAGATCCTGCCATTTTGTATCGGCAAGCGAAGTCGATCCCGTGGTACCGGAATTGTGAAACTGCTCAGGCAGGGCGACCTGAGGGCGTTTGTAGTTCGGACCCAGCGTGCACCCACCTAAGATCAGCAGCGCAAGGGACGTGGAAAGTAGGCGGATGTTCATCGCACCGCCTCGGGAACCTGAGGAGGAATGGCCGCAACACGGCGGCGCTCTACGACGCTTTCAATCAGCACGTACAGCACAGGAACAATAAAGATAGCGAGCAGCGTCGCAGTCACCATGCCGCCGAAAACGGCCGTGCCTAATGATCTTCTAGCCGCGGAACTGGCTCCGGTCGCGATCGCTAGAGGCACGACGCCGAGGATAAAAGCGAAAGACGTCATCAGAATTGGGCGAAGCCGCAGATGCGCCGCCTCCAGTGCAGCCTCGCGAATGGTCATCCCTTTTTCATGACTTTCCTTTGCAAATTCGACGATCAGAATGGCGTTCTTAGCAGCCAGTCCGATCAGCGTCACAATGCCGATCTGCGTGTAAATATCGTACGGATAGGAGCGCATGTAGACGAACGCCAGAGCGCCGAACATGCCCAGCGGTAAGGCAAAGAGTACGGCAAATGGTATCGACCAGCTTTCATAGAGGGCCGCGAGGAACAGGAACACCAGCACCGCAGCGAATCCGAAGATCGCCAGTTCACTTCCCTGCGCTGCTTTCTCCTGGTAGGTGGTGCCGGTCCACTCAAAGCCGTAGCCCGGAGGCAAAGCCGTAGCAGCCACTTGCTCCATGGCTGCCGTGGCTTGTCCGCTGGAATAACCAGGAGCCGGACTGCCCAGGATCTGAATCGCGCGAAACCGATTGTAGCGATAGATCACATCCGGCCCGCCGCTAGCGTCCACGGAAGCGACGGTTGATAAAGGCACCATGTCGCCTTGCCCGTTACGGACGTAGTAGCGACCCACGTCGGAAGGTTGCTGACGATAGCTGGCCTCGGCTTGCAGCAGCACCTGCCACGTGTGGCCAAATTGATTGAAGTCGTTTACGTACAGGCCGCCTAGAAAAGTCTGTAGAGTATTGTAGGCGTCGCTGACAGGCACTCCCAGCGTTTGCAGTTTGTCCGTATCCATATGAACGGTGTAAGTGGGAACGGAGGGACGGAACGTGCTGATCACGTTACTGAGTTCAGGCCTCTTTGCAGCCGCAGCCGTGAGCAGCTCGGCCGCCCGGGCCATACCGGAGATGTCGCCACCGCCGCGATCCTCCAGCATGAACTGGAAGCCTCCAGTGTTGCTGAGCCCCAGGATCGGCGGAAGGCCAAATGCGAACGTGAAGGCTTCGGGCACCTTCCCGAATCCCTTCTGCGCATTGGCCAGGATCCCCTGAAGCTGGGTCTCATCTGTTGTGCGCTCGTCCCACGGTTTCAGCGTCGCGATGATCGTCGCGACATTAGAGTTGGATGTACCGGTGGCGATATCCAAGCCGCCCAGCACGAAATATTGATCCACCCCTGGAATTTTAAGAATCGACTCCTCGATTTTTCGCGACGCGTCGTCCGCGCGCTGCGTGGTGGCTCCATCCGGTAAACGAACGGAAGCAAAGAAAGCCCCCTGATCCTCGTTAGGCAAAAAGCCCGTGGGCAGGATCCTGAACAGAAGGCCCGTCGTGGCCGAAATGACGAGCAATGCAAGCACCGCGATTGCCCCGCGCCGGACCAGGAACTTGACCACCGAAAGATACCGATTCGTGGTCCAGTTGAAGGAGCGGTTGAACCATTCAAAAGGCTTGGAGATCCAGCTCGTCGTGTTTTTCTTCGGGCGCAGCAGGATCGCCGCAAGCGCGGGGCTCAGTGATAGCGCATTGAAGGCCGATAACAGGACGGATATGGCGATGGTAAGAGCGAACTGCTTGTAGATCTCGCCGCTGATACCGCCCAGAAACGCAACCGGAATAAAAACCGCGGCGAGAATAAAGGCGATCGCCACCACGGGAGCCGACACTTCCTCCAGCGCAAGAATGGTGGCCGCCTTTGGCTCCATTCCATCGTCGATATGACGCTGCACTGCTTCCACCACCACGATGGCATCGTCCACTACAATTCCAATCGCCAGCACTAATCCGAACATACTGGTGATGTTGATGGAAAATCCGAGGATGGGGAACAGCGCAAACGTGCCGATGACCGCCACCGGCACCGTGAGCAAAGGGATCAGGGTAGCGCGCCAGTTCTGAAGGAAAATGAACACCACCAGGATGACCAGCCCGACAGCCGCCAACAAGGTGAACATCACATCTTTGATGGCTGCCCGCACGAACATGGTGGAGTTGTAGGGAACCAGGTAGCTGATCCCCGCGGGGAAGGTCTTTTTCACGTCCTCCATGTACTTCGTTACTGCATCCGCCGTCTCCACGGCATTCGCTCCCGGTGACAGGTAGATAATCACATTGGCAGACGGGCGCAGGCTGAGGCGACTAAAACTGCTATAGGTCTGCGCACCCAGTTCGACGCGACCGACATCGCGCACACGCAGCAGCGACGAATCCGGCTGAGCCCGAATTACAATGTCGCCAAACTGGCTGGGATCGGTGAGCCTTCCTTGCGCGGTGACCGCGTACTGAAACGCGGTTCCCGAAGGTGTAGGAGCCTGTCCGATTGACCCAGCTGGATTCTGGCGATTCTGGGCCTGAATCGCGTTGCTCAAGTCGGTGGCTGTAATCCCGAGCTTGGTCATCTTGTCGGGATTCAGCCACACACGCATGGAGTAGACCTGCGCCGAACTCAGCCGGGAGTCGCCTATACCAGGAAGGCTGCCCAGTTGGTTCACCAAATTGATCTGGGCGTAATTGTTAAGGTAGAGCGCGTCATAGCGATCGTCCGTGGATACCAGGCTGACCGCCATCAAAAATGCGCTGGATACTTTTTTTACGATGACGCCCTGCCGCTGCACTTCCGGTGGCAGCCGCGGCAAAGCGACGTTAACCCGATTCTGCGTTTGCACCGACGCGATATCCGGATTGGTGCCGAGCTTGAACGTAATGGCAATGGTCAGCGCACCATTGTTGGCGCTGGTGGATTGGTAATACAGCATGCCGTCCAATCCCACCAGTTGTTCCTCGATGGGCTGAGCGACGGTCTTTTCCAGATCTTCCGCGTTACCGCCAAGGTAGCTCGCGGTGACCTGCACCTGCGGTGGGACCACTTCCGGGTACGCGGAGATGGGAAGTCCGGGAATGGCCACTCCGCCAAGGATCACGATCACGATGGCGATCACCATCGCGAAAACAGGACGTTCAATAAAGAAATGCGCCATGGGTTACGCTCCCTTCCGGGCCGGAGCGGGAGAGGTCTTATCTACATAGGGCACAGCATGAACCACCATGCCGGGGCGCGAAGTGAGAAGGCCTTCCACCACCACGCGGTCACCGGGGCGAAGTCCACTTTCAATCAGCCAGGAGTCGCCCACGCGAGAACCTGTCTTGATCACACGGGCTTCAATCTTATCGCCCTGCCCGACCACATAAACCGTTTGCAGGCTCTGATTCTGCTGCACGGCGCGTTGCGGGACCAGGATCACATCGGTCCTGTGCTCGGAGACGTATCGGATGCGCCCGAACGCCCCTGGAAGCAACGTGTGTTGAGGATTTGCGAATTCAGCTTGCACTTCCAGCGTCCCGGTTTTTGCATCCACCTGATTGAGTGCGTTCGTCACGTGGCCGGGGTAAGGGAATTGCGAATTGTCGGCCAGAAAGAGCTGGAGCTGCGGCCCAGCCTGCTTGCCAACAAAGGGCTTTGACTGCTCCTCGCTTACTTTGAAACGCAGCCAGATAGGGTCCAGCGGCACGATCGTGGTGAGGGGCTGCGGAGAATTCGCATTCACCAGGCCACCGACCGGAACTTGTGTATCGCCAATCAATCCGCTGATCGGGGCCTTGATCGTGCCGTAGTCCAGGTTCAACTTCGCGGTTTCCAGGACGCCTCGTTGCGCCTCGACCTTGCCTTGAGTCGATTGGACCTGCGTCTCGGTCGAGAGCTTGGTCTGCTCCACATTCGCCTGGTTGGCGCGGACATTCGCCTCCGCAGCGTGTAGAGCGGCGACTGCGGCATCCAGTTCCTGCTTGGCGGCGGCGTCCTGCTCCACCAGAGGCTTCAGGCGCTCATAGTCCTGTTGGGCCTTCACCAGGTTCGCCTGAGCCTGTGCCAGGTTGGCCTCGGCCTGTAAGAGCGAGACTTGACGCTGCGCGAAGCTTAAATCGGCCTGCGACTGGCTCAGGTTCCCTTGAGCTTGCGTCAATTGGGCTTGAAAAGGGCGAAGGTCCAGCACATAGAGCGACTCTCCAGCCTGCACCTCCTGCCCCGGACGGAACAACCATTTATCGATGTAGCCGTCTACCCTTGCGCGGACTTCCACCATGTTTCGGGCGTAGGTTTGCGCCGGAAAATCAGCGTAAATATCTGCATTGGAGAGATTCACCTGGGTGACTTCCACCGTGGGCGGTGGAGGCTGACCGGCGGGATTTTGTGCAGCCTTGGAGTTACATCCAAGTACCATCAAACACAACGCGACGTTAAGTAATAAGAAAAAAAACGGTTTCAATCGGGAGGGAGTCATAATTATGAGGAAGCTACTTCTCACTGACGGGGTCAGTTGTCTCTATTTTAGCCCCTGACAAATAAACATCCCCGTTTGATTCCCCGCACGCATGGTACGATTCAGTGACTTTGCAGAATGGAAAGAAAGATTTTTTGGCTGACGTTCACTGCCTTGGGGCTATTGGCGGATTTCATCCTGCCGCTCTGGTGGGCACTAGGGGCCACCATACCGATCTTTGCCCTCAGCTGGTGGATCGCTTATCGAAGTGACTGGTTCTAGTTTTCGGTTTCGATCGCGTAATATCCCTTGCGAGCCTGAACCTTGTTGTCCTTGCTCGTTGTCCGGATATCCAACTTGCGATAGGTCCCGTCTTTCTTGGGATTGGTAGGCGTGTAGGCCAGCGAATATTGACTGCGCATTTCGTCCTGCAGTTCCTTGAACGCATCCTCTAGTGTGTTCCGGCGATCGACGTGAAACACGCGGCCCCCCGTTTCGCTCGACAGGCGCCGAAGTTCTCCCTCGCCGCTTCCGCCCATCGCCAGGTAACGTGGATCGGCGTAATAGATGCTGTAGATGATCGCATCAGCTTTTTGTGCGGCTTCAATCGACTTGTCGCGGGAAATCTTGCTGCCCGTATCGACGCCATCGGTAATCACCACAATCACCTTGCGGCCGACCTCGGTCTTCAGCTTCTCATTCGAGGCAAGGTAGATCGCGTCATAGAGAATCGTGCCCGCCTGGTTCTGAATGGTAGGCACAGGGCCCGGATGCAGGCCACCTACGGGAACGCTAAGACGAAGATCATTCAGACCGTCCTTTAGCAGCTTAGGGGAATTCGTGGAATCCTGTAGCAGTTCGGCTTCCGCGCCGAAGCTGAGCAGAAACGCCTGATCTTTCTTTTTCAAAACCTGGGTGAAAAACGCATTCGCAGCGCGCCTTTCGATCTCGATTAAATTCTCCTGGCTCTGGCTGACGTCCACCAGCAAGCCGATGGTGAGGGGCACGTCAGTTTCCCGGGTGAAATATTTGATGTCCTGCGACTTCCCATCTTCCAGGACCTGGAAGTCCCCTTTCTCCAGGTTGGAGATCAGCGCTCCGTTTTTGGCGCGCACCGAACAGATGACGTTCACCAGGTTGACGTCGACCTTGATCACATCGTCTTGCGCCAGGGCGGCAATGCCACAGAGGCCCAGAATACCTGAACCCACGGCGAGAGTCTTCACGCGGAGGAATGGGCTGCGCATACTTATACTGTATGATGCGAAGCGGAGCCTGTCAGGTTTCATGAAGAGAGCGGTAAGTCACCTCAAAACAGCCGATCCTTTGATGGGATCTCTGATCGATCGCGTCGGACCCTGCAAAATCCAATACCGGGAGCCTGTATTTCAGACCCTGGTCCGGTCCATCGTCTATCAGCAACTCCACGGAAAAGCCGCCCTGACCATTTATACGCGACTCGCCGATGCCGCCAAGGCAGACCCGTTGACCCCGGAATCGATTCTCAAGCTGCGCCCGGCGCGTATGCGCGCGGTTGGCCTCTCCACCCAGAAGCTGACCTACATCAGAGAACTGGCACGCATGACCCGCGACGGGCATGTCGATTTCGACCTGTTCCCAAGCCTGGACGACGCGCAAGTGGTAGAGCATCTGACGCGCGTGAAAGGCGTGGGAGTATGGACCGCGCACATGTTTCTTATCTTCGCCTTGCGCAGGCTCGACGTCCTGCCGACCGGGGACCTGGGCGTGCGCGCCGGTATGAAGAAGGTCTACGGGCTGGCGGAGTTGCCCAAGCCGGAGGAGATGGAGCGAATCGCCTCCGGATGGCGGCCCTATTGTTCCATCGCCAGCTGGTATTTGTGGCGAAGTCTGGACGGCCCGGCCGAATTGTAGCTCTGATGTTAGCTAGGCCGGTTGGAGCGAAATCGCATTGCCCGAAGCAGTGAACTGGCCCGCCGTCAACTTATGGTTGACCTCGACTGCCTGCTTCACCGCGGCAGCGCCGAAACCCGAGTAATAGTGCATCCCGCGGATGCGTTTGTCCGATTCGGCCTGCAGGGCCATTTTGGAGATGAAGGACGTCGGCACCGCGGCCATCAGGCTGCCGATGCCGTCGATGCCTTGTGCGGCCCCGATCTGCAACATCTTGAAGTAGCCGCGAATCTGTTCGCCCGTGGGACGGCCGGCTACGAAATTACCGTGGGCAAAAGCGAACTTGGCCTTCACGTCGCCCAACATCACGCCGGGATGCACGGGTAGCTTGTTGCCTTCGCGCTCCAGGTGATTCAGCCATCGCAGGAATTTGGAAGGGCTATAGCAAACCTGAGTAATCAGAAAAATATCCTTCTCCGGATGCGAGGCGGCGTAGGCATTTTTACGTTTCAGCTCGCTGGTGGTCTTGTCCGGAGTAGTGTTCGGGTTGCCGTATGGATGGCCGGCGAAAACGATGGTCTTTATGCGAGCGTCGTCAAAAATCCCGGTGTCCGCCATATCCATGGCCGCCTGGAAACCGCCTGCGGGCTGGCGTGGGTCGCCGGCGAGAAGCAGAAAGCCGTCGGTGCCCAGGTCGAGCAGGGCCTGCACAATAGTTTTGAGCTGAGCCGCGTCCCGATACCTGCGAGCCGCCATGTGAGGAATGGGCCGGAAGCCGAGCTTCACCAGTTGGGCGGAGCGTTCAATCGTCTTGACTCGATCGATGTCTTTCGTATTGGCGTCGGTGGACTTATCCACAATAGAGAACTTCTGGCCGGCGGGAATCGAGATTCCCTTGTCCGCCATCTCTCTGACGACGTTAGCCATATTGGTCAGGCAGCTGATTTCGTAAGTGCTCGACCCCGCGTAGTTCCTTACTCGATCCGCCGTGGGACCCGAGGCTAATTCATTCATCGTTTCACTTCCTATTTCGCGCTCCGGGCGCAAAGGGTTGATTGTAACGTAGCTGTACAGGTTCTGTTATCACTGTGAATGATAGTCAGAATCATTCGGACTTCCAGCCGCCGATCAGCGGCCCTCAAGGGCTTTACCCTGCTGGTAGTCGGATTGCGCGCCCTTCTCATCTCCCATCGCGCGCTTGGCTTCCGCGCGGGCACGGTACACCTCCGGGTTGCCAGGAAACAGAAATGCCGCCTGGTCGAAATCCGCAATCGCGTCTTTGAATCGACCCAGAGCCCTGTACGTCGCCCCGCGCTGGAAAAGGTTATCGACGTTGGGTGAAAGCTCTACCGCCTTATTCAGGTCGGTCAGGGAACCGGCTGGATCGGCGGTTTCGCGCAGGGCAGCCCCGCGCTGGTTGTAGGCCCGCGCATTGGAAGAATCCAGTTCGATTGCCTTGCCGCAATCGGCTATGGCTTTTTGATAATCCTTGAAGTTGAAATAAACTTCGCATCTGCCCGCGTATCCGCGCGCCGATTGCGGCTCCAGCCGAATCAAATGTGTAAAATCGGTCTCGGCGGATTCTAATTCTCTCTGCGCGGCAAAAGCCTGGGCGCGCAACAGGTAGGCATCGGCAAAATCAGGCTTCAGCAGGATCGCCGTGCTGCAGGCGAGAATAGCCTGGGGGTAGCGGGTAACAGCGATCAGCCGCTTGGCGTCATCATAGGCCTCGCGGGCGCGAATCGGATCCATGTAGTGCCGGTAGACGACATAGCCTACCAGGCCGAGCATGATGGCCACAGCACAGCACGCGGCAACGATCGTTCGTCTGCGCTTTTGGAATTCTTCCGGCGAAATCGGAACGGCGACACTAATGTGATCGTCGGACGGCATTTAGACTTTCATGATAACGAAAGGCGCTCCGCTAGAGCGTTGGTTCTTTGTAAACTGGGTCATGGCACGACTTCCCGCCGCCCTTCTTCTCAGCGCTTCCCTGCTTTCTGCTCAATCTCCGGACTGGCCTAAACTCAACCAGGAAGCGCTGAGCCACTTCCAGGCTCTGGTCCAGCTTGATACCACCGACCCTCCCGGAAATGAGACCCGTGTCGTCGAATATGTGAAGAAGGTTCTGGAGGCTGAAGGCATCCCCGTAAGCGTCGCCGCAAAGGACCCTGCGCGCGCAAATCTTATTGCGCGATTGAAAGGCAACGGATCGAAACGTCCCCTGCTGATCATGGGCCATAGCGACACCGTACAGGTGGATCTTTCCAAGTGGACCAATTTCGGCCCCTTCAGCGCCGCGCGTCAGAACGGCTACATCTATGGCCGTGGAACCCTGGACGACAAGCCGGACGTGACCTCCGGCCTCATGACCATGCTGCTCCTGAAGCGATCCAAAATGGCGCTGGACCGCGATGTGATCTTCGTGATCGAAGCGGGCGAAGAAGCCTCCACCGGACCTGGTATCGAGTATCTGGTAAACGAGCATTGGAGCGATCTGGACGCTGAGTTCTGCCTGGCCGAAAGCGGAGGAGTCCGCCGCATGAACGGTCAGCCGCGCTACGCCGTTGTTCAAACCACGGAGAAACAGCCCAAGGGCGCCAGATTAGTCGCGAAAGGACCTTCGGGCCACGGCTCGCGCCCGCTGAGGACCAACGCCATCGTTCATCTTTCTAATGCGATCGGAAAAATCGCCGCGTGGGATCCGCCCATGCGCCTGAACGACACCACGCGGCATTATTTTGAAAAGCTCTCAACGGTTGCCAGTCCCGAGGACGCCGCCCGCTATCGAGGCCTGCTCGATCCGGAAAAGGCTCCCGCCATTCGCGAGTACCTGGCCCAAAACGATCCCGGCACCTATTCCATGCTGCACACCTCCATTTCGCCCAATATCGTGAAGGCGGGATTCCAGGTCAACGTGATCCCGTCCGAGGCGGAAGCGACCTTGGACATCCGCGCCCTGCCTGACGAAAACATAGCGGACTTCTACAAACTGATGCGTAAAGTCATCAACGATCCGACCGTCGAGCTGATTCCCGAAACCAAGAATCAGCGCCCGGGTGCCGCGCCTTCGCGGCTGGATTCGGACGCCTACAAGGCCATCGAAGCATCCTACAGAAAGATTTACGGCGTGATCACCGTCCCGACCATGAGCACCGGCGCGACCGACATGGCGTTTCTACGGGCGAAGGGAACCCAATGCTATGGAGTCGGCCTAATGTCCGACACCGAAGACGCTGCTAAAGGTTTCGCCGCGCATAGCGACCAGGAACGCGTCCTGGAAGATTCGATCTATAAGCACGTTCAGTTCATCTGGAACACGGTAACTTCACTGGCCGGCTCGACGAAGTAGTTCGTCTGGCCGGTCGATCCAATACTCCGGCTTCCACCGCGCCATATCCGCCACGTCTCCGTAGCCCCAGCGAACAGCACATCGCTGAACCCCTGCCCTCGCGCCCGCCTCCATGTCGGCAGCCGAGTCACCGACAAACAGGCAATCCTTCGGGCTCGCGCCAAGGGCGCCCAGGGCGGCGAGAATCACATCCGGTTCCGGCTTTGCAGGAAACCCGTCGGTCCCCTGCACATGGTCGAAGTGGGCCAGCAATCCGAACTGTTCCAGGATCGCCCGAGTAGTCGGGGTGCCTTTCGTCGTCGCGGTCGATTTCCGTCCGCCCAACGATCCGAGCATTTCCAGTACGCCCGGGTAAACGGAGGTCGCGGCATGCTTGCGAGCCAGATAGATCACCCGGTAGTCCGCAATGAGTTTATCGATAGCGCCGCGCTCAAAGCCTACATCAAGGAATACGTCTATAAGATGCCGGCCAATATAACCTCGCAAGAATTCTCCTGACACGTTGGTCCGGCCGTTGGCCCGCAACACTTCCTGTATCGCGCCGGTGATGTCCGGCTCGGAATGCATCAAGGTGCCGTCGACATCGAAGAGGTAGACGGGGAAGGATGGAATCATTAGCAGTTACGATTTGGCCGCAGATAAACGCCGATGAACGCAGATAGAATTTGTGCTTTTAATCGGCGTTTATCTGCGTTCATCTGCGGCCATGAATTTTTTCTCCCGTCAAAAAGAAAAACGGCGCGCCATTTTCATGAGCGCGCCGTAATCACTTAAGGAGAAATTTAGGCAGGCTGCGGGCCGCCCTCCAGCATGCCGGGAACACGCCTGGACGAATCCGGCTTGATCACTTGCTGTTGACCACCCGACGGCGGGTTGTTCGGCATAGGGTTCAGCGTCTTGCCCTCGATTAACATCTGGACTTCGCTGCCGTCCAATACTTCCCGTTCCAGCAGCGACAGCGCGATCCGCTCCAGCGCATCGTGATGATCGTCAATGATCTTCTTGGCCCGGCTGTAACCAGCTTCCACCAGCTTCTTCACCTGCTCGTCGATGCGAATGGCGGTCGATTCGCTGTAGTCCCGATGTTGCGCGATTTCGCGGCCCAGGAAGATCTGCTCTTCTCTCTTGCCGAAGCTCAGCGGTCCAAGTTCACTCATACCCCACGAGCAAACCATCTTACGAGCCGTATCGGTAGCGCGTTCAATGTCGTTGCTCGCGCCCGTGGTCATGTGGTGCAGGAACGTTTCCTCGGCGATCCGCCCGCCCATCAAAATGGCCAGGTTCGCTTCCAGATGCTCCTTGCGATAAGTCTGCTTATCGTCTAACGGAAGCTGCATGGTCAGCCCCAGCGCCATTCCGCGAGGAATGATGGTGACCTTATGCAGAGGATCGGCATCCGGCGTCAGCACCGCTACCAGCGCATGCCCGGCTTCGTGATAAGCCGTGATCTTCTTTTGTTCATCGCTGATGATCAGGCTCTTGCGCTCCGCCCCCATCATCACTTTGTCCTTGGCGAGCTCAAAATCCCACTGCGTGATCACCTTGCGATTCTGCCGAGCCGCCACCAGCGCAGCCTCGTTGACCAGGTTCGCCAGATCCGCGCCAGCAAATCCCGGTGTCCCGCGAGCCAGCACCGTCAAGTCGACATCATCGGCCAGAGGAGTCTTCCTGGTATGAACCTTCAGGATCTGTTCACGGCCCCTCACGTCTGGATGCCCCACCACCACCCGGCGATCGAAACGGCCCGGCCGCAGCAGCGCCGGATCCAGAACGTCGGGACGGTTGGTGGCCGCTACCAGAATGACGCCTTCATTCGATTCGAAGCCGTCCATTTCCACCAGCAACTGGTTGAGAGTCTGTTCGCGCTCATCATGACCGCCGCCCAAGCCCGCTCCACGATGGCGGCCCACAGCGTCGATTTCATCGATGAAGATGATGCAGGGCGCGTTCTTCTTACCCTGTTCGAACAGATCGCGCACGCGGCTCGCGCCAACACCGACAAACATTTCCACGAAGTCCGAACCGGAAATAGAAAAGAACGGGACGTTCGCTTCGCCCGCAATCGCGCGCGCCAGCAGCGTCTTTCCGGTACCCGGCGAACCGATCAGCAGCACGCCCTTGGGAATGCGGCCACCCAGCTTCTGGAACTTTTGCGGTTCGCGAAGGAATTCGATAATCTCCGCCAGTTCCTCTTTCGCTTCCTCCACGCCCGCGACGTCTTTAAACGTCACCTTCTTCTGTTGAGAGGAGTGCAGACGGGCGCGGCTCTTGCCGAAGCTGAGCGCCTTGTTGCCGCCGCTCTGCATCTGGCGCATCATGAAGATCCAGAACCCAAGCAGAAGCACGAACGGCACCGCCTGCACCAGCAGGTTCACCCAGCCTCCGCCGTTGTCTTTTTCAACTTTGGCTTGTACGCCATGGTCCAGGAGCAGGGTCGTGAAATCGTTATAAGTCGGCGGAACGGTGGAGCGGAATTCTTCGCCGTTTCCTTTATATTTGCCGGTGATGTCACCCGTCACGGCATTGATGGTGACGTGTTCCACCTTGCCGTCTTTAACCTGCTGTACCAGATCGGAGAAACTTGGTTGCGCCCCGGCGGGCTTGCTGGAGCGGAAGGCCACCCAGACCAGCACCACCATGCACAACACCACCAACCAGAGCACTGCATTACGTACGTTTGAATTCATTGACTCTCCCTGTCGCCAGCTAGAACCGACTCTGTCTACTAAGACGCTGAACCGATCACAAAAGATTCCGGTTTCTCCGAGATCCTGAGCACAGGACCACCATCGGCATCCGCCACTAACTCACGCGCGGCGCCAAAGCCCTTGGCCCACACGATCGCGGAAGTAGCCCCATTACACAAGATCGGCCAACCTGTTCGCCGCCATGAGGGTATTCGCAGATCCTGAAATAACTCCCTCAATTCGTGAACCCTGGACCGGCCTTCCGGCCAGTACGCATCTCCGGATCGCCATCCTCGCAACTCTAGGGGCCCGAATACCCGGTTCCAGCACAATTCCACCTTCAGGGTAGCATACGGATTCCGTTCCCGATCCGGGGGTAACAGTCCTTTCCTTTCAGCTACTTCTAGGACGATATTTGTGCTGGCGGCCGGCCATGGATAATATCCCGGCGCATCTACGGAAATTGGATCGATTCTCGCCGCCTCCCCAGCAGAAAAGCGCAGCCAGTCCATCGACCGCCTGACCATCACGCCAGGCAGCTTCGCACCACCAGTACCGCATCCTTTCGCTGATAGCTCCAGTACCCGCTCCACATGCTTGAACTCCACCCCCCGCAAGTCGCCCTTGACGGTTTCAATGGCGCGGCGAACCAGCCTCCGTGCAACCGCTCTCGGTCTTTCCGACAAGTCGGCCGCCAGAATTTCCACGCCCATCCGACCGGACACCAGAACCCGCCCGGCAACTCTGCCGATCTCCTCAGTCCACCATGCCTCCTCGTCGCGAGCCAACTCGGCAACCTGGCTAAGGACTTCAGAAATACGTGGATTGTACTGGCTAGCGAGCTGCGGCAGCAGATCCCGGCGGATGCGATTCCGGGTAAATCGCGATTCCAGGTTGGTATGATCCTCGCACCAGGAAATCCCCCGCGTTTGGAGATAATCCACCACCTCGGCACGACAAACGTCCAGGAGCGGCCGAATCAACCCCTCTCGCGTCACAGGCAGAATCCCCACAAGCCCAGCCAGCCCCGACCCGCGCATCAGGCGAAACAAAACCGTCTCAGCCTGATCGTCGCGAGTATGACCGACCGCGATCCTGTCCGCCTTCCCTTCCCCGATTAGGCCCTTGAAAAATCGCTGACGCGCCCGCCGAGCCTCCTGCTCCAGGTTGCCTTGAAATCCAGTAGCTTCCGCACGATAAAACGGGAGCCCATGACGAGCGGCAAGCGCCGCGACAAAGCTTTCATCGTCGTCAGACTCCTGGCCGCGCAGCTTGTGATTGAAATGCGCCACGCCAGCCAGCGTCACGCCGAGCCTCGGTGCCAGACACGCCAGGACTTCCAGCATGCAAACCGAATCGGGACCTCCCGATACCGCCGCAATCACACGTGATCCCTGGGCCAGCATGTTATAACGGAGGATCGTCGTGAATACCCTATCGAGCACGGTGGATTCCTACATTGTAAGTCTCGACATTGGCAGCTCCTCCGTCCGCGCTCTGGTGTTCGATTCCGGGGGCAGGCCAATGGAGGGCTACAGCGCGCAGCTCCCGTATGAGATCCGCAACACCGCGGATGGCGGTGCCGAGATCGATCCTGAAGCCCTGGCCAACCTCGCCATGGACTGCCTGGATGAAATGCACCGGCAGGTAAAAAACGCAGGATTCAAGGTCGTGGCCGTCACCTCCAGCGTTTTCTGGCACAGCTTGTGTGGTCTGGATGCGCACAACGTTCCCACCACTCCGCTCTATCATCTCTTGGACACCCGTTGCGCCGAGGACGTGAAGCGCGTCGCCGACACACACGCCCGCACCGGATGCGTACCCCACTCCAGCTACTGGCCGGCCAAACTGTTGTGGATGGAGCGGACACAACCCTCCATCTTCAGGGACACCGCGAAATGGGTGACCTTTCCCGAATACCTGTTCCTCAGGCTCTTCGGCAAGGCCCGCGTGTCGGCGTCCATGGTCTCTGCCAACGGTCTTTGGAATCAGAACTTGAGCGATTACGATGAGGAAGCTCTAGCCGCCCTCCCGATTACGCGCGATCATTTGGCCGACCCGCACCCGCCCGACCTTCCCCATCTAGACGCGCCCGAACATTATCTGATTCGCCACTTCCGGGAAATGTGGCCCTTGTTCGACTCCATTCCCTGGTTTCCTTGCCTGGGCGACGGCGCGGCTAACAGCGTCGGAAGCGGGGCGATCGGCCAGGGCCAATTCTCTTTGATGGTCGGCACCACCGGCGCGCTGCGAACCGTGATTGAAACCGATTCGATCACCATTCCACCGGGCCTATGGTGCTACCGTCTGGACCGCAAGCGCTTCGTGCTAGGCGGCGCGCTCTCCAATGGCGGCGACGTGTATGCCTGGCTGAAACGCACTCTGGCGATGCCCCGTGATTTGGAATCCCGCCTGGACGCGGCTTCTCCAGGCGCCCACGGCCTAACCGTATTGCCCTTTTTCGCAGGTGAGCGATCGCCCTATTGGCGAGCCGATTTACGAGCCGCCATTACAGGCCTAAGCTTTGCAACCGAGCCATCCGCCATCTTCCAGGCCTTCCTGGAATCAGTCGCTCTGGGCTTCGGCGAGATTCACCGTGCCATGGAAAATTCCTTCGGCCAGGCTCGAGAGATCACCGCCTCCGGCGGCGCTTTGCTGCATTCGCCCCCGTGGACCCAGATGATGGCCGACGCTTTGGACAGGACCATCACTGCCTGTACCGAGAACGAAGCCTCCAGCCGCGGCGCCGTGGTGTGGGGCATGGAGCAGATGCGGACCATTCCGAACCTCGCCGCGCTACCCGTATCGCTTGGAGCCGAGTTCACCCCCAACGCAGCCCATCAGTCCGCCTGGTGCCAATTGGCTTCCGCCCGCCGCGACCTGGTCAAAAAACTATATGACGCCTGAAAACAAAACACGAGCTGCCCGCATCCGCCTTCTTCTAATGGATGTCGACGGCGTGCTCACCAACGGCCGCTTATACAACGTGCCGGGTATCGACGGACAAATGGTGGAGACCAAGGGTTTTGACTCCCAGGACGGCATCGCCCTGCAATGGCTCAGCTGGCATGGCATTCAAAGCGGCGTCATCAGCGGCCGTATTTCTCCCGCCACCGAAGCCCGCGCCCGGCAGGTCAACATGACTTACGTGTACCAGGGCTACATCGAGAAGATCCCGATCCTCGATGAGATCCAGGCCCGCAGCGGAATCGCGCTGACCGAGATGGCCTACATGGGCGACGACCTCACCGACGTCGTCGTCATGAAGAGGGTAGGCCTGGCTTTTGCGCCCGCTAACGCCCGTCCGGAAGTAAAGCGGGCAGCGCACTATGTGACCCAGGCCTCCGGTGGTTCAGGAGCGGTCCGCGAAGTGGCTGAAATGCTGCTGGACGCGCAAGGCCGCTGGGCGGACATTTTGAAGAAATACGAGGCGGAATAAGGGTGGCTCAAAAGATAGGAATCGAGATCGTGGTGGCCTCGGGACCCGGGATCTTACATCAGTTGACCGGCGTGATCGCCGCCCAGAAGGGCAACATCACCAGCGTCGAGATCGTCGGCGTAACGCCCGACCAGGACAAAGTGTATTTCGAGGTGGAAGTTCCGGGAGACCCTGAGAAAATCATCGCCGGCCTCCGCGATCTGCCCGTCGTGCGCCACGTTGGACAGGTGGAAACCATGGAGAAGATCTATGGCAAACGCATCATTATCGTCGGAGGCGGCGCCCAGGTAGGACAAGTGGCCCTGGGCGCCATCACCGAAGCGGACCGCCACAACATCCGCGGCGAGCATATCTCGGTCGACACGATTCCCCTGGTCGGCGAAATGCCCCTGGCGAACGCCGTCCGAGCCGCCGCCCGCCTGCCCCGCGTAAAGGCCCTGGTAATGGCCGGGTCGCTCATGGGTGGCGAAATCGAAATCGCCGTGCGTGAAGTCCGTATGCAGGGGTTGCTGGTGGTGAGCCTGAATATGGCCGGTAGCGTTCCCGAAGCCGCGGATCTGGTGGTAACAGATCCCGTCCAGGCCGGCGTAATGACCGTGATGGCGGTAGCCGACACCGCCAAGTTCACGGTCGAACGCTTGAAGCGCCGCGTATTCTAAATAACAATCCCCGCTAACGGGACGGGGCTATCCGGGCCCGGGCCGCTTCCCGCCAATACGGTGGGTGCGATCACGGGGATGCATCCTGACCTTTGGCTGTGCTACCACGGTCGACCGGATGGCCCCGTCCGTCAGCGGAAATTCTCACGCAGTCGTCTTAAAGTTTTGTGTCATCCTTCGAAAACCCGATTCACAGCGTCTCTCCATCGCACATCTCCCCTGTTATCTTTCACATCCGCGAATCGCTTTCAGAATTCCTTGCGGCCCTCATGCATACTAAAGTCGCGTATGAGCACACCCAAACAAATCGCCGCCTCCCGAGCCAACGGAGCCAAGTCATTAGGCCCCGTCAGCCTTCAAGGAAAAATCGCCTCCTCCCGCAACAGTACCCGTCATGGTCTCTTTGCGGAAAACGTCGTTTTGGAAACCGAGAAAACCGGCGAGTTCCTCGAACTGGTCGAAAGCCTCTTTGAGGAACACAATCCTCGCACTCCCACCCAGAAACTCCTGGTCGAAAACATCGCCGCTGCGCGCTGGCGTCAGTGGCGCATCTGAGGAATGCAAAAAGTCGCCTTCGACGATGAGGTGGACGCGCCCTTTATCACCAAGGATCCTCCTCGGCGCACCGTCCTAGCCTGGCGCAACTCGCCCGACAGCATGCGGACCCACGAACTTCTCTTGCGCTACGAAATTGCCCGCGATCGCCAGATCTCCCGATCTCTCGTCCGCCTCCTGCAACTCCAGGCTCAAGAACTCCAAGTTGCAGAACGCGTCGCAAAGGCGTCCGCTAGACTCATCGCGCCACCGCCGCCCGCTCGCAAGCCACCCGCTTCCCAACCTCAACGGGAACATGGAGAACGCCGTTCCGACGAAGCTATTCCTACGAAACGAACCCGGCAACCCATTGAAACAACAATCCGGCAAACGCCCTCAAGCCCCTCTTCAGCCAAGACCCGAATCTCGCTCGGTACCCAACAAAGAAAAGGCAAGTCCACACTGTAAGATTGACCACAATCCCGGATCGAAGCCTCTCGACCCAAGCGCGCCTACGCTCAATCCGCGTTCATCCGGCCATAAATCAGACCTCCGTCCGAAGCCCACAAGATGCTACTCTAGTCTTTTGCGTCGAAACTATGCCCGCGCGGGTCAGCGACACCTTCGTCCTGCGCACTTACCCCTATAAGGAAGCGGATCTGATCGTGAGCTTTTTTACACGCGACCAGGGGAAATTGCGAGGCGCTGCCCGTCGCGCCCGGCGGCCCAAGAGCCCTTATGGCTCAGGGCTGGAACGCCTGTCCCAAGTCAGGATGGCGTACATCCAGCGCGAAAATGCGGAACTGGTTACCCTCACTGGGTGCGAGCTGATCGAGTCCCAATTCAGCCTGCAGTCCGATTACACCCGTGGGCTGGCACTCGACTTTTTTACGGAGGTTACCGAGCAGTTGCTGCCGTCTCACGAGCCCAACGAAAAGTTCTACCGTCTGCTCGCGTCCGTACTCGAATATCTGCACAAAGACGGCGAAGTCTGGGCAGCGGTTTCGTACTTCGGCCTCTGGGCCGTGCGCCTTGCTGGCGTCCTTCCGGAGATGCGAGTCAGCGATGAATCGGCTGAAATCGCGCAGGAAATGTTCGTGAAGCCCATCTCCGCCCTCACCCCGCGTGCATGGACCAAAGCCACTTGTCAGGACATGCGCCGCCACTTGGTGCGCGCCATGGAGCAGCACGCCGAACGCAGATTTCTCACTGCACCTATGTTGGAGTCCGTGTAACGTGAAAAGCGTTAAGCATCTATGAACCGCCATCGTCTTCCCTTTGTCTTCTTGGTGGCCGGGGTCTTGATTAAGGCGGTATTGGTAGCGATTACCAAGTTGGGCGACTTCCCTGCGGCGGTAAGTATTGCCACAAGATACGATCCTGGCGCTTTGATGTTTGCGAACTGGGGGTCTTCCTTCTTTTTTGATCCGAAGAGGATCGCTCCGGGTAATGGGGAGGTGCAGATCTTCGAGACGCTTTTAGCAGTGGGCTTTGGCGTGGAGTGTTTCGTGCTTGGCTATGTGATCCGCTGGTTTATTGAGGTCACTCACAAAGCTTCACCGCGGTATCAGCAATGATCCCTTTGACTCATGTAGTTCCACAACCAAATCATGGATTCCTTTCAAGACACCGTATTTAAACTGAAGCGCTATTGGGCCGACCGCGGCGCCATCATTCAGGAGCCTTACGACATGGAAGTCGGCGCAGGCACCATGTGCCCCGAAACGTTCCTGCGAGTGCTGGGACCCAAGCCCTATCGCGTCGCCTACGTACAGCCGAGCCGCCGTCCCGCCGATGGCCGCTATGGTGAAAATCCGAATCGTCTTTATAAGCACCAGCAGTTGCAAGTGATCCTGAAGCCCACACCGGAAGACATCATCGATCAATACCTGGGGAGCCTCGAGGCCATCGGCATCGACCTCACCAAGCACGACCTCAAGTTGGAAGAAGACAACTGGGAAGCGCCTACGCTCGGCGCGTGGGGTGTTGGCTGGCAGGTGATGCTGGACGGGCTTGAGATCACGCAGTTCACTTATTTCCAGCAGTGCGGCGGCATCGATCTGGAATTAGTCCCCGCCGAAATCACCTATGGTCTGGAGCGCTTGGTCGCGTTCCTGCAAGGCGTCGAAAGCGTCTACGACATCCAGTGGGCCCCGGGGTTTAAATACTCCGATGTCCGCCTCGCCGACGAAGTCCAATTTTCCGTCTACAACTTCGAATTGGCGAACGTCGCCCGATTATGGCGCCTCTTTGCTGAACACGAAGCAGAGTGTAAGGAACTGCTGAAGGCATATGAGACCTATCCCACACTTGGTATCTCTGCTCTTCAGCCTCGACGATTCCCGGTGCTGGCAGCGTACGATCAAGTTCTCAAGTGCTCCAACCTCTTTAACCTACTCGACGCCCGCGGAGCCATCTCCGTAACCGAACGCGTAGGAGTCATCAAGCGCGTGCGCGACCTCGCAGTAGGAACCGCGAAAATGTGGGCGAATCAACAGGCGCCCACGGAGGAAGTCGTATGAGCCTCCAGTTCCTCCTGGAAATCGGGACCGAAGAAATCCCCCACTGGATGATTCCAGGCGCAATCGAACAGCTTGCCAAAATCGATCTACTGGAAGCTTCGCCGCAGGTGGACGCGACGCCGCGGCGCTTGGTCATCCGCGCATCCGGCGTGCCCGAAAAGCAGGCCGATTCCCAGGAGATCATCTCCGGTCCTCCCAAGTCCGGCGGCGCGGGCGCGGCTCAGGGCTTTGCCAAAAAGATGGGCGTCACGGTCGACGACCTCTCCACCACCACTACGCCCAAGGGCGAATACTTCGTGTACCGCAGGCATAACGCCGGCCGCCCCACCATGGACCTGCTTGCCGAATCGATCCCCCGCCTAATCCTCGGCCTGCAATGGCCCAAGTCGATGTACTGGACCGGCGGCAAGACCGGCCCGCGCTTCATCCGCCCCATCCGGTGGATCGTCGCACTGCTGGGGGGCCAGGTGATCCCGTTTGAAATCGCAGGCGTGATGAGCGGCAACATCACGCGCGGCCACCGCAGACTCGGTGCCGCGCACATCCCCATCACTATAGAGAGCTACGAATCCGAGCTGCGCAAAAACTTCGTCATCTTGTCTTCCGAAGAGCGCCGCGAAAAGATCGTCAAGGAAGTCACCACGCTTAGAGCAAAACATGATGAAGACCTGGTCGAAACCCTGACCTTCATCACCGAATACCCCGCCGCAATTCGTGGCGACTTCGATCCCGCCTACCTCGCACTACCCGCCGAGGTGCTGACTACCGTCATGCGCCACCACCAGAAATATTTCTCGGTGGAGAAAGAGCCGGGCGTACTGGACAACCACTTCGTCGCAGTCATGAACATTCCGTCCGACCCCGATGGACTGGTCCGCAAAGGCAATGAGCGAGTCCTGCGAGCTCGGTTCAACGACGCGCGCTTCTTCTGGAATGTGGATCAGCAGAAAAAACTGGAAGATCGCGTAGAAGATCTGAAGAACGTCACCTTCCAGGCCAAGCTCGGTTCGTATTACGAGAAGACCAGCCGAGTTGTCGAACTAGTGAGCGTCCTTGGGGGTGGCGCCGACGCACAACGAGCCGCATGGCTGTCGAAGTGCGACCTGACCACAGAAATGGTCAAGGAATTTACAGACCTGCAGGGTATCGTGGGGGGCCTATACGCCAAGGCGCAAGGCGAATCTGACGCCGTAGTGGATGCCGTTTACGAGCACTACAAGCCTCTAAGCATGGAGGATTCGATTCCTTGCACTCCTTCGGGTCAAATAGTCGCCCTTGCCGATAAGCTAGATACTCTTATTGGCTGCTTCAATGCCGGATTGATACCTTCTGGCTCCAAAGATCCTTTCGCCCTGCGACGCGCCGCACAGGGCATCGTGAAAATTCTGGTGGAAGCGAAACTTGATGTGCGTGTAATGGAAATTCTCACAAAGGACCAGAAGACTTTCTTTTTGGACCGCGTCCAATATTACTTCCGCGAGATTCGGGGCTACGGGTATGACGAGATAAACGCGGTTCTCGCTGCTGGGATTACGACTTTAGCAGACGTGGAATCTCGCATCAAAGCCGTTGCCGCCGTTCGTTCCTCGGAAGACTTTGAGCCGCTCGCCGCCAGCTTCAAGCGAATCAGCAACATTTTAAAGCAGGCTGGATTTCACCCCATCGGGCCCTGTACAGCCGAGTTTGCTTGAAGATGGCCCGGAAGCCGATCTGGCGGCCGCCTTCGACACGGTCCGCGTGGAAGTCCGCGGTGCTGCATATGAAGAGACCCTTTTAAAGGTCGCCTCTCTACGCCCCCAAGTCGACCTGTTTTTCGACAAGGTTTTAGTGAATGCGCAGGACCCGAAAGTCCGCGCGAACCGGCTCACTCTGCTGAGCGCGCTGCTGACCGAATTTTCGACGATCGCCGACTTCTCGGAAATCGTCACCTCTGGAGAACAAAAATGAAAACTTACGTATATGGCTTTGGCGGTGGAACCGCTGACGGCGACGGCACTATGAAGGAGGTCCTGGGCGGGAAAGGCGCAGGCCTCGCGGAGATGTCGCGCGCCGGCGTGCCCGTTCCTCCCGGCTTCACCATCTCGACCGAAGTCTGCAATATCTACTTCGAAAACAAGAATCACGTTCCCGACGAAATCAACAAGCAGGTGCTCAGCGCTTTGGCCAAGCTCGAAAAGCAAATCGGCAAGAAGCTGGGCGACCCAGAAAATCCGCTGCTGGTCAGCGTCCGTTCAGGCGCGAAGTTCTCCATGCCAGGCATGATGAACACCATTCTCAACCTGGGCCTGAATGACGTTACGGTTGAGGGCCTGAAGAAGCGCACCAACAACCCGCGCTTTGCGTACGACTCCTACCGCCGCTTCATCCAGATGTTCGGCGAAGTCGCTCTGGATATCGACATGGAAAAGTTCGATCATGTCTTCGACGCGCGAAAAGCCAAAGCGAAAGCCAAGCTCGACACAGACCTCAGCGCGGAAGACCTGCAAGCCATCATCGCTGAATACAAGAAGCTGGTCCTCAAAGAAACCAAGAAGCCCTTCCCGCAGGACGCGCATGAACAGCTCGCCATGTCGCGCGATGCCGTGTTCCGCTCCTGGTGGAATCCCAAGGCGGCTTATTACCGCAAGATGGAAAAGATTCCCGACGAAATCGGCACCGGCGCCAGCGTTCAGGCCATGGTGTTCGGCAACCTGGGCGACTCCTCCGCCACAGGCGTAGGCTTCACACGCGACCCAGCGACGGGCGAGCGTGTTTTCTACGGCGAATTTCTGGTTAATGCGCAGGGCGAAGACGTCGTCGCCGGCATCCGCACTCCCGAGCCAATTTCCGATCTCGAAAAGATCATGCCCGCGGCTTACAAGCAGCTACGCGAGATCACCGCAAGCCTGGAAAAGCATTACCGCGACATGCAGGACTTCGAATTCACCATCGAAGACGGCACGCTATATATGCTGCAGACCCGCAATGGCAAACGCACCGGTCCCGCGGCTGTTCGCGTCGCCGTGGAAATGGTCGACGAAGGCCTCATCTCAAAGAAGGAAGCCGTCGGAAGAGTGCAGCCGCAGCAGCTCGACCAGTTGCTGCATCCCGTGTTCGACAACCCGTCTCTGAAGAAACTGGATCTGATCGCTAATGGCATCGCGGCATCCCCAGGAGCCGCGGTGGGCCGTTGCGCCTTCAGTGCGGATGAAGCAGTGGAGATGGGCAAGAGCGGACCGGTCATCCTGGTGCGCAAAGAAACCACGCCGGATGACATTCACGGTATGGACGTCGCGAAAGGCATTCTTACCGCGGTCGGCGGCAAATCCAGCCACGCTGCCGTAGTCGCGCGCGGCATGGGCCGGCCCTGCATCGTCGGCGCCAGCGCCATCGCCATGGGCTCGAATCAATTCACTGTCACGGTGAAAGGCAAAACCATCACCGTCAAACAAGGCGACTGGATCTCCATGGACGGCAGCACCGCCAACGTCTATCTGGGCAAAGCCGTTACCAACGATCCCGACCCCAAGTCGTCTTACTTCGGAAAGTTGATGGGCTGGGCCGACGAGTTCCGCGGCAGCTTCGGCGTGCGCGCCAATGCCGATATTCCCCGCGATGCCAAGGTCGCCCGCTACTACGGAGCCGAAGGCATCGGCCTGTGCCGCACGGAGCACATGTTTTTCGCCGAAGATCGCATCACCCACATGCAGGCCATGATTCTGGCGCGCGATGTGAAGTCCCGCACCAAAGCTCTGCAGAAGCTACTGCCCATGCAGCGTAAGGATTTCGCGGGCCTCTTCACAGCCATGGACGGCTTCCCGGTCGTGATTCGAACCCTCGATCCTCCACTGCATGAGTTCCTTCCCAAGCGCGAAGACCTGATGGTGGATCTGGCCCGGCTGCCTCACCTGACACCTAAGCAGAAGAAGGAAGTGTCGGAGAAATACGGCATTCCCGTAGGCGAGTTGAAGAAGCGACTGCCCGAACTGCTCCATCGCGTCGAAGAACTCCACGAGTTCAACCCCATGCTCGGCCATCGCGGCTGCCGTTTGGGAATCACCTATCCCGAAATCACCGAGATGCAAGCACGCGCGATCTTTGAAGCCGCCGTTCAGGTGGCGAAGAAAGGCGTGAAAGTCCTGCCCGAGGTGATGATCCCTCTAGTCGGAAGCTCCAAGGAGTTGGAGAACCAGAAAGAAATCGTCGTGCGCGTAGCCAAGGAAGTATTGGGTGCGGCCAAGATGAAGGACCTGCACTACATGGTCGGCACGATGATTGAAATCCCTCGCGCGGCCGTCACCGCCGATAAAATCGCCGAGCAAGCCGAGTTCTTCAGCTTCGGCACCAACGACCTCACCCAGACCACCATGGGCCTCTCCCGCGACGACTACACGAAGTTCTCGCGCGAGTACGAAAACCTGAAGATCTTTAAAGCCGACCCCTTCGCCTCCATCGATCAGGAGGGTGTTGGAAAGGTAATTGAGATGGCCATCAAGCTGGGCCGCAGCACCCGCCCCGATATCGAAATCGGCATTTGCGGCGAACACGGCGGCGACCCCAACTCGGTCGAATACTGCTATCGGGTCGGCATGAACTATGTATCATGCTCCCCCTATCGCGTACCGATCGCAAGACTGGCAGCCGCGCAAGCAGCTATAGCCGACAAGTCTGAAGCCAACCGCACCGCGTAAAAGTAGGGGAGACGATCCCTTCCGGGTCGTCTGCCTTTTTTTTCAAAACCGAACCATACCAGCCCTATGGACAACTCCCATATTCGCCCCAGTCGGCTCAGCAGTCGCCGCTTCGGTATAAGGCCGCAACAACCCCAATAACCTGGCATCCTGAGGCCCCCAGGCCCGAGTAAGGATCTGGATTCCTTCCCAATACCGCTCGTCTCCTTCTGCAGTCTTCCGTTCCATCCGCAGCACCATACCCAGGTTGACCGACACACGCCCAATCTCAGGATGATCCGCAGGCAGCGCACTCCGCAGAATCGAAAGCGAGTCCCTCAGCGCGCCCTCTGCATCCGCATAATGCTTACGCGCAGCAAAGAGCGTTCCTGCGTTATTCAGGTCGAGCCCGATCCGAACACTGCCCACAGGCAACATCTTCCGATCGATCTCCAATGCCTGCTCCAGCAACCGCTCCGCCTTGGCGTAGTGATGCCTGATTCGCTCAAGCGACGACAGATTCGAAAGCGCCGCGGCGATGTTAGGATGCTCTGAACCCAGCACCTGTTCCCACACCCCAATCGCCTGCCGCAAAGAGCCTTCGGCTTCCTCCACCTTGCCCTGAGCCGCAAGATCATTACCGAGGTTATTGAACGCCGCCCCCAACTCCACCGCGGGCCTTTGCCGCAAGATCTCAATGGCCCTGCGGTAGAGCGCCTCCGCCTTCTCCAAATGCCCCTGCTGCCGATACACCAATCCCAGCTTGTCGAGCGTTTCTGCGACCAATGGATCGCTGGACCCAAACAACCGCTCCCTCGTAGCGAGCGCGTTCTCCAGTTCCACCCCAGCCTCAACAAAACGCGCTTGAGATTCAAGAATCGCACCTAGAACATTGTGCGCCGCGGCGGCATCCGCGGAATCGGCGGCCGCCAACTCAAGCGCCTGCCGGCATTGCGCTTCCCCCATTGCAATGTCCTGCTTGCTCGCGCCCGGGCCTAACGCAAGCATCGCCTGCCGAACCAGAGCCCCTCCCGTTTCGATGGAGTTGACAGACGGCGCGCCCGCGTGCAGCCACAGCGCAGCCGTCAAAAGCACGACAAAATGTTTTTTCGTCATGCATCAGTTTGGCCCGATTCTTGCATTATAAGGAGTAAAGGCAGGTAAGCAACCCGCCTCTTTTACGGTAAGGAAGCGATCCGCTGTACCAGGGCCTGAAACCTGGGTTCTCCGCGCAACGGATCCCAGAGCGGATGCACAATGATGGCCTTAGTAGCCAGTTCGTGCTGCGCGCAACTATTCTCCAGCCAATCCAGGCTCCTGGAAATTTCACCCAGGCCCAGATGCACCACGGCGAAACACGACGACGTGACGTAGCGCGTCAGAGCCATCGTCTCCAATTCCGCCAGGCATTTCCTCGCGTCGTTCTTACGGCCAGCCAGCGCCAATGCCTGGCCCATCGCGGCCATCGTGCTCGGGACCACGCCGCCCAACCCCAACGCCTTTTCAAACGCTTCGATCGCCTGATCGTAACGTCTCATCTGGCACAGGACCCTTCCAATGGAAGAATGGGCTTTGTAGAACATCGGATCCAAATCGGCCAGACGGCGGTGTGATTCCAGGGCGGCCTCGTAATTCCGGCGCAGCAACTGAATGTATCCCACTCCCTCATGAACAATTAACGAGAGCGGATCGAGTTCGATGGCGATTCGAACTTCGGCCTCCGCTTCGTCCATGCGTCCCAGCACCGCGAGCAGGTCCGATCCCAGCCAATGATGCGCGCGCGCATAGCTCGGGTTCAATGAGATCGCGCGGCGATAGAGATCTTCGGCCTCGCTCCAGTTCCAATGGAACGTCGCCTGGATGAAGGCAAGCGAATTGAATGCCTCCGCGGAATTCTCGTCGAGTTCCAAAGCTTGGCGCGCGGCGGATTCCGCCAGCGGCATCACCTGGCTTGGGTGGAGCACTCCATAGTCGGCCAAGAGACTATAGGCATCCGCCAAGCCGGCAAGCGCGGGCGCCGAATGCGGATCCTTCTCAATCGCGCGCTGATAGCAAAGCACACTGCGCTGCAAGCCTTCCGCGTTACGGCGATTTGCGTGAAAGCGTGCCTCCAGGCACAGGTTGTAGCATTCGGGATTCAATTTTCGAGCCGATTCAGCAGGCTCCTCCGCCGTGCCCAACGCGGGCCGCAAGGTGGCGGCAATCGAGTGCGCGATCTCCTGCTGGATTGCGACCATGTCGTGCATCCCGCGCTCAAATGCATCCGCCCACAGAAACGCCCCTGAGGCAGCATCGATCAACTGCACCGTCACCCGCACGCGCGACTCGGTCCTGCGGACGCTGCCCCGCAGCACCACTCCGACTTTCAGTTGCGCGCGAATCTCGTTCAGGTCTTCTTCGCGACCGCGGAACTTCGACGCTGAATACCAGGCCACTACCCGCAGCCCTTTCATCCGCGTCAGGTGCAGAATCAATTCTTCGGTAAGCCCGTCGCTGAAATAATCCTCTTCCTGCCCGGGGGCGAGGTTTGCAAACGGCAGCACCGCGATAGAGGTCTCACACGCGGCCTCAGGCGCCGGAACAATGCTTTGGGCAGAACTCCTCAAATGCAATTCTGCCGCGTAAGCACCCTTTGGAAAATCGATAATCAATTCGTCCTTTTTTCCGGATGACGCGTAATAGGAGCGCAGCTTGGCACGCAACCTGCGTGCCTCTACGCGAACAATCGGATCCACTCGCGGATCGTAGTCTTTGGGGCGATCGAACACATCGACGCCCACCAGGTATTCCTTCACCTGGTGTCCCGTGCCCGCCAAAGCATGCTCCACGCCGAACCGCAGGAACCGGCTCATGCGCTGCGTCCTGGAGAAAAGAGAATCCTCCAGAATTTTTTGAAGTTGTGCGTAGGCCTGCGCGGGGGAAATGGTCGATATCTCGCGGCGAATTTCCGTCGGCTTCACGGCCGCAGTGGGCATCCCCATCCACTTATTATAGAGTGTCAAGCGGAGGCGGATGGAACAGAAAGCTAACCTGTCCCCGACTCCGGGCGGGCGAGCCCGAAATACGGCCCAACAAGACAACACCGTTTTGTTTTGGCAGACTTGCTAAATGACCAATTTCGCTTCCCAAGTTCTCAACAAGACTCACTCCGGTGCAGCCTGCGGGGAGTGGCTGCACATGAGTTCAACCGAGGAAGTGATCTCGCACAATCCCACGACGGGCGCGGAGCTGGGACGCGTGCTTCTTGCGGGCGATAACGAATATGAGAGCATCCTCCAGGAAGCCCTGCTCGCCTTTCAACACTGGCGATTGTTGCCGGCGCCCAATCGCGGCGACATCATCCGCGAAATTGGCGAGGAACTTCGCGCCGAAAAAGCGGCCCTTGGCGAATTGGTCACGCTGGAAGTCGGAAAAATTATTGCCGAAGGCCAAGGCGAAGTGCAGGAGATGATCGATGTCGCCCAGTTCGCCGCCGGTCTCTCGCGACAGCTCTATGGCCTCAGCATGCATAGCGAACGGAAGGGGCATCGAATGTACGAGCAATGGCATCCTCTGGGTGTGGTCGGCATCATCAGCGCATTCAATTTTCCAGTAGCGGTGTGGAGCTGGAATGCCCTCATCGCGCTGGTCTGCGGGAACACCGTAGTATGGAAGCCTTCGCTCAAGACCCCACTGACCGCGATTGCAGTCCAGCAGATTTGCGATCGTGTACTTTCCCGCCACGGTTGGAAGGGAGTGGTCAACTTGCTCATTGGCAACGACCGGGTAATCGGAAACCGCATGCTGCACGATTCCCGCGTTCCTCTGATCAGCGCGACCGGTTCCACGCGCATGGGAAGGCAAGTGGGGCAAGTGGTAGCGGGAAGGCTCGGCCGGACTCTATTGGAACTCGGCGGCAACAATGGAGCCATCGTTATGGATGACGCGGACCCCGACCTGGTTGTGCGCGCCGCGCTCTTCGGCGCAGTCGGCACGGCCGGGCAGCGCTGTACTTCCTTGCGGCGTTTGTTTGTTCAAAGAGGAATCGCCCGCACCGTGATTCAAAAGCTGACCACCGCTTATTCGCAGGTCCTGGTGGGCGATCCGTCCGATCCTCATACGCTGATGGGTCCTCTGATTGATGCGGACGCAGTGGAACACATGCTCCGCGCACTGGAGCGCATCCGCGTGCAGGGAGGCGAAATTCTCGCGGGTGGAAATCGATTCAGTGCCCTGGGCGAATGCTTCGTCGAGCCTACACTCGTCCGCTCTCATCCGGAAATGGAAATTCTACGCGAAGAAATCTTCGCGCCCATTCTGCATGTAATCGAGTTCGCCACGCTCGACGAAGCGATCCGATGGCACAATGACGTACCGCAAGGCCTCTCTTCGTCCATCTTCACCAGCAGCCTGTATTCGTCCGAAACATTTCTATCGACGCGTGGCAGCGATTGTGGGATTGCCAACGTGAACATCGCCACCAGCGGAGCGGAAATAGGAGGAGCGTTCGGCGGTGAAAAAGAAACCGGAGGCGGGCGCGAATCCGGCAGCGATTCGTGGAAGGCCTACATGCGCCGGCAGACGGTAACGGTCAACTGGTCTAAGGAGCTTCCGCTCGCCCAGGGAATCACGTTTGAGCTATGAAATGACTACTTAGCCAGATTTTCGAGGATGGCCCGGGTCGACTTTTCCTCATCATTAAAGAACGGTTGATCTCCGTAGAACTGAAACCGTACCGTTCCCTTACGATCTATGAACATATAGATTGGGACAAAGGGCCGCTTGCCTTGCGGCACGGCCGCGATTTGTTGGATCCCGTCCTGGTCCAGATAGCCTACTGGAAACGTGAGTTTGTAGCGCTGAACAAAAGGTTGCAACAGGTACGGGGCATTCGGATCGCCAATCGCAAGCACTACCTGGACTCCACTTGGCCCCAAGGCTTTTTGGGCCCGCTTGAGCACTTCCAGCGAGTTGATGCAGTGATCGCAGGAAGTCGCAATAACCGCAAACAAAACAACCTTGCCCTTGTAGGAGGTCAACTGCAATTTCTTGGTGCCGCCCATGTTGATCGACACCGGAGCCACTGGGCGCGGAGTCTGGGCATAGGCCGCCGTAAGCAGCGTGAAAGTAATAAGAATTCGTTTCAACATCGGTGAATCTTTTATTCTACGGCAACTGATTTTCCACCTCTGCCAGCCAATCCGGCCGCTTCAACACTTCTCGCGGCCTGCTTCCGTCCGGGGGGCCGATAATCCCGTCGCGCTGCATCATGTCCAGAATTCTGGCCGCGCGACCATAGCCCAATCGCAAACGGCGCTGGAGGGTGGACGTGGAAGCCTTGCCCAACTCGCACACCACCCGCACGGCTTCCTGATACATCGGGTCTTCAGGACCTTCAAGGTCCTCACCCTCGGCATCTTCTTCGTCAATCACCGGCGCGATCAGGAAGCTCTTGTCGTAATCCGGTTGAGCCTGTTCTTTCCAGAACTCCACCACGTCGTTGGTCTCCGCCTCGCTTACATACGACCCGTGCACGCGGACCAACCGTGATGACCCCGGCGGCAGGAACAACATATCGCCTTTGCCCAACAAGTGTTCCGCGCCCATCACGTCCAGCACCGTGCGGGAATCCACGCGCGTCGCCACCCGGAAGCTGATTCGCGATGGAAAATTCGCCTTGATTAATCCCGTGATTACGTCCACGCTGGGGCGCTGTGTTGCCAGCACCAAGTGCATGCCGACTGCGCGAGCCATCTGTGCAAGTCTGGTAACCGACTCTTCCACCGCGGCTCGCTCCAGCATCATCAGGTCGGCCAGTTCGTCGATCAGAATCAGGATGTAGGGGATCTGCTCCAGCGGTTCTTCTTCCTGCTCCTCCTCGAACAGGCTTCGCGGTTTGGCTTCGAGTTGCTTTACCTTCTTGTTGTACTGCTCGATATTCCGCACGCCTAGCGCTGCCAGCAGTTTCAACCGGCGTTCCATTTCCAGCACCGCATTGCGCAGCGCGTACGTGGCCTTCTTCGCATCGGTGATCACGGGCGTCAGCAAATGAGGAATGCCCTCATATAAGCCGAATTCCAAGCGCTTCGGATCCACCATGATCATCCGAACCTGGTGCGGCGTTGCCTTGTACAGAATCGACATGATCAGCGAGTTGAGCATCACCGACTTGCCCGACCCGGTAGAACCGGCGATCAGCAAATGCGGCATGGAGTCCAGCGCCGCGACTTTAATTCGTCCGCTGATATCTTTCCCCAGGGCTACCGTCAGCGGCGAGGCCGAAGTATCGAACTCGTCCGATTCCAGAATCTGCCGCAGGCTGATTACTTCGCGTTTGGAATTAGGAACCTCGATGCCAACCGTCGGCTTGCCCGGGATCCGCTCAATCAGAATCGATTCGGCTTGCAGGCCCAGGCAGAGGTCTTCGGTCAACGTGGTAATGCGCGAATACTTCACGCCCGCTTCAGGCTTGTATTCGAAGGTGGTCACCACAGGGCCGGGATTGATCTGCGTCACCGAGCCATGAACGTTGAACTCCTCGAACTTCGCCTTGATGCGAGCGGCGATGTCTTTCAGTTCCTGGCTATCGTACGCGGAACGTGCCGGTGGCTCCTGAAGAAGCGTACTAGGCGGCAGCTTGAAAAGCGTGCGCGACTTGCGCGGAGGCTGGCCGGCCTGCGCCGTCTTGCGCAGCGGAACATCCGACGATTCCTTCACCAGCTCAGGCTCCGTCCACTGCTGCGTGCCTTCCCACGGAGGAGTGGAATCGGCAGGCTGCCGATCCTCCAACGCGAGAATCGGAATATCGGCGAGCGGAAGCGGCGTACTCGGTGGCGGACTCGCAACCGGTGCAAGCGGGTCGACAATCGGCGGCGTGGAGTCCTTTGGCTTTCTGGTCTTCTTAGCAGGTTCTTCCACAACAGGCTCACCCGGCCACGGCTGCCCGACCGGCTCTTCTTCGGCTTGCTGCTGTTTCTTCATGGCGCGCCGCAAGGCTCTCTGTTCGGCCTTCTCTTTCGCGCGTAGAGCTCTCCGCTCACGCCAGCCCGCAAGCGATGCGGAAATTCGCCGCAACAGTTTCGCCGGTCCCGCCAGCCATCCCTTGAGACGAGCCACTTCAAACGTAGAGACCAGATAGAGGGATACGATCCAGCAGCAAAGGGTCACGATCACCGCGCCCGTCGTGTTCAGATTGGCGATCAGAAAATCCGCGAGCACGACTCCAACCAGGCCTCCCGCGGGAATCGCTCCGCCGAAAGGCCGCCATCCGGGAATCATTCCAAGCGCGGCGCCCGTCGACATCACCCACAGAAATGCGCCGCCCACGCGAACCCAGGGCGTGTGGATCTCCGACGACCAGATCCATTTCAGGCCCAGCAGGAACAAGAGCACGGGCACCGTGTAGGCCGCCCAGCCCAATGTCTGCAATAAAAAATCGGAAAGGTAGGAGCCGACAAGGCCCGTTAGGTTGACTGGCCTGAGGACGGAAGAAGCCGTATTCCAGGACGGATCAAACGCGTAATACGACGCGAGGCTCAGGAAAATAAAGAGCCCGGCGAGTAGAAACACAAAGGCCCCTGCCTCGTTAAGGCGAGGGTGCCGGGTAGGTCCTAGAAATTTCATCCTCCGCTGAAGCGGAAGAAATTGGCCAGAGCGATTACTATTATGCCAAAGACGATGCGGTAAATGATGAACGGCGTGAAAGTCGACCGCCGCAGGAAATCCATGAAGAATTTAATGGTTAGGCAACCTACTATCGCGCTGACCAGGATTCCCACCGCGAACGGGACGTGCATGCCGGCCGGGAGCCCGCCTTCGTGCTTGTACAGGTCCCAGAAATCCTTCACCGCGGCGGCGCCTATGGCCGGTGTAGAAAGAAGGAACGAAAATCTCGCAGCAGCGCGCCGGTCCAGGTTGCGGAACAGACCGGTCGAAATGGTAATTCCGCTGCGGGATGTTCCCGGCACCACTGCAAGCGCCTGCCCGATCCCTATGGAAATCGCATCGGCCGGCGTCACGTGACCCAGGTCCTTCTGCTTGCGGCCCACGTATTCCGAGGCCCACATCAGCAGGCCGACCACAATCAACATTGTCCCGATCACGTAAGGACTGCGCCACGTCGTCTCCGCCTGCGTCTTAAAGAGAATGCCCGCTATGCCCACCGGAATGCTTGCAACGGCCAGCAGCCAGAGAAGATAGCGGTTCCGGCTGAGATCGGGATCGCCGCCCATCCGCAGACCAAATCCCTGCGCCAGGATCTGTATCCAATCGCGAAAAAAGTAAATCAGCACCGCAGCCAGCGTACCCACGTGGAGAGCGATATCGAAACCCAGGCCAGGGTCCTTCCACCCGAACAGCCAGGGAACGAGCGCCAAGTGCGCTGTAGAAGAAACGGGCAGAAACTCCGTAAGGCCCTGGACGATTCCAAGGACGATCACTTGAAAAATAGGCATGAATCACTAAGGGTAACGCAGACCATCGTTTTTTTGTCGTCTGCGGGAATCCAGAATGGTGCGAGAGCCCCTTACACGCAACCTTAATGTAACTCGCTGGTATGCTGAAGATACGTGTATCTATTAGCGTGCATGCTGGCCGGAGCATTGATCTATTCGTTTATAGCGATCATTGCCGCGGCGCGTTACCTGTCTGTGCGGACGCCCCAATCTCGTTCGCTAGAGCCGGTCAGCATTTTGAAGCCACTGGCAGGGCTCGACGCGGGGCTAGCGTCCAATCTGCGCACGTTCTTTGAACAGGACTATCCAAGTTTCGAAATCCTCTTCGCCGTCCGCAGCGCCGATGATCCGGCAATTGGCATAGTAGAGCAGTTGCAGCGTGAATTTCCCAAAGTTCCATCGCGGCTCATCGTGACCGGCGAACCGCCTTACCCCAACGCCAAAGTCTATAGCCTGGAGCGGATGCTGGCAGTGGCCAGTAACGATCTGGTGGTCATGAGTGACAGCGACATTCGCGTCACGCCCGACCTGTTGCGGGTCACAGCGGCCGAATTTCAAGATATGCGAGCCGGCGTGGCAACGTGTCCGTACCGCGCGGTGGCGGGTCGCAGCCTGTGGTCCCGTTTGGAAGCCACGGGTATGAATACCGACTTCATGTCCGGAATTCTGGTAGCCCGTCTGCTGGAAGGCATGCAATTTGCCGTGGGTCCCACCATTGTGGCGCGGCGTACGGTTCTCCAGTCCATCGGCGGCTTCGGCCGGTTGAAGGACTACCTGGCGGAGGATTTCGTCATGGGCAAATTAGCCTCCGAAGCGGGCCACAGCGTGATTCTCTCTTCGTATGTGATTGAGCACCACATCGGCAGCGCCGGCGCTTCGCACAACGCCGCGCATCGTCTGCGTTGGGCGCGCAGCACCAGACGGTCCCGTCCACTGGGCTATTTTGGACAGATCTTCACCATGCCTCTTCCGCTGGCGCTAGCCTTCTGCGCCCTGGAGCCCTCCTGGTGGCCGGTATTGCCGCTCACGTTCGCGGTACGCGCGGCATCGGCCCACATGGTAGCGGTCCGGGTCTTGCGCAGCAAGCTCAACTGGCTGCTTCTGCCCGTGGAGGATCTGGCAGGTTTCTGCTTCTGGCTGGCCGGCTTCTTCGGCAACACGATCACTTGGCGAGGTCGTCGCTACCGGTTGTACCCGGATGGGCGCTTCGAACTGGTCGGCAGCTAGTTCACACGTTCACTATTGACAGAATAGCGTCGATCGCGCATACTCTTGTCAGTTACTGAGGCAAGTGCATGAGCAAGCCAACGGACATGGTCCAGGGCACTCTGGACCTCCTGATTCTGAAGATCATCGCACTGGAACCTACGCATGGTTGGGCAATCGCACAGCGCATGCGGCAGATGTCCAGCGACGTTTTGCAGGTGGGCCAGAGCGCGCTCTATCCTGCTTTACACAAACTCGAGCAAAATGGCTGGATCGAAGCGGAATGGAAGGTTTCCGAAACCAACCGCCAGGCCAAATATTACTCACTCACACGCGTTGGGCGTAAAGCTTTGGCCGCGGAAACGGCAAGTTGGGAGCGCCTCTCCAGCGCGATCTCGGCAATCGTGAGCACTCCCCAGGAGGCGGAATAAATGTTGCGTGTGCGCCATTTTTTTCGATCGCTGTTCGACAGAACGCGCGTGGAACAGGAACTCGACCAGGAGCTTCAATATCACCTGGACAGGCAGATCGATGAGGGCCTCAAAAGCGGACTCACGCCGGCAGAGGCTCGATATGCGGCGATGCGCTCTATGGGAGCGATTACCCAAAACAAGGAAGCATGCCGCGACACACGGGGCGTAAACCTGCTCGACGACCTCTCGCGGGATCTCCAATATACCGGGCGGTCGCTGCGACGCAGTCCGGGCTTTGCTACCCTGGCCGTTCTGATTATGGCGCTGGGCGTCGGCGCGAACACGGCTGTTTTCAGCGTCGTCAACGCAGTGCTGCTGAAACCTCTTTCGTATCGCGATCCCGACCGGATTGTCAGCCTGTCAGAGCGCCAGGCGTCCAATCCCACAAAGGTTGCGGAGCAGGTCTCGATTCCCAACTTTCGCGATTGGCATGATCAGAGTTCCTCCTTCGAGGCGATGGCAAACTTCGGTTCCCGGGAGATCCCCGTTATGGCGGGCGCCACGGCGGAGTATGCGCGCGGCACCCAAGTCGGGCCGGAATTCTTTAGCGTCTTTTTGGTGGAGCCGACCGTGGGCCGGTACTTTACGGACGAAGAACTGAAACCCGGCGGCAGCGGCGCCGCATTGATCAGCTACGCATTCTGGCAAGGCCACTTCGGCGGCAGCCCAAGCGCTCTGGGTCAGGTAATTCGCGTCTACAACAGGCCGCTTGCGATCGCGGGCGTGATGCCGCCGGGCTTCGGCTTTCCGGATAAGACGGATGTTTGGGTTCCGGCGAGGATAAGTACCGAAGACGCGAAATACCGGGCGGCGCAAAACTGGCTCGCGGTCGGGCGCCTCAAACCCGATGTTTCGCTGGAACAGGCCCAAGCTGAGATGTCGACCATCGCGCGGCGTCTGGAACAGCAATATCCGGATACCAACAAAGGCTATACCACGGAGGTAACCAGGATTCGAGATCAAATGGTGGGCGATGTTCGCCTCACGCTCTACCTCTTGTTGGGCGCCGTAAGCGTGGTTCTTTTAATTGCGTGCGCGAACACTGCAACGCTGCTACTAGGCAAGGCCACGGCTCGTACTCGGGAGGTCGCGATTCGTGCGGCGTTGGGGGCGAGCCGCGCGCGTGTCGTAAGGCAAATGATCACAGAATCCTTTCTGTTGGCGCTCTTAGCTGGTGCTGTGGGAACGGTGTTTGCTTATGCCGGATCGAAGGCTCTGATAGCGCTGGCTCCCTCTGACGTGCCCCGGCTTGCCGAAACGGCCATCGACTGGCGGGTGCTCTCTTTCACTCTCGGCGTATCGATGCTGACAAGCGTTCTGTTCGGACTGGTCCCCGCGCTATATGCGTCGAAGGTCGACGTAAACGAGGCGCTCAAGCAAGGCGGAACGCGGTCCGTGATCGGCGGGGGCGTGATCCGTCTGCGCGGAGTTCTAGTTGTGGCAGAGATTACACTGGCCGTGATGCTTCTCTCCGGCTCGGGTTTGCTGATCAAGAGCTTCCTGGCATTGCAGAGTGTGGAACTCGGCTTTCGGCCCGAGAACGTGCTCGTAATGCGCGCGGCCGTACCGGCCCCGGGACCGGTAGTCACCGATTCGTTCAAGCCCGTAGCCGGAAGGTTCTTCGAAGATCTGCTGCCTAAGATCGCAAACCTGCCGGGAGTGCTGGCGGCCGGCGCTACTATGGCGCCACCCGGAAACATCGAATCGTCCGGGGGATATTTCATCGACCACCTGCCTCCTCAATCCGATTGGATTAAAGCCCCCAACGTCGTGCTGTCCGTTGTGACGCCGGGCACGTTTGCGGCCTTGGGAATCGCAATGAAGAGCGGACGCGATTTCAGCGACAGCGATACTGCCAGCCAGCCCTTTGTCGCGGTGGTGAACGAAACGCTGGTACGAAAATCGTTTGCCGGACAGAATCCACTCGGCAGGACGATCTTTTGCCCTTACGACACGCTTAAGGGCATGACCATCGTCGGAGTGGTCGGCGATGTGCGCCAGCGTGGTCCGGCGCTGGAACCGATGCCCGAATGCTACATGACCTTCCGGCAGCACGGGTTTAACGGGAATGCTCTCAGCATTGTGGCGCGCACCTCAGGCGACCCGAACGCCATGGAACAAACGTTCCGGCGATTGGCGCACGAAACATCACCCGATGTCCCAGTGAAGTTCACAACCATGGAAACCAGGCTTTCGGAGAACGTCGGCGCTCCCCGGTTCCGCACTCTCCTGTTCGGGGTTTTCGCCGCGATTGCGGTATGTCTGGCAATGGCTGGCGTTTATGGCGTGATGGCGTACGCCGTGGGCCAGCGATCGAGAGAGATCGGTGTGCGGATGGCATTGGGAGCCAGCACGGGCTCTGTACTCCGGCTCATTCTCGGCCAGGGACTGGCACTAGCCGCAATAGGCCTGGCCTTGGGTCTTGCGGCGGCGTTCGCGTCGACGCGTCTGCTGATGGCGATGCTGTTCGAAGTAAAGCCAAACGATCCGCTGGTGTACTTGTGCGTGGTGGCGCTGTTGGGCGCAGTCGCCATAATCGCGAGCTACATTCCGGCGAGGCGAGCATCTAAGATCGATCCCCTGGCCGCGATACGGCAGGAATAAACGACTAGCGCGCTGGCGTGATGGTCAAAACCTTCTTCGCTTCGACATTGTGAAACTCCATCGGAAAGCTCTTACCCGACCAGTACGCCTGCCACTGATCTTTATAATGACCTGACAGCGGATTCCCTGACTCTCCCACCGTGATATTCGCAAGCGAATGATCCAGGTCGGACAGATCGACCACCATGCGCATGGACGGACCCAGCCGCTGCGTCGTCTGTTTGATCGTCGTCGAAGACCCGCTCATCGGCGATGGGCCCACGTCTAGATATTTTCCAATCAGCAGTAAATGGTCCAACACCGGTTGCGGAAGAGTAAGTCGATTGAATTGTCCGTAATCCCAACGCGAAACCTTGGAGCCATGCAACTTTTCTCCCGCCGCTACCGCAGCAGTTAGAGAGCGGATCAACTGCGCGTCGTAATCGGCAAACCAACCTTGCGGGCGTTCCCGCAGCAGCCGCTCGATCACTTCAGGCGCGAGGTAGGAAGTCTGCCAGTCTGCGGCCGACACCTTCTGGCTCACAGCATTTCGTAGATCGTCATACAGCAGCGCGATCACCATCGGCGCTGCGGTGCCCTTCTCCATCTGGCCGTTCCAGGCTCGTAGTAGTTCCACTGCATCCTTGATTTGCGAGCTCGACCCAGGATGCTTGTCCCAGGCCGCTACCGTTTGCCGCGCAATGAAGTGCATCAAAGACGAGTACACGTCTTTCTGAACAGCCAGCATTTCCGCAGGCTGCCATTTCTCATGCGAAGAGAGAAGCGCATGGATCTGCTGGGTGCGATATTTCGACGCGAACTTCCCGTTCACGGGCCACTTGTAGTCGGCGGGAAAAGGATTCTGATTTGCCGTGACGATCACACCCGAGCTCGGATTGAAAACATGCGGAAGGTCATCGTACGGAATGTAGCCTTGCCATTCGCACTCGTCGCGAAATCCGTCCACGGGTATGTCTCCCAAGCAATTCTTGCGAATCGGCAGATGACCGGCGGCGTGATAGCCGATGTTTCCTTGAACGTCCGCATAGACAAAATTCTGACCCGGCCCGGGGAACCGCGCCAGGGCCGCATTGAACTCGTCCCAATTTTTCGCGCGGTCCAGGTCCAGCAGCGGAAAATCCAGTTCCGCGTCAGCCGCGGTCCAGCGCAGCGAATAACTCTCGGTGCCCTCGGTTAGGAAGATGGGCCCGTGCCGTGTCACGAGTGTCAAATTCTCAATGGGAGGCGCGCCTTTCACGATAATGACGTCCCGTTCGATCGCCGCCTGCGCCACTTGACCTTGTGCCTCATAGCGGCCGTTCTGCACGTTGATATGTTCCCGGTAAAGATCCTGCACATCGAATCCGAGATTCGTCACGCCCCACGCGATGTACTGATTGTGTCCGATGATGACCGCAGGTACGCCAGGCAGCGTCATGCCCACCACGTCAAGATCGGGAGCGGTCAACTGGATCTGATACCAGGTGGACGGCATGGTCCAATTCAAGTGCGGATCGTTGGCAAGAATCGGTTTGCCCGACGCAGTGTGGGCTCCGGACACCACCCAGGCGTTGGAGCCCGGCTGCACCTCGCCGCCCGTGCGCAAAGGATAGAGATAGGAGACCCTTTGCGGATCGGCGATCTGCTCAAGATGATACTTAGCCAGATCGTCGCGCCAGGAACTGGTTAAGTCGCGATTGATCTGGAGCGCGGCGAGAATAGAGTCGCGTATCCGCCACGGTCGAGGCTCGTAGTGGAGCAGCGTAAATTCCGGAGACAGCCGTCCGCGATGTGTCTCCAAGAAAGCATTGACGCCGCGCGCGTAGGCGGCGAATACGGCTCGCGTCGACGGCGTCATGTTTTGTTCCTGCGCGTCTGCGATACGAGCCGTCCGCAGGCGCCGCGCGTCGCGATCTCCGTCCACCGCCGCAGGACCAGCCACTTCGGCAAGATCGCCGCCAGCAAGCCGCCGAGTCGCATCCATCTGCCACATGCGGTCCTGCGCCATTGCAAAGCCTTGCAGAAAAACCGCATCTTCCCACGAAGACGCTTTGATGTGGGGAACACCCAGCGAATCTCGCGCAATGGAGGCAGGGCCGTGAATGGGCGCCGTGATATTTCCCGAGGTCTCCGGCAGTGGGCGCCACACATACCAGTAAACGGCGCCTAGTAGTGCAAGCAACAAAACAGCTATGCTCAGATTGACGGCCCGCAATAGCGGTGTGGAGAAGAGCACGTACTTCAAATTCTAACGCAGGCCTGTCGAATCTATAACCTTTGCAATGGCCCTACGCTTCCTCCTGCTCGCATTCATCGTAGCTATAAACGGATTCTTCGCCGCGGCGGAAGTCTCACTCGTGTCGGTGCGCCGTTCGCGCCTAACTCAATTGGCCGACGAAGGGAGCGTGCCCGCCAAGGCAGCGCTGCAACTCCTGGCTAATCCCGAAGGTCTTCTGAGCGTGACCCAGGTGGGCGTGACGCTTGCCAGCCTCGGGTTGGGCTGGGCGGGAGAGGACAGTATTTACCAGCTTATTCTCGCCATGTTGGGGCCTCTCGTCACCGCGAAGTCGGCAGTCTATCTGCATCCCGCCAGCTTCGCCTTCGCGTTCCTCATCATGAGCTTCGCGCACGTCGTCATCGGCGAGGTGGTGCCGAAAAATCTGGCACTGGAAAGGGCCGATCGTCTGGCTCTTCTGGTGGCTCCTGTGCTGCTGGTTTTTCAACGCATCGCTTCGCCGTTTGTGTTTGTAATCGAGAGGACCAGCACCGCTCTTTCGCGCGCGCTCGGCGTCTCCGGCCACGCAGGCGGCGGTCATTCCTCGGAGGAACTCAAGTTCATCATCGATTCCAGCGGCAAGGAAGGACACCTGGAAGGCTTCGAATATCGAGCCATTCAGAAGATGCTGGAACTCAAAGGGATCAGCGCCCGCGAGGTGATGACGCCCCGCATGGAAGTGGTCTCCGTGCCGGTGGAAGCAACCCTGGATGACCTGCTCCGCATTTTCATGGAGCACATGTATTCGCGCCTGCCGGTGTATGAAGGCAAGCCCGAGCACGTCATCGGCATGGTGCATTTCAAGGATCTGATGCGCGCCTGGCAGGAACGCAAAATCGCCAACGACCGGCGCCAACCCGCCCGCCCATTCCGTTTGCGCCGCTATGTGAAAGATCCCCTGGTGGTGCCGGAGACCAAACCGCTCAGCCAACTGGTGGACGAGTTTCGCAAGCATCACGTTCATGCGGCAATCGTGGTGGACGAGTTCGGAACTACCACCGGGATGGTGACTATGGAAGACGTGCTGGAACAGATTTTCGGTGAGATCGGCGATGAGCATGACGAGCGCCGCTTGTTTCCCGCCGCGGGTGCGCCGCTTATCGAGCTCGATGGCAGCACCAACATTCGCGATCTGGCGGAGCAATACGGAATCGAACTTCCCGGTGACGCCGGCTTCCAGACCCTAGCCGGATTTCTGCTCTACCGCTTCGGCTACATCCCCACTCCTGGAGATTCGGTGACCGAGGGCAGCCGCACGTTCATCGTTCAGGCGGTGGACCGCAATCGCATTTCACGTGTAAAGGTGCTGACGGTGCGTCCGCCCGAAGCCTCCAAAGTGGAGAGTTGATCGACACTTCTCACCACGCGAGTTGCTGCATTCGATCCAGGATCAAGGCGGTGTAGTCACCCATCTGCGCCGGCCTCCAGCGCCTCGGCGACGGCAAAATTGCGGCCAAGCGAGCCGATTGGTCGCGATCCAGTTGCGATGCCTTGATCTTGTAGTGATATTCCGATGCCGCTTCGGCGCCCCACACACCGGGGCCCCACTCGATCACGTTGAGATAGAGCTCAAGAATCCGCTGCTTTCCTAGAATGCGGTCGGCCAGCGGCGTGAGCGTGTACTCAAAAACTTTTCGCACCGGATTGCGATGCGTGGTGAAGAAGAGATTCTTCACCAGTTGCTGCGTGATGGTGGATGCTCCGCGGCTGATCTTCCCGGTTTCGCTCGATTCCTGAATCACCTTCTGAACCTGGTCCCACTCAATGCCATGATTCTGGTAGAAGCGCGCGTCTTCGGCCGCGATCACGGCGTGCTGCAGGTTCGGGGAAATACGCTTCAGTGGAACAAAGACGTAGCGTTTGCGGTAGGGCTTTTTTGAAAACTTCGCCTCCACCCAACGCTGCATCTGGACTCCGGTGGTCGGCGGATCAATGTAGCGCAGTCCGACAAGGGCGCAGATCCAGAACAAGTAGAGACCCGCCAGCACAAGACAGGCAAGTTTAAACAGGCTGATCACCCATCGCTTTGGGGAACCGTTTTTTGGAGACTGTTTACGCGTCAGGCCGGGTCTCGTAGATCAGGCTACTTGCCTCGGCTCAGCTTGCGGAAATACTCGGCAACCGCGTCAGTGTAGCCCGCGGGCACCTTATCCATCGATCCGCTGCGAACCTGGCCGTTGCCTTTTTCCTCGGCCTGCCGCCGCAGTTGGACTTCCAGTGTTTCCAGGTTTGGCAGAATGGTCCGATTGAGGCGCTGCTGCAATTCGGGTCCAGCCGTATCGCCGGTCCCCAGCTTCTGAACTTCGCGTTCCAGATCCGTGATCTGCTTGAGGACATCGGGGTCGTCCTTGAACTGCATCCGCAGTTCGTTCAGCTCACGAGCCGCGTCGCGAGCGATCTGACCGGTGTTCGGCGCGCCAAACTGATCCGGCACATCATAAGCGCCCTGATTATTGAATCGGCCATTGCCGAGGCGAGGATCGTAAGCTCCGCCATTGGGGCCGCCGTAGCGGTTGCCGGCATTGATTTGTCCACTGTTGTATCCGCCGCCGATCCGGCCTGCACCGTTCTGATTTCCCTGCTGATTGCCGCCGGGCTGATTGCCTTGACCCTGTTGGCCTTGGCCCTGTTGGCCTTGGCCTTGTTGACCCTGACCCTGTTGGTCACCCTGCTGCTGGCCGCCTGGATTTCTGCCCGCGAGCCGCTCCATCTGATCGCGAAGCCGTTCTACCTGATTCACGGAATGATCCAGATCGTTACGAGCCTGCTGCTGCTGATTTCCGTTCCCCATCGCCTGCTGGGCCTGCTTGATATTGTCGCTAAGCTGGTCCAGTGCCTGCGTAATCGGAGCTTCACGGGGAGCGACGTAAGCGCCCTGGCCGTTGCGCAGATACTGAGCCTGGGCTTGCATTCTGAGCTTCGCTTCATTCTGCTGAATGGCGCTCAAGCCATCCCGCAATCGCGAAGCCGCGTTAGGCTGCGAATTCGACAATTGTCGAGCCGCGCCCTGGGTGTCTTTCTCCAGCCGCTCCAGATCCTGACGCATGCGGTCTTTTTCCGCAGCCATCTGTTCTGCTTGCGCACGCGTGCCTGTCGGCTGCTGCGGATTCTTGTCCCGATCCGCGAAGGCATCGCCAAACTGCTTGCGCAGCCGATTCTCAAAATCGTGCTGCTGCTGGGCCAGCTTATCGGCCCGATCCGAGAGGTCGCCCAACTGCGAGTTGGCATCCTGGCGGCGGCCTGCACTCAGCTTGTCCTGACTCTCCTTCAGGAACTCAGCCGCGCGCCGAGCGTCCGCGGCAGACTGCCCCTGCGAACCCTGTTGACCGCTCTTCTGGGCGTTCTGCATGTCCTTTATCGCCTTGTCCAGGCTGTCCAGAGTCTGCTGCAGTTGCCGCTCACTGGCGTTCTGCTGGCGAAGTTGCTGTTGACCCTGTTGTTGGGAATTGCTTTGCTGCCCTTGTTGGCCCGACGACTGGCTCTGCCCGCTTTGACCCGATTTTGATTGGCTCTGTTGTCCCTGTTGAGACTGGGATTGCTGCCCGCCGCTGCGGCTCAACTGCTCCATCTGTTTTTTCAATTCTTCGGCGTCGCGGCGCAACATCTCCTGCTGCCACTTCTGGTCGAAGCTCTGCTTGTTCTGTTTCTGTTGTTGATCAGCGAGGGCCTGCTGGCGCTTGGCGAGTTGCTCCAGCTTCTGCAGGGCCTCGTCTACGTCTTTCTGACGCTGTTCCGACGAGGATTTCTGCTGGCCCTGCTCGTATTGATTCTTCTCGGTATCCAGTTCCAGGTCGAAGAGATTGGCCAGGTCGCGACCGGCGCTGCCGCCGCCACCGCCGCCACCCTGCTGTCCGAATGCGACCTGAATATCGCGGAACGTCGCTTCGGCGCGCAGCAGGTGTTGCAAGGCTCTCTGTTCCGGCGCCAGCGCGTCCTTCCATTGCTGTGCCTTCAACTTTTCAGACGCGGGCTGCATTTCGGCGCCCGCCGCCTTCATTTCTTTTACGAACGCTTGGAATTCCTGATTCGCCCCGGCTAACTCACGGCTAGTGGCTCGCTGGGCCAGCGATTCAGCCTGCTGCTTCAGCTTCTCCTGTACTTCGGAAAGGAACTGAGCGTTTTCCGCCGTAGCCGAACGATCCTTCGGGCCGCCTCGAATCGCATTGTTGGTCGCCGCGATAATTTCCTTCTGGCGTTGCGAAATCTCATCCTGTTCCTGCTGTCCGCCGCCGCCCCCGCCGCCTCCGCCCTGCTGCGATTGCGAATAGTTTTTCTCGAAGGGCTGGGTTTCGATGAACACCATGTCCGTCCGAGTAACTGTGCGCGCATCCTTGGCCGTGGCGTAAAGGCTGATTACGTCGCCTGCCTGCAAATTGAAATCTTCCAGCGCGATCAGCGTCTTACCGTCGGCTTGTTTCGCGCCCTTGGTCTGCAGCATGTTGATGGTCTTTTCAGGCGATCCATTCACCGAATAGTGCAGGTCCATTTCCGACAGCCCGAAGTCATCCCCGCCTTCCACTGCGACGGTGACTTCCTCAATCGGGCTGACCTTCGCATCCGCGCCGGGCCGTACGATCTTCACCGAGGGAGCCGAATCTTCGCGAGCTTCAATGAAGTAGTCTTCGCTCAACCGCACCGATTGGCCCTGCTCCATGCCGGCAAAGTGATACAAGCCGTCCTTCTGAATCGGGACCTTGGCCGAAAGCATGTTGCCCTGCAATGGGTCGAGCTTCACGTGAGAGCCGTCTTCCAACTCGATCACGCCGTTTTTCAAAGGCCGATCAGTCTCGACTGTTAGTTCCGCCGTTGTTCCCACCACTGCCCTCAAATCGCCGCCAGGATCTTCCACCGTATCCGCCTGGCCCAGCCACGACGGGTAATGATAGGTCACCTTGATCTTCTTCACGCCAGGTAGATCCACAACATCCAGCGTGTACGTCTTCGATTTCACGCCTGCCGCTTCAATGTAATAGTCCACCGGCTCAGGAAGTCCGGCGAAGAGGAACTCATAGGCCGACCCATTCGCCCGCGGCAGCATGCGAGCTTCTTCCCATTTCGACGAGCTCTTGTAGCGAGCCATCAGCCGCACTACTGGAGACTGAAAGCCTACCAACTGCGCGGTGACGTTTTGATCGGACCTGCGACGCACCAGCTTATTGCCCGGGTCGACCGTTATATCGTAAAAGCTTCCCGAGCCGCCTCTGGGCGCACCAGCCCAAAGCAGCGATGCTCCATAGCCGAGGAATCCCGGACCAGCCATGATCAGCCAGATCAATGCCGCCCCGGCCGCGCCCGCCGCGGTTGCAAAACCAAATGTCTTCTTCTTCGGAATAATCGTTTCCGGAGTAGCGCGCTGCGTCATGGCTTCCGTGTCCGCGGCCAAAAGCTCCAGCATGGGATCGTTCTGGTTCGCGCGCTCCACGTAGGTCACCAGGCGCTCTTGAAATTGCGGAAAGGCTTGTTCAGCCCGTCCAGCCGTCCGCCGCCGATTCAACGCGAGCAGCGGCAGCACCAACGCCATGCCCAAGGCAACTGCGAGGGAAATGAACAACACTATGCGCGCGAACACCAGGCTGGTGGACGAGAACGCCAGCGCGTTGGTGATTAACACCAATGCAAGGGTCGCCCCCAGCGCTACGCCAAGCGCGATAGCCGCGCCCTTGAGAATTACCTGCCAGCGGAGCCGCGACTCCAGCAAGGTCAGGTAGTGGTTCACTCTCTCGCGCGAATTCATGCCGCCTCCTTCTTCACCACACTGTCCACCTGCGCCGCGGGGCGCAAGTAACGGTCGGCTACGATCGACTCAGCAAACGCTACTAGTATCAATAATATCAGCAGGTACGGAGCCAAACTCCAGGGCTTCCGAAGGTCGTCGCTCTGCGTCTCCGCGGCCGCCGCGTCGGCTGTTGGTGCTCCGCCCGTGGCTCCCCACAGGTCCAAAGTTTCTTTCGGAATCGGTGTCAGATCGGACTCTCTGCGATCCGTGTGTACCGCCAGTAGGCTGTGTCGCCCGTTGGCTGTTTTTACTTCGTAATAACCCTCGCGATCCAGAGCGAAAGTGTGCGCTTTGGTCGCCTCTTCCAGCGTCAACGCGCGCTTGCCGTCGGGGTCCATCACCTCGGCCGCGGCATTCTGACTATCGGCGGTGCGCAATTCGACATACGATCCAGTGGTAACGTTTACCGGTTCCTCGGGACCGCCGCCGCCCAGGTAGGCGACCGATTGCTGCACGAACGGAACCCACGAGGCATGCAGAGGAAGATCGTTGGAGTTGTTATCGAAGGTCGACGTGAACACCAGCACCTTCCCTTCCCCAATCTGACGTTCCAGGACCAAAGGCGTTTGGTCGCCGAGCTTGGCAATCACGCGCGATTTCGTGGGGGTAACCCGAACCACCTGATAAAACTTCACACCATCGAAGCGCTCGACGTTTTTCAGCGCCGGATGCCCGACATCCAGATCGCTCACGGCTAAAAAGCGCTCGGCGTCGCGACCCGCATAGCGGGTGGAGTCGATCGCCTCATCCGCGATGGGGACGCGGTTCAGGATCGCCGAGGCGGGACCCAGCGCAACTAGCGCCGCCCCTCCATTGGTGACGTAGCGCGTGAGCGCGTCGCTCAACGAGGAAGGGAGCGTCCCCGGATCGTTCAGCACCACCACTCCATAAGTGGAAAGATTGGCTGCGGCGGCCGAATCAGGACTCTGTATCTCCATCGTGAACGGAGCGTCAGTGGAAGCATCCAGCGCATCGCGAAAGTATGTCTGCGCGCGCGGCCGGCGTCCGTCGTCTACAAAGAGGACCTTCTTCGGATCGGCTCGCTCCACTGAGAAATAGAAGTGATCGTCGGTGGCCAGGGCATCCGAGGAATCGATCTGGACCTGGCAGCGATTGAATCCATACGAGGCGTCCAACCCTAGAAACTCCACTTGCGCGCGGCCGTTCGCCGGGATGTCCACCGTTTTGGACTGCAGCGTCTTCCCGTTGAGGATCAGCGAAACATTTTTCTTTGCGGCCGCAGTCGAATACCCCGAAATGGTCGCCTGAATGCGCACCCGCTTGGGATCGAAAACCCTTTTGGGAGCGACTACATTTTCAACGGTCCAATTGGGAACTGCTCCACCTTCATCGTGAAATTGGATGGAAGTATCGGGGTCCAGGCGCAAGTCGGCAAAACCGGTAGGCATGCCAGTCTTTTGAAGATCGCTGAAGAAGTGCACTTCCAGTGGTGTCTTAGTCGACTCGTTCAGAGTCCTTAGGAAACGCGACAATTCGCTGAAGCTGCTGCGCCCGTCGGTCTGCGGGATCGAGGCGACGGCCGCCTTCAGTTGACCCGGATCGTTCACCTGTTGCGTGAGAGCCTGCACCTGCCCGCCTAGAGCGATTACCTGGGCCTGCTGCTGCGCGGGGATTTTTGCGACCTCGGCGAGCGCATCCTCCTTGGCCTTCTCCAGCCGCGTCTGTGTTCCATTCGCCGCGCGCATGCTGGCGGAATTATCCACAGCCACCACGATGATCTTTTTGCCTTGTCCCTTGGCGGTAAGTAGACGAAGGAAGGGCTGCGCGAACAGCAGCGCCAGAATCAGCAGCATCAGGATTCGCAGAATGAAGAGCAGAATATGGTCCAGCTTGCGGTGATTGACCGAGCTCTGCTCGCGATGCTCAAAAAACATGAGCGACGGAAACGGCCTGGGATCGGTCTTGTGACGCTTCAGAAGGTGTAGCCAGATCGGCAACCCCACTGCCAGCAGACCTCCCAGGAACCACGGAGAAAGAAATCCCATTTACAACTTCCCCGTTCGGATGGCCAGATATTCGCGCAGAGCGGCGTCCAGAGGCCGGCTGGTGTCCACCAGGAAGTAATCCATACCCGAGCCCTTGGTCTTGGAAGACATCTCTTCCATGTGGGCCGACATCTTCTGCTTGTATTCGTGCGAAGCGTAGTCGGGGGAGACTTCCATGCGCTGCCCGCTTTCCAGATCCTCAAACAGCACCGAGTGCTTCAGCTTGGGATGGATTTCCTCAGGATCAAGGACGTGAAACAACACCAGTTCGTTTCCCTTGAATCGAAGCGGCTGCACGGTTTTGATAATGGTCTCCGGGTTCTCCCAAAAGTCAGAAATCAGCACCACCACGCCGCGGCGATTCAGAAAATCATGCAGGTGGGCGAAGGGCTTCGAATAGTCGGTGCGGGTTTCGGCCGGCTCGGCCTTTTCAATGCCGTGCAGCAGCCGATGCAACTGCCCTTGCCGCGTGGAAGGCGGAACGAAATGGCGGACGTCGTCGTCGAAAACGATCAGCCCCGCCGCATCGCGCTGCAGATGCGCCAGGTAAACCACCGAAGCCGCGAGAAAGCGCGCGTATTCGATCTTGTGAATCTTCCCCGACCCGTATTGCATGGACCGGCTGATGTCCAGCAGCACATTCACCTGGCAATTAGTCTCGCCGCGATAGCGCTTGAGGAACATCTTTTCCGAGCGCGCAAACACGTTCCAGTCGACGTGGCGAAGGTCGTCGCCGGGCGAGTACATTCTGTACTCCGCAAATTCCTGGCTGAATCCGAAATCGGGAGAGCGGTGCAAACCGGAGATAAACCCGTCCACCACAGTCTTGGCGATCAGGTCCAGACTGGAGATTCCCGCCAGCACAGACGGGTCCAGAAATCGTTGTAAGGTCATGATAAGCCCGACCTGCTCGGAACTACTCCTTGGGCGTGGGCTTGGTCTCGATAATCTTCTTCAAGATATCGTCCTGCGTCAGCTTGTCGGATTCGGCCTGGAAGTTCAGCAGAATACGATGGCGTAGAATCGGCCGCGCCATCGCCTGCACATCCTGATAAGAGACATGGTAGCGGCGATGCATCAGCGCACGGGCCTTGGAGGTCAACACCAGATTCTGAGCCGCGCGGACGCTGGCTCCGAAGTTGACGTATTTCTTCACGAAATCGGGAGCGCTAGGGTCGGTCGCGCGCGTGGATCGCACGAGTTCCACGGCGTAGCGCGCCACCGAGTCGGCGATCGGCACCATGCGGACCAAGTTCTGAAAGTCCAGGATCTCCTCGGCTGTGGTGACCTTGTCGGCTTTGTCCTTCTTGGTGGTGGTGGTCAGGTCCAGAACCTTCAACTCGTCTTCTGCCGACAGGTAGTCCAGCAGGACGTTGAAGATGAAACGATCGAGCTGCGCTTCGGGCAGCGGATAGGTGCCTTCCAACTCGATCGGGTTCTGCGTGGCAAGTACGAAGAATGGCGGCTCGATCTTATATTGGTTGCCGCGAACGGTACAGGACAACTCCTGCATCGCCTCCAGCAGTGCCGATTGGGTCTTGGGAGGAGTACGGTTGATTTCGTCGGCCAGCAGCACGTTGGCGAAAATCGGGCCGCGTACGAAGGTCCAGGTCCGTCGTCCGGTCCCTGGCTCTTCCTCAATGATGTCGGTGCCGGTGATGTCGGAAGGCATCAGGTCCGGAGTGAACTGAATGCGCCGGAATTCCAGGCCTAGAATCTCGGAAAGCGTGCGGACCAGCAAGGTTTTCGCGGTTCCGGGCAATCCGGTAATCAGACAATGGCCGCCCACAAAGAGCGCGATCATTACCTGTTCAATCACTTCCTCCTGTCCGACGATAATGCGCCCGACCTGGGTCACGATATCTTCGCGGACTCTCTGGAATCTTGCGACCCGGTCTTTTACGTCGCTGGTGTCAAGGGTTTGGATGGGAAGAGTGGACATGTCAAAGTATCTGGTTATTCTTTCACGTTATCAGGTTAGATTGCTGGCTGGTCTCGAGGGAATTATTTATTACTCAACTCCAACAACAACTTCTGCGCGGGCTTGTACCCTGGAGCCGCTTCCAGGGCGGAGAGCACCTCATCGCGCGCATCATCGTATTTCTTGGCTTTATCAAACGCCTCGGCCAGCCGATAGTGGGCGCCGGCCTTGTCCACAGTCCCCAACGCGAGCACGGCTCCGTATTCGCGAGCCGCAAGGGTTGGGTTCGATTGTTCCATGTACAGATCGCCGAGCATCTGGTGGGCCGGTTCGTCTTCAAGATAGATGACGTTCAGGCGCTCCAGCGTGGCGATGGCTTCTTTCTTCATGCCCGCTTCCGATTGCAGCTTGGCGAGCTGTTTCAGCGTAGCCGGGTCGCGTCCGCCGATCTTGGAGTAGCGCGACAGCTGTTCCATCGCCTTGGCCTTGTCGCCGGTGGCAACGTAGGCCTGCGCAAGAAAATCGTACACATTGCCGAGCTCAACGTAGTCGGGATAGATGTCGCGAATCGCTTCAGGCCTTCTTTGATCACCGTAGCCCAGTCTTTGCGTCTTCGCGTTCTGCGATAACGCCTTTAGCCGTTTAGCCCAATCGTCGAAGCCCTCCACCTGGCTCTTGGTTTGCGCTTCCAGCCACCCGAGGAATTGTTTGTCGAACTCCTCAGGCTTCACCTTGAGTTCTTTTTCTACCACCTGCGTCGTGGTCAATTTATCGGCGTAGTCGTGGATCATCGCCAAGCAGCGTGTCATAACCATATTTCTCGGCGATGTAGTTGCAAATCTTGCCGCCCTGGAAATACGACACGACCACCTGCGAAGGATAGCTGGGATGAATGAAGCCCCGGTCCAGTTCAGCGATCGGCAGAAGCTTCTTGTTCTTGATCGCCATGATCGATTCGTGATCCAGGCGGTCGCCCCAATCCGGTTGCGTCGCGGTTTCCTCGTACACCGCCATGCCTTCGGTAAACCAGCGCGGCACGCGATGATCCGTCATGGCGAGCACATACACGTGGCTCAGTTCGTGCCACATGGTCGACGCCCAATGGAAGTCGCCCGGCTTGCGTCCGCTGGGGGAATCCATCGCGACCACTTGGCCGAACGTCACACCCAACGCGCCCAGGCCCGGCATGCCCATGGTGCGGACGGCAAAATCTTCATGCGCGGGATAGACTTCGATCTGCACTGGCTCCTTCAGCTTGAACTTGTATTTCTTTTCGTAAACCGCCATCGCCTTGTCCAGTTGCTCCTGGAAGTAAGGCCGCAACAGCGCGGCTTCCTTCTTCTGGAGCTTCAAAACGGTGGTCGGCGTGGTGAAGGTCTCGTAGTTTTTGTAGGTATCCATCAGCCGCAGAGTGTTGGTGGTGGCCGGGTCCTTATACCCTGCGTCGAAAGCCGCCTCCAGATCCTGGCGAGCTTCGTCGTTCTTTCCGAAACGCATCAGCTCGATGCCCAACTGGCTGCGAGCGCTCCAAAGCTGAGGATCGGTCGCGACCGCTTTGCGGTAATACTCAATGCCTTCGCGGTAGCGGCGATTGATCACAAAGAAATGGCCGATGGTGGCGTAGCCTTCGCCATACTTCGGATTGACCTTAAGAGCCCGGTCCATCCAAGTGGTCGGCTTGTCGTCCAGCAAATCGATGGTGGCCAGAATAACCATGCCTTCCAAAGCCTCGGGCGACATCTCAACCGCCTTCTTAGCTTCTTCGCGGGCTTTGTCGGGATTGTTATCTTCCAACGAAACACTGGCGATCAGTTCATGCGCCTGATACAACTTGGGATTGCTCTTCAGAGCCTTCTCGGCGTACTCCGCTGCCTTAGCTTCAAAGGATTCCGAAGCCACCTTGGCTAACCCCAGCAGTGCATCGGCATTGTCCTTGTCGATTTCCAGAGCTTCGGAGAAGAGATCCGCGGCATCAGCCGGCTGCCAATGCTCCAGGAACATCAGCCCCCAGCGAATTTTGAGCTTGGCGTCCTTCTCGCGAATTTTCGAAATCGCTTTGAACGCGTTGTTGGCGTTCTGATAATCCTTGAGCCCCCAATATCCTTCCGCCTGCGTAGCCGCGTCCGGAGAACCGGTCAGCTTCTGAAAGCACGCAGTCGCGCCAGCGTCGCCGTGATTCTTAAGGTTCCAGCACTTGGCGGCTTCTGGGCCTTGTGCCATAAGAGGAAGGGAGGCGAGAACCGAAAAGGAAAGGATGTGGCGCACGGTGTTCATTTGTCCAACTCCTCTTGCGTCTTCGCCAAATCCACCAGAAACACCTGCAATTGACGCCGATAGTCGGGCAGCGCCATTGAAGCTTTCTTATACTTCAGCTCGTCAATAGACTGCTCCAGTTCCTCTTTATGCTTCAGTAGCTGCTGCTTTGCAGGATCCTTAATAAGGGCCGCCGCCGATCCCATGTGCACCAGCGCAAACCGCCCCGCGACCATTCCCTGTCCGTTCTCCGGCGCGGGCGCTTTCACTCCGTCTCCCTTGCCCGTATCTTCTATAAGAGCGTGTTCGGTCGCCAACCGCTTTTGGTCTTCAAAAAACTTTGCGGTTTTCTGCTCGGCATAACGAAATGCTTCGAGCGCTGTGAGCACTTCATTCTTGTCAGTGTCGGCCGCGGGATCGCGCATCGCTTCAATCCAATAGCGCGCGAACACGGTCGCGTTCTTTTCCGTCCCGCTCTTGGTCGCCGTGACGATGACCCGCTTCACCTTCTGGTTCTGAAGCAACGGAATCGACCCGCCGCTGGAACTGGTCATATCCACAATGAGCTGCTGCGCCGGAATTTTATCCAGCAGCGTCGCCAGGTCGGTAGCAGTAATATCGGGACCGGGAATATTGAACTTGTAATTGGACTCGTCGTAGCTTCCATGCCCGATCAGCATCACGACCAGTGAATCGCTGGCCTTCGAGTTCGTAGCGATGGCGCGAAGCTTGGCTTCGATGTTGACCTTGGTCGCATCCGGCCCGATCAGCGTGTCGACCTTCGTGTTAGGCTCCGTGTGCGCAATCTTATCAAGGTCCTTCGCCCAGCCGCTGAAGCGCTGTTCATATTCAGGCTCTCCGCCCAAACCGGACACGATCAAGAAAAACGAGTCGGCTCGCAAGGAGCAAGCCAAAACCGAAAACAGAATCAACTGCCTGATCATTCGGACTCCTGATACCTTCATATCACGCCCCAACGGCGACGAAGCAGCCATTCCGACGACCGCAGTAAGAGCAGCAGAAGGAAGATCACCGGCATGTCCCACAAATCTCGCGTCTCGCGAACGTTGACGCCGGCCTCGGAAAAGCTTATCTCGTTGGGCAGTTTCTTCGCGTCGCTGGGCGTGTAGTAGCGCCCGCCGGTTTCCGAGGAAAGCTTCTGGAGCAGATCTTTGTTCTGTTCCACTTTGAAGTTTTCCGCCACGCCGTCTTCACGACGGAAAGTCAGCACGTCGCGACCCAGTTCTTCCGTGCCTCTCTTGGCGACCATCTCCACCAGATACGACCCCGGCTTGGGCGAAGTCCACTCCGCCGAATAGACTCCCTGCTCCAGCGGTTCGGGCCGCATCTCTACCGCTTCCGCAATTCCGTCCGGTCCCAGAATATGAGCCTCCACCGTTGCGTCACCCGCCGGCGAGTAGGTCTTGTCGCGAACTTCAGTCCGGAACTTCACGTGGCTTTCATCGGCCAGCAACTGCCGCGGAGTCGAGCCGATTACCGCGCGAGGCGTCTCACTCACCAGCCATCGCAACAACTGTTGATAGAACATCTCATGGCTCTTGTCCGCCACAGGCTGCAGCATCTGCCAGCGCCAGCTTCCGCCCGTAGCGAAGATCGCGGTACGCCCGCGCCCGAAATTCTGAACCGTCAGCAGCGGAATTCGGCGCCCGCCCCCACCCATGGGAATGGCGTCTGCCAAAACAATTGCTCCGGGTTTGGGCTGGCCTGGATCCTGAAAATCCATGACGTAGGGCAGCTTCTTCCACCGCTCGACGTTCTTATCGGGATCTTCTTCAATGCGTGTAATTAGGCTGTCGCGCCCATCCTTGGTGAGTTCCACATTGGCGCCCATCCTCACAAACGTTTTTTTGCTGTCAGGAAGAATCGTGGGGAGAAGCTCGGCAAGCACGGACTTCGCATAACCACCATCGGCAAGCGAATCTTGTCCGCCCAGAAAAAGCACGCCGCCGCCCCGGCGATCCACAAACTGCCGGATCAATTCCTGCTGCGCCTGGGTGAGGTAGGGAGCGTCCACGCTCCCGATGATCAAGCCTTCAAAACCGAACAACTCCTCCACCTTGGTGGGGAAACCGTCTTCCAGTTCCTTGGGGTTCGCGATTCCCTGGCGATAGATTTTGTTCTGGGTGGTGCGTAGAATCGTTACCAGGTCGATGGTGTGGTCCTCTTCCACCGCGCGTCGCAGAAACTTGAACTCCCAGCGCGGCTGACCTTCCAGATAAAGGATGCGCGGCTTGCGAGCGTCGACGTTCACCAGGCGCGTGACCTTATTATTCTTAGCGTTCTCTTCGTTGGGTAGAGGATCGATGGAAACATCGAACGACTTCACTCCCGCCGCGCCGCCGTTAAATAGGACGTTCTCTACTTGCTCAACGCCATCTCCTTTGAGCACTATATCTTTGGACGCAAGCATTTTGGTTCCGTCCTTAATGTTTAGCTTGACCCTATCGCCCGCGTAGCCATGCTGGTGGAGCGTGACCGCCGCGCCGAGCCTGGAATCAGGCAGAACTCGGGGAGCCAACTCCGCACCTGTAATCTCCAGATCGTGCGCCATGGTGGTGCGCCCGAACCCGATGGTGTGGACCGGAATCCTCTGGCGACGGATTTCCGAAATCGTCTCCAGGTCGACGCCGCCCGAATTATCGGCTCCGTCGCTCAGCAGAACGACGGCACCAATAGGAAGACTGGCCGCGTCAGCGACCACTTCTTTAAGGCTGTCGCCGATGTGCGTGGCTGGAGCAGAGGCAGTGACTTGCTCCAGCTTCTCTACCCGTTCCAGATGGTCGGACATCTTGTAAAGCCGAACCTGAAACTTATCGCGCAAAGCGTTCAGGATGCCCGAGTTCAAGGTACTCATCGCCGCATTCTTACGTGTGGACCCGCCCTCATCCGCAATCGACATGCTCCCCGAATCGTCCACCACGACGGCCACAATATTCTGTTGTGGCCGAAGCGTCGCGACGCTGAGTGCCGGATGCCACAACATGAATAACAGGAGCGAAGCCAGAGCCGTTTGCAATAACCAGACAGCGGTGGCCCGGAACCCTCCGCCCGATCTCCGCCAAACCACCACAGCCAGAATCGCCGCAGCCGCCACCATCGCCGCCCAGAGCAGCCAGACAGGCCAGCCATTGGCGAACACGAAGGTGCCGCGCGAGAAGATTGCCGAGGGATATTTAAACAAAAATTCAAACATTCAGCGCTAGCTCCGGGTCCTCAATGACTTAGATGGTAGACCACATAGTTTACGGCAATTCGATACGCCAGCGAAGCAAAAGCTTCCGGATAAGCCGGGTCGTCCGACCATTCCCACGCATCTCCCATATCCATGTTCAAGCATATGGCCACCATGATCCGTCCCTGGTCATCATAGATCGCTCGCCACTTCGGATCAAAACCATCGTACTCGTATGTCTTATGGCTGATGAGGTACTGATAGCCCGGAATTTGAAAACGGTCGTCTAAATCATATATGACGTGAAAGATGGGATCCTTGTTATCAAGATCCACAATTGGACGGTCGGGGAATACTTTTTTCATGCTGACGAGAAAGTTTTCGTATTCCAGCGTGCCGTGGAAATCGTCGCACATGAAGAAGCCCCCGCGATTGAGATAGTCGCGCATCTGCGCGGCCTCGTCGTCGCTCAGGTTCCAATGGCCCGTCTCTACTCCGTACATAAAGGGCCAATTGTAGACGTCATCGGTGCCGTCAAACTCGACCACCTGTTCTACTGAGCGGGTGTCGATTCGGGTCAACCTGCGAATGCCCGCAAGCAGATGGCGGTCGGACCGGGGATAGTCGATGGTCCAGGAATTCTTCCCTTCCCAATAGCCCATAGTGGAGTGCACGGGAACGGAATGATACTTTAGCCGGGCACGAGTCCATTCGGCAGGCTGCTGGTAGTCTGGCGGGAGGGGAAAGTCGTTATATTCGTTGCCAGCGTATTCGCGGAAAGGCTTCTGCGCGCGCAGCGCGCCCAGAGTGACGAGCAAAGTGGCGAGCGCACCTAGGACCGCGGTTGAAACCGGCCGCCAACGCAACAATCGCTTCAAGCGACCACAAGATTAGCACACGGCATGCGGCATACCGAAGGAAAGGCGAATGAATGGCGGCTGCTGTGATTCCAACCCACAGTTGAACACGTTCAAATAATCCTTGACGGCGGACAGGCCAGTCCTTATACTCGAATTGAACACGTTCAAACCTATGACTCACCCTGACCAGCCCGAGCCCGAAGGAGAAGCCAATGCCTAGCCTGTTGCTGATTCGCGGCTCTATCGCGATGGTCTGGTTCTATCAGGGCCTGTGGCTTAAGGTGCTGGCGCGCGAGCCTCGACATCAGAAAATTGTGAACTCGGTGCCTTTCCTGAATCCCAAACAGGCTCGCGCGGCTCTTCTCGGGCTCGGTTTACTGGAGTGCGCCATCGGCCTGTGGGTCCTCTCTGGCCAATCCGCACCGTTCGCAGCACTCGCACAGACGGTATTGCTGGTCGCAATGAACGTGTGCGGCCTGATCTGGGCTAGCCGATCGATCCCGGACCCGGCCGGAATGCTTTTCCAAAACCTCGCATTCCTGATGCTCGCGTGGATCGCCGCAGGAAAGGTACTACCTTATGGCCACGCTTGAAATCGCTCCAGCCACTCCCTGGCAGGCAGGCTCCTTCAACTCCGGCTGCTCGAGAGTTCTCTTCGGGAGCATGTTTGAAGATCCATCCATCGAGATCCAGGCCTTCGCGCCGGGGAGTCGCGTGTTCTGCATCGCCTCGGCCGGCTGCACGGCTCGAGCCCTCGCCGCGGCGGGGCATCGTGTGACAGCGGTCGATATCAACCCTTTGCAGCTTGCCTATGCGCAATCACGAGCCAACGGCGATCCCCAGCGCGAAGGATTTGCCGACCGCCTGATGGCCCACGCCCGTTCGCTTCTTCCCTTGGTTGGCTGGACGCGGCGCTTGAGAACCGCCTTTCTCAATCTGACCGACCCAGCGGAACAGCTCGACTTCGGGGACCGCTACCTGGACTCCACTCTGTGGCGTACGGTGGTCGACACACTGTTCTCTCCGGCACTTCTGCGGCTGGCATACGCATCTCCCTTTATTGCGGCTCTTAAAACCGAATCGTTCGGTCCTATTCTGCGGGCTCGTCTGCGCCGGGGATGGTCCAACCATCCGAACCGGTGGAATCCGTATGCATGGCGGCTGCTTCTGGGGAAGTCCTTCGAAGAGGAAGTTGGCGGACATCAAATCCGGTTCGAATGCGCGGACGCTGCGGCGTATCTCGAGTCTTTGCCAGCGCAAAGCTTCGACTCCTTTTCGCTCTCAAATATCTGTGACGGTGCGTCTCCTGCATATCTTCAGCGCCTCGACGCCGCTGTGGGGCGTGCCGCGGCCCCTCGCGCCATTTTTGTGACTCGCAGCTTCGCGGAGCCTGCTTCTGAAACCGCCACGAATCATGCGGAACGCGATCGATCTCTGCTGTGGGGCTCGGTCAACATTACTCGAAAGGAAACCATGCCATGCTGCATCTTCTAAAGCGACATCCTCTGCCGGTGAGCGCCTTCTTCCGGCATTCCCTGGTCCTGACCTACGCCTTCCCGCGCAATGTACTCGAGCCTCTTCTACCCTCCGGACTCACGCTAGACACGCATGGAGATCTCGGATTTCTGGCGATCGCCCTGGTTGAGACCGAACACCTGCGCCCCAGCTTCCTGCCCGCCGTTCTGGGACGAAGCTTTTTCCTGAGCGGCTACCGTATCTTTACACGATTCTCCGGCGCTAGCTCGCAACGAGGCCTCCGCATTCTGCGAAGCGACACCAATCATCAATGGATGGTCTGCGCCGGGAATCTGCTGACCCACTATCACTACCGCTTGTGCGAAGCCAAGCTGGAGGACAGCCCAGGTGAATTACACTGGACCATTTGCACGCCTCGCCAGGAAGCCGATCTGGAGGTAATCGCGCGCATCGGCGGACAACTGGCGCCGCTTCCGGCCGGTTCACCCTTCGCCAGTGAAAAGGAAGCCCGCCGTTTCGCCGGTCCGCTGCCCTACACCTTCGACTACGAGCAGGAAACTCACTCCATTATCCGCATCCGAGGATTGCGGCAGGAATGGAGTCCGCAGCCTGTCCACGTTGAAGTTCGAAAGAATACGTTTCTTCAACAGGAGCCTTTCTGCCGCGCGACGCCCATCCTTGCCAATGCTTTTCATGTGAAGGATGTTCCCTATCAGTGGTTGCGTGGCGTCCGCATTCCGCTTGGGGAGGCCGCGGCATGACACCAGGTGGGCCCTATCAGGGAATGTTTCAAATTCTCCGCTTCAACCGCCGCACCTACGCGGCTGCAGCCGCCTTGCTAATCGCCGCATTCCTGTTGGCAACCCGCCTAAATGCTCCGTGGAACGCGCTTCTGCTGGCCGCCGCGCTGTCGGCTCTTTTCTGGACATTCTCCTCGCTACTGGTTTCCCACTACGTTTACGACCGCTCCCCGCTATACGATTTGAGCTGGCTGGCGAACAGCCTTTCCAAGGTCCCAAAGAAATGGCTCACCATCCATGCGGGGCTTGATGAGATCAGTCCTTTGCTGACGCCTCTGTTCCCTGCTGCCGAAGGCCGCGTGCTGGACATCTTCGATCCTCAGGAAATGACCGAGCCGTCCATCGCCGAGGCCCGCCGAATCTCCACCACCGAATCTGAACGCGTCCCGTGGGGCTCGCTGCCGATTTCCTCGGGTACGTTCGATGCCGCCATTCTCATGTTCGCCGCGCACGAACTCCGCAGCGCTACCTCTCGGGTGCAGTTTTTCCGTGAACTCGCACGCGTGCTCCAACAGGACGGGGAAGTGGTCCTGATTGAGCACGGGCGGGATTGGCGCAATTTTCTCGCGTTCGGCCCGGGCTTTCTGCATTTTTTTTCACCGCGAAGCTGGCGGCGCATTGCTCGCACGGCCGGATTTGAGGTGCGGACGGAATTTCGCTTAACTCCATTCGTGGACGTGTTCGTACTCAGGAGATCGTCATGACTTTGCGGCTTCATTTGCAGATCGCCGGAGCCCTGCTCTTCGGGCTCGGCTTGGCACATGTGTTCTTTAACCGCTATTTCGGGTGGGATCAGGAGCTGGCGCCGGTTTCTCTATTCACCAGGCGAGTGTTTCAGGTGCACTGCTTCTTCATCGTGCTGGTACTGATGGGAACGGGGTCGATGTTCTATGCCGATGCTCTGCTGGAGCCGACGCCGCTTGCTCGTGCAATGCTGGCAGGCATCGCCGTGTTCTGGTTGTGCCGGCTGCTGGCGCAGTTCTTCATCTACGATCCAGCGATCTGGAGAGGTGACCGTTTCCGCACGTGGATGCACGGGGCCTTCTCCGCCCTTTGGGTTTACCTGGTGGCGGTCTATGGCCTGGCGCTTTGGCAGACTACAAGTCCGCCTATTCAGCTTTTTTGAAGGTGTCTTTGTTCGCCGTGGTCTTGAACATGTCGTCCACCGGCGTGTGCTTGGCGTTCTGAGGCTGGTACTCCGGGCTCTTCTTGTCGGCTTCGGGGAAGCCGTTGGTGTGCTTCTTTACATCCGAGGTCTTGGATGAATGCGTCTCCTTGCTGGGAGACCTATGGAACATAAAGAGCTGGGATAGTTTCCCCGGCTTTTTTGCCGTCGAGCCTTCGTCTCCTGACGCGTCGCTGGCTTTCGCCGACAGGCTTAGAGCCATCGCGGATACGGCCAGAATTCCCGTTGCTAGTCTCATCGTAAAACGCATAGGTGCACACTCCTCTACAGGCACCTTTGATCGGCTGAACTTCTCACAGACTTTAGTAGTCTAGAGGAATGTCTTCTCCACGGGTTGGGGTATTCGGTTGGGGCATCGTCGCCCCCCAGTCCCCGAACATCGATGCTTTTGCACGAAATCTGTCGTCCGCGGGAACCTGGCTCTGCCCCTTTAACGGCTTCGGCCCCGACAATTTCCTGGTCGGCTACCCCGAGTTTCAGTTTGAAGACTACCAGGGGTGGATCGACAGCCGGTTCGCGCCCCGCCATTTCCGTAACCTGAAAGAAAAGATGGACCTGCCATCGCTGTACGCGATCGGCGCGTTCATTCAGTCGCTGGAGCAAAACCCGGGCATGGAAGAAGTGCTGCGCGACCTGGGCAGCCAGGCTCACGTTTATGTCGGCACAGGTCTGGGAAGCCTCGACACCATTCACGACGCCAGCATTGCTCTCTACAAAGCACAACGGCGCTGGAATCGCTACTGGGCGCAGCCGGAACGCAACAGCGCGCTGCGGGAACACAAGTCGCGGCCAAAGCAGGACCACGAACCGGACGTACCGCCCGCGCCTGGCGACGTCGACGACGACCAGCGCGAGGAGGCACTGGATTTATGGCGTCACTACTGGGCCGCCCGATCTCCGGAACTTCGCGAATACCTCACCGAACTGGCTGAAATCGATGGCCTAACCGTGGAAGGAGAAATCGAAGCCGCCAAACTCAACGCGATTCGAGAAAAGGAAAAACGCCGTCAAAAGCTGCGCGAAAAATGGCAGGCGCCTGAGCCTCCCTGGAACGTCTCCGCCAACCTGATCTGGAACATTCACAATGTGCCCGCGGCCCAGATTTCCATCCTGGGCAAGATCCACGGGCTTGCTTTCGCTCCTGTAGCCGCTTGCTCGACGTTTGGTGTGGCGCTGAAGCTGGCCTTGAGCGCGATTCGAAACGGAGAGGCCAAGGTGGTGGTAGTGGGCGCTACGGATCCTCCTCCGCATCCGCTTACGGTCGGCTCTTTTTATAGCGCCCGGGTTCTGGCGGCCGACCGTACTGTTTCGGTTCCCTTAACCCAATTCCGGGGAACGCACATCGCGGGCGGAGCCGTGGTGTGGATCGTTGGCGATCTCGATTACCTCCGCGCGAAAGGTTTCAAGCCCCTGGGAATGGAGCCGGTAGCAGTGGGGGTAAGCTCAGATGCCTATCACATCATCACGCCGTCGGCCAGTGGACCGAAGATCGCAATCGACCAAGCTTTGGTGGATGCCCACGCAACTCCAGACGCGATTGGAACGTGGGACCTGCACGCCACAGCCACGCCCGGCGACTACGCGGAAATTTCCACGTTCCACTCGATCTTCCCAGGCTCCGTGCTGGTAACCGCGCGCAAAGGTACCTTCGGCCATGGCATGAGCGCGGGAGGAGGTTGGGAATTAACGGCCCAATATCTCAGCTATGCGCAGGGACAAATGTTTCCCACGCCTCTTGGTTCTGCTGAACTGAGTCCCGCAATTTCACAGGTCCACGACCGGATCGTTTTCGACGAACCCTGCGAGTTTCCGCGCGGATTGGGAGGCAAGCTTTCGATGGGAATCGGCGGAATTAACGCCTGCATCATTTCGCGGCCCTGGAAGGACGGAGAGTAAAACAGCCATGATGGCGCGCGCCCGTGGAGCGTTTGAAGTGCAGCTTGTCCCACAGGGCGAGCCGAATTCGGCCGAGGGGTCGACCCTGGGCAGAATGTCCATCGATAAGCAGTTCCACGGCGACCTGGAAGCCACCAGCAAAGGCGAGATGCTAAGCGCCGGGACCAGCGTGAAAGGCTCGGCCGGTTACGTCGCAATCGAGCGGGTTACCGGCACGTTACACGGACAGAGTGGCAGCTTCGTTTTGCAGCACACAGGCACCATGGCGCGTGGAGATTATCAACTGAGTATCACAGTGGTGCCGGATTCGGGCTCAGGCCAACTCGCCGGATTGGTCGGCAAAATGAGTATCAATATCGTCGATAAAAAACACTTCTACGACTTTGAATATACGCTTCCGGAAGTTCTGTGAGCCGATAAAACACAAAAGTCCCGCATTTAGCGCGGGACTTTTAATTCTGAAAAACGCCTTAAGAAATGGTTAGCGGCGAGGGCCACGCGGGCCACGGTCGCCACCCTCACGGGGAGCCATCGGGCGAGCCTCATTTACCACCAACACACGACCCATGAGTTCCTTGCCGTGGCATGAGTCCACCGCCTTGGAGGCAGCGGCATCATCGTTAATTTCCACGAACCCGAAGCCGCGGGCCTGTCCGGTAAACCGGTCCCGCATAACGGTAACAGAATCAATCGCCACACCGCTGTCCGAGAAGAAATTCTGCAGATCCTGCTCATTGGCGGTATAGGGAAGATTTCCTACGAAAAGCTTCTTCACTCAAGACTCCTAACTGTAAGTGGAGACAGGCGGAAGGACACCAAGCAGGCTGGGAAAACAGACGGGATCAGCGGGGCGAGAGTCAGACCGGGCACTCCAATACGGACGTAGTATGCCAGAAAGCATGTATCGAGTCAAAGAAAAAGATGTTAAGGGATTGAGCCGTGGTACAATCTTTAAATTCATGTTGTACGCCGCTGTACTTCCCCAACGATTTTGGACCCGATTTTAGGGCCCCTCGGGAAGAGCTGGCATGCCTGGAAGTATCTAGAAGGCGAGCGTTCCGAATCGAGCCCACTCCGACAAGGGAGTGGGTTTAGTGTTTTTGGGACCGGGGATTCATAAGGAGAAGGTTTGTGATTATTTCCATAAAGTTGCATGCAACTAAGGAACAGGTGGCAGAAGTCCGCGCCCGCATTGAAGAGTTTGGGTACAAAGTCCACTCCATTGAGGGTGAGGAACGTGTCGTCATCGGCGCGATCGGCCACGGCGACGTAACAGCCTGTCTGGAGTCTTTAGAAGCCATGCCCCAAGTGGAAAAAGCAGTGCGTATCTCCGCACCCTACAAATTTGTGAGCCGCGAGTTCCGCAACTTCAAAACCGAAATCAAGGTGGCCAACGCGACCATTGGCGGTGACGAATTCATCGTCATGGCCGGACCGTGCTCGGTGGAGAGCGAAAAGCAGATTCTGGAATCGGCTGAGATTGTGGCGCGCTGTGGGGCCAAGCTTCTGCGCGGCGGCGCGTTCAAGCCCCGGACCTCTCCTTACGACTTTCAGGGCCTGGAAGAAGAAGGCCTGAAGCTTCTGGCGAAAGCCCGGCGGGCGACCGGGCTGGGCATCATCACCGAAGTGATGAGCGATCGCGACGTCACCATGGTTGCCGAATACGCCGATGTGCTCCAGATCGGCGCGCGCAATATGCAGAACTTTGCGCTGCTGAAGACGCTGGGGCATTGCGGCCGGCCCATCCTGTTGAAGCGCGGCATGAGTTCCACGGTGAAGGAACTGCTGATGTCGGCCGAATACATTGTGGCGCACGGCAATCCTCAAGTGATGCTGTGCGAACGCGGCATCCGTACCTTTGAGACCGTCACGCGCAACACCTGTGACATCGCAGCCATCGCGGCGCTGAATGAACTGACGCATCTTCCCGTGATCCTGGATCCGAGCCACGCTACCGGCAAGCGCAGCCTGGTGCCGGCACTGGCGCGCGCAGGAGTCGCGATCGGCTCTGACGGCTTGATCGTCGAAATGCATCCGCAGCCGGAGAAGGCCTTCAGCGACGGTGCGCAATCGCTTGACCCCAAGCAATTCGCGAAGATGATGGAAGATCTGAAGCCTTACATCGCGCTGTGGAAACAATCGCGTCTGGCAGGCGCGGCGGCAACGGTTTAGTCGAACCCGTAAGCTATAATTCAATCCGTGAGGCCACGCACTTCCCTCTGGCAATCCGCCCTGTTGCTGGTTCTCTGCGCGGCGGCGATCTTCGGTTCCCTAAAATGGCGATCGTCACGCGACTACGACGCGGCGCGTTTAGTTGAGACTCTGCCACGGAATGGCGGCGCGATTGTCTATCTGGATTTCGCAACCCTTCGATCGACCGGCCTGCTGGACGCGCTAGCCGGATCCAAAGCGACGGAGGAATCCGACTACCGCAAGTTCGTCCAGGATTCGGGATTCGATTACCGCTCCGATATGGAGGCCGTCGCGGTGGCATTCGACAACGGCAACATGTACGCCACGGCTCGCGGCAAGTTCCAGTGGAACCGCCTCTCCGATTACGCCCGCGCAAATGGCGGGTCCTGCAAAGACGACATCTGCCAGATGCCCGCCAGCCAACCGGGAAAGTTCGTGTCGTTTTACCTGCTGCGCAATAACGTGCTCGCTCTGGCTGTCTCGCCCGATCCGCACGGTGTGGATCTGATCAACCCGCCGCAGGGCAAAACGATCTTCCGCTCATCTGAACCTTTAGCTCTTTCGGCTCCCGGATCTGCCTTCGAGAAGCCCGGCGCAGCGTTGCCGCCCGGCGCACAAGCATTTCTCTCCCCTCTCGCGAAAGCTGTCCGCGTGACATTCTACGCAGGCTCAGCCTCGGGTGACAAGGCCAAGCTCGCGCTGAGGCTGGATGCCGAATGCGCTACGCCGGAGGTCGCGCAGGAACTCGCCAAACAACTTCAGTCCACCACGCTGCTTCTGAAAAACATGCTGGCGCGGGAGAAGATGACGCCCAGCCCCGGGGACTTAAGCGGTCTCTTAGTGGCGGGAACCTTCGAGGCGAAAGATGCTCGCGTGGCGGGAAACTGGCCTCTGGACCGGCGGTTTGTAGAGGGGTTGTTGTCGGGCGGGCAGTAGGGCTTTGCTAGATCGGCTTCAACCGCGACCGAATCCGTTTACTTAAACGCTCGATCTCTTCCAACTGTTTGATCGTTTTCAGCGACACCACGTTGGCATCGCTCTTCTCCAGATCCGCATGGACCTCGGTCACCAAATCCACAAGTTTGTCCGAATCTGCCAGGCTCTTCTTGTGCTCCGCCTTCAGAATGGCCTGCCTTTGCGAGGTGCCGTTGGGAAGTTTTACGTCCTCGTTATTTTCCGGAAACAAGGGCGGGCGCTGGTCCTGAGCGGAGGCGAGCATTACAACAACCATCAATAAGCAGAAGCGTGGCATTGCAACCCTTCCATTTACCTACAATGATACAAGCCGCTACATGATCCGACTGCTATTGGTGCTGGTATGCGCCTTCCCCGCCCTCGCAGCCGACCTGGAATTGCGTTACGGAGCGCTTGAACGCCTCATCTCCGAGCAGGTCTTCACCGACGATGGCCGCAAGTGGGTGCGCGGCAGCCCCAAGACTCACTGCCAGTACGCCTATCTGGAGCATCCCCACATCGGCGCGGATGGCGAGCGGCTCCGCATCCAGGCTCGCTTCAGCGGGCGCTCCGCCTTCAACCTGCTGGGAGGCTGCGTCGGCTTGGGCGACTCGTTCGATTTCACGTTAACCGCACTACCTGTGCCCCACAATGGCTCCATTACCCTTCACGATGTATTGGTGTCGAGCACCAAGGATAGCTACTACATCCGGCGCGTCCGCACAGCGATGCAGCAGAGCTTCGCCAAGGACTTCAAGATCGAAGTGCAGGACCAAGCCAAACACCTGTTCGAGCAACCGCGGCCAGGCTCGGCCTATCAGCAGGAACTGTCTTCGTTCAACCTAAACGCTGTTCACGTGCGTCCGGACGCTCTGGTGCTGGAGGTGGAATTCAAATTGGTGGTGAAATAGAAGATCCATCTTCATGCAACCCGTCAACATAGGTATCATCGGACTCGGCAACGTCGGCTCCGGCACTTTGGATCTCCTCGCTGAGAACGCCGCCGACATCACCACTAAGCTCGGGTTTCCCATTCATGTCCGCGCCCTTTGCAGCCGCAGCATCATGGGCATGCAATTCCACCCCGCGTTCGATTCCGCGCTCAAGACGACGAACTGGCACGAGGTAGTGGATCTTCCCGACGTTGAAATCGTTGCTGAACTGGTGGGCGGCACGGGAGCCGCGCGGGATATTGTGGAAACGGCCATCGCCCGCGGCAAATCCGTCGTCACAGCAAACAAGGAACTGATGGCTCTTTCCGGCGCCGAACTGTGGGACCGGGCCATTCAGGCGGGAATCAACCTGGCCATGGAAGCCAGCGTCGCGGGGGGCATTCCCGTTCATGCCGTGCTGCGGGAAGGAATTTCAGGCGACCGCATCACCGCGTTGTACGGCATTCTGAACGGGACCTGCAACTACATCCTTACCGAAATTGAACGCCGCAGCGCGGATTTCGAAGGGGTCCTCGCCGAGGCGCAGGTTGCAGGATATGCGGAATCGGATCCATCGGCAGATGTGGACGGCTTCGATGCGCGTTCCAAACTAGCCATCCTGGCGGCGCTCGCGTTCGGCCAGCGCATCGTGCCGGGCGATATTTACACCGAAGGCATTCGGCGGGTCACGCCAGTGGACTTCGAATACGCCCACCTGCTGCACCACACCATTCGCCTGGTCTGCGCTGCGCGCCAAACGCCCGCGGGCCTGCTGCTCTCCGTCCGCCCGTCTCTGATTCCGAACTCGACCATTCTGGCCAGCGTTCGCGGCGCCTACAACGCTGTATGGGTCCGTGGTAAATGGGGGGCCGATACTTTCTATTACGGCCGTGGCGCGGGTCCTCATCCCACCGGCGTGGCCGTGGTCAGCGACCTTATGCGGGTGGCGCGCGAAATTCGCTCCGGCAGTCCGGACCGAGTTTCCCCCTTCGCCCACGCGAGCCTGGGAGAACACCAGCCGCTGCCAGTGAGCCTGAACCAATCGGCTTACTATCTGCGATTCCGTGTAAAGGATCAGCCGGGCATCATCGCTCAGCTCGCAACGGCGTTGGCGGCGGAGAATATTTCTATCGATGCGGTGCTGCAACTGCCGAACGCGAATTGGCGCGACCTGCCGTTTGTGATCACGGTGGAACCGGCAACCGAGGAGAGCGTCCGCAGGGCGATTGCCCGCATCTCCGAATTGAACTTCTTAACCGAACCCCCCTTGGCCATGCCCATGGAGCCGCCGCTGTAGCCGTCGCCGGAACTATAGGAAGAATGAGGTCATGAAGCGACCATTCGCAGCGACAGTCTGGCGTGAGGGGAAATGGTACGTTTCGCAATGCCTCGAGGTGGATATCGCTAGTAGGGGGAGACGGAAGAAGAGGCTCTCGCCAACTTGAAAGAAGCGATGGAACTCCATTTCGAGCCTCCTCAAGCCACGCGCGCGCCCAAGATGCGCACGATCGAGGTAGAGGTTGGCGCGGCTTAAACGCAGCCCTACCGCGAGGTCAAGCGCAGGCTGGAAGCTGCCGGCTTTGTGGAGATCAGCCAGAAGGGCAGCCACGTCAAATTCGTTCGCACGAAAGATAATATTGTGGATACTGTGATTGTGCCGAAGAAGTCCGAGGTTCCCGTCGGCACCTTGCGCAGCATTTTGAGTCAGGCTCACATCGACCCTGATGAGTGGAACAGGTTGCATTAACACCGCAGCATTGCGCGTGGTGAATGAATCAGATATAAATCGACCTTGGAATTCCTTCACATCGCGGTTCTAATATGGACCTTTGCGACCCTCTCCGTCGCACAAGACACGCCGGGTGGGACTGTCGAAGGCACGGTAGTCAATAGCGCCACTGGATCGGGTATCGCCGGAGCCTCCGTGACGTTGCACGGTGGCCGCTCTGCCCGGTATGAGACCAAGTCGGACGCGGCAGGCCACTTCAAGATTACAGGCGTATCTCCGGAAGACTACCACGCAGGCGCCGAGAAGGATCGTTTCGTGCCATTTGCGCGAGATCTCCAATCTCTTCTGGGGCGAGGATTACATATCGCCGCGGCGAGCGATCGAGTGACGATAGAGATCAAACTCAGCCCTTTGGACACCATTCACGGCCGCGTGTTCGATCCGGACGGGAAGCCTTTCGCGGGTGTCGAGGTCAGTCTCGATCCCGATATTACAGCCACCAATGCAATCACCGATCAGGAAGGCCGCTTTACATTGGCAGAGCTGCGACTGGGATCCTACCTGTTGATTGCGAAGCCGCCCAAGCGCTCCCAGCCCGAGCAATCGAGCGACGGAAGCAGGACGGCGATCGTCTCCACCTACTATCCTTCCGCCGTGGATCCGTCTTTGTCACAGCATATTGTGATTAACGGCCTGGGGGGCGCAGATTATGAGATCCGGATGCAAACCGCTACAGTCCACCGCGTGCGTGGGATCGTGCTGAACGAGGAAGGAAAACCATCGCCTGAAGCCGAATTAAGCTTGTCCCAGATCTCTGATGCCACCGCGGAACCTATGGGGCTTTCACAGCGCACCGTTGGGCTCGGGCTGTTTGCCATAGGTCTTCGGCCAAGAGCCAATGGCACTTACGGTTTGTCTGTTACGAGCGATAAGGACGGGCATTTTGAATTTCCGGCCGTGCAATCAGGCAATTGGAGAATCTTCGTCCTTCCGAAGCGCGACGCACCTTCGCGTGGCTCAGTAGATGTATTCGTAGGCCGCGCTGATGTCGACGAAGTCCAAATCCAATTCGCTCTGCCGTTCAACTTGGTTGGGACCATTGAACGGAAAGGCGAGAGCGCTGAAAGCCAGACGTCTACTTCCCGGCCGCCTTCTGGCGAGGTGTATCTAATAAACCCCGATCGGAACGAGTTTGTAGCCGGAGGGCTCATCCAATTCAGTCAGATGTTCTTTGCTATTCCGTTGCCCGGCCGATACAAGGCGATCATCAGGCCGGGCCTTTCGGCGCAAATCTTTCTAGGCGAAAGCGAGGTTTCCGGACAAACGTTTCCGGTCAGCGACGATGGGCCGCCGCTGCGTATGGTTCTCAAGGATTGGGCTGGAATGGTGCGAGGAACGGTCGAGAACGGCGCCGGCGCAACGGTGGTGCTGATTCCGCAACGAGTCTTAGGAGTCGCCTTCGGGCAAACCGTGATTTGCAGTCCGGGTGGATCATTTGAGCTGAACCAGGTTTCGCCGGGCGACTACTACATCGCCGCATTCGACCACATGGAGGGTCTGGCACCATCGGCTGCCATGCTGAGCCTTGTGCCAACCAGGGGAACCAGCGTGAAGGTCGAGGAACATTCGGCCAAAGACGTCAACCTGTCCGTGATTGCGGCGCCGCGGTAGCGGGACATCTGCACTATTCGAAAATCGGAAGGATTCTCGCGAGCACCTCGTTGATAATTTCGTCCGGTACGCTTTCCAGTTTCTTGCTTCCGCGAGCGCCAAGATCGAGAGCGCGGGGCTGATCGCAGCGAATGATACCTCTTGTTGTGGTTCCCGCCTGGTCAAGAGCGACGGCAAATCCGGCCGCGCGCGCAAAACTTCCGCCGCTGGTGATCGGCACAACGATGGGCACCTTTGTTACGCGGTTAAATGCCTCCGGCGATACGATAAGGACCGGACGCCGACCCTTTTGCTCGTGCCCCTGTGTCGGATCAAGCCCTACCAGCCAGATTTCTCCGCGCTTCATTAGATCAGCTCGTCACCTACAGCCTTGCCCGCGAGCCAGTCGCGATCTTTCCCGCCTCGCCGGGCCTTTGGATTGCACTTCGCCAGCAGTTCCTCGAGCCCATAGCGCGGACGCTGCTGAGGCTGCACGACCAAGCGCCCCCTATCTACCGTCAGGCCGACTCTTGCTCCCGGCTCCAAACGCAGGAGATCGAGCAACGTACGGGGAACAGCCAACATGACCGATCCCCCGACCTTGCGCAGATTAGTGATGTGCAAATTAATCCCTCCTAGTTATATTTTAGTATAACTTTTGAGGGAAAGGCCGTGTTTGCACGTACGGGATTAAGCCGGGCGGACCATCTCCACATCAATGCTGATGTGAACCTCATCAGCCACTACAAAACCGCCGGTTTCCAGAGCCATGTTGAAGGCGACGCCGAAATCTTTGCGGTTGATGGTAGCCGACGCCGTAGCGCCGCGGCGCATTAAGCCCCAGGGATCTTTTCCTTCGGGCGACACATCTTCCACCTTGAGAGTGATCGGCTTGGTGGTGCCGCGGATGGTCAGGTCGCCTAGGACGCTGTAGGAATCGTCGCCCGTCTTGGTGATCTTCGTCGACTTGAAGGTAATGGTGGGGTGGTTCGCGACATCGAGGAAGTCCGGGCTCTTGAGGTGATTATCGCGATCCGTTTCACGCGTGGAGATGCTGGCCGCGTCAATGGTCGCTTCAAAAGAACTGCTCTCGGGATGCCCCGGCACAATGGTGGCGCTTCCGGTGGTCTTGGTGAATTCGCCCCGGACACTTGAAATCATCAGGTGGCGGACCTTGAAATGAACTCCGGTATGGGCGGTGTCAATGTTGTAGTGAAGCGCGGCTTCGGCTGGTGTGCTCATGAGGATGTCTTCCTTCTTGTGATGTGGATTTAGACCACGACCATGATGCCACAAAGCGGCTGCTTCAGGTAAGATCTCAAAGGCACTTGTAACAAGGAGAAAACCAGATGGCGGACCTCGAAGTCCCCGTTTTGATCGTAGGCGGCAGCCTGGTGGGCATGTCCACCGCGCTGCTGCTGGCTCACCATGGTGTGAAGCCGATGGTGGTGGAACATCACCGCGGTACCGCGATTCACCCGCGCGCCGCGATGATCAATCAACGCACGATGGAGATTCTACGCGTGGTCGGCGTGGAGCAGATCGTCCGCACCCGCTCCGAGCAGCAGTTCGTGCAGGACGGCGGAATTGTTGCGGTGGAGTCTTTGGCGGGCAAGGAACTGGCGGCCCACATTCCGAATTTGAACGAGGGAATTCGCGACGTGAGCCCGACCGTCCGGCTCTTCATCACGCAGAGTCTGCTGGAGCCATTGCTGAAATCACGCGCCGAGGAGATGGGGGCCGAGCTTCGCTTCGCGACGGAGATGCTCTCCTTCCAGCAGGATTCCAAAGGCGTTACCGCGCAGATTCGCAATCGCGATACGGGAGACGTCGACACGGTTCGCGCCGATATATGGTCGGCGCCGACGGCAGCCATAGCAGGGTCAGGCATCAATTGGGGATTCGCTTTGAGCGGCCGCGGGGTGCTTTCGCACAGCGTGACGATTTATTTTCGAGCGCACGTCGAACCTCTTCTGCGGGGAAGAAGTCTGAGCGTGATTCTAGTGCGGAACCCCGTTCTGAGAGGGTTTTTTCGAATTGAGAAGCCGTTTGAGTCGGGCTTTCTGGTGGTGAACACGGTGGGAGATCCGATGCGCCCCAATACCGATGTTTCCACGGGCCTGACCAACGAACGATGCCTGGAATATCTTCACGCGGCATTCGGAACTAACCGACGTTCCCGCGACCATCGAAAACGTCATGCATTGGAAGGCGACCGCGGATGTCGCAGAGCGGATGCAGGAAGGTCGCGTATTTTTAGCCGGCGACGCTGCACACGTGATGCCGCCTTATGGAGGATTCGGCGGAAACTGCGGCATTCATGACGCTCATAATCTTGCGTGGAAGCTCGCCATGGTGGTGAAGGGACAAGCTTCGGAGAAACTGCTCGCGACTTACGAGCCGGAGCGACTGCCAGCAGCCAAACTGACCACCGAGCAAGCCTACACGCGCTATGTTACCCGGGAGGCCACCTACCTGGGAACCGACGGAATGCAGCCTCCGGAGAACGATCTGAATATCGAGCTGGGGCATCGCTACCATTCCTCGGCGGTGATCCCGGATTCCGACGAGACGGGCCGCACCCATGAAAATCCACGTGAGGCGAAGGGAAAGCCGGGATCGCGTGCGCCGCATCTCTGGCTGAAACCGGACGTCTCCACGCTGGATTTGTTTGGAAGCAGGTTTGTGCTGCTTACCGGAGGCGCTGGTGCTTCCTGGGCCGCCGCGGCTTCGGAATTGCCGGTCGACGTCCATCGATTGGAACAGGCCGAATTTCCCGAGGCGTATGGCATTAGCGACACCGGCGCGATGCTGGTGCGGCCCGATGGATTTGTGGCGTGGAGGGCTAAAACGGCGGATGGCGCATCGGCGGAGCTGCTGCGGGGAGTTCTGGGTCAGTTAGTCGGATCGCCGTCTAGCGGAGTATAATTCGGTTCGTATGAACGTTACAGCTTTTGCGGCACTGATGGCCTTCTCCGCCCCGCTCTTCGCAGCGAACTGCGATGGCTTGCGGGACGTCATGCTTTCCGGCGGAACTATCAACTCGGCGGCGTTGATCGGCGCGGGCGAGTTTGTTCCGGCGGCTGGACCTCCCGGAGGAGCCGCGGCGTTCAAGAGCCTGCCCGCGTTCTGCCGCGTATCGGCGACGCTCAAACCAAGTTCGGACTCACAGATCGGAATCGAAGTGTGGCTGCCCGCCTCGGGCTGGAATGGGAATCTACAATCGGTAGGCAACGGGGCGTGGGCAGGGACTATCAGCTATCCGGCGCTGGCCACTGCGGTTGCGGACGGCTACGCGGCAGCATCCACGGATACGGGGCACACCGGGAACAACGCGGATTTCATCACGGGCCATCCGGAGAAGGTTGTCGATTTCGCCTATCGCGCGGTGCATGAACTCACGGTCGCGGCGAAAAAGATTGTCACGGGGTTTTATGGCAACGCTCCGAAATATTCCTTCTGGAACGGGTGTTCCACCGGCGGGCGGCAGGCGTTCGCGGAGGCGCAGCGCTTCCCCAACGACTACGACGGCATCATCGCCGGCGCGCCCGCATTTCACGCGACGCGACTGCAAGGCGAGCAGGTATGGGTCGCGGCGGAGGCACACAAAGACGAAGCCGCTTATATCCCGCCGGCCAAATATCCGGCGATGCACAAAGCAGTTCTCGATGCCTGCGACGCGCTCGATGGAGTAAAAGATGGAGTACTGGAGAACCCTACGCGCTGCCATTTCGATCCGGCTGTAATGGCTTGCAAAGGCGCGGACAGCCCGGATTGTTTGACGGCTCCGCAAGTGGAGTTCGCTAAACGGATGTACGCCGGTCCGGATGGAATCTTCCCAGGCGTCGAACCTGGAACGGAGCTGAGTTGGAACATGCTTGCAGGTCCCAAGCCGATGGCGCTGGCTGTGGAGCTGTACAAATATCTGGTCTTCAACGATGCTAACTGGGATTACCGCACGTTCAACGCAGCGGTCGACATCCCCAAAGCGGAGAAGACAATTCACGGGCTGATGGATTCTTCCGATCCAAACCTGAAGCCGTTTGTGGGGCACGGCGGCAAGCTCCTCATCTACCACGGCTGGGCCGACCCCGGCGTGCCTCCTATGGGCAGCGTCAACTACTACAAGAGCGTGGTCGACACGGTGGGAAAAAAGGACGCCGCCTCAGTCCGTTTGTTCATGGTGCCGGGCATGGGTCACTGCGCGGGTGGTGATGGCACAGACAAATTCAACATGGTGAAGGCGATGGAAAGCTGGGTGGCCACCAATCACGCGCCGGAGCGAATCGAGGCTTCGCACATGACCAAGGGACAGGTGGACAAAACCAGGCCGCTGTGCGCGTATCCGCAGGTAGCCGTCTATACGGGGTCCGGCTCCACCAACGAAACGGCGAACTTCGTGTGTAAGGCACAATAGCACTCAGGGCGCGGAGCGCTCCGTTGTGCGCGGCTAATAAAATAGGGCACATGATCCACAATCTGGTGACCACCGCATTTACTCTGGACGGCTATCGTATTACGCAGAACCTGGGCGTTGTCCGAGGGATTATCGTGCGCTCCCGATCGATCTTCGGGTCGATTGGAGCGGGGTTGCAGACCATCATCGGCGGCAACATCACCCTGCTGACGGAGCTGTGCGAGAAGACTCGTTCCCAAGCCTATGATCTGATGTCGGAGCATGCCGATCAAATGGGCGCGAACGCGATCATAGGGGTCCGCTACGATGCCACCGAGGTGATGCAGGGAGTCACGGAAGTGTTGTGTTACGGGACCGCGGTGGTGGTCGAGAAGATTTAGGGTTGCTTCTTGTCTGCGAGCTGCGGGAACCGAGCCTTCATGATTTCCGCGACGGTTGATTGCTTATACGCCGCCGGGACATTGAAGGCGGATTCGTCAACGGCCGCCGTGGAAATATCGATCATTTCCTGAGTAATCTGGCTCGTCGGTCCGTCCGGGTCGAAGCCCGCGGGCACCTGTCTTCCCGACTGCGCCAAAGCGCTTGCGGTTCCCGTTAAGGCTGGCACGTACATACTCATTCGCATGCGGAGCGTCACACTTCCCTTTTCCAAAAGCTCCTTCGCCAGCGCGTCGTAACCATGCGCCATCCCGGCGAAAGGGGCCATGACCTGTTGGAGAATCGCGGCCGGATCCAACGCGGTCCTGCTGAGGGCGGTGAACCTTTCCAATTCACCTAGTGCCGGCACGCGCGCGGCTTCTCCCTGGGCCGGACTCCAAAGTTCGATGACCATGCGCATCAGTTGCCCCGCATTTTCCTGGGCGGTGGCGGCTTTCATACTCATGGTCATGACAATTTGCCGTTCTTCGGCAAGGATCCCGTGCATCTTTTCGGTACGGCCTGTCTTTTTGGACTCGACTTTCATTTCGATGTTGCTTGCCATGTTCGAGAGGTCTCGTGACTGCGCAGGCATCAATTCGGATATGACTTTGGTCTGGTCGTACTCGTTCAGTCCCACAGTGGCGAAGGTTTTGTTGCCGGCGTTCATGTAAGTCGAGGTCTGGCTGGCAAGGTCTGTGATGGAAATGAAGTCGCCGGCCGCGACGTAGCCTTTGTTGCCTTTCACCATCATAGTCATCGGCTGACCGGCGGCCTTCTTCAATTGCGCCACGGCCTCCGGAGGCAGGATCGCAGAGGTAGTAATCGTAGTCTGGGAGTGGATGGTTACGTCGGCATGGATTGCAGGGAGGACCAGAAAAAGCGCCGCGAATCGCATAATGACTGGAGTGTACTACTAGCGGATCTCGAAAGACAGGCTGGTGGTGGCCGCGCTGATTCGGTCCGCGGGATGATTCAGCAGGTCGACATCGAACGGGCGGCCGATCCGATTACCGGCCAGGTCTTCCAGCGCCATATCGATCACCAGCGTATGCAAGCCTGATCGCCAGGGAACCGATGGCGTGAATCGCCAGCGCGTTTCATGAGCATCGATCGCAACCACGCCCGGAATTTCGCCATTGGTGGTGTGAACGTGAATCACGTGTTCCAGCAGCGCGTAATCCAGCGGACGGGGGAACTCGATTTGAAGGGGATCGCGCGAGCCCGCGGGGGGCGGCGTGATCTTCCAGTCCTTCAGATTTACTCCCGTGCGCAAAGCTGCTTCTCCGCGAAACTCTTTGCGGAATGGAGCGATCAGTTCGGCGCCGCGGGCGTCGCGCAGTTCTTTGTCGATCACCAAAGTGTAGTGGCGGCCTTCGACGATAGCGGAGCCGGTGTCCATCTGAGGTTTGACGCCGCGCTTGATGCGGCCGGGGTCAAACAGAATCGTCAGGCGCCGGTTGTCCGGGTCCCAGAGTTCCTGGTCGATCTCAAGGAAGGCGAGTTCGACTTTCTTGCCGGTATCGTCCAGCAGGCGGATGTGCTGCCACACGCCTCCACGCTGCATAGGCGATGAGAAATAAACGTAGAGCTTGAGCTCATTGCTGGGCAGGGTGTCGGTAGTCGGGTAGACCTCTGTTATGCGTGTGGAAGGGACCGCCAGGACCGCCGTCCCCTGAATATGCGCCTCCAGGGGCGTGCCTTTGAACGAGGCGCGATACGAAAGACCACTACGCAGGTTGACGGGAAATCGCGGAGTGAAAACCAGCCTATCTGGAAAGGCCTGATAGGTTCCGAGCATGGGAGGGACGTCGCCCTGGCCCGCGTACACGGGGAACACGGATTGCCAGCCCGCCGCCGGCTCGGGACCAGGGGTGATTCCCGTTACCTGAAACGTCCCGTTCGTGAATTCAAAAGAAACGCCCGCCGCGAGGCCCGGAATCATCAGGGCCAGCACGGCGAGCGTCAGTGTCTTCAAGCTCAACTTTACTGAATGAGCAACAGGTTGCTTAGGGCAGCGCGATGCCGCGGAGATCGAGCGAACCGTTGGAATCCTGCAGCACCATGGCGATCTTGTCGTCCATCTTGTCGAGCTGCACTACGCCCTTCCAGTTGTCGACCGTCTTGTAGGGAACACCGGCGATGTCGGACGGAGCGGTGATTGCGGAATAGGTATCCAGGTGATCCGCATCCACCTTCATGACGCCGCGCGCCGAGTTGGCCATCAGCAGGTAGTCGTGGCCGTCCTTCTTATAGCTGATCATGTCGAGCGGCCGGTTGCCTGCGCCCATCTCGGCGATGGTGGTGCCTTTCACTTTCGCGCCCGCCTTCAGCTCGCTTACCGGAATCTTCACCAGAGGCGTGCAGGTGTAGGCTGCCAGAATGTATTCCTGATTCTTGATCGTGATCGGCACAAAAGTCCGCACCGGAGAATTGGTTTCGTAGCGGGCGTGAGAGCCATGGTAGATTTCAATGCTCGCACCCTTGGCGCTCTGCGCGAACGGATAGGGGATGGCGCGCATGTTGGAGGAGAACTCTTCATTGGAGAGCCCCGCTACCAGCACCTTGCCGTCTACGTAGCGGACTTCGGTGATGGTCTGCATCCGAGCCTTGCTGTCGGAGGGAGCATCGGCGATGGCCACGATGGAATATTTCGCACTGGTGAATTCGCTAATGTTTCCCTGGGGGTCCACACGCAGAATCACCGGCATGGCATCAGGACCACGGCCGCGCGACACAGAAAGATAGACTTTCTTGGAAATCGGATTCACCGCGATGTCGTTCACCGCGATCTGGTCGGCGGTGGTGCCGAGCATCGCACCGATCTTCTGGTTGATGGCCTTAATTTCAAATGTGGGAACAGCGGTTGCGGCAACATGATCATTGGTATCCAGCGCCACAATCTGCGCGCCAGCGGAATCGCCCACAAACAATACGCCATCAGGTCCGAAAGCCAGAGGGCCTGCGGATTTCAGCGGAGCCTTGCCGGACGTCATGCCGTCAGTGGCGGCGGCAAACGTGAGCGCCGTGAACGTGCAACCAAGCACGAGCAGGCGGAGAAGGGTGGATTTTTTCATAGGATAGGTCTCCTTACCTTGTATTGAATACCACGCTGGAGCACGGAATTCAACGCGTGTGGATGTTACTTCCGCAGTAACGCCTCAACGCGATCCACGTCATTCGGCACGATGATGGACTTATTTCCGAACGTCGAGTGGATTTTCGCGCCCCCAGGCGCCTCTAACTCGCCCATATGGTAGCGGGAGATGTAGTCGGGGTCTTTCATGACATTACCCGTCAGCACAGCAACGACGTCCGCGTCTTTGTCCATCACCCCCGCCGCAGTCAACTTGCGGATGCCCGCCAGCGTAGCGGCCGAGGCCGGTTCGCAGCCGATTCCCGATTTGCCGATGATTGCTTTCGCATCGGCGATCTCCTGCTCGGAGACTTTTTCGACGACGCCGTTAGTGGCGCAGACTTCGTGCAGAGCCTTGGGCCACGATACCGGGTCGCCGATCTTGATCGCGGTGGCCAGGGTTTCGGGCTTCTTCACGGCATGGAATTCCTTCGCGCCATGAGCCCAGAAATCCTGAAAGGGCGCGGAGCCTTCGGCTTGAATCACTGCCAGGCGGGGCAGCCGATCGATCAAACCAATCGCCTTAGCCTCGCGCAGAGCCTTGCCGAACGCTGAAGTGTTACCGAGGTTGCCACCCGGCAGCACCACCCAATCCGGCGCGCGCCAATCGCGCTGGTCGAGCATTTCAAACAGGATGGTTTTTTGTCCTTCGATGCGGAAGGGGTTGATGGAGTTGAGCAGATAGATGCCGAGCCGGTCGGCCAGCACTCGCAGCAGCGCAAGCACTTCGTCGAAGTTGGCCTCCACCTGAAGGGTCTTGGCTCCGCATTCGATTCCCTGCGCGAGCTTGCCGAAGGAAATATTTCCGTGAGGGAGGAAAATCAGTGCCTCTAATCCGGCGGCGGCGGCATAAGCGGCCATGGATGCCGATGTGTTGCCCGTCGACGCGCACGCGACCCGCTTCATCCCCAAGCGCCGAGCCTGTGCGACTCCGGCGGTCATGCCGTTGTCCTTAAAAGATCCGGTGGGATTGAAGCCCTGATGCTTGAAGGTGACGTTGCTCAGACCGCCGTATTCGGCTGCTCGCGATGAAGACAGCAGCGGCGTGTCGCCTTCGCGCAGGGTCACGACGTGGGAATAATCGTCCAGGAACGGGAACAACTCGCGGTAGCGCCAGACGCCGCTTTGATTCAGAGGCGTATTGTCCACGCGCCGCTCGCGAAACAGCTTGCGAAGCTCGGCGGGAGAGTGCAACGGGCGCCCGTAGACGGCTTCCAAGAGTCCACCGCACTTGGGGCAGTTATAAATGACGTCCGTGATCGGGTACCGGGCGTCACAGGAGCGCTCAAAACATTTGAGCTCAGGAAAACTCATATTCTTAAGTAAAGCATGCTGGCTGTTCATCTCGAAAACGGACGAGTGGAAGTGCGTCGACAGGCTTTGCCGCGCGTGCCGAAGGGGTTCGCCCGAATCCGGTTGTTATGCGCGGGCATCTGCTCTACGGACTTGGAACTGCAGCGCGGTTACTACGGTTTTTCCGGCACTCCTGGTCATGAATTTGTGGGTGAGGTGACTGAAGCGGAAGACAACAAGTGGGTGGGCCGGCGGGTGGTAGGGGAAATCAACCTCGCGTGCGGCCATTGCGCCTGGTGCAAGCGCGGATTGGGCCGGCATTGTCCAACGCGGAAGGTGCTGGGAATTGTAAATCATCCCGGAGCGTTTCAGGAATTTCTGACACTGCCTCTGCACAATCTGCACGTGGTGCCGAAATCGATTCCCACAGAGCACGCCGTTTTCATCGAACCCGTAGCAGCGGCGTGCGAGATTCTGGACCAGATAAAAATCGCGCAAGGGCAGAAGATCGCGGTCCTGGGGGATGGGAAGCTGGGGCTGCTGGTCGCGCAGGTGCTGGCAGGGCATGGCGCAAAGGTTCACTTGTACGGTCGTCATAAAGAAAAGATGCGGATTGCCGCTCAGGCGGGTGTGAGCGTCGAAGTACCCCGGAAATTGCCGGAACGGGCTTGGCCGATGGTGGTGGATGCGACGGGATCATCAGATGGTCTTCGGACTGCGATCTCAATGTGTGAGCCCCGAGGCACGGTAATCATGAAGTCGACCGTGCATGGCTTGGTGGCGATCGACACGGCTCCAGCGATTGTGAATGAAGTGACGCTGGTGGGGTCGCGCTGCGGGCGGTTTGAGCCTGCGATCAGAATGCTGAAGTCGGGCAAGGTTCGGGTGGACGAGATGATCGCGGACGAGTTTCCGCTGGATCGCGCGCCGGAAGCGTTCGCGGCGGCGGCGACCAAGGGGATCTTGAAGATTCTGCTGCGCGGGTAGGCATTTTGAGAAAGCTTTAATACGGCCCTTATGCCTTCCTAATGGGTTGAGCTTTAAGCTTCCAAGTGGGTAGCAAGATTATGACCTTCACTTGGAACGAGATACCGGCACGGACGACACCAGGTGTCGATGCGTCGCCAGTTAATGTGTTTGTGGTTTCCACCAGCCCTGAGCTCTTAAGAGAGTCTCTGATGACGGCGAAGCAGTTGACCCGCGAGCTAGGCGCGCAGATTCAGGTCTTGGCACCATTTGTGGTGCCTTATCCTCTCGATCTGGGTCATCCGGCAGTGAAGCCTCAATTTCTGGAAAACAAATTGCGTGAAAATGCGCTCCTAACAGGAGTGGACAGAGTACATATCCTGTTGTGCCGGGATGAGGCGGACGCGGTTATAGGGGCTCTGCCGCCGAAATCCATCGTCGTGCTGACCGCAAAAAAGCGGTGGTGGAGAACCAGGGAAGACTGCCTGGCCGACACCCTGCGCAAGGCCGGCCATCATGTCTTGATCGCAGGAACGGCTCCCGTGCCCTCGCGTTCAAAGCGGCTGGAGAAAGAGACTTTTTATGCTTGATGCGGCTTACATCCTGATTGCACTTGTGTTTTTCGTCGCCTTGTGGTGGTTCACCCGGGCCTGCGACGGTCTCTAAAAGATTCAAGGAGATTTATGGAATACCTGATTGCTGGCATCGTCAGCTTTGCACTATTCGTGTATCTGATTTACGCGTTGTTGCGGCCGGAGAAGTTCTGAAGGAGCGTTTATGACTGGACTGGGAGTTTTACAAATCGCTTTGTTCCTGCTGATCATCGGCTTGATCACCAAGCCGCTCGGATCGTTCATGATGCGCGTCTTCGATGGACAGCGCACCTTTCTGCATCCCATACTGCACCCGGTGGAGCGATTCATTTACCGTCTCTCGGGCGTTAGTCCGGAACTGGAACAGCGTTGGACACAATACGCCGGAGCCCTCATCGCCTTCAGCGTGGCCAAGTTCGCGGTGACGTATCTGATCCAGAGAATCCAGGGAATCCTGCCGCTGAATCCTCAAGGCTTCTCCACCGCACATGCCCCCATGGGCGCGACGGCCATCACGCCCGACCTCGCGTTCAACACCGCGGTCAGCTTCCTCAGCAAACACGAACTGGCAGGCCTACGCGGGTGAATCGACCATGAGTTACTTCACGCAAATGGTTGCTCTGGCCGTGAATAACTTCACCTCGGCCGCGGTCGGTATCGCGGTCGCCATTGCGGTGATCCGCGGATTCTCCCGCCAACAGGCAAAGTCGATCGGCAACTTTTGGGCGGATCTGACGCGCGCCACGCTCTACGTGCTGCTGCCTCTTTCTTTCGTTGGAGCTTTGTATCTCTGTTCGGCTGGCGTGATTCAGAATTTCAGCCCGTATACCAAGGTCGCCACTGTAGAAGGTGGAACACAGACCATCGCGCAGGGCCCGGTGGCTTCGCAGGAAGCCATCAAGATGATCGGCACCAACGGCGGCGGCTTTATGAACGCGAACTCCGCGCACCCATACGAAAATCCAACGCCGCTCAGCAATTTCGTGGAAACGCTGATGATCTTCCTGATTCCCGCGGGCCTCACTTACACTTTCGGCAAGATGGTCGGCGACCAGAGGCAGGGCTGGGCGATCTTCGCGGCCATGGCCCTGATGTTCCTGATAGGCGTGTTCGTCACCTATCACTATGAACAGCAGGGCAACCCGATTTTGCAGAAAGCTCGGGGTTCAGACGGCGGTAACAGAGACCCAGGCCGGCGGAAATATGGAGGGCAAAGAAGTCCGCTTCGGTATTCCCGCCTCAGCTCTCTTCGCCACGGCGACTACAGACGCGAGCTGCGGAGCCATCAACTCCTGGCACGACAGCTTTACGCCTCTGGCAGGCCTGGTGCCCTTGTTCAATATCATGACCGGCGAGGTGATCTTCGGGGGCGTGGGCTCGGGGATGTACGGCATCTTGCTTTATGCCATTGTGGCGGTGTTCATCGCGGGCCTGATGGTGGGCAGGACGCCGGAATATATCGGCAAGAAAATCGAACAGAAAGAAGTAAAGATGGCGATGCTGGCGTTGATCGCCACCGCGGCCAGCATCCTGCTACTGGCGGGCATGACATCCGTGATTCACTTCGCCAAGGACGGCTATTGGAACGCGCCCGGACCGGCCATCGCCAACCTCAACAACGGCGGACCACACGGCTTAAGCGAGATCCTCTACGCCTACGTCAGCGCCACCGGCAACAACGGCAGTGCGTTCGCAGGCATCAACGTCAATACGCCCTGGTACAACCTGACGCTGGGCCTCGCGATGCTGACCGGCAGATTCATGTACATCATTCCGCTGCTGGCGGCGGCGGGAAGCCTGGCCGCTAAGAAACGGATCCCGGTCACGGAAGGTACTTTGCCCACGCACGGAGGTTTGTTCGTCGGGCTGCTGGTGGGAACGGTAGTGATCGTAGGTGCGCTGACGTTTTTCCCGGCGCTGGCGCTCAGCCCTATCGTCGAACATTTTCTGATGCTTGACGGGAAGCTTTTCTAAGGAAGGGGTTTTATGTCGACCACAATGATTGAAGAACCGAAGCAGTCCCTGGGTCCGGAAGATCCCACCAATTTGCTGCCCCGCAAGCTGGGCAGGTCGCGGTCTTTGTTTGACAAGGAGATTCTTGGCATGGCGACCAGGCAATCCTTTGTCAAATTGAATCCTGTCACGTTGATGAAGAATCCGGTCATCTTCGTGGTGGAAGCCGGAGCGGCTCTCACCACGGTGTACCTGATCAAAGATCTCTTCACCGGCGGACAGGACACCGGGTTCCAACTCCAAATCGCGCTGTGGCTGTGGTTCACGGTGCTGTTCGCCAATTTTGCCGAAGGCATGGCGGAAGCGCGCGGCAAGGCGCAAGCCGACTCGTTGCGCAAAACCAAGTCCGATACGCTTGCCCGGCGGGTGCTTCCGAATGGGGAAACCGAACCCGCCGCGTCTTCGGAATTGCGTTCCGGCGATATCGTTCTGTGCGCCGCGGGAGAAGTGATTCCCGGCGATGGCGAAGTGATCGATGGAATCGCGACCGTTGATGAATCGGTAATTACCGGTGAGAGCGCCCCTGTGATTCGCGAATCCGGAGGCGACCGCAGCGCCGTTACCGGCGGAACCAAAGTCCTCTCCGACGAGATCAAGATCAAGATCATGTCTAATCCGGGCGAAACATTTCTGGATCGCATGATCGCGCTGGTGGAAGGCGCGCAGCGGCAGAAGACTCCCAATGAGATCGCGCTGAACATTCTGATCGCCGGCCTGACGCTGATCTTCCTGTTGGCCGTGGTGACACTGCCCCCGTTCGCCGCCTACAGCGTTGCAGCGATGCAAGCGGGCAAGACGCCGACCGTCGCTGTGCTGGTCGCATTGCTGGTCTGCCTGATTCCCACCACCATCGGCGGTCTGCTCTCCGCTATCGGCATCGCCGGTATGGACCGCGTGATGCAGCACAACGTGCTGGCGATGAGCGGTAAAGCGGTAGAAGCCTCGGGCGACGTCAACACGCTGCTGCTGGATAAGACCGGCACCATCACTTTAGGCAATCGCCAGGCGGTGGAATTCTGGCCCGTGCCGGGAGCGGAAGAAGCTGAGTTGGCCGAAGTCGCGCAATTGGCGAGTCTGGCCGATGAAACCCCGGAAGGGCGCTCCATCGTAGTTCTGGCGAAAGACAAATACCAGTTGCGTGCCCGCCACATCACGGAGCATGAGGCCACCTTCGTTCCCTTCTCGGCCTACACAAGAATGAGCGGCGTGGACCTGGATGGCCGCATTCTTCGTAAAGGCGCTACCGATGCGATCGCGCGCTTCGTGACTGAGCAAGGCGGCATTGTGCCTTCCGTTTTCGAGCAAATGTCGGAGAAGATTTCCCGCATGGGTGGAACGCCCTCTGGGTGTGGCCGAAGGCGGTCGCCTCCTGGGAATCATTCACCTGAAAGACGTGGTCAAAGGCGGCATGAAAGAGCGCATCGGCCAACTGCGCGCCATGGGAATCCGCAGCGTGATGATCACGGGCGACAATCCGCTTACCGCGGCCGCAATTGCCGGAGAAGCCGGCGTGGATCACTTCCTGGCGCAGGCAACGCCCAAGGACAAGCTTGAGTACATCAAGAAGGAACAGGCCGAAGGACGCCTGGTCGCGATGACCGGCGACGGCACCAATGATGCGCCTGCACTGGCTCAGGCGGACGTCGGTCTGGCGATGAACACCGGGACCATGGCGGCAAAAGAAGCCGGCAATATGGTGGACCTGGATAGCAACCCCACCAAACTCATTGAAGTGGTGGCCATCGGCAAGCAGTTGCTGATCACTCGCGGGGCGCTGACCACGTTTTCCATCGCTAATGATGTCGCGAAATATTTCGCCATCATTCCGGCTATGTTCATGGTCACCTATCCGGCCTTGAACAAGCTCAACATCATGAACCTGCACAGCCCGGAGAGCGCCGTTCTCTCGGCCGTGATTTTCAACGCGCTGATCATCATCGCACTGGTGCCCCTGGCGCTGCGCGGCGTGCGATATCGTCCCCAAAGCGCGGGCAGCATGCTGCGCCGCAACCTGCTGATCTACGGCATCGGCGGAATCGTCGCGCCGTTCCCCGGCATCTGGCTGATCGATCAGATCATCGTCGCATTGCACTTAGCGTAAGGAGCTTATATGTTTAACCAACTTATTCCCGCGTTTCGTATCATTCTTGTATTGACCGTGCTAACCGGCGTCATCTATCCGGGTCTGGTGACTGGCGTGACCCACGTCGTGTTTCCGAATCAGGCCGCAGGCAGCTTAATCGAGAAGGATGGCAAAGTGATCGGCTCAAAACTGATCGGCCAGAATTTCGCCAAGCCGATCTACTTCTCTCCCCGTCCGTCGGCCGCGGGCAACGATGGTTATGACGCCACCTCCTCTTCCGGTTCGAATTTCGGCTCGACCAATCAAAAGCTGGTGGACCGTATGAAAGCTGCCGGTGAGAAGTTCCGCAAAGAGAACCCTGCCTTTACAGGCCCCATCCCGGCCGACCTGACCACCACTTCGGCCAGCGGGCTCGATCCCGACATCAGCCCGGCTTCGGCCTACGCGCAGGCTCCTCGCATCGCTCAGGCGCGAGGCGTTGATGAGCAGCAGGTGCGCGAGCTGATCGACAAATCCACGCAAGGCCGCACACTGGGCTTCCTGGGAGATCCGCGCGTGAATGTCCTGCTGTTGAATCTTGCGATGGACGAAAAGCTGCCAGCCAAGAATGGCCACTGAACCTCGCAGGCCGGATCCGGAGTTGTTGCTCCGGCAGGTGGAGGCCGAGGAGGCTCGGCATAAGCGGGGTAGTCTGAAGGTCTTCCTCGGATACGCTTCCGGGGTAGGCAAATCGTTTCGCATGCTGGACGAAGCTCGCCGCAGAAAGGAACGCGGCGAGGATCTGGTGGTGGTCGGCACGCAGTCGCAGCGGTCCAGTGAAGTGGACAGCCTGCTGGGGACGTGTGAAGTGATTCCCCTGAAGCAGGTAAACGGAGTGCCTGTGCTGGATATGGCGGCGATCCTCCAACGCAAACCAACCGTCGCGGTGATCGATGGCCTGGCTTACGAAAATCCTCCAGGCTGGCCTACACACAGCCGATGGCAGGACGTGGAGCAACTGCTGGAGGAAGGCATCTCCGTCATCACGTCGCTGAACATCCAATACATTGCGGAGCGCGCCGACCAGATCGAAAAGATTCGCGGGCGGCGCCCTACCGTCACCGTGCCCGAGAGCTTTGTGCGGCGCGCAGACGAAATCGTGGTGGTGGACGCACCGCCCGAGTACTGCATCGATAAAGCCAATCAACTGGGAGCCTCGGCCGAAGATCTGGAGGCGATGGAAAAGCAGCTCTCCGAGCTGCGGGAAATCGCTCTGCTGCTCGCCGCCGATGTGGTGGAACACCAGCTCGAAAAATATCTCACCGAGCGCGGACTGGAACAGAGCTACGGGACCCAGGAGAGAATTCTGGTGTGCATCACGCCGCGCGGCGATGCGTCGACCATGATCCGCCGCGGACGCCGTCAGGCCGACCGTTTCCATGGCGAGCTGCATGTGGCCTACGTCGATCAGCCCAACTTGGCCGGTCCGGACCGCAAGGCTTTGGACGATAACCTCGCCTTGGCGCGCTCTCTCAACGCCAAGGTGGAAGTATTGGACGGAGAAAATACCGTTCAGGTAATTCTGCGCTTCGCCCGCGCCCACGGAATTACTCAAATCTTCGTAGGCCACAGCGGCCGCACCGGCTGGTGGGATCGTCTGCAAGGCAACCCCGTAGAGCGATTGGTCCTGGCATCGGAAGGCATCGACGTAAGAATCTTCCCCAATTAATTCTCATGGCTTCCCCAAAAGACAGCCAGCGCGGGAAGTTGAAAATCTTCTTAGGCTACGCGGCCGGTGTCGGCAAGACCTACCAGATGATGGACGAAGGGCAGGCGCAGGCCAAGCAGGGTGTGGACGTCGTCATCGGCTACTTCGAGCCGCATCAGCGCAAAGACACCATTGCCAAGACGGAAGGTCTGGAAGCCATTCCTCGCCGAACCCTGGAATATCGCGGCACCCAGATTGAAGAAATGGATACCGAGGCCATCCTCAAGCGGAAGCCTCAGCTTGGCTCTGGTGGACGAGCTGCCCCACACCAACGCCCCCGGTTCGGAGACGGAAAAACGTTGGGAAGATGTGCTGCTGCTGCTCAACGCCGGCATCGACGTTTACTCGACCATGAACATCCAGCATCTGGAAAGTTTGAATGACCAGGTGTACAAGTTCACCGGCATTCGCGTGCGGGAGACGGTGCCGGATTGGTTCGTGCGCGATGCGGAAGAAGTGGTTCTGGTGGACCTGACTCCGGGAGCACTGCTCAATCGCCTGGCTCGCGGCGTGGTCTACGCGCCCGATAAAGCCCAAAAGGCCAAAGAGAATTTCTTCAAGGAGCCGACCCTGGTCGCTCTGCGGGAACTGGCCTTGCGGCAAACCGCGCAGGAAGTCGACCTGCGGGCAGGATCGGTGCCGGCGCCCAGCGAAGGTCCCCCGGAAAAGGTGCTGGTCGTGGTGTCTGAAGATCCTTCCACCACCGTCGCGATCCGCCGAGCCCGCCGCGTGGCGGACTATCTGAAGGCCGAATGCTTCGCGGTCTTCGTCTGCCCCCACGCAGATCTGGAAGCGCTGCCGAAGGCCAAGCGCGAGACCGTCGAACGCCATCTCGATTTTGCGCGCAATCTGCACCTGGAAACCAGGGTGCTCGCGGGCGACGAACCCGCACAGACTGTGGTTGACTTCGCGCGTAGAAATGCCGTCACACAAATCCTGATTCACCGGCCAACGGCAACGCGGTTACCGATGGCATTCGCTCATCAGGACCTGGTGTTTCAGCTACTGCGGCTCGCGCGGGACTTCCAGGTAACGGTGGTCGCCAACCGCACCGGCTAGGACGTGATCAAGAAGGCCAGAACCGCCATCACAACCCCCGCCGCGGCATCCGCCAGATAGTGATAACGTCCATACACCGTTGCGACCGTAATCAAAATCGCCATCACCAGAAGCAACCGGCTCACCCACTGGTGTTCCGGAAAAGTCCTCCACGCGCCTAAGGCCGTAGCAAATGCGCCCGCCACATGCCCGCTGGGGAACACGCTGGTGTGAATGCCGTAGTTGCCCAACATCCATAGGTTGAATCGCCGGAAGATCGTGTCATAGGGAAGGTCCTCTGCATGAAAAATCACACGCGGCGGATCGGACGGCCAGAACGGGAACTGAGCGTAGCAAAGCAGCACGCCCACAGCGAAGACGAACAGAAACCGGTCGACTCTTTCGCGATGCCCGTACACATAAAGCATCACGACGGCGAACGGCGCCAGCGCGTAGACCAGCGCGTAAGACACTTCCAGAATGGACGGCACCAGCGGCCCCAATACCTCAATCGCCGCTCTGCCGCCGCCGCGCAACACCGCGCGATCCCAGATCACCCACGACGTTTCCAGGTTTTGGTTCAGGTGCGGCTGGGCGAACCATCCCATCTCCCGGTACGCCAGAACGACGAGTACCATCGAAATCGCGTCGCGAGTGATGCTCAGCGCGAAGGATGTTGCATTGCTAAAGAAGGGTACTAAGAAAGCATAGGACAAAATCAAAACAGTGTTAAGAACGATTACTCGATAACGGACGGAATTTGACACAGGCAGCAATGCCGCCAACACCGCGGCGTATACCAGGAAGCTGAAAATAACCCATTCCGACTTTCGAACGTCGCCCGCCCTGACGCGCATAAAGATGAGTATCTCCTGAAGCTGACAGCCGAAATTTCAGTATTCATCCCGGCCCGTACTAAAGCCCAGGACACGAGGAGCCGATTTGATAATGAATGAGTATCATCCGCCTCTTTCGCATGGGCATTCGTGTGGCCGCGTGGGCCACGCCTCGCGTGCAGGAGTGGCATCGCGATCGGCAGGTGAATCAGAACGAATCGCAGCGGCATATGGACGCCAAGAATTGGGCGGAAGCGGAAACTCATCTGCTCGCCGCGTTGAAAGAGAAACGTTCCACGAAAATCAAAGCAGAATTGCTGGCCAAGCTCTCCAAGGCACAACTGCACCAGAAGAAGTTCGATGAGGCTGCAGAAAGCGCAAATGCATGCGTGGATCTGGCCGGAAATGATCCAAATCTTCTTTGGGTGTCGTTGGAGGCCCTGGTAGGGATCCATTTAGCGCAAGGCGATCCGACGGCTGCGCTGGAGACCCTGGACAGCATGGACGAATCCGAAAAGTCACGGCCCAAGCCGGATCTCTCCCGTCTGCTCCAGACATCACGTAAACGCGGGAACATCCTTGCAAGCATGGGCCATACCTTCGAAGCCAGGCAGGCTTTTGAAGAGACGGTGAAACTCGCCGAACAAGCGCATGGCCCCGAACACCTGGAGACGGCGCACGTACTCGCGGAAGGCGGCGCACTATGCCGCCAGATCGGCGACCATCCCCACGCGCAGCACCAACTCCAGCGGGCCCTAACTATTTATAAAGCAACGTCAGAATTCCACTCCATTCAGTCATCGGAGAGCCTGCGCCATCTCGCGCTATCGCTGGAACAATGTGGCGACGTTGAAGGCGCTATGGCCGAATACGAACGTTTTGTTTCGGTATGCGAAAGGCAGGTCGGCGGCAAACCCAAGGAACTGATACATGTCCAGGTACGTTTGTCGGCTCTCTATGTGCGCAGTGGCCGAAGCTCGGCCGCCCGTGAACTCCTTGTATCTGCCATAGCAGCGCTGGAGCGCGAAAAAGGGGAGGCACTGAGGGAAGCGCTCGAAATCATGGCCGAAGCTGAGGAACAAGCCGGCAGGCACTCGGAAGCAGCAGCGTGCCGCGCCAGGGCGGAACGGCTCTGCGCGGTGCCGAAATAGCGCTTATTCGAGTTCCAGCGACGCCACGATAATCCCCAGCTCCCGTTCTTCCCTGCTCTTCGCATCCAACGCTTTATCCAGTTCGAACTCCACCACAGCGTCTCCCTGCAACCCTTTCGCCGGCCGTATCACCGTGTGATTGCCCGGCGTCCGCATCGTGAACGGCTCTAACTCCTTCCCATTCAGACGAGTGCGCAGCGTTACTGGTCCCAGCTGTTCGAAGACATCTTTAGGCAAATATGCTTTTAGCGTCAGGCGCTTTCGGCGCTCCCCTTCACCGATTTGGAATCGAGCCGAGAAGCGCTTTTCGGTCCAACGCCAACCCGCCGTTTCCGCCGAATGCCAACCCTGGATCAGATCGGCATGCGAAAGGTTGTGATGGCTGCGCAACAAACAGAATGCCCGCTCATCGTGCTTCAGCGAAACCGGATCGGAAGCCTTCGTGTCCCCCAGATTGAGCCACGCCAGCACTTCCCAATTCGCTCGCTTTACGATTCGCTGCAGTCCTGTGTTGGAGAAAATCCAGAAATTGCTATCGTCCTGGTTCAGCTCCTGCGAATCAAGCAAATAGGCCAGCGGTTGATCTTCTATGGACCCTCCACCCTTCGGCAGCCGCCGTGCGACGCGCGTGCTCAGCAGGCAGTAGTCGGAATGCTTGGCCAGTTGTTCCAGCACATAAAGAGGATTCTTCAGATGATAGAGAATCCCCAGGAACACAACCAGGCCGTAGCGTTCCTGCGGCACCGCGAACTGAGTATCAAGATCGATTTCGTGAATTCCTATCGACGAGCCCAGTTCCTTCGCCATGGCGCGCACGCCGTGCATGTTGTTGTGGTTGGGAATGGAGTGATCCACCGCATCCACCTTGCATCCCAGAAGTTCAAACAGGAAGGAAAGGTCGCCATCGCCGCAGCCGACGTCCAGCACGCCATGCTGGCGCGCCGCTTCCAGAACAGCCACCTCGCCTTTCACCAACAGCTTCTTCAAATGCACCAGGTTGCTAAAAGAGTTGTAGCGATACCACTCAAACCCCGCGCCCGGCCGCTCTTTGATGTTCTCTATTTTTTGCTCGAAGGTCCGAGTCTCAATACCGAAAATCTGCATCGAACCTCACACTATACGTGACATACGAGGCGCGCTACAATCGTCGGTTCATGCGAACTCTGGACGTCGGCTGCGGCATCAACAAGAAGCCAGGCTCAATCGGTATCGACCGAAACCCGCGGAGCCGAGCCGACGTGATCGTCGATGTCGACCGCTTTCCCTACCCTTTTCGTGATTCTTCTTTCGACGCTCTTCAAGCCGTCCACGTGATCGAACACGTCTCCGACGTCGTGCGCACCATGGAGGAATTCCACCGTCTGGTGCGCGCCGGAGGCGAAGTCTATCTGGCCACGCCCCACTACACCGACTTCAGTTCCTTCTGCGATCCCACGCATAAGTGGCACCTGAACAGCTTCTCTCTGCGCTACTTCGGCCCGGACCACGGCGGTTACAGCTACTACACCGACGCCCGATTTGAAGAGAAGGTCTACGTCAAGCTCCTCTCGCTTTGGAAATATCTGGGCTTTGAGTGGCTCATCAACGCATCGCCGAGACTGCGCCGGTATTGGGAATACTATTTCTGTTACGTGATCCGCGGAAAGGTGATCGAGTGGAGGCTGACGGTATTGAAGTAGCTATCATGAATCCTGTGGGAGCCACACTACTCGCCTGCGCCGCGATTCTGTTGACCTCGTGCGGCACCCAAGTCGCGCCCACCGAATCCAAGAGTCAACCTCAGCCTGAAACCGCAACCGTAAGACCTCAGGAAGAGCAGCCACAGGCCCAGAGCGATTCCCGAAGGCATCGCCGCAAGCGCGGGCCTAGAGGGAATGCCCCGGCTGCAACCGGCACCTCGGGAACATTCGATTTCTACGTCATGTCACTTTCCTGGTCGCCCGGATTCTGCGCAACTCCGGCCGGGCGTGGCGACTCTCTCCAATGCGGCGATCAACGCCACTACGGGTTCGTGATGCACGGCCTGTGGCCGCAATATGAAGCCAAAGGCTGGCCTGAAGACTGCACTACGGAAAGGGTGGACCACGCCACGGTTCAGAGCATGCTCAGTATCATGCCGAGCCCCAAGTTAGTGGAACACGAATGGGAGAAGCACGGCACCTGTAGCGGACTGGACGCGAAAGACTATTTTGAAGAAGCTACAGAGGCGTTCCACTCGGTCACGATCCCGCCCCGCTATCAGGACCCAAAGAAGACCGTCACTGTAAGCCCGGACCAGATGCTGCGTGATTTCGTAGCCGCAAATCCCAAGTTCGGCGACCAGGGCTTCGCAGTGTTGTGCAGCGGCAATGGTCGATACCTGAACGAAGTGCGCGCCTGCCTGAGCAAGGACCTGGACGGAAGAAGCTGCAATCAGGAAGTGCTGCGCGACCAGTGCCGATCTTCTGAGATGATCATGCGTCCTGTTCGCTAGCGCTTCAATACCAGCGTCTTTGCGTCGCACCCGAGGTGCCGGTCAGCGTGCCGAAAATATTGTCGTGACGATGGAACACGCTCTGCACCGCGACTCGGCCGGGACCAATAAGCCTCAGCCACATGTGACGCGATGTCATCGAAGTAGAAAAGAAGCTGAAGGCGCTCTGCAAAGATCCCGAATCTTCAAAGTGCAGATGCATCTGAACGCTGGGATCTTTGAAAATCAAGGCCCGAGGCTTGATGAGTATCGTTTCACCCGGCCCCAGTTGCCGCACGAACACATTGCCCGCCGCGTGAAGCAGCAGCAGCCCAGGATTGCCGCCCGACGCCTGAAAGCGGTCCATGTACATGCCCAGAGGGTAGTGCGTTTCGGTCTCATCTCCCGAGCGCGTCGTGTACCAGATACCGGTCGAAAACCAGTCGTAGGCGATGTTGCCGGTGGCCACCAGGAACAGGTGTTCCTTGACGTCGACTTCCTGCCCGGGATGGATCGGCAGCGCTACCAGTTCCCCCGGCGTGTCCTGTGAAAATGCGATGTGGCCGGGTCCCTGCGCCTGGGTCATGATCAAAGGCAGGCCGGCGAAGAGGCGTTTCCATCCGCCCTTCATCGACATGTTTGTGATGTTGACGTTTTGTTCCTTCCACAGCAGAACATGGTGCGCGAAGTAGACCGAGTCCTGCGCAGAGAGGTTAAAATCGGCCACGGGAACGTACGCGCCTTCAATCTGGCAGAATGAGTTTCCGAATTGGAGCTTGGCCATGTCCTTTCTTCCGGGAAGCTCCACCCAACCGGAATGCGCACCGATCGTCGCCGTCTTCAAGACTGCGCCGCATCGCGAGCAACTTGATGCTCCAGCCTGGAACGGCGCGCCGCACCAGTCGCAGACTCCGGCATTCTGCATCGGGACATCTTCTTCTTCGACGACTTCTCTTGGAGGCGCGGCGCGCATTGGCACAGGAGTGGCGCGGATGATTTCAGCCGGAGCAGCGGGGGCTTGTGGCGCGGCAGCGCCCACCCTCGTTCCGCATCCGGTGCAGAATTGGGCCTGATCGGATAATTTAGTACCGCATTGAGTGCAGAACATGGCGATCCTATTCCGACTCCGACCCGGTGTGGTGATGCACGTACATCGATTGAATGCCCACGCGGCCCGGTCCGGTAACCTTCGCCAGCGCCATATTGGTCCCGCCAAAGAATCCGGTGGACAGCTGCTGGAACTCTACGGCCATGGCGACGCTGGAATCCTTGTATAGAAACGCGCCTGGCTCCAGCAGGAGGCTTTCGCCCGGCTTCAGAACCCTCTCAAAAACGTTGCCGTAGCCATGCAGCAGAAGCAGCCCAGGAATGTTGCCGGTAACGAAACGATCCATGAACATGCCCTGACCGCCGAAGAGAATGTTCTTGAGACCTTTGATCTGCACGTAGGTATAGCTGATGTGATGAGATGCCAGCAGGAACGCGTGTTCACGCACATCCAGTTCCATGCCGGGATGCAGCGGAAGCACTACCAGCTCACCGGTCGCATCGCGGGAAAATGCTACTCGACCCGGCCCATTGGCGACGCTAATGATGAACGGCATTCCGGCCAGCGCGCGCCGAACACCGCCGGACAGAGGCAGGACGCCGAGCGGAACATTTTCGTCCTTCCACAACATGACGTGATGCTCGAAGTAGATTGAATCGCCCTGCCCCAGATTGATCTCCGCCACCGGGACGATCTCGCCTTCCACCTGGCAGGTGCTCACGCCGAATTGAATCTCGGTCATGTCCTTGATGCGAGGAGCTTCGCGCCAGCCGGAATCGCTGACCAGATTCTTGACGTCCAGCGGCGCGCCGCATGTGATGCAGGCTGTCGACGATGACGGATTCAAGCCCTGGCACCACTGGCACTGGATGCGTTCTCCGTAGTCGGGCTGGGTGGGTTGGGACATAGGCGGGCCTCCGAGATTCAAGTAAAAGTCAGTTTAGCGTAACCGGTGCTTCGGCCACATTAGTCGTAGCGCAGGGCCGTCATTGGGTCGCTCTGCGTGGCTTTGCGAGCAGGGAGGGCGCACGCCAGAACCGTTACTCCCAGAAGAACCGACGATGTGACCAGCAACGTCAGCGGATCGAAGGAACTCACGCCGAATAGCAATCCCTGCATCAGGCGCGTGAGGACTATGGCTCCGATTGCTCCGCACGCGATTCCCGCAAGGCTCAAACGCAAACCGTTCTTCAAGACTAGTCCCATGATCTGACCGCTGCTGGCTCCGATCGCCATGCGGATGCCGAATTCGGAAGTGCGGCGCGCAACAGAATAAGCGATCACGCCATACAGGCCGACGGCGGCAAGCAGCAAAGCGGCGACTGAGAATGCCGCAAGCAAAGTTGCCAGAAATCGCGGCCGGGACTTCGCGCTCGAGAGAACCTCATTCATCGTGCGGACCTGAGCCAGCGGAAGCGACGGATCGATGTCCTCAACGGCCACACGCAATTGCCCTGCAACAGAGCTGGGATCGCCAGAGGTTCGCAATAGAGCATAGTGAACCCGTCGAGCGGCCCCCAGTTGATGATAGGGGAGAAACAGCTCGGTTCCAGCCGGGCGGTCCAGCCCCGCGTTCTTCAAATCGCCCACCACGCCGACGATCGTCAGCCACGGGTCCTTGTCCCCACCAATACGGAGTCGTTTGCCGATGGGACTTCGATTCGCGTAGTATGTGCGAGCCATCGTCTGGTTGATAATCACCACGGGGTTGGTGTCGGCAATATCGCGATGATCAAAGAATCGCCCTTCAATCAGCCGTGCGCCGACGGTTTCAAAATAGCCTTCCCCCGCGGTCTGCCAAAAATCGATATTGTGGCCGGGACCACCGGGAACCGGCGTGAAACCTTCGATGAAGGTGTCGTTGGCGTTAATTGGCCGCTCCGGCGGAAGTCCGCTGATCAATGTGGCTTGGACCACGCCGGGAATGGATGCGATCCTTTCCTGCGCGCGCTCCCAGAAACGCGTGACGTCAGCGGGCGTCTTATAGGTTTCGTAGGGAAGCTCAAGCCGCGCGGTCAACAGCTTCTCGGGCCTATAGCCGAGCTGCACGTCCGCAAGATTCCAGAAAGTCCGCAGCATGAGACCGGTCGCGATCAGCAACACCAGAGCAAGCGCAAGCTCGCCCGCCACCAGAACGGCGCGAAAACGCTGAGATACTGCGGTACCGGAAGCTCGCGTACTGGCGGCCTTCAACGCGTCATGGACATGTTGTCCCGCTAACTGCACCAGCGGGGAGAGCGCAAAGACGAGCGTGGTCAGAGCGAGCACCCCCAGCATAGCGGCGGCAACCGTGAAGTCGACACCGATTTCGTCCGCTCGCGGAATGCTGGAAGAACCAAACTTCGCAACCGCTCGCACCAGGGCGACGGCCAGAGCAAGGCCCAACACGCCGCCTCCGAGTGAAAGCAACAGACCTTCCATCGCGAACTGCCGGATCAACTGTGCTGTTCCCGCTCCCAATGCGCGGCGCACCGCGGTCTCCTGCTGCCGCGCCTCGGCTCGTGCTAATAGAAGATTCGCGACGTTTACGCAGGCAATCAGCAAAACGAAATCGACTGCGGCAAGCAGCATCCACAACGCCGAGCTGGCATTGCGTACCGTCTCGGCCTGCAAAGAGTAAGCGACAATCGGATGGCCGTCGGGCGAAAACGGATGGAAGCTTTCACGCGGTGGCGACGCAGCGACATGGGCTGCGATCTCCGATCTGGCCTGCGCTAGCGACACTCCGGGTTTCAGCCTGCCGACGAGGTGCAGGAAATGGCCGCCTCTGCGCTTCATTTCTTCCGGTCCAAGCTGCAGGGGAAACCAAGCTTGGGCGGGTTCCAGATCACCGGGAGGAAAATTGAAACCCGGCGGCATGACACCGATCACATTGGTATCTTCGCCATTGATCTTGAGGACGCGGTTCAGGACGCTCATGTCTCCGCCGAAGGCACTCTGGAAGAAGCTATAGGAAAGCACCGTCACCGGCAGTGCTCCCTTTACGTCGTCTGCTTTGGTAATGGTCCGGCCCAGCATGGGCGAGACGCCCAAGGTTTCAAACATCCCTCCTGTGACTCCGGTGGCATTGATTCTGACAGGGTCTTTCGACGCCGATACATTCGCGCCGCCGCTGGTCCAGGCATCGAGAGACGAAAACGATTGAAGCTCGCGGGAGAGCTCGTCCCATTCGGGCGCCGATGTCCAGAAACGGCGCAGGCCGCCATTGGGGAACGTTGGGAACTCAGTATAGAGACGCACCAGCTTGTCGGGATCGCGATAATGCAAAGGCCGCAGAAGAACGGCATTCACCAGGCTGAACATCGCGCTGGTTGCGCCGATACCCAGGGCCAGGCAGATCACCGCGGTGACTGTAAACCCAGGGCTCGCGATCAGGGTGCGGAAAGCGTATCGCATTTCCACTCAGCTTACTACTTCGGCTTCTTCCAACACTTCGAAACTGGATACAATTTCCGCGGTCGGGCGCAGTGTGGCGGCGACGCTACAGTATTTATCGACGGACAGTTCCACGGCGCGCCGCACAGCGTCGGCGGAGACTGCGTGGCCGGTGACGATGTGGCGCACCTCCATTCGGCGAAAGCTGCGTGGGTGCTCTTCTCTACGTTCGCCGCGAACTTCGACGCGGTATGCAGTCACCTTCTGGCGTTTCTTCTTAAGAATGGAGATCACGTCGACGGCGGTGCAGCTACCTAAGGCGATCATCAACAACTCCAGTGGGCCCGACGCAGCGGACCGTTCGCCGTTGCCCTCCAGTACCTGAGCATGGCCGCTGGGAGTGGTGGCGACATAGAAGTCGTTTCCGGCATATTCGACGATCGCATGGGTATTCTTCATGCCTCAGAAATAGCACAGGGTCTAAGTGACAGCCCGCAAGACGGAGCGCGGCGGCCTCGTTACTCGGCTGAACTGAGGGAGCCGCCGCGCCCTTTGCGGGCCTCGGAGTCTACACTAGAAGTTTGCAGACGGAAACAGCAGAGACGCTGACTCTCGCTCACATCCTAGCCGCGCGGCAGCGAATTACGGCCTGTGTGCGGCGCACGCCTCTGCTCCCCAGCGTGACGCTGAGCGAGCGGCTGAAAACCAACGTCTACGTAAAGTACGAGCTCTTCCAAAAAACCGGTTCGTTCAAAGTGCGGGGCGCGTTCAGCAAGGCCGTAAGCCTGACGCAAGAGGAGCGCGACCGGGGAGTGGTCGCCGTGAGCGGCGGCAATCACGGGCAGGCAGTCGCCTATGCGGCGCGAATGCTGGGGTTGAAGTCCCGCATACTGATGCCGGAAAACACGCCCGCCAACTATGTGGATGCGGCTCGCGGGTATGGTGCCGAGGTCAAGTTTGCCGCCAGCGCAGCGGAGGCCTTCGCGAAGGTCGGCGATTTTGAGCGCCAAGGATGGGTTTACATTCATCCCTTTGACGACCCGCTGGTGATGGCCGGGCAAGGCACCGTGGGGCTCGAAATTCTGGAGGACGTCCCGCACGTCACCGACATCATCCTGAGCATCGGCGGCGGCGGGATTCATGGGCGGCATCGCGACGGCGGTCAAGTCGCTGAAACCCGCTGTGAGGATCTGGGGCGTCGAGACGGAAGGCGCCGACTGCATGTCGAAATCGCTTGAGGCGGGCAAGATCGTGACTCTGGAGGCGATTACTTCAGTAGCTCGCACACTTGGAGCGCCCGCGCCATCGGAGCGCACCTTCGCGCTGGCACAGAAATTCCTGGAGCGCGTGACGGTGGTGCCCGATAGTGAGGCGATCCGCTCCCTGCGGTTCCTGCTGGAGCGGCTCAAGGTTCTGGCGGAACCTGCGGCATCGTGCACATTGGCGGCGGCAGAAAAGCTGCAGCACAACTTTTCACCGGAACGCCACGTGGTGCTGGTGCTGTGCGGCGGCAACGCTCCGCTCGAGTTGCTGGCATAGGCAACTCAGGCGCACCTACGGCCAGGCGAGCTAAGTAATTTCGTATTTAAAGGGCCCTCGATCCGCTGAACTTCACCCCCAGCGGCAGAGGCCGTCTTGTTCACCCGCTACGGCGCGGGAGCCCGATATCGCTCTAGCCTTGCGTCCACTGTGCTCAAACCCTCGCGAAGTTGCCTAGGCATCGCTCCTGGTGAACCGACTCCTCCAGTGAAAGAGCAATCGATCTCCTTGCCTAGAAAATAACCCAGCTGCGCGAAATCCGGGCTTCTTCAAAACGGGAAGCCGTTAAACGGAAAGAAGATATTCGCGCGGAAGCGTGCGTGATGACACATTATTCCCCGCTCTGCTGCAGGAGCTTGGCGACCAGAGCCGTCCAGCCCGTCTGGTGGCTGGCTCCGATACCCGCGCCGTTGTCGCCGTGGAAGTATTCGTAGAACCAGACATAATCGCGAAAATTGGGGTCGGTTTGAAACTTCTCGGCTCCGCCCCATACAGGCCTGCGCCCGGTTTCGGGGTTCCTCAGAAAGATGTGCGACAAACGGCAGGAGAGCCTCTTGGCTATTTCCTTCAAATTCATATGTTGGCCGGAGCCAGTGGGAAACTCCACCTTAACGTCGTCGCCATGGTAGTGGCCGAAGCGCTGCAGCGATTCGATCAACAGGTAATTGACGGGGAACCAGACCGGACCGCGCCAGTTGGAGTTGCCTCCAAACAAAGCGGTGCTGGATTCGGCGGGCTCGTATTCCACGCGATAGTCGTGATGATCAAAGGGCAGAACAAAAGGATGCTGGTCGTGGTACTTCGAAATGGCGCGTATACCGTGGGGCGAAAGGAATTCGGCTTCGTCAAGCATCTTCTCCAGCACGCGGACCAGCCGCTCGCGTCCCAGGAGACTCAACAAGCGGCGCGATTCCACGCCCTGGCGCGAAAGTGACGCGATATTGCCGCACAGGTCCGGCCGATGCCTCATGAACCATTCCATACGGCGGCGGAAACCGGGAAGCCGGTCAATGGTCTCCGGCTCAATCGTATCGACCGCGAACAGCGGGATCAGGCCGACCATGGATCGGAGTTTCATCGGATTCGACGTGCCGTTAACATTTAAGCGGTCGTAATAGAATCCGTCCACTTCATCCCATAAACCTTCGCCAGCCATGCCGTTCATGGCCGCTGCGATGTAGAGGAAATGCTCGAAGAATTTGCTGGCGATGTCTTCGTAGATCGGGTCCACTTGCGAGGCAAGCTGCAGTGCGATCTTCAACATGTTCAGACAGAACATGGCCATCCAACTGGTGCCGTCGGACTGCTCGATGTAACCGCCGGTGGGCAGAGGGGCGGACCGGTCAAAAACGCCGATGTTATCCAGGCCCAGGAAGCCGCCTTCAAATATGTTGTTGCCGGTGGAGTCCTTGCGGTTTACCCACCATGTGAAGTTCAGCAGAAGCTTGTGAAACACGCCCTCCAAGAACGCGTAGTCGGGACGGCCGGCGAGCTTCTTATCCATTTGAAACACGCGCCAGCAGGCCCACGCATGCACGGGCGGATTCACGTCGCTGAAGGCCCACTCATAGGCCGGAATTTGCCCGTTCGGGTGCATGTACCATTCCCGCAACAGGAGCCGGAGCTGTACCTTGGCGAACTCCGGGTCCACCATGGCCAGCGGAATGGTGTGAAAAGCGAGGTCCCAGGCAGCGTACCAAGGGTATTCCCACTTGTCGGGCATGGAAATGATGTCTTCGTTATAAAGGTGGACCCATCCAGAGTCGCGACCGTTGAGGCGAGTATCGGACGGCGTAGGCTGAGCGGAATCTCCCTTCAGCCAGTTTTCAACCACAAAGTGATAATACTGTTTGGACCACAACAAGCCGGCGAAGGCCTGGCGCTGCACACTCTTCGCGTCGGCGGAAAGGGTGTCGAGCTGGAAGGCGTAAAACTCGTCGGCCTCGGCGATGCGGCGGGCAAACATGCCCTCCATGTCATGAACCAAAGCGGAGGGCTCGCCGTCGCGGGTGAGACGAATGCGAACTGTCTCACTCTGCCCGGGTGCGAGCTCGAATTTGTACCAGGCGCAAGCTTTGGTTCCTTTCTGTTCAGGATTCACTGCTCCCTGCTCGCCATGGATCACGTAGCGGTGAAAAGCGTCTTTCGAATATCCGCTTCCGTCGCCCAAGCCCCATAGAGCGTGAGCGTTGGAATCGTTCTCCGTAAACAGCAGGGTTTGAGCGCCCTGGAAGGTCATGTGATAGAGGCCCAGCTCGGCTTGGCGAATTTCCATGACTTTTTCGGTTCCGGAAGAAGAATCTTTGGCGACGGATAGAGTTGGGTGTTTTGCCTCTTTATACCAGGACCATCGATTGCGGAACCACACCGTCGGCAGTAAATGAAAAGGAGCCGTGTCAGGGCCGCGATTGGTGACCGTGATCCGGATCAGAATGTCTTCTTCGGAGGCTTTAGCGTATTCGGTTTGGATATCGAAATAGCGGTCTTCGTTGAAGATGCCGGTGTCCATCAGTTCGTACTCGAACTCCTTGCGCGAGCGCGAGCGGTTGACGTTGATGAGCTGCTGATAGGGGAACTCGCCCTGCGGATACTTATAGAGGCACTTCATGTAGGAGTGCGTGGGCGTGGAATCGAGGTAGTAGTAGCACTCCTTGACGTCTTCGCCGTGGTTGCCCTGTCCGCCATTCAAGCCGAAGAGGCGTTCCTTCAGGATGGGGTCGCGGCCGTTCCAGAAGGCGAGCGCGAAACACAGTTTCTGGTGGTTGTCGCAGATGCCGGCGATACCGTCATCACCCCAACGATAAGCCCGCAGGTGGGATTGTTCGAATGGAAAATAATCCCAGGCGCTGCCATACGGGCTGTAATCCTCGCGGACGGTTCCCCAGGCGCGCTCTGAAAGGTAAGGTCCCCAGCGGCGCCAATGTCTTTCGCGGCGCTCCGTCTCCCACAGTCTATTCTTCTCGGCTTCCACGTTCCGATTCTAATGGAACTGGAGGCCTCGGAAGAGTTTCAGTTCCGGGGGATCGGACAGCACTACGGTTACCAGGTCGAAGCGGACGTGTTCCATGGGGACGTTGCGGCGGCGGGCGTACTGCCGGGCGGCGCGGAGAAGATGCTGCTGCTTGTCGGCATCGTAGGCTCGTTCGGGTGGGCCGAAATCTGTGGATGCGCGCGACTTCACTTCGACCACAACGAGCGTGTCGCGTTCCCAGGCGATCAGGTCGGCCTCGGCATCGCCGGAGGCCAGGCGGTAATTTCGCGCAACGATTGTGTAGCCCTGGGACTGGAGGAAGCGGTGGGCCAGATCTTCACCGCGGCGGCCCGCGGCCAGCCCTTGGGTCCATCGGCGGCTGCGGCCCCGGTGGCGAATCGCATCAAATATACGTCCCAGCATGATTTGTGTTCCTGGGGTATAGTTTGGGAGAGGAGGCGAAGATCTCAGTGCATTTAGAAGCACAACACCGAGACCCCTGAACTGATTCACCATCAGGTCCAGTGCCGCGCGTACGAACTATGGGAAGAACGCGGCCGCCCCGAAGGCTCCCCCGAGGAAGACTGGTACGTGGCAGAACGCGAACTCTGCGTCCGTCATGAGGATCCGCTACAGATCGATCCGTTCATCATGACCGTGGCGGTCTGACTTACTTGATATGAGCCACATCGCGCTCATTCTCTCCGCAAATGAACTCGAGTAGTTCCATGCCCGGCTGCAGCACCGGATCTTCAGTGATGTTCCAGGGTTTGGTGTAAGCCTTGGGATCGTCGATGGTAACGGTCATTTCCATGTGGCCGAAATCCTTGCGGCGGAAGCGCTCGGTGATGTGCAGGGCGTCGGTGGTGGGAAGACCCGCCTGGTCCAGCCAGGTCTTACCGTTGAACCCGCGCGTGTCGATCACCAGAGTGTCGCCGTCCCAACGTCCTGTCGAATAGCCCAGCCAGGTTGGGTTCAACTCCTTCACTAACTCGCGGCCGTCCATGAAGACCTGCCGCCAAAGGTTGAAGGCCTCATAGAGAATCACAATCTCGCCCGAGGCTTGAATGAATTTGTAAGGCACCGGCGTGGCGTTGATTTTGGGGACGCCTTGAGGAAGACAATTGGCGTCGGACTCAATCTTGGCATCGCGGCCGTCCTGCCGCCGATCGTAGAGTTGTTTGGCCCAGGGCTGGAACGGAATGTCGGCAGGCTTCATGTCTGAAGTCAGATTGCGCAGATACTTTGGACCGTTGGCCTGCCAGATGCCCGAGAAGTCCGGCTTGCCGTCGGCTAGGCGCGGTGCGGGAGCGCTCAGGTTCGGCTTTCCGTCCGCGCCCACGGGGACGTTGGAGGGGATCTTGGTCCACTGGGCCAGAGCCGGAAAGGAACCGATCAGCAACAGGGCCGGGAGCGCGCGCATAGGGTTCATAGCGGTGCGATTATATCTCAACGAGTGACCGCGCGCGCCGGCTGATCTACAATCAGATGCAAGAATGGTTCGACAGGAAAGGCGATTGAGTATGAACCGATTTGTATTGGCGTGCGCATTCGCCGCCGCGGCTTTCGCTCAGGATCACAAGCTGGCGTATGAGGTGGCTACGGTCAAGCTAAATACGTCCGGAGACGGCCGGATGATGATTAGGGGAATAGGGCCAGGTGCTGAAGGTGGACGATTCCGGGTCACGAATTTGCCGTTGCGGCAGTTGATTATCCTGGCGTATGCGGACCGGTCGCAGGGTCCGCTGCCGCTGGGTGGGCCTGCTCTTTCCATCACCGGCGGGCCAGGCTGGATCAGCACGGATCGTTACGATATCGAAGCGCGTCCGGAACAGGGCTTTATTCCCACCTCGGAGCAGGGGCAGAAGATGCTGCAGGCACTGCTTGAGGAGCGCTTCGGCTTGAAGGTCCGCCACGAAACCAAGGACGGTCCGATTTATGCGCTGATGGTGGCCAAGGGAGGATTGAAGGCGAAAAAATCCGCCGACCAGACACCAATTAATTTCGGCGCGCCGCCGCCTGGCGGTCCGGCAGGAGGCCCCCCTCCTCCCCCGCCGCCTATTCCAGGGAGCGGCCCGCTGCCGCGCGGAATGATGATGATGGGTATCGGCCAGTTACGCGCGACAGCGCAAACGATGACGGGATTCGCGGGTTTGCTGACAGGACAGGCGGGACGGAAGGTGGTGGACCGGACCAACCTGGAAGGGCTGTATGATTTCGAACTGACTTTTACTCCCGATCAGATACCAGCGAATCTGCCTCCGGGTGTTACTCTTCCGACTCCGGATCCCAACGGGCCATCGATTTTCACGGCGCTTCAGGAGCAACTGGGCCTCAAGCTGGAACCGGCAACCGGGCCGCTGGAGTCAATTGTGATTGAAGCGGTGCAGAAGCCTACGGAAAACTGATAGTAGAAGGTTGTGGAAAAACATAAAAACCGCTCCGTGACCGTCGCGGCTCTGCTGGCGTTTACTCTACCCGCCCATGCCGCCCCGGACTATTTTCTCGGGACGTGGAAAGCCAATCCCGTCAAAACCAAACTCAGCCCCGGCACGCCGGACTTACGCAAGTCGGAGATCATGATCGTGGACGACATGGGGGTCGACCAATTCCGTGTCACCCGAATTACTCAAGACGGCAAAAACTCAACGGTCGGACTCTATTTCGATGGCAGGGAACGATTCTCCGACCCGATGACGAGTGTCATTGGCGTTAAGCTGAGCCCTAACAGCTTCCGCAATACCATTAAAGGCGCCAAAGGAACGCTGGTCAGCGAATGGGTCGTGTCGCCCGATGGCAAAGAACTGACCAACACTCGCAAAGGAACGGGCACCGAAACGGGGCGCCTCATCAATGAAGTCCTTGTTTACGACCGGCAACCCAGCCGGCAGTCTTCCCTACAGCACAAATAGCGGATCCGAGTTGCGGTAAGATCTCCCTTGCGCCACCTCGGCGGAGAGCCGGATGGATGAGCGCCTGGAGTAGAGGATGAATCGTTGGGTCCGGCTATGGTCTGCCTTCGTCGGAATGGTGATGATCGGCAACCTTCAGTATGCCTGGACGCTGTTTGCGCAGCCCATGGTGAAGGCGCATGCGCAACAGCACTGGCTGCTTTCCGATGTGCAGTGGGGCTTTGGGCTGTTCATCGCCGCCGGCACGTGGACCATGCCGTTTGTAGCCTCGTTTATCGACAAGACCGGCCCCCGAATCTGGATGGCGATGTCGGGAGTGCTTTGCGCCGTGGGTTGGGGATCGCTGGGCCACGTTGAGAGCCTGACCTCGTTTTACCTACTCTACGGCATCGCGGGCATCGGAGTCGCGTGTGTTTACGCCTGCGGGGTTGCCATCGCAGTGAAATGGTTCCCCGACTGTCGAGGGATCGCCTCAGGCATCATCACGGCGGGTTACGGAATGGGGGCGGCGGCCTTCAATCCGCTGTTTGACCACTTGATCCGCAGCATCGGTTATGCCGATACGTTTTTGTGGACCGGCATCACGCACGGCGCGCTGATTCTGCTGTCCGGCTTGGTGTTGGTGAATCCGCCGGCCGATTTCAAGATGGCGGCGGTGGCGGTGAAGCCGAACGTCCGGCGTCACGATCTCAATTTCCACTACTTGGAAATGCTGCGGACGCCGCAGTTCTATTTTCTATTTCTCGCGATGTTGTCGGTGGGGATCGGCGGATTGATGGTGACGGCGCAGCTGAAACCAGTGGCGACCAATTTCAAGGTAGGAGACTCCGCTTTGACAATTGCGCTGATTCTGTCGCCGCTCGCCAACGGTTCCAGTCGCCTCCTGTGGGGCTGGGTCTCGGATCACTTAGGCCGCGAGCGTACGATGTTCACGGCGTTCCTGCTTCAGTCCATCTTCCTGGTGGGCGCGACGACGCTAGGCCGGACCGGAGATGTCATGTTCGTGGTGCTGATGGTGCTGGTGTTCCTCACCTGGGGCGAGTTGTACGTGTTATTCCCGGCCGTGCTCGCCGATTTGTACGGGAGCAAGAACTCGGCGCAAAATTATAGCTTCCTATACAGTGCCAAGGGCTTCGCGTCGCTTCTGGGAAGCGGAATCGCTGCGAGTCTATTTGAGAAAACCCACACCTGGGACTACGCGTTTTTCGGGAGCGCCGCACTAGCTTTGCTCTCCGCGCTTATGGCACTGTACGTCCGGAGGATGCCGCTGCCTCACAAGGGTCCGCGGCCAGTGCTTGCCGTTCAGTCATCGGAGGGTTAACGTACGATCCTCAATGCTTCCTCGAATCGTGGTTGCCGCATGTTGTGCACCAGCCGTTCCCAATGAATCCTGCCGTAGACGTTCTTAGTGGCTTTTTCCGTGAGGTTGATCTCGCCCGTCCACAAGCGCCGCTGAAAGGCGGTGAATTCGGGGGCCGGTTCGCTCTGGTCCAGTGGCTGGCCGGATGAGCTTATGAGGAGAAAAACCGAGGCGTAGAACAGGTGGACGATTTGCTGCAGCAGGAAGAATCGTGCTAGTTGATACGCATCGGGCGGCTGGCCGAAATACGCCTGGAGATAAAGGCTTTCCTCCTCGTCGTTGGTGACAAGCATGTTGGCCACCACCGCCAGGTCGACGTACCGGTCGTTGCGGAAAGCGGCTTCCCAGTCCACTAGCCAAACACCGTTTCCGTCGAACAGGATATTGTCCGGCTTGAACAGGTCGTTGTGACTCGACACCATGTCTGATTCGTGACGCGGACAGACTGCGGCCAGTTGGGCGTGCCAGGCGAAGAGATCCTCGTACTGGCTCGGGGAAAGAATGTTCGCCTCCCGGAGCTTTTGAAAGTATCCATCCTGAGCGGCACCTTTGTGCATAAGGAACATGCATGTAGTGTCCAGGTAGGGGACGCCTTCGGGAAACGGCGGTAGAGCGTGCAAGTCCCGCAGCACCGTTGGCATCCGAACGAGAGCATCTGCTGCGGGAAAGGGAACCTCCTCCACAAAGTCGGTGATGGACATCTGGTCTTCGATGCTGGTGTACCGAACGCGCGGCGCCAGGCCTGCTTCGGCCGCCACCCTCATACATGTGAAATGGCGCTCGGGCCCCAGGATCGAATTTTTGTACATGATCAGCAGTAGTAGACACGGACGCCCATTAACGACGATCCGGAAGATCAAGGCCGGGGTTTGACCTTTGGTAATTTTGCGGATGTCTTCGAACTCGGTCACACCGAAGGCCTCGTGCAGGCCACGGGTCACTGCGGCAAGCTTCTCTTGGGGGATCTGGTCTTGTGGAATCATGAAGTCCTCCTGGGAATTGGAAAGATTTCTTGCGACGCTCCTGGCGATCCTACACGAAGACGCCTGCTAAATCTAGTCTTGTTTTCAACGATTTAGGGTGCTATATTTAAACTGGGCAAGCGACGCTGCCTTCTTCCGCGCCTTTATCTCACCTGCCTGTGCGGTGAGGAAAAATTGGACCGCCCCAGTTCAAAATATCCCGGCATCGGTTTAGCGCCGAGCCTCGTTAAGTACTCTAGAGCCTGCGTCATTAAAGGACACGCGATAAATGGTATGTGGCGTGCTCATTCCGAAACCCGAGAGAGGATCGGAGGGAAAAAATGACGACACAACAGACAAAAAAGATTCTGATGGCGAAGCAGGTCGAATTACGGTCGAGCCAGATTCGGCGCGAAGACATCGCAATCGTGAAGAACGCGGAAGTATTGGATGAGATCCAGCAGAATGCCGATCGCACGCTGGCGCTGGATACGATGACCAGAAACTGGGAGACAGCTTCCTTGGTCGCCGATGCATTGCACAGGCTTGAAGAGGGCAGCTACGGAACCTGCGTAGAGTGCGAGGAAGAAATTAGCGCCAAACGGCTGGCCGCAATTCCGTGGGCGAAGTACTGCATCGCGTGTCAGGAGCGCGCAGACAGCTCGGTTTCCGAGACGGACTGGGCTAAGGCGGCCTAATTAAGCTAAAGGAATCGGGTCGGCATCCGGCGCAGCCTTGCCGGCCAATGCGCGCTCCATCGCGACGTACAGGTCCAGGGCTTTGACGGGCTTTGACACGTAGCCGTCCATTCCGGCATCCAGGCATTTTTGTTCGTCGCCTTTCAGGGCATGCGCGGTCATGGCGATGATGGGAAGGCGGTCGCCGGTTCCCACTTCACTTTGTCGCACTGCCCAGGCGAGTTCGAAGCCATCCATAACCGGCATTTGAATATCGGTCAGCAGAAGATCGAACTGCTGGCGCAGGAGCAGGTCGCGAGCGATTTGTCCGTCCTCGGCAACCTGGACCACGTATCCTCGCTTTTCGAGCAGCCGCAAAGCAAGGATGCGGTTCACATGGTTGTCTTCGGCCAACAGGACACGGACGCCTATGGCTTTGGGGTCGATGGCGGGTGTGGACGCTCCAGCCTGGTCTTCAGACGGGACGGGCTTGTTGGAAATCGCCAGGGGGACGGTGAAGTGGAAGGTGCTTCCAATTCCAAGCTCGCTATCCACCCAGATGGTTCCACCCATCAATTCCACCAGACAGGCCGAGATGGTAAGACCCAGCCCGGTTCCTCCGAAGCGGCGCGTGGCGGACCCATCGGCTTGCGAGAAGGGCTCGAAAATCTTTTTTCGTTTCGCGGCTGGAATTCCGATGCCGGTGTCGCGCACGGCGAAATGCAGTGTTACCCGGCGGTCTTTCGATGGCTGCGGATCGACTTCGTCCGGCTCGTTCGTCACGGTCACCGTGATCCGGCCGCGTTCGGTGAACTTAATGGCATTGCCCACCAGGTTGACCAGGATCTGCCTTAAACGCCCTGGATCTCCAGCCACACCGGCGGGCACATCGGGATGAACATCGGCCGCCAGTTCCAGACCCTTTTCGCGCGAGCGAGGCCCGAGTGTTTTGAGTGTCCCGTTCAGATGGCTGCGCACGTCGAAGGACAGTGTTTCGAGCTCCATCTTTCCGGCTTCGACTTTGGAGAAGTCCAGAATGTCGTTGATGACGCAGAGCAGGCCCTCGGCCGATTGACGAACCAGGATGAGATCTTCTCGCTGGTCGGGAGCGAGATCGGTCTCCAGCACCAACTCGGTCATTCCCAGAACAGCGTTCATGGGGGTGCGAATTTCGTGGCTCATGTTGGCAAGAAATTCCGACTTAGCGCGGCTGGCGGAATCGGCTACGCGCAATGCCTCGGCCAGTTCCTTGGTTTTTTCGGCTGCCAGGAAGGCGGCACGGCGTCGAGTCGATTGCAAACTGACCACCAGGCCCGCCAGCAGCAAAGAAAGCAGCGCCGTCGCGCCTGCGACTAGAGCCGAGGGGGCTTTACTTACTGAAGGAAATTGGGAGGATCGGCGGAAGCCGAGGGCCAGAGTTCTGCCTTCCACCTGCAACCTGGTCCAGCGATCGACGGGATGATCGGAAGAGGAAAGAGGCCCGGAGGCATAGATGAGGTTCTGCTGCTCCGGTGTTTCGTCGTAGGCTTCCAGTTCTATATGTCCTTCGAAGCGATCGAGAACGGATTTCAGGAAGTCGTCTGCGGAAAAGACGATGATCACCCAGGCATTGAGAGCGTGCCGCCGCTGCTCTACCGTAGCCACGGCCTGATCCCTGCGAAACACCGGCAGAAACAGAGCCAATCCGCGCCTGGTGCCGTTCTTGACCACGCGGATGCGGCGGCTGAGGGTAAGCTTGCCAGTATCGCGCGCGATCTGCATAGCTTCGCGGCGGCGTGGCTCGGTTGCCAGGTCCATCCCCAGGACCGGAATCGCCGTCTTGGGAATCTGGGCGAAAACCGTGACGAAGTGCTCCGGCACAGGCTCTGGCGGCATGCCCGGAATGGGAAAGATTCTAAAACCAGGAACACCTTGCGCCTGCATGTGCTCCGTAAAGCGCTCGGATTCGGAAGCGAGCACAGGCTCGGCGACCGAAACTCCGTCGGTGCCGGGATACCGTTCAATCATTTGCGCCGTCTGTACGTAGCGCTCCCATTCTTTTCTGGTGGGGGCAGGTTCGGAAGCCATATAGGCGCCCGCAGCGCGCAAGGCGTTTTCATAGATGGTGAGGCGCGTGCGGATTTCGTCGTCCATCGCGACGACGAGCCGGTCCAGACGGGAATCGTCATAGGCGCGGCGGTCGCGGTCCATCGAGTGGTAGAGCCAGCCACTCAAAGCCCACCCGGTAAGGGCGATGCTGGCGGGGACCAGTAACGGACCGGTCAAGCGAAGAGCGCCCAGCACAAGAGCCGAGATGGAGAGCGCAACAAGGAACAGGTCGAGACTCAGCAAGTCCTCATGCGATCCCGCGAAGACCCCGAGATTGGAGTGAGCGGCCCACATCGCACCTGCGGAGACCACCAGAGCGAACAGCCGTCCCGTCCCAGGTCCGCGCCATGCCACCGCCAGAAGAATGAATCCGAAAACGGAGAAGAGCAGCGATGCTCCCTCGGGGCGAAAAAAGACTAAATCGCTTACGGCTGAGGCGACGGCAATGGTCAGGATCGCTTCCCCTACTGCGCGCAAATGTGATCTGAGACTGTGATCCGGTCGCAGAAGATATTCCGTCGCACTGACCAGCACGGGCGTCGCCGAGATGAGGGCGAGCATATCTGATACCCACCAGCGGCCCGCTACAGCCTGCCAGGAGGCAAGCGGATAGTAATGGCCGAATAGAAGACATGCTGTTCCCAGGCCCGCCGAACAAATCGGGGCGAGGCTGGAGGCGGTGACAATCGCAACCAGATCGGTGAAATGGCCCAGCACAATCTTCCGCTTGACGATCTGACTGTAGATCCATGCACCGGCCAGGTTGCGCGCCAGTCCGGCCGCGGCGATTCCCAACGAGGCAGGCCAGATGACTCCGCGCTCCAGGGCGCTCAGAAAATAGAGTGCGAACAGGACTGGGTAATAGCGGCCACCAAGCACCAGTACCGCGGCCAGTCCTAGTCCTGCTCCCGGCCAAAAAGGGGTGATAGGGGCGCCTCCTCCCACTAACACGGCGCCAAGGCGGTGCGAGGCAGCGTGAGCCATCGCAAGAACCAGGATGACGAGCAGAGGGTTCGCGTTCCGGAGAGCGGGAATGCCTAAGGAAGAGGCATCAGTCCATGTTTCTGCACGTTTGGCGCAGACCCCCCACACTTTCGACGCCCGGTCCCAGGCGCGCCACTGGGGCGACAGGACTCTGTTCACCTTTCTCCTTAGGACCTAACCTCGCCGGAGTCGGCAAAATGGCCTCCTTCACCTCATCGCTATCCTGCGCCGGTTCTTGACGTTTTTTCTACGCATCCAACCGATATAGACCCGCTGATTCCGGAGTCCCATTCCGGCAACCTCCCCGCCATTTTCTGTCCTGTGGCTACAAATGGCTATAATGCAAGCATGGAGACCGGCATACGGGAATTGAAGGACAACCTCAGCCGCTACATTCGGCGCATCGAAGCGGGGGAGCGGGTGGTTGTCACCGCCCACGGGCGGGTTGTGGCGGAGCTTATTCCACCGGTAGCGCATCGGCAAGGCTGGACCAGCCAGTTCGACCAGCTCGTCGCTTCTGGCGTGATCACTCCAGCTCGCGAGGGCGGCGACCCTCTGGAGGACTGCCCCGAGATCTGTCTCCCCCCTGGAACAGCAGCCGCTCTGATCGACTTCGACCGTGGCGAAGCGTAAGGCCGTTCCGTCCCGCCGTACCCGGCGGCTCGACAGTCCCTCAGCCGGCGGCGTCCCTACTTGGCGCTATATAGAATCAAGCGCCTTGGTTGCGGCCGTGCTTGAGGACGATGCGGCGGCGAAGGCGTCAATTCGTGCCGAGGGACAGCGGGTCACGTCTGCCCTCACGGTGGCCGAAGCCTCCCGCGCGATTCTTCGCGCTCGACTCTTGGGAAGAATCACCGTTCAGCAGCAGCGAGCGGCCCTGCTCACCTTGCAGAGATTTTCCCGGCGTTGTCACATTGTGAGTATCACTGAGACGATCCTGTCCCACGTTGGACGCCCATTTCCGGTCGAACCAATTCGCACTCTGGATGCCATTCATCTAGCCACCGCAGAAGCCTTGGGCGACCCGCCCGCTCTTGTGACGATAATCACACGCGACGTCAGGGTCCGTGAAAACGCCACCGCGCTAGGCCATCCCGTCGAATGACGGGCTACCCCACAGATTTGTTAAGCATCAAATGTGGGTGCCGAAGCGGCCGGACACGCATCATCTGGTTTCCTCCCCGCCGAAACTCGTAAGGTACGGTTTCGACAGAAATTTCACAAGAACCGCCGAGATTCTCGACGATGCCCGGGAGGTGTGGCGACGGACGGCCACCCAGCGATATTAATGGAAAGATCCTTACCTCAGCAGCAACGCGGCAAAGTTCCAGAATCGCGCTCCGGTGGAACGCTGCCGAGAGATGCTCCGAATAGAGAAATAGAAAATGGGAGCAGACAGCCAAGTCAAAACATCCATCCGGAAAGGCCAAATCGGGCAATTCTGCGTCAACGTAACGGCCATCCTGCTTGCCGGAATCGTAATCCGCTAAGAAGCCCTCCATGGCCTCCATTCGCACACGGCCCAGCTCCTCGACAGAACGAATATCGTCCCAGATGAAATCGTGCATATTGAGCCGCGTTTGGTCCAATATCTGATCGTACGTAGCTGTAACGCGATCACGAATAGATTTCCCGTCGAATCGATACAGAGGATCAACCGAGATGATCGAGGCGCCGCGCCGGGTGGCTTCCGCGTTGAAGCTAGCCGGGCCATCCGCGCACCCGAGGACGCGGCCGCGCAGATCGGCGTCACTCAGCGCGAACATGCGCCGATACTCCTCAAACGATCGGCCCCATGGGACCACACGGTCAAGCGTGAACATCGCGGTTCTAGGGTCCATCCTAGCCGATTGGGACACGCGACAGCCCGCTCCAAGACCGAAGATCCCTAACGTGGGAACCTAAACATTAGGTCAATCTCCGATGCTTCGCATTGCCATACTTGGTGAGTTCATGCCGACGTTCAAGCCGCACCTCGCAACGAACGCCTCAATCCAACATTCACGCGATGCCTTGGGGGTCGCCATCGAAGGGGACTGGGTATCAACGAGGGACATCGGCAAGCCCCTCTTCGAGCGGTACTCGGGCATTTGGGTCGCCCCGGGGAGTCCGTACAAGAATCTGGATCTCACGCTGTGGGCGATTCAACAGGCGCGGGAAAATGGCATCCCATGCTTCGGGACCTGTGCCGGCTTTCAGCACATGATTCTGGAATATGCCCGCAACGTTTTGAACTTTAAGGACGCCCAGCACGCCGAGTACGATCCAAATGCCTCCGATCTTTTCGTCTCACGGCTCGCTTGCTCGTTGGCTGGCCGGGAGATGAAACTCGCCTTCGTGGAGGGATCGAAAGTGGCGTCCATCTACGATTCGCTATCTGCAACGGAAGAGTATTACTGCAACTTCGGGGTGAATCCTGACAAGGTGTCTTTGCTGACGCGTAGCGCTCTCCGAATTTCGGGATCGGATGCCGAGGGTGAGTTGCGTGTGATCGAGTTGCCGGACCATCCGTTCTTCGTGGGCACATTATTCGTACCGCAAACTCGATCGACCCCCAGCAATCCCCATCCCCTAGTCAGTGCTTTTTTGAAGGCGGCAACGCACACGTAGTTTTCCCTGATAATTGCCCGATAATTAAAAGATGAAATCCTTGCTTGTTCTTGTCTTGTGCTCCACGGCCTTGTTGGCGGATAGCGTTGCGGGCCTGAAGTGGACTCCACCCGCTGGATGGAAAAGTACCGGCAGCACATCCATGCGAGCGGCTACCTATCCGGTGCCGACTGTTGCGGGCGATAAAGATGCCGCCGAATGCGCCGTGTATTTCTTTGGAGCCGGACAGGGAGGCAGCGTGCAGGCGAATATGGACCGTTGGAAAGGCCAGTTCACAGGCCCCGGCGGGGCGCCTGCGGCGGCCAAGATCGCCAAGACTACGGTGCATGGGCTGCCTGTGACCACCATTGACGTCTCGGGCGCGTATTCGGGGATGGCTGGGCCGGGAGCCGCTCCAGTGGCCGCCCAAGGCTATCGGCTTCTAGGCGCGATTATTGAGGGTCCAGGCGGGAACGTGTTTATCAAGTTCACCGGTCCCTGCCAAGACGATGGCTGCCAATCAAATGAAGTTCCAGCAGATGGTGGAATCGTTCGATAAAGCGGGCAAGTAAGGTTCTACCAGAAATGTGAAGCCAGGACAGTGAGAGAGCCTGGCGAATTTCCATGGATGGTGTTGCGCAGCACCACCTGAAAATTCTTGGTCTCCCATCCGCGCGGAGCCGATTGGGCGAAAAGGTCGAAAGAGCTGTCTCGCGAAAGAAACTCGACCGCCGCCTGAGTATTGCGAGCGTCCATTCCAGCAACGATCAGCACCGCGTGTCCGGACTCAGACTGTAGTAACCGGGTCACCAGGGAATAACCCTCGGGCAGTTCGGGGTTTTGGTGCCATGGAATCACCCAGTTCCTATCGGGCTGTTGGGCGTCGATCATCATCAACTGGTCGCCGACGATTTGGATGTGGAAGCGAAGGGGCTTGGTGAGTTCCTGGGTCCATCGAGTTGTTCCAATCAAAACTGCCGGCGATTGTTTCAGATCGGCAAAGGACATATCGTTGCCGAATTTCAACGAGAACCGCTGGCCGCGCGATGCGAGCTGTTCGGCGAAGAGAGCCGCTCCCAGTGCTCCGCCGGTTCCCACGTAGGTTGCCGTGAGCGTTCTAAGCTCAGATGCCGGTATCGTGGACCGGGCTGAAAGGGCGCCCATTTTTCATAATTGGGCATGTACAGCAGATTTGAAGACGTCGCCAAAGCAATGAGGACCGGCCTGTCGGGATTCAAAAAGGGGCGCCAGAAAAGGTCGATAGCACTGGCGGGATGAGACCATCGCAGGGCCAGCGGCATCGAAACGGCAATCACCGCGCAGGCCGCGACCGCAGCGACCATCCAGCGCGGGCGGCGGCGGATTTGTCCGATCAGCGTTGGCGCTGGTGTGTCCGGTAACACCGTCACCGCCGGTTCTGGCTCGGCTTCTTCCAACGGAAGGAAATGGAATGCAGGCTGATAACCGCCTACCGGGAGTTCGATTCGGACGTCCGTTCCCAGGCCGCCATCGTAGGCCTGTGCCAATCGTTTGCGAACCTCGGCCGCAGTAACCCGGACGATGGACGCAGTCTGGGCGTCGAAGTCGTTGCTTCGCCCGAACACGTCGACGGCAATATTGGTTTCCTTGATAACCCCGCCGCGGCCCGCCAGGGTTTCCTCGACCACGTAACGGAGGAAATCCTGCCGCCGGCGGCTCCCCGCGAACGCAGGGCTCTGCAGCACATCTTTCAGATGTGCAACAATCTCCAATCGTTCTTTCTCACCGATCGGGACGGCGGCATGAAGCGCTGACATTTCTGAAACCCTTGCGGGATGCAGTATATCATTTCGGGGCTTAACGTAGACTTAACGTCGCGAAACTGCTTGATCGCAATCGTTTTTCCTGCCTAATCCGGGCTTAACGTCGGACATAACGTCCCATACGTAGACGCCATCGAGCGGGCAGTCATAGAATCCCTCATCCGCAGCATTCGCTCAGAATGCTTATGGGCCAAGGGGGATTTCATGACCAAGACCAGGACATTCTTGCGCGTTCGCACTATCGTTCTACTGCTCGCCGCTGCATCTGCCGCCCTGGCCCAAACGGGTTTGGCGACTTTAACCGGCATCGTGACCGACCCTGGAAATGCCGTCATACCGAACGCCACCATTCGGGCGACGCACGTCGAAACGGGAACCGTCTTAACGGCGACCTCGTCAGGCACCGGCAATTACCGCATCCCTGAGATGCCGATTGGCGGCTACACGCTAACCGTCGAGGCTCCGGGCTTCAAAGCCTACCGCCGCGAGGGGTTGACCCTGAGCGCAGCCCAGATTTTGGGATTGGACGTGGCGCTGGAAGTAGGCGCGGCCAGTGAGTCGGTGACCGTTACAGAGGAAGCGTCCTTACTGAATACCGAAAACGGCGCGATCGCGCATAACGTCACCGTATCCCAGATGCAAAACCTGCCTCTGCTGCCTGTGAACGGCGCGACGGGCGCCGTGGCGGCGTTCGGGTTTCGCGATCCTTACGGTATCGCGCAGATGATTCCTGGAGTGCAATACACGGCTAACAGTGTGATGGTGGTCAATGGCATGGCAACAGCGTCTGTGCAGTATCGCATCGAAGGCCAGAATAGCGGGTTGACCGGAAACTTGAACGTCTTCACGCAATTCACGCAGCCCAGCGTCGACTCCGTTCAGGAGGTCGCCGTGCAAACCAGCAATTTCGCGGCGGAGTTCGGCACGGTGGGTGGGGGCATTTTCAACGTAAGCATGAAGTCGGGAACAAATGGCGTGCACGGCAGCGCGTACGACTACGCGGTGAACGAAGTGCTAAACGCGGCCCAGCCCTATACGCATTTGCGTGACCACGACCGGCGTCATGACTTTGGATTCACTGTAGGCGGCCCAACTACTATCCCTAAGATCTACAACGGCAAGAACAAGACCTTCTTCTTTATGAGTTTTGAGCAGTTCCGCACCAGACCTCTGGTAACCACGGTATCGGCGACCGTGCCTACGCAGGCTTATCGCAACGGAGATTTTTCAACTGTCATCACGGGAAGTGGTGTGAATGGTGTTGGCCGTCCACTGCTGGTAGGCACGGGCGCCACACAACGAAACTACGTCGATCCGATGGGCGCAACCGTTCTGGCCGGCACCATCTTCGATCCCCTCAGCACGCGTCAGGTTACCTGCAACACCGCCGTCAGCCCGGACTGTCCGGCCGGCAGTATCGTAAATTACCGTACCGCATTCCCCGGCAACAAAATACCGCAGACGGCCCAGTACGTCGATCCGGTGTTTCAGAAGGTTCAAGCTCTGATTCCGCTGCCGACCGGCCCCAACGCCGCTGCGGGCGCTCTGGGCAACAATTTTCAGAAGCCGTTCAATGCCGCCCGTACTTCCACGCTGCCCTCGTTCAAGCTGGACCACAACCTGACCAGATCGTCAAGGCTTTCGTTCTTCTATTCCTACGACGAAACGAATGCACAGTACACTCCGGGCAATGGCGCGGCCGAAGGCTTCCCCGCCACGATCACGGCGGCGCGCGGCACCTTTCACAACTCCACGCAGGAACGCTTAAACTACGACTACAACCTGTCACCGACGCGGCTACTTCATGTTGGCATTGGCTTTGTGCGTTTCGACTTCAAAGACTTCTCGCCCACCACAGACTACAACCCGCAACAGAGCCTGGGCTTGACGGGCGCGCGACTGAATCGCCTGTTTCCGAATTTCGCGCCGGGGTCGGCCGCGAACGTGGGAGGCATGAGCACCACAGGCGCCGCTGTGCAAAGCACCAACGGCAGTGAGCGGCGTCCTTCCGCCACATTGAACTTCACCGAGGTTCGCGGCGACCATGCCATTAAGTACGGCGCGGAGTGGCGGCAAGATCGCTATCCGGTGAGCGTCTTCACCAACACGGCAGGCAACTACGCATTCACCACCGTCGCTGCGGGTATAGCAGCCGCCACCGGCAGCGGCGTCACCGCTCAACCTGCATTGCAGGTGGTGAGCCTGTCGCAAGGCAACACGGGCTTCGGTTACGCCAACTTCATGCTGGGAGGCGTGCAGGGTGTAACGCTGGCCGTGCCCGCCGTGTATCGGACCAACAAACACCAGTGGTCCGCGTTTGTGCAGGACAGTTGGAAAGTTACTCGCAAGCTCACCGTGGATTACGGTCTTCGCTGGGACTACGGGACCTATAACAAGGAAGACCACGGCCGTTTGGGCGACCTGAGCCTGACCACTCCAAACTCCTCCGCGGGCGGACATCTTGGCGGGTTGCTCTTTGAAGCCAATTGCAACTGCGAATTCGCCCACAACTATCCGTATGCCTTCGGTCCGCGGCTGGGCTTCGCTTACGCCTATGATTCCAAGACCGTCGTGCGCGGCGGAGTGGGCGTGGTATATAACTCCACGCAGTGGTTCGGCGCGGGCATCAGCAACGAAGCCAATGGTGGCACGCCTGGGTTCGGCGATCAAATCTTTTCTTTAAAGGACGGCATTCCCGCCAACGTCAATCCGCAGTGGCCGGTTTACGACCCCGCCGTGGGCCAACCGGCGAACTCGGTGATCGCGGCTCCGGCGCTGATCGACCCAAATGCGGGCCGCCCGGCGCGACAGGTCCAGTGGTCGCTCAGCCTGCAGCGCGAACTCACCAGGAACTTCGTGGTCGAGGCGTCGTATGTTGGGAATCGGGGTGTTTGGTGGTCCGCTGCAGCGCTTTCAAGTTTCAACGACGTCAGCAATTCTTTGCTGGCCCAGTACGGTTTTACTGTGGGGAACACTGCCGATCGCGCGCTGTTGATTGCCCAATTGAGCAACCTGAGTGCGGCGCAGAAAGCCACACTGGCCGCGCACGGCGTGAGCCTTCCTTACGCCGGCTACCCTACCAGCCAAACGGTGCGTCAATCCATACGTCCGTTCCCGCAGTACAACACGTCGATCAATCCAACAGTGGCCCCGTTAGGCAATACCTGGTACGACTCGCTGCAAATCACGCTGACCAAGCGCTATTCGCACGGATTGACTTTCAACGGCAACTACACGTTCTCCAAGGCACTGGACCTGATGAGCTCGCCTGACGTCTTCAACCGGGGCTTGGGCAAGAACCTTTCAGCTTCTGACCTGCCGCATCAACTGCGCTTCTCGGCCGAATATCAAACCCCACGCCCACATAAGGGAATGGCCGTCATCGGGAACCCGGTGGTGTCTTACATCCTGGGCGGCTGGGGCATCGGTGTTTACGGCCAGTACCAGAGCGCGGCGCTCTTGGGCCGCCCTGCCGCAGGGTCGACGCTACCGATCAGCGACTCGCTGGGCCGTGGCCCGGGTGGCGCTCAATTAAAGATTGGTCCCGACGGCAAGCCGATGAACCCGTATGCGGTAAATTGGACCGACCTGAACGGCAAGGTTCACCCCGAGCCTTTGGATATCAATTGCCACTGCTACGATCCAACGCGCACGGTCGTATTGAATCCCAACGCCTGGGTAGCAGTCCCTGACGGTCAGTTTGCAGCCGATCAATCCAGCATCCGTTACTATCGCGGCATCCGCACCCCGCGGGAGAGCGCGAACTTAAGCCGCAACTTCCGCTTCAAGGAACGTTTTACCTTGCAGATCCGGCTAGAGGTCAACAACGTATTCAACCGCGTGCTGCTGCCTCAACCCACCAGTGGCCTGGCAAACTTCGCCGCCGTTCCGACTTCTTCAGGCGGGCAATTTACAGGCGGGTTCGGCACCTTCGGCAACCTGCAAACCGGCGCCGCCGTTCCGGGCGCTGCCCGCAGTGGCCTGCTCATCGGCCGTTTCCAGTTCTAGTTCTGCACACGGTTGTTTCGGCAGTTAAGATGAAACTCTGATGACCCGATGCATAAGAGTCGCTACCGGGATGCTGCTGACCGTGGCGTCGGCGATCGTCTTCGCGGCATCGTCCGTCTTTCCAACCGGCACGACGATCTACGATCCTAACCGTGCCTGGAACGGCTATACGGTTCTCTCGCCATTGGGAACTCAGGCCGCGGTGGTCATTGACATGAATGGCAACGTCGTCAAGCAGTGGGACGGCTTTATAAATTCCGCCGGCGGCCCCGCCCGGATCCTTCCTGGCGGTATCGTTATCGGCGCGGCGGGAGCCAATCCTCCGCGCCAGGAATCGCTCGAACTGGTGGAGCGCGATTTCGACGGCAAGGTGCTCTGGCACTTCGACCATAACGAGGAAATCCAAACCCGCGAGGGAAAAAAGGTCTGGGCCACCCGTCAGCATCACGACTGGCAGCACGAGGATTTTCCCGCCGGTTACTATTCCCCCGGCATAACGCCGCGGATCGAGGGCGGAAACACATTGCTGTTGACCCACACGAATCATGTCCAGCCGAAGGTGGCTCCCGATAAGACGCTTGAAGACGACCGCCTGATCGAGGTCTCCTGGGAAGGCAAGATTGTCTGGGAGTGGGTGGCAAGCGATCACATCGATGACTTCCATTTCTCCCCGGAAGCCCGCGAGGCGATTGCGTCGGCCCCAGGCTCTAATGCGGCGCGCGGCTCCTTCGATTGGATGCATATCAACTCGGCCACCTACGTGGGTCCGAACCAGTGGTACGACGAAGGCGACAAGCGTTTTGCGCCCAATAACATCGTCATCAGCAGCCGCGAATCGTCTTTCGTCGCAATCATCGCCCGCGATGGATCGATTGTCTGGCAATTAGGGCCCGATTTCAGCGCCTCGGCGGAGTTTCGCGCAATTCGCCAGATCATCGGCCAGCATCACGCCCATTTCATTCCTAAGGGACTGCCGGGCGCGGGTAATCTCATGGTGTTCGATAATGGCGGCCCGAGCGGGTACGGAAAGCCGACTCCCATCGCGCTCAATGGGCAAGGGATTTATGCGCGGGCAACGTCGCGGGTACTGGAGATCGACCCGGTAACTCTCAAACTGGTTTGGTCGTACACCTCGCCTACTTTCTTCGCTACCAATATCAGCGGCGCGCAAAGGCTGGCTAACGGCAATACGCTGATCACCGAAGGTCCCAGTGGCCGAGTCTTTGAAGTGACTAGCGACGGCGCGATCGTTTGGGAATATATCTATCCCGTATTCACTACCGCCGCTCGGCCGACCAACTCGGTCTATCGAGCCTATCGATTGCCCTACGACTGGATCCCTCAGCTTCCCCGTCCCAAGGAGAAAGCCGTTACTCCGCCGGTTAATGGGCAATTCCGAGTACCCTAAAGCGCACCCTCGATTAAAATAGTTGCAATCGATCGTCTCCCGTCTGCGTATTAAGGTTCCAGAAGCGGATGAAAGTAGACAACGCAGCCTTTGCGGGTCTGGTCCGAAAGAACCAGGGCATGGTCTACTCGATTGCCTGGAATTACTTGCGCAACCATGCCGTGGCGGAAGAAGTGGCTCAGGAAGTCTTTCTGGAGCTGCACCGCTCGCTGGACCGAATCGAGTCTGAAGAGCATGCCACGCGATTTCTGCGGAAGGTGGCCGCGCACCGTTCCGTGGACGAAGGGCGGCGGGCGAAGCATCGGCCTCGGGTAGGGATCGACGAGATCCGCGAGCCGGGAGCAGTTTCCAAGCAAAAAGACCCGATGCTGCGCGAAGCCCTGACACGGCTGTTGGCGTCGCTACCCGATCGATCCAGAATGATGGTGATTCTGCGCTATCAGGAAGAAATGGAGCCGGGAGAAATCGCGGCGGCGCTGGATGTGCCGCTGGGAACGGTGAAGAGCAGCCTGCACCGCGCGCTGGCGGTCCTGCGCAAAAGAATCGAGAGAACATGGAAGGGAGTTCTCCAATGACAGATTTCGATCGCCAACTAAGCGAGGCTTTGAAACGCCGCGAGCCCCCCAGGGATTTGACGGCCAGCGTGATGGCTCGAATCGATCCGCCGCGCCGGACCTCGTGGAGCGCGCGGCATTGGGTTCCGATGGGTATTGCGGCAACCCTGGTTACGGGCTTGGGAATGTATCGCTGGGAGGAAGTTCAGAGAGGGCAGGAGGCCAAGCGTCAGGTGATGCTCGCTCTGGAGGTGACGAGTCAGAAGCTGGCCATCGCAGGCAAGAAGGTGGACGAATTGAATCACAGGAGAATTGGCTATGAGTAGAGGGTGGATCTTAGCGCTGGCCCTGCCGGCGATGCTGAGGGCGCAGGACATTTCGCTCGATATGTTGACCCCGCTCGCAGCCAAGGCATCGGACAAAGTCGTAGTGACCCTCAATGGATCGCTGCTCCAAATCGCTGCCAACTTCATGGATGACAAGGACCCGGACGAGGCCAAGGCCAAGAATCTGATTAATGGTCTCAAGGGAATTTATGTCCGCAGTTTCAAATTCTCGAAAGTCGGAGATTACACCGACGCCGATCTCCGTGCGGTTCGCTCACAGCTCAAAGGCTGGGCCGAGGTAGTGACTGTCGAAGGGACTGAGGGGCATACAGGCGTGTATCTCAAGTTGGATGGCAAGAAGATTCAGGGACTGGTGGTTCTGACAGCGCAGCCAAAAGAACTGACTGTAGTGAATATCGTTGGCTCCATCGATCCCGATCAGCTTCGCGAGCTGAGCGGACACTTCGGAATTCCTGAGCTGGGCGGAAACGTAAAGAAGTCTGGCGAGAAGAAGTAAATGATCTTGCGATCCGGGCTGTTTCTACTTTGCGCGATAACTTCGTTGCGAGGCCAGACGCCTTCGGCGGACGAGATCATGCAGCGTGTGGCCGCCAATCAGGACAGCGCGCAGGAATTGCGCTCGGCCTACGTTTATCACCAGAAGGTGTTCGTCCGGTCGCTGGACTCCAAAGGCAAGGTCCGGTATGAGGAGACCAGCGAATACACCGCGGCCCCTGGCCCCACCGGCACAAAGAAGGAACTGACCTCGCGCCGCGGCCGGTATCTGGAAAAAGGCAAGTACGTCACCTTTGAGCGTAGGGACTCGAAGTGTAAAGAGAACATCTTTACTTGCCCTCCGGATAAGCCCGTCGACGGGATCGATACTGGGTTGGTGCGCAACCTTGGGGATGAATTGACCAATGACGCAAAGGGCCGCGACGGATTGAATCCGGGCCTGTTTCCCCTCACCACTGAGGAGATCAAAAAGTACAAGTTCCACTTGAAGGGCGAAGAAACGCGTCAGAACACGCGAGCGTATCGAATCGCCTTCGAACCGATACCCACGCACGATCTGACGATCGATACTTCAGAAGGCCCCTGGGCGGGCGAAGCGCTGATCAGCGCCGAAGAATTTCAGCCCATCGAGGTGGTGACCAGGATCGCCGCAAAGATCCCCACAGCGGTGAAGATCTTGCTGGGGACCAACATTCATGGGCTCGGGTTTACTGTGCGGTATCAGAAGGTCGACGGTGGGGCATGGTTTCCCGTGAGTTATGGCACGGAATTTTCGGTGCGAGCGGTGTTCGTCTTTTCACGGACCATCACGATGGCGCTGGATAATTCGGGGTTTCAAAAGGCCGACGTTAGCTCCACGGTTAGGTTCGCTGAGCTGAAGTAGCGACTTCACAATCATTTCCGTGCGATCCTGTTGTTTGTGTTCCCCCGAGTGCTGTTTGCCCTAATATCGGCCTTGTTTGCCTGCCCTTTGAGTGCCGCCGCATTGCCGAGCGGCATTACGATTCCGTTTACTTTTGAGGCTCGGCCGCACAATGGCGGCTACATCGCGCATGCGCCCGGCGCGGGTCTGCTGCTCTCCCGCGACGGCCTCGCTCTGGAATTTCAAAACGGCCCACAGCAGGCGACACTCGGAATCCGTTTTCAAGGCGCGAGCCGCTCGACCACGCTCAAAGCAGTGGACCCGCTCCCTGGGCGCGCGAATTACTTCCTGGGCCCGGATCCCTCTCAGTGGCGCACCAACGTAGAACAGTTCGGGCGAGTGCTGTACCAGGGAGTTTATCCCGGTATCGATGTCCAATTCCATGGCAACCCAAAGCATCTGGAATACGATTGGATTCTCGCAGCGGGCGCCGATCCTCGATCCATTCGGCTTGCCTTTGAGGGCATCCAGTCGATGAGGATTGACCCAACGGGCGACCTGGTGCTCACCACCTCCGCCTCCGAGATTCGCCAGCAGAAACCAACCATCTTTCAAGACGGTCGGCCGATCAAAGGGCGATTCGTTCAGCGCGGCGCCAAGGTTGCCGGGTTCGAAGTCGAGTCCTATGACAAAACCCGTCCGCTGATCATCGATCCCATCCTGACTTATTCGACTTTTTTAGGCGGCCAGGACGGCGATGCCATCTATGCGGCGGCCGAGGATGCGCAGGGCAATCTGATTGTGGGCGGCGCAACGCTGTCCCCTAATTTTCCCACTCGCAACCCGGTGATCAGCACCATTTCCGGTAACGTCCAGGCTTTCATCGCCAAGATCAGCCCAACCGCGGCGGGCGGAGCTTCGTTGGTATGGTCGACGTACATTGGGGGCGCGGATAACTTCAGTTGGGTTCTGGGCGTCGCCGCCGACGCGCAAGGCAACGTTCTGGCGACGGGCACAACGGCCGCGACTACTTTTCCGCTGGTGAACCCCTTCCAAAAAGTCCTCAACACAGTGGCTGGATCAAACGGGTGCCCCAACACGCCGTTTGACCTCAATAGCCGCCAGACCTGCACCGACGCCTTCGCCGTGAAGTTGACCAGCACCGGAAATCAGATTGTCTATTCCACCTATTTGGGCGGAGATTCAAATGAAGTCGGCTACGCCATTGCCGCTGACCCGGCTGGCAATGCCTACGTCTCGGGACAAACCTCGTCGTTCGACTTCCCCGCCCCAGGCTCGCCTCTGCAGACTACCTTGAGAGGTCCCACCGATTGCTTCCTGTCGCGTTTCGGGCCGGACGGAACGCTGAACTACTCCACCTACCTGGGCGGCGAGGGCGATGAGGCGGTTACGGCAATGGTCCTTACGCCCAAGGGTTCTGTATATCTGGCGGGTACAACGTCATCGAGCGCCTTTCCCCTGGTGTCGCCGTTTCAAAACGTAAAGCCCGCGCCCGTGGTCGGATTCCTGACGCGTATCGACCTGATCTCTGCGGGACCCGGCACTTTAGGCTACTCCACGTATCTGGGCGGCGTGAGCGGATCAGCATCCATCACCGCGATGGCGTTAGGCCCGGATGGCAACGTGTATGTAGCGGGAGCCACCACTGCTCCCGATTTCCCGATCACTGCTGCCACTGCCGTAAGGCCGCAGTACACTCTCGCGGCGAACAGCAACGCGCCCGTGTTTGACATCCCCCCGTTTCTGGTACCGACTTTCCTCGGAAATCTGGTCACAGGCGATGCGTTCGTAACCGAGCTGAATCCCGCGGCCATATCGTCGGCGCAGCTTATCTACTCCACCTTCCTCGGCGGGACTTACAACGACGCCGCTACGGGGGTTGGTTTGGATCCGGCGGGACGTATTTTGCTTTCCGGCGTGACCACTTCCTACGATTTTCCACTCACCGGCGATGCGTTCATCCGAACCAACGGGTCCGCCACAGTAGTTCCCACGGTCAAGGCGTTCCTTTCGATTATCGACCCGACAGTGAACGGGCCTAACGGGCTTGCGTACTCGACCTACCTGGGCGGCTCGGCGAATGACTTCGCCACCAAGCTGGTGTCCGATTCTACTTCGGCGATCTTGGTCGGCCAGACCCGCTCGCGCAATTTTCCAGTGCAGTCCCCGTATCAATCCCTCTTCGGCGGTCAGATGACGCCGGGCATCATTCAGGGCGATGGGTTCATTACACGCTTCGACTTAACCCAGAACTCGCCGATCATTGCCGGCGTCTCAAATGCCGCCAGCTTCCATGTGGGCGCTGGGTTTGCCCCTGGCGAAATCGTGACCTTCTTTGGACAGCGGTTGGGGCCGGCGCAAATCATCACCGCTCAACTTGGGAGTAACGGTCGCCTGGCCACCCAATTGGGTGCGTGCCAGGTTTTGATCGATGGCGTTGCAGCGCCGCTGATTTATTCGCAGGCGGCGCAGACCTCCGCCATCCTGCCGTATGAATTGGGTGCCAAGTCTGGGCAGACCGTAAATGCGCAAGCGGTCTGCGGAAGTCTTCAGTCAAATCTGTTCCCCATGCCGATTGTAGATTCCGATCCCGGCATATTTTCAGTTGCTGGGGGAACTGGTCAGGCCGCGGTGCTCAATCAGGACGGGTCGTACAATTCGCCTGGGAACCCGGCTCTGCGCGGGACCATCGTTCAGATTTTCGCGACAGGCGAAGGCGCGCTGACGCCGCCCGGAGTCGATGGACGACTCGAAACCGGGCCGCTAGCCAGTATTCCTAAACCGGCGCAGAATATTCAGGTGTTGTTCGCCGGGGTGGCATCCTTCGACGTCCCTTATGTAGGGGTCGCCCCGGGCGAGGTGGATGGTCTGCTGCAAATTAACGTCCGCGTCCCCAGCGATGCTCCCACCGGTAACGTCGAACTGTTGCTGCGGGTCGGGGCGCAGACCAGCCCGTCCAAGTTGACGATAGCTTTGAAGTGACGCCGCGTACTCCGGTTAGTTTCCCCGCGCTTAGTGTTAGAATCTGTGAAAAAATTCAGGCCGCCGATAATGCTAAACCAGCCCCAGCCCCGGGTGTAAGCCCGGGGGTTGCCGAGTTTGCGCAGAATGGCGAACCAGCAAAGAAACTGAGTTGAAGCTCGGATCCCCCAGCCACTTCTCCTGAGAGTATTGACCTCGGAATCGCACTTAGTCCATGTGTTGCGATACTGGGCGCTTTTCCTAACTGTTTGGCTTCCCTTGCAGGCGGCGCAGGGCGATCCTGCGATCCTTCAAATACGAGTCCTGGAAGGTGAAGGTCTGGCTTACACTGCGGGTTCGCGTGCCACGCGAGGAATTACCGTGCAAGTCACTGATGAAACAGGCAAACCCGTCGAGGGAGCCAGCGTCAGTTTCCGCCTCCCGGAGGACGGTCCCAGCGGGGCGTTTTCCAGCGGATCGAAATCGGAAATCGCCACTACCGGCGCCGATGGACACGCCAGTATCTGGGGCATGGAGTGGAACCGCACCGTGGGGTCGCTGGAGGTGCGGGTTACCGCGGTTAAAGGACAGGCTCGAGCCGGGACGGTCGTGTCGTCCTATATAAGCGAACCTGCCGCCGGTCACGCAGCGTCGTTAGATAGCCGGGTGGGCGGCTCCAGTCACAAATGGGTCTGGATCCTCCTGGCGACCGCGGGAGCTTTGGGCGCAGGCGCCGCAGCGGTGGCCGGGAAGTCCAGTTCACCTGCTGCAACGTCACCCGCATCTGCGCCCCCCAGTTTCGGGGCCCCGACCATCACACTGGGACATCCATGAAACGCTTCTTTTTCCTTGTGCTTACTTCGGTCGTTGCCGCCTTGGCGCAGTCGGCAATGGACGTGCCCCAGGCCGGGCTGATGGTGGATCATTCCGGCGCGCTTCGCCCAGTCATTGGAATCGCGCAGAGCTTCATCGCCGGTGCTTCGTTGCGGACAGGGATTCTGTCGGCCGCCTGCGGAAAATTTCTGTGCCTGGCGAAAACTGACGCTCTTCTATTCAATGGCCGCAATGTGGGCGATCCTGGGGTGTCGTCGCCCCCGGGCCCGGCGCTGTTCGCGATTCGCGATCGGTCCGCTCTTTTGTATTTCCCATCGGTCCGCCAGTTCGCGCGGTACAAGGACGGCCAGATGGAGGTTCTGGATTGGCAGGTTGACGGCGAGGTCCTCGCGTTACGCACAACACCCGATGGGCCGCAGTTCGCACGTAAGCCGAGTCGACGGAGTGTGGGTTGTTGCGCTGGACGGGTCCATCGAATCGGCGCTTCCATCCGGGACAGTCGCCGTGTTGCTGATGGAAGGAGTGACCGTCTATTCTCTTTCGGATTCGGTGGTGCTGCGCCGTACCGACGGCACCGAAGTCTCTTTCCCGGTTTCGGGCGCGACTTCGTTGTCTCAGTTAAGCGGGAACTACGTGCAGGTCTCCACTTCAGATGCTGTCTACGCGCTCCGTACAGACCCCGGCCGGGAACAGCTTTCCCTGCTGCCCGACTCCGCAGGAGTCTCACAATGAAGGCCCAAGTGCTTCTGGTGGCGATACTCTCGTCTCTAGCTGTCCACGCACAAATCGCGCTGTCGGCAGTGAACGGTACAACCGAAACGCCTGTAGGGCAAAACTACGATATCGGCAGGGTGGCGATCGGCACTACGTTGCAGGTTCATTTCCGCGCCCGTAACATGGGATCTAGCAGCGTGCAGTTAAATCCGCCTTCGCTAAACGGAGCCGGATTCACGCTGGTGAATCCTCCGCTCACAACCATCTCTCTTGCCCCTCAAGACTTTCGGGATTTCACGCTGCAATTGACTGCCGCGGGCGCCGGAACCTATAACGCATTTTTTCAATTGAATTCGCTTAGCGTGCTGGTTCTGGCGGAGTCCGTTTATGCGATCTCGAGCAGCGGCGGCTGCAGCATGCCTGACCCCGCAAACGGCAACATCCTATTTGCGACCATAACAAACTCGGTTGTCGCGACCTGTACTCTGACGCTCCGCAACCCGGGCTCGCAGGCGATAACCCTGAACCAGGTGTCGACCGCGGGAACCGGCTTTGGCAGCGCACAAGGAGTGTCCTCGCCTCTTACGATTCCCCCGGGTGGCAGCACAACCTTCACCATCGTATTCACGCCCCCCACGCCCGGCGTCTATTCAGGAACTCTTACCATCGAAGCCCGCATCTACACACTTTCCGCCACGGCTGTTGCGCCCTTGCTTCCCGCCCCGGTCTTCTCTTTCGACTCGGGAGCGTTTCAGAGCGCCCAGCAAAGGAACGTCACGTTGAGCCTTCCCACCGCATCGCCAGTGGAGGCTACAGGAAACCTGACCATCGCATTCACTCCCGACACCGCATTGGTTGCCGACGATTCCTCGGTCGACTTCGCCGCCAACGGATCGCGATCCATTCCCTTCATGGTCCACCAAGGCAGCACGCAAGTTTTGCTGAACGGACAGAACTCGGCCGTCTTTCAAACCGGCACGACCTCGGGCAAGATCAACTTTTATGTGTCCAGCAATGTGCCGTTTCAGTCCGCCTCCACAGCAGCCGTGACGGTTCCGCCCGCCAAGGTGACGGTCGATAGCGCGTTTGGTTCCGGTTTGGCCGGCTCAGTGGTCCTCCAGATCACGGGGTATGACAACACGTATTCAGCGGGTCCAATGAACTTCATTTTTTACGATAGCGGGGGGCACGCCTTGAACGGAGGCACGCTCAATGCGGACTTCTCGGGGGGCTTCAAGACCTATTTCTCCAAGGCTCAAGCTGGTGGGATGTTTCAGGCGGGCATCACATTCCCAGTAAACGGTGATGTGACCCAGGTAGGCTCGGTAGATGTTCAAATCACGAATTCTGCCGGGACAGCGATGCTGCAGCGAATCACTATTCCGCCGTGCCAGTTGAACGGATTAACCTGCGTGCCGAACTAATACGCTTGTTGCAAAGCACCGCAAACCGCGCGGCCAGCCCCAGCGCGTGAGCGCGGGGGAATTAGTGAGTCTGCGTGACGCCTTGCGGAAGAACAATCAGAGAGAAGTGCGATAGCATTCGTCCCACAAAACTATCGCGTTCCGACAGGCTGACCCAGGCGACCTTCTGCGTATCTTCATCCTCGGAGAAGAATCCGATTCCGCCCCGATGCAGGCGCTTGTCGCTCCATGAACTGACCGCCTGGCCGTTCAGATACGTGACGAACCGATCGTCCTGCACACTCATGCGGACACGATAGTTCACGCCCCGTTCCAGAGTCACAGGGATCGGAAGCTGTACCCGGTCAAACTCGCGGCCATTCATCATGACATAGCGCACCAGATCCGCATTGGGCTGCGGCCCGGGCTTGTTCATCACGATCTTGGTGGCGTAGAAATTCTTTTGATCGGAGGCGCGGAAAGCCCAGCTCAGGCTCTTCTTGTCCATCTCGCCCAGAAATTCCATCTGGTAATTCTGCAGACTTAACGACCTGTCCCAGATCCGCAGGCTGCCTGGTTTAATCAGCTCCGGCGTCGATATTGACGCCAGCTTGCTCGTCAGCGTATGTGGATCATCCAGCTTTGGAGTATTGTTCAAGGCTACCGTGGTCCAATCCTGCAGGCCCATGCGGAAATCGTGATGAAGAGTAACAGGAGCCCTCTCACGCACTAAATCGCTCACAAAGTCGCCAGCCCTGTCCAACATGCCGCGTTTATTCCCGGAATCGAGCGAAATAGCGATCGGATTATCGGCATGGCCGCCGGGGCCGGGCAATAGTACTGCGACTACCAGAAGTCCCACTACGGTCAAAAACGCGAACGCGGAAGCTGTCTGTCCGGCGGTCGGACCGCTTCCGACTGGTTTTTGTCTTTTTCTGGATCGCTGTACCGTCCAGGACTCAACATCTTCCTCTTCCCTCAATGCCTGCGAAGACGCCAGCCTTGCTTCGCGGCGATGTTCCGCGGAACAGTAATGCTGGTCCCAGAAGGTTCTTACGAACCCGATTTTCTTGCCGCAAAGGAAACAAAGCTTAGACATTGAAAATCTTCTGAAGCCCGATTCTAACAGCTACGCCGCGAAATATAGCCCGTCTAAGAGTAGAAAGACTAAGGGTGTGGCGTACCACCCGACCCATTTCTAAGGTCTATGATCTAAATAAATGGCCAAAGAGTAATATGCCATCACAACTACCACCTGAAGATAACGAAGATCCTGACATTTTTGTGGTTCCCATAGAGGATGTCTTGGACCTCCATACTGTTTCACCAAGAGACATCGAACCCGTCGTCCACGAGTATCTATCGGCGGCTTACAAGCTCGGCTTCAAAGCTCTCAGGATTATTCACGGCCGCGGAATCGGAGTACAACGCGAGGTGGTACGCAAGGTACTAGAACGTACTCCCTTTGTGATCGCGTACGGCGACGCACCAGCCGAGGCAGGCGGATGGGGCGCGACCATCGTCACCCTGAAATGATGTGAGCCTAATGAAGTAACGCAGGCTGCTACAATCGACAGTTCCAGGCATGTTCCGCAAAGTCCTTGTAGCCAACCGTGGCGAAATCGCGGTCCGGCTGATCCGCGCGCTCCGCGAATTTTCTATCCCCAGCGTGGCAGTGTACTCCGATGCCGATCGCGCTTCGCTGGCAGTAGCGCTGGCCGATGAAGCCGTTCATCTGGGACCTTCGCCATCGTCTGAAAGCTACCTCCGCGGCGATAAGATTATTGCAGCCGCATTGCGGCTCGGCGTCGATGCGATTCATCCTGGTTACGGATTCCTGAGTGAAAATGCCGGCTTCGCGCAGGCCTGCATTGAGGCCGGGTTAGTCTTCATCGGACCGTCTGCGGAAGCCATTCGAAAGATGGGTTCGAAGACCGCCGCGCGTCAGCTGGCGATTGCGGCGGGCGCCCCCGTTGTGCCCGGCACCGAAGCACCTATTAATAGGATCGAAGACGCCCGCGCTACGGCTAGTACCTTAGGCTATCCGGTACTACTGAAGGCTGCGGCCGGGGGCGGGGGTAAAGGAATGCGCCGGGTGGACCGAGAGGCCGATCTGGAATCCGCCCTTCGCGACGCCTCCAGCGAAGCCTTGCACGCATTTCAGAACGGCGAGGTCTACATCGAAAAGCTGGTGCTGGAACCTCGCCACATAGAGATTCAGATTCTTGGCGATCAGTACGGCCATCTGATTCATTTGGGCGAACGCGAATGCTCTATTCAGAGACGGCACCAAAAGGTGATCGAGGAATGTCCTTCGCCCGTGATGCTGCAGCACCCCGAGTTGCGCCAGGCGATGGGCGCGGCGGCTCTGAAGATCGCACGAGCCGCGGGATATTCGAACGCCGGCACGATGGAGTTCCTGATCGATCGCGATCGCAATTTCTACTTCCTGGAAATGAACACCAGGCTTCAGGTGGAGCACCCCGTGACCGAACTCGTCACCGGACTCGACCTGGTGGAATGGCAGCTTCGCATCGCTTCAGGAGAGCATCTTACGCTTCAACAGCAAGACATAAGGTGGTCCGGCTCGGCTATCGAATGCCGCATCTATGCGGAAGATCCGGAGAATCATTTCCTTCCCTACCCTGGCCCGATCACATATTTGCGCGAGCCGTCCGGCCCCGGGCTGCGTCTGGATTCCGGTGTGTACCAGGGTTGGACCGTGCCCCTGGAGTACGATCCGCTGCTAGCCAAGCTCGCCGCGTGGGCGCCGTCGCGTGATCGCGCGATTCAACGGCTGAGTCGTGCCATGGCCGAATACACCGTGGGAGGCATCCGCACGAATACTGCATTCTTTCGCGAAGTACTGGCAGACCCGGAATTTCAAGCGGGCCGGCTTTCCACTTCCTTCCTTGACGGATTCTTTGCCCGTCGAACCACAGCCGAGGTCGATCTGGGCGCGGAAGCGGCAGTCGCTCTGATTGCAGCGCTAACGAATAGCAAACCCGCCGCGGCTCCCACCGCATCGAGCCGCTGGGTAACGACGGGAAGAGAAGAGAACCTGCAATGAAATTCGAGACGCTGATCGGCGGCCGCGATGGCACGCTTGAAGTGGAAGGGTCCCGATTTTCATACGCGGTAAATGGTTCGGCAGTTGAGGGCAACTTCTCAATACTGCCTCTGGATGACGGTTGCTTTTCAGTATTGGTGAATGGCCGAAGCTACCGCGTATCGAGGACGCTTGGAGGCGCGCTCGATTGCAACGGCATGCGTTACAGCGCCGAAGCATTCGACCCTCGCGCGCTCCGATCCAGAAAGAAGGGGGCCGACGCCATGGGCCGCCAAAACGTAGCAGCGTCGATGCCGGGAAAGGTGATCCGGGTGTTGGTCGCCGTGGGAGATGCAGTCGAGCTGGGGCAAGGCCTGGTGGTGGTGGAAGCGATGAAGATGCAGAATGAAATGAAATCGCCCAAGGCCGGGCGCATCGCGGAAGTTAAAACAAAACCGGGCGCAGCCGTGGCCGCGGGCGACGTGTTAGTAGTAGTGGAGTAGCAATCGCCATGTCAGAAGAAGTCTGCCCCATCTGTAACGGAACCGGCTGGAAGATCGTGGAACGTGCCGGACTCACGGGCGCGGCCCGCTGCAGTTGCTTTGAGGCGACCTTTGCGCGCGTGACCAAGGAGCATTCAGGGATTCCGCTCAACTACCAGCACGCCTCGCTCGACAATTTTCAGATCCCTCAGGACAACCCCATTGCGCGTTCGGGCTTAGGCACAGTGCTGATGCAGGTCCGCGCCTTCGTGCGCGAATTTCCCGCCGGAGAAAAGCAGGGCCTGCTGCTGGTGGGCGACGCGGGCACCGGGAAAAACTCATCTGGCCGTGGCCGCGCTCAGGGCTCTTATGGATAAGGGCCACGAAGGCGTTTTCTTCGACTACCAGAATCTGCTGGAGCGCATCCGCTCCAGCTACGACTCGACCTCGGGCGCGACCGATCGGGAAGCATACCGGTCCGCCCTCGACGCCGAGCTTCTCCTGCTCGACGATCTGGGAGCGCATCGCGTCACCGAGTGGGTGGAAGACACCGTCACCTCGATCATCACCTACAGGTGCAACAACCGGAAGCCGACCATCGCAACGACCAATCTCGCCGACCCTGACATCACCGGCGCCGTGCCCGGTTACACCACTCCGGGCGGCACGCAGGTCAACAAGCAGATGCTGAGTGACGCCATAGGCGCTCGTGCGCGCTCGCGGCTTTTTGAGATGTGCCGGATCGTTCGGATGCCCGCCGTCGAGGATTACCGAATCCGGCGGCGCCAGGCGCGGGCGACGTAGAAGTATACAGTATCGTCTACTTTTCCGTGGCATAATCAAGACATGTCCTCGACCGCCGAGAGTCCAAACATCAGAATCAGCCAACGGGCAAAAGCCACGTTGCGCGAATTGTCGAAGCGCGAAGGCAGATCGATGCAGGCAGTCCTGGATGAGGCAATTGAGCATTATCGGCGTGAGACGTTTTTAGATCAAGCAAACGCGGCTTACTCCCAATTACGTAAAGACCCCAAGGCTTGGCGTCAGGAACTGGCAGAGCGGGCTGAATGGGACGGTACGATGATGGACGGTCTTTCGAGGGAATGATCGCACCCCAACCGTCCAGAGGCGACATTTGGTCTATCAATTTCGATCCGACGACGGGCCGCGAGCAATCTGGCACACGGCCGGCTTTGATTCTGTCGGTCGACAAGTTCAACCGCGGACCGGCTGAATTGCTTGTTGTTCTTCCGTTAACATCAAAAGACAAGCACCAGCCCCTCCACGTCGCAATCCTGCCCCCCGAGGGCGGAGTAACAGCTCCAAGTTTCATTAAGTGCGATGACATACGCTCGGTCTCCAAGCTCCGGCTCAAGCGGATTCTGGGCCGGGTTCGGCTGGACACGATGCACGCCGTGGAGGAAAGGTTGCGAATTCTGCTCGATCTTTAACACCGCGCTACACTCAAACTATGCGGATCCTCGTCGTAGAAGATGAAAAGCGCATTGCCGATTTCCTCTCGCGTGGCCTGGAAAGCGGGGGGTACGCCGTCGACGTTGCCAACGCGGGCGGCGCCGCCATCGACATGGTCCATGCCGCTGATTACGACCTGGTGATTCTGGACCTGGGCCTTCCGGATATGGACGGATTGGCAGTCCTGCAGAAGATCCGCAACCGCAAAGTGAGCCCGCCGGTTCTGATCCTTTCCGCTCGTGATGCCGTCGACGATCGCGTCAAAGGTCTGGAAGGCGGCGCGGACGACTACCTTGTCAAGCCGTTCGCCTTCGTGGAGTTGCTTGCCCGCGTCCGCGTTCTGTTGCGCCGCGGCCAGCCTACCCCCGAACGACTCCAGGTTGGCGACCTCGTACTCGATTGCATTCGACGGCGAGTCACTCGCGCGAGTGAAAATGTCGATCTGGCTCCCAAGGAGTTTTCGATTCTCGAATACCTGATGCGGAATCGAGGGCGACCGTTGAGCAGAACCATGATCGTCGAGCATGTCTGGGATATGGACTACGACGGCCTGACCAATATCGTGGACGTCTACATCCGCCACCTGCGCAGCAAAATCGACGACAAGTGGCCAGTGAAGATGATTCAAACCGTCCGCGGCATTGGCTACATGCTGGACACGCCGGACCGAACCTCTGATAGAGAGAAAATGCCGGAAAGGGTCCTGGAGAAAGGATAGGGACCGCTCACCTGATCTCTAGCCCATGGCCCGTTTCAGACCTGCAATCGGAATCTCCGAACTCCCGGTTCGTTTCGCGCTCGGGCTGCGGTTCCGCCTCACCGTCAGCTACGTTCTGTTCTTTACTGTGCTGCTCGCCGCCCTCGGACTCTTCTTCCGCGCGACCCTAAAGAGCCAATTGGAAGGCGAGGTGCAAGATGCGCTGGAGGAAGAATGGGGCGCGGCCAAGGGATATCTCAAGATCGAAAATCAGCGGCCGGAGTGGATCGTCGATCCCAGCGACCCTGACGAATCCCTGGCAGCCGACCGGCTGAAAACCATCTCGCTTCTCACCGACGCCAACGGTTTGGTGCTGTACGATTCGGAAACCTATCGTTCCATCGGCATCGATCCCCCCGCAGAAATACACCGCGTTCTATCTCTTCCACAGCAATACGAAATTCACATCAGGTCTGACGAACTCGGCATTCCGTACATGATCAAGGCCGGAGTCATGCCCGACACGCAGCGAAAGCCGTACTTCTTCGCGCTGGGCCGGTCGCTCGAAACCCCCTATCGAACCGTGAATACGTTCACCCGGAATTATTTCCTGTTGCTGCTCCCCATGATCGCCGGAGCAAGCTTGATCGGCTGGCTATTGGCTGGCCGGGCCGTGCAGCCTCTTCAATCCGTCGCGCTGACGGCCCAGCGGATCACCAGCTCCGATCTCTCGATCGAGATTCCACTTCGCGGCGCCGGTGATGAACTGGATCACCTCATCGACAGCTTCAACCGCATGACCGCGCGCCTCGGCCAGTCCTTCGAACAAATCCGGCGCTTTTCCACCGACGTTTCGCACGAGCTTCGTACCCCTCTCACCGCCATTCGAGGACAGCTGGAAGTCGCGCTACTGACCGCCGACACACCCGAGCAATATCACGAGGCAATTCTCAATGCGCTGGAAGACGTGGAGCAACTCTCCAGCATCATCCGCGCGCTGCTGTTGCTCTCGCAAGCCGAGTCGGGTCAGCTTGCGCTGCAAAAGACCTCCTTTGACTTAGGCGAATTGGCCATCGACGTAGTCGACCAGTTCCAGATTCCCGCCGAAGAGAAGAAACTCAACCTGAGAGTCCACTCCGCTCCCGACCTGATGGTTTTCGCCGACCGCGTCCAGGTGGAACGCCTGCTTTCAAATTTGATTTCGAACGCCGTCAAGTACACTCCGGAGCGAGGATCGGTATTTGTCCGCTGCTCTTCGTCGCCGCCCACGGGTTGGGTCTACCTTGAGGTGAAAGATACCGGCGTTGGCATTCCGGCGGAAAATCTGCCCCACATCTTCGACCGCTTCTATCGCGTGCGAAATGCGCAAACCAACAAGATCCAGGGCCTGGGGCTGGGGTTGAGTTTTGTTGCCTGGATCGTGGACGCCCACGGTGGCAAGATCGACGTCACCAGTACACCCGGAGAGGGTACCGTCTTCACTGTCCGGCTGCCTGCCGATAGCGCGGCGGTCAAATCCGCGCCCGCGCCGGCCCTATCGGATTCTTCGCGCGTGTAACGCTTGGTCTCAGGAAGAACCGACTTTCGCTACACTGGTTCCAGGGGCAAATGAGCTTAGAAATCAAGGAACATTCTCGCGAAGACATTGTCATCCTCTCTCTTAAGGGCCGAATTACCATGGAGGAGTCGAACACTTTGCGGGAGGCCGTACAGCAATTGATCACCGCCGGCCACCGGCGCATGCTGTTCGATTTGACTCACGTGGATTATGTCGATTCCACCGGCCTGGGCGGCATGGTGATCTGCTACACCTCGCTTAAGAACCTGGATGGCTCATTGAAACTGGTCAATCCGAATAAGCGGAATATCGAAATGCTCGCGCTCACGCGCCTTCACACAATTTTTGAAGTCTACACGGACCTTCAGGATGGCGTGAACAGCTTCTTTCCCGACCGCGTCATCAAACGCTTCGACATTCTCGCCTTCGTCAAAGCTCACGCCGACGAATAATTATTGCGAACACAAACGGTAGAGAGTAATCCTGCCGGACTTCGTAACTTCGCAATATTGTTTTAACCAGACACTCAGATCGGGATAATTGTGAATATCGAGCGCGGGATTGTACTGGCTCAATCCATCGGCGATCCAAGTGGGTTGTGATTGTGCTAGCTGGTGACGATTGCTTCGCGCCCACTCCGGCGCCACCGGCTGAGCGCTGGTAAGATGCCGGTCGGCGGGAACGCCGGTCAACGGTTGCGAATCCCATAACCGCGCGCCTACGGGAAGCCTGGTGTATGCGATCAAGTTGGGCCGGTATCCCCAGATGAAAATCGTATCGCCAGGCCGGGCCATGCTGGAAAGCAATCGCGCGGCCTCTCTACTTTCCTGATCCATCGCGACATCCTGCCATCCATGCGCAATTCCGCGAAGATCTTCGCTCTGCCAGTGTCACGTATCGAGGCCCGAATCGCAATAGCGGAACGGCCAGCGCGGTACGCCAACAGCAGATATGCAGGCAGCGGCGCCTTCACGCGAAACAGCACCACTCCGCGCGCGGCAGGAATCACCAGCGCCGGCAATAACTGCAGGAAGTAGCGCGGAGCGAATCGCCATCCGATCGCCACGCCGAACAGCGACAACGCAATCCATCCTGCAAACTGCAATCGCAACCTCGCTTCTTCTTTAGAAGAGGTCACCCACCAGGCTGCCACCCCGATCACCAGCGCCGCTTGGAACCCCAACCAATTAGCCAGGCCCATCACGCCACGTTGCGCAGCCGGGTCGGCACCCGCGTAGAGAAATCCCCATCGCCATACTTGTTCCCAGTAACCGGTCAGCGCACCGGCTCCGGCGAGAAATCCAAACACAATTAAATTCGGCGCTAGAAACCCCGCGAGCATCAACCCCGCTCCACCGAAATCAAACAGAAGGCAAGGCGCAAGAACAAGCGCGCCTTTAGCTGCTTATAAGAAATGCGAGTCCTGCAACCAGGCCCGCGGCCATCGGCCTGCGCCGCCAGGCCAGATACACTGCCCCGATATGAGGCGCAAGCATCAGCGAATCGGGTTCCTGCGGAATCACTCCCGGCGGTAAGTAGAAAATCAGGAAGAACCCAAGCAATCCGGCAGCAATAAAGCCCTCTGCGCGGCCCCACACCTGCCGCGCGAAGCGATATGCCAACGCGCAACAAGCGACGTCGAACAATGCCCCCGCTACTCGCAGCACAACTCCTGTTCGAGCGCCAAAGAGTAGAAACCATCCCAGGTTCAGCGGCGGCTTGTCATACCAGAAATCGCGATACGGGGCCTTCCCCCACAACACCTGAATTGCTCCGGCCAGATGATAATCCTCATCCGCCCAAAGGATGTTGAGATGGGCCAGCCTGGATAGCACGAGCATCGCGCCTAATCCGATCCAGAAGAGAAGCGCAGCGCGACGCGAGGCCATGGAACCTTCCATTCCAGCACAGATTGGTGGCGCGGACGATCGTATTCTGTCGTCTGCGAATGACTGCGGTAGGCTGAATGAGTATGCTTACGGTTGGAGACAAGGCACCCGAATTCCTGCTGAGCACTTTAGACGGCGGCAAGAAATCGCTCACCGAACTCCTTCAGCAAGGCCCCGTGCTGCTCGCCTTTTTCAAGGTAGGTTGTCCCACCTGTCAGCTTGCGTTCCCCTTCCTGGACCGCATCGGCAAAGGATCGCTGCCGGTAGTCGCCATCAGCCAAGACCCCGAACGAGCCACACGGCAATTCCATCAGACCTACGGCGTTTCACTCCCGACCCTGCTCGATCGCGCAGAGGATCGGTACCCGGCCAGTAGCGGGTTTGGGATCGAGTTCGTGCCGGCAATGTTTCTGGTCGAACCCGATGGCGTGATCTCTACGATAGCGGAAGGGTTTCGCAAGACCGAACTTGAGTCCATCGGCCTGCGCTCGGGCATCGTGACCTTCCGCGCGTCAGAGTCCGTACCCGCCTGGAAGGCCGGCTGACACGCTAAGAATTGAGCTTTCCGGGCGAAAGCTTATTGCGCCGCAAGCTGGCGCAGCACGTACGGCAGAATTCCGCCATTGCGATAGTATTCGGTTTCCTGCGGTGTGTCGACGCGAGCAATCGCATCGAAGGTCTTCTTCCGGCCATCGTGTTCAGCAGTCACGCGGACCCTGTACTTGCCGCACGATTCCACCGCGGCGGGAACGTTTTCAATCGAGAATAGCTCGGTTCCTGTGAGTCCTAGCGATTCCGCATTCTGACCGTTCTCAAACTGCAGCGGCAACACGCCCATGCCCACCAGGTTGGACCGATGAATACGCTCAAAGCTTTCGGCGATCACCGCGCTCACGCCCAATAATAAAGTCCCCTTCGCAGCCCAGTCTCGCGAGGAGCCCGTGCCGTATTCCTTGCCCGCGATCACCAGCAGCGGCGTGTTCTCGTTCTGATAGCGCACCGACGCGTCATAGATGAACATCTGCTCGCCCGAGGGAACAAAGCGAGTAAGACCACCCTCGGTACCGGGGGCCATCAGGTTGCGAAGTCGAATGTTGGCGAACGTACCCCGAACCATCACTTCATGGTTGCCGCGCCGCGCGCCGTAGGAATTGAAATCCGCGGGCTTCACGCCGAGCGATTGCAAGTAATGCCCGGCGGGACTGTCCTTGGCGATATTTCCGGCGGGCGAGATATGATCGGTGGTCACCGAATCTCCCAACACCGCCAGCGCGCGCAGGCCCTTCAAGTCCTTAACAAACGTCTTCGGGTCCACCATGTTGTCAAAATACGGAGCACGCTTGATGTAAGTGGAGTGGTCATCCCACTTGTACTCGTCGCCGACGGGAACCTTGATCGCATTCCATTGCGCATCCCCGTTGAAGACCTCTGAATATTGTTTGGCGAACATCTCACGCCGCACAGACTTCTTCACCGCCGCCTGAATTTCATCATTGGACGGCCAGATATCGCGCAGGAAGACATCTTTGCCATGTTGATCCTGGCCCAAAGGCTCGTGAGTCAAATCAATATCCACGCGTCCGGCCAGCGCGTATGCGACCACCAGCGGCGGCGACGCAAGATAGTTCGCCTTTACCAATGGATTCACGCGGCCTTCAAAATTACGATTGCCCGAGAGAACCGCGGCCACCGTCAGCTTCTCTTTCGTCACACCCGCCGCAACCTCGTCCGGCAGAGGTCCGCTGTTGCCGATGCAGGTAGTGCACCCGAAGCCTACCAGGTGGAACTTCAACGCTTCCAGCGGCTCCAGCAGGCCTGCATCCTGCAAGTAATCCATCACCACTTTCGATCCAGGAGCGAGACTCGTCTTCACCCAGGACTTGGACGTCAACCCGCGCTCTACCGCCTTTTTCGCCAGCAGCCCGGCGGCGATCAACACCGATGGATTCGACGTATTGGTGCAGCTTGTGATGGCTGCTATCACCACGCTTCCATCGTGAATCGTCGCCCGCGAACCATTGGTTCCGATTTCAGCCGTACGGGGAACCGCCCCCAATCCGTCCAGGAAGTTCTTCTTGACGTCAGGCAAATTGATGCGATCCTGCGGGCGCTTCGGTCCGGCCAGCGACGCGACTACCGTGGATAGATCCAAATGCAGCGTATCGTTAAACACCGGATCGGGCGCGCCCGCAATGCGGAATAGGCCCTGCTCTTTCGCGTAAGCTTCTACCAATTCGATCAACTCCGGTGGACGATTCGTCATTCGCAGGTATTCAAGCGACGCTTCATCAATCGGGAACACTCCGATGGTCGCGCCGTATTCGGGAGCCATGTTGCCCAGCGTGGCGCGGTCGGCAAGACTTAGCGAATCCAGCCCATCGCCATAATATTCGACGAACTTGCCCACCACGCCTTTCTTGCGTAGCATCTGCGTGGCGGTCAGCACCAGATCGGTCGCGGTAGCGCCTTCGGGAAGCCGTCCGGTCAGTTTGAATCCGATCACTTCAGGCAGCAGCATAGTGGCGGGCTGCCCAAGCATGCACGCCTCCGCCTCAATTCCGCCGACGCCCCAGCCCACTACGCCCAAGCCGTTAATCATGGTGGTGTGCGAATCGGTACCGACCACGGTATCGGGATAGGCTTGGCTGCCGGAGGTCATCACTACCGGAGCAAGATATTCCAGGTTCACTTGGTGCACGATGCCCGTCTCCGGCGGCACAGCTCGGAAGTTTTGAAACGCGGATTGGCCCCAGCGCAGGAAAGAATAGCGTTCCTGGTTGCGCTGAAATTCGATCAGTGAATTCTGGAGGAACGAATCTTTGGTGCCGAAGTGGTCCACTTGCACGGAGTGGTCGATCACAAGGTCGACAGGCACCAGCGGGTTGGCCTTTTTCGGATCGGCACCCAGCTTAGCAAGCGCGTCGCGCATGGCAGCGAGGTCCACCACGCAGGGCACACCGGTGAAATCCTGCAGAACCACGCGGGCCGGCCGGAAGTTGATCTCTTTCGCGGCTGCCGACGGGTCCCATGCCGCCACATATTCAATGTCCGATTTCTTGACCGTAGACGCGTCTTCGAATCGCAGCAGGTTCTCAAGCAGAATCTTGATGGAGTAAGGAATGCGAGAAAGTTGGAAGCCCGCTTTTTCTAATGCAGCCAGGCGAAAGATGTCATAGGTGCGCTGGCCGACACGCAGTTGGCCCGCGGCGCCAAAAGAGTTCAGAGATTTCATGGGTATTTATATTTTAACGCGGTACCTTTGCCCGGAGGACGAAAGCTCTTACAGAGGCGGAAAAACATCGGCCACGCGAAATAACTTGTCCAACGCAGCCAGCGGAGCAACACTTTCATTCGCGCCATAGGCCACGATGGACTCATACCTATCGAATTTGGGGTCACGATGCACGATCAACCGGCGGCCAGTGATGTCCAGCACCCAATATTCGATAATTTGAGCGCGTGCGTATAACGCCGCCTTGGTGGTGAGGTCGAAAACCTTGGATGTATCGGCAACCTCGACTACCAACTCCAAGTCGTGAGGCTGAGGGGTGGCGGTCCAGAGGCCCGAGAAGCTCGCCTTCAGGACAATAGCATCTGGTTGCGGTTCATTAGTGGGGTTGTCTTGGGGCGCAACGTCTATCGGAGCCTCGGAATTCACAAACCGCGCTCCGAACGCTCCGATGAGCCAACCCACAAGCAGTGCCAGAGCCTCGACATGTGGCCGCTTCTTTCCCATTTTGTTGATAAGCTCCCCATCGATCAACTCGACGGGTTGTTGGTCGAACAGACCCGCCGCCTCAAGAGTCGAGCACTCCGCTCGGGTCCAACGCTTCCGCGGCGGGTCGGGTGGGATGGGCTGAGTCAACGTTTCGGTGACCACCGTCGGCACAATTACTCCTTCTCTGATTCTACATATACTCAGGCACTTCAATTCCCAACACACTCAAAGTGCGTTCCAATTGAAGCCCAAAGTATTCGGTCATCCATAACAGGAATGCCTTCTTCTCCGGGTCGGACTCGGACAACACCGGAAACAAATGATAGAAATTAGAAAACGCCTGAGCAAGCTGGAACGCGTAGCGAGCAACGTGCGACGGCTCGCCACTTGTCACAGCACGCTCGATTGCGGAACCTGCTTTGGATGCCGCCAGGAGCAGTTGCCAGCAATCTTCATTGGCAAGCTGACGCTCCATTGCCTCGCGCGTCAGCACCGCCGGGAAATCGGGTAGTTTCTCTCCGCGTGATTCCAACTTTCTTAAGATATTGCGGGCGCGCACAGCCGCGTATTGAACGTACGGACCAGTCTCCCCTTCAAAACTGAGCGCATCGGCGAAATCGAAAGCGATTACCGAATTGCGCGTGAACTTGAGCATAAAGTATCGCAACGCGCCGATCGCAATCACAGTAGCCGCCCGCCGCCGTGCTTCTTCCGGTTCGGCCTCATGACGAGACGTAACTTCGGCAAGCATGGTCTCAATCAATTTGTCGATTAAATCGTCAGCCTTAACACCCAGGCCTTTGCGCCCGGAAACTTCCACGTAAGGTCTCTTCTTATCTTCGTCAGACAGCTCGATGCCCATCTCGACGCAAGTGCGCGGCGAGAGCGCGACCATCTCATAGGAGAAGTGAATGCTGCGGTCCGCCTGTTCGGAAAATCCGAGGGCTCGCAACCCCGCCACTACCACGTCCTGCAAATAAGATTGGCGCGAGTCGATTACGTTGAACACCCTTGAACCCCGGCCAAACCTGGGGCCTTCCGCCTGCGGCTCGTCCGTCGACGCCCAGACCACATGACCGTCAGGATAGGTGTGCCATTGGCGATAGAAGAAATCCTTTCCCAATAGGCCGAACTTCCAAAGCTGGTAGGCGATGTCCTTACCGACATAGGTCACGGTACCGTTGGAACGCACAATCACCTTGCTATCGTCTTCCTCATCTTCAGATCCTTCGCGAAACGCGGAAGAAGGCATCACCCAACAGCCTTTGTTCTTACCCTCGGTCTCGAAATAAATCGCCTTACGTTCTTTCAGCAATTCAAACGCGGCCGCCCAGAATTTCAGGTGCAGAATTTCGCTCTCGCGCGGCAGTAGATCGTAGGCGATGTTCAGCCTCCACATTGTGGCCAGATGCTTCTTGACGATGGCGTCGGAGACTAGGTGGGCGATCTCCGCCGCCGCGCCCTCGCCATGCTCGATGAAATGCAGGGTCTTGCGTCGCAGATCAAGCAACCCAGGATCACGCTCGTATTCGGCTGAGACCATAACGTAGAGGTCCCAACAGGCGTAGTCGAAGCCCCAATGCTGTGTCGTGGGGAACTTATCGATATAGTCCCTTACCTGTTCCGGAGTTTTCGTCTCCGTAAAATGCTGGAATGCAACCACGACGTCGGCGACCTGCACGCCGGTATTATCGATATAGTTCTGCACCTCAACATTTGCGGCAGTCGCTCGTAGCATGCGCACAAACGTGTCGCCAAGAATCGCGTTCCTCAGATGGCCGATATGTGCGGCTTTGTTGGGATTGATATTGGTGTGCTCGACGATCGTCTTGTCTGCTTCGGCACGTGTTTCGCGCGGTTCCACCGCATTGGTCAGCAGTCCTGAGGCATAGTAGCCGCGATCCAAACGGAGATTCAAATACCCATTGCCGGCGATTTCAACGGCGGCAACGCCGTCTATTTTGCCTACCGCGTCAGAGAGTTCCTGCGCGATCGCCTTAGGCGCTTTTTTCAATTGGCGCGCCAGCTGAAACGCAGCCGGGAGTGCGATCTCGCCGAAAGAAGACTGCTTGGGTTGCTCGGTTTGAACCGGCGTTGTGACTTGATAGAGCGCCGCGATTCGCGTTCCAAACGCCTCCGCAATGCGCTTTTCCAGAAGATGAAACATGAAGTCTTCAGTATGCCAGTTACAATAGAGATGTGCCCAAGGTTACGTTCACGAATCTCGACAAAACAGTAGAGTTCGAATCCGGCAAACTCCCTTACGATAAGCACGGGAAGCCGGAGTCGATTCTGGACGTCGCCATCCACTTCGGCATTACGCTCGATCACGCGTGCGGAGGCGTGTGCGCCTGCACTACATGCCACGTCATCGTCAAGAGTGGCGACGGAAACCTGAGCGAGCAGGACGAAGACGAAGCCGATCGCCTGGACTTCGCCCCAGGGCTGACACCGAAGTCCCGGCTCGCCTGCCAGGCAGTCGTAAAGGGTGATGTCACGGTTGAGATCCCCTCCTGGAACCGCAACTACGTGAGCGAAGGCGGAGGGTCCATCAACCTCGGGGATGCGATTCCGAAACCCAAGAACCTTGGCGAATCAACCCAGCACTAGCGCCGGAACGTCTGCGCCAGGCCGATAATCTTCTCCACCTGATCCGCCGGCTGGTCCACGTATAGCTTCACCTGCTTATTCTGTTCCGTCACACGGAAGCCATCCCAGATCTTTTGCGCATCGGGTTGGTTAGCGGGCGTGGATAGACGACCCAAGCCAATCAAACCCTTCAGCGCTCCTTCCAGTTGCTGCGCGTCCTGCTCGGTTGAAGTCTGGCCCATAGCCACGCCGTTGAGCCCCGTGCGCAGGTCGAAATAGTATGAACCCTGCTGGATCAAACCCAGGACCTTGTTCACATTGCCAAGGTTACTGCCCGGCTGAAAAGGAAGATTGATAGGTCCTCCTGAATAGGCACCCCAGAACTGAGTGTCGCGAGGGATGTCCTTAATCAACGCCGCCAGCACCGGCGGAGGACCAGTCGACTTGTCCCGCGTGTCCACCATCTGCTTTAGAAAGCTCGTGTCTCCCGCCGCGAGCACGGTCGGGCTTACCATCAACACTGCATTGGAATCGTCGCCCACCAGGTTCAGTCCCTTGTACCCGAATCGTTTCGCTCCCTGTTTAGTAAGGTTTTCCAGACGCGGCTCGCTCTCATCGGAGAACATACCCCGTCCCAGGATGGCGCTCTTCTTACCGTTGGTAACGAATGCGACTTCCCACAAATTACGGCGCGGATCTATGCCCGTTTGTTTGGCAAACTCGTCAATCTGCGGAATGCTCTGTTGGGAGAAATACTTCTGATAAACGGCCGTCTTCTGAAGCTGATCCAATCGGACGGCCACGATGGCGATGGTATCGGACGGAATCAGCAACGCGAGCGATGGATCCAAACTGGCGCCTTGTGGTTTCAAACCGCAGGACGAGCACGCGATTGCTAATGCAACAATCGTTACGATTTTCATTTACCCGCCACCATTTCTACCTTACGCATCACTCGCAGAAAATTGCCTCCATAAATCTTTCCGATGTCTTCGGCTGTATAGCCTTTCTCCAGCAGGGCGCGTGTCAGGTTAGGATACTTCGTCACGTCTTCCAACCCGTCCGGAACGCATGGCACTCCGTCGAAATCGCTGCCGATACCGATCGCGTCCACGCCGGCGATCTTACGGATATGGTCGATATGCGCCACCACATCGGCAAGCGTGGGATTCTTCAAGCCCATCTGTGCGCGAATGTGATTCTTGACGATATTTTCCTGCTGCTCGTTCAGTTTCTTTCCCGCCGTTTCTCGGTCGTAGCGCTCGTTCACCTGTTTGCTGATCAAGGCCTCCGCGTCACGATACTTTTGCGAAACGAAAGAGCAGTTGAAGTTCACATCGATCACTCCGCCCTTCTTCGCGAGTGCGACGATCATCTCGTCGGTCATGTTGCGAGGAGCGTTGTCCAGTGCGCGACAGCTTGAATGCGACGCGAAAACTGGCGCTCTGGAGACTTCCAGCGCATCGTAGAACGTTTTATCGGCCACGTGCGAAATGTCCACCATCATGCCCAGGCGATTCATTTCGCGCACTACGTCTTTGCCGAAATCGGTCAGGCCGCCATGATGCTTCACCTGCGGGTTGGTCACGTCGCCGGAGGAGTCCGCCCAGTCATTTGTATTGGTGTGCGTCAAGGTCATGTAACGCACGCCCAATGCGTAGTAGTCGCGCAGAAGACGAAGGCTGTCTTCAATGGCGTGACCGCCTTCGATTCCGATCAATGCGGCGATTTTACCCTGGCGGTGCGCTTCTTCGATGTCCCTGGCAATGCCCGCAAACATGAAATCATTCGGATATTTCCCGATAATGTCATGCCGGATCGTATCGATCATCGCGAGCGCGCGATCGGCTGAGCGGTTGCCCTTGACGTATTCGGAATCCACGAAGGCGGCGAAGAATTGTGCCCCCACTCCGCCCTCTTTGAGCCGGACGATATCGGTCTGACCATCGGAAGCTCGCGGCCCGATGTCGAATCCGTCTACGGTGCGGCTGGGGACGTCGTTATGCGTGTCGATCAGCAGCACAGAACGATGAACGCGCACCACCTCGGCATCGGAGATGGTGCGCGTCTGTGCAAAGAGGCTGGCGGTGGCTGCCAGGACCAGCAGTGGTCTCATGGGACCACTTTAGCAGCACGTGTTACAAAAGCCTGAAGTTGACTTCAATGGTCGCGGTCACCGTTACGGGCTTGCCGTCCTTCTCTCCCGGCTTGAACACCCATTGTTGGATCGCGGCAATCGCGCTCTCATCCAGGCCCTTGTCCAGCGACCGGATAATGTAGAGATTCTGAGCCTTACCCTCGGCATTCACTTCCAGACCTACCGCGACGGTGCCTTGAATCTTGGCATCCTTGGCTTCCTGCGTATACGAGGGCTCAATCCTGCTGATGACGGTGGGACCGGTCAAGCCGGGTTCACCAATCTTGTGGGCCTGTTCAGCCTGGTAGGCCGCGAGTGGAAGAAGCAAGCCCAAGCGCGGCAACGGCGATGCTCCAACGGGCGACTCTGCCCGCAGGCCTGCGTCCCAGCGCGGAGTTGAGAATAGAGGTCACCCGGTTTTCCAGCACCGGTGTCCGCACCATGCTGACGCCGGCCAGAGCGGTTTGCGATTGCAACTGGCGAGCGACTTCAACGAGCTGCGCCGCGTAATCGGGCGCATGTGCGCCGGCGGTAAGAACGGCGTCATCGGCGGCATGTTCGGCCTCATCGCGAAGACGGGCCGCAGCCATCCACACCAGCGGATGAAACCAGAACAAGCAGGTCAAAGCCTGGGCGAATACCTGCCAGAACCAATCCCGGCGGGCGATGTGAGCCTGCTCATGACGAATGGCCCAATCGCGTTTTTCCTGCGGCCAATCCAAGGCGTACTTGGGGAGAAGAATCACTGGACGCAACAGGCCCCACGTGAGGGGAGTCCCCACCTGGCTGGTCGAAAGAACGTTTGCGAACTCCGGCTGGGAAGCTTGCGGTGATGCGAGCCAGGCGAATGACCCCGGCGAAGAGTCTCGTCCCGGCGAGCAGCGCTCCAGCCGCCCACAGCCACAGGACCCATGTGGTCCACATCGCGGGAGCCGCGGCTTGGCCTAACCGGGACGGAGCCACGCTTACCGCTAAGACCGAAAGACGAGCCGGCTCGACCACCGGCACCGGCACAAGCAGTACAGCCATTGCAATCAGCGCACCCAACCAAATGCGATGGCGCAGATCAGCCGACGAACGGCGGGCAATCCAAGCCGCTAGAAATGCCACAGCCAACACCAAGGTTCCCTTCAAGGAAGCGCCCACAAGTAAATTGATCATCACGATTTCTCCTTTCGCGCCTGCGCAATGAGTTGTTCCAAACGGTCCAGTTCTTCAGGCGCCAGTCGCGCCGCCGATCCATCCACCAAAGCTTCGGCTGCATTGGCTGCGGAGCCGTCAAAAAAAGTCTCCAGAAGATGACGCAGCGCTTCCACGCTCGCCTTCTTACGAGACACCACGGGAAGGAACACGTATCGCACCCCATCCTGCTGATGCTTCACGTGACCCTTCTCTTCAAGAATTCGCAACAAGGCTCGAATGGCCGAGTAGCCGGGAGGATCCGGCAGCGCGGCCAGAATTTCGGCTGCGGTGGCCTTGCCACGGTTATATAAGATGTCCAGAATCTGCCGCTCGCGGCGGCTTAACGTTTCCATGCTAAATTTCCAACATCCACGTGCTAATTATTTAGCATGTTGGTTCCGGTGTCAAGACTTATTTAGAGCGGGGCGATTGTTCTTCTCGAGCGACAGCGGTGGCCTCAGGAAGTCAGTTTTCCGCGAAGAAATTGCAGCAATATCGGGAACATTTTCAGAGCCGGAGCGTCTACGGTATTATTTCGCAAAAAACGCAAGCCGAACGGAGGAGCTATGAAGAAGATTCTTTTGCTCGTCGCACTGGCAATCACGCCGGCTTTTAGCCAACAGCCGAAGTTCGATCTCGCGGACATTCATGTCAGTCCCACGCCGTTCTGGTTTGCGCAGAACGCGGGCGGCAGGCTTCGGGAGGGACTGTATATCAACCGGGACGCGACCGTGCTCCAGCTCATTCAGGCCGCCTATGGAGTCCCAGAGGACGGTATCAGTGGCGGTCCGAGTTGGCTGAAGTCGGATCTCTTTGACGTGATCGCTAAGGTACCCGAAGGTACGACTCGCGAAACCGCCAACCTTATGCTTCAGACCCTGCTGGCGGAGCGTTTCGGCTTGGTGATCAATAAGGAAACACGCCCGACGCCGCGGTACGTGCTGACCGTTGGCAAGGGTGGATCGAAGCTGAAACCGGCAGGGGAATCGGGGGATTCCGGTTGCCGGCCCCAGCCACCGCAGACCGGAAATTCGATTCCGAATCTTAAAATCACCTGCCACAAGACCACCACCGAGCAGCTTGCAGTCCTGCTTCGTCAGGTTTCGGGCAGCCAATACAACACATATTTGAATTACGAGGTTATGGATTCCACCAAGCTGGAAGGCGCGTTCGACTTTGACTTCGAATTCACGCCGAGCATGCAGGTGGCCGATAAGGGCCGCGATGCGATTACCATCTTTGACGCCGTGAATAAGCAATTGGGGCTGAAGCTGGAATTGCAGGACGTCCCGCTGCCGGTGTGGGTGGTTGAAAAGGTGAACCGAAACCCGACCGCGAATCCTCCGGCCGTGGCGACCGATTTGGTGGTGGCCGCTCCGCGATTCGAAGTGGCCTCAGTGAAACCCGCCGATCCTAACGGGCCTCGGAGGACCGGTTTTTTCTACCGGGGCGGGACCCAGGTTGAAGCGGCAGGCACGGTGCGTAGCCTGATGGCCCTGGCCTACCAGATTCAACCCAACGCCGCGAACGACTTCTTTGTTGGACTTCCCAAGTCTGCCGATTCGCAGCTGTGGAGCATTACAGCTAAATTGCCCAGCACCGGAGAAGGCGCGCCCACGCCGGTTGCCGGTCGAACGCAGGCGCCGCCCATCCGGGCTGTGATGGAGATGCTGCGCGGGCTGCTGGCTGATCAGTTTGAGCTGAAGACCCATACCGAAAATCGGGAGGTGACCGTCTACGATCTCACCTTGCCGTCCGATGGAAAGCACAAGCTCATCAAGGCGGATCCGAATGAGAGGTCCGACTGCAGACCCGATACCACCGCTCCCAGACCCACCCCGAGTGTAAGCGTCATGGTCAACTGCAAGAACACCACCATGGCCGAATTCGCGCGTAATCTGGAGCAGGCCACAGGCTTCTTCGATCATCCAATCAGGGACGCCACCGGCCTTCAAGGAGGTTGGAATTTCATGATCGGCTGGAGCAGCCAGCGTGCCGCACAAGTTTCCAATCCGAACCCGGCGGGAGGAGCAACGGTTGACGCCGCGGATCCGGGCTACCTCTCGTCCTACGATGCGGTGGAAAAAGAGCTTGGCCTGAAACTCGTCAAGCAAAAGCGGTCCATTTCGGTGATCGTCGTGGATCATGTGGCGGAAAAGCCGGTGGAATAGAATTCTTGCCATCCCCAGCCCTGATGTACTAGGTAAGTGTAGGCGGGCTTCGAACATCGATACCTTTTTTCTAAGGTGTTTGGATTGGGAACCCAAGGTCCTCAGCCTTTCAAGATTCTAAATTCGCCTGACGATAGAAGGGTGTGCGTTTCGTATCCAGCTTTCTTTTTGCTTCGCTTCTGCCCTGCACCTTCGGCCAGAGCTATACAATATCGACGATCGCGGGGACGGGGGTTTCGGGTAGCAGCGGGGACAATGGTCCCGCGGTTGGAGCGCAGATTGCGTTTCCATGGGGCGTCGGTACGGATTCCGCAGGCAACCTATATATCGCCGATACTAACAACACCGTCATCCGGAAAATCAGCAATGGGTTGATCACGACGTTGGGCGCAAACGCGCCGCTGGGCCATCCCGCCGCGATCGCGGTGGGCTCCACAGGACACCCTGTACATCACGAGTCTGGGCGTCCTGGCTTCGAGCATCTTCAAAGTGTCAGCAGGCTTGGTCACTGCCTTAGCGGGAAATAGCGGGACCAGCGGTTTCAGTGGTGACGGGGATCTGGCCACGGGCGCCAAGTTAAACAGTCCCATCGGAATCGCGGTGGACTCAGCGGGAAATCTCTATGTAGCGGACCAACTCAACCACCGTATCCGCAAAATCGCGAATGGTTTAATCACCACCGTAGCGGGAAATGGCACGCCCGGGTTTAGCGGTGACAACGGCCCGGCCACGAATGCCCAATTGCAAAACCCTTTCGGTGTAGCGGTGGACTCGGCAGGCAATCTCTACATCGCAGACACGAACAATCACAGGGTTCGAAAGGTCGCAAACGGTGTGATCACCACGGTCGCAGGTGGCGGGGTTAGCGGATTAGGCGACAATGGTCCGGCCACCAGCGCGCAATTGAGTGCGCCGGGGGGCATCGCCGTAGACATCGCAGGCAATCTCTTGATTACCGATCTCTACAACAACCTGGTCCGCAAGGTTACGGGCGGAGTGATCACTACAGTGGCCGGAAATGGAACGCAAGGCTTCAGCGGCGACAACGGACCCGCCACCAAGGGACAGTTGAATGGTCCTTTAGGAGTTGCTGTCGACGCCTCCGGCAATATATACGTCGCCGACGAAGGTAACAATCGCATTCGCCTGCTGACCCCCAACCGAGGCGAGCCGTCCGTCACATCCGTCAACAACGCGGCAAGCAGCTTGATCGACGGCTATATCGCGGCCGGAGAACTGGTGGTCCTCCACGGTTCCAGCCTTGGCCCCACGCAGCTCATCTCGGCCCAGCCGGGCAACGACGGATTCTACGCGACGCAACTGGCCGGCACCAGCATTCAATTCAACGGAATTGAAGCCCCTCTGGTCTACACATCGGCGACTGAGGCCGCCGCCCTTGTGCCCTTTGAGACCACTGGCGCCAGCGCGAAGATCACGGTGACCTATCAGGGACAAACCTCCGCGGCCATCGCGGTCCCCCTGGTTGCTTCAGCGCCGGGTCTCTTCACTGTCGATTCTACAGGCAAAGGGCAAGCCGCGGCAGTAAATCAGGATGGTTCTCTCAATACAGCGATGGCTCCGGCTCCCATCGGCAGCGTCATTTCGCTATTCGCGACCGGTGGCGGCCAAACCTCGCCCGCTGGGCTGGATGGAAAAATCGCAAGCGCACCGTTCTCCAGGCCGATTCTTCCTGTGGCCGTCAGCGTCGGAGGGACGATAGTAGACTCTCTTCAGTACGCCGGCGGCGCTCCTGGAAAGATTGCGGGGCTTTTGCAAATCAATGTGCCTATTCCCGCGAGTGTTACGCCGGGGAGCGCGGTACCCGTCGTAGTAAAGATCGGTGGTGCACCTAGTCAAACAGGAGTAACCATCGCAGTAAAATAACACCCCCGCCACATTGGGTGATGCGACCCTCTGCGCCGCCTTCTGCGCCAGCACGCCCACTGCAATTCATCGCGTGGTATATTGGCCCGGATGGAACGAAGAACCTTCTTAAAGAGCGCGGCGGCTGTACCCTTGGCCGCGGGGATCGCCGGTCAACTGTCCGCCCAAACTCCGGCGCCTGCCCGAGGGCGTATCAAGCAAAGCGTGATGGCTTCTGTTTGGACCGGATCCAAGACCTCGTTCGAGGAGAGGTGCAAGATTCTGGCGCGCATCGGTTTCAAAGGCGTAGATCTGCCCACCGCCCAGCAGGTGCCCATCCTGACGCAAAATGGCCTGGCGCCCGCCATGATGACCGGCACGGGAACCAGCTTCCAGGATGGATTGATCCGTAAGGAACTCCACGACAAGATTGAACAAGCCACTCATGCCGGCATCGACACGTGCGCCAGCGTTGGTTGTTCGGTTCTCATCGCCATCCCAGGCGAACTCCGTGGCATGTCCAGGGAAGAAGGCGCCGATAACGCGGTTGCGATACTGAGCCGCATAAAGGGCTACGCCGAACAAAAGAATGTCAACGTTTGCATGGAAATTACGAACTCCAAGATTGCCGCGGACCAGCGTACCGATCAGGTCTTCAATCACGTGGCGTGGGGCTTGGATGTGTGCAAGCGCGTCAATTCCCCGCGCGTGAAAATTCTGTACGACATCTACCACGCCCAGATCATGGATGGCGACATCATACGGACTCTGCGCGAAAATATTGACCGCATCTGTCACTTCCACGTGGCAGGAGTGCCCACCCGCCTGGAAATCGACGAGAAACAGGAACTCAACTTCCGGGCTATCGCCAACGCGATCGCCGACACCGGCTACACCGGATTTGTCGCCCACGAGTGGCGGCCTGCCATGGGCAACGATCCGGAGAAGAGCTTGGAGAAGTGTTTCGAGATCATGAACGTTTGAGTCATCGCGTTCTACCCCCGCCCCAAAATTTTTTTCTATTTTTTCATCTTGCGTGATAGCTTTCGGGACCCTTTTGCGCCAATCAGGGCGGAGGTAGTTATGAAAGTTATTACAAAAGCGCTGGTCGCCGGTGGAATGCTGACGTTATCACTCGCCGGCCAGTCGCAGACAACCTATTTAGTAACAGATCTCGGTCCGGTGGGAAACAACCCAGGCCAGCCGTTCGCGGTGAACAACGCGGGCGTGGTCGCCGGAGTTGTCGTGTCGCCCGACGATGTCGCTCACGCGATGCTTTCCTATAAGGGCTACAACTATGATCTCGGGACGCCCGGCCTGGGAGGCACGAATAGCCTCGCGCATAGCGTGAATGAAACAGGGCAAGTAGTGGGAAACGCTGAGACTGCGGCGCTCGATCCGCATAACGAGGATTTTTGCGGCTTCAAGGCGACGGGACAGGTTACCCACGGAACTACATGCCTTCCTTTTCTGTGGCAGGATGGCGTGATGACTCCGCTGGCGACGCTCGGCGGCAACAACGGAATCGCGAGCTTCATTAACAATCGCAGCCAGGTGGTGGGTTGGTCGGAGACCGCTCAACCCGATCCGACCTGCCCGTTTCCCCTCACCTCACAGTTCAAGCCAACTCTCTGGAGCATTGGGAACGTCCAGGCACTGCCGTTGGCGCCAGGCGATCAGGATGGAGTCGCCATTGCCATCAATGATCATGGACAAGCCGTCGGTGGGTCGGGCGCCTGTACCACCTTCAGCCTGATTAACGGGAATCAACTTCAGCCGCTGCACGCGCTGCTGTGGCAGAACGGACTGGCAACCGACCTGGGCAATTTAGGGGGCACGGGACACGGGGGCGGAAATATCGCCGTGTACATCAATAATCAGGGTCAGGTGGTAGGCAATTCCGACCTGAAGGGCGACAAAGCCAATCACGCTTTTCTTTGGACCAAACAGAAAGGAATCCAGGATCTGGGTACGCTTCCCGGAGACGCGATCAGCGTCGGCATCTGGATCAACGACAACGGCATTATAGCCGGAGTTTCCGCCGATGCGAATTTCAATCCACGCGGATTCATTTGGCAGAACGGAGTGATGACGGACCTGAACACCGTCGTCTCCCCCGGCTCTTCCCTGTATCTGTTGACAGCCTGTTCGGTGAACGCGACTGGCCAGGTCATCGGCTTCGCAGTCGACAAGAATAGCGGCGACCTTCACGGCTATCTGGCGACGCCGAAACCTTCCACCAGTGATTTCTCGTCCAACGCAGCCTCACAGGAGCGGCCAGTTCTTTCAGAATCGGTCCGCCGGTTGCTGCAGCAGCGCATGCGAGGGCTGGTGAATCCGTAGCAACTACTGTCGATCGTTAGAAGACAGGGCCCGCCGTCCCAGGACGGCGGGCCCGTTTCGCCGTTTTAGCTCTCGCACCAGCAGTTTGATGAATTCCTTCCTGTTCTGAACCCACCGGCCTGGATACGGAAGATCTAAAATGTTCCCTTTCCAGCCTGTCCGTAGAATCGCGGCATCGACATTTCGCCGTATGGAGCGAACAACGGTTATGATCGTTTCCGGAGCCAGCGTCTCGATCTGGCGGCTGAGAGATGCCTGGGACCGGATGCATACACTCAGTCGCGACTTTCTATCGAGATGATCCACCGGCGTGAGGCAGAGGTCGACCAGATAGCAGCCAGCATCTTGGAACGCGGGAAGGAAGTTGTCGTCCCCCAGGGTTGGTTGGACCACGCGGAACGCGTCTCTGACCGCGCGATAGAGGCCGCTATTTCGCTCATAGAAGAATCGTCCGGACGCCGGCGGGGACTCTCCTACAAACAGAATGCGTACTTTCGCTGGCCGATACTTCAGGCGCAGGATTTCCTGTGGATTGGGCACGCCTGAAAGCCCAGCTCACATCTTAGGGACCTGGATCGTCCCCTCTAAATAAGGCACCGCCCGGCCGGCAATCTTTACCCGAGGTCCCAGGTTTTCGCACCATAGCTCGCCACCGCGGCGGGAGATCTGGCGGGCGAACATCTTCTTTTTCTGCAGGCGCTCGCCCCAGTAGGGGATCAATACTGTATGCGCCGATCCAGTGACTGGATCTTCCGGAATTCCTTTCGCCGGAGCGAAGAAGCGGGACACGAAATCGCAATCGTCGCCGGGAGCCGTTGCGATGACCGACCAGCGATCCAGTGCCGCTACCTTATCCATATTGGGGCGAAGAGCCCGGACCTGGGCTTCGTTCTCAAAGATACAGAGGTAGCCTCGGCCGCCCAGCGTCTTTTGGGGAACCGCGCCCAGCGCCTCGTTTAAGCCAGGATCCACGGCGCATTCCGACGGGGGGTTGGACGGGAAATTCAGGGCGTAGAGATCGCCCTCGCGGTCGACCACCAGTTCTCCGCTTTTAGAATCAAAGACAACCCGCGCTCCCGCTAGTTCGGAGCGAAGGCCAAGGATCACGGCGGCTGTGGCTACGGTTGCGTGTCCGCACAGGTCGATTTCTACTTCCGGGGTGAACCAGCGGAGGTGGAACCGGCCGTGCCCGGCAGGCGTGTAATAGGCCGTCTCGGCCAGGTTGTTCTCGGCTGCGATGGATTGAAGCATTTCATCCGGCAGCCAGTGTTCCAGCGGGCAGACGGCAGCAGGGTTTCCTTTGAACAGGCTGCTGGCGAATGCGTCGACTTGATAAATCGGGACCCTCATCTATTCAGGTTACCAATTGGACGGAACCGGCAAGGCCCCAGTTCCGTAGAATAGGTCATGAACATGAAACCTAGCCTGTTCGGACAAACGATGCTTGGCATGACCCTGCTGGCGACTTCGGCGCTGGCGGCAGTTGACCCGGCCCTTCTTGCGTTGGCTCCGCCTGATACTAAGGCTTTTGTGGGCATCCAGGTAGATCAGGCCCAGAGTTCCTCGCTGGGGCAATACATGCTCTCGCAGATGGATTCCGATAGCGGCCTGGACAAGTTCGCAACTCTGACCGGCTTTGACCCGCGCCACGATCTCAGCCAGGTCCTGATCGCCACCAATGGCAAGCAGGGTCCGCTGGGCTCCGCCGTGATCTTTGGCCGGGGGTCGTTTCAACCCAATAAATTATCCGCAGCCGCTACGCTGAGCGGTGCGACCAGAACGACATACTCCGGAATTGACCTGCTGACATCGAAGGACGCGAACCAGACGATGCAGACTCTGGCGTTCTTGAGCCCCACAATGGTCCTGATCGGCGACACAGCCAGTGTGAGATCGGTGATCGACCGCTACCGCACTGGAACAGCTTTCACGGGCGCCTTGGCGCAGCGGGCGGGCGAGGTGAGCGGCCAGTATCAGGCGTGGTTTGTCGCTTCCTCCGTGGACGAATTGGCTAATAGTCTTGGCGCAGGCGGAGGCGGACTCCCGGTCAATGTCATGCAATCTATTCTCACCGCCGCTGGTGGCCTCAAGCTGACCGCGGACGCCGTGACGGTCGCAGTGGAAGCGATGACGCGCACCGACAAGGACGCTCAGTCGCTGGTGGATGTAGTGAAGTTTCTCGCCAGCCTGGTGCAGAGCAATCGGGGTAACGATCCGAATGCCGGGCGCGCGGCAACTCTGGCCGACAACGCGAGCATCACGTCCAACGGTCCAGTGATGAAGATCAGCATGGCGATTCCGGAGAAAGACGTCGAGCAGATGTTGGCCACGCCCAAGGCGCGCAGCAATCGCACCGGCAGGAATTAGTTGCAAAAAAAAGGCCTCTTTCAAGCACCGAGCCGCGAGCAAAATAGAGCGGTCTGCTAGGGTATTCCGGACCCGCGTGACAACCGCTCGCTCACGCTCGTGCCTCGATTGATCGCGAATGATTTAGGCACTGCAGCCGCGCGCCCCACTTTGGCTGAATCGCTGAACTTGTTCAGGGCCTTCCACCGCACGCAGGCGACGATCACAAGAACATCGGGAAGCGGGCTACAGTCCTGGAAGGCTCTTTTGCCATAGCATAATGAAGCAATGAAATGGCTTTACTTTGACGTGGCGGCGTGTCAGTCTGTATCATACCTGTAATACTTATTTGCTATATCCTGAGGCTTCGTGTTCCAAAATACGTTGCATAAGACCGTTGTTGTTATTGATATGGTCGGATATAGCTCGGTCGCTCGCCTCCTGGAAGAGAACACCGATTCCGCGATTGTTGTACAACTGAACGATCAGATTCGTGGATTTGTCAAGCAGGCTCTCGACGCGCAGGAACCGTCCGGTAACCAACTGGTTGCGCAGACCGGAGACGGAGCGATTCTCGTTTTCAATCGCGCCGAGGATGCTCATGTCTTCGGGGAAAAACTTCAGACAATCGCGTTCGACTTTAATCTTACGCGGTCCGAACGAACCGCTCACCGTTGGTTTCGCGTGGGCGTTTGTACTGGTGAAGTAACGATAAGAACGGGCGCGACCGGCTTATCTGAATATGCGGGAACAACCATCGCCAACGCAGTTCGCCTCGAAGAGGCTGCGCGGCCTGGAGAAGTCCTGATTGATCGCGCGTCCTACGTTGCCTTGGGCGTAAAGTCGCAATCACGTTATCAACAAGAGGAGACGATTCGGGGAAAAAGAGAAGAGGTTTTTCAAGTTAGAAGATACCCCGTAGCTATTCCCCGGAAAACTTCTGCGGAAGGCCGGTTGAGAAGGAGGAGTGTGGTGATTGGCGCCGGCGGGTTTGCGGCGTGCACCGTCTTGGGCGGATTTCTGGCGTGGCCGGCAGCCGACCGGATGCTTCACCCCCTTCCGATGAAACGATTCCTCGCACTCATGGCTTGGCCACCCCCGCAAGGGGACGCTGTCCCCTTAACGAAGACTATCCTGGACACAATGCGCAGGGGACTATCGCGATTTGAAGCACAGAATCGCGATTTGCTTGTTGTTTCCAATGAGGATGTGACTACATCATTTGAAAAGACTCCGCTTTTGCAAGCATCCGCGTTGGGAGCCAACCTTGTCGTAGCAGTTTCTCTGTCGCTGGGAAAGGACGCGGGTATTCTGATTGAACTGCTGGATGCCAAAGACGGCACCGTTCTCCGCAAAGCTCGAGAGCGATGCGCCGCGACCAATCTGTCGAGTCTGGGTAAGCTGGCAACGAATGCGTCTGTTGAACTACTCGATCTACCGGCAAACAAGGTTCGCCTCGGAACAGAGGAAACACAGGATGTTCCGCCTGAGGCCTTTAGGCTGTACTCTCAGGCGCGGGAATTAGTAACTGAACCGAATGACAGTAGGCTTGAGGAAGGGATCACAAAGTTCCAGGAAGCAATCAACGCATTTCCTCCTTTCGCTGCCGCATATGCACGGCTTTCGATGGCATACCTGCGACGCTTTCAACTTTTAGCGGATGAGGCTTCCCTGCGCCTTGCGAAGATGAACTCCGAAATGGCGATGAAATACGATCCGGATTCCCATAACTCCATCCTAAGCAAGGCGGCCATCGAGATTCACACCGGCGAACCGGAAAAAGCGATTCAGACAATTTCTGAGGCATTGAAAACGGATCCAACGAATCCTGAAACCTTGTTTTCGCTCGCGAGCGCCTACGGCGATCTTGGCAAGCAAAAAGAACAGGAGAGGACATATAGGGAGATCACCAATCTTCGCCCAAACTTCTGGCAAGCCCACAATGAGCTTGGCTTGGTATTGTCCAGAGAAGGCGACAACAATGGCGCGGCCAGGTCCTTCGAGTTGGCCTCGGCCGTGGCTCCTCGTGTAGCAATACCGTTGAATAATCTAGGGTACATGTACTTGGCCCTAGGAAAGTCAGAAGAAGCAGCGGCGGTCTTGCAGCGCAGCATAGAGAAGTCGCCATCCGACTTCGCTTACTTGAACCTCGGTGATATTGCATTTACGAAGAAGGATTACCGCGGTGCTTTGGGGGACTATGAGCAGGCGAAGCAGCTCAACCCTAGTAACCATCTAGTGTGGCGCAACATCGGTGACTGTTACGCGATGCTCGGTCAGCCCGCATTGGTTAAGGAAAGTTACGCGAAGGCTGCTGAGCTTGTCGGCAAATCGCTCGAATTGAATCCCAATAGCAGTTTCCGGTGGATGACGCTTGCGTTCTACGAGGCAAAGCTGGCGCATCGCGAGACGGCAATCAACGACATTCGGCAATCCGAGCGGCACGGGACCGCCGATGTGAAAATCAAGTTCCTGAAGGTGCAAACCCTTGCTCTTCTCGGAAACCGTGAAGAAGCGCTGAGTCTGCTGATCGAGTGTGTCAAACAAGGTCTGGCGCCCGTTGAAGTAGATTTGGCCCTGGACTTGGCAAGCTTGCGAGAGGATCCTCGCTATCGTGCTGTGATGGCGCGCCAAGCCACGAAACTTAAAGAAAGGTGATGGTGGCAATGGCTAATTGCAAAAAGTTGTGCATGCTCGCATTTCTGTTGGGATTCTTATTGGGGGGCTGGTTTGTTTTCCTTTACAAACCCAGCACGACTAATTTGAAGATCACCAGTGACGGAAAGATTCAGGTCAGGGCCCGGCAAGGTGACGTTGTAAACTGGGTCCCGGACGATGCGAACACAATAGGGATGGTCGAGTTCGACTATGCCACGCCTTGTTCGAATTTAAAAACCAAAACCCTCACAAATAGCTGCGTAGTCAATCAAGATCACGGTGAGTATATATACAACTGCGATCAGGGAGCCTGCCCCGACCCCGGTTTCGAAGCGCAACCATCTCGTGGGCCAAGTGGCCAATTGGGACAGTATTTCAAATTCTTCTCCAGTTTCTTCGCTCACTCGTTCTCTTATGTTGGGCAGACTGTCGTGGAAGCTCAGGCGAGCCCTTCGCCGCAACCCTATATAGCCTGCGACGATAACGGAATTGTCACCATTCAACCGATGGCTACATTGCAATTTAAATACAAGGATCCTATTCGCTTTAGTTCCAACTCAGGAGACTTTATCGTCACGCTGACCGGGGACGATGGCATGACTTGCCAGGGTGGACAGACTCAGTTCACAGAGGGTAAGCAGACCTGCCGAGTGGCGGCCCAGGACATGCGCACTGTATCGTTCGCAGCCGTCTGCAAGATGAATGGAACCCCAAGCAACGGCGCGCTGAAGATAAATTACTGATCTCGGAATTCCTATTGCGGCGGCGCGTCGCCCTGCCGTGTCTGCATAATCTTGACGATGCGCTCCAACTGCTGAATGCGCTGAGCCTGCGCGGCGTTCTGCTGGCGCAGGCGATTGTTTTCGGCATCCAGATCGTCACGCTTGGTTTCCAGCACCTTCGGGGGCGCTTCCTCTTTCACCTGCGGCGCGCGGCCCAGAAAACGGGACGCCTCCTGAACCTTGTCGCCTCCGTCTTCTTCCACAGTCAGGCGAATTTCCACATCTCCGGAATGGCGTTGATAGGTGAGGTTGCCCCGTTGCAGATCAGCGGGAGTGAGCGCAATACGTTTCGTGTCGCTGCCGTCCGCGATCTCAACGATGCCCCTCACGGCCGAGGCGACTGGCCGGGCATTGTGATTCCACGAGATTTGAAGCTGGCTTTCGTGCTCGAGCACGGAAAGTGAAAGGGGCTCCGTATTACTTTGGAGGACGAAATACCGCAATCCCAACACAGTGAGCGCGACGATGACCACGGCCCAAGCCACAAGCCACGGCCACTTGGACTTTCGAGGTCCCGCAGGAACCGACGAGTCCAGCATCGCGAAACGCGGCTCGGGCAATTTCTCCGGCGGTTTTTCAGAGAAGAGCGGCGGCGCCTCCGACGGGCTGAGAGCGGGAGCGGCGGAGGAGTCGCTTCTGAGCAGGGTGGGGCGGCGTTCGGGCCGGTCGCCTGCGCTTGCCCCTGCGCTCGCGGCACGCTCGGGACGAGGCCTGTCAAGCACCGCTGCCAAACGATCCGGAAAATTGAACTCCAGATAGCTGGCATCACTACGGATGGTTCCGTCCGACTCGCGCATGAAGAATCCCGCGCGCATCGCACCTGCGCGGCCGGGACGGACCACCATCACCACCTGCCAGGGGGCCTCGAAATAGGAATTGTATAAATTCAAGTCCGCTTCAGAGAGGGCAATCTCGCTGCGGGTGTGAGAAACATACAAACCCACGGCGACCATTTCTTCCAGCTGCGGATCGGCCTGGTCGTTCCGCATCTGCTCTTCCAGACTTTCTGTGTCTTTCGGGGAGAGCTGAAACGACGGCCCCAATGCATGTTCGCACTGAATGGGCCGCAGGGCCAGAATACTAATGGATCGCCCATCGCGCCGGCCGTAGAGGATTCCGCCGACCTCGATTCCACCGCGCGCCATTTTCTGAAATCCCAGCGACACCTCGTGGCGGATTTCTTCAATGACGATCAGAGAATATTGAATTGTGAGCGGACTTTCCGGAGCGGTCCAGGTTCCGAATTTAACCTCGCTCATGCGCCGAGGCCTCCCTTAATGAGGTACGTTGACACAATGAGGTACGTTGACACGCGGGCGATCCGGATCACGTTCAGGGCCATGGGATGCATTCAATTGTAACGCCACTGCCAAATTCGACCAATGCCCCGGCCGCTTTGAGTCACTTCGACAGGCTGACATGCAATTGCGCCTGAACGGAACGGCGACGATTGGTGTAGAGCTGGACGCGCTCAAAGTCCGTGATCGCCAGCGGCGTCCCGATCTTTTCCCAATCGCCGGTAGCCAGCAGGCGCGCCTTGATGGCTCGAACTTTGGTGTTGATGAAGTTCGCCGAGATGTATTTTTCCATGAAGTCGATGGTGGAATCGTCCGGCAGAAACACATAGTCGATGTGGGTCCCGGCCGCACTTACCATCCAAGCCACCTTTTCCTCGTCGGTCGATCCCTCCACCTCCTCCTGCCATACCAACTCGACGCTGGCCGTCACCATGCCTTCAAAAGTTCCCTCCTGATGCTTCCAGGTATAAGAGGGCTGCCATCGGACTCCTTCGGGACTCATCAGAAAAGCGCGGGAAGCCCGATAGCCATATTCGTTAATAAATACGTTCCGTATGAAGGACGGATGGTAGTTCCAATTGTGAAAGGCGACAAAATCAACCTGCGAGAGCTTCTTTCGCGAAGCATCGTCTCGCATCCAATCAATCCCCTGCCGCAGCGCGCTCATTCGTGTTTCGGGATAACCCACCTGTCCGGGAGCATGCGCGGCGTTCCACCCGCAAGCCCCCAATAGAAGAAAGCTAGCAGCCTTGGTCCACGCTGAGTGCCGCAGCGGTCCGCTCCCTTGCAGAGGAGCCAGCAGAAACAGGAGCCAGCCGAAAACCGCCGGCATCGAGACAAAAGGGTTGGGACCGGCTCCGCGCAGAACCAGGAACAGCACGGGCGCGCAGCCCATGTACAGGATCTTCCAGTCGACTTTGGATGGCCGAAACGAGCCATTCCAGAGGACCGTCACGAAATAGAAGAGCGCCCCAACCGCTAAAGTCCAGCCCACGTGCTGAAACGCGAATCGGACATGCGCCAGGCTGTCGCCCCATGACAGCCGCGCGTTGGCATCCTGGTTCCATTGCGCGTAGTAATAGTAAAGATAGGAGAAATGGGTCAGGAAATAGGGCAGAGCAACAATGAAGGACGGAAGCGTCATCCAGCCAATGCCCTGCAACACCCGCTTCTTGTGGTCCCAACTGCCGGTAATCAAACGCACCAGCAGCAACGGACCGGCAATAACCACCCAATACACGGGCGCAGTGGCTCTGCTCAAGCTCGCCAGCGTAATAAAGGATCCGGTAATCAGCCAATTCACACGCGTATCGTCGGACCAGGTGCGAAGAAACCATACGGAGGCGCAGGCGAGCAGGATATATAGAGACAAGTCCAACCGGAAATCGGAGAGCCCTCCGTTGTAGTTGAAGATACCGGCGAAGAAGAGAAAGGGAAGCGTGAGCAGCACGCTGGTCCATGTTCCTCGTTTCCTGTCCTGCGACCAATAGAGAAACAGAGATACAGCTAAAGCCAGCAGCCAGATCACCTGAAGCCAAACACCCAATTGCCGCATGGAAGAAATATGGACATGAAGCAGCGCGAGCAGTATGGCTTCCAGTCCTGGCAGCGGCGAAGTAGTTGCGTCCAGCGCGACATAGAGCCCGTCCTTTAGCCCATCCAGTTGTGTGGCGCCGATCACTCGGGCGAGGTAATTCGTGTAGGCCGCGGAATCGAAGAATGGCCCCTGGCTTAAATAAAACTGGTGGTTGAGCCAGGACGCGTACAGGCCCAGAGCCAGAACCACGGCTATCAGAAGACATAGAGGAGCGCGGCCGGCCTTGACTGTCATCAAAAACTCACGTAAATAAACGGCTCAGCCGGCAGCGACATCCGGTAGATCAGGTAGTGAAGAAACACTCCCACCGCCACTCCGAGCAACACCGAAGTGAGGGTCCAAACAATCCGTTTTTCACCTCGCATAAAGGTCATGTGCGATTCTCCTCACCTGCGGTGCTACTTCCCGCGCCAAGCGATCTCCTCCGGATGGAACCAGGTGTACAAGATCGGCATAATCGGCATCGTCATAATCCAGACCCGCCTCTTGCGACTGGATGCCTGCCGAACGCAGCGTGTCGACGGTCCTCTGAAGCATCGCCCCGTAGCGCCGTTGCTCCTCTTTCTCCAACAAGTGAACGTAATAGGAACAAAAGCTCGTTACAACAATCAGGCTCCGTGAACGCAGTTGGGGAACAAATCCCGCCTCGATTTTCTGCGTGCCCTCCGTCCATGCGTCCGCGCGATCCATTCTGCCTCCCGGTTGCTTCACCAACTCCCGAATGATCTCGCTGTCGTGCTGAAGGAGGGCGGCAAAGCGCTGAGGTGAGGGACCCGGCTCGCTTTCCTCGTCCGCCGAAAATTCTTTGCGCGGTCTCCAGAAGTTGTTCTGTGTAACCTCGTCCCAGGCAGTGCAGAACTTTTCGTAGCATAGAGCGTTCCACAGCTCCTCGGCATTGCTGAACCGGTCGAACACGGCTCGGACTCTATAGGTCTTTCGCCAATCGCTATTATTTTCGGCGAGGTAGCGCTCCCGTGGTTCCCACGGAAACAGCAGTCCGCGGGCCCGCGCATTCCAGAACAGATTGCCGTAGGTAGAGAAGCCATCCGGCTCGGTCCAACCCAAAGGCGTGATGTTAGCCAGATAAATCACCTGATAGCCCTCTTTGACGAGAGCTTCTGCCACCGCCCCCGCCGCACCGGACGCAGGTCCTCCACGTTGTGCCAGATTGATCACCGTGTAACTGGATCCTAAATCTTCACCCAATCGCCGCGACCAGAGCTGGTCCAGGGGCTGGGCGACTCCCACAAATGTAGAGTTACCGCCGATCAGCACCAGCAGGTCTGACTTCGATACGCGGGACTTGCAGAGATTCATTAACTCATTGATGGAGGGATAGAACCCCCCAGGCGGTCCCAGCGCCCGGTTGAATCTGACGAAATTGTGGAATGGATTGCGTTGACTGTAAACAAATCCCTGATACGTGCAGACTATGAAACCCAAAATCACCCCGACGCTGAAAGAAACCGGGCTCAGTCGTGTTGTTCCGGGTGCCATATCGTCAGCCCAAGAGCAGCCTCAAGTACCGGACAGCATCCTTTATCGGGTAAAAGAAGAACATCCATCCAGTGAAAACAAAAGCTTGGGTTATAAGCCAGGATAGCGCGGCTGTGGGCAATCGGAACCATGTTTGAGAGGGAAGATCGGGATAGCTCGCCTCAAAGGGTTTCCATAGAAACTCGCGGTAGAGCCTGTATGTCACCAATCCTAAGCCGTGATAAATTCCCCACAGCACGTAAGACCACTGGGCTCCATGCCAAAGCCCTACCAGAGAGAAAGCGAACAACCCATTTACCGCCGTGCGAGCCTTACCGTGCCTGCCACCGCCCAGAGGAATATAGACGTAGTCGCGGACCCAGGTGCTCAGCGAAATGTGCCAACGCCGCCAGAAATCCTGAATATTGGTCGCGATGTAGGGCCAGTTGAAGTTTTCCGGAATGGTGATGCCCATTGCATCTGCAAGACCCAACGCGATGTCGCTATAGCCGCTGAAGTCCAACAGAATGCGGATTCCAATGGCCAGGAAAAGAATCCATCGCAGGGAGAGGCTTGAATTCTCAAAACGGGGAAAATTGAAATTGATCCACAGTGTGAGGTTGTCCGCCAGGACCAGCTTCTTGAAGAATCCAATGCCGATGCGGATGAGTCCGCGCATGATCCTATTGCCGGATTGAGTCGCGAGCCCCTGCTTCAGCGCAGGCAGCAAGGCTTCAAAGCGCTTAATGGGGCCAGCCACTAAAGAAGGAAAGAAAATCGCGAACAACAGGAAGGAAAGCGGATCGCGAATAGGCTCGGTTCCGTGCGCGACATCGAACAGGTAGTGGACGAATTCAAAGGTGAAAAAGCTGATCGCGAGCGGAGCCGCGGCAGGCAGAATCGGCTGGGCGTGCGCCCAGAGGAAGGCTCCCCAGGATTGGTTGACCAGCGAGACGGCTTGTAGAGAGAAAAACTGAGTGTATTTATAGAAGCAAAGCGCCGCAGCATTGATGCCGATCGCCGTGAGGCACAGTGCCCGCGAGTGTGAAAGTCCAACCAGAAACGTCATGGTTCCCAAAAAAATGATGGGAAGCACGCCCGCCGGACCAGCGAAATGGTAATGAAACACGACGCATGCCAGAGCGAGCCAGAGCTTGCGCGGAGTAGGCCTCCACAACCCCCAATAAACAGGAATTACAACCAATGCGAACGCGAAGAACCAGTAACTGGCAAAGATCACGCGATGGAGCTTTCAGCAAGGTTCCAGGAGCAGGCCGCAGGCATTGTGGGTATTTTACAGTAGGCAAGCCTTCGAAAAATCGGGCGCAGGCGCCCACTATGGAAGCCGGCCGGGCTCCCCTGAAAAGGTCGAGACGCGGTATTGCCAGACTACGCCCGGACTCGGCGTGATCTTTAGGGCCGAATCGGGTCTCAATGCAGAAAGAGGGATCTTTCCGGAAAAAAGATCTGTCGGCTTGGAGATTGGAAATACTGCAGCGAGCTTATCGCCGTCCATCACCTCCAATTTCCCGTTTTCAGGTGTTGCGAATATTCTGCCGTGAATTTCGAGGACAAGGTCGAACTGGTAAAAATTGAGTCGCAGAGTGTCGCCCCTCAGCCATGCTGCCGCCGCGCGGGCGGCCATGCGATGGTCCGGCGCAAGCGTTGCAAATTGGGGATTATCATATTCGCGAAGAACGCGATCTCCAGCGACCACTTGCAGTGGGAAACAGCCCTGCAGCCTGCCATCGTCAGAAGCCCGAAAGGCAAAGAGAGTTTGTCCAGGTTCGGGCAGCGGTACGTTCATTTCGCTGACGCCGAAATCGGGCCCCCGGTCGCCTCTAAGCTCAGGCTCCATGACAGGAAGGCGGGCTAGAATGGGGATCTCGTCCAACCTCACCATGCCGTATTGCAATAGGAGCAGATTCACAACATCGGTGGAATAGAACTGCGGCGACGCGGCGTTCCAGAAATGATAACGTTCGGGAGGAGCCTTGAGAGAAAAGAAGAATCGATCGCCGGGGCTGGGATGCAGTCTGAAATCGGCGAGTTGTGTGCGCAGGTCCGCGTCGACAAGCTGAGCCGTCTGCTCTTGGACAAAATCGGATTGCATCGCCAGACCCTCGCCCGCCGCTGCGACCAGCACAATCACGGCAACCGCGGGATTAGGCCAACGGGCCACAATCACGGCCGCCAGAAGCGCCAAACCAGCGCTGCACAGAACCAATAGACGGGAAGGTACATTGACTACGATGAGCGTGACGCCGATCAACGGCGTCACCAAAATCAGATAGATCGAAGTCAGCAGGGCGAATGGCGGCCTGCGGGCTGGCCTCGTGTCACCCCAGATCCACGCAACCAGGAGCCCCGTCAGGGCCACCGCCAGCCAAATCCAATATCCTGGTCCGGGGAATCCATGCCAGAGCATGCTCTTGATTTGGCCTTCCAGCCAGTTCCAGTGAAGGGAGCCGCAACAGGTGGAAAATGCCAATTGACCGACGAAAGACAAGTGCTTCAGAAGAGAAACCGGGTCGGTGTTCATGTCGGGATTTCGCATCCAGTAGGGCCGGAAACCGTAAATTCGCGCACCGGCGTACATCAGGCTCCAATGCAGGCACATAACGCCTAAAGGTAGGAAGGTGGCAAGAAAATCCCGCGTAAGAACCGGTTCCCTATTTCGCCGGCGCCGCAAACCTTCCAGCACAGGATAGAGGGGAGCGGCAATCAGGAGCACCTCATAGAGGTGCATCGATAACCAGGCGAGAGCCGCGATTAAGCCCCCCTTTGCCCACGGATTCCAATCCGAAAAAGAAATCCATACACAGATGAAAAAAACAGTCATTACCGGCAAATAACCGCCGGCGGCAAGCCACGTTAGAGTTTCCAGGGGTCCGGTATAAACCAAATAAAAGAGTGAACCAGCCAGCGCTGGACGAGCGCTGAATATCTTTCGCAAAACCAGGAAGCAAAGCCAGGCGTTGAGCACATGCCAGCCTAGAAACAATTCGCGCATCCGGTGGATGTTGTCGCCCAGAAGTCGAAGCACCGTCACATAACCGAGGGTCAGAAACTGCCTCTCCCCCATATTGCGAATGTAGGTCGATTCGGGGTGGTAATGGTGAAAGTGATCCAGAATGAACATGTCGTCGCCGTGCACCAGGAAATTGGCGTTGGTGACACTGAAGAGAAAAAATGCGACGGCGAGTAGGGCGAAAAGGCAGAGGCCGGCTGACCGCATGCGATGAGACACAGTATAGCGGGCGTGGACGGCTCACCAACTCGATGAACATGAGATGAAAGCGTAGACCTCCACACCACTGGCGAGTGCTGGGCCAGGAAACGTTCAGCCTAAAATCGGGGGCCTGGCCTACAGATCTAGTGGCGACCCTCCGATTAGCTCTCTAGGGAGGATTGGACGACTAGCTAGAAAGCACGGTTCCAGGGACGCGAGCAAGGCGTGGTTCTGACTGCATTGCTGGTCACGGATAGACCGCTTACCCCCGTTTGCGGGGAGGTCGAAGCGGTTGGTACTTTTTGCGAATTAAACTTGAAAATGGGCTTTTCTTCCCATTACTGGTTATGCTAACCTACTCAAGTTAGTCCTGGTCCTTGGCAGAGGATTCGTTTGGGCTAACAACTTTACATCGATGAAAGGTCGGGGGAACTGAATGAGACTTAATGTTGTCTTGATGGCAGCGACCATGGTGGCTGGTTCCATGGCGTATGCAGATACCTTGAACGGGTCTGGATTTTTCTCAAGTACTGGTGCTATTTCAGCGTTCTCGCTGGGTACCCAGGGAAGCTGCAGTGGTGGCGTTTGTACGGATGGCACTCCGTTCTTCAATAACACCTCTAGCGACACCGTCAATGGCAGCAACGCAGCCAATGCAGGCGACTTCCTGAGTGCGACTGGCGCGTTCTCGTCAGCTGTGAGCGGCTGCTCCACCTGCGGCGTAAACTATATGGCCGGCGGCGGGGAGGAGTACACACAGGCAAACACTCCTAACTACGCCAGCGCCTTCAGCTTTATTCGGCAAGCAGGGGCTATTGAGATTACCCTGCTCTACTCAAACAGCTCTACGAACAACAATTTAGAGTTTGGTCTCTATGATGCGTCCAGTCAGAGCAATGCATTGAATAACCATGACATCGTTCAACAGGGTGGTGTCACTCAGCTTAATAATTTAATTGGCACAACTTACGACCTTTCCAATCCGTTCGCTACCTACGGCATTTATGCGCGCACTTGCGACGCTAATGCCGCGACGGGTGCTTGCCCAGGTGGAAACGTTGTGACGTACTTTAGCGATGTGGCTATGAATAGTGTCGCTGGCGATACACCAGCCGCCGATGTAAATCATATGCACTGGGCACTTTTCCAATCCGGTACCAACGCCAACATCTTTTACCTGGCTCTGGAAGACTACGCTATCACCAGCGGAACCCGCAACAGCACTGAAGGCTACGGCGACTACAACGACCTTATCCTCGAGCTCAACACGAGCCCGGTGCCGGAACCGGCCACCCTCTCGATCGTTGGTCTGGGCCTCGCTGGGTTGGGCTTCTTGCGCCGCCGCAGTCTGAAGAAGAGCTAGGCTCCGCGATCCCTTCCCTTTTTTGACATGATCACGGCCGCTAGCCTTCGGGTTGGCGGCCGTTTTGTTTTTGGCTTCCAAATAATCGGGCCTCCGCCACATTTTTGGACGGAGGCCCTCATAGTTTCTAAGCCGCCTACGCTATTGCGCCGATTTGGCGGCCGCCAAGGCCGCATCGTAGTCAGGGTGTTCGGCTACTTCTTTGACGTATTCGGCATGCCGGACAACGTTGTTCTTGTCCACCACAAAAATCGCCCGGGAAAGAATTCGCAGGTCCTTAATCAGAGTCCCGTACGCTTGCCCAAAGGAACCATCCCGATGATCGGAGACCATCTTGACGTGGTCTACTCCGAAGGCTCCGCACCAACGCTTTTGAGCAAATGGCAGGTCCATGCTGAAGGTATAAATGGTTAGCGCCGGCATCTTCCCCGCTTCCTCATTGAAGCGTTTGGTTTGTGCGTCACAGACAGGCGTGTCGAGAGAAGGTACGACGCTGAAGATGCGAACACCGTGGCCGGTCGAAGCCAGGTCCACGGGTTTCAAGGAATCATCGACGGCGTGAAAATCGGGTGCCTTGTCGCCGGCCTTAAGTTCCGGCCCAAGCACCGTCATAGGATTACCTCTGAGTGTTGTTGCTCCTGATCTTTCCATACCGACTATTGTAATGAATCAGGGCGCGCGGGCAGAAGTTTTTCGAGCTCCGCAGCCGAAATGACAGGCTGGTTACACGCGTAGTTCTCGCACACATAGGCCGTGGGAACGCCGTTGAGCGGTGGCATCGGTTGGGGAGCCTCCGCCGCCCGCATCACCACGGTACTGGGAAGAAATCTCGCATGAATGCTAGCGAGCATTTCCATCATGCGAGGGTCCGGTACTGGACCGGCTAGGACAATTTCCATCGGTTTGGCCCATGCGATCCCGTAAGCCACCAGCATCTGTGGGACTGCGGTACCTTGCGTACGCAGACGCGATGCGAATGCGCTCAGCGTCTTCTCCGCGGCTTCCTGGAAACTTGCGTTCCCGGTCATGCGGGAAAGCCGCAACAATGCGATGGTGATTACCGAATTTCCCGATGGCTCCGCGCCATCATAATCGTCCTTCAGCCGAAGCACCAGGTCGCCCTGGCCCGCGACGGTTGAAAAGAACCCGCCGTTTTGCGGGTCGCTGAACCGATCTATTGCGACCTGCGCGAGTGTGACAGCCCAATGAAAATCGGCAGGATCAAACGTGGTCTCATACAGGTCGAGAAGCGCCAGGACCAGTAGAGCGTAGTCGTCCAGGAAGCCATCCACTGCCGCTTCTCCGTCGCGAAATCGGCGCAGCAACAACTTCTCTTTTTCTCGCCACAAATTGGCGCGTAGGAAGTCGGTCGCGCGACGTGCGACTTGGGCATAAGCCGAATCGCTGAACACCTGAGCGGCTTTCGCGAATGCCGAGATCATCTGGGCATTCCACCCGGTGAGGACTTTGTCATCCAGGTGCGGCCGTACGCGGCTGGAGCGGCGCTTCAGGAGCGTTTCGCTCGACCGGTTCAATGAAGTCTGTACTTCGTCCCCGGTAGTTTCGTAACGCTGGGCTACCTGCTCCACCGTCATGGCCTGATAGAGAATGTTGCGGCCGGTGAATTCGCCGTGTGGGTCTTCGTCGACGTTGCCCCGCTGTTCGACGCCATAGCGTGCCGCAAAGATGGTCGCATCGCGCATGCCCAGCAACTCCACCAATTCGTCCCAGGTCCAGATATAGAATGCCCCTTCGCCTTTCTCGTGCGGATGCGTGGGATCGATCACACTATCGGCATCCTCGGCCGAATAGAATGCGCCTTCGGGATGCATCAGGTCTCGTTGGACGTAGGCCAGAATTTCGCGGGCGACCTCGGCGAAGTTTTCGTCGCGCGTGACCTGATAGGCCTCCAGATACGACATCGCGAGTTGCGCCTGGTCATAAAGCATTTTTTCAAAGTGCGGAACGAACCAGCGCTCGTCTACGGAATAGCGATGGAATCCGCCTCCCAGCTGATCCTTCATTCCGCCCTTGGCCATCTCGGTGAGAGTGGTGTTTACCATCCTGATGGCGTCTTCTTCTTTTTGATTCACTCCATAGCGCAGCAGAAAGTTCAGCGCGCTCGGGCGGGGGAATTTGGGAGCCGCGCCGAACCCTCCCAGCTTGGAATCGAAGGACCGGCGGAAGGTCAGGTAAGCTGTATCGAGCACTTCCCGTCCCGCAGGTCCGGCAGCCTCGGCAGAAACTTCGGAATGCTGCCGCAGTTGTTCCAGCACTTGTGTACTGGACTCTACAACACGCTCCCGATCCTCGCGCCAGGATCGCGCGAGGCTCTCCAGAATCGTGCGGAAGCCTGGACGGCCCCAGCGATTTTCGGGAGGGAAATAAGTTCCTCCATAAAAGGGCTTGCGATCGGGCGTGAGGAACACCGACATCGGCCAGCCACCGCTGCCGGTGGAAAGCTGCACGAAGAGCATGTAGATGCGGTCGACGTCAGGCCGCTCTTCGCGGTCCACTTTGATCGCGACATAGTGTTCGTTCAAAACGCGCGCAAGAGACTCGTTTTCGAACGACTCGCGCTCCATCACGTGACACCAGTGGCAGGTGGAATAGCCGATGGAAAGGAACACGGGTTTGTCCTCGCGCTTAGCCTTCTGAAAAGCTTCGTCGCCCCAGGGGTACCAGTCCACTGGATTATTGGCGTGTTGAAGAAGGTAGGGGCTTTTTTCCAGGGCGAGGCGGTTGGGCATCTATTTTAATGATCGCTTACGCGGCTAATAATCGCCTACACAGTAGCCGTCAGAAGAAATGTTGCGGCAGACTGTCTCAGACTGATAGCCGTGCTCCAGAAACAAGCGGCGGACCAGTTCGCAGACTTCCTCGTGACCTCGTTCATGAAATACGAGGATCGACGGCCCGGCGCCGCTGAGGGCGCAGCCTAAGAGACCGGGGGCACGCAGGTTGACGATCTCCCGAAGGCCGGGGACCAGAGGACAGCGGTAGGGTTGATGCATCCGATCCTCCAATGCCAGCGGGAACGCGCTAGTGGCGCCGCTGGAAAGAGCGGCGATCAGAAGAGTGCTGCGCTGGATATTGAAGACCGCGTCGGCTTTAGTGTAGGTCTCTGGCAGCACGCGGCGCGACTCCACGGTGGGAAGCACAAGGTCGGGAACAATGACGGCGACGTTATAGGTAGAGTGAAGCTCCATCCGCACAGCTCTGGCATTTTGAAGGTCGTCGACGGCGCTCGCCACAATCGAACCCAACACACAAGCCGCGACGTTATCCGGGTGGCCTTCCCTCGCCGCGGCCTCCTGCAGAACCCTAGCCCGATCGAAACCCAGGTCAAGAACCTCGCTGGCCATCACCACGCCAGCGACCAACGCGGCGGCGCTGGATCCCATTCCTTTGCCTAGGGGGATGTCATTCTCGATGGCCATCTCCACGGGAGGCATGACGAGCCCGGCAGCCTTGGCGATGTCCTCGGCTGTCTGCCAAATGAAATTGTCCGCGCCCACCGGTATTTGTGAAGCATCGCGGCCGGATACGCGAATCGAGAGTTCGCAGGCAGGCCGGAAGCGGCATTTCAAATAGACGTCCAGGGCCAAGCCCAATGCGTCAAAACCAGGCCCGAGGTTGGCGCTTGATGCCGGTACCCTCACGGCGTTCCAATTTTCCGGCATGAACAATCCATTCTGGCACGATGGAGCGCACCTACGGCCAGGCGAGCTTAGCAGAACCTAATTTAAAGGGCCCTCGATCCGCTGAAATTCACCCCCAGCGGCAGAGGCCGTCTTGTTCACCCGTTACGGCGCGGGAGCCCGATATCGCTCTAGCCTTGCGTCCACTGTACTCAAACCCTCGCGAAGTTGCCTAGGCATCGCTCCTGGTGAACCGACCCCTCCAGTGAAAGAGCGATCGATCTCCTTGCCTAGAAGATAACCCCGAGTACCCGAAATCGCGGCTGCTTCAAAGTGGGAAGTCGTTAAAACAGAAACAAGATGTTCCATTCGGCTAAGACGAGTTGTCACATCCGGGTGATATACTCGCCGAGGAGGAAACGGGACCATGGGACTATTTGATATCGCGGAGAGCATGCTTTCCAGCGCTCTTTCAGGCGGCACTCTGGGCACAGGGCAGGCTGGAGGACTCAATACGCAGGATATCCTTGGAACCGTAATGGGCGCGATCAATAACCATCCTGGCGGACTGGGCGGCGTGGTGCAATCGCTTTCCCAGGGAGGACTTAGCGACGTGGTCAATGGCTGGATTGGGAACGGAGCCAACCCTCCCGTGACCCCAGGGCAGCTCCAGGGAGTGCTGGGCAGCGGACCAATCAACGAAATCGCGGGCAAGCTGGGCATATCGCCGGACATGGCCGGGACGGTTCTTTCGCAGGTTCTGCCCCACATTGTGGATCACCTGACGCCGAATGGACAGGTTCCTCAGGGAGGGCTTTCCGGGGCGGGTTCCAGCCTGCTGCAAAGCATTCTGGGAGGGTCATTCGGCGGGGCAATGGGTGCGGGACGGTAACTTATTGGCGGTTTCAGGTAAAATACTTATATATGGGCGCTAGTAGTAGTGTCAGTCCTTTTCCTTCCTCTTTCGAAATTCCGGCCTGGAAATCAATCGTCAACCACATTGGCGCGTTTTTGACGGCCGTCCTATTTATAGCGGCCGGTGCGACCAAGATCATCATGCCTTACGAAGTCTCGCGCATGATGGAGAATCTACATCTGCCGTATCAGATCAGCCTTCCCTTCACCATAGGGCTGGGGACGGTGGAATTATTCGCCGGCATTATGGTGCTGGTCCCACGCTTCCGCCGCTGGGGCGGGGCGATCGCCACGTTGCTGCTGCTCAGCTTCATGATTTATATCGGGATCAACTATAACGCCCTGGTGGGGCAGGATTGTTCCTGTTTCCCCTGGCTGAAGCGCGCTGTCAATGTATGGTTCTTCCCCGAAGACGGCGCGATGATCGTGTTTTCGATTCTGGCCACAGTCTGGTCCAAGCCATCCTATTCAAAGCGTGCCGCCGGAGTGCTTTTTGGCGCTTGTGCGGTCTTCGCCGCGATCAGTTTCGGAGCGGCAATGACGCACCAGACCGGGACCAAGGCTCCCGACTCGGTGATGGTCAACAACCAGCCATTTTCTTTGCAGCACGGCCGTGTCTTCGTGTTTTTCTTCGACCCGGAGTGCAGCCATTGCAACGCCGCGGCCAAGACCATGGGCACTTACAAATGGAAGAGCGACGTCCAGGTGGTGGGAGTTCCGACTCGGGTCCCGCAGTGGGCGGAGGCCTTCATGAAGGACAACAATTTCAAAGGCGTGACGACGCTGGATCTGGCGAAATTGAAGTCCGTGTTCACGTTTGGCGACCCTCCGTTTGGCGTGGCGCTGGAGGGTGGACGAGAGCTCGGGCCGGTGTCGCACTTTGAAGAGGGTGACGAGCCTCGGACGACGTTGAAGAAGCTCGGGTTTGTGGAGTAGCCAGGGGCTACGCCAAGCTATAATCAGGCCCCGGCTTCTCGCACAGCAACTCCATAAACGACTGCGCCACGCGATTAAACCGCTTCTTCTTGCGGTGAATAATCCCTAGCGGCCGAAACAGTTCTGCTCCTTCGATCCGTATCGCGACCAGACGCCCCTGCGCGATGTCGTCCAGCATCATCCGCGCAGGCATGATGCTGATCCCTACGCGATGGGCAACGGCTTCTTTGATCATCTGAAGATTGTCGAAGTGGAGGGTAATGTTGACCTCCGCTTCCACTTCCTTCAGAAACCGGTCGAGGTGACGACGGATGGGTAAATCCTCGTCGAACGCGATGAAGTCGAGACCATTCAGGCGGGCGGCTGTGACCGTTTCACCCTCCAGCGCCAAGGGGTGGAGAGGCGAGGCCGCGACCAGCATCTCTTCCTCCCGCCAGGAAATCACGTTGATATCCTTGCGGGCTTCCGGATAGCTGATCAGGCCCAGGTCGGCCTCATCGGACAAGACCGCTTCGTAGACTTTTTCTGGCTGGAGATATTCGACCTCGAGCTGGGCTTCTGGTTGACGCTGCGCGAAAGCCTTTTCGATCTCCACCATTTCGCTTAATCCCACCGAGTAGATGGCGGCGACCCGAACGGTTCCGCCCACCTCGCTTTTCATCTGCTCCAGCGCGACCACGAAATCCTCTTTACGGCGCAGAATATCCTTGCAGTATTCGCCATAAAGGCGGCCGGCGGGGGTGACGGATAGGGGCCTGGTGGAGCGGTCCAGCAATTCCACCCCCAGGCTCTTCTCCAGTTCCTGCACATGCTGGCTGGCGGCGGATTGGCTAAAACCGTTCAACGCTGCGCCTTTGCTGAAACTGTGGCTCTGGGCAATATCCCTGAAAAGCTTCAGGCTGTCGTAATTCACTAGCCTGAGTTTATATCAGATGAACTGATAGTAGCAATACCTTGACGTGAATATCAGTGATAGTGTACTGTCAGATATGGAATACCCCGGTCAGGCCTTTCCACCGCCTAGTCAAGGGCTTTACGATCCCAAAAATGAGCATGATGCCTGTGGCATGGGCTTCGTGGTTAACCTTAACGGGCATCGATCGCACGACATCATCCGCAAGGGCATAGAAATCCTCATAAACCTCACACATCGTGGGGCTTGCGGCTGCGACCCGAACACCGGACTGGACATCGGCGACGGCGCCGGCATCCTTATCGAAATTCCTCACAGTTTCTTCCAGCGCGAATGCTCGAAACTAGGGTTCAACCTGCCCGAGCCCGGACGATACGGCGTCGGCATGATGTTCCTACCCGTCGAGCCGCAGCAGAGGCGGACGTGCGAAGGCATTGTCGAGCAAATCGCGACAGAGCGCGAGCTAATCGTGCTGGGCTGGCGCGATACTCCGGTGCAGTTGGATGCCATCGGACGGCACGCGCGCGGCAATCAGCCTTACATCCAGCAGTTGTTTCTGGCTGCCCCTTCGGACATGTCGCAGGACGAGTTCGACCGCAGGCTGTACATCGTCAGACGGTTAGCGGAGGCGGCCATTTCCCGCAGCGATATCCACGAAAAGAACACGTTCTACGTGCCCTCGATGTCCTCACGGACCATCGTATATAAGGGCCTCCTGCTGGCTCCTCAAATTTCCGATTTCTACGAAGAGTTATCGGACCCGGAAACGCGCAGTTCGTTGTGCATGGTTCACCAGCGCTTTTCCACCAATACATTCCCGTCCTGGCCGCTGGCGCATCCCTATCGCATGATTTGCCACAACGGCGAAATCAATACGGTGAAGGGCAATTCGAACTGGATGAATGCCCGGGAGAGCGTGCTGGCCTCGGGCGCTTTTGGCGATAACATCGCCGATATTTTCCCTGTGATCCGCCCCGGCGGAAGCGATACCGCCTGCCTGGACAACGCGGTCGAGATGCTCACACTGGCAGGACGCAGCCTGCCTCACGTGATGGCGATGCTGATGCCGGAAGCCTGGGACGCCGACACCACTATGTCCCAGGAGAAGCGCGATTTCTACGAATATCATGCCTCTCTGATGGAGCCCTGGGATGGTCCAGCGGCTGTGGGTTTCACCGACGGCAAGTGGCTGGGAGCGACGCTCGACCGCAACGGGCTCAGGCCCGCGCGATACCTGATCACCAAAGACGGCCAGTTGATCCTGGCGTCGGAAACCGGTGTTCTCCCCGTTAAGCCGGAAGAAGTCGAGTTCAAAGGCCGGCTCCAACCCGGCAAAATGCTGCTGGTGGACCTGGTGAATCATCGTGTGGTGCCGGACGAGGAGATGAAGCATCTGCTCGCGACGCGCCAGCCTTATGGGGAATGGCTCAAGCAGAACCAGATCACACTGGATCAACTCCCCAACCCGCCTCGCGTGTATGGGTTCGACCCCAAGACGATACTGCAGCGGCAGAGGGCCTTCGGCTATTCAGAAGAAGATCTGCGAATTCTCCTCGCTCCGATGTCGACCGCGGGTGAGGAGCCCATCGGCTCGATGGGCGTAGACACGCCTCTAGCCTGTCTGTCGGACCAGCCTCAGCCGCTGTTCAATTACTTCAAACAGCTGTTTGCGCAGGTCACCAACCCTGCTATCGATCCGATTCGCGAAGAGCTGGTGATGTCGTTGTGCAGCTACATCGGCACAGAGCGAAACATTCTGGAAGAGACTCCGCAGCACTGCCACACATTGAAGCTTCCGCATCCGATACTCACGAACCTGGATCTGGAAAAACTGCGGCGCGTAAGCTGGGGCGACTTCCTCGCGACAACGCTGCAGGCAGTGTTCCGTTCGGGCGGCGGTGGGACCGAGCTGGAGCGCGCGCTGGATGGGTTATGCCGCCGGGCTTCGCTTGCTATTCGCGACGGCTACCGCCTGCTGATTCTCTCGGACCGCGGCGTGGATCACGAGCACGCTCCTATCCCCAGCCTGCTGGCGCTGACAGCTGTCCACAATCACCTGGTGAGAGAGCGCACCCGTACCCAGGTCGCTCTGATTATCGAATCGGGCGAGCCGCGCGAGGTCATGCATTTCGCGCTGCTGATCGGCTATGGAGCCAGCGCCGTGAATCCGTACCTGGCCATCGAGTCGCTGGAACATCTGGCGCAGCAAGGCCGCCTGGGCAATGTGAACTTTGATACGGCGCTGAAGAATTACAAGAAGTCGATCAATAAAGGATTGCTCAAGGTCTTCTCCAAGATGGGCATCTCCACGCTGCAAAGTTATCGTGGAGCGCAGATCTTTGAAGCCATCGGCTTGAACAAAGACATAGTGGAGCGGTACTTCACCGGCACTGCATCGCGCATTGAAGGGGTCGGCCTGGATGTTCTGGCCACAGAGGCGCATGCCAAGCACGTCCACTCGCTGGAGCCGGCCACGCAATCCCACACCGAATTGCGCGTGGGGGGCGACTATCAGTTTCGCGTCAATGGCGAGCATCATTTGTTGACGCCGCACACCGTGAGCAAACTGCAGCACGCGGTGCAGCAGAATCGCTTCGAGACCTTCCAGGAATTCACGGACCTGATCGACCATCAAAACGAAAAGCTGCTGACCCTGCGCGGATTGATGGAGTTGAAGCTCGCCAAGAAGCCCGTTCCGATCGACGAAGTCGAGCCTGCCAGCGCGATTGTGAGGCGGTTCGCGACCGGAGCGATGTCCTTCGGATCCATCAGCAAGGAAGCGCACGAAACACTGGCCATCGCGATGAACCGCATGGGCGGCCGATCCAATACCGGCGAAGGCGGCGAGGACGAAGAGCGTTTCAAGCGCGACGCTAATGGCGATTGGCGCAGAAGCTCCATCAAACAGGTGGCCTCGGGGCGCTTCGGCGTAACGGCCAATTACCTGGTCAATGCGGACGAGTTACAGATCAAGATCGCGCAGGGAGCAAAGCCCGGTGAAGGCGGACAGCTTCCGGGGCACAAGATCGACGAGATCATCGCGCGCGTCAGGCATTCGACCGCGGGCGTCCCGCTGATTTCCCCGCCCCCGCATCACGACATCTATTCCATCGAAGATCTGGCGCAATTAATTTACGATTTGAAGAACGCCAATCCGAAGGCTCGTATTTCGGTGAAGCTGGTGGCCGAGGTAGGCGTGGGCACGGTGGCGGCGGGTGTCGCCAAGGCTCATGCCGACGTCGTTCTGATCAGCGGTTACGACGGCGGTACAGGCGCTGCTCCACTCACGTCATTGCGTCACGCGGGCATTCCCTGGGAAATGGGGCTTGCCGAGACGCAGCAGACTCTGGTGTTGAACGATCTGCGCAGCCGCATTATCGTGCAGACGGATGGCAAGATGCAGACCGGCCGCGACGTGACCATCGCCGCGTTGCTGGGTGCGGAAGAATTCGGATTCTCCACCATGCCTTTGGTTTCGCTGGGCTGCATCATGATGCGCAAATGCCATCTGAATACCTGCCCCGTGGGAATCGCCACGCAGGACCCGGCGCTCAGAAAGAAGTTCGCGGGCAAACCGGACGATGTGGTCAACTATTTCTTCTTCGTCGCGGAGCAGGTGCGGCAGTGGATGTCCAAGCTCGGCTTCCGCAGCATGGACGAGATGATCGGCCGCGTCGAGAAGATCCAGATGCGCAAGGCTGTGGATCATTGGAAAGCCAAGGGGCTGGACTTCTCCACCCTTCTGTTCAACCCACGCGTTCCCGCGCGAGTAGGACGGCGCCATTCCATTCCGCAGGACCATGGGTTGGACCAAGCTCTGGATGCGAAGCTCATCGATCTGGCGCGGCCTGCCTTGGAACAGGGTGAACGAATTGAGTTCGTGATGCCCATCCGTAACGTACATCGCACCGTCGGCGCGATGCTGTCGGGGGAGATCGCGCGCAAGTATGGTTCGGCAGGGACTGGATCCCGATACCATTCATTTCCGCTTCAACGGCTCGGCCGGGCAAAGCTTCGGTGCGTTTCTGGCTCGCGGCGTAACCCTGGAGCTGGAAGGCGACTCCAACGATTACGTCGGCAAAGGGCTCTCGGGCGGCAAGATTATCGTTTATCCGTCGCGCCTGTCCACGTTCCTGCCGGAGAACAATATTCTGATCGGCAACGTAGTGCTGTACGGCGCAACCTCGGGCGAGGCGTTCTTCAATGGACGCGCAGGGGAACGGTTTGCGGTCCGCAACTCGGGCGCAACTACGGTGGTCGAAGGCGTAGGCGACCATGGCTGCGAATACATGACCAAAGGCCTGGCGATCGTCATCGCCGATACCGGCAAAAACTTCGCGGCCGGCATGACGGGCGGGCTCGCGTTCGTATGGGATGAAAGCGGTGAGTTCAGAAAAGTGAAGTGCAACAAAGCCAGCGTAGATCTGGAGCCTGTTGACGACCCGAAAGATATCGAGACCCTGCGGTACTGGATCGCCAGGCACGCCGAGGAAACGGGTAGTCCGCGAGCCAACTGGATTCTTGAAAATTTCGACCAGATGATTTCCAATTTTGTAAAAGTGTTCCCGCATGAGTACAAGCGGGTACTGGGCGTGAAGCGGCAAGAGGCGGTTTCGCATGGGTAAGAATACCGGCTTCATGGAAATTGCCCGCGAGGTGCCCACCCGGCGTCCCGTGGATGCCCGCGTCAACGACTGGTTCGAAATTTACGAAGACTTCGCCGGCGAAAAGGTCCAGGCACAGGGTGCCCGCTGCATGGATTGCGGCATTCCCTTCTGCCATACCGGGTGTCCGCTGAACAACATCATTCCCGATTGGAACGATCTGGTCTATCGAGGACGCTGGAAAGACGCGGTGCGGGTGCTGCACTCCACCAACAACTTTCCGGAATTTACAGGCCGCATCTGTCCCGCTCCCTGCGAGGCCGCTTGTGTACTGGGCATCAATGAGCCTCCGGTAACCATCAAGGTGATTGAGCGAACCATTATCGACCACGCGTTCAGCGAGGGGTGGATTCAACCGCAACAACCTCTCGAGCGGACTAGTAAGAGAGTGGCTGTCGTGGGATCGGGTCCAGCGGGAATGGCGGCGGCGCAACAACTGGCTCGCTCCGGGCACAACGTGACCGTTTTTGAAAAGTCGGACAAAATCGGCGGACTGCTGCGCTACGGCATCCCCGATTTCAAGATGGAAAAACATCTGATCGACCGCCGTGTTGAGCAGATGGAAAAAGAAGGCGTGGAATTCCTCACCAAGTCTCACGTCACGTCTCTCGCCGACCTGCGCAAGCAGTTTCAGGCCGTCGTGCTCGCGATGGGAGCCGAACATCCTCGCGATCTCCCCGTTCCCGGCCGCGAGCTGAAAGGCATCCATTTCGCGATGGACTTTCTGCCGCAGCAGAACCGGCGCGTGGCGGGGCTGAAGGTCCTGGAGGCCGATATCCTGGCCACCGATAAGCATGTGGTCATCATTGGCGGCGGCGACACTGGCGCGGACTGCCTGGGCACGTCGCATCGTCATAAAGCCAAATCCGTGGCCCAGTTTGAAATTATGCCCATGCCCCCGGATCAGCGAGCTTCGTCCACACCGTGGCCTTTGTGGCCGCTACAACTGCGTGTGGAAAGCTCGCATGAAGAAGGCGGCAAGCGCGACTGGTCCGTCGCCACGGTGCGCTTCGAAGGCGACTCTCAAGGTCGCGTGAAAAAGCTTCATGCCATCCGCGTGGGACCTGCGCCAAAATTCGAACCGATTCCCGGCACCGAATTTACGCTGGATGCGGAGCTAGTGCTGCTCGCCATGGGCTTCACCGGTCCTGTGAAGAACGGCTTACTGGAGGAACCCGGACTCCAGCTGGACGCGCGCGGCAATGTTCACACAGATAAGAATTACCAGAGCTCGATTCCGGGAATCTTCGCGGCAGGAGATGCACGGCGCGGGCAATCGTTGGTGGTGTGGGCGATAGCAGAGGGTCGCAAAGCCGCGGAGGCAGTGGATCAGTATCTGCGCGGCTAACCTAAGCTGAAACGGCAGAATCCGCCGCCCATCGTTCAATAAGACGCGGGAATAAAGAAGTGTAAGCTGGTTGTGATGTTCAGCCCACGGAGCAAAACATGACCATCACACGCCGGGATTGCGGCAAAGGCCTGCTGAGTCTGACAGCGTTAGCGGCTGCTCCCAGGCGATCCGCCGCGCAGGAAACCATTCCTCCGCAAGGCATCGGACACCGTTTCCGTCATCTCTCTTACAGCGACATAGGCGGTCGCCCGGACAGTGTCCAGGTAATGCTCAACCGCCGCCACCTGTACGTCGGCCATATGTTCTCCAACGGAGTCACTATTCTGGATGCCTCCGATCCGCGCAGCATAAAGCCTGTCGGATTCTTCACAGGCGGCGGCTTCACCCGCACCCATCACCTGCAGGTTTCCGACGACCTGCTGTTGGTCGCCAATGGCGCCAATATCGTGGCCATGCAGTCCTACGACGACATTCGTGGCTATTTCGAAAACGCGCTGGCCGATAGTATTACCAACCGCAAGAAATTCAGGTCAGGCCTGAGCATTCACGATATTTCCCGGCCCGCCGAGATGCGCGAAATCGCCTTTCTGGAAATACCAGGCCTCGGCATCAATCGCCTGTGGTGGGCAGGCGGCCGCTACGCCGCCATCGCCGCGCATATGGACGGCTTCACCGATCATTTCCTTTGCATGGTCGACCTCCAGAACATCACCAAGCCAGAAATCGTGGGCCGCTGGTGGATGCCGGGCATGAATCGCGCCGCAGGCGAGCCGCCCACCCTGGCGCCCGGCCGCCGTGTGGCCCTGCATCACATGATTACAGCCGGCAACCGCGGCTATGGAGCCTGGCGCGACGGCGGATTCACGGTCCACGACCTCAGGAATCCCGCCCAGCCGAAGCTGATTTCCCACATCAACTGGTGCCCTCCCTTCCCCGGCGGCACCCATACGCCGCTTCCTCTGCCTGGCCGCAAGCTGGCCATGGTCGCCGACGAAGCCAACGCCGAAAAATGCGCCAAAGGCATGTTCGCCACCTTCGTCGTGGATCTGCGCGCGGAAGAAAATCCGGTCCCGATTTCCACTCTGCCCGCGCCAAAGGAAAGGGACTTCTGCGGCTTTGGAACCTTCGGCCCTCACAATCTGCATGAAAACCGCCCCGGCACCTTCCGCAGCGAAGAAACAATTTTCGCCACCTACAACGTTGCCGGCGTCAGGGTCTTCGACATCAAAGACGCCTTCGCCCCCAAGGAAATCGCCTACTGGGTCTCCCCGCCGCCCAAGAAGTTGATCGACCCACGGCCCAATGTAGCCCTTGCCGCGAAAACCGCCGATCTTCTCGTCTCCACCGATGGACTGGTCTACGTCACCGATTGGAATGCCGGGCTAAACGTACTGCAATACGAAGGCTGAGATCCCCATCATGAAACGGACCAAGCTACTGATGTTCGCAGGCGTGATTGGACTTCTTAACGCCGCCGTAGCCCAGAATGCAGACGATTATCGCGGCGGTTGGAGGACAGACAAGGGGGAAGCCCACACCTATGAGTTCTCCATTCGCGGTGACAAGGTCCGCGGAATTTATTGCACATACTGCACGGATGCCACCACCCTCGCCTTCGTCGATGGAACGTTCGGCCCTGGCGGCATCCATTTCGTCGTCACCCATGTGAAGGCCGATGGCACGACCGCTTATCAGGACAACGCAGAAGCAAAGTTCGAGAATGGCGATCTGGTTGTCACGGGTACGAGCGGCGCTCGCGGTGGTGGGAAGTTCGAGCGCATGCTCATCAAAGATCCACGAGGGCCGGACCCAATACCGGTTATCGTTTCAAGGCTTCCCAAGGCTCCTCCAGTGCCTGCCGTGGCGATTAATCAGCAAGGCGTAGGAGCGCCGCGCCCGGTCTACATTCAGCCCGGCCCATGGAAGTCCCCTTTGACTGAGAAGGACGTTATCGGAGTCTGGTTGGGCTATGGAGTGGGCGCGCCAAAGCAGTACTTCATCGTCAAGAAGGTGGCCAACAAGCTCCGCGGCATGGTTTGCGGGACTTGCGATAACCCCTACACGATGGCGGCATTGGACGACTTCGAAATCCAGGGCGACACATTGAAGTTCAACATCCTCCACGAAGATTGGGGGGATGGAGAATTGCCGACCTTCTACAAGCACGTCACAGCACACGTCGGATGGAATGAGTTGCGCTTTACCACTTCAGCCGATCATCAGCCCCCGCCTCCGCCACGCCCTACTCCTCCCGGCTTTGTCCCCGGCACATCACTGACCGGCCCAATCTCGATTGAGGCGACAGCGGGAAACCGCTGGGCCGAGTGGCCTCCCAAGAATACTTCTTTACCTCATTAGCGGAGTGAACCGGCTTCGACCCACTTCCGGGCCTCGGGAGATTTCTCCCACTCGCCTGCCACCTGCCGCGTAGTCACGTTCAAGCGGTTCCAGACGTTGATCAGCGCAATGTCGAGAATCAGCGCGGCCAGCGCCTGTTGGTCAAAATGCGCACTGGTTTCGGCCCACAGGTCGTCAGGCACGGGATCGGAGCGGTCGCTCATGCGAGTGACGGCTTCGGTGAGCGCCAGCGCGGCGCGTTCGGCGTCGGTGAAGTAGGGCGCATCTCGCCAGGCCGCGACGGTGAAAATGCGCTCGTCGGACTCGCCCCTGCGTTTCAGAATCTTCGCGTGCATGTCGATACACACGCTACAGCCGTTGATCTGGCTTGCGCGCAAATGCACCATCTCGCGCAGTTGCGGAGAGATGCTCTTGTTCTCCGAGGCCTTGGCAAGAACCTGCATTGCCTGCATCGCTTGGGGAAGAATCATTACCGGATTCGTCATTCGTGGTTGCATTGTTAGGTTTCCTTCTTGATTAAAATTGTTTTCGTCCGTCACCACTACGACGGACGGCAGGACCAAAATGTGACAGACCAAGGCGTCACAGAAAAACTGCCGTTTCGTGTCACATCCACTGAATCGTCGTCGTCATACATACGATGGCTTTCATCGTTAAATGGGGCCGATGGTAGACAGCGACCAGCTGGCGCAACAATTCGAAGCTAATCGAGGGCATTTGCGCGGCGTGGCGTATCGCATGCTCGGCTCAGCCAGCGAAGCCGACGACGCGGTGCAGGAAGCATGGCTAAGGCTCGCCCGCTCCCAAGCGGAAAGCATCGACAATCTTGGCGCATGGTTGACTACTGTGGTTGCTCACGTATGCCTCGACATGCTTCGCTCCCGGTCGGCGCGGCGCGAGGAATCTATGGGCGCGCAAATAGCCGAGCCCGTCTCCCGTTCCGCCGCGCGCGATCCTGAATCCGAGGCGCAGATGGCCGATTCAGTCGGGCTCGCTCTTCTCGTTGTTCTGGACCGGCTGAGTCCGCAGGAGCGCATCGCCTTCGTGCTGCACGATATTTTCGCCATGCCTTTCGAAGAAATCGCGCCCATTCTAGACCGTTCGACGGTCGCCGTCCGGCAGCTCGCCAGCCGGGCGCGCCGCCGTGTGCAGGGAGGGGCGAGCATTGACGACGCCCGCCTGGTCCAGCAGCGCGGCATGGCGGCGGATTTTTTAGCCGCGCTGCGGAGTGGCGACTTTGAGGGGCTGGTAACGTTGCTCGATCCGGAGGTCGTCGTCCGTGCAGACCAGGCTGCCGTTCGCGCGGGCGCGCCGCCAGAGATCCGTGGGGCGCAGATTGCGGCCAAGCAGGCGATCACCCTCTCGCGGGGCGCTCGGGCGGCAAGGCTCGCGCTCATCGACGGAATTCCGGGTCTCGTCGTCGCACCGGGAGGAAAGCTGCTTAGGGTCGTTACGTTCATTTTCGCCGGGAGCGCGATCTCTCAGATCGATGTGCTTGCCGACCCTGTCCGGCTCGGCGAATTCGAAATAGAACTGCTGGACTAACAGCTCGCGGCCACCTGTTCCGACTTCGTCCCAAAAACCCAAATGTAACAGCATTCTTTGCTTGATCGATACCTCGCCAGGGATGACAATGTAGACAAGCCTGTGAGGCGTCCATAGTCCGAATGGACACAGACAACGAACTGTCCCAAGCCACAATAAGAGAAAATCCCCAGCCAAGCGCGGGATCGTCATCGCTTATGCGAGAGCGCATCCTCCAATTTGACTGGTCTGCCACGCCTCTTGGACCGTTGGACCGATGGCCCTTGAGCTTGCGGACAACGGTCAACATCCTGCTCTCTTCGCGCTACGCGATGTGGATGGCATGGGGACCCGAGCTGACCTTCCTTTACAACGATGCTTACTTGCCGACTCTGGGAATAAAGCAGCCTTGGGCGCTAGGCGCGAGGGCCGACACAGTATGGGCGGAAATCTGGCCGGATGTCGGCCCTCGCGTTCGGAGCGTGCTTGAGACAGGCCAGGCGACCTTCGATGAAGGCCTGCTGTTATTCCTGGAGCGCAGCGGATTTCCCGAGGAAACCTACCATACCTTCTCCTATAGTCCGTTGACCGACGATCACAACAGGATTTCGGGCATGCTCTGCGTGGTTACAGAGGAAACCGAAAGGATCATCGGCGAAAGGCGGCTGGAAACACTGCGCGACGTCGCTTCAGCGCTGGCTCAGACAAAGACAGAGGCCACTGTATTCGAGGCTCTTCGCGAAACCGCAGCCATGAATCTCAGCGATCTTCCGTTTATCCTCGGCTATTTGTTCGGAGAGGAGACGCGGCTGGTTTGCGCCAGCGGGATTACAGCGGGCTCGCCCCTGGCGCCGGAGCGGATCGATCCGGGCGCGGAGTTGCCTTGGCCGGTGCGGGAAGTCCATGAGCACTCGCCTGTGCTGGTTATGCAGGACCTGAGCCGTCAGCGCAACATCGCGCCTCTACCGGCCGGGAATTGGAACAAATCGGTCGACCAATGCGCCATGGTCCCGCTCCGTCAACAGGGCCAGGAAGAGCCCGCCGGGTTTCTTGTCATCGGGTTGAACCCGTTCCGGCATTACGATATCGCCTATGCGGGCTTTCTGGATCTGCTTGCAGGCCAGGTTTCGGCAGGACTGGCGAATGCTCGCGCCTATGAGGCGGAGCGCCGCAGGGCGGAAGCGCTGGCGGAGATCGATCGGGCAAAAACAACTTTCTTCTCCAATGTCAGCCATGAGTTCCGCACACCGCTGACGCTGATTCTTAGCCCGATCGAGGAACTGTTAGCCGATGGCAGCAGCGATCCGGAGAAACAGCAGGAACTACTTGGTCTGGCGCATCGCAACGGGTTACGGCTCCAGAAACTGGTCAACACTCTGCTGGATTTTGCCCGAATAGAGGCAGGCCGCGCCCAAGGTTCCTATGAACCGGTGGACCTGGCAACGCTCACCTCCGATATCGGCTCCACGTTCCGATCGGCGATGGAGAAGGGCGAGCTTGAATACATCATCGATTGCGCTCCCATCTCTCAGCCGGTTTACGTCGATCGTGAGATGTGGGAAAAGATTGTCCTGAATCTGCTGTCCAACGCGTTCAAGTTTACGATGCAGGGATCGGTCCGGCTAGGGCTTTATCAGGAGGAAAGCAACGCCGTTCTTTCCGTGGAAGACACCGGAACAGGCATTCCAGAATCCGAACTCCCTCACATTTTCGAGCGCTTTCACCGCGTAGAGGGAACTAAGGGCCGTAGTTTCGAAGGCACCGGCATCGGCTTGGCGCTGATCTCAGAACTCGTCAAGCTCCACGGTGGCGAGGTCCGGGTGCGCAGCAAGCCAGGGACTGGGAGCGTTTTCACCGTGTCGATTCCCCTGGGGATGCAGCATCTGGCCAAAGAGCGGCTGATTTCGGCGGCAACGGGCTCGGCTGCGGTGAGCGGCGCAGCATTTCTGGAAGAGGCGCAGCAATGGCTTTCCGAAAGAAGCACCTCAGAGAAAAAGATTTCTCTCGCGCGAGAGAGTGCATTAGGACAGCAGCGAGCCCGTGTGCTTGTCGCGGACGACAACGCCGACATGCTGGACTACATTCGCAGGGTCCTGGAAGGCCAGTTTGAGATCGAGGTCGCCTCCAACGGTGTGGCCGCCCTTGCCGCGGTCCACGTCAATCCGCCCGACTTGGTGCTGACCGACGTGATGATGCCCGAATTGGACGGTTTCGGGCTGGTTCGGGCCTTACGTGGAGATCCATCGACTGCAACCATACCGGTGATCATGCTCTCGGCCCGAGCCGGCGAAGAAAGCCGAGTGGAAGGCATCCAGTCCGGAGTCGACGACTATCTCATCAAACCGTTCAGCGCCAGGGAACTGCTGGCGCGCGTGGAAGCGCACCTTAAAATCTCGCAGATACGCAAGGCAGCAGAGCGCGCTCTGAGGCGGACTAACAACGAATTGCGGCGCGCCAATTCGGATCTGGAGCAATTTGCTTACTCAGCCAGCCACGATCTGCAGGAACCGATCCGCAATGTCGCCATCTACAGTCAGATTATTCGGACCCGCTACGCCGAGGCCCTGGATGAGAAGGGTAAGCAATACATCTCTTTCGTAACCGAGGGCGCCCAACGGCTGGGAAACCTTGTGAAAGATCTGCTGGAGTACGCCCAAAGCGGAAAGACCGAAGAAGAGTTGACCGAGGACGTCGACTCCAGTGTTGCTCTTAAGAACGCACTGAGCGACTTGGAAGCGGCAATTCGAGACTCGAGCGCCACTGTCTCCTTTGGCGAGCTCCCAAGAACACGCACGCACCCGGTGCAGTTGCAACAATTGTTTCAAAACCTGATCGGGAACGCCCTGAAATATAGGAGGGATGGTGAGCCGCCTCAAATTTTTATCGCGGCGGAACGGGATGGGATGTTTTGGAACTTTTCCGTGAAGGACAACGGAATTGGTATTGCCGCCGAGCATCGCGACAGGATCTTTGGTATTTTCAAGCGCCTTCATGGAGACGGTAAATACGCGGGCACCGGCATCGGGCTTGCGATTTGCCAGAGAATCGTCGAGCGAAACGGGGGACGGATCTGGGTGGAATCAAACGAAAGCGGCGAGGGTTCTGCCTTCTTTTTCACACTGCCGGCTTAGAGGACGGCCTCATTCTTCGCGAGTTGATCGTGCGGCCCGAGCCCAGCCAACATTAATCCCGCGTGGCTTGTGGATCACTCGCAACATAGAGCCGTGGCCCCCCGCGTCCTCCTTGAGCGCGAGATGCCGTGCTCATAGGAGGGAACTCCGAGAAGCGGACTTCGGATTGGCATTGTTGGATTCGCCTCGGCGCTTTGCGCATTCTTCGTTCATGCGATCGACAACGAAGGATGACACAAATCCCACGGAAAGATTTCTTCGAGCAATGCGCGCACTCGGGGAGATTTCAAGCATTGCGGCGCTGTAAAGCCAACCCAAATCACGTCCGGATCGCGGGCTTCCATCAGCTCTTCGAGGTAGACGGCTCCTTCGTCGAATTCTGAGCACACAAAATGAAAGAACAATCTGGCTTTGGCGTAGTTCGCCCGCTCTCTGGAAGAATCCAGTCGCGCAAGAAGCCCTTGCGCGCGCGCGTTATCTCCGGCTTGGACATAGGCAGCCGCAAGACAACCGACCAGTGGCGGAAACAATGCACTCCGGATAGCCCGCTCAAACTCTGCAATCGCCTCGGGAAGGTTTCCCTGAACAATGTGAGCGGATCCAAGAGCAAAGCGCGCCATCCAGAAGTGATCATCCAGTTCTACCAGACGCCGCAATTCCTCCATGGCCCGGTCATTGTCTCTACGCATGAAGAGAGCGTCCGCCAACGTCTTACGCGGGAACAATGCGAACGGATCGGCAATGAGTAGCGGCTCTATCAGCGCGATCACTTCGTCCACCCGCCGCAAAGGCAGCAAGATGAATTGTCCAGACCAATGCTGCGCCATTTGCGTCAGCGGTTCGCAGGCCAGCGATAAGCGGCGTCTTCGCAGTGCTTCGTTCCAGTCATAATCAAATGCACCAGCCACCTGCCCCAGGATCGCGTGCGCTTCCGAATCCATAGGATTCAACTCAACGGCCCGCAATGCCGCCACTCTGGCCTGAGGCATCATTTCGAGGGCGGGCTTCATCCCAAATTGCGCAAACACGAAACAACATCTCGCCAATCCCGTGTAAGCCGGCCCGTATTCCGGATCGAAAGCAATCGCTTCTTCAAAAAAAGTCGTCGCGCGAACTAATGTGTCCGGAGTCAGCTTGGGAAAGCAATACCGCCCCCTCAGATACGCGTCATAGCTCTCGAAATTGGCCGTGCGGCGCACCCCAGATTTGATTGCAACCACCCGCCGTTGGAGCTTCTCCACGATGGCTCTGGAAATTTCCTCCTGGACTGAGAATACGTCCGTCAATTCCCGGTCATACTGTTCCGACCAAAGGTGGCAGCCATCTACCGTGCTGATCAGTTGGACCGTCGCGCGGAGACGTTTGCCAGAGCGTCGCACGCTGCCTTCCAAAATCGCCTGCACACCGAGCGACTGGCCGATTCCCCTAACGTCCTGGTTCTTGCCGCGAAATGCGAAGGAAGAAGTGCGCGCCGTGACCTTCAGGCCGCCTACTCCCGATAGTGCGTTGAGAATCTCTTCGGCCAAACCCTCGCTGAAGTAATCGCTCCCTGAATCTGCGCTCAGGTTGCTGAACGGGAGAACGGCGATAGAGTCGATCGTTTTTCCATGGTTCTCCGCCTCAACTCGCGCTGACGCGCCTGGGAGATCCCGCCAAGTCACATCTGTCAACCAGCGATAGCCGCGCCGTGGTAACGTTTCGATGTAGCGGGGATTGGCCGCGTCGTCACCCAAAGCCCGGCGTAATTTCTTGACAGCCGTATCGATTCCATGGTCGAATTCGACCGTAGTATCGCCCGGCCAGAGCATATTCCGGATTTCATCGCGGGTCAGCACCGCCTTGGGATTCTGGACCAGTGCCATTAACAGCTGAAAAGGCTGTTGCTGCAGCCGAACGCGTCCTGTTTCGAGCAGCAGTTCTCCCGCGTCAACGTCCAGGCGGAGAGTGTCGAAGCATGCCAGGCGCGAAGGTGTAGGTGAAGTGGCCACTTTCTATCTTAAGGTGGAGATTTCATTGTACCGGCTGAATCTCAAGTCAGTCCGAATACAGAAATAGTTCAGGCACGGTGCATTGATCGGAGCTCGTCTTTGGGCGACTATGGATCTTCCAGACGGAGACCCGCAATGTCCTCAGCCCATCTATTGCCCTCAGATACCGTATCGAAGCTGAAGACAGCCTACGTGCGTTCCGACCACTGGTTCTACACCGGGATGTCGGTTGCCTTCGCATGCATGGTCTTAGTTGGATTCTCACGCAGCTACTTTCTAAAGGGCATATTCGGCTGGCCTCCTTTGTCGCCACTCCTGCACATCCACGCAGCGGTATTTACTGCATGGACGTTGTTCTATATTTTTCAGAACGTACTCGTAAAGACGGGCCGCACCGCCCTCCACCGGCAAACCGGAATGGCGGGTGCGGCCCTCGCTTGCGCCATGGTTCTGCTGGGCGTTCTCGTCTCGAGGACCACTGTAAGGGCCGGCTATCTGGCTGGCCATGACGCGGGTGGGTTGGGTGAACCCCCGAACATTCTGCTGGTCAACTCGTTAACGACTCTTGTGCTATTTTGTGTTTTCTTCGGAGCCGGCGTTTATATGCGACACAAGAAGGAGATACACAAACGCCTGATGCTTCTAAGCATGACAATCCTGATCTTCCCGGCAATCGGACGGCTCCACGAGAAGGGTCAATGGGTCGCCCTGCCATTTATTTTCGCCGGCCTTCTCTACGAAGGCATCTTCCAGAGGCGTGTGTCCTTCACTTATGTCTGGGGCGCCCTGCTCATCCTGGCTAGCTTGCCGCTGCGGATTGCTCTTGCAGGCACGCCTGAATGGCATCGGTTTTTGGTCTGGTTTGTTTCCTGAAACGTTGCTTGATTGCGCAAGAAGTGTTCGGCTTCGGCAAAAAAACCTGTTCCAGGTGGTATGGAGCCGAGTGGGGAACACCTTTACAGATTCGATCGTCGAGCAGGAACGCATATCGTATCGCGGCCACAGGAGACTGGCCGCCTGGCCTCGATCACTCGCAACGTAGCGCCGTGGTGGGGTCGAGTGACGCGGCGCTTCGTGCGGGAACGTAGCAGGCGCCGGCTGCTACCGCTGCAATAAGCAAGGAACAGGCCGCCAAAGTGGCCGGATCCTGCGGCGCGACTTGCCACAACTGTGAGGCAAGCAACTGGCCGAGCGCGGCCCCACCTGCCAGCCCGATCGCGAGTCCAATAGCAATCAATGAGAACGACCGGCGTGCCGACTGCAAGGATAAGATCCGCGGCGCTGGCCCCCAGCGCCAGCCTCACACCGATCTCGCGGGTACGATGCGCGACGTCATAAGACATGACTCCGTACACACCCATCGCCGCGAGTAGCGCCGAGACCACTGCAAAAGCGGCAAGCACCAGAAGATAAATCCGCGAACCCGACAATCGGCCGGCCGTGTATTCCGCGACTGTGGTTATATTCGAGATCGGCCGGTCGGGAGCGACCTCCGCTGCGGCTCGTCTTGCTGCGTCTGCTATCGTCAAGGGCTCGCGATTTCCCCGGACCCGCACCAGGTACATCATTTGCCCTACGAGATTTCCCCACGGCCCCGTTCGCCGGGGGAGCTGCGTGTACGGGACGTAGACCGCGGCGCTCGGTGCAATCAGGTCGATCCGCGTGGGAATATCGCGCACCACGCCCACCACTTTTCGCGGACGCTCGTCGGGCGTAGTGTCGAACGCGAAGGTCCTACCGATGGCCTCTTCGCTGGAACGGAGCTCGGGCCAGAAGCGCCGTGCCGCGGCTTCATTCACCACCGCGACCCAGGGAGTGTCTTCGGTATCGTGGGCATCAAACTCGCGCCCGCGCAAAGAGGCTCTCACCGTGGCGAACAGGTTGGGCGTGATCAGAAAATACGCAGCGGCCGGCGCGTCACGTCCCGGAGCGGGCGGCGGGCCTTCGGGTTTGACGGGAAGCGTGTACAAAACCAGGCTATTTACCAGGGGTGCTGAAATCCCCGCGACGGAGTCGGCCTCCGGAAGCACAGTCAGACGCTGCCGGATATTTTCGAGGAGGCGCTGCGGAGGATCCTGAAGTTCGAAATAGTTCCAATCGTGAAAAGCTCCGATCGCGCGCATGTAGCTGAATTGAGGAACGCGCACTTCAAAGCTCAGCAGTCCTTTGGGATCGAAGTTCAACTCCCGCGCCGTTACTCGCCAAAAACTCTTCAGCAAGAGTCCCGTTCCTGTCAGGAGTACCAGCGCCACCGCGACCTGTGCCACCACCAACGTTCCCCGCAGTCGAAGCTTTGCCGCCGGCTCTCCCGCCGGTCGCGCGGACTGTTGAATGACAGATGCCAGGTCAGCGCGGAAAGCCACAAACGCGGGAACCAGACCAAACCCCAACCCAGTGAGGATGGCCGTGAGGGCGTTGAGCGCGGCCAGGCGAAGGTCCAGAGGAATTGCGTCCAGGTGCGCGCGGCCTGGAGGCGGGGTTACATTGGCGACCCAGGTCAGGCCCACGTAAGCCACCACGATGGCGAGCACTCCGCCCACCAGCGAAATCATCACGCTTTCGGTGAGGAGTTGGCGCACAATCCGCCCACGGCCCGCGCCCAGCGCCACGCGCATCGAAATTTCATGGGCGCGCGCCGTTCCCCGCGCCAACAGTAAACCGGCGACGTTCGCGCACACAATTACCAGCAGCAGGATCACCGCGGCCTCGATCGTCCACAACGGTTGTTGAGTCCATCCAAACAGAAACTCTCCAACGGGCTGCACAAGTACGGACCATCCCTGGCTGCGCTCGGGAAATTCAAGAGCCAACTCCGCGGCAATCGACCTCATGTCCGCCTGCGCCTGCTCCGGCGTCACACCGGATCTCAAGCGGCCGGTGACTTGGAAGAACCGTTCCGTGTTGGCGTCCGGCGGCCGGAAGATTGTGGGTAGGAAATAGTCGACACGCTCCTCTGAATAAGGAAAATAGGCCGGCAACACGCCGACGATTTGTCTGAGCTTAGATCCCAGGCGCACCTGCCTGCCGACGATCGCGGGGTCGCCTCCAAAGTGGTTCTTCCACAGGCGGTGCGTGATGATCACCACCGTTCCGGCTTTGTCAGGCTGGTATTCTTCGTCGAAGAACAGCCGCCCCAGTGCGGGGCGAACGCCCAGCGTCGCGAACAGTTCTGGGGAGAACAATCTGCCGAACAGATGCTCCGCTGAGTCGGCCTCCTCCAGATCCGCCTGGTTCGCGAGCGACATACCGATCGACTCAAACGAATGCTGGCGCTCCCGCCACTCGAAGAACTCCGGCAGAGTCGCCATCCGTACCGGCAGAGGGTGGGCGATGGAGAATGTTTGGATAGCCATCACGCGATCCGGGTCGCGATAAGGAAGTGCGCCGCCCTTGATAGCCCCCAGAGCGCCCAGAATGGCTGTGTTCGCGCCGATGCCGAGTGCGAGCGAGAGCGCCGTGATCGCTGTCAGGCAAGGATTCTTACCAAGCATACGCGCGCCAAAACGAACGTCCTGCCAGAGGTCATGCAACCATACGACGCCCCGCTGATCGCGGCATTGTTCGGCCAGCAGTGTTGCATTTCCAAGATCGCGCCGGGCCGCGTGCCGAGCTTCCTCCAGCGGCATGCCTTCGGCCGCGTATTCCTGAACCAGTTGACGGAAATGAAACGCGAGCTCCTGACCCACCTCGGCGTCCATCCCTTCCTTGTCGAAGATGGCGCGGAACCGGCCGCGGAAGATCCGTAAAAGTCGCGAAAGAGTCACGCCCGTTTAAGAAGTAGTTTTACTGCGGAGGACAGGCGATTCCAGCTCTCAAGTTCTTTCTCCAGCTGATTCCTGCCGTCTCCGGTTAAAGTGTAGAACTTCGCGCGAGGCCCGTTGCCTGTCTCGCGCCATTCGGCCTCGATCCAACCTTGTTGCTCCAGCCGATGCAGCGCAGGATATAAAGATCCCTGCTGCACGCTCAGCACTTCGTCTGAAAGTTGCAGGATTCGCTTGCCGATGCCCCATCCGTGTAACGGTTCGCGCACCAGCGATTTAAGTATGAGCAGATCAAGAGTGCCTTGCAAAAGATCAGAAGGTTTTGGCATGAAATTTCTATTGACAATGCTACCTCGACCGTCGACAATGGTCAAGCAGGAATATGCGTCACTGGTGGACAACTCTACTGCTGCCCATCACGGTCCTGGCTGGCAGCCGCCACGTTCAGAATGGAGCCGCACCTTCTCTGCGGGATGTCGACGGAGCGCTGTTAAGCCTATTCAAGCCAGCGGGCTCCGCAAATGTGTTGTTGTTTATTTCCTCCGATTGCCCCATTTCGAACAGCTACGCGCCCGCCATTCAGAAGATGTGCGCGGCCTACGAAAATCAGGGCGTGCGATGCGCGCTGCTGTACGAAGACATCGGAGTGGACCGGCGTTCCGTAGCAAAACATCTGGAGGACTTCGCCTACCGTGGGATCCCCGCGGCAATCGACGCCGACCGGAAAATCGCCACCTACGCGAAAGCGACCGTAACTCCCGAAGCGGTTGTAGTCGATCGCAATGGTGAGGTCCGCTACCGTGGGCGCATCGACAATTTTTATGCCGATCTTGGCAAACCGCGTCAGCAGGTAACGCAGCACGATCTGGCCGACGCTCTCAACTCAGTGTTGACAAGAAAGCCAGTGCTTCATCCGGAGACCAGAGCGCTCGGCTGTTATATCGTGTCTCCCGACATTTTCAAGAAATAGGAGCATCCTATGACCATCCGTTGGGCTACCGATCCGATTGTAGTTGGGGTGTGTCTCTTAGTAGCCGCCGATCTCCGCGCCGCCGATAGAGTTACCTTCGCGGGAAACATCGCACCGATTCTCTACCAGAATTGCGTCACGTGTCATCGCCCCGGCGAGGCAGCGCCCTTCTCCCTTATTTCTTACGAAGACGCCAAGAAGCGCGGCGCTCTGATGGCAGCTGTTACAAAGTCGGGTTACATGCCCCCGTGGCACGCCGCACACGGCTATGGCGAGTTCGCCGGCGAACGGCGGCTCACAGCCGATCAGATCTCGGCAATCGGTGAATGGGTGAAGCAAGGCATGCCCGAAGGCGACAAATCGAAAATGCCCAAGCTACCTGAATTCTTGAGCGGCTGGCATCTAGGCGAGCCCGACCTGGTTCTCGAAATGCCCAGGGGCTACGACGTGCCTGCCTCGGGCCCCGATCAGTTCCGGAATTTCGTGGTTCCGACGAAGCTCGCCGATGACAAATGGGTTCGCGCGGTCGAGTTCCGGCCTGCCGCACGAAACGTAGTGCATCACGCGATCTTCAGTTGGGCCAAAGGCGGAGTTCTGACGGCCCGCGATGGCGCGGATGGCAAACCGGGCTATCCGGGCGTCGCACCTGTGGGGATTCAAGGAGCAACTGGCTCCGGAGTCGCAGAATCGGGTTCGCTCGGAGGTTGGGCAACGGGAGGGACACCCGCGTTCCTGCCCGAGGGTCTATCGATGCGGTTGCCTAAGGGATCCGATTTCATTCTGCAGATCCATTTTCATCCCACCGGTAAGGCGGAGACCGAGAAGTCCCTGGTGGGATTCTATTTTGCCGATCATGCGCCCGAGCGCAATTTGATTGAGGTTGGCACTCCCACGTTGTTCTCCTTCGGCAAAACGCTGGACATTGCTCCGGGTTCCAAGGACTTCGCTGTCGAAGAGTCCCTCGTGCTGCCTGTCGACGTGCGCGCCTATACAGTCATGGCCCATGCGCACTACTTGGGCAAGGAAATGAAGGCGACAGCGACGCTCCCCGACGGGACCACCAGGCCTCTGCTCTGGATTCAGGACTGGGACTTCAACTGGCAGGACGCCTACACGTATAAGGATCCGTTCGATCTGCCCAAGGGCACGCGGATAGATGTGCGGATCCGCTGGGACAATTCCCAGGACAATCCACGCAATCCCAAGAACCCTCCACGTCGAGTGAGATGGGGGATCCAGTCCCAGGATGAGATGGGCGGCATTGCCGTGTCGGTGGTGACAAAGAACAAGGAAGACGAAAAGACACTGCGCGACTTCCTGGGGACTCAAGCGCAAACCGCCGGGCTGGAGGGCTTTCGAAATGGAAACCTGGCCCGCTTGAATCAGGTCCAACGGATCGCTCAGTCGCCGTCGCAGCGCCTCACGTTTGTCGACCGCAAGGGCGAAGGCATGGGAACGACAGGAGACCGTGGCCTATACTCTCAACCAGCGTTTTCACCGGATGGCGCACGCCTCGCGGCCGTTCTTACGGATCGCGAGTCCGGCGTCAGCCATATCTGGATCTACAACTCCACTGGTGGACCGGGCTCGGCTCTCACATCCGGCGAAGAATCCGATTCGGCGCCCGTATGGTCGCCCGACGGGAAACAAATCGCATGGGTCCGCAACGACGCCGATGCGTACGCAATATATCGCAGAGCAGCAGACGGGTCGGGCCAGCCTGAACTGATCTACAAACATACGACCGGAGCCGCATTGTTCCTAACCGACTGGTCCTCGAATGACCTGCTGTGCTTCTGGACCGGCCAATCGAAGTCTCTGTACGTGCTGCCGTTGAAGGGCGACCGCAAGCCAATCGACGTTTTCCCAGGCCGAGGTGGACGAGTCTCTCCAGATGGCCGGTTGATCGCGTATAGCCTCGATGAGGGAGGCTCCAACCACACCTTCGTGCGCGAGTTGAATCTTAGCAATCCGAAAACACCCGCCATCCGCGTTCATAAGGACATCACTCTAGGTGGCGGCGTTTGGCGTGTGGACGGAAAGGCGTTGCTCTTCTTATCCCTGGCGGGATTGCAAGTGAGCGGTATTTGGCAAGTGGAGATTACAGAATCACCGGAGGTAACCGTGGGCGCGCCGGAGTTACTGTTTCGGCCCAAGGGTGTCGGGGGGCCCGCACAACTGAGCAGCTTTGCCACAGCCGACTTGAACCGGTTTGCAACGATCATGCCCGTTCAGTAGAAGAATCACCCGTCGGCGAGGGCGCGTGAAGCGGCAAGACGATCTCGCGGTCTCCTTTGGCGTGCGATTAGTCGAGTCGCTTGGAGGGCTCATCTTGTGTCGCCCTACACACCGAATTTACTTGATCTTCTTAACCACCAGTTCCGTCCGGCGGTTTCTTGCGCGCCCTTCCTCGGCGTCGTTTGAAGCGATCGGCCTCTCCTCGCCCCACCCAATCACCGAGATCCGTGCGTCGTCAACGCCGGAGCTCACCAGCATGTTTTTCACGGTGGTGGCGCGGTTCAGGGACAGTGTCTTGTTGGCGGATGGGTCTCCCGTGGAGTCCGTATGGCCCTCTAGCTGGATCTGAAGATTCGGATAACACTTCAGAATTGCGCTCAGGTCGCGAACCGTGGGATAGGAGGCCTGCGTGAGTTGGGAACTGTCGGTATCGAAGTTCAAATGGTCGAATACGATTCGTTTAGGAAGGTCCGCGTCCGAACCGGCCTGAAGAAAGGTGGCTAAAGTTTGAGTGAAACTTCCTGGTTGCACAGTCAGGACCGTGCCGCATGGAAGCCTGACGCTTGCTAGCGCAGGTGTAGTAGAGCAGCTTCGATAAGTGGGAATCGCAATCGCGAGCACAACCAGCGGCAGGGCCCACAGCCAGCGCAAATTCCTGCTAGGTTCGACGACGGGCATTTCCACCGCCATCGGCGCAGGTGCTCCGCAAAGATTTGACATCTCGTCGACGCCCAGAGCGGGAGCTAGTCCGGCCGGCGCAAGCCGTTGGATAGCGTCGCGATGCGAAGATAGCAAGTTGGAAAGCCTAGCGCCTGATAATCCCAGCAACTGCGCCTCTTTACCCAACGTCCCAAACACAAGTGGAGCAAGAAGATTTAGAAGAGTGGATGCGGCCGAGTCCTTAATACCGGATGCGCTGGCAATCGCAGAGGCAACACCGGCGGTGTGGGGGCCCAGAAGAGGACGGAGCAGGCCTGCTCCTGTCTCTGCGATTCTGGCGAAACCGCCCTCTGATTTCAGCAGGCTGGCGAACCCCGTAGAAATACCGTGATCGAGTTTGCTGGCCGAGCAGAGACTCAGAATGATACTTGAGCCCGTCGTGGTGGCAGCCCGGTTGCATGCGAGCCCGGCCAGACTTGCAACGGTTGCCTGCGCGGCTTTCTCCGTATTCGCCGGGCTTTCGCCGATTAGCCCGGCCACGTCAGAAATAACACCTGGGGTGCAGACGCGACCCATCACTTCAAAAAGATCCAAAGCCATGTCGCTCGCTCCTTTCGATCCAGTTTGGACGCAAAGACCTTTCCGCCTTCGCAACAGGGGCTGGATGCTCCAATTGAGATGCGGAATTCATTAATTTTCGTCAGAGAATCCGCTTGCCGTTTTCATCCCAGATGATGTGCGAGCGGCGCCGTCTCGGAGCCACGACAGTAATGAAGCGGTACTTACCTTTTCGACAAGCTCCTAGCGCTGTTCCGGCATGACTTTCACGCCGGTCGCGTAGTAATCGGTTTCTCCGAAGCAGGTCGATGGAACTCCTTTGTGCTGATCGTACGTGACAGTGACTCGCTGTCCGGACATCCCTCCCAAGGTTTGCGCTACAGCTTCATCGCGAACACTGAAAGGGAATATTTGTGGAGGAACGCCAGGCTGCGTAAACATAGCGAGTTCGCCCTCCCACGTCTTGCAGACCCAGCCTTTGTTGGAAAACTTCTGAAGTTGACCGCTGCGCTCGCCGGTTGAGTAGGCAAAGTGTAGAGTAACGTAAGCCCAGGCCGTAAAGCCCAGGATTGGAACAAGCAAGATAACAATCCCTACCAGGAGGAACCTTCTCATGGGACCTATTGTGATTGCGACTTCTCGCCCATTGATTGGCTAGGATGCTCGGCGCCTACACGAGGCTACAGATGCACCGGCGGCCAAGGTGCTTCTAAATATTGTTCGGCAGTGCGGGCCCGGAGCGGGGCGCAGACGCTTTGCCGCGGCCTTTCCTGGCACGGAGGTTTAGCGTTTCTACAAAGACCGAAAACACCATGGCAAAATACACGTACCCTTTCGAAATATGCTGTCCAAATCCTTCCGCGATCAACGTCACGCCGATGAGCAACAGGAAACTGAGTGCCAGCATCTTGACCGTGGGATGCCTTTCCACGAAAGCGCTGATCAGACCTGCCGCGAACATCATAAAGCCCACAGCGAGCATGATCGCGACGATCATGACCGCGACTTGGTTTGCCATCCCGACGGCGGTGATCACCGAATCAAGCGAAAAAACGAGATCGAGCAGGGCAATCTGCACCAGTACGCCGCCCATCGTCGTGGAGACGCGAGCAGACCGTGCGGACTCGGATTCACCTTCAAGACGCTCGTGAATCTCGTGCGTGCTTTTCCAAATTAAGAAGATGCCCCCTACTAAGAGAATCAGATCCCGGCCCGAAAACTCGTGCTCCAATACGACGAAGAGGGGCGCGGTGAGGCGCATGATCCAAGTGAGCGACAGTAACAGGAGAATCCGTGTAATCATAGCCAGCCCGAGGCCGATCGTGCGCGCGCGGGCCTGCTGCTGAATCGGAAGTTTGCCCGCCAGGATGCTGATGAAAACGATATTGTCGATCCCGAGCACGATCTCGAGAACCGTCAGGGTAAGCAGCGCGATCCAAGCCTCGGGAGAGTAAATCCAGTTCATTCCCTCAGCTTAAGGGGTCTATTCCTGTCGAAGCGCGGATGAGGGATCGATCCCCGATGCCCGCCGTACAGGCCATAGGCTCGCCGCGAGAACCGTCAGCGTGAGGGCAGCGCCTGCGCCCACATAGGTAACTGGGTCGCTGGGGGTAAAACCGTACATGAGTGCCTCCGCGGCAGCGGCGATCGCCCGAGCTCCCGCAAGCCCTATCAGCAGGCCCACAGCTAGCCACGTAACTACCTGCTTCATCATCAACCAGGTGACAGACAAGGGTGTGGCGCCCAAAGCAACACGTATCCCTATTTCGCCTCGCCGTCCCGACGCAACATAGGAGACGATCCCGTACAGACCGATCGCCGCTAACGTGACGGCCAGGAGTCCGAAGAATCCCGAGAGATACGCAAGCACCCGCTCGCGAGCCAGCCTCTCGATCACGGAGGACCGGAAATCGACGGAACGCTCTATCCGAATGCCCGGATGCGTCTTGAGCGCAATTCCCTCCACGGCTTTTGCGACGCTTGCGAAGGGCAAGCTGGAATGGGTGACAATATCCCAATCTGTGTAGGAGGAATTCTGTGCTTCAGCGCCAAACACGGCCGGCTCGATCTCCGATTCCTTCTCTCTCAGATTCGAGTACTTGGAATCCTTGACCACACCCACAACCTGGTAAGCCGTCTGAGGGTACCCCGGCTCAGCGATCGTGATTAAGCTCTTCCCGACGGCGTCAGGCGTGCCAAAGATGCGCCGCGCGGCAGCCTCGCTGGCAACCACGACCTTGACGCGGGAAGCCGTGTCTTGATCATCAAGGTCCCGGCCGGAAAGAAGTTTCATCCCCATGGTTGAAAAATAACCAGGGCTCACGGAGGTGAAGTGCGTAATTGTGGGTTCAGCGCTACCGGGCTCTTTCATCCCGAAGGTCCAGGCATTACCGCTCAGCGGCATGATGGTTGTCGTCGACGCCGACTCGATACCCGGTACGGAACGAACTTCGCGCAGTATCTCGCCCACCAGCGACTTCGCGGCCTCCCGCGATATTCGCGTCGAATCCAGGTGGACAAAAGTGAAGGCGATCCCTTGTTGACGGAAGCCGGCGTCGGTCCCCACCAGATTGCGGAACGTGCGAACGAACAATAACGAGCTCACCACAAGCACGAAGCAAATGGCGATTTGTGTGACCACCAGCATTCGCTGGAAAGAGATTCCCGTTCCGCGCGAGGCTGTTCCCTTCGCACTCCATCCGATGGACTCCAGCAGGCTTGATCGAGTCGACGCAAATGCCGTCGATAATCCGAAGCTTAAGCTCGCCACCAGCGTCGCCACCGCGGTGTAGGCGAGGACGCTCAAATCCACCGTCAGATCAAGGTCAATTGGATTTTCAAGCGAACTGATCGCAGCTACAATCAACCGCGACAAGACCGGCGCCAGAATGATGCCAAGCAGCGCTGCAGCGCTGCCGATGATGAGGCTCTCTGTGGTTAGCTGCCGCAGTAACCGCCCGCGCGACGCGCCGATCGCCATCCGGACAGCGATTTCCCTTCGCGCGGCCGTCGCACGGGCCAGCAGCAAGTTAGCGAGGTTGGCACAGGCAATGGCCAGTACCAGAGTCGTAATCCCCAACAATAACCACAATGAGGATCCGTAATAACTCCGCAAATCACAAATCCCATTGTTCGCAGCCGTTGCGGTCAATCGCAGCTTGCGGTACTGATCCACCACACGCGCATCGTAGCCCTGGGGCGTCTCCGCTGTGAGCCAGGCCGCACTGGCTCCTTCCACATAGCTTGCGGCACTCCGCAGGCTCCAGCCTGGCTTAAGGCGAGCGAGGATATTCAACCAAGTCACATCGGAACGCGAGAATGCGTCGCGGCCCCACAAACCTTTGGCGCACAAGGGTACAGCGGCCTCGAACGGTTTCCCCACTTCAATGCCAAAAAACGAAGGGGGCGTGATGCCAATCACATGGAAAGGCTGATCGTCCAGGATGAGCAGAGTCCCGACCGCGGACTCGCTGCCGCCCATTTCCCGCTTCCAGAACCCATAGCTCACGACCGCTCCATTATTGGTGCACCCGATCCGGTCGTCGCTGGCATCGAATACTCGTCCGCGAAGTGGCTGAACGCCCAGAGTGGCAAATGCTTCGCCGCTGACAAATGCGCCCCGCAGCCTGCGACGTGGCCCAATGCTGGGCTCGCTACCTAAACGGAAGTTATCGAATCCCCAGGCCAGGGAACCGGAAAAGGGTTCTCCATGATCGTGAACCTGCTTCCAAATCGGGTAGGACATCGGCTGGCCGTTGCCGACCCCATAGATCTGGCCGGCTTTGGGTGCGATCTCGACGAGTTCACTTGGCCTCTGCACCGGAAGCGATCGCAACCGCACAGCGTTGAGCAACTGGAAAACTGCGGTGTTCGCGCCGATGCCAAGGGACAGAGAAAGGACGGCGCATGCCGCAAAGCCCGGGCTCATTCGCAGCCTGCGAACGCTGTAGTGAAGATCCTTAGCCAGGGAGTCGAGCCATACCAAACCGTGTGACTCATAATTGGCCTCCCGGTGGCGCGTGAGGTTCCCAAACTCGCGCTTTGCCTGCGCCATCGCCTCCGCCTGGGTTAGTCCACTGCCGGCAAGTTCCTCGGTGCGCGCTTCGATATGAATTTGAAACTCCGCGTTCCCTTCCGCGCCAAGCGCGTCCCTTCGCCACCACGCTCTTAACCGTCTGAAGAGTTCCATGCCCCTACCTCTCTGACGTGGCCATTACCATCCGAATGGCCCGGATCATCTTGTTAAAGGCTCCGGATTCCGCTTCGAGTTGCTTCCGGCCCGAAGCCGTGAGCTTGTAGAAACGAGCCTTACGCTTGTTCTCGGTGATGCCCCACTCCGCGCTCAGCCAGCCTTTGAGGAGCATCCTGCTAAGCGCGGGATAGAGCGAGCCGTCTTCAATTTCCAGGTCTCCCTTCGACCAGTCGCGGATTCGCCTCGATATGGCATAGCCATGCAGAGGCCCTCGGCGCATGGTGCGCAAGATCATCATGTAGAGCGTTCCGGGAAGCAGGTCTTGGTTCAGACTTTCACCCATGTCCAGAATACCTTTCCAGACTCAGTATAGACGAGATTGGACAAATCGAAAGTCCAGAAGCCGGCACCCCGCCTATGCGACGCGCATAATGGGAGTGCGGTGTGGCGTCGAAGCTGGAAAAAGGTTCACCGGATTAAGCGCGAGGTGCGCATGTTCGCGCGCGCAATGCAGGAGGGTACCCATCCCATCCTCGCCCAGATCATTCCCATCCGCCGCTGCAATCTCGATTGCGCCTATTGCAATGAATACGACAAGGTCTCAAACCCGGTCCCCCTCGACGAGATGCGGCGCCGCATCGACAAACTGGCCGATCTCGGCTGCTCCATCATCACCCTGAGCGGAGGCGAGCCGACGCTGCACCCTGACCTTGATGCCATCATCAGTCGAATCCGGGAACGCGGCGCCATCGCCACACTCATCACCAACGGCCTGCTGCTGACTCCCGATCGCATCCGGAAGCTGAATCGCTCCGGCCTCGACTATCTGCAGATCAGCGTGGATAACGTTCAGCCCGATGAAATATCCAAGAAGAGCCTGCGGGTCCTCGACCGCAAGCTCCAATGGCTAGCCGACTATGCCGAGTTCGGCGTTACCATCAATTCCGTGTTGGGCTCCGGCGTTCGCCACCCCGAAGACGCCTACGCCATCGGTACCCGCGCCCGGGCCCTCGGCTTCCACTCTACTGTAGGAATCCTGCACGACCACTCCGGCCAGCTCAAGCCCTTAACGCCGGAGCACCAAGGCGTCTATCAGCGTTTCCGCGCTCTCGGCTCGTCCCTGTTCTCGTTTTCTCACTTCGATCATTTTCAGGAGAACATCAGCCGCGGTCTGCCGAATCAGTGGAATTGCCGCGCCGGTGGGCGATTCCTCTATATCTGCGAAGACGGCCTGGTGCACTACTGTTCGCAGCAGAGGGGCCAACCCGCCATTCCGCTCGAATCCTACACACGCCAGGACCTCGAGCGCGAGGCCGCCCGCCCCAAAGCCTGCGCGCCTCTCTGCACCGTGTCCTGTGTTCATCAGGTAGCCATGCTCGACGACTTCCGCACGCGTCCGCGAGAAACTCTCCAGGGTATCCTCGACCGCCGCCGCGCAATCGACCCAGCCTTTGAGCCCCCGGCCCTCGTGAGAGCGCTCGATTGGACCTTCCTCAGTGGCCCGCACCGGCAGACATTCGCCCGCCTCGCGATCGCCTTGTTCCGTGTCCGGTAAGTCCGAGGTTTATCGATAGAACTCTTAGCGATAGAACTCCCTCGCGAAGGCTATCCAGCTCATCGAGCAGGAGAAGCACGCGACTTACAGCGATCCGAATGGTCTGGCTTTTCAACCAGCGGTAGCAAGTCGTTCGCAACTCGATACTGGTCGTGGCAGTTAGCGCAGGCAGCGTTTAAGGTAGCAGCAGCGTCAATCACTTTGTCTGGATTCCTGGATTGGGCCGCTTTGTACTCAGTCATAGCTGCCTCCTGTAGTGCCCGAACAAGCAGGGGCCAATCCGCGTCCTTCACAGGAACGTCCCGGCCGTTTAAGCACTTCCGGCCTGGAAGGTTGAGGAGGTTGGCGGTCTCGGCGATCATCAAGGCGCTGTTCTCCACTGCCTCCCATTTCCCATAGGAGCCGTCTAAAAGATCCGTCGCCGTTGATGGATCTTTCGCCGGCGTCACGTCGGCCGGGTTTCGCTTCTGAGTAGCGAAGATCACATTCGAGGCAGGAAACATAATGCCCTTCATGATCTGGCCCAGGTCTGCATATACTTGCTGCTTCACCCCCTGAGTGCCCGTGGCGCCGCGCCCCTGTGCATCGCACTCTGGAGACAGAACCAATGCTCCCAACCCAACCAGCAGTAAGTAAGAGATTCTTCGCGTTTCCATCTGGTCTCGTTCAATTGCTAACCATAGCACTAAACGTCGTGATCGCTAAACGAGGTTTGCCGTCCCTAATGGCTCATTGTCATCGTGTAAATCCGCCGGTCCTCTAGCTCTGCTATCAAATCCTGGGACGCCCGTGGCAAAGAGATGAGCCGTTGCCGAATCCCTTCCAGCAGCGGCCGTTCTTCCACCTGAAATCCGCAGCTTTCAAAGAAGGATCGCGCGTGACCGAAATCGTCAAAGTAGTTTGCCCTAATGTCCCGGCCCAACTGAGCTGCAAAATTCCAGTCTACGGCGCTTCGCGGCTTTCTCTCCTGTGACCATTTCCTCAGATGAATATCGGGCGTAATCCACATGCCGCCGTAAATGCTGAGGATGTATCTGACATTCGAGGCGAGCTGCGCCTTTTCGTCGAACGTCAGGTAGCGTAACAGCCCTTCCGAGGTCACGGCGACGGGTTCCTTGCGGAAGTGTGTCACGCCTTGCATCAGCTCATCACGGTTGAGCACGCTCGCACAACAGAATTTGAGATGGGCCGGAATTTCCCCCAGGAGGGCGATCGCCATTTCGCGCTTCTGCTCGATCATTCCGGGCAGATCTACTTCGACATAAGTGAGACCTTGAAAGGCTGGATCGAATCCCCGGGGTGAAAAACCAGACGCCAATTCAAAAACCTGGGTGGCGCGGTGTTCCACCAGAAGTCGGGAAACCGCTTTGAATCGCGCCTCAAAAAAGGCGGCATGCTCTCGCGCCCCAGTCACAAATTCTCCGGAGGACGGTTGGGAGCGCTCTTGCAGATAGGAGAGGATCTCCTTGGCAAACGGAATGTCAGCAACTTCCCCGCGTCCGATAACCGGCCCCATGGCCGTCACCGAAACTTTCCCGAAGTCATATATTTCCACACGATCAGTATAGGAGGCGGAAGGCGTGCTAGCCTCGACGTGACGCATGGCGATCCCCAAATGGTTGCCAAGTCGTTCAGTAGTACAATTTGGCAGGTACGGTCAGCTACGGAGGGAGCCGTCATGATACGCAAAAATCCTCAAGGCCGATGGCGAGCGGTGCTCACTGCAGCCTTGTGTGGAGCAGTCGCATCTTTGATCACGGTTGAGTCACCCGCAAAGTTGCATGCTCAGGCGCCCTCCGGTCCGGGACGCGCCGCGGTTCCGCCTGCCGACGCGCTATTCACATCGGCACAAGCAGTCGCCGGGAAGACGGCATACCAGCGGAACTGTGCCAACTGCCACGGAGCGAGCGTCGATGACGGCAGCTCTGCTCCTCCTCTCCGCGGCGCCACATTTCTTGGCAAATACGCTGGGAAACCAGCGGCCGATTTGTTCACTTACGTGAGCACAAAGATGCCACCTGGTAATCCTGGAAGCCTGAGCGGCCCAGATTACGGGCAGATCATCGCCTACGTGCTCCAGCAGAATGGTTATGCCACCGGATGGAAAGAGTTCCCATCGGAGGCGGCATCTCTCTCTTCCGTGACCATTCCCGCTCCACCAGGAGGACGCGCGAGGGGTGGTGGCTTGTCTCCTGGCGTAAAGCTCCCTCCGCCGCCGAAGAAGGCCAATCCTCTCGATAAAATCACTCCCGTCACCGACGCGTTGCTGCAGAACCCGCCCACAGGCGAGTGGCTCACTTGGCGTCGCAGTTTCGATGACCAGGGATTCAGCCCGCTGAAACAGATTACAAAATCGAATGTGAACAATCTGCGCGTTGCGTGGACATGGACGCTTTCCCCCGGCTCCAACGAAGCCACGCCACTGGTTCATGACGGCGTGATGTTCCTGCATAGCCCCGGCGACAAACTCGAAGCCCTAGATGCCGCCACCGGCGACCTGCTCTGGCAGTATGCGCGGCTATTGCCCCCGGGCGTAAACGCGGGCAACAAACGCATGATCTCTATCTACGGGAACAAAGTCTATATGGGGACTTCTGACGTGCATGTAGTTGCGCTCGACGTGAAAACCGGCAGAGTGGTATGGGACCAGCCGCTGACCGAGGAGAGGGGCTTCACTCTCACGGGCGGTCCACTGGTGGCCAAAGGCAAGGTGATGATCGGAACGGGCGGTCGGGTCGGCGGGAAGAACTACATCGTCGCGCTCGACGCCGAAACTGGCAACCCCGCATGGCGATTCAACACCATCGCGCAGCCCGGCGAGCCCGGCGGCGATACCTGGAACGATCACACAGCCGAGGAGCGTAACGGCGGTTCCGTCTGGCTCGCAGGAAGCTACGATTCCGCGCTCAACCTCGCGTACTTCGGCGTCGCGCAGACCTATGACACCGCTTTGCTGGCGAAACCAGTAAGGCCGGGGGTCAAAACCGATGGGCTGTATACGGACTGCACCTTGGCCATCAATCCCGACACCGGTAAGCTGGTTTGGTATTACCAACACCTGCCGAACGATCAATGGGACCTCGATTGGGTGTTTGAACGCCAGGTCGTGCGAATGCCGGTTAACGGCGTGGTTCGCCCAGTGATCATGACTTCCGGCAAACAGGCGACCTATGACGTGCTCGACGCAGAAACGGGAAAGTGGATCTACTCCAAGGACCTCGGCCTGCAGAACATCGTTTCCTCAATCGATCCGCTCACCGGCAAGAAGACCATCAATCCGCAAACACTGGCAGGCGACGGGCAAACGCACATGGTCTGTCCTCATGCCGACGGCGCCAAGAGCTGGCTCCCCAGCTCATACAATCCCGGCACGAAGATCATGTATATACCGCTGGTGGAATCGTGTATGGATCTGACGCCGGTCACCGACGGCAGCCGGGGCTTCTTGTCCACTGGTGTGAACTTTACCGTGAGGCCTCGTCCGGATTCGGACGGCAAGTACGGCCGTGTAGAAGCCGTCAACATGCTGACGCGCGAAGTCCTATGGACGGAGCGCCATCGCGCGCCTGTGTCGAGCGGTGCGCTGGATACGGCCGGCGGGATAATCTTCAACGGCTCCATCGATCGGTTCTTCCGCGCTTACGACGACCAGACAGGCAAACTGTTGTGGGAAACGCGTCTGAGCGATGTGCCAAGCAACGCCCCGATTTCGTACACGGTGAATGGCAAGCAGTATGTAGCTATCGGCGTGGGTAACGGCGGCGCCCAAGCGACGGGGTTCGCGCCGCTAGTGCCGGAAATCCAGAACGTCGATCGTGCTCCGGCAGTGTGGGTGTTCCAACTGCCGTGACGGGGGCTCGTAAAGCGTATCCGGAGGTTTCCTCAGAAAAAAGTGGGGGAAGAGTAGCCAACCATCCCGGTGGTTTCGATGGACTGCTGGCGATCCCATGATTGCTATCGCGCAGGCTCCTTGCAGTGCAGAAAACCCGCCGCGTTAGCAACAACGTAAAGCTCCAGAAACAGCTCAATGTTTTCTCCCAAGCTTGGGAATTCGGCGTATAAATGATCGACAACGACGGTTTGTTCCGCGGTGAAGGAGTCTGCTTGGGCGTTGCGGAGGTGCCTGTCGGCGGAAGGGCCGGCTGGGCCGAAGACTTTTCCGAGTTCGCTGAGGACTTGGGCCGTTTTGTGGGCTCCGATCGAACTGAGGCCCTCGATTATTTGGGCGTGATAGTTGGCCGTCGGATTGCGAATGTATTGCCAGGGCCCGCCGTTCTGGACGTCATTGTAATAAATCGAAGCACTGTAATAGTTCCGCTCGGGTCCAGTCAAGGCTTGCAGTCCCTTCTCGCATGCAAGACCGATCAGCTTCGAGGAATGATCCCTCACGCCTCGGAACGCTGCCAGGGCTCTGGCGGCGCTGGTCTGCACGTGTTCGTTGGGCGACTGCAGAAACGCACGGAGGCGCGGCTCAGTCTCGGCTGCGGGATTGCTCGCGTAAGCAAGAAGCGCTTCACCGAGTTCGAAACAGCGTGGGTAACCGTCGGCCAACGGCTCAAGTTGAGCCATTAACGGGAGCAGGATTTCTCGCGAGATCAGGGTGCGTGAATCGTTTAGCGCTTCAATCACATTTCCGAGCCGCGGATTGCCGAGCGAGAAGTGCTCCGCGCCAAGCAGGACGGGGGCGGCAGCAACCGGGTCGATTTGGGCGAGCAGCCTATGCGCCGCTCCCAGGGCATCATTGAGCCGGAGCAGCGGAATGAGGCTTGGCCAGATGGCCGCGAAGAACTCAGGCTCGCCGCGCTTTGCATTGAGAGCGTGGCCAATGCCGAACATCGTGTATGTGCGGAGTTCCTTGTCATCACTGGCGAGGAGTCGCGTAACGCCCCCAATACAGTTGGGCTGGGCAAGTTTGGCGAGATACATCGCGCCGTGATGACGGAGGCGGGCTTTTCGAAAACTGAGCATGCCGAGGAAGGCACCGGCCGCATCGGGGGAGCCGGATCCGAGGAGCAACTCGCTGATGCGATCAAGAGGGCTCTGGAAATGGGAGAGGCCAAGGGCACGGGCTCCGACGCGCGGGTCCTTCAGTGCGGCGAGCAGATACGGGAGAGCGTCGGGAACACGGGCCTGAAGCCTCTGGTAACAATCATCCGCGTGGTCAGGGGCGAAAAGGCCCTGGATGAGGGCCTCGACGTCCGGCTTGGGCATCACATTCTAATAATGCCGAACGATACCGGGTGACGCTACTGTTATTCGGACGAGGCCGCGGTTATGGTGCGGATTCACGCCCTACCGAAGTGTGCATGGGGAAACTCGCCTGAGCGATGTGCCAAGCAACGCCCCGATTTCGTACACGGTGAATGGCAAGCAGTATGTAGCTATCGGAGTGGGTAACGGCGGCGCCCAAGCGACGGGGTTCGCGCCGCTCGTGCCGGAAATCCAGAACGTCGACCGTGCTCCGGCAGTGTGGGTGTTCCAACTGCCCTGATCGCGCGTCAAAAACGGCGGAAACACCGCGTGGCTACGCGCTCCACCTTGGGCCGAATGCAGCTTCGGCAATAACCGGGGCCAAATCGTCGAGACTCATGACGACGTCTGCCGACAGCGGGATCGCTTCTTTGTCAAAGTGGCATACCGTTCCGAGTAGTTTGCCGTTCCTGCCCACCAGCGGAATACCGTAATAACACTGATAGCTCCGTTGCTTTGGATGCCCGTTGACGCGCTTGTCCCGCAGTGCGTACTCCACGCTGAATGGCTCGGCGGCGCGCTGGATAAAGATGCAGTAAGATTCGGTGATCGGTTGATCTGCGCAGTTCTTGACCGTCAAATCTTCCTTGTCTACCAGGCACACGTTCCGCAGTAAATCCCCATCGAAACCGAAAATGGCGGTGAAACGGTATGGCGACGCCGCGTTGAGGGATCGTATGGCAGCCCATAGCCCATCCGCGGCTACGGTTGCCCTGAATCTTTCCGCGGTGGACGCCATGAGTCTAGTTTAGAAGGAGACGGATTCATGCATGTCCGGTGCCATTCACATCGTAGCCACTGACCAATACGGCCGTGCCGGTCCGGTTGCCCCCACGCCCTCACTCCGCCCTTTAAAAAGGGGCCGTCAACCTCTAGTCCAGCAATCGCAAGAGAAGTGCCGTAAAATAAGCTGGTTGCTGTTGCCAGCCTTCTACGGTTGGGACACACTCCGGATGGACGCGTGATTCCAAATTTCCGCCGGTAACGCGAACGACTAAATAAGAAGGGGGATCATCATGACTGTTCGACGAAAGCCTGTTCTCGGAAATTTAAAAGATCTTCGGGACAAGTATCGCGGTCGCAGTCGCCTTGGCGGTCAGCGGGCCGTCCCCGGCGTTTGCACAGGCAGGAGACGCTGCCCCTGCAGCGGCTCAAGGTGGCAGAGGCGGGGGAGGTGGTGGTCGCGGTCGAGGCGCTCCGCCGTACACTCCTGCAGCCGGCGCAAAGGACCTGAAATCAGTCCTCTTCAATTGGGCCTGGTACATGGGCATGCTCCGAAGCAGTGAGGAACGTGACCTGATGATGACGCTCGAATACCAGGGCAAGGGGACCGTTCAAGTCGACGGGCAGCCCTGCAATGTAACGAAGTATCGGACCAGCATCAGCTACCAGACCTCAGGCGAGCGTATCCAGTACACGGGCACTCGGCCCAATGGCCAGGCGTGCTCCAATGTCGAAGTCCTCAGTGGAGCCTATACCTGGAACGAAGACATTCCTGGCGCGGAACTCGTCGCCGGCAAAGGCAAGGCGACGCCGATGCCCGCAACTGTGGAGGAACGGATGATTCGCTTGTGGGCAGGCCCGCAGGGTGCGTTCAAGGCAGCGATGGCGGGGACCAGTGATCCACCGGAAATGGCGCCCAGGCCGCAACGCGTACCTGCTGACGTCCCGACGGCCGGGAAAACCTCAGTCGCGTGGGAAGGCAATAAACCCGTCGTGACGTTCCCAATTCCGGGCGTCCCCAATGCGATCGCGACCGCCACACTCGACGGGAAGTTCATGCCGGAGAGTGTCGTAGTGAAAAATGGATCCAAGACTTACGAGTTCACTTATAGCAACTACAAGGATTGGAACAATCCTCTGAATCCTGCCGAAGCGCTTTACGCGGGCAGGATGATCGAGAAACAGAACGGCGCCGTAGTTCGGGATATTACGACGACGGTTACGGAAACCGGACAGATGTATGTCGTGGTGCCGGTTCCGGCCAGCATCAGGGCGGCGATCAAGCCGACGAATCAGCCACCCAATTGGACTCTGAATGTCAGCGCACCCGCTCCGCCGGCGCAGACAGCATCCGTCGTAACCCCGCGGCTGGCCAACGGTAAGCCGGACATGACAGGAACCTGGGGTACTTCCCCTCTTCTAATCACCGGTGGTGGGAATCGCCGATGTGGTCCAACGCAGGTGAAGGGTGCGGGACTCAACCCCGAAACCGGATGCCAAGTCGCGCAAGACAACTTCTGGGTGGATTATGAGTGGATCTCGCCCTCGCGGTTTGGCCCGAGCCGTCCCATTTACAAACCCGAGAATTGGGACAAGATTCAGGAACTCGATCAGTGGACCAACAAGTACGATCCGATCATGACGTGCCAGCCGATGGGGATTCCGCGGGAGGGCACGCCCCGCCGCATCTTCCAAACGGCGAACGACATTACCATGCTCTATACGACCAGCGATTACGGCGGCGGAAATAGGGAATTTCGCGTGATTCCAACCGACGATCGCAAGCACGACCCCAAGAAGGCGATCGAGGCCACCTATATGGGATATACCGTGGGGCACTGGGAGGGCGACACGCTGGTGCTCGACTCCATCTCATTCACCGATACGACGTGGTTGGGAAGAGGAGGCCTCTTCCATTCCGCCGACATGCACATCGTGGAGAAATTCACGCGTAAGGGCGATGAGATCCTTTACGAAATCACCGTCGATGACCCCGATATGTTCGTGGAGCCCTGGGTCATGCCGGCGCGAACGCTGCGGCTCAACGGAGCTGCCGACGGCGGGCTTGTGGCGGAGCGTGCGAATTGTGAAGTCTACGAAACGGGTAAATTCACGACCCAGATGAGACACTAACCGTTCTTTAGGAAGAAAAACTGGCCGGCAGAGAGACTCGCACCCGCGACAGCCGGCCAGAGTGACCTATTCGGCGCGTAGTGCCGCCCCTTGTTCCCTTGCGGCAAGCGATTTTTGCTATAGTATCGCGATGATTCGGGCCGCCGCCTTAATTTGTTGCATCGGAATTACAGCCTTTTCCCAAGTTACCGAATATAAAAAACTGCGGGAGGCGGTATTAACCGAATCGATTCCCGTCGAAAACGTCGTCATCCGTAGAGACGTCGGATCCATTACGCTCAAGAACGGATTTCTGGCGTTCGCGCCGCCTGTGCTTGGGCGGGTGACCCTGGCCGTGTTTGTCGGCGAGGGGCAGCTTACTCTCCAGCCGGAACTGTTCTTCGAACGCGACCATTTGAAAATGGTGCTCAACAAAGACACAGTGATGGAGCCATTTGAACGGGCAGTTTTTGTATTCACCGACAAGTCCTACGAAGAATTACGCGGCAAAAGCCGCATCCAGGAGCCTTCGCGCGAACTCTTGGATGAGCTGAAGGACGCGCGCCAGCTATTGCGAAATCGCCCCGTTATCCGGACATTGACTCAGTCGCTCCTCTATGAGGAGAGCGTCGACAATGTGGAAGCGGACACTTTGGCCGATCTCTTGAATCCTTCGCAGCCGGGTTTCTTTAGCGCCTACATCCATTCGCGGAAGTATTCCGATCTTCGTTTTCATGTGCGCCCGCGCGGCGCTCTCCCCGGTCTCTCGACCTCGGAAGAAGTGGCGTTAATCAATGTGAATGCCGAGCGCGAGGATGACGGCGCCTGGTATTTGGCCCATTTAATGGATGAGTATCGAAGCGGCGCCAATCTCACTCAAGCCTCCGGCAGCGTCTCCCCGCAGGCCTACCGCATCCACACGAAGATCCTCAAGAATGAGCACCTCGACGCTTCCGCGGAAATCGAATTCAAAGCCTTGCGGGAAGGCGACCGTGTGGTCAAGTTCGAACTGCTTCCCAACCTTAGAGTGAGCGGAGTGAAAGGGTCCGCGGGACCGGTCGAGTTTATTCAAGAAGACCGCAAGTCCGACGGGAGCCTGTACGCCGTTATGCCGTCCCCCATGGCGAAGGGACAGAACTATTCTCTGACCATAGACTACGCGGGTGATCAGGTCATCCACAAAGCAGGCGGCGGAAACTTTTATGTCGAGGCGCGGGCCAGTTGGTATCCTAGCTTGAACTCGTTTCGCGACCAAGCCAAATACGAATTAACATTCGAATCTCCCCGGCAATACACGCTGGTCGCCTCGGGTAAGCCGGTCAAGCAGGAACGGCAAGGCGACAATACCGTATCACAATGGGTGTCCGAAGTGCCGATGGCCGTAGCCGGTTTCAACTATGGCCAGTTCAAAAAAAAGGAAATCACGGTCAAAGACTTTCCGTACACAGTCGAAGGTTACGCGGGAACGTCTGTGCCCGATTATTTGCAGGGAGCCCAGGAAGACATGGTGATATCCACTACCAGCCTCCTGGACCAGGCGATGAGCCAGGCGGAAGTATCGCTGCGCGTCTTTGATCGTTGGTTCGGCCGTGCTCCGTATGGAAGACTGGCTGTCACCCAGCAGCCGGATTTCAATTTCGGCCAGTCCTGGCCCGAACTCGTCTATCTTCCTCTCAGCGCGTTTCTCGACTCCACCATCAGATGGCGTCTGATGAACAACATCTCCACCAGCATGAACAACTTCGTTCAGGAGGTCACGCCGCACGAAGTGTCTCACCAGTGGTGGGGCCACATGGTTGGCTGGAATTCATATCGCGACCAGTGGCTCTCCGAAGGCTTTGCCGATTTTTCGGCGGGAATCTTTCTCCAGGCCACCAACCCAAACCCGGACAAGTACCGGAAGTATTTGGAAACCAGTCGCGACCTGTTGCTCGACAAGAACAATTTCGGAGTCGCCGCCAACGATGCCGGCCCGCTGGTGATGGGCCTGCGCCTGATCACTTTTCACGCACCGGGTGCCTATCAGCGAGTGATTTATCAGAAAGGAGGCATGGTCCTGCACATGCTTCGGTCCCTGATGTGGGACGCCAAGACCGGCGACAAGGACTTCATGGCCATGATGCATGACTTTGTCCAATCTCACTTGTACCAGGCGGCGTCGACAGAGAGTTTCATGGCTGTGGTGGACAAGCATATGGCGCCGAAAATGGACTTGGCTGGAGACGGCCACATCACGTGGTTTTTCCGTCAGTGGGTCTATGGGACAGAAGTACCTCGACTCAAGTTCACCTCCACCCTCACACCGGAAGGCAATGGCATGAGGCTGAAAGCGTCGATAACCCAAAGTGGTGTGAGCGCTGATTTTCTCAGCCTGGTACCTCTGTACGTGGAGGTGGACAATCGCCAGGTGCGAGTCGGATCCATCAGGATCCAAGGCAACTCCACGGTCGACATCGACCCGCTGCTTCCGCAAAACGCGAAGAAGGTGACGGCCAACGCCTTCTACGACGTGCTCGCGCAGAAGTAGCTCCCGCTATCCCGTAGGGTAAACCGGGACCGCAAGCCGGAATTCCACTCCAGTTTCCTCAGCAATGTGAGGGCGATCTTCGATACTTGTCTTCTGCCTTGACAACCATCTCACTCGCATGTAACATTTTGCTGCCCTTGAGTTCTGGGAGGTCTAGTCCTTGCAGGACTCAATCGATGCTCAGTGGGTTGGCCAACCGCCAGCAGTGTCGGCGGGGGAAAGTGAGGAAACACATGCGATCGAATAAACTCTCGGCTCTGCCGGGCACGCTTTTCTTGTTGGCGGTAAGCGCCCTCGTTTTCTCCTCTTCGTTGCGTGCGCAGTCTGCAGGCACCGGCGCACTCACAGGGACCGTCACGGATCCAGCCGGCGGCGTGGTTCCAAGCGCGCAGGTGACTCTGATCAGTACTGACACCAACCAAACCCGCACGGCTGTCACCGGAATCGACGGTGGCTACAGATTCGCCCTGCTCCCTCCGGGTACATATCGGGTTCGTTTCAGCGCAACAGGCTTCAAGACCTCGGAAGTCTCCTCGGTGAATGTGAATGTAACCGAGACTCCTGTATTGGACCGAGCCTTGGAAATTGGATCGCAGACCGACCAAGTGACAGTCGAGGCGCAGACGGAAACGCTTCAAACGGCATCCTCGACGCTGGGAAGCACCGTCGGCACCAGGACCGTCACCTCCCTTCCTCTCAGCAGCCGCAATTACACGCAGATTCTGGCACTGTCTGCGGGCACCAATACCGGCGCCAACAATGCAACCGCCCTGGGCAAGGGCACGCAGAACATGAGCGTCAATGGCAATGACCCCGGCCAGAACAACTTCCAGATGGATGGCGTGAACATCACGAATTTCGCCAACAGCGGCAGCGCGAATGACTCGGGCCTTTATGCCGGAGTCGGTATCCCCAGTCCGGACTCCATTCAGGAATTCAAAGTCCAAACATCTACTTATGACGCCAGCTACGGCCGGAACCCCGGCGCGAACGTCAACGTCGTCACCAAGTCCGGCACCAACCAATTTCACGGCAGCGCGTTTGAATTTCTGCGGGACACTATCTTCAACGCCAACGATTTCTTTTACAATCGCAATAATCCAGCCAGCGCCACCACCAAGCAGATTCTGAACCAGAATCAGTTCGGTGGCGTAGTGGGCGGCCCGATCATCAAGAACAAACTGTTTATCTTCGGAAGCTATCAAGGAACCCGTCAGAAGAATGGGTTGGCTTCGCAGGGCGTGACCACCGCGTTGCTGCCTCCGATTCCAGCAGGCGACCGGTCTGCGCCGGGATTCGCAGCAGCGCTGGGAGCCGCGAGCTGCCCGCAAAATCATCCAGGAGACAACAATTTCAAGACGCCGAGCGGTAGTCAGAACGTGGCCTGCGACGGATCCAATATCAGCCCTGTGGCGCTGAAAATTCTTAATCTTAAATTACCGGACGGCACATACTATGTCCCGGGCTCCGGTGTTGCAGGCTACAAGCAAGCTACCTTCACCAGTCCGGCGATCTACAACGGAGATCAGGAACTCGTCAACTTCGACTATATAATCACCGGCAAGCACACGCTCTCAGGACGCTGGTTCTATACCCATGATCCGCAAATCGCGCCGTTGGGAGGGCAACTTCCTGGCGCGCCCAACTTCCCCGACTTTTCCAACACGAACGCGGTGCTCAAGCTGACCACCATCATCACGAATTCGATTATCAATGAGGGCCGTCTATCCTATCAGCGCAACCTCTCGACGACGGGCGCTCAGACGGTTCCGGGCGCCACCAACTCGGGGTTGGGAATCACACCAAATGTCCCGGGGGTTGATTTACCGCCGCCGTTCGCGATTTCGGCCAGCGGCTTTACGATCCTGGGCGGTATCAACAACGGCACCTTCAGCGTAACCAACCAGACACAGATCGCCGACCAGATCTCCATAACTCGCGGCCGCCACTTGCTGCGCGCCGGTTTTGAATGGGAACGAAACAACTGGCCCATCACCTGGTCTGGAACGCGTGGGAACTTTACGGTCGGCAGCTTTAACGACCTGCTGGTCGGCGGACCCCAGAACACGGCCACAGGACAGCCCGGCAACATAAACCAGTGCCTGTTCTGCACTCGCAGCGCACCGCAAGGCATTATCCATGGCTACAATGCCGCCGGTGGTAGTGCTTTCTTCCAGGACGATTTCAAGGTCAATTCCCGGCTGACGCTCAATCTCGGCGTACGTTGGGAGTACAACGGAGCGCTCACCGATAAATATGGAAACCTCACGCAGAGCTGGGTGAGCCGGATTCAGGCGGTGCCTCGTCCGCCGTCGGTGCCGACGACTTCGGGTCCCGGTGTCAGCCAATGGGTCGTTCCTAGCAACTTCGTTGAGCACTATGGCCAACCGCCGGACGGCGTTTTGGTCAACTCCAACAACACCTCTCAGCGCGTCGGCGCCCCATTGACCAATTTCGGCCCTCGCATTGGCTTTGCTTATCAGGCGAACAGCAAACTTGTGGTTCGCGGCGGCACGGGAATTTTCTATGATCGCGTCGGCGCCGACCGCATCGTCTTCGCCGTCGAGCAGGGTAACCCCTATTCAGCCACCATCGACTTCAATTCGTTCAACAACCTGACTTTGGCAAGCCCATTCCCGGCCACACCAGTGCTCGGCACCTTCTCGTCGCGATACGCAAATTTCACGGCCGCTTGTCTGGCCAACGCCGCGCTTGCCGGCTGCACCTCCAATCTGAACGTTCCGTTCCTCACCGAGGTTCTGCACACCCCGCTGATCCGCCAATACAACCTGGGCATTCAGTATCAGTTCGCCCAACGGTGGGTCCTGGAAGCGGGTTTCGTCGGGTCGAGTTCCATCAATTTGATGCAGATGTACCACAACAACAACACGGCCAATCTTGCCAGCCCCTCTAACCCCATCAACGGCATCACGACGAATACGACGGGGAATGTTCTGTTCCGGGTACCCTATCTCGGCTATCAGGCGGTGGGTGTTCGGGGAACGGCTTTTGACGGCTTTTCCAACTACAACAGCATGCAGGTGACGGTCCGCAAGCAGTTCTCCCGCGGTTTCACGTTCCAGGCCGCCTACACTTACAGCAAGACCTTGACAATGGAATATAACAATGTAGGGAACAGCAACTACGCGGGTGATCCAGGACAGCAATATGGGGAGGCTACCTTCAGCCGTCCCCAGCGTTTCGTCGCCAACTACAGCTACGATCTGCCTTTCGGCACCCATACGGGGTTGAAGCAGGCGCTCCTCGGCGGATGGAACGTGTCGGGCGTTACGGTTGTCCAGGGTGGATCGCCCATGACCATCGCCGACCAAACGGCGGGCACTCTCTTTGGCACCAACGGTACCAGCCAGGCCGGTTTCGGTCGGGCGCAAATTGCTCCCGGCATGACCTATTCTGACCTCGCAACATCCGGCAGCGTCGAAGACCGGTTAGGGGGCGCAAGCGGGGGCCAGGGCTGGTTCAACAAGGCGGCCTTCATCGCGCCACCGGCCATGTCGCCTACGGGAACTGTCTACTATTCCGCCCCAGGCAGTACCGGCCAAGCGCAATGCGCCGCGGCGAATCCAGGAATTACCTGCGGCACGCTGTTCGGCAACTCGGGCTCGGGTATCATCCGGGGACCCGGGCAGTTCAACTTTGATATTTCGATTCTGAAGACGACCAAGATCCTGGAGAAACATACCCTTCAGTTTCGGGCCGAATTTTTCAACGCCTTCAACCATCCGCAGTTCACCAATCCGAACTACGGCCAAGGCGCGATCTACGCTCTGCCGAATTTCGCGGCGGGCAACTTCGGACAGATCACCTCGACTAGCGTAAATCCACGCATCGTTCAGCTAGCGCTGAAGTATATTTTTTAGCTACTCGAGCACGGGTCTACTCTCTCACAGGGGGAAAAGGTGCCAGACGAGTTTTTCTGAAACAGCGCCATGCCATCCTGCACTTTCCTGCAGGCTCGTCGACCTCAAATTCACCGGACTTCGGAGCTTCGACCGAGACGGCGGGATTTATCGCTTTAAGCTGATCCCGGGCTGGCTAGAGCAGGGATGGACCTGCCGGGCCGGTCCCCGGCCTGAACGTGCGCTCGGTCTTGCGCATTCATTCACGCCCTTAGCACTCGCTGCGCAGACACCCATCCACTGCTCCCATCGTTAGATGCCCGGCAACCTCTGTGTCCCAAACCCGTTCATAGGCCTCTTCGCCCGCCAGCAAGCCAGGCTCAAAGCCAGCACCAAATCGTCATGTTCCGCCTCACCGCCCATCTTCCAGCGCCCATTCACCCGAGCCTCAACCTGCATGCTCTCGAACTCCTTCACCAGCCGGGCCGCCTCCCGCAATTTCCCCGCGATCCGCAGCTCCCCACATTCCAGCAGCGCTTCCAGCCCCGTCAGCAATTCCCGCTTGGGAACGTACCACTGATTCCCGCTATAGTGAGCCCGATCCCCGCCCGTAATAATCACAGCCGTAATATTCGCCCGCACCCGAGCCGCCCGAAACAAATCCATCACCGGGGCCCCCACGCCCGTAGCGTCAACAACCAAATGGCTCTGCCCCAACATCTTCGGATCCTGCAAAATCTCACACACCCGAGCCACCACATCCGGATAAGGCGTGCCCAATTCCATCCGTTCCAAATAGCGGACGCCCAGCGGAGGCGCCGCACTCATCCACGGCAGTCTAGCCTCAACTCTCTCCACCACCGCCAGCGCCGAAAAATCACGCTTCTGCCCCAAATCCAGCCCCACAAAAAACATTCCTATCGACTCCCGACTCCACTTCTGACTCCTGACTCCTGACTCCTACCCACCGCGCCTGAATTCCAGCGGCTCCAGCGAATCATCCAGCGCCCCCCTAACCAAATCCCGAGAAAACATCTGGCCCCCGTCTTCAATAAATTCGCAAAAATATTCCTGCCGCACCCAATCCGACCCCTGCCGCCGCCGTTCCTCCTCCAAAAACGAAGCCGAAATCCGAGGACACTCCGCCGCCGTCACCGCCACGCGCTCCCACTCATCTCCCCCCTCAGCCCAATTCTCGTAAAAGAACCCGCGCCGTCCATTAGGAGTACTCATCATCCACAAATCCCCATCCGAAACCGCCAGCATCGGCCGGAGCGCCTGATACATCGCATCCTCCACCCGAGCCGCCTCATCAATCACCAGCAGCGAAACCGCGGAAAACCCCCGCACCGTCCGCTCCGTCCCCGGCAGCCCCACAATGCGCGACCCATTGGGCAACAGCAAGCTAAGCGTGTTCGTCCCATCTCCCCGAGGCCGCACGCCCATCTTGCCGAGCAACCCCGCAGCCTTCTTCAAAAACTCCCCACTCTGCCTCTCCGTAGGACTGGCAACCACCACCAGCGACTCCTCCCGAAAGCTGGCCCGATAGACCGCCGCAATAGCCGTGACAGTAGACTTCCCCCACTGCCGGGTACAATTCAAAATCCCCCTCTTAGCCCCGCTTCGCAGCAGCCGAGCCTGCAACTCGTCCGCCTGAAACCCCAGCCGCTCCCGAGCAAAATCGACCGCATCCGGCACCGGAGCCGATTCCGGGACCTCGCTGTTCGCCCGATCTAAATGTTCGCCTTCCCAAGTGCACCACACCCCGAAGTTAGCCCCCCCGTTACGGACGGGGGCAGAAACCAAACTGCTAACCTCAATAAAAAAAGGTGCTTAGATCGAGGTGAAGGCGGAGATTGTCACGTCGGGCGGCTGAACGCGGGGGCTGCAATTCCCCCGAACCTCGTTGGATGATTGCTCAAGAGATGTGCTCGATCTCGACATCACTCCACTCGCGCTGCAGATACTCTGCAACGAGGCGACGGTGGCAGTGGTGCGGCCTTTCCTCACTGCACAATAAGCAACCGTCCTCGAGAACTTCTCGGCCAATCGTTTCTTCGATGCGCCGCGACTTCATCAGGTCGAGAAACTGGCGTTCATAAAGCGGCCAGTTTCCATTTTTTATCTTTTTGTAGGGATCGAGAATTTCCGCAGTTGGAGCCAATGCCGGTAGATGAACGTAATCGATATGGCAGATAGCTTTGGTGAAGTACTTGAGGTCTTCCTTCTTCGTGAAGCCGGCAAGCTGGGAAACGTTGTTGAGGCGCACGTCCACAAGCCGGCGAACGCCCGCAGCCTGCAGCCGAGAAAAAAATTGTTCCGCTGATTTCTTCGTGAAGCCGATCGTGAATATTTTCATCCCACGGCGCTCCGTGCCGGCGTTCCTGGAGCGGTTTCCGGCATCGTGTAGGCGATACGGTCTTCCTGAATTTTATAGGCGTCTTTTAGTATGTCGTCATGAGAGCGGAACATATCGCTCTCAGGCAAGGCGAGCTCGCGCATCAAACGATCGTTTAACTCTGCTTGGCTTTCGAGGTGCCCGTCGGCATGAATGTGCTGTACGTCGATTCCCAGTTCGGCAAGATGCCGGGCCACTAGGACCGTTCGGTGGCATTCAAGCGGTTCTTTTTCGGCGCACATCAAGGCAAGACGAAATTTGGTCATACCTTCCTGCACCCGCCCGACGCCGGAACGGAACTGCTTCGTCAAAGCAAGCCGATCATATTGAACTTTACCGTGTTCGTAGCACGTGGGGTCTTTGCTGCGCGCGCCCAGCTCTTTTCCCAAGAACACGTACACGATCCCGACTTCTTTCAAAGCCTTCTTCAAGTCCTCGCGATTAAACTGTGGGTTTGCGCGGCTATAGGGTTTCGATCGTACGTCGCCTAACGCGGTGATGTTGTGCTCCTGCAAAAGCGCGATGAAGCGGTTGAGCGGATGCGTAGAATGTCCCACGGTGAAGATCGTTTGCATGGTCTATAGCTCCTGCTCGGTGATGATGGTGGCCACAAGCTTATAGCAATAGCCGTCCGTGTGCGCTTCAGCAAGGCTTATGCAAAAGTAGCAAGGCTGTTCCAGGGGATAAATTCCAACATCCTTGGCCAAATAAAGCCGCTCGACATCAAAGTCCGTCACCTTCATGTCGTACCACACTCCTTTGTAACGAAAGCTCGCTCTGACCGCCTTTTTGTGATTGCCGAATGCCGCGCCAGGCGTTTCAACGGAAATGGTGACCTGTTGCGGTTGGATGAGAAAAAGCGAATTTTGATATTGCGCGGCTTGGGGGGCAGGCACCCGGTCGTTGCTGCCCACATTCGTCGAATGACCATTCGCCCATAACGTCGGAGGATCATCGGCCAGATCATCCATCTCGCCCCATTCAGCATGCCGCCTCTTGATCCAGTAGTGGCCAGCATCGATCATGTGATTTTCCTGCTGGTGCCCGTGTGGAGCCGGGCGCACCATGGCAACCTCTATCACATCCAGGATTTGTGGTTCCTTGCCGTTCTCATATTGCCGCTCATCGAAATTGACTTCCGCTGTGGTGCGACCGCTGATAGGTCATATCCAAGCACCGCCGTTCTGCTCCTTGCCCGCAACGCATCGCCCACCGGTTTTCCTCGAGGTTGCGAGGCAGATGATTGTTCTCGAATAGTTGGCTGGCATTCCTGGGCCACACGACGACTACCCTAGCTCCTCTTTCAGAATACGGCGTTCAGATGAGCCTGTCATGCTTTCAAGGAAAATCGGGGGACAGTGTACGTTTGGCCGACGGCAAGGCAGCCCATCTTGGCTGAACGCCCGCCGCGGCCCTGGGGATGTACATCAAGTCAACTGTGTAGGAGCGGAAGCGGTCGGAGATCTTTGAACGCTACAACGATCGCCCTTTAAGTATGTCCGCCTCGCCGGGAGTCAGCACCCTTGGTGATAACTTTACCGCCTTCCATTTCCTTATGAATAAACCCGGGCCGACGGATGGAGTCTGTCGCATCTGGGCGCCAGAATTCGATGATGTCCAATTCTCGTTTTTTTCTGGAAGCCGTGTACTGACTGACGTCCAGCATAAATGCCTCAAATTTCTTTCCTGGGCGATCAGCGACTGTCACGCTAGCTTTTACCCGGTGGATGAGGCGAAGATCGACAAGCTCCTCAACGGGGGCGAGCTCGGAATCCGGCAAGTCCTTGTCCATTAGAAATACGTTGGCGTTCGAGGAATCCTTTACGAACGCGCCGATCTTGGCAAATTCATCTTCCAACCTTTGGCTTTCGTCCAGGGTATCCCGACTCAGTTCCTCCCTTTTGGAAGAGTCATACTCTCCTGCGGCACCATTAACATCTTCTACGCCGACCTTAGGTCCACGAGCAGTATCTCCTCGTTCTCTCGCAATCAAAATGGACCGTCTCAGAATGCCGAGAAAGTGACGTGTGACGCCGCCACTCGCGAGCACAAGCCTGTCAAATGCGCCGTCTGTTAAAGCCGCATCTTGAATCACGCCACTCTCACTTAGGAACGTGTTCAAGATCTTCCCCAGAAACGCCCTCGTGTTGCTGTATCTTTCTAATGTTTGATCCAAGTCGATCTCTCCAACATCGTCTCCGATCTTTGCGCCGATCGGCGGATCTCCGTTGATGTACCACTGCGACCGATGTCGGATCGTACCAATCTTGATCCATAGATGGTTGCCTTTGCCGATGCGATGAAAGTAATCTATGACTTGCGCCTGATCGCGGCGACGGATGTGATAGAGATCATCAAGAAACAGAAATGCGTCTCCTTCCGAAAGCGTTGCCATGCGATGGAATAGCGCCTGATAGTCAAGGATGTGTCGCTGCAAGTGATTTACTTTGCTAAGGGCATACCTCTTCGTAACTTCTTGGATGTCCTCCACGCTTTCAGAGGCATCACCCTTAAGACCCAGCTTCCCACCTCCAACCCCAAATGACGCTTCGCCAGAAACACTTTCCTTGTCCACCATCTTGCTTGACTGTTTAGCCTCGATCGGCACATCATCTTCACTGAAGAGCAGAACCCGCAGTCCAGCAACCTCGCTTCGCAAGGCTTCCGCCTGTAGTTTCGCTTGGACTTTATCGAACGCGCCGCGGGTAGGTTTTGTTCCAAATAGTCGTGCCCAGAAGGAGGTCTTGTTGGCTGGCGCGATCGCTGCCGTCTCGAGCCACTCTGCGAACTCCGAGAAAGTTTTGATGAGCACACTCAACAGTACGTCGGGATAGGTGTGTCCCTTGAACGTCTCAAGATCCACGAACGCTATTGGCCGCCTGTCGACCGTCAAGTCGGCGGCGGCCTTGCGCAATAGGCTAGACTTGCCAGACCCACGACGGCCGAACACAAGATGGTGCTGACGCGAGATCGCACGGTCCAGCGTCCCATTCGCCGGCTCAACGAATCGGCGCACACCTTCCGCGGTGGAGCGCGTAGCCTCTTCGATTAACCGCTCCAGTTTTGCCACTTCGGGCGTTTCAAGGATTAGCTCTTTCGGCTGCTTCGCCATAGCTTAGCCTTAATCCATCCACCGCCAATTGTTGGGTGTGCCAGTGGATCGGATGCAATTCGAGGGAAATCCGTTCCGGAGGGAGCCTGTCCCCGAAAAATTACGAACATTCAGCATAGTTACCTGCGCATCGGCATCCCTTGCACCTGTCTGCAACTCGCGCTAAAATCACTTGCTTTATGGCCGATTCCGAAAAAAGCGAACAAAACAAACGAACAATTTCTTGATGCTGTCGGCCGGCGCGACTGGACTCGGATCTCAACACTCGCCCTCGTTGCCTGGCTCGGAATCTCTTCTAGGGGGAAAGGGGTGAGACGCCTTTTCCCGGGAATGAGGGCCCTTGTAATTCGTGATAGCCCGCCCAAATTTCGGCACCCGTGGAAGAGAAGAACCGCATCGGCAGCCACAACGCTGGTTCTAAATCCTAAGGTCGAAGAAGGTCTCCCGCCCCCTGGCTAGGGGGCGGCGACTTTCCTTGGGCGGCTACCTTCAGGAGATCGCCGCTCGCGAAGCCGCCAGTTTCCTCTTGCCCTAATTACTTGGGCCTGACCTCGCGCGGCGAGGCAGCGATAACCGACTTCTTCGTGACATCCACTTTGTGGCTGCCGCCCGTTAGTTCGACGATCCTATCCTCTTCCACCTCGGTCTCGAAGACCGAGTGTCCGTCGCCGCTTAGAACTACGACTTTCGCATCCTTCGACGGCCGCGCGATCGAGATGATGTTGCCAGTCTTCACATCGTGGACGATCAAAACTTGTGTTTTTGCCATATCTGCTTTCAGCCTTTCAATCGAGTGCTGCTAATCACAATGACTCCACGATCGCGAGAAGGTGAACATCGCAGGAGTTGAAGGGGGCATTGTTCTGTATATGGATCGTGTAGGCTTTTGTGCCGAAGAACTCGAACGACTCGCCTTGCGTCAGCGTTGCGTGCCCTGCCGGATTTGGAACGCCGACCCCAGTGCCTGGAAAGACGACGATACTGAAAACGACCGCCTCCTTGGCGGTGAATCCATGGATGAACCAATTCATAGATTGATTCGCAGCTATTGTGCTCCAACCGATGTCACGAACGGCCATAACAACAACCTCCCCGAGAAATTCGCGTTTCCTGTTGACCAGGAATAGCACTGCAAGTATATAGCATTTTTCTAACATGACGGGCCGGATTCGCGCATTTACAGCATTGCGCCATCCCCGGCTGGCCAAGCCGGAACGGGCAGCTACACTATCCGTCGCCGGTCTCGGCCCTGAACGGCGCTCGGGTCTTACAAGCCCCCCATCCGCCGCCATATCCGTCCACCCGACCACAATTTCCCCTTCCCGCTCAATCCTTTGCCGATTCGTCCTACCTGATTCCCAGGCTTGCGCCGCCATCCTGAATCAGCATGGCAACACCTAATCAAATCCGCGCCAACCGCGCCAACGCCCTCCGTTCCACCGGACCTAAGACACCCGAAGGCAAGAAAGTCTGCGCTCAGAACAGCACCCGCCACGGCATGCTCTCTCAAACCGTGGTCCTCGAAGGCGAATCGCAGGACCGCTTCGTAGATCTCCTCACCAGCCTCCAGTCCCAGCTCAAACCCCGCTCCGACGCCGAGGCCGCCATCGTCGAAACCATGGCCATCGCTCGCTGGAAGCAGATGCGCATCTGGGGGATCCAAAAAGCCGGCTTCGATCTGGAAATGGCCCGCCTGAACTCCTCCTGCAACATCCCCGCCGCGCGAGCCTCCATCGTCTTCAAAAACCTGGCCGACAACTCTCGTGTCCTCGACCTCCAGTATCGGTACGAAACCGGCTACGACCGCCAATACTGCCGAGCCTACGCCTTCTTCCTCAAGCTCCGCGCAAAACCCGACACGCAACTCGAAGACACCGAGTTCCAATCGGCGCAATTCTCCTCCGCCATCGCCACCTGGGAACCCGCCCCGGAGAACCGGCCAGCCCCTGCGCGTGAGCGCGGGGGAACCCCCGAGCCCCGCGAAGCAATTGACGACAGGAAAGAAATTGAGGAAGAAAATCGGGACCAACTCCACGCTGAAAGCCCCTCAGACCCCGCGCCCATCCCCAGCGAAACCGTTCAAACCGTAGCCCTTGCCTCCCCACCACGCGTTTTGCGAAACGGACCCAATTCCTCACCAACCCCGTTACGCGATAAGCGACCCACCAGGGCCTCCTCGCCGAAACCAGACGCTTGGAAGACAGGCCCGCCAACCAGAAAGTCGTGATCACCCACCCAGACACTGGACCAACAATCTATGCTGATGGGATAGCCATGCGCGCCGCGATTCTCTTCTCCCTCGCCGTCCTTGCCAGCGCCCAAAGTGTCGACTCCTTCGCGAAATGGGAATGGCGCAACCTCGGTCCCGCCACCATGGGGGGCCGCATCTCCGACATCGACGCGTCTCCCTCCGACCCCAACCGCATCTACGTCGCCGCGGGTTCCGGCGGCTTGTTCCGCACCACCAACGGCGGCACCACCTGGACCTCCATCTTCGATCGCCAGGCCACCATCTCCATCGGTGGCATCGCAATGGACCCGCGAAGTCCAGACACCGTTTGGGTCGGCACCGGAGAAGCGAACCTGCGCAATAGCGTTTCTTTTGGTGACGGAGTCTACGTGACTCGCGATGCCGGCCGCACCTGGTTGAGCGCCGGACTCAAAGACACCCAAACCATCGCCCGAATTCTGGTCGATCCGATGAACTCCGAGACCGTCTACGTCGCCGCGGTTGGGCATGCCTTCGGCCCGAACCCCGAGCGGGGCGTATTCATCACCCGGGACGGCGGAAAGAATTGGAGCAAGACGCTCTACATAGACGAACAGCACGGCGCCTCCGATCTGGACATCAACCCGTCCGACCCCAACATCCTCTACGCCGCCATGTGGCACTTCGACCGCAAGCCGTGGACCTTCGAAAGCGGCAGCGAAAACGGCGGCGTATTCCGTTCCAGCGACGGCGGCCGCACCTGGACCAAGTTGACCAACGGCCTGCCCAAGCGGATGGGCCGCATTGGAGTCAAGGTTGCGCCCACCAATCCGAAAATCGTATATGTCATCGCCGAATCGAACGACGGAACCTTGTTTCGTTCCTCCGACGGCGGCAATACGTTCACGCAAATCGCCAACAATCGCGACCTGGTGGGACGAGGCTACTACTTCGCCGACATGCGCGTCGACCCCACTGACGAAAATCGAATCTACGTCCTGAACAACAACCTGGTGGTTTCCACCGATGCCGGCAAAACCTTCCGCCGCATCGCCGGCAAGGTACATGGCGACCTTCACGCCCTCTGGATCAACCCTCGCGACCCGCGCCTGATGTGGGAAGGCCATGACGGCGGCCTCGCAGTTTCGCGCGACCGTGGCGACACCTGGGAGCAGGTCAACAATCTTTCGCTGGCTCAGTTGTACCGCGTCTCAGCCGACAACCGCGCGCCGTTCTACAACGTCACCGGCGGCACGCAGGACAACGGCACATGGACCGGACCCAGTCGCACTCGCGAGCCTTCCGGCATCTTGAATGACGATTGGCGCATGGTAAACGGCGTCGTCGGCTTTGAATCGCTGACCGATCCTGAGGATCCCGACGTCCTGGTAACCGAGCAGCCCGGAGGCGTCCTGCTGCGCACCAATATGCGAACCCGCGAACAGCACCAGGTAGGACCGCAGCTTCGCTCCAATAGCGGAGGCAACGCTTCGGGGCTGAAATATCGCTTTAACTGGGACGCTCCGCTTGTCCGATCGCCGTATGGAAAAAACACCATCTACCTCGCCGGCAACGTTCTGTTTCAATCAAGCGATTTGGGAAACAATTGGGAACCGATCAGTCACGATCTGACCAAGAACGATCCGTCCAAAATGAAGGACGCCGGTGGCCCCGTATGGATTGAAAACTCCGCCGACGTCGTCTATGGAACCATCACTGCTCTGGCGGAATCGCCCTTGAAGCGCGGCGTGATTTGGGCCGGCACCGACGATGGCAATCTTCAAACCACCCCCAATGGAGGTCGAACCTGGACCAACGTGGCCTCCAATTTGAAAGGAGTTCCACCAGGCTCACCCGTTTCGCATGTGGAAATATCTCGGGCAACAGAAGGAACCCTTTATGTTTCGGTCGACCGCCACATGCTGGACGACTTTAAACCCTACATCTTCAAGACCACCGACAACGGCAAGACATGGTCGAACATCGGCGCGAATCTAGCCGCCAAAGGTTGGGTGTGGACTGTGGTGGAGGACCCCAAAAACTCGAACTTGCTTTATGCGGGCACCGAAACAGGGCTGTGGCTCAGTTGGAACGCTGGTGGCAGATTGGCAGCCGCTGCATCTTGCCAATCTTCCGGCATCCGATTGCGGTGCGCGACGTCGTCGTGCATCCCGCGCAGAACGATTTGATGATCGCCACCCACGGGCGAGGCATTTGGGTGCTGGACGATCTCACCGCACTGCAACAAATGGACAGCGCTGCTGCACGCGAGCCCGCGATTCTGTTCCCCATCCGCCCGGCCTATCGATATTCGCTTCGAGCTACTCGCTTCGGCATCGGTGACAAGGCTTTCGCCGTTCCGAATCCCGCATACGGAGCACTGATCACTTACTATCTGGGCACATCCGTCAACGCCAACATGAGGATTCTCGATTCCAAGGGAAGCCTAGTCCGCGAATTTAAGGATGTCCCCCACGAACAAGGCTGGAACCGCATCGCATGGGACCTGCGCTATGAAGGTGGACGTCCCCAGGCTCTTCCCGGCAATTACCGCGCCGTGTTGGCGGCAGGCGGCAAGACGGTCGAGCAACCGTTGCAGGTCGTCCTCGACCCTGACATTCACGCCACGCAGGAAGATCTCGAACTCCAATTCGAATATTCGACCCGAGTCCGGGATCTGCAGGCGCGAGTCAACGCGGAGATCGCCCGTTTAGATGGACTGATCATGAAGACAGATAAACCCGACCCCGCTCTGCTGAAGCAGCGCGACGTTCTCACTCGCCCCAGAGGAGCCAACCGGGCCGAGACCGGTCCCCGTCTCATCGACCAGCTCGACACGCTGGCCGCTTCTATCGATGCATCCAATTCGGCGCCGACCGCGGAGATGATCGCCTTTTACGGACAACTAAACTCCGAAGTAATTGCAGGAGTACACTGAATGCAAGCCCGCTCCTTATATTCATGAACATCTCCGTCAAGAGCGAGTACGCGCTCAAGGCAATCCTGGACCTGTCCACCAGCCCCGGCCCAGACCCGGTGAAAATCGCCGACATCGCCAAGCGCCAGAACATCCCTCAAAAATTTCTGGAGCTCATCCTGGCCAGCTTGAGGCAGGGGGGCTTCGTCGAATCGCGCCGTGGCGCCGACGGCGGCTATCGCCTGTCTCGCCCGCCCAACGAGATCACCGTCGGCCAGGTTCTCGCGTATGTTGAAAACGGAAAGAAGACCACGCGCGGCGCGCCCGACGCGTTTTTAGAAATGTGGAAACGCGTAGACAAAGCCGTATCCGACATCCTGGATCACACCACCTTCGCGGAACTGGAACGCCAGTGGCGCGAGGCTCAAACCCGCTATGTGCCTTCCTGGGATATTTGATTTGAAACCTCTATGATTTTTGCCGACAATTCTTTCTCCATCGGGCGCACCCCTCTGGTCCGTTTGAATCGCGTAACCGACGCTGCCCCAGCCACGGTGCTCGCGAAGATCGAAGGACGCAACCCCGCCTATTCGGTGAAGTGCCGCATTGGTGCATCCATGATCTGGGATGCGGAAAAGCGCGGCGTCCTCAAACCGGGGAAGGAACTGATCGAACCCACCAGCGGCAATACCGGCATCGCCCTGGCCTTCGTGGCCGCCGCGCGAGGATACAAGATCACGCTGACCATGCCCGAGACCATGTCCATTGAACGGCGTAAAGTGCTGCGCGCGATGGGCGCGAAGCTGGTGCTGACCGAAGGTTCCAAGGGCATGCGCGGCTCCATCACCCGAGCGGAAGATATGGTGGCCGACGATCCCGATCGTTTCGTCCTGCTGCAGCAGTTCAAAAATCCTGCCAATCCCGCGATCCATTTCAAAACCACAGGCCCGGAGATTTGGGATGACACCTCGGGGAAGATGGACATTCTGGTTTCAGGAATCGGCACCGGCGGCACCATTACGGGCGTCTCCCGTTTCTGGAGGTTCGAGAAAAAGAAGGCTCTGATTTCAGTGGGCGTGGAACCGGTCTCCAGCGCGGTCATCACCCAGACCCTCAATAAGCAGGACATCAAACCAGGCCCGCACAAGATTCAAGGCATCGGCGCCGGATTTATTCCCGACACTCTGGATTTGGCCATGGTGGATCGGATGGAGCGGGTAACCGACGAGGAATCCATTGAAATGGCTCGGCGGCTGGCGCGCGAAGAAGGGATTTTATCAGGCATCTCCTGCGGAGCGGCCGTCGTAGCCGCCGTGCGCGTGGCCAAGGAACCGGCCTCCGAAGGAAAAACAATTGTAGTCATTCTGCCCGACTCCGGAGAACGGTATCTGACTTCTGTATTGTTTAATGGCTTGGTCGACGGTTAGGAGAAAGATTTGAGAGAGTAGCGGGCGCTTCGTATGGGTGATAGGGGGTGAAGCGCCCGCCGTCGTAACGGGGATTTAGTTGCTTGTACTACGATTCTCGCCGGCGCCGCTGGTTACAGGGGCCCATTTTCTTTTCCCTGCCGATCAGCATATTCATATCAATAATGTCCCGCCGCATCGTCAAATCTTGGTCAAATCGACGTCTTCTGCATGAGGGTCGAGCCTTTCTGGAGGGTCTCCCAGAGGCGGTAGCGATTCTTCCTACCCGGTCGCCGGGCCAAGGAATGGCGCAGATCGCCGACCGGCTGTGCGGAGTCCATCAACTAACACTGACCCAACTAGCCGCCGAACTCTCCCGGCCCATCATGGCGACTCGCGGATTGGTACCGCTGAGCTCTCTCGGCATGGAAGCCGTCGCCGCCCGAGCCGTTCACCTCGCCGGTCAGGCAAGAGAGCTGACCTATTTCTTACCTGTCGCCGACTCTCCCGGCTTCGCCAAAGCCTTGTCGCGAACCTTGCGCGAATTGCGCCTGGCAAAGATCACCCCGGAACAAGTGGCTGAAACGGGAGCACCCGGCGCCGACCTTGGAAGATTGCTCGCGCGCTTCGAAGAAGAGCTGGAGTCGCGCAGGCTGGCCGACCTCGCCCTGATGCTGGAATTGGCCATTACAGGGGTCGAGGAGCACAGGCTAAGCGGACTTCCTCTCTTACTGCTCGACCCGCCGCTGGAATCGCTGCTGCACCGCGAATTGTTGCGAGCCCTAGCTCAGCGGGCTCCTTCGATTCTCGCTGCGATCACGAGCGGAGAACGGGAATGGGAAAAGGACCTGGGCGTGAAGGCACAATCGCTAGATCCCGACACCATTGATTCTCCGTTGCCGATGGAGCGACTGCGGCGGTATTTGTTTGCCGGCTCCATTGAGAGTATTCCCGAAGGCACTAGCGGGTTTGAGATTCTCTCGGCGCCAGGCGAAGGGTTAGAAGCAGTCGAAATCGCACGGCGTATTCTTCGGCTCGCAGGCGAAGGCGTCGCGTTCGACGAAATGGCGATCCTTCTCCGCAATCCGGATCGTCAGCAGGTTCTGATTGAGGAGGCTCTGCGCCGCGCCCGCATTCCTGCCTATATGAGCCGAGGCTCGGCGCGTCCTGACCCGTCGGGCCGGGCTCTGCTCGCATTGCTCGCGTGTGCCGCTGAGAAATGTTCCGCTTCGCGGTTCGCCGAGTACCTGTCCTTAGGTCAGGTGCCGCTCGCGGAGGAAGCTGCCGCGCCTCCCCAATGGGTAGGGCCCGCCGATGAAGCACTCACTGATCCGGACGTTGATCAAGCAGAGCAAAAACCGGATGATGACGTAACCGCCGGAACTCTCCGCGCTCCCGCCGGATGGGAGAAGCTGCTGGTGGACGCCGCGGTCATCGGAGGGCGCGATCGATGGGAGCGGCGACTCCAAGGGCTCGAACAAGAGCTCGAGTTACGTGTCCGCGCAGTCGAGCGCACCGACGATCCTCGCCTTCCCCAGATCCACCGGCAATTGGAACAACTGAAACACCTGGAACAGTTCGCATTGCCGTTGATCGAGACCCTGGACCAGTTGCCTCTAACCGCTCGATGGGGAGAATGGATCGAACGTCTATCGCACCTCGCCCGTGTGGCACTTCGGAAGCCGGAGCCAGTGCTGGCTGTGCTGGCCGAATTCGAACCCATGGGTGACACCGGTCCCGCAACGCTCGAAGAAGTCTTCAGAGTATTAAGCGAGCGTCTCCGCTTTCTGCGCCGGGAGCCGCCGCGCCGTCGCTGGGGTCACGTCTTCGTCGGATCGATCGAAGAATCCAGAGGCCGCGAATTCCACACCGTGTTTCTGCCCGGCTTGGCCGAAGGGATGTTCCCTCAAAGAGCTTTGGAAGATCCTCTTCTGCTGGACCCTGCCCGCGAAGCTCTGGGTAACGCATTGCCTTTGCGGCCTGACCGCGTGACCGAAGAGCGGCTTCGCCTTCGTTTGGCGGTGGCAGCCGCACGAGAGCAGTTGATCGCTTCCTATTCGCGCATGGATGTCGCCGAGGCCCGGCCTCGCGTGCCGTCCTTTTACGCGCTGGAACTGCCGCGAGCCGTCGAGGGCAAGCTTCCGGCTCTGAAGGACTTCGAGAAGCGCGCCCGCGAAGCATGTCCGTCGAGGCTGAACTGGCCCGCGCCGCGCGAAATCGGTGACGCCATCGACGATGCCGAATACGATCTCGTAAAGCTCGACCAAGCCGGCAAGACAACCGGAGGCGCGCACTATTTAGTAGAAGCCAATCCGCACCTGGCGAGGTCGTTGCGGGGACGATGGGGACGCTGGCATTCCAAATGGATAGAAGCCGATGGTCTGATCGCTGCGAGCTCCGATGCGCAGGCGGCGCTCAGGGAGCACCGAATGTCGGCCCGCCCATGGTCGCCCTCGTCGCTCGAACAATTCTCCACATGCCCCTACAAATTCGCGCTGCAAGGGATCCTGAAACTCAGACCTCGCGAAGAGGCAGTCGCTCTGGAGCAGCTCGACCCTCTGACCCGCGGCGCTCTGTTTCACGAAGTCCAGTTTGCGCTGCTGGGCGAATTGAAAGAAGCAGACTTGCTGCCCGTGAACCGCGACCGGCTCGCCCAAGCCATTGCCTGCTGCGACCGGGCGTTGGACAAAGTCGCAGCCGAGTATCGCGAAAGGCTCGCACCAGCGATTCTGCGCGTTTGGCACACCGAAATGGAGGACCTTCGCACCGACCTTCGCGGTTGGCTGCAACAGGCCGCTCAGAATGACAATGATTGGCAACCAATTCATTTCGAATTTGCCTTTGGGTTGGAGCCTCGCGAAGGCCGCGACCCTGCCAGCACGCGAACGGAAGCAATCTTAAATGAAGGCGTGCGTCTGCGCGGCTCCATCGATATGGTGGAGCGGAATCTATTCACCAGAACGTTGCGCGTTACCGACCACAAATCCGGAAAGGCCCCAGAGCAGGTCCCTGCCTACGTCGGCGGAGGCCGCTTCCTCCAGCCGATTCTCTACGCCCTGGCGGCTGAGAAGTTGTTAGGCGAAAAAGTGGAAGCTGGCCGGTTGTTCTACGCCACCCAGCGCGGTGGCTATCAGCACATGTTGATTCCCGCCGGCGATGCCTCCCGCCGGTTCCTGGCGCGCCTGCTTCAGAATATCGACGGAGCGATCGCTTCCGGCTTCCTTCCGCCGGCTCCGCAGAAAGACGCCTGCTCCATATGCGATTACCGGCTGGTCTGCGGACCTTATGAGGAGCAGCGCTTTACGCGTCACAAGAATCGTAAAGACGAGCGGCTCGAACCGCTAACTGAAATTCGGAGCATGCTGTGACCCCGGGCGCAGGTTTACGTCCGCAATCCGACGCCGAGGCGAGGCGGATCATCCGCGAATCGCTGGACGAAAGCCTGCTGGTGGAGGCCTCGGCCGGGACTGGCAAGACCACTGAACTGGTCAACCGCATCGTTCAGATCCTTGCCACGGGCCGAGCGACCATCGACCGGATCGCGGCAGTGACCTTCACCAACAAAGCGGCAGGCGAATTAAAGTTGCGCGTTCGGGAGCAGCTTGACGTGGCCCGGCAAAAGGCCAAGGGCAAGGAACGCGAAGCTTTAGAAGATGCGCTGGAGCGGCTGGAAGAGGCCGCCATCGGCACCATTCACAGTTTCTGCGCCCAAATCCTGCGCGAGCGCCCCGTGGAGGCCGGAGTCGATCCCGCATTTCAGGAGTTAAGCGAGCCCGAAGCGAACCGGCTCTATCAGCAAGCCTTTCGGGCATGGCTGGAACATCGACTCAATGAGCCGTCGCCCGCCCTGCGGCGAGCGTTTGCGCGTCTGGCGCGGCGCGATTCCTGGGACGATTCGCCTGCGATGGAACGGCTGGCCGCCGCGGGGCGGAAGCTGGTGGAGTGGCGCGACTATCCAGCGCCCTGGCACGAAGAGCCGTTCGCGCGGGAAGAGGAAATCACCACTCTGCTTCGGATGGTCCGCGAGTTGGCCGTTGCCAGCGCGAGCCCTCGAAGGGTCACGGACAACCTCTTCAAAGGCCTCCAACCGGCCCGGGCTTTGGCAGGCTGGCTTGACCGGTCCGAGACGGCCGGCGCACCCGATTTCGACGCGCTGGAAGGTCTGCTGTTGAAGCTCGGCCGGGATCTGCGGCGCGATTTGAAGAAGGGTTCGGGCGAGTACGGCGGCCAGGTGAAGAGGGAGGAATTGGTCGCGCAGCGGGACGAGCTTCTGCGGTGGATGGAAGAGTTTAAGCGGCGCGCGGATGAATCGCTGGCAGTGCAGCTACACGAAGAGATGCTGGATCTGGTGGAGGCCTACAACCAGCGCAAGCGGGCGGCGGGGAAGCTCGACTTTGTGGACTTGCTGGTTGCCGTCCGAGATCTCCTTCGTGATCAGCAGGATGTCCGAGAATATCTGCATCGAAGGTTTAGCCACCTGTTCCTGGACGAGTTTCAGGATACCGACCCGCTGCAGGCAGAGATCCTGCTGCTTCTTTCCTCCGAAAGTCCCGAGGAGACCAACTGGCTGAACGTCCGGCCTCAGCAGGGCAAGCTGTTTCTGGTAGGCGATCCGAAACAATCCATCTATCGGTTCCGGCGGGCCGATATCGACCTCTACCGGAAGATTCGGGCCTCGCTATCGGAACAGGGCCTTCGAGTGTTATCTCTTACGCAGAGTTTTCGTTCCGTTCCAAACATCCAGCAATTCATCAATATCGCGTTTGAAACAGAAATGAGCTCGAATGTCGACTCGGGCCACGCAGAATGGGCGCCGCTGGAACGGTCGCGCGAAGGGATTCCGGATCAGCCTAGCGTGATCGTCTTGCCGGTGCCGAGGCCCTACGGCAAAGCTCGGATCGCAGTGGAACCGGTGAAGGAATGCCTGCTGGATTCCATTGGGGCGTTTATAGCCTGGCTCATTAGCGACGCAAACGATTGGAAGACGATTGATACGACCGGTTCATCCCGGAAGATCGCGGCGCGCGACATCGCGGTTCTCTTTCGCAAGCGCAATCACGGAAAGACCGACTTGACCCGCGAACTTGTGCGAGCCCTGGAGGCTCGGGGAGTCCCGCATCTGGTGGCGGGGTCCAAGTCTTTTCATCATCGCGAAGAGGTGGAAACGCTGCGCGCGGCATTGGCCGCCGTGGAATGGCCGGACGACGAGCTGAGCATTTACGCCACGCTAAAAGGTTCTTTATTTGCAATTTCTGACGAGCAATTATTCTTGTATCGCACGAAGCACGGTCGTCTTCATCCTTTTGCGAAACACGAACCGTCAGCAGACACGATTCCACAGGTGCTGCGGCTGTTGGCCGAACTGCATCGCGATCGCAATCGGCAGCCATTTGCGGCTACAGTGAATGCGTTACTTGAAGCCTCGCGTGCCCATGCGGGGTTTCTGTTGCGGCCGGGAGGCACTCAGATTCTGGCCAACGTTTTGCGGGTCGCCGACTTAGCCCGTAGCTATGAAACCTCCGGAGGAATCTCTTTCCGGGGCTTTGTGGAGGAGCTGGCGGCTCAGGCCGAGCGCGCCGAGGCAGCCGAAGCGCCGCTCTTGGAAGAGGACTCAGACGGCGTCCGCATCATGACCGTTCACAGCGCCAAGGGCCTGGAGTTTCCCGTCGTCATTCTGGGCGACCTGATGACCGGCCTCTCTCGCCGTGAGCCGGAACAATACGTGAACGGTGAGAAGCGGCTGTGCGCAGTGGAATTGCTGGGCTGCTCACCCAAGGAACTCAGGGAACACGCCCCCGAGGAAGCAGCCCGCGAACGAGCCGAAGGGATACGCGTCGCCTATGTCGCCGCCACCCGCGCACGCGACATGCTGGTGGTTCCGGCCATCGGCGACGAAGCGTGGCCCAATGACGGCTGGCTCGGACCTTTGAACAAGGCCATCTACCCGAGCCGCCACAACTGGAGAAACTCGACGCCGGGTCCGGGGTGTCCTAAGTTCGGATCGGCCACGGTACTCTCGCGCCCTCCCGATTATGATCGCGAAGGAGAGATCTCGGTAAGGCCCGGAGTGGTCGAGGCGCAGCAAGGTTCGCACGAATTGGTTTGGTGGGACCCCGCGACCCTTCAGGCTGGGCGAGGAAGCAGCCCAAGGGATTCGTCAGGAAGACATCCTGCGCGACGATCGCGGCGCCAGCATGGCTGAGTATTTACAGTGGCAGAGTGCTCGCGACCGGCTACTCAGTCAGGGATCCCAGCCCAGGTTCGCGCCGTTTCTGGCCAGTCAGGCAGCGGACTTGCCTCCTGGAGATCCTGTTGTGATTGAACGCATTACCTCTGGCGATTTAAAGCGCTCTGTGAGCGGCCGCCGATTCGGAATTCTGACGCACGCAGTGCTGCGCGATGTTTCTTTAGATGCAAGTCCAGAGCAGATTCGGAAGATCGCCGAACTAAACGCCCGCGTTCTTGGAGCACCCCCGGCTGAGCTGAAAGCCGCAGCCGCAGCGGTGGAGGCTGCCTTAAGACAACCACTGCTCGACCGCGCCCGCGCTGCCGAGCGCTGTCATCGCGAATATCCAATCGCGCTCAAGTTGGGGGACGGCAGGCTTCTGGAGGGCATCCTGGACCTTGCGTTCTTAGAAAACGGAACGTGGACCATCGTTGACTTCAAAACCGATGCCGACCTATCCGAGCGCGGCGAACAATACGAGCGCCAACTCCGCTGGTACGCGTTTGGTCTCGGGCAACTGACGGGCAAACCCGTCCGGGCGGTATTGCTGTCAGTTTGAGACGTACAGCGTCAACGGTTGGCTGGTCGAGGAATCAGTAGTTAGAATGACCAGAATCTGCTGGCTCGGAACACTGGGAACCTGGATATCGTAACTGAACAGCCCCGGCACAAACCCGGGCAGCGGCAGTGCGGGAGCCGAGCCAAAAGGACTCGAAATGGAGGCGACCGGCGATCCCGACGGTTGGGTCAAACCGGCACCGGTCAAATAGACCGTGACCAAAGACCCGGCAGCAGCGGGATTGGTAGAGCTATTCAGCGATCCATCCGCGTTCCTTGCATTAGCGAGTCCGGTCCCCGACCCATCCAGCGACAACAGGCCTAAAGCCGTCGCGGCGACATCGGCGTTCAACACATTGGACGAAGCGCCGTTAGCCGAGACCTGAATTTGCGTGAAGCTCTCGCCCGCAATCTCAGCGGGCGCGATACAAACGATCCTTCCTGGGGAAACCGAAATGATGGAAGCGGCTCGGCTATCAAACGATACCTGCACGCCCGCAAGACTGGTGCTGAGCGGCTGCAGCAGATTCAAACCGATGTCGGCACTCTGACTTGGGACGAAGCCCGGAACGTTCAGCGCCACGATTTCTCCGGGCGCTATGGGCCCGGCGTTGAAGCTGAACGCATTCACAACTCCGCTCAAAAGGATCTGTGGGACGGCTTGCGGAACTTGCAGTACGGCCAGGTACGCGTCCGTGGCAATCAGAGGAAAAGGATTGACGAATCCCGAGTCAGGCATGGTTTGCGAACTTGGTCCGAGATCGCCACCGACGTAGATAGATCCGTTGGGCGCTACCGCGACGCTTGGCGCGGAGCCCGCATATAGATAGGTGGAAAATCTAAGCGCGGAGCCTGCCGGGTCGAGCGACGTCAAGAACGACGCGAATTGACGGGTAGCGGGTGCGCCCGACACCGGCGCGACCAGTGGATAGTCCTGCGAATCGGTTTCGCCCACGAGATAGACATCACCGGAAGCGTCGACGGCGATGTCGGTGGGCCGGTCGTAGCACGACCCGCCAATGAGGGTCGAATAGAGCGCAGTCTTCCCATCTGGAGACAGCTTCACCACGAAGCTGTCGTCGACGATGTACTCAGAGATGGTGCCGATTAACCCGGTGTCATCCGTAAAGGCGGGATAGGGACAACCTGCCGGGACGGTCATTTGGCGAGAGCCTGCGGTCACGGGGAAATCGGTCCCATTCGTGTTTCCCGCAATGAAACTGTTCCCCGCACTATCCACAGTGACTGCGACGCCGTAATCGTACTCCGCATTCCCAACACCGTTCGTCGGTGCACCAATCAATCCCCCAAACATCGTCGAATAGATCTGCTTACCGGACGCATCGACTTTGACAACGAATGCCCTGATGTTCTGTGTGCTGGAGGCAACGTTCGGGAGGGGACTGACGGTCACCGGAAAGTGGGCGTCCAACGTGTAGCCGGTAACAGTGACGCTTCCAGTGGAATCGATCGCTATGCCTTTACCGTTCCCATCAAATACCCCATCGAGCGGGCCGCGTAGAGCACTTGAGAAGCGGAAGAGTCCAACTCGGCCAGCACGCCCATCCCATAGGGAGGAGTTGGCTGCGGACCGGCGGAAAACGGAAAATCGTTGGAGCTCCATGTGCCGATCACCCACGGATTTCCTTGCGGATTCACGCGCACGCCTAGGAAGTAGTCCTGATTTGACCCGCCTACATACGTGGAGGCCAGAAGCTTGCCGTCATTGCTGAACTTCGCTACGAATCCGTTCTGCGATCCCTTCAGCGAGCTTTGATACGCCCCCGTGGCAACCGGCAAATTGTAAGATGACGTGCCCCCAGCGATCCAGACATTGCCCGAAGCATCGAGCCCGATGGAGTTTCCTGTTTCATTCCCCATTCCACCGAAGTAGCTCGCCCACACCAAGGTTTTTCCGTCGGGTAGGAATTTCGCTACGAAGGCGTCCGTCGTCAAAGGTGCCGTCGCATAAACGATGTTGGTCCCAGTTGGAGCGTACGTGGACTGAATGGCGCGCGAGGCATTGGTGGGCGTCCAGGTCTTGCCACCGTCCGCCGTCCGATATCCTCCCGCCAGAATGATTTGAGAATTGTCAGGGTCCACCGCCGGAGTCGTCACGTTAAACCCCAGTGGAATTGGTGACGATACCCACGTGTCCCCGAAATCTGTACTCTTCCAAAAGAGAGGAGGACTCGGTCTGCCAATATTCTGTTGAAAGGGTTGCTTGGTTTGCGCGATTACATACAGAACTCCACTCGTCTTCGGATCGGCGACGACGCAACAAACGCTGAACGGAGTATTCAGTTGCTTCCAGGTCTGTCCTCCGTCGTTGCTTCTCTGAAGAGCGGGCCCAGTCTCATTTGGGGTGAGGTCGTAACCAGGACCATAGATCACCCCCGGGTTCACGGGATCGAAGGTGAAGTGCAGACCGCCGGAGATGGTTACGGTGGAAGGAAAAGGCAAGCTGGAGGGATGCCAGGATGTCGCACCGTCCTGCGAAACATATCCACCCGACCCCGCCCACGCATAAAGAACGTTGGAATGAAACGGATCGATGGTGACCGAATCCACGCCCTTGTTCAGAGGGAGACCCGAGCCCGCCGGGTTCCAGGTTTGTCCGCCATCGGTGCTCTTTTGCACGATCCCAGTGGCGCTGGCGCTTAAGTAGACCGTGTTGGGTTGCTTCGGGTCAATGGCCACGGAGGTGATCGTCGTCTGCGTGGAAGCAAATGTCATGGTGGCGCTATTGAGATGTCGGCCGCCGTCGGTGCTCTTGCACAACTTGGCGCCCGAGAAGGCGAAGAACATCGAGGCATTGGTAGGGTCGGCTACAACATTCAGCGGCTGGAAGGGAGTCGCGTTAATGAAGGGACTGCTCAAGGGCTTCCAGGTTGCGCCCGCGTCCGAGCTGTAAATCAACTGGGTGCCGCTGTTCACGGGCTGATAGGCGTTGCGCAAGGGAAGGTCGCCTGATGACGTGGTCCCGGCGACGTAGATGTTTTGGTTGGCATCGACAGCCACGCCGCGAATCGCGTCGTTAGCGGAACCGGCGAAAGTAAAAGATGTAGGCAGGTTCTGTGAAAAGGCTCCGCCAATCACAGAAGCAACAAGCAGTAAGGATCGAATCATCGACACGCGTCTCCGAAGGTGTGGGGCGCGGGAAGACTTTTCTATAGTAGCTTAAAGCCGCAGACAAACGCCTATTTGGCATTCGTCTGCGGCTGAGATTTAAAACACCATCTTCACGAAAAGACCCGCCAAAGCACCGCCGATCAGGCCGCCGACAACGGGAATCCCCGCATAGCCCCAATCGGAATCGCCTTTGCCTGAGATAGGAAGGATCGCGTGAGCGATTCGCGGACCCAGGTCGCGAGCCGGGTTAATCGCGAACCCGGTGGTACCGCCGAGACCCATGCCAATGGCCCAGACAGTCGCGCCTACGAGAAACGGCCCAAGCCCAGCCGCAGGACCGGTCGGCGAAACGTGCTTGGAGAAGATCGCCGCGATTCCCAACACCAGCAAGAACGTACCCAGAATTTCGCTCACCAGGTTTGCTCCGGAGTTGCGAACCGCGGGCGAAGTGCAGAAGCACGCGCGCTTCTTATCCGCTTCCGGCGTGAGACTAAAGTGGGGCATGAAATGAATCCAAACCAGAATGGCTCCGGCAATAGCACCCAGTATTTGTGCTGCCCAATAAATTCCAATCTTGCTGAAATCGCCGGAAGATACTGCGAATCCCAGGGTCACCGCCGGATTGAGATGCGCGTCTGAGCTGCCGCAGGCAATCGCGGTGAATACGCCCGCCATGACCGCCAAAGCCCATCCGGTGGCGATGACGATCCAACCCGAGTTCTCGCCCAGCGCCCTCTTGAGCAAGACGTTCGCATTGACTCCGTTCCCGAGGAAAACGAGAACCAGGGTCCCCATGAATTCACCTATAATCCGATTGTCCATATGCTCCTTTTTGGCGCACCCGCGCCAGCCTGACTAGAAACACCACCCGCTAACTCTGTTACTGCTTAAAGACCCACTACTGGTGGGCAATGAGGGCTGATCAACCTTGGAGAGTATATCGCACTGCGCTAGGAGCTTGTTGAAAAAACCGTCGGGGTTTCCCCTCACAGATTCCCCCGCGCTCACGCGCTGGGGCTGGCTCCTTTCTCCGGCGGTCGGTCAGCCGTGAGATGGCCGAGTTCTGTTGCTTTATTAATGGACCTATTGATCGCCTAATTCCTCGTCGGTCAAGATCACGTCAACCGACCGCTTTGTTCGCGGAGCCGCTACGTAAGGCGATACCAGACTTTCGTTGCCGTCTTTGTCGATTGCTTTGACGCCAAAGACGTAGCGGTCAATCGACACGCTTGGCAGCAGCAGATGGGTGCCATTCTTGACCAAGGTTTCCTGCTCCCAAAAAGGCGATGTGGTGGAGCGCCGGACTACCACAAAGCCCGCGAGGTCCGCGTCAACGGGTTCCTGTTTCCACTCCAGATCGGCGTCGTAAAGCGACTTGCCCCGCGTGATGAAAAGCTTCGTCCGCTTCTTTCCATCCTGCTCGACTTCTTCCGACGTCTGGGGAGCCTTAGGAGCCCACCCGAGCGATGCGGCCACGGCCGTGTTAATCCTGGTGACCTTGGCGATGTACGGGACCGAAGTGTGCTCGAACGTATCGGTAGCTGTGTGCTGATGCGAGAAGTCTTCCGATGGCGAGGTGAACCGGACCGCGGCGTATCCCTCCAGCGCGAACGGCGTGTGGTCGCCTGAGCGGCCAAAACGGTCGGCTCGAAAAATCGAATCGACCTTCATCGACGGAACATAGCGCTGGCCGATCTCGCGAATGTAGCGGCCCAGAGTGCGCGATGGCGAATCGGGCGGATCGTCACTAAAGACCCTTACTTCGGCGTTTTCCTCGGTCCCATCGCCGGCCACAGCGCTGCCGATAATGTCGTTGTTCAGGACGGCTTCAATATGCTGGCGGTCGGCCTTGGTCCTGGCGGCATAGAGGGTGCTTCCCAGCAGGCCTTCTTCTTCCCCGGCGAACGCGACAAATACGAGGGTCTTTTTAAACTCGAATTGACTCAATATGCGAGCCAATTCCATTACACACGCCACGCCGCTGCCATCATCTGTGACTCCTGGCGAAAGGGTGTTCAGATCGGGATTGGGTACCGTTTCCCCCACGCCGGACGCATTCGCGCCCGTTTCGGAAAGCGTTACGAGCGTATCGTAATGGGCCGTAATCAGGATTCGCTGGCCGGCATCTCCCTTCCCCGGCAGCACGGCGATGATGTTGTACAGATCCACATCGTGAGGTACGCGCGAGTTCTTCCCGTCGATTTTCTTCAGGCGATATTTGTCATAGCTGACCTGCAGCCTGGGGCTGAAACTTTGGAACTGCTGGAACAGCCACGCTCTGGCCGCACCGACGCCATGGACGGGGTCGTCTTCTGAAGACATGATGTTGCGGGTACCGAAGCTCTCCAATTTCTTGAGAATGACGGTTATGCGCTCCTCTGAGACCTGGGACACGGCATCGGATACCCGGGCATTGATCGCCCTGTATTGAGCTCGGGCGGCGGGAGTATCTATGAACAGAATCAGGCAGAAAGGCAGTAAGAGGGAAGACGTGGTCAAACGCGTTGAAGACATAAGCGGATCTCCACCTCCAATCCGGCGGAACAAGTCCTACCAACGTATCGTATCTTGAAAGGGATGGCCTACTGCGTACAGTGCGGAAATCAGGTGGGAGATCAGGACCGTTTCTGCGGCAAATGCGGAGCGCAGCAGACGGTCCGACCCTCGTCACCCGGCGATCCCTTCGGCCAACCCAATCTGCTGGGGAAGATGAACAACCGCGACGTGGCGACGCTTTGTTATATTCCTTGGCTGGGATGGATCGCTTCAGTTGTGGTGCTCGCCAGCGGAAGGTTTCGCACCAACCTTCAAGCTCGCTTCCATGCGTTTCAAGGGCTGTACCTGTTCGTTTCCTGGCTGCTGATCGATTGGGTAGTGGAACCTGTATTCTCCTTCCCCGCCCCGTTCCCCATTCGCCACATTGCAGGCCTATTGAAACTGCTCTTGTTTGCGGCCTGGATTTTCATGATCATCAAAGTGCGCAACGGAGAAGATTATCGTCTGCCGCTTCTAGGGGAATTGGCGGATCGGTCGGCTCAGGAACAGCACGCCTA
>CAVYBC010000010.1:0-921704 GCA_963766615.1 Terriglobia bacterium
CTTGATGGTTCGCTGTAAGAAAGCGGCCTGGCTCTGCTTCGACGGGAAGATAGACGACGCTCGAAGAACCGATGGTCTGAATTGCTTGTTTAGGCACGCTGGGTATTTTCATCGCACAGACTTGTGAACATCACATCCATGTACATGCCGAGCCTCAGAGCCAGTCCGGGATTATCCACTGCCGTTCGCACCTTGGCAGTTCGTGTTTGGGGATCGACTTGGGGATCGATGTAGTCGGCCATCCCCCGGTATTGTGGCCCCTTGTATGCGCTTGTGGTGATGTCGCCGGGCTCCACTCGAACTGCCCCGAAATCGCTCTCCAACAAGTTTGCTTCAATCCAAACGGAGGAGAGATCGGTTACGATTAACAGCTCCTGGCCCGGCGGGGACGACCTGCCCTAAATTCACGTTACGCGCTGTCACCACGCCATCGCGTCAGCGGGGAACTGGAATTATGAGGTTGGCTGGGCTGGTCGCCTGCGGCCCCACGTCGGCGACCTGCTTCTCATCCAAGCCCAACAACAATAGCCTCTGCCGAGCTTCTTCAGCGTGGGCTGCGTGCACCTGATGATTCGCCTCGACCTCTTCCAGTACCCGGCGGCTGGCGGCTCCCACCCGAACCAGATCCTCCCGGTTCGGACCAGTTTCTTATGCTCGGCCTCAAGCTCAGCATTGACGGACACATATGCAGTCTGCGCTTCCGCCAGATCGCGGCTAAAGATCTGCGCAAGTACCTGTCCGTGGCTAACCGTCTGTCCCAGCTCAGCCGTGACTTGGGTCACCACACCGCCGGCTAGTGGAACCACGTGCACCTGTTTGTAGGCGTTGGGCTGTACCGTGCCGGGAACGCGAACCTCCACTTTGACCACGGCTTCAGTCACCTTTCCGAATTTCAGGTGCAGCCGGTCGAGATCCTCCGCCGAGATTGTCACGTCCGCCTCCTGGGAACCGGGCGTGAGGGGCGGGTACAGGTAAGGATCAAACGGGTGCCGTTGGCGCTGTTTTCGCGTTGGACAGCCGCTTTCGACGCGGCGTTCCTAGGTAACCTGAGGGGCTTGGAGAACCCCGCGGGAGCGCCCGCGGCCACCACGGCGATGCCGGCCAACCACCCATTGCCACACCGGCTCTTGTCTGACTGCATAACTTATCTCCCCTTATCGAGTTCGCATGATATGTCACCGCACATTGGTATTGAACGAAGTGGTGCCTCGGCCGGCCGGCCCGTCCCAGCGCACCTCGAACTTCCACGCCCCACTCATGGCGAAGTCGCTTTTCGCAGTGTATTGCCGGTTGTACCCGCGGGTTCGAGTTCGATAGGTGCGGTCATGGGCGCCATGCCCGGCATCGCCATCGACGAACCAACGGTGACCGTGCCAACATCGACCGGCTATATTGGTGGCGGAGCGAAACGCGATGAGGAAGCGGTTCTGTCCCATCGCCAGTTCGCCTTTCTCGTTGAGCAGCGTGATTACCAGGTCATCTGTCCGCTGCGTCTGAATTTCCTTCGTCTCCGCGACGGCTGCTCTTACATCCGCCCAAAATCACGCCAGCAAGCGCCAAGGCGCAAGGCCGATGTAAGTCGTTTCATTGGATTCTCCTTGTTGGTATGAATATGAGGTGGCCTTGCGAAGCTCCCGTTCTCTAAGCCACAGAAAGAGTACGGGTGTCACGATCAGGACATGGATGAGTGAACTCACCATGCCCCCGAGAACCGGTGTTGCCAGCGGCTTGATCACTTCCGAGCCGACTCGCTGGCTCCACATAATGGGCAGCAGGCCGGCGACGATGGTGGAGACGGTCATTACTTTCGGGCGCAGCCGCAACAATGCTCCGTCGATCACAGCTTCCCGAAGATGTCGTACTGAAAAGGGCTGCGCCTTGCTCGCGCTGCTTTCTCGCGACCGCCTCTTCGAGGTAGATCACCATCACCATTCCGGTCTGCACCGCGGTGCCGAAGAGTGCGATAAAGCCGACCCACACGGCGACGCTGAAGTTGTAGCCGAGCAGGTACAGCAGGTAGACGCCGCCGGTCAGCGCAAACGGGACGGCCATCAGAACGTGGGCGGCTTCAACGAACGAGCGATAGGTCAGGAATAGGAGGATGTAGATCACGGCCAGTACGATGGGGAAAACCAATTCCAGCCGCTTGCGCGCGTGTTCCTGGTTTTCGTACTGGCCGCTCCAGCCGAGATAGTAACCGGCGGGCAGGTTGACTGTTGAGGGATGACACGTTTGGCTTCCTCGACGAAGCCGCCGATGTCGCGATTGCGGACGTTCAGAAGAACGGCGACCACCAGCAGGCCATTTTCGCTGCTGATCATCGCAGGGCCGCTGGATGGTTGAATCGAGGCAAGGCGGCCGAGCGGAATCTGTGCGCCATCTGGAGCCGCTACCAAAATATTCCAGAGGGCGTGACCATCGTTCCGGTACTGCGGCGCGTACCGGACGCGACAGGAAAGCGCTTGCGGCCTTCGATGGTCGTGGTCAGATTCTTCTCGCCAATCGCCGCCTCAACAACATCCTGGATATCGCCGACCGCAATGCCGTAGCGGGCCGCGGCCTCGCGATCGACTTCGATGTCGGTGTAGAGCGCGCCCGTAACCTGTTCCGGATAAACATCGCGCGCGCCGGGGATCTGCCGCAGTACTTCGGCGATTTCGCGCGCTTTCTGTTCCAGCGTCTTGAGATCCGCGCCGAAGACTTTGACGCCCAGCTCAGACCGGATGCCGGTGCTCAGCATGTCGATCCGGTTGATGATGGGCATGGTCCAGATGTTGGCTACGCCGGGGATCGCGACGGCGCGATCCATCTCGGACTTCAGTTTTTCGATGGTCATGCCGGCCGCCACTGGTCGCGAGGCTTTAGGTGCACGATGGTCTCGGTCATGTTCAATGCGGCCGGGTCGGTGGCAGTGTCGGCGCGGGCCACCTTCGCCACCACCGAAGCGACTTCGGGAAATTTCTCGATCACTGCATCCTGACGTACGGCGATTTGCGTGTTCTCCGAAAGAGCGATACTCGGATCGGCGATGGGCATGAACATCAGGTCGCCTTCATTCAGAGGCGGCATGAACTCATTTCCGATTCGCGTCGCGAGAAAGAGCGCTCCTGCGAATAACGTGAGCGCGCAAGCGAGCGTGACGGCCCGATGGCGGAGCGCCCATCGAAGAACAGGCTGGTAAATCGCCTGCAGGACTCGCATCACGGGATTGTCCTGTTCGCGGTGTACTTTGCCGCCCAGAAGCAACGTACACAACACAGGGACGAGCGAGATGGCAATGATGGTGGCTCCCACCATGGCGGCGGTTTTTGCGAACGCCAGCGGATGAAAGAGTTTTCCTTCCTGGCCCGTCAAAGCGAAGACGGGAATGAATGCCAGCAGGATGATCGCCATGGAGAAGAAGATGGGCCGGCCTACTAATTTGGTGGACGTCAATACGGATTGCGAGACGGCGTGCCGGTCTTGTAGGTTAACGCTTCCCTTCTCCAGTTGCCGGAATGCGTTCTCCGTGACGACGATGCCCGCGTCCACCAGCACTCCGATGGCGATGGCGATGCCTGCCAGAGACATGATGTTCGACGTGACGTTCAGGTAGTACAGGATCAGGAAGGAACTCAGCACGGCCAGCGGCAAGGGCAGCGTGACGATCAAGATGCTGCGCAGATGCGCGAGAAAGATAATGTGCGCCAGCGTTACTAGCACGATCTCTTCAATCAGCGCGTGGCGTAACGTGTCTATGGAATTGTCGATCAGCTCGGAGCGGTCGTAGAAGGGAATCACTTTCACGCCGGCGGGCAGGCCTGCCTGGAGGTCAGAGATTTTGGCCTTCACACGGTCAATGAGTTCACGAGGGTTCACGCCGGAGCGAGCGACAACAACTCCGCCCACCACTTCGTGTCCGCCCTTCACCAGGGAAGCCACGCGAAATGCGTTGCCGATTCCGACACTGCCAACGTCACGGACGTAGATGGGAACGCCGGCTTTCGAAGCGACAACGATGTGCTGGATGTCGGCAACGGATTCAATCAGGCCGAGGCCGCGTACGATGGACCAGGAACCGTTGGATTCCAGGACATTTCCTCCGACATTCTGGTTGCTGCGGAGCACCGCGTCCATGACCCGGCTTAACGGAAGACCGTAGGATCGAAGGCGATTAGGATCTACATCGATTTGATACTGCTGAACTTCACCGCCGACGCTGGCGACTTCCGCAACGCCGGACACGGAATTTAGCTGATAACGAATGAACCAGTCTTGAAGCGCGCGGAGTTCGCGAAGGTCGTGCCCCTTGCCCTCCACCGTGTACCAGAACACGTGCCCGACGCCGGTCGCGTCGGGACCTAGCGTCGGCACTACACCGGGTGGCATTTGTTTGGTGACGAGGTTGAGCCGCTCCAGAACGCGTGTGCGGGCGAAGTAGAGATCTACGTTGTCTTCGAAGATGGCGAAGATCATGGAGAAGCCGAAGGCGGAGCTGGAGCGAACCACGCGAATTCCGGGAAGTCCTTGAAGGCTGACCGTGAGCGGATAGGTGACCTGGTCCTCCACCTCCTGGGGACTTCTGCCTGTCCAGTCGGTAAAGACGATGACCTGGTTGTCGCTGAGGTCGGGGATGGCGTCTATCGGGCTTTGGGTAAGGGCCCAATAGCCCCATCCCGCGATACCGAGATAGAACAAAACCACGAGAAATCGGTTTTTTAGTGAAAATTCAATGATGCGGTCAATCACCTGGACTCCCTTATAGGGCACTAAACTTGGGTTCGCAGAAGTTTCCCTGAAGGTCAGCAACTGCTCCGCGACATCACGGTCCGAGACACGGATGTCAAAGGTTCAATCGCTAAGAAAAGCGGGGCTCCTGCGCGAATTGCGCTGGAGGGGAGAGATCAGACCAGAAGGGGTAACGAGAAGTTGCCCGTTTCTCCGGGTGGAGATGGAGAAAAAACTGAATCGCCTATCTGGGGTCCGTCAACGTGCCCCAGGTCGGTGAGTACCGTCCAGGCGACCAAGAGTTGCGGCGTGAGAGTGATTGTCCGCTCTTTCTCTTTCGCCTGATGCTGAGTTACCGTCGTCTTCGAACTCACCTGACAGCACGGATCGGGATTCTTGGGAGAACATTGTCCTTTGTGGCAGCAATCGCGAGCTTGTTGGCTGGAGAAGAACAGGCTCAGGCAATCCCCGCCTTGCAGAAGGAAGAGGGTGGCGGCAAGAAACAGAGTGACGATTCGAGCGCGCCGCATAAGTTCATTGTAGGGGCACCGTACAGAGCAGGTCAAAATCCCACGCTACCAGCGGCTCTGAAGAGCCGCGCTGGCTGAAAGCCTGTCCCACGAGCGCGTCGCTTGGACGGCGTTCCAATAATTCCAAGGACTCCGGCTCCACGTTTGACGCGGGCGGTTAATAAATAGTCTTGGTCGATGGAACCGGGGATCGGGGTCAGGGTGGCGGGGTTTAGCACAGCCCGGATTAGACCGCAGCGCATCTTGTTGGTCCTGGAAGTTGGACGAGGACGCAGCAATTTGTATCCGGGTAATATTGACAAATTAATTTTATCCGGGTATATTTATTTCGTGGCCTACACAGCTTTTCATGGTCTCCAGCGCGTCTCCGTCGGCACCGCCGAAGAACTTGCTGTCTTCCTTAGAACGAGATCGCAGGGCGACATCCTGGTTTTCGACGATGCCACTGGCACGCAGGTCGACCTCGACGTCAACACTCCTGCCAGAAGCGGGCCGCCCGAGGTTGAGCCGCGGGGTCGGGGACGCCCGCGCCTGGGTGTGGTCGCGAAAGAGGTCACGCTTCTGCCGCGGCATTGGGACTGGCTGAATCTCCAGCCCGGGGGGGCGTCGGTCGCCCTGCGCAGGCTGGTTGACGAAGCGCGGCGCACAAATGGCGATCGTGATCGTACCCGTGCCGCCCAGGAAGCGGCCTATCAATTCATGTCCGCCATCGCCGGCAACCTACCTGGTTTTGAAGAAGCCACGCGGGCGCTGTTTGCCTACGACCGCCGACGTTTCTCCCAATTGATAGCCGCTTGGCCCGATGATGTGCGTAGTTACGCCGTCCGTCTGGCCTTCGCCGATCAGACGTAGCTTTCCAGTACCCAGCGCACAGCGGACACCGCCGTGTTCTGTGCGCTGACCAAGCAAAAACCGGAGGCAGGCCAGGTGCCGCTTCCACATTCTTTGCCGGTTGTTGAACCTGCAGTGTGGAAGAGGCGTTTTCGCCTGCCAATCATGACAGGACACGTGTGTCCAATTCAATTTTCGAAAGGAAGCGAAAGATGAGAGCAATTTATAAGTCGACCGAAGGCGAGCGCATGGTTCTCAGCCGTTATCAGGCATTCCTGAAATTCTGGCCCGTGCCCAATGAGCAGCTGCGCGTGCCGACCAGTCAGGGCGAAACATTCGTCGTCATTTCAGGTCCGCCCGACTCTCCGGCGTTGATTCTTCTCCATGGCGGCGCGGCCAACTCCGCCATGTGGATGGGCGAGGTCGCCGCGTTCGCGCGCTGCTTCCGCGTCTATTGCATCGACATGATCGGCGAGGCTGGCCTCAGTGCTCCCGCGCGTCTGAGGCTTGCCTCCGAGGCCCACGCCATATGGCTCGACGATGTTCTGAACCATCTCGCTGTCGCGCGCACGTCGATCGTCGGTATTTCCCTCGGCGGCTGGCTGGCTCTTGACTATGCAATCCGCCGTCCAACGCGGGTGGAAAGAGTCGCCGTGCTGTGCCCCGGAGGCATCGGCCGGCAGAAAGTGGGTATCGTCTTCACCACGTTTCTGTCGCGCATGTTCGGCAAACGCGGCAAACGCTGGCTGGTGGAGCGAATGCTCGGTCGTGCCCCTGTCGATCCGTCGCCTCCCGTAAAGGCCTTCCTCGATTTCATTGCGCTTATCCATCGGCACTTCCGGACTCGCATCGTGAAGCTGCCGGTTTTCTCCGACAGCGCCCTGGCAAGGCTGGGCGTGCCGCTGCTGGCCGTCGTTGGCGCGCGCGACGTGCTTCTCGATTCAGCCCAGACCAAACGAAGACTGGATAAGTTGGTGCCCAGTGCGCAAGTTGTCTTTCTGCCGGCCATCTCATTACTGGACAGACCACGCGCGTACTGGAGTTTCTGGCGTAGAGCATTCTCAGTATCACTGTAGTCTTTGTAGCGCTTTAGGATTTCTACCGCAGGCTACGAAGTCTTGTCCGTCCGCAGAGATGCGCAAACAAAGAGTGCTTCTCTGCGCCCAAACAGATTGGAGACATGCACCCTGCCCCGAGTAATTCATGGAAATGGTTTGGGCCTCGATGACCTGGAGCTTTCGCCAGTGGGCGACGGCCATGGTGTGAATCAATTGGGCTTCGGCCACATTGCGGGGCCGGAGGCTGGCCATGAAACCGGCGCGGAGTTCGACGAAGGCTGCGGGGGGATCATGGTCGAGGGATGGGTCGGGCGCGGAGAAACCGTGACGGGTGCTGTTGCGGGAGGAATTGCGCTTGCTTTGGGCGGTGATTGGTCCTCTGGAACGGGCGCCGTTGGCGCGGGAGGCTTGGATTTGTTTTAGGGACCTCATTTCGATGAGTATCGGACGGGAGGGCGGCGGGGCCGGGAGTTCTGAATGGCAAGTTGCTGATGGAGCGGGGGATCGGGGTCAGGCTTGGCGTGGTTTGGCACGGCCCGGATTAGACCGGGAGCGCATCCTTTTGTCGGTTACCGGGATTTGGAACTATGATCGGACAACTGAAGACGCCCGCCGCGAGCAAGATTGCAAGATCACGCTCGACGAGGCACGTTGAAAAACAGTGGTGTTTTGAGTGTAGCCTATCCCCGCAAAGATGCGCCCGCCTTACAGATCGATGCCTTCGGCTAGAAATTCAACCGAACCCAGCGCTGGTAGACTGAAGGTCGAGAGGTTCCGATGCCGCACCAATCCGTCGTTGTGAGCGATCCTGAAATCCTAGGAGGCACTCCGTGTTTTAGTGGAACTCGCGTGCCCGTCGATTCCTTGATCGACTACTTGGAAGCAGGCGACAGTTTGGATGAGTTCCTCGATAACTTTCCTTCCGTTAGCCGAGAGGCAGCCATCGCCGCGCTCGAGGAAGCCAAGACGCTTTTGACCAGTCGGCGATGAGGGTCCTGATAGACGAAAACTTGCCGCGCAAGCTGGCCGGACCCTTGAGGGGACATCACAACCTATGCCTCGTCGATGACGGCGTGCGTGCTGTGAATTGGTCGGTAACCGGATTCCGCGACGCTGCGGAAGTCAGAAGTCATTGAGCGATCTTCTTCAAGATGTGCTTTGCAAGCAACTCATTGATCTCCCGATGCCGCGGCACCGGTTGCGAAACGCCTGTCTTCGGGTTTCGATACCAGTCATGTTTCCCGCCGTGCCGGACGAACTGGCAGCCAGTTTCCTCCAGCTTGCGGATCAGGTCCGTTCGCTTCATCCCACGGCCAGTTCGGCCACGCGGCGAATTCCGGGAATCTCGCCGCTCGTAAGATCCTTGTAGAGATCCCGCAGGTTCTCCTGGAGTTCACTCAAGGTTTCGCCCTGCGTCATGTAGTCGGGGAACTCCTCGAAGTAGCCAAGCCACATACCCTGGTCCTGCCAGTGGACGAATCGAGCGGTGTTCATAGTCCTAGTGTAATTTGTGGGAAGCGCTGAAGAGCGGAGAACTTTGCGGGGGGAGATTCGAACTTCCGACCCCCTGCGCCCAAGCTATTGGAATCGCATCCGTGGAGGGACATGCAAGTTGGTAGTGTTTACCATCAGTTTCAGGCCTATCCTCTGCATCGATAAATCCACAATGTAGTCGTTTTCGTAGGTGCGCCACTGTGACCCGGGCCTGCCAAGAATCGAACCAACCGAACGCGCAGCATTGCGGTACGAAATGAAAAAGCCCCCGGCCTACACCGGGGGCTCATGCTCAAACAGGAGGGTTCGCTTACCGGCTGACCTGGAGGCTGGTTCCACCACCAGGGGCGCCGGTGCCGCTGTCACCGTTGGAGACAACCTTGACCCAGAGTGCATCCTTGTCCTTGTAGAACGAGGTGTCGCTGGCCTTGCGCAGCGCATCCAGGCTGTCCTGCGGCGCACCCGAGGCTGCGGTGGTGAATCCAGGCAGATCAAAGATCACCCACGAGCCTTTCTCCATTTCCGTCAGGGAGAGGGACACGGACGGCCGTTCGGTGGTCACCTTGATTTCGGTACCAGCTCGTACGGTGCCGTTCGTTACGGTGTAGTCCTTGCCATTGCGGCTGAGAACGATTGGCTGCTGAGGAGCTCCACCAGCGCCGCGCGCCTCCTCCTCTGCCGCCAAAGCCACCACCAGGACCGCCGCTGGCTCCGCCAGGACCTCCGTTCGCTGCGCCAGGACCACCGGGGCCGCCCCTACCAGCGCCCGGACCGCCCGCTACCGCAGCCCCGCCTCTACCACCGCCGAGTCCGGCGCCTGCGCCACGACCGCCGCCACCGCCGCCAACATTCATTCGCCCAACATCGCCCTTGCACACGGCAGCGTTCCAGGTGGGCTTGATCTCACAGGCTCCCGTGTCGACTGCGATGCTGTCGTTGGGGCCGTCATTGATCAGAACGTAGGATTCCGGACCGCCGCCGAACGAGCCGTCGTGGTCGCGGATCGCTGCGGTCTTATAGGCCATGCTGCCTCCATTATCGTTGCCCCATTTACGCTCCATCGGCGGGAAATACACCGGCTTGGCGTTGACGAATTTCACGTGATCGACGGCGTTGTTGGAGCTGACCCCGAAGCTGGCATAAAACAGGACAGTGATCGCTCCCGACTTGCGAGTGGCGTTGTCCTGGTAATTCACGAAGGTGGTATTCACCACGTCATGGCGGTAATCGTAGTACTCGTAGCCGTGGATCGGGAAATCCGGCAATTCGGGCTTCGGCAAGCTGCGGCCGTACGCCTTTTCCGCGTCAGTCCTGGGGTTGCCGATGTTCTCGGTTTCGCCCACGAACAGCGAGTCAACGACCTTTGACGTAAAGGCGTAACGACCGAATGCGCCAGACGCGTGCGTAAAGCCGTTAGCGTTGTCGGCCAGCTTCACGTTCCTGAATACGTGCATCTCACCGCGGCCCCAGATGGCGCCATTCCGGTTCTTGTAGGCGGTGAGATCCTCGAAGACCGATTCCAACGCCTTGCTGTTCCCGTCAGCGGGATTTTCAAGGCCGGTATGCGAGCTGCCGGTAACACTAAAAGTGCCATTGGGCGCAACATTTCGGTCGAACATGAACGAGTCGTAGTTGGAGTGGGCGACGTTGCCCTTGAACTCGCGGAATGGCGTTCGACGCGGCCAGGTCTTCGCACTGATCTCCGTGCCTTCGAACTTACCCGTCGGGTGCTCCGGCAATGACATCCAGAAGCCGTTCGAGTCGGAACCCGCGGCCACGTTATCCCGGTAGATGTTGTCCGGGTTGGTGATCCAGAAAGTCGACGCCGTGTTGTCCGAGGGAAGCAGGATGTCCTTGGCATTCTGGCCATTCCCTCCCGCCGGCCGGCTCTCTCCGGCTGCAGCGAGTCTTGTCGCGACGCACGGCGCGTCCGGATGACACTTGGTCAGCATCCCCAGGTTGTGCACGAACTGGTTGCCGTGCTCCACGCCGTCCTCCAGGAAGAAGCAGTGACCAATGTTGTTGTAGGTCACGTTGTTTTCAATGTCCAAGAAATTTGTGCCATGCACGGTCACGCAGCGGCTGTAGGTATCGTGAATCGCCGAGTTCTTGATGTACTGCCCCTGCGCATCGCCGATCAGATGCCAGTGGATCGGATACCGGGCCAGATGCATGTTCTGACCCATGCGATTGAGCTCGACGCCCTCGACAAACATCTTGCTCCCGATCATCGCCATGATGTGGCCGCCAAAGAGCGTCGTGTCTGCGTCAGGCGAAGCCTGGATCACGATATTGCGCGACAGCATGCCGACTTCGCCGCGTTCATCCACTTCGAAGGTGATCTTGCCGAAGTGCATGGAGTCCAGTTTCTTGTCGAGCGTGATCGTATTGCCACGGATGGCGGAAATGGTTCGCCGCTCTGCCTGATGGGGATCGAAATCCGTGGACGCGAGGACAATCATGTCGCCGACCCGCCAGCCAGCGGCGTTCAGGACTTCAATCGAGTTGCTGCCTGCTTCGGCGGTCTTGGACAGCTTCGTCCAGGAGTTCGTCCGGTTACCGTGCAGGTTCAGGGTTCCGCCCATGAGCATGATCCCGCGGTCACTGCGGTCATTCGTTCCACCCATTCCACTCATATCTTCGTCTTTGACGTTGTCGGTGAGGGTAATTGTCGCCTTGCGCGTGTGGGGTTTGGCTTCCGTGCCGATTTCCAACTCGCCATGAACCATGACCCACTCGGTGGTGAGTTCAAGATCTTTGTTATCTGCGAAGCTCAGTTTGCCGTTGATCGTCAAACTACGCAGGGCCGGCGGAGTGACATCGAGGACAACGTTCATGTCCTTATCGATGGTGACAACGGCGTCTTTGCCGGGCACCTTCTTGTCAGGCCAAGTGGCTGCATTGGACCAGCGCTTCGCATTGGCTGGCGCAGAAACCTTTTCCTGGGCCGTAACGACGGCGTATCCGCCGAGAACTAAAAAGGCTGGAACCAGCAACGAAAGAGACAAGAGAGAACATTTTCGCATCGTTAAACCTCCGTGATCGAGAAATCGATTCCCGTGTTTCTCGAAACAAAGAATCGAGTGATTGTCTAAGGCCGAGCTCATACCATCCAACAACTGAAGAACTGACGACAGGTCTTTCATATTAGGTTACTTTCTCCCGCCAGATTTCGGTCTCGGTTTTGCATCCGAGAATCGTGGCGAGCTTCGGACGCCAGAGCATCCAACGCGCCGGGTGGCTTATTCCTTCCAGCCTTCTTATTCCTTCCAGCCTTCGGGCGGGTTACTGCCGCTCGCGATCTGGCGCGTCTTGTAGAGCCACTGGCCATTCACTTTGACCCACGTGGCATACTCCTTTCCCTGAGTCGTGAACTTCATCGGATCGCCCAACTTCTCCTGCCGGTACTCGGTGAAAATGACCTGCGAGGTGGCCGTGTCGCCGTGCACGATGATCAGCGGATTCTCGATCGCCACGTTGAAAGCGGTCCTCTCGGGCGGGGGCGCTGCGGCGACAGCAGGCGCCGCTTCAGTTGCAGGGGCCGCGCCGGCTGGAGGCGCCGCGGGGGCACGGTTGTATGCCTGCTTGATGCCTTCCTTACCCTTGAAGTGCCTGGTGCCGAGAATCAACTCGCCATCCTCGGCATAAAAGCTCTCTTCGTTCTGCCGGTCCGCTTTGCCGAAGTTGTAGTAGTAACGCGTGATCTGATCCTGGATCAGCTGGCGGTCGATCAATGACTGGGCAGTCATCTTGTCTTCCGCACGCGCAGCCGGTGCGCTTGCGAGTGCGACAACACACAGCCCCAACGTGGCCGCCCGGACGGTCATCTGACGAATGGAATTCAGTTTCATGACATCCCCCTGCTAACTTGACGGTTTTCTCTTAACCGGAAATCGGATTCATCGGTCCACCGATCCTGTCTTATAGACCGTGCTGCACTTCAGTCAAATCCTTGCCCTGCGCGGCGTTACAAGACAGCATCTGGAACTGCCGCTGAGCTTTGAGCGTCCCGAGACATAGTATCAGAACGTTCCGGAGAGATGGGTTATACTTTTTCGCTCCGCAGAACGCGGCGGCTGAGACCAGCGATGCTGGGGAACTGCCCGCCATCCGTCCGCTCATCACGCTCGATGAAGACTGCGGATACAATTCCGAGCAGAAGGGGCTAACGCCTGCCGAACGTGCTGGACACGACGACGAGACTCCCCGGAACCGTGTAAGCGCGGTGAACCGCCTTGATTCACGCAACGGCGGACTTGCCCCACTGCCGGCAACAATTCAGAATTCCACGCTTGGCGGTGCTCCCTAGCACTTCCATTTGCCGGGCGTCACCGTGGAACGACAACCGCGTTCGAGGAAAGGACGCGGCGGAGTTTTCAGAGAGAGTCGTGGTACGGCGTTTCTTCTGCGCGCTTGTGGGACGACGTTGCAGAAATATTCCGTCTTCGCTTGCACGTTCCCTATTTATTTGTGCAAAGGTGTCTTCAAATGTGCGCCAGACTTTGAGATTTTCATGCATTGAGTACAATTCACCGGCCTACGTTTCATTTTGGGCCGTGGGTTCGTTTTGCAAAATAACTTTTTCGCGGGGGTCAGAGGGGTCCATGAACGTTGGGCCGGTGAGAGGCGTGGCAAGGTGAGGAACCGATGTGAACGGGTTGGACGGGAGGGACGCGGAATCCTTGGCATCGAGGAGCTCCTGACGGCGACCTTTTTGGATGGCTGCCTGAGCTTTGGCGAACTGGCGGTCGTAGGAGGTTTCGTAGCGGTGGAGCTTGTCTAAGAAACTGTTGTCGGACAGGGCGCGGTAGGCGAGGGTCGCGAGGACGACTGGCGTGAGATCGGCAGCGTCAGTTTCGAAGGCGGCGTCCTTGCCTGATTCGACGCGGGCCGATTCCATGTTGGCGGATTCGGCGCGCGCCATTTCAAGCTCGATGGCGGTTTTTTGAACTGCCCAGACGCGCATCTGGCGCCAGCGGGCGATGGCCATTACCTCGACGCAGCCGGATTCTGTGGAATTGCGCGGTTGGACCTGATCCTTGAGTTCGGCGAGGACCTGCTCGAAGCGATTTTGGGATTCACAGCCAAGGATCATGGTGCGGCTGAAGATGCCGTGCTGCGTGGCGTTCTGCGAAGAGGCGAGCTTGCCTTCCGGCGTGATCGGACCGCGGGACTTCGCTCCGTTGGCTCGGGCGGATTCGGATTTGCGTGATGTGGTCATCCTGCGTGTAGGGTACGAGCGGGGCGGACGATTTGCGGTGGGTTCGAGGAAGGAAGTGGTTAGAACGGGGGCAGTTATTGTTCGTGTCGCGGGTGAATTCGCACAATTCACGGCGGAAGAGATGAATGAAGCTCGCCGCCGTGTGGGGGCTTCCAGCCGCTCGAAACAGCTCGCTGTCCGGCGTGAAGACCGTTTACGATGCGGGGGTTCTTGTGGCCGCCGATAGAAACGAGCGGCGGGTATGGGCAGAACACAAGGTCCGTCTGGAACTTGGCATTATCCCGATGGTCCCGGCACCGGTAGTCGCGCAGGTCAGCCGGTCCCCCAGACAGGCTCAACTTCGGCGTTTCCTAACTGGCTGTAAGGTGGTTTCGTTTGGCGAAAGGGATGCACACGAGGCGGGGAGGCTGTTAGGGGTGACCAGGACGACGGATATGGTGGATGCCGCTCTCTCCAGTAACCAGCGGACAACGCACGCGACGTGAGATTGGTTACTGGGCCATAGGAGCACGTCGCGTGCTGTGCGCTATCCAGTAACCAGCGTACAACGCACGCAACGTGAGGGTTGTTCCAGATCCCAAGGGGGCAGGTTGCGTGCTGTGCGCTGGTGACAATCGCTGTTCGCGAAAACGCCATGATTCTCACGAGCGACCGAAACGATATAGAACGGCTCGTCAGCGCTTCCGGCCACGAAGTCATTGTCATAGGCGTCTGAAGACGTCACTGCATCGTTCTGGAGGCATTCACGAGCAGCGGGACGGTTCCCTATTTCTCGCGGGACGACAGCAACAGGGGGACGGAATTAAAGGTGGCCTCGGAAACCCAAACGAACGGGATCGTTGGGAGGGAAACACGCAGGCTTCCATGAGACGGCCCCGACCTGTCAAGAAAAATCGACGGCAGATCTTCGAATCACTTGAACCCACTTCAAACCCAGGCTTCCATGCGCATTCTTAGTGAGCCGGTTGGTGCTGGCTCGATGCAGAATAGGTTCAGAGTCGAAGTCCGGCGCTGCAATCTGTCCCACGAGCTCTTTAGCTCACAGCCCACGGCGCAGTCGCCGGAAAATCCGGGTTCCCACAACACTCACTTGCAACGAAAACCTTACGCCATATGAGGAAAGGGTTTGAAGCTTTCCCCGGTCCTCCACAGCCGGTGCAGCAGTACCGCAAGCTTGCGCGCCACCGCGATGACGGCTCGTTTCTTTCCTGCACCCGTTGTTCCTTTGGAGAGTCCCCATTGCCGTAGTTCGGAATCTTTGCCCCAATGCCCGAGTAGCTGATGCGCACATTGCACCAGTAATTTGCGCAAATATGGATCGCCGCTTTTGGAAATGCCCAACTGCGGGTCGCGTTCGTCGGATTGTTTTTGTTGCGGACGCAGACCGAGGAAGCTGCCAGCGTCGCGGCTGTGCGCGAATCTTTCCTTACTGCCCAAAGTCAACACATAAGTCACGGCGGTGAGTGTGCCCACGCTGGGAACGTGAGCCAACTGCCCAGCCACCGGATACTTTGCAGCCACTTCTCTGACGTGCTGATCGTAGTCGCGAATCTTCAGGCTCAACTGGTCGATGTGTTCCAGCAGGCCCTTCATGGCCAGATGCAAATGCGCGGCCAGGTCCGCCAGAGCGCGTGCGCCGAAGGTGTGCGTGATCGACGACGGCAGGCGCAACCCGAAACCCTTCGCCAGACTTCGCGCCGTGTTCACCAGCAGCGTTCGCGTGCGCACCAGCGCATCGCGCGCGCGAATCACCGCCAGATCGGCTTGTTGTTCCGCGGTTCGGTGTTCCACCGGCGCAAGCAGATTGCGGTCGGCGCGCGCCAGCCGCGCTAGCTTCACCGCGTCGTTGCGGTCGTTCTTCGTATCGGACGATGTGATCCACTTCAACTCGCCCGAGTTCGCCACGATCACCTCGTGGCCCAGCTTCTTGAACTCGCGCGCAATCCACGCCGACTGCGTGCCCACTTCCATCGCTACGCGCGCGTGAGGTTGCTTGGCGAAATGCTTGGCAATAGATTCCGCATTGTTACGGAACGAAGCCTCCTCGATCACTTCACCTTCTTCGTTCAGAATCGCGTAGTGGCTGAGCTTGTCGCCCAGATCCACCCCGATCGTCTCGGCTGGCTGCCGCGTCGCGGCTTTGCTATTCTTCTTCATGGCTGGTTCTCCTTTGCACCTCTCGAGTGCGTTTTACAGCTTATCGCTGTCTAAGGCGGCCAGCCGTCTCATCCTATCTGTCCCATCCGACCCTGATTTGGTGTTGCCATTCTGATTGAGTGTACGGCGTTGGGGTAGGTGCGACGAATGGTTAAAGGGTTGAGGGGGAAGGGGATATACCGGTCGGAGACGCGGTTATTGCGGCGGGGCTAGGCCCGCGGGAGGTCGATTCTAACTCTCAGAAATGCTCGTGGTGCGGTGTAGAGGAGTGTCCGTGATTCTTTCTGTGTGCCCCTTTTCCGCCGCTCTTAGGACACCCACAGGCGGTGCCTAGCGATTGGGATCAGATTTGACATGGACCGCGTCATGGCGGGAAATGCGTCCCTTAAGCGTGAGAAGCGGCCTTCTTGCCTGCGGCAGTAGAGAAGACAGTTTGATCAAAGCTAGCCGACCGACAATTTATTGAGTACGAGCACCAAATCCGTCTGCCGCCGCACGCCGCTTTTTTCCAGCATTCGGCGAGTGTGAGTGCGAGCTGTGTTTATGGTAATGCTGAGTTGGGCGGCGGCGTCTTCCAGCCGGATACCCTGCGCCAGCATTAGCGCGATCCTGGTTTCAGAAGGCGTGAACCCGAATACTTTGGCGACTATCTCGGCAGAGGGTATGGGGGATTCTTCGGGATCGATCAAGAGCACCGAGGTGAACCCGTCTCCCCAGGAGGACTTGTGGGGAGAGACCACAGCAACCCAGGGCAGTCGAAGGGAGGGTCGTGAAATCGTCATTGTTCCTCCGGACGATAGACCGTTCCCGAAGGCGGTTTGCGCTGCCTCGTGAATCCATTTCTGCAGCAGGCTTGATTCTGAGGGAAGGCTCGCTCGCAGGCCTTCGGAAGAAAGGTGCAACCCATCGTTCTGAGCAGCCATTTTTTCTGCCACCCGATTCACCCTTACTACTCGCCCAGCCGTGTCCAGGATGATCATGCCGCGCGCCAATCGGTCCAGACTCTCCAGAAGGGAAACCGCCGTGGCATCTAGTTTTGCAAATTCGCTGTGCATGCGAAGAGAACGGGCAAGGTGAGGCATTAGGACTTCAAGTAGCGTTCTGTCCTCCTCAGTGCAGGGTCCCCCGCCTTGATGACGAACCGCGCCTATTGCACACAGAGTGTTGGAAGATTTCAAGACGGCACCCGCCAGCCCGTAGCACTGGTCGATCCGTCGGCCGAAACCGTCGTAGTACTCAGATTTCAGGTAATCCGCCATCGACACATGTTCATGGCTCAACCCCACGGCGCCAGGTTTGGCCTGAAGAAGCAGGGGAATCCAAGGGTCAACCTGGGAGTAGTGGGCAAAGTCTTTAAGTTCGTGTCCATTGAGTCCGTGCGACACCGAGACGGAGGCCCTTGAATCAGGGGCGATGAGCTCGAGTTGAGCGATATGGCAACCCAACGTGGCGGCATAGCGTGCCAAGAAGGCCGGCCAGCGAGATCGGTCCTGCGCCGAGTCGTAGATCAGACCTACCAATTCCAGCAGGCGGGTCTCCATGTCACTAGAGTGTAACCCCTGTTAGACGCTGGCCGCTAACTCCTAATGCGAGGCCCTCCTCCATGGTTCTGGCGCATCGCGCCGGTAGTGTTGGCAAAAGGGGTGAAAGTTGTCGTAACGGGCCCGCTCCTGCCCGCCGGAGAGCCGCAAACTAGCGGCTTCTGGATGTCCTGTGAGTAGCCTGTCCCGGCCTTAGTTGTTGATCGCCACAGTTACTGTAACCTGCGGGCTTGGCTGTCCCCCAACGGTGACGATCAGAGGTTGGTCGCCTGCCGCCACTTGACTCGGCACGAAGGCGTTCACCTGGTAAAGACCGACGAATCCCGGCGCCAAGCCGGCGAAGAAGACCTGCGCATCCATCCCGCCCAAGCTGACCGTTACAAGATTGGATGCCATCGCCAGCGGGGACACGGGCGAACCAGCACCCGAAAGAATTTGCTGATCTACTGGGCCTAGGCCGGAGCAGTAAATCACTAAGGCATCCCCCGGCCTCACTGGTTTATCCTTGCCAATCAGGAACTGCGTTCCATCGGTCCTTGCGGCGACCACGATTCCGGCCCCTTGTCCGCTCTGGTCCTGTGTGAAGACTCCTGGCTGGGTGACGGCGAGGGCCAACCCCTGGGGAATCGAATAAGTGTTGCCGCGGGTCAGAATCAGTTGCAGGTTCGCGCTCGCCGGAAAGTCGTAGCCGATCTGCGCGTTGATTTGCGTGTCGCTTACATAAAGCAGCGGTAGAGTCCGTCCCGCAAGCAGCACCTGCGCTCCACCTAGCGTTGTCGGAAGCGGCAACTCGCCGGCCTGCTGCGGCGTATCTGCCAGGTTGGTGCCAAATATCGAGACTAGAGTTCCTGGAGCAACCGGTGCCAGCCTCGCATAGCTGGCCGAGCTCAACAATCCACCGTATTGCGGAGGTGGGTTTGGATTGATCTGGGATCCCCCAGTCAGTTTAATCTCCCCTTGCAGGCTTGCATCTTCGGTGCTGGCATCCGCCGTAAGCGCAACCGTCGCCAGACTCGCGTTGCTCGTAGCCCATGTTCCGCTCCAGTTGCCGTCGCGTTGGGAGATCAGCGAAACCGGTGCGTCTCCATTCGAAAAGCTCACGATCACAGAGCCGCCTATTAAAGCGTTGCCGCAATCGTCCGCAACCTTCACCCGCAAGGAGGCGGGCCACCCTCCCGTCACTGTGAAATTAGACCCCAAGCCGGTAAAGAGCGGAAGAAGTTTGGTGGCCTTGCACACCATTGCAGCGCGCGAGTCGGATGGAAAGGCGTTTGTTCCCAATGCCTTCAGAACCAACAGGAGATCCACCGTGCGTTTGGAGCCATCGGAAAACGAGAGGGTCACCAGTCCCTGCCGTACACCCGCCGCAAGACCTGCAACATTAGGTTGCACGCTCAATGTCAAAGGCACGTTGGGTCCGACTGTGCCACTCGCGGGCGTCACGGCAAAGTTCGACGAGACGGCCGTGGTGAAAGTCAGTGGTGAAGGAGTGAGGTTGGATACCACTACCGTCTGGGCGCCAGGACTCGTGGTGGCGGCTGAGCCGACGAAAATAAGCCCCGTGGGACTCAATGGGGGTGGCGGCTGGCTGCCCGATGCCAGAACTGTCAGCACCACCGAAACCGATTGCGGGGCGTTATCGACGCCAGGCGCATTCACTGTGATCTGACCGTAGTAGTCTCCCGCCGCCAGCCCTGTCGAATCCGCGCTGACCGTTACAGCAGGAGGTTGAGTCGACCCCGCCTGGCTCACACCGGATGCGGCCGAAGCCGATAACCAGGTTCCGTTGCCAGACAGGGTTTTCGCCGCCGCCGTCCAGTTCAGCGCGCCCGCCCCCACATTAAGCACCCGGAATGTTTGGGAAGGAACCGCACCCCCGGCGGCCACACCGGTAAAAGTCATACCGGACTGGGACAACAGCAATTGCTGTGCACTCCCGACCGTGCGGACCCGGTTGCCCCGGTAATCCACGATGTAAATCCGGCCAGAGGGTGCGATTGCGATGCCTGAAGGGAAGTTTATAGAGGCCTGCGTCGCAAGATTTCCGTCTCCAGCGGAAGCAGCGATGCCGTTTCCGGCAATAGTGCTGATAATTCCGTTCGAGTCTACCCTGCGCACCCGATACCCGCACGAGTCCAGAACATAAAGCGTGTCGGAGCGATCCACTCCCACATCTTGAGGACATCCAATAGACGCTGCCGTAGCCAATCCGCCATCTCCGGAAGAAGCAAGCACACCGTTCCCCACGACTGTGCTGATGAATCCCTTTGAGTCTACTTTACGGATCCGATTGCTTCCGTTCTCGGCAATGTACAGGTTTCCCTGACTGTCCACGACGACACCAATCTGGTTACTGATCGAGGCGCTTGTGGCAAGACTGCCGTCTCCCGTAGAGGCCGCTGCGCCATTCCCGGCAAAGGTCGTAATGATCCCGTCTGGACTTACCCGCCGGATGCGGTTGTTGCCTTGATCTGAAATATAAATGTTTCCCTTTGTATCTGTTGCAACCCGGCCGGGGCGATTCAGGGACGCGTTGTTTGCGGGTCCGCCATCCCCGCTAAAGCCCGTTTTTCCGTTTCCGGCGACCGTAGAGATAATCCCGTTGGCATTGACTTTTCGGACTCGCTGGTTCGTTACTTCGGTGAAGTAAGTATTCCCTGTCAGGTCGATCGCAAGGCCGCCCGACTCTCCTAGGGTGGCGTTCACCGCAGGTCCACCGTCCCCAGAGAATCCCGCCTTCCCATTACCGGCAATGGTTGAAATAATGCCTGCGGGAGTTACCTTTCGGATTGTGTAGTTGCGCGAGTCCGAAATATACAAGTTCCCAGCCACATCGATCGCAACCGTACCTGGTAAATTCAATCCGGCGCTAGTTGCAGGACCTCCATCCCCGGAATAAGTTGGCAGCCCTGTCCCGGCGACGGTCGAAATGATTCCTTGAGCTGACGAACAGCGAACCATCAGGGCCAGTACCAGCGCAAGCCCCGCGAAAGCGTAGAACCTGACAATCACTTGCTTCCCACTGTGAGAAACCCACCCATGGGCGACACTCTCGTCCCGATCTGAATTTTCAGCGGAATCTTGCCCGCGGCAGTGTTGGTGGGCACATGAATATTCAGTTGATACAGCCCTGCGCTTCCCGGAGTCACTCCCGCGTAAAGCACGTCGGAGCTGGAAAGCTGGGTATCTCCCAGGAACACTTGATACGGCAATTGCACTTGCGCGGGGCCGGCGGGAGGCTGGCCCATCACAATCGCCGGAGTGGTGGCGCCAAACCCGACCCCGTAAATCGTCGCATAACCGCCAGGCGCGATGGGTGAAGTGGCGCCGGGAATCAGGTCTGTGGGTCCTATGAACGCCCCCGTCACGCCGTCCGCCGCGGCAACAGGATTCACTCCGTCGGTATTGAGCTTGAAATAGAGGAATTCAGGCGCCGCCTCCGCAAACGGGACTAATTCGGTGTTGCTAAAGATGGGATTGGCAGTATCGCAGCTGGTCACCACCTTCAGATAGGCCGGTGCGTCCCCACTGGTGACTCCGTTGATCATTGTCGCCGGAGCGATCGCGCTAATTTGACCGGGATACACGGCCAGCATAGGCAGGAGTCCGGATCCGATTTGTACGCAGGCTCCAGCCAGGCGAGCCGGCAGAAAACCGTTCGCGACATCGCTTGGGCCCACTACGCTCGCCGTCCCATCAGGAGCGAAATTCGCTCCGAAAATAGTGAAAATACCGTTGTAGGAAAGCTTGAGAACCGGTGGCTGGCTCAGTGCCGCCCCCGCAATGCCCCCATCAAAAATCACCGGAATCTTGTCCAGGTTGGCCCTTTGGCGGAGCAATACCAACTGGGGTCCGATGTAGATCGCCGCCTGGCGGAGCGCGCCCGTGGTGTTGGCGGGAACCGTAAGCGTAACATTGCCCAGCCCCGTCCCTGTCAGCGGACTGGTCAGCTTGGCGAAAGTGCTGCTATTGAGCACTCGCCACTTGCAATCCGGTCCGGAGGTAATTAGTTTGAGGGTCACTGTTTGGGCGGCCGAGTTGAGATCGCCGGGGCCCAGGACCTGATACGCGCAAGCTGAGTCAATCCCGGAGACCCGGAGGTACACTCCCTCGTCCGCCCCGGTAACTATACCCGTGCCGCTGTTTGGGCCGGGGAAGCGTGCGTTTTTACTGAGGGGAAAATCCAAGGAATAAGATTGACCCGCGACCCACACATTCCCCAGCGCGTCCAATTTCAACGCCAAGGCCTGGTCATAGGAAGATCCGCCTGTGTGCGTGGAATAGAGGACGGAGGACCCCGTCGGATCGAAACGGGTAACGAAAAGATCCAGTTGATACAGGCCGGGCTCGGGCGTTCCCGCGGTGTACGGAAACCCGACGTCAGACGTACCGCCCGCTACCCACACACTGTCCTGGCGATCCACGTCCAACGCATAAATAATACTGGACGGGACGCCGATTCCCGCCCCATGGATGCAGGTGGACCAGACCAGCACGCCATTGACATCGTCCAGGCGCAGAACAAATCCATCCACGCCAGCTTGAAAGGTGGAGTAAGCGCCCGCAGTCTTAGGAAAGTCCGGCGAAGATGTCTCGCCGCCGATCACGACTCCGGGTCCAGTGTTCACTGCTTTCATGTCGTGAGGCGCATCATCTGACGATCCGCCAAGATAAGTAGAAAACGCATTTACCAGTGAAGTTGAGAGCTGCAAACGGGAGTAGAAAACGTCAGCTCTGCCGTGATTGGTCAGACTAATGGCATTGGCAGTCACCGGATAGTCGGTGGATGTGGTCAGGCCGGTGACCCCGATGAAGCTGTTGGAGAAAGACACGACCCTTTCCCCATGCTCGTCCACGGTTCCACCAAGATAGGAGGAATAGGCCAACATCCATGGGCCCGCTGTGGTCTGCCTCAGTACGGTTACAAACGCGTCGGACGCCCCGCTGAGCGTCTTGCTGAGAGCATTCAGGACCGGGAAATCTGTGGAGCTCGTTACGCCGGTAAGCGCCAACCCCGTTGAACTGTAGCTGAGCCCTTCGACGACATCGTTCCCCGTTCCTCCGATATAGGCGGAGAATAGGATATTCTTGCCATCCGCGCTCAATTGCATTACCAGGCCGTCCGTATTTCCCCGGTAGACATTCGCAAACGGGGGGCCGGGCGGAAGAGCGGAGGCAATGACATTTGCGCCCAAATCACTGGACGTCGTGGATCCGCACACAAGAATCGTATTGTTGGGTCCGATCGTGATCCCGGTGGCCACATCGTCGCCGGCTCCGCCCAGGAAAGTGTAATAACGAATGTTGGCGTTATCCGCACTGAGGATGCGGGTGACCACGATGTCTTTCTTAGCCGTGTAGGCTCTCAAGGGCTCCGGCACACCGGTGCCATAGAACAGCGAGCTGGCCGTCGATACCATGTAGATAGAATCTGCGTCGCTCGCAATGCCAGTAATATTGTCGGCACCCGCCCCACTGTAATAACTGGAATAGTCCAGCACCGGATCGATTATCAAGACCTGTGAGTGATCGTATCCACCTAAATGAAACGTCACCCGGTCGCCCTTCACCCGGTAGCTGACCTCTACGGGTACGCGGGTTCCATTGCGCTCCTGATAGGCAACAGGTCTTTTCATCGCGAAACCTGACGGGGCCCTGCCCAGCACCAGATCGCCGGAGCGGTTCAAGGACAACCGGGCGGAGCCGTGGAATCGCAGTCCGATGGCGGACGCGTCGGCTTCGGGCGCTACTCGAAAATCATACTCGACGCTGCTCCGCGTCCCGTAGTAGATCGCATCAATGCCCGGATAGACGGATTCAAACGAAACCCCTTCAAAATGCGGGACATCCCGAAGCCATTTACTCGGATCGTTTCCTCGGAGATAGTTGCTAACGCCTCCCTGAGGCCGTACCCCAGCACCTTTCCCGTCGCGGCGCGCATGTTCCAGTTCGATCTCCAGATGTACTCCCTCCCCAGACAAAGCGATGCGCGAACTGTTGATCAGGGCCGTCAGAGACTGTGCATGTCCAATGAATCGCGTGCCTGCATCGGCTTGGCCTGTATTGGGCTCAAAGACCACCGGAAGCCTGGACAGCTCATTTCTTGACAGCTCCTCTTTTGAGGGAGTACCTGCCGATAGCGCGCCGGCGATCAGTAAAAAGCTGAGTAAATATCTCATCCTCTTGTCCTCCGCACAAATTACAGGGATTGAGGAAGCTGAAAAGCGGGGGCCCTCAAGTCTGTTTCCTGAGTGTACGGATGCCGTTACAGTCTGTCGTCATCAGAATTGAGTACAAGGACGAAAAAAATGGGCGCTCCCGAGGCGCTCAGACTTCAGTGTGGCCGCTATACGCCGCGCCCACTCGCTGTTTCCCGATCTGATAGCGGCGCGCGTCGATGGCGGTCTACCGAATCCGTTGGCTCGACTTAGCCGCATCGATGTTCTGGTGACCGATGATTGGGCCCACGCCGTTGCCGAGAACGCCGTTTCTCGTTACCGGTGTTCCGGCAAGCAGTTTTCTGCCCTACAGTCCAGGCAACCGGTGCGGTGATAAAGGGTGAGACTCACCAGAGGCCTCACGCTCTGCCTTGAATTAAAGTTGCGCTCTACTCGTGGCTCTTCGCATTGTGGGGCCGGGGTTGGGATGCGAGGGAGCATCTCTGCACGGGTGGCTGCGTTGTATGCAAACCACGCTTCGATCATGGAACTCTGCATCACATCGTCTTTTTGCACGCGGTCGTAGGTGTCGGCGTTGGAGTGGTGGGTACGGGTACCGTACTCCAACCCATCCTGCTGGAAACCGATACCGTTCAGGCCGATCCACGAAAAGGCGGTGGAGTCCGTGCCACCAGGGTTCGCGGTGGGTCTGAATTGATCCCCGTCAGAAACCGCAACGATATGCTGGTCCTTGATGGGCTCAATCCAGGATTTGAAGATGGCCGCCATTTGCGGACTACCCCCCGCAGAGACTCCGCGGAAGCGGCCGGAGCCGCCGTCGTCATTAAAGTAGACGTCCAGCTTGTCGTACTCGGGGGTCTTTACCATGGTGGTGCGTTGAGCGAAGTGCTGCTGCACGTAGGCGGTTGAGCCGTAGACGCCCTCCTCTTCGCCGCCCCACAGGGCAACGCGAACCGTACGAGCCATGGGCTTGTGCAACGTAGCCAAAATGCGCACCGCCTCCATAGCCACCGACGATCCCGTGCCGTTATCGGTGGCGCCGGTACCGCCCTGCCAGCTGTCAAAGTGACCGCCGAGCATGACAACTTCATCCGGTTTGGTGGCGCCCGGAATCTCGCCGATGACATTGAATGCGTTCTGGTCTTCCTTCTGATAGTCGACCGCGATATCGAAGTTCAGCTTCGGCGTGACACCGTGCTGCACCAGGCGGACGAGGCGGTTATATTGCTCTGCTTCAATGGCGACGATCGGAGGCGGAATTGGATCCTTGGGATTCTCCGACCCGCCATACGTGGAAAAGATGGTACCGCCGTCTCCGTTGTAACCCGGCGTGATGGAAATAGCCACGCCCTCTTCCTTCAGGAAGGCGTTGACCTGGTTGCGCAGGACCCCGTTCCTGGCATTGGCGAGGGCAAGCGATGTCGGCGTGTAGTCCCACTCGCCTTCACCGGGGCGGCCCCGCCCGCTGGGGTCGCGATTGAGCGAAGCGCCGGCTGCTGCACTGCGCGCACCGCCACCGCCTTCGCGCGCGCCTCCGCGTGCAATAATTTCCTCGTCCGCCGGAGAAGGCTGCGCGTCCGCCTTCGTATGGAGCGTGAGGGGAGCCGGGTCAAACATCAGCAGCGCCTTGCCCTTCAGCTTGCCATGGTATTTGGCGAAATCCGCTTTGGAGTGGATGGGAGCCCACACGGGCTCGACTGTGATAGGGCCGTTGGTTCCCGGCGTCCATGCCAGCGGGAACCCATTGAACGAAGCATAAACCGGACTTTCCATCGCGGCGTAGAAATGTTTGATCTGCCATCCGTAACCGAAGGGCCAGGTTTCCAGATGGACGTTCTTCAGTCCCCACTCTTTCATCTGCTTCATAGCCCATTCGGCGGCGAGCTTGTGATTGCGGCTGTTGGTGACGCGGGGACCGTACACCTCCGACATCCAGAAGAGGTTTTCCATTACTTGTGAGTGCTGGAAGGCCTCGGTCTTGATCTGGGCCAGGGCGTCCAGGTCGACTTTGTCGCCTCCTGTTGACTGGGCGAAGGAAGCGGGGATGAGGAAGAGGGCGGTGACCATCGCGGTCGCCTGCCTGAAGCGGAGTAGATTCATGGAGATTCTCGCTTTCTCCGGTATTGATCTTTTGCTACACGGCGTTCGAGGCTACACGGCGTTCGAGCGTGCCCGGATTGGTGGATAAAGGGTCATTCTCGCACGCTAGTTGTCTGGGTCAAACAGATGAACGTTAGACCCGCATTGTTGGGACACGAGGCCGATGCGGCGAGCCGTAAGGAGCTGCTGAAAAATGAAGAAATTCGGGGCATAGACACCTAAGGTCGAGAGGGACCCGCGTAGAATCCCCGCCCTGACGGGACGGGGCTATGGGGATGCCGATCTGGCGCTCCATCACTAGTGGCCTGTCGCAGAGAAATATTTATCATTGTTCCCGAGTAGCAGTTCAGGGCACGGGTTCAAGCGGCGTCAAGCAACCCGTGCCCTTACGGACACGGCTGGTGGGACATGCTAACGGATTCGCTGAGACAAGCCACTAGTCGTATTTCCGCTCCGTGTGCCTCAGAACATGATCTTAAGGGCAAGCTGAACATTACGGGGTTCGCCGAATCCAAGGCCCGGCGCGGAGGCGGCATTTTTGGTCTGCGTCAACTGGCCGAAAGAGGAGCTGGTAAACGTAGCGGTCGGGTTTGCCCAGTTGGTGCGGTTGAATAGATTGAAGATTTCAGCACGGAATTGTCCATGAATCTTTTCAGTAAACGGAATATTCTTGAAGACTGAGAAATCCACGGAGCCGAATCCCGGGCCGTAAAGCGCGTCGCGGCCCAGGTTGCCGAAACTTCCAGCTGCGGGCTTTGCGAATGCGGCGGGATTGAAGTATTGAACGGCAAGCGTATTGGTAAGCACCGGTACATTCGAATAGGGGTCGCCGACCAGGTTTACCCGATCTTTGTTTTCGCCCGACGCGCTGACGTTGCTCCCCGCGAGAATGTTGATCGGATTGCCCGAGGTGAACGTAAGAAGCGCGTTCAGTTGCCATCCGCCGGTCAGGATTGGAACGAACTTCGGTTTCGGAACTTCATAGGTGACGTAACTGGTGGTGTAGAGGCGCGTATCAAACGTGCTCGGCGCCCAGTCTCCTCGCAGGTTGAAACTATTTTGCGGCGATGTAACCGTGGAAGCGTCGTCCATCGCGCGGCCCCAGGTAAAGTTGACATTCGCGCTTAAACCCTTCCAGAACTGCTGGCGCAGACTGGTCTGGAGCGAATTGAACGCCGAGTCCGCCGACGAACTCAACTGGTTAATCGCTGTGAGGTTCGGATAAACGCCGGAATAAGGCCTGACGCCATTTACCAACTGATTGACGTCCAGAATGACCGCCAGCTTGCGTCCCTCGCTTCCCACATAGCCCACCTGAAGCAGAGTGGACGAGGTGAGCTGTCTTTGAATATTGAGGTTGAAATTCTGGATGTGCGGCATGGTGAAATTCGGATTGACAGAATACGCGCCAAACGGGGGCGTGGCAGCCACGGTCCCAAATACAGGTGCGCCGGAGGTGAACACGACGTTCTTGGCGGTCAAGGTGTACACGGGACTGGCACCCGCCGGGTTATAGGCCGCGCCATTCGCGCCGCCGTTGCCGACACCGCCGGCAGCTGTAAATTCACTTACCGCGGGGACGTCATAGAAGAATCCGTAGCCGCCTCGGATGACCCACTTGCCTCCCCTTGAGGGCATGTAAGCGAAACCGACGCGCGGCGCGAAGTCCACATTGCTGGCGGAATAGAGAGGCGTGGTGACGAAGCCCTGCGACGGCAGGAAGTTGTACAGCGATCCGTCCGTATGGGGTACACCCTGATGCGTGTAACGGACGCCATAATTCACGGTCAACTTAGAATTCACCTGATATGTATCGTGAGCCCACCAGTCGAAGGAATTCACCAGATAGCTGCGCTCCGGATTTCCCCGCACAATGGTGGCGCCGCTGGAATTACTGGGATATCCCGCAAGATAGTCGGCAAGCGATTTCAGAGCGCTGGAGACCGTGGAGTCTGAAGCCCACGGGCCACGGCTTCCGTCAAAATTAAATGTTCCACGGGAGTTGCTGAAGTACGCGACGTCCACGTTTGCATGTCGATATTCGCCGCCGAATTTCCAATGGTGGCGCCCGGTGTTATAGGAAAGATTGTCTGTAATGTGGCCCACGACGTCGGTACGGCCGAGCGGCGGCGTAGCGCCGACGTAGTCGAAGCCACTGATCTGGATCTTAGGCGCGCCACTGATGTTGGATGCTACACCGGTAATGAGACCAGCGGTGGCGGGATTGTAGCCGATATTGAAATCGTTGAACGTCTGCAGAAAATAGTTGGTACCCAGCGTGATCTGGTTCACCATCCTGGGCGACCAGACGTCGTTTTCGACAACGGAGAAGTTGTGCACGTGCATGGGCGCGGTCTGGAAGTAGTCCTTGATGTGAGAACCGACGTCCGCCGTCTGGGTTCCAGTGCCGCCCAGGTAGCGAATGGCAAGGCTATGGTTATCCGTAAACCGATGGTCGACTTTGGCGATGCCGTTATAGCTGTTGTAAGTATTGAGTCCGTTGGCCAAATAGTTGTTGGCGGTGGCGGGACCGGTGAGTACGTTGGATGGGAATGACTGCAGCAGGCTCAGTGATACCGGGTTGACCGCAATACCGTACTTTTGCAATACGCTTGTGCCGGAGGCCACCCATGCGGGAGAGGGTGTTGTATCGAGGATGGATAGTCCGGCCACAGCTATTTGCGCTTCACCGGTCAAGAAGAAAAATGTCTTGTTCTTTATGATCGGGCCGCCGACCGCGAACCCGAATTGGTTATTGCGGATTTCCTGCACGGGGCTGGTGGGAGATTGGACAGGGGATCGTGACGCCAGAGCTTCATTCCGATCAAAGAAGAACAAGCTGCCATGCAGAGCATTCGTGCCGGATTTGATCACCATCTGCACAGAAGCACCGGCATTGCGGCCGGCGTCGGCACTGGCGTTGGTTTCAACAGAAAATTCATCCAGCGCTTCGATCGGCACCAGAGCGCCCGCGATTCCCGAAACTCCACCCTGATTCACGGCCACCGCGTTGGAATAGGCGTCGTTGTTGTCGGCGCCATCAATCTGAAAGTTCTTCCCGTTTGTGCGCATGCCGTTGACGGATGCTCCCGACGGGGTTACGCCCGGCGCGAGCTTCACCATCTGCGTGAAATCGCGGCCGTTCATGGGCATTTCCTGTACGGACTTAGTGTCGACGACGGCTACCAGCGAGCTCGACGTCGTCTCCAGCGTGACGGCTGTGGCCATCACTTCAACCTGGGATTGCTGCTTGGCCACGCCCAGTTGCACGGGAACGTTGGTGGTTTTTGCTACCGCGATTTCGATGCCCGTAATTTTTCGCACCTCAAATCCAGGCATGGTAACAGTGAGGTCGTAAATACCCACAGGCAAATCGTTGATCAGGAAATCGCCCGTAGCATTGGTGATCAAAGCACGGTTCAAGCCGGTGGAGGGACTCTCCACCTTGATGACGCTGCCGGAAAGGGCGCCACCTGAAGCGTCGGTTACCGAGCCGGCCAAGTCGCCGCGAAAGGTCTGCGAGAAAGCCGTTGCGCTCAAAAGAGCACAGGCGAAAAGGAAACGAATAGATACCATTAAATCCTCCCAACTAGGACTTTTTGTGCTGAATTTACTGGATTGAGACCGACGTGGGAAGGGATTGAGGCAAAGTCGACACGAAATGCCCCAACATTTCTGGTTGAATGAGATTACCGCGAAGTTGCGGCTCTGTCAAGAGAATCCGGTTACTCGAATGCTTTCAACGCGCTTTTCGGAACTTTCGCGACCACGTTGAGCTGTGGGTCGACCAGTTCGGTGATGTCATACTTCACGACGGCTCCCAGAAGCAGGGCCACTTCGCTATCGGTTAGCTTGTAGTCGCGCTTGAGCCAGTCGGCGAGTTGCGACGTCGCAATCTGAATGGAGTCTGCGACCGAACCGGCTACGCCCATCGCCATGAGGTACTCGGCATTTTCGAGGCGCGGACCGGCGCTCGAAAAGCCTTTGATGACGTCCACTGTAAACTCGACATCCTCCGACGTTTCGAGCGCACTGCCGGTGAGTTCCGCGTCTCCCATCGCAGCGTGCGCATCGCCCATGGTGAGCAGAGCTCCGGGGTGATACACGGGAAGGTAAAGCGTGACGCCCTCTCCCATCTGGTTGTAATCCATGTTGCCGCCGAATGGACCTAGATCCGTTCCACGATAAGACTGCTCGCCCGGAGGCGCTGTCGAAATGCAACCAAGCATCGGCAGAATCGGAACCGTGAAGTTTGTCATCCGCGGCGTCGGATGTGCCAACATCGCGACGCCTTTTTCGCGATCCAGTTTCCATTCCCCGCTAAAGTTGGGATCGTACTGTGCCGCTGCAACCCAGGCAGGCGTTACCGCCCTTCCGTTAATTCTGGTTCCCTGCCGCGCCGAATCGCGATTCAGCCGCACTTTGATGAGCTTAATGGAAAGAGTATCGCCGGGAAGCGCGCCTTCCACGTAGAAGGGTCCGGTTTCGAGATTTCCGCCCGGCGTGCGCTTGTCCGCGTCGCGCCCGCTTTGATCGTAGGTTCTGGTTCGAACTGTGTCCCCCGGAAAGATATGCAGCACCGGTGGGATGGAGGCTGAGTAGTATCCGTGAAATATAGCCGGCTCGAAGTCGATTGTGCGAGGCTTTGCGGAGGGCGGGCGCGCGGGACGAGTCAGCTTCCAAGCCACGTGATCCTGAGGTCCGCCGTTGTTGCGTCCGCCGGTCATCTGCCCCTGACCTGTGATCGTGGCGGCGGTGCTGATGCCCGTCAACGTGCCTGCCGGCGTTTCGTTCAGGAGCAATGACAGACTTACGTGATCTCCACTGAGGGAGCCCTTGACCTTCATCTGATTCCAGTCGCCCGTGACCGAGGTCCCGTTGACTTGCAAGTGAACGCGGGCATATTGCTGCTCGGCTCCCTTTGCGGAGACTTCCGCGATCCAATCCCCGGCGAGATCAGCACCAACGCAGAGGTTTGCCAGGGTGACCAGCAGCAGAATTTTTTCTACGATCTTCATGGGTGTCCGTCCTTTTGAGAATCGTCAGGCGGGAACCCACATGGCCACGCGTGCGACGCGGTGAGCAGTAAGCAGGCAACGAGGCGTGTTGATTGGATAACATGGGCGGATTAGAATTGTCAACCAAATTGGCGAAATTGATGGTACAATCGTGCGACGTCCAGCTTCGGGCTTTGACGGCCCGAAACATTGCGCGCCTGGTAGCCGCTCCATTCCCCTTTTGAGAGGCATTGTTTCATGCGCAGAGACCGTCTCGTGTTCCTTCTTTCCGGCAGCGTTTTCCTCGTATTTACGAACGGGCCGCTTTAGCGTCTGCTTTTAGTTTCTGGGGAAGTTGAAAGGACGAAGATTTGCTTATGGCACACAATGTCCGGCACATTTTTATAGCCGCTTTGTTCGCGCTAGGGGCGGCAATCGCGTTTGGCCAGAAGACGGGAGCCTTGGCTGACAGCGCCATCATCGTACAACCGGGAGCACCGGGGGAAAGCAGCAAGACCCTCACGACCGCGCCGCCGAGCGTGCCCGCCAGGGTGCTGACGGAAGCCGACGTCAAGTTCATGCAAGGCATGATCCATCATCATTCGCAAGCGGTGGAGATGACGGATCTCCTGCGCACCCGGGGGCGCGATAAGAACCTTCAGGAATTGGGCAAGCGCATTAGTATTTCCCAAACGGATGAAATCCAATTTATGCGGCAGTGGCTTCAGGACCGCGGCAAGCCTGTGCCCATGGAGCACATGAATCATATGGCAATGACGCACGAGGGCTCTGGTTCCATGAGCGGTATGGATATGAGCCCGATGCCGATGATGCCCGGTATGCTGAGTCCTCAGCAGATGGATGCTCTGGCGAAAGCCACGGGCCGTTCCTTCGACCGGCTTTTCCTGACCGGCATGATTCAACACCACAGAGGAGCTCTGGTCATGGTGCAGGATCTGTTTGAGACCGCGGGAGCCGCGCAGGACAACGTGCTCTACGATTTCGCCACGGATATCGACAATACGCAGCGAGCTGAAATTGACATCATGCAACGAATGTTAAAGGAGATGAAATGATCGACGTTGGAATGACAGAGCCAGTGCGACGGGCTCAATTATTACGCGGGGGAATGTCACTGGCGCTGGCCATTTCTTTGCCCATGCTTTGCGCGGGACAAAGCGGCGCCTCTGCCCCCGGCACGCACGTTTACTCGAATCCGCGGGCATCCATGGACGATCCGCGTGTGGGACTCAAGGCAGGATTGTATGACGCCGGCGAAGCCGCATTCGGCATGCAGAGAATCACCTCCTTGCCAAAGCCGCCTGGTTTCGCTCCCGGCAATGTATTGGCCGCACCCGCTCCTCCTCCCGATCCGGCCGCGCCGGCCGAGACGGGTCCTCCGCGAGTTCCCGCGAACACATATGGCTCCACGAACTCGGATCTCGCGTTCAGCGGGAACCATCTCTTTGTCGGGAATTACAATGGCGTCAATTTTTACGATATCGACAACCCGGCGCAGACCAAGCTGGGAACCTCCCTGGTCTGCCCGGGCGGTCAAGGAGATGTCTCTGTGTACGGCCATCTTCTGTTCATGTCGGCAGAAGCGGTAAACGGACGGATCGACTGCGGCACGCAGGGGATTCCTCTTCCTGCCGGATATGTTGCTCCTCCGGCCCCGCCGCCACCACCTCCAGCGGTTGCGGGCGGTCCTGAGCCGGAGCGTGCGCCCCGTCCTCTTCCTCCCGCCAGCCCGGACCGTTTCCGCGGCGTGCGGATTTTCGATATCAGCAACATATCGAATCCCAAGCAAGTGGCGGCTATACAAAGCTGCCGCGGCTCCCATACACACACGCTGGTGATTGATCCGAAAGACAAAGACAACGTGTACATTTACATTTCCGGCACGGGCGCCGTTCGCCAGGAAGAGGAACTAGCCGATTGCTCCGGCGGCGATCCGGAAAAGAATCCCAACACGGCGTTATTCAGAATCGACATCATCAAAGTGCCGCTGGCGCACCCGGAGCAGGCAAAGATCGTCTCCAGCCCGCGCATCTTTACCGATTCAAAGACCGGAGCCGTGAATGGACTGGCCAAGCGCGGTAACCACGGTGAAGGCACTCAGACCACGTCGGCAACCGATAAGTGTCACGACATTACCGTCTATTCGGCCCTAGGGCTGGCCGCGGGGGCATGTTCCGGGAACGGAATCCTGCTGGACATATCCAATCCTGTGAACCCGGTGCGCATCGATGCTGTCAGCGATCCGAACTACGCGTTCTGGCATTCGGCCAACTTCAACAACGCCGGTACGAAGGTGTTGTTTACCGATGAATGGGGTGGTGGCGGGCAGCCTCGCTGCCGCGCGACCGACCCGATGAACTGGGGCGCGGATGCCATCTTCACACTCGAGAAGGGCAAACTGACACTGTCCTCCTATTACAAGATGCCGGCTCCGCAGACGGAGTTCGAGAATTGCGTGGCCCACAACGGATCGCTCGTCCCGATTCCCGGACGCGATGTGCTGGTGCAGGCGTGGTATCAGGGCGGCGTTTCGGTGGTCGATTTTACGGACGCTTCCCACCCGTTTGAGATCGCTTACTTCGATCGCGGACCGGTGAACGGCGAGAAACGTGCGGGTGGAGGCCAGTGGTCCACTTACTGGTATAACGGCTATATCTATGGTTCGGAGATATCGCGCGGCGTCGACGTGTTCCGCTTGGTGCCCAACCAATTCATTACCCAGAACGAGATTGACGCAGCGAGCCAGGTCCACTTTGACGAGCTCAACGTGCAGAACCAGCCTAAAATTGTCTGGCCCTCGAATTTCGTTGTCGCCCGCGCCTACATCGATCAATTGAACCGTAGCAACTCTCTTGGGGCACAAGAGATCGCTTCGCTCAACGCCGCCATCGCCAAGGTGGAAGCTTCGCCCGCCGACCGCAAAGCGGCCGCTCAGCTCACGGCGATGTCGGCGAAACTCGATAAGGATGCGTCCTCCGCAAAGACACCGGCGGATGCAGAGCGGTTCCGTGCACTATCGGCCATCATCAAGCAGAGTGGGACCTCTCGTTTATAGGCAAGATTGATCATTAAAGGCTGGTTGGGCGGCGTCGCGTGTGTCGCTCGCATTGAGAGGCTTGCCATTTCGTTGTTGAGAACGTAGCGTCGCAAGTCGCAAGACTGAACACACTGGTGGGGTGATCGTCCGCTACTTAGGGGCCAACAACCGGGGCCCATCTCACATCCGCTTTTAGGCCCACCGCGCCTTCTGCAGCGAATTCATTAGCAACTCTGGTGGTGAGCTCAGTTAGTGACCGCTAGGAGCACCTGCTGTGCCCTTCCAGTGAACAGCGCACAACACACACGTATCAACAAGACAAGACTTTTTGTAAATAAACATTGACACACTCAGCCAACATGGTTACACTCATCTTTGTAAGCCATACTTTACAAAAAGACGACAAACCTAGATATTATGACTCAATTAAAATCACCGGAGAATGGCTATGAGACGCGGACCCGGACGAACGTTATGCGGCTCTTCCGCTGGAACGGTGCGTGGGGGGCGGCCACGGCGCTGATGGCGTTCGGGCCGAGGTTTCTCTGGAATAAGGCCTTAGTGTTCACGCTGCTGGCGGTCGGTCTAGACGTCGCGGTGGGCGTCGGCATGATCCTTGCCAATAAAAAGTACATCGCGGAACTGGATGAGCTTCAGCGGAAGGTGCAGCTAAACTCCATGGGAATCACGTTGGGAGTCGCTCTGATCGCCGGCATCCCGTTTTCGGTGATGGACGCCTACCACGTGATTCCCTTCCATGCGGACATCGCATACCTGCTGCTTCTCATGGGTCTGACCTTTGCCCTATCCAACCTGTACGGCACGCGGCTGTATCGATGAAGAATCGGCTCAAGGTGCTGCGGGCCGAGCGCGATTGGACGCAGGCCCAGTTGGCCGACGCCCTCGATGTATCCCGGCAGACCATCAATGCCATCGAGACGGGCAAGTTCGACCCGAGCCTGCCGCTGGCCTTCCGGGCCGCCCGGCTCTTCGGGCTCCACATCGAAGAGATTTTTCATGAACCGGAGATGGACAAGAGTCGTACTAGTCTTGTAACGGAAATCAAAAAGGATACCTATGTCTAATTCGCACAACGCAGCCCGGCGCGGCGGGGAGTTAGTACCACTGGTGAGCGTCCAGTCCCGCGCCGGGCGCTGTGCGCTCATGTCTAAATTAACCGCGACATTATGTGGTCTCGCCGTTCTCTCGGCCACTGCAGCCTTCGCCCAGACCACGCCGGCCTTCGACGTGGCCACGATCAAACCGGCTCCGCCGATGGACATCACCAAAGTCGCAGCCGCAATGCAAGCCGGTGGGAAGATGCCCATCGGAGCAAATGTCGACGCCCGCCGCGCAGAATATCTGTACCTCGACCTGAGATCGCTGATGAGCTTAGCCTACGGCGTGAAGCCCTACCAGATCACAGGACCTGACTGGATGGCTACTACTCGTTTCGACATCCTCGCCAAGATGCCCGAAGGGTCGAAAAAAGAAGACGCGCCCAAAATGCTGCAAGCGCTTCTGGAAGAGCGGTTCAAGCTAACGACGCATCGCGCCAGTGCCGAACACCCGGTGTTGGCGCTGGTGGTGGGCAAGGGTGGGCCGAAGTTGAAGGCTTCGGCCGAGCAACCAGTAGCCATCGATGAGAGCGCGCCGCTGAAGCCAGGCGAGTTGAAAATGGACGGTCCCAACGGTCCCGTGCGTGTCAAGGTCGACATGACCACCGGAAGTTCGGTCGTCGATATGGGACTGCAAGGCAAAATGTCCTATAGGCTGAACCCGGCCACGCGATCGTTCCATATAGACTTCAGCATGACGACGATGACCGGCTTTGCGGACATGATCACGCAGTTGTTCGCGCAACTGGGTGGAACGGGGGGCCGGCAGGTGGTAGACATGACCGGAATTAAGGGCAACTACGACGCATCGATCGAACTCTCGTTGGCGGAAATCCTAGCCATGGCTAGGGCTGCGGGCGCGGATATTCCAGGCGGCGGCCCTGCCGGCGGACCAGGCGGTGCCGGGGCGGGCAACGTGGCATCGGATCCCGGCGGAGCGGGCACCTCCCTAGCGGATGCCGTGCAAGCGATGGGACTGAAGCTCGAGTCTCGCAAGGCGACGGTGGATCAGTTAATCGTCGACCATATTGAGAAGACGCCGACCGAAAACTAGACCAGTCAGGGAGTCTGTCGGAGATAGAAGCACGACAAAGCATTTGACCGACGAACCGAAAACCGTAATCTGGAAAAGTGAACAAGCGCTTTCGGGTATGCGACCTCAACCGGATATTGCTTTTCCCGCCCTGCCTGCAAGACTGGTTGCCAGAAGGGCATCTGGCTCGCTTCATTACCGATGTGGGCGAGGAGTTGGACCTGTCGGCAATCTACGCGGAGTATGAGCGCAAAGATGGGCGCGGATTGTCCGCCTATTCATCCGCTCCTTCTGACTCGCTTGCTGTTGTATAGCTTCTTCACCGCGTTACCGCCGTTTCCGGTGGATCCCCGGCTCCTTCTGGTGCACGAGGCGATTCATGCGACCTACAATCAAGACGACGCGACAGTAGCGACAGCCCTCAACGGCGGCACGACCCCTACTGGCGACGCGAGTGCGTTCATAAACAATTGGCTCCAAAACGATTGCGGGCCAGGTGCCCCGTGAAGAAAGTTATCCTCTTCTTGTTGTCCAACATACTGGCGGGGCAAGGTGCTCCGGCCAGGAATAATCGACCCGTCTCTCCGCCGGAATCGCCGCTGGGCGCGTACTATGGCGAGTTTTTTCCCGTGAGAGCGTTTTCGCCTGAGTCGCTGGTCGAGTACTGTCGGCAGATGTTACAGAAGCAGACGGGGCCTCTTCTTACGTTATGGGCCTACCAAAACAAGGCAGATGAGCAAGCTCTAGCGCTTCCTGTTTACCCTACTCCTGTTAACTACGTCTTGTGGCGAAATCGATATGACTCATTGATATCGAGAAAGTGGTCTTCCTTTGCGCAATTCCTTGCGATCGGTGGCGGCGGCCTGCTCTCGATCCGAGATGCCAATGGACGCACGAACCTGATTGAAGTAGGCCGAACTGCTGTCCCGGACCTGTTATCAAAACAGAGCAAGTCGCGAGTGCTAAGCTGGAATGCCCTTAGGCACCCCACGGCTCCTCCAACTAGCTCTGTGGTGTTCCTGATTCGTACCCAGGAGTCTTTAACGCGGGAAACTGGATTGCGGATGTTAGGAGAGCTACAAGGCCTCCCTTTCAACGTTGTTTGGTTGGTGGTCCGAAACGATAGCTGGTTCATTGAACGTAACGAGTTTCCTTTCATCCATCCATATCTAGAGGGTGAATCAAGTCCTCCTTCGCACGAGGAGTATTGGAACTCCTCCACTATGACTTGTGTGAGATGGAAAAGCATGCCGCCGTCGTGTGTGGTCGCTGAGCACTCAGGAGACCCACCCCAGGGGAAATAGCTTCAACAGAGGACGGAGGATCGGGGGGTGTGGGGGTTGTGGGACAGACAGGATCGGTCCTGAATTACGGGCCAACCGCCGTCGCGCCAACGAGTGTACTATTGTATTAGTACAGTATGAGTGTGACTCGGAATCTTACGGCCTTTTTCCAGCGGGAGGAGCGGAGAACCTACTGGCAAACTGTTCCCCTTTCCGCAATCGCGTGGCTTGGACTAAGCGCCTTTCTGGCTTTCACTGCTGTGGGGCTCTCGACCATCGATTTGGGAACCAGCCTGCGGCTCCCTTTCTGGTGGGTGTTGACACGCGCCGCCCTGTTTGGCGGCATCACGGCGCTTTTCTTCATCGCACAGCTGCGGCAGAGGTTCCGGCCCGCGGCGATCGTCCTCCTTCTGGTGCTCATCCTCTCTTCGCGGGTCGATACGCTGCTTCCAGCGAGCCAATGGCTTGCGGGTCCGGCGTTCAGCTATGTGCGCTGGCGGCTCGCGACGGACGGTCTTTTGGCGGGGCTCACTGCCGTGCTGGCGTGGATAACACTGGTGCTCTTCGCAGGGACACAGGGAATCAAACACGTGCGTGCGCGAACCGAACTGGAACTGGCGGAAAAGCTCCAGCAGACGCTGGCTCCGCCGCTGGCCGCACGAAATGCCGCTTATGAAGTCCGGGGAAAATCCGTGCCCAGCAGCCAGATGGGCGGCGATCTGCTCGATTGCCTTGAGGACGGGGAGTCGATTGCCTGTTATCTCGCCGATGTGTCCGGCCATGGGATCCACGCCGGAGTCTTTATGGGCATGACGAAGAGCAGTGTGCGGACTGCCCTGCTCCGCCCCGGACCATTGGAACAGCTTCTCGCGGATTTGAACCGGGTGCTATTTGAGATCAAAGCAGGATCGTCGACATACGCCACATTCGCCTGTGTTCGCTGCGGGGAAGGTGGACAGATCGAATACGCGCTGGCCGGACACGGACCGATTCTGCACTATCAGGCGCGTACGAAGAACGTGTCATTTCTGACGATGGAACAGTTCCCCCTCGGTTTATTCGCCGGCGCGAAATTCGAGAGCCGAATGGCGAGGCTGGAGCCTGGCGATATTCTGGCGCTGCTCACCGATGGCCTGCCGGAGGTCGCGGATGCAAAAGATGAACAATTTGGGCTGGAGCGAGTCTGCGGGATCCTCTCGGAATATGGCGAACATTCGCTGGACGAATTGATCGGCCGGCTCTTTGAAACGGCTCGCCGGCACGGAGTTCAAAACGACGATGAGACGTTGATCCTGGTCAGAGCGACTCCCGTGGCCGGGAGTGACGACGCGAAAGCCGGGGGCAGCCAAAATTGACCGCCGCACCCAATCTCGGGTAGAAGATCAAGAAGAGACCCTGGAATGGCATTTCGCGTTTTGATTATTGGCGGCACCGGGCAGGTGGGAGCGGCTGTGGTACGGGCGCTGGTTGCCGAACCCTCCTGCGCTGAAGTGGTGATGGTCAATCGCAAGGCGGCTCCTCTGACCACCACCGCCCGCTTACGGCAGGCAATCCTGAATACGGCAGATGCGCAGTTTCCCGCCGAATTGACTAAGCTTGCACTGGCCATGGCGACGCTCGGCGACCCTGTCTATGGGGCCTGCTGTGTTGGCGTTGGTAAAGGCAGCGCGAACTGGAGTGAGGAGGAGTTGAGGGCTCTCGAAGTTAGAGTTGTCGGCGGTTTTGCCCGTGGTTGCCATGCTGGGGGTATTGCCCGGTTTGCGCTGCTCTCGGCAGCGGGAAGCACAGTGAAGAGCAGGATTCGCTATGCGCGAGTCATGGGGTTAAAAGAAGAAGCGGTTCAAAATATCGGCTTCAAAAGTCTAGCGATTTTCCGCCCTGGAATTATCGCAGGTAATGCTCACACGCCTGGCTACCTCGCGTGGTTGGGGCGCTTCATTCCCGGACCGTTTGGGACGATTGAGCAGGATGATATCGGGCGGGCTTTTGCCGCTGAATTCATCAGGACCTCCGCACCCAGCGGTGTTGTGTATCTCGACAATGCGGCGATGAAACGGAGGTCCCGGGGGCTTTCTTAGATCCCAGTAGGTGTCAACCAACGGAATCAAAGCTTTGCGGTGCGATTCCTTGGGTTGGTCATGTTATCCTACGCATTCAGTTTGAGACTGCTTTTGCTACCGCGTTCTCTCCTCAGAAACTCGCACCACAACGGAAGGCCGCGGCAGCGGCTTCTGCTCTGAGCGAGAAGACCGCGGCGTCCTGTGGCACTCTACACTGACTCACATATTATGAAGCTCACGTGGACCAAGACCGATGAGGCGCCGGCGCTCGCGTCGTATGCGCTGTTGCCCATTCTGCGCGCCTACTGCAAGGGGACAGGGGTAGAGATCGAAACGGCCGACATCTCGCTCGCTGGGCGTATTGTCGCCAACTTTCCTGAGCGTCTGACGGACGACCAAAAGATTCCCGACGAGTTGACGCGCCTGGGGGAACTGGCCAAGACACCGGAGGCCAACATCGTCAAACTGCCCAACATTAGCGCCTCGATTCCGCAGCTGAAGGACGCGATCGCGGAACTCCAGGGTAAGGGCTACAACATTCCCGACTATCCGGACGCTCCGTCTACGGACGAGGAGCGGGCGGTGCAGGCCCGGTTTGCCGTGGTCCTGGGCTCGGCCGTGAATCCTGTGTTGCGCGAAGGCAATTCCGACCGGCGAGCTCCGGGGTCGGTGAAAGCGTTCGCGCGGAAGCAACCACACAAGATGAAGCCGTGGCCCAAGCCTGGTCCAGGGACGCCCGGGTCGGTGACGCGTGTCGCCCACATGAGTGACAAGGACTTTTTTGGCAGCGAAAAATCCGTGACGGTGAGCGCCGCGGGCGAGGCCCGGATTGAATTCGTGGATTCTTCGGGAGCCGTGAAAGTCCTGAAGCAAAGAATCCCACTGAGCGAGGGTGAAGTGGTCGACTGCGCGGTGATGAACGTCACAGCACTGCGGAGATTCTTTGCGGAACAGATCGCTGCCGCTAAAGCTGACAATGCGCTATTCTCGTTGCATCTGAAGTGCACGATGATGAAGGTCTCCGATCCGATCATGTTCGGGCACTGTGTGGCCGAGTATTTCGCCGATGCCCTGCAGAAACATGCCCAGGTCCTCGCGGAGGTCGGCGCCAACGTAAACAACGGACTGGCCGACCTGCTCAGCAAACTCGACCAGCTTCCAGCCGGGAAAAAGGCTGAGATCGAAGCCGATATCGCAGCTTGTTACAAAGATCGTCCAGGTCTGGCGATGGTGGATTCGCGTGCGGGCAGAACCAACCTGCATGTTCCCAGCGACGTGATCATCGACGCATCGATGCCAGTGTTGATCCGCGATGGCGGCAAGATGTGGAACAAAGAGGAGGGGCTGCAAGACACTGTTGCGGTGATCCCGGACCGCTGCTACGCCACCATATATCAAGCGGTGATCGAGGACTGCAAGCAGAATGGACAGTTCGATCCGGCGACCATGGGCAGCGTGTCCAATGTTGGGCTCATGGCTCAGAAGGCGGAAGAGTACGGTTCGCATGACAAGACTTTTGTCGCGCCCGCCAACGGAACGATTCGCATTGTCGATGAAGGCGGCAAGACCCTGCTGGAACAGAGCGTGGAGCGTGGCGATATCTTCCGCGCCTGCCAGACGAAAAACGAGCCCATCCGCGACTGGGTGAGGCTGGGTGTGACACGGGCGCGGGCAACCGGCACACCCGCAGTGTTCTGGCTGGACGCTGACCGCGGCCACGATACGCAGATCATTCAAAAGGTGAAAGCCTGCCTGGCAGACCACGACCTTTCCGGCGATCTGTCCGGTTTAATCATCAAGATCCTGAAGCCCGTGGACGCGATGAAGTTCTCGCTTGAGCGAATTCGCCGCGGTGAGGACACCATTTCCGTCACGGGTAACGTGCTTCGTGACTATCTCACCGACCTGTTCCCGATTCTCGAGTTAGGTACCAGCGCCCGTATGCTCTCGATCGTCCCGCTGCTCCAGGGCGGCCAGTTGTTCGAAACCGGCGCCGGCGGTTCGGCGCCCAAGCACGTGCAGCAGTTGGTGAAAGAAGGGCATCTGCGGTGGGACTCGCTCGGGGAGTATTGTGCGCTGGGGCCATCGCTGGAACAGGTGGCAACAAAGAGCGGAAACCGAAGCGCGGCCGTCCTTGCGAAAACGCTGGACCAAGCCATCGGCCAGTACCTGGAAGACGCCCGCTATCCCTCGCAGAAGGTGAACGAGATCGACAATCGCGGTTCGACGTTCTATCTCGCGTTGGCGTGGGCAAAGGCGCTCGCGTCCCAAGACGAGGACGGGAATTTAAAGCAACGCTTCACTCCGGTGGCCGCAGCGCTGGCGGCGGTCGAGCGCAAGATCACGCAGGAGTTGTTGGCGGCGCAGGGCAAACCAGTGGATATCGGAGGATACTATTTCCCGGATGACCATAAGTGTGCAGCAGCGATGCGGCCTAGCGCTACACTGAACGCGATCATTGATCGAATGTAGTGGCTTTTCGCGGTCGCTCAGGAGCTGTGAAAGATTGGATTTAGGCTCATAGAATCCCCGCGCTTACGCACGGGGCTATCCTTGTTCTCGCATCTCAACTCGAAATGTAATCAACTGAGAGAATCTCGCAGAATGTTCTCCTAAGCGCCCCACTTCGCTACTCATGACGCTATCGGATCGCGAACCGGCCCACCGCTGCTCCTTCCACGGAAGTAATATGTATCCAGTAAAGTTTCTCGGTTTACAAAAGGAGTACGACATGGCCCGTCCTCTTAAGCACGCGATCCTCTCTGTCACCGTGTTCCTCGCAGGCTTGCCCGTCGCGGCCCAACCGGCTGACTCCATTCCTCGCCTGCCCAACGGCAAGCCGGATCTGAGCGGCGTCTGGGACCATCCTCGCACCGCGGACCTCACGCGGGCGACCAATGATTGTGGCAGTATCACGAAGGGCTGCAAGCATGTGCCGCCGGCTTCGATTTCCTTCACGGCCCTCGGCCTGGCCAAGTGGAACGACAAGGCCAGCCATGAGGATTGGAGCGCCCGGTGCCTGCCCTGGGGCTATACGCGATCATGGGGCACGGAGTACCCGGTAGAAATCGTTCAGACTCCCCAGAGGCTGGCCATCATGTTCGAGTCCAACAATACATATAAAATTGTCCCGACCGATGGTACACCCATGCCGCAATCGAAGGAACCATCCTGGTGGGGCGTCTCCCGTGGCCGCTGGGAAGGCGACACGATGGTGGTGGAAACCAAGGGATTCAACACAACCACTTACCTGGACACAGCCGAGCACCCGCATGGGGAACAACTGCAAGTGGTGGAGCGCTTCCAGATGATCGACGGGAATCATATGACGCGCGAAGTAACCATCACTGATCCCGAATATTACGAAAAGCCATTCAAGTACACTGGAACGCTGGCGCGCATGAAGCCCGGCACAGAACTGATGGAGTTCGTGTGCATGGAAAACAACAAGTGGCTGGAACGGCACTACGCGGCGGGCGGTCATTAACCGGCAAATGCCGCAGGCATTTTTGAAAACAAGGAGCTGACGATTGAGAATACGAAGGTGGACGCTATGGGGCGTTCTGTTTTCGCTCCTCGGATTGCCTCGCGCGGGAACCGCGCAGGTGGACGACGCTCCAAGCCTGGCCGGCGTCATCGACATTCACGCCCATGTTGCGCCCGAGACGGCGCTATTCAATTTCAAACGCGCCTACGACGCAATCGAAGCGGCTCAGATCGCGCACATTTACGGCATGCGGGGAATCGTGTTGAAGGAACACACTACGGAGACCGCCTCATGGGCCTACCTGGTGTCTCAGGTGGTCCCGGGCGTTGAGGTTTACGGGGGTATCGTACTGAACAAGGCGGTGGGCGGCATCAATCCGGTCGCGGTGGAGTCCATGGCTTTGACGCGTGGCGGCCTGGGTCGCGTAGTGTACATGCCGACTATGGACGCGGCGGTCCGCAATCCGCCGGGCTCGCCCAGGGCAGTCCCGGTTTCGCGCAACGGACAACTGCTGCCGGAAGTACTGGAGGTCCTCAAGGTTGTCGCCAAGTACGATCTCGGCTTGTCTACTGGACACGTCAGCGCGGAGGAGGCTCTGATGGTGGTCAAGGCGGCAAAGGACGCGGGCGTCAAAAAAATCTACGTACAGCACCCGAACCATGGAGGGATTGTGATGTCCATGGCGCAGATGAAAGAGGCGGTCCGCATGGGCGCGCTGATCGAGATCGTGTTGAGCGGGGAGGGTTTCACGGGCGGAGGGCCCAAGGTCATTAATGCGGAGAATCCAGTGATGGACTACGGGCCGCAGAAGCTTGCCGACATTCGCGAACTAGGTCCGGCAAACATCGTAATCAGCACTGATCTTGGACAGCCCGGCCGGGTGAACTACGCCCAGGCCTTCCAAGCAGCGATGTCGGTCCTCGCAAAATCGGGCTTCAGCCAGGCCGAAATCGATATGATGACCAAGCAAAATCCAGCCCGTTTCCTCGGCCTGAAGTGAACCCGACCTCAGGCTGATCGCGCTCCATCGAACGCTATTTGACACTCTCCACGGAACCTTTTCGCGGAATCACAGTATATAGATACGATGAGACCCTTCTTCCCTCAGCAGCTGGGAATAATTCTCGCGGCAAACAGGATCGGGGGCGATCGTGCTGATTGATTTGCGGGAGGCGTTAAGGCAACTCTGGAAGGCCTTTGGGGTCACAACGACGGCCGTCATCACGCTCGCCTTGGGAATCGGAGCGACAACAGCTATTTTTACCCTGGTGCATCAGGTGATGCTGAAGTCGCTACCGGTGACCAAGCCGGACGAATTATGGAGGATTGGAGATAAAGTCCGCTGCTGCAATTGGGGAGGGTATACCCAAGGTGACGATGGCGATTTCTCTCTGTTCTCATGGGAGGCCTACAAGAACTTTCGCGCGCAAACACCGGAGTTCGTCGACCTGGCGGCACTGCAGGCCGGCAATGCGCCGTTGGGTGTCCGCAGAGAGGGATCGGCAGCGGCGGCGGATACGCGCAATGGCCAATATGTGTCCGGCAATTTCTTTAGAACTCTCGGTATACAGCCCTGGATTGGCCGTCTGATGATCGATGCCGACGATCAGGAGAGTGCGCCGCCCGTCGCGGTCATGAGTTACCGCATCTGGTATGAGAAGTACAATGCAGACGCCTCCGTTTTGGGCTCTACCTACCAGATCAACGGCCACCCTTTTACGATCATCGGAGTAACGCCGCCGGGATTTTACGGTGCAAAGCTGGCGGGGTGGGGCATGCCGGATTTTTGGCTGCCATTGACCGCGGAACTGCTGATCGATGGAACCACCGCACGGTTGAAGCGACCGAACGGTAACTTCCTGGACCTGCTCGGAAGGGTCCGTCCGGGCGTGAACGCGCAGGCGCTCGAAGCGAAGTTGAAGGTGGAATTCCATAACTGGCTGGCCAGCCATGTGCCGGATATGGAGCCGGGCGAAAAGGAACTCTGGGTCCAGCAGACGCTCCACCTGATACCGGGCGGCGCGGGAGTCGCCTCGATGCGGGATCAATATGGCGACGGGCTTAAGTTGTTGCTGATTGCCGCTGGATGCGTGCTTCTGGTCGCGTGCGCGAATCTGGCGAATCTTATGCTCGCGCGTGGCTTGAAGGAACGGGCACAAATGTCCATACGCGTCGCTCTGGGCGCCTCGCGAGGGCGCCTGGTGGGAAAGGTGCTGCTGGAGTCCCTACTGCTGGCGGTGATAGGAGGCATTCTCGGCATCGGAGTCGCCTATGCAGGGACCTCTCTGATGGTGCACATGGCCTTCCAGGGCGGCGGCCCTAATAACTACGTTCCGATCCAGGCGGCGCCATCCTGGACGGTCCTGCTCTTCACACTGGTTGTATCGGTGCTCACCGGGATATTCTTTGGGATCGCTCCGGCGTGGATGACTTCGCATACCGACCCGGCAGACGCGTTACGCGGCGGTGGCCGTTCTATTGTCGGCGGGCGCTCGTGGACGCAGAAGTTATTGGTGATCACCCAGATCGCGGTGTCGATCGTATTGCTGTCCTCGGCCGCCCTTTTGAGCCGCAGTCTGCGCAACCTGGAGAGCCAGAATTTCGGGTTCGAAACCCAGGGACGGTATATCGCCTCGATCAATCCAATGCTGAGCAACTACAAACCAGAGCAACTGGAGCCGCTGTTTCGCCAGATAGACGATAAATTGCTCCAGATTCCCGGTGTGCGGATGGTGGCCCCCGCGCTCTATGCGCCGATGACGGGCGATAGCTGGAACGATGCTGTTCGCATCGAGGGCAAGCCGGAGCCGCAAGCAAAGGAGGATACCGGTGCCGGGTGGGCGCGGGTGACGCCGGGCTTCTTTGAAGCGATCGGCGCCAAGATCGAGTTGGGCCGGCCAATTACCGAACAGGACACCGCAGCGAACCGTAAGGTCGCGGTGATCAACCAGGCATTTGCGAGAAGGTTCTTCAACGGCCAGAACCCCATCGGGCAGCATTTCGGCCCCGACAAGATCAAGTATTCTGCAACCTTTGAGATCGTCGGAGTTACCAATGACGTGCGATACATGACCTGGGGCTACAAGGATCCGGTGCGGCCAATGTATTGGTTGCCCGAGGCGCAGACCGTGGTGTATGACGACCCGGCCTTCAATAGCGGCGAAATCTGGTCCCATTATCTGTACAACATCGTTATTTGGGCTCCCGGCAGCGCGCCGGGGATGGAGGAGCAAGTGCGCAAAGCTTTGGCAAGCGTCGATCCAAACCTGGTGCTCTATGGGGTCGACCCCTACCCCAAGGTAGTGAGCGCGGATTTCCAGCGGGAGAACATGATTGCGACTCTGACTACGCTTTTCGGCGCCCTTGGACTTGTGCTGTCGGCCGTAGGGCTGTATGGCGTGCTGGCGTACATGGTGGAGCGGCGTACCGCTGAAATCGGGGTGCGCATGGCACTTGGCGCGGACCGGGGCAACGTGGTGGCGATGGTTCTTGGCGGCGCATTCTGGCAGGTAGGCGCGGGGCTTGCGCTGGGCCTGCCGGCCGCCGTTGGAGCCGGCAGGCTTATGAGTGGTCAGCTATTCGGCGTGCGCCCATGGGATCCCGTCATGCTTGCGCTGGCTACATTGCTGCTTAGCTTGGCAGCCTTGGTGGCCTCCGTGATTCCCGCCTCGCGCGCTGCAGGTGTTGAACCGATGGTGGCGCTTCGGATCGAGTAAACAATAGCCAAACGCGGTTCCGATGGGCCGAAGCGTTGCGGCTATTGATGAACAGTCAACCGAATGCCGGAGGGCGCCTTCACACCATTAACTGACGCGGCAATGCCCTAGTCGCCATTCGCCATTGAGGCAGGAATCTGAATCGCGATTTGTCAGGCATCTCACCTCCGCGGGTTGGCGGGACCGTCGAAGTCCCTGGAAGTGTCCCATTATCCCCGTAAGAAACCAGGGCTGCGGCTCCTCGTCAGGATTGGCCCCGAGAATCTCCCACGCTTGAACGAACTCACGATCGATCTGCCAACGCTGGGCTTCGCCTTCTGCGCCTCCCTATTTGCGGGTCTTTTGTTTAGCCTGCTGCCTGTACTGAAAGGCGCGGGCGCGGGGATGGCGACAGCTCTTCGGGGTATGGGTCGCACGTCCAGTCAGAGCAGAGAGCGGCATCGAGCGAGTAACGTCCTGGTTGTGGCGCAGGTGGCGCTGGCGCTCATATTGCTCATCAGCTCCGGCCTGATGCTTCGTGCATTCCAGGCTCTCAGGAACGTCGACCCAGGGTTCACAAAGGCGGAGTCGATCCAAATCTTTAGGATCTGGCTGCCCGGTCCCAGATCGAGGAACCAGGACAGGTGGTGTGCACCGAGGTAGCGATTCGGGACAAGCTTGCCGCGATTCCCGGGGTCACCGCAGTAGCGTTCTCTAACACAGTGCCGCTGGATGGACGCGTCAGTTGGGATCCCGTGTGGGCAGAGGACAAGGTCTATGCTTCGGGACAGGCGCCCCCAACACGAACTTTCCGGTATGTGTCGCCCGGTTATTTTGAGGCAACGGGAACAAAGCTCATTGCAGGGCGGGATATCACCTGGACGGAGTTTCACAACCACAGGCCGGTGGCGCTGGTCTCGGCAAACATGGCCCGGCCCGAAGCCGACGTGGCGCGAGATCGTGGGCGTTATAGAGGACGTCCGCAACCGCGGCGTGCAATTCGGTCCTACCAGCATGGTTTACTTTCCCGCGGTGATGGAGAATGGCTACGGGAATCCTCTGTACGTCCAGCGTCCCGTCGCATACACGATCCGCACCGATCGGGCCGGGACTCAAAGCTTCCTGGCCGAGGCGCGCGCGGCCGTGTGGTCGGTGAATTCGAATCTGCCCGTGTTCCTGGTGAGCGCGATGAAAGATCTTTACGACCGGTCGCTCGCGGCCACGTCGTTTACGCTGGTGATGCTCGCAATTGCCGGAACCATGGCGCGGCTGCTGGGAATCGTCGGCGTCTACGGCGTCATGTCTTACGCGGTCTCGCAACGAACCCGCGAGATGGGAATACGGCTCGCCCTAGGCGCCGAGCCGGGACAGTTAAAGCGGATGTTCGTAGGCAATGGGCTCGTGCTGGCGGGAGCCGGTATCGTGATCGGCTTGGCCGCAGCAGCGGGGTTGACGCGGCTGATGAAATCGCTCCTCTTCGGAATCAGCACGCTTGATCCTGTGATTTACGTCGTTATGCCGGTCGTATTGATCACCGCCGCACTACTGGCGACATATCTGCCCGCGGGGAGGGCGTCGCGGATCGACCCGAGCGAGGCATTACGGTTGGAATAGCCGTTGGCAGCACGGCTCTGGAGCACTGAACCTTCGGGTCGCGAACAAGGCGCCTAGACCGTGCCGGCCAGCCATCGCTCTGTTTCCGGGGTTCCCGGGTGTTCGATGCGCCGCCGGACCTCGAGTGCACGCATGAACGCGCGCCGGGACAGTACGGGCTCGCCGTTGGCGAGGTATGCCTCGCCCCAGGCCTGAGCCGCATCGGCCTCGCCCCAGGCGTAACCGCAGTCCGGATGGGCGGCGAGGTCCAGCGCCTCGCGGGATGCCTGGATTGCTTTGGGCGCGTCGGGCCAGGCCAGCCGGATGCGGGCCAGCGCGATCAGGAGTTCGATCCGGAGTAGCCCGTAGCCGCAGGTCACGGCGTGGAGCAGCCCCGTCTCGGCTTCGCCGAGGGCAGCCTGAGTGTCACCACAAGCGAGGAGGTGACGCGCCGCGAGGAGATGCGCCTCGATGATCCACTGCATCTCGCCGGTGCGCGAGGTCCAGGAGCGGATCTCGTCGAGGTGGGGCGTCGGATCGCGGCCCTCGGCTAGGTCGATGCGGGCGAGCGTCGCGTGGTGGCGCAGAAGGTCGTGGTTCAAGTTGTACTTGCTGGCCATCGCCAAGCCGTGCTCCGTGAGCGCCCGGGCCGCGGCGAGTTCGCCCAGGTCGAGATGATGGTGCACGTGTTGCCAACCGCGTAATGAGATCAGCGGTCCCCCTTCCAGCTTGGTCGCGGCGACAAAATCGGCGCGCGCCGCAGCGATGTCGCCCAAGGCATGAGCGGCGTAGGCCCGAAAGGCCAGAGAGTCCCTCTTCTCGTCGTCAATCTTCGCGGCTTCGGCTCCGGACACGGCCTCGGCCGCGAGCGCTCGGGATTCCGTCAACCGGCCCAGGTATGACGCCAACTCGCTAGAGTTCTCCAGCCCGATCGATGTTCGCTTGGGCTCGGCAAGGGCCCGCTTCCAGCTGTCGTCGACCCGCCGAATAGCCCGCGCCTCTGCCAGCCGTCCTAGTCGGACGGCAAAAAGGGCGAGGTCGTTGGCTAGGAAGGAGCGCTCCCCTAGCGGAATCGTTGGGCCGAGATCCTCGGGATGGCCGGTCGCGCTGAACGCAGCTAGGACGCGGTAGCCGCGCTCGTATTCGCCGAGCACCCACCCGAGATGCCTGTGGTTTCCCATCCCAAACCAGAAGAGGTCGAACGCCTCCTGCTCCCGGCCGGCGAGCCGTGTGGCCTCGATCAGGCGTTCGTAGCGGTCGAGCACTGTCGGGTCGGTCGACTTCGCTTCCGGACTCTTCTCCAATCCGGCGCCGAGGGATTGGGCCACGACGTCGAAGACCCTTTCGGGGGGACAGTCGAGCAGTTCACGGAAGCGCTCGCGCAGGAAGGGGTGTGCGGTCCAGGTGACCGTTGCATCACTACTATACTGGAAGACCAGCCCTCGGTCTCGAAGGCTGTTCAAGAGCGCGACGAGGCGCGGCTTCGCCTTCAGGAGGAGCCCTGCCACTTCGCCGCCGGCATCGACCAGCACTCCCAACAGATCAATCGTCACCCCGCGGGTGAACACTGACAGCCGGGCGAGCAACTCCCGCTCCTCGGCTGGCAGGCGCTGCGCATAATAGGCCAGCACGCGAGCCAGCTTGGCCGCTCTGGGGTCGTCGCCCGTCACCGCGTCGAGGTCGAAATCCTTCACCGCCTCGATGCGCCCGCCGGCAAAAGAGCGGAGGTAGGAGCCAAGCACGGCCAGCGAGAGCGCGTGGTGGCCCACCTGGGCCGCAGTGAGACGTAGAGCCTTGTCATCCCCGATCGCGCCCCAGCCACGAAGGACGGCCACGGCCGCATCGGGCGGGAGATCGTCGAGGCGCGTGTCCCGGTATCCCCGGTTCGCCCAATCCTGGAGATCGACTAGGGGAAACCGCGAGGTTACCAGTGCCCGCGCGCGGCCGAGGCCGGCGGCGAGAGCGCGTAGCAAGAGCTTGAGGCTGTGGTCCGACAGTTCACCCCGGACACGACCGCCCCCAGCGTCCTCCTGAACGCGTTCCAGCCCGTCGAGGACGATCAGATGCGGGCGCCCGTCGCGCAGGCCCCGTTCGAGCCGTTCCAGGCGCCCACCCGCCGGGCCTTCATTCTCGCCGAGGAAGAGCTGGTTGCACTCCCGCAGGAAGGCGTCCGCGTCGGGCCGCTCGTAGAACGACCACACCAGCACGTTGGCCTCGCCGGGACTCATGCGGGAGACTACCCGCTCCGCCACTGCCGTCTTGCCGGTGCCCCCTGCCGCCACAAGCGACCACACGCGGTCCGGCGAGGCGAGGTCGGCGACCCAGGCGGTCAGCTCTTCCACAAGTGCGTCGCGGCCTCGAAAATGGAGCGCGGGTTGGAGCGCATGGACGATGCGGACCTCGCCGCGCGCAGGCCACACCGGTGCTGGGCGCCTGGCGGTTCTGTCCTGTGGATATTTGCTCAGAGCGACGGCGATTTTACGTCCCAGGTCGTCCGGAGTCGTGAACGCTTCGCAGACGTAGCTCGCGCGCAGCCAGGTCTTGAAGTCGAGGAGCGACTGCACGCCCGCCGCGATCTCCGCGATGCGCACCGGGTCCGCGAGCACGGTGGGGTCGGTGAGGAGGTCCTGTTCCTTCTTCTCACTCCAGGGATGGTCGTCGGCAACGATCCAAACCAGCACGTCCTTGCGGGCCGCTCTGGCGGCCTCCACTTCCCGCCGCGTGATGCTGCCCCGGCCCTTCTCTGGGACGAAGCCGTAGCGGTGTGCAAGAATACACACCACCACGTCGCTTTCGCGGGCTTTGCGTTCGCACTCGGCCACCGGCTCGCCGGGCATCGGACCGAAGCGCTCCATCGCCACGGATTCCTGCGAGAGCCGCAAAATTGTGTCGTCGGCCACCTTGCGGTGAGCCACCAAATCCTGTGCGGTCGATGAAACGAATACCTTCATCGAGTTGTTAGCGATGGCGGGGCTGTTCGGTTCACCATTGCCTGTGTTGTCTCCGGTATCTCACTTTTGAGGATCGCGACAATACCAGTAGCTTCGCACAGTGGACTTTACCTCTGCTATCGCAATCGAGGGCGAGAGACTCTCTCGCCTTCGATCTGATTGGCCACCTCTGCTGCGAAAGAGCCTCTATAGTTTTGACACGCTGTTGTCGCCCAGGTTCACTACCCAGATGCTACTGCCGTCAAAGGCAGCGCCTCGGGCCCCGGCTCCGGCCGTGAACGTTCCCAGGTTTAGCCCGTTGCTGGCTCGCAACTTGGTGATACTTGCGTCACCGCTGCCGGTGATCCAGATGTTGGCGCCGTCGAATACCACGCCCATGGGCAAGGCTCCTGTGGGATAAGTAGCCAAGCCGACGCCATCGCTCGCGCGCAACTTCGTCACCGTGTTCCCGCTTGCGTCCGTCACCCACATGTTCGCGCCATCAAAAGCGAGGGCGCCTGCAGACCCGGTCACGGCGAACGTGCCTTGGTTCGACCCATCAGTCGCACTCAGCCTGGTTACCTGCGGAAGAGTCTGATTGGAGATCCAGATATTGGCGCCGTCGAACGCTATGTCTGCTGGAAACGCTCCTGTGAAGAAGACTCCCTGATTGGAGCCGTCGCTGGCGCGGAGCTTGGTGACGGATTCATCTCCGAAGTTCACAATCCAAATGTTTTGGCCATCGAGAACCACACCCGAGGGAGCCTTGCCCGTTTTATAGGTGCCAATCACGGTCCCATCGCTTGCACTCAGCTTGGAAACGGTATTGTCCTTGCTATTTGCGACCCAGATGTTGGCGCCATCAAAGGCCAAAGCAACGGGAAGGTTGCCGACGGCGAACTTTCCCTGATTGAACCCGTCACTAGCGCGCAATTTGGTGACGAAGCCATTGCCTCCCTTCGAGTCGGAAGGACTGACCAACCACATGCTGGCTCCGTCGAAGGTGATGCTATTTGGCGTGGGGACAGGAAATGAAATGCCCTGGGCCGCGGCATTCCATTTCAGGATTGCGACGGCATTTACGTTGGGCGTGGCGCTGGCCTGCAACGATTGCGCGATGCCAGCATGCGGGAGGAACGTGAAAATAGAGAACGCAAGAGAAGACAGAGTTGTAGCTTCGATTCATATTAGATTGCTCCTATTGAGATTTGAAAGGGATTTGAAGAAAGGCTGGAGGGAATTAAATCCGGGCCGCGCGAGAGTAAATGCGCGGCCCGGTGGGGGCTGTTATTGGCCGCTTCCGGTCTGTGCCGGGACGGGCGTCAACAGCAAGGTGATGGGGGCTTGGTTGTTGGTATCCGAAGCCGCGCGGGCCATCGCCAGGATTTGTCCCCGGTTATTGATCTGCCGCGCTTCGGTGAGAACCATTCCGTCGGCAAGACTCACCAAAGTCTGGAGATCGGTCACCTGTCCGTTCTTGTAGTAGAACTGATGAACCGTGGAGGGGTCCGCATCCAGGGTATAGCTGCCGATTGCCTCACCGGCTTCGTTCAACGATACTGCGCCGCCGGAAGCTCCGGGGATCATGACGGTCATGGCGCCGTTCTCATAGAAGAAAGGATGGTTTAGGGGATGGGAAGGACTGTCCGACGGCAGGCTGGTGGTGCCGACAATCTGTCCCTTTGAGTTGATGAGACTTGCCATGCTGTCCTTCCCGCCGGCTGTGCCTAAGTCGATCACGCCGCCGGAGCTGGGATTGAGCGTTGCATGATTGCGTGGGGGGATACCCGGTGCCTGCGCGAATCCTGCGATGTCTGCGTTGTCGTTGAGCCCGGTTGCGCCGTTGTAGGCGCCACCGAGATCGGCGATGCGGCTCACTTGACCGTTTGAGTACAGCCAGGCGTAGGAGAGGAAGCTGCCTGTCGGGCCACTGAAGGCACTATTCACAGTTTGCGAGGTGAAGGTGCTGCCCAGCACTTGGCCATTGGCGTTGATCGCAGCCGCGGTACTCCGGACCATAGGGTCGGGATTGGAGAACACCTGGGGCAGTAGGTTGTCGAACAGCGTAAAGCCTCCGCCATGGTAGAGAAAGGCGTGCGTCGAAATGTCGCCCGCAACTTGCAGGGCGCCCACAAAGTCGCCGTTGTTGCTTCCGCTGTTTACGCCACAGTTGACGCTCGGCGTGGGGATCACTGTATAGGCGCCATCCTGATAAGTGAAGCACACCATTAGCTGAGAGCTTTGGTCGCCCACCACTCCGGTGCCGACTCCACGCGTACCATCGTCGCTGATCCAGCGCATTCCATAGACGATTTGCCGGACCCCGGAGACCGGTACCGGGTCGCCCGCGGGCTGAGGAACGGGCGCCAAGCTGTAGGTGAACTTAAAGTCTGCCGGGGGCGGGATCACCGCGTATGTGTAGGAAGGCTGTGCGTATGAGGCCGTTGCCAAGAGCAATCCGAAAGCAATTGCCGTTATGGTTGTCTTACTTCTGTGCATTCTTTACTCCTCTGATTTTTTACTGATTCACGCGATATTGCTGCGTGCATTTAGAAGACTCTTCTGGTGGTCGCATTAATGACGGTCGATTACCAGAAGGTTGTCGAAAAGGTCCAGAACCCCCGCCCTCACGGGCTGGGGCTGGCCTAGAAATTCAATCTCAAAGACAACTGCATCGAACGCGGTCCACCCGATTGAAACGCCGGTGCCTGGCCGCTGGCGGGACTGCCGCTGCCCATCATCAAATTCAAAGCCGAGGTGCTCTGGCCGAATAACGGATTACTCAAGTAGCGAACGGGATCGGCAAACTGCGTGTGATTGAAAACGTTATAGGCCTCGGCTCGAAGCGATAACCGAAGGGAATCGCTCAGGCGGAAGGGCCTTTCCGCGGAGAGATTGGCTTGCCACATGCCGAAGCCGGACACAACGTTGCGCCCAAGTGTGCCGGGCAGTGTGGACGATGCGGTGAAGGCGCTGGGATTCAGGCGGAGGCCTCCTGGCGCGGCTGCATATGCTTTCCACAGACGCGTGCCCGCGAGAAGATCTGGACGATAGTTACTCACTGCGAAGCCGTTCAGGGTTTCTGAAGTCAGAACGTCCACTGGAAAGCCACTGCGCGCCTGGACCACGGCACCGATGTTCCATCCGCCGGCGGCCCGGCTAAGGCTGCTGTGGCCGCCTGGAACCACGTAGGACAAAGCCGCGTTCAAGTTGTGACGCACGTCGAAGTCCGAGGAACCTCGGTCTTGCGAGGCGGAGTAGCCTGGGGCGATCAGGAACAAGCTCGAATCGGCGGAGCCAAGGTCGATGGAATGCGACCAGGTGTAGGACGTGGAAGCCTGGAGTCCGGATGCCAAGGTTCGCCGGTACGAAGCGCTTAGACCGTGATACCACGACGCGCCATGATTGGTGGCGAACGATAACTGACCCAAGTCGAACGATGGTTGCAACACGGTTTCGCGGCGCAACAAATCACGGCCGGTCAGGCCCGAGTAAGAAATTGAAAGCCAATCGCGATGGTTCCAATCGCGTTGCAGGGACGCGTTCCAACGAGTGGATACGGGAAGGCGCAAGCCTGTAGCGAAGCCGTAGCCGATGCTGATCGGAAGAAGCTGTGAATTGGAAAGCACCAGACCGGTGGGGAGGCTGAGGGACAGATAAGGGTGGGCGTTCAACTGGTCCGTTGCGATTCCAAACGATCCGTCATGAAACGTGGCCCAGGAGGCACGCAGTACGGTATCGTGCCGGTCCGAGATGCGCCAGGCAAGCGAGACGGTCGGATCGAACACCGGTTTGCGCTGCCAGAGCGGGTGTCCGGCAACCGCCTGCTGGAAGTCGATCGCGCCGCCGGACTCCCGAACCGTGTAGAGATCGGGTGAGTCGACCGCCACTGGTGGTTCGGCCCACAGCCAGCGAATGCCGAAATTCAGCGTAAGACCGGGACGCATCCGCCAGGCGTCCTGCGCAAAGCCGGAAAGACGATGCAGCGTCTCCGAAGATGTTTGCGAACGGGAGTAAGTAATCCATACAGGAGCGGCTTGTCCGAAGAAAGGATCAGTGGGACTGCCAAAAGATACGTTCACTCCGGATTGGGCGCCTGTTCTGGAGGGGTGCAATTGGACGTACTCCAAACCGAAACGCAGCTCGTGAGACGAGGTATGAAAAGAAACGGTGTGCGAGAGCTGAAGCAGATCCTGCCGCCCGCTTCCGTCCTCTCCCGTGGCCACCGAGCCGGCGCCGCCGACGGAAACGCTGGAAAAATCGGCCGCGAAGCTAGGGAATTGCGAGAAGAAGGTCGGCGAACCGCTGCCGCTATTGGACGCCGAGAAGGACTGGGCCTGGGTGCGGTTGTAGCCGATACGGGTGTCCTGGGTCCAAGTCGAGCCGGATCGAGTGAGGCCCACGGTGGCGAAGATGCTTCCGTAACGAACGCGATTCAACTGACGATCGTTGCTTTCCATATGCGAGGGTGTGGTGGAAATGCGTGCGAACGCGCGGGTGTCGGCGTTGAACACCTGGTCGACCCTTGCATTCATGGCTGTGAGGCCGGAAGGAACAACGTAAGTGCCTACGAGTTCGGAAAGACCGAAGGTAAGGTTAGGTCCATTGGGCGCCGGAAATTCGTTCAACAGCGATTGCAGGCTGGGCGGGGCGAGTTGACGCGCTGCTTGCGAAGGCACGGTGGTTGTCCACGTGTAAGCCTGCCGGAGATCCAGCTTTTCGGCAGCGAAAAAGAAGAAGGTGCGGTCGCGCCGTAGTGGGCCTCCCAGCGAAACACTCTCGTCGCTCAGGCGGGAAACGTGGCGGCCGAGGCCAATACGATTCGCGAACCAGTCGTTCGCGTCCAAGGCGCCGGGACGTGAATTGTAAAGCAGAGAGGCGTGGAAGCGATTGGTGCCGGAGCGCGTATGAATCGCGATGGTCGCGCCGGGCGCCGATCCGAATTCGGGAGTAAAGCTCTGGGGTTGAAGCCGCAGTTCGGCGATGTCGTCAGGCAGCGCAAGATCGTGGGTGGTCCCCAGCGCAGTCAGAGCGGGCAGCTTCGCTCCGGGCATGAAGCTCGGCCAGCCTCCACCGCTAACGGCGTTATTGGCGGCGATGCCGTCCACAGTGAACAGATTTGTATTCGGTCGCGCTCCCAGGCTCGAGACCTGGCCGGGCTCTCCTGAGTTGGCTGGCGTGACGAGAGTGCCGGGAGAGAGGAACAGGAGGCCCGTCACGGTGCGGTCGCTGCGGGGCAAGCCCGCGATGGTTGATGGCTCGACCACCGTGCTGCCATCGGCTTCATCAAACGGGCGTGGAACGGGCGTGTCGGTGACCGTGAGGACGGCGGAGACCGGGGCTGGCTCCAGTTGAAAGTCGACGTGTTGCGGGGCATGAATTGAAACGAGTATCCCCATCCGTGAAGCTGCGCGAAACTTGCTCCGGCGGACCACTACGGTGTAGTGACCCTCCGGAAGCTGCAAGCGATAGTCGCCGGTTTCGTTGGATATGGTCGAAAAGCGGAAGCCGCTCTCATCCTGAATGCAGGACACGGTGGAATTCGGGATCACGGCTTGCGAAGTGTCGCGTACGGTTCCTTGCAGGAGGCCGAGCGGGGCGGATTGGACCGAAACAGCACAGATAAAAGCGGCGAGTATCCATCGATGTGGCGCACACCCGCCGAGGTGTCGAGACGAGTCTCGACACGGCACGCACGAGTGCGTGCGCCACGTCTCTTTTTTCACTGCGATGTCTCCAACGAACGGGCCACATAGTTGGAGTAGGCTTGGGCCCGTTGCTTCAGGCGTGACAGCTCAAGAGATAGTTCGGCCCGCAAGTCCCGACGCGTGTTGCCGCCGGCATAAATATTCGTCACAAGGCGATTTACCGTGGTAGCACTTCTTAGCAGGTCGGCAGCGGAATCGCTCTCTGGTGCTTCTGTGTTGGTGACGGGCTTTCCTAATTGCTGGTACAGCTGGTCAATCTTGCGATTCAACTCTCCGGTTTGACGCTCCCGAAGTTTCCACAAAATCCTGCGATCCTCCGGATTCAACCTCGCCGCCATAGCTGGGGGGAAACGTTCTGCGATCTGGCTTACCAAATGCGCTTGTGCGGCGACGGTTTCGCTTGCGTCAATCAGGGGATCGGTTTCAGCAACAGTCTTTGGAGTAGCTTCCTCCACGCGCACGGTGACGCCTTCCATTCCCTGGACGCTGGCTCGCAGGCGGTTCAGATCCTGCGAACTGAGAGCGTACGAGGTAACGACAATTTGATTGCGGTCGTCTGGCTCGATGCCGATTGGTTCGCCTGGCGGCAGGTTCAGAGTATCGATTGCCGCGCGAACCCGGAGCTCACGCGAAGCTAGATTGATTTCGACGGGCACTGGCTCGCCTATGTCCGTCTTGGTTGCGGATGGAACGGGTGAGCGCAGGGTCGATGCCATCGACATTGATTCCAGCGGGGGCTCCGCCGGGGCAGCGATCTCGGGCAGCTCTGAGATCTCAATCCAATCACTATTGGCGAACACGAATCGCGCGACTATCGGCAGCATGGCCGGTGCTTCGATGGTGAGCGAGGCTTCCCGCAGTTCGCCGTCGGCCGTCGTGGTGCGGATGGTGTACTCATTTGCAGCCTCTGTCCGCGGGGAGGGGCGGACCAGCACAACGTCCGATTTGTGCCTCCTGCTTTCCCTCCACTCCGCGAACGCAGCCGGGTTCAGCGGGTCGCTCCAGTTGTAATCCGCCGAACCAAACTCAACTCCAACTCGACCCGCGAAATTGTCTACCACGCTGCTGGTCGCGAGCACCGCCGGCCGGATGAACGATCCTGCCTGGGTACGGACACTCAGACGTCGCCGCGCTTGAGCGGGCGAATGAGCCATCGCGATCTTCGACTTTTGCAAGAGAGTTTCCGCATGCAAGGAGGAGTCCGGCCGAGGCCAAAACAAAACCAACGCGGCGGCCACTGCTGCCAGGGCGCCCACCCAAATTGGTCTTGTGGAGGCCTTCCTCCGCGGGGAGCGGGAATCAACACGCTCCATCTCGTCCCAAATGTTAGACCAGGGCTTCGGTGGTTGCGGGAACATCGGCGCTACGCGGTTCCGGAAATGGAGATAAGGAGCCAAAGCAGACTCCATCTGCTCCATCCTCTGTTCACATCGCGGGCAAGCGGAGAGGTGGCTAAGGATTTCCTCGAAGCGCTCGGGGGCCAGGCCTTTGTCCAGCGCGGATTCCAGCAGTTGGTCATTCAGGTGTCCCTTATTCGCCATTTGTCTAATCCCTCAGGTGCTTCCAGTCCCTCAAGTGCTTCGCGGCGCGCCGCAGAAATTCCCCAACGGTGGGCGTACCCACGCGCAACACCTCAGCGATCTCCCGGTAACGCAATCCCTGTGCGCGCAATTCCATGCAGCGGCGTTGTTGATGCGACAGCCCCTGCACCGCATTTCGAAAACCTTCCAGCCACTCCCTTTCAATCAGAGCCTGTTCCGCATCCTGGCCGCTGCCGGCCAGGGTTGACATCAAGGCGTCGGAGAGCTCGGATTCGCGCGCGTGTGCCTCAGCCGAATCGACAGCCAGGTTATGCGCCACTCGATAAATCCAGCCACGCGGGTTCTCAATCGCTGAGCCTTCCCGTAACTTATGGAACAGCCTCAGAAAGGCCTCCTGCGTGAACTCCTGGGCCCGGTCAGCGTCCAGGCCGAGGGTCAGAAGATACTGATACACACCCTTCCGTATTTCGGAGTACAGGTCGGCTACCAGTTGCCGTTCCGCAGTCCATTGGAACGTAGGTTCAGTTGCTAGCGGCAAGCCGGCATTTCCTTTGTTGTTAAGTTGACGGTTAGAAGTGGCGGTCTAATGACAGCGCCCAAAAAAAGATTTAGAAATTGTTTTTGGGGGTTCACCCCCACTCTTGGAGACTTCCGGTTTGCTTTGTTGGGAACGCCAGGCGCTTCGAAGCAAGGGTTTCATCGCGGCGGCAAACGCGGTTGGACTATAGCTTTGCGTATTCTACCTGGGCCTGTTGGAGGACTGGAATGTCCGCGTCGGCGTCCTTCCAGAAGAGTGACGAACTCCTGACAGGCGCTCCTGGCTCGATCGTTTTCTCCTTTCCAGGAAACGCGCACAACGGAACGCGGCGGCAGCGGTTCCTGGTCCTTGGAAGGACGCCGCCGCGTCCTGTGCGCTAATGACAAGAGCGCCCTTCGCTGTTTATTTGTGCAAACGTGTCTTCAAACGTCTGCCAGACCTTGAGATGTTCATGCATTGATGGCAACTCGGCGTCAACGCTTGCTCATGTTTCATTTTGGGCCGTGGGTTCGTTTTGCAAAATAACTTTTTCTCGGGGGGCAGAGGGGTTCCATGAACGTTGGGGCGGTCGAGCCGTGGCAAGGTGAGCGAGGGAGGCGAACAGAGTTGGACAGGAGGGACGCCGAATCTTTGGCATCGAGCAGTTCCTGACGGCACATTTTTGGATGGCGGCCTGGCCTTTGACAAACTGGCGCTCGTAGGAGGTTTCGTAGCATTGCACATGATCTTTGAGTTCGGCGAGGACCTGCTGAAAGCGACGCTGGGACTCATATTGGAGGACCATGGTTCGGCTGAAGATGCCGTGCTGCGTGGCATTTTGCGAGGACGCGAGCTTGCCTTCCGGCGTGGTTGGGCCGCGGGATTTAGCTCCGTTGGTTCGGGCGGATTCGGATTTGCGTGAAGTGGTCATCCTGCACGTAGGTTACGCGGGGGGCTGGCGATTTGTATAAAGTTCCGACAGGAAGTGGTTGGAACGGGGGGATTTATTGTTGGGAACCGAGAAAATTAGCGCAGTTGGGATGCGACGGGAGCGAGCCTAGAGGGCGCGGTTCCGAATACTACGGTTGTGGCTAACTTCCCGTTCGCCCACTAAAGAGGATAAGGAGCTGGCAAGCGGCACGTTGGGGAGGAGTGCTAAGTTAAGGACCAGCACCCCTCCGAAAAGTCTCGGTTTCAGCAGCGTTCGCTGATCATTCGCAAACGAAAGAGGAAACCTGATGAGCCTTCAGTTCACACCCGCCCTTTTGCTTCTGGCCGCCGCAGTTCATTCCCTCGGGCAGACGCCACATACGTATCACGCAAAGAAAGGCAGCGAAATCCTGTGGGACAAGTTCGGTGTTCCGCACGTTTTTGCAAAGAGCGTGCCAGATATGTTCTACCTTTTCGGTTACGCGGAACTGGAGGCGCATGGTGACCTGTTACTGCGGACCATCGGCGGTTCGCGCGGACGCGGAGCTGAGTATTTCGGTCCGGGCTACAAGGACGCCAATCTGAAAACCGACCGATGGATCTGGCTGAACGAAATTCCCTTGCGCGCCGAGAAATGGCTCGCTCAGCAGACGCCTGAATTCCGTGGCTACATCGATGCGTTTTGTGCAGGAATCAACGCGGCCGCTGCGGCGCACCCGGACGCGCTGGCGCCGGAAGTCCGTCAGGTGCTTCCGACCACAGCGATCGACATCATTAAACATGAACAGCATTTCTATAACTTTGAGTTCGTCGCCAGTCGAAACCTGATGGAGTCCACCGGAGCGCGTGGCGGGGCGGATTCTTCGGCGCGCCTGGGAACGGTTTCGAACGGTTTGGAGAGCACCGCGGAAGATCTTGCCGCCGGTTCAAACGGCTGGGCCATCGCACCCTCGCACACGACCGACGGCAAAGCAATGCTATTGATGAATCCGCACCTAGCATGGGGCGGCGAGCAGACTTACTTCGAAGTCCAGCTCAGCGCTCCTGGCATTAACCTCTACGGAGCTACACAGCTCGGGGTACCCGCGCTTCGCTTCGTGATGAGTGACCAGCTTGCCATCACCAATACGGTGAACACCAACAACGGTCATCTTCTGTACCGCATTACCGAAGCGCCGGGCGGCTACATGTTCGATGGCAAAGTCCTGGCTTACGAGAAAGCCTCCTACCCCATCAAGATCAAAATGGCCGATGGCAGCTTCAGGACGGAGACGGTCGAGGTTCTTAAAACTATCCACGGTCCCGTAATCCGCCGCGACAATGGTACGCCCATCGCTCTCTATGTGGCCGGTCTCGACAAGCCTTTTCTGCTCGATCAGGTCTATCGCATGGGTCTGGCCCGCAACTTCACCGAATATCAGAACCAGTTAAGGCGCTTGCAGATTCCGATGTACAACATCATCTACGCGGATCGCGACGGTCATATCGAATATCTGTTCAATGCTCCCGTGCCGAAGCGGTCGGAAGGCGACTGGAATTTCTGGAATCGGCCAGTGCCCGGTGACACTTCGCGTCTGCTGCCCTCGGGAACTCTGTCTTACGAGGAACTGCCGAAAGTGATCGACCCTCCCAGCGGCTACGTTCAGAACTCAAACGAACCGCCCTGGGACGCGGCTTGGCCCACCATGCTCCAGCCTTCCGACTATCCGCCTTACATTGCGCCCGTCGGAACCGCCTTCCGTTCCGACCGCGCCCTTCGCATGCTCAGCGAGGATTCCAAGATCAGCTTTGACATGCTGCTGGCGAAAAAGCTCTCCACCCGCGCGGAAGGCGCAGACCGCCTGCTGCCCGATCTACTGGCCGCCGCCGATAAATACGGCACGCCGCGAGCGAAGAAAGCCGCTGATGTTCTTAGAGCCTGGGATCGCCAGGCGGAGGCACAGTCGCGTGGAACGCTGCTTTTCTGGAACTGGGCTAACCGCTTCGGCATGCCCACCACGGGCGGCAATTCGACCCCGCGCAATTTCCTGATTCCGATTGATATCAACAGACCACTCGAGACGCCCTCCGGGTTGAAAGATCCCAAAGCCGCTGCCGACATGCTTGATGCGGCGGCAGAGGACCTGGAGAAGCAGTTTGGCGCGATCGATAAACCATGGGGCGAGTTTCTGCGGCTGCAGATTAACGATCAGAGCGGAGGGACCGGAAACCCGGCGCTGGCCTCGGCCCAACGGGGAGCTCCGATCGACGGAATCGATCTACCGGGAAACGGCGGGCCCGGAGCCATCGGGATATTCCGCGTTGCCACTCCCGGACCCGTACAGAACGGCACCTCCACGCCGGTGCATGGGGACGGGTTCGCTCTCGCGGTTGAGTTTTCGCAGCCTATGAAAACGAAATCGCTGGTCAGCTATGGCGATTGCTCGCAGCCCGGCTGCAAACACCACACCGATCAGCTTCCGTTGTTTGAGCAGAAACAGTGGCGTGATGTCTGGCGCACACGCGCCGAGGTGGAGGCCCATCTCGAGCGGAAAGAAGCGTTCTGATTCGCTGTTGCGCGGCTGGCTTTGTTCCGGAAGACCGCCTGCACCGCGAAAACGGAGGATAAGTGTGTCGGGAGTTGTTCTGATGAACGCATCCACAAAGCTCACTAAGTCACTCGGCACACCTGGGAGCGAACCCTCATCGGAAAACCTGGTGGGCCAGATGTATGGTTGTGAGGGGTACGTATTCTGTCCTAATCGTCGGCCCTTTGTACAAAGGGGCGAACGTGGACTTATTGTTGGTGGGGAGGGTGAATTCGCGCCGGTGATTCGGCCGTGCGGGCCTATTGGACTGAGCGACAGGTCCTAGTTGCGGGGCGTTGGTCCAGCCGGACGTTTCGCTAGTTCTTATGGAGAAAACTGATAAATCTCCTCCTATCTGTCCCGCTTTCCCAAAGGAAAATGCGTCCCCTTAAGCCGTCCCCTTAAGCCCCCTTAAGCCCCCTTAAGCCCCGAGACACGGCGACAATGTGATCGTATTCCAATTTTTCGCGGTTTCCGCAGTGTGCGCATTTACCCTGGTCCCGAATCCAGACAGCTCTTCGGACCTCGGACGATATTCTTTCTCGTGTGGAGTCCGAGAGGCCGAGTCCGAGCGCAGCTGCCAATTCCGCCTCCTCCCGCTGGACAAACCGCTGGGCAAGGAGCTTCCATTGATCTGGGGAAAGATTATGCTGCGAGCACCAAACCGATCCGCCGTACAAGGCATAGGAGCGTTCATCTGCTTCGCGGTTCTCGAGGGGCAAAGCCACGTGTTCCAAAAGATGGATCATTGCTTGGTTTTCCATCATTTTCAAGGACTGATCTGCCTCCTCCCGAGCTGCCTTGGAGAACGCTTCTTGGGCAGCTAGAGCTTCGGCCTTCCAAACCTTGAATTTTTCAAATTGTTCTTTCACCTCCACTAAAGGCAATTTTTCGAGATCGCTCTTGGCAAGTTGCGTAGGCTGAGCTTTATGAATTACTTTCGAGATTTGAAATGTCCTCACAAGTTCCGCAGTGAGACCTTGCAATCTCTAAACTGTCTCCTCATCCCAAATGCGACTCTCTAATTCAAACCCGCGAGATCGAAGCCGCATATTTTTTGTCGGGACGAGAACTCGCGCAAAGTACAAAACCTGGGGGATTGCTGGATCTTTTGTAAGGCGGTGACTTATCTCCGGTTTTTTGGTAACCCTTGTGATCATACTTTTTTTTGTGATCTTCTAGCGCCAGAATAGCCTGGTTTAGGCAGGTCTAGCTCCCTTTAGAACGGCTCTAAGAAGCCTTGCGAGGGTTTTGTCCACCGGGACAATCAGAGGTTCTTCAGCGCCACCAGCGAATTAAGGATTCTGTGCTATTCTTGTCCGCGAGCGCCAGAGCCGCTGTTGTTCGCATCCCGTTATCCGATGGAGGACTCATGAGCTGGACCAGCCGATCTCGAGACTTCAGTACGTCGATGCTTCTGACATCATTGCTTCTCTTCGTCAATGGCGCACCTCCGCTGTGCGGGCAGACAGTCGGTGGGCCGGCGATTTCCCATCACACGATGCAGGCGAACGGGGTCAAATATCACTACGTCCTAAGCGGGTCGGGACCCGACACTGTAGTCTTACTGCACGGCTGGTCTACCACCTGGTACCACTGGCATCGAATCATCCCGAAGCTTGCTGAGCGATACAAGGTGATTGCACCTGACCTGCGGGGGCTGGGTCTCACCGAAAGGCCATACGAGGGGTACGACAAACGCACGGTGGCCGAGGACATTTATCAGCTGATCCGGCAGATCGGGCACGAGCGCGTCTACATTGTGGGGCACGATATCGGAGGCATGGTAGCCTTTGCTCTCGCGCATGAACATCCGGAAGTTGTACAGAAGCTCGTCATTCTTGACGTTCCGATTCTAGGCCTTCCCCGGTCAAGCGAACCCTCGCAACCGCCATGGTGGCCGGCATTCCACCAGGTGCCGGATCTTCCCGAGACGCTGGTTGCGGGAAATGTTCGAGCCTACCTCGAGTATTTCTACAGATTGAGCGCTTACGACCCGACGTCGATTGGAGAAGAGGAGATTTCGGAATACGTACGCGAGTATTCGCGGCCCGGAGCCTTGCGAGCAGGCTTTGCATACTACCGGGCCTTTGGACAGGACATCAAACAGAACGAATCCTATTTACGGGTAAAATTGCGGATGCCCGTTCTGGCATTGATGGGAGCGACGAGCACTGAAACGGATTTACTTCGCCAGCTCCAATCGGTGGCGGAGAACGTCCAGGGAGCGATCATTGAAAAGGCTGGCCACTTCATTGCATCTGAACAGCCCGAAGAACTGAGCCGGCGCTTGCTCGCGTTTTTTGGACAGCCATAGTTATCACTAGAAACTCGGGACAGTAGAGACTCGGGACAGTAGAGACTCGGGACAGTATGCGAGCGTGTCGGAGAAACATTTTGGGCGAAACGTTGTTCTCAACGTCATCTATCGATGAAACCGGCCAACGACACAGTCAAAGCTTGGCTGTGTGCTTCGCGCAATGACAAACACCATCGGAGTATCTGTGGAGAAAGTGGATTGGGTAGTTGGCCCTGTTTTCAGGCCATGGCGAGACTGCAACGTTGGTGGGGTGCGGTGCGATGGCGGAAGAGCTTCAGAAGATTGTGTGTGGCGCAGATGAGTTTCCACTCCGCCGCGACGCGCTTCAGACCGCGCATGCGAAAACGGCGAAACTCGCGGGTTTCTTTGATCTGCCCAAACACGGGCCTAAGGGGACAGACGCAAAATTACTCGGCAAACAACGATTCCTGACCAGGATGCGCGTCCACAGAAAGACCGAGTGGCGGGCGACCACGGGGACCCACCCGCAAGGGGCGACCAGCGGCAGCTTCCAATTGATTGACAAAATCTGGCGGGCCTAACGGTTCCCCCAATCTTGTGGCGCGGCGAATAGGATCGGCCGCATCGGAAGAAACGCTCCATTCCAGGCAACCTCTCCAATCTTCATGGTTCCAAGTTCCCAGGCGCCTTTCGTCTATCCATTCGATCCAGGGCCAGTCCAACAGTTCGTGCTGGACACCAGAGGAGCCATGGAACCTTGCGCTGGACCACGGCCAGTCGCAAGCCTGAGCAGTAAGTCCGGCTCGAACGGGGTTAAGATCCACGTAATGCAACGTGGCCAACAAATGAGACGGCTCCAGAGGGCAGGAGAAAAAGCGGTTCTGCCACAAGTGTCCACCCCGGTGTTGGCGGCGGTTCAGTTCGAGCGAATATTGCGAGTGGGCCTGCCCGATGGCGAGGGCGAGAGAATCCTCGCGCTGGGGAATGGCGACCAGGTGAATGTGATTCGTCATCAAGCACCATCCGAGAATACGGACGCCGTAACGTTGAGACTGGAGATGCAAGAGTTGCAGATAGAGGGCACGGTCGTGATCGGAAAAGAAGACGTCTTGCCGGTTATTGCCGCGCTGGGTAATGTGGTGGGCTGCTCCGGCAAGAACGAATCTGGGTCGGCGGGGCATGCCTATGAGTGGGGTGAGGTTCGCCCTGTTCTCAGGGAAAATGCGGTCGCGGTAGGGACGAGCATCGCTGCCCGCCCCCCGCACAGATCCGTACGAGCGGCATTACCGCATACGGCTCCTACCTTGGATGAGTAGCATCAAAGCGCACGTCGGGATACGGATGCAGGGTACGAGGTCGGGGAATCCATCGTTCGAAAATCGGGCGCAGGCGGTCCCATCCCGGTTTCCGCCGCTGGCTGCGACGCTGTAAGGCTTGCCGCCACAGCATGCAAAGACGGTCCCGGAATCGCCCCAACACCACCAGGTTGCCCGGCACAGCGTGATAGCGGTAATAGCCATCGACAACGCGTTTCAGCCACGCGCCCACAGCGCCGACTGGCTCATGCATCTTCCGGCGCAACTCCTGCTTCAGCAACAGCAGCTTCGCCCTCATCCGCTTCGCCACGGTCCGACGCCCGACGACAAAATGACCCTTCGGGCTCGCCCCACAATAATGGGTGAACCCCAGAAACGCGAATGTCTCCGGCTTTCCCTCCCCACGCTGCTTCCGGTTGGCCTGCGCGAATCGACCGAACTCGATTAAGCGCGTTTTCTCCGGATGAAGCTCCAGCCCGAACTTTGCCAACCGCTCCTGAAACTCCGCCAGGAACCGCTCGGCTTCGGCCCGGTGCTGGAAGCCTGCGACGAGATCGTCAGCGTAGCGGACTACAAGCATATCCCCTTGCGCCACTTTCTCGCGCCATACCTCAGCCCAGAGATCGAAAACATAATGCAGGTACACGTTCGCAAGCAGCGGCGAGATCACCGCGCCTTGCGGCGTACCCACTTTCGTCTCCGACCATTCGCCGTCCTCCGATACTCCCGCCGTCAGCCACTTCCTGATCAGCCGGAGCACCCGTTGGTCGGCTACTCGATGCCCTACAAACTTCATCGTCCATTCGTGGTCCATGTTGTCGAAGGACACCACCACACACTACCCATCATCGGGACTTCCCGGAACGAGTGACCATCACTCGTCCGCACCATCCATTTCAAGGACAATCTCTGGAGGTCCTCCGTCACGCGCACATGCCCGGCGGCCTACAGTTTGTTCTCATTCTGCCGGATGGGAGCAAATCACTGATCCCTGCGGAATGGACGGACTTCACTCCCAGCACTCCGCAAACCTCTCCGCTCGTCGGATCGCTTGAAGGTCTGTTCCGTGCCCGTCACCTCGTGGATGCCCTCCTCCGGCGTATGGCCGCTGTGCCAGTAACATCGGGTGCAGACCAGGAGAGCCATGCCCCAACTGAATCTCAACTTCAGCGACATCCCGATCCCGGAGACGTGCCTGTGGGAGCAATTCGACGACGCGCAAAAACAGACCGTCATCGAGACTCTGGCACGCCTTCTCGCCAAGGCCAGCCGAGCAGAGCAGACCCAGGAGCAGACCAATGACTGATCCCTCCAAAATCAAACCTACCCACACCCAGCGTGTAGCCTTGGTTTACATTCGCCAGTCTACGCCCGCTCAGGTCGAGCAGAATCGCGAATCCACGGCCCGCCAATACGCCCTTGCGGACCGGGCCTGTCAACTCGGTTGGTGCAGAGAGCAGGTGATCGTCATTGATGAGGATCTCGGCGTGTCCGGCTCCAGCGCCGACAAACGCTCCGGCTTCGCTCGCTTGACGAGCGAAGTAGCGTTGGCCCACGTGGGAATCGTGCTTGGCCTGGAGGTCTCGCGTCTAGCCAGAAACAACGCCGACTGGTATCGCCTGTTGGAACTTTGTGGCATTACCGACACGCTCATCGGCGACAATGACGGCGTCTACCATCCAGCGTTGTTCAACGATCGCCTGCTGCTGGGACTGAAGGGCACCATGAGTGAAGCAGAACTGCACATCATTCGAGCCCGGCTCGACGGCGGCATCCGAAACAAGGCAGCACGCGGGGAACTTCGACGCGGATTGCCGGTGGGCTTCATCTGGGGAGAGCAAGATGGTGAAGTCTTGTTTCATCCCGATGAGGCCGTCACTAATGCTATCCGCACTGTCTTTGAGCGCTTTGCCGAGTTCGGCTCCGCTCGCCGGGTATGGCTTTGGTTCCGCTCCGAAGGATTGCCCTTCCCGCTGCAGGACAATCCCGGCAGTCACCATAGTCCGATCCGCTGGGTCGCGCCGACCTACACCGCGCTCCATCACATCCTCACCAATCCGGTGTATGCTGGCGCTTATACCTACGGCAAGACACGATCGGAACGCTACGTCGATGAACACGGGGCCATCAAGAAACGGATGCGTCATCTGCCTATCGCCGAGTGGGCGGTTCTCATCCCCGATCACCATCCGGGTTTCGTCGATTGGGCGACCTTCCAGGCCAACCAGGCACGTCTGGATTCCAACACGAGGCCACGGCCGCACCACTCTGGAGGCGCCGTGAGAGAAGGCTCAGCATTGTTGCAGGGCATGGCCACCTGCGGTCATTGCGGGCGCCGTCTGCATACGCATTATCGCGGAAGAAACTCGGCTCCGGGTTATCACTGCTCCGGCAAAGATCTCGTCAACGGACGTGGACAATACTGCCTCACTATCGGCGGTATGGCCATCGAGCAAGCAGTGGCCAACGCCTTGATTGAGGCCGTCACCCCCGCGGCCGTCGAAGCCACCTTGCTCACCGTTCAACAACTGCACACCAATCATGATGCGGCTCTGGCGCAATGGCGTCTGGAGGTGGAACGCGCAGGCTACGAAGCGGAACGAGCCGAGCGCCGTTATCGCACAGTGGAGCCTGAAAACCGGCTCGTCGCACGCGGACTGGAAAGCGAGTGGGAGAATCGACTGCGCGAGTTGGCAAACGCGGAAGCGGAATTGCGCCGCCGAGAGCAACAACAACCCAGCCGACTGAGTCCCGCACACTTGCAGCAACTGCAGGTTCTCGGCGCCGACATCGGCAAGGTCTGGGCAGCGGCAACCACCACGGATCGCGATCGTAAGGAACTCTTGCGCACGCTGTTGGAAGAGGTGATCTTCGACCTAAAGCGCGCCGAAGGCCGGGCGCATCTGACGCTTCGTTGGCGCGGCGGCGCCATCACCACACTGGACGTGGCGACTCCGCGTTTTCGACCCATGGGGCCACGCACCGATGAAGATACGATCTCATTGCTTCGCCGGCTGGCGGCTCTTTACCCGGATGAAGTCATCGCCGGAATCTTAAATCGGCAGGACCGAAAAACTGCGACAGGAGAACGCTTCACTGCCAACCAGGTGGGCAGCCTCCGCCGCTATCGCGACATCCCTCGCTTCCAAGCACCGACCGAGCCGCCCAGCGGCGAACTGGTTTCTATCCGCAAGGCGGCACAGATCCTCGGCATGAATACGTCCAGCATTCATCGCTGGCTGGCAGACGGTTTCATTGCCGGTGAGCAAGTCACTCCAGGGGCACCCTGGCAGATTCGAATCACCGATGAGCTGCGGGCGCGCATCGTACAGCAGGCCCCGCCGGAGTATCTACCGATGATCGAGACCACCATGAAACTCGGCGTTTCGCGGCAGACCGTGTTGCAGCGTGTCAAGCGCGGCGAGCTAAAAGCTGTGCTGGTGAGGCAAGGCCGGCGTAAAGGCTTGCGAATAAAAGTCGTGGATCAGCAGCCGGCGCTGTTCGAACAACTTTCATGAATCAGGGGGCAGTATGAAGCCGTATCCAAGAACCCCCGAATGTCGGCATCGAGTATCCAGTTCACGCGCTTCCGTTGGATGCCCGCGTTCAGCGCGTCCAGCGCCTGATGCGGACTGCGTCCCGGTCGAAACCCATACGAAAAGCCCCGAAAGTCCACCTCGTATATTTCATTGAGGATCTTCACCACTGCCTGTTGAACGATCTTGTCCTCCAGCGCAGCAATGCCCAACGGGCGCTGCCGCCCATCGGCTTTCGCAATGTACACTCTTCGCGAGGGCTGTGCCCGGTACGCTCCCCGGTGTACCCGGCCGTGAAGATCTTGCATCCGATCTTCCAGGCCGTTTTCATACTCGCTCCATCTCAGGCCGTCTACTCCCGGTGCCGCGTTCCGCTTCAAGGCGCAATAGCTGCCCCGCAGTAGATCGATCGTTAGATGATGCAGCAGAGCCGTGAACCGTTCCTGCTTCCTCTCCCGCGCCACTCGGCGCACGCCGCTTAACCCTTGGCACACTCGTTCCCCGCTCTGAGTCGGGCTCGTGTCGGGTTTTGCGTCGTTCTCCTCGGTCTGCACCCTTCCCTCCACACCCTCCGCTGAGACTCTGCTCTCTTTGTTCAGCTGCTTCACAGGTACTACGGCGCTGTCTGACTCCTCCCTGGCGTACATGTCCGGATTGTGGTTATTGGCCTTCCCGGACCGGTCTGCTTGCGCAGACACCAAGGAGGTCTCCCGGTTCTCGTGCATATTGTTTCTCGGCGTGCCTGGGGTCTTCGACTACGCCGGACCCGGCCATGGCTCGCGATCTAACGCCATCGGCCGGTGTGGCCTTCCCGCTGACAGAAAAGGGTCGGCGTCCGGATCTTAGTTTTCGGAGCTCAATCGCCCAGCCCGCCAATGCCTCTGTCTACGCTTCGCCTGCCGCCTCGCGGCGGCACACGCAAGACTCGAGGCCAGGATGGAGTCGCTCTCTCCTTTCCTGTAGGGCTCTTTCATCCCCTACAATATGCCGGTTGTTCCGAAAACACTACTCCTGCAGTCCTTCGGGTGTGTCCGGCGCGGCCATGATCTGGACTTGGATGCCAAGACGTCGAAGGCACCGCAGATGATGATGTGCTCGATTCTTTCGTCGTCGTTGCTGGGGAGCACTTTCAGCACCGCGAAAGGGTACCTTTCCGTTGAGCATGCAGTACAGGATGATTAACATCTGGTGTGCGACAGCCACAATGGCACGCTTTGGTCCACATCGCTTCACCAACTGTTGGAAGCGCATCTCAAACACGGACCCTTGTTTGCGGCTCGCCGACCACGCGCACTGCACCAGTGCTGTTCTCAGGTACGGGTTGCCGTGAGTTGTATGTCTGCCTTTCTGGATGCCTGCACTCTCCCGATTGCCCGGACACAGCCCAGCCCAACTGGACATCTGTTCCGCGGAGGGAAACGAAGCCAAGTCCGTTCCCGTTTCGGCCAAGATTGTGGCGGCGGACAGTTGACCGATTCCGGGCAATGTCTGGAGCAGTCCAAAGGCTTCCTGAAACGGTGGGGCTTGCATCCTCCGGAGGATCTCGGTGTCCAGGTCCTCTATCTCCTCCTCCAAGCAGGCCAAGTGACGTAGGCAACTACGAATCAGGAAGCGCTCATGTTCAGTCATTCGATGTCCTCGCATCGCCTCGATCAATTGGGGCGTCTTTTGTTTGGCTGAACCGCGTGCCAACCCCGCCATCTCCTCCGGTGTGGCCTTGCCTTCCAAGAGAGCCAGAAGCATGTGCTGTCCAGAGACCCCAAAGAGATCGCTGAGCACGCTGGCAATCTTGACGTTGGTTTGCTCCAGCATCTTTTGAACCCGGTTGCGCTCCCGCGTGCCGTCTTGGATCAACTGCACTCGACGCCGCGTCAAGTCCCGCAATTCACGAACCGGCTTGGCGGGAATATAGCTGGACCGGACGTGATCGTGACGTAACAACTCGGCCAGATGCTCGGCGTCCTTACGGTCCGTCTTATGGCCCTTCCGGTTCCTGACCTCTTCCGGATTTGCCAGCACTACCGCAAACTGGCCCTCCAGAATGTTGAAAATGGGAATCCAGTAGGATCCCGTGCTCTCCATCACTACGTGTGTCACTCCTTCGCGGTTGAGCCATTCGCGAAGCCGTTCCAAAGCAGGAACCGTGGTATCGAAACGCAGTGTTTTGCTGTTTGGATCGTCCTGTGCTGCGCCTGTCAAGACGCAACACAGCAGAAAACGCTTGCCCACATCAATACCGGCGCAACGCTCCATGATCTTGCCCATTGGCTTTGCTCCTTGCCGTCGGAGAGCTGGCGCAGAATTATAACTTGTTCCACGGGCTTTTCAGCACCAATCAGGGGATGCACCAACACCAGCCGGGTACAGTTTTATCCACGGGTTGTTCCACCATTCCGGCAACCGTCCTCACTCCGGCGACACGTTCAGCTTGCCCACCCTGACAGTGCCCGTCAAGCCTCAAGAAGTCAGGCAGCCGGTGCCGCTTCACTCGCGCCCGTTTTCATCATCAGGGGTGAGCGCGGCCAGCGCTCATGGAGGTTTTATCCCGGCGCACTCCGTCCCCTTAAGCCCCTTAAGCCCCTTAAGCCTGTTGGTCTGGCCGGTGGCCGCATATTCGAGGAGAAGGGTGAGAAGAAGTTCACAACTGAGCAGCTTGGGGCCAAAGCCATTGACGACATCCAGTTCGAGGGAAGCCGCACGACTACCACGGTGGTGGAGCGGCCTTCCCTCATTGGCATCAATGAACGGTGGTTCTCTAGCACTCTGGGGCTAATAGGTTTGACAAAACTCTCTGGTCTTGGTGAAGAAGAAACGATTCAGCTCCACATTGTCCAACGTGGAGAGCCCAATGCAGCGTTGTTTGTCATACCATCCGACTACACTATCGAAGAGCTTGCTTTTTGAGTTGGGCGGGAAACCAGGGACGTCCCTTGCTCCCCCCTCCCCTCCTAGCTTCCCCTTAGCCCCCGCTCCTCTAGCTTCCCCTTAGCCCCCCCTCCTAAGCTCCCCCGCTCCTAGCTTCCCCTAACTCCCCCTCCTAGATGCGAGTAGACAATCGGCTACTGATCCTTGACATAGGGGGGGCTTAAGGGTATCATTCCCGCTAGCAGATATTTGAATCTGTAGCGGGTCGCCGTGTCGTGGCTCGCGTCTTCCGCAGGGTTCCTGTTCGGCCCTAAATTCTTTGGCGACGCAAAGTCTCCGCCGCTCCCATCCAACAATCTAAATCGATGTGCTGATGGAGTTGTACCACTCCAGGAGATATTAACGATCAAATGTCACTCTCTCTCAAAGTTAAAGACGAACTTCTCGACAGAGGATACACACGCCGTAACATCGCTCAAATAGCGTTGGGCGCCGCTGCGGCTCTTCCCTTCTTCCATGAATTTGCCTTTGCGCAGGACGCGCAGCCAGGGTCACTCGCTCGTGGTGGCAACGATCCACGCAAGTTCGCTCCCGACGTCGTTCGGATCACTTCCAACGAGAACCCGATGGGCCCTTCCAAAGAAGCAATTGAAGCCATGGCCCAAGTTGCGGCCCGGGGCTGGCGGTACGGCCCCGTGGGCGACAATAACGATTTCCTGGATCTGATCGCATCCACCGAAGGCGTCAAGCCGAATTACGTCACACCGTATCCTGGCTCGGGCCCTGCCCTGGCAAACCTGGTACCGGCGTTCGCCTCGCCGACTCGAAGCTGGGTAATGGGCAAACCGGGCTACGGCAACGGCGCCAGCCGCAACATCGGCAATAAGACCATCCAGGTTCCGCTCCGGAAGGATTATTCGCATGATGTCGAAGCCATGATCAAAGCCGATCCGAATGCGGGCGCCTACTACATCTGCAACCCCAACAATCCCACCGGGACGCTGACACCGAAAAAGGATTTCGAATACATTCTGGCCAACAAACAGAAGGATGCCGTTCTGGTCATCGACGAGGCTTACATCCATTTTTCCGGCCGCGACAACATGTCCACGGATTTAGTAAAAGCCGACAAAGACGTCATCGTGCTCCGGACCTTCTCGAAGATTTACGGCATGGCGGGTCTCCGCGCCGGTATGGCTTATGGGCGCCCGGATCTGCTCGCTCAACTCGCCAAGTTCGGCCGAACCGGCAACTTGTCGGTGGCTACAATGGCGGGCGCAGCCGCAAGCATGAAGGTCGAGACTGCGCTCATGAAGGAACGGGTGGCGATCAACAAGAGGAATCGCGATCTGGCCTTCGAACACATCGAGAAAATCGGCGCGTCCTACATTCCGTCTTATTCGAACTTCTTCATGCTGTCGGTAAAGGGCATGACGGGGGCGCAGGTCGGAGAGGCCATGGCGGCGAAGAAAGTTCTGCTCGCCGGTAACCGGTGGCCGGAGTGGCCGGAGTATATTCGCGTCACGGTCGGCACCTACGAAGAGATGGGCAAGTTCAATGCCGCGCTCTCGGAGGTGATCAAGGAAGGTCCGATCCAGAGTGCACGGGCCAAAGCGTAGGGACAAGGGTAACTCACTCGGAACAGCGCACGAGCGTGTCGGAGATAGAAGCAACACAAAGTTCTTGACGAAGTAAGTAGAATCCGTAAGCTGAGGAGGTGAACAAACGCTTCCGAGTATGCAATTTGGATCAGCCATATCTGTTGCCGCCATCCCTACAAGACTGGCTGCCGGAAAATCACCTGGCACGGTTTGTAGCTGAGGTGGTCAACGAACTGAACCTCTCCGGCATTTATGCAGAATACGAAAGAAAAGATGGACGAGGTCTGGCAGCCTACCATCCGTTGTTGCTCACCCGTCTCCTTCTGTACGGTTACGCGATAGGCGTGACCAGCTCACGCCGCATAGAAAAAGCCACGCATGAAGATGTCGCCTTCCGGTATTTGGCCGCCAATCAACATCCCGATCACGACACCTTAGCGCACTTCCGTCGCACCCATTTAGAGGCGTTAGCGGGCCTGTTTGTGCAAGCGCTGCGGTTGTGCCAGAAAGCAGGGTTGGTAGCGCTGGGAAACGTGGCTATCGATGGTACCAAGATCATGGCCAATGCCAGTCGTGACCGCTCTGCCTCCTATCAGAAGCTCACCGAGCGCGAGCAGTATTGGAAAGAAACCGTCGACAAGTTGTTGGCAGATGCACAGCGCACCGACGGGGAAGAAGACGAAAAGTGGGGCAAGGGCAAAAAGCCCGAAGCTTTACCTGCGGACCTGTCCGATGCAAAACGCCGATTAGCACGCATTCAACAAGCCAAGCAAGAGTTGGAACGGGAAGCGCAGGAAATGTTGAAAGAAGCCAAAACTTCACTCCTCGTAAGCCGGGGCGGCCGACAAATGAACAAGCCACAACGCAGGAAAAGACGGATCGACAGCAATACGAAAAAGCGAAAGCCCGCTTGCGGCGAGCGCGCCGCAATGCGGAAAGCCCGACACGGGAATATAACTTCGTAGACCCGGATTCGCGTTTGATGATGGACACCGGACGAAACGCATTTGCGCAAGCCTACAACACACAGGTCGCCGCAGACAGCCGAGCTCAGGTGATTGTGGCTGCCGAAGTCAAGCAAACCACTACCGATCGCGCACAACTCGTACCCATGGTGCGCGCCATCCTGGAAACCGCAGGTAGCGCACCGCAGGTGGTTACAGCGGACGCAGGCTACTGGGATACGTTGAGCCTGCGCGATCCCTGTTTGAAGGGGATTGAAATGCTGGTTACTCCGGATTCCAAGCCGCGTCTACCGAACGAAGAATTACCGGTGAAAGTGCCGCATGGTGAGGAGGCCCAGGCTATGCGGAAGCGCCTTGCCAGCGAAACCGGCAAGGCTCTGTACGCTCAGCGAAAAGTGATCGTGGAACCCGTGTTTGGCCAAATCAAAGAAACGCGCGGGTTTCGACGCTTTCGCATGCGCGGCCTCCAGCGCGTCTCTGCAGAGTGGAAACTCATTTGCGCCACACACAATCTTCTGAAGCTCTTCCGCCATCGCACAGCACCCCGGCAATTTGGTTATCCCGCCAAGGCCTGAAAACCCAGCCAAATTGCCAATTCAATTTTCTTTTCCATCAGCAGTCAACGCACAAGCGCTGCCCACCTAAAATGTTTCTCCGACACGCTCGCACTCAAACACCAAAGGAGCTCGAAAGAATTGTGTTCGAGTGTACTATCCGGGCTACCCCCATGGCTGGTTTGCCTCCCTGGAGCCGGTCTCTCTGATTCCGGTCACAACGCCCCCCGACCCAAAAAATCTCTTTAGGTTCTGATCGTTACGTTCTTAGAGGACCCACGTATTACTTGCAGCCTGTTATCTAAACAGTGATGAAAGCCCTTCGCGCCAATTTCTTTCAGTCAACCCCGCCTCAGGCGAAGACCGCGCGAAATCGAAATTTCGCTACGCCATTCGAACCCAGGAACTCCTTGAAAACAGGACCCCGCGTCAGGTTCATGCCAGCGGACCCCAAGCCAAATTTCGCCACTCAGCCGTGCGCTCACCAATCGTCGCCCCGCTCGACCCGCAAGGAAAGCGCGAAACAGAAATTCGCGTACGCAATTCGAACCCAGCAAATGGTTGCAAACACAGCCAAGGCCCCAGGGTCATGCACCCCGATCCCAAGCCTTCCGTTCGACGAATTGCGGATGCGCCCCGTGGCGCTCCCGTCCCTTGCCAGCCTCTCTGGAACTTGTTATCGTGGACGGCGTCACTCGCAAACACGGGAATCGATTTCTATATCACGGACGTTTAACGATGCGCAAACATTATCGCTTGTTCCTTTCGTTGCTGGTTCCAGCCTTTTTAGTCCTCGGCGGATATGCCGTCGTTCAGGCTCAGCAAAAAACTTCTTCGACGGCCAGCGGGAAGCGCTGGTCTGATGCAGCCACCTGGCCTGACAAGAAGGTGCCGGGCAAAGACGCCGTTGTCACCATTGAGAAGGGCATGGACGTTGTCCTCGATGTCAGTCCGCCGCCGCTGCACGGTTTAAGGATCAACGGCAAACTGAGTTTCGCAGATAAGAAAGATCTTGAACTGACCACCGAGTGGATCCTGTTGCACGGGGAGTTGGAGATTGGTACGGAAGCCAGGCCCCATACGCGCAATGCGACCATTACCCTGACCAATAACGTCCCGGGTGAAGACATTGAAGCAATGGGCGACCGCGGGATCATGCTCATGGGCGGAACCCTGAGCCTGCACGGGAATCGGAAAGACTCCTGGACCAATCTGGCAAAAACAGCCGCCGCGGGTAGCAACACAATCGAAGTCTTGAATGCCGGTGACTGGAAAAAAGGCGACGAGATTGTTCTCGCGTCAACGGATTTCGATCCCCACCAGGCAGAGAGACGAACCATCTCCAGCGTCTCTGGAAAAGTGATTACGCTGGATCAGAAACTTGAATACATGCATTACGGCCAAGTCACCTTCGGCGTGGATGAGCGTGGTGAAGTCGGTATGCTCACACGCAATATCCGCATCCAGGCTTCAGCCGACGCAGAAACCTCATTCAGTGGCGGGCATGTGATGGCGATGGCCGGCTCAAAAATGCAAGTCTCCGGTGTCGAGTTCTTTCGAATGGGTCAGCACGAGAACCTCGCGAGGTATCCGATCCATTGGCATCTGGTTGGCGATACGGAGGGGCAATACATCGAGAACTCTGCGATTCACGACACCTACAGCCGCTGTGTGACGGTACATGGTACGAACAATGTGCGGGTTGAGAACAATGTGGCGTACAACAACGTCGGTCACTGCTACTTCCTCGAAGATGGCGTGGAACACGGGAACCAGTATCTCCGAAACCTGGGGATGCTGACCAAGTGCAATCCCACCAGACCGTGTAATTCGACAAACGCCCTTAACGGCGCAGGGGCCGGTCAAAATGCCACCGACCAGTTGATTCCTTCCGACAACACGGCGTCCACCTTCTGGATCACGAACCCCGACAATACTTACCGCGGGAATGTGTCCGCGGGTTCTGAGGCAACAGGCTTCTGGATGGCTTTCCCGGAACATCCAACGGGTAAGTTTGAAGGCACAGAGGTCAGTAAGGCTACCTGGCCCCGTCGGATGCAGCTGAAGGAGTTTTCCGGCAACGTCTCCCACTCCGACGTCGACGGGCTGATGTTCGATCGCGGAACCAATGCACAGGGTAAATTCAACCTTGGCGGGAACACGCATCTGCCCTATACGGATCCCAGCGACACCAACAGCGCGAGGCTGGAATCGGTGATCAAAGACTTCACCAGCTACAAGAACAGTGGCGCTGCCATCTGGGCCCGTGGCGAGAATCATGTGTTCAAGGGCCTGAAACTGGCCGACAGCGGTATCGGCTACACACACGCGTACCCTGGTGTGGCCCCGTACCACGGCGACTTTACCTCGAAAGTCGAGGACTCCCTGTTCGTGGGCGAATCCGGCAATAAAGGCACCCCCAAAACCGAAGCGGAAATCGCGTATGGCCGAACCATGCCTCGCAAGGACGCGGATTACCCGATCCGCGGCTTCGAATACTACGACTTCACGCACCATGTGATCAATACCAAGTTCGTCAATTTTGTGGACAATGCCACTCGCAAAACCGGAGCCATCTCTTACCTGCTATACACCAGCTTTCCCATCAGCACCAACAACGATGTCGAAGGCCTGAAATTCGAAAATGCCAAGCCGGTGTATTTCCCCCCGCAGCAGGATCGACGCTGGTCCTTCTCCGGTGAATTCGGAAGATTTTCAGGCTGGAATGGCGCGGTGTTCCACGATATCGACGGGTCGGTCGGCGGCGTCCGCGATTCCTACATTGTGATTGACAACGGGATCGCCGACGATCCTGAACATTGTCAAATCAAGCCGGACTGGAACGCTGCCGTGTGTAAGGGTGATATGGGGCGCATGCAGATTGGCGCCGGTGGTGCCGGAGGTCGTGGTGGACTCGGCGGTCCTGGTGCGGCCGGAGGTCGTGGCGGGCCTGGCGCGCCTGCCGCTCCCGTCGCAGTTGGCGGTCCTGCCGCTGGTGGAGGTCGTGGCGGAGCTGGCGGTAGAGGAGGTTTCGGTGGAGGCGCTCCACAGGTCGTTCTCAGCCGCAATGGTAGGAAATTTACCGTCAACGGGGACACCACGGTACTCGCCGGTACCGAGATCCGGGCGGAAAGCGAAGCGCCGTCCCTGAACATTAGCCTAAGGGAGCTGGACAACGGCTCATGGGTTATCTTCGAATTACCTGGATACTCCAGCGCAGCCACGGGCACGGCACAAACCAGCATGGATGCACTGCGCAGCGCCAGCAGCACCTCGTACTACCGCGGAGAGGGCACACTTTGGGTAAAGCTTGTCTCTAACGGTGGCGGCGCTCGTCCCGGCGCTGCCGGTCGTGGCGGCGTAGCCCCAAGCAGTATCCAAGTCAGCAGGTAAGCTGACCAGTGCTGTCTAAGGAAGAGCCCCCGGCGCAGGCCGGGGGCTTTCTATCCCGAATCGGCAGCGGTCCCGAAACTCAAATCGACAGTTTCGGATCACCTTCGAGAACGTCGAGTTTGAGTTTGGGACTCTCCCCTTTCGCCCACAACTTCGCGCTCGACCGCACCCGGTAATTCAGTGGCCCGCCATCCGCACGCACGCTTCGTTCCAGCGGCCGCGGAATGCCAACGAATTCCGTCTCCAGCGAATCCGCCGCCGCGCGAACCACGGCATAGCCATGTCCCCCCATATCGACGAACGAAACGTCAGGCGCCAGATCGGGATTCGATAGCTCGCGAGCTTTCGCGGCATCGCCGCTGCGAGCGTACTCCAGGCAGGATCGAACGCCGTGCTTCAGGAGCATGTTGATTCCGGGAACGTACAGCGCCCTGAGAGGATGGTCCTTCGGAAATTTGTAATCATAAGCTTCCACCATTCCCGGAGCCGAAAGCGATCCAGTCACGAACGCCAGGCCAACCGGCTTGAACTCTTTCGGCGGGAGCGCTTTCGCAGCCAGACCCGCCCAGAAGCTGTGACGATCCCCCGAAACAACCGCGAACCCTGTGATGCCTTGCTGCTCAATGAAATCGTAGATTTCGCCGCGCTCAGAGAACGCATTCCCGAAGTCGTCGCCGCCAAACCCAGCAAATCCGGCACCGCGCCATTTCTTCGTGATTCCTTCCGGCAGATTCTGCGGATCCGCCCGCATCGCAATCGTCGCGATGGTATTTCCCCAAATCTTCCAGGTCGCCGTGGATCCGCGGAGTTGGTCGAGGAACCAGGCCTTTTGCGTGGCGCCCAAAATCGTCCACGGCGGGGCCGCTTCCTTGAAATCGGCGATCGGCTGACCCGCATCCAAGGCGTACAAATCCTCTTCCGGATAGAGCGCAGGAAACTCCGGGATATCGAGCGGGTCGGACTGTGACAAATCGCCGCGGTACTCCGACGCGTAGCTGCGCTGATCGGTGATGATCAGATCGACATGCTTGCTCCAGCGCAGCGTGCGATATCCTCGAAGGCTGTTGATCGCAGTCAGATTGTTCGGCTCTTCTCCGAGTCCGTGCACGTCGTATTTCGTGACGGGCGTGTCCTTAACGGCCGGCGGATGGAACATCTCCAGCGATTTCCCCTCTAGCAATTTAGAAGACGGACGCGCCATTCTCGCCGGCTGAAACTCGAAGAACGCCTGGTTTGCGGCAACTTTCTTGGTCTGCGCCGGCCGTACTTTTCCCGAGAACCGCTGCATCCCTTGAAAGCCCTGCCAACTGAACTCGTGGTTATCCCACATCGGCACGAAGGGCCAGCGCGCCCGCGCGTCTTGCAGATCCGGATCGTGAAGGTACGCTTTGTACACGGCGCGATAATCGGCCAGCGTCGTCGGGATGTGGAAGTCCTCTATTTTCTCGCCATCGGCATATCGGACGATGTCGCGGATGCGGCGGTCGTAATAGGTCGCGCGATCTTCCGGATACCAGACGAGCTCATAGATGAAATCGCCAAGGTGCAGCACGAATCCGAGCTGTTCGTTCTCTGGCGCGCGCTCGTCTTCATAGATCATCCGTCGATATGCATTCTGCGCGCCCTGATTTGCGTTTTGGCAACTGACGAACACAAACCGCACGGGGCGTGAATCGTTGGGATCGGGCGCCGTGATCGTGCGGCCAATCCGGCTTCCTGAGCCATCTTTCGTCATGAACCGAAACCAGTACACGTGCGCCGGCTTCAGTCCACCTACCAGAACGCGAGTGGTCCAGTCGGCTTCGCCCGAGACAGGGGTAGCGGCATTGCTCACGATCTTCGTGAACCGCTCATCCTCCGCGACCTCGAGGTACAACTTGTTGACAGCGGGATCAGTGACGCGGGTCCACAGAATCACGCTGTGATGATCCGGATCACCCGATGCGACGCCCTCCGGAAAAAGTTCCCGGCGTTCTTTCCATTTTGCCGGCGGGCGTTCCGCCGCGCGCCCCCAAGCTGCCACGGCGCCCATTGCCGCGGCGGTCCGAAGAAATGAGCGGCGAGTTGAGTCTCCGCGAATATTCATTGTCTGTTTCACCTCATTAGCGCGAAGGGCCGGCGGGCAGTCCTTATAAACGCCAGTAACCAGGCCCGCCGGTTCTGTTTCGCGCCGGTTACTGGAGAGATCTGGAAGCATCTTGCCGATTTGCTCATGCAAATCAGGTGCAGCTCCGTAAACGACTTTCACCGTTTTCTTTCCCGCGTTGTCGAACAAGAACAGTACAATCGGCGAACGAATACAGTTAGACGCAGAGTGGTGAAATACGTGAGGAAGACGAGTTCATTGCCGGGGCAATCGGGGCCGAGAGGAGGCCGCCTTCGACTCCGGCTACAGTCAGGGCGATTCCAGCGCTAACGCAACTACGCCAGTCTGCCCCTCGCTACTTCGTTTTCAATTCGCATTGTAGCGTCGAGCGGCACGGAAGACACCACGCGGCCAGAATTCGACCAGCACGGACCCCGGCTCTATGATTTGGTAGGCTGTCTTGCTGCTCGACGTTCGAGGAGCTACGGCCAATGTTTTTAGTGAGTGGCGATTGTGACGGCATTGTTCAGCCTGGAGAGATACATCAGGCGCACCGATACGGCCGGTCCCGGTGTTCCGCCGTTGGGCACGCGAACGTTCACCTGCCAATAGCCTGAATAGCCCGGAGCGTGTCCGAAAAACTGGATTTCCGCCAACCGGCCTCCGACGGCGAATTGAGGCGGGATGGCTCCTCCCTCGGCCAAGCCGTTGACACACATCGACAAGAACTCGCCAGCCGCTGCTGGCGCTTGAGGCGAAGCTAACTGCCGTGTTGCGGGGTGCCAGACGATGCCCTGACCCTTACCATCTCCGGTAAGGGAGAACAGCGAGGGCGGAGATGACGGCAATAAGGGGTGGTACAGTTCTGCCGAGGCCGTGGGCCCGTAGCCGGCGTTTTCGGTCGCCGCGCCTCCCGCGAACAGTACATCCCCGCTTTTGAGCAGAGTCGCGGTGTGCCCTTCCCGGGGAGCCGTCATGTTGCCCACTTCAGTGAAGACGCCTTCGACGGGATCGTACACCTTTGCACTGGATTCAGTGCCAGAGAAAAAGCAGCCTTCAGAGGGGCCGTCAGAGTTAGCAGTTTTGACTCTCGCCGCCGGCCACTAGAACACTGCCGTCCGGCAGCAGCGTTGCCGTGTGCGAGGACCTGGCCTTCGCCATGCTGCAAGTAGGGACGAAGACGCCAGTAGCGGGATCGTATAACTGCGCATCGTTGAATCGCCCCATATCTTCCTGTTCACCGCCTGCCGCTAGGACTTTTCCGCTCAGGAGCAGGTTTTCCGTCCGGCCTGCGATGTAATCCGGAGGAAAGCTCCTCCCGAAGGCGTTTTCAATCGAAATCGCGCCGCTAAGACGAAACGCGCCGCTCACTGGGTCATAGACTTGGGCAGTCGGCTCCGATGCAAACAGGACTGTACCGTCAGGAAGCAGCGTCGAAGCGGAGCCGAAGCCGAAGACGTTTATGCTAAGACCGGCGAGGCTGCCCGGATAGGTGCCTGCGGCTGTGAACACCGCGGTGGAAGGATCATAGACCTCCGAATCACCGATGATATAACCAGACTGCGTCTGGCCCGCGACGCCGCCTGTGATCAATACTTTTCCATTCGCGAGAAGCGTCGCATTGAATCCGGTCCGTGCCATCAAAAGGGTTCCGGTCGCGGTGAAGTTCCCCGTTGAAGGTTCATATAACTCGGCGGTCCCCATCGACGAGTCACCGCCGACGATTAATACTCTCCCATCGGAAAGCAGGGTTGCCGTATGACCCGTTCGGGCGGCCGTCATGACTCCGGCGGGCGTGAAAGTTCGCGTTCCAGGGTCGTAAGTTTCCGCTGTGGCCAATGGCTGGCCGCCATAGCCTCCCCCGGCAATCAGGACGCGGCCGTCCGGTAACAAAGTCGCCGTGTGGGATGACCAGTCCGTGGACATACTGCCGGTAGCAGTGAACGTGCCCGGGGTTTGCGCCAGTGCACCATGGCGGGCTGAGCCGAACAAAAAGATCGAAAGAAAAAAGCCAGTCTTCATTTGGTTCACTCCCGAGGTTCTTCTATTTCACGGATGTAAGTACCCCGACGATACGGTTGCCTGTGTCGGCGACATGAATGTTTCCCGCAGAGTCGATCGCTAACCAGCAGGGCGAGAATACCTGCGCCTTCCTGGCCGGACCGCGATCGCCGAAGAACCCCTGGGACCATTAACCTTCCGGCTCAAGGTGAGCCTACCGTGCCGAAGCCGTGCGCTAATGAGGCAGAGATCAGGACCTTTTTGTTGGGCGGCAGCGTGGCCGAATTGCCATCGAAGAGGATCACTGCACCCCTATTGTGACCCCGTTGCCCGGCCGTCCGAGATAGGCCAGGCGCACCGGTACGGCGGCTCCCGGCGATACCCCGTTGGGTACGCGGAAATTGACCTGAAAATAGCCGGGATATCCATATGCGTCGCCGAAATACAGAATCTCGGCCAGCCGGCCGCCGACGGCGACCTGCGGCGGGATGACTCCCCCCTCGGCAAGTCCGCTGACATACATCGACAGAACCTCGCCAGCCACCGCGGGGGTCTGCGATGAAGCCAACTGTCCCGTGGTCGCGTGCCAGACCGCGCCCTGACCCGGTGTACCTCCGGCGGCGGAGAAGAGCGCGGGCGGTGGGGATACTAACGCAGGGTGGTAGAGCTCCACCGAGGCCAAGCTTCCATAGTTCAGGTCGAAGCCGCCCCAGGCCTCACCCCCAGTGATCAGCACATCCCCGGTATTGAGCAGAGTCGCGGTGTGAGACACCCGAGGGTACAACATATAGCCCGCGAAACTAAAGGTCCCTTTGGTGGGATCGTACAATTCCATGCCCGATTCGCTGCCGGAAAAGAAGCAGGAGTTGCCATCACAGTGTTGGCTCAAGCCTCCGGCCATTAGGACAGTGCCGTCCGGAAGCAGCGTCGCCGTGTGGTCTTCCCGGGGTCTCAGCATTGGAGCGGCTGGGGCGAAGATCCCTGACGCCGGGTTGAACAACTGGGTACTATTGAATCTCCCGAGGTCCTCATTTGCTCCGCCTGCAACCAGCACCGTTCCGTTCAGGAGCGGGGTTGCCGTTTGCCCGTCAACATAGTCCGGAGCTACCGGGTTTCCAGAAAAACTAACGTACATTGAGCCGCTGAGGTTGAAGGTCGCGGTCGCGGGGTTGTAGATTTGGGCTGCCGGCTCCCTCGCGAATAACACCGTGCCGTCTGGAAGCAGTGTGGAGGTAGAAGCGTTGGTTGTAAAACCACCTGTCAGGCTTGCCACATAGGGGCCCGCGAAGCTGAACTGCCCGATGGAAGGATCAAACAACTCGGCGTCAGCAACGGCAGATGCGGAGTTCACGCCGCCGGCGATCAACACTTTTCCATTCGAGAGAAGCGTTGCGTTGAATCCGCTCTGCGGCATCAAGAGGCTCCCGGTCGCGGTGAACTTCCCGCTAGAAGGATCATAGAACTCGGCGCTACCGTTTGACGAGTCACCGCCGACGATCAGTACTCTCCCATCGGGAAGCAGGGTGGCCGTGTGTCCCGATCGCCCGGTTGTCATGTTCCCCGCCGAGGTGAGGCTCGGCGCAGCCGGATCGTAGATTTCGGCACTGGCTAGCGGCGGAGCAGACGGGGAACAACAGCTCTCATTTACGCCGCCAGCGATCAGGACGCGGCCGTCCTGAAGTAGGGTCGCGGTATGCGACGCGCGGGGTGACTGCATAAAAAGCATTCCATTTATCACTTGTTGCGCCATCGCCGCGCCAGTCATTAGAAGGAACAGGATAAGTTTGACTTTCATATAATCTCCAAAATCACTGGATGGCGATGGTGGCTTCATTGCTCGGGCGTTGGCCGCCGCTGAGGGCCACTTGCCGATGGCTTGGGATCTGTCGAGCGCCGGTCATCATCAATATGCTCCACATGGTCATTGCACCGGGAACGCCGCAGGGGTTCCTGCAATCCACGCCGCACTCACCTGAACCGTAGCAGTCCCCTTCTGGGCATCTGACGGTACGCGGAAATTCACTTGGTATCCATCCGTCGCGCCTGGGTAACCGACAGCGCCCAGAACTTGGGCGGCCTCTCCGTTCACGGTAACCACCACTGGCGAATTGACTGAAGCCTCTGTCCCGGATTTTCCTGGTACTAAGGCGCGAAGAGCAGATCGTGAATTATGTTTCTTGGTGATTCGTTCCATAATCGATACCCCCCGGACCACGATGGCGCAGGTACTAAGTATCTGAGCTCCCTTTCATGGGGCCTTCTTTCGTAGAACCCCCGGAGTATCGGGACTTGCCCTAAAGGTTCCGCCTTAGCCCGTCGATGGAGTCTAGGCAAATGGCCGGAATTCTCAAAGAGCTTGGGGTCGACTCCACCCACGCCCCGGCACCCATTGAGAAGGAAGCGTTCCCGGAAAAGGTCGCGTTTGAACCGGACGAACAGAGATTGGAGCTTGCCGCCGCGGCGGCGGAGAAGCGCAAGGCTCCGGCCCCGGAGCGAATTCGCCTTTGGCTGGAGTTGGCGGAACTGCATCGCAACATTGCACTCCAAAATGGAGACGGAGGCGGCGGACAGAAACGCGCTCGTCTGAAGCAAGCGGAACTAGTGGTGCGCCGGGCTCTGGAAATCGCCGCCCAGGCCCAGGAAAAGACCTGCTACCTATCCTCTCTAGACGCGCTGGCGGACGTTTTTTCCGCGCTCAATGACCTGCCTGCAACCGAGAGAATACTGCAAGAGGCGATAAGGGTGGAGGTCTCCCTGCGGCGGCCCGATTCTCTCCGCATGGCGCATCGCATGCACTTGCTGGGAATGGTCTATCACCGAGCGGGGAAATCTGACGATGCCGTGACTGTGCTGGAACGGGCGGTAAAGTTGTACGACGATAAGCTGGGCGCGGAACGGGATGAAACAGTTCAAGCCTTGGCGGACTTGGGCGCGGTGCACCGGGCGAGCGGTCGTCATGACCTGGCACAACGGTGTTTGCATCATGCCCTTCGGTATTTCCAGAGGGCCAAGGGCGTCTCGGCTCCGCCCGCAATCGCCGCATTGTCGCAACTTGCGGGCAGCTATGCGGAGGCGGGAGACCGCGAGGCCTCGGCACGCGAGTGTCAACGCATGTTGACCTTGCTGGAGCAGGAAGTCGGACGGAACCAGGAAGAACTCGGCGACATGGAATTCGTCGTTGCATCCCTGTATATCAGCTGGGGCGACTATGCCCGCGCACGCGAGCTATTGAGCGATTGCGTAGGAGCCTTCCGGCGCCAGGGAGGACCACGACTGGCGGTAGGCCATGAAACGCTGGCACAGGTGGAAGAAGCGCTGGGCCACTACTCGGATGCGGAGAGGGAGCTGGCGGCGGCCGGTAAGGTCTGGGCTCAATGCAACGACCGCAAAACAGAACTGATCGCCAACATGAATCGCCGTGCCGAACTTTCAGATCAGCTGAAACGCGCGGGGGATGCGGCTTGGCTGAGAGAACGGGTCGCGGAACTGGAAGGCAAGGAGATCCCGGTGCGTCCAGTTCTCAAAAGAGCTTCGGCCTAACTACTTTACGTGTTGGACACTCCCTGACGGTCGCGGCTCCGTTAAGCGGCGCGCCCGAGGACAATTCGCACCAAGAAAACAACACGCTGCAAGCCCCTCAGCGGCCTACGCTTTGAAGAGTTCGAATCTCCGCGGCAAGCGCCTCCGAGCCCCTGCCTAGCGTGCGGATCACCTTAATAGCCTCCGACACCGGCACCGGCAGCTTGCTTACCCGCTCTGCGAGCACGAAAACCACGCTGCCCGACCAGGGATTCGGCGCGCCCGGCAGGTAGAGGGAGACAAGGCCTCCCGGCAAACGGTCGGTCTCGAATGCCACCTGCCAGAAGTCGTCCAATCTGACCCACACCGGCAGAAAACTGGCCGAGAGTTCCTGGCTCTGCTGCATGTTGTCCGTTAAGCCCTTCACAAAGGCATAGCCGGGAATTGAGCCGAGCAGGATCTGATCTATCTTGTTCCGCAACCGCTGGGCGGTGGCACGGCGCGCCACCAGCCCCGCAAGAAAGCACATCAGCAAAACCACGGCAATCGCCGCTACGTCCAGCAACACGCCACCGAGCGGCCCCGTGATGCCCAGCCGGGGACCCAGACCCACTGCCACCGACCTCAGCAAGGCGAAGACCTTGGCGAGCGCGAAAACAACGAGGCATGCCGGAATCAGGAAGACAGCACCGCCGATCAACGTGGATTTTGCCGCAGTCAAGATCGAGGATCGGTTTTCAGACATATCTACCTGCTTATCCTAATAAGCAAAGTCGCTACGCGAGAGTCCCGATCCGGTTCGCTTGAGATTACACCGCCTCCTGGCAATACTTGCGAGCCAAGTTCCTTGTGATCTTTGATTGGCATGATTGAGTCCTTTCCATTCTTGTGGATATGCGATCTCCCATGCGAGTCCACTATTGATCCCTAAAACATTACTCCCTCGCGATTCCTCGAAGGGTGCGAGGATTTCTTTTCTTTTCTCGGGACCGCCGGTTTTCATCTGCGGAGTTCGCAGCCTGCGACGAGTCACTACGGGCTGCTATTTGTTGAGGTCGTCGTTCTTGGAGTACTTCGTACCCTGCAGCGTCAACTGAAGCGCAAGACCGTTCTTGGTGATTTGGTACACCCAGACGCCCGGCGCGATCATAGTCGCTCCCGAGAAAGCTCCGCCAGACTTGCCAGCTTTGGCGGCAGCGTCTGCCTGGACTTCACCAGCCCACCCGGAATCCATGAACTTCGCCAGTCCCTGTTCGGCCTCAAAGACAAAGATCACTCGATAGTCCTTTACTCCGATTCCGAGGCCGCCGCCCGCGGAGATCATCTTCATGAAGGTATCCTGCCTGGTCTTCGAATTGACCGCCACGCCCGCGCCGCGGGCCGTACTAAGCAACAAAAGGTTTGTGCCCAAATTGTTGAAGACCGCGTATCCCGCGGAGCTCTGGACAGCCCCTTGAGAGGCCGGTTGCAGCTTGTACAAATCCGTCAGGGTTTCCGCCGCCATCTTGCGGATCTTGTCGCGCTGTTCGTCGGGCGAATCTTTGGCATCTGCAAAACCGCCGCTCAGCAAGGTGACACTGAGAAGCGCGCCAATCATTCTGAACGTCATCCTTTCACTCCTTTTGATTTGGTGACCGATACCAAATGAAAGCAGGGCTACCACGCTAGAGAGGCTTCTCGATGATTCTGGAAATGAGAAACCAGCCATTGACGTGGCCGACTTGCGGACGAATGATGCGGTGCGCTCGTCGCGGGACGTAATTTTTTGGGAATCAGGGAGAGACTGGAGTGAGTTACCCTACGTTCCTAACACCGCCTCCTTACGCTGTACTCCTTGCGACGGAAATAGCGGTCCCCCGGGGCGGAAGGCCTACCCGGCGTAACAGGTCTTGGAAATCCTGGTGATCCCGCAATTCGTCCATACTCGGATCTATGTGAAGGTAAATAAGCCAATGGGAGTGCTCTTGGTAGGATTTCTCCAAGAACTCAATCGCGCGGTCGTGTTCTCCCAAGCCGGCGTAGATTCCTGCAAGAAAGTAGGGCGCCACGTACTTTTCCTTCGCTAGTGTTGTCAGATCATTCAGTATCTGAATTGCTTCCTGTGTCCTGCCAGCCAAGCCGAGAGTGTGCGCCAGAGCCGCTCGCATTAGAATACTGCCGCCCGACAGCGTCACGCCTTTCTCACCCTCGGCGATGGCCAGTTCGCAACAACCCGTTTTCCTCAGCGAGAGGCCTAGAATCCAATACGTGACCGGGTAGTAGGGGTCCAATTCGGCAGTTCGCCGGAGTTGTAGGATGGCATCGTCGTATCGACGGACGTTGTAGAGCGTCCATCCGACGGCAACGCTGATGATGAGCGACAAGGGATCGAGATCATGGCCGTTCTTGACCCTGGCGATCGCTTCCTCGCCTCTATCCATGGTCATCAGATATTCGGCGTACCAGTGGTTGGCGGTGGGATAGGTGGGCGCGAGTTCGAGGCTTCGTTTGAATTGTGCCTCAGCCTTTTCCCACTGCCAATCGTGAAGCCACGAAAGGGCCGCTAAAGACGTGTGAGCTTCGGCGAGTTCGGGGTCGAGCCGCAGAGCGGCCCTTGCGGCCGCCTGGCCTTTAGGAAACGCTTCCGCCGGCGGCAGGTAGCTATTCCATCCCAGCAGCACGTAGGAATCGGCCGTGCCAGCGTAGGCAAGCGCATAGCCGGGATCTGTCTCTACCGCCTGTTGAAAGTATTCGATGGCCTTGTAGAACCCTTCTTCTGTCCACTTGTTCCAGTAATGACGGCCCTTCAGGTAAAGCCGGTAGGCGTCCGCATTGTCGGTGTGATGCCGGGTAAGCTGCTTCTTTTCCGCCTTGGTTAACTGTAACTGCAATTTTCCCGATATTTCGCTGGAGATTTCGTCTTGGATTGCGAAGATGTCGCCAGCCTTCCGATCGTATTGCGCGCCCCATAGCTGACAGCCTGTGACTACGTCCACCAATTCGGCCCCTATGCGCAAAGACCCACCCTTTTGGATCATTCGTCCTGTGAGCACGGCGCGCACATGGAGATCCCTCCCGATGGCTTGAGGATCGATTGGCTGTTTTTTATAGCGAAACACAGTGCTCTGCGCTATGACTCGCAGTTTCGGCACCCTCGCTAGAATTTGAATAAGGCTCCCCGCTATCCCATCACTGAGGTATTCGTGGTCGGGGTCGCCGCTAGCGTTGTCGAAGGGTAAAACGGCAAGCGAATCGATGATCTTGGAGACTCGCTGCGGGCGGAGAGCAGATCGCTCCACCGATAAAGTCTGCGCCCTTCGCTTGCCGGCTCCATCTTGTTTGCCAGTGGAGGATAATCGGGCCGCGGCTGGTATCTCAGCGGAGTCTGTTCCCTGTGCACTCCGGCTCGACTCGTTGTCTCGTCTCAGCCGCTGGAGTTCGGCCCGCATGTCGGATGCGTGTTGATAGCGCAGGCTGCTGTCTTTCTCTAAGGCTCGGTGAATCACCGCCTGGAGCGCTGGGGGGATGTTGGGATTAATTTGACTGGGGGCTACCGGATTGCGGTTGAGGATGGCTTCTGTGATGAGGCCCAGACTGGCTCCTTGAAAGGGCAACCTCCCCGTCGCCATCTCATAGAGAACGATGCCTAGAGAGAATAAATCGGTGCGGCCGTCCAACTCCCGGGCCCGGACCTGCTCGGGAGACATGTAGGCGGCCGTTCCCAGGGCCGTCCCCGGGCTGGTGAGGTGTTCTTCGGCGACATAGGACAGAGTCTGCGTTGGATGCGCAGTGTTCTGGTCCGCATGGCCCTTCGGACCCATACTTTTCGCCAGACCAAAGTCGAGAATCTTAGTGTGACCGCGCTTGGTAATGAAAATATTGGCCGGTTTGATGTCACGGTGAATGATGCCTTCGCTGTGGGCAGCATCGAGCGCATCGGCCACCTCGATGGCGATGGTGACAATGCGCTCCGTATCCAGGGTACCCGCGGCTATGAGGTATTTCAGGGTCACGCCATCCAGGTACTCCATGGCCATGAACGCTTTGCCTTCGTGGCTCCCAATTTCGTAGATGGTGCAGATATTGGGGTGATTGAGGGCAGAGGCGCCTCGTGCTTCACGGCGAAATCGTTCCAGTGCGTGCGGATCCTGATCTGCATTCGGGGGCAGGAATTTCAACGCGACTAGCCGGCCGAGTTCAGTGTCCCGAGCTTTGTACACGACACCCATCCCGCCGCTCCCCAGTTCCTCCAGGACATGGTAGCGAGAGATGTTTTGCAACGGTTTGTGGTTCAAAACGAATTTCCTGTTTCACAACTTTGGCGGATCTTATGTTGATCTCCTAGGCGGCGGACCGGTTGGAGTTCCGAGGCGTCTTAACCGCAGAACTGCTCGCTTGATGCTCGACGGCGTCCATAGATTCAATACTTCTGGAGATTGAAAAATTGCGTCGGTGGCGCCTGGTGGGATGACGCTTTCCCGCATAGCACGCCGTTGTCCAGCGCTTTTCGGAAATTAAAGAAATCGACCTGCTATGTTCCCCCATCTCAACGCTTGACATTGCCACTGATCGATTCAGTCTTCCAGTTTAAATTTACGTTTAGAGCGGTACTATCGATTCATTGTTCGTAGTGGTTCCGTGCTGTAGGCTTCACGATATGTTCTGGTGCCGACTCCCCGGTCTTATTCTGCCGTTCCTGCTATGTGTGTGCCCGACGTTCGCAACTCAGTACGTAATCACAGATTTAGGACCCACCGGAACGAGTTCAAGCCAGGCATCAGGAATAAACAATCAGGGTGAAGTGGCGGGCACGTTCTTATCGTCCTTTAACAATGCTTTCGTCTCGAATGGATCGCTGACTCCCTTGGGAGCATTGGGCCCGTTCGGCAGCTTTGCGTCGGGCATCAATAGCTCGGGACAAGTAACAGGGTTTTCCGCGACGCCAGCCGATAACGATCATGCCTTCTTTTGGGACGGAACTACGCTCCATGACCTGGGCACTTTGTCGGGAAGCTCTAGCCAGGGAAATGGGATAAACGACGCCGGAAACGTTACCGGCTACAGTTACCTGTCTGGTGATGTTAGTCGCCACGCGTTCGTGTGGAACGGCAACACCTTGCAGGACATTGGAACATTAACCGGGACCGGGAACAGCATCGGCCAGGGCATCAACGATGCGGGATGGGTGACAGGAATGTCCGATACGTCCAAATTCGCGCAGCCCCACGCGTTTCTATGGAATGGGACCACAATGACCGATCTGGGAACGCTTGGCGGGGTCGTAAGCGAGGGACGCGCTATCAATTCCGCAGGATATATCACCGGGAACGCCACCTTGACTGGCGATGCCCAAAGCCATGCGTTCCTCTGGAACGGCACAACCATGATTGATTTGGGGACGCTAGGCGGTAGCTTCAGTGACGGTTTCGGGATCAACAGCGCGGGACTTGTTGTGGGTGATAGTTATACCGCGACCAACGCGATTCATGGTTTTATTTTTGACGGAACCACGATGTTGGATCTAAACAGTTTGGTGGTGAATGGCAGCGGCTGGACAGTGGACGCGGCTTACGGGATTAACGACTCTGATCAGATGGCAAGCAGTGATGGGGGACCAATACCACGCGATTCTGTTGACCCCCGTGCCTGAACCGTCGGGTTGGATGACTGTCCCCTTGGGCATGGCTGCCCTGGCATTTCTTCGGCGACGAAAAGCTTGGGTCTTCTGATTCCCTTCTCTCGCCCCATCGCTCTTGGGAAACAGGACCGGCAATGCCTGGATTGGATTGTCCCGGCTAATACGCCCTAACGTCCACTTCCATTGAGCCTATCTTTTCAATGTTCGCAACGATGTGATCCCCGGGGACAATTGGGCTGACGCCTTCTGGCGTTCCGGTAATGACGATATCTCCGGGGTGAAGTGTGTAGAATGCAGAAGCAAACTCGATCAACTCCGCCACTCCCAGAATCAGGTACTTCGTGTTGGAGGACTGACGAGTCTCTCCGTTGACCGAGATGCTGAGGTCCAACGCGCCGGGATTCGGGATTTCATCCTTGGTGACCAGCCAAGGTCCCAGAACGCAGTAGGAGTCCGGCGATTTGCGGAAGCTGCGGTCTTCACTGCCGCGGATGGTGATGTCGAGACCGATGGCGTAGCCGGCCACATAATCAAGCGCATCTTTCGCCGCGACCTGGCTGGCGGTCTTGCCGATGACGAAGGCTAGCTCCACTTCATGGTCATTGCGGCGGTCCAGTTTGCGCAGCGCGATGCCTTCGCCGGGGCCTACCAGACACGTCGCGGATTTAAGAAAGAGGCCGATCTGCTGGATGGGCGAGGTGTGCGAGGCGCTGCTGTGATGCAGGGCGGGGTCGGCACGCACTTCGTCCAGATGCTTCTGGTAGTTCACCGGGGCGCATACGATTTTTCCGGGGTTGGCTACGGGGCTGAGGAGCTTCAGGCCCTGCAGCGGGAGTTGTGCGGATTGGTTGCGGATGGCTTCGATGCGGTCTCTTATTTGGTCGAGATTGGCGATGAGGAGATCGTAAGTCGGGAACGGGTAACGGTGCTCGGGTAGGATGTCGAGAGCTTGAGTGACGTCGCGGACTTGGTCGCCTTCCACCAGACCTAGGCGGCCTTCATTGAATCGGCACAGCTTCATTTAAGGAGTCTCCTTGGGAGTTTGTTGAGAAACCAGCGTGCACGCTGACAGGGTGCTGCAACAGTTCGAGATCGACCCCGCGTAAGAATCCCCGCCCTAACGGACGGCGATCGCTATGTGCGCCGGATGGTTTCGGCGACCGCCTACAGTCCAAACGCGACCAGCACGTTGCCGTTCTTACCCGCCTGAGGACCCGTGTAGCCCGATCCGGCGAAAACCATTCCGTTCACTATGGTCGGGTCCGGCCGACCCCATGGCGCCGCCGTTGGCGGGAACGCCGTTTACGGTTTTGAAATCACGTTGCATGTCGAATTGCCAGAGGATTTTTCCTTCGCCTGTGGAAAGAGCTCGCAGCACTCCGTCGCGGCCGCCGGAGAACACGACTCCGGCAATCAGCGACACCGCCGCGTCTTCTCCACTGCCGCGGCCCTCCTCCGTTTGAACGGCGGTGAACCAGCGCCGCTCACCGTTGGTATTGCCGAGAGCCACAATGCCTCCGCTCTTCAAACCAAAAAAGGAGGTGCGATCGTCGGCCGCACCGCCGAAGGTGATCTGACCCTCTGAGGTTGGGGCTTTGGTGAAGACCGAGGTCTTCCATACCACCGCGCCTTTGCGATCCGGGTCATGAGCCCACACAATGCCGCTCTTCTGACCGGCGATCAGGATGCTGGAGCCGTTAGGCAGAGTTTTCAGAATGGGTGACGAGCCGAAATCGTAATCGGGACCGTTGTCTTTGGGGCAGTTGGGGGAAGGCGCATTTGTCGGAGGGCAGCCCACGACCCAGGCGTCTCCAGACAGATCCTGCACCGACCACAACATCTTTCCGTTATCCATATCGAGCGCCATGATCGCGTCCGTGGTCTTTGGCGCAGGGGCCGTGTAGGAGTCGCCGGTGCCGATGTACAAGGCTCGGCGCTTAGGGTCGAGCGTGGGGGAATTCCAGACTCCTCCGCCCGCGGGCCCATACATCTGGACCCCCTTGGAATTTTTGCCGATGGCCTTGTTCTCTGCCGGAATCGTGTAGGTTCTCCAGATCTGCTTGCCGGTTTGCGGGTCGAGAGCCGCCACGCTGCCGCGGAACTTGCAGCATTCGTAACTCGGGTTTGCGGCGGCCACTTCTTCAAAAGAGGCGACTGGAACATATAGGCGATTTTCGTAGAGCTGTGGGGCTCCGGTGATTCGTGCCCAGGGGTGGGTGTCCAGGGCGATCTTCCAGACTTCCGCGCCGGTGGTGGCACTTACGGCATACACGTTGCCCTTGAGGTCGCCGAAATAGGCCAGGTATTCGCCGTCCGCTTTCGCGGGGCCGACGCTGATGGCCGATCGCACAGGGCCCGCCGCTAAATAGGACCAATAGACGCAGCCGGTGGAGGCATTGATGGAATACACGTAGCCGGTATCGACTCCCAGAAAGACTCGTCCGGCGACCAGGGTCGGCTGGCCGTAGACGGTTTTGGCGCCGGGAAAGCCGAAGGCCCATTTCATGGTCAGCTTGGGAACATCGTCGGGGGTGAGCCGTGCTGCGCCGCCCTGGTAGCGCGAATTCGAAGTGCCGTTGCCCCATCCGTTCCAGGAAGGTTGCGCGGTGATATCGCCCAAAGGCGGGTTAGAAGCGCAGTGGTTGGGCATGAGCTTCGCGTCGCCATTGGAGGGCGGAGCTGCTTGCGCAAACACAATTCCTGTGAAGGCCACGGACATCCATAGGTGTTTCATCGAACCTCATTCTATCGAACATCCTTCTATAGCTTGGGGTCGTTGTATACTGACGGCATTATCCCCCTGTAGGGACCATCATGAAAGGACAAGCTATGCGCTTCGCCGTTTTCGTTCTGGTTCTATCATCGGCCGCATTCGGGCAGGTCGGTTCGATCGAAGGGAAAGGTACTCGACCCCTCAGGTTCGCCTCACGCGGGCGCCGCTGTCCAGGCTAAGGCCAACGAGGGCGGAGCGGTGTTCAAAGGCGTTAGCTCGGGCGACGGCAAGTATTCGATCTCGAACGTGCCGGCTGGAGCTTACGATGTAACAGTCAACATCGGCGGGCTCAGAGGCTATGACAAGAAAGATGTGATGGTCCAGGGCGGGAAGCCTACCAACCTCGACATTCATTTGGAGGAAGGAACGCAGCTCAGCACTCTGGGTGAAGATCCTCAGGCGATTGCGGCCAAACTTAAACTTCATGTACCCCCTCCCGGCGCCACGCCGCGTACGGTGGACGGCAAACCTGACTTGTCAGGAGTATGGTGGGGGTCGACGACGACCGATCCTGGCAGGCCGGAATTCCTTCCAGCGGCGCAGCAGGTGGCAAAACAGCGGGCGGACATGAATAGCCGGGAAAGCCCACAGGCTCACTGCCTGCCTTCTGCCATCACCAGGACCACTTATCCGTTGGTTGCTTTGGTCCAGTCAAAGGATCTCATGGTCATCATTCAGGACGATGACAGCCCGGGCTTCCGGCAGGTGTATCTCAATGAGAAAGAACATCCGCAGGATCCCAATCCGGCCTGGTATGGACATTCGATTGGACATTGGGACGGCGACACGCTGGTAGTGGACCGGATTGCGTTTGATCCGCGCGCATGGCTGGATCAGGGCGGCCATCCGCATTCCGACAAACTCCACGTGGTGGAACGTTACCGGCGTCCTGACATGGGTCACCTGGAGATCGATCTGACAGTGGAAGATCCAGGAGTGCTGACCAAGCCATACACCATAAAACGCGTCTCCGAGCTTGCGGGTGGCGAAATCAACGAATTCATTTGTACGGAAAATAACCGCGACGTGGAACATCTGGTCGGAAAGTAGAACGCAAGTAAGCCTGTGATTCGCGACAAGATGCGCGCAAAAAATACTTGACCTGAGCAGACGGGATAACGCACAATACCAGAAGTGCGTATTCAGAGACTCAACCCACGCATTTTGAGCCGGTTTCTGATAGTCTCCCTTGCAATTGCTGCGGCCAGTCCCGTAGTTTTCGGAATTGAGATTGCCAAGAAACCTCAGGCGAAAAAAGCACAGCCAGTTAAGAAACCGTATGTAGCGCCGGTGCCGAGAAAGCGCTTCGACCCCACCGATGGCGATGTCTTCGATGGCGAAGATCCCGTTGTCCGGCAAGCGGCGATCGATGCACTGGGCAAGCGCAGCGGCACCATCGTGGTGACCGATGCCGGCACTGGCCGCATTCTAACCATCGTCAACCAGAAAATGGCGCTGAAGAGCGGTTACCAGCCCTGCTCCACCATTAAGATTCCAGTCGCGCTGGCGGCGTTGAGCGAATCGGTGATCGAGCGGGAAACGCAAGTCCGCCTGACGCGGCGCAGCTACACGACCATGGCGATGACGCACGCGATTGCCGTATCGAACAACGATTATTTCGCCCGCCTGGGCGAAAAGCTGGGGTTTGATCGTGTGAGCGCCTATGCGCGGCGATTTGGGCTCGGCGAAAAGGCCACGCTCAATCTGGATGCCGAACAACCCGGCGTTCTGCCTTCGGTAGCTCCCAAGTATGGCGGGGTCGGCATGATGAGCAGCTTCGGTTCAGATATCAAGCTGACGCCTTTGGAATTTGCGGGACTGCTGGGCGCAGTGGCCAATGGAGGCACGCTGTATTACCTTCAGTATCCGAAGTCGCAGCTGGAAGCCGAAGCGGTGACGCCGCGCGTGAAGCGTGAACTGGATATCGAGACGCAAATTTCTTCGGTTCGGCCCGGGATGATGGGCGCGGTGGAATACGGCACCGCGAAGCGCGCCGGGTTCGATCCCAACGATCCGATTTACGGCAAGACCGGCACGTGCACGGACCCTAGCACCTATGCGCATTTGGGGTGGTTCGGGTCATTCTCGAAAATGGGCGACCGTAAGATGGTGGTCGTGGTTTTGCTTGCAGGCTCCAAGACGTTTAGCGGGCCGGTGGCGTCGGGCGTGGGCGGGCTGGTGTACAAGAGCCTGGAGTCGCAGAACTATGTTGCGCATGTGAAGCAGGAGCCCGTACCGGTAGCAGGAATCGCTGGCGAAGACGACAGGTAGTCAGGCCGGTTCTTCCAACTGCGCCGAAAGCTCTTCCCACTCCGCCAAGCGATTTTCTAACGTGGCTCGGTGAGTTGTCACCAGATCGCTCAGGCGCTGCGTTTCTTCCACGCTCTTGAAATCCCCCATGGCCGTTTCGGCCTGTGCGATTTCAGACTCCAGCCTTGTGACCTCGCCTTCGAGAGCCTTGAGACGGTCGCGCAGCTTCTGAATCTTCATCGGGTTCACGCGCTTCTTGTGTTCCTCGGCTGCGGCAGGCGCAGGAACTGCGATCGGCTCGGGCTCTTTGGCCTTTTGCGCCGCCTCTAGAGCTTCAGGGCCGCCCTGCTTGCGCCACAGGTAGTCTTCGTAGGTTCCAGGGTAGACATGGACGTGTCCTTCTTCGATTTCGAATACGCGCGTGGCCAGATTGTCGATGAAGTAACGATCGTGCGATACGAAGACTACCGTTCCAGTGTAGGTTCGCAGCGCTTCCAACAGGACTTCCTTGGCACGCATGTCGAGGTGGTTGGTGGGCTCGTCCAGCAGAAGGAAGTTGGAGGGAGCAAGCAGCATGCGGGCCAGGGCATAACGATTACGCTCTCCGCCAGAGAGCACTCCGATCTTCTTGAACACGTCTTCTTCGCTGAACAGAAAGCAACCAAGCAGACTGCGTAACTCGGTCTGCTTAGCGCGCGGAGCGGCAGAGCTCAGGTCATCCAGCATGGTAGCGTTGGCGTCGAGCTCTTTGTACTGATCCTGTGCGAAGTAATCGGGAAGAGCGTTGTGGCCCAGGGTATAGGAGCCACTGGAGAGAGGCTCGGTGCCTGAGATCAGTTTAATCAGGGTAGACTTCCCCGCTCCGTTGATACCCACCAGAGCGATGCGGTCGCCGCGTTCGATCACGAAGCTCGCGCCGGAGAAGACGTGCTTGTGTCCCGTAGCTCTTCGACACATCTTTGAACTCGGCGACGATTCGTCCGCTGGGCTTAGGCTGCGGGAAAGAAAAGTGAATGGTCTGCTCATCGGGAGGAATCTCGATGCGCTCAATCTTTTCGAGTTCCTTGATGCGGGATTGCACCTGCTTGGCTTTGGTGGCCTGCGCGCGGAAGCGGTTGATGAAGGCTTCCAGTTGCTCAATGCGGTCGCGCTGGTTCTTGTAGGCGGCTTCCATCTGCGCCTTGCGCTCGGCTTTCTGCGTCAGATACTTCTCGTAGTTGCCGCTGTAGAAGTATGCTTTCTTATTCCATAGCTCGACTGTCTTGCTGACGGTGACATCCAGGAAGTAGCGATCGTGTGAGATCAGCACGAAGCCGAACGGATAGGTAGTCAGGTAGGTCTCAAGCCAATTGCGGGCTTCCAGATCGAGGTGATTGGTCGGCTCGTCGAGCAGAAGAAGCTGCGGTTTTTCGAGCAGCAGTTTCGCCAGCGCGATGCGCATCTGCCAGCCGCCGGAGAATTCCTCCGTGCGGCGTGACCAATCGTCTTTATGAAAACCCAGACCGTCCAGGACCGCCCCCACCTGGGCCTCAATGGCGTAGCCGTCGCGGTTGCGGAATTCGGTGTCGATCTGATGCATGCGATCGGCGGCCGCGGAGTATGCGTCGCTTGCGGGGTCCATTTCGGCAAGGTTGTGATGCAGCGATTCCAGTTCCTGTTCCATCTGGCGCAGGTCGTCAAAGACGTGCATGCACTCGGCGAAGACGGTGCGGCCGGAAAGATTCAGGCCGTCCTGCGGAAGATAACCGAGGCGAATTCCTTTGGGAAACGTGATGCTGCCGTAGTCCAGAGTTTCCATGCCGCAGAGGATCTTCAGCAGCGTGGATTTGCCGGTGCCGTTGCCGCCCACCAGGCCGGTGCGCTCTTTGGGCGTGATCAACCAGTCGCAACCTTCGAACAATAACTTGTGGCCGAAACGCTTGCCGGCGCCTGCGAGTTGAATCATTTATCTAGTCGCAAAAAAATCTCAGCGCCCGCGAAATATAGGCCTTCATCTCACCGCGCTTCACCACGGCGTCCAGGAATCCGTGCTGCAGCAGGAATTCGCTTTTCTGGAACCCAGGAGGGAGCTTCTGGCGGATGGTTTGTTCGATCACGCGCGGGCCCGCGAAGCCGATCAGGGCTCCCGGTTCGGCGATGTTCAGGTCGCCCAGCATCGCGAAGCTCGCCGTGACGCCGCCGGTGGTGGGGTCGGTGAGGACGCTAATGTAAGGGACTGCCCGCCTCGTCCAGGCGCATGAGGGCGGACGAAATCTTGGCCATCTGCATCAGGCTGATGGCGCCTTCCTGCATGCGCGCCCCGCCCGTCGCGGAGACGACGATCAACGGCTTCTTGTGCTCCAAAGAGCGTTCGATGGCCCGCGTGATTTTCTCGCCGACCACTGCGCCCATGCTTCCGCCGATGAACTTCAGCTCCATCACGCACAGATTTACGGGACGGCCATCCAGCGTGCCCGATACAGAAAGCAGCGCGTCAGAGAGGTGTGTCGAGGCTTGTGTCGAGGCCAGGCGGTCGCGATAAGATTTCGAATCCGTGAAACTGAGAGGATCCGTTGAGGCCAGAGACGCGTCGTATTCTTCGAAGGCCCCGTCCAACAGGAGCGGCACACGGGCGCGCGAATCTATGCGGAAATGATGATTGCAGCTAGGGCAGCATTGCTGGTTCTCATCCAGGCTCTTTTTCCAGATGATCTTGCTGCAGCCCTCGCATTTCAGCCAGAGCCCTTCGGTCTTGACTTTGCGCTCTTCTCCCTCGGGCGAAGCCGCCGCCCCCGAATGTTCACGTGAAAACCATGCCATGAGCCGTAAATCTTAGGGTACCAGGAGTGGCGGGGGAGACCGCGAAAAAACTTTAATGGCCGCCGATGAACGCGGATAAACGCTGATAGGTATTTTTTCTGATCTGCGTTCATCGGCGTTTATCTGCGGCCATTAGCTACTCGTAGCGGAGAGCTTTGATTGGGTCCACCCGGCTAGCGCGCGCTGCTGGAAAATATCCGGCAAGGCAGGCGACCAGCGAGAGGCCCACAGCAGCCAGGGCTAGAGTGGACGGGTCGTTCGGGGCCAGGCCGTATAGCTGGCTTTTCACCAGGCCCATCAATGCGAAGGCCAGGGGCAATCCCATTCCCACGCCGATTGCCACCAGCACCAGGACTTCGCGCATCACCATCCAAACTACGTTTCCTTGTACAGCTCCCAAAGCCATGCGAATTCCGATCTCGCGCGTGCGCCGAGCCACCGTGTAGGCCATCACTCCGTAAAGCCCGATGGCCGCCAGGAGCGTCGCCAACAGACCAAACGCGGCCGAGAGACTCGCGGTCAGGCGTTCCGTGTTTAACGAATTGGTAATCTGCTCATCCATGGTTCGCATGCCGTAGATGGGAACATTAGGGTCCATCTCGCGCACCTGCGCCCGCAGTGCGGAAAAGAGTTGGCTAGGATCGAGAGTGGTGCGCGCGTAGACAGTCATATCGCCCGCAAAGCGGCTGGCTAGGTAGGGCTCAAAAGCCTGCTCCGGAACCTCGTCGCGCAGGTTAGTGTACTTCATGTCTTTCACCACGCCGATGATTTCCATGTCGACCTTAGTTCCAGGATCGATGCCGAAACCGAGGTGCCTGCCAATAGGATCGCGGCCGGCGAAATAGCGCTTGACGAAAGTTTCATTGACGATGATGGTGGACGGCACCCACCCCTCGTCCGGATTCGGTCGCTTGTTGTGGAGGACTTCTCCTGTGTCCCGCGATGTAAAATCCCGCCCCGCCACAATCGGAACGCCCAGCGTGGCGAAGTAATTGGGACTGATGGAATTCATGTAGGGCTCGGGATGATCGCCGGCCTTGGGCGGCGTGTATCCTTCCACCAGTCACCGAGTTGTCCCACTCATCGCCATCCAGGATTCGGATGTTGGCCAGTCCCACGGAGCTCACGCCGGGAATGGCGCTCAGACGATCTGTCAGTTGCTGATAGAAAAGCTTGGCGCGCGCAGGGTTATAGCCGGTCAGCGTCGGGTCAGTGTTAAATCCGATGAGACGTTCGGAGACGAATCCCGGACCTAAATTGCGCAGGTTGCTCAGGCTCTTTAGAAAGAGCCCCGCGCCAATCAACAACAACAAAGAGAGCGTCACCTGGGCGACCACTAATGCTTTCCGCAGTACGGCGCTTCCTCCGCTGACCACAGCATTGGCCTCGCCTTTCAAAGTCGGTGCGACATCGGGTTTGGTGGCTTGCAACGCCGGAGCCAGGCCAAAAAGCAGACTGGTAAGCACGGTGACGCCCATGGTGAACAGAAGAACCGTGAGATCGGGCGTGGTGGAAAGCTTAAGCCCCTGCGTGTCCGAAGGAAGGTAAGCCGCGAGCAATAGCTTGTCGGCTACCAGCGCCAATGCAACGCCGGCGAGCGCGCCAAAGAGTGACAGTAGAAGGCTCTCGGTCAACAATTGCCGGATGATGCGGCCCCGCTTGGCCCCCAGCGCAAGTCGCACGGCCATTTCTTTCCTGCGTCCGGTGGCGCGCGCCAGCAACAGGTTCGCCAGGTTGGCACAGGCGATCAACAGAACCATTCCGGTGATCGCCATCAGGACCCACAGGGGCTTGGAGATCCGCTGGCGGAAATAGGAGCGGCCTTGCGATCCGGGAAGCACGTCGATGGTGCACTTTAGAAATTCCTCGCGAGTGAAGGTCGACGCGTTGTTGAAGGCGGGCTCTTTTACTTCCTCTTCCAGCATGGAATGCATGAAGGGTTGCAGCGATGCTTTGGCTTGCGCTTCCGTGACGCCGGGTTTCAATCGCCCAAACGCGTTTACCCAGCGAGTTCTTCGGTTGGTAAGGAACTCCTTGTTGAGAGGCATCAGGTCGGGCTGCATCATGAGGGGGATGAAAAGCTTGGCCGTCTGGCCGAGTTCCACGCCGTCGAAACCCGGCTGAGCGACACCGATGATCGTCATGCTGTGGTTATCCACCAGAATGTTCTTGCCCAGGACGTGCGGGTCGGCTGCGAAGCGGGAGTTCCAATAGTCGTAACTGAGAACCACAAGTGGATGGCCGCTGGGAGTCTTGTCGTCGTCGGGGGTGAAAGTGCGGCCAGCCGCGGCGGTCACACCCAGGACCGGGAAATAGGTTCCTGAAACGAGTTCGCCTCCCACCCGCTCCGTTGAGCCGTCATATGTGACGCTCATGGCGCGGGGAAAGCGGCAGAACATTTCGGTGAAGACCTGGTTGTGCTCCTTGAAGTCCTTATACATGGGATAGGAAATCGCATTGCCTCCCCAATTGCTGCCGTAGTGGCGGCCGCGCATGGTTAACAAGGTGAGTTCCTTTGCATCCTTCACCGGCAAAAGCCGCAATAGGATCTGATTCAGAAACGTGAACATCGCTGTGTTGGCCCCGATGCCCAGGGCGAGCGATAGCACCGCCACCGTGGTGAAGACGGGCGACTTGAAGGCCGAACGAAGTGCGTAACGCAGGTCGCCGAGGATGCCGGTCATAAGAGAGTGTCGTTCCCTTCCATTGCGCTTACAGCGCTTAGCTTTAGACGACGAACGTCGGGTGCGGTTAGTTCGATGAAAGATAATGTAAATAAGGCGCCCATGCTTACCCGGAAACCTCATCTTCTGACGGCGCGTCTTCTTCTAAAGTGATTCGTTTCACGCTCTTTATCCTGACCACCTCCGCGTTTGCGCAGCAGAATTCCGCCCCGCCGGTGCAGGCCAAGGCGGATGACAAGTCGATTTTCCAGCGCGGCATGGAGATGTATCAATCCAAAAACTTCGTTACCGCCCTGCGCGCGTTTACCGAGGCCGCCACAGCCGGCAATGTCGACGCGATGATGTACGCGGGAACCATGAATTCCAACGGCGAAGGAACGGCGGTGAATTATCACGAAGCTATGACCTGGTTTCGCAAGGCCGCCGATAAAGGCGACGGCCAGGCCATGTGCGATCTGGCGATCCTCTATTACCGCGGCTTGGGAATTCCGGTGCAATATTTCGAGGCTCTCAGGTGGTTCCGTTCCAGCGCTTCGGCCGGGAATACGCAAGGCATGTTCAACCTTGGCTTGATGTACCAGGAAGGCTTAAGCGTGCCCGTGAACTTGAAGGAAGCTTTCCGGTGGTTCAACGCCGCAGCTTCAGGAGACAACGATCTGGCCATGAACAGCCTGGGCGTGATGTACCAAAAAGGCGAAGGTGTGGATGAGGATTACGCCGAGGCCATGAAATGGTTTCGCGCCGCCGCCGACCTGGGGAACCACGTCGCTATGGATAACATCGGCACGATGTACGAACAGGGCCTGGGTGTTCCCAAGGATCTGGACGAGGCGAAGAAATGGCACGCGAAGGCGACGGACGGGATCGGCGGTCTCGAACAATAGCGATTAGTTCGGTAGCATATCCTCATGCCCAGCCGAGCCATTCGAACCGTAGTCCTACTAGCCGCCGCCTTTGTTCCGGCGCTATTCGCTCAAAAGCCTTGCGCGTCGCTCGCCCAGGTCAAGCTCGATCAAGCCGAGATCACTTCCGCCGTTGAAATGGACGAAGGGCCGTTGCCGGGGACCGGCAAAATGCCCGCGCTTTGCATCGTCAAAGCTGTGGCAAGGCCGTCCAGCGATTCCGAAATTCAATTTCAAGTCTGGCTGCCGCTGGCGAACTGGAACGGCAAATTTGAACAGGTGGGCAATGGCGGCTGGGCTGGAACCATTCCGGCATCGGCGATGATCGATCCGCTGCGGCGCGGCTACGCCACCGCGGGAACAGACGACGGTCATCGGGGCGGCGCCGGCGCGGGATGGGCCGTGGGACATCCACAGAAGCTTGTCGACTTCGGCTATCGCGCCGTGCATGAAACCAGCTTGCAGGCTCATGTCCTGATTCGCGCGTTCTACGGCAAAGACCCTTCACGCAGCTATTTCGTGGGCTGTTCCGACGGCGGCCGCGAGGCTCTGATGGAGGCGCAGCGTTACCCGGAAGAGTTCGACGGAATCATTGCCGGCGCGCCTGCGAACTACTGGTCGCATTTGTTTACCGGGTTTGTGTGGAATGAACAGGCTCTTTCGATGGATCCAGACGCCAGGATTCCCCCCTTCAAGCTGCTGGTGATTCAGAAAGCGGTACTCGCCGCTTGCGATGCGTTGGATGGCGTCAAGGATGGCCTGCTGGAAGATCCGCGCAATTGTCATTTCAATCCTCGCGAATTGCTCTGCGCGGGCGCAAACGGTCAGGATTGCCTGACCGCTCCGCAGATCGAGGCATTGCGGAAGATCTATGAGGGACCTAAAAACCCCCGCACCGGCGTCCAGGTTTTTCCGGGCTATCCTCCTGGAACGGAATCGGTGACGGGGGCTTGGGATGCCTGGATCATTCCCGCGACACCGAAAGGAGGCTCGATTCAGGCCGCATTTGGCGATTCCTTCTACGGCCAGGCAGTGTTCGAAAAACCTGCGTGGGATTTCCGAACTTTGAATTTCGATACGGACGTGACGTTCGCCGACCAAAAAGCTGGGCCGATCCTCAATGCAACCAGCGCCGACCTGCGGCCGTTCCGCGCACACGGCGGCAAGCTGATTCAATATCACGGCTGGGGCGACGCCGCCATCTCACCGTTGAATTCGATCGACTATTACGAGAGCGTGCGCGCCTTTGAGCAAAAGAACGGCTCCACCGAACCCGTGCAGGATTTCTACCGTCTCTTCATGGTTCCGGGCATGGGACATTGCGGCGGCGGAGTAGGCCCAACCAGTTTCGGGAACACCCAAGGCGCCGCGTCCATCAGCACCGATCCGGAGCGGGACGTCCTGTCGGCGCTAGACCGGTGGGTAGAGAAAGGCATTTCGCCCGACCGCCTGATCGGAAGCGGAACCGTGGCCGGTAACGCATCGCAAAAGTTGACCCGGCCTTTGTGCCCGTATCCGCAGGTGGCAAAGTACAACGGGTCGGGCGATTCCAATGACGCGTCGAATTTTGTTTGCTCTGTGGCTCGCGGGAATTAGGGCCCGGATTAGGGCAAAGTATAGTTTTTATATTCCTCCCTAAGCGCGCGTTTGTTGAATTTTCCCACGCTCGTCTTCGGGACTGCTTCGATGAACACCACGTCGTCCGGCAGCCACCACTTCGCAACACGCGTGGCAAGGAAGTCGAGGATCTCCTGTCGGGTGATGCGCCCCTTATACTCCGGCAGTTCGACTACGCAAGCAAGCGGACGCTCCTGCCATTTTGGATGGAACACTCCCACCACCGCGGCTTCAGCCACCTTCGGATGCTCCATGATCGCGTTTTCGAGATCGACGCTGGAGATCCACTCACCTCCGCTCTTGACCAGATCCTTGGTGCGATCCACAATCTGGATGTAGCCTTCTTCATCGATGTTAGCGACATCTCCCGTGCGCAGCCACCCGTCCATAAAAGACTGATGATTGTCGGTATGTTTGTAATAAGCGCCGGCAACCCATGGCCCGCGCGCTTGAAGCTCGCCTGTTGCGACTCCGTCCCACGGCAGTTCCCTTCCCTCCTCATCTACGATTCGAAGATCCACCCCGGCAAGCGGCAAACCATGGCGCGACATGATTTCGAAGCGATCTGGATCAGGCAGGGATTGGAGGTGCGTCTTGAGCGACGTGACGGTTCCAATCGGACTTAGCTCGGTCATCCCCCAGCCCAGCATGAAGTGAGTCCCGTATTTCTTCTCGTAATGCTCCACGAATTGACCCGGAAGCGCTGCGCCCGCAACATAGACCATGCGCAGACTCGAAATGTCGTGAGGGTGGGATTCCAGATGGCTGTATAGCGTCATCCACAGGGTGGGCACGCCTGAACTGAAGGTGACCCGCTGCTCTTCGATGAATCGTGCGATGTCGGCGGGCTGAAGATGCCTCCCGCATAGCACCAGACGCGCTCCTGTCATGATGCCGGCGTAAGGAATCCCCCAACCGGTAGCGTGAAACATGGGGATCAACTGGAGAATGGTGTCGCGCTCACTCAACGCGAACGTATCCACCATGCAGAGTCCATAGCTGTGCAAAAAGATAGAGCGGTGGCTATAGACCACCCCTTTGGGCTGGCCTGTGGTGCCCGAGGTATAACACATCACAGCCGCGGTGTTCTCATCCAGTCTCGGCCACACATATTCTTCTTCCGGCGCCGAGGCGAGCAGTGCTTCATAGTCGTGATCGATTACCACGATCCGCTCGACCGTTTTCAATTCGCTGCGGATGGGCTCAAGAAGTGGAAGTAGAGAAGCCTCGACTAAAATGATTCGATCCTCCGCATGGTTGATGATGTACGCCAACTGATCGGGCGACAAACGAAGATTGAGCGTGTGGAGCACGGCCCCGGCGCATGGAACCGCAAAATAAAGTTCCAGATGCTCGCAAGTGTTCCAGCAAAGGCTCCCAACGCGGTCCCCGGCGTTCACTCCCAGGCTCTTAAGCGCATGCGCAAGGCGATGCACCCGACGGTGAAAATCACGATACGTATAGCGGCGCATCGAACCGCCGTCCTCTCGGCCTAAGATTTCCTGACGCGCATAAATTTTCGCGGAACGCTCCAGAATGTGGGCAAGCGTCAGCGGATAATCCATCATCAAGCCGTGCATGTGGTTCTCAGATTATGTCAGAAGAGAAAAGTCGATCAGGGAGCGCGGTATCTTAGAGAAATAGCCTCATTCCCATCTATACGGCAACCAAATTTATACATGAAACCCACTACACTCCCGAGTAACCCTTGTTTTTCGTCCGGACCTTGCGCCAAGCGCCCTGGCTGGAGCCTGGACGCGCTGAAAGATGCGTCCCTGGGCAGATCACACCGCGCAAAAATCGGGAAAAGCAAACTCGGCGAAGTGATCGAGCGCAGCAAAAGCGTGCTGGGGATACCTGCCGGCTATTTGCTCGGCATCGTGCCCGCGTCCGACACCGGAGCGATTGAAATGGCGCTCTGGTCGATGTTGGGAGAGCGCGGCGTGGATGTGCTCGCATGGGAGGCCTTCGGCAGCGGCTGGGCAACCGATTGCAAGAATCAGCTTAAGCTAAATGACCTTCGCGTCTTTAAAACCGGCTATGGCGAACTGCCCGTCCTCCGTCTTGCGGATTGGAGCCGCGACGTGGTGTTCACATGGAACGGCACCACGTCCGGCGTGAAAGTCCCAAATGGAGACTGGATTTCCAGCGATAGGGAAGGCCTTGCCATTTGCGATGCCACCTCGGCTGTGTTCGCGATGGACATCCCGTGGCAGAAGCTCGATGTGGTGACCTGGTCGTGGCAGAAGGTGCTGGGCGGAGAAGGGGCGCACGGCATGATCGCTCTCAGCCCGCGCGCAGTGGAACGGCTGGAAAAGTACGTTCCCGATCGTCCCATTCCAAAGATTTTTCAAATGACCAAGGATGGCAAGCTGGTCGCCGGCATCTTCCAAGGCGAGACCATCAACACGCCTTCCATGCTGTGCGTCGAAGATGCTCTGGATGGGCTGAAGTGGGCCGAATCGATCGGCGGCCTGCCCGCCCTAATCAACCGCTCGATGGCGAATCTGCGAGCAGTGGAAGAATGGGTCGCCAGGTCCCAGTGGGCAGGCTTCCTCGCCGCGGAACAAGCCACGCGATCGAACACGTCCATGTGCCTGAAGGTGGTGGACCAAGCCTACGCGAGTCTTCCCGTAGCGGACCAGGAAAAACACGCCAAGTCGATCGTGTCGAGTCTGGAAAAAGCGGGTGCTGCCTTCGATATCGGAGCCTACCGCGACGCGCCTCCCGGGCTCCGTGTATGGGGCGGAGCGACGGTGGAAACGTCCGACATTCAGGCCTTGCTGCCATGGCTCGATTGGGCCTACGGAGAGGTAAAGTCGCAGCTGTAAAACGATTCACCCCAAGGGCTCAAGGCTTCCAAACTATGTTTTGAGCCCATGAGTCATTCGCATCTTTCCACAAGCGTATTTCTTGGATCGGCACTCCAGCCGTCTTTTCAAATTCCTTAATCTGTATGGCCAGTTCGATCAGGAAATTTTGCGCCAGCCGCTCGCGGTCCTCGTTCGTCATGACAGCGAGTCTATCATGCGGAAAACAGCAGTATTCTGGGATTCAATGGCTCAGTTTCTGCGCGACTTCGGTTTCGGCCTTCGGCTTCTGAAGAAGAGCCCTCTTTTCGGTACCACCGCGGTGTTGCTTCTTGCCATCGGCATCGCCGGCAACACCTTGATCTTCAGCGTGGTCAACGCGCTCTTGTTGCGGGATCTACCAGTGCCTCACCCCGAAAATCTGGTTCGTCTGGTTGAAGTGCATCCTAAGGACTTCGTGACGTGGGATCTTCCTTATGTTCTCGCCGCGGAGTTCGCGGCAAGAGATGCCAGCGTTTCCGACGTGCTGGCTCAGGGCGAAGCAGATGTCCCCTTTAGCGACGGCAAGAATACCGAACGCGTGCGGGTGCACCTGATCTCTCCGAATTTCTTTTCTACTCTGGGCGCCCGTCCCTTTCTGGGTCGTCTGCTCAACGGTGATGATGAGCATGCAGCCGCTACAAACATAGTGCTCTCTTACGACTTCTGGCAGCGGCACTTTCAGGGAGACTTTTCCGTGTTAGGCCGCAGCGTCCAGTTGGCCGGACATCCCTTCACCATCGTTGGCGTCTCCGCTGAAGGGTTCAACGGCCTGGCCGCCGATACCAGCCCCGATCTCCGTGTCCCCGCGGCAACGGAGCGGCTCCTGATTGAGCGAAGCGCGGAGATGAAACCCGGCGCCCGTCCTCTGTTTGGACAAATCTTCGCGCGCCTTCGCGCCGGAGTGCCATTGGACCGGGCCAGCAGCGAGGTGAGTCCCCTGCTCCGTTCCCCCTACACGGAAGCGTTCAGCCAAATCTTCCCAGGTCAATCGCCGGATCTCCACGATTCGCGGCTCCAACTGGAGCCGGTCGCCAAAGGCGTGTCGCTGCTGCGGGGACAATTTTCGCGCGGCTTGCAGATCCTAATGGCGGGCTCCGCACTGTTGTTGCTGATGGCGTGTGCGAACGTCGCTGGCTTGTTACTGGCCCGATCCGTCACGCGCGCTCGTGAAATCGACATCAGACTTGCGCTGGGCGCAAGTCCTTTTCGCCTAGCCCGGCAGCTCTTCACCGAAGGCCTGATCCTCGCCTTGTTCGGTGGGGCTGCAGGCATCTTGCTCACCATGGCTAGTCTCCCCATCCTTTCGCGCGCCGTGCCGCCCATGCGCGACCGCGGTGCGGTTCTTCAGCCTCTGCACATGCACATCGGCGTGGATTTCCGCGTGGCAGGGTTCACGCTAGCCATCACGATACTGACAGCCATCCTGTTCACTTTGTCACCCGCCTTGCGCGCCGCGCGCCAGGGCGCCGGAACCTTGCAAGTGGGCCGGGGAACCACTTCGCGATTGGCGCCTCGAAACGTGATGGTCGTTGGTCAAGTGGCCATTTGCACTTTGATCCTGATAGGCGCGGCGCTTCTCCTAGCCACTCTGCAGCGCCTGCGTGCCATGGACCCTGGCTTCGACCGCGATCACGTCGTGACCTTTACTCTCGATCCAGCGCTCAAGGCTTACACGCCGGCGCAAAGCCTCGCTCTAAGCAAGGCGCTGCTTGAGAAAGCTTCCGTGCTGCCCGGCGTGATCTCGGCGAGCCTGGCTGCACGGCCTCTGATGCGGGGCACCGGTGTGAAGGCCTCGCTCGCACCAACGGGGACACGCATCACCGCCGCCAACTTTCTAAGTGCCAGCCTCAACAATGTCACGCCCGGCTATTTTCAGACCATGGGAATTCGCCTTTTAAGCGGCAGGGACTTTAGCTGGTTCGACCGCGACATCAAGCCAGTAAAAATAATCGTCAACCAGACCCTGGCGCGCCAATTCTTCCCCGGCCGGAACCCAATCGGGCAGCGCATTGGCTACGCAGGGCCTGACGGCATCGCCACAGGCAACTCCGAAATTATCGGCGTGGTAAGCGACGCAAAGTACCGCTCTCTTCGCGAGCCCATTCCGCCTACCGCGTACAACCCCGCCGTCGACGGTCTTGCCCACACCTTCGCGTTGCAGTTGCGAACAAGCCAACGTCCCGAGACCGTAATAGGGGCAATGAGAGACGTGTTGCATTCGCTCGACCCTGAGCTGCCGTTTATTGAGGTCCACACCCTGAAGGAAGAAGTGGACACATCTCTCTGGCAGGAACAGCTTCTGGCGACGCTCTCAGCAATCTTCGGCGCGATCGCAGCATTAGTAGCGGCAATTGGATTGTATGCGCTTGTCGACTACGCGGTTAAATCCCGGACACGCGAAATTGGCATACGAAAAGCATTGGGCGCACCACAAGGCAGAATTCTCGAGCTCCTGTCGGGGGAGTTGGCCGTGTTGATCGGGTCAGGCATTGCTATTGGGCTTGGCGCCTATTTGGGCGTAGCCTCATGGCTTCGAAGCGTCCTCTATGACGTCGCGCCCTGGGAGCCGCGAGCGGTAATCCCAGCCGTCTTCCTGGTCGCCACAGTAGCGGTAATTGCGATCGCCCCGGCAGCTTGGCGAGCTCTGACAGTAGAACCAGCCTCAGCGCTCCGAGTCGACTAGGAGTTCGGGTTCCCCGATTCTAAAAGTCAGTCACAGCCCAATCCCCCAATAAAATCAATAAGTTCCACAATTCCCTCACAACCCCCATGCTATTCTTCAATCGAGAAGAGAGCCTTTCACCGCTCTTCTTCAACAAGTTTCTTCGTGCGCACGAAGCGTTGCATTGCGGTGGAACGGAACTTCCGGAGCCCCTGGAAAGGCTTACGAGAGCTAACTATAGGGATAGCCTCGACGGAAGATCTTGGAGTCGCGATTTCATAACGTCTGACTGCTAGAAATGGCTTAAGACATCCGAGAGTTGCACACCGTAGACGAGATTGGCTCGTGAGGTGGAACTCAATTCATTGGCGGTCGTGTGTAAAAACGCGGCCGCCCGCAACGCCGTGGGAGTAGTGTGTCTCCTCGATGCGCTCTTTCAACAATGGCCTGAACAAACGTAGAATTGTATCTTCATGCTGGAGACAACCACGATCACTCAGGAAGTGACCATCCCCGCCAAGCCTGTTCAGGTCTACGACGCGATCATCAATCCGTTGAAGCATGCGACTTTCACCGGAGCCAAAGCAACCGGCGACCCTGTCGAAGGCGGCAAATTCACCGCTTGGGACGGCTACATCCTGGGAACCTACGTTAAACTGCAACGAGCTCGCCAGATCCTAGCCGAGTGGGAAACCACGGAATGGCCGTCAGGCTATCCGCCCTCCCAGTTACAGCTTTCGTTTCAGGATTCCGATGCCGGAACGCTAGTTACCATGGTCCACTCCGACGTGCCGGTGAGCCAGGCGGAAGCTTACCGGCAGGGATGGACCGCTTACTATTGGACACCGCTGAAAGAGTATTTCAGCGCTCGATTTACATCGTAACGCCGAGCTTTTTCGCCCATGGCGTCGCGCCGTGCAATGCGCCGTTCACCGCCTCGATGTTCTTCACGCCCTGGTCGTTAAGCCAATCTTCCAGCGCGTGCAAGCCTTTGGTGCCGTAGATCGCCATACCGTCCGCCCAAGTGGCGCGACCGCACAGCACGCCTGAGTAATCGGTGCCCGACTCCGACGCCATCGCCAGATTCTCAATGAACTGTGCGTTCCCGACGCCCGCGCTCAAGTAGATGAACGGCTTGCCCGCTTCGTCGGCGGCCTGGCGATAGTAGTGCAGCGCTTCGGCGCGCGTGTAAGCTTTCTGGCCTTTGTAGACCGAACTGCCCTCCACGTACACGGCGTTCACCGGGACCTCCACCTTCAGGATGTCCACGCGATAGCGCGGCTTGGAGAATTCTTTCATCGCCCCGATCACTACCTGGGGCTTCTGTTTGGCGTACTCCAGTCCATTGACGTCACCACCCTTGTGATCGTAGCCAACGAATTCCAGGAAGAACGGAATCTCCAACGTTTCGCACTCGCAGCCGATCCGCTCAATGAAAGCATACTTAATATCGTTGACGTCCTGTTCGTCAAACGGCGTGTAGTAGAGCAGGATCTTCACCGCATCCGCGCCGATGTCGACCAGGCGTTGAGCGGACATGTGCGGTAGAAGATCGGGCAGGCGGCCCTTCTTCGTGTTGTCGTACCCCGACTCTTCATAAGCCAGAAGCAATCCGCAATTCTTCGCGCGAGCCTTGGCGGCGGGCATCCCGAACTCGGGATCCAGCAGGATGGCGGAGGCGTGCGGCGTCAGGATACGCACCACGGCCGTCTTAAATTCCGACATCATCTCCGGGGTGACCGCTTTCTGGTCCACACCCTTGGCCGTGAGCAATCGATTTCTGCAAACTGCCGCGCTGATCCATGGCAGCCGCTGCAATGATGCCGTCTTTATTCGACAACGCTTTCAGGTGCTTTAGTTTTCCTGGGGAGATCGTCATAACTAAACATGCTACCAATTCAGACGGCTTGAGGGCGGACCCCTATTTCGCCTTGTTTTTTCCTTGCGTTGGATTGCGCTCGAACACTTCCAGGTTCATCCCATTGGGATCTTCGACGAAGATGGTGAAGGTACCGCCGCCGAAGTCGACAATCTCCTGATTGGTCGAGAGAATATTCGTCCCCGCTTCCTTCATATGAGCGATGGTGGGCCTGAGTTCATTCACCTGGATGCACATCGCGGGCGCTCCAGGATCGCGGACCCTTAGATGAAACTTGGACCGTGGAACTCCGCGGAATTCGGTAAATTCAACCTGAGCGGGCGGGCCCGGTATGGTGCCCGAAAGCTTCCGAAATTCGGCTCCAGCAGGCGCACCATAAAGCTTGAGCATCGCCGGGTCCTTCGAAAATGCAGTGGGTCCCGAGAGCTCGATGCCCAGTTGACCCGTGTAGAACTTAGTAGTGGCTTCGGCGTCCTCCATCGTATAGGCGAGCGAAACGCGATGCACATTGCCTTCCGGCGCGCCTGCCGCCGGTACTTCCTCTACCAGTTGGAGAAAGAAACCGTCGGGATCGCGCAGGATGATGGAGCGAGTCTTGCCCTTCAGCGTGACGATTTCGACGGGCACTCCACCAGTGGTCACAATCGGCGCGCCCGCCTTCTTCGCATTGGCGACAGCGGCATCGATGTCGCGCACGTAGAACACCAAGCTGGCTGCGCCTGGATCGGTGTACTTAGCCTGCGCAGCCTTGCGCTCCAGACCCTTGAAATGGGTGAGTTCAAAGCGCATGCCCCCAGGCAAAGAGAGCATGGATAGCCGCAGCGTCACCCCAGGGGCGTTGGTCAGCAAGCGGCACGGCAGGGTTGGCGAAGTCCGCGGGGTTACCCTTGATGCCGAACACATCGCGATAGAACGCGAGCGTCGTATCCAGGTCGTCCACGGCGTGGATCGCGTGGGAAAGAGATTTGGTAATCGGAGCGGGTTCCGCCTGCGCGAACGCCACTGCCAAGCCAACGCACACCAAGAGCTTCTTCATTCGTGAGTTCCTTCCGCGCCATTATATCGCCTTATTGAAGAAGCCTTCGGAAGAAAGCCTGCGCCCGTCCGACATCCTTAAAGATCTGCGTCTTCAACGCTTCGGGCGATTCGAATTTTCGCTCCTCACGCACCCGGCGCAGAAATTCAATCCGGATCGCAGCCGGCGAAGACCCCTCCAAAGGCTGCAGCAGAAATGTTTCGATCGTTCGCGCATCACCTTCGAACGTAGGCCTCATGCCGATGTTGGTAATGGAATTCCAACGCTGCTCGCTCGCCTGATCGTAGGTCCTGGTGATGTAGACTCCATCAGCGGGAAGCACTTCGGCGGGCGGCGCCAGATTCAGTGTCGGCACGGTTTGACGCGAGCCGATGCCGTGGCCTTTGACCACTTCTCCCGCAACAGAAAAAGGCCGTTCCAGCAGCCGTCCTGCCAGTGCGACGTTTCCCAAGGCCAGGGCGTCCCGAACTTCGCTGGTGGAAACAACACGTCCCCGCAATCGCCGCGCTTCCACCAGGCGCGTTTCGAAACCATACTTCCCGCCCAGTTCCTCCAGCACCAGAGGGTTCCCGCTTTGCTTGTGTCCGAAGCGAAAATTTCCTCCCACCAGCACCACCCGCACGCGCATCGCGTCGCGCAGGCATTCGACGACGAATTCCTCAGGAGTCATTCGCGCCACTTGAAGCGTGAAACGGCAGCACCAGAATCTGCTCGATTCCCTCTTCGGCGATCCTCGCGCACCGTTCCTCCAGAGTCATCAGCGGGCGAGGCGCGCGATCTGGCGCAAGCACGCAGGCAGGATGCCGGTCAAACGTCAGAACGGAAGGCGCAACCCTCCGTTCCCTGGCAGCATCCACCACCTGCCGCAGCAGGTGTCTGTGGCCCGCGTGAACTCCATCGAATTTTCCGATGGTCACCGCGGACGGCTCAAAATCCGCCGTCTCTTCAAGGCTTCGCGCAATCCGCATCAGCGCGAGACCTCCAGTTCCAGGCCATCGTAGGCAAGCCGTACATGATCGGGAAAAGTCGCTTCGGTGGAGGCGTGGGGAAGATCGTGGCACATGTGCGTGAAGAAAGCGCGGCGGGGCTTCAACTCCTCCACCAATTCCAGCGCCCGCGCGACCGTCGTATGCGTCGGATGTGGACGATGCCGCAGCGCGTCCAGAAACAGCACATCCAGATTCTGCAGGCTCGGTTTGGACGACTCAGGAATGTCGCTGTGATCGGTTAGATACGCAGCCTGACCGAAACGATAGCCAATCGTGGTGCCGCGCCCGTGCGCCAAGCGAACCGGGATGAACTCCAGGCCGAGCACTTCGAAAGGCTCGCCATTGGTCACATGCAGGTCGAGCTTCGGCACGCTTGACTCGGTCGGCTCGGGATCGAACGCATAGCGGAATACGCGCTGGATGGTCTCCAGCGTTTCGGCGTTGCCGTAAATCGGGATCGGCGCGCGCTGGCGATAGTTAAACGGCCGCACATCATCGAGCCCAAGAATGTGATCGGCGTGCGCGTGGGTGTATAGAATCGCGTCGAGCCTTGCCACGCCCGCGCGCAGCACCTGGGCGCGAAAGTCAGGCGTCGTATCCACAACCACCGAATAGCCGCCATAGCGCAGCAGAATGGAGGGCCGCAATCGGGTGTCGCGCGGATCGCTGGAATGGCACACATCGCAACTGCAGCCGACCGTAGGAACGCCCGAACTTGTCCCCGAGCCAAGCACCCTGATTTGGATGCAATCGCCGGTCATTCTTGTGTCGGCGTAAGTGGAAAACCTGAGTCACTCATAGCAGTGCTGCTTCTAGTGTAGTTTGTATAAAGGCCCATTTGCGTGAACCCGTCCGATAATGACCGTCTGGCTGCGCTTCAGAAGTCGCTGGATCAGGTCATCCAGTGGCAGGCGGAGTTGGACGCCCGGATTCGCGCTCTGGAAAGGCCGGCACCCCCAGCCCCATTCGCACCGCAAGTGGCTCCGCCCGTTATCCACCAAGTTCCGGCACCTGCCGCGATAGCGAAGGCCCCGCCGCCGATTCCCTTCCCCCGCCACCCCCTTCCCATGCCGCCGATACCGGCGCCTGTTGTACAACCGAAGGCCGCGCCCGCGCTGGAGACCACCTTCGGCCTCAACTGGATCAATCGCATCGCGGTAATCACGCTTCTTCTCGGCGCGGCGTTCTTATTCAAATACGGCGTGGACAACAACTGGATCGGTCCCGGCGCCCGTGTGTTGCTGGGAGTAGTGGCGGGACTGGTCGCGCTGGTGGGCGGACATCTGCTCGCCAAACGCAATCAACGCGTGTTCGCGCAAGGCATCACCGGCCTGGGCTTGGCTCTTCTTTATCTGGCCTTCTATGCGGCAGCAGCGCTCTATCACGTAGTCGAGCCTGGCGTCGCCTTCGCTTTGATGGCGACCACCACCATCGGCGCGGGATTCCTGTCCCTCAAGGACAATGCCCAAGCGATTGCGGTGCTGGGAATGATCGGCGGGTATCTGACCCCCATCGCCCTTTCCACCGGCGAAGATCATCCGTGGATTCTTTTCACTTATCTGTTTCTTCTCAACCTGGGCGGCCTGGTGCTGGCGCGCCTGCGACCCTGGCGCGTGATCGAACCCCTGGCCTTCTGCGCCACCGTCGCGATGTACGGGGGCTGGGCTGCCGAGTATTGGAGCGTCGCGAACCATCCCGTGGGAACCGTGTTTGCTCTGGCGTTTTACGCCCAGTTCGCAGCCGCGCAAGTGCGCTTCGTCTGGTGGGCCGCGCAGTTTCTGGCGCCTATGACGCTAGCCGTAATTTGGGAACAACCCTCGCGATTCCTCCCCTTCGAATTTCTGCTTGCCGCCGGCGGCCTCGTGGTAGGCGAGTGGCGTAAATGGCGCGAGGCTCCTTCATGGTCTCTGTTCTGCTACTGGCTGCCTGTCTGGGTGTGGATCAATCTGGGCCACTCCGCCGACGATCCGGAACAAACCGCCGCCTTCCTCGCAGTGACCTTCGTGATGTTCCTGGCGTGGACCGTCGGGTGGATCTACATCGGCAAGCAACCAGCGCACCCCGGCAGCTTGTTTGTAATGGCGGCCAATGCCGCCGCGTTCTTCGGCACCAGCTACTATCTGCTGAATCCCTCGCATCACCAATGGATGGGACTTTTCGCCGCGCTTCTCGGCGGACTTCATCTGGCCATCTCCAAGCTCCTCTGGAAAGACCCAAAAGCAGGATCGGAGGAGTGGGAAACGTATCCAGGCTTGATGGCCGGCGGCGTAGCGCTGGCATTCGTCACGCTCGCTGTCCCCATTCAATTTGCCGGTTTCCGCGTCACCGTCGCATGGGCGCTGGAGGGACTGGCCATGATGTGGATCTGGTCGCGCTTCAAGACTCGCGGCGCCGGAATTGTAGCCGGTGTGATACTCACTCTGGCAGTGCTTCGCCTTTATTCCGTGGACATGTTGCTGTACGGAAACGGCACGCAGTACCGCGCGATCCTCAACGCCCGATTCCTCGCTTTCCTCGTATGCGCGATCTGCCTGTGGCTTTCCGCGTGGTTTGTAAAACAAGGGCCCGGGGCGGTCATCCCGTATGTAGCGGGACACGTAACCATGCTGGTAATCCTGGGAATCGAAATCGTAGGAGCAATCGAGCGCGGCGTGCGTGAAGCCGACCAGGCAAGCTCCATCACCGTCGCGCTCTCCATTCTGATGGCCACTTATGCTGTGATCCTGGTGATCGCCGGCGTAGTGGTGCATGCATCGGTGCATCGCGTTCTGGGCCTGGTGCTTGCCGCCATTGTGATCTTAAAGTTGTATCTGCTGGATGTCTGGGTATTAGGCCGAGGCTTCCGCATCGCCGCATTCCTGGGATTAGGGGCTCTGCTGTTAGCCGTGTCGTATCTCTATTCCCGCTTCCGCCCGTCCGTTCAGAAACTCTGGAAAGATTGATGCTTATTTCTACGCTAGGATAGACCCATGCGATTGCTTCTTATTTCGGCAATGATCGTGTCCTTCACGTTGTTGTTGTCTGCGCAAGATGCGGGGCGTGGAGGTCAGGCCAAGGGGGCCCCCGCGCCAGCAATGACTTTGACGATTCCAGGGTTTCCGGACGGAGGCCAGATTCCCGTCAAGTTCAGTCAGGCCGCTCCGGGCGTTGCCGTGGGCGAAGGAACGTCGCCGGCAATGAGCTGGGCCAACGTACCGGCCGGCACGCAAAGCTTCTTCCTCAACATGCATGACATGGATCTTGCCCGCAACAAGACCACCGATGATCAGGCGCACTGGGTTCTTTGGAACATTCCGGCTACCATGACTGGCTTGCCCGAAGGCGTCCCCAAGGGATCGCAACTGCCCGACGGAAGTTATCAGATCAGCGCCACAGGACCCATGTACCGCGGTCCGGGAGCCGGCGCCAACGGCCCGTTCCACCACTACGTATTTGAGCTCTTCGCCCTGGACATCCAACTGGACGTGAAACCATCGGCCGATGCTTTCGAGACGCGCGCCAACGTGATGAAAGCGATTCAGGGTCACATTCTGGCGAAAGCGGTTTACGGGGGACTGTTCCGGCGGCCGCAGTAATGGTCAATCGATTGCGTCGCTCGTCCAGGCCTCGATCGGCCCAACGATTCGACCTTCGCGGATCGGAACGCAGTTGTCAGGGTACTCCTGCACGATGGTCGCATTCGATTCTTTAAGAGCCGTAAGAAACCGATCCAGGTGCTTCATGGCACCGCCTGGTTGATCGTGCAATACCAGCAGACTCCACTCTGTCGACCTGCATTGCCGCAAAGCCGTCGCCACCCACCCTTCCGGGTCTCGCCAATCCCCTGGAACGCAATTCCAAAGTACGGTGGTGTATCCTCCCGACACCAGCTTTTCGACTACCCCTGGATGAAGTAAATGCCGCCCGAGCCTGCCTTCGCGGCCGTAAGGCCGAAACAGCCGCGGCCTCTGATCGAGCCAGGCAAGAGACTCCTGTGCGCGCTCAAATTCGCGCAGTGCCGAAGCGCGGTCTAACTCTCCAAGCGGCTGCGTGTGAGAGTACGTGTGATTGCCAACCCAATGGCCCTCGGCGCTTGCCCGCGCAGCCAATGCCCGCCCCGCGGCGGTGGCCACCTTGCGTCCCATCACGAAAAACGAAGCTTTCAAGGAATGTTTTGCAAGGGTCTCCAGGACATGAGATGTCACTTCAGGCTCCGGCCCATTGTCGAAAGAAAGCGTGACCTTGCGTGGTAGAGGGAAAGCGGGTTCTTCGAGATCAGCTACCAAGCGGGATTCTTCCCGTCCTTATACGCCCACTCATCACGCCCTTCGTTGTAGATTTTCCGCATGGTGAAAAGCCATTTCCCGTTAGTCTTTACCAGTTCATCCTCATAGTGCCCGAACCCGTCGAAGACGCCCTTGCGTTGCGCGTTGTCGTTGGAATAGTGGAACCAATACGAGCGTCCGAATGCTTTATTGCCCTCGACCTTGATCACGATGTTCGAGATGTTGTGTCGAGCGGCCGCGGCTCGAAGCCCCGCTGTTGCGGCCGGACTCGGCATCTTAGCGATCATATCTTTGATAGCCTGGCGACCCTTTACCAGACCGCTGCCGTAATCGAGCACTCCGTCCGGTGTGAAGGTTGAAACATAGAGATCGGGATCATGAAAGTCGAGCGCAAAGAGATATCGCGCTTGCAGGTCCTCAATGGCGGCGCGATCCTCCGCATAGCTACCAACGGTATCAGCCTGCGCATGCAAGGTAACCGCGTTGGACACGATGAGCATCACGGCCACGGTCAAGAGCGAAGCCGCAGCGGCGAATGCCAAGGGAACTTTCATCTTTCGCATGTTGAGTCTCCTTTGGTACGAGCGGAGACCAGTATAGAAGATTTGAAAGTGGAACACGTCACTGTCGAGCATTCTGCCTAAGCAGTGGGATCGTCCGTCGCGTCTCCGCCACGCGGTGTATTCGTCGCCTTCTTCTGGCGGCTCGTGCTCTGGTAGTGCGGACTGTATTCCAGTCCGTATGGCGTCTTAATCTTCGTCCTCGCCTTTTCGTCGTAAAACGCCTGAGCAGATTGGGTTCGCGCCGCGATCTCTTCGGCTGTGCCGTCGCGGAAGGCAATGTCCTCCCTTGGTACAAACATTACTTGGCCGATCGGCATGCTGTGTGAAGCAGAAATCGTTTCGCCCGGCTGGAGAACGTAGCGGAACTCGGAGTCGTGAACGTACCAATCGGTCTCCACTCGGATCACCAGCATCGGGGCGAAGGGCCGCTCAATCATATTGAAGATCGGAGTATAGACCGTGTCCCAGCCCTGCGGAGTCTGGAAGTTCCACGCTCCCCGCAGAGTCACCGCGCCCGCTGGGGTCCCCATGTCATCCTGGGAGATAAACATACCGGGCATCAAATGGGCGATCTCGCGGGTTTCCGCTGTGTCCTGGATGTGCAGCTTGACCTCTTTTTTGGTGGCGCCGATCCCGCCCATCGGCAGTTGATACGTTACGGTAAAGATCGGGTCCCACTTGTTTCCTTTGGTATTCACTGAGTAGACCAGCTGATATCGGCCCTCCCCCTCATACCCGACTTGGAAGGTTTCTTTTTCACCGAGCGGAGGATGGACAAGGAAGCCTACGGTGCTTCCGGCTTCGAGCACGGGACAGTGGCGGGCGTGTTGCGGCAGAAGCGGGCGCTGTGCTTCGCGGCGTGGTCGCAGGCCAATGCCGGGCCTGTACGGGTTTGGAAACAGCCCTACTTGCATCTCCGAAGTATCGCACCATCAAAAACGTGTTTCGGCAGACCGCCGGAGAGGGAGTGTTGGTCGCTCACTCTCCGGCGAAACAGTAACTCGAAAAGCTAATTTAGAAGCGGTAGCCGAAGCCGACCGATGGCTCGGCGCGATGGGTGACCCGATCTGTGCCGTCGAGACCCGCCAGATTATAGGTCGGCGAGTTGTATACGAAGCCTCGATATTCTGCGCGTACGAATATGTGGCTGGACACCTTGAAGTCCGCTCCGCCGCCGTAGACGAAACCTGCCCGCGTCTGGGAATCGGCTCCCTGGAAGTCTTTCGGGTCGAAAATCAGGGCAGCCGCTCCTGCGCTTACGAATGGCGTGAGTCGCTTCATCGGAATCCGAAACACGTAGGCGGCCGAAATTTCATGGGAGTAGCTCTTCACGCCAACCGCTCCGCTGGTCAACTGGTAATTCTGCGTATTGAGAGCATAGCCGTAGTTCGCTTCCACGCCGCTGTGAGCGTTGAAGAAATAGCGATAGCTGCCAAGCACGCCGCCGCTGTTGGTGGCCGAGTTCCGAACGCCGTCGCTGGTGGTGCTCTTGAGGAAGCTGCCGAATGCCTGCACGGAAACTTCATTTCTTCCCAGCTCTTCAGACTGTGAAAATGCCGGGATCGCCAGAGATGCAACGCTGGCTACCAAAGTCACTACGATTCTCTTTCTAAACATTTCATTACTCCTTTGTTCTTCTTCATGGACCCCTGCCAACGTGTTTGGCCGGTTACTCTTCGTAAGGCACGCCACATTCCAAGGGGCGGCCTGACAGAACTTGTGTAAACACTGAGGTTCGGTTTCTCAACGTGACGACCAGAGTGGCAGCTTGTCCGGCACTTGCCGGAGCTTCGGCATACTTCAGATTCGCGGCGTGAACTCGCACAGGGAACAGCAGCACGGCCACAAGCATCACCATGTTCAGCGCAGGCGCAGCGAACGACGTACGAAATGACGACCACGTTTGATACGAGCCTGCCTTGGCCGCCATGGCAGACTCCGGAAGAGGTTCACCCACAATCGCCTCCGCCAGCTCATGCGATTCTTTTGATTTCGCGACGAGCTTAGCCCCATCGGCGTGCCACCGGGCCAACAACGCGCGCCCTTCTTCGTCGGCGCTGGTGACGAACGTCATATCGACGATCAACGTGCGATGGCCGATCACGGAAGAGGCTGTCTGCCAGTCCCGTTCGAGCCTGCGGGCACCTTCGCCGGTAAGATCTCCCGCTAATTCAAATCGGAATGCCGACGATCCATCATGCATGTAATATTGCAGGTCTTTGGTTTTCATTCTTGGGTTCCTGCGCTTCACAAGGCACGTACACGGCCAACCAATGCGCTTATAAAAGGCCGTAAACAGCGGGTTGTGACGATGACAGTGTCGAAAGTGCCGGGCAAATGTCAGCCCGTTGGCACGTGCGATTACTGCCAGCCGCCGCCAAGAGCTTTATAGAGCTGCACAACGCTTAGCAACTCGTTCAGTTGGATCTGCGCCAGGGATAATTGCGCCTCGAACAGATCGCGATCCGCGTCGAGCGCGTTCAACTGTGTATCCACGCCGCCGCGATAGCGCACATAGGCGAGCCGCTTACGATCCTCTAGCGCTGCAACAAGCTTCTCCTGCTCCACGCGGCTTTCGCGCGTCCTTTGATGCGCGATCAGCGCGTTGGAGACTTCGGCAAACGCCGTTTGAATCGTCTTTTGATACTGGATCAGAGCGCTCTCACGTTCCGCCTCTGCCAGTTTTACACCCGACTTGAGGCGGCCCGCGGTGAAAATCGGCTGGCTCACTTGAGGAATGAATGACCAGGCGCTGTGCGGACCACTGAACAGGCTCGCCAGTTGTGTGCTCTGCCCACCCAGCAAGCCGCTTAAGCTCAACTGCGGAAAATAGGCCGCCTTGGCGACGCCAATATTCGCGTTGGCCGCGATCAGAGCCTGTTCCGCGGCGCGAATATCGGGACGTCGCTCCAGCAACGAAGATGGAAGACCCGTCGGCACTTCAGGAGGCATTTCCTGATCCACAAACTTACGGCCTCGAACCACTCCGCTCGGATTGTTTCCCAGCAGCAGGTTGATCTGGTTCTCCGTCTGTTCGATCTGCTGTTGCAGTGTGGGAATAGTCTGCGCGGCGGTGCTGACCAGTTGCTCAGCCTGCCGGAGATCCAGCAACGTGGCGACTCCGCCGCCTTGCCGATCCTGCGTCAGGCGCAGCGAGTCACGGCGTGTTTCCAGCGTTCCGGCCGAAATCTCCAACTCGTAGTCGGCCTCCAACAAGCGGAAGTAATCGGTTGCAACGTCGCTCACCAGAGTCGTAACGATGGCTTTGCGATTCTCCTCCGCGTTCAGCAGATTGGCTCGGGCGGCCTCGGTCGATCGGCGCAGGCGTCCCCATAGGTCGACCTCAAAGGACAACAAGTTGAGCGATGCCTCGCCAAAAGTGCGATTCTGCTCTCTGACGAACGAAACGGGCAACGGCGTCTGGCCGTCCCGAGACACTCGAGTAAATTCGACGGCGCCGCTTGCATCAAACTGGGGGAATTGGTTGGATCTTGTGATGCCTAAGTTCGCCCTGGCTTGCTCCACGCGTGCCACCGCGTCACGCAGGTCGTAGTTCTGAACCAGCGCGGTGCGCATCAGTTCCTCTAGCTTTTCGTCTTTGAATACCTCGAACCATTTCAGGTCGGCAAGCGACGCGGCTTGCGGTTCTGGCAGGGGCTCCGGCGCGCGGAAGTTCGCGGGCACAGGCACGGTGGGACGAGCGTAATTCGGTCCTACCGCACAACCGTTCAGCAGAACCGCCGAAATGGCGATAGCAACAATTGAAGGTCTCATGTCAATCTCCTTGCACCGCGGCGGGCGCCAGACTCGGAATATGGCCCTTCACGCCGGACAGCTTCTCAACCAGGTAGAAAATCGCTGGGATAAGAAAGATACCGATGGCGCTTGCCGCGAGCATTCCGCCGATCACAGTAGTGCCCATGATCTGGCGGCCTACCGAACCCGCGCCCGTCGCAACCCACAGCGGAACGCAGCCCAGAATGAACGCGAAAGACGTCATCAGAATCGGCCTTAATCGCAGACGTGCCCCTTCAAGCGCTGCTTCCGCGAGACCCATTCCCTGTTCGAATTTGTCTTTCGCAAACTCGACGATCAGGATCGCGTTCTTCGCCGCCAGGCCGATCAACATGACTAATCCGATCTGCGAATAGACGTCGTTTTCGATCTGCACCATGTAGGCCGGCATGTACAGGCCCATCAGCCAGCGCCGCAGCCACAACACCGCGAACGCGCCGAACAGCGCGACGGGAGTGCTGAGCAAAACACTGAACGGAAGAGTCCAGCTCTCATATAGAGCGGCCAGAATGAGGAACACGAACAGCAGGGAGAAGGAGAAAATCATCCACGTGGGAACACCTTCCTGTGCCTTCTTCTCCTGGTAGGACATCCCCATGTAGTCGTAACCCATCTCTGATGGCATGGTCTGGTCGAACGTTTCCTCCAGCGCTTTCATCGCCTGGGCCGAGCTGTACCCTGGAGCCGCGCCGCCGATGATTTCAGCCGAGCGGTACAGGTTGTATCGCATGGTGAACTCCGGCCCTTCGCGCGATACGAACTTCGTCAACGCGGAGAGCGGGACCATCTGGCCTCGCGTGTTGCGAACGTAGAACTGGCCAACGCTGTCCAGGTTCTTGCGATACTCTGCTTCAGCTTCAACATATACCTGCCATTGGCGGCCAAAACGGTTGAAGTAATTTACGAATAGCCCGCCCATGTAAGCTTGAATCGTTCGGTAAACGTCACTCAACGGCACGCCTTGCTTCAACACTTTCTCGCGATCTACGTCAAGGAACTGCTGCGGTACGCTCGGCAGAAATGTGCTCACCAGGCCGGGCGCAATCTCCGGACGTTTGGAAGCCGCGGCGAGGAACTTTTGCAAGTTATTCGCCAGGAAGCCCACGTCCTTCCCCGCGCGGTCTTCTAAGACGAACGTAAATCCGCCCGAGGTACCAACGCCGGGAATCGCAGGCGGAGGAAAGCTGAGCGCGAATCCATCAGGGAGCTTAGCCAGCTCCTCGTTCACGTGATGTACGATCTGCTGGTACTGCGTCTCGCGGCTGGTGCGGTCCTTCCATTCATCCAAGGTGACGAAGAAGAATCCGGTGTAGCTGGTGCTGACGAAGCTCAACAGGCTGAAGCCCGCCACGCGAGTGGTGTACTTCACCCCCGGCGTCTTCATCAGGATCTCCTCTACTTTGGCCGACGCGGCTTCGGTCCGCTCCAATGACGACGCATTGGGAAGCTGCAGGTGCATGAACATATAGCCCTGATCTTCGCCGGGCAGGAAGCTGGAAGGAACTTCAGCGCTAAAGAATGTTGCGCCCACACCGGCTACAACTAATAGGGCCACTGCCACCAGACTCTTGCGAAGTAGTGCCCCGGAGACGCGAACGTAGCCGTGTGTGGTGCGCTCGAACATCCGATTAAACCAGCCGAAGAAGCGGCGCAGTGGCCCATGGCTCTCCGTTTTAGGTTTGAGCAGCAGCGCCGAAAGCGCGGGACTCAGAGTTAGCGCGTTGAACGCCGACAGGATCACCGAGATCGCGATGGTTACCGCGAACTGCTGATACAGCCGTCCTGTGATACCGGGGATGAACACGGTCGGCACAAACACCGCCGAGAGCACCAAGGCTATGCCGATAACCGGACCGGAGATTTCCTCCATCGCTTTCAGGGCCGCATCCTTTGGCGACATGCCTTCTTCCATGTGCCGTTCCACGGCCTCCACTACTACGATCGCGTCGTCAACCACGAGTCCAATCGCCAGCACCAGTCCGAAGAGTGAGAGCGTGTTGATCGAAAATCCAAAAACGGGAAACAGCATGAAGGTTCCTATCAACGAAACCGGCACGGCCAGCAGAGGAATCAGCGTTGCCCGCCATCCTTGCAGGAACAAATAGACGACCAGTGTTACCAGGGCAATCGCTATGAGGATCGTTGTGACAATGTCGCGGATGCCTTCTGTCACAGACTCCGTAGTATCCAGCGAAATCACATATTCCACATCCTGGGGAAAGCGTTTCTTCGCCTCTTGCATCAACTTGCGAACGCCCTTAGCTGCATCGACGGCGTTCGTGCCCGGCAATTGGTACACAGCGATGATCGCACCGGGCTTGCCATTGATGCGGCCGGATAACGTGTAATCCTGCGCGCCCAGTTCGATCCGTGCTACGTCGCGCACATGCACGATTCCTCCGTCAGGCAGTTCGCGGACGATGATGTTGCCGAACTCTTCAGGCGAGGTGAGACGGCCCTGCGCTCGTACGGAATATGTGTATTCCTGCCCCTTCGGCGACGGCGAACCACCCACCTGGCCCGCCGGATTCACGGTGTTCTGGTCCTGAATCGCCGTCACGATTTCACTCACCGTGATTCCAAGCTTCGCGAGCTGATCCGGCTTCACCCAAAGCCGCATGGCATATTGGCCAGCCCCGAAGACCTGCACGTTGCCGATACCGGGCACGCGGGTCAACTGGTCGTTGAGATTGATGTAGGAATAGTTCGCGAGAAAGTTTCCGTCATAGGTTCCTTTGGGCGAAAACAACCCCATCACCATAAGCGGCGCAGTGACTGACTTCTGCACCGTTATGCCGAAGTTGGTCACATCCTGAGGGAGCTGTGAGGCAGCTTGTGTCTGGCGCATCTGCGTCAGCACCAGATCCGTGTTCGGATCGCTCTTCACGTCGTAGTTCACAATCATGGTCATCTGCCCGTTGCCCGCCGCATTCAACGAGTACATGTAATTCAGGTTGTCGACGCCGCTCATCTGCTGCTCGATCGGCGTCGCCACGGCTTGTTCAATGGTTTGCGCGTCGGCGCCCACATAAGTAGCGCGGATCTGCACTTCCGGCGGCGCAATCGCGGGAAATTGCGCGATGGGAAGCTGTGCGATGGTTACCGCTCCGATGATCACCATCAGCAGGGAGATCACCATCGCGACGATGGGACGGTTGATGAAAAACTTCGACATTACTTTCCTCCCTTCGGATGCACCGGTGCGCCGGGCGCGATCTTGAACAGGCCATCGGCAACCACGCGCTCACCAGGCTTGACACCGTCTTCTACAATCCAGTTCGAGCCGATGCGGTCGCCCACTTTGACCACGCTGAAACGGATGGTGTTGTTCGGATCGACCACGGCAACGGAATAGTTGCCCTGCATTTCGTTCACGGCTCGCTGGGGAACTAAGAGCGCTCCCGTCCGAACGCCGATGGATGCGCGAACTTTACCGTACAGGCCAGGGCGTAGCGTGTTACCCGGATTAGGAAACAGGCCCGTCAATTGAATAGAACCGGTGGTAGGATTCACTTGACGATCTGCAAAGGAGAATCGGCCTTTCTGGGGATACAGCGTGCCATCGGAAAGAACCAATTCAAGCTGCAGGTGATTCATGGGAGCGTCGCGGCGCATCAGGCTCAGGTATTCCTGTTCACTCACGGTAAAATTCGCTTTAATCGGATCCAGCGTCGAAACCGTAGTTACGGCTGGGCTTGAAGGACCCACAAGGTTTCCCACCTGCACCGTCGCGACGCCTGCCACGCCATCGATGGGTGCCACCAGCTTCGTGAATCCGAGATTGACCTTGGCCGTTTCCACCGCGGCCGTCGCAGCCGTCACCGCGGCCTTCGCGGCTTCAATCTGCGCCTGAGCTGTTTCTACCTGAGCCTTTGCTGCCGCGACCTGCGCTTTTTGCGAGCGATTACTTTGCCGTGCGTTGTCCAGGTCCTGCTGCGTGATCGCCTGCTGCTGCGCCAGCGGGACATAGCGATCCTCGTCCATTTGCGCTTTCACCTGATTCGCTTCGGCGCTGGCGAGCTGTGCCTGTGCCTGAACCAATCCGGCATGCGCTTGGACAAGCTGCGCTTTGGCTTGCGCCAGTTGACCTTCAGCCTGATCTGCGGCCGCCTGCAATGGCCGTGAATCGATCTGGAATAGCAACTGTCCTTTGTGAACAAACGACCCCTCGGCGTAGTCTTGCGTCATCAGGTAGCCCGTGGCCTGCGCTTGAATCGCAGCGTTAACCATTCCGTCCAGCGTGCCGATCCATTCCCGCTCAATCGGCACGTCCTTCTGCTGTACTACCGCGATCTCCACATCCGGAGGGGGCGGCGCACCGGCTGCGTTTGTCTTCGATGTGCATCCCGATGTGCTTACAGCTGCGGCACCCGCCAGCAGCGCCCCCGCGAACATTACCATCCGATTCTTAAACTGATCTTTCATTCGTCTCTCCATATGCTCGTTTGCTCATTTGCGTTCTTCGCAAGGGTTCGCGCGCGGCGCGATGACTCGCCGGAGCGTCCGTTCGCCCTTGACTCGTAAGTTGTCCAACAGATGCTTGGTTTCAATCCCCGCGGCAACGAACTTGGCCCCGCCCTCTCTGATCTCCGACAAAAGCTTTTCACCGCTTTCGTCTATGAAGGTGACGTCGCTCAAGTCGACCACCGGCCGCGCACCGTTCGCGATGGCGCATCCGTGCTCCCAACACGCGCGCAGCTCGGCGACCCAAGGTCCTGCCAGTTGCCCGCACAGCGTCCAGCGCTGCTCTGTGTCTGATTGCGCGAAGTTGATCCGTAACATGGTCTGGCGGCCTTCCGCGCTGGAAGGTGCATGTGTTGCGCCAATGACTCGGAGTGCGCGCAACATGCTGATGCGCAAATGCCTTGGGTGTTTTTCTGTGGGGTGTTATCGACAGGTGCCGATGACGCAACTCGGGCTCGCTACCGGAATTTCGGCACGTGCCTGAGAAAGCAATCGGGCCGCCGATGAACGCAGATCAACGCAGCTATCAAAAAGCGAAAAGTCTTAGCAGCGTTAATCCGCGTTTACCCGCGGCCCAATTGTTTGTTTGATCGGCGCCTTACGCGCCGGTGCGGGAGATTCGAATGCCTAGCTTCTGCATTCGCGACTGCAGTGTCGACCGCTTCATGCCTAACCGCGCAGCAGCTCCGTTGGGTCCGGCGACGATCCAGTTTGCCTGCTCCAGCGTTGCTACAATCTGCTGGCGTTCGGCGTCATCCAGAGCAGCACGCATGTTTCGCGAGCCGCTCGGAGGCGCTAGCGCTGCCGCGACCGGCATAGGAGCCATGATCGGCCCACGCAGATCTTCGTTGGGAACCTTGAGAACCGGACCGGTAGTAAGAATCACAGCGCGCTCAATCACGTTCTGCAATTCGCGAATGTTGCCGGGCCATGGATAGCGGACCAGCGTGGTCATCGTGTCAGAGGGAATCGTGTCGATCACCTTGCTGATACGCCGGCTGAATTGCTGCACAAAGTGGCGCACCAGCAGGGGGATATCTTCGGGACGCTCGCGCAAAGGCGGGACGCGAACGGGAAACACGTTGAGGCGATAGTAGAGATCGGAGCGGAACTTCTGTTCGCTCACCAACTCTTCCAGATTGCGATTTGTCGCGGCGATCAGCCTGGCGTCAGTTCGCAGAGTCCGAGTGGACCCCAGGCGCTCAAACTCGCGCTCCTGAAGAACGCGCAAGAGCTTGGGTTGCAACTCCAGCGGCACTTCCCCGATTTCATCCAGGAACATAGTGCCGCGATTTGCTAGTTCGAAGCGCCCCACACGCTGGGCGATTGCTCCAGTGAAGGCGCCGCGCTCGTGGCCGAACAGTTCGCTTTCCAGCAGTCCTGTTGGAATCGCGGCGCAATTAAGTTTCACGAAGCCACCGGTTTGCCGCGCGCTCAAATTGTGAACTGCGCGTGCGATCAATTCTTTGCCGGTGCCTGTTTCGCCATAGATCAAGACCGTGGAGTCGGTTGGCGCGACGGTTTCCACCTGCTGCAGCACACGGCGCAGAGCCTCGCTCTTGCCGACGATTTCTTCAAACTTCAACTCGCTGCGGATCTCGCCTTCCAGGTAGAGCTTTTCCTGCGCAAGCTTGTTCTTAAGATCGGATACTTCGCCGAAGGCCCATGCGTTCTCGATGGCGATGGCGACTTGTCGTCCGATCTGTCCCAGAAAAGAAAGATCGTCCTCAGAAAAGGCGCTTTCACGAAAACTGCCGAGGCTAAGCACCCCAACAATGCCTCCGCGTCCATTCAGTGGAACATGCGCCAGGGATGCAATGCCCATGCTAGGCATGGAAGGTTCGCTTTCAATCTCCTCCTGCGAGAGGATGACGGCCTCCCCGGATAAAAACACCCGCAACGCGCTGGCTTTTTCGTCGGCAGGAGGCTCGAAACCTTCTTCAATAAGCCCGGGATTCTCCGGAAAATCTAGAGCGTAGAGCCGCAGCTTTTTGTCTTCGGGGCTGGGCAGGTCGATTCCGACGCCATCGCATTGCATCACGTGGCGGATGTTCGCGGAAATTTCACGCAACACGTCGCGCAGGTTCAGGTTAGACACCACGCGATTGGTCAGGTCCAGCAAAAGCTCGAGCCGCTCCTGGGCGCGCTGTGAGGCCTGAAAGTTGATGGCGTCGTCCATCGCCAAAGCGATCTGGTTCGCCACCAGGGAGCAGAACCGGACTTCTTCACGCGAGTAAGCGTCACGATAGACGCTGGCGATTACCAGGCTGCCGAGCCGTCTGTGCGCGGTTGTAAGAGGAAAGGCGCAGACGGATTGTATCCCGGCTTGGCGCATAATGTTGGTGGACGCGGGGAATCGTGTCTCGCCATCCAAACTGGGGAGGAACAGAGTTTCCTGGTGCTCGAAAACCCACGCCGCCAAGGTTTCGTTCTTGTCAACCTCGGACGGGCAGTGATCAGTTTTCCGACAACTGGGACACATGTGCCAGTTGACCTTGTTCGATAGCTCGTCGTATTGCGCAATTGCGTCGAACTGAAGCACTTGACCCAGTTCGTCAACCAGCATTCGAAACAGCTCCTCTGGTTCCCGCTGGGCGCGCACAGATGCTGCAAGCCGGATGAGCGACTCGTATCTTAGCGCCGTCGATTGATCTGATCTTGTTTCAGAGACCGCAGTAGACATTCCCTGAAATTTCCACCCAGCCTGTTGGATGCGGCAGGGGTCAGTGGGGATTCAGCTTTCTGATTCGTGGTCGCATCAGATAGTGTCGTTCCGGCCTTAGAACGGTTACCCTAGTCTCCGTGAGCACTCCACGGTTGCCAAACAGCCAAGTAACAACGACCTCCGCCGACCCCAAAAAAGATGCGAACTACGTTTTCTATGAGCTGACTCGAAGCATTTGCCCCGATTGCCGCCGCGTCATCGACGCTCATATCCTGATCCGCGACAACAAAGTCTACATGCGGAAGCGTTGCCCCGATCATGGGATGTTTGAGGGCCTGGTCTACGGCGACGCGCAGCTCTACACGAATTCTTCCAAATTCAATAAACCGGGCACGATCCCCATCGAGTTCGCGACCGAGGTGAAGGATGGCTGCCCGCACGACTGCGGCCTCTGTCCGGATCACCAGCAGCATGCCTGCCTTGGCATCATTGAAGTGAACAGCGCTTGCGACATGGCTTGTCCCCTCTGCTTCGCAGAAGCCGGCCCTGGATTCAATCTCACGCTTGAAGAAGTGGAAGACATTCTGGATCACTACATCGGCGCCGAGGGCAATCCTCAGGTCGTGCAGTTTTCGGGCGGCGAGCCTTCCATCCATCCCCTGATCATTCCGATGATGAAGGCCGCCCAGAGCCGGGGCATCCCGAACGTGATGCTGAACACGAACGGCAAACGGATTGCTACCGACGATCGCTTCCTTGCCGAGCTTGCCGAGGTTCGTCCAAACATCTACTTCCAGTTCGACGGCTTCGAGAGCGAAACCTATCGCGTCATTCGGGGTGAGGGGGATCTGTTACCCAAGAAGATCCGGGCACTGGACCGGCTGGCCGAGATCGGTTGCACCGTAATTCTTGTCCCCGCCATTGAGCGAGGCGTGAACGAAAATGAAATCGGCAGAATTGTGCGTTTCGGCATTGATCATCCTGCTGTGAAAGGCATCAATTTCCAGCCGGCCTTCCATGCCGGCCGCCACGGCACCCATGATCCGATGCAGCGCATGACCAACCCGGACATCATCAAGCTGATTGAGCAACAGACCGAAGGAATGTTCGTTTGCAGCGACTTTATCCCCGTGCCCTGCTGCTTTCCGACCTGTAACTCGGTCACTTACGCCTATATCGACGCTCAAAAAATGGTCACCCCGATTCCGCGCCTCTTGAACGTCGAAGACTATCTCGACTACATCTCCAACCGCGTCATGCCCGACCTGGGAGCGGAAGTACGCCGCGCTCTGGAAGGCTTGTGGTCTTCTTCAGCCGTCCAGGGCTCGGATAAAGTCGCCAAAGACTTCGCGTTCTCCTGCTCCGAGTGCGGGCTTCCGGATGGGACCTTGGACGTCAAGGGATTGTCCAATTTCATCTTCATGATTATGCTGCAGGATTTTATGGACCCGTGGACTTTTAATCAGAAGAACCTCATGAAGTGCTGCAAGGAATTTCTGCTGCCAGGGGGAAAGCAGATTCCCTTCTGCGCTTACAACACCGTGGGCTACCGGGAGCAAGCCCGCGCACAGCTAACGCAACAGGAAAAACATCGACAGGCGGCTCGTCGAGCGGGTACGAAATACGAGGTCGAGCCAGTGACGTTCTCCTTCGGAAAAGAAGAGATTACGTCCGGAAAGGACTTGGTTCAATTCGATGACTCAACCCGTTGAATCCTCCGAGTTGAAAAGCTGCTGTGCTGCTCTTTATCAGAGTGATTTCGCGCGCATGCTACTTGGCGATTCATTCCACCCTGGTGGGCAGCGGCTCACCGCCCGGTTGGGAGAGCAATTGGGGCTTACCTCGGCGGCTCGTGTGCTTGATGTTGCCAGCGGTAAGGGGGAGAGCGCCATCTTTCTGGCCAGACAGTTTGGCTGCCGGGTCGTGGGCGTGGATTTTGGTTCGCAGAATGTGCTGGAGGCCGCCTCTAGGGCCAGAGCAGCGCAGATTGACGGCCTCGTCTCATTCGTCCAGGGCGACGCCGAGCGTCTAGATTTTCCGGATGGAGACTTCGACGCCGTAATTTGCGAGTGTGCATTCTGTACCTTCCCAGACAAACAAGCTGCGGCCGCTGAGTTTGCGCGCGTCCTACGCCCGGGCGGGCAAGTCGGTATGAGCGATCTCACTCGATCCGGACCATTGCCAGAGGACTTAAAAGGGTTGCTTGCCTGGATCGCATGTATCGCCGATGCCCGGCCAGTCGAAGAATATGCAGGTTATCTGGAAACGGCCGGGTTTAATGTGACAACAGTGGAGCCCCACGACAACGCCGTCGCCGAAATGGCGCGTGACGTTCAAGGCCGCCTACTGGGCATCGAGTTAATGGTCAAGCTTAAGAAGCTGGATTTGCCCGGGGCGGATTTTGAGCAGGCCAAGCTTGTCGCGCGTGCAGCAGTGAGGGCGATTCAACAAGGATTGCTGGGCTACAGCCTGATCGTCGCGCGGCTGCGAAAGCCGCATCTGGAAGCGGTGCGCGGCAAACGGAATTTATGTTCGTGAATCCGAAAAGCGCCCTGATTGTTCTGTCCGCCGTGAGTGCTCTGGCGATGTTGTACGTGGGTGCATACCAGATCCGTGCAATCGAGCATATGAGTTGCCCCCTGCTGAAACACGGTTGCGAAGCAGTGGCGGATGCGCCTTTCGCTCGCCCGTTCGGAATTCCCGACGGTTTCATCGCGGCTGCGATCTACGGCCTTCTCATATTACTGGCTGTTGCCGGACCTCAGATGACCTGGACTCGCTATTCGATTCGGGCCCTTGCGGCGCTGGCGGTCCTGGCGAACGGATTGGGCGTGTTTGATATGGCGCGGCTCGGTGCGTATTGTTTTTATTGCCTGTTAACAACGGCGCTATCACCGCTCTTGTTGTGGATGGCGATGCTGGTGGCGTAATAAAGTTGCGAGGCCCAGACAGCAATCTGCATAATTGAGCGATGAACACGGACGACCTTCGAGCTTTGCAGGCCCCGCTGAAGGAACACTATCGGTCAGAGCCGGACGCGGCGCTGATCACGCTCAAGGCGGAGGGACGTATTGGCGACGGAGTCACATGCAGCATTCAGACCGGCAAGGCACTTGTCGAGGCGGGTCTACATCCTGCCACCGGCGGCACCGGAGCGTTCGCCTGCTCCGGCGACATGCTGCTGGAGGCTCTGGCGGCATGCGCCGGCGTCACCATGGCGGCGGTGGCGACGTCCATTGGAATAAATCTGCGCGGCGGCACGGTCCGCGCTGAAGGCGACCTTGATTTCCGGGGCACACTCGGTGTTTCGAAGGAAGCACCCGTCGGTTTCCAGCGCATCCGGCTTCAGTTTGTGCTCGATACTGATGCCTCAGCGGAACAACTGGCTACACTGCTCCGCCTGACTGAACGTTACTGCGTCGTCTATCAAACGTTGCGCGTGCCTCCTTTAGTCGAAGTATCCCTGAGCGGCCAGTAAGCGTAGCGGCGAGACCACAGTCAATATCGCCGGATGCTTAAAGTCACTCTAGCCGCCGGCCCCCCGGAAGTCCGGACGACGATTTGAGACCCTCGCGGCAAATCGACCGGTTTGGCAAATACGAATGGAGTGGGCCAGTCGGGGTCGAAGTTCTTACCAAAAAGAAGAATTTGAGTTCCCCCATCGGGCCGCCTGGCCGACACCTCCACGGAATTGGTCCCTGGCGAGGGTTCGACTCGAAGAGCCAGCGCCGTTATGTTTGTAGTCAACTTCGATGCGGGGAGTGCCAGATCGGAAACCGGCGCCGAAGGTCCTGCATCCGCAAAACTCAAGCCCAACTTCCCTTGTTCGCGGACACTCGTCGTCACGCCGGCATAGTGAATTTCCGCAACGATGTGCGCACTCGCCGGCAAGGGAATATGGGTGCCTTTGGGCAATTCCGAAAAGCCGTACCAAGGAGTCCAACTGCCGATCCACTGGCCCGTCTCCTGAACCGTGAAGAACACAGCGCGCACAAAGCGGCGATTGCCGGGCTGGAATTCGAGAGCTCGCAAGCGCTGTGCGGGAAGCCCGAGCGGGAGAATGACCCGCTTTATCTGCGTCCCCTTACCTGGCTCCAGGCTGATCTCGGGAAGCTGCCTAGTCACCTGCGGAGTACCCAGTTGCCAATGATCGAAGTCGATGGATGCTCGAACCTCCTTGGGACGGTCCGCATCTCCGCCGGCAAGATTGCGAAACACGGTTCCGGCGTTGCGGGGACCAAGCCCCTCCACCCACGAGATCATGAATTGCATTTCCCTCAAAGTGAGGCTGTTGTCATTGGCAAAAATCGCGTAGCCGGGAAGTGCCGGCCAAGGCGGCATGTGGCGGGCGATCACCTCCGCGCGCATCTGGCGGCCCGCGATCCAGGCCTGCTCGTAGGTTTCCAGCGGAGCCGCGGGACCTTTGCCGGTATGACACATGACGCAATGCTTCTGCAAGATCCGCACGATTTCTCGATCGAAGAGCACGGTAGTGGTCAGCGTTTCGTGCGCGAGCGCCGGAAGCGTGAACGCGAGAAGTACAGCCCACCGCATCATGGAGTCACCCGAAACGTGAAAACGAAAGTGTGGATTTTGTTGTTGCGCCGAAACTGCGTCCAGGCGCGATACATCCCAGGTCTCGGCATCAAGCCTTCAAAGGTTACGTCCGGTCCACCGCGAATCGCTTCCAAATCGGATCCGGGAGGAATAAGGAACTGGGGCGGTCCGCCCTCCTCATCCGGCTGCGCCAAAATGTCCAAGGGATGGGAGTGGACGTAGTCCGCCATATCCTCGCTCATGATCAGCGTGTGGCCAAATGCTCCCAGGTAAGTCTGCAAGTCGGCGATCGCCCTGCCCGACGCGGAATCCTTCAGATGAAAATTGATGTGCCCATACTGGCCGACCTTGAATTGCGGAGGATCGTAGTCGACCGTAGCCGTCAGATCGTCCACCGTTTTGGTGACCACTGTATCCGGCGTTAGGTGCGCGCTGTCGCCGGCAAGGTCGCCCTGGTAGTTTTCCGTCACCAGAGGCCGAGCCAGGAACTGCGGCGCCCCGCCCGCAGGCATGAAATCGGACAGGACCTGATAATAACCGGCTTTCGGAAGCGTGGTTTCGATGGACCAAGTGCCATCGGGCGCTTCTACCGGGTGAATATGTTCGAAGTGCTCCATGTCCTGGGAGATCACGAATAAGTGATACTGCCGCTCATGCACGGTTTCGAATTTCTTGATCACATCACCGGTTGAAGGATGAGTGATACGAAAGCTTAGAACAACTTTCTGTCCCGCCTTGGGAACGGCGGGCGTCGTGCGAAAATCCAAACCGTAATCGCGTACGTCGTAGGGCGCGGCGTGAACCAGATTCATCCCGCAGCGCGGACACTTGCCGGCGGCCTCAGTGGTGTAATCGCCATGCATTGGACACACCCACGCCGTCTCTTCTTCAGCCGCTGTTTGGAAGAACGCGACCGCGAAGCTGGCCGAGACCAGCAAGAGTATCGCGCCCAGAGCTATTTTTAGCTTGGTGAACACTACCATTCCCTACCGATGAGGACTGGTCGAATTGCCCTCATAGGTTCCCGAGCCCGGCCCCGGCAATTCATTCGCCCTAGGCCCGGTGTACCGTGCGACGTGCAGTCCCGTTTTATTGTCCACCCAATAGATCAGGCCATCCTTGAATACCGGATAAGTGCGCACAATCCCGTGCGGAACGTTCATGAGGTATCCGACTTCACGGGGTGTTTGCGGAATGGAAATATCGATAACGCGAAGCCCGTGCCCATACCAGGTATTGAACACCAGATTCTTAAAGACCGTGGGGTTGTGATTTTGCTGGGCCACCTGCTTGCGAGGTTGGCCATTGGGTTCCGTGTTGGCTTGATCCAGGCACTCGTCGAGCTGATTATCGGGAATCGCAAACGCACCCACCATGATCGGGACGATTTCCGATTCCACAGAGATGATGCGCGCGTAGTTCAGCGGGCAGCCGCCGTTTTCATCCGATACCCAAACATACGCCGGACGCTTCTTCGTATTCCCCCTGACCTGCGCCGGCCGCTCCGGCACGAACACCGCGCTGTGCGTGCCGGTCGGCTGGGCGTTGACCGGCGGATAGACGTCGAATCTTGAACGCGTTAGCAACACCAGATACCGCTGTGCTTTCTGTTCAGGAGAAACACTGGATGCCAGGTACGCCTTCAGGCCCGGATCATTATTAATCACCATGTGGACGCAATCATTGGCCAGACCGGGAATCTTGGCCGCATCAATCACGCCATTGTTGGACACGATGGTCGAACGAAGATTGCAACCGGCCGTGCCCGCCGCAAGATCCGCGTTTTTATGCGTCGCCACGGCTTCCGTATCAAGTACGTACATGCCCGCTGTGGTCCCCGCGACATAGGCTCGCTCGCCGTCTTCCAAGACGGAAAGGGAGTGCAGACGGTTCTGCTCGACGTTTTGAAAATTGCCAGCCCTGCCGGACCGGTTTTTCGAATCGCTAAAATCCAAAAAACGGCCATCGGAGAACAACCCTGTGGCGTCCGGACGCTCATTGACAGGGGGACCGCCCGCTTCCTGCAAAGAAAAGGTGGCCAGCAGCTTTGCCTTCGGCAAGGGCTCGCCGGTGTCCTCATCGGTTATCGCCAGGACAAACAAATCCGGGGTTTTCAGTAAGCGTCCGACCAACCCAGGTAGGAAAATCAGTCGGCGGGTTTGACTCGGATGAATAGGATGTCCCACGTGAGATGTTTGCCGGAAGGCGTTGGGCGTCCGCCAGGAAATGTCCTTTCCGACATTTCGAGATCTGCCATCTCCTCCACCTTCATGCGAATCCAGTTTGGAAGGGGACGGCTGCTGGAGCCCGCAATCTGATATCCCAGCAACTGAAGTGAGCCGTTGAGGACTCCGTGATCGTGCGGCTCCACAAGGCGCTCTTTGCCGTGATAGAGGAGCCGGATCATACGCCTGCGCTCGATTGCCTGCCAGAGCAGCGGATCAGGCTGGAACATCCATAACTATTTTGCCCTTCAATGGCTTCCCCCGTGCGATCCCATCCAGCGAGCCGGGGTGAGCTGAGCGAGTTCGGAATGTTTCTTCTGGCTCATGCCGGGCAGCACCGCCAGCAGATACTCTTTCACTGGAATGCCAAGCCTGCGGCAAGACTCCACGATCGAGAGGATCGCCGCAACCTTGGGGCCGGCCTTCGCGCTGCCCACGTGCAGCCAGTTCTTCCGGCCCAGCGCCACCGGCCGCATGGAGTTCTCCGCCACGTTGTTAGATAGCTCCACCTCAGCGTGATCGAAACAACGCTGCAACTTCGGCCACATGTTTAACGTGTAATTTACGGCCTCACCCAGCGCGCTCTTCGGCAGCAGTTGCGCTCGCAACTTCCTGCACTCGGAATGAACCTCCTCTACCCAGCTCTGCGCGTACTCGCGTCGCAAGGCCGCGCGCTCCTCCGCATTCAACTGTTGCTGGCGTGCGTGGCGATCGACCAGAAACAACGCATCCATGCGCGCGACCATCGCGATGGCCCCGCCGTCCTGCGGATTCACTTTCACTGCGTCAACAAACTTGCGCCGAGCGTGCGCCCAGCAGCCCACGTGAATCAGATCCGGTCCGCCCACCCGATCGTAAGCCTGGTAGCCGTCGGTTTGTAAAATCCCGTTCCAGTCTTTGAGGAATTTCGCGGGACCGTCGCGTCCACGGCCCAGTTGAAAATCGAACACCGTCGCGCCTCCCGGCGTTCCGTATTGCCACAAGTACGCCGGATGATCCGAGCCTCTGCCGTCGTGCATCTGCACCGGCACGATGGTTTCATCGGCCTGTAGATACGATGCGCGCAGCAGGTCGGCGCGGATGGCTTCGGTCACTGTCTGAAGCAGTTCGCCTACGCGCATGACCCAGCCGTCCAGCGTTGCGCGTGAGATCTTCACGCCCGCTTCCCGTTCGATCACGGCTTCCTGGCGGTACAGCGGAAGGTGATCGCAGTACTTGGCCACTACTGTTTCGATAATCACGCGATCGCTGGCCAGTCCTTTTTCCACGATGCGCGGCGCAAGCGGTGGCATCTGGATCGCAGAACATTTTCCGCAGGAACGTTTTTCGCGTTTGGTGACGCGCACAAACCACTTAGCCGGTTCCCGGTCTAGCACCTCGCTCAAGTCATAGCCGATCACGCGCGTTTCACCGCCGCAGTGCGTGCAGTTGGCTTCGCAGGCGATCACTTCTTCGACGCGCGGCAGACTCTCCGGCAGAGGCTTGCGACCCGGATGTGGTTTCCGCTCGCGCGGTGGAGCCGTCGAAATCAGCTCGCGCCTCGATTCCGCTTCCACTTCCTCGCGCGTTGCGCCTGGCTCTTCTTCTGTCAGCAACTCCAGTTGCAGATCACTCAGCGTTTCGCTGGCCGGTCCGAGAAACCCGATGCGCTGCTTGCGCAGCCGCTCTTGCAGCAACTGAATCTCGGCGTCCCTCTTCTGGATGGTGAGATTGGCCCAGTGCAGTTCACGACTGGCGGCCCGCAACGCCGCTTCCAACGTTGCGATGCGCACCTGCGGATCGGCAGCAGCCATAAGGGGAAGCCCCATTTTACGGGGATTCCCGCGAATACGCGAGAGATTTTTATGCGCTCTTGCGATACCAGTTGCGCTGCCGCGTTTGCTTCAGGTCCAGACCGTTCACCAGCATCGCCAGTTCCTCACTGCGCATCGTGACGGCACGCTGTTGCGGCTTTCGCTTCTGGCCAGCGGAAGCGGCCCTTCTCCAGCCGTTTCGCGCACACCCAAAGTCCGCTGCCGTCCCACACCAGCGCCTTCAGGCGTGTCTTGGTTTTGTTGGTGAATAAGAAGAGATGCCCGCTCAGCGGATCCTGGCAAAGTTGATCGCGCACCAATCCGTACAGCCCTTCAAAATCCTTGCGCATGTCCACGGCTTCAACCGCGACATAGATCTTGGTCGCCAGCCCCAGACCAAACACCGCCTCAGCTCTCAGCCACGCGAATCAGTTTTTCCAGGTCAGCCGCGCTGAAGCTCCACGAACTCTCGATTCGCCGGCCGTTGCCCAAAACCAGCGTGAAGCCGCTGGCTGATCGCGCTTCTTCCATCGCGACTTGCACCAGTCTCGGCGGCCTCTTCCGTTGCGCCCGCCGCCAATAATCAAACGTAGTCATCGCCACGCCGTGCCTGGCGCAATACTCGCGCCGCGTCATCCCGCTCTTCGCAAATCCCGTGACGATGCCCCGAATCTCTTCCTTGCTCCGCATCCCGCCATTTTCGGCTGAGTCTCTCACGCGAACAAGATGGATTCCTCGGACGCTTACGGTTTTCATGCCAGGACGATCCGGGTCCGGCAGACCGCTGGTCCAATTCGTCATGTAGATTAAAACGCGTCTTTCGTTCTTCGGATCGTGCCACATGTAGAATTCATGCGATTGTCCGTAGAAGTCGGTGATGTCGCTCTTGGCGGTGGGCAGGCACGTGTTCATATCGATCTGGTACGTTTCCATGCGGCCCAGCGTGTTGGTTCCGGCGTTGCGGACCATAATGAAGCGATCCTGACCCTTGGCGTCCTTGTACACCAACCCGCGCAGTTCGCGATCGTCAAAACCTTGATTGCCTTCGAACATGGCGGGGATTTCTCCCACCTGAATCGGCGCCTCTTTCAGGGGGTTGGATTGGATCTTGAAAATGTTAATGGCATGCTTAAAGCCCGCCCCATTTTGATGGCCCGTAAAAATGCAATTGCCCGCGACAGCCAACCCGCGCCCATCGCCGCCGGCATCCAGGTCACCGCCCTTCCAGGCCCCTGTTGCCGCGTCCTTTTGCGACGGCACCGTCAACACCCAGTGCAGGAGTTCGAAATTGCGGTACAGATGCAGATCCTTTTCTAATTTCGCCGCACCCGCTCGAGCGTCAGCTTCCGAAGAAAACGGATCCAGGTTGCCTTCCTTACCGACACGCACCGAAGGCATTTGCCCGATAGGAGTGTCGAACGTGGAAGGCTGACAGCCGGCAGGGTCCTTTGAGTAGTCGACGCATTGCGCCATGGAGGAAGATGGGTAGAAACAAATGAGGGATGCGCCCAGCCAGAGAAGATTGCGGATAGAAACGATCATGTGCGGTTCTCCAAAACGTCATTCCATTCTATTCCAGCGCTCACGCGCCCGGATGCAACTATCTTTGGAGGAGAGCGGAGAGGGTAAGTAATTGATACGAAGGATTGGTATGCCCGAGAGGATTCGAACCTCTGACCTTTTGCTCCGGAGGCAAACGCTCTATCCAGGCTGAGCTACGGGCACACAAGACTGGAAAGAACTTAGGGTCCTTTCCCATGCATCAGTGTAGCAAAAGGTCCACTCCGCGCTTGCACGCGAGTGGACCTTTTGAAAAAGCACCGGTGGCTATTTGTGCCGGTAAGTGATTCGACCCTTGGTGAGGTCGTAAGGAGAAAGTTCCAGGGAGACCCTGTCGCCGTTCATGATCTTGATCCGATTACGCCGGAGTCTTCCAGCCATGGTCGCCAGCACTGTTTTGCCGACGTCCAGCTCAATCGAAAACATCCCGGCTTTGAACTTCTCTACGACTTTACCCATTACTTCTATCGAATCTTCTTTTGGCAAATGTCCACCTTTCTTGATCTTAACGTTTTAACCGATTACCAGCGGTTGCGACCACCGCCACCACCGCCACGGCCACCACGGTTTCCACCGCCGCCGCCGCGATCTTCCTTCGGACGCGCTTCATTGACGTTAATCGCCCGGCCGTCAAGTTCGCGGCCGTTCAGTTCAGCAATCGCACGATCGCCTTCCGCATTATTGCTCATTTCCACGAAACCAAACCCACGGGCCTGGCCGGTTTCCCGGTCCGTCACGATGCTTACGCGATCGATGGTGCCATAGGCTTCAAATAAGGATCGAACAGCGTCCTCGGTGGTGCCGAAGCTGAGATTTCCAACAAAAATATTTTTCATGTGTAATTTTCTTTCTGCAGTTGCAGAACAGTGAACCGGGCAGGATCGGACAAAGGCGGTAGAGACCGGACTATCTAAAGATGCCAAACTCAACGGACGGCGAACTACAACACGATTATCGCATACAGTGGGGAGCCAATGCAAGCAATAAGTACCGGAGCTCACAGCACGTCGGCGAAACCGCGCTTCAAGTGACGGAAAAACAGGCCTCCCGCGACAAATACGGCACCCGAATAGGCGGCCAGGATAGCGACTTCCCGCCAATGAGGCCACGCTCCCGACAATAACCGCTCCCGGTAAGCACGCACCACCCAGGCCAGCGGGTTCCAGTCGATCAGGACGTGAAATCGCTTGGGAATCAAATCCTCGCTGATCATGATTGGTGTCATCCAAAACCACAATTGGAGGACGACGCTGAGCACCTGGCCGGTATCGCGAAGGTACACATGGAGGCTCGAAACCACCCAGCCGACACCCACCGCCAGCAGACCGATGAAGAACATGTACAGAGGCAGCAGGGCAATCATGGGACTAACGATTTTCTGCACCCATAGCACTGCCCCCAGCACGAGCGAAACCCCAATCAAGTGATGGATCAGCGATGCCAGGAAGATGGAGACGGGCACCACCTCGGATGGAAAAACGGTCTTGGTGATGAGGTTGGACTGTTCCACTAGGGAACCTGCGCTTCGGGAAACGGTCTCCTGAAACAACATCCACGGCAGATAGCCGCAGAACATGAAGATCGTATAGTTCTGAGTCAAACTTCCCGCAGGCAGAGTCTGGTGCAAACAAATTTGAAATACAAATGCGTAGCTCGCCAGCATCACCAGCGGATGCACCACGCCCCACAGCCAACCCATCGCCGAGCCCTTATAACGCATGTCAAAATCGCGGCGAACCAGTTGAGCGACCAGCGCACGGCGCTCCACCATGTTGCGCAGGAAATGCTTTCCAGGAATTCGGCCCATCTCACTTGAGTGTAAACTGTTCTTTGCGCCCTGCCGCGATTACAAGCCTGGACACCGCGGCTGATATCCTGGAGACAATGTTGCCATCTGTTCGCGCGATGGCTTGCCTGCTCCTCTGTTCCGCAGCAGCTTGGAGGCTCTGCCCGGCACAGACGGCCGCAAGCGGCAAACAGCTTCCTAAGCCCGTCACGGCAGTACGACCTGCAAGCCCGGCCCCGCCTGATCCTAAGCCCGCCTCCCCAACCCCGGTGGAAAAATTAGTCTACAGCGTTCAATGGCGATTAATTCGCGCGGGAACCGTGACCATTGAGGCCTTCCCTTCCGCGGTGAAAATGAGACTTGAATCGGCAGGATTGGTTGCATCGTTGTTCAAGGTTGACGACACCTATGAGGCCAACTACGATACCGGGGACCGCGATTCCTTGCCGTTCTGCGCCACCTCCATGCGGCTCGAATCGATGGAAGGCAAACGTCATCATGAAGCGCAGGTGACCTATGATCGATCCGCCAATCGCGCCCATTACATTGAGCATGATTTAGCCACCAATGAAACTCTGCGCGAAGCCTCCGTGGACCTGCCGCCTTGCGCAAGCGACACGCTGGGTGGCCTGGCTCGTCTTCGCCATTTAGGGATACCCGTGCTGGGCAAGCCGATCGAAATTCCTATCAGTGATGGGCGGCATTCCGCGATGGTCAAAGCGGAGCCTCAGGAGAGGGAAGAGGTCAAGGTGGCTGCGGGAACGTTCAAAACCATTCGTTACGAGGCCAACCTGCTGAACGGCGTGATTTATCCCCGCAAAGGGCGCGTTTGGATCTGGTTCACCGACGACGCCCGCCGGCTGCCGGTTCAGATCCGGTTGAGGACCGGCTTTCCAGTAGGCACGGTTACACTTGAACTTGAGAAACAGGAGGGTCCATGAACCACGTTCCTGTGTTTTTGTTTTTGGCGATAACAGCTGCGGCGCAGACACCCACTGGCCCGCCCACAGCGCAGCTCAGCGCCAATGACACGAACCAACTTTGTCAGCGCACCATCCAGTTAATGGACGCGGGCGGAGTCGCCATCCCCGATCTGCAACGCGCCGCTGCTCCCGTAATTGAGAATGTGCGCACCGCATGCGATCAGCTGCAGCAGCGCGCCAATGCCGGTCAGCCGACTTACGCCCTGTTGATGAATCTGCGGGCCTACCTCGCGCTTGCAGACGCGGTTCCCAAGCCATTTCCCTTCCCCGACGCGGCGCGGCAGCAATTCACCGAATTACGCGACGATTCGACGCGCCTTGAGGCACACTTCCGCGCGCTGCTGGATGTGAAAGACACCCAGCTCCGCAGTCCCGATCGCGACAACCTGGTCCGCTATAGCGAGGCAAACCGGAAGATCCTGCCTCCGGTTGCCGGGAAACCCCGCGTAGTTTTCTTCGGCGACTCCATAACCGACCTCTGGCGTTTGAACGAATATTTTTCCGATCGCGATTTTGTGAATCGGGGAATCAGCGGTCAGATCACCGGAGAGATGCTGGGCCGATTTAAGGCCGACGTGCTGAACCTGCAGCCCGCGGCAGTGTTGATTCTCGCGGGCACCAATGACCTGGCTCGCAACATTCCGCTAGTCACCATCGAAGACAACTACAACATGATGGCGACGCTGGCTTCGGCCCACAACATCAAAGTGATTTTTGCGAGCGTCCTCCCGGTCAGCGACTATCATAAAGACCAAAACCCGGCCTATGAGATGTCCAAGATCCGGCCGCCCGTCTACATTAAAGCGCTGAACGACTGGCTGCAGAACTTTTGTACGCAGCGAGGCTATACCTTTCTGAACTATTACAAGGCCATGGCCGACGAGCAGGGGCAGATGGGATCAGATCTGGCCGACGATGGATTGCACCCCAACTCAAAGGGATATCGCATCATGGCGCCGCTGGCCTTAGCGGCAATCGATAAAACCGTGGTCACCCACACCGTGATTTCAGCGGTTCCAGTAACTCAGAAGAAGCGGTAGGAAAACGCGCTTGTTGAAAAACATAAGCACCGCCCCATTACTGTCGCGGCTACAAAATGGCGCGGCCTGTCACCAACATCTCGGAGCCGCGACAGTAATGGAGCGGTTTTTATTTGGAAGGATCAGAAGTATGGGTAGCTGCCGTCTGCTTGTCTTGCTTTTATCGACAGCCTTAGTGTTCGCCCAGAGCACGATGACCGTGATACAGCTCGAAAGTTTCGTCAGGTCCTCCATCAAACTTCACAATCCTGACAAGGACGTCGCAGATTCGCTAGCAAAGATAAAAGTCGCCAATAAGCTGGAAGATCAGACGGTGGAAGAGTTGCGGGCGGCGGGCGCCGGACCCAAAACCATTGCCGCGCTGAAGAAGCTGGTGATCGCCAGCGCCAGACTTTCAGACGCGCCGGCTCCTCCACCCAAGGCCGCACCGGTGACGATTGCGCCGCCGAGTTCCATTGAGCAGAAACAGATTCTGGATCAAGTGGCGGAGCAGTCGCTCAATTACACCGATAACCTACCTAACTTCATCTGCACCCAGCTCACTCGCCGGCATGTGGACCAGACCGGCACAGAAAACTACACGCTCGCCGACACGGTGCAGGAACAACTGACGTACTTCGATCGCCAGGAAACCTACAAGGTCACCTTGGTGAACGACCGCGCTGTAACCAACGTTGAGCATGATCGATTGGGAGGTTCCTCTTCTACCGGAGAATTTGGAACCATGCTCCGATACGTGTTTGAGCCGTCTTCTCACACTGAGTTTTCCTGGGAAAAATGGGCCACCCTACGGGGCAAGCGCATGTATGTTTTCAATTTCCGTGTCTTGCAGGGCTTTTCCCGGTATTCCATCAAAGACGGCGACACGAACCACGAGATCATCGCGGGTTACCACGGCCTCGTGTATGCCGACCAGGAAACCAAGTCCGTTATGAGGGTGATGCTGGAAGCCGATTCCATTCCGCCGGAATTCCCGATCCAGCAAGCGTCGGTCGACTTGAACTATGACCTCACCAAGATCGGGGACCGCGAATTCCTGTTACCTCTTAAATCCGATATGCACTTGCGTCGAGGAAAGGTCCTGACTTGGAATGAAACAGAGTTCCGCGCCTATCGTAAGTTCGGAACCGAATCCAATATCACGTTCGATGCAGCGGAGCCGACTCCGGATAAGCCGCCAGATAAATAACTATTAGCCGCGGATAAACGCCGATGAACGCGGATAGGGCCCTATTTTGCATCGGCGTTCATCCGCGTTTATCTGCGGCCATAAATCAAGTCAACGCCAGCACGCGCGCAATCTCCAGGGCTGCCTTGCTCGAATTCGCCCACGATCCCACCGGATCCAGCACCTGCGTAAAGAACCCATCCTGCCAGGGAATCTCCTCCGCCGAAGCGGCGACAAACATTACATTGTCCAGGCTTGCATATTGACGGCGGCCTTCCCTGATCTCTTCGTCAGACCCGAGAACCACCAACAATCCCGACGTCAGCCTGGCAGCGAGAGCCCGAAGAAATCCGTCCTCGGGAGCGGTAAGAAACAGAACCCGGTCGTGTTCCGAAAAACTACTCAGCGGCAACACTGGCGATCTGTGTCAGCACCGCCTCCGCATCGGCGGCCGTGAACTCCTGCGTCTTCACGGAATGATTCATGGAGCAGAACTTGGGTCCGCACATCGAACAGAAGGCGGCGTCTTTGAAGCCTTCCTCCGGTAGCGTTTCATCGTGATACGCCTGCGCCGTTTCCGGATCGAGCGAGAGAGCAAATTGCTGTTTCCAATCGAACGCGAAGCGGGCGCGCGAAAGAGCATCATCGCGGTCGCGAGCACCCGGTCGATGACGAGCAATATCCGCGGCATGCGCGGCGATCTTGTATGCGATCAGCCCCTGCTTGACGTCCTCGCGATTGGGCAGCCCCAGGTGCTCCTTGGGCGTCACGTAACAAAGCATGGACGCGCCATACCAGCCGATCATCGCCGCGCCAATCGCGGACGTAATGTGATCGTAACCGGGAGCGAAATCGGTAACCAGCGGGCCTAAGGTGTAGAACGGAGCCTCATGGCACTCCTCTACTTCTTTTTCGACTTGCAATTGAATCTGATCCATGGGTATATGCCCTGGACCTTCGATCATCACCTGAACATCGTGCTTCCAGGCGATCTTGGTCAGCTCGCCTAAGGTCTTTAACTCAGCGAACTGAGCTTCATCGCTCGCATCGGCCAGGGATCCGGGGCGCAAGCCATCGCCCAATGAAAAGCTGACGTCATACTTCTGAAATATTTTGCAGATGTCTTCAAAGTATTCGTACAGCAGATTCTGCTTGTGGTTCTTCACCATCCACTCAGCCAGAATCGCGCCGCCGCGGCTGACGATACCGGTGATGCGCTTCGTGGTCAAGGGGATGTACTGGACCAGAACACCCGCGTGGATGGTCATATAATCCACGCCCTGCTGCGCCTGCTCTTCGATCACCTCGAGCATCACTTTTATGTTCAGGTCTTCAATCCGGCGCACGCGCGATAAAGCTTCATAGATCGGCACGGTGCCGATCGGCACCGGAGAATGAGCCAGAATCGCTTTGCGAATCGCTGGGATGTCGCCGCCGGTGGAGAGGTCCATCACGGTATCGGCTCCGTACTTTACGGAGTAGCGAAGCTTCTCCAACTCCTCGTCGATGTTAGAGGTGGTGGCCGAGTTTCCGATGTTGGAGTTAATCTTGCATGTGGAGTTCACCCCGATGCACATCGGCTCCAGGTTGGTGTGATTAATGTTAGCTGGGATGATCATCCGCCCGCGGGCAACTTCATCCCGGATGGTTGCGGGGGCCACACGCTCACGGCCCGCAACGTATTGCATCTCTTCGGTAATGGTTCCCTGGCGCGCGTAGTGCATCTGCGTGCGGATGCGGTCGTTTGTGCGCCGCGCAACCCATTCGGTTCGCATAATGCATTCAGTATAACCGGGTTTCGAGAGTGATTCACTCGATAGAAAGTTTTGATTGGACCGGGCAGTCGCGACATCTTACGCTCAAAGGTATGATGGCAACTGAATCTTTTGACGTTGAGGGTTCTGGCGGCCTTACTGCGCTGCACAGAGTCAGCAGAATCGTCAGTTCTGAATTGTCCTTAGATGAAATGCTGGGCGAAATCGTCGGCCTGACTTCGCAAATTTCAGGATGCGACGCGTGCCTGGTCTATCTGGTTGAGTTTTCAACCGATGAGTTCGTTCTTCGAGCGTCCCAGGTGCCGCACGCTCGTGATTTAGGAAACCTGCGCATGAAAGCGGGTGAAGGCGTCACAGGTTGGGTGGCGCAGCATCAGTCCCCGGTCGCTCTCTCGTCCAAAGCGGCAGCGGATTCCAGGTTCAAGCTCTTCCCCGCGCTGGTGGAAGACACGTATGAGGCGTTCCTGTCCGTACCCATTGTGACCAAGGGTAAAACGATCGGCGTGATTAACGTCCATCACCGGGACCGCCATGACCATACGCAGGAAGAAGTCCGCACGCTGGAGTTTATCGGCGAACAGATGGGTACAGCCATCGCGAAGAGTCTTTTGGAGGAAGAGAACTCGCGGCTGACCGAAGAGTCCGCCGAAATGAAGCGCCAGTTGGAAACCCGGAAAGTGGTGGAGCGCGCCAAGGGTATCCTGCAGCGTCAGCTCAGCCTGACCGAAGAAGACGCATACCTTCGCATGCGCAATGAGAGTAGGCGTTTACGACGGCCCATGAAGGAATTAGCGGAAGCAATCATCCTGGCGGAGGAGCTTTCGCGGAAGGAGCCTTCCCGGGACTAGAACTTAAAATCCTAGGTACTCACAAATACTCCCCAGTGTCCCACCCGGGACCCTGGGGAGTCTTCTTTTAGGAGAAAGCACGTCGTCCCAATAAGCACGCTCCCCGCCGATTTTCCTTTTCGATCACGATCAAGCACTTGACTGTGCGGCAGGCGCGCTGCATGAGACAACTTGTCACGTTCCCCTGGACATCCTGTCGCTTGGGACATAGGTGAGATCCCGTGTTTTCTCCGCTTTTCCTACTGGCACGCGGCGTGCAAGTCCACCCGCAACCAAGCTGCTGCTATTTTTATGGGCCACTTAAGAAACGCCGGACTCGCGTTGTGCGCGGCACTTACCATTGCCGGCACGGCGTCCATCGACCATAGCTCTCACGGAGTGAACTTCCTGGCGTATTCGCTGCTGGCGCTCACCTCGTTCGGGCTGACCTTAGCCGACGACTCTGACATGGGATTCGTCTTCGTCATCCTGGCCTTGCGCCAACTGCCGTGGACCGACGCGATGTTGATGGGCAGCGCCGCGCTTTTTATCCAATCCATCGTCCGGCGAGAGCACGCTCCGCCCCGCGTGATGCTGCAGCGGCTGGCCTCGATGATTCTTGCCGTGTTGCTGTCACAAGCCGTCTTTCATGCACCCTGGCTCGCGGGAGTGGACATGGCGGCACGATTCATGCTCGCCTCGGTTGCATGTTTTGTGGGATACAACTTCCGCGGATTGACTCGGCTGAACCTGTGGCCGTTCCCTTACTATCCGGTGGCTGCCGCCATCGGCGCTCTACTACCCGTCTCCGTGGTCCTGGTGCCGGCGGTGTTCGTCACCTGGCAGACGTATCGCATGTACGCACGACGCCTGGAGAAGCAATGCACCGAATCCAAGAACATGTCCGACCTTCACATGCGGACCGTCGAAACACTGGCTCTCGCGATCGAGGCGAAAGACCAGCCGCTAAGCGGCGGCAACCGCAGGGTACAGGTCTATGCGACTCAGATTGCAATTGAGTTGGGGCTGAAACAGGAGGAAGTGGAAGCTCTGGCCACCGCTTCCCTGCTCTACGACATCGGCGAACTGGCGGTGCCGGAGCACATCATGCTCAAGCCCGGCAGCCTGACCGATGAAGAATTCGAAAAGGTGAAGATCCATCCCAGCGTGGGAGCGGAGATTCTGGAACGGGTGCGCTTCCCGCATCCGGTGGCTCCCATCGTGCGCGCGCATCACGAACGCTGGGATGGCACAGGGTACCCGTTGGGGCTCAAGGGCGAGGAGATTCCGATCGGAGCCCGCATCTTGACCGCGGCCGATGCATTAGACGCGCTCACTTCGCCCCGCCGGCATCGCCCCGCGATCCGCATCGAAGACGCAATCACCCACATCTTGAAAGAAAGCGGCAAGGCGTTTGACCCGAATGTGGTCACGCTGATCTCCAGAAACTACAAGCAGTGGGAGCCTCAGGTGGCGGGCCAGAACCGGGGCGATTTCATGGACTCCATCTTCGCCGCCCAGCGCGAAGCGCAGGTCCTCTTGGAATTAACCAACGCACTGAGCAGTTCACTCGATCTGCAGGAAACCTTCACGGCGCTGCGCAAAGCATTGCGGCAACTGGTCCCGTTTCAAACCATGGTGGTGTGGATCGAAGGAGCGGACGGCCTTGAACCGGCCTTCATGGATGGCGACCATCTGGTGTTATGGTCGGCCGCCCGCATTCCCATGGGCTCGGGAATCTCGGGCGCCGCGGCGGCGTCCGGCAAGCACCAGAATAGCCAGCAGCCTAATCAGGAATTAGGCTACCTGGGAGCGTTGCGGACCGCGCATCCGTTCCGGCACGTCTTCTCCGCGCCGCTTCAAGGGGAGGATTGGAAAGGGGCGTTGACCCTGTATCGCGCCAGCGACCTGAAGTTCACATCTGAAGATACGCGGATCATGTCCGCGGTGGCGCCCAAGCTTTCCACCTCGATCGCCAACGGCCGCCGCTTCCTGAAAATCAACCAGGTGGATTTGACCGATTCCCTCACCGGTCTGCCCAACGCCAAAGCCCTCGCGACCCGAATGAAGGACATGGCCTCTCCGACCGCTGTAGTGGTTTGCGACCTGGATGGGTTCAAGGGCGTGAACGATCGCTTCGGCCACCTGACGGGAAATCGCTTGCTGGAAGCGCTGGCAAAGGGCTTCCAAAGCGGGTGCCGCGGAGCCGACTTTGTGGCGCGCACGGGAGGCGACGAATTTGTTCTGCTGCTACCAGGTCTGCGGCGCAACGAAGTCGTACCCAGGCTGGAGCAGTTCCGCGAGATGGTCCGTTTGACCGGCAGGGTCGTGTGCGGTGAGCAGGTGGTGGATGCGAGCTTCGGGGCAGCGTTTTATCCTGCCGACGATCAAAGCTCGGAGAATCTGTTGGCCAAGGCCGATAGCCAGATGTACCGGCGCAAGAACGAACAGAAAAGCGGAGTCCTAAGATTGCGTGGACAGCGGTCGGCTTAATTCGTAGGCTTAGTGGGTTTGCGACCGGTGATGAGCTCTTCGGAGTCCATCTGTTCTTTACGCATGCGCGTCACGGTGCCGTCTAGGACCGCGCGGGCGACCGCGGTGCGGAAGCGACTGCGAAGAGCTTGCGCCAGCTCCAACTCATCCTGTTTCTTGGCCGCGGTGACAGCAAAGGTGACACTCCCCATTTCGTCCGTGGATTGCTCTCCCCACCAGACTTCTTTAGGAGGGTTGCTGGGATTACGCGGATTGTCGGTTGAGTTGTTATACGTGATCTTCACGTCAATGCGGGTTCCCATCGGCAAGTGCACGGGAGCCTTGTAGGTATAGCGATCCTGCCAGTTGAAGTCCCAATCCTTGATCCAGAGAAGGGGCTGAGTGGTTCCATCGGGAAGCGTGGCCGTGGCCTTCATTTCCTGCGCCAGGTAGTGAGCATGGGCGCTGGCGAAATAAGCGGTTACGTCCACGGGAAGAACCAACGAGTCTTCCACGGTATACTTCGCCGCACCGGCCGGAATGTCGATTCCCGAGCCCAAGGCGAAAAGCGCGGGCAATTGGACACTCTGCATAGGTCTCTCAGGAGCTTTGTCGGCGAAATAGATGCCGACGGTGGATTTTTCGATCTCCTGCTTGCCGGTCAAATGGAAGTGCATCTGGAGCAAAACGTCAGACCCTTTGGGAAGAGGGAAGGCCAGCCCTTCAGGTAGAAATGCGGGTGTGGCGCCTACCGCCCATCCGCCCAGCGGACCTGCCCTGCCAGTAGCGCCTGCAATGCCGATTGCACTCATGCCTGCGAAGCCCGGATGCCCGTCACGGCCATCCATTTTGCGGGCAGAGCCGCTTGCATCGTACGCGAAGATTACGTGGTGCACCACCTTGCGCGCACTCGGCCGAAACTCGATCGCGCGGACCCACTTGTCCTCAGTCAGATTGGTCGGCACAACAAAATTGCGATAGATGTCTGGACCTGACGCGGGAAGATTAAAGCCCACAGGCATTTCGAGAATCAGATCGGGCTTACCCAGATGCCAGCCGTCCGTGAATACGGGAGCCGGAGGCATCTTAGCCGGGTCGCCCTGAGGCATGCCCTCTTTTACCCAGGCGCCGATCATCGCGATCTGTTCCGTGGTGAGGCGGCGCTCATCTGAGAATTCGCCATATCCGTGCGCGGCGTGCCAGGGGGGCATGTAGCCGGACTTGGTAACCGCCGTGATCAGCGAGCCCTTCTTGCGGACGTCCTCATAGGTAAGCAGGGAGAATGGCGCGGCCTCGCCAGGCCGATGGCAGGTGGCGCAGTTTTGCAAAATGATGGGCGCGATGTTTTCGGTGAAGGTCACGGGCGTAGCGGCCTGAAGAGTCGCGGTTGCGATGGAGAAGAGGCCGAAAGCAAGGTTCTGGCTGGTGGTCATATGCCTACCTGTACAAACTCAAATTGAGGGGGAAAGTTCCCTGGACTCATTGTAGTCCAGGTTCCACTTCGGCTCTAACGATTCTGGCCCCCTCGACCATCGCTCGCATCTTTCCGAACGCTACGTCGCGAGGCAGGTATTTTAAGCCGCAATCGGGAGCCAGAATTAGCTGCTGCGGCCGGATGTACGGAAGCGCCCTGCGGATGCGGGCGGCGACTATTTCCGGCGTTTCCACTTCCATCTTCGACAAGTCGAGCACGCCTAAGATGATCGTTTTCCCGGGCAGCTTCGAGAGAACTGAACAATCCAGCGAACTCTGCGCCGTTTCTATCGAGATCTGCTTCACCGGGCAATCGGCAAGCTCGGGGAGAAAATTGTAGCCGGAGGGACGCTCATGAATAATGGCCGCGTAGCCGAAACACAGATGCACCGCGGTGGTCTGGGTGATGCCCTCCAGCGCGCGGTTCAAAGCCTTGAGTCCATACTTGCGCGCTTTTTCCGGTCGGGCTTGCAGATAAGGCTCGTCTACCTGAACCACGTCGGCTCCGGCGGCGAACAGATCCTGGATCTCGGCATTCACGGCGGCGGCGTAGTCCAGGGCCATCGTCTCTTCGTCCTGATAAAAATCGTTCTGCGCCTGCTGGCTCATGGTGAAAGGGCCGGGCACAGTGATCTTGATTTTCTTCGACGTATTGGCGCGAAGAAACTCAAGGTCGCGGACTTCCACTGCGTGCTTACGGCGGATCTTGCCAGTGACTCGGGGAACCGGATTGGGATGGCCACTGCGATCGAGTGCGGTCCCGGGATTGTCCAGGTCCACGCCTTCCAGCGCGGTGGCAAAGCGATTGGAATAGCTTTCGCGGCGGATCTCGCCATCGGTAATGATGTCGAGCCCGGCGCGTTCCTGTTCCCTAATTGCCACCAGAGTCGCATCGTCCTGCGCTGCTTCCAACCACTCCGGCGCGATACGCCATAGCTCCTTCGCTCGCGTGCGAGGAGGAAAGCGGCCCGCTAGTCTTTTGCGATCGATCAGCCAGTCGGGTTGCGGCATGGACCCGACGAGAGAAGTGGGCAGCAGCATCAAAGAATCGCTTCCTCGCGCCAAAGACCGAGCGCCTTCTGTGCCGCTCGGTCGGAGAAACTGAACAGGACCGCGTCGGTGTCAGCCTGGTGCGATACCGACGACCAGGACGGCGCCACAAACACGTCGTGCAGGTTCCAATCGAACGTCTCCCCACCCACCTGGCTGCGGCCGGAGCCTTCCACACAGCAGTACACAGTGGCATCCGTGGCCCGGTAAGTGTGGCCCTGGAAATTCTTGGGGAGAAGTTGCAGGAACGCTGCGATGGTGGGCATGGGATAGCCACCCGTCACGGGATTGATGTATTGAAGTTTGGCTCCGTGCAATGGGTCGAGAGGTCCATTGCGATGGAGCATCTCCAGAGCCTCGCGGCTCCGGTCGTAGGGATAGCAGAACAACGGCGCGGCCTGGCTCGAAGACTTGTATTCCACCGGCAGAAGGTTGGCGCCGTAGCGTACAGCGGCATCGCCATCGGGACGAGTGAGCGGCTGGATGTCCTGCGGATGGTGAGACGCGAAGCTGGCTCCCAACAGGTTGACGATGTGAAGATCCAGGCCATCCAGCCAGACCGTGGGCTTAGAGCCTGGGTTGCCGTGATCGTGATAAGTCCAGTTAGGTGTCAGGATGAAATCGCCGGGGTGCATGGTGGTGCGCTCGCCATCCACGGCGGTGAAGCCTCCGTCGCTTTCGAGCACAAAGCGAAGGGCTGAGGCCGTGTGGCGATGGGTCGGCGCGATCTCTCCCGGCATCACGAGTTGGATTCCCGCGTACAGACTAGAAGTGATTTTCGATTCGCCGCGCAGGCCCGGATTTTCCAGCACCAGAACACGGCGCTCCGCTTCTTTGGCACTGATGAGGTCGCCGGCTTCCATCAACAAAGGACGCATGTCCTGGTATCGCCACAGCGCAGGAACGCATGCGGTTTGCGGCTCGGGCGTCACCAGCCGGGCCAGGTATTCCCACAGCGGAGCGGTATTTTTGACGTTGAGGCGCTGATAAAACTCCTGCCGCTCAGCCGAGGTATCGGGCTTCACGTAGAAAGCTGCCGGTCTGTGCGGTTTCCATTGGTACTGTCACTTGCCTTTCTGCTTCTCCCACTCTTTGCGGAACGCCTGCTCGCGTTCGGTGACATACGCATGATACCCCTGGGAGTCGACAAACGGGTTGGGGGCGTTGGGCTTGAGCAGCGCGTACTTTGCTTCCAAGCCGTAGTAAGCGCCGTGCGCGCCCAGGAAGAGGTCCACGGGGAGAGATTGGAGGACTCGAAACGTCCTCTCGAAATCGGTGGCAATCTCGGGATACTTCGTGTTGCCGACCAGTTTGTATCCAGGATTCACGTTAGGGCTGCCGATGATGACGGCGTTCAAGGTCTTGCCGCCGTCCATCACTTTCATGGTCCAGGTGGTGCAGCCGCGCGTGTGGCCCGGAGTGAGATGGGCCGTCAGAACCGACCCGCCCAGTTTCACCTCGTCCAGATCTTTCAAGACGCGGTCGACTTTCGTGGGCGGATAGAAATTGTCGGTGTAATGGAAGTTGGTGTGGCCTCCGTTCTCAATTTCTTCGACATCGGGCTGCATCACCATGTACTTCGCGCCGGTGAGTTTCTTGATGGCCGCACTGCCGGCGCAATGGTCGAAATGCGCGTGGCTGATCAGGAGGACCTTGATGTCCTGAAATTTGAAGCCGAGTTTTTCCACGCTGGCTTGAATCAGCGGCACCGACGTTTCGAGACTGCTGTTGATCAGGATGTGGCCTTGGGGAGTGGTGACAAGATAAGACGCGAGGTCCTTCGAGCCCACGTAATAAAGGTTCCCGGCGATTTTGTGTGGCGGGAAGGGTTGGGTCCAGGCGGCGTTTCCCTGGCCGTAAGTGACGGCGGCAAGAACCAGGCCCATTGTCAGACGCAGCATCTCGAGTCTCCTTCGAAAAATTGGCCGCCGATCAACGCGAATGAATCTTTGGATCTGCGTCATCAAGCGGCCTTTGTATTTTTTCACAACGTAAGAGCCTGTAGAAAAGGGCTGGGCACTTTGCCCAGATCCTCACACTACATTAGTTACTATGCGCGGAGACGGAAATGACGCCCTTCCGGCCAGCTCCGCTCCGCACAAGCCCGCGAACATAATGTTGGTGGTGGATCATTCCGGCTCGCTCAAAATATCAGGATCGTGCGAAGCATTGGTCGATGCGGTGACCTCCTTCGTAGACAAGTTCGCTTCGGGAAAGGACAAGATAGGCCTGGTGACGTTTGCGACTACCTCTTACGTCAGTTTTCCGATCGCGAACACGTTCAAGACGGCGGTTCCCAATATCCCGACGCTGTTGCACAGTCTCGACTGCGTTGGATCCACGTCCACCGCTCAGGGGCTGTGGACAGGCTACCAGCAATTAGTGCAGCTGAATCAGCCGGAGTTTACGAACGTGATCCTGTTGTTTACGGACGGCAATCCGACGGGCGCAACCTTCGATATGCCCATTGCCGCGTCCAGTTCATGTACGGAGTATACTCCCGGCTCTCCCGGCGGACCCGGAGGCTACACGATGCCGTCCGCGGGAAAAGGCTACATTCGTGGCGTCTACAATACGTTCTCCAACGCCTCCATGTGGTTCGGGCTCATGAATCCGAACGCGACCGCAGGTCCGAATGGACTTCAGGCTACCGTGAAGGGGGATCTGGAATTTACGGCCCATTCCGCGGGCTGTGCGTATTCGGTAAGTCAGGGGAGCATGTTGAACACGAGCGATTTCCTGGGCGTTCCGATGAAAGATATTTACGGCAATTCGGCGAACACCAAGTTCATGGGGGTCACTCTGAATCCGTACGGATTGATCGATCTGGCCAATAACGCCAACGCGCAGGCGGTGGCGATGAACGTTGCCGATAGCGCAGCAACCAACATCCGCAATGGCGCCGTCGATCCGGTTTCGGGGAAAGGGCTGCACAACGTGGTGATTTACAGCATCGGCCTGGGAAACGCGCCCTTCCCTTATAGTCCGGAATTCCTGCAGCGCGTGAGCAACGATCCGCGGAGTCCGATCTACGATCCGAGGACACCGACTGGGCTGTATATTTCGGCTGCGCTCGGCGCACAACTGCCAGCGGCGTTCAGCGCCGTGGCGTCGGACATTTTTCGCCGCGCGAAATAGTGGCGAGCGATCTGGCTTGGCATTCAGGCGAGATCGAGGTCAACACCTCGGGCTGATTGTCCCCAGGAAAAACGTATCGCTCCATCGGAGCGGCTATTGTGTCCTCGCTATTGGCCCCCACTCCCGAGGGAACTCTATAACCTGGCCACTTGGAAGAGTAAGGCTGAGGGCGTGAGCCACTCGGGAGCCGTCCTTGGCGCGCCACAGCATCACTGTGAGCTGGTCGCCCACTTTGACGAAATCCCGCTGGAGGCCCTGGTTGCGGACGAGAGCGTTGCGCGCGGGCAACTCAACCTCCCACGTGGTCGGGCTGTTGTACTCAGTGGTGTCCAGCCAAAAGCGCGCATGCGGATTCATCCACTCGATCCTGCTCACGACCCCGCGCAGGGTAAGCATTGCGGACTTGTCGAACCTGGCGGCCACCGAGTGATGTGCCAGTAGTGGAACAGCGGCGGATGCCGCCGCGAGAAGAATCAGGGGTAATTGGGCCCTCATAGGGATGATCCTCCTGTTTGAACTGCCTCGATCATAGCAAGCAGGTGTGGACATTTCAGGCCCTACTCGCTGTTCCGAGCGCGGTCCCAGTCGAGCGCCGCGCGAATCGCGCGCGCCCGCTATGTCCCCATGGTACGGCCCTCCCGCATTGCTTGGGCTTTCGCTCGCGCCCACGGGCCGAAGGATAGGCCGCCCCTGGCGCAGGGTCTGGATAGCACGGCAGGAGTGGACACCCAAGTGCGCTCAGGGGCGCGCTGTAGGCGTCGAACCGCAGGCGGTAGGTGTTGGCCCACGCCGGAGCCGGAGCCGGAGCTGACGCTCGGCAAGGTGGAGCCAGCAGCTACGACGTGATGGGCAACGTGGAAAGCAGCAAGATAAAAGCTCTGGTGATACCAGAGCTTCAATAGGATCTTAGTAGGCCGAAATGGTAAGGGTCACCGCGCGTTCTATAGTCTTCCCCTTGGCCCGCACCGTGATTTTGTAATTCCCGCGAGGCACAGCGACCGGCACCAATGGGATGGTAACCGTGAGGTCGTCGCGTCCGCTACTCTGCCCCTCAGCAAGCACTGAATAAGACTCTGATCCGACTCCCCCCATAAACATTTTTCTCAGTTCTTGAATCGTTTTGGCCGGAGGCAGATCCTTCACCACAATCCCCGGCGGGAGTCCTTCCACACTGAACTCCAAGGCTTCGTTGAATCCGCCCATCGTCTTTACCCAGAAAACCACCTCGTTCGCCGGGGCCGCCCCGGGTATCCTTTCAAGTTCAAAGGAGGCAGGAGGCTTCGTGAACGTCCCGGCCGGAAATGCAGGTAACGGAACCTCTACCGGCCCGTCCCACTTCGCCCAGAGGCCCAGGCCCCCGCAATCCACAACAGGGCGCGATGTGTGTAACTCCTTGCCGTCGGCTCGATCCGAAATGATCAGTCCGTCGAACACAAAAGTGATGTGCCCGGCGCCCTTTGGTAAGGTTCCCCAGCCGTTCAAGAATTCGAGGTCGTGAACCCCTGTCCCCAGCCCGGTATACCATGTACAATTTCCTCCCGGCGTAAACACGTCGAACGTAACGGCGAGCCGGTCGTAACCCTGGCCGTCCTTCGCCGATGGCGGAGTCGCCCCCGCTCCGCCTACTACGAAACTTGCCGCCGATTCCGGAGTCGCCCGCACCGCCCCGGTGAAATAGATCGCCCCCCGATCGAAACTCGCTTGCTTATAATCCCGAGTTTCCCCCGCATCCTCCAGCACCGAAGCAAACCCATCCGAATCCTGCTCCTTCCGAAACAGCCGTGCGCTGATCTTGTACGGACCATCCGCCCCCACATGCGTCAAGCTGTACCGGTCGAACGATGCCGTAATGTTTTTCTCTCCCGCCGCCAGCGTCGCCCTTCCGTAAGCCTCCATAAATTTCCCCGACGCCGCCGTCAGGTCCAGCCTCATCCAATATTCGCCTGGCAGATCCACATGCACCTCAGCCGTTACGTCGACCCTGTCGATTAATCCGTTGCCGTCCAGATCCACCGCCTGTTCCGTCACCCGCAGCAATCGCGCCCGCAGCGGCCGAATCGTGACCGTAGTTCCCGCGACCCTCTCAAACGGCGTCCCGTTCGCATACTTTCCGTTCACCTTGACCGAGATGCTGTACTCGCCCGCTGTTGTCTCCGGAAGCTCCGCGTTGTAGGACCCCGCCGCTCCAGTCGCGCCGGCCTTGAATTGCAGCGGCACGGGCCTTCTCATCGGCATTCCGTTCTTATCGGTAGCCACCGCCAATCCACTCAGCTTCGCGTCGGCAATACCGCGATTCCCCTCAAAAACCCCGGCCACCAGTTCAACTTTCTGCCCGGCGTAGTGAAACATTTCCCCTTCGAGCAGGGCCACCCGCACTGTGTCGCTCGCACCAGCGGCCGGCGCGCCCGGATTCCCCAACGGCAAGAAAATCACCTGAAGCAACGATTTCTGCTTCAGCCCCCGAGCATCCGCGTGAATCGAATATTTCCCCTTCGGCGCGCCCGCCGGCAGCATGATCAAATGATTCACCTTGCCCTGAAGCCCCGGAAACATCGCCTCGTCGCCAGAGGCTTCTCCCGCGATCTCCCACTTGAAACCTGCCCCTTCCGAACTCTCTTTCGTAAGACGCCGTCCACCTGGAAGCTCGATTTGAATCGCCACTCCATCCGCCCCGAGCATCACCGCCAACAAGTCGCCCCCCGCCGGCGAAGGATCCACCATGATCGAAGTGACCACATCGCGAGCCCCCATCGGCAACCCATTCGCCGCCGAATTCACCCCAATTAGCGGAGCCTGCCCAAGCGCCGCACTGATAAATAACGTCAACAGAGCGCGATGCATACCTGATCATCGGCCGTTTCCTTTCTTGAAAACGGTTGGGTGTGACACTTTTACGAAGTGTCACAATGTACAGCCGTAAGAGCCCGCGTCGCGATTCTAAATGCTGACCAGTTTTTTGGAGCGGTGGGAAGTGGTGTTTCCTGGATTCAGATCTATAATCGGGCAAGTGAGGACACCTGCCCGCCTCGCTCGATTGGAAGATGAGGCTCGACAGTGAGGCACGTTGAAAAACAATGGTGTTTGAGTGCACGAGCGTGTCGGAGAAACATTTTAGGTGGGCAGCGCTTGTGCGTTGACTGCTGATGGAAAAGAAAATTGAATTGGCAATTTGGCTGGGTTTTCAGGCCTTGGCGGGATAACCAAATTGCCGGGGTGCTGTGCGATGGCGGAAGAGCTTCAGAAGATTGTGTGTGGCGCAAATGAGTTTCCACTCTGCAGAGACGCGCTGGAGGCCGCGCATGCGAAAGCGTCGAAACCCGCGCGTTTCTTTGATCTGGCCAAACACAGGTTCCACGATCACTTTTCGCTGAGCGTACAGAGCCTTGCCGGTTTCGCTGGCAAGGCGCTTCCGCATAGCCTGGGCCTCCTCACCATGCGGCACTTTCACCGGTAATTCTTCGTTCGGTAGACGCGGCTTGGAATCCGGAGTAACCAGCATTTCAATCCCCTTCAAACAGGGATCGCGCAGGCTCAACGTATCCCAGTAGCCTGCGTCCGCTGTAACCACCTGCGGTGCGCTACCTGCGGTTTCCAGGATGGCGCGCACCATGGGTACGAGTTGTGCGCGATCGGTAGTGGTTTGCTTGACTTCGGCAGCCACAATCACCTGAGCTCGGCTGTCTGCGGCGACCTGTGTGTTGTAGGCTTGCGCAAATGCGTTTCGTCCGGTGTCCATCATCAAACGCGAATCCGGGTCTACGAAGTTATATTCCCGTGTCGGGCTTTCCGCATTGCGGCGCGCTCGCCGCAAGCGGGCTTTCGCTTTTTCGTATTGCTGTCGATCCGTCTTTTCCTGCGTTGTGGCTTGTTCATTTGTCGGCCGCCCCGGCTTACGAGGGGGAGTGAAGTTTTGTGGCTTCTTTCAACATTTCCTGCGCTTCCCGTTCCAACTCTTGCTTGGCTTGTTGAATGCGTGCTAATCGGCGTTTTGCATCGGACAGGTCCGCAGGTAAAGCTTCGGGCTTTTTGCCCTTGCCCCACTTTTCGTCTTCTTCCCCGTCGGTGCGCTGTGCATCTGCCAACAACTTGTCGACGGTTTCTTTCCAATACTGCTCGCGCTCGGTGAGCTTCTGATAGGAGGCAGAGCGGTCACGACTGGCATTGGCCATGATCTTGGTACCATCGATAGCCACGTTTCCCAGCGCTACCAACCCTGCTTTCTGGCACAACCGCAGCGCTTGCACAAACAGGCCCGCTAACGCCTCTAAATGGGTGCGACGGAAGTGCGCTAAGGTGTCGTGATCGGGATGTTGATTGGCGGCCAAATACCGGAAGGCGACATCTTCATGCGTGGCTTTTTCTATGCGGCGTGAGCTGGTCACGCCTATCGCGTAACCGTACAGAAGGAGACGGGTGAGCAACAACGGATGGTAGGCTGCCAGACCTCGTCCATCTTTTCTTTCGTATTCTGCATAAATGCCGGAGAGGTTCAGTTCGTTGACCACCTCAGCTACAAACCGTGCCAGGTGATTTTCCGGCAGCCAGTCTTGTAGGGATGGCGGCAACAGATATGGCTGATCCAAATTGCATACTCGGAAGCGTTTGTTCACCTCCTCAGCTTACGGATTCTACTTACTTCGTCAAGAACTTTGTGTTGCTTCTATCTCCGACACGCTCGCACTCAAATACCAATCTGGAGCGAAAGCTGATCGCCTTCCGGAATCTGCTTCCGTCCGTCCCGCTTTCCCCCAAATGATTTACCTGGTGATTGGTACATCCTTGAAGGAAACCTTGAGCCGCACGTTTTCGGAAGAGCCAACAACAATAATGAGAGGAAGAGCTGTGGCCGACTCGTGGACGTGCCTAAAAACAGCTGTGGCTTCAACGGGTGAGGACCCAATACGAGCAGCGACATCCCCGTAGACGGGACCCATGGTCGCAAGTGTGCAAGCCTCTCCGGAATATTCGTTGCCTAAATTGTCGTAGGCCCTGGTCTGTCCGCCCGCGCCGACGCCTGTGCCCGGCCCGCACCGGTGCATTACGAGACGTCCAGGGCCGAGGTTCGTAATGCGAAATGTGCAGATCACTGAACTCCCCGACATCGTACATTGGCGAACTTCGTACTGAAGCTGGCCAGAGGTTACAGGAGGGGACTGCGCGTGGGCATACGCACGGAAGAGAAGCAGAGCACCAACCGGACCTATCTTCATCGTCTGCAAGGCTAACACTCCCCGATTGCATTTAAAACCCCCTTCGAGATGGCCACTTGGAAACGTGCTCTAAGGCGTTCCATGGCTTGCGCTCTGCGGCCCAAATTTATGTCTTAACGTTGCGCGGCGCGAGGGATTCGGGAATGATGGATTATTTACGGTTTTCGCTAGTCCTAGAATGTAACTAATGGCGGACATCTTAACGGAATCGTCGAGCGGGTCTTGATGGGACGCCTTCGTCTTGACGAGGCCGCTGGCCTCACCGATTGGGTTCTCTGGGGAGCGTCGCTGGGGTTGGCCTTTGGCATTTGGGATCTGTTCTACACGTGGAGGGAACCACTCGCCGACGATACACCCCTCGCGCTATTGACTTTTTACGGACCGATGTTCGCCGCGTGGGGCTTCGCTGGATTCAGGGCAAGAAAACGCAGCGGCCAGCTTAGCGAAGCTGTAAAGGCTGGCCTCACTGTCGCCTGCGTGACTTTCACTATCTTCTACGTCGCTAATTTTGTCAGGGTAAACGTGTTCCTGGAGACCCTCCGACTGCGGGCGGACTGGCAAAATATGGTCTCTCGGTTTGAGACTAGCGGATGGGGAAGTTTGAGAGCCTTCATCAACTACGACTATCTCAAAGGAGCCCCGTTCAAGATCGGCGTCGCCGGTGCGATTGGCGCAGGCACGGGCCTTCTGGGAGGACTGTTGGCCCACATTACCCGCCAGCGCATCGATTCACCCCCTACGGCACGCATTGGCAGCAGCGCGGACAGCGCTTGATCGACGTCGCTAGCCTATAAAGTAGTCGTCGCCCGTCCTCACATGGACACCGGGCCACTCCGGGCGACAAGGCACGGAAAACTCCGTTGACTGGGGCAATTGAAGAGCGCAGGCAGGAGGAATGTGACTAGGACGCTGGAACGCCGGACGCCGTTTCTTCTGTGCCTGGGGTTGGAGGAAAGAGGCAGCAAGTGAGCCACCATCAATGGCCTGATCGATCAGTACTTTCTTGCGACCTGCTCCTTCGGATCTGTGCAACTTTGAATGACTGACAGGATTGGGACGAGGAACATGCTCGCACGGCGATCTCAAATAGCCAGGTCGAAGAGCTTCTTGATAAATCCTCAAATGGGGACCGGGATACAAAAACCCGGACGCACCATTTGACTGGACCCGGTTAAAAGAAAAATTAGGACGCTAGCAGGTAACCCGGTTCGCTTGGCGGCGTCTGAAAACAGCGGACTATAATTGCACACAACGTACCGAGGGAGGTTCTTCCCCGAACTCATTGCTTATGCTTAAGCTTTTCGTTGGAGCACCGGATAGTTAGCGAGCCTCCGATTCGGACTCACTGCGCCACGGCTTCCACGTGAAGGGTACATCGGAAGATAACGTCGCTAGAGTATGACCCAGGGCCGAGCAGCTACAGCGGTTTAGATACTCCTGAGCATCGTTCTGGCTATCGTGGCACAGATCGCTGTTCCAGACCTTGAGGCTTCTTTTGCTGTTCTCGCGACGATGTACTTTGTGATGGTCATTAGTCCTCTTAAGTTGATGTTCCCGCAAACGGCGTCCGAGGAAGTGAGACCGATCCCCCGAATCGTTGGCCCGCTCGAGGTTTTGCACGCGAAACCAGCGGACGACAATGGCTAACAACTTCCCAGAACCAGAGCTAGTACGGTCCATCCGAGCTCCGTCCGAGTAACGCGTCGCCCAGAGCGCCACTTCGACGGGATGGCGACTATACGTCCAACTGCAGTTCAACACGCCGCGGATCGACTGGCCATATTGTGTACAGGATATGGAAATGCGCTCAATGACCGGGAGGCCTCGTTGGTCGATGCCTTCCGACGCCTGCCTTATGAGTCCTCTGCGGAGAGGATTGAGTGCACAACGAGGATCGACGTACTCATCGCTTCGCAACGAGTCCATAGGCCTCACAGAGTTTTCAAGAACGCGATGAGTTGCGCGCGCTCCTGCACCGACAATTTCAAGCCGAACTCATGCCCGGCCACCGCTCGCTTCTTCACACCAGGGGGGTTCCATCCGCCCGGCTCGAAATTCGGCTGCAAACGCGCGGGATCAAACATCTCCTCGAGCGATGAGAGCGATCCGTCATGCAGAAATCGGCCGCGATACCATACGCCTTTGAGCGAGGGCACCTTATAGTACCCGGTCCCCTTGCGCGTGAGCATCGCTCCGCCAGGGTCGGTGCCGACCGATACAGGGATTACGTCGGGGTTCGCCCCATCCGGCTTGAATCCCTTCGCCAAGGTCAGTTTGTTATTCGTGTATAGAGGCGGTGTGTGGCATCCGGCGCAATTCGCCGTGAAGATCTTCCGACCCGCGGCGGCCCTGGCGTCGAACCGATTGGGATTGGGTGGCGGCTCAAGCGAGTAAATGTACATCGCCATCGCATAGAGCGCTTCATCCGAAAGCCTGTACGGTACGCGGCGATCGGTCCGAGGCACAATATCGTACGGCCCGAAATGCGGAGTATCGGCCGACATCACTTGCGCGGCATAGCGCATCAAGTCCTCAATTCCGCGATGCCGATGTGTGGCGGTGTGATCGAAAAACTTGCGATCTTTGATGCCGATCAAATCGGGAATCTTAGTCGGATAGTAAATACTGCCGTCCCAGCGCGCCTGCATGCCGATGCCGTTCGATGCGTCATCCCACGCCCCCCACTCCTGGTTCGTCATGGTCTTGATGCGGGCGTGAATGTCATTTGAAATCCAAGGCACGAAGTGACTTCGCCAGCGAATCGTCGTCACATCGTCACCCCGGGGCAGATACGCTCCCGCGCCGAGATCGACGAAACTGAAACCGAAATTGGGAAACGGCACATTCTCGGGAGCGCCGTAAAAGGGCTTACCACCCGCGCCTGGTCCCGGAACCCATCGCAGGTGGCAGCCGGCACACTCTTTCAGTGAAATTGCGATGCCCTTCTGAGTTACCACCCAGCGAACATCCGGCAGAGTGCCATCGGGGAGCGGCTCGATCTTGCGCTCAGTCAAGTATGCTTGAGAACGCAACTTGCGGATCAACTCGTCGTCATAGCGACGGCTTGCGACAAAATCGAACTCCTCAAAGACGCGCCGGCCGGCGTCGACCCATTCGCGTTCGGTCTTGAGTTTCTCGGGCTGGATGAGCGGCTTCGGTCCGATGCTGTTCAGAAAACCCCAGTAGCCTTTGGGCTCGCGATTGGGCGCGTAAACCGGATACGTGCGAACGTTTTCGATCGGAGCGCGGTAATACTCCTCTTCTGTGAAATGGCCGGCTGTGAATTTCTGCCCCGCGACCGAAAGTTGCCAGCCTGCGAACCCCTTCTCGTCCCAAACGCGCGGCACGCGTGTCTGTGCAACCAGAATCGATGCCACCAACGCGGGCACAAGCCTCAACCCTGTCATTGGCCGTCATTCTATCAAGGCTTCCAGCAGTACTGTCTCGCCTCGCCACATGGCCGGAGAACGCCCAAACCGCGGATGTGGTCGACTGCCGGCTCAGGGCGTATGGCCGGCCATTCGGACAATGGCCCCAAACGACGTTCGCGGAAGTGAGACCGATCCCCCGAATCGTCAGCGCAGTTGAGGTTTTGCACGCGAAAATAGCGGACATGTGAGACAACGCGCCGACGACGCCGGCACGCTGTCGTGACCCTCATCAGCTCCACATGCAGATTGTGCAATCGACGAATAGAATTACGCGTTTTCACGATTTTCCGTTCGTGAGCTCTGGTAATAGACGTGCTCGGGCTACCACCAGCGCTGCGTATTTGGGCGCGCGGCTGGCGCGGGTAGATGATCCGGAAAGGGAGATTCTCACGCGTTTCTAAGTGAGCCCGTCGATAAGCTGCTTGACGACGAGCCATTCTGAAGGGAGTTGAAGTGGTAGAGTTCCTCCTTTTTGACACACCCACTGATGAAATTTTCCTCAAAGATGTGGGCGTTACCGAAAACCTCGTGATGAAATACCTTGCCGATTGTGTTTGCGGAAGTACGGAGGAGGCTGCCCTAAAGCGGCTCCTCGCCGCCGCCTACGTTACCGGCAAGGAGAATCGCGGCCGAGTGCGATCGATCATCCGGAAGTTTTCAGAACCACGATCTCCCAAGATGGCAACTGCCGCCTGAGGTGCGCCGCCCGGCGTCAAGAGCAACAGCATAAGAACAATGGTTCAGCTAGGTCACGGCACTCAAGTTGCGTTGGAAGTTCCCCTTAAGGCCGGCACATGAACCGCCTTCGAATCTTATTGGCCGACGACCACCCAGCGGTGCTCGAGCACATCCGAGGGGTTCTTGCGCCGCACTACAAAATCGTCGCGAGCGTGGCGGATGGGCGGGCATTGGTGGAAGCGGCGCTGCGCCTGAAACCGGACCTGATTGTCACGGACATCACGATGCCGCTGTTGACCGGTATTGAAGCCGCGGTCCAGATCAAGAAACGCCTGCCTGATACGAGGCTGCTATTTGTCACGATGCATTCCAGCCCCGCGTACCTGAAAGCCATTTTTGAGGTGGGAGGAACTGGATACGTGGTGAAATCCCGCATGCGTGAAGATCTTCTGGATGCTGTCCAGAGCGTCCTGGACGACCGCATCTATCTCAGCCCCAGTCTTTCGGCCCAACACCTGGGGCGGTTCCACGATCCAGCCAATATGGACCCAAGAACGGCGCGGATTCTTTCAAGGCCCGCTCGGCACGCCCACATCGTGTATCCCTATACTGATGACCGGTCCCTGGTGAATAAGGTCAGCTACTACGCTTCTAACGGTCTCAAGAAGAGCGGTGCCGTCATTCTCATCACCACAGAAGCCCACCGCTACGCGATCAAGAGATATCTGAAAGCCGATTACAAGGTCGAAGCTCTTGAGGCGAGCGGTCAGCTCTTTTTCCTCGATGCCTTCGAGACGATGGGCCGTTTTATGGTAAATGGTAATCCAGATCCCAGACTCTTCGATGCGTGTTTTAAACCGTCCATTGAGCACGCTCAACGCGATGAACGCACCGGCCTTCAGCGCGACGTGTGGCTTTTTGGGGAAATGGTAGACATTCTGTGGCCGACCAACAGTGCAGCCGCGGAACGGCTTGAAGAGTTGGGGAACAAGGTGATCAGGGAATACTCGATCAAGATTTTTTGCGGGTACTCAGTGGGCGGACCGGGTCGAGGGCCATTGTCTGAGGCGCTCATGACGGCACATACGCACGTAGTTGGCAGCGGACGATAATTGCACTTATCAGTCCGGGAAGCGGCTCGGCAAATGGGCCAACGGCGGACGGAAATGTGCTAGCATGATGCACGTTACGCCTGAGCGCCCAGTCGCCCTTCCCTTAAGACTTATGCGAATCGCATTTTCATAGGCGATAAATAGGGAAAGCCTCCGCTGCGCCGTAAGCAGCCCAACGCAGAGCCTCGCTGCTCCTTGGAATCTCACCTAAGGAGAATCTACAGTGAATCGACGCACATTCTTCCGCAATTCAGCCGGAGTCTCGGCTCTGGCTTCCCTCACGACCCAGTTTTCCGGGCGCGCTTTCGCGGCACCGGCCACAACCAAGCTCCGTTCCCCAGAGGAGGCGGCTACCGATGAAGACTTCTGGGCCGAAGTCCGCAACGAATTTACGATAGACCGGTCGATTGTGAACATGAACAACGGGCACGTCAGCCCGGCGCCGCGCACGGTCCAGGAGGCCATGCGCCGCTATCTCGATTACAGCAACATGGGGCCTTATCACACCATGATCCAGCAACTCGAGCGCGGGATCGAAACCGCGCGGCGATTGGTGGCATCGGTGGCAGGCTGCGATCCGGAGGAGCTCGCCATCACGCGCAACGCGAGCGAGTCTCTGGAAATCGCCCAGCTGGGCATCCATCTGAAGGCCGGCGACGAAGTTCTGACCACAAACCAGGATTATGGGAGGATGCTCACCACTTTTGAGCAGCGGGCGCGGCGGGAAGGGATCGTGCTCAAGACCATTTCGTTTCCTGTGCCCGTCTCCAGCATGGATGACCTGTACGATCGCTTTGAAAAAGCGCTGACCGCGCGGACGAAGGTTATTTTGATGTCGCACATCACCAACCGCACAGGACAAATCTTTCCGGTCCGCCGCATCAGCGATATGGCGCACGCCCGAGACATCGCCGTGATCGTAGACGGGGCGCATGCCTTCAACCATTTCCCTTATAAGATTTCGGATCTGAACTGCGATTACTACGGCGTGAGTCTTCACAAGTGGACCTTCGCTCCCGTGGGAACGGGGTTCCTTTACGTGCGCAAATCACGGATCAAAGAAACCTGGCCCCTGATGGCCGCGGGCGAACGCCGCGACGACGACATCCGCAAGTTCGAGGAGATTGGCACGCACCCGGCGGCAAACCACAATGCTATTTGCGAGGCCATTACCTTTAACCAGAACATTGGCATTGAGCGAAAGGCGGCGCGCCTCCGCTACTTGAAGGACGCCTGGACGGCGAAGCTGGCACAGAATTCCAAGATCAGAATTCTTCACAATCCAAACCCCGAGATGTCCTGCGGAATCGGTATGTTCGGGCTGACGGAGGGCGATCCGCGGAAATTGGTGACGGCCCTGCAGGAAAAGCACGGCATCTACACTGCGCTCAACGCGCACGCGGAATATACGGGCATTCGAGTGACTCCCAGCGTGTATACGACCATGCAGGAAATCGACTACTTTGCACGCGCTGTGGAGACCGAGTTGAAGACCGCCTAACTTACTGATCGACAATGCGTGTGATTGCGGAGCGGCAGTCGTTCCCAATCCAGTCGGCGACAGGGCGGATGCCGGTTTCCGTTCGACGAGTATTCAGGGCCGGAAGGAGCGGCTTTCGCCACCCGGCGCGCCACATACGCTAGAGGTCTGGGTCGCAATTCCTGTTCAGTATCTCCTGTAGGAATTCCGTGGTGACCGATGTGGCGCGCGATTTGGAGGCTGGTGAAAATGGAGAAATTCGGGCCATAGACATCAAACGTCGAGATGGCCAGCCTAAGAATCCCCGCCGTTACGGGACGGGGCTATCGGCGCCCACCAGTGATCGCACCACCCATTTCCAAGTTTGGCGGAATCTCCCAATGGGTCATAATGTTCAATTTGTGTGACCACTAGCGGTCAGATTGCGAGGTGGTCGGAACTCGCATAATCGCATGCCCTTTGTGCCCGCCGGTACGGCGCGGTAGCAGCGGACGATAATGGCGAACAACAGCGCTTATCCTCGCACCTACCAACTGTGGCAGTGTGAATCTTTTGGTCATGCCACCTGCTGAGTGAGACCTAATGCTCGACTGGCTGCTGGACGACCATAGCTGGGGGCCCACAATCGCCACCGAATTCTTGACATGTGACATGATCGAGAAGCCGCAAATCACCACTTGGTTACCGGCTGTTAGCCGACAACTCGCCCATGAGTGCGAGAACGCTTTTTCCAGGCCGAGCGTCAACCGTACTTGAGGTCGGTGCTCTGTCCGACCTCGATAATATATCCGTCAGGATCGCGGATATAGCAGCGCGTCTCGCCGTACTTGGGGATCGGTGCCGTGATGAACTCCGCTCCTCGGCTTTTCCATAATTCATAGCACGCTTGAATATCCGCGACGCGGAAATTCATAAAGCTGTTGATGTGACTCGGATCGGGGATGCTGAGCGTTACCGTCGGTTTATCCGGGGTCGGCCCGCCCCCAACGTTCAGAATCATCCAGATATTCGCAAGCTGAAGGTACCCAGGCGCGTTGCCGTCACCCAAGCTCAGAATGCGAGCGCCGAAGACCTTTTCGTAGTAGCGAGCCGATCGCTCGATGTCGGTGACGGTGAGAAAATACGCGATGCTAATCCCCTCTCGCGGAGGCATCTCATAGCTCTTCTGCTCGATTTGTACGCTTCTCATTGACGACTCCAATTCCGATAAACAGTGCTCATCCGCCGATTCTAATTATTTCGTATTATACGCGCTGCCAATCAAGTCTGACGAGGAGAGCAAAACAATTGGATCATGGTATGCCTGATATCGCGAGCTTCTTGCGGTGTTGCCACCCGACCGTGACTGATAAAAGCACGTCGTCGTTCATAACGGACTTCTGGCAATCCCCAAGGGACCTTGGTCGATATAGCCGGCCACTCTTCCCGTGGTAAATGCGTCGCCTACCGGTGGCGGGTCATCGGTTCGGCATCGCGCAGGCTATGCAGTCACCTGAAGCACGATTTTGCCTGGAGCGTGGCCTGCGGCGCCGTGCTCAAACGCTTCGCGTGCGCGGGCCAGTGGAAGCACCTCGGATAATACCGGCTTCAGCTTCCCCATATCCACAAGTCCGGTGATTTGATCAAGCTGCCCTCGATTTCCGCTAACAATGAAAAACACACCGCGCACGCCGTGCTGCTCGGCGACATCAGCCGGAATCGGAGAAACCAGTGTCACTAGCACTCCCCCCTTCCGCAGCACGCGCCAGGAACGCTCCCGCGTCTCGCCGCCGATCGTGTCCAGCACTACATCGATGTCTCGCAGAGTGTCCTCGAAACGCTTAGCGTGGTAGTCGATCACGTCGTCAGCTCCCAGACTGCGTACGAGCGCCGTGTCGCGCGCGGATGCCGTGGCTACTACGCGGGCCCCGCACCACCGTGCCAGTTGTACTGCCAAGGTTCCCACCCCGCCAGCGCCTCCGTGGATCAGCACGGCTTGCCCTGCGGCGAGAAGCGCGTGATCAAAGAGTGCCTGCCAGGCGGTCAGCGCCGAAAGCGGCAGTGCCGCCGCCTGCACGTGGGGGATGCTGCGCGGCTTTAACGCGAGGTTCGCCGCATGCACGGCCGCGAACTCGGCGGCCGCCCCGTCCCGGGGAAAATCGGCCAAGCCATATATCTCGTCGCCCGCCCGAAAATCCGTGACATCGGGCGCGGTCTGCTCTACCACGCCGGATGGCTCGTGTCCCGGTATGCCTGGAATCCGTGGGGTGCCATCGGCGTTCTGATAGGTCTCATCCCAAGTCAGTTCCTCGGGCGTGATGCCCGTCGCGCGTACCCGTACCAGCACATCCCCAGGCCGAGCCACCGGCACCGGGGCATCCTCGAAAAACAACTGCTCCGGCCCGCCCCGGCCGTGAGTCCTGACTGCTTTCACGGGAGTCCCTCCTTCTCTACTATTCTCCCGCGTGGCCGTGCAGTGCTCTTTGGGAAGGCGGCGCAGCGTCGCCTCGGGCGGATTGCCGGCATTTCCGGACAGAGGTCCGTGTCGAGCAACGCATTCTCCGGTAGCGTGATTCGCCTAAAGCAGCGCGTTTCCGCATGCGTTTCCACCCAAATTACCGGACACTTCCCGTTACCGATCTGGCGCGATTGCAAGAAGCGGGTTTGTCCAACCATTGTGATCCGCGATCCGACAGCGCGAATTCGGATGCCGTTGTGGCGCACACTTGCGGTGATGAAGCCATCAGAGGAGCGGTCTTAGTATTCATAGATCGCGCAGAGACTCTGACTGAGCAAGGCGGCCCAATGGGATTAGTATTTGAGCCGCCAAAAGAATTTTTGACCGCAGTTGACAACCGCACCAGCACACACGGGAGCATTTCAAACGAAATAATGTAAGACTACTCACAGGAGTACCCCATGACCCAATCGAGTGCTACACAACGAGGCAGCGAGCCGGCAGATGCAATTCGTCCGTTTCCTGTGGCGAGTGTTCCGGAAGCAGAGCTTACAGATTTACGCAAGCGCATCAACGCGACCAAGTGGCCTGAGCGGGAAACAGTGACCGATGCAACCCAAGGTGTCCAGCTTGCGACGATGCAGGCGCTGGCGCGCTATTGGGCGACCGATTATGACTGGCGCAAGTGCGAGGCAAAATTGCAGTCCCTGCCGAACTTCCTCACCGAGATCGATGGACTGGACATTCATTTCATTCACGTCCGCTCCAAACACGAAAATGCGTTGCCGCTCATCGTTACGCACGGATGGCCCGGCTCGATCACCGAACAGTTGAAGATCATCGATCCGCTGACCAATCCCACCGCACACGGCGGAAACGCATCCGACGCGTTCCATATCGTGGTTCCGTCGATGCCCGGCTACGGTTTTTCCGGCAAGCCAGCCACGACCGGGTGGGACCCCGCGCACATTGCACGTGCCTGGACCGTGTTGATGAAGCGCCTCGGCTACGACAAATTCGTGGCGCAGGGCGGCGATTGGGGTGCAATCATCACCGAGCTGATGGGCGTGCAGGCGCCGCCGGAATTGCTGGGCATCCACACCAACATGGCGAACGTGATTCCACCCGACATCGACAAGCTGGCCTTTTCCGGCGCGCCGGCACCGGCGAATCTCTCGGCCGACGAGAAGCTCGCTTACGAGCGGCTAAGCTTCGTCTATGCAAAGGGTATCGGCTACGGCTTCCAGATGGGGTTGAGACCGCAGACACTATACGGAATCGCGGATTCACCTGTCGGTCTCGCCGCCTACTTCCTTGATCATGACGCGCGCAGTTACGAGATGATCGCGCGTGTCTTTGCCGGAGGGAGCGAAGGTCTCACCCGGGACGACGTCCTCGACAACATCACGCTGACCTGGTTGACGAATACGGCGCTCTCGGGGGCTCGTCTCTATTGGGAAAACAAGGGTTATTCGTTCTTCGGCGTTAAAGGCGTCGTTGTCCCGACCGCCGTGAGCGTCTTTCCAGACGAACTCTATCCTGCTCCACGAAGCTGGGCGGAACGGGCGTACCCCAAACTCATTCACTTCAACAAGCTCCCCAAGGGCGGGCACTTTGCGGCCTGGGAACAGCCGAAGCTCTTTTCAGAAGAGGTTCGCGCGGGCTTCAGATCGCTGCGGTAGGGTTCTTCACAAGAGAGGAGAAGAAGATGACCCACCGGCGCCATGCAGCGAGACAGCGGACAGCAGGTGCGCAGTTCAACACCGACCGCACCCATCCGGGCCGTTGGACGATCACCTTCAGCAACCCACCGATCAACATGTTTGTTCCCGCGACGATCGTCGAATTGGGAGCGCTCATGACCGACCTCGAGGCCGACCCGTCCTTGAAGGTCGTAGTGTTCCAGTCGGCGAATCCCGATTTTTTTATCGCCCATCTCGACGTAGCCAAGGCAGCGGAACGGCCAGAGGTGCTGGGCCTGTGGCGCGACTTTGTGCTGCGCCTCTCGTCCGCGCCAGTTGTGAGCATCGCCAAGATTCGCGGCCGCACGCGCGGCATCGGTAACGAGTTCGTGCTGGCCTGCGACATGCGCTTCGCCAGCCGGCAAAGCGCCGTGTTCGGCAACCCCGAGGTCGGCGTCGGACTGGTCCCGGGCGGCGGAGCGCTGGAATGGCTCCCGCGCTTGGTCGGCCGCTCGCGTGCACTTGAGATCGTCCTCAGCGGCGACGATTTCGATGCTGATATCGCCGAACGCTATGGCTGGGTGAACCGCACACTTGACGATGACGCGCTCGACTCATTTGTCGATACTCTCGCCCGGCGCCTAGCTTCGTTCGACCGCGAAACTCTAGCCGCGGCGAAGGCCCAGGTCAATCGGTTCGGGATGCCGACAGCCGTGGAACTCCAGTCGAGCATCGATCTGTTCTTCCCGCTGCTGGCCTTGCCAGGTGCACAGGCGCGCCGCGCGAAGATTCGTAATATCGGTTACGGCGTTCCGAGCGACTTCGAATTGAACTTCGGCAGGTACCTGCCTACGTTTGGGCGGGCGGACGACGATGACACGGATAAGCAGGCCGATTGATCGTCGCCCTGATAAACGCCCTTCGTGTCTAACCCTTTAGGAGAAGATTCGCTATGTCACATCATTTCGACACGCCTACCGCAAAAGAAGACCCGCGCATCAACGTCTGCGACTTCTACTTGTTTCGCGGCCGCCCGGGCACAACGGTGATGGCTTTGACCGTGAATCCGAACGCCGGCGCCGGCGCGCCCGACACCTTCCGCGACGAAGGTCTCTACGCCTTTCGCTTCGACACCAATCGCGATCTTCGTGAAGACGTCGCCTTCAAGGTCCAGTTCGGCGCGCCCGCCGACGCCGATGGCGGCGAGCACCGGCACGTTCAGACCTTCGAGGTCCGGCGCGCCACCGGAGCGGACGCGCTGAAAGGCGCCGCGGGCGAACTCATCATTTCCGGGAATACGGGACGCGTGGTGAAAGCGGATCAAGGCTGCCTGGCGTACGCAGGCCTTGCGCCTGATCTTTTCGCCTCCGATGGTGCCGGTTTTGGCGCCTTCAGAAAAGCTCTGTGGTCCGAAAACCGGTTTGCCCCGGAGGCGTTCCAGAATCGCCAGAACTTCTTCGGCGGCAAGAATGTCACTGCCATCGTCCTGGAGGTCCCCAGCAACCTGATCGGCCGAGGTTTGGTGCACGCCTGGGCCACCGCATCGCTCTACGGGCACGCGCCGGAGGTGCAAGTATCGCGTTGGGGCCTGCCGATGATTACCCACATCCTGCTCTCCGATCCTTCACTGCACGACGCATCGGAAAACTACAACCGCGCGGTCCCGGCGGACGAAGTCGCGCTGTTCTCCAAGCCGATCCGCGACTTCGTGGAAAAAGTCACCGCGCTCGCCGACTCAGCGGCCGACCCATCCGCCTACGCAACGCAACTCCTCGCGCGCCTCTGCCCAGGCGTCCTTCCATACGAATTGGACACGCCCGCCGCATTCACCTTTGCCGCCTTCAACGGCCGCAGCCTCAGCGACGACGTGATGGACGTGATTCTCACGCTGGCTACAAACACGGCCCTCGGCGATGGGGTGTCGCCCGATAAGCGGTTGACGCGCCCGGATTTTCCCTATTTCGGCGAGCCGCACGCCACTGCGGCAAACTCCGCGAAGCAGTGAGGGCCAAGGAGTGAGCGCAAGGACGAGACGGCGGCGATAAATGCACACCCGTTGAGAGCATCGGACCCTTACATTAGCCGGCCATCCAGTCCGCTTTCTTCAAGTCCGCCAGGTTCGAAGCATCCGGATCGTTCCCTTTTCGGCAATTCTCGATACGATCGCGCAGGCCGGTGAAGTCGGCTCTGTGACGTTCGCGCACTGGGCCGGCGATGGAGGCGAGTCCAATCGCAATGACACCAGTCTCCTTTAGCAGCCATCCCTTGCGTTCCTTCGGATAGCTGGCGGCACTGCGATCATACCAGTCGACCTGTTCGCGAAGCACAGTCCAGCATCGTTCCTGCACGTCCTCCGGCAACGCCTCCGGCTTCAGGCTGAGAAGGAGCGCGACCTGGTTGCGCAGCGTGCCGTCGCCTTCCTCGAAAAACGCAACGACCCGGCGAACCCAATCCGGCTGCTGAGCCAGACGAGAAAGCGCGGCGCGCGTCTGCTCCAATTTATCGAAACTGGTCTGGTGCAAAAGATCCGGGATTCTAACGTCGCCCTCTGCCTGAGCGCGCGGGACGGGAATCGTCATGGGTTCCCCTGTTATATCCGCGAGCACTTTCCTCATTTTTTCAGGAACCGGGATTGGGTACTCATCCCGGCGAATGATCTCCCATTCCAGCAACTGGACAACCGGCCATCCGCGATACTTCTCCTGCTTCCAATCGGCACCTCGTTCGATCAGGAGGCAGGCATCGTACCAATATCTAGCGGCAGCCGCTTGCCCGACCGGCCCGCGCCCGTCGGGCGCGCGCAAACTCAAATCCGCGCCATGATCAAGCATCATCCTGAAGAGTTCGGTGGCCGTGTCATCTTCGCCCTGTTCCATGGTCCGCCACCAGACCGGGCGGTGTTCGTTGTCGAGCACATTGGGACTCGCTCCGGCCTCCAGGAGGAATTGGGTCAGCCGGGGGCCCCTGGCGGTTGCGGATAGGAGCATATCTGGCGAGGCGTCGCGCTTGGGATCGGCGCCGGCAGCGAGCAGAGCACGCAGCAGGTCGATGGATTCGTCTGTTTCGTCGGCCTGCTGCACGGCGAACTGCCAGAGTGTGACTCCGCGTCCCTGCGGCTGGTTCAGATCGCCCGCGGCGGGAATCAATTGCTTGGCCAAAGCGGTTTCATGATTCGCCATCGCCTGCGCCAGTTCCAGCCCCGGTCCGTGAAAGTATGCGCTGCCGCTGAACTGACGTTGTTGCAGAACACGGCCGACGGAGGTCGCAACTGTCGAGTACACCAAGGGCGCTGACGGAAGAAGCAGGAGGACAAAGGCAGCGGCCCGCCATCCATCGGACCGGAGCAGAGGAAGAGTGCAGGCCGCAACTAATATAACGGCCACAACAACCAGGTAAGCGAACACCAGCAGCCCTTCCCCCTGCCCGTGCGACCCACTCTCGAATAGTTTCCACAAAACGACCGCCGCGATACCATCCACTGCGACCACGGTCCAAAAGATCTTCGTAATCATCGACACTCTCCCAGGTCAATGCAACTCCACAATCGAAAGGTGCGGAGGCCTACCCCTACTGGACCCAATGTAACAACTCGCGAGTGGCCGGGCCGGTGCGCGAGATCACCACGGACGTAGGGGCGGTGTAACGTTGGATGGGAGCGATTGCGGGCCGTTTGTGAACGTGCAGTGACGCCGTCTGGCCGAATGGTCGCTAGCCGAGGATCTCACGGCAAATCGCAAGCCGGACTTTTCGCCAACGGTTGGCAAGAAACCCGAAGTGGCGGATGCGAACGAAGCCCTTCGGCAGGACGTTTAAGAAAATCGGCGCAGGAACTCGACGGCAGTCAGCGTCATGACGCGATGTTTGCCGCCGTGTGCGTAGTCCTTGTACGGTTCCCGACGCTCGCCTGACCGCATGAGTTGCCCCGTACTACTATTAAACGCGAGAATTGGCCGAATCGATGATTCCGGTCAAGGTCTTTTGCATTTTTGCCCTATCGTCCTTATTAGAAATGCAGCCAATGGATTCCTTTGCTTGCTGCAGAGCCAAACCATACTCGACACGTCTAGACCCGAACAGGTTCCTGCGTGCGGCCTGAAGGTGTTCCATCAGCAGACCGTATCCGTTGCCGCTATGCCCGCCCGCCTCAGCGCCACCGAGGCCGGCTATCATTTCATCCAACGACTTCATATTCTTGTCTTCGTTCATAGCTCTATACCTTTCTTTTTTCCAAAAAGCCGCGGGGTGGCGGATTGTACTCGCCACCCCGCGCCGGAACCTACAGCTACCTTGATGCGATCGGTGTGCCGATCTATCTTGATGCGATCGGCACGCCGATCTCGGTGCCGATTACTTCGCCGGAGATGACAAGCTCGACTCGCCGATTCTGCTGGCGGCCTGTCGCTGTGTCATTCGATGCCACCGGCCGTGTTTTCCCAAACCCATTTGAGGAAACCGAGCCCGATGCCATTCCCTGTCCGACCAGGTAGTCGCGAACAGATCCGCCGCGTTGTTCGGAAAGCTGTTGATTGTAGTCATCGCCTCCCACGCTATCGGTATGTCCTTCAACCGCGAGCTTCAGGCCAGGATGTCCGGACACGATGCCCGCCACTTTGGCGAGTTTCTCGCGAGCTTCGGGCCGCAGAGAAAACTTCGCGGTATCGAAGAGGACGTCAGACATATTGACGATCAGCCCTCGAGCGGTGTCCCGCGTTTGCAGAATCGTATTGAACTGGATCAGGAGTTGAGCCCGCAGATCCACTTTCTCTTTCTCCAGCCGCGCAGTCTCTCTCCCTGCACGGTCGAGTTCGCTTTGGGCGGCGGCCATCTTTGCATCATTTTCACGCTTCAGGGCGTCGTTGTCCTGCTTCAATCGGTCTGCTTCCGTCTGTGCTGCTGCAAGCTGCGCGTTGTTCTCTCGCTTGAGTCGATCGGCCTCTGCTTGAGTCGCCGCCATTTTGGCGTCGTTTTCCTGTTTCAGGCGATCGGCTTCGAACTGAGAAGCCGCCCTTTGCGATTCATTTGTCCGCTTCAGACGGTCTGCTTCGCTTTGAGCGAAAGCCTGCGCATCCGCAGCTTGCCGCGTCACGCGAGCCGTTTCAGACTCAGCGGCGTTCCGTCCGTTTTCAGCGAGGGACTCACGAGCTGCTCCGGCTTGACGTTCCGCCGCGAGCCGATCCTCGTCTATCTTCTTGATCGTAATGATCCGGGCGTCCTCAGCCATTTGCACCGCTTCGCGAGCCACAGTCCCAATTGGTTTCTTACCCGCTTTACCCGTTAAATAGCCTTCCGCATTTTCCAGGCCCTGCGTGGCCTTAAGAAATGTGTCGGCGGCATAACGGTCCGCGCCCGTCCAACGCGCGATCTGGACCGCGTTGCGAGCTTCGTAGAGCTCAAGAGGGATCTTCGGGTTGAGCTGGCGAGGCGTAATATCGGACGGCTTCACGTTAAGAACATACTGTCCCCGCTGAAGAAGCTCGTATTTGGCGTCTACCTGTTCAATCGTGCCGGTTGTGTCTTTGCGGACGAAATTTTCCATCACCACAACGTCACTGGGCTGGGTGACGGCGAAGTACGGTTCCGCGGTGATAATCAACGCGAAGGACTGCAACTCGGTGGTCGCGTTCAAACGGCTCTTGCCTCCGTTGAGAAGCACTTCGCCGACATTGGTGGCACGGCCCTCGGGGGTGACAGCCCACATCACGTAGGTCAGGTATTCTTGTCCGAACGCAGTAGCCGGCCCGAGCCGCTCCATTTCTGCATCGATCTTGATGACGCCTTGCTTGCTCTCTACCTTGGCCTCGCCCCGTGCCGCAGGCATCAGAGCTGTGCCCTGAAATCCGATGTTGGTCGATCCACTACGGTGATGGTAGTTGATCGCTTTGGTCGTGCGCGCCACCACCGTGATGCGATAGATCGGCACGGAACCGGGGCCTGTCTCAGTCAGTTGTTGGGTAGGATTGGGGGCCTGGGGGGCCTGGGCCCACGCGAGTCCGCCAATTGTCAGGAATGCCGTCAGTATTGTTTTCATGGTTATCTTGATGGTTTTTCTGGGCCTATTCGCCTGCTCCGCTTTTTTCTTCGTGCGCCGAATAACGATTCAGCAAGGTGACGAGTTTGAGAGCCTCGGGCGGCATGCGGCGTTTCTTGGTGACGATCTCGCGGTTTTCGAGTCTTCGTCCGTAAATGGTGTTGTTGTCATCCAGGTCCTGCCGCAGGGTTGCGCCTTCAAGCGCGAGACCCACGAACAATCCCTGTGAACGCGACCACGAAAGAATGTCCGCGTGCATTTGAGCGTCTGTCTGGGCGGTGGCAGTCCGGCCGACCGGGCCTGCCGCGACGGATCCTTCCGCGCCTAAAGTAAACTTGCTCGACAGTAGTTTGTCTGCTCCGCGTTCGTTCATAACCAGCATGATGAGGTCTGTGGAAGAGCCGCCAATTTGGAATCCGACACTCCCGCCTTCGATGCGGACCGTGGCTGGCGCAGACCAACCCGGCCCCACTTTGCTTCTGCAGGAGAGATAGCCTTTGCCGTATTTACCGCCAAAAACGAAAGCCGCCGTCTTTAGGTCCGGTACGATCACAATGCAGTGTGCGTGTTCCAGCATTTCCTGAGGGATGCCCTTGTCGGGCGCTGACATGACTTCCGAAAATACTACCGCGGCCGCGTCCAGTCGCTTCGCTGGTTCGCGATCCTTAGCCATCAGCGGAGTGAGCGCGATAGCTGCTATCAAGAAAACTTTCATTTGCTGCCTCTTCCGTCGCGGGTGTCACGACTGCTCTTGCTAGCGCACGCCGAGCACCTAGCAGCGAACTTGTTGAAGACAGACGATGCGTTCAGGCACACTCGCAAAGGCAGCTACAAGAAAGTAACCTTATACGGTCACGTGACTGCATATGGTCAAGGCAGCGGCTGAATTGGACGATCGGCGTGGCTATCCACGTGCTTCCGCCTGAAGGGCAGAGTAACCAAACTTAAAATGAGATCCGCCAGAATAGCCATCCTCCTGTTAGCTGGAACCGCCTTAGCCGTGTACGCACAACGTGAGCCGGAAGGCGATAAACAGGCAGCAAAGCAGGAGAAACCGGAACGGCCGCCCGAGCGCACTCCGCAGCAGACGCAAGCGTGGCAGCAGCAACAAGGATGGATAAGATTAGGCGGCTGGACACCGCGGAATACCTGGGAGCAGGGCCGCGCGCAGCGTTGGTCGACCGAGCATCGCAACTGGGCTCAGCGGGGAGGCTACGGCGGCTCTCTCATCCCTCAGGATCGCTTCAACCTCAGCTTCGGCAACCAGCACTCTTTCCGATTGCCTGCCGTCCCCGTGATGTATCTCGGGTATCCACGCTTCGAGCACGGCGGGGTTTCTTTCCTCTTAGTCGATCCCTGGCCGGAATACTGGTCGAGCAATTGGTATTCGGTCGACGACCTCTACATCGATTACAGCGACGGCTACTATCTACACAACCGCACCTACTCTCAAGTCAGCCTTGCCATTACTGTAGTGCAGTGAGGTTCAAAGATCCGCCCGAGAAATTCCGAGCTTCTTCATCATGGCGTTCAAGGTCGTTCGAGGTATCCCCAGGCGGGTTGCCGTTGTGTTGACTACGCCCTTGCTCTCCCGAAACATTCGCAGAATATAGTCTCGCTCCACTTCCTCTAGCGTGGAGCCTCCGGTGGGCGACACCGTATCACGGAGCTCGGCCAACGGTGCGCGCAGGTTGGGACCTCGCGACAGGATTACCGACCGTTCGATGAAGTTCTCCAACTCCCTCACATTACCGGGCCAGGGAAAACTCACGAACGCGCGCATGGTGTCTGCGGGAATAGTGTCGATCGTCCGATCCATTTTAGCGGCGTACTTCTTGGTGAAGTGGCGCGTCAGGACCGGTATATCCTCCGGCCGGTCGCGCAAGGGAGGGGTCGTGATGGGGAAGACTTTCAGCCGATAGTAGAGATCGCTTCGAAACAGCTTGTCCCCCATCATTTGGGTGAGATTGCGATTGGTCGCGGCCACCAGGCGGACGTCGATGGGGATCGTCTTGGTGCCCCCCAGCCTTTCAAACGACTTCTCCTGCAAAGCCCGGAGTAATTTCGGTTGCAGATCCAATGGAATATCGCCCACTTCATCCAGAAACAAAGTCCCACGGTGAGCCATCTCAAAACGGCCGATTTTTTGCGATAGAGCACCGGTGAAGGCTCCTCTCTCATAGCCGAATAACTCGCTCTCCAGAAGGCCGGTCGGAATCGCGGCACAGTTCAGGGTGACGAAGGGCATCTTCTTTCGGGGACTCATCCGATGCACCGCGCGGGCGACCAGTTCCTTACCGGTGCCGGTTTCCCCCAGGATGAGAACGGTAGCATCGGTAGGCGCGACCACTTCCACTTGGCGTTGCACGCGCTTCAACGACGCGCTGGAACCTACAATTTCGCCGAAGTCCTCCGTAGGCAAACTGTCTGAGTCATCGAATTCTTCCTGATCCGCCTCCCCAGGCCGATCGCGTTGACGCAGGTCCTGCACAAAACTGATCCATCTGAACGGAGACAGCTTCAAGACAGCCGTTGCCACCAGGACCGGTACGCGGGTTCCATCCTTTCGAACCAGCTCCTTTTCAAAAGGGGTGCAGGCTCCGAAGCGCAGGCCTTCTTCGTGCGCTAGCTCGTCGAGCGGGACGTATTCGGCGGGAGTGAGATCGGGCCACTTCAAGCGGCCTTCCGCCAGGTCCTCGCGGCTATATCCAACCAGTTCGAGAAATGCGTCATTCGCCTCAGGGATACGGTCGAACTCGCCTGAAACTACGCCAGCGATGGCCGATTTCAAGGGGATGGGCCGGCTCCGCGCCCGGCTGCGCCGCAGCTTTTCGTCTCTTTCGTGACGTTCGGTGAAGTCGCGTACTACTCTCGCATAGCCATGAACAACGTCGTTTCCATCCTTCAGGGCCATGGTGATCGTATTGGCCCAGAATCGGGAGCCATCTTTTCGGGTTTGCCAGCTCTCCGAGCCCGTGTGGCCCTCCACGACGGCGCGACTGAGTTCCTCATGAAGCTTAGTCTTTAAGGTGTCTTCATCAGGATAGAGAAATGAGTAGTGTTGGCCGATCGCTTCGTTTGTCCCATAGCTGTGAATGCGCTCCGCCCCCGCATACCAGGAAGCGACATGTCCCTCGGCATTCAATAAGTACAGCGCGTAGTCTTGTACCCAGGAAGGAATTTCGTCCGCAGCTGAGCCGCCGGTCCGCGTCTTGTCGCGCAGCACCACAACGTGGCGAACGGGCAACACATTTCCTTTGGCGGTGTACTCAACCTCCCGCAGGCTCGCGTCCTCCCCAACAAGGCGAAGGGTTCCGCGTTGCTCCCCGTGCTCATCCAAAGCTTTCCAAAGCTCGGAGATTTGAGGTTTGAAGGCGGCCTCTGCGAAGTCGTCCACCGGACGGCCGATTATTTTTTCCCGATCCATGCCCAGAAGCTTACCGACGCCGACACTGGCGTCTTTGGAATTGCCGTCGCGATCGGTAATCAGGACGGGCGAGGACGGGTGATAGATGATTGCCCGGAAAAGGAGCTCGAGCTCTCTAGGACCATTTTCCATAAGCCACTCGGAGCCCGCTGGCTGAGAGGCCGTGGAGTTCTTCACGCGTTTTCTCCTTGCCCCGTCGATCCAGGAAGCCTGCAGCCTGGAGAACGTTGAACGCGCTCTGCAAACAGTGGGAAGCCAGAATGGCGGTAGGTCCAAGTCTAGCACCGGTGAACCGAAATGACTCTTCGCATGACCGAATATGGTCAGTCGGCCATGGGCGGCCATCAACTTGGATCAGCCGGAGTAGATTGGCGAGGCTTTACGTTGGCTTGAGGAATGCACTCTCCAGCGCAGAGCAGATTTCGCGGGCAAAGTGGCGCGGCGCTGCTCTCAATTTGGAATAAAAGGAAGATTCGAATGTTGATACTGCTGATTATCTTGTTGTTGCTCTTGGGTGGAGGGGGCGGATACTATGGCCACAGCCGCTGGGGTTATGGTGGAGGCGCCGGCATCGGACTCGGCACCATCCTGCTGATTGTGCTGGTTGTCTATCTTCTAGGCGGGATTCGTTGAAGGCAGCTTTCTCGTTTTCACAAATGGCCAAGGCACACCAGCCGTACTTCATCCTTTCGCCCCGCACGACGCTTTGGCCGTCGGTGACCTCATATGGTCGTTGGTCTTCCAATGCCGGTACGATTGGCGGTTGCGGAAAGTGCAAACCGCAGAAACATAACAACCCAGGCTGATGGACCTCGACGTGCCTTCAGGTGAGACGCGGAACATGCCGCCGAGATCTGCCTCACGCTGAACCTGGGCAAACAGCAGACTCCGATTCGGATCAAAGGAAGTAAACAAGGAAATGAAGTTTCTCAAAACAGCGACGACGGTGGGTTCTTTGGCGTTGATGGGCGCGATCTTGGCGCCGGGCCTGAGGGCGGATGATTGGAATCGCAAAACGGTATTCACGTTTAGTGCTCCTGTGGAGATTCCAGGAGTCCACGTGAAGGGTTGGGGAGTGCTGCCGGCAGGCACCTACGTGTTCAAGATCCTGGATTCCCAGTCTGACCGCCACATTGTTCAGATATTCAACAAGGAAGAAACCACGATCTACGCGACGATTCTCGCCATTCCGAACTACCGTCTCAAAGCGACCAACAGGACCGTGATGACGTTCAGCGAACGGCCCGCTGGCGAGCCGGAAGCTTTACACGCCTGGTTCTACCCCGGCAAGAACTGGGGCGAGGAATTCGTTTATCCGAAGTCGAGGGCAGTCACTCTAGCCAAGACCACCAAGACGCCCATTCTTTTCACTACGGTCGACATTCCGCTTGAAGTGGCCGACACCACACCGATCCAGTCGGCGACCGCGCCTGCGGTATTGGAATTGAAGCGAGCACCTATCATGGCCGTCCAGCCTACTGGCGAGGAAGTTCAACTCGCCCAGGTAGTGACTGCTCCTCCTGCCGAAGCGCTGGTGGCGGATGCGGACCCGGTGCCGGCGAAAACGCTCCCTGCCACGGGAAGTCCATTGCCGCTGATCGGGCTGTTCGGCTTATTAGCTCTGGGCGCGGCGTTCGGTCTGCGTAAGGTCTCAAACCGAATTCAGTAGGCTGTTCGTGATTCTGTCGCGCAGTGCGCTCTGTGGCGTGCTGCGCGAGTGTCATTGGGAGGGGAATATGCGACCTAGATCGATCCCGCTATTGGCTTCCGCCGTGAAGCGTCCGCCAGTTGGGGGCAGTTATCACGAAACCAAATCTCGTGGGCTGGCTGTGCTCAACTCGCCATTATTGAACAAGGGTACGGCGTTCACCACCGAGGAACGAAGAACCCTAGGGCTCACGGGCCTGCTTCCTCCAGACCTGAGTACGCTGGAAGCTCAGGTCAAATCCGCCTACGTTCAGTACGAACGGCTGTCGGACGCGCTCAGCAAGAACATCTATCTGACCGCGCTGCACGACCGCAACGAAGTGCTGTTCTACCGGCTGTTCTCAGAACATCTCCGCGAAATGATCCCCATCGTCAACGACGTCACAGTCGGATTGGCGATGGAGCAATACCGCCACGAGTGCCGCCCTCCGCGCGGGGTGTATCTTTCGATCGACCATCCCGAGGCAATCGAGGAGGCCTTCGCCAATCTCGGCGTCGGCCCCGCCGATGTCGACTTGATTCTAGCGACCGATGCCGAGCAGATCCTCGGAATCGGCGACTGGGGTGTGGGGGGCATCGAAGTATCCATCGGAAAGCTCGCGATCTACACCGCGGCCGGTGGCGTGGACCCGACTCGGGTCATTCCCGTGATGCTCGATGTCGGAACAAACCGGGAGAGCCTGCTGGAAGATCCGACTTATATTGGGAATCGGCACCCTCGAATTCGCGGAGCGCGCTACGACACTTTCATAGACGCATATGTCGAAACAGTCACCCGGCTGTTCCCCAAAGCATTGCTGCAATGGGAAGACTTCGCTCCGGGCAACGGGCGGCGCATTCTGGAAAAATACCGTGGCCGGATCTGCACGTTCAACGAAGGCATACAGGGCACTGGCGCGATCACTTTGGCCGCGGCGATTTCCGCTGTTCGCGTCTGCGGAACGCCTCTGCGCAGCCAGCGCGTGGTGATCTTCGGATCCGGCACTGCGGGCGTGGGAGTCGCGGACCAGATTCGCGACGCGATGATCCGTGAGGGTCTCTCTAAAGAGGATGCTTACAAACGGTTCTGGCTGGTAGATCGCCAGGGACTGCTCACGTCTGCCATGGCGGGAGAACTTCGCGACTACCAGACAGCCTATGCGCGGCCCGTCCTTGAAAGCAAGGGCTGGAAGCATGAAGAGGACGCCGTCACACTCGCCGAAGTGGTGCACCGCGTCAAGCCGACCATGCTGATCGGCGCCTCGACAGCAGCAGGGAGCTTCACTGAAAAGATCGTTAAGGAAATGGCGGCTCATACGGAGCGGCCGATCATCTTCGCGCTGTCTAATCCGCCCACCAGGGCGGAGGCGAACCCCGCCGACTTGATTGCCTGGACGGATGGACGCGCGCTGATCGCTACCGGCAGCCCGTTTCTGCCGGTTACCTACAAGGGAGTCACCTATGTGGTCGCCCAGGTGAACAACGCAATGCTTTACCCGGGCCTCGGGCTGGGCGCCATCGTTTCGCGCGCCAAACGCATCAGCGACGGTATGTTCGCGGCGGCTGCAAGCGCGGTGTCCAGCCTGGTGACCGTTCGCCAGCCCGGCGCATCGCTGCTTCCACATATCGATGACCTGCGCAGCGTCTCGGTCACGGTGGCAGTAGCTGTTGCCGAGGCTGCGGATCTCGAAGGCATCGCCCGCGTCAGGCTCGACGACATTGTCCAACAGGTGCAGGACGCCATGTGGCAGCCTGAGTATCGCCGGATTAAGGCATCCTGATGAGACTTGTCCTTACACAGGACCCGGTAAAACTGATGGTCCGATGGACCAGGCGCCTGCTCTTCGCTACATCCGCTTTGGCTCTGGGCTATTGCGCATTCGTCCTGGTCGACAGCCGGATGTTTCAGCATCGGGAGCGCCGCGAACTTGAAAGCCAGTTTCGTCTGACCACAGTCTCCACTTCACCGGCTCCAAACACGAACGGCTTAATCGGCAATATCGAAATCCCGCGTCTTGGGCTTTCGACCATTGTGATGGAAGGCACCACAGACGCCACTCTGAGGCGAGCGGCGGGCCATATCTCCGGCACAGCGCTTCCGGGACATCGGGGCAACGTCGGCATCGCAGGTCATCGCGACACATTTTTCCTGCCCTTGCGAAATATCCGCCGCGAGGACTTAATTACGGTGACCACATTGCGCGGACAGTACCGTTATCGGGTCGTGTCCATCAAAGTTGTGAACCCGGAGAACGTCGCCGTCCTGGATTCCGACGGAGGTGAGGTCCTCACCTTGGTCACTTGTTATCCGTTCTATTTTGTCGGTTCCGCTCAGGAGCGATTTATAGTCCGGGCTGAGCGGGTCACTTAGAGCCCTTCCACTAAAGGGCTGGTGAGCACTTTTGAACATACATCCGCGAATGGAGATGTTAAATTTGAGGCTCGCCCTTGTTAGCTGCGCGCTAGATGCGGCAATTGGACCCTCGGTAGGCCGTCCTCTAACGATGTTTGTTTTCGGAGGTTTGGACGTCCGTCGAGGGTTAGTTTTGCAAGTCCACAGGTCCAGACCGAAGGCCGTTTGTTAGGGAGTGTGCGGAGATGCCCTCATTTAAAGCGCTGGTGGAACATAGTTCTGACGTGATTTCATTGCTGAACGCAAGAGGTGAAGTTCTTTACGCCTCCCCTTCCAGCCAAAAGGTTTTCGGCTATCTTCCCGAAGAGATGATCGGCCAGAACGCCTTCGAATTTGTACATCCCAAAGATCGCTTCTATTCCGAGACAGCGCTGAAAGAAGTGCTGGACAAGCCACCTGGGCCCCGGCAGGTGGAAACCCGCATGCGCCAGAAGAGCGGTGAGTGGTGCTGGGTGGAAAGCACAATCTCTAACCTTTTGGATAAACCGCCCGTGGCCGCAATCGTGGTCAACTTTCGGGAAATCGGCGTCCGGAAGGCGCAGGCGGAACAGAGCAGCCGCCAGACGCAGGACCTGACGCGCGCTAATGCGGTCCTGGAGGACTTCGCCTATTCCGTGGCGCACGATTTGAAGGAGCCGCTTCGCAGTATTTCGATGTTTACGGAAATTATGGTTCGGGAGGCGCAGTTGGACGATCGCGGCCACCAACACGCGCACTTCATCCTGGACGGCGTCCAGCGGATCTCCGAGCTGTTGGAGGGGTTGGACACCTTCGCCGCACGCGGTTTCACATCTGTTTCCCAGCGCCTGGATCTGAGCCTTGTCGTGGCCGAGGCTCTTCAGGATCTTGGTCACGCCATTACGTCCAACGCGGTGAGCGTCACCATGGGCGAGCTGCCCTGGATAGTGGGTAACGAGAAACACTTGGTCCGCGTTTTCGAGAACCTGATTACCAACGCCATCAAATACCGCAGCCAGGCTCCGGTTCAAATTCATATCAGTGCGGAACAACGTGGGCCGCAATGGCTGATACGGCTGCGGGACAATGGCATTGGTATCGCGCCCGAGAATCAGGAACGAATCTTCGGTCTTTTAAAGCGCCTGCACGGAGCTGAAATCCCGGGTGTGGGCATTGGGCTGGCGTTGTGCAGGAAGCAGATCGAAGCCTCTGGCGGTACCATTTGGGTAGAATCCGAGCTCGGTGCGGGATCGACATTTTGCTTTACGGTCCCCGCCGTTCCCGAAAAGCATGAAGAGTTTTTGCAAGCGGAGGAGAATGGAGAAAAGGACCGCGTGCCGAATGCTCATCCCCGATGGCGGGGAATACGGCGAGTTCATGCCGGTTCTTGATATTCGCCCGCGGTGCATGGGCGAACAGAGTCGGAGGTCCTAGAATTTGCATACATGGTGAAACAGAGTTCCAAAAAGAAAGCCGGTTTTCGCACCGCTACATTCCTCTCACAAGGTGGCACGGGACGTGTCCTCGCGGATTTCCAAAAGGGAAAAATTGTTTTCGCACAGGGCGACGCTGCCAACGCAATCTTTCACATCCAAAAGGGCAAGGTGAAAGTAGCCGTCGTATCCCAGAACGGCAAAGAGGCGGTCATCGCAATACTCGGCGCGGGCGACTTTTTCGGAGAAGGCTGCCTGGCGGCCCAACCGATGCGTATGGCGACCGCTACAGCCATGACGGACGCCTCCATCATGCGTCTGGAGAAAGCCACGGTGGTCGCAACTCTGAAGAAGGAGCCCACCTTTTCGGACGTGTTGCTGTCTTACATGCTCACGCGCTCGATTCGGATTGAAGAAGACCTGGTGGATCAGCTCTTCAACTCCAGCGAGAAGAGGCTGGCTCGAGTCCTCCTGTTGCTGGCTAATTTCGGAAAAGACAGCAAGCCTGAGACCGTGATTTCGAAGATCAGTCAAGAGACGCTAGCGGAAATGGTCGGCACCACGCGCTCACGGGTCAGCTTCTTCATGAACAAATTCCGCAGGCTTGGGTTCATCAAGTACAACGGTACTTTAGAAGTTCACAGCTCCCTGCTGAACGTCGTACTGCACGATTAGAGCCCCTCAGAGAGCCAGCTGCGCTCATTGACACTTTTCCACCACCATAAAAGTGACATCGTCCATTTGTGGCATGCCCTGAGTGAATTCCGTCACGGCCTCCAGTAGCTGTTGCTCGATCGCTTTGCCCCCCGAAGGTGCCCATTGCTTGATGATGTCTCGCAACCTCTTCTCGCCAAATACTTCTGTCTGCGGATTCTCTGCCTCCGTCACTCCGTCGGAGTAGACCACCAGTACGTCTCCGCAGTCTAAATGCAAAGCACGCGACTCATAAGACGCGCCATCGAACATTCCAAGAAAGTGAGCTTCGGAGGTAAGTTGCTCGATCTTTCCAGTGGTAGCCCGAAACAGATACGCCGGATTGTGGCCGGCGCTAATGAATTGCCCGTTGCCGTCCGGACTCAGAACAAAGAGAAAGAGAGTGACGAACTGATGCTCCAGAGATTTCTCGCACAGCAGGCGATTGATACGGCTTAAGACCTCCTGTGGTTTGGTCCCGGACCGAAATTCCATACTCAAGGCGCCCAACACCATAGAACTCAGAAGGGCCGCAGGCATCCCCTTGCCGGATACATCCGCCAGGACCCCCACCCATTCGCCGGAGGCGAGGTGCAGAAACTCGTAGAAATCGCCTCCAACATAGCGCGTAGGACTGTTGAAAGCGCGTAGCTGAAAATTCTCGAATGAGGGCAAGAAGCGAGGCAGGAGGCTCCTCTGAGTTTCTTGCGCCAGTGCCAATTCGCGCTCGCTCTTCTTTTGTTCTTCCAGGGTTTTGAGGCGAACGACCTCGCGGCTGGCTTCGAGTTCGCGGATCGCGCTTTCGAGCGCGATGTTATGGTCCCTCGCTTCCAGGTGCAACAGGCGCACTTCCAGCATGTTGTGAACCCGCATCAGTACTTCCGCCAGCTCAAACGGTTTGCTGACGAAGTCCTTGGCCCCGGCCTGCAGGGCTCCAAGTTTATGGTGCGGCTGGGCGGTAATCACCAGAACCGGGACGTAGCCGTTCTGTTCAATTTCCTGGAGGCCCTCCATCACCTGAAATCCATTCATGCCGGGCATATGAAGGTCAAGCAGAATCAGGTCGTAACGATTTCTCTTGTGAAGTTCGCAAACCTCTTTCGGGTTCATCGTGGAGGTTGGGCACGCATAGCCGGCCCCAGTGAGCATGCGCTCCAGCAAAAGGATGTTGGCAGCCTGATCGTCAACGATCAGGATACGGGCAGCCTTGATATCGGTTGAGCGGATCATTGCTGAATGTCCGCGAACTTCAGTGCCTGGTCTAAGGTTTCCATGAACTCATCCACCTTGATTGGCTTAGTGAGGTAAAGAAAGAATCCTGCTTGCATCCCCTGCGCGATATCGCGCGGCATTGCATTCGCGCTGAGGGCCACCACCGGAATGTTCGCTGTGGCCGGGTTTGCGCGGAGAATCTTTAGACATTCGATGCCGCTGATATCGGGCAGGTTGATATCCATGAGGATCACATCCGGTTCGGAGGCGCAGATCAACTCAATGCCTCGTCTTCCATTGATTGCTGTCAGAAGGCCCAAATCGGGCCGGCGCAGAATGAGCTGCTCCACCAGTTTCAAGTTCGCCGGATTGTCCTCGACATAAACCACGGTGCGAGCCCGTCCACACGGCTGGGTTTGTTGTATGTCCGCCGCCGCAGATGCGGGTTCGTCAACTGAGAGTTGGGGTGCGGTCGTCTCAATCAGTTCCACCCAAAAGGTACTGCCTTCTCCCACCGTGCTGTCCACCCCAATCGAGCCTCCCAACAATTCCACCAGCCGCTTGGTCACTACCAGGCCGATGCCTGTGCCCTCCGCTCCACCAGCTTCTTGTCCCAGACGGTTAAATGGCTGGAATAACTGAGCCACTTTCTCAGGAGGCAATCCTTTCCCGGCATCGCTAATGCTTATACGAATACGCCCGTCCTCGCTTCGCCCCGACGTAACTGCCACCGATCCGCCCATCGCGTTGTACTTGATGGCGTTGGAAAGCAGGTTAATGAAAATCTGCTTCAGCCGGGTCCGATCAGCGTCGACGTAGTGGGGACTGCTGAAAGAAGGGAAAGTCATGCGGATGTCGCGTTGTTGCGCCTGCGGCTCCACCATGGCCTGACATTCCAGCAATACCTCACCTAACGACACTGATTCCGTCGACAACGACACCTTTCCGGATTCGATCACCGCAAGATCCAGAATTTCGTTAATCAGCTTGAGCAGGTGCCATCCCGCCTTAAGTATCTGGGCAATGCTCTCCTGGTGTGAGGGGATCAGAGGCGTAGAGCCCGACTCCATCAATTGCGCGAATCCGAGGATCGCATTTAAAGGGCTGCGAAGTTCATGGCTCATGCTGGAAAGGAAGTCGGATTTCGCCAGGTTGGCTTTCTCCGCGGTGAACTTCGCGGTTTCCAGCTCGACGTTCTTTTCCTGCAGTACGTGCTCAATCTGTTTTCTCTCGGTGACGTCGCGCGCCGCGGCGAACACGCCCTGCAAGGTCCTGGCCCGGTCGTAGAAAGTGGTTGCATTGTAGGAGACCACGGTTTCCTTGTTGTCCCGGGCCCGCGCGGTAAGTTCGAAATCGGTGACTTTCTTTTCGCTCAGCACCCGCGTGATTGCCGCTTCGGCCCGCTCCGGATCGGTAAAGTAATCCTTGAACGGCGCCCCAATCAATTCGTCGCGCGTACATCCGGTCAGCGCCTCCATCTGCTTGTTGACGTCGGTGATAATGCCGTACGGATCGGTAGTCATCAGCGCGTCAATGTTGGATTCAATGAGAGAGCGCGTATAAAACTGCTGATCTCGCAGGCGCTGATCCAGCCGCTTTTGCTCCGCTTCCACTTGCTTACGCGCGGTATTATCCGTCCCGATGAGCAAATAGCCGATGATGGCGTCCTGGTCATCCCGCAGCGCCGTGACCGACACCACTGCCGGAAATCGACTCCCATCCTTGCGGATGTAGGTTAATTCGTAAATGTCCTCTATCCCCCGCGAAGCCTTGAATGCCAGCGCTTCAAAGCCCGGTGTGATGGTGGTGGAGAGTTCCAGGCTCAACGTCTTGGCGCGCGCGATCACTTCGCTTGGATCCGAAATGTCCGCCGGAGTGATCTTGTCAACCACTTCCGCGGCCGTGTAACCCAGCATGCGCTCTGCTCCGACGTTGAAGAGCTGAATGACGCCCTTCTCATCAGTGGCGATGCTGGAGAAGTTCGCGCTGTTGAAGATTGCGTTCTGCAGCGCCCCAGTCTTAAGGAGAGACTCCCGCCGCCGGACCTCCGTGACGACGTCCACACCGGCGGTTTCAGCGGGAAGAGCAGAATCGTAAGTTTGTGGGGACATGGTGAATCCAGACACATAAGAGCAGATGAGAGGCCAATACAGTTTTCGATGAATCGGAAGGAAACGACAGGGTGAGAGCCTTTTGAAGTGACCATATAAGGTCATCCGGCAAGCCTGCCAACCTTTACCCGAGATGCCGCAGACGCCGTCCGCTTTATATGCAACACGCGGCTCGCACGATTCGCTTGTGAGGGCTTGGCGCGACAATTGCCCTATTGCCAAAGAGGAGATAATTAATGCACCGTTTCTTGAATACAGTTTTGCTGGGCGCCGCCCTGCTGGCACCAATGGCAATGGCGCCGATGACATTGCGAGCCGAAGACCACGGCACCGGGCGCACCTACCACGACAAGCAGCACAATGACGATCATGAATGGAACAGTCATGAAGATCAGGCCTATAAGATGTATTTAAAAGAGAACCATGGCAAATACAACAACAACTTTGCCAAGCTTAAGGAAAGCGATCAGCAAGCCTACTGGGGTTGGCGTCACGAGCACTCCGATACCACGCTCAAGATCGTGATTCGTTAGACTGGGGTGTTTGACGCGCCCCGGATGTATGTCCGGGGCTTCGGACAAGAAATTACGAGCCAACAATAGAGTGAAGTTATTCGCGCGTTGTCCATACTGCCGATCCGTGGATTATAGAAGCGTGGGGATTCGCAACATAATTGAGAAGGCCGTCCAGTGGTTTCTCCTGCCCTATCGGTGCGAGCTCTGCGGCCGGCATTTCTTCCTGTTCCGGTGGTTGGCCCACGCAGAGTGAAACTGGCGTTTCTTAACGAAGCCCGCTTCCCTCGCTTCGACTGAGAATGCGTGAGAAGCCACGAAAAATCGATCCGCGATGGTCGAGTCGGAAATCCGCTCTGAAATCCGCTCTGTGGGCTTCTTACAGAGACCCACTTCGGAAATGAAGTGGATCTCTGAGGTTCTGCAACTCGCGGTAATAATACATCGCGGTGGGCCGGCGGTTTTGAAACTTTAGTGACTGTAGAAATGCGATCTCCGCCTCACTGGCATCGCTGCTCAACGCCGTATCTCGGAGAAATTCTTCTAGGCCGGGCTCCGGGGTCTTAGGCGGTTCAGGCTTTCGCTCTACGAATTCAAAGCGCGTGAGTCGACCCGATCCCAGCCTGCGATGAAGAACGATTTCCACGCTGAAAGTCTTAAGATCGATTGACCAGGATTCAATCAGGGGATCCAGAAAAGACACGCAGTTTTCAAGCGAGACGTGAAAAACGTCGGTGTCCAGGAAGTTCAGAATCGCCACCCGCACCTGCTCGTAGCTCAGGCTGCCGAGCGTGGCCATCTCGCGAAGCCACTTGTCGCTTTCCAATTCCTTCTTCGCGACTTTCTTCGTCACGTCCAGAAGCTTCTGCGTCACCAGGCGTTCCAGTTCTCCGAAGGGCTCCTTCCCAAAAATTGCCTGGATTTCCTTCCTGCTGCCGGGGTCGCATTTCTTTAGAACCAGTTCGCGGCACTCCCGAAAAAGCGGACGCGGCGGGTCCGCGACCTTCTTTTTTAGGATCTCCTGGCGCTGAAGCTCTGCCAGCTTCACCAGTTCCCCCGCGGGCAGCCGCAAAAAATTACCCATCTTTTCATAGATAGCCGTCCTCCCCGACGAAGGAGGGGCCTTTTTTCGCGCCAACAATTGGGAAATATACGAATCGGTGACCTCCGCAGCCACCGCCAGATCCTTCTGCTCCAACCCGAGTTCCTTCAAACGCTGCTTAATTACAAGGGGGACGTCCATGGTTAACTCTGAACAGTAAAGTTTACTGCCACACTATGGCACAGTGACCTTGACATGTAAAGGTATTTAACCGATAATAGTTAACGGATGGTATTTCTTGGCCACCCGCAGATTGGCTGAACTAAGTCAGACCAACTGATCCCTCCTCCTCTTAGGCCAGCGCCATTTAGGCCAGTACGATGAGCCGAGGTTCCGATGTTTCCGTATCTTCCTGCGATTTACAGTTCGCTGCGCCATAGCGAGTACTTGATTTCTTTAGTGAGCGCGTTGGCGGCATTCGCCCATATCATTTGGAAGCAGCCCGCACTTGTGCCCGTTATGAACCGGGAAGCGGTCGCACAATGAGCGCCGCCACGTTCCTTAGGATGTCGATCTTGTGCGGAGCCATGGGAACGTCATTACTCGGCGCGGATCTGTCGATATATCGTGCATTTCGGTTCGGGATGGATTTCAGCCTGGCAACCAAGCAGGCAGGGGCAAGGCCAGCCGAATCTCGAATCGTCCAGCAACGGCCGGCTGTCATTCAGGAACTGGATTGGCGACCCGAAGTTGCGTCCGACCCAGTAAAAGAGGCGGTGCTCAGCTTCTATAACGGCGAACTATCGCGAATTGTAGTTATCTACGACCGTCGCAAAGTAGAAGGAATGTCCACAGGCGACATGGTTGAGGCCTTTTCCTCGGCCTATGGACCCGCTACGGCTCCCAAGGGTGATATTGCCTTCCATTCAAATTATGGAGAAACCGCAGAAGTATTAGCGCGTTGGGAAGATGCCGACTACGCTTACAATCTTGTCCGAACCGGAGACCGCGCCAGTTTCGCAATGGTGCTGGCTTCAAAGCGGTTGAATGCATTGGCTGACGCATCGCTTGCGAACGCTGCCCGTCTGGACGCGGCCGAAGCTCCCCAGCGAGCGATCGATCTGAAAAAAAAGCAGGATGACGACCAGCAGCTCGCGATGGAGAAAGCCCGAGCCCTTAATAAGCCGAATTTCCGGCCCTAACGAAAGCCGCAATGATCACACCTGGAGCAATTCTCATTAAGACAGGGACGCCGCTGCCGGAGCCCCTTCGCCTTGGAAGCGACACACAAGCTAAGGGCTGGGCGTCGGTTGTTAACGCGCTCGACTCTCATGAGCTGGAGCACTCGCTTTCTACGGGTGGCTGGACGTTCTTTTACCTGGCCGGTGCCATTCGAACTACCTCGTTCGGCTTCAACAGAGCCAAAATAATCCACGCCGCGCTACGCCGTCTGCTGGCGACCGCCCAACTCAAGGGGTGCAATTGTCTGGAAGTAGATGACATCACCTCCCACTCTTTCCTGGGAGTCCCATACGTGAGCGTATCGGGCCATTCCCGCAACGTGCAAAAGGGCGTTTTATTCGCGGCCAACGCGTGATTCGCCCGATCAACTTTTCTTAAGACAACGTAAAACGAAAGCTAACCAAGTGAAAAACATTCGACCACTATATGACCGCATCGTCGTGAAGCGCATTGAAGAGCAGGAGACCTCGCGCAATGGCATCATCATCCCCGACTCCGCCAAAGAAAAGCCGCAGGAAGGCGAAGTAATCGCCGCCGGACATGGCAAGCGCCTGGAGGATGGAACACTAGTCGCGCTGGACGTAAAGGCGGGCGACCGCATCCTGTTCGGAAAGTATTCCGGCAACGAGATCAAGCTGGACGGCGTCGAGTACATCATCATGCGCGAGGACGACGTTCTGGGCGTTTTGGATATGTCCGCGAAGAGCACCAAGAAGGCTGCGTAAAGGAATTCCTATGTCAAAACAGATTATCTATAGCGATGATTCGCGCCAGGCTATTTTGCGCGGAGTCAACCAGCTCGCGAACGCGGTCAAAGTAACTCTAGGACCCAAGGGCCGGAACGTAGTGCTCGACAAGAAATTCGGCGGGCCGACCATCACCAAAGACGGTGTGACGGTGGCCAAAGAGATCGAGCTCAAAGATCCGCTGGAAAATATGGGCGCGCAGATGGTGCGCGAAGTGGCCTCCAAAACCTCTGACGTCGCCGGCGACGGCACCACCACCGCGACCATTCTGGCGCAGGCTATTTTTCGCGAAGGCGTGAAGGCGGTAACCGCGGGGGCGAACCCCATGGAAATCAAACGGGGTATCGAGAAGGCTGTCGAAGTAGCGGTGGCGGAGATCCAAAAGCTCTCCAAGCCCGTCTCCGGCGACATGATCGCGCAAGTCGGCCGTATTTCCGCCAATAGCGATTCCACTATTGGAGACGTGATTGCCGAAGCCATGAAGAAGGTGGGCAAAGACGGCGTAATTACGGTGGAGGAATCCAAAACCATGACCACGGAGATGGAAACCGTGGACGGAATGCAGTTCGATCGCGGCTATCTGTCGCCCTACTTTGTCACCGACTCCGAGCGCATGGAGTGCGTTTTGGAAGATCCCTTCGTGCTGATCCACGAAAAGAAGATTGCGAGCATGAAGGATATTCTGCCCGTACTGGAACAGATTGCGCGCACCGGTAAACCGCTGCTGATCATTTCAGAAGAGGTGGAAGGCGAAGCCCTGGCGACTCTGGTAGTCAACAGGCTGCGCGGCACACTCAACGTTTGCGCGGTGAAAGCTCCCGGCTTCGGCGATCGCCGTAAGTCGATGATCGAGGACATCGCGATTCTGACCGGCGGTAAGGCGTTGATGGAAGAGACCGGCATCCGGCTGGAGGCCGTTCAGTTGGAAGACTTGGGCAAGGCCAAGCGAATCACCATCACGAAAGACAACACCACCATCATTGATGGCGCCGGCAAGAAGAAAGAGATCGAAGGCCGCATCAAGCAGCTCCGCACTCAAATCGAGGAAACCACCTCTGATTACGACCGCGAAAAATTGCAGGAACGGCTGGCAAAAATGGCCGGTGGTGTTGCGATCATCAAAGTCGGCGCGGCGACGGAGACGGAAATGAAGGAAAAGAAGGCGCGGGTGGAAGACGCTCTCCATGCCACGCGCGCGGCCGTGGAAGAAGGCATCGTGCCCGGCGGCGGGGTCGCTCTGCTGCGGGCTTCTATCGCGCTAGAGAAGCTGACGCTCGAAGGGGATGAGCAGTTCGGCGTCAATATCGTACGCCGCGCCTGCGAAGAGCCTGTGCGACAGATTGTGCTGAATGGCGGTACCGAAGGCGCCATTGTGATCGAAAAGCTCAAGAACCAGAAAAATCCCAACTTCGGGTTCAACGCTTTCACGGATGAGTACGAGGACCTGGTGAAAGCCGGAGTCATCGATCCCACGAAGGTAACCAGGACAGCGTTGCAAAACGCTGCATCGATCGCATCCCTGATGCTTACAACTGAAGCAATGATCTGCTCTGCAGTGGAAGAAACGGAAAACTAATGTCAAAAAATAGCGGAGATACAGCACGCTTTAACCGGCTTCGGAAGCAGAAGATCGCCCGGCGGCAAATGGTTCGTGAGCTTCGCCTGAAGCTTGCGGCTACGGCCGCCGCTGTTGAATCGCCCTCCAAGGCTAGCTAAATGCCATTTGAGCGCATCGTCCCCAGACCTCTGACCAGATCGGGAGTCGAAACCTACGCGCCCGCTGCGTCAGGGGTCTACGGCATGTCGAATGCGAACGAATGGATCTACATCGGCGAAACTGACAACATTCAGCAAGTTCTGCTGGAACATTTGGGAAATCCCAACACCTCCGTTATGAAGAAACGTCCCGTCGGATTTGTTTGCGAGCTCTGCGAGGGATCAAGAAGGTCCGAACGTCAGAACCGCCTGATTCTTGAATACGAGCCCGCTTGCAACCAGCAGGCGTCACGGTAGTCATGACTAAGTTTGAAAGGAGCGCGAAGATGCAGTTTGTTCTTGCGGGTTTCACTCCCGACACGGGATTTCGCATATTCAAATTTGAAGGAATCGGCGACGACAGGTCGCGGACCGAATTTACAGTCCGGGCGGATCTCGCGCTGAGCCGCAAGTACGGGATTCAAATGCAGGACCTTCCGCTGTTGTGCCGGGGATTACTGGATCGACTCGACGAGAATGAGCCGGGGCGGCACTTCGTCTTCAGCGAAGAAGAGATGCGAGGACGCGCCGAACAACGAGTTGCTGAAAAAGACGCGGCTGACAGGAAGAAGGCTGCGCGCAAGACTCCCACGAATAACGGCGGAGGAGTTTGGCGCGGACCCGGTCTTCCGCCGGGCCTTCCAGCGGCTGCAAATTTGCAAGCCAAGGTAAGCTCGGCTTAATAGTTTGCTCAACACAAGGATCTTTTCGATCGCTTACATAGCCCGCGAGGAGAAGTTAGCGACCCCGCAGCCGGTCCAACAAACGCTTCGACTGTGGATGCTCGAAGCCTTCGAGCATCCAGATATCGAACGGAAACTTGGCCACGGAAGTGAGGAAACGTTTGCCGTCGGGATGGACACTGAACCCGGCGATACGGTCCACGGAGGCCGGAAGATCGATGGGCGCTAGAACCGTTTCCGCACTCGATTTCACGTTGACAGAATAGAGCTGCCACTGCGGGCCGCTGCCTGTGGTGTTTTGGAAGATGCCGTAGAACTGGCTGCCGTCCTTGGAGAACCCGTAAGCCAGGAATTGGTGTGACGTCAGGTTGCGAGTGGAGCTGCCATCCGGCGAAACCAGATCGATGCCATCCGCCGCGGGATACGCGATCCAGTCTCCCGCGGGCGACCATCGGGGCGACGAGTCTGCCGAAGGCTGAGGTTTGGCGTTGGCCACAATCTCCGGGACAGCGCCAGGCGTGGCGCGCACTTTCACGAGGTCCTGTTTCCCTGCGATCTCACGTAAATAGCAGATCCATTGCCCGTCCGGCGACCAGGACATTCCACGCACCGATCCGGACCGTAGTGAATCCAATTGGACAACCCCCGTCCCCGCGGCGTTGGCGAGCATAAGGCTGCCGACACGGTCCACTTCGCGATAGAAGACGAATCGTCCGCCATCCGGAGACCATTGCGGATCCCTTCCTCTGGCGTCGCCCAAACGCCGGGAAAACCCCTCTGCGCCCGCCTGCCGGTCCACAAACCCGGTGCCTTCGCCGGTAGGGATTGAAAAGATGAAATGGGTTCCTGAGGGTGCCCAATCCGGCGTCAGGGAAATGCCTCCTGAAACAACCGTCCGGACCTCGCCATTGGGAATTGAGATTTCGAGTATGTCCCATCCGAACTGGCCGGTCTCATAGGCGATGCGCTTTCCATCCGGCGAAACAGAAGGAGACTCAAAGCCGGTTGCGCTGGCGCCGATCGTGCGGCGGGTTCCATCTATTGTGTCGATGATCGCGAGCCCGCCGTTGCGCACCGCTATGGCCACGTGGCGGTTGTCCGGAAACCAGCTTGGCGCCGTCCGCACAGGTCCCCCGACTTCGAGCGGTCGCCGTGAGCCGGAAGGAAACGGCACGATCTGTACGGGTCCTATGCTGTCGACAGCGAGTGCTGAGCCGTCGGGAGAGAAACTCAACCCGCCATTGGTGGGGCCCTCCCAGAGCACCTTCGCCTCACCATCCTTCAGAGACCCGACCCACAACTTGCGGCCCCGGTCGAATGCCAGCGTCTTCCCATCGGGATGAAGAGCAGCAGCCGTGACGTCCTTATATGCTTTTTGCGAAGCGCCGCCCGCGGCCGAGACGGACCACAGACTGCCCGCGGAAATGTAATAAACGGTGGCGCCGTCGGGCGACCAGAACGGGGTAAAGCAATCCTGATCTGCCTTGGTTAGCTGCACGGCATCCGGAGTGCCGGCCGGCTTGGTGAAGACCTGCATGACGCCATGAACGCGCGTGGTGTAGGCGATGCTCTTGCCGTCCGGCGACCATTGAGGGGAACGCTCCTCGGGCTCGGCTCGGGAGAGGGCCGTAAACTTGTAAGCCGACAAATCGGGAGCCGCCACAGGGGGCGGGATGAGAAAAAGAGTCAGCACCGAACCGGCGGCGAGACAGGCAACGGCGCCCGCGGTGAGAATCAACTTTCGCTTTCGCCCAGGCGTGGAAACCGCGGCTGCCGGAGTTTGTGCGCTGGTTGCTTGAGAGAGCCGGTCGCGGATCTGTCTTAGTTCGCGATATAAGTCGCGCGTGGAGTCATAGCGCTCGGCGGGTTCCTTCGCGAGCAGCCGTTCGATCACCCAACGCAGAGGCGCAGGTACACTGCCGGGAAGCGGCTCGGCGTCCTCGCGAATGATCGCCGTCATGGTCTCCGGGGCGCTTCCGCGCTGGAAAGCCCGCTTGCCGGTCGCCAATTCATACAGCACGAGGCCGAACGAGAATTGGTCGGACTGCGGGGTAAGGTTTGCTGCCCCAAGCGCCTGCTCGGGCGACATGTAATTGACTGTGCCGACGACGGTGCCGGGATCGGTAAGATCCATCGTTAACGTGGTGTTGCCGGCCGGGCGCGACGTCACCAGCTTTCGCCAGCCCGAAATCGAGAATCTTCACGCGCCCCTCGCGTGTGACCAGAATATTGTCGGGCTTCAGATCACGGTGCAGGATTCCCGCCGAGTGCGCGGCCGCAAGTCCATCGGCGATCTGCACCGCCAGATCCAATAGTTTCCTGATACCGTCCGCCGTGGCGACCGGCGAGCCCTCCACAAACTCCATCACAAGATAAGCTGGACCGACATCGTAAAGCTGGCAGATATTGGGATGGTTCAGCGCGGCGATGGCTCGTGCTTCCCGCTCGAAACGCTCGTCGAAATTGTCGTGAGAGATCTTAATCGCGACGATCCGTTCCAAACGTGTGTCGCGAGCCTTCCACACTTCGCCCATCCCACCGGCGCCGAGACGCGTCAGGATTTCGTACGGCCCGAGTTTGTCGCCTGCGGAGAGTGGTATGGACGTAAACCACAATTTTACTGGTTCGAGGGGTTCGGTTTTGTGGCCTCCCGCGATCTGGTTCGGAAATCAAGCGGAATGGGCGACGCCGGAATGTATCGTCATACAATCGAACCAGCATCCGCTAAGGAGATTGCGCATGAATAGCATCAGCTGGTTGGAAGCAGTGTCAAAGGACATTCGCTATGCGGTGCGAGTCCTCCGAAAGAATTCCGGTCAGACCTTGGTAGCCCTGATCTCCCTGGCTCTCGGCATCGGCGCGACTACGGCCATTTTCAGCGTGATCTACGGCGTCCTTATTTCGCCCTACCCCTACGGCAGGCCGAACCTTATCTGGGCTCCGCTGCTCAACGATTTGGCTCGCCCGCAGAATGGAGGGTTTTCGGGGCATCAGATGCGAGACTACGTGGAGCTGAAACGTCTTCCCGCGCTGGCGGACACGATGGCGACTCGTCCGGAGGGCCGCGTCCTTACGGGTGACCATACTCCGGAGAACTTCACCACCATCAATGTAACCGCGAATGCATTCCAATTTCTGGAGGTCACTCCGATCCTGGGCCGAGCCATCGAGCCGTCCGATGTTCGCACCGACGGACAACCCGAGCCCGTTATCGTGCTGACGGTGAAGGCGTGGCAGAGATTGTTTGATGGGAGTCTATCGGCGCTGGGGAAAAAGCTGGTATTAAACGATCAGCCTTTCACCGTCATCGGTGTGATGCCGTCCCGCTTCGGCTGGTGGACGGACGACGGCGGCTGGATCGTTCTGCCCGAGGATGCGCGCGACACTCGCAATGTATTCGCGATTATGCGGCTGAAGCCTGGGATCTCTCCCAAGGTCGCAGAAGATCAGTTGCAGGCTCTGCACCTGAGGCTCGCCAAAGAACGTCCCAATGATTTTCCCAAGGCCGGCTTCACCACTTCGCTGCAGAATTACATGAACATCACCGTCGCCTCGGGCCCGATGGAATCCAGCTTGCGGTTGCTGTTTGGCGCGGTCGGTTTCCTGTTGCTGATCGCCTGCGCGAACGTCGCAAATCTCCAGATGGCACGGGCGACGTCCAGGGCTCACGAGGTGGCGGTGCGAATGTCGGTGGGAGCGGGACGTTCCCGCTTAGTCCGTCAATTACTCACCGAAAGCGTAGTCCTGGCCGCGGTTGGAGGCGTGCTCGGCGTAGTGTTTGCTTTCGGAATCACGAAAGCGATTGTTGCGCTGATCCCCAATGGCTATGTTCCGAACGAAGCGCGCATCACCATCAACCTTTATGCGCTGGTGTTCTGCGGCTGCGTTTCGGTAGCCACAGGAATTCTTTTCGGACTCGTACCTGCTCTCAAGTGTTCGCGGCCGGATCTTGTCGATGCGTTGAAGGACGCGGGCCGATCGCTCTCCGGCGCGGCTCAAGGAAACCGGACCCGGAGTGTTCTGGTGGTGGCGGAGGTGACGCTCGCCGTCGTGCTTCTGGTCGCTGCCAGCCTCACCATCCGCGGTTTCATCGATCTGCAGAATCGGGATACAGGCTTTCAACCGAATCACGTTCTGGTGGTAAATCTCCAGTTGTCGCCCAATCGTTATTCCACCTATGATCAGCGTGTATCGTTTGCAGAGCGGCTGCTCGCCGCCGCGCACGAATTGCCGGACGTCCAGGCTGCCTCTATCGGCAACGGCGGTCTGCCCTTCGGAGGGCCTCTCTCCAACTATTCCATTGAGGGCCAGCCGCCACCGAACCCGCCCGATATCCAGCTTGGTCTGATTAGCGCGGAATATCCTCTCACGATGAGCATTCCTCTTCGAGCAGGCCGCGGCCTTGAAGCTGGTGAAGTTTCGCGAGCAGAACCGGTGGCTCTTATTAATGAGGCGGCCGGCAAACTCTGGCCTGCGGGAACGAGTCCGATCGGCGGAGGAGTACGAGTGAGCCTTCTAGAACAGCCGCCCGCCAACGCGCCGGGCCCCGCGCCCGGTCCAGAGCATCGTTCGGCCGTCGTGACGGTTGTGGGTATCATCGCCGATACGCGAAACGAGGGGCTTTCCAACCCGACCGCTCCTGCTCTTTACGTTCCTTATACTCTGATTGCGCCGGCGGGACGAACGCTAGCGATCAAAACGGGCGGCGACCCCCTGCTCCTTTTGAACGGCCTGCGCGAGCGTCTTAAGGAAATCGATCCGGTGCAACCCATCAGCCGAGCATTGACGCTGGGGGAGATCGTCGGTGCAAATATTGTGCAACCGCGATTCAACATGGCCCTGTTTACGTTCTTCGCTTTACTTGGACTGGCACTCGCGGCAGTCGGAATCTACAGTCTCCTTTCGTATAACGTCGGTCAGCGGACCCGCGAGATCGGCATCCGGATGGCGCTGGGCGCACGAGGCGGCGATGTGCTCGGTATGATTCTGGGAATGGGCGGCAGGCTTGTGCTGACCGGATTGGGCCTGGGAGTCGCGATCAGTGTGATTCTGGTCCGAGTCTTAAAGAGCCAGGTATTTCAGGTGCCCGAAACCGATTTCGTAGCGCTTTCGGTGGCCGTGGCGGTGCTAGGAGTGGCGGCGCTGATCGCCTGTATTGTTCCCGCAGGGCGTGCGGCAAGGCTCGATCCGATGTCGGCGCTGAGACACGAGTGAGGATTCAAGCTGAACGGAGCGCAATTATCGCACCATCCGAAAGAAACGGGCACCGAGTCCGGTTGGGGACATCATGCCGGACTACTCCGGACAAATGCGCGTTATTCGGTCAATCCGCACACCGCCGACTGCCCATGTCACCGGATGCAGCCCGACTTGTGATTTACAAATTTCCGTGAGCGGCGTTTCACGGGAGTAAACCTTCAGGGTCCCGCTAGGCCTGTCCATTTAGATGGCCTGGGCGTTATGCGTCAAGTTAGCCCATTAATACTCTGCAGGTTAGCCAGAACAACCCTGATTAGAGCGACACTATTCTGTAGAAGGGCCGATTCTTTAAACAACTTGCGGCTCCCTCTCTTAGCATGTTTGACGATCCATACGATGGATTACGTGAGCAGGCCTCCCAGCTCCAAGACCAAGGGGACATCCGTGGCGCTTTGGGACTATGGAGGGAGATTTCACTCAGATGCCCCGATTCCGAGGCCCTCTGCTCTCTGGCAAACGCTGCCCAACAACTAGGTGAAATGAAGGAGGCGGAGTCAGCCCTGCTCAAGGCGGTGGAGGCTGATCCGGAACTTAGGGCGCCCTACATGATGCTGTGCCGTAGCGCAATCAGCCAAGGCAGATGGGACGACGCCGAGCTTCGGGCGAGGCAGGCGCTCCGGATTGAGGAGGGGGCGGACGGGCATAATCTCCTTGGAATCATCTTAGATGTTCTCGATAGGGCCGAGGAATCCCACGCCGCCTTCTCGCGAGGCATACAACTCGACCCTTCGTACGAAGAGCTTTACTGCAATTTCGGACAGTTGGTCCGCCGAAGCGATCCAGCGCAGGCCGAAAGCCTGCTATGCGAGGCGATTGACCTGAAGCCCGACTATGCCGAAGCTCATCGCGAGCTTGGATCGCTACTATTGCGACAGAATGTGATGGACGAGGCCGAGTATCATCTGCGCCGGGCAATCGAACTCGATCCGGCTGACACCTGGGCTCATCTCTCTCTTGGCAACCTGCTTTGGGCTAGAAAAGATACTCAAGCCGCCTTTGTCGAATTCCGATGGGCCTACGAATCCGCACCGGAGTGGGGTGTGACCATGTGGTGTCTAGCCGATTGGTATGCCGCCCAAGAGGAGTGGGCGAAGGCTGAGGATCTATACCATCGCGCTCTCGTCGTCGAGCCGGATAACATCGCCGCCAACCGAGGCCTCGGTAAGATGTACATGTCCCTGGGCAAGACCGAACTCGCCCAGACTTATTTGGGACGAGTGCTGATGCTTGATCCTAATGACAGGTCCGCGAGGGAGGCTACGGAGCGGATCACCGACGAATATGGCGGCATCCCGCAAAACCTCGTCCGCCGACTACGGCGGCGCCAATCACGATGGGGAAGAAGACAGGACCGGATATGATTTGACCACGACGCAAATTGCATTTGGACCACTGGGACGGTTTGGTCGCCAACCCGGACAAGAGCAACTAACGAGGCGAGTAACTCCCGTAATGTCGCCGTCACGGAATTAAGATTGACAACGCGCTCGACGCGACATTCCGAAATATCGATGTTCTTCACTAATCGGTAAGGCGTGAGCCGCGTATCGCGGGATGTACCGGTCCGTTTGAACTCGCGCTCGCTAGACGGGGCATCGGCCCGACATTGGAAATACAACTTCCAGATGGTCCGCAACATACGATTTGAGCGTTCTGTGATCGGCTAAACTTAGCTCTGACACTAAGATGCCGCTCTCTCCCGGCGACAAACTCGGACCCTACGAGATTCTTGCGCCCATCGGAGCGGGCGGCATGGGCGATGTCTATAAAGCACGCGACATACGTCTGGATCGCATCGTCGCCATCAAAGTTTCTAAGGCCGGCTTCAGTGAACGCTTTGAACGCGAAGCGCGTGCTGTCTCCGCGTTGAATCACCCGCACATCTGCACACTCTACGACGTCGGGGCGCTGCCATCCGGCGCGGGCTATATGGTGACAGAGCTGGTGGAAGGCGAGACGCTGCGCGAATGGCTGAAGCACACTCCTTCCGCGGAACAGAGTCTCGGAGTAGCCCGCCAGGTGCTGGAGGCTCTGCGTGCGGCGCACGGCGCGGGCATCGTACATCGCGATCTCAAGCCCGCCAACATCATGGTTCGCGCCGACGGCTACGTGAAGGTTTTGGACTTCGGCCTGGCCAAGCGGATTCCGGTCACCAGCGGGCGTTCCGACGACACCGCGACCGCGACTCTTACTGTTGCCGGACAGCTTATCGGGACCGTCGGCTATATGTCGCCGGAGCAAATCCTCGGTCGGGATGTCGATGAGCGGAGCGACCTCTTCGCTGTGGGAATCATCCTCTATGAGATGCTGAACGGACGTCATCCCTGGCCACTTGAATCCACCATCGACCGGTTGCACGCCATTCTTAACACTGAATCCGCCGCCGGCTGAAGGCCGATGGGCCCCGGTCGTGCGGAAGCTTCTTTCCAAGAATCGCGAGGATCGCTTTCCCTCAGCGCAAGCGGTGCTTGACGCGCTTTCCGAATCAACCTTGACCGTGCCGTCCACTTCGGTGGTGACGCGTCTGATCGTTCTCCCCTTTCGCATTCTGCGTCCTCATCAAGAATCCGACTTTCTCGCGGTCAGCTTGCCCGATGCCATCGCTACTTCGCTGGCAGGCAGTGAATCTCTTGTCGTGCGGTCGACGATGATGGCTTCCAAACTCGCCTCCGCGGAGTTCGACGTCAAGATGATATGCGACCGGGCTCAGGTGGACGCGATCCTCACCGGCACCATCCTCGCGGATGGCGAGCATCTCCGCGTCAACACACAGCTCATGCACGCACCCGACGGCGCGGTGATATGGTCCAACACAGCGCGAGCGTCCCTACGCGATATTTTTCAGCTCCAGGACGAACTGGTGGACAAGGTCGCACAATCCCTGACCCAGCCGTTGACCGCCGGCGAACGAAGCGCTCTCAAGCGGGACGTTCCCGCCAGTGCGCTGGCCTACGAACTCTATCTTCGTGCGAATCAGCTTACCGCTACCGGCGCGATCGGTCATAATCCGCAGGCCGCTATGGTGGCGCGGGATCTGTATGCGCGTTCGACCGAGGAAGATCCGAATTTTGCGCCGGCGTGGGCGGGCCTGGGGCGAATGTACCGTATCGTCGGGAAATATGCCTTGGGAGACCTCGATGAGAACTTCCGCCTGGCGGATCAGGCCTTCCGCCGAGCCTTTGCGCTCAATCCGGAATCGGCCCTGGCTCACAACTTTTACACGTACTTGCAGACCGATTTAGGACGTGCCAAGAACGCGCTGGAAAGGCTGCTGAAGCGCGCACGGACTCATCGCAATGACGTCAATTTGTTTGTGGGTCTGGTTCACGCCTGCCGTTATTGTGGGTTGACCGAGGCTTCCATTGCCGCTCACCATGCCGCCCGGCGACTGGACGCGAGTGTCACGACCACAGTCGCGTCCGCGTACCTGCAGCGGGGGGACTGGGAAAGTGCGCTCGCCTCCGCCACGGACCAATACGCACGTATGGCCGCGCTAGTTGAACTGAAACGCACGAAGGAAGCGCTGGAACTCTGCCTGGAAATCGAGAAGACGGTGCAATTGCAGCAACTTCATTTGCTTGCGGTTTCCACCCACGCCTATCTTGAGGGCGATCCCGGAAAGAGTTTAGAGACGCTGGACGAGTCGCTGCGGCTCCCTGGACCGATGGTGTCCGATCCAGAAGCCCATTTCATAGTGGGACGGTTTCTTGCGCAACTGGGCCAGCCGCAACGAGCCCTAGATGCACTATTGCGCGCTCCCGACGCTGGGTACAACTGCCACGAAGCTTTATTGAACTATTGCGAGTTTGATTCGCTGCGCACTGATGCCCGGTTTCAACAGTTGGTCAATCGCGCAGCACAGATGACTCGGGAAGCCGGCGCAGTATTTCGAGAGGGCGGGGGCGAAGAGCTGTTGGGGATTCATCTTTAAAAGACTTCTCTTCTAAGTTCGCCCCAGCGAGGACCTCGCTGAACAGCAGTGACAAGGGCATGATGCCACATTTCTCTATTCCTTTCTATATCTTGCCCGTCCAAGCCGCTCAATAACTTGCGACCTCATGCGATCCTCTCTATCGAGGATTACCAAATGTCAGAACTCACGCCCGTCCAATCTCAAGTGCTCGCTGGACTCCTCGCTGGCAAATCCGTCTCCGCTGTCGCGCGCGAGAACGGGATTCACCGCTCCACCATCTACGAGTGGCGCCAACAGCAGCCTTACTTCACCCTCGCGCTCGACAAGGCCCGCTCCCGGCACCAGACCGCCATGTTTGATTTCGTGCAGGGCCTGGCCGAGCAGGCTTTGGAAACCGTCGAAGAATTGCTCGCGTCCGAGGACGCAAATCTTCGCCTCCGCGTTGCCCAAGTAATTCTTCGTGTTGCCGAACCCGGCCATCTCTCGAGGGACACCCGGTCCGCTATGCAATTTGAAACACTGTCAGACCACACCCTAGCCCACGCCGCCTAGCGCTTTCGGTGGCCGTGGCAGAGCTGGGTGGCGCGTTGATCGCATACATAGTTCCCGCAGAGCGTGCGGCGAGGATCGATCCAATGTCGGCGCTTAGACACGAGTAGGTATTCAAATTGGAGCGGATCGCAATTACCGCACCACCCGGAGGTCAGCGGGCACCGAGTCCGGTTGGGGACATCATGCCCGATTACTCCTGACAAAACGCGCTAGGGCCTGTTGAACCCTGGAGCGACATGGTCGTCATGGAGGGGCGGCCCGAGTGCCACCCCGTTGGCACTTGCCATTCGCCAACCCCGAGGGAGAGCCATTGGCGCTCCTGAGAACGTTAGCTTTCAATCACATCCGTGGAGTGTCGCCATGGCTGTCGGAATGCCTTCTCCTGAGTGCCGTGAGCAGAGCGCTCGTTCGGGAAATTCCATGATCAGAATCGAGACATACCAAACCAGGAGTCATCTGACTCTCAGGATCGCCGGCAAATTGTGCGGCGCGAGTGTGAGAGCGCTCGAAGACTGCTGGAAGGCGGCGCACCTGAGTTCCCCGGCATTGGAAGAGGCGGTCGACCTGAGCGACGTAAGTTCGATCGATAAAGCCGGGTGGTGTCTGCTGCGGCATATGCATCGCGAGGGTGTCCGGTTTACCGCAAAGGGCCTGGCAGGTCAGACGCTTCTCGATGAACTCACCGGACTCGATGGACCCACAGGAAAAGATGAATTCCCTTGTAAAGAAGAAAGACGTTGATGGATATTTCGTTCAGAACAGAAACATGCATCCTGGGTGCGCTGGCGATTGCGACCGTGCTTTCGGCGCAGTCCTCAACTCCGATTCAGTTGCCCGCTTCCGGCCGGGGACTTCAGCCAGGATCGGTGGGCACCACACAGTCCACAGTCAATGCAGGCGGGCAGAACAGCGTAAACCTGATCGACAGCTCGGTGAATATTCAAGGCTCATACCTGGGCAGCGTCCCTACGGGGACCGCGACCGATGCGATTATCAGCCTCACTCTTTCGGACGCGCTACGGCGCGCGCTCGACTACAACCTCGGCGTTGTAAGCGTGACGGAGGGAGTAAGACAGGCGCGTGCGCAGCGGCTCGCGTTCCTGAGCCAATTACTGCCAGAAGTAAATGGAAATCTTCGGGAAACGGTACAGCAAACGGACTTAACGGCTCTGGGCTTTCGCCCCTCACTTTTTCCAAAGGGAATTACGATCCCTTCCGTAGTGGGACCTTACAACTATTTCGACTTTCGCGCCACGCTTACGCAAACGGTAGTTGACCTCACGCGACTCCACAACCTTCGCGCCGCGACGGAAAACGCCCGAGCCGCCCAATTCGCAGTACAGGATACGCGTGACTTGATCGTACTGGCAGTCACCGGCTCCTATCTTCAGATCAACGCCGCTGCGTCACGAGTGCGCGCCGCGGAAGCCGCGGTCCGAACTTCGGAAGCGACCTACCAACAGGCTTCCGATCAGCTACGCAATGGTTTGAACGCCCGAATCGACGTGACTCGAAGTCAGGTGCAGCTCCAAACCGACCAGCAGCGCCTGCGGGGCCTTCGTGCCGATTTCGATAAGCAAAAACTAACTCTGGCGCGGATCATCGGCTTGCCGTCGGGTCAGGCGTTTTCAGTGGCGGATGATTTCGCCTTCTCTCCCCTCGCGGAACTAACGCAGGAAGAGGCGCTCGCCCGCGCCAAGGCCGGTCGTGCGGACATGATGGCCGCGCAGGCCGCTCTCCGCGCAGGCGAAGCAGCGCTGAAAGCTGCCCGCAGTGAGTACCTGCCGAGTGTTTCCCTTGAAGCCGATTACGGAGCGATTGGGACCAACCCCTCGCAATCTCATGGCACCTTCGGACTGACCGGAAGCGTAAATTTTCCGATCTGGCAACGCCCCCGAATCAAGGCTGACATCGAGCAGGCTCGATCTGTAGTTGCACAGCGAAGCGCCGAATATGCGGATCTCCAGGGCCGGGTCGATTACGAGGTGCGGCAGGAATTCATCGACCTCGCGGCAGCCGCGGATCAGGTCGGTCTGGCGCAGAAGAACGTCGGATTAGCGCGGGACACCCTGACCCAGTCGCAGGACCGGTTCAAGGCAGGAGTGGCCGACACTGTGGAGGTTGTGCAGGCTCAGCAAACCGTGGAGCAGGCTGACAACGACCTGATCTCCGCGACGTACGAGCACAACCTCGCTAAGGCCGCTCTTGCCCGGGCACTCGGGCAAGCTGAGAAAACAATCCCTCAATACCTGAAAGGAAAATGATCGTGCCAGGCCAATCTGAAGAGGCAGTGATGACGGAGGACGAAAAGATCAAGACGCACACGGTTGCCGAGACTCCGGTGCCGAATGCGCGGGGACGAGGCGCGGGCTGTCAAGCTTTTCGTGTTGCTGGTAGTCCTGGCCGCGGCGGGCGTGGGCGCTAAGCAACTTTGGGGCTACTTCGATTCTTATGAATCAACGGACGATGCCCAGATCGAAGGGCACCTGAACGGCATCAGCTCGCGGATCAGTGGAACAGTAATCGCGGTGCACTTCGAGAACAACCAGAAGATAGCAGCCGGCGAGGTATTGGTTGAGCTCGATCCGCGTGACTACCGAGTCTCCCTGGAGCAAGCGAAGGCCGGCATGGGCCTCGCGGCATCGCAGTTGACGGCCGAGCGCCCGAATGTCCCGATCACCCAGACTTCGAACGAGAGCGTCGTGGCGACTTCACAGGCCAACATAAGTCAGGCAGAGGCCGCGGTCGCACAGGCGGAGAGGGATTATGACTCGACGATCGCGGACCTCCGCCAGGCCGAGGCGAACAATACCAGAGCGCAGGCCGACGAAGTTCGCTACCGCGGGCTGGTGGACAAAGAAGAAATATCCAGAACAGTTTACGACCAGAAGCTGGCCGATGCCAGATCCGATGAGGCGGGCGTTGAGTCCAAACGGTCCGCTAGCGAAGCCGCCCGGCGGGTAATCGCACAGCGTGAGGCCAGTCTGCTCGCGGCCAGAACGCAACTGTCGGAGGCGGTTCAGAATAATCCACGGCAACTGCTGCTGCGCGAAGCCACGGTGCAGATGCGGCAGGCAAACATCGCCGTGTACAAGAGCCAGGTCGATCAGGCGGAATTGAATCTCAGCTACACCAGGATTATTGCGCCCGTCGCAGGCATCGCGGGGAAGAAGAGTGTCGAGGTGGGCGAACAGGTCCGGCCGGGCCAGCAACTGCTCGCGATCAGTCAGACAGACGAAGTTTGGGTGACCGCGAACTTCAAAGAAACCCAGCTTAAGCGAATGCACCCCGGCCAGACGGTCAGCGTGAGCGTCGACGCACTGGATCGGAAATTCGACGGTGTGATCGAGAGCATGCCCGGAGCCACCGGCGCTGTCTACAGCGTGTTGCCTCCGGAAAACGCCACCGGCAACTACGTAAAGGTAGTGCAGCGTTTACCCGTGCGAATTCGTCTGAAAAAGGACCAGGCCGGCCTCGATCTTCTCCATCCCGGGATGTCGGTGGAACCGGTAGTTCGTGTCCATGAGGAGGAACGGTGAGCGCCGATGCCGAGGCTTTGGCGCATGCCGCGTGGAAGCCCAAAGTAAATCCCTGGCTGATCGCATTTGTGGTGTCGCTGGCAGCCTTTATGGAGGTACTTGACACCAGTATTGCGAACGTCGCGCTTCCGCATATCGCCGGAAATCTGGGGGCCAGCAGCGATGAGAGCACGTGGGTGCTCACTTCTTATCTGGTCTCAAATGCAATCGTGCTGCCGATCACAGGCTGGCTTGTATCGGTGACGGGCCGCAAGCGGTTCTTTCTCATCTGCATCTCATTGTTCACAGTGAGCTCGCTTTTTTGCGGCATCGCTCCTTCGCTACCCATTCTTCTCTTATCCCGCGTAATTCAGGGCGCCGGAGGCGGTGGTCTGCAACCGATGGCCCAGGCGATTCTAGCAGACACGTTTCCACCGGAGAAGAGAGGGTTGGCGTTTTCCGTTTACGGTGTCACCGCCGTGGTTGCTCCTTCCATCGGACCAACGCTTGGAGGCTGGATCACCGACAACTACACCTGGCGGTGGATCTTTCTAATGAATTTGCCGGTCGGCCTTCTCGCCTTGTTTCTGGTCATTAAGTATGTCGAGGATCCACCTTTCCTCAAGCGGTTCACCCTCAAGGAGAGCAAAGTCGACTACATCGGTTTCGGGTTCCTTGCCATCGGGATTGCCTTCCTGCAGATCGTACTCGACAAGGGCCAGGAAGACGACTGGTTCGGATCGCACTTTATCGTCACGCTCTCTGTAATCTCGATTGTCTGTCTCGCCCTCCTGGTCATATGGGAGCTGCGCGTCAAAGAACCGATCCTCGACATCCGCCTGTTCAGGAACCTGAACTTTGCTACTTCCAGCGTGATGATGTTCATGGTGGGGGCGGCGTCTTTTTCGACTACGGTGCTGATGCCTCAGTTTCTACAGAGCCTTCTCGGATATACGGCCCAAAGCGCCGGCATGGTACTCTCCGCCGCCGCGATCATTCTGCTGATCGAGCTCCCCCTGGTGGGGCAATTGGCCGGCAGAATCCAGGCCCGTTACTTAATCGCCTTCGGGTGGGCGGTGCTCACCATGGCGATGTTCTTTTCCACGCGCCGCATAGATCTCCAGATCAGTTTCGCCTCCGCGACCTGGCTGCGGATTGCGCAGTACGTGCCGATCGGATTTATTTTCATTCCGGCAACCATGGTGGCCTATCTGGGATTGCCTAAGGAAAAGAGTAATGCGGTCGCTGGTCTGATCAACTTCGTACGCAATATGGGCAGCAGCGTCGGCACCTCCGCCGTTACGACGATCCTGGCCCGGCGTGCCCAGGTTCACCAGGTGATGCTCGCGAGCCACACAGGCCTGGGCGATCCCGGGTTTCGCAACTCTACGACGGCTCTCGCGGATCGACTTGGGCAGGGCGGCGTCGGCCGGCCGGATACACAGGCGTTGAGCAGAATCTACGAAACCGTGCAGAATCAGGCGTCCACTCTCTCGTACATCGACGCGTTCTGGATACTGGGAATCGCGGCAGGGATTATGTTTTTATTGACCTTTCTGCTGAGGAAGAACAATCCGCGCGGGCCACGAGGGCAGGTACTCGCGCATTAGGAGCCAGATGCCATGAGACGGGCAAATGCCGGACATCGGGCTCACTCCCCGGCGGCTCCTCATTCGCCGCAAAGTCTTTTCTATCGCTTGGAGGATCCATCGTTTGGCGGCCGCGTTGCCTTATCCAGAGGCATGATACGTTACTACATCCATGCCGGACCGGCTGGTCGAAAGCGATAACTGAATGTTCGTACACAAGGGAATTGCCGCATGAGCCGACTTATCAATCCTGGTTTTCCTATCCAAAGGCATGAAGACGAAATGAAAATACGTGTGGGGGCCACTCAACAGGAGGGCGAGAGCTCGGCTTCTGGAGGTCGCCTGAAAATACTACAGATTGTAGCGGCTCACTTCGCCAGGACCGGACTGCGCGGCACCACTGGATCGATGCTCGCCAGGGCCGCGGGAATCGCGGAAAGTATTCTGTACGCCCGCTTCGGCAGCAAGGAGCGTTTGTTTCGCGAAGCAGTTGAGAACAACATTGACAAACGCCTCCGGTTGCTTGAAGCGCGCACGCTGTCTGCGAACTACGAGAGCGAGCCAATCGCAGTGGAACGTATCGCGGAAGCGACGGTGACGGTATGCGTGGACGACGCGGGTAGTTCAGTCCTGACGAGTTGGGCATTGCTCGAAGATCATGATTACGCAGCCAATCTTTACCGCAACGAGATTGGCTCGGTCGAGTTCGTGTGGAACCGGGCGCTTGCGGAACGCTTCGGGAATTCGCCCTCGCGCAGGATCCTTTCCATTCGGCTCGTGCCTTATGCCGTCAGCGCCTCCCTCGCCTACGGCTTCTGGCTCGCGGCGCTTCGCCACGACACGGCTGGCGCGGTTGCGATGGCGCAGGGCTTCGTGGCAGGGATCGGACAGACAGCCGCAGCTCTCTTGTCGGGGCCAGCCAAGCCTGGGGACTAAAATGCGTTGCGAGTCGGCTGTTGCGAGTCGGCTATGGATGGGCGCTTCCTCGCCGCGAAAGAGAGGGCATACACTCTTTAAAGTCTTTGTGGATCAGCAGGGTGCGGTATAAAGCCTTTTCCGGGCCGCGCCACTCGGCATTAGGACGTTCTCGAATGGGTTCAGGAACAGGAAACAATGCGCTATCGTCCCAGGATTAGATTTCTGAACCGCGATTCGCGGTTTCGGCATCAATGCAAGATAGGTGAAAGTGGCCTTTGAATCCGCGGCGAGTCCGGCCCTGGCAACTCCTGTTCACGCCCGCTACGAGGCGCTCTTCCGCGTAGCCAGAATGATTGGTGCGCATCGCGATCCCGCAGAGCTGTTTCAGTCGCTGGTGCGCGAGCTCAGGGGCGTCGTGGAGTTTGACGTGCTTTACTGCACGCAATACAATCCAGCGGGGGAACGGCCTGCCTTTTGTGTCTTTGAGACACCCGCCCGTCGCATTCCTCCTCCGGAGTTCGAGCCGGAAGAAACGCTGACGGCTTGGGTCTACGAACACCAGAAGCCGCTGATCATTCCGTTCCTCGAAAGAGAAACCCGCTTTCCTCGTGTAACCGCTCTGCTTGAGAGCGAAGGCATTCGATCGCTCTGTGCGCTTCCACTCCGCACGGCCCACCGCCGGTTGGGATGCTTTAGCATCGGCAGCCAGCAGCCCAACGCATACTCCCAGGACGAAATCGAGTTCCTTTCTCTGGTGGCCGATGAAGTTGCGCTTGCAATCGACGACGCGTATCATTTTGAGGCCCTGCAGCAGGAAAAGGATCGCCTCAGAATGCTGCTCGATGTCAGCACCGCGGTCACGTCCAACCTGGAACTGCCCGATGTGTTGCGCGCCATTTCAGCCAATCTGCGATCAATCATGAAATCGGAGGGCGCGGGCGTGGCGCTGATGGACCAGCCGGGCAATCAGCTGCGCCTCTGCGTCATCGACTTTCCCGAAAACGATGGCAGGATCGCGGAGGGCGAGGTCGTGCCGGAGGATTCCCCCTCGGCTGAGGCGGCGCGTTTGCGCGAGCCCGTGGTGCGGGAACAAAGCAAGAACGGAGCCCTCCATGCGACCTGCAGCGTGCCCCTGATCAGCCGCGACCGCGTTCTGGGGACTGTCGGAGTGAAGCGAAACGATCCGTTTTCCGCCCAGGACATAAGCTTTCTGAAACAACTGGCCGGACCGGTTGCGATCGCGGTCGAGAATGCGATGGCCTACGGCCGGATTGCCGAGCTTACCGATAAGCTGGCGCGGGAAAAGGTCTATCTTGAAGATGAAATCCGCAGCGAGCTGAACTTCGAGGAAATTATCGGCAAAAGCGAAACGTTGCGGACTGTGCTGGAGCAGGTGGAAACGGTGGCGCCGACCGACTCCACTGTGTTGATCTGCGGAGAGACTGGCACCGGCAAGGAACTGATCGCCCGCGCGATCCACGATCTAAGCTCGCGTGCGAAGAATGCGTTCGTCAAGCTGAACTGCGCGGCGATTCCAACCGGATTGCTCGAAAGCGAGATGTTCGGCCATGAGCGAGGCGCTTTCACTGGCGCGATCGCGCAACGCATCGGGCGCTTTGAACTCGCAAGCCATGGAACAGTTTTCCTGGACGAGATCGGCGAGATACCACTCGAATTACAACCCAAGCTGCTGCGTGTTCTGCAGGAACGCGAGTTTGAGCGGCTCGGGAGCTCGCGCACGCTGAAGAGCGACGCTCGTCTGATTGCGGCGACAAACCGCGATCTCTCTGAAATGGTTGCGGACCATGAGTTCCGAGCCGACCTGTTTTATCGCCTGAATGTTTTTCCGATTCTGGTGCCGCCGCTCCGGGATCGCCGCGAGGATATTCCGCTGCTGGTCCGGCACTTTGCCCGCCAGTTTGCGCGGCGCATGAACCGGGCGATCGACACGATTCCGTCGGAAACGATGAGTGTTCTGGTCGCCTACCATTGGCCAGGGAACATTCGCGAGTTACAGAATCTCGTCGAGCGCGCCGTGATTCTGTCCACAGGGGCTGTGCTCAACGTGCCACTACGCGATCTGCAGTCTCAGCCGCAGTCGCAGACCGCCGTGTCAACAAATGCGCCGAACAACGGAAAACCCGGCAAAATCGAAACTTTGGTGGACATGGAGCGGCGGCACATCCTCGACACTCTTGACGCAACCGATTGGGTCGTCGGCGGCCCCAAGGGCGCGGCTGTGCTGCTGGGGTTGAAACGAAGCACTTTGCAAGTGCGCATGGAGAAGCTCGGGATACGCAGAGCCCGCGCGGCTGAATAACTCCCGCGCTCTCAGCGCTATCCCCTTTTGCCACGAATCTCTTTCACCGCATGACCTGCATGCCGTCAAGGGCGCAATCCCGGCAAGTGCCGATGGGGCGGCCCAGATTCCGGCACACTCAGCACCGGGCAACCTACATCTGTTGCAAAAACACAGCTTGTAGCGTGGCGACAAGAATGCTTTTAGCAGGGCATGTCTGCCCATATGAAGCGATTCGTATCGTCTTTTTTTAATCATCGTGCGAAAACCGACTTGCGCACAATACCTTGTTTGGTGGTGTTGTTCGCTCTCGCCCTCAGCTCAAGGGCGTCCGTCGGCGCCGCCACAATCGACGCCGTGACCATCGACATGGTGTCCGTCGATCCGCCTGCCGCAGGCCGGGCGCTGGCACTTTACCTTGCCAGCGCCGCTCAAGGTGACCTGTGGTCGGCGCCCAACGAGGCCATGCTGGAGGTTGACGCCTACATTCCAAGACTTGGGGAAGAGGGACACCTTCGAGCGATTCGCGCCTGGGCTAAAAGCAAGACACCCGAGTATCAGGTGATCCATCTCGACGGAGACTCCTCGGTGAAACAGCAACTCATTGCGCGTTACCTGACCGCGGAGCTGCAGGCTGCGGCTATGCCAGCCTCATCGCTCGCCTTAACACCGGCCAATTACGAATTTCGCTATGTGGGATCGACCAGTGGAAGTCCCGTCTATGTGTTTCGTATAACCCCGAGGAAAAAACGATCCGGGCTGATCAACGGAGAATTGTGGATCGATGGTGCTACAGGATCGCTGATCCATGAGTCTGGCTACTTGGTCAAGAAGCCTTCGATCTTCATACGGCATTTCAAAATTATTCGTGACGTGAGGCTTCAAGATGGGGTTCCCTACCTTCGGACAACTCAAATCGAGATCGATGCGCGGTTCGTGGGGCACGCAGAACTTACGATCACTGAGAGCCCCTGCGGGCGTATGGAAACGTCAGCGCGTAATTGCAGAAGGCCCTGCGGAACGATCGTCCGGGCACTGACCGAATGTTCCGATCTAGGGCTTGCGACTTTTTAGGAGATCAAAACCAACCGTCCCCAGAGGTCCTCGATCCGTCTCCCACCCGAGGAACTCCTCAAAAGTGGTGCACGCTCAACAGCGGTAACGCGCGTTCAAATCCGATTTTCTCCATTCCTTTCTGCAGCATGACCCTCCCAGTCCTCTCCAACGCTTGCGACCCCATGCGATCCTCTCTACCGAGGATTACCAAATGTCAGAACTCACGCCCATCCAGTCCCAAGTCCTCGCCGGACTCCTCGCCGGCAAATCCGTCTCCGCCGTCGCACGCGAGAACGGCATTCACCGCTCCACCATCTACGAATGGCGCCAACAGCAGCCTTACTTCACCTTGGCGCTGGATAAGGCCCGCTCCCGGCATCAGACTGCCATGTTTGACTTCGTGCAGGGCTTGGCCGAGCAAGCTCTGGAAACCGTCGAAGAATTACTGACGTCGGAGGACGCAAATCTTCGCCTCCGCGCTGCCCAAGTAATTCTTCGCGTTGCCAACCCCGGCCATCTCTCGACGGATACGCGGTCCGCTATGCAATTTGAAACACTGTCAGACCACACCTTGGCCCGCACCGCGGAACCGCCCGCCGTCCCTGCATTTTGTGTGACCGCAATAGATCCGGAGCCCGATACCGAGCCCGTCCAATCCGACACAATCCGACAGAATCCGACACTTCAATCGGAACCCAGCCGCAATTCCCGCTGCGCCTGCGGCTCGGGGCTGAAATATAAACGCTGCTGCGGCACCGGCCGGCCCGCTGCTGCAACGGCCGATACTGAGCATCGCCCCGGGTCAAGCATGGGGCTGCGGCCCATGGTTGGGCGGACCGTCTAGCGCCTAGAAGGGTTGTGGAAGCCCATACAATCAGTACGAATGGGTGCAGATCGTCGTTGGAGCGCATCGTGACGGCGAAGGCGTTTAGTCAAGTGCCGTTTCAGGCAAACGTCGAGTTGTTGCGACTGTTTCTGACGCATCGCGAAGATATCGTTGAGAGCATAGAGGCCGTTCTGAACGCCCAGCGAAAGCCGATCGGGTACTTGCAGGACCAGCCTCTCTTGTCCCGCCATTTCGAGGATTGCTTCCTTAAACACACCGAAACGCGTCTCAGGGGCCAACTGGAAGAAGCGCATTGGGCCGAGGGATTTAGACCTCGTCAGGTTCAGGATCTTTATAACGACCTGATCGATCCGGCCGAGATGATGATTCGCGGATTTTATTGCTGGCAGCAGACGCGGTGGCCGGGTCGCAATGGTCGCATGCACTACGCGCATACGCTGTTCAATTTGTATGTACTCCGGTGTCTCCAGTTCCTGAGCATGCGCCTTTGGGACGACAAGCCGAGCAGCGCGTCCACCCGGCTCGCGGAGATTCAAGGCGTCCTCGATGACCTCTGGAGAAGCTCACCAGCCGATCAGCCCGTGATTGTCCGCGATGCGCGCTGGCTGATTCCATTGGCGCAGAGCCTCATTACGGATGAGTTAGCACCCTATTTCGAGGTCGCCCAGCGGGTCACAGAGACGCTTCAGGACGCGGACGTGCTCGAAATCCAGAAAGCCCATGTTCGAATGCTTGGCGGACATCTGACTTCACAGATTCGTTACCACTGCACGAAGGAAGGCGTGTCTATGCACGAGCCTGGCGTCGTTCTTCGCACTCGCACCTCCAATGCGCTCGATTTCGCACTGCTGGTTCAAGGTCTCGTGGGGCTGCTCAAAGCCTATGACCGCGCGTTGCAGAGCGCCGATGAGCGAACGCGGCTCAACATGGCAGGAGCCATCTATCAGGGCATATCTGCCGATCCCGAGCTGTTTCTGAGTCGCATCGACCTGTTGAGCGCTTACAGCATGATCGAGCACGTTTTCATCGCCACGGACCCAGTGGGTACTGTTGTTTATTCGCCGCTGGGACGGCGACATGTGCAGCTGCTAAAAGAGTACGGTGCACTAATTGGCCGGTTGATCAAGCCGTTGCGTGACGATTTCCCGCATTTCAGGCCGGTTGAGGGCGGCTGTTCTCCATACGGAGTTATATTTGGGTTGCCATCCCATCTCATCGAGCACATGGCGCTTAAAGCTTTGCAGCACGATGCCGAAACGCGATTCAGCTTGGAGAATGTTTTTGAGGATGTCTTTGACGATGGGGAAACCAGCGCTGCAAAGCTCGCCTGGGTGAATGGCTGGCGGAAATTGCCCCACATCGACCGCGAAGTACAACGCTTGTACGACTACCCGCAACCGTTCGCCGAAGACGTTTACGACCGGGTCGCGAGCGAACTCAGGCGGCCCGACAGTTCCAGAACCGGGCGCCTGTATATCGTGTCCGGGGACGACCCTGAGATTAATTCGACGGCGGCTATTCCGGAACTGCCGGCCCGGTACTTCGTATCTTCGGACAGTCAGATTGTGGCGGCGCCCTATGCTGAGCCATATGACCGGGCGCAACTGCTGGCGGGGCGGTGGGAAGGTCAATTCCTTGTTAGTTATGAAACGGTCAGTTACGAAACGCCAAGCGGATGGGTTGCCCTCAAGAAGGACGTGCTTACGGAGGTCCTTGGTGCGGGCCGCGATGCCAGGATTGTCGGGCTGCCGCTCCGCGCGGCTCACGTGTTGCGGCTCATGTGCACCGATCTGGTAATACCTTCGTTCAATCTAAAAGGTGGAACTGACCGAGGCTGCCTGCCATGAACGCTGGAAGAGAGTCACTTCACTTTATGCCAGCGACGCCCTTATTCTGTAGCACACGGACGATGACCTTGCGATCCAGTGCTTCGTCAGCCGAATTGGCCGTCTCCTTCGCCTCACTCTCGCCCATCGCGCCTGGGGCGAGCATTCGGGACAGAGGCACACGACCCTGCTGAAGGAGGACGTTGGAAACGGCTGTGGCGCGTTCATGGCTCAATCTCTGGTTCAAAGCAGCGCTACCGGAGGCGGAGGCGTAGCCCTTCACCTGGATCATATATCCTTCCACCGTAATTGCTTTTTCTGCCAGAACTTGCAGCGGCGAGATGTACTTCGCATCCACATTCGTCTGTCCGTTAGCGAAGAGAATCGTAACTTCATCGTAGATGTAGTAATCGTCCAACTGACCGAAACGCGCGGTGTTCGCGGCGATTAATGCCTTGTTGGCCGCGATGTCCCCCTGTTGTTTATGCAGCGCGGCATTCTGCGCTTTCAACGCCGCGTTCTGCCTTTCCAACTCGGCTGCGTGTTTAGCGGTTTCTTCCTCAGTTGCTTTCGATCTGGCGTCGGTTTCCGACAAACCAGCCTGAATCGCATAAGCCCGCTCCAGGTCGTTGCCGTTAAACGTTATGGACTTCGCGACGAACGTTCCATTTGCGTCGCGGTGACCCTCAACGTTAATCTGCAGGCCCGGGATGAGCGCGGCTGTGGACATGGTCTTCTTGCGGACTTTCAATAGTCCCTCATTTTGCTGGACTTCGGTGGTGTCTTCCAGAAGCACACCTACGTACGGCTGCGCCTGGGTGTCCAGGATGATCGTGGCGCCGCTTCGCCCCTTGATCATTCCCTGGAGCTTTTCCTGAGCGAACACTGGAACGCTGAGGAATAGGAGGAGGAGCAATGACGTGCCCCCCAAGCCGGCGATTTTGCGTGCATGGTTGTATTTCATAGAGAGCAGTCCTTTCCTTCACGGTCCCCTCCCACGGGTACCCCACCGAAGTAAGGATGTCAGTCAAATACGGAGCGCTTTCTTTTTTTTCCGGCACACCGCCGCGTTGAATGTAACGAGCTCTAATCGCGATCAACGCATTCAAAATAAATGCGGACCCGAGGAAACTGCATCCCAGTTATAGGATGCATGCGTAAGGCTGTCGCGCTTAGGGTGGTCAAACCCCGTCTCGCTACCATACTGATTGCGATCACGTTCGCTGGGAGTGTTGTCTCGCTAGCGGTTGCGCAGTCACAGTCGGGTAACGGCTCCGTGGGAGTGCAGATCATGCCGTCGCAGACAACAGTACCTCCTCTTGGCGGCCTGGAAGGTTATGGAGTCGGGCTTCCAGGATCGGATTCGGTTCCCCCGGCTGAGCGAGGCCAAGCCGCTTCGCGCCAATTCTTTGTCGCGCCGATTCCAGTTTCAAGCCAAGCGTTTGGAATTGGGGTTGTCCCGATAGTTGGCTTGGTGTTCCCCATCAGCAAGGCCGATACAGTCTCCCCACCCTCTTTGGTGATGGCGGGCGGTTTCTTTACCTCGGGCGGAAGCAAGGCGCTTGGAACGGGTACCACTCTGAACTGGCTCCGCGACCGCTTTCGCACCACCCTGTTTGCCGCCTACGCCGACCTGAGCTATGAGGTGTTCGGCGTGGGAAATGCGGCGGGCAACACATCGAAATCCATTGAAGTGAACCAGAAGGGTGCCTTCGTCTACGGCCAGCAGCTGGTGGGACTGGGATCGGGATTCTTCTTGGGTCCGCGATTCATCCGGGCGCATATCACTTCCACTTTCGATCTGTCACAGGTGGTGCCGCCAAATTTGGATCCGATTCTGGACCAGTTTCAGGTTCCCATCACGATTTCGAGCCTGGGGTTCGACTTTCAGCATGATCGCCGCGATTCGATGTTTTACCCCCGCACTGGGCACTTTTTGGAAGTGAAGGGAGACTATTACGCCCGTCCCCTTGGTAGCGATCGGGTCTACAACTCCTACAGCGCCGCGTTCAACAAATACGTACCGACTACAGCGAACAGCGTGCTGGCCTTGCGAGTAAGCGTGTGCGCGGTGACGGGTAGCAATGTGCCCTTCTTTGCATATTGCCAGTTCGGCCAACAAGGCGACAATCGCGGATACCAGAGCGGCCGATACCGGGACTTACGGATGATCGCCACACAAGCGGAATGGCGAACCACGCTCTATAAACGAATCGGAGGCACGGTGTTCCTAGGCATTGGAGAAGTGGCGACAGAATTCAGCGCTTTTAATTTTCACGATTTGCTTCCTAGCGGAGGGCTTGGGCTGCGCTTCAATTTACTCAAGCGCGACAAGCTCAACCTGAGATCCGATTTCGCCTATTCGACGACTGGATTCTCGTGGTCTATGGGAATCGGCGAAGTCTTCTAAGAACGCCCCGGCTGGAATTGGCCGATGCGTGAACCGACTGCGCTATCCGTGCATCTGGGCATTGAGGTGAGATTCGCAAGATGGGCGTGGGTAACATAAGTTGGCCTAAGTTAGTCCGTGAACAGTCAATCCCTACATTTAAGCCCAGGCGGCATCGTTGGTCGCCTTCCCGGAAGCTGTTGACGGGCATGACCTTGGGGCTTCTGCTGGCGTTGGTGTTCGTTGAGTTGCGCACCAGCCGGCTCCAATCCAAGCTGCTGGCGGCGTTATCAGCGCGCCTTCACTATCGACTCGATCCAGGTCCGAGTTTGACCTTGCTGGCGGCTCCTCCCGGGCCATACGACCATCGTTTCGGCTATTCCGGTCTTACAGAGGTGGTTTCCCGCCTCCGTAACACATTCCAGATTTCAGCTCAGGCATCCAACTCTTCGGCTGCTCTCCGATTCAGTTCTCTTGGAGGCTATCCGGTATATGGGGAGAAGTCTCAAGCCGGACTGCAGATCCTGGACCGGCGTGGCCATCCGATGTTCACCGCCCAGTATCCAGGTGCGGTGTATACGACTTTCGACGCGATCCCGCCCTTGATTGTGAAGTCCCTTCTCTACGTCGAAAACCGAAACGTGTTGGATGACGGGCCTTACGGCAACCCCGCCGTCGAATGGAATCGCCTGGCAAAGGCGGTGGGCGACCTTACGCTGAACAAAGTCTATCCGGCGCACGCTATTAGTGGCGGGAGCACGCTGGCGACGCAACTGGAGAAAGTGCGACACTCGTCCGCTGGACGCACATCGTCGGCTTCTGACAAGTTCTGGCAAATGATGACAGCGTCGCTCCGTGCCTATCGGAGGGGTGAAAACACCACCCTCACCCGCCGCGAAATCGTTCGCGATTACATCAACTCCTTTCCTCTTGGCGCAGTGCCGGGCTATGGCGAGGTCGCTGGATTGCAGGACGGGCTTCAGGTCTGGTTCGGAGCCGATGCCGGGGAAGTGAACCGTCTCCTCCAGCAGTCAGAGGATCCGCCCGATGAGGAAACGCTCAGCCGAAAGGCTCTGGCGTATCGTCAAACGTTGAGCCTGTTGCTCGCGCTCAACCGGCCCAGCTACTATCTCCGCGAGGATAAGGTTGCTCTGGACAATCGGGTCGACGCCTTTCTTCGCCTGTTCGCAGAGAACGGCCTTATTTCGAAAACGCTCAGCGACAAAGCGCTCGCGACGTCCACCACGGTAACTCGCTACTTCTTCCCAGCAAGAGGGGAGCGCGAGATCGACAAGGGCACGTTATCGTTGCGCGCAGACTTGTTGGGAATGTTGGGTATTCCTGACACCTATGCTTTGGACCGCCTTGACCTCACTGCGACCAGTACGTTCGATGAAGCCTTGCAGCGCCGCATCTCGAATCAGTTGATCGCGCTTAGCGTGCCTGGAAACGCGGGGCGTGAAAGCTTGACTGGCGAGAACCTGCTCGGGCCATCGGACGATGGTTCGGTCATCTACAGCTTCACTCTCTACGAAAAAGGCGCGAACGCGAATCTCCTGCGAGTGGAGGCCGACAGCTATAGCAAGCCCCTCAGCATCAACCGGGGCACCCGGTTGGAACTTGGTTCCACTGCGAAATTACGAACGCTACTCACGTACCTGGAAATTATCACGTCCCTGCACCAACAGGGCAATTCAGGAAAGCTGGAAGCCACGGCAGACGATCCGATCACACGGTGGGCCGTCGAATACCTTTCCACCGCGAAGGATCGGGGCTTGCCGGCGATGCTGGAGAGCGCTCTGGATCGAGTGTACTCCGCGAGCCCGGCGGAAAGCTTCTACACCGGCGGCGGCCTCCATACCTTTTCCAACTTTGATCCAAACGACGATGAAGCGCGTCTCACCGTTCGCGAGGCGTTTCGCCGGTCTGTCAATCTTGTGTTTATTCGTCTGATACGCGATGTAGCGCATTACTACGAGTCAAGGCTGCCTTCCAAATCGACAACCATCCTGCAAGACATCAATGACCCGGCTCGCGCAGCTTACTTGAACAAATTCGTCGATCAGGAAAGCCGGACGTTCTTGTATCGATACTGGAAGAAGTATCAGAGTCAAACCGTCCAGCAGGCGGTCACAACTCTCGGCACCTCGAAGAACTCGAATTTGCGGCACCTGACGGTCATCTACCGAACGGTTTTCCCACGCTCAGGGCCGGAGGAACTGGAGTCCTTTCTAAATTCGATCGGTGGAGTATCGGTGAGCGCGGAATGGGCGCAGGAACTTTACGACGACTATCCCCCGGAACGCTTTAACTGGAACGATCTCGGCTATCTGGCGGGAACCCATCCTCTTGAACTGTGGGTGTTGCGTTTCCGAAATGAGAATCCGAAGGCAACCTATGCTCAGGCCGTTCAAGCGAGCGAGAAGGCTCGGAAGGAAACCTACCTTTGGCTCTTGAGGAAAAGAAATGTCCGCGCGCAGAACATTCGAATCCAAACCATGCTGGAGCAGGATGCCTTCCAGCAGATCCTGGCTTCCTGGAAACGTCAGGGTTATCCGTTCGACGACATCGTGCCCTCCTATGCCAGCGTTTTGGGGAGTTCCGGAGACAACCCTGCCGCTTTGGCGGACTTGGCCGGCATCATCCTGAATGACGGTGTCGCGGAGCCCTCTCGCCGGCTGCAATCGCTTCACTTCGCGAAGGACACGCCGTATGAGACGTCGCTCGACGCCAGAAATGTGGCTGCGCGGAGGGTCTTCCCTTCGGAACTGGCGCAGGTAGTGAAGCGGGCTATGTTTGACGTAGTGGAACACGGAACTGCGTACCGCGCTTACGGATCTATAGTGAACCACGGCGCAATCGTCCCCATCGGTGGGAAGACTGGAACGGGGGATAATCGCTTCGAGATTCAGAGATCGACTGGGATAGACTCACACGTCATCAATCGCACCGCAACGTTCGTATTCTTTATCGGTGATCGATTCTTCGGTACAGTCACTGCATACGTCCCAGGACGAGCGGCCGAGAAGTATAGCTTTACGAGCGCCCTACCCGTTCAACTGTTTCGCCAATTGGCTCCAGCACTGACTTCCCTATTTAGCAAAGAAGGAAAGACCAGCGGGGCCTCACGCTTGTGACCGCGTAGCTCGTCTCGCCTGTGCGAACAGCGAGAACGGGATTACTCTTTCGATCGCTCCCTGACCATTTGAGCAGGATGAGACTACCCGTTCTACGGATGTGCCCGGCATGCTCCATGGCAGATCCTGAGTTCAAGGAGTTTCATCATGCCCAGTTCTCTAACGGCTTTTTCAACCGACCTTGCGTCCCTTGTAGAGCAGTCTTCCGCTTTCGTAGTCGGCGTGCATGCCCGGCGCCGCTTCCCCTCCAGCGGCGTCCACTGGTCGGCAGGAGTCGTCGTAACGGCCGAGCACACCATCCATCACGATGACGACATCGTGGTCACCACCGCCGCAGGCGAAAAGCTCGCCGCGGAGATGGTGGGTCGCGACGCGGGCACCGACCTCGCGGTCTTGCGAGTAAAAGATTTGAAGATTGCTACCGCGCCGCGACGCACCGATACCGAGTACCGTCCCGGAAACCTGGTCGTCGCAATCGGCCGTAACAAAGAAAGCACCAATGCGAGCCTGGGGGTTCTCAGCAGCCTGGCCGGCCCGTCTCAGAGCGCGCGCGGAGGAAAGCTCGATCAGGTAATCCGCGTGGACCTCGACCTTCACCCCGCCAGTTCAGGAGGCGCAATTGTGGACACGGAGGGCAAGCTGATCGGTATTGCGACACCGGCCCTTTCCAGGGTCGCCGTGTTTGCCGTTCCCAATGCAACCGTGGATCGCATCGTCACCGCGCTGCTTGCGCACGGGAGAGTCCGGCAAGGCTACCTGGGCGCCGGACTACAACCAATCGCTCTTCCGGAGCATCTAACAAAAAGCCTGGGAATAAATACATCCAGCGGACTAATCGCCGTGAGTGTCGACCAGGATGGGCCTGCCGGCAAAGCAGGTCTGCTGATTGGCGACGTGGTTCTGGAATTGAATGGCCAGCCAGTGCAGAGGCCGGATCGCGTGCGGCCGATTCTTGCGGAACTGGTGGACAAGACCATACCGGTCCGAATTCTTCGTGGCGGCGCGATCTCCACGCTGGAACTCACCGTGGGCGAGAAACCCGGAAGGGATTAACATTTGATCCGTGTTTGGATGGAGACGTCGTCTCCACTGGCTCGCGCAGGCTTTGAATCGATGCTGGCGGGCCGTGCCGATATCGATATCGTTGAGTCTGCCGATCGGGCGGACGTTATCCTGACGGACGATCCACCCCACGGCTCGGACCGATTCGTGCCAGTCGTCGTTCTTTCAACGGAGCCGATCACCGCGCTCGCAGTCGAGTGGGGGGTGCGGGCCATGCTGCCTCGCCACGCGCCCGCCGCACAAATCATCGCCGCCCTTCATGCGGCTGCCGCGGGGTTGATCGTGATCCCCGCCAAGTCAAGTTCGCTGTTGATTCCAGGGTTGATTCCAGCCGAAGCAGAAGGCGAGTTGGAAACTCTCACTCCCAGGGAGTTGGAAGTCTTCGAAATGGTTGCCGAGGGGTTAAGCAACAAACAGATCGCGGCGAAGCTGCAGATCTCCGAGCACACCGCGAAATTTCACGTCAATTCGATTCTTAGTAAGCTCCGAGCCGGAACCCGCACAGAAGCAGTAATGCGCGGGCTTCGGCGAGGAATCTTGAAAGTGTAAGGGTCCAGTGTGCGCTTGTGGCGCGCGCTTCAGCGTGCCGGGTCGAGATTCATCTCGACCTTCCTATTCGGTTAATCAAGCCAAACACGCCAGGCTAAAACCAGGCGCCGCACGTTAAAGGGTGCGCCGATGCGGCAGCATCGCCTTCCTTTAAAGGGGCTTTTCGTGACGATGTACTAGTTGACCTGCACCGCCGACACAGATCCATCCACTAGCCGAACGGTCCCAATGACCGAATCGCCGCCGTGAGCATAGTAGCGATACGTCTCCTGCAAATGCCCGTCATCGGACATCGCGATGCGCGAGCCGGGGGCGCCGAGTCTCAAGAGATCCTCGCGATTCATTCCCGCGGCGACCTTCTTGAGATCCTCCGAGGTCATTTCGGGCGGAGGGGGAGGAGGAACGGGCTCAGGTACGGCCACCGGTTCAGGCGCGGGAGGCGGAGCGGGCTTGGCGACTGCGACCTTATGTGGGACAGCCGGTGGCAATGGAACTCCACCGGATTTGGGGACGCCCGGTCCAATCTCAAGCGTCGGCGCTGCTGCCGGTGCTGCGGCTGGCCGAATCGGCTGCACGGCCGCAACCGTCTTGGGTTTTACCTCGCCTGCAGCCTGAGCGGTCTGCTTGGCAACTTTCCCGAAAATCCCGCTGACGCCGTCGCTGACTTGCTTTCCGCTTGCTCCGCCGGCGATTCCGCCCGCCGCAGCCGCCGAAGCATCCATGATGGCCTGTCCGTACAGGGCACCGGCCACAGTCATAGTCAAGAATACGTATCGCATTACGCCGTACCTCATGCACCATGGTACGGGGGTATTGAACTTATGAACACGCGGCGAACGCCCTAGTCGGCTTGTGAAAATCATCTAATAAGTAGTACTACCACCACTTTATCGTGGGTCTTTAAGATACACTTGGAGTGGATGGTGTTATGAATCTAATAACAAAGCCAATGAGTGATCTTCTAATCGAGCAGCCTTTCTACTCCCCCGAGGAACACGAAACATGGCGACGGCTCTATGCACGGATTCAGCCCCGCTGGGAGCGCTATGCCAACCCCCATTTCCTGGCGGGAGTAAATCGGCTCTCCCTGCCGTCCAATCGCATTCCCCGGCTGACCGACGTCAACCGCTTCCTGAAACCGAGGACAGGTTTTGAAGCCTGCGCGGTGGCCGGTTATGTCCCCGCTTTTGCCTTCTTCGATTTCCTCCGCAACCGCATCTTCCCCACCACCGTAACCATCCGCCCCGCCGACCAGCTCGATTACCTTCCTGAACCCGACATATTCCACGACGTCGCAGGACACGTGCCCATGCATACCGATCGTCATTTCGCGGAGACTCTGGTTCACTTCGGGCAGTGTGCGCACACAGCGGTCGAGGTGGTGGCAGGCATCCGCAACGAAAAGGAACGGCTGGCCGCGCTTACCAACATCCTGAAAGCGATGGCTCGCTTTTTTTGGTTCAGCATCGAGTTCGGTCTGATGAACACCGCGCAAGGGATGCGCGTCTACGGAAGCGGGTTGCTCAGCTCGTTTGGCGAGATCGAACATGCCATCGAGTCTCCCGATGTCCGCCGCGCGCCTTTGCAATTAGAAACAGCGATCCATCAGGACTTCAAAATCGACCGCTACCAACTGCTGCTGTTTTATGTAAGTTCCTTCGACCATTTATACAGTCTGGTCGAGCAGTTGGAGCGCTGGATGAAAGAAGGCAAACTGAACAACGTCGGTCCCGGCGAACCGGAGCTAAAGATGGCCGACCTGGAGAGCTTCCTGATCGCTGCCGGAGTGTAACAGCCTTACTTCAAGTGCGGGACGTCGTGCTCGTTTTCCAGGCAGATGTACTCAAGAATGTTTGTGTCGGGCAGCAGGTTCTCATTAATCTTGATGGTGAACGGTTTGCTGTAGGCCTTGGGATCGTCCACCGTCACCTGCACTTCCATGTGACCGAAATCCACACGGCGGAATCGTTCCGTCACGCGCATCGCGTCGCTATGGATGTGACCTCCCGCGTCCAGCCAGCTTTTGTCGTTGAAGCCGTTGCTCTCCACAACGAGCGAGTCGCCATCCCATTTCGCTGTTGAATAACCGGCCCAACTGGGCACCGGATCTTCGGGAAGTTTGCGTCCATCTGTAAATATCTGCCGAAAACTGTTGTCGGCTTCGTAGAGAATCGCGATCATGCCGGGCGTCTGAATCATTTTGAAAGGAGAAGGAAAGGCATCCACCCACGGAACCCCCGCGGGAAGGCATTTCGTGATTGGACTTCCTCCCATGGCAGCCCGATTCTTGTTGAGGATTGCAACCGTTGCGGGCAAGGCAGGCGAGTCTTCCGGTTTGAAGTCAGCCAGGATGTCGATGAAGTATTTCGAAGGCAGGTCCTCGCCCAAACCGTTTACGCCTCCTTCCATCAGCTTCCTCAGCTCCGCAATGGTCGCGTGTTCTGCCTGCCACAGCCCGGAGAGGTCGGACTTACCATCGGCGGTTTTTGGCGCGGGAGCGGAAAGGTTGGGTTTGCCTTCCTTCGTGCGCGGAGTGCCGGGAGTCGGATGGTCCACCCATTGAGCTTGCGACGCGGCCCCGAATGTAACAAGCACGAATGCCAATGCCGGATAGTTCAAGGTTAGCTTCCTCCTGGGTTAATCCTATTGTATACAGCTACCTATAGTGGCAGAAGCCTATGCCTCTAAGTCGATGTAATAATGTTAGGTACTAATGCAGCCAGAAGCAGCACTTCAACTCGCCACTAAACAGCTTAAACTTGTCCGCGCAGAGATCGGCAAAATCATCGTAGGCCAGCAGGAAGTGGTTGACGGCGTTTTGATCTGCATGCTTGCCGGAGGCCACGTGCTTCTGGAAGGCGTTCCTGGATTGGGAAAAACCACCCTTTTGCGGACCCTGTCGCGCGTTTTACATCTTAAATATTCCCGCATCCAGTTCACGCCCGACCTGATGCCCGCCGACATCGTCGGCAGCATGATTATCGATACCGAGGACGGAGCCAAGACCCTCCGCTTCCAGCCGGGACCCATCTTCGCGCACCTCGTTCTGGCCGATGAAATCAATCGCGCCACGCCCAAAACGCAGAGCGCTTTGCTGGAGGCGATGCAGGAACACACCGTCACCATCGGCACGTCGACGCATCATCTGGAAGCTCCTTTCCTTGTTATGGCGACCCAGAATCCCATCGAAATGGAAGGCACCTATCCCCTGCCCGAAGCGCAGCTTGACCGGTTCCTGATGAAGATTCTGGTGAAGTACCCTTCCCGCGACGACCTGGGCACCATCGTGGAACGCACCATTCAAAAGGACGAAATCTCGGTCGAGCCGGTGTTGGATCACATGGAGATCCTGGGCCTGCGCGATGTGTGCCATCAGGTGCTGGTAGCTCCGCATGTGCGCGAACATGCCATCAATATGGTCATGGCCACCCAGCCCGAAGGTCCGCTTTCGCATGAAATGTCCCGCAAATACGTGCGTTACGGAAGCTCGCCTCGCGGTGCGCAAGCGCTGGTGGAATGCGGACGCGTGCTCGCATTGATGAACGGCCGTCTACATCTTTCCGTTGAGGACATCGATGTGGTCGCACCCGCCGTGCTGCGTCACCGCATCATTTTGAATTTCGACGCTCATGCCGAGGGCCAAAACCCGGAGACGATTCTCACGCAGATCATCCCCAGCGTCAGTAAAGGTGTGAGCGCGTCGGTGCGCTAACTAGAGAGGCACAATGCCCGAGCCTCTGATCGATCATGCCCTGCTGGAAAAGCTGGAGCGATTAACCATCCACTGGCGCAAGTCCCTGCCCGGCTTGGTCGGCGGCCACAACACTTCGCGCTTCGCCGGAGCGGGCCAGGAATTTCTCGATCATCGCAATTTTCATCACGGCGACGACCTCCGCGCAGTGAACTGGCGCGCCTATCTGCGCCTGGAAAAGCTATTTCTAAAAATGTTTCAACTGGAGCCGCGCATCCCGGTGCGCATCCTGCTGGACGTCAGCGATTCCATGGAGACAGGCGAGATTCCCAAGTTCCAATACGCCCGCCAACTCGCCGGAGCCCTGTGCTATGTGGGCCTGGTGCGGCTGGACTCCATCTGTCTGCAGCCCTTTGCCGCGAAACTCCAGGACGCCTTCATCGCCAGCGGCGGCCGCCATCGCTTTCAGCCCGCATCCAACTATCTCAGAGGCCTGAAGCCTTCCGGGCGCACCAACTTTCTGGATATCTCCAAGGCGTTTATTTCCAAGTATCCGCAGCGCGGCCTGGTAGTCGTCGTCTCCGACTTCCTGGACGATGCCGACTGTGAAAAGCCCCTGCAGTATCTGGCCGACTTCGGTCACGAGCTGATTCTGGTCCAGGTCTACGCCGGCGAAGATCGCGAGCCGCCCTGGGATGGCGAACTGGAGATTGAGGACGCCGAAACCGGCCAGCGCCTGGAACTGGCTTTCGATGCCGATTCGCGCGCCCGCTACACAGCCGAGTTCGACGATTATTCGGATCACCTCCGCCGGGTCGCGCTTCGCAATCAAGGACGCTATCTAAGTGTCTCCACGTCCGTCCCTATAGAGCAGGCTATTTTTGGTTCATTCCTGAACAGCGGAGCTTTGGAGTAAATGTCTTTCATCAACCTCGGCTTGGGCGAGTTGCTGGCGATTGCCGGGGTGATCTCCGCCGCCGTAGTGGCGCTCTATCTGCTGGACCGGTCCAAAAAGAAACTGCGCGTCCCCACGCTGCGATTCTGGTCTAACGCTGACGTTCGCACCGAACTGAGCCATCGCCGCAGAATCCAGCAACCGTGGAGCCTTCTGTTGCAATTGCTGAGCCTGCTGCTGCTGTTGATCGCCATCGCCGGCCCTCAATTCGGTTTGCTCGACGGCAACGGCCGCGATCATGTCCTGGTGATCGATACCTCAGCATGGATGGGAGCAAAAGGCGCGCGGCAAGGCCAGGTGCTGATGGATGAAGCCCGAGCGGCGGCGCTCGCATATGTAAGAACGCTGCCATCGCGCGACCGCGTGATGCTGGTGCGGGCTGATGCGCTCGCCACTCCCGCCACCGCATTCGAGTTGAACCGCAGCAATCGTGGAACAAGCCATCCGCCAGTCCAAGCCGGGGACCTCGACCCTCAATTTGGCCCAGGCAATAGCCTTCGCGCAGAACGCGCAAAAGATGCAAGGCCGCCGCGCCGGCGAAATCGTGTTCACCGGAGCAGGCCGGGTGGATGGCGAAAGCAGCACCGTTTTCGAGATCCCCAGCAACCTGCGGGTTCTGCCCATCAGTGCGCCTCTGGAAAATGTAGGCCTGCGTAAGATCGGCCTGCGACGCGCCCTGGCTCAGCCCGATACCTGGGAAATCTTCGTCGCGGTGAAAAATTACGGCGTGCGCGCACACGACGTCGATCTCGGCTTGCAGTTCGCCAAGTCTCCCGCCGGTGCTCGCCACTTGAGCCTCAAGCCCGGCGCGGAGGAGCAGGTAAATTTCAACTACCAATCCAAGGTGGGCGGCTATCTGGAGGCTCGACTCAACATTCGCGACGCATTTCCCGACGACGACCGAGCCTTGATCGAACTCCCCGCGGAAGCCTCCCTGCACGTAGTAGTTTATTCAAACGATCCCGAGTCGCTGCGTCCCCTGATCACCGCCAATCCCCAGGTCGGCGCCGATTTCGTATCCACCGCGCAATACAATCCGTCCGTAAAAGCCGACGTCGTAGTGATCGACCGCTTCGCTCCGCAAACCCCTCCCGCCACCAATTCGATCTGGATCATGCCTCCGATCAAAGGTTCGCCGATTCCTGTTGAGGGCGCTCATACCAACGTGAAGATCGAGCACTGGCGCACCGACACTGCGCTGGGCGCGGGCCTGCGGACAGCCGATGAATCGATTGAATCGGCCGAAATCTTCGCCGCGTCTCCCACCGACATGAAGGTCGCCGATACGGCGCTGGGTCCGGTGGTGGTGGCGCGCGGAGGCGATCACAAGGTGGCCGTGTTGGGATTTAATCCTGGGCAGGGCTCGATGAAATATCAACTGGCGACCCCTCTGCTGCTCGCCAATCTTCTGCGCTGGATGGCGCCTGGCGCGTTCCATCGCTGGGAAGTGCAAGCCGCTGGCATAGGCACCGTCGCCGTGCCGGTGGAAAAAGGAACCGCGATCAATTCCATCCGCATTCTAGACGAGAACAATCGTCCGCTACCCTTCACCATTCGCGACAACACCCTGCAATTCTTTTCCGGCGCGCCGGGAACCGTTCGCGTCTTGATGGGCGATCGCGAGATGGTCTATTCGCTCGCGCTCCCTGACCTGGGCGACACCGCATGGAAGCCCCCAGCCACAGTACGCACCGGAATTCCGCGCGGGGTCGCGCTGGCCGCATCGACTCCGCAGATCTGGCCCTGGCTCGCGCTCTTGGGTGGGCTGGGTCTGCTGGCCGACTGGCTGCTTTACGGCCGCAGCAAGGCTTTGCGATTAAAGCCGTCCAGTGTCGCTCAGCCACTGTCGTCACGAATTAGTTCCTGGCCTCCGAGGGTTTCGACAAGAAAGAAGGCCTCATGAGCTTCGATCGTTCCTGGGTACTTTTCATCGCCTGGATTCCTCTGGCCTGGATGGCTCTGGAATGGCGCCGGACTTCTCGTCACTTGGGCCTCGCCTTGAAAGCCCTGTCGCTCGCGCTGATCCTTCTCGCACTGGCCGAGCCTCGCCTCGCCACGCATGAAACGAAAGTCGCCGTCGCGGTCCTCGTGGACACCTCCGCCAGCGTATCCACCAGCGACATGGACCACGCTTCGCAGCTCGCCGGCCAGATGTCCTCGCAGCGCGGCCGCAATTGGATGCAGGTGATTCCATTTGCCCGCTCCCCACGCGAGTTGAAAACTTCGGAAGACCAGGGCGGGTGGAAACTGCAGCCGACTTCCGGCGATTCCGGCCGCGCTACCGACATCGAAACTGCAGTGGGTGCAGCATCGGCTGCCCTGCCCTCCGGCCTGGTGCCCCGCATCGCCCTGATCTCCGACGGATTGGAAAACAAAGGGAGCCTGGCCCGCGCAGCGTGGCAGGCGCAACAACTGGGCATCCCCATAGATACCTTCGCGATGTCGGGACGTCCGCAGCCCGCTCTACGGCTGGAGTCCGTCAGCGTTCCCTCCGTCGCCTTCACAGGCGAGCAGTTTCCCATTGATGTAGTCGTCTCCGCGCCCAGCGCTGTCCCCGCGGAAATCGAATTGACCGCCGACGGAAAGCCGCTGGGCAAAACCCAGGTGCAACTCGCCTCAGGCGTGAACCCGGTCACGCTGCACGCGAGCCTGAACACGGCGGGTGCTCTCGACCTCTCCATCGCCATTCGTGCCGGGAATCTGGGCGAAGTTCATTTCGACCAGGCCGTGCGTCTTCGCAGGCCGCGACTGTTATACGTCAGCCAGGATTCAGCCGAGCAGGACCCTCACCTGCCCGCCACCTTCACTGCCGCGCAGTTCGACATCCGCCGCGCAACCGATCTTAACAATGCGCAACTCACCGGCACCGAACTCCTGGTGCTGAGCAACATCGACCTTGAAGCTCTTCCCACTCCGCAGAAAGAGCAGGTCGAGACCTTCGTGAAAAATGGCGGCGGCCTGCTGGTGATCGCCGGTGAACACAACGTCTACGTGGAAGGCAAAACTCAGGAAGACGCCCTGGACCGCACGCTTCCTGTGAAGCTCGCACCGCCCCGCTCTCCGGAAGGCACCGCGGTGGTGCTGATCATCGATAAATCCTCCTCCATGGAAGGCAAGAAGATCGAGCTTGCCCGCCAAGCCGCCACGGGCGTGGTGGAGAATCTGCGGCCCATCGACATGATCGGCGTGCTGATCTTCGATAACAGCTTCGAATGGGCCATCCCTCTTCGCCGCGCTGAAGACAAAGTGATGCTCAAGCGCATGATCGCGGGTATTATGCCCGACGGCGGCACACAGATCGCACCCGCGCTGGCCGAAGCGTACAAGCGCATTCTGCCCACCAATGCGACCTACAAACACATCGTTCTTCTCACCGACGGAATTTCAGAAGAGGGCGACAGCTTGGACCTGGCTCGCGAAGCAAATCTGAAACACGTCACCATTTCAACGGTCGGCCTGGGGCAGGATGTGAACCGGTCGTACCTGGTGAAGATCTCCACTGCCGCGGGCGGAAAATCGTATTTCCTCACCGAACCGCAAGGCCTGGAGCAAATCCTGCTGCGCGACGTGATGGAGCACACCGGCACAACGGCGGTGGAAAAAAATCTGCAAGCCGAGGTAGTCAAGAACGCCGACATACTCGCCGGAGTCGACTTCGCCAAAGCCCCCAACCTGAAAGGCTACATCCGATTCATCCCCAAGCCATCGTCCGAAGTCCTGATGAACATCGACCGCAAAGAGCCTTTGCTCGCACGCTGGCAGTATGGGTTAGGTCGTGCCGCAGTGTGGTCGTCCGACGCCAAGCCCCGGTGGGCGGCGGACTGGATCTCTTGGCCCGGCTTCGACAAACTGTGGACCAACTTGGGCCGGGATCTCCTGCCGCGCGCCCAGGCAGGCGAGGCAACAGCCGAGTACGACGGCGCCAGCGGAAAGCTGCTTATCGACTATCGCCTGGGCAAAGGCGTAGCCGAGCCAGCCACGATCCCCAAAGTCTTCGCGATCGGCCCCAGCGGATTTGAAAAGCCCGTGCGCATCCACAAAGTAGCCTCGGGCACCTTCCGCGGTGAAGTTGAGATCGGCACACAGCAGGGCCTCTTCCGTGTGCGCCCCGTCGAAGACTCGCCGGTATTCCCCGAGGTCGGCCTGTACCGGCCCGAAGCGGAATTATCCACCTACGGCTCCGATGAAGCGTTGCTCAAACAGGTAGCCGAATTCACCGGCGGCCGATTCCAACCCGATCCGCGCGCAATCTTTGAAGCAGGCCCGCGTTCCGTTGCTTCGTCGATGGTCCTGTGGCCCGGACTACTGGCACTGGCAGTGCTGTTCAGCCTGGTTGAGCTGGTGTTGCGCAAATGGAAAGGCGTCATGAAAGGCGTGTCATAAACAATGACGCACCCGGAGGAATTCACCGACACGAGTCCCCAGGCCATGGAGGTCTGGTTAAACGTGTTGCGTAACAAGAAGCCAGGCGAGCGAATGGCGATGGCGCTGGCTATGACCGAATTCGCGATTCGCGTCAGCGAGACCGGCGTTCGCGCAAGATATCCGAACGCTTCCGAACGAGAAGTCTTCTTGCGTGCCGCGGCCCTGCGGATTCCACGCGATCTCATGATCCGCGCCTATGGCTGGGACCCGGACGGCGATGGCGACCCCCGCTGACGCTCTTCGGCAGGTGCTGGCAACACTAGACAGAATGGAAATTGCCTATTCTGCGCATCGTGAAAGTGAACCACGCAAAGCTCGATATTAGTTATTTGCGCCAATGGGCGCCACATCTCCGGGTCGCCGATCTTCTGGAAAAACTACTCGGCGAGAGGACCTCGAATAAAGAGTACTAAGAATAAAAGGTACTGGAACTGCTCCACCACTTAGTCTATTATCGTGACATCCCTATGGTTGAGTTACTTCGCATAGCGCTTGCCAGCGCAACCGGATGGTTCACCGTCCGATCGGCGTATCTGCTGCTCTCTCCAGGATTCGTAGAAAGACGGCCAGTGCTGACAGCATCAATGGTCGGCGGCATGGTAGGTCTAACCATTCCGGCGGTCCTGACAGCGATGTCAAACCTGCTCTTGAAGTAGGTTCCCAAGGCCGCGAACGGCTCGAGAGGGTTTACGACGCTTGCGGCGTAAGACCCGGTGCCGGGTGCATTTCCAGCGTATCGGTGTCTTCCGATATCCGCAGCCATTGGTCCACGCAACGGGCGGCTTCGGCGGACGTCATGTTGTAACGGACTTCCAGCGTCTGCACCAGCGCAGCGCGCCGACCCGCGATGCCATTCAGATCCTCATCACTGAGCCGCTGCCAATGCTTCTTTGCGAAGCTCCTAAACTGCTGCCATTGATTTTCAACTTGACGCCAGTTCATACCCAGCAACAAGCAATCGGAATTCCACAAACGGCGCACTCAAAGAAAAGGACTTACTGCCACGGGTCGCGTACACGAGGACTTTTTGTCCATGACCGATGGGCGAAATTCGTAAAATCAAACTTAGGAGATAAGTAATGACGAGGTTGGTACTAGCGTTCGCGGCGTCGGCAATCGGTCTGTGGGCTCAACAACCCAAAGACATCGTGATATCCGTAGGCACGCCGACGGTAGGCGGCCCCCTGACGGTCTCAGTCTTCGGCGACGCATTCAGCAGCGCCATTACAGGCGCTCCTTATTCCGGCGAAGGGATCACGGAGACCACCCAGGTGCAGCCGGATGGCACTCGCACCGTGACCAAATCCACGACGAAGATCTACCGCGATAACGACGGTCGCGAGCGGAAGGAACAAATAGCCGGCCGGGGCGCGACCATCACGATTTCAGATCCGGTCCTCCGCGTGACCTACACTCTGGACGCCGCCACCAAGACCGCGACAAAGATGTCCTCCAGCCCCCCAGCCTTCATCAAAGGAGGCATGGTCGGAGACGGATTCACCAGCACAGCTCCATCGCCCGCCGAGAAGCGAGAAGACCTGGGCCAACAAGTCATCGAGCACCTTTCCACGAACGGGACCCGCATCACTTCAGGCAACACGGTGTCTGAGAGCTGGTTCTCGTCCGAGCTGAAAGTTGTAGTGATGTCCAAACGCACCGACCCGCAAGGCGAGGTCACCTACCGGCTCATAAACGTGAGCCGCCTGGCCCCGCCACCCTCACTGTTTGAAGTCCCTTCGACCTACCGAATAAGCGGTCGTTGATAATTCGCGCTAACCACGCCTTAAATTCTCCCGAGCCATCTCACAAAACGTCCTCACCAACGCCCGATTCTCCCCCACCCGATACGCAAGCTCGACATCGCTCCTCACCGCCGATCGCAACCTCCGGCACACCACATCCTCCATAGCGATCTGCTCCGCGCAAGCGGGAGCGATCGTCACTCCCAGTCCTGCACCAACCAGACGCAAAATCGTCAGCCATTGCGGAGCCTCCTGCACCACGCGCGGACGAAACCCGTGCTGCTCGCACAACGACGCGGTCTTCTCCCACGCGCGCAGCCCGAAGGTAGGAGAGAACAGCACAAACGGCTCATCGCGCAACAGCGCGGTGGAAAATGTCTTGCGTTTCGCTAAAGGATGCCTCGCGGGCAACGCGGCTACGAAGGGCTCCGACAAAAGCGTCTCCACTTCCAGTCCCTCCGCCGGTCCGCCATCGCGCAGAAACCCGACATCCAATGACCCGTCCTGCAACGCGCGAATCGCGCCCGCCGAATGGAACTCCCGCAGTTGCAAATCGACCTTTGGATACTGCCTCCGGTAACTCCCCAGAATCCCCGGCAGCGCCGTCAGCATGGCCGACCCAATAAAGCCGACCTTCAGCGATCCCACCTCGCCACGCCCCACGCTGCGCACGTCCTCCACGTCCTCGCTGACTTTCTTGAGCGTGTTCCTGGCGCGGTCCAGCAGCACTTCACCGGCACTGGTCAGCTTCACCGCGCGCGATGTCCGGACGAACAGCGCATGGCCCAGCAGATCCTCCAGCTTTCGGATCTGCTGCGACAAGGGCGGCTGAGCCAGATGCAGCCGCTGCGCCGCATGCCCGAAATGCAACTCTTCCGCTACGGCGATAAAGTACCGCAGGTGCCGGATCTCGATCTCTCCATTCATATGCAGACCATCTTAATCCGAATGAACAAGATATTGGACATATCGGTCCCATCGGCCCTAAACTCAGGTCATGGATTCTCTGATGCTCGATATCCAACTGCGGTCCTTTCAATCCGGCGATGAAGCCGCGTTTCGCAAGCTGAACGAGGACTGGATCAACAAGTATTTTGTTATGGAGCCAGAAGACCGGCTCGTGCTGGAGCATCCCGTCTCGCAGATCCTTGAACCTGGTGGCCATATTTTCATGGCGCTGACCAACGGCGTCCCTGTTGGCTGTTGTGCCCTCTTGGCGATGGAAGAGAATACCTTCGAACTCGCCAAGATGACAGTCGCGGAAGAATACCGTGGCCAGGGCATCGGTCGCGAGCTTCTGCAATACGCCATCGCGCAGGCGAAATCTTTAGGGGCTGCTCGCCTGTTTCTGGGGAGCAACTCAACACTCGCAAACGCGATCCATCTGTACGAATCGGCAGGCTTCCGTCACGTGCCGCCTGAGCGCCTGGGTCCCTCGCACTACGCCCGCGCGAACGTCTTTATGGAAATGCTGTTTTAAATGCTCTATTGTGCGGATCCGGGAATCTTTTCCGATCCATCCAGAACGAACGTCAATAGCTTCGGCAGAATCGGCGAAGCACCGCCGCCGCCGAATCCGCTACCGGCCGCGCCTTGGCCTCCCTGCAGGCTTACGTATTGCTTGCCGTCCAGCATGAAAGTCATCGGCGGACCCATCGCGCCCCGCAAGTTGGTTTGGATCTCCAGCAGCTTCTCGCCCTTATCGGCGCTATAGGCGCGCAGGATCCCGGTTGGCAGAACTGCGAAGACGAGATTCCCCGCCGTGGTGACCGTCCCACCACCTGAGCTGGTGCCGCCGGGCTGACGCCAGCGTTCCGTCTGAGTCGCCGGGTCCCATGCGACCAGGTTCCCCCCGCTGGTTTCCGGACCAATAGCCGGGGCGATCGCATTGGGCGTCGCTCGTTTCGCGGGTGGCCGCGAGCCTGCCGCCGCTGCAGCTGCCGCTGCCGTTGCGACTTCTCCACCTGCTTGAGCGGGCGCCGCGCCACCCCTTCCGCCACGCGAGGGCGTGTTCGGGTTAGTGAACACGATACCCAAATTGAGCTGTCCAGGCTTATGTTCATAATCGGGCGCAGTTGCGTAATTGAATGCGCCGCCCGCGGTATTGGGAATGTAGACCAGCCCAGTCGTAGGATTGAACGACATCGGCGCCCAGTTGTGAGCTCCACCCGGACCCGGCGTCACGATCGCGGCATGCTCCTTGTCATAGTAGGAAGTCTCGTTGACAATCGGTTTCCCGGTCGACTCGTTCAGCCCCTTGGCCCACGTCACCGGCACAAACGCCTGACCCGAGACGAACTGTCCCGTCATCCGGTCCAGCACGTAAAAGAACCCGTTTTTATTGGCCTGCATGATCACTTTGCGAGGCTTCCCTTTGATGGTCAGGTCCGCCAGAATCAACTGCTGCACGCTGTCGTAATCCCAGGAGTCTCCCGGCACCGTCTGGAAGTGCCACTTATATTTGCCGGTGTCGGCATCCACCGCGACAATTGAACACACGTACAAATTGTCTTTGCCCTTCGCATTGCGAAGATCGGCCGGCCATGGCCCGGCGTTGCCTGTTCCGAAGTAGATCAGGTTGGAGTCGGGATCGTAAGAGATCGAGTCCCACACCGTGCCTCCAGCGCCGACCTTGGTCGACGCGGGATCCCAAGTGGGAACGGCCTTGCGCATGGCCTCATCCTCAGGTTTCGTCACATCGCCCGGGACCGTGTAGAACTTCCAGGCCTGACGACCGGTGTTCGCATCATAGGCTGCGATAAAACCGCGCACGGGATATTCCGCCCCGCTGACGCCGATCAGAACCTTGCCTCTCGCCATGCGCGGAGCGATCGTCAAGGTGTAGTTGTCCTGCGTATAGGCGACGCGCGTTTCCCATAAAGCCTTGCCCGTCTCCGCATCCAGCGCTTCCAGGCGGCCATCGATCACAGGAACAAAAATCTTGCCTTCATAAATCGCCAGCCCGCGATTCACCACGCCGCAGCAGACCTTCGGAGCCACCGTCAGATGGTTAACCTCGGGATCCCAGCGCCACTTCTCCTTGCCCGTCCGCGCGTCGAGTGCAAACACAATGCTCCAGTTGGTCACGCTGAACATGGTGCCGTTCCATACCAGCGGCGTCGATTCCTGCGTGCCTCCCCCCGGACCCACATCATACGACCATGCCAGTCCCAGCCGGCCAACATTAGACGTGTTGATCTGGTTCAGCGGGCTATAGCGTGTTTCGCCCTGGTTTTGGCCATAGGTGAGCCACTCTTCGCCGCTCTTCGCGGCGGCCTTCAGAACCGCATCGTCCACCTTGCGAGCTTGCTGCCCCAATGCGTTCCAACCCACAGCCAGCAGGCCCATCCCCGCCGCCAGAAGCATCCATTTTCGTGCTTGCATGTTCGTAAACTTCCAATCTTGAAGAAATCTAAGCAGAACGAAATATTGTCTCATGCCTGCTCATTTAAAATATTGGAATGACCGCCCCGCGAACGGCTACAACGCGCACGTTGACGGCACGGTCAATTCGTCCGGCCCGCGATCCAGCTTTGCGACTAGCCTTTGGATCTATTGTTTCAAGCGCCAACAGCAGCCGCCAATATCACGTGGGCGACCTGATCGGCGCCGGCGGATTCGGAGCCGTTTACCGCATCACAAAGATGACCGGCGGCTCGCGCATCGCCGGAAAATGCGTATTAAAAGTGACGGTCCAAGTCGAAGCCTGGCATCGCGAGGCTTATTTCGGCGACATGTTGCGCGACACCCCTGGTGTGGTGCGCGTCCATGAGTCCTTCGCGTGGATGCCTCCGGGTGCGGGTGGCACACTCCTTTATTGCCTGGTATCGGAGTTGGTAGAAGGTGGCGACCTCACCCACCATCTTCTCGAGAATCGCAAACCCTGGCCGGAAGCGAAGGCGCGGCGGGAGATCATCCGCCTCATCGGTTCCCTCAAACTTCTGCACGCGGCGGGCCTGGTCCACCGCGACATTACGCCCAATAATGTTTTCGTGGGTCCAAACCGCGAATTAAAGCTCGGCGACTTCGGCATCGCAGCCCAGCGCCTCGGAAAACAATCGCCCAAGGCAAACGCCTTCGCTCCGATCTTTGCTCCTACCGCCATCAAAAGAGGCAAAGCCACCGCATGGCTGCCCGCTGACGACGTCTACCATCTTGGAAGATTGTTCGCGTTATTACTTCACGGCGGCGAGAAACCGAAGCTGACTCCAACCGATGTAAAGATGCTCCCATGCAGCCCTTGGGCGAAGTCCGTCATCCAGCGTTGCATCGGCGTTCGGCGAAAGCGTTTTGCCAGCGCTACAGAAATGCTGAGCGCCTTGCAAAAACCCACACCCAATGCGAAGAGACTTTTGGTCCGCTCCCTTCGCGGCAATCATGTGGTCTTCACGGGGAAGTTATCCATGCTGCGCAGTACCGCCGCCAAATTGCTCAAACGCGCCGGCGGCATTCTTCAAGGCGGTGTCACCGGCACAACCGACATCCTGGTTGTGGGCGAGCAAGCGCCGACCTGGAAGGCCGAAAAGAAAGGCCAGAAACTTCTCGATCTGGATCGCGAGCGCGAACTGGGCCACCGCATCGCGGTAATCACAGAAAAGCGTTTCCGAAAATTGACCCACCCAGCCTAGTGGCTTGTCTCCGCGAATCCGTTCGCATGTCCCCACCAGCCGTGTCCGTAAGGGCACGGGTTGCTTAACGCCGGTGGAACCCGTGCCCTTACGGACACGGCTGAACTGCTACTCAGGAACAACGATAAATATTTCTTTGCGACAGGCCACTAGTCTATTAACAGCGTCATTTCGCATCGCCCACCCAAGTAAGGATTCGCGCAGTCTGATTGAACGGCAGCGGTTCCCGCGTCAAAACAATTTCGATTAGTGTCGTAGTGAAAGGAAAGAACAGCGTTCCTCTTTCGCCCAGCGTGAGGTCCAGTTCAATCGGCGCCGACGTAGCAGTCAACTCCTGACGGCCATCGCCGTACCCCTGATATGTCATCAACTCTGTTCCCGTGGAAGCATGAATCCGAGCCCTCAGCTCCAGATCCGTAGTCGAAATGCCCTTCGGCAATTGGATGTGGAAGCAGCGATAACTTTGATCTGGGCCGTAAGCGTGAACATCGGTGTACATGGGTTTAAACAGTTCGCCATCTTTGATCACTTCGATCATGTAGTCGGTAATCGGGTCGCCCCGTTCATCGATGGCATGCACCACAAATTGCTGCCAGCCTTCCAGTTCCTCATCGGCATGCGAAAATATGCGGCCGAAGAATCCTGGATCTGGGTTCGCGCACATCCTCGCCAACGCCTTCGCGCTGGACGCTTTCGCGCGGTCCAGCCACTGATCGTACGTCGCGGCTCCTTCCACTTTCAAAAATTGCGCGATCAAATCCACCATCCCAGGCTCGGGATCGTGAATAATTGTCCCGTGATTGCGCCCCTCCACCGCGATCATGGGAACATCGAGGCGGCCCAGCGCAAACGGCGTAATCCAGGCACGCTGTTTGGCATTTCCGTCTTTATCCACCGGCACCGGATTGCCATCCGGATCGATCGGCACCTGCGTCAAATCGATTCGGATCTTGCGCGTGTTCAAACTGCAGCCCGACCATCGCACCGTGCCGTCCGTGCCTGGATCGTTGGCAACCTTCTCAAGACCCTGGTAAGCCTGGTTGCCGATAAAGACGGCGACGAACGGAGTCTTTTCGCCCTTGTCGTAAAAAGGTTCGGGGCCAAGCAAATCCAAATGGGCCAGCTTCCAGGTGAAACTACTGCCCAACTCCAGGCCCTCCAACACGCGGTCGCCGGCGTTGAGGAAGTCAGGCCCAAGAAAATTCTTGTCTCCCTTTACCAGCGCGCCTAGCCAGGTGCGGCCCTTGTGGGCTTGCGGCGATCCCCACGTCGCCGGCGCCAGGCCGATCAAATGTTTCAAGCGCTCCAGCCGCTTGTTCCCTGCCGCCTTGGTTCCATAGTTGGTGAGCCACGACCGGATCACCAGCATCCCGGTGGAATGCACAATCGCATCGAAATCCGGGTTTTCCTTCATGACCGGATGATTTCGGAACGCCCGTTCTAGCCCCTCGGCGATGTCGTGAATCGTAATTTCGTTGTTGAGCGAAATGTAAGTGCAGATATTAATGTCGATCAGGTCAACACCGCGATCGTTGAGCGCATCGCGCAGTGGAAAAAACGATTCTCCTTTGTCTGAATATCCATGAATTAATACAAGGGGACGCCTCATCTAGCCTCCTGTCCGCAGAATCCAGCTCGTAGATGATTTTACTCCTACCCGCACCCAGTCCTCATGGTACTTTCAGGTTAACGTTTGTAACGAACTTGGTGCTCGGATCACGTATTCGTATCAGTAGTCGGATCACGGAGGATGAATGTCTGCTGGCTTGGACAATCTTAAGCATATTGTCGTGCTGATGATGGAGAACCGCTCTTTCGACCACATGCTGGGCGGTCTCAGAGCGCTTGATCCCAGAATCAATGGCCTCACCGGGCACGAAACGAATCTGGACACAACGAACGAACCCGCGAAGGTTCAGCCTCTGGCGGAGTTTCAAAGCCAGCTCGATCCAGATCCCGATCATCACTTCCCGGCTGTAAACAAGCAGCTCTTTTTCGGTACACCAGGACCGGGCTCAACCCCGTCGATGAACGGCTTCGTGCAGAGCTATTTCGATCAGCGCCGCGATGTCGACCATTCGCGCAAAATCATGTATTATTTCAAGCCCAACGACCTGCCGGTGCTCACCACGCTTGCGCGTAGCTTCGCGGTATTCAACGGCTGGTTCTCCTCGATTCCCGGCCCCACCATTTGCAACCGCGCTTTCGCGCACTACGGCACTTCGTTTGGAAGCGTGACCATGAATCCCTTCGTAGTGAAGAAGCCCTTCCTCAGCATCTATGACCGCATGCTGCAGGCTGGCCGGACCGCCAAGCTTTACTATTTCGACCAAGCCAGCTCCACGATGGAAGTGGTCAATCTACTGAGCAATCAGCCGGCGATTTTCGGCACCTACGAGCAATTCAAACAGGACTGCGCCGCCAACCGTCTGCCCGACTATAGCTTCATCGAACCCAACTATACCGACCACGCGGGACCGGGCGGAGGTCAGCTCCTGGCCTCAGACCAGCATCCCGATCACAACGTCCGCGCCGGCGAAGTTTTCATCGCGTCGATTTACAATGCGATTTTCGATAATCCCGACGTTTGGAAAAGCACTGCCCTGCTGATCGTCTACGACGAACACGGCGGCATTTACGACCATGTGCCGCCGCCGAATCTCGATCCCGCCCACCTGGACGGATTCACCGCGCCAGCAGCCGACACCGGCGGGGCGCCCTTCAAGTTCGACCGGCTTGGAGTCCGTGTGCCCGCCATTCTGGTTTCTCCGTGGGTTGCTGCCGGAACGGTAATCACGGGCCCCGAGGATCCAGTGAACGGCAAGGCGTTCGAACACGCGTCCATTCCTGGCACCGTTACGGAACACTTTCTGAAAACGTGGGATGCGCGGTCCGATCGTGAGAAACACGCCAATACCTTCCTCAGCTTTCTGACCGACAAAATGCAAAACGACGACGATTGCCCGAGTTTCAGCGTTTAAACAGGAGACGTCATGGCCAGATCGAAAAAAGTAATACACGTTCCGCATCCCGCTCACGGCTCCTTCAACCAGGATCGTCCGCTAAGCAAGAACACTCTGCTGCTCAATCAGGTGAAGCATTTTCAGGAAATCGAACGAGCGAACATGACGGAAGGCCAAGCCAGTGAATACATTCGGCGGATGACCGCCCTCCTGCATCCGCAAACGCAGGCCGCCCCCGGGAAGCCAGTCCAATGAAAATCCTCTCTGGTATTTTGTGGTTGACTTTCTGCGCCGGCGCATTCGCGCAGGAAAGCAATTTGGGCGCTGATTTTCGGGGCGAGGGGGAAAGATTTAAGACCGGTTGCTCCGGCTTCAGCTTCAGCATGATCGCCAGTTGTGCGCAGGTTCTCTTTACCGATCATCCGCTGCACATCGCGGTGGGCAGTCTCGCGCCTGGAAACGGAATCGGAGTTGGGGCCGCACTGGTCGGCCATTGGACCACCCAAAACTGGCGCAATAGTTACGACATCGACGCCGTGGGCACAAAGAACGGATCCTGGCGCGGTGGTGGATACGTAACCCTTGTCCGCAGCAACGTCCCGGTTGTGAAAGTCGGCAAGGGACGTCCGGCTCCCGGCACCGGATCGAGCCCGGATGCATCACAGGAACAGCTTGTGGTGCACCTCTACGCCGAAAACGACTCGCTCAACAAAATCGCATACTTCGGCATCGGGCCCTCCACCAGCGACACCTCGCGAACCTACTTCGGGATGCGCGAAACCATCACCGGGGCCAATGTCGTTTGGCCAGTGTTCAAGCGTTTCAACGTGTCGATTCTGGGAGAAGCCAACGGCCGCTTCGTTGATACACGCGGCGCACACGGTGAACCCAGCCCGTCGATCGAACAGGTTTTCACGCCCGCCACCGCGCCGGGCTTGTTCAACGAAACAGCCTTCGCGCAATTCGGAGAAGGCGTCCGATTGCGCCCGTCCTTCGCGGCAGGCCATGTGCAACTCAATTATCTTGTGAATTACCAACAATATGTTGCCGGTGATTCGCATTATTCTTTCCAGCGTTTCACCACCGATGTTTCGCACGAATTTCCGCTTTATAAGAACTATCGTCCGCGTGTTAAGTCGGATTTTAACGGACCCGACGATTGTTCGGCCTCCTCTTCGGATGACGATCACAAATGTCTGCCGGCTACCGGCATCACTCGCAACCTGGAAGGCAGCATCAGCGTTCGATTCCTGCTGAGCGAATCGATCATTCCCTCCGGCAACACGGAACCGTTCTATTTCCAGCCGACGCTCGGAGGCTCCGACATCAACGGCAATCCCATGCTGCCAAGCTACCAGGACTACCGCTACCGCGCTCCCAACCTGATGCTCTTTCGCGCCAAATTTGAGCATTCCATTTACAAGCTGCCAATCGGGGTGGTACTGATGCTCGATGAGGGCAAGGTCGCCAACCGGCGCAGCGACATCGACTTCAACCACTTGCAGCACAGCTACTCCGCGGGCCTGACATTTCGCGCCGGCGGATTCCCCGTGCTCCAGTTGCTGTTTTCCTGGGGCGGCCATGAGGGCACGCACACCACAGGGTCGATAGACACTTCCCTGCTGGGCGGCGGCGGACGGCCTTCGCTTTTTTAGCGGATGGTTGCCGCCCCGGCTCAACGCTCCGCAATCGCCCATCCGCTTCACACCATCGTCCTGGTTGTGGCGATGTCCCTCTGGACTCTAAGCGGAAGGATTACGGCAGGCCGCATGCGAGCCTCGGCAAGCCCGCACGTGGTTCCGCTTTACCTGACGTCCATTCTGTTTGAATGGGCCGTGCTCGCTTACATCCTGTGGGGAGTCCGCCGCCACGGAGCATCGCTAGAGACGGTGCTGGGCCCAAGTTGGACCTCCCTTCGCCGCTTTTTCAAGGACCTTGGAATCGCGGCAGCTTTCTGGTTAGTCTCCGGGATATTGCTCGTCATATTCTCCCGGCTCCTTCGCGCCGACACCGCCGCGCAAGTGCAATTCATGCTGCCGCGCACCGCAGTGGAAACAGCCGTCTGGATTCTCGTAGCGATCACCGCGGGCATCCGCGAAGAAGCCCTGTTTCGCGGATACTTACAGCGCCAGTTCATCGCGTTCACCGGCAGCGTCCCCCTCGGCCTGATTCTCTCGTCGATCATTTTCGGCGCAGGCCACGCCTACCAGGGTGTCCGCTCCGCCACCTTGATAGGTATCTACGGCCTGATGTTCAGCCTGGTAGCCGAGCGCCGTAAATCCGTCCGGCCGGGCATGATTGCCCACGCCTGGCAGGACACCCTCAGCGGAATCGCCCTCCGGTTCCAGAAATAAGGAACTTTCTTGCTATGCAGCCGTTCTTTATATAGACTGGCTCCATATGGATCTCCTGCAAGGAACCCTGGACATGATGGTCCTGAAAACGCTCGGCCCCGCGCCGCTCCACGGCTACGCAATCGCCAAAGCCATTCGAAGCAGTTCCAGCGACGCGTTGGATATTGAATTCGGATCCCTCTACCCGGCGCTCAAGAGGCTTGAGCTCAAAGGCTGGATCTCCTCCAAATGGGAAACCTCGGAACATAACCGGCAGGCCAAGGTTTACAGGCTCACCGCCGCCGGCCGAAAGCACCTGCGGCAGGAACACTCCAAATGGACGGACTTCGTTGCAGCAGTGTCGCGCGTGATGGAGCCGGCCTCATAAGGGAGGAATAAGTTATGGGTCTGTGGCGAAGACTCCGTTACCTGATACCCGCGTTTCGCCGCGAGGAAGAGCGCGACATGCGCGAAGAGCTCGATTCGCTCAAAGCCATGGCGGAGCCGGGCGAGCTCGGAAATCTCACACTGGCCGCCGAGCAGCGCCGCGACGCCTGGGGCTGGACCTGGCTAGAACAGTGGGCCCGCGACGTGCGTTATGCGGCGCGCTCCCTTCGCCACAACCCGATGTTCACCGTGGTCGCAGCGCTCACGCTGGCCATCGGAATCGGCGCCAACACCGCCGTCTTCAGCGTGATCAATAGCGTGCTGCTCAATCCATTGCCTTATCCGCAGTCGCAGGAACTGGTCGTGGTCCGGCAAGTCGCTCCCAGCGCGGCCGGGTTGGCGAGCTTCGTGGACGGCCTGCATCTTTCGCCTTCCATGTATTTCACCTACGCCGAACAGAACCAGACGTTTCAATCGCTGGGCGTGTGGAATGCGGGAACGGCGAATGTCACTGGCGTGGCCGATCCGGAACAAGTGCGCGTGGTGGGAATCAGCGATGGCGTTCTCCAAACCTTAGGAGTTCCGCCCGCCTTGGGCAGATGGCTTTCCGTCGCGGACCAGGCTCCGAAAGGCGATATACCGGGTACATTCTTCGGACGCTCCACCACCTTGATGCTCAACTACGGCTACTGGCAGCGCCGCTTCGGGGGCGATCGCTCCGTGATCGGGCGCAACATCACGGTGGACTCACAGCTTTTCGAAATCGTCGGCGTGATGCCCGAGGGCTTCCGGCTGGTCAACACCGACGCCGATTTGATCGTGCCGTTAGCCTTCAATCGCAACAAAGTGATTCTGGCAGGATTCGGCTTTAATGGAATCGGACGTCTCAAACCGGGCGTCTCGATTCAGCAAGCCAATGCCGACATCACACGTTTGCTGCCGATTTGGATGGATTCGTGGACCAACGGCCCGGGTAGCAACGGGCGCATTTACGAAACCTGGAAAATCGCGCCTGACATTCGGCCGCTGAAGGAACAAGTTGTCGCCAGCGTAATGCGGATCCTCTGGGTTGTAATGGCGACCATCGCCATCGTCATGCTGATCGCCTGCGCCAATGTAACGAATCTGCTGCTGGTGAGATCGGAATCGCGGCAGCAGGAATTGGCGGTGCGATCCGCGCTCGGCGGAGGCTGGGGCCGCATCATTCGAGGGCTGCTTGTCGAAAGCGCTCTGCTTGGGCTGATCGGCGGTGTTCTCGGTACCGCCCTCGCATATGCCGGTTTGCGCATTTTGGTCAAAATCGGTCCCTCGAATCTGCCTCGCTTGAATGAAGTCTCTCTAGGCGCGCCCGCGCTTGCTTTCACGCTCGCGCTTTCCCTGCTCTCCAGTTTGCTGTTCGGTTTGATTCCGGCACTCAAATACGCCGGACCTCGAATCGCTGAAACACTGCGCAGCGCGGGCCGGACGGCAAGCGTAAGCCGTCAGCGTCATCGCGCGCGCGGCGTGCTGGTGGTGGCGCAGGTCGCCATGGCTCTGGTGCTACTGGTAAGCGCCGGCCTGATGATCCGCACCTTTCGAGCATTACGAACCGTTGAGCCCGGATTCACGCATCCCGAATATCTGCAAACCTTGCGTATCACCATTCCCGATTCGCTTGTGCCCGAAGCGCAGCGGGTGCTTCGCCTGCAAAACGACATGGTCGACAAGCTGTCGGCGATTCCCGGCGTGACCTCAGTTGGGTTCGCCAGCGAAATGCCCATGGAGGGCCTTGACCCAAACTGGGACAACATTTTCGTGGAAGGCAGAACCTATTCTCGTGATGAAATTCCGCCTCTGCGGTTCTTCAAATATGTTTCGCCCGGATTCTTCCACGCATCCGGCACGCGCATGATCGCGGGTCGCGACATCACCTGGAACGAGGTTTACGCCTCCAAACAGGTCGCGATGATTTCCGAGAATCTCGCTCGTGAGCTATGGGGCTCGGCATCGACAGCGGTCGGCAAGAGATTCCGCCAATTCTCGGCTGGGCCTTGGTGGGAAGTCGTCGGCGTGATAGAAGACGTACGCGAAAACGGCATTCAGGAGAAGCCTCCCATGACCGTCTACTGGCCCACCATCCTGACCTATCGAAACCAGCAGGAAGCCACGCGTTCCGTTACGTTCGTGGTCCGAAGCGACCGCACCGGCACCGAAGGCCTGATCAACCAGATCCGCCAGGCTGTATGGTCGGTGAATTCCAGTCTGCCTCTGGCCGCCATTCGATCCATGCAGGAGATCTACGACGAATCCCTCGCTCGAATCTCCTTCACTTTGGTGATGCTGGCGATTTCGGGCGGTATGGCGCTGGTGCTGGGCTTGATCGGCATCTATGGCGTGATCTCTTACGCGGTTTCTCAACGGCAACGAGAAATCGGAATCCGCCTCGCTCTGGGAGCGCAGCAAAGCGAGCTAAGGCGCATGTTCGTTGGCTACGGTCTCGTGTTGGCGGCGATCGGCATTGCGATCGGCTTAGGCGCCGCGGCAGGACTGATGCGTCTGATGACGTCGCTGCTGTTCGGAATCAGCCCGCTTGATCCGCTGACGTATGCGGCTGTGCCCGTCGTCCTTGTAATGGCCGCGATGTTAGCGAGCTATCTGCCCGCGCGTCGAGCGGCCGCGGTGGATCCGGTCCAAGCTTTGAAGGCCGACTAAACCATTTCATCGCGCCGTACGCAGAGAGAATTCCAGCTCCCACATTTCCGGAACGTGCCGATAAGGCCGATGTGTGGGTGTGGCTCACCGCAATCGGATACCTTTGTGCCCTTGTCTGCGCCCTAGGCTGGCTGCGGGAACGGCGCCGCGTAGAACGCAATCAGCGGCTCAGCGTGGAGCGCCGCACCGTGGCCGAAGAGGCCGCCCACTTCGGCATTTGGGAAGTGGACGTTCCCGCCGGCGTTGTGGTTCTTTCCGCAGGCGCCGCGCGGTTGAGCGGACTTCCTCCCAGCCTGAAACGAACCACACCTGCCGCGATCCGGCGCTCTGTTCATCCCGATGACCTGGCAGTTTGGGACGCGGCCGCCCGCACTATCGAGGAAAGGGCTTTCCAGGTCGAGTTTCGCATTTTGCAAACCAACGGCCAATACGGCTGGCGCCGCAGCCATGGCCAGGCGACTGAGTTTGAAGACGGGCAGGTAGTCCGCTTCATCGGAGCGATTCTCGATATCAACGAAGAAAAGGCCATGGTGGACAGGCTTCGCAAAAACGCCGAGCGTCTCCGCCTGGCGGAACAGTCCGCGCACTTCGGCATCTGGGAGGTCGACGTCGCCAGCGGCGTGACGAAGCTTTCTGAAGGAGCCGCCGAGGTAAGCGGGCGCTCCATCACCGACCTTGAAATTGAAGAAGCCAAAATCATGCAGAACGTCCACCAGGAGGATCTCCCGGCGGCGCTAGCCGGAATTGAGTCGGGACTCAAGAACGACAAAGCGTATCAGATCGAGTTCCGCGTGGTGCTGCCTGACGGCTCCCATCGCTGGTGCCGGAGCCACGGACGCGTGGTCGAATCGGAGGGAGACAAACCCAAGCGCGTCGCGGGAGCCATCATCGATATCAGCATGGAAAAGGCCATGCTCGCTCAACTCCGTGAAAGCGCCGAACGCATGCGGCTGTGCGAGCAATCGGCGGGATTCGGCGTGTGGGAACTGGACCCAAGGACGGGCGCGATCACGCTTTCCGAAGGCGCGGCCACACTGCACGGGCTCGGCGACGGACCTGTTTGCGTGACCCACCATCAACTCTTCGCCACCGTTCATCCCGACGACGCGGAGGCTGCCAGGACTGCCATCGGTGAGGCGTTCGCGCGGGGAGGCTATTTTCAAAACGAGTTCCGGCTTCAGATCGACGGCCAGCCCTTTCGCTGGTGCCGGTCCAGAGGGGTGGCGGAGTTGCAGGACGGCAAACTGGCGCGCGTCACAGGCGCGGTGATCGACATCACGCGCGAAAAAGAGATCCTCGTTTCGTTGGAACAAGCGCGCGGTGCAGCCGTTACCGCCGCATTGGTCAAGGGACAATTCCTGGCCAATATGAGCCATGAAATCCGGACTCCCATGAATGGCGTGGTCGGCATGGCGAGCCTGCTGTTGCAGACGTCTTTGAGTCCTGAGCAACTGGAATGCGTTCAGATCATCTCCCGCTCAGGCATGGCGCTGCTCGGAATCATCAACGACATTCTGGACTTCTCCAAAATGGAAGCGGGCAAGCTGGCCATCGAGTCGCTTCCTTTCGATTTGAAGAGCGTGGTTCACGATGTAGCGGATATCCTCAAACCCAAAGCCGCTGAACAGGGCTTGCAGTTGGTCGTCCAATACCCGGCGGGCCTCGCGACCCGGTTTGTAGGCGACGCCGACCGCATCCGCCAGGTGCTTACCAATCTGGCGGCCAATGCGGTGAAGTTCACTATGCAGGGCAGTGTCACCATCGTGGTAAGCCGTATCGATTCCGGCAATGGTGACCGGGCCCGGGTGAAAATCTCCGTCGTTGACACGGGCATCGGCATTCCAGCCGACAAGATCGCCATCCTGTTTGAAAAATTCTCACAAGCCGACTCCTCCGTCACCCGGAAATTCGGCGGCACCGGGCTCGGCTTAGCGATCTCCAAGCAATTGATCGAGCTGATGGACGGCTCCATTCATGTCGAAAGCACCCTCCACGCCGGCAGCTCCTTCTGGGTGGAGCTGCCGCTGATGTTGGATGGCCGATCTTCTGAACCGGACGCCGAAAGCTCGCTAAACGCTCTGCGGCAGAGCGTCCTCGAGCGGTTTGAATCGTCGCCCGCGCGGGTGCTGGTGGTGGAGGACAACCCTCTCAATCAGAAAGTAGCGGGACGCCTGCTGAAGCGCATCGGCATCCGCTCCGACCTCGCGGTGAATGGATTGGAAGCGCTTCGCATGCTGCAGACCCAGGCCTACGATGTGGTTCTGATGGACTGCCAGATGCCGGAAATGGACGGCTACCAAGCCACGGCGATGCTGCGGCGCATAGAAGGTCCCAATCAGCGGGTACGGGTGATCGCGCTGACGGCGGACGCGGTCGGCGGACGGGAGCGATGTCTGGCGGCGGGCATGGACGACTTCATTTCCAAGCCCGTGAGCCTGGACGATCTCATTCATGTTTTGAGCGACTGCCTGGTGCCGGTGAATTAAGCACCATCGCGGCCAGCGTCCGCAGGTCATCCACCACGATATCCGGCGGAGCCTCCGCGAAGGTTTCAGGCTGAAATCCCCAACTTACTCCGCAGGCGCGAACCTGGGCGTTGCGGGCAGTTCTCACGTCGACCGCGCTATCGCCCACCATGATGGTTCGCTCGCGCTGTGCGCCCGACTCGGCCATCAGCATGTTGATCCCCATGGGGTGCGGCTTCTTCTCCTCGAAGCTGTTGCCGCCGTAAATGCGGAAGAAGTGTAGATCCAGGTTTAGGCCTTCCATCATCTGAACGCTGAAGCGTACCGGTTTGTTGGTGAGAACCGCCAGCGGTACCTGCCCTTCATGCAACTGATCCAGGGCCTCGCGAACACCGGGGTAGAGCGTGGTGGAGTCAAGCATATGCTCGCGGTAATAGTTCAGAAAATATTCCAGGCCGAGCACCAGTTGCGCGTCATCGGCATCGGGAAGGGCTCGCCGTACCAGCATGGGGGCGCCGTTGCCGACGTAGGTGGAAACCACTTCCAGAGGCAAGGGCTCCAGGCCCATAAAGCTTCGGGTGGCGTTGACGGAATCGGCCAAGTCTTTCTTGGAATCGAGCAGCGTCCCGTCCAGGTCAAAAATTAAGAGATCGGCGGTTCTCAAACTTCGGCTTCCTTGCCAGGTTTGTGGTGGTTCTTTTTCTCTAACTGCTCCCGCCAGGTTCTGCGAATCTCACGCAGGCCGTCCTGAAAAGCGTCCTTCAAAGCTTGAGGGGCAAGCGATGCGCATACGTCGGAAGCATCCACGGCGTAGGGCAAGAGCTTCGAATCCACCATCCAGTTGGGCAGCGGCTTGCTGACGAAGGCCATCAGGACCGCGACAAACGCAATGGCGATCAGCGCACCGCGGATCACTCCGAAAGCTCCTCCGAAAAGCCGGTCAAGCCAAGTGAGCCCGGTCCACTTGAAGACGGTCGAAAGTAATTTCGCGATCAGCCCGCCTACTGCGATGCATCCCAGAAAAATCAGCAGAAACCCGCACGTGTTCGAAAGCATGTCGGAACTGACGTATTTGTGGATGGTGGCGGCGGGAATTCCGTAGAACCAGAAGCCAAATAGAAGACCGGCGATGGTGGCGAGAAACCCGATGCCGACGCGGGCAAATCCAGCCACAAATCCGGCCGCGACGGAAGCGGCAATCAGAATCACCAGCAGGATGTCCAACAGGTTCACAAAGTTTTTCCCGTAAGCGCGGTATAGGCTTCCTTGTATTTCTCCGTTGTCCGCAGCGCGATCTCCTCCGGTAATACGGGTGCCGGAGGCTGTTTGTTCCAGTCGATCGCTTCAAGGTAGTCCCGCACGTATTGCTTATCGTAAGAGGCCTGGGGGCGTCCCGGCGCGTACACGTCCACGGGCCAGAAACGCGAAGAGTCGGGCGTCAGCACTTCATCGGCAAGAATAATTTCGCCGTTCACCACGCCGAATTCGAACTTGGTATCGGCGATGATAATTCCGCGCGAGAACGCATACTCTGCCGCGCGGCGGTAGATTTTCAACGTCAGGTCGCGCAGACGAGCCGCGGTTTCAGCGCCCAGGATCTCAACCGTGCGCTCGAAAGAAATGTTTTCGTCGTGACCGCTTTGGGCTTTGGTGGCGGGCGTAAAGATTGGTTCGGGCAGAGCGTCAGATTCGCGAAGACCTTTAGGCAGAGGGATGCCGCAAATGGCTCCCGTCTGTTGATATTCCTTCCAGCCCGAGCCTGCCAGGTAGCCTCGCGCGACGCATTCCACAGGAAACATTTCCGCACGACGCACCCACATGGATCGTCCTTGGAAACCGGCGGGCAGCGTCACTGACGTCCACGGTAAGAAGATGATTGGGAACAATCGGACGCAGGAAATCCAGCCAGAATAAAGTCATCTGGGTGAGGATGCGCCCCTTGTCCGGGAATGCCAGTGGGAAGAATGCAATCGAAGGCGGAGATGCGGTCGGTGGCGACGAAAAGAAGCCTGTCGCCGTCTTCATAGACGTCGCGAACTTTGCCGCGCACCAGCAATTTGTAGGCTTCCAAATGCGTCTGGAGAACGACGCCAGGAAGCTGCTTCACGGTTTGAGGAGCCAATCCCAATTATACTTTTAAGAATAGCTCTCCTCGCCTAATCTTAAATGCTTCTATCGATATTGATTCCCGTGTACAACGAGCGCACGGTGGTGGAACAGAGCCTCGCCCAGGTTCTCGCCTCTCCTCTGCCGGAGAACATGGACCGCGAGTTGGTGATCGTAGACGATTGCTCCACCGACGGCACGTCCGACATTCTGAAACGCCTCGCTGAAAAAGAACCTCGCATCCGCCTGTTTCGCCAGCAGGTAAATCAGGGCAAGGGCGCCGCGGTGCGGACGGCGATCGAAAAGGCGACTGGGGATTTCTGCCTGGTTCAGGACGCGGACCTGGAATACGACCCGTCGGAATATTCGAAGCTTCTGCAGCCCCTATTAGATGGGCATGCGGACGCGGTGTTCGGGTCGCGGTATTTAGCCGGAGGGCAAAGCCGCGTGCTGCCCTATTGGCATTCCATGATCAACAAGGGCCTGACGCTGATGTCCAACATGTTCAGCAACCTGAATGTGACCGATATGGAAACCTGCTACAAAGTCTTCCGCACCGACTTGCTGAAGAGCATTCCCATTCGCTCCGACCGTTTCGGCTTTGAGCCGGAGATCACCATGAAGGTCTCCAAGCGCAAGCTGCGCGTATACGAAGTGCCCATCAGCTACCACGGCCGGACCTACGAGGAAGGCAAGAAAATCGGCTGGAAGGATGGCGTCAAGGCGCTAGGCGTGGTGCTCTATTTCTGGCTGGTGGACGATTTGTATGTTCCCAGTTACGGCCGCGGCCTGCTGAATAGCCTGACGGGCACGCCGAATTACTTGAGTTGGGTTACGCGTGTAATTCGCCCGTATTTGGGCGACACGGTGATCGAGATCGGCGCGGGTCTGGGGAATCTCACTGGCCGGTTGATGGGCAAGAAGCTGCGCTACTTGGCAGGCGAGCAGGACGGCCTCTATCTGCATGCTTTGCGCAACCGATTTCTGCGTACTCCGAGCGTGCAGGTTTGCGAACTTCACCCGGAGTCGGCATCTGATTTCGCCGCGTGGGCGAATCAGTTTGATAGCGCACTGTGCGTGAATGTGCTCGAAAACGTGGACGATCCTAAACGGGTGCTCAGCGCTCTGGTTGGGTGCCTTAGGCCGGGAGGGAATTTAATTGTCCTGGTACCGCAAGGGCAATCGCTATTTGGTTCGGTGGACAAAGGCCTCGGCCACAAGCGCCGTTTTGCCGAGGCGGAATTAAGAAAGATGCTGGAGGATGTGGGCTTGAAGATGGAGAGCCAGCGCCAGATCAACAAAATTGGAGCGCCTGCGTGGTGGTTCGCTTCCCAGGTTCTGCATCGCGAGAAAATCAGCCGTCCTGCGTTGAAGCTGTGGGATAAGACGGTGTGGTTTCAAAGACTGATTGATCCGCTGCTGCCCTGGCAGGGACTCTCTCTCGTGATTGTGGCTCGAAAGTAGCGGCGGGCTAAAATAGAAAATTCATGTCAGTTAAGAGTTATGTTGTAACCGGAGGAGCTGGATTCATAGGGTCGACCTTGGTGCGTGTCCTGGCCGCGCGGGGCCATGTTAAGGTGATCGACAATCTGCTCACGGGCCACAAGAAGAATCTGAATGAAGTCGATGGACAGGTGGAGTTTCACAATGTCGACATCCGCAATTATGCTTCGATTGAGCCGCTGATCAAAGGCGCGGACGCGGTGTTTCACCTGGCGGCGATTCCGTCGGTGCCACGCTCCATTGACGATCCGATTCCTTCGCATGAAGTGAATATCAACGGGACGTTCAATGTCCTGCAGGCGTCGGCAAAGGGTGGAGTGAGGCGGGTTGTTTATGCCGCCTCGTCGTCGGCTTACGGCAATACCGCGACCTTGCCGAAAGTGGAGACCATGCGCGCAGAGCCGCTTTCTCCTTACGCCGTTCAGAAGCTGACGGGCGAGTTGTATGCTTCCGTCTTCGCGTCCTGTTTTGAGCTGGAGACCGTCTCGCTGCGCTTCTTCAATGTCTATGGTCCCCGGCAGGACCCGGGCAGCCCTTACTCCGGCGTGCTAAGCCTGTTTATGAAACACTTGCTGGCGCGCACGGCTCCAACCATATACGGCGACGGCGGACAGACGCGCGATTTCACTTACGTGGAGGATGTCGCCGAGCTTTGCGTCAAGGCGAGCGAGGCGCCGGCGGCAGCGGGAAAGATGTATAACGCGGGCAACGGCGGGCAGTATTCACTAAACACGATTTGGAATTTGCTGCAAAAGGTGGAAGGCGTGAAGATCGCGCCCATCTATGGTCCCGATCGCGCGGGCGATGTGCGGGACTCTATGGCGGACACGCACCGGGCCATCGCAGAATTGGGCCACAAACCCAGGTTTACCATTGAAGAAGGATTGAAAAGGACGCTGGAATGGTACCGCCAGGCGACGATGTAAGAGGGGTTCGAGGGTCGCGTCCCCGCTTGCGGGGTGACGCCAAGCCGAAAACTACTGCGACTTCGCCCGCGTCCGCGATCTGGTCTGCGCTGACTAAGGCTGTTCAGCCCGAAGCGGCTCCCGCGCCGGTGTCAACGAAGAAACGGGTCCTGTTTGTCTGCATCGGAAATTCGTGCCGCAGCCAGATGGCGGAGGCATTCGCCCGGGCATATGGGTCCGATGCGCTGTGGGTGCAGAGCGCCGGTCTCGGCCCGGCTGAGATGGTCGCGCCCATGACCCATAAGGTTCTAGAAGAGAAAGGTGTGCGCTCCGGCGATCAGTTTCCGAAGGGACTCGACATGATGACCCGCGAGAAGTTCGACCTGGTGGTCAACATGAGCGGGCGCAGGTTCACTTTTCCTTGTGGCGAGATGGTGGAATGGGTGGTGCGCGATCCCATCGGAGAGAGTGCGGGGACCTATCGCGCGGTGGCCGATCAGATCGAGGGTCTGGTGATGCGGCTGATTCTGGACGCTCGCGCCGCAATGGCCTCGACTCCTCGAACTACAATCTAATCAGTGGGTCTGTTTTAAGTTTGTTGCTTCTGAAAGGGGTTATTTATGACCAACAGCTTTTGGCAACGGGTGGGCCTTTTTGCGCTCACACTTGCTCTAGGAACGATTTCGTACGGACAGTCGCAGGCCATTAACGGTTCGATTCGCGGACGGGTGACCGATCCGGCCAATGCCGCCATCGCGCAGGCCGACGTCAAAATCGAAAACACGGAAACGGGTCTTGCCCGGTCGGTGATGACAACGGATGAGGGCTATTACGTTTTCCCTAATCTTCCGCTGGGCTCCTACACAGTGACGGTTCAGAAGGCGGGGTTCACCGCGCAACGGCATACCGACGTCCTTCTCAGCGCAGGTGCGGAGGCGACCATTGATGCGCAGTTGAGTGTCGGCGCGGTGACCACGTCGGTAGAAGTAACCGGTGGCGCGCCGATTGTCGAGCCATCACGTGTGAGCACGGGGCGAACCATCGGCTATGAGGAAACCACGAATCTGCCACTCACCTCGCGGAATCCTTATAACTTCATCCTTTTTCAACCGGGCGTCAGCGGACATCCGAATCCGGAGTTGGGCATTCCTCGGCTTCTGAACACCAATGGGCTTCCGGATCGCGTGAGCTATCAACTGGACGGCGCCGTGGATACCGAGACGGACCGCTACGGGCTACGCCTGTTTGCGATCGCCAATAGTTACGTGAGCGAAGTGCAGGTGGTTTCAAACAGCTTCTCGCCCGAGTTCGGCAGGATCGGCGGGAATATTTTTAACGTGATCACAGGTTCCGGCAGCAATCAGTTTCACGGCAACGTGACCTATATCGGGCGTCCGCTGGATCTGGTGGCTCGGCCCATTCTGGCGACCCCGACCACATTAAAGCCTATCGCCAATGACTTCGCCGCCAATGCGGGCGCACCGATCATCAAGAACAAATTGTTTTTCTTCGCTTCCTATGAGCACGTGAAACGAAGCGTGCCTGCGCCTATCACGATCACGCCCGCCAATGCGGCGTTGATCGGACTTCCGGCCAGCCAGCTGGTCAATCCCGCGGCGGTAGAACATGCGCAGTGGGTCGACACGCGTCTGGACTGGATGGTCAACTCCAAGAACCAGTTCTTTGTCCGCTATAACTATTTCCGCAATCAGTACCCGTTCAACTCCGCCGTGGGCGGCCTGAACGCGATTTCCGCGTCGGCCGATTTCCGCGATCGCGCGCACGTGCTGGGCGCGCAACTTCTTACCACCATTTCTCCGACTATGCTGAACGAACTCCGCTTCGGATGGCCGTACCGGAATGAGGCTCACCTTGCCGGGCCGTCAACAGGAACCGGGTCGTTGATCACCATCACCGGCGTCGCCAATTTCGGCGGCTCCAATGCGGTAGGCGATAAGTTCCAGGAGAAGGTGCCGAACCTCAACGACAACTTTACGGTGCTCAAAGGGGCCCACACCATCAAGGCGGGCTTCGGGTTCCAGCAGAACCTGGACACACAGCTTGCCGATATTTACACGCAGTACACGTTCCCTTCCATCGCGGCTTATCAATCGGCGCTGACGGGTGTGAATCCGTTCGCCTATTCGACCTTTGCGGCGAGCGTCGGCCAGCCTGGGGCGGCCTATCATTCTTTCTTCTGGGATCTCTTCGTGCAGGATAGCTGGCAGGTGACTCCGAAACTGCTGGTCATCGGCGGAGTTCGCTACGACAAATTCTCGGGCCCGGACGGTGATCCGAATTTCCAGATCCCCTCTTCCAAGACATTTCGCTCGCCTAGCGGCAATTTCGCACCGCGTCTGGGTATCGCGTATTCCATCAACTCGAAGACGGTTTTGCGCGTGAACTCGGGGATCTTCTATGAAGCTCCGCCGACCAATCTGTACTACAACGCGCTCTATAACGATGGCGGGACGAGTTCTTATGTCGCCTCGATCACGCCGACCACTCCCGGGGCTCCGGCTTTCCCGGCGCTTCCCACCGGAGCGCTGCCTCGCGCGGCTCAGACGCTTTACACCATTACTCCGAATTTTAAAGACGGATATTTGATCAACTCCAGCATTCAGATCACGCGGCAATTGAGCAATAATGACGCGCTGACCGTTGGATACGCCAATACTGGCGGCCGCAATTTGGAATTCCTGCGCAACATCAACCTGATTAACCCAATCCGGTTCCTGGCCGACGGACGGCCGGTTTATGGGCCTTCCGGTCCGACGACGAGAGCCAATCCGGCTTACAACAATATCGCTTTACAGGATATTGGCAACAACAGTTCCTACAACGCGCTGATCGTGAACTATCAGCACCGCTTTACGCATGGTTTGCTGGTCAACGGTTCTTATACCTGGTCGCATTCGATTGACGATGCGCCAGAGGCCAATACTTACGATCAAGGTTCGGTGTTCATCACCGATCCGACCAACCGGGATCGCGACCGGGGCAACAGCTCCATCAACCGGCCTAATGCATTCACGCTGAGCTCGGTCTACACTCCCATCGTGAAGCTGGACAATCGCGTCGCCAACTATCTGGCCAACAATAACGAATTCTCACTGCTGGCCAATATCACGTCGGGCGATGAGCAGACCATCAATGCCAACACGGTTTTGAACGGCGATACGCTGGCGGTTTCGCGTCCGCTTGTACGTTGGCCGTAATACGGTTCGGACACCGAACGTGTACCAGATCGATATGCGGTACACGCGCAGCTTCTTTAAGTTCAAAGAGAAATTCGCTCCGAAGTTCTTCATTGAGGCGAACAACCTGTTCAATCACCCCAATATCACGACGATCAATACGACGGCTACGGTGAACGCGACTTCGGGGCTCATTTCGACCAACCCGACGTTTGCTCCGGTGTCGTCGCTGCTGGAAGGCCGGATCGTGCAATTGGGTGGCAGGATCGACTGGTAGGGACACACTACTCCCACGCCGTTGCGGGCGGCCGATTTTTTACGATCGGCCGCCAATGAATTGAGTTCCGCCTCGCGAGCCATTCTCGTCTACGGCGTGCAACTCTCGGATATCCTGAGCCATTTCTAGCTTTCAGATGTTATGAAATCGCGACTCCAAGATCTTCCGTCGAGGCTATCCCTATAGTTAGCTCTCGTAAGCCTTTCCAGGGGCTCCGGAAGTTCCGTTCCATCGTAATGCAACGCTTCCGGGCCCGGAAGAAACTTGTTGAAGAAGGGCCGATGAAGATCCTCTTCTCGATTCGAAGGTACCATGGGGGTCCTCGGGGAATTGTGGAAGTTATAGATTCTGCTGAGGGAATCGCTTGTGACTGGCTTTTTAGAAGAGGGCTTAAGCCCTCTGGCAGGTCGGGAACCTGCCCCACGTCGTGTTAATGTGGAGAATTCATTTTTATGAAACCGCTGGTGGGTGTGATCATGGGCAGCAAGTCGGACTGGGAAACCATGAGCCATGCCAGCCAGATGCTGGAGAGCTTCGGCGTTGCGCACGAATCGAAGGTCGTATCGGCGCACCGCACGCCTAAGCTTCTTGCCGAATATGCTTCGACGGCCGAGGAGCGGGGTATCGAAGTGATCATCGCGGGAGCGGGCGGCGCTGCACATTTGCCTGGAATGGTGGCGGCGCATACGGTGCTTCCTGTGCTTGGTGTGCCTATTGAAAGCCATGCTTTGAAGGGAATGGATTCTCTGCTCTCCATTGTCCAGATGCCGGGCGGGGTGCCGGTGGGGACACTCGCGATCGGGAAAGCCGGGGCGACCAATGCAGCGCTACTGGCCGTGTCGATCCTTTCGTCGCATCGACCGGAGTTGCGGGAGAAGCTGAGGGCTTGGCGGATGCAGCAAACAGAAACTGTGCTAAAGACTGAGCTGTGAAGCCGATTCTTCCTGGGGCTACGGTTGGCGTGCTGGGCAGCGGTCAGCTTGGGCGCATGTTTGCGATTGCCGCGCGGCGGATGGGGTATCGGGTCCACACGCTATCGCCGGATTTCGATACGCCGACGGGCCAAGTGGCCGATGTCGAAATTATCGCGTCCTATGACGATCTGGATGCGATTGAGCGATTTGCCCGGGGCGTGAGCGCGGTGACGTTTGAGTTTGAAAACGTTCCGGCGCGCACGGCGGAGGCTGCGGCTCGTCATGCTCCGGTAAGGCCTGCGGGCGAGGTGCTCCACACTACGCAGCATCGGATTCGCGAGAAGACGTTTCTCTCGAACGCGGGGCTGCCGGTGACTCCCTTTCGCACGGTGCGGACTTCGGACGACTTGGCTCGCGCCGTGGAGCAGTTGGGGTGTCCCTCCATTTTGAAAACGGCTGGCTTCGGATACGACGGCAAGGGTCAAGTGCGGATTTCTTCGGCTGACCAAGCTGAAGCGGATTGGGCTTCGATTGGCGGGGTTGAGGCGGTGCTGGAGAAGTTTATTCCCTTCGAGCGAGAGGTTTCCGTGGTGGCAGCGCGGTCGGCTACCGGCGATTATCTGGACTGGGGGGTGATGGAGAACAGCCATCACAATCGCATTCTGGATGTCACGGTTTCGCCGGCGCGGGTGCCCGAACGCGTGGCATTGCAGGCGCGCGAGATTGCGCGGACGGTGCTGGAGAAGTTGGATGTGATCGGCGTACTTTGCGTGGAGTTTTTTGTGGAGTCGGGCGGAGGGCTGATTATCAACGAGCTTGCGCCGCGGCCGCATAACTCGGGGCACTTGACGTTTGATGCCAGCGTTACGAGTCAGTTTGAGCAGCAGCTTCGCGCGGTTTGCGGGCTTCAGCTCGGTTCGACGGAGCTGATGCAGCCGGCCGCTATGGCGAATTTGTTGGGGGATTTGTGGGCGGATGGGGAGCCCCGCTGGGCTGACGCCTGCGCGATTCCTAATGTGAAGCTGCATCTTTATGGGAAGCTGGAGGCTCGGCCGGGGAGGAAGATGGGGCATTTGACGGCGATTGGCCGGACGGCGGGGGAGGCGGAGGAGGCGGTGTTGCGGGCTCGGGGATTGTTGACCGGGGGGTAGGGTAGTGGGTGGTTCACGGGACCGGGGTCGGCGCTGATCGGGTGCCTAGCCATGATGCGACCAGGAAGATCGCGAAAAACTGGGCGATGCCAGGGATGATCAGGAACCTATGATGTGGATCTGCCTAACCAAGGCAGGAAATCGGTGGAAAAGTGACAAAGTGTGATCAGGGCGAGACTGATCACTGCAGTTCGAAGCAGAAAGATCACGCGAAACGATCGCTGGATCAGGAGTCCAACCGCCAAAACGGACAGTGCTGCCAAGGCCAACAGAGCGGGGCGGCTCAATTCAAACGCCAGTTGGCTCCACGGCCAAGCGAGGTCGTTCCAATGCAGCCAGCCAGGGACGGGTCTTAGCACGCGGGCATCCCGAAGACACCAAGTCATTGCGGTTCCGGCGATCGCGTAGCAGAAATGCGGCCAGTGGCGGCGGGTCTCGCACAGAACACTGACTACAAAGGCGATGAAAACCTGCCTCCAGAACCAACCGCGCGTTTGCCCTTCTCGAAGCCGCTCGATTAGATCGCCGGTCAGCGCTTCGTTCCGGGGGCCTGGGCACCCATGCTCTAACCACCACAGCGCCAGCCTTGGGGGATTGGATTTTTTCATTTAACGGCTTCCTTCCAACTGTGGGATGCCGCTCCACAGATTTGTTAGTGCGGTGCGGGTCGTCTTTAGCGCCCGGACACCGGTTGCGGTCGCACGGAAATAGCGCTTCGCTCGGCCACCCCGTTCCGGTGTTGGGTCGCCAAGCGATGAAGACACAAAGCCTTTCCGTTCCAGTCTGTCCAGCGCTGCGTAAATGCTGCCGAGGCTGATTTCCCGCTTCGCGAGAATCAACAACTCTTTGGAGATTGGAACTCCGTAGGCCTCGTCGGCCAGCCGCACAACTGCGAGCAGAACCATCAGTTCCATCTCGCCGAGATAGTGGCCCTTTTGCATTTGTTCAAGTATAGCGAATTAATATAGCGCAGGGCGGTTCGAAAGGGGCACCGGTTACCCAGACCAGAGGTAATGGGGCCTTAGGACTGGAGATTGGTACTAACTTGCGATTGGTCCCTTCTGGTTTTCAACGCATAAATAAGTATGCAGACGGAAGAGTTCGCCGATTTCTATGAGCTGATGCAGATTAGTCCGAACGCGGATTCGGATACGATCCATCGGGTGTATCGGATGCTGGCGGCGCGGTTTCATCCGGACAACAAAGATTCCGGCGATGCCGAGGCGTTCCGGCAAATCACGGATGCATATAAAACGCTCGGCGATTCGACCATTCGGGCGGCTTACGACGTGAAGCATAAGGCGGCACGGCGGCTTAACTGGAAGATATTCGACCAGCCCAGCGCCGCGCAAGGCATTGGGGCGGAGCGACGCAAGCGTCATGGCGTGCTGGAGATTCTGTATCGCAAACGGACGGCTCAGCCGGACCAACCCTCTGTAGGTCTGAAGGAATTGGAAGAGCTGTTGGGAGTCCCCAGGGAACATCTGGAGTTCACCATCTGGTATCTGAGAGAAGGCGGTTATATCACGCGGGGCGATAGCGGCCGAGTTACGATCACCCTTCGCGGTGTCGATTTGACGGAAGAGTTGAGCGAGCAGCCGGGTGAGCAGAGGGGTCAGCGCAAGGCTCTGGTGGCTCCTGAGATTCGCGTGGCTTAGAGGATTTGCTAACGTGACTGGGTGGAGCCTCTTCACCCCGTCGAAATCCGCGTGCTGGGCGCGCTGCTGGAAAAAGATCTCACTACGCCCGAGTATTATCCGCTGACCGTTAACGCACTGCAGAACGCGTGCAACCAGAAATCGAGCCGGGACCCGGTCGTACAATACGACGAATCCACCGTGGAGCAGGCGTTAGAACTGCTACGGAACAGACATCTGGCACTGAAGGTGAGCGGCGCGGGGCATCGCGTGGAGAAGTTTGCTCATAGGCTGGGAGAGACGTTCAACTTTGGACGGCGGGAGTCGGCGCTTTTATGCGTGCTGATGTTGCGGGGACCGCAGACGGTAGGCGAGTTGCGCGGCCGCACAGAACGTATGCACGACTTCGCCGATATGGACGAGGTAGAGCACGTTCTGGAATCGCTGGCGCAACGGGAGCCGGCCTTGGTGGCTCGGATGGCGCGTGGGCGGTGGGCGCAGTTGCTGGGTGGTACGCCTGAGGTTTCAACGGAGCCGGACGCGCCGATGCTGGCGTCCACATCGGCGACGGCGCTGGAAGAACGGGTTGCGGCGCTGGAGCGCGAGGTCGCAGAGCTAAAGCAGAAGCTTGCAGGGTTGCTCTAGGCGCCGGTTGCCCGGTAAGAACCGCTCCGTGACCGTCGCGGCTCCGAAGGGGCCCCTCGCGGCGTCTGCGTTTTTCAACAAGCCCCTAGAAGACGTACTTCAGCGCGAACTGCATGATTCGTGGATCTCCTGAAGTGGTGATCGTCCCGAACGTGCTTAGTACGTTTAATGCCGCATTCGGATTGTTGGGTCTCCAGTGGTTCAGAACATTGAACGCTTCTCCGCGAAGCTCCAGATGCTGGCGCTCGCGGATCGCGAAATTGCGCGACAGGCTTATGTCAAGTTGAAACGCTCCCGGTCCCAGAAGGCTGGACTGGCCCTCGTTGCCGAATGTACCCAGAGCCGGCTGGGCGAAAACGCCCGAGGCCGTGTTCAGCCAGACGTTCTTGGTTTGCCCGCCTGTGGAGTAAGGCGTCGGTCCAAAATAATTCACGCGCTGCGCGGGAGCGGTGATGCCGTTCAATGCCTGGTCGAGCCCCGACGAGACGGTGAAGAAGGAACCGGACTGGACTCTGAGGATCTGCGACAGTTTCCAATCGCCAAGCAGAAGCTGGGTTGCCTTGTTATTGAATTTCGGAGCTTCCTCGACGGCGGAGACGTTGAAAATGGAGCGGCGGTCGATGGAGGCGCAATTGCCGCGATCGGCATTCCGATTTTGAGGATTGGTGTACTGCGTTCCATCCAGCTCCGACGTGAAGATACCGGCGATGCAATGCGACCAGGTGTAGTTGCCGAGCACCGTGAAGTGGTTGGACAAACGATGCTGTAGGGAAACCAGCAGCGCGTTGTAGTTCGCGGTCGAGCCGTCATCCAGATAGTGAATGACGCCGTAGTATTTGCCCTGATCGGGATTCAGCAGATTGAGCACGCGGCGCTGGTTGGTGTTTGCTGTTGACGAGCAGGGCGTGTAGGAGACGCCCGCAATCACGCAGCTGGCCTGAGGCAGGTAGACAGCGGCGTTGATCGGCGCATCGGCCCAGAGATGAACCGTGTTGTTGCCCAGGTAGCTGGCCGAAGCGAGCCAGTTGGCTCCGATTTGTTTCTGGATGCTCAGATTCCACTGCTGCAGATAGGTGATCTTCGGGTCCAGAGGATAGCTGGTGTAATTGCCGGGCTGAGGGAAATTGAAATTCTTGTTGAGTTGCAGCGGGAAGGGGTCGCCGCCGGGGAATCCAGCCCAGGGGTTCGCGAAGTCGACGTTGTTTCTGGAGATGCTTGATCCCCATGGCGGCGCTTGCGAGAAGCCATAGGCAAACAAGGTGTGGGGCAGTTCGTAGAAGATACCGTAGGAGGCGCGAATGGTCATGCGGCCATCGCCCTTGGGGTCCCACACCAAGCCGACGCGCGGAGCAAAATCGTTGGGGCGAATGTGGGAGGGACGTCCATTCGTATCGAATCCTTTATCTCCGGGGAACAGAATGCCTGCGGGCGCGTTGGGGTAGACGGTGGAGTGCACGTTGTTGGTGAAGGCGCCCATATCGAAGTGCTGCACGTAGCCCAGGGGCATCTTGCCGCCGATGAAGGGCTCCCAGCGCAGGCCGACGTTCAGCGTGAGGTGCGGGGTGATCTTCCAATTGTCCTGAACGTAGAGGCCGACGTAGAGGTAACGCTCATAGTCGTATTGGATGCCGCCTTGCGTGAATGTGGCTGCCTTACCCAACAGAAAATCGGCCATGGAGAGGCCTGTAACCGAGCCATTGAATCCAAAATTTCCGTCGGCGTTCAGAGGGCCGTACACGTACTGCACGGGACGAATAAAGTTCGCGCCGAAACCGATCTGGTGATTCCCCTTGATCTTGCTCACATCGTCTGCGAACTGATAGGCGGTGGTGGGATCGAAGGCCGCGTAAGAGAAAACGCTGGCACTGGAGATTGCGCCGCTCGCGGTGGCGATAATGTGGCCAGGGACCAGCCATGCATGGCGATGCCGAGGCTGCTGGCATCGAAGGTGGGTGTTTGGATCTTGGTAACGGCCGAGCGATTAATTGTCGCCCGGAAGGAGTTCACCGTGCCGGCGCCAATCACCCAGGTATGCCCCAACACTGCAGAGTTCATTAAGTCATCGGCGCCGGAGAGCGTCATCGACAAAGGATTGACGCCATCGTAAGGGGAAGGTTGCAAGGAATGCGAAATGAAATAGCGCAGGAAGAGCGACTGGTTGGAGTTCAACTGGTAATCCACGCGAGCCAGACCCTGGTGCTCATCCTGATTGGCAATGGTTCCGTAGAATGACTTGCCGCAAGGGTCGGTGGTCTTGGGGTAATAGCTGGTCATTTTCACCGCGGGGGCGCTGAATCGCGTGACCGGAATCTGGTTCCCTGGAAACGGCTGGTTGTTATTCAGAGGATCTTTGAGGATGATCGGCGTCGCGTTGCAGGCGTTGGGGCCGGAGACGTTCTTCCCCGAGGTAATGGTGCTGAAGTCGCCTTGCAGCATGGCGGGGGTCGGAATGAAGCTGAATCCCTGGCTGGGGTTGGAGCGAATGATATTGCCCTGATAGCCCAGGAAGAAGAAGAGCTTGTCGTGCTTGATGGGACCGCCGAAGGTTCCGCCGAACTGATTGCGCTTGAGCGAATCGCGCGTGGGCGCGAAGAAATTGCGGGCGTTGAATTCATAGTTGCGGACGAATTCAAACGCGTCGCCATGAATGGCGTTGGCGCCCGATTTGGTCACCGCGTTGACTGCTCCGGCGGAATGCTGGCCGTACTGCGCCGGTAAGGCGCTGGTTTCCACTTTGAATTCCTGCAATGCGTCGGGAAACGGCAGGGGAAGATTGAGATTGTTGAAGGGGTCATTGTGGGTGCCGCCGTCGAGCATGTACAGCGTTCCGTTTGCCAGTCCGCCAGCGATGCTGAGGACCGCTTCGCCCGGATAGTTCTTGGCTGACGACAGATCGGCGACCGGGGCGACGGCGGACGCGCCCGCTAGATAAATCAGGTCTGTTGCGTTTCGCCCGTTGAGTGGAAGATCCACCACGCGCTGCTGGTCGACCACTTGGCCGACACCGGTGGAATGCGTCTCCACCATCGCTGCCGCGGCTTCCACCTCGACATGCACGCTAATCGCGCCGACCTGGAGCGTTACCGCGATCTGGGGGTTCGTATTCACCTGCAGGACGATTCCGGATTGTACGTAGGTGCTGAAGCCCTGCTTGCTGACTTCCATCCTGTAGGGACCGATGGGCAGGCTCGGCAGGATATAGTTGCCTTCGGTGTTCGTGGCCACCGTGCGGGTCAGGCCGGTATCGGTTTGGATCACTTTCACTTGTGCCTCGGCGATTGCGAGGCCCGTGGAATCCTGAACGCTTCCCGAAATTTGCGCGACAGAACTGGACTGCGCCCAGACCGCGGCACAACTGAAAAGAGCAAGCAGCAGCTTGGCTGAAAATCTCATATGACTCCCTTATTTTTCACTAACCCGAACAACAACTATGGCGGGAGTATATATCAAATGCATAACAGCGGGCAAACACGGCCCTCACTCTTTTAGTGTACAGTGTATTAACTCTGTGATACACTTCTGACTATGACCCGGCCAGAAGTGATGCGGATCATCTATATCCTGTGGATGTCGATTTTCGTTATTTGGGCGATCGCCAGCCTGACTGCGAAGCGCACGGCCTCATCCGCTTCCGAAGCCAGCTCCCGCATTGCCATCTGGTCCGTGACGCTTTCCTGGTGGCTGGTGCTGCGCCAGGGTTCGTGGCAAGGACCATTAGGGTATCGTTTCGTTCCTGATGGACCACCGGGATTGTATGTAGGTTTAGCGTTGACCGCCATAGGGCTGGGCTTTGCGTTGTGGGCACGATTCTACATCGGCACCAATTGGGATGCGCTGGTGGTGCTGAAGGAGGATCACAAGCTGGTGCGGACTGGCCCTTACAACATCGTCCGTCACCCGATCTATTCAGGATTTATGCTGGCGACTTTGGGCACGGCCATCGTCCAGGGTAAGGCATGGAGACTTTCCAGCGTGGCGCTGATCGTGATCGCCTGGGGTTATAAGGCCCGTGTGGAAGAGACGTTCCTGATGCAACGCTTCGGGCCGGAATATGAAGACTACAGGCGCCACGTGAAGGCGCTGGTTCCGGCGGTCTGGTAAGAGTGTTCTTTCGACTCAATCCTGGGCTCCGGCATTCCTCTCTATCAGCAGTTGATGGAGAACGTGAAGCACGCCATTGAAACCGGCGCCTTGCGGAACGGGGATCAACTCCCGCCGATGCGAAAAGTCGCGGAAGAACTGGTGATGAACCCCAACACGGTGGCCCGAGCCTACCGCGAGTTGGAACACGAAGGGATTATCGAGCTGAAACACGGCTCCGGAGCATACGTCCGAAGCCAAGAGGGAAAAGTGAAGGTGACCTATAAGGCTCAGGCGGTAGTGCAATCGGCGATCGAGCGGCTCTCCTCGCTTGGCCTGACAGAGGATGAAATACGGCGGCTGGTGGAGAACGGCCTGGCAGTTCTACGTGCCGCAACCACGAATGGAAGTAAGAATGAATAACATTATTGAAGTAAACGCGCTGCATAAATCGTTCAAGAGCCAGCGCGCGCTGGACGGCCTGAATCTTCGGGTGCCTGAGGGAAGCATCTTCGGGTTCCTGGGCCGCAACGGAGCGGGCAAAACCACCACCATTAAAACGTTGATGGGTCTCTTGCGACCCGACACCGGTGGGGCGCATGTGTTTGGAATCCCCGTCACCGACGCCGGCCGCGCGATCGAGATCCGGCGGCGGATCGGCTTCGTCACCGAGGACAAAGAGCTGTATCCATACATGACCGTGGAACAGATCATCCGTTTCACGCGCCCCTTCTTCCCGAAATGGCGCGATGACCTGGAGCGGCGTTACCTGAAGATGTTCGACCTTCCGCCCAAGCGCAAGATACCCGATCTCTCCAAGGGCATGCGCTCAAAGCTTATGCTGCTGCTGGCGATCTCGCGCGGGGCCGAGTTGCTGATTCTGGACGAGCCGACCGACGGCCTGGACCCAGCTGCGACGGAAGACATTCTGCGGGAACTGGTCGGCATCGCGGGCTCAGAAGGTACCACGATGTTCTTTTCCTCGCACCAACTCTCGGAAGTCGAATTGATCGCCGACCATATCGGCATCATCGACCACGGCAAGATGATCGTTGCGGGCTCGCTGGACGATATGAAAGCTCAATATCAGCGGCTCACCGTGGTCTTCGCGAATACCGTCCAGACACCCACGCGGTGGGTGGATGGGGTCGAGTCGGTGCGGCAAGAAGGCCGCGTGGTTTCGATTCTGGCCAGCCATAACATCGACGCCATTGTAGAGCAGGCGCAGTCGCTGCCAGGAAGCGCGGTGGAGCGCTACCCCGTAACGCTCAAAGAAATTTTTCTGGAACACGTGAGGAGTAACTGACATGCTATGGCTCAAAGGATGGCTGGAAACTCGCATCAGATTGTGCCTGTCGCTTGCCCTGCTGGGCATCCTGCTGATGTTCGCGCACGCCATAGCGACCGCACCCGTTGCTCCAGGCGCAAGGCTTCCGATTTTTGGAGTGATCCTGTTCTCCAACCCCACCTTTTTCATCATGGTCTGCGGATTTCTGGCGGGAGCGGGGATCACCACGCAGCCCTCTTTTCAGGGGATGAAGGGTGTACATGGCTCGATCCTCTTTACTCTTTCCCTGCCGGTAACCCGGTTGCGGTTGCTGGCTGTCCGCGCCTTCATCGGATGGATGGAAGCCATGTGCGCCATCGGAATGTTTTGCTGCGCCCTGTGGGTTGCCACACCGGCGTTGAGAGCGGTGACGAACGAAAGAGAGATGGTCGAATACGCGTGTACGATCATGGTCTGCACCTCTGCCCTGTACTTCCTCTCTGTGTTGCTGGCAACTTTTCTCGAAGATCAGTGGCGCGTATGGGGTACCATGCTTGGCTCCGCCGGGTTGTGGTGGCTTTCAGGCCGAGGTTTCCTGCCCGCGTCCGCCGACCTCTTTCGAGCCATGGGAACCGATTCTCCTTTGATAGCGCACACGATCCCGTGGCACGCGCTGTCTTTTTCCGTGGGCTTATGCATGGTTCTATTCTTAGCCGCCCTGAGTATTGTTCAAACCCGTGAATACTAACTCATTGGCAGTTTCGGCGGGCTCGGCGGGCCAGGGGGTCTGTTCGCGTAGCGGCATCTTCCCAGAGTTAGCCACGCTTTGGACCAAAGGATGGCTTGAAACGCGGCTGGTCTTCCTCTTTGTTCTGTGGCTCTTCGCGGCAAACCTGGGCGCGGACTACATTCAGGCTTCAAGAGCGCAGGCCTCGCGAGCGCCTATGAACGCAAGCGACGTGGTGATGAGCGTGCTTCTGATTTGGGTTTTCTTTCCAGCGATGCTGGCTGGAAACGGGATACGGACGGCTAAGGTGTTCAGAGCATCGGCGGGGACGCATCGGTCCATGTACTTCACGCTTTCGCTGCCGGTCAGCCGCGCCAGATTGCTGGCCGTCCGCGTTGCCGTCGGCCTGCTGGAGACTCTCATCGTGGACATGGCCGTTGTGATCGCGATGATGATGTGCTTCCCGGTGGTGAGAGACGCTTCGAGCTCTTGGGACACCCTGCTCTACACGGTAACGCTGATAGCATACACGTTCGCGCTCTATTCGTTCTCAACATTGTGGGCGACTTTATTAGAAGGACCCTGGAGAGTGTGGGGGACCTTCCTCCTGGTGATCGCGATGCGATGGATGGTGGCGCATTCTCTGCACGGAGTCGACATCCTGGACGGCATCGCAGGGGGCGCGCCGGTGCTGGCCCACAAGCTTGGTTGGGCCGGGACCGCGGTGCCGTTTGGACTGACTCTTCTATTCCTGGCTGGGGCATTGAAGGTAGTCGACGCCAAAGAGTATTAAAATCGCCGGCGGCACTAGTGGCCTATCTCAGCGAGTTCGTTAGTATGTCTGATGGCCTCGATCAGCCGTGTCCGTCAGGGCACGGGTTGCGGGACGCCGAAGGAACCCGTGCCCTGACGGACACGGCTGAATTGCGGTTTCTTCGGAGGTTGATGCTTAACGTTTTCGCTGCGACAGGCCACTAGATGCGGGCGGTTGTATAATTTGAGCCAGTGCGGTTGATTTCTGTTCTGCTTCCCCTTTGGTGGATTTCAGCACCAGCCTTCAGCGCAGACAAACTCTACGTCGGGTTGACAGCCAGCGACAAACGAATTGAAGCGCTGGTGGTGGAAGGCGCGCCTGTCGCGGCTCCCACCATTTTGTTGATCGGCGGCCTGGCGGGGCAGGACGAATCGTCACAGATGGTCCTGAACGAAGTCCGCTCGTTTGATGCGGGCAAGAAAGCTGTCCGGCCCTTCCGCCTCTTGGCGATCCCGGTGGCCAATCCGGAGAAGAGCGTGCTTCAGTTTCCGCCCGAGGGGGTCGCGTATCGCGAGAATCCGGAGTCGTACGCGCTGTGGCGATGGATCGCATTGCAGGGGCCGGACCTGGTTCTGATCGCGGGGCTCGACTCAGGGCTCGCCAACGCGCTTTCTGATCATGATGCGGGCGGCGTCGGCTCGATTCCCGCGCGTGTGATTCCTCTTCAAGCTGGCATTCTAAAGACGGTCACCAGCAGGCTGCCCTCTTCGGGCGCGCACCAGGAACTTTTTCGCCGCCGCAGCCGCACTCCTCAAGCGCTGGCGGCACAGCTCGCGGCAGTCTATGGACACGATCTGGATCAGCCCGTCTATATTCAGGCCATCGCGTTGATCGGGCGGTTGCGGCTGGGCAATTTAGCCGAGGTTAAGAAGCTCGCCGAGCCTTACGCTGATGGTTCGAAGAACAGTCTGGCTCGTGCGACATCGCTGACTCTTGCAGGGCATCTGGTGTTTGCCGCGCTGGCGGAACGCACGAGCGACGCTCGCTACAAGCAATTGGTCTTGAACGCGGCTAATTTGGGTTTCACGGAGTCGGGTGAGATGAAAGAGTCGATGCCATTCCATGAGGAGATGAGCGACTCGTTCTTCATGGCGCTGCCGATTCTAGCCAAAGCTGGAAAGCTTTCGGGCGAGCAAAAATACTTCGACATGATCCGGCGTCATTTCGACTTCATGACCTTTCTGGATTTGCGATCGGATGGTCTGTACCGGCATTCCCCTCTAGTGAATGCAGCGTGGGGGCGCGGGAACGCCTTCCCTGCCCTGGGACTGGCGCTGACGCTATCCGATTTGCCGAAGACCGATCCCGGCTATGAGAAACTGCTGCTGGCTTATCGCCAACTTATGGCTGCGCTCGCGCCGTTTCAGGATGAAGGCGGGATGTGGCACCAGGTGATCGACGAGCCTGCATCTTATGCGGAGACCTCAGCCACGTCGATGATTGCTTTTTCAATGCTGCGGGGAGTACGAAACGGGTGGTTGGACAAGGGCTATCAGGCTCGGGTGGATCGGGCCTGGCGAGGGGTGCTGTCGCGGATTTCAATGGACGGGACGCTGATCGATGTATGCGAGTCGACCAATAAGCAGAAGACTCTGGCGGATTACCTCCATCGGGCTGCGCTGTTGGGGAAGGATCCTCGGGGAGGGGCTATGGCGTTGCTGTTGGCGACGGAAATGGGTGGGCTGGAATAGATAGCATCAAGATGCTACGATGGTAGCATCATGAGCATCAGAACTACCGTCACCCTGGATAAAGATGTTCTGGAGAGCGCTCGCGGGTTTAGCCAGCGGCGAGGTATTCCTTTTCGTCAAGCGCTCAACGATCTGGTCAGGCGGGGACTCCGTTCCGAACAAGCGGCCAATGCCGCACAGGCTAAGAAGCCCTTCCGCGTCGAGCCTCAACACATGGGCTACCGTGCCGGCCTGAATTATGACGACGTAAGCGAACTGCTTGAACACCTGGAAGGTCCCTTGCACCGGTGATCCTACCGGACGCCAACATTCTGTTATACGCGTACAATGCAGATGCGCCCCAGCATGAGCGGGCGCGGGTGTGGTTGGAAGAGCTTTTCTCGGGTCCCGAAGAGATTGGACTGCCGTGGGTCAGTCTGTGGGCATTCGCCAGAATTTCAACCAACTACCGCGCGTTGGACCGGCCACTTCCGGCAGAGTTCGTGTTCCGCGTAATCAAACAAATGCTGGCCCATCCGCGTGCGGTTCTTCTGCACACCGGCCCCCGGCATTTGGAAATTCTTGAGCGGATGGTGGAGGACGGTCAAGCGATCGGCTCAGACATGACAGATGCGGTGCTTGCGGCCATCGCGATTGAACATAGCGCGACGCTCGCGTCAAATGATGCGGACTTCGGCAGATTTCCCGGGTTGCGATGGTTCAACCCTTTGATCGAACGGGCTACTTCGTAGCCTGCGCGGCGACCGTATTTTCCGCCACCAGCGGATGAATTCGTCTGGCGACCAATTCATTCGAAGGAATCACCGAGTAGCCATACCCGATCCGGAATGGCAGCGGTTTCACAGTAGTGTCTGTATAGGCCTTGGCGAGGTCAGGCTCCGCCCAATACTTGAACACTCCAAACGGCTGCGTGTACTTGCCATAAAGCTGGACTTTCCAGGTATCGGGAGTCAGATACTTGAACGGCATGCCCGAATCGTCCTGCAAGATTGTGTTGGCGTTATCCAGCACCAGGGAGCGGATCACCGAAAACTCCCGGTGGTGCGTCATGTACGACGTTGCTTTGAAGGCCGTGTTGAAGCCTTTGATCGAGGCGATGTACATCTGGAACGGCTTGTTCTCCTTCAGCCGCTCATCAGCAAGGTTCAGCGTGAAGTAGTACATGGTGTGGACGGAATGATCGGTGTCGGAGATGTATTCGATTTCCACACCTTTGTCGGTCACCGGACCCGGCTTGGGCTCCCGGTCCACCACTTGGCCAGTCTCATCCAGGCGGACATAGCGGAAGCCTGAAATGGAGTAGTGCGAACGGACCAGCAATTCCAGAATCGGCATCATCAGCCCGTCGGTGACCTGCCCCCGGAACTGGCTGTCCATCTGCTTGGTGATGAAAAAGCTTCGCCCAAGAATAGATGCGACCGTTTCCCGCACATCTCCCAGATAGTCGGTCATTTTTCGAGTCGCGAGTTGCTTATCGATCTGCGCCGGCGTCGCCAGTGTTCCCGGAGGCTCCAGGCCAACCAGCACATAGGTGGGGCTGTGCGGAAACGCATAGGTAACCAGCAGCGTATCGGGGCCGCTGAAGGGGTAAAACACGGGGGCGTTTTGAATCGCCGGATCGTTCAGTTCCTGCTTCTGAAAATCGTCCAGGCCGCTCAATAGAACTTTTTCGGCCCGCGCCCAGGCGGTATCCAGGCGCTTGGCATGGTCCTTCCACTCCGCGTGCGACTCGAGTTCCAGATAAGGACTCTCGGGCTTACCGGGCAGACCGGCCATGAACCTGGCGGTATCGTCAGCGTCCCGGCGCGGGACCAGTTTGAGGGCTGGCGCTGCGGCAGGCGCGGGAGCAGCGGCGGCGGGTGCAGGATCTTTGGTTTCGGCCAGGGGAGGGGTCGTCTGGCTGCACCCGGAGGGGATAATCGCCGCGCATAACACGGCACACACTGCGAGATTTCGCGCACGAAAGAACATGATGTTGGTGATCGCCGGACGAGGCTACAAACTTACCCGACTTGGTTGCCGACCCTGCCGTACGAACTTCTCGTTAAATTATTGCACAGAAGGGGCTTTGCCTGCATACAGCGCAGTGATATTCTCATTCCATGGTTTTCAGATCGTCCATTTGTAACATCTTCTGTACCCTTGCCCTTATCGCTCTTGGTTCTTCCAATTTGAGCGCCGCGAATAAACCGCCTAAGTCGGTGCGGGTCTATGTTTTCGATTGCGGCTCCATCAAAGGCCTTTCCCCAACAAGGTTCGATTTGAAGCCCGAACAGGTCACCGCGACTGGATTTGTGGTGCCGTGTTACCTGATAGTTCATCCGAAAGGTGCGATGATGTGGGACGTTGGCGTGATTCCCGACAGCGCGTTCAAGGCCGGCGGCGCGCCGGTCACGCAGGGAATTTCTACCGTGAACAAGCCCCTGCTGCCGCAGCTCGCTGCGCTGGGATATACGCCTGCGGACATCAAGTATCTCGCCCTGTCGCATTACCATTCCGATCACGACGCAAACGCGAACGCTTTCGCGGGTGCCACATGGCTGGTGCGCAAAGAAGATCGCGATGTGATGTTTGCCGACAAGCCGGCCGGGATCATTGAACCCGCGCACTACAGCGAGTTGCGCAACGCCAAAACGATTATCATCGACAAGGACGATTACGACGTCTTCGGCGATGGAACCGTGGTTATAAAGTCCGCTCCTGGCCATACCCCTGGTCATCAGGTTCTGTTCCTCAAGCTAAAGAAATTCGGTCCCCTAGTGATCGCGGGAGACCTCTACCACTATCCTGAGGAGAAAACTTACAATAAATTCCCTTCGTTCGAATTTAATAAAGAGCAGTCAGCCGTGAGCCGGAAGAAGATCGACGAGTTTGTGGAGAAGAACCACGCGCAAATGTGGATTGAGCACGACCAAGCCACGTTCGACAAGCTGAAGAAAGCTCCGGAATTTTACGAGTAATGTGGCGCACGCACTTTGCGTGCCGCGTCGACAATCGTGTCGACGCCTGCCTGGCGTTCCGTAAGCCTCCAGGCGTCGAGAAAGTCTCGACGCGGCACGCAGAGTGCGTGCGCCACGTCCACCTACAATAAGATCAGTTGTTCCGACTCGCTGCATTTCTAGCCCTCGCATCCGCCGCCCCATCCGCGCCCGTCTTTCAAAAAGACGTCCTGCCGATCCTCCAGAAGCACTGCGAGCAATGCCACCATACGGGCGGAATCGCGCCGATGCCGCTGGTCTCCTATCGCGAAACGCGACCTTGGGCGAAAGCCATTTCGCAGGCGGTGCTTACCAGGAAAATGCCGCCTTGGTTCGCCGATCCTGGTTATGGGACCTTCTCAAACGATCCCTCTCTTTCAAAAGAGGAAATCGAGACGGTCACCGGATGGGTGAACTCAGGCGCGGCGGAAGGCTCGCCGCAAGAGGCGCCAGCGCCGATCGCCTGGACCTCTAGCTGGACCATCGGCAAGCCCGACGCGGTGTTCGCCATGCCTCGCCCCTTCGCAATCCCTAAGTCCGGCGAAATCGACTACCAATGGGTGATTATTCCTACGCACTTCACAGAAGACCGCTGGATAGATCGCGTCGAGGTTCTGCCCGGCAACCGCGCCGCCGTGCATCACGCCGTGGTTTATATTCGCGAACCCGGATCCACATGGTTAAAGGATCGCCAACCCGGCGATCTCTTCACGCTCTCCAGCGACGACCCCGGCAGCTTCACCACCAGCGACATTCTTTTCACCTATACGCCCGGCGCCGCAATCGACCAATGGCCGCAAGGCATGGCCAAGCTGGTGAAGGCGGGAAGCGACCTGGTATTTCAGATGCACTATACAGCCGTCGCCTCCGGTGGAACCGACCAGTCCCGCATCGGCCTGATCTTCTCGCGCCAACCTCCCACAAAGCGAGTGCTGACTCTGCAGCTTAATAACGATCGCATTTTAATCCCTCCCGGCGCGCCCAACGCACAGGTAGGCGCGTGGGGAACTCTGCCCAACGATGCATTGCTGCTCAGCCTGTACCCGCACATGCATCTGCGAGGCAAGGCGTTCGAGTATCGGGTGGTGGATGCAGAAGGTAAATCCTCGACGCTACTCAAGGTCAACAACTACGATTTCCATTGGCAGCTCACCTACCGTCTGAAAGATCCACTGCCTCTGCGCGCCGGAACGCGAATCGAATGCGTGGGGATCTTCGACAATTCCAAGGCCAACCCTCGCAACCCCGACCCGGGGGAAGCAGTCCGATTCGGTTTTCAGAGCACGCAGGAAATGATGATTGGGTTCTTCGATGTCGCTGTCCCAGTCTCGGTGGACAAGCCCGCCTTCTTCGTTCGCGGCCAGTAGAGCTCACATTTTTCCCGTCCAATCCGATGTGATTTGAGTGTCTCATTGCCGCCCTTTTGCCGCCGCCGCGGCATGCCTCCTGGTGTCTATTGCCTTCGCTGAAGAAAATTCTCCAGCCTCGGGGATTGAAAAACTAAAGCACGGCAATCAGGAATTCGCGGCGGGACGCATCGACACATCTAAGCTGATCCCAAACGCGGGCGCGGTATCGAAGCCCCTGGCGACCGTCTTAGCCTGCTCCGATCAAAGCCTCCCGCCGGAAATCATTTTCGGCCAAGGCTCGGGCGATCTTTTTGTGGTCCGCGTCTCCGGAGCGGTGGCGAATCAGGCGGTGCTGGCGAGCCTGGAGTATTCCGTCGAGCAGCTAGGCTCGCGTCTTTTGGTCGTCATGGGCCACACCGCCTGCGGCGTAGTAAAAGCCGCGATGACAATCCCGGCCTCGGGACCCAAAGCTCCCGGCGTGAACATGCAAGGCCTCTTGAATTTCATACGGCCCGCGCTCCAGCGGCCCCAGCAGCGAGCCGACCCCTGGACCAGCGCTGTCTATGCCAGCGTTGAGCAGACCATTAGCGACGTCATTCAACACAGCCTGGTGATCGGCGAACTGGCTCGGGCTGGGGAGATCACTCTGGTCGGCGCGGTGTATCAGGCCGATACCGGGAAGGTCGCCTTCTCCAAACCGGTTCAATTTTCGAAACTCAAGACCGATCAGCCCTTGTCTCTCGCGCGAGATGGAAAACAGATCCCATGAAGCTATATCTCTCAATTCTGATTGTGGCCAGCGTTCCACTTCTGGCGCAGGATCAACCAGCCCAGAAAGCGCCTGTTAAAGCCGCGGCAAAGCCGGCAATGCAACCAATGACGAAGCCCGACCCGCCGCCGATATCGCCACGAACCAGGCATCCCTTTGGCAGGCCAGCCCCCATGACATCCGCAAAAACCGAGTACGCCAAACCCAGCGTTAGCCCGACTTCGAGCCGCCCTCCAGTAGTGTGGGAAAAGGCTTGGGCCAGCCCGGTCACAGTCGAGTGGGAAGACGCTCCCATGCGCGTAGCTCCGCCAACCCAGAACGCGGACCAACCCGCCAATCTCGCCGGGGACATCACCGCAATTAAGAAGCAACTAGACGAACTGACAACAATGGTCCGCGCACTTGCAGCGGCCCAATCAGCCCGCGAGTAGATTTACTTCAGCTCCATCATCACCGCGCGCGCATTCCCGCGGACCACTTCCTCGGTATGCGTGCGGTCCCGGGCGTTGAATTTTGTCAGGCCGAAGCTAATCTCATTGATCGTGCTCTTACCGTCGGGAGTAGTGGACTTCAGCGCTCCGTTATCCAGGTACACCACCACCACATCCTTGTCGTGGAAATGCATTGGCGATGGCTTGCCCGGAGTCCAGTGATAATCCCACACGATGATATGCGCGTTCTCGAACAGCTTCACCGACCCTGGCCGCGGAAATGCGTTTTGATATCCGGTCTTGTTTGCAAGCGGCGGCACCATGTGGTCCTTCAGTTCGATGACCACAGAGGTCGCGGGCTTGCCGTCCACCGGCTTCTCCTCGCCATGGGTGGTGCCCTTGGCCTCAAACTTCGCCGTGCCTGACTTGCCCGACGCGCGGGTGAGGCAAATGGTCAACGTGTCGAGCGGATGCGGCGCGGACGAGTTCTGCGCGTCCCAGGCAACCTCGCGGACCAGCACGCGGTCGTTATCGACGATCACCTTGCCCGGTTCGCCAAACGCATCTGAGAGCAGGAACATCCCGAAAAGCGCAAAGGGCACGGCGCGAAGCGCCGCCAGAAGTGTGCGCGATTTTAAAATGGATTTCACAGGGGATATTGTCGCACCTTTGTATAATTGAGGCACTTCCCATGGATTCCACGAACAATCTGGAGCATCTGCAAGAGACAGCCCGTAAGCTCGGCATCGGCTCCATCAAGCGCCATATTTTCCTTTGCGCCGAACAAGAAAAACCTAAGTGCTCCACGTTTGAAGATTCGAAAGCTTCTTGGACTTTGTTAAAGCGCCGGTTGCTCGAAACCGGCCTGATGCAGGGCGAGGCTTGTGTCTACCGCACTAAAGCCAACTGCCTGAAGGTCTGCGAACAAGGACCGATCGCTGTGGTTTATCCGGATGGGACGTGGTATCACTCGGTGACGCCGGAGGTGGTGGAACGGATTATTCAGGAGCACCTGATCGGCGGGAAGCCGGTAGAGGAATTCGTCTTCGCTCACAATCCCCTGAAGTAAACCAGCGCGGCGACCACGGCTGCAAGCAGCGTCATCGAGCCGCCTACAAATATCGTCCAAGGGCGATATTTCATGTAGATCTCATGCGCGCCCTTTTCCACAACGATTCCGCGCACCCCTCCGTCCACCTCAAATATGGGCGTCGATTTCCCGTCCACCGTCGCGCGCCAGCCCGGGAAGAAGGAATCGCTGACGATCACCATGCCGCGGCACTCCATGCGAGCTTGCAAGTGAATCATATTGGGCTCGTGGACAGGCACCTGCACGCTGTCGTCTTCGTTTGAGCAGGTTTCCAGCGCGGGCGCCTGGTTCACCAGAATGGCCGTCGTCTGCGGGTCGAATGCCTGAGAGCGAAAAGTCTGGTGTGCTTCTGTGACGCTCGCCACGGTCTTTAATTCGTGCACGCTCCAGGCGCGAGGGAACGCGCTCGGATTTTCGAACACCTTTACGCCGCTCTTGCCTTTGAATACTTCCACCTGATTCGCCGTGAGAGGCTTCTTGCCTAGGAAATAGCGGACGCCGAAAAATTCCAGACCGCGTTTGGAGAAGAGGTCCATGTGCCAGACGTTGTCCAGAACGCTGGCCCCATAGCCATTGATCGATTCGATGCCGTACCAGTCGCCGATGCTGTAGGAAATATCGTCGGTGTATTGAACGCGGGAGCCCATGCCGACGGATCGCAGAAAGTCGACGATGTCGCCGTGTTCGCCCAGGAAGTGGAGATATTTGTTCTGCTCCGGTATGGCGCGATTGGGCCAATAGAAGGTGCTCACGCTGGACAGCTCAAAGAGGATCAGCGCCATAGCAGCCACCGCCCCCAAGCTCTTGGAGAGGATCTGCATGCGCCACCCAGTTAGAATCGCCGCCGCGAGGCTGGCAGCCAGGGCCGTGAGCAGAACGCGATTTTCCAAATCGGGCAGTTTTCGTAAGTATCCAACGATCGCCACACCGACAATGATCAACGCGATACCGGCGAGCACTCTGCTCACTCGCCTGGTCCACCCGGAGGCGGCCGCTTCCGGAATCAGGTCAATACCGAAAGCGCACAACGGCGCCAGTCCAATCGACAGAAGCAGAGTTCCGGCTGCAGGTACACGCGACTTCTCCACCAATGGAACCAGTGCGTACATGAGGCCGTGAAACAGGCTGTCGCCGCCGAGGCTGTAGAAAATTCCTGCCAATCCGATCACCGCGAACCAGCGAACTTCCTTGGTCTTCCATGCCAGCGCAAAACCCAGAAACGCGAGAGCCACGGCCGTGACTCCGACAAACGGGTCAAAGCCCGCGCCTGCGCCGGGGATAAAAATGCCGAGCAGATTCTTGGGCGATAGCGCATACATCGTGTGGACCGAATATGGAACCTTCTGCGCAAAGCCCACGGGGTCTTCAGGCGAGCCTACCCATCGCACGGCTCGCTGGCCGTACTCGGCCATGGGCAAAGTTTGAAACGCGCTGCTGCATGCGGCGAGGATCATAGATGCCGTAGCCAGCTTTGCGATTCGCCAGTCGATCTTTTTGTCGCGAAGACAGATCCAGATCCACAAGGCCAGCGCCGCAAGCGACACCAGCAAATTCATTTGATGATGCCCCGCGAGCCAGCCGAACCCGAGGAAGAAGCCCGATAGCAACGCGCTCGACCATGGCTTTACGCCGCGTTCGGCACGAAGCAGGAAGAGGAAGACCAGTGGAGTCCAGACTGCGCCGTTCACCATCTGGGGCCAATCGGTATTGGCGACATAACCACCCAATCCGTACACGCACCCGCCCACCAGCGATGCCAGCCGAGATCGATTCAAGCTGCGGCACAAAGCATAAGCGTTCAGCGCCGCGAAGTAGCGAATCAGGACGAAATACCAATGCAGCACACCCTGCCGCATCCAACCGTTTTTCAGCGGAGCCAGGAATAGCAGCCAGTTAAATGGATACGACTGCCCTGGCTGCCCTTGCCCGAAGAATGGTTGGCCGAACCAGCTGGTGGGGTCCCACATGGGGAATCGTCCCTTGTGCCATTCGCCGGCCTGAAATTGAAACCACGGCAGAACCTGAGAGACAAGGTCGCCGCCTTCGAGCCATGTGTATTGATTGGTCAGCGTTAGCTTCCAATAGAAGAGAACCACAATTGCGAAGAGCGCCAGCGGACCGGCTAGAGTGCCGGTAAGATATTGTCTCCACGAGGGTTTCAGCGGGTTAGCGGGAAGCATCAGACTGGTCGATTCCAATCAGGGTGGTGGTTTTGGGCCACTCTAGTCAACAGTCATCATAGCCGGAAGTCTTCAGGAATCAAAGAGTTATCGTTTGGCCAATGAAGTGCCATCTAGAGCGGCGTATGGCGACCGCCGTGAAATCGGTTCCGAAATCGAAGCCTCTGGCAAAGCCCATTCTCGCACTGCCCATTCTCGCACTGATCGCCGTGTTCGCGGTGACCGGATGGGCGCAAGGTCCCCAGCAGCAATTTCCTCAACAGCAACTTCCGCCGCAGGGGCAAGTAGAAGCTCAACCTCCAGCGGGCGACCCTGCCGACGCTGCGGAGAATGGCGTGGCTCGGATCAGTTTCGTGCAGGGCAATGTTTCTCTCCGCCTGAATAGCGCGGGTGAGCAAAGCGCGGCCGTGATGAACGCCCCGATCCTGAAAGACGGAATTCTCACGACAGGCGAAAATTCACAGGCTGAAATTCAATTCGATGGGGTGAATCTGCTGCGCGTGGCGCCGGGTTCGGAAGTACGGTTGGGCGATCTTCAATATCATCGCTACCCGGTGCAGATTGCAGTGGGCACAGCTACGTATCGGATGTTGCGCGATTCGGATGCCCAAATTGAAATAAGTCTCCCCGCGGTGGCGGTTCGTCCGATCCGCGCGGGCACGTACCGCATCACGGTGGTGCCCGATGGTCAGGGCCAGATTACGGTTCTGTCGGGTGAAGCGGAAGTATATTCTGCCAAGGGTTCGCAGAACGTTCAGGCCGGCAACATGATGATGGTGCGCGGCACCGAAGCCGACCCGGAATTTCAGGTTGTCGCCGCTCCTGCGCAAGATGAGTTCGACCGCTTCAACGACCGGCGCGATGCCGACCTGAGCCGCGCGGTGAGTCCTCGCTATGTCCCGCCGGATGTATACGGCACCGAACAACTGGATGCAAATGGAACCTGGACCAACGATCCTGCTTATGGCAACGTGTGGGTGCCTCGCGTCCCCGCAGGCTGGGCTCCTTATCGCGATGGCCGTTGGGTGTACGAGCCTTATTACGGTTGGACCTGGGTCAGCGACGATCCGTGGGGCTGGGCTCCTTATCATTACGGTGGCTGGTATGAGGGCAGCTATGGATGGGCCTGGTATCCGGGGCCGCTGATCGGAAGGCATTATTGGAGACCTGCCCTGGTCGGGTTCTTCGGTTGGGGCGGCGCTGGTGTCGGCGTGGGCTTTGGTTTTGGTTATGCCAATGTCGGCTGGGTACCGCTGGCACCGTTTGAAGTGTACCGTCCTTGGTATGGCCGTGGAATTGTCGGCGGCCGGTTCAACATTGTGTCCAATGTGAGCGTCACTAATGTATATCGCAATGCGCGCTTTGAGCATGGCATCACCAGTGTTCGCGCCGGCGAATTCGGACATGGTGCGATTGGAAATGCCAATTTCGTGCGGCCCTCTATGAACGAAATCGCCCGTGGTGGCGCGATTCGCGGAGCGATGCCGTTCGCCGCGGGTCGTGAGAGCGCTCGCGTATCGGATCGCAATGTGAGTACACAAGGGATGCCGCGCGCCAACCAGAATGAGCGGTTCTTTAGCAGGAACTCTGGCAACGCTTCTTCTGCTGCGTCGAGTAATGGCGGTTGGAGAAGGCTGGATGGCGCGTCTTCGACCGGTCGTACGAACTCGTCGAATGGGCTTAATCGCGGTGCGCAACAGAGTAACGGAGCTGCATCCAATAGCGGATGGCGGCGGTTAGATAGCCCGTCGAATGTCCAAAACCGCGGTGGCCAGAACAGCGGCGAAAACGGATTTCGTGGAAATGTTTCGGGCCAGCCGGCTCCCCAGGGAAACGGCTACCGGACCCCACAACAGTCTTACGCGCCTGCCCAACAGACAGGGCAGCGTCAGGTTGCCCCGCAGCAGCCCGTCCGGATTTCACCCTCGATCGTACGGGATCGGGGTGCGTCCGGCGGGTCACGCTCGGACGTGCATGGCGGATTTGGCGGAGCCCACCCAAGCGGCAATGGGGGCGGAGGCGGTGGTCGTCCGAGTGGCGGTGGCAGCCACTCCAACCACAAATAGGCGCGCCTAAAGTTGTTTTCCCTCAACCGGCCCGCGAGAGACGAACAGTCTCTCCGGGCCGCTTTTTTATGCGCAGATGGCTGTGAACAATTTATGGCCGCTGATGAACGCAGATGAACGCCGATTGAAACAAAATCTTATCCGCGTTCATCGGCGTTCATCTGCGGCCAAATTTTTCGCGGGGCTAATGCGTTACTTGCGAATTCCCCATACATCCCGCATCAACTGGATCTCTTCTGGCGAATACTGCTCCTTAAATTCCGGGCTGTTGATCCGGGCTCGCCGATCCACCGGCCTCAGACCTCGCAAGGTTTGCAATTCCTCTCGAACGGCCTGCTGGCGGGGTCGGGGAAGCTTCTTAAACTCCTCGAAGCGCCGGTCCAGCTCCGCCTTCTGCTCGGGCGGCAGCTGGTCCAGCCGATTTAAGCGCTTTTCCAGATTTTCGCGACGCTCCGGGGGCAGGTTGGCGAGGAATTTCTCGCGCTGCTCCGGGGTCATGTTCATCAACCTGTTTACCTGCGCGTCGGGGATCTGGGGTGGGGTCTTGGGCTGTTTGGGAATCGCGACCGAGCCCTGCTGTTTAGCGTTAGGCTTCGCAGCTTGTTTCTGCTGCTGTTTGGCAGCTTGGGGAGCTGCCTGTAAGCCAGCGGCCAGAGCCAGCGCACACGCAATTGTGCTGAATTTCACCCGAATCTCACAGCACCGGGGAAGAGGACGACGCGGCTGCGGGGGCCAGGAGATCCAAATCATCCAGAGCCTGCTCCACGTGTTCGACATCCGCCTGCCCGATTCCCGGCTGATTCTGCGCGGGGCCCGGGTGCTCCGTCTTGAGGACCAAAACCGTACAGAGCGCAAGCGCGGCCAAGGCCACCGGCACCGCAGGCTTCCACCAGGCGATAGGAGTCGCGGGCAGGAACCGCTGCCAGAAGGAAGGCTTGTCCGCCGCGATGCGAGCGTAGAGTTTCTTGTCGAAGTCGGCCGACACTTCGGGCGCGGTGAATTGCTCCAGCGCGGAAAACACGGTCCGCTGCGCTTCCACCAGCTTGCGGCACTCCGCACAAGCTTCCACGTGCCGGTCCAGTTCCGCCGAACGTGCCGGATCCAGCGTTCCACTCATGTAGTCCAAGAGGATTTCAGCGCCCTCTTTTCGATTTGTGAAACAGATCATAATGCCTTCCCTCAAAACAATAAGTACTGCTCAAGCCATATGCGCCAGCCGGCCCCGGAGGGTTTCGTAGGCGCGAAACAGCAAAGATTTTACGGCCGATTCAGAACAGCTTAGCGCGCGGGCGATCTGCGTATACTCGAGATCCTGAAACTTGTGCATGACCACGGCTGCCCTTTGCTTGCCGGGCAGAGCTTCTATCGCCTGACGAACTTCTTCCAGCCTGGATTCATTTACCATCCTGGCTTCCACCGTGGGCTGGCGGTCGGTAACCTGCCGCTCCACCCCTTCCATCAATTCTTCGCTCAAGCTCTCCTGATTTTTTTCGCTCTTATTATCTCTTATCCAGTTGAGAGCCAGATGGGTCGCGATTCGGAACAACCAGGTGGTGAACTTTGCGGTCGGCTCGTACGAAGCCCGGCTCCGGTAGACCCGTAGAAATACCTCCTGTGCCAGCTCCTCCGATACACCCTGATTGGGAATCATCCGGTACAGAAAATGCACCACGGGTCTCCGGTGCCGTTCGAGCAAAAGCGCAAAACTGGTATCGTCCCCATCGCGGACCCGCAGCATTAGCTCAGCGTCTCGTTCCAGGGCCGCAACAGCCTCCATGTCTTTACCAACACCGGTTTGGCCGGAATGTTGCGGGCGGATCATTCGGGTTTGAGCGACCGCTCCATCAGTTCCCGGATCGCCTCTTTGGGACTCTTCGAGCTATGCAGTACCGCATACATCTGATCGATGATCGGCAGGTCCACTTGGAACTTCCGCCCCAGTGCGACCGCCGCATCGCAGGTCTCTACGCCCTCGGCGATCATCTTCATCGAGCCGGTAATTTCGGCGAGGCTCTTGCCCGAGGCTAACTCTTTTCCCACTGTCCGATTACGACTTAAATCTCCACTACAGGTTAATACCAAATCGCCCAATCCGGCGAGACCTGCGAGGGTCCTGTGCTGGCCCCCCATGGCGACTGCCAGACGTGTAATCTCCGCCAGTCCGCGGGTGATCAAAGCGGCCTGCGTGTTGCTTCCCAAGCCGAGGCCCTGGCAAACTCCTGCTGCGATCGCAATCACGTTCTTCAAAGCGGCAGCTACCTCGACGCCGATTGGGTCGGAACTGGTGTAGAGCCGAAAGCTTGGGCCGGAAAAGAGGGATTGAACTCGCGCGGCAACGTCGGCTTGGGCAGAGGCCACCACAACTGCGGCTGGTTCTCCATGAGCGACCTCCTTGGCAAACGTCGGCCCTGAGAGGACGGCCACTTGAGGTGGAAAAGCCAGCACCTGCTCAATCACCTGCGACATGCGCAACAGAGAACCTCTTTCGATTCCCTTGGTTGCACTCACAAAGATCATGTCTTTGTGGAGTACTGGCATTAGCATCTGATAGATTTCGCGCGCATAGTGCGACGGCATCACCCCCAACACGATATCCGCGCCCCGGACCGCTTCGGCTAAAACAGTCGAAGGGCAGACCGAATTCGGGAGGCGGATCCCTGGTAGGAACACATCGTTCTGGCGGGTCGCCGCGATCCGGGCGGCAAGATCCGACTCATGCATCCATAGCCGGACATCTTTGAATTTCGGTGCGAGAACTACGGCCAAAGCAGTCCCCCAACTACCCCCGCCGATAATAGCCAACTTCACGGTCGCCGCCACCGGAAGACGTTTTCTGTGCCTTCGCGCAGACGCTGCAGATTGGACTTATGGCGGTAGACGATGAATGCTCCAGCAAGAAAAGATGCGATTAGAACCGAGGCGTCCGGGTGCAGGATCATCCAGACCCCGAAGGGAAATGTCGCAGCACCCAGGATAGAACCGGCGGAGATGTAGCCTGACGCCGCGACGGTGACGGCGAAGACTATCGCCACAGCCACAAGGGGCATCGGCGTGAGGTAAAGGAAGGCACCAGTAAAGCTGGCTACCGCCTTGCCGCCTTTGAACTTAAGAAACACGGGAAACCCGTGGCCGGCTATCACTGCCAGCGCGGCGGCGCTCATCCAAAAGACGTCGGAGTTAGTAAACTTGTCGGCGATCCAAACGGCCGCAAAACCCTTGGCGATGTCCAGGACCAGGGTCGCGACTCCAGCGCGTCGACCCGTGGTCCGCAATACGTTGGTCGCCCCTATGTTCCCGCTGCCCTCGGCGCGAACGTCTTTTCCCGACGTCCAGCGCACCAACAAGTAGCCAAAGGGAATGCCTCCCAACAGATAGGCGATCAGGACAGCCAGTAGTCCAAAGGTCATTTAGAGTGAACATACTCCCAGACCTGAGTGTACTTCCCGGCGTCTGTTTTAGGCTAGCTCCGAATCTCAACTGTCAGCGGTTCCCTCAACCGAAACTGGAGAACACTCTCAGACGGCACCACCGCTGGATCTCCCCGTGTGGCAAGCACCACGATTCCACCCGCGCCAGCTCCGGCTCCAGCTCCGATCGCGGCACCCACGCCTCCGCCCGCGATGGCGCCTATGCCTGCTCCAATTCCGCTACCCGCGCCAATCTTGGCGAAATCTTTCCTCTTGGTTCCTCGAGCCTGATACCAGAGAGTGTTTGTCCGGATGTGATGGAGACCGGCCGAATTGATGTCGAGCAGACGAAGAGCGATGTGCGCACGCCCCTTGATTCGTCCGCCCTTATTTGAATCTGTGATCTCTAACGTAACATCTGAGCCCCGAGGAGCCACTACAAGTCCGTTGGTCACCAGGGAATCTTCAAGAGAGGCTCGGAAGGTTTCACCAGCGCGATTTGAGCGTGTGGAAACAGTACTAGTCGTGCGGACGCGAAGCAGTGTGCCCGCAGGCAACGTGGCGAGATGAATGCGCTCAGGCGGCGCAATGGGGACGCGTTGTTCGACGTCGCTTTGTGCCGTACGCGTCGAGTCCGCTAAGGCCACCGAGCCGCGCGAGCTACAACCCGTAATAGCCGCGGCAAGGCTTAAGGTCGTGCCGATCAAAGCCCGGTTTAACAGCGTGTTACTATACATAAGCTCACCTCCAGTTAACCAGAGGCACCCAGGGGGCCACATCGGATAATGGCAGCGGAATCAATAACTTTTAGGTTTCCGACGCCATCAGGAACCGGTAAGTTTTTCTGGCAGAACGTATTCTCTGAGCGGAGTATATTTGCCACCATGAGACAAGAACAGAGCAAAGCTAGTGGCGCTGAAAGTTCCAAACTCCGAGGATTGAAGTCTAGCAATGGCTTGATCCAACAGTGGCGCCGGACGGCGATGCTTTCTCCGGGCAAGAGTCAGGTGGGCGTGATATTCCCGATCTTCGAGCGCCACGCCGACCGAGGCCAAAGCGTGTCCGGTGGAGCGCGCGAGACTGGCCAGCCCGGGCGGAGCGACGATTCCAGCCGCGAGCACCCGCGGGTTCATCCAACCCAGCCCTTGGACCGCAATCGGAATTGGATCGCTCTTGACCTCTGCGAGGACGGCCATGAGTTCGGTCAGGCGCGATTCCGGCCATTCTCCGATGAACGTGGTCGTGATATGCAGTTTTTCCGGCTTGCTCCATTGCAGTTCCGCGAGCGAGCGAAGTTGATCCAGCAACTCTGTCAAACGCGCGCGCAGGTCCGCAGGAATGTCGATAGCGGTAAACAAGCGCATGTGCTAGAGAGGGATTACCATCAGCGTATCGACGCGGCGGGATTCCTGTACCACGATGCGCTCTTCGAACAGCACAGCTTCCCCGTCGATCACTACGGTATCCAGGTATACGCCAGTGGAGAAGACAGTCATCGATCCGTCCGAAGTTGTTCGAACCACCAGATAATTTGAGCGGCACTTGAAGCGCGTTTCACTCTCAGCCCCGATTTCAAGTGCGCTGATCTGATGCGTATAGCGCTGCGGCTCGTATACGTTGATGCGGCGAAGGCCGGTAACGCGATCCTCCATCATTCCGCGGCTGCGGCATTCCATGATGGATAGAGGAAGGCCCTGCGCGTGGTTCTCCCGCGTGACGACGCGGTACAGACAGGTTGGCGTAAACAGTTTGGGCCAGTCTTCCATCCGGTCGTCGTCAATGGCGCGGATGTAACGGATTTGGAGGGCCTCGATCAGGCGGTGCGCGGCGTCAGTGACCACTGTCTTAAAGCCCGTCCTTATGAAAATTCATGAGCGTGCGATAGCCTTGCCAGAAACCGCGAACCATGGCTTCGGTGGCGCGCGAGTCGGGCGAGGATGCGAAGTCCTTGCCCCCCATCTCCAGCACCGCGTTCTTGTCCCGGCCCGACCCGGCGATGCCTCTTTGCACGTACTCGCCAATGGCTCCGTCTTCCATCGAAACGAATCCGGCCGGACCGATAAGGTTGGCCTGGGTGAGGCGCATAGCGCGCAGTTCAGGATCATCGTCTTTATAGCCAAAGCAGGTCCAATGCAGTTCGCATTTGTCCGGACCCAGCGGCACCAGTTGACGCAGCGCCAGCGTGTTGTAGATCTGCTGATTAATGCAGCTCGGGAAAATAGACTGGATCGCCACTGTGATTCCATCCGTAAATTCCTGGCGGCGGGCCAGTAATTGCCGGTCGGCCAGGCCGACGTCCTCCATCGCGCCTTTGGAATAGTTGATGCTGTGCCAACCGCCATGGTCGACGATGACGGCTCCATCCATGGTCAAGCGGCTCACGTTGTAGGAATCGCGGGAGTACTCCATGTAGAGCTTCCAGTTATGATGCATCACCTGGTGGTGATAGCCCAGGACCTCCACTGGCTTGTTGAAAATCCGCACCAGGTGCGCAGCCATGGAAGGACCAAGGTAGATGCCCAGCGGGTCGACCACCGTGCTGAACGTTCCAAAGATCACACCGAAAAAGCTTTCGATGCGGAGCGCCTCCAGCCCGTGCTGCGACATTTCGAAATCGGCCCCCATGCCGCCTTTTCCGTTCACGCCGTTTTGAAATGCCACGAAGCATAGCTCGCCCGAAAGCTCATAGCCCCACGCGTGATAGAGGCAGTTGATCCGATTTGTCCTGCCCTTCGGCTCTACGCACAGCATCGCCCCTTTGTGCGAGCAGCGATTGACCAACGCATGCAAATCACCCTTCTGGTCGCGCGTGACGAGGATGGGTGTCTCGCCAATATACGTGGTCCGGTAGCAGCCCGGCTCGGGAATTTCCGCTTCCAGGCACAGGTAGTTCCACACGGGCCCGCGAAAGATCAGCTTTTGTTCCGCTTGATAGATCTCGGGGTCGGTCATGACGCGGTAGGGCGTCCGGGTGTTGCCTTTGCTATGCCAATGGAAAGGGTCGGTGGGCGTCACTTCTCTATTCTCTCCGGTCGACTACTCGTAACGCAGCGCGTGAATCGGATCGACTCGGCTAGCGCGTAGCGCCGGCAGCCAAAGCGCGAGTAACGCCACACCGACGAGGATGAGAGGAACCACAACAAATGTCAGCGGATCCCACGACTTCACGCCGTACAGGAAACTGTTTATTAAACGAGTCAATCCTGAAGCCGCCACGAGTCCACACGCCACGCCCATCAGCGCAGGCCGCAGGCCCTGAAGCACCACCACATTCCGGATGCGCCCTGATTCGGCTCCTAGAGCGAGCCGGATTCCGATTTCGTGTGTGCGCTGGGCTACCGAGTAGGCCATTAACCCGTAGATCCCAATCGATGCCAGCAATAGCGCCGAGCACCCGAAGATGGTCAGTACCAGGGCATTGAAGTTTTGGGCCGAGGTGGATCGCGCCATCGTTTGCTCCATGGTTTTAACACTCGCCACAGGAAGCCCTCCGCTCGCCTCGCGCAGTTCGTGCTGAATCGCGGAACTCAGCGTCAGGGGCGCGACGCGCGTCCGAACTACCCATGCCCATGGGACCGTGCTCATCAATCCGGTGCTGGTCATCTGTGCGGAAAGCTCGTACAGGATGGGGCGCGGGTTGCGATTGAGTGCGTCGTCACGCACATCGCCGGCGACTCCAATGATCTGCAACGGAGCTTCGTGGCCGATGACGATCTGGTCGCGTAGCGGGTCGCTATGAGGCCAGAATTGTTTCGCCAGAGTTTGATTGATGATCACCACCCGAGGACCACGCTCGTCCAGTTGCCCGAAAAAGCGGCCCTGGACAAGCGCTACCTTGAAGGTCTCAAAATAGCCCGGGGAAACCATCGCAAATCCCGCGACCGCACCCGAGTTTGGACCCTCCGGCCGCCCCGCAATTTGGAACGTCAGCCGAAAACGATCCTCCAGAGGTACGCAACAAGTAGCCGCCGCGACTTCCACGCCCGGCAACTGGCTGATCCGCCGAAGGCCCTCATGAATCACCTGCGTCACGGTCTCAGGTCTCGTGAACTTAGGATCGGCAAGCGACATGCGCATGGTCAAAACATTGCGCGCGTCGAAACCGGGATCAACCTGGCGGATCGCAACAAACGTGCGAATCAACAACGCTGAGCCGATCAACAGCACCACAGCCAGCGCCGTCTCCACGGTGACAAGCAAAGAGCGCGTTTTATTGAGGTGCAAGCCCGTGCCGCCGCGGCTCCAGCTCTCTTTCAGCGCGCTACTCAAATCTGCACGCGACGCCTGCAGTGCGGGAACCAACCCAAACATAAGGCCGGTCAGAATCGACAGCCCAAGCGTGAATCCCAAGACGCTCGCGTCCATGGTCACGTTGGAGCCGCCGACGCCGATGCGCGGCATGCCCCCAGGCATGAGGTTCAGGATGGCTCGAATGCCCGCATAGCCCGCCGCCACACCCAACGCGCCGCCCGTCAGCGCCAGCAACATGCTCTCGGTGAGAAGCTGCCGGACAATACGCCCTCGAGCGGCTCCCACGGCTGCGCGAATCGCAATCTCACGTCTGCGGCCCGTGGCCCGCGCAAGCAGCAGGTTGGCGACGTTCGCACATGCGATCAGCAATACAAGGCTGACCGCACCCAGCAGCACCAACAGAGATTTGCGAATACCCCCCACGATGACGTCCCGTAGAGGTTGAACACCGAAGCTCGTTCCTTCGGCGAAATCGCCAGTCCTGCGACCGTACTCCGGATATCCGGCTTGCAATTGCGCATTCGCTTCCGCTACGCTAACGCCCGGTTTCAGCCGGCCTGCAACATTGAAGTAATGGCCGAGCTGGACGCTGTTGGGGTCAAGCTGAAAAGGAAGGTAAACATCGGGCGGCGCATTCACCGCGATATCGCCCGAGCCCAGGGATTGCTCCGCGATCTGACCATTTTCAAGATCGGGTCTGGCCACGCCGATGATCTCGTGGAGCTCTCCGCCCAGCGTGATGCGTCTGCCAACTACACGAGGGTCGCCCGCAAAGCGCTGCTCCCAAAACGAATGGGCCAACACGACGGTCTTAGGCGCGTTGGGCGAATCGTCATCCGAAGTGAACGTGCGCCCATAGAGCGCGCTTGCGCCGCATAGATGGAAGAAGTTTGCGCTAACACGCGTCGCCTGAACTTGCTCAGCCAGCGAATCGCCGGTCAAGTTGACGACGTCAAACGTATAGGCGGAGACGTCCTGAAACGTACCGGTCTGCTGGCGCCACCAGTTGAACTCGGCAGGCGAGGCGGTGCCGGTTCGGAATGCTTTTTGAAACGTATGCTCGAACATCACGATCCGGCCCGGGTCGGGATAGGCGAACGGTTTCAACAGTACGGCATTGACCACCGAGAAAATCGCAGTATTGGTCGCAATGCCAAGCGCCAGGGCAGCCACCGCGGCGATGGTGAAGCCAGGTGTCAGAAGGAACATGCGGAGGGAGTGCTTCAAGTCCTTCAGAAAGGCGTCCATGGCCTATGGACGGACGGTATCACAAATCGTGGCGCCTATTCGGCGGCGGAGATTGTTTCCACTTTGACCGTGTCTTTGTTCTTTTCGCCCGTTACCAGGACGCCCAAATAGGATTTTTTGTCGGCGTTCCTCACCAACTCAGCCGCTTGTGCATTTATGGAAGAATCCAATTTCAGCCGTAGCCAGTCCCCTTGCACAATCGCGAAGGTTTTGGTGCGGGCGGTGGGGCGGCAAAGCCGGACGTCCATTGCCTGGTCGTGATAGGGCTCCCATGGGTTTACATTTCTCGCCGCGCTGTCATAGCACTTAGAGTCGACCAATACTCCCGACCAGTTTTCCGCTAAACCGAAGGTGGGAATCAGGCAGACCAAGAGGCCAATCGGCAGCCTCGACCTAATTGAGTACTGCATGTTTACTTCGATACTCCAAGCTTCCCTTGGGTTTCCTGGCCATAAAGGGAAGCTCTAAGACCTTCGATTGACATGTGGGCAATGTGGACGCATTTTCTTGCGGGGAAATGTCGCTAGTGTAGTGGGTCCGAAGTAGTAATCATTATCAGGGAGAGAACGTCTCTACAATAGAGAGGTTCTTTCCCCATGCGCTTGGCTCATCCAGTGGTGCTAAATCCCGAACAGAAAGAAGCGTTGGAGCAATGCGCTAGGGCGCGTTCTCGATCGGTCCGCATGGTCGAACGTGCGCGGATTGTATTGTTGGCGGCCACCGGAAAACAGGACAAAGAAGTCGCGGCCGCATTGAATATCACCGCGCACAAAGCCGCGCGTTGGCGCAACCGGTTTCTGGATCTGGGCCTGGCGGGGCTGGAGAAAGACGCTCCGCGAGCGGGGCGCACCCCCAGTATCCTGGCCTCTACGGTGAAGCGGGTAATTCACAAAACCACGCAGGAGAAGCCGGCTCATGCCACGCACTGGTCCACGCGCACCATGGCAGCGGCGATGAACCTTAGCCCTGCTACGGTGCGGCGCATATGGCACAAGCACGGACTCAAACCTCATCTGGTGGAAACCTTCAAGGTGTCTTCGGACCCCAACTTTGCCGAGAAACTGGAAGCCATCGTTGGTCTGTATCTGAATCCGCCGGAACATGCCTTGGTGTTGTGCTGTGACGAGAAGAGTCAGATTCAAGCTCTGGACCGCACGCAGCCCGGTTTGCCGCTGAAGCGCGGCCGGGCCGGAACGATGACGTACGATTACAAACGCAACGGTACGGCAACCCTGTTTGCCGCTCTCAATACCTTCGATGGCAAAGTGATCAGCATGTGCCAACAGCGTCACCGCCACCAGGAATGGCTCCAATTCCTGCGTCTAGTAGACGACGCCACACCCGACCACAAGCAACTACACCTGATCGTGGATAACTACGCCACCCACAAACATCCCGCCGTACAACGCTGGTTGAAACGTCATTCTCGGTTCCACTTTCACTTCACACCCACCAGCGCCTCCTGGTTGAATATGGTGGAGCGCTTCTTCCGAGACCTCACTGTAAATCGTCTGCGGCGAGGCGTGTTTCGCGACGTGATGGAACTGGTCACCGCCATCGACGACTACGTGGATCATCACAACCAACATCCCAAGCCGTTCATCTGGACCGCTTCCGCCCACGATATCCTCGAAAAAGGGAAGCGTGCCCGCAAGACGCTTCTTAATGTTCAATCTGTGTGACCCAGACCACTAGCGAGAAGGACCAGCACGGCGTTGGCCATTTCTAAGAATGACGGGTTCAAATCTAGAAAATGTGAAATAATACGCACATGCATTGGTGCCAAGCCGCGCTCTCTCTGCGCCGCAGGTACCCAGTGCCGTGTCTGGCAGTGGCTTCCATTTGCGCCCTGCTCATTGGCTGCGATCGCCCGCGCGCAGCGGTTCCGCCGCCTCCCCCGCCCCCTCAAACCGCGCCGATCGACGCCATAGAGGCCAAGAACGCCGAGCAAGATAAGCAGATCGCCGACACCCGCGCCAGGCTGGAAGAAGCCGACCGTGCCGTCGCACAAGCACGAGCGCAGGCCACCGAGGCCGCTAACATGGCTGCCGCGGCGGCGGCCGAAGCCAAGTCCGCTCGCGCTGAAACGGCAGATCTGGGCGAACAGTTACGTAGATCCACCGCAGGCGGTGGAACAGGTCGCAGGGATATAGCGCCACCTCCACCTCGGCCCCAGGATCTACCCCTTCCCCGTGGCGTCAAAGGCTACAGCGACGTCTACTATGCCACCGACCGCGCGCGCATCAGCGAAGGCGTATTCGCCAATACTGCTTCCGACGATCAGAAAACCAGCTACGGCCGCGCGATCGTCAGCATTCCAAACGCCCATAAGGAAGGTGTTGAGGAACGTCCGTGGAGCATCTTTTCCGTACAGCTACCCGAAGATCCTTCCAGGGACATCATCATCGCCAGCCGCGCCGGCTTCGATGCTGATCCATTTTTCCGCCAGATTAACTCCGGCATCGCCGCATCCCCAAGTAAAGAAGCTTTTGTCTTCGTTCATGGGTTTAATGTCAAATTCGACGACGCAGTTTTGCGCGTTGGCCAGCTTGAATGGGATCTCCATTTTCAAGGTCCAGCCATACTTTTCAGTTGGCCATCAGCCGGCAGCACAGGCCAGTACGTTACCGATTTTGAGATGGCCGAATGGGCCGCTCCCCATCTGCGCGATTTTCTTCTCCGCCTTCGCCGTGAAACAGGCGCCCAAGTGGTCCATCTGATTGCGCATAGCATGGGTGCGCGGTTGCTTTCGCTCGCCCTGGATCGCCTGAAGGATCAAACCGGGGCCATGCCTGCGGTATTTCAGCAAATTGTTCTAGCCGCGCCCGATATCAGCGTCCCTCTGTTCAGGCAACTGGCTCCCGCCCTTCGCAGTTCTTCAAAGCAAGTTACGATCTATTCGTCTGAGCACGACAAAGCCCTGGGCTTTTCGAGCCTGATTCGCGGTGGCGCGCCGCGACTAGGGTCGGAGACTATCGCCATTGCAGGCATTGATGTCATTGACGCTACGGCGGTGAAAGCTTCGCTGCTGGATCACTCGTACTTCGCAGAAAGCCCGGTCCTCCTTCAAGACTTGAAAGAACTCCTGGTGGATCAGTTCGCCGCCGCGAAACGCCTCATGACGCTGCGCAAGGCCGGTGATATCTGGATACCGATCATTCACTAGAGCGTCGCCTCAAAGCCGCAACCGGCTGACTGTAATGTTCCCCTCGAAGCATCGGTCCACGTCGTAGCCAGGCGTGCGAAGCCGGCTTTGGTATGAGCCCGCATAGCGAAAGCTTTCCCCCTCCCGAGTGAAGCGGACGTCCAGGCGCTTCCGATCCGGCTCGCAGTGGACAATCTCCGCCTGCTCGCCCGGCGACAGGTGCGGCAGGTTAACGTTCCAATATTCTCCTTCGGTCCAGGGCTCATCCAGTAATTGGCGAATCACCGGCAGCGCCTCTTCGCGCGACCAATTCCAATCCACCGTAACGCCAGCACGAATGTATTGCGAGATGGCGACCGCTCGCGTGCCCAGGTAGGCCGCTTCGCGAGCCGCCGCTACAGTGCCGGAAATGAACAGGTCGGCTCCCAGATTGCCTCCACGGTTTATACCCGACAACACGCAATCGATCTTCGGAAAGAGGTGCGTAATTCCGACCCGCACACAATCTGCCGGAGTGCCAGAGAGGCTGAATTCTCCCGGCGAGGTTTCCAGAAGGTCGAGCGATTTGTCCGTGGTGATGCGATGACCGACGTAAGAGTGCGGATCGCGCGGGGCGAGCACGTGGACCTGCCCCAACTCGCGCGCCGCCAGTTTCAATGCGGCCAAGCCGGGGGCATCCCAGCCATCGTCGTTGGTGACCAGGATGTGTCTCACCGGCCTTGCAGAAGGCGCATCGCTTCAGTGAGGCCACTGGCCTCGCGGGCTACTTTGCCGGATCCGTTTTCTTCGACCTTGTCGCCTTCGCCGGGGGCAAGGAACAGGTTGGATTCAATGCCGTGCTGGCGCGTGTAGAGGTCCCAATAGCGGCCCTCCATCTTGTACAGTTCCTCGTGATTGCCACGCTCCACGATTCTGCCGCCTTCTACCACCAGGATCTGGTCGGCTCGTCGAATAGTAGATAGCCGATGCGCGATCACGAACGTCGTGCGGCCCTTCATCAGGTAACGGAGCCCTTCCTGAATCATGGCCTCGGATTCTGAATCGAGGCTCGACGTCGCTTCATCCAGGATCAGGATCCGCGGATCGGCCAGAATGGCTCGCGCGATGGACACGCGCTGGCGCTGGCCACCGGAAAGCTTCACGCCGCGTTCGCCGACGATGGTGTCATACCCCTTCTCAAACTTTTCGGCGAACTCGTCCACTCGCGCGATTCGACAGGCTTCCAGAATCTCTTCCTTGGTCGCATTCGGCTTCGCGAACGAAATGTTTTCTTCAATGGTTCCATCAAAGAGAAACGTGTCCTGCAACACCACGCCCAACTGCGTGCGATAGCTGTCCAGACGAACCGTCGATAGATCCACGCCGTCCACCGTCACCTTGCCCTGATCGGGATCATGGAATGCGGCAACCAGGCTGATGATGGTGGATTTACCGGAGCCGGAGGAGCCTACCAGCGCGGTCACCGTGCCGGGCCGGGCGCGAAAGCTAACATCGAAGAGCACGGGCTTGCCAGCGTCGTAAGCGAAATTGACGTCCGCAAATTCGATTTCCCCGTCCACCTTGCCGATCACCACGGTGCGCTTAGGGTCCCGATCCTCAGGACGCTCGCGCAAAACTTCACGAGTGCGTTCGAGCCCCGCGAAAGCTTCGGTCAACTGCGTGCCGATGCCGACCACCTGAAAAACAGGCGCCACCAGAAATGCGAGGAACGCCGTGAAGGTCATGAATTCGCCGAGCGTCAACGTGCCCGCTCCAATTTGGCGCGCGCCAACGAACATGACCACGGAACCGACAATGCCCATCAGCACGGTGGCGGAAAGGCTCATGAAGGACATCGCGGTGAGCGACTTGATGACGTTGTCCAGCAGCCTTTGCACCCCGCCTGAGAAAACCGTCGCCTCGCGCTCCTCGGCATGGTAGCCCTTTACAACGCGAACGCCGCCCAGCGATTCGGTCAGCCTGCCTGTGACTTCCGCGTTAATCTTGCCGCGTTCCCGAAAAATGGGACGAATGCTGGTGAACGCTTTCTTAAGCGCAAAAGAAAAGAGCAGAACAAATGCGGCTGTGATCAATGTCATCACAGCGCTGATCCGGATCAAAACCACCAACGCGATGACGGCCGTCATCAGGCCGCCCGCGAATTCCACCAGGCCGGTGCCGATCAGGTTGCGCACGCCCTCCACATCGCTCATGATGCGCGAGACCAGCACGCCGCTCTTATTGGAATCGTAGTAGGAGACCGGAAGCAGCCCGACGTGGCGCTGAACTTTGCGGCGAAGCTCGGCGATCAGGCGCTGCGCCGCTTTGGAAAGAAGCTGCGTCAGGCTGAATGAAGTGATGCCTTGGAGCAAGGTCGCGCCCAAGACCGCGGAGACAAGAGGCACCAGCAACTGCGTCTGATGTTTGCCGACCACGTTGTCCACCAGATATTTGGTGGAGTAAGGCAACACCATGCCGCACAGGCGATTGAAGACCATCAGCACGAAACCCATCGCGAGGATGCCGCGCCGGGGCAGGACCATTTCCCGCAGGTCCGGCCAGAGCTCGCGGAAGCGCTCGGACTGGCTCTTCTTTTCGGGTTTGGTTCCCTCTTCCACCGACCGGCTGCCGGCGCGACGGTCGCCACGGCCCATCCCCGTGCTAGGTAGCCCCATTCTTGCCATTCATTTCAGTGTAGCCTGCCGGTCGCACTACACTGACTAACATGGCACGATTGTTCGCAGGCACCTCGGGATTCGCCTATCCGAAATGGAAGCCGGACTTCTATCCGGCCAAAGTGGCTCAAAAAGATTTTCTGAAGCACTACGCGGAACGGTTGAACGCGGTGGAGATCAACTACACGTTCCGGCAGTTGCCTTCGGCCTCCACGCTAGAAAATTGGGTGAAGGCCACGCCGGAAGGTTTCTGCTTCGTTGTGAAGGCGCACCAGCGGATCACGCATATTTCGCGTTTGAAGGAAAACGAGTTCACGCAAGTCTTCTTTCGCGCCATCGATCCGCTTCGGACTTCACGCAGGCTCGGGCCGGTGTTGTTTCAATTGCCGCCAAATATGAAGGCCGATTTCGACCTCCTCCACCTGTTCGTCGAAAAGCTGCCCGAAGACATTCGCTGCGCCTTTGAGTTTCGCAATGCAAGCTGGCTGACAGACCAGGTTTACAAGATTCTGGAAGGCCGAGGCATAGCGCTATGCCTTGCGGAATCGGAAAAATTTGAAGTGCCCGAGGTAGTGACAGCCGGCTTCGTCTACGTGCGCCTACGCAAGGACGACTATTCGGCGGCGGAGCGCGAGGAGATCGCAGACCGGGTCCGCCGCCTGCTGGAGACGGGTCGCGACGTGTATGTATTCTTCAAACACGAAGACACCCCCGCCGGGGCACTATACGCCGAGGAGCTGCTCCGCAGCGCGGCCGGCTAAAGGCCTGTAGGAGCTTATCGAAAAACCCGTCTGTTCGCGCGCTCGCCCCAGCCCCAGGGCGTAAGCCCGGGGGTTCCTTTTACAGCTGCGAGAGCCGGGACTCCCACGCGCTACTCTTGAACTTGGAGGATCAAACCATGTCTATTCGCCCCGTGAAGCGCCTGATCAAGTCGAAGCCAACCATGGAAGGAGCCGGTGTCCACCTCCGCCGCGCGTTCGGCTTTGGCAATACTTCCGACTTCGATCCCTTCCTGCTGCTCGACGACTTCCGCAACGATGTCCCAGCCGACTACCTGGCCGGCTTCCCCTGGCATCCTCACCGCGGCATCGAGACCATCACGTACGTTCTGGCCGGAACCGTGGAGCACAGCGATAGCATGGGCAACCGCGGCGCCATCGCGGCAGGCGACGTCCAATGGATGACGGCGGGCAGCGGCATCGTCCACCAGGAAATGCCGAAGGGCGATCCGGCCGGCCGGATGCATGGCTTCCAACTTTGGGCCAACCTTCCGTCGGCCCTGAAAATGACCGCGCCTCGCTATCAGGAGGTGAAGTCGAATGACATTCCCGTGATCACCGACGATGACGGCACCCAAGTCCGCATCGTATGCGGGAATTTTTGGGGAACATCTGGCCCCGTGGACGGAATCGCCGCCGAGCCGATTTACCTGGACGTATCCGTCCCTCCCGGTCACCGGAAGAGTCTTCCAGTCGAGACCACGCGCCATGCTTTCGCCTATGTCTTCGCCGGTGACGGAAAGTTCTGCAACGCATCGGGTCCTTTGGCGGTCCCGACCGAAGGAGTAAGTTGGGCCGACACAGTGCCGCCGCACGACGCCGATAACCGGTCGCTGATTTTATTCGACAGCGGAGACGAAGTCACCGTACAAGCGGGCGAAGACGGCATTCGGTTTTTACTGGTTTCCGGGAAGCCGCTGGAGGAGCCGGTTGCCTGGTATGGTCCGATTGTGATGAACACGCAGGAGCAGCTCAAACAGGCGTTTGAGGAGTTGGAAAAAGGAACATTCCTGAAGAAGTAGATTGCAAATCTGGCGAGGCCGGTTAGAATGGGTTCAATGCGGAGGATCGCAGCATCGCTGTTGGCGGCGTTCTTCAGCCTCACGCTGATTACTCCGGCTCTGCTTGCCTCCGGCGCGAATTCGAACCTTCCCACCTGCTGCCGCCGTAGCGGACAACACCACTGCTCGCAACCTGAGAGCTCTTCAGGGCCGTCAGTTCAAACAAACAAGTGCCCCTCTTATCCGGGCGCCCCCGCCGTTCCGCCTTTGCGCGTGAGCGGGCTTGCTAACGCGCCCCAAGCTGTTATCGCGACCCTCACCAGCGCCCCTTCCTACCGACCTCAAACCCGGTCTCTCCGCCACATCGCACCAGGCCAAGCAGGGCTTAAGCGCGGACCTCCAGCCGTTTAGTTCCCTTTCAATCACCACTACTGGCACGACGTTCTGACGTTGTGCTTTTGATCCCATTGGCCCTTAGACGTGAACATCGCGATCCAAATTCGAATATTCATGCGCAGGCGGACCGTCGCCTGTCTGCTGCTTGCGGCGCTCGGCGTCAGCATTGCCACGCCTTGGACAGCGCTCGCACTGTCTATCGAGAAAGAATCGTGCGATTGCTGCAAGACCACCGTATGCGTCCATCGTAAAGCGCATAGCTCAGGTCCGGGGTGGTCCGCGTCACCAGACTGCGGCCCGCGTCGTAATCACGAACGCGTTCCTCAATCTTCCGCAACCTACATCGCGCCCCGGCAGGCACACACAGGTGTTCCTATTGCCAGCACGGCACCGCGCATTCTCGCCGATTTGTCGTGGGCCGTGCAACCGACCTCATCCAACCTCCACCAACGTCCTCCACCGTACCTGTCACCTGTCTTTCGCATGAACCACAAATTGACCGATTACGGAGAGGCGCAATGTATCGACTATTATTTCCAGCTCTTTTCTTCACCGCCGCAGCCTTGGCCGCGGTGTTTGGCACCGTCCGCGGAGTAGTTCACGATCCCGACCATCGGCCCGTCCAGGCAGCCGAGGTCATCGTGAAGTCCAGCACATCGGACTACTCGCAGAAGATCGCCACCAATGCCGACGGGGGCTTCGAAGTGAGTACTCTTCCGGTCGGGCAATATCAGGTGACCGTCTCCAAGGAAGGCTTCGCGCCATCCACCCAGGAGACCGTGATCACTTCAGGCAGCGCGCCCGTTCTGCATTTCCAACTCGCCCTGGGTACGCGCGCCGACCAAGTCACCGTGTCTGAGGGAGCCCTGGCCGTGAATGCCGAACAGATGACGCCCTCCACCATCGTCAGCCGCAGCGAAATCGCGGCCACCCCCGGCGCCGACTTGAGCAACAGCCTAACCGCCATCACCAATTACGTTCCCGGCTCCTGGGTTACGCACGACCAACTCCATGTCCGCGGCGGCCATCAGGTGAGCTGGGCCATCGACGGCGTCCCCATTCCCAATACCAACATCGCCAGCAATATCGGGCCTCAAATCGACCCCAAAGATATCGACTACCTGGAAGCGCAGCGCGGCGGCTATTCATCAGCCTACGGCGACCGCACCTACGGCGTCTTCAACGTTGTGCCCAGAACCGGATTTGAGCGCAACAGCGAAGGCGAGCTCTTCACCACGTTCGGATCTTTTCACCAGACCAACGACCAGATCAACTACGGTAGCCATACAGAGAAATTCGCCTATTTCGCCAGCATCAACGGCAATCGCAGCGACTATGGCCTGGAGACGCCCGGCCCCGACGTTCTGCATGACCGCGTGTGGGGCCTGGGCGGAATGGCGACCCTCATCTACAATCGCGACGTCAACAATCAGTTCCGCTTCGTCACCACACTGAGGCGCGACGAGTACCAGATTCCGAATGACCCCGACGCCACCCCTACCAACGACGTAGAAAAAGAACGCGACGCCGTCGCAAGTTTTTCCTGGGTGCATACGTTTCAGCCCGGCCTCCTACTGACCGCCTCGCCGTTCTACCACTACAATCGAGCCAACTACGACGGCGATCCAAACGACACGCCCATCAGCGCCACCCAGCACCGCGGCTCGCAATACGCCGGTGCGCAGATCGCGCTGAGCGAAGTCAGCAAGAAGCACAACGCAACCATCGGGGTCTACGGCTTCGGGCAGCATGACGACGAATCGATTGGCCTGATCGCCAACGACGGCTCGGGACTCTCCTTGCAGCAGGACAACAAAACCACAGGTCATCTGGAAGCTCTGTTTCTAGAGGATCAATATAAAGCCCTTTCCTGGCTTACCCTCACCGCAGGCGTACGACTCACCCACTTCACCGGCGCGATTTCAGAAAATGCCGCGAGTCCCCGTCTCGGAGGCACGGTTCGCGTTCCGCGCTTGAATTGGGTCTTCAGAGGCTTCTGGGGCAAGTATTATCAGGCTCCGCCGCTCTCCACTGTGACCGGCCCTCTGCTCGATTTTGCCGTGGCCCAGGGCGTGGGCTTCATTCCTCTTCGTGGCGAGCGCGACCAGGAACACCAGTTCGGACTCACCATTCCCGTGCGCGGATGGTCGGTCGACGTGAATAATTATCACCAGCGCGCCAACAACTATTTCGACCACAACGCCATCGGCAACTCCAACGTCTTTTTCCCATTGACTATAGCGGGCGCTCGTCTCTATGGATGGGAAGTCACACTGCGATCGCCTCAAATCGCGCGCCGCGGCGAAGTCTATTTCACCTACTCTTATGCACACGCCGAAGGCGCGGGAGCCATCAGCGGCGGCCTCACCGATTTCTCGCCGCCGGACAGCGGATATTTCCTGCTGGATCACGACCAGCGCCAGACCCTGCACACCGGCTTCAACCTCACCCTGCCTTGGCGTGCCTATGCGGGCGGGAGCCTGTACTATGGCTCGGGATTCACAGACGGTTCTAGCGATCTGCCTAATGCCCACCTGGAAGGTCACACGACATTCGATCTTTCCCTCGGCAAGACAATTGCGGAAAATCTGACTCTTTCCGTAACCGCCCTCAATCTGGCCAACCGCCGGTTCCTGCTCGACAACAGCGAAACCTTCGGAGGCACACATTACGCGGAGCCCAGGCAGATTTACTTTCAGATCAAGTACCGCTTCCACCTATAATGACCGCATGACGCTCGCGTGTGCGATCCTCGCCTCCCTGCTTGCCGCCAGCGCCTGGGCGCAGACTGCAGCAACGGTTCTCCGTCCCACACGAGTATTCGACGGCTCCACGCATGCACGAAGGCTGGGCCGTACGCGTGAAGGGCGACCGAATTGAAGCCGCAGGACCCGCCGCATCCATCGACATCGCCAATGCCAAAATCGTCGACCTCCCCGGCAACACCTTGATGCCCGGCCTTGTCGAAGGCCATTCGCACATCCTGCTCCACCCCTATAACGAAACCACCTGGAACGATCAGGTGGCCCACGAAGGTCTGGCGCTGCGGGCAGCCCGCGCCGTGAACCACCTTCGAGCTACCCTGATGGCGGGCTTCACCACCATTCGCGAACTCGGCACCGAAGGCGCGGGCTATGCCGATGTCGAGCTGAAGCAGGCCGTCGCACAGGGAATTATTCCCGGGCCCCGCGTTCTGGCCGCCACACGAGCCATCGTCGCCACCGGCGCTTACGGACCCAAGGGCTTCGCTCCGGAATGGCGCGTCCCGCAAGGCGCCGAGGAAGCCGACGGCGAGGCACTCATCCGCGTGGTCCGCGACCAGATCGGCCACGGAGCCGATTGGATCAAATTGTATGCCGACTACGGCTGGGGTCCTCTGAGCGGATCGCATCCGACCTTCTCAGAGGCCGAACTCCGAACTGCCGTAGAGACTGCCCGAAGCGCCGGAGTCCCCGTGGCCGTTCACGCCAACACCGCCGAAGGAATGCGCCGGGCTATCTTAGCCGGAGTCGAAACCATCGAACACGGCGGTGGAGGCACACCCGAGATCTTCAAATTGATGATCGAACATCATGTGGCGCTGTGCCCCACGCTTTCGGCGACCGAAGCCACCACGGAATACGCCGGATGGAAAAAAGGCCAGCAGCCCGAGCCTCAGAATATCGCCCAAAAGCGCGCCAGCTTTCAAGCGGCGATCCACGCCGGAGTGACCATCCTCAGCGGCAGCGACGTAGGCGTCTTTCCGCACGGCGACAACGCGCGGGAGATCGAATTAATGGTCGCCTATGGAATGCAACCCCTGGACGCTTTGAAAGCAGCCACCTCCACCGCCGGGCGCGTCCTGCATCTGGACATCGGCCGAGTCGAACCAGGTCTCCTGGCCGACCTGATTGCCGTCGATGGAGATCCATTGAAGGACCTCTCCTCTTTGCGCCGGGTGAAGTTGGTGATGAAGGGTGGCGTTACGTTCAAGCCTTAAGTCGGGCAGGTACAGGTTATAAGGATCTCTCTTACCCGGTTCTCCGTGTAACTGCCCCGGAACCAGCCGATATGAAATCATGTCCCCTTTGGGGAGCAACTGAATAAGCCAGTGGCGCAGAGCCATGTGGAATATGGAGGAAAGTAAGATGGCAACCGCGGTGCAGACACTTGAGCAAGCGCCGGTCGTAGGCCGGCCCAAGATTCTGGTAGTGGACAACACCCCGGAAAATCTGGTGGTGATGGAATCATTGCTCGCCTATACCAACGCGGCAATCGTGTGCGTCGGGTCGGGTCAGGAAGCGCTGGCGCGGCTGAATATGGATGATTACGCAGTGGTTCTGTTGGACGTCGCTATGCCGGAAATGAATGGCTTTCAGGTGGCGAAGGCCATGCGCTCCAACGCCCGGACAGCCAACACGCCGGTAATTTTTGTAACTGCTTATCCCCAGGATGAGTTGGGGGTACGTGAAGGCTACAATTCAGGCGCGGTAGACTTTTTGTTCAAGCCGGTCGACCCTGCACTGCTGCGGTCCAAGGTGCAAGTCTTCCTGAATCTTCATAAGAAGATGCAGGACCAGCATAGAGCCAACCAGCAGCTAACCGCGCTTCAGGACGATTTGATCGGCCGCCAATTAGACGTGGAGGTCACCCGCCAGACGCTATCCAGGAAGAATCGTGAACTGGAATTGCGTTGCCACGATCTGGTGCGCCGCAGCCGGGAGCAAAAGAACATTGCGGCCCGAACTCCGGTGCTACAGGCGATTCTGGACTACCTCGACTTGATGGACACCTGTGAGGATCGCGACGGCGCGGACTTCAATCAATGGATTGAATCCTGCCGCAAGCTCACCCGCATCTGCATGGGTTGACCGGAGCCGTCTACGCGCTTGTCAAAAATCCCTTCGGCCCCTCACGGGCTGCGGCTGCTCCCGCTTAACGTCGATCCATCGCGACCCGGTTCAGCCTCAGCCGCCAGCCCCCGGCCGTAAGGCCGGGGGTTTCTTGAAGCTCCTAAAGCAACTGGACCCGCCTAAGAGAATGGCTTAGGAACAATCCTCAACCCATCCATTCATCCACACGAGGGTTCGTACCGATGAGGAGATTAGGCCGTTAGCTGCTTGCTAATGTCACTGAGGTTCCGGGCTGGAGGTGTTTGTTGGGTCATTCGACAACGGATCTAGCGGTGCGTGATCACGCGCCGCAGATCGGACCGCAGCCATTGCGGGAAAGACTGATTCTCGATCTTGCGCCCACCGGCTTCCTGCTGATGGCCCAGGACGGAACCATCGTCCTGGCGAACAAGTTCGCCACCAATATGTTCGGCTACGACGAGTCCGAACTGATTGGGAAGTCCTTCGATATCCTGGTCGCGGAAAAATACCGCTCCCGCCAACCCGGCGCGCTTCTCAACGTTTCCAACCCTGCCAACGGCTCGGGGCGCCAGGAAACCCCATCCAGAGAGATAATCTGCTCCCGGAAAGACCGCGGCGAGTTTCCGGTTGAAATCGGCCTCACTCCTGTCCCAACATCCGATGGCACCTATGTTCTAGGCAACATATCGGACATCAGTGCGCGTAAAGGAATCGAGCAGACCCTGCTGGACGCCGCGCGGCTCAAATCGGAATTCCTGGCCAATATGAGCCACGAAATCCGCACGCCCATGAACGTCATCATCGGCATGAGCCAAGTCATGCTGGAAACGGAGCTAAATTCAGAACAGCGCCGTTTCACCCAAATGATTGCCAGCGGCGCCGAATCGTTGCTCACCATCATCAACGACGTGCTCGATTTCTCAAAAATCGAGGCCGGAAAACTACAAATCTCAAACGTCGACTTCGATCTAAACGTAGTGGCCGAAGAAGCCGCCTCGTTCCTCTCCGAATCGGCGGCGCGAAAGGGCCTGGTGCTCAACTGCCAACCCGATCTGTCGTTGTCCCTGGTGCGCGGCGACCCTGTTCGCATCCGCCAGATCATGGTGAACATCATCGGCAACGCCATCAAATTTACAGAGACTGGCGAGGTCGACGTCTCAGTTGAACACGAAGCCAGCGGCCGGGGCGTGAACGCCCGCATTGAAGTCTCCGACACCGGCATCGGCATGTCTGAATCGGTGCGTTGCTCTTTGTTCCGCCCCTTCACGCAGGCCGACCAGAGCACCACGCGCAAGTACGGCGGCACTGGCCTGGGTCTCGCCATCTCAAAACACCTGGTGGAACTAATGGGAGGATCCATCCAGGTGTCCAGCGAACTCGGCAAAGGCTCCAAGTTCTGGTTCACCATTCCGCTGGAGCGCGCCGACGCAAAGCCTGAAACCCTGGAGCATGATATCCATATCCATGGCAAACGGGTGCTGCTGGTAGATGAAAACGCGGTCGGCCGCGCCAGTCTCTCGCACATGCTCGGGCATTGGGAGATACAGTGTGGCCAGGCAGACAGTGCGCTGGAAGCCCTGACCCGCTTGCGAGAAGCTCACAGCGCCGGAATGCCGTTCCATGCCGCTGTAGTGGACCTGGAACTCCCGGGCATTAGCGGACTGGACCTGGCGCGCATCGTACGCTCCGACCCGGCCCTGGCCTCCACCACTCTTATCGCAATCTCACAAGGCAGGCGGCACTTCAGTGAAGAAGCCCAGCAGCTCGGAATCGAACATCAAATCGCGAAACCCGTTCCTAGCGGCCGGATGCTGGAAGTGCTGGAAGCCGTCTTCGGCGAACGGAAACCTGCGGAAAAGACCGCAGCACAAGCCGCGGAGCGAAACGAGCCGCCTCGCATAAGAGCCGCCCCCAAGCTGTTGGTTGTCGACGACAACTCCGGAAACTGCGCCGTCGCTCAGACCATGCTGTCCAACCTCGGTTACGAATGCGATATTGCCCATACGGGCTCGGAAGCTCTGGAGATGATCGAATCGAAGCCCTACCCACTGGTCCTGATGGACCTCCAAATGCCGGATATGGATGGATTCCGCGCGACTGCCGCGATCCGCGCCCAGGAAGCCGGCCAGAAACACACCTCCATCATCGCTGTTACCGCCAGCGCGTTGGTAGGCGACCGTGAACGATGCCTCGCCGGAGGCATGGACGACTATATCTCTAAGCCCTACTGGCCCAAAGAGCTAGCCGCGGTTCTGCACCGCTGGATCCCCAGAGCCGCCACCGCATAGACGTGGCGCACGCACTCTTGCGTGCCGCATCGAGACTCGTCTCGATGCCTGTCTGGGATCAAACTCAACACGGAGCGGTCCTCTATTTCATCCACCGCTCCAACGCCTCCGCCAACGTCTCCAAATCCCAGGAGTCATCGTAACGAACCCCATTAATAAAGAAGCTGGGGGTTCCATTCACTCCGCTCTTAACCCCGCCGATAAAATCTTCCCGCACCCTGCCCTCAGCTTCATGGCCCTCCAGCTTGCGTCTAAACGCAGCCCGGTCCAGGCCAAGCCCGGCCGCATACTCTAACAAAGACGACTCCCCCAACACACCGTGCTTCTCAAAAAGCAGGTCGTGCATGGGCCAGAATTGCGCCATCTCCCCCGCGACCTCCGCAGCCTCCGCAGCCTGCTGCGCATGAGCGTGGCTTTGGGTAAGCGGAAAATTTCGGAACACAAACCGCAAGCGCTCGCCGAACATCCGCTGGATCTCCTTCACAATCGGATACGCGCGGCCGCAATGTGGGCACTCATAGTCGCCATACTCCACCAGCGTAAGCGAGGCCTCCGCAGGGCCCTGAGCATGGTCGCGATCCGTCACCGGTACTCTTAGCTTGGCCATGGGAACCTACAATTTCTCCAGGGCAGCCAAAATGCCATCGGCTCCCGGATTGACTTTCATGGGGGAAAGATAGCTCCACCGGATCACGCCCTCGCCGTCGAGAACGAACAACGCGCGCCCGGAAACACCCGCCTCCTCGGCATAAGCGCCGTAGGCTTTTGAAATCGCTCCCTTGGGCTCAAAATCGGCCAGCAAAGGAAATCGCAGCTTACGGTCCTTTGCGAAGGCGGCATGGCACCACACTCCGTCTACGGAGATGCCTATCATGGCCGCACCATGCTTCTGAAACTCTTCCAAAACTTCGTTATACAAAGCCATCTGATCCCCGCAAACCGGCGACCAATCGGCTGGGTAGAACGCCAGAATCACAGGCTTTCCTTTGAACTCAGAAAGCGAAACGGTCTTATCCGGCGCCGAGTGCAGCGTAAAATCGGGTGCTTGGACGCCAGGGGAAAGCAGGGTACTAGACATGATGATGCCTCCTCACTCATTGTGCCGAAGTGGGGAGGCATAACGCACTGCCTGTTTTCCTATTCGGGTCCGAACAAAGTCAACATGTGCCCGTCCGGATCCCGAAAGGTAGCGGCCCACGATCCGGGGGAGACCTCGTGTGGTTCCTGAACGAAGTGCGCCCCTCGCGCGTGAAGTTCCTCGCGGCTCTTCCTCACGCCGGCCGAGGCGAAGATCGCCTCCATGGCCCCTGCGCGCTGCGGAACCGAATTACCCAACGGCTGGCTCAGCACCAGTGTGACCTCACCCGCATCCAAAAAAGCGAATTGCTCCACCTGGCCCTTCGGTGAAAGACCCACCACATCGCGGTAGAACTCGACCGATTTCCCTACATTCTCGACGCCCAGCATTAACATAGAAAGCTTCATGAGCACGATCTTAATGCCCTCAAGGCTTTCTATGCCGCTTCAATCTTGCGAATTTGCGAGGGCAGGACGCCGAAACGCGCCCGAAACAACCGGCTGAAGCTGGTAGGACTCTGAAACCCGCATTCCAGACAAGTCTCCAGCACCGAACTTCCCCGCCCCAGCAAGTCTTTAGCTCGCGCCAGCCGCAGCCGGGTCACGTAAGAGTGCGGAGTCAACCCGTGGATCTGACGGAATGCACGATGAAAGTGATAGACGGAAAGCGCGGCCGACCGTGCCGCCTCCTCCAGCGAAACCGGACCACTCGAGCGGCTGTGCAGAAATTCCCGCGCGAGTTCCAGTCTTCGGAAGAGTTCCTGTCGCGTCGAAGCTTTCACTACCGGCAACCTCGCCATCTTTTCCCGGACCTCTTCATAGAGCGATGAAAGATGGCACGCCAAGACAAGAAAGTCCTGTTCGAAACTGCTGGGCTGAAGGGCAGGCAGGCATCGCTTGGCCAGCGTTCTCAGCCTTCCAAGAATTGTGCTTTGAGGATCGAAATGCAGCCGCGAAACAAAGAGAGTCTCACGGGATACCTTCTCAATGCTTTCCAGTGCCACAGCCAGAGGCGACGTCATATCGCAGAGCACATCCTCCACATAGCCCGTTCGAAAGAAAGCGCAGCACGTCTCCACCGGCCGCGCCGTGTCGATGTTCATTGAATAGCGTTCACCAGAGGCGAGAAACAGAAAACTGTTCTCGTCCACCGGCAAATTGCGCCCGTCCACAATCCACTCCACCTGCCCGCGAACCACTGCCTTTATCGAATTGGGCCCAGCGAAGTTCGTCACGACATGCCGCCGCGAGCGAGCATGCAGCACCAGGTTGTCTTCATGGAATCGAGCTTCGGCCGGGAACAAATATTGGACCGGTTGGCTCGGCCGATTCATCGCGAGGCGCAGCCCCTATTTGAAGATGTCTTTGAGATGTCCGAAGAAGCCCTTCGGCTTAGGTTGATCGGTCTCCGGTTGCTGAGGCGTGATCGGGATGCTGCGCGTCTTGGGAGGCTTTGGCGCTCGCTCGGTCCGCGCTACGTAAGACCTTGTGTCCTCCGGAGCTTTCTCCGTGATCTCCCAGGAGGTGACTTGCGTGCGGCCGTTTCCGTGCAGATGACAGATTTGTACCGGCTGCGTACCCGCCAGAAACACTTCATTCTTAGGCTTCGGGCACGCGGGTGTAGCGAGCTCGCCCGTCTCTGAGTCGATCTCCGCCGTCACAATTCCGTCCGGAATCGGAATCGCCCGCACCGCGCGATACTCACGATGCTGATGAGCCCTCTTCATGAATTCGAACCAGATCGGCAGCGCGCTTTTGGCACCTTCCAATTTGAAATCCCGATTGTCGTCGAAGCCGACCCATACCACGCAAATCAATTTAGAAGTGAAACCTGCAAACCAGCCATCGCGCGACGTTCCGGTTTTACCAGCCGCCGGCAGATAGAAGCCGCGACCGCGAACTCCAGCGCCAGTGCCCGAATTGAGCACGTCTTCCATCATGTTCTCAACCAAATACACCGCGCGCGGATCCAGCACTTGCTTACGGTCGGGTTGCGACTGGAAAACGCTCTCACCGCCTGGGCCCCGAACGTCGGTGATGAAGTTCATCTTTACAAGTTGGCCTGCATTAGCAAACACCGTGTAGGAGTCGGCAATCTCCAGCGGCGTGACTTCGTAAGCTCCCAACGCGATGGAAGGAGTCGGCTTTATGTCCACGTTCAAGCCCGCCGCCCTCGCCACCTGGGCTACCTTCTTATAGCCGACCATCTCGGCAACTTTCACTGCCGGGATATTCCAGGAGTTGATCAACGCCTGGCGAAGGGTCACCGTGCCGTGATATTTCTTGTCGTGATTCTCCGGCTCATATGGCTTATCGTCGAACCAGAATGTGGTGGCTTCGTCCTCCACTGTAGATGCGGGAGTAAGCACCATCGGGCTGTTGCTGTCCAGGCCGGTCATCATCGCCGCGGTGTACACAAAAGGTTTGAATGAAGATCCCGGCTGGCGCTTGGCGAGAGCGTGATTCAACTGGCTGGTGCCGTAATTCCTGCCGCCTACCAGAGCTTTAATCTCTGCTGTTTGCGCATCCAAGACGACCATTGCCACCTGCGCCTGCGGCATTTCATCGGTGCCGTATTTCTTGGACCTTCGCTTCCATTGCGCGTCGGTTTCCTGAATGCCGACCCGCACCGCCTCCACCGCATCGCGTTGCAGATTCATATCCAAAGACGTATACACCCGATACGACCCGTTTTGAAAATCGCGATCCTGAAACTTGGTCTGCAACGAGTCGTTCACCATATCGACGAAATAAGGCGCGTCGCTGGCTTCCACAATTTCATGGCTGATTCGCAGGGGTGTCGCAGCGGCTTCGGCGTATTCGACATCGGTAATCTTGCCGTTGTCCCTCATCGCCTTCAGCACGTAGTTACGGCGCGTCAACGCCCGATCAGGATAACGGAACGGGTTGCGAGCATCGGGAGCCTGCATCAGCCCTGCCAGCGTCGCATCTTCCGGCAACGTAAGCTGCGTCAGGTCCTTTCCAAAGAAGACCTCGGCCGCTTCGCCGAAGCCGTTGATGCTGAAACTTCCCTGATGGCCAAGATAAATCGCGTTGGAATAATATTCGAAGATCTGCTGCTTGGTCAGCTTCTGCTCCAGGTGCAGTGTGATCAGCGTTTCCGGAATCTTGCGCCGCCATCCGCGCTCTTGACCCAGGTCAAACAACGTGCGCGCCAGTTGCTGCGTCAACGTCGAAGCACCCTGGCGATTGCCGCCATGCCGCAAATCCACCCAGATCGCGCGGACAATTCCAAAAGGATCGAACCCGGCGTGTTGAAAGAAATGTTTGTCCTCGGCGGAAGTTACGGCGTCCACCATCACTTGGGGAATAGCCGCGAATCGGACCAGGCGCCGCTTCTCGCGTTTGGCGTCAAACAGGTTGCTGATCAGCTCCGGTTCCAATAGATATTCGTTGCGAGTGGAGTGGTCGCGCAGTGAGATGATCTCGTGAACCTTGCCGCCTTCCATCTTGACGACGGCGCCCTCGTCGGTGAAGGAATCCGGACCGGGGTTGATCTCGATTCCATCCGGACGAACTTTATACCAACCGATACGGCTTGAATTCGATTCGGAATATCCGCATCGCCGCAGATACGTGGCGATCTCTTCAGGCTTTCCGATGTCACCGACTGAAACCGGTTGCGGCGCAGCGTAGAGCAGCGAAGCATGCGAGAACGGTCCGGCTTTCAGCTTGTCTTCAATGATGCGCGCGTACTTCACATAGAAGAATGTGAACGTACCCAGGCCGACGGTAAGTACAAGGGCCGAGAATAGAAGGAATGCTTTCCCCCAGGGGTTGAGGAGAAAGCGAACCAGTAGAGAATTGCGCAGCTTAACGTCCACGCGTAGTTTTAGCTTTCTTCACGCAAGGAAGGTGTATGCACCCTTCGATCCCTAGTTTCCCATATTCCAGACGGGGGATGTCACTTCTTGGTTTCTTCAAGCGAGTAAAGTTCGGTCCAAATGTCCTGGTGTGGTTCCCAATCGGGATTCTGCATTCCGGTGATCTGCAGTTCGGCCACAGTCAGCGTACCATGCCCGAACAGACAGATGTATTCGGTGCGTGGCGCGCCCAGCAGAACGTGGTTCCAGGAACCCCTGTGAACAGGCATGCGCAAACGCCGCAGACAACTCCGGCAGCGATAACGCTGATCCATAATCACGGCCCACAGCAAGCCTGCCGCGATTAGCGAATAGACCATCATCACCGAGGTGTAAAAGAGGTCGTGCGCAAACGGGCTGTTGATCTCCGGTTTGGGCATCACCGCGCCGATGGCTCGCTTGAGCAACATTAAGATCGCCACCACGCCCGCCAGCTTCGCGACTAGGAAGGTCCAATACTTCATAAGTCCTTAGACGCCGCTCACGCGTCCCGGTTCCTGGCACCAGTCTGACACACATTGCCGGTCGTCAATTACTTATGTTGTGAATCGAGAGAACCGTTTGTTGCATCGGTACTAAGGCTCGCAAAGGAGGCCGGTTACAATCATGTCTCTATCCAAAAGAGCGTTTGCTGAATTGCTGGGTACCTTCTGGCTGGTTTTTGGAGGCTGCGGCTCCGCCGTTCTGGCCGCGGCGTTTCCAAGCTTGGGCATCGGATTCGCGGGCGTCGCGCTTGCTTTCGGGCTAACCGTGCTGACGATGGCGTACGCGATCGGTCACATCTCCGGTTGCCACCTCAACCCCGCGGTTTCCACCGGGCTTGTGGTCGCAGGCCGGTTCCCGGCCGCTGAGCTTCTACCCTACGTCGTGGCGCAAGTGCTGGGCGGGCTCGCAGGCTCGGGCGTACTGTACGTGATTGCCAGCGGGAAGGAAGGCTTCAGCCTGGCTGGAGGATTCGCTTCCAACGGGTTCGGGATCCACTCCCCTGGCGGGTACTCGTTGACGGCGTGCTTCACGGCGGAAGTCGTGCTGACGTTCATGTTCCTGATGATCATCCTAGGCGCCACCGACGCGCGCGCGCCGAAGGGCTTTGCGCCCATCGCTATTGGCCTAGGCCTCACGCTGATTCACCTGATCGGTATCCCGGTCACCAACCTTTCCGTGAACCCCGCCCGCAGCACGGCCCCCGCGCTATTCGTCGGCGGCTGGGCGCTGGAGCAGCTATGGATGTTCTGGGTTGCGCCGATCATCGGAGCATGCATCGCAGGCGTAGCTTACTACGCGTTCGCTGAAGAGAAGAGGCCGGAAGCTCGCAGAGCGATGGCGTAAGCGACCGCTCAGTGGGCGCTGCTCGATAGTCTGCGATAGTATTCGGCTACTGAATCCTGATAGCCTGCGGGGACCTTGGTTGGATCCGTGTTGCGGATCGTGCCGCCTTTGCCTGCTTCCAACTGGCGGCGCAGTTGCAGTTCCAGAGCGTCCACGTTGCTGACCAGCTGCTGGTGCATCTGCTCCACCAGGCCGGGATTGCCGGGGAAGCGGCTGGGGTCGAGGTTGCGCATCTCGTCAATCAGGGCCTGCAATTGCTGGCGGGCCTCGGGGCTGTCCTGCACCACGGCTTTCACCTGATTTAGAAGGTTCAAGCCCTGATCGATCTGGCGTTGCGTATCGGCTGGATTGGGGCCTTGCTGCGGTGCGACGGCTTGGCCTTGGATGCGTGTGTTGCCGGTGTCGTAGGCGCCATACCCGTAGCCTTCGCGATTGCTCTGGCCACCGGCCGGGTTGCCTACGCCAGCCATGCGATTGCCCACCTGACCGGCCTGACCAGGTTGTCCGCCACCTCGGCCGCCTTGTGCATTCGGTTGGCCTTGACCTTGACCCTGGCCTTGACCTTGTCCTGATTTGCCTTGGCCCTGGCCTTTGCCTTGGTTCTGGCTTTGACCATTGCCGGGGTTCTGGCCGTCACGGCTGAGTTGACCGGGTTGATACTGTTGACCAGCGGGACCGGGCTGCTGGCCCTGGCCGGGTTGATTTCCAGGGCGTCCGCCCAAGCCGTTGAGTTGATCGCGCAACCGGGACAGGTCATCCATGGCGCGGTTGATCGCTACCTCTTTGGAATCATGCTGCGCATTGCCTAGGGCACGCGCTGCGTCGCCTACCTGTTGCCCCAGTTTTTGAAGATCGCCGGTGAGCGCGGTTTCAAACGGGTCTGAGAAGCTGCCGCCACGCAAGCCATCAGAGCTGCGCTGCAGGCGCGTGCCCAGATCGTTTTCGTCCATGGTCTCCAGAGCACTGCGTAATTTGCCGGATGCTCCGGGTTGCGTGGGCGCTAATTCGCGGGCGGTGTTGCGAAGCTGCTGCGTCAGACGCCCTAAATCGTCGCTCACCTTTTGGCGATCGTTCACCAGCTTGTCGATTTCCTGGGCGGAGGGGTAGGCCTGCTGCTTGCCCGCTGCGCGGGCGGCATTCTGCTGGTTGACCAGGTTGCGGACGTGATCGGCTTGCTCCTTCTGTTGAGCCGCCAATTGTTCGGCCTCCTTCGCCATGGAGTTGATGCGGGCGCCGGCGTCCTGCTGCTGGGTTTGGCCCAGCAGGTCCGTAGCTTCACGTAAACGTTCGGCGGCGCGGCGGGAATCGGCTGCGCTGGCACCCTTACCCGAGGCGCGCCTCATATCATCATTGGCCTGACGCAGACGGTCGAGGGCCTGTTGCGCGGCTTGCTGGCGGCTGTCGGCTGCCTGGTTGGCGGACTGCTGTGCGCCGTTGGCGCTTGCGCTTTGCTGGCCACCCGAGGAAGAAGAGCTGCCTGATGAAGAAGAGCTGGCCGATGAGCTGCCGGATTTACTGCCGCTCTGGCTCTGTTGGCCTTGGCCGCTTTGCGCCTGTTGTTGTTCCATCTTGCGCTGGAGTTCTTCCGCTTCGCGTTGCAGCATTTCCTGCTGCCATTTCTGTTCCGCGGTCTGAGTGCCGTTGCGCTGTTGCTGAGCTAGATCCTCTTCGCGCTTGGCGAGTTCGTCCAATTTCTTCAGCGCGTCGTCGACGTCCTTGGCCTTTTGCTCGGCCGTAGAGGACTGGGTCTGTTGCGTCTCGTACTGATTTTTCTCCGTATCGAGTTCGAGGTCGAAGAGGGCTGCCAGATCGCGGGCCGCTCCACCACCGCCGCCTCCGCCACCCCCTTGCGCTCCGAAGGCAACTTGGATTTCGCGAAATGTCGCCTCGGCGCGGAGCAGGGACTGCAGAGCTTTCTGTTCCGGCGGAATGGCGTCCTTCCATTTCTGCTGCATCAATTGCGTGGCGGCCGGGCCCATGGCGTCGGCCGCTGCGAGCATGTCCTTCTGGAATTCGCTGATGGCTTGCACTTCGTCGGTCAACTCGCGGGCCTGCAGGCGTTCGGAAAGTTTGGTGGCCTGATCACGCAGGGTGGTTTGCGTCTGGTAGAGGAGCTTGGAAATGTCGGTAGCCTGCTGCGCCGTGGCGGTCTTGTCGCGCTGCTGTTTAAAGGTCGCCGAGATGATTTCTTTTTCGCGTTGGGAGATTTCCGCGGGCTGCTGGCCTCCCCCCCCACCTCCACCACCTCCGCCGCCTTGTTGCGATTGGGAAAACTCACGTTCATACGGCTCAGCCTGAATGAACACCATTTCCGTGTGAGATTCGGCGTTGGCGTCTTTGGCTGTGGCGTAGAGGCTCACCAAATCACCGGGAGCCAGCTTGAAGTTTTCGAGCGCGAGCGTGGTGGAACCGTCAGCTTGCTTTGCGCCTTGATGCGCGAGCAGATCGACGGTGGTCTCCGGGCCACCGTTAACGGAATAGTGCAGCGTCACGCCGCGGAGCCCGTATTCATCCGAGGCCTTGGCTGACACCGTCACCTCTTCTATTGGACTGCCACGATAATCGCGGCCGGGGTGCGATAGAGAGATCAGAGGAGGGTTGGCCTTGCGGGCTTCAATAAAGAAGTCCTCGCTCACGCGAGCGATCTGGCCCTCTTCGACTCCGGCGACGTGATAGACGCCATCCTGATCCATCTTGACGGTGGCATGATAGACGTTATTCTGGCCGCCGGTGAAAGGGATTTTCTTGCCGCTATCGAGCAGAATCTGGCCGCCTTGAAGAGGACGGTCGGTGGTGACGTCGAGCTCGGCTTCCGTTCCCACGACGGCGCGGAGATCGCCGCCACGCTCTTCGGTTTCTGAAGGCATGCCGGTCCAAGCGGGGTAATGATAGGTGACGCGAATTTGCCTGACTGAGGGCAGGTCGGTCACGTGAATATTGAAATGCTTCGAGGTCATCGCGCCGGCGGTGACGTAGTATTCGACGTTTTCAGGGAGTCCGGCGAGTAGGAACTGATAGCCACCTGCGAAGCTGCCCACAGCCTGGGGCTGCATGACGATTTCTTCCCATTTCTGAGAGCTTTGATAGCGGGCATGCAACTTGACGCTGGGGGACTGCAGACCGGTGGGGATCGCGGCGACCATCTGATCGGCGTGACGGCGCACTACGGAATCGCCAGGGGTCACGCGCAAGTCGTAGAGCGCGGGCTTGCGAGGGCCGGTCCACAGAAGAGACGCGCCGTAGCCGAGGAAACCGGGTCCGGCGGCGATCATCCAGACGAGGACGGCGAGCGCTCCGGCGGTAGCGGCGAGAGAGCCCCACAGGCGGCCGTCGGTGACGATTTGTTTGGGCTCGGCTGTCTGCGCGACGTCGAGGGTGTCGCCGGCGAGGAGCTCTATAAAAGGATCGTGCCCGTCGCGCTCTACAAAGGTGGTGAGTCGCTGCTGAAATTGCGGGAAGGCGGCTTCGACGGTGCCAACGGCTCGGCGGCGAGTGAGGCGGCGCAAGGGCAGGGCCAGACCGGCGGCTGCGGCGAGGGCCAGAATCAGGATCAGCACGAAGCGGGCGGCGGTCACGCTGCCGTTGGAAAACGCGAGCGCGTTGGCGATGGTAACCAGCAGCAGAGTGGCTACCAGCGCACTGCCGGCGAGGATGGCGAGGCCGCGCAGCACAGTGCTCCAACGCAGACGTTGTTCCAGTTCCGCAATGTATGCGTGAAGTTGCTGCCGGAGACTCATGGAACCTCCCACCGGGATCGAGTTTTAACAACTAAAGGATATCGCACTGGGTGTGTGGGGTCTTGGCCCTTTTTTGGCTATCGTTTTTTGGTTGAGACGGGCGGCGGAGCGGCGAGGAATTGGGTCCGTTTCGCAAAACGGGTTGTGGGGAGGCAATGGCTGCGGTTTGAGTGGTTTCGGTGGCGCCAGGTGGGGCGGTGCTACCCGGGAGCTGGTTCTGATTTTCGGATGGAACCTCTTTCTGATCGTCGATTGCTTCCGCGGACTCGGGGGTTCCCGGGGCGGGCCGGTTCTCCGTAGTGGGTGGTTCGTCAGGTTCCGGGGCGGGTTCCCAGGTGGCGATGGCGGAAGAAAATTGCGCCGATTGGAACTCTGTGTCTTCGAGTTGCGTGTCGGGTTTTGCGCGGAGTTTGAGGAAGAAGGCGTAGGCTCGGCAGTATTGGCGGTCGTAGCCGGTTTCATAGCGATACTGGAGGTCGAGGACTCGCGAATTGTCAGCCAGGTTCTTGAAGACTATGGAGGCTCGCGCGGCGGGGATCTTGCAAGACGAATTCAGCCGGGCCATTTCAAGATCGAAGCCGGCTTTCTGAATTCCCCAGATGCGCATCTGCTTCCAGCGGGCGATGGCCATGGTTTCGACGATGGCGGCTTCGGCGTCGGAGCGGGGTTTGAGCTGGGACTGGAGGCTGGTGAGGAGATCTATGAAGCGGTCCTGCGATTCGCCTTCGAGGACTACGGTTTGAGAGAGCATGCCGTGGCGGATGCTGTTCTGCGAGCAGACTTTCTTGCCTTCGGGTGTCTTGGGTCCGGTGGAACGGAGGGCGTTGGCGCGGTTGGCGCGGATTTGATTAGGTGTTGCCATTCTGATTGAGGATGGTGGAGTTTGGCGTTGGGACGGCGAGGACGAATCGGCAAGGGGTTGAGGGGAAAGGGGAAATCGGGTCGGGTTGCCGGGTATTGCGGCCTCCGGGCGAACTTTGAACAGACCTGACGATTTATTCCTGAGCAACGAACGGATCTACGATGCGGACGCCAGCGTTCAAGAAATCAGCCCGGTTTCGAGTGGCGATGGCTAGACCGTGGATGGCTGCTGTCGCCGCGATGAGGCTATCCTTTATTGGCATGGCCTTTCCGGTGGTGCGAAGACGCGCCAGCAATTCCGCCCACTTCAGACCCGTGTCCGCATCCCAGGGCAGACAGTGGAGTCGACCGACGCCGGCTTCGAACCAGCGTTCCAATGCGGTCCGCTTCCTTCCCTTAGGAAGGATGAGAATCCCAAACCGAAGTTCGCCGAGAATGACGGGATCTACCGCGATGTCTCGCTCATGTGCCCGAAGCCATGCTATGACACGCGGGTCTGGCGTCGGCTTGGTGGGTTCGCTCAGAACGTTGGCATCGACCAGGTACTTCACAGCGAATCGGTCGGCTCAGAGTCGATGGGCACGAAGAAGTCCTTCTGCGGACAGGCGAGCAGCCAGTCGATGACGCCTGCATTGTGCCGACCTGCGCGCCGGACCAAGCGATAGTCCCCATGATCGAGGCGCTCGACGTCGAACTCCTGCCCGGGCTCAATATGGTCCATTTGCCGGAACTCCGCCGGCAGGACGATCTGGCCTTTGGAGGAGACGGTGGTCTTCATGCAGGTAAGATATCGTCTTACCGTGAAAGTGTCAAGCACCGGTGACTGGCTGTTACCGTCTGATCAATATACGGGCGTCGATTTACGCCGGGAAGGAAAACAGGTGGCGGTAATCCGCCTTACGTGATGATGTGGGCGAAAGGGAACGAGAATTTTCACATTAGGCGCTGGCTTCCCCCACTGCCTCGGTCACGGGGCGCGTCTTGGGACGGCCTGGCGATCCTTTCTTGAGGCGACGGTCCAGGAACTTCTCTAGTTCCGCAACGAACTCGCTCGATCCCAAGGGACGGCCTGCGTAGGTCGCCTCGCGAATGTTATCGCGCTCTTCGTCGCCGGCCTCCAGAATTCGAGCCCATTCATCAGAAGTCCAACACGTTTTCCACTCCGCTTGTGCAAGCAGGTTCAGGGTGTCTTCGCCACCCAGGTGAGCGCGGGCGCTGCTCCACTCGTATTGCGCGGCTGCGGGCACTAACCGGGCTCGCACGGGATTGAGTTCGACATAACGCATCACGTTTCCCAGGCGGGCGGGGTCTACGGGACAGGAGTAATACCGGGATTGCCAGAGGTGTCCGTTTCCGTGCTCGATGGCGTTGCGATACTGCGCGTATCGCATATTGATCTCACGCATTGCTTTGGCGAGGGCAAGCTCCGCTGCGGGAATCACCACCAGATGCACATGATTTGTCATTAAGCAGTAACCCAGGACGTCGAGCTGGTAGAGTGCCGCATACTGCTTGAGTAAGCCGAGATATACCTGGCGGTCGGCGGCGGTGAAGAAAATGTCGCGCCGGACATTGCCTCGCTGGGTGACATGGTGGGGGCATTGGGGAACAACAACTCGTGCGAATCGGGGCATCGAATCAGGAGTGCGGTGTTGGGGTGGATGTTCTCAAGAAATCTGAGAAATCTCCGTCTGTCCCGCATTACCACCGCATTACCCGCATTGCCCCCCTTATCGGCAGTTGGCGACCTTTCGCTCCGGTGCAATGTTCCTCAAGTCCGCACAAGCGGCGGCTCGGACTGCTGGGCGCGCATCGTCCGCGACGATCTCCAGCATTTCAAGGAGATATTTATTCCACCGCTCCGGAAGCAGCGCCGAAGGGGTCTTCTGCAAGAATTCCACTGTGTCGGGGATGCTTCCGCGGACTGCGGGGTCGGGGTTGTCCGGTGTGACGCATTTGGGGAGGATTGGAAAGATTATCGCAACGGCGCGACAAGCAGTACCACGCACTCGGGGATCGCCGTGCTGCTGCACGTTTGTTAACAGCTCATACGCGTACTTTGGAACAGCACGAACGTCGTCCTGGGAGTGCATCAACTCAATTTGATATCCGTCCAGATGATACTTGTCCATGGGCAGATCACTTCCCGGGGTTATCAGAATGTAGGCAATGGTTGCTTCCGGCCCGAGTTGGAGCGGGAGGTCCTGCTGATTGTGAGAGCCGCTGTCAACTTCGATCTTGAGCTGCGTGGCATCGGACCAACTGCGAAAAACTCCGCCTTCGGTTCTGAGCGACACGATGTAGCGCTGGCCCGGCTGGAAATCGTAGCGGTGCTTCTGGTCAAAGTTCATGAAGAAGTAAAAGGAGATGCTTGGCGTAGGAAACGTTCCCCGAATCGTATTCTCGACGATGGCGTCATACCTCACGAGCGCGAGGCCCGTTGGGGGGCCTGCAGAGGTTGTTTTTATAGTGCCGACAAATGCGAAATTCATGATCTTGACTACCGCAATGTAGGGCGCCGACAGGTAAAAGTCACGCCCAACGGGTCCCCCTTCAAGGATTAAGCGCGGCACAAGGTCGGGTTGACGATGACAGGAGCAAAGGGAGCCCGCAAAGGTGCAAATGATCGTCGTAGCGAAGAAGTATTTCATCTGGTACACGTGCGCTTAGTTGTACTGCCCGGATCATTGTTGACCAATATGGACGCATTGGTGGGAGCGGACAGTAGATTCTCATCCACCGGGGCGCCCCAGGTGTTTTGGGCGGTGCAAGGATAGATCTGGACCTTAAACCTGGGCCCCCCGGGTAAGTTCACAAAAGGGACAAGAAACCAGCGGACAAGAAACCAGCGGACAAGAAACCAGGGACGGACGAGACCGCCCACTACTCCACCATCCAGAGCGCTAGCTGATTCGCATCGGCGGTTGCGGCACTCTTTGGCCGGCCGCCAGATCTCGCTTCCAGCTTTCGGCCCAGTTTCATCCCGAGTTCAGCAACAAAGCCCTTCGGTCCTAGCGGTCGTCCCAAGTAGGTTGCCTCACGAATGGCTCGCAGGTCCTCTTTCGTCGCGCTACGGCTAGCCAGCACGGCGTGCCAATCCTTCTGCGTCCACCGTGCTTCAAACCAGGCACTGTCCAGCCAGGGCTCACGCTCTGCTATCCCTACATGGGATCGCGCGCTGGACCAGAGGAAATCTTCAGCGCCGTCCACCATGGCGGCACGCACGGGGTTTTCCTCTACATAAACGATTACCCTTCCGATTGCCGCCTCCTCGACCGGGCACGAATAATAGCGATTCTGCCATACATGTCCCGTCCTGCTCCGTTCCGTATTCCAGTATTGCGAAAATCTCCCGTGCGCGTGGCGAAACGTGTTCGCCATCGAAGCTTCGTTGTCAGGTATGGCTACTACATGCACGTGGTTGGTCATGATGCAGTAGGCCAAGATCCGCAAATGGTGAGACGCGGCATGCTCGGACCGTAGCCGCAAATAGGCCGACCTCATCGAATCCGACGTAAATATTTCTTGACGCGCATTTCCGCGCTGTGTGATATGGTGCGCCACACCGACGGCTACCACGCGAGCTTCTCGAGGCATACTCGTTAGTGCCGGATGAATGGCGAATTTCTCTGCTTGTTAGGGCGGTCTCGTCCGTCCCTAGCTCCCCCTAGCTCCCGGGTGCGGTCATTTTGTCAGCTATATTGTTACCCAAATTTGGGCGTATTTCGCTCATATCCACGCTGCTCTGTTGGCATGGGCAACCGAAGCAAAGTCCGCGACCACATTCTCAAACTGTCAATGATAGTCGAGACGGAAGGCGGCGATCGGGGTCTGATCACCCGGAGCTTGTTCGAAGCGGGTCTCTCCCTTAGGTCCCACCTGTACACCTCGGGTGGATGCTACTCTGGACCAAATCGCTGAGCGTTACCCAAGTACTCCAATGAATGTTCTATTGGTGTCGGCCTATCCCGAACCTGCCAGCTTCGGCGGGCGGTTGATCGTAGAGCTGGCTGAAACGCTTCAGGCACAAGGACACCAGGTTTTTGCAAGCGACTTGCACAGGCAACAATTCCCGGCAATTTGTTTTTCGGGCAGTTTTCACCCGCGCGCGAATGAAGACTTTTTCGATCTGCAGGCAGAACAGCGATACGCTTTCCTGGCAGGCACGTTTCCAGAACTGGTGCAAGCGGAACAGAAAAAGCTTCGTGACTCCGATGCAGTAATTTTTCTGGGCCCGATTTATTGGGCCTCGCCGCCTGCGATTATGCGCGGCTGGTTTGAGCAGGTGCTCACACCCGGCTTCGCTTATGACCAACACCGCTGTTATGAAACAGGACTACTAAAAGGGAAATCGGCTTTTTTTGTTGTAACCCACGCCGGCAAGCTCGGGGCCGCCACGCCCCAGGGAACAGCGGCGAGCGTCCATGCGTTGCTGGCTCCCTTGGAGGATCGTCCGTTTCATTACAGCGGCTTTGAAACATTGCCGGCTTTGGATATCCATCCACCGCCTTATGACGATGCCGCAGCCTGCGCGGCCGCTTTCAATAAGCTGATTGCCGGAATTATGACGCGGCTGGATGAGATCGCAAAGCGGCCGGCGCCCAAAAGGCAGCCTCACTTTCCTTTAATCCACATCAATGGCCGGCCCGGCATTGGCAAGAAGACCATTGGTGAAGCGCTGGCGCGCATCGCGGGCGGAGTGCTGATAGACAATCACACCTTGTTGAATCCCGGACTGGCAGCCTGCGGTCGCGGATCAGACGGATATTACAGGATTAATCGCGCCGTCCGGCACGCGGTTTTTGAGGAGCTTCTGCACGAAATAACGCATCACCCTGTGATTCTGAGCAATGCTCTGACGGATCAGGTCGCCGAACACCGCGAGACTTATGAGGAGGTAAAGCTTCTGGCCCACAAAGCGCATGCACCCTTGCTGCAAGTGGTGCTAACCGCCGCATTCGAGGAAAACGCACGGCGATTGGAATGTCCGGCCCGAGGCGCCTTGAAGCTCACGGACCGGAGCGAACTGCAGCGGCTTTACAATTCCTACACGATCATCACGCCGGAAGACGCGATCGTAATCGATACGACGGACCTTCAACCGGAAGACAGCGCGGTTCGTATCTTTGATCTTATTCACCGGGAACACATTCCCTCTGCTCCCAGGACCGCGCCATGACCGGAGGAACGCTTGAGATCGCCATCCTCCAACTCAATCCGGCGTTGGGCGATCTGGACGGCAACCGGCACAAGATACTTCGCGAATGGAATCAGGCGGTGCAAGAGAATGCTTGCCTGGTGGTCACTTCGGAAAAGGCTTTGACAGGCGAGCCGCTGGACGATTTGGTCTTCCGGCCCAGTTTCATGAGAGCCGTCGAAAGAACCGTCTTGATGCTGGCGAGGGATACAGAGGGCGGGCCGCCTTTGCTGGTAGGAACGCCCTGGAGAATGGACGGCAACACGGTAAATGCGGCGGTTCTTCTGAGAAACGGGCAGGTCGAGGATGTCATTGTGAAACGACAATTGCCTGAATATGGCCCTTTTCATGAAAAACGCCATTACACGGCCGGCGACCAATACCATCCGATTACGGTAGCCGGCCATAAATTCGGCATCGCGATCTGCGAGGACATTTGGGATCACCAAGTGGTGACTCGCCTGAAGGAGGCCGGGGCCGAAGTCCTTATCGCGGTGAATGCCAGCCCGTTTGAAAAAGGAAAATTCAACAAGCGACTTGAAGTGGCGCGCGATGCAGTAAAGCATACGGGGCTGCCGCTCATTTACTCCAATATGGTCGGCGGGCAGGACGAACTTCTGTTCGATGGCGCTTCGTTTGTGCTGGATGCATCCGGCGGCATTGCATCGTCACTGCCGCCGTGGGAGGAAAAGACGGCCGTAGTGACGTTTGCCCCGGATTCGACCGGCACACTGCAACCCCTGTCTGGCGAGATATGCCACAACATCACCGACATCAGGTCCCTTTACAGCGGCCTGGTCGCGAGCGTACGGGACTATGGGGCGAAGAACGGCTTCAAGACAGCTGTGATCGGCCTCTCTGGTGGAATCGACAGCGCGCTGGCCACTGTTTTAGCCTGCGATGCGCTGGGCCCCGAAAACGTCCACGCCCTGATGCTGCCCTCTGAATTCACGTCGCAGGAAAGTCTGGACGTGGCCCCTGAAACCTGCAGGCGTCTGGGTTGCCATTACAGCGCCAATCTGGCCATTACCGCACCCTTCAGGGGCATAACAGAGGAACTCGGAAAGCGCTGGAATCAGCCTCGCAGCTGCCTGACCTACCAGAACATTCAGGCTCGCCTGAGAACATTGTTCCTATTCGCTGTCTCCAACGATGAAGGAATGCTGGTGATCAACACCAGCAACAAATCCGAGGTCGCCATGGGCCACTCGACTTTCTACGGCGACACCAGCGGCGGTTATGCCCCGCTCAAGGATGTTTTCAAGATGACTGTCTATGAGTTGGCCAAGTGGCGCAACGCCCATACGGTGCGGGCCGGACTGGGTCCGCCCGGCGCGGTCATCGACGAACGCATCCTGACGCGCGAGCCGACACCGGAGCTTAGTAGCGGTGAAATCGACAAGGACATTCTTCCGCCCTACTCTGCCCTTGATCCCATCCTGGAAGGTCTGGTGGAAAAAGAAAGCAGCATCGCAGATCTGGTGGCGCAGGGTTTTGATGAAGCCACAGTAACGAAGGTCTACAAAAGGCTGCAGGACGTCGAGTTCAAGCGCTTCCAGACCCCGCCTGGACCGAAAGTCAGTTCTCGCAGTTTTTGCCGGCGGGAAAGACTTTATCCAGTGACCAACCAGTACCGGGATTACAATTACCGATCCTGATGCGGGGTGCGGTAACCTGCGCGGAAGCGGTGGCAGTTGCAGGCTCTATATCGCGGGCCGTTTACCTCTTTTACAGTGCAGGGCGCATTCTTGCGGTACTCCAGGAACTGGCCGCGATACGGCGAGTTTGAGTAAGCGGACGCGGAAGTGCGTGCGCCCCGCCTCAATCAGGATTCTTTTGTTGGTGTTAGAGGTTTGAGTCTGCTCGCATTTGAATTAACCCGGGTTAACTTCGGGGTGTGGGGCACTTGGGAAGACGAACACTTTGGGTGGGCTGGGGACGATGCTCCGGAACCGGCTGGGGTGCCGGATGCGGTCGATTTTGCTCGGGACCGGTTGGGGTTTCAGGCGGATGAGTTGCAGGCTCGGCTGCTGCGGAGCGGGGCTAAGAGGGGGATTTTGAATTGTACTCGCAGTGTGAGGATTCCGGCGAAGGCGAACACTGATTCCGAAGGGAACGCGAACGGCATTCCGGGCCGAAGGCGAACAGTTCTAGGAGCGTAGCGACGCTGGCATCCCGATTGTGCCGGAAGTGTACGGCTTGGTGAAGAAAAAGCTATCCGGAGCGCAGCGGAGGAAGAGTGCCGCTAGCGGAGAAAGGGGTGCGGGGAAAGGGGCGGCATGGACTGCACCCCAAAAATGAGACACAAAGTTAAGGGCCGACCTACATTGAATGGAGAGGTGTATGGATGTGGCCCGAAGAATCTACAGCCGAGATCTGAAGATCGCGGCGATGCGAGAAATTGACAGCGGCCGAAGGATCGGTGAAGTCGCTCGGCAGTTGGAATTGAGTCCGCAACTGCTGGATCGATGGCGTGGCGAGTGGCAGGCTCGTGGGGATCTGGCGTTTCCCGGCATCGGCCGGCGTGGGGTATCGCCAGCGTTGAGCGAGTTGCAGCGGATCGCGCGAGTTGGAGCGCAAGATCGGCCAGCTGACGATGGAGAATGATTTCTTAAAAAAAGCGTTGGAGCATTTCAGGGATCATCACCCGCCAGCCGTCGTCAGTGGCGAGGCTGCCTGTTTGAGGAAGTCCGGCAAGCCGCAAAAGCGAACAAAGGGCAGGTCGTGAACGCGTTGTGCCAGATGACCGGCATCAGCCGGGCCGGCTACTATCGCTGGCGCGTGCCGCCGCCGAGCTTCCCGGTGGAGATGGAACTGCGCGATGCTATGCAGCAGATCGCGTTGGAGTTCCCGGCCTACGGCTACCGGAGAATCACGGAGGAGCTGAACCGAAGCGGCTTCGAGGTGAACCACAAGCGCGTGCTACGTCTGATGCGCCAAGACAACCTGCTGTGCCTGCGGCACAAGTCCTTCGTGCTGACCACCGATTCGCGGCACAACTTGCCGATCTATCCGAACTGGCTGGCGAAATCACGCCGGACGGCATGAATCAGTTGTGGCGGGCCGACATCACCTACATCCGGCTGCGTACCGAGTTCGTTTATCTGGCCGTGATGTTGGATGCGTATTCACGCCGCGTGGTTGGCTGGGCACTGGGCCGCACGCTGGAAGCCGGACTGGCAGTGTCGGCGCTCACGAATGGCATTGCGCCAACGGCGGCCTGCGCCGGGTCTGGTGCATCATTCCGATCGCGGCGTACAGTATGCCTCGGCAAGATTACATGGACTTGCTGAAGCAACACGGCGCGCAGATCAGCATGAGCCGCAAAGGCAACCCGTACGACAACGCAGCTTGCGAGTCGTTCATGAAAACGCTGAAGTACGAAGAGGTCTATCGAAGCGAATATCGCGACCTGGCCGACGCCTACGCGCAGATCGGCGAATTCCTGGAGCGCGTCTATAACAAACAACGGCTGCACTCGGCTCTGGGCTATGTGCCGCCCGACGAGTTCGAGCAAAACGGCGGGAGCATTCAATGACGTTGCTTCGCGACAGGTCTCTAAGTTGGGGGCGCTGCCCCCAAACCCCGGGGATTTATCGCATTCAGGCCAGAATGACGGAGCGCGGAGGCCGATCACTCGGCCTCCGCTCATTCCGGCTGCTGAGTCGGCGCTCGGGTTGCGTCCCCGCAGTGCCCTATCCTCCGCTCAGGTACTTCCAGAGTGGATTACATCAACCTCGCCGTGCAATGATTTATCAGCGAACGGCGATTACCCCCTTAACTCGTTGTCTCACTCCAGGGGTTCACTTCAGCAGCCTTGTCCCCGCCTCAGCACGAAGTGACCCCGGCGAGCGTTAGCTCGACGGTTGCGGGCCACGTTTCTTGCGCATGGAATCGCCGCGCATCTCGATGCGATGAGCGTTGTGAACCAGGCGGTCGAGAATGCCGTCGGCGGCGGTGGGATCGCCGATCTGCTCATGCCAGCGCGTCACGGGAAGTTGCGACGTCAGAATCGTGGAGCGGGTCTGATAGCGGTCTTCACAGATCTCCCAGAAGTCGCGGCGTTCGGTTTCGGCAAGCGGCGCCATCGCCCAGTCGTCGATCACCAGCACGTCGATGCGGCTGAGCCTGGCCAGAAGAGCGCGGAGACTGCCATCCGCGCGTGCGATCGCGAGATCTCGAAACAGTGCGGCGGCGCGAGTGTAGAGCGCCGCGTATCCATCGCGGCACGCTTTCTGCGCCAGCGCGCAAGCCACGAAACTTTTGCCGACGCCGGTCGGTCCGAGCACGAAGATGTTTTCGTGATTCTGCAACCCAAGCCGACTTCTGCGCGAGCGCGCGGATGGCGCTCTTGTCCAGCCCACGAGAAGCGCGATAATCGATCTCTTCGACGCAGGCACCCTTCAGTTTGGCGGAGTGAAGCCGCCGCGCCAGGGCCTGATTCTCGCGCCAAGTCCATTGCTGATCGACGAGCAGGCCAAGCCTCTCGAGGAAGCTCAGCTCGCGCGCCGCCGGATCTTGTTCTTGCGCCTTTAATGCGTCCACCATGCCGAGCAGCCGCAGAGCCGTCAGTTTTTCCATCATCGGTTCTTGTAGCATGTGGGCTCCTTTACTCGAAGTACTCGGAACGCGGATGTTGTCGTGGGCGGTGTGATGGCGGGTGGTGGTGACGATGGCGGCACGATCGAGTGAGTTCTTAAGAATCGATTAGATGCTTTTGTAGCGGCACGCTCCGGTGAACAAGGCTCGTTCGGCAGCCGCCTCCACGCGTTGTGTCGAGTACTTTTCCGGCCAGCCGGATGATCTACAGGTAGCCGCGATAACCCATCTCCGGGTGCGGCCAGTCGTTCATGATCCGCTCGAACAGTCGCGCCGTGTTGGGGCCGATGGTTTCCGCCAATGCACATGCGGGAAGGTGTCGATAACAGATGTGCGCGGTGGCTCTTGGGGCGATGCTCGTCGTTGCTGACGGCTTGTACGCGCCCGCGGCTGCGCAGGTGCGAAGCTACGCGAGTGCCTTTGTGGAGGATCTCGACAGTGGTCGGCGTCGAGCGGATCGCGACCAGCTCGTGCACCAGATTGTAGGGCACGCTGTAGAGGTTGGAATCAAAGCTCGCGTGGTAATCGATGTTGACGCGTGCGCGCGACTATTCGCTCAGATCGAACGGCTCGACCGGGAAGCGGCTTTAAAGCCGGTTTGTCGATGGACGCGAACACCGACGCACGGCTTCCGTCACGCTTGCGAAACGGCCGGTTGTTCAGCTTGGTGAGCAACTCGTGGATGGCGACGTTGAGTTCTTCGAGCGAGAAGAACCGATGATGACGCAATGCCGCCACGATCCAACGCTGTGCGACCTGCACGGCATTTTCGACTTTCGCTTTATCTCTCGGCTTGTAGGGCCGCGCGGGTACGATGCCGAAGCCGCAATGCAGCGCGAAGTTGTAATAGGTCGGGTTGAGATCCGGATCGTAACGATGCGCTCTGGTTACGCCGGTCTTGGTGTTGTCGGGCACAGCGAGCGCGGGAATGCCGCCAAAGTGTTCAAACGCGCGCACGTGCATCCGGAGCCACGATTCCATCTGCTGGTCACGCGTGCATCCGGCAAAGGTGTAGCTGCTGGCGCCCAGCGTGGCCACGAACAACGGCGCGGGCCAAGCCTCGCCGGTGTGACGGTCGTGCACCGGAATCGTCGCGCCCGCCCAATCGACGAACATCTTCTCGCCGGCTTTGTGCTCCTGGCGAAGCACCACATCGAGTTTCGATCGCCAGCGCTGGTACAACTCGCAGAACCGGGAGTAGCGATAGCCATCCGGGCTCCCTGCCGGTATTCCTCCCATAGCAGTTGCAGGGTCACGTACTTGCTGCTGCGCAACTGCTCGTGGATCGCGGCGAAGTCGGGCGGTGTGCGCGCCGGATTTTTCTCCGCGATCGTGGGCTCCGGCGCGGAAATACCGCCGCATCTACCCGTGCTTCATCCCAATCCTCGGGTAGCGGCCAAGTGATGCCCGCCGCCTCGGCTCGCTTCAGGTACTTGTGAACCGTGCTCACTCCGATCGCGCAACTTCGCCCGATCTGCTGATAGCCCAGTTTGAGTTCGAATCGGAGGCGTAGGACCTCCCGTAATTTACGCATGGACAGTCTCCTGGCCGGCACTCTGATCCTCCCTAAGAGGGTTCATTGTGCCGGGTATGATGTCCAGCGCCGCTGTGCCTTGAAAAACATTCCGGGCATCGCGAAAACGATTCCGGGCTCGGGCGAAAACCGTTCGCCTTCCCGTCGGAATCACTGTTCGCCTTCAGCCCGGAATCGTGTTCGTCTTCACCCCGGAATCGTTTTCGCCTTCACTCCGGAATCCTTTTCGCCTTGCCCCGGAATCCGCACAGTGGGGGAAGTCTACTGTCACGGCTATTGCGGCGCTGCATCGGGCTTGGTTTCGGGAGGAGTCGCTGGTGGTTGTCGCTAGTCCTACGGAGAGGCAGAGTGGGGAGTTTTTGAAGAAGGCTGCGGGGTTGCTCGGCAAGATGGGCGTGCGGCCTCGGGGGGATGGGACGAACACTCTTAGCTTGCTGTTGCCCAATGGGTCGCGCATTGTGGGGCTGCCGGGGACGGAGCGGACGGTGCGGGGGTTTTCCGCGGTTTCGCTGCTGGTGATTGATGAGGCGGCTCGGGTGGAGGATGCGATGTATCAGGCGCTAAGGCCGATGCTCGCGGTTTCTGATGGGGATTTGTGGATGATGAGCACTCCGAATGGACGGCGCGGGTTCTTCTATGAGAATTGGGCTGAGGGGGGAGAGGAGTGGGAGCGCGTGGCGGTGACGGCGGCGGAGTGTCCTCGGATCTCGGCTTCCTTTTTGGAGGAGGAACGTCGGCGGCAGGGGTCGGATTGGGTGCGGCAGGAATATTTTTGCGAGTTTATTGAAGATGGGACCCAGATGTTTTCTCGCGATTTGGTAAGGGGCGCGCTGGATGATGGGCTGGAACTGAAGTGAACCCCTGGAGTGAGACAGCGAGTTAAGGGGGTAATCGCCGTTCGCTGATAAATCATTGCACGGCGAGGTTGAAATAATCCACTCTGGAAGCACCTGAGCGGAGGATAGGGCACTGCGGGGACGCAACCCGAGCGCCGACTCAGCAGCCGGAATGAGCGGAGGCCGAGTGATCGGCCTCCGCGCTCCGTCATTCTGGCGGGAATGCGATAAATCCCGGGGGGTTGGGGGCAGCGCCCCCAACTTAGAGACCTGTCGCGAAGCCACGTCATTGGATGCTCCCGCCGTTTTGCTCGAACTCGGCGGGCGGCACATAGCCCAAAGCCGAGTGCAACCGTTGTTGGTTATAGACGCGCTCCAGGAACTCACCGATCTGCGCGTAGGCGTCGGCCAGGTCGCGATATTCGCTGCGATAGACCTCTTCGTACTTCAGCGTTTTCATGAACGACTCGCAAGCCGCGTTGTCGTACGGGTTGCCTTTGCGGCTCATGCTGATCCGCGCGCCGTACTGCTTGAGCAAGTCGATGTAGTCTTGGGAGGCATACTGAACGCCGCGATCGGAGTGATGCACCAGACCCGGTGCTGGCCGCCGTTGGCGCAGTGCCATGGTGAGCGCCGACACTGCCAGTCCGGCCTCCAGCGTGCGGCCCAGGGCCCAGCCAATCACGCGGCGTGAATACGCATCCAGCACTACGGCCAGATACACGAACTCCGCACGCAACCGGATATAAGTAATGTCGGCCCGCCACAACTGATTCATGCCGTCCGGTGTGATTTCCCCAGCCAGGTTTGGATACACCCGCAAGTTATGTCGCGAATCGGTGGTCACCACGAAGCCCTTGTGCCGCAGGCACAGCAGGTTGTCTTGACGCATCAGCCGGAGCACGCGCTTGTGGTTCACCGCAACGCCCCGCCGGTTCAGCTCTTTCGTGATCCGGCGGTAGCCGTAGGCCGGAAACTCCAGCGCGATCTGCTGCATGGCATCGCGCAACTCCATCTCCACCGGGAAGCTCGGCGGCGGCACGCGCCAGCGATAGTAGCTGGCCCGGCTGATGCCGGTCATCTGGCACAACGCGTTCACGACCTGCCCTTTGTTCGCTTTTGCGGCTTGCCGGACTTCCTCAAACAGGCAGCCTCGCCACTGACGACGGCTGGCGGGTGATGATCCTTGAAATGCTCCAACGCTTTTTTTAAGAAATCATTCTCCATCGTCAGCTGGCCGATCTTGCGCTCTAGTTCGCCGATCCGCTGCAACTCGCTCAGCGCCGGCGATACCCCGCGGCGGCCGATGCCGGGAAACGCCAGATCCCCGCGGGCCTGCCATTCCCCACGCCATCGCTCCAGTAGTTTCGGACTCAACTCCAGCTGTCGGGCGACTTCACCGATCCGTCGGCCGTTGTCAATTTCTCGCATCGCCGTGATCTTCAGATCTCGGCTGTACATTCTCCGGGCCACATCCATACACCTCTCCATTCAATGTAGGTCGGCCCTTAACTTTGTGTCTCATTTTTGGGGTGCAGTCCAAACCGCTGGAGTTTAGGCGGGGGAGGTGGTGAGGGGTCAGGAGTCAGGAGTCAGGAGTCGGGAGGCCGGGCATCTAAGGGGGCGCTGCCACACTGATTCAGGCTCCCCACGGCGGAGTTTTCAAGTACTCGCGAATTTCATCGCGGATGCGCCGGAAGGTGGCCAGACGCTCCGCTTCAGAACCCTGCAGGGCGGCGGGGTCTTCAAAGTTGTGATGGATGGTGACGGTCTGGCCGGGGAATAGCGGACAGCTTTCCTTGGCGTTGTCGCACACAGTCAGGACGTAATCGAATTGCTGGCCGGTGAATTCATCGACGCTCTTGGAACGGTGGCCGGAAATGTCGATGCCTAGCTCTTTCATTGCGGCAATGGCCTCGGGGCGGACGCGACTCGGCTTGGTTCCAGCGCTTGCTACTTCGAAGCGGTCTCCGGCGTCGTGACGCAAGAGGCCTTCGGCCATCTGGCTCCGGGCTGAATTACCGGTGCAGAGAATCAGGATTCGTTTTTTAGCGGGCATGCGTGGTTTCTTTTTGGTCGTGAGCAATGAGGACGTTGGCGGCCTGTTTCGGAAGCGACGGCACCAGCCACCGGAAAAGCAGCGTTGCAGCCATGGCGCCGGCGAGCTGCGCGACGATGAACCCCGGCGCGTCGGCCGGGCGAATGCCCGCGAATGTATCAGTTGCGGCGCGGGCCAGTGTGACGGCTGGATTCGCAAACGAAGTTGACGAGGTGAACCAGTAAGCCCCGGTGATGTAGGCACCTACGGCAAACGGCACGGCCGAAGAGCGAACCCGAGCGCAACCCCAGATGATGGAGAGTAGCCCGAAGGTGGCGATGAATTCACTGAAGAGCTGCGGGCCGCCGGCGCGGACGTGGCGCGAAGCGAAAAACACGGGCTCGCCGAACATCAGATGCGCTGAGGCGACTCCCGCGAATGCACCGGCGATTTGGGCGCTTATATAGACCGGCACTTCACGCCAAGCTAAACCGCCTTGGGAGGCGTCGGCCAGAGTGACGGCTGGATTGAAGTGGGCCCCGGATATTGGGCCGAAGGTCAGAATCAACGCGACCAGCATGGCCCCGGTAGCGATGGAATTGGCGAGGAGCGCGATCGCGACGTTGCCCCCGGCCAGCCGGTCGCCCATAATGCCGGAGCCGACGACGGCGGCGAGCAGGAACGCCGCGCCGAGAGCTTCAGCTGCAACACGCCGGGCCACAGCACTCCTTTGCAATCGGTTTCACAGCGCGGATAAATGCGCTCATGAATTTGTTTTCCACCAGCGGAGCCATCGCATCGACGTCGACGCCTTCGCCGGTGAGGAAGTGCCGGGCGTCCTCAATGCTGTAAACGCGGGTGGGCTCGATGTCGATGGCCTCAAATCCGGCCTTAGCAAGTTTGCCGATGTATTCGTGATCCTGCAGCGCTCCGGCGATACAACCGACCCACATTTCCATGCTGCGGCGCACTTGCTGGGGAACGTCGCCGCGGACAACGACGTCGGAGACGGCGAAGCGGCCGCCCGGTTTAAGGACGCGGAACGCCTCGCCCAAAACCTTCTCTTTATCGGCAGAGAGATTGATCACGCAATTGGAAATGATGACGTCGACGGAATTGCCGGGCAGAGGGATGCTTTCGATTTCGCCCTTGAGGAATTCAACGTTCTCTATCCCGGCTTTGCGCTGGTTCTCGCGGGCGAGAGCGAGCATTTCATCGGTCATATCGAGGCCGTAAGCTTTGCCGGTGGGGCCGACACGCCGCGCGGACAGCAAGACATCAATGCCGCCTCCGGAGCCAAGATCCAGTACTGTTTCGCCCGCACTCAGCTTGGCCAGCGCGGTGGGATTGCCGCAACCGAGCGAAGCAAGGATAGCCTCTTCGGGGATTTGCCCTTTCTGCAGGGCATCATACAAATTAGAGGTGATCGGGTCGACACTGCAGCCGTCGAGGCTAGCACTTGCTCCGCAACAGGAGCTTCCGCCGGAAGTGACTCGAAGCGCCGCCTGTCCGTATTTCTCTTTAACGATTTCTTTTATTTCCATGCGTCTCCTTGTGTGTGGCCGGCTCCTATTTGCAGCAGGTGAGAATCGACTCGGGTTTCACGGCTTTGTTGCGCGTACAACATTCCGCATAGAGGAAGCCCAACAATTCTTCGAGAGCTTCGGTGTTGGCGGTATACCAGAGAAACGTGCTTTCGCGGCGCACCTTGACCAGATCCTCGCTTTTCAGTTTTTCAAGATGATGCGAGAGGGTTGAATTCGGGATGCCCAGCTCGGTTTGAATTTCACCGACAACCAGGCCTTCGGGGTGGGCGGAGAGAAGGAGCTGCATGATCCGCAGTCGCGGCTCCGTGCCCATGGCGGTGAACATGTCGGCATACTTGGCAACCTGTTCGGCGGCGGACTTCTTCGATCGCGCGGCATTCATATTTCGACAATAGCAGAAATATAGAACTTGTCAAGGTTATGCGGCCGCTTATCTTCCTGCCGGGTGTGTTTGTGCTACTTCACCATGTGCGAGCGATCCTTCTCGTTCTGGCTGCAGTACATCTCAAAAATGTCGTTGTCAGCGATCAGATTGTATGCGATCTTGACTGTGAATTTGTGCGTGTACAGGTCAGGATCGTCGAAGGTCAGCTCGGTGTCCAGATGTCCGAAATCGCGCCGATGGTAACGTTCGGTCACGTGCATGTTTTCGCTGCGGGGATGGCCCATGCCATCGATGGGAGTCCGGTCATTGAAGCCGCGCGTGTCGATGACCAGAGTGTCGCCTTCCCAGTGGCCTATCGAATATCCAAGATAGGCAGGAAATTCGAATGTCGCCGGAAATTGGCGTCCGTCCATAAAAACCTGACGGTGGAGACTGTCGATTTCATACACGATCAAGGTCTCTTTAGGGGCTTGAACGATTTTGAACGGCTCGGCCAGCAGCGAAACCACAGGCCAGCCGTACTCGCCATGGCAGACGTTGTCCACGCTCTGCTGCGCGCCACGTTTCTTCATCGCCGCCTCTCCGGCCGGCGTCAGCGCTGCTTCTCCAGGTTTCAGGTCGATCATGATGTTCATCCCGTATTTATGGACGGTTGAAAGCTCCATCCCAATCAGTGCGGATTGAGACTCAACATCGTACCGGGCCCCAAAAATACGTTTGAATTCCTCGGGCGCGGTGTGTTCATGCGTCCAAACGCCGGTGAGATCGGGCTTGCCATCGGGTGTTCGCGGCGCGGGGGCGGAGAGATTCGGCTTCCCGTCTTTCATGGGCGTGCCTGCCGGCGTATAGTTGAGCCACTGGGCTGACGCGGCAATCGGCAGAAGCGACGCTACGAGAAGTAGGCGCGGGGTCGTGAGGATCGACACGGTGAAAGACGGCATGTTGCGATTTTCTCGCATTCCATGGCGGAGTGCACCGAAGTGGCGCGCGTCAGACGTGATAACTGTTACAGATTTGAACGCTCTCTTTAACGCAATTTACATCCTGTAAACACATTCGCCTGATTCAATGGTGCTGGTTCCTCGCGGACTGATGCACTCCTTGGACTTCATTGCGTTGCTAAGCGCTCCGGTGCGCGTGCAGCGCGGCGAAATGTATCTGAAATACCCGTTTTTCGCCATCTGACGGTTGACTACGGCATGGGCGATGGCTAGTAAGCAGCTGTTTCCAGAGCAGTAACGAAAGGGGTTAAATAAAATGAAAATCCGAGCCTTCCTGATTCTGATGACGGTATCCTTAGCGACCTCGTTGTCCTACGGGCAGGATCGCGCTGCCATTCGCGGCACGATTACCGATCCCACTGGAGGATTGGTCCCCAACGCGCGCATTGAACTGAAATCGCCTGCCACGGGACTGCATCGCCAGACGCAAACCGGCAGCGCGGGTATCTACGAATTCGACTCGCTGCCGGTCGGGTCCTACGAAGTATCCATCGAGCAGACGGGTTTTCGTCCAGTCACGGTGAGTGAGATCACCTTGCAATATTCCGAGATTCGCACGGTGGATGCGCAGCTGGTGGTGGGCGCTCTCGCGGATAAAGTGGAAGTGGCCGCCTCGCTCGAAGGACTGAATCGCGCCAATGCCGAAGTCGGCGAAGTAGTGGATACGAAGCAGATGCAAGAGCTCCCTATAAGCGGACGCAACTGGGCCGAGCTCGCTCTGCTGGCCAACGGTGCGATCAACTACAGTGACGGGTCGCAGCGCAACGTGCGCTTCAACGGCCACTCGCTGGACGATGGCAACATCACCCTGGATGGCATCGATGCCACAGGCGTCCAGGAGCAGACTATGAAGGCGGATACGCGTCTGGCCGTCGCCATCGACGCGATCTCCGAGTTTCGCGTCACGACGGCTGTGTATACGGCCGAAAGCGGAGCCGCCGGCGGCGCGCAGATCAACGTCATCTCCAAGACCGGCACCAACGACCTGCACGGCGGCGGATTTTATGCTGTGCGCAACGCCGCGCTCGATTCCCGTTCGCCGTTCGACGGGTCCACACTTCCTCCCTTCACGCTGAATCAATTCGGCGCGAGCTTTGGTGGTCCGATCATCAAAAACAAGCTCTTCTTCTTTACAAACTTCGAAGGGCTGAGTCAGCACCTGGGGCATACCTTCCAGAACACAGTGCCGGACGATGCGTTCCGCGCGCAGGTCCTGGCGGCGTCGCCCGCTATGGCGCCGCTGATCAATCCTTATCCTACCGGCGGATCTCCCATCGCCGGCACCACGAACAACCTGGTGACGCTGGTGAAAAACGATTCGATTCGCGAAGACTCCGGCTTGGCGCGCCTGGATTACCGCCTCACCGACAAAGACTCGATGTTTTTCCGCTATAACATCGACAACGCTTACGCAGACACTCCGGCGGATGCTCTGGGGACGCACTCGGTGGTGCCGGTGATTCCGCAGAACATCGCCGCACAGTACCAGCGGCTGATTTCGCCGACCCTGATTAACGAAGTCAAGTTCGGCTGGAACCACGTCGACTATCACAACTTTACCTACGGGACGGCTCCGGTCTCCACCAGCCCCTTCAGCTTTGACGGATTGAGCAGCAACTCGCTGGACACTGAGGTCGGAACTACGCTCTCCTTCATCGACAACGTGACTAAGAACGTCGGCCGTCACACGTTCAAGGCCGGCATCGAGATCCGCCGCGTCATGCTGGACAATTCCGGCAACACCATTACCACGCAATCCGTCACCTACGCCTCCGATCAGGATTTCATTCACAACGCCGCGTCCGCTGCAACCTACCTGCAGGGCGAGGGCATCGCGCACAGCCGTCACACGATGTATATGGGCTACGCGCAGGACGAGTTTAAAGTAACTCCACGCCTGACCTTGAACCTGGGCCTGCGTTATGAGTTCTATTCGGTGGTGCATGAGCTGGACAATCACTCGGCGGTGGTCGACATCACGGGCTGCGGCGGCTTCTGCCCGCCCGGCACGCCCTACTATTCGCCCAATACGAAGGACTTCGGGCCACGTGTGGGCATTGCCTGGGCGCCGGGTTTCCTTCACGGCAAGACCACCATTCGTACAGGCTATGGCATCTACTACGGCGCCAACCAGAACGATGACTACTCCGACCCGGCGGAGAGCTTCGTGCCACGCTACTCGCTGACCAATGCAGATTTCCCCGCCCTCAGCTTTCCCTTGACCGCGTTCCTCAATCCCGCCAATCAGCTCTACTCACCAAAGGCGATTGCCCGCGACCGCAAGGACGAATACTACAGCAACTGGGATTTCCTGATTCAGCATGACCTGGGCCAGGGCTTTATCGCGCAGGTCGGCTATGTGGGATCCAAGGGAACGCACATGTTCGATAAGTACACATTGAATCTCATCAACCCCTTGACCGGCAAGCGGCCACTGGCGCAGTTTGGCTCCTTCGGGGAGAAGGCCAACACCGGCAACGACAGTTTCAACGCGCTGCAGGCACAGATCCATCGCCGCTTCAAGAGCGGCCTGATGATGCAAAGCAACTATATGTGGTCGCACGGGATCACCGACGCGTCCATTGGCGCCGGCGAGTCGGTGACCTTCCAGAATATGTCCTGCCGCGCCTGCGACCGGAGCAGCACGAACATCGACGTACGGCAGTACTTCACGACGAACGCTATCTATGAACTGCCGTTTGGGAAGGGCAAGGCTTTCGTGCAGAACGGTGTCGGCGCCGCGGTGCTAGGCGGCTGGGAACTTGCCGGAATCGCGACCGCGCGCACCGGCCTGCCAGTCAACATCACCATCACCCGCAAGGCTGCCGCGTTGCCCGACGGCAACACCTCCAGCCAGCGTCCCAATTATGTCGGCGGGCAGGACATCTACGCCGCCAACCAGACAATCGCCAACTGGTTCAATCCGGCGGCATTTGCCACGCCAGCCTCGGGTACATGGGGCAACCTTGGGCGCTACGCCGCCAGAGGTCCCGGGGCGGTGGAATTCGACACGTCGTTGCAGCGGAGGTTCAGGCTCACCGAGAAAGCCAGTTTCGAATTGCGCGCCACCGCCTACAATCTGGCCAATCACCCGATCTATTCGAACCCGTCCGGCAACTCGTCTTCGTCCAGCTTCGGGCGCATCACCAGCGTCATCAACACGGGCGCAACCGGATCGGGCGCCCCGCGGCGCTTCGAGTTTATGCTGCGCGCGCAGTTCTAGCTCAATATGACCAAAACCGCCAGGAGCAAAACAGCGAATTTGCTGCTCGCCTTGTCCATTCCAGCGCTTGCCGGCGCCTTGGTTTGGATGTTGAGCGAGGGGACAAGGCCGGCCACCGCCCAGGCCGCGGATGCCGGAAAAGTGGTCGGCGGGCCGTACGCCGTTAACGTGGGGCCCAGATCGGCGACCATCATGTGGGTGGTCGAGAGCGGTGAAAGCTCCTTCGGCCTTGCGCTGGACAAGATGAGCAGGATCGTGCCAGTGTTACGCGCGGAAAAAATTCTCTTAACTGGGTTAAAGCCGGGAACCGAGTATTTTTACCAATCGTTTGCTGGTGATGCCGGGAAGGGGTCCTTCAAGACAGCACCTGTAGGAGCGTCCGCCTTTCAGTTCGTAGTGTATGGCGACACGCGCACGCGGCACGACGTGCATCGCGCCGTGATTCAGGCGGTTCTCAAGTACTCCCATCCCGATTTTGCGATGCAGACTGGTGACCTGGTGGAGAATGGCGACGACACGTCCTTGTGGCCAATCTTTTTCGATGCCGAGCGGGATCTGCTCCGCAAAGGCGCGTATTTTCCGGCCCTAGGTAATCATGAGCATAACGCGAAGAACTACTATGACTTCATGGACGCCAAGCCGTTCTACTCATTCAATTGGGGTAGCACGCATTTCGCCGTGATCAATAGCGACATCGCCAACGTGAGCGCCTCAAAGGTGGAGAGAGACGCGTTCTGGCAGGAGCAAACGAAGTGGCTGGAGAGCGATCTCGCGGCCGCGCAGAACGCCGATCTCCGTTTCGTGTTTGCGCATCATCCGCCCATGACTGCCGTTAAGCGTCGTCAGGGCGACAATCCCCACATGACCGCGCTGGAGCCGCTCTTCGAAAAGTACGGCGTGTCCGCGGGATTTTTCGGTCACGATCACAACTATCAACACTACAAGAAAAGCGGTATCCACTACTTCATTACGGGCGGAGGCGGCGCTCCGCTATACGATGTGGACATGCCACCCGAGGGGACTACGATCAAGGTCGCCAGCACGGAGAACTTCGTGGTGGTAAACATCGACGGCAAGAAGGCACATGTGGAAGCGAAAACGCCCAGCGGCGTAACGATCGACGTTACCGACTTCGGGCAGTAGCCCAATGTACCGGGTCCAACAGGGCGTGAGTTGATCCGGGATATTGCCAAGAGGGATAATCTCTATAATTTTGCAGACAAGACTGCCCTTAGACTGTTTAAGAGAACAATGTTTGCAGTTACTGGAATTACCGGCCATGTGGGTGGAGAGGTGGCGCGAAACCTTCTGGACGCTGGCCAGCCCGTTCGAGGCGTGGTTCGCGAGACCCGCAAAGGTGAGACTTGGGCGAAGCGGGGTTGTGAGCTCGTCGAAGCGGACATCAACGACGTAACCGCGCTCACCGCGGCGTTTAAGGGAGCTGCTGGTGTCTTCGTGCTGGTTCCACCGAACTTCGATCCGTCGCCAGACTTTCATGAGGCACGGGCTATTGCCGCCGCATTGCGATCGGCGCTCGACGCCGCGCGTCCAAGTAGAGTCGTATACTTGTCGACCATCGGCGCGCAGGCAACCCGATCGAACCTGCTCACGCAGCACTCCATAATCGAGCAGGTGCTTGGAGACTTGTCGATTCCAATTTGTTTTTTGCGGCCAGGATGGTTCATGGAGAACTCAAGTTGGGACGTCGCTTCCGCGGCGAAAAACGGCGTGATCCCGAGCTTCCTGCAGCCCCTCTACAAGCCGGTGCCGATGGTTGCCACGGCCGATATCGGGCGCGTGGCGGCAGAACTCATCCGCACCACCTGGAGCGGCCGGAGTGTAGTCGAGTTGGAAGGGCCGCACCGTGTGACTCCGGAGGAGATCGCAGCCACCTTCGCCGACCTGCTTGGTCGTCCTGTGCGAACGGAAGCTGTGCCGCGCGAGACTTGGGAGTCACTGTTCGTATCGCAGGGTATGAAGAACCCGGCACCCCGCATTGCCATGCTCGATGGCTTCAACGAAGGCTGGATTGAATTCGAGAGCGGAGAGGCTGGGTCTCGAAAAGGAACAGTCGAGTTGCGAACCGTGCTTCAACGGCTTATCGAATGCGACAACAGCGCTAACTAAACAAGGCGCCGGAACCGGCCCGAGCACATGTGTGATCTCCTCCCATGGGCCGGTCCCGACTTGGCGCTTTACATCCGGTTTGTGTTGCTATCAACCTCCACTTTCTGCGCCGCCAACCGCTTCCGCCGCAGGCCGATGCCTACTGCGCCGAGAATCCCCGCAGCGGACAGATAAAAGCTGGCCGGCTCCGGCGCCGCACTGCTGGCCGTGAACTGGAAGTTCGCTGCTGTGAATGTTGGCAGCGCATTCTGACCCTCTGCTCCGGTCAAATTCAACATGCGAGCCAGAACCTTCAAGTCGGCATTGGTGCTACTCAAATCGGTCGAGTACACCAGGCGCGGCAAATTCAGAGCTTGATTGAAATAGATGAAAAAGCCGGCGCCTGGAGTCGTTACGCGGCTTGCAATCAGATCCGCTGCATTGCCGGCCCCAAACGGAGTCTGCGGATTTGCGTCGTTATCAAACGACTCAAGTACAACGACGTTGACGCCGGTGGCAGGGATCGCCGATGCCAGAGCGTTCACGAAATTGACCGTGGTGCCTACGCCAAAGACGTTCGAATCCAAGTCGAAGACGTCTGTAGCGGGGGTGAAGCTAATGAAATCCTCGCCGGCAACGATCTGCCGTCCGGGTGCATTCAGCACGTTGGTCCCCGCAAAGGGATCACTGTTGAATGTAAACGTAGTTGCATGTGCAGTCGAGCACAACGCCAGCAGACCGACTCCGATGCAATGACACAAATTGAAACGCATAGTTCTCCTTTTAGAACAAGAGTTGTTGTTTGAAATATGAGAGTGGCTGGAACAGAAACCCGCAAATCATGAAGCGGTTACAAATGTTGAGAACGCGCTGCCCATTGCTTAGGAACAGGCTTACCGTAAGCAACTGGTCTTCTATCCGGCCTCGGTGAGAAATGGCTTGTTTTCTTATCAAGTGATTGCCCGCGCGGCGATCGCGATGCGACGGTACCGTCGGCGAGACGACGAGAACCACTCCATTACTGTCGTGGCTCCGAGGTGCAGATAACAGCAGTGCGGTTTCCGAATTCGCGAATATCGAATTTATATATTTAGAATTCGTGAAATATGCCTTCATGCGCGGCTGCATCCTTGGCTTGTAACAGAACACTAAGCAATTAACTGTACGGCGGTAAGGGAGAACGTGTATTTGTTCCAACCGCGCCACGCCTGACACTTAATTAACTCCATGAGAAAAGTAAATAGGCTCGGATTGATCCTTCTGGCAGCGTGTGCCGGATTTTGCAACGCGCAAATCGGAATCATTAATACCTTTGCAGGGAGCTCCAACGGGATCGTTCCCGGAGATGGTTCGCCGGCCAACAGGGTACTGGTATCAAATCCCGCGGGCTTAGCGATCGACGTCTCGGGGAATGTCTACATTGCGGCTTCGGGAAATTCCCTGATCCGGAAGGTCGACCCGGGGACCGGAATCATCACAACCGTCGCCGGCGGTGGTACCGGGGGCGATGGAGGACTGGCAATCAACGCGCAGCTGACCAACCCTTGCGACGTAAAACTGGATGGGGCGGGCAACCTCTATCTCGCTGAGACCTGCGTCATTGCTGAGGGTGGCGGTGGGGGTGGCGGTGGCGGACCGATTTCGCGAGTCCGGCAGGTGGACGCGACGACGGGAATCATTACCACCGTCGCGGGGGCAACTACGGCTGGGTTCTCGGGCGATGGCGGACCTGCAACTCAAGCACTGCTCAACATGCCGATTGGGCTGGCGCTTGATTCCGCGGGCAACCTATATGTCGCCGACGCTGGCAACAATCGAGTGCGGCGCGTTGACGCGGGCTCCGGCATTATCACCACGGTCGCCGGCAACGGATCGGCCCTATTTGCAGGCGACGGCGGACCGGCCACTTTGGCCAGCCTGAACTTACCGACCGGAGTAACCTTCGATGCCAACGGCAACCTATATATAGCGGACTTGGGGAACAATCGCATCCGCCGCGTGGAAGCGGCGACCGGCACGATCACCACCATCGCCGGCACGGCTTCCACCATATTTGATGGCGATGGCGTTGCCGCGACCTCAGCGGGTCTTAGTGGCCCTGCGAGCCTAGCGTTCAACTCCTCTGGAAACCTGATTTTCAGCGAGGTGGGGGACGGTCGCGTGCGCTTGATCGACAGCGCCGGACTTATTTGGACGCTGGCCGGCCCCGGTGGCGCTTTGGAGTGGCTCGGCGATAACGGCCCGGCTTCCGGGGCGTTTCTGAGCCGGCCGGAGGGTGTGGCCGTTTCCACGGCAGGAACGATCTATATTTCCGAATTGACGGGCGGCAGGGTCAGGAGCATTGTCCCACCTTACTTGGTCGCGACGGCGGTGACCGTTTCCGCGGCAGGCAACACCTTCCCCCAATCCAGTCCTGTGGCCATGACGGCGACACTGACGGCGGCGAATGGACAGCCGAACGACGCCACCGGTTGGGTCACCATCTACGACGGCACGACGGCGATCTATGGCGGTGCTCTGGCGAATGGCGTGATGTCGTTCTCAACTTCATCTCTCGCCCTAGGTCCGCACAACATCCAGGCGATCTATGCCGGCGACGGCAGTTTCGCCGGTAGTTACTCCCCGGCTTTCGGCCTGACCATCTTCGCTCCTCCATCCAATGTTTCGCTTTCGGCCTCCCCGAATCCCGGAGTCGCGAACCAGCCGGTCAGCCTCACGGCCACTGTGAGTCCGAGCGCGGCCACAGGGTCAGTAACGTTTTTCAATGGCACGACGGGTCTGGGATCGGCGGCGGTGAATTCGGGTGTCGCAATACTCAACAACGCAACCTTTGCCGCGGGAAATTATTCCTTGACGGCACGGTACAACGGCGATATCAATTACGCGACCGTGCTTTCATCACCCGTAGCACTGGTTGTGAAGGCCGCGAGTTCCGCCACGGTTGCGTCGAGTTTGAATCCGTCAAATCCGAACCAGGCGGTAACGTTCACGGCCACCGTGACGCCGGCTGCAGCTACCGGTTCAGTGCAATTTCTGGATGGACCAACGGTTCTGACGACCATGCCGCTGACCTCCGGCAGTGCGGTTTTTACCACTTCGACTCTCGCTCAAGGAATACATTCGATAAGCGTGCTGTACACCGGAGACTCCAATAATTCCTCCGTTCAGTCGGCCGCGATCACGCAGACCGTGAACGCTGCGACGTCGACGTCTCTGGTGTCGTCGCAGAATCCTTCTTCCGTCGGGGCGCAGGTGACCTTATCCGCAACGGTAGCCCCGGCGACCGCCACCGGCACGGTCCAGTTTCTGGACGGCAAAACCGTTTTGGCGAACGTGACGCTTGTGGGAGCTGCGGCACAGTTCAACACAACGGAGTTAACGCAAGGCGCGCACTCGATCACCGCGGTCTATAGCGGGGACGCCAACGATAGCACTTCCACTTCGTCGGCCTTGACGCAAACCGTGAAACAGGTTCCTACGGTTTCCCTGGCGTCGAGCCTCAATCCGTCCGTTGTGGGTCAAAGTGTGGCGTTCACCGTTACAGTCAACGCGGCGGCGACCGGTACCGTGCAATTCCTGGATGGAGCGACGGTGCTCGCTACGGTCCCAGTGACTTCGGGTAGCGCTGTATATTCGTCCACGGCGCTTACGCAAGGAACCCATCCGATCAGTGCGGCTTACAGCGGCGACTCGATCTACGCGAGTTCGCAGTCCGCAGTCCTGACGCAAACTGTCAACCCGAAGGCATCTACGACTACAACGCTGTTATCTCCCACCAATCCTTCCCCGGTGGGGTCACCAGTCAGTCTCACGGCGTATGTTGTGCCATCAACGGCGACCGGCTCAGTGCAATTCCTGGATGGAGCTACTGTGCTGGGAACAGTGACGCTCTCTAACGGATCGGCGGTCTTCACGGCCACCGACCTCACGCAGGGCACGCACCTGCTTACCGCCGTCTACCTGGGCGATGCGGTTGACGCTGGATCTACGTCAGCGGTTGTCTCGGAAGCCATCAAACTAAACGTCGGATTTTTTGCGATCAACACAAGCCTGAATCCCAGCGCGGTGGGTCAGACGGTGACATTTACGATTGGCATCAATCCGGCGGCTACTGGAACCGTTCAAATTCAGGACGGGTCGACCATTATCGCGATGGTGCCTATCAATGCGGGTTCGGCGGCCTATTCTACTTCAACGCTCTCGTTGGGCGCGCATACCATAACGGCGATTTACAACGGCGACGGCAACTATGTCCCCACACAATCGTCCTACTTCATACAGGCGGTCAACGCGAAGGCCACAACCACCACCGCGATAGCGTCGAATCAAAATCCTGCTTCTCTCAATGCTCCCGTGACGTTGACTGCCACCATCAGTCCATCCTCGGCCAGCGGCACGGTTCAGTTCCTGGATGGAGGAACGTTACTCGGAACAGCGAACATCGCCAGCGGCTCAGCCTACTTGACCACCTCGGCGTTGACCCAAGGCGTCCACTCGATCACCGCGGTTTACAGCGGGGACGCGACCAATAGCACTTCCACTTCGTCCGTCTTGACGCAGACCGTGAGGCAGGTTCCTACGGTTTCCCTGGCATCCAGCCTGAATCCGTCCGTTGTGGGCCAATCCGTGGCATTCACTGTGACACTGAACGCGACAGCCACAGGCACGGTGCAAGTTCTGGATGGTGCGACGGTCATCGCGACGGTCCCGGTTACTTCGGGTAGCGCCATATTTTCGTCCACTACGATCACGCAAGGAAACCATCAGATCAGTGCGTCTTATAGCGGCGACTCGAACTTCGCCAGCGCGCAGTCCGCAGTCCTGACACAAACTGTCAAGGCATCCACAACTACAACACTGGTGTCTCCCACCAATCCTTCCCCGGTGGGTGCACCGGTAATTCTAACGGCGATGGTCGCGCCGGCAAGCGCGACGGGCACGGTGCAATTCCTGGATGGAGCCACCGTGCTGGGAACCGCGACGCTCTCTGGCGGATCGGCGGTCTTCACGGCCACTGGCCTCACGCAGGGCACGCACCCGCTTACCGCTGTCTACCTGGGCGACGCGGCTGACGCTGGCTCTACATCCGCGGTTGTCTCGGAAGCCATCAAACTCAACCTCGGACTGTTGGCGATTAACACAAGCCTGAATCCCAGCGTAGTGGGTCAGACCGTAACATTTACGATCAGCATCAATCCGGCGGCCACCGGAACCGTTCAAATTCAGGACGGCTCGACCATTATCGCCACGTTGCCGGTCAATGCGGGCTCGGCGGCCTATTCTACTTCGACGCTCGCGTTAGGCGCGCATACCATAACGGCGATTTACAATGGCGACGCCAACTATGTGCCCTCGCAATCGTCCTACTTTATCCAAACGATCAACGCGAAGGCCACCACTACCACCGCGATCGCGTCTTCCCAGAATCCCGCTTTCGTCAATGCTCCAGTGACATTTACGGCGGCCGTCAGTCCGTCGTCGGCCACCGGCACGATGCAGTTTCGGGATGGACCGACGGTACTTGGAACAGCAAACATCGCCGGCGGCACAGCCTTGTTAACTATCGCGACGCTCGCGCAGGGAGCCCACTCCATCACCGCCGCGTATAGCGGCGACGCCTCCAACCTTGCGTCCACTTCGCCGGTATTGTCACAAACGATCAACCCGAAAACGGCGGCGGCGGTGAGCCTCTCCTCGTCCCCCAATCCGTCGCTGGTGGGAGCGACCGTTGCAGTTACAGCCGTGGTAACTCCGGCCAACGCGACGGGTACTGTGCAATTCCTGGATGGCGGGACGGTAATCGGAACGGCTTCTGTTGCGTCCGGCACGGCTTCGCTTAACACGTCTTCGCTGGCTCGTGGAGTTCACTCGCTTACGGCTGTCTACAGCGGTGACGCGACTGACACAGCCGCAACTTCGGGCGTGTTGACGCAAACGGTGAAGACATCGGCTTCCATCTCCTTGACCAGCACCCCCAATCCGTCTAACACTGGCCAATCCGTATCGCTCACCGCGACGGTCTCGCCTTCCACCGCTACGGGAACGGTCCAATTCCTGGATGGAGCCACGGTGTTGAGCACGGTAACTCTGAGTTCGGGAAGCGCGATTTATGCGACGACGCAATTGGCGGCTGGCGCGCACTCGCTCAGCGCAGTCTACAGCGGCGATACTTCCGATACTGCCGCCACTTCGGCTGTGATCACCCAGACAGTCCACCTTGTGGCGCCGGCTGCGCCGTCCAGCTTGACAGCATCGGCGGCGGGATCTTCGCAAATCAATCTGAGCTGGACCGCGAGCTCGACCAGCGGAGTGACCTACGACGTGTATGAAAGTACGTCGAATGGATTCACGCCCAACGCGTCGAACCGGCTCGCTACAGGAATCGTCGCGACTGCGTATTCTGCCACCGGCCTTACGGCTTCCAAGGCTTACTATTTTCGCGTCACCGCGGTGAACTCGGCCGGAGATCCCCTGCCACGAATCAGGCTACAGCGACCACTGCGGCATCCCTAGGTTGCCACGTAAACTACAACGCGACAAAGACCGGAAACAACGGATTCAACGGCACATTTTCGATCAAGAATACCGGCTCCGCGCCCATGACCTCGTGGACGCTCACATGGTCATGGCCGGCCAGCCAGCAAGTGACCCAAGCGCGGAGTGCAAACTATAGCCAGAGTGGGGGCAATCTCACGTTCACTAACTTGAGCTCCAACGGGACGATTGCCGCCGGCGCGACGCTCTCCGGAATGGGTTTCAACGCCAGTTTCAACGGAGGCACCCCAGTGACACCGTCGGCGTTTTATGTCAATGGGACGCTTTGCCAATAGAGCGCCCACCCGCGTGGGGCTTCTAACGGGAGCCCCTCGTCAGATTCGCGCCCACAGGCTCAAGTAAAATACTCCTCATGCGAAGCCTGTCCCTTCTTGCCCTAACCACCGCCCTTTGCATCCCCCCTTCATTCGCCGCCGAATGCGACCGGGGTTGCCTGAAAGGCCTGCTCGACCAGTACCTGAACGCCGTCATCCAACACAACCCATCGGCGGTGCCGCTCACCCCCGGATATCGGCAGACCGAGAACGCAGTGGTCCGGCGGCCAGGCCAGGGCATCTGGCAGACCGCTAAGGCGCTCGGTAAGGTCCAGCGGCGCTACTTTGACACGGTGACGCAGAATGCGGCTTATTTCGGCACGCTCGAAGAGAGCTCGGGCAACGCCGCTGTGGTCACCCTACGGCTCAAGATCGCCGACCGAAAGGTGGCCGAAGCCGAATGGTATCTCGCGCGGAAGGGCGACCCCGGCATCGGCGTGGGAGCGGGCGCACAGGCGAATAATGCTTTCTGGGATGCCGAATACCTTGCTGCGCATGCGCCTGTGGAACGCGTGGTGCCCAAAGCCGATCGCGTTTCGCGTGACGACCTGATCGCTATCACCAACAGCTATTTCGATTCCCTTTCCGCCCGTGACGGGCACATCATGATTGCTCATCCCGGTTGCGTGCGCCTGGAGAACGGCGTGCTCACCACACAACGCGACGCGCCGGCGAACCTGCCGCCTAACGCCGCGGGTGTTTTCAACGGCAAGACCGATTGCATGAACGAAGGCGCCATGACAAACATTTATGCGGTGATCGCTCGCCGGTTCCCCATCGTCGATGAAGAAGCTGGCACGGTACTCGGATTGGGCGTGTTTCTACGAAAGCCGGGCGTGGCCATGCGCCGCAATCAGTTCAGTGAGTGGTTCGTCATCGATCAAGGAAAGCTGAGCGGGATCTATTCCTCGATGTTCTATCCGGATCAGGAAGCGTTAGTGCCGAACTGGCCGCCGTACGATGGCAATTGGCCGGTGCCGGTCGCTCCGAAATAGCTGTGCCGAAACTTGCTGACAACCGTGATGTGGCGGTCCATTCCTCTACTACTGGCTGGTTGGATTTTATTCATACCCGCTTGTCATCGTGCCGAATCGGGCTTCGCTGTTGCGAGGGCCGATCCGGCAGTGTCTGGAAACAGCGAGTATCCAGTTGCAATTGACCCCAAACGTGTGGGGCAATTTCCGCCTGAGACAAAATCAGGCGCTGGTTATTTCTACGACGAAGTCCTTGAATACCGTGTCTGGCTGCACCCTGAGAAAGGTGCCTTTCCAATGAATGGAGAGGATGACTACTTCGTCGCGTTTGCACAATATGAAAGGGCGGAGGCCTTCGCGACAAAGACACCTGGCTCGGAGGAGCCGGTGGTCCTGGTTCGCCAACGGGAATGGATTGACGAGCCGCAACCACAACACTATGTGCCCCATAAGGACGAACGGATAACCGAATGGCAAGTGGTTTGGCTCAAGGACGGAAAGCGAGCGGCAAACAGCGTAGCCGATTTCATGAAACGTCTGCGGCCCGCACAAAGTCAGTAATCGCCACTAAATGTTAAGTGGACAGTTGAGTTCATGTTCTGAATGCGTGGTAAATGAAGAAGTTGAATGGTTGCGCGTAGCGGAAGGAACACAATGTCAAAATTCTTCTCGATAACCTTGTTTTGGCGCCGTAATGTTTGGAGGCCAAACCGGCGTAACTCTGAACGTCACAACCCTCGCGGCGTCGCCCCGCAGAGCGGCTGGATTTGTTCAGGTTGACGTGCTGACACCGAAGGGGAAACGAGTCGCGTCGGGCTTCACATCGGCCAATGGGGTTGCGGAGTTTCGTCTTTCTGAAGGCGAATATATCGTGGCTGCAAGATCCAACAATGTCTCACAATGCCAGACTGGGAATACGAAATGGATCTCGCAGTGCTCCGGTCAACAGCGCGTTGCGCTACAGGCTGGTATGGTGACGGCTCAGATTTCCGTAGAACTCCACTCAGTCCAGCGTCCTAGCGGGGGCTTTTAGGTAAACCGAGGCAACCCAGCATACACTCACGTAACCGCCGTTGTGGCCGGATTGCCACAGGAAGCGGCTATACTGGGAGGCCTAAATCTCCATGCCCATAGCGGGCAAGCGCTAGGGGGAAAGAAAAGGCCCATGAGCTCCATGCATGTCCGCAGCACCCTGGCGTGCCCTAAATGCGCCGCTACCATCAGTTTTTTGTCGCGGCCGATTCTCGACCCGTTGAGGGATGAGGAACTTTACCGGCTCTTCCTTGAGGACCGCTTGAACCCGAAGCACTGCTCCTCATGCGGAATTCCCATCGGCATGGACACGCCCACGGTGGTAAATGGTCCACATTGGGTGGGCGTCGCACTAGAGAACCCGACTCCGATCCCCGCCTACAAGGCCCTGGAGATCGTGTCAATTATGACGGAAGGCCTTGGGGTGCAGAGTCTGACACCCAGTAAGCCCATCCTTGTCGTCGGCCGGGTGGAGGAGTTGCGAAGTATTTTGGCTAACCGGCCAGGGAATCCGTTCCTTGCCATCTCACTGCCCAGCCTGGCGCTGAGAAATCACACGATGTTTGTCGGAATGGTTTTTGCCCTGGTGGGCGCCCACCATGCGGAAGGCCGTCCCGAACAAGCCTATTGGATGTTTCCCGAACTTCTGGCTGCCTTCAACGATCTTTATTATGACCCGGATTTTTATAGCCTCGTGGAGAAGATCGCCGGAGCGGCTGGCGACCGGATCGCTCAAGGTTTGGTTGAGCCGCGTACGGCACCGGAGGATTGGCGGCGAATTAAATCTGTGCTCGAGGCCCATCGGCAAGCCTTGCCGGAATGGTGTAACTCCACGTACCTGTGCTTCTACGAAAAAGGCTCAGTCCCCTGGCCGAGGGAATTTTGCGATGCCTGGAGCACGTTGATTGCCCCCACAGAGTTAAGCCAGGATGGAGCTTTCGACGTCAGCAATGCGAGACGTCGTTATGTAGTCGTGGTGACTCAGGCGGTCGCTCAGCAAAATCTAACGGCAGCCGAGCAGGCCCGCCAGTGCGTCCTTTATCTAATGATGGCCGCCAGCTCCAGTGAAGGTCTCCAGTTGCGGTCGATTCCCGACGATGTGCAATGGGATATCCGCGACAGCCGTACAAAGCTCGCACAGAAATGGGAAATCATGAACCCGACTGAGCGCTCCGAACTTGCGAACATATACACCAAGATGACTGGACTGGATTTCTATTCTCAATTCAAGCTGAATTGATCAGCGGCCACAATAAACGCGGGTGTGGCCCGGCTCTATAGACGCGGCCCGCACCGAGCCGATTCCCTTCAGGTGGTGGGCTCCCAGCAGCGTGCGGCTCTCCGATTCAACCTCATCCAGGTAGGGTTTGTAAATTGAATGCTGCACCATATCGAATTGCCGAGGCTGTGGATAGATGGAATGCCAGGAGCCCGATACGTCTCTTAGCAGGCCGCTGAAATGGTGGCAGATTAACGGCCGGTCATCCGCGAAGATCTTCGCCTGCTCCTGCTTCAGTTCGTGGCCGTCGATATTCCAAGGCGCCAGGTTCACTCCGGGATGGCGCAGTATGTGGACGCTCTCGTATCGATCGGGCCAAAGATTCAAGTAACCCTGGTTCATGAAGCGGCCGTCGGACTGAACCTCTGGATCGCACGATGCCGTGCAGTCGTTCTCCCAATCGGAGATGCACTGGCTGGCTACCGTTCCCGCGCGCCAGTAGATCCATCCCGCGTTGTATGTGCCATACCTGTCGAGCCCTTGTAAGGATGGGGAGAAACGATGCGGCGAGAGTCCGATCTCGGCTCCTTTGAGTTCGCCGTAGGCGGGGGAGGGATCGGAGAAGAAACGCATGTCCGCGTCAACGAAGGTTACCGTAGCCGGCCTGGCGTGCGATTCCAAGATAATGCGAACGAACGCTGGCTTGAGAGTGGCATAGTAGGCCCAGGGAGTGCGAGACTCCCGTAACGCGGCGATCCGTGGTCTGGCGGCATGAAGCTCGCGCAAACTGGTCACCCGGATCGACGATCGGAAAACGTCCAAAAGTACGCGCTCGCAGGGTTCATCCAAGGCCAGGACGCAGATCGCGGCGTCAGGGTCGAAGGAGAGTAGCGAACGCAGCATCACAATGCCTTGCGCCAGGTAATTAGAATCGAAATGAGTACAGTAAGTACGCATCTAAGTGCGTATCAAGGGCGCGAGGCGGCGACGCTCGACGCCATACCGATATCCACGCCGAGGGCGGCGTCAAGACGGTCGCGCTGGGCTGAAAGCGTGGATGGCGACTGCGCCGCCCAGTAGCGCAGGCGTTCCCGCAGGGTTCGGACGGCACGGGCGACCTGAGACGAATCGATTCCGCGGAAGAACGATCTGGAGAGCCAGGATGAAGTTGCTCCCAGGCGAGGATACTGCGCAGCGATCAGATCGGGTGGCACAGGGAGGCTGGTGTCGTCCACGCGGGCCAAGCCTCCGAAACCGAATCGCAAGCCTGCGTTCTGAACGCAAGCGGCCATCGTCTGCATGCGGCTCGATGTGACGATCTCGAAGGGATTCGAGAGGGCCAAGCTCAGATGAAGATCATTGAGACCCACCATAATTTCCCGTAAACCCGGGATGGTGACGATTTCCGAAATGCGTTCCGCCGCGGCGCCCGTCTCCACCAGGGGGATCACCTCGGCCCTGGCGCCAACCAGTTGAACGAAAGCGGACACTTCGGACGGCTGTGTGAAATAGGGCACCATCAGAAGCTGCGCCTTGAGCTGCAATGCCCGCTCGATTTCTTGCGCGGACCTTTCGTGCAGCGGATTCAGGCGGGCGAAGATGGCGGCGTGGCGGACGTTGGCGGTGACAACATCCAGATCGTCAAGCTGATGTGCCGCAAATCGCGGACTTAGCAGGTGTCCTTGTCTCGCCTGCTTTCCGATGCGTTCAATATCGATGCCTATGCGATCGACGCCGGCATCGTCGCAGGCTCGAATCAGCTCCGGATCTGCCGTGATCGCGGTGAGAATGAACTCGCCATGCATGACTTAGTCGAGTTTGAAAGGAATCGCTTCGGAACCGGGTGGCAGGGTCCAATCGTCAGGTTCCTCATAGTTGAACGGTTCATCGTTGAGCACCAGATAGGCAGCCTCGTCCGCGGTAGGATTTTTGATTGCGTGCCAGACCAAGGTGGGCACATGCACCGCACTTGGACGAGCAACACCGGCATGGAGCAGGGAAAAGGATTTGTAGGTGGCCGAATCGGGACGGTCGTCGTACATGCCGATGCGGAGTTGGCCGCGTACGGCCACAATCACATCCCGCTGGCGACGATGACAGTGCCAGGATGAGATGCCGCCCGGAAGCAGGTTCATGAAAACAGCATGTGCCGGACGGAACGAGGGCTCGAACCATTCCGGACGGAAACACTCCGTCAAAACTCCGCTGCGGATGACGACGTTTTTAATTTCGTGGACTTGAACGCCCTGGAATAAGTGCTGATTCACCGGCGTCCAGTCGGCGGTCACTGTCTGGGAGGCGCGCCGTGCTTGATCAAGCATTATTTTTCATTCAATCTTAACTCAAACGCCTGCCGCAAGGGCTCTCGACGAGCGTCATTTCTACGTTTACTTAGGGCTGGACGCCTTGCATTATTGCCGAAGCGCGGAAAATTCTTTGCGGGCCTGGATCAATATGGGACTGCCGGGATCGGCGTCGCGTCACAAATTTAGAAACGCTTGATACGACTTGCTCGTGTTGGCTTCGTCCTGGACCGCTTCAGCACAAGCCGAGCTGCGATAACGAATGCAAAGTCCTAGGGCGCGGTGGAGCGAAGTAATTCAACCGGAGCCAGCGCTGCTATCGCTATGCCTTTGACGGAGCCGGGAACCTGACACTTGCGTTTTCAGCAAGTGTGAACGGCGTGATCTATCGCGCGCTGACGGCGATCGGCACGAAAGTATAAGGGGTTCTGGTATTAACCATTGATTAACAGAGACCGTCTCGACCGAGCCGCCGTCCGCCAGGGCCGGTTCTAAGTAATTCGGTCCTATAATTGCGATTAGCAGTCCCCGGCGTGTGGAGATCCAAGTGACTTGCTGCACTTATAAAAAGCGTCTGCTGCGTCACGGATACACCCTGTTGCTGTTTTTCACAGCGCCGAGCACCTGCAACCCCGGTCCATTTCAGGCTCCCGGCGATTCGCAAGACCGCGGGGCTTCCATCCACGGAATCGTGATCAACGCAGCCACGGGCGAGGGGCTGGGAAAAGCCTATCTTCGGTTGGCGCCAATCGGTAAAGGACCGGCGCAACCCGCGGTGACCGGAGAGCACGGTACGTTTGCTATCGAGAACATTGCGCCGGGAAACTACCGTCTGGACGTCGAACGCTCGGGATTCCTGGATACGTGGTACGGCGGAGGAGCGGAGCCCGCCAACGCCGTGGAATTGCATCTAACCGGCGGTCAGAGCCTGACAGGGATCGAAATTAAAATGACCGCTCAAGCAGTCCTCTCGGGCCGAGTGCTCGATCAGGACGGAGATCCTTGGCCGCGCGCGTTTGTTAGCGTGTTTCATTCCGTCTGGAAAAAGGGCCGAAGACATATCGAAGCCGTCGATATCGACACTCCGCGGGTTGACGATCGGGGCGAATTCCGCCTCGCCGGACTGGCGCCTGGACGCTATTATGTGCTCGCCGAACCGGATGGGATGTGGGAGCAGGAGCATCATCCGGACGTGAACAATCAACCCGCGCTGCGCCAGCAGCCCACCTGGTATGGCTCTTCGCCCGATGTCGAATCCTCTACACCCATCATCCTCACCGCAGGCCAACAGTTCAGCGGACTCAATATACGTCTACGGCTTGGTACGGGCTCGAAGCTTCACATTCGCGGAAAACTATCGGGGAATGAAAATATCCCTGCGCCTTCGGGAGACCCCAACATTGTCGGGCCGCGCGTGTGGGCGCACAGGACTTCCACATTGGTGGATGTGGATGAGGACAGCTATTCGGGGACCGTTCGTCGCGATGGCTCATTCGAGGTTGACTTCCTCCCCTCCGGGACCTTTGACGTTTGGGTCAAACAGGGGTACCCGTTCTCGAGTATTTTGGGCCACACCACCGTCCGGGTTGACAATCGCGACGTCGAGAATGTCTCAATCGAGTTGCACGCGCCGCAGACACTCAGTGTGAGGATGCGGATCGAAGGGGATGAGGCCGCGAAGCCGCCTTCGACATCGATCTACTTGGAACCTGTCGATTCTCCCGGCATCTATCCATACCCGATCCCTCAGGCGGACGGTGGTCTCGAATTCAGAGATCTCGGCTTGGGCCTGTATCGAGTGAACACACCAGGGTTAGCTCTCTTGCAGATGTATCTCAAGCGCGTTCGCTACGGCAATGCGGAGTCGAACGATGGAACTTTCACTCTCAGCTCTTACGGAACCCCGTTGGAGTTAGTGTTCAGCACTCGTGGGGCGAATCTCTCTGGAACTGTAACCGATGGCGCCGCCAAGCCCCAAGTAGTTTTGATTCCCGATACCCCGGAAGCTGCTCGCCGCGAACATGAAACCCGGACCGCCGTTTTCGATCAGAATGGCGTCTTCAGGATCGGAAGCATTCCACCCGGATCGTATAAGCTGTTCGCGTTTGAGAGCGTCCCGGAGGGTATTTGGCTCGACCCCGATTTCCTAAAGGAAGTCGAAAACAGCGGAGTAGCTTTCGCGGCCGCTGAAGCAGATGCGCAGACCATCCAGATTCCGTTGCTCGGCAAGCCGGAGACGGACCGGGTACTCATGAAGCTCGGCATCGATTAGAGCATCGCGCGATTATGCGATAGAATCTCACACAGCTTCGGAAAGGAGCTTCTATGCGTGTCACCACGTTGCGTCTTACCACCATTTCTGCCCTACTGGCAGTTCTCGCTCTGCCTCTTGCGGCCGCCTCCGTTCCGGCTGGCAAACCGGAAGAGGTCGGCCTGTCCTCCGAACGCCTCCACCGCATTCACGAGGCTATCCAGCGTCATATCGACGCGCATGATATTTCGGGCGCAGTCACCGTCGTTGCGCGCAACGGCCGCATGGCGCATCTGGAAGCTCACGGATTGATGGACGTTGACTCGAAAAAGCCCATGGCCCAGGGCGGTCTCTTCTGGATCGCCTCCATGACCAAGCCGATCACCGGTACGGCCATCCTGATGCTGATGGAAGAAGGCAAGCTGCGCCTGAACGATCCCGTATCGAAGTTCATCCCGGAATTTCGCGGTATGAAGGTAGCGATGATTCAGGATCGTCCGGCCGGTCCGGCAGGCGCCGCCGCGGCTCCGCTGCAGTTCTACACCGTTCCCGCCTCGCGCGAGATCACCATTCAGGACCTGCTGACCCACGTCTCCGGTCTGGCGAGCGGTGGCGCGGCCAGCACGGCCGAACTCAACAAAGTCGCACGCAAGCCCGGCGAGACTCTGGCCATTTATATTCCTCGTCTGGGTACCACGCCGCTCGACTTTCAGCCCGGCTCTCGCTGGAGCTACAGTCCCGGCGCAGGTTTCGAAACGCTTGGGCGAATCGTCGAAATCGTCTCCGGCCAAAGCTTCGACCAGTTCCTGCGGCAGCGCATCTTTGAGCCGCTCGGTATGAAAGACATCACCTTCCACCCAGCCGACGACAAGCTTGCGCGCATCGCCACCATGTATCACCGTTCACCCGATGGGCTCGCCAAAGTCGATACTTCGGTCCGCCTCAACAACACCGCCTATTTTTCGGGCGCAGGTGGACTAATGGCCGACGCCGAGGATTATCTGCAATTCGCTCAAATGCTCGCCAATGGCGGCCAGTTGAATGGCAAGAGATTGCTCAGCCCACGCACCGTGGAATTGATGTCCAGCGTGATCGCGCCGGATACACTTCCCGGTCGACCCAAGGGCCGCAGCTTCGGGCTCAGCGTTCAAGTGACCAATGACCCCATCGCGGCCAACGCGCGCATTTCCAGCGGAAGCTATGGCTGGGATGGCGCCTTCGGCACGCACTTCTGGGTGGATCCGAAAGAAAAGCTGGTGGGCATTTTGATGATCCAGACAGACAATCCTAACCGCGAGCTGAACGGCGATTTTGAGAATGCCGTGATGCAGTCGATTGTGGAGTAGGCTTACTGCGAGTCCAAGACGCTGTCGAGGAGCGAATCTATGATTTCGATCGTCACTCTGCCGTAAAGTTTTCCATCCAGCATCACGGCCGGAGAATTGGTACAGAGACCAAGGCAGAAAATCTGGTCTACGGCGAACTCACCGTTTTCAGTGGTCTCGCCCAGGCGTGCGCGTAGACGGTTTTCCACGTGCCGAATGATCGTGTCGCATCCCATCGATTGGCATGCTTCGGCACGGCATAGCTTGAGCACGTGACGTCCAGGAGGCGATTTCCGGAAATCGGGGACCGTACCATGGACGTCCGCCTGCGAAATGTTTAGCGCGCTGGCCAGTATTGGAATCGCTGCTTCGTCGCTCATTTTACAAGATAAACGCGCACCAGTCGAAACCCGATATCGCGCCGAGATGTGCATGCACACGGGTAGCGATTCGAAGCTCGGAGATAGCTGGCATTGCTATACCAAGAACCGCCACGCGCCAGATGATACCCGTCTGTGGTCGGCCCCTGCGGATCCTCTACAGGACTCCGCGAGTAGTAGTCGTCGTTCATCCAATCCTTGCTAAGCCAGTCCGAACCCATTCGGCGACGTTACCGCGTATGTCGTAAAGTCCCCAGGCGTTCGGTTCTTTTTTGCCGACGGGATGAGTCTCGCCCTTGCTGTCCAAAAGCGATGCGCCGCCCGCTCCGAACCATGCTGTGTCACCGAGACGCTGCGACTCCGAAAACTCGCCCGCATCTCCGGCGCGAGCCGCATATTCCCACTCAGCCTCAGTCGGCAGCCGGTAGTGATAACCATCCTGAGCCGCGTCGAGGCGCGCTAAGAAGTCTTGTACGGCAGCCCAACTGACTTGTTCCACCGGCCGATCCGGATCTTTAAAATAGCTCGGATTCGAACCCATCACGCTTTCCCACTGCGCCTGCGTCAACTCGTACATGCCGATCTCAAACGCTTTGGTAATGCGTACACGATGTGCGGGCTTGGCGATCTTGTTGCACGTCGCCGACGTTCCGTCAGGCATAGAACTGGATTCCCGGTCTGCACAGCCCATGAGGAACTCGCCCGGTTGAATCTTGACGAACTTGATGGCTGAGTTTGCGCTAGAAGAAGACCGGTTTGCACGACCGTCAATAGGAGAAACTGACTTCTCACGCTGAATATGATAGCCGAGATGATTGGCGGACGACGACGGATCAAGCTGGGCAAAAGAAAAAGGGGAGCAGGCGTGAAGCCCGCTCCCCATTGAAACGCGAGAATCGGTTAGAAGCTCGCCTTCACTGCGATCTGCAGAATACGTTGGCTGTTGGCCCGGATTCCGTTCAGAGCACCGAAACCAAAGCGGTTCGCCGCCGACGGCTGATTGATGATCTGCCCGGTTGAGTTGAACGTAATGGCCGTGTTCACCGTACCCCACTCGGTGTGATTGAATGCGTTGTACGCTTCCAACCGGAGCTGGATGCGAGCCTTCTCCTTGATAGAGATATTCTTGAACAAACTCATATCCCAGTTCTGGAGGCCCGGACCACGAAGGCGGTCGTACCCGGAGTCGAGACCCGTGCTCCCCTTGGGCGCCGGCGCGAAGCAGGACGGATTGAGGAACGCGGTGATCGACGCGCCCGAAGAGTTCGGATTGCAGGTAAGCAACACGCGTGGGGCCACGTCTTCACTGCCAGTGATCTGGCGGTTCAGAAGCGGACCGCTGACGCCTGAAACGCTATAGCTCACGTTGATCGGCGCGCCACTTGACACGCTGGTCAAGCCGGAGAGTTCCCAACCGTTCAGCACCAGCCGCGTAGCGGCATTGCTAAACGAGCTACCGCTGGAAAGCCCGGGAAGATTGTAGATATAGTTGATCACCAGCGAATGGGTCCGATCCTGCGGGAGCGGTCCGTAGCCCGCGGCCCGCGTATTGGTCTGGTGTCCGACGCTGACCCCCAGAGCCTTCGACCAGGTATAGGCCGCTCCGAACTGCAATGCTCCGAAGCGGCGATTGATAGAGGTCTGCAGTGAGTTGTAGTTGTTGCTAGTGCCCCAGCTGTAATCGGTCGCCGCGGTGTATCCCGCGTAGGGACGATACATGTTCACCGGCAAGTTTGTGGAACCGTCGAACTTGGAGGGCCCTAAGGTTGGATCCTGCGAGTAGGGCAGCCAGGCGCTGCCGAGCGGAGCCTGGTTGAACGGTTGCGCCAGCCACAGGTGACGCGACTGCGAGCCAACGAAGGAGACTTCCATGAAAAGCTTCAGAGGAAGCTCGCGTTGAACGCCCGCGTTGTAGTTGTACACCGTCGGGACGTGGCCATCCGAGGAAAGGCGATTGATGGCAGTCGGGAAGAATGTGCCCGCAGTGGTAGCAATGTTCGCCACATTGCCGTAATACAGCGTCGCCGTGCGCAGCGACGGAGGATTCGTGGTGTAGTTGCTGGTGATGCCGGGTCCGAACGTCGCGACGCGTTCGTAGAATACTCCGCCACCCGTGCGGAACACGGTCTTTGGATTGATCTGGTAGGCGATGCCCAGACGCGGCCCAAAATGGGCGCCCCGGTCCTCCATCAGACCCTGCGGAGTGCCTTGGGTGCCGCCGACCACCATGCCGTTGTTGATGTTGCCCACGCCGGGAATGATCCCTCCGATGTACAGGGCTGGCAGGATCTGGCCAGTAGCCGGGTTAACCGCCTGCCTGCTTCCACCAGAAATAATAGGCTGATAGAACTGCACAGCCTGCTTTGGATCATAAGAAGAATAGACGAAGTTCGACATCAAGCCGAGCGTGTCGTGGAACGGCGTGATGTAAGCAACGCGCAAGCCATAGTTCAATGTCAGGCGGTTGGAGATTCTCCAGGTATCCTGCCCGTAGAACTCGATGTTCCTGTAGGGATAGTTGGGCAACGGGTCCTTATTGATCTGCTGATAGCTGGCATAGCTGCCGAGCAGCGCATTCGAATAGGCCCAGTTCGTATCGCCGGGATTGGCGGAATCGCGGCCGAAGTCGATGGTGGCGTTGTAGGGCTTGAAGGCGTTCTCCGTTTTCACCGCGTACTCGTAGTAGAATCCCGCCTTGATCGTGTGCTTCCCCATGACCTTGGTGACGTTATCGATGTAGTTGTACACGGGATTGCGATTGGCGTACGGCGTACCGGCGAAGGTAGTGAACTGCGTCCCGCTCCCCGGTACGCTCGGGATGCCACTGAAGTTGAAATTCGGGATTACACCCGAGATATTGGCATCCGGGTAAAGCAGCGGAATATTGATTCCCGATACCGATCGGTAATAGGGGCTGCCCGAGGGCGGCGCGTTGCCGGGGATCCCATTCACGGTGTAGCCGAACTGGAACTCGTTGGTGAGCGTCGGATTGATGATGGTGACCGCGTTGGCAGTGATGGACCAGCCATAGGTCGGCGCGGTGAGCGGTGAGAGCGCGAGCTGGTTGCTGGTGTCGGCACGGCCGTAAGGGACGTTCTGGGTCTGCTTGTTGTCCAGGCCGCGAACGAAGAAGTGCCACTTGTCCGACATGTTGTAGTCGACGCGGTAGATCTGGTCGTAGGAGGGCTGAGAGCTGGGAACCTGCGACTGGTAGTTATACGCCAACTGGCCGACAGTGTTGGGCTGCGGCAGCCAGTTCAGGGTCGCAGGTCCAAATGGGCTGAAGCGGGTCGTGGGGATCATGTTGTTGGGGAACGCGGTGCCCTGTGGCAACGTCGCGGAACGCGTCAGCGGATCGTAAATGGTTTGTTTGACGCCCGCTGCGTCGACAGTGTTTGAGAAATCCCCTCCGCGCTGCGCGGCTGTGGGAACCGTGATTTGGTGAACGGCATTCGGAATGATGTTATGGTTCCATTCGAGCGACATGAACCCGAACAGCTTGTCCTTGTTCTTGTTGATCTTTCCCGGAACATAAATCGGGCCGCCTACCGTAAAGCCCGCGTCCAGGTAGCGATAGATCGGGAACGGAGCCGCTAGAACGCCGTTGTTGTTCTTTACGGGTTGGGCATTGTTGACGAACGTGTTGGCGTTCATGAATTCGCCGCGCTTGAACCAGTAACCCGTGCCATGAAAATCCTTGGTGCCGCTCTTGGTGATCACCTGAATCTGCGCGCCGTCATTGCGGCCGAACTCCGCGGTCTGACTGTTGGTCGACACCTTGAACTCCGCGATGGCGTCCATGCTGATGCGATAAGCGAATTGTTGATTCACGCCGATATCGGTGACGTTCTGCCCGTCCAGCGTGAAATTATTCTGCGCCGTCCGGCCTCCGTTGACGCTGACATCGCCCGTGCCTGCGTCGGCCGGGACGCCGGGAATGGTACGCAGCAAACTGGTGTAGTTTCGCCCATTGATAGCCACATCCACTGCCTGGGTGCCGGTAACCACGCCGGAGCGCTCCGCCGACAACGTTTGAAGCTGGACAGCGGCGGCTTCCACCGTCACCGACTCGCCCGTCGAACCTACCTCCAACCCGATCGGCGGAAGTCCCAATCGATCGCTGACGTCGAGGATGATACTCGATTGCGTGTATTTCTTGAATCCCGACACCTCGACGGACAGGTTGTAGGTCCCCGGAAGGACCGGTGAGAATACGAATGCGCCCTCGGTGTTCGTCGGCACGACGCGAGCCGACCCGCTACCCTGCGCTGGATTAGTAAGAGTGACCTTGGCATTCGGGATGACCGCCCCCTGCGGATCCTGAACAACGCCAGCAATGGAACCAGCAGTATTCTGCGCCGCAACCGGAATCGCCACGGCCAAGCATGCTGCAAGTATAGAAGATGTTGCTTTTCGATGAATTCGGTCTAACATTGACCCCCCTTGTGGTACTAGGACTAACTTAGTTAGTACAACGCGGGACCAGTATATATCGTGTTACAAGCCATCACAAGAGCCACTTGACCGGGTCACAGTGTCGCGTCTTTTGGCGCTCAATGCCAATGAGCTAGAATCAGCGTGGCTATGCACCTGACGCCTTGGCGCCGATTCTCTTGCGTGCTCCCGGCGTTACTCGCACTACTCGGCTGCGGCGGTGCTCTGAGAAGTCAGCCTCCTCCGACTCAAGATTGGACCGCGGGGTTCTGGTTTTGGTCCGGTAGCGCAGCCCACATTTCCAGCACACCTGAGCGGATCGATAGTATCTATGCTCACGCTGGCATTCTGCTAAAAGAAGTGAATGGGCCAAAGGCCGGCGCCGGGAGATATCTTTCAATTCATAGTCCCTCGGCGTCCGCCTAAGATTTCTGAAAATTTGCTTAAACTTGCGAAATTTCTGTTCCATGCACCTGCCGCGCCTGTCTCCAAGCCATGTGAAGACCGGAGTTTCGAAAACTGGACGACATAATAGCCACCGCGATGGTCCCGCTTACCGACGAGGAACTCCTCGCGCGGGCGAGAGGGTGTCCGGATTCTTCTGGCGGCCGGGATTTCTTAGATCAATTATTTTCCCGGTATCAAACCAAGGTTGCCCTTTGGTGCCTGCGAGTGACGGGGGACCGGCAATCAGCGGCGGATCTGGCTCAGGAAGTCCTGCTCCGCGCCTACGAGAACCTGGAATCCTTCCGTGGGCAGGCCAAATTTTCAACCTGGCTTTACACCGTCACCAGAAACCATTGTTTGAACGACGCTTCGCGCAGGGTGGCCCGGAGGGAGCGCCAGACGGATCCTCTGGAGATCGACATTCGGGAAGACGACCGGTTCGATTTGCGCCTGGAACAAAAAGATCAGATAGCCCTAGCTCGCAAAATACTTCGGGAAACGCTCAACGATGCGGAGCAGCGTGTGTTGACATTACATTACAACGACGAGATGCCCCTGGACGCGATCACGCGGCTGATGGGTCTAACCAACTCATCCGGAGCGAAGGCGTATATTGTGAGCGCGAAAAGAAAGTTGGCCACGGCGGTTTCGCGCTGGCGAAACAAAGAAGTGCGCAGGAGGGAGCCGTGAGCGAAGAAATGTTGCGCGAGGCTCTTCGCCCTGGACCGGATTGCATGTCCGTGGAAGTCTTGCTGGAAAGTATGGACCAGCCGCAAGGCGCTCCTGCGCGATTGATGGCTGAACGGCATGTTGCGGAATGTCCGCGATGCAGCGGGGAGCTGGCGTTGGCGAACGAATTTGTCTACGGTCAGCCGCGGCCCGAAGAAATAGAGGCGGTAGAGTGGATCGCGGCGAGGACGAGCAGGAATTCCGGGAGCAGACCCAAGCCGTGGTGGACGCGAGTCTGGACCACAACAGGCGGCAAAACAGGACTTGTCGCAATCGCCGCGGCTGCAGCCGCCCTGGTGATCGCTGTGAACGTTCACACGAAACCTGCTTTGCCGGAAATCGGCGGCAATCAGGAAATTTTCCGTTCCGCGCCCCTACATGCAGTGAGTCCAATAGGAGAATCAAGAACCACACCGGATGTTTTCGAGTGGACAAAAGTTGAAGCCGCAGCCGCCTATGTGTTGACGATTGAGGAAGTGGATCATACCCCCGTTTTTCAGGGCACGGTAGATGGAACCTCCGCACCGGTTCCGATGCAGGCGCGCAAGATTCTGCAAGCAGGCAGGCCTTTGCTCTGGTCGGTGATCGCCAGGGACGCGAAGGGGGCGGAAGTTGCATCCTCCGGAGCCCAGCGGGTCATAGTTTCGGGTGCGCGTTAAAGTTGATCCTTGTAATAACTTCTTGATGTAACCCTTTGAAAAGGATTTTAGAAATGCAATTCGGGTTCGGACACGTGTTTTTTGTAGTCTCCAGTCTCGCTCTGGCAGCGGGGGGTGGAAGCGCTGGTGGTAGTGGCGGGGGCGGAAATCCCGGGGGAGGAGGAGGCGCGGGCGGCGGGGGCGGCATTGATCCTCCGGCAACCGGTGGAATTGAAATTCGCACTTCCAGCGCGAAGGTGCCCGCAGGGGGCACGGTGCAAATGCAACACAGCCTGACGCAGCCCCGGCCCATCTTGAGCGGCGGCGGCGCCATGTTTATGAATAAGATGTTCGTCGACGGCGTTGCGATCGTGAATCCTCTGGGCGATGCGGCCGGCGCAGCTTTCGTGAAGGATGGGTATCTTTACCTGAGCATCATTTCTCCGAATGGAGATTTCGGAACGAATCTTGACTATCCGTTCATTACCGTCACAATGGACATTCCGGCAACAGCCACCCCGGGTTCCACTTTGTCGCTTGGAATCGCGGGGACGCTTCAAGCCGCGGATGGCGTTCTGACGATAGCCGACAAGCCGGGTACGCTGACGATTGGAGGCAGCGTTTCCATTCGGGGAGTGTATCCTGGCGGCGGCACCTGGCCGGCTGGAACCGAACTCGAAATCGAAGGGATGGGTTTTCAGCCGGGAACCAAAATCACTACGAAGATGAAGGCTTCCAACGCTGTATACGTGAGTTCCACGCAGATGAAGATAACTCTTCAAGACAGAGCAACGCTTGATCAGCAGCCGTTTACCGCAGTTAACCCGGATGGTTCGCAAGTGACTTTCTACTCTTACTTACGCGGGGAGCTGATTCAGCAACCGGGGCGTTTGCTGCTCCGCGTGACGGAGCCGGTATTTCAGACCCAAACGCACGCCGTTGCAAATCTTATGATCCCCCCTCTGAATGGCGATCAGTTTGTCGCGTTGGCTGTGCAGAATCCCACACAAGGCCAAGTCTCAGTGACCTTTCAGAACCAGACCACGGGAGCGCAATCCAGTTTTGTTCTTCCTGCCGGTGGAAGATTGATGGAGGATGTGCCCACGCTGCTGGGAGGTGTACCGGCGGGGACAGGGGAGGTGGTTACTGTGAATGCAACGTCGGCCATACAGATCCTGGGCATCAACGGCGATGACAACGCGGGAGTGGTCACACCCTTCTTGCCCGCATTCTAATTACGATGACCAATACGGCGGCGAGAATCACCGCGCCGCCAAGCAACTGCGTCCAGGAGACGATATAGGGAAGTTGCGAATCTCCGTCTCCGTTCAATATGAACGCGGCCCAGTAAAAGGGATGCGCCGCGGTATTGGATTTCAGGAATTCGAGTTTTGCGGCGCGTAGCGCTTCGGCTTTCGAATCACCGGAACCAAGCCGGCCGTAGAATCGCAGCATGAGGGCGGCGGTCATCCGGTCGCCGACGGCCCACAACGAAGTGACGACCGACTTCGCGCCCGCTGCCAGGAACGCACGGCTGAAATTCTGCACTCCTTCGCCGGGCACCTGCTTTCCGAGATCCGTCTCACAAGCCGATACCGTGACCAGATCAACATTTCGCAACGGAAGTTCATAGATCTCTCTCAGGAACAGGTAGTCGAATCGCTTGGCCGAGTCCTCCGGCGCAAGCAGAATATAGGAGCGGCCCGAATCATCCTGGTCCGCAAATGCGTGCGTCGCAAAATGGAGCAGCGGCGGGGAAACAGAGGCAGTCAAAAATTCCTTGCGGGCCTGCGCGCCGGTGAAGACTTGCGCCTTTCCACCCAAGCTCTGGGCGATTCCCTCGACTTCGTGAACGGCTTCAAGAAGCCGAGGCCATGACCGGTCCTGGACGAGCGCGCTCTCTCCCGCGCCTGTTCCCTGACTTGGATCGGCGAAGGCTTTGAGGCTGGGCTGCCAGGGCCACAGGATCCTTCGACGGCGGGGTTGCATCGCGAGTGCAATGGATGCCGAAGGGGCATAGGAAATAGCGAAATGTTCGAGCAGCAATCCCGAATTCTGCAGCGGTAGAGCTTCGAAAGGGACGCGCGCCACAGCATCGTCTGAAATAATCAACAACCGGTGAATGCCTGATTGTTCCAAACGCGAGAGCACGGTCAGAAAGCGTCCCGCAGACTTCGCGGCTACCGACCGCCAGTCTGTCCGCTTGGGATCGGCAAGGACAGACGGCAGAAGAGCCAGACTCGCGAGGTCGTCTTTCGAGACATTCCAGCGGTCCATGCCGGAGTCCGAATGCGAAATCCACAAGAGGGCCGCCGAGTCTGAACCAACCCAGTACTCAGCCAAAGCCGAGCCCGCGGGAAGCTTTTGCTTCGCACTATCCAATTCCGCAAAGACGACAGGATGGAGGCGATCCTGAAGCCCGCGCGCACGCGAGCGCTCCATCAACTGAAACACTTCTTTCACGTCATTGGTGTGGGCAATCAGGAGATCGTACACTTCACGTTTGTCCGCCAGGAAGTCGGATCTCATTCCACTGAGGGCCAAGCCCGCGCGGAGCGATTCAATCAGCTCGATCGCACGGTGCAGATGGACGCGTGCCGCATCCGTTTTCCCGTCCTCCAACATGGCACGGCCCAAGCCATACAGCGCCTTCCATTCCTCTTCTGCCTCACCCAGCGCCTTAGCGTCCTCTGCCGCCGATTCGAAGTCTTTACGCGAGCGATCGCCATCTTTGAGCCTGTAATAGGCTTCCCCTCGATAGATGCGAGCTTGCACGGCAAGGGGCCGGTTGCCGCTCGCCTCTGCCAGTTGCAGGGACCTTGAGAATTCGTTGACCGCTCCTTTCGGATCGTGAAGGCCGGTGGCTTTTACGATGCCGATGTTGTTGAGCACGGCAATTTCAGCATCGCGCTGCGCCGATTTCTTGAACAGTTCCTGTGCCGCTCGATAGGTGTCCAGCGCTTTGACGGGATCGCCCAGTCGGCGCCGTAGAGATCCCACGTTCGCTAACAATTGAGCTTGTTCAGCTGGACGCAGTGCCTGGGAAGAATTCAGCAGGCCGGAGTAGATCTCCAGGGCTCGCTGATATTGTCCCAGTGTCTGGTAGAGGACAGCGAGATTGACCTGTGTGATTTGGCGATAACGCGCTGTCCAAGGCTGTAGAGGATTGGCATCCAAAGTTCTCTGGGCTTCCTGGTAGCGATCCAGCGCACTGGTGTACTGTCCTTGGAAATAGAAGACGGTGCCGCTATTGTTGAGCAGACTAACCTGATTCTCGCCATCCTGGAGTGTCTGCGACAGCCGCAGGGCACTGGAAAAAGCGCTGAGAGCTTGAGAATAATCCCCGGCGTTCACATAAGCGCGACCCACGATGATGAGCGCCTGCGCTTCTCCCTTCGCATCGCCAGCCGTGCGATAAAGAGCAGCGGCCGCAGACCCTTTTTCAATGGCCGACTTATAGAGGCCGGCGAGCATTTCTGCCTGAGATCGGTTTAGCAGGGTCGCGGCATCCTGCCCGCCAAGAAGACCAGCGGCAAAACAGCCGGAGACAATTAACAACCAACGGATCAATTTCCATGATGTCACCAAACCTGTTGGGACATAGGGGACTCGGACACAAACACAATTTCGGAGAGCAATAGCTCAGTAAGTGAGGGGCATTCGGTCAAGGAACCTATACCCGAGTGAAAGCGAATAGCTGGTTCACGTAGGAGAGGGCATAAAATTCTCGTGTTTCCCCGTTATAGGTCAGAGCGTTCGTTATGCCGTCCGGAAGCTGGTGCATCCCGGTAATGTCCAAGGTGACCGGGTCAAGCTCATAAATCATGCCATTGCACGCCCCGAAATAGATCCTCCCATCCAGCAGTCGCGGCGGCGCGAAGATTTTGGAGGCAGCGTAAATTTTCTTCTTCACCACGCGCCTTTCGAGATCGAGAACGTAGAGATATTTGTCTGTCGATCCGATGTAGGCTGTGTCGTCCACTACCAGGGGAATCGTATAAATCGTGTTGTCTGTCTGCACGGACCATACCTCCTTTCCCGTCTCGACATCGATGATGTAAACGCTCCCGTTGGCACAGCCGGTCACGACATGCCCGCGCTTTCGATCAAACGCTGGAGCATGGCGGATCGAGCCTTTTTCACCCCAATCGACCCTGGTCTCGAAGCGCCAACGCATCGCACCTGTTTCAGCGTCAAAGAGAAACATCTCGTTGTCATTGCTGCCGCAGGCCACCAGTTGCCTTTCCGGCCAGTAGGCGGGGGAGGCATGGGTATATCGTTTGGTCATGTGCTCCCATACCTTCTGGCCGCTCTCCAGCTTGAGGGCAACAATGCTGCCGCGCTTCCCCTCGACGGCGAATTCCAACCCGATAAAAAGGAGACCAAGTTCGGGCGCCAGCGCAGGTGAAGAGCCTACCCAATCCGCTCCTTCAAAGCGCCACACTATGGCGCCGCTTTCGGCCTCGAGGCAATAAACATTTCCGTCATAGCTGCCAAAATAGACCTTGCCGCAATGGAGCGCCGGAGCCGACCAGAGATTCTTGTGCCCCCTCGCGTTGACGCGGAACTTCCAGGCTACCGATCCGTCTCGGGCATTGAGACACCAGAAAATGCCGCAGTCGCTGCCGAAATAAATGCGCTTGCCGTCGGTGGCCGGAAACGACTTCGGAACTCGATGGAAGAAATTCGGGTCTGGCGCGGCGAAGTTCCATGTATTTCTGAACACTGCCTTGGGCGAAGGTTCCTGGCTCTCGATCGAAAGGCCAAACTGGGCGAGGTCGAACAGCGAACAAACGGGTATCCGGTGCTGGTCCCGCCAAGCCTCGCCCCGGGCGCTGTGGTAGTCGATCAGCACGAAGGCGAACGCGATGGATTTCTTCCCTGCTTCCAGAACCACCCGGACTTTTTCCATGCTGGTTCCCGAATTGAGGATATCGTCGACAATTACGACAGGCTCGCCGGTTACCGTTCCCTCGATCAACCCGCCGGTGCCGTAGGTCTTGCGCTCCTTGCGGATGATGAAGCCATTCACTGGGGTGCCGCGGGCCACGGCTTTGATCTGGATAGCGGAGAGAAGCGGAATGGCCGCCACCTCCATGCCACCGACCTGGAACGGCAGTGCGCCGCCACACTTCTCCCAAAAGAGGTCGGCAATGGCGTCCAAAAGCTTCGCATCCATGAACAACCGGCGGGTGTCGATCAGCCAGCTATTATTGCCACCCGTTGGCGAAATCAGCCGTTGATGTTCCCCGCGGACGATCGCGCGGTCACGAATGGCTGAGGAAAGGAGTTCGAGGAGAGAAGACTGCGCGGATTGGTCCCTCAATGGTTCGTTCTCCGCAGGCATGTCTTGCGTGGCAGGCTCCGGTGGGAGGAAAACGCAGTTGGATGCGAGATGACTGTGAGCCGCCGGCAACAAGTCGAAGATGTAATGGATGCGCCACTCGCCCGATTCGTTGTAGGCTTCGTGGTACTGCTTGTTATCAAACCACCAAAGCTCTCCCTCCTGCATGCGCACTTGCTCACCGCCGCTCATCAGCACACTTCCCGCGGGACTCCGCAGCACCAGATGGAAGCGGTCGCGGATGAGATAGTAGGAACCTGCGTCGATATGGCGGGAGACCCGTGATTGAGGCTTCAGGCGTACGATTGTGGCGCGCGACAACTGAGCGTTCATCTCCCGGGCAAAGCCTGTCATGAAGGCCACGGCTTTGGGAAATAACTCGGCTACAGCGGTGAATCTGCTTTCTTGATTCTCGTTGACGTTGAGATCCGGCCGGGGAACAGGGCCGCTGATGAAGATTGTGTTGGTGTCGCGCTGAACCCGGATCTTGTTCTGGCGGCTGGTATTGATCAGCCAGGCCTGTTCCCGCGAGCACACTTCCTGGAGCAAAGGAGCGACATCAATGCCTGAACGAATCAGCTGGAAGTACTTCATGAATTCGCTTCGCCTACTGGGAAACAAATTTCTCGATGACGAATACAAAGTGTTGCCGCGGCGGCGCTCCGGCTGGTTCGGATTTAGAGAAATCAATTTGTTTTGCGTCTTCCACCGCGGCCAGACTGTTCGGGTCGGACGGCTGTAACGAGTGGGCCTCGGCGAGTTCTCCGGTTGGAGTAACGACGCCGAGTACGCACACCGGCCGGATCGTCATGGCCGAAGTCATGCGAGCCGGTCCGTGAAGGCGCGAGAGTTTTGTGGTTGCGGTCATTTCGATAGACCGCCCTCTCTCTCTCATACTTTCTTTGGGAACAAACAGGCTCGAATCGGCAGCGGTGATTGCCTCCAGCTTCTCGACCGAAATCCTGGATACGATTCTGCCCGCTTCGGTGACGGTGATGGTTCGAGGCAGCATGTAGCTGCCCAGTTGGGCCGCGTTTTCGTAATCGTAAACCGCGTAGCGCCCTGGTGCCTCTGAGTGCATCTGGAGCAGCCCCGATTGAGGATCGATACACTCCTCCGATTCTTCCCACGCCCGCCCGGCAGCTGGAACCAAGGGCTTCTTAACATTGGACAACAAAACGCAGGTAACCAGTGCGCCGTGAAGGCTCGCAATTGACGTTCGAATCGATTCGCGGCTTGCGTAACCGGCCGACGGAAGGGGGTGCAGCAAGATTCCGCGCACCTCCTCAAGGCGAAGCGGAATGGCGCTCGCTGTCGCTTCTCCGTAGAGTTCCCCGTTCGATGCGATCCCGGTGAGAGTGTATCCGGCTGCAGATCGAGCGGTCCAGTGGAGTCCCTGTCCGGGGATAAATACATCTTCCATTTCCCAGGCGCCATCATAATCGGTTTTACCCGCAGAATCCGCTGTAAAGGCGATCTTGAGGTCATAACCCTGCCTGGCATCGCGCAATGCGTAGCTACTTCGGGCACGGCCAAGAAGTTGGAGAATGGCGTCCCGGCTTGCGGGTTCCGCGACTTGAATCTGACCAGCCGCCAGTTCTAGAGGATCACCCGGTACTGGCGCTATTTTCGGCGCACTTTGTGCGAATGGCACAAGAAGCATTCCACCCGCGAAGATCGACCCCAGCATTCGTTTGGATTTCATGGTTGGTAACCCTTATTCTTCCAAGCCGCAGTTAAACCGATAGAGGACAAGCCCATAGCGGTTAAGCCCATAGAGGCCTGAATGAAGCGGTATGGAGCCGTCAGTCGCAACCGCCATCGCCGCCGTCTCCGCCGTCACCGTCACCACCTCCTCCGTCCCCACCTCCACCATCCCCGCCTCCGCCATCTCCACCGCCGCCGTCACCGTCGCCACCATCTCCCCAACCGTCGCCGCCGTCACCATCGCCGCCATCGCCGGTATAAACAATACAAGGCGGACCAGTCGAAGATGGGCCCTGTAGCGAAAAAACGGCACTTGCCTGGGTTAGCATTCCGCCGATGCTGGCCTGAATCGAGATGTCGCCCTGGCCGAGGCCCGGTGGAACTACCACGTTAATCTGATAAACACCGGCGCTCGAAAGCCCGACGAAGGTCGGCTCAACACGGACGTTGTTAAGGTAAAGGCTGAGGGAGCTGCTAATCGGCGCAGCGCCTGAGAACACCTTTCCAGCCGGGACTGCAGGAGTGGTTGGTCCGAACCCGACGCCAAAGATTTCAAGAAGATCTCCGGCTTTAGCCGCCACGGTGTAATAGCCGAAGCAGTTTCCGGTCGGACCCAAAATATCGTAGGCTCCATTCAGATAGGCCCCGGAATGGTCCTGTCGGAGAATAATGGCCGCCACGTGCGTGGGGTTTAATAAGAGGAACGACGGCGAAAACCGGCTTAACATCACAACCACGCTTGCCGCGCCCGTGCTGGTTGTGACGACCACGGAAACAGGGCCGGTGGCTGTGTCGTCCGGTGCTTGCAAGTTGATTTGCCCGGGACTTACCAGCGACAGAAAAGCGGCTCTACCATTCACATTTACACTGGTACCGCCAAGGGACGTTGGAAAGTCACCGTTCCAGACCGCCGTTGCGCTGGCCAGCCGAGTCCCATAAATCGATACCCATTCGCCTGGCTGTATGACGCTTACCGTGCCCGAGGCGGGAACGATAGCGCCGATGACCGGCATTGTGGACTGGTTTGGCTGGGCGCCGGGGACGGCCGCGGTACTGAATGACAGTCCTGAATTCCGGCTCGCCAGCGCCGATCGAACTGACTCTAACAGCGGCGTGTTCGACGAAGTTGGGGAAAAGTGTTGGGCTTGCAGGAGTGCCGGCATTAGCCGCGCTGTGAGGTCAGAAGCGCCTCCACTCGCCCTGGATACCGAGCCATTGGTCGCCATCGCCACCGCCGAGCCGGTAACCGCTGCATAGAGCCGCCAACGGGCCGCGCGTTTTAGGAGGTCATTTAAAGTTGAAGAGTGAAGGGCCGCGAGGGGAGTATCTGGCCGATCGGTTGAATCGATCTTTCGCTCAGCGTTCATAACCGACCTCGCCAGGAAATGTGAACCGTGAGGTCGTTTGGGTTCGAAACTGGCAGGAATGTAATCCGGATTGGTAACACTCTGCAGGCCCTCCCGATTACCCAACACGAGGATAACTATTCCGCGGATAAACTAACATACCTGTGCGGCGGTATTTTTTATGAGCGTGGGGCGGTAGTCGCGTTGAGCTGAGGTCGAAACTACGCGAGCTTCCCGAGGCATAACTCCTTAGTGCCGGATGAATGGCGAATTCTCCGCTTGTTAGGGCGGTCTCGGTCGCGGTAGGGACGACCATCGCTGATCGCCCCCCGCACAGATCCGTACGAGCGGCATTACCGCATACGGCTCCTACCTTGGATGTTTAGCGTCGAAGCGTACGTCAGGATAAGGATGCAGGGTGCGAGGTCGAGGGATCCATCTTTCGAAGATCGGGCGCAGGCGGTCCCATCCCCGTTTCCGCCGCTGACTGCGACGCTGTAAAGCCTGACGCCACAGCATGCAAAGACGGTCCCGGAATCGCCCCAGCACCACCAGGTTTCCCGGCACCGCGTGATAGCGGTAATAACCTTCCACGACCCGTTTCAGCCATTGGCCTACGGCGCCCACCGGCTCATGCATCTTCCGGCGTAGCTCCTGCTTCAGCAACAGAAGCTTGGCCCTCATCCGCTTCGCCACAGTGCGCCGCCCGACCACGAAATGGCCCTTCGGACTCGCCCCACAATAATGGGTGAACCCGAGAAACGCGAACGTCTCCGGCTTTCCCTCCCCACGCTGCCTCCGGTTGGCCTGCGCGTATCGACCGAACTCGATCAACCGCGTCTTCTCTGGATGAAGTTCCAGCCCGAACTTCGCCAGCCGTTCCCGAAACTCTTCCAGGAACCGCTCGGCTTCGGCCCGGTGCTGGAATCCGGCCACAAGATCATCAGCGTAGCGGACCACAATCATGTCCCCTTGCGCCACTTTCTCGCGCCAGACCTCGGCCCACAGATCGAAAACATAATGCAAGTACACATTCGCAAGCAGCGGCGAGATCACCGCTCCTTGCGGCGTACCTACCTTCGTCTCCGACCATTCGCCGTCCTCCGATACTCCCGCCTTCAGCCACTTCCTGATCAGCCGGAGCAACCGTTGGTCGGCCACTCGATGCTCTACAAACTTCATCGTCCATTCGTGGTCCATGTTGTCGAAGAACCCCCGAATGTCGGCATCGAGTATCCAGTTCACGCGCTTCCGTTGGATGCCCGCGTTCAGCGCGTCCAGCGCCTGATGCGGACTGCGTCCCGGTCGAAACCCATACGAAAAGCCCCGAAAGTCCACCTCGTATATTTCATTGAGGATCTTCACCACTGCCTGTTGAACGATCTTGTCCTCCAGCGCAGCAATGCCCAACGGGCGCTGCCGCCCATCGGCTTTCGCAATGTACACTCTTCGCGAGGGCTGTGCCCGGTACGCTCCCCGGTGTACCCGGCCGTGAAGATCTTGCATCCGATCTTCCAGGCCGTTTTCATACTCGCTCCATCTCAGGCCGTCTACTCCCGGTGCCGCGTTCCGCTTCAAGGCGTAATAGCTGCCCCGCAGTAGATCGATCGTTAGATGATGCAGCAGAGCCGTGAACCGTTCCTGCTTCCTCTCCCGCGCCACTCGGCGCACGCCGCTTAACCCTTGGCACACTCGTTCCCCGCTCTGAGTCGGGCTCGTGTCGGGTTTTGCGTCGTTCTCCTCGGTCTGCACCCTTCCCTCCACACCCTCCGCTGAGACTCTGCTCTCTTTGTTCAGCTGCTTCACAGGTACTACGGCGCTGTCCGACTCCTCCCTGGCGTACATGTCCGGATTGTGGTTATTGGCCTTCCCGGACCGGTCTGCTTGCGCAGACACCAAGGAGGTCTCCCGGTTCTCGTGCATATTGTTTCTCGGCGTGCCTGGGGTCTTCGACTACGCCGGACCCGGCCATGGCTCGCGATCTAACGCCATCGGCCGGTGTGGCCTTCCCGCTGACAGAAAAGGGTCGGCGTCCGGATCTTAGTTTTCGGAGCTCAATCGCCCAGCCCGCCAATGCCTCTGTCTACGCTTCGCCTGCCGCCTCGCGGCGGCACACGCAAGACTCGAGGCCAGGATGGAGTCGCTCTCTCCTTTCCTGTAGGGCTCTTTCATCCCCTACAATATGCCGGTTGTTCCGAAAACACTACTCCTGCAGTCCTTCGGGTGTGTCCGGCGCGGCCATGATCTGGACTTGGATGCCAAGACGTCGAAGGCACCGCAGATGATGATGTGCTCGATTCTTTCGTCGTCGTTGCTGGGGAGCACTTTCAGCACCGCGAAAGGGTACCTTTCCGTTGAGCATGCAGTACAGGATGATTAACATCTGGTGTGCGACAGCCACAATGGCACGCTTTGGTCCACATCGCTTCACCAACTGTTGGAAGCGCATCTCAAACACGGACCCTTGTTTGCGGCTCGCCGACCACGCGCACTGCACCAGTGCTGTTCTCAGGTACGGGTTGCCGTGAGTTGTATGTCTGCCTTTCTGGATGCCTGCACTCTCCCGATTGCCCGGACACAGCCCAGCCCAACTGGACATCTGTTCCGCGGAGGGAAACGAAGCCAAGTCCGTTCCCGTTTCGGCCAAGATTGTGGCGGCGGACAGTTGACCGATTCCGGGCAATGTCTGGAGCAGTCCAAAGGCTTCCTGAAACGGTGGGGCTTGCATCCTCCGGAGGATCTCGGTGTCCAGGTCCTCTATCTCCTCCTCCAAGCAGGCCAAGTGACGTAGGCAACTACGAATCAGGAAGCGCTCATGTTCAGTCATTCGATGTCCTCGCATCGCCTCGATCAATTGGGGCGTCTTTTGTTTGGCTGAACCGCGTGCCAACCCCGCCATCTCCTCCGGTGTGGCCTTGCCTTCCAAGAGAGCCAGAAGCATGTGCTGTCCAGAGACCCCAAAGAGATCGCTGAGCACGCTGGCAATCTTGACGTTGGTTTGCTCCAGCATCTTTTGAACCCGGTTGCGCTCCCGCGTGCCGTCTTGGATCAACTGCACTCGACGCCGCGTCAAGTCCCGCAATTCACGAACCGGCTTGGCGGGAATATAGCTGGACCGGACGTGATCGTGACGTAACAACTCGGCCAGATGCTCGGCGTCCTTACGGTCCGTCTTATGGCCCTTCCGGTTCCTGACCTCTTCCGGATTTGCCAGCACTACCGCAAACTGGCCCTCCAGAATGTTGAAAATGGGAATCCAGTAGGATCCCGTGCTCTCCATCACTACGTGTGTCACTCCTTCGCGGTTGAGCCATTCGCGAAGCCGTTCCAAAGCAGGAACCGTGGTATCGAAACGCAGTGTTTTGCTGTTTGGATCGTCCTGTGCTGCGCCTGTCAAGACGCAACACAGCAGAAAACGCTTGCCCACATCAATACCGGCGCAACGCTCCATGATCTTGCCCATTGGCTTTGCTCCTTGCCGTCGGAGAGCTGGCGCAGAATTATAACTTGTTCCACGGGCTTTTCAGCACCAATCAGGGGATGCACCAACACCAGCCGGGTACAGTTTTATCCACGGGTTGTTCCACCATTCCGGCAACCGTCCTCACTCCGGCGACACGTTCAGCTTGCCCACCCTGACAGTGCCCGTCAAGCCTCAAGAAGTCAGGCAGCCGGTGCCGCTTCACTCGCGCCCGTTTTCATCATCAGGGGTGAGCGCGGCCAGCGCTCATGGAGGTTTTATCCCGGCGCACTCCGTCCCTAGCTCCCCGTTGAATGACGCCCTGATAGCCGAATGAACTCCCGGCGGAACCGCCAGCAATCTCCAGGTGCAGCTTGACCGCAGGAATGCGCTCGAACAGACTCGCCAATGCTCGTCGAGTGTGGCGGCAGGCGGTATGTATAGCAGCCGGCTCCGGGAACCGCGACGAAATTGCCTGGCGGGTGTATCATGCGGCACTCGGAGAAAGCGAATGCTGAGCCCCGAACTGATCAGGAACGAGAAACTGCTTCCGTCGATCCACAAAGCGACCCCGATTCGCGTTCCTAACCCAGGACAATGTCCCGATGGGCGCCAGTCGGGGCGACCGGTCACGCGCAGGACTAAAATAGAGGTCATACCGATAAAGGGGTATGACTTTGCCGAATGAAAGCAACAAGCCGCTCGTAATCGGAATCTCTTCGCGCTCGCTCCTGGATCTCGAAAAGGAGGATGCTGTTTACCGCAAACTTGGCCCCCAAGCATTCATCGACTACCAGCGAGAGCACCAAGAGGAACTGATCCCGAAGGGAGTTGCATTCCGCCTGATCAAGAGTTTGCTGGAATTGAACAAGCTCTTTGAGCAACAGCCAACCCCCGCGGTCAAAGTTGTGATCATTTCCCGGAATCATCCAGATTGCGGTGTTCGGATCCTTCGCTCTCTTGGAGCCCACGGGATCGAAATCCCCCAAGCCGCCTTCACGGGTGGCGGGCCCGTAATTCCCGAGCTTCGAATGTTCAATGTCGACCTGTTTCTGTCCTACGAGGAAAGCGACGTGATCGAGGCGGTTCGGGCCGGCATTTCTTCTGCTAGGATCTTTGGCGGCCCCACCGAACTAGACCAGCTCACCAACAGCGCCCCGCTGCTTGCATTTGACGGGGACTCGACGCTCTTCTCTGATGAGGGCGACAAAGCCTTTGCAGGTGGTGGAATCGAGGCGTTCAAACAAATTGAGTTTTCGAATCTTGGCGTGCCTCTTGAGAAGGGGCCCATGTATCGATTCGTGACGGCCCTCGCCTACCTTCAGAGCAAGGCATCCATCCTGAATCCACCCTTCCGGATAGCACTGGTGACAGCAAGAAATTTTCAGTACATGCAGCGACCCATCGAAACGCTCCGGGGATGGGGCATTCGATTGGATAAGGCGTACCTAATCGGAAATATGAAGAAGAGCGACGTACTCCGCGATCTCCATGCTGTCATGTTCTTTGACGATAGTCAAAAACACTGCGCCGATGCTGCGGAATATGTCCCCACGGCGATAGTCGTCGGAGCCAATGATGAAGTCGGGTCTGTCACAGCCCTTAGCGAAGGCTTAGGGCGCCTTCAAAGGTTCGATTCAATTTGCAAGTTAGTTTTACGAAAAGATTTCTCGACGCACCAACAATCGCTGTCCTCCCAATATGAGACACGGATTGTAGAGTTGAGCGACGAAGAGTTTGCTGCGAAGATGGCGGAATTTGAGCGAAGTGCCACAGGAACTCCCAAGGGGAACATGGTGAAGGAGCGTCGTGCAGCCGGACAAGAAAACACGGAATATCAGAAGCTCGTGTCGTATCTCGACAATCTGCTTCCACACGCGCTAGACGGCCTTCGGGAGAGGTGAGCGTGTCATCCAACTCTCACCTGGACAGACGTGTCGAGAATCTAATCGGAGCGTACCTGAAGCAAACCCGAAGCGAGCCCTCGTCATTGCCAATAGATCCAGCCGCGATGGCACAATTGCTGGGAAACATCGATATAGAAGAGCGCGAAATGATACCAGAGGCGGCTGTGCAGGTTTTAGGCTCACGCTTCCGAATCTATCTCCGATCCAATTTTATGGATCGCCCTGGCGCTCGAATACGCCGCCGGTTTTCGCTCGCTCACGAAATCGCACACACGTTTTTCTTCGAGGTGCGTGACGGCAGCCTAAAGCCAATACGCGGAGCGCCCAGAGGCGACAATCTGGAAGCAGCGTGCCACGCAGGTGCTCGGCACCTGCTCGTTCCAGCACCCTTCCTGGAAAAGGAACTCAAGCAAGCGTGCCATGGCGAAGGTGTGCTGCGCCTCGCGAAGCTATTCGATGTATCGATCGAAGTAATGCTAAGAAGGCTGCGAAATGAGCCAGCCATCGAGTCCGAGGGGGTCTCCTTTACCCTGACGCGCGCGGGCAAGGTTGAATATGCGATGTACCCGCCGCACCTCGGGGAACTTCTCGGTGGCGCGTCTAGGGGCTCGATCCAAACCCTGCTCCGCAGTGCCAACGCCTCAATCGAGGCTTGGTTTAAGGCCTCAGGGTTGACTGTGGAGAAGCTCAGTGACGGATCGTACATCTGCAGCAGCGACGCAGGTAAGCTCTCGGCAAGGCGACTACAGGCCGGACGATACGGCGAACTTTTCGAGCTTCGACGCCATCCGACACTGATCTCTACAGAGGAGCTTCGTGCCCGAATATTAGGCTTCGATGCCGAAATGACGAAGAGTCTCGCAGCCTTTTCCTCGGAGCCTTTACCTGCTCGGCCAACGGTACCGTAATCGAACCGATCCTGAGGCTAATTAACTGCTCGATCGCGGCGCTTTATTTCGAAGCAGTGGGGAGTCTCCCTGATCGGTACGATAAACCTGCTTGTGTCCGCCTACTTATCGTTTCGTCGGTCACCCACGGAAATGGCCAAACCTGGCCTTAGAGAAAGTTGGTCCAACTCTGTTAAGGTCGCAAATGATCACGACTCCCTCCTCGCTCTCGCTCCAATCTAATCCCAAACTGCGCAAATTTCCCGCGCCTCCAACAATAACCTCGCTCGTTCCAACCACTTCCTATTCAGAACTCGCCAGATACCGCCCGCCCCCTCGTACCCTACGTGCAGGATGACCACTTTACGCAAATCCGAATCCGCCCGAGCCAACGGAGCTAAATCCCGCGGCCCAACCACCCAGGAAGACAAGCTCGCTTTCTCGCAAAATGCCACTCAGCACGGCGTCTTAAGCCGCACCATGGTCCTCCAATGTGAATCCCAGCCTCGCTTTGAGCAGGTCCTCGCCGAGCTCAAAAATCAGGTTCAACCGCGCAATTCCACAGAATCCGGCTATGTCGAGATGAGGGCGATCGCCCGCTGGCGTCAGATGCGCGTCTGGGCAGTTCAAAAGGCCGCCATCGAGCTCGAAATGGCGCGGGTCCAATCCGCCAGCATCGAATTTGCCCGCATCGAATCTGTGCCTCGAATCAGCCCGCCTCGAATCAGCCCGCCTCGAATCAGCCCGCCTCGAATCAGCCCGCCTCGAATCAGAGAGTCGCGTCACATCCGAATCTGCGACCGCCGATCTCACCCCACTCGTCCTCGCCACCCTCGCATACCGCAACCTTTCCGGCAACAGTTTCCTGGACAAGCTTCACCGCCACGAAACCTCCTATGACCGCCAGTTCGCCAAAGCCCAGGTCGTCATCCAAAGAGTGCGCCGTCAGGAACTGCTCGACGCTAAAAACTTCGCGTCCCTCCCATCCAACCCGGCCGCCTCCGTCCCGTACCTCGCCACGCCTCTCACCGCCCCAACCTTCATGGACCTCTCTGACCCCCGCGAAAAAGTTATTTTGCAAAACGAACCCACGGCCCAAAATGAAACATGAGGAAACGGCACATTATAGCGGGTCGCCACCATTCCCCCGTCCGCAATCGATCCCGATTTGCGGAGTCACACGCTCAAACTGTTATCCTTTCTTCGTCCGCCAAAATTATCAACAAACGAGTCCGCCGAAACCAGCGGACCTCAGCCGGAGCCAACACACGTGTCGAGCGAATTCAGCACTCTAGAAAAGAACATACTCAAAGCGAAAGGCCTAAGTGAAGCCCAGGTCACCGCGCTGACGGAGGCTGGCGTTGCTTCTCGCGCCGATCTGCAGACAGTCGGCGATGCGTCCACTTTGGCGGAACTGGTTCCCGGCGTGGATCCGGGCATCGCTTCGAAGGTCATGGAATGGGCCACAGGCCGTTCCCAGTCCAGCGCGACCCCGCCATCGGCATTGCAAACAGGCAACGTTCTGCTGGACACGGCCGATGTGGTGTATTGCGTCCATTGCCACGCTAAGCAACCGAAGGACTACAAGAGCGGCGATCTCTGCATCGCGTGCGGGAAGCAGGCGGAGCCGATCCTTTCGTGCTTCTGGTGCTCGGCGAGCGGACCCGGAAACTTTTGCCGGAGCTGCGGCGCTGAATTCGTCCCCACAGGCGAGCTGGATCTTGCGGTTTTGTTGCGCCACGAAGGATTGCCTAAGGACGAAATCACCAAGAGGCTGCGCACCATGACTCCGGCCGATAAGGACGTTCTCTGGGGGCGGGTGCGAAAGAGCCGCGGCTAAATCGTGCGGGCCGTCTGCGAAAATTGCGGCCAGCCTCAGCCCGGTGGCTGGCAATCCGGTGATTTATGCGTCCATTGTGGTCACGCCGTCCGCCCCGATGTCCGTTGCTTTTGGTGCGTGAAGTGGACTCCCTCTTCCGGCAAGTTCTGCCGCCATTGCGCCGCTGGTGTGGTGGAGGCCCGTCTCTTTGGCGCCGCCCGGATGCTCAAAGACGCCGGTGTTGACCGGTTCGGCGTGCCCAAGATGCTCGCCGAATTGGATCCCGAACAGATCGAGAATTTCACCAACATCTATCAGCGCCATGCCTCGGTGCTGACGCGCCACGTGGATCATCTGGTGTTCCTGGAATCCTTCCTCCAGCATAAGAACTGGAGCGATTCCCTCGAAGAGGAACTCATCACTCAATTGCCCTGGCCGGACGATCGTCTTCGGGTCCTGTCTCCTCCGGCGAGTCCTGCCGAGTATGCCGTTACCGGCGAGCGCTCACATCAAGAGTGCGTGGCTGTGGCTCGCGCGATTTCGGCAGTGACGCCGTTTCCGCGCACCCAGGCCCTGGCGGCTGTGGTCCGTCTGCTGCTGGACGATTGGGAAGCGCAGCCGGATGCCTTACGCATTTTGTCTACTGACGACGCGCTCTTGCGAGGCGAGGCGGCCATCGCTCTGACGAACTGGCGCGTAGTGAACGGCCCGGGAATCGGCGAGGATCGCAGGGCATTGGTGGATGCTTTGCGTGAGTGCCCGTTTCAGGTTCGGGCTGCCGTGCAGCTTGCCCTGCTCGGCGAGCCGGACGCGGAGCTACCCGGCGAAGCCCGCGATTCAAGCGACCCGGGGGTCGCATTCATGGCCGCCCTGGCATCCGGCAACATCGATCAACTGGTGGCGGCGGAGCGGGAGACCGATTCGCTCAAGCGTTTTGCCGCGGCGCGCCGTCTGGTGCGGCTCGGAAATTTCACGGGCGTCGGCGATGTGCTCGGCGAAGCGGAACCCTCGCAGCAGATCGATTTGCTGCGCCAGATCACGTACAAGAAGAAGCCGGTTCCCGAGCTCCGTGAGGTGCTCTTCGGGCTTCTTACAGCCAGTGGAGATAAGGAAGTACGAAAGCTGGCGAGTTTTGCGGTCCTATATGGATGCCAGCCGGGTGACGCTCGTCGGATCGCTCGCGACGCGAACGGCGAAGGGTCTATTTACCAGCGGCTGTTGCAGACTGCCGAAGTTCCCTCCGAAGATCTGGAATCGGTGTGCGAACTCTTGCTGGAACAGAAGACTTTTCGCGCCAGTCAGTGGGGAATGGCGGAAGCCGCCGCAAAGGGTCGGCTGCCGGCGAGCTTCGTACCTCGCCACTGGGCCGCTGCGCAGGATGCTGACAGGCTTGAGATGTGTATGTTAGCGGAGATGCAGTTGGAACAGTATGCCGACGAAGATCTGCATCGCTTTCTTGTCAGTGTGGTTTTCGGCAACGTGGCACAAGCGGTTCGATTGCAAGCATGGATCGGTCTATTTCGCTGGTACCAGCGTTCCGATCCTACAGGCATGGGTCCGTTGCGCATCGAACGAAAATCCTTGGAGCGGTTTTTTGGTTCCATACCCGCATTCGTACGCATACTGACGCGGTTCCTGGGACGCGAAGCGCCGAACACGATTCTGTCGGAGTTGTTTGTGCGCGAGCCGCTGGCGAAACTCCTGAGGTACGCGGAACCCGACGTGATTCCAGGGCTTCTCGAGGAGCCAAGAGCCACTTTGGAATTGGCCGGCGCGCTGCAGTGTGTGATGAGAAGTCCGAAATGTGAATTGATCCTGCGGCTGGCCTGCATCGACCTGCTGAGGTTGTTTGCGACGGCGCCCGAGTTACGGCCGCCTGTTACGGACATCCTTAACAGTTTCCGCGGAACCGATCTCGACCTGGGAGTCACGACGGCCCTGGATCGTATAGAGGCAAATTAGCTTGGAGATGCCTGAATTCAACCCGCACCTTAATGTGTCGTGCGCGGAACTTGAATTATGTTTGTCTAAGGAGGTTCTAAATGAGCGATTCGCAACCGTATCCATATGAGACACGCCTGAACTTGTTTTACAAACCGCTGGAGATCATCGACGAGCGAGGCCTCGCGGAGAGTTGCACCCACAAGTGGTACAACCAGACGCTGTGTCAGGTGAACGACTCCGTCGTGCGGCTGGGTGTCGTGGAGGGTGAGTATCACTGGCACAAACACGATGAAGACGATGAATTCTTTTATGTCGTCGAAGGACAATTGCTGATCGACTTGGAAGACCGGACGGTTGCATTGAGTCCGCGGCACGGATTCGTCGTGCCGAAGGGGGTTGTCCATCGCACCCGCGCGCCTCAACGCACGGTGATTCTCATGGTGGAGAACGCCGGGATCATTCCGACCGGGAATTAAACATTGAACAGCCTGACCGTTCGGAGAATACGTATAATAGGCAGTTAGCTTTTTGTTGGCCGTGCACGGCTTCCCCGTGGCGCCTATGCATTACAAGGAGTCGAATCCATGTGCCTTCGTGCTCATTCTTTGTTGATTGGAGCGCTCGCGCTCGTCCCCTACTCGGCCTTCGCTCAGACGCAAAAGCCAACTAAGGTGGATGATGCCGCCTTGCGCGGCGTTGCCCAAGGGAAGGGGGACGAATGGCTCAGCTACGGATTCACTCCCCAGGAAACCAGGTACACGCCGCTCAATCAGATCAATGCATCCAACGTCTCACGACTCGCCCTGGAATGGTCCTTTGAGGTGGGCCCTGGCGGTGGCGGTCAGGAAGCGACCCCGCTCGTTCACAACGGAGTCATCTTCTCCACCACCCAATGGAGCGTTGTGTTTGCGGTGGATGCCAGAACGGGCAAGGAAAAGTGGCGCTGGGATCCGGAAGTGAACCAAACGGCTCTGCGTTCAAAAATCTGCTGCGGCGTCGTACAGCGAGGGATCGCAATTTATGACGGTAAGATCATCGCGCCCGCGATCGACGGCCGTCTGTTCGGTCTGGACGAAGAGACCGGCAAGCCGTTGTGGGAAGCCCGTGTTGCCTATCCTCAAGACAACTACACCATCACGATGGCTCCACGCATTGCAAAGGGCAAGGCGATTGTCGGTGTCTCGGGCGCGGAATACCCGGTGCGCGGCTTTATTGCGGCCTTTGACGCTAAGACTGGAGCCCCAGCGTGGAAGTTTTATACGATACCTGGGGCAGGCGACAAAGACCCGGCCTTGATCAAAGCGGCTGCCACGTGGCCCAAGAACATTCTCGGCGGGGGCGGCGGGACTGTTTGGGATGCCATCTCCTACGATCCTGACCTCGAGTTGGTCTACATCGGCACAGGGAACGCGGGACCCTGGTCGGAAGACACGCGTAAATCCAAAGGCTTTGATCTCCTTTATTCCGCATCCATCGTAGCCGTGGACGTCAATACGGGTCTCTATAAGTGGCACTACCAGAATGTACCGGGCGATGAATGGGACTTCGATAGCGTGCAGCATCTGTTGCTGGCGGACGTGACCATTAACGGAGTAAAGCGCAAGGTAATCATGCAAGCCAATAAGAATGGCTTCCTCTATACCCTCGACCGTAGCAACGGCAAATTTATCAGGGGCACGCCGTTCGCCAAGGTCAACTGGGCGCTGGGTCTGAACGAGGCAACGGGCCGCCCGATCATCAATCCGGAAGCCAAGTATTCCGCCGAGGAATCCGCGAACATCACACCGGGGCCGGGCGGGGCCCACAACTGGTCGCCCATGAGTTTTAACCCCACACTGGGCTTGCTGTATCTGAGCGGTCAGTCGGCGAGTGTCGGCTTTACGTACGCGGTGAAGCCGGACTTTGAATACGATCCGAAGGGCCAGAACATGGGTATTGTGTTCGGTCGAGGAGGTCCTGGTGCGGGAGCCGGTCGTGGGGGTGCCGCTGCCGGTCGTGGAGGCCCAGGTGCCGCCGCTCCACCAAGTAATGCCGCTGCCCCGCCCGCTGGCGGAGCCGCTGCGGAAAACGTTTCTCCGGAAGTGGCGGCTGCCCGGGCCGCTGCTGCTGCCGCGGCGGCAGCGGGCACTGCTCCGCCTGCCCCGACGACACCGGCCGCCAAGCCACGTCCGGCACTCAAATCGATCGGCCCCGACAGCACCGGCGGTTTCCTGATGGCATATGATCCGATTACCGGAACCGAACGCTGGCGCGTCCCCGGCGGCTCTGCCATCGGCGGCGGCACCGTCGCGACTGCGGGTGGCATCGTGTTCCAAGCCACCGGCGGTACGTTGTATGCCTATTCGGCCGACAAGGGCGAAAAGCTGCTGGAACTGAAGACGGGAATTTCTGGCGGCATGGCTCCCCCGATCACGTACATGCTGGACGGCAAACAGTACGTTGCAATCCAGGTTGGACAAGGCCGTGTCGCTCCGCCTCCGGGTGGAGGTGGAAACGCGCCGCCTCCCAATCCGAATGCCCCGCCCCCGGTCAATCCGCGGCTGCTGGTTTATGCGCTCGACGGCACAGCGAAGCTTCCCTAGTTACTAAATCGCCACAGTGACCGCGCACTCGGGTATCCGAGGCTGCGTCAGAACCAACGGGACGCGTCGCTCCCAAGCCGACGCCCGTTGGCACAACCACGTACGGGCGGGGTCCAGTAGAAAAATCACTTGTATCTAAGGAGGTTCTGTTATAGATTTGAAACCAATTTGAATCTGTTTTGTAACATTCGGATGGCGGCCCTTTTTACAACAACTGTGGCGGCCCTTGCGGCGACAGGAACTCACGCCGAGGAATGCGCCGAGCGTCCGACCGGCCCCAGGCTGGAAAGCCCATGCCGCCCCTACTCGCTTAAGCTGATCGCGCTCTTCAATCCGCAATCCGTACCGATGGGCTTGGTGGTGAAGGCCCGCATCGGCAGGGGACCCTCTCTTCGCCTGCTGCTGGATAGTGGTGCACAACACATTGTGCTGAACAAATGGGCTGCGGCTAAGTTAACCCCGGCGGGTTCGACGCTGGAACTGGTCGGCCTCGGTGGCTCGGACCAGGGAGCCGGCCGATTGGCCTGCGCAACGGTGGAAATCGGCGACCTGGCTCTGCGCGACTGCGACATGCTGTCTGTCAAAGCGCATCTCCTCGATGGCATCGACGGCGTCATTCCCATGTCCCTGTTCGCTGGTTTCTTAGTGCGCCTGGATATTCCGAAAAAGACTCTTTACCTTGACCCATACCCGGGCGGTGCGCTTACAAAGGGTGAAGCAGATAGTCCTGTCCGGACAGATAACCGCCTGCTGTTTTTGGAAGCAACGCTCAACGAATCGCAAGCCGGCTATATCCTGCTCGACACCGGTGCCAGCTACAACGCGGTTTCCTCCGCAGCCGCGGCTCGAGGCTGGAAAGGCTATCGGGCCTTGTCTCCCAACTTGGCCCTTCGCGGCTTCCTGGCGGAAATGGGCGGTTTCCTGCTTCCGCCGGGGGTCCGCTTCCGCTTCGGTTCGCGCGTCCTTTCAGCCGACCCGGCCGTAGTCGTCGATCTGGACGAGCTATCTCGACGGCATCAGTTCGCGATCGCTGGAATTCTGGGTTACCCCGCATTGCGGCGTTCCATTGTCACCATCAACTATCGTGACGAGCTAGTACGTCTGGACGCAAAATAAAGCCTGATTCGCCCATTTTCCGGGTGGGCCTGTGATATAAGGTTAGAGTCCGTCTCTACCAACTCGTCAGGAGATTCATGTGATCAGGCTTCTTTTACTCCCGCTGTTGTCCGTTGCAGCTTTCGCCCAGCCGCCCGCACCACAAGCGCAGGCAAATCCGCTGTCTGCGTGGCTGCGTAATGCCTATATGGGGAATCGCAATAATATCGTGCGAACCGCTGAGAAGATGCCGGAAGAAAATTACGGCATGCGTCCCGGCTCGCAGGAGGACGTGCGTACCTTCGGCCAGCAGGTGGCTCACGTGGCCCGCTTCAATGCTCTGTGGTGTTCGCAAGCCAAGGGCGAAAAGAATCCAATGCCCGATAACCCGGAGAAGCTGACCTCTAAAGCCGACATCATGAAAGCCTTGAACGACGCTTTCTCCTATTGCGATGCAGTGTACAACTCGCTGACGGACGCTTCGGGCGCCGAGACGATCGACATCACCCAGGAAAGCGGCCGGCAGACGAAGAGCCTGAGGATGGGTCTCCTAACGCTGAATTACGGCCACAATAACGAGATCTACGGAAGCATGGTGGTCTACCTGCGGATCAAGAACATGGTCCCGCCAGCCTCGGAGCCCCGTCCGCAACAGAAGAAGCAGTAAGGAGACTCTTAAAGTATGGCGAAATGTTCGAATTGCGGCGCGGATGTGCAGGGCGCTTTCTGTTCGCTGTGCGGAAGTCCTGTGGCTGTTGCCCTACAGCGTGCGCCGCAACAGATGCCCGTGCAACCGGCTCGGGTAATCGAACATCCGGTGGTGCACGTAGAATCCGTCCAGTCCCTGCACAGCTCTCTTCAGGATATCGGCAAGGGAAACGTCACCAACCGCGCCAACTTTATTCAAGCCACCTCCGACGAAGGGATGGTTTGGGAAGACTCGCCGTCATTGATTCTTCTGATCGGGACGATGATCAAGTACTTCATCATTATGGTGATCGGGTTGTGGCTCTTCGTGAACTTCGCCGGCCAGAGCTTCCTCACCTACTCAGCGGTGCTTTTTGTGTTCTTACTCTGCAGGCTCGTCTACCGGATGCTCGACCTTCGCTCCACCAAGTACCGGATGAGCAGCCAGCGCCTGGTGATCGATCGCGGAGTGTTTACACGCGTCTCGGTTCCCTACGAAGTTCACCAACTGGGTAACACAATCGTCTCCAGCACGATGCTGCTTCGCATGGTAGGCCGGGGCACTGTGAACGTTGGCGGCCTTGCCCTTCGAGGGATCCGCAACCCGGAAGCGATTCGCGACCTGCTCCGCAACGCCGGCCAGTGGGAGGCGGGGCGTGTGGACAAGATCCGGTGGCGATAGAGCCAGGCTATCTACTTCAACTCGGCCGTTTTAATACCAGTCTTCGCATCGCCCCACGCGATTAACGTGGCGCCGCCCGAATGCACAACGCGCGGATAGCCCAACTTGGCCCTTGGCCCCTCGGCAACCTGCAGCACCGGCCCTGCAACCCCCGCCGCCGACACCGCACGGGTCATCGCTCGAGCCGACTTCTCTCCTTCTTCAATCCAAGAAACCACCGCTCCCCCATCGGAAGTCAGAGCGGTGGAGGCATAACCCTGCGTATCGCCCGTACTGAGGACGATTGGCTTAGTGAAGGTTGCACCGGCGTCTGAAGAGAACACCAGTTCCACCTTGGGCATATCGCCTCCTTCGGAATACCACGCGATTGCGACCCGATTATCTTTGGCCACCGCTGACGCGGCGTTCACAGGGCAGGCGTTCACCTGCCAGTTGTCCGCATAAAGAATCTTCGATGTCGACCACTTGCCGTTTTCAAAGCGCAGAATGGCGATGTCGCGAATATCTTTCGAGGTATGGTCGCGATAAGCCACCAGAATCCCTTTCGAGGTCTTCACTACGGAGGTGGGGCAGCAACTGCACGTGTCCGTGTCCAGCGGCTCCTCTTTAATCTCTTTTCCGTCCGCGTCTACGATGGTTCGCATCAGCGTGACTGGGCCGTCATCGCCTTTGTTCGCCCATAGCCACAGGACGGAAGCCTCTTTCGGCCCGCTTTGAACGATGGATGCCAAGCCATGCTGGACCGCGGCATGGTCGTGATGGGCCATCGCGGGGGCAGTCCACTTAATGCCGTCTTTGGAACTGGAAACATAGAGGTCCTCGGCGTCGCTCGAATCCTTGCCTTTTCCTTTTTCCACCCAGTGAGCGAGCAGCATGCCATCGCTCATGCTCAGTAGTCCAGGTATCTCCGCCGGATGACGCCAGAAGTTTCGCCCGGAGGCGATTGTCCGTGCTTCGCCCCACGCGGACCCATGACGGATCGCGTATCGCAGGGCGTAGGTATCCTTCGAAGGTTCCACCCAGCTTAGAAGAACGCTGCCATCGGCGGCCACGGCCCAATTAGGCTGGATGCTGCCGGGGGGCGCCGGATTGGGGACGGCGACCGATTTCAGCATCTGCGCGAATCCGCAGGTTCCGATTGCCGCCAGGGTGAGAAGAAGGAAATGCTTCATGTGGTTCCTTATCTTGATTCTACCGTTTACCCACATGGCCAAAAGATATCTTACGGACAGAAAATGCGATAATTTTCGAATGAATCGTATCCTCCTTGGGTTAGTTTTCGGCCTGACCGTGCTCGCGCAGGAGCAGGTTGACTTAAGTATGGTCGGACGCATCAAGACCGAAGCGTTCGAAAAGTCTCGCGTGATGGATACCATGGGCTACCTGACAGATGTCTATGGCCCACGCCTGACCGCTTCCCCTGGCTGGCGTCAGGCAGCAGATTGGGCGGTAAAACGTTTGCAAGGCTATGGCGTCCAGAACGTCCGTCTTGAGAAGTGGGGATCCTTCGGTCGAAGCTGGTCCCTGAAACAGGCTTCGCTGGAGATCACCGACCCTGGCTATCTGGCCCTGGATGCCGTGCCCCTCGCCTGGTCGGACAATTCGAGCGGGATCGCGACCGGCGAATTAGTGTTCGCTCCTTTCGGCCCAAATAGTCAGGATCCCAAGCAACTGCAAGAGAACCTCGATAAGTACATGAACCAATGGAAGGGCAAGCTGAAAGGTAAGGTCCTGTTGTACTCGCGGCCGTTAACGCTCCAGCCTGTCACGCAGCCTCTTTTCGAGCGCTATACCGACAAGGAGCTGAGCGACTTGGTCGCCGCTCCCGCCCCCGCCGCCAAAATGCAGGACGTCCCCGATCTGAAGGACCTCAAATTTCCCGAAGACGCCGCCGAAGCTCGCGAATTCCAGGCCAGCCTGCCAGGCTGGGTGACCGACCAGTTCCGTGCCCAGCGTGACGAAATTACTGCCAAGCGAATTAAGTTCCTCAGGGACGAAGGCGTGGTGGCCATCCTGACCACTGGCGGGACCTCCCGCAATTCATTGCTATTTGCCCAGGCGGCCGGACCTTACGATGCCAAGTACGAGTTGGCCCCGCCCAGCTTCATCGTTACCGCCGAGCAGTATAACCGTATGGTGCGGCTGCTGGAGAAAAAGGTCGCCGTAAAGGTCCGGGTCAACTTGCAGGCAGACACCTCCCGCGGCAACGAAGACGCCTACAACATTACGGGCGAGATTCCGGGGAGTTCTAAGGCCGACGAGGTGGTGATGATCGGCGCCCATTTCGACTCCTGGCACGCGGGAACCGGTGCTACCGACAACGCCGCCGGCAGCGCCGTGATGATCGAGGTGATGCGCATCCTCAAGACCTTAAACCTGAAGCTCGACCGCACCGTTCGGATCGCCCTTTGGAGCGGCGAAGAACAGGGGTTGCTTGGTTCCAAGGCATACGTCAAAGAACACTTCGGTGACCCCGCCACCATGCGCCTGCAAGACGGTCACGCCAAGCTATCCGGCTATTTCAACCTGGATAACGGAAGCGGCAAGATTCGGGGCGTCTACCTGCAAGGCAACGACGCCATGCGACCCGTCTTCGAACGGTGGCTTGCCCCATTTCGGGACGAGGGTGTGTCGACAATCACCATCCGCAACACCACCGGCACCGACCATCTCTCGTTCGACGAAGTAGGACTACCGGGCTTCCAGTTTATCCAGGACCCTCTGGAATATTCGACGTTGACGCATCACTCCAACATGGACACGCTCGACCACATCCAGAAAGCCGACCTGATGCAGGCCGCGGCGGTGATTGCGAGTGTTGTGTATGACGCAGCTAACCGACCGGAAAAATTGCCCAGGAAGGAATTACCGTCGGCACAGCGGAAGACGCGATAGATTACGGAATACTAATCAATTCGCGGGACAATTCGGAAATGCGCCACGCGATGAAACGTGCGGCGCATTTCGATGAGCCAACCTGACACACGGTGTGTCCGTTATTTCACGTTGCGAGGGCTCCGGGAGATTTCTTTCGCCGGCTTCGGCGAAGACGAAATCATCTCGAAGAATAAAGAAACGATCAACAATCCGGCGATAACTGCTCCGATTAACATAACGACCCCATCTCTCCTGCGATTTCCTTAGCACGTCTGCTTCCACGCTTTATAGTGAGTCTAACCATGCTTACGTTTCACGTCTCTCCTCGGATGCTCCGCAGGTTAAACTGGATTCAGAATGTCAAAACAATATCCCGCACCTCCCGCGATGTCGATCGACGTGAATAAGAAATATACGGCCACGTTCGATACCACCCGAGGCAAGATCGTATGCGACCTATTCGCCAAGGACGCTCCCAAGACCGTGAACAACTTCGTATTCCTGGCCAATGAGAAGTTCTACGACGGCACCGTGTTCCATCGCGTCATCAACGATTTCATGGTCCAGGGCGGCGACCCCAAGGGCACCGGCAGCGGCGGCCCAGGTTATAAATTCGAGGATGAAACCAAGGGCAATCCCAATCGCCATAAGGTCGGCACTCTTTCCATGGCTAACGCCGGTCCGAACACCAACGGGAGCCAGTTCTTCATCACCCACGTGGTCACAGACTGGCTGGACGGCAAGCACACGGTGTTCGGCCAGGTGAAATCGGGGCAGGACGTGGTGAACGCCGTGAAGCAAGGCGATAAGCTCAACAGCGTAACTATCTCAGAAACCTAAACCTTACAGAGTCTAAACCCAATAACGATCATGAAGATCCTGGCCGTCGGCCCCCATCCGGACGACGTCGAGTTCGGGTGTGCCCCGCTCCTCATTCAGGAGGTCAAGAAGGGTCACGAGGCCAGGATCATCGTAGTTTCCCGAGGCGAAGCGTCGACCTCTGGAACCCCGATGGAACGGGTCCAGGAAGCCGGTCTGGCGGCCGACATCATTGGGGCGAGCCTCGAATTCCTCGACCTGGGATGCGACTGCCATATTGAGTCTACGGTCCAAAATCGGTTGAAGCTGGCCAGGGAGCTCCGGCGATTCAAGCCGAATATCGTCTTGGCCCCCCACCTTGACCCAAATCAGCACCCCGACCACTCCGCCGTGGCTGGCATGGTCCGCGACGCTTCCCGCCTGGCTCGCTATGGGGGGCTGGAGGAGCTGAAAGACGTGGCGCCCCACTCCATCGACCACCTCTACTACTATTCGATTACCCAGACTTTCGGCCAAAAACCAGACATCGTCATAGATGTTTCAGGAGTCCACACGGAGTGGGTTGCGGCGATGGCCTGCCATCAGACTCAAATGCGGACCCGCTCCTATCTGGAACTGGTCGAGAGCCGCGCCCGGTCGCTTGGCGCTGCGATTGGCGTCGACTATGCGATTGGCCTTTGGGTGAACGATCCCATCTGCCTGGAGTCAATCTCCGACCTGTGGCACTCCTCCCGGCATTACTGACATGAAGAAGCTGGCCGTCGGGATTACCTGCTATCCGTCGGTAGGCGGCAGCGGGATTGTCGCCTCCCAGTTGGGGGCCGAACTGGCCGCCCTGGGCCACCGGATCCACTTCATCAGCTACGAACCGCCCTTCCGCCTGGATCCGAAGCAGCCCCACATCAAATTCCATCCCGTTACAATCAACGAATACCAGCTCTTCAAGTACCCCGACTACACGCTGCCGCTGGCGGTGAAGATGGCCTCGGTGGCACAGCAGGAAAAGCTCGACATTCTGCACGTCCACTACGCCGTCCCCCACGCAACCGCGGCATTGCTGGCCACCCGAATCGTCCTGGCCCATCAGCGCCGCGCTCCGCGCATCATCACTACCCTGCACGGTACCGACATATCGCTCTTGGGCCGCGATCCTAATCTGCGCTCGGTCATCAAGTATTCGATCGAAGCATCTGACGGCGTGACGGCGGTATCGGAGAGCCTGCGGCAGGAAACGGTGCATGTGCTGCGCACCCGCAAACCGATCGAGGTGATTCATAATTTCTACCGGCCTCGGACACCCAAGAAGAGCCGCGCCGCGATGCGCAAGTCCCTAGGTGTCCAACCGCGAGACTTCGTGGTGGCACATCTGTCGAACCTTCGACCCGTTAAGCGGATTCCTGACTTGCTTAAGGTGATCGCCCATCTTAAAGATCAGCCGCACGTGAAGCTGATGATCCTGGCGGGCGGATCCTTTGCTGAATACGAACCTCTGGCCCGGAGTCTGGGCATCGAAGACCGGCTGGTGATCCGTCACGACGTCCTGGATATCGAGAACTACCTGAACGCCGCCGATGCCGGCTTATATTGTTCTGAAAAGGAGAGCTTCGGCATGGGCGTACTGGAGACCACTAGCTTCGCCAAGCCAGTGGTCGCCACGCGACTGGGTGGGGTGCCCGAAATTATTCGAGACCGGGAGACGGGGTTTCTGGAAAAACTGGGCGACACCGCAGCTATGGCCGCCGACCTGAGAAAGCTGGCGGCCGATCCAAAGCTGGCAGAGTCAATCGGAGAAGCCGCCCGGAAGAGGGCTCGTGAAGAGTTTTCTCCGGCTCGAAGCGTTGGGCGGTACCTGGAATATTATTGCCGGATTATTGCAAGTTGAATGTGGCAGGTCGGGAACCCATCTCACTTGCCTTCGAGCAGGAACGTAGGCGCTAGCCCGGTCAGCGTCGAAAATCCAGTCGACCCCGCCACCGATAGCCAAGTGGAAGCACCGTTGGCCGACCCCAGGAACAAGTGCGGCTGCGAGTCGACCTGCATGTCCTTCATCATCAGGCTCCCGAATTGCAGCATCGGAAATACCGTCCGGACCGGCTCCGGAATTTCCTGCACAACCGAAGGCGTTCGCATCGCCATGCGAAGCGATCTCTCCCAGGTCAAATCGTCGACATCCACGCCGCGGACGGGTGGAACCTCGGCGGTCGAGTCGTTGGGCTTCAGCACCAGTTTGGCGCGATGCTTCATTACGAAATCGGGCAGGTCGATGGAGTGCCCCTTATGCGTGGTCTTCGCCGCCTGCACCACGCGGGTCCAAGGAATGTGATCCTTGATCGCTTTGCGCTCGGCGGACGGAAACTTCGCTGTGACGGTTTCGTCCGTCAGCAGATCCAGAATCGCCTTCTTCGCGCCGAGGTCGGAACGGAAGCTGTTGACCATGCAGATCGTTCGTTCTTTATAAGCACGCACCAGGGCATGATTCAGGTCAAAGCGCACCAGGAAGTCCTGCAGACGAAAAGCCCGGTAGACGATGTCAATATTCATCTCGCCCGCTCGCAACACGTTGTTGCGGTATTCCAGTTGCTCCGGCGCCACAGTTACGGTGGCATGGCCTTCCTTCGCGAAGAACTCGGCCAGCAAAGTATGTTCGCTCGCCAGACCCGCGTGGAACTCGACGATCGCGATGGATGGCTTCTTTTGCTTCCCGCCCGATTCCTTATAAGCTTTGAGAATCGCACTGAGCAGCGGCTTCGCCCCGCCAATTTTACTAAGCTTGAATTTCTTGCGGAATTCCTTAACGGGCGGAGCCTCAAAGTAAAGATCCGCCAAAGCGTCGCCATAAATCACGCCCGCGGCAGCCGAGGCAGAATGTCCCGTAAAGCGCAACGAAGCGTCGTTGAAATTAGTGTGCAGATGCGTGGCGACGTTTATGGCCGAATATCCCGGCTCGGCGGCGGCAAGCATGCGCTCGGCCGGCAACAGGTGCATGCGCGCCAGCAAGGCGGGTGTGGCGAGCGCCATCTGCTCCACACGCTCCACTGCCGACGCGATCAACTCCGACGCCTTTCCCAGGGTCGCGACGTCGCGTTGCGTCAGGAAGTGTGGACGCAGAACGGGAGATACACCTCCATTGAGCTTGAGGGCTTTCTTGCGCTCCTGAAGAGCGACAGCCCAAGCCAAGTCAATGTATGGTTCACTCTCTATTAGTTTGTGATAGCGGGCGATCGCCTCGCTCACCAGAGCCATGTTCGTCCGTTTAGTATCGCATGGCGGGTCAAGTCTTGAAAAGGGAATCAAAAGGCTATACAGGCCTTAAATAACAGATTCTAAACCAGATAATGTAAAACAAAAAGCTTCAACGTTGATTTGCTTTGAGGATCTTTTTGCGCAGCCGGATGGATTTCGGGGTCACTTCCACCAATTCATCCTCGCGGATGAACTCAATGGCTTGCTCCAGGTTTAGCAGGCGCGGCGGCACCAGCCGGATGGCTTCATCAGCGCTGGAGGCGCGCATATTGGTGAGCTTTTTCTCTTTGACGATGTTGACGTTGAGGTCGGCATCGCGCGAGTTCTCGCCCACAATCATGCCCTCATAAACTTCCGTCTGAGGAGACAGGAACATCTCTCCGCGCTCCTGCAAATTCCAGATCGCGAACCCAGTAGCGACTCCGGCGCGGTCGGCCACCAGCGACCCCGTCGGCCGCATAGAGATCTCGCCCTGCCACTCGATGTAGCCGTGAAACAGCGAGTTCATGATGGCGGTGCCACGGGTATCGGTCATCATTTCACTGCGCAGACCGATCAGGCCTCGGGAGGGCAGCAGGAACTCCAGGCGTACGCGGCCCGAGCCGTGATTGACCATCTTCTCCATCTTGCCCTTGCGGCTGCCGAGCTTTTCGATTACGACGCCGATGTATTGTTCCGGACAGTCGATCACCAGCAATTCCAGAGGCTCGCTCAGCTTGCCGTCGATGGTCTTGGTCAGGATTTCGGGTTTGCCTACCGCGAGTTCAAATCCCTCGCGGCGCATCATCTCAATGAGGATCGCCAGTTGCAGCTCCCCGCGACCCATCACCTTAAACGCGTCCGGACCACCTGCTTCTTCCACGCGAATCGAGACGTTGGTCAGCAGTTCCTTGTCCAGACGGTCGCGAAGATTGCGCGAAGTGACATACTGCCCTTCGCGGCCCGAGAACGGCGATGCGTTGATGGTGAAGGTCATCGCGATGGTCGGCTCATCGATCTGGATCAATGGCAGCGGCGATGGGTTTTCAACGCTGGTAATGGTCTCACCAATGGTGATGCCTTCCACGCCGGCAATGGCCAGAAGGTCGCCCAGCTTACCCACGGTTTCATCCACGCGCTTCAAGCCTTCAAAAGAATAGAGCTTGGTAATGCGCGTCTTCTGAAGTGACCCGTCGAGTTTCGCGATAACAACCTCATCGCCATGCCGGAGCGTTCCGCTGAACACGCGGCCAATCGCCAACCGGCCCAGGTATTCGCTGTAATCCAGATTTCCCACCTGAAACTGAAGCACCGCGTCAGCCTCGCCCTGGGGCGCGGGAATGTGATCGATAATGGCGTCAAAAAGAATCTTGAGATTGGTGCCTTCGCCGGCCGGATCGGCCTTGGCGATGCCTTCCTTGGCGTTGGTGTAGATCACCGGGAAGCCGAGCTGATCTTCGGTCGCCTCCAGGTCAATGAACAGGTCGTAAACTTCGTTGAGGACTTCCTGAATGCGCGCGTCGGGGCGGTCGATTTTATTGATGACGACGATCTGCGGCAGGCGCGCTTCAAGAGCTTTCATCAGAACGTAACGGGTTTGCGGAAGGGGGCCTTCGCTCGCGTCCACCAGCAGCATCACGCCGTCTACCAACTTGAGTGCGCGTTCTACTTCGCCGCCGAAATCGCTGTGGCCTGGGGTGTCGACAATATTGATCTTCGTGCCGTTATAACGAACGCCCGTGGCTTTGGCCAGAATGGTGATGCCGCGTTCGCGTTCGAGGTCGTTGGAATCCATCACGCGCTCGGCGACTTCTTCGTTTTCCCGAAAAATGCCGCTTTGGCGGAGTAAAGCGTCCACAAGAGTGGTCTTGCCGTGGTCAACGTGCGCAATGATAGCTATGTTACGAGTAGTGGGGGTAGACATCTGGAACTTCTATGGTCGCACGGAGCGCGTAAAGAACGCGAGTTTTTGGCGCAAATCAGCGAGAATAGAAGTCAGTGTCATCCCTCCCAACGGTTGTAATCGTCGGCCGCCCCAATGTCGGCAAGTCGACTCTGTTCAACGCGATCATCGGCCAGCGCCGCTCGATTGTCGGTGACGAGCCCGGCATCACACGCGACCGGATCATCGGCGAAGCAACCTATAACAATCGTCCCTTTGAATTAATCGATACGGGCGGCATCATCACCAACGATGAGGAATTGATTCCCACGCAGATTCTGAAGCAGGCCCGCGTGGCACTGGAAAAGGCTGCACAGATTATTTTTCTGATCGATGGTCGAGCCGAAATCACCGGCGCAGATCGCGACCTGGCAAAGATGCTCCGAAAAGTCGGCAAACCTGTGGCGCTGGCCGTGAACAAGATCGACCACGTGAAGCGCGAGGGATTGGCTCACGAATTTCATGCGCTGGGATTCAGCCATCTCTTCCCCGTCTCGGCTGAACATCGCATCGGCCTGGACGATCTTTTGGAGCACGTAACGCAAGGCTTTCCTTCACAGGCGAAACCCGACCTTGAACAAGAAGAAGAGAAGACCGGCTATATCAAGATCGCGATCATCGGCCGGCCGAACGTAGGTAAATCAACACTGCTGAACGCCCTGACCGGGATGGAGCGGTCTATCGTCTCGCCTGTAGCAGGTACCACGCGCGATGCCGTGGATGAAACCGTGGTCTTCGAAGGAACCGACTATATCATCGTGGACACGGCCGGCATTCGCCGCAAAGGCAAGACCAAGCTGATGGCGGAAAAGATGAGCGTCGTCATGGCGCGCCGGCATTTGAAGATGTCCAACGTCGCGCTGCTGGTGCTGGATGCCAGTGAAGGAGTGCTGGCGCTGGATGCCACCATCGCTGGCTACGCGCACGAGGAGGGTCGGGCGATCATCCTGTGTGTAAACAAGTGGGACGTAGCCAAGGACAAGAACAAGAAAACGTTTCTGGAACAAATCCGCGACGAGATGAAGTTCCTGGAATACGCCCCCGTCCTGTTCATGTCCGCTCATAAGCAAGCAGGAACCCGCGCGCTGTTCCCTCTGATCAAGAAGGTTTACGACGCAGCCTCAGTGCGCATCGGAACGGGTCAGCTCAACCGCTTCGTGGAAACGCTGCACTGGGAATACGACGCGAAGATCTTCTACATGACCCAGGCGTCCGTGCGCCCGCCCACCTTTGTGGTCTTCACCGACAAAGCAAACAAGCTTCATTTCTCCGCGGAACGATTTCTTGTCAATCGGCTGCGGGAGAAATTTGGTTTCGAAGGAACGCCCGTGGTGCTGACCACTAAGCGAAGATAGTGATTTTACGACTTAATCAAATCGCCATTGGCGAGCTTTACCAGCGAGCTTAACATCGCCGGCTGACCGCCCTTTGCCGCACCACCCGTGCAAGTGATCGTCTCGCCCGGCTGCACCGTATTGCGCGACCAGCCGTAGGACTTCAGGTGATTCAGGCTCATCATCTCAATAGCCCATTCGGTAGTGTTGCCTGACTCGTCTTTGACTTCAAGATAGATGTAGGCGTGAGGATTGGTCCATTCGAAACGCTTCACGACCCCGGTGACCGTAGTCGGGTTGGCCATGTTGTACATAGCGGTGGAATGATGGGCAAACAGGGTGGAGCCCGGATACACCATCATCAATCCCAAACCCAATACCAAAACCCGCAATCTCATCGCACCTGCCTCCAAAAACTTACCTACCTCAAAAAACTATACTTGGATGGAGCTGGCATGTCAAAGGGCCGCTGCCAAAAAATGTCGCAGGAATCTTTCAAATGACTTCCACCTGGCTATTCCGATTCGCGATTCTGGTGGCGATTGGCATCCTGGTTCTGATCGCATCCGGGTCCGCAGTCACCGCCAATCGGCTCGAGCCCCTGGCTTCCGCGCCTGGCGGCCTCTTTGCGCAATCCGGACATCAGCTATCCTCCGTAGTCGCGTCGATTCTCGCCATGGTTCTGGCCATCTGGTTGATAACGGCTGGAAGCGATACGCGATCGCTCGGCTGGCTGCTGGTCATTTTGAATCTTGCCGTCGGAGGATTAGGCACCCCATCACTACTGCGCGACGTCCCCGGCATGGCCATCCTGCACGCTTGTCTGGCGCACCTGTTGTTTGCCTCGACAGTTGCCGCCGTGGTGCTGACATCTCCAGGCTGGGCCAAAGGACCGGAAACCGTAATGGACGCCGGCTGGCCCTCGCTCCGCTCGCTCTCCACCATCGCGCCAGTGCTTGTAGTGGCTCAGATCGTTCTCGGGGCCGCGTTCCGGCATAAGGCGATGGGCGTGCTGCCGCACATCGCCGGAGCAATTATCGTCACGCTGGCGATCCTGATGATGGGAATGTTCGTCACGCAGCAGTGCCCCACGCACCGTCCGCTCAAGTCCGCGGCAGCCACTATGATGACCGTCGTATTCTGCCAAGTCTTCCTGGGAATCGCAGCGTTGACGGTGCGGATGATCAACTCTACCGACTCCCCAATGGTGGTTTGGGTGACGGGAGCCCACGTGGTCACAGGCGCGATGGCGCTAGGGGCGACCGTCGCGCTGAGCGTGCAAATCCGCCGCCACGTCGTGGCGAAGCCGAAGCAGGTAGAGGCCTAAGCTACCGCTGGATGACTGCTGCCTGATCGGTACGAGGCGGCTCATAGTAGGCGATCCAGCGCCCGCAGGTAACGATCCCGACCCACATGCACATGGATAGAATTGCGGCCGCCTTCACCTTGCCTGGTACCGTAGGCAAGCGGTCCAGTTCTTCCGTCTTTGCATATACGCGGCTTCGGAAATACGCTCCGTGGATACAGGCGCAGAGCAGCAGGCTCATTTTCAAAAGGAAGTAGGGATTGCCGAGATACTTCTCGGCCTTCGCCCATGCCAGCATGATGCCGCAGCTTGCCACGATCGTGATGCCCAAATGCTTCCAGGGGCGAAGTCCGTTCACCACTTCCGTAAGGGTGTAATCCTTCATAGCCACTCCCAGCAAGCGCAGGTCGGTCATCAAAATCATTCCGCCAAAGAGCGCCATGCCGGTCAGATGAGTGCTCATCACAATCGGATACACCAAGGCCGATTCGCGAAGCGCCGTAGCGATATCCGCGCTCTGCAACCACAAACCGATGGATTCAAGAGACATTGTTGTGCTTCCTTAGACGAATGCGATAAAAATTCCGCCGAAGACGATTGAAACCCAAAGTCCAAGAGAGATCACCGCGGTCAAGCTGGCAAGTGCCCCTGACGAATCGGACATCGCCACTTTGCGGTGAATCGTGTAGTTCCAAAGAATGGCCAGCAGCAGCATGGTGATCTTAAATCGAAACCCAACGTTGTAGAGATACATGATGGGGTCGGAGAAGAAAATCAACGGACCCGAAATCAACACCACCACCAGACCGAGCAGCGTCCACAGCGAGGTGTCTTTCAGCATCGCCGAAGTGGCCTTCTTAGTGAAAGCGATTCCCAACATTCGCAGATCGACCATCGCAATCGTACTGATCGTGACCGCAAAAGAAACAATGTGAAAAACCTCGCACACCGGAAACGACCATTCATTCTGGTTCAGCGGGTATGCGGCTGCGTCGTAAACGAGCATTCCAATTCGACCTTTCTTCAAATCACTTATCTAAGGTAGTACGAAGTTCCCTGCTCTGCCTGGGCGTGAAGCTTATCCAAAGGAGGCTCGATGTAACCGATGCCTCGCCCCGCAACCACCAACCCGCTCCACAGCAACAGCGAAATAATAGCAGCTGTCTTCGCCTGGCCGGGAATCACCTTGGCCTGATCAAGCGCGTCGGCATTTGCATAAACTTTCCGGAACACCAGCGCGTGCAGCGCCACGCAAACAAGCAGGATCATCTTCGTGCGAAAGAATGCATTGTAGTAATACTCTTCCGCCTTCGACCCCGCCAGTATCGCGCCCATCGTGACCATCAACAATAACCCATAACGCTTAGGGATACGAAGCTGGTCCAGAAAATCGGAAATCTTGTAGCGCGTCATGCCGATGCCCAAAATGCGCAGATCGCCCGCCAGGATCATCCCTCCGAACATCGCGATGCCACACATGTGCAGCGACAGAACAATCGGGTAGAAAAAAGTCGACGAACGGACGTAGGTGAAGAAGCCCGTAAGTTGGATCCATTGTGCGAAGGCGAGAAGCATAGGATCAGGCCGTCGTAAAAAATCCTATAAAGATTCCGCCGCCCAAAACTCCAGCCCACAGCGCGAGCGAAAGCAGTGCGATCCCTTTACCGGCTGTCCCGCTGTCGATTTGCTTGCGGCGAATCGTGTAGTGAATCACGATGGCCAGCACCAGGCACGTCATCTTCACTTGAAAGGAGAGATTGAGGTAGTACATGTCGGGGTCAGTCGCGAACATGAGCGGTCCGGATAGCAACATGTTAACGAGTCCGAACAAAGTCCACGGCGCAAGATCCTTGGCGAGTTCCCTGGGATCCTGCCGCAGCAGGCCGATACCAAGAAGCCGGAAATCGACCAGCGCGATCATGCCGACTGAAAATGCAAAACCCAGAATGTGCCAGACTTCCAGGGCAGGAAACAACCACGTTGCGTCATTCAACGGGTTGGATGGCGCTGTTTGAATCAGCAACATTGAGAGGAAGACCTCGGTTATTATAGTGCGTTCCGCGGGGCTAGAGGGGCAGTTGCAAGGTTATCTTATGGCCAATTTTTCCGGCCAAGCTCGTAGTAGGTATCTTCCGTCCGTCGAACCGTCTCCTCTAGCGAAAACTTCCCCGCCCTCTCCCGCGCCCGCTCGCGAAATGATTCCACTAACAACCTAGCCTCAGCAATCGCCGACGCCAGTGCCGCTGGATCATCCGGTGGCACCAGCCAACCCGAAACGCGATCCTCAACAATCTCTCGTAACCCTCCCACAGCGCTTGCAATCACCGGCACGCCGTACGACATCGCCTCCAGCGCCGCTAACCCCCAGGCCTCGGATCGCGACGGCATTACGAACAGATCCAGAGCCCGCAACAGCGTTGGCTTGTCTTCCACGTATCCCGGCAACCGCACTCGTGGGCTGGCCGAAATCGAAGCCCGCAGCGGACCGTCCCCCGCGAGAATCAGACGCAGCGACGGCATGTCCAATAAATTCGCTGCAGCCACGGCGACGTCCTGGCCCTTCTCGCGCGTGAACGCCCCCATGTGGCCGACCGCGAAATCCGACGGCGTAAGCCCCCAGTGTTCACGCGCCCTCTGACGCTCTTCCGCAGTGGGAAGCGAGGGCGGAATAGGAACTCCCATGTGGATCACTTCAATCTTCTCCGCCGGAATGCCCGACTTCACCAGCATGTCGCGCGCGGCCCCCGAAACTGCAATGATGCGATCGCAAGTCAGAGTATATTTCAGGCGATGGATCAAGCTATGGCGCGGCTCGAACGCTACATGACGAGTCGTGACTCTGCGAACATTGAGGCCCGCGCTACTCAGCCACGCGCGATTGTGCGCACGCCCACTATGAGAGTGGACAATGCGCACATCGTGCTCCTTCAAAATATTGCGTAGAGAGGCGAGTGGCGCGATCAGGAATCCAGCGGCGGCGGCCTTCATTGCTAGCGCGCTCCCGGGAGGAGTCACCAATACCTGATTGTGACCACGCTCACGTAGCAGCCGCGCTAGTTGGAGAAGGGCCTCTTGACCGCCGCGAAGGCTTTCCTCTGAGTCAACGTGCGCGATAGACAGCGCGTCAGCCATTCGTCGGCGCGGGTTCGGGAACGATGGGAGCGGCAACAACCCGCCGCCGTCCCGCAATGAAGAAATGAACAGCGGGAGTTACGATCAGCGAGAACAGCAGCGATGCTACAATTCCACCAATCACTGCGATCGCCAGGGGCCGCAGCATCTGCGCGCCGGAGCCGATGCCCAAAGCCAGAGGGATCATGCCGGCCACCGTGGCTAGAGCCGTCATTAGAATAGGGCGCAGGCGGCGGCCGCCAGCCCAGATCATCGCCTGAATGGCCGACGTGTGCTGCGCGTGGTATTTCTCCTCGGCATCCAACAGCAAAATTCCATTCTTGGCCACAATACCAACCACCATGATCAAACCCATGAATGACGCGATGTTAAACGTCGTATGCGTGAGATGCAGCGCGGCGAACACGCCGAACGACGACAGCAGGGCCGATGCCAGAATCGCAATGGGCGCAGCGAAAACCCGAAACTCCAGCAGCAGCACAATGAAAACCAGCAACACCGCCGCCACCAAGACCACCAATAAATCCTGGAACGATTGCTGCTGTTCCTTGTAAGCTCCGCCGTACTCCACGCGAATCGTCGAAGGAATGTCCAACTTCGCAACCGCATCCTGAACCGCGGCCACACCCTCGCCCAGGCTTATACCCTCCAACCTCGCCGTCACGGCGACATCGGTCTGCCGATTCTCGCGCCGTTCCTCAGTCTGGCCCGGCAGTTCCTGAATGGCGGCCAGCGATCCCAGCGTCGCGGTCTTACCGTTAGAGCTCACGAGCAACGTATCGCGAATCGTATTAATGGACGCCCGCGCGGATTCCGGATAGCGGACGCGTACCGTGTAAGCGTGTCCATTCAGAACCACCGGGTTTGGGGCGGGCGCTCCCTGCAACAGCGCGCTGGCATCGGTTTGGATTTCCTCCGGCGTCAAGCCCGCGCGAGCCACAGCGGACGGATCCACCTTGAACGTTAGCAGAGGACCGCTGATCGTATTCTCAATTCCATCCAGTACGTCCACCACGCCCTTGATTTTTCTCATACTGGCCGCCAGTTTAGGCGACCATTCGCGCAATACCGCCGGATCCTGCGAAAACAACTTCACTTCGATTGGTTCGGGACTGCTGGTCAAGTCGCCGATCATGTCCGAAAGAAGCTGCGGAAATTCGACTTTGAGGAACGGGAACTGAACGCCAATCTTATCCCGCAGATCGTCAATGATCTCATCCGCGCTGCGTGTGCGCTCCTTCTTGAGCTTGATGGTCATGTCTCCGCGATGGGCCTCCGTCACCTGCGCCAGGCCTAGTTCCAGACCCGTACGTCGCGAGGTGTTCTCAATTTCGGGAACCGACTTGAGCAGTGCCTCCACCTGGCCCAATACCTTATCAGTCTCCGCCAGCGAAGATCCGGCGGGCATCCAGTAATCCAGAATAAATCCGCCCTCATCCATGGCAGGCAGAAGATCCGTACCCAGCGCCTGAAAACTGAACCAGGAACCCGCCAGCACGGCGACAATCCCAAGGCTTAGAAGAATGGGATGCGCCAGCGACCAATGCAGCGCACGAACGTAAATTCGGACCACTGCCCCCAGGAATCCATGGTGCTCGATGATTTCGTGATGCTCTTCCGCGTGCCCCTTGGCTTTGCTTCGAATTAGGAAATGGCTGAGCGTAGGCGTCCACGTCAGCGCCAACACCAATGACGCGAGCAACGCGCTGCCCACCGTAATCGCCAGCGCGCGGAAGAAAATCCCAGTGACCCCCGATATGGCTATCAGCGGAAGAAAAACAACAATAGGGGTGATGGTCGACCCGACCAGAGGCCTGGCGATTTCATGAATAGCAGCCTGTATCGCCTCGGCGCGAGTCTTCCCTGAGTCGCGATGCCGCACGATGTTTTCAACCACCACAATCGCATCGTCAATCACCAAGCCCACCGCTGCGGCGAGCCCTCCCAGCGTCATCAAGTTGAAGCTCTGCCCCAGCACCCGCAGCATCACCAGGGTGATTCCGATCGTTGCCGGAATCACCAGACCAGCAACTAACGACGTCCCCCAATCCCTCAGGAACAGCACCAGAATCACGCCCGTGAGCACCAGCCCGATCAGAATGGCTTCCAGCACGCTTTTTATGGAGGCCTTCACAATATCGGACTGGTCATAGAACGTCTGCACCTCAACTCCCTTGGGCAAGGTCGCTTTGATGGCCTCCATTTCGTCGTGAACTTCGTCGGCCACATCCACCGTATTGGCGTCCGGCTGGCGATTGACGTTCAACAGCACCGCAGGCTTTCCGTTGGCGCGCACCATCGTGTAGACCGGCTTCACGGAGTTCTGCACGCTTCCCACATCGCCGATGCGCACGGGAATATTTGCGGGCGTCGTCTTGATAACGATCTGTGAAATCTCTTCGGGGGTAGTCGCCTGCCCGCTGACCAGCCCCAGCACCAAAGCCTGATCTTTTTCAAACAAGCCGGGCGAATCGATCATATTGCCGTGCTGCAGAGCGTCCAGCACATTCTGCACAGTGGACTGCGGTCTGCACCATGCGCGAAGGATCCAGCCGAACTTCAAACTCCGGTTCTTGCCCCCCTTGAACGATCACCGTGGACACACCCGCTCAGGCGATTCAGACGTGGGCGCAATTCGTAAGTAGCCAGCTCCCACATCTTCGTCGGCGGTATCGTGTCCGACGTCAGACTGTACCCGATGATCGGGAAACACTGCGAAGGTAAGACGCTGCGCATTCAGCTTTAGCGTCGAAGGCAAGTTGGGCTGGATGCGCGCCAAGTTGGCGTTTACACGGTCCAGAGCAGGACCCATGTCAGTGTCCCAGTCGAAGAAAAGATTGATTTCCGCAGAGCCCCGGCTGGTGATGGACTGCACGCGGTTAATTCCCTGAATGCCGTTTACCGCTTCTTCGATCTGGCGCGTGACGATCACCGTCATCTGTTCAATCGGCATCACTCCGTTGTCCGCGCCGATGACGATCCGCGGAAAATCGGTGCTGGGAAAAACGGAGACGGGAAGGTTGTAGGCGAAATAGACGCCCGCCCCGCGATGGTCAGAATGACGAAGAGTATGGATTTGGCGTGCCGCGCGGTCCAGTGTTCGTAGGCTTCCGAGCGGCTGATTTTGTGCGGCTGGTCGCTCATTCCTTGGCTTTCTTTTCTTTATCTTTTTGGTCGCTGTCTTTTTTGTTCTCGGCGCCCGCCAGCTTTACCTTCGCGCCATCCTGCAGGCCGAGCCCTCCCGAAACAATCACACACGCACCCGCATCCACGCCGCTCAGAATCTGAGCTTTCTCCGCGCTGCGAATCCCCACGGTTACCCGTTGCTCCTTGGCGATCATGTCGCTCCCCACGGTGAACACAGCCGACCCGCCTTCAGAAGCAGGCAAGAGCGCCGCGGTGGGAACCACGACTGCATTACGCACGACCTCCGCTGCGATGGTGACGCGAACGGTACCGCCAGGACGAAGTTTCTCTTCAGGATTGGCCGCCTGCACCCAGACCTCAACCGTGGTGCCCTGCGGATCCAGCGCGGGACTGACCACCGTTACCTTGCCTGTGGCTTCGGAACCGTCCGCCGCGACAATGTGAGCCGTCTGGCCCACCCGGACAAAGTTTGCCTGCGTCTGCGGCACGTTCACGCGCGCGATGACGCTGGAAATATCCAGGATCGTCAGCAGTGGCATTCCCGGCACCGCCATTTCTCCGGGAAACACCGACCGGTCCGCGACAATGCCGGCAATCGGACTGAAGATCATCGTGTAGGAAAGCTGCGCTTGCGCATTTTCGAACTTGCCCTTCGCCGATTGAAACCCACCCGAGGCGACCTTTACTTCTTCATGACGACCGACGGTCTCCACCGATTCCAGATGCTTAGTCGCGACATCATACGCGCTCTTCGCGGTCACATAGGCAACATCGGCATCGTCCACCGACTTGCGCGCGATCGCTCCTTGTTTGAGCAATTCTGTGCGGCTATCGAAAACCTTCTTGGCCGCGTCCATCGTCTCCTTGGCGGCCAGAACATCGGTTTGCGCCTTGATCACTTCATCGGGCACGGTACCCGCCTCAGTGTTGTGCAACGTAGCGGCCGCCTGGTCCATGGTGCCCTTGGCGTCGGAGACCGCGGCCATGAGGTCCTTGCCTTCCAGCACTGCGATCAACTGGCCGGATTTGACGTGATCGCCGCGATTGACTAGAAACTTACTCACCGGCGCGCTGATCTTCGGCGTGACCGCGGATTGATCCAATGCCCGCAGAATACCTTCCACGGTGAGTACCCGTTCAATGCTATCCGTCTTTACATCGGCCAGTTGCACCACCCGCCCGGCTTCGGCGTCCTTGGCTGGATCGGCTTCTTTCGAGCACCCGGCCAGCAGCGCGGCCAGGAGAAACATGGATACCTTCGAGGCGTCCTTCATTAGTACCGTCCCATCAGAACTTCGAGATTTGCCAAGGCCAGCCGGTACCGCGCCAGGCCGTCATCGTAGCCGTTCCGCGCGTCCGACGCACTTGATTGCGCATCGACGATTTCCAGCGCCGTAGCCTCCCCGCCTTCATAACGCAGCGTGGTCAGCCGCAGATTTTCCTCCGCCAGCGTCCGCGTATCCAGAAGCTGAGCCAATTGCGTGCGCGCCGCCCGAGCCTCCAGGTAATAGCCATCCAGATTGGACTCCACCTGGCGTTTGGCGAAATTAAGATCGTTCTGCGCCTGCTGCTGTGCGATTTGCGCCTGCCGCACCTTGCTGCGCGTCGAACCCCAATTCCACACCGGCACCGTGACCGTCGCCTGCACCACCGAGCCGATATTCCGGTTCCCAAAAGGGTCCGTCAACGAGAGGATATTGGAATTAATTCCGTAGAAATAGTCGATGCTAAAAAGCGGGTAGTAATCCCCGCGCGCTACGGCGACGCCGGAGTCGGCCTGCCGCAGCGATGCTTCTGCAGCCGTCAAATCCGGATTCCCCGCGAAGGAAGCCTGCCTGCCTTCCTCCGGCGCAGGAGCAGGCGCATCGGGTTTCAAATCGTCCACGACGTCATACGGCTGCATCAGGTCCTGAAAAATCAGCACGGCCAGCGCCAGCTTGGCCTTATCCACGTTGACTTCCGCCTCATTCAATTGCTGCTCGCGCTGGCGGCGTTGTAGCTGAGCCTTCACCACATCAGCTCGGGCAACTTCCCCGCCCTTTTCCTGCTTCTCTGAGAGATCTAAAAACTGGTTGGCTTCGTTCAACGCGCGAACGGCATTCACGCGATGCCGGTTTGCAGAAATCACGCCGTAATAATTCTGAATTACCGTGGTCGCCAATCCGCGCCGAGCCACATCCTGGCGAGCCTTCGCAGCCGCTTCCGCAGCAAGTGTGCTTTTGTATTGCGCCTGCTTTGTGGCGGAAAACACGTCGGCGTGCACCGTCAATTGCTCATCATAAATGTGTACGCCATTGTTTGCGACGAAGACGCCGGTATCGGTTCCGTTTCCCTGCGTGTATAGATAGCTGTTCAGCGCGCTTACCGTGGGAAAGAATGCAGCCTTGGCCTGGATGCGATCCTCTTTCGCCGAATTCGCGGCCAACGCGGCGGCTAAAAACTGCGGGCTCCAGGTCCGCGCGCGCTGCAGTGCCGACTGCAGATCGATCGTCAAAGGAGCCGGAGGCTGTGCCCAAGCCGGCACGCCAAGGCAAATAGCAATCCCTATAAAAAGACGCCGGAATGGCAGTTTGAGCGGTTCGGTTATAGCCACAACTTAACTAGTATAGGCAAGTAACCGCCGATTCCTAACCTTCGTGAAAGTTAGCTTAAAGGTCTAACCTAAGCCAGCTTCGCGTACTTCAGAGGCAACTCCCGAACCCTCTTCCCCGTGGCTGCGAAAATCGCGTTGCAGATCGCCGGAGCAATGGGTGGAACCCCAGGCTCGCCGACTCCCGCCGGAGGTTTGTCCGTCCCGATGATGGTCACATGCGTTTCGCGCGGCGCGTCCGTCATGCGAGCCACCGGATAGTTATTAAAGTTCGACTGAACGATCTGTCCGTTAGCCGAGGTAATCTCGCCAGTCTTGGTAAGCCCGATCCCGAACACGGCTGCGCCTTCAAACTGCGCCCGCACTCGATCCGGGTTCACCACCTTGCCGGCATCCACCACGTAATCCACGCGGCCGACGGAAATGCTGCCGTCCTTTAATACATCCACTTCCACCATGGCGCCAATGTAGCTGAAGAAGCTTCGATGCAGCGCGATGCCGTAGCCCTTCCCGTTACCCGATTTCTTATTGGCCCAGCCAGCCGATTCGGCCAGCGTGTTCAGCACCCTCCGGTACCGAGCCGTGTCGATCATGTAAGGGTCGGGCGTCTTGCGCGCGTCGGGAGGCCGAAGGTCGATGGTGCGATCCTTGCCCAGCAGATCGTAGAGGTAATCGACCCGATCGCGATTGGCCATCGCCGCCAGCTCGTCTACAAAGGAGTGCACCGCGAAGGCGTGATTAATGTTGGACACCGAGCGCATCCATCCAATGCGCTGGTGCACTTCCCCCGGTCCGTTCTCGATGCGAATATTGGCGACATCGTAAGGCACATCGATGAACCCCAGACTCAATTGGAACCCGCCGTATTGTTCCTTCGCATCGAAAATCGACCCGATGGGCGGGAACGCCGTGCGACCGAGCCAAGCCGTCGGTCTGCCCTTGTCATCCAGCGCCGCCTTCATGAACATCGCGGCAGGCGCGTGGAAGTAGTCGAAATGAATATCGTCCTCGCGGGTCCACACCACCTTGACCGGTTTGCCGAGCTTCTTGGAAAGCAGCGCCGCTTCCGCCACGTAATCCGGTTTCGATTTGCGCCCAAATCCTCCGCCCAATAAGGTGACATGACAAGTAACATCTTCAGGCTTAATTCCAACGGCCTGAGCCACTGTGTCCTGCACCGCCTGCGGATTCTGGGTGCAGGTGTAGCAGACCACCTTCCCCTGCTTGTATTCGGCCACCGCAGCCGGAGGTTCCATAGCGGCGTGCGCCAGAGTGGGCGCGTAGTAAGCTGCCTCGTGCGTTTTGGTTGCCTTGCCGAAAGCCGCGTAAACGTCGCCTTCGTTGCGAGCTTCCTTGCACGGCTTGGCCACCGTCCCTTCCAACTGCTTGCGGTAAGCGGCCGATTCGTAACCCGTATTGCCGCCCAAATTCCAGTCGATCTTCAGCTTCTTGCGGCCTTGCATCGCCGCCCAGGTCGAGTCGGCGATCACGGCCACTCCGCCCAAAGGCTGGAAGCCGCATGGTGGCTTGAATGGATCCAGAACCGCCGTGGAAGAGACGCCCTTTACCTGCTTTGTCTCGGCGTCGTTCATCGTTTTCAAGGTGCCCCCGAATACAGGAGCACGCTCAATAGACGCGTAGACCATGCCCGGCATCCGCGCATCCTGCCCGAAAACTGCCTTGCCGTGCAGAATATCGTCCAGGTCCGTGATCGCGACATCCTTGCCAACGTAACGATACGAAGCCGGGTCCTTGTACTTAAGATCCGCGGGCTTGGGCACGCTCTGGCGCACCGCTAACGCGACCAGTTCGCCGTAGCCGGCCTTCTTTCCGCTGGCCGCGTGGACCACTTCATGATTCTGAGCCTTCACTTCGGCCACCGGTACGCGCCAGGTTTGCGCCGCCGCTGATTCGAGCATCATTCGCGCGGTAGCCCCCGCCACCCGCATCGGCTGATCGAAGCTACGAATAGAATTCGACCCGTCGGTATTCTGGTCGCCGTATTTTTTGTCGCCGATGGCCTGCTGAATCTTGACGCGCTTCCAATCGGCGTCCAGTTCCTCCGCCACCACCATGGGAAGCGAGGTGCGAATTCCGGTACCCATCTCAGAACGGTGCGCGACGATGATCACGCTGCCGTCACGCTCAATTCCCAGATAAACGCTGGGATGCCAGGCAGCCGCATCGGCATTCAGTTCATCCCCGAGCGCATCCGTAGGAAGATATTTGGCGCCCAACACCAAAGCGCCCGCCGAAAAGACGCTACCCAAGAATCCACGCCGATTGACTAATGAAATGCTGGTCATGCGTTGACCCCCGCCGCTGTCTTGATCGCTTTCCGAATCCGGCCATACGTTCCGCAGCGGCAAATGTTGCCTTGCATCGCCGAGTCGATATCGGCATCGGTCGGCTTGGCCTTCTTTTTCAGCAGCGAAGCCGCCTGCATCATCTGACCGGCCTGACAGTAACCGCACTGGGGTACGTTAATGTCGCGCCACGCCTTCTGCAGTTTGTCCCCCATCGCCGCGGCAAGACCCTCAATGGTCGTGATCTCTTTGCCGGAAGCGAATTTCATCTGCGTCTGGCAGGCTCGTGCGGGTTGGCCATTCACCAAAACCGTGCACGCTCCGCATTGGCCGATGCCGCAGCCGTATTTGGTACCCGTCATTTCGAGGCCGTCGCGGAGATACCACAGCAGGGGCATTTCCGGATCGCCATCGAACTGCTGTTTTGCGCCATTGATTTTCAGTTCGATCATAAAACTATCCTACTGGTTTACAATGCCTTCATGAAACCCAGGGTTTCTGCCGCGTTAGTTCTGCTGGCCTGCGCGCATCTGGCGGCGGCCGATCCGAAATGGATCCGCATGAAATCGGAACATTTCGAGATGTATTCCAGCGCCGGCGAGCGAGCCACGCGCGACACTCTTAAGAGCTTCGAACAGGTCCGGTCCTTCTTTCAGGAAGCCGTTCCCGTGAAGGAAGAGAAGCCCATTCCCGTCCGCCTGGTTGCATTCAATTCGGAAAAGGAATACGCGCCATACCGGCCCAATGAAGCAGCGGTCGCATATTACATGCCCGGAGCCGACCGCGACACTATCGTGATGAGCCACACCGGCATCGAAGCTCACCCCATGGCCGTTCACGAATACACGCACCTGGTGCTGGAGCACGGCGGCCTCACCCTACCCCCCTGGCTGAACGAAGGCCTGGCCGAGATTTTCTCCACCCTGCGCCCCTCCGGAAATAAAGTAATGATCGGCGAAATCATTCAGGCACGGCGGTTCGAAATGCTGAACAGCGGATGGGTACCGCTCTCCACCATCCTGATGGTGGACCACAATTCGCCGTTCTATAACGAAAAGAACAAAGCAGGCAGTTTGTACAACGAAGGCTGGGCCCTGACACACATGCTGATGCTGGACGAGCGCTATTCCTCGAAGTTCGATCAGGTCATCCGAGGCGTCCAAAGCGGAAGCTCAATAGATGCACTTTCGACCATCTACGGGATGCCTCTTGCGGAAATCGACAAGGACCTGCAAGGCTATATTCGCGGCAGCCGGTTCTACGCGCGCATCTACCCCACCAAGCTCGAGAAAGTGACCGAGGAATGGATCGCCGAACCCGCACCCGACTACGACGTAAAACTCGTGCTGGCCGAATTGTCTTCCAGGCCTGGCCAGGAAGACGAAACACGCAAGAAGCTGGAAGCCTTAATCGCCGAAGACTCCAAGCGCCCCGAGCCGTACTCGCAACTCGGTTACCTGGTATGGCGCCAGGGCAAGCAAGCCGAAGCCGAAGAGTTCTTCGCCAAAGCCTACACTCTAGGCGACCGCAGCCGCCGCATGCTCTGGGACTACGGGCGAATGACCGTAAACGCTCGCCCCAAGGAAGCAATTCAGGCCTTGGGGGACTTGCTGGAGCAGGAACCCAACCGGGTAGAAGTCCGCATCGCTCTTGCCGAAGCTCAACTACGGAATCATCAGCCCGGCTCGACGGTGGTTACGTTAACCGCGGCGAAATCCATCACCGCCGTCGATGCCCCCAGGCTTTTTCTAGTCGCCGCCTACGCCTACATCGACCTGAAAAATTTCGAAGAAGCCAAAGCGAATGTAGATAAGGCCCTCCGCTACGCCAAAAGCGATCACGATAAAGCCGACGGCGAGCGCCTGCAGAATTATTTGCAGCAAGTCTCCCAATCGCGTGGGGCTATGCGATCCGAAGCTCCCCAGATCGCGACCACTTCTGTAGCTCCCCCATCGCGCCGGGCTTTGGACGAACCCACCACCCAAATCTTCCCCGACAAGCCTTCCGCCGAGGGAACCTTCCTATCCCTGCTGTGCGGAGATCAGGCAAAGATCGTCCTCAAAACCGCCACCGGCAATAAGATCTTCGTGATCGAAGACCCGTTAAAGATCGTGGTTCAAGGCAAAGACGGCGGCAAAACCGACCTGAGCTGCGGCGACCAGCAACCCGTCCCCCTGCGCGTCGAATACGATCCCGCTCAGCCCGGCTTAGGCATCGAAGGCGCCGTTCGGATTCTATATTTCAAGTAGCGGCATCGCTACGGGTGCACAATCAACTGCGTAACATTAGCAGTGAACCCATTCTGCGTCACGACTAAATTAAGCGTCCCCGTGCGCGCCCCCAACGGGACCGTGAAGTTGATCTGATAAAGCCCCACCGAGCCTCCCACCAAGCCCCCCGGAAACTGCAGCGGCGCCTGCGTGCCGTCGACGGTAACCGTGGGCGGAGAAGTCACCACGGGATGAGGATTGAATGGAGCCCCCACACCCGACGCCACCGCGGGATTCGTGCCCCCCATGCCGACCAGATAAATCGCCAGCGTTTCACCGGGCTTCGCAGGGCTGGTCGCGCTCACAAAGCTCCCATCCGAGTGCTGCGCCTTGGCCGTGCCATCAGGAAATGCGATCACTCCGGGAGTCGCCGACGCTACCAAAAATTTATCCGGCACAGACGACAGCCCGTTCAGCGTCGCCACCACCGGATAGAACTGATTGGGCGCTAGCTCGAACGGAATCTGGATATTCACCTGCGAAGGTCCCACGTAGAACAGCGGCGCTTGAAGCCCGCCCGTCATAATGCTGGTTCCCTGAAATTGCGTCAGCAGCGGAGGCCCCGGCGATAGCGAAGCACTGGTGGCCAATTGATTTCCATACACGCTGGCGATAGTCCCGGGAGCAAGCGGCGCGTTCAGCACGACGTTGGAATTGTTCACCGTCCCACCCACTGAAAGCACCGGCAACGGATTAGGATTCGCAACCACCATGCCTCCCAGCCGCGCCCCGGCACCCGATAAATTCAGAGCCGCCGATATCTCTGCGACTGAACGGCCAGCCTTCCCCGCCGGAGCGAAAGGCGAAAGTGTGGAAGGTGAGAGAAGTCCTGCCGGACTGGTCGCGTCGAAACTAATATTCATGCCCGGAAACACGTGCCCGGGCGTCCAAGTGGTGCTGTAGAATCCGGTAGCCTGGTCGCTATCCATCCGCAGCGGAGCGTCGCCATTATCGAACTCGGCGATGATAGTCGCATCCAGCACCGGATTGCCGCAATCGTCATTCGCCTGCACCGAGAGCAGCGACGGGAACCCTGCTACCACGACAAAGTTATCCACCAATTCGGTTTCCACCAACACCAACTGTTGCGGCGTACAAGTAGTCGCGTCGCGAGCAGCGGGGTTCGCCTTCGAAGTCGTCCCCGGCAAAACTTCCAGCGTCACGTGGAGCGTCCTCAGAAGAGACCCGATCACCACATTCACCGTGCCCGAATAAATCCCCGTCGTTAAGCCGGCGGTGTTTCCCGAGAGCGTCAAATTGGCAGGCGAGCCGGCCGAAACCTGACCGGACGAGGGAAATACGCTCAGCCAATTCCCACCGCTCGCCGTAAGAACACTGGTGTTATAGGCGGCTGCGGCAGCCTTACTGTAATTGAGGGTCACCGGCGACGAAGGCTTCGGCTGACCCGCATTCGCCACCAGGATCACTCCGGCCGGCGAAGGGTCCGGAGGAGCCGCAGTCGTAGCGGCATCTACTTGCAGTACGGCCGTAATCAACTGCGGCGAGTTCTGGGAATTGGAATCCTTCACCTGAATCAGCGCCGTCCGCACACCCACAGGTAGGGTTGCGACATTGGCAGTCGGCTTCAGCAGCAGCGATCCCGGCGAACTCGTCGTGGCTTGATTTTTCGTAACCGTCAAACTCAGCCAATCCGACCCGCTCAGCAGCGACGCACTGAAATTTACCGTAGTTCCCGCATCGCCCGCATTGATGACGTTCACCGGCTGGCTATCGGAAATCGTATTACCCTGGACCGTTTCGAATTGAAAACCCACGGCTCCCAACTTGAGCACCGACCCTGCCGCTCGCACCAGCAGGGTCACCGGAACGTTCGTGGTCGCGCCCGAGCCTGTGAATTGAATGACGTCCGAATACGTCCCGATCGCCAGCCCCTGACCGCTAACGTCCACCTTGATAATTACCGGCGTGTTGGGCGCAGTCTGCCCTGAAGTCGGCGTCACGGTCTTGATCCAAGTCGACTTCCCCACCACGCTCACCGCGAAGTTCGCCGTTCCGCCACCAGCGTTGCGAGCCACCAAAGTCTGCTCCTGCACGCTGCTGCTTCCGAAGCTCGCGCTATATTGCAGCGTCTGCGGAGCCACCGTCAACTGAGGACCCGTCGCCGTGATAGTGAACGTCACGCTGACCACCTGCGGCGTCAGCGACGGATCGTTCGGAGTCACAGTAATGCTGGCGTTCAATGTTCCCGCCGGGAGCGTGCCCGGATTCGCAACCACCGATAACGCGGTCGGAGTGGTGCCGCTTAATGGCGTCACCGTTAGCCAGGATGCCGGAACAGTCGACGTGGCGCCGCTGCTCACTTGCACTCTAAAATTAATAGCCGTAGTCCCCGCAATTACCGCGATGGTCTGTGGACCTGGAGTGCTCCCTCCCTGGGCCGCCGTGAAGCGCAGTTGCTGAGGAACCAGCGTGAGGGCAGCGGAGGCACTACTAACCAGCAGCGGAAACGGACTACTCGCAGTAGCCCCGCCCGAGTCCTTCGCAGTGACCGTCACGTTGAAAGTCCCCGCTGCAGTCGAGGCCGGTGACCCCGCAAAAACTCCGTTGGAGTTCAGAGTGATACCCGTCGGAAGCCCCGCGGCCGACCATGTGTAGGGCGGCGCGCCTCCATTTGCCGCCATCGATGCCACATAGGCGACCCCGGGCGTCGCCGAAGGCAGTGACGTGGTCGTGATTATGAGCGGAGATGCCGCCGCGATCCGCCAGGCGTAAATGGAACCCAACCGGCTGGTGGGGATAATGCCGTTGGGAAACGGCTGGTTGTTGCCGGCAGGATCCAGCAGCAGCCCCTTAAACGGGCTGAAGTCGCCCGAACGCTCGTTGACCGTCGGAACATAAACGTTCGCATAGGAGTTCTTTGGGCCAAGCTGCACCGCCGCGCAATACATGTCGTTGAGGGCGGTGGGCAGCGCGATATTGGCGGTAATTTGCTGTGTAGTCGGATCCGCCAATGCGCCCACCACCAGCCGGTCCCCCGCGGTATTTGGGGCCGTTACATAGGCGATGCTTGCGAAAGGCACAAACGAGGACGGGAAATTCTGGCACGCAAAGGCAAGCGTGGAACTACACAACAACGCCGCGGACAAACGAAGACGCATTTCAACAGTCTAACGAAACGGAACCATTCAGCCCCTTCGGGCGTATATACCCGCATGTTCTCGAACTCCGGCATCCGCTACGCGTTACGAGCCCTGCGAACCGACCTGCTTTTCACCGTCACCGCCCTCACGGTACTTGCCCTCGGAATCGGCGCCAACACAGCGGTGTTTACCGTAGTCAATAGCATCCTGTTGCGACCTCTTCAGTATCGCGACCCCGAGCGCCTTTTTGACGTCGACGAAATCGTGCCCCAGTTCGCGGCGACCGCCCCGCTATTGCCCGTCAATTCCCGCCACTTCCTGGAGTGGAAGCGCCAAATGAAATCCTTTGAAGACGTCGCCCTGGCGGATTCCAGGGAATTCAATCTGACCGGTTCAGGCGAGCCTGAAAGAATCACCGGCGCGCGCGTCACAGCCAATTTCTTTTCCGTGCTGGGCGTTACCCCCGAGGCCGGCCGCCAGTTCTTGATGGAGGAAGCACAGGACGGGCACGATAACGTGGTCCTGATCACCGATGCCCTGTGGAAGCGCCGTTTTGGCTCCGACCCGAGCATGGTTGGTCACGACATCATATTGAACGGCGTGCCCAACATGGTCGCCGGCATTCTCCCCTCTTGGTTCCGGCAGCTCGCCAACAAGCCTCTGGGCGCTGGTCCTGCACGCGGAGAACCACAGGTTTTCAAAGTGTGGGCATTGAAGCCGCAGGGAGGTTGGGCGGGTGAACATAACTATACTGCCGTCGCGCGCCTGCAGGCGGGCGTCACCAGGGAACAGGCGCTGGCCGAATTGAATGTGATTCAGGCCGGCATCAAAACCCATTTCGAGCCGGAAATCGGCAAGATCGACCTACTGGCATCACTCACTCCCTTGAAGGACCGCGTCGTCGAGCGGAGCCGCGTAGCTCTGCTGCTCTTATTGGGCGCGATTGGCGCTGTACTGCTGATCGGTTGCGTGAACCTCGGCAATCTGATGCTGGTTCGAGCCAGCAGGCGCGGCCGTGAAACCGCAATCCGCCTTGCATTAGGAGCCGAACCCCGCCAGGTGGCCGGTGGCATTCTTCTGGAAAGTCTTCTCGTCGCGCTGACGGGAGGATTGCTCGGAATTGGAGTCGCTGCCGGACTCCTCAAAATGTTCGCGGTATGGGCGCCCGTCGACCTGCCTCGCGCCAACGAAGTCGCCATGAGCCTGCCGATGTTGCTCTTCGCCATGGCGCTCTCCATCGTCACAGCGGCGCTCTTCGGACTTATCCCCGCTTGGCGGCTAACCAAGGCCGATCCACAGGAAGCGTTGCGTTCAGGCGGGCGCGGGCAGAGCGACAGTGGGTCCAAAATTCACTTGCGCGAAATCCTGGTGAGCATCGAAGCGGGCCTGAGCGTCGCGCTGCTGATCGTCGCGGGGCTTCTCTCCGCCAGCTTTCTGCGCCTCGGCGCCGTAGATCCCGGTTTTGTTTCGCGCAACGTGTTAACCGCCGAGGTCAGCCTTCCCGTCGCTCGCTATAAAGACGACGATGCCCGCCAGCGTTTCTACCGCGACCTGGTCAACCGTCTTTCCTCCCAGCCGGGCGTGATCGCCGCCGGAGCCATCTCCGTGCTGCCGTTCGGCGGAACCGCATGGTCCGACCTGGTAAGCGCCGAAGGCGACACAAGGCCGGTCGCAGCCAGGCCTATCGTCGAATACCGGCCGGTTTCTCCCAACTATTTCCGAGCCATGGGCATCCCTTTGGAAAGAGGCCGAAGCGTGCAGGAAAGCGATTACCCCCACAAGCCCGCGGTCCTTTCGAAAATGGCGGCTGAAAAAATCTGGCCGGGTCAGGACCCCATCGGCAAAAGGTTTCGCCGCGTGGCCCCGAGCCTGCCTCCCTATGAAGTGGTTGGAATTGTGGGCGACGTTCGCGGAAAGGGCCTGGAGAAAGATCCCGTGCCGTTGATTTACGTCCCGCTGTGGGAACAGACGCCCACCACAATCGCACTCGCGGTTCGCACTTCCGGCGATCCCTTGGCAGCGGTCGGCGAAATTCGCGACGTAGTTCATGCCGCCGACCCGCAAGTGCCTCTCTCCGCGGTCCGCACCATGGTTCAGATCGAAAAAAACTCGCTGGCGCAACGCAGTTTCGAAATGCTGGTAGCCGGAGTGTTCGCCGCCAGCGCGCTGCTATTGGCCTTGATCGGAACCTATAGCGTGCTGGCCTACTCAGTGGCCTCCCGAACGAATGAAATCGGAATCCGCATGGCATTAGGCGCGGCTAAGCCAAGTGTCATTGGCATGATTCTTGTAGATGGATTGAAGCCCGTCATCATCGGTGTAGCAGCAGGCTCCGGCATCGCTTTACTGCTCGGCCGATTCCTAAAGACGCTACTCTATTCCATCAGCCCCGCCGACCCCACGGTATTCACGCTAGTAATTTTCGCGACTCTGGCCGCAGGCACCCTGGCCTCCCTAATCCCAGCCCGCCGAGCCGCGGGCGTAAGCCCGATGGAAGCGCTTCGCCACGAATAATCTGCCTTATACAAAATCCGCCAACCCCGCCGCCGCGACAATACCATCCTGCGTGCTCGTCCCACCGCTCACACCGATCCCGCCCACCAAATCTCCCTCTACGATGATCGGTATCCCGCCTTCAATCGGCGTAGCCCCGGGCAGCGACAACACCACGTTGCGGCCCGCGCTCACTGCTTCTTCCAGAGCCTTGCTAGGCCGCTTGAATCGTACGGCCGTGAACGCTTTCTCCTGCGCGACCACAACGCTCGCAATTTGAGCCGAATCCATGCGCTCCAGGTACAGCAAATGCGCGCCGTCGTCTACAACGGCCACCACTACGGCCCAGTTGTTCTTCTTCGCCTCGGCATGAGCGGCAGCCGCAATCTGCTTGGCGGCATCCAGAGTGAGCACTCTCTTGGTGGGGAGCTGTGGACTTTTCATTTTGTGGGTGACTACCCGAATTATACTGGCTCAGGAATATACTGGTGGGCGGCATATGAAACACCAAATCCTTCTCTGCGGCGCGATTCTAAGCCAAATTCTGAGTATGCCTTCTTGGGCGGGCATTCCCCAGCCGGTAAAGCTCGATAGCGGACAGATTTCCGGCGCCACGGGCCAGAGCCCGGAGGTCCAGGTCTTCAAGGGCATCCCCTTCGCCGCGCCTCCTGTAGGCGATCTGCGCTGGAAGCCTCCGCAGCCCGTCGCCCATTGGGACGGTGTCCGCAAAGCCGACCAGTTCGGGCCCATCTGCCTGCAGGCCTCCCGCCCCAACTCGCAGACCACCAGTGAGGATTGCCTCTACGCCAACGTATGGACCACCGCGCAGAGAGCTTCCGACCGGCGTCCTGTTATCGTGTGGTCCTACGGCGGCGGGTTCACCGGCGGTGCCGGTTCCTTGCCCGCGTACGACGGCGAGGAGTTCGCCAAGAAAGGCGTGGTGTTCGTCACCTACAATTACCGCCTCGGCATCTTCGGCTTCTTCGCCCATCCCGAACTCACCAAGGAATCCGGCCACAACGCCTCCGGCAATTACGGGCTGATGGATCTTGTGGGCGTGCTCAACTGGGTCCACAACAACATTGAAGCCTTCGGCGGGGACCCTAAGAAAGTCACCATCATGGGCGAATCGGCGGGAGCAATTCTGGTGGCCTCGCTGGTGGGCTCGCCCGAAGGCAAAGGATTGTTTGACCGAGCCATCGCCGAAAGTGGCTCGTACATGGGAATCAGCATGGGGACCATGACCACGCTTTCCCAAGCCGAAGAGAACGGAAAGAAGATGGCCGCGTCTTTGGGCGCCAACTCGCTGGCCGACCTCCGCGCAAAGTCCGCCGACGACCTGTTCAAGAACGCTCGCGGCGGAGCCGGCCTGAACGTCGACGGCTGGTACATTCCAGAGGATCTGTCCAAAACTTTCCGCAGCGGCCATCAAAACGATGTGGACATTCTGGTCGGCTCCAATAAAGACGAAGGAACATTTTTTCAGCGCGGCCCAACCACCGCCGCCGTTCTCGCCAAGCGTGCGCACGATCGCTACGGTGACCAGGCTAAAACGTTTCTGGACCTCTACTCCGCCGACAGCGACCCCGACGCCACTAAGTCGCAGCTCGCCAGTTTCCGCGATGAGCTCGCCTGGAACATGAGGCTGTGGGGACTTCAGACTCTGCGGAAGCGCCACAAAGCCTACGTTTATTACTTCACCCATGAACCTCCCACGGCTCCCGGCCAGACATCCCGCGGCGCGACCCACACAGCCGAGCTCCCCTACGTCTTCCATCTCAGTAATCAAAAATTGTGGACCGATGAGGACCGCAAGCTTTCCGAAAACATGTTGTCCTACTGGGTAAACTTCGCCACCAAGGGCGACCCGAACGGCAAGGGGTTGCCTCAGTGGCAGGTGTTCAACCCAGGCGGCCCGACCTTCGTGTTGGGCGAGCCAACCGGTCCAGGTCAGGCGCCCGATATCGCACGATTGCAATTCTTCGATCAGCAGTACGCCAAGCAGTAATCACGCGGCGATATTTTCTCGCATCGCCTCCAATTCCACGGAGGCCTTCTTCGCCGCGCCACTGAAGGCGAACCAGACAAGTAGCAGCAGGAAGCACGTGGCGATGATCGGCCAGACGCTCGTCATATACCGATAGTAAACAGACGACGGATCCAGACCCATCGCGCGAGCTCTCAGCGCAGGTCCCCCGCCCCACCAACTCGCTAAGATCGCCGGAATGAATAACAGGACCACGCGGCGAACCGCTAGGTACCCGTCCCGCTTCATCTTGAGTGAGCGAAGCAGAAAACCCGAACATGTTTCGTTCGATGCGCGCCGCCCCGTGCGATCGCGAATGAGAGTAAAGAGGTACACAGTCATGACGATCAGCATCCAACCTTGCCCGAGCCTTACCCAAGGCTGATCGACAACCCAGGTATTGTGCGCAAACGCGATCGCCAAGCCGGCCAGAGCAAATAGGCCAACGCCTCGCAGCCAGGAGTTCTCCCGCTCGCGCCGCCGCGCCATCGCGCAAATCCCAGTTGTGTCGGCGGGCTGCGGAAGCGCGGGGTCGTTATCTTTCCAAAGATTTTGGGGATTCATTTGTCGCTCCTGAGAAATTGTGATTTAGTACTTTCTTGATTCGATGAATCTTGGTAGCGATGTTCCTGGACGTGAGGCCCGTGACCTCCGCGATCTCCACTGCGGTTGCTCCCTCCAGGTAAAGCAGGATGATTTGCCGGTCTAGGGGAGCGAGCCGGTGAATCAATGCTTGAAGCTCAGCCAATTCTTCGCGGCGCTGTTCCTGAGCCTTCCCGGCCTGCGCGGTAGGGTCGACGGATAGCGCTTCGAGTTCCACCAATCGATCCGCTACCTTGCGTCGTTTGGAGATATGATCCGCACCGACATTGTTGGCGACTCGATAAACCCATGTCTTCAGGCTGCAGCGGCGATCGAACCACTTCAGACTGCGCCACAGTTCGATGTGCATCTCCTGAAGCAAATCGCGCTGCCGGTCGGCGTCCCATTCATACCCGCGGACCAGGCGTCGCATAGACTCCCCATGCTCGGCCTGAGCCTGGATGTAGAGCTGATCTTGATCGCCGGAACTCAATCGTGACCTCTACAACAATAGTCTTTGCCGGAGGGCGGTTTCTTACACGCACCGCCGTTTCAGAGCCGCGACGGTAATGGAGCGGTTTTTATGTTTTTCAACCAGCTCTTAGGGAACTTTGCACTCAACCTTGAAATTCTCCTGCGCTAGGGTCGCATCGTAGAGTAGGACCTTAATCCTGGGAAATAGCGCATAGTCGAACCAAGTGCGGGGCGCGAGCAATGGCACACTCTCGCGGACGACATGATGCTCCCATTCGCTGGCGGGCGCGAGCCGCACATAGTAGCCGCGAGCCACTTCGGACTTCCCAATTCGCGACCCGTCGCAGGTCGCTTCTTCTTCAGTGCCACTGAAGTCGTGACACTTGCGTATTGCACGGTTCTTCAGCTCAAGCTGAATACGCTCATACTTGTTCGGTTCACTTCTCGGCAGATCGAGCCATGAGCTTCGTCCACTGTAAATAGAATCATGATCCGCAATGCTGGTCCCGTCGCCAACACGCACCACATCTCGTCGATCAAGGTTGAAGGCACCGACGGTTAGATGCTTATCGTCGAACAATTCGACGCGCCCCGATACACACCGCCCGTCGCGCATCGCTACCGTATAGCTGGATTCCTTGATCGTGTGGCCGAGGTTCTTCCAGCTTTCGTCTGATGCCGACGCCGCCTTCGCCGAACATGCGAGCAGCAACAGGGCCATGGTGCGCGCCAACATGATTCTATTTTGCACAACAATCGGATTTAGGGAAGCAACTGAAGAAACCCGCACTTGCTGCCGATTTGCCATTTAAGCTGGTCCGCGCCAGAACGGCAACCGTGACTGAATCAAGCGGTCGGGCTCTTTACTATGTAGAATATTACATAGTAAAGGAGACAACATGACTGAATTTCTTTACGTCGACTCCCGCCGAGTATTATGGGTGGCCCCTTTGACCATCGTGACCTCGGTAATCGCGGTGCTGGCGGTACGGCAGGTTGCAATCCGGATGATTCACCCCGCTCCCGGATTCGCGCCGCTCACGATTGGACCCCCTATTTTCGATACGATCCTCGGCTGTCTGGGCGCGATCCTCGTTTTCGCGAGTATGGCATCGGTCCGCGCCTACAGGCGCGTTGCGGCCGTTGTTCTTGTGTTGTCATTTGCCCCGGACGTGCTGCTAGCAACTTCTCACGAGATGGGTGGAGGCTGGCCGGAAGCCTTCTTTCTAATGATCATGCACGTGGTTGTCTGGGCGATCTGCGTGACGTTGTTACCGGGCCTTTCCATGACGCGCTGCCCGGAAACCCCCGCCAAGCCTGACCGTCCGCTCTCCATTCTGTAGTCGATATAAGATGGTACGGTTGTGAATCGAGGATTCAATATGTCTAAAGCCAAACTTCTCGCCGTTGCCATGTCGAGCCTTGCCGTGCTCTCCGCCCAGGCCCCTCCCGGTGGAAAGGGTGGACCGAAAGCCGGTCAGACGGTGGAGAAAATCCGCACGCTGAAGCCCAATCTCTACATGATCACCGGCGGGGGCGCTAATACGCTTGTCCGCGTCACGCCCGACGGCCTGATCGTCGTGGATACGAAGAATCCCGGCGGCGACAACTACGATCGCGTGATGGAAGAGATCAAGTCGGTTTCGAACCTGCCCGTCAAGTACGTCCTCAACACCCACCACCACCCCGACCACGTCGGCAACAATCAGAAGTTCATCGATGCCGGAGCGAAAGTCATCGCGCTGGACGCGCTGAAGATGCGCATGGCAGGCGATCCTCGAACCAAGGACATCCCCGGCCTGCCCACAGTGACGTTCAGCCGCGACTATGACCTCAAGTTCGGCGACGCCGAGGTTCAGGCTCATTCCTACGGACGGGGCCACACCGGTGACGACACCATGGTGTACTTTCCCGACTTGAAAGTAGTGATGGTAAGCGACCAGATCACCGATGGAACCCCCATCGTCGATTTCGCCAACGGCGGCAGCGCGGTGGAGTGGACCCAAATTCTCGACGGCGTGCTGAAGCTCGATTTCGACATGGCCATCCCCGGCCGCGGCGAACCAAAAACTAGAGCCGACATTGAAGCCTACCGCGCAAAATTCGCCAGCCTGATCAGCCGCGCCAACGACGCCGTGAAGGCCGGCGCCACCCGCGACACGCTCGCCGCTCAAGTGAAAACGGACGACCTGGGCTGGCAGTTCAACGGCCAGTTCTACGCCCAGCTTTACGACGAGCTGAAGAAGTAGTCACGTCAGTCTTCCTTAGCGCAATCAGCACTTTACGCAAATCTCCTTCTTGGCGTCTGGTAGATTTGAATCGAGAAGAGGATCTTCATCGGCCCTTCTTCAACAAGTTTCTTCCGGGCCCGGAAGCGTTGCATTACGATGGAACGGAACTTCCGGAGCCCCTGGAAAGGCTTACGAGAGCTAACTATAGGGATAGCCTCGACGGGAGATCTTGGAGTCGCGATTTCATAAGATCTAAAAGCTAGAAATGGCTCAAGATATCCGAGAGTTGCACGCCGTAGACGAGAATGGCTCGCGAGGCGGATCTCAATTCATTGGCGGCCGACCTAAAAAATCGGCCGCCCGCAACGTGCGCAGCCGCACTGTGTCTACTCGACTATTCCGTGCTGAATCTGCGAAAGCTCACCAATCCCCGCCCGCGCCAATCCAAGCAGCGTACCGAGTTGAGCATCGTCAAAAGCAGTCTTCTCTGCCGTAGCCTGCACTTCGACGAACTTGCCTTTGCCGGTCATCACGACGTTCATATCGACCTCGGCCTGCGAGTCCTCTTCGTAGCACAAATCCAGCATCGCGGTGCCTTTCACAATGCCGACACTGGTCGCGGCTACCGAATCAATCAGCGGCGATTTCTTAAGCATGCCGCCCTTCACCAGTTTTTTCACCGCCAGCGCCAAAGCGATGTAAGCCCCAGTGATTGCCGCCGTGCGAGTCCCCCCGTCCGCCTGAAGGACGTCGCAATCAAGGATAATGCTGCGCTCGCCCAGAATTCCCAGGTCGACCACGGAGCGAAGCGACCGCCCGATCAGTCTTTGAATCTCCATCGTGCGGCCCGAGGGCTTGCCTTTAGAAACTTCGCGGGCGGTTCTCGTGTTAGTGGCTCGCGGAAGCATGGAATATTCAGCCGTCACCCATCCCTTCCCTCCGCCGCGCAGGAAGCCCGGGACGCTATCCTCCACAGAGGCCGCGCACAGCACGCGTGTATTGCCCATCTCGATGAGCACCGAGCCTTCCGCCGTTTTCAAATACTCGGGAGTTACTGTCACCGGACGAAGCTGGTCGTGCGTGCGTTGATCTGTACGTGTCATTTTGACGAATTGAGAACCGCGTAGAACAGGTAAAACACCAGCGCGAAGCCCAGCAGCAATACGAACAGACATGGAATAATGCCTCTTGCTGTGGACGCCTTGGGTTTACGGGTTCCGGGGAGTTTGTACCTGGCCATGAATGTATCGGACTAATTAGGTTTAGCACAATCCGGATGGCAATCCCGTTAGCGGTGCGTCGTATAATCAAGTGGAAATGGACATCTACGACGAGATCGTTCGTCTGCGAGGCCTCGGCCAGAAGTGCGCCCTTGCCACAATTGTCCAGGTAAAAGGGTCCATTCCCAGTTTTGAAAGCGCCAAGCTCCTGGTCCGCGAGGACGGCTCCATGATGGGTACAGTCGGCGGCGGCTGCGTGGAAGCGGAAGTCTGGAACGTGGCGCGTGAGGTACTGGATACGGAGAAGCCGAAGAACCTGTCTTTCAGCCTGGGCCAGGATGCGGCGTACGATAACGGTCTTATCTGCGGAGGTCAGTTAAACATTTTCGTGGAACCTGTCATTCCCCAACCCCGCGCCTATATTTTCGGAGGAGGCCACGTCTCCAAGAGCCTTTCCAAAGTGGCCGCTATGGCGGGATTTTCCACGGTGATTGTCGACGACCGTGAAGCTTACTCCAACCCGGAGCGCTTCCCCGAAGCCGATGCCACCTACGCCGCCGAATACGAAGAAGTCTTTCCGCAACTGCCGGTCAACTCCTCCAGCTATCTGATCATCGTGACCCGAGGCCATCGTGACGATATGCGCGTGCTGCGCTGGGCCGTCACCACTTCGGCGCGCTATATCGCCATGATCGGCAGCAAGCGCAAGACCATCTCCGTGATTCACGAACTGGAAAGAGAAGGCATGGCGCGGCATCTGTTCGAAAAGATTTTCGCGCCGATGGGCCTGGAGATCGGCGCCGAATCGCCTGAGGAAATCGCGGTGTCCGTAGTCGCGGAGATGATCGCCGCGCGCCGCCTGCCGGAAGGCGAATGGCGCCAGTCTTCGAAATCCATCTTTGCGCATGAAAAGCTGAAGGCGCTGTTGAAGTGATCGCGGCGGTGATTCTGGCCGCGGGCGCTTCCAGCCGCATGGGGAGTCCGAAAGCGCTTCTCGATTATCGCGGGGAAACATTCCTCAACAGGTTGGTTCGCGTGCTCGGCAAAGAATGTAATCCGGTGATCGCCGTGCTCGGGTATCACGCCGATGCCATTCGCGCGCAAACCGCTGGGAACGTCAGGTTCGTGGTCAACCCCGACCCCGAGCGAGGTCAGTTGAGTTCGCTGCAAACCGGCTTGGCTGCTGTTCCTGACAATGTAGAAGGATTTCTGTTCACCCCCGTCGATTCGCCCGCGCTTAGAGAGACAACGCTGCAACAACTCGTGGTGAAATTCCAAAACAAAAAGCCTCAAACCCAATTCGTGATTCCGCGCTATGAAGGCCAGCGGGGACATCCTGTCTTTGCCGCCCCATCTTTGCTGGCGGAGTTTCTCGCGCTCCCGCTTACCGCGCAGGCAAAGGATATTGTTCACGCCTGCGTGCCGCGCACCGAATATGTGGACGTAGACGACCCCGGAATCCTCGCCGACATCGACGACCGCGACGCGTATCGCAAACTGGTGGAGCAGAGCCAATGACCCGGCGAATTTTATGGGGCGTGGCGATTCTCGCCGTAGTGGTGGCAGGAGTGCCGTATCTGCCGGCAAGCCTCTTTCAGCCCGCCATCATTCGAGCGTTGGAGCGCGAGCTCGGCCGCAAAGTGGAAGTCGGCGAGGTACACCTGAGTCTCTTCGGCATGCCCGGCTTTACCGTGGATGACGTGACCATCCACGAAGATCCTCGCGCGGGCATTGAGCCGTTTGCGTATGTTTCGTCTTTAGGCGCGGACGTAAGCCTTCTGGCCCTGTTGCACCGCAAGCTGGAGTTCTCCACCATCCGCCTGGGCGACGCATCCATCAACATGGTAAAAACCGACGCCGGGCCATGGAATTTCCAATTCCTATTGGAGCGTGCTGCCGCCGACGCGGGCGCCATTCCCCAGATCAAGATGCGCGCCGGAAGAGTGAATTTCAAATTTGGCGACACCAAGTCCCTTTTCTATTTCGACAACTCCGACTTGGTGGTTTCGCCTAATTCCGATGGCTCGGTCGAAATTCGCTTTGGCGGGGCGCCCGCCCGCACGGACCGTTCCGCGCAGAACTTCGGGCAGTTTTTTGTGCGCGGCAATTGGATGCCGGGCGATTCGCATGGCTCACAACCCCGGCTGAACCTGAATGTCGAGCTGGAACGCAGCTCCATTGATGAAGTGCTGAAACTTACCAATACCAATGGGTTCAGCGTACATGGAATCGTCGCCATGGAGGCGCAGATCACCGGTCCCGCTTCCGATCTCGACGTCACCGGCGATTTCCAATTGGACGAAGTTCATCGTGGGGATTTGCCCTTTCAAAAAGGCGGCGCATGGAGGCAGCGCTACCACGGCACGCTCGACCTGCACGGCGAAAAACTTTCTTTGAAGACCGTGTCCGACACACCCAAGCCACCGGTGACCCTTGATTTCCGTGCGTCTGATTATCTGACGGTCCCGAGGTGGGAGGTTTCGGCAGACTTCAACGAAATGCCGCTCACGAAACTGGTGGACGTCGCACGGCGATTGGGCACCCCACTGCCTGAATCGCTTACGGCGGAAGGCGCGCTCTCCGGTTCGGTCGCGTATACGTGGAACAACGGTTTCGACGGGAATCTGGAAGTTGGGGCGGCATCGCTGGTGCTGCCCGACCTGCCACCCTTGCGCGCAGAGTCGTTGGAAGTGTCGGTAAAAGACGGCGCGGCCAGACTCGATCCCTCCATGATCCAAATCGGCGACAACGACATGGCTCAGGTGGAAGCGAGTTACTCATCGCTCTCTGAAAGCGGCTTCGACTTGAAGCTTTCTACTCGCGCTCTGAGTGTGGCCGATACGCGATCTTTTGGCCTGAAAGCGATTCCTTTGTTAGAGCACACGCCCCAGGGAACGTGGCGCGGTTGGGCGCGTTATCATGCCGGCGATTGGACAGGCGAGTATGAGTTGCTAAACGCAAAGGTCTCCGTCGACGGCCTGGCAGAACCGCTGCTCATTCAATCCACCGCCGTCAGCCTGACCGGCAACCGAGCGGTTGCGAATCGGCTAAGGGCTAAAATCGGGGACGTCTCTTTCACTGGCGATTATCGCTGGGAACCCGCGGCGCCGCGGCCTCACAAGTTCCGACTGCAAGTGGAAGAGGCCGATCTGGCCGAACTGAACCGCCTACTGGGACCCACTCTTGTCCGGCAGTCCGGCTTTCTGGAAACGCTGCGGATCGGATCGACAACGTTACCGGATTGGCTGAAGGACCGCCGCGCGGAAGGAACCGTGTCGATCGGCAAGCTCAACCTGGGCGACAAGATGGCCCACGTCGATACGGCTCGCGTGGTTTGGGATCAGGGCAAAGTGCGATTCGAAGATATCCAGGGGCAGCTTGAGGAATCGCCCGTGAAGGGCACGCTGACCATCAACCTGGAAGGCCGCCAGCCGCAATATCATTTCCGGGGCGAGGTGGATAACATCCCTTATAAGGGCGGCATGGTGGATTTCGAAGGCACCGCCGACTCCGAGGGATCAGGGCTGCAACTCGTGGCGTTGGGTCGGGCCGAGGGTACCTTTAAAGCTCGCTCGGTTTCGTTCGCTCCCGACGCCGATTTCCGCACTGCGGCCGGACGCTTCGAAGTGAGGAACGCGGCCTGGAAATTGTCGAATATGGAGATCACCCAGGGGTCGGACTCGCTCACTGGATCTGGCTCGTCCCAACCCGACGGAAGAATCGTGCTGGAACTGGTGACGGCACGTAACAAGCAGGTCAGGTATTTGGGCACGCTGATGGCGGCGGGACAACCCTGATCCACGACCTAGAATCTTGTGCTTCGATTTGGACTGACAATCTTCGCAATCGGAACGTTGGCGCTCGTGTTACTCCTCGCCTACAACCATGGACTGGAGGACACACTTCCGCTCACTCTCTATCTCATCGCGTGGTGCGCCATTCCGGCTGGATTGCTCCTTTGCCTCATTGGAGTGGTTATCAACATCGTGCGGCGCCGATCAAGGCAGGTTTAGGACACTACCCAAAAGCTGGTGGTCTCCCTGCGCATTCGCTAAAATAGAGTCTTGCCGGAATTCGAACAGCGCCGCCAGTCCGTTGTAAATCGCCTGGCGAACCTGAAAGCGGACGCAAAGGTCGAGGCGCTGCTGGTTTCCTCACCCGCCAATGTCCATTACCTGACTGGGTTTACCGGTTCCAACGGACTACTGCTGCTGACCCCGGCCGAATCGCACTTCTTTACCGATCCCCGCTACGCGTTGGTTGCGCAGGCCAATGTCAGCAGTATCGTACACGTCGCTAAGGGGCCGCTGCTGCTGGAAGCGGCCAAGACGATTACTCGCAAGCAATTGAGAAAGATCGGGTTTGATCCCTCGGCGATGAACGTCGAACAATACGAGCAGTTGCGCAAGCAGTTGGGATCGCGTGCCTCTTTGCGGCCCACTGGCGGAATTGTTGAGGAGCTGCGCTCCATTAAATCGACTGGCGAGATCCTGCGTATTCGCAAAAGCGTGATGATCAATTCCGAGGCTTACTATCGAACGCTGAAGCGCTTTAAGGTCGGCATGAGGGAGCAGGAAATCGCGGCGGAGCTCGATTTCCAGATGCGGGTTCTGGGCGCGGAAAAGCCGGCGTTTGAAACCATCGTGGCCGGAGGGCCAAATTCTGCCCTGCCCCATGCCCATCCCGGACCCCGCCGCGTTGAGGCGAATGAACTACTATTAGTTGACATGGGCGCGACCGCGGACGGGTACACCAGCGACATGACTCGCGTCAGCTTCACTGGGACGCCCTCGAAAAAGATCCGCGACATGTATCAGGCGGTGCTGGATGCGCAGTTGGCGGCCATCGACACCGTGAAAGCAGGCGCGACTACCGCCAAGGTGGACGGCGCGGCTCGTAAGGTGCTGCGCGATCACAAGCTGGAAAAGGAATTCGTGCATTCGACAGGCCATGGTCTGGGACTTGAGATCCACGAGTCGCCTCGAATCGGACGAAAGGACAAGACCAAGCTTCAGGCTGGCATGGTCATCACGATCGAGCCGGGAGTTTACCTGGACGGATTAGGCGGCGTGCGGATTGAAGATACCGTCCTGGTGACCGAGCAAGGCTGCGAAGTCCTCACGCCGACTCCGAAAGAGTTTGTTTACCTGGGTTAGTTGGTTCTGACTTTTTAGATGACTATTGAAGAAATCAAGGAGCTGCTCCAGCTCTTTAACGCGAGTGGTGTGGGCGAACTGGAAGTGGAGCGGGACGATTTTCGCATCCGCATCAGCCGCGCCGCATCCTCGCAGGAGCATGTGATTTCGGTATCTCCCGGCGCGGCGGCGCCATTAGCAGCCGGGCACGTAACTGCTTCGCAGGCACCTCATGCCGCCCCGATCGCAGCAGCCAGTGCGGCACCCGCGCCTCAACCAGTGGCGGACGCCAATGAGGTTCTGGTGAAGTCGCCGATTGTGGGCACGTTCTATGAGACGCCCTCGCCGGGCGCGCCGCCATTCGTCAAGGTTGGGGACTCGGTCGCGCCGGGGCAGGTGCTGTGCATCATCGAATCCATGAAATTGATGAACGAAATCGAGGCTGAAGTGGCCGGGACACTTACTGCTAAATTGATTGAAAACGGCAGACCAGTGGAGTACGGGGAAGCCTTGTTCTCGATTCGCCCTGCCTAGCAATGTTCGAAAAAATTCTTATCGCCAATCGAGGCGAAATTGCCGTCCGCGTCATCTGCGCATGTAAGGATCTGGGAATCCGCACGGTGGCAGTGTATTCAGAGGCGGACCGCAACAGCCTCCATACGAAGTTCGCCGACGAGGCCATCTGCATCGGTCCCGCAAAGAGCGCGCGGAGTTATCTGGATATCCCTTCGGTGATTAGCGCCGCGGAAATTACCAACGCCGATGCGATCCATCCCGGCTACGGCTTCCTTTCCGAAAACGCCGATTTCGCCGAGGTGTGTGAGACCAGCGGATTGACCTTCATCGGCCCGAAGCCTGATGTAATCCGCCGCATGGGATTGAAACAGGTGGCGCGGTCGGCGATGGAAGAAGCAGGTGTGCCGATTCTTCCAGGGTCTAAGGGGACGATTAAGTGCGCGGACGAAGCGCTGGAGATGGCCGAGACTGTCGGCTATCCAGTGATGCTAAAGGCATCGGCAGGCGGCGGCGGCCGTGGCATGCGGGTGGTGCGTAACGCCGAAGAGCTGCCGGGATTGTTGGCGCAGGCGCAGGCCGAAGCTACGGCGGCATTCTCCAATGGCGATATGTACATGGAGAAGCTGGTGGAGAATCCTCGCCACATCGAGTTTCAGATTCTGGCCGATCAGCATGGGAACGTCGAAATTCTAGGCGAGCGCGAGTGTTCCATCCAGCGCCGCCATCAGAAGCTGATTGAAGAATCTCCTTCTACGGCTGTAACGCCGGAGCTGCGGAAGCGCATCGCGGATTCTTTGAAGGTCGCGCTGAAGGCGATCGGCTACACCAATGCGGGCACGGTCGAATTCCTAATGGACTGCCAAGGGAATTTGTACTTCATCGAAGTGAACGCGCGCATTCAGGTGGAGCATCCGGTGACAGAGGCGGTGACCGGCATCGACTCTGGTAAAGAGCCAGATCCTGATCGCGGCCGGAAAACATCTGGGCGAGATTCTTGAACGGCCGATCGAGTTGCGCGGCCATGCCATGGAGTGCCGCATCAATGCCGAGCATCCGGAGACGTTCACGCCTTCGCCTGGCCGCATCACGGCGCTCAATCTGCCCGGAGGCGTAGGCATTCGCGTGGATACAGCGGTTTATCACGACGGCGTGATTCCGCCGTATTACGATTCGCTGGTGGCCAAGCTGATTGCGCATGGATCGACGCGCGATGAGGCGATTGCACGCATGAAGCGCGCGCTTAGTATGTTTGTAGTGGAGGGGATTTACACGTCTATTCCCCTGCACCAGCGTATTTTGAGCCACCCTGATTTCGTGGCTGGAAAAATCGATACTGGTTTTCTGGCACGGTCGGGTTTCATGCCGGAAAAGAAATAGCTCCGCACTTTTCTTGAAGCCTAAGGGAGGCAACTTTGCGAGTGAACAAGCTTCTGTTTCTTTTCGGAGGCGCCCTGTTAGCCGCCACTCCTTTTGCCCTCAAAGATTATCGCGACGTTTCTTCGCGCCTGATCGGCGCGGCCCTTACAGACGATGCCGGTCTGGCGCGGCTCCAATATCTGTGCGACCGGATCGGCAATCGGGTGAGCGGCTCGGCAGCGCTGGAGAAGGCGGTCGCATGGGCGGAGCAGGAGATGAAGAAGGCCGGGCTGGAGAATGTCCGCACCATTCCCGTGAAGGTTCCGCATTGGGTGCGCGGCAATGAATCGCTCACGATGGTTGAGCCTTTAGCGCGCCCCCTTGCGATGACAAGTTTGGGCAACAGCGTGGGAACGCCCGCGGGTGGCATCGAAGCGGAAGTGGTGGTGGTCTCCAATTTCGACGAGCTGGAAAAGCTGGGCCGCGATAAGGTGGCGGGCAAGATTGTCCTCTACAACGCGCCGTATGTTTCCTACGGTGAGACGGTGACGTATCGGGGAAACGGGCCCGCAAGGGCGGCCGCGTTGGGAGCGGTGGCTGCGCTGGTCCGCTCCATCACTCCGGTGAGCCTTCGCGATCCTCACACCGGCGCGACCAACTACAAAGACGGCGTGCCAAAGATTCCCGGCGCGGCGGTGTCGCTGGAAGACGCGATGGCGATCGCGAGGCTGTCCGCAACCGGCGAGCATGTGCGCGTGAAGCTCAACATGGAAGCGCAAATGCTGCCGCAAGCCGATTCCGTAGACGTAATGGGCGAGATTCGAGGCCGTGAAAAACCCGATGAGGTGGTGGTGCTGGGCGGCCATATCGATTCCTGGGACATCGGCCAGGGAGCTCAGGATGACGGCGGTGGAATCATGGCGGCCATGCAGGCGGTGGTGTTGATGAAGCAGTTGAACATCCGGCCTCGCCGCACCGTTCGCGTGGTCTTCTGGACCAACGAAGAAAACGGCGCGGCAGGAGGCAAAGCCTATCGCGATTGGCTGGGCGCGGCGGGCATCAAGAATCACGTCGCGGCGATTGAGATGGACGAAGGCGCAGAGCGGCCTGTGGGTTTCGACTTCGGTGCAGAGGGCATTTCGGAAGCGGCCGTGCAGCGCGCGGGTGAAATCGCAAAGCTTCTGGAAGGGATCGACGCGACCAGAATCACCAGGGGCGAAGGGGGAACCGACATCAATCCCTTGACGCAGGCGGGCGTTCCGAGCTTCGGGTTGCGCACGGTTGGGCTGCACTACTTTGACTGGCACCATTCCAATGCCGATACGTTTGATAAGGTCGACCCGCATGATTTCCGCCTGAACATCGCGGCGTTGAGCGTGTTGAGTTATACGTTGGCGGAGATGCCGGAGCGGCTTGGAGATTTGAGGTAACGCTTTCGCGCTTTGAGCACGTCCATTAGGGGAATGGAAAAGGCGAGCCTCAACGACTTCCTCGCGGTAGAGCGAACCTTCCTCGCCTGGATCCGCACAGGGCTCGCTTTGATGGGGTTCGGTTTTGTGGTGGCGCGATTTGGGTTGTTTCTCGAAGAATTTCATCTTGCCTTGCCCAACTCCGCGCCGGTTTCGCATCAATTTTCGCTATGGTCGGGGACGGCGCTGATCGCGGTCGGGGTCGGTGTGAATTTGTATTCGGCATGGCGGTACGTCCACCTGATCAACGCATTGAACCGGGGCGAAACTGGGGACACGCGTCCGTCCAAACAAGCCGTGATTGTCGCCGTGGCGTTGGCTGCTTTCGGATTGGCTATGGCGGTGTATCTTACATTGATACGGAGGTCGGGATGAGCGGAATCGTAAGCAAAGTGGGCACCCATGCCGTGGACGAAACGGTTGAAAAGCTGAAGAGTATGCTTCAGGCAAAAGGCATCACGCTGTTTGCGCTGATCGACCATAGCGGCGAGGCGGAAAAGGTGGGGATGAAGATGCCACCAACCAAGCTGTTGATCTTCGGAAATCCGAAGGGCGGAACTCCGTTGATGATTGCGGCTCCGTCGTCTGCGATCGATTTGCCACTCAAGATTCTGGTCTCGGAAGACGCGCAGGGGAAGACGTGGATTTCTTACAACAGCCCGGAGTACCTGCGAGAGCGGCACGGGCTTCCGGCGAATTTGCTGCCGAACATCGCGGTGATTGAAGCGATGGTTGCTCAGGTGGTGGGTTAGATGCCCGGGGCGTGGTTCGATTCGCTGCGGGCCGATGCCGTCTTCGGCTGGCGGCAAATGTGGAAGAAAAAAGTCACTTCCGCGGCGGCGATTCTTTCGCTCGCGCTGGCTATAGGAGCTTGCACTTCCGCGTTCCGGTTGATTGACGCGCTATTGTTCCGGCCTCTGCCGGTTGCCGAGCCGGAGAGTCTCTACCTGCTGTCTCGCCAGGGAATGGACCGCGGCAAGCCTTTCGGCAGTTGGGGCTATGCGGATTTCCATCAACTGCGCGAGGCGGTGCGGGGTCAAGTCGATTTGATCGCGGTTTCCTGGGTCCAGCGGATGGAGCTGACCTACAAACGCGATGGCGGCATGGAAGCTGAAATGGAAAAGGCGAACGTCCAGTACGTGTCGGGATGGATGTTTGGGTCCTTCGGGCTTCATCCCGCGTTAGGGCGACTGCTCAGCGAAAACGACGATCTCAAGCAGGGCGCGAGTCCCGTTGCAGTTCTCTCCTATGATTATTGGACGCGCCGTTTCAATCGCGACCCAAAAGTGATCGGCCGCACCATGGTGGTCGGCCGCAAATTCGGAATCGGCAACGATGTCTTCGAGATTATCGGCGTCGCCGGAGATGGCTTCACCGGTACCGACCCGGGGACGGTGACCGACATTTTTGCGCCGACGATGATGAGCGCGTTAACACCGCGCCCTGAGGCTGGCGCCTGGTTGAAGACGTACGTGCGCGTCCCGCGGGGCTCGGCTCCGGAACCCGTTCGCGATCGGCTGCGCTCTGCGTTTGGATCATTCGAGGAGGAGACGAAACGGTGGAAGGTGCTCTCGATGAACCCCGCTCCCGGAGGTATCTCGTCGACGCAGACCGACTATCGCCAGGCGCTGGCAGCTCTCAGCGTGCTGGTGGCGCTGGTACTGCTGATTGCCTGCGCCAACGTCGCGAATCTGATGACTGCACAGGCGGCTGCGCGGGCAAGAGAGATGGCTCTCCGCGTTTCCATCGGCGCGCGGCGATGGCGTCTGGTGCAACTGGTGCTGGTGGAAAGCGCGATGATTGCGTTGCTCGCATCGTCGGTGGGAGCGGTGTTCGCATGGTGGTCCGCGCCATTTGTCGTAAGCAGGATCAATCCTCCGGACAATCCGGCGCGATTGTTTCTGCCCGCTGACTGGCGAGTCCTGGTGTTCAGCTTGGCGCTCACGCTGGTGGTGACGTTTCTATTCGGCCTCACGCCGGCGTTGCGGGCTTCTGTCGGTCGACCCGGCGACGGCGCTGAAAGGCGGAGGGGATCCTCATTCGCGACGCCGGTTGATGCATGGGCTGATCGCCGTGCAGGTTGCGTTTTGTTTTCTCGTAATCTTTGTCGCGGGAATGTTTGCGGCTACGCTCAATCGGCTATCGCACGCGGACACCGGATTCCCCACCCAGCGGCTTCTGAATCTCGACACCGTGTCCGAGAGCGCACAACCTGCTGTGTTTTGGGATCAACTGACCGAGCGCCTGCGCGAGACGCCGGGGGTGGAGTCAGCAACGCTGGCGGGATGGCCTGTACTGGACGGGTACAGCTATATGTACAACGCGCTTTCGATCCATGGCGCGCCTGCTACCAGCGTTTGGGCCGCGTTTATGAATGTATCGCCGGGCTGGCTGGATGCGATGAAGATTCCTCTTCTGAGTGGCCGCGATCTGCTTGCCACTGATGCGATGCCGGGCGCCGTTATCGTCAATGAGGCGTTCGCGAAACAATACTTTGATGGCGCCAATCCTGTAGGCCAGTCGTTTGCAGGCACCTCGGCCTTCATGAAGGGAATGAAATTTCAGATTGTCGGGCTGGTAGGCGATGCCCGGTATCGCTACCTGCGCGAGCCCGTGTTGCCAACCGCCTATCTGCCCGTTCACAGGCTTGATCCAAACGGTGGATTGCAAACCATAGTACAAGGAACATTCACCATCCGCACTTCTAGCGCGAACCCGCTCGCACTGGCCTCGACGTTGCGGCGCGAAATCACACGCGCGCGGCCGGGTTTCTGGGTCAGCGCGATTCGGACCACGAATGAACTCATTGAATCGCAAACAGTGCGGGAGCGGTTGCTGGCGATGCTGGCGCTGTTCTTCGCAGTGGTGGCACTGCTGCTGGCTGGGGTCGGGCTGTATGGAGTGCTCGACTATTCGGTGCTGCAACGGCGGCGGGAGATCGGGATTCGCATGGCGATCGGCGCTCGGGCTGGTGACATTGCTCGGCGGGTCACAGTCGAGGTGTTTGCGATGGTGCTGGTGGGGGCGGTTGCAGGACTTGGGCTCGGCATGGTGGCGATGCGGTATGTTGAGGCGCTGTTCTACCAGGTAAAGGCTACCGATGCAGGGGTGCTGGCGCTTCCTTCTTTGGCGATCTTGGGCGCGGCGGTGTTGGCGGCTGTGCCGCCGGTGATTCATGCGGTGCGGACGGATCCGGTCAACGTTTTGCGGGCTGAGTAAGCAGATCGCCGCTCATCCGTTTTGCTGACCGTTCATCACAAATCGCAAACGCTGCGGATCGGATTGGCGCAGAATGGATTTCATGAAACCAGCAAACTTCCAATATTGGGCTTGCCAGATCGGTGGCTGGGGCGCCTACAGCGGCGTCGGGCTGGCGACTGCGGTGATGGAAACCGGCTGGCGGCCCAGGATCGTCATCGGCTACCTGCTCTTTTTCTTGTACAGTATTGGCGCCACACACCTGCTGCGTGGCGTGATTCACCGGCGGAATTGGACCAGCCTTCCGGTGCACCTGGTGGCGGCGCGGCTCGCCGGAGCCGCTATCGCGATCGGCGCGATACAGACTGTTCTGGTGGTGAGTATCTATTCAGCGCTTGAGGGGAAGCTCGGCGTGTGGCACGAGCCTTCTTCCATCGGTTTCATGTTCCTCGGAGTGTCGGTTATCAATACCATCTGGACGACTCTTTACTTGACGATCACCACCTTGCGTAAGTCTCGCGAGGCGCGCCGGCAGGAAATGCAGTTGAAGCTGGCACTGAGCGATGCCGAGTTGCGCGCTCTGGAAGCCCAGGTGAATCCGCATTTTCTTTTCAATTGCCTGAATTCTATTCGAGGCATGATCCTGGAAGACGCGCCACAGGCGCAGGACATGATCACGAAGCTGGCCAATATTCTTCGCTATAACCTGCAAAAAGACAGGCTCCATACGGTGACGCTGGCGCGCGAAATGGAAGCCGTTCAGGATTATCTTGCGCTTGAGTCGATTCGCTTCGAGGACAGGTTGCGGGTACACGTCGCGGTGGACGAGGCTGCCGGCAACCGAGAGGTTCCGTCCATGCTGCTGCAGACGCTGGTGGAGAATGCGATCAAGCATGGCGTGGAAGAGCTTCCCTCGGGTGGCGACCTTTTTATTCGCGCGGGCCTGGATGGCAAGACGCTGCGGATTCAAGTGGAGAACACCGGACGCCTGAGTGTACCTAGGCGAGATTCGATGCAGATCGGGCTCGCCAATGCGAGAGAGCGTCTGCGCATTCTTTATGGTGAGAATGCTAGCCTGGCGCTGGCGGCCTGCGGTGAGGGCCGTGTGGCTGCCACGCTGCTGATACCTGCCGCCGCATGAAGGCGCTGATTATCGACGACGAACGAATCGCGCGGCAGGAACTGCGGCGGCTGCTGGCGGCGCATCCCGAGATTGAGATTGCGGGCGAGGCTCGCACGGGCGAAGAAGCTCTGGAGTTGATCGGTCGGCTGGCTCCGGATGTTTTGTTTCTGGATGTGCGGATGCCAGGAATGAACGGGTTCGATTTGCTGGAGCATCTGGACGATGTGCCGCAGGTGGTCTTCACCACGGCGTATGACGAATACGCTTTGCGTGCGTTTGAGGTGAGCGCGCTGGATTATCTGGTGAAGCCAGTGGCGCCCGCGCGGCTTGCGTCGGCGATAGCGAAGCTGCGGCCGCGTTCCCAATCGCGGCTGGAACGGGTATTTGTCAAAGAGGGCGACCGATGCTGGCTGGTTCCGGTGGCGGATATTTTCCTGCTGGAGTCGGAAGGGAATTACACGCGGCTGTATTTCGGAAATGATCGGCCTCTGATTCTGCGTTCTCTGGCGGCATTGCAGGAAAGGTTGGACCCGGCGATTTTCTTTCGCGCGGGGCGGAGGCATGTGGTGAATCTGAAGTGGGTGGAGCGAGTCGAGCCGGCGGTCGGAGGGAATTTACTGGTGGTTCTGCGCGGAGGCTCGACGGTGGAGATGTCGCGAAGACAGTCGGCGCGGTTTCAGGAAGCGCTTAGTTTATAGTTCTACAGAATTCCTGCCGCTTCCGCCAAAGCTCCAGGGTTGGACGTTAGAAAGCGAAGCAGCCAGCCGCCGGTGAGATTGGTCTTCAGCGCTTCTACGAACTGGTCTGGAGTGAGCCGTTGAATCAGATCCATGCGATGGTCCCACTTCTGGTCGTCCCATCGTGCGATTCTTTGATTGATCTTGTGGGCCAGCCGCAGGTCTTTGCCGTGGAGCTTGAGCCAGCGCTTCTCGAAAGGCTCCAGCGCCTTGCGGGACACGTCGCCGCGCTGAATTGCGTGAGCAGCGGCTTGGCCCGCCATCTTACCGGCTTCAATCGCCCAGCGAATTCCCTCCCCCAGGAGCGATGAGGCATGACCGGCGGAGTCGCCAACGGCAAGAATCCCGTCGCCAACGAAACGGTCGGCGAAACGCTCGGAGGGGATCAGGCCGTGATGATGCTCGATTGGCTGCGCACCCATTAGATTGACGCCGTAGCGATCCGCTTCCGAGACGAGGCGGTCCAGAAATTCGTTGGGGTCGCAACGGGAATCGGGGTGAATGATGCCGACTCCTACACGCACGCGATGGCGTCCCCACGGGAACACCCAGGCGTAACCGGAAGGCGCGACTCGATCGCCCACCAGCAGGACCGCTTCGGTTTCGTCGCAATGAGGGGCGTACATGTCGTATTCGGCTCCTACGCCGAAGCGCTCAAAGCCGGGGTCAAGTCCGGCGTGCTTCAGCAGAACTGAACGATGGCCCGTGGCATCGATCACGAGCTTTGCGGACAGATCTTCAGTTCGCGTGCGAACGCCTGTTACGAAGCCGTCCGCCGATGTCGTTTCGGTGACAGCGGTGGCAAGACGGATGGCTGCTCCGGCCTCGATTGCGCGCTCCGCAAGGTATTGATAGACACCGCGCACGTCTATCACGCAGAAGCGGGGCACAGGAAAATCGAACACGGCTGATTTGTTGGGTGAAAGAAATCGGCCGCGGCTCAGCGCGTGATACAGGTGCGCGGGGATACCCAGCGCGGCAAGTTCCTCGACAAAACTTCCTCCGCTGGTGCGGATGGGCGAGCCAATCTCATGATTCTGTTCCAGTACTAGTACAGAGCATCTCAGGTTCGCGGCGGAAGCGGCTGCGGAGAGGCCTGCGGGACCGCCGCCGGCGATGATCAAATCGGTTTGCATCTCTGGAAAGCAGCTTTTATGATCGCAGCCCTCCGTGCCCGAACGCTAGTGTTTGATAGTCGTATGCCGAGGAATATACCCAGCCCAAACTCAGGAGTAGTAGAAGTGGTATCCTGATCATTCCGAACGGCTTCGAGGAGTTTACGGAGACCCTCGAAGTTCCCTCGTCCTGAATATTATCGTTTAACCGGGTGCCTATAGGACCTGGGACTAAGGCAACACCTAGATGTGAAATAGGTGAAGTCCGCGAGGTGAACTTTGGCGGACCCTGCATTGTTCGGGGTACTAGAACTCGCTTAGAATTGGGATCGAAGCAAACAATTCAGCGCGAGGGGTAGTGCTCCGCAGTATGGAGTTGCCTACTTCGTCGCAGGAGTAGGTTTTCTTGGAAAGTGAGCTTATGGATCTTATGAGTGGGCCGATCAATGACGCGCCGGAAACCCAGGAAAAAAAGAAAGCAACCGTGCGGATCGTGATTGCGGACGATCATCCGATTGTTCGCGACGGCCTCAAGAAGCTGCTTCTTGCTGGAAGACGACTTCGAGATTGTGGGCGAAGCGGGCGACGGCCGCGAGGTGCTCTCAAAGGTCCAGGAAGTGGACCCCGACGTGTTGTTATTGGATCTGCGCATGCCGAACCTGGATGGTTTGGCCGCGCTGCAGGCACTGCAGCAGACCAATAAGCGGACGCGCGTCATTGTCTTGACGGCCTCGGAAGACAAGAACGAATTCGTGCAGGCGATGAAGCTGGGCTGCAGCGGCATCGTGCTGAAGCAGACCGCTCCGGATCTGATCGTCAAGAGTATCCGCAAGGTGAACTCAGGCGAGATCTGGCTGGATTCGCACACTACGGCCGCGGTGATGCGGCAGTTCTCCACCAATCTGGACGGATCAAGCTCGCAGGGCGGCAACGGCAAGGGTCGCGAACGCAGCCCTCTGTCGACGCGCGAGCGCGAGATTGTCGCGCTGGTGGCGCAGGGCTACAAGAATAAAGAAATGGCCGAGAAGATGTTCATTAGCGAGCAGACGGTGAAGAATCATCTGCATAACATCTTCGATAAGCTCGGGGTTTCTGATCGCCTGGAATTGGCGCTGTACGCCATTCACAAGGGTCTGCACCTGACTAGCGATCCGGCGGCCTAACGCGCTAGCGGCTTGAGCGATTGATCGTTTTATCTTTGCTGTAGCACAGCGGCTCGATTCCGCATTCGGCGCATTTCGGTGTGCGCGCTACGCAGATCGCTCGTCCGTGATGGATGATCTGGTGAGAGAAAAGAATCCATTTCTCTTTGGGAATGATCTTCATCAGATCCTTTTCGATCTTCACGGGATCGGATTCCTTAGTCAGGTCCAGCCGATGCGTGATGCGGGAAACGTGCGTGTCCACCACAACACCCGACGCGATTCCGAAGCCTGACCCTAATACGACGTTGGCGGTCTTGCGGGCCGCACCGGGGACCGTGAGTAGCTGCTCCATCTCCTGAGGCACCTTGCCGCCGAACTCGGAAATAATTCTGCGGGCCGCGCCTGTCACCGACTTCGCTTTGTTGTTGAAGAAACCGGTGGAGCGGATATCCTGCGCCAGCACCTCGGGCGCCACGGCGGCGAAATCCTGAATGGTCGGATATTTGCGGAACAGGCCGGGCGTGACTTCGTTGACGCGCTTGTCGGTGCATTGGGCCGACAGAATCGTGGCCACCAATAATTCCCAGGCATTGGAGTGATGCAGTGCGCAGGTCACGCCGGGGTACATTTTGTCGAGCCCCGCGAGAATCTTCTTCACTCGTGCTTGCTTGTCGGCCGCGGTTTTGGGTTTCGGGGATGCCATTGGGGCGGCCATTAAGAGCAGAAGAACCCACATAATAGCATTTGCGGGAAAGACTGATTCTTGTTGTGGCGGCACTGGCCGCTTTCGGAACTACGCTCGGGGCGGGGTTCGTTTTTGACGACTTGGGCCTCTTTGCCGACCCTGCGATCACGTCGCCATCGGGCTGGTGGGAGGTCTGGAAGCCGCTGCAAACCAGGCCGCTCACGTGGTTCTCGTTCTGGGCGAATTTCCAAACTTCAGGCACAAAGTCCGTTGGGGTGGCATGCTGGTCAACCTGCTGCTGCATATTGCGGTGGTTCTGTTGTTGTGGGAGTTGCTGAAGGACCTGCTGCCTGCGCGCGCCGCGCTGGCCGGGGCGGCGATCTTCGCGGTACATCCGATCTTGACCGAGCCCGTCGCGTATGTGTTCGCTCGCGCCTCAATGCTTGCCACTCTGGCGAGCATAGTCGCAATTCATCAATGGATCAAGGGGAAACCGTGGATGTCTGTGGGGTGGTTTTTCGTCGCGATGTTGGGAAAGGAGGAATGCGCGGCGGTGCCTGTGTTTCTGCTGTTGATGGATTTCTCGAGAGCCCGGCGCATAGCGTGGAAGCCTTTCGCGGCGATATTCGGAGTGGCGTTGGCGCTGGGGCTGCGGACCGTTTGGGCGGCTACGGTGACGCCTGGGTCGCAGGCTGGAGTACAGGCGGGTATTTCTCCCCTTTCGTACTTTGCTGCGGAGGGAGTCGCGGTGCTGCGCTACCTGCGCATGGTGATTCTTCCCTGGGGGTTCACGATTGATCCGTCGATCGCGAGGCCATCGCTGGCGATGGCGGCATTGGCGTGGGGCGCTGTGGCGGTGCTGGTATTGCTGGCGTCGCGGCGATTCGGCGATTTGCGTGAAGGGTTCTGGTTTCTAGGCGGATTGATTCTGCTGGCGCCTAGTTCGACGATTCTGCCGGCAGCCGACCTCGCGGCGGATCGGCGCATGTATCTTCCGATGATCGCTTTCAGCGCACTCCTAGGGCTGGTGCTGACGCGTACCAACTGGAAGGCCGCCGCGGCGGTTGTGTTCCTGTTCGCAGCGGTGGCGTTTCACTATTCGGATTTGTGGCGGAATCCGGAAGAGCTCTGGACGGAAGCCGTTCGGCAAGCTCCGGAGAAAATACGGCCGCGCATTCAACTGGCGCGATCGGTTGAGCCGGCGCGGGCGCTTTCCATTCTTGATGACGCCGAACGTCTAATGCCGGACAATGGCTCTGTGTTGGCGGAGAAGGGGCGGGTGTTGCTGCAGCTCGGACGGGCGGGCGACGCGCTGGGGGTGTTTGGACGGGCTTTGGCGATCGATCCGACCGATGCAAGGGCCATCAACAATCGTGGAGCAGCGCTTCTGGCGTTAGGGCAGGATGAGGCGGCTCAGGCGGATTTTGAAAGGGCGCTTGATCTGGACGGTTGTTTGTTCGATGCTCGGCTGAATCTTTTGCGGATGGGGGTTCGCAAAGAGATACCCGGGAGTTGCTCGTTTACTCCCCAGCAACTGCGGGCGCTCACGCCTTAATCGATATCGATGTCGCGCGGCGGCGGCGGAGCATCGGGGTTTTCTTTGGCGACCTTGAGCATCTCTTCGAACTTCTTGCCCAGCACATCGTGATGGGTTTTGTGCTCCGCTACGGACTTACGGAAGGCGTCTTCACGCCTGTCCTTTTCGCCGCGGAAACGCTGGACGGCCTGCTCCATGTCCTCGATTTCCTTGGGCTTGACGTGCTCTTCGAAACGGATCACCGCGGAGGTCTCAGGGTCCACATGCAGCGTCGCCTGGCAGCACGGGCATGCGACTTTGAGCAGGGCTTGCTTGGCCATTTAGTGACCATATTAACAGGGCTCCCTTACAAGGTGTGGACACGTTGTAAGATGGAGCCTTGCATTTCGGCGCTACGCCGGGGAGCACAGAAGGAGACATGGCTCGAATGTTTTCTGAATTCAAGAAGTTCATCTTTCGCGGAAATGTACTTGACCTGGCTGTGGCCGTGATCATTGGCGCGGCTTTCGGAAAGATCGTCACGTCCATGGTGGAAGATATCATCATGCCCGTCATCGGATTGGCCGGGAAGGAGGACTTCTCAAACTATTACATCCCCTTGAACGGGCAGGCGATGGGCCTGGCGTTGGCAGATGCGAAGAAAATGGGAGCGGTCCTAAGCTACGGAGTGTTCCTCACCAACACGTTGAACTTCCTGATCATCGCGTTCTGCATCTTTCTGGTAGTGAAAGCGGCCAATAGTTTCAAGAAGCCGGAACCGGTGGCTGCCGCTACAACCAAAGATTGCCCGATGTGCCTGATGCCGATTCCGATTGCCGCAAAGAAGTGCGGGCATTGCGCGTCGATGCTATGCAGGACATGCAAAAAGGGCCTGCAGTTTCCCGCAGGCCCTCGTCGCTTTCCCTTTTCCTGGATTTAGTTGTCGTCCGTGGTGCGGCGCTTCAGCGTCGGACGCTCGTCTGAATCCGGTTTATCCTTAGGATCGTCGGCCGAGACTCCGGTGCCGGGCTTCTTCTTGAGTTGCGGACGGCTCAGATCCTTCTCATCGATCTTGCGGCGGTTGTGCATGGCCGCGAGGCGGGTTTTGACGTCGCTAAATTCAGAAGTCGTCACCACGTATTCGGGGCGTTCCTTTAGCAGAGTCTGAATGTTCTTCTGGGCGGCCGTAATGCGGTCGTCGGTGGGGGGATGGGTGGAAAAGACTTTGGAGATGGTGCCCGGCTTCTTCTTTTCCAGCGTTTGTATCTTTTCGAAGAAGTCTACGAAGGCCCCAGGGTCGTAGCCGGTCTTGTACATGTACTGAAGCCCTAACATGTCGGCTTCCGACTCAAACGCGCGAGAGAAGGACAGGAATCCGATCGGCAGCAGCACGCTGGCCGCTTGACGAACACCATAGCCGGCCCAGCCGCCCATGAAGATCAGGGGGATGGTTCCAAGCTGAGCGAGCTCGCCTCGGGTGGCCTGCCGCGTGCCGTGCCGCGCAGCGACGTGGGCGATCTCATGCGCCATGACACCAGCCAGTTCCGCTTCGGTATCGGCCTTCAGAATCAGGCCGGAGTTGACGAAGAAGAATCCGCCCGGCAGAGCAAACGCGTTGACGTCCTCGCTGTCGACCACCTTAATAGTGAAGGGAACCTTGGCATCGGAGTTCCGGACCAGGTTCTGACCTACACGATTCACGTACTCGGCGATAACCGGGTCGTCCACAATCTTGGCTTGGCGCTCGACATCCTGCGCAAGTCCCTTCCCTAGCGCGATTTCCTTCTCAATGGAGTAGAAGTTAACCCCCTTGCCGACGTCGCGATTTCCGATCTGGTCGGGATCTTTTTTCTTGTCCTCAGACCGGGCAGGGGTTAGAAAGCAGAGAGAGGCAATAACCGTAGCGGCTACGGGGAGGGCTGCGTGGCTGCGCATTTTGGAAAAACTCCTTCCAGTTTTCAGTATAGACCTATTTTGCTCATTCCTAAGCTACAAAAAACAAGAAAGCCGGTCTTCACCCAGGGGCTAGAACTCGGGACGCGGTCTGACGAGTTCGGGTTTCGTTCAGGATGACCCAGTGATTCACGAAATTTTAACCTCCGAGCAGCCGATAAACCTATTTAGGGAGGAATTCCCGGCAAGGTTATGCAGCAGACGTTAGATTCAGGTATTACTTCAACAGATCCTCCCAAGAGCAACATCCAATCGGCGATTGAAGAAGCTTTGGCGGCATTTGGAGACGACCAGACGGGGTCGACGGCCTCTTTGCGAGCCCTGCAAAAGCAGGAACCTCTGGAATTCGCGCGGTCGGCGGTGCCGTTGCTGGCTTCGGAGGATGCGTCTCCGGGGCAAAAGGCCGTGGCAGAGCTGACCGCCACAACCGGACCGATCGCCGACGTTTTGCTCTTGCACCGGGAGATTCCGGTCCCGACGGCAGCCGCTGTCATCAAACGCCTGAACGCAGTGGATCCGTTGTTTGAGATCCGGATGATCCGCAAGGTTATCCAGGACCACCGCGAGGTGAACGCGATTCCCCTCCCCATCGCTCTGCGGCTGCTCAAGATTCTGGACAAGTCTTCGGATTGCTCCCGCCTGACCAATCACCTGATTCAGTTTGTCCGCCATCCGAGTCAGCACGTCCGCTCGAAAAGTGTCCTGCTGATGGGCCGGGGGAACCTGAATCTGAACCGCACCAAAGAGTATCTCTTGAATCCCGTGGCGCGGGTCCGGGCAAACGCGGTGGAATCGATCTGGGACCATCCCGATGCGGGGATTCGAGGGGCTCTGCAGGAGTGCTCCCGGGATTCCAATCAAAGGGTCGCCGTGAATGCCTTGGTGGGGCTGTCCCGCCTGGGCGATGTGGAAGCATCCAGGCGCCTTGCCGGGATGGCGAAGTCTGCGGACCCGGTAGCTCGGGCTGGAGCGGCCTGGGGGATGGGGCACGTAAATCGCCCTGAAATGGCGGCCGAATTCAGGGCCGTGCTTGGGATTCTCTCCGGAGACTCCGAGTCAAAGGTCAGGGACATGGCTCGCCGAAGCCTTGAGGGGCTCGCGCCAGTGCCCGAACCTGAACCTGCGAAAGAGGTCGCATCTAATTCCTCATCTGGGTCCTCTTCTAATTCCTCCTCTGGGGCTGCCTGCTAAATTGGGTGAGTGGACGGCGTCATTGTAGTCGACAAAGCTTCCGGCTGGACCTCTCACGATGTCGTGAACAAGATGCGCCGGATCGCGGGTACTCGCAAGGTCGGGCACCTGGGGACGCTTGACCCGGCTGCCACTGGCGTTTTGCCTGTGGTGATCGGACGCGCGACGCGGCTGGCGCAGTTCTACACGCGCAACGAAAAAGTTTACGAGGGCGTGATCCACTTCGGGAACTCAACTGACACGTATGACGGCGAAGGTGTGGCGACTTCCCCCGTTCAACAAATCACGCTGGACCGGGATAGTTTGATCGCTGTGCTCAACCGGTTTGTGGGGCGCTTCCCGCAGGTTCCTCCTGCAGTTTCGGCGAAGAAGATCGGGGGTCGGCCCTCCTACGAGCTGGCGCGAAAGCAACAAGCCGTGGAGCTGAAGGCGGTGGAGATTGAAGTGTATGCGCTCGATCTTCTTTCGATGGATGGGGCGGATGCGAGCGTGCGGGTGCATTGCTCGGCGGGAACTTATCTGCGGTCGATCGCGCATGACGCCGGTGCGGCGATGGGTTGCGGGGCGTTTCTGAAAAGCCTGCGCCGGATTGCTTCGGGCGACTTTAAGATTCAAGACGCGAGAACGTTGGAGCAACTGGCGGAGTTGTCGTCAGCGGGGCGATTGAGTGAGGCGTTGATTCCCGCTTCGCAGATGCTACCTCATTTCCCGGCGGAAACGGTGGACCAGATCACGGAGGGACAGATTCGCAATGGCCGCGATTTCCGGGTGTCTCCGTTTCGTGTGGATGATGGGGCTCGTTACGTTAAGGCTGTAACGGCGGCGGGGGAGCTGGTGGCGATTGGGGAGGCTCGGATGCCTCATCTGTATCATCCGATGCTGGTGTTGTAAGAGGTTGTCGAAACATAAAAACCGCTCCGAGGCGGATGCCCACACGATCGGAATTGGAGCTTTTCGTGGGAGTGACCGTCAATTATTCCGGGTGTATGATGACGGGGAAATTGGTAATCCGATAGTAAATTGAGGTTGAAAATGAAGCGGCCTATTTCCTCTGGCACTGCTCTGGCGCTTTGCATGGGTTTTACGGTGAGCCTTGGGTTCTCTCAAGCGCCAGCTGGGGGAGTTGAGTCTCCTGGTTGGTTTCTGCAAGGATCAGCCCCCGATCCGGGCGGACGAGCTGTCGTCGGCCCAGGAGGACGAGTCATCGCGACCAACAGTAGTGGTGGGCTAACGGCCACCTGCTCCGGCGACATCGCGAAATACTGCACGGCACAAAACGGTGTTGGCTCGCGGGCTTGCCTGATGCAGAATCTGGATCAGCTTGCGGGGAAGTGCAAGGCCGCCCTCACTGCGCCTCCTCCTGCCGATGGTTGCCATAAGTCTCCTCTGTGCGGGAACCGACTTGGCGGCGAGCGCTCGGCATTGCAACGCGTCGAATGGAAGCAAACCATGGGTTACACCTACGCTTACCCGGTCGATTTGCCTCAAGGTGGTGGCGGCGTCTCGGCAGTCCAAATCGATTCTAACGGCAACATGTGGGTCTTCCAGCGCAACACACCGGGAAACCCTCAGTTGTTTGAGTTCGGTCCGGATCGTAAACTGATCCGCATGGTCGGCGATGACGTGATCGGACATCAGGAAAAAGCCCATGGCATGAAGATCGACGCGGCTGACAATGTCTGGATCTGCGACGCGAATGGCGCCACTGTGATGAAATTAAGTCCCGACGGCAAGCTTCTGATGACCCTTGGCGTGAGGGGCAAAAGGGGCGATTGGGACGAGGCCAAGGGCCAGAGGCTTCTCTGGCAGCCGCTGGACCTTGCCTTTGCGCCTAATGGCGACATCTATATCGGCGAAGGTCATTCCAACGAGAGCCCCAATGATACCGATTCGGATGATCCAACAAACAACATAGGGGCCGCGCGTGTAATGCATCTGGACAAGAGCGGTAAATTTATCAATCAATGGTACGGCAACAGCGTCGGGCAAGGGAAATTCAGCATGGTCCATGGCATCGCCGTGGACCCTAGAAACGGCGACGTGTGGCTGGCCGACCGGGAGGAGTATCGCCTGGTCGTATATAGCGGGGCCGGCAAGTTCGTCAAGACGGTTCAGATGAGAAACCTTACCTGCGCCGTGGCGTTTGACCCAGACGGCAACCTGTGGGTGGCCAGCGGTCAAGATGGCCAGGTCCTGAAGATCGACCGGAATGGAAGTGTACTCGGTGCGGTGGGTAACGGATCGGGTACGGGTGACGGGCAATTCATTGAGTCCAACTACATGACCTGGGACAGGCAAGGCAATCTATACACGGGCGATACCAGCGTAGGCCGAGTCACGGAGATGGTCGCGCCTGCAAAATAGCGATAGACCGCGCCCACCTACGATCTGGCGGAACTTTTCGCCGGTTATAGCGTCTCATCTTAAAATCCGGAGCGGATTGAAAGGGTGACTCAAGATGACATTGTGGCGAGACTTCCTCTATGCCTGCAGGATGCTATTGAAAAAGCCCGGGTTTACCGTCATCGCAGCTCTTTCGCTTGGCCTGGGCATCGGCGCAAACGTCACCATCTTCAGCATCATTAATGGAACGCTGCTCGCCAATCTTGATTTCCCCCAGCCGGACCGGGTCACCGTAATTTGGACCGTCCCCCTCAACGCTCCGGGGAACCGGAACGGTGTTACGGCCGGGAATTACCTGGCTTGGAAAGAGCGCAGCCAGTCGTTTTCGTCGATGGGGGGCATATGGACCTTCTCCAGTAACATCGGCGGGGAGCAGAACGGCGTTGCCGCCGAACAGCTGGACGGGGAGCGTCTCACCGCCTCCATGTTCGACGTCTTCGGCGTTCAGCCGCTGCGCGGAAGAGTTTTAACTAAAGACGAAGATCTCAACGGCAATCCTGCGCCTGTCATGATCCTGAGCTACCAATTGTGGCAGCGGCGTTTCAACGGCGACGACAACGTAGTCGGGAAGACTGTGCTTCTCGATAATGCCGTAACCACCATCATTGGCGTCATGCCCGAACATTTCGGACTGCCTGGCGACCGTCCGGACTTCTATGCGCCCATGGGATTTTCCCCACAGCAGTTGGCCAGCACAGCGTCCTTCCTGCAGGTGATCGGGCGTATGAAGCCCGGCGTTTCTCTCAAACAGGCTCAGCAGGAAATGGATTCACTCGCCGACGGTCTGCGCAGTACTTTTGCGTATAACAAGAACAATGGGGCGCGGGTCGAACTGGTCTCAGAAGCTTTCTTTCAAGGATTAAAGCAGCCGTTGACCGTTCTGCAATCCGCCGTTGCATTCGTCCTGCTCATCGCCTGCGCAAATGTCGCTGGGCTCCTCCTGGCGCGAGCCGACGGCCGCAGAACAGAGATGGCCGTGCGGACCTCGCTCGGCGCTGCGCGAGGCCGCATTGTCCGGCAGCTTCTTACGGAAAGCATGGTGCTCGCACTGCTGGGAGGGGTGATCGGAGTGTTCCTGGGTTGGGGCGGCATCAAACTGGTTATGGCCTCACTCCCGGAGGGCGACTTGCCCGAAGGCGTGAGGATGAGCGGCGGCGTTCTCGCATTCACGGCCGCGATCTCCCTGCTGACCGGATTGCTGTTTGGGCTGATGCCCGCCTTTCAAACCTCCAAGGTCGATTTGTCGAGCACTCTGAAGGAGGCCGGACGCGGCGCCTCTGATGGCACGGCGCGCCAGCGAGTTCGTGGAGCCTTGGTTGCATTTCAGATCGGACTGGCCCTTGTGCTCCTGGTAGGCGCCGGCTTAATGATGAACAGTTTTCTGAATATTCAGAAAAACGATCTGGGTGGAGATCCTAAGAACCTGCTTGTTTTCGAGTTTCGTTTTCCCCAGAGCCAGCTCATGAAACCAGTAGGCAGCTACAGGGGCGTGGGCTTGTGGGAGATCAGCGCCACGACCGGGCTTACCTACCAGCGTTTGTACGAGCGGATCGAAGGTCTGCCGGGAGTGGTTTCCGCGACGGCGGCCGCCCGTCCGCCCTTCTCGGGGGCGATGGGCATGCAGTTCAAGATTCTGGGCCGCCCATCGCCCGAACCCACTCCCCAAGGAGTAAACCAGTGGAACGCGGCCTATATTCCAATTACTTCAAACTACTTCAAAACCATTAAGGCATCCGTTCTACAAGGGCGCGATTTCAACGATAATGACACATCCGCCGCTCCGCCCGTGGTGATCATCAACAGCGCCATGGCGAAGAGATGGTGGCCGAATGAGGATCCCGTGGGACAACGTATCGCCTTGGACTTTGTTCCGGACGAAATCACGCGCGAGATTGTGGGCGTGGTCGGCGACGTCCGGCTTTTTCAAGCCCAGAAGGATCCCAGGCCCATCGTCTACATTCCCCATCTTCAACAGTCGAAGACCTGGCAAGGCCCCTCCTGGCAATATCGCTCTGCCATGTCCTACGTCATTCGAACCAGCGGAAATCCCATGGGTGTGGCGAACGCGATCAGGGCGGCGGTCGCCGAGATTGATCCCACCAAGCCGGCCGCGAACATTCGAACCGTGGAACAAATATTGCGGCAGCAAACCAGCGATCGGCGCGTCTATATGATGCTCCTCACGATTTTCGGAATCATTGCAGGGGTGCTCGCCGCGGTGGGGATCTACGGTGTCATGGCCTACGCCGTCGCCCAGAGGACCCGTGAGATCGGTATCCGCATGGCACTCGGCGCGCGGCCCGCGAATGTACTGCGGCTTGTGGTCCGGCAAGTACTGCCGCTGGTGGCGATCGGCGTGGCCATCGGCCTCGGCGGCTCGTTTGCTTTGACCCGCGTAATTTCGCAAGAACTTTATGGCGTTACGCCAACTGATTCCACGACGTTTACGCTCGTGTCCCTTGGATTGGTGGCGGTTGCCATCATCGCCAGCGTGATCCCAACTCGTCGAGCAGTTCGGGTAGATCCGAGCATCGCCCTGAGGTATGAGTAAACCCAACGACGGAACGGCGTGGCTTTGTGCGCTGCTTTCAGAAGAGCCCTTGACCTGTCTATTGCTTTAGGGTTCACACTGAACTCAGATGTGGACCGTCTCCCAACTTGCGCGGCGCTGCGGGCTGAGCCGCACTACCTTGCTGTACTACGAATCGATCAGCCTGCTGAAGCCTGCATCACGAACCTCGGCCAATTACAGGCGCTATGGTGATCGGGACCTGGCGCGGCTGCAACGCATCTGCGCGTACCGGAACGCCGGGCTTAAATTAGCCGATATTCGGGCTGTGCTGGATCGTCCGGCGAGCGATGCCGTGGGCGTGCTGAATCGCAGGCTGGTGGAATTAAACGCCGAAATCGAAGGGCTGCGCTCGCATCAGAGGTCCATTCTGAAGCTCCTGAAAACGACAACATCAATAGGAAGGACTATGGCCATGACAAAAGAGAAGTGGACAGCGATTATGCGCCGGGCTGGATTTAGCGAAGAAGATATGTGGCGATGGCACGGGGAGTTCGAACGGTCGGCAGGAGAGGAACACCAAGAATTTCTGGAATATCTTCACATCCCTGAGGGCGAGATTCGGACCATTCGGGAACGGAGTGCGGCGAGCTAGCCGGCAAAGGGCGCGGCGTCATTGGGGCGGCGGACCGTAAATTTCGATCCACTGATCTCTGCGCGCCCAGCGCATCAGGGGCATCAGACCCATCTTGGACTCGATCTCCTCCCGCGAGGCCTGCGGATCGTATTCGTAATAATGCTGCAGCCTATCGCGTAGAGGTGCGATGTCCAGGATGGTGCCCGCGGCGGGTTTGATCCGCGTGTAGACCACCAGAAGATCAAAGCTTTGCCGGTTCAGAGCGGACAGGTAGTCTAAGCGCAGACCTCCGGTATCGACGATAGGCAAGGGGTGGGTTACGTATCCAAGACTCGGGTTCTTGAGTTCATCCGTAAGCGGCCACGCCGTTGCGATCCGTTTGCCGGCTGCAGTGCCCTCCAGGTACTTCGCGGCATCCTGTTGCAGGCGGACAAAATCGACCATCGAAAGGTTGTTTTCGTAGGCGTAAGGATAGGGCGGATTCCAAAACCATCCTGCAATCAGCAAGAGAATCAAGGCAGTGTGTGAAGCCCAGCGCCACTTCGTCGAGTAGACTGAGGCTGCGGTTGCGACCGCGGCGAAGAAGATAGGCAGGACGGGAACCAGATAGCGAGCCAGAGGGGTTCCCACCACAGTAACCATCGCGACCTGCGCGACCGCAACTAGAGCTGCCACCGTCCAGTCTCTGCCGCGCAACAGTCGCCAACCGGCCACAAGTGCGACAGTGGCCACAAAGTGCCCATCGCTCCAGAAGAGGAACCGCAGGCGTTCCGCGACTGTCAGCGCAAGATGGATGGGATCAAGCGTACCGGCGAGGTTATAGCGTCCGAACTCCTCATTTCCGAGCCAGTGCCCCGTGCCGTGGTGAAGAAAGACCAGCCACATCCCCAGCGCAATCGCAGGCAAGACGAAATAGAGTGCCCGCCGCATCTGCTTTTCGCGAAACCACAGCCACGCCCCAAACACGATTGGCGTTGTTATTGACGTTTCCTTGGTGAGAACCAAAATGGTGCACGCGGCGGCGCACCAGGCATATCGCTGGTCAAGAAAGAGCAGCAGAGCAAGCACCGTGAACGTCATGGCGGGCATGTCGAGCTGCACCAGCATTGACTGCGTATAAAAGATAGGCGAGGCAATCAGGAACAGCACGGCGGCCACCGCGGAGGCGCCGGCAACCCCACGCGTTAGCCGGGTCGCAAGAGAAAACGATAAAGCAACCCCCAGCGAAGCGACAGCGAGCACAGTCAACCGGGCCGCAAGAATCGAGGTCCCGAAGACGTGCCACACCAAAGCAACCAATGCTTCGACCAGCGGTGGATGCACGTTAGGCACCGCCGTGTGGGTGATCCATGAGCCGTCGTGATACAGGTCCAGCGCAGTGGGAATGAATTGCCCCATTTCGTCCCAGAAATAAGGCACGCGCAGGTAAGGAGAATGAAGCGCGAGTAAAGCTCCGAAGGCCAGCAGGAAAAGCAACCAGAGTTTTGGGGAAGCAAGCGGCTTCAATGTTCAAGCTTCGCACGATAGAATACTCAAGGTGCGGCCAGCTCTTTCGTTCCTCTTCCTGTTCGCGATTCTTTTGAGTGCGCAGGACCCGGAAGACTGGCACCAGGCATTCCCACCGTTCCGTATCGCAGGGAACATTTACTACATAGGGACGGGGGACCTCGCATCCTACTTGATCACGACACCGGCCGGCCACATTCTTATCAATACCGACTACGAGCAAGACGTCCCACTGATACGGGGAAGTGTTGAGAAACTCGGGTTCAAGTTTGGCGACATCAAGATCGTGTTGCTCAGCCACGCCCATGACGATCATGTGGCAGGGACTGCCGCTGTAAAAAAGGAAACTGGAGCGCAATTAATGGTGATGGAAGGCGACGTTGCTGCCATGGAAAGCGGGACTACCGATTTTCAGCCATCGGACCAACACTGGAAGCCAGTTAAAGTAGATCGCGTCCTTCATGATAGCGATTACGTGGAAATAGGCGGCACGAAACTCGTCGCGCATCTTACCGCAGGCCACACCAAGGGCTGCACTACGTGGACCACCCAGATGCAAGACGGCCGCCGGACGTTGAACGTAGTGATCGAGTGCAGCGCAAACGTAATTCCGGCGTATAAACTCTTGAACGACCCAAGATATCCCCACATCGTTGACGACTTTGAGAAGACATTCCGCACCTTGAAAGATCTTCCCTGCGATGTCTTCTTAAGTGCGCATGGCAACAGCTTCGATCTGAAGGGCAAATACGCCCGGCTCAAATCTGGCACAGAAAATCCTTTTATTGATCCGGCAGGCTACAAGACCTACGTGGCTGAACACGAGAATTCGTTCCGCCGCGAGCTGAATCGGCAGAAAGCCAAAACTGGTGCCAAATAAGGGATATAATGTCGACCAGACTATATGTCCTTGCCTCTTCATTTGAGACTTGGTCAATGGTTTCGCGCCGCGCTTTTGGCGGTCCTATTGTGCGGTAAGTGCTTTAGCCAAGTGGCGCCTCCCAAAACGGGCGTGAGTGGACGAATTACCAACCAGGCCGGCGACCCGCTGGGCAAAGCCAATGTCACTCTGACTGGAAATAATCGCGCTCTCCAAACCGGGATTCCACCTACCTACACGACGGCTTCAGACTCTTCCGGGATCTTCACCTTTGAAGGCATCGAGGCAAATACTTATCGGCTCGTTGTTCAACGCGCCGGCTACCTGGATTTCTTCTACTCGCAAGCCTATGGCACAGTGATCATTCCGATTGCCGATGGGGAACAGAAGAACATCGACGTCAAGATGATTGCACCCTCATTCATCTCCGGAAAGATTACAGACGAGGATGGAGAGCCGTTTCCTGGCGCCAGAGTGAACGTTTTTCGAATCAATCGTGCAGGCGGCAAGCAACAACTCCAACCGCTGCCCGCCGTCGCGGCCGGACCTGGCGGGAGCTTCTCTATCGGGCCGCTTAGCGTTGGGCGCTATTATCTGGCGGCCGCAAGCCCTGGCGGCCTTGCCGAACAGGGAATTCGTCAAATCGCGCAAGGAAAAACTGGCAACCAAAAATATGTGACCACTTACTTCCCTGCCTCGCTGGATATCTCAGGAGCAAGTCTCATCAACTTGCCTTCCGAAACCGTCCTTAACGGGATGGACATCCGTTTGCGCAGAGCCTCGGTTTTCCACATTTCGGGAAAGGTCGCGGGTCCCGCGGGAGAATCCCTGGCGAATCCCACGATCCGGCTCTTAATACCTGGCGTGAATAGCGCGAATACTCCAACCAACGATGGGAGCGTGGTCTTACCGGTGGCGGGCGCATTTGAGGTCAATGGACTATTGCCGGGGATCTACATACTTCAAAGCTGGTCCGGACCAAACCGGCAGCTGCAAGGGCACCAGGCGGTCACTGTTTATGATCGCGATCTCGATAACGTAGTGCTAGCCCTTGCTCCCGCTCTGGACATCCCACTATCGGTGCGGATCGAAGATGCCGATGCGCAGCAGGACCAGAAGATCAGGAGTCAACTGGGCCGCTTTACGCTGACCGCATCAGACGGCTTGAATACTAACGCCATGGCCCGATCCGAGCGGGAAGGTAGGTGGCTGTTCGCCAACATAGGATCGGGTGTGTACAGAATGGGTCTCGGCGGGCCTGACGGAACCTACGTGAAGTCGATCCGTTTTCGAAATCAGGACATTACCAAAAGCGAGTTGGATACCAACTCCGGCGGAGGCGAACTGGAGATGGTCCTTTCACCACACGCCGCCGAGATAACAGGCGTGGTCCACGACGCGAGTGGACAGCCTCTCTCCGGCGCGACCCTCACTTTGTGGGAGCCCGGAATGCCGCCAGCAGGCACCCTTGATCAGGCGCGGTCAACGCGGGCCGACGCGATCGGTAGCTTTCGATTCGGCAGCCTGCGTCCAGGCGAATATCGCATTGCGGCGTGGGAACAAATCGAGACGGGCATGCCAAACATCCCCGAATTTCACGTCAGGTTCGATAGCGAAGCCACGGTTGTAAAGCTCACCCAGGATGGGCACGAAACGGTTCAACCAGTCCTGATCAGCCGTGAGAAGATCGCGGCGGCGGCAGCGGCTCTGCAATAGGTAGGCGCTGTCGAAGGGCCGACGGGCTATACTCATGAACATGCGGATTGCGCTTGGTTTGCTGTGCATTTCGACCCTTTTGGCGGCCCAAGGCATTCCGCGCGAGGACTACAAGGGGCGCCGCGCCGAACTCCGAAAGTCACTGGATGGGGTGATGGTTCTATTTGGCGCGGAGGAGCCTGAGGATCTTCATGCCGGCTTCTTTCAGGAGTCGAATTTCCTCTATCTCTCGGGCTGGAAGCAGCCTGGGGCGGTGATGATGTTGTCGGGCCGGGAAGAAATTCTGTTCCTGCCGCCTCATGACGCTCGTGGCGAGATTTTCACGGGACGGAAATTGGGACCAGAAGATGCCGACGCCAAAGAAACAACCGGATTCGACAAGGTGCTTCCCGCTTCTGCGCTGGAGTCTTCGTTCTTCCGCCTGCTCGAATCTTCCAAGAACGTCTACACGCTTACGTCGGACCTACAGGCCCAGAAGCTGCACCAGCTTTCGCTGTATCACACACGTATGGATGCCGGACCTCCGATTGCCAGATTGCGAATGGTGAAATCGCCCGCGGAGATCGATCTGATTCAGCACTCAACCGATGTCACGGTGGCGGCCCACCGCAAAGCATGGAGCATGATGAAGTCCGGGTTGTACGAATACCAGATCGCTGCGGCGATGTCGAATGTCTATTTCGACGCGGGCTGCGAGCGGAGCGCTTACGCGCCGATTGTAGGCAGCGGACCGAATAGCGTAATTCTTCACTACATGGCCAACCGCAGGCGCGTCGACTCAGGCGAGGTCGTCCTTATGGATGTGGGCGCGGAATGCTCCGGCTACGCTACCGACGTTACACGCACGGTGCCTACCAACGGTAAGTTCTCGAGGCGCCAGCGCGAGATCTATGACATCGTCCTGGGCGCGCAGAAGGCCGCGATTGCAGCTATCAAGCCGGGTGTCAGGATGCGTGGCGAACCCAAGAGCCTATATGCGATCGCGATGGAATACATCAACACGCACGGCAAGGACCTGCATGGCGATCCACTCGGCAAGTATTTTACGCACGGCCTGGGGCATCATGTAGGCCTGGATGTCCACGACCCTCAGGAGGACGTTCCGCTACGGGCCGGCATGGTGATCACCATTGAACCGGGTATCTACATTCCCGAAGAGAACCTGGGGGTACGCATCGAAGATACGCTTCTGGTGACCGAGGACGGCTCGAAAAATCTCAGCGGCGCCCTGCCGCGCGAGGCATCGGAGATCGAGAAACTGGTTGGCAAGTAAGTCCTACAAACAAGCCGCCATCTACATCGCCGTACTGGCATTCTGTTTTGCGATAGGCATGACGGCCGGCTGGTGGGGTCCGTTGGGCGGTCGCCTGGATCATTACGCGTATGACGAAATGACCAAGCGGACTCCGCTGGAAGCGGGCCCGCCGCAATCCGTCGTCGTTGCAATTGACGAACGGACACTGGAAACCCGCGGCGGAGTCGCCAGGATGCGGCCCATTCTAACCGGGGCGCTGGAGCAGATCGCGGCAGCCCAACCAGCGACCGTGGCGATCGACGTGATTCTGCATGATGCCGGCGACAATGCAGTGGACGCCAGTCTGGAAGCGGCTTTGCGAAAGGTGCCGAAGCTAATCCTTCCCTGCGAACTAGTGGATGGCAAGTGGGAAGATCCCCTGCCGCGCTGGAAGGGAATCGCCTCTGCCATCGGGCATGCGGAACGGGACGTGGACTTGCAGGATGGAGTGAGCAGACAGATTCCGCTGGAGCTCTCCGCGGGCGGCCAGCGCCGTTGGGCCATGGCCCTGGAGGCCTTTCGCTTATCGCGTAATCAGGGAATTATCGAATCGCCGGAGGATCTTCAAATCGGCGATCTTGTGGTGCCCGCGCCACGTGGCGTAGGCAATCGGCCATTGTTGATTCGCTACCTGCCGGAAGGAACTCCTCGCATTTCGGTGATGGATCTGGCCGAGAAGAAGGATCAGCTTCGAGGAAAGACCGTCTTCCTGGGAGTGACCGCGCTCTCCGCCGCGAAAGACCGGCTGGTGAATCCTTACGGCGAATATGTCGCTGGCGTTGAAATTCACGCCCACGTTTTTGAGACTCTGGCTCGAGGCCGGTTTCTCACGCGGGCTGGAAATCTTCCTGTATTGCTGACATGTCTTGCATTCTGCGCCGCGGCGGGGCTGATCTTCGCGTTCCTGCCAGGATGGGCTGCCTACGCTTCCTGCGTGGTGCTGCTGGGAGTGTCGCATGAACTACCGGTGCTCTTGTTTCGTCACGGGACCGTGTTCCCATATTTTGCTTCGGTGGCCGTGGCGGGACTGTCCGTTATCGGCGCGGCGACCTATCAGGCATTTTTCGTGGGACGGCAGTTGACCCACACCGAGTCGGAGCGCACTCGCTATCGGAGCGCAATCCACTGGGCCGCGCATGAGATGCGAACGCCGTTGACTTCCATCCAAGGGTCCAGCGAGATCATGGCTCGCTACAATTTGCCGGACCAGAAACGGCACCAGTTGAGCGAGATGATCAACTCGGAGTCGAAGCGCCTATCGAAAATCATTCAGACTTTCCTCGACGTGGAGCGGCTTGCCGAAGGCGCCATGGAATTGAAGAAAGAACCATTTGCTGCCGCCGATATCGTTGACACGTGCCTGAGCCGGGTGGCTCTGCTAGCTGAGCGAAAACGCATTGAACTGGTTCTTGATTCAAAGATAGAGGGCATTCTCACTGGCGACAAAGAGCTGATGGAATATGCGTTCTACAACCTGCTGACCAACGCTGTGAAGTACTCGCCGGCGTCCACTCGGGTCCGCGTCTTCTCTCAATTCAAGAACGGCGAACTGCGCCTTTCTGTGGAGGACCAGGGCATGGGCATGGACGCCAAGGAGCTGAAAAACATCTTCCAGAAGTTCTATCGGACCAAGCGGGCCGAGGCTTCGGGGGAAGTGGGAACCGGAATCGGGCTGTCCATTGTCGACCAGATTGTCACCTACCATGGCGGACGAATCGACGTCACCAGTGCACCGGGGAAGGGTTCGTGCTTTACTATGGTACTGAAGGCATCCGCGTCCGCCCCGACCAATGAACAAACTATTGATCGTAGAGGATGACCTCTCGGTACGGACCACTATGGTCACGTGCCTTGAACTCGAAGGCTACAACGTGGAGGCGGTAGCGTCCACCCACGAAGCGCTGGATTGCCTCGCTCGCGAGCCTTACCCCATTGTCATTTCGGACATTTACCTGGACGAACGAACCGGGATCGACGTCTTGCGCTCGGCGCGGCGGAATAATCCTGAGTGCGCCGTAATCCTGATGACTGGACGCGGCAGCATGGAAACCGTGATGGCTGCCACCGAAGGTGGGGCCTTCGAATATCTGGCCAAGCCGTTTGAGATGGCGCACATGATCGACACGATCAAACGTGCCGAGAAGTCGCTCGACGGCTTCCCGGATGATGAGGCCGAAGACGTCGACGATCTGCCTGCGACCGAAATGGTAGGCAGCTCGCCGCGCATGATCGAGATCTACAAGACCATCTCGCTGGTCGCTAAAACCGATGCCACGGTGCTGATCGAAGGGGAAACAGGCACCGGCAAAGAGTTGATCGCGCGCATGCTACATAACAACAGCTTGCGGTCGCAAAATGCGTTGGTGCCGGTGGACTGCGGCGCAATTCCTTCTTCCCTTCTGGAAAGCGAACTGTTCGGCACTTTGAAGGGCGCCTATACTGGCGCCGATCGTGATCGCATAGGCGTGCTGGAAGCGGCGCATAATGGCACCGTATTTCTGGATGAAATCGGCGATATCGATCTGGGTTTCCAATCTAAGCTCTTACGATTTTTCCAGGAGCGAGAGATTCGTCCCTTAGGTTCGCCACGGTCGCGCAAGGTGGACGTCCGCGTGATTGCCGCCACCAATAAAGATGTCCAGAAGATGGTGGACGAAGGCAAGTTCCGCGAGGACCTCTGGTATCGCCTGAACGTGGTCCGGCTGGTGGTGCCCCCTCTATGTGAGCGAGCGGGAGACATTCGTTTGCTGGTCCACTATTTTCTAAAGCGATATAACCAGCGTTATTCCTTCGATACCAAGCTGGCCGAATCGGGTCTCAAAGCGATGGAAGACTATAGCTGGCCCGGCAACGTACGGCAGCTCCAACACATGATGGAACGGCTGACCATCCTGGCGCCAGGGCATCGCATTGACGAGGCGGCTGTGAAACAGGCGATCGAACAGATGGATTCCCGCGATACAGCCAGCGACACACTTGCCGACACGGAGGCAGAACAGGTGCGCCGCGTGTTGGCCGCAACCAACGGTAACAAGAGCCGGGCCGCCAAGATTCTGGGGATTGAGCGGAAGACGCTCTACCGGAAGCTCGAAAAGATGGGGCTTTAGCCCACGCTATCTTTCCATCCCGTTTGGTACTATACTTCCCCTAGCTCGAAGCCAGTGCTGGGCTCCCTGACCTTTCGCCAGTTCTTTTTATTCAGGTCTTATATTTATCCCGGGAGGTTTCCCATGTTTGACAGCCTCGAAGAGCAAATGAAGCGTGACGACGACAAGATCCATTCCAATAAGGAGCGGATCATGATGTACACGTTGTACCTGGTTGCTGCGGCGGTGGTGTTTGGCGGCCTGTACCTGGGCGTCCACTACCTTAGCTAGGGCAGAACGACGATAGAATTTCGCGGGAAGGCAAATTTCTTTCCCGTTTCGTCAATCACATCCGCCTGCGAGACGTAACTGCCCGCGGGAAGCCGACTTAGCGGTATCTGGAAATTGAATTCCGCCACTCCAGGTCGCGACGTGTTGTCCAGCCGGTTGATGCGAACCGCCTGGGATGTAAAAGCTTTGCGTCCTCCGCTGATCAGGTCGAACTCCGCGGACAGGCTAGGAGTTTTGCGGTCAGGATCCAGTGTCGGATCGTACACCTCAAAGTAGACGTAGAGCGTCTGATCCTTGCGGAACACTCTGGTGATGCTGGGGATGGTTTTCTGACCGTTCTTCACCAGTGGGTCGCCGGCAATGGTCTTCTTGTTATTGTCAGCCGACCCAACCGCTGCCGTGACCGCTTCCTTCTGGCTGCTCAACACTACCGAACTCAATCGTAAAGATCCGGATTTAGCCAAATCAGGCACCGTGAATTTTGATTCGAAGGTTCCCATTTTGCCGCTCAGGTTTTCGCGCGACAGGAAGCGAAGAGTATAATTTCCTGGCGGGAGCGTAAGGCCGGCGTCATACTGCAAATGCCTCTGGCCGATTTTCGCGGCATCGGCTTCGTTCAATTTCACGTTGATCTGGTCGCGAACGCCGCCCACTTGTTTTCCAGAGGCGTCGGTAACCGTGCCGATGAAGTCGAGCGTCGCCGTCTGATTGCCGCCCCGCTTGGTGAGACCTACGGCCGATCCGGGGATCTTCACGGATATAGGAACGAAGTAGCGATCCTTCGCCACGCGGAAATAGTCGACCTCCAAAGCGAGCGGTAATTCGCTCACAGGATCGCCCAAAGTCAGAGCCTCTTCCAACTGGCGTTCCTTATCGGTGGAGGTGAATTTCTGGAAGGTCTTCTCAGCGTAGTAGCCTGCGCGGTAATCCAACTTCGCTTGCAATTGGGTGTTCTTCAGCTTCACCTGAATCTTGCGAAATTTCCCGTCCTGGGCCGAGTTCGAAGAATAGTAGCCGACGATGTAATAACTGGACACATCGCTCTGGGCGTTGCGAATGCCGAGCGTCAAATCGTTGGAGTCGAGCAGAGCCTTACCGCCTGTATCGGCAGCGAGCGAGTACAGAGTGTCCTGGGATCCGTTGAAGCTTGATGAGCGGCTCGCCTGAGTAGTTCCCGTGAAGGTCCCGGTTCCTTTCGGAGAAGCGACCGAGGCGTCGCCACCAGGAGCCTGTGCGACAAGGCCGCGGGCATCGACGGGATAAAAGGCCACGTTGGCGCGAATGGCGGCATTCACGGTCGCCTTCAATTGGCTTTCGTTTTCAACGCCGGTTTTGCTGACGCCGGAAGAGAAATAGACCAAGGCTTTCTTTTCAGGAAACGCTGCCAGTTTCTTGGCCGCGTCTTCCAGCGCGCTCAGCTTACGGTCTGTATTGAAGATATTGAACTCGGTGTCGTCGGCGGCGAAAGTCCCGCTGTCATCGCCTTCATCGGCTCCTGTAGCGGCCGTGTCGGCCAGCTCGCGAGCCTTCACCCACGGTTAATCTACGAAGCGTGGTCAGCAGGCGTTCGCGATCGTCAGTGAAATCTTCTATCACCTGAAACTTGTTGGCGAAAGTCATGATGGCCACCAAGTCCGAGGAAGTCATCTGGGTTTCCAGGAATTTGATGGCGGCTTCTTTGGCCCGCACCTGATCGAGTTGCGCCATGGACGAGAAATCAAAGAAGAGAGCCAGCAGACGCCGATCCTGATGGCGAACCGGACTGAAAGTAGGAACGGCCTCGGGTGGCGGAGCCTTGGGAACTCGCTCCTTCAGAGTCTGCGCGATCTCCGCGGTATTCACCGGGGGCAGCACATCGCTGGCGAGCTTCTGCAGTTCGAAAACTCCGATGGACTGGGGCTTGCCGTCTTCTAAGACCTCAAAATCCTCTTTCTTGAGATCGGTTATCGCGTTGCCACTCTTATCCTTTACCGCGACGTTGACCACTACCAGCTTACTTTCCACTTTGAACGTGGCGTCTTGGGCGAAGAGGGTGAGGGCGAGCAGTGGAAGAATTCTTGAAACCTTCATAAAGTTAGAACCTTAAACGGAGGCTCACGCTCAATGTGCGCATCGCTCCGGTGGCCGTAGGCAGCCCATAGGTAATCGAGTTTACTACTGTGCTCAAATTCGTAATATTGACGTGGTTGAAGACGTTGGTCCCATCCATGCGCATTTCAAAACGCCTGCGCTCGCCCAGAGCGATGCTGCGGGAGAGCGAGAGGTTCATCACGAACAATCCCGGTCCGGGAATTGTATTACGGCCCGCATTGCCAAACTGCCCTGCTGAGGGCAGAACGAATGCCGCCAGATTGAAGTAGCCTGAACCCGAGTCGACCGGCAAGCCGCTGGCATTCGCCCGGCCGCTGCCGATGGATCCTGTGCCGCCGGTGTCGGCAATGTTGCCTAAGACACGCGCCGTGAGGGGAGTGCCCGTTTCCGCAGTGGTCGATCCGGAGAGAATCCAGTCTTTTAGAGCCTTTTGCAAAAATTGATTGTTCTGGAACAGAGTGTTCCGGCCGCCGACGGGTGAGTTGAACTGGTAGCTCAGCGTAAGAACGTGCCGGCGGTCAAAGCTGGAAAGGCCGCGCTCCGCCGACAGGTCGTTTGCGTTTTGCGCGACCGTGTTTCCGGCGCCACCGAAGGTAGAGGAATCGTCAATCGACTTCGAATAGGTGTATTGCAGGTTCGCCGAAATGTTGTTGCGCATGCGGCGATTGACTCGCAGCATGGCGCCGTGCAGGATCGAATTGCCATCCGAAGAATCGAAGGTGAATCCGGTGGCGTTGCCTATTTCCAGCCGCTGCTCAGCCGTGAGCGGCGAACCGGCAGCGGCACGATTGGGCAGGCTTTGAATGTCCAGCCGTGTTCCCTTGGTTCCGTTGTAGGCGGTTTCGACGACAAAGCTTCCCAGAGCGTGCTGAAGAGAAACATTCCACGTTTGCGCATAGGGAGCGCGGTAAAACCGATCCACCGCGTAAGTGTTCAGAATAGTTTTTCCGGCGGGGATCGCGGTGAAGCCGGTGGCGAGTGTGAGGACGTTGTCGGCCGTGGACTCCACCAATGTGGAACTGGCAAAGGGGGGCTGCTCCGACAGTTTCAAGCCCAACTGGGTGTATGCGGCTTGGTTGTAATAGATCCCATAACCAATGCGAACCACGGTGGTGCTGGCTGCTTTCGGTTTCCACGCCAGAGCGAGACGAGGCCCGAGATTGTTGCGGTCCGGGTTGATAAGAGAGTCGGGAAACTTCCCGCTATAGGGCCCGACACCTCCAGCCACCACCTGCGCCACGGCGGTGAAATCGGGTGCAATGTCCAGATTGGCCAGGCGTCCATATTTCTCCGTGAACGGTGAGAAATATTCGTAGCGAAGGCCCAAGGTGAAGCTGAGATTCGGGAGCACCTGCCAGTTATCCGTTATAAAGGCGTCGTAGCTGGTGGCGCGGTAATATTCGCTGGAAGCTCCATAGCGAACCGAACTGGATTGTGGCCGCCCTAACAGGAAGTCGGCGAGATCCCATCCCGTGCCTGCCAGCGGAAGGCCATTCGCGTCCAGGCCGCTGGTGGTGAGTCCTGTAAAGGTAAAGGTCCCGCGGCCGTTGTTGTCGGTAGTGATGTTGTTCAGGTACTTATGGAAATCTGCTCCAACCTGGAAGTTGTGTTTGCCTTTGTGGAAGGAAACGTTATCAGAGATGGTATAGGTAGAGACGGCCGAAACGGTCGGGCTTCCGTCGGTAAGCGATCCATAGTTGGTGAAGGACAATGTCGGGGGCCCGTTGTTGATCGGATCGGGCGATGTGCCCTGAATTCCGAGCGTTTCCGCCGTATTGGGACCGTAGGCGAAAAACGGCACGGTGTTGCTGGTGTTCCGGTTAAAGCCAATTGTGAAGGTCTGGAAGGACCGCACGCCGAAGTTATGAGCCCAGGCCAATGAAGTGTTAATCCCGTTTCCCGATGTTTCATCCCGTTGGCCGAAGAGCTGGGACGTGTTGCCGTTGCGGCTCTGGTAATTCAGCGTGTAGTTAAGGCGGTCCTTCGGGTTCAGGGTGTAATTAAAGCGGGTGTTGAGGCTCTGCGAATTCGCCGGCACCGCGGTGGAGATGCGGTAGTTCTGTACAGCGTTGGCCTGATTAGGAAGCGGATAAAAGCTCAGTAGCCCCAGCGCGATGGGATCGATGCGCGTCATCGGAATCATGTTGTTCGGAAAGGGCTGATGAGTGCTGGGATCATAGACCACCGAGCCCGTCTGCGAAAAATCGCCGGAACGCTCCAGCGCAGTCGGCACGGTAGCGGTCTGGTCGAACGGATTGCGCAGCAGATTGCCTGTATAGTTGATGAAGAAATTTGCCTTGGTGGACCAATCGAACAAGTGGGGAATCGCTACCGGGCCGCCCACATTGAACCCGAAGCGGTTCTGCGCGTAGGCGGCTTTCGGCACTTCCTGACCGTTCAAGGCAAAAGGCCGCGCGTCGAGGGCCGAGTTGCCGAATGTATAGAAGGCCTGCCCTTGGATCTGTTGCTGCGCTCGTCTGGCGCGATTGCCGATGAAGGATGGCGCGTTGCGGCCGCCTGGCTCCCAGACCGCCGCGGCCGCCACCTGCAAAACCCCGCCACCACCGCGTCTTCCACCGCCGCCACCAAATCCACCGCCTCCTCCGCCTCTACCTCCGCCGCCGCCGGGACCTCCGAAACCACCGCCGCCTGGTCCGCCCTGTCCGGCGTTCGGGTTTTGGCCGCCATCCAGTCCAGGACCACCGCCGCCTGGAGGTCCGCCACCCGGAGGCCCGAAGGCCCGATCCGGACCGAAGTCGGCGGCTCCTGTTTGAACGCCTTGGCTCAAGGTCCCATTCACAAGGAACGATTCATTGGAGCTGTCCGTGGATACCTGGGGCGCGGCCTCCGCTACGAAGTCCGGCGGCGCGTCGATAGCTGCCTGCGTTTCGCCTTGATTCTGCCCCGTGTCCCCGCCAGGGCCACCAGCGCGATTGGCTCCGGGCCCGCGTTGCGCGAACTGGCGAGTGCGTAGTTGAAGAGAAAGGTCCAGGCGAGTGGGCGTGGCGCCCACCTGCACTTCCCGGCGCAGATGATCGAAGCCAAACATGTCCGCTTCAATTACCCAGGCCCCCGGCGTCATTCCCTGCAACTGAAATTCGCCCTTCTCCCCGGTCATGGTGGTTAGAATGACTTCGCCTTGGGTCGCTTTGACCACGACGCCGGGGATCGGCTGACCCTCGGCCTTAACGATGCCTGACTCAACAGGCGCTGTTTGGGCAAGGGCCGCCGAAGCCGCGAATGTAAACACTGCGATTCGGAGGGTTGAGGCTGGGAAAAACATGCGTTGTTATGATGATCGGACGGGACGAACAGGTTACATAGGACTAGACGATCACATCGCCCTGCCAGTTGACGTGGTGCTAACCGGGACGGCGTGCGGATAGTGTGGTTATCATTGACAAGCAACATAAAACATCAATTGGCAGGCAGCATAAAACGTCATTGGCAGGCCACATAAAACGATGGCCCGCCCCACTGTTCGCATTAGATGCCTGGGAGTCTTGAAGTGCCGAAGCCGATGCGGGCACGTTTGGCTCTCCAGCAAGCCAAGGCTAGCGCCACAGCCAGGTCGTCATGTTCGGGGCCGTCGGCTAGCAGCTTGCCTGAGCCGGCAGCGGCGCGGCGCATTCCTGCCAATTCTCTCAGGAGCCGGTCGGCTTCCTTTAGATGCCGGGAGACGACCAGGTCGCCGGACTCCATCAAGATTTCGAGGCCCGAGAGCAGATCCTTTTTCGGGACCGACCAGCGCTCGTCCGACCCGTGCGCGTTTTCTCCACCGGTTATGATGACGGCCGTTGTGCGTCCGCCAAGGCCGGCATTTCGCAGCAGGTCGATCACAGGCGCGCCGACGCCGGTGGCGTCGACCACCAGCCTGCTCTGGCCTACCATCGCAGGGTTTCGCATGATTTCGCAGACGCGCTCGGCCACTTTCGTATAGGGGGTGCCCAGATCCATTCGTTCAAGATGACGGACGAACAAGGAACACTTTGGGTTAGGGGACCACGCGGCCATGCGATCCTGGCGCTGGATAACGGCGATGGCGGAGAAGTCTCTGCGCTGGCCGAGGTCGAGTCCGATGAAATACATGTTTATTTCTCCGTGATTTTCTGGAAACAGAATTCGATTTTGGAACCATAGAATCCCCGCGCTTACGCGAGGGGCTATCCGACGGCTCGAGATCCGGGCGTGACGCACAGGCGGTCGGTTTGAGAATGTTTTGAATCAAGAACCGCTATAAGTGGAGCGGTTCTATGTCGCCCAGCATGGCGTATAGCTGATCGTGGTTGAACATTTGGCGGCCGTCGTCGGCGAATTCGCATAGATATTCCTGGCTGAAGGAGGTGCTGCCCGTGGCTTTTAGTTCTTCGTCGAGAAATGTTTTTGAAATTCTGGGGCACTGGGTTGCGGGCACGCTTATGCGGTGCCAATCAGGGCCGCCGTTTTGCCAGGTATCGTAGAAGAAGCCTTGCTTGCCGCAGGGAGTGCTCATCATCCACAGATCGCCGTCGGCCACGGCCAGCATGGGGCGGAGGGCTTTGTACATCGAGTCGGCCACACGGGCGGCCTCATCGATCAGCAGCAGGGAGACGGAAGAAAAACCGCGCACGGTTGCTTCGGTTCCGGGCAGGCCGATCATTCTGGAGCCATTCGGCAGCATGAGACTGCAGGAATTCTTTCCATCGCCGCGCGGCTTAATGCCCAGACGGCGAACTAATTCTTCGGTTTTCTTGAGGAATTCCGCGCTCTGGCGCTCGCCTGGGCTGGCTACCAGAGACAGACTTTGGGGTATTGAATATGCGGTGTGGAGAGCCTTGATGGCCGCCACGGTGGACTTGCCCCATTGGCGCGTGCAATTCAGGATGCCGCGTTTGGCAGTGCTTTCCAGAACTTCGGCTTGGCGAGGGTCGGGGTCAAATCCGAGTTGATCGCGGGCAAAGGACACGATGCCTGCGGGCTCCCACGGGGTTGTGAGCCGCGCGCGCAGAAGCGATTTTAAAGTCCTGTTTAGGATAGGTATTCACACTATAGCTTTTAGCATTCGTGTAGACGGAGAGCTGGTGTGCCAAATCGTTATCGCGAAGAAAACAGTGCTTATTTTTCCGGCTGAGGCTCGGTTTGCGCACTGGACAGACTTTATTTCGACATTTATTTCGACCGCGGCGGCGTTGGAACGGAGCGGGTCGGGGTGGGAGGCGTGGAGACGGGGCGGCGTTGGGGGATGGTCACGAGATTTCGCGCGGATTTCACGGCCTCGGGGCGTTTAGATGGTTGGGATTGGGGAGGCAAATTGGGTTCCTTTGGAAATTCTTGCTTGGCTTCGGCCTCACATTCGTCGGAGGTGGCCGCCGCAGGCCGGCCGCTTCGATGGGCATGTCGGGCGGGGGAGGGTCCTCGATCAGGTCAGCTTTTCTGGCGGCGCGGACCTTAAGGAGATTGTTGAGGGCGCGGGAATACTGGCGATCCAAAGAAATTTCGTAGCGGTGGAGGAGCTGGAGCGAGTTCGAGGAATCGGCCAGGTTCTTGAAGGCGAGCGCGGTGATGACGGGGTCGCTGCCGACGTTCGGGTCCTGCTTCACGGTTTCCAGTTCGAGCAACGCGGTGTGGAGGGTCCAGTTGCGTGTGAGCTTCCAGCGCGCAACGGCCATGGATTCGAGGAGGGCGAGTTCGTTCTCGCCGCGGGGTTGAAACTCCTCAATCAGGGAGTTCATCAATTCGTCGAAGACCGGGACGGATTCGGCTTTCAGCACGACGCAGCTAGACAGCAGGCCGTGGCGGAGGGCGTTTTGCGAAGAGGCTTGCTTGCCCTTTTCGGTGGTGGGTCCGGTGGAGCGTTTTGCGTTGGCCCGGTTGGCCTGGATTTGTTTTTCGGTTGCCATAGGTTTGGGTAGGCGGAGTGGTCCGCTCTGAGGGGATGATCTACGGCGTAGTCGTGCGGGGCTGTAGTGACGGATCGCAAAATCATGATTGCAAGGGAAGAAAAAAAGTTGGAGCGATGGTGACTCACCCGTCGCTGGGAGCGGTGCGACACCCGGTAGATCAAATGGGGAGCCTAAAGCCGGAGAGCGGTGATCTGCCCGGTGCGAGCAACTCCTTAGAACCACCTCTGGCCAATGTAGGGGTAGCCGACCATCCGCTCAGAGCAGCCGTTAGCGGGGCAGGCGCGTTTATCAGTAGCGATCGGGAAAATCTTCAGAAAGGCTTCTGGATCGGGACTGGTACGATAACCCCCGAGAACGCCCTAGTTCAGGAACCGACCGTAATAATTAGGTGAAATCCATTCAGGTCAAGCGAAAGTTGGTGCTTAGCACCTGCGTGGGGCGAAAGGTCAGAGCGGTGCGCCGTCTCGAATTTCATCTGTGGCTCGGATGACAATTTTGTCGCCTTCGTGCAAGGCCCCCATTACCTCCACCAGTGAGCCTTCCACATGGCCTTTCTTGACGTCGATCCATTCGGCGCGGCCATCGCGATTGCGGATCACAAAGGTCCGCTCTGTAGTGGTGACCACGCTGGAGACCGGGACCAGCAACGCCGGGCCGGATCGCCGAACAGGCCAATTCACGGTAGGATACATGCCGGGCGATAGCGAACCGTCGGCGTTGTCCACGTCCAATTCGACCGGCATCGTGCGGGTCTTGGGATCGAGCGCATGGGAACTTCGTGCTATCGTGCCTGAGAAGGTCCGCTGCGGAAACGCAGGCACGTGAAAGGTGACCCTCCTTCCCTGCACGACAGTTCCCGAATCTTCTTCAGGCACCGCCACCACCACTCTCAACTTTGAGATTTGCTGGACGACAAGAAGCGGAGAATCCGCGCCGGGTCCCACCAGAGCTCCGGGATGCACAAGACGGTCCGTGACGATGCCCGCAAACGGAGCCACAATCCGTAGGTAGGATTGCATTTCCTTAAGCGCCCGCACATCCGCCTCTGCCGCCTCGCTCGACTGGCGGCGGGATTGAATCAAAGCCTGTTCGGACGCAATTTGCTGCTGCATCTGCACCAATTCGTTCCCCGCGATGGCGCCCGGCGTCTGCGCCGCTTTCTGGGTCGCCTCATAGGTGCTCCGTGCCGCAGCAAGTTGCGCCTCCGCTTGCAGACGATCGGACTCCATTGACTGGACCTTGGCCTCCGCTTCGGCTATATGCGCCGCCATTTCCGGGGCGCTCACTTCCACGAGGAGGTCACCCTGCTTCACCGCAGACCCGCGATCCACGGTGATCTTGTCGATATAGCCGGAAACCTTGGCGTGGATCGACACGCTCAGAAATGGCTGAACCTCCGCGGGCAGTTCGATCGAGCGGGAGACGGGCCTTGACAGCACTGAGGCGAACTCGAGCTTCTGAGCCGGCGACAACGCCGCGAGGGCAAGAAAACAGACGACGCAGAGGAAGAATCTAGATCGGCTCATAGTAGTGGCTCGCAGAATCGTTCGGATTCAAGGACGCGGAGGTTTCGGAAGCTCCGGATTGGAGAATCGCGTAGATGGAAGGCAGGATGGTTAGCGTCGCAAACGTGGAAACGATCAAGTCCGCCGATCACGGCACGGCCGAGCGGCGCGGACTGCGCGCCGCCCTCGCCGAAGCCGATGGCCATCGGCAGCATGCCGAAGATCATGGCGGCGGCGGTCATCAGAATGGCGCGCAAACGGCCGCCGCGCACCCTCGCGGACGGCATCGAGAAGCGGCCTGCCCTCTCGGCGAGCACGTTCGGCGAAGGTGACAAGCAGGATGGAATTGGCGACCGCGATTCCGATGGCCATGATCGCCCCCATGAAGGATTGGATATTGAGCGTGGTCGCGGTGAGCCGCAGCATCGAACAGGACACCGCAGAGCACCGCGGGGACTGTCAGGAGAATCGCCAGACGCCAAACGAACCGACTGAAAGTTCGCGGCGAGCAAAAGGAAGATTACCAGGATCGCCAGAAGCAAGTCCGAGTGCGCAATCCTGAGATGGTCTGATCTAGAGGCTGGAATCTGTCCGCGGAAGCGACACAGATAACTCCGCGCGGAGGCGCGCCCGCCTGCGGCTACCGCGGCCGTGAGCTGCTGCGCTGCCTCTCCTAAGGTGATGCCGTGAAGGTTGGCGGTGAGACTGACCACGCGCTGCCCATTATACCGTTCGATCAGGCCGGGCATGGTTCCGGGTTTAAGCACGGCGATGTCATCCAGATGCGGTCTCGCCGACGCCGTTCTTGCATCACCGGAATGTCGCCCAGTGCTCCGGACGCTTTGCATGCGATTCTGCGGCAGTTCCACCTGAATCTGAAAGGCATTGCCGGAGTTCGGATCGCGCCAGTAATTAGGCTGTGTGAAGCGCGACGACGAGGTGGCCGGCACGACGGAGCGAACGACGTCCGCCATGGTGAGTCCAAATTGGCCGGCACGCTCGCGGTCGATATTGATATCGAGCGTGGGATAGTCGACGGCCTGCGCAAACTGAAGATCGCGCAGGAACGGCAGCTTGGCCATCTGTGCCTGAATCTTCTGCGCAAAAGCGTAGTCATCCTGCAAGATTGACACCTTGCACGGCCACTTCGACGGGCGTGGGCGACCCGAAGCTCATCACCTGGCTCACGATATCGCCTGCTTCGAAGGAAACTTGCAGTTCCGGGCAATTCCTTCGCAAGGCTGGCGCGCAGTCGTTCGCGCAACGCCTCGCCCCGCGGAGCGTCGGGCTTCAAAGCGAACCTGAATGATCGCTTCCTGCGGACCGCTGGTGAACAGATGAATAAGATCCACCGGATAGCTGGAGGGAACCACGCCAACGAAATCGCTGGTGATTTCGACGTTGTCCGCTCCGGCTTCGCTGGTGGATCACATCCAGCGCGCGCAGCACGATGCGCTCGGTCTCCTCGACGCGCGTGCCGGTAGGCGCGCGCAGACGGATGCGCAACAACGGCGCGTTGCGCGTCCGGGAAAGATCTCCGTGCCCATTCGCGGAAGCACGACATAGAGAAGCGACGACCGCCGCCGCCAGATAACCAAGGACCAACGGCCAGCGGAAGCGAAGCACCGCGCCCAGATAGCGCTCATAAACGGACCGGAGCACGTCAAATAGCCTCCGCTTCCTTCGCCGCGATCGAGCATCCCGCATCAGCCAGGTGGAGAACACCGGCACCAGAGTGCTCGAAAGCAGGTACGACGCGACATCGAGAACCAACCGCGAGCGAAAGCGGAACGAAAAGCTGGCGGCCCACGCCCACCATGAAGAACGACGGCACGAAAACGGCCAGAATACAGAACATCGAGAGCAGCCGCGCGATCGCCGTGCGGCTGCAGCTTCCACAACAGCGCGCGCCCGCGAGACTCCGGGCAGCATGTGCGTATGGATGTTCTCGATCTCGACCGTTGCTTCGTCCACGAGAACGCCGACGGCCAGCGCAAGACCTCCCAGCGTCATGATGTTGATGGTCTGTCCGGTGGCCCAGAGGAAGATCGACGGCGGCCAGCAGCGCGAACGGGATATTCAGCGACCACGATCAGCGCGCTGCGCCAGTCGCGCAGGAAGATCAGCACCATCAGGCCGGTGAGAACGGCGCCGAGCAGCCCTTCGGTCACCAGGCTGCGGATCGCGTTCGTGACGTAGGGCGACTGATCGAACTCCAGGCGGACATCGACATCTTCGGGCACCACTTTCTTGAAATCCGGAATGGCCGCTTTCACCGCGTCGATGACGTCAAGCGTCGAGCATCGGCGCGTTTGGTGACCGGGATGTAGACCGTCCGCTTGCCGTTCACGTGCGCGTAGGCGGTGACGATGTCGGTGCCGTTCTCGATAGTGCCGATGTCGCGCAGATAGACCGTCGTCCCGGATGCGGGCCGGATCGGCGTGCTCAGCAATTCGAAAGATTCCACCGAGCGCTGCATTGGTGCGGGCGATGCGGTCGATCTTGCCGGTCCACATATTTCCGGAGGGCATCACTAGGCTGGCCTTGCTGACGGCCGCGATCGCCTCGTCCGGAGAGATGTGATATTGCGGAGTTTGTCGGGATCGAGCGTGACGACGATGGTCCGCTGGTTGCCTCCGAAGGGCGGCGGCGCGGAGACGCCGGGAAGCGTCGCGAAGAGCGGCCGCACGCGGTTGAGCGCGAAATCCTGCAGTTCGCCCTGCGTGTGAGTCTCGCTGCAGAAGACCAATTGGCCGACCGCAACGCTACCCGCATCGAACCGCGTGATGAACGGCGGCACCGTTCCGGGCGGCATGAAGGCGCGGGCGCGATTCACGTAGCCGACGGTCTCCGCCATCGCCTGGCTCATGTTGGTGCCTTCGTGAAACACCAGCTTCATCAGCGCCGCGCCCTGAATGCTTTTGCTCTCCACGTGATCGATGCCGGTGATGTAGAGGAAGTGATACTCGTAGTAGTACGTCAGGTACCCTTCCATCTGGGCCGGGTCCATGCCGCCGTACGGCTGCGCGACATAGATGGCGGGATCGCCGACTTGCGGGAAGATGTCGACGGGCATTCGATGCAAGCGCAAGGAACGGCGCAGAGGGCGATCGCGACAAGTGCGACCACGACGGTGATGGGCCGGCGAGAGCGCGCTAGGACGAGGCGCATGTTGCCTTCATTGTCTTCACCGGCCTCGCCTCGCGCGAAAGGGCTGAAGATCTCCGGCAGCCGTCGCAATGCCGAGCAGACGCTCGCCAGACGTCGAGGCGCGCAAGCGCATCGTCGATTTCGGCCTGGGTCAGCAAGCGTTGCGCCTCGGCGACCTGGATCGATGGTCGCCGAGACCCGACTTGATAACGCGCGGTGGCCTGCTGGGCCGCAGCGCGCGCCGCCGAGACTTGAACCGGAGTATTCGCGGCAACGTCTTTGCGCGCCGTTAAACTGCCGCGAGCGCCAGGTTCCAGTGCGCCCGCAGGTCGATCGCAATTTGCTCGGATCGCGCCGTTTGGGCCCGGATGGTGGCCGATTGCGCGGCTTCCCGAGCGCGAAGCGCCGGCAAGATCCAGAATCGGAAAGGTGACGGTGAACCCAAGCGCGTAATCCTGAACGGTGGGCGCGAGGCCGTTCAGCCCGCCCAGCCGGTACGCCATCGGTCTCGGCGCCGGTGCCGCGCGCGTACGCGGCAGCTTGCAGAGAGAATTTCGGAAAGTAGGAACGTTCAAGCGCCCGGAGCTGGGAACGCGCCTGATCGACCGTCGCGTTTTGTTCCACCGCAATCGGATTGGCGTGGAAATCGGCCTGCGCTGGCGTTTGTCCCGGCGGTTGCTGCAGCAGTGCTGGGGCGGAAATGACAATGCGGTGAGGCGGTCAGATCCGACAAATTGGGAGAGAGTGGCGCGCGCCATTTCGACGGCCTGGCGGGCTTGAATCAATTGCGTTCGCGCGCCGGCCAGTTCCGCCTTCGGCCCGCGAAGAGTCCGCGCCGGGCCGCAACTGCGCGTTCACCAAGGAATCCGATCAGTGCGCACGACAGTCTCGCGCGCGGTCGACACCCGCTTGAGCCGTCCGGACCATTTGCTGAGCTGCGGCGAGCGTGAGATACGCATCGATCGTCGCTGCAGCAATCTCGAACTGGGTGCGCTTCACAGAGGCTTCCGCCTGAGTCCTTGGTCGCATTCGGCGGTCGCGACGCTGGCTTGCCGCAGGCCGAAATCGAAGGGCTCCCAGATAACCAGTACCCCAAGGGCGCTGCCCCACACAGTGCCGATATTGTTGGTCCCGATGACCGGTCCGGACATGGAGGGAATTGACGTTTTGCGGCAACAATAGTCCGAAGACGTTGTTGCGGGTAGCGCGATTGACTTGAGCCAGTGCGTCAAGGCGCGGCAGATAGGCGGTCCGCGCCAGGCGAATCCCTGCGGCCGCGGCGTTCATTTGCTCCTGCGAGACCCGGATAGAAGGGTAGTTCTTCGACGCCGTATCGACTGCCTCTGCCAGCGTAAGCGGGGCCGGGGATTCCGGTTGGGCGGCCGCCATCAATACCGGAAATGGCCGAGCGCGGCGACCGTGGAGAGGATCGAGCGTGCGCGCCATGCTGTTAATCTGCCCTCGATGAGTTCGTGGAAGAGCTCCCGAACCTTGCTCTTAGCCGCGGTCAAGGCTTTCCGGCCCAGCGGTGTAGCACGGTAAACTTTGCGCCGCGATTTTCCATCCCGCTTCTCGGTGGATCGCAGATAGCCCTTCTTTTCGAGGCGCTGGAGCAACGGATATAGGCTTCCGGGACTGATGCGGTAGCCATGACGGCCCAGTTCTTCGATCATTCCCAGGCCGAAGATCGGCTCCTCAGCGGCGTGATGCAGCACATGCAGCCGGATCAGGCCGGAATAAAGCTCCTGATCTTCAAGCATTATAAGCATCGCCTTTCGATAATGTTATTCGATTACGAAAATAGAATTATCGGGCATAAAGCATCTGGCGTCAAGCTACCACTCTCTGGACACTCACTCCCAAAATCGTCGCGCCATCGGAGCAAGGTGACAGGACGTAATTTAACTAATCGCGCCACTTATTGCCTCAAATCAGAGCGCTTTGGCCCTCGCGTGGGCTGGAAACCCGCCCCGGTGTAGACTGTACTGGCAGGCAACGATATGAAAGCGTCAGCGGCGCAGCCGGGATTTGTGCAAGCACCTCGCTTCCGCTCCTATAACAAACCTTTGTACCGGCTGGCCCATTGGCCGATCTGGATTTTCGTTTTCTTCATTGCTCCCGGTCCGCTGACGTTTGACTTGATCGAACGCGGATTCGACGCCCGCATGATTTTGTGGCTTGGTGTGGTTCTGTTGGGCACAGGTATCGCGGGCTGGCGGGGATGTTTGCCCGGTGTGGAGCCGAAGCCCTACATCCTTCGTTTCACGGAAGACAAACCGAACCCGTGGTACCGGCGTATCTGCTACACGGCGGCGTGGAGCGACTTGATCAGCTTCGCGGTATTGAACTTCGCCGGGCTCTCTTACGCGACTTTGACTGGGGAGTGGCGCTTGCGTCAGATCTACGAACGCGCCTATTTCCCGCTCGCAATCGCGCTGTGGATTTGCGGCTTCCTGGGAGTGCTGCCGCGCGTGCGGTCATCCACCAAGGGCGAGGGAACCGAACGGCGGTATTTCTACGGTGCGGTCTGGGCCGTGTGCGCCGCCGAACCGATTCTGGGAATTCTTTGGAAGACTCTGCCGCGAACTCACGGCGCGGATATCGCAAAGCTGGTGGTTTTCACGGGCGTGTTGGCAGGCATGGGATTGGCGGCCCGGCTCGGATGGCTCCCTCGCACCCGGCCAATCGTAGCCGGCGAATGGGCGATTTCGGACTGACGCTTGCACATCCTGATCAGCCTGGTTCTGTTAGCTGTTCTGCTGTTACTCGCGGGGGCCTGGTATCAATACGCGGGAGCAACTCGCGACGCGCGCCGTTTCCCCGCTCCGGGGCGTCTGATCGACATAGACGGGACGCGTTTGCATATAAACATCCAGGGCGATGGTTCGCCGCCCGTGGTATTTGAAGCCGGCATCGCGGCGACCTCCCTGAGCTGGCAGCTGGTGCAGCCTGAGGTCGCAAGACTGACTCAAACTGTAAGCTACGATCGTGCCGGTTTGGGGTGGAGCGGAGCGGCACGCAAGGCCCGTGATGTTTGCAATGTTGTAGAGGAACTACGGCGTCTGCTGGACAGCGCAGGTGTTGCTTCACCCCGAATTCTGGCCGGACATTCCTACGGGGGACTGGTGGTGAGAGCGTACGCGGCGCGCTACCCAAGAGAGGTCGCCGGCATGGTTCTGGTGGACCCCGTCGGCGCCTTGGAGTGGAGCGATCCCGCTCCATCTTCGCGGAGAATGCTGAAGCTCGGAATCCGTTTGTCGCGGAGGGGTGCGCTGCTGGCGCGTCTGGGAGTGCCGCGCATCGCTTTCGGGCTATTGACAGGGGGAGCGCGGAAACTTCCAAAGTGGATCGCCCGCGCGACCAGTGGTCCGGGAGCCGGTCTGATTGACCGGGTTGTAGGTCAAGTCCAAAAGTTGCCGCAGGAACTTCGGCCAGCGATCCAAGCCCACTGGTGCGACCCAAAATGTTTCCTGGGAATGGCGGGTTATCTGGAAGCGTTGCCCGAAAGCGCGGCGGCAGTGACCCGGGCCGGCAACGCTGTCCTTCGCGACATTCCGCTGATCGTCCTATCCTCCGCCAACGCAAGCGCGAGCGAGCGGGCGGAGCACCAATTGCTGGCGCAAAGCTCCTCGCAAGGAGATATCGAAATTGTATCCGGCAGCGGGCATTGGATCCAGATCGACCGTCCGGATGCGGTGATTAGGGCTATTGGTGAGTTGGTCTCAAGATCGAGATCCTTCTCAGAAACTCGCGCCACAACGGAAGGCCGTGGCAGCAGTTTGCATTCTGAGTGAGGAGGCCACGGCCTCCTGTGCGCTCTCCAGTAACCAGCGCACAACGCACGTGACTTGAGATCAGTTACTGAGCCATGGGAGCACGTCACGTGCTGTGCGCTGAAGTCTGTTTGACGGGCGGCCAGGGCCTAGGGCGCGCCGAAAGTTTCGCGTAGCGTTCACTTTGCCGCAAGCGCTTCCGCTTCGGCAAGCATCGCATCGACCGTGGCGCGCTGCATAAGTTTGCCGGCGAGCACGACCGGCTATTGTGGATGCCGGCGAGCGGGTTCTGGTCGAGAAGCACGAGATCTGCGACCTTGTCTGTCTCGATGGTTCCACGATGGTCGAGCTGCCCCATGAACCGTGCCGACGCCATGAACCCATATTGCTTCCCGGGCTTCAGCCTGCATGAGAGCTCGCTTTTTTGGACGAGGATGCTTTTTCCGGGCCGAGCGTCAGCCGTACGTGAGGTCGGTGCTCTGTCCGACCTCGATAATATATCCGTCAGGATCGCGGATGTAGCAGCGCGTCTCGCCGTATTTGGGGATCGGCTCCGTGATGAACGTCGCTCCTCGACTTTTCCATAATTCATAGCACCCTTGAATATCCGCAACGCGGAAATTCAAAAAGCTGTTGATGTGATTCGGGTCGGGGACGCTGAGCGTTACCGTTGGCTTATCCGGGGTCGGCCCGCCTCCAACGTTCAGAATCATCCAGATATTCGCAAGCTGAAGGTACCCAGGCGCGTTGCCGTCACCCAAGCTCAGAATGCGAGCGCCGAAGACCTTTTCGTAGTAGCGAGCCGATCGCTCGATGTCGGCGACAGTGAGAAAATGTGCGATGCTGATCCCCTCTCTCGGGGGCATCTCATAGCTCTTCTGCTCGATTTGTACGCTGCCCATTTGACGACTCCCCTCCCAATATCGTACATCTGGCACGCCAGCCCAGGGCACTCGGCGTGGATGAAGAGGACGTTTCGGTCCCCCGTTATGCCGAGTTGCTGCGGCGTGCATTCCCGTCGGTTCCGCTTCTCCTCTAGAGTGGTGAGGTGGCGCGGGTGCCAAACGTCGGATAAGGTACAGCACAATGAACGAACAAGCAAAGGTGACCGATGTGCCGCGCGATTTGGAGGCTGCTGGAAAATGAAAGAAATTCGGGCCCTGACGCGGAATATCGAGATTGACCGTGTGAGAGTCCCCGCCCTGACGGGACGGGGCTATCCGACCCACTAGCCCCCTGTGTGGTAGCGTGAATTTCTATGAGAAGGGCGCGCCTAGCGTTCATCTTTTTCGCGATCGCCTTCCGGGCTCACAGTGCTCCGGAGAATGAGAACTGCCCGGTCACTGAACATCGTTCGCGCTGGACCGTCACTGGCACGTTCGTGATCGGCGGTCAGACTGTACGGGTAACACTCCCCGATGGCGTCGTGGAATCCGACCCTTTGGAGGTATTTGTTGAATCCCAGGGGCCGGAAAGGGAACTGTTCATCGCCACGGGAGACGAAATGGCGCCCCTCAAAAACGGTGCGGTTCTGCATCCTCCTACCGCGCGTGGAAAGCGCAAGGATTTTTTTATCACCACTGCGGCAGGCGAAATGGTGTGTGCCTGGAAACCGAACATCGGATTCATACCACTATCACAGGCTGGGAAGAGCATAGCCTCGAACCGTGCACGCCGAATCTTGCGCCAGCTTGTTTTTTACCGAGTCACAGGCGATCCGGTTTTCATCGAGCGCACCAGGGCTCTTAACAAGACTGAGACGTTCACTATTGGCGATCTGGACGCGACGGTTCTGGCTCGATCGGAGCTGATGGTCATTCTGCGGGACCCCGCGCCGAAGCCTGGTTGGCGAACGATTGAGTGGAACGGCGGCTCGTTGAACTTGCGATTCGCCGAGGTCCGGTTTGACTTGACGAAGCGGTCCCATGAACAGCCCTCGATTCAACGTCACAGTCCACGGATTGGAAGGAATTATCAGGAGCCATACTGTGGTGATGTACATGGCCAACCACAGCAGATTGCAAGGTCGCCTCCGTTGTGGAGGAAGACTACGGGGCACGGAGACGGATCGGGAAGAAACAAGATCCTACCCCATCCTCCCCGAAATGATCGAAAACGGAAGCTTTCAAATCAACTGTCCGGTGGATTGGGTGGGACGAAATAAAGGACCGCTGTCTCTGGACGCCACCTTCATTGAAATAGGGCGCCCCGGCCTTTAAACGCGATAGCCGCTTCATCATCTTGCGATCTTCACCGCGTATGGTAGCGTAGGGAAATCACTTTCAGAAACGATGAAAATTAATCTTGATACGCTTCGCGCTGAGATTCAGGAATATCTCAAGGCGCGAGGCTTGGTGGTCTTCCATAGCTTCCCCCGTTCCGGGGAGCCGATTCCAGCGATTTTCTGGGACACTGAGATGCACCCGGACTACCGCGAATTTATTGCCGCCGCCGAGGCGTCCGGCACGCGATTCATCACGTTCTTCGTGCGCGAATTCTCCGAGGACATGATTGAGGAAGCGTGGGAACGGCTGGAGGAGGCGGATCCTCCCGGCGCCCATCTGGAACATGAGGACCGGCGCGCTATTGAAGCTCGGCTCCGCGAAGCGTCCAGCTATACGGGATTCACTTGCCAGATCGAGCTTTCCTTCGACCTGGGCCAGCGTGTTTACATCCTGGACCTGCGGACGGAGTGGTTTGAAGACTTAAGCGACTTGCTGGAACGCATCGACGACGCGCGGCACGCTCCACAGGACGATCCTGGTCCGGCGGGTCCTTATTTTTCGAAGAACTAGGTGTCTCTTGGAAAGTTGTTGAAAAACTCGTATAACCCCCGCCCTTACGGGACGGGGCTGTCCCAAGGAGCGTTATTGGCTTGAGATGGAACATCGCTCCCTCTGATCCCGACCGGGTCTGCGAGCTGGCCAAAGCTTTGAGTTTGAGCCTTCCTGCCGCTCGCGTCTTGTGGTCGCGCGGGTATCGGGATTTGGACCTTGCGCGGAAGTTTCTGAACCCTTCCATAGAGGATCTCCACGATCCGCTGCTGATGAAAGACATGGCGGCCGCTGTGGATCGGCTTTCACGCGCAATCCAGGCCAAGGAGTCCATCCTCTTATATGGCGACTACGACGTGGACGGCACGACGTCGGTCGTGCTGTTGAAGAAAAGCATTGAGCTGCTGGGAGGCAAGGCCGATTTTCACGTGCCGCACCGTCTGCGCGACGGCTACGGGATGCGCAGCGAAGTGGTGGAGGAAGCCGCGGCTTCCGGAGTTTCGCTGATTGTAAGCGTCGACACCGGGATTCGCGCCAATGCAGGTCGTAAAGCATGCTTCAACCTTGGGAATCGATGTGATCGTCACCGACCATCACCTGCCGGAGGAAGAGATCCCGCCCGCAATAGCCGTCCTGAATCCCAACAGGGTGGATTGCAATTATCCCGAAAAAAATCTCTGCGGAGCCGGAGTCGCACTAAAACTGGTGCAGGCCTTACTGGCACGCAGTGGTTGGGACAAAGGCCGGCGAGAAAGACTGCTGGATTCGTTCCTGAAGATGACCGCCATCGCGACCGTCGCCGACGTGGTGCCATTGACGGGCGAGAACCGTGTCATCGTCAAGCGCGGTCTGGAAGGGCTGGGCCAGGTTTCCAATCCAGGGTTGCGCGCACTGCTGGAAGTATCGGGCGTGAAGGAAGGCCAGATTCCAAGCGCGCGCGACGTGGCGTTTCGCATCGGTCCTCGCATCAATGCCGCCGGGCGGATGGCAAGCGCGAGCGATGTGATCGAGATGTTCCTGACCGCCGACATCGTCCGCGCCAAGGACCTGGCATCCAAGCTGCACGACTTAAACACAGACAGGCAGCAGACCGAAGCGGAGATGGTGCGCACCATTTTCGAGTTGTGCGTGGAGCAGCCCGTCACCGATCACGATGCGGCATTGGTGTTCGCGGGCGAAGGCTGGCACAGAGGCGTGGTGGGCATTGTGGCCAGCCGAGTAGTGGAACGATTCCATCGTCCCGCGTTTGTGCTGGGAATTGAGAACGGAGTGGTGCAAGGGTCGGGCCGCAGCATCGCGGTGTTCCATTTACTGGAGGCGCTGGAGTCGATGCCGGATCTGTTTACCAAGTTTGGTGGGCATCGCCAGGCCGCGGGGCTAACGTTCCCCATCGATCGGCTGGAGGAATTCCGGGAGCGTTTTCGCGCTTATGCGGCGTTACGCCTGACGCCGCAGGATTTCGAACGCGAGTTGGCCATCGACGGGACAATCGATTTCAGCGAGATTGACGATCGCGCCGTGGAGGACATCTTGCGGCTGGCTCCGTTCGGGCAGGGTAATCCCCCACCGGTCTTTGCTGCACTGGGAGTGGAACTGGCAGCGCCGCCGGACATCAGAAAAGAGAAGCACCTTTTTCTCAGGCTAAAAGCAAACGGCAGGATGGTGCGGATGAAGGCGTGGAATTTCGCTGAGCGTGCCGCGATCTTCGCGCCCGACGCGAAGCTGGACGTGGCTTTTTGCTTCGAGGAGGACACCTACTCGGCGGAACGTGGATACGCGCCGTGGCAGGCGATTGTGAAGGACGTCAGGGTCGCCGAAAGCAACTTCGCCGCGGCGACATAACGAGAGTCCAAGGCTTAAAGGGCCGAGATGAATCTCAGCCCGGCACGCTGAAGCGTGCGCCACGTCTCGCTCTCACGGAGCGACCGTCAAGTATCCACCGGCCGGAGTGCTGACGCCATTGATCGTCAACACAACAGCATTGTTGCCAGCGGTTAGACCAGCGGGTATCGTCGCGTTCATTTGGTACAGCCCTGCCGATCCTGGAGTCACACCAACATAGCTGGGCGTCACCGGCTTGCCACCGATGGTGAGGGAAATGGTTCCCGGCACCGTGTCCGCAGCCGAAGGGATTGCGCCTGGCAAGGGTCCTGAACTAGTCTTACCGAAGCTGATTCCGTAGAACGTGAGGATGTCTCCCGTCCTGGCTGCCCGAAACGTAAGCCCGGGAATCAAGCCTGGAGCTCCGATATTGGCTCCGCTCACTGCATCCAGCGCGATCACGGGATTCTGTCCGTTCGCATTGGCTACCCAGTAAAGAAATTCAGGCGAGGCGGCAGCTACCGCGACGTTGGTGGCTGGTGAGGTCAGCTCCGTCCCCGTCCCGCAATTCACCACGACACTCACCGGAATCGGCCCCGTGGAAGGCAGCACGGGAGCGAGCGCGTTGATCTGCGTCGAGGAAACGTAACTAAGATAGGCTCGCGTGTTGCCCACGTTCACGCACGTATTGGCAAGATTGGTAGGCAACGAATTGTTGACGATGTCGGATCCCTGTAGACCGCGCTGCACCGTAGCGTTGGTAGTGAAGCCGACCCCATAGATCGTAAAATACCCGTTGGCCGAAATCGAAGTGACGGCCGGAACGCTGTTGGCTCCGCCAGTAACGGCGTTGATGCCGAGAATTACGGCGGTGAGATTCGGGGTGAGCAGGAATGCGTGTTCCTGCCCATTGATGAATCCCGCGCCGACGATCTGGCCGGCGTCGTTCACGGCCGTAGCGTTCGTGAGAGTCCAGCCCGTGCCGTTTGTAACCAGCGTGTTCAGGTCGTAGACTTTCCCGCTGGCATAGAGAAACGCCGCGAAATTCTGGCTATCGGGGTAGAGCAGCAGGTCCACCGGACCCAGGCTGACGGTATCAGTCTTGAAGCCGGTCGCCCAGCCCATGTTGTTCACGCTCTCCACGGCGCCGTACTTGTTACCCGAGAGGCTGGTCAAGTCTTGAGGGGTGTAGTTATTCCATAAGACGGGGTGCAGGTCGGAAAACGTGAAAGCTTTCAGGAGGTTCAGTCCGCCAGCATAGGCGACATTGAACGAAATGCCCCCGGCAAGGCCATTATCGTTGGTGGTGAAGGCCGCGGCATTGGACGCTCCCGACGGCGGAGCCAAGCTATGGAACGTCCCGCTGCGCCACTGCGCGCCTTGAAATTGCAGCGACAGGTTAAAAATATTGGCCGCGAAAGTGGTTCCCGCCACGTCGCCTTTCTGGGCGATTCCGATCGCAAGGCTGTTGGGCGCGGTCCCCGCAAGGGGCGTGGATTTTCCGGTCGTCGAATCGTACACAACCGCAGTAGCCAGGCCCGACACAGTGAGCGCCGAAGTCGAGGCGATCGTTTGAATGGCTGCAACCTGGCCGGCGTTGTTAATTCCAGCGGGCCACAAATATTGAGGGAGCGAGGTGGACTTTCCTCCTTGAACGACGAACCCAATAGATCCTCCGCCGAAGAGGTCCGAAGTGCTGTCCTGCCCCTGGGGGACTACCAACCCGATCACCGAACCCGAGTCATTTACACCCACTGCGACTTGAGGTCCTGCTGCCGCGGGTAGAGCTGTTAACTTGCCGCCCGAATAGAGAAATCCCTGCGAGGTCCCTTGACCCACGCCTTGACTCGGCAAATGGCAATACCCCGCTACATTCCCGTTGGGGCTGATGGCCGTAGCGATACAGGCATTCAGGTTCGGGAGAGTTCCCAGGTCGGTGATGGTGAACTTAGGTTGGGCCCAGGCCATGGCCGTGAGCGAAAAAAGAAGAACAATGGGGCGCATAATACCATCTTCGACAATAGGTGGAAGAAAGCACAGACCTTCTGCGTCTTATGTCTGAAGTACATTGTGATTATGTGGCGTTCATAGGTAATGGCGCAAGGCACAACAGTCTCGGAGAGCGCGAGAAGAGTTGATCGGGGCCTGCCAGCGCGGCGATGCGGGTGCTTTTGCGCAACTCTTTGAGACATATAAGGATAGGGTGTATTCCATCGCCTTGAGGTTTTCCGGCGAGCCAGCCACGGCCCTGGATATCGCCCAGGACACCTTCCTGAAGCTCCTATCCAGGATTGGGGATTTCCGGGGAGAGGCGCGGTTTGATACCTGGCTTTACCGCATGGTGGCCAACAGTTGCCTGGATCAGAAGCGGCGGGGACTCCGGATTGCTCCGTTTGTTGAGGAGTTCATAGATAGGCTTCGCCCCGCTCCGGCCACCGCCCTGGACGATCTTCTTCGCGTCGAATTTGAGCACAGCGTGCAAAGCGTGGTCGCCAAGCTTCCGGCGGAGCAGAGGATGGTGGTGATTCTGCGTTACACCGAGGGCCTGGCGTATGAACAGATATCCGAGATTCTGAATTGTTCCGCGGGAACGGTAGCTTCGCGGCTCAACAGAGCTCATAAAACATTAGAGCGGCGTTTGTCGCATCTTAAGAGGTAGCGATATGGATCGTGAGATAAACAAAACATGGTTGGAGCCTGTACTGGCCGAGCATCTTCGCCCAGTGGAAGCTCCGGGCGAGCTATGGAGCAGGATTCAGCAGGCCCGCAAACCGGCGCGTTCTGGAATGCCGGCGATCCGGCTCGGGTGGATTGCCACGGCGGCGCTGTTAGTTGCGGGAGCGTCGGCGATGATCCGGGTCCACGCCGCAAATCCTGGTGTCTCCTTACAGTCGTCCAATGGGCCCGAGATTCAGGCCTGGGTGAAAGAAAATACGGGGCTGGACGTCCCGCTTCCTGCTCATATATCAGAACCCGTACGGTTGTCCGGTGCGCGAGTGGGGGCCAATGGAGTTGAGGTCGATTACTTCGTGCGGAATCGCCCTGAACGGTTGCTAATTGCCAAGGCGGATATTCCAGGTCCAGCGGGGCATCGGTTTTTGGATCGCAGTATAAAGAAAGTTTCCTGGGCCATGGGAGCCCAGTTTTACTCGGTGGAATGCGCGACGGCCGAGGATGCACAGGCGGCATGTCTGCTGTGTCATGGCGGGGCTTAATAGACTGGTTGAACCGATGAAGGCGTGCGGTAGAAGAATAAGAATCCCCGCCCTGACGGGACGGGGCTATCCGAACGCAGGGATTATCGCGCGGGGTGCGCGATGTAGTAGTAAGACAGGTTTGGGCGTCGGTATTGTACGAAACGTAACAGAGGTATACTTTAGTTTGGACGGGAAAACCCTGTAGTTAGGAGCTTGGTCACGATGAGCAAGTACATGAAATTCGGGATACTTACGGTGGCGATCTTGGGCACCCTTGGGTGGCTTGCCGTGGACGGCATCGGGGACACCAAGACCTACTACAAGAACGTCAAGGAAGTCAGCCAGATGGGCCCCAGCGCCCAGGACAAACGGATTCGGATCGGCGGCGACGTGGTGGCTCATTCCATCACGCGCGAAGGCAAGGACGTCTACTTCACGCTTGCGTGGGAGGGCGTTCAGATGAAAGTGGTTTACTCAGGCATAGAGCCGGTGCCGGACACCTTCAAGGACGGCGCGCAGGCGCTGGCCGATGGTAAGCTGGGCGCCGATGGCGTGTTTCACGCGGCGAAGATTCAGGCCAAGTGCGCTTCGAAATATGAAGCGAAACCGAACGTCGCCAATCCCGCAACACATCGCGAAAGCTAAGCGAACAGAAGTTTTTTAAGGAAGACTCATGGAAAATATCGGCGCGCTATGCATTCTGCTCGCGTTCTGTTTTGCCGTCTACGCGATTCTCGCTTCGCTCATCGGTAAATATGCGAAGCGTCCCTTTCTGGTGCTGAGCGCCGAACGTTCCGTCTACTCCATCTGGGTCCTGCTCACCGTGGCCGCAGGCATTCTGGTCTTCTCGCTCATCAACGGCGATTACCGCATGGCTTACGTGGTCGAACACAGCAATCGGACCATGACACCCATCTATAAGTTCACGTCCTGGTGGGGCGGGCAGGAAGGGTCGCTGCTGCTGTGGTCGTGGCTGCTGTCGACCTACTCGTCGGTGGTCGTGTTTCAAAATCGCAATAAATTCCGTGAAATGATGCCAATTGTCACGTCGGTGCTGATGGTCACCCTGGGTTTCTTCCTGGTGCTGATCGCCTTCGTGGTCAGCCCCTTCAAGATGCTGATGGCCGGCAAGGGCATCGTCGACGCGGGCGACGGCCAGGGCCTGAACCCCCTGCTCCAGTATTGGACCATGGTGATCCATCCGCCGATGCTCTACCTCGGCTACGTAGGATTCACCGTCCCGTTCGCCTTTGCCATAGGATCGCTGGCGACCAAGCAGCCCGGAGAATCCTGGATCCACGTCACACGCCGCTGGACCCTGGTCACCTGGATGTTCCAGACCACCGGCATTCTGCTAGGCGCTGGTTGGGCGTACGCCGTACTCGGATGGGGCGGATATTGGGGATGGGATCCGGTGGAGAACGCATCGCTGCTGCCCTGGATCACCGCCACGGCTTTTCTGCACTCTGTGATGATGCAGGAGAAGAAGGGCATGATGAAGGTGTGGAACATGGTCTTAATCGCTTCCACATTCTTCCTGTGCATCTTCGGAACGTTCCTGACGCGCAGCGGCGTGGTGCAGTCGGTACACGCATTCGCGCAGAGCCCCCTGGGCCACTACTTTGTGACGTTCCTGGCCGTCGGAATTGCCGGAACCGTCTACCTGATTCTGAATCGTCTGGATTTCCTGAAGTCGGAATCACAATTGGAGAGCGTACTCTCGCGCGAGTCGAGCTTCCTGTTTAACAACCTGATCCTTCTGGCGAGCTGCTTCGCCGTTTTGTGGGGCACCTTGTTCCCCGTAATCACCGAAGCGGTCATCGGCGAGAAAGTTTCTGTCGACGCGCCGTTCTTCAATCGCGTGAATATACCGATCGGACTCGGCCTGATGCTGCTCACCGGGGTTGGTCCGCTGATCGCATGGCGCAAGAGCTCCTTTGAGAGCCTGAAGCGATCGTTCGCGGTTCCCATGGGAGCCGGTGTTCTAGTTGCCCTGGGCCTGTTCGCCGCGGGAGTCCGGCATTTCTATGCGCTGATGTCGTTCCTGCTTTGCACTTTCGTTGCGGTGACCGTAGCCTCGGAGTTCTTTAAAGGCTCCCGTGCGATCTCATCTAAAACCGGCCAGAACTTTTTGGCTTCCATGGTGGAGTTGACCCATCGCAACACTCGCAGGTACGGCGGCTATCTGGTTCACATGGGTGTCGTGTTCATGTTTATCGGCTTTACCGGCAAGGCGTTCGACAAAGACGCTACGGTCGAGCTTCAACCCGGTACGACAGCCAAGATTGGCGCATATAGTCTGCAGTTGACCGACTTCAAGTCCGGTGAGACACCGGACTACCGCTGGGGCAAGCTGGTCATCGCGGTTACGAAAAACGGAGATAGTCTGGGGACGGTGGAACCGGAGCGGCGCTTCTACACGGTATCGAAGCAGCCTACTTCAAACGTCACCATTCGCCGCCGGCTGAACGAAGACCTCTATCTGAACTTCGCGGGCAGCTCCGACGACGGGAAATCTACTGTCGTCCAGGCCTACGTATTTCCGTTAGTGAGCTGGATCTGGATCGGCTACTGGGTCGTATTGGCCGGCACGCTGATCTGTCTGGTTCCGAACAAGAAGAAACTGATTTATCCACGCACGGAAGTGGTGGGGATTGCGGGGAATCAACGTGTCGAGATTGAAAGTAAAAGTTTCGAAAGCTAGAGTTTCCCGAAGGCTCGTGTTTCAAGCGGGTGCGGCGGCGTTCGCCGGCGTCGCAATGGCGCAGACTCCGTCGTCCTCCAGCGCTCTCACTCCAGACGTGAAGCGCGTTGGAATGAAACTGGCCTGCCTCTGCGGAGGGTGCAACAACTCCGTCGGCGATTGTCCGATGATCGGGTGTCATTATTGCGAGCCCGCGCGGGCGAAGATCGCCACCATGCAGAAAGCCGGCTCGGAGGACAAGACCATCGTCGACGCGTTTGTATCCGACCAGGGATTGAAGGCCCTGGTAGCGCCACCTACCGAAGGATTTTCTCTGGTCGGCTGGATCATGCCTTTCATCGCGGTCGCTTTTGGATTGGTCGCCGTGGTTATGGTGATGAAGCGCTTCATGAAGCCCGCACCCGCCGGCATGCCCGAGATCCCGAACGCCGTGTTGGACCGCTACCGGGAGCAGATTGAAAAGGACTCAGCGAAGCTGGAGTAAGGGCTAAACTGAACGAATGGTATTGATCGGCGCTGTAGCACTGGTGGTGGCAGCCACCGTGCTATTTACCCTGTTTGTCCGTTCTCAGGACATGCCCCTGCCCGAAGCGCCTTCCCCTACACGACATCTGGAAGATCGCAAAGCCGTGATCTATGAAAACCTGCGCGATCTCCAATTCGAATATCGTGTCGGAAAGCTTTCAGACGTGGATTATCAGGCCACCAAGGTCACATTACAGAGAGAACTGGCTGGCGTGCTGGCCGAGATAGACAAACTAGCTCCCGCTGCCGCAGTGGCAGCCGCTGTGGCCGAACCGCCCAAACCGGAAGTGACGCCGGGAACCGTGTGCCCCCATTGCGACGCGCACTTCCCGAAGCCGATGAAATTCTGTGGCGAATGCGGAAAGGCGATGGCATGAGACTTATCCTACTCAGCTTGCTAGCGGGCTTGCCGCTGCTGGCTGTCGACGGCGTGGTGATCAACGGCACCACCACCAAACCCCAGGCCGGAGTGATGGTGAACCTGATGCAGCCGGGCTCCAGCGGAATGCAGACCCTGGGCAGCGTCAAGACCGACGCCGAGGGCCGCTTCAAAATCGAGAAAGAAATCCCCCCCGGCCCCTCCATTCTCCAAGCGATCTACCAGGGCGCCACCTACAATCTGGTCCTCACACCGGGGACGCCTAAGACCGGCACCAGCATCGTCATCAACGAAACTACGACCGACCCGGCATCGGCCAAAACAACTCAGCACATGATTCTGTTGGAACCCGGTGCGGAGAAGATCAACGTGAACGAAACCTTTCTGGTCCAGAACGACACCATAAAAACGTTCAACGATCCGAAGAATGGATCGGAGCAATTCTATCTGCCCCGCGAAGCCAATGGCACGGCCGAGGTCACCATCAGCGCTCCCGGCGGCATGCCCATCCGGAGGCCCGCCGAACAAACCAATCAAGCTGGCGTGTTCAAGGTGAACTACCCGGTAAAGCCTGGCGAGACTCGCTTCGAGGTTCGCTACTCGATGCCCAAAGCCGATACGTTCTCCACCAAAGTGGTTACCGCCAGTTCCGCGCCCATGCGCATTGTCACGCCCGGCGCGGTCACCATCGAAGGCGCGGGAATCGAAGACATGGGGCAGGAACCCACCACGCAGGCTCGTATTTACAACGTGAAGAGCAAGGATTTCACGGCTAAAATCACCGGCTCCGGCTCCCTGTCGCCCGCTGGTGAGGGCGATGGCGGCGCAGCTCCCGCGGATTCAGGCGACCAACCGCAGGTGGAAGAATCCAACGCGCGCATTTATAGCCGCCTTCCCTGGGTCCTCGGACTCACGTTCTCTTTCCTGCTGGCGGGAGGCGTGATGCTTTACCGGAAGGGCACGGCGTGAGTAGTGACTACGCTCTCGAAATCGAGAGTGTATGGAAATATTACGGCGACTTCCCTGCCCTCCGCGACGTCGGCCTTCGCATCCTTCGCGGTTCCACAGTGGCTCTCCTGGGACGCAACGGTGCGGGTAAAACCACTCTTCTACGAATCCTTGCCGGGCTTTCCAGCGCGTCGAAAGGCGCGGTCAAAATTTTGGGAGCCGATGTCCGCAATGAATCCACACGTCGCCGCATCGGAGTGCTGGGCCACGGCATCTCTCTCTATGATGAGCTCTCTGCGCTTGAAAACCTGGTCTTGTTCGGCAAGCTCTACGGCCTTCCCGATCCTCGAAAACGCGCGGAAGAAATGCTGGAGCAGACCGGTCTAATCCGTGTACGGGATGGCTTGGTTCGTGAATTCTCGCGCGGCATGCGGCAGAGGCTTGCCGTGGGGCGCGCGTTCTTGCATGAGCCCGAAATCCTCTTACTGGATGAACCCTTCACCGCGCTCGACGACCGCGCCATCGCAGTGCTCCAAACTCTGCTACGCCAGGGTCACGATCAGGGCCGCACCATTATTCTCTCCACGCACCAGTTGCGCGAAGCGATGGAGTTGGCCACTCACGTCGCGCTGGTGCAACGGGGACAGCTCATTTTTTCAGGCGATCGCACGCAGGAGATGCTGGACGACACAGGCTTCCTATACCGGACGTATGGGGAAAACTGACGGTGGGGTTCTTTCATCACGTATGGACCATCACGCACAAAGATCTCCGCAGCGAGTTGCGAACCAAGGAGGCATTGAACGCCTCGCTCGCGTTCTCCATGGTGATCCTGGTCCTGTTCAGCTTCGCCTTCGACCCTTCCGCCGAACAAATCAAGGAGTTCTCGGGCGGGCTGCTCTGGATGGTGTATTCTTTCGCAGGGGCGCTGGCGCTGAATCGCAGTTTCGCGCGCGAAGTCCACAACGATTGTCTGGACGCTCTCATAGCGTCGCCCATCCCCCCGGCGGCTTTGTTCTTGGGCAAGATGTTCGCCAACTTCGCGCTCCTGTTCGCCGTGGAGCTAGTGAGTCTTCCCGTCTTCGGACTGTTCTATGGTGTCCCGTGGACCAGCCAGATCGGCTGGCTGCTCATTGTTCTAGTGCTGGGAACGTGGGCTCTCTCGGTAATCGGCACTCTCTTCAGCGCCTTGACCATCAACCTTCGTCTGCGCGAACTCATGCTGCCGACGCTGGTTTATCCCATGATGATTCCCGCGCTGATGGCCTGCATGACCTTAACCAGCGATCTGTTGCAGGGCATTCCCGTAAGCGGAGAAAATTACACCTGGATCCGCTTGCTGGTAATCTTCGACGTGATCTTCACGGCGCTCTCCATTGTTTTTATAGATACAGTGTTGATAGGGTGAGGCTTTAAAAGGAATCGATATGCGCGACAAAATACTGTTCACTCTCGCGACCGTTTGCGCGGTGATCCTGACCTGGAACATCCACACCATCTTCGCCGAGGTCCCTGACGAGCTCAATCAGGGCGCGATCTTCCGGATCATCTATTTCCACGTGCCCGCCAACATTCTCGCGCTGTCAGGCTTCGGCATCGGTATGATCTGCAGCATCATTTATCTGTTCACCAAGAACATGCGCTACGATTCGATTGCCGAAGGCGTCACGGAAGTGTCTCTGGTCTTCGCCACCATTGGACTAATCACCGGCAGCATTTGGGGACGCATCATATGGGGCGTCTGGTGGGCCTGGGACGTTCGTCTAACTTCGTTCCTGGTCTGCTGGCTGATTTTCGCCGGCTACCTGATGCTGCGCCGCGCCATCGAAGAACCCATCCAACGCGCGCGCCTATCCGCGGTAGTGAGCGTGTTCGGAACCGTGGACGCCTATATCGTATGGAAGTCGATCGAGTGGTATCGCAACCAGCACCCCGGCCCTGTATTGAGCATCCGAAATGGCGGAGGCATGGCGCCCGGCATGGAAGCCCCTCTTTACTGGAACCTGCTGGCGTTGTTCTTTCTGTCGGTCATCTTAGTGATGGTCCGCATGCGGCAGGAAAGCTTCGCCCGGGAGATTGACTCACTACGCCGGGAGGCGCACTCCTTCTAAGATGGAAAGTCGAAACGTCACCTTCATGATCTACGGCCTGGTGGCCGCTTGGCTGGTCGTATTAGGCTACGTGGTGCTGCTGGCCCTTCGCGAGCGAAAACTAAGAAAAGAACTCGACCGCGTACGCCACATGGTGGAAAAACGATAGGGTAGACGATCGTTTTTCGTCGTCTGCCGCATCAGAGTAGGGCGGACGATCGTTTTTTGTCGTCTGCCAAGTCCGCAGCACTAGACCAAGCCCACTCTTCCGCTGCCTCCACCAAGCCTGCCTTCACCGGATTATTTTCAACATAATCCACAAGCGCCCCAAATTCCTCCTCCGAGCGAATCCAATGATCGAAGGATTCCGCCTGCCAGAATGCATCTCCCACCCGCCCAAGAATTCGATTCGCCTTCCGGCCCGTACGCCCCTTGATCCATTGCATGATCCGAGCCATTCCCACGTGCGGCCGGAGGATCGCATGAACATGGTTCGGCATAATCACCCAAGCCAAAAGGTCATACATCCGCAAAGTAGCGTCACCATATTGGAGAGCATCAGCAACCAGACCAGCGATCCGTCTATCCGACAGCCAGATAGGACCTTCGATGCTCCGCGGCCGAGACCCCGCCAATCGCCAAGTCACAAAAATATTGCGATCTTCGGGGAACCAATGTGGAAGATGCCTGCGGTAAAACATAGCGCTGCTTTTACAAAGTGCGCCCAAGTCCGGAAATTTCTCTGTAGGGCGGACGATCGGTTTTTGTCGTCTGCCGAACCAGCTTCAAAAATTGGCAGACGACAAAAATCGATCGTCCGCCCTACTAGGTGCGTTCACCAGCACCAAAGGCTCCTGCCCCAACGTCCCCGCCCGAGGCCCAGGCAGCAGTATACCGGTCAAATTCAACGGGTCCGCAGGCGACACAACGATCTCTTCTTCTACACCTGGCGACCGCCGCATATGGCGCAGCAAGTCCACCGCCTTCGGGACGGCCAAATTGTTCGCCAAGGAAGCCCGACACAAATCGGCCCCCTCGAATTTCTCCCCGCGCCTCCATCCGCCGATACACCTGCAGCAGTTCCCTCCATGGCGGAGCCAGCGTCTCACGCGCCAGCAAGTCGCGAAAGATCACACCCCATCGATCCAGCAAAACCTTCGCGAAGAACTCGACATTAGTGGCACCGTCGCCTCGCTCCAACAGCGCCCATCTGCCAGCCGCATGGCGAGGACGACCCGTCCTGCCCTTCCCTTCTCCGCGCCGGCGCTTGGGATCGATCAGCGCACGCAGATTCTCAAAACCGTCGGCAGTGACTAATCCTGCCGCCACCAGCTCCCACAACCCGTCTTCCACCTCGCTCGCAAGCCGGCCCGTCAGCCGCGTCAATTCATGGAAGAAGAGTGCTCCCCGGCTCTGTAATGACGTGAGCACATCCCGCGCAGGATGCGAAAGCAGTGGAAGCTGATTCACCGGCGGCAATAACCGCGCCGCATCTTCGCGAAGAAAAATCGCTAGCGGAGCAACGCGCGTTGGTCGCACTCTGCGAGTCCCCTCCGTTTCCAGCGCCGGATGCGGCGATAACCTTCCCCACATCACTTCGCCCGAAAGACACAGCCGGTCCAATAACTCCGGCTGATACCCTGCCACACGCTTCGCGAGCACCGAGGATTCCCATGCCGCGGCGGAAATCTCGTAACCTTCCAGTTGCTTCAACACCTGGAAGAGCCCGTCGGCCCCATGCTGCTGTGTGCCCGGCGCTACGTGATGCCAGCGGCACAGGAACCGCATGAACTCCGCCGTCGATGCCGGTTCGATCTCTTTCCGTAGTCTGCCCAACGTCAGCCGATGAATACGCGCAAGAATCCGCCGATGGCAGAACTGCTCCGGCGCCGAGAAGTTCCCGCGCAGGATCTGCCCTTCCGATTCCAACTGCGCCAAAGCAGTTTCGACGACCTCTACCGGAAGAGACAAGCGGATAGCCAGTTCGGCCGCCGTTACCGGAGCGATAGAATCCATCCATCCACGTGTCACCGGAACGGCGTCCGTCTCCGCCGCGAGGGCCTGCTCTAATCGCTCGGTCGCGACCCACCGGCCATCTACCAAAGACGCGCGGCCGGTCTGCTCGAGCTGACCGTAGAACTCGTTCCACGCCTCGACCGGAGGAAGCAGGATCAGCGTGAGCAACGCATCGTGCAGCTCGTCACGATCCCGTACCAGCGGCCAGGACTCCTCAGCCACCTGCGCGATCGCCGCGGGATCCAGAGCACCCATGCTCTGCGAATCTTCAGGTCCCAGCGAGCGCCGCATCTGGACCGCCCTGGTCCGCCGCTCTTCCAACGGCGCATCGTCTAAAAACGCATAGGGATTCGCGTTCAGAATTTCGTGGCAGAATGGCGACGGCTCCGGCGTATCCACCGCGACCGTCCGCAGAGTGCCCTCCCCCATGCGATCCAGCACTTCCTTCAGGCCATTCAGATCCATCGCTTCATGCAGACAATTGGAGATCGTCTCATTCACTAAAGGATGATCCGGCACGCGAATCTCGCCGGTCAGATTTTCAGCACACGCGGCCTGATCCGGAAAAACAGCAGCAAGAAGATCGTCGGAGCGCATCCGTTGAATCGGCGGCGGCACTTTACGCCCGCCCGAAAATCGCGGCACTGCCAGGGCTCGTCCAGCGTTCCACTTCCAGCGAGCGCCGAACATCGGCGCATCCAGCAGAGCCTGCCTCAGCACGTGTTCCACCGTGTTGGTATTCAAAAAGCTAAATACCATTTCAAGCGGAAAAGAATGTTGATCGCTCAAAGACAGAACCAACCCGTTATCCGTCGCAGCCGCCTGAAGCTCGAAATTAAACGTGCGGCAGAACCGCTTTCTCAGGGCGAGCCCCCAGGCTTTATTGATTCTCGACCCAAATGGCGCATGAATCACCAGTTGCATCCCGCCGGCTTCATCGAAGAACCGTTCCGCCACAACGGTGTCCTGCGTAGGGACCACTCCCAGCGCATTGCGACCGGCCCGCACATACGCGACGGCCTGCTCGGCTCCAGCCCGATCCATCGCGCAGTCGTGCTCTAAAAGCGCGATCGGGTCCGCAGCAGAGATAATCTCCTCCCGAAGTTTGGAAACCTCCAGCGATAGCTCGCGAGTTCGCCCCGGAGCCTCGCCACGCCAGAATGGAATGGTCGGAGCGGCGCCGTGAGCATCCTCAACGCGTACTCGGCCTGCCTCCACGCGGCGTATGCGCCAGGATGTCGTTCCCAACAGGAAGATATCCCCCGCCATGCTTTCGACGGCGAAATCCTCGTCCAACGATCCGACCACCGTGCCTTCCGGTTCGGCCACAACCTGGTATTGCGCGGTCTCCGGAATCGCCCCGCCGGAGGTGATCGCAGCCAGCCGCGCACCTCGTCGAGCCTTGATGCGATGATTCACCTGATCCCGATGCAGGTAAGCTCCGCTCCGGCCCCGGGCAGTCGAAATGCCTTCCGACAGCATCTCCAGAACCTGCTCGAAATCGTGCCGTTCCAGATCGCGATAAGGGGCCGCGCTCCGCATCAAATCATACAAACCGTCTTCTGAAAAGTCTTCGCAGGCAGCCGACGCCACCATTTGCTGCGCCAAAATATCCAGCGGAGCCTGCGGAATCTCCAGCCGGTCCATATCCGCGTTGCGAATGGCCCTCACCAGCGCCCCGCACTCGATCAGCTCATCGCGCGTGGTGGCGAAAAGGCGCCCTTTGGGCATTGCGCCTACCCAGTGCCCCGCTCGTCCGATGCGCTGCAAACCCACGGAGATAGCGCGCGGCGAGCCCACTTGGCAAACCAGGTCGACCGTTCCAATATCAATACCCAGCTCCAGCGACGCTGTAGCCACTACCACCCGCAGTTCGCCCTTCTTCAAGCGCTGTTCCGCTTCATGCCGGAGCTTTCGCGAAAGACTCCCATGATGCGGCAGCACCGCTTCCACTCCCAGACGCATTCCCAAATGATGCGCCACTCGTTCCGATAGTCGCCTCGTGTTCACGAACACCAGCGTGGTGCGATGCTCCTGCGCCAGTTGTGCGATGCGATCGTAAATCTCATCCCACATCTCATTTGAAGCCACCGCGCCAAGCTCGTCGCGCGGAATCTCGACCCCCAGGTCGAAGATTCTTCGCCGGCCCACTTGCACGATTCGGGCCTGCGGGCTCAAGAACCGCGCGACTTCTTCGATCGGGCTCACAGTTGCCGATAGTCCGATCTTCTGCAAAGGACCATCCGTCAGCTTTTCCAGCCGCGCGATTGTGAGCGCCAGGTGCGAACCGCGCTTGTCGTCGGCCACCGCGTGAATCTCGTCCAGAATGACGGTGCGAACCGACGACAGCATCTTACGCGACTTCTCGGCCGTCAACAGAATGTAGAGCGACTCCGGGGTGGTCACCAGAATATGAGGTGCCGTCTTGCCCATCTGCTGGCGTTCCCAAGCCGGTGTGTCGCCCGTGCGCACTGCCGTGCGAATCGTCGCCAGGGGAACGCCATGCTTTTCCGCCACGGCGCGAATCCCGGCGAGAGGAACATCCAGATTGCGATGAACATCGTTGCTCAACGCCTTCAGCGGCGAAACGTAGAGTATCTGCGTCTGGTTGGGCAAGTCGCCTTCGCGGGCCTGCACAATTAGCGAATCGATTGCGGTAAGGAATGCGGCCAAGGTCTTGCCCGAACCGGTAGGCGCCGAAATAAGAACATCACGGCCGGCGCGAATCTCGGGCCAGCCCATCTGCTGAGGCTCGGTTACAGAGGAGAAGTGGTTCGCAAACCACTCGCGGACAAGCGGGTCAAAAGAGGAAAGCGGCACGGTGAGAACCCAACTTCATTTTCTCACTACGGCGCGTTCTTACTGTAGATCGAGCCCGGAGAACAACTCGTCAAGCCCAACAGTGACTTCGCCCGCGTGAAGCGCGACGCTGACGCGCGCGGGCTGGCCGCCCAAATGATACTCCCACGCGGTCCTTCTCACGGAATCAATCACCCAGAAATACGGAACGCCCCAGGCGTGATACTCTTCGCATTTTGCGAACGTAGCCCCTATGCGGTCGTCCGGGGAAAGAATCTCGCAGCATAAAAGTACGGGTTCCGTCGGATAAGGCTCCTGGACGGTCTTGGCGGCGATGACGTCCGGGATAAGGATTTTTTCGGCCCGATATGCGCACGCTGATTTCGGACCCGGACTGAAGTCCAGCCTTGCGTAAAAGCGCTGCCAACATCGCCTGAATCACACCGTGGGACCACGTAGGCATGGGTTTAGGATAGAGCAAGCCATTGCGATACTCGCGATTCGGTTTCTCCGCCAAACGCAGATAATCTTCAACCGGCACGAGAGTTGTGGTGCCCATGACCTTATTCTACGCCGCCTTAGATCGTATCCGCGAAACTCCTCCGCAACCGGTGAAACCACGCGTATCCGGCCACCGCGAGCAGAATCGAACCAAACCACAACACACCTAGCACCACCAGGTCCGGCCCCTTATTTTCAAGAAAGATCGCGCGATACCCACGGACCAGCGCCGACATCGGGTTGAACGCGAAAACTGCGGAGACCGACTTTGGAACCTGGGTCTCCGAATAGAATATGGGAGTCAGATACAGCCATAGCGTCAACACAAATCCGACAATCTGCCCCAGATCGCGTACGAACACACCCAACGCGGCCAGAAACCAGCACAATCCCGCGGTGAACAGCAGTTGCGGAATCAGCAGCGCCGGAAGCCAGACCACGGTCCACGGAATCGCCCCTCGCGCAATCAACAATCCGATCACAAAAATGATCAGGCCAACCGTCTCCGTCACCGCACCGGCAATCACCAGATTCACCGGCAGCGTATCCAGCGGAAACACAAGTTTCTTCACCAGATTCCGGTAATCCAGCATCACATAAGGCGACCTGCCCACAGCTTCGGCAAAGGCGAGCCATGGCAGCATTCCCGCCAGGAAGTAGAGCACGTAACCGCTGCGGCTGGTATCTCCCGCAAACTTCGCCTGGAACACCACGCCGAACACGAAGAAGTACGTGGTCATCATCAACAGCGGGTTGAGAAAGGTCCAGAGTGCGCCGCCGAAACTACCGCGGTAGCGCGCGAGAATGTCCCGCCGCACCATGGATCGGATCAGCCCTCGATTCCGCCACAAGCTCCGCGGAGGATAGGAAAACGCCTTCGGAATCGCGCTCCACAGCTGCGCCCACCGCAGAGCTTTTTCCGACGTCACACAAGGCGAATCGGCAACCATCTCATCGCCGTTGATGCGAGCCTCAATCTGAATGAATCGCGTCCGGTCTTCCACCGGCGCAACGCGGATCGAATATCCTCCGTCGGTGGCCGGTAGATTTACGCGCAGCGCAACCGGGCTCTGTTCCACCCGCACCCATTCGCCCTCGAAAAGAAACGCGCCTGTCTCAGGATCGAAGGCTTGCCATCCAAACACACCCGGCACGTCGATCCCAAACTTGAGATCGATCGAGGTCCCCGCCACGGTTGCTTGTACGGCACTGAATTTCGCCATCAGGCTAACTATACACAGCCCTAGCTGTACAACCACGCCGGATAGCGCTCGCGCACCGGCCCCGTCTTCTGCCCGACGATATAAATTCCGTCACCTCGATGGTCCTGCAGCAGGATGTAGCGATCAAGCAGGTGCTGCACCCAGGCATGCTCAGGCTTGGGTTCTTCCAAAAACGGACCGGTCTCCAGCAGCGTCGTCTGAAACCCCGCGTCCTGGAACAAGCGCTCCATCTCGCGCGGCGCGTATTCCCGCGCATGCCTAGCCTCTTCCACGCCCGATTCGCGAGGACGAATGTAGGCCGGAAACAGCATCGGATGAAATCCCTGCAGAATTCCTGAGAGCGCGCGTAGGGAAACAATGTTGGGCGTGGTCAGCACAAGGTACCCACCGGGCTTCAGAATCCGGTTGATCTCCCCCATCATATGCATCGGATCGCTGGGCAGGTGCTCGATTAACTCACAGCACAGCACCGTGGAAAAATATCCGTCGCAATAGGGGAACTTGTCTTTCTCCGCATCGAACAGGTCTACATCGCACTCGAAAGTTTCCCCCGTCTCCGACGTGACCTTTCGATGATTCACCTGACCCGCGGGACCGAAGTAGCAGCCACGAACCTCCCCATAGCCGAGCTTCGTCTTCAATGCCGGTGTGATCTGAAGATACGCGCCCATCTCCAGCACACGATCCGAAGGACCTCCGGGAGGTGTAATGGCCAGCGTCTTTTCCAGCCGCGTCTGATGCGTCTTCACATAGGAGCGCGACCCGTCTTCCTCCGGCGCCCAGGAGGAAATGTAGTCGCCATTTACAGCCGGCGTAGCCGCCACGGGCAAAACAACAGGCGGTTTATCGGCCTCCGTATTCACCGTCACACCCACCGCTTCTTTCTTGACGATCTTCCACTCCGGACCAACCCACTCCCGCCCTTCGATCACCGCCTGCAAAAACTCCGCGTACCGCCGCGCGACTGACTCCCAACTGCATTCCTGCTCCACAAACGCGCGCGCCCGCGACCCCAGCAGCCGCGCCGCCTCAGGACGGGAAGCCAGCAAATTCAAGTATTCGAATAAATGGTCCTCTTCGCTGGCACCCACAGGAGCCTTCAGGCAAATCTCGTGGGGATACTCGCGAAACGATCCGATGTCTGAAACCACAACCGCCTTGCCCATTCCGAGAGCGCGTAAAAGCGTCCCGGAACTCTCCCCCACAGTTGGAAAGCGAAGGTTCAAAACCACATCGCAGGCACCCAGATAACCGTTGAAGTCGTCGATAGGCGCGAAGTCGATATGCCTGACATGCCTGGACAACCCGAGTGAGGTGAGCATGGAAGCCAGCGGCAATTCCGCGTGAGCTTCCCCTACTAGAATCATCCGCGCTTCCGGTATCACCCGAACCAGCCTCCGGAACGCCCGCAGCGACTCGGCGATTCGCTTGTACGGTTTCAGGAATCCGAAAATGCCGATCAGCGGCGTCGCCTCATCAAGACCAAGCCTTGTCCTGTAACCCATGCGATCCGTCTCAATGATCCACGCACCATGTGGGATCTTTCCGATCGGTCCCTCAAATCCCTCCGCCCGCAACGCGTCACCTACGGCATTGCTATGAACAATCGCCCCTCGCGACCGTGCCAGCACGGAGCGGAGCATGGGAATGTCGTAATCCGGCCCGCGTTCCAACGTGCGCACGTAGCGCAGCGCATACTTCAGGGCCTCCGCGCCGCCGTTGATCTCCACCTCGCGCAGGTATCCATCCCAATCGCCGGCCCGGATCGTAAGATCGGCGATTAGGTGGTGGAGATTCGCCTCATGCATCACCACGGTGCCGGGAACTTCCATCGCCATCTGGTATGCGAACGTGTGAAAAGGATTGTTGCCCAGTTGGTACACGCACATGTCATAGTGGGCCGGGTCGAAATTCTTCGGCCTCGCCGTGAAAGTGTCGACTTGTGCAAAAAGGGAAAGGTGTTCCAGCACCGCCGCGGAATAATCGGCGATGCCGCTCTTGGCCGGCGGCAGAGGCGTGAAAAACGCAAGCCGCATGCCCTGAGTTTTCTCCAAAGGCGTGACCAAACTAATGAATCAGCTCCACCGTAAATGCGCCCAGTGGAAGAGGCAGCCTCGCGAAGACGGGAGTCCGCGCCGGATCCTTTGAAAAATACAACTCGAACGTGTAATCGCTGGCAGGACCCTTGAAGTTGATCTGCATTTTGTCCGCTTCCACCCGCCGGTCGCTCACTTTAATTTCCTGAGTGCCCATGAACTCCGCGCGCACCTGGTACACGGCCCCAAAAACAACCGCCTGCGCGGGAGCCATCCGGCCTTGCGCCAGTTCATGCCGCAGGAACCCCAGGAACGTAAGCGCATCCTTGGCGCAGGCGCTCACCTGGAGATCGGTCTTGCCTCCGTTTGGGCGCGTCTCCCTGGTGACAGTATTTGTGTCGCTATGGAAGGTTTCTTTTTCACTCCCCTTGCGGCCGCCATGCTCAAATTCCTTGGTGAGGGACAGCGAACAGAACGCGGAAGTGGCAGTGGAGGAATAGTGGTCGCGCAGAGGAAACCCGGGAAGGCTCGCGTCGAGAGACGCCATGAAACTCCACGGCGTCTCCTGCCCGGAGGCGCCGGTGGGAGCAACCGAGGATATTTCCGCTTCTCCCAAACTCAATCCGCTGGGCCAGTTCACCGAATAATGCAGCGTTTCCGCTGATAATGGCAAAAGAGCCAATGTCAAAAGACTCAAAAGCGTGACCGCTAACAGCTTCATACACCCGCCCTTACCGCGCTTCTCAGACTCATCTTGGCACCAGCCACGCTAAAGTAAACATCCAACGTCTTCAACGCCGCCTTTTCCCAAGTGAATAGCGCGGCCCGATTTGTGCCCAGCCGCTCCAGCCTCTGGCGCAAATCCTGATCCAGCAGAACATCGGCCATGGCCCTGCTCATCTCCTTCACGGAGGCAGGATCGAACAAAATTCCCGCGGCATTGGCGACTTCCGGCATCGCGGTGGTATTGGAACAAACCACCGCGCGTCCGCACGCCATCGCCTCCAGAATCGGCAGACCGAAGCCTTCATAGAAGGACGGAAACACAAACAGATCCGAAGCCCCGTAGAAATGGATTAAATCGGTATCGTCGACGAAACCTGTAAGATGCACCAGGTCGCGCACACTCGATCGGTCGATAGCCCGGCGCACCTCTTTCGTGTACCAGGTATCTTTCCCCACAAATACAAGACGATGCGGCAACTGCGGATGTGCACGTTTCAGTTCTTCAAACGCCCGAAGCAGTCCTAAATGATTCTTGCGCGGCTGAAGATCGCCCACCATCAGAATGAATGGGCCGGACAGCCCGAACTTCTCCCGCACCAGGGCCTGCGCCGTCTGGCGTTCAATCGGACGGAATTCGGACGACACCGCGTTGTGCACCGCGACTACTTTTTCCGGTGCGATTTGGTAGTGCCGCAAGATGGCTCGGCGGGAGTACTCGCTAGGCGTCAGTACTGCGGCAGCCGACTCAATCGTCCGCTTCACGGTGATCCGAAGCTGCTGGGCCCGGAACCGGGTGAAATATTGTGGAAACTCCAGGTAGCTGACGTCGTGGACGCTCACCACCATCGGGACCTTTGTAAACAGCGGCCCGGTATATTGCACGTGCAACACGTCCGGCCGGTCGGCCCGAACCGCTCTGGGAATGTCGAATCCAAGTCGTTTGTAAGGATTATTCGACACCCACCGCGTCGCGATCCGGGACGGAATGTAGCTAGGCGCGTCGGGCTTGGCTATGTAAGCCGTAAATTCACTATAGTTATCCAGCCGCGCAAATTCGTGCAAGAGGTTCCGGATGTACACCTCGTTGCCGGTTAAATGGCAGCCAATCGCGTGAGCGTCTACCGAGAATCGCATCCCTTTGTTAGTATAACGATGTTTTGGTAATCACTAGAAGTAACAGAACTTAGCACGTACAGGGCCGTTTGAAAGACCTTCTACGCACCCGAATAAGCCGCTTGATACAGCTCCAGCGCCGCCGCCTTATCCAGCGGCCGAGGGTTAAATCGACCCGGCCATTGCGTCACCGCGTCCTCCACCAGCCTGGGAATCGCCGACTCCGGTACAGAGGCCTCCTGCAACGTCCGGGGCAACCCTCCCATATCCGCAAGCTTCCGCAATCGCGCCACTAAATCTCCGCCGTAGAGCTCGCTGTACCGGTTTCGCGCCGTTTCCAGATTCCACCTCACCACATGGGGCAAAACCAGCGAGATCGCGACTCCATGAGGAATGTCGAATTGCGAAGTCAAAGGAGGCGCCAAAGCGTGGGCCGCCCCCAACATGGAGTTCTCTACCGCCAGCCCACCGAAATGCGACCCTAATAGCAATTCGCCGCGCGCTTCCAGGTCGTCAGGCGACCGCAGCACCCGCTCCAGTCCGGAATTAATCAGCCTCCAGGCCGACCGCGAAAAGCATTCCGAAAGCGCCGTCTGCCGCGTAGTTACAAATGTCTCCAACGCATGCGACATCGCGTCGTAGCCGGAAGCGGCTGTCATCTCTGTAGAAAGAGACAAGCTGAGTTTAGGGTCTAGAACAGCCGCCCGGAATGCGACTTTGGAATCGCCGCACGCCATTCGAACCTGCGACGCGGTATCGGTAATCACGCAAAAGCTTTGCGCTTCGCTTCCCGTACCCGCGGTGGTTGGAACAGCCACCATCGGCAGCATCGGCTTGGTCGCCTTGCCGTAGCCCCAATAATCTTTCATTTGTCCGCCGCCGGAGAGCACGAAGTTGATCCCCTTGGCGAAATCCATGGAACTGCCGCCGCCCACGCTGACAATCAGATTAATGCCCAGAGGCTCGGCATAAGTGACACCGGCGTCAATCATGGCCGAAGTAGGGTTTACGTCAAAGTCCAGAAAGGAAAATACGTCGATCCTGCGCGCTTTCAGTGTACGGGCAGCTTCCTGGTGGTATCCGGCCCGCACAATTCCAGGGTCTGCCACCAGCAGGCATCGCGTCGCGCCCAACTCGCGGGCGATCTCTCCCAGCCGCGCGAACTCGCCACTTCCAAACACGACACGCGTCCGAGGGCGAAAGTCGAATGGGGTCATCAAGGTCTTTTGTTAAGAATAACAGGCGTTAAGCGCACAGCGCCCGGTGCGGGAGTGGGCGCCCATCAGTGACCTTAACTCCCCGCCGCGTCGGGCTGCGTTGTGCGCGGAGTTAGCGGAGAAGATAACAGGCGCTTCACTCCGTCGAGAGACAGCACAGCGGCGTGTTTGGAAGCCGCCTCCAGCCCGCCTAGCCCTTCCTCGATCATCGCCGTCGTCAGCGTCCTCAACTCCGCTCGCGACTTGCCCTGCATCCATTCGGTAAGGACCGAGCCCGCGGCAATCGACGCCGTACACCCCCGCACCTGATACTTAACTTCAGCCACGCGATCATCTTCAAACCTCACTGAGAGGCGCAATAGATCTCCGCAAGCCGGATTGGACACATCCACGACCTTCGCAGGAGCCTCCAGCACGCCCACATTGCGAGGGTTGCGGAAGTGGTCCAGCAGGCGCTCGGAATGCATCTTGTGTTTCAATTATGCCAATGGTCGTGGTCGCCGCGGTAATCGAACGTGAAAATCTGATTCTGATAGGCCAGCGCAAGCGCGCAAGCAGCCATGCCTTGAAATGGGAATTCCCCGGAGGCAAAGTTGAACCGGGCGAAAATCACCAGGACGCCCTGGCCCGCGAGCTCAAAGAAGAACTAGGCATCGACGCTACCATCGGACGTGAAATGGACCGCTACGAAGTCCAATACGGCGACGGTCCCAAAACGCAATTGCTCTTTTTCCACGTAACAGATTTTCGCGGCGAACCACAGAACCTGGATTTCGAGCAAATCGTCTGGGCCCCAAGATCCCAGCTAAGCCGGTACGACTTTTTGGAAGGCGACCTCCGCTTCCTTAAAGTCCTGGGAGCAAAATGACTGGTTCGAATCGGCGTTCATCCGCGTTCATCGGCGGCCATTCATCGCGGATCCGGAATACGACCCGGCGTCAACGGCACCCTGGCCGCATCCAACTCCTTCTCGAATTTCTTCAAGTCCGTATCGATCAACGTCCGCAGCTTCGGTAACAATTGCTCGAACTCCGCCAGTGCGATCGCGTATTGATCCTGCTGCGTTTTCGTCGGCGGCCCCAGCAAGTCCCTCGTTCCGCCCGCTACGTCAGCCGCCCTTTCTCGAATCGACTTTGGCGTATTCTCTTGCCGGCGCCGCAGAGCGACATCGCCTCGCAGCTCCCGCAGCAGATCGTCCAAGCGCCCATCCAGACCTTCCAACTCGCTGTCAAGCTTCGCGATCCGCGGTCGAGTCCTCCAGAGCATGCCGGATCGCTTCCAGTCTCTGCTTAGTCGAATTCGCCGCGGCCACGGCACCATCCACCGAAATCTGTAACCGCGACACCTTCTCCAGAAAATCCGAAGGCGGCATGCCATCCGACGTAACGTCGAACGTCTGCGCCGACCCCAACGTAACGCTCTTCCCATCTTCCTGCCGCACCAGCGTTAAACGATATTTGCCGGGCGGCACAAAATAACCCGAACCTCGCCGCGCGGGCCTCTGTTCTTCTTCCTCGGAGTCCTCGTCTTCTTCAGCCACCGCCGCTCCCGCGATCGTGACCGGTGGAACACGCAGATCCCAAACCACGCGATGCATTCCTTTCTCGACCGAACCAGGCACCCGCCGGACAATCTTCCCAGCAGCATCAGCCACCACCAGCATGATCGCAGGAGGCTCGCTTTCCGCCTCCTCGCGCAATTCCTCCGCGGTCGGATACTTCACCACTTGCTTATTCTTCTCCGCCGCCTTCTCCGCCTCCTGCCGAGCCTGAACTTTGCTCTTCAGCGAATCGCGCAGATAGTACGTGAACACCGCGCCAACAGGCGGGTTCGGAACCGTAAAGTAAGCCTCGCCCTGAAACCCCTTATCGCGACCGCCAATCGCCGACGTCTCCACAAATTCATTCGCCGTCTTTACCGGGAACAGAGCCGACTCCTGAGCCAGAGTCTCCGGCTTCAGCGTCCGCAGCAGCGAATAATCCTCCAGCACGTAAATTCCGCGACCGAAAGTAGCCAGCACCAGGTCGTTTTCGCGCCTCTGCACCGCCATATCGCGAACCTGAATCACGGGCAGCCCGCCGCTCAACCGTGTCCACTTCGCTCCCCCGTCAATTGTGAAGAACACTCCGTACTCCGTCCCTGCAAACAACAGGTTCGGATTGACGTGATCCTCCGCGAAGGACCATACCGTCCCATTCGCTGGCAGGTTCCCGGCAATCGATTGCCACGTGCGCCCCCGGTCCGGGCTCTTGAAAAGGTACGGCTTGAAATCGCCATTCTGATGATTGTCCAGCACCGCATAAACCACGTTTTCGTTGTCGATCGATGCGACCACTCGCTGCACCACCGTGTTGTCCGGCGCCCCAGGCATCGCACCCGCCTTGCGCCAGTTTGCTCCCGTTATCATCCTGCACCTGAATCAATCCGTCATCGGTGCCGATGTACAGCAGCCCTTCGCGCTTAGGCGACTCCGAGATCGACGCGATGTTGCCGTAGAACGCCGTCGAGGCATTCTTAGCCACCGCGTCCACGCTCCACACTTTCCCCATCACTTCCAGCTTGTTCCGGTCCAACTGCTTGCTCATGTCCGGACTCACCGCGCGCCAAGTGCTCCCTCGATCGTCGCTGCGAAACAATTTGTTCGCTCCGAAGTAAAGCCGCGTGTGCGAATGCGGGCTGATGATGAACGGCGCATCCCAGTTCCAGCGCAGAGGATTCTCTCCCCGGCCCTCCATGGGCTGCAAATCCGTATGTTCCCCCGTCTTCCTGTCGACCCGCACCAACCCGCCATTCTGCGATTCCGCATAAACCGTATCCGGATCCTGCGGATCGATCCGCGAAACAAATCCATCGCCGCCCGTGGTGACGAACCAGTCGCTGTTGGCGATCCCATTGCGGCTCCGTGTGCGCGAAGGGCCTCCCAGGCTCGCATTATCCTGCGTCCCTCCATAGACGTAGTAAAACGGCTTCGAGTTGTCTGCGTCCACATCGTAAAACTGCAACGTCGGCAGATTCGCTTTGAACTGCCAATAGTCGCCGCCATCGTAGCTCTCGTACACTCCGCCATCGCAGCCGACTAACAGATGCGAGGTCCGCGCCGGATCGATCCACACCGTATGCGAATCCACGTGCTTGTTGCGATCCCCCAAAACGCGCAGCGTCTTGCCCCCATCGTCCGACACTCGAAAATTCACGTCTCCCGCGTAGATTTTCAGCGGATCTTTCGGGTCGGCGATGATCTGTCCGAAGTACATGGGAATGCTTTCCAGCGCCTGCCCGCTTCTCCCACGACTCCCCTCCATCGCCCGACCTGTAAATCGCGCTCTTCTGATTCGGCGCCTCCACCCGCGCATACACCAGCCCCTTTTGCGCAGGCGACCAAGCCAGCCCAATGCGTCCCAGATCCCCCTCTCCCAGCCCGGCCTTGATCCTCCGCCACGTCGCTCCGGCATCGGTCGATTTGTAGATTCCCGACTCCGGCCCGCCGTCGATCAACGTCCATTGGTGACGCCGCCGCTGATAGGAAGCCGCCAGCAGCACATCCGGATTCCCAGGCTCCATCGCGATGTCCGTTACGCCCGTGTTCTCGCTGATGTCCAGAATTTTCTTCCAGGTCTTCCCGCCATCGGAGGTCTTGTAAAGTCCCCGATCTCCGCCCGAGGCCCACAAAGGTCCCTGCGAGGCGACATACACGACATTGGAATCGCGCGGATCGATCACAATCCGCCCGATGTGCTCGGAGTTCTTCAGCCCCAGGTTGTGCCAGGTGTTTCCCGCATCGTCGGAGCGATAAATTCCGTCGCCCCAACTGACACTGCGCTGGCTATTGTTCTCGCCCGTCCCCACCCAGACCGTGGCTGGATTCTTCGGATCCAGCACCACCGTGCCGATCGAGTACGACCCTTGTTTATCGAAAACAGGCGTCCAGGTGATCCCGTTGTTTTCCGTTCGCCACACGCCGCCCGAGGCGACTCCAACAAAATAGTGCGCCGTGTTGGCAGGGTCCACCGCGAATGACGTCACGCGGCCCGACGCTACCGCCGGCCCTAGCGAACGGAATCGCAGCCCCTGAAATGTATCGGAAGAAAAAGGGTCCTGAGCGAGAACAGATCAGTGAGAATAGGCAGACAGCCCACAGGTGCTTCATCAATCTAACAATACCGATGTGGGGCGGGCTACAGCCTGCGGGGCGCTTTAGCTGACCGCCTAGGCCCTGTTGCGGTAAGTTGTCGTTCGGCCGAATCATGATAGGCACCCCGGCGGAAACGTTCGTGTCGATACCAACCGTGACCTCCTGCGAACCAACAGGTGTCAGCGACGACAGTACAAAGGTCACAATGAAGGATCCTGACTGCCCAGTGGTAGTTACCGACTGCACCGTTTGCGGGACCCCTCCCACAGTGACCCGCAACTGTGACTGTACGAACGCATCCGTCAAGCCCACAACGTCCAAGGTGATGCTATCCCCAGCCTGCGCCGGATCGGTTGCGCCAATCGCAGCACCCGAGCCGTTCAGAACCGCGGCAATCATCGGCGGCGGGCCGTTGATTTGCATCAGAATGGGCGGTATGGATGTATCGCCCGTGGGCGAAACCAACTGCACCACCGCGGGGCCGATAGACGTGCCCGGAGGAACCTGGGCCAGCAATTGATTGCTCGGGCTCAACTTGAAATTGGCAGTCGTGCCGCCAATCAAAAGCGTCCACCCGGCAAGGTTCGACGACAGCCCGCTCGTCCCGATCACTGCGGTTTGGCCTGCCGGCACTCCCGCCAATCCGCTTTCAAAGCTGGTCACCGGAGCCTTCAATGTTGCCGTGCGAGCGCTATAGGCCTGCACCTGTACCGTCGAGGTCAAGGTCATCAATTGAAGGCCGCTTATCACCGTAACCGTCACCGGGCCAGCCTGCGCCGACGCGCTGACGGAAACATTCATGCGAATGAAGCCCTGGTTGCTCACCCACACCTTCTTGACCACGATGTCGCTCGAGCCGAAACCCACCACAACCTGCCCGTCGACGAAGTTGACGTTGAAACCTGAAATCTCCACTAGCCTGTCCGTGCCCGCCTGCAGGACAGCCGGATTGGGATTGCTCAGCCCGATGAAAGAAGAGTCGTGTGAAGCATAGCTAAAGTAGACCGGCGGAGCCGCGCCAACGGGGACGGCCTGGGTGGAAGACTGGCCGTCGTTCCCCAAGGCCGTAACCACGGCGTTATAACTGCCCAAAGCCGGAGGCACCGCCACCGTCAACGATCCATCCCCATTCACGCCCTGCACCGCTGCTGGAGCCCCATCGAACACAATGCGCGTACTCGCGTTCAGATTCGCCCCCGAAATCACCGCGGTGACATTACCTAGACTATCCGTCGACCCGGCTGCGGAAGTAATCGCAGGCGGCCCTGAGGCAACCACGCTCAGCGCCGCCGGCAACACAAACAAATCGTTCGGAGTGGTCATCGCCAGCGCCACCGGCGTAGCCGCTGGAGGAGATTGTTGCACCAGCGCGTCCACCGTCATGTACAAATAGTCGTAGCCGCCGCTGTTCAGGTAATAAACCAGTGTCCCTGGCTCTGCCAGAGCCGAATTTCCAATCGCTGAGATGCTAAGGCCCGGCGTAACCTTGCCGGCCGTGGCCATCCCCGGCCCGGAGAACACAACATTAGTGCGGCTGCCAACCGGCAGCGGCGGCTCAGCTACAGGCAACTGATTCCCGGCCGGACCTTCATACCCATACGTCGTCACCGCATAAATACTGGGGCCGTTGCGCCTTTGCATCGAAAAATTGATGCCGTCCAACAACGCGCCTGCACCCACCGAAAGCACCTGGGACTGAGTCCAATCCCGTGTGCCGCCAAAGAACTCCGTATCGAACTGTATATTGGCTGGAAACGGATTCTGCTGCGCGTCCACTGGAGAAATGATATTGTTCGGAGTCGACTCGCCTTGCTGCGCCGGCGGAAGCGGATGCGCGTAGACGTAATACTGGCCCGGCGGCAGACCGGCGATCTGGTAGCTCCCGTCGGGATTGGACAACGTGCTCACCACTACTCCGCTGGTGGAAAGCGCTACCACGCTAGCCATGTTCACGCCGCTCGAGGCCAGCACCACATGCCCTTGAATCGTCCCCGTCGTGGCTTGCCACCCGGCGACCGGATAAAGCAGCGAGAGGCCGGCAATATCGTCCGCGCCCAACGGCTGCGCTTTGGAAGTTCCGCGCGTGGGGCCGGTCGACATTACGCTGGACGTCAACGTGTGCTGCAATCCCAGCGCATGGCCGAACTCATGCACCACGGTGGTAAAGAAAAAATCGTTGTAACTGGGCTGGCTGGCAGCTCTCAGGTTCTTGTACAGCTGAATCGTGGCGCGTTGAATCGGAACAAAGGATTCTGTGCCCGACGCCACGCCGCTCAAATCGTTCGGCAGCGTCAGCCGCGTCAAGGCAACCAGGCCCGGAGGAATATTGTCGTCAAACACGACGTCGATTCCCGGCGCCGCCTGCGGTGTACCCACCGTGGAGATTCCCCCGAACTTCACCTTCACGCTGGAAGTCGAAACGCCGTTCCAAACCTCCGCCGCGGCGCGTATCTGGCTCACCAGCGCCGGGAAGCTATCCCCTGCAACGAATGCGCTGGGCCCCTGATCGGAAATAAAATAGCTCACCGTGTTGGAGGTAAGCTGCGTCAGATCGTATCGTGCCCTCACCGGCGTAAATGGACCGTTATGGCTCGGGAAGAAGGTCCAGTAATAATACGCCGACGCGACCGATGATAGCGACGCCATCGCGGCTGCCAGCAGAAGGGCTCTTCCCGCCAGGCGCATCTTACTTCGCTACTCCTTTGGCTGACAGAGTCAGACGGACCCTCGAGCGGAGATCGCTCAAGCGTAAACTCTCGGCCTGATCCTGAATCGGTTTGCCGTCTTTGTTCAGCATGGTCTCCGACGATGCCGGACGCAGCAGCATAGGATTTCCCTTCACGTCATCGCGCTCGCTGAACAATCCCTGTGACAGGCCCACCACCTGCGTCAAACCCGATTTGCTGGTCCAGTAGAAAATAACGTATTCCTGACCCGATGCCAGTTCAGGAGCCCCTGGCACAACCTGCCGATAAGCTCCCGACGCCCCACCTGGAATAGCGATCTCATTTTGAGCCACGCCCTTGAATGATTCCAGTACCCGGAGACGATAGTACGTATAGATATCTCGCCCGACCGGAGCCGCATGAGACCCCACAACCTTCGCGCGGACAATGCCGGTTGACTGCCGGATCATCTCGTCCAGCCCCAGCTTTTGCAAGGTCGTCGCGTCGCCGCAGGCTACGATGGTAGCCACCAACACCAGAAGTTTGGCGGGCGTGCGCATGGTTCGGTTCACTGTATTGAGAGCATGCTCGATACCGTTTGTATCGGTTGAAAATGAACAACTTATTACAGAACTGAGGGGCTACGGTGTGGACCTTAGACACGCTGGTGTGTCACACGAGAACCGGAATATCTGAAACATCGGTCTGCCGTTGGAGTCGTTTATTACCTGTGTCACCTCTTTGCGCAATCCTTTGGTTGACGCAAATCGTTCCAGCCTCGCGTCCACGGCTTGAAACACTTCCTTCTCCGGCACATGGCCCAGAAACACCGCATCCCTATCGGCGACCATTGTCAGAGCCTGCTTCAATTGCTGTTCGGACATTCCATCTTCCATGAACGGTTCATTCCCGGTATGCAGCAAACCGTCCCTGCGGTGAGACAGGAGCAGCGAATTGTACATTCCCCAATCCACCACGTAGACATTGCGATCCCTCGGGCACAGCTTGCGCCAGAGGGAACAGCGCATCCGTGAAATCGCGAGCCGGCCCGAACCGCTCGAACTGAGCCAGGTATTGGTTCAAAACCAGCAGATTCGACCCGACCATCAAAACTCCTGCTACGGCAAGCACCGGCTTCCACGGAATCCTTGAAAGCACGACCGCCATCAGCAGCAGCGGGAATGGCCACAACAGAATGGTGTGATGCAGCGAACCTCCGGCGTCGCGCGTAAATGCCATGGCGGCCCAGGCAACTCCGCAGAAGATGACAGAAAACCACGCCATGCGGCTTCGCCACCAGAACGGAACCGCTAACAACATCGCAAGGTACACCCAGTACAATCCGCTCTCGCGCCGCTCCCCCACGTGCTCGCGAACCCATAACGACGCGCGTCCCAATCCCGTGGCGACCGTCTTGGGGTGCTCATTCCACTCTTCCTCCACCATGTATCCGAATAGCCCGTTTCCGTTGGCCGTGTTCTTCACCGCGACCCATTTCGAAAGCGCTACCGAGGGCGAATCCAGGTGAGCATTTTCCCGCAGCGTCGCGTTTCGATGCCGCAGGTTGTAGTAGAGGAACGGCGACATTCCCGCGACCAATGAGACCACCGCCACAGTCAGGCGCTTTCGCGACACAAGTGTCGAAATCTCGCGCCAAAAGACCGTCCCCGAGGCGATAACCAGGCCTCCCAATCCCCACAAAAAAATTGCCTTGTTCCAAAGCGCCAGCCCTAGTAGGAAAAAACCTAACGATAGCAGATAGTTATCGTGTCGCTTGGTCCACATGAGGATGGAAAGACACGCCCCGACGACGAAAAAATGTTCTAGAACTACCGGACCCCAGTCAAAAGTGTTAGTAAGCAAAAATACCGGATCGGTGGCCAGCAACCCGGCACAGAGGGCAGCAACGGCCCGCGAGATTCCGCCTATCCTCAACAAACGATGGAATAAATAGATAGTAAACGCCGCCGCAAGGACGGCAGGCATACGAACCGACCAGATACTGGGCCTAAACCCATGAAGCACCGGGGCCCAGAGGAAGGTTTTGACCGTCCCCACGTAGGACATCACCATCAACTGAATGTTGTGGTGAAACAAACGAAGATCTCGCGTCATACCTTGGTAGAGAGGAACGGCAAACAGCGCTTCGTCGTTTTGTATTCCTGCCAGGGGAATAAATGCCGTGCTTAGAAGTATATACAGTAGAGACGCAGCGCTGGCGTCCCAGCGGCTGGTAGAATCTGCCGCAGAAGAGAGATTTGCGCCGGGCGAAGAAAAGGAGGGAGAAAAATCGCCTGCCAAGCAAACCAGTATACTGCCGGCGCCGATTTGAAAGGCCGTTGGAAGTAGGGAAACGGGTAATCTTTCCGGTCCGCACCACCGATATGTGGTAAATCGGGTCGGCCGAGTGTAGTGGAAAATGGGTGGCAGCAAAATTGCTTGCCTAGGAACGTGGGTTATGGTACAGTACCAAGAACACCACCTTGGAGGGGGGGGTTGCCTGAAAAAGGTAGCCTTCAAACAGGGTGACTTCAAGAGTAGTAGAAGCCCCGGATCTTTAAGTCTTCCGGCCAGCGGCTATGTAGCCACCGGAATCATCCATTCCAAGTTTTCGGAATTAGTAGTTGGGTTGGTGTTGGCGCCGCCGTGCGCTATTCTGTGCCGAAGAGGACAGACGGCTGTGCCAAATAGGATATTAGACGGCCGAAGAAATTTGAACCTTTTCAGGCAACTCGGCGTCTAAATCGCTAAGTGGTTCGTAAGTAGTTTGAGAGACGCGATTCGAAAGTTTTAAAAAGACAAAGACGAATAGAAGACAACGGACAAAAGAGACAGGAGACGGACATGACAAAAACAGAACTAAACAAGTTCAGAAACATTCTGGAGGCAAAGCAAACGGAGCTGGAGCAGTTCGTCCGCAATCGTGAAGGCATTGCTATCGAGAAAAGCCCCGATGCGTTAGACGAAGTTCAGCACGCGGCCGAACGTGAATTGGCGATCCGCAATTTGGATCGCGAATCAAACCTGCTTCGCAATGTGCGTGGCGCATTGCGGCGCATTGAAGAGGGCAGCTTCGGCGTGTGCCTCCACTGCGAAGAAGATATCAGCCCTAAGCGCCTGGCCGCAGTGCCGTGGACGCCTTTCTGCATTCAATGCCAGGAAGTCGCGGACCGCAACCTGCAAAATGGCGAGGGTGCGGATAACTTCGACGAGATGCTGGTCGGCGCAGCGTAATTCCGCGGCGCAAATATCTCTCGAACCATGTCGAGCGCGACCCGCAAGGGTCGCGCTCAATCATTTTGGTCCGATGTAGGAGACCATTCTGCCCGCCTGTTCTTTGTCCCGGCGGAAGGAATGAAACATCTCCGCGTCGCAAAAAGTGCAACTGCCGACAGCGTCAATCTGCTCGCCCGGTATCCCGGCCATCAATAATTGCCTGCGATTTACCGCCGCCAAGTCCAGATGGCAGGCTATCTTTCGGCCAAATTTTTTGGCGACATCCTCCCCCACGAAATAGCAGCAGGCCCCGATTCCCGGTCCGATCACGGCAAATACGTCTTTCGGGTCGGTTCCAAATTGCTCGCGCATTTTTTCCAGCGTCCGAATGACGATTTCAGCCGCCGTACCCCGCCATCCCGCATGGACCGCGGCAACCGCCCGGTTTCGAGTGTCAGCCATCAATACGGGAAAGCAGTCGGCCGTTCGAACCGAAACCAGAGCTCCCGCCCGGGACGATATCAGCGCATCGCCTTCGCCCGCGCATCCTACCGGTTGGTCCGCCATCAGCACTGTAGCCGAATGCACCTGTTTCAGGCTCGCCATCCGGCCCTGATCTACGGCGCTCAAGCGGGTCCCGAAGCCGTGCTCCAGCCAGTCGAACTGGGCGAGCAGCGGTGAAGTGAAGATCATTTCAAAATCGGAACGCCGGCCAGACCCGTCACCTGCGACACCATCACCTGCCTCTTGAAGTTGGCAAGCATGGTCTCATCCAATCGAACTTCTGTCGGCTTTTTGACGAGAGTCGTCATCCGGTCAATTTTGTCCTGCAGCTTCAGTAGTGCGTAGAACAGATTCTCCGGACGAGGCGGGCATCCCGTCACATACACGTCCACCGGCACAATTTTGTCGACGCCTTGCAGCACCGCGTAGGTATTGAAAGGCCCCCCCACACTGGAGCAGGCCCCCATCGAAATCACCCACTTCGGCTCCGGCATCTGATCGTAAAGTCTTTTGAGCACCGGCGCCATTTTGAGCGTGACCGTTCCCGCCACAATCATCAAATCGCTTTGACGGGGGCTGGGCCGGAACACCTCCGCGCCGAACCGCGCAATGTCGAACCGCGAGGCCGTCGAGGCGATCATCTCCACCGCGCAGCACGCCAGACCGAAAGAAAGCGGCCACAGCGCGCTCTTCCGGGCCCAGTTAAAGACATAGTCCACCGACGTTGTTACGAAGTTCCGCTCGAACTGATTCTGGAGAAACGGCATTGGCTCCTGTAACTTCCAGTTTAACTAATGGCAGATTCCCGAACTGCCGATTTTTCAAGGGAAACAGTATGGCCGACCGAGCGCTGCCCATTCCCGTCGCCCTACCCAAACCCGTGGCCCGCCCCAGTTGGTGGCTTCTGGCCTTTGGAATCCTAATAGTGGTGTTGATTCTGCTATCCCAGCGGGAGCGCGCGTTCAACGGCAAGAATGACTTCGTCCAACTGTGGGTAAGCGCGAAGCTGGTCGGCACTCCGCAACTCTACAATCTGGATGCGAGCAATGCTCTGCAGAAGCAGGCCCTGGGTCTGATCATCGACAACGTCTCCCCTTCCCGGCCTCCTTTTTACGCCTTCTTGCTCAAGCCTCTCGGATGGCTGCCCTACCTCGCCGCATTCTGGATCTTTGAGATTCTGAGCATTGGCTGCATGGCCGGATTCGTGTGGCTCAACCTGCGCCGCGTGCCGGAGCTGGCTATATTCTGCTGTTTCGCGCTCCCCGTGATCGCGAATCTGGCCAACGGGCAGGACCTCTCTTTGGTGATCTTTTTCGTCGCGATCGCTCTCTTGCAATTCGAGCGCAAGCGCGATTTTCTAGGGGGCCTGGTGCTCACCCTCTGCGCGATCAAGTTCCACCTGTTCCTGTTGCTGCCCCTGGTCCCCTTGATCCATCGCCGATGGAAAATCCTTTGGGGCGGCGCGGCGGGCGTGGCGATTCTTCTGGCTCTCAGTTTCCTGGCCCAAGGCCCCCACTGGATCGCCGACTACATGAAAGTCCTGCGTGATCCAAACATCAGCCCCGGCGCAGACATCATGCCCAATCTACACGGCCTCTTGAATACTCTTGGATCCTCGTCGATGCCCACTGAGGTCGCCGTCTGTGCCGTGGTCGCGTTGATCGTGGCCTACTTGGCCTGGCGGGAACCCGATTTCGAGGTTGCCTTCGGATGGGCGCTCTTGGGAGGACTTCTGGTCAGCTTTCACGCCTATCTGCAGGACTGCGTGATTCTCTTGCCTGTGCTGGTTGCCGTGCTCGCTAAGGGCGCTATTCCGGCTGTGCGCCATTTGATGGTCGTCTCCACGCTGCCACCGGTCCATTTAATGTTGCTGGCCGGTGCGCCGTACAGCGCGGCATGCCCTATTCTGTTGCTATCGATCTTGGTGGTCGCTTTCGGCGACGCGATCCGCTCGCAGGCTACGAATGCAGCGCGCCATCGAGCTGGGTGACAAACTCGCGCGCTTTTTCATCGACGCGCTCCTTCAGGCCGGCATGTTCTTTCTGCGCCAGATGCAGACGGTCGACCAGTTCCAGACAAGCCAGCACCGCCACTCGATTGGTGTCCACGTTGCCCGCTCTTTTCGCGATCTCCACCATCAGCTCGTCCACTTCCTCGGCCAGGGATTCTACTTCCCCGTCCTGGTCCGTCGCTGCGAGCAGATAATTTTGGTGGAAAATGGTGACGCGCACCGTCTTGCGCTCAGTCATGGGCCACCTCCTGGAGAGAGTAAAGAGAAAAGGTTAGCTACCGCTCAACGATTCTACCTGGTCCAGCAGCTTCTCAATCCGTGCCCGAACCTGTTTACGTTCGGCGCGCAACTCTTCCACTTCGCGCCGCAGCTTTTGAGTGTCGGACACCGATGAGGCCGCCGAGTTCCGCGCAGCATCAAGTTCTGAGAGCGCCGCATCGCGTTCCTTACGCAGGCGATCTACCAGCCCCACAATTCTTTGAATGCGATCTTCCAGACTGGCTAGAGAATCTTCAGGTGAATCGACGGCTTCCGGGCGTGCCGCTGCTTCCATAATATTTAAGCCTACCTAAGTCTACTAGGTCTTTCGTTGGAGGGTTTACGCTTTTTCGAGCGCCGCTTTGGCTTGGCCCACCAGCGCATTGAACGCAGCCGGATCCGTAGCGGCCATATCCGCCAGAATCTTCCGGTTCAGGTCCACGCCGGCCTTCTTCAAGCCGTCCATGAATTTGCTGTAGGACATGTCAGCAGCATGGCAAGCCGCATTGATGCGCACAATCCAAAGCGAACGGAAATCGCGCTTCTTGAGCCTGCGGCCGACATAGCCGTAGCGCAGCGACTTTTCCACCGCTTCCTGGGCGGAGCGGTAAAGCTTGCTTTTGGTAAGAAAGAAACCCTTGGCCAGGGTGAGTGTTTTGCGCCGGCTATCCCGGCGCTTGGTACCACGTTTTACTCTCGGCACGTTTCAATCTCCTTGTAAAGTTCGAATGATTCAAATTCCGGCGGCTCAGGCACGTGCGGCGCACTGTCCACGCGGGGGTTACACCCGAAGGGAACCCTAAAAACAGTCTGATCTAGTAGGGAAGCATGCGGTTGATCTCAGGCGAATTCGCGTCATCGGCGATGGTCCCCTGACCCAATTTCCGCTTCCGCGAGCGCGACTTCGACGTCAAAATATGACGGGCAAATGCATGGTGACGCTTAATTTTGCCGGTACCCGTCTTCTTGAAACGTTTAGCCGCACCTTTGTGAGTCTTTAGCTTTGGCATTGGATGTCTCGTTTTTTCCGTGCAGCCTGATGGCTCACGAAGGAAGCTGCCGTTAGGCAACCTCTGTCAGGATAACATAGTAGCGCGGATCCTCGTTGTACCACGTTCGCCATTCACGGCCCGCCCATCCTATAGAATTATTCAGGACGCCAGACCGTCATGTCAGCCCGCCCTTCTCTTCTGCGCCGCACCGTAGCGCTGATTTGGTCCGGTGTTGCCGCGTACTTCATTGCCCTGGCACTCCAAGGCGTCTGGTCCGCACTAATCGCAGCCAATCTGGCGTCGAGCCCCGCCATCCCTTGGTCCGTTCCGGCAATCGCCATACTGGTCTTGCTCGCCTGGCAATACCTGGGAGGCAAAGGGCCTCCTCATAGCACTGGGCAAAAACGACAACGCCATCTTCGGGCAAACGCTGTGCCTGGGCCGATATTCTTCCAGGCAGTGCTGGCCGGCCTGCTGGCGATCATAGCCTTGGCGGGCTGTTGGATCGTGATGACCAGCATCGTCCGTATGCCTGGCAACGTTCTTCCCGACGTGTCTAGATACCCCTGGCTGACGACGACGCTCATGATCGTAACGGGCTCCCTCATTGGACCTGTGATGGAGCAGGCCGGCTTCTGGGGTTACGGCCAGGTCATGCTGGAAGATGCATTTCCGGCCCCGGCTGCCATCGTAATTCTGTCGGTCTTGTTTGCGATAGGGCCGCATCCGCCGCCGGGCGCAGCGGCCTGGCCTAAACTGGTCTTCTATTTTTTCTCGAGTATCGTGTTCGGAACGATGGCCTTCTTCACCAACTCCATTCTCCCGAGCCTGGTGGTTCACATCCTGGGAGACCTGTCGTTCTTCACCGTCGTGTGGCCTCGCGATCCCATACGCCCGCTAATTGGCGAAGGCGGTATGGACCTCTGGTTCGGGCTCCACTTCGCGCAGACGATTGTATTCGCGGCTCTGGCATTTATCGCGTTCAGGCGGTTAGGCCAAAACTGGTAAACATGACCTGCCGCGACCGATTCCATCTCCGAGGGCCAGTCCACACCTGCCACATCCAACGCACTTGGTATTCAACCGCCCCCGGAACTAAAGAGGGCGGCGACATGACCTCCCTGGAATTTCGCCCCGACGGACAACTGGCCCATCAGCATCACCGTAACCCCGATGGCTCAGAATGGACCACCACATACGAGTACAACCCGGCAGACCGCCTTTTCTGCATCCGTAATGAGAGCAGCGCTGGACAAGTAAATCTGACCTTCCATGAGTACGACGCCGTGGGTCGATTGACGCGAGTGTTCACCCGGCCCCACGGCACAAGCGAGCACACTTTGGAAACCTACGAATATGATTCGGAAGGCCGTAAGAGCAAAACACGTCTCGCTGATCCGCGAATTCACGCCTGGGGCGTGGAAGGATCCAATACGGTGTACCCGTCAAAAGGCGCCGCCAAAGTGGTCACTTCTTACAATCACCGCGATCAGCCCGCCGAACTCCTCTTTCAAGACCAGTCAGGCGGCTTGCTGAGCCGCGTAGATTTTCAGTACGACCTTGACGGAAACCTTATCGAGGAAACCCAAACCGACAGCGCAGCAATTCCGTCGGGGCTGACGCAGGAAGCGACCGCAGCCCATTTGGAAGCCGTGCGAGCACTGATCGGCCCCATCCATAAAGTGCACACCTACGACCAACAAGGCCACAGAGTGCACACTCGCATACGAATCGGCCAGCTCAGCAACGAAACCACCAGCAGGACCTACAATGATCACGGAGATGAAATCGAGGTCATCTGCGAAAGCATCTCACGAGGTTACAACTTGGACGACGAAGGACGCGTCTCCGAAGTCCCATCCGAAGAGCGCGTAACCCGTTCCGAGACTGTGTTCCGCTACGAGTACGACGCGCGAGGCAACTGGACTATGAAAGCAATCCAGAGTCCTGGCGCCGAGCTATCAACAATAGAAAGCCGCACCATCACCTACTTCAACGCGGCCCAAAATGAAACTCCGGGCGACCCAATTCGCTCGCCCCAAGGTCCGGCGAGCGCCCCGAAAATCCATCCGTGATACTCGGCAGCACCACACCCGCATCCACCGCCGCGGAACCAGCCTTCAGCCGAAAATCGAAACCCTCCGGGCTGTAGACGCGCTGCGGGTCGGCTTTGTCCGGCATCGTGACATGGGTGAACACATCGTAGTCCACCAGAACGCTGTGCCGATCCTGTCCCGTCGCCTCGCTAAATTCCTTCAGAGTCTTGTAGCGCCGCGTCGTTGTCTTCCCGCTGAAATCGGCTGCAGTGCCGAACGCGGGAGTGTTCCACTCGAACGAATCGTCGACGTTGGGATTGGGGCGGAACCCGTTGTAGTCCGAGCTCGAGTAGTTCGTATAGGTGGTCACGGCGAACACCGGATCGAAAGCTCCCTGCGCCAGGATCAGGTTGTTCAGGAAATGCTGATTCGATGCCGGACCCGCGCGGCCCTCGCCGATAATCGTGTTGTTGTACGTGAGAATCCCGGATGAGCCCTCGATATATTTCAACGATCCGGTCGGCGAGTTGTAGACCAGGTTCTGGTAAAAATAAACCGGCCCGCCGAACATCGGCTGTACGCTCAGCGCGCCCGACGCCGAGTTGAAACAACGATTCCGGAACACCCTCACATTGCGAGCTCCGCCGTCGGTTTCAAAGCAATTGTCGCCCATGTTGAAAATGTCATTGCCGTAGAAATCGATCGCCAGCGGGACCCTGTCCGGAATATCGTTCGGCGCGCCGTCCGGCGTACCGTACGTGGCAACGTCCACTCCATCGTGCCAATGCGCGATGTAGTTGTACGCCACCACGTGACCCTGTCCGTAAACCTTGATCGCGTACTCCGACGTCAGCAATTCCGGATAGCCGGGGAATTTCTCCCAGATGGCGCCGGTCCAGCCCATCATCTTGTTCGGATCGTGCCTGCCGATGAAGGTGTTGTCGCCGATGTAGAAATTCTTCGAGCCCGACCAGTCGTCCTGCACGGCTCGCCCGACATCGTAAATCTTCGAATGCTTCAGCGTAAATCCGCTCGCCCCCGCGATGCCTTTGATGCCCAGCAGAAACGCGACGTTGGTGTTTCTTACGGTGATCCCCTCGAAGTACTGATAATTGCCGCCCATCAGGTTGAAGAGATTCTGGCAGCCCGCGCCATCGAAGATCACCTCGCCATCGCCCGCGCCCTTGATCGCGATGGGTTTCTCGGCGGTGCCGCTCTGCGTCAAGTAATACGTGCCGTCGAAAACGTTGCCCAGCGAAAGATACCCGGGCCGAGGCGCGCCGTTCATATAGTGTTGGCGATCGCCCACATAGAGTCCGGCATGAACCAGAATCGTATCGCCGGGCTGCACCCTCGGCGGAAACGCATTCTCATAATCGAAATGCGCCGAGCCCATGTAGTATGCCGCCATCAGACCCGTGAACGAAGGCTCCTGCTTCGGCCCTTTCCAGTCCACTGGATAAACGTGATACACATGCCCGCCTGAAGCCGGCTGAGGCTCGGCGCGGGTGCGAACGCTGGCCGTCTTTTCCTTGGCCCCTGTCACGCCGTCAGGGTCGGAGAGCACGAAGCGGCATTCATATTCGGTATCGGGATCAAGGTTGAGGATGCTGCCCGAGAACATGTTGGCCGCGGTGTAGTGAAAGAGAGGATAGCGCGCGTCGGCGTTCGCGGCCCCGGGGCCGGGGGCCGTGCCAATCTCTTCCCGTTGAAGACGCATCAACGGCAGCGCCTCCCGCCATTGCTGCTCGCCCTTCTTGCGATAGAAGCTTTCGACCTAGCGTTCCGATTATCGTCGCCGGAGATCTTCCACTCGAAGCCGAGAGAAACTAGCGTGGCGGGCTCGACCACGAACTCGCCCGAGGCGGTGGCGGTCTGCGCCGATAAAACACCAGGCCAACGAATACAAAAATAATGCCGAACAGGGAGAGCTTCATCCTGTCTTATTGTTCTAATCCGCGATCAGGCCCGGCTTCGTCTCGCGGACAATCCCCAAAATGGCCTTGCGATCCTCCGGGGTGAGCCGGGCGAAAGTCTTGCTCGTGTCGGCGCCGGTCAGGATTTCACCAAGCCTCTTCCCGACCCGTTGCTTCACGACGTCCGGCAGAGCGTCAAACGCCGCGCTGTAAATCATGTACGACAGCGGATAGCGAAACAGCCGTGTCTTCAAATCGAAATCGCGCAACGACCGCCCCTGGCGATCCTTCGGGCCGCGTTGCGGAAATGTTTTGGAGAACGTCGAGACGCCGCTTACAGGCTCGGTTAGCGGCTCTTCATCGGCGAAGAGCATGTAGGTGAGCATCTCCTCAATCTCCTGATTGAGCGTGGTAGGGTCCGTTTTCACATCGCGCCCGTCCCAGCCGATGCGCACCAGGAAATTGGTCATGCGAGCCTGATGTTCCAGCGTCATCAAAGCGACCAGGTCGCTGGTGGGCGCAGGATATTTTGAAATATCGAAACGGCCGTCCAGCTTGGTGACATTCTGCGTTTCGTCGCCCGCCGCCGCGCCTGGATGAAGGGGGTCCATCAGGTTGGGGTTGTTGCCCAGGTGCCGTTGCGACCCGGTGGTTCCGGTGACGTACCAGCCTCCCCAGCGCTCTTTTAGCGGTGTCCGCTGATCGGTGACGAAGGAACTTCCGTGACGCTCGCGTTCTGTTTGGGCCGGATGAACCGAGGCGACCATCAGCCCGGGCACTCCAAAGGTGATTCCTCCCATGTGGCACAGAAGGCAATCTTCGCGCCGCCCAAAACCAGGCTTCGCGGCGCGCTCTATATCCATGGTGTAAGTCTTGACGCCGGCAATCGGATCAAGCGCGGTGAACTCCAGCACATCGCCGTTGCGCACGAACCCGACCTGTACATCGTCGTTGAAATAGATCGCGCGTGGCGCTAGGGGATTAATCTTCGAGGCTTGCGTGCTGGTTTTCGAAAACACCAGGACCTGGGAATCGACGTTCACGTCCAGGGCTTTCAGTACTGCCGGCAGATAACTTAGACCATTAGCAGAGTAATCTAGCTTCACCGCACCCTTGTCGAGTTTCCGGTCGAGCTCAATGACGCGATCGTGACCCGTGTCGTCGCGATATCCAATTACGGGATTATCCAGCGCGGTGTAGTCTCTATCTTCCAGTCGCTCGGCCACGGCCCACCCCGCGAGAAGAAGCGCGGCAAAGGCGCCGAATAGCCACAAACGCGGTCGCATACCCTCAATATAACGGACGCCTAGGAATCGCCGGCAAAACGGAGTGGGGCGGCGGAGTCTTCTCCTGTCTTCAGGTGCCGCCCCGCCCTTTGCCGGCTAGGTAATCCGAACATCCAACAACGACAACCAATATTGAAGCGACTGCATCGCGAAGCCGCACAGAATCATCCCGATCCCAAACGCGCCCAAGCGCCGCTCAGGAAGGCTGTCGGCATAGTATTCGATGAAGGGAATTACTGCCGAGCCGATTCCCGTAACCAATCCCACCACTAGCCCCACCTGAGTCGCGAACGCCCAGGGGTGTTCCAAGTGCCGCACGAACCTGTTGCAGGCTAACGCGGCAAGAATATAGCCGCCCGTCCGGATGATGGTCGCCCAAAATTGGCGTTGGCTGAGGCGCGGCCGTCGCCCTGGGCGATAGTCGATCGACGGCCTTATGCCGCGAACGTAGGCGAGCACCTGCCCGAGCGTAATGAGCGCACCAAAAGCGGCTGCGAATCGCACGCCTACAAGGCCGTACAGTCCCACTGCAAACGCAAATCCGCGGATAAAACTAAAGAAGCTCTCCCACAGCAGAGAATAATGCGGCTGGCCGCGAGAGGCACGATGCAGCTCGATCGCGATGGTCACACCGGTGGCGAACCCGGAAACGAGCCCAAAGAAAAGACCCAGCCCGAGCGTGTACCCGATTCCAAAAAAAATCGAATACGTTACCGCGCGGGTAAGCAGCCGCAGAGGACCGTGCTGCCCGCCCAGAACATCGTATGCAAGATAGAGACTGCCGAGCACGTCCAGGCATGTGCCACTGATGCTGATGGCAGCGACCGTGTGATGGTCCATCCAATAATTGTAGGGGCACTTTCCTTTAACCAGCGCACAACGCACGCGACGTGAGATCAGTTACGTGGCCACAGGAGCACGTCGCGTGCTGTGCGCTAGTGCCTAGCGGCAGATTCGAGCAGTTTTGTGCGGGCGTAAACCGTGCGGGTGTGCGGCATGTCGATTCCCAGGCGCTCTCCCAGCTCGACCACGGCGCCGACCACGGGCTCCAGTTCCATAGGGCGGCCCGCTTCAAGATCCTGCAGCATGGACGTCTTGTGCTCACCGACCTTCTCCGCGCCGGCGATTCGCTGATCGATGGAGATGGGAAGCTCGATTCCCAACTTGTTCGCTACCGCTTCGGTTTCCATCATGATCTTGCGTATCACCCCGCACCCTCGAATGTCAGCGGCCCGACATTTTCAGCCAGCTTCTTCAATTGGTTAACCAAGCGGCCAGCTTTGTAAGGGTGGATGCGCACCGCTATCGCGGGCTTTTGGAGCGTGGCCTTCAGCTCGTTGAGTTGCTCTGCGCACATAAGAAGAGGGAAATATCTTTCCTGCCAGGCGCGATAGATCGCGGCGGGGTGGCCCACCGGGACGATTAGCGCGGAGACAAGAATATTGGTTATCGAGAACTACGCGCATCAGGCCCTATGGCCCTTCTCTCTGGCCGCATCCTATTAACCAAGCGGCCAGCTTTGTAAGGGTGGATGCGCACCGCTATCGCGGGCTTTTGGAGCGTGGCCTTCAGCTCGTTGAGTTGCTCTGCGCACATAAGAAGAGGGAAATATCTTTCCTGCCAGGCGCGATAGATCGCGGCGGGGTGGCCCACCTGGACGATTAGCGCGGAGACAAGAATATTGGTTATCGAGAACTACGCGCATCAGGCCCTATGGGCCTTCTCTCTGGAACGGCGCTCCCTTCGAACCTCGTGCACAGCGTGGTCAATGAGCCGCTGCAATTCGTTAGGAGCAGTATCGGCATTGCGTGACTTGATGTCCTGCACAGTGCGATGAAATACGTGCCAGCGGACGGCCTCTTCGATGAATTTCGAAAGGTCGCCCTTCTTCATGCCCTAGGAACCCAGAAAAGTGCGCAGGGTTAAGTCGGTTTCCTTCGAGACTTTTATATTCCAGCGGACTGCTTCTTCCATGGCTTAGACACATAGGTGGATAAACACCTATGTGTTTATTATAGGGGCTCGGGTACGGCTGCCCCGTCCGACCTGGGATCGGACGCGGCGAAGTTTACTCCTGTTTTGGAATCGTGTAGAATCGCCTGGCCTCGTCCCATTTCCTGCGAATACTCGGGGCGAACCAGAATCTCGTGACCCATCTCCGCTAGGCGCTTCAGAGTCGACTCAGGCATGCGAGCTTCGATAGCAACCTCATAACCCTGGCTGGATGCTTTGAAAAATCTGGGCGACTCCAGGGCCTGCTGCAGTGTCATCCCGTAATCGACGATGTTCGACACAAATTGCGCGTGGGCCATGGGCTGATTGGCGCCTCCCATGATTCCGAAGCCTATGTGGCGGTCGCCGCGTTGAAGAAAGCCGGGAATGATGGTGTGAAAAGGGCGCTTACCGCCCGCCAGCACATTGGGATGGTCCTTTTCGAGCGTGAACCCCGCTCCGCGATTCTGCAAGAGGAAGCCTTCCACGGTGATGCCGGAACCGAAACTGCTATAGATGCTCTGGATCCAGCTCGCGATGTTGCCGTCCCGATCTACAACAGTAAAGTAGACGGTCTCGCTTCCAGGGATGTGTCCGGCGGGTACGTCACCGTTGGCCCGGCTCCAGTCGATGTTTTCCGCACGCTCGCGCGCATACCGTTTTGAAAGCAGCGTCGCGATGGGCACTCTGGCCACACGCGGATCGGCATTGTATCGGTAGACGTCCGAGTAAGCCAGCTTCATCGCTTCAATCCGTTTATGGATTTCAGCAGGAGCAAACGGGCCGCCGGCATTTCGTGGGGTTGCCTCCATGATGTTCAACATTTCCAGCGCTGCGATGCCCTGCCCGTTGGGAGGCAACTCTGAGACGCGCCAGCCACGATAGTCTGTTGAAATCGGCTCGACCCATTCCGCCGAGTACGTAGCGAGATCTTCGGCCGTCATAGTCCCGCCGAGTTGTTGCGTAATCGTGAGAATCGCCGACGCGATGCGTCCTTTATAAAAGGCCTTCGGCCCGTTTTCGGCCAACTCATGATAGGCACCCGCAAGATCGGGATTTTGGAATACGTCGCCCTCTTGAGGCGGTTCGCCTTGGGTCAGAAAAACGCGAGAGGTCGCATCCAGCGCGCGCAGCTTGCCTACAGCGGAAGGGGCCGACCAAAGCTCATGGACGATTTCGGTGACCGGAAACCCCTGCTCGGCGTAACCGATCGCCGCACCGAACAGGCTGCTCCACTCAAGCTTTCCGAAGCGCTGGTGCATCTTGGCCCAGCCATCCACGGCGCCGGGGACGGTAACGCAATGAATCCCGGTATCAGGCATCGCATTCATTCTCTGCGAGGCGAGCAGTTCAGGAGAGAGCGCGAGCGGGGCCGGCCCGGATGCGTTCAGGCCGGTCAGCTGTCCGGTTTTGGCTTCCCAATAGAGGACAAACAGGTCGCCGCCGATGCCGTTCATCATGGGCTCGACTACGCCAAGCACAGCATTGATGGCGATGGCGGCATCTGCGGCCGAGCCTCCCCGGCTGAGAATATGCGCGCCAGCCTGCGATGCGGCCACTTGACTGCTTGCCGCGATTCCTTGCCTAGAAAGGACCATCGAGCGGCCGTAGTTTCGTCCAAAAGGAGGTTGTACACCAAGCACGGTGTTCAGCGTACCGGAAGACGCCTTCGAGATACAACGGCCCTCATGTCCGATCTAGATCGGGATCCGGCCTTGTGGGTGGAAGAACTCGTGCGCATGGCTCCACTATCGCCTGGAGATTTGGTAAGCAGCGGCACGCTGACGACGGGCCAGCCGATCGCAAACGGCGACGTTTGGAGTGTCGAAATTGAAGATTTGCCGGTTTCTGGTCTGACTTTATCCTTTCCTGACCTCTAACAGGTTGCCGAAAAGCGCGATTCCCCGGGCTAACGCCCTGGGGCTGTTTCGGCAACCCGCTAAAGATGTTGGAGCTCCCTACCGTCTGATTACTCGCAAACGGCGACGAGATCCATTGCACACTCTGAGCTACAGAGCCAGACCCTTACAGCATTTCCTAGGATGACTGCGGGGCCGAACCGACTCTCCAATGGCGGAGCGTTCGATTTCTTGTCTACAAAATACACCGGAGCCCGCGCGGGAGGGCTTGGATCAAAGTGGGAAGCTATAGATGTGATGGGAGATAAACACGTCCTCGACAACGCTGTGCTCAAACGCATCCGCGTAACGCCCGGCACCAAGGTCCGTTTGAAGGATCATGACTCTGCGTGGACCTTCCACTCGGGGCTCAAAGGCGACTCGGAAGACGACGTCAAGAAGCAAGCCAAGAAGATATTAAAGGACGACCTCACGCGGCTCACCCTGGCTCAGGAACTGCTCTTCGCCAGTTGCTCCCATTCCCTTCTGATCATTCTGCAGGCTATGGACGCGGGCGGGAAAGATGGAACGATTAAACATGTAATGTCGGGCGTCAATCCTCAAGGGTGCCGGGTAACCAGTTTCAAGCAGCCTTCTCAGGAGGAACTGGAGCACGATTTCCTTTGGCGGCAAGAGAAGGCTCTGCCTGCGCGAGGGCAGATCGGAATCTTCAATCGGTCGCACTACGAAGAGGTTCTGGTGACGAAGGTTCATCCCGACCTGCTCAAGAAAGAAGGCCTCTCCACGCAAAGCCTGCACAAGAAATTCTGGAGGCAGCGTTATCAGGACATTAATTCCTTCGAGCGCCACCTGGCCCGAAACGGCACGGTGGTGCTGAAATTCTTTCTGCATATCTCGAAAAAGACGCAGAAAGAGCGGTTTCTGCAAAGGCTGGAAGATCCTCGCAAGCATTGGAAATTCTCGTTGCAGGATCTTGCGGAGCGGAAACACTGGAAGGAATATGTAGCTGCCTATGAAGAAGCTCTTAGCGTGACCAGCACGCCGACCGCGCCCTGGTACATTATTCCGGCCGATCACAAATGGTCCGCGCGCGTGCTGGTGACGGAGGTGATTGAGGCGGCGATCAACGCGCTCGATTTGAAATATCCCAAACCGAATCGGCAGCAAGCTAAGGAACTAAAGGAAGCCAAGGCGGAGTTACAGGCGGAAAAATAGCTCTACGCCCGGCTGAATTCTTCCCTTGCCAGATTCCAGAACGCTCGTAGCGTAGGCGAGGCCCACTGCTCGCGTGAATGCAGCATCTGGGTGTAAACCGCGGGAGCCTCTCCTGTCCATTGCAGCGGGACTAATTGGCCGCGCTCCAGTTCGGCGGTGATAAATCCGCGCGGCAGCACTGCGACTCCCAGACCCGCCATCGCGCAGCGCTTCACCGCCTCCAGTGTCCCCACATCCACCATTCTGCATTTGCGTGCCTGCGCAGGACTCAACACATGATCGATCAGGACACTGTGAATATTGTTTTTTTCAATCAGCAGGTCCTGGGAGCGGAATAGCTCCGCAAGAGAAATTCCTACGCTGGACGACGAAGGGTTCTCCGGCGATGCCGCCACAATCATTTCCTCGCGTTTTAAGCATTCCCCGATCACCCTACCTGGGCGAGCCGGTTCATCCAGCACAAACGCAAGGTCGGCCTCGCCTTCCAGCAGCGCCTCGGCCGCCTGTTTGCCGAGCCCTGCGATCAAGTCCAACTCCACCTTGGGATAACGGGTCTGAAACGTATAGAGCAGCGCAGGCAAGCGATATCCCAGCAGGGATTCCGGCGCGCTGACGCGCAGAGGCCCGCTCGGCTCACCTTCCTGGCGCACTGCAGCTTTGGTCTCATCGGCCAAGGCGAGCAGTTGACCGGCATACTCAAAGATCCGGCGGCCCGCTTCGGTCAGCACGATCCGATTTGCGAAACGAAAGCGGTTGAACAGGGGAGCGCCCAGCTCCTGCTCAAGGGATTTGATGTGCGTCGTGACGTTGGATTGCGAATAGCCCAGTTCCGCGGCGGCGCGCGTGAAGTTCTTTTTCAGAGCCACCGTCCGAAACGTCTTCAGCTTTAGTAAGTCAAGCATAAATCGGGCAGAGTGATCCCAGTTACCACGGCATTAAGCCAAGTGCCTAAGCCAAGTATCTGGCACAGATGCCCCGCGGCGGAAGAGAAAACGTCCTATAAGGTCAATCGAAAAAATCTATTGAGCCCATGGACGGTTGCGCGCGGCCCTGTTGTTATAATTAACCCGACTTTTCATGCGAGCTGCGGCCTTCCTCTTCCTGCTGGCGGGTTGGTTGAACGTCCTCTTAGCCATCGCCCTGCTAAAGCCTCCGGCCATGGCTGCGTTCCTGTTGGCGGGATTGGCCATAGAAGCCGTCGGGTTGGTTTTCCTCATTCGATCCCACCTCCCCGAACGGGTCGAAAGCCGAGAGCGGCGTTAGATCATGCTGACCGAAACCGCCCTGGCGCTGTGCTTTTTGTCCATTTTGATGATCCCTCTGGCCATTGCGGGGCTGGCGCTGATCAATACCGGGCTGGGACGGTCGCGCAATGCCGCCCATATGATGCTGGGATCGCTATGCGTGATCGCGGTGGCGAGTATCGTCTACGTCATCTTCGGATTTTCGATCCAGGGCTACCGGGGGGGACCCGGCTACGGATTCCTGATTCAAGGCAAGACCTGGGAATGGCTGGGAGCCATGCCTCTGTTCCTCCGCGGATTGTCCCCGGGCTTTAATTCGGCCGGGCTGATGGCGCTGCTGGGCATGATGAGCGTGGCTTTTGCCGCGGTCATTCCGCTGGGCAGCGCGGCCGACCGCTGGAGGCTCAGCGGAATGTGCATTTCCACGGTGCTGTTTGCGGGCCTGACCTACCCGTTGTTCGCGCACTGGGCCTGGGCCGGATGGCTGGACGGATTGGGCAAGAATTTCGGGATCGGCGTCGGGTTTCTGGATGCCGGAGGAGCGGGCGCGGTCCACGTCATAGGAGGCTTCACCGCGCTTTCCATCACCTGGATTCTGGGTCCCCGGCGCGGCAAGTTTACCCCGGATCGGATGCCTCTGGCGATTCCGGGACACAATTCGGTGTACGTTTTATTCGGCTGTCTTCTAGCCTGGCTCGGTTGGATCGGCCTGGATAGCGCGGGCGCGATTCTCTATACGGGCGCAGAGGTGGGTCGCGTTGTGCTGATCACGATCAACGCCAGCCTGGGCGGGGCGAGTTCCGCGCTGGCCGTCGCTGGCCTCACGCGCATCCGTTTCGGCAAACCCGACGCGTCGCTGTGCGCGAACGGCTGGATTGGAGGCCTAGTGGCGACCAGCGCCGGGTGCGCCTCCGTTCCTCCAGCGGCGGCGATGATTATCGGCCTGGTGGCGGGCGTGCTGGTGACTTACGCAATCGAATGGCTGGAGCTGCATTGGAGCATCGACGATCCGGGAGGCTCGATCTCCGTGCACGCGCTGGGGGGTTTGTGGGGATTGCTTGCCGCGGGCTGGTTCGCACGCCTGGGAGACCCGGGTGCCGAGGGATCGCAATGGATCGCGCAACTGGCTGGCATGGCCACTCTGGTTGGGTTCGTGCTGCCGCTCACGTATGGAATCAACTGGCTGCTGAACCGCTTGCGTCCGATGCGTGTACCGCCCGAAGGCGAGCGGTTGGGGTTGGATCTCTATGAGTTGGGCGCGGGGGCGTATCCGGATTTTCTGACGCATAATGATGATTTGCAGAGATAGGCTGCGTCATTGTTATGGATGAGATTTTGCGGAACCTGCCGGCCGGTGCACGGGTGCTCGATCTCGGATCGTTGACTGGAAGCTTTCCACTGGATCGCTGCCCAGGCGCGGTTGTTGTTCGAGTGGATTTGGAAGCTCCTGCGCCGGGAACGTGTCCGGGGTTCGTGCAGTCCGACGCCGCGCGGCTGCCTTTTCCGGATGACTGCTTCGACGCCGTCATCGCCAATCACAGCCTGGAACACGTAAATAATCTGGATGACACGCTCACGGAGATTGGTCGGGTAGTGCGTGCTGAGGGCAGTATGTACGTCGCGGTGCCGGACGCATCCACGGTTTCAGATCGTCTTTTCCGTTGGGCCTACCATGGGGGCGGACACGTAAATCCGTTTTGCTCGGCCGACGAATTGGCCGCGCTGCTTTCGCGCAGGTCGGGGCTTCAACTTGTTGCCGTCCGTGATCTGTACTCGTCGTTCGAGTATTTGAATCGATACTACTTCCCTTCCGGCACGCCCTGGATGCTTCGCCTTTTGGGAAACGGCAGCCGGCTTTCGATTATGATGTTGAGCTACATCATGCGCCTGTTCGACCAGGTCTTCGGCACCAGAGCAAGCGCTTATGGGTGGGCTTTTTATTTTGGCAATGTCGGCGAAAAGGTTGAAACGGAATCCTGGAGCAACGTGTGTATCGGGTGCGGATCCGGTTCTTCCGCCGCGTGGCTTGTCGCCACGGGTCTCGTCCATCGCTACCGTTTGTTGTTCCAGGCTTACCATTGCCCTAATTGCAAAGCGCGAAATCTTTTTACGTGGGATCGAACAACGGCGAGCATGTCTCGTTCTTAACACCTCGGAACGCAGCTGCTTATTTCACCTCAAACGTCCCGAAAATCAACCCCAACTCTCGCGGGTCCCCAGGGGGATGAAGCGTCCTCGAGACCTCCACGGTAAGTGCAAGAGGTTGACCGGTGAGATCGGCGGGGAGGGGAATATCGAAAGCGAAAGGCCGGTCTTTGTCCACCAGCGTCGCCGACCCGATCTCTTTACCCTTCGCCCACAACGTGACTTTCACCGGCCCGCCCGCTAAGGCCGCACCCGCGCCGTAACCGGTTACATAGAGCCGTTCCGATGCCGACTTGGGAGCTGCCAGTTCCACAGTCGCGCGCTTGGGCATCCAGCGAAAACCGTTCTCCACTTGATACCATTCCGGCCCGATCTTTGAAGCATACACCGGGCTCCCGACGTCGACAAAATTTCTGGTGGACTGAAGCGCCTGCTGGCCGAGCGTTGGAGCGAAGGAAGCAGTCACGTCTTGAGGAGCGGCACCACCCACGTCCAGCACCGTAAGTTCATTACGATTCAGCAATCGCATGGCTTCTTCCGGCGCGATGGTGAAGCTTGACGTGCCACCCAGGTCCTGGCGCGCTTCGATTCCGTTCTCAGTCCCTGGCGCGAGGTACACGCGATTGATGCCTACCAGGCGAAAGGGGTTGTCCTGAAATCCGCTTTGAAATAATTCATTATCGACATGCGCCAGCATCAGTGCCGTGCCGGGACGAAGCTGCTCTACAGTGCGATACAGCGCGCGCATCCGCCCGGCGCGTGCGCGGAACCATGCTGTGCTGATCGATATTTCGGTAATGGATCCGACCAGAAACACCGCGGCAAGCACCAGGCTGATCACGCGAAGAGCCATGTGCGATTGCCAGGCCTGTACCATCGCCCCACCCGCGAGCCACGCCAAGCCGACCAGAGGCAGCGTAATGTAGTAGTCCGTAATGTGATTCGGAAGCGGCAGAACGGGAGCCAGAAAAAGAAAAAACCATGCGACGCAAAATATAGGCACTCGGTTGCCTTTGCGCAGACTCCACAACGCGAACGCCGCCAGGGACAAGCCCGATCAGCCAGGTGGCAGCCATGCCCCAGGTGCTCCACTCCGGGACGTTTAGTTCTTCCAGGCGGCTCGGGTCCCAGTGCCCATCGCACATAGGTGAGAAGTGTGACTGGCAATCTGCTATCCACACGAATGGTATAGATGTCCGCCAGATTCTTGGGGACCAAGAAGAAATGAATCGCAACAAACGCCACCGCGGGGACGAATAGCGCGAATACCGCCTTCTCCCGTTTACGCGCCACCCACCAGGTGTACATGAGAGCAGCAGCCGGGTACATCACTACGATTTCCAAGGCCCCAAAGCAGAGTAAATAAGCAATCCACTCTGCGACCCGCCAATGATTCTCCTTGGATTCGAGCCATCTCAATCGCGCATAGAAGGCGCATAAGCACCAGCAGCGAACAAAGTAGTTGATTGTAGGCCGACGACCAGGCCAGTGGCGTGACCAGCGCATAGCTGGTGGTCCAGAAGATGGCCGCCGCGTATCCCGCGACTCGCGAACCAGTTAGCCGCGTTCCAATTAAGCTGGCAAGAACGAGCACTACGAACCAGGTCGCCAGACCCACCAATCGGAAGGGAACAGCATGGACGCCAAACAGAAATGTTCCGATCAGAAAGAACATCCGCTCGCTCAGAAATCGCACGGTACCCTGTGCTTGAGGTTCGAAGAGAAGCCGCGGCAGGTCACTTACTCTATGCAGTTCGAGCCGCAGCCCGAGCCATGCGAAGTCGTCATTCAGGAACCATGTGAACAGAACGTCCCAGAAAACGATCAGGCAAACTAAGGGCGGGAGCAGCAAAGCCGCGGCACGCTTCATTTGGATAAGCCAACCGACACAGCCACCAATGCGAGCTCCCGTTTGTCGCCGTTCGCGGGCGGCATGGCTTTATTAGTGGCGAATTCCGCTGTGACTGTGCCCGCGCTAAAAACTGAGCGCGGAACCGCCGCCGAGTACAGATACTCGCCGGACTTCGAATAGGTTTGCGATGCCAGGGCCGCGCCGTTGACGCTGGCAGAAAGAGTCAAGGGGCCGACTTTGTTGACGATCACATCAGGCAGAGAAAACTGAAACTGAAGCGTAGCGCCGGTTTGAGCCGACCCTTCCGGCGGCCGCAGCTTTACTGCGAACTTCGATGCGGTCCATCGCCAGGAGCCCGATTCCACGCCGTAAAAACCACGCACCAATTGAGGCTCGGCTGCGGGATCGCTCATCTTAACCACACTCAGTTCCACCAGATTCTGTGCGGCGGGGGCCGCGGTTACTTTCAGGTCAGCTGCGCCCGCCGATGATAACGGTTTATGTTTACAGGCGGTTAAATCCAAAAGCACAAGCACTGCGAGCAGCGCTAATCGCCGCATCGCTCGACCTCAACCAGGCAGCTATAGAACACGGGTCCGCCGCCGATGTCGGTGAGGATGTCGCTGGTGAGAACGTTGGCGCTTCGGCGGTCCTCCGCATTCTTGGCCCACCGCACTGCCGGTGCGCGCACCACGCCAGGAGCCACCATTCCGGGAGAACCAGCCACGTTCGCTTTCATTAAGAGCGATCCACGTCCGTTGAAGACGCGTACTCGATCGCCGGTTTGAATGCCACGAGGGTCGGCGTCGGCACAGTGAAGGTGCAGCACGGAGCAGCTTTCGTCTACATCGGCGCGATATCCGAAGGTCGAGTTCATTGCGTCGTCAAACTTGGATGAGATCAACTCCAGCGGATATTTTTGCGCCAGGCCCGCATCGCCTAAACGGGACTCCCTGGGAGGAACGTAACCAAGGCTCTCCGCGCCGAACTCGCACTTCCCCGACGCCGTGCCAAACCCGCCTTCAGCGAACGGCAGAAATGGAGTCCCCTGTTCGGAGACGTTCAGCCGCACGGAGTGTTCCGAGTCCAGACGCTCCAGGGTGATGCCTTCCAGAAACGGATGACCCGACGCAAGCGTGGCGCGAATCATATCGTCTTCCGAGTCCTGGAAACACGATTCGTCAAAGCCCATGCGCGCGGCGAGCTCGCGAAATACTTCGACGTTGGATCGCGTCTCGCCGGGCGCAGGCACCACCGGCCGAGCCAATTGAAGGTGATAGTGCCCATACGCCAGATAAAGGTCGGTGTGTTCCAGGAACGTTGTGGAGGGCAGCAGGATGTCCGCGTAGTCGGCGGTGTCGGTCTGAAATTGCTCCAGCACCACCGTGAAAAGATCTTCCCGTCGCATGCCTTTCAGAACCAGGTTCTGGTTGGGCGCGATGGCCGCGGGGTTGGAATTGTAAACCACCATCGCTTGAACGGGAGGCGAGTCGAGCGACGTCAGCGCCTTTCCCAATTCCGTCATGTTGACGATGCGAGCGGCACGACCAAGCGGTGAGCGGTACTGAAGCTCCGGCATCTCCAGCGCCTGCTTGGAAAATTGAAAAGCTTGCGATGTGGAGAGCTGCAGGCCTCCGCCAATTTCTTTCCACGACCCCGTTAAAGTGGGTAACGTAGAGATGGCCCGGACGGCTGCGCCTCCGCGTTCGCTCCGTTGGACTCCATAGCCGATTCGAATTACCGCCGGCCTCGTCGTTGCATACTGGCGAGCCAGTTGGACAATGTCTTCCTTCGCTATTCCCGTGAGCGATGCGGTGCGCTCCGGGCTGTATTGGGAAGCCAGTGCGCGCAATTCGTCGAAGCCGTTGGTGTGACGAGCCACATAATCGGCATCGTGAAGATTTTCGTTCAGAATAACGTGCGCAAGGCCCAATGCCAGTGCGAGGTCGCTGCCGGGGTTGATGCGGAGATGCCGGTCGGCCAGCGCGGCGGTGCGGGTGCGGACGGGATCGATCACCCAAAGTTTCGCCCCGTTTCGGCGAGCCTCCACGATGAACGGCCACAAATGGACGTTCGTGCCGTGAACATTCGCGCCCCATACCAGAATGAATTTCGAGTGGACGAACTGCTCGGGTTCGGTTCCGTATTTCAGTCCGAGAGAAGCCACAATGGCAGTGCCGCCTGCGGAGGAACAAATAGTCCGGTCCAACTGCGAAGCACCAAGACGATGGAAAAATCGCCGGTCCATGCCGCCGCCGTTGAGCATTCCCATGGTGCCCGCGTAACTGTAAGGAAGAACGGATTCCGGGCCGAAGTCGCGAGCGGTTTCGGTGAGCCTGCGGGCGATTGTATCTAGCGCCTCATCCCACGAAATGAGAGAGAACCGGCCCTCGCCTTTCGCACCCACGCGTTTTTGCGGATAGAGCAGGCGCTGCGGAGAATACTCGCGTTCCAGATATTGAGCGACCTTCCCGCACAGAAAACCGCGCGTGACCGGATGAGCTGAATCGCCACGCAGGCGCGTTGCGCGGCCGTCCTCCACCTGCACTAAAATGGCGCAAGTGTCGGGGCAGTCCAACGCGCACACGGAATGGCGTGTTCCCATATAGTGATTGTAAGGGTAGGTTCTCATGAAACGCTTTTTCTCAGCACTCGCGCTGCTTCTCTTTTGTGTCATCGCTCGGACGCAATCCTCGACCGGCGACGCAGTCGTAGTGAATTCGCATGATGCCAAGTGGACCCATGATCGTAACGACCCTCCGGGCGCGGAAAGTCTGGACCTGCGAACGGATGGCAAGACCGGGGCAACAGAATTCTTCGCGCGCTATCCGGGTGGTTTCGCGTTCAAGCCGCACTCGCATAAAGCCAATGAGCGGTTCATGCTGATGGAAGGCCGCGCTGCTGTTGAAGTAGGAAACGTCAAAAGCACGCTGGATCCGGGAGGATTTGCATTCTTTCCGGCGTGGCAGACCCACAAACTTTCGTGCGTTTCGACGATTCCGTGCATGTGGTATTTGGGATGGGACGGCAAACCTTAATATTCTCTTGATGTTTTCCTTTTCTTCGCCTACAATGTGGGCATGGCTCTCACCAAACGCCAGAAAGACTTTTTGGACTTTCTCTCCGGCTTCCTTGAGAAAAAGGGCTACAGCCCGAGCTATGAAGAGATCGCCGACGGGTTGTCCCTGGCCTCTCTAGCCACCGTACACAAGCACATTCTGGCGCTCGAATCGAAGCAGTATCTGAAGCGCGGTTTTAACCAGAGCCGGTCGCTCGAGGTGTCGGCCAAGTATTACGCCGAGATGCGGCAACATAAGCAAGCATCGCAACCCGCCTTCGAAGTGCCTCTGCTGGGAAAGATCGCGGCAGGCACACCGGTGGAGGCGATGGCCAACCCGGAAACCCTGAACTTCGCCGATTTCGCAGGCGACTCCAACACCTTCGCGCTGCAGGTCCGCGGCGATTCCATGATCGAAGATCATATCTGCAACGGCGATTTTGTATTGGTCGAGAAGACTTCGACGGCACGGGATGGAGACATTGTGGTTGGGCTGGTGGATGGGTCGGAGAGCACACTGAAGCGGTTTTATCTGGAACCAGGTGGCAAGGTGCGGCTGCAACCGGCCAACTCGGCCATGAAGCCGATCTATGTGCCACAGTCGGCGCTGGCGATCCAGGGTAAAGTGCTCGCGGTGCTACGAAAGTACTAAAAGTTTCAAAAAATGATAGCCTCTTTCACTGAGAGGCAATCATGAAACCGCTTTGCATCTTTCTTCTGGCTACTGCCACGCTTTACGCTCAAGATTCCAAACCGAGCTGCAATCGCTGCGATGGGACCTACATTAAGAGCGAAGAAATCCAAGCCTATCTGAAACGTGTTCCTGCCGATGTGGTCGTGTCGGATCAACAGGTACGCGCGGTCGACGTCGGCAGGAGCAACGTGGATGTCGGCGTGGTCTATCGCGGCAAACTGTCGGGCGATTCACCCGTCGCCGAACACGACCTGGTGAGCGAGGTTTATCACATCCTGGACGGCTCGGCGACTCTGGTGACCGGTCCTGACATCACGGACCTGAAACGCCGCCCTGCGGATGATCGGGCTGTCCGGTTATTGAATGGTCCGGGCGGCAATGGCACTTCCATTCGGAACGGCAAAACCTTTGAGCTGAAACCCGGGGACGTCGTCATCATTCCCGCCGGAACCGGCCACTGGTTCACGAAGATCGACGACCATATCCGCTACCTGATGATTCGTATCGATCCGGACAAGGTGACGCCGGCGAAAGATGAAGCCGCATCGCAGGCGGATCTGGCGGGTCGGTAGACCTAAGAAGCTTCTTTCGCATCCGACCGGAAATGGCACCCGCTACTGACCCGGTTGCGGCGAGCCTGCTCGATCACCAGCAGCCCGCAGTGAATCATGTTGCGCAGCCCGACCAGTTCATCGGCCAGTTTCGTGCGCCGATACAGCCGCTCCACCTCAATCTTCATCAGCGATAGCTCTTCCCATCCGCGCGAAAGGTCCTCTTCCGTCCTCACAATGCCGGCCGCATCCCACATGATCTCCTTGAGGGAAGCGACTTTGGCCGCGATCCATGAGGGCAGAGACTTTTCCGTGACCAGGGTTTCGTCCCAATCGGGAATCTGCCAGTCCGCCATATCTTCGCGCGAGAAAGAGCCGGCGATGTTTTCCGCGGCGCGCTTGCCCCACACCAGACCTTCTTCCAGAGACGTGGAGGCCAGCCGATTCGCGCCGTGCAGGCCGGTACAGGAAGCTTCGCCCACAGCGTAGAGATCCACCAGGTTCGTGCGGCCCCACTTGTCCGCGCGGATTCCGCCGCACAAATAATGCGCGGCAGGGGAAACCGGAATCGGCTCCTTCCGAATATCCAAGCCGAACGCAAGGCACTGCTGATATATCTTGGGAAAGCGTTTCGCGAGATCAACTACTTTTGCCTGGATCGGCGTGCAGTCGAGCCAGACGTTGGGAATCTTCTCCGACTGCATTTCCGACGCGATCGCGCGAGCCACTTCATCGCGAGGAGCCAGTTCCATCAGATCGGCTCGATACTTCTTCATGAAGCGCTCGCCGCGCTGGTTGACAAGAATGCCGCCCTCGCCACGCACGGCCTCCGAGATGAGGAAGGACGCGCAGCCTTCGCGGCTGAACGCTGTGGGATGGAACTGCACATACTCCATGTTGATCACATGAGCCCCGGCGCGTTCCGCCAATGCGATTCCGTCGCCTCGGGCTCCTTCCGGGTTGGTGGAGTATTTGTAAAGCGCGCCGATGCCGCCACTGGCAATCACGGTATAGGATGCGAGCATGGAGAGCACTTCGCCAGAGTCGCGGTCCAACACATAGGCGCCCAGAATCTTGGTGCTGCCGTAGATAGATCCGCGTTTGCGGGAATGAAACGTGGTGCTGACCAACTCCACTGCCGTCATCCCGGTGAGGATGGTTATGTTCGGATGGCTGTTGGCTTCGTTTGTCAGCGCCGTTTGAATCGCTGCGCCGGTCTGGTCGGTCACATGGATGATGCGAGGCCGGGAATGGGCCGCCTCGGCAGTCCGGTGGATGTGTCCGTGATCGTCGGAATCAAACGGGACCTTCAAACGGCGGATCAGGAAGGATTCTACCAGCGGTCCGCCCTCTTCGGCCAGAATGCGGATCGCGCCCTTGCGGCCCAACTCATCTCCTGCCTCATCGATATCGCGGCGGAGAAGCTCAGGCGAATCATCCTCGCCCCACCAGATGATGCCGCCCTGCGCGTAGCGAGTATTGGATTCCTCGGCATCGAAAGAGCGATTGATGACGCACACTGTTTTCGCGCTGTCCGCCAGGTGGATGGCCGCGGTGAGGCCCGCAATGCCCGCGCCGATGATCAGAACGTCGAACTCCTGCCGCTTCCCCGTCCCCATGGGTTTCATGATCGCATGGGGTGTTACGGCATCGCCGCCGCGCGCGTCAGCATCGTGTCCAGATCGCTGCGCGAAAAGAAACGTCCCCTCATCACCACCGCGCGAACCTTTTGCGTGTTGTGAATGTCTTTTAGAGGATCGGCATCCAATAGCACCAGGTCCGCAGCCTTGCCTTCTTCAATCGTGCCGAATTCGTTCTCCAGCCCGAAATACTTTGCTGGATTTACGGTCGCCGTCTGCAGAGCTTCCATAGGCGTCAGCCCGCACTCCACCAGCAATGCAAGCTCGTCGTGCAATCCGAAGCCGGCCAGCACGGGATTGAACCCGCTGACATCGGTACCTGCCAGCAGAGGCACACCCGCCTTGTGCATATCGCGAACCAGTTGCTTGTGACGCTCCAGCAAGTCGCGAATTCGCATCACCAGAGCGTCGTATTCTTCCGGCTTTAAATCGTCCATGTAGTATTTCTGCCGCGGGTCTGCCGTCGCTCTCCACTCCCTGGGCATGTAGGACGCTCGTGGATCCTTCACCAGTTGGTCACCATGCGCGAATCCGTTCAAGATAACCAGCGTGGGCGTCTGCCAGGTCCGGTTCTTCACAAAGGTCTCAAACAGGTGCCTGCACTTCGCTTCGCTATAGGTGTCCAACAGTCCCTCGGTTTTAGGGAATGCCAGGAACCGAAACCTCTCATTGTTGGTGATGTCGCCCCCGCCGTTCATCATCCGGATTCGTTCCTTGCGCAGCGCGGCTTCGTCGGTGGAGCAGGCGAGCAGAATGTTCATCAAGTGCTCTTCACTGCGCTGGCCCGCCTCGGACGCTTCCAGGGGACTCACCTCCTCTGGGACGTGGCCCACAAAGGGCATGCCGATCTTGTTGGCCTCATCAGCAATAGCGAAGTAAGCCTCGCGCGGCAAGCTGTTGTAGACCTTTAGAAAGTCGAACCCGCCCTTGGAAAGAAATCTCACTGCGGCGCGAGCCTCGCGCTCATTGGCCACCGGAATTGCACCCTCCGGCAGAGCCGCGCCCGGAGTGATCATCAGTGGCCCGTCCAGGAAGGCGGGGATCGCGATGCGTGGAACGTCAGGCCTGCTACGCCACCCCAGCAGCGATCGAAGCGGCACGCCGGTGTACATCTCACGAATGCCCGTAATGCCGTTGGCCACCATCAACGCGAAATACTGTTCGGGGTACCCCAGGTGCACGTGCATGTCCCAGAGGCCGGGGATCAGAAACTTGCCTTTGGCGTTGATCACCGGCACACGGGAAGCAACCTTGATGTGTTTGGCGATTACGCCGATGCGGTCCCCGCGAAGTTCGACGGAAAAATCGGAGCGGGGTTTGGAACCGGTCCCGTCGATGACGGTGACGTGCTCCAGGATCAGTGTGGGTGGGCTTTCCTGAGCGGGTGTTTGCGCAAACAGTGTCGCTGCGGCAAACAGAGGTACGACGAACTTCACTTCTTTTCTAGCTTAAGGTTGATCACGGGTTCCTTCCGGGCGTCGAACACGCTCAGCGTTTTCCAGCCGCTGGTGCGGGCGTCGTGATCCGCTTTGATCTGATAATCGTTGTCAACTTTCAGTCCAAAAAAATGATACGTGCCGTCGTCCTGGCTAATAAAGGACCGCACTTGCAACGTGCGCATGTCCTTCAATTGAACGACTGCACCGGCAACAGGCTTGTCGTCGTCCAACACCTGGCCTTGCAGGCCACGGGTGTTCGCATCGTTCTTGTCCTTCTTCTGCGCCGGCGCCGCCACGGCAAGCGCGAGCATTAGGGCAAACATCGCAAACGTTTTCATTTCAACCACCTCCCCGACAGGAGACTACCTCCGGCACGGTCACTTCTTGGATTCTGGAACCAGCACCAAAGTTACTTCTATTCGCTCGTCCGCGGAGATAAGTGCTTCCTTTTCGTCAGGATGAAATCCCTTTAAGCTTGCACGCACGATATAGGCGCCTTGCACTGCGGGAACCTGGAAGGCGAATTCCCCACGGTAGTTTGAGACAGCCTCCTGCAATTTCTTCGATTTGGCGTCGTCCTTACGTATCAGGACCACCGTGGCTCCCGGCAGAGCGAAGCCCGGGTCGCGGAAGACGGTCCCTGCCACTGTCGCATGGGGCACCTGTTTCTTGTCCGGCGCTGCGCTTGCATGAAACGAAGCCAGGCAGGCTGCGATCAGAACCGCGGCCGCACACGGCAGGACGTTATTCTTCGTCGTCCTCGTCTTCCTCTTCCTCATCCTCGTCTTCGTCGAAGTCGTCATCCAGATCGTCTTCGTCCTCGTCGTCTACGTCGTCATCTTTGGCTGGGGTGATTTCCAGCGGTGATGTCCCGCTCACATTCAAATTCGCGCCACACTCTTCACAAATTAGGGCATCACCCTCGTCCAACTCCTCTTCATCCACATCCATCGCTGCGTCGCACAACGGGCAATTCACCATAAATCCCTGACCTCCAACTCCTCCCTGAAATGACGAACGAAATGGCACGGCAGCCTCCGTTTTGCCGCTGCGGTACTGTGCATCAGAATTCTGTTGTACCACGATCCCGAAGGATTCCGGTTACACCGTTGGACGCTGACCGGAAGCGCGCGTAAGGTCGCTTGGGGACAGAGTAATAATTGTTTTCTCCAGGTCCTCTCCTGACTCGATCATGGTCTTTAAATGGCTCGCCGCCAGTTTCATGCACCATGGGTCCGTGAGGGGGTGTCCGGTCTTAAGAGCAAGTTCCAGAAGCGCCGGGTGTGGAAGCGCGAGCACCTTTTCTTCTCTTGGCTCCCCGTCCGTCCAAACGATATATTTCACGTCCACGGTATCGGCGTGCCGAATGGAAATGCCGGTCTGGAGCCAGCGGAATTCCGCTTCCCAGGTTCTTCCAAAAGGATCGGGTCCGGCGCTGAAGCGGCGGATGTTCTCTTGCATGATTTCAGCGTAGCAAAGTCAGGTCTGCAAATCGGCAATGACACGATCCAACAATTCAGGCGATGGAACGCTCCCTTGGCCGAGTGCCTGATTCCCTCCGCCACGTCCGCCGGCCGAGGTCACCGCTACCTTCACCAGCTTTCCCGCGTCGATGCCCGAATCGCTGGAGACCGCCAGTAGCACAGATGCCGGGTCCCGGCACACGGCCAGGAAAACAGCTTTGCGTCCGGCCACGAAGGCCTGAGCCCGCGCCCGCATGGCTTCATCAATGGGTCCGGTTTGCGTGGCTCGGCGAAGACCATGGGCGTCTGGCGCGGTAGAGTCATACAATGCCGTGCCTTCCAAAATCGCGAGCCCGGTCGCAAGGCGCTGGGCGTTTTTCTCCGCTACCTTGAGACGTTCCGTGAGAGCGGCGATCATAGCGGGGGCCTGTTCGTGTGGCGACGACAATGTTTTGCCTATTTCGTTCAACAGCCGGAAGTCGGCCCGAGCCTGCCGCAACGCCCGCCCGCCGCATACAAATTCCACGCGCACATTGCCGCGAACCTTGTCGAGCTTGCGCAAAAATAGCGGACCGATTTCAGCGGTAGATCGCACATGAGTGCCCCCGCACGCGCTACGGTCGACCCCCTCTATCGAAATGATGCGAAGCATACCCCCGCGCGCTGAAGCCTTGCGCAACTCCAGGTCCGCCGACGAGTCCTCGAAGCTGATGCTGACCGGCCGCGCGCCCGCCACCACTTCAGCGCAGCGCTCCTCTACCTGCGCGATCTGCCGGTCGCTGAGAGCCGGAGCCCCTATTTCAATACTGGAAACTTCGGCGCCCATGTGAAAGCTCAACGTCGGAATCTTGTAGAGGTCCGCCAGCACCGCCGAAAGAATATGCTGCCCGGTATGCTGCCGCATATGGTCGAACCGGCGGGTCCAGTCCACTTGCCCCTTCACAGGACCTTGCTCCGCGACAGGCGACGCCAGAAGGTGCGCGATACGATCCTCTTCGTCCACAACCTCGACCACGGCGGCACCGCCCAGCGTTCCCGTGTCGAACGGCTGCCCTCCGGACGTCGGATAGAAGGCGGTTCGATCCAAATAGACTCTTCGCCCTCCATCGCTCGCCGCAACGATGTTGGCTTGAAACTCGCGCAGATACGGATCGTGATAGTAGAGTCGCTCGGTCATTGAATGGCGATGTAGACAGTGTTGCTGGTCACTCCGCCGGGCATCGTGAGCGAAACAGGTACGGCACTGCCCTTGAGCACATTGACCGGAAGCGGCACGTTTATTTGATAAAGTCCAACTGAACCGGGCGTCAAACCGGCATACGCGGGTTGAATCGGAAATCCGATCACCGCTTGGACGGAACTCACCTGTTGAAGTCCTTGCGCCGCCTGCCCATCCAGCGCGGGCGGCGACGTCTGGCCAAGCCCGACGGCGTAGAACACCACCGTATCGACGCCGGCCTTCGCCGGATGAGCCGGCACGACAAATGTGCGCAGGTCACCCAACACCGCGAGCGCATCGTTTGCGCCATCCAACCTCAAAAGCCGCGGAGCCGTCGCGACCACCTGGAACGAAAGGCTGTTCCCCCGCTGACCGTCGCGATCCACGCGAGCCAGCGCGGGGCCGGGGGGCGTCCCAAAGGGCACCACGAAATTCAACTGGCCGGGCGACGCGAAATAAACGGGCGCAGGCACGTCGTTCACAAACACGGACGCTCCCCCGAGGGTCGCAGGAATCGGCAGCGAAGGCACAAAGGTCACGTTGCCCGCCGTCAGCCGCTCTCCGAAAAGCGCGACGATTCCTCCCGGTGCGACAGGATCGTTGGCCTTGTAAAGCGCATTCTCCACGACGCCCTGATAGTAGGTAACGGGCGGTCCTGCGGGAAGGACGGTAAGCACCACAGCGATGATGATGGGCCCATTGGCGGCATTGCTCTTAATCGTGACGTTGGCTGGATAGTTTCCCGGAGCAAGTTTGGAAGCATCCGCGACAAGACTGATGTCGTGCTCCGTGCCGGTGTTTACGTAGGGCGAGCTTGCGAAGAATGTGGTGCTCAGCCATGGGACGTTCGTATCGGCGCTTGAAATGACGAGATTATTGCCGTAGAGCGACACCGTTTGAGTCATCTTCGGATCGGCCTGCGCCATCCGGAAAAAGACCGCAGCCGGGTCCGCGCTCGCAACAGGATTCGTCGTGACATGAACGTTCACCGGCACCGTGCGGTTATCCACCGCTAGCAGCGATCCGCTAAACTCAACCGATCCGACATAGTCCCCCAAGGGAGTGTTCGGCGGCGTCGACACCCTCACCTGGCTATCCTTGTCGGCGCAGGGAACGCCCACACCAAAGGTGCCGTTCAAGCCCACAGATGTCGCTACGGTAATTTGAAGTCCGCCAGGAGGATTTGTGATGACGGTCGACGGGCAGCCCGCATACAAAATGGCGGTTCCGCCTCCTCCCGGCGGCAGGTAGAAGTCTAATTGGTCGGGAATGGTGCTGCCGCTGCCGACCACGATCGTGACCGTGATCGACTGCGGTGCATCAATCGCGTTGGGATCAGTGACCGTCGCGACCCCTGTGTAGACGCCGCGCGGTAGCTTCGAAGTAAACAACATAAGGTTCACCAGAAGCTGCCCCTCGTCTTCGATGCATGGGGCTAACCAGTCCACGTTCGAGGTAACGGCAAGATTCAGGGTCCCGTCGCCGACGTTGGTCGCCGGAATCGACTGCAGTGTCCCTTGCTGACCGGTAGCAATGTAGACAGGCCCTACCGCTAAAGTCGACAGGCGTAGCTTTGGGGCCGCAGTCGCAATGACTGCGAGCCCCAGAAGCCCAACGATCGAACCAAGTTTCACTGAATCGCGATGACTACCCGATTGCTGAATATGTTGCTGCCCATCGTGAACGTCGCCGACACAGTATCGCCGCGCGGCACGTTATTAGGAAGCGTGACATTGATCTGGTAGAGACCCACAAAGCCCGGCGTCAACCCCGCGTAAAGCGGAACCACGTTGACTCCGGAACCCGGAAGGCTGCTCTGCCCGATGATCATCACTGGCGTGCCCCCCGCAGTTGCCTGAGGCGCCGCAACTCCGTCCTGAGCGGGCGGCGTCGTCTGCCCCAGACCGAGTGCATAGAAGACCAGCGTTTCTCCCGCCACAGCGGGACGGCTGGCGATGCCCGCTGTCGTCGGAATCGGGAACGTCAGGGTGCTCGGCCCGTTGATGACTGCGATTGGATAGTCGCCGATGCCCAGCCGCAGAAGGCGCGGAACCATCGGCTGGACGTTGAGGGAAACCCTATTGCTGCTCTGCCCGCTCACCGTTACTTGTACCGTTGCGGCTCCCGAGGGCGTTGCGTACGGCATCAGGAAATTGATCTGCGTGGCGGACACATAGAAGATGGGCACCGGATTTCCGTTGACCAGCACGGTAGCGTTCCCAAGCGAAGTGGTCAGGGGAAGCGAAGGCGCTCCCACTGGCGCCGCGATGCTCAGTTGCTCTCCGAACAGTGCGACGATGCCGCCAGGCGCAACGGGATCGCCCGCCGCGAACAGCGCGTTATCCACCACGCCCTGATAGAAAATCACCGGGGGTCCAGCCGCGAGGACAGTTAATTGAACTGGAATGGTAACCGTCGCATTGCGCGCATTCGAGGTTACGGTCAGCGTGCCAGTGTTCACTCCGGGACTGAGCCCCGTTGGATCGGCTACTAAAGTAAGCAGGTTCCCCGTTGTGGTTGCGGTGAGCCAGGCTGGAGCACCGGTCACCGCGGAAATCGCCAATGTCCCTTGCCCCAGGTTCGAAAACGAAACGTATTGAGTCTGTTTCAAGGCATTCTGCGCGATTCGAAAACTCACCGAGGTTGGTGAGAAACTCGCAATCGGCAGCGTCGTCACGTGTACGTTCACCGGCAGCGTCTTGTTGTCGCCAGGCGTAGCGGAACCCGTAATCTGAATGTTGGACGTGTAGTCGTTGGCTGCCACTGTGGCGGAAGCGGTCGCCGAGACGGTATAAGAATAAGAAAAATCGAAGCTGCCCGCGCTGGGTGCAGCGATCGACACCGCAGGCCCGCCCACGGCGTTAACGACGTTCGTGGTCAGCCGGCTGCCGGTGACAAAGGTCGCCTGCGTCGATGCACCGCCCGGTGCAACGTAGAGATCGATGGAACTCGGCACCGCGCTCCCGATCTGCACCGTCACGGTGAAGTTCTGAGGAGTATCAATTGCATTGGGATCGGTCAGCGTGACGATGGATGTATAACTCCCCGCGGCCAGCGCAGAGGTGCTAAGTCCGATGTTCACGGGCACGCACGAGTTGTAGGATGTAGGCCCGATCACGCATGCCTTGGCAATGCCAAAGGTGACGTTGGTCCAAGTCGCGGAGGACGTGGCGGTAAGGTTCAGGCTTCCGTCCCCGATATTAGCCGCGTTAATTTGCTGTGCAGTTCCGTTCTGGCCCGCCGTAATAAATACCGGACCAACTGTCGTAGTGGATAACCTCAGTTCCGGCGCCGCCTCAGCAGCCACCGCAAGAATCAACGTTAATGCAACAAGAACTGCTTTTCGAAAACTTAAACCCATTCCAGTGCTCCCTTCTTGAACGCCCACACGTATCCGACCACCAGGAACGCGAGGAAGACCGCAATTTCAGCTACACCAAACCATCCCAGATGCTTTGATGCAACTGCCCAGGGAAACAGGAATATCGTTTCCACGTCAAAAATGACAAAGAGAATCGCGATGATGTAGAACCGGACCGTGTAACGTCCTCGCGAATTGGAAGCAGGTGGAATGCCACACTCATAAGCCTCATATTTTGCAGTAGAAGGTTTGTAGGGGCGGATCAATTTCGCCACAATGATTGTGGCAACAGGGAACAGAATAGCGACAATCAGAAAAATGAAAATAGGAAGATACGCGCGGGGCATTCGACTTCTTGTAGGATACCAGCCCCGGTGGCGCAGACGATCGTTTTTTGTCGTCTGCCGACTTTAAACTAAAAATCAAACCGACAGACCACGAAAAACGATGGTCTGTCCTACGGCGCCGGGGAAGTTATATCAAACTGTGCGCGCAAAAATTGCCAATCCGGCAATTCATACACTCGTAACTTGGTAGGAGCCGTCGCCTCCAGATTCCGCACTTCCAGCGGTCCCAGCGAGGGAATCTTGGTTTCAAACTCAGCCACCGGCGGATCCTCCGGCTTCGCATTCACCGTCACCAGCTTTATTTTCACCACCAGCTCGCCCAAATCCGCTTCCGAATGGTTGATCCCCGCGAACTGCACTTTCAGTTTTCCGGCGCCTCCCTCCGCAAGACGAAAGCCAGCGAACTCGATGTATTTCGCCAGCGGGTGCTTCGCTGTGGTGGTCGCCGGACCGGGCCCATTCGGATCGGCCAAAACCATCTTTGGAGCAGGCGCCGGAGTCGTACAGCCGCTCAGTAAGACAAGGCCACCCGCAACGCAGACAAGTGGAAACCGGAAGTTGTTCACGTAAACAGAATAATACGCTGGCCAGCCAATTGGTTATTCCGGGGAGTCTTTTGACGTTGCGAGATAATAGCTCAATCGATGTTCGCGACGATCCGAGAGCAGATTGACGCGGTCTTCAAGGCCGACCCCGCGGCGCGCAGCACGTTCGAAATCGTCCTCTGTTATCCGGGCTTCCACGCCATGATGTTTCATCGCCTGACGCATCGTCTGTACTTGGCGAAATGGTACACGCTGGCCCGCGTCATCTCTCAAATTTCCCGCGCCTGGACCGGCATCGAAATCCACCCCGGCGCGCGCATCGGCCGCCGGTTTTTCATCGATCACGGCATGGGCGTCGTCATTGGAGAGACGTCGGAAATCGGCGACGACGTGCTTATCTACCAGGGAGTGACCCTCGGGGGGACCGGCAAAGAAGCCGGCAAGCGCCATCCGACCTTGGGAAACAGCGTGGTCATCGGCAGCGGTGCGAAGGTTTTGGGCGCCATCACGCTGGGCGATTTCGTAAAGGTCGGCGCGGGTTCCGTGGTTACACGCTCGGTGCCCGCGCATTCCACGGTCGTCGGCATTCCCGGTCGCGTTGTCGCGGGCGCGGGCGTTCAAGGCCCCCTGGAACACGGTATGCTCCCCGATCCGGAAGGCCAGGCGATCGAGGAACTTTCCAAGCGCGTCGCTCAGTTAGAATCGCTGGTACGGACATTGGCACATGACAAACCTGCTACGAAAGATTAGCTTGATTCTGCTTCTTGCGAGCGGCACGTTGCTCGCCGCCGATTCCGAGACGCTCTACTGGGTTCAGCCCTGCGCGGCGGGCCGCGTCGATTGCATCGCAGGCGATGAGGACCTTGCGCGCTGGGCATTCGAAGCCTGGCAAGCCGCTTCCGGAGGCCGTCTTCACTTGGTGGAGACGAAGGTTCAGGACAAGGCGCTGATCCGTCTGATCTGGGCGACCGAAGAGCAGGGTCTTTACGGAGAGACAGTCCCCATACAGATTGGAAACCGGCGCGGTGCGCAGATCTTCGTTCACGATACGGTGGAGGGCATCAAAGACAATCTGCTGCGCGCGACCATCGTTTACCTGACTTGCCTGCACGAATCCGGTCACGCCTTAGGCCTTCCCCACACCGCCGAATTCGCCGATATCATGTACAGCTTCCAATACGGCGGCGACATCCCCGAATACTTCGGCCGCTATCGCCGCACACTGACGGTCCGCGAAGATATCCGCAAGAACTCAGGTATTTCCCCCGCCGATCGCCGCCATTTGATGGAGCAACTGCCCCGCTAAGGCTTGCGGGTCTTGAGCCAAGCCTGGTAGGTTTTAGGTGCATCCAATTTCTTTAAAGCATTCCATGCGGCTATGGCTTCAGTCATGGTCGCCCGTTTGTTAGCGTTGATGAAATCGGAAATGAAGTTTATGTATCGGGCGTGCTCGACTCGCAGCGGGCCGTGTTTAGTCTTGTTCAGCTCGATTGCTTGCCGGACCAAATCCCCGTATGTGATCCGACGCCCCTGATGAAGCTGTTCTTCGCGCCAACGGTTGAGCAAGTATCGCGTTCCGGACTTTCTTTTAAAACCAGGCTCCAGCTTCGCTGCCTCCTGCTGGATGAAGTCTTTCGTCTGACGGTTGCTGGTGTAGTGCACAACCGGAACGTCGAGCCGCAGACCCAAGTCGAGATCTCGCGGTCCCACCTTCGCCAGGGCTCGCCCAGCAAAGTTCTTGGCCTGCCCGGTACGGAGGAAGTGCTTCACCGCCTTCTCCAGCTCATCCTTTCGCAAACGGCTCGCCGATGGGATGCCGATCTTCTCCGCAAACTTCTTGAGGTCGACCGCAAACCAATAGCCATTGTCGAACTCTGCCACGGTCATGGATGTGGAAAGCTTAGCGGAACGCATATCGAAGACTATTCTCCGCAAGCTGATCCAGCTCCGCTTCACTAAACCCGAACTCCCGCGCCGCCAGCTCATACTCGCCATCCAGAGTGCATTCGAACAATGCCGGATCGTCGGTGTTCAGGATCAAAGGCACCCCCGCGTCGAACAACTTCCGCACAGGATGTCCTGCCAGCGACCTTACCGCCGCAGTTCGGACATTGCTCGAAATGCAAACCTCCAGCGGTATGTCTCGTCGTCGCAGTTCCTCCATCAGATCGACATCGTCCACGGCGCGAATGCCGTGCCCGATTCGCTCCGCCCCGATGGCCAACGCATCCCATACACTTTGTGCATCGGTGGTCTCCCCCGCATGAGCCACCAGACGCGAACCCTTGTTGCGAGCCTCTCGATACAGATCCTTGAACCACAACGCAGGACCCTCGGCCTCGATGCCTCCAATCCCGATCGCAACAATGCCGTCCTTCATCCTCTCAGTCGCAAACTCAAAGACGGGTACAGCCGCGTCCGCGCCCCATTGCCTGGTTGCATCCAGAATCCAACGAATCGGTATCGGGCTCCGCGCGGCCTCTTCCACTAAGGCATCGAAGATCGCCCCAAGGTCCTGCTTCTTCCAAAGAATCACACCCGCTGAAATCGTAACCTCGGCATAGATCACGTGTTGGGCAGCCAGTGTTTCAAATAACCGCCTCGCCGCCAACGCATAGTGCTCCGGACTTAGCAGTTTCCGGTTGACCCATATGTAGCTCTGAATGAAACCGGCAAAATCGCGATAGCGGGTAGCGGCGCGAATCTCGTTTAGCGTCAGAGTGGGATCGATCTCAAGCAGAGTCTCAGGCTCAATCGCTCCTTCCAGGTGAACATGCAACTCGGCTTTTTTTCTTGAGCCGCGCAAAACGGACTGCTCCGCAGCCTTTGCGCTTTTTCGTGGAACCCGGTCCATTCTTGTCATAATAGCGGCAGCATGAGTGAGCTTCAGATCGACGCGATCCGTAAAGGTACGCACGGGGATGCCTTTTCCTTTCTCGGACCCCACATAAAAGGGGATGGCTGGGAGATTCGCGCCTGGCTTCCTCAAGCTCTGGAGGCTTCTGTTGTCATCCCCGGCATCACCATGGCGCACGTGATCCCGATGAAGCGCGCAGGCCTCGGCGGTTTCTATGTGGCTGCGCTCCTCGCCAAGCCAGAAAGCTATTTACTGCGGATCAAACACTACTCCGGATCGACGGAGGACCTGGAGGATCCCTTTCGGTTCCCGCCCCTGCTTACCTCTTTCGAGCTCCACCTGCATGGCGAAGGTACGAACTACGAGAGTTATCGTACTTTAGGCGCGCACTTGACCGAATGCGAGGGTACACCAGGCGTGCGCTTCGCCGTATGGGCTCCCAACGCCAGGGTGGTGAGCATCGTAGGCGAGTTCAACACCTGGGACCGCACCCGCCATCCCATGCGTATGCGCGACGGAGGCATTTGGGAGATCTTCCTGCCGCGCGTGTCTGCGGGAACACAGTACAAGTTTAGTGTTTTGGGCCTTTCCAGCCCCGCTCAGGACAAGTGCGACCCCTATGGCTTCTATGCCGAGGTCCCACCCAGAACCGCCTCCATCGTCTGGCCTCTGACCAATCACCAATGGGCCGACGAGGAATGGATGACGAAGCGCGGCCAGCGCAACTGGCTGCGCGAGGCCATGACCATCTACGAGGTTCATTTGGAGTCATGGCTGCGCGGGCCGAAAAACACATGGCTCACCTATCGCGAGATGGCTGACAAACTGGTTGAGTACGCGGTGCGCCTCGGCTTCACCCATCTTGAATTGATGCCCGTGATGGAGCATCCGTTCTCCGGCTCGTGGGGCTATCAGGTCACCGGCTACTACGCCCCCACATCGCGCTTCGGAACTCCGGACGACTTTCGTTTCTTCGTCGATCGCTGTCATCAAGCCGGTCTCGGTGTGATTCTGGATTGGGTCCCCGCACACTTTCCTCGCGACGGCCACGGCCTGGGCCATTTCGACGGCACCGCTCTTTACGAACATGAGGATCCGCGCCAGGGAGAGCATCGCGATTGGGGCACGCTCATCTTTAACTACGGCCGCAATGAGGTGCTGACGTTCCTGTTGTCAAACGCCCTCTATTGGCTGCGAGAGTTCCACATCGACGGGCTGCGCGTGGACGCCGTCGCTTCGATGCTGTATCTGGATTACTCACGCGAGCCGGGCGATTGGATTCCCAACCGTTATGGTGGCCGCGAGAATCTGGAGGCTCTGGCTTTTGTGCGCCGCTTCAACGAACTCGCTCACCGCGAACCTGGCGCGATCACGATCGCGGAGGAGTCCACCTCTTGGCCCGGCGTGACGCGCCCCACGTGGCTGAACGGGCTCGGCTTCACCATGAAATGGAATATGGGCTGGATGCACGACATGCTCAACTATTTCGGCGAGGATCCGGTGTTCCGCCGCTACCATCAGCAGCAGATCACTTTCAGCATGCTCTACGCTTTCAGCGAAAACTTCGTGCTGCCCATCTCGCATGACGAAGTGGTGCATCTGAAGAAGGCTCTAGTTTCCAAGATGCCCGGCGACGAGTGGCAGCGCTTCGCCAACACTCGCGCCTTCTTCGCTTACATGTTCACGCATCCCGGCAAGAAACTGATGTTCATGGGCTGCGAATTCGGCCAAACTGCGGAATGGAACGAGGGCGCGGGCCTGCAGTGGGATCTGCTCAATTACCCGTTTCATAACCGGCTGCAAGACCTGGTGGGTGAGCTGAACCATATCTATCGCACCGAAGCCGCCCTGCACGAGGTTGACGACGACTACTCGGGTTTCGAGTGGATCGACTTCCGCGACGCCGAGGCTAGCATCATCGCGTTCACGCGGTGGTCGCGTAGCCGTTCAGAATTCCTCGTGGTCTGTGCCAACTTCACGCCCGTGCCGCGTACCAACTACCGGCTGGGTGTTCCCAAACATGGCATCTATCGAGAGATTCTCAACACGGACGGGGAAAAGTTTGGCGGATCCAACATGGGTAACGGAGGAAGCGCGGCAACCAGTCCGATTTCTTCCCACGGCCACCCGGCCAGCCTCCACCTTACTTTGCCTCCGCTGGCGGTTCTGGTGCTGAAACTCCAATCCTAAATGCCTCGCTACTTCACGCTCGAACAAGCCGAACGAAACCTTCCCGAGGTGGAGCGCCTATTGAGGGACGCCCTGTATCACAAGTCGGAAGCACAAAAGGCGCACGACGAACTGGAAAGCCAGACACAGCGTATTCGCATGTCAGGGGGCGTACGGGTGGACCATGGCAAACTTCTGGACATGCGGTCCCGCCGTGACTCGAGCACGTCGGCGCTTCAAAAAGCGCTCGAGGGCGTTACCGAATTAGGCGCGCAAGTGAAGGATCTGGACATCGGGCTGATCGATTTCCCGACGCTGTTTGACGAGCGCGAAGTGTGCCTGTGCTGGAAACTCGGGGAGCGAGGCATCGCCTTTTGGCATTCGATGGAGGATGGGTTCCGCGGCCGGAAGCCGATCGACGATGCATTCCGAGCAGGGCATCGTGGCGACCATCGCCACTGAGGAAACCCATCGCGAATGTTGCGCGTTTTTGATAATGTCCCCATAAGCGTTCATTAGAAATGTCCCCTAAACCGAAGGCCTCTAAGGGAGGCAGGATTGGGGCGAACAGGGATGAGCGAGCGGGAGTTGAGGCGAGCAGCGGTCCTGGCGCAGGTAAAGCGAAAGGCTTGGACGTTAGTCCAAGCGGCGGAACGAATGGAGGTGAGCTACCGCCAAGCCAAGCGGCTGTGGAAGCGCTATCAGAGCAAAGGGGCCACTGGATTAGTGCATCGCAGCGCAGGGCGAAGTTCCAATCGCGCCATGTGCAGGAAGATCCGCACCAAGGTGGTGCGGCTGATCCGGCAGAAGTATTCCGGTGAAGTGGGCGCGAGGTTCGGGCCGACGCTGGCGGCCGAGCACCTGGCCAGCGAAGATCAGATCGAGCTGTCGGCCACCACAGTGCGGCGCTGGATGCTGGCGGAGGGTTTGTGGAGCCGCGAACGAAAAGTACGGGAGCATCGGCAAAGAAGAGCACGACGGGAACACTTCGGCGAGCTGGTGCAGTTGGACGGAAGTTTCCACGAATGGCTGGAAGGACGGGGACCGCGCGGCTGCCTGATGAATCTGGTGGACGACGCTACCGGAACTACGTTGTGCCGGATGGGAGAGCAGGAAACCATCTGGGCCGCAGTGGGTGTGCTGACGGCTTGGATGGAGAAGTATGGAGTGCCGCGGGCGCTCTATACGGATTGGAAAAACGTGTACGTGCGCGAGCCCACGGCCAAGGAACTGCTGCACGGCAAGCCCGGTCTGACGCAGTTTGGACGGATGTGCGAACGGTTGGCCATCAAGATCATCGCGGCCGGGTCGCCGCAGGCCAAGGGGCGGGTGGAGCGGAACCACGGAACCCACCAGGACCGGCTGGTGAAGAAGCTGCGGCGCAAGAAGATCTCCACACATCAGGCGGTGAACCAATATCTGGAACAGGACTATTGCGACGATCACAACCAGCGCTTCGCCGTCGATGCATCTTCCGAGGTGGACTATCATCTGCCGATACCGGGAGCCAGGCAACGCCGGGAGATCTTCCGGCTGGAGACAGAGCGAGTGCTGGGAAACGATTGGGTGGTGCGGCACCACAACCGGTTGTATCAAGTGGAACGGCAGAGCCGGCCGCATGCGCCCGCACAGAGCACGGTCTTGGTTTGCCAATGGGAAGACGGCACTGTGGAGATCCAGTATCGTGGCCAGAAGTTGCACTGGCATCAGATCGAGGAACGAGCGGGGAAGCCAGAAGAGGCCGCGCCGAAACGGCGGAAAGCCTCCACACCCCCGGCAGCGTACATGCCGAATCACCCTTGGCGAAGAAGCTATCAAGACATGCACCCTCGACCGGTCCCGGATGCAGCCGGCGGCTTGGTTTCCAGGGCCTCAGCCTCCGCTCCGCCCTAAACGCTCGGCCTAGCGGCCTCGCAGGGCTTCGCTCCGGCCGAGGCCCCGGAAACCAACTGGCTAAGAAAGAAAGGGGACACTTCTAATGACCGCTGCAGGGGGACATTTCTAAAAACCGTTGACAAGGAAACCCATCGCGAATTGACACTGTTCCGCTGCGGCACTTAGACTAGATAGACGAGGGATGCTACTTGCTAAGGAATTCATCGGTTACATTTCGCGCCAGATTGTCACTCGGCTAAGTCCGCAGTGGATCGAGACCACCGACCCGACGGTGGCGGCCTCTTTCATTGCGAACGTCGTGGAGGAGGATCTTGCTATTGAGGATCGCCTGAACGATGAAGTCCGCGACATGCTCAGCGAGTACTCCGATTACATGCGCCGCGAAGGCGTCAGCTATCAGGAGATGTTCCGGCGCATCAAGAACACTCTCATTACCAAGCGCAAAGTGATTCGGGCGGCGGGCCGCGACACGGGCGACGCCATGAAGCTATCGCGGGATAAAATCAACGACGTTTCTCATAAAATTGTCGCCGCGCTGAGAAAGAGCCGCGATTTCCGGTTGAAGCGGGATCCCAACGACGTGCGACTGGAAATGGTGAAAGTCGTCACCGATCTGCTACAGGCCGAAGAGAAAGTCGATCGCGCGGCGCGCACCAAGATACGCACGCAAAAGCGCGAAATCGCTGAGGGAACAGAAGAGTGGGATCTGCTCCACAAACGGTACTACGCTGAAGAGCTGAAGAAGCTCGGACTCGATCTCGATTAGTGAGTGTTCTGCAGTTCGCCGTCGATGATTTTTTCAAAGTCGCCGATGGGTGCCGCGCCGCTTAATCCGATGCCGTTGATGAAGAACATGGGTGTTCCGTCCACACCCAAGGTCTGGCCGAGAGAAGCATCCTGTTCGACGCGAGACTTGTATTTGCGGGATTCAACGCAGGTTTGAAACCCGGTCATGTCTTTGACTCCCACTTGAGCCGCCAAAGCTACAAAGTGGGCAGCATCGAAGTTGGGAGCGAGGGCGAATAGGCCGTCGTGATATTCCCAGAATCTGCCCTGCTCTTCGGCGCAATGGGCGGCTTCGGCCGCGGCCTGTGCCTGCGGATGGATGTCACTTAACGGGAAATCCTTGAACAGAAACTGAACCTGGTCGCCATATTTCTCGGTCACCTGCTTCAGCACGGGCAGGGCGCCTTTGCAGTAGGGGCACTGAAAATCGGAGAACTCGACGATGGTGACAGGAGCCTTGGAGGCACCGCGCTGCGGGCCGGAGCCAAAGTCGATCTCGCTGCGCGGGGGCGCGAGCACGATGCGGATATCGGCGTCCTTGAAAACCTGTTGGCCTAGCGACTGACGCAACTGCTGGAGTTCGAGATTGCGGTAGCTCTGGCGGACCTGGTCGTGGGCGCTTTCGAAGGTTCCGCCGAAGTCGTTCTGCTTGGCGAGATAGAATCCACGCAGCTCGTCTTCGGTTGGTTCTTTGACCTTGCTATCCACTTCGGCCTCAAGAAACTCATCTACGGTTTGTCCCTTGGCTTGGGCTGCTTTTTCGACAATCTTCTTGGCCGCTAGCTCGCGGGCGGCTTGCACCTTGGCATCGTATTCCTGACGCTTTAAAGCGGTGAGCTTGGCTTGAATAGGCAGCTCCGAAGCGTAGATGGGAGTCCCGTTGACGGTCGCGACGACTTCACCCTGTGCCAGGGCTAGGAGCGGCAGGCTGAGCGCGACTACAGCGGCTCGGTACATCGTTAGCTGCGGAGTTCGACGTCGACGCCCATGGAGCGGGCGGTGCCTTTTACCTGGTTCATGGCCGACTCCAGGTCGAAGCTGTTCAGGTCGGGCATTTTGATTTTGGCGATCTCTTCGACTTGCTTCAGTGAGATCTTGCCGACACGATTCTTGTTGGGCTCTGCTGAGCCCTTGGCGATAGCGACGGCGCGCTTGATCAGCACGGGCACGGGAGGCGTCTTGGTGATGAAGGTGAAGGAGCGGTCGGAGAAGATCGTGATCACTACCGGAATGATCAGCCCCTCCTGGTCCTTCGCCGACGTCTTGGCGTTGAACGCCTTGCAGAACTCCATGATGTTGACGCCCTGCGGACCGAGCGCGGTTCCGACCGGAGGCGCCGGAGTGGCCTTGCCCGCTGGAATCTGCAACTTCACACTGCCTGTTACTTTTTTCGCCATACTTCTTCTCCCGTTATTTCAATTAGATCGATTAGATGCCAGGCGCTCTAGTTGGCTTTTTCCACCTGCAGGAAGTCAAGCTCAACCGGCGTGGACCGGCCAAAAATTGTAACCATGACGCGCAATGTGTTGCGCTCCGGATTCACTTCGTCTACCTTGCCGGAGAAATTGGTGAAAGGCCCGTCGTTGATGCGGACATTCTCGCCCTTTTCGAAGTTCATCTTCGGAACCGGACGCTCGGCCGACCGAGCCTGGCGGTAGAGCACGCCATTTACTTCATCAGCAGTCAGCGGCACAGGAGAATTCCCGCCGCCTACAAACCCGGTGACTCGCGGGGTGGCTTTTACGGCATGCCACAGCTCGTCATTCATTTCCATTTCAACCAGAACATAGCCGGGATAAAGCATCCGTTTGCTGGTGACCTTTTTCCCGTTGCGCAACTCCACTACTTCCTCGGTGGGAATCAGGATCTGGCCGATTTTTTCGTCAAACCCAAAGGCTTGGGCGCGGCTGCGGAGCGAATCGGCAACCTTTTGCTCAAAGCCGGAGTAGGTATGGATGATGAACCAGTTCTTGGGATTCGGCTCGGCGACGCCAACCGCAGCCTCGGCGTCGGCATTGTCCAGCGGGGCGGCGGTTTCGGACTCGGGCTGGTCCGGCTCGGGAATCATGTCGTCGGCCATGTTCTTTAAGTAATGCCCCTTTTATCTCTTCGTGAACGTGTCAAACAGCTTGGTGATGCCACGACCCACCAGGAAATCCACCACCGCGAAGTAGGCCGAAAAGGCGAACGTGGCGGCGATCACCACAGTTGTGGTGGCGCGCACCTGGGGCCAACTGGGCCACGTCACGCGCTTCATTTCGAGCTTCAGTTCGTCGACGTAGTCTTTCACCTTCGCGGGCCAAGCCGCGGCTTTTTGCGTGGCGGTCAATTCTTCGCTCATGACGTTTCCTTCTCGAAAAAATGGCAGGGGCGGAGGGATTCGAACCCCCACTCGCGGTTTTGGAGACCGCTGGTCTGCCGTTAAACCTACGCCCCTATTCGGACGTACAAACAGACTTCGACACTCAAATGCGCAAAAGCCTGTAAACCTATTGTATCAGCCCCTACTTGATCTCTTTATGTCCGTGATGCTTGCGGCAGAACGGGCAGAACTTTTTAATTTCCAACCGTTCCGTCATGGTCTTCTTATTCTTCATGGTGGTGTAATTCTTGCGCTTACACTCGGTGCACTGCAATGTAATCTGTTCGCGAGCCATATACCTCTCCTACTTCTTCCCTGCCACAGGCGCATCGGCCATAATTTCCGTCACCGTGCCCGCGCCCACCGTCCTGCCGCCTTCGCGAATTGCGAAGCGCAAGCCTTTGTCCATGGCGACCGGCGTGATCAGCTCGATCTCAAGCTGAACGTTATCGCCCGGCATCACCATCTCCATGCCTTCCGGCAACTGCGCCACACCCGTCACGTCAGTGGTGCGGAAGTAGAACTGCGGACGGTAGCCCTTGAAGAACGGCGTATGACGGCCGCCCTCTTCCTTGCTCAGAACGTACACTTCGCCCTTGAACTTCTTGTGCGGCTTAATGGCGCCCGGCTTGGCGATCACCTGACCGCGCTCCACGTCGTCTTTTTCAATACCGCGCAGCAGCAACCCGACGTTGTCTCCGGCGCGGCCTTCGTCCAATAACTTCTTGAACATTTCCACGCCCGTGACCACCGTCTTGCGCGTATCGCGGAAGCCCACGATTTCCATGTCCTCGCCGACCTTGCAGATACCCTGCTCGATACGGCCCGTCACCACCGTGCCGCGGCCCTGGATCGAGAAGATGTCTTCAATCGGCATCAGGAACGGCTTGTCGATGATGCGCTCCGGCATGGGGATGTACTTGTCGACGGCTTCCATCAGCTCGTCCACCGTCTTTTCCCACTTCGCTTCCCCGTTCAGCGCACCCAGCCCGCTAACCTTTACTACCGGCAGCGTGTCGCCGGGGAAGCCGTAGCTGGTGAGCAGCTCGCGCACTTCCAGCTCGACCAGTTCCAGAAGTTCCGGGTCGTCCACCATGTCGACCTTGTTCAACGCAACCACGATATAGGGCACGCCCACCTGGCGAGCCAGCAAAATATGTTCGCGCGTCTGCGGCATGGGACCGTCAGTGGCGGCCACAACCAATATGGCTCCGTCCATCTGCGCCGCGCCCGTGATCATGTTCTTGATGTAGTCGGCGTGACCGGGGCAATCCACGTGCGCGTAGTGGCGATTGGCCGTTTCGTATTCCACGTGCGCCGCCGCGATCGTGATTCCACGAGCCTTCTCTTCCGGCGCATTGTCGATCGAATCGAAGCTCCGGAACTTTACCTTCGGATTGTGCTTGGCCAGCGTTTTGGTGATCGCCGCCGTCAACGTCGTCTTGCCGTGATCGATGTGTCCGATCGTCCCCACGTTTACGTGCGGCTTGCTGCGATCAAATTTTTCCTTCGCCATTTTCCGTCTCTCCAGTCCGGGACGCACAGGACGAGATGCTTTCCAGTCTCGCTGCGTTGTGCGCCGATTAAAAATATGGAGCCGTTGACCGGGATTGAACCGGTGACCTCGTCCTTACCAAGGACGCGCTCTACCAGCTGAGCTACAACGGCCCTACAAGAAAACCCGCTTCACCTTTTACGCAAGTGGTCTGCCCAGATTCCGGCGGGTGGATATTGCGTCGTGGGGAGTTAGAGGGTCTGTCTATAAAGATTAGCACGGAGGCGATGGTGATGTTGTTGGGCGCGGTTGGGATTGGGTACCAGAGGGGCCTTCCGGGCACCTGTCTATTATTTGCAGTTACTTAGTGGGTTCGTTTTGCAAAATAACTTTTTTCGCGGGGGGCGGGCCGTTCCGAAGCATCCCCGAAGATCGGGAGGCAGCAATTTGCGTTATGGTTTTCATACTGTCTGAGGGTCGCGCACGTCTGCAACAAGAGAGGGTAGCTGTTGAGAGTAATTGATTGATTTGAAGGGAGATAGCTGCCGAGGAAGACATGTTACGGCAACAAAACCATTACGGCCCACAAATTTTAGCGTTTCAGCGACGCTTGCCAATTCAGAACCATGGTGAATTCCGGCCGGACGTTGACTTGCGCGGGTACCGTAATCAGGAACCGCTGGAGATCCCTCGTCGCGTCGGAGATGGCGCCGGGCGTGTTCGTCATCGATAGAACGCTCCGCGGAAATTGGAACAGCAGTTTCGGCAGGCTGGCGTGGAATGCGGTATCCGCGGTCACATCCACCGACATGACGGCTCCGTCGGTATTAAGATACACGAGTTCCTTGCCGTCGTTTCTCCAGCGAGCCAATCCGGCGCTGCCGTTTTTCGACACCATCCACTTTCCGGACGCAGGCGCCGCGCCGGGTTTTGCGCCCGGACCGAATGCCTGGACGTAAAGCTCCTGCTTACCGGATTCATCGGAAAGATACGCAATCCAGCGGTCGTCGGGAGATAAGTAAGCGCCAAATTCAGTTGCTGGCGTCTGAATCACTGGAATCGGCTGGCGATCGGCGGAGGTCCCCGGTCCCATCGGCAGCGCGAAAACATCAGTCTTGGTTTGCCCGCCGCTCGGCGCGGCCTGAAAAAGAATAAAACGCCCGTCTCGCGACCAATCCGTGAGGTTCATGAAGGAGAACTTCGTGGTTTTGAACAGCAGCTCGTCATTTCCCGAGCCATTGGATGCCTTACGATAGATTTCCCAGCCACCTTCCTTTCTGGATTGCCACGCGATCTGGTTCCCGTCCGGCGACCACACGGGATTCCCGTGCTGGGCCGAATCGAATGTGAACCGGTTGCTGCCTCCCGTCGAGAGGTCCACTACCCAGATATCGTTTTTCTGGCCTTGGTTCCGAAGAACAGCGGCACGTTTTCCATCCGGGGATACCTTTACGGTACTTGAGAGCGCACGCTCGACGGGAGTCAGTGTACCCTTCCCCTGCCGATCGAACCATGAGAGCTGCAATTCCAACCCGTTGGTGGACCCGGTTCGATATCCGAGCTCGCCGTTTTCGGAGACGGTGTAAAACCCGAGATCCTGAATTGATGCGACCTGGGTGGCGATGGGCACTGCTTCGCCCGCCAGTTGCAGGCGCTTGGCATCGAATGGTTGTGCGAGAAGCGTGTCCTGACGAAGGAACACTACGTGTCCTGAACCCGAATCCGAGAAAGGCACATACATAGGTTGATGATCGAGGGGCATGAGGCGCTGCGAGTTCTGCTCCTCCGGCTTCACGTCCAAACTGCCTACGTACATGCCCGTAGAATCGGGCTTCGCTGATACGCGGTAGTAGAGGAAGTGCCTGCCATCCGGGAGGAACCAGGGATATGCGACGCCCTCACCGCGGCCCAAAGCGGCAGTCACGGGAGACGGCGTGCCTCCCGACGCGGAGACGCGCATCAGACGGCCGCCCTGGGCAAAGAGGATCACCCCGTCCTTGCTCCAGGATGCGCCGCTTACGTTGTTCCCGCCGGGCACGTCGCACAAAGCCAGAGCGGGACCTCCAGCGGTATCGATCTTTTTGAGCTTCCCCTCGCCCTGGAACCCAATGTAGCGGCTGTCCGGCGACCAGAACAGAACGATCAGCACGGGCGCAGTTTCCGACCCTGGTAAGGGTTGAGCAATCAAGGAATCCATCGACCTCAGCCATACACGCGGCACGCCATCTGTGCCAGCGGCGGAAAACGCGAGCTTGCGGCCATCGGGGGAAAGAGCAGAAACTCCCGTGATGGTGAAGCTTCCGTTCTCCGGGAGTGCGTCTCTGAAGCGCACGGTTTCGGCCACCGGCGGAGTTTCTCGAAAATGGACGAACGCAAGCGCCCCTGCGAGAAGTAGACTCACTGCGAACGCGGCGGGCCAAGCCGTACGCGCCAGCAGCGATTTCGGTGGCGGCGCCACCGTGATCCCTGACACCTCGGAGACAGGCTCTTCCAGCAGAGCCATCGCATCCCCGATATCACGCAGCCGCTTCTGAGGATCCTTTTCAAGACAGCGCTTGAGAAGACGACGCACCTGAGGCGGAACGCCCGCAAGTTTCGGCTCGGTGAGCACCACGGCCGCAAGCGTGTCCGTCACGGTCTCACCCATGAACAGGTGCTCCCCGGTGAGCAATTCATGCAGAACGACGCCGAACGCCCAGATATCCGCGCGCTTGTCGGCCGGCTTGCCCTTGGCCTGCTCGGGAGACATGTAGCCCGCGGTGCCGAGGATCATTCCCGCCTGGGTGGCATGCATGCTGATGGTGGGAGATTGCTCCGGATTCCCGCTGGCTGAAGACAGGGAGTTGATCTTCGCTAAGCCAAAATCCAGGACTTTCACGGTCCCCGCAGGAGTGACCTTGATGTTGGCCGGCTTCAGGTCGCGATGCGTGATGCCGTTTTCATGCGCCGCTTCAAGAGCTGCGGCAATCTGCCGGCAGATTTGCAGCGCTTCCTCCAGCGGCATGGGACCCTTGGGCTCCTCGCCCTCGACCAGTTCCATCACAATGTAGTCCGGACCGACGTCGTACAGCGCGCAGATATTAGGGTGGTTGAGCGAAGCGACCACTATTGCTTCCCGCTCAAAGCGCTCGTTGAACTTTTGTGCCGAGACTTTAATGGCAACATCGCGGCCCAGACGCGGATCGCGGGCGCGGTAAACTTCGCCCATGCCTCCGGCGCCCAACTGGCTCAAGATTTCGTAAGGACCTAGTTGCGTTCCGGGATCGAGTGGCATACCGCTGTTAATTCTACTCGTTCACGTCGCATTTCTGCCGGGTGGGCGGAGACTCTTCGCCATCACCAGGCGGGAGTCGCAGTCTTCGCATTCGTCATGACTTGTCGCACTTCGATGCTCGTAATGGCTCTGAGGTATACCTTGGACGGATGCGGAACTCAAGGTCGTCTTTTACCAGGTTTAGCAGATCTTAGAAGCAACTCAGTCCTGTATTACGGCGCATACGGACAGAACTAGTGGCCTGTCGCAGAGAAATATTTATCGTTGTTCCCGAGTAGCAGTTCAGCCGTGTCCGTAAGAGCACGGGTTCCAGCGGCGTTAAGCAACCCGTGCCCTTACGGACACGGCTGGTGGGGACATGCTAACGGATTCGCTGAGACAAGCCACTAGTAGTGAAGGGTTGTCGACTTTTCGACTAATTTGCCTCTGCTTGGTCAAGCGTCCGAGGTTGGTACGCAAATTTCCCGAAACCGAACACCTCTTCGTATGCTGCGGATGTTAACTGGTTAAAGGCAGATCGCTCCGCTGGGTAAGGTAGAGGAATCCGCCCTGGTGTTACTCAATCCTTTCTCATGAAGGCCCTACGGTCGCCGATTATATCGGCCCTGGAGCCTGCGTAGCAGAATTTGCGAACTAGATTCCTCTTGGTGCGTAATAGCTATGAGGAGGTTGCTTTGCTCAGCCGAGAGGATGGGGAAAACATGACTCAATCATGGACAAGTATCGGTCTGGCAGTCCTATTGTCTGGAGCGGCTTTCGGCCAAGCCGGAATCACCGCCTCCGAAACCCCCGTGCCCACATTTGAAGCGGCCGATGTGCATGTCAGTCCCAAGGTCCGGGTGCCGTCTATGGCCGCCGGCGGTTTGCGAGGCACTCGTTATCTGGTGCGCCAGGGGACAATTGTGGATTTGATCAACCTTGCCTACGATATCGACAACGATAAGATACTGGGCGGTCCAAGCTGGCTCGACCTGGATCGTTTCGACGTTTCCGCGAGGGCTCCCGCGGGCAGCACTCCGGAGCAGGCGAAATTGATGCTTCAGACGCTGCTTGCGGAGCGGTTCAGTCTTAAGGTCCACAAGGATTCGAAGGAACTGCCGGGGTTCGTGCTCTCCAGCGGCAGCGGCAAGACCAAGATGAAGCCGGCGGCGGACTCCGCTGCGTCCCCAAATTGCCAGGGGCAACGGCAGGCTCCCTCCCCGGAGACGGTCCCGCAACAGGTAGTCGAATGCCACAGCATGTCTTCGGACGATTTGGCGCGCATTGTTGTCAATATGGCGAACTCGAGCGGTAGCGCGTTGAATAAGACCGGTCTCGAGGGCAAATGGGATTTCACAATCAAGTGGACCCCGCCGGGTCTGCTCGCGCGCGCCGGAGCGGACGGTATCAGCATCTTCGACGCGATCGACAAGCAGCTCGGACTGAAGCTTGAGGCGGGCAGGGTACCGCAACCTGTCCTTTTCGTTGACAGCGTAAATGAATCGCCCACTCCGAACGCGGCGGACATCTCGAAGTTCCTTCCGCCGCCTCCTGCCTTAGAGTTCGACGTCGCGGTGATCAAGCCGACGAATCCGGATTTTAAGGGTACACGGATACAGATTCTCTCAGACCGGATAAATATCCAGGGCGCGACGCTCAGCATCCTGCTCCAGCAGTTCTACGACGTCCCTCCCGATATGATGCAGGGCGCGCCCAAGTACATGGACGAAGACCGTTGGGACATCACGGCGAAAATGATCTCAACGGACCCGGGTCAGCCCCCGCAAGCCGACCCAGAAACGCGAACGAAGCTGGTCCTCAAGCTGCTGGAGGAGCGCTTTAAACTGAAGATGCACTTCGAGGACCGGGTGGTCCCAGCTTACACGTTGTCTTCGGTTAAGCCGAAGATGGCTAAAGCCGATCCTACGACTCGAACCGGTTGCTACGAGGGACCCGGTCCAGATGGGAAAGATCCCAGAATCGCGAACCCGCTGCTCTCGCGACTGCTCTACTGCCGCAACATGACGATGGCGCAGTTGGCCGACCAGCTTCCGCAACAGGCGAACGGATACGTACGCTCCGCCGTGCTGGATAAAACCGGCTTGACCGATGCCTACGATTTCACGCTGAGTTTTAGCGGAAGGGGCATTCTAGAAGACAGCCTTAAGGGTCCCGGCCAGCCCGGCGTCGCGGCGGATCCGAGTGGCGCGGCGCTTTCCCTTCCCGACGCTATCAGTAAGCAACTGGGATTGAAGCTAGCGTTGGAGAAGAGGCCCGCTCCGGTTCTGGTAATCGATCACGTGGAGCAGAAGCCGACTGAGAATTGATACGGGCGATCTCTGTGCTACTCAGCCGTTCACGTCCATGAACGGCTCCCTGATGCGCCTCTGGGGAACGGCTATTTATTCATCTTGCCATCAGACATCTTGCCATCAGACATCTTGCCGGCGTCCATTTTGGACGTCATGTATTTGTCGTACATCAGAGCCTTGTCGTCCGTCGACATTTTGCTGGTCATCTTCATGCGATCCGAAGCCGACATGTTGGTCATATCGTGACCAGCCATCTTGGCCGCCATCATCTTGTCTTCGTCCGACATCTTGTCGAACATCGCGGCCTTATCCTTCTTGGCCATTTTATCCGGCATCGCCATTTTCGACTTCTCGGACATCTTGCTGTCGGATTGAGCGGTTGCGGGAATAGTCGCCAGGCCAATCGCCGCCACGGCTAACGCCAACATCGTTTGTAATTTGCGCATTTCACTCTCCTCGTATTCTGCGGGCAGTGCGCCCCCTCATAGGTTGATTTCGGGGTTGCAAGTTGGAAAGTTACGGCACAGCCAGAAAATCGGATTTGTGCCGAAAGAGGGCTCGACCGCGGAAATAACGACGTGCTCGCTGGACTCTCTCCCTCCAACTGGCCATTGACCTTAACTTTTTCAGGGCCGAGCGCGAATCCTTCGACGGGGCACATATCGAGTCTGCCAAGGACGTGTGGCTGAACAATGGCGAACAAGGCACCTGCAGGCTCGTGCTTCCGCAACCGCGATTACGTAACGCAGCAATCGAAGTTCCATGTTGTACTTCGCGACAGACAGCGCATCCATTTGTACTTCGCCGCAGAAACGTCGAACGATCACCATCCCCTACGAATCGACGGGCCCATTCGAAGGGCTAATTGCTCGTCAGGATTCCTTAACTTATTGAAGCCTGCGTTGCAAATCCGCTGGAACGCGGGCACGCTCCAGACCTTCAAAATGAAAATGCCACTCCAGGGGCACTATTTGTGGAACGTAGCACACACGGTCATCGCACGCCTGATACCGGAATGATCCCTTCAGCGTCAATTCGCCGGCCGGATTGACCAAAGGCGTTAGCGCGGCTTCCTGACCGAAGGTGATCTCTCGTTTGATGATCACGCGGCCTCGATAAACCGGCACGGTCTCGCCGATCGCTTTCAGGTGCAGCATCTCCGAGGCGGGGTATGCGATGGGTTGCAACTTCCCGGCAGCGCTCTCCTCCAATTTCCATTCGATGGGAATGTAGCCTTGCACTCCGGGAGCGTAGACGTGCATTTTGGGTTTGAGGTCGATCTCCAGGCTTAGCACGATCCGATGACCCGGCCTTGCCACCGGGGTGCTTGCGGTCGTGGTGAGACGAAGATGCTTGGTTTCCGCAACCTGGCGCGCTGCATTCGCGGACTTGCCAAAGTCCTGGATCAGAATGTCCGTAGCGGAGACGCGTTCACGAAAGTCGTCCTCAAAATGTTTTGAAACGACTTTTCCCTGAGGGTCTATGACGTAGGTGCCGGGGTTGGGAATTCCATAGAATGCCGTGCCCGGTGCGACTGTTTCATTCAGGATGTCGAAGGCGCGTATGATCTTCGATTCAGGATCTGAGAGCAGCGGAAACGTAATGTGCTGCCGGTCTGTAAAATTCTTCAGCACCGCGACCGAGTCATAGCTAATGGCTGCTAGGCCTAGCCCCTGTTTACGGATCGCATCCAGATTTCGTTGCAGCTCCACGAGCTGTGTTTTACAGTATGGTCACCAGTCGGCCGAGCGGAAAAAGACAAGCATCGTTCCTTTCGGGCCGCTGACAGACTTCAGGGTTTGTCTCCGGCCTTCCTGGTCCTGGGTCGAAAAATCAGGCACTGGGCTCCCGACCTCGGGTCCCGTCTTGGTGTTCTGGGCGTGAAGAACGGCCATCGCGACCATACACAAAGTGCCAAAACGCATGAGTCTCCAATTTCCTTTTTTCAAAAATCTCCCGTCCCAACCCCACGCTCGACCTAGAATAGGAACGTGTCCTCTTCGGCGACCATAATAATCGGTGGCCCGCCCGATGAAATTTTCATGGCATTCGCCAGGGTTTCCTTGCCCCCAGCGGAGGCCGCGCACTCCTCGAGAACCTTCATCGAAGGAAAATGGACTTCCGCCACACGATAAAATGCTGGCTTCCCCTGAGGCGACGTGAGGTTTTTTGTCGCAACCATCTTGTTTTTTCCAGCAAGCTTCGCCATCGCCAAAGGTACATGCTCTTCCAGGTACAACTTTTCAAAAGCGTCGATATCCACCGGTTGCGGGTACGCAACGATCAGTTTCACACTACCGAAGCTCAACTTCGTATTACTCATATGGTCTCCTATCACTCAAGAATCTTTCTCACTACCTTCACTCAAAGTTGGGCTGGTCGGAGGCGCTTTCCGGCGGCTTCTCCCGCGAGCCCTGCCGCGAAACCGATCATGGCTCCTAGAAGAGCCACACCCAAGTGCCACATCAGGATATGCGATGCATCGAGAATGGGGCAGTAAATCTCTTGCGCACTCGTCGTGACCAGGCCCGCGAGCAAGCCGGCGGCGGCTCCGGTAACGCGCGGCGACAGGCCGGCTCCCCGGCGCAGCAGCAGCCAAAAGGGCAGGGCCGCGAGCAACGCAAATGGACCACCCGCCCTCAGACAAGCCAAGCCACTGCCCCAGAAGTCCCTCTCAGGCTGGAACTGGAATAAAGCGGCCATCAAAAGCGCAAGCAAACCGATGACGGCAGCCGGCAGTCGCGTTGGGGAGATCCGGTGCTGGCTGCCTGGCGTCATCTGATGCACAAGCGAATAAACCAGCAACCCGGCGCTCGCGGACAAGGCACAGATGATTGCGATGGATTGCCCCGAACTCATTGCCGAGATCCCGGACGCACCCAGGCGATACACACCCGCGGCGACAATCAGGATGAAGATCACGGCGAAAGCCGCAAAAAAATAGCTCGCCGGCGCGAGCGGGCGAACAGGCCGCAGTCCGGCGGTGAGCGTATCCTTAAGCCGGCGAAGGTTCTCCGGCGCAGGCGCGTCCGTCATAATCGAAGGATTCAGCGCTCGCAAGAATTCACCGCAGCGGTTGCAGGTCAAAGCGTGCTCTAGAATCTGTGCCGGTAATCGGGCCGCTCCCGACTTTTCATGTTCGATAAGAGAACGCTCCACGTCAGGGCAGTTCATTCTTTTCCTCCTGCAGCAATCTGCGCAGCCGCTCGTAAGCTCGGCTGGCCTTTTGCTTCACGGCGCCGACCGTGCATGAGGTGGCACGGGCTACTTCCTCCAGGCTTAGCCCTCCCGCTTTCAACATCGTCACCACTTCCCTCTGCGCTTCGGGCAAAACCGCGACGAGCTTTTCGAACGTAGGAAGGGAGTTCCGAGTTTCAAAGCGCGGGCGTGGCTCGGGAACCATTTCCGTCGCGATTTCGTGGGCTCTGATGCGGCGGGTTCGGCGGTAGCCATCCACGCGCACTCGCCGCGCAATCGCATAGACCCAGGGCAGAACCGGCTGGCCCGGCCGGTAGGTGTGCCGGACCCGATGAATCCGCAACCAGGTTTCCTGTAGCAGATCATCGGCCTGCTCCCGGCTCATCAGGTCCTGGGTCCTAAAAAATCGCAACAACGCGGGGCTGAGGGTGCCAATCAGAGCGGCCGGCGCTTCCGGGTCCGCTTGCTGGTAGCGCGCCATCAGACGGTCCAGTGCAGCAATCGACGGCGGCGGGGCCACGGCGCTTTCCTGCAGAGTTGGTGCCATCGTTAGACTGTTCGCTGGCGTGCCCGATGGAGTCACGTTTATTGCAGATATTTTTTGGCTCAGCCCTCTGGGGCTGAGATTTCTTTGGGTATGGGCCGCCCCGGACTCCTTAGTCATCCTGGAAGAGTCTCAGCGACCCGGTCAAGCCGGGGCACCGTAAAATCGGGAGCAAACCCCCAGTCTTCCATTTCTGCTCCGGATCGGTTGCACCAGCAAACCGGGTAGCCAAACGCCTTGGCTCCGGCGGCATCCCATAAGTTCGAGGAAACAAAGAGAATCTCTGTAGCGGGAAGATTCAGGATTTCGGGCCCAAGGGCGTAGACGCGAGGAGACGGTTTGTACGTCTTCACCGTGTCCACCGAAATTATTTCGGCGAAATATGACTCCAGGCCGTTGTTGCGGACGGCCGAGTCCAGCATCCTTGGCGAACCGTTCGAGAGGATGGCCAGCGGCGCTCCCTTCAGCGCCTCCAGGGCAGATCTTGCGTCGTCAAAGGCCGACGGACTGAGATACGCCTCCATCAGGTGCTCCAATTGGCTGTCAGTCGCATCGATCGAAAGCCTCCGGACGGCAAAGCGCAGGGCCGCCTCTGTAACCTGCCAGAAGTCCTCGTAGCGCTCCATGAGGGCTCGCAACCAGGTATATTCGAGTTGCTTCTGCCTCCACAGCTGCGAGAGCGCCTGCAGGTCGCCCTGGATGTTGGCCTGTTCCCGCTGGACCACGGAATGGACATCGAAAAGCGTTCCATACGCGTCAAATATGAAGGCTTGGGGCTTGAATGGCATCGGATTTCGCTCTGGCTAACGCGCTCTCGAACCTTGGAGGTTCAGACGGCGGCGCCGATGAGCACACGCACGTCCAGCTTCCCTCGAAGCGTGTTCATCATGATGCAACCCCGGTCGGCGATTTCGACCAGTCGCTCAAACAGCTCCCTATCCGCTCTCTCGGCGGCGACCCGCAATTCGACTCCCGCAAACCGGGCGGGCGAATCGGCAAGCGTCCCGATCACTTCCACGCGCACATCCCCGATATCCGCTTCGCGCGCCTTGATGGCGGCCAACAGGTTGCTCATGAAGCAACCGCCCACGGCGGCAAGGAACAGTTCGCCGCCCATGGGTCCGGCGTCGCTGCCGCCCTTCGCGGCGGGCCGGTCGATGAGCACCTGGTGCCTGCCTATCGTTGCTTCCGACGTCGAAGCCGAAATCTGGCGGAGTTCAATCTTCATCTCGTTGGCCATATTCGTAACCTTTCCTGCGCGGGGATGAGTAACGCTCCTTGGGGGTCCTGTCAAAAGCTATACTCGGTGCCCCGGATGGACATCGTCTTCATAAAGTCCTGAAGCTCCGCCTCGCCGCGAAACTTGGACCGATCATATCGCTCATGGTGAACCATTGCTTCGAGCGTCCGGCGGGGATGGTGAATCGTAGGACTTCGCTTCGCGAACCCTATGAGGAAGCAGATGATAAATCTGCAACGGCTCCGGAATGCCGAGGAGAGACTTGAGCATGACACTGAAATAGGGCGATGCTACATCGCTGATGTACATGGAGCTGAGCCCCAACACCTCGGCGGCCAGCAGCATCTGCAAGACGCAATTCGCCAGGCTGCTGTAAAAGTGCGCTTCCCACTTGTCCAGCTTTGTGCGCATGGGGTAGGCGTCGTTCGTGCGCGGATCGCCGAGCACGAGTACATGGACAGGCGCATGGCGGAAGTCCACACCGGCATTCACGCGGCGGCGCTGGCCGCGCGTCGCCTCCTCGATTTCGATCTTGTCGCGCATTTGAGTCTTGAAGATCTCCACAATCTTTTCCCGAATCTCCAAGTCTCGTATGACAAGGAATTCCCATGGCTGCGAGTTTCCAGCCGAGGGAGCCCATCGCGCCGCTTCCAGGATCTTTTCAATAAGTTCATCTGGGACTGGCTTGTCCCTCAGAAATCCGGTGCGAATGCTGCGGCGCGCCTGAAGCACCTCCAGAAATGCGTCAATCGACTCGGCGCGGGAAGGAATTGGAAGTCCACCAGGTTTTTCAGAAGCCACGAATTTAGGTCCTCATCGTCATTGGACAGCTCAGCAAATTCTCGCGCGGATCGAAGCGATCGCCGCCCGGTTGTCGAAGGTGACGCCGTAATCGCCGCCCAGTTGCTTCCACAAATCGAGCAAATCCACCGGAACCGGCTGCGAAGCCACCTGGCTATAGAGCTCGACCAACACTTTACCATGCGTCGCTTTGTCACCGACCTCGATGACACGCTCAAGCGGCTAGAGTTTCTGCAACGCAACCCCGAGCACGCGGCCTGATCGGGGGTCCTGAATGAACGCCACAAGGCGCAGTCCGTTCAATCCGATTCCGGGCGCAACCGAAAAGGCCACATCCTTGGCGAAGGTGCCGTCCAGGTCCACCGTACCGGCCTGTTTGAGGCCACGCACCACGCCGATGTGGACCAGGTTTCGGCCGCCGTTTTCGCCGCGCGTGACGTGGGACTCGGCTTTGTTATCCGCGATGGCCACGTACACAACGGCCTTCGCTATGTTTGTGTTCTTTGCAGGTGCTGGCAGCTCGATGTGTGCTGAGACCTGATTCCCCGCGCGCGTGACATTTGCGATCACGATCGCGATCTTCGGTTCGCGGATCGCCTTTTGGATAGCGGATACCGCCTCGCGGCCATCGCTGCCCACAAACCCGAATCTTCCGTCGACCACAAGTTGCGGCGTGTACACGCCGTCGCGGCTGAACTTCGACGCGTACTCTTGTTGACGGGCGGTGTACAGCGGCGATGAGAACGGGTCCCGCCAGCCGAGCTGGTCCCAGTAGTCGACATGCTCGCTCAACACGATCAGCTCCGCCCCCGGCACAGGCTGATTTTGATCAAGCTCTCCGAGCAGCCGGTCGGCCGGCGGACAATCCGAGCACCCTTCGGATGTGAACAGCTCCAAGAGCACGGGGACCTGAGCGCCGCCTTTGTCGGCTCCGGCGGGCATCGATGCCGCGGCGTACAACACGAGGAGCCCGACAGGTAAGCTAAATTTTCTCATGGCGTCCTTTTCAAATAATCGCAAGTAAGGCAGCCCGCCCGAAATTACACCGGGGGCTGGCTCCACTGGGTAATTCGCAGCTTCTGTCTCCGAAGTCACGCCCGCCGCGCTGTTCCCGGACCGTGCAGTACCCTACTTGCATGAAGATCTATTTTGGCTTCACCGTCGCCGGTGATCGGTCGGCTTTGGAGACGGCCAGGAGACTTGTGCAACTCCTGGAGAGACATGGACACGAAGTACTAACCCGTCATCTGGTCGACGATGACGCCTGGGAGAGGGACCGGCTGATCAGCCCGCGGGATGTCTACCGGCGCGATATGGCCTGGCTTCAGGAGTGCGAGGTCCTGATCGCCGAGGTCTCTGGTTCCTCTTTCGGCTTGGGGTTCGAGACTGGCTATCTGCTCGGCGCAACCACGAAAAAGGTCATTCTGTTTTATCGTCGTGACCTTGAGAAGAAGATATCTCTCCTGATAACCGGAAACACGCACCCGAATTGCACGTTGGCTCCTTATTCAAATGTCACGGACGTGGACTCATTCATTACCAGTAACCTCAGCGGCAGACCGGGTGCTGCGGAACTTTAGTCATCTTCAAATTCGGAACCGGCGGCGGATGCCCCGCTGGCTAACGTATTCAACCAGGGCTCCGAGTGACAGGCCTCCGATCGCGCAGAGCAGGATCACGCCCAAGTGCCATACCAGGATGTGATCCAGGTCCAGATTGGGGCACCTAACTTCAAGTACACTGACCCCGATGAGGCCGGCTAATCCACCCGCCGCCGCGCCCGTAAGCTTGGGATATAGAACGGCCCCGCGGCTCAGGAGAAACCAGAATAGAAGCGCTGCCTGGATCGAATATGTCAGGCCGGTTCTCAGGCACGCCAGCCCGTCCGGCACGAACGCAGATTCGTGCCGGATGTGAAAGATGACGCCAGTCACGAGAATCAGCAGCGCCAGAATTCCGATCGGCAGTAGCCGGGGAGAGATTGAGTGTCTCCCGCCTGGCGCCATCTGCCGGACGACGGAAACGGCTAGCAGAATAGCGTCGGCGGTTAAGGCGGTAAAGATAGTCATTCTCTGAATACTGCTGAGCGCATTCCAACCGTTCACTCCGAGCAGCAGGGTGCCGAACGCCACGACTGCCAGAGTGATGAGCATGAACGCGAGGAGAAAGACGCCCGATGAAGCCAGGGGGCGCACCGGCCTCAAATCTTGTTTTATCGCCGCCTGAATCTGTTTTAACCGGCCCTCGTGGGCTTCCAAGCTGGTATGACCTTTGTCAAGCGCCTTCACCAAACGGCGGCAGTCCTCGCACTCGACCACGTGTTCAGCAGCTTCGCGCGGAAGAGTCAAATCTCCTGAATGTGATCCGATGACGCCATCCATTTCCCGGCATGTCATTGTCAGACGCCTCATTGTGTGACTCCATTGGAGGCCGGCTGTGGACGCGGCGTCCGCTCTGGCCCTTTCGTTGCCCGTTCCAAGAACTTTCGCAACTGCTCATACGCCCGGTGGGCCTTCTGCTTGACAGCCCCCGTGGTCGACGAGGTGACGCGGGCAATTTCTTCGAGGCTTAATCCCCCAACCTTAAGCATGGTTACCACCTCGCGCTGGCCCTCGGGAAGAACCGCCACCAGTTCCTCGAACGACGGAAGCGAACTTGAAACATCGTTGTGCGCCGGAAACTCAGGTAACACGTCAACGCCCATTTCGCGCGACGAAATGCGGAAGCGCTTGCGATAGTTGTCCACCCGCACGCGCCGCGCGATCGCGTACACCCAAGGGAGCACAGGCTCCCCGGCGCGGTAGGTGTGCCGAACGCGGTGTATGCGCAGCCACGTATCCTGCAGCATGTCTTCGGCCTCCGCCCTGCTGCCTAACTGGCTGGCGAAAAACCTATAGAGCTGCGGGCTCAGCCGCTCGACCAGAACCGCCACTGCCGCCGGGTCCGCCTGTTGGTACCGAGCCATTAATTCTTCGAACTCGGCGTTTGGAAACGCTGAGGGATGCGCCTCAAGCTGCATTCTAAGGGGATGTTCCGGTGGATAGTTCGCTGTAACCATCCAAATAGTCACGCTTTTCTTCCCCGGCGGAAGGGTATTTCGACATGAGCTAGCAGATATCCAGAGTTTGACCAACAAAACGTGCCCGCTGCTCGACGGAAGCCGGCAGCGGGCACAAGGGAAGTCAATCGAGCCGTTGGACGATGGGACAATTGATAGAGAAACCGCTGGTCGTGAACGGTGCTCCTCCCGGAGCCGTAATTAGGCCGTCCTGAACGAAAGTCAGAATCTGGAACTCTTCACGCAACTGGCCCCGGTATCCTTTGCTAATTGCATCCTGGGTCCACTGGTAGATCTGAGCATCCCAGGTAGGAGAGTAATCCAAGGCATTTGTCGGTATTCCGCCCAAAACGTTGTTGGGCCGGAAACCGTCCGCCAAGTCGGCGGACAGCCCCTGCCGAAGTGGGTTAGCGCATCCACCTTCTTCTGGGCCGTTCGCAGCGAGGAAGATGCGCTCGATCGGGCTGGAGAAGCTGTCGTCCCGTCCGAGTTGAAGATTCGCCATCAAGGGAGCAAAAGTATTGTGCTCGATCGCAGCTGCCAGCGGTATGCTCGCGTCCAGCGACAGATACCACACCGGCTTTCCAAAACTGAATCCGTTGATCAGATTCAATGTCACCGTCATATTGATTGGATCGATGGCGAGTACCTGATCATGGACCTTCGAGTAGTCCACATTACCATTGGGGAAATTGATCGCATCGGGTGTTTGGTTAAATGCGACGATGGGGGCATTGTAAATGACGCCTGCGGCGTTCACCACGCGAACAAGTGGGCTGTAATTGCTATCACCCACCGATCCGGGCTGAAAGGCCGTGGGAGGAAATTCCTGGCCGATAGGCCCAGGAGTCACGCTCCTGACGGGAGAAAAATCAACGGTTCCAGCATCGAACACCAGGTCGTTGTTTTGATCGAAGTTGGCCGTCCGCGCCGCAGTCGCCGCAAACGTCAGCTTCGCCGAAAAATTCAGCCCCAGTTCGTCTGCCACGTCGGAGTCATCAACGTCTGTTAAGACATACCAAACGTTGAAACCATTTTTCGTATGTCCCAGATACAGGGGAATCGTGATCGTGCCCGCGACCGAATCGACCTTGCCGGTGTTCAATAGTTGGACCGGACCCACCAAGCTGCGATTCGACGTCGACGGGGGCGGTCCGAAGTACGAAAGATCCACAGTCGCTCCAACAGAAGGCGGGGCTGGAAATACGTCACACCCCGGTGGCATGCCCCTCGGTCCCGGCCCGGGGCCTTGCGCACTGTTGAAATCCACCGCTGTGACATTAGGTGCGAGTTTCGCATTGCGTATGTCGATCTTTCCTTGGAACGTCCTGCGTGGGGTCCGAAGCTTAGAGGCATTCTGCGCAAAGGCTGTCATGCCCAGCGCGATGGCGATTGCCGAAGCCATGGCGACCCGCGAGATTCCGCGCCTGTTAGAAGCGTTACAAATCATTCTTTGAAATCGTCCTTTATTCAAGTAGTTGGGCTCGCATCCGCCGATACAACTTGCGCGAGGTTCCGCCCACTACTTCATGGTTCGCGTAACCTGCAAGAAAGTTATGCGTTCCCAAAAAGCGTTTCGATATGTCTTAATCTGTCGCGGCGAGATTACCGCAATGTGCTGCGTCGAATTTGACCGACTATCGGTCGCTATAGAACTTCTTCATCTCGTTTGAGGGGAAGGCGGATGGTAAATTGGCGCCCGCCGCGGGTTCAATCCACCTGTCGCCGCCGTGATCCAGCACAGTTTGGCGGGAGAGCGCTAGGCCCAGTCCGGGGCCGCGTCTTTGCCAGCGATGACGAACGGTTCGAAAGGCCGAGCAATCCCAAACATATGTCGCGTTTGTCCGAAGATCGGGTTATCGCGTACTACACGCTGGTTGCCGGCCAGGTTGAATACGCAAGCGCCCATGAGCGGCCGGCCAAGGGCCTCGCTCGACACCCGGTCCCCATCATTTTGCTGGCCCGGCATGCGGAAGTAATCCACTTGAGCGTATCGTCGCCATCCCGTCGAAATGTCGCCCTGGGCGGATCACGCGCCACTCAGAGAAGGCATGGGAGCGCGCAAAACCGTATTCGGTGCGGCAGTATGGGTGTGGTCTGCTGACCCTCGTTAGGTTTCCCTCGCAGCTGAACAGTCGCAACACTCTCTCTCGTTGTCGCTTCAGCTCGCAGGCGATGTCAGGATGTGATTCCTGCCATTCTCTGAAAACCGTGAGGGAAGATCGCACTCGGACTTCTGACTGGAGGACACTCTCGCTCCCCTCTAGTCAGTTCTCCGACGGGCGCGAAACTTTGTCAATGACGATGACATCGACAGGCGCTTTTGTTGATTCCAGTTTCATGCCGAGTTGCTCCCGGAAGGCAGTCACGAGGTCGGGTAAAGGATCGGCTCCCGGAGGCGGGGCGAGCATGAGGTTCATTTGGGTGAACTGCGTTTCGTCCGGAGCCCATTTGAGAGCGATGTTGTAGCGGCCAGTGAGTCCGCTTTGGTCGACCACGGGACGGTCGAGCATCACGCGTTGCATGAGACTAGCCATATCGGTCATGGTGGCGTTGCCCATGGTCATGACGCCCTTGCCGGGGACGGAGCCCGCGAAGCTGCCGCCGCCATTGCTCCCTTGAGATTCGCTCCTCGTCATCTTGATACCGGCCAGACCGCCCTTGCCAACATTAATCGTGTAGGCCGAAAGTTCGCGTTTTTCGATGTGCAAGGTGATTCCGAAGCGGTCCTTCACCAGGTTCTGGACCATGATGCGCAATTGGGCATCGGTAGGCCTGCCTCCTTCAGGAAGCTTGGCGTTGACTTCGTAGCGATCGGAGGTCGCCCACGCGGGAAGACCGACGAACTGTTTGGGGTGCATGTTGTAGCCGAAGGTCAGCAGGTAGATCAGCGAGGCTCCGTGGGCCTGGTAGCCACTAGCGCTGATTCCATACGTTCCGGAAGGGATGTTGGTGACGGGAGCGGGTTTGATAGTGGAGACCACGAATTCCAGCGGCACATCTTTCGCGAGAATCGCGGGCGGCTTCGGCAGCTCCCAGGCTGTCTCCAGTGTGGCGCGCTGTAATGGCATAGGCATGGAGTTGGCTCCCATGGTCAGCTTGCCGGCAAGGGAGTTGCCGTCAGCGCTCAGCGTGCCTTCATAGGTCATGCCCGCGATAGACATCTTCGCGGTGCTGCCTTGCAGAGAGATGTTGGCGACCGGCATCTGTCGGTTGGTATCCAACAGAAACATGACGCCCGCGAGAGAGCCGTCGGTGCGCGTGATTCTGATCGCGGCGCGACTTTCAGGTGCATTCGGCATCGTGACGTTCCCTTGCCAGACTCCTTCGAGGGACTGGGCCATCGTCAGAAGGGAGAAGATGGGCGGCAACAACAGAACTCGCAAGATGTGACTGTTCATGTGGCCTCAAGCGGTATTCAGTGGAATTTCCATTTTGTTGGTAGCATGTCACTTGTCCGGGTTAATTAGCAAGTGATCTGTCACTTCCTTACCTTCCCAGAACGCGGGAAGGTTCTGCTTTGGGCCGGCGCGGTGCCCGAACCGTAGCGCAGCGGAGGCGGCGGTGCCCCCGGCTTGCCCCGGAGGAGGAAACGGGAAAGGGGGCGAACTCGATGCCACGCTGCCGCAGGCCGATCTCATGCTGCCTTTGGGTAGGCAAGCCTCGCGTGCCGCGCCGCCGCGGAGCCGGCTGCGGAATCTGGCCAGGGCCGAACTCCGCGATCCGATGCGGACCGTCGTGGATCGTGACACTTCCATCCAAGTGCTCGTGCACCTCCACCGTTATGCCCGCCAGCGTATTGCGCCAGCGCGTCTTCTCGATCTGAAACACCCGGTTGTCCAGGTGCACTGTGTTGTCCTGGTTCACGACGCGTTCCTGTTGCACACTGGAAACCTCATCCAGATCCTGCGCCTGCTCGCCACAAAGGACGTGCCTTTCTGCGCCGCGGCCACACTGAACTTCGCGTTGAACTCCTTCACATACTCCAGCAGAAACTCATTGGCTTGCTCCAGCCCTGTGATCCCGCGCAAGCGCAGTTCCTGCGGCAGCCGTCCTTGCCAGGTCCAAAAACTGCGCTCCGATCATCTTAATGCCCAACTCACGCAGGGCCCGTCCTATCTGCGTTAAACGCGTCTTGTCCACCTTCTCGCCCGCCTTGGGTGTGAGGAAAAAGTGCCCCGCCCGGTCGCTATATAACGAGCAGAATACTCCGCGCTTCCGCACCACTTCGCGCACCTGCTGTGCGCGCGAATCTGATCGCGAATAGTGCAAACTGGTAGCGAGTGAGCCCCACCTTCCGGCACCTTTTAGCCTTCTTCCTTCAGTATGGGGCGCTCGGGCTTTTCCTCCTCAGCCTCGCTGACGACTCCTTTCTCTTCCTGCCGGTCGGTTCGGATCTGCTCATGGTCATACTAGTCGCCAGGAATGCCGGGAAATTTCCTCTCTACGTCGCGGGCGCGGCCATCGGATCGGCCGCGGGCGTTTATCTGCTGGACCTGGTTTGCCGCAAAGGCGGCGAGAAGGGTCTTACAAAGATCATCAAGCCGAACCGGCTGCAATACTTGAAGGACAAAATCGAAAAGCACGGGCTCCTGGTGCTGGTCGTTTCCTGCCTGGCTCCGCCGCCCTTTCCGTTCGGAGCGTTCATCGCAGCGGCAAGCGCTCTTCAATTTCCCAGGCTCCGACTGCTGACCATCGTTCTGCTGGCGCGAGCAGCGCGATACGCGCTGGTTGGTTGGGCCGCCCTCTATTTCGGACGGCATATCCTGCGCGTCACAAGAACCCCCGAGTTCTTGTGGATCATGGGCGTCTTCATCGCGATCTGCCTGGTGGGAAGTGCGATTGAGGGGATTAAGTGGTTTCGAGTGGGCCGTACGGCCTAGCCATTTAATTGACGCTAGACCGTCGCGCCGTCGCCGACCACCGTGTTCCACTTCCGCACCCGCCATTGCTTAACGACGCCGTTGCGGACATAGGGGTCGGCCTTCGCGAAGGCTTCCGCAGTCTCGGGAGTGGGGCCGCGGAAAACGATCATCGCTCCATCGGCCGGATCGGCCAAGGCTCCGGCCAGCACCACTTCACCGCGCTGGTGGGCTTCCTTGGCGAGCCGCAGATGCTCCTCGCGAAAAGGCGCGCGGCGGGCTACATAGTCGTCGACTACGTCGTAAAGAAGAACGTAATGCATGGGCTTCGACAAGGCATAATGATCAAACATGCCTCGCTTCTGATTATAAGAGGAACACCTATTGCGAATCGGACATCACACCTCTATCGCCGGGTCACTGGAGCGCTCTGCGCTTCACGCTCTTGCGATTGGGGCCAACACTTTTCAGATCTTTTCGTCGAGTCCCAGGCAATGGAAAGCTTCCGTGCCGAGCGAGCCCTCTATCCGCCTTCTTCAGCAAGCGCGCGAAAAGCATAACCTTTCCCCGCTGGTGATTCATGACAACTACCTCATCAACCTGGCCGCCGCAAATGACTCGGTCCGGGTGAAGTCGGTGGAGGCTTTTCGAGGGGAGATCGAGCGGGCGGTCGCCATTGGCGCGGAATACCTGGTCGCGCATCCGGGCAACTACAAGGACCTCACTTTGGAGCAAGGAATCCTGCGCTTCCTGGAAGGCGTCGCCGAAGCCGCGCGGGGCTTGAACACCAAGGGCCTCACCCTGCTGATCGAAAATACGGTTGGCGCAGGCGCGCAGATCGGAGGCCGGCTGGAAGAGCTGCACGTCATGCGCGATTACGGAACTAAGATGACAGATCTCGCCATCGGCTTCTGCCTGGACACCTGTCATCTGCTGGCCTCGGGTTACAACATCGCCACGAAAGAAGGCCTGATGAAAGCCGTAGCTGAAGCAGACCGGCTGTTGGGGCTGGAGAACGTCCCCGTGATCCACGCCAATGACTCCAAGGGTCAACTCGGCTCACATATAGACAGGCATGCAAACATCGGCGAAGGGTATATTGGGTTAGAAGGGTTTCGCCGCATTCTCGCCCACCCGAAGCTTCGCAACAAAGCCTTCATTTTGGAAACGCCCGTCGACAACGACGGGGACGATAAGCGGGACGTAGAGACACTTAAGAACCTATGGCAGAACAAGGCACAATCGATAAGGTCTACGACCACAACGAAATCGAGCTGAAATGGCAGAAGCGTTGGGATGAGAACGAGGCGCTTTACCGTGCCGACCCGAACTCATCCGCGACCAAATACTACGTGGTCGAGATGCTTCCTTACCCCAGTGGCCGCCTGCACATGGGACACGTCCGCAATTACTCCATCGGCGACGCGCTGGCTCGCTATATGTGGATGCGCGGCTACAACGTCCAACACCCCATGGGCTGGGATGCCTTCGGTTTGCCCGCGGAAAACGCCGCCATCCAGCGCGGTATGCACCCTCGCGATTGGACCATTTCCAACATTGCGGAGATGAAACGCCAGATGAAGCGCATGGGCTTCGCGTATGACTGGGATCTGGAAATCGCCACCTGCCTGCCCGAGTATTATCGCTGGAACCAGTGGTTCTTCCTAAAGATGATGGAGAGAGGCCTCGCGTACCGCAAGCGGGCGATGCTCAACTGGTGCCCGGAGTGCGGCACTGTGCTGGCGAATGAGCAGGTGATCGACGGCTGCTGCTGGCGTCACGAAACCACACCGGTAGAACAGCGGGCCATGGAGCAGTGGTTTTGGAAAATCACGGACTACGCCGACGAATTACTGAAGGACATCGATGACAAGCTGCAATCGGGCTGGCCTGAGCGAGTGCTCTCCATGCAGCGCAACTGGATCGGACGATCGGAAGGATCGGAGATCGACTTCACGCTCGCCGGTTCGAAGGAGCGAATCCGCGTCTTCACCACGCGCGTCGACACCATATACGGCGCCACGTGCGTCATTTTGGCGCCCGAACATCCTATCGCTCAAAATCTACTGGACGATTTTGGCCGGACTCGCGCCAAGCAGATGATCGACGCTCGAGCGCAAAAGGGTCCTGGGGATATCGAAAAGGACGGCCAGTTCACTGGCGCGTACGCGATCAACCCGTACAGCCAGGAGAAGGTTCCTATCTGGATCGGCAACTTCGTCCTGATGGACTACGGCACCGGAGCGATCATGGCCGTGCCGGCGCACGATGAGCGCGACTTTGAGTTCTGCACGACGTACGGCATCCCGATCCGTCCTGTGATTCGTGCCGTGGATGGCGAACTATCCATGCATCCCAAAGGGCCATTCACTGAGTACGGAATCGTAGAGCATTCGGGCGAATTCAGCGGGCTTCCCAGCGCCGAAGCGCGCCGCAAAATGAACGCCTACGCGGAGCAGCACGGCTTCGGCAAGGGGGCGATCACATTTCGGATCAAGGACTGGGGCATCTCTCGCCAGCGCTACTGGGGCACGCCCATTCCTGTGATTCATTGCCCGAAATGCGGCATGGTTCCGGTGCCGGAAAAGGATCTGCCGGTCGAACTGCCTTACGAAGTCCAATTCACGGGAAAGGGCCGGTCGCCACTGGCCAACGTCCCCAGTTTCATGAACGTGAAGTGTCCCAAGTGCGGCGAAGATGCGCAGCGCGAAAGCGACACCATGGACACGTTTGTCGATTCGTCCTGGTACTTCTATCGCTATTGCGATCCGAAGAACAGCACCGCGCCGTTCGATTCGGCGAAGACGCAGAAGTGGTTCCCAATCGACCAATACATCGGCGGCGTCACGCATGCCATTCTGCACCTGATCTATTCGCGTTTCTTTACCAAGGTGATGCGCGACCTGGGCCTGATCACCAATGATGAGCCGGTCACGAATTTATTCACGCAAGGCATGGTGCTGGGCAGCGATGGCTCGGCGATGTCGAAATCCAAGGGCAACGTGGTGGATCCCGAAGAAATGGTGGGCCGCTACGGAGCCGATACCTGCCGCCTTTTCGTGCTGTTCGCCGCTCCGCCTGAAAAAGACATGCCATGGATTGAAGCCAGCGTCGGCGGGCAGAGGCGATTCCTGGAGCGGGTCCATCGTTTCGTCATGCGCAATATCGACCGGCAAAGTGCGGGCGATCCTGAAGCCAGCCGCCGAGCCTTGCGCAAATTGCACCAGACCATTGCCAAGGTCACCGACGACTTCAGCAACCGCTGGCACTTTAACACCTCCATCGCCGCGCTGATGGAACTCATGAATGAGCTGTACGCCGAAGAAGATAAGCTGTCCCGCGCGGCGCTGGATCAGATCCTGCCCGCGTTGACCCTGCTGTTGGGTCCCTTCGTTCCTTACATCGCCGAGGAACTGTGGGAAGCGCTCGGCCGCACCGGCCCGGTGTTTCGTCAGAAATGGCCTGAAGCCGACGAGGCATTGGCAAAGGAAGATCTGGCCGAGGTGGTACTTCAGGTGAACGGCAAGGTTCGGGGCAGAATCCTGGTGGCGTTCGGAACTTCCAAGGAGGAATTGGAGCGAATGGCAATGGGGGATCCCAAGTTGAAGCCACTGTTGGAAGGGAAACAGGTGGTCAAGGTGATCGTGATTCCCGATAAGCTAGTAAATATCGTTGTGCGCTAAGGATGGTAATTGAAATCATGGCGACTGCGGCCCCGGTAATCACTGTCGAAGAGTATCTTTCCGAAGTCTACGAGCCCGACTGCGATTTCGTAGACGGCCATCTGGAGGAACGCAACTTAGGTGAATGGGATCACAGTTGGTTGCAGGCCGCACTGATCGTATATCTATACGGCCGACGCAAGGAATGGGACATCATTGTGCTCCCTGAACAGAGGGTGCAGGTGAATCAAACCCGATATCGGGTTCCCGATGTCTGCGTGTTGCTAGGACCGAAGCCAACGGACCAAATTCTCATAAAGCCCCCGTTCATCTGCATCGAAATTCTGTCGCCGGACGATCGTATGAACCGTATGGAGATCCGCACTGCGGATTATCTCGAGATGGGCGTCCCCTACGTCTGGATCCTCGATCCGAAAACACGCCAAGCCTACGTCGCCACCAAAGATGAAGGTCTGCGCGAAGTGAAGAACGGAATTCTTCGGACGGAGAACCCCGCGATCGAGGTTCCCCTAGCCGAAGTTTTCGCCTAATCTCCTAAATCGCCCCTTGGGGCTAGCCGCTAGCGGACCGCTACCGTCGGGCCCGTCGCTCCAGGTAGGGGGCTGGATGCGCCATTCACATTAATCACCACCGGCAGCGCATCGCCAGTGACGCCAGGCGGCACCACCAGGTTCACTTGAATCACACCTGCGACAAGCCCGGGAGCCCCGCCGGCGAATTGAACCACAGCAGGCTGACCGCCGATGGTCGCTGTGACGTTCGAAATACGATACAACGTACCGTTGTTAGGTGTCACCGACCCGGTAGTGCTCGGAGGCGACGTCTGGCCCCCGCCTGTGGCGAAGATCGCCATCACCTGCCCGGCGGATGCGGGCGTGGTGCCATTCGCTCCGCTCCCATTAAACGTACCGTTTTGGTTCACTGCGGCGGCTTGGCCGAACCCTTGCGAGTTCAATGTGTAAATACCAGGCGCCTGAGCCGCAACGTTGAAGGTAAACGGAGCAGATTGTGTATTGTTATACGTAACAACGATGCTCGTAGTAGTTTGGCCGTTCGCCTCGTAAGGCACAATCACGTTTACCTGGGTGGCCGAGACATACAACGGTGTACCGGCTTTTCCGTTAAATAACACCTGCACTCCGGCCAGCGTCGGGTTGACGCCGCCTTGCGAGTTCAGGCTGAAGCTGGTACCGGAGGCCGGAGTCGAAGGACCAAGGTTCGACCCGTAAATGGAGAGAATTTCGCCGGGCGCGATAACTCCTGCGATGCCGCTGGCATTGCTGGAAATGGTTACAGGCACCGGAGGCGCCGCGGCTAAGACCGTTAAAGTGACGTTGAGGACCACTGAAGTCAGCCCAGCGGAGGCGACCGTCACCGTGCCGCTGTAGTTGCCGATGGCCAAGCCCGTCCCGTTCACCATGATGTTCACATCGGAGGGCGTATTTCCCGAGGTAATATCCGTAGAAAGCCAGCCGCTGGGGGTGGAAGCGCTGGCTACTGTGAACGCCAGAGGCGAGCCGCCGGAAGTGACCCTGAATCTTTGGGGCGCCGGCTGTATGGCACCGATCTGGGAGGTGAAAGTGAACGTCTGGGTCGGGTTCACGATCAGGCTCTGGGGCGCCGTAACGTTCAACGTTACGAAGATCGTGATGGACGTCACTGAGGCGTTTTGCAGCGAAAGATTGATTTGGCCTGTATAGGTGCCCTGACTAAGCTGGTTGGACAGGATGCTCACCGTGAGTGGACCGGACGCCGTTCCACTCGCAGGCGAGACTCCCAGCCATTGGCCGCCCGCATTGGTTGTTACAGTGGCCGCGAAGGTAGCGGTCCCGCCGGTGCTGGCAAGTGTGAGAACCTGCGCTGCCGGCACTGCTCCTCCCTGCGCTTGTGTGAAGGTAATGGGGCTGGTCGCCGATCCCGGCGGTGTCACCGTCACCTGGGTATTCGGAGTCACCGTGAGATTTACCGGAATAATCAGCGAATTATTGGGGAGACTCGACGAGCTGATCACGATCTGTCCCTGATAAAGGCCTGGATTGAGGCCCACTGCCGAAATATTCACCACCAGGTTCGCAGGCGTGGTGCCTTGGGTCTGTGCCAGCGAAACGAAACTGTTGGGACTGGTGGCTGTAAAGGTGACCGCCGTAGTCGGATCAGTGCTGGTCAAAGCAATCCTCTGCGAGGCCTGGGTTCCATCCGGCACCAGCGTGTAGTTCCCGAAGCCTGCCGGGAGACTAATGGCGAGCTGAGGCGTAGTAGTCACCGGTAGCGTCACCGGAATCACAAGCGTTTGCCCGGACCCGTAGGCGAGGGTAACCGCGCCGGTGCAAATGCCGGCGCTCAATCCCGTGGTCAGCACGCTAACGGTGATCGTGGTAGGCGCCGTGTTGGACTGAGCTAGCGGCGCGGAAAGCCAGTTTGATCCGCAGTTCGTCGTGGAGGAAGTGGCGGTGAAGCCGACCTGGGGCGTTGTCGAGGTAATCTGCAAAACTTGCGATTGGGGCTGTGCCTGGCCTATCTGGTAGCTGAACAGCAGCACCGGCGGCCCCGCTGTCAATTGAGACGCGTTTGCTACCGTGAGATTCACGGTTATGACCTGTGAATAATTCTCCCCATTGGAGGGTCGAATCGTGATCTTGCCGGTGTAAGGGCCGACCGCCAACCCTGTGGGAGAAACATGTACGGTCAGGGTGGAGGGCGTGTTGCCGCTCGACTCGGTCGCCGACAGCCAAGAAGAGTCGGAACTGAAGCTGAATGCTACGGACCCTCCCGTTCCAGTCGCGCTGACGGTCACCGTTTGATCCGGCGGAGGCGTGCCCGCAAACTGAGCATTGAAAATCAGATTGTTATTCGAAACGGTCAGCAGAGCATTGGCGCTAATCACCAGAGTGACGGGAACAGCCACCTGGGCCGACCCGTTCTGCGGAGAGATAGTCACGGTGGTGTTATAGGTACCAGCCGCGAGACTTCCTGGCGCCACCGACAACGTCAGGTTGGTAGCATTGGCTCCTGCCACACCCTGGAGCGGCGAAACCACCAGCCACGATACGTTTGGCGACTGGACCGTGAAAGACACCGAACCGGTTGTTGCGGTCACTCCGATCGTCTGCGGCGTAGGGACCAGGCCGCCTATCTGATAGAGAAATGGCGGCGGGTTGGCGGGCGTAACCGTGATGGTCGCATTCGAATTTACGGTGAGAGTCACCGGGATATTCACGTTGCTGCTGGTGGTGATGCTCTGGACAAGAATGTTGCCGGTATAAACCCCGCCCGCTAATCCGGTCGGATTCGCGCTTACGATGAACCCCGCATCTCCGGTCTGTCCCGTAGACTGGCTGAGCAGCAGCCAGTTCAACCCACCCGTTGTGGTAGCCGAAATATTGTAGTTAAACTGGCTGCCCGAGGTTGTGATCACCACGTTGGTGCCTGAGGGAGTCGCGCTGGTCGCGCCCTGCTGCGCGGTGAAAGCGAGGCTGGAAGGGGTGGCCGTGACACCGCCGGTCCCAGACCCAGACGTACCCACCGTGAGGTTCACGGTGACCTGTACCGGGTTCGCGTTTTGCCCCGGCACTGCCACGCTAAAGGAGCCCACATAGTTTCCTAAATTGAGCTGAGTTGTATTCACGGTCACGGCTATGACTGACGGGGTGGAGTTGATGTTCGCGGTCGTTGGATTCACAGAAATCCACGGACTATTGGGGTTCACCTGGATCACCACCGAGGTCGCGTTATTAGAGCTCACCGCGACATTCTGCTGCTGGCTGGTGAGCGTGTTCTGGGGAACGTTAAAGGTGAGTTGCTGCGGAGATACCGTGAGTGTTACCCCTTGCGCTCTGGCTGTGTCGGAAATACCCAGAACAAGAACTGCGATTAGGGCTCCCGTCAGTACCTTCAGTAACGACCTCCACACGGTGAGGTTCGTGAAAGCTTGCGTGATGCAGTTCGCATTGCAGTTCGCGTTGCAGTTCATTGGATATTTGCTCCTATCCGGTCCCGTTAGCAATTCAATGGCCACCCAAAGTAACCCTGTGGGATCAATCCCAGCATAGGGAATGAAACATAAATATGCAAGAATGTTTGCAAGACCACCTTAGACCGAAGTGGGTTTTGAGCCGATAGTAAGATGGAAGTGGGCTTCCACCCTATGCCGCCAGAAAACGACACTTCCGACGCGTTTGCACTGCGCGCGGTGGACCTGACCAAGACCTACCGGTCTGGTTCCTCCGATCTGGTGGTCTTCGCCGGCTTGAACCTGGAAGTAGCGCCCGGGGAAAAGGTCGCTCTGGTGGGTGAATCGGGCGCCGGGAAAAGTACCCTGTTGCATCTTTTGGGCGGTCTGGACAGGCCCACAAACGGTGCGATATACTTCGGGCAGAACGATATTTGCAAGCTTTCGCCAGACCGGCTGGCGGACTTTCGTAATCGCGAATTGGGGTTTGTCTGGCAAATTCACTCGCTGCTCCGGGAATTTACGGCGCTGGAGAATGTGATGATGCCGTTGCTGATCCGGGGCACGTCCAAAGACGAGGCGGAACCCGTATCGTTAGCGAGGCTTGATGAAGTTGGCTTACGCAACCGCGCATCACACCGCGCGGGAGAATTATCCGGCGGCGAGCAACAGCGCGTGGTCCTTGCTCGCGCCCTGGTTGGAAACCCGAGGGTGCTGTTGGCCGACGAGCCGACGGGCAGCCTTGACTTCCGGACCGGCGAAATGATCATGGGCCTGATCGAGGAACTGCATCGGTCCCGCCAATTGACCTCCATTCACGTCACTCACAATCACAACTTCGCCCGCCGCGCCGACCGCATGGTTACGTTGGAGCGCGGATTGCTAGTTCCTTTCGTTCCTGACTCTTCTTCTAGTACTTTACAAGGCAGGCACTATGTTTGAACGTTATACAGAGAAAGCGCGCCGGGTTATCTTTTTTGCGCGCTACGAGGCCAGCCAGTTTGGCAGCCCGTGCATCGAAACCGAACATCTTCTGTTGGGTTTGCTGCGGGAAGACAAAGCGCTGGCCAACCGGTTCCTGCGCTCCAGCGCCTCGGTGGAATCGATCCGCAAACAAATTGAGGCGCACACCACTCTGCGGGACAAGGTATCGACGTCCGTCGATCTGCCGCTGAGCCATGAGTGCAAACGCGTGCTCGCCTATGGCGCTGAAGAAGCCGAGCGCCTGAACCACAAACACATTGGTACTGAACATTTGCTGCTGGGGTTGCTGCGCGAAGAGAAGTGCTTTGCCGCCGACATCCTGCACGAACGCGGCCTGCGCCTGTCACAAGTGCGCGAGGAAATCGCCCGTTCCAGCTCCGAGAAAATGTCTTCCAATCGCCCGAAGGAAAGCTCGCTTCTCAACGAATTCAGCCGCGACCTTACCCAGGCCGCCATGGACGGACTGCTCGACCCTCTGGTCGGCCGCGATTACGAACTCGATCGCGTCATCCAGATTCTCTGCCGCCGTACCAAAAACAATCCTGTCCTGATCGGCGAGCCCGGCGTCGGCAAAACAGCCATCGTCGAGGGGCTGGCCCAGCGGATCGCCGACGGAGACGTTCCCTCTTTCCTCGCCGACAAGCGCATCCTGGCTTTGGATCTTTCACTGATCGTCGCGGGAACCAAGTATCGCGGCCAGTTTGAAGAGCGCCTGAAGACCATCATGAAAGAGCTGATGGAGAATCAGAACGCCATCATCTTCATTGACGAGCTTCACACTCTGGTCGGCGCAGGCTCCGCCGAAGGATCGCTCGACGCCGCCAATATCCTTAAACCCGCTCTATCCCGCGGCGAAGTTCAGTGCATCGGCGCGACCACTCCGGGCGAATATCGCAAGTCCATTGAAAAGGATCGTTCGCTGGAGCGTCGTTTCCAGGCCGTAAAAGTTCCGCCTCCCAACGAAACCGACGCCATCCGCATTCTGTTCGGTGTAAAGGAACGCTACGAAAAGTTCCACGCCGTTGCTTATACCGATGAAGCCATCGAAATCGCCGTCTACGCATCCACCCGATTTATTCCCGACCGCTTCCTGCCAGACAAGGCCATCGATTTGATCGATGAGGCGGGGGCGCGCGTGAAACTCCGCCAGACCACGCTGCCCAGCGAGGTCGCCGATATTCAGAAGCGCATTAAGTTCATCGTGCATCGCATGGAAAACGCCATCGCCAATCACGAATTCGAAAAGGCGCGCTTCTATTCCGATGAGGAACGCAAGGAGCGCGAGAATCTTCGCCAGCTCCGCGAAAAGTACAACCTGGACGATACCTCCACCGGGGTCGTGACCAAGGACGACATTGAAGACGTAGTCGCACGCTGGACCGGCGTTCCCATGACCGCCATCCGCGAAGAAGAAGTCACTAAGCTCCTGCGCATTGAAGAAGAGCTGCACGCCCGCGTGATCAGCCAGGATAAAGCGATCTCCGCTCTGGCCCGCGCCATCCGCCGCTCGCGCGCAGGGTTGAAGTCGCCCAAGAGGCCATCCGGTTCATTCCTGTTCCTGGGACCGACCGGCGTCGGCAAAACCGAAGTCGCCCGCGCTCTGGCCGAGTTCCTCTTCGGCAGCGAAAAATCTCTGATCCGCTTCGACATGTCGGAATTCATGGAGAAGCACTCAGTATCTAAGTTGATCGGTTCGCCTCCGGGCTATGTGGGCTACGAAGAAGGCGGCCAGCTCACCGAACGCGTGAAGCGGGCGCCCTACTCGATCATCCTGCTGGATGAAATCGAGAAGGCCCATCCTGACGTCTACAACATCCTCTTACAGGTGTTTGAAGACGGCCAGTTGACCGATGGCCTGGGCAATACGGTGGACTTCAAGAACACCATCATCATCATGACTTCCAACCTGGGCGCCAGGTTCCTGGAGAAGCGCACGCCCATGGGTTTCTCGGCTCCTTCGTCCGGCCTCCCGGCGAAGGTAGAGGATCAGGTGATGGGCGAAGTGAAGAAGGCGTTCAATCCTGAGTTCCTCAATCGTCTGGATGAAGTGATCCTGTTCACTTCGCTGAACGACGAGGACCTGCTCAAGATCATCGAACTGCTGACGGCCCATATCAACAAGAATCTGGAAGCCAAGCAGATCAAGATCAAGCTGAGCCAGGAAGCCGCCAAGTACATTCTGGACAAGACCTGTACCGACCGCAGCTACGGCGCGCGGCCGCTGCGCAGGGCTCTGCAGAAGTACATCGAGGACCCCTTGAGCGAAGCTTTAATTCAAGGCAGCCTCGCCCGGCCCGCCGAGTTCGAAATCTACCTGGGCGAAGGCGGTCTCTATTGCCGCCAGCTTCAGGAACAGCCCGTGGGAGCTCCCGGCGACGACCAGCCGGCCCCCGGAATGCCGCTCTACACATTTGAATAAATGGGGCGAATAGCCTTATAAAGGATTCGAGGCTTCCTCCGATCTCTGCCTATGGAGTCCCTACAATTCCAAAAAGCGGAGTACGCCGACCCGCAGCGGAAGTGCGTCCTGTGCTCCAGCGCCATTGGGAGCTCCTTTTTCCAACTCGCCGGCCAGACGGTCTGCCCCAACTGCGCGGAACAAGCACGCGCCCAAGCCGCTAAATCCACGTTCGGGCGTGGACTCCTCTACGGAACGGGCGCGGCGCTGGCCTGCTCTATTTGTTACGCGGTCATTACACTCGTCACCGGATTGCAACTGGCTATTGCTTCGATTGCGGTCGGATTCCTGGTCGGCCGCGCGGTTCGGATTGGGTCCAGATCCCGAGGACGCCGCCTGCAGATCCTGGCGGTGGCCTTGACCTATCTGTCCATCACCACCAGCTACGTCCCGCTGCTAATCAAGGATATGCGCGACAATCCTAAATTGAAGACTCAGACCACAGCCGGCACGAGCGCGCAACCAACGCCCGGCGCGCCGCAGGCCGAACCGGCAACGGTCACAACAAAGGAAACCCCGACTCCGTCCTTCGGCCGATTATTGCTTGCAGTACTGTTCCTGGTTGGCATCGCTTTCGTCTCGCCCTTCTTTGGTCTGACTGCAGGCGTTGGAGGAATCATAGGCATCGCGATTATCTACTTCGGGCTCATGCAAGCATGGAAACAAACGGCCGGTTCTCCTCACGTGCTGGCCGGTCCATTTACACTGGAAGAGAACCCTTCGACACCGTAGGGCGGGCTTTAGCCTGCGCAGGGCTTCAGCCCTGCTCCCTTTCAATATGGCTGACCAGATCCAATACTGTGCATCGTGCGGCGCAATGCTTCCGCCCCAGGCGCTCACCTGCTTCAATTGCCATCAATTGGTACACGCAGCCGCGCTGGAAGACATGGCCTCGCGAGCCCGCATGTGCGAAGCCAATAACGACATGCTTGGCGCGGCCCGATTGTGGCGGGACTCCCTCCGTCTGCTGCCACTCGACTCCACGCAAGCCCAGGCGATTCTGCAGCACGTGAAGGCCCTGGGTGAAGCCGCACGAACGCAGCCAGCGCCTCACCCCCAGACGAACACTCCGCAGTGGCTGAAACGGTTCGGTCCAGTGGGAGCAGCCATCGCGCTGATCTTCGGCAAACTAAAGTTCCTACTGCTCGGACTAGGCCAACTCAAGACGCTCCTGTCCATGTTCGTCACCATGGGCGTCTACTGGAGCCTCTACGGCTGGAAATTCGCGGTAGGATTCGTGCTGGGCATCTACATTCATGAGATGGGACACGTTTGGATGCTGAGGCAATACGGCATGCGGGCCTCCGCACCCATGTTCATCCCCGGCTTCGGGGCGTTCATCAGTCTGTATGAGAGTCCGCTCAATCATGCGCAGGACGCACGCATCGGGCTGGCCGGTCCTCTATGGGGCGCGGGAGCCGCGCTGCTGGCCGTGTTAGGATACTTCGCCGGAGGCGGACCCATCTGGCTCGCGATCGCACACGCGACCGTGTTCATCAACTTGTTCAACTTGACTCCTATATGGCAACTCGACGGCGGCCGCGCCTTCCGCGCCTTGGCGTGGCATGAGCGATTAATCATCCTCGCCCTGGTCGGGCTCCTGTGGTTCCTGACCCGCGAAGGTATGTTTATTCTGGTATTCCTCGGCGCGGCGTTCCGGATCTTCTGGCAGAAAGATCACGCCAAGGAGCCAGACCCCGGAGCTTTCGCCCAATTCGCCGCACTTCTGGTGCTGTTCGCAGCATTGTTGGCTTGGCTGCCGGTTCAATAAAGAATCGCGTGGAGATTTCAATCCACGGGCCGTACTTTGCAACGTCAATCATTGCATGATCGCCAGAGGAGCGGTTCAAGCAGCGTACCCGATTCTTCTTGCTTCGTGTTTATTGAGGGGAGAAACCGTTCCTCCTCAGAAATTCGACGTCGCTTCGATCAAGGCCTATGCGATTCAGGACGGTAATTTCATGATTCGCTCTCAGCCTGACGGGACCTTTCGAGCAGTGGGCGCGACGCTCAAGATGCTTGTGATGTTTGCATACGACGTTAAGGCGTTTCAGATCTTGAACACCCCGGGATGGACAGGAACCGATCTCTGGGAGATTCAGGCCAAGGGTGACGCCTCGGGCGGCCGCCCTTCGCGCGCGGACGTACAGATGAGGGTGCGATCTCTGTTGGAGGAGAGGTATCAACTGCAGGTTCACCACGAACGTCGCACAATACCGGTGTACGCACTCGTTGTTGCAAAATCCTCCGGGATCAAGATGACCGCCGCCACGAGCAATGAGCAACCTGGAATTTGTCCGTGCGGACCGGCGTCACTGACTCCCAATCGAGCGTCGATGGCAATGTTGGCGGATGTTCTCTCTACCTACCTCTGGCGCGTCGTCATCGATAAGACCGGGATAAAGGGCGAATATGCCTTCAAGCTCGCGTGGACGCCAATGCCCAATGAATATGGGCCGGAAGCCTTGGGGCTGCCTCTAAGAGCTGGCAATAGTCCGCCGCCCGATGGCGCGAACGCGGGGCCATCGATCTTTACCGCGCTAAAAGAGCAGCTCGGATTGCGCTTGGAATCTCAAAAGGGTCCGGTCGACATGATCGTCGTCGACCGAATTGAAAGACCGTCCGAAAACTGAGCTTTATCGAAAGTGCAAGAAGATCAGTTCGGCCGTAGCGATATCTAACTCAATACGGGTTCTTGGAGAGAGTCTTTTCTTCCAACGCGCACCCTTCGGGCTTGGCGGAATTCGCGCGAAGCGCAGCCAGTTCCGACCGGGCTGCCTCGACATCGGCTCGGAAAACCGGCGAGGCATTCTGGGCCGCGAAGATTGCTGTCGCTGTCATCCATCCCGCTTCCACGGCGCTAGCGTTATGAACGCCACAGACGACGCGGCTTTGGCCGAAGGCCCTGGCTCGGGCAAGGATAGCCGTCTCGGCGTCGGGAGCCAGTTCCGAAAGGACCAATCCCGTCTCCCAGCCTCCAGTCGTGTGGCCGGAGGGATAGTCGGGACTCTTCTCCAGCGCAGCCTTTCCCTGGGCCGACAGGCAAACGTTCCCGTCGTCTACTTGAAAGGGACGCTTGTGTTGATAGAGCTGCTTGAGGATGTTGGATGCGACGCTGGAGTCCTGGTTCGCGCGACTGATTAACGCATTTGTCTTCGGGGCATTGTCGCGCGTAAGGTTTATCCCAAGCGAGCAGCTAAACGCTTTGAAGAGCCCCGGAACAGACACGTCGTCGTCAAATTGCGCGAGAGTCCATCGCGGAGAGCCTTCCAGCGCCCGGGTCGAATGGAAAATAGCCATGTCGGCGGTAAATCGGTTATCTCCGGTCGCCGGGGCGGGCGGGACAATGCGGACCACGTCCGGCATATCAGCCTTATTGAGATATCCCAGCGGACGAGGAGCGGACTGCCCCCATATGAGGCCGGTGGTGGAAATCGCCACGATGAAAGCGATAATTCGCATGCATTCATCATGCTCGGAAGGGGCGGGCTTTGGCAACCGTGCGCGCAGCCTTCAATTTTCCGAAGGCCTATCGAGCCTGTCTATCACCAGCACCGCCAGCGGCCCTTTGGCCGCCTCTATCCTGAGGCCGAGTTGCTCCTGCATGGCAACGAACAGCCCAGGTCTTTCCGAATCCGGAACACCCGGCGGAAGGTGCCCTCCGAACTCGTTGTCGCCTGGAGTCCATTCGAGATCGAAATCGTAACGTCCTGATAGTCCCGTTTTGTCGACCACCGGCCGATCTAAAATCGCCCGCTGTAATACGGAAGCAAATTGCTGCATAGTGACGTTGTGCGCGGGAAGCCGGGCGTGATCGATACCGCCGCTGCGGGCCGGAAATAAAGTGCTGGTCACGTTGGATGCCTCATCAAACGGCGCCGTACTTGTGTTGATCTTTAAGCCGCCCTTAGCGACCGTGAGTTCGTAAAGCGAGAATTCCTTCTGCTCCCGGTGGAACGCAAGATTGAATCGCTCAGTAAGAAGCTTCTTCAGCATCACCATCTGCTCATCGTAGGTGGGGCGATCGTCGCCTGGGGCCACGGCGATGATATTGTAGCGATTCGATCCCAACCATGCCGGACCTCCCGAGATCGCGCGCGGATTCAGATCGTAGGCTGCCGCAACCAAACCGTTCACAGTGTAGTTTTTCACTTCGAATCTGTGCGCGCTTTGCATCCTGATGTAGCGGCCGGCATTGGGTTCGTCGGCTTTCACCGGCTTGATTGTGGCGACCTCAAAGGCGCTAAATACAGGCCTGATCGTCTGAGCCTGGGCAAGCCCCACGGCGAACATCGTAAATCCGGCGAACCTGCAGATTGACGCGCCCATTTGGATTCCGATCTCCATCAGCCACAACAACGCAAATCCCGCAACCGGAACGGACCCGGATCCGGCAGGCCTCTGCGAATCTGATCTTCGGTGAAGCGCCGCTGAGGCGTTAAGTCGGCGGGTAATGCTTCGGCGGTTGGCGCAGCCTCCTGAAAGCCTTCCGCCAGCATACGGACCTGCGCCGTCGCGATCAGAGGGATCCGCATCGTTGCTTCGAACACGCGCGATATCGCAACGTGAAACCATACCGGCGCGGGCACGATCCACATCCTGCGCCCCAGCGCTTTTGCCACACGCCGGACCGCGTCGCTTAGAAGTAAAGTTTCCGGTCCAAGGATGAAAACAGTCTGGCGTGAAAGCCGCCCGCGAACCAGAGCCGCAATGAGGATATCGACTGCATCCTCAATCGCCACGGGCCGGATCGGCTGCTCCCGCAAACCAACCGTAGCAAATAGCGGCGCCGTGTGAATAGTGTGGCTCAAATGGTCCAGCATATGATCTCCGCGCCCGTAGACCATGCCCGCCTTAAACACCGTATAGTCGAAGCCCGACGCGCGCACCAGTTCTTCCGCCGCCCACTTCGACTCATGATACGGCGATCCGCAATCGGGGCGCGCGCGCAAAAAACTAAGCAGCAGCACACGCCCGATGTTAGCTCTTCGCATAGCTTCCAACACGTGAGCCGTGCCGTCGACATGGATGCGCTGGTAAGTTTGCATCCCTGTCTCGCGATTGATCCCGGCGCAATGTGCGATTGCATCGCACCCGGCAAAAGCCTCGGCTAGCGGCGCGGGATCGGACAGGTCCGCTTCAAAGAATGTGACCCCAGCCACCGCTCTAAGCGCTTCGTCGCGTTTGTCCTTGCCCCGCGCAATCACCACCACTTGGTGCCCCGCGCCGGTAAGAGCCCGCGCCAGGTGGCGTCCGACAAAACCCGTGCCGCCCGTAATCGCGATCTTCATTCTATGGTTCTATCGTACGATGTTGGCCTTTTGTATATGGCCGTTAAGGCCAATACCCCGGGCGCGCACGGATCACCACATCCGGTCTCGATATCACCACAACTTGCAGCTTTCGGAACGCCGCATCGCCTGGCTCGCTCGGCGTGAAACTCAACAGGTACTGGCTGTGGATCTCATCCCCTGCCTTGGCGATGGCCTCTTCCAGTCCATTCAAGGTCGCGAAGGAGAGATGCCTGCCTCCGGTCGCACTGGCAAACGCGCCGGCTGCGTTCTTCGTGGCAAGCCGCGAGGGTTCGGTGATCGCGGCAAGCAGATCTTCATCACGAGGATTGTCCTCGGGGTTGCCGGCGCGCGCGGTCCATGCGATTTTTTGAATCGAATAGGTAATGGGATAAACCGTGATCCCCGCGCGCTGCACGCGTTCGACCACGTCCTGGAGTTTCGCGCGGCTGCCCCGGTCTCTCGATTCGCTCAGCAGAAATAAGATTCTCCGGCTATTCTCCGGCCGCATCTCCAGCATCTTCACCGCTTCCAGCGTGGCATCGAACATGCGAGCCTTCTTGATGGTGCCGGGCCGGAGGCTCTCGAAAGCTTCACGAAGTTTTGAGCCGTTCGAAGTGAATTCCTGCTGGACCACCACCTCGTCGTCAAAGGTAATCACCGCTGCTCTGCCCTTGTCTCCCGCGATCAGCGGCTGAATCATCGCACCGACCTTTTGAATCTTGTCCAGCGCTACCGCCGAAATCCCGCTCGCCTGGACGGCGACCACCACCGACACCGGCGCCAGTACAGACTCCGAGGTGTCTACGCGGATTTTCTGCACCTTTCCTTCGTCGCGCACCACAAACTGATCCGTGCTTAGGCCGTCTACCGAATGACCCTTACGGTCGGTCACGGTGACGGGAACCAGAACCAGGTGAACATTGGTCTGAATAACGGAGTCCTGGCTGGTGCGCTGAGGCTCAGGTGCCTGCGCACACAAGGTTAGGCACGCTATTTTTAGACACAGCGGCCCCGCTGAGAGATTTCTCACATAACTGGGACGGGAAAGAATCAAATCGCGTTACCCTATTCTCGTATGTCTGACCGTCTTGAGGAACTGCGCCGCCGCCACGCCGGGGCTGAAGCAGGTGGTGGCGCGGAGCGCCGGGCACGGCAGCATAAAGAAGGCAAGCTCTCCGCGCGCGAACGTATCGACCTATTGCTGGACCAAGACACCTTCGAAGAAACCGACAAGCTTGTTCGCCATCGTTCTCGCGACTTCGGCATGGAAGACCAGATCGTCGAAGGCGACGGATTCATCACCGGTCATGGACTCATCCACGGCCGCTCCGTCTTCGTCTTCGCGCAGGACTTCACCGTCTTCGGTGGGTCGCTCTCGGAGACCAACGCCAAGAAGATCGTCAAGATCATGGACCTCGCTATGAAGACCGGCGCTCCCGTCATCGGACTCAATGATTCCGGCGGAGCTCGGATCCAGGAAGGCGTTCTTTCTCTCGGCGGCTACGCGGATATTTTCCTTCGCAACACGATGGCCAGCGGCGTGGTGCCTCAGATTTCAGCCATCATGGGCCCCTGCGCCGGAGGAGCCGTTTACTCGCCTGCCCTCACCGACTTCACCTTCATGGTGGAAGGCACCAGCTACATGTTCGTCACCGGTCCCGAGGTAATCAAGACCGTCACGCATGAAGACGTAAGCAAGGAAGAGCTGGGCGGCGCGGCAACACACAACACAAAGAGCGGAGTGGCCCACTTCCTGGCCCATGACGACTCCGAATGTCTGCGCATGATTCGCGCCTTGATGAGTTATCTGCCGCAGAACAATCGCGACGACGCCCCGCGCGAGGCTTCGAGCGATCCCGCCGATCGCCAGGACCCCGAGCTCGACACCATCGTCCCTGCCAATCCCAACCTGCCTTACGACATCAAAGACGTGATCCATCGCATCGCCGACTCGGGCGACTTCTTCGAGGTGCATGAGCAATGGGCCAAAAACATCGTGATCGGTTTCGCGCGGATGGACGGGCGTCCTGTCGGCATTGTCGCCAACCAGCCGGCGTTTCTTGCGGGATGTCTGGACATCGATTCGTCGGTGAAAGGCGCGCGCTTCGTACGCTTCTGCGACGCCTTCAACATTCCGATTCTCACCTTCGAGGACGTGCCTGGATTTCTGCCCGGCACCGCGCAGGAATTCGGAGGCATCATTCGCCACGGCGCGAAGCTCCTCTACGCCTATGCGGAAGCGACGGTCCCCAAGATCACCGTCATCACCCGCAAGGCCTATGGCGGAGCCTATTGCGTAATGGGCTCGAAACATCTGCGGACAGACGTAAATCTCGCGTGGCCTTCCGCGGAGATCGCCGTGATGGGCGCGGAAGGCGCGGTAAACATCATCTATCGCGGGGAACCTGAATCGGTCCGGCGCGACAAAGTTGAGGAGTTCCGTGAGCGATTCGCCAACCCATTCATCGCCGCCGAACACGGGTTCCTGGACGACGTGATCGAGCCGCACGAAACCCGGCCCCGCATCATCCGAGCCTTGCGCCTGTTAGAGACGAAGGTCGACACCACGCCGCGCAAGAAGCACAGCAACATCCCGCTCTGATGCGTGCGGCAAATAGCAATCCCTGCCCTAACGGGACGGGGCTATGGCTGTTGTACCCGAAACTCCCAACAGAGCTGCAGCATCCGGAACTCCGGGTCCAGATCGCTGACAATCAGGTACTCGCCCGGCGCAAGATCGGTGCGTGGCTTTGCCGTGATCAACCCCGGCGCAATCGACACCAGATCCAGAGGCGTCAGATCCTTCTTGGCGAAACTCGCCCAGTCGGAAAAATGATGGGTGTCCTCCATGCGGACCTCGCGATAATCCTGTTTCTCAGCCGCATGCACCAGATAGATCCTCGTGCCCGCATGGTAACCATTGATATAGAAGGTAGGCCTTTGCGTCGCAACCGCAAAAGCAGCGCTCGCCCCTGCAACTTCAACCACTTTCTTAGAGCGTCCAATACTCAGATACTCAACCAGGCTCGTCTGGTGGTAAGGCACCAGCGTGGTTCCTGGAAGAGGCACCAAGCCGGATGGATCGTCGAAATAAATTCCACGGCCGGAAGGTATATTGATTACCTTGCCAGGCTGGTTGGCCTGGGCCGTCAATAATGTCAGGGAAAACGCTGAAAGAACAATGAGCCGAGTGCAGTTCATGTTCGCCTCCTGACTACATGATAGTCCCGTCAGCTTTTCGCCAACTGTTCGAAGAACCGTTTGATCATCATCTTGGCCGTCGCGTCGATCAGCCGCTGCCCCACCGCGGCCATTGTTCCGCCTACCTGCACGTCTCCCTCATAGGCCACTTCGGTTCCCTCGCCTTGCTGCGTCAGCTTCAGCAAGCCTTCGCCTTTCATGAAGCCGATCTTCCCGCTGCCCTCCACCAGAAGCCGGAAACTGGAAGGCGGCGTTTGATCTGTGATCTTCACCTTGCCGTCGAAGGCGCTGGAAAGACTCGCCAGCGCCATCTTCATTTTCATCTTGTATTCGTCTTCGCCGATTTTCTCCAGAGCTTCGCAACCGGGCATGCAGCGCGCGAGCACCAGAGGGTCCTGCATCATCTGATATGTTTTCTCGGGCGGAAGCGCCACCACTGACGATCCGTTGATCTTCAAGCGTTCCTCGCCAGCGCCGCGCCTAGCGAACGCGCCGCATAGACCTGCGCCAAGTGCCGCCGGAAATCCGCCGATGCGTGAAGGTCCCCATTGGCTTCCACGCCCTGGTCCACTAAGGCCGCAGCCGTCTGAACATCCACAGCCGATCCCGAGGTTCCCTCCAACGCCTTCTCCGCGGCCGTAGCGCGATAGGCACGATTGGAGAGGCCAGTCACGCCGATCCTCGCCAAGGTCACTTTGCCCGCGGCTCGCTGAATCCGCACCGCGACACCTACCACGGCAAAACCGCTCGCGATCTGGGCCATTTTCTCGTAATTCACATGCGATCCATCCACCGGCACGATCACTTCGCGAATCATTTCGTCCGGCTCAATCGAGGTGGTAAACGTGTCGACGAGAAAATCGTCGATCGCTACCGTGCGCTGGCCTTTCGCGCTTTGCAGCACCACCTTCGCCTCCAGCGCCTGCAAAGCCGCTGGATAATCCGCCGATGGGTCGGCATGCGCCACACTGCCGCCTATGGTTCCGGTGTTGCGAACCTGCACGTCGCCGATGCACGCTGCGGTCTGGGCAAGCAGAGGGCACTTGCTCTGCACCAGCGCTGAACTCTCCACATCAAAATGCGTAGTGGTCGCGCCGACGTGCAGGTTCCCACCCTCCTCGCGAATGTAGTTCAGGTCCTTCAAACGGCCCAGGTCCACCACACGCTCGGGGTTCGCCAGCCGCAGCTTCATCATCGGAATCAGGCTCATGCCTCCAGCTAACGGTTTTGCTCCGTCGGCCAGCAGCCCCAGCGCTTCTTCCAATGTCTTGGGCGCCGAATATTCGAATTGCTGCGCGATCATGCGTTCCTCCCGCTATGGATCAGGTTCCAGATTTTTTCCTGCGTCATCGGCATATCGATGTGCCTGACGCCCAGAGTGGAAAGCGCGTCCACTACGGAATTGACAGCGGCAGGCGATGCGCCAATCGTGCCGGCTTCACCCACTCCTTTTACGCCCAGCGGATTCACCGGCGATGGAGTGACCGTGTGGGCCGTTTCCAGGTGCGGCATCATTGGCGCGCGCGCCACAGCGTAATCCATCAGCTCGCCGGTCACAAGCTGACCGTTGTCATCGTAGACGGCCTGCTCCCACAGAGCCTGCCCCAATCCCTGTGCGACACCGCCATGTACCTGACCCTCCACGATCATCGGATTGAGGAGCGTGCCGCAATCGTCCACAGCGATGTAGCGATGAATCGAAATCTCTCCCGTCTCCCGATCCACCTCGGACACCATGAGGTGCGCGCCAAATGGGAAGGTGAAGTTGGGAGGCTCCCAGAAATGCGTCGCCATCAAGCCCGGCTCGGTGTTGGCCGGTAACTTCATCGCTCGATACGCTGCGCCAGCAAGCTCCTTCAGCCCGACGCTCTTCCCCGACTTCGAGTCCGTGCATACTCCATCTTCGTAAGTAACTTCCTCGGCGCCCAGATATCATCGCGCCGAATTTTTTCAGCTTGGTCTTAAGATCCTGCAATGCAAAGTACAAAGCTGTTCCGCCTACCGCGGTAGCGCGGCTGCCGAACGTACCGATGCCGTACTGGACGATCGACGTATCGCCGTGCAGCACGATCACGTCGTCGATGTCGCAGCCTAACTCTTCCGCGGCAATCTGCGCAAACGTAGTCTCCTCGCCCTGCCCGTGAGGCGAAACTCCAGTCATCACGCTGACGGTTCCACTCGGCTCGATCTTCACCGTCGCGCTTTCCCAGCCACCGGCGGGCGTGGCAGGCGAGGGGCCGAAGGCGCAGATTTCGCCATACGTGCAGATGCCTATCCCCATCAGGCGGCCCTGCTTGCGAGCCTCCGCCTGCTCCTTGCGAAGCTCTGTGTAATTCGCCATCTCCAGCGCGAGCTTGAGTGGCGCGGAGTAATCTCCCGAGTCGTACATGAGCCCAGTCGCCGTCGGGAAAGGAAACTCGCTATTGGTGACGAAGTTCTTCAAGCGGACCTCCACCGGGTCCATCTTCAATTCAGCCGCCAGAATATCGACCATTCGCTCGATCGCATGTGTTGCTTCCGGACGCCCAGCCCCACGATAGGCATCTGTGGGAACGCAGTTCGTAAATACGCCGACAATATCGGCCCGAACGTTGCGGGTTTTGTAGAGACCCGGCGCCATCAGCACGCTCAACGTGGGAATCGCAGGACCCAGCAGTTGATGATACGAGCCAAGATCCTGAATGATTTTCAGCTTGATCCCCAGAATGGTCCCGTCCTTCTTGGCAGCGACCTCGTAGTAATCCACATGCCCGCGGCCGTGAATCGTGGTCAGGAAGCATTCGCGGCGCGACTCGATCCACTTGACCGGCTTGTTGATCTTCATCGCCACGAAGCCCATCAGCGCTTCTTCCGCGTAGACGTTCAGCTTGGACCCGAATCCGCCGCCCACCTCCGGGGCCACCAGCCGCAGCCGATTCTCGTCCAGCCCCAATTGCGAAGCCACCAACGAGCGCGCCAAATGGGGAATCTGCGTCGAGGTGTACAGCAGCAGCGACCTGTCTGCCGCCTTCCAATCCGCCACCACCCCGCGAGTCTCCATCGACATCGGCACCAGGCGCTGGCTGGTAATGCGCTGCTTCACCACCACTTCAGCATCGGCAAAGGCCTGGTCCACTTCGCCGCCTTCCTGATGGAACGTGAAGGCGACATTGTCCGGCCACTGTGGATGCACCGGGGGAGCGCCCGGCGCAAGCGCCTTCTCCGGATCAGCGACTGCCTGCAGCACTTCGTAGTCGACTTCAATTTCCTCCGCTGCATCGCGCGCGATGTAGCGATCCGACGCCACCACCACGGCCACCGCATGGCCGACGTAGTAAACGCGATCCATCGCCAGAATGTGCTGGTGCGGCACCCTCAACCCAGGCAGCGATGCGCCGCAAGGCACGGGCCCTACCTTCTCCGTGTCTTTGCCGGTGAAGATGGCCGTAACGCCGGGCATCGCGGCGCCTTCTTGATGTCGATCGACTTGATGTTTGCCGCAGCATGCGGGCTGCGGACGATCACCGCGTATTGCATGCCTGGCAGCTTGAGGTCGTCCACATAGGTCGCCGTGCCGGTGATCATGCGCGGATCTTCCCGGCGGGGAATGCTCTTTCCGATCAGGCTTTCGCGTTTGGTGGTTGTGGTTGACATGGTCGTGCTCTAGACCCCGCCTTCGCAGCAGCCTGAACCGCTTTGACGATGTTCTGATAGCCGGTGCAGCGGCAGATGTTGCCTTCGATCCCATGCCGGATTTCTTCTTCAGTGGGATGCGGATGCCGGTCCAGCAACTGTTTGCAGGCCATAATCATTCCCGGCGTACAGAAACCGCACTGGAGTCCGTGCTCGCTGCGGAATGCTTCCTGAATCCGGTGAAGCTTTCCGTCCACGGCCATCCCCTCGATGGTGACCACATTGGCGCCATCGGCCTGAACGGTGAACATGGTGCAACTCTTGACCGCGCGGCCGTTGACTTCAACGGTGCACGCCCCGCACAGCGACGTTTCGCAGCCTATATGAGGACCGGTAAGCCCCACGGTTTCGCGCAGGAAATGGATCAGAAGCAGACGAGGCTCAACCTCGTGGGAATATTTTTTGCCATTTATGGTGAGAGTGATGGGTTGGGTCATGCGATCCTTGGCCCCCGATTTGTAGATGGGGCGCGGTTATGACGATATCAAAATCCAAGGGTGTCTGGTACGTGGGCGGGTTTCCGGCCCGCAGTTATCGGGTTCTGGACTCTGCAATGGGCGTGTAGCATGGGGGCCCGAGTTCTTCCGCCGCTCGACAAAATGGATTTGCTGGCGTCAGTGCCAGTCTGTCTATCATCAGAGTTTAACGGTCAGGGCCTCCCCCCTAGGCCGCTTTAGTGGCAAACAAAAGGTATACTGCCGAACATCGATAATTGACTTATTTTCATGGTGCGCGGATCGAGGCCAATCATCCTAAGGTCCGCAATCGCGCGATCCCTATTTGTTGATTCATATGCTCGCGATTCGCTTTTGGCTTATGTTTCATTTTGGGCCGTGGGTTCGTTTTGCAAAATAACTTTTTCGCGGGGGTCAGAGAGGTCCATGAACGTTGGGCCGGTGAGAGGCGTGGCGAGGTGAGGAACCGATGCGAACGGGTTGGATGGAAAGGACGCGGAGTCTTTGGCGTCGAGGAGTTCCTCACGGCGTCCTTTTTGAATGGCTGCCTGGGCTTTGGCAAACTGGCGGTCGTAGGAGGTTTCGTAGCGGTGCAACTTCTCCAAGAAGTTATTGTCGGAAAGGGCGCGGTAGGCGAGGGTCGCGAGGACGACTGGCGTAAGATCGGCGGAGGCAGTTTCGGATGCGGCGTCGTTGCCGGATTCGACGCGCGCGGATTCCATGTTGGCGGATTCGGCGCGCGCCATTTCAAGCTCGATGGCGGTTTTTTGAACTGCCCAGACGCGCATCTGGCGCCAGCGGGCGATGGCCATCACCTCGACGTGGGCGGATTCTGTGGAATTGCGTGGTTGGACCTGACCTTTGAGTTCGGCGAGAACCTGCTCAAAGCGATGCTGGGATTCACAGCCAAGGATCATGGTGCGGCTGAAAATGCAGTGCTGCGTGGCGTTTTGCGAGGAGGCGAGTTTGCCCTCCGGGGTGCTCGGGCCGCGGGATTTAGCTCCGTTGGCTCGGGCGGATTCGGATTTGCGTGAAGTGGTCATCCTGCGTGTAGCGTACGAGAGGGTCGGGGGATTTGTGGTGAGTTCGGGAGAGGAAGTGATTGGAACGGGAGGAGTTATTGTTGGGAATCGGAAAACATTGCGCAGTTTGGAATGGGACGAATTTGTATCGACTCAGATGCAGATTCTGATTTGAACGGGACGATATCCGTCTCACTGGATGAATTGATGCTTGCCGATCCTTGTGGGGTGTGAGCCGATCCGTGTTCGAGCTCATTCAGAGTGGTGGCATCGAGGGTAAGCTCGACCGTGTCGTCAAAGATAGAGAGGATTGGGTGGACTCGGTATGTTCACGAACGCGAGCTACCGAGTGTGCGCCATGCCGCACAAACCCTGAATCACCAGATGAGATTGGGGCGATAACAGATGCTGCCATGGGCGAACTTCGAGGGTGTTTTTATCGCACGGAAATGGGAGTTCGTTAGCAAAAGTAATGGAAAAGTGAGTGTCAGCTGAAGTTGGGCGGTAGGAAAACATCTGCGTAGGCATACTTCAAACAGACATCTTCAATCACCAGCAAGGAGGCTGGAATGTGCTCATAGCGCTCGCGGCAGGCCCCAGGCAATTTTAAGATACGAGTCCCTACGATTTTCCATCGCCGCTTTTGTTCAGAGGGCGCTTGATACTACAGGCAGCTCGTTCTTCGACGCGCATTCTAAATAAGAGCAGATCTGCCTTCGAAATCCCTACGTCATAATCGCGCTAGGACGCTCCGAAAAGTGTCCTAATCCCGGCTTTTCACAACTGGAGGCGTGGTACGATCGAGCCAATCGGAACGAAGGTCTGAGTGTTCACGACCCACCTGCTATGATCCGCGGCAATTCAATTCAAGCCGAGGCAACAGCGCGCACCAGGCAAGCGTTGACTCTGGGAATCGAGCCACAATTCCCCCCGCTTCGCCGGCAAACCATCTCCAGGCGCCTCGGTGAGATCGCGTTTTTCGGGGCGCTGTGGACTTTGGGAATCGTTAGCGGACTCGTGGGTATGACGGCAGCGGGACCGCCGGGTTGGGCACTTCGTCTGTCCGGCATTCTCTTCTCCGCGATGGCGCTGAACGCTTTTTACTTGTTATCGCATGAAGGCCACCACGACTTGCTCTTTCGCGGCCGCATTGCGAATGATCTAGCGAACTTCGCTCTGTGTATTCCACTGCTCCATGCTCCCAGCGCCTATCGAGTGTTGCACGAGCTCCACCATCGTTATTTGGGCGGTCCCTGTGATCCGGATGAATACCGCAACTATACGGACAACGCGCGCCTTCGATGGGTATTGCACTGGATCCGCCTGACCATGGGCACGCTGGTCTATATGCCTCTCATTCCGGTCGTCGCATATCGACGCGCTTCCAGTGCCGAACGCCGCCGGATCGCAGGCGAGTACGCCGCCATGTTGTTCTTTTGGGTGTCCGCCTTCGCCCTGTTTCCTATAAACATACTGTTGCAGGTATGGCTGTTGCCGGGCGTTCTGGTTGGCTATGTTTCGGCGGTTAGAGCTCTCGCCCAGCATGCACTGACGGATTCGCGTGACCCGCTGCTGGCGTCGCGTTCGGTTCAAAGCAACAGGCTGGTTTCGTTCCTTTTGCTCAACGAGAACTACCACCTGGAACACCATCTGTTCCCTGAAGTCCCCAGCTACAACCTGCCCCGCCTGCGCACATTGTTACGATCCAGGCTGCCGCATACGGTGGAAGCGCGATCCTACAGCTCATTCCTCGCGGGTTTTTGCAAGCGTTCGATTCGCGGCGACGAGTCGCCCCTCGGACAGGAGCGTCATCAAGTGCTCGCCATGGAGGCGGAGTGACCGCGCTCACTTACAAACTCGCACAACGAACATTCCCCCCGCCCGCGCCACTTCACCGGTTCTCCAACCCGGACGTCGTGTGTGAAGGTTGGTATGCTGTCGCCGCCTCACGCGCGATTCGCCGCGGAGCGGTCATACGCGCATGGATCGGGAAACGGGATATTGTCGTTTATCGCGAACCAGGCGGCACCCTGCGCGCGATCGATCGCGCTTGTCCACATCTGGGCGCCGATCTCGCACAGGGTATGGTCGTGAACAAAGGACTCCAGTGTGCGTTCCATCGTTGGTGCTGGGGCGCGGACGGAGCATGCACGGCGGGCGGAGGCGTCGCTGTCCGGGCACGCATTCGAAACTACGAAGTTCGCGAACGTTGGGGCCTTGCGTGGATTTGGGCCGGTGACACCCCCGCCTACGACCTTCCTCTTCCCGAACCGGCAAACCACGCGCACGTTTTACGCTTGCCTCCACAAAATCTCAAGTGTCATCCGCACATGGTTCTCGGAAACGGCCTCGACCTCTCGCATGTTGTGCCCGTGCACCGGTTCCATCTCGAAACCGACCCGGTCGTTGAGCCCGAACCGCCTCATCGTTTGTCCGTCAGCATCCAAGCCCGGTTCGACCCTACAGTGATGCGCCGTCTCCTCGGGCTTGCAGGATGCACTGCGTCCTGGCGCTTCACCAACATTGGTCCGAGCCTCGCGTGGGTGCATGTCACTTCCCCGACGCCCTTTGAGCTTGTCTGGGTAGCCCGTCCGCTTCCTGACGGGGGATGCGCTACGCAAACGCTTTTCTTCTTGCCGCGCTGGACCTCGCTGATCCGCGCGTTGCCCATGATGGTCGCCACCACCTGGGCCGATCGTCGCGTGCTTGAGGGGCTCGAGTTCCAGCCGGGCTTTGTCGCCTCCGACGCCGTCTTTGCACGCTATGCCGCGATGGTCGACGCGCTGCCGGAGTGGATGCCTAAAGGTAGGGAACGTGTGGAATGACGCCTGAACCAAAGCTGGGAATGTCCATCGCCGAGAAACTTGGCGCGAGCGCTGGCCTTTGGGCGGTGCTGTGGCTCACGATCCCCTATTTCTTACTCCGCGGAGCAGGGGCCCAGCCAATGCTTAGCGAGAGCGCTTTCGCGCACGCCTTGCTCGGCGAGCGAATGACCTGGGAATGGGTCACCTTTCTGCGCATCATGGGCGGCATCATGGTCATGTGGTTCATGGGCAGTCTGTCCAGCCGAATCCGTTTGGCCGAAGGCGTGCCGGGACGTCTTGCATCCATCGCGCTTGCAATCGGGTCGGCCTGGGGCATGGTCTGGCTGCTCAGCGCCATGTTCAATTCGTTTGCGATTGTGTTGGCCGCCGACTACTCGTCTCCCCAGGGCGCCAGGCTGGCCGCGATTTTCGCTGATGAGATCGTGCCGACGTTAACCCCTCCGCTCGTCTTCGCCCTGAGCCTGGCAGTGGCATTCGCAGCGACGCGTTTCGGCGGCTTCCCGAAAGCGTATGCGATGGCGACGTCCGCATTTTCGCTTCTGATGCTCGTGCTCGCAGTGGTCGAATGGTACGGACCAGGTAATCTTGGAGCGGTCATCGTCGGACTCTCGTTTATCTGGATTGGTGTCACTAGCACATTGCTGATTGCGAACTACCACCCCGCGGATCTCATTCGAGGGAACCGATGAGGCTCACGCTCTGGCGTTCGGCGGGCTGGTCGGTGCCAACTGTTACGCAAAACGCCCTAGCTACTCCGAACTTGAGGGATGCCGCTCATCATCCTGGATAAGAGGCAGCAAAAGCAAGCGGAAGCAATCATTTCAGGTTTCGAGCCCACGACCATTGCTTCCAATAGCGTCCGCCGCTACAACATCTTCTTCCAGCGCCCTCGCCCGGTCGCGTACAACGGAGATGAGATCCGTCGCAATCGGTGCGGCGTCGCTGTACTCAACCGTTAACTGCCCGAAGAAAACAAGGACGGAGCGCACGTCCTGAGGCGTTCTCCATAGAATGAGATCAGGTAGCCATGTCGAAAGAGGCACAGCCACTCGATAACCGCACACCGCGCACCGAGCAAGAGATCCGCACTTATACAATCGGAGAGCTGAAGGCATTGTCCAGCCGAATTCTGATCGTGGACTACGATCCGCACTGGCCGGAGTTGTTTGCGCGTGAGGCTGACAGAATTCGGTCCGTGCTCGGGAACCATGCGCTGCGGATTGAGCATGGCGGCTCGACGTCCGTGCAAGGGCTCGCCGCGAAACCGATCATCGATCTGCTGCTGGTGGTCGCTGACTCGGCGGAGGAAGATGCGTACGCGCCGGCCCTGGAGGCGGCTGGCTATGTGCTCCGGATCCGAGAGCCCAACTGGTACGAGCACCGGATGTTCAAGGGGCCGGACACAGACATCAACCTGCACGTGTTTTCATCCGGCTGTCCGGAAATCGACCGCATACTGATGTTCCGGGATTGGCTGCGCAGCAACGCCGCCGATCGCGATCTGTACGCACGCACCAAGCTGGCCTTGGCGCAGAAGGAGTGGAAATATGTCCAGAACTACGCCGATGCCAAGACCGCCATCATCGAGGAGATCATCGCACGAGTCCCCGTCGATCGGAAATGAATGAAACCTCCGACGCACGGCCGGAGGAACTATCTTGGCTTTTCACCGCAAGCTCCTAGGCGTACAACGTGACCTTGGAGTCGCTCACCGTTTGGGTTTGCTTGAAGGACCCATCGAAGGAACTCAGGCTGGACAGAGGGGAGTTGAGTGGCTGGCCCGTTTCCAGGGACTGGATGACGGAGGCGATGTCGGAGACCTCCTGGCCGCTAAGGTTGCCTGTTACCTTCAGATTGAATTTCACAGTATCCGTCTCGCTGGCTGAATTGATGCTTGCCGATCCTTGTGGGGTGTGGGCCGACCCTCGTTCGAGCTGGGTCAGAGTGCTGGCATCCAATGATAATTCGACTGTGTCGCCCTCGGCCGTCGTCACCTTCAAAGAAAGAGAGGATAGGGTGGACTCGGTATGTTCACGAACGCGAGCTACTGGGCGTGCGTCATGCCGCTCAAGCCCTGAACCACTAGATGAGATTGGGGCGATAGCAGATGCTGCCATAAGCAAACCTCCAGGGTGTCTTTATCGCACGGAAATGGGAGTTCATTAACAAAAGTAATGAAAAAGTGACGTCAGATTGAAATTTGGCGGTAGGAAAACGCCACATACTTAGGCACCCGGGACAATTGCTGAACCGATAGAAACATGGGGACCGATATTTGTAGAGGGGAAGAAATCTTGACTGATGGTCAATCGTTGCTCCCCCGCCCACAGCGGCGGCGATGGGAGGCCTGCGGAAATGTGATAAATCTCCGGGGGAATTACGCGGAAAACTGGTATTATGTTCGCTGCCTGTCCATCAATCCTAATTCTCTGCGCCTCGACCTCTGATGGCCGCTGCGCTTCCGGCGGAGTAGAATGACCACGACGCGAGCCTTGCGGAACTTCATGCTCAAGACGCTCGGATTCATTGGGCCTTTGACGGTGGCTGCACTCCTCTGTGCTCAGTCCCAAACCCAGCCCGAAATGACGGCGTCGAATACCGCGCCTACATTCAACTCTCGCGTCAATCTGGTTATGGTCCCAGTGGTGGTCCGCGACAAGAAGGGCCGCGCGGTCGGCGACCTGAAACAGGATGACTTCCAGCTTTTCGACCGCGGCAAAATTCAGATCGTTAGCCGATTTTCCGTAGACAGTCCGCGGAATCCTAAAGCCACGGCCTCAGCAACGAGGGAGGATGCCGCTGAGAGCGCTAAGACCCTCTCGGAACCCTCGGCCGGCAATTCCAAGCTCAGCGAGGCCACACTTCCCGAACGCTTCGTAGCCTACGTTTTCGACGACATCCACACCAGCGCAGCCGATCTTGCGCGGACGCGCATCCTCGCGCAGAAGCACCTGGACGAAGCGCTCGATCCCGCCTCCCGCGCGGCGATTTTCACCACCTCCGGCCAGCACACGCTCGACTTCACCGACGACCGCGACAAACTGCGCGAGGGCATCGCCAGGATTCAACGGAACTCCCTGGTTCGGAGCGTGCAGGGCGATTGTCCTGCCGTCGACTTTTTCATGGCCGATGACGTCGAGAACAAACACGACGACGCAGCCTATCAGGCGCTGCTCCAAGAGACCTTTTCCTGCGCGAGCCTCGACACAAAGAAGGCGTCAGACGTCCAAATCGCGAACTCCCTCGTCAAATCCGCAACCCGCCAGGGATTGAACGAAGGCGAGGAGAATTCCCGGCTGGCTCTCACTACTTTGCGAGATATCGTGCGCCGTATGACCGCCGCTCCCGGCTCACGGACCATTGTGATCCTCTCACCAGGGTTCTTCGTGACGTCCGATTTGCGTTTCGAAGAAAGCGATGTGATGGACCGCGCCATCAAAGGCAACGTCACCATCAGTTCGGTAGATGCGCGCGGTTTGTTCACGATCATCCCGGGCGGAGATGCAAGTACAAAGACTATTGCGATTAGCGGCCAAAGCGCGGCGATACGGTCCGCGCTCGACCGCGATGCGCAACTAGCCAACGCCGACATTATGGCCGAGCTCGCAGACGCTACCGGCGGGAGATTCTTCCATAACGACAACGGATTGCTCGAAGGCCTGAAGTTGGTGGCCGCCCAACCCGAGTACATGTATCTACTGGGGTTCTCGCCGCAGAACCTGAAGCTCGATGGCGGCTATCATGCACTGAAGGTGACCCTTAAGGCGAAGGGTTACGATGTGCAGGCGCGCCGTGGATACTACGATCCGCGCCACCTCGCTAACCCGGAGGAGGAGGCGAAGCAGGAAATCTCGGAGGCCTTCTTTTCGCGCGAGGAACTCGTCGAGATCCCGATCGAGATGCGCCTCCAGTTCTTCAAGTCGGATCAGCTCAAGGCAAAACTCACGGTAGTAACCAGGCTGGACGTGAGGCCCATCTCGTTCCGGCGGGCAGACGACCGCAACGCGGACAAGCTCACCGTGGTGGCTGGAGCCTTCGACCGGAATGGCAACTACGTCGCCGGAATGCAGCAGGTGGTCGATCTGCATCTGCGGGACCAGACTTTGGCTGCGGCGCAGAACTCCGGCATCACGCTTCGTAGCATCATAGATTTGACACCCGGCAGTTACTTTGTACGGGTGGTGGTGAGGGACTCCGAAGGACAGAAGATGGCGGCGCGCAATGGCGTCATCGAAATCCCGTATTGACACTTTCTGCTGAAAGGAACCTGACTGTCATGATTCGCCAAGCTCGTGCAGTAAGTCCTAATGTAGCTCGTCTTCTGAGTAACAGCCCGCAAAACGGAGCGCGCAGGCTTCTTACTTTGCTGCATGGAGGGCGCCCGCGCGCCCTTTGCGGGCTCGCAAGCTTTATCGCGGTCGCAGCACTGCTCCCGGCACAACGCCCCAAGAGCGAGGAGCCTGCGCCGCCCGGCAACGTCATCCGCACGGAGACCCAATTGGTTGTGGTTGATGCCGTCGTCATGGACAAGAAGGGAAACCTGGTTCGCGACCTCACAGCGAAGGATTTCAAGATTCAGGAGGACAAGCGGGATCAGGCAATCAAGAGCTTTGCCCTGGAAACCGCGCAGTCTCCCAACGCGCAGAAGCGTTACCTGATGCTCTTTTTCGACGACACGAGCCTCGAAGTTGGCGATCAAATAAGGGCCCGCCAAGCCGCCACAAAGTTCATCGCGGGAAACACCACGCCGAATCAGGCTATCGCCGTCGGGAACTTCAGCGGGGTGATGAGCGTTGTGCAGAATTTCACGGAGGACCGCGACAAAGTCAACAAGGCGATTGCCACGCTGGGCGCGTCCGGGGGAAGTCGCACGAATGCCTCGTCGCCTCCGCCCAGCTCCGGGGGCCGCGGTGGGCAGCTCACGGGGCCCACGGGCTCGGGCAACTATTCCTCAGCCCGTCAATTGGTCCAGGGATTACGCGACTGGGCAAAGAACCTGGCTAGCATTCCTGGACGGAAGGCCCTCATCGTGTTTTCCGGTGGGTTTGCTGTAAATGCAGACCTGGAGCGCGAAATTTCCCTGACGGCAGACGCCTGCAACCGCGCCAACGTCGCGATCTACGCGATTGACGTGCGCGATATTGGCTCGTCGCTGTTTAAGGCGGCAGTGAGCCCCGCGAACGGTTACAGAGTGAGCGCCGCGAACGGTTCCATGATGACGAGCCCCGCCGACAGTGCGTCCGCCATGAGCCTTCGGGCGCTACGCAACAGTCCCATCCTGATGGCCCTTCGGATGTCTCTCACGGATCTGGCCTTTCAAACCAAGGGCGGGACGGCGGGCGGAGGCGGGACCACAGGTGGCACTGGGGGGACAGCGGGATCTAGTAGTGCCGGTGGTGCTATGGGACCGAGCACGGGGGCAAGTGGCCGCGGAGGCAACAACAACCCTTTCGGAAACAATTCCACCCAGCCTGGCTTTGGATCCAGTTCCGCAGACTCCGGAGCCGCCAACCAGCAGGGTCTGGAGAGGCTGGCGGAGTCCACAGGCGGTTATTCCGTCCGAAACACGCAGGACCCCTTGGAAGCGATGAACAAGATCGCCAACGAAGTAGATGAACACTATGTGATCGGCTACACACCTCCCGATTCGGAAGAGGGTAGCTGCCACAGCATTCGCGTTCGGGTCGACAAGGGAGGGCTCAAGGTCCGCTCACGCAGCGAATACTGCAAGGTGCGTCCGAAGGATCCGCTTTCCGGCAAGCCTGCCGAGAAGGTTCTGGAGAGCCGCGCGGCGGGAACGTCGGCGGGAAACATGCCGGCATCCTTCCAGTCCCCGTTCTTCTATACGCAGGCCAACACCGCACGAGTCAACATCGCCATGGAGATCGCCAGTGAGCCGGTGAAGTTCGAGAAGATCAAGGACAAGAACCACGCCGCCATCGATATCCTGGGCCTTGCTTACCTGCCTGACGGGTCGGTCGGAGCGCGCTTCAGTGACACATTGAACTTCGATTTCGACGAAAAAGACAAGCTGGCGGTCGAACGCTTCAAGTCGCGTCCGATACATTACCAAACCGAGTTCCAGGCGTCGCCAGGCAAATATAACTTGAAGGTCGTGTTCAGCTCCGGCGGCGATAGTTTTGGGAAGCTGGAAGGTCCCCTTGAGATCGAGCCGTTTGACGGCAAGGACCTCACTTTGAGCGCGCTGACGCTAAGCCGAGAAGCGCGCCCCGCGGGCGACGTGGTGGACATGTCACTGCTTTCAGACGTTACGCCGCTGGTGGCAGAAGGCATGCGCATCGTCCCCACCGGCTCGAATCGCTTCAAGAAGACTGAGAATTCGTTTTTCTACGTCGAGATCTACGAACCCCGTCTCGCGGAGAAAAAGCCGGACTTCGCCATCGTCCTCCAATTAGTGCTGAAGGACCGCAAGAGCGGGGAGAAGAAGGGCGACAGCGGCCAGATGCGCCTGGATACATCGAAGCTTGTGAATACCACGACCATTCCACTTGCTCAGAGGCTGCCCGTTACGAACCTGGCGCCGGGATCGTACACGTTGGAGTTTTCTGTAATGGACACAGCCAACAAGACGTTCAAGCGTACTGTGGATTTTGAAGTCGAATAGACCTTTTATGGGGCGGCGTACCTCGGGACAGTCGCGTCGTTAAGAAAAGTAATGGAAAAGTGAGGCCAGCCTAGGTTTGGTGGTGGGAAAACACCGCATACTTAGGCACCCGGGACAATTGGTGAACCGATGGAAACATTGGGACGGATGACTATAGGGGGGAAGAAATCTTGAGTGATGGTCACCCGGGAACCCCGCCCACAGCGGCGGCGATCGGTAGGCCCGCGGAAATGTGATAAATCTCCGTCTCGCATTACCTCCCGCATTACCCGTCCCGCATTACCCCTCAAGGCAAGAACATCGATAATTTTACGTAAGATATCTGATGCGACTACTGAATATGAATCGGAACAGGTGTGCTCGACGAGCCTCCAATGGTTGCCACAAGATCTGCCGCCGAAGCCGGGAGTCCTGAAGGTAGCATTGCGTTAATTTGAAAGTAGCCGGATTCAAGCGTAGGAGCCGATCCGGCGTAGAGAGGGATGGCACTCGTTCCCCCAATCGAAACCAAGACCGGCAGGGTCAGGGTCGGAAGCGAGGTGGTGATGGGCCAGAGTCCTCCCGTTATCCCGAGGGGGTTCGTTACCCCGCCGCCGGTTCCGTAGATCGTGATTACACCGCCCGCCTTTGCCGGATTGGTGGGAGAGTTCAGGGTGCCGTCGGAATTGGCTATGGCATAGATTCCAGGCGCGGACGGTTTGACGACCACTGGAGCAGCTGCCACAGTCGCAGGACCGTTGTAGGTGACGACAATTTCGGTCGACGTTTGGCCGGCGATCTCCCAGGGCGCCTGGACAGTGACTTGTTGTGCCTGCGCGGAGAACACCGGAGCGGCGATTCCGCCGAACGTGACCTGAACGCCTCCCAACTGATCTGCTGGAGCCTGGCTTGATGTCGCGATGGCCATCGTAGGGCCGATGCCGTAACCATGGAGGGTGACGATCTCTCCCGGCGCAACGGTGCTCGCTGCGCCGCTCGCCGCATTCTGCACGGTCAGCCATGGGAAGATGCTGCTGACCGTCGCCACCTCTGCCAGCATGATCGCGCCGTTGGGAGCCACTGCAATAGATGGCCTGTTGCCGGCAGCCGGCGATACGTTCGCGTAGGTAGCACCGGCAAACTGTCCATTAGAGGTGAACTTCGCCGCGATCACGTTGCCGGTGTTTCCTACTAATCCCGATTGAAACGCTCCCGGAGATGCCGCTAGAATCGCGGTCCCCGAGGCGCCGGCAACGAACGCGCTGCCCGCCGAATCCAAATCTAAACCCAATCCGGTCGCGGTGGGGACATACGTCGAGTAGACGAGGGCAGATCCGTCAGCGCTTAGGTGCGAAAGATAGCCGCCTTGAGAAAGGGCCTCCCCACCCAGCGCCACCACATATGCTCCGTTTTGCGCATCCACTTTTATTTCCGAGACCTCGTTCAGAGTGGCGCCGAGAAATGTGGAATAAACCAAGCCTGTTCCCTGTGGATTCAGCTTGGTCACGAACTCCATATATTCCGCGCTAGGAAAGAATGCGGTTTGGAATGCTCCCGGCGTGACCGGAAAATCGGGCGCTTTGGTGAACCCGGAGACGAACGCGTCGCCGGCCGCGTCGATCGCGATCCCTTGAGGACTGCTCAGCCCGTTGCAGGACAGGTACGTCGCGTAAAGCAGCGCCGACCCGGACGCATTTAGTTTGGCGACTACGCCGGAACCGAAGGGAGACGACGGCGGCGCGGACTGAAACGCACCGGGCGTCGTTGGAAACGGCACCGTCCCCGCGGTGGTCGTGGCGATATAGACCTCGCCTGCGGGGTCGACCGCCATTGCCACGGCACGCTGCTGCAGTGCCAGGGCCGGTGGGTTTATAGGCAGAAGAGTCGAATAGACGAGCTGGGTTCCTGCCGCGTTCAGTTTCGCGACGAACCCGAAGTCATTGATGGAGTCCGCATAAGCGGCGCCAGTCGTAACCGGGAACGTATCCGGCTGATTGACCGCGTTGGAAAACGTGGAACCGCTTAGGTAAATACTTCCGCTCGCGTCTACACCAATCGCGCTCGCGACGGTTTGGCTGCCGTTGCTGCCGAAGTAGGTCGCGAGTAAGACGTTCCCCGCCGGGTCCAGCTTGACCACAAACGCATCCGTACACGGAATTGGCAGCGGGGCTCCTCCAAGAGTCCTCAGCACTTCGCAATTACCACCGCTGAATTGGGTTTGAAGTGCGCCGGTAGTCGCGGGGAAGTTCAAGGATGTCGTCGATCCGGTGAGGTAGGTGTTTCCCGCCGCGTCCACTGTCATAGCCGCAACTGTGGTGTTGGCAGGGAGGGCATAGGTGAAGGTTGGCTGATTTGCAGCTACTGCGAGTGGTGCAATGAACAATAGAAGAGGGGTTGCTCGCATGACGCAAAGTATACCGCTCGCCTCCTAAAAGAACGGAGGTGAAGGATGAATGTATCGAGGGCTATGATTCCCAATCCTCCACGCAGCGGCTTGGTTCCATGTGAGATATCGCACGCGGCCCTTTTCCCTTTTTCCAAAATAAAACTTGATTGCTCCCTAGCGGGTTGACGCCACTTTCTGGTACGCCGGGTCAAGAGTCCCCTTCTCTTTTGCGATCGGCATTAAGGTTGGATAGAACTGCACGAACGTAGTATCGACCGCTCCATGATCGCTGTGGCAACTGTAACAATTCTGCGATGTTGGGATCATCTTTGCGGTCGTATCCTTAGGGGAAAATCCGAAAAACGCCCACTTGCCCTTAAAGCGGGCCTCATCCTTTACATGCACCTCCAAAGCCATAACCTCGCTCTGAAAGCTCCCCTTTTGGTTGATAGAGCCCTTACTCTCCGCGCCTCGGCCCTCGAGCACGAGTACAGTCTTGTCCGGCCACCTACCGCTGGCCACGAACGCTCGCCATGCTTCGGGGTTCACAAACACGTTGTCGAACATGTGATGACCCATGTCCATCGCCGCGTTGTAACTCATATCAAATCCCGATGACAGGTACACCCATTCACGGTAATTCGCTGGAAGCCGGAGCTGTCCGTCACTGCTGTACTGTGGGGTGTACTCCGGTCCGGCCGTGGGCGCTTTTGGCGTTTGCGACGACGCGACCCAGCCGAGCAGAATTGCCGGAGCGATTATGAGTAGCTGTTTTGTTGTTCGCATACCGTATTATGGCGGCGTCTGAAGGGCGTGCGCCAGACCGCTCCCGGCACGATTCGGCTTGTTGACTGCAAACGGCTCGTTCTTCCATTGTGAATCGATTAGGATCTGAACATGGGCGCCGGAATCGACGTTCGACAACGGCTATGGTCGAAATGGGTCTGGATTGTATTGATCTGGCTATCCATTGGCATGTTCGACGCATCGGATACGGTCTTTTCCATGCGCGCTGAAGGCCATCATCATGCCTGGCTCAGCCTGTTCGTTACGCTGGTGCTTTCATGGCTGCCATGGGCATTGGCAAGCCCGCTCATTCTGGAATTGGCGCGCCGGTATCCGCCTAATTTAAAATCTGTCTGGGTTCACGTTGGAGCGTGCGCCGCAACCGGAATCGCCTACGCGGCCTGGACGGCGGGCCTTGAAGAACTGCTCAACCCCTGGCTTGAGACTGCGGCTCCGGAGTCATTTCTTCATCAGATGCTGGCAAAATTCTTTAATCGCGCCGTCTCGTTCGTCATTCTTTATGTCTCTATCGCGGCGATCGGCTACGTGCTGGATTCAAGAGAGCGACTAGCTCAGCAGAAAACCGAGACGGCACGCCTGAATGAACTGCTCACGAGGGCGCAGCTCGACACACTTCGCAGGCAAATCGAGCCGCACTTTCTGTTCAACACACTTAATGGCATTGCGGCGCTTGTTCGGGAAGAGAGAAATGCTGCCGCGGTAAAGACGATCGTCGAGCTAAGCGATTTGCTACGCCGCGTGGTGGAATCGTCCGCAAGACACGAGATTGCACTGGGAGAAGAGATAGACTTTCTGCAGAAGTATTTAGACATTCAAAAGATTCGCTTCGCCGAGCGTCTCCGCTTGAGCCTGGATGTACCTGAAGAGCTACTCTCGGCAAGGGTCCCAAGTCTGGTTCTCCAGCCCATTGTGGAAAACTCGATCAAGCATGGCATCGCGAAACGTGCCCAGGGTGGGCAAATCCGGATCGCGGCATTGCGTTCCAACGGGACCTTGACGCTGAACGTTTATAACGACGGACCGCAACTCACGCCTGGGAATGGAACGTTTCCATCCGGTACGGGCATTTTCAACATCCAAACGCGGCTGCGCAGTCTTTATGGAAGCGCATTCAGCCTCACCATGCGGAACGAAGATCCCTCCGGCGTTGAGGTCTCGATCTCTTTTCCGTTCCGGGAGGGCTGATTGACGCCGGTGGAAGATTTTCGCACGCGTGTCCGAACCGTGATTGTCGACGATGAGCCTCTTGCCCGTACAAACTTAAGAATTCTTCTGGGGCGGTACCCTGAGGCGGAAATCATCGCGGAATGCGGATCGGGATTAGAGGCGATTGAGACGATTCGCAAGACAAGGCCGGATCTGGTGTTCCTTGATGTTCAAATGCCTGAGTGTGACGGATTTGACGTTCTGGAAATGCTGGGTCCGAATGTGCCACCTGCCGTGATTTTTGTTACTGCGTTCGATCAATATGCTCTCAAAGCGTTTGAGGCCGGGGCGCTCGACTACCTCTTGAAGCCTTTCGACGATGACCGGTTCGACCACGCCCTGAGCCGCGCCGAGCAAAAGATCCAGAATGACAAAATCGCGCGTGACCAGCCAGCGTCGAGAGCCAAACGGCTGACCATAAAAAGCGCGGGTGAGATTCTGTTTGTTCCGATCGTGGAAATCGATTGGATCGAGGCCGCGGATTACTACGCATGCTTACACGTCGGCGCCAAAACGCATTTGCTGCGGCGGAGCCTCTCGGAACTGGAACAGGAACTAGATCCGAGTCTGTTTCGGCGTATCCACAGATCCACTATTGTGAATCTGACGCGGGTGCGCGCGCTCCAGTCTAATCGCCACGGCGAATATGAGGTTCTTCTGGAAAGCGGAAGCTCGCTGCCTATTAGCAGGCGCTATTGGAGGCAGCTTCAATCCGCCGCGGCACGAGGCCCATTTTAGGCGGGCCAAAGAGGGGGACATTCAAGGCCGTTTCACTTCAATAAGTCGCCACGCAGTTATCGCGACCTTCGCGCTTGCAATCGTCGTACTCGCGTTTGCGAATCTGCCGGAACGTTTCGGTCTCCTCTTTGTCGACGCGAGTGCGCAGCCCCATGATCCAATGCGCTCTCTGTACTGAATTGTGGAATGTGATTCCCACTGGATCGCCGCCAATCAAGCTACCCCCGAAACGCAGCTTTCCTCCGATCACGATGTCGTGCTCGGTATCGTCGCGGAATCCGATGTTGTTGGTGGGGTCGCGCAGCCATTTCGCCCAATAATCCGCTTTTGCGTTTCCTTGTGCCGCCGCTTTGCGATACCACGCGATTGCCATTTGCCGGTTCTGCGGTACGCCGATGCCAAACTGAAAGGCTCGGGCGTAGGAGAATTGTCCTTTCGTCCAACCCTGCTACGCGCTGGCTTGCCACAGCTTCGCCGCGAGGTCCCAATTCTCCACACCGCCCAGCGCAACCTCATAATAGGTGCCCATCTGATTTTGAGATTCTGGCTCGCCGAGCGCTGACGCTTTCGCATACCACGCAAACGCTGTCTTTGAGCTTCGCTGCACGCCACTGCCCTGGTCATAGAGCAACGCGAGCCTGAGCATCGCCACGGCGTTTCCAGCCTCGGCGGCTTTGGTGACGATTTGCGCCGCTGCCGCGCGATCCCCAGCCTTAAATCGTGCGCCCGCCTGATCGTAAAACGCCGCACCGGGGAGCTGTTTGCAGAACTGCTCCGCCTCTGGACCGCGATTCATCTTGTCGGCACCCGGCACGATTCCGAGGCATTTCTGTAGCACTCCCGACGCCATCACAACCGGGCTCTGTCCGTTTGAAACGGCGGCAGCAAACAGCATTAGAAGAGCACCCCATGTCTGCATTGTGGAACCTCGGGCCATCATTTTACCGCTGCTGTGCACTATAAGAGCAGAGGCCACCCACTATGGCTGAACGGTCGGCATCAGGGGGCCGGGCGCAAGGCCAAAACACCTCGCAACCTATGCCCTCCCATGAAGCAGAACGCTTCGGCACTTAGGGGACGGATTTGCAGAGACGTCAACTCCGCCCATGCAAAGCGGGCCTAAGCGGCGACGAACAACCGCCACGAGTGACCCATGGCGAATTTTCTCCAGAAGCCTGCAGGACTTGTTGAGTTCGAACGTAATCGCCTCCACAAACGGGCGCAAACAAGGACTCACAGGTGCTGAGCAACTCGCAGGTGGGCGCCGGCTGCCAGCGACATGCCACGCCTCGTACAGAGTTGTACTTCAAGACTGCAGAAGCTGATAGAGCGCCGTCAGTGGAGTGATCGCGTCAGCGTTACAGCCAGGATTCGCGAACCCATCCCCGAGGACCCCGACAAGTGGAGAATGGTCTGTGAACGTAAGTCTGGTACTTCTGAGCATGGGCATCGTGCGCGGCAACACCGATCTACTTCGAGGCACTCGCCGCCAATTTGCGGGCGGCGACGACGGGTGGGAAGCCTCGGCGGACTAGTCCGGACGCGAGATTAAGGACCAAAAGTCCGCTATTGACTCCTCGCACCACAACTGTTATGGTCCATGACCGTAGGACGTCCCGTTCCTTTATGACAAAGACTTGAAATCGGCTGGCTACGTGGCCGACGCCCGACTGCACCTCGCGATGACCGCCCAAGACTGGAGGAAATTGATCCACCAGCCCTGGTGCGGCATAGTGCGGACCCACTTTTCCAGCGATTCAAAATCCCGCCAGTACTGGCGCATTCCGATGTGGAGCGGAAAGAGCGAGAAAAGAATCTGTTCATGCAGCAACAGCCCCGCGGGCTTTGCATCCACCGACGCCTGGATCTGCGGCCCCAGCCTGAATGCGGAAAGCAGCCCGCTGAAGGATTGCACCCGCAGCCCCAGATAAATCACCATAAGTCCAGGATAAGCCGAAAGATCAACGGCCGTGCGATTGATGCGATCTGCCATCGAAACCTAGCCTCCGCTCCTAATACGTTACCTGACGGCCGGCGAGCCCTGAGGACTCCGGGGCCGCCGATTCATCCCTAGCCCCATTATCCAGCGCCATACAGCGTCCGGCAAAATCGCCCGTATCGCCATCACTCCTCCGCCTACCGAATAGCGCAGCCGATTCGACGTATCGTTAGCGGCGTCGAAGATTGCTTCGGCCACAATCGAAGGATCCTTGGCACGCTCCACCGTCTTGTTTACCCGAGTCATCAGGTTGGACAACTGCGGTTGGTAAGCCGCATGTTTTGACCATTCCAGTCCTCGGCTCGCGAAGTTGCTCTTGAAGGTCCCCGGCTCGATCAGTTTCACTCGAATGTTGTGGGACTCCAGTTCGAACCTCAACGATTCCGACAGACCCTCCACCGCGAATTTTGTGGCGTTGTAGGGCGCCAGATAAGGGATGCCCACACGCCCCGCGACCGAGGACACATTGACAATCACTCCGCTGCGCCGCCGGCGCATATGCGGCAACACCTGCCGGATTACGTTGGCCGTGCCGAACACGTTGGTACGGAATACGGCCTCCAGTTGTTCGGATGTGGTGCCTTCCACAGGGCCGAACAGACCGTACCCGGCGTTATTTACCAACACGTCGATCGCGCCAAACCGTTCCAGAGTCGCCGCAACCGCCGAGGCAATACTGACTTCATCCGTTACATCAAGTTTGGGAGATATCGTATTGCCTGGCCTTCCCCAAATCGATTCATCGACCGGGTTGCGGGCAGTGGCGGAGACGTTCCAGCCCTTCCTGGCGAACACTTCCGCCGTCGCGCGGCCGATTCCCGAAGATGCCCCTGTAATTAGAACGGTTTGTGCCATACCAGCTGCTTACCTCCGCTGAAGTTCTAGATTACGCTGGACTCGGGCCCCGAATCACCAGCGCGCCGGTGGAAGGCCTCTTCCAATCGGTGAACGGCGAATCCGAAGGACTGTTTTTCGTAGACCTTGAGAAGCCAAAGTACTACCAAATTGTTGACAAATTAAGAGAAAGTTCTATCCCCCGAAGGTCGATACTTATCCTATATGCACGCTAGTGAACCGCCCTCGGGCGGAGCCACTTTGCCTCAGGGACCTACAACGGCAACGATGTTCCTGAATAACCTTTGCGCCGACGAAGGCGCGAGGCTCCAGGCACTGCGGTCCACGAACATCCTGGACACGCCGCCCGATCCCGCCTTTGACGATCTCTCCGTTCTTGCCGCAGAGATTTGCGGATGTCCGGCCGCCTATATCAGCTTTATCGACGACACCCGCCAGTGGATCAAGTCGCTGATGAACCTGCCCTTCAGTATGTGCGAGATGCCCCGCGACCTGGCTGTTTGCAATACCACCATCTGCCAGGGCGACGTGATGATGATTCCCGACTTGGCCCAGGACGAACGCTTCCGCCATGCCCCTATTGTCAGCGGCGATCCACACCTGCGCTTTTACTGCGGCGCGCCTCTGATCGACCACGGCGGCCACGCCTTGGGAAGCCTGTGTGTGGTGGATTTCGAACCTCGCCAATTGTCCGAAGACAAGCGAATCCTCTTACGTAACGTATCCCGTCAGGTGGTGACGCAACTTGAGATGCGGCGTCTGATTGAGACGGCCCGCGCAGCTCAGACTGAATTGACCCTTCACAAAAAGACCGCAGAACGCTTGTTGCTGAACGTACTGCCCGCTTCGGTCGCCAAAGAATTGCAGGCACTGGGCGAGGGCCAGTTGCCTCCGCCGCGCTATTACCCTTCGGCCACCATTCTTTTCGCTGACATCAAGAGCTTCACCACGTTGACCGAGGGCATCGACCCCGATACGCTGATCCACACGCTGGACCAATTCTTCGGTGCCTTCGACGAAATCGGGAAGCACTACCGGCTGGAGCGTCTCAAGACTATCGGCGATAGCTACATGTGCGCGGGCGGCCTGCCCGACGGGAACCATACCCATCCCATGGACGCCGCACTGGGAGCCCTCGCCATGCAAGCTTACGTCGGCCGCATAAACGCCCAGCGCGCGAAGCTCAGGATGCCCGCCTGGGAATTCCGCATCGGAATCCATACCGGCCCAGTGATCGCCGGAGTGGTGGGAAGGCAGCGCTTCGCCTACGATGTGTGGGGCAACGCCGTAAACGTCGCTGCTCGCATGGAACAAAGCGGCGAGGCGGGCCGCATCAACATTTCCGGAGCCACGCAAGCCATTATCAAGAGCCACTTCGATTGCGCGCCCAGGGGTCAGATTGAAGCCAAGAACAAAGGTCCGATGGAGATGTTCTTCCTGGAGCGCCTGAAGCCCGAATTCGCGGGCAAGCCGGATCACATGGCGATGCCCAGCGCTGTTACTCCCAACGCTTAGCAGCCGGACCTATTTCCCCACCATGTGCCGAACGCTCTTCTCGTTCTCCGCGCACACAAACTCGATTAGTTCTGCCTCAGGCAGTAGCGACTGCTTCAGCTTCACGGACCAAGGCTTGGAAAACGTCTTGGGATCATCGACCCGAACTTCGATTTCCAGCGTGCCATAGTTGGGCCTCCTAATCCGCTCGGTGATGCGACCGGAACTGCTCATCGGCGTACCCTCCTCATCCAGCCACTGATCGTCACGAAACCCCGTGCTCTCTACCACCAGAGTGTCGCCATCCCATTTGCCGATGGAATATCCAAACCACCACGGCTCGGCGTCGGGACCAGGCAAAGGCCGGCCATCGGTGAAGATCTGGCGCAATCCTCCGTTGGCTTCGTAAATAATCACGACCTCTCCCGGCGTTTGAATGATCTTGCGTGGCTGGGGATGGCTATGAAGCTGTACGGGATTGAGAGGCAGGCAGTGTGCGTCAGGATGTTCCTTGCTGTTGGATTCCTTCCGCTGCCTGCGATATTCCGCGGCGGCGGGCAACATCGGCAAACCGCCCGCTACTGCGGAAGGCAGATCCTGAAAGGGTCGCGGACCCGAAGGCGGTTGCGTGCCGGAGACGCCTACGCGGGCAGGGTCAACGGAAGCCGGTCTTGGCGGCGGTGCCTGATCCACAACCGCCATGCCCCGATCCCAAATGCCCGAAAGATCGGGCTTTCCGTCGGAGGTTCGAGGAGCCGGTCCGCTCAAGCTCTTAGGTTCTTTCGAAGCGGGGTAGGCAGGCCACTGTGCGTGCAACACCACAGGCGTCAAAAGCGCCGCGAAGTAGAGGAAGCGAAACATCGCTATGTATTCTACCTTGCTAACCACTCTGCATCGCGTTCGTAATATCGGGCGAGGATGACGGAATGATCGCGCTTCAAAAGCGCACTCGACTCGTTTGCACGGCAGCAATGCAGTACCGGATGTTTCCGGCATTTAGTGTGCAAAGAGCAACTCTGAAGGACCTGGTAACAATGGCTTACCAAGTCCATGATTTCCAGGTCTCGGGAGGGCCGGCCTGGATCAATTCCGATCGATATAACATCGAAGCCAAGTCTGAGCCCGTCCCGGTTTTCAGCCAGGAGAACCGGATGGTCCAACTGCGCCGGCTGCAATCACTGCTCGCGGAACGATTCGGGCTGGCGGTCCACCGCGAGACGAAACAACTTCCAGTCTATGAATTGACGGTGGCGAAAGGCGGCCAGAAGCTGCAGGCACCGAATTGCATTGAGCACGAAGCCGGAGATCAGACCATTGCCCCTGGGAAGACAGTGATGGACTACTGCGGCTTTGGCGGGCTCTCCCGAAGAGGACAGTATCAAGCGTCTAACGGAAGCACGGACGAGCTAGCGGGAGCTCTTTCTTTTGTGCTCGGCCGCTCTGTCGTGAATAAGACCGAAGTCGCCGGCAGGTTTCGAATCGTGCTGACGTTTTCGGGCTATTCGGCGGCCACTCCGCTGCCCGACGCCGGAACGCCCAGCGTGGCTCCCGCAGCAGAGCTCGGCCCGGACATCTTCACCGCCGTTCAGGAGCAACTCGGGCTGAAACTGGAGTCGGCAAAGGGCCCAGTTGAGGTGATCGTCATCGATCGCGTTGAGAAGCCCTCGGAGAATTGATAGACCGTCTACTCGACCGACGCCTCGATAATCTCCAACCTCCGCTTAGGCGTCTCTCCGTCGACATCTTCCTTCTCAAACAAATCCAGCACGTCGAGCCCCTCCACCACTCGCCCGAAAGCGGAGAACTTGCCGTCGAGGTTTTCGCCTGGACCGAGCATCAGGAAGAAAGAAGTGGTGGCGGAATCGGGATCGTCCCCACGAGCCATCGACACAACACCGCGCACATGTTTCACATCATTGCGAAATTCGGCTTTCAGCGGCACGACCCAACGATCGGCATAGTGAGGCGCGGCTCGCGACGAGCCTACCCCGCCCTGCACCACGAACCCTTTCGAGATACGATGAAACGCGGTTCCGTTGTACCAGCCGGTCGAAGCCAGCCGAAGGAAATTCCGGACATGGTTCGGAGCCCAATCCGGCTCCATCCTGATCTTGATCACGCCCATGGTGGTCTTCAGCGTGACCGTCTTACGCAGCTCCTCCAACCAGGCATTCACGTAGGGCTGCTCGCGCTTCTTCTCGATGGTGACTTTGAGAATATGGACCGGGGTTTCGAGCAATCCCTTCGCATCCAGCTTCGATTGCGAAATTTTCTCGACCACATCCATGCCTTCGGTAACGCGCCCGAATGCCGTGTATTGCCCGTCCAGCACCGGCTGCGGCCCGACGCAGACAAAGAACTGGCTTCCATCGCTGTTGGGCTTCGTCGGAATACGAACGGCGGAGACCACGCCACGATCGTGCTTCATGTCGCTCAGCTCGCTGGCAAGAAGGTTCAACCCGCCCGTGCCCCAGAGATTCCGCGGCGTCTTCGGATCTTTCAGCAGGGGATCTCCGCCTTGAATGATGCCGTTCAAAACCGCGAAGTGAAAGGCGCTGCCGGTGTAGTAACCAGATCGAGCAAGTTTCAGGAATTGTTCGACATGCTTGGGCGCTTTGTCGGCGGCGAATTCGAAGCGGAATGTACCGAGATCCGTGGTGACGACAGCTTCCAGACCGGCGGGGTCCTGAGCCCAGCACGTTGAAATTGCAAGGAGTGCAAGAAGAGTCCGCACGTTAGTGCTTGAAGACGATCTCCTTGTCGTACGCTTTCTCTTCACGGGCGTACTTCGCCACGAGCTTTTTCAACTCTGGCGTGGGAACGGTAAGAATCGCCTGTTTTCGCCCCAACTCGATATCGGCGTCGTCATGCGGCACCGTCTCAAGCAGCCATTTAGAATCCATGAACGCGACCTGGAGTTGACCGCCCGCGTGACGGACCCGCAAAATCATGTGGCCGATTTGATCCGCGGCTTCCAGATCGGCGAAACGGACACCCTGGACGTCCAGCAAATGCAATTCGAACTTGGTGGGTTCGCTATGCGCGGGCTTGCCTTGGAGAAGGACTTGATAGAAATCCCCCATTCGAGTCACAACTATGGAGTTGTCCGCGTTTTCCCATTTGCCCTCGATCGAGGGATCGAAGACCTGGGTGTCTTTGGTGTAGAGAGCGTGCAGTGTCAGAAGGTCGCCGCATCCGACCATACAGGTGGACGCTGCCAGCAACAGACCGATGACTAGGCGCACTTACTTGCGCGCCGTCTGAACCTTCGGAGCGGCAACGTAACCGACAATCATGTCTTTGCGGACTTCGTTCACCACCAGTTCGTAGGGCTGCACCGCGCGGGCCAGCAGGAACTGCACCGGTTCATTGACGGTTCTATCTTTCTTCTCGACGGTCTTGTCGTCGGCGATCAGCTCAATAGTGTAGCGATTCTTCTTAGGGTCGGCGCTCTTCAGCCGGACCTGGATATCGCCGATCTTCTGGGGCGCCTTCTCCTTGGCCAGCTTGAACTCCACATAGTTGCGCTCGCCCAGCGCCTTCAACGCGGACAGTTCATGGCCGTTGGTGGCGATCAAACCGCTCTGGACACCCAGGTCGCCCCGGGTGCTCTTCAGATCGGAGATGGTCTTTTCCAGTTCAGACTTGGTCGAGGCCTGATCTGTCTTCAGCGTGCTGACCTCGGTGGTCACCTGCCCCACCTGGCTCTTGGTCTGCGTAGCGTCGTCCCTCACGGCAGTGACAGCAGTGGAAACCTCGGTGACCTTCTTGGCCTGTTCTTCCTGAACCTGCGACAACTTGGCTGCGATCTCATCGGCGTGCTTTTCGGCTTCTACCTTCGCATCGCCGGCGAGCTTGCTGGCCTGGCCTCGGGCGGACGCCAGTTCCGTCCGAAGGGTGTCCACCTGCCGCTTCGCAGTCGACATCGACACATTGGAGGTTTCGTGAACCTTCGCCACTTCCGCCAGGATCTGGTCGCGCGTGTCCGCGATTTCAGCCCTGACCTGGTTCAATTGGTAATAGAAATAAACCGAGGCGCCGACTAGCGCCAGTACACAGCCAAACAGAATCGGAATCTTCAACCCCGGACCCTCTGGGGGCATAGGTGCGCCATTAAATGGTGTATCGCTCACGGTTTACTCCTTCTCAATTACTGGATATCCGATCCACCATTCTAGCACCGAATGGCGAAAGTATCTCCTGGTTTCAACGACTTGGACGAACGAGGTGCCCGCAAGGTTGCAGTCTGACCCGAATGATTCAATTTTTTTTCGTTGTCACATTGAGCAGGGGACGCGCAAATTCCATCGTTTCCTGCTTGGGGATGCCGGGTTCGAAGCACCGCCGGCAACGCGCCTCATACATTCCGGCCGCGCCTACCACTATCAGGTCGGAGGACTCCACCAGCCGCTGCGTATGCTTGGCGGGATTGCTGCAGCGCATGCAGATTGCCAGGGTTTTGGTGATCGACTCAGCCAGGCAGAGAAGCTCGGGCATGGGCGGAAAGGGCCGGCCGAGATAATCCGTGTCCAATCCGGCGATGATCACCTGCTTGCCGGTGTCGGCCAGTTGTTGCGCGATGTCTATCAGGTCGGGACCGAAGAAATTGGACTCATCGAAGCCGACCACCTGGGAGCGCCAGTCCAGTTTGTCTAAGATCTCTTTCGCGCTATTCACTACCTCGGACTTCATGCGCTGGTCGCCATGAGAGACGATTTCATCCTCCGAGTAGCGCTGGTCTATGGCCGGCTTGAAAACCTGGACGCGCTTGCGGGCGATCTTGGCTCGCCGCAGCCGCCGTATCAATTCTTCACTCTTTCCCGAAAACATCGGTCCGCAGACGACTTCGATCCAACCTATGTGACCAGTAACTATGTCCATACGAAGAACGTCAAGCATAGCGCAACCGGCAGGCTTATGTGGAGTCCGCCGGGGAGTTGACAACCACGTTCATTCCCGGTATAGTTCTGAAATACCTGATCTATCAATAGTTTGGGTGCACAAAGATGGCCGGCAGCGCTGATGAGCAAAACATCGACCTGGGCTTCTCGGCCGATGACGACTACGCCCACCTGATCGAGGACTACAGCCATCTTGCGCCCCCATCCGAGGGTGAACTTCTCCAAGGACGTGTCGTAAAGGTTACATCTACCGAGGTGATCGTTGACTTCGGCTATAAGCTCGAAGGTCTGGTGCCGATCGCGCAAGTGAAGGTCGCCGACGGATCGGTTCCTTATAAAGCAGGCGACCCGATCGACGTAATGGTGGATCGTCACGGGCCTCCCCAGGAAGGCTACGTTCTTCTTTCTCACTCCAGAGCAAGCCAGCTTCGCATTTGGGATACGCTGGAGCGCGCGATGCGGGAACAATTGACCGTGTCGGGCCGCGTCACCGAGAAGACAAAGGGCGGCCTGATGGTGGATGTCGGAGCGCCTGCTTTCATGCCGGGTTCGCAGATCGACGCGCGCCCTGTGCACGATCTGGATCAGTTTGTCGGCCAGGACATCCCCGTCAAGGTTTTGAAGTTGAACCGGCGGCGCGGAAACGTTGTAGTTTCGCGCAAGATGGCTATTGAAGAGGATGCCAAAGCTCGCAAAGAAGGCGCGCTGGGCCGGCTGTTCGAAGGTGCGATCGTTACCGGTGTAGTGAAAAACCTGACTGAGTATGGAGCCTTTGTCGACCTGGGCGGTATTGACGGACTGCTCCATGTGAGCGATATCTCACATGGCCGCGTCACCCACCCCAAGGAAGTTGTTCACGCCGGGGACGAAATCACGGTCAAGGTTCTGAAATTCGATCGCGAAAAAGAACGTATTTCGCTCGGCCTCAGGCAATTGACACCTGATCCCTGGGAGACAGTGGCCGAAAGATATCCCGACGGCTGCCGTGTCATCGGGCACGTGATGAGTGTCACGGATTACGGAGCCTTCGTCGAATTGGAACCGGGGGTGGAAGGCCTGATCCACATCTCCGAGATGACCTGGAGCCGCCGGATGAAGCATCCTACCAAGGTGGTTAAAGTCGGCGATCAGGTGGAAGCTGTCGTGCTCGAAGTAAAGGGCCGGGAACGGCGTGTCTCGCTGGGGATCAAACAACTTGAAGCCGATCCCTGGACTACGGTGGCACAGCGTTACAGTATTGGATCGGTTGTCGAAGGCCGCGTCCGCAAGCTGACTGAGTTCGGAGCATTCCTGGAAATTGAAGAAGGCGTGGACGGGTTGGTTCACGTTTCCGATCTGTCGTGGACCAAGCACGTGAAGAATCCGGCCGAAGTGATCAAGAAGGGGCAAATCCTGCAAGCAGTTATTTTGAATATCGACGCACCGAACCGGCGTCTGTCCTTAGGGATCAAACAACTGCAGCCCGACGCGTGGGAGAGTTTCTTTAGGGCTCGGGAAGTGGGAGACTTAGTTCGGGGCCGCGTTTGCCGTTCGGCCGCGTTTGGAGTCTTCGTGGAACTGGCTCCCGGCGTGGAAGGGTTGTGCCACAAGTCTGAGATTCCTCAAATGCCGGACCGGCCGCAGCCTCAGGGCGAAGCCGCTCTGCTGCCTGTAGGGGACGAATACGATTTTAAAATCATTAAAATGAATGAAGCGGAAAAGAAAATCGGCCTGAGCCTGAGGGCGGTGGCTGAAGATGAGGAGCGAACTCGGCTGGAAGACTACCAGCGACAAGCTGCGGCCGCAACCAGTACGATGGAAGAAGCCATTAACCGACGGGGAAAAGGGGATGCCCGCTAACATGACCAAGGCCGAATTGATCGAAGAAGTCTCGAGGGTAGTCGAGATGACGCGAAAGGACTCGGAAGTGATTGTGGAAGCGATCTTTGACAGCGTTGTGCGCTCCCTGCGTACAGGCGACAAGATCGAGATCCGCGGCTTCGGCAGTTTCCGCACGCGCCAGCGGCAGCCGCGGGTGGGACGCAACCCGAAGACGGGGGCTCGCGTCGAGGTGCCTGCCAAACGCATTCCGTATTTCAAACCCAGTAAGGAATTAAAGGACCTGGTGAACGGCGGAGAGCCGGGTACCGCTGCAACGCCCGCTCCGGCGGACGGCACACATTCCTAGCCGCGAAAAGACTCACATCAGGATGGATCGTTTGTGGAGCCCGTGGAGATATAGATATGTCTCCACCACGGGTCCTGAAAATCCGTGTGTCTTCTGCAGGGTGTTGGAAGAGAATCAGGACGACGCCAACTACATCGTGCTGCGCGCCGAGCACAATTTCCTGATGTTGAACCTCTATCCGTACACCAGCGGTCACCTGATGATCGCGCCTTACCAGCATGTCGCGAAGTTGACAGACGCCGGTCGCGAGGCTCGGGTTGAAATGATGGAGTTGACCGCTCGCGCCGAGCAGGCACTGAATGCGATCTACAAACCACACGGCATCAACCTCGGGATGAATCTGGGTGAAAGCGCCGGGGCGGGAGTCGCCGGACATATCCATATGCACGTCCTGCCGCGATGGCATGGCGATGCCAGCTTCATGAGCGTTGTGGCGGAGACGAGGGTTCTGCCGGAGGACTTGGAGACGACGTATAAAAGGCTGAAGGCTGAACTGACGCGATAAAGGCGCGCACGCCAGGTTCTTACTATTTCGAAGGCAGGATAAGCGGAGGCGACTCCAGGATAATTGGATCGGGTCCCAACGTCACAGGAGAGCCTCCGATGTGCCAGCCCTCTGAAAACCATGGAATGGCCTCGAAGCAACCGATGCGCGAGAGATCGATAAGGATCTCACCCTTGTCCCGCGCGTCCTCAGCCTGAAACCGATGCTTCGTTTTCGTGAGATTGTCGAGCGAGAACCGCCCATCCGGATCTACACGAGCTAACCGCTCCTCCCGATCTTGGTCGTCAATCAGACGAACCCGAGTATCCTGGCGAAGGTCACGCACGTTAATGCGCCCGTAAATTCTCGGGGGGAGCGGATTGCCGGTCCGCCATGCCCGCAGCGCCTTTAGGTCCTCGATAGCTTCATCGGATTCAACCCTACCGGTTCGCGAACAAGCGCGAACCTGATAGCGAGTTACATCAGAATAGGCGTCCACCAAATAAGTCACACCGGTCTCGAAACGATAGCCACAACTTGTCGTGTCGGTGTAGACTTCACGAATCTGTGGCCCAGCCAGGAGCTCGCTCACCGTAAATCGCACACGTTGAATAAATCCGAATCGAAATTCTAAATCGTCTTTGTCCGTGGTCGTGCGGATGTATCGTTCTTGCTCGGCGGAAAGAGCACCACGCCATCGTTCCAGCATAGTTTGCTTCAACTGAGAGAGCGTCAGACGCCGCGACTCATCCGCAATCGTTTCGCGTGGAGGCCAAACATCGGTTACTCGTCCAACAAACACGGCATTTGATTTAGTGAGCATTCCAGTATGCGCGCATGCGGGAGTGGAAAAGCAGAAACAGGCGGACGCACGTGCGCAGAGAATCGTGCAGATGGCAAACGCGCAGATCCACCTAGTTGTGGCCATGATCGATATAGACTCCAGGTTCGCATCGAATGTTCCCTTGCCCTGCAACGCCTGCCGCAGTCTACATTTGAGATATGCCTCCCAAAACGCGCTGCTGGTGGTGCGGTGAAGATCCTCTCTATGTCGCCTATCATGACCAAGAATGGGGCGTGCCCCTTCACGACGACCGTAAGCTTTTCGAGATGCTTCTGCTGGAAGGATTTCAGGCCGGCCTGAGCTGGATCACAATCCTGCGCAAGCGCGAGAATTTTCGCAAAGCTTTCCGCGGATTCGACCCGGAAACAATCGCCCGGTTCAACAAGCGCGACTTTGAGCGCCTTATGAACGACGCGGGCATCGTCAGAAATCGTTTAAAAGTGGAAGGCTCCAAGCTGAATGCGCAAGCGTATCTGGCGGTGCTTGAGGAAGGTCAGACCTTCGACCATTTCCTGTGGCAGTTCACAGGCCATAAGACGCTTCGCCGCCCCGAGATGAAGCGGGAGAACCTGATTGCCCGTACCGAGGAGTCAGACAAAATGTCCAAAGAACTTCTGCGGCGCGGATTCAAATTTGCGGGCTCCACCATCTGCTATGCATTCATGCAAGCGACAGGCATGGTGGACGATCATGTTGAGGGCTGCTGGAAGTACCAGAAGCGGCGTGGCTGATACGATTGAACCATGGCGCAATGTGGCGCACGCTTCAGCATGCTGCGCCGGCCTTCAGGCTGGCGTTCGGCTGCTATAGGCCGAGATGAATCTCGGCCCGGCACGCTGAAGCGTGCGCCACATCTCACCCTATTGGCGTCTTGTCTCTTGACCGCGAATACAGCGACGGCTGCGCCCACCTTTGGGCACGACATCGCTCCTATCGTCTACAAAAATTGCGCTCCCTGCCACCATACCGGCGGCGCCGCGCCGTTTCCCTTGGTCCGATACGAAGACGTCCTGAAGCGCGTGAATACCGTAGTCGCCACCACTCGCACCCGCTACATGCCGCCATGGCTTCCTCAGGATGGCTACGGCCATTTTGCGAATCCACAACGCCTCACCACAGCCGAGATCGCCACCATTGCCGAATGGGCACGACTGGGCGCTCCCAAGGGTCCCGATGGCGAGATACCCGAACCTCCACATTATTCGGACGACTGGCAACTCGGTCCGCCCGACCTGATCGTCGAATCTCCAAATTCGTTTTCTGTACCTGCCGCAGGCCCGGACGTGTACTGGAATTTCGTCTTCCGCCCCCAGATTCCGGCGACCCGCTATGTGCGAGCTATGGAAATCCGTCCAGGCAATCAGAAGCTGGTTCACCACGCCAATTTGTTGATCGACCGCCAGGGCTCAGCCGCCGAAAAAGGATTCCCCGGAATGGATCTGGCGATCTTCCGCAGCGTCTTCGATTTAGATAGCCACCTGCTCTTTTGGAAACCGGGCGGCCCGCCTCTGGAAGAATCGCCAGGACTTTCCTGGCGGCTTGACCCGGGGAGTGAACTGGTTCTCAACACGCATTTCCATCCGAACGGAAAAGCTGAGCAGGTCCGGCCCTCGCTGGGCTTGTACTTCACCAGCGATCCACCTACGCGCTTCCCGCTGGTGGTCCAGTTAGAGCACGATGATGCCCTGCATATTCCTGCTGGAACCACCGATTTTCCCATCTCCGATTCGCTGGTGCTGCCCATGGACGCCGATGTGCTGGCCGTCTATCCTCACGCGCACAATCTGGCGAAGTTGATGGAAGCCTGGGCAATCCTTCCCGAGGGCAGCCGCGTCTGGCTGGTCCGCATCCCGGATTGGAATCTTGCGTGGCAGTCGGTCTATCAGTACGATCCGCCTCTGTTCCTGCCCAAGGGCTCGCGAATCGAGATGCACTACCATTACGACAATTCCAGCGCGAATCTCCGCAACCCCAACCACCCGCCGATCCAGGTCAACGGCGGAAATCGTACGGTGGATGAGATGGGTCATCTGTGGCTGCAAATCCTGCCGCACGGCTCGGGCGACCACCGCCGTGAGTTGGAAGAAGCGGTGATGCGCCATCGTGTGGAACGAAATCCTCGCGATTTTCAGGCCAATTTGAACCTCGGCGCCGTGTTGTTGTCGCGCTTAAATACCCAGGGCGCGGTAACGGCTCTGCGAACCGCTGTCGCAGTCCAGCCTTCGAGCGTCGAAGGCCACACCATGTTGGGGCTGGCGCTGGACCGGCTTGGCATCGCAGGCGATGCCGCCAAAGAGTACCAAACAGCACTGAAGCTGAAGCCAGACTATGCCCCGGCGCGGCTCAATCTGGCCAATTCGCAGATCAAGGCGGGTAAGCTGGACGACGCGATTGAGAACCTTCATCAACTGCTGGCCAAAAATCCCGAAGATCCGTCTCCCAAATTGCGCTTAAGTGACGCGCTGACTATCCGGGCCCGCAAGTTGGCCGCAGCCGGGGATCACGCCGCGGCGCAGGCCGAACTCCTCAAGGCGGTTCAACTCGACCCCTCCAACGCCCAAGCTAACAAAGACCTGCTGCAGATGAAGCAGCAATGAATACCCAAAACCCGATAGCTAACGTCCGCGTCCCTTTTACGACGCGCAGAGTGGAGTAAAATTAAACCTAAGGTGGTACATTCTATGCGCTTCAGGCGAATCCTTGCTTTACTGACCGGTCTCGCCGCCCTTTCCTTTACGGCCCTGGCAGACGACAAGAAGGCTCCCGCTTCCGGCAGCCGTGAAACCGTCGCGAAGCCGATGACGGAGAAACAGAAGAAGGCCCAGGAGGCCAAGCTTCGCAAGGAACTGGAGACACCTTACAAGAAGTGGCTGAACGAAGAGGTCGTCTACATTATCAGCGATGAGGAGCGCAAAGCATTCGGCCGGCTCCAGACCGACGAGGAACGCCAGCAGTTCATGGAACAATTCTGGCTGCGCCGCGACCCGACTCCGGATACCGAGGAGAATGAGTACCGCGAAGAGCACTATCGCCGCATCGCCTACGCCAACGATCAATTCGCCTCGGGTGTTCCGGGATGGAAGACGGATCGCGGCCGCACCTACATTCAGTACGGACCACCGGACGAAAAAGAAGAACATCCCTCCGGCGGAACTTATGACCGGCCTATCGAAGAAGGCGGCGGCACCACCTCCACATTCCCGTTCGAAAAGTGGCGCTACCGCTACATCGAAGGCATCGGCAACGATATCAATATTGAGTTCGTAGATACCACCATGACCGGCGAGTATCACATGACCATGGACCCGTCTGAAAAAGACGCATTGACCAACGTCCCCGGCGCCGGTTTGACTCTGTATGAGCAGTTAGGCCTGGCTTGCAAAGCCGACCGCTTCAATCGTACCGACGGCACTCGCCTTGGCACCGGCGGTCAGCCTCTGCCCGCCAGCATGGATCAATTCACCAGGCTGGAACAGTTCACCAAGCTGCAGCAGGCCCCCAATGTGAAGTACAAGGACCTGGAAGCCCTGGTGAGTTCCAGCGTGAAGTACAACCTTCTGCCGATGAAAGTCCGCGCGGACTTCATTCCTGTGACCGAAGCCAGCGTACTGACCAATATCACCATCCAGTTCGATCGCAAGGACCTGCAGTTCAAGCAGAAGGAAGGCCTTTCGCAGGCGACTGTAAACATCTACGCGCGCATCACCACCATGTCGCGCCGGCCTGTGAACTGGTTTGAAGAGGCCGTGACGGTGGACATTCCCACCGAACTCCTCCAGCAGGCGGTGAGCGGATCGTCGATTTATCAGAAATCGGTTCCGCTGCAGCCGGGAAGGTATCGGCTGAACGTTGTGGCCAAGGATCTGGTAGGCGGCAACGTGACCAACTATGAGCAGGCCCTGGACGTTCCCCACATGGATGAGGATCAGTTGAGCACCAGCTCCCTGATTCTGGCCGACCTGATCGAGAAGGTTGCCGACAAGAGCATCGGAACCGGACAATTCGTGATCGGCCGATCGAAGGTCCGCCCCAGAGTGTCCGAATCTTTCCGCCGCGACGAGAAGATGGGCATCTATGTCCAGCTTTATAACTTCCAGACGGACGAGAAGGACCGCAAACCGGATGGGACGATCAGCTACCAGATCTTCAAGACCGGGCAGAAGGATCCTGTCTTCGAATTCTCGGAAGAGGTGTCATCCATCTCCTCAGGAGCTGCGCAGGTGGTTGTAGAGAAGCTTCTGCCTCTTCAGAACTTGGAGCCAGGGCAGTACACGTTGAAGATGACGGTGAATGATAAGCGCCGCAATCAGACTGTGACGCCGTCGGCTCAGTTCTCAATTACATAGGGGGCGGGCTTCAGCCTGCGCGAGGCTTCAGCCTCGCCCCAAGTTCTGGAGTAGGAAATGCACTCTCTCCGCATTGCCGTCCTTTGTGCTTTGGCATCCTTACTCCAGGGCCAAGGACAGCCGGACACGCAGGGTACCGAACTCACCCTCAAAGTCGATACGACTCTGGTTCAGATTCCCGTAGCAGTCACCGACTCAATGAATCGCTTCGTTCTCGGCCTGCAGAAGGAAGACTTCCACCTGCTGGAAGGCAACGTTGAGCAGAAGGTGGTCCATTTCTCAGGTGAGGATGCGCCGCTTTCGGTGGGGCTGGTCTTCGACGAGAGCGGCAGTATGGACTATAAGCTTCGCGCTTCCAGCGCCGCAGTGGCTCAGTTTTTGAAAACCATCAACCCCGAAGATGAAGCCTTTCTGGTGGAGTTCAGCGAAACTGCAAAGCTCACTGTCCCCTTCACTTCGCACCCGCACGATATTCTGGACGCGCTCTCGAAAGCGAAGCCCGGCGGGCTGACGGCGATGCTCGACGGGATCAACGTCGCTTTGCGCGAGATGAAAAAAGCCAAAAATTCCCGCAAGGCAATCGTCGTGATTTCGGACGGTGGCGACAACAACAGCCAATACAACGCGGCGCAGATCGAAGCACTGGTGCGCGAGGCCGATGTGCAGATTTACGCCATGGGCGTCTTTGAGCCCGGCCTGCCTTTCAGACTGGCCCCCGAGATTATCTCCGGTCCTCGGCTGCTTTCCGAAATCGCAACCCAAACGGGAGGCCGCGCGTTTTCAGCAGCGTTGGAGAGCGACCTGGCCAGCGTCGCCGCCAGAATCGCGGTGGAGCTGCGGAATCAATATGTACTGGGCTACTATCCGCAGGATCAGGATAAAGACGGGAAGTATCGAAAGGTGGAAGTAAAGCTCGTTCAACCGGCCGGGGTATCGGCGTTAAAGGCGCATTGGCGCCTGGGCTACTACGCGCCGTCGCAATAAGTTATTTCGCGCCTGGCGCCCGGTAAATGATTCGCCCTCCCCGAATCGTGTAAACCGTGGCACTCAACGCCTTCAAATCCTTCGCAGGATCGCCTCTAAAAATGGCAAGATCCGCCGGCAATCCCACGCCGATCCGGCCCGCCTCGCCGAACTTCTGAGCGGGCGCAGTCGTAAGAGCCGCAAGAACCTGCGGAAAAGTCATTCCCGCTTGCGCCATTAGCAAATATTCCTCCGTGGGGTCCGGATCGGTCGCGCCGAGATCTGTTCCGAAGAGCACCGTACCGCCTTTGTCGATCCAGGCGTGTAATTGACCGACCGCCACGCCCACCGTCTTGTCCTGCGTCGACGCGCGTTCGTGCCGCCCATAATATTTCCAGATCCACAGCGTCGGAATCAAAGCGACAGAATGCTGCTTCATCTCGGAAATGAGATTTTCGTCCCACGGTCCTGACGAGGGCGTCGTATGGGCGATGATGTCCGCGCCTCCACGTACCGCCGCAAGCACATCCATTCCCTGATCGGGATGTACAAAGACGGGCTTTCCTGTCCCATGTGCTTCGTTCACTGCGCCGGAGATCGCGTCAGCCGACATTTTCGCCCGGTTCGGACTGGAAGCGAATAGTTTGATTCCGTCCACGCCTGAATCCACGAGGGCTTTTACCGCCTCCGCGGCCTGCTTTGCGTCCGACACTTGCGGCGACTCGTAATTCATCCAACCCATGAACGATAGCGCGGCGAGCGGTGGCGGGCCTGAGTTTGCCGGAAGCAATCCCAAACCGGTCGATCGAATCCGCGGCCCCAAAATCTCGCCCGATTCGACGCGTTCCCGAATCAGCCGCGTAGTGGTCCATATGGAGGAAAGATCGAATACGCTGGTGAAACCGTAGCGAGTCACAAAGTCCTGAAGTTGGCGAGTGAGCTCCGCGGCTGGGATCTGGCCGGCATTCATCCACTTCTTCTCGGTAAAGTGCACATGGCTGTTCCAGAGTCCCGCGGTGATGCTGAGTCCGGAGCAATCGATGATCTGCGCGCCGTTCGGCACAGATTGTTTCTTGCCGACTGCCGCTATCTTTCCGTCCTGGATCAGGATTACACCATTACGGATCGGCTCGCCGCCGGGATACGAGTAAATGCTGGCGCCGACGAGAGCGATCAGAGCGCCAATGCTTTGCATGTGTGACCGAGTGGGTCTTTGGCGCTGTTAACGATGCGCGCCGCCGACATGCACCGCAGCGCCGCGAGGCACGGAGTGGACCACACCGGGACGCGCGATCGGCGACGAGATGGAGGGCATAGTGGTTCGTACCGGAGCCGAAGGACGAGATGTGTAAGTCGGATACGCGCTTCGCACCGGATACGGAGTGCGCGTCGGACTAATATAGGATCCGATTCCGGGCGAGCCCGTAATTCGTCTGGAAGGGTAAATCGAGTAAGGCCGCGCCGGGCTTCCCAGCAATCCCAAGAAGTACGGCCGATAGGTGTATCCAGGCAAGTAGATCGAATTGAAGCCTGGCTGCGTGGGGTAGAGAGACGAGTACACGCTCGACATCCCCGGATCCACCGAGGGCGCGCCTACTAACGGAAAATAACTGAACGTATCCGCACTGCCCGCGGCCGCGTCGGGATCTTCGTCAATCTGCGCACTGATCGCATTGTCGGCCGCAATCGACTGGCCGCGTCCGTCTGCCCAATTGCTGAGCGCATCTAAAGGCTGCATGATCGACGACTCGGGCACCAGCACGCCCGCTAGAGGCAGACTCATTCCTTGTTCCACCGGCAAAGGCTCACCGCCGGAATTCGCCCATACTTCCGCCTCGCCCTGGCGAACCCACAAGCGCGGAGGATCGGAATCCACGCGATAAACGCCCTTCTCCAGGAGGTGGATGGTCCAGTCTTTATAAATCAGCGCTACCGAAGTGCCTGGGTTAGGTTCACCCGAATCGAGGATGACCGCGCCGGTTTCCAACTCCACCTGAGTATCGGAGAGGCCGTTGGCGACCATCTTAATGGCGCTGTGCTGGCCGAGCCGGAGAAACACGCCCGGAGTGAGCAGCACTTCCGCGCGCCCTTCCTCTGTGCGAAGTCCCGCGCCCTGCTGGAGCGTAGGATACCGGCCCAGCCGGGCTTCCAGCGGTTGATCGTTCAGATAGACCGCGCCCTCAAAAAAATGGATCACACCGGAACGGGTGGAGATCACCGATTGTGCGTCGGCAGGAAGCGCAAGCGCGGCCAACCCTGCGAACGCGAAGACGGCCCTGGCTCGTGGGTACGACATAAAGCCCTCACACGAGTATGTTCCGTTCTCGGTTGCGGGTCAAGTAGCGGTTTACCTCGCCTGGTGGGCTGGTTCCACGCTTTCCGGCTTGCTCCATCGCTTGAGTTGAATCATATATAGCAGGTTGCCGTCAGGGTCCTCGAAGTACGCTATTTTTCCAGCGTTGTCCTGACTGACAGGCCCAAGAAACTGGACACCTTGCTGTTTCAGATTCGCGACCGAGTCTTCGATGTCCCCTTCCAGTTCCAAGCCGATTTGAGTCGATCCATTTCTTCCGGCTGGGTTTGCGTTCGACGCTGGATGCAGGCCGATGGTAAGCCTGCCGGCCTCGACCGAGGCCCAGTGGTTACCGAACCGTTGGGCCAATTTCAAACCCAGAATCTTGGTGTAAAAGTGTACCGACCGATCCATGTCAGATACGAAGATCGTTACGTTTCCGTCCCGAAACATTGTTATCCTCCGCGACTAGTATTCGGGAAAAGATTACCATTGAAAAGAGCCATTTTGAAGATACCTGCAAAAACCGTGATTCCCGAAATTCGCCTCGACAGGGATTCGCTGGTGCCATTGCAGCGGCAATTGCACCAAGGGCTGCGTCAGATCCTGGTACGCGGACGATTGGACGGTATTCGCTTGCCGGCCACCCGGCAATTTGCAAGAAGGCTAGGAGTCTCCCGCAATGTGGTCCTCTTCGCTTACGAAGAGCTGGCGGCCGACGGACTGGTTCGGGGGCGGACCGGCTGCGGCACTCATTCGGTTCAAAGCAACCGGGCGATTGATCTCATCGATCCGGACGGCCACATCGTTCGTTGCCTCTCGATCGCATGACAGACGTGGCGCACGCGCTCCCGCGTGCCGCATCGAGACTCATCTCGATGCCTGGTGGTGAGAACTCAAGGAGGCATCGAGCAAGTCTCGATGCGGCACACCAAGGGTGTGCGCGACGTACGCGCTAATACCGGCCGAGCAAAAATTTCACGACTTCCTGATGGCCATTCTCCGCAGCCAGCGTTATCGCAGTACTACCATCACGCTGTTTCGCGTTCACATCGGCGTTTGCGGCACGTAGCGCTCGCACCACGTCCAGACTACCGATCGCCGAAGCCGCCATCAACGCGGTCTTGCCGTCGCCGTCCGCCGCGTTCACATCCGCTTTCGCGGCTAGCAGCAGCCGCACCAAGTCCGCTCGGCCGTTCGCCGACGCAATCGTCAAGGGAATATACTCGTCGCCTGTCTTGGCGTTCACATCGGCGTTGGCGGCGAGTAATGCCTGCACTACCTCCACGCGTCCGCCAAACAATGCAGCCGTTAATGCCGTAGGCCCTCTGGAGAAGTATCCACCCTTTTGCCACGCCGCAGGCATGACGTTCACACTGGCGTTGGCGGCGAGCAGTACCTGAACCATCGCCAGATTTCCGTGCGACGAGGCTTCCATCAAAGGTGTCGTGCCCGTTCCGGAAATCATGTTCGCATCCGCCCCTGCTTCCAGCAGCACTCGCGCCACTTCCAGGCGGTCATGGCGAACCGCTTCCAGCAAGGGCGTCCGTCCAACCGACCACCTGCTATTGACATCCGCTTTGGCGCCAAGCAGCGCTCGAACCACATCCACACGGCCAGTTTGGACCGCCATGATCAGTGGCGAATAGCCGTCAGGCCTGGCGTTGGGATCGGCCCCCGCGGCCAGCAGTGCCTGCACTACCTCCAGGTGGCTATTTTGACAGGCGACCTCAAGCGCTGTACTGCCCCCGACCCTGCGCTTGCCATTGACATCAACTTTCGCAACCAGCAGTGCATTGACGGCAGACAGATCGCCGCGTCCAGCCGCAATGACGAGCTGGTCGACTTGCTCGTCCTCTGACGTGGCAGCGAAGCCGCAGGCCGTTGCGAGAAGCAAGACAGCGGCGAAGCGGCGACGTCCGGGCTTCATGACCGCAGAATATCACGCAGAGGCGATTCGCGCTTTTAGGCCCCGTGACACTTCTTATACTTCTTGCCGCTGCCACAAGGACATGGGTCGTTGCGGCCCGGCTTAGCTTGCGGCGCGGGCGCCGGTGCAACCGTACTTGCGATCGCCATCGACGCAGGCTCTTCTTCTTCCTCGCCCGATTCTTCCTCGCCCTCGAACACCGGCTGCAAACCTTCCAGCCTCAGCCGCTCATCCAGCGCGAACATCACCAGCCGCGTTTCTTCAGCGGATAGCTCAGCGATAGAATCGAGCTTCCGCAACATCCCGCGCACACGGCCGCGAGTGGTCGCTCCTGGCATCGCCAAAGCGTAAGCGAACAGAGCATCTTCGCGCAGGTCTTCATCTGTCGATTCGAAATACTTCTCGATCCTGCCGATTTCCGATGTGAGCCGGAAGTACCCTGCACCGCGCAAAGCCTGCCGCAGCGTGGCGCGATCCTTGTCCTCCAAATGAGGCGCGAAGAATTTTGCGTAGGGCTTCCACAAAGAACGCCACATGGCTTCCAGAGCCTTCGCCCGAGCCTTGTCCGACCCCTGATGGTAAAGCGTTTCGATTCCTTTTTGCGCGTCTTCCTGGTCGGCCACTCCATAGAGGCCTACGGCCGCCCCGCCTCGTTCTTCCACGGGACGCGATTCGTCGTTGAGCGCGGCCACCATGGCATCGCGAATCTCGCGAGTTTCGGTCGCGTCGGCCAGCGACTCCCATGCTCGTGCACGAGCCATGGCGAAAGAGTCCGACTTGGCCATTTCAAACAGCGTAGTGCGGACCTTGGGACTCAGCTCGGTATTAAAGAAGCTGCGAGCGGCGCCGGCGCGGAACTGCGGATCGGTGGAACCCAGCAGGTCCTGCCGTTCGGTTTCGCTCAGCAGATCGTACTCGGGAAGATCCTTTTCTGGAAACTGTTCGAAGATGTCGAAGGGTTCAGGTTCGTAGGTGGGCTCGGGTGCGTCCAGCAATTCGATGGCATGCGAAATTTCGCGGCGAAGCTCAACATCGTCTTCACCCTTGGGAATCTCGGCGAGCATCTTTTCGAGCGCCGGCTTGGCGGCCGCGTCGCCATACAGCCCCAGGCAGAACGCTCCGTCGGCGGCGTCATATTCGAGCCGGTCCAGCAACAGCTCCAGCACGCGTGGATCGCGAATGCGCAGGCCGGCCAGAACGAAGGCGATGTCCGAGCCTTGCTCCTCGCCTAATTCTTCGTACAACTTTAAAAGCGGCTCCAACACCTGCGACCCGAACGGCAACAGAGCCTCGACAAGGCTATCGTCCACATCCTCGGGCGCGCGCCGCAGCGCGTCCAGATAGTAATCCATGGCTTCGGCAGATTTGTAGTGGCGGAAAAGGTCCACCAGCAGAGGGTCGATTTCCAGCCGATGCTGATCGCGGGGCGCGCGCGAAAAAGCCAGCACTTCGGCTGCGGAGGTTTCGCCGCGATCCAGAATCGCATGGATCAGACGCTTGTCGACGCCGATCCAACCCTTGGCGGCAGCCTCCAATAAGTCCGCGACCGGTATCGTGGGATACCGGTCCGGAGAAAATTCAATGATTGTGAGTTCGGGCACGGCTGCTTAATGATTAGCCGCCGATGAACCCATCGGCAAGAATGGGCGAACGCAGATACGAAACAGGTGTTTATCTGCGTTCATCCGCGTTCAACAGCGGCCATAAAGTAGTTATGCTTCCCGAACCACGTGGACCGGCAACTCCACGGTCACTTCTTTGTGCAGCTTAACGCCGACCTTGAAATCGCCCAGCGTCTTGATGGGTTCATCAAGCTGGATCTTCTTGCGGTCGATGTTATAGCCCTTCTTTTCCAGGGCGGCCGCCAGATCGGCGACTGTAACCGAGCCGAACAACTGATCATTCTCGCCGGCCTTCTGCGAGATGCTCAGTTCGACACCGGACAGGAGCTTCGCCAGATCCTGCGCGTCGTTCTGGACCTTCGCTTCGCGCCGGAGATAGGCTTCGCGTTCCTGCTCGACGATTTTCTTATTGGCGCCCGTTGCCGCCACCGCGATGCGGCGGGGCAGCAGGAAATTGCGCGCGTAACCGGGGGTGACCTTCACCACCTGGCCGCGATGACCAAGTTTTTCGACGTCTTCTCTTAAGATGACTTCCATGTTCTTCGTGTCCCTTCCTTAGAGATTGGTCGCAAACGTAATCAGCGCGATGTTGCGCGCCTGCTTGATGGATTCGGCCAGGCGCCGCTGGTGCGGAGCGCATACGCCGGAAATCCGCCGGGGCGTGATCTTGCCGCGCTCACTCAGAAAGGAGCTCAGCAAACGCACGTCTTTGTAGTTGATGTCGTCAATCTTGTCGACACAAAACCGGCACATCTTCTTGCGCCGGAAGTACTGCTTCTTGCCCATCGCCTTGTCGCCGCCCGTGGGCCGCTGCGAAGCCGCGATAGGACGCCCACCACCGGATCTTTGTTCTGCCATGTTGGTTTCCTCGTCTCTCCCTTGGGTTATTCTTCGGCTTTCTTGCTTGTTTCAGAGTGGGCCGGCTCAGGTTTCGGCATTTCCGGTTTATTCGCTTCAGGCTGACCCGGAGCCACCACAGGTTCTGCCGGCACGGGCGCTGCTGGCGCGGGCGCTCCCGGAACTACTCCAGGATGGGCCGCCGCAGACTGCATGGCCGGGATCGCAGGCGTCATCGGAGGCGGAGGAGGTTTGCGCGCAGCTCGCTTGTCGCGGGCCTTCTTGCGCTTCTCGATCTTCTTCATCTTCTCGTCGATGCGCACGGTGATGAACTTGATCACCGAATCGGTAACGCGCATACGGCGCTCCACTTCATGCACCAGCTCCGCGGGCGCGGTGAACTGGATCAAGGTGTAGTTGCCTTCATTGCACTTGGAAACCCGGTAGGCGAGTTTGCGTACGCCCCACTTTTCCACCTTGTCGATGGTGCCTTTCCCCGCGGTAATCAGATCCTTCACCTGCGTAATGTAGGCTTCGGCATCCTCTTCCGAGGTGTCAGGCTTCAAGATAAACAACTCTTCGTAAATTCTCATTCTTCCTCTTCATTTAAGCCTTGGGCGCGGCGGTTAAAAACCGTCATGGACTTTTCGACGCCTTCAGCGAGTATGGACTCCACAGCCTCCGCGGCACGGGCGACTGTTTCCTCCACTTCCTGCTTTTGTGCCCTTTTGAACGGCGCGAGCACAAACCGGGCCCCGTCTTCCACCGGATGGTCTGGACGAATCCCTATGCGAATCCGGGGAAATTCATTGGTCCCCAAACTCGCGATGACGCTCTTGATCCCGTTGTGTCCCGCCGCTGAGCCTTTCGGCTTGATCCTCAGCGAGCCCCAGGGAATATCCAGCTCGTCATACACGAGCAACAAACGGTCCGGCTTTTAACTCGTACCGTTCCAGCAGACCCTTTACCGAGGGTCCACTCAAATTCATATACGTTTGCGGCTTGGCCAAGCGCCACCCGCTTCTGACGGATGGTTCCTAAACCCACCAGCGCCAAATTTTCTTTCCGGCTCACCCGAATCGCATTCGATTCGGCCAGCCGGTCCATGACCCTGAACCCCAAATTATGCGGCGAGTTTTCGTATTCCTCGCCGGGGTTCCCCAAGCCGGCCACCAGAAACTCGATTTCAGGCTCCATACCGGCTTCGGCCGCGCGACCGCAACGCTATTTCTTCTTGGCGTCCTTCGCGGGTTTGGCTGCGGCGGGCTTGGCGTCCTTGCCGCCAGCTTTGGCCGCGGGCTCGGCGCCTTCCTCTTCCTTCTTGCCCTTCTTCACGACTTCGGGCTCGGCGGCGGCGGCAGGAGCAGCGCCATCCACCGGCGCAGCGACTTCTTCGGCACGCATCGTTACGATGTGCGAAATCACCGAATCCGCATTGCTCACCAGCGTCATTGAACCCGTCAGCGGGATTTCGCCCGCGCGGATGCTCTGGCCGATCATCAATGCCGAGACATCTACCACAAATTGCTCCGGAATATCGTCCGGCAGGCACTCGATTTCGATTTCGCGCGTGATCAGCTCGTGCAGTCCGCCTTGCAGCTTCACGCCCGCGGGCTCGCCTTTGGTGTGAACCGGCACGCCGACACGAATGCGCTTGGTCAGGTCGATGCGCTTCAGGTCGATGTGCAACAGGGTGTCTTTTACCGGATCCGACTGCCAGGCGATAATCATGACCGGCGTGGTTTCGCCACCCTGTACAGCCAGATTGAAAATCGTATTCTGCCCTGTGCGGCTATGCAGAATCTTGCCGACCTCTTTCGGATTTACGGCCAGGGCAACGGAGCTGTCACTAACCCCGTACAGCACTCCCGGGGTGGAGCCCGCGGCGCGCAGGCGCCGGGCTTCATTCTTCCCGCGGCTGTCACGCGGCTGGGCGTCAATGGTGATATCTTTTCTCATTCAATGCCTCTCGAAAATCTACACAAATAACGTACTGACCGAGCCATCCTCGTGGATCGACTCGATCGCCTTGGCCAGCAGCGGCGCCACCGACAATTGCCGGATCTTCTTGGTCGCCGCCGCCTCCGCACTAAGTGGAATCGAGTTGCTTACAACCACTTCTTCCAACTGCGATTCCCGAATTCTTTCCACCGCCGGTCCGGACAGCACCGCGTGCGTCGCACAAGCCCGCACGCTTTTGGCGCCCTGTTCCAGCAGCGCTTCGGCGGCCTTTACCAGCGTCCCCGCCGTGTCGATCAAATCGTCCACAATCAGGCAGTGCTGATCCTGCACGTCGCCGACGATATGCATCACCTCGGCCACGTTCACTTCCGTCCGCCGCTTATCGATGATGGCCAGCGGGGATCCCAGACGCTTGGCAAAAGCGCGCGCCCGTTCCACGCCACCGGCGTCGGGGGAAACCACCGTCACCCCTTCGCCTCCAGACTTCTCGCCCCCCGGCCCGGAGAAATATTCGATCATCACAGGCAAGGCGAACAGGTGATCCACCGGAACATCGAAAAAGCCTTGAATCTGCGCAGCGTGCAAATCCAGGGCTAGAATGCGATCCGCTCCGGCGCGCTCCACCAGACTTGCAACCAGGCGCGCCGATATTGGCATGCGCGGCTTGTCCTTACGGTCCTGGCGCGCATACCCATAATAGGGTAACACTGCGGTGATGCGCTCCGCTGAGGCGCGTTTTAGCGCGTCCATCATCAGCAGCAGTTCCATCAAGTGGCGATCCACCGGCGTGCAGGTCGGCTGGACCACGAAAACATCCGCGCCGCGAACATTTTCCTGGACCTGAAGATGCACTTCGCCGTCAGAGAATTGGCGTACCGTAGCCTCGCCCAAAGGACAGCCCAGATGCTGGCAGATCTGGAGGGCGAGATCGGGATTGGCGCTGCCGGTGAATACCTTGAAGTGATTGAACCTCATGGCTTTTACTGGCTCTTGGTGTAGCGGCTTCGGGGCGGCCATGCTTCGTGTTTGTTCCTCAGCAAAGTTAACGGGACTAAGTGCTCCGCCAATTGACGCCGCCACAGGCGAACATAGCTGGCCCGATTGACCAGGGCCGCCGGCAGCACACGGCTATCACCCTGAAACACCCGATCCCCTTCTAAAAGTCCCCGAGCATGCTCGCGTTCCGGGCCGGATTCAAAGATCGCGAAGAATGCCGAGCCGCTCCCGGTCATTCTCGCCTGCTTACGCAGACCAATTCCCCACAACTTCGCCTGTATCTTTTTGAGCGGGGGATACTGCCTGGTGACTACCGTCTCGAAATCGTTCGCGCTGAGCGCACTCGCCAACCTTGCCGAACGCAACTGCTCCAGCGTCCGCACATAGGCTCCGAAACTATTAATACTACTTGACAATCCGGTGAAAGTCAAACTTCGGCCCAGGGCTTGATACGCCGCCCCGGTGGCTACATGAACCCCCGGCGCGACCAATAGAATCGGCTCCTGGGCGATATCGGGCAGGGTATAAAGCTCCGTTCCCCGCCCCAGCCCCAGGGCCGTGCCTCCGGTCAGGAAAAAAGGTACGTCGGAGCCCAATTGCGCGCCCAACTCCACTAGTTTCTGCAGACTTACTTGCTTACCAGCGAGCACGGGAAGGGCCAGCAGGACCGAGGCCGCATTGCTCGACCCCCCGCCTAACCCCGCCCCCATAGGAATCTTTTTCACCAACCGGAATCGGACCCGGGCATGGTTCTTAGCCTCCTCCAAGACAGCTTCGGCCGCCCGGACAATCAGGTTATCGGGGATGGCCAGCGCGTCGTCGATCGAAATGTCGGTTTTGCGAGCTGGCTCGTATTCAACATGGATGGAGTCGGCCAGCGAAATGGTTTGAAAGACGGTCCGAAGCTCGTGAAAGCCATCAGCATTCTTGTGAAGGACTCTGAGGTCGAGATTGATCTTCGCCAGAGATCGCAGGCGGGCGCGCCGGGGAGTCACGGACGCCCGATAAGCCGTGAGGATCGGCGTTCATCCGCGTTCATCGGCAGCCATTTGGATTGCATAGCTAGTAATGCAGCAGCGCATCAATCCGCCGCCCCGGCAGTTTCTCGCGACCCTTTAGAAAATCCAACTCGATTACGAACCCCAGCCCGACCAGTTCCCCGCCCAGAGCTTCCACCAATTCCGCGGCTGCAGCAGCCGTTCCACCGGTCGCCAATACATCGTCGACGATCAGGACTTTTTGACCGGCCGTAATCGCGTCGCTGTGGATCTCAATAATATCGGAGCCATATTCCAACCCATACGATCTTCGTGTGGTAGCGGCAGGCAATTTGTTAGGTTTACGAATCGGCACGAACCCCGCGTTCATGGCGTAAGCCACCGCCGGGGCGAAAATAAATCCCCGGGCCTCAATCCCCACGATGATGTCGACCTTCTCATTGCTATAAGGAGCCAGCAGGCCGTCAATGGTCGCCTTCAGGCCGGCACGATCCTTCAGCATCGTGGTGATGTCGTAGAAATTGATCCCAGGCTTGGGAAAATCGGGCACTTCCCGAATCAAAGTTTTGAGTTGGTTCATGTCTTGGAGGGATCAGCGAATGTGAAACCCTTCAATTCTAACATTGGCGTTCGGTTCGTCCTCAACTACAACATGCCGCACTTCAGCGGCGGGGGGACCCAGCCTAAGCTCGCCTTCCAGGTTATTCAACTGGTGTGCCGAGCCGACCCCGATCACCTCTACGCGGCCATCGTCCAGATTCCTGGCCCAGCCGCGCACCCCCAGGTCGCGAGCGGTCCGCTGGGCGAAAACCCGGTAGCCCACACCTTGAACCCGCCCACTAATTAAATACTTTCGTGTCACACGCGGAGCCATCAGAGGGTGATTTTACCGAGTTCCGGCCCGGAAAATCCATGCCCCCACCGGGTAGTGTTGCTGACCGGCATATGCCTAGGGCCGTTTCAGACATATTTCATGTTATGCTCGAACGAAAACTATGGCTAGACCAGCCCTTCCGCTGGCCCGCGGGCTGGGCTTGATCCTGGATTTGGACGGTGTGATCGTCGATTCGATGCCAATGCATGTAAGGGCCTGGCGCGAATACTTAAGACGCAATGGAATCGTTTCGGAGGAACTGATTCGGCGCATGCACGGCCGCAAAAATGACGAAATTCTCCGCGATTTTATGGCGGAAAATACAACTGCGGAGGAAATAGCCGCTCATGGCGCCAAAAAAGAACAGCTTTATCGAGAAATGATGGAAGGGCAACTGGAGAATCATCTGGTTCCGGGTTTGCGGGAGTTTTTAGACCGCGTGGAGAGAATCCCCATCGCGGTTGCCAGCAACGCCGAGCGTGCCAATGTCGACTTCGTGCTGGACGGACTGGGCCTTCGCGCCCACATCACCGTCGCGCTGGATTCCTCCTGCGTCAAGCTTCCCAAGCCTTCCCCCGAAATCTATCTGCGCGCAGCGCATGACCTGGGCGTTCCGCCTCAGGACTGCATCGTATTTGAGGATTCCGAGGTCGGCGTCACTGCGGGCCGCAGGGCAGGCACGCGGGTGGTCGGCATCCTGACAGGGGGAGTTCCGCTGAAGGAAGTAGATCTGGCGGTCGCGAATTTCGCGAGCCCGGAACTGGAGCCATGGCTCGCGGCGCAACAAAGACGCTGAACCTGCTGGCCCTTGTAGCCTGCGCCGTCGTTGTGACAGGACAGGACGTGGCAGGCCAGGACGTCCCTGCTCCGGACGCCGCAGGTCAAAACGTCGTCACGCTTGAACAGGCTCAGTCCCGGACCGGACGCGACTTCACGGCAGTCTACGAAGGCAAAACCATTCGCGTTCGCGGCCAGGTTGCCGCATCGCCTGTCTGGGCTTTGGGTCCTTACTATCTTCCGTTGCGCGATAACTCAGACCACGCCCTTATCCTGGCAGGAACCGAAAAAGTCTTCACCGACCTCGCGCCGGGAGACTGGATTGAGGCCGTTGGAAAGATCGAGAGCCGCGGCGGTCTGCCGTTGCTAACGCCAGAGACGATCAAGGAAACCGGGCCGGAGACTCCTCCGCACCCCAAGGACGTGTCTCTATCGGAGCTGTCGGGATTGCGCAATCTGGGCCTGATGATTCGGACCTCGGGGGTGGTGGACCGCAACGAAGAGAACGCCGGCGGCAGGCTTCTGGTGGTTTCCGACCGAGGATTTTCGCTTACCGTTTTTCTGCCCCGATCAGCCAGCGCGCCCGTCGAGCCCTCGCCTTTATTGCGAGCCCGGCAGGGAGACCGGATTCGCATTTTCGGGCTTGCGACGCAATATTGTCCTAGTCCGCCTTACAATCGCGATTTTCAGATACTCCTCGCGTCGGCAGACGACGTTGAGATCCTCTCCACCGGCGCGTTTCTGCCTCCCCTGCTGGTGTTAGGGGTGGTTGCCGCGCTTGGCCTTCTGGCAGCCTTGTGGTGGGTGCGCGAGCGCCGTCTTAGGGGACAGCGCGAATCCTTGCGCGCCTTCTATGGCCTCAGCGAAGATCTGATCGCCGCATCCACACATGCCGAAATCGCCGAAAAGCTGAGCTCGGTTCTGCCTTCGGTGATCGATGCGACTTCGGCCAGCCTGTATCTCTACGATCGCCGCACGCAGAGCCTGCAACGCATTCCAACCTCCGCCGAGCCGGAGCCCATGGCGGTGCCTCTGGACGATCCTCCCGAGGGAATGTCGGGCGCAGCGGTGGCGGCCTTCCGTAACCGCGCGCTGCTGAGCGTGCCGGATGCCCGCCGTAATCCGCTGGTGAAGGTCGGCGCAAAGATGAACCTTCCCCGCTCCGCGATGTTTGTCCCGCTGCTTTCGCAACAGGAAATTCTGGGCGTGCTGGAGGCCGACAACGCTACAGGCTTGGGTTATTTCACTCCGGACGAGCAGGCCTCCACACAACATCTGGCCAATCAGGCCGCGGCGTCGCTGAAACTCCAGGAACAGCGCGCGATGCGGGAACAAATTTTCCGCAGCGAGAAGCTGGCTGCAACCGGACAACTCATCTCAGGCGTGGCCAGCGAACTCCGCGCGCCGCTGGAAAGCATCGTGAAGCTGACCGATTCATTAAGCGGTCTGGAAGACCGGCCGTTATCGGGCCAGGACCTGAGCGGGCTCTACGCGGAATCCCGCCGGGCCGCCGAGATTGTCGCGCGGCTGGTCTCCTTCGGCACGCTCAGCGGTGAAGTCGCGGGCAGCGTCGATTTAAACACCGTGCTGGCGGATCTGATCAAGTTTCGCGAACCCGAATGGAAAGGGCTCGGCATCCGCGGGCAAAGCCGCATGGCTTCAGGGCCAGCCATCGTCACCGGCTCACGAGGCCAACTGGAGCAGTTGTTTCTAAACCTGCTGATTCATGCCGAGCACCGTGCCGCTCTGGCGCCGCTGAAATCTCTGACGCTACAGTGCAGCCTCATGGGCGGAGAGGCTCTGGTGGAAATCGGATATTCCATTGCCGCCGAGGACCCGCTGGGAGAGGTGAACCCCCTGGACGCCGACCAGGCTGCCGAAGGCGCCGCCATGGGTCTGGGTGTGTGTTTAGGAATCGCCAAGACCTACGGAGGAAACATTCGCTTCAAATGCCGGGCGGGGGTCGCGCGCTTTGAGGTGAACCTGCCGATCGCGGGCGCAGCGGAACATCCCGCAGCAGAGACGCAGGAGATCTCCAAACCTGTGAGGCCGCTCACGCTGATGATTGTGGATTCCGATCCCAGTGCGCAGCGGTCCCTGTTGAAGCTGGCAGGCGGACGAGGCCATCGTACGGTACCGGTGAATCCGCAAGAGGCTGTGGAATTGCTGCAGCGGCTCCGGTTCGATGCGGTCTTCTGGGCTATCCGCGCTGGAGGCGCTTCCTGGAGCGAATCCCACGATCGGATCCGCAAGCAGGTGACCGCATTTGTTCTATTAAGCGACGGCTACGATCCCGAACTCGCCCGGAGCCTGGAACAAAGTGGAGGGTTTCTGCTGCCTCGGCCCGTGCAGCCGGTGGAGTTGGATCGGGTGTTGAGAGAAATCCAGATGAGGGTGGGGGCGAACCCTAGAGCCTAGGCTATTTCAAAACGTCTTCAAACCCCATCCACCGGTTGGACATCTCCGAGCCCAAGACGGAATCGGATGTGTACATGGCACCGTGTCCGGTGGGGCACATTACCTCGACGCCCGCAGTGTCCAGCAGGATCTGGCCCGGGATGCCGATTCGCACCGGCTGACGCATCCGATCCAGGCACACGCGGCAGCGGACGCGTTGATCGCGCAGAGCCCAAAAAATCATCAGCACCACGGTGCAGAAGAACGCCCAATCGTTGAAGAGGATTCTTTCCCACCAGTTTCGGGCGACCATGGCGAGAGTATTCGCGCCTGTGAATTCACAGACAATAAAAAACACCGCCACCAGCGGAGCGGTTACTTTCAATACCAAGAATCCCCAGTAACGAAAGGCTTCCGCGACGCGGCCGTTGCGTCGCGCTGCCAAATACACCTGCAGAGCGGCCCAGAGCATCAGGCTGCCCAAAGAGATCAAGAGGACCTCTCCGTAAAATCCGATGGATTGATAAACCAGCGTTGAGACACCGGTCACATAGATGCCAAAGTTTCGACGGGCCGCCCGCACCGTGTACGTATGGCCGTTGAGGACCACAACTGTGGCACGCAATTGCAATTCCCGTAATTCTTTTTCGACCGCCGAGTTGGCGATCCCCGGCCGGACCCTGGCAACCGCTCCACGCAAATGCATCCACCATTTTCCGTCGGGCGGCGCGGTTGAAAGCTCGCGCGCGGTCCAGACCGCCGTGTCTCCCACCAGGAACCAGAAACCTTTGGGCATCACGCCGGCGAGCTTCATCGCCCGGCCGGCGATCCAAACATTCTTGCCAATCAGCGCAGGGTCGCCAGACAGCTCGTATCGCCAGAAATCATAGCTGGCGACGAAAGCATCCGAGGTGTCCGGGTCTTGTCCGGCAAGGTCTTTACCCAGCATCGGCGCGACACCAAAGACGTGGAAAAAATCGGGACTCACCTGCGCTACCGCGATGTCTTTGGCGGCTCGGCCCGCTCCGAACTTTTCGCGATACCACTGATAAGTAGCGATGCCGTCGATGGTCTTTGCCTGTTCGCGGAAAAGCGTGACGTCGCGTTCATCGAAGCCCAGCCGGATTCCCAGGAACGGCGCTCCTTCGGCGACATTCACGATCTGCTGTGCATGCGGATATGGAAGGCCGCGGACCAATCGCCGCGAAGCCGAGAATGCACCACTCAAGATGGTGACCATCAGCAGCGGAATCAAGCCCAGCGCAAGGCAGAAGCGCGGGTCGCCGACCCGGTTGCGCCAATTCTCTTGTCCCAGTTCGCTTGAAAATTGCGCCACCAGCGCGGCCTTGAAGGCACGGTGAGTGTGCTCGATCAGAGCGCTGCGGCTATCGGGAGCATCGGCTTTGACAGCTTTGAGGGTCCACTCCCAGAAGTCGCCGCGCCAATCCTCTTGCCAGGCTGCGCGCGATTGCACAGGAACCAGCCGCTCGGCAATCCATAAAACAGTACGGCACCATAGCGAGAGCATGGCACGCTCCTTAGCTATACACTAACTCTTTTCAAAGCGGACCGGGGGCTAAATCACCCGCAGCCGGATTAGTAATGCGTAAAGCAGCATCGCGAAGAACACCACTCCGCCGCAGGCAAGAATCATCAGGCTGACCGGCGACTGCATTTCCTTGGGCAGCCTTTGCAGAACACCGGGCACAACTGCCGTTCCCCCGCGATCCGGTGTGAAGTGAACGGATGCAGCGTTGGCGGCAGGAGCAGGAGCAACCGGCGGGGCGTGCATGGGAACTTCCACAGGAGCGTGTCCCATCGCGACCGGAGCGGCTTTCTCTTGCGGGCCGGGCTCTTGTTTTAACACGCGCTCGATTTCATCGCACACCACGCCCAGATTGGGCGGCCTCTGGACCATCTGCTTGGAGGCGCAGCGGCCGATCAGTGCGATCACCGGCACAGGCACTCCGCTGGCGGCCAACGGCTCCAGCTTCAGTGGTTCGTAGATCACCTGTTGAAAGATCTTCTCCACGGAATCGGCGGTCACGGCCTTCATGCCCGTGAGGATTTCATAGAGCATCACGCCGAACGCGTAGATGTCGGCGTGCGGCGTCAGCGGCCTGCCCAAAACCTGTTCGGGGGCCATGTAGTAGGGCGTGCCGAGCGTCATAGGCGATCCCTCGGGAGCACCCTCGGGTTGGTGACCGTTTTTCGCAATGCCGAAGTCCATCAGCTTGGCGCGGCCAGTGAGATCCACGTGGACATTCTCCGGTTTGATATCGCGATGGACGATTTTCCGCGCGTGAATGTAGTCGATCGCGCGGCCGATCTGAACCGCGATCCCAAGGCGGCGTTCCACCTTGCCCAAACTGTCATTCTTGATGGCATCCCGCAGGCTTTCGCCTTCCAGGAACTCCATCACCATGAAAGGACGGCCCTGATCCTCACCGAAATCGTAGACACTGATGATGCTTTCGTGCCGCAGATTGGACGCGGTCCGGGCTTCCTCCAGAAACCGAGCCTTCGCCTGCGGATCGGCCATCGCCTTTTCCGTGAGCATCTTTAGAGCAACACGACGCCCCAGAACGCTGTCGCGCGCCCTGAAGACGTGCGACATGCCGCCACCAAGGAATTGCTCGATTTCGTACTTACCAACCCAAAGGGGCGTTTCCATGCAAGGGAAGCTATGGCTCTCCTCACTATCCCTCGGTAGATTCGCCGTAGTACTTTACACTTACGAGTTTATTAAAGAGAAATTCACTCTTCCCGCAGCACTTCCAGGGGTTTTTGGCGAAGAATTCGGACGCTCGCTAGCCATCCCGAGATTTGTGACAGCAGTGCTGTCAGCACGACGCAGACGAGTGTTACACGAATGTCAAAATGGAAGCGCGCTTCCAGCAGCCGCGTCAGCACCAGGTTGGAGAACACGGCCGCCAGCAGAGCTCCCAGCAGCCCGGCGACGGCGCCCAAAGTAAGGAATTCCACCGAGAAGATGCGCTGCACCTGGCTCCTTGTGCCACCCAGGGTTTTCAGGATGACAACTTCTCTTACACGCCGGAAGCGGGTGCCTGCTACGCTGGCCGCAAGAATGATCGCGCCTGCCAGAATCGCGAACGCCGAGAGAAACCGGATCACCAGCGCGATCTGATCGATCACCTGCTGGACAATTTCGAGAGCGTCGGCAATATTGACCACCGTAATGGCGGGGTACTCCTTGAACACAGCGCGCTGCATCCCGCCCACCGACGAAGGAGTCATACGCACACCGCCGTAATACGTTACGGGCAGTCCGGCCAGCGCGGGAGGATTGAAGACCAATGGCGCAGTTGGCGTAGAGCGAATCGCTTGGGTGTCGTGAATCGCCACCACGCGAGCCTTCACCGTGCGCCCGCTGGACGTCATTTCGATCGTCGAGCCGAGGCGGATCTCCAGCGTCTTAGCGACCTCATCAGCGATGGACACCACATGCTCCTGTTCGCCCTTCTTCCACCACGAGCCTTCGTTGAGGCGTGTGTCGTCGGGCTTTTCTTCGGAGAACATGACCGACATAGAGTTCATGAATCGCCGCCCCGCCCCTTTTACAGGACGATCAGGCAGAGCTACGCCGTCGACGCTGATCAGTCGGGCCGCGACGCTGGGAGCCAGAATCGGCGCGTTCAAAACGCCTTCCTGTTTGCCGATCAATTGCTTCAGAGGTTCCACCTGCGTCTGCGTCACGCCGATGAAATAGACATTGGGAGTATCCGGCGGAGCGGTCTGAATAATTTCAGTGATCAGCGATTTCTGCACCAGGTAGACGCTGACGGTGAACATCACGCCCAGACCCAATGCGACCAGAATCGCCTGCGCCTGATTCCCAGGCCGGTAAAGATTGGCAAGGCCCTGACGCGCGAGCGAAGAGAGCCTCCAGGGCGAATTCTTCAAGAAGGTCCGCACGCCTCGCAGCAGGCCGATTGCGACCGCGGAGAGCAGCAGCAGGCTGACGAATAATCCTCCGGCAAAATAGGCTCCGACTTTGGGAGAGTCGGCGAGCCATGCGGCGATCCCGCCGATGCCTGCCAAAATCACAGCGCCCGAACCTAACGATCCTTTCAGCTCGCGCAGCCTTTGGCCCAGTGGCGGCTTGGTCTCGGGCATGTCTCTGCGCAGCAGCAAGCCGGGACGCACTTTCCGGATTGCGAGCAGCGGAGGCAGCGTGAACAGCAGCGTGGTCAGCATGCCGACTGTGATGCCCTGCACGATCGATTCCAGATGCCAGCCTTGAGGAGCAGTAATAGGAAGCAGCTTCGATAGAAGAATCGGAAACGCGCCTGCCACCAGACGGCCCAACAAAGCTCCCACTACTCCTCCCAGTAGCCCGAGCATCAACGTTTGCAGCATGAAGATGCGGATGATCTCAGTGGACGTCCCGCCCAGCGATTTCATCACGGCGATGTGGTCCATCTTCTGCTGCAAATGGGCGTGCATCGCCATGCCGACGCCGATGGATCCGATGATGAGCGCGATCAGGCTCACCAGGCTTAGAAACGTCGTCGCGCGATCGAGCCCCATTGTAATGATGGGATGCGATTGCCGGAAGTCGGCCACCACGGATTCGGGCAGCGTGGCCTTGATCAGCTTGCGAACTTCTTCCACGTCAGGCGCTCCGGGCGACAATTTGAACAGGATTCGCTCCGCCGCGCGGCTGCCCAACTGCATCAGGCCGGTGCGTTCAAACGCCTCCCGCGACATCATCAGCCGGAGTCCGATATTCAGGCTGCCCGACATGCGGTCAGGTTCCGCGTTGACCAGAGCAGCCACCCGAAAATCCTGCCCGCCTAGACGGACCGGGTCGCCAACTTTAACGCCTAGCCGGATGGCCAGGTCCTCACCAATCGCCACAGTGTCGGGCTGCAGAGCCTTCGACAACGGAATGTCCGGAATCAGCTTCACGGTGCCGTAATAAGGATATTTAGACGGGTCGACCGCCTTCACCGAAACAAGCACGGGCGTGGCGTCCGCTGAGGTCGAAGACGCCATGGACACGGTTTCCGTGATGAGGGTCCGCTCGACTCCCCGTGAAGCCAGTTGATCCAGCGCGGCGGACTGAGCATTGTCAGGCATCACAAATTGACGAGCGGTAAGGTCGGCCGCCATCACGGTGCGGGCCTCGCTCGTCAGCATCGAGCGGAAGCTCTGGCTGAACCCGCGCACTCCCGTCAACGCGCCGACTCCAGCCCCAACCGCGAGAACAACGAAGAGGAATTTCGTAAGCGAGGCGCGTGTTTCACGAACGGCGATGCGTCCGGCGGTTTGCCAGGAGAGTCTCAGAGCCATTAGCGCGAGGTCTCCTGCACGGATTCTCTTAACTGGTCGGCAACCACCCTGCCGTCCTGCAGCGAAATGATCCGGTCGGCGCGAGCGGCCAGGCTCTGATCGTGAGTCACCAGAATCAGCGTAGTGCCTTCGCGCTGATTCAAAGAGAGGAGCAACTCCAGCACCAGCTTTCCGTTGACGCTATCCAGATTCCCGGTGGGCTCATCGGCCATCAGTACCGGAGGCTTCGACATGAAGGCGCGCGCAAGGGCGACCCTCTGCTGTTCGCCACCGGAAAGCTGCACGGGGTAGTGATCGAAACGATCCTCCAGGCCGACGTTCTTGAGCAAGTCGCGGGCGCGAGCAAGACCACCCCGGACATCGCCTCCGGCCAGCTCATGCGGCAGCAAAACGTTCTCTTCCGCGGTGAGCGTGGGGATCAACTGATAGCTCTGAAATACAAATCCAATCTTGCGGCCGCGCACCAGGGCGAGCTTGTCTTCGGAAAGTCCGGTGATGTCGACGCCATCCAGAATAATCGCGCCCGTGGTCGGGGAATCGAGCCCGGCAAGCAAGCCGAGCAGCGTGCTTTTCCCACTGCCCGAAGCTCCCATGATGGCGACGAACTGGCCTTGAGGGACTTCGAAATCGATCCCGCGGAGAATTTCGACGCGATGCGTACCGGTATCAATCGCCTTGGTGACGTTCTTTACTTCAAGAATTGGCATCTGATCCTATTATGCTGCTGGCTGTTTCCCTCCATCGCAAAATCCAAAACGTCGCCAAAGCAGCCAATACGTGCTTCCATGTGTGTCCGCTTAAGATCGCCCAATTGTAAATGGACGGGTCATATTCTTCCGCTAACTTCGCCGCGGCGTAAAACAGCAGCACAGGCCATAGTCCGCGCGCCGGCTTACAGAAGATCAAGGCAGGAAGAAGAATGAGCAATGGCCCGAACTGCGCAACAGCGTAGGGCCGCAGGTCTCCCGTGCTCCACCACCAGAAAACGCTCGCCGCTCCGAAGACCAGAGCGGGAGCGAGTAGCAGGCGACCGAGGCGCGCATCGAACCAGATCCCGATAACGATGCTTAGAAGCGACATGAATACCAGCGTCATCGGCAGCCGGTCCCAGACGAGGCGTGAGTCGCTAGGAGCCCAGTGGTAATAAGAAGATCCGATGGAGGTCAGCAATACGCCCGCAAACAGGACGCGCGACGCGGCGTCTTTGAATCGCCGGAGGCCCATGATGCCCACCGCCAAGAACCTGGCGTTGGAGATAACATTCCAGAAGTTTGGAGTGCCTAGGATCGTGCGCTGGTCGGCGAAGGAATGGTAAGCCTGGTCTTGAGGAATGGGAGGAACGAGCGCCAGAAGCGCCACACCAAGCAGAACAGGAACGGTCAGAAACCAAGGTGACGGCGAAAGTGTGGGCACAAGTATCCACTCCAAGGTACGCAAATGGCGACCTCCGGGTTCAGTTAATACGAGATGAAACGTCGACGTTCAACCGATACTAAATTATGTTCAACAGAAGAAATTTCCTTGGAGTAGGGCTGGGAGCCGGTGCGGCTGCGACGTTTCTGCGGGGTAGTGACTCGCCAATGGTGACACCGGAGAAGGCGATGGCAGAATTGGTGGAGGGAAATCGGCGGTTCCTCGCAGGACATCCTCTGCGCCCGAACGCATCGCTGACCCGTGCGAGGTTAGTCGGCAAGGATGGCCAACACCCTCGTAGCATCGTCCTTACTTGTTCCGATTCGCGTGTTCCGCCAGAGATTCTGTTCGACCAAGGCATTGGAGACATATTCGTCATCCGGGTGGCCGGCAATGTGGCCAACGGAGATGAAATCGCATCCATCGAATACGCCGTGGAACATTTCGGCGTACCGCTGTGCGTCGTGCTGGGCCACGCATCTTGTGGAGCGGTGAGCGCGGTTGTGGACGGAGGGAAACTGCCGAAGGAAATCGAACACCTGGTGGAGCCGATCCAACGTCCTTACCGCGAGGTCAAGGCGAGCCATCCGAGGGCCGACCGATTTGAACTAATTCGAGAGACCGTACGCTTGAATGTGCAGTCGACGTGCACGACCCTGTTGGAAGCTCCGGGCGTTCTGGCGGACTCCGTCCGTGCGGGACGATTGCAGGTCAAGGGCGGAGTGTATGATCTGGAGTCCAGCCGCGTGGAATGGGTTCGGCGCTAGCGAAGCGGCGGGACATGATTATGGCGATATTCTGTTGCTATGCTCGACAAAATCGCCGACGGACGTACTGACCTGGTCTTCGAATATCTTGCCGCGGGACACCCAGCCACTTCGACGGATCCCCACGGGGTTTCACTGATCCAAAGCTGCGCCTACTACGGGGATGTCAGCGCGATCCGCTTCCTTCTTTCCAAAGGAGAATCGATCGCGGCTCTGGGACAGAATCTTGGCCTCAACGCCGCCAGCTTTCATGGGCATTGGCAGCTGTGCCAGTTCGTGCTGGAGCAGGGCGCCGACACCAATCATGCACTTGCCGATACCGGCGAAACAGCTCTGCACGCGGCTTTGTGCAGTACCCATCGGATGGGGCGAAACCGGGTGATGAAGGTCCTGCTGGCCTATGGCGCAAATCCAAACTGTGTGACGAAGAACTCAGTGGAAACCGACGGCTTCATGCGCGATATCCGTACCAAAGGCGAGACGCCGCTGCATCGCGCGGCCGCGTTCGGCGATGAAGAAGCGATTCAGCTCCTGCTGGACGCTGGCGCGAAGGTCGATGCAAAAGACATGAATGGCGATTCTCCACTGACTTGGGCGAGTTGGCATTTGCGATCGGCTTCCATTCTGAGGAAGCTGTGTTATGGGAATTTTCGAATTCATCCTCAATACGCGGGGATGGAGGCGAACTTGAGCGGGAAACCCCATTTATAAAGATGCGCGTGCTAACTTAGCCAACAGGGGGTTGCATGCGCACGAATACGATCCTGCTGATGATGGTGGCGGCCGGAGTCCTAGCGATTCCGCAGACCTTGCCGCAAGGCGTGGTACAAAAGGCGACGGTCGGCGGGATCACCGAATATGATTACCCCAATGGCCTCCGCTTGCTCCTCTTTCCGGACGCGTCCAGCCCAAAGGTGACGGTCAACATGACCTACCTGGTGGGCTCGCGCTTTGAAGGCTATGGCGAGACCGGGATGGCTCATCTGCTGGAGCACATGAATTTTATTCTCAGCACCAATGGCAGAAATATCAAGAAAGAGTTGACCGACCACGGTGCGCAGTGGAACGGCACTACCGATTACGACCGCACCAATTACTTCGAAACGGTCACTGCCAGCGAGGACAATCTGAAGTGGGCGCTGGGGTTGGAAGCCGAGCGCATGGTGAATATGCGGATCGAAAAACCGCTGCTGGATACCGAGATGACGGTGGTCCGGAACGAATTCGAGCGCGGCGAGAACAGTCCCGTAGGAATTCTGGAAGAGCGCGTCTTCTCAACCGCGTACCTGTGGCACAACTACGGTAAATCGGTGATCGGTACCCGCGCCGATATTGAAAAGGTTCCGATCGACAGGCTGGCCGCGTTCTACCGGAAATATTATCAGCCCGATAATGCCGTGCTTGTGATCGCCGGTCAGTTCGATCAGGCGAAAGCGCTTGCCTACGTCGCCCAAACTTGCGGAGCCATTCCACGCCCGACGCGGAAACTCGACGAAACTTACACGGTGGAACCGGTTCAGGATGGAGAGCGGTACGTCGAACTGCGGAGGGTGGGCGAGAATCCTGCCATCATCGTCGCCTGGCACGCTCCCGCGTTGTCGCATCCCGATTCGGCGGCCCTGGAGGTGTTGGCGGGCGTGCTGGCCGGAGGCGGCCGCGGAGGCGGCACAGGCCGGTTGTACAAAGCTCTGGTGGATAACAAGAAGGCCTTGTCGGTCGGCATGAATTATGAGGAACTGCATGATCCAGGGCTCATTCTGGTAAATGCGGGTCTGAGCAAGGATCAGTCGCTGGACGATGTGCGCAAGACCATCATCGATACTGTAGCGAGCGTCGCCACTGAACCGCCCAGCAAGGAAGAAATCGAAAAAGAGAAAGCTCGCATCCTGCAGGGAATGGAACAGGGGATGGCAAATTCTCAACAAGCCGGCAGGAGGTTGTCTGAAACCATCGCCAGCGGCGACTGGCGATTGTACTTCCTCAACTATGACCAGGTGAAGAGCGTCACGCCGGAAGACGTGGCTCGGGTGGCGAAGCTGTACTTTAAGGATTCCAACCGGACAGTCGGCGAGTTCATTCCCACTCCGAATCCGGACCGTACCGAGGTCCCTACATCTCCCGATTTGGACAATGTATTTAAGAATTACAAGACGGGAATGACGGTTTCTCAAGGCGAAGCATTTGACCCCACGCCTCAAAACATCGAAAAGCATCTGACGCGCGTGAAATTGCCGGATGGGCTCAAACTTGCGATGCTCCCCAAAACAAATCGCGGCGGCACTGTGTCGGCGACGCTGGAAGTCCAGTTCGGCGATGAAAAGTCACTGGCCGGAAAGAATGAGACCGGAACCATGACGGCGGCGCTGCTGATGCGCGGGACCAGGAACCGGTCGCGGCAGCAGATTCAGGATGAGTTGGTGAAACTGAATGCTCGGATCAATATTTCGGGCAATGTTTCGGGGGCCAGCGCGACGGTGCAGACCACAACGGAGAATCTGATCCCCGCCCTGCGACTTGTCGCCGAGATATTGCGTGAGCCGTCGTTTCCTGAATCGGAATTCGATGCGACCAAGAAACGGATGATCGCCGCAATTGAGAATCGGCGGACCGATCCAGGCTCGCTTGCGCCGCTGGCTCTGGAGCGCGCACTGAATCCCTATCCACGGGGCGATGTTCGCTATGTGGGGACGATTGATGAACAAACAGAAGACGTGAACAAGGTCACGTTGGACGATGTAAAGAAGTTCCATGCGCAGTTTTACGGGGCTTCGCATGGGGAGATGGTGATTGTCGGGCAGTTCGATCCGGCCGTGTTGGGTAAAACAGCGGCGGAGTTGTTTGGAAACTGGGCGAGTCCGGCTGCTTATGCTCGGATCCCGGAAAAGTTCGCGAAGAAGCCGGCGGTGAATGTGAAGATCGAAACGCCGGATAAACAGAATGCGACGTTCCAAGCGGCTATGACATTGCCCATGTCGGACACAGACGCCGACTACCCCGCGCTGCTGCTTGCCGATTATATGTTCGGCGGCTCGATTACAGGCCGGGCTCCGGATCGCATTCGCAATCGCGAAGGTTTGAGCTACACGGTGAGGTCGAACTTTGAGGCTCCTATACCAGAGGAAGGCAATCTGGCGAGGTTCGGAGGATTGGCCATCAGCAATCCGAAGAATTCCCCCAAAGTGGAAGCAAGTTTCACGGACGAGCTAGCGAAGACAATCTCCGCTGGGTTTACCGCGGAAGAGGTTGCGGGCGCGAAGAAGGCGCTGATGGATGCACGGCGAGTGGGCCGGTCGCAGGATCAATCGCTGCTGCGGTTGATCGCATCGAGGGATGACGCGGGCCGGACGCTGGAGTGGGATGCTCAGATGGATTCCAGGCTTGAGGCGCTGACGGCAGAGCAAGTAAATGCTGCGCTCAAGCGGCATCTGGACATGTCGCTATTGTCGATTGTGAAAGCGGGCGATTTTAGGGCGGCGGGGGTGTATCAATAGGAACCAACGTTAGGCGAATGTTGGCAGAGAACGTGCTTTCAATTTATCGCCCTTTCAAAGGGCTGAAAGTTGAGGGTTTTCGATGACTCAATCCGTTTCGCTCCAGAAAATATCCGTGTTGATATTGAGCGTTGGGTTTACGGCACTGGCTCACCACGCGTTCAGCTCCGAGTTCGATAAGGCCAAGCCCTTAACCCTAATGGGTACCGTTAAAAGCGTGGATTGGAAAAGTCCGCATGTGCACATGACTCTTTCCGTGAAGAACCAGGCCGGCACTATGGAAGACTGGACCCTGGAGACCGCAGCCCCCGATTACCTTGAAAAGAAAGGCATGTCTAAAAACACCTTCAAGGACGGCAGCACCGTCACGGTAAACGCGTATCGCGCCACAGACAATTCGCGCACTGCTTCCGCTCGAGTGATTACGGATACATCAAGGAAGCAAATGCAGGTGTGTGATCCCTCTGAGGACGGCGGTCCGGCCAAATAATACGGCTTTTTGACCCGCCCGAACGGTAAAACTGCGGAGGCGGCTCCAGGAAATGGCCGCCCCTGTAACAACCATGGTAAGTAGCGCTACTGTGATCCAGAGGAGGAAGATTTTACCCGGCCAGTCTCCCCAAAACGTGCCGGAATGAAGCCGGTACATCGTACGCATCGACTTGCCGCCGATCACCGCGAGATCCTGCAAGGCTAAACAGGCTCCCGTGAAGGAGATCAGGAGTAGGAGAGCTGAATTCCAGAATCCAATCGCGCTATGGGCTTCCCAGGTCATTCTGGCGGGACGCGCCCCACGACGGATGTAAAGGTGGCGAAGCCAGCGCGACACGCCTGGCCACCAGATCACCATGCCGGTCACGCAAATTAGCGTGAGAAGAATTCCGCCAATGCCCTGGATCGTTTTGCCCTGGGAGCCGAGGGTCAGATCGCGGTGAAACTGAACGGCGGAGTTGAGAGCTTGGAGACTCCATGGCATGGAATCGCCAAGTTCTTCTCCTGTTACCGCATCGAACAGGTACTTTTCCTCCTGCTGCGGGGCTTTAAACCAAATTTCTACGGGCGACCCAGGGTCGGCGGGTTCCCATATCCACGAGACTAGGCTGTTGGGATGCGACCGTTGAACGGCGAGCTTCAGTTCCGTTTGGGTCAATCTGGGACCGGGCCTGCTTCGATGCGCAGGCTTGAGCGCCTGATATATTTGCGGGTAGAACAATAGAGCCACCCCGCTCAGGCTCATGGCCAAGACATAGACTCCGACGACCAAACCGAGCCACTTGTGAAGGCGAAAAATCGCTTTGCGCAGCGGCACGCACTGCGGGTGAGTTAGCCAGCGTCCAGATCGGTTCGACATGGAATCCACGCTCAGGCTAGCTCTTTCGCCGGCGCCACTCTTGTATCGTTTGGCATAGTAACGAAAAAACGGCCGAAAGATAGCCAATCGTGGCTCTGATTGCGTTAATTTCGGCGTTGTTAGCTGTTTAAATCTCCCTGTTTGTTTTCGAAGCGCATCTCGGAGGCCTCCAAAGCCCGTTGATCACCCTGATCTGGCGCAGGAGCTGTTTTATTGTTGCAGCAAACACCCACGGTGCTAGCGCTTCGATGGAGTTGCCCGGGTTGCTCTTCCACCTACTACGCGGCCTGACCTCCGTTGGGACTTCCAGGCTCTTGCCCATAATCTAACTCGGGGAATGAAAAATGGGTGGGAGACTAACGAATAAGTTTTTGATTCGCCGCGAGATGTTTCTACGGACCGCGGCGTGATGACACGCTTAGCGGAGCTTGGAAGGGACTAGATTCCGCCCCAAAGGCTCGCCCGTGATCAACGATCGGCGCATTACGACCCATTGCCGGGCCATGCCCAACCACAACTCCACCGGATATCCATATAAGTGGTTACGGACGCGCCAGCGCAGAGGACGCCGGGCGATTTTCAGGACGGACTGGACCACAGCGGACCGTGCTCGAATGCGGGCGCGGTTGACTCCGATGTCCATCAGGAAATATTTCATGGCGCGTTGCAGGCGCTCAAACGTCGCGCCGGCGAGCCAGGGCAGAGTTGCGCCGCCCAGATCCATCGCGGCCCAATCCTCCAGCGATTTTGGCTCGTCCAGGCCTAGCTCACGCAGTTCGGGCCAGATGGGGATGCCGGGGTAGGGAGTGAACACGTTTGGGGAAAACGTCACATTACTATAGAGCTCGCCAATTTCGCTCATTACGCGCAAGGTTTCCTGGCGGTGATTCTCCTCTTCACCTGGGTAGCCAAAGATCAAATTGAGCGTGACATGAATGCCGGCTAAGTGGCACTTTCGAGAGGCTTCGTAGATATCCGGCACGTGCTGATGCTGCTTCTGCATTTTGCGAAGAACTTCAGGCGAGGCTGATTCGGTTCCAAACCCGATGTGGCTTACGCCGCTATCGGCCAGGAGTTGGACCTCTTGATCGGTCATGCGGCAAAGCAGGTCGGTGGAGGCCTGGAAGGTCCAGCGGAAACGCACGCCGCTGTCGATGATGCCTTGCGCGATCGCCACGGCCCGGGGGACGTTGACCAGGAAGTTGGAATCGATCAACGCGACTTCTGTGATGCGATGCCGTTGGACCAGATCGGTCATTTCGGCGACTACACGTTGGACGCTTTCGGGGTTGAACTTGCGGTTGTAGAAAACCGTGTCCGTACAGTAGTTGCACGCGTACGGGCAGCCGATGCTGGTTCCGTAGGGCAGCTTACGCATTCCGCTGGCGCGCTCATACTCGTCCCAATCGACCAGATCGTAGGCGGGGCCGGGCAGTTCCGACAGAGGAGTCGCGGGCCGGTCGTCATTCTTGCAGATCTTGCCGCGGCGTTTGAACCAGAGCCCTGGTAGGAGGTCGAGCGCACTTCCCTTCTCCACGCGCCGCAGGTATTCGACGAAGGTCTTTTCGCCCTGATGGCGAACCACGACGTCGACAAATTCTTCCCGCAGAGTTTCGCCGGTCAGCAGACTGGGATGCCAGCCGCCGTAGACGATGGGTAGATCGGGAGCAAGGCGGCGCACCATTTTGCTGGCTTCGATCGCGTCGAGAATCATGGGACCGGTGAGGAGGGAGACGCCGAAGCAGCAGGCTCCGTCCAGTTCGCGGGCGATGGTCGCGAGATAGCCGTGGTCGATTGCGCCATCGATGACGCACGGTTCGAAACCTGCCTCGCGGATGGAGGCGGCCAGGCTCAGGAGACCGAGGGGAGGGCCCAGGACCCGTCCGCTATATGCGGGAGAAAAGAGAACGACCTTACGCAGTGCCACCTGATTTCTTAGACTGGGCGCGGGAGGGGGAGAAAACAGGAAAGAGGGGTCGGGCACAGTTTTTGTCAACAAAATGTCACTCGTGCGGTTTTAAACGATCTGGGCGATCCGACGCTCTTGTCACAGCGATCGTGAACTTGAGATACGATTTCCTCGTGCCGACGATCCGGCCAGCGGCGCTATAGTGGCAAAAGACCTTCGCTAAGCTCGCGAATCAGCTCAATAGGCGGATGCGGATGGCGCTCCCACCCGGGGAATCCGCCCCAGCGAAAGACCCGGCGCAGATACTCGACGAAGTAATCCTTCTTCCAGTCTTCGAAGATCACGTCGGCGCGCGTATCGGGGAGACGGACGTTATACTCGCCGCCACCGAAGTTAAATTTGCTGACATCGTCGAAGGAGATTAAACACGGGCCCGGCTCGTCGAAACCCCTTGTCACTTCTTCGAGCGGCAGGATTACCAACGGATCAGGAAGCGCACCGCTGCTAAGTGCAGGATCGTCGCGGTCTTTCGGGTTTAGAATCGGATGCGATCCCTTGAACGAGACATGGTGAATGTTTTCGTACCAAGCGCGTAGAGAGAGCGGGAGCGGCCCCCGCAATTCACCCTCGACGAAGTCGATGTCGCTCCAGAGATCGTCATAATGGGAGGCGCGGCCGTACACGGCTCCGTCCTCTAAAGGATGCCGGAGCGGCTGTGCCATGCCGGCTCCCATCATCATCTTCGCGAGCCGTTCGATTCCCGCCTGGGCGTCCTGAGGACGCGCAATCCATCCGGATGCCGCTCCCAAGATCTCGGGAGGAATTGAACCAGCCATTTTAAGGAGGTCCGGCGCCTGGGCCGCGAGTCCCTCAAGCATTCTGGCGACGGCCATCCCCGCTTCCCTCCCGCTGGGGAACTTGTATCCGATATCGTGCAGCCGGCCGATCAACGTCTCGGTATTCGCCCGCGCCCGCCGCATGGTTTCGATGGCGACCGCAAGCGCGTCGGAGTAAACCGGCTGCTGGCGGACGTTGTCGCCGAGCGCAACCAGTTCCGACCAAACCTGCTGATGCTCGCCTGCCTGATAGCGGTCGTAAAAGCTAAGCACACAGCAGGAATCGGCTGGTTCGAGGATCGCCGTTAGAGGTGGCCGAGCGGCTAGCGCAACCTGGCAAATTTGTTTGCCCGGGAATCGATGGATCGGAGAAGCCGTCTCAAACCTCTTGCGATTACACTTGATGAAGATGTCTGCTCTTCCAGAACAGATCGGCCCCTATTCCATCACCGGGAAACTGGGAGAAGGAGGAATGGGCATTGTTTACAGCGCTAACGACACCCGTCTGAACCGTCCCGTTGCCCTAAAAATGATCCTCGATTCGGGTGATGACGAGGACAGCCGGAAGCGTTTTCTGCGTGAAGCGCAGGCGGCCGCACGAGTCACACACCCCAATATCTGCCGCATCTACGACATCGGCGAGGTGGACGGCCGGCCGTTTCTGGTGATGGAACTCCTTGAAGGGGAGTCGGTATCCGAGCGGCTGACGCGTGGACCGATGCCCCTGGCCGAAGCACTGCCGGTTATGTTGGGCATCTTATCGGCCCTAGCAGCCCTACACCGGTCTTCGATCGTGCATCGGGATCTGAAGCCATCGAACGTATTTCTGTCGACACAGGGTGTGAAGCTATTGGACTTCGGGCTTGCCAAGCCGGTTTCTCCGCTCACCAGCGACGGAAAGACGCAAACCGAACTAACCGGGGTTGGAGTAATCGCCGGAACGCCGCGATATGCGTCGCCGGAGCAGATCACCGGAAGGCCAGTGGACGCAAGATCGGATCTGTTCGCGGCTGCCGCGATTCTTTTCGAGGCGCTAGCCGGTAAACCGGCCTTCGCGGGAAACTCCGCGGTGGAGATTTTTCATTCCGTGCTGTACGAAACGCCACCGGCGCTCAGTGGATCGCAGGCCATTTCAGCGGTGGATCGAGTGGCGCGTAGAGCGATGGACAAGAATCCAGCGAACCGCTTCGCTTCCGCGGATGAAATGGCCGCGGAACTGCGCGCGGTGACGAGCCTGGAAGATTCCAGTACGCACGTGGAAACCAGAACGATGAAACGGCTGGTGGTGCTTCCGTTTCGCGTGCTCCGTTCCGATCCGGAGACCGATTTTCTGGCATTCAGTTTGCCGGACGCGATCGCGGCGTCACTGGCCGGGTTGAGTTCTCTGGTGGTGCGGTCGAGCCTTGCGGCGGCGCGCTTCGCTGGAGCGGTGTTGGATCTGCGAGAGATCGCGAAAGAGGTCGACGTGGATACGGTGCTGACCGGGACACTTCTCCGGGCCGGCACGCAGTTGCGCCTCACGACTCAATTGGTAGAAGCGCCGGGTGGCACGCTCATCTGGTCCAAGGCATCGCAGGTGGAGCTGAGCGACATTTTTCAGTTGGAGGACACACTGGTAAGGGGTGTGGTCGAGTCGCTGGCGCTTCCGCTGACCGCGGGCGATAAGCAGCAACTCGCCCACGATGCGCCGGCCAATGCGACCGCGTACGACCTGTACTTGCGAGCGAACGAAGCGGGGAAGGGATTTAGCGGATTCTCTGAAGCGATCGGCCTATATGAGCAGTGTGTCGCGCGCGACCCCCGATACGCGCCCGCGTGGGCTCGCTTGGGGCGGGCGCGCTGGCTGGTGGGCAAGTTTTCCCAAACAAAGGAAAAGCTGGCGGAAGGGCGCAGCGCGATCGAGCGGGCTCTGGAGCTGAATCCCGATCTTCCTCTGGCGCACAATCTGTATACGAACATCCAGGTGGACCAAGGTCACGCCATGGATGCGATGAGGCGGCTTTTGAAGCGGCTGCGCAGTTCGAAGACCGATCCGGATTTGTTTGCGGGCCTCACCCACGCGACCCGCTACTGCGGTCTGCTCCAGGCGTCGCTTGAGGCGGATCGCGAGGCCCGGCGGCTGGATCCAAACATTCGCACGACCGTGACTCATACGTACTTCGCGATGTGCGACTATCAGCGCGCTTTCGAGGTGGCCTCGGCGGACTTCGGATACTTCACGCCGTTGCGGTTGGCGATGCTCGGGCGAGTGGAGGAAGCAATCGCGCTGTTGAAGGAGAAGGAGCCTTCCGTGCAGGAACAGCTTGGCAAGATGTTCATGATTTCTCTGCGTATGCTGCTGGAAGGTAACCGGGAGGCGAGTCTTCAGGCGATTGATGAGCGGTTCGTTACGGCCATCCGGGACCCCGAGGGGGAATACTATATCGCCAGGCAACTCGCCTATTTGAGCGACACGGGCCGGGCGATCCATTTGCTGAATTCGGCGGTGGATGGGGGCTATTTCTGTTATCCGCAGATGACTGCCGATCCGTGGCTCGATCCGATTCGCGGCGATGCGGAGTTCAAACGAATCCTGCACCGCGCAGAGGCTCGGCATCAGGAGGCGGTCGAGGTGTTCAGGGCTGAGGGTGGGCCTGGGCTGCTGGGGCAGGTGTAGATGTGGCGTAAAACCGAGCGATTTACTCCGATAGTTAGGGGACGAACGACCTGTCGGCCCGCTCTTTGGCAGCTTTGAACAATCGGCTTCACCGCTGCCCGCTGTAAGAAGGTGCGATAATCGCTTACCCAATCGAATCCACTGTAGTTAGGACCTTCCGCGTCAATCCAATTGATAGGCACGCTGTCGCCGTCTTCGAGACGAACAACGCGCGTGACACCCGTTGTGAAGAACGGGTTATGAAAACTGAGGAGGCTTGATAGAAAGCCGAGCTTCTCATCGAACATCACGTAACGCGAATCCGGAGACCAACGCACGCCAGCCATGATCGGGCGATGCCCAAATAGATCCTGGCTGCGTTCGGTCACGGGATCGACGGCATACGCCAAGCCATCTTGCGACCGGAAAGCAATCCAACGGCCGTCCGGTGACCAATCGGGATTTGACCCGGAGGTGATCACACGCGAGGACTTCGCTGAAAGATCGAAGATGTGAATCTTGCCCTCATAGTCGTACACAAAGGCACGCCCATCCGGGGACCAGCTGATTGACCCTATGGGGTATTCGGGCAACGTACGCGTCGGAGTCGTGAACACTACGTTCACGCCCGTTCCGCGACTGGAGTACATAAGGCCAGTCACCCATTTGCTTTGGTCGTTGGTGCCGTTCAACATCCCGCTGTCTGGCGGCTTGTAGGTGCCAAAGAACGCGACTGATTTTCCATCTGGCGAAGCTCGTGCCGTCCTCACGTTGATGACATCGCCCGGCAACCTCCAGTTTTGGACGCCACTGAGCGACTCAATAATTAACGGAGTCGGGCAAAACCAGGGACTTTGCTTTTGGAAATTGATGAGGTTCCAAACCGTAGTGGCGCCGTCTTTCGACGGCCAAGCCGAAGATAAGTCCCTCGGGTTCCTGGGAGTGATCCACTCTCCATCGGCCTTGAGTATCCACACAGGTTCGCCGCGGACTTCAACAAATGCTAGCCCCTCGTACGTGGCGCGCCGATGCAACTCTTCCAAAAGCGACTCTGAAATTCCCGGACCAGCGATACACCCTACCATTCCAGCCAGCCGGATTAATGATCGCGAGGCGATTGCCATCAGTAGCAGGAAGAATATCAATATTTCAGATTGAGCGGCGGAGGTGTTTCCACTTCCCACACTCCTTCGAAATCCACGAAGTATGCGATTACCGTAATTTCGGGAATCGCATTTCGCAGATGGATGGACGCTAGTTGCAGTTCGCGGGAGTGGTTATCGGCTTCCGCTTGCCGATCGCCCTGGAAGCCTTCCTGCAGACCCTTGTATGCACCGCAATCGGAGTGGACCATCAGGATCGCGCGCCTGGTGCCGTGCAGCCGTATCGAGGTGCGGATTTGATCCAGCACAAACTCGCGATCCGTTTCGTGCGCCGGAGACGCAAGGCATTTCGCTCCGCCCGCGACTTTAATGGGATCGGAATTCGATATTCCGATCCGGCGAAGGAACTTGCGGAAGGCCAGTTCAAAGCGGTTATCAAAACACCAAAGGATGACGGCGTCGCATTCGTACTTCTCGCGAGGAGAGTCGAAGTGGAAGACTTTCTTCATCCCGCCATCCTTCTGTGTGCTTTACTGACGGGCTTTGAGTTCACCCAGCAGCTTTTCAATCTGGTCTTCTTTATCGAGGGCCGCCAGCTTATCGTCGGTGCTGTCGCCTAGCAGTTCCGACTTCGCATGGCTCAATGCTTCCGCGGTCTGGACTTTTCTCTTCATGCGGTCGAAAGTGGCGGAGTTGCTGCTGCCTCCGGCTGCCGCTCGGGCGTCGCTGGCGCGAGATAGCGCCCTGGCTCTGCGGTGTTGAGCCAATAAAAGATCGCTTTTGGCTATGGCTTCGCTCAGTTTCAGGTCCAGCTTATGCAGGGCCTGACGCAGATTGTCGACTTCTGTTTTCTGATCGGCCACCTGCTGTTCAAACCCGGCCGCGAGCTGCTTGCAACTTAAAGCGCGGTCCAGGGCGGCGCGCGCCAAATCGTCCTGTTTCTTCGCCACGGCCAACTCGGCCTTGCGGAGCCAGTCGGCTTCGCGCTCCTGATTTTCCTTATGCTTTTTTTCCAGGATGTGCTGGTCGGCCATAGCCAGGGCGACTTGGGTCTTCACCTGCATCAATTGATTCTGCATATCCAGAATCACCTGCTTGATCATTTTTTCAGGATGTTCGGCCTGGTCGACCAGATCGTTCAGATTGGCTCGAATCAGGGTGGACACTCTTTCTAGTAACGCCATAACTCACCTCCCTACGAATTCTTATTGCCATTGCCCGACTGGTCCGATTTGTCGCCAATGGACTTCACCTTCGACAGCAACTCCGACATCTTCATTCCGGACAGGGTTTCAAACAGCGCGGGAATCTGCGCCGCCATAGCCGTGATGTCACCCGTGATCTTATTCATCCCCGCTGAAGCGCCATCGCCGGTGGAGACGATGGTGATCTTGTCCACGTTCGCCAGAGGGGCGGACAGAGCGCGGACAATCTCAGGCATGTTGGTAAGCAATTTGTCGACCACCGCGGCCTGGTTGTATTCCTGGAAGGCTTCGGCTTTCACGTTCATCGCCTTGGCCTCGGCTTCGCCTTTCTTGAAGATGATCTCGGCTTCGGCTTGACCTGTGGCACGCGTGGATGCGGCGCGGCCGTCGGCTTCAAAGGTCAGCCTCTGCTTCTCAGCTTCGGCAAGAGTCTCAATTCGCTTGCGCTCAACTTCGGCGGGCTTCAGAACGGTGGCGATCAGCTCGCGCTCGCGACGTTGAATTTCGGCGTCCTGCACTGCGATCTGGCTTTCCTTCTCGACCCTTTGAATCTTGACCTGTTCCGCGATCACCTGCTGCTGCATCACGTTGGTTTGGATTTCGTAAGCCTTGTCGGCCGAGGCTTTTTGTTTCTGAATGGTCTCCTGATAGTTGGCTTTCTTGATCTCCAGGTCACGGGTCGCCTCGGCTTGGGCGGCCTGGGAAAGCGTTTCGGCCAGCACTCGTTCTTTGTCGGCCTGGGCTCTGGCGACGGCGGAAGCTCGCATGGCTTCGGCGCGCTTGATGGCCGTATCGCGCTCGGCTTCCGCGGCGGCTACATCGGCGTCGCGCTTGATGCGGGCTATGTCGGGACGGCCCATGTTGGAGATGTACTCGTTCTTATCGCGGACTTCCTTGATGGTGAACGATATTACTTCCAGGCCCATCTTGTTCATGTCGTCGGCGCAGGTGGAACGCATCCGCTCGCCGACCATCTCGGGCTGCTTTACGATTTCCTCCACGGTGAGCTGGCCGATGATACCGCGGAGGTGGCCTTCCAGCACCAGCCGGATCAGGCCTTCGCGCTCCTGAGGAGTTTTGGTGAGGAACTGCTCGGACGCGGTGTGGATGGATTCGGGATCGGACTTAACCTTGATTTGCGCGACCGCTTCCACCGTGACGGCGACGCCTTGCTTGGTATAGAGATCCTGCTGCGGAGCGACGTCAAAAGACATGAGCTCGAGCGACAGCAGACGCCAATTTTCGACCATGGGCAGGATCACGCTACCGCGGCCCTTGATGATGCGAGTGCCACGGAAGCCATAGACTACTAGCGCTTCGTGAGGTCCAGCCTTGCGGTATAACTGGGCGAACATGGCCATCAGCAACAGAAGGGCGGCCACCATCAAGCCCGCGATGATTACGGCAGATTCGAAGTTCACAAGAGTCTCCTTTTAGAAAAAGCGCAAAATTGCGTTATTGCTTTGCTGCATCATCGGTAAACTCGTCCCAAGGCTTTACGTAGGCGACGCCACGCTCATAGCGGGTGACCACCACTTCGGCCCCTTTTGAAATCTCGGCTCCACTCTCGCTGCGGGCCGGGGCCGCGCGCCTGGAGCCCATTTGCGAATACATCATTTCTCCCGTGCCGGAAGCGCGAATGGTACTGCTGATTCTGCCCAGAACGCCAACCATGTCGTAGTCGGCGGGGTCGAGATTTTCTCCTTCACGCACGAGAAACTTCGCCAGGAACCAGAACAGGAGGGCGGCTCCGGTGAAGCCGCTGATAAGAGCCGCACCCAATGCGATGGCAAATCCTACCGCGTAATAGTGGCGCAGCAGGTATCCTGCACCGCCGAACCAAGCCAGAAATGCAGCGAGGGTTCCAATGTTAAACGCCCCTAGCCCGCGGCCGCCTCCGGGCAGACCCGGGTGGTGGCCGCCAATATGAATGTGCGGCAAATGGAAATGGATACTGCCCGCCAACCAGGACAAAAAGCTGATGCCTACGCCCAAGAGGAAGCAGATAAGGTAGAGATCGCTCCAATGCATGGCTAGGCTCCTTTCTCCGGCGCAGGCTTTTTCAGCACTTGCATCAACCGTTCGGCCAAGCCCGGATTTTCGATGATCGCGCCCAACAGCACCAGGCACAGACGCGTGTCCTCGTGCCTGGCCACGTCCAAGAGAGCCTGACTGAGTTCCGGATCGCGACGGAAACGCTGGGCTCCGTTGATCAACCAGAGGTCGAGCTTATTCTCCAGCCCTCCCAGATCAGAGATCAGCTCGGTTTGATATCCCTCGGGATCGTCGACCAGGTAGCCGGGATGCACTCTAAAGAATTTTGCGAGCAGCATCCGGGACGAGTTGGTCAGGTGCGGCCGCGCGCCGCTCTCGATTTGGGACAGATAGGACTGGCTGATGGTCTGGCCGGAGTCCTTTTTAATGGAGCGGACGATTTCCTGCTGCGTAATTTCGCGTCCCAGTCCGCGGAGGGTCCCTTCAATCTCGCGCAGGTAACGAAGCTTAGCTCCGAGGGTCATATTGCAATCTGCAATACATATATCACGGATTGCGATATCGGTCAAGGCCCTGCTTTCCCTGACTCAGGCCGAGGGTTTCTTATGTTTTGAAGATTATTCGCCGCCGAGCCGGAACAATCTCCGAATCGTGCTCATCACTTGCATCCCTGACGGGTCGGCAGCTTGTTTGCGCAGTTCCGTGATGGGGCCGTGCGCGATCTTATTGACGATCCCGCGCGTGATTGCGTCGAGGGCTTCTTCCTGCTGCGCGGTGAGGGAACCGAGCTTGGTGCGTTGGCGGTCGATCTCGCCTTTACGCCATTGTTCGAGTTGCTCCTGCAAGCTCACGATGGTGGGGGCGACTTCGCGGGTCTTCAGGCGGACCACCATTCGTTCTACTTCTTCGTGAATGATGTCTTCGGCCTGTTGCGCTACTTCCAACCGGCCCTTCACGTTCGTATCCACAACCTTTCCTAGGTCGTCGATGTCGTAGAGGAAGACGTTGTCCACCTGGTTTACCTGGGGCTCGATGTTACGCGGGACGGCGATGTCGATCAGGAACATCGGGCGGTTGCGGCGGCGGGCTACTGCCTGGCGCACTTGTTCGCTGGTCAGGATGTAGGTGGGCGAGCCGCTTGAGGCGATGACGATGTCTACTTCGGGGACGGATTCCAGGAAGCGGTCGTACTCGATCACTCGGCCGCCTGCTTCACCGGCTAGTTCTTCAGCACGGCTGCGCGTGCGGTTGGTCACTAGGATTTCCGAAACACCGGCGCGCTTCAGATGGCGCATGGCGCTTTCCGCCATTTCTCCTGCGCCGACTACCAGAACTCGCTTGCCTTGCAAGGATCCGAAAATCTCGCGAGCTAATTCTACTGCTGCATAGCTGACCGATACAGCGCTTTCGCCGATTTCGGTTTCAGTGCGGACCCGTTTGGCGACATTGAAAGCTCTGGTCATCACCAGGTCGAGATAGCCGCTGATGGCGCCGTGCTCTTTGGCGAGCGCGTAGGCTGTTTTCAGTTGCCCCAGGATTTGCGGTTCGCCGACCACCATCGAGTCCAGGCTCGACGCGACACGAAACAGATGGCGGATGGCGTCGGAGCCGCCGAGCTTATAGAGATATGGCGAGACCCAGGATCGTTCGACTTGGCGGGACTCGGCCAGGAAGCCTTCTACAGCGGTGTCGGAATCGGCCCCATCGTCGGCGGTGACGGCGACCTCCACGCGATTGCAGGTGGAAAGAATCATTCCTTCCACCAGCCCGGGACGATGTTTCAAGCGGTCGAGTGCCTCGGGAAGAGCCTTCTCTTCAAAGGCGAGGCGCTCGCGCACCTCGACGGGAGCCGTTTTGTGGTTGAGGCCGGCTAGCAGCAACTTCATGGGATCAGTGAAGGCCCTAACCCGACGTGGGCCACCCAGGTAAGCGCAGAGCATACCACCACTGCGATCGCCATCACGGCGGCTTTGCGGCCGCGCCAGCCTGCCGTGGCTCGCATGAAAATCATCACCAGGAAGAGTGCCCAGGTAAAGATGGAGAGCGTCACCTTGGCGTCGCCCATCCAACGCGTGCCCGATTCGATGGCAGCCCAGGTGATTCCAAAAATCACACCCAGCGTGATGAAGACGAAGCCGAACGCCATGGAGCCGCTGATGAGGTCGTCCAGAGTGGCGAGAGGAGGAAGCTTGGCGAGGAAGCTGGGAGCTTTCTTGCTTTTGAGCCGCCGCTCTTGAACCAGGTAGGCGATGGACGCGACTGCGGTCAGCAGCAGCGCGGCGTATCCCGCCAGGATCAGAACTATGTGCACCACCAGCCAGGCATTGCGGACACCGGCGTTAGTCCAGGTGGCGACGGGCTGCTCCATTGCAGCCACCAGGGTCATGACGAAGACCAGCGGGAAATGCGCCACTGCGGTGGAGGCGAAATGGTAGCGCCATTCCACGAGCAGGAACAACACCGCGATCAGGAACGCGCACAGACTCATGGTTTGGTACACGTTTCCGACGGGGATGGCTCCATTGGCGATGGCGAGCTCGGTGATGGAAACCCCGTGCAGCACGGCGCCGACTTGAAAAGCCCAGAGTGCAATTGAGTAGAGGCTTTGCTTCCTGCGTAGCAGCAGAAGGATGGAATGGAGCAGTCCCACCGCGTAGAAGCACGCGGCCACGCGCAGCCAGAACATGCTGGATGTCACCATGATTTTGCTGTCTCTTTTAATTCTACGCTGTAGGCCGGCGCATAGTATTTGGGCGCCGATAGTTTGCCTGATGCGCGCTAGAGGGGCCCAAGCGTTTTACGCTGAGATCGGCTTAGAAAACACCCTGACCATAATGTGCGTGATTCTCTTAGTCGCGGGGCTCTTGTTACTATTTCGCGGCACTTACGAATTGGGTCGAGATCCTGCACTAATTTCCGTGGGTTGAGACAACGGCCCATACTTGTCGCACGCCAGAGACGAAACGCTCCTGATGCATGTGCCGGAAGGAGTTACGAATTTTGGCGGAACGACTCTAAGACGCCTTTTTCAAGATCACGGGCGCCTGCGGGGGTGGGACAAATCTGGGTACCAGACGTACCGGAGTTGGCTTTTCTTGCGCTGCGGCGCACACGCCGCATGGACAGGATTTAATTTTTGAGTTCACAGTTTCTGTTATACGCCCACGCTAGTGAATGTATGACGAACGCGCGTTTACATCTCTGTGAAGGCAGAGGATGAAAGCAGGGCTCTTGCATATCTCCTCGTCGCCTGTTGCATAGTCCGAAGCGCTGCGATGGGGATGATCCATTGTGGTGCCTGTGCTCGTATCCCTAAGTGTGGAGTCTAATCAAACTAAGAGGCTCGCTGGACAGATTTGTCTGGTTACCGGTGCAACGCGTGGAATTGGGCGCGCAATCGCTCAAATGATGGTACTGGAAGGTGCGCAGGTCTGTATCTGCGGACGTCACCAAGAGGCCGTCGATCAGGCAGTTGCAGGGCTGTCGGGGCGTGCTGCCGGTAAAGTCGAAAGCAAAGCTGCCGATGTTAGGGACAGTGATCAGGTTGCTGAATTATTCAGGTTTATCGACTCCCGATTTGGCGGGCTCGATGTACTGGTCAACGATTTATTGGTCAACAACGCTGGGGTCGGCATCGCTAAGTCAGTTTCGGAAATCTCGCTGGAGCAATCGAAGGCAACTATTGAGACCAATCTCCTTGGTGTCTTCTATGGAAACGCGTGAAAGTTTACTTATATTAAATGCGCGAAACTTTAAACTTTACTCAGATTCGAAACGCTAGGAAGGGGTTACTTAGTCCAACTGAGCAGCAGGGCTGGTGACTGGTTTTAGCGACGCAGCGATGCAGGATTTGAGGAGCAAGAACGTGAAAGTCAGCTACATCATGCCAGGTAGTGTCGGGACCGGATTCGGAGCTAGCCCGGAGGGCATAGGCGCCGACTGGAAGATCTGGCCGGAGGACGTAGCAGAGATCGTAAAGATGCTTGCTTTCGATGCCAGCGAGAATTTTAGTGAGCCGGGTGGAGGTTCGGCCTTCAAAACCTCCGCAACCAGGGTCGAAGAGGTAAATGGCGCGAATGAATCCGCGGGATCTGGGGAGCATCTAAAGAAATGGTATTAGGCTTGCATGAGAGTTTGTGGAGTGAGGAGCCAAGGGCTCTTCCGAGAAGTCGAAAGGCGGTGGACAAAATGGTACGGCTCAACATCCCGCTGGACCCCGGAAAAACCGGGAGGGACGCGCAATCGCTTGAGACTACCCTCCGTCGCATGATTGTCGGGCAGGACGAAGCGATAGAGCAGATTGTCAACATTTATCAGATGCACCTGACTGGGATGAATCCCCCGGGCAGGCCGATTGGAAATTTTTTGTTCCTCGGCCCGACCGGTTCCGGCAAGACTCGCATCGTGGAAGCGACCGCGGAAGCAATGCTGAAGAACCCGCGCGCAGTGATCAAGATCGACTGCGCCGAGTTTCAGCACAGCCACGAGATCGCCAAGCTGATCGGTTCGCCTCCCGGATATCTGGGACACCGCGAAACCCATCCGCTGCTGTCGCAGGAAGTGCTGAACCAATATCACAACGAGACCATGAAGGTCAGCTTCGTGCTCTTCGACGAAATTGAGAAGGCTTCCGATGCGCTCTGGAATCTGCTTCTCGGAATTCTGGATAAGGCCACGCTGACCCTGGGAGACAACCGCAAGGTGGACTTCTCCCGCGCGATGATCTTCATGACCAGCAACCTGGGTGCGACCGAGATGTCGGCGCTGATGTCTCCCAAGGTTGGCTTCGGAACCAATGAAGCTCGGGACAAAATGGCCACGGGCATGGTGGACGAAAAAATCACCGCCAAGATGGGCCGCTCCGGCATGGAAGCCGCGCGGCGCAAGTTTACGCCGGAGTTCATTAACAGGCTGGACAAGATCGTCACCTTCCAGCCCTTGGGCACCGAGCAGTTAAGAAAGATCCTGGACATCGAATTGAATCTGGTCCAGCAGCGGATCTTCAACAGCTCGCCCGACCGCGCGTTCGTATTCACGCTGGCCGACGGAAGCAAGGATTTCCTGCTCACCGAAGGCACCGACTTGAAGTATGGAGCCCGGCATCTAAAGCGCGCCATTGAGAGAATCCTGGTGCAGCCGATGTCGAACCTGATTGCCACTGAACAGATCCGCGGTGGAGACTGGGTGCGGATCGACTTCGACAGCGAGGCCAAAAAACTCAACTTCGCCAGAGAAGCCGAAGGGTTGCCGGTACAGGATATGGCCCGGCTGGTGGATACTTCGGTCACCTTCCCGACCCTGACTTATTCGCAGGGCGCGGTGGCTGAAGCGGGCCGTACGCAATCGGCAAAGAGCTCCAAGAGCCGCTAATTTAACTCAAACGTTGTCGACGCCCCGGAGAGTCGCTCTCCGGGGCGTTTTGTTTTTAGTCCCAGTTTCAAATCGACGTTAGAATAGTCAGAATGCGTGTCCTGCTTATTGAAGACGACCGCGAAGTCGCTGAGTATCTGCGCTGGGGACTGGAAGAAGAGCACAATGCCGTCACCGTCCAGCACGACGGGACCGCGGCTCTTAAAAGTGCTCGGGGATCATCGTTTGACATCATTGTTTTGGATGTGATGCTGCCTTTTCTCAACGGCCTGGAAGTTACACGGAAGCTGAGGGCCGATGGCCTGCGAACTCCCATTCTGTTGTTGACTGCTCGCGACGCCCCGGAAGACATTGTTCGCGGACTGGACGCCGGAGCCGACGACTACTTAACCAAACCGTTTTCCTTCGAGGTCCTGCTGGCGCGACTGCGGGCTCGCACACGTTCTCATGCGCCTGGACCGCCTTCCCGTTTCCGTATGGCCGACCTCGAACTGGACACGGGAACCCGGGAAGTCTGGCGCGGCCGCAATTCACTTACTCTCACGCGCACTGAATTCTCGATTCTGGAGTGCCTGATTCAAGCCTCGGGCCGTGTAGTTTCGCGCCAGCAACTGATCGAAGCGGTCTGGGGAGCGGAAAGATCTGTCGAAAGTAATACTCTGGACGTGTTTATCCGCTTCCTGCGGTCAAAGATTGACACACCCGGCCGAGTCCGTTTGATACACACTGTGCGCGGCGTTGGATACAGTTTACGGGAAATGGAATTGTGAACCTTCCATTCAAGGGTCTATCCATCCGCTACCGGCTAACGGCTTGGTATGCACTCGCTCTGGCGGTAGTGCTCTCCATTGTCGCGGTTGGCGCTCGCGTCGCCATGCGGGAGAGCGTCTATCAAACGCTCGACAACAGCCTGCGAATCAGGGCCCGAAGCGTTGGCCAGTTCGTGGAAGGAAATGCATTCGACGCTCCCGGTGCGTTTGCGGAAGAGTTGCGCGTAGAGGGCGCTCGCGGCTTGGGCGGCGGAATGTTTCGAATCTGCGGCGGCCACCAGGAAACGGTATACCAATCGGTTGATCTCAGCCAGTTGGCCCTGCCTCCCTGCCCGGATTCGGCCATGTCCACCGAGACTGTTGAGACGGCACACTTGGGAAGGCGGTTGATCAGAATCGCTTCCCTGCCCTTGAATTTTGATGGAGTAGTCATCATTCAGGTCTTTCAGTCCTTGCGCGATATCCACGAGTCGTTCGAACGCTTCGACACGATCATGTGGATCGGCGTACCGTTGCTGTTGGGCTTAGCCAGTTTCGGCGGATTCCTGATAAGCCGGAAGGCGCTGGCGCCGGTGGACCGGATTACGCGGGATGCCCGATCCGTCAGCATTGCGAATCTGTCGGAACGTCTTGCTGTACCCGGTTCCAAGGACGAGTTGTATCGCCTCACCGAAACACTCAACGACATGCTGGCCCGGCTGGACTCCTCGGTTCGGCAGATGCGCCAGTTCACCGCCGACGCTTCGCACGAGCTGCGCACGCCTTTGACGCTGATCCGCACGGCCGCAGAATTCTCGCTCCGCCGGGAGCGCACGCGCGAGGAATTGACGGAAGCGATCCGAAAAATTCTGCGGGAGTGCGAGCGAACCGCAACGCTGGTGGACAGTCTTCTACTGTTGGCGCGCGCCGATTCGGGAGTAGACGGGCTGCAGTTTGGTCCGGTGGACCTGTGCGATCTGGCACGCGAGGCGTGCGACCAGGCTCGCATTCTGGCCGGTCCGGCACAGATAGAGGTCCGGGCGGAAATCCCGGAATCGCCGATTGAGCTGATCGCCGATGAGCACGCGATGCGCAGGGTGCTGTTGATCTTCCTGGACAACGCCGTGAAGTACACGCCGGCAGGGGGAGTGGTCAGCCTGAAGGCGGGTGTCAAGGACGGCGAAGCGTTTGTCACCGTTAAGGATACCGGCATCGGAATCGCCGCCGAGGACTTGCCCCACGTGTTTGACCGTTTCTGGCGAGCGGATAAAGTGCGCTCCCGTGAAATGGGCGGAGCGGGGCTTGGGCTTTCCATCGCTCGCTGGATCACGGAACGTCACGGGGGCGCGGTGACCGCTCAGAGCGAACCCGGACTTGGGTCCACATTTGAAGTGCGGATCCCTTGCGCCAGCGCATCGGCTCTCCCGGCTAGCGCGAGCCTGAGCGAATCTATTTCCCCTCTGCGGCAATCATAAAAACCGTCGCCATTCTTGCGCGCGCTTCAGTGAATCTTCAGTTCAACTTCGTATGATTCTAACTAATCACAATGCGTCTTCCGTGCGGCCAGGTATGGCTCATCATGATGTTGGCCGGCCTGGCGGTGGCGCAGACCTCTACCATCCGCGGGACCGTCACCGACGATAGCGGAGCCGTTGTTTCCTCTGCGCGGGTCACCCTTACCAGTCCCTCCGGCACAATGCAAACCGCGGCCGATACTGGCGGCGTATTTCAGTTTTCCAACCTCGCGCCCGGAGGCTACACCCTCCAGGCGTCGGCGCCTCAGCTCGTGCAGACGCAGCCGGTCACGTTCACGGCGCGTCCGGGATTGCAGACCGTGAATCTCCGCTTGAAGGTTGCCTCTACCCGTCAGGAAGTGGAGGTTCAAGAGAATACCGGCCCGTCCGTCAGTACCGACGCGGCCAACAATGCAAGTGCGACGGTCCTGCGGGGACAGGACCTGGAGTCCCTGGGAGACAATCCCGAAGATCTTCAGGCAGACCTGCAAGCCCTGGCGGGGCCCTCCGCCGGACCCAGCGGCGGATCGATCTACATCGATGGTTTTAGCGGAGGCGAGATTCCCCCCAAGGAATCCATTCGAGAGGTCCGCATCAACCAGAATCCTTTCTCGCCCGAATATGACAAGCTCGGGTTGGGTCGCATCGAGATCCTCACTAAGCCCGGCGCAGACAAATACCGGGCCTCGCTCAACTACAACCTGGGCACTGATTTCTGGAATTCGCGCAACCCTTACTCCGCCCAAAAAGCTCCGTTGCTGCTGAATGAATTTGAGAACACCATCAGCGGACCCATCACCAAACGCTCGTCGTTCGGTCTGGACCTGAATCAGAACAACGTCGACAACGGCTCCATCGTCAATGCCGTGACGCTGAATCCTCAAACGCTCACCCCTGAGCCGCTCTTCAGTAATTTCAAGACCATCCAGCGCCGCCTGCGAGTAAATCCCCGCGTGGATTATCAATTGAATGCGAATAACACGCTTAGCGTCCGCTATGGGCTGACGCATGGCGATATTCAGGGCTCTGGAATAGGCGGCTTCAATCTCATTTCCCGTGGCACCCACTTACATTATGTAAATCAGACCGTACAAGGAATCGAGACAACGGTGCACGGCGCGACCGTGAACGAAACGCGCTTTCAGTTTTATCGCAATGCTCTACAGACCACCGCCGATTCAAGCGGTCCCGCGATCCAGGTGCTGGGTGCGTTCACCGGCGGAGCCGCTTCCGTAGGCCAGTCTTTTGACACACAGAACTCGTACGAATTTCAGAACTACACCGTGTCGGTACACGGCGGACACACGGTGCGGTTCGGTGTACGAATCCGTGCACAGACCGATGAAAACATATCGCCGCAGAATTTCAACGGAACGTTCACCTTCACTGGCGGCCTCGCGCCAGAGTTGAACGCGGCCAACGCACCCCTGCTGGATACGGTGGGAAATCCGGTCCTGCAGCAAATCGATGCGCTGGAACAATACCGGCGCACCTTGCTCTTCCAGCAAATGGGTTTGTCTCCCGCCGCGATCCGGAGTCTCGGCGGCGGAGCTTCGCAGTTCACGATCAGTGCGGGGTTGCCGGCCCTTACCATCAGTCAGGTGGACGAAGGAATTTTCGCGGGCGACGAATGGCGTGTCCGGCCCAACCTCACACTGAATTTGGGAATTCGGTACGAAAACCAGACCAATATCAGCGATTGGCGCGACTTCGCCCCTCGCCTGGGAGTCGCTTGGGCCCCCGGCGCCACGGCGTCGAAGCCTCACCAGTCCACCGTGCTGCGCGCCGGATTCGGAATGTTTTACGATCGCTTCGCTCTCCAAAACACATTGACAGCGGAGCGTTACAACGGCGTGGTTCAGCAGCAATACGTACTCACCAATCCCGACTTCTTCCCCAACGTTCCCCCGCCTTCGTCGTTGACGGGATTTCAATCGCCCCAAGTGGTGCAGGAGGTCAGTTCCACGCTGCGCGCCCCCTACGTGATGCAATCGGCGTTCACGGTGGAACAGCAACTTCCGCGTAGTACCGCTGTGGCGGTAACTTATACCAATACCCATGGCCTTCACATATTGCGCTCGCGGGATCTAAACGCCCCCTTGCCGGTAAGCGGGATCTTTCCCCTCGGACGCACGGGTCCCGTGTTCCTGATGGAATCCTCGGGAGTGTACAACCAGAACCAGATGCTGGTGAACGTGACCACCAAAGTGAACTCGGCCGTCTCCCTCACCGGCTCCTATGTACTGAATCAGGCAATGAGCAACAGCGATGGCGTCGGAACATTTCCGGCTAATCCATATAACTACACCGGAGAGTATGGACCCGCGGCAACCGACGTGCGTCACAGAGGCACGCTGTCGGGGTCGATCAACACCAAATGGAATATCCGCTTCAGCCCTCTGCTTTCGTTGCAATCCGGGGCGCCGTTCGACGTCACCACGGGCAGCGATCTGTACGGGACTACGCTTTTCAACAGCCGCCCTGGCTTTGCCACCGACCCGACCCGGTCTGGGCTGATTCAAACCCGTTACGGGCTGCTGGACCCCAACCCCACGCCGCAGGAAAGATTGGTGCCTCGCAACTTTGGCCGCGGACCGGGCCAAATGAACGTGAATCTGCGTGTAGGAAAAACGTTCGGGTTCGGCCCCGAGCGAGGTTCAGGCCGCGGTCATGTGGGAAGCGGGCTGACGCGAATCTTTACAGCGCCGGACGATCATCGCTACAACCTGATCATCTCCATGTCTATCCGGAACTTGTTAAATCACACCAATCCAGGACCCATTATCGGAAATATTTCCTCGCCTCTTTTCGGCTTGGCAAACCAAATGGCGGGTGCGGTGAACGGAGAGGGATTTTCGGAAAACGCCAACAACCGCCGCCTGGAACTTCAAACACGCTTTACGTTCTGATCGCCGTATTGCCTACCTCTTCGGGTCGAATGGCGAAGAAGAACGCTGCTCCTATCATCGCTGCTGAAACCGGAAGAACCAACATCCGCCATTCGAGCCCAAATCCAGGAACCGCAGCCACTATTCCCACGGCTGCGTAGACGGCGGTTCCAGCCATCGGACCTGCAAGCAGCGCCCAATGCGGGATACCGGGAACGCGACCAAGACCGATGGTTCCGGTTACCAGGGCTCCGAACAAGAAGGACAAAATACCCAGCCCATACATTCGAAACGAGGAGAAAAACAAAATACCCAGAAAATACGACGTCACCAAGTGATTTAGTCCGCAGAGAGCCGAGATCGCGACAGAGTTGCGAACCATTTGCCAGATAATTGTCGTCCCCAAGGCGACCATCAGGGACTCCCCAAGCGAATAGCCGAGCGTCCGAAATATCACTCCACTTGGACCAACGACCGACAACGGGATCGTCGGCAGCCATTCCGCAAGAAACAAGAGGCCGGCGAGCATCCAATTGAAAGAGGCCGATGACACAGCAGGCGGAAAGGCCGGAGTCATCGGTGGTGGCGCTGCTGCGAAATACTGAGGCTGGGCCACCTGCTGAGGCGACGACCCCTGTTGAGGCGGCGCCACCTCCGCCGAGTTAATCGACGACACGATCCCCGCCAGCATCGGTTCGAAAGCCCGAAGGTTGTACTCAATACCCTGGTAGGCCATAACTACTCGGACATCCTCAGGCAGATTCTGCGGATAAACAAATCCGGGCAGCATCACCGGGATGATCTTGCGGCCGCTACGCAGCGCATAGCCGATTTCCTGGCGGAGCCAGTCTTGCGGATCGGCGCACTGGTCGAGTGCGCCGGGATGTAGAATCACAAGGAAGTTCGGAATCTGCTGGATCTGCTGAAGCAGCGTCGAGGCATCGGCGACCGCCTCCGTCGCATCGAGAAAACATTGTTTACCGCGAGCCTGGAGAGAGCTCTGCAGCACCCGCGCCTCGGCGGATCCCGCCTCTCGCCGATAGCTTAGAAAGACGTCGTAGCTCATCCGAACCTCTTCTTCAACGGACGATTCGAAATCCAAGCGCGATGGTTGCTTTGAGCGCCTCAGTCACCATCACGCGATCATACACTCGTTCCGATTCAGGGAGATCTTCGTAGGAAATCAGGCAGGGATGTTCTTTGCGCTGATCATTGCGGGTGGGTCCGAAGGTCCAACCGTCGCGCATGCGCTCACGCGCCCAGATTTCATGCGCGTTTTTGGACAGGGCCTCTACCAGAGGGGTGAGTTCGCCCAGGTCTATGCGGGATGTGTCTATCGGCTGAGGCTGATATGGGGAATCGGACATGCTTTGTCACCCTTCCCCAAAATACTAGCCTAAATAGTAGAGTCCCTGGTAGATTTACGCCGCGCACTCGCCGCGTCCGAGTTGCAGCGAATAGGCCGCATCATCGCCCCAGTCCTGGTACATCTCCGGGGACAACTCGGCTGGTTTGGCCAGATCGGCGGTCATTTTCTTGAATGTCTCCGCCTTGTGCCGCACCACGTAATCGCGGAACGTCTCGCCTTCCTGGCGATTGGCTTTGAAGTGCGTCAATACGCGATCCACAGCCACTGGCGCGAGCTTGGCTGGCAATGACTGAATCGCGATTCCAAACTGCTGTTCGGTGCCGCCCAGCATCATCAAATAATACGGAACTTCCTTGCCGTCGATCTTGCGCGCGTTGCCGTAAAAGCCCACGTCCGCGATCCAATGCTGGCCGCAGGCATTCGGGCAGCCGCTGATGTTGATCCGCAGCTTGCGAATCACCGGGTCGGATTCCTTACGTACCTGCGCGGAAAGAGCCGCGCCCAGGCCCATGGACTTGGTCAGCGCCAGATTGCAACTATACGCGCCGGGGCAGGTAATCACGTCGCTGATCTCGTCGGCTCGCGAATCGTGCAGGCCCAATTCATGCAGCGCTCCGTACACACGGCGCAGAGCTCCTATGGGAACCCACGCAAGAATCACGTTCTGATTCATCGCGAAGCGCAAATACCCGTCGCCCGCGCGATCGGTCAGGTCGGCCAGCGAGCGCATCTGATGACCCGTCAAATTACCCTGAGGAGTCTTCACCGTGACAATCGCATAGCCATCATGCTTCTGCGGCTGCGTGTTAGTTTCCAGCCATTCGTTGAACTCCGGCGTTGCGTCGAACAAGGGCAGAACCTCGCCGGTTCCTTTGGGCGGAGCGATGGCCTGGAACCCGCCGAAGGAGTCGGGCACGGTTTCCGGCATCGGAATGCCGCCGTTCTTGAGAATGTCCTGATACTGCTCTTCGATGGTGTCGCGGAGCCAATCGAAACCGCGCTCCCGCAGCACGAATTTGAGGCGAGCTTTATTCTTATTGCCGCGATTTCCGTGCACGTTGAAGACACGAATCACAGCTTCCACGCGCCGCACCACATCTTCGGCGGGAATGAATTCATGCAGCACGCGCGATTCGGTGGGAAGAGGACCCAGGCCCCCTGCAACCGTCATGCGGAAGCCCTTCACGCCGTTTTGAATGACGGCCCGCAGACCTACATCATTGATCGCAGTCGCGATGCAATCCTCCGGGCAACCCGCAAACGCCACTTTGAACTTGCGCGGAAGACTATCGGTTAATTCCTTGTGCAGAAACGCGAACGCAAGCCGGCGGGCGTAAGGCTGCACGTCAAAAGGCTCGTCCGGGTGGACCCCAGCCAAAGGACAGGCGGTTACGTTACGAACGGTGTTGTAGCAGGCTTCGCGCGTGGTCATGCGAACATCGGCCAGACGGTGCAGTGCATCGGGCACCTGCTTCAGGGGCACGAAGTGATACTGCATGTTCTGCCGCGTGGTGAGATGTCCCTTGCCACCGGCGAATTCGTCGGCCACCAAGGCGAGTTGCCGCATCTGGTTTGAGGTCAGCAGGCCGCCCGGGACCTTGGTTCGGATCATTTGGACCCCGTCCTGGCGCTGTCCATAGATGCCGCGACGAAGACGGAAAGGGCGGAATTGGTCGGCGGTAAGCTGCCCTGCGGTGAAGGCATCGGCCTGAGTACGGAACAGTTCGATGTCTTCGCGAACCGTCTTATCGTACTGTTGTTCCACGAGTTGCTGGTTTGTAGAGACGTCGGCTGTAGCCATGATCTTATTCCCTATAGAGATTATATATTATCTCCGGCCGTTTACAAGGTGACTATCTCGGGAACCGACCCGAGAACGCCTCCAGATACTTCAACCCCGACCCCGTATTGTAGATCACGATCCGATCGTCGGCCTTAAGAAACCCGTTCGCCAGAAGCTTCTTCAGGGCCGCCACACAGGCTCCGCCCTCCGGCGCGACGAAAATCCCCTCATCGCTGGCCAGTTCCACACAGGCTTGAATCATCTCCTCGTCGGTCGCAGCGACGGCAGTGCCGCCGCTCTTTCGAACAGCCTCCAGCACCAGGAAATCCCCGAGCGCCTTCGGAACCCGAAGCCCGCTGGCGACCGTATGGGCATTTTGGAAGAACTCGCTCTTAGGCTTCCCTTCCTCGAATGCTTTGACGATCGGCGCACATCCCTCGGCTTGCACGGCGATCATCTTGGGGCGCTTTGAGGGAGCGATCCAGCCCAAGGCTTCCATCTCGTCGAACGCCTTCCACATGCCGATCAGCCCAACACCACCGCCGCAGGGATAAAAGATGACGTCGGGAAGCTGCCAAGACATCTGATCGGCGACCTCATAACCCATGGTCTTCTTGCCCTCGATGCGGTACGGCTCCTTCAAGGTGGAAACGTCGAACCAGCCCTCGGCATCTTTGCGCTCGCCTACCATCCGTGCGGCGTCGCTGATCAGGCCGTCGACCAGAGTCACCCGCGCACCCGCGGCAGAGCATTCAATAAAGTTGGCTTGTGGAACGTCGCGCGGCATGAAGATGTGGGCTTCCATTCCGGCGGCTGCCGCGTAGGCAGCCATTGCTCCGGCCGCGTTACCCGCCGACGGAATCGCGACCTTTCTTACACCCAGCTCGGCGCACATCGATATCGCGCAAGAGAGACCGCGAGCCTTGAACGACCCGGTAGGATTGACGCCCTCGTCCTTCACCCACAGATCCCGGGCCCCAAGTCGGGCTCCCAGCCGGCGAGTTTCAATCAGAGGAGTCATTCCCTCCCCCAACGAAATGACGGACGACGAGTTTCGTACCGGCAACACAGGCAGGTAGCGCCACATGTTCCCGGGCGCGTCTTTCAAATGGTCGCGGTTCCAAGAAGTGCGAACTTTGCCAAGGTCGTAGCGAACCAGCAAGGGTCCGCCGCACTCGCACAGGTTGTGAATTTTTCCGGCCTCGCGCTTCTTGCCGCAGGCCGCGCATTCCAGATGGGTGACGTTCACTGGATCTCTTCCAGAATCTTTTCGAATTCCGCCTTGGGATTTTCCGACCGCGTCACTTGACGACCAATGACCAGGTAATCGGCCCCATCCGCGATTGCCTGTCTCGGTGTGGCCACCCGCTTTTGATCCCCTTTCGACGCGCCCGCCGAGCGTGTCCCAGGAATCACCAGAATCTTGTTCGGTCCGGCGACCTCACGCACCCGCGCGACTTCCAGCGCTGAGCACACGATTCCGTCCGCACCAGCCGACACGGCATTGCGCGTTCGCAGCTGTACCAGTTCGCTGATATTTTGCGCGTGTCCGTCAGTATTCAGGTCAGCGTCGTCGAAGCTGGTCAATACCGACACGGCAAGAATCTTCAGCGAGGACCCGCCTCGCCCCACGACAGCCGCCAGCACCACCTGCCGCTGCGCATGGACCGTCAGCAGGTCGACGCCAACTTTGGCTACCTGCGATACGGCACGCTTGACGGTCTCACCGATGTCATACATCTTCAGGTCGAGGAAAACCCGCTTGCCCTGCGACTTCAATTCCTTCACAAAGTCCATGCCGGCCGATGTAAACAACTCCAGGCCGACCTTATAGAAGCCGGCCGCATCGCCCAGGGTGTTTACCAGTGCCCGGGCTTCGGCGGCTGTTTCCAGATCGAGCGCAATAATCAGCGGGCTTTCTTTCATAGCTGCGGCGGAGAGGTCCGCTGTGTGGATTGGTGCAGTCATTTGAGTGTTCATTGAATTTGTAAAGGCGACCCCTCGCGATCCAGCACCCGTCCCATGCGATACGCCAATGGATGCCGTCCTAAAAACGTGCGCGCCGCGTGTTCGGGAAGAGAAATGAGCAGACCACCCGAGGTTTGGGGGTCGTAGAGCAGGTCGTCCAACTCGCATGAGCCGGAGACGCAGGAGAAAACAAAATCGCGATTGTTGGAAAGTCCGCCGGAAAGCGCCCCACGTCGCGCATAATCGATGGCGCCATCCAGAAACTGCAGCTGTTTGGAATGAATATCCAGCGTGACGCGGCTGCCCATCGCCATTTCCCGGGAATGACCCAGGAGCCCGAAGCCGGTGACGTCGGTAACGGCGTGAACCTCCAGGCCGTCCAGGGCCTCCGCGGCGGTCTTATTTAAGGTCAGCATGGATTCTATGGCCCCTTCCACATGCTGGTCATCCGCGATTCCTCGCTTGAGAGCCGTGGAAATTACACCGGTACCGAGTTTCTTTGTAAGTACCAGAACATCGCCCGGTTGAGCGCCGGAATTCTTCCAGATTTTATCTGGATGAACCGTACCGGTAATTGCGAAGCCGAACTTCAGCTCGGGATCGGTGACGCTATGTCCGCCGACCAGGCTGCAGCCCGCCTCGGCGATTTTCTCCGCGCCGCCTTTGAGGATCATTTCCAGATCGTCAAGGTTTTCAAACCCCGGCCAGGCGAGGATAGAAAGGGCGGTCAGAGGACGGCCCCCCATCGCATAGACGTCACTTAGGGCATTGGCAGCGGCAATAGCGCCGAAGGAATATGGATCGTCGACGATGGGCGTGAAGAAGTCCACCGTCTGAACCAGAGCTAAATCCTCGGAGATGCGGAACACACCCGCATCATCCGAGGTATCAAAGCCAACCAACAATCGCGCGTCGGCAACGCGAGGCACGCGAGGCAAAATACGGTCCAAAATCTTTGGACTCAGCTTCGATGCGCACCCCCCCGCCTTCACATGAGTGGTCAGTTTAGTCGGAGGCACTGCCTAACAGTTTAGCGCGCTGTTTTTCAAAACCGCTGTATCACCGGTGGCTGGCTTAGCAGGCTGATGAAAAATCCGCTGGATTGCATCCGAACCGGATATCTTTGCTTTTCATCGTCCTGCTAGGCGACCGATGATTCTTTTGATTTGTTCTTGCTGCCCGGCGGACGGCCACGGCGTTTGAGTTCCTTCATCCATGACGGCGGACGGCCACGGCGCTTGCCGCGTCCCCGCGCTAGCCGTTCCAAGGTCAGGATCGCTTCCTCAATGTGTTCGCGCTCCTGCTTGAGTTCTCCAAGCATTTTCATCACATCCATTTTGCTGACTCCATCTTTGTTGTAGTTAGTTTGTTTACGCGGTGGAACACTCGGCTTGACGTCCGAATCCGCCGCCCCCCTCACACCAGTGTCGGGCTGCTCCAGTACTTCTGCATCTAGCGGGGCGCCCGTCGGAAAAGACAATAATCCGTGCTCGTTAGGTCCCATACTGATACAAGAAGCTTATACCAGAAAACAGGATCAGTTCAAGAGTTTTGTTCTGAAAACAGAACAAAATTTACGAAATCATACTTTTGCCGGCGACCCGGCTTCGAGCCGCTCCAGTACTGCTACTCTATGATTCTAAGATAGATATCTTTCTTTTCCAATTCAGGTAAAATGGAATTCCTAGAACAATCAGGCCAAGGCCTATCCCCGATTCCCTAGGGGAACTCCTGAGCGTATCCCACAAAAGCGCCCCCGCCACTATCACAAACAGGAGCGGTACCAGTGGGTATCCGGGTACTCTATAGGGCCGCTTCAAATCGGGCCTCCGGTAGCGCAAAACGATCACCGAGGCCGCGGTCATTCCATACAAAATCCAGCTCGGGAAAATAACCAACGTGTAGAGTTGACGGTATTGCCCGCTCAAAAGGAGCAAACAGGACCAGCAACAGACCAAAATAATGCTGGCGGAGGGGGTCCGAAAAGCCGGATGCACACGAGCTATCCCGGAAAAGAAATAACCGTCGCGAGCCATCGCATAAGGCACGCGCGAGCCCGATAAAATGGACCCGTTAATCGCGGCGAAGATAGAAACCATCGCTGCCGCGCTCACCAGTTTTCCTCCGCCCGCGCCTAAAATGTGGCGCATCATGTCGGCCGCGACGCGCTCACTGCCTGCCACTTCCCGTGCGTTGAGCACCGAGAAATACGCCCAGTTTGCGAGCAGATAAATGCCGATCATAGCGGCCGTACCCGTAATTAATGCGAGCGGCAAATTACGCTCCGGCCGTTCGATTTCCGATCCCAACATGCCGGCATTGTTCCATCCATCATAGGCCCACAATGCCGCCACCAGCGCGGCGAAGAAGCCCGCAACTGGCGGGAGTTCCGGTGCAATCGCCGTGTGAAGATTCGAGCTCTCCGCTCGCCCTGAGAGCAGCGCGCCCAACACCAGCGCCGCGATCAGCCCCAGTTTTAACGTCGTCATGGCTACCTGAAGTCCGCCGCCGGAGCGCACGCCGATGTAGTTGACGGCTCCCAGAAACAACAGCACGGCGATCCCCAACAACTGCCCGTAGCGGATTGGTAACGGTGCTCCGCCCGGGCCGATAGGTAGCGGAATCACCAAAAAAGGTTGGCTCAACACCGGGAAGAAATCGGCCATATAGGTGTAAAAACCGGTGGCTAGTGTCGCCAGGGATGCGCTTTTTGCTACCCAGGTTTGCGTCCAACCATAGATAAAGCCGAAGAACCTTCCATAGGCGGCATTCAGGTAAACATATTCTCCGCCGGCTTCTGGCATCGCCGCGGAAAGCTCCGCGTAGGTCAGCGCGCCGAAGAGCGACAGGACTCCTCCAAACACCCACACCACGAAGACCATGGAGGGCGTTCCAACCGCCTTGATCATGTCGCTGGGGACCAGGAAGATCCCGCTGCCAATGGCGGTGCCGATGATAATCGCAATGGCGGACCAGAATCCCAGAGCTCGCCGAAGCGTCGGCTCGGCCGTCGTTGAGTCGCGAAGCTTTACTTACTTGCAAGAGGCGTCTCCTCCTTCAGAAACAGCGATACCAGAAACCCGACCGCGCATGTGGCTGCCGTGCCGATCAGCACGTACCAAGTGAACGCGATAGGCGTCCGCAAGCCGACGTAGAGCATTAGCAGCAAGCTTGCCGTCATACCGCACATCGCGGCGATCTCTCCCACGCGTTTGGTCAGCAGCCCCAGCAGGAAGACCCCCAGCAGCGCGCCGTAAAGAATGGATGCGATCGACAGTCCGGCTTGCAGCACTCCACCCCAGTTTCGCGCGAGCAGAGCGACGCCGAACAGCACCGCGCCCCACGCTACAGTCGCCCATCGGGCTCGGGCGAGCCACGTCGATTCGCTGGTGGATGTCGCGACAATCGGCCTCAGGAAATCCATGACGGTGGTCGATGCGAGCGAATTAAGAGCTGCCGATAAATTAGACATAGCCGCCGCCAGGATCGCCGCCATGATCAGGCCCGCCAGCACGGGAGGCAGATGGGTCCAGACGAAAAGAGGATAGATGCGGTCCATCACTTTGGGCGGTTCCAACTGCTGGTCATGGTACAGCGTGAAGAGACTGACGCCGATCAACAGAAATAGCGAAAACAGAGCAAAGATCACCAGCCAGCTTGCATAGAGCGCCCGCCTGCTTTCCTTCTCATTGGCTGCGGCCAGAAGCCTTTGCACCATTAGTTGTTCTGTTCCGTGGCTGGCCGTGGTCAGAAAACATCCGCCCAGTATACCGGCCCAGAAGCTGTACGCTCGCGTGAAGAAAGCGGGCAATGGCCCGACGTGAAAGTCGAACACTTGAAATTTACCCAGCGGGAGGGCGAGGTCGATCACGTGCCCAAAGCCGCCGGGAATCTGGTGAATTAGGGCGAAGAAACTAGTCACTGCGCCCGCGGCGTAGAGAAACATCTGCGCTACGTCCGTCCAGATGACCGCGGTCATTCCGCCTTCGTAGGTGTAGATCAGCGTGAGAATCACGATGACAGCAATGGAAGTCATCTCGCCGGTTCCCAGCACAATGGAAATGACGATGGAAATCGCAAACACCCGGACGCCTTCGGCCAGCGCCCGGAGGATCAGGAAAAGCCCCGCGGTCCAGCGCCGGATGCGCGACCCAAATCGGATGCGCATGAATTCGTAAGCGGTGTACATTTCACCACGGAAATAGGCAGGCAGGAAAAGCGTGGAGATCACAACCCGCGCCAGCAGGTACCCCATCACGAGCTGCAAAAATCCGAAGTTGCCCTGGAATGCGATCGACGGCGTCCCGATTACGGTCAAGGTGCTGGTTTCAGCGGAGACAATCGACAGCGCGATGGCCCACCAGGGAGCCGTTTTGCCGCCGAGGAAGTAATCCTTAAGCGAATTCTGCGAGGATCGGAATCGCGACCCGAACCAGGTGATGCCCACCAGGTAGGCCGCAATCACCGCCAAATCAATCCAGCGCATGAAGCAGATTAGCACGCCGGGCCACAATAGAAGGAATGAGCGGCAAGGTTGCGCTGGATAAAAAGATCGAAGCCCTGCGCGCCCTTCGCCATTCCCCCGAATCCGCCGAACAAGATCTTCGCCGGGCCCTCCAGGACCGCAATGGCTTTTTCGTCTCCAAGGCAGCAGCCCTGGTGGGTGAATTGCAGGTTAAGGAACTCACACCCGACCTCGAATCCGCATTCGATCGATTTCTAAAAGACCCCGTCAAGAGCGATCCGCAGTGCTGGGCAAAAATCGCGATCGCCAAAACACTTCGCGGATTTGAACACAAAGACCCGCACGTGTTTCTTCTTGGGCTTAGCCACGTGCAACGAGAGCCTGTGTGGGGAGGCGATGCCGATACCGCTGGACCTCTTCGCGGCGCATGCGCGATTGCTTTGGTCCAATGCCGTTTGACCGATCTCGAAATCTTGACGCACCTGACGGCAGGCCTCGCCGACCCGGAAAAGACTGTCCGCCTGGACACAGCCTCCGCAATCGCTGCCCTGGGAAGCGAAAGCGGAGCACTTCTGCTCCGCCTCAAGGCGCTATTAGGCGACCGTGAACCGGACGTGATGGGCCAGTGCTTCGTCGCCCTGCTCGACCTCGGCTCGCCTGCCGAGGTCCGGTTCATTGCCCGATTCCTTTCGCCAGAACAGGACGAGGACATCCAATCGGAGGCCATCGCCGCGCTGGCGCAGGCCAAAGCGGAGAGCGCCCTGGGTGTCTTGCAAACAGCCTGGCGCGGGCGGCTCTCGCAAATACTTCGAAGAGCTTTGATTCTCAGTCTGGCAGGCTCGCCACTTCCCGCGGCGGCCGACTTTCTTCTGTCCGTCCTTAAGGAGGAGGCGGGCGAAACCGCGGAGTGGGTCATCGAAGCGTTGGGCCTCAGCCGTTTTCGCAGCCGGGTGGAGGCCCAGGTGCGATCGCTGGTGGATCAGTTAGACGAGCCCAAACTTCGCCAGGCATTTTCGCGCCACTTTACGGCTTCGCTATAGTAACTTCTTGGCAGACATTCTCAGTGTCAGGCGGGCGTTATTTACCGGGTTTGCCCTCGCGTGTCTAAGCGGCTGTCAGAAGTTGCCTGAGACCTACGCGCCTCCCGAGCAGCGCGAACCCTTTGAGAATTTCCGCCCCTATCGCATCACGCGTGTGGTGGACATGTCCGACGGCGATGCCGACTCCCATATTGTCAGCGGCATTCTTCCCGCGGGCGGCGGATCCTGGCGCTGGGCCAGCCAGCGTCCCACCGTCCGTGTCCTGCTTCGCCACGTGGAGAACCTTGAATTCATCATGGACTTTTCTGTCGCGGACGCCACCTTTAAGAGCACAGGTCCAGTCGCGTTCACGTTTTTCGTAAACGATCACGAGCTAGGCTCCGCGAATTACACCATGCCGGGTGTCTATCATTTCGAAAAACCCGTTCCTGAGAGCTGGCTGGAGGCGGACAAGGATGCGACCCTGGCCGCGGAAGTGGACAAGGTCTGGGTGGCTCCGGAAGACGGCGCGAAGCTCGGCTTCATTCTGACGCGCATCGGCTTGCGCCAGGACAACTCCAAGAAATGAACACGAGCCAGGCGCTCCTGCCGCTGCTCGGCGCCTCACTCACTATTGCGGCTTGCTACGCGCTTGGCGCTATTTTTATCGACATGCTAGGCGCGCCTCTCCGCCGCGCGGAACGATTTCCTCTGGCGTTTGTCCTGGGCGCATCGTGTTTACACCTGATCCTGTTCGTGATCCTCGCGCTTCACATCGCATACCCGACCGTCGTGGTAGCGATTCCAACCGTATGCATCGCGCTCGCAATATGGAAAGACTCGTGGCGGTTGCGGGGCGAGTCCATGCCGCCCCTGGGAACTCCGCTGGCGCTGTTATGGAGCGTCATCTTCGCGATGTTCACGGTGGTTTACTTCATCAACGCTTGGGCGCCGGAATTCAGTTCCGATGGCAGCAGCTATCACCTGGGATTTATCGCTCGTTACATGCGCGCGCACGGTTTCGTCGCCATTACCACCAATCTTTATGCGAGCCTCGGCGAAGGGATCGAGCTTTTATTTCTTCCCGCCTTTGTCGTCGGCCGTCATTCGGCGGGCGCGCTGGTTCACTTCGGATTTCTTGTCGCCGTCTGCCTGGCCATCTTCGCGTATGGCCGGAGGCTCGGCAAACCCTGGGTTGGCGCGGCGGCTTCGCTGCTGATGTACCTGAGCCCGGTAGTTGGAATGGACGGCACAGCGGCTTACGTCGACGTGGGCTGCGCGGCTATTGTCTTTTCCTGTTTTTATTGGCTCGAAATCTGGGAGGAAACGCCGAACACCCGCTTCCTGATTCCCATCGCACTCCTGGCCGGTTACGCCTACGCCGCCAAGTACACTGCGTTCACGATTCTTCTGCTCGCGCTTCTGTGGATCGCCTTCCACGCGCGCAAGCTGAAGCCGGTTATTGTAGTGGCCGCCTTGTCGCTGGTGATGGTGGCTCCATGGATGATCAAGGACTGGGTAGTGGTGCGAAATCCGCTCGCCCCATTCCTGAATAAGTATTTCCGAAATCCTAACGTGCATGTGCAATTCGAAAAGGAGTATGGGGAAGGGCTGCGCAGCTATGACGTCCAAAACAAGTGGAGCCTGCCCCTTGAAGTGACCATTCGCGGCGCGAAAAACTACTGGGGTCATCGGGCCCGTCTTTCTGCTGCTTCCGCTTGCGCTTCTTTCGCTGCGCTTTCGCGCCGGCCGCAGATTGCTCGCAGCCTCCTTATTTGTTTTCGCGCCCTACTTCCTGAACATCGGCACCCGGTTCCTGATCCCTTCCCTTCCGTTTTTTTCGCTCGCGATTTGTATGGCTTTGGAAGCCGCGCCAGTATTGCTCGCGGTGCTGATCGTTGGGCACGCGTGGGCTTCCTGGCCGACGCACATTACCCGATATTCCGACCCATACGTCTGGCGGCTGAACCGCATTCCGTGGAAAGAAGCTCTTCGCAAAGTCCCTCAGGACGACTTCCTGAGGCGATACAGTATGCAGTATGGCCAAGCTCGCATGCTGGAGGAGCACGTGCCCAAAGGCGAGCGGGTGATCTCCATGAATGGGTTGGCCGAGGCCTACACCACGCGCGATTTTCTGGTTGGCTTTCAGGCCGGCTTCAATGAATCGCTTGCCGACACGATAAACATGCCCTGGACCGGGGACCGCCCTCCCACCGTGCTTCGCTCCGTAAAATTTCCGTCGCACATCACCAGGCATATTCGGCTCACCCAGACGGGAACCGGCGTCGACGGAGAGCAGTGGAACATCCACGAATTGCGCTTCTTCGCAGCTGGCATCGAACTTCCCCGCAAACCCGATTGGCGGCTGACCGCCTTTCCCAATCCATGGGAGATTCAATTCGCTTTCGACAACTCGCTCGCAACCAGATGGAGAACATGGGAGCGGGCCTTTCCAGGCATGTACGTGGATGTCGACTTCGGCTCGCCCATGCCGCTTGACGAAATCCGCATCGACACCTCGCCCGACTTTGCCACCATCAAGATCCAGACCGAGGTATCGGACGATGCCGGCAACTGGATCAAGCTGGGCGACGACTTCGACAGCAAGCCGCAGGAGGTGACGGTCAATCTACGCCGCGCCGCCACCTGGGAAATGCATCTTCGCGGAGTCAACTACCTTCTTATGCATGACACCGATTGGGGCGCCGATGATTATCGCGACGATCCCGAGGGCTGGGGTTTGAAAGAGGTCGCTAAAGGCTACGGAGCCCGGCTCTATGAAGTGCTGCCTTTAAAGCCGGCACCGGAGCACGCCAAGTGAAACTCTATCTGGGAGTGGATGGCGGACAGTCCGGCACCACTGCCTTCATTGGCGACGAGACAGGCTGCGTGATCGGCGTGGGTCGCGCTGGAGCCGTCAATCACGTGGCAGACGCGGACGCGCGCGCCAAGTTTCTTGAAGTGCTGGGCTCTTGTATTAACGCGGCTGCGGGTCAGGCTGGATTGCCGGCGCCAAAGTTCGAATCGGCTTGCTGCGGATTCAGCGGCGGCCCCGCCGATAAGGACGCGCTCACACGCGAGGCCATAAAGGCCGCAAACGTATTTCATCACCCACGACGCTCTGATCGCTCTCTCCGGAGCCACCGCCGGCGCACCCGGCGTGGTGGTCATCGCGGGGACAGGGTCCATCGCATTCGGTCGCAACGCTGACGGAGCGACCGCGCGAGCGGGAGGTTGGGGATACATCTTTGGCGACCAGGGCGGCGCCTTTGATCTAGTCCGCCGCGCCCTCCGTGCCGTGCTCAAAAACGAAGAAGGCTGGGGACCGCCCACGCGGCTTCGCGACCTGCTGCTTGAATCCACCGGCGCCTCCAATGCCAACGACTTGCTGCATCGCTTTTACACGCCGGACTATCCTCATTCGCGCGTGGCAGCGCTGTGTCCCTTGATCGAAAAGGCCGCGGCCGAGGGCGATTCGGTTGCGCACAACATACTGATGAGCTCAGCGCACACGCTCGGGTCTCTGGTCTCCGCGGTTCGCCGCAACCTCTTCATCGACCATATGCCTGCATTGGTGAGCTATGCGGGCGGGATCTTTAAGTGTCGCCCGATTTTGGATCGTTTCCGGCTTCTGGTGGCGATGGAAGAAGGTAATCACGTCGAGGATCCTCAATTTGGACCCGCTGCCGGCGCGCTATTGGAGGCTTACCGTGTAGGCGGGATCGAATGCAAATTGAAGAACGTGCCGGAGGAGGAGAAATGATTCGCTTCGGTTTCTTGTTGCTCCTTTTAATCCCGCTGCAAGGAGCCGAGCCCGATTGGTCCAAGGTGGAACCACACGCGCTGGATCTGCTCCAACGCTACATTCAGATTGAGTCCGTCAATCCGCCTGCCGACACGCGCAAAACCGCTGCGTTGCTGCAAGCCGAATTGGAAGCCGCGGGCCTGACGCCGACGCTTTATTCCAGCGGCCCCGACGGACAGACCGATCTGGTGGTGCGGCTGAAGGGCCGCGATTCCTCGAAGAAGCCCCTTCTTCTGCTGAATCACATGGACGTGGTTCCCGTGGATCGCGCAGCCTGGAACATCGATCCGTTTGCGGCCGTGATTCGTGACGGCTGGATCTGGGGCCGGGGCGCGCTCGACATGAAGGGCATTGGGGTGCAGCAACTGACCGCCCTGATTCAGATGAAGCTCACGGGAACCGTTCCTCCGCGAGACATCGTGATGCTGTCCTACCGCCGATGAAGAGACCGGAGGCGAGCACGGTATTCAGTGGATGCTGAAGAATCACCTGGCGGACATAGATCCCGAATATGTTTTGGATGAAGGCGGACTGGGCACACGCGATCTGCTCGCCACCAACAAGCTGGTCTTCGGCATTTCGGTGGGCGAAAAGCAAATGCTCTGGCTGCGCCTTCGCGCTAAGGGCACCGCGGGCCACGGATCGCAACCGATCGCGGACAACGCGAACCTGATCCTGCTTGCTGCACTTCAGAAAGCGCTCGATCTTCCGCCCACCAAGAAGCAGAATCCGGTGGTGGAGCAACTTGCGCGGACGCTTTCCGGCGGCCTCGCCGACAATAAATACACCAACGCGATCCGCGCCAACACGATGTCGCTGACGACGCTGACTTCCGGAGTCGGGTCGCCTGTGAAGGTCAACGTGATTCCTTCCTCCAGCGAGGCGACGCTGGATTGCCGTCTGCTGCCCGGGCGTCAACACGGACGAGTTTGTCTCGGACCTCAAGGCTCGCATCAACGATCCTCGCGTGACCGTGGAGCGCCTCACCAACACCGTGGATGCCGGCAGCAGTTCGCCTGACACTCCTCTCTTCCGTGCTCTGCGCGAGGCAATTCTGAAGGCCCATCCGGATGCCCTGGTTACGCCGATACTGGTCCCTTTCGGAACCGATTCGGTCCAACTCCGCAAACGCGGCATTCCAGCTTATGGACTCACGCCGATGATTCTCGACGCTGCTACAGTCGCCACGATGCATAGCGATCAGGAGCGCATTCCCGTGCCCGAATTCTTACGCGGGTTGCACATTTACTTCGACGTACTGCGAAGCGAATACTAGGAGAGTTTTTTGGAACCCGTATCGCATTTCTTCTACTCGGATCGCCTGAAGCTGCAATTTTGGGATTGGGGCACCGAAGGCAAGCCGGTGATGATACTGGTTCATGGCGGCCTGGACCACGCGCGCAGTTGGGACTGGGTGGCACGGGCTCTGCGCGACGATTTCCACGTCTATGCAATGGATCTTCGCGGCCACGGCAATAGCGCCTGGGCGCCCGGGGCGATGTATAGCGTCGCCGAACATGTTCTGGATCTTTCCGCGTTGGCCGACATTATCCGCGGTTATCCCGTATACATCATCGGCCACTCGCTGGGAGCGGTGGTGTCGCTGCTTTACTCGGGCATCTATCCGGACCGTGTGAAGAAGTTGGTTGCGGTAGAAGGGGTCGGCCTGCCCGTGGCCCGCCGATACACGGACCGTCCCGCGGCCGACCGCCTTCGCGAATGGATAGAGAAGTGCCGCGCCGCGGAAACGCGAACCTCGCACAGCTATCCAGATCTTGCCTCGGCCGTCGCGCGTATGCGGGAAGCCAACCCATTCCTGTCGCAGCCTGTAGCGGAGCATCTCACGCTGCACGGCACCAACTGGAACGCCGACGGATCGCTCATCTGGAAGTTCGATAACTACGCAAGAATCCTGCCGCCGTATGGCATGAGCATGGAAGAAGGCTCGGCGGTGCTGAACGCCATCACCTGCCCGACGCTATTATTCTGGGGCCGCCAAAGCTTTGCTGCAGATCCCGAAAATGATCCGCAGGCGGGGGTGATTCGAGATCACCGGATCGTCAAAGTGGACCAGGCCGGGCACTGGCTGCATCATGACCAGTTGGAGATTTTCCTAACGGAGACGAAGAAGTTCTTGGCTGAATCCTAGGCTTCAATTGGGCTGAACACAAATCCCGGCGCCGTCGAAAGAATAAACGAAACCGACGCTGATGGTCAGATTCGATTGCCCCACGTTGACGCCCGTCGGGGATGTTATCAAGTCTTCGCACGGCGCCAGACCCGGAGGAGGAGCCGGCACGATGAAATTCATTTGGTAAAGTCCGGCGAATCCGGGCGTCGCTCCTACATACAAGACGGCTGATGCCGGAGCCGCCGCGCCTGTGGGAGGCGACGGACGGGTAGCCAAAGCATTGGGCCGGTATTTGAAGTCCACCTGGACCACCGCTGCCGCCGGGCCGGTGGCAGCCTGTCCCGTGGTCATCAGAGGATCGGTCTGCCCGAGGCCGATCATGTAAGCGGTCAATTGCTCGCCGCCCTTGGCAGGACTTCGCGGCGATACCACCGTCCCGTCTTTATGCTCGACCAGCGGTGGGCAGGGCAGCCCGGACGGCACATAGCCCATAGGCGCCTTCCAGATCAGGTCGCAAGATGTCAGGAAATGAATCTGGTCGAAAACCGGAGTCACATCGATAAACGGGCCGGGCGCGCCGTCGATCGCAATGGCAACCTTGGAATCATAAGGAACCCCCGACGTGCAGGTCGGACAGAGCGTGACGATGCCGAATGGTATCTGCACTGTAACCGCGACAGTTCCACCGCAGGACTTCAGCGAGACCAAGCCGCCTCCGGGAGGCACGACTGGGGGCGCGGTACAGGTCGACAGGGCTTGGACCATCAGGATCGGCATCGGCGTATCCGTCTCTTGCCGGAAGATAGCGGAGAACCCCGCCATTGAGAGCGGCAGAGTTGCCTGTTGCGCTCTATAGGTTACCGGAAGCGCAATGCCGGAATTGGGCACAAAAAAGGTGACCAACTGTCCCGGAGCCACAGGGAGCCTGGGAAGTGAATTGCCAACACCGCCAATGATCGCGTTCGGATTAGCAGTCTGTGCCGAAACCGCCCAGCAAAAGAGAGGAACAAGAATGAAAAACCGCATGCAATAACCTCCAGGCGAGGATCGCCACAAAGGAACGCGGCTTTTCAATAGTAGCTGGTTGCCGAGCGCCGCGTCAGACGCTTGCGCCTTCTAAAACATTGGCCGTGTACGTCTTTTCAACGTAGTTGTTCAACATCGTGATGAACTCCTGCACAATGTGATCCCCTCGCAACGTGCACTTGAGTTTTCCATCCACATACACCGGCGCGACCGGCTCCTCAAACGTCCCCGGGAGCGAGATGCCGATGTTGGAATGCTTCGACTCGCCAGGCCCATTCACCACGCAGCCCATCACCGCGACCTTCATCTCTTCCACGCCCGTGTAGCGCGTCTTCCAGACCGGCATCTGCTCACGCAAATAGGTCTGGATCTGGTCGGCCATGTCCTGGAAGAATGTGCTGGTTGTACGTCCGCAACCAGGGCACGCAGTCACCTGCGGAGTGAAACTGCGCAACTCCAGCGATTGAAGAATTTGCTGCGCGACGATCACCTCTTCCGCACGGTCACCATTGGGCAGCGGTGTCAGCGAAACCCGAATCGTATCGCCGATGCCTTCCTGCAACAACACACCCATCGCCGCCGTGGACGCGACAATTCCCTTCGACCCAAGCCCTGCTTCGGTCAGCCCGAGATGCAATGCGTAATCGCACTCCGCGGCCAGCATGCGATATACCGTGATCAGGTCTTGGACGCCGCTCACTTTGGCGCTTAAGATAATCCGATCCTTGCCGAGCCCATACTTCTCCGCTGCCTTCCCCGATTCGATCGCGCTGACCACAATTGCGCGCCGCGTCACGGTTCGGGCGTCCAGCGGCTCTGGCAGCAGGTTGTTCTCGTCCATCATGCGAGTCAACAGAGCCCCGTCTAGCGAGCCCCAGTTGACGCCGATGCGGACCGGGCGATCGTATTCCACCGCAGCCTCGATCATGGTCCGGAAATTATCGTCGTGCTTCTTGCCGATATTCACATTCCCGGGATTGATGCGATATTTGGCCAGCGCGCGGGCCATATCCGGATATTTCTTCAGCAGCAGATGGCCGTTGTAGTGGAAGTCGCCGATCACGGGGACTCGCACGCCGAACTTGTAGAGAGTCTCCACGATGGTCGGGACTGCGCGGGCGGCTTCGTCGGTGTTGACGGTGACGCGCACCAATTCCGAGCCCGCCTGAGCCAGTGCCATGATCTGGTTGACTGTGGCGCTGGAATTGGCTGTGTCCGTGTTGGTCATGGACTGGACCACGATCGGGTTGGGACCGCCCACAGCTACAGAACCCACTCGGACCGCCACCGATTGGCGGCGCGGAGCTAGCGACATTATCAAATCCTCCAGGAAATTTAATTGTAACCTCTGTACTCGGACCAGTTGACCGGAGTAAAATTCATCAGTAGTCCTAGAACCAATGTACCGGGTGATCTTGCTCACAATCGTCGCGGCGGTAACGCTATCGGCTCAGAACGCGACACCAATCGCGACCCTGCGCCAAAGCGCCGAGCAGAAGACGCAGACGTGGGACACTCTGGCCAAGTCGCTCGAGGGCAAGATTCGCGGGCTACTTCCGTGCGACCCCAAAATTGCCGCCGCGGTGGAAGAAGTGAGCCGCGCATCCGACGCGCGCCTGACAGCGTTCAGCGACTACTTCCGTGCTGTTCTCGCAGAGACCTCGGCGCGCGCCGCCGAGACAGCGCGGTTGCTGGATTATCAAGCCCACACGGGCAACCAGTTTCTGGAGACGGAGCACGCAGAAGGCGTGGAGGAACGGGCGGGCATCGATTCTCAGATCTCGCAACTGGTGGCGAACCCGGGACGTAAGGCCGAGATTGGCGAGCCCGAAGCCGCTCTACGAGAGATAGCCGCGCTCACCGACCAGCGCAACCTGGTGATGGTCCAGCAATCGGTCCGCAGCGATGCTTTGAATGAATCTCTCCGCGCGCTGATGTCCCAATTGCAGGCAGCCGAGTCGGCGATCAAAGCACTCTCAGTTGCACACTCGACTGAAGCGGAACGATGGCGAGTCTACTATGTTGCGCGGCTGGCAAGGGTCCAGGCGGAATGTGTCGCGATCAATCCCACGCCTGCTCCTCGCCCCAGACCGGGCGCCCAATGATACTCCGCAATTTCAGCCTGTGCTCCGGGATTGCCCTCGCTTGGGGGCTGATCCTTCTGGCACAAACCTCGCGTGACACCTATCGCTCGGCCTATGCGACTTGGCGCCAGGCGGATCCCAACCTGGAGCGCGACTCGGCCGCGAACCAGGCGGGCTTCGCCGATCGGGTTGAAAAGGTCGCGCAGGCGGCTGCCACCTACGGAAAGGCCCGGTCCGCTTTTCTGCGCACTTCGGCAAACGTCAACCTCGGGCCAGTGGCGCAGCCTTTAAAGGCCGACTTGGATCTGCTCCCCAACAAGGATCTACAAGTCTTTGTGACCGCAGAAACCAAGGTTGTCGAAGCCAGTATCAAGCGTTTCGAGAGCGACAGGGATCCGGGCATCGTGCAATGGCGCCAGGCGCTGGAGCGGGAACGCGCAGCGCTCGGCAGCCTGGGAACAGCCATCAATGAGCGGCAGGCTGCGACCCTGAAAGCGGTGGCGCCGCTGACCGCTGTGGAAACCGGTCGCACGGAAACAGTCGCCAAGTACGCACAATTCGACGCGGCACTCAGCGAGGCGGCCGGCATCATGGATCGGGAAACAGCCGAGTGGGCTCAATACTACAAGGCCCTGTCCACGTTACGACCGGCGGTAAGTGTGTCGCCATCTATAAACAACCCATCTGTAAACCCGAACTCCGCTCCGGTATCTCGACCACCTGCGGCAAGTGAAGGCGTCCCTCCGGTCCCCCTCGCCCGCTACACAGGGACCTGGTCTTTTCCGGCCACCGCCGGGCTTTTCTCGGGCCCGAAACCGGAATTTGTGGACGTCGCCGTTCATGAGGACAACGGCCAATTGAAGGGCTCTTTCTACGGTCGCTTCAGCTTGCCTCCAGGCAGCCGGAACGATCCCGTGCTGCGTTTCGACATGATCGGACCGATCACTTCATCACGCACTCAAAAGCTCTCCCTGGAGACCACTGAAGGCGCAAAAGGAACCATCGAGCTGATTCCCGGAGGAGCCTTCAATCTGCTGGAAATCAACTTTCATATCGATCAAAAGCCCGGTAGAGTCGACCAGGCCGATATAGTCCTGTTAAAGAAGTAGCGCCTCCCGCACTGCGCTGCTATCAGCTCCCGCGAGCGCGTGAGCTACAGAGGTCGCTCGGTCATCCAACTCGAACGCGGGAGTCAGGTAGTGGACTAATCCCCAGCTCAGTGCATCCGGAGCGGTAAAGATTCTCCCCGTCAATCCTAATTCGAGGGCCCGTCGTGGTCCGATGCACCGCGAGAGGAGATGAAACAGGTTTTTGTTCCAACGACCTTCGCGAATGTCGATGAAACCGAAGCTGGATCCCTGTGCGGTAATGGCGACATGCGCTCCCGCGATCAATGCGAGCCCCGCGCCTAGCGCTACCCCCTGTACGGCAGTCACGATCGGCTTGGTTGAAGCAATTTGGTAGAGACCAGGATCCACATCCTGGGATGCGCCGCCGCAGAACACGGGACCGTCGGCCTCAATTAACACGGCTGCTGTAGCGGAGTCCGCTTCGGCTTCCTTAAGTGCGGCAAGCAAGGCGGCAGACATGGACGCATCGATGACGTTGCGGCGTTCCGCTGCGGCCAGGCGAATGCGACGCACTTTGGCGTCCTGCTCCACTCGAATCATACGGTCTCCAAGGCGAGGTGCTGGCGATGGCCCGCCGCTGTTGCGGCCTCAAATGCGAACTCCAGCATCCGGCGGGTCTGCAGGGGATCGACGATTGCGTCCACGTGTCCACGGGCAGCGGCATAGCGCGCATCCAACCACTTGTCGTAATCCTCACGCGTCTGCTGAATCTGAGCCTCCAGCTCGGGTGGCACTGGTTTGCCCGCGGCCTTCAACTTCGCGAGCTCGGGGCCATGCACGGCTTGCACCGCGGCATCGCCTTCCATCACTCCGATGCGTGCGGTGGGCCAGGCGAAGGTGAAGGTCGGGTCGAAGCCCTGGCTCGCCATCGCATAGTAGCCGGCGCCACTGGCATGGTTCAAGGTCAATACGATCTTAGGCACGGTCGCGCATGCCATCGCTTCCACCATTTCGGCGCCCGCGCGGATGATTCCTTCGCTCTCCACCTCGGTGCCCACCATGAAGCCCGACACGTCTTGCAGATAGAGAAGGGGCAAGGCGAGGCGCTCGGCATTTTCGACGAAGTAGGCCACTTTCCGAGCCGACTCCGGGTACACGATTCCGCCGATGCGCGGACCTTCGGAGGTCTTTAGGAACCCTCGCCGGTTAGCGATCACGCCGATGGGGCGGCCTCCGAGCTTCGCGTTTGCGCACAGCATTTCCGGCGCGTGGTGAGGCTGAAATTCGAGATAGTCGTCCGAGTCCACCAGGCGGGCGATCACTTCCTCCATGTTGTAAGGCAGGCGATGATCGGCGGGCAGCGCGTCGTACAGGCCTTCGGCGGGTTTCGCCGGGGCATGACCTTTCAGGTGTGGGCGAGGAGGCGGGAGTTCGCGCATCTTCTGGCGAATGAGATCGAGACACGCCGTGTCGTCTTTGGCGGAGTAATGCGCGACACCGCTGCGCGCGGTGTGCAGCGAAGCTCCGCCCAGCGACTCCGCGTCCACCACCTGTCCGACGGCGCCTTTTACCAGGTTCGGGCCACCGAGCCCCATGAAGCTGGTCCCCTCCACCATGATGATGACGTCGGAGAGCGCGGGCAGGTATGCGCCACCGGCGATGCACATGCCCATTACGGCGGCTATTTGCGGGACGCGCAGTTTTCGGCGCATCAGCGAGTTGTAGTAGAAAATTCGAGCCGCTCCATATTGGCCTGGAAACACTCCTCCCTGATAGGGAAGATTGACGCCCGCCGAATCTACCAGATAAATGATCGGGAGGCGGTTCCGCATCGCTATTTCCTGGGCTCGGAGGATTTTCTGAATCGTCTCCGGCCACCAGGCTCCGGCTTTTACGGTCGCGTCATTGGCGATGATGACGGCGGGGCGGCCTTCGATGCGGGCCAGGCCGGTTACGACTCCCGCGCCGGGGGCTTGGCCGTCGTATTTGTCATAAGCGACAAGCAGGCCGATCTCCAGGAAGGGCGAGGCCGGGTCGATTAGCCTGGCGACGCGTTCGCGGGCGGTGAGCTTTCCGTCAGCGTGCTGCTTTTGGATTTTCTTAGGGCCGCCACCGAGGCGCAGTTTGTCCTCTAGCATCTGCCACTCTGCCGCGAGGGCGCGCATGTGGTCGGCGGATTGTTGCTCCGGGTGTCAGGCTCACTTCTCCATAGTAATTTCCAAAGCCAGTTTTTGGTTGGTCGCTGGGTTGGCTTCATTCACGGCGACATTTGTTTTCAGCAACTTCCTGGGTTCGAATGGTACCGGCGATTTCTTCTTTTTAGTTTTCCACGTTTGAATTGCCGTGAAAGGCGCCTAAGAAGTGCCCCTCAAACCGGCCCCAAAAGGCTGAGTAATACACGTTGTCCGCATTCATTCCGCAATTCCTCCTACCGCGATGATGCACTTGGGACATGCTCGGGCGGGCTCGCTGCAAGTGGCAAAGCATTGATTGCAAGGGGGAAGAAAACTTATTTTGAAGGCGGTTCCGGAATGACGAAGGTTTTCGTTGACTTTGACGAAGACCTTCGTCATAATCGGCCCATGGCACCCAAACTACCGCGACCCACCGAAGCGGAATTGAGCATCCTGAAGGTTTTTTGGGAGCACGGAGCGCAATCGGTTCGCGATGTGCACCGCACGCTGAACGAATCGAAACCTACGGGATATACCACCGTTTTGAAACTGCTCCAGATCATGACGGAGAAGGGGTTGGTAGAGAGGGACGAGACCAAGCGTCCGCAAATCTATACACCCCGGCTTTCGCAACAGCAGACGCAGCGGCAATTGCTGGGGGACCTGGTGCAGCGGGCTTTTGGAGGATCGGTAAAGGCGCTGGTGCTGCAGGCGCTATCGACCAACAAATCGTCGCTGGCTGAATTGGAAGCTATTGAGAAGATGCTCGACCGGTTCGAGGGAGAAAAGAAATGACTGCCTTCACTCACGTGTTCAGTTTGGCGCTGCTTCATTTTTTATGGCAGGGGATGGCGGTTGCGATTGCGCTGTGGATCGCGCTGCTGGCGATGCGGAAGGCGTCCGCGAATGCTCGCTATCTGGTAAGCTGCTCCGCCCTGGCTGTGCTGATGCTGCTTCCTGGCGCTACGGCATACCTGTTGTACGAACGCGTTGTCCCCGTTGTGGGCCCTGTTGCGAGTTTAGTTGCAGGCAACGTGCCGCGGGCCGCGCTGGCCTTGCCGACTGCGCCCAGCATGGGCTGGCTGAGTTCGTTTCAGAATTGGTTTCAGGTTTGGGGCGTGCCGGTCTGGTGCTTAGGCGTTCTTCTGTTTTCGGTGCGATTGGTGTGGGGAGGGAGACAAGTCTCCCTCATGAGGCGGCGCGGCGAGCCTGCGGAAGAAGCTCTATGCGGGACCGTTGCGAGGATCGCTGAAAGAATGGGCGTCACGCGGCATGTCGGCGTTTTGATTTCGGCGCTGGCGGATGGGCCTAGCGTGGTGGGTTTCCTGCGGCCGGTGATCCTGTTGCCGGCGGCTACCATACTGGGTCTCCCGTCCGAGCAACTCGAGGCGGTGCTGGCTCATGAACTGGCGCACATCCGGCGCTACGACTATGTGGTGAACATGGTGCAAGTGCTGGCCGAGGCGCTGCTGTTTTATCACCCCGCGGTGTGGTGGACTTCGGGACGCATACGGCGTGAGAGGGAGTTGTGCTGCGACGATGAGGCGGTTCGCGTTTGCGGCGATGCGCTTCGTTATGCGCGGGCGCTCACCGCTTTGGAACGCATGCGCGTGATGACTCCCAGTCTGGCTTTAGGGGGAACGGACGGACCGCTCGCCTATCGGATCGCTCGGCTGGTGGGGGCTGCACAGGAGGACAGTCTTCCATCGAAGCTTCCGGGGTTGGCGGGGCTTTGTTTGTCGCTGATCCTCGCGGTTGGGTATTTGAGCATGAATTTGAATCGTGTCCGGGCGCAGGCGCCGATCGACCCGCAGGGGGTGCATGTCGACCTCGGATCTGCGGCGGTGATTCATCGCGCAGCGGTCCAGTATCCGGCGGCGGCGCAGATCGGCAACGTCAAAGGAACGGTGAGCGTGGAAGTTCGTCTAGATGGAAGTGGGAACGTCAGCGACGCGCATGTCTTGAGCGGTCCGGAGGAATTGCGCAAGCCCGTGTTGCAGTCTGTTCTCGGGTGGCATTTCACTCCGGATGCGGCGGGGGCGACGCGGGTGATCAACGTCGAGTTTTCTCCCTCTCCTGAGAAGGCTGTTTCTCAAGAAAGGCCATTGGCTGTGGCGGTGTTCAAGAATGGACCGCCTCCCGGCAGAGCCGCGCAGTTAGAGCAGACGGCTCAATTCCTGCAGGAGCAGGTGGATCAAGCCAAGGCGAGTCTTGTGGAGGCTCACACGCTTGGGTTGAACGGGGACGATCTCAAGATCCGGGAGGCCGAACTCCAAGCGGTACTAGTGAGGCTCGCCGCATCGGAAGCGAGAGTTCGCGAGGCGCAGGCGGCTCAGGAACAACACCTTGCCCTGGACAGTCGCCCTGAGAGACCGGGGCCGCCGTTGCTTCCCCCGCTCTTTGCGCGAGACTTCACGGGCCGCACGCTCCAAAATATTCACTTAGCGGGCATCGGCATGTCCCTTCCAGATTTTCTCGCGCAGACACAGTTGCCCATCAAGGTCGGGGATACCCTGACCCAGGATTCTATTGAAGGAACGATGGCCGCCGTAAAGAAATTCGACGAGCATTTGGGCGAACGCTGGCAGGACGTAGATGGGAACGCCCTGGAGTTAACGATTTATGCTCCTGGCGCAGCTCCCGTGGAGATCGGGATGCCTGGTGCCAGAGGGGGGATTGGCGGTGGTGTTGGTGTTGGAATCCGGACTGGCGGCGGCTTTGGAGTTGGCGTCGACCCAGTGACCATGAACACGGCGAGCGTTTCCCCTCCAGCCGTTACTTATCGGGCAGATCCCGAGTATACCGACCAGGCCAAGTCTGCCAAGTGGCAAGGCACGGTGGTGCTTTCGGTGACCGTGGATGAGTCAGGTAAAGCGACCGAAATAAAGGTCGTGCGATCACTGGGGATGGGTTTGGATGAAAAGGCGGTGGAGGCCGTTGACGAAGTGGCAGTTCAGGCCCGGCATGAAAGACGGCAAGGCCGTGGCCGCACGGGCTACGGTTGAGATCAACTTTCGGTTGCCGTAGAGGCGGGCACCGGCCAGGATTGAGATTTATCTCGGCCAGGGCGGCTAAAGAGCGCGATTCCAGAGCGGACGATAAATCGCCCGCCGGCACGATGAATCGTGCGCCACATTGGGCGGAGTATTCTGGCAGGAATGCTGAGAATCGGTCGTCTGGTTGTGGTATTCGTCCTCGCGGGGATCGCAATGCCTGCTCAATCCCCTCGTCCGAGGTTTGACTCATTTGAAATGGCAACCGTCAAGGCAACTCTGCATGATTGGGGCAAGGGCCGCTACCTCAGAATGGAGTGCGCGCAGTTTGTTGGAAAGAACCAGACGGTCGTCAGCACCGCGAAAGCGTGACCCGCTCTTTAGAACTGCTGACGAAAACCCTGACACGGTAGTCCACCTCCGGGAAACGGACCATCCGGACGGAAACGGAATCCGACGTTTCCCAGAACGCCGTTCTGGTCACTTCCGAGTTATCGCGTACCGGGAAGTAGGTGGTGCGTCGCCGTTTGGCTTAAGGATTATCTTGCCCGATTTCTCCGATCTTGATCGGCAGCAGCCGCAACATTCACCTCCGGTCCAGCAGTTGTTTTGAGGAAGCCGCGGAGCCAGCGGCGCTTCGGCGTATGGGTGTTGCGTTACTCCATTGCGATCGGTAGATTGCCGTACACTCGGTGATATGAATGCCCGCAAGGCACTGGTTGTCTTGATCGGCCTGACGGGAACGCTCCGCGGCCAAGCGACGGGCAGTGTAGCCGTAAGGGCGGACGCTTACATTAAATCGGCCCACATACAGGGCTCCGTTTTATTGGCGAACGGGGGCAAGATCATTCTTGCGCAAGGCTATGGACTCGCGAATATCGAACTCGCAGTGGCCAACAAGCCGGAAACAAAATTTCGTCTCGGTTCCATTACCAAGCAATTTACCGCAGCGGCCATTCTTCAACTACAAGAGCAGGGGAAACTCAGCCTGGGCGACCCTATCTCGAAGTACATCTCCGGCAGCCCCGCGGCTTGGAGCGGGGTCACCGTTCGTCATCTGCTTACCCACACCAGCGGCATTCATAGCTACACGGATGACGCTGATTATCCGAACCACATGCGCGAGCAGGCCGGCGCCCCACTTGAATTCCTCAACCGCTTTAGCAAACTCCCGCTCGACTTCGCTCCCGGGACGAAGTTTCATTACGACAACTCGGGGTATTTCCTCCTTGGTGTGATCATCGAGCAGGTTTCCGGCTTGAAGTACGAGGACTATCTTCGGAAGCACATTTTCGAACCGCTGCAAATGACGGACACTGGCTATGATTGGCCTTCCACGGTACTAAGAGATCGCGCATCAGGCTACTCGAAGGATGGGGCTGGCGGGGAAATCAACGCGGACTTTCTGGACATGGGCCAGCCGTATGCCGCAGGTTCGCTCTATTCGACAGTTCTCGATTTGTACAAATGGGATCGTGCTCTTTACACGACGAAGGTTTTGAGCGCGAAATCCATTGAGGCGGCCTTTACTCCGAATGAGTATGATTGGGGCCCCGGGATTAAGTATGGCTACGGTTGGGGAATTTCGCAGGTACACGGCCACAAGGCCGTTGGACATGGCGGAGGAATTAACGGCTTCAGTACGGTGATTTGGCGAGCCATTGAGGAAGATGCCGTCTCGATTGTGCTGTCGAATCGCGACGACAGTGGGAATGTCGGGAAAGCCGGCAAGGAACTCGTGGAACTTCTACTCAATTCCCAATAACCGTGCTCTTCCCGAGTGCTGAACACTTAATCGCGCATTTGAAGTTGTCAGCCAACATCGTCAGCGCGCTGTGGGAGTGAGTGCCAGCCTCTTCGCTTTGCCCGCGCCAGGCCGACCAGGCCCACCAGAACTGGCGGCGGGACTTACCCGTGGGAAATAGTCTGACGCGACAAACCAAATCCGCTCGGGCGCTTCAGTTGCTCATGCCCTTGAATGCGTACCTGTAATAGCGTTGGCCGTTGTTGACTTCGCCGAGAAACAGATTTCCCTTTGAGTCGGCGGCGACACTATGGATGTGGAAGAACTCTCGTGCGTTATGGCCGGCATGTCCGCCGACCGTCGCGACGATCTCGAGCGTCTGCCGATTCAGGATGCGAATGGCTTTATTCGAGCCGTCCACGACATAGAGGAACTTCTGGTCTTTGTCCGACGAGACCGCAAATGCGTGAACGGTTCCTTCGCTCTGAAGCGTGTTCCTGGAGATGAAGACCTCCTTGATGAACGTCCCGTCCAGCTTGAAAACCTGAAACCGGTTGTTGGAGCGGTCGGCAACGTAAACCAGGTCGTCGTTGGTTACCAGCACCGCGTGAACGGGGTTATTGAAACCTTCAGGCGGAGGCCCTTGAATGAGCTGCGCGCGCGGTGGAAACGTGAAGTTATCGTCAGGCTTCTTGCCATAGGCTCCCCAGTGCCGCTTGTACGCGCCGGAATCGGCGTCAAAAACAATGACGCGGTGGTTGAAATATCCATCTGCCACAAACAGTTCATTCGTCTTTGGGTAGACGAAGAGGCCGGCCGGTCCTCCCAGGTTCGCGGTGTCGTTGCTACCCCGATTCTTTCCTGCATGACCGATTTGCATCAGGAGTTTGCCTTTGTTGGTGAACTTCAGGATCTGGTTGTCTTCTTTCGCGCTTCCGGATAGCCAAACATTGTCTTTGTAATCGATGAAGATTCCGTGCTCAGACGTAAACCAATCGTAGCCCTGCCCCGGGCCGCCCCATGCTTGAAGAAACTTTCCATTCGTGTCGAATTCCAAAACAGGTGGCGCGGGAATGCAGCACTCCGCTTGAGGAGGATTGAGCGAGGCCGCTTTTTCACCGTCGGGAATGGTCGCCGGCCGATGGAAGACCCATACATTGTCGTGAGAATCGACGGCGACTCCGCCGACCTGTCCGTTCACCCACTTGTTCGGCAACGCCTGCGACCACAGCGGATCCGGCTCGAATCGAGGTACCTGAGTCCGGTTCGTCTGTGCCATGGCATCCTGTCCGATCCGCCCAACGGCGATTGTGAGGATGACGCTCGCGAATCCCGTGAAAAGTCTGACTTTGAATCGCATGGCCGTCTCCTTTTTAAGGTCGCGTGTCTGGAACTCAATTGCGGGTCATTGTATCAGTTCGCGACTTCTTCTTCCTCGGACAAGATGCTGAAGTCAGGTTCGATAACGTTCGCCTGGGACGGAGTTCGGGGCTGGTCCTCTACGATGAGGACGCCTCCACGAAACGCTTTCACAGAGTCGATTAGATTTTCTTCATCCGTACGCAGCCTCGGCCGAATCCTTCAAAAAGTAAAACGAGCACGACCCGCACTCGCTTAATCGCTATTCTGCTTGACGCACAGCGCTAGCTGTCCGGCCATTTTGCACAGAAAAAACTGGCGGCTCTGAAGAGCCGCGCGTTCTGAAGCCAGCCCCCACAGGCAAAGTTCGGTTCTGTTTCGACAGCGCAACTATTTAATGTTAATGAATACTCCGCTCTGACTGTACGTTTGGAAATTCGGGGAATTTGCGGGCGCCATGTAAAGTTGAATCCCCGACTGGGCGGGGAAAGCGAAGTTCTTCAGGTCGGAATTACTTTGGGCCAACACTGCCGGATCCGGGACGTACACGCTGAGGCGGAAGACATCGCCGGAGAATCCTTGAACAGGTCCGATGGTGGCGGAGATTCCGTTGCAGTAGAAACCATCGATTAGCACGATGGGGACCTGAGACGTTTCTGCAAAACCGCCCGAGAGAGTGTATGCTCCTGCGCCGGTTGCGAAAATTGTGATCGCGGAGCCAACGGCTGCGGGGTTGGAGGGCGAGTTCAGCGTGCCATCGCTGTTGAGGATATAGGCTTGCCCTTCTCCGCTGTTATCGGCGGAATAGATGCCGGGCGATGCGGGGGAGGCGGGCGCATAGACGGAGTTGGAAAGCGATCCGTTCCGGGAGACCTGCATGGTATGGACGCCGGAAGTTGCGGCCGTAAGCGGGATGACGGCTACTAAAGACGTGGCGGTTGAGGAAATGGTGGCGAGAGGCGTGCCGTCGATGACGAGTTGCGCTCCGCTTCCGAATCCGGCGCCTACGGCTATCACTGTTTCGCCTGGACCGATTGGAGCGGCCAGATGGCTGGCGAAGTTCTGGATGGAATCGAGGCGTACGGCGGGAGCGGGCTGGAGAGCGATTTTATTCGCAACGAGGATATTTCCCAGGAAATTTGCCGGATTTGATGTGGAACCGGCTATCAGAATGTTGCCGTTGCCATCGGGGAGGGCCGAGTGGGCGCTGAAGGGACGGCTATCGCCCAGGTAGGTAGAAAAGAGAAGGTTCGACAAGTTGGAGTCAAAGGCAGCGACGAATCCCGACTGAGAGGAGAACAGTTCCTGAAACGGGGCGTGGGTGGGGAATGCTTTGGAACTGGTGTAGCCGGACACGATGACATTTCCCGAGGGGTCGAGGGCGACGCTACTCGCGGCGTCGCCCAGTTCACCGCCTAAGAGAGTCGCGGCAAGCAAGTGGGTGAGGCTGCTGTCCCACTTCGCAACAAATGCCTCGAGACCTCCACCCGCAGGAATTTGAGAAGGGAGTGACGGGGCTGCGGGTTGGGGAACGGACTGGAAGGCTCCGGGGGTAGCGGGAAACGGCACGTTTAAAGGCTGAAAGGAGCCGGCGATGTACACGTTCGACGCGGCGTCGAGCGCCAATGCCGCGACCGGCCCAAGAGAGGGCTGCATGGCAGAAGCCAGCAGTGCCGAGCCGGTGGGATTCAACTTCACCACGCTGGGGCTGGGGCCTGAGGGAACAATGCCCGGGTTGGTGGCCACACCCATCCACACGTTGCCTGAGGCGTCCACCACCAGGGCCTGCGCTGACGGGACAACATTCTTCTGATTATCGGTAGGGACATAGGTGGAATAAACCAAGCCGGTGCCTTTGGCATTGAACTTGGTTACAAACGCGGAGAGAGGACCAATTACCGCGAAGAAGCCGTTGGAGGTCACGCTCTGCTGAAATGTGGTCTGGTATGCGCCCGGAGTCGTGGGGAGACCGCCCCCGGTCGCGCCCCCTATAAAGGGCTCGCCTGCCGCATCCACTGTAATGGCAGTTGATACTGCGTTCGGGGAAGTAGGTGGACCAATCGAGCGATCCAGCGGGATTGAGTTTCAAGACGAAGCCCGCGGGGATCGTAGTGGAAGGTAAGGTCGATAAATAAGCGCCAGGGGTGACGGGGAAGTCGGCCGAGTTGGTGGAGCCTGCTACGTAGAGGCTGCCGTCTGATCCGACGGCTAACGCCAGAGCCGAATCGCTTCCGCTTCCACCGAGATAGGTGGAGTAGACGACGTTACCATTGTTATCGAGCTTGAGGGCGAAGCCATCGATGGAGGCCGATGAAAATTCAAACAGGTTCGGACCCGACACGAGGATCTGAATTATGGAAGGCTCGCTGGGACCGATTGGGGATGTTGTGGAGAAGCCGTCTGTGGATTTGAGGATCCCATAGCCAGTCGAGTTGGCAAAGAGCGAGGAGCTGTTTGGATCGGCGACCAGGAACCCAGTGATCATCGAGTTCTTCTTGGTCCAGGTTTGGCCCGTATCGGCGGATTGATAAACGCCTGCCGTGGTTCCCGCGAAAAGGACGCCCTGATGGTTGGGATCGGGAGTCAGGACGAGCACGTTGGAGTTCTGGGGAAGTGATGGGAGCGGGACAAAGGTCTGGCCGTTGTCGCTGCTCTTTTGGACAACATTCAGTCCAAATGAATACAGCGTGCCAGCTATGAACGGGTCAAACACGATGGGGTTAGAGGGATTTCCGCTGACAGTCCAAGTGCTGGCACCGTCAGTGCTGCGGGCCAATCCGAAGCCTCCGGTGGCGAAAATGGTTTGCGGCACGGAGGGCTCAATGAATACCCCCGATGCGGAGATGGCACCGTTGGCGGCGGCGGGGAGTCCGTTGTTGGCGGGCTTCCAGGTGATTCCTCCGTCAATGCTCTTTTGGAGGCCGAGGTTATAGGTCGCGGCGTAGACGGTGCTGGCTGCGGTGGGATCGACAGCGAGGGCGAATACCATGGTGCCGGATGGGAATTGATAAGTCAGGGTCCAGGTTGCGCCTGAGTTGGTGGTCTTAGAGATTTGTGCGCTTGATGCGGCATAAAGAGTGGCGGCATCAGACAGAGCGGCGGCTGCGACGCTAATTGGAGGAAGATTGGCGGGATACAACCTGGTTGCGCTTCCGCTGGCGAGGTTGATGCGGACCAGCGAGGAGCCGCCTGAGGTTGGTTGGGTGGCTGAGGTGGTGGGGAAATCGAGCGAGGTGGTGGAGCCGACGATGTATAGGTTTCCCTGGGGATCAGATGCGGCGCCGGTCACGATGGTGGTTCCGGAACCTCCGCTGGTTTTTACCCATTGCAGGGAAGGCGCGAGGTCGGCGGCGAAGGAGGTTACAGCTAGAAGAGCAGTTAGGAAGAATGGCGTTTGCACGAAAAGTCTCCGAGTAGGGGCATGGGCCCGGACGCGGGACTGACGGTTTCAGTATCGCATGGGCGACTTAAAAAAAAAGTCTTGACGTGACCATTTGGTCACGTTACTATAAAGGCACGTTAGAGGAGACAACGTACTTATGACCATGGAAGATTTGACGCTGGATACAACACAGAGCATCGACATCAAGGCCGACATTGGAGACGTCTTTCGCAGCGTGGTGCAACGCTTGGGCGAAGGATTTACCAATCTGAAAGGCGAATCGATGCAGGCGGTCCTGGAGCAATGGCCGGGAGGAAGGTGGTTCCGTGATCGGGGCAATGGGGTCGGCCACCTGTGGGGGCACGTGCAGGTGATCAAGGCTCCGGTGCTGCTGGAATTGAGCGGCCCGCTGTTCATGTCGTACCCGGCGGTGAACCATATCGAAGTGAAGCTGGAACAGAAGCCCGGAGGTACGCATGTGGACCTCCGGCACCGGGCCCTGGGCTTCATCGATCCGGAACACCGGAAGGGTGTGTCGACTGGATGGAAGTACCTGCTGGACGGAATCTCGCAGGATTGCGAGACGCGGGCGAACGGGCGGAGTTAGAGTGGCTGCGGACGAACTGGACGGCGTGTGGAAGGCTTTGTCGGACAGTACGAGGCGATCGATTCTCGACCTGTTACGGCAAGGCCCTCGCACGACGACGCAGATCGTCGAGGCCTTTCCCCACCTGAGCCGCTTCGGGGTAATGAAACACATCGAGGTGCTTCGCGAGGCCGGCCTGGTTCACACGCGTGAAGAGAGCCGGCAGCGGATCAACTCATTGAATGTGGTCCCGATCCGGCAAATTTATGAGCGCTGGGTGGGCCGGTTCGAAGAGTTGTGGTCGAGCCACCTGTTGCGCATTAAAGAAGACTCTGAGGCAAAAGCTGCCGAGGCGGTGAAGACAGTTCCGACAAAAAAGCCCCGGTAAGGGGTCTAACTAATAACACCGCACGGACCACCTAAGAGACGTGTGTCCGTGCGTAACCAAACCCAGAAGAAGGAGAATCCAATGACTGCGACACAGACGCAACACAACGTAGTTTCCAGAGACGAATGGCTGAAGGCGCGGCTCGCGCACCTTGCCGCTGAGAAGGAATTCACCCGGAAGCGGGACGAATTGAGCCGGCAGCGGCGGGAACTGCCGTGGGAACGAGTGGCGAAGAATTACATCTTTGACGGCCCGGACGGTCCGGAGACGCTGGGCGATCTCTTCGCAGGCAAGAACCAATTGATCGTTTACCATTTCATGTTCGGAGCCAATTGGGAAGAAGGATGTAAGAGCTGCTCGTTCCTGGCCGATCACTTTGATGCGACCAGGATTCACCTGGAGCATCGCGACGTGAATTTCACCGTGGTCTCGCAGGCGCCCCTGCCGCGCCTCAAGGCGTTTCAAAAACGCATGGGGTGGCGCTTTCCATGGGTGTCGGCATTCGCGAACAGCTTCCAGACCGACTATGGCGTGCACTTCACCAAAGACGAACTGGCGGGCGAGGTTAATTACAACTACAAGAAGACTCGCTTTGGCGTGGAGGAAGCGCCTGGGGTGAGTGTGTTCTATAAGGACGATGCGGGCGCGATCTTCCACACCTACTCGGCCTATTCACGCGGACTGGATGCGCTGGTGGGAACGTACCAGTTTCTGGACCTGGTTCCGAAGGGGCGGGACGAAGACGGGCTGGCATTTTCGATGGCGTGGGTGCGACATCACGATAAGTATGCCGACGATTATGCTGTGGATTCAAAGGCGGGTTATGAGAAGCCGCGCGAGATGGGAGGATGCTGCGAGCACGAGGTGGGTGCGTGACATCTGAACAATGCTGCAAGGGGGGGCAGTGCTGCAGCACGGGCGGGTCGGCATCGCGCCGGCTCGCCCCTCGGATTTACAGGTCCGCGGCTTCGGTTCTGCCGGGGGCGCTGCTGGTCTTGCTGCCGAAGTGTCCACTGTGCCTGGCGGCTTGGTTGACGGCTGTGACGGGTATCGGATTTTCGGCTACGGGGGTGGCGTGGGCCGGCGGGATCGTGGTGATGCTTTGGGTTGCGGGGGTGGCGCTCGCCGTTGCGTCGATGGTTTCGGTGGGCCGACGCGTCAGAGTTGGAATCGGGCTGGCGCCGCGTGATAATATCGGACATCAGCGCGAAGGGCGCTGCCTGTCCGCGGGAGAGGGCTGAGCCCACCGAACCGAAACACATCTGTTGTTTTTTGCGATCTTCTTTCGCCCGCCGCGCGGACGCGGGCACATGAGAGGAGATCGTCATGTCCGACACACCAACGCCCCTTCCCATCAACCCATCGCTCGAGCAACTGCAAAAGCGCGCCAAAGAGCGGGTTCGCGAGGCTCGCGCGACAGGAAATCAAAACGCCATGCTCGCCGATGCGCAGTTCGCGATAGCTCGCGAGCATGGCTTCGAGACCTGGGCCAAATTGAAGCAACACATTGAGGCCCTTCGCCCGCCTGGGATCGAACTGTTCGAACGGCTGGCAAGCGATCTGGCCGGGGCCTATGCGTCGGGCGATGAAAAGACCGTGCGGGCCATTAACGCCGATTTTGGCACGGCATTTCCTGCTGACTTTCATGATCCGGATAAGATGCGGCGGCGCATGCCTACGTGGTATGCGTCGGAGGCTCGGCCGACTGAGTTGGCGTTCGCAGACGCTCGGCAGATGGTCGCCCACGCTTATGGTTTCGAGAATTGGACGAAGTTTGCGGCCGGTTTCATGCAACCTGGCCACGAGCCACGTTCCGCGCCGTTCTTTGTGAAGCGGCGGCCGCCTTACTACACGATCGATTGGGAGGAGAATCGACTATCCGTGCGCGGGCCGCAATCACGCAAGGATTGGGAAGAGATCTTTACCGTGGTGGAGGAATACGGGATTTCTAAACTAAAAGCCGTCGGCATTACCGATGACGCCATGATGGCTTTATCAGATTTAGAGTGTGTGACCCATCTTGACGTTAGCGGGGCGAAAGGGCTGACCGATGACGGGGCGCACTACTTGGCGCGCATGCCGCAATTGGTCGGCCTGGAAATCGGCGGTCAGCACACCACGCTCACTGCACGGGCCTTTGAGCCGCTACGCGGACTCAAGAGGCTCCGACATTTCAGCTCGTTTTGGACGGAAGGCTTCACGGATGCCGCCGCGGCGCACCTGGCTGGCTGCGATCTGCTGGAGAGCGTAAGCGTGATGGGTTCGGCCGCGGGGGACGGATTGATCCGCGCGCTGGCGGGTAAGGCCGAACTGCGACGCTTGGAGACCGGCCGTGGCGTGACGGATGCGGGTATTCCCGCGTTGCACGAGAGTCCAGCGTTCAAACGATGGCTTGGCGGCGAGGTTCGTACCGGTCTGATGGGCGAGATCAACACCCCGACGCGACTCCTGATCGACGGGGACTTCACGGATGCCGGAATCGATGCTCTGACTGGGCTGGAGGGCGTCGCGGCTCTTGCGTTTTTTCGGCATTCGAAGGAGTTCACGGCGGGCGGGTTGGAGCCGTTACACAGGCTGCCTCACTTAGAGATTTTCGAGATCGAGGGCGGCCGGTGCGGTGACGAGGCCATGCGGCAGATCGCCGCGATACCGCGGTTACGGCAACTGCAGGCGCAGGGCGCTGTGGCGGGCGATGCGGGGTGGGAGGCGCTGAGCCGCTCGGAGACTCTCGAATACATCTGGGGCCGCGAGTGTCCGAACTTCGGGAGTCGAGGATTTACGGCTCTGATGAATTTGCCCGCGCTTCGGGGCATGGGGATCAGTTGCAAGCAGGTTGGAGACGATGCGCTTGCTAAGCTGCCGCTTTGTCGAGAGCTTCGTCAATTCGTTTCTATTGGCGTTTCCGACGCTGGATTTCGGCATGTGGGCCGGTGCGAGCAATTGGAATCGCTCTATTGCATGTATTGCCGCGATACACGGGATGTTGCGACTGAGCATATTAGAGGACTCGAAAGGCTTCGAACCTATTATGCCGGGATGACGCAAATCACGGATCGCAGCCTTGAAATCCTCGGCCGGATGGAATCGCTGGAGAAGCTCGAGTTCTGGCAATGCATGGGTATTACGGATGAGGGAATCGGGCACCTGGCCGGTCTGCCGAAACTGCGGCGGATCGAGATTCAGAGTTCGCCTGGGGTTTCGGAAAGCGTCAGACAACTATTTCGCAAACCGGTTCGTGTTCATTACACTGGCTGATACACTGAGGCGATGCGGCGGCGCCTGATGCAGCCTGCTGGATGTTTGCTGACGATTGCCGCAATGGCGGCTGGACAGCCTGCGCCGAAGCGCCCATCGTTCGAAGTCGCCTCCGTCAAAGAAAATTTAATACAGGATCCGCGTGACCCGAGATACACGGGGCTGGCGGATTACATTCCCCGGCGCTCAGGTGAGGGAGTCACCATGGGTAACAGCCAGTTGGGTGTGATTGTCGCGTGGGCCTACCACCTTACTGACAGCAACTACCAGCTTGTGGCGGGTCCGTGGGGCAAGAATCTTTGGGAGGATTCCTACGATATTGAGGCACGGAGTCCGGGCCCAGCCAGCGAGGACCAACTGCGCCAGATGTTTCAAACGTTGCTGGAAGAACGGTTCAAGCTGGGGGTCCATCGGGAAATAAGAGAACTGGCTGCCTACGATTTAGTCGTCGCCAAGAGCGGGGCGGAGCTCACAAAGGCTCCGCCGCGGGCTGGGAAGGTTAGCGTCGGTTTAGGTGGGAGCTCAAGCTGGGTTCAATTCATGGGCAATGGCGAGTTGCGGCTGGTGGGCAAGGGTGCATCGATGGAGGAACTGGCGGTGGTGTTGAGCGGCCGGATGCGAGCACCGGTTCAAGACCGCACGGGCCTTACTGGCTTGTTCGACTACAGCGTGCCTTTTTCCAGTGGACTGGATACCTCGACTGAACCCGTGCTGACGACTGCCATTCGTGGACTCGGGCTGAATCTGGCAAAGAGTAAGGGCCGGTTCGAAGTTCTGGTGATCGATCACGTGGAGAGCCTTCGGGGAATTGACTCGAGGAACGGGCGAGAGTACTAAGTAAGTTCACTGAGCCGCTTTCGTGTCCTCCGATCTATTGATCGACGAAGGGGCCAGACGCAGAATAGCTTCATGGAACGCAGGTCGGAACCCAGGATCGAGGCGCGGGCTTCGGTGGTGATGACGCCGCTGGCTGCAGTGAACAGAAGGTTGGAAGGCGCGGTTGTGGAGGTGTCTACACGCGGGGTTAAGGTACATTTCGAGAAACAATTGAAGGAACTGCCCAGGTCGGGAGAGGTGTACAGGCTCCAGAGCAGCGACGATATTATGCTTTGCGAAGTACGGCACGCCGAGGTTTCGGGCGCAGGGGCTTCCATGGGGTTTCAGATTGTCCATTGGAGCAATGGCGGACAACTGAAGCGGCTGGTGCAGCGCGACTCCTAAGTAGCAGCCCGCAAAACGGAGCGCGGGGCTGCTTACTTGTATGTCAAGAGGACGCCCGCGCGCCCTTTGCGGGCTCCTGAATAACAGCCCGCAAAACGGAGCGCCCGGGCTGCTTACTTGTATGTCAAGAGGACGCCCGCGCGCCCTTTGCGGGCTAGTTAAGAGGGTCGCCGGGAACGGTGGGCGGCTCAGAGTCTTTGAGACGTTGCAGAATGCCGAACACATAGTTCTGCGTTTCAGGGATGAGGGGGATGGCGGAGGTGCGGTCAACCTCGGCGCTTCCGGCGTTGTAGGCTGCCAGGGCCAGGCCGACGTCGCCATGATAGCGGTCGAGCAACTGCTTGAGCAGTTTCGTTCCCGCGGTCAGACTTTCCTGGGCGTCCAGAGGATTGCGAACTTCGAATTGAACCTGCGTGGAGGGCATCAGTTGCATGAGCCCGATGGCTCCGGCTGGTGAGACGGCGCAGGGATGGAATGCGGACTCCTGACGGGCGACCTCGCGGATGAGGGCCGGGTTGACCTGATGGTCCTGCGCGGCGCGCGTGATCATTTTTCCTAATTCCGGTTCGGGGACAGGGTCGCAATCAAAGCTTGGGGCATAAAGGACGGCGGCTGCGAGACGCCACGGGGGATGCGCCTTATAAGGAGCCACAGCCTGGATCTGCCGCTGGACCGAGGCTTGTTGTTTGGCGATCGACTCGGCCATCTGAGCTCGAACTCGCGCGGCTTGTTCCGCGGGGTTGGGTTGGGGTGACGCCGCTTGAAACAGGAGTAGGGAGACCCACCACATGTTAAAGGTTCGAGTCCCCCGGGCTTACGCCCAGGGGCTGGCCGCTGTGCTGACCACTCACGCCCAGGGGCCGACTAATAATCTGCTACTCACATCGGCAATCTGAAGCCGGATCATAGTTCGGATTGTCCTTGGGTGGACAACCCAGGGATTATAGAGTCGGGAGGAAAGCCTAAATCTTCAATTGCGGCACTGGACCGGTTGCACCAGCAAACCTGGTAGCCGAATGCTTTGGCTCCAGCGGCGTCCCACTGGTTCGAGGATACAAACAGGATTTCGTGAGCGGGGAGCTTCAGGATTTCTGGCCCCAGGGCGTAAACGCGTGGGGAGGGTTTGTGCCAAGCGCGGCCAGATTGGGACAGTACCCGCCGCTTGCGCAATTCTCAAAATCCACCGCGTGCATTCCGTCGATGCTAATCAGCAGGACACGCTGGATCCCATTGTGGCCGTTAAAATCATGTGGTTCGGAAAATGCCGGGGCCGCGATGGTAGCAGCGGAGAGAGCTATTGCTATTACTTTTTTTGTTTTTTCTACGAGGTTCATAGACTTATACTGCTCCTTAGCCTACGAGCCTAGCCTTCGTATGTTGCAGAATGGTCAAACTCTAATTAAGATTTGGCTTTTACCTGAACTCTTAAACTTCTGATAGGCAAAGGCTAGCTGAACTCGTTGCTTACGAGCCGATCCTATTCCTTGAGAGATGGGGTGCGTAAGCGCCAGCCCTTACACGTTATCCTCAAATAGAACATGCCCTTTTCCACCATCCCCGAGGCAATTCAGGACATCCGCGCCGGGCGGATGGTCGTCGTGGTCGACGACGAAGATCGCGAAAACGAGGGCGATCTCACCATCGCCGCTCAGTTCGTTACGCCGGAAAACATCAACTTCATGGCGCTGCATGGCCGGGGCTTGATCTGCCTGGCCCTCACGCCGGAACGGTGCGATCAGTTGCATCTGCCGCTGGCGTCTCCCATGAACACCTCGCGCTTTGGCACCGCGTTTTGCGAATCTTTTGACGCCGTGGAAGGGGTTTCGACTGGTATCTCGGCGGCCGATCGGGCACATTCCATCCTCACCGCGACTCGGCCGGATTGCCGCCCACAGGACCTGGCTCGTCCGGGCCACATGTTCCCTCTGCGCGCCCGCGAAGGAGGAGTCCTGGTGCGCGCGGGGCAGACGGAAGCTTCCGTGGATCTCGCCCGGCTGGCGGGATTGGAACCGGCCGGAGTGATCTGCGAAATTATGCGCGAGGACGGCACCATGGCTCGCGTGCCGGACTTGATTCCCTTTTGCGAGAGACACGGACTGAGGCTGATCTCGGTCGCCAGCCTGATTAAGTATCGGCATCGCACCGAGCAATCGCTCACCAAGCGCGGCGAAGGATGTCTGCACACCGAGTTCGGAGAATTTAAGACCATCACGTTCGTGAGCGACATTGACGGCGAGCAGCACCTGGCCCTGGTTCGCGGAGATATCGCGGGAGAGAAAAATATCCTGGTGCGGATGCATGCCCGGTGCGTGCTGGGCGATGTGTTTGGCTCCACGCAATGCGATTGCCAGGCGACGCTGCGCTCATCGCTGGAACGGATCGCCGATGAAGGACAGGGAGTGCTGGTCTACATCCACGAATCAGGCTTGGGAGAACGCAAACATTCTCCGTCGGCGGACAACAGGCCCATTCACGAAACCGGAATTGGGGCGCAGATCCTATCGGCCTTGGGGCTTTCGACGATCCGCTTATTGACCAATCATCCGCGCAGGGTGTTCGGGCTGGATGCGTTCGGGATCGAGATTATCGAACGGGTTCCGCTAAAATAAATTCGTCCGCGCGCACGTTTTGAATTTCCGCCTGATCGCGATTGCGGCGCGAGGTCAAGGCTTCCCAGGTCAGCGTACCGAAACAAGCTCCCAAGCAAATCGGCGTGATGATGGACCAGGGCTGCCCTGCCAGTCCCGCTAGAAAAGGTAACGGTGTGGCGAAAGCGGCAAACACCGCCCGCGTTACGGTCTTGCGGGAATAAGCTTGCACCAGCCAGATGGGCAGAACCATGATGGCAGCGTCGTAACCGTAGACATGCGGAGCGGCGAAGAGCGACGCGGTGATCGCCAGCGACATCCAACGCCAGAGAGGCTGCCTTTCCCATAGAGCAAAAGCGGCCGCGCCAATTACGAGCAAGCCCAGGAGGATCCGCAACACTTCGAGGTCGGCGTGCAGGTTGGCCAGCAAACCCTGAACGCTGATCATCAGGTCGGGCGCGGGGTTCAGCTTTTCCAAATCCTTATTGCGAAGCAGCGCGGCGTAATTTTCCAGCCCTTTCGCGCCGCCCAACAAATAGCACCAGCCCACCAGCGTGGCCGCCATGCCTGCGAATCCGCCAAACATCTTCCAACGCCGGCCCAGCAGCATGGCCGGAGCAAGAAACAGCACCAGGTGGAACTTCATCAACGCCAGAGCAAACACCGCTCCAGCGGCCCAATAGGATTTCTTTTTCGCGAGCGCATAACCGCCGATAGCGATCGCCAGCATCAACACACAGTCCTGTCCGTGAGCGATCCCCAGACAGCAAGGAACGGAAAGCGCGCCCCAAATCAACGCGTCCGGACCAAAGCGCGCAACAGCCCACGCCCAGCAGGCAAACAGCAACGACACTTGAATCCCGATCCACACCCAGAAAGCAGTGTGATGAGAAAGGCGAGCCAGAGGGCTAATGAGAAACGCGTAGAATTGCGGCCGCACCACAGGCCCCGCGGTCGGTTCCGGATCTATTTCTTTCATGCGCCGCTGCATCAACGCCGGTTCATGCAACCTGGCGTATTCCCCTTTGGCGGCCATGCGAGCTTCGGTATAGATGGTGAGGAAATCGACCCGGATCGCCATGGGGACTACCATAGAGCCCAAAACGGTCCAGAGGCCGCACAGGATGAGCGCGGCAGCAAGCGAGGAAATTAGCGAACGCCGATAAGAAAGCTTGGGTTTTGGACGCTCCAGAACCGCGGCAGGCATCGACGACGGGATGGCGGCCATAGCTGCCCTATCGGTAGTTTTGCGCCTTTTCTTTAGGATTCTCCTTAGTCTGCGTCGGCTTGGCTTAGAACTCAAAACGTATTACCCGCTCCGTAACCTTATCGGAGCCGTGACGGTCACGGAGCGGGATTTTTTCTGCGGGCGTTGTGAGTAGCAGAACCCCCGGGCTTACGCCCAGGGGCTGGGACGGAACGTCCAGCGTGACCAGCCCCAGCACGTCCTAAAGTGACCGGAGGAAGTTTAGAATATCCTGCTGCTGGCTGTTGGGTAAAAGGTTGAACAGGTTGATCACCCCGTTGGCCTCGGAGCCGCAATTCTGATTGAACGTGCTTGGTGTCGCTGTGGCACTCGCACGGCCGCAGCCGTGCGCCTGAATGGCCTGCATTAAGTCGGAGGCCCGGCCGTCGTGCAGGAAGAAAAGCCTTTGCCCCAGGCCCCACAACGGAGCGGTGCGAAATTCAGTCGGTCCCGCGCCGCCTTGCGAGATCCCGTCGGCTAGACCGGAACCCATGGCGTGCAGCGCGAAGTCGGAATAAGGATGGTAAACCTGATTGCCCATTCCTGTGTAGGGGGACGCCGCGGTTGTGAGAGAAGTAGAGTGGCACAGAGCGCAGCCTACGACGCTGAACACAAGCTGCCCGTTGCGTTCGGAATTAGTTGCGGTGGTCGGCGTGGGAGGCGCCAGCAGACGCATGAACATGGCGAAACTCGTCACGTCGCTGTTTCCCCCGGCCATAGCGGAGAAGTCCTCCGGCGTCGAATTGAATACGCAGCCTGGAACAGCCGAGCGTTCGTTGGGGAAAACTTCGCTCGATACACCCTGTTCCACGTTGTAGGCCTCTCCTGCGAAGATCAGCAGCGACTTGTTCTGCGCCTTCCATCCAAAGCGCGTGACACTGCCGTCGTTACCCGAAGTGTTCAAGCGTCCTGAAATGCCCATCGCATTCTTAGCCTGCTGGTTCGCCACAAGGTTAGCCTGAAGCGTCGAATCCGGGGTGTTTTCCACCAAACCCAGTCCGAACGTAGGAGTGGGAATGCGGAAGATCACGTTGTGATTGGCGACCGCCGTCGCGAAATCGGGCTGGGCCATCTGGCAGCCGCTCGCATCGCGCCGGCCCTGGATGCTGTAGAGTCCGTGGACTCCTCCATCCGCGCCCGCCCCCCCGGGCAGGTTTACGAAACGCGCTTCTCGCACGGGTCCGTTTGCGGTGATGAAAGATGGAACCGAGTTCTGCGCGTTATGAAGAGTCGCCAGCGCGACCTGAGGATTCGGAACCGGATTCTGTTTGCTGGTGAGGCCCGGACTGGATCCTCCCACGGCCGGCTGAGCGTGACACTGTGCGCAGCTGTTGCCATTGAAGGAAGGACCCAAGCCCTTGCCCGCCTCGCCCGGCATGGCTCCGGAGACGGAATCGACTTCCTGAAACACGGTTCTGGCGGTACCGAATGCGAATTGCTCGGTAGAGTTCAAAGAAGGGTAGAAGCCACCCGCTCCCGAAGCCCCTCCCCGAGGGCCTGGGTCGGTCTGCGCGCCAACATGGGCGGCGCATGACATCGTCAACGCTAGAACAATTCGGGCAGAATTGTGGCGCAGCTTTCCTAGCAACATGTATGTTCTCCTTTTTACGTCAATCCCAACACACACGACCGGCCTGTCGAATTCGCTTGCGCGAATTCGAAATGCAATGCCCACAAGGTGCGTGATGTAGAGAGGTGAAAAGAGTGAAGTGCGTTTCAGTACTACGGTAACGTTTTACATACCGTCATAAAAAGTTAACGTTCTTAACGTAAGCTTCTACGTCGGATCGCCTAGGAAGTTGTAGAGCAAGCGCCCGAGTTTTCTAGTGATCGCGCCCGGTGACCAGAGCCGTCACCGCCAGAAGTGCCTTCTGATGCGGAGTCTCCGGAAATTCGCCGATGATCTGGCGGGCCTTGTCGGTGAAGACTTGCGCGCGCTCGCGAGCCCGCTCAATACTCTTGTGCCGCGTCAGAATCTGGAGAATCTTAGCGAAAGGAACCTGATCGTAATTGCCGTCGGCCAGCACGGTCTCAACACGTTTGCGTTCTTCGGCGTCGGCGGTTTCCAACGCGTAGATGAGAGGCAGCGTGACCTTGCCTTCGCGCAGGTCGTTGCCGACGGGCTTGCCGAGAATCTTTTCGCGTGAGGTGAAGTCGAGAATGTCGTCGATCAACTGAAAGGCGATACCGAGGTTCCAGGCGTATTCGCCCAGTCGCGCTTCCGCGGCTTCGGGCGCCTTCTGTGTCAACGCCCCCAGGCGCGCGCAGGCCGAAAAGAGGCTGGCCGTCTTGCGGTCGATCAGCTCCATGTAGTCAGCTTCTGTCACGGCGATTTTGCCGATGCGGTCCAGCTGCAGCAGCTCGCCCTCCACCATCATTTGGGTGAGGTTGATCAGCAGGTCGAGGATCGGGAAGCTGCGTTCTCCCAGCGCCATCTGGAAGGCCTGCATGTAAAGCCAGTCTCCGGCGAGCACAGAAGTATGGTTGCCCCACACCACGTTGACCGACGGGCGCCCCCGGCGCGTTTTGGCCATGTCGATTACATCGTCATGCACCAACGTGGCTGTGTGGATCATCTCCACCACGGCGGCCATTCGAATCAATGCCTGCGACGATTCGCCGAACAAGCGGCCGCACAAAAGAACCAGAATGGGGCGAAGGCGCTTGCCGCCCCCGGTTTGCAGGTACTGCCCAATGTAGGTAACGGCTTCGACGGAGGAGATGGATTCCAGGCCGATTTCGCGCTCTACTTTGTCAAGATCGCCGCGCACCAGATCGAAGATCTCAAGTGCGGTGAGGGACTGGCCCAGTTTTCCGAACGCCATTAGAGTCTTGAGTGTAGCATCGTTATTGGAACAAACGACGGAAGTTGTCTGTGGTAAGGCGGGCGATTTCTTCGTCCTCGACGCCTCGCAGATCGGCTAGCTTCCGCGCGGTCTCGACGATGAAGGATGGCTCGTTGCGCTTGCCGCGTTTTGGCACTGGGGCCAGGAACGGCGCGTCGGTTTCAATCAGCAAGCGATCGGCGGGCGTAAGGCGAGCCGAGGCCTGAATGTCCAACGCCTTGGGGAAGGTCACGATGCCGCCAAAGCTTAAATAAAACCCCAGATCCAAGCTTCGTTGAGCTTCTTCGGGAGTGCCGGAAAAGCAGTGCATCACACCGGCAATCCCAGAGGGCTTCCAGTGTTTTTCCAGAAGCTCAAACGTGTCGGGCCAAGCCTCGCGGGTATGAATGACGATAGGCTTTCGCGCATCCACCGCGACACGCATCTGCTCGATGAAAACGGCTCGCTGAACGTCGCGAGGGGAATGGTCGTAGTGGTAGTCAAGCCCGATCTCCCCCATCGCGATCACCTTGGGATGTTTCAACAGACTGGCCAGGCGCACATAAGTGTCCGCAGTAGCCTTCGATGCGTCATGCGGATGAACGCCAACAGTCGCCAGGATGCACGGGTGATGATCGGCAAGGCGGACCCCAACCTCAAGATCGGGCGGTCCGTCCCCTGATCCGATCGCGACCATTTGTTCCACCCCCGCGTCGAGCGCGCGTTGAATGACGGCCTCCCGGTCGGCGGAAAAGTCCTCGTTATCCAGGTGGCAATGGGAATCGATCAGCTTCACTTCAAACGCGCTCCCACAGGGACCTCTTCCAGAAATGCCGCCAGCGTGGGCTTTTCGCCTTCCAACGATGCAGCGACAATCATGCCTTGCGATTCGATACCGCGCAACTTACGTGGAGCAAGATTGGCGACGATCACAACTTTGCGTCCCAGGACCTGCTCGGGCTTGTAGGCCTCGGCGATCCCGGCTACGATGGAGCGCGGCTGAGGCTCGCCAATGTCGACGCTCAGGTGTAGAAGTTTGTCCGAGCCTTTTACGTTGATAGCGGACTTCACCAAGCCGACGCGCAGGTCGACTTTGACGAAATCGTCGATCGTGATCGGCGCAGCGATAGGAGCCGGAGCTGGACCTGTGGGAACTTCGGGCACTTTGCCAATCAGAAGGTCCTGGCGTTGTTTTTCCTTCTCCTCCAACTCCGCAATCTTGTCGACCGCCGCCTTGACGTCGATACGCGGGAAGACGGGTCCAGTCTCGCCGATCTTTTGGTCGCCCGGGAGTTGTCCCCAGCGGAGTTCGTCGACTCGCAAGGAGCTAAGTGGTTCCTTCATTCCAAGCTGCGCCCAGATTTTCGCGGAGGATTCCGGCAGCACCGGCGCGAGCAGTGCCGCGGCTACACGCACTGCTTCGGCTGCAGTGTAGAGAGTCTGGTTGAGCTTTCCCTGATCGCCCGAATCAGCCGATTTGATCAGCTTCCAGGGAGCCCGCTCGACGATCAGTTTGTCGACCGAGGACAGAAGAGTCCACAACGCTTCCAGACCTTTGGAAAACTGGAGCGAGTCGAACGATTCTTTAAATTGAGCGATCACCTGCTCCGCATGAGCGGCGATGGCCGGATCCGAGCTAGCCGCGGGAATCACGCCGTGCCGGTACTGCGTGATCATGCTCAGCGTACGGCTCACCAGATTGCCGATGCCGTTAGCCAGATCCGAGTTGTACCGCGTGACCATCGCTTCCCAACTGAAGTTGCCATCCTGTCCGAACACGACTTCGCGGAGCAGATAGTAGCGCAGCGCTTCCCCGCCGACCACTTCCAGAATCGGCAGAGGACGCACCAGATTGCCCTTCGACTTGCTCATCTTGTCGTTATCGAAGAGCAGAAATCCGTGGGCAAACATCGCTTTAGGCAGTGGCCAGCCAGCAGCCATCAGGAACGCCGGCCAGAAGACCGCGTGGAAGCGCAGAATTTCTTTGCCGATCAGATGCAGATCGGCGGGCCACGCTTCGTCACCATCGACCGCGCTCATATATGTCATCAGCGCATCAAACCAGACGTAGAAGACGTGCTTCTCATCGCCGGGCACGGGAATGCCCCACTGGATGGTGGTCCGCGAGATAGAAAGATCCACCAGGCCCTGCCTCACGAAACTCAACACTTCATTGCGGCGCGATTCGGGCTGGATAAATCCGGGGTTCTTTTCGTAGAGCTCCAGCAGGCGGCCTTGGAATTCGGAGAGTTTGAAGAAGTAGTTTTCTTCCGTCACCTTTTCCGTGGGACGGCCGCAAGTGGGGCATGGGTCGCCTGGTTGGATTTCGTTTTCGTACTGCTCATCGTGAACGCAATAGGCGCCAGAATAGCTGCCCTTGTACACGTAGCCGTTGGCTTTGCAGGCCAGAAACAACTCCTGGACCCTCTTGTGATGCTCGGGGTCGGTGGTGCGTTTGAAGCGGTCCACGCGCAGGCCGAACTTCTTCCACGTATTCTCAAATTCGGCGCTGATCAGTCGCGTGAATTCCTCCTCCGTCTTGCCGGCGGCCTTGGCGGCGCGCTCGATCTTCTGGCCGTGCTCGTCGGTGCCGGAAGTAAGCAGCACGTCATAACCCTGCATGGTTTTCCAGCGGGCGATGGTGTCGGCTGCCATGGTGCAATAGGTGTGCCCGATGTGCGGCGCGGCATTCACGTAATAAATCGGCGTGGTGATGTAGTATTTCTTCATTTCGATTTTTTTAGAAACGCTTCCAATGCTGCGGACTGCACCTGTTTCAGCGGCGTGCCCGTGGACTGAGCGATAGCCCGGCAATCGTCATACTCGGGCGAAAACACTCCCTGGCCCGACACCTTGCCGCGGACCTTGCCCCACGGCGTTTCCACTTCTAGAAACCGGCGCTCCTCCACTCGGCGTTCCGCTGCGTGAATACGCAGGCCCAGCGTGGAGGTTTCCTGAAAGACGATCTGCGCCAGCCGCTCCTGATCCTCCGGCTTGGTGATCACGCGCAGCAAAGAGCCGGGCCGGTTCTTCTTCATCTGCACCGGGGAAATGGTCACGTCCAGCGCGCCCGCTTCCATCAGGCGATCCAGCGCATAGCCCAGCACCTGCGGACTGGAGTCGTCGATGTTGGCTTCCAGCACACTCACCAGCGTCGCTTCGGGCGCGGAACTCCGCTCTCCCACCAGCACGCGAAGCACGTTGGCCTGCATTGGAAAATCGCGATCCCCTGCTCCGTGCCCGATGCTGGAGATCCGCATCGCCGGCAGAGGTCCGAAGCTGCGGCCCAGCGTGACCGCGAGCGCAGCGCCGGTCGGCGTGGTCAACTCCATCTCCGGGCCTCGCGCGTACACTGGCTTGCCTTGCAGCAGATTCGCGGTTGCGGGCGCCGGAACCGGCAGAACACCATGTTCAGTGTTCACAGTGCCCGAGCCAACATTGACCGGCGAAACATAAACCTCGTCGATGTTCAAGAGATCCAGCGCCACGCTTGCGCCGACAATATCGGCAATGGAGTCCGCCGCGCCGACCTCATGAAAGTGGACCTTCTGAATCGGGACACCGTGCACCTGAGCTTCCGCGTCGCCCAGCCTCTGGAACACGCTTGATGCGGTCTGTTTGGCTCGCGCAGAGAGAGGAGCGCGGTCGATCATTTCCAGAATATGGTGCAGATGGCGGTGCTTCTGCGGACCGTCCGGCAGATGCACACGAAATTTGGAGGCAGCGATGCCCCTCCGCGCAGTCTTCTCCACTTCGTAACGAGCGCCCGTTCCAAGCGCGTCCAGCCGTTCTTTGATCTGATCGAACGAGGCCCCGGCGTCGATCAAAGCGCCAACTGTCATGTCGCCGCTGATGCCGGAGAATGCGTCGAAATAGCAGATTGTCATGGAAACGGGAGGACCGCGGCGGCGGCGCGGCGAAGACCCTGTTCTTATTATGACGCGACTGGTTTATGATCCGAGCGCCGCTTCCACCGTTGGCACGAACTCAAAGACGGTATCCAGCCTCGTCACTTGGAAAGCGTCGTGAACGGCCCCGGCGGCTCCTGAAATACTCATCTTGCCCTTTACCTTTTCTAAACTGGTGTAGGCGTCGATAAATTGGCCGATACCCGTGGAATCGAGCTGGAGTACCCCCGCGAGATCGAAGACAAGATGCCGCCGTCCCGCGCCGATAAGCGAATGGATGATCTGATTCAACCGCGTACAGTCCGGCCCCAGCGTTAGAGCGCCTTTCAGCGTAATCACCGTGGCCCCGTCATTCTTGTCAACCGTTTCAATGGCCAGAGACATGAAGTTGTCTAGCCATTGTAGGCGTCAGCCTTCCTCCGGGTAAAGCAGCAACTCTCTGGTCCGATATGAAAAGAGAATGTTTGCAATTATCGGAATGGTTGTCGTCATCGGGGCCATCATAGGCGGGTACCTGATGGAACACGGGAATTTACAGGTGCTTATTCAGCCGGCGGAGTTGGTGATTATCGGGGGCGCGGCGATTGGTACGTTGCTGATCGCCAACCCGATTGCCACGGTGATGAAGATTGTCAACGGCCTGATTGGCGTTCTGAAGGGGAGCTCGTATACCAAGGCCTTTTATCTGGACACGCTGTTAATGATGAACGAATTGTTCAACCGCGCTCGCAAGAGCGGATTGGTCAAGCTGGAAGAGGACGTAGAGACTCCCGACAAGAGCGAGGTGTTTTCGAAATACCCTAAGTTTCTTCACAACCATCATGCGGTTCATTTCGTGTGCGACACGATTCGCATGGCCATCAGCGGCGGCGTACAGCCTCATGACCTGGACCAGATGATGGAGATGGACATGGAGGTGCATCACTCGGAAGCCTCGCGTCCGATCTCTGCTCTGAGCACGGTCGCGGACGCATTGCCGGGCTTGGGCATTGTCGCCGCGGTGTTGGGAGTGGTGATTACGATGGGGTCGCTGGGCGGCCCTCCGGAAGAGATCGGCCACAAAGTGGGCGCGGCCCTTGTTGGAACATTTCTTGGAATTTTGTTGTGCTACGGCTTCCTGGGGCCGCTGGCATCGAATCTCCAAAAAATCAGCGATGCCGAGGGCGATTATCTGCGCTGCCTGCGACAAGGCGTGATCGCATTCGTGAAAGGCTCCGCCCCGATTCTCGCCGTGGAGTTCGCGCGGCGCTCGATTCCGGGTGATATTCGCCCGACCTTTCAGGAATTGGAGGCTGGCTGCCGCGGCGGAGTTGCAGGAGCCAAGTCATGACGCCCGTGCCTCCTCCCATCATCATCATCATCAAGAAAAAGGTACAGCACGCCGCTCATCACGGGGGAGCCTGGAAGGTCGCTTACGCCGACTTCGTCACCGCCATGATGGCCTTGTTCATCGTACTGTGGTTGATGACGTCCAGCGCCAAAGTTCGCAAGGCCATCAGCTCGTATTTTCGCGATCCGTCCGGCAGCGGTCAGCAGTCCGGCAGCGCGCAGGCGGGTACAGGCGAAAGCCTGACCGTCACGAAAGACAAGATGCAAACCCTGAAAGAAGATCTGCAGCAGGCCATGAAGCGAAGTCCAGAATTTGAAAAGCTCAAGGACTACGTGCAGATGAGCGTCACCGGCGAAGGCCTTCGCATCGAACTGCTGGAAAGCGAGCAGGGCATGTTCTTCCAATCCGGTAAACCAAGCCCGAGCGAATTGGGAGAGGAAATGATCATCCGCATGGCCGAGCAATTGGGACAGCTCCCCAACCAGTTGCTGATTGAAGGCCACACCGACGCCAAACCCTTTGGCAAAAGCGCCGACTATTCCAACTGGGAGCTCTCCACCGATCGAGCCAACGCAGCGCGCCGCATCATGGAGGCTCACGGCTTACGTCCTGACCAGGTTCTGCAGGTGCGTGGATTCGCGGATCAAAACCTTCGCGACACCGCAAATCCCGAGGCTGCGTCGAACCGGCGGGTATCGGTGATCGTCAGGTATCTTCCTGCGGAAATTCCACGGGCAGTGCCAGACGACGGCGCCGATAAGCCCGCAGACGGCGCAAAGCCAAAGGCCAAAGAATAGCTGCTCTCGCTTGACCTATTTCTTCCATCGCAAGATGGGCTTCCGAGCCGCCGTAACCTCATCCACCTTCGCCGTGCGCGTCGAGTGAGGTGCCTTCAGCACCAACTCGGGACTTTCTTCCACTTCCTTCGCAATCGAAATCAGCGCGTCGGCGAACAGGTCTAGTTCCTGCTTGCTCTCAGTCTCCGTGGGCTCGATCATCAGAGCGCCCTCGACGATCAATGGAAAACTCACCGTGTACGGATGAAAGCCGTAGTCGATCAAGCGCTTGGCGATTTCTCCCGTATGGACGCCCCGCGCCGCTTGCCGCCGGTCGCTGAAAACACACTCGTGCATGCTAGGGGCGTGGTAAGCGATTTCGTAGTATGGCTCCAGTAGCTTGCGCAGATAGTTAGCATTCAGCAGGGCATCGAGAGTGGCTCGTTTCAGCCCGTCGCCGCCATGCGCCATGATGTAGGCCAGCGCTCGGACCAACACACCAAAGTTTCCGTAAAAGGCCCGCATGCGGCCGATGGCTTGAGGGCGATCGTAACTCCATTGCCACTGATCGTTCTCGCGCTTCATTCGAGGCAAAGGCAGAAACGGCTCCAGATGTTTCTTAATCGCTACGGCTCCCGAACCTGGACCACCGCCGCCATGAGGAGTCGAAAACGTCTTGTGCAAGTTGAGATGCATCACGTCGACACCGAAATCTCCAGGGCGCGCGATGCCACACAGAGCATTCATATTCGCGCCGTCCATGTACAGCATTGCGCCTTTGGCGTGCAGAATGCCGGCGATCTGGGCAATGTGTTCTTCGAACACGCCCACGGTATTGGGATTGGTCAACATCAGCGCGGCGGTTTCGTCGTCCACCATGCGTTCAAGCGCCGCGGTGTCCAGCATGCCGCGGTCGTTGGAGGCGACGTTGGCGACCTCATAACCGGCCATGCGAACCGTTGCCGGGTTGGTGCCGTGCGCGGAATCCGGAATGATGACTTTCTTCCGCGGATCGCCCTTGGATTGATGCATCGCGCGGACCAGCAGGATGCCGGTGTGCTCGCCGTGCGCGCCTGCCGCGGGCTGAAGCGTCACGAAATCCATGCCGGTGATTTCGGCCAGGCAGTGCTCCAGTTGCGCCATGATCTCCATGGCGCCTTGCGATAGCGAATCTGGCTGATAGGGATGAATCCAGGCGAGCCCCTCGACGCGCGCTACTTGCTCGTTCACGCGGGGATTGTATTTCATAGTGCAGGAGCCCAGTGGATACAGCCCCAGATCGATCGCGTAGTTCCAGGTGGAGAGGCGCGTGAAGTGTCGAATCACATCCACTTCGCTTACCTCGGGAAAGCCTTCGATCTCCGAACGAACGTTAGCCGTCCCCAACGCTTCGGCCGCGTCCACATTCGGCACATCCAACTCGGGAAGCTGATAACCGATCTTTCCGGGCGAACTCCGCTCAAATAGAAGAAGCTCGTTCTGGCTCGGATGCGAACGGACTTTCTTAATCATGCGCCGAACGCCTCCGCAACGTGATCCATTTGGACGCGCTTCGACATCTCGGTGGCGCAAAGCAGCATGGTATCTTTCAGCTCCGGGTAGAAACGGCCAAGCGGCAATCCACCGATGATCTTCTTGCGTTCCAGCGCGCGGTTGATCTCCTCCGGGTCTTTCGCTTCCACGACAAACTCATTGAAATAGGCGCCTGAGAAGCGGCGCTTCAGCTTTGACCCCAGGTAGTGAGCCTTGGACAAATTCTGCGACGCCAGTTCGCGCAAACCCTGCTTCCCATAAACCGACATGTAGACCGTCGCCATCAGGGCAATCAACGCCTGGTTCGTGCAGATATTGGACGTGGCCTTCTCGCGGCGAATGTGTTGTTCGCGCGTAGAAAGCGTCAAACAGAACGCTCGATTTCCGTTGAGGTCCTTGGTCTCGCCCACGAGCCGACCCGGCATCTGCCGTACGAACTTCTCTTTGCAGGCCAGCACACCCGCGAAGGGGCCGCCGTAGCTCGGTGGGATCGCGAAGCTTTGCAACTCGCCCGCCACGATATCGGCGTCGCGCGGAGGCTCCAGCAAACCCAAAGACACGGCCTCTGAAAACACCGTCACCAGGAGCGCGCCTTTTGCGTGAGCGAGTTCCGCCGCCTGTTTGACGTTCTCAACAATTCCGAAGAAGTTGGGCGACTGCAGAATAACCGCGGCGGTGCGCGCGTCGAGCTTCGACTCCAGATCCTTCACATCAATTTGACCTGTTTCCGGGTCAAAGCCGAATTCCTCGACCTCAGTTCCGTTGTATTTCGAATAGGTGGCCAGCACTTCACGGTATTCGGGGTGAACCGAGCGCGCGATGAGCACACGGTTACGCGACGTGATTCGCATGGCCATCAGCGCCGACTCCGGCACCGCCGTGGAAGCGCAATACATGGAGGCGTTGGCCACGTCCATGCCGGTCAACTGGCAGATCATGGTTTGAAATTCGAAGATCGACGTCAGCGTGCCCTGCGAAATCTCGGCCTGATAGGGCGTGTACGAGGTAAGGAACTCGCTTCGCGACACGATGGTGTCCACCATCACAGGGCGATAGTGAGAATACACGCCCGCGCCTAGGAAACTCGCATACCCGTTCGCATTTTCCGCACCGCGTGCGCGGAAGTAATCGACGATATCGTATTCGCTCTTCCCGGGAGCAATATCGAGCTTGCCTTCAAAGAGTACATCCTTGGGAAGATGCGCGTAGAGCCCTTCCAGTGATGACACGCCTGCTGTATCGAGCATCTGGCGGCGTTCCAGATCTGACTTCGGTAAATAGCGCAAGGGGAATTATTCCGCTCCAACGTAGGATTGATATTCGGTGGCGGACATGAGCTCTTTGGTCTCAGCGGGCGCGGAGAGTTTTATCTTCATTAGCCATGCCGCGCCGTGAGGATCTTCGTTCAACTTCTCCGGAGATGTAGTGAGCAGTTCATTTGCGGCGATCACTTCGCCTGACACGGGAGAGTAGATGTCGCTCACGGCTTTGACGGACTCGACCGACCCGATGGCCTTGCCTTTTTCAGTGATGGTGCCGGGCTTGGGGAGGTCGACATATACGATGTCGCCAAGCTCTTTCTGGGCATGAAACGTAATGCCGATGGTGCCCGTGTCGCCTTCCACGTTGACCCATTCATGTTCTCTGCTGTAGCGGAAATTCTCGGGATACATTCTATTTTGCCCTCTTGTAAAACGGTGTTTCCACAATGACCGCATCCACCGCCTGGCCGCGAATTACGATTTGAATCTTGCGCCCGGGCGTGGCCTCGGAGACAGGCAAGTAGCACAGTCCGATATTCTTGTTGAGCGTCGGCGACGGGCCGCCGCTGGTCACAAAACCCGCGGGAGTGCCGTCAATCATCACTTCGTAGCCATCGCGGCCGATACCGCGGCCCGTCATTTCAAACCCCACAAGGTTGCGTGTCAATCCCTTGGCTCGCGCTGCTTCCAGGGCCTCGCGGCCGAGAAAGAGTCCTTTGTTCATCTTGACAATCCAGGCCAGATCAGCTTCCCAAGGCAGAATGCTGGCATGGATCTCGTGCCCATAAAGCGCCATTTTCGCTTCCAGCCGAAGAGTATTGCGCGCTCCCAGCCCGATCGGCTTGATCCCATATTCCCCGCCTGCCATCAGGATCTCTTTCCAGATGCGCACGGCTGAGGCGGGCGGGATGTAGATTTCAAAGCCATCCTCTCCTGTATAGCCTGTACGCGCAATTCGCGCCTTTGTTCCACTCACATCACCGTCGAGAAAATGATAATAACCGATGGAATCAAGAGGAGTGGCCGTCAGTTTCTGCAGAGTGTCCAAGGCGCGCGGACCCTGGATAGCCAACTGCGCATACCGCGCGCCCGCATTCTCAACCGCCGCGCGGAAGCTATTGTGCGCGGCGATATGCTCGTAATCCTTATCCTGATTGGAGGCATTGACACAGAGGAAGAACGAATCGTCAGCTACCTTGTGGACCAGAATGTCATCCACAAATCCGCCGTGTTCGTACAACAAAGCCGAGTAGTGAGCCTGCCCTACCTTCAGCTTCGAGGCGTCGTTGGTGGCGACGTAGTTGACCAGCTTCAATGCTTCCGGGCCATGAATCTCAATCTCGCCCATGTGGCTGACATCGAAAAGGCCGGCGCTCTTACGAACCGTATGGTGTTCGTCCAGTACGCCCGAGTATTGAACCGGCATGTCCCAACCGCCGAAATCGACCATCTTCGCTCCCAGGTCCAGATGTACCTGATGAAGCGGGGTGGTCCTCAATGCGGTGGCAGAAGAGGCCATGGATTTTTCAGGCTAACATAACCGGTTATCGCAGCCCCGCTTACCTGAGCTTAGACGCACGGAACAACTCATCCGACGACGAAAGCACTACCCACCGAAGCCTCTCAGGCAGCTTGGGTGATTGATCCAGAAACTGTTGGACCATTCGCGCAGCCTCCGGAGAACGGTGGCCGTCGAGCGTCGCGTCTACCCAGCGTTTCGGGAAAAAGATGTCGCCCGTCCGCTGAATTTCGGGCAAAAGGTCCAGGCTCTCCCGAATGAAGTGTTCGGATTCGCGCGCTCGCAGAGCGTGGTGCAGATAAGTCAACGATTCCAGCACCCAAGGCTCGCGCCTCCGGTTGTTCACGTCGCGCAATCGTTCAAAAGATACCTGGCGAACCTTAGGGTCGGCCGAAAGCGCCGGCATGACGAACTCGAAGCGAGCTTTTCTGTCGGGATTCTCCGTCCTTGCCAACTGCGCCGTGAGAATCTTCTGCCATCCCGGCGCCTCCCGCACGGCTAGCGCGGCCGCCAGCGCAATCTCGTCCTGCTCCACTAAGGGAAGGCCTTCTATCTTCTCTTCCCTGCTCCACAGACGCCCGAGCCACTCGACTCCCGCCTTGGTCTGCACGACACTACGGAACGCTGAAAACCATGCCGATTTCTGGCTGGTGGTCGACGCCCGAGCGATACCTTCGCGCAGCAGAGCCTCTAACGCCGGGACTCGCGCCAGGCGTTGCTCCTGCGGAAGGAACCTCCAATAAGCATCGGCCATGGCGCCCAGCAGATACTGCAGGTTCTGCTCGTTTCTCTCCCGCGGAAGGACTCGGGTAGCGAACGCTAGAAACTCACCCGGCGAAATGCGCGCGTTCAGAACTTCATCCCACAGCACTACCAGCGCGCCCGCTCTGGTCAGGTCGTCGTGAATGTCTTCCAGATGATCCAGAAAATAGCGCCGGGATTCGGGGTCCAGGGTGAATCCACCATAACCAAGGCCTTCCCCAGTCGGAAGAATAAAGAGAGGACGTGGAAGCCCCTTGGCGAAGGGAATGTCTGCGGAGGCGCCTTTGAGCTGCACATCATGCTGCCTGACCCCATTGAGGTATCCAAACGTGACCTCCAATTGTTGAGGCCACAACAGACCGCGCTTCAAAGGGTCATGCTGTGTGAGATTGAGACGAGCGACATTGCCGCGCGAATCCGTCTTAATTGCCATCGCGATCTCCGGCCTGCCACGCTGTTCTACCCAAACGTGACTCCACGCGGCCAAGTCTTCAGGGGTGCGATCGTCCAGGATCTTGATAAGATCCAGCCATGTCGCGTTGGAGAATGCGAACTGTTTCAGATATTCACGCAGGCCATCACGGAATTCCCGCTCGCCAAGCATTCGCTCGAGCTGGCGCATCACAACAGGAGCCTTGTCATAGATGATGTTGCCGTAGAGCGAACCCGCTTCGTCCAGATTGGCAAGCTGCTGCCGGATGGGATTGGCTCCGGCGGTGCGGTCCACCTCGTAGGCCGGCGGATAGTAGGCAAAAAGAAAACGCAGTTCGTGATTCACCTCCGGGAAGGAAGGATTGACTATCTTTGCGGCCATGAAATTGGCCATCACTTCTTTCATCCACACGTCGTTGAACCATCGCATGGTGACCAGATCCCCGAACCACATATGCGATGTCTCATGCGCGATGGTGGAAGCACGGTTGAGAAGCTGGTTCTGGGTAGCCGACTCATCCAGCATCATTGACGACGCGTTGTAGAAGATGGCGCCCGGGTGCTCCATGCCACCGAATTGAAATGAGGGGATGAGGACGAAGTCGAACTTGCCCCATGGGTACTTGATGCCCGTGTAGTCTTCGAGCCAGGCCAGAGACTTGGCATGAAGGTCGAACAGCGCATCACGATTACGAGCGACTTTGGCGGCATCGGTTTCGCGATGGTACATGGTGAAGGTGCGGCCGCCGCGTTCCGCAGTTTCGGCTTCGAACCTCCCCGCGGCGAAGGCAACCAGATAGGTCGGCAGGGGTTCGGTTTCAGCGAACCTTTCCCGCGACCAGCCCCCAGTGATTAAATATGCCGAACGAGATGCATTAGATACCCCGTGCCAGCCCGTGATCATTCCAAGGCTGATTGTGTATCGCCCCTTCAGATCCGGCTGATCGAAGCACGGAAACGTCAGTCTTGCACGAGCCGGAACGAACAACGTGTAAAGGAAGTCGTCGCTGCGATTGAGCGCCTGGTCACCAGCTCTGAAGCCAACCGCAACGATGTTTTCCCCCGCTCTAGTTGCGCTCTCCGGGATTACGATGTGTCCATTTACCAGCACAACCGCGGTATCGGCATCGTTCACTTTGAGACTGGTCACGTATTCGCGAGGTTGCTCGAAGTCGAGCACTACCTGTCCGGGACTCTTCAGGTCAAAGCGGATCGTGACTGCTCCCGTCACCGGATCCGAACGATGTTCTGGAATATTGAACGAGAGGGCATAGCGCAGTTTGGAAATCGACGCAGCGCGCTCTTTTGCGAGGGCCTCTGAGACGCCTGGCTCAGGCAGAGTTGCTCCTGTGGCTGTCATAGTCAGAAGAAAAACTACAGCGGCGAACTTCACACCATCTTTTCCAGCTCTTCCGGGTTCCATCCCAGGACGATCTTTTGGCCCTTCACCAGAATCGGGCGCTTGATCAGATTGGGATGCTCGCTCATCAACTTGATCGCTTCTTTTCGCGCCGGTGGATTCTTCGACATCCCACGTTCGCGATACAGTTCATTGCGAGTATTGAGGAATAGCTTGTAGTCGCGTTCACCTATCAGCGCATCCAGTTCCGCGGTCGACAAACCTTTGTTCAGGTCGACCTCCTCCAGCTTCGCGTTGCGCTCCTGAAGGAAGGCTTTCGCTTTTCGGCAGGAGGTACACGAGGGCTTCAGATAGAATTTCATTCTCTTAAAGTACCAGTCCAGAGCCTCTGAGCCGCGAGCCACGCAATTACCACGGCGACCTCGATTGCCCCGGTCAAAATGGCCAACCTTTGTACGCTCATGCCTGCATCGGCGAGCAACCCCGCCGCATAACTGACGATGGAGAGCATCAGCATGCTGAGTGCGAACTCGGTTGAAAATACCCGTCCCCGATATTTGTCTTCGGTCTGCTGCTGCAGCAATGTGGTCGACGCCGTCCATGCTGCCGAGCCTCCTGCATGCCCCAGCACGAGCACGATGCATGCCAGCCATAACGATCCGGCTATGCCCAGCAGCAGGTAGCCCGCGGCGGCGGCGAGAAATGCGCACGTGATCGCGCGGCGCAGGCGCGTGGCTGCCGTACCTGCGCTCAACCCTATAACGAAAGCCCCTACGATGGCTCCCGCTCCGCGTGAGGCGAACAATGCGCTCATGCCCAGGGTCGCGGATTGCTGGGTGGTCAGCCCTCCCAGCCGGAGTGGAAACACTCGTTCGCCAAGCACGGGGAGGATCACCCAGTTGGCGCCCATCAATCCGATTCCGGCCTTTACGCACATGGTTGCGGCAAGCCTGGAATCGCGCTTCACGTATCGCATGCCTTCGGCGATCGACGAAAAGTCGATCAAGTCCTTCGGCCGAAGGGGCGGCATGTCCGCCGCGTGGGGTTCGGAGAAGCGCATCCGGCTGAGCAGCAGAGCCGAGGCTACAAACGACAACGAATTCAGCACAAACACGGTGTTGCGCCCGAACGCGACGCCGGCGATTCCACCCAGGGCGGCCCCCACGGCGAAGTTGACGCTCCAGGTTGCGCCCGCGATCGCATTGGCTATGGCGGTCTCGTCGCCTGAAGTTATGCTGGGGATCACCGCGCGGCTTCCAGGCTCGAACAGCGCCCAGCAGACGGTCTCCATCGCCAGCAGTACGAAGAGAAGCCACAAGTGTTCACGGGAGCGGACTAACAACATAGAGAGTACGATGACCGATCTCGCCAGGTCCGCAAAGATCATGAGTTTCTTGCGGCTCAACCGGTCATTGAGGATGCCCGCGGTGGGCGACATCAGCACTTGCGGGAACACCTGCATCAGGAACGCGAACGCGACCACTTGAGCGCTTCCTGTCAGTTCCAGCAAGAAACTGTAAATCGCCAGCGAATAGAACCAGTCCCCCAATTCGCTGACGATCTGCGCCATCCACAGCAGACGAAAGTTGCGATTGGTGCGGACTACGTGTAGATAGGAGGAAAGCGACACTACACCCGCGCTCGATCAGACGGGACATCTGCAGCACTCTGAGAAAGCAGTCGAGTCAGGTAGGGCTCGTAATGAGCAATCAGCGGAAGCAGTAGAAAACCCAGAAGTGTCATGCCGGCCCCGTAAAACACAGATCTTGGTCTATAAGAAAACTCGATGCGATGGTGACCAGCAGGCACTCTTAGGCCCCTTATCACACCGTATGTCTCAAGAATCCGCGTGGGCGAACCATCTACAGTCGCCTTCCATCCTGGAGCATAGGTATCCGCGAGAATCAGCAAGCCGGGACATGACATCTCAGCCTCAATCGAGATACTGCTCTGTCCGTAGCGGGTGATGCGGGCTTCATCAGAATGGCCGCAGTCCTCGATGTCTACAGCTCCTTGTGCCCACAAGACGGCGCTCGCTCTCAGTTCGGCGGCAGGATGTTCTAATGCCGCAAACAACTCCGCCTCGCTTGACACGTTGATGATCCGGTGGGTTGTCCAGACCCTCGCTCCCGCCTCAGGGTTGCGAAACACGATGAGCCCGGAGTGGCCTGTAAATACGCGTGTCTGATTCGCCCGCACCGGCTTACGGCCCACATAGAAGCTTTCGCCCAGGAGGTCTCTTACTTGGGGCAGGCCATTTACTCGAACGATGTTCGTGGTAATGCCGTTATAACCCTCGAACTGTTGAATGCCGAAATAATCGCCCACGTTGTAGGGGATTTCCTGGGTGTCAATTCCTACGCGCTGCAGCCCCGGCTGTGAGCGCAGATAGGCAACGATATCGGTGTCCGCGTCCAACTTGTCTAAAATGCCCCAACCTTGCTCGCGGCTGGTGTAGGCGTATCCCACCACGCTACTCAAATCGAACATCACGAGCCCAAGCAAGAGATAGGCAGCAGAGCGGCCGTCCAGCGCACCCCGCCGCGCGCATTCCAAGACCGCGGCAAGTAGCAAAGCTCCCAGCGCCACTCCGGCTGTTCTGCTCTGAAGAAAGGCGCGGCTTTCCACAAAGGTGTAGACACAAAAAACGATCAAAAAGGCCGCAATTCCCAGTCCACAGGCAACTCGTGAAAGAGGTTGAAGAATTCTTAGCTCGTGTGCGCGGGACCGAATCACATCGACTCCATAGGCCGCCAGAACGGCGGCACACAGAGTAAACGCAAAAATAGCGACGGCCGGAGTGCGGGCCTTCTCGAGGCCGGGAACGACCGCGTAGAGGAACCCATGAAAGGCGGAAGTGCTACCCAAGCTGAAAATCAACCCGCCGATCGCGGCCCCAGCCAGCAGCGGGACTTGCCGCTCCCGCCAGAAAGTAACGAGTCCGGCGATGGCCAGCGTTAAACCTGTCATCCCCAAAAACGGGTTTGAGGAAGTGACGATCCACGGCACAATGAGGCCAAGCATACTTACTGGATTCATCGAATACTGGCTGTGAACAACGTACGGAACGGGATCATTCCAACCCACCGGGTTTTTGGCTCCCACCCAGCGCAGGGCGATCTTTCCAAATTCTTGGCCCGGCAAAATCTGCGCGGCGGAGCACAGAGCAGCGAGGAGGCCAAACAGAGCCAGGAAAACCCAGTACTGGCGCGCCTGGAAGGTGCGGGTGATGCCCATCCACAACCACAAACCCGCCATCATTAGTCCCATGAACAGCGGGACCTGATGATGCCCGCTCAGAAACGAGACGCCAAGGCAGGCGCCTGAGAGAGCCGAATTCAGCAGAGGCCTCTCTCCACGCTGTACTCGAAGGAAAAACATCAGCACCAAAGGGGTCCAGACCGCACCGTTCACCATTTGGGGCCATTCTGTGGTGCCCACGAATCCACTCATGCCAAAGAGCGTCCCCGCCAGCACGGCTGCGAGAGGGGATCGTTTCAAATCGCGGGCGAGCCAATAACACGCGAGCGCCGCCATGAAGTGAATGAGAACCTGATACCAGTTGAGGACGGTCGTCGACAGAAAGCCGTTCTTGAGCGGCGTAAGGAATAGGAGCCAATTCAGCGGATAAATGGCACCCGGTTGCATCTGGCCGACCAGCGGTTGGCCGGCCCAGTGATAAGGATCCCAGAGCGGAAATCGGCCTGCATGCCACTCGTGCGCTTGAAACTGAAGCCAAGGTAGAACTTGATTCGCATAGTCCGGTGCGTTCAGCCAAGTGTATTGAGAGGTGAGCGCAATCTTCCAAAACATCACGACAGTGATGCCGAATAGAATGGCGGGTGGCCCAAGCTTGCGAACAATTTCACTTAGCCAGCCGCCTTCCGCCTTACGTAGTGGTTGCATCCGTCATCTGTAGTTCTGGCGTCTGTAGTTCCATAATCACCAGCGAGTGCCGACCGTCCAGCCCAGTATATCTGGGGAAGTTGGGACAACGAATGCGCGCGACGGCAGCACCAGGAAACTCGCAATCGGCGTGGATGTTCGCCGGCACAAGAAACGCCGTTCACGCGGGAGAGCTCGCTGAAAAACGGGGCTCGTAACTCTTGGGACAGGCAATCAGAATGCTGCCGCAGCAACGCTTATATTTAAGTCCCGAACCGCGGGCGCAGCGGGAATTTCGGGATGGCCCGGATTTAAGTGTCGGATTCTGTCGAATTGTGTCGGATCGACGGTGCCGGCCAGGAGCCCAGCGATGACCTGGGACTGGATGGGAGTCAGTTGCAGCAATAAGTTCTCCTCGACGATGAGGATCGCATGGCCGTACAAGAATTTTAGGCAGTTACGCTGGCAAGTCGATTGATTCGAAGGGAGAAGGCGTTAGGGATTGGCTCGTGACCGCGGATTACCCGTCCCAGATTACCCAGAGAGTTTTCGCGTTCTCTCCAAACCTAAACCACGGACTTGCGCAGACGCGCCATCAGCAGGGCCATCCCAACAAAAATCAGGCCCATGCTCCCCGGCTCCGGAACCGCTGCGCCCACCACGGTCACACTTGCGGGAGCAGACAATAGCTGGCTGAACGCCGTTTGCGTGGGGTCGCAATCATTATCCGTGATATTGCAACTGAATGTGTCGTAAACCAGAAAGATCGTTCCCGTATCCGTAACGCCGGCCGGAGCATTCGCATTGATCGCAAAGCTCCCAATCCCTTGCTGTGTCGCGTTGTCGAACGCTTCCGTCACCGTGGGACCCACCACGTTCAGTTGCAACTGCGCGGCGAAGTCCGTAAACGTCCCGAACGTGGGCGTGCACCCCGAATTGAACGCCCCTTCGCAGAAAACAACCTGCGACGGAACCAGGAAGCCCGAATCGTTGCTTAAAGTGAATCCCCAACCAACCGTGGATCCCGGAGTTCCACTTAGAGCGCCATTCGATGGATTCAGCGTCAGTACAGGGGCGGCCGACATCACGCCCGTCAAAGCCACCGCCAGAGCCGCAAGGCTCAGCAATCGTGTCATATCTTGTCCTTTTAAAAGTCCTTATCTCAATTGATTAAAGAGCGTCATCGTTCCTGTCGCCGCTCCCGTATTAGAAGAAAACGTTGCGTTGTTTGTGAAACGAGCCACAGGCGAGCAGCTGCTGAAATCAATGGTCACCACTGCGTTCGCCGAACCACCTGCCGCGATCGACGGAGCTACCGGCGCCGGGAACGGACCCGTAATTACCGGAGTACATGCCGCCCCGCCGGTCTGCGCCAGGGTGAAACCGGACAACACCGCATTGATCGCCGGAACCAGTCCTGAATTCGAGATGGTCACGGTCCAGGCGCGCGCGTTTGCCGCCCCGGTTTTGTTGGTGACCAGTGCCGAGAGAATCGGCGAACTGCTGGCCTTGTCGATCTTCACCTGCACCGGGCCCGACGACGCACTCCGGCCGGAGTTGTCAATCGCCGTGCCGCTGGTGGAAAACGTCCCGTCGTTGGGGAACACCTGATCCGTAGTACACGACGCGATCCCCGATCCGCTGTCGGCGCACGCATAGTGAACCGTAACGGTCTGGCTGGTCACCGTGCCAAAGGTGTACACCGAGCCATCGACATTCTTCGCCTTTGCCACAATCGCTGGATTGGTTTTGTCCACCTTGACCGTGACCGCGGCGCTGCCCGTGTTGCCTGCCACGTCATGACAGGTCGCGGTCAGCGGAAGAATTCCTTCACCCGAAGAGGTGGATGACAGAACACAGTTGCCTGCATTGATCCCCGACCCTCCCGGGTTGTCTGACCAGTTCCAGGTCACGATAACATCGCTGGTGTTCCAGCCGGTGGCGTTGGGCGCAGGCGATAGAACCGGCGCGGCGGCAGGAGCCAGCGTGTCCGCGAAGGTCACTACTTGCGAGCAGGGTAGAGTGCCCTGGCGAATGGAATGTCCGTTGTCTTCGGTGTCGTCGGCATAAAACACCGGCCGAAGATTGCCCGCGCAATAGCTGAGCGGCGTAATGGTGAACCCTTCGTTGTTGAAGTTGGGCATGCCGCTCGGCCTCTCAAACCCGCCGGCGACAACGAACTTGCCGCTGGAATCGATGCGAAAGACAACCGTTCTGCCTTGGCAGGTATCGTCGCACGCGGCCCAAAGATTGCCGAGCTCGCGATCGAAGGACAAGTCCATCACGCCCGTCAAACCCGTGGTGAGTTCCGCCAGGCGGGTGAACGCTCCGTTGCCGCTGTGATCCAGCGCGTAGGCGTAGACATGTCCGTTGGCTTCGAGACCGACAAAGAACAGTCCGTTACCGTGGTTTGGATATTCCGCCGGGTTATAGATGTGGCCCTTGGCGTTGTCGAAGAACTTGCTCGCGGTAAGGAAAGTATCCGGAACCCAGGCGATCGCTTCCGCGCCGAGGTTGGGGCCGGTGACCGGAAGATCCGAGGTGAGGTTCCAATCGTGTGTTGCGTTGAGCGTGGTTCCCGGAGTGGACGGATCGAAGCGAAGAACAGAGTTACGGCTGACCCCGTTGTTATTGTTGTCACGCTCAATGGACACGTAGATGCCGTTGCTGGAAGTGCCCGCGAAGGTGACGCCTTCGGAGTCCGGGCCGCCGGTGCCGTTGGGGAAGAATATTGTCTTACCGGCGCTCCAGCCATTGTTCGGGTCGGGCGTCCAGATCGTGCCATTGAAAATCAGGCGGTACAAGGTGCTGGGCCCGTTCCGGATTCCCCACATAACTCCAGGAACCGCAGTTCCGGTACCCTCATAATCCAAACCGCTCAGATTGCCGCCAAAAACACTGGTCCCATCCACGATGCTGATATCAGTGCCGCCCGGCCACATCGCGAAGGACGGTCCGGTGGAACCGCACGAATTGGCGGTGCCTTTCGTGGAAGCTACTGTGGTGACGAAGGCCCCGGTCCCGTCCGGACAGCGGCCGTAGGTAGTGGCCGCGTGGGCGGTCCAGGAGTAACTATCTACGAGCGTTCCAGTCGAGTCGAAGATACGAACGCTGTCGGCCGAGCCCAAGCCGAAGTTGAAGCCGTTTACGCCCGTGTCCACCACCAGGAAGGCTCCTGGAGCCATCACCGTGCCTGCCGGGAAAACATAGGGCGTGTGAGTGTCGTCGTTATCGAGCATTTTCCAACCCGAGATATCCGCCGGAGTGGAGCCCGAGTTGTACAGTTCGAACCAGTCATCCGGCACGCCCCCGTCCGATTCCACTTCGTTGAGCTTTACGAAACTGTTCCCGCTGCTACCGCAACTGTTGGCGGTGCCTTTAGTGGATGCCGCAGTGGTGACGAACGGACCTGTGCCGTCGGGACAGCGGCCGTACGTAGTGGTCGCGTGCGCGGTCCAGCTATAAGAGTCGATGGGAGTCATCGCTGAGTCAAAGATCCGGACACTATCTGCGGCGCCCAAGCCGAAGTTGAATCCCGTGATGCCGGTATCCACCACGAGGAAAGAGCCGGGCGCCATCACGGTGCCTGCCGGGAAGACGTATGGCGTGTGGGTGTCGTCGTTATCGAGCATTTTCCAGCCCGAGATGTCCCACGGTATCGCGCCCGGATTGTACAACTCGAACCAATCGTCAGGAACGCCGCCATTCGACTCCACTTCGTTGAGCTTCACAGGACTGCTGCAGTCGTTCGCCGTCCCTTTGGTGGAGGAAGTGGTGGTGGTGAAGGGGCCAGTGCCGTCCGGGCACCTTCCGTAGGTCGTCGTGGCATGCGCAGTCCAGCTATAGGACTCGTATAGCACGCCGGCGGGAGTAAAGATCCGCACGGAGTCAGCCGCCCCCAGGCCGAAGTTGAAACCGCTGGTGCCGGTGTCGACAACCAGGTGAGCTCCGGGTGCAATTGAGGTGCCGGTAGGGAAGACGTACGGCACGTGCGAGTCGTCGTTGTCCAACATTTTCCAGCCGGAGATGTCGATGGGCGTGGTTCCGACGTTGACCAACTCGAACCAGTCGTCTGGAACGCCCCCATTCGACTCGATTTCGTTAAGGTGTAGGGTCGTCACCGTCTGGGCGCCCGCCACGCGACTGGCGCAGATCAAAGCCAAAAAGAAGACGAGGTAAGCGAAAGCTCCCCCTATCGTTCGACCCCCCCGTCGCTTGCCCAAAACGACGGGCGGGCGGGTTGCATTCTCATTCCTTGAGCGGCGAACAACAGGGCGCGTAAGAGTCATCCTACGACATGGTCCCATCGGATTATTTCAATCAAACTATAATCTCCATGTCGAATTGATGTCTGGCGCCTGCTTCGCTAAGTCTCGTGTAGGCGTGGTGGCTCCCGCGAAGCCGCAGCTTCCACCCCGCGAGCTGACGCAGACCCGTTAGCATTACGACAGAACATTTCAGGCGGCTGCGAGATTTACTTCAACGTTCAAGCAACTAATTCAGCCCGGTCTCGCGGTGCTGCTGCCGCCGTCGCCACGGCGGCAGCGGCTGTGTTGCGCTGCCCGTAAAGATCCGACTGATCAGCGCAGCAACGTTTGTACTTGAGGCCAGAACCGCAGGCGCAGCGGGAATTTCGGGAGGGGCCGGATTTAAGTGTCGGATTCTGTCGAATTGTGTCGGATTCGAAGGTATCGGCCATGGTCGCGAGGTCCACTTCGGCTGTTTGAACCAAGCTCTGGCCGGCCATGGTTTCGAATTCGATGCAAGAGCGGAGGCCTCGGGAAAGGCGGTCGGGCTCGGATTTAACTGTCGGATTGTGTCGAATTGTGTCGGATTCGGCAGCGCTGGCCGCGCGGTCTAATTCGGCTTTTTGAGCCAGAGTCTGGTCGGCCAGGGTTTCGATTTCCATCGAAGTCCGCAGGCCTTTGGGAAGGCGACCGGGATCGGCAACCCGCAGGATTGTCTGCGCGGCTCGGATGCGGAGGGTTGCATCATCTGATTCGAGCATCGTGGCGACGGTTTCCAGAGCTTGCTCGGTCAGGTCCTGCACGAGGTCATACAAATTGACCTGGTGACGCGAGCGGGCTTGATCGAGCACGATGTTGAAATACGGATGCTCATTCCGCCAATGGTAGATGGTGGAACGATGGATGTCATTCTCTCGCGCGACAGCAGAGACCGATTTTCCGGCAAGAAACCCGGCCATGACCTGGGACTGGATGGGAGTAAGTTGGGGCATAAATTCTCCTCGATGATGAGCATCGCATGGGCGCGCAAGGACTTAGCCAGGTCGGTTGGCAAATCGATTGATTCAAAGGGAGAAAGCTATAGGGATTGGCTCGTGACCGCGTGTCGCCGTGGACGCTAAACTCGGATGCGTACCGGTGTGTGTTCATGAGGACAGAGCGTCGAATCTCACCACGCGCGCTCTACGACCTAACCTTGCAAGTGCCGGCCTGGCGGTGGGGCGAACAGACGACTTTCCCCGCTGGATCGGGCTGTCGTTGGCGATCAGGTGGAGCAGATCCATTTCTGCGCTTGTCGCAGGGGGGCACAACGACACGGCGGGCCATGGGTCGGGCGCCTTCGTGATCGGTCGGAAGTCGTCGCAGACCACCCTTGAGGCGTGGGCCCAGTTGGTCAAAAGGACCCGTTCAAGGATAATGTCGTCTGGCACCCTTTACCCCTACATTCTCAAATCGGAAATGGGGCTGGCCTACCGTTGTTAGTGGAGAGCTCTGCACCCGTTATTGAGATTCAGGGACAACTACGACTTCCTCTATCCGCACAAGATGTTCTGGTCCACTGTCGCTACCCGGAGGAACGGGGCGATGTCTCGGATTTCTACTGATATGGGTAGATAACACGCCCTTCTTCGCGCTGCAATCTCCCTAACCGGAAAGCCCGTTGAGCTTGTTCAAGAATCAACGTTCCCGCTATACTTCCGTTTATGCGATTTATGGCGCTTGTCATTCTTTTATTCGCCGGGCTAAATGCGGGGGCGCAGGCGCAAACTCCGGCTGGCTCGCTGTGGGATGAACTCAAAGCCAAACGAGAAACGCTGGTCAGCCTGCATCAGGAGTTCGAAGTCCAGCAGACTTCAAGAACCGCCAACAATACTCAGGCCTCCAAGCGCCAGGTATTCCTCGATGTCGCGGGCGGGCAATGGCGCGAGAAATTCAGCACTGGGTCCGGAGACTATATCCGCATTTTCGATGGTAAGGATCTATTCACTATGGATGGGGGCGGCAGCGAGTATATACGCGTGAAGCGCAAGGCGAAGGACGACCTTCCTGTGCCGTCCGTCTACCATGTCGGCGATGCGGATTGGTCCAAAGCCATGGAAGTACAGAGGGCGCCTTGCGGCTTCAAAGAGAACGACCGGAGCTGCATCGTTCTAGAGGCTCCGATACGGAAGTCAATGCGTTCCACGAGCCAAGGTATCACGAAAGTTCTGGACGGTACGGAGCGAGCGATGCTGGACACGGAAACCGGGATGGTGCTCTCGCTCCATACGGTGCAGGTCATTGAGCCGCCCAGCGGTCGCCAATATCAGTCCGACACAACCTACCTCTGGAAGCGTATGAGCCACAACACTCCTATGGACGCAGCCCTTTTCAAACCTTCTGAGGGTATGACGGAGGTGAAGGAACTTGCGAAGTGGAACGCCGCAAGAATCAAGAAGCAATTGGTGGGCACCCCCGCGCCAGAATTGAATGTTACCGACATCGCTGGCGCATCGGTGGATCTCACTGCCTTTAAGGGGAAGACAGTACTGCTCGATTTCTGGACCACCTGGTGCCCGCCGTGCCGCGCCGACGCCCCGGCGCTTGATGGGCTCTACAAGAAGTACGGCGGGGAGAACCTGATGATTGTAGGCATCTCGGTCAGTGAGGATCGCCCAATCGTGGAAAAGTTCCTGAAAGAACATCCGCACAAATTCCCCGTGGTATTGACAACCGAGAACGACATGCCGCGCCCGTATCAGATCGGCGTGTTTCCGACCTATATCATTATTGATCCAGACGGCAAGGTGGGATCGGCCGCGGAAGGAGATCAGGGCTTCGGCGAACTCCGGAAGCTTCTTAAAAAAGCAGGTATAGAGACTAATTAAAACCGAGACCCTATTTCCGGTATTCCAGCTTCAGGGCGCCCTCGGCATAATCGATGCTAACCTTCAAGGCCGCCAGAACCGGCATTCCCAGAATGCCTGAAAGTCTCACTCCTGAGGAGTCTCCCAATTTGGTCATGTCAAAAGCGATCAGGTCTGGGTTGTCCTGACGGAAGCCGGCAAAGACCAGGGAGATTCGATCCGCACGCGAGAGCTTTTCGACCTTCCCTTGGACCCCCTTCAGAGTGGTCAAAGAATCTTCACGAACACTGGAAGCCTCTTTGGCTACGGCCGCGTCGATCAGGTTCACGGTTGAACCGGAATCCACCAGCATCAAGCCTGTCTTCTTCTCGTTCATCGTCGTAGTGAGCACTAAGTGGTCGCCGAATCGCAAAACACGCTGAAATCCAGGTGCCGGGGAGTTCGACGCATCAACAACTTCGTCCTCTATGGGCAACCCTCCCGGCCGCGGAGAGAGAACGATCTCCAAGTTGGGGAAATCGAGTCCGACTACAAATTGGCGGAAGACGTCGGCACCCATAAGGCCGTCGTAGTCGGGGGACTGAGCGGACCGAAACACACTCACGGGGTAATCCGCGAAAGTGACGTCGCCAGCGCGGAGTTCCGAGACGATAAATGAGAATGACGTCTGAGCCTTTTCGTCGCCAATCCCCTTCGCTTCAGAAGCCACTTCTCCGAGCTTTTCAATTCCAGCCCGTTCCGCGGCCTTGGGGGAAATTGAAATTCCGGACGCCCCTGTATCTAATAGAAGACGTATGCTCTGTTTTCCGTTTAACCTGACATGGACGCCAAAGCCGCGCGGATGATTGAGCCCATTCATAACGTGGAACATCTTCACGCGGCTTTCCTCGTACGGACTGGTCAATCTGCGGAGCTTCCGGTCTCCCACCGCACGGTCGTTGGCTATGTGGGCACGCAGCCTCTGGGCCAATTCAGCGTCAGGGTCGATGGAATCTACTATCCGCTGCAGTTGCGTGATGTGCTCCTCACCTTTTAGAGAGTTCGCGTAGGCAAGCATTAAGTCCGGGTCGGTGGGCGACCGATGATAGGCGGCGAGCCGCAAATCCCTTGCGGTTTTGAACTTTGAAACGCTTGAATAAATAGAAGCAAGGCCGGCCAGCGCCCCAGGAAATTGAGGATCCAGCTTGAGTGCAGCGCGAAAATCTTCCTCCGCTTTGCCTAGATCCCCGTGACGATATGCGCCGAGACCGATTGCGGTCAGCGTCGCTGCGGATGGAGCAATTTCGCCTGCCTTCTCCGCGATGACGTAGGCCTCCTGACTGCGGTGCGCCTCTAAAAGCGCCCGCACCAATCCGTAATATGCTTCGCCATCCTGCGGAGCTTCGGTCAGCCGTTTTGAATAGAGTTCGGCGGCACGACCATAGCGGGCTGCAAACAACTCTTGTTTCGCGTCTTTAACCTCTAATGGTGCCTGGAAAGCGTAGGCGTATGGCAGCAGCCCGAGAATGCACAATGCCAGCGACGGGCAGCCCAAGCCAGGCCGGCGATTGAAACAGATGCGCATGGAGGATTATTCTTGAATATTCTAGTGAGTTTCTATCTCCGGGTGCAACTATTGCTGCCGAAACCCAACTTTCAATTCCTAGCTTGGATTACCTCAATATGTACGGATTGTTTTCCTATTCTGCCGTCCAGTGATGCGCGGATGCAGGGCAGGCCCGGGGCCTGCCGCACGCCTTAGAATATGAAGCGGCCTACGATTGTGCCTTGTCTGGGCGACGTCGCGGACACGGTCTGGGTATTCACCCAACCGAAGCCGGCGGTGCCCGTCCCCGTGGTTGTGTTGACGGTTTGCTTTGCCAGCGCGTTGACCGAGGTCGGGTTGGGTACGTTGGCCCGGTTAAAGATGTTCGTGAACTCGGCGCGGAGGCTCAGGCGGTAACGCTCCTTCACTACGAAGTCGCGGCCGAAACCGAAGTTCTCCTGCGGGTGGCGGGCATAGCGGTAGTCGTTGTAATAAGCGGCGGAAGTGCCGAATGTTCCCGGCGCGGGATCGGCCCAGGCGGCGGGGTTCAGGATGAACATCTTGTTCGGGTCGTAGCAATGGCAGTTGATGTCCTGCGTGTACAGAGGCACTCCTGGGAGGCGATTTGAGTATGACTCGCCGCCTGCCGTTGTGGTGTTCAACTGACGAGGCAGAATCGCAGAGATGCTGTTCTGTGCGAATGGAGCGAGGATGGGCAGGCCGCTGGCGTATTGGAGATAAGTGTCGATGGTCCAGTCCCGTGCGATCCAGGAAAGAACCTTGCCGCCGGTTCCGTTGAGATTCAATCTGGGAGACGTATAGTTCAGGGCCAGATTCAAGATCTGGGGTTGATCGAAAGCCGACAGATATTTGTTCTGGTCGCGATTGAATACGTCGTTCACCGGGCCGTTGCCGGTGCCGGGAACGGTGACGTTGGATGCCGGTCCTTCGGCCAACTGCTTCTGCCACGAATATGTGCTGGTGAAGGAAAGTCCGTGGGAAAACCGCTTGGTGGCCTTCACCTGGAGCGAGTCGTACCAGGTCTTGCCGAGCGGCGACCAGAGTGAAGTGATGGTCGAGAACTGAGGATATGGCCGCAGAGACTGCGCCACGGTGGCCGTCAGCGGGAAGCCTGCGTAGGGCAGCTTGTTTTGGAAGCGGCCTGCAGCGACCGATCCGATTGTCGCCTTGAGGATGTTTTGATCCGCGCTCTTGCTGAGATCGAGCCCGTTGGCTTGCAGCGTCGCGAACGATAGGCCGTTCACGTCGATCAAACCGGGAGCGTTCCACCACACGCCGCGATTGGCAACGTAAGCAGCTTCAACGGCGAAGTCGCGTGTGATCTGGCGTTGCAGGCCGACGCTCCATTGCATCTGCCGCGCCGGGCGTCCCGCGTTCTGGTCATACCAAACGGGAGGAGCCTGGGTGGTGGCGTACCCGGCTTGCGGGTATTGGTTCGGATCGAAGTTCGGGAACGGCAGAACGGAGGATGGAGGAATGCCGTTCGCGAGTGTCAATGCGGGCGTGCCAAAGCTCGGGCTGGAGAACGGCTTGGGTGCGGTGAGGCCGCCCTGGGTGGCGCCGTTCGCATCGCCGGTGCCGGAGTAGACAATTCCCCACCCGGCTCGGAAAACGGTCTTCTGATTAATCTGGTACGCCATGCCAAGCCGCGGACCAACTGCAAACGGATACGCGCTGGCGAAATTGCAGTTGCATCGGCCCGGGCCATCGCCCTCGAATTGGACTGCGCCGAGCCTGCCGCCCGCCCCTGCGTTCGGCACGTTAGGCGCGAACTGCGCGAGCTTGCCGTATTGTTCTTTCAGGTAGCCCGAGTAGTCCCACCGAAGACCATAGTCAAGAGTGAGTTTCCGCGTGATTTTCCAGGTGTCCTGAATGAAGAGGCCCACTGCTTTCTTGCCCAGGCGGATGTTATTCACGGGCGCGATCTGCACGCTGTCGGGCGCTCCTAACAGAAAGCTGGCATAAGCGAAACCGACATTGCCGCCGCCGGTGGTGGCCGTTTGAAGATACGGAAGCGCGGTTTCATTCGAGTTGAAGGCGTAGATGCCGTTGGTGTTGGTGTAGAGCGTGGAAAGGTTGGAATCGAGACGAAGTTCGCCGCCGAGCTTATAGGTGTGATTGTCGCGGACCCAGGTCAAGCTGGAGTTGGCGGTCGGTTTTTCGTAGAGCAGCGGATGGCGATTGGATCCAGGGCCCAGATTCTTCACGCCACCTTGAGGTTGGCTGGCGGGGAATTGCAGGGCCGGGAACAACCTCTGAACCGTGGCGCCTGTCAGACCAAGCGAGGTGACCTGGTTGTAATTGAGAACCGGCGGGTCGTCATTGAAGTTGTCGTTCTGATAGCCGACGCCTAAGTGCAGAAGCAAAGTAGGCGCCAGGGTGTAGTCGAAATTCAGGCGTTGCGCACGAGCGGTGATAAACGTCCCGATGGCCGCGGTGATGGGAAGCGGCAAACCGTCGGACGCGCCGAATGTGGGCGAGTATTGGCTGGCGGTGCGGGTCTGCTGCCAGAAGTAGGAGATTTTGGCTTTCGTACCGAGGCTATGGTCAATCTTGAACGCCGGGACGTCGGTGACACGCTGGCTTAGGTACGGGAACACAGCGTTGTTGGTGAGACCGCTCCGGGTCGGCTGCGGAATTAACGATTGGACCTTGAGCGCCACTGGATCCATCTGGCTCATCGGAATTGTGTTGTTCGGGAATGGATCGCGTACTACTTGACCGCCTGAGAGCGTTCGCTGAGTCAACGGATCGTAAATCGTGTTTTCCAAGATTGCCCGGCCGAGCACGTCGGTGCCGAGATTCTTGTTGGTGAGCGCCCCTGTGAAATTGCCCGCGCGGAAGGCGGGGGTTGGAACGGTGATGGTCTGTCCGCTGATGTTCTGGGTTTCGCGGAACTGTTCGAAATTGAAAAAGAAGAAGGTCTTGTCGTGGCCGTTGTAGATCTTGGGCAGCACTACGGGTCCGCCGAGCGTGAAGCCGTAGTCGTTGCGGCGGGCGACGGGGCGAGTTGTGTTGGTCCACGGCGTGTTGGCATTGAGGACCTCATTCACGAAATAGTCGTAACCGCTGCCGTGCAGGGCATTACTGCCGGAGCGCATGGTGTAGTTGAAGAAACCTCCGCCGACCTGGCCGTACTCGGCTGCGAAGTTAGAGGTCTGGATGGTGACTTCCTGGATGGCGTCGACGCTGGGCTGGACCTGCGCCTGCGTGGCCGGCACCTGGCCGTTGGAGGCGTCCTGGCCTTCCAGGCGATAAGACGCTGTATTGCCGGGCGCGCCGTTGATGCGGACGTTCGAATTGGGCTGAACGAATGTGCCGGGGAGCAGGCTCGCCACAGCTTGCGGGTTGCGAATGCCGGAGCTGCCCGCGGCCGCACCGATGGAAAGAACCGGAAGCGAATCGAGGCGGTCGGCTGTGACGTTGTGGCTTAGCTCGCCGCTTTCCGTTTTGAGGAGCGGAACGGCTTCGGTAACGGTGACCGATTCCGATGCCGCGCCGACTTCCAGACCGATATCGACACGGACAACAGCGGCGACCTGCACCAGGATGTTCTGGCGGACGTATTTTTTGAAGCCTGAAACGGTGGCCGTTAATTCATAGGTTCCGGCGGGCAATTGGGACAACGTATAGTTGCCGGTGGCTGTGCTTTCGGTAGGATAAATAGCGCCGGTATCAACGTTTTTAGCCTGAATGGCCGCTGAGGCGACCAAGGCTCCGGCGGGATCGGATACGGTGCCGGTAATGGTACCCCGGTCACCTTGAGCTAACAAAACAAGGGAAAAGACAAAAAGGCAGATTACAACCAGGAAGCTGCGCATAAAATTTACAATCCTTTTACAACTATTAACAACCCTGAAACATTCGTTAAGCCTATTTCATTCGGATAGGGGGAGTCAAGGAGTGCAGTAAGGGAGAACGGTAGTGCTCGTCAGCGAGGTGGGCGGTCTGACGATCCAGCATCGACGCCAGACCTATTTGATCCGCGCCAGGCGAGCCAGGATTTCGGCCCTTTCCGCCGCAAGAATATTTGGCTTCTTTTCCGCATCGTACTTGGCCGCGGTCATGTAGCGGTCCTGCAGGTAATAATGCGGTGTGTCGAAAGCTGACGTGATTTTCTGAAGGTAGGCGGAAATCATGTAGCGATGCGGCTCGTGCGTGGATTCGCCCGGACCCCACACGTAATCCGCCAGGATGAAAATCTGGGAAGGGGAAAGAGACGGCTCCATCCACAGCGCATTGGCGCTTTGATTCGATGCCTCAATAGTGCTGAAGAACAGGTCCTGCAATTCCCGCCCCGATCCTTTGGTGAGCAGCGCGAAGTGGATGCCGTAGTCGGTGGTACTGCTGGTGGCGACAGAAAACAGCAGCGCTTCCACATCTTTTGAAAGTCGTACCGCGGTGGCTTCCGGAGACCGCCCATAGCCTTGAGGGGTCCGGTAGCACTGAGCCTGTTCCTCCGATTCCACACATACCGACGCAGGAGCCAGGACGCCGGAAGGGTCCGTGGCCCCCTCTGTAAGCACCACGTTGTGTCCCTGAAATTGGAGGGGAGCCTGGGCGCTGAGGGTCATGGCGATCAGCGGAAGCAACTTGGCGGCGCGAGTCATCCAGTCCAACGTACCATCGCGACAAGGGAGGAGTGATTCTTCACTGCAGCGTGCCAAGGAATAACATGATCTCGCTCAGAACCTCGGGTTCATTTGACAAAAAAACATAATGGTCCGCATTGTGGAGATCCACGATGCGAGCGCTTGGAACCTGGCTGAGGAGCGCCGCCTTGTAGCGATTGACGAACACTAATGTCGCCGCATCGAAGGCCGTAATTGTATCCTGCTCCTGTTGGTTCTTTGGACGGTAACGCTGCGGCTCACCAACAATGGGGAAAAATGCTAGAACCGGCACCGTGATCCCGGAATAATTGCGGCTCTTCTGCCCATCGCGAACAGCGCTAAAGACTAAGGGTAGAGTGCGACTCCTGCCCTTAGACCCGTCCGGATCAGTCTCGTGCATGTTGTGGTATTCGGCCTCCGGAAAGGGAAAGCCACTGACCCGTCGCTGGTATTCACGAAACGCCTTGAAGGACCTGCTCTCTTCGTTGGAGTTCGGCGGAGGCTGCTTCCGCATAGCTTCGGGCAATTCGTTGTAGAGTGTCGTTCTTTCGGGGAAGTCTCTTGGGTCTGTGTTGGCATCCAAGTAAACCAAGCCCGAAATACGACTGGGGTGTTGGACTCCGATCGTCGTTAATTCGCCGCCCGCCATGGAGTGGCCGATCAATACCGGCTTGGACAATTTCAGGTAATCCATGACGGCAAGCACGTCGTCTGCAAGCCGCTGGTCGTCGTAGCCCGACTGGGCTTGGCTGGACAGTCCGAATCCGCGTCGCGTGATGGCGTAGACGTGATAGCCGGAGAGTTTCGGTGCAAACTCGTCAAACACATGCGCCGTATTGCCGTAGCCCGTCAGCAGGACCAGCGGTCTACCGTTCCCATTCCATTCGAGTACCTCCAGCTTCACGTTATCGGCGACTGATACGAAGTGGATTTTGTGTGGCGCCGGGTCGACGTAGGGAGGGACTTGTGCTCTGGCAATAAGCGTCAGAAGAATGGAGAGGAGTAGGCGCATTATTTGAAACGACCCTCTTGGTGAATAAGAAATTTGGCGTCGATTATAAACCGGGACAGAGATTTATCGGTTTTTTCGCGCTTAACATTCCGATAGACCTCCGCCTATCCCGCCGAAGTGTCTACTTCATTCCCCGAACCACCGCAATGGCGATCCAGAACACCGCCGCCACGACCAGAAATCCGATCGCGGTGAATAATATTGTCTTACCCAACCCCGCCTTCGGCTGAGCAATCACATACGTTGTGGGCGCCTCTGGTGAGGACGGCGGCGTCACGGGCGATTGTGGAGCTCCTAAGAAGGCCGGCAGCGGAACTTCCGGCGCCGCAGCGGAGGGGAACGCCGAAGGAGCAGGCTGCGGCGCTTTTGCAGGACTGGCTGACCCGGCCTCGGGCTGCGGTGTCTGAGCCGGAGACGGCTCAGCTATTTTGGCCGCAGGCTGCGGCGAGCGGTCACCCAGTGCCATCGGTTCGGAGATCGCCGCAGCCGTTTGGGGAGCCGCGCGCGGCAGTTGGGCAGTGACCTCGGCCTTCGGGGTTAATTGACCAACTTCCCTGGCCAGCCAGCCTTGCAGTTCAATACATTGCGGCGTGTCCGCGGTGACTAAATAAGTCAACCCGTCCCGTTCCACCAGGTCCAAAATGAGGCCCCCGCTGGCAGGCGGATTGTGCAGCAGGTAGGCAATGGCCAGCTTCAAGACGTCTTTGTGATCAAAGCCCTGGGTCAGTTGGTGCATCTGCACCATGACTCCGTCCGCCCTGCGGCCTTTGATGACCGGGATGCGGTCGGCCAATTCGTAGGAAGTTTCGCTGGACACAGTGTTCTTTTTATCCTATCGCGGAGGCCACGCCCAAACGGACTACTCCGTCGCCAGACCGTTAGCACAATGTGGCGCCTTAAGCCGCAGCGAGGATGAATCCCTCAATTGCCCGCTGACACTTGAGCGACAGATTCCGATTGGACCTCAACCTCTGGGACCTCAACATCGGCTAGATCCGTCTCAACAGTGGACCGGGTCGTCTCTACAGTGACAGGGGTATTCTCCACAGCAACGGGTGCCGTCTCTATGGTAGGTGTAGCGGTTTCCAAAGTGGCCGGGTCCGTCTCCACAATGGCAGGAATCTCTACGGGAGCTTGGGCCGCCTTTATAAGCGTTGCGTTTTTCTTCGCATCTTTTTTGATCGGCGCAGGCTCGATCGGCGCACGCTTGATCGGCGCACGTTTCTTCGCCGTCATGGCTGCTGGTGTTTTTGCGGCCATCGTTTTGGCGGCGGCTTTCTTTCGGGCGGGTATGACCTTTGTCTTTTCGTCTGCGTTCCCAATCGCTTCCACGCCTTCTTGAACCGCCACTTTGCCTGCCGCAATGAGTTTCCGATTGGGCAGTTCCTGCGTCTGCTTTGAACGTGCCTTGGATGCCTTCTCAGCGGAAGCCTGCGAACTCATAGCCGTCTTTATCCGAGCCAAAGCAGCCCTCGTATCTTGAAGGGCCTCTCGTATTTGGGGCGAACCTTTGAATCGCTCCGCCACATCCGTCATCAAAGAGTCAATCTTGGCTAGCCGCTTGAGCGCCTTGGTCGCTTTCATAAGCACTCCTTCCAGTCACGTTGGAACGAGGGAAGCATAACACAGCGGAACAACATGGAAGAGGCATGGGAAGGCTCATGATACGTTCGGAACAATGACTTGGCTCACTTGGTCTTTACTTTCAGCCCTCTTCGCAGCGGCCACAGCGATCCTGGCGAAGCTCGGCGTCAAGGACGTTGACGCAAATGTAGCCACCGCTGTGCGAACAACCGTTGTGGTTGTGTTCACCTGGTTGCTGGCATACCTCGCGCGCCAGCCAACCAGATTCCAGGCGTTCTCGAAGAAGACGTGGATTTTCCTGGTTCTCTCCGGACTCGGCACGGGCCTTTCATGGCTTTGCTATTTTCACGCCTTACAGGTCGGACCTGCTTCCAGAGTCGCCCCGATCGACAAACTGAGCGTAGCTATCGTGATCGTGTTTGCAGTGCTGTTCCTGGGGGAGCAGTTGACCTGGGGCAAGGGCGTGGGAGGACTTCTGATTGTGGCGGGCGCGATCGTTATTGCGGTGGAGTAATTAGCCGCACGATTCGTCACAACACCGCGAACGCTTTATGTCGGACGTCTTGGAATTCATCGAAGAGTGAAGTCAGACGGTCCGGACTAGATCACGAGCCAATGGCGTCGGGGCAACCAGGGCCGACGTCCGGCCGATGGGATCGAAAGAAGCCTAATATGATCGATACGAGATGACAGTACGCACTCTTCTGGAAAGCGATGCTGCGGCGTGGTGGCACCTTCGGCTGGAAGCCCTTGAAGCGGAGCCGCTCGGGTTCGGCAAGGCAGTGGAAGAGCATCGGGAAACCTCGATTGAGACTATCGCCAACCGTTTTCGCGCCCCAGGGCCAGGGAACTTTACATTAGGCGCGTTTCTCAGCGACAACCTAATAGGTATGGCGACCTTCATCCGGGAAACAGGACTCAAAGAGCGTCATAAAGGCCGTATCTATGGCGTCTATGTCACCCCTGAATTCAGGCGAAAGGGTGTGGGGCGGGCGTTGTTGTCTGCGATTCTGCAAAACGTGAAAACGGATTCGTCGCTGGAACAAATTCTACTAGCTGTGACGAGCAGGCAGGATGCTGCGAAGCGACTTTACCAAAGCTTCGGGTTTGAGAGTTTTGGAACAGAGCCAAATGCCCTGAAGGTGGGTTCGGAATACGTCGACGAGGATCACATGATTTTGCGGATAAAGTAGTCTCCTGTCATCCGTTCGGACAGCGAAAGCGCCACCGATGCGCCGGTGGAGACGTTTCGGTCTGCCCCTTCGCCCCAACGGAGGCGTCATCTACACGACGGGGCGTTAAGTTGTTTCCCAAGGATTGAGTACAGGCGCACCCGTCTTCTCGAAATCACTACGATCACGGGTAACAACCGTCAAGCCGTGGTGAAGCGCTGTCGCGGCGATAATCAAGTCCGGTTGAGAAAACGTATGCCCCGCCTTTCGGCCTTCTTCCACCGCCACCCGCCACCTGAACATGATGTCTTCGGTAACCGGCAAGACCCGCCGGTCGAACATAGGCCGTATCTTCTGCGTGAGCCAGCTATTCAGCTCATCGCGGCGACTGGTACCGTGACTCAGAAGCTCAATGCCGAAACGAAGCTCGGCGAGCGTTACCGCGCTGATGTAAAGCTCCTCAAGCGGATGGTTGGCGATAAACTCCAGAACTTTTGGCTCGGGCTTTAAACGGCGCAGTTCAGACAGGATGTTCGTGTCGAGAAGCCATGCCATCAGAACGCTACGTCACGCACAGGTAAGCGATAGCGGGCAGGCTCAATTTCCAGCTCTCGATAAGGGGATGACTGCATAGCAGCGATCAGATCAGCGCCCGTGCGATTTTTAGCCGCTACCCCCCCTATTGCATCCGTGATCGGCGATGTTTCCAATGCCTGCATGAGCGCGTCCTCGACATTGATAAATCCGCCAATCCTCATGCGTTCTTTGATGAGCGCTTCAAGCTCCGGTCTGTGAATCTCTATCGTCATTGCGGCGGTTCACCCAACTTTATGTTGGCACATATTATCCTATCCACTCATCAGCACGTCGCGCGTCGCTCCTTCCGGGCAGGAACTCGGGACACTGGACCCCTTGCGCAGGTCCATCGGAAAGCTAACGGCTGCCAATCCTCGCTGCCAATCTGCGTCCTACTCGCAGATGGTAGGAAAACGACACGACACCCCACTCACCTGTTCGAACAGGCGCGCCAACTGCAGTACGCCGAAGTCCTCGTGATAGCGACCCACTATCTGCAGTCCTACCGGCAGGCCTTCCGAAGTGAAACCGGCGGGGACGGAAATCGCTGGAAGAGCAGTCATGGTGACGAAATAGCAGGAGCCCATCCAATCGATGTAGCTTCTCATGGGAACGCCATCGATTTCGTCAACGTACTCCTGATCCACATCGAAGGTCGGAACCTGAGTGGTTGGCAGCACCAGAAAATCATAGCTCTGCATGAAACGGCCGAAACGCGCGAATAGTTCCGATCGCTTGGTTTCAGCTTCCCCAATTTCCGAACCCGTCAGGCGCGCGCCGCGTTCCAGTTCCTGAATTACGGTGGCTTTCATCTGGTCGCGATGTTCCTTAGGAAGGTTGCCCAGGCCCTGGTAGAACAAAAGGGCTCGCAACACGCGAAACGACTCGTCTGCTCCTGAAAAATCGGGCTGGGCGTCTTCTACCACACACCCCATTGCTTCAAACTTGGAGCGCTGCGCACCGAACACCGCGCGCACGCGGGGGTCGAACGGCAAGCCTCCAGGCGTTTCACACCACGCGATGCGGAGTCCCTTTGGATCGCGACCCAAAGGGCTGGCGAACACCGAGCCCGGTTGGGGAATCGACAAAGGGGCCTGAGCATCGGGACCGGCGATCACGCTGAGCATTAGCGCAACGTCCTCGACCGTACGGGCCATCGGCCCTACCACGCCCAGAGGATTCCAGCCGGTAGTCCATGATGGGACGCGGCCCGGCGATGGGCGAAATCCAACCACGGAACAGAAGCTCGCCGGATTGCGAAGCGAGCCTCCTACATCGGTGCCGTCCGCGATCGGCTGCATCCCGCAAGCTAATGCCGCTGCCGCGCCGCCACTGGAGCCGCCGCTGGTCTTCGACAAATCCCACGGATTGCGAGTCGCTCCAAAGAGTGTATTGAATGTTTGCGAGCCGGCTCCGAACTCGGGCGTGTTGGTCTTGCCTATCGTCACCGCCCCCGCTTGCTGCATGCGCTCGACGATGATTTCATTTCGAGCAGGCACGTAATCGCGGAAGATCGGCGACCCGAAGGTGGTGCGGATGCCCTTGGTTTCGGTGATGTCTTTGTGGGCGACTGGAAGGCCGTGCAGTGGACCCGTGAATCTGCCATGGGCGGCCTCTTCGTCCAGCTCGGCGGCTCGCTTGCGCGCTAGGTCTTCTACAAGGGTCACGATGGCGTTGACCTGGGGATTGAGGCGAGCGATCTGCTTTAAATGGGCCTCTAGAAGCTCCCGCGCGGAGATCTCTTTCCGGCGCAGCAGCCGAGCCATTTCCGTCGCGCTAAGGTAGCAGAGTTCGATAGACACTACTCCGCCGTTAACAGGCCCATGGCGCGCTTGGTCTTGGTCACGGTATCGACAGCCAACGGGCGCACTCGCGCCGCGCCTTCTTCCAGCACTCGGGTCACGTAGCCGGGCTCGCCAGTGATCTCACGATAACGTTTCTGCACCGGCTCCAGTGCGGCAATAACGGCTTCGGCAACGGTCTTCTTGAGGTCGCCGTAGCGCATGCCGCTAAAGTGTTCGCAGATGCGATCGTCGCTCCACTCGGTGAAGGCTTGAAAAATACTCAGCAGGTTTTTGACTCCCGCACCGGGGTTGTCCATGTCTACACCGGATTTGGAATCGGTGGTGGCGCGGTTGAATTTCTTCTTAATCACTTCGGGAGGATCGAGAAGGCTGATCGCGTGACCTGCACCCACAGCCGACTTGCTCATTTTTTTATCGGGCTCATCCAGACCCATGATGCGCGCGCCCACCGTGGGCAGCCGTGTCTCCGGCATGACAAACGTTTCACCGTACATCGAATTGAAGCGCTGTGCGATGTCGCGAGCCAGTTCCAGGTGCTGCGTCTGGTCGTCACCAACCGGCACCACGTTGGCCTGATAGAGCAGGATATCGGCCGCCATCAGGACCGGATATTGCAGCAAGCCATCGCTGATAGTCTCTTGCGCTTGAGACTTGGCCTTGTACTGGGTCATGCGCTCCAGCCAGCCGACCGGGGTGACGCAGGTCAGCATCCACGCCAGTTCGGCGTGCTCGGCTATGGAACTTTGCACCACCAGTGAGGAATGCCGGGGGTCGATTCCGATGGCAAGCAGCATGCCCGCGAGCTCCAGGATCTTCGCCCGCAGCTCTTTGGGGTCCTGATAAACCGTAACCGCATGGAGGTCGACAATGCAGTAGATGCTATCGTAGTCATACTGGATGTTGACCCAGTTCTTCAGAGCCCCAAGATAATTTCCAATGTGCGGGCTGCCGGTGGGCTGAATGCCGGATAAAACTCTGGCTTTACTGGAAGGCGTGGGCATCTTGTATTGAGGGGAATTCCTATCGTACCCGAAGTGACAGACCTTGTAGATGTGGAACTAAGAATCGACAAATGGGTGTATGGCGGAAGCTCCCTTGCCCGCCTTGATGGCAGGGTGGTGCTTGTGCCCTTCACGCTTCCCGGCGAGCAGGTGCGCTGCGAACTTCAAAAGGGCCCGGACGCAGAGCTGAAAGAAATCCTGGCAGCCTCGCCGGACCGCGTGAAGCCTGCCTGCCCTGTATTCTCGCGCTGCGGAGGATGCCACTATCAGCACGCGCCGTACGCTTTCGAACATGCCGCCAAGGTCGACATTCTGCGCGAGCAACTGCGGCGTGTGGGCAAGATCGAATACCCGGGCGAGATTCGAAGCCTCACCGGGCCTGAGCTTGGCTATCGCAATCGCGTGCAGCTCCATCTGCGCAACCAGCAGATCGGATACCTGGCCGCGGCGTCGCACGATCTGGTGCCGATCTCGGACTGTCCCATTGCATCGCCGAAGTTGAACGAGGTCATCGCGCAACTTCGCGATCGTATGCGCGAGCCGAAGTTTCCGCACTTCGTTCACTCGCTGGAACTGTTCACCAATGAGACCGACCTTCAGCTCAATGTTCTGGAAACCGACAGACCGGTAGCACAGTGGTTTTACAAATCCTTCAACTCGTCGATGAGCCTGGATTACACGACCGATTTCGGAACCTTCCGGGTTAGTCCGAAGTCGTTCTTTCAGGTGAACCGGTTTCTGTTGAACGAGCTGGTTCGCGCCGCGGTCCCGGAAGAGGGCGGACGGAGCGCTCTGGATTTGTACGCCGGAGTGGGCCTGTTTGCTATCCCACTGGCGCGGCAGTTTGAGCAGGTGACATCGGTTGAGTCGGGATCGACGGCCACGCGCGATTTGGAATTCAATGCAAAGCGAGCCGGCGTTGCTCTGGAAGGCGTGAACGCCAGGGTGGAAGACTTCCTGATGAACCACAAGTCGCGGCCGGACTTCGTACTGGCCGACCCGCCTCGGGCTGGACTGGGAAAGACGGTGACCACTCACCTGAACCGGTTGGCGCCTGCGCGGATAACAATCGTGTCGTGCGACCCGGCCACGCTGGCTCGCGATCTCGCGGCGTTGAGCGGATACGAGATCAAAGGGATCACGATGGTGGATTTGTTTCCCCGGACCTATCATCTGGAGACGGTGGTGGAGCTTCGGCGAAGGCTCCCAAGCTGATAGCCTAGTTAATCCCGCGCCCAAATCCCCGAGGCCATTTTTATGCTTGTTCGTCTTGCTTGCGCTCTTACTTTGTTCAGTAGTGTTGGTTGGTCATCACCCGGCTTGACCTATTCCACCTATCTTCGCGAAGGCTTTACTCCGGCCGCTATCGCCACGGGCCCGGGGGGCGAAGTCTATATTGCCGGCTCGACCATCGTAGATCAGACGACTCTTCAAACAGCTGCCATGGTTGTTAAACTCGACCAGACGGGTAGACGGTACCTGTACACCCGAATCTTTGGCGGCTCGGGGTTTGACACAGCTACCGGAATCGCTGTGGACATGGCCGGCAACGCCTACGTGACTGGCAACACGTCGTCTCCCGATTTTCGCGTCACGACCGGCAACAAAACTGGGACTTTGCCGGCCGCGGGCCAGACACGGGCCTTCCTCGTAAAGTTTGATCCCGGCGGCGAGATACTGTTCTCCGATGTCCTCGGCAATGTCGGGACCACCGGCCAAGCGGTGGCTCTCGCCCCCGACGGAGGCATTTTGGTGAGCGGCATGAGCGGTACAGGACTCGCGGCGTCCGCTGGCGCCTACAGCGTTCCTGACTCCAATGGCCGGCCCTTTTTGATGAAGCTGAATGCCGCTGGCTCAAGCGTTGTCTTTACCGCCACCGGGATCGGCGGTGACTCGCTCGCCGTCGATGCGGCAGGGAACATCTATATGGCTGGAAGCGCATTCTATTTTTATCCCACCACGCCCGGCGCTTACCAGAGCTTCCCTGATTCGTCATCGTGCCCGGAATGCTTCTTCGCGACAACCGGGAACCAATATGTCACCAAGGTGGACTCGACTGGGTCGAAACTCATCTATTCCACCGGAGTGGCGGGAAACAGCAGAACCGCCAACAAGGGATTAGCCGTGGATGCGGCTGGAAACGCCTATGTGACGGGGGTGGCCTATGGATTTTATCCCTGGAGCGGGACGCAACCGAATAGTCAACTCGCGCAGCCTTTCCTGACCAAGCTGGACGCCGCTGGCTCGCATGCGCTTTACTCCATTGCAATCGGCGGCGCCGGGGTTGCCTTGGGATCGCAGGGCGACGTGTTCGTGGGTGGGGCTTACAACGACAACAATCTCGGATTTATACCACCTGTTATTCTGCCGGACCTCCCACTTGGTATCACCGGCCTTCCCACCGGGTGTCAAACGAACAGCCTCACCACGTTCAGCGAAGCTTATGTTTCCCATGTCGATGCCGCGACGGGAAACGTGTTGGGCACAGTGCTGGTGGACGGGTCCAACGTCAGCGCAGCCGGGATCGCGTTCGCGGGCGGTTCCCGGGTTTGGATGGCTGGCCCTACCTCTCAGGCGGACACTCCGATTACACCGGGAGCCCTCACAGCGGGCGGGTTTCACGCTGGACCACAGGCTGGGGCCCATGTTGGTTTGGCCGATTTTGGCCTGAGCCAAACAGGTCCTCAGATCCCGTGCGTGACCGATAATGCGAATGGAACGCGCGTCGGGGTTGTGGCGCCGAGCCAATTGCTCACATTGCTTGGAAGCGGCCTGGGTCCTGAAACTGGCGTTGCCGCTACCGACTATGCAACGCAATCGCTGGCGGGAGTAACGGTGACTTTTGACGGTGCGCCGGCGACGCTCCTTTACGTCTCCTCCTCGCAAATCAATGTAGCTGTGCCTGCGCGCGAGCCCTATCTCAACTCGCAGGGTTCACAAAACTTCACCACGATGGTGGTATCGGTAAACGGGGTTGCGGGGCAGCCGCGCGCGATGCCGGTGGTCGCCAGTAACCCTGGTCTCTTCGGCGACCTTTCTGGCGCCATCGCCTCCTGTACCACTGGCGACATCACCCATTACGGAGCGCACACTGCAATGGCGCTCAATGCGGATGGCACGGTGAACTCGTGCTCGGATCCGGCACCTTCGGGCACGGCGATCTCACTATTCGTCAATGGACTGGGCGTGAACTCCAGCTTCAGTAATACGCAACCTTGGACGGCATCGCAGATTCCTATTTCGCTAACAATCGGCCGCTGGTCCGCTGAAGTGGTGCGGGTCACCGCGCAAAATCCCTTCGTGTGGCAAGTGGACGCACTCATCCCCGCGGCTGCGACGCAAAACGGCCCGTCGCTAGTGCCCGTGACAATGGACATCAATTTCTCGAATGGCGTCGCGGGAGTGGGACCGCTGGCAGTGAGTGAGTTTTACCCCTTCTACACAGTTGCGGGAACTCCACTGCCGCTGAGTGTTTGGGTTGGCCCTTAGATTCGCAGCCCGATCTAGCTCCGCATGGTTGCTATTTCGGGTCTGCCAGAACTTTATCCGCCCAAGCCAAAGACGCTTTGTCTGTATCGTCTCCCGCCGCGCGGACCACATCCCGCACGGTAGCCAGATCCATCAGGCGCCCATCGTGAATTGGGCCGAGCTTTGCCCAGACTAACCCAACCGACGTGGCCAACTTCTGGACCTCTATCCGCGCAGGCGATTTGCCTTGCTTGATTGCTCTGGCCATATCGTTCGCCGTGAGACCGGCGGCCTGCCAGCATCGGTCCCGCAGATCTTCCGGCAACTGGTCGACTCGCTCCGAGAGAACCACTAGCGCGTCAAGCCGATGAGGGCCGTTCAGCATTTTGGCCAGTTGCGCGGTGGATTCCGGCACTTTGCCAATTCGAGCCAAAGCGTCTCGCCGCACATCAAAAGCCTCATGGGGCCCCGCGTATTCAAGGAGCGCCTCAATTGTCGCGTTTTCCGGGAGCTTCTGCAATTGAGCCTGCCGTACCCAAAAATCGAGCGGGCTGAGGTCTTTCGGGTTGTTTGCGGCGCGCAGGAATGCCCACACTTCCTCTAACTCTTTAAAGCGCTGATCTCGGACGGAGCCTCGATTTGCCATCGACACGATGGAGTCAAACAGCAGTCGCGCGTCGGAATCCGTCGGAGCAGAGCCTTCTTTGAGGCGCTTCGTCTCGTCTCTGGCGACCAATACAGCAATCGTCCAACACCGATCACTCAGCGCTTCCGGCAGGCGATAGCCATTCCGGCTGAGGACATGCAGGGCGTCCAGCCGGTGATCGCCTTCCAGCATCGCCGACAATTGCGCGATCCAATCCGGAGTGTTCTCAATCCGCAACAGGGCCGCGGACTGGACTTCTTGTTCTTCCTTCGGGTTTGCGAATTCCAGCACAGGCTCTAACCCGGCATTCTTTGGAACCCGCTCCAAATCCGCAGTCCGGCGACCCACTAAGGCTTCGCGCTCGAGCTGTTCTTTGGATTTAGGGTATGGCGACACTAGCATTGTATTTCGCGTTGAGTGCCGTCCACGTCGAAGTTACTGCTATTCCCGCTATAGGGGCCGCCGCCGCGACAATCAGGAATAACTTTCGGGAAGGCAGGAATGCACCGGCCACAAAGAGGATGGGCAACAAGCCCGCCGTGACGCGATAGATCATCGGGAATGGCGCGGGCACTGCGTCGTCACGCGCGATCTGGATGAACAGACAACCGGCGCTGAGCGCCGCCACGCCCGCAATTACCGTCAGGACCAACACGAATCGGGAAGAGCCCCAGCGATCTACTCCCCCGCTCGAGACCCAAAACAGAAGGGCGACGGCCAGCGCGACCGCACGCGCTATGGAGAGTGTGAGGAGCGGAAGCAGGGTCAGATTGTTCGGCATCAGCCACGCGCTGAGCGCCGCCGCGATGCAAAAGAAGATAATCGCCAGAATCCGCACTGAGTCACAAGCCGATATAGAAGGAGTATCGGTCAAATCGGCGACGCTTTAGTATAGCCAATGGCTGCGGGGGCGGATTCCAGGGCAGGGTTTCGGTTAAAATCTAAGTCAAGAATCGCGGCAACATACTAACGTCGACAGCGTGTGTTCGATGCATCAGCCGCCAGGAGAACTAAGATGATGCGCTGTCAGAATTTCAGAGTCCTTTGCCTATTCCTTCCGGTGACGTTTCTGCTCGCCGAGGATACTTTATATCGTCAACCGCCCGCCCCCGTGATGGATGCCCTGCGGGCGCTACCCACTCCCACTATCTCAGTAAGTCCGCAACGAGACTACGCCATCCTGATGCAGGCGGTTCGATACCCTTCTATCTCGGAAGTCGCCCAACCCATGCTGCGTCTGGCGGGCATTCGGATCGATTCGAACACCAACGGAATGCATCTTGCTGCGAACTACACTTCGTTCTCCATCAGGCGTCTCTCCGATGGAGAGGAAATCAAAGTTGCTCTGCCGAGGGAGCCTAAGCTTAGCGAGCCGGTGTGGAGTCCGGACGGCAAGCAGTTCGCTTTCACAAACACCGTTGCACGCGGTATCGAGTTGTGGATCGGGGCTTCCAGCACAGGCGCCACGCGCAAACTGGAAGGCGTAAGTATTAATGGTGTCCGGCCTGCCGGCAACGGCGAAGGGCGAGGATCGGTGGAGTGGCTAGGCGACAATCGCACGTTGCTTGTCCGCCTGATCCCGGCAGGGCGCGGCTTACCGCCCGCGGAGATGGCTGTTCCCAAGGGTCCGCACGTGCAGGAGAGCCTCGGCGGGGCTGGTCCCGCGCCGACTTTCGAAGACCTTTTAAGCACGCCTCACGACGAGGAGCTATTCGATTACTATGCGACTGCTCAACTCGCATATCTCGATTCCTCCACCGGGAAAACCAGTTCGGTGAGCAAGCCTGGCATCTTCACAGCAGTCCGGATCTCTCCCGATCAGGGCCACTTGCTGGTGAGCCGTTTGCACAAGCCCTACTCCTATCAGCTCCCCTCCAACTCATTTCCACAAGAGGTCGAAGTATGGGATCGCAGCGGGAAAACGGAATACAAAGTCGCGAGCCTTCCTTTGGCCGAGCATGTTCCCCTGGCTGGCGTTCGAACCGGTCCCCGGGCGATCGAATGGCTGCCGGGAAAGCCGGCGACGCTTACGTGGGTGGAAGCGCTGGATGGAGGAAATCCAAAGGAAATGGTTCCCAACCGGGACAGGATCCTGGCTCTGGCATCGCCCTTTCGCGACCAACCCATTGAGGTCTTCAAAACTAAAGAGCGATTTCGAGGCATGCAGCCGTTGGCCGACGGCAAGGCGCTGGTTGAGGAATTCGAGCGCTCAAAGCGGGTTGTCCGGACCCTGGAAATCGACCTGGACAAGCCCGGTTCTACGGCACGCGTAATCTTCAGCCGTAACGAGCGTGATGAGTATCACAACCCGGGTGCTCCGGTCACGAAGACCATGGTGGACGGGCGCCAGACGATTCTTCAATCGGGGAATGAAATCTATCTGTCAGGCGCCGGAGCATCCCCGGATGGGGATCAGCCGTTTCTTGACCGGTTCGATCTGGCGAGCGGCAAATCGCAGCGATTATTTCAGTCCAAGGACGGTTACGAATCCATCGTCGCGGTGCTGGATGACAGCGGATCGCGGCTGCTGACTCGCCGTGAGAGCGCCACCGAGCCGCCCAATTATTACATCCGAACCGCAGGTGCGTTGAAGCCTCTGACCCATTTCGCCAATCCTATGCCGCAGACGGCCGGGATCAAGAAACAGTTAGTCACCTATAAACGCGCCGATGGCGTGCCGCTTTCTTTCACTCTGTACCTGCCCGCGGATTACACGCCAGGCAAGCGCCTGCCCACCGTGATGTGGGCTTATCCTTATGAGTTCAGCGACGCCGATACCGCCGGCCAGGTGACTGGGCACGAAGCGCAATCCTTTCCGGTACTCAACTATCATCAGCTGGTGACGCTGCATGGATACGCGCTACTGGATAACGCGTCGATGCCGATTGTCGGCGATCCCGACACGGTAAACAACACCTACGTGGAGCAGATCCAGATGGACGCGCAGGCCGCGATAGACAAGGCGGTTGAGATGGGTGTCGCGGACCGGGATCGCATTGGCGTGTACGGGCACAGCTACGGAGCGTTCATGACGGCGAACCTCCTGGCCCACACAAAACTCTTTCACGCGGCGGTCGCCGAGAGTGGAGCGTATAACCGGACGCTCACGCCTTTCGGGTTCCAGGCCGAGCGGCGCACCTTCTGGGAAGCCTCAGACGTGTACACCAAGATGTCGCCGTTCTGGTTCGCCGATAAGATTAAGACTCCGGTCCTGCTGATTCACGGTGAGGCCGACGACAATACCGGGACATTCCCGATCCAGTCAGAACGCCTTTATGCCGCGATTCGCGGAAACGGCGGGACGGTGCGGCTGGTGATGCTGCCGTCTGAGGCACACGGCTACCGCGGTGCCGAGACAATGGAGCACGTGCTCTACGAAGAGCTCACGTGGTTCGACAAATACCTCAAATAGGGTAGTACACAAGAGACGCACGATCCACCCTTAACGCTCCCTTGGGACCTTAGTCCTACGATATTGAAAACAGACTAGTAGTAAGTCAGGCGAGCCTTCGCGGCTCTTCCCTGATTTCGCATTTGTCCCATCTCCGCCAGAATTGAAATCGAAGAACTCAAATGGGGAGATTGATGAACATTGCGGAGAAGTTTGCGGTCCTAACCAATGCTTTGCGTAGAAGGGGCGCGATGCTTGCTTTTTCGGCCGCGGCCTTGGCCTTCGTTCCATCTGCACACGCCACTTTGTCCTACGTCGACGGCAACTTCGGAACGCTGAATTGTGGGGTTGTTCAAGTGACTTGCACCAACGGCGCAGGGGAACTGGGCTACAACACGGACGTAACGGGATGGGTAAATCAGAGCTCGGGTGGAAATCTGGGTTATAACTTCCTGTACACCGGTGTGTCATCGGCCACCTCTGGCGCCAATGGCGAGTCCGGCAGCGTAGCGCTGTGGCCAGGCACCGGTCCCGTGTTGACCGCGCCTCCTGTCGGAGGGCCCAATTTCATTGCCGCCGATGGCGCCTATCACGCCGCGGCGATTCAGCAGACCATCACCGGCGTGGTTTCGGGAGCGACTTACGCGGTCGGTTTCTATTGGGCCGGAGCGCAGCAGAGCGGCTTTACTGGCCCAAGCACAGAACAGTGGCAGGTTACGCTGACGGACGGTACAAATACGAAGACACAGTCGACAAACGTCCTGCCCAATGCGAGTCAAGGCTTCACCGGCTGGTTCTACCAGACGTTCGTGTTCACCGCGACCAACTCTACGGAAACGCTTTCTTTCCTGTCGGTAGGAACGCCAATTTCTCCAAGCGAGCCTCCTTTTGCATTGTTGGCAGACGTGAGCTTCGCGCAAACACCGGAGCCTGGAACCTTAAGTTTGATGATCGGTGGACTGGGTCTGATGGTGCTGGGACGCCTCAGATCGAAAAAGCGGCGCCGTTAAAGCCTGGGGTCCGAACGCCCGATAGCTGGGCAGGGCTTCCGTTCGGTCTTTCGCTTTAGCATGGCAAATTCCCAGAGCCTGCACCCTTACATTCTTCCGTTCGCCAGGAGCGTTCTGCAGCTTGCTTTTTGGTTCTTGCTGCCGATGATTGTTTTCGTTCCCTTGGAAAGACTCTTCTCTGTTCATCCTCAGAGAATCTTCCGCAAGTCGTTTCCGATAGACGTTGCCTACTACCTGCTCAACGGCATCCTGCCCAAATTTCTGCTGGCCGCCCCGATGGCGTTCATAGCCTGGGTCCTCCATCACGTTGTCCCCGGCCGAGTGCACTTGTGGGCGGCTGCCATGCCGCTGTGGGCCCGGCTGCTGGCGGCGTTGGCCGTGGGGGATTTCGGATTCTATTGGGGGCATCGCTGGATGCACGAGATCCCTTTCTTGTGGCGCTTTCATGCGATCCACCACAGCGCGGAGGAGATGGACTGGCTGGTAAACGTCCGCGCGCATCCGCTAGATCTTGTTTTCGGCCGGCTATGCGGCTTTGTCCCGATGTATGCATTGGGCCTGGTGCAACCCATGTTGGGGAACACCTTAGATTTTGTGCCATTCGCGGTCACGCTGATGGGCACTCTTTGGGGCTACTTTATCCACTCGAACTTGCGTTGGCGACTGGAATGGCTGGGAGCGCTGGTGTCTACCCCGGCCTTTCACCACTGGCATCACACGAACGATGAACACGTCAATAGGAACTATGCAGCCATGCTGCCTTTCCTGGACAGATTGTTCGGCACGTGGTACCTGCCGAAAGAATGGCCTCCAACCTACGGAATCGACACGCCGGTCGCACCCGGATTGTCTACACAACTCATACAACCTTTGCTGGCGCACAATCAGGAAATAGCCGCGCCCAGCGTGCAGATTGCGGGTTAGCTTGCCCTCAGCGCTGCGGGATCGGCATCGCAGGCTCAGCGCTCATGGTGACACCCGATCCCTCGGGCAGGAGAGACTCTTTGCTAGTGTCCAACAAGGCGTACACATTGTAGGCCGCCGATCCTGAGGCAATTCGCTCGGCACAATCGATGCGAAACACATTCCCGCGGACCATGAAGGTCAGCGACGAGCCTGAAATCTCCCCGGCGTTTTCGAAACCCAAATCCGCATGAGGTTTGAGCGATAGCACATACGTCCCGAATCCCGGGAAGCCGACACGCAGCATCGGACCGTGAAGATCAGCGACCGGCGACGCTGTCACACTACGACCGTTGGCTCTAAATCGAGGTTTCGCGATGCTGAATTCCGCGTCTTCGGCAAAGGCATCACGAGGAGCCTCGTCGCGAAATTCTTTCATCTTGGGTCCGCCAATGCGGACGTATTCCACCAGCTTGGTCTGGTCCGGGCGGGTGAAAAGGTTAACCTTCAACATGTCGCCAACAAGAACGAATTGGGGGACAGGATGAGCCTCTGGCGACAAAATGGTATATCCCTTATGCCCCTCGGCACCGTTGGGAGCCACGTCCGCAAACGACACGCGGTAGCCCTGCGTGTTCGGCTCTGCTTCTACCGTCAGCAAGTAGCCAATCTGAATGTTGCGGAAATGATCCTGAATCACTCTGCGGATTGAGGCTTTTCCGGAGCGTTCCTCGATTCCACCGAAGGTCGAGTACACGCCCTCGGCATGCTCCTTGGGGAGCTGTTCCACCCAGGTTTCAAATTGCAGGCTTAAGGGGCGGCCCAGGTTGGAAGGACCCTCGGGCACCTCATCGATAGTCGTGAGTTCCGCGGTCTGCAACCCGTTCAAACGAAGACCGTGGCTGTTGGACTGGGCGACCAAAGGAGCCGCAAAAAGCACACAAATCAATGGGATTCGATTCACAAGTTCCTACGATTTCATTGTACTTGGCAGCAGATGCCCCCGACCATTCGAATACAATCAAGTATGCGACCCCATGCTCTTATTACTGCAATAATTCTGTCGGCCGCCTTGTCTGCTGCTGAAGTCTCTCCGTTGCCGCGTACAGTCGACGGCAAACCTAACTTTGAAGGCATATGGCAGGCTTCCAGCACTGCGGGAGCTGATCTGCAAGATCACGCAGCCAGCCTGGACATGCTCGCCGGCCGGTCGGTGGTTAAGGGAGGCGAAATCCCATATCAGCCATGGGCTGCCAAGCAGAAAGCCGATAATTTTCAGAAGCGCCAGACAGCTGATCCACTCTCGAAATGCTACCTGCCTGGCGTCCCTCGAATGATGTACCTCGACTATCCGTTTCAGATTTTCCAGACACCCAAAGCGATCGCGATGGCCTTTGAATGGGAGCTCGACTACCGCTTGATTTATACCGACGGCACGAAGCACCCCGCCGATGACAATTTCTGGATTGGCGATTCGCGCGGGCACTGGGAAGGAGACACGCTGGTTGTCGACGTCAGCAATAACAACGACAAAACGTGGTTCGATATGGCGGGCGACTTCCATAGCGACGCGCTGCACGTAGTCGAGCGGTATCGCATGGACGGGCATGACACCATCCAATACGAGGCCACCATTGAGGATCCTAAAGTCTTCACGAAGCCCTGGACCATTAACCTCGCCTTTCACCGCAGAACGGATCGCGACAGGCTTTTCGAGTATGTCTGCCATGCAGAAGCCGAAGAGGCGAACGGCGACTTTACGCGTGAGGACCGGACCTGGTACCCGGGCAGCCCCAAGGCTCCTCCAGTGGCGATGCCCGCCTCCACCTATGCCGCCGCTGCCGTACCAGCGGTTGCCAATCTTCGCAGAACTCCGGATGGCAAGCCGGATCTGCAGGGCTTCTACGTATCCAATTCCAGAGGCGCGAATCAAGGTTTAGAAAGCCGCGGGCCGGCCACAGGGCGCGGAGGCAATATGATTGTCGACCCACCCGGAGGAAAACTTCCGATGCAGGCATGGGCCAAGGAAGAAAAAGTCAGCCGGAACTTGCCTGAACGCGGCTACGACGATCCCACGGCACATTGTTTCCCTGCAGGTGTGCCACGGTCGATGTATATTCCTGAAGGGTACGAAATCATTCAGACCCCGGGCTACATCGTTTTTATGCACGAACGAACTTCCTGGCGTATTGTTCCTTTGGACGGACGGGCCCACCTGACGGACAAGATACGCCTGTGGCAGGGCGACTCCGTCGGACACTGGGAGGGCGACACATTGGTGATCGACACCACCAACCAGAACGGCAAGGAATGGCTTAACGAAGGCGGCGAGGTCATGAGCTACGCCGCCCACGTCGTGGAACGCTACACTCCAACGGGTCCGGATGCGTTGCGGTACGAGGCGACCGTGAACGATCCGGTTGTCTATGACCGGCCCTGGACGATCTCCTTTCCAATAAGCCGCCAAAAATTCGACCTTCGCGAAGCGGCGTGCCGTGAAGAGGAGCATGACCTGCCGCACCTGAAGGCACTCAAAGACGCGGCGGCCGCGAAGAAGAAGTAGGTTCGCTGCCGCCGCGCATTGTTCATAGCAGGAATACAGGGCAGGCTCGCTCATCCTGGCTTGCGATTCCCCTATTCCACGCATGATCTGGTGTTGGACGACGCGATCCTATCCATCTCCGCTCTCGCCTGCGCTAAGAAGGCGCTCGCCTTCGGGGAGACCGCCGCATTCGGCATTTGCTGAAGGAACGGATCCAGAAAGCGGCCGAACTTCGCGAGCGTCGACACATCACCGGCGCTCATCGCAGTCTGAATGGTTTCCCGTGTCCAGGGAGAAAGCACTTCGACTCTGCCGACGAACACGCGTGTTGTGGATGCAGGCTTCGGTTTGATCGATAGAGGCAGTAACGCATCCACCTGCTGGTGCGGATAGATGTACAGCACGCGTGTTCCTTCCTCGAACCAGGAGTCGCGCCAGGTTTCGATCATCGCCTCAGCTTCTTTTTGATAGAGGCCGAACTCCGTAAGTTTTTGCACCAGCTCTTCGCGGAGTTTCTGCAGGTCGCCTCTCATTTCGGGAGGGTCGACTATAACCGCATCTCCGATCTTGCTCACCATTCGGTATCCAATTTTTCCCGCTCTGTTCTCGAATACGATGGCCAGCGGGATGGGATTCGGTCCGGCGTTGCGAATCTCCAGCTTCCCGTCCGCCAGGTACTTCGGCCGCAGGGGGACCTGGAATCCTCCGATGCCTCGGTAAAACAGGAACTTCTCCTGTTGATCGCCAACGCGCAAGGGAGCAGAGGCGGTGCTGCGCGCCGCAAAATAGTGGCTGGGACCCTTGGTGGCTGGAAATCCTGGATTTCCGCCGGGCACTACTTCCACTGCGTTCCAGCCGATCTTGCCGTTGACGAATGGATCACCCGTTACTACATCAGCTTTTGGGTACCACTCGGTCAGCCAGCCCTGGGGGAAGTCTACGTGAACCGAAAGCGTCGTGGGACTTCCTGAGTAGAAGTAGAGGACGGGCGTTTCCATCCGCACCAAACCCGTAAGCTGCAGCTTATAGTTCCCTGTGCCCAGGTGCGATACGAAACAAGGCAAGTCGCCTGGGCCCGACAAAGGCATCCACGAGACCGATCCACCGTCCGCTTTTGCCACCGAAGTAAAGGTGCCCCACTCATGAGCCACCACTCCCTCGGGCTGTTTGGCGCCGAGAGTAAATACGCCAAGTACAAGAGCCAAACATACTTTCAACATTTTCATTGGAGTCTCCTCTGGAAAAGATTTCAACGGACGCTGCAAACCAACTCTTCGTCGTGCGGGGCGCTCCGCTTCCGTCGTGGAGCGGAAAAAAACTCAAGGATTCGTTGCTTACCAACCGGAGGACAGTTCCTGCTTCCAGCGGCTCAACGTGTCTTTGTCCAGTTGCAATACTTTGTCGCGCGAAATGCCATCGGGCAACGAAGCGAGAGCAACCATGCGATCGAACACGCGAAGGCGCTCTTGGGGATCGGTTCGCGACAGCAGATGCAATAGAGTGAGCGTGTCCCGCACTCGCGATTGGCTTCGCACCAAGTTCAGCGCCGCAGAGCCCCCGTTCGTGAAGTCGAAGTCCGACAGCGCCTCCTGGAATGCTGGTGAGGCATCGTCGAAATAGGGAGTACCCGGTCCTTTACCCGGCCGGGTCCGGCAACTTGCGCCAGCCGGTACAAGCGACTCGCGCCCCTTCCATTCCAGGGCCACCCAGCCAAGCGAAACGTGCAGCAGCCCCGAACCTGATTCGTCGGTCTTCATTCTGTATGCGCAACCGAGATCGACGGCGGTACTTGAGGGCGTGTCGACAAAGAACAAACGCGGGGGCGCCGAAACAACTGCGCTGATTTCTCCGTGAGCCAAAGCAATCCGGTTCTCGTTCGGTTTCGCCGCGATTAGACGAACCCGGGAATTCGGCTCGACTTCCACGCTGCCGATTTCGCCCACGCCGATTCTGGCGCGGGAAGATGCGTCGGTCTGCAACCACTCCCCGACGGCTATTCTGCTGGTATCGGCGACTCGTTTCGATCCTACCGAAGGCGACCCGTCCAGCCGCACCACTTCCCAACCTGGCGCTTGCCGCCTGGTGGAAAACCAGAACACGGCTACGCCAACAAGCAGTGAGAACGCAGCCGCCCATTGCCACCATTGGAGTCGTCTGGATGTGGGCGCTAAGTTCGCGTCAAGTGATGTGACGATGGAGGCCCAGATTGAGTCCGGAGCACTCACCATGGGGAGCTGTCCTGGTTCAAGAGGGCCGAAGGGAGGTTTTTCGTCGGGCATTTATCTTCTCCCCGTGCTCCCATCTGCGACGGGGCCGCGCAATTTCGCGAGCTTCCCGGCCAGTAGTTTGTGACCCTGATGCAACCGGGACGCCACCGTTCCCATAGAACAGTTCAAAGCCTCCGCCATCTCGCCATAGGAGAGATCCTCAAAATATCGGAGCAGCACCGGGAGGCGGAGCTTGGGCGGCAAGGAGGACAGCGCCGCTTGGACTTTAACGGCGACCTCGTCCCGCGCCAGATTCTCGTCGGCGGATTCCGGCGCGGCGACTCTGGCCAGCGCAGCGGCATCCATGAACTGTTCCCGCCGTTTCCCCGCCTTCGCATTGTCCAGACACGTATTAACCACCATCCGATAGAGCCAGGTGGAAAATTCAGATCCACCTTGAAACCTGGCGATTCCGGTGATCAACTTCAGAAACACCTGTTGTGTCGCGTCGCTTGCCGCGATAGCGTCTCCGTGGAAAAAATAGAGCGAAATAGAGTACACCTTGTCCTTGTACGCAAGGTAGAGCGCATGGAATGCCGCCCGATCGCCCTGGCGGCAACCCTCGATGATTCCGGCGCTAACCTCGCGATCGGTTTGATTCACTTTCCAATACATTAGACGACGCATGCGGACGGTTCTTCAGATTTCACCGTCGTTTCTTGCCTGATATGGGCTCCAGGCGGCGATTTGATGTGGAGTCGGGCTGAGCGTGGATTGATGGTTCGGAGAAATCGGGTTCGTTTCGCAAAACGTATCGTGCGGAGGCAAGGTCTGCATTTTGAGCAGGTTTGCCAGGGGCGGGATCGATTTTTCCGGGTGCGTCGTTCTGATTTTCCTGGCATGCGTTCTCCCCGTCTTGTACTTCGGGAGGAGCCAGGGTTTCGTTGTGGTTTGTCTCGTCTTGTGTCTGGTCTTGTGTCTGTTCTGGGACAGATTCCCACGTGGCCGTGGCGAACGAGAACGACATCTGAGAGAAGTCGGAGTCTTCGAGCTGGGTTTCGGGCTTTGCGCGGAGCTTGAGGAAGAAGGCGTAGGCGCGGCAGAATTGGCGGTCGTAGCCGGTTTCGTAACGATACTGGAGGTCGAGGACTCGCGAATTGTCAGCCAGATTTTTAAAGACGATGGAGGCTCGGGTGGCGGGGATGTTGCAAGAGGAATTCAGCCGGGCCATTTCCAGATCGAAGCCGGCTTTCTGAATGCCCCAAATGCGCATTTGCTTCCAACGCGAGATGGCCATGGTCTCGACGATGGCGGCTTCGGCGTCGGAGCGGGGTTTGAGCTGGGCGGTGAGGCTGATTACGAGGTCTTCGAAGCGAGACTGCGATTCGCCTTCGAGGACCACGGTTTGAGACAGCATGCCGTGGCGGGTGCTGTTGCTGGAGGAGGCTTTCTTGCCTGTGGGAGTCTTGGGGCCGGTGGAACGGAGGGCGTTGGCGCGGTTGGCGCGGATTTGATTAGGTGTTGCCATGCTGATTCAGGATGGGGGAGCAGGGCGTCGGGGTGGGATGCGACGAATTGGCAAAGCATTGAGGGGGAAGGAGAAATGCGGAACGGAAGGGCGGTTATTCGCGCGGGAAGGTGGGCGTCCCAGGACGGACGCCCTCTTCCACGGCGGTGCAACTTGCTCGGCCTATCAGGGCCTGGCTACGCGGTTTCTCTAGTGGCTGTACGTTATGTAGTTCTCGTAAGCCTTTTCAACTTCCGGATCGGTTGCGAAGTTCTGATGGAGAATCCAAATTCCTTCACCGTTTGCGAGAAAGATCAGGCCGCGGCGATCGTCTCGGGTCATTGCGGTGACACCTGTAAATTCTCTGCTTACGCGAGGGTGTTGTGGATCGGAAAAATCGAAAATCCGAATGGTCTGCGGCGCTGCGGGTGGGGCGGAAGGTCCTCCGTCGGCCACTAGAGCGGCGGTCCCTGTGACTACCGACAGACTAGATGGTCCGCTGCTTGTATAGGAGACGTTGGACAGCAGGGTGGGAGCCGAGGCCTTGGTTACATCAATCAGGGTCACATTCGTGCCGGCGTCGTGTTCGGCGTAGAGATAGTAACTGCTGTAGTGCTGCGTGCTCATGAAGTGCCGCACGGGTCCGCCGGTCAGCGGAATGTGTCCGACTACTTCGATCTCATCTTGCGGATCTTTCGGTGGCGTCTTCGTCTTCTTGTCTTTCGCCTGAACTGCAACGGTCAGGCCGGCGAGGCTTATCGCAATTGTGAGAAGACGTGCTTGTTGGAAGAATCGCATAAAGTAATAGCTCCTTTATTCAGTGACTGGTTGAACTTGGCCGTGCTTTGCGTAGGCCAGACAAAATCCAGCGGGTACGATCAGAACGGTAAACAGCACAGAGGTACTCAGGCCGCCGATCAGGGCTCGCGCGAGCGGCGCGTAGGACTCGCTGCCTTCGCCGAGCTTGAGAGCCATGGGCATCAAGCCGATCACCGTGGCCAATGACGTCATCAGCACGGGACGCAGGCGGACACGGCAGGCCATAGCGATGGCTTCGCGTACCCGCATTCCCTGTGCGCGCAGATGGTGCGCGAATTCTACGATCAGGATGCTGTTGGACATCGCGATGCCGGCCAGCATCACAACGCCCATCAACGACATCACGTTCAGCGTGGTTCCGGTGGTGTACAGAGTTATGAGCACGCCGCTGAGTCCTGGAGGCAGAGCGAGAAGAATGATCAGGGGGTCGATTACAGAACGGAATTGTGCGATCAGAATCAGGTAGAGAAGAACAACAGCGAGCGAAAGGCCGATGGCGAAGCTTCTGAAGGAAGCTCGCATGCCCTCCACCATTCCGCGCAGCGTGACGTCGACTCCAGTGGGGAGTTTCGTTCTATTGACGATGGCGGAGATACGGTCAGCGATGCTGCCGAGGTCTTCCCCCTCCGGGCGGACATAGATGTCGAGCGTGCGGCGGATCTGGTAGTGGTCCACTTCAGTGGGGGCTTCGAAGGGCGTCAGTTTGCTGACCATGTCCAGGCGCGTGGGGTGAGGGTTGCCGGATGCGTGCAGGGGAATGGAACGGAGGTCGACCAGATTTTGAATTTGTTTTTCGGGGTATTGAACTGTGAGGTAGTAGTTGTTGCCGTTGTTGGGGTCGATCCAGACGTTGGGCGCGACCATCTGGTTGGAGGTCAGGGCGGTGATGACGTTGGTCACGACTTCCTTTTCGCTCAGGCCCAACTCGCCCGCGCGGGTGCGGTCGATTTCCAGGCGCAGAGCGGGATAATCGAGGTCCTGCGGAATGAAGGTGTCGGCGACGCCGGGGATGGTTCGGATTTGCGAGGCTAGCTCGAGCGCGGTTTGATAACTGGCCTGAAGATTGGAGCCGCCGACCTGGAGGTCAATCGGGGCGGCGAGGCCCATGTTCAGAACGGAATCCACCATGCTGCCGGATGAGAAATAGGCAGCTAATTCGGGCATTTCGGTTCGCATGGCTTCCTTCACGCGCGCCATGTACTCAAAGCTGCCCGTATGATGTTCGGGTTTAAGGCCGACCTGCACGAAGGCGGTGTGCATCGCTGCGTTCGAGGTGTAGAGCGCGGAGAAGCCGGGGTCGACTCCGATGTTGGAGACTACGGTGGAGAGATCGCGCTCAGGGACGGTGCGGTGAATCAGGGCTTCGAGTTTCGCGATACTTTTTTCGGTTTCTTCCAGGCGCGTTCCTGAAGGGGCTTTGACGTTCATGACGAATTGCCCGGCGTCGGTTTGAGGGAAAAACGCCAGGCCTAGACGAGGGAAGAGAGGCAGGGTGGCTACGAAACCGACGGTGAACAGGACCAGGGTCAGAACGGGCCGGGCGAGGACGATACCCACAATTCCGTCGTAGAGCTTCAGAAATCGTTCGAAGGCCCGATTGAATGCGGCGTTGAATCGTGCGCCGATGCCCTGTCCGCCCGGATGCGCGTGTTTCAGGAATCGGGCGCAGAAGAGGGGGACGACGGTCAGGGCAACCGCGTAGCTGGCGAAGAGCGAGATTACGACAGCGAGCGCGAGCGCGGAGAAGAGGAACTTGCTAACGCCATAGAGCAGCGTGACCGGGAAGAAGACGACAACGGTGGTTAGCGTGGCTGCGAGTACGGGAAGAGCGACTTCACGGCCGCCCTGCTCCGCAGCGGTTGCGGGGGGCTCGCCCAGTTCCAGGCGGCGAAAGATGTTTTCCAGGACGACGACGGAGTTGTCGATCAAGCGGGAGAGCGCCAGAGCCAGCCCGCCGAGCACCATGGTGTTGACGGAGCTGCCGCCGATTTGCAGGGCTACGAAGGTCGCGAGGACGGATAGAGGGATAGAAAAGAAGACGGCGACCGTAGCCCGGAAACTGCCCAGGAACAGCAGGATCATGAGTGAGGTGAGGAACAGGCCGATGCCGCCCTCATCGAGAAGAGTGCGGATCGCGGTGCGGACGAAGCGGGATTGATCGAAGACCACGTTGCTGGTCATGGTCGGGGGAGTGTCCACCAGACGTTTCAGCCGGTCGCGGACGCCGTCGACGACTGCGATGGTGTTGGAATCACCGCCCTGCTTGAGGACTGGGAGATAGACGGAACGCTGGCCGTCTACGCGGACGATGTTGTATTGGAGCGAATAGGCGTCTTTGGCTTCGCCGATGTCGGAGACGCGCACCGGGTCCACTCCGGAGAGCTTCACGGGGACGTGATTGATGTCGTCGACTTTGCTGATTTCGCTGTTGGCGTAGATGTTGTAGTCGTAGCGGCCAATGCGCACGTCGCCGGCGGGAAGAATCACGTTGGATTCGCCGAGGGCTCGCACCAGATCCATGGGGCTTAGCTGGTGGGCTTCCAGCTTGAAAGGATCAGCGTAGAGCATGATCTGGCGGGATCGGCCACCGAAAGGTTGGGGAACGGCGGCGCCTTGGACGCTGGCGAGCTGATTGCGGACGACGTTCTGCGCAACGTCGCGGAGCTGGGTTTCGCTTAAGCCTTCGCCCTGAAAGGCGACAAGGCCAACCGGAAGGCTGGATGCGTCCATCTTCAAAACGAATGGGGGCAGCGTGCCAGGTGGAAGATGGCTGATCTCCGCCATGGCAAGGCTCGCGATGGTGGTGACGGCGGAGTCGGGGTTGGAACCGGGCTGGAAGTAAACCTTGATCAGGCTCACGCCGGAAAGAGATCGCGACTCCATATGTTCAATGCCGCTGGCCAGCGTGAAGAAGCGCTCCAGGTGGTATGTGATGTTGCCTTCGATTTGCTCGGGTGGCATGCCGGAATAGAACGTCGCGACGGCGACTACCGGGATGTTCATGGAGGGGAACAGATCCACCGGCATGCGGAGAATCGCCACTCCGCCCAGAATCGTCACGATGACGCAGATGACAACGATGAGGTACGGAGTCTTGATGGCGAAGCGGGACACCGATTACCTGCTCCCCTCGCCGGACAACTTGGGCTCCACCGTCTGGCCTTCTTTGAGTCCGGCTCGGCGGCCCGAGATCACCAGGGCGCCTTCGTCGAGGCCCGAAGCGATTTCCACCAGTCCGTTGCTTTCCAAGCCTGTGGTCACGGGAATAATGTGAATGCGATTATCCGGGGCGACTAGATAAACCTTGGCGCCGGCGCCGGAACGATCGAGCGCGTCGGGCGAAACGGCGATTACGTGAGGATGTTCCTCCAACCGGAGACTCACCTCGGCGTACATGCCGGGCACCAGCGTCAATTGCGGATTGGGGACGTCGACTTCGGTGTCCATGGTTCGCGTGGAGGATTGAACTTTGTCCGCCGTGCGGGCGACGCGGCCCTGGAAGGTGCGGCCTACGGAGGGAACCCGGACGTCGACCAGCTCTCCGGTACGGACGCGGGAAACCGAGGATTCAGGCACAGGCAGCGTCAGGCGGAGAAGATCGTTTTGGGAGAGCCGGACGATGGGCATTGCGGAGGGGGAAGTGCCGGCCTGGACCATGCTGCCCAGATTGGCGTAGCGCTTGGTGATGACTCCGGTGAACGGCGCCGTAATAGTGGTGTATTTATGCATCGTCTCCAGGCGACCCTGTTCGGCCCTAGCGACTCGGACACGCTGCTCCGCGGTGTGGAGAGCGGATTTCGCGGTAGAGACTTGTGCTTCAGAAACCATGTCGCGCGAATGGGCTTCGTCGAGCTCCTGCTGCGGAACCAGGCCCGGCTCTTTCTTGGAAACCTCCAGAACGCGGCTGTAAGAGACGTGGGACAATTCGTGCGCGGATTGCGCGCGCTGCAGTTCGTCGGTCACGGTGGCGACTTCAGCCAAGGCTTCGTCAATGCCTGCGGCGCCCTTGGTGAGATCGTCCTGCATTTCGGGGATTTCCAGGGCCGCGATGGATTGACCTTCACGAACACGATCGCCGATGTCTACGGAAATCGTACGGACGTAGCCGGTTACTTTGGCCATCAGGTCGACTTCCTGGAAGGGTGTGAATTCGGCGGTGAGCGTGAGTTCACCGGAGAGGTCGGCGCGAGTCGCTTTGATGACGGGAACGATTTGGCGAACCTCGGCCACGGGCGCTCCGGCTTCGCTTTTCGCGGTACACGATGCGGAGAGAATCGCGAGCAGGCTAAATAGAGAAGCGGCGATGGCTTTGATCATTGGAGCCTCCCGGTGGTGAAGTCGAGTGCGGCGCGGCTGCCGAGATATTCGTACTTCGCGGCGGCCGCGTCGATCTGGGCTGAGACTTGCGCGAGCTGCGCCTGGTTGAGCTCGACGATGCCGCCGAGGCCGCTGTCATAGCGGGCCTGTGCGAGCCGCAGAGCTTCGTTGGCTTCGTCCACCAGCCGCGCGGTTACGTCCAGGCGCCGAAAGGAGGTGCTGGCTTGGAGCCATGCCAGCCGCACTTGTTCCGAGACGGCGACGGTCAGCGATTCGAGGTCTTTGTCGTTCGCTTGAGCCTTCAACTCCGCATCCCGTTCACGCGCGCTGAACAATCCGCCGTTCAGGACTGGAACTGACAGGTTCACGGCGGCAGCAGCGTATTCCTGGCGGAGATGCGGGTCGGTGGCGGGGAGGCCGCCGACCGTTGCCAGAAGACTTAGAGTCGGGCGGCGAAGTTTCGATTCCGCGTCGGCGTAGCGATGCGAGGCCTCGGCGTTCAGGCGCAACGCTGCCAGATCGGGACGGTTCTGAATCGCCTCTGTCACTAGCGGTGACGCATCGGGAGATAGCGCGTCTGGTAAGGGCTCATCCGCAAGATCGTAAGTAGCGGGCTGGGCGTTGCCAAGTGCGCTATTGAGCCGCGTCTGCGATGCCTCGACGTCATTCTGCGCACGGTAGAGGGCGAGCTCGGCTTGAGAGACCGCTACCTGCGCGAATCGGACATCGAGGGTCGACTTGAGGGAACTAGCCGCAAGCGCTGTGACTTGGCGGAGTAACAAACGGCGATTCTCGGTTACCGCCTGCGCGACTTCCAGTACGCGACGCGCGGCCAGGGCCTGATAGTAAGCGGCGGAGACATCGATCAGCACCTGCGCGCGTGTTTCGGCGGTGGCCTTGTCCTGGGCTGAGGCGCGAAGCCTGGCAGAATCGGTCAGGCTGCTGGTCCGGCCGAAGTCGGTTAGAAGCTGTGACGCGTTCAAGCCGGCGGCAACGCGGCTATACAGACTGGAAGTCTGCAGAATTCCAGCGGCGAGGGTGGTCCCATGATCGGCCGCGGCGGAGGTGAACGCTCCCACCACTTGCGGATACAGGGCTGAACGAATTTCCTGAATCAGTGTGTGAATGGATTGCGCATAAAGTCCGGCGGAGGCGATTCGAGGATGGTTCTTCAGCGCCAGCTGGCGGGCCTGGTCTAGAGTCAGTTTTAGGGCGGTGACGTTTTGCGCGCCGGCAAAGGGTAGAAGCGCGAGCGTCACAGCCATCAGAACGAGGCGCTTGAATCGCTGCATGATCCGGGCTGGACAGTAACGAGATCTGGCATGAGAAGTTCACTCCGTGGGTCTACGGGGTGAATCCAGTGTGCGGCGATGGCGCGGTTTCCACCACTTAAGAGTTCCTTGCGTTTTCCTTACAGCGTTGTTCAGAAACTCTTTAGTAGCGGCGGAGCGGGGGCACTATAACATGAGATAAGTGCGCATTCTGGTGGTGGAGGACGAAGCGAAGCTCGGCTCGGCGCTGAAGGAGGGCCTGCAGGCGGATCAGTATTCCGTCCAGGCGGTCCAGAGCGGCGAGGAGGGATTCTACCTCGCCAACACAGAGTCTTTCGATTTGCTGATTTTCGATGTGATGCTGCCAGGCCGGGACGGCATGGAGATCGTTTCCACGCTGCGCAAGAAAGGGCTGACGACCCCCGTGTTGTTCTTAACGGCGAAGGACACCGTGGAGGATCGGGTCCGCGGCCTGGATTCCGGCGCAGACGATTATTTGGTAAAACCGTTCGCGTTTCCTGAGCTTTTGGCGCGGGTGCGGGCCCTGTTGCGGCGAGGCAGGCCTGAAACCGCGGCAAGTCTGGTTCTGGCGGATCTGGCAATGAACGTGAAGTTAAGAGGGGCGGAACGCTCCGGACATTCGCTGGATCTGACGGCTCGGGAATTCGATTTGCTGGAGTATCTGCTAAGGAACCAGAGCCGCGTGGTATCCAGGGAGATGCTGGCGCGCGACGTATGGAAAGAGACCTCCCGCCACACGCCCTTAGATAACGTGATCGACGTCCACATCGCGCGGCTTCGAAGAAAGCTCGACGATCCTTTTCCGGCGAAGCTGCTGCACACGGTAAGAGGAGTGGGTTTCGTGCTGCGCCCCGAAGCCGAGTCATGAAGCTGCTGCATCCCCGCCGCGTCGGTACGAAGCTCACGCTGTGGTATGTGGGTCTGCTGGCCGCGGTACTCGCGTTTTCGTGGGGCTTAACTATGTTCCTGCTGTATTGGCAGTCCATTAATCAGATGGACCGCTACGCGATTCAGGACGCGGAAACGGTGGAAGGCCTACTCTTTTTGGGGCCTGATGGTAATATCGGCTTGCATGACGATTATCACAACCATCCGGAATCGAAAACCGTGTTGGAGCGGTTTTTGGAAGTCCGGTCGGCGGATGGGTCGGTGCTCTATCGCAACGATCGGCTGGGTGACCGTGTGCTGGGCGGCGCGGTTCGGCCTGATGAAGGCGTTGGCGGATATTCGCCAAGGACGGAACGGCTCGCCGATGGGACGGTGGTGCGCATTGTCAGCCGGAAGCACGTCTTGGACGGGCGAACGATCCTACTTCGGGTCGGCTATAGCGAAGAAAACTTGCGTGCTTTTTTAGAACGGCTTCTCGGCGCCACGCTGCTAGCCTTGCCGGTAATTCTCGCGGCGGCGGGATTCGCAGGTTATGGACTGGCGCGGCGGGCCCTGTCGCCTCTGGAACAGATGGCGCGGCGGGCGGGCGAAATCACGCCGAGCAGTTTGGCCGAACGCCTTCCTGTTCGAAATACAGGCGATGAGTTGGATCAGCTCGCCAGCGTCATCAATTCGATGCTGGCGCGCCTGGATCAGAGCTTCGAACAATTGAGGCGATTTACGGCGGACGCTTCGCATGAATTGCGAACTCCGCTGGCGGCGATCCGCAGCGTGGGCGAGGTGGGAATGCAGACCGATGGTACGCGGGAGCATTACCGCGAGGTTGTGGGCAGCATGCTGGAAGAGGTCAACCGGTTGACGCGCCTAGTGGACAGCCTGCTCACGATGTCAAGAGCCGACGCAGGGCAGATACAATTGCATCCTTCTGTATTCCCGGTAATGGAATTGGCTCGCGACGCGTCGCAATTGTTCGAGGTGTTGCTGGAAGAGAAGCATCAACGCCTGACGATTTCAGGCGATGACAGCATTCGTGTCGAAGGAGACCGGCTGTTCTTACGGCAGGCCCTGGTGAACCTTCTGCATAATGCGATTAAGTTTTCCCCGCTTGGTGGCACGATAACCTTAGCGATTCATGCCAAGGATACTTCCGTGGCGGTGGAGATTAGCGATAGCGGACCTGGCATTCCCGCCGAGCACGCCTCCCGGGTGTTTGACCGGTTCTACCGGGTTGACCGGTCTCGATCCCGCGATGAAGGTGGAACGGGCCTGGGGCTCTCCATCGCGCGATGGGCCATTGAGGTAAACGGTGGAACGATTGGGCTGAATAAATCAAATTCTTCAGGTTCGACGTTCGAGATTTTGTTGCCCGCGCTTCGCTCGTGAGGCCCAACACGTCAAGGTCTAAATAAAGCGCTGTGGATTATCGAGTCGTCAACGTAATTTGGTTAAGTCCTGCGCCAACTTGGTGATCCAACGGATTTGGCGATGATCGAGCAATTTCAGCCGATTCGCCGCAGCCCGGTCTTCCAGTTGATAGCGGAGCATGAGTTGCGGAGGCAGTCTTCCTTTACGTTGCCTGACACGGCGTGATAGCGCCTGAAAACTGCGGCTGGTCCGTCATGAAAAAAGCAAGCGGATGATAGCACTTTGATGATCAACAGGGATCGGCAGCGTGGTTGAATAATCACAAACACGGCAGCCATAAAGTCTCCAGCGCTGTTTGTGCAGATCGCTTACTGGTTTAGAGCATCGAAAGCCAATGGTCCTCTCTTGAGTGACACGTGAGATCACAAAGCTCACGATAATAGAAGCAAGCCGAGTGGACGGTCCTATGAAAATGGTTCAGCCTGTTGTGAACTGGAATAAAGACATGAAGACGGCTCGCAGAACGTTTCTCCTTCTTGCCGGTTCGGCCTTCCTTCGAGGGGACGACCGAGCGAAGCTCGATATGCTGGTTCGAGCAGTTCGCCCCGAGGACCTGGAGATGCCTCTCTCCGGTTTCTCAGACTACATCACCCCAATCGAGCATTTCTTCGTTCGCACCCACGTCTACGTGCCCAGAGTCAGCTTGGATTCATGGCAATTGAGAGTAGAGGGTGAAGTTACCACGCCTTTGGTGCTCAGTCTGGAAGACCTCAGGAAGTTACCTTCTCTAGAACTTGTGAGCGTCGTCGAGTGTGCGGGCAACGGACGTGCGTTCTTCGAACCCCCGGTCCCCGGTCTCCAATGGGGGAGCGGCGCGGTGGGTAACGGGCGTTGGCGGGGCGCACGGCTGTCGGATGTTCTTAAGCGGGCCGGAATAAAGGATTCCGCCAAGGAGATCCTATTTGATGGTGCCGATGTTCCGCTTGGCACAATGCCGGACTTCCAGCGATCTATTCCGTTGAAGAAAGCTCTCGACGGCAACACCATGTTGGCTTATGAAATGAACGGCGAGACCCTGCCGGCGAAACATGGTTTCCCGCTGCGCGTGGTCGTACCCGGCTGGGCGAGCGATTCGTGGGTGAAATGGTTGACCTCCATTCGCGTTCTGAACAAAGAGTATGAAGGCTTCTGGATGAAGGGCGCCTACCGGCACCCCGGAAAGCCGGTCGCGCCCGGGACGGCGATCCCGGCCGAGCAGATGCAGCCGGTAACCAGCTTACGGGTGAAGAGCGTCATCTCGTCACCAGTGGATGGTGCACAGGCTCTCGCGGGAAAACCCCTCACGATCAGAGGCGTAGCATGGGGCGGTGACGCAGGACCCATCACCGCAGTAGACGTAAGCACCGATAACGGCCGGACTTGGATGCCGGCGGCGCTGCGCCAGGACCAGCGGACTCCCTTCGGCTGGCGGCAGTGGGAGTTCCCTTGGACGCCCCGTCAGGAAGCTTACTACTCGATTCTGGCCCGCGCGCGCGACGCTTCCGGAAACACGCAGCCAATGGATCAAGAGTGGAATCCTTCGGGGTATTTGTGGAACGTCGTGCCACGCATTGGTGTTGATGCGGTGAAAGAAGTTTCAGCGGGGTCCCAGACAACGCAACCATCGACGCTTCCAATTGCCCCAACCCAACGCGTTCAAGGGCGCAGTGCGGCATCTGCCATGATGACGACGTCATTCGCCAGCAACGTCTCACGCGAGCCCAGTGGGAGCGGGAAATCAACAAAATGACTGGCTGGGGCGCGACGGTGAAAGATGAGGAGAAAGCCGGATTGCTTGACTACTTATTCGGCAATTACGGTCCGCGTCGTCGCTAGCGAGAGGCTACCAACAAAGTGGATGGCGCATACAGGCTACTTCGCCACAACGAATAATTGGATGACTTCCATCGCGATCCACCCTGCCAATGCCGCGGCGGGAATGGTAAGAACCCATGCCCACATAATATTTGTGGCGATCCCCCACCGCACTGCTTTCAGCCGCTGAACGGTTCCGACTCCAACGATGGCTCCCGCAGTGACATGAGTAGTGGATACGGGCAGGTGCAGATAGCTCGTGGCGAAACCAATCGAGAGCGCGGCGGCGGTCTCGGCGCAGAATCCGCTGCGAGGTTTCAACCGCGTGAGACGTCCGCCCATAGTGTGTACGATGCGCCATCCTCCAGTCAGCGTTCCCATGGCGATCGTAGCGTAAGACGCGAAGATGACCCAGGTGGGAACTTGAAACCTTGGGAGCATTCCTGAAGTAACCAGGACACCGGTAATCAGGCCCGCCGTCTTCTGCGCGTCATTGCCGCCGTGGGCATAGCTCAGCATGGCGGACGATAGCAATTGCAGCCTACGGAAATAGCCATCCATCCTTTTCGGCGAGACGTTACGAAAGATCCAGTACACGGCCAACATCAGGAGATACGCTACCGCCAAGCCCATCATCGGTGCGACAACGATCAGCAAGATGGTTTTGATCCACGCGGCAGGCAGGATGGGATCAAAGGAGTGATCCAAACCTTTGAGCCGCGCAACGTGTGCCATCGCCGCACCCGCGTAGCCACCCAACAGTGCGTGGGACGAACTGGTAGGTAGCCCCCACCACCAAGTGGCCAAATCCCAGGCAATCGCGCCCAACAAACCCGCCAGGATCACGTATGGCGTAACAGACTGAAGGTCGATCATGCCGCTACCAACGGTTTGCGCGACACCAGTTCCGGTGGTGAAGGCTGCCAGGAAGTTGAAGGCGGCTGCCCAAAAAACGGCTTGAATGGGAGTGAGCACACGGGTGGCGACAACCGTGGCGATCGAATTGGCCGCGTCGTGAAAGCCGTTGATGAAATCGAACACCAGAGCGACCAGAACAATCGCCGCGGCCAGGATAAGCGTCGCGTTCATCCGGTTAGCTGTTCTTCACCTGCACGTTCTGCAAAGCGTCCGCCACGTCCTCGCAGTAATCCGTGGTCTGTTCGAGAAACTCGTAAATCTCTTTGAGCTTCATGATGCGGATGGGGTCGGTCTCGCTCTGAAACAGATCGCTTACTGCGTTGCGGCCCAACTGATCCGCGGCTTCCTCCAGCCGGTTGATCTCGATGCAATGGCTCAGCAACGGCAGACCTTTGGCGAGCGCCCCGAATGCCTGCTGCAGCGTATTTGCGCAGGATTGAATGATGCGGCACAACTCCACGACCGTGCTCGGAAGCGGGTCGATGCGATACGCAAGCATGCGGTGCACGGAGTCTTCCATGCCGTCGATGACATCGTCCAGGTGAGCTGCCAGGGAGTGGATGTCTTCGGGATCGAGCGGGGTGATGAACGAAGAATTGAGCCGGGTAAAGATCTCGTGGATCACCGTATCAGCCTGCTCCTCGATTGCGCGGATCTGATGCGCTGCGCTGGCTAGATGTGCATTACCGGTCGCGGCCCCTTCCACTAGCAGATTCGCGGCTTGGCAGATGAAGTCGACCTGTTGCTGGAAATATTCAAAGAACTTCTCTTCACGCGGAAATAATTTCATCGGGGATGCCTATCGTCTTCCTCTCCACACTTTCGTATTCAACCAAGGACTTTCCCAGCTTGGGGGTTTACTCCTCCGCTTTATCCCATTCATCTATGGGAGCCTCGACGCGACGCCGTACATCTATGCCTCTCACATAGAACAAAATATTTTCGGCGATGTTAGTGGAGTGATCCGCAATGCGCTCCAGGCTACGGACCACGGTCAGCAGGCGTAAAGCCTGGGGAATCTTGTCCGGCTCCCGCTGCATGAAGCTGGTAAGTTCGTCAAGAAGCGTCGTTCGCAGTTGGTCCACGGCGTCGTCGGAGGCCAGCACGCTAGCCGCTAGATCGGCGTCGTTTGCAACGAATGCGCCTAGCGCGCCACGCACCATGGATCGCACGAGGCCTCCGATGCGCGGGATGTCTATTAGGGGCTGCACCGCGGGCTCGTCCATCAGGTCCTTCGCCTGTCGCGCGATGGTGGCTCCCAGATCGCCCATGCGCTCCAGTTGCGTGTTGATCTTGATTGCGGCCGTGATCAGGCGAAGATCGCTGGCCACGGTCTGTTGCAAGGCCAGCAGGCCGATCGCAAGATCGTCTATCTCAATCTCCATTTGATTTACGCGGCGTTCGGTTTGTAGAACCTCTTCGGCGAGTTTGCGGTCCTGCTGCACCACCGCGGTGATGCTGCGAAATATAGCCGATTCCACCAGCGCGCTCATCTCCAGCAACATGGTTTTCAGCTTTTCTAGTTCTTCATTCAAACGACCAAGTTGAGTTCCCACGCTCTATTGATTCTCCCGTTCGGGCGAAAGCACTGTCCATCCTGGTGGCATCGCCATTTCGCCGAAGTCGAGGGGGGAGACTACTCCGTGTTGACCGAGTTTATTGCCTGTAGACAGTGGCATAAAAGGGATCAGCTCAGTTTATCCGATCAAGGAGCCGACGGAGCCTTTGTGTTGGCGGGTCTACAAAAAGGTTCCTACCACCGATTGAGCCTACTTCCCTGTCGCCCCGCGTGGGAGCGATTTCCAAGATCGATGTGACCTGGACTAAACCGTCAAGACAATTCGCCCATTTAATTGGGCACTAAGTGACGAATATTTTCAAAAATCAAACGCTCGAGTTCTGCTCTTCTCCCGGTGTCCTAAATACGGACAAAGGTGCATATTTTATAAAACTTGGTTTCACGAAATACGCAGTGGCTTTTTAAATTTGCTGCGCGGAGTTGAACTGTGAGGTTCCTGCATCCTCCCTTGTGTTTACAGTGTTGCAACACGTTATTCCGTTTCGCGGCCCATCTGAAGGTAAACTTTCGAAACTTCGGCACGCGTTATAACGTAGCTCGACCATACTTCTTCCTTTAGTAACTGGGGTCCCGGAGCCCCACCTAGGGTGAACTGACACCAGTACACTCAAATACGATTTCGGAGAAAACTAGCCCTTCCCTCCGATCAACAACGCGGACTGAGTCGATTTTTGCGCCGGTGGGCCTGTGTTACGGCGGCCATTTAGAGTAAATCGCCCTTTTCACGAGAGTGCTTCTTCCGAGCCCGGTCGAGGCGGAACTCGCCGCCGCAGATGCTCCCGCAGGCGTAGGGCATGGATTGTAGCGGGAAAAGTCTCCCTTTTCCATTTTGGTGTGGACTACGAAGTAGGCGGGGCATGCCTCCCCTTCGGTCCCGGAGGGCATCTCCGTCTGCACTTGACAAATACTTATGATGGATGTCCGCTTAAGCCGCCTGTTACAATCACCGACGCCTTTGAGTTGGCGCTCCAGCCCGGAAGTACCGGACGATAATGATTCATCACGTGGGTCCAGTTTTCAAGTTTTGACGTCTCCGCGAGTTGCTCGCTGCCTGCATTAAAACAGTAGCTTCAAGCGCAAACTGAATCTGGCGCGAACTTCCTAAGTCCCCCCGGATTGTCCTCGTAGCCGTAATCTGACCGAAGGTCGCGACTGCCAAATTGTTCTGCGGCTGCCCGAAGTTTGGATGGTTGAACAGGTTGAACGCCTCGGTACGGAACTGCAGCAATACGCGCTCCTTGATCTTCGTGTCCTTGGCGATCGACAGGTCGACATCCGCAAATCCGGGACCGGTGAGAATGTTTCGGCCGGCGTCACCGAACCCGGTGGCCTGCCGGACGAACGCCGCGGGATTGATCCACTGGCTTGGTGAGGAATTCGACAGGATTAAAGGGACGCCCGGCACGAGGAACGGCCGGTTGAAGGCTTCCAGGCTCCCGCGCGTATCCGTCACCTGAATGATGGGACTGAACGGATTTCCCGACTGCAGGTTGACTATGGGAGAGGCGCTCCACCCCTGTGCCAGGCGGGACAGGAACACGCCTCGGCCGTGGAAGGGCATGAGGTAGGTCGCGCTGAGGACGAAGCGATTGCGGGCATCGAAATCGGACAGCGCGCGCTCGGCCCGAAGGTTATGGAAATCCTGCGCCTGGGGATTCGAACTGCCGACCGAGTTGTTGTCGATCGATTTCGAGAAGGTATAAGACGTGTTGAATGTCAGGTTGCGGGTGAGCCGGCGGTTGGCGCTCAGCCAGAGACCGTTGTAGTTGGAATTCGAAACAGACTGCTGGATAGTGATGCTGCTGAAGCCGGGAATCGGGCGGACGCCGTTGATGCCCTGGTTCCAATCGCCAATGATCCGGAGGTGATGGCCCTCGCTTCCAACATACGCAACCTGAAACACGATTCCGGCAGCTTCACGCTGCACATTGAAGTTGTACGAGAGGAACATGCCTTCGCGGAAGTTCGGATCGGTGGCGTTGATTGCCGACCCGCCTGCGGGGGGCGCGGCGAACGGGTTAGACAAGCTGATGTTGGAAGTATTGTTCACGGCCGCGGAAAATGGCGGGTTGGCGCCCATGCCCGATACGGTATTGGTGGTCGGCTGATCGTAATAGATGCCAAATGCGGCGCGAACCACGGTCTTGCCGCCGCCGAACGGATCGAAGGCCAGCCCGACGCGCGGTCCGAAATTCGTGAACCGCTGCCGGTAAGGCTGCGCCCCGTTCACGCCCACGCGGACTAGCGAATTGCTCGCAAAATCGTAGATCGAGAGCCCATCGTGCCTCTCAGAAGGGACGCCGTTGTACTCCCATCGCAAGCCCAGGTTCAATGTCAACCGGGCCGAGACCTTGTAATCGTCCTGGACGAACGCCCCGAATGCGTTCACGGAAAGCGCCGGTGTGGCCGGCCGGGACGTCTGGGTGGCCTGAGTAGGCGTACCCGCCAGGAACGCCGCCATCGTCCCGAATGTCAACACGCCGCCGGTGCCGCGATTCAAACTGTTGTTATCGAAACGCCGGAACTCGCCGCCCATGCGGATTGAGTGCTTGCTGTGGATCCAGCCGACGGTGTCGGTGTATTGATAGGTGGTGTCGCCGCGCCCCTGCGGTTCTCCGTTGATGCCGCCGAGGCTCATCGCTCCCGGAACATTGACGTTCGGGAACACTGTCGAGGGCGATATGATACCGAACGCGGAAGGATCTTCCGTGAAGGCCGGGTTGAACGAAATCCTTATCCGGTTGAGACCGGCGCGCAGTTCGTTTGTGACGCTCGAAGAGAGAATCCGGGTGTAGCCGAGCGAGAGGAAGTACCGTTGCGCTGGCCGCTGATCGCCGAATCCCGGCAGGTTGTTGCCTTGCAGCGTCGGCTCGAGGCGGTTGTCGCGGTTGATAATGAACGACCCGTATATGAAGTCCCTTGGCGACCAGTTGTGGTCGACGCGGCCGGTCCACTGGTCCTGTCGGCGATTGCGCGCGGCGGACCCAATAAAGAACGTGCCCGTGGGATCGTTCGCGCGGGGAACCAGTCCGAGGAGCTGCCGGATGATTGGGTTGGTGACGGCGGCGCGCTGTGCGTCGCTCGGCACCAGGGTCTTGATGGAAGCCACCTCAAGGCCGACGCGGCCTTCATAGCTGGTGAAGAAGAACGTCCGGTCCTTGATCACCGGCGCGCCCACGCTATAGCCGAAGATGTTCCGGTTGAACGGGATGATGGGCCCGGGCGGGTCGAAGAAGTTCTTCGCGTCGAACCGCTGGTTGCGCAGAAACTCGTAGACCGATCCATGGAGGGCGTTGGAGCCCGGCTTGGTCACGGCATTGATGATAATCCCGGCATTACGGCCGTACTCGGCGCTAAAGGAGTTCTGCTGGACCTTGAACTCCTGCACCATGTCGATATTCGGCTGCAAGGTGATCTGGTTCTGCACCATGTCGCTCAGGTTGATTCCGTCCAATATGTAGTTGGTGGAATCCTCACGCGTTCCCGAGGCGTTGATGCCGGAGATGCCGACCCCGCTCGGCACGGCGAGGAAGGTCCGATTGTTGGTACTGGGCACCATCGTGCCGGGCGCGAGCAGAGCCATATCGAGAATGAAGCGGCCGTTTAGCGGGATCTCCAGAATCTTGCGCGTGTCGGTCACTGTTCCAAGATCGGACGATTCGGTCTGCACCCCGGCAGCGCCCGCCTCGACATTCACAGAGGACTTCGCTTCGCCTAGCTCCAGCCCCACGTTGATGCGCGCCCGCTGATCTATCTCGAGCTTGATCGGGCCCTGCTGAAAGGTCCGGAAGCCGGGATGTTCCACCTTGATCATGTAATTACCGGGGCGCACGGACCCGAACTCGTAATTGCCTTGCACGTCAGTGTTGGCGCGGACCGCGATGCCCATGTCCACGTTGGTCAGAGTGACCGAAACGTTGGGAATCCGCGCCTGTTGCGGATCGCTGACCGTTCCCGTAATGGAGGCATTCTGGGCGGCCAGGGGTAGGAAAGACACGAAGAGCAGAAACGCGCATCGAGGCGTATCGATTCGCTCCCGAAAGTCATTCGCGGACTGCATTCAAAAAATCTGCCATCGGGTCTAATCGAGCGGCGCTAATCAGTGCCGCACTTCGACCCCATTCGGCAGGGGAACAGCTTTGGCTTCTCCTTCTGTCTTGATTGCATCGAATATTTTCGAGTAGGCAGTGCGATCCGCGTAGTGCGCGAGGATCAAACCTAGTGCCCTGTTTTCCAGAGAAACGCGTTCGATCGCTTTCGAAATCCACACCGGATTCAGCGTTATCAGGGCATCTCGGAGCTCCTTTCGCAATTCGTCCGGCAAAGCAGATAAGTCTTCGGCCATCAACTCCCCGACAGGCTCGCTATCGCTATCAGACGTTGCAGCCCCCTCGCTGACGTGGTAGCGAACCCCAAGATGGCGGGCCATGCACTCGAAAATCTCTGCGGGACGGTATGGCTTGCGGACGTAATCGTCCATGCCTTCCGCCAGAATCTCGCTCCGCTCGCTGGCAAATCCAGACGCCGTTACGGCCGCGATCTTCACTTCCTGTCCTCCTTCGCAGACCCGAATGCGACGGGTCGCTTCGACACCGTCCATCACCGGCATGCGCAGGTCCATCCAGATAAATTGCGGGCGCCATTCTCCGAATTCCTTGACTCCTTGCGAGCCGTTCTCCGCCACACGCACCAGAAACCCGGCATTGGCGAGCAGCCGTTCCAATACCATCCAGTTTTCCTGCTGGTCTTCGACGATCAGAACGCGGTATTCCGGCTGTCCCTCGGCTAGCGCCGTGACGCGTTCCAATTTCGGACCTCGTTTTACCTCAGATTCTTGCGCCCGTTCGACCTTGATGTCCATGCGGAAACGCGACCCCTGTCCGTGCACGCTTTCTACCTGGATGGTTCCTCCCATCAGTTCGATAATCTGGCGCGAAATGGTCAGGCCCAACCCGGCGCCTTGGTGGCGCTTTGCCTCGCTGGCCTGGACAAACGCGTCGAAGATCGTGGCCTGATCGCCGGCCGCGATACCTTCGCCGGTGTCTTCGACCTCAAACGTCAGTAGCACTTCACCTGTGTCGATTGCAGGAGTGGCCTTCATTCGGAGGGTTACAGACCCCCGATCGGTGAACTTGACCGCGTTATGAAGAAGGTTAAGCAGCACCTGCCGCAAGCGCGACGGATCTGTCCGCACAAACAGCGGGGCATCCGGAAGTTCCACTCGAAGCACCAAGCCCTTCTGCAAGGCGCGGGGCCCGACCATACCATTGACGTCCTCAATGAGTCTTCCGAGATCACAAGGCGTGGCCTCGAGTTTGCTACCGCCCGCTTCGACCTTCGCCACATCCAGCACGTCGTTGATGAGACCGAGAAGATGTTCCCCGCTCCGGTTGATAATGTCGAGATCGTGGCGCTGCTGTTGGGAAGCGCCGCGGTCCCGGAGGAGATTGGAGAAACCCAGGATCGCGTTCAGTGGTGTGCGCAATTCGTGGCTCATGTTCGCCAGGAACGCGCTCTTGGCACGGTTGGCCGCCAGGGCCTGGTCGCGGGCTACCACTAACTCCGCGGTGCGCTCTGCCACGACTTGCTCCAAATGCTCCTTGTATTGCTGCAGAGTCTGCAAAATGTGGGCAACCGGAGCCGCGGCGGTAAGTGTGAGTTGCACGAGGTTGGCCCATATGAGCAAGGGCGGCCTTAGCGGCGCAGTTGGAAGAGCGCTATTCGGCCCTTGCCGCAATGCTAGGACCAGCGCAGTGCCCAGGCATAGGCCGGCAGTCCAGAAAGCTTCTCTAAACCCCAACAGCCACGTTGCCAAAATTGGCAGCGTGATGTAGAAAGCCGTACTGGTGATCTCGATCGAACCGTTGATGGCGATGTTATAGGTGGCCTGGACCCATTGGCCGGTCAGGTAGACATAGGCGGCTTGCCGGAAATGACCAAGGCGAAGAAGAATCAAAGTCGTTACCGGAATCACGTCGGCCACGATAACGAATCGCAGCCTGAGCAACCTGGCCGTTAAATCCGGATAAGAAGGCAGCGTGACGACAGTCCAGATGGCAGACCAGATGGTCAGAGCCAAAACCAGAGCGTGCAGGATCTGGGCCGTGGGATTGGTCGCCAGAGGTCCGCGCAAACGCAAAGCATGTGCCACACTTCGCACGCCCTTCCGGACTAAGGATCGTTCTTTCACAGCGCCTCGATTCAACCATTAAGGCGGGCTGCGCCTGCCAAGTATTATAGTCCTTGTCCCCATGCGTCAGAAAGGAAGGATTTGTTGCAAAAAGCGAGGCATGAGGAAAAGCAGGATATGTTAATTTGGTCCGCTCGCTGAAACAACTTTTAGGGGTTTGGATAGAGCTTTGTGAAGCTCCCCGAGCAGATCAGAGAATCTGTAGGGCTTCTGGAGAAATCTCAGGGTGAAGTGGTCGGATAGAGCATCGGCAATCTGCACATCACAGGCGCTCGTGAACATTACCTTCATTTCGGGTTTAATTGCTCGAATTTGGCGAAACACCTCTTGACCTGAGAGACCGGGCAACCTCAAATCCAAAACCACGACAGCAATGCCCTCGGCTTGGGCCCGAAAAAGCTCTACGGCCGTCGGGCCGTCCCCAGCACCAATAACTGAGAACCCGCTTTCTTGAAGTGCCTTTGCAGTGGCGATTCGAAGCTGGTCTTCGTCCTCTACAAACAAAACTGTTCCTGAGACGGGCGCTGCGGCCTTCGCACTGGCATCGAAAGTAACAGGAGACGCAATCTCAGGACGCGCTTCGTCACGCCGGAACAGGACCTCGAATGTAGTGCCCCTTCCAGGCGTGCTTAATACGTTTATCGCACCATTATGCGACTGGGCGATGCCCTGCACGACTGCGAGTCCGAGGCCGTGGCCGGTCGGCTTCGTTGTAAAGAATGGATCAAATATCTTGGCCTTCTCCTCTTCCGTCATGCCGCAGCCAGTATCGGAGACCTCCAGCCGAATGTAATCCTCTTTAGAGTCTCCACAGGGGTCCGTGGGCGAAAACGAACTGCCCTTGACTGGGGACGTTTTCACGTGAATCACTCCGTCCCCGTCTCCAATTGCTTGTGACGCGTTAATAACCAAATTCATTACCAGTTGGCGGATTTGGGTGGCATTACCCAGCACTGAGGGAAGATCGCGGCAGAGATCCAGGTGCAACGAAGAGCGACTGGAAATGGAGCTCTTAAGCAGCCCCGACATCTCTTCAACTAAACCGGACAAATCAACTGGTTGAAGTTTGGTTTCCTCTTGTCCCGAGTAGATCATTAATTCGCGAACGATCTCGGATGCGCGGATTGCAACCTCCTGAATCTGATGGACCTCTTCAGTTGGTAGCAGGTGCTCAGCGAGATAACTTTGCGCAAGCTCCGTCTGGGCAAGAATGGCGCCCACCATGTTGTTAAAGTCATGCGCGATGCCACGCGTAAGAGAAACGAGGGTGTCAAGCTTCTGCTTGGAGAGCGCCTCCTCCTGAATTCTTTTGAGGTCCGTGATATCGATAGTAGAGCCGATATAACCGGCGAAAGCACCACTAGGCGCAAAACGTGGGATCCCGCTGCTAAGCACCCAGCGGTACTCTCCATCTGCCCGACGCAAGCGGTACTCTATTTGGAAGTCCCGGCGGCCGTCAAAGGCGGAGGTGTAGATTCCGAGGTACCGCTCCAGGTCATTTGGATGCACCCCTTTGCTCCAGCCAGCGCCATGTTCTTCTTCCATACTGCGGCCGGTGAACGTCAGCCAGGTCTTGTTGAAGAATGTGCGCAGCTTGTCTGTATCGGAAACCCAGATCATCACAGGCGCCGTATCCGCCATATTACGGAATCGCTGCTCGCTCTCACGTAGCTGATCAGCAATGCTGCTCAGTTCCGCTGTCCTATCTGAGACTTGCCGCTCAAGATTGTCGCGTAGCCGAGAGAGCTCAAGATGCGTTCGGACCCTGGCAAGCAATTCTTCCCGCTGAAACGGCTTGCTGATGTAATCAACCGCGCCGACAGCCAGCCCAGTTACTCGCTCTTCCACGTCGCTCGCCGCCGTGATGAAGATAACCGGAACACACTGGGACTTGTCGCCCGCCTTAAGCCGACGGCACACCTCGAACCCGTCAATGCCTGGCATGCGAATGTCCAAGAATATGAGTTCAGGCAACCAAGTGGCGACAGACGCGAGTGCTAACCTGCCACTGTCAGCGGTACGTACACGATAGCCTTCTGACACCAAGATACCCATCAATAGCGACCGCGAATCGGCCTCGTCATCGACTATCAGGATGCTGGGATTATCTGTCATGAAGTTCCTCCCGCCACGCACGTGCGACCGGCTCGCAGTGCATCGGAATCTCTTCGTCGGCTAATCTCTTTACCGGATTCCCTGGGCAGGCGAAAAAGAAGCATAAACACAACTTCTGTTCAAATGCGGCGAGCCCGTTGAGGACCCTCGCCGATGTTCGTATTGTACGTCTGGATTAGGGCGGTTGATACCGGATTCAAGCGTTGATACGTAACAGACTCGACATAGACCACCCCTAGCGGTCGATGACTTGGGACTGGCTTCGTAAGGGGCGCGCTGGACGATGCACTGAAGGCTTTGGAGTTCAAGCGGATCCCGGAGCCCCACGGGGAGCTTGTTGAAAAACATAAAAACCGCTCCATTTCTGTCGCGGCTCCGAGATGGCGCTCCCGTTATCAACATCTTCCGATCCTCGATTGCGTTGTTTAACAAGCTCCTAGCCAAAGGTTTGAGGCCAGCATGCATAACGAATTTCTTGGAGAGGACAGCGATTGACACCGAAGGTGGTTCTTTGTAGCATCATGAGCGAAACGACATTGCTGGAGACTCGGATAGTCATAATACGGGCCCTGAGGGGCGTTAACCAAAACAGCACGATGCTTCCAGAATATAAGTGCAAAGCGTGTGGGAGAAAGGTCGCCGCGGAACTGTTTCCTGACGGAGATGGAAGCGCAGGTTGGTGGTATCACTGTCAAAACCCGGCCTGCGGGCTGTTCTACGGGAAACCGGTCTATGAAAGTGACCCTAAGTTCCCCAGCGAACTAAAAGTGGGTGAGCCGCTTGAACGCTGGATTGAACAAAAGTGGACTTGGTCCACCATTGGTGTCCGATCACACGCTGAGCAACCGGCCATAAACATGAATTACACTTGGTTTCTGAAACTCTGAACCCAGTGGAAACGCATACGCCTGTTGCTCGCGGCTATGAGCCGATTATGCTGCCGGGTTGTATGCCAGACGCTTGCGCAAGTTCTCCGCCACTGACTTTCTTGCCATCCTCGAGTTTGGCTTTGAGTACTTCGATCAAACCGCCCTGGGTGACGATCTTGAAGGTCTGCGACGTAACTTCGGCAACCTCTCCAATCTTGCCCGGAACATCCGCAAAACGCCGAAAGAGTAACTTTCGCGCATCGAAAATCTGCAGCCTCTTTCCACTGAGCGTGGTCCAGGCTCCTGGCGCAGGATTGCACCCCCTCACCAGGTTGTAGACCTGATCGATGGGTTTGGTCCAGTCGATTCGGGCGTCCGCCGACCGGCACCAGCCTTCGTAACTGGCCTGCGATTCCTCTTGCAACATTTCGGCATGGCGGCCCGCGATCACCAAATCTGCTGTTTCCACCATCGCCTCGACGCCCATGGGGAACAAGCGATTGAAGTAGACCGTGCCGAGCGTATCGTCGGGTCCGATCGGGGTTCTCTTCTGCAAGATGACGGGGCCTTCGTCGAGGCCATCCGTGGGCCGGAAGATGGTCAGCCCGGTTTCCGCATCTCCCTTGATGATGGGCCAGTTAATCGAACTGGGGCCGCGGTACTTGGGGAGCAGAGAGGGGTGATATTGAATCGTGCCGTACCTGGGAATGCTCACGAATTCCTGCGGCGCGAATTGGGTTACGAAGGCCATGATGCCGATGTCGGCTGCGGCATCCTTCATGGCTTGAGCGGCCTGCGCGTTGCGCAAAGACTTGAACTGGTGGACTGGCAGGCCTGCTTCCTGAGACGCCACGCGGAGTGCGTCAGGCCGGGCGCCTTCGGTTTCGGGGGCGCAGAAGACCGCGGCGACTTCGTCGCCCCGCTTCAGGAATGCTTCAAGCACGGCTTTGCCGAAGTCCTGCTGCCCGATAATGGCGATCCTCATTTGGACTCTGACTTCGCCTTTGGCGGCAGCGAGAATGCGCCGGCCGCTTTTTTGGCTGCGATCTCGTTGTCGCTCATCCCGAGTACCTCTCGCAGGATTTCCTCGGTATGTTCGCCCAGGAGCGGTGAACGTTCGATTTTCGCGGGCGACGCGGAAAGCTTGATGGGCATACCGACGTTATGCCACTTACCTCGCTGCGGATGGTCGAGTTCCACGTACATCTCGCGTCCGCGCACGTGTTCATCGTTGGCCAGGTCTTCGGTGGACATGATCGGGCCGCAGGGTACGTCGAGTTCGCTTAAGAGAGCCATGAACTCGCGCTTGGTGTGGTTGGACGCGAACTTGTCGATCAGCGGCCACATCTCGTTCTGGTTCTTGCGGCGGTCGGCGATCTTGGCGAAGCGGGCGTCGGTGGCCAGATCGGGAAGCCCAAGTTCGGGGCCGATGCGTTTGGCGAGGGGCTCCCAAACGGCCTCTTGTACCACGATATAGACGTAGTCGTTCGGCCCGCCCGGTTTGCACTTAATCGCATAACCGAGCTGGCCTCCGCCGGAGTCGTTGCCGGCGCGTGGGGCGGCTTTCCGGCCTTCGGTCGGCACTGAGTACTCGCTTAGCTCTCCGTGTTGCAGACGCTGATGGTCCCGAAACTTCACGCGGCACAAGTTCATCACGCCGTCCATCATGGCGACTTCGACATACTGGCCTTCACCTGTACGGTCGCGTTGATGCAGAGCGGCGAGGAGTCCAATCGCCAGGTGGAGTCCAGTACCGGAGTCGCCAATTTGCGCTCCCGTGACGTACGGCGGACCCTCGGGAATTCCGGTTGTGCTCATTGCGCCACCCATCGCTTGCGCGACGTTTTCGTACGCCTTGAAATCGGCGTAAGGCCCGGAAGAACCGAAACCCTTGATGGACCCCATAACGATGCGGGGATTGATCTCGTGAATCTTATCCCAAGGGAATCCAAGCCGATCCAGGACTCCTGGCCCGAAATTCTCCATGACGATGTCACACTTCTTCAGCAAGTCGACGAAGATCGCCTTCCCGTCGGGCGACTTCATGTTGACGGTGATCGATCGCTTGTTGCAGTTCAGCATGGTGAAATACAAGCTGTCCGCATTCGGAACATCCCTCAACTGGCCGCGAGTAGCGTCACCGGCGGGAGATTCCAACTTAATCACGTCCGCTCCCATCCATGCCAGCAGTTGCGAGCTGGTGGGACCCGCCTGCACATGGGTCATGTCGAGTATGCGGACACCTTTCAATGCTTCCACTTAATACCTCCTTGAGTAGAGTAACCTATCGCGTCAAAGACGACTCGCGCGGGAGTGAGTACGCCTTGACGTGCCGGGCAGAGCCTGTCCTACACCGTATCGGCCTCACTTATACATGGTCTGGTTAGATGTACCCGACGAATAGACGTCGCGGTTGATCACCACATCCACAAGTGCGGGCTTGCCCGAGTCGCGGGCTTTTTCAAGAGCCGGGCGGATCTGTTGAGGCTCGGTGACGCGGATTCCGAATCCACCCATCGCTTCCGCGAGCCGGTCGAAGCGGACATCGCCGACGACGTTGCCGATGTCGCCGCGGCCGGGGTACTTGCGCTCCTGCCCATACCGAATCTGGTTCCAGGACGAGTTGTTTCCGATGACACCGACAAACGGCAGCTTGCGATGCACCATGGTGATGAAATCGAAGCCGGTCAGTGTGAAGGAGCAATCTCCATAGAGCACGCAGACGTCGCGGTGCGGTTGGGCGAGTTTGGAGGCCATCGCAAATCCCGTTCCGACACCGAGCGTCCCTAGTGGCCCGGGGTCCATCCACCCGCCGGGCTTGTGTGGCCGTACGATGGAACCTGAGAAGGTGACGATGTCGCCGCCGTCTCCGATATAGACCGTGTCCTGCTGGAGGAATTCGTTGATCTCGTGGCACAGGCGCACGGGATGAATCGGCACTTCATTCGCGGCGATAATTTTGTCGTTCTTCCCCTGCGCCTTAGCTTCGTCTTCCCGAAGCATCTGGAGGAAAGCGTCGTGCTTGCCGCTCTTATCGCCGCTGGACGCCTCGCACATCGCGTTCAGGATTGTCTTCAGATTGCCGACCAGCCCGAAATCGAAATCCCGGTTGTTCCCGACGTTCTTGTAATCCATGTCCATGATCACGATCTTCGCCTTTGGATTGAGGCGGCGGCCGTAACCCATTCGGAAATCGAGCGGCGTGCCGGCGAGCAGGATGACATCGGCGTTGTCGAACGCCGCCTTCCGGGAAGGCATAAACGCGTGGGAATGGTCGCGAGGGAGGGTCCCTCGCGCGGAACCGTTGACGTATATCGGCATGTTGAAATGCCGGGCGAACCTGTCAATGGCGTCATGGGCGCGGCACGTACGCGCCTGCGTGCCGAACAACGCCACAGGGCGCTCAGCGGCAGCGAGCAGGTCGGCCACCTGTTGCACAATTTTGGGGTCGCCGATGAAGTCGGCCGGACCGCCGTCGGCTCCGCGCACGCGGTAATTCTGTGGGTATCGAACCTTGGCCGCCTCGGTTTTGCCGTCCATGATGTCGTGCGGGATTTCCAGGAAGCCGGGCCCTGGAGCGCCGTTATACATTTCGCGAAACGCGATCGCCATCATTTCGGCGGTACGCTCGGTGGTCATCACCAGCGATGCAAACTTGCTGATCGGCGTCATCATTTCCGTGTGGCGCAATTCCTGCAATCCGCCCATGCGGTACTGCTTGAGCGCGGAGTTTCCGCCGATGAGCAGCATGGGACTCTCCGCGCGGAATGCGTTCGCCATGCCGGTGACTGCGTCGGTGGTGCCAGGCCCCGCGGTAACGACAGCACAGCCAAGGCCCGTGATGCGAGCGTAGGCATCGGCGGCGTGCGCGGCCACCTGTTCGTGGCGGACGTCAACAATCTCGATGCCTTCGTCGATGCATCCGTTGTAGATGTCGACGATGTGGCCCCCCGATATTGTGAAGATGTGCTTGATGCCCTCCTGTTTGAGCATCTTGGCGACAATCTGGCCGGCGGAGACCATTTCCGGACTGGCGGTGGCTGTCGCCGTGGCGTTTTCAGTAGCGGTACTCATGTGAAACTCCTCAAGTGCGGACTTCGGACGGGACCTGAAATTTGTGGAGGTGGCCCGAGCGAGATTTTCCATTGTATCTGACATGAATGTGCCCGATCAGGCCGGGTCGGTCGTGCTGTCCAGATCGATTTCGTAGTATCTGGGGAAACAAGAACATCCGGGGTTTCATGAAAAATGAAAATGGCCGCCGATGAATGCCGATGGGGCCTGCGCGATTCCTGGCCCGTTTGCGGCGGTGCTATCGTCGAGAGTGCTATCGTCGAAAGCCAGGTAAAGGATACTGGCATCGGGCTTCTCCACAGGGTGTGGCAACGCGATGAATTCGGAACGCTGGAAACATGTCGAACGGATTCTCCAGTCGGCGTTGGACAGGCCCGCCGAACTCCGCGATGCGTTTCTCCAGGAGGCTTGTGCGGGCGACTTGTCCTTGGAAAGCGAAGTCCGCTCGCTAATCGACGCCGGGGTCTCCTCGGAGAAATTTCTCGTGGTGCCTGCCCTGGAAATCGAGGCGCAGCGGTTGGCTCGCGACGCGGGCCCTAATGCAACTCAAGATGGCGCTGCTCCAGATTTTGCGGGGCGAGTTTTTTCACACTACCGAATCATCGACAGGCTGGGAGCCGGCGGTATGGGTGTTGTGTACAAAGCGGAGGACATCCGGCTGCACCGCTTTGTCGCGCTGAAGTTCCTTTCCTCCGATCTTGCGCGCGATTCCGATGCTTTGGGGCGTTTCCGGCGCGAGGCGCAAGCTGCGTCCGCCTTGAATCATCCGAATATCGCCACGATTTATGACATCGGCGAACAGGATGGCCTCTTCTTCATCGTCATGGAATTTCTTGATGGCCAGACGTTGAAGAGCAGGATTGTCTCTGAACCCGGCGAGCGGCCGATGACCGTGGAAAGCACTCTCGCCCTGGCGATCGACGTTGCCGATGGCCTGGACGCGGCCCACACCGCCGGGATTATTCATCGCGATATCAAGCCGGCCAATATATTCGTCACCGCGCGGCAACACGCGAAGATTCTTGACTTCGGCTTGGCCAAGATCCGTTCGGAGCGCGCTCGAAGCTCGGGCGGTACGGTGACTGCGACCCTCACGCTGGATGCCAAGCTCACCGCTCCGGGCAGCGCCATGGGCACGGTGTCCTACATGTCGCCCGAACAGGTTCGCGCGCTGGAGCTGGACACCCGCACCGATTTGTTTTCTTTCGGCGTGATGTTGTACGAAATGATCACGGGCAAGCTCCCGTTCCGCGGCGAAAGCTCGGGTGTGATTTTTGATGCGATTCTGAACCACCAGCCGGTGGCCGTGGTGCGACTGAACCCGGACGTGCCTGCGGACCTGGAGCGCATCCTGCATAAATGCCTGGAGAAGGATCGCAAGCTGCGGTATCAGCACGCGTCCGAAATTCGAAGTGACCTCCAGAGGCTGCGGAGGGACACGGGGACGCCTCATTCGGCGAGCCCGGCAGCAACACCGGGGGAAATGATTCCTCCAAAGCCGAGCCGGTGGCCCGTGAGGGTTCTGGCAATTGGGGTAATTGTAATAGGGGCCGCTGCCGCCGGCTATTTCTATGCACACCGCGTGCCGCCGAAGCTAACCGACAAGGACACCATCGTTCTGGCCGACTTTGCGAATTCGACGGGCGATCCCGTGTTCGACGACACGCTTCGCCAAGGTCTGGCAGTGCAGCTTGAACAATCGCCTTTCCTGAGCCTGATCTCCGATGAGAAGATCCGGCACACCTTAGAGTTAATGGTGAAGCCGGTGGATACCAAGTTGACTCCGGCTGTTGCATCTGAAGTTTGCCAGCGCACCGGGAGCGCGGCTGTGCTGGACGGATCAATTCGCCCTGTGGGGAGTCAATACGTGATCGGATTGCGCGCGACTGCCTGCGAAGGCGGCCAGGTGCTGGACGAGGAGCAAACGCAGGCTGCGACGAAGGAAGCGGTTCTGGACGCGCTCAGCCAGGCGGCTAGTAAATTCCGCACCCGGATAGGCGAATCGTTGACCACGGTCAAAAAGCATGACATGCCGTTAGCGGACGCCAGCACGTCGTCGCTGGAAGCGTGGAAGGATTTCAGCCTCGGTTGGAAAAATCTCTATTTCGGAAGTCCTGGCCAGGCGCTTCCTTTCTTCAAGAGCGCGATCGACAAGGACCCGAAATTCGCCTTGGCCTATGCGTTTCGGGGCCGTTTTTATGGAGACATGGGAGAAGCGCAGCTTTCGTCTGAAAACGCCACCATCGCATACAAGCTTCGCGACCGAGCCACCGATGCCGAAAAATTCTTCATCACTGCGACTTATTTTCAGCAAGTGACCGGGAATTTCGAAGACGCGCGGGAAACGTTCGAGCAATGGGAGCAGACATATCCGCGTGAGATCAAAGCTCCCAGCCTGCTTTCCGGTGCGATTTACCCGGGGCTTGGCCAGTGGGAGAAAGCGGTGGAAGCCGGACGGCGATCCATGAATCTTGACCCGTATTTCCCGTATTCTTATGTTGTCCTGGCCACCGCCGACATCGCACTTGGAAACTGGGCGGACGCCGAAAAAGTGCTGCTGGACGGCGCGGCGCACAAGATTGAAGTTCCCGAGCTGATTGAGATGCGATTTCAACTCGCCTGTATTCGCGGCGACCGGGCGGAGATGGATCGGCTGATCACGCAGCTTCGCAACAAACCCGATGCGGAGGATTTCTTACACGATGCACAGATCTTCGCACTGGCTTACTCAGGCCAGTTAGCAAAAGGGCGGGAGATGTCGCAGCAGGCGTACGATGCCGCGCGCGCGTCGAAGCGCCCTGATCGCGCAGCCTTGTTCGCAGCACAATCTGCGGTGCGTGAGGCGCTTCTCGGCAATGTTCGAGAAGTCAAACCTGCCGCGGCGGCCGCGCTCGATTCCAAAGGCAAGGACTCGCGGTTTGGGGGCGCGCTCGCATTGGCATTGGTACAAGACGTGTCCCGGCTGCAGGAGGTGACGAATGATCTGGAAAAGAATTATTCCCAGAGCACTTCTGTTCAATATCACTACTTGCCTGATCTCCATGCGGTTCAAGCCCTCAACAATAACGATCCTCAAAAGACCATTGAGGCCTTGAAGCGTTCCGCAACTTATAAGCTGAGCTGGCCAGACAGCGTTCTAGGATCCTTCGGCCCACTCTATCCGAGTTATTTGCGTGGGCTGGCCTATCTCAGACAAAAAGACCATGGCAGGGAAGCTGTGAACGAATTTCAGGACATTGTGTCGAACCGGGGCGTTGCCTACATCGACCCGATCATGGTCGCGATGGCCCGCCTTCAACTCGGGCGAGCCTATAAGATGAGCGGCGACAAGGCTCAGGCAAAAGTCGCCTATCAAGGCTTTCTGGATTCGTGGAAAAATCCGGATGCGGAAGCGGTCGCGATTCTCAATCAAGCGAGAGCGGAGATGGTGGAGATGGTGAAGATGTAGGAGCGTGTTGAAAGACGAAGAACTGCTCCATAACTGCCGCGGCTTCCATGAGAGGGCCACTCTCTGTCAATGAAAATCTTTGGCCACCCGCAATGGCGTGGCCGACCAACGGGAGGCGCCACAGGGTCCTTCCGTTTTCCTTTTCTTAGAAAGGGTTTTCTCTTCCCCTCGCCGACTCGCCCTGCTTCCATTCGCACTCTTGTTATGGAGCTTGCGCTCCGGTGCCAGTTGGAGTCCTTCTTCTAGTTAACGGGGCTGCCTTCTCCGAGCCGAACTGAATCGCCTCCGTTGCCGGGAACGCTCGTTCCGCCGCGACATCGCAGTCACCCGAACCCGGCGATGGGTTCACCAAAACCCGACGACACGTTCTTAGGCTGCCTGACGGGAAAGCGCCGTGGCCTGGCTGTGGCGCAGCGGTTCGTACACTTCTCCGCCTACCCACAGCCGGTGCAGTAACACCGCGAGTTTGCGCGCCACCGCTACGATCGCGCGCTTCTTCGCATTCTTGCCGCCGCGCTCGGCCAGCTTCAGCCCCCACCGTTTCAGATCCGTATCCGGCCCCCGCTGGCGCAGAATGCATTGCGAGGCCTGCACCAGCAGCGAGCGCAAATACCGGTCGCCTTCTTTGCTGATACCCAACTGCGGCTGGCTCTGACCTGACTCGCTTTGTCGGGGCCGCAAGCCCACAAAGCAGCCCACATCGCGGCTCTTGCGGAAACGCTGGCCATCTTCCAGCGTCAACACAAACGTCAGAGCGATCAAGGTCCCGACTCCGCTGACCTGCTCCAGGAGTTCGGTTTCCGGATACTGGGTCCGGGCGATCTGCTCGATGGTGGTGTCCAACTGGTGAATCTTTTCGGTCAACGATTCCACTGCTTCCAGCAGCGGCTTCAACTGCTCGCGCATTGGTTTGGGCAGAGCGTCCATCTTGTCCACGCCCATCGCCTCGGCATCGCAGGCTGGCAGGCGCTCCCCCATGGCCTTGACGAACCCTCGCGCTGAGTTCACTGCGCTGGTACGCAGTTGCACCAGCGCGGCCCGCATGCGGATGGTCAGCAAATCCGTTTGCCCCTGTTCGCTGCGATGCCGGATGGGCCGCAACAACTGCGGATCCACACGCACCAACCGCGCCAGCGTCTGCGCGTCGATGCGGTCGCTCTTGCGCGAGCTGGCGCTGATCAACTGCACCTGCCGCGCGTTGGCCACGATTACCTCAAAGCCCAGACTCACTCAGCATCCGGCTCAACCACGGCGAATGCGTTCCCACTTCGATGGCAATCCGGCAACGCTGCAGCGGCCCAAACTTCTCCACCATCGCCTTGCGCGTCGTGGCCACGCTGCCTTCCGACACCACCTCGCCTTGCGCTCCCAGCACGCAATACCGGCTGGTTCTGTCTCCCAGGTCCATGCCGATTGTGATCGGCCCCTGCTTCTGGGCTGTCGCCCGTTTCGGACTCTGCTTAACCTTGCTATTCTTCTTCATGGCCGGTCTCCTTTTGCACTTCGAGTGCGTTATCCATTGGGAGCTTATCGCATCCCGTAGGGGGATCGGCCCTCTCATTCCATCTCCGAAACGTCAGAGCCGCGACCGCAGCGGAATGGAATTGACTTCCCTATGGATCTACTGGTTCAACGAGGATCGCCAAGGCATGAGCCGATCCTGAAGCAGTTTGCGTGCGTGATCCATCACTAACGGGTCGATGCTCGACGAACCGGAAGGCGCGATGGTGATGGGCTTGCCTTCCTGCGGCGTTGCGATGAAGGCATGAAGATCACCTGAGGCCGTTACACCGAATCCCGTAATTTCTCCGGCGGCATTAATAGAAGTCGCCAGGATGAGGTGGAGCGGCGAATCCGGAGCCAGCGCGTTCAGGTCCATCATCAGTCCGTTGCGCCACAGAAATACATCGGGAGTGCCTGCAAATGGCCCATCCGGACCGAAAGAACCGCCGACAATTTCGCCGCGATCGTTGATGGCCTGAGCGGCGCTGTTGACGTCGCCGGTCAGCGTTCCTAAGTCCAGCATGCCTTTTTGTTTGGTCCACAAATATGCGTGGACGTTCTTGTTGCCTGGCACAGGGGACGCGCCTACAACCTGGCCGGGATTGTTTATCGCCAGCGCGATATTCGAAACGCCAAACGAACTGGTGGTGCCTCCGAGATTGCCCAGATCCACAGGGGTACCATCGGCGTTCCAAAGCACTGCGTGAGGACCAGTGGAGAGCGGAGGCAGGGACAGGTTGTCGCACGTTCCCGAAGCGCCCACTGCCTGCCCGCTATCGTTAATCCACAAAGCTTCGCTAACGGTGTCGCCACTGAGCGGGGCTAGCCTTCGGATGCTGCCCTGCTTCGGCCCCCATATCACGGCTTCCCATTGGAATACTTGCGGCGCAACGCAATTGCGATCCATGACGCCAGTCTCCGAGATCCCCACTACTTGACCTCGCCGATTGATGGTGCCGACGGTAGCATTGTTGCCTCCCAGCGTCGGTAGGAGAGTAGTCGCACCGTTTTCCCAGACGAACGCCTTACACACACGGTGCGTCCCGTAGGCGCAGAAGTCCTCTCCATTCGGATCGGCCGCGGTGGTCTCCGTGGCTCCGTCGACGACGCCGGACGGGTTGATGCCGAAGGCACCGCTGTTGACGCCGGCAAGCGAGGAAGGCACGATCTCGATCGCCCCGCCGAACTGAAACAGCGCGGCATGCTGAGCGCCGCCCGCCACATCAGACACACCAGCGACGATCCCATTGTTCGCCAGAAAACCTCCCTGGCTGAAAGAGCCGCCTGGCAGTGTTCCCAGGTCGGTCACGGAGTAACTCAGAATCGGACTGCTTAGAAGAAACCGTGCTGGACTCCGGCCGAAACGTATTTCCCCACGATGTCACCCACGGAGTTGATTGCGGAACCGTCCACTCACGGAGGCGCAAAGTGGTAGGGAAAAAGGATCATTTGAAAAAGGCATCGCTTCGATTTCGCCATAATTGGAAGATGCCGGTCAGGCGAGAGGAGCAGATGGAGGAGGTAAGCGCCCTTCTGCGCGCGTGGAGCGATGGGGACTCAAAGGCGCTCGAATATTTGATCCCCCATGTTTACAATGAGCTGCACAGGCTCGCGCGGATTCATATGAGGAAAGAGAGGGCCGGCCACACGCTTCGCTGGTGAACGAAGCTTACATCCGGCTCGTGGATTTTCGCCGGATGCGATGGCAGGACAGAGCTCATTTCTCAGCCGTCGCGTCTAACGTAATTCGTCGAATATTGGTGGACCATGCACGCCGCCGAAACCTTAAACGCGGCCGGGACTTTCAGCGAGTCTCTCTGAATGAGACAGGCGTGATCGACCGCAGAATGGACCTGGTGGCCTTGAATGACGCCATGAATACGCTGGAACGAATCGATCCGCGAAAAGTAAAGGTGATTGAAATGCGTTTTTTTGGAGGGCTCTCGATGGAGGAAATCGCTGCGATTCTGGAGGTCTCCCACATCACGATCAAGCGAGACTGGGACATTGCGAGACGGTGGTTGTTCCGGGAACTTGCCCGTTCGTCGCTTGGGAGTGGGCCGAGTGGGACAGCTTGAAGTGACTTGGGGGGAACCCCAACCGTTTGTCCCTTTGGACAAGTCGTGCTGCCAGCTGTCAAAGCTCAGACTACATCTTCAACAATTTTAGGGGAGACGCGTTGCTTCAAAGTTGGCGACGCACAAAAGGGTTGTTCGGAAGCTTACCATCGCAACGCTTCCCTAGTCGAAGTGAGAACCTCGGCAAACCGCGTCGGCAGATACCCTAAGCTTCAGATCTTAAGGCATTTGTTGAGTTACAAGCCGGCGCCTAGTTGTCCCAACTTGGCGCGTCGGATTATGGCGCGCGTAAGAACATCAGCGACTATTTGATGTCAGACTGGTTGCACTCTGGGACACAGCAAGCATGATGCGCCATGACTCGATCCCTGCTGGTACTGGAACTTCGTGACTTGTGATACCAAGGCATATCCGCGTACCATTGTCCTTCAGGTAATTTTTCTAATGAAGTCCGGTCAATTTTTTGCCATGACTGGGGTTTTGCTTAGTCTCGGCCTTTATGCGGCCCAGCCCAAGCCCCCTTCAAAGAACCGTACGGCCACAGGGAAGGCTGCGTCTGAGCAAATCTTCCGGCCCGTCGCTTTGAATCCTCCCGGAAGTGTCGCGATTGCCACCACTTCCCTGCCCGATGGCATCGTTGGGCAGAGTTATTCCTCGACCGTCATGGCAACCGGGGGCACACAGCCGTACACATTTTCGGCGACGGGTCTACCCGAGGGGCTTGGGATCGGCGCTTCGGGAGACATCACGGGCATTCCTACGGTGAGTGGAACCTCCACGGTGAACGTTACCGTGACTGACGCCGCTTCCGGTAGAGCCTCGCAGCCGTTTTCCCTCAACATATCGCCAACCGCGCAGTCGCTCTTCATCACCACAAGATCGCTTGTTCCGGGCGGATTAGGCCAGAGCTACTCCCAACAAGTGTCGGCGACTGGCGGAACTCCACCTTACTCATTTTCGGCGAACGGTTTGCCTGCGGGACTCAGCATTAGTATGTCCGGGCTCATAACCGGCACTCCCACGCAGAATGGGGTCTATCCCGTTGTCGTCGCCGTTAGCGATGCGGCGGGCGCGAAGACCACCTCAACCTTCACGTTCAGTGTTACTTCGTCTTTGACGATCACGACAACCACGCTTCAAGCGGGGGCCGTGGGCCAGAGTTATTTCCAGGTGATCAGCGCAGTAGGCGGGACATCTCTCACGTTCACAGCTACGGGACTACCGCCAGGGCTGACTCTAACCAGCAGCGCGTCGGATCCGACGGCACAAATTTCCGGACAGCCAACATCGGCGGGCAGCTTCGAGGTGGACGTGACCGTCACGGATGCCAAGCACAACGACTTCACCTCTAAGTACACGGTGGTTGTCTATTCGGTTCCGGCGATCTCGACGGCGTCTCCGTTGCCCGATGCCGTTGCGGGAACACCGTACTCACAGGCTTTATCGGCGACGGGAGGCCTGGCTCCTTACAAATTCTTCTTATTGAGCGGGCCATCCAGCGTGAAGATAAACACCGCCGGCCTGGTGACGGCTACCATCTCCAGTTCAGGTTCTGTAACTTTCACCGCGCAGGTGATCGACTCTCTGAATAACTCTTCCACCAAGACATTCACATTGCCTGTGGACGCTGCGCTTCAGCAGCTAAACGTCTCTACCCAGGCGATTCAACTTACTGCACCCGTCGGAGGCGGGGAGACTCCGCCGACTCAAGACATCATGCTTACTGGAGGAACGCCAGGGGTAAGCTACCAGCTCACCGTTGACGATGGAAATGGCGGCGCCGCGCCCCCTTGGCTGCAGGTAACGCCCACCGGCGGCGCTGTACCAGGCGTGATTCACGTAAGCCTGCTGCCGAATAACTTACCTGCCGGAAATTATTCCGCGCGTATCCGGGTCATCGCGGCTGAGGGTGAAAAGACTTCCTTACCCATTGACGTTGCAGTATCGCTTAACGAGACTTCCGGTACGCCGCAGCTTTCTATATTCCCTTCAACGATGCGATTCACGAAGCACGTCCCACTGGAGGCCCTGGTGGTGCACAATTCCGGGTCCGGAGGCCCCCTGAGTTTCACTGCAACTGTGAATGGGAAGAATAGCTTCATCACCAACATTAGTCCTTCCTCGGGACAAACGCCGGCGGTGCTCAGCGTAACAGTCAATATTGGAGCGCCCGGAGCGTATCGCGACTCGATTCACATCGCCACAAGCGCCGGAAGCAAGGATATTCCCGTTTCCTTGTTCGTGCCCAATCCGGGACCTGTTCTCGCGGTAGATCAAACCGGCTTCCGTTTTCAGGTTATTCAAGGGGCGGGCACATCCACTACACAAAGCATTCGCGTCATGAATTCCGGCGACACGGGCACCACGGTGAACTGGAGTGCTGATCTGATTTCGGGGAGCGATTGGCTATCGTTGGGCTCCACTTCAGGGGCAGCCACCACGACCAACCCAAGTACACTGGTGTTGAAAACGGCGCCTGGAGCGGCGACGGAGACCCCTGGGGGACATTACGCGCTGATTCGCATTACGGCTCCAGGCTCGCAAGGAGCGCCGCAGTACGTGGTTGGCGTTCTGGATGTGGCACCTTCTGGCACGGCACCGAGCCCGGATCCGGCCAAGGGCGGATTTGTCTTCCTTGGAGCAGCATCGGGCGCCCAACCCGCGGCGCAGTTGCTGGAAGTGGGAACCAGTTCCTCGAGCGGGGTAACTGTGGCGGCCACGACGTCTACATCGGACGGGGGCAAGTGGCTTTCCGTAAGTCCGGCCAGTGCGACCGCCAGCTCGACACAAACCGGCGAGTTTAGCATTTCGACCAATAAAACGGGTCTGAAACCGGGCATTTATACAGGGGAAGTGGTGGTAGCGATCCTGAACCAGTTACGAAGCGTCAACGTAACACTTGATGTGGCACCCGCAGGGACCGTGATTTCAACGTCCGCGGGTCCGGGGCTGCAGGGGGTCTCACAAGCGGCGTCCCAAGCGAGAGACGCTTCCGGTTGTGTAGCGTCTCAGATCGCGCTCACCGAAACCGGCATCGTAAGCAACTTCTCTTTACCAGCATCGTACCCCGCAGCGCTGGCAGCGCAACTCTACGACGATTGCGGCGGCTCCGTTGTAAATGGAACCGTGGTGGCGAGCTTTTCCAATGGGGACCCGCCGCTTACTTTGCTGGGCGACGGCCTGACTCCGTTCTATTCAGCCACGTGGCAGCCGCAAAGTTCGTCGTCCAGCGTGACTGTGACCTTGAATGCCGCGGCGCCCGGCCTTACTCCGGCCGAGGCGCAGTTCACGGGTGGGGTGAATGGCAACTCGACGCCCGCGCCCGCGATGGTTATCGATGGACTACTCCACAACGTGAACCCGGTTGTTGGGGCCGCGGTTGCACCGGGCACAGTATCGCAGGTGTATGGGACCAACCTGACGGCATCGCCGAACTCGCCATCCACTCTTCCGCTACCGGTGGACTTCCAGGGTGTACAAGTTTTCGTGGGTACCCTAAGCGCGCCGATTTACTACATAAGTCCAACTCAGCTCACAATTCAGGTTCCGAGCGAACTGACCGCGACCAACGAATACCAGGCGCTGATTGTTGCGGGTAACGCTTACTCGCTGCCTCAGCCGGTTGACGTGGTACCGGTCGCTCCAGGGGTGGTGGCATTCCCGGATGGTTCGATTGTGGCGCAGCATTCCGCGGACTTTTCGCTGGTCAGCTCGACCAGTCCCGCCAAACCCGGCGAGGTGCTTATCGTGTATCTGGTGGGCCTGGGCGCCACCAATGTCGTGGTACCGTCAGGCACTCCCGCGCCCTCAAATCAGCTCATTTCCGTGAGTAGCCCGGTTACCGTCACCATTGACGGGGAAACCGTTCAAACCCCGTTTGTAGGTTTGACACCCGGAGGCGTGGGGCTCTACCAGATCAACCTGGTTGTTCCGGCCGATGCTAAGACAGGAAAACTTCCCGTAACCATCACGGAAGCGGGAATTGCGGCGAATCCGTCGACTTTGCTGGTGCAGCGCTGATTCAGTTTGGCGGCACCGTAACTTTTTTAAGATGTTCCTATTGCTTATTTGCTGGAGATGCCACGAAGCCAACCTATCCTGTTCGGGTCCTGGATTTATCATTCTCGATGCTTCCCCTTTCTCCCTCCTGGCCAGATGACCCCTTCGATTTCAGCTTCGCTCCAATGCACTACAATAGCCCGAGGACTAAACACATGCGATATCTCATCCTGATCTCGGCCGCGTTCTCCTTCCTGGCGGGTTCCTTGCAGGCGCAGCTTGCCGAGCCGCCGGCCGGCATAACGGAGGGCCTCGTCAAGGAATTGCCGCATTCGTGCCCGGCGAATCCGCAGCTCGGTAATCTGGACGCGACACCTGCATGGTCGGGATGGGGCGCGGGAGCGGGCAACGCGCGCTTCGAAACGAAAGCTGCCTCCGGCCTGACGGCGGCGGACGTGCCGAAGCTGAAGCTCAAGTGGGCCTATGGATTTCCCGATGCCAAGAGCATGTATTCGCAACCGGCAGTCGCTTTCGGCCGCGTTTTCGTCGGCGACGACAAAGGCATCGTATATTCGCTGGACGCCAAGACTGGCTGTGTTTATTGGGCCTACCAGTCGGATATGTTCGGCCGGTTCGCGCCCATCGCTGCTCCCATCTCCGGCCACGCCGGAACGAGGTACGCGATCCTCTTCGTCACTCGCTCCACCAATGCCTACGCCATCGACGCGCATGACGGCAAGCTGCTCTGGAAAAACCAGGTCAGGACTGGTTTGAATAACTTGAGTGCGACCGCGGCGTATCACGATGGCAAGCTTTACGTGCCGTTGTCGGGTACTGAGACGCTGGTTGGGGGAGATCTCAAATACGAGTGCTGCAAGTCCAGCGGGGCCGTGGCATCTCTGGACGCCAGCACCGGAAAAGTGCTGTGGTTTACCAAGAGCATCCAGGAACCTCTACGCGAGCTCGGCGAAAATTCGACCGGCAAGCAACGGTGGGGACCCGCGGGCGCTTCGGTGTGGAACACGCCCACCATTGATGCCAAGCGCGGGCTTCTCTACGTCGGCACGGGCAACAATTTCGGACGAATCGGAGCCGCGACCAGCGACTCCATCCTGGCCCTTCGCCTGACGGATGGCAAAATGATGTGGCATCACCAGGAGTTCGAAAACGATACGTTCATGGCGCGCTGCCAGGCAGCCAACCCCTCCGACTCGAATTGCCCGGATAAGCTGGGACCCGACTACGACTTCGGCGGTTCCTCGGCGATTCTGCAGACTGTCGGCGGCAAAGACATCCTGCTGGCCGCGGGAAAAGGCGGCGTCGCGATCGGACTGGATCCCGATAACGAGGGCAAGCTCCTGTGGAGGACGCAATTGTGGGAAACTCAGGCTCCTTCGGCCTCAGGTTTAGTGGTGTGGGGCGGCGCGGCCGACGGGCAGCGAGTGTATTATCCTCTGCAACAGCCCGACGGCGGATTGAAGGCATTGGACATCAAAACGGGCAAGGTGGAATGGAATGCCGCGATCGGTGCAGACCGGCGCGGGCAGGCTGGTCCGGCGACTGCGATTCCGGGAGTGGTCTTCACGGGCGGATGGGACGGAATCCTGCGTGCCGTGGATGCAAGCGGGAAGGTGATCTGGTCGGTTAATGCCGTGCACGACTTTGAAACGGTCAACGGCGTCCCCGCCAAAGGAGGCTCCTTCGGCTCTGCCGGTCCGGTGGTGGCGAACGGAATGCTCTTTGTCACGTCCGGATATCCGGGCACATTACGCGGAACGCCCGGCAACGTGTTGCTCGCATTCGGAATGGAATAAAGGAGCGTATCCTTTGCCCGTGTCATTTCTCCGATGTATACTTGTGTGCACCCGAAAGGAGATTACATGCGCCTGAAATCGGCTGGACTTGCATTCGCGGGCTTGTTGCTGGCGGCGTCCTCAGGACTCGCACATCATTCGTTCGTGATGTTCGACTCGTCCAAGCAAGTGGTTCTGACGGGCGCAGTGACTTCGTTTGAGTGGACCAATCCCCATACCTACATTGAGGTGGATGTGCCCGGCGAGGGAGGGTTGAAGCACTGGAGCATCGAGCTTGGCAGCCCCAGTATTCTTCGCAACAGTGGTTGGAACCACAATACGCTCAAGCCCGGCGACAAGGTCGCTCTGACAATCAATCCTTTGAGGAACGGCAACCTTGGTGGACTTTTGCTATGGGCCCAATTGCCCGATGGCAACAAGCTCGGCAACGGACCTGGCCGTGAACCGGCGAAAACGGATGCGACGAAGACGGACGCGAAGTAACACAGCCGGAATGAGACTCTGGAGCGCAGCCGTATTCATCGTGATCAGCGCCACGACCCTTCCGGCGCAGACGGCGCCCGATTTGTCCGGCGTGTGGAGTCCTGCCCGCCTGGGCGGCCCTCGGCCATCGCCGATCTTGCTGAAACCCGAATATAAGGAACGCTACGACGCGCGCCGTGCACAGGAGGCCGAGGCCGCCAAACGCGGAGAGCAACTGGTGGGCGCCCGAGGCCTGTGTGAGCCCTACGGCATGCCGACCATGATGCAAGTGGCGACGTATCCGGTGGAAATTATTCAGACTCCAAAGCAAGTGACACTGATCACAGAGGCGTTCAGCGAAGTGCGCAGGGTCTACTTGGGGAAACCGCAACTGTCTCTGGACGACATCGACCCCGGTTACTACGGCCGCTCGGCGGGACATTGGGATGGCGACACGCTGGTGGTGGATACGATCGGCATCAAGGGATCCGTGGCGGGGTATCAAGGAATACCCCATAGCGACAAGATGCGGATCACGGAACGCATCCGCCGTGCGTCGCCTGAAACTTTGCAGGACCAGATCACTATTGAAGATCCTGTGACGCTGGAGAAACCTGTCACTTACACGCTGGGCTATAAGCTGACGCCCAACTACGAGATGGTCGAGTTTGTGTGTGAGAACAATCGGGAATATGTGGACGAAAAAGGCGTCGTGCGCTTGAAATTGCACGACAAGTGAGGAACCTCATTATGGCGGAACAATCTGCGCCGAAACGAATAGGCTGGCGGAAGGTCATCAAATGGATGCTGAGAATCGCTCTGGCCACTGCCGTGGTTTCAGCGAACCTGATGGCCCAGAACCCTGCCCCTCTGGATGAGCATGGAGTTGCCCTAGGCGCGCTCGCGCCCGCCAGTATCGCCAAACCGCGGCCGCAAGCTCCTTTCGATCTGACTGGTACCTGGATCCACGGGGGTGGGCGCGATAATCCCTGGCAATTCAGCCCTCCACCGGGCGCCAAGCTCACGCCCGCGGCGCAGAAGGAATACGATGCCAACAAGAAAGCCGTGGCGGAAGGAAAGTCGTATAAGGACGACATCGGCCATTGCTGGCCCGCGGGTGTGCCCATCATCATGACCCGTGTATGGCCCATCGCCATGGTTCAGAAGCCCACCTCGATTTACATGATCAGTGGATTCATGAACAGCGTGCGTATCATCTATATGGACGGCCGCAAGCATACCGATCCCGATGTGGTGATCTCGAGCTTCAACGGCGAATCGATCGGGCACTGGGACAAAGACACGCTGGTGGTGGACACGACCGGCTTCGTGAACGATCATCACTGGATCGATAACGGCGTTCCTGCAAGTGACGCTCTCCATGTCGTGGAACGGATGCGCATGCTGGACAAGGGCGCGACGCTGGAGATCGCTTACACCATCACTGATCCCAAGTCCTTCGAAGGCGAGTGGAACTGGACCAAGCGCTGGCGCCGCGTGGACGATCAGGAAATTTCAGAAGCGGAATGTTTGCCGGATTTGAACGGGCACCTGCTCAGCACCAACTCCGACCGCGCTAGTCATTAACCCGGGAGTCAAGAAAATCATGAGGAAATTATTAATTGCGAGTATCTGCATCCTGGGATTGTGGCTGGTCTCTCCGGCGTCGGCGCACCATTCCATGGCGGGGTTCGACCGTAAAAGTACGATCACGCTGAACGGAACCGTTAAGGAATTTAGCTGGCAGAATCCGCACTGCTACATCGAAGTCGCGGTGCCTGGCAAAGACGGGCAATTAGTCAACTGGAACGTGGAGATGACCGCACCGGGCTATCTGGTTCGTGCGGGGTGGAAGAAAACCATGATCAAGGCTGGGGACAAGGTGACGATCGTGGGGAATCCGCTTATCTCTGGAGAACCGGGGGCTCTGTTTGTGTCTGTGACGCTTCCAGATGGGAGCGTATTGACGCCTCGGGGCGTACAGGCTGCGCCGGGTGGGGCTCCCCCGCCAAGTAACGGCATGGTGGCTTGATCGCTCGCTGTGTGAGGTCGCGATAAGTGGGTGACCAGTTAGTCCGGATTGGCGAACTTGGCAACACCGGCTAGCGACTAGCCGTCCATTAGGCGTCTAATTTGCTAAGCATCCGTTCCAACTCCGCTCGCCAGCCCCCATGACGAGCGGACAGCCGACCTTCTGATTCAAGACGACACATGATGGTGAGGGCGCGGCTAAGAGAGGACCGGTCTCCCAGGCCGACCAGGGGTACCACTAAGCCCACTTCTAAGTCGGCTCGTCCGGGTTCCAGGGCAACCAACTTCTCCCGTATCTGGAGCGAAGTCGCAAAGTGTTGCTGGGCCGGCGCTTCTTCGCCGGAATCGCGAGCTGTATTACCCATCCGTTCATAAGATCTTGCCAAGTCGCCCTGGAAGTCCACCCGTCCGGGCTCCAGGAGGACCAGTTGCTTGGTGATTTCGAGGGCCTTCCGGTGGTGCTCGCGGGCATCGGCTTCGCTGCCCAGCTCGCGCATCAGGTCGCCCATTCGCTGGTAGGATACTGAGAGATCGCGGAGAAAGTCGGCACGGCCTGGCTCCTGACGGACCAGTTGCTCGCCGATATTCAGGGCCTTCTGGCAGTAGTCGCGGGCGGAGTCGACTTGGCCAAGGGCACTCATCAGTTCGCACATCTTAATGTAGGAGACCGAGAGGTCACGGACAAGGTCCGCGCGCCCAGGTTCCTGTGCCACCAGTTGCTCGGCGATATCCAGGCCCTTCTGGAGGAACTGGCTGGCCTCGGCACCGTGGCCCAAGGCGGTCATCAGGTCGCCCATCTTGCCGTAGGAGACTGAGAGGTCGCGGAGAAAGTCGGCCCGCCCGGGCTCCTGGCGAACCAGTTGCTCGGCGAGGTCGAGGGCCTTCTGGTAGTAGTCGCGGGCGGCGTCGCCTCGGCCCAGGGCCCTCATCAAGTCGCCCATCTTAATGGAGGAGAAGGAGAGGCCACGGATAAAGTCCGCGCGGCCAGGCTCCTGGCGGACCAGTTGCTCGCCGATATCGAGGTCCTTCTGGTAGTAGTCGCGGGCGACGTCACCTCGGCCAAGGGCCCTCATCAGGTCGCCCATTCGCTCGTAGGAGACTAAGAGGTCGTGGAGAAAGTCCGCGCGGCCAGGCTCCTGGCGGACGAGTTGCTCGGCGATATCGAGGTCCTTCTGGTAGTAGTCGCGGGCGACGTCACCTTGGCCAAGGGTGCCCATCAGGACGCCCATCTTGTTGTAGGAGACCGAGAGGTCGCGGAGCAAGTCCGCGCGGCCAGGCTCCTGGCGGACCAGTTGCTCGCCGATATCGAGGGCCTTCTGATAGTAGAAGCGGGCTCCGGCGCCTTGGCCCAGGGCACTCATCAGATCGCCCATCTTGCTGTAGGGGACCGAGAGGTCGCGGAGCAAGTCCGACCGGCCGGGCTCCTGGCGGACCAGTTGCTCAAAGCCTTGTAGGACGGACTGCAACATGTGGAGTCCGGCTTCGCCTTCTCCCATCGTCAGCAGGGCATCCGCTTCGATTCCCCGGAACGCCAACGCGCGTGGGTGCCCGCCGCGTTCCAGGCCGCGCGCGATTTCACCCGCCAGCGAGGCCACATAGGACTGCCGGGCCCTGTTGATGAGGTCACCCATGACGCCGCCTCCTACGCGAGCCGCGTCGTCAAACTCCCCGGCGGCAAGGAGCAAGCGCACGGCGTCAATATTGTCTTCTAGTGGCGCGGTGGGTGACGGCTTCAGCGCCCGCCCCCCGCGGGCGCAACACTCCCGTTGGGCGACGGAGGCACGCCCGGCGATGGCTTCGGCCGTCCAGCGGTGGACCCACAGCCTGCCGTCAGCGCGGGTGAGCAGTGACGCCCCGGCCAGCCGGCCCGCGGCCGCATCCAGATCGCCGTCCCGATCCATATCCACCAGACAGCGCCCGAGCACTTCCGGCGTGACAGCGTGGGGAAAGACAGCCACCTGCGCGAGCAGGGCGGCATCCCCAGCGTCAAGGGTAGCGAGCAGTTCATCGAGCAGAATGTCGGCTGTTCCAATACGGCGGGCGTCTTCGATGGCCTCCGTCAAGGTTCGGCTTCCGCTAAGCTTGACGCCGGCTGCCTTGGCGTTCCGGCGGAGGAGCGTAGTGACGTTGGGGAAGCGGGCGGGGCCCTGATTAAGTAAACAGTGCAGATACTCAATCATGCGCGGGTGGCCACCGATGGAGCGGAGCACTAACTGGAAGTCGTCGCGCGACAACTGCCGTAAAGTTTCGTGCCGCCAAAGGAGCTTGCGCGTTTGCGCTTCGGTAAGCGCGCCGAGTTCCTCACGGGCCAGCAAGTCCTCGGTCTCCGGCACAGGGTAGCGCGAGGTGACCAACACGCGGCCACGGCGCGTGGCCGCGATCACGGCGAGCATTTGATTCCGGGTGAGCAGCGGGTCCCGGAAGGCATCACCGACCAGAGTAAGGTTGTCCTCGAAATTATCGAGCACCAAGAGGACGCGGTGTTCGGCCAGCAGCGCCTTCAATTGGCTGAGGCGTTGGTTGTCATCCTGGCAGTCGATGGCCAAGGCCCGCTGCAGCTCGTGGTTGGGCACACGCGGCGCGGTGGCGCGCAAGGCCTCGATGATGCCGCCGAGTGACCAGTGTGAATCCTGCGGCGAAACAGTGAGCCAGCCTTCCTCGCTCAGTCGCGCCATCAGGCGTCCGGCCAGCGTGCTTTTACCTACGCCGCCCATGCCGGTGATCTGGCAGCCGTTGCGGTGGCCAATGGCTTTCAGGCTGGAAGGATGGTCCGTCAGGATGCGATAGACGCGCCGCAACTCGGTGCGGCGGCCCACCAGGTCGCCAATGCTGAGCATGGGAACCGCGCCTGTATCGTGCGCCCGTTCCGGCTCCTTCCATGCGGCTTTGGGCAGGCTGCGATCGAGCAAAGGAACTTCACGCGCGCCCGTGAACAGCGCGGGGGTGGCGTATTCGGGCAGGCGTTCCTCCCAAGGCCTCTGTGGCCGCTCCAGTTCGAGGTCGCGGCGAGCTTGGGCGAGGGCGCTGCTAGCGAGTGGGGCGTCATGACTCGCGAGGTAACCGTAGAAGCGGCCGGCGAGGTCGGTGGCGTAGATGTCGCCAACGCTGGCCTGCATGGCGAGCACCATGGGTATGCCTTCGCGAATGAGACCTTGGGCCAAGCTGGCCGTCTCGCTATTGCCCACTCCGGAATGGCAGGAGGCCAGTACCACCAGCGGCACGCGTCCCCGGATAGCCGCTTGAAGTTGGCTGGCCGTTACGGCTACAGGCTCGCCATCTTCGGTCTCGAGCTCGATCGTGCCCTGTCCTCCGTGGCCCGAGAGGTGAAGCACGTGGTAGCTCTGCTGGTCGAGCGCCTTATCGATTTCCAAGGGATGGCCGACGCTGAGGATACGCGCGTAGGCGTTGCCATAAGCGCGTGCTTCGTCAATCGCGTTCATGATGGTGCCGAGCTCGCGCTCCAGATCCAGCACCGAGTTGCGGGTCAGGTTTTCGTCGGGCGCGCCGATAGCTACCAGAATGCGCAGTGGGCCGGGTTGGGTGTGGTGCGCAGCGTCGGCATTCTTTAGCCGTCTGAGAAAGGACACGCCCGGCTGCAGAGCCAGACAGCGGCCATCGGCCAGGCGGGTGGCCTCGAAAGGGATGGAAAGCAGGTCGTGTTCGGCAGTTTCCAGCACAAGGGTGAGTTCCGCGTTTTCCTTGAGCAGGGGGGTGATCTGCTCCGGGATCTCTCCTGGGAGCAGCACCCGGCCCAACTCCTCGCCCAAGCGGTAGAGTTGTTTCTCACGCTCGCCGACGTAGGCGGCGGCATCCGTAGAGCGAGCCGTGGTGGAGACGGCTTTGAGGAAGTCCGCATAGGAAAAGGCGAAGCCGCTGGTGATCTTACTCTCTATCTCTTTGCGCTCCGCGCTGCTGTCGAGTGAAGGTGTGATGCCGAGCGTGCCTGCGTCGATGCGGCGCAATTGAAGCACGAATTCCTGCCGCCGGATAAGGGCGGGCGAAGGTGCGAGAGGCGGCTTTTGCGTGCGGCCATGTATGGCATCGACGATTTGGTCGATTTGCTGGATGCCGATGCGGCTGCGTGCACGAAGAAGCGGAGGCAGCATGACATCCGAGTCGAGCATGACGGGGATAACGCGCTTGCCATCCTCGATCATCTGGACAATCAGAGCGCTGATCTCGGCAGTGACCCACTGGCCGTCTTAGTTGCGCCCGAAAAGAGATGAGCCCGGCATCGCAGCGGGCAAGGCCGTTGTTAATCTTAATGACGAAGTCGTCACCGGGGAGGATCTCCCACTCGTCGACCCAGGCGTCGATGCCCTTGGCGAGTAACTGCGCGGCGAACTCTTTGACCCGCGGCTTATCCGTTTGGCGGTGACTGCAGAAGACGAGCTTGGGATCGGGGGGCACGATGTTTCCTGGTAGTATATCGCGGACTTCAATTTCGCCAAATTGACTCGAATTGATTCAATAACGGCCTTGATCAGCATGGAGCAACTTGCGATTCTTTGAGCGTTCCTTACGTGACACGTCAAGTCGACGCGACGGCGACGCCTGGAGCGACTCATACAGAACGGAAGGCCGCCGACGTCCATGGCCCATGGGTGGCTTGGTGGGCTCCCGCGAATCTCAAGTGCAAGGTAGCGCTAGACGGCGTTATGGGAAGCTTGCCGGATTGGTAATGGCAAGTCGGCTGGAAACGGGCAGGGCCTCTACTTGGGAATTGGCGCGAGCAGGCTCTTGGCGATCTTGGCCACGATGTGAACCTGCGGATCGACGACTTCGGCGACTTCGTAACGCATACCCGTGCCGAGGACCACTCCGATCTCGGCGGGGTTGAGCTTGTACTCCTCCTGGAGCCAAGTCGATAGATTCGTGGTCGCGGATTGGAGAGCCTCGGGCAGCGAGTTGGAGATGCCGGAGGCCATGAAGTACTCGGCGTTTTCGAGCCGGGGGCTGGCGATGTTGCGGTTGCGAAGAAGGTCGACGGTAAACGCCCACTCCGTGGAGGTTTCCAGCGCGTCACCCGTGAGTTCGCCATCGCCCTGCGCAGCGTGACCATCGCCCACAAACAGCAGCGCGCCAGGATGATATACGGGAAGGAAGACGGTGGTGCCTTCCACCAACTGGTTGTAATCCATGTTGCCGCCATATGTACCGAGATAACCGGAGCGGTACGATTGCGCCTGGGGCGGAGCGACGCCGACGCAGCCGAGCATGGGTTTCAGCGGAACGCGATAGCCTTTGAGCTTATCGGTGGGTTTGGTCAACTGCGCGAAGCCGGCCTGGCGATCCAGTGACCAGCTGCTGTCAAAGTTCGGGACGTTCTGCTGCTGGGCAAAATAGCCGGGATTCAACGCGGAAGGCGTGACGCGCTGGCCGCTTTGGGCGGAGTCGCGAGAGAGGCGAATGCGCGTGAAGTGGACGGCGAGAGTATCGCCAGGCATGGCGCCTTCCACATAAAACGGTCCGGTGAGAGGGTTGCCTCCCGGACTGCGCCGCTTACTTTGCGCGTCCACGCCCCCGGCATCGACGCTCCAGGACTCGACAGTATCGCCGGGGAAAATCGACAATACGGGCGGGATGGTCGAACTGAAGTAGTTGTGAAACACGGTGGGTGTGAATTGATGAGCCTGGGCCGTCGCCGGTTTATCCTTGAAGCGTCGCGCGGTGAAAGTGACCGCTGAATCGTTGCGGGTTCCCTGGCCCTGCATCTCACATCTTTCAGGCGCCGAGCGATCAACGCCACAAGGCGTGAAAGTTCCCGAGTACCTGGTGATGGTGGAACCGTCGGCGCGTTTGGATTCAAATGCGACACGGCCATCGCGCAGCGTTCCCTCATATGTCAGGGTCCCGGCGCGGCCGGTGATTTTTTCGCCGTCGAATTTGAAGTCGACACGCTGGTACTGGGGTGCGCCGAACTCGGTGGTGGTCAACAGCCAGTCGCCAGACTGGGCGTAAACCAAACCAGTCGCTAGGAGGAAGGTGAGGGTACGCATAGGGCGAGTTTATCACTCGGCAATCGGAGTGTTTCGCTTTGCTAGCCTCCAGTAGCGCCTGGAAAGCCGGCTACTCGAAATTTGTTCTAGAGAACGATTGAAAAACGTAGAACCGACCTTTGGAGTGTGAATTGCTGTACAGGAAGTGAGGATACGATCATGGCGACACCCTTTGAAATTTCAGACAGCGTGGAGCTGAAGAAGTTGAGCCCAGGTTCCCAGATCGATGTGGAAACAAAGAGCCGCCACTACTATATTGAGTGTCTGGGCGGCAATGCGATTCGCGTTCACGGCCATCCCGAGTACTGTCCCCTGCCGGTAGTAGCGCAATTCCAAGGTTCAATTGATGATCAAGGCGCGGTGGATGCGGGCCTAATCGAACGCGGCATGCGGCTCAGGTTCTTCATTCTTGGTGACTTCCCAGTCACGACCTCAGCAGTTATGGACTATCACGTGGAACGCGGTATTGACTGCCCACAATAGTAGGAATTACCGAAAGCCTAGACATTCTGCCCAGCGGACTTCGCTCCGCTTTCCGGGCTCCGCTTTAAGGCGTAGGAGCTATCCTAGCGGTTAATTGTCCAGCCCAAGGACCCGTGCCGGGTTGGTCTTTGACATCAGCTCGATATCCGCAGCCGAAATTCCCTGCTGCGCCAAACCGCGATAGATTTCCAGCAGTCCATCCGGGTGCAAGGGGTTACCCGGTTGCCCGAGGTCGCTAGACACGATGAAGGATCGTGCACCAATCGCCTTCACGGCTTCGGCACTCGCGCGGATGACATCTGCCTTTCCCCATACGATCTCCAGGTATGCTCCTAACTGGGCCGCTTCCCGCATCTGAGAAATGGTGTAGGGACCACCCATATTCGTAAGAGCGTGAGTCACCACGATCATCTTTACGCCCAGTCGCTTGGCCTCCCGAATCAGGATTATCCCCTCGGCCGGGGAGCTGTGCCCGGTTTCAAGCACGAGATTGTGCTGGGCCGCGACTTCCATTACCTGGACAGCGGCCGGCACGGCCTTTCCGTCCTTCACTACGCTCACAAAGGGCCGGTTCTGTTTGGTCAGTTTCACCTGTGCTTCCGCATCGAAGGTTGGGAGCCACACAACGCGCCCGTACCCGCCGGTCATTCTCGCCATCCAGTCCACTGCCGCCGCATTCAAGCCGCCTGCCTCAATGTCAAGGCCGATGCCCCCAAACACCTCGATGCCAGGCACCTCCTTACGCACGAGGTATGCGAGAGCTGCTGTGGATTCCTTGTGGCTCTTCAGAACAATGGCCCGCATGCCCCTACTCTTCGCCAATCGCGCGAGGTCGATGGCATCAATGGAACGCCGTGTTCCGTCAGGCGCGGCGTGAGCATGAAGGTCTATCGCACCATCGAGCGACTGCGAATAGACAGAAAGCGTTAGTGCCGGCAACCATAGGAGCAAACGTTGCATTCGAACATCATACATTGGATAGGTTCCAATCCTATGCTCGATGAGACTGTTTCGGGCTAAGGGATGAATGAAACCATCGCTTCTCTCAAGTTGATAGACACCTGAGAAAACTCCATCAGGAAATCCAGACCAAGCAAGCCGCCGATCTTCTCCTGATACGCCGAAAGAGGCTCTGATAGATCCATCACGCTGACGCGCCTTTCTTGCCAGACGCGCGAACCCAATTCCAGGGTCACCACCTGGCCGATCGCATCGCCAATAACCCCAGCCTTAGTGTTCGGTCTAGCCGGGCTTTGTGATGGATTTATGCCGGCCAAGGATGGACATAGGATCGTATGAACCGAACCGGTATCTATCATTAACAACGCTGCCTGGCGATTGACTCGAGCCCGTACCAGCAGAGATCCGCGCCCGGCAGCGTACTCAAACGGAATCGTCAGGGCCTGCGAGCCGCGGACCGAGGTCTTATCCTGCCCTTGCGCACCGGCAGAGAAAGCGGTCAGCAAGGCCACTGCTTTCTGCACTGCTACTCGACGGTTACACATGGCACAATTTAGGAACCGGCAGAGGAATTCTTCGTCTTAGTCCTGTAGGGTGCCCGCCGGTGATCTGTAGATTACTCTTGAAGCATGGTTTAAGTACTGACCAAAAGATGATTTTTCTATGCGGCGGCGTGATCATCCTATGAGCGATAAGCGGCTTTCCGGCCTCCACTTCGACGATTTTCGAGTCCAGCCGCTCAACTATAAGATTTTTCAGGCGGATCGGGCGTTGTCCCTGGAGCCGAAAACTTTCCAGATCCTCATATTCCTGCTTGAGAACCACGATCGCGTGGTGGAAAAGCGCGAATTGTTGGACGCTATCTGGAAGGATGTTGTGGTTACGGAGAATGCATTGACGCGTGAGGTGGGCAAGCTTCGCAAGGCGCTGGGGGACGATCCGAAGTCCCCGAAATATATCGAAACCGTGCACACACGCGGATACCGGTTCATCGCCCAGGTGCGGACAGAAGAAGCCGGGCCAGAACTCCCCCCGTCCGATGAGGTCGAAGACGCCCCCCAGAAGGCAGGCATCCCCCACTCCCTCAGCGCGACCGCATCACCGCTTCGCTTCCCCCATGTGTCGACGCAAGTATTTTTCATTCTGGGTGCAGTCCTCTTATTGGTGATGGGAGCCATACTGCTTAGCCAGCGGGCGGCGTGGGGAACAACTTCAGGAGGCAAGCGGCCAACGACGCTGGCGGTGCTGCCCTTCCGGTCTCTGGATGGCGACCCCAACGACCGCTACGCCGGGCTGGGCATTGCCGATGCTCTAATCACAAAGCTCAGCAATTCGTCACAACTGGCTCTGTCGCCGATCAGCACGATTCTGCACTTTAACGACCCGGCGCGCGATTCGCTCGAGATCGGCCGCGCTATGAACGTCGATTACGTGCTGGAAGGCAAGTTCCAAAGGCAAGGGGACCGCATGCGCGTCACCGTTCAACTGCTATGCGTTACCTGCGACGGTGCCTCGCAATGGGCCGCAACCTTCGATGAAGCGTCCTGGAATCTCTTTCAGGTTCAGGATTCTATTTCCCAGAAGGTCACCGCTGCGCTGCCCGTGGAACTGAGCCGCGATGAACAAGTGAAGCTCGCCAAGCGGGAGACGTCGCAGCCGGAAGCGCAACTCGCCTTGGCGAAGGGGAAGGTTTTCTTGACGAACGACACCAGCCAGAGCCTGGAGAACGCGATTGAGTCGTTCCAACTGGCCATCGCGCGGGATTCGACCTATGCCATGCCGTGGACCCTTCTGGCCGATAGCCTCCGCCGCCGTGAGCTCTACGGCGCGGCGCCGCAGGACTTCATCTCCAAGACCAGGGAAGCCATTCTGAAAGCGCGCGACCTGGACGATAGCGTCGCCTACACGCATTCCGTTCTGGGGCTTGTGGCATTTCAATATGACTGGGACTTCGCTACGGCGGAGCGCGAATACGAACGAGCTTTGCAATTGCAGCCTTCCTGGATTCAGCAATGGCATGGCCGCTATTTGCTCGCGACCAATCGCGCCGCAGAGGCAGAGAATGAGTACCGGCGTTTCCAGAAACATATGCCGTTTTCCACTTGGGGCACCTTCAACTTCGCGCAATTTCTATTTCTCACCGGCAGGTATCCGGCTGCGGCGGAGGAGCTCCAACGGCTCTTGGACCGGCAGCCCGACTATCCTCCGGCCCACGAGTTGATGGGGCTGGTGTACGAACAGCAGGCTCGCAGGGACGAGGCAGCGCGGGAGTTTCAAAAAGCCTCCCGCCTTTCCGACGGACAATTCGGAACCGCGGCTCTTGGTCATCTTTACGCCGCCGAGGGAAGGCGCGCGAACGCTCAGGATTTGCTGAACCAGATGAGTGCGCAACGAAAACGCCGTTACGTCCCACCGTTCGAACTGGCGGTCCTGCAGGCGGGAATGGGCGATAACACCAAGGCCATCGACGAGTTGGAACAAGCCTACACCGATCGCTCTCTTTCAGCCCAATCCATGCGGTTTGACCCACGTTTGGACAAGGTACGCACGGAATCGCGATACCTTGGCCTGGCGAAGAAGCTCCGATTGAATTAGGAATTCTGCCGCCCAAGTCGATCGTGGTGCTGGATCCTCTGTAGCGCGTTACTTCATCAGATCGACGAGCTTGTCTTTCACAGCCGCGCCCCAGATGTCGTAGCCTTTGGCCTGGGGATGCAGATTGTCGCCTCTAAATGAATCAGGAAGGAAGAATCCTCTGTCGTCGAGGAACTTGGCGCCGATGTCCAGGAAGAAGACGTTGCGCTGGTCGTCAAGTTTCGAAATGATCTTATTGATTTCCGTGATTTTGTCGCGCACCGGGTCGCCGGGGATGCTGCGCGGGAAGATGGCAAGCAGAAGGATTTTGGCGTTGGGAAAGTCTTTGCGCATTTCCAGCACGTCGGCTCCAACGCCCTCCGCTATCTCCGCCGCGGTGGAGACGCCGGTGTTGTTGGTGCCGATCATGAGCATGATCGCCTTGGGCTGAAATCCCTGGCCTTCGCCGTTCTTGAGGCCCCAAAGAACTCCCTGGGTAGTGTCCCCGGCGATAGCGAAGTTCGCCGTCTTGATGTCGCCAAAGTACTTGTCGAACATCGCCTTGTTGGCATCGCCCTGGACCCACCAATCCGTGATCGAGTCGCCATGGAGCAGGAGATCGATATTGCCTTTACTCGCGGTCTCGACGAAGCCCAGGTGCCGCGGTCCCATTCTTTGCTGGGTCTGCGTGTAGGTGGCAGCGACATTCAAGTGCGGGGGTTGAAGCGTCATGAGCGGTTCGAACTTCTGGAGCACCGCCTTGTTCGGCGACTTGTTAGAGGCGATCCACTTTGTGAGGGCGTCGTTGACCTGGGTCAATTCATCCGGCGTGGGACGAGGTATCGCGACCTCGGGTGGAACCGGCGCAGACGGGCCAATGACAACGGGTGGGAAAGCAGCCCGGCCGGGACCTGGCGCGGGCGCGGGAGGTTGGGCGAGAGCGTGGGCTGCCAGGGCCAGTAAGGCGACCAGGACGTGGAACGTGCGCATAATGATCAATCTCCTTCTTGGTGACCTAGCAATTCTAAGTAACTGGCTGAGGCGGGCGCAAGTTGGGTGCCGGAGCTATTAGCATCACTCCATGACTGTCGTTCCGAAAAGCCCACCAGAATCGGGCGCGTCAGGAAGTGATCGCGGAGCAGTTCTCGCACGCACGTCACTAATCGATTTTGGTGAAGGTTTCGGGGCTGCTACTGCCCTTCCCCTTGTTGCCAGGTGTGACATTCTGCCGGAGGGCGGAATAGGTCTTGCCGTCCGCGGCCAAGGTCCACTCATCGTGCCACATCGTGCCGTTGGGCATGGAGGTCTCAACTACCAGTTTGTTGCCTTCCATTTTGCCGGTGGCTTTGGAATCTTTCCAGACGCCTTCGGTCATGGTGATTTCCTGTCCCTGGGTGGGATATTGGCGCAAGATGATACGACCGTTGGTTTGGGTCTCTTCCATGAAGACGATGCCGTCCTTAAAGTTGAGCTTGCGCACCTGCCCGCCATCGCCTTTCCAGGTGCCGTTGAACTTGGAGGCGTCCTGGGCCGTCAACAGGAGCGCGCTCGCGCAGAGCGCAATCATTGTGAATATCGCTTTCTTCACGAATGTTTCTCCTTCTTAGAGAGGCAACCGCACATCGCTAACAGCGTATCACTGCAGGGTGTGTTTCAGATCGATGGCGCCGGATACGATGCGATGGAAGGTTTCCCAGTCGCAATCGGTACTCTTGCACCCCGGCACGAAGACGGGGGCGATGGCGGGCGGTGAGTTGCCGTCGAGTGGCGAGGCTTTTCGGAGTTGATCGAGGGTTTGCGCGATGTAGAGCACGTCGACGGAATATGTTTTGGGATCTTGTCCACGCCAGAGGCGGAAGACGAGCGATCCGCCGGGAGGCGTATCGTCACGCTGGTAGCCCGCAAGGAGCCACGAGAGATTCAGCAGGCCGGAAATGTGAGCGATGTTGGTATCGTGTCCGGCGAGGATTAGAAGGCGATCGCTGGCCTTTCCCAGCGCTCCATTCACCGGCTTGCCAGAAATAGCCTGCTCCATTGAAAGCAGAATGTGGTTCAGAAGATTCGAGCCTTGCACGCTTGCCAGGTATGGCGTTCTGCGGGCCAGATCGGCATAGGCAGCGTGGATCGCCATAATTTCGTGGAGCCGCGCGGCGTCCAGCCGGCCCCAGCCGAGGTCCTTGCCCGTCATCCCCTCGGCGTATTCGAGCAGAAGGTTTTCGGTGAGCGTGGACCCGGTTCGCAATGGCCCGCGAATATCGGCTAACCCGTCGGAGGTGGCTTGCACGGAAGCGGGTAGAACCGTGAGCGATTGTTTACCCAACACCTCACTCAAGCTTTGAAACGCATGAGCGTACACGTCGGCCAGTGCCGTTGGATTTGCTCCAATTCGCCCGGAGACGGCGGCTACCGAAGTTGCCCCGTCGCCATGAACGCGGCCCGCTGTGACGGGATGGAAGAGGGGATCGGTGGCGCTGTCCAGGATCTGCACCTCCGGGGCGCAATCTGGGAAGAGTCCACGCGCGAAGGCGCGGCCCGATTCGCGCGTTCGCTGGTCGGTATCGGCGCGAATAGATATAGACTGGGCGGCCTCGCAGCCGGTCTCCGGCAGTAGTGCGTCGTGCGCGAACCAAAAGCGGTACCAGCCGGCAAGAATTGTGATCGCCTTGCGGCCGTGTTCGGTCAGTTCGCCTGGAGCGGCGGTCCATTCGGGCCAGGGCTCGGCAGAATACTGGCGCAGATCGGCGGGCGGCGCGGTGGGCGATCGAACGCCGTGTCGGCTCAGGACGACGGCATATACGAGCGTGCGCGATTGAGCGGGTGCGGCAATTGGAAGCGTCGAGGCGAGCAGCAGCAGGGCCGGGAGTCGCATGCTTCTATTTGGTGTAGGTTTTCTCGAAGTGGTTGCGATCGTTGCGCACGGTGAGCGTGCCATCGGGCTTGGCGGTCACTTCGATAGCATAGCCCGAGTCGTTCTCCACCGACGGATTGGCGATGAACTGGTCGGCCACGTTGTGATCCTTACCACCTTCATTGGAGAAATGAAGCTGCCACAGATCCTGAAGGCCGGGCGAGTTCTCGATGGCGGTCCACGCTTTGATGGAGCCGCCTTTATCCGCACCGTTATTCATGATCGCGACGCGGGGATGCAGTGCATGAACCATCTGCGGCGAGCCTGACTTCGCGTTGCCGTGGTGCGTGGTCATGTAGAGGTCCACGGTGCCCAGCTTGTTTACCGGACATGCCAGGTCGTGTTCCTGATTCCAATACAGATCGCCAAGATCGGCAATGCGCAGGCTGCCGAATGTGATGATCATCGCGAGGGAGTGGGCGTTCTCGCCCGGATCGACGGGCAAATCCTCATAGCTGGCGCAGAGAGGATTGGGCTGGCCTGCCCCGGAGAGCGACGATGCGATTGCATCCCCGGCTCCGGCAACTACATCGACGCGGATGCCTTTGATGGGGATCGTATCGCCGGGATGCACGGTCTGGTGCGGATACTTTGCTCGCAGATCGGCAAAAGGTAAGAAGACGGCCTGCGTCTTTTTGTTCGACTGTTCAAAGCTGTCGCCGTGATCGAAGATTTTCCCAATCGGCATCTTCGCGGCGAGTTGGGGCACGCCGCCCGCATGATCTCCATGATAGTGCGTGATGACCAGGTAATCGATACGCTTTACCCCAGCAGAGGCAGCCGCGGCGGCGATACGATTGGCGTCGCGGTTGTCGTTACCGGCGTAGCCCGTGTCGATCAGCATGGACTCGCCCGATGGGGAGACGTAGAGCGTCGACTTACCGCCTTCCACATCAATCGCGTAGATGCGCAGCGTTTGCGCGGGCAAGAGCGTGGCTGCCGCAAGCAAGGGTATCGTGAGCTTATTCATTAGCCTCTTAGAATGTCACCTTTGCTCCGAATTGCAACTGGCGCGGGGGAAGCTGGCTATCCACTTGGCCGTAGTCGGAAGCGTTGATGATGCGCCCAATCTGGCTGTAATTCGGAGTATTGAAAAGATTGAATGCTTCAGCCCGGATTTCCATCGCAACACGCTCGCCGATGCGGATACGACGGCTTAGAGTCGTGTCGATGTTGAAGAGTCCTGGCCCCACTACCGTGTTTCGACCAAGGGTTCCGAACTGGTAGGCGGGAGGAGCTACGAAGGCTGCGGTATTGAACCATTCCGCAGTGTTTCGCTGGCCGGCGGGCAGTTCGGCATTTTGACCGGGCACGGGATTCCCGCGGATGAGGATGCCGCCGCTGCCGCCTCCGATCCCAGCCGAGTCACCCGTGATGTTGATGGTGAACGGAAATCCTGTCTGCAGCGACATGATGCCAGCGATCTGCCATCCGCCCAGAATATTGGAGAGAACGCCTTTGCAGAGCATCGGCTTTCCTGCGCCGAAGGGAAGTTCGTAGACGGCAGAATTGACCCAGCGGAACTTCGCGTTGAACGCCGCCAGGCCACGCTCCGCGCTGAGGTTGTAACTGTTTTGAGGCGGCGAGTTTTCCGATCCGGTCGCTCCACCAGCATTGCGGAACTGGGGGGCGTTGGTGATGGCTTTGGAAAACGTGAACGAGCTGATGTAGGAAAGCCCTCTTGAGAATCGCTTCTCGCCGCGAATGTAGAGCGAATGGTAGTTGGACTGCGCGATGTTGGGAAGAATCGCCATGGTGCCTGCTCCCACGCTTCCACCTTGCACGTTGATGTAGGAGGGGAACACGGTGCTCGGCAAGAAGATGGCTCCCACATACGGGCGTCGTCCAGCGACAGCTGTGGAGCCCGGAAGCGAGTTCGACACCTGCACGTTTTGTTGGAGCTTAAGGCCTAGTGTCCCCAGATAGCCGATTTCGATCACCCCGCTCTTGCCGATTTGATGCTGTATAGAAGAAGACATCTGGATGGCATAACTGGTTCGCTGGTGAAGATCGAGCGAGTAGAGATTCACGCTGAGCGCGGGGTTCACTACGACGTTGGCGGGAAAGACGCTGGCTCCGTAGCCCTGATATGACGGCGCGAAGGTGGAGTTGGTGAGTGTCTGCGCAATGTTGGCGGGCAGAGAATTGGTGAGCCGTGAGATCGAACTGAAATCGGTAAGGCTGTAATAGATTCCCGCGCCCATGCGGAAGACGGTCTGCGGGGCGGCCTGCCATGCCAAGCCGAAGCGCGGAGCGAAATTGTTTTTGTCGGTATAGGCGCAGCCCTTGGGGTAGCCGGACTGGCCGCAGATGAAGAACGTTGGCTCAAAGATGCCGGTCTGGCCGGTAGCGAAGATCGCTTGCGCGGAGGGGATTTGCGAGAAGTCGAGGCCCATGGTCTGGCCTCGTGTGTCGTAGAGAGGAGGCGCGATTTCATAGCGCAGTCCGAGGTTGACGGTCAGCTTGTTGGTCACCCGGAGTTGATCTTGAACATAGAAGGCGCCATTTGGCTGGTGCGCGTCCATGCGGCCGCCTCCCAGGGATCGGCTCGCGGTTGAGGAATATCCCAACAGAAAGCTGGCCAGCACAGAACCGGTACCGTCGCTCGCGGAGCTCTTCGCGCTTTGTCCGGAGGAAAACTGGTAGGTGCCGTACGCGTTGGGTGCTGTGATGGGCACGTACTCAAAGAACAGGAACTCCGCGCCGGCTTTGATCAAGTGACGTCCTACCTGACGCGACCAGTTATCGTAAACCTGAAACGTATTGTCGCGAACCAGGCTCGCGCCGCCGCCGGCGCCACCCATGTCGGCATAGCTGGTCAGCTTGAAATAGGGAAGCGGGCTTTGGGTACCGTTCACGTTGAAGAGCGGTTCAGGCACGCCGGAGGAGTAGTTCATGCGATTGAATCCGGCTCGAAACTCGTTCACGGACTGTGGGCTCAGCACCCAGGTCAACCCGTAGGCCACGTTCTGCGGCAGCGTTTGACCGACTGCGGCGCGGCCGGGTACAAGCCCCGGGCTCGAATCGTTCTCGCGCGTGGCGGAATAGCGTCCAAACATGGTGATGGACGGCGTCGCCACATAATCGGCGCGCAGCGAATAATTGTTGGAATCCTGGACCAGGACCTCATTCGTGTTGATGTATTTGTTATTGGTATTGGGGACGTTCGCGGTGGGGACCGCGTTGATGGCGATTAACGCGAGGGGATTCAGGCGGGTGAGGGGAATCGCATCATTCGGAAACGGTGTTCGCGGGGAGGTGAGTGGATCGTAAATTACTTTTTGGGAAGCTGAGAAATCGCCTTGGCGTTCGAGGGTGGTCGGCACGGTTACAGTGGTCAGGCCGGCGGCCGCCTGGCGTAGGGCAAGCCGCTCATATCCGCCGAAGAGAAAAAGCTTGTTTTCTAGCACCGGCCCGCCGGCGGTGCCACCGAACTGATTTCGCTGAAACTTCGGCAGGTCCGAGAAGAGGTTGAACGGGCGCGCGTCGAACACGCGGTTGCGAACGAATTCCCAGCCGTCGCCATGCCACTCACTACCGCCGGATTTGGTGACGACGTTGATCTGCGCGCCGGCCGCGTGCCCATATTCAGCCGTCTGTTGGCCGGTCTGCACCTGGAACTCGGAGAGTGTATCCAGAATTGGCGTGAGGCTGAGCGACATGTAATCCAGATCCAGGTTGCTGATGCCGTCGAGCATGAATCCGTTGTTGTTGGTTCGGTTCCCGGAGGCCGAAAATCCACCGTCCTGATTCAGACGGACCTTGTTCTGCTGCACCGAGCTTCCCCCGATGGTCACGTTGGGCGAGAGCAGAGCAAGATCGATGAACTGACGGCCATTCAACGGTAGCGACTGGATTTTTTCTTCTCCAATCACAGTTCCCTGCGCGGCGGATTCTGTATTAAGAAGCGAAACAACCGCAGTGACTTCTACGCGGTCCGACACGACTCCGACTTCAAGCGGGATATCGAGCCTGGCGGGCGTCGCGACGTCCACAGGTATGCCGGTGTCGCGAAATGCCTTGAATCCCGGCGCCGCAGCTTCCACGTCGTAGCGGCCCGAAGGAATCAGGTTGAAAATGTAGGATCCATTTGCTCCCGTTTCAGCTTTCCGCTCAGCTCCGGTGGATTGGTTGACAAGTCGTATTTGCGCGCCTGCTACTGAACCGCCTTGGGGATCGGTGACGCGGCCTTCCAACGAACTGCTGTCGGTTTGTGAGAAGAGCGGCATCGCCACCATTGAAATAAGGATCGCAAGGGTCTTCTGAGCCATGGATAGGTTTTGGAAACAGGAATTCCGGCGCTGAGGTGTGCAGACCGATAGAGGATTATCGAGCCTATTTGTTACTTGTTCGTGAAATTCGGAAAAAAGTTGCGCGTCGCGGGCGCGGATGAGTCCAGCGGCGGCACCGTAGGGTACGCGTCGAGGTTTAACGGAGCCGTGAGCGGTAATTATCCGCCAGTAAGGTTTAGAACGGGTAGTGGGCTTCGCCGCGCTGGATGGTGACCCACTTGAGATGCGTCAATTCATCCATCGACCACTGGCCGCCCTCGCGGCCCATTCCGGAATCCTTCACACCGCTGAATGGGCCATGCGGCTCGTCATGAATGGTCGATCCGTTGATATGCACAGCGCCTGACTCCAATTCGAAGGCGCATCGCATCGCCAGTTCGAGATCGTTGGTAATCACCGCGGAGGTTAACCCGTAGCGCGTGTTATTTGCGAGCTGAATCGCGTCGTCGGCGTTCTTTGCTTTCACAACGCTGGCGACCGGACCGAATAGTTCTTCCTGGAACACGGACATCGAAGCCGTGACATCGGCGATCACAGTGGGCTGGAAATAATTTCCGTCGTAAGTGCCGCCGCAAAGTACGCGAGCGCCTTCCGCCTTGGAAGCTTCAATGCGGGTGGCGATAAACGGACATTGCGATCCGCGAATGAGCGGCCCGATTACGGTATGAGGATCTCTGGGGTCGCCAACCTGAAGCGACTTTGTCTTGGCTACGAACAACTCCAGGAATTGCTCGTAAACAGGCTCTTCGACGATGATCCGCGAGCCTGCCATGCAAATCTGCCCTTGATGGATATACAAGCCAAAGCACGCTGTATCGACGGCGTACTTCAGGTTCGCGTCCTTCATCACCAGCAGGGGACTCTTGCCGCCCATCTCCAGATCGAACTTCTTACCGCGCCGTGCGCACTCCACTCCGATTTGTCTTCCGACGGCCGTGGAGCCGGTGAAGAGAATCGCTTTCACGCGTGGATCGCTGTACATTGCCTCGCCCAGCGTGGGGCCATCGCCGGTCACGACATTCAAGACTCCGGGAGGCAGGCCGGCCTTATCGAAGATCTCCGCGATCTTCAGGCCCACAAGCGAGGTTTCCTCGGACGGCTTCAGCACGAAGGTGTTCCCGGCCGCCAGCGCGAAGGCGACTTTCTTGGTGGCCAGAATCAACGGAAAATTAAACGGCGCGATGCCCCCGACCACTCCCAGCGGGCGGCGAATCGCCATGGAAAAACGCCCCGGAGTATCGCAAGGAATGGTGTTTCCCATGATCCGGCGGCACTCGCCTGCCGCCGAGCGCAGGACGCCGACTACGTACGAAACTTCGAACTGGGACTTTCCGAAGGTGGACCCACCTTCTTCTATCAGCAGATTCACGACATCGGCACGCATGGACTCCAGAACGTCGCCGGCACGAATGAGAATCAGTTCGCGCTCAGAAGGAAGCGTGTTGCCCCAAACATCTTTCACTGCATAAGCCGCGTCGATCGCACGAGTCATGTGCTCGGGCTTGGCCATGAAGACCTTGGAAAAAGCCTTTCCGTTGGCGGGATTGACCACAGGGGTCATCGCCGCCGCGTCGACCTCAATGGTTGCTCCGTTAATATAGGGTGTCATCATATAGTGCCTCGCGTAAATGTCTTCGGTCCTCTGCCAGCTAGTCAGACTATCACACTGCGAATGACCTATTTCATCGCGTTAGCGCCGGCTTGCGCGGTGTTGCCGTCCTGGTCGCTGCTGCCGCCGGAGGCTCCGATGGCGCCGATGATTTTGCCATCGACGATAAGCGGGATGCCGCCTTCCACCGGGACCGCGCCGGTGAGGCCAAGAATTCGGAGACCAGCCCCGCCCGCGGCTAGCGTGTCCTGGAACGATTTCGTAGGACGCCTGAAGAGGACGGCCGATTTTGCTTTGTCGATGGAGACTTCGACGCTGCCAATTTGCGTATCCTGCATCCGTTCGAAATAGACCAGGTGGCCACCAGTATCGACGACTGCCACGGCCATTGCCCAATTATTCTTGCGAGCCTCAGCAATCGCCGCGGCCGCGATCTTCTTCGCGTTGTCGGGAGAGATGGAGATGCCATAGGGAACGTTGGCGGGCGGAACCAGCGGCGTTTGGCCGAAGGCGGCAATAGCGACGGAGAGAGCGAGAAGAGTTCGTTTGAAGGGCATTGGATTATTATCGAACATATATCCGAATCGACCGCAAGCTCGGGACTTCAATGAAGATATAATCTGGTTTCACGCTGTTCGAACGCACCTGCGGAGGAAGTCTAACGTTTCATGTCCGATTCAACTAAACCAAAGGGCCTTGGCACGCTCGCACTTCATGCCGGCCACACACCTGACCCGTTTTCTCATGCCCGAGCTGTGCCGATCTACGCCACCACCAGCTTCACCTTCAACGATGTAGACCACGCCGCAAGGCTTTTCGGGCTTCAGGAGTTCGGAAACATCTATTCGCGGATCATGAATCCGACCAACGATGTGCTGGAGCAGCGATTGGCCGCGATTGATGGCGGCATCGGAGGTCTGGTATTTGCCAGCGGACAAGCGGCCGTGAACGCCGCGATTCTTACCATTACACATTGCGGCCAAAACTTCGTAGCCTCGACCAATCTGTACGGAGGGACCTGGACGCTGTTCACGCAGACCTTCAAGAAGCTTGGCGTCGAGGTGCGCTTCTTCGATCCCGCCCATCCTGAAGAGATCGACAAGCTGGTGGATGAGAACACGCGGCTGGTGTATCTGGAATCCATCGGCAATCCGAAAAACGACATTCCGGATTTCGCCAGGATCTCCGCGGTCGCGCACAAGCACGGACTACCGGTGATGGTGGACAACACCGTATCGCCCGGCCTGATCCGCACGTTCGACCATGGAGTGGACATCAATGTCTACTCGACCACGAAGTTTATCGGCGGCCACGGAGTTCATGTCGGCGGAGCGGTGGTGGACAGCGGCAAGTTCATTTGGGAAGACAATCCGTCGAAGTGGCCGGAGTTCTGCGCACCCAGCCCGTCCTATCATGGCGCCGTGTTTACAGAGGCCCTGAAGCCATTAGGTAATCTGGCGTACATCATCCACATGCGCACGCATTGGCTGCGCGATACGGGAGGAATGATGAGCCCCTTCGCAGCTTTCCTGTTCCTACTGGGAGTGGAAACGCTGCACCTGCGCATGGAGCGGCACACGGCAAACGCGCAGGCTCTGGCGGAGTGGCTGGCAAAGCACCCGGGGGTGGAATGGGTGAATTACGCGGGTCTTGCCGATTCGCCACATCATAAGCTTGCCAAAAAATATTTCCCACAGGGCCCTGGTGCGATCCTGGGATTTGGGATCAAGGGAGGAAAGGAAGCGGGAATCAAGTTTATCAACAACGTGAAGCTCGCCAGCCACCTTGCCAACGTCGGTGATGCGAAAACGCTGGTGATTCAGCCATCCTCCACGACGCACTCGCAGTTGACTGAGGAGGAACAAAAGAAGACAGGCGTGTCGCCGGAGTATGTGCGGGTTTCCGTGGGTATCGAAGACATCGCCGATATTAAAGATGACTTCGCACAAGCGCTGAAGGCAGCGGGAGCACATTGAGGAACTACGCACTATTTCTGATGCTGACGATTGCACCGGGCTGGGCTCAAGCGCCAGCCACGGCGACAGGGGGCCGTGCAGCGGCCCCCCTCGCGACTCGAGATATCGTCAAGGAACTGGTACTGGCCGATCACATTCTGTCCAATGAGGGAGTGCTGGATGCCTATGGACACGTGAGTGTCCGCGACGATGTGAACCCGCAGCATTTTCTGATGTCGCGAAGCCTTCCGCCGAGCGATGTGACTACTGCCGATATTCTGGAGTACGATCTGGATGGCAAGCCGGTTCAGCCAAACGCGCCGGCATCCTTCCAGGAGCGATTCATCCATTCGGAAATTTATCGATCTCGGCCAGACGTGAAGGCCATTATCCATTGCCACACGGGTGATCTGATTCCTTTTGGGGTCACGGGGACCAAACTCCTGCCCGTCATCCACATGGCGGGGTTTCTGGGAGACGGTATTCCCACCTTTGAAATTCGAACGGCGGCGGGGATGAGCGATCTGCTGGTCAAGAATCCGGAGTTGGGGAAGGCGCTGGCTGCGACTTTGGGCGCGAAGCCCGCGGCATTGATGCGCGGACATGGCGCGGTGGTCACGGGAGGCACCCTGCATGAAGTGGTAGGGCGCGCTTATTACATGAATCAGAACGCACGGCTCCAGTGGCAGTCGATTCAATTGGGCGGTCCGGTAACGTATTTGACTCCCGAAGAGGCCGGCAAGGCTGCGGCGCAGGATGGATTCGAACGCGCGTGGATCTATTGGAAGAAGCGAGCCGCCGGGAAGTAATGGAAACGCAGGCTCCGCGCGCACAAGCGACTATCACACCCACGATCGCCTTCAGCAACCCGAATTTCCGGTTCTTTGTTCTTACGCGGTTTCTCACTACGACGGCGTCTGAAATGCAATCGGTCGCGATCGCATGGCAGGTCTACAACCTCACTCATCGCCCAGTAGATTTGGGCTATGTGGGATTGGCGCAGTTTCTTCCTGGGATTTTGTTGTTTCTGGTTGCCGGTCATGTTGCGGACCGCTTCTCCAGAATCAAGATTCTGGTGACGTGCTACGGGCTTTTTTCGCTATGCTCCCTGGCGCTGCTTACGCTTTCGCTGCGAGGGATCGGTTCTGTCTATTGGGTCTACGCCGTGCTGTTGGTGAATGGCGCGGTGCGCGCGTTCAATTGGCCGGCGGGAATGGCCTTCCTTCCGAGACTTGTCCCCACCGAACATTTTCCCAATGCGGTGACATGGAATTCGTCCATCTTCCAGGGCGCGACATTATGCGGCCCGATTCTTGGCGGCTTGATCTATGCTGCAACAGGCAACGGCACAGCAGTGTACATGCTGAGCGCAGCGGCCTACTTGCTGGGGTTGCTTTCCACGCTGCAGATCCGCGTACCGGCAGGAGAAACCCGGGGCGCGGGATTCTCCAAGAACACGGTGCTGGAAGGGTTCCGCTATATTTTTCAGAACAAGCTGATCTTGGGGTCGATTTCACTCGATTTATTTGCTGTTTTCTTAGGAGGCGCGGTTGCGCTGCTGCCGATCTACGTCAGAGACATTCTCAAAGTAGATGCGATCGGCCTTGGAATTCTGCGCAGCGCTCCCGGGGCCGGGGCGATTCTGATGGCCATACTTCTGGCGTATAAACCATTGCGGCGCCGGGCAGGAGCGACGATGCTCTTCTCCGTGGCAGGATTCGGTGTGAGTACGATTCTGTTTGGAGTATCGCGCAACCTTTGGCTTTCTGCCTTAGCTTTAGCTCTGGTGGGCGCCACCGACATGGTCAGCGTCGTGGTGCGGCACATCGTCACCCAGCTCGCGGTACCAGACAGCATGCGAGGCCGCATCAGCGCCGTCAACATGATCTTCATTGGGACGTCGAATGAGGTAGGCGAGTTTGAGTCCGGTATCACGGCGCAGTGGTTGGGGGCCGTGCCTGCAGTGATCGCGGGTGGGGTGGGAACGATTCTGATCGTGATCGCATGGTGGCACCTGTTTCCAACGCTTAGAAACGTCGATTCGCTCGTGCCCGAGTAGTGCCCCGGAGTAATCTGCGCCCCGGAGTTGGTCAGCGGGCCGCGGCCAGCGTGCCGATGCCAAGGACCTTGCGGACCTCGGCGGCCAAGCGGGGCGCGTTTTCGTTCATCACCAGCGAATTGTGATCGCCGGGCACCCAGAGCTCCGTCAGACCTGCGCGCGCAAAATCTCTCCAACCAAAACGTGGATCGGACAGGACGCGTGAATCGACCTTGTGATCTCGCGCCATGAAATGCACGATGGGAATATGAATTTCAGGCACGCTGTATTCAGTAATCACGGCGCGATTCAACAGGACCTGTGTGCTGGTCTCTTCCTTCACCAGTTCCTCTCCGCGCGCGATTCTGGTTTGATGATGGCGGGAGGTAATTCCGCGGAGGGCAAGGAATGCCAGCCTCCGCAAATGCGCAGCGATTTCTTTGGGGGAAAACAGCAATCTGCCGCGTAAGGCCGCACGTCCGGCTTGGAGTCCTTGCTCCATGTAACGAGCAGTACTGGCCAGAATCTTTGGATAACCCGGTGTTAGAGCATCCACCAGAACGAGACGCGGAACTTCGGCGTATTCCGCGCGAAATTGCCGCGCTGTTTCGACCGCAATGACTCCGCCAAAGCAATGACCGACCAACCCATACGGCCCCTGCGGCTGGCGCGCTCGAATCGCCCGAACCGTTCTGGCTGCGATCTCTTCCACGCTGAGCAGGCGGCGCCCTTCCACGGCGACCGGCGGGCAGACGACAAAACTGGGCTGATCCTGACCTAATTCCTTGGCGAGATGGCGGAAATAATAAGGATCCAAATCGCTCGCTGGAAAGAAGTACAAAGGCGGAAGAGAACCTGCCGCATTTAATGTAAGGATCCGGCACCCTCCTTCGGTAGAAGAAGAATCGCCCTCGTCTACGGTTGAGACCGGATACAACGCCCGAGTCTCCTCAACAAGATGAGCCAGGGTGGCCGCCGTAGGATGGTCGAAAAACTCGATTCGGTCGAGCAGTTGCGGGCCGATATTAAACTCGCGTCTGACCTCGGCAATCATCATTGCAGCGGAAAGGGAGTCGCCCCCAAGATCGTAGAAACTATCGCCGATAGCAACGTGTTCGACCTGGAGAATCCTCTTCCAAACCTCGATGAGCCGCGCGGCGGTATGCGGCTCGGGCGGAAGAAAAGAAGCTGCTGGCGCACGGAAGACCACTTCGCGGAACTTCTCTGAAAGCTTGCCTCTCTGGAGTCTGCCGGTGGCGCCTCGTGGTAAGTCTTCTACAAACAGAATGTGGCGGGGAACTTTGTAGCCGGCCGCATGTTGAGAAACGAAGTCACGAAGAACACGCTCTGTAACAGGCTGGTTCGGTGAGCGGAGGACAACGGCAGCGGCGATTTCTTCTCCCAACGTGCGGTGAGGAACCGCGAAGACGGCCGCGTCGGCGACCGCGGGATGTTCCAGCAGAATTCGGTCTAATTCTTGGGGTATGATTTTGCTTCCGCCGCGATTGATAACCTCTTTGAGGCGCCCCGTAAGAAAGAGAAAGCCTTCGGAATCCAGCTTGCCCAAGTCGCCAGTGCGGAACCAGCCATCATATGTGAAGGAGGCTCGATTGGCTTCGTCATCTTCCAGGTAGCCGGACATGATGTTAGGGCCCCGAAGAACAACTTCGCCTTCCTCCCCTGTGGGAAGAAGATTCTGAGCCGCATCAAAGATGGCTATTTCAGTACCCGAAGTCGGGCCGACAGACTGGGACTTCCTGCAGCTCAATGTCGAATGAGAGACGCCGCCCGCTTCCGTCATCCCATAAGACTCCAGAATGGGCACTCCTAAAGCATTCTCCAATTCGTCAAATAGTTTGAGGTCCGGCACAACGCCCGCCGACCGGACGAACTTCAATGAGCTTCTCTTCCAAACTTCGGGGGACTGGCGGATCAACTCGGTGAGCGCGCGATGCCATACCGAGTTCAGCGACATCCAGGTGGGGCGGAATTGCTCCACCCAACCCGACAGCCGTACGGGATCAAATTCGGGTACGCAGAGAACTGCCCCGCCGCTGTGGATCTGGGTGAATACGCCACCAATGCCAAACAGATTAAACATCGGCACAAGGTTGAGAAACACATCGCGGTCATTCAAGCCGATGGCTCGCACATTGCATGCCCACTGGCTGCCGAGATTGGCTGTGGTGAGAGGAACAAGTTTGGAACGTCCGGTGGTGGCCGACGTGAAGAGAAGCAGGCATGCGTCGACAACCCGGATGTCGCGTAAAGCGGGTAAACCTTCGCTGGTGAGCGACTCCAGGAAATAATCCCGGCCAAACTTCAATCGAAGGACCCGCATGCCGGCGCTTCTTGCCGCAGGGATGGCAGCGCTTTCAAACCCATCCAACGTCAACAGCACAGGAGCACGCAGGCGGCCAAAGAAATTCTCAAATTCGTCCTGGGTGAGAGAAGGGTCGAGCAGCGCGCATGCACCAACACCGGTCGCCGCCAATACGGTGGTGATGAAATCAGGACCGTTGGGAAGGACCAAAGCAATCGCCTGGCCCGGGATCAATCCGGCATGAAATAGCTTCGCGCGAAATTCACGAAGCAACTGGTGAAGACAGGAGTACGTTAGAGGTTCCCGTCCGGGCGACAACAGCACATTTCCTGAGGGGCTCTGGCCAGCCCTCCGATTCAGGCTTAGGACGGAATCCAATCTGCCCCAGGCTATTAACTGACTACCCACTTTTAGAGTAAAAACACTCCTGAACCCATTTAACACGAAAACGGGTGAAATGTTTCAATTAATTTCCGGGAGAGGCCTTACAAACGTTACAGGGACAAATTTGCCGCAAGTGATCGAAAGAGTAGATGCCAGTGTTATGTCCGTCGTTCCAATCAATGCGAATGGCATAGGTACCCACTTCTTCCACGTGGAGCATTTTAAGCACGGGCTTGTACATTTGGAACGGACTCTGGTTCGGGGAGGAGTAATTTGTCTTTTGCGGTTCGGTACCGTGGGCGCCAGTACAGGACGCGCAGGGACATTCATCGCGTAAATAGGCGAGAGAATATTCGCTTAAATGACCATCCTGCCAATCGATCTTGATCCCTTTGGATTTGGAGATCGCGATATGTTCCGGCGCAGGCGCATTAACGTATATGTCTTTTGGGCTATCGGATGTCACAATTTATCCTCTGCATGACCTCCCCTCATTATCTCAATGGGAGGCCGGGTTGACTCGTTCCACATCGCGTACGCCGGGAATTCGCCGCACTGCGGAAACAACGCGTTCTAATTGTTTCTTGTCTTTGACTTCTACGGTCACATCAATAATGGCTCCGTCGTGGGTACGGGAGTCGTCAGAGCGCGCTTCCAGGCTCCGGATGTTGGTCTGCTCGGTGAACAACGCGGTGGTGAGCTGATTCAGTATCCCAGGCCGGTCTTCGCTTTGAACCAGCAGCTTAACCGAGAAGCTTTCCGAAGCGGCGCGGCCCCATTCGACGTCGATCTTGCGCTCGACCTCATACATCAGGTTCTGCACATTGGAACAATTGCGGGAGTGCACAGCAATCCCCTTGCCGCGGGTTACATAGCCAACAATGGCTTCTCCGCGGATAGGATTGCAGCACTTGGCTCGATAGACCATGAGGTCGTCGATGCCGTGGACCTTAATCACCAGGTCTTTGTCGTCGGCAGGGGAGGCCGGCGAAGGGCGGCCCTGCGTGGGGAGGGCTGGCTCGGGAGGAGGCCCAACGGGCACCTGATCGGGAGCGAGCTTCTGCAATACCTGGCGCGCGGAGAATTTTCCGTAGCCTAACGCCGCATAAAGATCTTCCGACTTGGAGTAGCCGTATTCGCTCGCGACGGACTCAAATTGGCTCTTCGTTACGCGGCTCATCTGAATGGCCAGCCGGCGAGTCTCTCGCTCCAGATATTTTTCGCCGATCTCAATCGCTTTGGCACGCTCTGTAGTGTTGATGACGTGCTTGATCTTGTTGCGAGCCTTGGAGGTCTTGACAATGGACAGCCAGTCTTTGCTAGGCAGGTGTCCCGATTGAGTCAGGATCTCTACGACGTCCCCATTGCGGAGGCCATACTTGAGTTGAACAATGCGGCCGTTGACCTTAGCTCCCACGCAGGTGTTGCCGACGTCGGAGTGAATTGCGTATGCGAAATCGATGGGCGTGGCGTCGCGCGGCAGTACGATCACTTTGCCGCGGGGCGTAAACGAGTAGACTTCCTCCGGGTACAGGTCGACCTTGAGGGTAGACATGAACTCGCCGGCGTCGCGCACGTCCCTCTGCCACTCTACTAATTGGCGTAACCACGCAATCCGCTGATCGTCTTCGCCAGGACCGCGGCGCCCTTCTTTGTACTTCCAGTGCGCGGCGATTCCATCCTCGGCGACGCGGTGCATTTCCTCGGTTCGAATTTGTATTTCGAAGTGCCGCCCTCCGGGTCCCATCACCGAGGTATGCAGGGCCTGGTAGAGGTTTGGCCGCGGAATCGCGATGAAATCCTTGATGCGCCCTGGAATGGGGTGCCATTCGTTGTGAATCACACCGAGGGCCGCGTAGCAGTTTTTCACCGAGTCGGTGATGATGCGGACGGCGAGCAGATCGTAAACCTGATCGAGTGTGATCTTCTGCCGCTTCAGCTTCTGGAACACCGAGTAAGCGCGCTTGACCCTGCTTTCCACCCGTGCCGGAATTCCTTCCCGCGCCAGATGCAGTTCCACCGTGTGCTTAATTTCCTTGAGGAACTTTTCGTTGGCGGGACGGATCTCATCAAACTCACGAAGAAATTCAGCCGACGCCTCGGGTTCCAGGTATTTGAACGCCAGATCCTCGAGCTCGCCGCGGATCTTTCCCATGCCGAGCCGGTGCGCGATGGGAGCATAGATGTCCACTGTCTCCTGCGCAATGCGGACTTGTTTCTCGGGCGGGAGATGGTCCAGCGTCCGCATGTTATGGAGCCGGTCAGCCAGCTTAACCAGGATGACCCGAAGATCCTCCACCATGGCGAGCAGCATTTTACGCACGCTCTCGGCCTGGCGCTCTTCGCGGGAAGCCATGTCCAGCTTGCCCAATTTTGTGACGCCATCGACGCAGCGCGCGACCTCATCTCCAAATTCACGGCGGACTTCCTCGATGGTGGCGGTGGTGTCTTCGACGACATCGTGGAGCAGGCCGGTCTCCAGGCACACCATATCCATGCTCATGTCGGCCAACTGGCGCGTGACCAGCAGGGGATGCACCATGTAGGGCTCGCCGGAGCTGCGCTTCTGATTCTTATGCCGGGCTGCGGCGAACCGGTAAGCCTTTTCGAGGATGGACAGATCCTCGTCAGGCCGCAACTCATGGACGTGGCGCTCGAGAGTATTATAGAGTTCGTCAACAGCGGCGAACTCGTCTGGCGGCGCAGGCGTGGCCACGGGAACAGCACTCAGGGGATCTGCGGGTGGGATAACTTCACCTTGCGGAACGATCGCCATGGACTCCCGTTGCATCAACTAACACTAGTTTATCCCGGAAAACAAAAGCGCCGTTCCCCGTAGGAACGGCGCCTTAGGTCTTAGTAACTTATGTTTTATAGCTACTGCTTGTGGCTATTGCTTTGTGTCCTGCACGATTCCGCCAGTAGTGGGCTGCCGTGCTGCCTTGATCTTCTTGGTATCCAGCGCCTTCTGCACCCAACCGTCGGCGACTTCGACATCTTTCTTGTACTCTTCCGGGGTGTCGGCCAAATCCGCCTTCTCGCGAATCAGAAGATTCATGTAGGCCATGGCGTCGTCGTATTCCTTGTCAATGTCGATGGCCTTCTGAAGATCGGCAATACCGTCGTCGACAATCGCGCCGTATTGCGCTTTGAGCTCTTCCTTGACCTTTTTGTCCTTCAAGGGACCGGGGTCTTCGGGCTTCATGTGCAGGTTGACACGAGCCAAATTGAGAGCGGGATACCACTTCGCCCAGGAGATGACTCCCAGCATATAGTACGCTTCCTTGTCCTTGTCGTCGGCGGCGATGCGCTTCTTGTTCCAACCCGCAGCTTCGTCATACTTCTCGAGCTTCTTATCAAGAGGCAAAGACTGCGCGGCGTTATAGGCAAGGGACGCCAGGGACGCAAGCGCGGTAGTGTTGTTCGGGTCCTTCTCCAGAACCTTCATGAACCCTTCCTTGGCCTTGTTGGAAAACTCTACGTTCTCCGGCGATTCCGCGCCTGGAATCCACTGCACCATGTAGGCGGTGGCGAGGTAGAGCGGACCGTTGGGATTGTCCGGCTCCAGGGCCGCGGCCTGCTTGAAGTGTTCCACCGCGTCATTATACTTGGCATTCCGGAACGAGGCGACACCCTGGTTCATATGGTCTCTGGCCTTGAGTTTGTCGCAACCGGTGGTGGCCAGAACTGCTACACCGGCCAGGAGCGCAAGGCCCCAAACATTTGATTTGCGCATGTTTCTTATATCCTTACTAAGCTTTCCCTACTCGCCCGCTTCGATCTTCGGCGTCATCAGACCGACTTTATCAATGCCTGCGCCCTTCGCGATGTCGATCGCCTTGGCCACAGTCTGAAAGTCCAAGTCCTTATCACCCTTCACGAAGACAACTCGCTCAGCGCGAGTCTTGAAGATCTCCTCGAGTCGTGCGCCGAGCCGGGACTCCTCAATTGGGTCCTGATTCAGCTTCATCGATTTGTCCTTCTCGATAACAATGACGACTGTACGATCCTGGGTCGGGTCGGGTGGAGGTTGATTCTTCGGAGGGGGCTGAGGGGCCAACGTGTCCAGACCGTGCGGCGTCAGCGGCGTGATCACCATGAAGATGATCAGCAGCACCAGAAGCACGTCGATCAATGGCGTTACGTTTATATCCGCTTTGGCGGCACCGCCGCCACCTACTGACATTGCCATAAGAAATTCTCCTCTAAAAATTCAACGAATGAATATCTCTACTGTACTGAGGGAGCCGGAGGTCTCTTGTTTTCCTGCGGAATCTGCTCGGTCAACAGACCTAGCTGATCCACACCCGCGGCGCGGAGATTATCCACCACATCCATTACCCCTTCGTACTTGGCGCGCGCATCCGCCTTGATGTAGACGGTCTTGTCGAGCTTGTTGGTCAACAGATCGCGCACTTTGCTGGGCAGATCGTCAGCAGTCACACGGCTATTTCCCGGGCTCAGGAATAACTGCCCGTTGCGAGTAACCGCGATCAAAATCGCATCTTCCTTGTCGGCGGCCTGCATAGCGATCGGATGGTTGGTCCGCACCAGTTCCACCGTCTGGCCCTTGGTGAGCATAGGCGTGATGACCATGAAGATGATCAGCAGCACCAGCATGACATCCACCATGGGGGTCACATTGATGTCAGAAACTACCGGAGGCGCCTTTTTCTTTTTCATAAATCTCCTGTTTCGCTCATCAGGTTCAGAGGGGGCCGGGAGTCGCCGGCCCGCTCTTTACCCATTCAACTCGCGATGACTGGACTCTACTTGCCGGCGCTAACGCGCTCGGAACGCTTCAGGAAGTAATCGAGGAGCTCTGAGCTGGAGTTGCCCATTTCGACGTCAAACGCTTCCACGCGATTGGTGAAATAGTTGTAAGCCCAGATGGCTGGCAGCGCCACGAACAAACCGACGGCGGTGGTGACCAAGGCTTCCGAAATACCGCCGGCGACCGCGCCCAGACCGGTGGACTTTTCCTGCGAAATGCCCTTGAACGCGTTGATGATGCCGACGACGGTTCCGAACAGTCCCACGAACGGAGCGGTAGAACCGATCGTCGCGAGGGTCGAAATGCCCTTCTTCAGCTCAGCGTGCACGATGGCTTCGGCGCGTTCCAGGGCGCGCTTGGAAGCTTCGATTTTTTCACCCGATATTTCCGCGCTTAATGTGTGGGCTTTAAATTCCTGCAAACCTGCTACCACGACCTTTGCCAAGTGGCTCTTGCCGAAGCGATCCGCGATTTTAATGGCCTCATCGAGCTTGCCGTCACGCAACGCGCCGGCCACGGCCGGAGCGAACTGCCGCGACTGCTGCCGCGCACCGTTGAACGCGAGAGCACGGTCAATCATCACACCGATGGACCAAGCCGACATCACAAACAACAGAATTACGACCAGACGGGCAAGCCAGCCCATCTGAGTCCACATCGCGCGTGGGTCGAAGCCGATGGCTCCACTTGCGCTTTCTTGAAGGAACATGAAAGCCAAAACTTTTAGCTGTAACACCATAGTTGTCTCCTGCGAGTTGAATTGAATTTAGAACCAGAGCGCCTCCCCTTGAAAAAGAGGGCGTTCCTTTTTACTACAAAACCTCTTACTACTGACTCAACGTGAAATTTACATCGATCTGCGTGATCACATCCACAGGTTCGCCGTTCAACAGCGTCGGCCTGTAAACCCATTGCTTCACAGCTTCCGTGGCTGAGGGGACCAGAAGCGGATGGCCGCTTACGAGGGTCAGGTTCTGGATCGCGCCGTCCTTGCCGATAACCGCGTTAAATCGCACTGTGCCTTGAATGCGGGCCTGCTTGGCCAGCGGCGGATAGGCCGGCGTGACTTTCTTGATTAGATTGGCTGCCTGAACATTGCCACCAACACGGAGCGGCTCTGTGTTCTTCGGCTTCACTTCCTTAACCACCGGAGGAGGCGGCGGCGGGGGCGGCGGACCACCACCTAAGCCGGCCAGAACTCCGCCTGGCGTACCGCCGGGAATTCCGCCAGGAACACCCGAAACCCCACCTGCCATGGCAGGCGGCAGATCTTCCTCTTTGATAATCGCGATGTCTTTGGGAATCGTCTTGGGAGCCATCAGGCGGCCAGCATCAAACTGCCGGGGCGCGACCTTTACGACTTTGACGACTGCTGCGGGAGGAGGAGGCGGCGGCGGTGGTGGTGGGGGCGGCGGCGCCTGCAGAAAACTGCTCAACTGAGCCTTTGGCAGAACATCCGTGTAGATCAGCGGAATTATGATCATCACAATAATCGCCACGATCTGGGCCGCAAACGACAGCAAGACCGTCCAGCTCTTATGTGTTTTTCCAACCCCGTCTACAAAGGTCTGATCAAACATCTTCCCTTACCTCCCAAATTTGAACCGCTACTTTCCCTTACGCGATCCTACAGGTTCTTTCTCGCGCGGAGCGCTCACAGGGGGCGCCGGCGGTTTCTTCGAATTCACAAAGTCCTGCCAGAATACCAGAATCGGACTGGCAACAAAAATCGATGAATAGGTACCTACGATAATGCCGCACACCAGGGCGAAGGAGAAACCGCTTAAAACCTCTCCGCCAAAAATAAACAGCGAAAGTGCCGTCAACAGTGTCAGACCGCTGGTTAGAATGGTCCGGCTCAGAGTCTGATTCACACTCAAGTTAATAATGTTGGTCAACGAATCCCGCCGTGAGATTTTCAAATTCTCACGAATCCGGTCAAACACCACGATGGTGTCGTTCATGGAGTAGCCGACCAGGGTCAACAGCGCCGCTACAACGGTGAGCGAGATTTCCTTGTTGAATATCGAGAACAGGCCGATTGTGATGATCGTGTCATGGAACACCGCGACCACAGCCGCGACTCCGTAAATCCATTCAAACCGGAACGCAATATAGACTAGCATGCCGGCCAGAGCGTAAAGAGTCGCCAAAACGGCTTGGCGCTGCAAATCCGCACCAATCTTAGGCCCTACAACCTCGGCTGACAGGATCGTGAACGGGCCCAGCGCACACTCTTTTTTCAGGACCGTGAGGACTGCCGGCGTAACACCTTTTACTCCAGCAAGTTGATCAATCGAACTCAACAGTCCACCGTGTGAGGCGCGGAAATCCTCAATAGCCTTCACCATGTCTTGCAATTCCTGCTCCCCCATGGGGACATTGGCCTGAAGCAGCGGCTCGCGAAGGCGGTCCGCCAACTGGGCCGTAGAGGAATTGTTTAGGTCTAATTGACCATTGGAGGCGCCGAAGGTGGTTCGCAGGGTCTCTTCGATAATCTGGCGGTTGGCGTTAAGTTCTTTCTCGTCTTTAATCTGCGTGCCTACCATCACTTCCGGCTTGCCGGTGATTTGTTGCACTGAAATTTCGCCCTGAATCTTCGACCCCAGCACTTGGCGAATCTTCTCCATCGGCGGCTCGCTATTGAAACGGAGATACATGTTAGCGCCGCCCTTGAAGTCGATGCCATATCTCAGGCCGCCCTTCACAGCGATACTTGCCAGCCCCGCTACCGTCAAGATGAGTGATGCCCCGATAAACGGCCACTTCTTGCCTAGAAAATCAAATTTCGTGTTCTTGAATAATTCCATTGAGCCCGTTACTGCCGGCTGACTAAGTTAGACACCAGCCGTCTTCTTAAAGTTCCCGCAGACCCTAAAGTTCTGCGTAACCGGCACCGAAGTGTCTTAAGCTACCACAAAAGTGGAGCCGGTTCAAACCTGGAACCAATCTTCTTTCGGACATACTTCTGACTGGGCGCGCAACTGATCGAATAGTCTCCAGCTTAGATGCTTAGCTGCTCTACCGGCCTGCCGCTCAACTCCCAATCGAAGATGGTCCGTGATACAAACACAGCTGTGAAAATATTGGCCACCAGGCCGATAACAAGGGTAATCGCAAAGCCCTGAACCGGACCCGTGCCAAAGAGGAACAGGAACAGGCAGGACACCACCGTAGTCACGTGCGTATCGATAATAGTCAGGAACGCCTTCCCAAAACCGGCGTCTACAGCCGCAATGACGGCCTTGCCGGTACGCAACTCCTCGCGGATGCGCTCGAAAATGAGCACGTTAGAATCAACGGCCATACCAATTGTGAGAATGATACCGGCGATTCCCGGCAGCGTCAGCACTGCGTCAAAATAACTCAGCGCGGCAATAAGGATTAACGCATTCAGAATCAGAGCGAGCGTCGCATTGATGCCCGCCCGCTTGTAGTAAATCAGCATCAGCACCACCACGGCGATCACGCCAGCGATTCCGGCAACAATACCGGCGCGGATCGAGTCGTTACCCAAGGAGGGGCCGACAGACCGCTCTTCCAGGTACTCGACGCTCGCCGGAAGAGAACCGGCGCGCAGGTTTAAAGCTAAGTCCGCGGCTTCGTCATGGCTGGCGGCGCCTGTGATTCGGCCCGTGTCGCTGATCTTGTTCTGAATGGTAGGTGCACTAAGTACCCGCTTATCCAGCACGATCGCCAGCCGGTTACCGATATTGGCGGCCGTGAACACTTCAAAACGCTTGGCCGCGTCCTGGGACAAAACGAAACTGGTTTCCCAACGGCCTACATCGCCCTGCTGAGCCTGTGCATCCCGAAGGTCGCGACCGGTCACAACCGGTCTTCGAGCCAGAATGTAGACTTCCGAGGGCGCTCCGGCCCGAGCCACACCTGGCAGAATCTGAGAACCAAGGGGCAAAACTCCGTTCTTGGACGACATCGCCTCCTCACGAGAAGAGAAAGGACCACCCTGGACCTCGTACAGCTCCAGCATTGCGGCAGTCTTCAAAATCTGTTTGATTCGAGCCGGATCGTCGACTCCAGGTAGTTGTACCAGTATTTCCGCCTCGGCATCGCTGCGGCCGCGCGGTTGTACGGTCGATTCCGACAAGCCCAAACCGTTGATCTTCTTCGTGATGGTATTGATGCTCTGCGTCAGGGCGTCCTGCTTCAGCTTGAGCGCGGCGCTCGTCTGCATGGTCATCCGATAGTCGGTGGAGTTGACCGGCGTCAGGTTCCAGGATCCGCTGTACGCATCGTTCACAGCTTGGCGAAGAGTGCCCGCCTGGGTCGATTGCACGCCCAGAATATTGATTTGAATCGAATCGGCGTCTTTCAGCGACTGCGGATCGTTGTGGTTCATGTCCGCGTACACCACGCCGTCCTTTTTCAATTCATCCTTTAAATGATCGATGACGGTGTCGGCTTCGGCCTTAAAAGCATCCTGAAGCTGCACCTGGAGCACCAGCTGGCTTCCGCCCTTCAAATCCAGGCCCAGGCGGATATTCTTCTTCCAGTTCTCCACCACTTCGGCGGTCGATTTCGGAAGGCCGATGATGCCGTAAATACAAACCAATATGACGGCGACAATTGCAAGAGCTTTGATTTTTAGACTAGACATGAAAGACCTACTTCTTCTCCTCCGCCTTTTCCGGCTGGATCAGGCTGGAAACCGCGCTTCGCGCGATCTGGAGTTTGATGTTATCGGGTTTCACCCGAACTACTAGCATATCTCCTGTGATGGAGATGATCGTTCCCACAATCCCTCCGGTGGTCAGAATTTCGCTGCCGGCCTGGAGATTCGACAGCATCTGCGCTTGCTGCTTCTTCTGCCGTTGCATGGGCATGAAGACCAGGAAGTAAAAGATGGCGACGATGAAGACCAGCGGGAGAAACTGCATCAACGGATTGCTGGGCGTTTGAGTCTGGAGAAGGATAAAGGCTAGTTGTTGCATTTCAGGGGCGTTTTATCACGCAGTCTGAGGCCTTCGAACGGACTCCAGGTATGCGGGGAAGTTCCCAATTAGTATAGCCTGCCTGATCTCCCTCATGATGTCAAGATAGCGGCGGAGGTTATGAAGCGTGGCTAGCGTGGAAAAAGTAATCTCTCCGGCCAGAAAAAGATGCCTTAAATAGGCGCGCGAAAAGTTCCGACAGGTGTAGCAGGAGCACGCTTCGTCCACGGGCCGCGGGTCTTCTTTATATTGGCTTTGCTTGATCACCACTCGCCCGAACGTCGTAAAGAGGTAGCCGTTGCGTGCGTTGCGTGAAGGCAGCACGCAATCCATCATGTCGATTCCGCGGGCGACATACTCCGGCAACTCCTCCGGCATCCCGACCCCCATGACGTACCGGGGCCGGTCCTTCGGAAGCAGGGGAGCGGTTACGTCGGTCATCTCCAGGCTCAATTGGCGAGGCTCACCGACGGACAGCCCTCCAATCGCGTAACCATCGGCATCCAGTTCAAGCAATTGCTCGGCGCAATGGCGGCGCAAGTCTGGATACATGGAACCTTGAACGATCGGGAAGCAGGCGCGTTTCCCATCGTCCCCGTGCGCCCGGTAATGAGTGTAGGCCGAACGCGCCCAGCGGAGCGTTCTTTCGGTTGATGCTCGTGCCGCTTCGTGGCTTGCCGGATACGCCAGACACTCATCCAGCACCATCATGATGTCGCTGCCCAGGGCGAGTTGCACATCGATAGTCGACTCCGGCGTAAACATGTGCGGATCGCCATTCAGATGCGAATGAAAGAGCACACCTTCTTCGGTCACCTTTCGTAGGCTGTCGAGACTGAAGACCTGAAAGCCGCCTGAGTCGGTAAGAATCGCTCTGGGCCACGCCATGAACTGATGTAGTCCGCCGAGATTGCGCACGGCTTCGTGCCCGGGACGCAGAAATAGATGGTAGGTATTGCTGAGGATGATCTTCGCGTCCAGGTCGTTCAGAAGATCGCGCGGCAGAATGCCTTTGACGGTGGCCTGCGTGCCCACGGGCATGAAGACCGGGGTCTCGATGTCGCCATGCGCGGTGTGAAGGATGCCTGCTCGCGCACCAGTGGTGGGACAGGTGGCTTGAAGCTCGAATCGAGACACAGATCCTATTGTAGGGGCATGGCCCAAGTGGCTATGTAGATGTCTTCATAGATCCTTTGATAATATATTTGCCCATGGGCCTCCGCTATGCGCTTCGCTCTCTGCGCAACAGTCCCGGATTCAGCGCCGTCGTGATGTTGACTCTGGCGCTGGGCATCGGCGCCAACACCGCTATCTTTAGCGCGGTGGAAGCGCTGCTGCTGCGCCCACTCCCATACCGCGACGCATCGCGTCTCGCCTATGTGAGTGAGTTTTGGCCGCACGAGCCCGGTGTCTACGGTCCGCCCAGTCCCGATTTTGAAAATTGGCGATCACGAGCGAACTCTGTAGAGGAACTGGAGGGCTTCGGAAACGGCGAGGCTTTAAACCTCAGCAGCGAGGGCGACCCCGAACACATGCAGAGCACACGGGTCACAGCAGGTTTTCTTAACATGATGGGCACCCGTCTCGCCCTAGGCCGTAACTTCGCAGTGGAAGAAGATGTAGTGAACGGTCCTTCGGCGGCGATTCTGGGATACGATCTCTGGCAGCGGCGCTTTGCGGGGGCTCGCGACGTGATTGGAAAATCGATCACTTTGAGCGGCAAGGACTACGCAGTGGTGGGCGTTCTCCCGGCTGATTTCCGATTTCCAGATAACAATTTTGAGGCGGAACTGCTGGTTCCCATGGCTCTTCCACCGCATCCCACCTGGAAAAGGGAAGCTGATTTCCGCATCCTGAGGGTCATCGCGCGAATGAAGCAGGGAGTGACCACTCAGGTATTGCGAGCAGAATTGACCGGCATCGTTCAACAAAACGCGGCGGAGGAGCCTCCCCAATTCGTTACGATGCGCAAAGACATGCAGGTTCGCGTGATGACCTTGCGCGAACACCTGACCGGCGACATTCGGCCCATGGTGCTGATGCTTCAGGCCGCCGTCGGGATGGTGCTGTTGATCGGATGTTTGAATATCGCAAACCTGCAAATATCACGCTCCATCGCCCGCCGAAAAGAGATGGCGGTGCGCGCCGCACTGGGAGCAGGCCGGGGCCGGCTCGCAAGGCAACTCTTGCGCGAAGGTCTGATTCTAAGTTTTGGCGGCGCAGGCTTGGGCCTGCTACTCGGTTACGTCAGCCTCAAATACCTACGCGCCTTCCTTCCCGCGAGCCTGCACCTGGCCGACACAATCGGCATTGATCTGCCGGTACTTCTGTTTACGCTTGCTGTTGCTTTGCTGACAGGCACCTTGACAGGATTAGGGCCTACGATTGGCAGTTCTCAGATCCGCCTCACAGAAGTTCTGGGCGACTCAGTGCGTACTACTGCCGTACAAAGCCGTTTGCGAGGGGCGCTCGTCGTGATCGAGGTTGCCGTCGCCATCGTCGTACTTGCCTCGTGCGGGCTACTGATTCGCAGTTTCATTCGCATGGCGTCGCTCGATATGGGTTTTGAGCCGGGCAGTGTCCTGACTGCACATATTACTTTGGCAGGCACAAAGTACGAGAGGGGAGAGAGCCAGACTGCGTTCTTTTCCGAGTTGGTGGACGGGGCTCACGCGATTCCCGGCGTTGAACGCGCTGCCGTAGGATCCGGCTTGCCCCTGATCGGAACGCGAGCCTCGGCAGGAGTATCCTTTCAGCGCCGGCCCCTGCCTCCACTCGGCGGCAGGCCGACAGTCGCGATTACTGATGTGAGCGCCGGTTATTTCGACACGCTCAGGATTCCTCTCCTTAAAGGACGAGGGTTCCTTGAGAGGGATCGCGAAGGAGCCCCGTTGGTCGTCATCATCAACCAGGCGTTTGCAGACCAATACTATCCTGGCGAAGATCCAGTCGGCCAACACCTGGAATTCGCATCGCGCCAGGGCATTTGGCGCGAAGTGGTCGGCGTGGTAAAGAATGTCCGCCAAGACGGTTTGGATGCCCCGGAACCGCCCAAGATTTTCGCGCCGTACCGGCAATTTCAGGAACCCGAGATGCTGTTGACTTTGCGGTCCACCTTGCCTTCCTCAAAGCTCGCTTCTGCCGCCACTGCGGCGGTGCACGCCATCGATCCCAATCAACCTGTCTTCGATGTGCGAACCATGGAGCAGCGGGTCGGAGAAGCACTTTCCGAAAGGCGAGCCAACATGATCCTGATGGCGGCGCTTGCGGCGTTGGCGCTTACACTCGCCGTAATTGGGATCTTCGGAGTGATCGCTTACTTCGTGGGCCGAAGAACGCGTGAAATCGGGATACGCATGGCCCTTGGCGCAAGCCGCCGCGATGTGGTGCAGATGGTGCTGAAGCATGGGTTGACGCTCACGGGCTTAGGCATCGCGCTAGGTCTGGTGGGCGCGTTCGCGGCTACAAGGGCGCTGAAGACTCTGCTTTTCTCCACGAGTCCTGACGATCCTCTCACGTTTGCAATCGTAATTCTGTTTTTTGCTTTGGTGGCGGCTGGAGCATGCCTTCTTCCGGCTCGGCGAGCTTCGCTGATTGATCCTGCTTCTGCCATTCGGCACCAATAGGGAAACCAGCAAACGCGCAGGATCGTGAGCCGGCAAAGGGGCTCGGTTATCATAGGTAAACCAGTCTCCTCATGTCCCTCAGGTTCTATAACACCCTTACGCAACAAGTCGAGCCCTTCGTTCCTCTTTCAGGCAACACGGTCCGCATGTACACGTGCGGCCCGACCGTCTATAACTTCGTCCACATCGGCAACCTCCGCACGTTCACGTTTCAGGACATCCTGCGCCGCTGGCTGCGCGCACGGGGCTACACGCTGGACCACGTGATGAACATCACCGACATTGAGGACAAAATTATCCGCGATGCCGCCGCAGCCGGAAAAACGATCTTCGAGTACACGGAGACCTACACCCAAGCTTTCCTGGATGACATCGCAACTCTGCGCCTGGAGCGCCCCGAGCGAATCGTCAAAGCAACCGACCATATTCAGGACATGGTGGCCGCCATCGAAAAGTTGGGCGAGCGTGGCTACACATATCTAAGCGATGGTTCTATCTATTACCGCATCGCCAACTTCCCCAGCTACGGCAAGCTCTCTCACAACGACTTTAGCGGCATCCGCGCAGGGGCCCGCGTGGACGTCGACGAATACGACAAAGCCGACGCGCGCGATTTCGTTCTATGGAAGGCGCAAAAAGATGGCGAGCCCGGTTGGGACAGCCCGTTAGGCAAGGGCCGACCCGGGTGGCACATCGAATGTTCCGCCATGGCGATGAAGTATCTGGGCGACACGCTGGATATTCACACCGGCGGAGTCGACCTGACATTTCCTCATCACGAAAATGAAATCGCGCAGTCGGAAGGAATTTCCGGCAAGCAATTCGTGCGCTTCTGGCTGCACGCCGAGCACTTGAGTATCGAAGCGCAGAAGATGTCCAAGTCGATGGGCAACTTTTATACGCTGCGGGATCTGCTGGGGATGGGCTACGCGCCTGAAGTCGTGCGATACCTGTTGGCGTCTGTGCCCTACCGCAAGAAGTTGAACTTCACATTCGAAGGACTCAAAGCGGCAGCGACTTCCATCGAACGTCTGCGCAATTACAAACTGCGGCTGGAAACCGCGAAGCTTGCCGAGGGAACCAATGCCCAGGTCGCCGAGCGAACCGCGGCGGCAAGCGTCGCCTTTGCCGAAGCGCTCGACGACGATTTGAACACCGCCGAAGCGTTGGGCGCCGCATTCGAATATGTACGTGAAACCAATACCGCGATGGACGCGGGCGATTTCCTTGCCGGCAATGCCGCCGCGGCGCTGGCTTTCCTCGACGCGGTTTGATTCTGTCTTCGACGTACTGACGCCATCAGCAAAAACAGGCGGGCTCACCGATGCCGAAATCGAGAGCTCTGGTAGCCGAGCGCAACGCGGCCAAAAAAGCTCGCAATTTCTCCCGCGCCGACGAGATTCGCAAACACCTTGCCGACCAAGGCGTTATTCTTGAAGACACCAAAGAAGGCATGCGATGGAAACGGCATTAGGGCCGGGCGCGTCACAACCTAAATACTCGCTATGAAATTCGAGACGAAAACCGTTCACTGGGGGGATCGCAAAAAGCCGGGCCCATCTATTCCAGTCACCACTCCTATCTACACTGCGTCGAGTTATTCCTACGAGTCGATGGACCAGTTGGACAGGATTTTCGCCCAGGAGGAAGAAGGCCCATCCTATGCGCGGTTCGATAACCCTACCCGTAGCGCGCTGGAAGAACTGGTCCGCGAACTGGAAAGTGGCGCGGGAGCCATCGCCTGTGCCTCCGGCATGATCGCAATTCATACCGCTCTGATGGCCGCGTTGATGGACCGCCCCAAGCGTGTGCTCGCGGCAAGCGCGATTTACGGCGCGACGTCGCATCTCTTAATGAATCTTCTTGGCCCCATGGGCGTGGACACAACCTTCGTCGACACCTGCGACTTGGGGGCGGTCGAAGAAGCGATGGCCGAAGTGAAGCCGGGCGCTGTCATCATGGAAACCGTCTCCAATCCCCTGCTTCGCGTCGGAGCATTGGACAAGATCGCTGAGCTGTGCACGAAGGCCAACGCGCCACTCATTGTCGACAATACCTTTGCGACTCCTCTGCTGGTGCGCCCTCTGGAATTGGGCGCTCATATGGTGGTCCATAGCGCCACGAAATACATGGCCGGCCATGGCGATGTATTGGGAGGAGTGCTGATCGCGGACCAGGAAAATTACAATGTGGCGCGCACCATTTCACGGACCCTGGGGCCCATCATGGGTCCTTTTGATGCCTACCTGACGCATGCGCGGAATCAAAACCATGGCCCTTCGCGTCACGCGGCAGTGTGAAAATGCCTGCAAGGTTGCATCGTGGCTGGCAGGGCATCCCGGTGTGGAGCGCGTTCACTTTACAGGCGATCCCAAACATCCCGATGCCGCGACCATCGCGCGTCTCTTCCCGAGAGGTCTTTACGGAGCCATGATCTCATTCGAACTGAGGGGGGCCGGACGCGCCGAGGTGTTCCGTTTCATGGAGAAGTTAAACCTCATCGTGCGCGCGACCTCTCTGGGTGACGTGCACTCCATGATGCTCTACCCGGCCATGGCGTCGCACCGTGACCTCTCTCCAAAACAGCGCCTCCGCCTCGGCATTCATGACAATCTGGTGCGTTTTTCAGTCGGCATCGAAGCGCCGGAAGACATTTTGGCCGATCTGGAGCAAGCCTTACGCGCGTGAGTGTGTTATTCTCGAATTTCATGCTCGTCACCCGCCACCACCATCATCACGACCATGCCCATAAAGGGCATGCGGCGGCGCGACGGGCTCACGCGTAACCGCACACAATCTGGTTAGGAAAAGATCTCAAGAGCCCACCCCAACCGGTGGGCTTTTTCGTTTTTGATAAGGAACACGAATGGAACTAGACTTCACGAAAAACGACGGCCTTGTCGCCGCCGTCATTCAGGACGCGCAGTCGAATCGCGTGCTGATGGTCGGCTGGATGAACGACGAGGCATTTAAGAAGACGGTGGAAACAGGCTACGCGGTTTTCTATAGCCGCTCGCGCAAAAAGCTCTGGCTAAAAGGCGAAACATCCGGACATCGCCTGGTAGTGAAAGAGATCGCCACCGATTGCGACCAGGACGCCGTGCTACTGAAGGTCGAAGCGCTGGGCCCGGGTGTCTGCCACGAAGGCTATCAAAGTTGTTTCGTGCGTCTTCTGGAAGACGGCAAGTGGAACATCCATGAACCGCGCGCCTATGATCCTGCAGCCGTGTACGGGAATTAGATCATGAAATTAAAATTAGGGATTCCCAAAGGCAGCCTGGAGAACGCGACCGTCGACCTGTTTCGCCGCGCCGGCTATCAAATCACAGTAAGCACCCGTTCGTATTTCCCTGCAATTGACGATCCCGAAATCGAGTGCATGTTGATCCGCGCGCAGGAAATGGCCCGCTATGTTCAGGACGGAGTGCTGGACGCAGGCCTGACAGGTCGCGATTGGGTGGAAGAAAACGAAGCGCAGGTCCACACCGTGGCCGACCTGATTTATGCCAAACAAAGCTTCGGCAAAGTGCGCTGGGTGCTGGCCGTGCCTGAGTCGGCTGCCGTTCAATCGGTGAAGGACCTGGAAGGGAAAGTGATCGCTACGGAACTGGTCGCCGCCACCAAGCGCTACCTGGCGCGAAACGGCGTCACCGCGAAAGTCGAATTCAGTTGGGGCGCGACGGAAGTAAAGCCGCCCGTGCTGGCCGACGCGATTGTGGAAGTCACGGAGACGGGTTCGTCCCTGCGCGCCAACAAACTCCGCATTGTGGAAACAGTGCTGGAATCGAATACCCAACTCATCGCCAATACAGCCGCGTGGGCGGACACCTGGAAGCGCCAGAAACTGGAAGATATGGCCATGCTGCTGCAGGGCGCGATAAACGCGCTAGGTAAGGTTGGCCTGCTTCTCAATGTGGAAAAGGCAAACCTGGACGCCGTGCTGGCGGTGCTGCCGGCATTGAAGAACCCGACAATCTCTCACTTAAGCGACGAGAACTGGCTGGCCCTGAACACCATTCTTGACGAGTCGACTGTCCGCACCATCATTCCTCGCCTTAAGCAGGCCGGCGCGCAGGGTATCGTCGAATATCCGCTGAACAAGATCGTAATGTAATGATCCGAATACTCAAGCTAGAGGACGCACGCGGCTTGGTCAGCCGCAAAACACAGCGTCTGGACGAGGCTGAAGAATGGTCGCGCCGATCCTGAACGACGTGCGTGAACGCGGCGATGAGGCACTGCTCGAATACGCGAGCAAGTTCGACAAGTTCGATCGCAAGAGCGTCCGCCTGAATGTGGAAGGGACGCTCACTCCGGAATTCGCAGGCCGCCGTAGCAACTGCCGCCGCCAACATTCGCGCGTACGCAGAGCTGCAACTTCCGCAAGAGACCTTCAAGGAATATCCCGACGGTCGCCGGCTGGGTCAGATCGTGCGTCCGCTGGATTCAATGGGCGCGTACATTCCCGCGGGCCGTTATCCCCTGCCCTCCACCGTTCTGATGAACGTGATTCCAGCGCAGGTGGCGGGCGTGAAAACGATCTGCGTCGCATGCCCTCATCCCAGCGTCGGAAATTCTGGGGATCGCGCAATGGCTGGGCGTCACGCATATGTTCCAGATGGGCGGAGCGCACGCAATCGCCGCTTTGGCCTATGGCACCGAAACCGTTCCTCGTGTCGAGCGTATCGTCGGACCCGGAAATATCTACGTCGCGGCGGCAAAGAAATTGATTGCAGGCGAGACCGGCATCGATTTTATTGCCGGACCAACGGAGATCGTGATCATCGCGGCGGAAGGCAACCCGCGCTGGATCGCCGCCGACATGCTGGCACAAGCCGAGCACGATGTCGACGCCTCCGCGATTTTGCTGACCACTTCGCCAAGTTTGGCCAGAGCCGTGTCAGAGGAATTGGAGAAGCAGCTCGCCGTTCTTCCCACCTCCCACGTGGCGCGCCCTTCGATTGACAATAATGGCGCGATTGTCCTGGTGGATTCTGTGGAACAGGCAGTTGATTTTTCCAACCAGCTCGCGCCGGAGCATCTTGCACTCCACGACGGAAGTTTGCTCCCGGAAATCCGCAATGCAGGCTCCGTGTTCCTGGGTCCCACCAGTCCTGAGGCCGCTGGCGACTACGCTTCGGGACCTAATCACGTCCTACCTACCTCAGGCGCGGCCCGTCTGCGCGGCGGTCTCTCCGCAGCCGATTTCGTAAAAGTGATTTCTGTTCAACAGTTAAATCAAAGGGCTCTGTTAAATCTGACCCCCGCCATTACGACGCTCGCGCGCGCCGAAGGCCTGGAAGCCCACGCAAGATCGGTCGAGGTTCGGCAAGATGCTTGAACCTCGCCCTGCTGTCCAGCAAATGGCCCCCTACTCCCCTCCCTCCGGAGGCCGCGCGGAGAAACTGCAGGCTCGACTTCAATGAAAACACCGTCGGCTGCTCGCCCAAGGTAATCGAATATCTCGCTCAGCGCCTCACAGGTTCGCAGCTCTCTATCTATCCAGAATACGCCGACACGATGCGTGAACTTGCGACCTTCTTCAATGTGAATCAGAAAGAGTTCATCCTCACCAACGGCACCGACGAAGCCATTCAAGTAATGATCAACACGTTTGTCGACGACGGCGACGAAGTGATCACACTCAAACCTTCGTACGCGATGTATCGCTTCTATGCAGAATTAGCAGGCGCGCAAGTAACCGAAATCGGATTCCCCGCCGATCTTTCTTTTCCGTTAGACGGTCTATTAAATGCGGTCACTCCGAAGACGAAAGCCATCTTGATCGCCAATCCCAACAATCCCACGGGCACCGGTCTCTCTCTCGACGGTGTACAGAAGATCCTGGAGTCCGCACCGCAGGCAGCCGTCCTGATCGACGAAGCTTACTATGAGTTCTGCGGAGTAACCGCCCTCCCGTGGATCAACAAATATAAAAACCTCTTCGTCAGCCGCACGTTTTCGAAAGTTTACGGAATGGCGGCAATGCGCTGCGGATGCCTCTTCTCTTCATCGTCGAACGTCCAGTGGATGCACAAAGCCCAGTCGCCCGTACAGCGTGAACACTCTGGCTGCGCTCGCCGCCCGCGCCGCGGTTCAGGATCGCGAGTACATCGCAAAACTATGTGGCCCAGGTGCTCGAAGCCAGGCAACTCTGTTGCGATGGACTGGCACGCCTGGGCATCTCTTACTTTCCAAGCCAGGCGAATTTCGTGCTTGTTCCAGGCCGGCGACCGCGCCATCGCGATTCGCGACACGCTTCGGGATAGAGGCGTCCTGGTACGCGACCGAAGCTATGAAATCGCAGGCTGCGTACGGGTAACGATCGGCACCCGAGCTCAGACCGAACGCTTCCTTACCGAACTGGAGAACGTATGGAAGAAATGATTGTGTTCGACGTCGACGGCGTGCTCGCGGAAGTAAGCGAATCCTACCGCGAAGGCGTCGTCGCCACCGTCCAACACTTCACCGGCAAACGAATTACTCGTGACCTGGTTCAGGTTTACAAAAATCGCGGCGGCTACAACAACGATTGGCTGCTATCTCAAAAAATCTCCTCCGACCTGGGTGTCGAGGTCCCCTACGAAACCGTCGTCACCGAATTCAACAAGCTCTTCTTCGGCACCGACAACGATGGCCTCATCTCCCGTGAGAGCTGGTTTCCAAAGTCTGGGCTGCTCGAACGGTTGAGCAAAACCTACGACCTCGCCCTGTTCACCGGACGCCTGAAATACGAACTGGACATCACTCTGCAGCGCTTTGCTCCAGATATGCTCTTTAATCCGATCATCTGTGCCGAGCATGTAACCGAGGGCAAGCCCTCCCCGGAAGGCCTGAATTTGATCCTCAAGCGCAATCCGGGCCGCGAGCTTTTCTACGTCGGCGACACTGTGGACGACGCACGCTCCTCCCGTGCCGCAGGCGTTCCGTTCATAGGCATCGTCGCCGATTCGCACCTTTCCCGCGCCGCGATTCTACGGCTTTTTGAAGAGGAGCACGCCATCGCGGTGATCGAAAACGTGAATCAAATCGAGGAGGTTCTGGGGAACCGGTGAGACGCTCAGCCATCGAACGCAATACCAAAGAGACGCAGATTCGCGGAAGCCTGACACTGGAAGGCAAAGGCCGTTACGAAGTTTCCACTGGCATCCGCTTTTTCGATCACATGCTGGAACTGTTCACCAAGCATGGCGGCTTTGATCTGAAACTGAAGGCAACGGGCGACCTGGACGTCGATCAACATCACACCGTGGAGGACGTCGGGATCGTCCTCGGCCAGCTTTTCTCGCAGGCCCTGGGCGACCGAAGAGGCATCAACCGCGCCGGCTATTTTGTGCAAACCATGGATGAGACACTTGCGGTGGTAGCCGTCGACCTGGGTGGGCGGCCCGCATTGGTCTATAAGGACATGGTGAAAGTCCGCCTGGTGGGCGATCTGCAGACCGAACTGGTGGAAGATTTCTTCGATGGATTCGTACATCATGCCGGGGCCAACGTTCACACCAAGGTTCTCTACGGGCGTTCCAATCACCACAAGATCGAAGCAGTGTTCAAATGCTTCGCGCGCGCGATGCGCTACGCCTGCTCCAAAGATCAACGTCTGAAAGCCCTCCTGCCCTCCACGAAAGGACTCCTGTGATCTCGGTATTCGACTACGGCGCAGGCAATCTTCGATCCGTCGAGAACACCCTGGGAGCCATCGGCGCGCAATACGTGCTGGTGCGCGATAGCGAAGGCTTGCGCAACGCGGAAAAAATCATCCTTCCGGGCGTCGGACACTTCGGACAGCTCACCCGCGCGCTGGATGCGATGGCCGTGCGCGATACCCTGGTGGAACGTCTGCACGCCGGTGTTCCGTTCCTGGGAATTTGCCTGGGCCTGCAAGCCCTGTTCACTTCAAGCGAAGAGGCCCCCGCGGAACGAGGCCTTGGGATCTTCCCAGGCGAGGTCCGCCGATTTCAAGGCGACCAGCGAATCCCTCACATGGGCTGGAATCAGATTGAGCCCGTTCGCGAAACACCGCTGCTTCGTGAAGTGGGCTCGAGACCGCATCTGTACTTCGCCCACAGTTACTACTGCCCCGTGGTTCCGGAAACGGCGGCGGTGTGCGACTACATCGTTCCGTACACGGCGGCGCTCCAATCCAAGAACATTTCCGGAGTCCAGTTCCATCCGGAGAAGTCCGGCGCGATGGGTTTGCGCATCGTGCGCAATTTTGTTGAGTTGTAAAACATGCTTGCAAAACGCATCATTCCTTGTCTCGACGTAACCGGCGGCCGTGTGGTAAAGGGCGTCAATTTTGTCAACCTCCGCGATGCAGGCGACCCGGTCGAACTAGCCGCCCGCTATAACGATCAAGGCGCGGACGAGCTCGTGTTCCTTGACATCACAGCGTCCAGCGATGCGCGAGAGACGATGGTAGGCGTCGTCGCCCGCACCGCGCGCCAGGTGTTCATTCCGCTCACGGTCGGCGGCGGCATTCGCACTGTGGACGACGCGCGCCGCATTCTGCACGCGGGTGCCGATAAAGTCAGCGTCAACACAGCCGCGGTCCGCCGGCCCGAGCTCATCACCGAATTGAGCGAGGAGTTCGGCGCCCAGGCGGTGGTCCTCGCCATCGACGCGCGCCGCAGGCAGAATGGCGGCTGGAACGTCTACACCCGCGGCGGCCGTGATGACGAGCGGATTGACGTGGTCGAATGGGCGCAGCAGGCCGAAGAGTTGGGAGCGGGCGAGGTGCTGCTCACTTCTATGGACACCGACGGTGTGCAGACCGGCTTCGACTGCCCTCTCACCAAAGCCGTTCGCAGCGCCACACACATTCCAGTAATCGCTTCCGGGGGCGCAGGCAAGCCCGAAGATTTTCTGGAAGTCTTAAGCGACCACGGAGCGGGAGCAGATGCCGCGCTCGCCGCGTCGATCTTTCACTACGAAACCTATACCGTGAGCGACCTCAAACATTACCTCGAAAGGCGGAAGGTGCCTGTCCGGTTATGATTATTCCCTGTATCGATCTGATGGACGGCAAGGTGGTCCAGCTTGTTCAGGGCCGCGACAAGGCTCTGGAAGGCGACGCGCCGCTCGAAATGCTGCGCAAGTTTTCCGCATTCCCCGAAATTCAGGTCATCGATCTCGACGCTGCCATGGGACGGGGCGAAAACAGCGATCTGGTGGAAATGTTGACAGGCAAAGCACGATGCCGTGTCGGCGGCGGTGTCCGGACGGCCGATCGCGCACGCCGCCTCATCGATCTTGGCGCCCACCGCGTGATCGTAGGCACTGCCGCTTTCACGCCCGCGCTCCAGGACATCTCGCAAGCCGTTGGCCCCGAACATGTTCTGATCGCCCTCGATTCCAAAGGCGGCAAGATCGTCGTCAAAGGCTGGCAGGAGGCGACCGATTTCACCGCCGAGCAAGTGATTCAGAAACTGGAGCCCTACTGTGGCGGATTTCTTTGCACCTACGTCGACAAAGAAGGCATGATGCAGGGGACCGACCTCGATTGGTTCCGCCGTTTGCGTGCGGCCACCCGTCACGAGCTCACCGCGGCCGGCGGAATCACGACTCTCGACGATATTCGAGAGCTGACCGCGCTCGGTATCCACTGCGCCTTGGGAATGGCAATCTATACAGGCCGGCTCGACCTGGCAGAACTAGCGAGACTAAATGTACACCATCCGGCAAGCCACCCTTGAAGATGCCGATTCGATCGTCCAGCATCGGCGCGGTATGTTCCTCGATATAGGTTTCGCCGATGACGACCTCTTAAAGCAAAAGATTGAGGACTTCCGCCCGTGGCTGAAGACCAAGATGGCCGCAAATGAATACTTGGCTTGGCTCGGCATTGCAGATGGTGAGACGGTAGCCGGGCTAGGCCTCTGGTTGATCGAATGGCCTCCGCACCTGTTTGGCCTGGCCAAACACCGCGGCTACATCCTGAACGTCTACACGCACCCCGATCATCGCAGGAAAGGGTTAGCTCGCGATCTTACGCGGACCGCCGTTGACTGGTGCGGGCAGCACGGGATCGACTTCGTGTTTCTTCATGCAAGCCCGCAGGGACGGCTGGTGTACGAGGGGCTGGGATTCCAACCCGGCTCTGAGATGCGGCTCCGCTTGCCTGTTTCACCTTCATAATCGCGAAACTCATTGCGGTCATCAGGACGATCAGCGTAGCGGCGACTCCCACGCACTCCCAGGCCGTCAGCTTCTCTCTGTAACTGTTGAACCAGCGCCCATAAACCAATTCGATGTGGACCCAGTAAACGGCCAGCGAATTGACGCCCAGTAACCGGACCCAGCTCCAACCAACGCTGAAATATTCTGTCCACAGAAACGCTGCCGCTCCCAGCAGAAGAGTGTTGCCCAGCTTGCAAGCCGTCAACGCGGGACTGTTTAGCCAGAAATCCGAATGCGGATAAACGGACCACGGCAGGTTGCCAAAATATTCTCCACCCGCCAGAAGACCAAAGCCCAGCAACGCCACCCATTGCATCACTCGCGACCACGAAGGCCGTTCTACCAGAGGAATAACGCTTCCCGCCGCGACACCGAATGCGAGATAGGCGCCCCAGGGGAACATGCTGAATCCGTCGCCTGTGGGAACCACGTAAGCACGCAGCGCCGGAGGCAATCGCCCAAAAACAGAATCCGCCATCAGCGGAGCGGCCAAGGCGAAAACAATTCCCGCTACCGCCGCCCAGCGAAACCGTTGCGTACCCGATGCCAGCGCAAGCAGTGCCAGCAGTGCCGCTGTAGCTCCCATCAGGTTGAGCACGTCGACGTGGAACAAATCGGTCCAGGGAGCATGAGGCCAGGAAAACGACCAGGTCTGCAACCGGAATAGCACAGCCAGCAGAAAAAGGTACCTCGCGCGCTTCAATGCCGCGACCATCCTCTGCCAAGGCCCAAGATGCTCCCTGCGATTCATTCCCATCCCATAAGTGATCCCGGTCAGGAACAGAAAGATCGCGGCAGCTTGGCCACCCAGCAAAATCGAAAGATAGAAGGCTGGCCCTTCCCGCTCCTGCGGCCTTAAAAAAGCGTGGAACGTATGCCCCTGAAGCATGATCAGGGCCGCAAGCCCTCGAAGCCAGTCTATGAATACAATCCGGTTGCGGGCGGCGGTAATGGGTGACGGGTGCATCGGGAGGGCTAGATTAAAGTTTAGCAATGCTGCTCCTGATTTTCTACGTTTGCAGCCGGTTAGGAACGCTGTGCTTCCACTACCGTGTGGACGAAATGCAACTTCGCCACCGAGCTTCTGGAAAGTACAAAAGGATAAAAGTCGCGCAAACCCATGCTAAGCGAAAGCTCGTTCAGCACAGCTGTGAACCGTACCCATGAATTGATGAAATGAAGAAATTCGTCGTCCGGCTGAAGCAGCGTTTCAGCTTTGAAACCTTCAAACGGCATCTCAACCGATTCGATGTCCAGGTTGAAGCTGGAGGCCGTATCAAGTGTTTCGGACATGTGCAGATAGTGTGCCCAGGTTTCCGCCCAGTCTTCCCAAGGATGCGAACTTGCGTACGCGCTTACGTACTTTTCTCCCCAGTTGGGCGGCGGACCTTGCTGATAGTGCTGCTGGAGAGCCTTCCCATAGTCCTCCCGCTCGTCGCCAAACAGCTCGCGAAAACCATCCAACCACGCTGTGCCACCCACCAGCCGATCCCAATAGTAATGCCCGACCTCATGACGAAGGTGTCCCAACAGCGTCCGGTACGGTTCATGTAACTGCTCCCGTATGCTCTCACGCGTGGAGTCGTCCGCTTCCTCAATATTCAGCGTGATCACTCCGCCTGAATGACCCGTCAGAACGCGCGGACCCGCGGCAGGGGAACTCAGGAAATCAAAAGCCAGTCCACCGGGCTCTCCCTCCACCTGAGGCTTCACCGGCAGACCAAGTGCCAGCAGCGACGAAACCAGCCGCCGTTTTGCGATCTCAATCCGCCTCCAGTTCTCTCCGTTGACGGTAATCGACAGATCTGGAATCGTGCGATTCAATCGGCACGAAATGCACAGCTCGCGGCGAGTATCTGAAGAATCGGCGCGAACCAACCAATTGCATGTGGACGGGGATGTCAGGTTGGCACAGTGGCGATAGAGGCGGCCCTTCTCTTCAAAGTTTCCAATGACAGTCCAGGTCTCCGGCTCAGTTCCCTGGGCCAGGGGACAGATAAGACCCAGCGCCGGCTCATAACCCAACGGAGTCTTACACGCCAGGCAAACGCTATTGCGAAAGAACACAGGACGGCCGCACTGGCATTTGTAAACTCGCCGCACTCCCGCAGTCTTGGCGGGCTTCTTGGGCGTCTCCTCTAGAACTGACATCCGGGATTATCGCCTTGCAATTGCGGGTCCTTTTCGCACGTTGAACTCCAATTTCCAGCGCCGCTTATCGGCAGCTACAAAAAAGAGCTCTAACACTCCTGTTTCCGTCACCGAACTCTCCAGCTTTACGGTCACAGTCTCCCCCGGATTGCCTGCCAGCGTGGATTCCACGGGAGCTAATTCTTCCATGTCGGGCGTCAAGTCTTCCAAAAGCGCGCCTGGGGCGTCGTCTTTGCGTTCGGCCGATTGAAAGACCCGGAACTGCGCTAGACTCCCCACCCTGAGCCGGAACTCACGCGCGGCAATGTTGTGGCTGGTGCCTTCCTCCATCCCGAACGGAACCACCGTCAGGGCCTTTACCGGAGGACGCATGCCCGGCACGGCCGGCATAGGAGTTTCAACGCCGATGTAATAAGTTCGTGGCACGCCCCCTCGTACGCGAACGCCCTTTCCCTGCCGGGCCAATCCGTAGTAGGCGGCCCCCCGCGCGACCGCGTGCATCAGATCGTCCGATGCAAGCGCCACCACCGGCTTCGGAAGCCAGCTATTCAAAACCTCCAGCACTCGATCGCGAACCATCGGAGCCTGCAGAACGCCCCCGTTGAAAAGCACGTGAGTCGGAACGGCAGACTGGCGATGCAAAAAATGCGCCATGTGGCGAGTGATCGCGGCGTCGGCAGCGTAGGGCAATCCAAACTCGGTTAGCGCCGCCCCGTGCCCTTGCGGCTCCTCGCTGCTCGACACCATGGGGAAAAACCCATCCAACAAAATCCGATCCACCGTAGCGCGGTCGAGCTTCGCTTTGATCGAGCCCCCCACCACTCCAGTACCCCGCCCCAGAATTGTGATGGGAGCATCTGTGGCTTTCGCCTTCGGGTCGAGCAGACGCTCCTTCGCCGCCCGAGCTTGTTGGGCGAGCGAATGAAACTGCAGCCGGTCCAGCTTGGGCATTTTCGCTGCCAGCGTATGGGCCAGCGCAGCATCCATATTGTCGCCGCCCAGCAGAATATGGTCGCCCACCGCGATGCGCTCCAGAACGATCTGGCCTTCCTGCTCGCGCACCGCGATCAGCGTGAAGTCCGTGGTTCCCCCGCCGATGTCGACCACGAGGATCAAATCGCCCACGTGAACCTGTTCGCGCCAATCGGGATTGCGAGCGATCCAGGCATAAAACGCAGCCTGCGGCTCCTCAAGTAGAATCACCTGGGGATATCCGGCCTCGGCCGCCGCCTTTAGCGTCAGGTCCCGAGCTACCGCATCGAACGACGCAGGCACTGTAATCAATACCTGATGCTGGGCAAACAGATCGCCGGGATTCTTCGAGTCCCAAGCGTCCTTCAGATGCTTGAGTAAATATCGGGAAGCCTCTACAGGCGAAATCCGCGTGACACCCTCGGGTGCGCTGGCAGGCAGAATCGCGGCATTCCGATCGGCTTGAGCATAGGACAACCACGACTTCGCCGAAGAAACCAGACGTCCAGCGTTATCGAGCCCTTTTCTTTGCGCCAGCACACCGGCAACGGGACCGGAGTCTTCGATAAAGAGAAACGACGGGAGCAGCGGCTCCTCGCGAATCTCGTCGGGATGGACGTACTGAGGAATCTGGAAGAGCGCCACATCGTCGCCATTGGTATATGCGAGAGCGGAGTTTGTAGTGCCCAGGTCAATGCCGATGACGGGTGTGGTCAAGACGTCTCCAGTTTCTCACGAGGATCTTGCAACGCGCCGCGCCTTCCTGCAAAGTCTCTGGGAACTGTATAATTCACATCAAAAGCCGGAGGCTCTCGGATCGCATGCGAAGAACAGACGTTCTTGTGGGTAGAAGCGCACAGCACGCGGCGGGCTCCTACGGCCAAGTAACAGATCTCAGGTCGCGTGCGTTATGCGTTGGGTTACTCATGAGCGCACAGCACGCGACGTGCTCCTATGGCTCAGTAACCCGATCTCACGTCGCGGGCGTTGTGCGGTCGTTACTGATGAGCGGCATTATTCTTCTCACGCCCCACCCAGCCAGCGGACAGGTTCCGGCGCAACTGCAATTCGACGTTGCAACGGTCAAGCTGGCTGCTCCACTGACGGGGCGCGGCACTCCGCGAGGAGGTCCAGGAACAACCGATCCCGAGCGGGTCCATTACCGCTACGTCACGATCAAGATCCTGCTGATGACCGCCTACGCTATGCCTGTTAATCAGGTCACGGGACCTTCGTGGATCGAAGCGGATCATTACGACGTTGAGGCGAAGGTGCCGCCCGGCGCGACCAAGGATCAGGTCAACATCATGCTCCAGAATCTGCTGGCCGACAGGTTCAAGCTGGCTGTGCATCGAGAGACTCGGGAGCTCTCAGTTTACGAGTTGGTGGTTGGCAAGGGCGGCGCGAAGCTGAAGCCCTATGTGGAAGATCCGAACCCGCCTCAGCCAGACCCCGCCAAGCTGATCCCGATGGACAAAAACGGGCATCTAATTCTCCGGCCCGGGCAGATGGCGTTCACAACCTCGCCGGGAGGACAGCGGCAAATCATGGCAAGTAAACAGACGGTCGGCGGATCTCCTGGGCTTGTGACCATGTTGGGCGGAGAATTAGGTCGTCCTGTAATCGACAAGACGGGCTTGACCGGCTTCTACGACTCCACCCTGGCGTACCGTCCGCAAGGGCCGAACGCGACGCCTCCAGGACAGACGCTGCCGCCGCCCTCCGACTCCGATGCGCCAGACCTCCTTACCGCAGTGCAGGAGCAACTTGGGTTGAAACTTGAAGCTAAGAAGGGACCTGTCGAGATCCTGGTGGTCGACAGCGGCGATAGGACCCCGACAGAGAATTGACGGGCCACGCCTAAGCGCCTAAACCATCCGCGCCACTGATTTGCACTCGCAGCCAGCCCCTCGCCAGACGCCAGTCTCGCGTAACGGTCTCCTCTGACACCTTGAGCACGGCGGCCGTATCTTGCACGTTCAATCCACCGAAGTATCGCAGTTCCACAATTTTGGCCTTGCGCGGATCGCCCTGTGCCAGTTCCTCCAGAGCGTCGTTTAGCGCGATCAGATGTCTGTCGTTCTCTTGGCTCAGATTCAAATGAGCCACATCGTCCAGGGGAATCCTGCCCCGTCCGCCGCCGTGCCTGGATGCAGCTCTTTTGCGGGCCCCGTCCACCAGAATGCGGCGCATCATTTGTGCGCAGATCGCATAGAAATGCGCCTTGCCTTCCAAAGCCACGCTCTGAACACCGATCAGTTTCAGGTAGACCTCATGCACCAGCGCTGTCGCCTGCAGGATGGGTTCCTCGCGCTCGCGCTTCATGAAATCGACGGCAAGTGCTTAGGAACCTGTCCGAGCCACGGCACCCCGGACTCTTTGTATCGCGGATACGGCCTGAGGTCAGCGATCACGCTTCGCCTCCGTCACCCATCTGGCGCTCATAAGATTGCCGCACCAGGCCCATGACGTAGGGTACTTCGTCGAGCGACTTGAGGCTGACCTCCACGTCGCCAGCTCCCCATCGGCTGATATTCGTGATGTCTCTGCACATCCCCTTAGGGTCATTGATCTCGGCAAAGACCATGTTGATTACCAAGCGAAGCCGTTTGGTTTGTGGCACGACGTCCACGAAGTTGGTCTCCGCCTTGTAGGCCACGTAGTTCTTCAGGAATTCCTCGCTGACGCAAGGATCGAGCGAGAGTACTTCTTTGCGGAAGGCCTCGAACACTTCACCCAAGCCGGATATAAGAAGGTTAGGATGGTCGTTAATCGTGTAGCCGCTGGTCGCTAGCGCCGTGCTCGGCCGGTGGGCTGCCAGTGTCCCGGCATCGAGCTTAGGCGCGGCCCACACTCCGAGTGCCTGATCCGCCAAGCTCCCTGCACGCTCCTGGATAGCGGCTTCATTCCACTCGTCGAGCTGACCGAGCCCCGTATTGAGCTTGAGTGGGCTCTGCTTGAAACCGCCATTCATGTCGCGTTTCTCCGCGAAGGGGCGGTCGCTATACTCGGCGTTGTAGCCAGTGAGCGTCAGATTTCCCAGCGTATGCAACCAACGCTGTTGCACAGCCTGCCATTCCTCTCCGAGCGCCTGCTTCCATGCTGTAGGCAGGTCAGGGTTCTGCGGCAGAATGTGCTCAATGGTGTACTCATCCACGGGAACGCGCTCCTTGCGGTTGTGGTTTTCCAGTCGGCGCAACCAGTAACTGCGGCTCCTGAAGTTGTAGAGGTCGCGGGTGTGCAGGTCGCGGCGGAATTCCTCATCGCTGGGGAAACGGCGATATGAAGGCAGCATGAGAAACTGCGCCTGGATACTCTCCAGGTAACGGTCCTTCTTAAGTTCCTTGCCGAAGGCTGGCGAAGGTCTTGTTCATCGAGTTTGTGGGGATGCTGCAGACGGCGCGGCGGAAAACATATGCCTCCACCAGCCGCACCGCGGCAGCGAAGTCCGAGGCGCTGAGTGTATGGGTGGCGTAGTCGTGATACAACTCCAGCAAAAACGGGTAGGCCACATCCACCTTCAACTCGCGCAGGTCGTGAAAGGTGTGACTGAGGGCGGAGTCCTGTTCGCGGCCGAGCGCCAGAGCGCAGAAGTGACCGGCGAACGTGCGAATCTCCTTCACCAGCGCCTCAATGCCCGCTTCCTGTACGGGCTTGGTACGGGAGTAGTCTTTGAACGCCTCGTAGACGTCCCGCTCCCGTGGTATGTCGCCCGTGCGCACAGTGAGGTAGTGGCGCATGAAGCTGTCGAACTGGGTGCCGTAGGCTTCCTGCCCGAAGTCCAGTTCCATCGGCCGCCAGTAATTTTCGTAGAGACGTGTCTGGACCCAGGGTCAAGAGCCCATGAGGATGAAATTGCGGATCAGGTCCGCCTGACTCAACTCCTTGCCGGTCGAGTTCATGCTCTCGAAGATGAGCTGCGGATTGTCCTGCCCGCGGCTCAGCGCGATATCTACAACCACTAACTTGGCGAGGCCGCGGCAGATCGCGGCGAGGTCGCCTTTCCGATCCGCAAGGAGCGAGCTGAACAATCCGAAGTTCTGCGGTCACGCGTAGCGAGGGTTCCTTGGGCTGCTCGCTGTTCTTAATGATGGCTTTGAGCGAGGCGTTATCGGTCTGCGAGAGCAGCAGCTTAAAGTAGCGATCGCCACTTTCGAGTGGGTTGCTCAGGTAGTAGTGCCGTAGCTTCGCGGCGGAGAAGCCGTCGACTGGTTCGGTGTCTCCCAGGGCGCGAGCCAGTGCTTCAATAAGGAGCGATCAAGTAGTCAGGCGCTGCTGGCCGTCGATCACCAGCAGGGGTGCCTGATGAGTAACCTGCGACAGCCCCTGCTCGACATAGACGATGGAGCCAATAAAGTGCACGGCAATCGTTCTCGCTGACGCCGGCGCGCAGGATATCGTCCCAAAGCTGGCGGCATTGCTTGTCGGTCCAGGAATAGGTGCGCTGGTAGATCGGGAATGATGAATTGTGGAGACTTTTGCAAAAAGCTCAACAGTTTGGCTTCGGTCGCCTTCATTTGGTACTCACTTTCAGCAATCCATCCAGCAGCCCCTCGGCCTCTTTCTCAATGGCCAGAATATCCGCGCTAATCTCATCCAGCGTACGCAGCGGCTGCGGCTTGTAGAAGTGCCGCGTGAAGCTGACCTCATAACCGATTTTGGTGGCGTCCTCTTTGATCCACGCGTCGGGCGTGTAGGGCAGCACCTCGCGGCGAATGAAGGCCTCGATGCCCCCGTCCTCCAACAAAGGCACCTGCTCGGTGTCGCGCAAGTCGGGGTCGGGCTCGTATTCAACGATCGCCGGCTTGCCATCCACGGTTGTCTCGAACCGGCCGCGCAACGGGTCGAAGTTCACCTTGCCGGGCCGCTGCAGCTTGGCGACGACGGGCGCCGCAGTCTCCACGCGCCAGCTCACTGCCTTCAGGATCTGCTTCAGATCGGCGGAAGGGAGTTTGAGGCTGGCTTTTTCAAGCGCGGCATGGACCAGTTCGCGGAAAGCATTGTGATCGCCAAACAACTTCTCGCCCAGGGCCGCCCGCAACTCGGTAGCGGCACCAGCTAGTCGCCCATCGCGCTCCCAGGTTCTGGAATCGAGCAGTTTCTTTCTCTTCTTCTCTGGCAGGCCCTTCGTCCTGCCGCCGCCCTCCTCATCTTCCGCCTCTTCCTCGTCGCCACCCCATTCGTCCAGGCGCTTCTCCAGGGCCACCGAAATCTTTGCAAAGTTGGTAAACAGATCCTCTCCGAACTCTTCATAGAGCGCACTGCGCACGTCTTCGTCACCCGAAGTGAAGCGCAGCGTCTCGATGGCCTTCAAACTGAGCTGGCTATGCAGCCGCAGTGGCCGCTCCACGGTGACCTTCCAGTAGCCGAAGGCGGCGTTGGGGAAGATCTTGGATTCGGGCGTTTCTTCGAAATCGAGGAAAGTGCGGCTGATACGCTCGATGTCTTCGGGCGCCAGTTCGCAGTTCTTCTTACCCAGGTTCTTGCGCAGCGGCTTAAACCACTGGCTCGCGTCGATCAACTGCACCTGGCCCTTGCGGTGCGCCGGCTTCCGGTTGGACAGTACCCAGATGTACGTCGCGATGCCCGTGTTGTAGAACAGATTGAGCGGAAGCGCGACGATCCCTTCCAGCCAGTCGTTCTCGATCAGCCAGCGCCGGATGTTGCTCTCGCCCTGGCCCGCATCGCCCGTGAAGAGCGACGAACCGTTGTGGACCTCCGCGATGCGGCTGCCAACCGGCGACTTGCCATTCATCTTCGACGCCATATTGGCGAGGAACAGCATTTGCCCGTCGCTCGACCGGGTAACCAGCGACAGTTCTTCACCCTGATGCATCACCTTGAAGCGCGGATCGCGCATCCCGTCCTTGCCGCCCATCGCCTCCAGGTCCCTCTTCCAGCTCTTTCCATAGGGCGGGTTGGAAAGCATGAAATCGAACTCTTGCGCCGGAAAGGCATCGTGTGACAGCGTGGACCACTCCGCGCCGCCGACCATATGATCGGCGCTTTCGCCTTCCCCCTTCAGTAGCATGTCCGCCTTGCAGACAGCGTACGTCTCCGGGTTGATCTCCTGGCCATAGAGCAGGCACTTGACTTGCTGTGCCCGCCTTGCACCGATCGCCGTAAGCGTCTCCTCGCCTACGGTAAGCATGCCTCCGGTGCCGCAAGCGCAGTCGTAGAGCAGGTAGGTGCCGGACTTGACTTCGGCCTCAATCGGCAGGAATACCAGGTTTGCCATCAGTCGGACGGCGTCCCGAGGCGTCCAGTGTTCACCGGCCTCCTCATTGTTCTCCTCATTGAACTTCCGGACCAATTCCTCGAAGACGGTCCCCATGGAATGGTTGTCGATACCTGCCGGCGACAGATCAATGTCGGGATCGAGGAACTTGTTAATCAGCGTGCCGATAGCGTCGGCCTTGGACAGTGTCTGCAGCTGATTCCGGAACTTGAAATTCTCGAGGATGTCCTGGACGTTGGACGAGAAGCCGTTGAGGTAGTCCTCGAAGTCGGCCAGCAGTTGCTGCTGGCTGCCACGGGACTTAAGATCACGCAGCGTGAACTTCGAGGTGTTGTAAAAGGCCTGTCCCGCAGCTTCGGAGAGTGCGGAACGCTGTTCGGTAATACTAGCCTCGTCCAGCATCTTTTTGGTTTCCAGAACGGCCCGCTTGGTCGGTTCTAGCACCGCGTCCATACGGCGGATCACGCACATGGGAAGGATCACGTCCGGGTACTTGCCGCGCCTGAATAGATCGCGAAGGACATCGTCAGCGATGCCCCAGATGAAAGAGACGATCTTGTTGTGCGTTGCCTGGTCCACGATTGAGTCCGTTTCTATTAAATTGTCAGTCGACAGCAATCAATACCGCCACAGGTGCGGTGCGCAGAGTACCCTCGTGGCCTTTTCGATGCAATCCATAGAGTTCGAACCCGAGAATCGCCAGTTTCCAAAAAAGTTCCACGCGCCGTGTGTGAAGCGCGTAAAATTGAGCCGCATGGTGAAACACTATTCTAGACGAAGGTGCTGTTGGAAATCGGTTTTTTTCGCCTAGAGGCCGGAGAGTCCTGTTAATCCGTATTGTGGGAGGCTAGTTCGCAGCACCCAGACATTATTCCCCTGGGCATTTTTCAACGTGTCTCGCTGTCGTGCCTCATCTTCCAATCAGTGGGCGGCAGCTGTCCTCAGTCGTCGGGGTATAGGTACAAGGTGAAGATTGAGGGCTCTGCGGCGGCGCGACGCTCCTCTCATTGCGGGGATCAGCCGAGAGACTTATAAGGGCAAGAGATTGGAAACGATATGAGACATTTGGTACAGCCCTTGATTTTGCTGGCCAGCCTTTCTCTAGCGGGTAATGCTCAGCAACCGAAGTGGCAGGGTACCTGGGCTGCATCTATTGGCAGCAGCGGCACTACGGCGTTCACGGGAACCTGGGATGCGGTCCCTGGCGAAGCGCGCGACACAGCCAATGGAACTTGGTCACTTCGAGATCAAAATGGCGCGGAGGTGGCACGTGGGACGTGGGCTGCAGGCAAAGAGAGCAACGTCTGGAAGGGAACCTGGCAGGCCCGTCGAGCCTCCGGGCAGATTTACAACGGTACTTGGCGAACACAGGTAGAACTTCCAGCCAGGTCGCCGTTTTCCGAGCTGTTCGAAGCCGCAGCCGCCAAAGCCGTAAGCGGGACCTGGGGCATGGGCAGTTATATCGGGGCCTGGACGATCCGCGTCTATCCACCGAAGTAGTTTTTCGAGAACGGGTGCTGCCGTTCGAAGCCACGCGTCACGACGATGGCTCAGAATTTCTTTTCCCCTGCAATCATCCATTTGTCGCCCACCAGTCCCTCATCCGCGCAATCCTCGGGTAGATCATCCCCTCAGAGCGGACCCGTCCGCCTACCCAAAACTATGGCAACAGAACGTCAAATTCAAGCCAACCGCGCCAACGCAAAACGGTCCACCGGACCAGTCACCGAAGAAGGCAAGCAAGCCTCTTCTCAAAACGCCCGCCGCCACGGCCAGCTCTCTAGCTGTGTCGTGCTGAAGGCCGAATCCACGCCGCTCTTCGATGACTTGATGGACTCCCTCATCGCAGAGTTTCGACCCCAAACCGCCAATGAGACCGCCTTAGTGGAGACCATGGCCGTTGCCCGCTGGAAGCTCTCGCGCAACTGGATCATGCATACCGCCCTGCTGGAAGTGGAAACCGTGAAGCAGAACCCGTCCGCCGGCAATGCTCCCGTCATCACCGCGCTCGCATTCAAGAGCCTTGCTGATTCCTCGCACTCGCTCCATCTCCTCCACCGCTACGAAGTCTCGTTGGATCGCCAGTACTCCCGCGCCCTCAACAACCTCCTGAAAGTCCGCGTAGCCCGAAACCCCGCGGCAATCGCGGCGCCAATAGAAGACGCGCCACCAGTCCCCATCGAAACCGCCCCACCCGAAGAAGTCGAGACGCCGGCCGAACAAGCATTACCAAATGAAGCCAATTTGCCCCGCCAATCGGCACGAAAGCCAGTCGAAATCCTTCGCCGCAAGCCCGTTTCCGCACCAGTCACCGCGACTCCCGCTCCAAACCGTCCCATTGCACCGCCGCAGACAGTGCCTCCAACGCCGCCCAGGACGAAATAGAGTGTCGATCCTCGTTTGTTCGGCCGGCTCCTTGCGAAATCCGCGTTCGGCCGGGCCGAATAATGCTCCTATTTTCTTATCCATATCGATTTAAACCGCGCTATTTTCATCCCACGAATGGTAACCACTGTAGTGTGAATAACTTTGATCAACCGGACATAGCAGTCGGCGCCGAACTTGCCGTTCGGGAACCGCAGAGCCCCTCAGGCATCGTGTCCTTTGCCCGCGAGCAGCTCAACTTCGATCCCGACCCTCGCCAAATCGAAGTTCTGGAAAGCACCGCCAAGCGAGGTATCTTAAACTGCACCCGCCAATGGGGCAAGTCTACCGTCGCGGCCATCAAAGCTCTCCACACCGCCTACTCAAGACCGGGAAGTCTGGTCCTGGTCGCCAGCCCAGGTGAGCGCCAGAGCGCCGAATTCCTCAAGAAAACCGAACAATTAGTCCTCCGCCTGAACATCAAGCCGCGCGGAGATGGAAAGAATTCTTGCAGCCTGTTGCTGCCGAACGGCTCCAGAATCATCGGCCTCCCAGGCACCGAAGCGACCGTCCGAGGCTTCTCCTCCGTTGCACTTCTGTTAATCGATGAAGCCGCCCGCGTAGCCGACTCCATGTACAAAGCCCTGCGTCCCATGCTGGCCGTCGCCGACGGTGACCTGTGGATGATGAGCACTCCCTGCGGCCAACAAGGCTTTTTCTACGAAACCTGGCAAAACGGCGGCCAAGAATGGCACCGCGTTACCGTCCCCGCAATCGAATGCCCGAGAATTTCCAAACACTTCCTGGACGAGGAGCTAAAAGCCACCGGGAGCACCTCGTTCCGTCAGGAATATCTATGCGAATTCACCGAAAACGCCCGCCGAATGTTCAACCCCGACCTGCTCCGCGCCGCCCTGCGCGACATAGAACCGCTCCGCCTGTAGCGATTGGCTTGGTGTCATGAAACACAAACGCTTTCAATGCCCATCCGGAGCACCTCTGTGCATCCGGCGGCCAGCCCCAGCGCGTTAGCGCGGGGGAAATTAGCAAATTGTTCTAAAAACCAGAGAGAAACCATCATGTATTTCATCGGACCAGATCTAAGGCCAACGGAGAGACTTCTCCATAAATCTTATCCGCGTTCATCAGCGTTCATCTGCGGCCATAAAGTCTTCACAGTTCCACAACCGCAACCCTAAAATAGGAGAAAGGAAACCTCACCTTGGGAGCCCTCACACAAACATTCCGCGGCATCGCCCGGACGCCCATGTTCGCGGCCACCACTGTATTGACCCTCGGCCTCTCCATCGGCGCCAACACCGCGATTTTCAGCGTCATCGAGAGCATCCTCCTGAAGCCCCTCCCGTTCCCGCAGCAGGACCGGCTTGTTGCCGTCATGCAGACAGCTCCGGGCGTCGGTATCAAAGACCTCAACACATCCCCCGGCGACTTCTTCACCTACCGCGAAGAGAGTGCAACATTCGCGGACATTGGTCTATGGCGGGGAGGCTCTGAAACGGTTACCGGCATCGGAGATCCGGAGCGCGTCGTGACAATGGCTGTCACCGCGCACCTGCTGCCGATCCTTGGTGTCCAACCCGAGCTCGGCCGAGCCTTCACCGAGCAGGATGACATGCCTGCCGCTCCGGATCAGGTTCTCCTCAGCTATGGCTATTGGCAACGAAAGTTTGGCGCCGATCGCGCAGTCCTGGGACAGCGAATCAACGCAGGTGGCGTTGCGCGCGAGATCATCGGCGTCCTGCCGAGGAACTTTTGGATGCTCGACGAAAAGCCCGACCTGGTCTTCCCCCTCAAGCTCGACCGTGGCAAAGCGACCATGGGTGGCTTCAACTTCCGTGCCATCGCGCTTCTCAAGCCTGGCGTCACAGTAGCGCAAGCCAATGCCGACGTTGCCCGCATGATTCCCTTGGAACGCAATAAATTCCCCGTGTTCCCCGGCATGACCCTCAAGATGTTTGACGACGCCCGGTTCGCCCCCAACGTGCGCCTGCTGAAACAGGATGCCATCGGTGACATCGGCAAGACCCTCTGGGTGTTGATGACCGCCGTTGGCTTGTTGCTCGTGATCGCCTGTGCCAATGTCGGCAACTTAATGCTGGTCCGCGCGGAAGGCCGTCAGCAGGAACTGGCCGTGCGCGCCGCACTGGGAGCAGGCTGGGCACAAATCACGCGGGAACTATTGCTGGAATGCGTCACCCTGAGTGCGATCGGAGGAGCCCTCGGCCTCGCCCTCGCCGATGCGGCACTGCGGTTGGTGGTTGCCCACCCTCCGATTCATCTCCCCAGGCTCGAACAACTCTCTCTGGATGGTCCGATTCTGCTTTTCACTTTTTCCGTTTCACTGCTGGCGGGAATCTTGTTCGGTCTCATCCCGTCGATTCGCTATAGGAGCCCGAATCTCGCCTCCACGTTGCGCGCAGGCGGCAGAACCTCCAGCCAGGGCCGCGAACGCCAGCGCGCACGTAATGTGCTGGTCGTCGTGCAATTCGCGTTGGCACTCGTTCTGTTAATAGGTTCCGGCCTGATGATTCGTACCTTTCAAGCCATGCGCCGAGTGCAGCCAGGCTTCACCACTACAGACACCGTGCAGACCGCGCGTCTGATGATCGCCCGCGTCCAAGGACCATCCCCAGAGCAGATGGCCCTGATGGATCACGCCATAATCGACCGCCTGGCCGCAATACCTGGCGTGCAGTCCGTCAGCATGGCATGGGGTCTTCCCATGACTGGTGACAAGTCCCAGGACATCATTGTTCCCGAAGACCACCCTTACCAGGAAGGCCGCTTGCCGCCACTGCGGCGCTTCGTCTCCGTGATGCCCGGCTATTTTCAAACCATCGGCATTCCCCTGGTGGCCGGGCGCGATGTAAGTTGGACCGACATCCAACAAATCCGTCCAGTCTCCTTGGTCTCTGAAAACTTCGCCCGCGAGTATTGGGGCACCCCGGCCGCGGCCCTGGGCAAGCGCCTTCATGACCCCGCCGGTGCGCGTTCAACTGAAATCATCGGCGTCGTAGCCGACGTCCGTGCGGATGGCGTCGATCGTGCGTCTCCGTCATTCGTATATTGGCCGCTGCTGTCCCGCGATGACAAAGGTCGTCCCGACATCACCTATTCGGCCAGCATCGCAGTCCGCAGCGACCGCACTGGCTCGCAGAGCTTTATCAATGAAGTCCGCAACGCCATTTGGGCCGTGAATCCAAATCTGCCCATCACCGACGTGCGCGGCATCGGCGATATCTACAGCCAGTCCATGGCGCGAACGTCATTCACGCTAGTGCTATTGGGGCTCGCCGGAGTAATGGCGTTGCTGTTAGGTGTCGTCGGCATCTACGCCGTAATCTCCTACTCCGTTTCTCAGAGAACCCGCGAAATGGGCATTCGCATTGCCTTGGGCGCAACACAATCCGAATTGAAGCTTATGTTTGTGCGGCACGGACTCCTATTAGGAGCCATCGGTGTCGCGGCCGGACTCGCTGCGGCTGTTGGACTGGCGCGCCTGACGGCAGCGATGCTGTTCGAAATCAGCCCACTCGACCCCGCCACATATGGAGCGGTATCTTTAGTCCTTCTGGCCGCAGTCGTATTGGCGAGCTACCTGCCGACATCCAAGGTCGTTACAGTCGACCCCGTCGTGGCCCTTCGAGCCGAGTAAGTCAAGTAGATATAGAATATTCAAGACGGCTGCGCTCTACCGGGGCGATCAAGCCTGTTCAATCAGGCTTATAAAAGGAGAACCAGTGTTAAAAAAACTTGCCGTACCCGCGATCTGTATCGCGTTTGTGAGTAGTGCCGCCATCGCGCAAGATGCGAAGGACGTCATCGCCAATGCGCAAAAGGCCTTGGGAGACGTCAAATCCATCACCTATTCTGGATCCGCCAAGGATGTCGCGTTCCAACAGTGCGGCGCCAACTCGACGGACATGCAGTGCCGCGGAACTCATGATCCGATGCGGCCGATTAACAACTACGTCCGCGTGATCGATCTCACCGCCCCTGCGTCGCGCCACACAGGGGCGACCAACAACATTGGGGCGGGCGGATCGACCACTCTAACTCCCGGAACCTTTTTCCAACAGGTAACGCCGCAGCAGGCAGACGTCTCGCAGCCGTGGGCCGGGTCGCTCGAGTTCTATATCACTCCCTGGGGCTTCCTGAAAGGCGCGGCTGCCAACAACGCGACCGTCAGCAAGAGCAAGATGAACGGCAAGAACTATACCGAGCTAACATGGATGCCCGCCGTGAAGGCTCCTTCGGGCGCTTCGTACAAGATCAACGGCTATATCAATAGCGACAACATGGTGGAACGCGTAGAGACGTGGCTTGGCGAAAACATCATGGGAGACATGCATATCGTGGCCACCTACACCGATTGGAAAGATTTCGGTGGAGTAAAAGCTCCGGCCAAGATCGTGCAGACGCGCGGTGGCTGGCCGTTCTTCGAAGTCATGGTCGCGTCTGCCAAAGCGAATCCCGCCGACGTCGCGACGCTGGTTCCCGCGCCCCCAGGTCGTGGAGGTGGTCCGCCTCCCGGAGGTGGTGGCGCTCCGCCCGCTCTGACGGTAACTTCAGAAAAGCTCGGCGACGGCCTCTACAGGCTCACTACCGGACCTGGCAGTTACGACTCGGTCATCGTGGAGTTCAAGGATTACATCATGATGCTGGAGGCTGGCCAATCCATCGCGCGCGGCACCGCCTACATTGCCAAAACAAAAGAACTCATCCCGAACAAGCCGATCCGCTACGTGATGAACACGCACCCTCATTCCGATCACACCGGCGGTCTGCCCGCTCTGGTGGCCGAAGGCGCGATCATCATCACGCAGAAGAACAACGTCGCGTTCCTGGATGGAGCGTTGAATACGCCGCGAACTCTTCTTACCGATGTTCTGGCCCAGAATCCCAAGAAGGCAAAGTTCGAAGCGGTAGAAGAGAAGAAGATTTACTCCGATGCAACTCGAAAAGTAGAGTTCTATCACACCTACCCGGTTCCTCACTCCAATGGATTGATGATCGCCTACATTCCCAAAGAGAAGGTCCTCTTCCAAGGCGACTTTTCGCTGCCCGACCCGGGTCAACCTGGCAACGATCACGTCAAGGCACTGGTTCCGATTCTCGAAAAACTCAATCTTGATTTCGATCGCTACATCAATGTCCACACCTCCGCCGCTCCGCAATCAAAGGCGGAGTTGTTTAAGGCCGTTGGAAAATGATCCCCCTAACGCGTCCAGGAACGCGCGATCGTGCGACACTGCGATCACCGTTCCTGGATACGATCGCAGTGCTGCTTCCAGCGCCTCCTGGGCGTCGATCTCCAGGTGATTGGTAGGCTCGTCCAGTAGTAGAAGGTTGGCGCTTGAGTTCAGGATGCTCGCGATGGCGACCTTGGTTCGCTCCCCAGAGCTTAGATTTCTCAGCGGGCGATTGAGGCACGTGGCGGGAACCTTCAGGCACGCCAGCAAAGTTCGAGCCATCGTGCTCGTGCCGCAAAGCTCCAGAGGGGACTTGTTGAAGTCCAACTGCTGTTCGAGGAACTGCTCGATCGAAGCGGTCTCCACATTGTTTCCGAGCCGGATGGCCCCATGTTTCTGTCCGGCGATCAGGTTGAGTAGTGTCGTCTTGCCCGAGCCATTAGGGCCCGTGATGGCGAGCCTGTCGCCGCGGCGTAGATGAATTGTCAGGTCCTCGAACAGAGGACGAAGCGTTAGTCCCTGGATGTGCAGCACGAAGTCCCCTGCGCGGCGGATATTTTCGAAGGTCAGATTGCCAATGCCTTTTTCCTCCCAGGGCTTTTCCACCTGCGCGCCCGGATCGGAAACGCGCTCACGCAGCAGCCGCCCGGTCCGCGCAACTTTGGCGGCTTTGCGGGCATAGAAGTCTCTGCTTGTCCGCACCCCGGCTGGGGCGTGCGCGACCTTCGCCGATAGTTGCGCTCGCTTTCGCGCCGCGGACTCTAAGGCTGTTTTACGCCGCTCAAAACCTTCAAAGTCCGCCCAAAGTTGAGCGGCGCGCTGCTGCTTCATCGCCCGATAGTCGAGGTAGCCTGTGTTGAACACCTGCACTTTCCCGCGCTCGATTTCGATGACGCGATTCGCGAACGCAGTGAGAAACCTGCGATCGTGTGAAGCGGCAATAGTGGCCGTGTGGCGATGCATCAGCTTTCGTTCCAGCCATTCACGAGCCTGAATATCCAGATGGTTCGTGGGCTCATCCAGAATCAGGAGGTCGGCATCCGCCGCCAAGACCCTCGCTAATTGTTCACGGGAATGTTCCCCTCCGGATTGCCCGTCAATACGCGAATCCTGTTCGGAGATAGCGATGCTGAGCCCTCGGCGGCGGCTGATGGAACCTTGCGTAGGCTCGAGCGCACCCGTAAGCAGATGCAGGAGCGTAGTCTTACCCGCTCCGTTAGGCCCGACAATACCAATGCGATCACCCGGGTCGATGGACAACGAGACATCTTTAAAGATGGACGTTGCAGAGAATTCAAAGGAGATTCCAGAAAGAACCAATAAAGACATATACACCTCGGACGGCGAGCGCTTAATCGCAGCCGTGAATTAGAGACAGTGTGTAAGTCTTTAGGCCTTCATTGAGTCGCGGAACCGCGACAATCTCAAGTTACCACGATTTCCCCCTTCAGGACACCTTCAGAATCGGGGAGTATAAGTAACCAAGGAGGCCTTATGACCAGACACTTGATGACAGCGCCTGCGCTTCTGTTCGTGATGGGCATTGCGGTGTCCAACATCGGTTACGCTCAAGCTTTCCAGGTTGAGAAGTTCGACATCAAAGGTGACGGCGGCACGGACTATGTAGCCGTAGAAGCCGCCACGGGACGTGTATTTGTTTCGCGCGCCACTCACATGATGGTGGTCGATGGCGCCACCGGCAAAGTGGTCGGGGACATTCCCAATACGCCGGGCGTTCACGGCGCCGGTATCGCCACCAAGGCCGGCGACGGATTTACAACAAACGGCGGTGACGAGACTGTCACCATGTTCGATTTGAAGACGCTGGCGGTCATCAAACAGATTAAGGTTGGCCCCGGACTCGATGGCATCATGTACGATGAGCCCGATGACAAAATCATTCTGACAAATCACAGCCGCCCGATCGGCACTCTCACCGCGATCGATCCAAAGAGCGGCGACATCGTGGCTACCGTCGAACTCGAAGATAACGCGCCCGAAGGTGCGGCAGCGGACGGCAAAGGGCACATCTTTGTTAACAACGAAGGCAAGAACACAATACAAGTGATCGACGTCAAAACATGGAAGGCCACGGACTCGTGGCCGCTTGCGCCGTGTCAAGGGCCGACGGGCATCGCCTATGACGCGGCGTCGAACCGCATCTTCTCGGGTTGCAACAATACCTCCGTCGTCGTCGATCCCAACACCGGTAAGATCGTGGCGACCATCAAGAACGGAACGCGCGTAGACGCGCTGGGATGGGACCCGTCGAAGAAACTGATTTTCATTCCCAATGGAGGCCAGGGCAATGTCACCGTCGTCCATCAGGATTCTCCTGACGTGTACACGACCGTCGCCACTGTCGATACGTTCACCGGGGCGAAGACAATTGCTGTTGACCCGAAGACCCATAACGCCTACCTTTTCCAACCGGAGCGAGGTCCAGCTCCGCCACCAGCACCGGGTGCCACGCCACCGGCGCCGGGTGGACGCGGCCGCGGCCCTCAGGGGCCAGTCGTCGCAGCCTGGTTCATCGTAATCAAACCATAAGCAACCGAAAATAGCGTCGCCATCCTGCGAATCCAGATCGAGCTCATTCTCAGCGGCCGCCGACAGTGCAATGGCACCGGCCGGCAGAACTGTGGCGCCGTGTTGAATGGAGACAATCAGCACGGTTCCCGACGGAAGGTTGACGTTCTCTACTTCAACGTTCAACCGGGTGCGTCCCCGTGAATCGGACCGAAAGTCGGCGTTGCCTTCCGGCGTTCTGCCTTGAATCGCCGCTCCGGTTAACGTCGTCGCCACTCACGTGGCGACGAAGTCTGGGACAGAACGAAACCGCGCAAGGAACGCCGAATTAAACGTAATCCTTCGGAAAATTTCGACCATCATAAGAATAGAAACCCCGGACTCCAAGCAGCTTGGATCCGGGGTTCTTTTCTAACTGCAGCGATTCTATCGAAAGTTCGCTGTGACCGACTTATCCGAGTCCATGGTGAGTGTGCACGTGGTGGACAGCCCTGCGCAAGCGCCACCCCAACCTGTCCAGGGCTGTCCCGCGTCGGGGATTGCCGTCAGCGTAACCACAGTACCGCTGGCGTAGCTGGCGCCGGCGGGATTCGAGGTGACCGTGCCTTTACCGTTCCTGCTTATGTTGATTTTGAAGGAGCCTGCGACGCCGCCACCTCCTCCGCCACCACCGCCCCCTCCGCCGCCCACGCCGGCAGGATTCAGCGTGAAGTTCGCGGTTACGTTGTTTTCACCGCTGATGTTGAAGGAACAGGTCACCTGCGTTCCCACGCAGTCGCCGGTCCATCCGTTAAACGTTGAATTGCTGGCGGGCTTCGCGGTAAGCGTGACGGGCGTCCCCAGCGCAAGTTGCGCCGTGCAGGAGCCGCCACAGTTGATACTGGTGCCCGTAACTGTTCCAGAGACGGTTCCCGCCTTGGTCACAGTGATGGATGAAACACCTACATTGGCTGCAGCCATCTGGGTGCCGATGTAGTCTCCGAGTTCGCCTGGCAGAGGGGCCGAGCACGTGCCGTCTCCGCCGCAGACAGCTTGCTGGGTGGCGGGGTCGAGTGCGCCGGTGTACTTATAGAATTCGTACTTCCGGACCACCGCTTTCGCTCCCTGTCCCAGGTTTGCCTGGCTGTGCAGAACACCGCTATTCGCGCTGTGCGGATTAAACTGCAGGAGCTTCCAGGCGGTCTCCACCTGCGCCGCATTGCCGTCATTGGGGACCACCGGGTTATCCTCCAGTAGATCGTCAACCACTACCCCATGCTGCACTTCATTCTTTAGAACCTTCACCCATTTCGCTTCACCATATTGCAATTCGGGTTTGGGAATAGGCGGCGGGGGAGGCGCCGGAATCTCGAAAACTACGGCCGGAGCCTGGCCTATTTGGGCCGGCGGAATCACGCTGACCGTGGGGATCGGAATCTGTACGATTCCACCGGGGGAAGGAATCAGCGTTCCAGGATTCTGTGGGTCGTCAATCAGCCAGCGATTGATTACCTTTGTCGGGTGCGGAGCGGTGTACGTGAAATAGTAGCCGTAATGCTCACACCCGGGAATTGCCCCTTGCACGCAGGAATGGCCACCCGTGGGAGCGAATGTCGCCGGGACCACGGTTGTAATTGTGTATTGGTTATTGATGTACGGACTGGCATAGTGAATCACAATACCGCCCGGGATGGTCTGGATCGTGTAAGGAAATCGGGATGCAGTCCATACGCCGGCCAAGTCCTGGGGTTGAATGCCGTCAAGTTCAACTTCAAATCCGTGCGCGTCATGGCCGGTATCATTCAATACGTCGAAGTTGGACGGCGTACCGAACAAGGTGACCTGGGCCCGCACAGCGACAGGGGCGGCGATGAGACCTATGAGCAAGACGCCCCCTCCTAGCGCCGCTTTCAGAGCGGAATAAATACTAGCAACTTTCTTCATTCGCATTTCTCCTCTTATTGCTTTAGCCGGGTCAGATGCCTCACTGAACACACCACGACCTTCGCCTTCTGCATCAGAATTTCGGAAGGCGCGGCCTTGCGCTTCAATTAAGTTGGTCTGTTAATCCCCGGGCTAGCGGATAAGACACACTTCAAGTCGGCACGGAACAGGAATTGCTTCACCACTCTAGAAAAATTGAGTGAGGACGACCTTAAGGTTATCAAGGAATTGAGGCAAGACCGGCGGCCGGGATGCGCCAAAGCCTTCCGCTGAAATTGAAGTCTCCGTCGGAAGGGTCGTCTCCGATCCACAGGTTGCCGAAGGCGTCTAACGAAAGAGTGTTAGTGTGCCCATCGACAAAGAGGAATCCCCCCGAAACCGGTGCGACGCTGTTTGTGGCCGGCGTGTAACGGAACACCGACCCCACGGCGGAGAAGTACAGCTTGCTGGCGCCATCGCTGGTAAGCGCGACGTGAGCGGCACCGACATGACCATCCTGCACTACCACGGCATTACCGCAGCCTCCCTGGTTGCCGATGCAAGTAGCGACATTGCGGACAACCGAGAGACCCTGGTCTGTGGCTATGTACAGGTCGGGTCCCAGAAACGCCATCGCGCGCATGTTACGTCCGTTCGGCGTTGTCCCCACGCTTTCGACGGTCTGGGTCTGCGCAGTGGGGTTGATCTGCGACGGATTGGTCACACGCTTGATATTGCCATTCTTGAGGAACCCGACATAGAGTTTGCCGTCGGGTCCCAGGGCCAGGGCAGTCGGCTGGTCGCCGCTCAGGCCGAGGCCAGGCGCTACTGGAGACAATCCCTCAAACGCACCGAAGGTGATCGGGCTTAGAAATGGCAGCATATAGACGCCTCCACCAGCAGGCGCGAAGGGCTGCCCCTTGGCGTGATCGTAGACTGCGATATAGACGCGGGCGTTACCATCCTGCGCTACCTGGCCCACGGAGCAAAAGAGAAAGCATGAGCCCCCACCGATCGAAAAGTTGGGGTCGATGTCGAACTTCAACTGACCCATATTGATTGGATCGGTGTTGTTCGGATCGACGGGCACATAGTGCCGGAAGCCTTGCGCTGCGTCACCAACCCATATATTGGTTCCGACAATCGCCACACCCGCGGGAGTATGGGGCGCAAACGCGCTCCCCGCCGGGATTTCCGGGGCAGCCACAAGGTCCGCTACAACCTGAGCGCCCGCCGTCGCCGATGCCAGGACTATAACCGGAATCCACATCATCATTTTCGTCAGTTTCATCGATCCCCTCATTTCTGAAGGCGAACTCGCCTTCTGGGCGGATATGACAGCCGGGTTAGACGGGAGGAACATGTTCTTGCTGAAGAAGTTGTAAAAGGCTTGTAAAGGAAAACCCTCATCGACCGAATAAACGCTCAGTTGTCGAGCGCGAACAGTGGCACAGGACAATCACAGGGAAGAGTTGTTTATGATGGCGACCTGAACGGCCGAAACCTCGGCGGCCTAGGGCTTTTGCGATAAAAGCCAGCGTAAGATGCATCTCCGCTGGGCGAGTTTAACTATTTAGAACTTGGCTGACACCACCGCCGAAGTGCCCTGAGCATTCACAAGCGAAACCGATACCGAATTCAGCGTACTGGTTGGTTGGCCATTCCACAAGAACGATTGAATCAGCCCGAACTGGCCCCCAAATTGTCCCGAGCTGGCGTCTTGAAACCACGTCTTACTGACACTATCCAGCGGAACAGAAATATTCACCGCAGATCCCGCCGCATTGCCGGAGAACTGGAAAGAACCTTGCGTCACCTCGCGTGTGGTTGCGAAGCCGGTGACTTGAACATTGTATCCGGTCGCCGACGCCACCACGTTCACCGTTACAATGCGCGGCGCTAAACGGTCCACGCGAACGGTGATTAATGTCGGCGTCGCGGGGGAGATATCGGTTCCATTCGAATTAAGTTGAACAACCAGTTGAATGGTCCCGGCGACTGTGCCGGTCTGAAACGCCACTACCGGGGCCGACCATGCTACTTGAGTCGACCCGGACGGGACCGTAAACTTCAACGTACGTCCTCCCGTGGCGAACTGAATCGCCGGATCGTCGATGCCGACGGCCGGGTCCGGTGTAAATACCAGCGTTAGAGTCCCGTTGATATCGGCCGGGTAGGCCCCGTCCAATACCAGCGTGAACGGCGGCTGTTGTGCGGGGTCGACAATATCAGGAAGTCCTGAGATTGTTAAGTTCGGAGCCTTTCCGGCGAGCACACTCAATGTCACGCTCTGCTGCGTGACATTGTTGTCCTGGTCCGTGACCTGAACCGTGAAGGTGAAGCTGCCCGCTGCCGTGGGTACTCCTGTCAGCACGCCCGCTGAGCTGAGCGCGAATCCCGGCGGCGCGCCAGTTGTAATGGACCACGTGTAAGGTGCGCGCCCGCCCGTCGCCGATAGAGTTTGGCTGTACTGCGTTCCAATCGCTCCGTTAGGCAGCGGCGACGCTGTGGTGATATTCAGAGTCGCGCTGTTGATTTGAATCGAACACAGCCTGGTGGTGCTTTTTGTACTGGCATCGTTCACGCGCAACACATAACTGGACAATCCCGGTTGAGAAGGTACACCGTTGATCGCCGCGTTATCCGAACTCAGGGTTAGCCCTGGAGGAAGCGCGCCGCTATCGATCTTCCAAACATATGGAGGCGTTCCGCCAACGGTCGTCAGCTTCGACGAGTAAGCCAGGCCGATGATACCCACGGGTGCCGGACAGTCCTGAATGGTCAGCCCTTGCGCGATAGTAATTGACAGATCTTTGGTAGCCTGTCCACCTATAGAATCAACCGCTTTTGCGGTGAAGTTGAAAGTGCCGGCTACCAGCGGCGTGCCCGTGACCTCGCCGTTCGCCGCGTTCAGCGACAGGACCGGAGGCAGAGACCCCGCCGTTGTGGACCATACAAAGGGGCCGACGCCGCCAGTGCTTGAAAGCGTATCCGAATAATTCGCGCCGCTGATTCCTGAACTTAACGACGAATTTGCGACGCTCAACGCTGCACGAACCTCAATGGAGCACGCCTTATTCAGTGTTCCGTTTGCATCGTGGACATTCAATGTGAATTGACCTGTACCCGCTTGTTGAGGAGTACCGGATATGGCCCCGGATGACCGATCAAGAGTTAGTCCCGTGGGAAGGCTTCCGGCATTTATCGACCAGGTATACGGGGGCGTTCCCCCGGACGCGACCATCTGGGAGTTGAAGGGCACGCCCACTTCGGCTAAGTTCGCGGGACAGGCGCTGATAATCAGGCCGAATACCACATTGATCGAAAAGGTTTGCTGCGCGACCGCGCCGTTGGCATCGGAGACACGAACACCAAAGGAGAACGTTCCCACCTGTGCCGGCGAACCGGAAATAGTCCCAGCAGCGCTTAACGTTAACCCCGCGGGCAAATTGCCGGAAGAAATCGACCAGGTATAAGGACCTTTTCCTCCCGTTGCCGTAAGCGTCTGGGTATAGGGCGACGACGGCGAGGCGTCAGCAAGGGAAACAGGCGGAATACTTAAAGAAGAAGATACGGTTAACGTACAAGCCTGTGTGGCTGTAGCGCCGCTCTTGTCCGCGATCAGCAATGTGTAGGAGTAAACACCCGCGTCCACAGGAGTGCCGCTCAACCCACCCAAAGACGCGTTGAACTGTATGCCGGCCGGCAATGTGCCTGCGGCGAGTGTCCAAGTGAAAGGCGGTTGTCCGCCCGCGACCGTGGCGGCCGACGAGTAGGACTGCCCTTGGAGGGCGTTTGGTGCGGGACATGAGCTGATGCTCAGTGACGACGTAACAACCACGTTGAATGCCCGTTCGGCCACTGCGGATGCGGCATCGGTGACTCGCACCGTGAATCCGTAACTTCCTGCTGTAGTGGGCGTGCCGGTGACCGCGCCGGACGAGGATAATGCGATTCCTGGAGGTAACGCGCCTGCTGAGATGGCCCATGTGTAAGGTGGCACTCCACCGGAAGCGCTCAACTGTTGACTTGAAGAAACACCGGTACTAAACGGGCTTAAAGAAGCAGTTATCAGCGTAAGAGCAGCGCCGATCTGAATCGCGAAATCTTTAGTGGCTGTTTTTCCGGCACTGTCCCTTACATTAATGGTGAATGGGAATGTCCCCGTCGCGGTCGGCGTGCCGCTAATCTGGCCGCCGGTCAGACCCAATCCCGAAGGTAAGGCGCCACCCGCGACCGCCCAAGTATACGGAGGCTGTCCACCCGTGGCGGCCAGTGCCTGGCTATAAGGAGTCCCACTCAAGCCATTCGGCAACGATGATGTGCTAATCGCCAGCGAAGGCGAGGGTGCGCTGATGGTTACCGCGCAGGTTGTAGTGGCTGAGGCGGAGAATTGGTCCGATACCTTAACTCCGAAACTGTAGCTGCCCGCAGTGGAAGGCGTGCCCCCGATTTGCCCTGAGCTCGAGTTGATCGCCAACCCCGGCGGCAACTGCCCACTCGCCAGCGTCCAGGCATAAGGAGGCGTCCCGCCTGAAGCGCTCAACGTCGCGCTGTAGGCCTGACCCACCGGACCGCTTGTCGCCGGACAGGCGGCGACCGTTAAAGCCGGAGCAATCGTGAAGGCAAAAGAGCCGGTCGCGCTCGCCCCTGCGCTGTCTGAAACCCGCACGGTAAATGAAGCCGACGAGCCGGAGCCTGGCGTTCCAGAAATTTGACCGCTGGCACTCAGAGATAAACCTGGAGCGAGCGTGCCCGAGGATAGCGACCACGAATACGGAGCCGTCCCGCCGCTTGCCTGTAGCGTTTGAGAATACGGAATTCCGGCTTCGCCATTGGGTAACGAAGTGGTGGTAATACTCACGGGAACCACGGCGGCGGTAACAGTAATCGATAGCGATCGGGAAGCTGATCCCGACCCGGTATCGGTTGCCTTAACCGTAAAGTTTGAAGTCCCCGAGGTTGTGGGTGTTCCGGCGATCTGGCCAGCCGCACTAAGATTCAGGCCCGCCGGTAACGAGCCCGAAGCAATCGACCATGTAAAGGACCCTGTCCCACCGCTCGCCTGTAGCGTTTGTGAATACGCTATTCCAACTTGACCAGCCGGCAGGGACGCTGTCGTGATGCTCAACGGGTTTGCCGCAATATTGATGGACAGAGCCTTTGTAGCGGAGGCTGAACCCGTGTCGGTGGCCTTAACGGTAAAGCTCGCATTTCCAGCCGCGGTGGGTGTTCCAGAAATCTGGCCGGACCCACTCAGATTCAATCCTGCCGGTAATGACCCTGATGCAATCGACCATGTGTAGGTCCCGGTACCGCCACTTGCCTGCAACGTTTGCCCATAGGGAGTGCCTACCTGACCGGCCGGCAAAGACGACGTCGTAATGCTCACCGGCGCAGGCGATATTGTGATGCTCAAGCTTTGGGTGTCGGAAACGGAATTCTTGTCCACCACCTTCACTGTGAAGTTCGCCGTCCCCGCGCTGGACGGAGTGCCGCTGATCTGGGCTGCAGATAAGATCAACCCCTGGGGCAGCGAGCCCCCGGATACCGACCATGTATACGGCGCTGTACCCCCGCTGACCTGTAGAGTTTGTGAGTACGCGACGCCTACCTGTCCACCAGGCAACGTACTGGTGGTGATCGCCAGAGCGGGCGACACCACAATAGTCAGGGCCTTGGTATCGTTGTCACTCTTCCCGTCGGCCCCCGCGACCTTCACCATAAAATTGGACGTTCCGGCCGAATTCGGCGATCCGCTGATCGTTCCGCTGCTAGATAGTGTCAAGCCCGAAGGCAAATTGCCGCCGGAGATGGTCCAGGTGTAGGGGGTTACTCCACCTGTTGCGCTCAAAGCGGCGGAATAGGCCTGTCCGACCGTTCCACCCGGGAGGGACGAGGTCGCAATCTGCACCGTTGGAGCAGCTAAAACAACGCTCGAAGCGGCTAACAGAAAGGCTGCGAAGAATCCCGGTTGAGGCAGTCTCATTGGGCGCTCGTGGAAGCTTCAGGGACAGGCACGAAGAAAATCCGCGCGCCGGAACTGAGGCCGGCATTTGGGGGAACCAGAATCCATAGCAGTCCGTTCGTGGAATCTGTGATTTTGTAAGCCGACCCTCCTAATGGATTGATTTCAGCCGGAGAACAGGTGCAGGGAACAAACACCCGGTTCCCGCCGTTGCGGTCCAACACGGCGAGGGTGTTATTGTTCTCGCTGGCGGCGATCACCTGCTGCCCGTCCAGGCTGGCGCGCGCCAGCGAGGGAGGTCCCAAACGATCGTCGCTAAAGACCCACAGCGGCGCTGCTCCGCCACCAGCGTCCTGGATGGCCGTGAGTGTTCCTGCAGTTTCATCCGAAATCAGGGCATCATGCGAGTCTGGTAGAAACATGAGTCCGGATGGCGTGCCGCCGCTAATGAGACGAGGCGCGCCGTTGCCTGCCGTAAAGACGAACACGCCGTTATCGGGAGAGGAAACCAACAAAACTCCACCGTCGTCGCTGATGGCAAGCGTCGCCGACGCATCCGGAAGAGCCGACGCGTCAACCTGCTGAATGGCGTCCACAGAATCGGGTAAACCGGTCAAGATCTCAATGGACGTGCCGTAGAGAAAAGCAGCCGCGCGCCCATTGGGACTAAGCACGAACAGGTCCGGGGAGGCCGGTAATGCCGTGATCGCCTGTGTGGTCACTCCGGAGGCCGCCAGCTTCACAATGTTCACCGTGCCGTCTGAGCTTAAAACGAGAGCGTAATTCTGTCCCGGCGCGACCACAGCCTTCGCAATCGGAAATCCCACATCCAGGTTTCCGCCGGCGACCGCGGATCCCGGGATACCGGGAATTGGCCGCAAAGCCTGGGCTTGCGGATCGAAGAAGAAACCGAGGGAAGGTCCGGAAATCGCGCCTTGACCCCAAGCCATCGAAGCTGCCGCGAAGTAGAAAAGGTAACGCCTCCACATTGCCTTCCTGCTCCTTCTCACTTCGGAGGTCCAAAAGTTGTTGGGCCTGCCGTCAACGTACCGCTGCTGACAGATGCTGTTGGTGGGGTCGTGGAGCTGCCATGACCGTGAGCTGCCGCCAGAACACCGCCGCCAATTGCGCCGGCAGCCAGACCGATCCAGAGAATCTTCTTGGAAGAATGAGACTCGGAAGGAGCGGCGTTGATCTGTTTAATGATGGCGTTGGCCATTTGGGAGCGATAAGACGCAGAGACGCGTATTTCAAACGGTCCGGCTAAACCATTGGGTGTCAATCCATAGCCGGTGGCTCGCCCATCGGAGCCGGTCTGCGTCACCAGCAAATGCTCGGTTCCAAATGCCGCGCTTGGGCCCGTTGCGGGAGTTTGAAATGTGACCGAAACGCCTGGAACAGGATCGCCTTGTTCATCCCTCAATTCGACAACCGGAGCCCGGGCCGTTCGGGCCCTCAGATTATTAATGGCCCCCTGGCCTTCGAGAACATGAATGCTCAGCGCATCGGCCGCGCTCCCCGGACGCCCCAAAACAACCAAAACCGTATAAATGAGGACGTTCTTAGGAAATAAGGAGCGAGACATACCGTGTGAGATTCCGCCTGCCCCGAATTGTTACCCCTTTCGCGCAAGAATTCAGTCACATTTTTCCTTGGCCGGGTATCTAAGTCACAGTGCAGCCTAACTTCACGACCGAAGGCGCCCCGCCGCTGCCGGACAAAATACCAATTCCAGGGCTGCCGTCTGCTCCTTTAGGTCTCGAAGTAGAATTCGCGCCGGCCTTGCTCCCCTTTGTGTGTAAGGAAACAGCCGTGGGAGTGCGAAGCCTTGCCAAAGGCGGTCTGGAAGTCGGTGGCGTGTTGTTCGGTATAGAGAGCGACGGGTTGATCCGGATCCTCGCGGCTCGCCCAATCGAGTGTGAACATCGGTCGGGGCCTTCATTCGTGCTTTCCGATGAGGATGACGTCCGGCTAGCGCAAATGCTGGCCGATTCAAAACTGGATCGCCAACTATCCTCGCTTCAACCGTTAGGTTGTTATCTGTCGCACTCCAGGCACGGAGCTACATTGACGGACAGCGACGTGCAACTGTTGAACCGCCACTTCGCGGGCACACGCCAACTGGCGGTGATCTTAATTCCGCATCTGCCCACAGCTATACTCGTAAGCGTCCTCGCGCTGGATGCGCAAGGTGCGCATGCCGTGTTTCATGAATTTGAATATTCGATTCTGAACGAGCCGAAGGTTGAGATGGGAACCGGACGGAAAAATGTAAGCCGACCCCCATTGAATCGGACCAGCACGGCACTCAAACTGGATTACGAAGTTGTGCCGGCGAAGCCGTCGCCGGTGTCTCCAGTCACACTGGAGTCCCAAATTCTGCCGCCGAAGGCTTCGCTGGTGTCTGCAGTCACAGTAACTCAACACGAGCGCCCGCCTGAGCACTCTCGGCGGCGTCCGACCACGCTCGTTCTTGCCGTGGTCGTCCTGGCGGTGCTCTGTGCCCCCCGCCGGGGCTTGACCGCATTACCTGCCTCGCTCAGCTTTAGCGAACGGGGCGGAAATCTTCTGATTCATTGGGACCCTGCGTTGTCGGCCATTCGCCCAACGTCGCAAGGCGCGCTCGATATCCAGGATGGAGAAGCAGCAGCAGTTCACGTTGCATTAGACCCCGCTGCTCTTCGCAAAGGGTGGATTGAGTACGCCAGAAAAACGGAAATCGTCCGAGCCTCATTCTCCTTGGCGGCTAAGGGAATTATGGCGTTGGAGAATGCAGTGTATGTGTCACCAATTCATAAACCTCCTGTTGCAGTAGCGGGTAAAGCTCTCCAGCCACGAGGGTCAGTTGTCTCGCCAATCGCGGTGATAAAGTCCGCCCCGATCGACGATGCTGTCCATCCAGCTATCGATACCGAACGGCAAGAGGAGACGCGGAAACCGATACCGCGGCGCTTCCGCGCTCCACTTGTTAGGGCGTCGAGTTCCACAAACAGTGCACCTTGGACGCTCCCGGATCCCCCGGCTCTAGTAGCGCTGGCCGTAATACCGAGTTCCAGTCTCCCCTCGCTATCGCTGCCCGCGCCGGTTTCTAATCCCGTTCCAACCGCTGCTCCCGTTGCACCTGTTTCGGGCCGATTGATCTGGACCGGGCAGCTCGCTAAACACGCCGTGCTCTCGTTGTCCGCACGAGGCGCCTCTTCCGGTTATATAGATGGTTGGCTTCCCTCTAAAACACCCGTTCGCATCGAAGTGCGTCCCGGAGAGCTGATCGAGGGCGGCATGATGATCTACACCAAAGAGGGAAATTCCAGATCCGAGCCCCCCAGTGTGCTGAACGGATGGAATACAGTGCTATACAAACAGGACATCGTTCGCGCCCGGGAGTTGGAGGTGGTGGAAGCACCGGGCCTAGCCAATGAGTGGAATCAACTCGTCCTGCGCAACAGTGACCGGCGGTTGTCTTTGATTGTGGTGGATTGGCGGTCCACAAAAAGCGCTAAGCCCTAGGCGAGCCAACGCGACAATTGCCCGGATAAAATCGACTCCAATTATTAGACCGGTCATTTCACCGGTGTAGTGCGTCTCCTAACCTCGTCGAAGAAGTTCATGACGAACGTTACGCGGTTTCCCAAGGGCTGCTCGACCGGCATGAGGACTGCAAAGCGCTTTCCATCCGGAGCCATTTCGATGCCGCTTGTTCCCTCCCCGGCATGGTTCGGAATCGCGACGGGAGACCATGACGCTGTTGGTCGGGATGAAAAACTCCGTCCTCGAAGGAAAACGGAGTAACCATGATCCGCAGAGGCGCGAAGAAAGTAGTGAAAAAGATCTCCCGTCCCGACGGAGACCAAAAGGACTGCTGCCCGCTCCCACTCCCGCTGGACAGCATCCACTTCCGCGCCGGATTGGTGACCTCCATTACATATGCTTGCGGAATCCCCGTTTCATCGGTGCCGTAGGACAACCAGCGGCCATCGGGGGAGTCATTATACGGACTCTCTGTGTATGGCTCCTGCAGCAAAGGCTCGGGCCGGCCAGCCTGCGGTCCATCCTTTCCTATGGTCAAGGGGATCATCCAGGCGTCGCCGCGAGTCTTCGCCTTGGCGGTGGCCACGAACATCCGCTTGCCGTCATGCGAAATCGCCGAGACCGAGTAGGTCGTCACGAACTCGCGCGGTTGCGAAAGTCCCTCGGTGGGAACCCACCACGTATTTCCGCCCGTAGCAAAGAAAAGATAACGCCCATCCGGATTCCAGGCAAGTCCCCTTGACGCTCCACCGCCTAAGAGGATATGGGCCCCTACGGTTAAACGCACCGGCGGGCGATGACGTTCAACGTCGTAAACATAGAGGTCGCTGCCCTCCGCTTCGGCGATTGCAATCGCAAGACGCTTGCCGTCGCGTGCGAACGAAATGGCCCTGAAGTCGCCAGGCGTTCCGAGTAGCGGTTCCAGCCGGCCGGTGCGGTCCATCCACTGCACGGTTTTCAAGTCGCCTCCCGCGCGAGCGGCTCGATAGATCAACGTGCCGTTGGCTGAGATGTCAAACTGGCCGGCACCGTTCAAAGTGGAATACTCGATGCCCTGCAAGATTGGAACTTCGGGGCCGGTCAACTCCTGACGCGCGGCGTCGAAAGTCCGGACGAAGAGCGTTCCGTGCCTCAAATACGCCAAATGGCCGCTGGAAAGGTAGCGGCCGAAATGCGCTCCGTCGACCAGCATGCGGCTACGGCCGTCCTCCAGCGACAGAATTCTGACGGATTCCTGATCCACGTTACCGCCTAGCCCCGTCACGCCCGTTACCAATAATGTCTTGCCGCCGGGCAGGAACTGCGGCCAGTGGCGGTACTGCGATTCGCTGTCGGGCTTGCGGGACTTTGTTGATGCTGCCTCCGTTGGCGGGCACCGTCCAGAGGTCCAGGCTTGGCGCCCGATGGAAGACAATCATGCCGTCCTCTCCCCAGCTACCCCCAGACGGATTCACGGCGTTCGCCAGGATGGTGACGTTCCCGGTCGCAAGCTCGATCTTCTTAAGAGACCCTTCCGCGAAGAACGCGATTTGTTCGCCGTTGGGGGAAAAGAAGGGCGAGAAAGCGGACTCGGTTCCGGCGCAGCGGCGTGGCGGTGGCTTGATCCAATCGCCTCCAGTAGAGGCGCATGCTCCCATCTTCAGTGCGGGAGGAGAACACCACCCTGGTGCCGTCATGAGAGAGCGCCAGCGCGGGACCATTCTCCGTGAACAATGACACGCCCGTCCCCAAATCGGCATCGATGCGGACCAGGGGTCCGCCGATTTGCGTGGAGAGATCGTGCCGCCAGGGAGCCCATGCCGTCACTCCAGCCAGCAGGGCCAGCACGGAGGAGAGAAGAATCCAGGGCCAGAGGCGCCGATTCTCTCTGTTTTCAAGGAGTGCCGTTTCGGGGGCTTGCGCCGGCCTGGCAGCCCATAAGAGCTCGCTCCTCACATCGGCTGCGGACTGCCAGCGATCTTCGGGATCGATCGCCACGCACCGCTCGATCACGTGGCCCAGCTTTTCCGGGAGCTGGTCTGGGGTTTGTAGGGGCGGCGTTTCTTCCTTTAAGAAAGGCTTTCCCGTAGCCATCTCATAAAGCACCAATCCCAGCGAGTAAATATCGGTTCGGGCGTCGCACTCGTGGCCTTGGCGCTGCTCAGGCGCCATGTAAGCCGGTGTCCCCATCACGACGTTCCGACCCGTGAGATTCTTGTCTTGTGGCGACTTGGCTAATCCGAAATCCAACACTTTTACGCCCGCTTTGGTGAGCATGACGTTGGCAGGCTTCATGTCGCGATGCACGACGCCTTTGGCATGGGCTGCGGCCAGTGCACCCGCGATCTGAGCGCCGAAGCTAAGGACGTCGCTGACAGGAAGCGCGCCCTTCCGGAGGCGGGCTGCCATCGTTTCGCCCTCCAGAAGCTCCATCACCATGTAGTCGGGACCGATGTCGTGGAGCGTGCAGATATGGGGATGATTCAGTGAAGAGATGGCGCGAGCTTCCCGCTCAAAGCGTTCGTCAAATAGACCCCTGGAAATCTTGATGGCGACAGGCCGATTCAGGCGCGTATCGGTGGCGCGGTACACAGTGCCCATGCCGCCCTGTCCGATCTTTTGTTCAATCCGATAGGGCCCGAGTTGCTGGCCAACGCTGACAGGTGGCTCCGCCTGAAGTGGACCGTCGTGTTTCAGAAGGCTCTCACGACCCTCCCACGCGGGGCGACCGAGAAATGTGCCGTCCTCCTGCGGGGTGTCCCCTTCCAGTACGCTCTTTTGGGCTTTTTCCAAGACGCTCTCTTGAGCCAGGATGGCCGCGACGGTTGCCCGCAATTCGGGGTCGGCCCGTTCCAACAGCGAGGTTCGCTCGGACGGAGGCAGGGCCCGCGCCGCCTGGTACAGCTCCTCGAGCTGTCCCCAACGTTCGGGTGTCATTGGGGAACAGCTTAGCAGAGCCGGACTCAGATACGCGGGCTAGCTCAAGGTTATCTCTGCATAGAGGAGCGCCCTTCTCGGGATTAGATTGCGATACGGGTCCCCCAGTCCCGTGTAATGCGGACGCCCTAGGGAGTAGTCGTGTCGGTGGTCATTCGCTTCGCCGTAACCTGGCCAGTCAGGTGGTCTGTCTTGGCGCCCGTCGTATCGTAGACAGTTTCGTCAAACGTACCACTAAAGGCTGTGCCGCCAGGGGACAGCGTAAGCGTTTCGATGAGGATGATTCTGCCGATCAACACTCCGGTTGAGGCGTTGTAGTTCAGGGCAAAATGGTTCACCTGATAAGTGTTGTGTCCGGTTTTCGTCCATACACCCAGACAGAAATTCTGCTGGGCCGGAGAGCGCGCCCCGGCATTCTGAATCTCGGTCTCATCGCTGTGAAACTGGATATATCCGAAATTGAGTTGGGCTCCGTCCGGGAGGGGTGGAGTGCGGGTGGTGTTGCCCTGGGAAATAAGCTGAAAATTCCACATCCCAACGATCGACGCGCTGCTGGACGCGCTGCTCTGGTCGCGAGCCATGCTCGCGAAAGTAGCTGACCCCAGTGGATTCTGCGCATCCGGCAAGAGTTGCTGCATTGCCAAGGGAATTGGCTGATCTCCCAGAACACAGGCGCTCGCCGCGGGGATCAGCAGCATCCCGACAAGCGCCGCGCTTAAAGTTGTAGTGACCGCTCGATGTGTCACTGTCATGATGCTTCGTCCTTCTGACGCAAACCACACTTTACTGATTCTCATTTGTAGCTTTCTCCTTGAAAGTCATGGGGAAAATATCTCTCCCGGCACTCCATGCGAGAAAATAGTGCGAAAACCGTAACGAGGGCTCGAAATTTTTCACGTTATACTGAGCACCTTGGAAGCAGACTGTCCAATCGCTGATACTACGCAACTTTTGCTGGCTTGGGCCGGGGGCGACGCAGCCGCGCTAGATGCCCTCGCGCCACGCATTTACAAGGAACTTCACCGTCTGGGGGGTGCTGCCGCTAGGTGGGGTGCTGGCCGAGAGAAAAGAAAGAAATAACCCTGTCAAGACCAACAACATCTTGTCCCTCAGCCTACGAACCGGCGTAATCCCATACGCTGATAAGGAGCCCGGGGGGAATAAAGCGAAGGATGATCTGTCCGCGTATATGTTGGCCTACCCTGGCGATATCGTTGTCAATAGCATGAACGTGGCAGTGGGTTCCGTTGGCTTATCCAAGTATTTCGGTGCCGTAAGCCCCGTGTACTATATGCTTCGCCTGGCTTATCCAAGTATTTCGGTGCCGTAAGCCCCGTGTACTATATGCTTCGCCCACGCGGTGCTGATGACTTGGGCAGGTTTTTCGAGGCAATTTTTCAAGCTAGTGTTTTTCATCGAAGCCTCTGGGGATTGGGCAACGGCATCTTGGTTGTTCAGTCTAGAGTCTCGGGAAAACTCAATACAATTCGTATGAGAATTCCCATGGCAAGACTGAGGCGGGTCCAATTGCCCTGTCCCCAGCCTGGAGAGCAGGCCTCCATCGTACGGTTTCTGGACTGATCGAACGGAAGGCTGGAGCGGGCGATTTGGGCGAAGCGGAAGGTGATCGTGCTTCTCAACGAGCAGAAGCAGGCCATCATACATCGCGCAGTTACTCGCGGCCTCGATCTCTCCGTCCCATTCAAACCTTCTGGTATTCCGTGGCTTGGTGACATTCCGGAGGGTTGGGAGGTCGGTGCAATCGGAACCGTTACGACCCTTATTCAAACTGGGCCTTTCGGCAGCCAACTTCACTCTAATGAGTACGTAACTTCGGGTATACCTGTCATCAATCCGAGCCATATGGCGGGCGGGAGGCTGAAGCCGTCGCCAGCCGTCACCATTCGCGGCGAGAAAGCCAAAGAGTTGTCGCGTCACGTGCTTCGCTCCGGCGATATCGTTATCGCGCGGCGGGGTGAGCTTGGGCGATGCGCATTGGTGACCCAAGAGGAAGAGGGCTGGATTTGCGGCACCGGCAGCCTTCTGTTGCGATGTAACGTATCCGCTGTCGCTCCGCGCTTCTTTCAAATTGTATTCTCGTCGCACGGAATTACTGACATGCTTAACCTGGCCTCAATTGGCGCCACGATGGCAAACCTGAACGCAGGGACGGTGGCAAGACAGCGGGTACCTCTGCCCCCACTGGCCGAACAGGAGCGCATTGTACACTTCATCGAGAACGAAGGCGAAAAAATTGAGATCGCCATATCTCGCCTCGAACGCGAGATCGAACTCCTCCGCGAGTACCGCACTCGCCTCGTCGCCGACGTGGTGACCGGCAAGCTCGACGTGCGCGAGGCGGCACCTCGCCTGCCAGAGGATGCCGCACCCGACATGACCGAAGACCCCGCCGATCTGAGTGTCCATCCCGAATTCGCCGACGAGGAGGCCGTCGTATGAATCCTCTCCTTATGCGGCTGAAGCCGAAGGAACGTCGAGGCAGCAAACCGAGATGTCACTCTCTGACACATGGGCCTCCGGAGGCCGTCGCTCAAAGGCTGACGGCCCTGGTGGCGCCCTTTGCAACCGTCGCGCCGAGCGATTGCTGGATGCCTCAGGGATTTGAAGACGTGAACGAGGCGAGGCTCCCGGAGGCGGAGCGCCTGTTGCCGTCCGATATACGGCTCGAACTCAGGCGGTGGTGGCTGGTGGCAGCCTCGAACAATACGCGGACGCCATGCTGAGACCTTGCCTCCACGTGCACGATAGAAGGAAAGCCGGGGATCTTGCTGATCGAGGCAAAGGCGCACGATCAGGAATTAATTAAGGAAGAGACGGGCAGGAAGAGCATCGAAGCTCCCGTCACTGTGGACGCGCGCCGCAATCTTATGCGGATTGATTGGGCCATTCGGGACGCCAGTACCGCATTGTCAGAAGATACCGGCCTTCCGTGGTCCTTGTCCAGGGACTGGAACTACCAGATGTCTAACCGATTCGCCTGGGCTTGGAAGTTGACGGATTTGGGGATTCCGGTGGTTCTTGTCTATCTCGGCTTTTTGAGCGCCAACGAGATGAGCGACCGGGGCAAGCTGCTGGCTGACGGGTCTTTGAAGAACGACCGGCGTGGCGTGTTTTCTCAAAGCTCTAGCGCCGGGCAAAAGCCCGGCGGCCGGCCAGAAGGCCCGACCCTACAAGAGCATTGGCCGACTCTGGTCAAGGGTCACAGCCAGGTGCTCTTCCCGTCATGTGTCTGGGACCAACGCTGGGCGTGCCGAGGACAGGCGTTCATCCCGCTGATCCGATCGCTTACAGTGTCCCTGGAAACGGGGATCTCCTTATGACCACGGACATCAGCGAGAAGGGCCTGGAAACGCTGATCCTTCGCCATATGACCGGCATGGATGGGATCGCTCTCGTCTCAGGCTTAGTCGCGGAAAAGCCTGACGGCGGGGGCACCGGCTATTTCGCGGGCAGCCCGAAGGATTACGACCGCGCCCACGCGCTCGATGTGCCCCAGCTCTTTGCCTTCCTCCGCACCACGCAGCCCGAGGCGTTCCAGAAGCTGGAGATGGGAGATGATCCTAAGGACATCAACCACCTCAAATTCCTCGCGCGCCTGTCTGCAGAGACCGGGAAGCGCGGCGCGATCGACGTGCTGCGTAAGGGCCTGGACCATGGGCCGCTTCATTTTGACCTTTTTTATGGCACGCCGTCGGAAGGCAACGCCAAGGCGTTGGCTCTGCACGCACAGAATCGCTTTTCCATCACGCGGCAGCTCGCTTACAGCATGGACGAGACTCGCCGCGCGCTGGACCTTTGTCTGTTTGTCAACGGTCTGCCTATTGCCACCTTCGAGCTTAAGAACAGCCTTACCAAGCAGACCGTCGAGGATGCGGTGGAGCAGTATCGCCGCGACCGCGACCCTCGCGAGCGGCTCTTCGACTTCGGCCGGTGCGTGGTGCACTTCGCCGTGGACGACAGCGAAGTTCGGATGTGTACGCAGCTTAAGGGAAAGGCCTCATGGTTTCTGCCTTTCAATAAGGGCTACAACGACGGCGCGGGCAACCCGCCGAACCCGCACGGGCTCAAGACGGACTACCTCTGGAAGGAGGTGCTAACGCCAGCCGGGCTGACACACATTCTCGAGAACTACGCGCAGATAGTAGAGGAAAAGGACAGGAAAACCGGCAAGAAGAAGCGCATGCAGGTGTGGCCTCGCTATCACCAGCTTGGCGTGGTGCGGAAGGCCTTGGCCGATGTTCAAGCCAGTGGGGCGGGCAAGCGTTATTTGATTCAGCACTCGGCAGGGAGCGGCAAGTCGAACTCCATCGCGTGGCTTGCGCACCAGTTGGTGGGGATGAAGCGGAATAGCAAAGAAGTTTTCGATTCGGTGATTGTAGTTACAGACCGGCGAATTCTGGACGACCAGATCCAGAAGACCATTAAGCAGTTCATGCAGGTGGGCGCAACGGTGGGCCACGCTGAGCATTCGGGCGACCTCCGCAAGTTCATCGAACAGGGAAAGAAGGTCATCGTCTCGACGGTGCAGAAGTTTCCCTTCATTCTGGACGAGATCTCGATGGAGGCTGGCAAGAGCTTTGCGATCGTCATCGACGAGGCGCACTCCAGCCAAGGCGGCAAGACTTCGGGGGCGATGAGCAAAGCGCTGGGCGGTGCGCGGAGGAGTGAAGCCGACATCGAAGAGGCCGACCCCGAGGATACGGTGAACGAGGCGCTGGAAAAGCGCATGGCGGCCCGCAAAATGCTGACCAACGCCAGCTACTTTGCGTTCACTGCGACACCCAAGAACAAGACATTGGAGATGTTCGGCGAAGCTCTGCCGCCCGATGCCGAGGGCAAGGTGAAGCACCGTCCCTTCCACCCCTACACAATGAAGCAGGCCATCGAGGAAGGCTTCATCCTGGATGTGCTGAAAGCTTATACGCCGGTAGACAGCTACTACAAGCTGGTGAAGAAGGCTGAGGACGATCCGGAGTTCGACACCAAAAAGGCGAAGAAGAAGCTGCGCCGCTATGTGGAGAGCCACGAGCACGCGATCCAGCTTAAGGCCGAGATCATGGTCGATCATTTTCACGAACAGGTGCTGGCGGCGGGAAAGATCGGCGGGCAGGCGCGAGCAATGGTGGTATCGAGCGGGATCGAACGGGCCATCCAGTATTTTCACGCTTTCAAGACGTATCTCGCGGAGCGCAAGAGTCCTTATCAGGCTATCGTCGCGTTCTCCGGTGAACACGAATATGGCGGTGTGAAGATGAGTGAGGCGTCGCTCAACGGGTTTTCCAGTGGCGACATAGCCGACCGGATCCAGCAGGATCCCTACCGCTTCCTGATTTGCGCCGACAAGTTCCAGACCGGCTACGACGAACCGCTTTTGCACACAATGTACGTGGACAAACCCCTTGCGGGCGTCAAAGCGGTACAAACGCTCTCGCGGTTGAACCGCGCCCATCCGCAGAAGCACGACTGCTTCGTGCTCGACTTCCAGGACAACCGCGAGGCAGTCACATTCGCCTTCCAGGACTACTACAAGAAAACCCTATTAGCGGAGGAGACCGATCCGAACAAGCTGCACGACCTTAAGACAGAGCTGGATAGCGCCCAGGTGTACTCGCCGGAACAGGTGCAGACGTTGGTAGAGCTGTTTCTCGCAGGCGCGGACCGCGACCGACTGGACCCTATTCTGGATGCCTGTGTTGCGGTCTATACCAGCACACTCGACGAGAACCAGCAGGTCGACTTCAAAGGTAAGGCCAAGACCTTTACCCGCGCTTACGACTTTCTTTCCTCCGTAATCCCATATACCAATCTCGCATGGGAGAGACTGTCTATCCTGCTAAATCTGCTGACACCCAAGCTGCCCGCTCCGAAAGAGGACGATCTCTCTCAAGGCATCCTCGCAGCCATCGATATGGACAGTTACCGAGTAGAGAAGAAGGCACTCATGAAGATTGCACTGGCCGACGTCGACGCGCAGATCGAGCCCGTGCCGGTGGAGGGAGGCGGGAAAAAGAGCGAACCGGAGATGGACCGGCTCAGTAACATCCTCAAGACTTTCAACGAGAACTTCGGCACGCTCTTTACAGACACAGACCGCGTGGCGAAACGAATTCGCGACGACATTGCACCCAAGGTCGCCGCCGACGCGGCTTACCAGAACGCGAAGGAGAACACGCCACACACCGCACGGATGGCGCACGACCAGGCGCTGGGTAAGGTGATGCAGCATCTTTTGAAGGATGACACCCAGGTCTACAAGCAGTTCGTCGAAAACGATTCGTTCCGGCGTTTTGTCGGCGATATGGTGTACGCACTCACCAACCAGTGATCAAGAGGGGACGCTCAGATCAATACTCGATCAAAGTAAAACTTCGTTGAGCGAGTTGCTGGAGCCGAACGAGGGGAACGGCAGCGCCGTTGGCCACGCTAGGTGTTGGGGTCCAGGGGGGGCCGCACCTGATCTAGAAAGTGTTGATGAACCTAGACCGCCACTCTCAATTTGATCGCGTCGTGGGTGCACCAGATCCTGTCTTGTGCCTAAGTATCGCCCGGTCGTCTGAACCGTGGCGTGGCCAAGGAGCATCTGGATCTGCTCCAGCTCGCCGCCGCCTGCCCGGCACAACTTCGCGCATGTGCGCCGGTTATGCCGCATGCGGCATAAGAGACGCTATGCCGAATCCCGGACTATGCCGAATCAGATGCGAGGATGCTCGTTGGCGTTGAGTTGCCGACCAAACGCCGTCCACTGATTCGGCATAGTCCCAGGAGTCAGAGGCCCTTGAGAAAGGCCAGCAGGTCATCGTCGGGCCGATAGCGGCTCAACTTGGCATTGATCGGCGTGGTTTTAGAAAGGACCTCCTCTTTAATACTGAGATTGGCATCCAGGTAGATCTGCGTTGTTTCGACGGATTCGTGCCCCAACCAAAGTGCTATTAGAGTCCTGTCTACACCAGCCTGCATCAACTCCATCGCCGTGGTGTGGCGAAGGACATGTGGCGAGACGCGCTTGTCGGCCAGTGATGGACAGGCTCGTCGCGCCGCTGCAGCGTACTTTGCGACCAGATACTGAACTGCGTCGGCGCTGAGTGGGCCGCCTCGCGCGCTGGGAAAGAGGATTCGTGTGGCATCTGTCCCTTGTTCCCGGATCCACGCAGTCAACACGGTTACGGTCCCTTTGGTTAACGGAGTGCATCGTTCCTTGCGCCCTTTTCCTTCACAGCGGACATGCGCGCCGGTGGCGAGGCTGACGTCTTGTTGTCGAATCGAAGTGATCTCTGTAAGACGCAAACCGGTTTGAAGAGCGGTCAGCAGAAGGGCGTGATCGCGGCGCCCCAACCACGTATTGCGGTCTGGAGTCGCCAGTAGCGCATCGATCTCAGACCGGGTGAGAAAGCCCACCAGCGGACGTGACTGTCGTTTGTTGGGAATCACCAAGACGCGTTGGATCAGCCCGGAGTGCTGCGGCGTTTCAAGAGCAGCAAAGCGGAAGAAGGATCGGATCGCGGTCAAGCGTAGATTGCGGCTGCGAGCACCGTTGGTGCGTGTGCTCTCCAAGTGATCCAGGAACGCTCCCAGAAATGGCGCATTCAAGTCCTCCATCGTCAGCCCCGAGGGTGGTTTAGCCAACTGCTTCTGGGCAAACTGTAGAAGCAGGCGGAACGTGTCTCGGTAGGAAGCGATGGTATGGGGACTGGCTTTCCGCTGAGCGATGAGGCGTCTGGTGAAGAACATCTCTAATAAGGCAGGGAAGGCAGTTGCGTCTTTCATCAGATTCCCTCCCAGCGCTTGTCCAGCCGCTGTCCCACCGCTGCCATCAGTTCTGGCGTGCCCGTCACGTACCAATAGGTATCGGTAACGTGTCCGTGGCCGAGATAGGTGGACAGGATCGGCAAACGCCGCCGGACATCTTCTCCGGTGCGGTGCCAGTGCAGCAATGTCTGAACGGCGAAACGATGACGAAAGTCATGCAAGCGCGGACCGCGGCTAGCCGAGGCACCGCGGATCCCAATCTGTCGGGAAATCACGTAGAAGACTCGCCGGACTTGCCCTTCATCCAGCCGCCCATCGAAACGCGAGCAGAAAAAGTAGGGAGTCTTCCTGTGTGCGAACAGAAGGTCGCGACGAGCACAGTAGTCGGAGAGGACTTTGAGGCTCGACGGATGGAGCGGGATCAGCCGGGACTTTTCGAACTTGGAGTTACGGATTGTGAGAATGCCTTCTGACCAATCGACATCGGTGGATCGCAGGTTGAGTGCCTCGCTGATACGGAGCCCGGTTACTGCCAGGAGTCCGAAGAGGCAGTGGTAGGTCCAAGGCTGGAGGCTGTGCGGGGCTGGCATGTTTTTGGCGGCTTCGAGCAACTGGTGGATCTGCTCGTCGGAATACAGGTAGGGTTTGGAACGTCTGCGGCGATACGGCAGCAAGCCCACTGGTGGGATCTCCGTCCTTGGGTCCGTGGCACTCCAGTAGCGCGCGAACCCGCGTACCACGTTCAACCGGGCGGCCCACTCCGACTGCTGTATCTGCTGTGGCTGTGTCGCCCATTGCAAAGCCAGCCGGGCGGTGATCCGCGACTCGCCCGCCTGTTCGAGAAACAATGCGAACTCTTCCAGGAACCGTGAATACTTCTTCAACTTGAATCCCAGGCTACGTCTTAGGGCAAGGTAGTCTTGAACGGCTTCCCTGAGCGTCTTCATCGCGCACCTCCCGGCCAGGGAAGCGCCAAGGTCCGCAATGCAGTCAAGTCGACCTTGGCGTATAGGGCGGTGGTGTTCGGGCTCCGATGACGGAGCAGTTCCCCGATCTCGTCAAGAGATGCGCCTTCCCGAAGCAGATCGGTCGCCAGTGTGTGGCGGAAGAGATGGGCGCCTTTGCGGGCCGAATCGATGCCAGCGTGGATCAGCGCCCGTCTGACGATTGTGGAGACTGTGATGGAATCCCCGAAACCGCGAAGAGGAGCTCGATGTCGGAGAAACACATGACGGCAGACACAGCGCGGACGGCCCGTGCGCAGGTAGATTGCGATAGCTTCGCCAACATCGGCCGGTAGCGGCAACTGTGCCCAGCGCCCACCCTTGCATCGAATGGTGATCCTTCCGTTGTCCCAATCGATGTCATCCAGGCTCAGAGCAACGATCTCGCAGGCACGCAAGCCCAAGCGGGCAAGCAGCAATAGAACAGCGTAGTTCCGCTTTCCATCCGGACTGTCACGCTCGCATTGATCGAGGACCCGTTGCACTGTGCCAGCAGGCAGGAACTTTGGCACGGTGGAAAAGGACCAGGCCGCCACCGGTGGGACGCATCCCGCCAAGTCGAGGGAAATCTCTCCATGGTGTCGCAAATAGCGCAGGAAAGATCGAAGAGCGGTCACCAGCAACTTGGCGCGCCCAGGGCTCAACTGACGGGCGCGATCTTGCAGGAACTTTGTGACGTCCTGGGCAGTGAGTTCGGATAAGTCCATGGCTGACTGGCCGAAACGGTCGGACAGAAGCTGCTCTGTAAATGGGACATAGTTCACCAGGCTGGTCTTTGCGAGACCGCGTTCCTGCAGAAGGTAGCACCTGTACTCATCCACGAATCGCTGCTGGCAGTTCCTAGGTTCGGGCGGCTTGAGCGGCGCCAATCCGATCTCGCCCAGTATCTCCAGCAGGCGCCGTAAAGGGGCAGATTCGCCACTATGGGCTGTACCTGGATCGCGCTTCAGAAATCGCTCAACCGTGGCTTCATCCACTTGCTGCGCTCCGAGTTGCCGAGCCTGGAGCCAGTTGCTAAACCTGGCGATCCCATACATCTGCATGGGAACAGACGAGGGCAAGAAACCCTCGTGTTCAATATGTTTCAGGTAGGCGTCGAGATAAGAGGCCAGTGGCCCCACACGAAGCCGGGCCAGAAGATCCGGATCAATGAAAGGTTGCATCCCCCCAGGATGGTCAGCCCAGGGTGCCGAACTATGCCGAATCGCTTCCCGCCGCCTACCTGTTTGCAGCGCCGCCGTTCAACACATTCGGCATAGTCCGGGATTCGGCATAGCGGCGAAGGTCATGGGGGCGATGCCGGGAACGCCGGCAGAATCGGCATACGGCTTTATGAGCTGCCAAACAATCTTCTCCGACAATGCCTCGCCCTGCGCACAGTCACCACGGTTCACGGATCGGAATACACGCCCGTCCATCACGGCGGCTGCGGACGTCCACGCGTCGACTGCAAGCTTTACCCAGGCTGGCACAGGACGGTGCGCACCGCCTAGGCGCTCCTAAATGCTCAGACTGCGCTAACCTCAAAGGGCTGCGCGATCGTGCCATCTTAGCCGTCCTGCTTGGCTGCGGGCTCCGACGCTCCGAACCTGCAACCTTACGTTTACCCATCTCCAGCAACGCGACGGCCGCTGATGCATTATCGATCTAGTAGGAAAACATGGTACCCTGCCACTTCGGTTGCTGAACCCCGCAAAGAGAGGAGCGTCACGCCGCCGCGGAGCCTTCCAATCTTTACCTAGTACCTATACCTCGACGACCTTTCGCCAGTGGGCGGCGGCCATGGTGTGGATCAATTGGCCTTCGGCTACATTTGCGGGGCCGGTGACCGGCCATCAAACCGGAGCGGAGTTCGATGAAGGCTGCGGGCGGATCATGGTCGAGGGATGGGTCGGGAGAGGAGAAACTGTGTCGAGTGCTGTTGCGGAAGGAATTGCGCTTGCCCTGGGCGGTGATCGGTCCTCGGGAACGGGCGCCGTTGGCGCGGGAGGCTTGGATTTGTTTCAGGGACCTCATTTTGATGTGAGTATCAGATGGGGAGGGCCGTGGAGCCCGGGTTCTGAATGGTAAATTGTTGAAAGAATTGGAGATTGGGGAGGGACTGGGCAGCGGTTGGCACGGCCGGATGAAGACGCCCGCCACCCACTAGATTGCAAGATCACGCTCGACGGCGAGGCACGTTGAAAAACAGTGGTGTTTGAGTGCACGGTCCCCAATTTGTGCCGTCCATTTCCGGCCTCGCGCTCGACACCCCGGTGTCCGGCACAGTGTGAACGCGAGTTGCACTGCGATCGTCAAGCCGATTATTCCGGGCCTGCCCCCCAGCGAGATCCGAATGGTGATCGTGGATGGCGGAAAGGAGTTTCGGACCTTCGAAGTATCTCCGCAACCGGTTATGGTCGTGGGTCACGCCCGGAAGGTCAATCAGTTTGCCCACTTGCGCGGCTCCGTCTCGCTGACGTTCAGTTGATATAGTGACGGAGCCGCGACCGTGAGATCGTGAATAGCTGGCTCAGCCGGTCTAATGAAACGAAGACACTGGATTGAAATCTCGGACGAACCTTGGTGTCCACGAAGCATTCGTAACGCAGTCACGGATTACTGCCGCTTTGTCACCGAACTAAGCGGAATCTACACCGCAGTCGCACCGCTGCTAATTGATGCGCTGGAGAGGACCGGTAGCCGGCTCGTTCTCGACCTAGGGTCCGGTGCCGGAGGGCCATGGCTCCGCCTGCAACCGCTTCTACGCAGGATGGGCATGGACGTGACCGTCTGTTTGAGCGACCACAATCCGGACGTAGTCGCATTCGAGCGAGCGTGTCGCCGTTCGCGGCACGCTATTGTTTATCACGCCGAGTTAGTGGATGCCACGCAGGTTCCCAGCGGCTTACCCGGCTTCCGGACGATGTTTTCAGCATTCCACCATCTCGATCCCGGCGAGGCCCGCGCTGCACTGGCGGATGCAGTGGAGCACGGCGAAGGCATCGCGGTATTTGAAATGGGCGGTAAGCGCAGTGTTCTGATGCTTCTTGCTGTGCTACCCGTCCCCATGCGAGTGCTGCTCGCTGTCCCCTTCATTCGGCCATTCCGTTGGGCGACTCTGCTGTGGACCTACTTGGTCCCGGCTCTACCCATAGTTTTACTGATCGATTCGATCGTCTCGGTGCTAAGAATCTACAATAGTGAGGAGTTGCGCGCCTTGACCACAGGGTTGGACAGCTATTGCTGGTTTACCGGCACGGTGCGGGGCAAGCCGATACCGGTTCCAGTCCTTTACCTGATAGGAGTTCCGACAAAAGCTGATCTTGCCGCTGCGTGAAATCCTAGCAAAACGCCGGCTAGGAGGACCGTAGGGCATGTCCTCCCTAACTCACCGGGCGTGTAGTCGCTAGTGGTCCGCGTCGCAATTCCTCATCAGTATCTCCTGTAGGAATTTGCGGTGACCGATGTGGCGCGCGATTTGGAGCCTGCTGAAAAGTGAAGAAATTCGGGCCATGACACCAAAATGTCGAGATGGGCCCCTTGAGAATCCCTGCCCTAACGGGACGGGGCTATCCGCGCCCACCAGTGATCTCAATGCCCCCTGCGCGATTTTATTGCGCGCCACATCGACTGTCCCATAATTGCGGACATAATGTTCAATCTGTGTGGCCCAGACCGCTAGCGACGATACATCCGGGTGGACTCTTTTGCCCCAGGCGTAACCTATAAATCATGAGTCGGCTTATCCTGCCAGCTGCACTTGTCGTCGGCGCGTTAGCATTTCTGGCGATGCTCGCCGTTACGGTGATCTGGATGATTGTCCCGGAAAGAATCGTCTACGAAGAATCTTCGTCGGTGCAGACGCCCGCATTCGGCGTGGAGGTGAAACAGCATGGCAAGTCATACTTTGTTACGGCAGGACAAAAGAAAACACTCGACCGTATCACCAACGGCACTCCAATCGTATGGTTCAGCTCCCTCGGTGTCGTCGTGCTCGCGATTTTGCTTGGAGCCGCCGCGCGACTGCGACTGCCGGACAAGATTGAGTAACAGGATCAGGCAGGGCGTTACATCAGGAGCTTCACGATGTATTCACTTGGTCGTATAACGTGCAACTCGCTGCAACGGGGAAAGTCAAAGGGCAGGGCTCTTTCATCCCCTACAATATGCCGGTTGTTCCGAAAACACTACTCCTGCAGTCCTTCGGGTGTGTCCGGCGCGGCCATGATCTGGACTTGGATGCCAAGACGTCGAAGGCACCGCAGATGATGATGTGCTCGATTCTTTCGTCGTCGTTGCTGGGGAGCACTTTCAGCACCGCGAAAGGGTACCTTTCCGTTGAGCATGCAGTACAGGATGATTAACATCTGGTGTGCGACAGCCACAATGGCACGCTTTGGTCCACATCGCTTCACCAACTGTTGGAAGCGCATCTCAAACACGGACCCTTGTTTGCGGCTCGCCGACCACGCGCACTGCACCAGTGCTGTTCTCAGGTACGGGTTGCCGTGAGTTGTATGTCTGCCTTTCTGGATGCCTGCACTCTCCCGATTGCCCGGACACAGCCCAGCCCAACTGGACATCTGTTCCGCGGAGGGAAACGAAGCCAAGTCCGTTCCCGTTTCGGCCAAGATTGTGGCGGCGGACAGTTGACCGATTCCGGGCAATGTCTGGAGCAGTCCAAAGGCTTCCTGAAACGGTGGGGCTTGCATCCTCCGGAGGATCTCGGTGTCCAGGTCCTCTATCTCCTCCTCCAAGCAGGCCAAGTGACGTAGGCAACTACGAATCAGGAAGCGCTCATGTTCAGTCATTCGATGTCCTCGCATCGCCTCGATCAATTGGGGCGTCTTTTGTTTGGCTGAACCGCGTGCCAACCCCGCCATCTCCTCCGGTGTGGCCTTGCCTTCCAAGAGAGCCAGAAGCATGTGCTGTCCAGAGACCCCAAAGAGATCGCTGAGCACGCTGGCAATCTTGACGTTGGTTTGCTCCAGCATCTTTTGAACCCGGTTGCGCTCCCGCGTGCCGTCTTGGATCAACTGCACTCGACGCCGCGTCAAGTCCCGCAATTCACGAACCGGCTTGGCGGGAATATAGCTGGACCGGACGTGATCGTGACGTAACAACTCGGCCAGATGCTCGGCGTCCTTACGGTCCGTCTTATGGCCCTTCCGGTTCCTGACCTCTTCCGGATTTGCCAGCACTACCGCAAACTGGCCCTCCAGAATGTTGAAAATGGGAATCCAGTAGGATCCCGTGCTCTCCATCACTACGTGTGTCACTCCTTCGCGGTTGAGCCATTCGCGAAGCCGTTCCAAAGCAGGAACCGTGGTATCGAAACGCAGTGTTTTGCTGTTTGGATCGTCCTGTGCTGCGCCTGTCAAGACGCAACACAGCAGAAAACGCTTGCCCACATCAATACCGGCGCAACGCTCCATGATCTTGCCCATTGGCTTTGCTCCTTGCCGTCGGAGAGCTGGCGCAGAATTATAACTTGTTCCACGGGCTTTTCAGCACCAATCAGGGGATGCACCAACACCAGCCGGGTACAGTTTTATCCACGGGTTGTTCCACCATTCCGGCAACCGTCCTCACTCCGGCGACACGTTCAGCTTGCCCACCCTGACAGTGCCCGTCAAGCCTCAAGAAGTCAGGCAGCCGGTGCCGCTTCACTCGCGCCCGTTTTCATCATCAGGGGTGAGCGCGGCCAGCGCTCATGGAGGTTTTATCCCGGCGCTCTCTGGCCCCATTTCCCCGCTTTCCCCCCGCTTTCCCCGCTTTCCCCACTCTGTAGGCCGGCTACGTACGCCTCGATCAACCGTCCTGTTTCGTTCGGCATCTCGAACGGAATTTCATGGCCGCAAGGAAGGAAGATTGCCCTTGCGCCCGGCGTGGTGGGCAACACGCGCTTATTGACATACTCGGCATTAAATAATGGATCGGCCTCGCCGGCGATGATGAGTGTGGGCGTGCGGATATTGCGGACTTCGTTTTCGATAGATTGGTAGAACATATCGATGGTTCCCTCTAATGCGGCGCGCGATGCCAGGGAGACGTTTCGGCAGTACATGTCAAGCAAGTCTTCTCGGATCGGCTGCTTTGTGAACGGCAGCAGGACCTCGCGAAAACGCATCGGGTGCGGGGCAGCGTCCAGCCAGGGATCGAGAGCTTCGCGGGGTAGATCCAATTTCTCCGGGCCGACCGGAGCAATCAGAATTTGACCCAGGACGCGCCTGGGACTCATATACGCCAGGTAACGCCCGAACTTGGCCGCCATGCTGAATCCGACCATGACAAACTGGTGGGCTCCTACTGCGTCGGCCACGGCGAACGTATCGCGCGCAAACTGCTCATGTGTGTAGCCGCTTGTGGCTGCGTCTGAACCACCGTGCCCGCGATAACTGACCGCTACGCAGCGCAAGCCGGCCAAGTTCATGCGCGTCGCAATGAAATCGTCCCAAACGCTGGCAGCGTTGCCCCATCCATGAAGAAAGACGAGCGTAAGGGGCCCGGATCCGTGCGCCTTGTATTCGATCGCGACCCCATCGTCCGAATTGGCTATTTGTTTCATTTTCCTTATTGTGATCCTGCGGTTCGATTTCCTCCGAACAGTTTCTCGATTAGGGTTGTGAAGCGCGCATCAGTCCGAAGAGGGTCGAAGCTCGGTTCGACGTTCAACCAGACTGCATACGAGGAATGCTCGGCGACCCCCTCTTGTAGCCGTTGCAAAGCCAAGTCCTTATCGCCCAGCTCAAGATGGATCGCAGCGAAGTGCACTGCACTGACATATTCGCTGCGGGCGCGTGTGCCGAGTTCCTCCAGTATCTCTCCGGCCCGTTCTAGCTGACCCTCACGAGCAAGGATTCGGCCCAGCCCGGAGAGTGCTAAAGGATGACGCTGGGACAGTTCAGCCGCGATCTCAAACTCCGCCTTCGCCTTGGCGTCGCCCTGCTGCGCATACACGGTCCCCAGGAAATGGTGGGCCGGCCAGAACGCCGGTTCGAACTGGATTGTATTAACCAGGATCCGTGCGGCCTCCTCATATTGGCGTGCGAGATAGAATCCCACGCCGAGTTGCACGTTGATCATCGGGGATAGCGGCTCCAAACGCTGCGCCTGCTGGAGTTCTCGCAGACCTTGTTGAAAATCCCCCATGAAACAAAGATGAGCGCCATACCCTTGGTGCCCGACGGCGTAATTTGGATTAAGTTTGAGCGCTCGTTGATATTCGCCCTCAGCAGCGGTGTGGTCAACCTCAAAAAACGAGCTCGCCAGAGCCAGAGTGACATGCGGCTCGGCGAGGCCTTCATCTATATCTATAGCGTGCTGCGCTGCCGCTCGGGCCAGCGGGAATACGTCCATGGGCCGCCGAAAGCCAAACGTGCCAAGTACGGAGTAGCTGTCAGCCAAGCCTGCATAGGCGCGCGCATAGGTGGGGTCCTGGTCAATCGCGTGCCTGAAGTACTCGATCGCTCGTTCAAGGCTCTCGCGCGTCCGCTTATTCCACAGGTATCGCCCTTTAAGAAAGAGTTGATAGGCCTCTGCGGAATCGGTAGAACGCTGTCCGAACCGTGCCGTCTCGTGACTGTTGAGCTTGACTCGTAAAGCATTGACAATTTCTCGCGCGATTTCCTCTTCTACGACAGCGATATCAGTGAGTCGGCGGTTGTATTTTTGGCCCCACAATTGAGCTCCCGCCGCAGTGTCCACCAACTCCGCTTGAACATTCAACGTCTCGTTTCGTTGAAAGACTCTTCCCGTCAGCAGGGTTCGCGCATTTAACTCCCGCGTCGCGCGTTCCAGATCAATCTCGGCGGCTTTGTATCGGAAGACCGTACTGCGGGGCACCACTCGCAACTTTGGGATCTCCGAAAGGTTGTTGATCAGGCTCTCCGTAATGCCGTCACACAAGTAATCCAAATCCGCGGCTCGTCCCGCGTTGATGAAAGGCAGAACCGCAATCGACGCCATACCATCTACAGGCAGGCCATTGCCCGCTGCACGTAATCTCGATGGCAGAGCCGTGTTGCCAAATTCCGAAGTGGACAGATTGAAGATCCGAACGCGTGAGCCGTGCTTTACTTCGCATTCGCCCAAATCCCGCACCGCGCCCCGCCAATGACTCAGTTGCAGAAGGATGTCGGCGACAGACTGAGAGATAAGGATATGTCCGGCGTCGCCACAGTCCATGATGCGCTGTGCGAGATTGATACCTCCACCGGCGACGTTCCGGTTGGCGTTGATGTCATCGGAGCAGTACACGGGACCATTGTGAAGTCCCATCCGCAGATCGAAAGGAGACTCCTGTCGGATCCGGATCGCTATGTCGCGCGCGAATCGAACCGGCGCGTCCGCTTCAGAAAAACAGACTATAGCCATGCCGTCACCGGTAGGAATGCAGATCAATTCTTTTGCCGCGAGTGTTTCCCGGAAACCAGGGAGTTCGCGAACGATGGACTGGAGTTGGTGGACGCTGCGGATTTGCTCGTCGGTGGCAAGCAAAGAGTAGCCGACGATGTCGACGAACAGCACGTGCCCGGTACGAAGCCGGGACGTTTCCGGCGTCGAAGATCGATCATTTTGCGGTGAACCCATTTCGAGCAAACGCCTCCTGGCGGAGCCGGTGCGGCATTCCACTCAGTTTACTAGGATTGGCGGCGAAATCAGGTTTTCCCAAGATTCTACCGCGCGGCCAGCGGAATAGCGCTGCATCATGCTGGGTGACGGCACATGGTCTGGCGATCGGCAGGCATTGTGGGAAGCTTTGTAATTGATCTCCAGGTCAGACTGGCTCATGCGCGAAAGTTGGTCGCGCGTTCAGCAAGTTCCTGGGGCGTGAGTTGCTCCTTCGAACTGTTCCTCCGATCACGCGACTTGGGCTTGGCTTAGGGCGCGATCTGTTGGCGCACTGGTTCGGTTAAAAACGGCAATCCGGCGACCGCCTAGGATTACAACCTCAAGGAGACACTCGGTTTCGGCAGAGAGTCCGGTGTCCACGATCGTCCGCCGGCACAATGGGCAGACAAATCAGGGGGGAAAGCGGAGCCATAACGGCGCCGTCCACGTAGAGTTTGGCGCCGAGGACCACGGCGAGCGGATACTCCACCAGCAGGACGAGTATGGTGATGTTCATGATGCCTAGAGGCATCACCCCTTGAAACATGAATGCCGCGCAAAGCAATGCGGCCAGGAACCAAGCGACTAGTCCGGCTCTCACCGCGGTCCCGAGGCTGGCACGGAAGCGGGGCTGCATGGCCGCATACAACCACATGAGGACTATGCCGACCACAAAGTCGAGGAAGATGGACGCCGGCACTTCAAGAGTCCGTTGGAGATCGGTCATCCTCGGCCTCCCGGCCGCTCTCCAGGCTGCTTCCATTGGCGCCTTCAGGACAGATCCGTACAGCAGCACATCGCTCATGCTGAGCACGGCACCGGCGATCAGGCCACCGACGAGCACTCCCTTGTTGTGAATCGTTCCCATCGTGGGCACCTGCAAATCTCCCATGCCATTGAAAGTCAAACCGCCTGTGATGCGGAGAGGAGCGAAACCAGGAAAATTGAGATCATTACGAACCGCTCAAGTGCCTCCGCATTCTACAGATGATTTGTCGTACGATCCAAACCAAACGTCGTCCGCCAGTTC